>NZ_BLRH01000034.1 GCF_025996515.1 Rhizohabitans arisaemae
CTGGGATTCCGGTGCAGGCGGCTGGGAGCAGTCCCGTACCAAGCCGGTTAGCGGTGATTTCAACGGTGATGGTCTGACCGACATCGGCGGGTTCCACAACTACGACAGGGCTCGGACGGCCTTGTTCGTCTGGACCGCCAAGGTGGGCGGCTTCAACTGGCCGAGCATGCTCTGGGACTCCGGCGTCGGCGTCTGGGAGCAAACCCGCACCAAGCCGGTCAGTGGCGACTTCAACGGTGACGGGCTGACCGACATCGGCGGCTTCTACAACTACGACGGAGGCCGTACCGCCCTCTTCACCTGGACCGCCAAGACCGGCGGGTTCAACTGGCCGGCCAATGTCTGGGACTCGGGCACCGGCGTCTGGGACCAGACCCGCACCAAGACCATCTAATGACCCGTCACACAGCTTGGTAGAGCCCGATAGGCCGTCCGATCTTCGACCGGGCGGCCTATCGGGCTGTCCAGGCGCGACCACCGAAAGGACAAGAATGATCCTGCTCTCTGATCCCGAGATCAGCCGGATGCCGATCGAGGAGTCCGGCGAAGCACTGATCGATCTCCACACCGTTCAGGCGCTGCGCGTCGATCCGCGGATGGCCGAGACCGGAGCCGCCTACGCCCACCTTCGCGTCGGCGTCGTGGATCGTCTGGTCACCGCGCAGTCCCTGCTGCCACCCGGAGTGTATTTCCTGATTGTCGAAGGCTTCCGAACGGTCGAACTGCAGGCGCGGTACTTCGACGCCCACGTCGACCGGCTCCGCGTCGCTCACCCAGGCCAGGACCACGACTGGTACCACCGGCGAGCCAGCCGCTACATCTCTCCCCCTGAGGTCGCCCCGCACGTCGCCGGAGCCGCCGTCGACCTGACCCTGTGCGACACGGACGGGAACGAGATGTGGCTGGGCACGGAGGTCAACGACACCGACACCGAGTCCTGCCACACCGCCAGCACGGCGGTGTCCGCCGAGGCCAGAGCGCATCGCCGCATCCTCAGCGAGGCCCTGGCCACGGTTGACCTGGTCAACTACCCCACCGAGTGGTGGCACTGGTCGTACGGCGACCGCTACTGGGCCTGCGTCAACGGCGCCTCGGCCGCACGCTACGGCCCGACGGCGCTCTGATCGCCCCACGGTGGGGCTGTCGTGAACGACCGCCCCACCGTGACAACGTTCGCTCCGCGCCGCCGTCGTTTCAGCCGAACGCGGCGGCGCATCGTGCCGGGTCATCAGAATGCGGATCACCCACTCTGGGGACCGAGCTGCTCGTGCAGGCGCCGGGCCGTACGGACGAATCCGCTCGTTCCCTTGCGCGCGGCGATCTCAGCGACCACGGGGAGCGTGCCGTGCGCGCCCGCCCAGCGTGCGGCGTCGCCGGCGAAGGTGAGCGCTTGGGTGTGGCTGGAGTGCGGCCGCTCCCCCGGACCTGGCAGGTAGACGGGCAGCAAGCCGGTCATGATCTCCCAGACCTCCCGGTGCGCGCCCTTTCCGTCATGGTTCCGACGCAGCGGTTACGAGGAGCAGTACGAGCAGCAGAACGCCGGGCTGCTGCGTTCGGCGCTGCTCAAGCGGTTCGAATCCTCGGCCTATGCTTTCAGCGCACTCTAGACAAGATGATCGACGGCCACGAGGCGTTCCTGTCCGCGCTCGACGACGGCGTGGTTCTCACCGGGGACACGCCGCGGGAGGGGACCTCCTCTGACGGCGCCGATCTCGACGATTTCCTGTCTTCCCTGGACGTCGCGGCCAACGGCAACATATGGAATGCGAGCGAGTTCGACGCCGCCGCGGGATCGGCCCGGCGCAGCCCGTACCCGATCTATTGGGGGAGCTGTCGCGGAGCCGGGCCATGCCGGACGGCTGCGGGGCGGGGAGGGTTGCTCAGGGCGAGGTCGGGGGGAGCATGCTGACGTGGTGGGATTGGTGCAGCCAGCGGCCATCCCGGGCGACCAGGACGTCGGTGGCGACGCCGCGCATCGCGAACGGCTGCCCGCCGTGTTCGCCCGTCTCCTCCCAGGTGTAGGAGCAGACCGCGGTCCCGCCGAGCTCCCGCACGGTGACGTCGTCGAGTGCCCAGTGGTCGATCCGCGCCGACCGGAAGAACTCGGCGGCCTGGGTGAGGAGGTTCTCCCGGCCTGCGGCCATCACGTCCGGACCCCCGGCGGAGAGGTAGTCGGGGAGCGTCAGCTCACGCAGCCGGTCCAGGTCCTTGTCCTGCATCGCCTGCCACCACCGGCGGATCGCGTCCTGCGGGGTGTGTACGGGCTGCGCCGACGGGGCCGCGGCGCCGCGGAGGGCCTCGGGGGAGTGCGGGCGGTCGCTCTGGCGGGAACGCTCCCACTCCATCGGGCAGGCCGACGGCAGATCGGCCAGGCCCAGCTCCGCCAGGACGTCCAGCAGAAGCTGCCGCCGCTGCGCCGAATAGGTGAGGATGTGGGCGAACACCCCGCCGAAGCTGAAACTCTGCGGCGGCTCGCAGAGGGCGTCCACGAACACGTCGTTCCAGCCGTGGCCCGACTCCAGGTCCCGGGCGAGGGTGAGGAACTCCGGGCCCACCGCGGCGTGCCGGTTCTTCATCGCCGCCAGGGATCGGTCGGGCTCGCCTGGCAGCGGGCGTCCCTCCATCGCGGCCACCCAGACCTCCTTGGTCCACACCAGGCGGTCGAGCATCTGCCGGGCGGTGGCCTCCGGCCCGTCGAAGTGGTGCACCACGTGCCCGGGGCGCACCTCACGGTCGAGATCGTCGTCCGTAAGTCGGCCGGCGTGGTCGAGGAGCTCGCCGGTGAGCCAGACGTCGTGTTCGAGCAGGCGGGTGGTGAGGGTCATCGGAGTACCTCCGGGGTGGGAGAGCAGCAGACCTGCCGGTGGATGAAAATGGATTCCGTTGGCGGCGACGAGCCGGAAGTCGCCCCCGCGTCCGGCGAACCGTCCCGGCGACACACCGTAGGCGCGGCGGAACGCCCGGATGAACGATTCGGTCGCCTCATAACCCGCCTCCAGCCCCGCGTCGGTCACCGAGCCGGACCGCTGCAGCCGCCAGGCGGCGCGCTCCAGGGCGAGCCTGCGGCGGAAAGCCGCGGGAGGCTCACCCAGCCCCGCGGTGATCAACCGGTCCAGGTGAAAGCGGCTGAGATAGGCCCTTTCGTGGACCGGCGCTGCGTCGGGGTCGGCCACCGAGTCGATGAGAAGCTCGATCAGGTGGCGGAGACGGTCGGGAGGTGTTCGCACATGACCATTCTGGGCAGCCGCCGGTTTCCCGCGCCTGACCGTTTTTGCGGTCCTCGCCGGTGACCGGAAATGCGCTCACCCCGCAGAGTACGGCCCTGCGGGGTGGCGGATGATCTTCTGGTGCCTAGTTCTTGGGGCACCCGGCCATGACGGCTGTGTAACTTCGATCCGGTTCAGGTGCCTTGGGGTCGGCCCAGACGACGGCCCTGGTCGGGGAGAGCAGGGTCGCGTCCGACACCAGCCACGAGCCGGGGACCGTCTTGCGTTCCAGACTCTCGTCGGTGACGCGGAAGGAGTCGATCGACACGCCCTTTCCGCTGAGTACCTCGGTGAACTTCTCCACGGTCATTCCCACGAAAGGCACGCAGTGCAGGATCTCACCCTTCGCGAAGATCGATCCCGTGCCGTCGTAGTCCTCCCCGGGCCGGGGGGGACGGCCCATGATCAGCGTCTCGGAGCCCGAGTAACCCTCCGGGATCCTGATGCTGATCAGACACGACACCAACGGTTCACCGCATCCTTCGCCGATCGGCTGGATCGGTGGCCCGGACTGCGGAGTGTCAGTGGTGGTCTCCCCGCCGATCAACCGACCGACGGCGCTGGGCGACGTGGGGATGAGTTTCAGTTCGACGGCGAAGCCGCGCTCCTTGAACTCCTGGGCGTATTTCTGCGGGTCGGCGTACAGGTCTTGCACCGTGACGACATAGCCGTCGCCCGACGCCTTGAAGTCCAAGGCCGAGGCGGGCTTGGGTCCCAGACCGCCGGTCGTCGGCAGCAGACTCACGGCGGTGAAGGTCGCCAGCGCGGCGGCGGGTACCGCGACCGCCCAGACCTTCCAACTCAGGCGGCCGGCTCGCGAAGGCTCCGTGGCCGTGATCGCGGCTCGTAGCTCGCGCGCGCCGGGCCCCTGTTCCGGCGTGTGCGGGGCGGGGTCGATGGCTTTCACCAGGTTGTCGATGTCGTTCATGCTTCCCCCATCGCGAGCATCGAGGACGGGTGGTGTTCGAGCATCGCGGCCAGCCGTTTGCGGGCCCGATGCAGGCGGCTGCGGGCGGCGATGCGGGTGCAGCCGATGACTTCGGCGATCTGGTCGCCGGTGAGGCCCTCCCAGCAGGCCAGGGCGAGGATCTCGCGGTCCCGCTCGGACAGCGTGTCGAAGGCGGCGCGGACGTGGGCCAGCTCGACCGGCTCGCGCCGCCGGTCGGCGGCGAGTTCGTCGCGGAGCCGCTCGGCGAGCACGGCCCGGCGGGCGGCTCCGCGACGCTGGTTGGCCAGTACCCGGCGGGCCACCCCGTACAGCCAGAGCAGCGCCTTGTCCCCCTCGGGGACGCGGTCGATCCGCCGCCACGCGGTCAGGAACGTCTCCGCGATGACGTCGGCGGTGTCGTCGGGGGAGTCGGTACGGCGTGCGGCGTACCGATGTATCGCCGGATAGTGGGCGTCGTAGACCGCTTCGAAGCGATCTCGCTGTGTCACAGGTTCTCCTCGTGGAAAGGTGCCGGACAACCTGGTAGTTGTCCGGCACCTCCAGATGTGTTGCACGCTAGCCGAGGGCTTTGCGGCGGCGGTGGTCCGCGACCCGGGCCCGGGAGGCGCAGGCTGCCGAGCAGTAGCGACGGGCGCTTCCCGGGCCGATGCCCAGGTAGAGGGTGGAACAGGTGGGGGATGCGCACTCACCCCAGGTGACGCGGCCGTACTCGGTGAGGATCCGTGCCAGGGCGAGGGCACCGGAGGCCAGGAACCAGTCGGCCCACCCGGCGTCGTCGCCTCGGTCCACATGCAGATGCCAGGGATGCCCGTCGTGCCGGGACAGGCGCGGCCGGGCACCGCATTCGGCGAGGAGGCGTTGAGGGCGCGGGCCGCCCGGTCGGTGTCGGTCTCGGTGAGGATGCCGGCCTTACGCAGCGCGGCGCCCCCGGCGCTTCTCCTGCTGGGCGTCGCCGTGCTCCAGCTTGTGGCGGCACTCCTTCACCGGCTTATGTCACCCCGGCGGGGCCGCAGGGCCCTCGTCGAGGCGGCCGACCACCCGGGATCGGCCTAGAGGTGTTTCCCAACCGCCGGACCACGACCACCGGCGATATCGGCACTCCGGTATGAGGCGCCGATTTTGCATACTGAAACGGTGACATCGGTTTTGCATAACGAAACGACGGTGCCGGTTTTGCATATCGAAACGGTGTTGGCGATTTTGCATACCGAAACGGCATAATCATATTTAATTCCGATTTGTTTCGGTGTGTTTTCCCAAGTGGTTTCAGGGGGTCCTGAACAATTTTTATTGGTGGGTGTTCCGTGTATTGACCGTGTGAAAAGTATCGGATTGACTATCGGCGTTTCCGCAGCGGCATCCACCGTCTCGGTGTCGACTCGCGGCGCATCCCGGACACGCAGCGATTGATCGGTTGTCGTTTCACGTGCGGCCTGTGCGCCGCACCAAGGAGTGAGCACATGAGAAACCGGATCATGACGACCCTGGCCGCACTTGCCGTCGCGGGCGCGACGCTGGTCGCCCTTCCTGCGGCCTCCTCGGCGTCGTCCACCCCCGTGCCGATCTGCGCGAGCGCATGGGACCCCGCCAAGGGCTACGCCGGCGGACTGGTCGCCTCCCACAACGGGCGCAACTGGCGGGCGAAATGGTGGACCCGGGGCAACGTCCCCGGCGGTCCTTCCGGAATCTGGCAGGACAAGGGGGTCTGCGACAACCGGCCGGGGACCTTCGTGGTCACCGAGGCGCAATTCAACGAGATGTTCCCGAACCGCAACCCCTTCTACACCTACCAAGGCCTGGTGACCGCGCTCAGCGCCTATCCGGCGTTCGCCGGAACCGGCAGCGACCTCGTCAAGAAGCAGGAGGCCGCGGCTTTCCTGGCCAACGTCGCCCACGAGACCATCGGGCTGGTCAACCTCTACGAGACGAACACGGCGAACTACCCTCTCTACTGTCATCGGCCCCAGCCCTACGGGTGCCCCGCCGGGATCAACGCCTACTACGGGCGCGGACCGATCATGCTGAGCTGGAACTTCAACTACAAGTCGGCCGGTGACGCCCTCGAGATCGACCTGCTCAACAACCCGAACCTGGTGCAGACCGAGCCGCAGGTGGCCTGGATGACCGGCATCTGGTACTGGATGACCGCGAGCGGGCCCGGCACGATGACCCCGCACCGCGCGATGGTCGACAGCCGTGGCTTCGGCGAGACGATCCGGAGCATCAACGGATTCTATGAGTGCGACGGCCGCAACCCGTGGCTCATGCAGAACCGGGTCAACAACTACCAGCGGATCACCGGGATTCTGGGGATCGACCCCGGAACCAACCTGACCTGCTGACAGGCCCACCGTCCCAGGCGGTGAGGAGGGGGTACGGCTGAGCGGGCGTACCCCCTCCGCGGCCGCCGGAATTCCCTCGCCTGCCGGTAGGGGGATTTCGTGATTCGACTTCCTTGAGACTTGAGACCGCCCATGGGGTGATTCGGCCACCGGAGCTTGGACAGGGCCGCCGAGAGCTCCGGCAGATAATATCCCTGATCATCGGGAATTAGAGTCTGGAATAATCGCAATCGAGCGATGTTGCGAGACTTCCAATCGGAGGATTCACCGGCGCCGGGCGAGCCGGAGAAACCCTGGAAGTAATGGGTCTTGTCAAAGTGCATGCCAGGGAGGAGTGTCATGGTTGCCCCGACATGACCAGGGGCGCTCCGTCGGGAGGCGCGCCCCGTCGTCGGGAACGGCCGGCAACTCTCGGAGGAGCTATGGCGACACCATTCACCGCTCACCATGCGAAGCCAGGCCGGCGCCGGGCCCCGACGAAGGGGCTGGGACGGCGTCTGCTGGCGGCGATCACCGCATTGATCGCGTTCGCGTTCCTCTCCGTGGCCCCCGCCTCGGCGGCCCTGGTGCTGCCGACACCCAAGGATTACGTGTCCAACCTCGACCTCGAGTGCTTCAAGACCAACCCCTACCAGCCGCCCACCACCAGCCTGACGCTGCGGCACCTCAACCCTGTGATCACCGGGGTTCCTCCCATCACGGTCACCTTGGGGATCCGTGAGCAGCTGTGCGTCCCCGTCGCCAAGAACAGTGTGTTCCCCCCGCCCGCGGTCCTGGACTTCATCCGGTACACCGACCTGGCCTGCTACAAAGTCTCAGGACCCGCGCTCAACCGGGCTCTGGTTCTGAACCACCTCAACCCGCTGCTGTCCAGTCTCCCCCGTCAGGAGTTCCTCGTCGGGGCGCCCCAGCAGCTGTGCGTTCCGGTGATCAAGAACAACGCGCTGCCCTCGGATGAGGTGCTCTCGGTCGTCAGGCATGTGGACCTGCTCTGCTATGCGGTGACCCCGCCCAACCCGTTGAACCGGACCCTGACCCTGACCCAGCTCAACCCGGTGCTGACCCAGATCCCGACCAGGCCCGTGTCGGTCGGCGCCGCCAGGCAGCTCTGTCTTCCGGTGGCCAAGGGCGGGGACAACATCCCCGCCGCGGTGCTGGCCATCGTGCGCTGGGTCGACCTCCTCAAGTACGACGTCGCCGCCACATCGGCCATCCCGCCGCTGGGGTTGTCGATCAGGCACATCAACCCGGTGCTCGGGCACCTTCCGCCCGAGTCGGTCGCCTTGTCCAACACGAGCCAGCTCGGCCTCCCCGTCGCCAAGAACAACACGATTCCCCCGGGCTGAGCGTTGAGCGCGGGGAGAGGCGCGGTCCGGGTGACGACGGTGCTCACAACCAGGTGACCTGCGCGTAGCCCGGGTCGCGCTCCTCCCCGCCGTACACTCCACGCCGGTTCCCCGGCGCAGCAGGCCCCGGCCGGATGTCAGACGGCCGGGGTCGTCGGGGGTTGCGGAACAGTCCGCCCTGACGTGGATTGCGGCTTTCAAGTGGCTTCGTGGGAAAAATATCCCTGATCATTAAGAATTTGAGCCGGGATAAATATCAATAGGGTGATGTTTCTGGTCATGTCGTCGGGTTGAATATCGACGGCGCCTGAACTGGTGAAATCGTAGAAGTAATGGGTCTTGTCAAATCAGGAATCAAGGAGGAATGTCGTGGTTGCCCGGACGTGACCAGGGGTGCTCTATCGGGAGGCGCGCCCCGTCGTCGGGAACGGCCGGCAACCCTCGGAGGAGCCATGGCGACACCGTTCACCCCCCACCACCCGAAGCCAGGCCGGCGTCTGCTGGCGATCGTCACCGCGTTGATCGCGTTCGCGTTCCTCTCGGTGGCCCCCGCCTCGGCGGCCCTGGTGCTGCCGTCACCCAAGGCGTACGTGTCCAACCTCGACCTCGAATGCTTCAAGGCCAGCCCCTACCAGCCGCCCACGACCACGCTGGCACTGCGGCACCTCAACCCGCTGATCACCGTTTCCGGCCCCGTTCCCACACCGGTGACGCTGCAGGTCACCCTGGGCGTGCGCGAGCAGCTGTGCGTTCCGGTGGCCAAGAACAACGTGCTCCCGCCGCCCGCGGTCCTCGACTTCATCCGGTACACCGACCTCTCCTGCTACAAGGTCACCGGACCCGCGCTGAACAGGAACCTGGTCTTGAGCCACCTCAACCCGGTGCTCGCCACGGCTCCGCGCCATGAGGTCCTGGTGGGGCCGCCCCAGCAGCTGTGCGTTCCGGTGGCCAAGAACAACGCGGTCCCCTCCGGTGAGGTGCTCTCGCTCGTCAGGCATGTGGACCTGCTCTGCTACGCGGTGACCCCGGCCACCCCGCTGAACCGGACCCTGACCCTGCGGCAGCTCAACCCGGTGCTGACCCAGATCCCGGCCAGAGCCGTGGCGGTCGGTCCCGCCAGGCAGCTCTGCCTCCCGGTTCAAAAGAGCGGGGACGTCATCCCGACCCCGGTGCTCGGCATCGTGCGCTGGGTCGACCTGCTCAAGTACGACGTGGCGACCTCGACCGCCATCCCGCCGGTGGGATTGTCGATCAGGCACCTCAACCCGGTGCTCGGGCATCTGCCGGCCGAGTCGGTCACCCTGTCCGGCACGAGCCAGCTCGGTCTCCCCGTCGCCAAGAACAACACGATTCCCCCGGGCTGAACCGGGTCCGGCCCAAGGTCGGGTGGCACGCCGCGGGACGTGCGTCACGGCGTCCCGCGGCGTTCGCCCGTCCGTGTCCGGGCCGAGCGCCCCGTACCGGAATCGCCGTCGGGGGCGGCTCCGGGGCGAGGTCGGTGCCCTGGGTGGTTCATGGCCGAATCGGATGGTTTGTTTGATTTGGTGGGGGTACAAGCAGGGTTAAGAAGGGCTCCATAGCGATCCCCGCATCCCCGGCAGGGGGCCGCCGGATTCTCACAACGTCAAAGTCCCTCGGCGAGATCCGATCGCCGCAGCCTGTCGGCAGGGGCTTGCCACGTCACCGGTCGAGCGTTCCCGGTATCCCGTGACCACGGGTGGCCGGTCCTCGCTCCACGACGCCCGAAACCGGGCGGTGACGCGACCGGGGAACAGCTACGAGCCGAAAGAGGTGTCAGTCATGCCTCACTCCAGCCACAAACGTGGACGTCGCGAACACATGCGTCAAAGCTCGATGCAGTCCGGTGGGGGGAGCCGCACGATGGGCGGAACGAAGACCATGAGCCGTACCACGACGAGCCGTAGCGGCCGTACCAAGGAACAACTCTACGCCGAAGCCAAGCGCCGCAACATCAAAGGCCGGTCGACCATGACCAAGGCGCAGCTGGAGCGAGCTCTCCGCTACTGACGCGGACTCCCGCACCGAGCCGATTGAGATCGGAGGTGAGCCGCCGCACCGTCGGCGGCTCACCGCCCTGTCCGGGGACAGGGTGGCCTGCCGGGACGCATGCGTCCGGACGCCGTCGCCGACGCGTCGGCGGCCCGTGCGTTCACCCCCTGGTCAGGCGCCGGAGCCGTGCAGATAGTCGCGCAGGTGCCGCGCGGTGAGGGAGTCCCCGTGGGCGACCAGGTCGGCGGGGGTGCCGGTGAACACGACCCGGCCGCCGTCGTGGCCCGCGCCCGGGCCCATGTCGATGATCCAGTCCGCATGGGCCATCACCGCCTGGTGGTGCTCGATCACGACGACGGAGTTGCCGTCGTCCACGAGCCGGTCCAGCAACCCCAGCAGCTGATCCACATCGGCCAGGTGCAGGCCGGTGGTCGGCTCGTCCAGGATGTAGGTGCCGGCCTTCTCCGCCATGCGGATGGCCAGCTTGAGCCGCTGACGCTCACCGCCGGAGAGGGTGGTGAGCGGCTGGCCCAGGCCGAGGTAGCCCAGGCCCACGTCGGAGAGCCGGTCCAGCACCGCCCGGGAGGGGCCCGAGGTGAAGAAGGCCCGCGCCTCGGCGACCGACATGGCCAGCACTTCGCTGATGTCCTTGCCGCGGAGTGTGTAGGTCAGCACCTTGGGGGTGAACCGCTTCCCCTCGCACTCCTCGCAGACCGAGGCGACCCCGGCCATCATCGCCAGGTCGGTGTAGATCAGGCCGATGCCCTTGCAGTTCGGGCAGGCACCCTCGGAGTTGGCGCTGAACAGGGCGGGCTTGACTCCGTTGGCCTTGGCGAACGCGGTGCGGACGGAGTCGAGCAGCCCGGTGTAGGTGGCGGGGTTGCTGCGCCGGGACCCGCGGATCGCGGACTGGTCCACCGTCACGACGCCGTCCCGGCCGGCGAGCGAGCCGTGGATCAGCGAGCTCTTGCCCGAGCCGGCGACCCCGGTGACCACGGTGAGCACGCCGAGCGGCACGTCCACGCTGACGTTCCGCAGGTTGTGCAGGCTGGCGCCTGTGATGGAGAGGTGGCCGCGAGGCCGCCGTACCCGATCCCGCAGCCGGGCCCGGTGGTCCAGGTGGCGCCCGGTGAGGGAGCCGGAGGCGCGGAGCCCGGCGACGTCACCTGCGTAGCAGATCCGGCCGCCGTTCGGCCCGGCGCCGGGGCCGAGGTCCACCACGTGGTCGGCGATCTCGATGGTCTCGGGCTTGTGCTCCACCACCAGGACGGTGTTGCCCTTGTCGCGGAGGAGGAGCAGCAGGTTGTTCATCCGCCGGATGTCGTGCGGGTGCAGGCCGACGGTCGGCTCGTCGAAGACGTAGGTGATGTCGGTGAGGCTGGAGCCCAGGTGCCGGACCATCTTCACCCGCTGCGCCTCGCCGCCGGAGAGGGTGGACGACTCCCGGTCGAGGCTGAGGTAGCCGAGGCCGATCTCCACCAGGGAGTCCAGGGTGCCGGAGAGGTTGGCGACCAGCGGGCGTACCGACTCGTCCCGGATGTCCCGGGTGAACTCGGCGAGATCGGAGATCTGCATGGCCGAGCACTCCGCGATGGTGCGCCCGTTGACCGTGGCCGAGAGCGCGGCCGGGTTGAGCCGGGCGCCGTCGCACGCCGGGCATTTCGCGAAGGTGGCCACGCTGTCGACGAAAGCCCGGATGCCGGGTTTCAGCGACTCGCGGTCCTTCTCCAGGAACATCCGCCGTACCTTCACCGCGAGTCCCTCGTAGCTGAGGTTGCTGGTCCCGATCTTGACCTTGGTGACGGGCTTGTGCAGCAGGTCGTCCCACTCGGCGGGGGTGAAGTCCTTGAGCTTCTTATCGGGGTCGAAGAAGCCTGAGCCGCGGTAGACCTGGGTGTACCAGGCGTCCACGGTGAAGCCGGGGACGATGATCGCCCCCTGGTTGAGGGAGAGCTCGGCGTCCACCAGCCGGGTCACGTCCAGGTCGGAGACCCGCCCGATCCCCTCGCATTTCGGGCACATGCCCTCCGGGCTGTTGAAGCTGAACGCGCTGGAGGTGCCGATGTGCGGGGTGCCGAGGCGGCTGAACACGATCCGGAGCATCGCGTAGGCGTCGGTGGCGGTGCCCACGGTCGACCGCGAGTTGACGCCCATCCGCTCCTGGTCGACGACGATCGCGGCGCTCAGGTTGTGCAGCGCGTCGACGTCGGGACGGCTCGGCGTCGCCATGAACGACTGGAGGAAGGCGGTGTAGGTCTCGTTGATGAGTCGCTGGGATTCGGCGGCGATGGTGCCGAAGACCAGGGAGGACTTGCCTGATCCGGAGACCCCGGAGAAGACCGTGAGACGCCGTTTGGGGATGTCGAGGGAGACGTCGGCGAGGTTGTTCTCCCTGGCTCCGCGGACCTTGATCACGTCATGGCTGTCCGCGGGTGCCGCCGCGGGGGAGTGCAGGTCCAAGCTATCGCTCCTGGTATCTTTATCGAGTAAAGAGATTACGATACTTTATGCTGTAAGGAGTGGCAACTTGGTTGTTTACGCTGGTCAGGGTGATGTTGAACGATCCATGGCCCTGCTCTGGCGTGACCCGAATGCGGAAGCCGTACGTCCCGGTCCCAAGCCCGGGCTGAGCGTCGAAGCCATCGTGGACGCCGCGATCGCCGTCGCCGACGCCGGGGGGATGGCCGCGCTGTCCATGCGTGCGGTCGGCGAGCGCCTCAGCTGTAGCGGTATGGCCCTTTACACCTATGTGCCGGGCAAGGCCGAGCTCATCGATCTCATGTACGACCGGGCGCTCGGGGAACTCCCCGTCCACTACCCCGGCGAGGACGACGAGTGGCGGGAAGCCTTGATCTCCTGGGCCCGTGACACCTGCGCCTTCTACGTACGGCACCCGTGGATGCTGCAGGTGTCGCAGGCGCGACCCGTGCTCGGGCCGGGCGAGCACCGCTTTCTGGAGACCCTCGCCTGCGTCCTGTGCCGGACCGGGCTCCGGCCCGCCGTGCTGCGCCCGGTCGTCGGAACCCTCCTCCACCTCGTCCGCGGATGCGCGCAGACGATCGCCGACGCCCGGTGGGCCCCCGCGGTGACCGGGACCTTCGAACACGAGTGGTGGTACGCCAGATCCCGCCTGCTGGCGGAGGTCGCGCCCGACTACGCCGCCCGTTACCCGGTACTCGTATGGCTCCACGGTGAAGACCTGGAGGAGAGTCCGCCTCCCGGCGACGCGTCCCTGACGTACCAGGAGACCGAGGCGCGCCGCACCTTCGAGGCCGGCCTCGCCGTGCTCCTGGACGGCGTCGAGACCGCGATGCGGCGGGCGGACCTTCCCTGACGCGCCGGTACGGGCCTCTTCCGAGCCATGAGGTACGGCCCTGCGGGCGTCGCCGTACCGTGCGCGGCCAGGTGGCCGCCGTACGTCGCCGGATCGGCCCCAGGCGTCGCCACGGTCTCCCGTAGACTCGTGTCTGTGCAGGTGGCCGGGGATGGGGGAGCCGGCCGCCGACTCCGGGAAGGTGACGGGATGACCGAGGCGCGCAGGGCGCGGGACCGATACCTGGCCGCGTTCAACGACAAGGACATGGACGCCCTTCTGAGCACGTTCAGTCCGGCCGGTGTCGCCGTCAGCCCCGAGGGCGCGGCCGAAGGGCATGAGGAGCTCGCCTCCTACCTCAGGGAGTTCTGGGCGGCCTTTCCCGATTGTCACCTGGTGGTCTGGGAGGAGGCGGAGGCCGACGGCACGACGGTCGAGGAGCTGTCGTTCGTGGGCACCCACAACGGGCCTTACCTGCTGCCGAGCGGCGCGATGCTCGCGCCGACCGGGCGCACCGTCCAGGTGCGGGCCTGCTACATCTGCACCGTCGAAAACGGGACCATCGTCAGTCTCCGCCTCTACTTCGACCAGCTGGAGCTGCTCACCCAGCTCGGCGTGCCCTGCCTGCCCGCCGGTTGATCGGCCGGGCGGCGACGGCCACCCCGCCCGCGGGACGTCGCCCCACCGGCGCCTCACTCCGGGGCCGTCGTCGGCTCGGGGCAGGCGGCGGTCTCCCGTAGACTCGTGTCAGTGCAGGTAGAAAGGCATGCGGGAGCTGGGCGCCGACTCCGGGAGGGCGACAGATGACCGAAGCTCGACGGGTGCGGGACCGATACCTGGCCGCGTTCAACGACCATGACATCAGCGCTCTGCTGGCCACGTTCAGCCCCACGGGGGTGGTCGTGAGACCCGAAGGGACGGCCGAAGGGCCTGAGGAGTTCGCTTCCCACATCGCGGAGTACTGGGCGGCCTTTCCCGATTGCCGCCTGGTGGTCTGGGAGGCGTTCGGCGCCGGCGAGACGGCGGTCGAGGAGGTCTCCTTCGCGGGCACGCACACGGCGCCCTATCTGCTGCCCAGCGGTGAGGTGCTCGCCCCCACGGGGCGCACCGTTTACGTGCGCGGCTGCAACGTGAGCACGGTGGAGGACGGGCTCGTCATCAGCATGCGCCTCTACTACGACCAGCTGGAGCTGTTCTCGCAACTCGGCGTGCCCTGCCTGCCGTCCACCTGATCAGCCGGGCAGCGACACCACGGTGTACCCGCCGACGTCGACCCCGTCGGTCACCTGGGTGAGCCGGTGGATCAAGGCTTGACCGCCCGTTCCCCCGAGCCCGACGGTCACCGGGACCATCGCCACCCCCGCCGCCGGGAGGGTCGTCTCCGCGGCCGGCGTCCCGAAGTCGGTGTCGTGGTCGCGCCGCTCCCGCAGCAGCCGCTGAGCCTCCTCGCCGAATCCGCCGCCCAGGACATCGGCGATGTCAAGCCCGCCCACCTGCAGGCCCGTCATCGGCTCGGCCGGGCCGGTGCGGATGCCCAGCGCGGCGAACGGGTCGGTGAGCGTTCGATCCTGAAGGTGGATCAGGGCGTCGATCGGATGGACGTGCAGTCCGAAGCCGATCAGCCGATGGGGGGAGGACAGCCGGAACGACCGGACGTACAGGGTGGTGGGGGCCTCCTCCGAGAACGGGTTGGCCAGCTTGAGCGTCATCGGATGAGGCTCACCCTCTCCGGCCAGGACCGTCACGTTGCGCTGCCCGACATGCCGATCCAGGTCCGGCCGGAAGGTGCTGGTCAGCGGGTCGCCCAGGCAGGAGACCTCGACGATCAGGCACTCGTGACCGCCGTTGACGAACTGAGGCGTCCACAGTGTCGTACAGGGCAGCGTCTCGGCCTGCCCCGCCGCGATCGAGGTGCGGTCGGAGGCGCCGATCACCGTGGCGAGCGTCGGGGAGATCCCCGCCGAGGGGTCGGCCCACCAGAACCGGGCGCGTACCCCGCTCGCCGGAGCGTACCCGAGGTTCTGCACCGTCACCGAGACCAGCACCTCGTCTCCGGCCGTGACCCGGCCCCACGGGTCGGACGGGGTGACCGTGATGTCAGGGCTCGCCCAGAACGGGGTGCCCGCGGGCACGGGCCTCCTCCCCATGTCGCTCGGAGTGGCCCGGACGACCAGCCAGGGCGTATAGGTCGGTGGAGGGCCCTCCGGCTCTTCTCCGTTCACCGCTTACTCTCCCTCGATCACTCGCGGACCACGTGGCCCGGATTCGTCGGGTCGGTCATGGTCCAGGTCGGCCACCCGATTCCCCGGTCACCGTCCAGATCCCAGTTGAGCAGGTCGGATTGCGGCGCCCGGATCAAGGTGAGGGACACGTCCACGGCGTTGCCGAACACGCCCTGCGGGATGCCGCCGTGCTCGGCCCGCTGCATCCGGAGCTCCCACTGATCGGGATCGAGCACGCTGGGCTTACCCAAGGGCGCGTCGAGCGGGTTGTCCTGGGTTCCCGGGAATCTCGGTACGGCCGTCGGCCCGTTGTCGACGAAACTGAACCCGTCGACGAAGTGGCGCGGATACCACGACCCCTCGGGATAGGAGATCTGCCGTGGCGGCTCCGGCGGTTCGGCCGGGTAGCGCGGCCAGTTGCTCACCGGGCCCGGACCGGTGACCCAGGTCGAGGCGGGGTATTCGCCCCCCTCCAGGGCGGACGGGCTGCGGCAGGTGCTCAGCGCGGCGTCCGGCGGGATGATCTGGCCGCCCCAGGTCTGGAACTGGATCTCGTTGTGGGCGAGCCGGTCCGCGTACGGCGGTCCGAGGCCACCGGCGCCGAGCAGGTCGCGGAACGCGTTCTCCAACTGGGCGAGGAACGAGTTCACCCAGCCCAGGTGGCAGTGGAGCTCCTGCCAGTCGGGGTCGGTGGCGTCGTCCACCAGCGCCACCGCCGCCGCGATCAGCGCGATCCCGGCGGCGGCCGCGCCGAACAGGAACGCCGCCACCCCGAGGATCGCCGCCGCGATGCCACTGGCGATCTCGGCGGCGGACGGGCTCGGCGGATTGATCGTCGGCGGCGGGGTGACCGTGCCGCCGGAGACCACGCTTCCGTCGACCTCGACCCAGTCCGGCCGGTCGCCGCAGCCGTCCGGGTCGTTGATCCGATGCGGCGGCGTCGCGCCGAGGAGTTCCCCCGAGCAGTTGATCCAGGTCGTCAGCCAGAGGACCGCGTAGGCTCCCTGCAGACCCGCCGGATCCACCCCCGGGGAGGGCGGGTCGCCGACGGTGTCGCGATAGCAGTCCAGCCAGAGTGTCACCAGGTCGGCGGGGAGGTGCGCGGGGACTGCGACGCCGTCGCGGATGGAGTTGAGCACCGTGTCCGGCGTGATGCCGCCGATGGCGAACCGGTTCTGGAGTTCCGAGCCGGGGATGTTGTCCCATGCCTTGTACGGCGGAATCGGGACTCGTTCGGAGTTTGAGAACACGATCTCCTCACCCCGGGCCCGCACCCGCTCCCGCGTGCCGTAGTAGCCCCAGACCCAGGCGTCGACGTGGTGGGAGATCCAGCGGTGCCGCCACCAGTGGTTCCGGTACGGCGCTCCGACCGCCCCGTTGACGAACGGGTTGCCGCACAGCGCGCCCGCGTACCCGACGACGGCGCCCAGCCCGAACGCCTTGAGCCTGGGGTCGGGGGAGTCGGCGCCCCGGCGACGCAGCTCGCCCCAGAACTTCCCGGTGAGATGCCCGTGCAGGGTGTCCCGGGGGTGCCAGTCCACCGCGGGCGGCGTCTTGTCCAGCGGCCGGACCGCTTTGATCGCATCGGGCAGCCCGGTCCGGATGCCGTTGATCAGCCCGAACCGGGTCCGCAGCGTCGCGATCAGCCCGGGCAGCGCGGTCAGGTCGGACTTCATGTCCAGCAGCGCGAACTTGTCCTCGTCCCGCACCGCGGCGCCGAAGCGCCGCAGCGTGTCCTTGAGGGTCCGCAGGTTGGCGGCCATCCCGGGGGTTCCGGGTGTGCCCGCGAGCAGGCGGAACAGCGGCAGCCAGACGTCGAACAGCGTGGAGTTGGATCCGGCGGCGCCGATCTCCACCCGTGTCGGCAGGAAATCCCCGAAAGCGGGGCCGACGGCGCCCAGATAGAAGAAGGGCAGGTCCGCCTCGTCGGGCACCGGCTCGCCGGCGTTCCGCAGCGCCGCAAGGACGAGATCCGCGATCGCGAACTGTGTGGGCACCCCGGTCACGTCGTCTCCCCCCGCAGCCGGTCGGTGGCGCCGGGTCGCTCCCGGCATGGCTCCCCATGATCTGTTTTCGCAGGTTAAGCCGGAAGGCAGGCTGATCGACGGCGGTCACTCGGTGTGTCACCGTAGATCATTCATTGCCCTGATCCGGGGTGACGGGCATACCTTCAGGAGATCGGCATGGCCGGCCTATCCGGCCACCTTCGGAGCGTTCGGCGCCGTGCTCACCCTCGGGCTGATCCGGCGCCGGGGGGAGGTTTTCCCGCGCCGGATCCCCGGATTGCGGGGCAGGAGGGTCCCCCCGCTGCCGGCGGTCGTTCCCGCCGGGTCTGTCTCGATCATCGGCACCGTGGCCGAGTTCACCTACGTCCGTTTAGGGTTCACCGAAGGTTTCGAACCGGACGATTGGGGTGCCTGGCTGCCGTCCTGCCTGTGGCCGATCTGGGGCGCCGCGCTCGCGGTCGCCGCCGCCTCCTACCACCGGCGTCGCAGCCACGACGCGCGGCAAGCCCTGGAACACTGATGCCGCCGGGTACGGCGTCCGCGGCGCCTCCTTATCGGGAGGATCGTCTCCTGGCAGCAGGCCGGGTCCGCACCGTGGAGCCCGTACCGGACACAGGGAGCGCGAAATGGCGGCATTTCAGGCAATTCCGGTCAAGAATCGACCGGAATCGTCTTTAGCATAGGTGCCATGGGGAACAGCATGAAGATCAACGCTTCCGGCGCCGCAGGCGAAAAACTGTCGGCACGCGCGGTCAACCGGGCGACGCTCGCCCGGCAGCTTCTGCTGGAGCGGGCCGCTCTGCCCGTCGTGGACGCGGTCGAGCATCTGCTGGGGCTTCAGGCGCAGACCACGCACACCTGGTACGTGGGCCTGTGGTCCCGGTTGGCCGGACTCGACCCCGTCGCCGTCGGCACCCTGCTGGAGAGCCGGGAGCTGGTCCGGATTCCGGTCATGCGCGCCACCATTCACCTCCTCTCCGCCGCCGACGCCCTCGCCCTGCGCCCGGTCGTCCAGCCGATGATCGACCGCGCCGCGATGAGCACCTTCGGGCGGCACCTGGGCGGAGTGGACCGGGACGCCCTCGTCGACGCCGCCCGCGAGATCACCGGGGAACGGCCGAGGAGCGCCGCCGAGCTGGGCCGTCTCCTCGCCTACAGGTTCCCCGGCCGCGACGCGGCGGGGCTGGCCCAGGTCGCCCGGGCCTGGCTGCCGATGGTGCAGGTTCCCCCGCGCGGGGTGTGGGGCCGGAGCGGACAGGCCCTGCAGTCTCCGCTGGAATCCTGGCTCGGCCGCGCTCAGCGCCCGCTTCCCCTGGAACGACTGGTACTGCGTCACCTGGCCGCGTTCGGTCCGGCGACCGTCCGCGACGTCCAGACCTGGAGCGGGCTCACCCGGCTCGCCGAGGTGTTCACCGCACTCCGCCCGGGCCTTCGGGTGTTCACCGGCCCGGACGGGGCGGAACTCTTCGACCTCCCCGACGCGCCGAGGCCGGGCCCGGACTCGCCCGCGCCGGTGCGGTTCCTCTACGACTTCGACAACCTGCTCCTCTCCTACGCCGACCGAAGCCGGATCCTGGGCCGTCCCGGCGACGTCGACTACACCGCCCACGGCTACGCCATCGGCTCGAACCAGCCCGCGACCGTGCTGGTCGACGGAATGGCCGCCGCCACCTGGACCGTCCTCCACCGGCGCGGATCGGCCACCCTGGCCGTCCGCGCCTTCCGCCCGCTCACCCCCGCCGAACAGGCCGAGATCGAAACCGAAGGCGCCGCCCTCCTTACCTTCCTCCACCCCGGCGCCGCTCCCGACATCCGAATCGGCTGACCGTCGCACCAGCCGTACGGAGGCATCCGGCCCGGGTTTGGGCTGGGCGTGAACGCGACAGGCGAACTGCGGACGGCCTTCTGGTCCACTGGATCTATCGTGAAGATGCCACAAGCGCGCGATGCCTTTCCTATTCTTCTTATATGAGGTCAATCGCGGACCCCGCGTCATTATGTAAGCGTGACCCTCGCAACTGTCACATCTTGATCGGCCTCCAGCAGCGACATGGTGAACGGTGTAAGGAGGCCGGAATCGTCGGCAGTGATGCCCTCGTCAACGCCATGGCGGTTGGCCTGGTCATCGAACTTTGGCGTAACAGCCCCGTCGAAGATATGCACTCCAGTCGGCGAGGACCGGACGACGCAGCCATCTTCGCCGAATCGACGGCCCTTCAGGACAGGGCCGTGCGAGCTTTGCGGGACGAGAACAGGGCTACTGCTCTTATCGACTTCGAGCGGCACCTACTGGATCGCACTCGGTCGTGGGCGGGGACCGGAGGTAAGACGCTTAAGGAGCTTGGCTACGGTCATCTGGGAACCTACACCCGGCATGTGAAGGATCACACAAACTCGCTGCTCAGTATTGACAAGCACACATGTGTGGACAGCCCACTTCAGGTCTACCTGGTGAACAGAGCCCGGGCGTTCGGTCAGGACCACAAAGGAATGCCCGGCTGGTCTGTTGTTGTGGAGCGTATCGGCGTACTTCTTGCCGACCCGGCTCACCGCGCGTGGGGTGGCGGCGACCGCGGTAAGCGCGCTCTCGCCGAGATGCCGCCGGCCACCCCGCCAATCGACAAGCTCACCAAAGCCCTACTGTCGGCCCCGTTCACCCTCCCGCGTGAGGTCCTTGCCTGGCTCAGCAATCACCTTCTCTTCTGTGCAGCACCCCCATACGGCACCTCCGATTGGGGAACGCGCGGAGAGTAGCCAGAATGGGGGTTTTCGCAGCTCTTTCTGCCATATCACAGTTTTTCGACTCGGAACTGATCAACGAGTATGTGAGATCGGGGCATATGTCCTAATAGTCGGCGAGCGGATGCGCAGGGCTGTTTTCTAGCATGCACGGAAAACATGTAGCGGGGTGAGTGGCCGCGTCCTCGACGTCCGAATCGGCTGACCCTGCGGTAGCCGTACGGAGGCATCCGGCCACCACCCTTTTCCAGTGGTTCGCGGTGGTGGCGTCACGATCCGGATTCATCGAGGGAGGTTGGGAGACCGGTCGGATGTCTTCCGGCCTGCCTGCGCCCGAGGATCACGTCGGCGATCAGGAAGAGAGCCAGGCTGATCCCGAACAGCGGGACGAAGTAGGCGATGCCTAGGGTCAGCGCGAGGACGACCGCCAGCACGCCGGGGGAGAGGGCACGGAGGGCGCCACGCGGGGCCGGGCGGCCGAAGCGGGCGCCCGCGCCGGTCTGCCTGGTGGGTCTGCGCTGCCACCACATGCGGTATCCACGCAGGATGACATAGATCAGGCCGACGGCCAGGGCGATGAGGACGAGCTGATTGACCGGCCCGAACAGCAGCCCCATGTGGGCGTCGATCGTCCAGTCCGTCAGCTTGGCCATGAAGGGCCAGTCGGCGAAGTCGAGCCGGTCGACCACCGACCCGTCGGCGCCGTCGACGCTGATCGCGTCGAACCGGGTCGGCCAGTCCCGCTTGCGCTCCTTCACGGTCCAGGCCTTGCCGTCGCCGTCCGGCGGGGTGATGAAGAGGGGTACCCGCAGACCCTCGGCACGGGCGGTGGCCATGACGCCGTCGATCCCCACCCCGGAGGTCATCACATCCTTCGGGGCCGTGGGGGTGGCGGGCGCCCCATGGTGCTGCCCGGTGCCCGCGGCATGGGCCTCCCCGGTCAGGGCGGTCTCCAGCGGCCTGCTGTTCCACTCAAAGGCCGACCGGATGTCGCCGATCCGAGCCCCCGCATGGGTGGACCAGGTCAGGCCGGTGGCGGACAGGAACAGCAGACCCAGGGCGATCCAGATGCCGGTGGTCGCATGCCAGGACAGGTTTCGGGAGCGCCCGCGACCCGAGGTGTCCGGCAGGAGCGTCCGCCGGAGACGGCGGCCGGTGCGGCGCCGCGCCAGCCACAGGGCGATCCCGCCGAGAACCACGATCCACATCCAGCTCGCGGCCAGTTCGCTGTAGTTCCGGCCGAACTCGCCGAGATGCAGGTTCCGGTGGAGTTCACCGATCCAGGCCCGGACTCCCAGCCACTGCCCGGATGCCGGGACCTGCCCGCGGACCGCGGCGGTGTAGGGGTCGACGAAGACGGCCATGGCGTATCCGGACGGCACGGTGTCGTCGCCGAACAGCACACGGGTGGTGCCCGTCTCGTCGACCGGGGGGATCACCGAGGTGATGCGGCCCTCAGGGTGTGCCGCGCGGGCCGCCGCGACCTGCTCGCCGAGCGGGACCGTCCGCTCGCCGACGGGGACGTGCAGCTCATGGCGGTAGACGATCTGCTCGATCTGCGGTGCGAGGGCGTAGAGGAGGCCGGTGACCGCCGCCAGCAGGATGAACGGGGCGACGAGCACACCCGCGTAGAAGTGCATCCGCAGCAGCAGCGGTCTCAGCTGGGCCCACACGTTGCGCTGCGGGCTGGGGGCGATGTCCGCCGGGGGGAGTTGCTCTGTGGTCACCGGGATCCTTATGTGCTCATCCGAGGTTTTTGGGCTGGATAAATAGTCGGACGAGTCATTTGCCGGGTTCCCAGGAAAAACCGGTTCCGCGGAGGTGCGGCGAGGCCGGGCCGGGCACGGGGTGGCGGGGTGCGCCTCATGTCGAGGGGTCACCGAGCGGCCGTGTCGGCATGCCGGATTTCGGGCTCGCATCATCCGGAGCGAACCCTGTTCCTACTGTGCACGTCCTAAAGAAAAGGGGGATAATTCCAAAGCTGCCGTTCTCGGGCGGCGTCGTCGGTCGGTCAAGCCGTTCACACCTGCGTTGTGGAGTCATCGCCTTATGGCCGAAGAGTTTCGGATGAGGGTACGTCCGGTTTTCGACCCGGAGATTCCGGCCAACGATCTCCGTTGGCTTCAAGCACAGCCGGAGCGGAGTTTGGCGGAGGGATCCGCGGTGCTGACCAGGGACGCCGCTTTCGCGGGAGCCGCGCTGTGTGCCCTTGGGGGCATCTTCCTGCTGAGTCTGCTGGCGCCGGTGGCCATCTTGGTCTCCCCGCTGATCGTGGCGTTTCTCGTGAAAGATCTGGTGAAGCAGAACGTCGACCGGATAAGCGACGCGGGGGCCGTGGCCGGGGGCGTCGCCGCCGCTGCGATGTTCACGGTGCCGCTCACCACATTCGGCGTGGAAGGGATCCACTGGACTCTTTTGCTGACCGCCGCGGGCTTGACGGTTATCCCGCTCGCAGGTAAAGGGGCCGGCCGCCGAAACAGGAGGCTGAACCGGAAATACCGCGGGCGCTATCTGACCTCGGCGGATTTCGACGACGTGGCCAAGGTTCAGCTCGCCCGGGTGCAGGACGCGATCGACGGTGTGCTGGAGGACGCCGCGGCGTTCGGGGATCGGTCGGAAGCCGCGGAGGCGGCCGTCGTGCTGCCGCACCGGGAATGGCAGGTGGCCGGTGCCCTGGCCAGGCAGAGCACCCTCAGGCGCCAGCAGGCCAAAGCGCGGAGGAACGCCGCCGGGGATCGGGTTCGCGCCCTCCTGAAGCCGCAGGAGCAGGCGCTCGCCGCCTCCGTGGCGGCCACGGAGGAACAGATCGCCGCGATCGAGCGGTACGCCGAGACCGTACGGAGGGCCAGGTCGGCGCAGCTGGAGTGGGAGCAGTGCCAGGAGATCCTGGCGCGGAACCCCGAATACGTCGAACTGCTGGCCGCCACCGTCAAGGACGATCTGGCGGCCGCCGACCTCCGCTCGCTGAGCGGCCAGGCCGAACTGCTCAAAGCCGCCTATGACGCTCAGATCTCGGAGACCGTCCGTGCCGGACGCCGCCTGACCGACTCCGCCCAGCCCGTCGGCCCCGAGGTCTGACGGAGGCCGGCCCTCGCGCGGGTGTCACGGCTCGGCGATGGCGTCCGCCACGGCGTCGGGGCGGACCTGCGGCACCATGTGTGCCACGCCGGGCACGATCGTGACCTGTGTCCCGGGTACCTCGGCGGCGAACCGGGCCGCGTGCCGCGGGACGTTGAAGGGATCGAGTGCGCCGTACAGCAGGGTCACCGGCGTCCGGAGCCCGGGGTGACGCGGTGCGACGGAGTCGGCGGCGGGGCCGGACCGCCGGAATCCGCACGCCGCCCCCCGAGAGCGGCCGGCTGTGACCGCATGCTCCCCGGGGAGTGGCGGGGGAGCTGAAGGGGCAGGTATCGCCAGGTGACGGGTATGCCCACCTCGATGATGACGGCGGCCTACATCACCGGGCTCGGTCCGGCCGATCGGATCCGCCTCGGGCCGCTGCTCGTGCCCACGCCGGGGCCGACCGACGTGCTCGTCGCGGTGGAGACCGTCGCGGTCAACCCGGTCGACGCCTACATCCGCTCCGGCCGCTACCGGACGCCGATCCCGATGCCGTTCATCGTGGGACGTGATCTCGCCGGGACGGTCGCGCTGACCGGACCGGGGGTGACGGGCTTTCAACCGGGAGATCGGGTGTGGTGCAACAGCCTGGGGCATCAGGGCCGGCAGGGGGCGTTCGCCGAGTACGCGGTCGTCCCCGCCGACCGGCTCTACCGCGTCCCCGAAGGCGTCGACCCGCAGACCGCGGTGGCCGTCGCCCATCCCGCCGCCACCGCCTATCTCGGCTGGTACGTCCACGCGCGGCTCCGGCCGGGGGAGACGGTGTTCGTCGGCGGCGGGGGCGGGAACGTGGGCACCGCCGCCATCCAGATCGCGGTGGCGGGCGGGGCACATGTGATCGCCAGCGCCCGCCCGGAGGACCATCCGCGGTGCCGCGCCGCCGGAGCCGAGGCCGTCCTGGACTACCGGGACCCGCGGCTGGCCGAGAGGCTGCGGGAACTCGCCCCCGCGGGGGTGGACGTCATGTGGGACACCTCCGGATACCAGGATTTCGCCGTCGCGGCGGAGGCGACGGCGCCGGGCGGCCGGATCCCGGTGACCGCCGCCCGCGCCGAGGTGGCGGTGCCCCTGTCCCGGCTGTACACCAGGGACGTCGCCGTGCTCGGGTTCGTCATCAGCCGGGCCTCCGTCGCCGACCTCGCCGCCGCCGCCGTCTTGATCAACCGGATGCTGGCCGACCGGCGGCTCACCACCCGGATCGCCGATCGCCTCCCGCTGGCGGAGACGGCCGACGCGCACCGCCGGATCGAGTCCGGCGAGGTCAGGGGGCGGCTGCTGCTCCTCCCCTGAGCCGTCGCCGAGGTCACAGGGCGTGGCCTCCCGCCACCTGGAGGACCTGCCCGGTGATCCAGCGGGCCTGATGGGAGGCGAGGAAGACGACCGCGTCGGCGATGTCCTCGGGCTCGCCCACCCGTCCCAGCGGCACGATCGAGCGGGCGTGCTCGTAGATCGCCTCGTCCATCCAGCCGCTCTGCACCGGGCCCGGGGCAACCGCGTTGACCCGGATTCCGGCCGGGGCGAGGTCGAGCGCGGTGCCGCGGGTCAACGCCTCCAGCGCGGCTTTGGACGTGCCGTAGCCCACCTGGCCGGGGAAGGCGCGGGCCGCGTCGGTGGAGATGTTGACCACACAGGGCCGCGCACCGCCGGCCCTCCGGGCCAGCTCCGCGATGAGCAGCGCGGGCGCCATCACGTTGACCCGATAGGCACGCTCCAGCCCCGCCGCGGTGAGCGTGTCCACCGTGTCGGGGCTCTCGCAGTGCGCGGCGTTGTTCACCAGCACGTCCACCGGTCCCAGCCCCTGTTCGACCGTGTCGAACACGCGCCGCGCGGCCTCCGGTTCCGCCAGGTCCACCCCGACCGTGACGGCCTTGCCGAGCTCGGCGGCCAGCGCCGTGGCCGTACCCGTGGCGGAGATCCGGTGTTCCCAGGTCACCCCGGGAGGCGGCGCCGCCTGCCCCGGCAGGTGATGCAGCGCCACCTGGGCGCCTTCGGCCGCGAACGCCCGGGCGATCGCGGCCCCGATCCCCCCGTCGGCGCCGGTGATCAGCGCCACTTTGCCGGCAAGTCCGGTGTTTCTCATTCCCCGAGCATCGTGGGCGGTGCGACATCGGGGCAAACACATTTCGCGGATCAGGGGCCCGGTGCCGCCGCGGCGGCCGTACGGGGTGGGGGACCGGTTCCGTACGGCGTGGGCGGTCCGATCGGCGACGCTCCGGCCGGTACGGCCTCAGGGTTCGCGCCCGAGGCCGTACCGGCCCGGGGTCAGCGGGTGACGCCGGTCAGCTCATTGGGCGTCTTGGGGAGGGGCACGGTACGGAGTATCCTCCCGGTGCCGAGGTCGATCGAGTGGAGCTCCCGGGTGCTCGGATCGGTGACGTACGCCGTCCGGCCGCGGACGAAGAGCATCGGCCTGGGCTTTTGCCACTCGACCGGCTCCTTCCACGGGTCGAGGACCTTGATGGTGCTCACGGTCTCGGCCCGGTCCGGGTCGATCACATGGAGTGCGCCGTCGGTGCCGAGCACGAGGGCTTCGCCGCCCGGGCCGCGGGCCAGGGAACGGAAGGTGTAGCTCGTGGGCAGGTCGAGCAGTTTCAGGGTGCCGGACTTGGTGTCGATGAGGGAGATCTGCCTGGGGCGTTCGAGTTCGGCGGCCGGATCCTTCTTGTAGTCGCCGAGGACGATCGCCGACCGATCGGAACCGGCTTGGTTGCCGATCCGGCCGTACTCGTGCGGGCTCTCGATCTTGCGTATCTCGCCGTCCCGGTAGAGCAGGACGCCGTCCTGGCAGCCGATCACGACGGCGTCGTCCCGCGCGGTGGCCTCGCCGTGCACGCCGGGGCAGTTCTCGTTGCGGGCGATCTCCCTGCCGTCCTTGTCCAGGACGAGGATGCCCACCCGTTTCTCCTCGGTGCCGAGGGTGACGACGAGTTCCCCGCTGCCCAGGCCGACGGCGACGCCGTGGTGCGGGGTGTCGGCCGTGTAGACCTCCGTCTCCGGGAGGCCGTCGCCGAGCCGCCTCGGGTCGAAGACGACGACTTTTCCGGTCCCGTCGGAGAACAGGGTGGTCCTGCCCGCGTGCCGCACCACGTGGCCGGGTTCGGCGGCGGTGAACTCGTCGGAGGTGAGCTCGGGGGCCGCGGCGTCGAGTATCCGGAAGCCGGTCGATGTGGAGACCAGGACGTGCCGGTCGTCTCCGGCTGGGTTGACCCGGTTGAATCCGGGGAGCGGGATGTCCGCGACGAGGTGGAGGCTTTGGCCGTCGAGGACGTGGAGGCCGCCGTCGTAGGTGATCACGAGGGGGTCCCGCACAGTGGTCTGGGGTGTGGTCCGCGCCGTCGGCGAGGACGAGGACGCCATGGGCTGCTGCAGACCGCAGGCGCTGACGGTGAAGGCGGTGGCCAGCAGCGCGGACAGCGCTGCCGCCGTCCGGGTGCGCGGTGCGATGTTCATGGGGGATCTCGCCTTTCAGCTGATTGAGGGAAACGTCCGGCCGACCGGGCCGGAGGGAACGTGGGGGTGGGGTTTCATCCGGTGCCGAGGCCGTCGACGATGGCCGAGGTGTTGGCGCGCATCAGGTCCAGGAACGTCGCGGCGCCCTTGCCGGGCGCGGTCAGCGACTCCGAGAACAGCGTCAGGACCCTGATCCGAAGCCCCGCCTCCGCGGCGAGCGCCCGGGCGAGGCGGTCGGGGTGGGAGGAGTCGGCGAAGATCGCTGGGACGCCGGCGGCACGGACCGCGTCGGCGAGGGATTTGAGGTCGGCGGCGCTGGGGGAGGCCAGGGTCGTGCCGCCGGGGACGATCGCGCCGACGACCTTGAAGCCGTAGCGTTCGGCGAAGTAGCCGAAGACGTGGTGGTTGGTCACCAGGCTCCGCCGGGCGGGAGGGATGGTGGCGAACCGCTGCCTCATCCACGTGTCCAGCTCGTGGATCTCGCGGCGGTGGCCGGCGGCGTTCGCCCGTACGGCCTCGGCGTCGACGCCGTCGACCTCGGCTGTCACCCGGTCGGCGATCACGTCGACGACCTTGGCCATCCGGTGGGGGTCCGTCCAGAAGTGCGGGTCGGGTCGCCCGGCCGCGTCCCCCGCGGCGTACGGGATCGGATCGGCGGCCTCCCCGGCGGCGAGTACCGGAACCCCGGCGTCCCGGGCGGCCAGGACCTGCCGCAGGACCCCCTCCTCCAGGCCGAGGCCGTTGTACACGACAAGGTCGGCCCGTTCGAGGCCGGCGGCCTGCCGGGCCGATATCCCGAAGGAGTGCGGGTCGGAGTCCGGTTTCATCAGCACGGTCACCGTGGCTTGGTCACCGACGACCCGGCGGACGACGTCTCCGAGGATGTTCGTGGTGACGACCACCTCAGGGCGGCGTCCCCCGGTGCCCGCGCACCCCGCCGCGGCGAGCGCGACGACCACGGCGAGCAGGATCCGGGCGATCAACGGCCCGTCTCCACCATGTGGGTGGGCGTGATGCCGGGGTCGAGGGTGCGGGCGAGCCGGAGCCCGTCGTTGTAGTCGATTTCGTGGATCACCCGGGCGGCCGGGTCGTTGACGTAGGCCCGGGAGGCGTCGGCCTCGATGACCTGCGTACCGGGCGCGGGTTCGCCGATCAGGGCGGTCTTCGCGGTCTGCCTCCCCGACTCCGGGTCGTAGGCGCGCAGGAAGCCGTCCGCGGTCAGGATGAGCACCGGGGTGTCCGGGCCGGTCGCGCAGACGGCCACCGGTGGCCCGGTCTTCAGCAGAGTCCACTTCTTGGCCCGTACGTCGAGCAGCCAGACGCCCCGGCCGCCCGCCTTCGCGGCCAGCGTGGTGCCGCCGGGACGGTGCTCGAAGTGCCGCGCGCGGCGTTCCCGCGGCACCTCGCCCGGGTAGGCGATCTTCTCCGCGGTGAAGGCGCCGTCGTCCTCGACGACGAGCAGGGCGCCGTCGGCGCACCCGAGGACGGCACCGGCGCGGGTCACGGCCGCACCGCGCGGCTCCGCGCAGGGCTCGTCGAACGAGGTGACCGGTTCGCCGTCCGCGGTGCGCACGTCGACGGCGTCTCCGGCGACCGGCAGGATCAGGTGTTCCCGGTACGGCAGCGCGGTGCCATCGCCCTCGGTCACTCCGATCCTGGTGATCTCGCCTTTCCCCAGGCCGGTCCGGTCGAGCAGCTCCACCGAGCCGTCGGAGAAGGAGACCGCGGCCACGGCGGGGTCGCTCCGGACGGCCTGCGGGCTCCGGCGCGCCAGGGTGCCGACGTCCCGGGCCTCGGCACGGTAGTGGTGGAGATGGTCGCCGTGGTCGACGGTCCAGGTACCGCCGTCCACGATGTTCAGCGCCTTGCCTCGGCCCGAGGTGAGGTAGGCGAAGCGGCCGTCACCGGCGATGCCGTCGACCCCGCCGACCCGCCCCAGCGTGAAGGTCTGCGCGGTCGTCAGGTCCAGGACGCGGACCGCCCCGGTCTCCCCGTCGGCCACGACCAGCCGCTGCTGCGGCTCGGCCGTCTCGACGGCGCCTTCGACGTAGCCGTGGGGGACCGCCTCGGCCGGTCCGGGGTCGGCGGTCTCGGTACGGCCGGAGGCGCAGCCGGTCGCCAGGACAAGGAGGGCGGCGGCGAGCATGCGGGTCCGCGTCACCCGGTCACCGCCCGGGTGCGGGGGAGCCGGTCCCGCAGGGACGCCGCCGTGGCGCCGAGAAAGAAGAGCGAAACGGCCACCGCGGTGATCGTGGCGCCCGCCGCCGTACCGAGGTGCCAGGACAGGATCAGGCCGATCACGGTCGAAGCGACGCCGAGGACCGCCGCCCCCAACATGATCGACGGGATGCGCCGGGCCCACAGGAGCATGGTCGCGGCCGGGGCGATCAGGAGGCCGAAGACCAGGAGGGTGCCGACGACGTGAAAGGAGGCGACGACGGCGAGGGTCACGAGTCCCAGCAGGAGGGCGTGCGCCGACCGGGGTCCCAGCCCCAGTGTGTGCGCCGTGCGCGGGTCGAAGGTGAGCGCGACGAACGACCGGTGGCCGAGGACGGACACCGCCGCGGCGACGGCCAGCGCGACGGCGAGGTGGGTCAGCTCCTCGGGACGGACGGCGAGGACGTCGCCGAAGAGGAGCCCGGTCAGGTCGACGGCGAAGGACCGGGAATGCGAAACGATGATCACTCCCAGGGCGAGCATGCCGGCGAAGAGCAGGCCGATGCTCGTATCCGGGGAGAGTCTGGGCGATCTGCCGAGCACGGTGACGCCGAGGGCCATCGCGGCGGCGCTGAGGGCGGCGCCGACGGCGAGACCGCCGCCGAGCAGCGCGGCGATCGCCACGCCGGGCAGCAGGCCGTGCGACATCGCGTCGCCGAGGAAGGCCATGCCGCGCAGGACCACCCAGGTCCCGGCGAGGGCGCAGATCAGGGAGACGAGGATCCCGCCGGCAAGCGCGTGCCTGACGAAGGAGACCTCAAAAGGATCAACCAACCATTCCATGGTATAAGTTTTATAATGAAAATCATTATCAATTTCAAGTCGGAGGCGTTGTGGAGGTCGTGATCGATCACCTGGTCGCCGGGTACGGGCGGCGGACGGTCCTCCACGGGATCACGGCGCGGATCCCCCGCGGGCAGGTCACCGCCGTCCTCGGCCCGAATGGCTCGGGGAAATCCACACTGCTGGCGGTGCTCGCCCGGATCATCCGGCCCACCTCGGGCTCGGTCGTCTCCTCGGGTGTGCGCAGGGTCGGCTTCGTTCCACAGCACAGCGCCGTCTCCGACACGCTGCCGATCACCGTCCGGGAGACCGTGGCCATGGGCCGGTGGGCCCACCGCGGCCGGTGGAGACGCCTCACCGGCCACGATCGGGCCGTCGTCGAGGCCCGGATGGCCCAGCTGGACATCCTCCCTCTCGCCTCGCGTCGGCTGGGCTCCCTGTCCGGAGGTCAGCGCCGGCGGGCGCTGCTCGCCCAAGGGCTCGCCCAGGAACCCGACCTGCTCCTCTTGGACGAGCCGACCACCGGCCTCGACCTCGAAGCCAGGCGCCTCGTCGACGAGGCGCTCGACGCCGCCGCGGCCCAGGGCGTCACCGTGGTCCACGCCACCCACGACCTCGCCGCCGCCACGCGCGCCGAGCACTGCCTTCTCCTGGAGCGGGGCCGGCTCGCCGCGCAAGGTCCCCCCGCCGAGGTCCTCACCGCCGAGACGCTCGGCCGAGTGATCGGCCTCCCCGGCGAGGCGTGGACACATCACGGGGCGAACAGCGGCCCGTCCCGGAATTCCCGATCGGACAACGGTTGCGCGGCTGGATAGAGGTGGAAATCTGCCGCCTCACCGAATCGTCGGTGCGGGCCGGGTCTGCGAACCCGCGGCGTGCTCTCGGCTGGGTCCGATGACGGTTGCGCTGTGTGCCCGCCACCGGGTGCCGCACAGCGAGGCGATCACGGATGCGCGGGGCGGGGACCTCCCCGCCGGCCGGAGGTGCGCATACGGTGGCGTGTTCTCACCCGTTCTCCCGGGAGGGGCGGCGGGTGCGGAGTTTCTGGCGGTTGCCGCAGCGGTCCATGGAGCACCACCGGCGCGCGCCGGGGCGTGAGGTGTCGAGGAAGAAGAGAAGGCAGTTGTCGGAGTCGCACTGACGGACCCGGCCGACGCGATCGGAGCCGAACACCTCGATCGCGTCCCGGGCGACCTGGGAGAGAAACTGCGTGCAGGTGACCGGCTCGGCCCAGCCGCGTTCGAAGGCCGTGCCGAGGGCCGGGACCAGGGGAGGCCGGGCCGCCATCTCGTTGAGCACCGGCTCGAAGGCCGGATCCCGTCCGTCGGCCGCCTGCTCGGCCAGTCGCTGGACGGCGGCCCGGAGCCGTTTCGCATCGGGCAGATCCGCCGGGTCCGCGTGGACTTCGCCCTTGATTCCCAAACTGCACGCCGCCACCCAGCAGGCGAGATCGTCCGCGGTGTCCAACTGCTCCCAGTAGGCGAGTAAGCCCTCTCCGCCCGTGAGCAGGAACTCCAGGCACAGGGTCCCGGGGTCGAAGCGGAACCGCTGCCCGTCCCTTCCTTGCAACACCACCATGCCATCAGGGTAGCATCGACACCAGTTAAACCGGTGTCACTGAGAAGGGGAACGGGAATGAGCATCGAAACCGAGCTGATCGAGCTGAGCGAGAAGTCGTGGGAGGCCAACCGGAACGGCGACGCCGCCTTCTTCGACCGGTTTCTCACCGAGACGCCGCTCAGCGTCTCGCACTGGGGCGTCGTGTCCGACCGGGACGCGATACTCCGGGGCTTCGCCGAGAACCGGAATCCCTACCTGCGGACCGACCAGTCCGACCACCGGGTGACCGTCCTGACCGACGAGAGCGCCGTGCACACCAGCACCGTGGAGATCGACGTCCTGGTGAACGGCACCGACAAGCAGACCGTCCGGCTCTTCGCCTCGTCGGTCCTGGTCAAGCGGGACGGGGAGTGGAAGTGCGCCCTCTTCCAGGTCAGCCCCGCCCCCACGACCTGATCGCGTTTCACGCGGCGGCGCCGGATCGAGTTCCGGTACGGCCGCCAGGCGGCCGACGCGCCGGGTCGATCCGATGATCAGCCCGGCGCAGCCCGTACCGGGACGAGGCGCCGCCCGGGAGGGAACCACGCCCGCGCGGTTCACCTGCTGTCGGCCGTCCCGCTGAACGTGGTTCTCTCACGTTGGCAACCTCCGGCCGGGTATCGGCATCCGGGACAGGTCGGCGGCCCCGGTCGCCTTGGCTCCGCGGTGTCGTGGCCGACGAGGATGCACACGGTGCTCACCGTCCTCGCCCAAGAGCGGATCACGCGCCGTAGGCTCGACGCATGGCGGAAGGGGTCGTCGTCGCGCGCGGCGTTCAGGTGGAGCTGGGAGGGCACCCCATCCTGTGGGATGTCGACCTCACGGCGGGTTCAGGTGAGATCGTGGCCGTGGTCGGGGAGAACGGCGCGGGCAAGTCGACGCTCCTTCGCTGCCTGGCGGGACTGCAGTCGCCGGCCGGCGGGGAGATCGACGTGCTGGACGGGCCGCCGGTGGACGAAGCCCGGTTCTGGCGGGAGGTCGCCCTGGTGGGGGATGAGCCCGCCTGGTACCCGGGATTGAGCACCCGGGAGCACCTGGAGCTCATGCACGCCGTGCACCGGGACGGACGCCTGACCGTGGACGAGGCCTTGGCCGTCTTCTCGCTGGAGCGACGGGCGGACCTGCACCCGCTGAGCCTGTCGACCGGGCAGCGGCAACGGCTTTCGCTGGCGATGGCGCTGCTCAGGCCGAGTCGGCTGCTCCTGCTGGACGAGCCGGAACGCGGACTCGACACCGAGTTCCGGGGGCGGCTCGCGGCGATTCTCCGCGACTACGCCACCCTCGGCGGCACGGTGGTCATGGCGACGCACGACCTGGCGCTCGCGGACGCCGCCGAGGCACACCTCATCACGTTGGAGAGCAAGGCGTGAACCCCGCACGCGCGTACCTCCGCTCCCGTGGTCGGCTCCCGAAGACCTGGTCGGACCGCTATGCGACGCTGTTCGGGCTGGTGCTCGTGATCGCGCTCGCCGGACAGCCCATCGAGGCCGCGCTGAGCGGACTGGCCGGACGGGCCGACCCCTCGCGGCTGGGTGCGGGGCTCGCTCTGATCTTCGCGGGCTACGCCGGATTCCTCGTCCTGGCGCGGACGCTCGGCCCGGTCGCGTTGCCGGCCGCCGACGCCGCCTGGCTGGTGCTCTCGCCGCTGTCCCGGCGTTCGACGTTGACCAGGACCGCGGTGGTGCTGTTCGCCGTTTCAACGGTGGGCGGGCTCGCCCTCGGCGTGGCGCTGCTGGCGGTGGTCGGCGCCCCGGACCACCTCACCCTCCGGGTGGCGGCCGCCCTGGTGGTGGGCGTCGCGACCGCGATCGGGGGCATGGCGACGGCGGTCCTCGGCCAGGCCTCTCCCGCGTGGGACCACTGGGTGCAGGCCGTTGTGGCGGGCACACTCGTGGCGGCGGTTCTCTCCGCCGCGCTGGGCGGCGGCCCGGGCCGGTCGACGCTGACCGCCGTCGCGAGCGCGCCGTCGGCGTGGGTGGGTGCCGTCGCGGGTACCGCCGTCGTGACGGCGGCCGTGTCGGCGTGGCGGGCCTGGATCGCGCTGGACCGGATCCCGGCTCAGCGGCTTCTTCGGTCCTCGTCCCGGTGGGGCAGGCTGAACACGGCGGTGACCCTCCTCGATCCGGGTGCGCTGACCTGGGCCGCCGAGGAGAACCGTTGGCGTGGCCGCGTGCTGCGCTCCCGCCGGTGGCCGCGCTTGGTCACCGGCCGGTGGGCGGGGGAGCAGGCCCTCGCCTGGCAGGAGTGGCGCCGGGTGGGCCGGCGTCCCCTGCGCCTCGCCGTGCTGTTCGGCACCGCGGCGCTCCCCGCCTTCGCCGTGCAGGCCGGTCTGTCCGCCGTCGCCGCGGTCGTCCTGCTCGGTGGGGCACTGGCCGCCGCCGTGGCCTGCACCGCGGGCATCCGCCGCGACGCCGACGACCCCACCCTCACCCGGCTGCTCGCCGTGGATCCGCGTGCCGCGCTGGCCGCCCGGGCGGTCCTTCCCGTCCTGGTCGCGGCTCTGTGGCTCGCACTCGGGTTGACCGGCCTGATGTCGGTCGGCGCATTGCCGGTCGGCGTGTGGTGGCTGCTGGCTCCGGCGGTCGCGCCCGCACTGGCCGCCGGGGCGATGCGGATGGCTCGGCGCCGGCCGCTGGACCACTCGATGCCCGTCATCGACATGGGAGCCGGGGCGATCCCGGCGGGACCGCTGATCTGGGCGTTGACCGGGGTCGACCTGGCACTGCCGGCCGGTTTTCCCGCGCTGACGGCGCTGGTCGAACGGCCCGCCGACCCGCGGTCGCTCATCGTCACGCAAGCGCTGGTGGGAGCGGTGGTTCTCGTCGCCTATCTGCTGCGTGCGGCGTCGCGCAGGAGTTAGATCTCGGTCTCCACAACCCCTGACTGCATACGTGCCACGCCAGAGGGCGGTATGTGAGGTTTCCGGGCGGATCTCCATGGCGGACGCTCGCCGCCGGTGGCCGGAAGGCGGTCGTCTACGCTCGTGGGGACGTCGGCCTCGTCCTGTTCCCGGACGGCGCCGCACTTCGACGGGCTTCGCCCCGTACCGGGACTCACGCCCATGTCAGGCCGCCGATCGGATGACCGATCGGGGCGGTGGGCAGCGAATGTAATGCTTTACGGCCCTGCGTCCCAAGTAGAGATAAACCCTAGGCGATTGGGAGGGACGTAAGGGATGCAAGACACTGCCGTGGAGGCAGGGGATATGCGCCGGATCATGCGGGATCCTGAGGCGTTCGAGGTCTTCTACCGAAAACACGCCGAGTCGGTCGGCCGGTTTGTGGCACGCCGGGTGACCGATCCGCACATGGTGGACGACCTGACCACCGAGGTCTTTCTCGCCGCCATCGACACGGCGCGCACCTATCGGCCCGACCGGGGGAGCGAAGTGGCCTGGCTCTTCGGGATAGCCAGGAACGTGGTGGCCACCGAGCAGCGCAGAGCGGCCCGGGAGCTGAGCAAGAACGGGCGGGCCGCCGGGCGGCGTTCGCTGGACCCCGACGACATCGCCCGGCTGGAGGAGCGGATCGACGCCGAACGGGCCGCACGCCCGCTCCTCAAGGCGGTCGCCGAGCTCCCGAAGAGCCAGCGGGCCGTCGCCGAACTGGTGGACATCGACGGCCTTTCGGTCGCCGAGGCCGCCGCCGCCCTGCGTATCCGGGTGGGAACCGCCCGAGTCCGGCTGCATCGCGCACACCGGTCGCTCAGGCAGGAACCCGATGCCCTCCCCGAGCCTGTCGTCACATTGAAAGGAGCATCATGAAGGCCGACCGCACCCCCCTCGCAGCCTTTGAGGAGCGGCGTCTCGTGGAACTGAAGGAGCACATCGCCGGCCGTGCCGCGGCCGAGCAGCGGAGCCGGCCCCGCAGGCGGCTGTTCTTCGGTGCCGCCTCGCTCGCCGGAGCCGGGCTCGCCACCGCGATCACGATCGTCTCGCTCGGCGGGACGGTGCCCGCCTACGCCGTCACCACGGACGCCGACGGGGTGGTGCACGCCGAGGTGCGTGACTTCCGCGACGCCGCGGGACTGACCAAGCGGCTGAAGGAACTCGGCGTGCCCGCCGTCGTGGACTACGTTCCGCACGGGCAGAAGTGCCGTGGACCGCGGGGGACCTTCGTGGAGGGCATTCCCGCCGGTCTGTACGAGCCGCCGACCGGTATTCCCGGGGAGAAGGACGGCTTGCGGATGAAGATCAATCCCAAGCTCTTCAAGCCCGGTCAGAGCCTCGTCTGGACCATGACGGTCCATCCCGACGGGGTGGCGACCGCCGCCACCGTCCTGATGCAAGGCCCGGTGGCCCCCTGTGTGCTCGTCCCCGACGAGACCAAGGAGCCGCTCGGATCGACCGGGGATCCGGGCAAGTCGCTTCCCGCGTATCAAGTGGACGGGAAGACGGTCGGCGAGGTGCTTCCCGAGCTCAAGAAGCGCGGGCTGAAGGTCGTCTACGAGGTCGTCGAGGCCAAGCCGCTCGGGAAGGACCGCATCGGCGTCACCGTCGACAAGCAGTATTCCGGCCCGATCGGTAAGGACTGGACCGTCGTGCAGGGGTGGGAGCACACCCCCGGGGAGTTCAAGCTGGTCGTCTCGGAGAAGCCCCTCTCCTAGCGGACCCCGTCCACGGCGGGCCCGACGATGCCGCCATGGGCGATCAGTCCACCCCCACCGAGACGGAGGTTCGTGTCCCCTTGGCGGGTCGTGACGCGAACCCCAGGTCGCCCTGTGTGACCTGAAGTCTCGCGCGAACCCCGGGTCGCCCTGGCCGGCCTGGGGTTCGCCGCTGTCCGGCCGGCGTTCCCCGCCGGGCCAATCGCTGCCCGAGTACCTCGCCGGGTTCCCGCACGCGTACGGCGTCCTGCAGACCCGGGAAGGACTGGTCCGGGCAGCCAGGGAGAACGTGCAGGATCTCGCCGCGGACGGAGACGTGTACGCGGAGACCCGGTTCGCGCCCGAGTTCCACCTCGGCCACGGGCTCACCGGCGCCCAGGTGCTCGATGCCGTCCTGGCCGGCACCAGGGAGGGATCCAGGAGGCAGGCCGACGCATCGACGTACGCGTCATCGTCTGCGCGATGCGCGACCGCCGGTTCGCGGCTCAGGCCGCGGAACCGGTTCAGCGCACGACGGACACCCGGGTCGTCGCCTTCGACCTCGGCGGGCCCGAGACGGGATACTCGGCGCGGCGGTTCCGGGACCTTTTCGGGCTGCGCCGCGCGGGGATTCACGTCACCATCCACGCGGGGGAAGGCGACGGTATGGCCTCCATATGACGACGGTGGGGATACACGGCGCCTTCCTGCCCGACGAGGAACGCGGCGACCTCGGCGAGCGCGTCACCGCGTGCCCACGGTCGCGTCGTGGGACTCCGTTCCCGGCGGTCGGTGGTCAGGTGGAGAAGCTTGCGGCTTCGGCTTCCGCCTGGGTGAGGGAGGCCTGCCACTTGTCCGGGTCGATCTGGACCAGGCGTTCGAAGACGCGGACGCGCCTGGCCATCCAGGCCGCGCCGGCCGTACGGTCTCCGGCCTCTCGTTTCACCCAGGCCAGGTTCCATAGGGCTCCGGCCAGTGAGGGCCAGTGCTGATTGGGGACGACGGAGGCCAGCTGGTCGTAGTCGACGGGGCCGGTGACCCCGGGTTGGCGAAGCCCGGCGAGTTCTTCGTAGACGGTCAGTCCCTGCTGGGCGTAGGTATGGACCGCGGCCGGGTCCAGCCCGGCGCGGTGGTAGAAGATCAGCTCGAAGACGGCGTCGGCGAGCGAGGGGCGGTGTTTCACCGGGTCGGTTTGGGCGAGGCGTTCGTAGACGCGGATGCGCTTGATGGTCCAGTCGGCGGCGGCGGTGTGGTTCCCCGCCTCGTGGTTGGTCCAGGCCAGGTTCCACAGCGCCCCGGTGAGCATGTGCCACTCCCAAAATTGGTTGGGGGTGAAGGCCGCCAGCTGGTCGTAGTCGACGGGGTTGGGGGAGCCGTGGAGACCGGCGAGCTCCTCGTAGCGCGCCAGCCCTTGGCGGGCGTAGGTCTGGACGGAGGCGGCGTCCAGCCCCGCACGGTGGTAAAAGATGAGTTCCCACAGTGCGTCGGCCACTGTGGGGCGGTGGGTGCCCGGGTCGGTTTGGGCGAGGCGTTCGTAGACGCGGATGCGCTTGATGGTCCAGTCGGCGGCGGCGGTGTGGTTTCCGGCTTCGCGGTTGGTCCAGGCCAGGTTCCACAGTGCCCCGGTGAGCATGTGCCACTCCCAATAGTGGTTGGGCGTGAAGGTGGCGAGCTGGTCGTAGTCGACCGGGGCCTGGGATCCGGGTGGCCGTAGTCCCGCCAGCTCCTCATATGCGGCCAGTCCTTGCTGGGCGTAGGTCTGTATCGCGGCTGGGTCGAGTCCGGCGCGGTGGTAGAAGATGAGCTCCCAGAGGGCGTCGGCGACGGTGGGCCGGTGTTTCTCGGGGTCGATCTGGGCGAGGCGTTGGTGGACGCGGATGCGTTTGACGGTCCAGTCGGCGGCGGCGGTGTGGTTTCCGGCTTCGCGGTTGGTCCAGGCCAGGTTCCACAGCGCCCCGGTGAGCATGTGCCACTCCCAATACTGATTGGGGGTGAAGTCGTCGAGTTGTTCGTAGTCGACGGGGTCTTGCGAACCGGATGAACGGAGGTCCGCCAGCTCCTCGTAGGCAATCAGGCCTTGCCGGGCGTAGGACTGGATGGAGGCGGCGTCGAGTCCGGCGCGGTGGTAGAAGATGAGCTCCCACAGCGCGTCGGCTGCCAAAGGCCGGTACGTGTCCGGGTCGACCTGGGCCGCCCGCCGGTAGACGCGGATGCGTTTGACGGTCCAGCCCGCCGCGGCGGTGAAGTCGCCGGCTTCTCGGTTGGTCCAGGTCAGGTTCCACAGCGCTCCGGCCAGGAGCGGCCATCCCCAGTGCTGGTTGGGGGTGAAGGTGCTGAGCTGCTCGTAGTCGACCGGGGTTTCCGAGCCGGGGGTACGGAGTCCCGCCAGCTCCTCATAGGTGTGCAGTCCTTGCCGGGCGTACTTCTGGGTCGAGCCGGCGTCGAGTCCGGCGCGGTGGTAGAAGATCAACTCGAAGAGGGCGGTGGCCAGCAGAGGCCGGTACTTTTCGGGGTCGGCTTCCGTCAGGCGCCGGTAGACCAGGACCCGTTCGATCATGGCCGCGGTAGCTTCCCTGCGGCGTCCCGCGTTGGCGAGCGTCTGGGTGAAGACGGCGAGGGCCGCCGCGCGGTCGAGCCAGGGCTGCGGGCAGGCGGCGATGTTGTCCAGGTAGCGGGGATCGTTCCGGTCACGGAAGTCCAGGATCAGCGGGGCGTCGCAGCTGGGGTGGGTGACCTCGAACTTTCCGTCGTGGCCACCCGGGGTCTTCAGGTAGGGGCTGTTGGCCAGTGGCGCGTTCTCCGGGAACAGCGGCTGGTCGTCCAGCTCGACCCGGGGGGCGTAGGTGTGCGAGTCGGGCCGGACCCAGAAGTCGAACCGGTGATTGTCCACGGTGTGAAATGAGTAGAAATCACTCCACCTAAGTGGATTGGGAAAGGTATTCCGTTGCCGCACGAGCTCTTGGAACGTGGTGAAGGTGATGGGTGCCCCGGTGGAGGGGTCGGGTGTGTCGGCTTCGATCACATAGAGAAAGCCCAAGGTCTTCGGGGGGACGGCGTCGTAGAGCACGTTCAGGAACTCGGCCTGCTGCGGGTCGACGGGTGTCCGGTAGATCGCGACATACACGCCGAGAGAGCCGTAGAACCGCAACGGCTCGGGCACCGTGGGCTCGGGCTGTTTGCCGAGGTCGAGAAAGAGCCAGGGTCCGTCCCAGGAGGCGCCCGCGAGTAGCAGCCACTTGTCGGGCACCTGCATCTCGGCGCCGCAGGCGAATCCGCGGTGCACGCCGGTGTTGACGGCGTCGCGATCAAGGGACTCCGTCTCGTTGTCCTCTGCGTCGACGATGCGGAGGCTGGGCCACCGGTCGAATCGGATCAGGTCGGCGAACTTGCTGTCCAAGTCGAGCCGGACGTCCAGGTCTCCGGGGTTGACCCGCACGTCGAAGGCCCGGGTGAACATCAGGGTCGTGGACTGGGCGATGGCGACCTGCTTGTACCCGGTCCACTCGTCCAGGCCGTACCCGCTGTTGAGCCACATCCCTCCGGCGGTGAGCAGGAACGACGGGGAGTGGTAGTAGATCTCCATACCGCTCATGGCGTCTTCGTCCGCCTCGTGCATCTGCGGCCGTTGACCGTGCCAGAACAGGTGGAGGTCGGCGGGGTAGCGGGTCATGGCCAGGATGTAGGCGGCCGGGGGCGGCCGGTAGTCGGACAGGCCGGCGATGAGCGCGTTGAGCGCCCAGTCGTCCGGGAACCACCGCATGGGTTTTCCGTCCCGGTCGGGGATGCCGGAGTACATGGCGAAGAACCCGGTGACCGGGTCACCGCCGATCCCCTCCCGGAGCAGGTCGTTGATCTTGCCTGGGCTGCTGGCCGTTTCCTTGAGTCGCCGGAACGGGGGTACCCGGCGCATCCGGGTACTGGAAACCCCGAATTTGACCATGATGTAGTCGAGCAGGATCCGCGCACCGTGTCTGACCGTCTTGTCCTTGGCGAAGTCGTGCAGGTTCATCAGGGCGTGCAGGGACAGCCGCTGGTACGGGCGGGCGTTGAACTCCAGGAAGTCGTGCTTGGCGATGGTGTGCATGTAGCCGAGCAGCCAACCGGCCAGGCCGTTGCCGACGTTGTCGACCTTCGCGTCGCCGGTCTTCTCGAAGAGGAGCTGGTTGACCAGGTACCGGGAACTGTTGATCATCAGCATGTGGTTCTCGGTTTCCGGGGCCACCTCGGTGGCCAGGGGGTAGGACTCGTCGGCAGGGTTGTGCGCCCCGTTGAGTGTCACCGGGACCAGCTCGGTGAGGATGTGGTCGACCTCCTCCTGGGTGAGCAGGTCGCGGTATCGGTAGAGGATGACCATGAGGCCTTTGACGGCCATGTCGTAGTCGCCCAGCCGTTGCAAGTGAATTTGAAGAAAGGACACGAACTCGTCGAAGCTGGTGCCCATGTGCCCGTTCGCGCGGTTCAGGGTGCGTAACGCGGTGTGAAAGAGCACAAGGGCGGGCGGTTCGCCGGGAGTCCGGAAGCCGCGGTCGACCGACAGCACCTGGAGGTAGGCGATCAGCTGGAGGGTGTTGTCCTCGGTGGCCGTGATGGACGGCAGGTTCAGCCATCGGGTGTGCACGTAGTGCCGGGCGATGTCGTTGGCCCGGGCGCCGTTGCTCGCATAGGCGTCGGCGGGGGTTCCGCCTGCGGGCAGGGGGCCGAGGATCGCGTCGGCGGGACCTCGGTCGTACCAGACGGCGATCTCCGGGGTGCTCCCGAAGGAGAAATCTTGCGGAGACAGGCTGTTGCCGAACGGCGCCGGCGGTTCGACCGTGACGCCGGGTTCACCGGTCGGGGCCAGCCCGGGATTCTGGAGCAGGGTGATCGTGGGGTGGATGCGGAAGGTGTAGAGCCCGTTCCCCCGGGTGTTGTCGAGCCGGAACTGCCCTGAGCTCACGCCCGCTCGGGCCCATTCCAAGTCCGGGGTGGGCACCCAGACCAGCCGCTCCAGGAACTTCGTCCCGTTGTGGGTGACGTCCACGCGGAACGCGTTGAATCCGATGTTGCCGCCGCCCCAGCTGACCACGAGGGACCTGCGCTGCTGATACACCGCGATGACCATGCGCGGCCCGAACTGCGGGGCCGTGAAGATGCGGCCGAATTCGAACTCCTGGTTCCGGATGTCGCCGACGGGATTGACGTCCTCCGGTTCCAGGGGTTTTCCAAGCGGGCCCTCCCAGGCCCCCAGCTCGTGCCACCGTTCCGCGATCACACCAGTGACCGGAGGCCACTCGGGGCTTGGGGAACCGGGGATCGTCCCGAGTTGTACCCGGACGGGGATGGTCGATCCCTGCGGGCTTTCATCGTCGTCGTCCACGCCGCGGACGGTGAACCCGTACTCGCCGAAGCCTTGCAGCCGGGTCCAGATCTGCAGCATGCTCTGGTTGGCGTCGATGGGCCGCAGTTGCAGGCCTGACTGGCCCTGGCTCGCCCCGTTGAAGGTGATGTCGCAGCGGTGGTGGTCGTAGCCGAATCCGGTTTTGGACCATTCGAAGCAGGCGTCGTTGCGGAGCCGGAAGCCGCTGACCACCATGTCCTGGTCGGGGGACCAGGCGATCTCCCCGTTCTCGAACCGCTGGCGCCGCCCGTTGCGTCCGGGGACGTCCTCCTCCGGCCCGGTGGCCTTTCCGAAGGGCCCGTCGGCGGCGCCCCAGGAGCGCCATCGGTTGCCGATTTTGCCGTCCACCGAGAAACCGTCGGGCATGGGATCGGTCCTCTCCGTCGGTATCCGAGCAAACCTGATGAAGGTGCTGATCAGATCCGCGCGGAGGAGTCACGACGACCGCGGAGATGCCAGACACATCCCCCCATACCCGGTTGGCACGGCGCTACCCGGGGGAGGGGCCGATGCCGGGTTCCCGGACACGGTCCGTACGGCCTCCGCGGCCGGCACACCGGCGTGGCCGCATCACGGCGTCGGCGAACGGGGCCGGTTAGGAGTCGCCGGCCTCGGCGATGCTCCACCGCCCGACCTCGTGGTAGTCCGAGTCGTAGACGACCGACCCGTCGCCCGGCTTCAGCTCGTAGTGGTGCAGATTCCCACCCCAATATCGCAGGATACGGCCCAGCTCCCCGACGGCCTTCCCGTCGAACGCCGTGTCACCCATATCCACTTCGAGAACAAACCTCACTTGTCGCCTCCGTACGTGAGGCGAGCGGATGGACGCCGCTCACCTGCTTAAATCATGTCATTGACCTTCCCAGTGAGACTTTTCTCGACCTTTAGCCCAGCCAACGGCTAGTGGCTATGGAAAAGTCTCAATCCGGGTAAAACCAAAACCTACGGTCCGGTGAGCCGGGAAACGTGCAGCGCCGCCGCTGAAGGACACCAGGGCGGCTACGGGTGCCGCCGGGTTCGGAACGCCGCCCGGTACGGGCTGCGCCCGGCCGGGCACCGCGAAAAGGTCCGGCGCTCAGGCTGCGGCCGTACGGTATGAACGCCAAGCGGGCGGAGGAGCCGCCGGTCCGGGACTACTCCGGGTGGGTCTTCGTCCTTTCCCCGGTCCTGGCCGGGCCGGGGCCGGAGGAAGGTGTCCAGGTGCCGGGTCGGCCGGTCGGCTCGCGCAGGTTGGACAGGTGGTCGCGGAGTTCGTCGAGGTCGGGGTGGCGGTTGACGGTGTGCCAGGCCAGTGACCAGGGGTAGACGGGGGTGGGGTGACGGATGGGGACGCGCCGGAGTCCGTGCCCGGTGAGCCAGGCGATGCGGGTGCGTGCGCCGAAGGTGGTGGCCAGGGTCGGCGAGTCGGCGATGGTGTCCAGCAGGTGCTCCACGCCGAAGTTGGGCCCGGTGGAGTCGATGTGGAGGCCGAACTCCTCGGCCATCGCGACGTAGTAGTCGCCCCATTCCGAGCCGGCGACGATGCCGGGGATCCAGATGCGGTGGTCCGCCAGGTCGGACAGCCGGACCCCGGGGGACTTCGCCAGGGGGTGCCGTGGCCCGACGAGAAGGTCCAGCGGCTCGTCGTACACCCGCCGGTGTTCGATACCGCCCGGAAGGGCGTCCGGGTCGCGGATGTAGCGGAAGGTGGCGTCGATCGATCCGCCGAGAAGCGCGTGGAAGGCGGCTTTGATGTCGCTCACCGTGATGACGTCGATCCGGATGTCCGGGTGGCGGGTATGGAAGTCGATCACCAGGGCGTTGGCGGCGACGCGACGACCCAGGACGTCGACCCGCAGGGCGCGGCCGGTGGGCTGAACGGACCGGACGGCGGCCTCCGCCGCCAGGAGCACCGCCTTGGCGTGCGGCAGGAACGCCTGGCCGTCCACGGTGAGCTCGGCGCGGTGCCGGCCCCGGGTGAAGAGGGGCACGCCAAGGCGCTGCTCCAGGGCGGCGATCCGCTTGGACACCGCCTGCTGGGTGATTCCGAGTTCGTCGGCCGCGTCCTGAAATCGACCGTGCTCGGCGACAAGGGCGAAGGCGTGGAGGGCTTCGGTGTTCATGAAGGCAGCATAGCGATGCGTCAAACAACCAATAGTTGTTGAACTGGCCAGATTATTGTTTGAGTACCAGTTCATCAAGTGTGTTGAATCAACGCCGTTCTACATTCGGTTGTGCGACGGTGAGGTTGGGGATGGCGGATCGCGACGATCTGGGAGCGGACTTCAGACGGCTTTGGCAGGCTTGTGCGGCGAGCTCTCTGGGGACGCGGCTGGCGCTGGACGCCATACCGTTGATCGCGATCATGGTTCTGGACGTCGGAGCCGCGCAGCTGTCGTGGATCTCGGCGACCGGTGGGGCGATCGGTGCCCTGCTCGCGGTCCCCCTGGGCCCGTGGATCGAGTTCCGGCCCAAGCGGTCGCTCCTGATCCGAGCCGACCTGCTGCGCTTTCTCGCGCTGGCGACGGTACCGATCGCGTACGGCACGGGGCTGCTGACCTACGTTCACCTCATGGTGGTCGCCGTGGTGGTCGCCGTGGCCGACATCGCCTTCATCGGGGCGAGGGGTTCCTACCTCAAGACGCTCGTACCGGCCCACCGGCTCACCGAGGCCAACAGCCGGTTCGAGCTCCTCACCTGGATTTCGACGGCGGTCGGCCCACCGGCGGGGGGTGCGATGATCGGGTTCTTCGGCCCCGTAGCCACGATCGTCGCGGACGCGATCGGCTATGCGCTGTCGGCGCTGCGCATCCGGGCGATCTCGGCACCGGAGCCGGCACCGCCCGCCCGCACCCCCGGCACGACGCGGTGGGGCGAGGTCGCCGAGGGCTGGCGGACCGTCTCCGCCGATCGTGTGCTCCGCCTGCTGTTCGCCCACACGACGCTCGTCAACGCGCTCATCCTGGCGTCCGCGCCGCCGCTGACCCACCTGATGCTGCACGACCTGGGTTTCACGCCCTTGGAGTACGGCCTTGGTTTCGGTATCCCGTGTCTGGGCGGTCTCCTGGGCGCCCGCCTGTCCCCGTCGCTGGTCCGCCGTTTCGGGGAACGCGGGATCCTGCTCGGGTTCGGCGTGGCCAGAGTGCTCTGGCTGATCGGTCTCACCTTCGTGGGACCCGGCCCGGCCGGGCTTCTCGTCGTCATGGCGGTCGAGAGTGCGATGATCTTCTGCATGGGCGTCTTCACCCCGGTCTTCGCCGCCTACCGGTTGCGGAACACCCCGGACCACACGACGACCCGCGTCCTCACCGCCTGGACCGTCACCGGGCGCCTGACGGTCGCCGGTGTCACGGCCCTGTGGGGCCTGCTGACCGTGCTCACCGACGCACGCACCGCGATCGCGACCGCCGGAGTCCTACTGATCGCCACAGCGGCCCTTCTCCCCTGGCACCGGTACCCGCACCAGGGGTCAGGCGCGGCGCGTTGATCAGCGGCCTGAGGCCGTACCGGATCCGGGTTTCAGCGCGGGTCCAGGCCCCTCGACTCGGCGGTGGGGCGGTAGCCGCGGACGTAGTCGACGGTGAACTCCCGAGGGTACGGCCGTTCGGGTCCGCGCTCCAGGCCGGTGCGGGGGAGTTCGTAGATGCCGAGCATCAGCTGCATCGGGTAGCGCGGTGACTGGTGCACGGTCCGGACGGGTTCGCCGTCGACGAGGAAGACGACCCGGTCGGGCGTCCACTCGGCGGCGTACACATGGAAGTCGCGGGCGTCGACGGGCAAAGGCTCCACGGTGAAGTCGTCGGCGATGTCGGGGTCGCCGAAGGGGTGCAGACCCATGCCGACGCGCGCGCCGTCCGGGCGGACGTCCCGGCCGAAGATCTCGCAGACGCAGATCTCGGCCGAACGTTCCGGCTTGTCCTCGTACCCGATCATCCAGAGCGCGACCATGGCGCGGGGGTCGTCGGTCGCCTTGGCCCGCATCTCGATCAGGCCGTAGAGCGGCGTGTAGAGCCTGACGTCGTCCTGCGCCTCGCGGACGACCATGCCGGGCCCGCGGCCGTGCTGCCCGAGGCCGCTGCCGACGGGTCCGGCGAAGACGCCGGTCTGCAGGGAGGAGACGCGGAGCTCCCCCTCCGCCTCGGGGCACCACGGCGGCTGGTCCTCCTCGATCAGGAGCCGCAGCAGGCCGCCGCCGACCCGGTGGCGGGCCAGGGACGCCGCGCCGGTGGTCCACTGGGGCAGGTACCGGGGTACCCACCGGGTCTCGTCGAGGCGGTCGCCGTCGAAGACGTCCTCGAACTCCAGCTCGTAGCCGTCCTTGGCGATCGGGTCGGGCGTGCCCTGCCGGTCGTCCGTGCGACACGTCACGTCGGTGCTCCTCTCGATGGGGACGGCCGCCGGTCGGCACGGCCGTTTCGGACGGGGTTCAGCGGGCGGTCCAGCCGCCGTCGACGACGAGCGTGTGCCCGGTGACGAGCGAGGCGGCCGGAGAGGCGAGGAACAGCACGGCCCCGGCGACCTCCATGGGTTCCCCGATGCGGTGCAGCGCCGCGATGCGCTCGACCACGTCGGCTTCGAACTCCGGATCCGCCAGCACCTCGGCCGTCCCGGGGGTGCGGACGAAGGTCGGGGCGACGTTGTTGACCGTGATCCCGTACGGGCCCCATTCGACCGCCAGGCAGCGGGTGAGGTGGGCGATGGCGGCCTTGGTCATGCAGTACACCGACTCGCCGGGCAGGGCCACCTCACCCGCCTGAGACCCCAGGTTGACGATCCGCCCGTACCCCTGGCGGATCATGACCCGGCCCGCGGCCTGGCTCGCGAGGAAGGTGCCCTTGAGGTTGATCGCGATCGTCCGGTCGAAGTCGGCCTCGGTGAAGTCCTCGGCCGGGTTGCCCGGCGCGACGCCCGCGTTGTTGACCAGGATGTCGATCCGGCCGAACCGGTCCGTCACCGCCTCCACGGCGGCGGCGATCTGGCCGGGGTCGGTCATGTCCATCTGCAGCGGCAGCGCCGTACCGCCGAGGGCCCGGATCTCGGCGGCCAGGCCGGAGTCCGCGCCGACGTCGCGCAGTCCCAGGGCGACGTCGGCGCCCGCGTGGGCCAGCGCCAGCGCGATGGCCCGCCCGAGGCCGCGCGCGGCACCGGTCACGAGGGCGACCTGCCCGGTCACGCTGAAGTCGGGGAACGATGCCACGGAACCTCCTGTCGACGGTGGAAACCCGCATGAGCGTCATTACCGTAATGGTTTTGCTCATGACGCGTCCAGTGCCGCCCGCGAGCCGTAGGCTGTGCTCATGCCCACCGCGACGACGAGCGGCAGCCCGCTGGCGCCCTCCCCGGCCGCCGAGCTGGTGCTGGCCTTCGTCAACACCCGGGCGCTGCGGGGCGGACAGGAGAGCCTGGCGGACATCACGGCGTTCCGCGGCTGGCTGGTCGCCGCCGGGTTCGCGGATCCCGGCGTCCACGTCGCCGAGGGCGACCTCGCGACGGCCCGTGAACTGCGCGAGGCGCTCATCGGCGTGCTGCTCGCGCACGCGGGCGCCCCGGTGCGGGATGAGGACGTCGATCGCCTGCGCCGCCTGGGCGAGCGGTATCCGGTACGTCCCGTCGTCGGCGCCTTCGACGCCGCGATGCACCCGGTGGCCGACGGGGTGGGCGGCGCCTTCGCCCGGGTGCTCGCCGCCGCCGCGGAGCTCGCGCTGCGCGGTACCTGGAGCCGGGTGAAGGCGTGCCGCAACCCGCCCTGCCGCCTCGGCTACTACGACCGCTCCCGCAACCAGGCGGCGGTCTACTGCGAGGCCCGCACCTGCGGCGCCCAGATGGCGGCGCGGGCCTACCGCGCCAGAACCAGAACGCACCGATAGCGGCCGCCGGTCTCCGGACCGGCTTTGCGCAGGGTACGGGCTGCTCCGCGCACCGCATCAAGGCGCGCCGGCCGCAAGGTCACCACGGAATCGATCAACGCGTTCCAGGAGGCGTGGGGACGGCGCCGTGCTCGGAACGTCATGTGTACGGTCGCGGCCCCCGTCGGCCGCGACCGTACACATGATCGATCTTGCTGTCACCTACCAGGCGTCCCACCGCCGTGGCCGGTCTCGCCGAGGTTGAAGTCGTCGGGAGCGACCTCGACCAGGTGGGCGGCTCAGTTGTCGATTGCCTGGTAGAGGGTGGTCCAGAAGTCGTGGATGGCCCGCGCCGAGTCCGGGGTGGACATCCCGACCTGGGTGAGCAGGATGCCGACGAGCCCGTTGTGCGGGTCGGCGTAGACCGTGGTGCCGGCCCCGCCGTCCCAGCCGAACTGGCCGACGGGTGCGTAGTCGCCGTGGTGGGTGCGCACCGCCATGCCGAAGCCCCAGCCGCCGTGCTGGCCCAGGCCGTACCCGACGTGGACGGCGTCGCGGGCCCAGGCCTCCCGGGCGGCCAGCACCCCGGGGGTGAGGCGGTTGGTGGTCATCAGTTCGACGGCGGGCCGGGACAGGATCCGCTCGCCGTCGTGCGTCCCGTGGTTGAGCAGCATCCGGAAGTAGGCGTGGTAGTCGTCGGCGGTCGAGTCGAGCCCTCCGCCGCCCGACTGGAACGCCGGGGGCGTGCTGTGATGTCCCCCTTCGGCCGGGTCCTCCACGAGGAACTCCCCGGTCTGATGGTCGGGGGCGTACAGGGGCGGCAGCCGGTCGATCTTTTCGGCGGGCACGTGGAAACCGGTGTCGGCCATGCCCAGCGGGTCGAAGACGCGCTCGCGCAGGAACGCCTCGAACGGCCGGCCGGTGACCCGGGCGACCAGCACGCCGAGCACGTCGTCGCCGATGTTGTACAGCCACCGCTCGCCGGGCTGGCACATCAGCGGGAGCGTGCCCAGGCGGCGCATCCACTCATCGGGGTCCGGGGCCGGCAGCAGCCATCCGTCCTCCTGGCCGTACACCCCCCGCTCGAAGAGCGCGCCCGTGATCGGGGACCCTTTCGCGGTCATGTCGATGCCGAGCCCGAACGTGGAGGTCAGCAGGTCCCGTACGGTGATCGGCCGCCGCGCCGGCACGGTGTCCTCCAGCGGGCCGTCGGGCCGTTTGAGCACCTGCCGGTCGGCGAGCTCGGGCAGCCACGGATCCACCGCGTCGTCCAGCCGCAGCCGGCACTCGTCCACCAGCACCATCGCCGCCGCCGCCCCGACCGGCTTGGTCGTCGAGGCCATCCGGAAGATGGTGTCCCGGCGCATCGGCGCACCGCCGTCGTGCCGCATCGTGCCGATCGCCTCGACGTGCGTCTCCTCACCCCGGCTGACCAGGGCGACCAGCCCGGGGATCCTCCCGGACTCGACGTGCCGTGCCAGCACCTGGCGCAGTCTGTCCAGTCCGGTCTTGGTGAAGCCGCTGTTGCCGTGTCCCATGGTGGGTCTCCTTAGGTGCGGTGTTCGGTGAACTCGGTGTTTGATCGTGCGGGGCCCGTCCCGGCGGGGTGTTCACGGGCTTCGCGCGGGCGGCGCACGGGGGTCGGGGGTGGGTTCGGCGGGGCCCGGTTCGCAGCCCCGCGGGCGCGATCGCCGGGTCGTTGACGGCGTCCGCCGTCGTCGGCCGCTCCGGTACCGGCTGTCGCCGTCGTGGCTCTCCGCCGGCGCGGCGGGATGGGGCCGGGCACGGCCCGCCGCGCCGTGCGGGCGGTCGTTGAGGTGGTGCCCGGCCAGGGCGCGTCGTCAGGCGGTCTTGGCTGCTTTTCCGGTGCCTTCGCCGGCGGCGTGCGTGAGGGCGTCGGTCAGCCGCCTCCGCTCACGGGCGGGGACGTAGCCGCCATCGGTGTGGTTCCGGGCGAACGCCTCGGCGAACGTCACCGGGTCCTCCCCGACGATCTCGCGGATAGGCGTTCCGTCGGCCGCGGCCCGCTCGAACAGGTCGGCCAGGCCTTCGAACCTCGACGCGTCGCTCTCGGCGTCGACCGGCACGAAGTGCATCAGGTACCGCTCGATCGCCTCGACCGCGGCGCGGTGGTCCGGCGGGAGTTGCCTCACGCGCGCCTTGTACTGACGCCACCGCCGCTTGGGGCCGATCACCTTGGCGAGCAAGCCGCCCTTTTGAGTGTCGGACATGGTCCTCTGCCTCCTTCGCGGAGTTGTTTGGGCTGTTCTGTGAGGAAGCTCCGGGTCCTCCGGAACTTTTGGGGACATGCCTGTCCGCAGGGGTTGGGGGAGTGCTCCCCACCTACCGCGGTGGATGTTCATGTATCGCTGAACATCTTCGAAGCTACATTGCATTCATGATTTGGTCAATATGCAAAGAAGGTTTGATTTGCCTGCTCAGCCACAGAAAATAACCTACATTGCAATGAATATGACACTGAATGCAATTGGCGATCGGGACTTGTATTGCAATGGGCTTGGAGTGAATGCATACGGCGCGGCGGGGTTCGCGCGCCGGGCCCGCGCATGTCGGCGGATGGGAGACGAGCATTGATGCCCGGAGACGGACTCACCTTCGAGGGCCGTCGGCACATCGCCGCGGGGCCGGCCGAGGGGCTCGGTCGGCGTCTCGGGCGGCCCGCCTCGACGCTCCTAGAGCAGGGCTGGTCGTCTGGGTCGAGGGCTCCGGCGGTCTTTCGCGCATTGCAGCGGGGCGGGATCGCCGTCGTCGGCACCCCGTTGCCGATCACAGGCGCCGGTATGAACAAGATCAGCCAACGCCGGGACGGCCGCCGGGGCGATCCGTTCGGTCAGCTGCGGACTGCGTGAGGCGGTGACGATCCGGTCTCGGGCCTGCAGGACCGCATGGGTGAGGGCCTCGCCCAGGGCTCGGCCGCCCCCGGTGAGGAGCCGCTTACGACGGATCTCCACCGTGATGCCGGTGGCCCGGAGGGTGCGGCCGCCGACTCCGCCGGTTTGTGCGCGAAGACGCCCTGGGGGCGTGGATTGAGGATCACGGGCCTGCCCGCCTTTCGGCACCGGCGGGAGCCACCCACTCCACGAGCTGGACCACGACGCCGCCGGGGTCGGTGAGTTGGAACAGCCGGTCGCCCCAGGGCTCGTCACGCAAGGGCATGGTGATGTTGGCACCCTCCCGTCGCAGACGCCGGTACTCGGCGTCAAGCCCGGTGACCGTGAAGGCCAGGATCATCCCTGCGGGTCGTTCATAGCGCCGCTCGTCGGGCAGCACCTGGCTTCCGCGTTTCAGCAGGACCACGTCGCCGGCTGCGTCGTCACGGGCCAGGGAGACGAAAGCATGATCGGCGATGACCTCGCGAAAGCCCAGGTGAGTGGTGAAGAAGGCGCTGGAGGCCACCACGTCGTCAACGGTCAGCGTCACCGTGGTGGCGATGATGTTCACTGATTTCTCCTCTCCCCGTTGACCCCCGAAAGGGGGTGTTTCGGATGGGTCAATCTTCAACCTGCGTCACTCGGGCATCAACGCCAGAACTGGCTATGATCCGATTAGTCCGACTCATAAATCAGATAGGGAGCGGTGTGGAGCTTCGCGAGATCGAGATCTTCCTGACTCTCGCCGAGGAGCTGCACTTCGGCCGCACCGCCGAACGGCTGCGCCTCACCCAAGGTCGCGTCAGCCAGGCGATCAAGAAGCAGGAGCGCCTCATCGGCGCCGCCCTGTTCGAACGCACCAGCCGCAAGGTGGCCCTCACCGAGATCGGCCGGCAGCTCTACGCCGACCTCAAGCCCGTGCAGAGCAGCATCGACGTGGGCCTGGAGCGCGCAAAGCTGGCCGCCCGAGGCAAGACCCGGGTGCTGCGCATGGGCCTGAGCCCGTTCAACCTGGCGGATTTGCGCACCCGCTTCGACGCCTTCACCCAGCGCCATCCGGACGTCGACGTGCGTTTCAGCCACGTCGAATTCGGCGACGGCTTCGGGCCGCTGCGCAGGAACGAGATCGACATCGCGCTCTTGTGGCTGCCGATCAGGGAAGCGGACCTGACCGTCGGCCCCGTCCTGTTCACCGAGCCGATGGTGCTGGCCATGTCGAGCGGCCACCGTCTGGCGGGCCGTGAGTCGGTCAGCCTGGAGGACCTCGGTGACGAGGTCGTCGCAGGCGGCATCACCCCCGACTACTGGCGTGAGGCGATCGTCCCCGCACGCACGCCCGGCGGCCGCTTGATCGAGGTCGGCCCGGTCGTCGACAAGTGGGCCGACATGCTGCCGATCCTCTCCAACGGAGAGGCCGTCTCGCCCATCCACGCCCACGCCGTCCGTTACGCATCACGCCCCGACCTGGTCTACGTGCCCATCCACGACGCGCCCTCGGCCCAATGGGCCCCTATCTGGCGCACGGCGGCCGAATCCGATCTGATCCTGGACTTCTCCCGAATCGTCCGAGACATGGGCACATTGGCTCTGTGACCTGCCGCAAGAGAGGTAGCGCAGGAGCTTGTCCGACAGGCCGTCCGATTGTTCGCGGAGAAAGTCGATGCGACCGAGCGGCTCCCGTCCCGCCTCTGATGAATCCTTCGGTTCCATAGGACTGCGTCGGCGTGATCGCCGACTCTGTCGGGGGACACCTGGGGCCGTAGTCGGCGATCATTTGAGACGAACACCGGTTGGTGTCGGTACGGGCTGCGCTCGGGCCCTGATCTACCGCCACCTCGATCCCGGCAAGCCGGTCTCGGCGTAGGAGGAGCACGGTGCTGCTTCGGTCACCTACTACGGCGGCAAGGCCAAGCTGAGCTTGTTCTGGAAATCTGGAGCGATCTCGCGAGCGCCAAGGTTAAGGTCACGTTGGCGGAGCGGTGCGGCGGAGCCGTTTCACCACAAAGGCGAGTAGCCCGAGGGCGGCCAGCGTGAAGACCGCGTTGCCTATGAGGTCCACATTCGCGGGCGCCGGGAAACTAGGCGCCTGCCGGAAGCTGTGCCAGGCGTAGGTGACCAGGCCGGCGGCGCCCAGGGCGAACCTGTGCCAGGGTCCCCAGCCCGTGCGCCGGGACCAGCGCAGGATGAGCAGCGTCATCGTGGCGTAGAGCGCGAGGTAGAAGCCGACCGTGATCCACGCGGGCACGACGGACTCCAGCTTGATCCCCACCATGGCGAGCAAGCTGGGGAGCCAGAACGCCGCCCCGGCCGCGATGGTGATCGCGAAGACGGTCCACGGGCCGGCCGGCGTGGCCGGGAGGAGGGGGCGGCGGAATCGAGCGGACAGGAACGCGGCGACGATCAGGGCGACGGCCGTGATCAGCGTCCAGGTGATCTGAGCGGCCGACAACGGGTAGACGGCCGGACCTGCCAGGGCGATGGGCACCGCGCCGCCCAGCAGGAACAGGACGGCCGACGCGGTGAGGCCGACCTTGCCGAGCCAGGGCGTGTCCGGCCGGCGTGAGCCCGCCTCCACCAGCGAGATCGGCACCGCGATGCTCCACACCCCGTGGATGGCCAGAACGAACACGGTCCAGTAGGCGCCGATGCCCAGTGCCGGAATGAACCCGTAGTCGAGCAACCGCAACCCGACATAGTCGGGATCGAACAGCGACCGGGTGAGCAGGCCCTCCTCGATCACGGCATAGGCGAGCCCGAGCAGGATGATCCCCGGCCACCCCAGCCCCCACCGGCGGGCGACCTCACGGATCAGCAGCGCGCCACCGCCATAAAGCGGAATCAGCCCGATGATCATCGGTAGGGCGTCGATGGCGATGTTGCCAAGTAGATACTCACCGACCAGCGGCGCGAGAACCAGCAGGCCAAGTGCTGGAAGAATGCGTTTGAACACGTCCACCCTCACCGGTTGTAGAGCCTGCGTGCGCACAGATAGCCGACCAGGGCGATGCCCGCGCTCCACACCGCCGCCGCCAGGAAGCCGGACCCGGCCGGACGCCCGGCCAGCAGCGCGCGCAGCGTCTCGATGACAGGGGTGGCCGGCTGGTGCTCGGCGAACCAGCGCAATCCGGTCGGCATCGACTCGGTCGGGACGAAGCCGCTGCCGAGGAACGGCAGCAGCATCAGCGGCATCGGCAGGTTGCTGGCCGTGGCCACGTTCTTGGTGGCCATGGCGAGTGCGACCGACAGCCAGGTGATCGCGAAGGTGAACATGGCCAGCACACCGACCACGCCGAGCCAGTCCGGCACCGAGGCGGGCGGGCGGAACCCGATCAGCAGCGCCACCGCGGTCACCGCGGCAATCGCGAGGAACGTCTGCACCATCGCCCCGAGTACATGCCCGGTGAGCACCGAGACGCGGGCGATGGCCATGGTCTTGAACCTGGCGATGATGCCCCCGGTCATGTCGGTGGCCACCGAGATCGCGGTCCCCTGCGCGGCCCCGACGATCGTCGTGATCATGATGCCGGGGACGAGGTAGCCGACGTAGGCGGCGCGGTCGGCGCCGATGCCCGCGCCCATGGTGCCGCCGAGGACGTAGACGAAGAGCAGGAGGAACACCACGGGCACGGCCGCGAACGTGAGGATGGGCGTGGGGTAGCGCCAGATGTGTGTGACCTGGCGCCGCAGCATCGTCGCCGAGTCGGTGATCGCTCTCATCGGGAGGGCTCCTTGGTCGAGGGCTCCTGGGTCAGGGTGAGGAAGACGTCCTCCAGGTCGGGGGTGTGCATCGACAGCTCGGCGACGTCGATGGCATGCGTGTCCAGCCACTCCAGGAGCTTTCTCAGCGTCCTGACTCCGCCGGAGTCGGGGATCTGGACGGTGAGCGCCGCGTCGTCGCCGGAGGTGGCGCCGACGTGGCCGGCCGCCCTGCGGTACCCGTCGGGGTCGGCGAAGCGCACGACGATGTGGCCGCCGGGCACCATTCGCTTGAGCTCCTCAGGGGTGCCCTCGGCCACCAGCCGGCCCTGGCTGAGCAGCGCGATGCGGTCGGCGAGTTCGTCGGCCTCCTCCAGGTATTGGGTGGTCAGGAAGATGGTCACGCCGTCCTGCCGAACCATGTCCCTGACGATCTGCCACATGGTGCGGCGGCTGCGCGGGTCCAGGCCTGCGGTCGGTTCGTCGAGGAAGATGAGCCTGGGCGTGCCGACCATGGTCATGGCGAGGTCGAGCCGGCGGCGCATGCCGCCCGAGTAGGTGACCGCGGGTTTGCGCGCGGCGTCGGTGAGGTCGAAGCGCTCCAGCAGTTCGCGGACACGCCTGCGGCCCTTGGCGCGGCCGAGGTGGAGCAGGTCGGCGATGAGCCGCAGGTTCTCCTCGCCGGTGAGGAGGCCGTCGACCGCGGAGAACTGGCCGGTGACGCCGATCGCGGCACGCACCTCGTCGGGTTCCTTGGCCAGGTCGTGCCCGGCGACCCAGATCTCGCCCGCGTCGGCCTTGATCAGGGTGGACAGGATCTGCACGGTGGTGGTCTTGCCCGCGCCGTTCGGGCCGAGCAGCGAGAAGACGGTGCCCTGCGGGATGGTGAGGTCGATGCCGTCCAGGACGCGGTGGGCGCCGTAGGACTTACGCAGTCCCGTCACCGAGACGAAGGTCCGCATCGCGTTCACCCCCGATCCCAGGTGACGGGCAGGTCAGCTGCTCCTGCGCGCAGGGCGGTGAGCGAAGGAGCGGGATCGAAGGGACAGGCGGGTGAGCGGTCGAGGGACGGAGTGATCGGCTCATCGCGATAGTACGTGTTCATCACAATTGAAAGCTACGTTGCTTTCAGAAATTCTGTCAATCAATCGATGTGCATAATTGCAGGTCAAACCCGATAAATTGATGCGTTGGCACTGAAGCTGAATGCACAGAAACATTGCATTGTGTGGCGCCGAACGCAATAGTGGTGTCATGTCAGAAGGAAGGTTGACCCTGCAGGACCGCCGGCGCATCGCGACCGGCCTCGCCGAAGGCCGCTCCTACGCCGAGATCGCCAGGCGGCTGGACCGGCCGACCTCGACGATCAGCCGTGAGGTCGGCCGCAACGGCGGCCCCGGCGACTACCGCCCCGAGCGGGCGCACCAGGCGACGGTGCGGCGGGCGCGGCGCGGCACCCCGGCACGTTCGGCCGAACCCCAGGACTCCAAGGTCTTCGAGGTGGAAGCGGGAGCCGTCGAGATGGCGATCGGGATGGGCCTGCCGAAAATGATGGCGCGCGTGCTCATCGGCCTGTGGCTGAGCGAGGACGGCAGGCTCACCGCGGCCGAGCTGTCGCGCGGACTGACAGTCAGTCCCGCCTCGATCTCCACGGCGGTGGCCTACCTGACCCGGCAGGGGCTGATCAGGCGCGAACGTGATCCGCGGCGGCGGCGCGACATCTACGTGGTCGACGACGACGCCTGGTACCACTCGGCGGTGATCAGCGCGCGGCAGACGCTCGCGGCGGCGGAGACCGCCAAGGCGGCGGGGCAGACGCTCGGGCTCGACACGCCAATGGGACGCCGCCTGGCCGGGGGCGGTGCGTTCCTGGAGCGGATCAGCCTGGACGCTCTGGCGTCGGCCGAACGCTGGCGCGACCTCCCGCCGTGATCAGACCACAGGGGTTGCGCCCCGGACTTCCGCGGTAGTCGCCGCTACGACGGCAGAGCGACGGTGGTCTTCCACCCCCGTTCGGACAAACAGCGCTTTCCATGGCGCACTGACACGTTTCTTGTCGGCACCCCTACCAGGCGCGTGTTCTGGCGTGGTGTCGCCGGGGTACGGCCTGCGCCTGCCCGGTTCCAGCGCGTGGTCCGGCGCCTGAGCCGCTTGGGGCCGTACCGGGCATCCATCCGGAAATCGGATGGGCCCGGTTGTGTGGCTTCAGGCGGATCGGCCGGTGGTGCCGAGGCGGGGGAACGGGGCGGTGGAGAAGATCACCTCGACCGGCACCTCGAAGTGCTCGGCTATGCGCAGCGCCAGGTGCAGGCTGGGGCTGTACTCACCGCGTTCGAGGTAGCCGATCGTCTGGTAGTGGACTCCCAGGGCCTCGGCGAGTTCGCGCCGGGAGATCCCCCGTTCCGCCCGGAGCATGGCGATACGGTTGTGGATCACCTCACCGGACAACCAGCATCGCCTTCTCGCGTCGTGCGGCCACACTGGAACCGGACTCGCGCCGCGCCATCCGGCGGAGGAGAATCGGGGCGAGGACCAGGCCGAGCACGGCCCAGGCCCCGAGGACGCCGACGGTCTCCAGCGTGCGCCAGGACTCACCGATCTCCACCACGACCGCGGCCTCCGGCAGCAGCGCCGCGCGCATGCCGATTCCCAGCCAGTAGATCGGAAACACCTGTGCCACCCACTGCAGCCAGTCCGGCATCGACGTGATGGGGTAGAAGATACCGGAGATCGCGACCATGCCCATGACGGGCAGCATGAGCCAGCCGAGACTGCGGGGGCTGGAGGCGAGCGACCCGAAGGCCGCGCCGAGGGGCAGCGTGGCGAACAGGCCCAGCACCAGCACCCAGGCCAGGGTGAGCCAGGCGCCCACGCTGCCCGGGGCCAGACCGTCGACGAGGAAGCTTCCGGGGATCAGCAGGACGGCCACCGAGACGAGCAGCCCGCCGGCCACCGTGACGACTTTGCCGACCAGGTAGCCCTGCATCCCGCCCGGGGTGGCCTTGGCACGCAGCAGCGTTCCGTCCTCGCGTTCGACGGCGAGAAGCTGGCCCATGCCGACGAGGCCGTTGAACGCGATGCTCATCCCCAGGGCGCTCGGCAGCACCATGGCGCCGAGCTGGAGACCGCCGACGTCCAGGGTCGTGTCCCGCATGAAGTACAGGGTCACCAGGATCCCGATCGGCCAGAAGAGGTGGCCCCAGAGGTCCTGGGCGTTGGTCAGCGACTGGCGCAGCTCGATCATCCCCCGGGCCCAACCCAGCCGGAACACCGTGCCGTTCAGGCCGTTCATCGGGTCACCTCTTCCAGGGTGCGTGCGGTCACCTTGGTCCGGCCGGACTCGGCCTGCCGTACCAGCGTCATGTACGTGTCCTCCAGGGAGGCCCGGCGGACCTCAAGCTCGTCGATCGCCTCGCCGTACTGCTGGAAGAGTTCGTAGACGAACTTGGTGGACTCCGTCGTGGTGTGGACGAAACGCTGCCCGTCGCGGGTCCAGCGCACCTCGGCCTCACCCGCGATCCGCCGGGACAGCTCGTCGGCGGAGCCGTCGGCGATGATCCGGCCGCCGGCGAGGATCAGGATCCGGTCGGAGAGCTTCTCCGCCTCGTCCAGGTCGTGGGTGGTGAGCAGGATCGTGGTCTCGAAGCTGTCGGTGAGCCGGTGGATGAGGTCGTGGAACTCGCGCCGCGCCTCGGGGTCCATCCCCGCGGTCGGCTCGTCCAGGAACAGCAGCTCGGGGCAGCCGACGATGCCGATCGCGACGTCCAGCCGGCGCCGCTGGCCGCCGGAGAGCATCCGGATCCTCTTGTCGGCGTGCTCGGTCAGCCCGACCGTGTCCAGGAGCTCGTCGGCGTCCCAGGGGCGCCGGATCCGCTCGGTGGAGTACGGGGTGAAGTAGGCGCCGAGGTGGACCAGGAGCTCGCGCACCCGCCATTTGCTGTGGTCACGCCAGGATTGCAGGACCACCCCGAGCCTGGCCCGCCACTGCTCGTCGCCGTGGGCGGGATCGGCGCCGAGCACGTCGACCCGGCCCGCCGACCGCATGCGGAACCCCTCCAGGATCTCGATCGTGGTGGTTTTGCCGGCTCCGTTCGGCCCGAGCAGGGTGAGTACCTCACCTTGGCGGGCGTGGAAGGTCACATCGTGCAGGACGTCGTTCACGCCGTAGCGCATCCGCAGGCCTTCGACGTCGAGCACGGTCTGCCCACGCGTCGTCATGTTCTCCCCTCATCATGTGGATGCCACGGAATATAGCACTCCTACTATCAATCGGAGTATCCGTTTATCAGCCTCTAACGCGAAGGATGGCTTCTCCCCGCCACCCCTCGCAGGTTGGGAGACGGGCTATGGGGGCATGTCTTGAACGAATGTTCTGAACGAACGTTCAGAATCTCGGTAGGGTGAGGCGTCATGGGCCACCGGAACACATCACAGCGCTTCACCCACCTGCACGTCCACACCCAGTACTCGCTGCTGGACGGCGCGGCGCGGCTGAAGGACCTCTTCGCCGCGTGCCGGGAGCACGGCATGACCCACCTCGCCGTGACCGACCACGGCAACCTGCACGGTGCGTACGACTTCCACCGCCAGGCCACGGCGGCCGGGATCGTCCCGATCATCGGTATCGAGGCGTACGTCGCCCCGGCGTCACGCCGCGACCGGAAACGGGTCTTCTGGGGTCAGCCCCACCAGAAACGCGACGACGTCTCCGGCTCCGGCGGCTACACCCACAAGACGATCTGGGCGCGGGACAGGACCGGGCTGCACAACCTGTTCAAACTGTCGTCGGACGCCTACCGGAACGGCTGGTTCGTCAAGTGGCCACGGACCGACAAGGAGGCCCTCGCCGAGCTGGCCGGCGGCCTGATGGCCTCCACCGGATGTCCGTCCGGGGAGGTGCAGACCCGGCTGCGGCTGGGCCACGTGGACGAGGCGCTCAAGGCCGCCGCCGAGTACCAGGAGATCTTCGGCCGGGAGAACTACTTCCTGGAGTTGATGGACCACGGATTGGAGATCGAGACCAGGGTCCGCGACGGTCTGGTGGAGATCGGCAGGAAACTCGGCATCCCTCCGCTGGTCACCAACGACTCGCACTACACCTACCCGCACGAGGCCGACGCCCACGACGCCCTGCTGTGCATTCAGACCGGCAAGACCCTCGCCGATCCCGGCCGTTTCCGGTTCGACGGCACCGGCTACCACCTCAAGCCGGCCGCGGAGATGTACGCGATGGACTCCTCCGACGTCTGGCGGGAGGGCTGCCGCAACACCATGCTGCTGGCCGAGCGCGTCGACACCACCGGGTGGTTCGCCAAGCGGGACCTGATGCCGCGCTTTGCGGTGCCAGGCGGCCACACCGAGGAGTCCTGGTTCAGGGAGGAGGTGGCCCGGGGGTTGCGCCGCCGCTTTCCCGGCGGAGTCGGGGAACGGTACCTGCGCCAGGCCGAGTACGAGACCGAGGTCATCCTCCAGATGGGGTTCCCCGGGTACTTCCTGGTCGTCGCCGACTTCATCATGTGGGCGAAACGGCAGGGCATCGCGGTCGGCCCGGGTCGCGGCTCCGCCGCGGGCTCCCTGGTCTCCTACGCGATGGGCATCACCGACCTGGATCCGCTGGAGCACGGCCTGATCTTCGAGCGGTTCCTCAACCCGGAGCGGGTGTCCCTGCCCGACGTCGACATCGATTTCGACGAACGCAGACGCGGCGAAGTCATCCGGTATGTGACCGAGAAGTACGGAGCCGACCGGGTTTGCATGATCGGCACATACGGCACCATAAAGGCCAAGAACGCCATCAAGGACTCGGCCCGCATCCTGGGGTACCCGTACGCCGTGGGCGACCGGATCACCAAGGCCATGCCCGCCGACGTGGGAGGCAGAGGGATCCCCCTGTCCGGCATCACCGACCCCGGCCATCCCCGGTACGCGGAGGCCGGTGAGGTCCGCGGCATGTACGAGACCGAGCCGGACGTCCGGAAGGTGATCGACACCGCGGTGGGTGTGGAGGGGCTGGTCCGGCAGATGGGGGTGCACGCCGCCGGGGTGATCATGTCCAGCGAACCGGTCACCGAGCACATCCCGGTCTGGGTCCGGCACACCGACCAGGTGACGATCACCCAGTGGGACTACCCCACGTGTGAGTCGCTCGGCCTGCTGAAGATGGACTTCCTCGGCCTGCGCAATCTGACGATCATGGACGACGCGGTCACGCTCATCGAGCGGACCTCGGGGGCCAGGCTCGACCTGCTCGCGCTGCCGCTGGACGACGCCCGGACCTTCGACCTCTTCGCCCGAGGGGACACCCTCGGGGTCTTCCAGTTCGACGGGAACGCGATGCGCTCACTCTTCCGGCTGATGAAGCCCGACCGGTTCGAGGACATCACCGCGGTGACCGCGCTCTACCGCCCCGGGCCCATGGCGATGAACAGCCACGTGAACTACGCGCTGCGCAAGACCGGGCAGCAGGAGATCACGCCGATCCACCCGGAGGTGGCGGAGCCGCTGAAGGACGTCCTGGACATCACGTACGGCCTGGTCGTCTACCAGGAGCAGGTGCAGAAGGCGGCCCAGGTCCTCGCCGGATACTCCCTCGGCCAGGCGGACCTGCTGCGCCGGGCGATGGGCAAGAAGAAGCCCGAGGTGCTGGCGGAGGAGTTCGTCCACTTCCAGGCGGGCGCCAGGGAGCGGGGGTACTCGGAGGCGGCCGTCCGGGCTGTGTGGGACGTCCTGGTGCCGTTCGCGGGATACGCGTTCAACAAGGCGCACGCGGCGGCCTACGCCCTTGTCTCCTACTGGACCGCCTACCTGAAGGCGAACCACCCGGCCGAGTACATGGCGGGGGTCCTCACCTCGGTCAAGGACGACAAGGACAAGATGGCGCTCTACCTGGGCGAGTGCCGCCGGATGGGCATCCGGGTCCTGCCGCCGGACGTGAACGAGTCCGACGCCGACTTCACCCCGCGCGGGACCGATCGGATCCGGTTCGGCCTGACGGCCGTCCGCAACGTGGGCCGGGGCGTGGTGGACTCGGTCATCGGCACCCGCGAGTCGAAGGGGAGGTACACGTCCTTCCCCGACTACCTGCGCAAGGCCGAGACGGCGGCCTGCAACAAGCGCGCCGTGGAGTCGCTCATCAAGGCCGGCGCCTTCGACGGGCTCGGCCACACCCGCAGAGGGCTCGGCGAGCACTTCGAATCGCTGATCGACAATGTGGTCGCGGTCAAGCGCAAGGAGGCCGAGGGGCAGTACGGCCTGTTCGGCGGCGACGACGGGGAGCGGGACGTCCCGATGCCCGGCCTGGACGTCGTCTTCTCCACGACGGAGTGGGAGAAGTCCCACCTGCTCGCCCAGGAGCGGGAGATGCTCGGCCTGTACGTCTCCGACCATCCGCTCGCCGGCGTCGAGCACATCCTGAGCGCCGGGACGGACACCTCCGTCGCGGCACTCGCCGGAGACCTTCCCGACGGGGCGGTCGTCACCGTCGGCGGCGTCGTCTCGGCCCTGCAGCGCAAGACGACCAAGCGGGGCGACCTCTGGGCGATCGCCACCGTCGAAGACCTGGGCGGCTCGGTCGACTGCATGTTCTTCCCCGCGGCGTACCAGCCGGTCTCCACCCTGCTCGCCGAGGACACCGTGGTGTTCGTCACCGGGCGGGTGGACAAACGTGAGGATGCTCCCCGCCTGATCGCCCTGGATCTCTCCGTGCCGGACCTGAGCGGCGCCGGATCGGAGGTACCGGTCCTGCTGGAGATGGCGGAATCCCAGATCACCCCGGGCTCGGTGCGGCACCTCAAGGAGAGTGTCCTCGCCCATCCGGGTACGCGGGAGATCCACCTCTACATCCGGGGGAGGCGGAAGACCACGATCATGCAGCTCGGCCACCGGATCGAGGACCGGCCGGAGTTCTGGGCCGACCTCAAGGCGGTGGTGGCCGTGAAGCGGCTCTCCCGTCCGCCGTCGTGATCGAATGCTCGGTGCGCGCGGATCCGGCCTGGATAGGGTGGCGGCCATGGGACATCGTGAAGAGCTGATGCGCGGGGCCCGGCGTTGCCTGGAGGAGCGGGGCTACGCCCGGACGACCTCACGTGATCTCGCCGCGGCCGCGAACGCCCCGCTCGGCACGATCAACTACCACTACGGCTCCAAGGAGGCCCTGCTCAACGCCGCGCTGATGGAAGCGCTCAACGAGTGGGGGGAGCGGATCGTATCCGGCCGACCGGCGCAGTCCCGGCCGGACGCCGGGAGCGTGGCGCGGTCGGCGGCGATGTGGGCGCAGGTCATCGACACGGTGGTGCGGGAGCGGCCGATGATCGTGGCGGCCGTCGAAGCCCACGCGCAGGCGGAGCGTTCCCCCGAGATCAGACGGCAGATCGCCGAGGCGTTCGAGAGCACGCGGCCACGGCTCGCCGCCGAGCTGCACGGCGACGACCTCGGGTGGGACGAGGAGACCACGCGCGCGGTCTCCTCGGTGCACATGGCGTTGATCGCGGGGCTGACGCAGCAGTGGCTGGTCGATCCGGAGCGGGCGCCGGGCGCCCGCGAGGTCGCCCTTGGGCTGCGGGCGATCGCGCGTGCGCTTGAATCCGGCGGCTGACCCGGCCGGCATCGCGATCAGGCCGGGTGTCGCGGTGGTGCCCGCCGTGATCACGGCGGGGGGCGTAGGCCGGACAGGGTGACCGCGACCAGGCGGCGGACCGCGTCCTCGGACGGCAGGGTACCCGCCGCGGTGAGGGCGTGCAGGCAGTAGCCCGCCAGCTCGCCGGGGTCCACGTCGCCCCGGATCTCGCCGCTGCCGGCTCCCTCGGCCACCAGGTCCCGGACGAAGTCCCGCAGATGCCGCTGGGCTCGGGCGATGTGCTCGCCGCGATGCAGGAGCGCGGCGAGTTCGGTGCCGTCGTGCCGGTGTGAGATGAGCGCGAAGGCGGTGAGCACGGCTTCGAGCCGCTCCCCGGGTTCCCCGGCCTGGTCCCGTACGTCGGCCAGGTGGGCCAGATGCCCGGTGACCTGGCGTTCGTGCCAGGCGATCAGGATCGACTCCACATCCGGGAAGTACTTGTAGAGCGTCGCGCGCCCGATCCCGGTCCGCTCGGCGATCTGCGACATCGTGACCGAGGTCAGCCCGTGCTCGGCGATGAGCGCCGCCGCGGTGTCCAGGGTCGCGTCGCGTACCGCCTGGCGGTGCGCCTCGATCGTCTCGTTCCACAGCTTCGGCACCCATTCATCATACGCAGCGACAAGATTGCGACACTATGCTTAAGTAGCGACAATGTGTCTCGCAAAAAGGAGCTCGCTATGACTCACTCGCCTCCCGGCACACCCCGCTGGGTGAAGTGGCTGGGCCTCGCGGTCGTCGCCCTGGTCCTGGGATTCCTCGCCCTGCACCTGGGCGGCGGCGGGATGGGGGGCCACGGCTGATGGCCGTCATGTCACCCCGCCTGCGCAAGTTCGCGCTCACCCTGCACGTCACGACCTCGGTCGGCTGGCTCGGCTCGGTCGCCGCGTTTCTGGCCCTGGCCGTCGCCGGACTGACCGCCCAGGACGCCACAACCATCGGGGGAGCCCAGGTCGCGATGCAGGTCACCGGCTGGTACGCCATCGTCCCGCTCAGCCTGGCCGCACTGGCGACCGGGCTGATCCAGTCGCTCGGCACCGTCTGGGGGCTGTTCCGGCACTACTGGGTCCTGGTGAAACTCGTGATCACGGTGCTGGCCACCGCCGTCCTGCTCATCCACATGCAGGTGGTGGACCGGGTCGCCATGGCCCCGGCGACGGCCGGAGGGGATTTCGCGCGCATGCGGGCCCAGCTGGTGGTCGACGCGGGTGCCGCCCTGCTGGTGCTGATCGTCGCCGTGGTGTTCTCGGTCTACAAACCCAAGGGCTTGACCCGGTACGGCCGCGGCGCCGTACGGCCCGGCGGTTCAGCCCGGAGCGCGAGCGCGGCCGCCGCAGGCTAACGCCGTCATCCGCCGCCGGGGTGGGTGAAAGGCGTGGTGACGGCAAGCTCGGCGAAGCCGAGCCGGCGCAGGATCGGCCGGCTCTCGGGGGACGCGTCGACCTGGAGGTAACGGAAGCCCCGGTCCGCGGCGAGCCCGGCCCGGCGGGCGACCAAGGCGCGGAACACGCCGCGGCTCCGCCATTCGGGAAGCGTGCCGCCGCCCCACAGGCTCGCGAAGTCGGTGCCCGCGTGAAACTCCACCCGTCCGGCCGCGATCGGGGTCCGGCCCGCAAGAGCCACGACGGCTTCCAGGGGCCGGGGGTGCGCCGTAAGGCCGGCGGCCACGATCCGGCCGAGGGCGGAGTGATCTCCGCCGAACACCTGGTTGTGCACGGACACCAGCGCGGCCACGTCCCCCTCGTCCTCGACGGCCTGGAACTCCACCCCGGGCGGTGGGGTCGCGTCACATGCGATTTCGGCGGTCTCGGCGACGAGCAGGGTCTCGGGTGGGTGGGTGACGAACCCCGCGGCGAGGAGCCTGCCGGGAAGGTCGGCGGGCCGGTCGTGGGAGTGGTGCTTCCACTCCCACGGGCCGGGCCACCCCGAGAACCGCCGGAGCTGCGCGGCGATCACCCTGTCGGCGTCCTCCGATTCGATCCCACACCAGGTCACCCCGCTCCACCCGCCGGGGGTCAGGACCCGGACGACGCCGTCCTCCCGTTCCACGTACCCGGCCGGGGTCTCGGGCGACGGATTCCGTCGAATCTGCTCGTCATAGGCTGCCAGCACCGTTCGTGGATTCATGGCGACACCCGATCGGATCGACCTCTCCGGGGGCAACCGGATTTCCCCGGTCCGGTACGGCGGGCGCCGGGCCGGCCGTGCCGGATCACAGGCCGACTGTCGAACCGGATCCGTCGCAAAGCCGGTTCGTCGAATTTCGGGATCGCGGCAACCTAATGGATATCCCGTGCGTAGTTGGGGGCATGAGCCAAGGTTGGGTTCCGTGACGGCGGCGGAGCGGTTCGCGGAGTTCGTCGCGGCGCGGGGGACGCGGCTGCTGCGCACCGCGCACCTGACCTGCGGGTCGGCGGCCGAGGCGGAGGACGTGCTGCAGACCGCGCTGGAACGGGCCTATCGCAACTGGCACCGCCTGGAGTGGGGTGTGGATCCCGAGCCCTACGTCCGGCGGATCATCGTCAACCTGGTGATCAGCCGGGCCCGGCGCCGGGCTGTGCTCCGGCTGATCCCGACCGGCTCACCGCCGGAGTTCCCCGTCACCGGCACGGATCTCGATCTGCGCCAGACCCTCATGCAAGGGCTGCGGGCCCTGCCGCCCAGGCAGCGAGCCGTCATCGTCCTGCGGTACTGGGAGGACATGACCGAGCTGCAGGCCGCGGAGACGCTGGGCTGCTCGGTGGGGACGATCAAGAGTCAGACGTCCAAGGCGTTGGCCCGGTTGCGCGCGCTGCTGGGAGAGGAGGTGCTGAGTAATGTCGGAGCTTGAGCGGGAGTTGCGCAAGGCAATGGAGGAAGAGACCCGGTCGCTGACCGTACCTCCCGGCTTGGTCGATCGGATCCTCGGCAAAGCTTCGCGCAAGCGGTACCACAAGACCTCGGTGCTCTTGGTCGCCGCCGCAGTCCTCATCACGGCGAGCCTGCTGCCCTCCGTCGCGTTCGTAGGACGCGATCAGGCCCCGGCGCACCGGACGTTCGCGGAGGTCGACGGGGTTGCCGTGCAGTACATCCCGGACGGACTGGGGACGCCTGAACGCATCCCGGCGGGGGTGCGCGATCGGGAGGGAAAGGTCAGGCTGCGCGGTCAGGAGTTGCGCTGGCGGGTCGACGATCGATCGGTGTCGGTTTCGGTCTACCGGACCGAGCAGGACCGTCCGGTGCGGGAGGCCATGGACATTCTCGCGTTGAACCATCTGGATCGGCCGATCGAACCGAGAGGCGCCTACGATCCGGTGATGTCGGGGGACCGGACCGACATGATGTGGGTCGAGGCTTACGGACGGGTGCTGCGGGTGACGACGTCGGAGTCGCTGAAGGGGGACCGCGACCGCATCGCCCAGGGACTGCGGACCCATGCGGAACCCGTCGTCGCGGGCGTGCGCGTCACCCGCGTGCCGGGGGGCCTCGGACCCGTGGGGGCCCTCCGGCGCACCTCGGCCGGTCTGGAGCGGACGTGGTCGGACGGGCGCCGGCGTGTCCAGGCGACGTTCGTGCACGGACTGGCCGCCGCCGATTCCGAAACGCTGCTGCGGACGGCCCGGCTCGATCGCCCGGGGAGGACCGACGTGCGGGCTGCGCCGGCCTACGGGATCGACAACGTTGCGCGGGATGCCGGTGCCGCGCCGGGTGGCGTGCTGCTCTGGGTGATCAGACCTGGGTTGGGAGTCGTGCTCAGGCAACAGGGCTTGTCCCAGGCGGATCTGATGTGGATGGCGGAAGGAGTCGAACCGCTGCCGCATGACCGCACCGAGACCGTGGACGGAGTCGGGGTTCGCGCCGCGATCGACGGATCGTACGGGAGCACGGGGAATCCGAAGCTCGGCCGTGGCTGGTATGCCGTGACCCGGCACTGGGGTCTCGCGTCGAGCAGCGGGCGGTACCGCGGGGTCACCGTCTACCGGGGCGCCTCGGTCGGGAGCGCGGCCTGGCTGGAGGAGCTGACGGGGGGCAGGTCGCAGAAGGCGACGGTGGGGGGAGTGAAGGGCTTCCTGCTTGACACCGTCCGCCTCGCCGACCTTCCGGCAAACGACCTGCCAAGGCCCCTGTACGTCCGGCGGTTCGCCTGGGTACCGGAGACGGGGCTCGCGATCGTGGTGAACGCCAACGTCGACCCGGCCGGTTCGACCGACTACCCGACGGAGAGCCTTGAGGAAGTCGTCCGGGGCGTCAAACCGCGTTAGCCGGGGGTCGTCACCTACGTGGGCGGTGACGACCCCCGGGACCGCAGCCATGGGGTGGGAGGCCGAGCTCGTCCGGATCAGCCGAGGGCGTCGCCGCCGACGTGGGCGGAGACGAGCCCGCGGAACCGGGGGCAGGTGAGGAAGTCGTCGTGGTCGCAGCCGAGGGCGCATTCCACCAGGTCCAGACAGGTCTGGGCCTCCGCGATGCGTCGGCGGAGCGCGTCGCGGTGCCGTTCCAGGCAGGCGCGTCGCACGCCGGGGTCGTCGGCGTACAACAGGTCGCGGATGTCGTCCAGTGCCAGGCCCGCCTGTTTGGCCTGGAGGATGACGGCGACCCGGAACAGGTGCCCGTGGTCGTAGCGGCGCCGGCCGCCGCGATCCCGGGCGGGGTCGAGCAGTCCCACGGTCTCCCAGTGCCGGAGCACGTGGGTGGCCAGGCCGAATCGCTCGGCCACCTCGCCGACGCCCATCTTCGCGACGCTTGACTTCATGTCGACATTAACTCGCAGCATTGCGGACATGTCCAACCAATCAACGGACCGGGATACCGGTCCGCTTCTCGCCCTGCTCGACGCCTTCGACGGGATTCCGATTGCGGCCGAACTCCGAACCCACTCCTTTGACCTGCTGAACGTGTCGGCGGGGACGCGACTGCTGGACGTGGGCTGCGGAAGCGGGCGCGCGGTCGGGGAGGCGGCCCGGCTGGGTGCCCGGGCCTTCGGCGTCGACCCCGACCGGAGCATGATCGCGGTGGCCGAAAGCCGATGGCCGGAGGGTGGGTTCACCGTGGCCGACGCCTACGCTCTGCCGTACCCCGACTCCTCGATCGACGCCTACCGGGCCGACAAGGTGTACCACGTGCTGGAGAACCCCGCACTCGCTCTCGCCGAGGCGTACCGCGTGCTGGTGCCCGGCGGGCGTATCGTCCTGATCGGCCAGGATTGGGATGCTTTCGTGATCGACGCCGACGACCCGGCGCTGACCCGGACCATCGTGCACGCCCGCGCGGATCTGGTGACCGGCCCGCGGACGGCGCGGCGCTACCGCGCCCTACTGATCGAGGCGGGGTACACCGACGTCCGGGTCGAGGTCCGCACCGGGGTCTTCACCGACGCGACCCGGCTGCCCCTGCTGCCGATGCTGACCGAGTTCGCCACGGCCGCACACGGAGCGGGTGCGATCACCGCGGCGCAGGCGGAGGAGTGGCTCGACGGGCAGCGCCGGCGGGCGGCCGAGGACCGGGTCTTCATGGCGATGCCGCTCTTCGTCGCGGACGCCACCCGCCCGTAGCGGCCTTCGGTCCCGGCGTCCGGAACGGCCGGTGCGACGCGAGCCGTGCCGGCCACTTCCGTCTGTCGCGCTCCAGTGGTTTCGCCCTGCTCAGACGCCCCATAGCGGTCCTGTCTGCGGCGTTGCCGTCCCTGTGGATCCAAGATACCGTGACAATCCGGAAGAGGAGATCGTTTGTTTCCCGCCATCCGAAACCCGAGAGGACGCATGACCAGATCGGCACCGAGGTGCGTCGCGTTCCCCGCGCCGGGCACGTTCGCGGGCGCAGGCCACCGGCGCCCCGGTCGGGAGCACGATGTGGAGAACACTCCCAAACCAGGACGATAACGGTCTGACCACGGACCCCGCGGAAGCCTGTACCGTCAAGAGACCACACGGTCTCGGACAGGCGCTCATCCGAGCGGGTTCGGGTCGTGCGGGACGAACGGCCCGACTCCTGGACCTCCGGGTCCCGGCTCACCCAACCGTTGAGGAGACGTTTCCGAGTGGCACGCATCGGCGACAGCGGCGACCTGCTGAAGTGCACGTTCTGCGGGAAGAGCCAGAAGCAGGTCAAGAAGCTCATCGCAGGACCAAGCCGTGTCTGTATCTGTGACGAGTGCGTCGGACTCTGCAACGAGCTCATCGAGGAGGAGCTGGAGGACCTCCTCCCCGGCGGGCCGCATGAGCTGCCCAAGCCGAAGGAGATCTGCGAGTTCCTCGACCAGTACGTCATCGGGCAGGAGCGCGCCAAGAAGGCCCTCTCGGTCGCCGTCTACAACCACTACAAGCGGATCCGGGCCGGGGCGACGGCCGGCCGGCGGCAGAACCAGGGTCAGGAGCAGGTCGAACTCGCCAAATCCAACATCCTCCTGATCGGCCCGACCGGCTGCGGGAAGACCTATCTCGCCCAGACACTCGCCCGGATGCTCGACGTCCCGTTCGCCATCGCCGACGCCACCGCGCTCACCGAGGCCGGCTACGTGGGGGAGGACGTCGAGAACATCCTGCTCAAGCTCATCCAGGCCGCCGACTACGACGTCCGGAAGGCCGAGACCGGCATCATCTACATCGACGAGATCGACAAGATCGCCCGCAAGAGCGAGAACCCGTCGATCACCCGTGACGTCTCCGGCGAGGGTGTGCAGCAGGCGCTGCTGAAGATCCTTGAGGGCACGACCGCCTCCGTGCCGCCGCAGGGCGGCCGCAAGCACCCGCACCAGGAGTTCATCCAGATCGACACGAGCAACGTGCTCTTCATCGTGGGCGGGGCCTTCGCCGGGCTGGAGCAGATCATCGAGCAGCGGGCCGGCGGGAAGAGCGCCGGTTTCGGGGCGACGATCCGCAGCAAGGAAGAGCGGGTGGCCGATTCGTTTGCCGGGGTGATGCCGGAGGACCTGCTGAAGTTCGGGCTGATCCCGGAGCTGATCGGGCGGCTTCCCGTGCTGTCGACCATCGAGCCGCTGGACCGGGCGGCCCTGATGCGGATCATCACCGAGCCGCGCAACGCGCTGATCAAGCAGTACCGGCGGCTCTTCGAGATCGACGGGGTCGAGCTGGAGTTCACCCCCGACGCGGTCGCCGCCATCGCCGAGCAGGCGCTGCTCCGCCGGACCGGCGCCCGGGCGACCCGGGCGATCCTGGAGGAGGTCCTGCTCAACGTGATGTACGAGGTGCCGAGCCGGGACGATGTGGCCCGGGTGGTGGTCGACCGGGACACCGTGCTCAACAACGTCAACCCGACCCTGGTCCCCCGCGAGAAGCCGGACCTGGACTCCGAGCCCCGCGAACGCTCCGCCTGACTGTTCCGCAACCGCCGGTCGTACCCGCCGGTCGAGCCTCGCGCCTTCGCGGGATCAGGACTCGGTACGGGGCTGTGCCGGGCCCGTACCCGGGTCCGGCGCCTGCTTGTGGCCGTACCCGATCCGGGTAAGCCACCGGAGGCGCCCACGGGTATGCGAGGTCCCGCCGGGGAGAGGAGCGGGACGCAGCCTTTCTGATCTACTTTGTAAAGACGCTCGGTCTTTTCGTCCTCACCTCAAACCGATTCTTGGCCTGGATCCTCGGCGGCTTGAATACCTGCGCGGGCTTGAGCCGGACAGCGATGTGGGTCACACCAGGAAAATCCCGATGTGACCCACCTGCCGCCGTGAATCCGCACAGTCCCCGCTGTGCGGTGGCTCGTGGCCCGGTTCCTGAGCGTTTGAGTCACCCGCGCGTCCGGGTCCCCGCGAGACGGTGACCGGAAGCCCGGTGGGTATGACTCGCCCCCGCCCCTCGGTGGCCCGCGGATTCCCCGCCGCAGGCCGTACCGGACCCGCGAGGTTCAGGACTTGGGGTTGCGCACGGGTATGTCCCGGATGATCAGCCAGGTCAGGGCCAAGCCGACCAGGAAGGTCCCCAGTCCGACCCCCAGGGTCGTCCCGAGTGACTGTGGTACGTCCACTCCGATCGCGTGCGGGAGAATCGGCAACCGGAGTTCCGTGCCGATCGCGCCCTCCGCGAGCACGACCAGGCCGACCGCGACCGGGATGGTGAGCAGGCCGCCCAGCCCCCACCGGTAGAAGCCGGACCCGATGAACGCCCCGGCGGTCAGCCAGGCGAGGAACTCGATCAGGTACTCGAGGAAGACGAGCGGGACCTGGGTCGCCTCGTCGAACACATGGGGCCGGGTCAGGACCTGAGACCAGCCGATCAGGCGGTAGATCCCCGACTCGATCAGGTAGCCGGCCGTGACGAGCGCGGCGAGGAGCGGGCCGAAGACGCCGATGGCGACGGCGGCCTGGGCGCCGAACCGGCGCCGGGTCTGCCCGTGGGCGAGGTAGACGGGCAGGTAGCTTTGGGCGAGGGAGATCCCCACCATCAGGGAGTACCAGTTGACCGCCTGGGCGGCCTTCTCCCAGGCGCTGTCCGGGGTGTTGCCGAAGGCTGTGATGACCGCGACGGCGCCGGCGCAGATCGTCAGCAGAGCGGCCGCCCCTATGAGGGCGAACACCGCGTTGCCGCCGAGGATTCGGCTGGGAAATCTCATCGGCGTTCTCCGGTCAGGTGCACGAACAGGTCTTGCATGGGGATCGGTCCGAGTTCAAGCCCCGCCGCGGCGGCTTGGGCGAGCCGGGCTTCGTCCAGGTCACCGTAGATCGTCGCGGCGGTCGTGGGGCCGAGCCGCCGGGAGTTGAGCACGGTCAGCCCGGTGGTGAACGCCTCGACCTGGGCGGCCGGCCCGGTGACGGCGGTCCCTCGGGAGAGCAACCGGGTGCTCTCCTCATGGACCACCAGGCGCCCCTTGTCGATGATGACGACCTCTTCGAACAGGGAGGCGACCTCCTCGATGTGGTGCGTGGACAGGATGATCGTGCGGGGATTGGCCAGGTAGTCGCTGAGCAGCGCGTCGTAGAAGGCGTAGCGGGAGGGCGCGTCCATGCCCAGGTACGCCTCGTCGAACATGGTCAGCGGGGCCCGGCTCGCCAGGCCCATGACCACGCCCAGCGCGGCACGCTGCCCCTTGGACATGCCGGAGACCGATTTCTTGGGGTCGAGTCCGAACAGGGCCATCAGGGAACGGGCGTAGCGGCCGTCGAAGCCGGGGCGGAGCCATTCGGCGAATCCGACCGCCTCCTGGGCGGAACCGAGTTCGACGGTCGCGCCGCCGTCGCGGATCAGGCTGATCCGCTCGGTGAGGCGGGCGTTCTCAAACACCGGCTGCCCGTCGATGCGGACCCGCCCCCCGGTCGGGCGGCGGAAGGCGGCGAGGACGGAAAGGAGGGTGGTCTTGCCTGAGCCGTTCCGGCCGAGCAAGCCGTAGATCTTGCCGCCCTCCAGGTTCAGCGACAGCCGGTCCAGCGCCGTCGTCGCGCCGTAGCGCATCACCAGGTCGTCGACCTCGATCTTCATTATCCCTCCAGCTCCCGGATGCGCTCGATCACCTGGCTGAGGGGGACGCCGATCGTCTTGGCCTCGGCGACCATCGGGTCCACCACTTCGGCGAAGAAGGACTTTCTGCGCTCGGATCTGAGAGCCTCGCGCGCATCCGGGCTGACGAACATGCCGACACCTCGTCTCTTGTACAGAACCCCTTCGTCGACCAGCTGCTGGAACGCCTTGGCCGCGGTCGCCGGGTTGATCCGGTAGAACGCGGCGTACTGATTGGTGGACATGACCTGCTCGTCGCCTTTCAACGCCTCGCTCAGCACATCCGCTTTGATCCGGTCGGCGATCTGCCGGTAGATCGGTGTGCGGTCGTCGAACATGGCACCTGCTTCGTTGGTTCATTACTCTACTAATGAACCATAGAAGCAGGTGTCATGTCCGTCAATTCCCGACATCCCCTGGAGGTGGGACCTCACTTCCTACTCAGGTCCGGGATCACCATCACGATGAACCCGATGGCAGCGATGATCAGGTTCGCGAAGAGCTCGTAACCGGTGAGGAAGTCCAGCCGGGGGATGACGATCCGGTTGAAGAAGTTGAGGAAGAAACCGAGGATCGGCTGCACGGCGAGATGGTCGATCGCCCCGCTGATGCCCATGAGCATCAGGATGAATCCCGCGGTCTGAAAGATTTTGCGCATGGCCCCCACGCTAGGGAGGCGCCACAGGGCGGGGGAGCCGTCATCGGTCGGTGCCCCGCGTGCTTCCGGCCGAACGGGACCGACCAAAGTAGCGGCGGTCGCGACTTCGGTATCGCCGCATTCCGGAGCGGGAGCGAGCGTGCCTCGAACCGGTAGGTTCGGGGGGATGGACGGCTCCGTGACCCCCTCCGCGCGCCGGCGCACCCTGCGCGACTGGATCGTCGACGCATGCCTGTTCCTGTTCGCGGTCGCGCTCACTCTGATGATCTTCGCCGAGTCCGTGCTCACGGGGCCGCGATGGCTGATCAACCTGGACCAGTTCTTCGGCGCACTCGGCTGCCTGACGATCTGGGTGCGCCGGCGCCGGCCGACGGAGCTCGCCCTGGCGCTGGTGGCGCTGTCCGCCGTGTTCGAGTTCGTCGGCGGGGCATTGGTCGTCGCCCTCTTCACCGTCGCGGTGCACCGCCCGCCGAAACAGACGGCCGTCGTCTTCGGGACGGGCGTGGCCGCCGCGGTCGCTTTCCTGTACGTGCGTCCCGATCCGGAGACGCCCGGGTTCATCCTGCTGGCCCTCGGCATGAGCATCTACACCGCGGCGGCCGGTTGGGGACTGTCGATCCGGAACCGCCGCGAACTGGTGCTCTCCCTGCGGGACCGGGCACACCGTGCCGAGACCGAGGCGGAACTACGGACCGAGCAGGCCGAACTCCGCGCGGAACAAGCGCAGCTGCAGACCCGCCAGCAGATCGCCAGGGAGATGCACGACGTGCTCGGGCACCGGCTCTCGCTGCTGAGCGTGCACGCCGGCGCGCTGGAGTACCGCAGGGACAGCCCGCCCGAGGTCGTCCAGGCGGCCAAGGTGATCAGGGAGAGCGCCCACCAGGCCTTGCAGGATCTGCGGGAGGTCATCGGCGTGCTCCGCGCCACCTCCTCGGAGTTGCCCCAGCCCACCTTCGCCGACCTGCGGGAGCTGGTCGCCGAGTCCGGCCGGGCCGGCATGGCGGTCGAGCTGACGCAGGAGGTCGTCTCGTCCGTCCCCGACGGGGTGGGCCGGACCGCCTACCGGATCGTTCAGGAGGCGCTGACCAACGTCCGCAAGCACGCCCCCGGCGCCGGGGTACGGGTGTCCGTGGCGGAATCCAAGGGGCGGGAGCTGGTGGTCGAGGTGACCAACGGGCACTCCGGCGCCCCGTCCGTGTCGGCTTCGCGTCCCGGCGCGGGGCTGACGGGACTGGCGGAACGCGTCGCGCTGGCCGGAGGGCGGATCGAGTACGGTCCGACCGTCCGGGGTGGCTGGCGGGTGTCGGCCCGGCTGCCGCTGGACCCCGGGGGAGCGGCGGAACCCCGGGAGGTGCGGGTGCTGGTCGTCGACGACGACCCGCTGGTGCGCGCCGGGCTCACGATGATGCTCGGCGACGCACCGGGCGTCCGGGTGGTCGCCGAGGCGGAGGACGGCGACGGGATCCTTACCCTCGTGGACCGGCATGACCCGGACGTGGTCCTGATGGACGTCCGGATGCCGGGCGTGGACGGGCTCGCCGCCACCGAGGCCCTGCGCGCCGGACCCCGCGCGCCGGAGGTGATCATCTTGACCACCTTCGACTCCGACGACCACGTGCTCCGCGCCATGCGGGCCGGCGCGGCCGGGTTCATGCTCAAGGACACCCCGCCTGAGGAGATCGTCGCGGCGATCCGCCGGGTGACCGAGGGGCATCCGATCCTCTCCCCGGAGGCCACCCGGCGGTTGATCGGCCGGGCCACCGGAGGCCACGACGACCGGCGGAGCCGGGCCAGGGATCGTCTGGCGGTGCTGAACGGGCGCGAACGCGAGGTCGCCGTGATTCTGGGCCGCGGCGCCTCCAACGCCGAGATCGGCGCGGTCCTCGACCTCGGCGTGCCGACGGTCAAGGGCCATGTCTCGACCATCCTCGCCAAGCTGGGTCTCAACAACCGGGTCCAGGTCGCGCTGCTCGTGCACGACGCCGGGCTCCTGGACGAGCAGGCGGACCCCTACCCCGGGACCTGAACAGCCCGTTCCTCCAAGATCAAGTTCGGCCGTTCGTCTAGGCTCCTGAACGTGCGGCGGGGACCTGCTCGCCCATGACCAGGAGGACTTTCCTCGATGAGCGAATCGATCACGGTCGTGATCCGGCTCGGCGCACGCGTCGCCCGTACCGCGCCGACACCGGCCCGCGGACGCCGTACCCTCATCCCGACGGCCGTGCGATGAGCGGCCGCACCTGGTCATCGGGACGGCTGGAGCGGCTGCTCGGCGTGGACCACCCGATCGTGCAGGGCCCCTTCGGCGGCGGGCTTTCGTCGACGGAGCTGGTCGCCGCGGTGTCCGAAGCCGGGGGGCTGGGTTCGTACGGCGCCCACATCCTCGACCCCGATCGGATCACCGGGCTGGTCGCGGAGTTGAAGGCGGCCACCCGACGGCCCTTCGCCGTCAACCTGTGGGTACCCCAGCCGGGGGAGAGCGAGGCGCGGGCAGTCCCCGCCGACGTCGAGCGGCTCAGGCCGTACCTGGACGAACTCGGCATCGAGGCTCCCGGCCTCGCCGGCCCCTACGCGCAGGACTTCACCGAGCAGGCCCGCGCACTCCTCGCCGCCGAACCGCCGGTCGTCAGCTTCGTCATGGGCGTCCCTCCGGAGTGGGTGCTCGCCGAGGCCCGGCGGCGGGGCCTCGTGACGATCGGCACCGCCACCACGGTCGACGAGGCCGCCGCCCTCGCGGACGCGGGCCTGGACGCCGTGGTCGCCTCCGGCAGCGACGCCGGGGGACACCGGGGGTCGTTCCTGCGGCCGGTCGGCGAGTCGCTGGTCGGCACGATGGCGCTCGTCCCGCAGGTCGCCGACGCGGTCTCGGTCCCCGTCATCGCGGCGGGCGGGATCGCCGACGGCCGGGGTGTCGCGGCGGCGCTCGTCCTCGGCGCCGACGGGGTGCAGATCGGCACCGGTTTCCTGGCCGTCGAGGAGTCGGGGGCGAGCGCTCTGCACAAGGCGGCGCTGCTCGGCCCCGCGGCGCGGGTCACCGTGCTCACCCGGTTGTTCTCCGGGCGTCCGGCCCGGGCGATCCCGAACCGGTTCATCGAGGAGATGGCGGCGTACGAAGCGGAGGTACCGTCCTATCCGGTGCAGAACGCGCTGATGCTGCCGATCCGCCGGGCCGCCGCCGAGCGGGGCCTCGCCGACTACGTCAACCTGTGGGCCGGGCAGTCCGCGTCGCTCACCCGGCCGGTCGGCGCCGCGGAGTACCTGGGCGACCTGGTCGCCGACGCCGGTCGCATCCTGGGCGGAGGCCGTTAGGAGAGGCGCCGCACCACGTCGCCGAGGATCGCCACGCCCTCGGCGAGGACCGCGGGGGAGCTTGCCGCGTAGCCCAGGACGAGTCCTTGCCTGCCCGGATTCCGGCTGTGCCAGGAGAGCGGCTGGACCTTGACCCCGTCGGCGAGCGCCGCCGACGCCACCTCCACGTCGGAGATCCGGTCGCCGAGGGTGACCATGAGGTGGAGCCCGGCCGCGGCGCCGTGCACGACCGCCCCGGGGAGCGCGGTCCCGATGGCGCCGATCATCGCGTCGCGGCGTCGGCGGTGACGTTTGCGCAGGTGGCGAAGGTGACGTTCCAGCTCGCCGGACTCCATCAGCCGGGCGAGCACCAGTTGCGGCAGTACGGCGTTGCCGAGGTCGGCGTGGCGCTTGGCGTCCACCAGGGCGTCTTGGTGGCGGGCCGGGGCGAGGACCCAGCCGACCCGCAGGGCGGGGGCGAGAAGCTTGGACACGCTCCCGGCGTAGCAGACCCGCTCGGTGAGCATCGACCGCAGGGCCGGGACGGGCGGCCGGTCGTAGCGGTGCTCGGCGTCGTAGTCGTCCTCGACGATCAGGCCGCCCTCGTCGGCCCATGCCAGCAGATCCCGGCGGCGCTCCCCGCCGAGCACGACCCCGGTGGGGAACTGGTGCGCCGGGGTCGTAAGGACGGCCGGCGCCCCGGAGGCGTGGAGCTCGTCGACCCGTATCCCCTCGTCGTCGACCGTGATCGGCGGGGTGTCCAGCCCCCAGTGGTTCAGGTGATGACGGGCGCCGAGGGAGCCGGGATCCTCCACCGCCACCCGGGAGATCCCCTCCTCGCCGAGGACCCGCGCGAGCAGGCCGAGGGCCTGGGCGACACCTGCGACGATCAGCACCTCACCCGGGTCGGCCCTGATCCCGCGATTGCGGGCCAGCCAGTTCGCGACGGCCAGCCTGAGCGCCGGCGTGCCCCGGGGGTCGCCGTAGCCGAGCGCGGCGGCCGGGAGGTCCTTCAGGACCGACCGTTCGGCGCGCAGCCACGCCGCCCGGGGGAACGCGGCCAGGTCGGGCACCCCGGGGGTGAGGTCGATCCGGGCCGGTGCCGCGCGCAGGGCGTCGAAGACGTCCGCTCCGGGCTCCCCGGCGAACAGCACGCCGCCGGGCGGCGCCGGCGCGGGTGCGGGCTCGGGTGGTCGCGCCGGGGCGGCGACGACGACCGTTCCGCCCCGCCCGCGCCCGGCGATGTGCCCGTCCTCGTTGAGGCGCTGATACGCCTCGGTGATCACCCCGCGGGAGACGCGCAGCTCACCGGCGAGGACGCGGGTGGCGGGCAGCCTGCTGCCCACCGGCAGGCGGCCGTCCGAGATGGCTTGCCGGAGCTGCGCGGCCAGCCAGTCGGCGCGGCCACCGGCGGGTGCCTCGCCGATGTCGAGTTGCAGGAAGTCGGAGCCGGAGGCATTGGACCGATAGTCTGGGCTCGCTTTGGCCCTGTTCATCGGACCATTCTGCCAGGAAGGGTGGACCGGTGCGAACCGGTCCGCCTTCCGCCGCGAGAGAGGGGAACCACCGCCCCATGTATTTTCAGCACTCCCGGAACGTCTGGGAGGAACATCCGGATCTTGTGGCCGGTGCGGTCGCCGCCACGGGGATCACCCCCGAGGCCTCGATCGGCGCCGCGCTCACCCGGTTCGGCGAGCTGGCCCGGGCCAGGCTCGCCGCGGGTCCGGAGGCCGGGTTCCCGGAGATCCAGGCGTGGCGCCGCGCCTTCGCCCGGATGGGGCTCAGGCCGACGCAGTACCGATGCGCCTCGGAGTCGCTCCTGCGGCGGTTCCGGAAGGAGGGGGAGCTGCCGCGCATCCATCCGCTGGTGGACCTCTGCAATGCGATCTCGCTGGCCTTCGCGATCCCGGTGGCCGCGCTGGACACCGAGAAGATCTCCGAAGGCCTTGAGGTGCGCCACGCCGACGGCGACGAGCGCTACGTGACCTTCGGGGGTGAGACGGAGAACCCGGACCGGGGCGAGGTGACCTTCGTCGACGCGGCCGGGCGGGCGCACGCCCGGCGGTGGACCAACCGGCAGAGCGGCCACTCGGCCGTGCAGGACGCCACGACCTCGGTACTGATCGTCGTCGAGGCGATGCACGAGTCGGCCGGCGCGGACGTGCCGGGGCTCCTCGCCACGGTCGCCGACGAGCTCGCCGTCCACTGGCCGGTGACACCGCGGACCGCGACGGTGACCGCCTCCTCGCCGCGCCTGGACTTCACCGGGTGACCCGGACGGGTGCGGTACGGCCTGCGGCGGCCGCCACGGGGGCGCCGCCGGGGGTTCCGTGCCTCGACGAGGAGGCCGAGGCCGTCGAGTCGGTACGGCCGGCGGCGGGCCGGTCCGCAGGCAGGACCAGGGAGAGCCACCGTTCTCCGTCCCGCAGCACCAGCCCCAGGCGATCCAGCCCCGCGAGCGACTCGGCGGTCTCCGCGGGGGTGTGTCGGAGCCCGTGCCTGGCCAGGCCGGTGACGGTACGGGGCACGGTGAGGGCCCGCAGCAGCTCGCCCTGCGCCTCGTCCAGCTCCAGCACGACACCGGCCGGATCGTCCCGGGTGTCGGTCACCACGGTCCGCCCCGATTCCAGGCGCCACTCCAAGGTGACGGCGCGGCACCGGCCGGCGGCCCGCCATCGCTCGACCAATGCGTCGATCCGGCGGTAGATCCCGTTCAGCCGTACCGAGTTCTCAAACGGACGCATGAAGTAGTAGCAGTACTTGCCGAGGTCGAATCCGGTTCTGGCCAAGTAGTCGGCGGAGAACACCAGGTCGTAGCCGGGCTCGTAGACCGCATGGGGGATCTTGAACCTGGCCGGATCGCTCTGGAGCGGGGCGAACCTGGTCACCTGAACCGGGAGACAGGTCGCCGGAGGATCCAGGTGGATCAGGCGTTCCAGGGTGCCCAGCATCCGCTCGTAGTCGTCGGGGTCGTCGCCGGGAAACCCGTACAGCAGATTCCAGTGCACCTGAACGCCCGTGGTCTTGCCGAGGAGCAGCGTCTGTGCGTTTCTGATCGCGGAGGTGCCCTTGTCCATGGCGTCGAGCGCCGCCGTCGAGAACGACTCGATCCCGGGCTGCACCTCGCGGAATCCGGCCGCGGCGAGCAGCGTGAAGTCGGCCGGGCTCACATTCGCCTTCATTTCGGCGCTGAGCCGGTACGGCGCGCCGCGGGACGCGAGCCGGGGGAGCAGCGTGTCGAAGTAGGACCGCGGCAGGATGTAGTCGGAGAAGCGAAACGCGCCGACACCGTAGCGCGCCGCGAGGTCGTCCATCGTACGCAGGGCGACCTCGGCGGGCTTGATCCGGTAACGGAGGTCGTCGTCGTGGATGCCGCAGAAGACGCAGTGCCGGATCTGGCCCCACCAGCATCCCCGGGAGTTCTCCACCGGCAGCCGGGTCGGGGTGATGTCCACCAGGTCGCCGGCGGACAGGTCCGCGACGTCGAGGTAGTAGTCGTCGAAGTCCGGCGTCGGCGACGCCGCCAGGTCGGTCGTCGGCGGCGGGGCCGTCATCGGGATCCGGCCCCCGTCCCGATGGGCGATTCCCGGCACCCGCGCCAGATCGAGGTCACCGGCCGCGGCCCGGGCGAGCTCCACGATCGTGGCCTCGCCCTCGCCGACGCACACCGCGTCGATCCAGGGGAAGGCGTCGAGCACGGTTTCGCCGGTCGGCGGGCGGACCGCGTATCCACCGAGCGCGATCAGCTTCTCCGGGGCGCGTTCCTTGACCAGCCGGGCCAGGGCGACCGAGGCGATGGTCTGGTCGAACATACAGGTGAATCCGATGAGCGGCGCGGGGGACGCGGCGAGTCGGCCGGCCTGCTCGTCCAGCCACCTCGGCAACCCGGCCGACCGGAGCTCAAGCAGCCGCTCCACCACGTCGTCCACGGGCGGGCGTTCCCCGGAGTCGTCGTCGAGGCGCCCGCTGAGCACCATGGCGGCGGTCTTGGCGCGGAGCCAGCCCCACTGGCGGGTGGTCACGACGGGATCCATTCCTCCGGTGAACAGGAAATCGTTCAACGCGAAGGAGTCGGCCAGCGCCGCGTAGGTCCCCGGCCGTAGATAACGCAGCAGGGACAGGTTCAGGTGGCGGACCCGGCAGGCGAACGCCGACCGCTCCAAGATCGCGCTGAGGATGCCGAGGCCAAGCGACGGTTCGGTGAGCGCGGTCCAGGGCATGCTGACCAGCTCGACGTCGGCGGGTCTGGCCGCGCGCCGCGCGCGGGCCCGTGTCTCGTCGAACATCGGGTCAGAGCTTCGGGATGCCTGAACGGTCGACGACCTCGGCTTCGCGCTCCAGCACCACCACACCCACGATGACGATGATGCCGACGACGATCCAGATGATCCGGTTGGACGCGTTCTCCCGCTGGAACGCGGCTCCGACCGTGATGATCCGCTCGGTGGCCTCGGGGCTCAGGCTCACCCCGAGCGAGCCGGACACCGCGGCCGGCCGGATCGCCCAGGTGTCCACATACCGTCCGTCGGCCAGGACATGCTGAAAGAAGGTGGCGACTTCACGGGAGACGGGATCGTCCAGAGCCTCCACCTGCGAGGGCGCGATCGACTTCAGGTCCCGGGCACTCCGCTCGGAGAGTTCGATGCCGAGCTCGGCGGCGATCCGGTCCGGGTACTCCAGGATCTCCTCGACGTCCTTCCCCTGGGCGGTCGCCTTCTGGACGAACGTCAGCAGGGATCTGTCGATCACGCCGCGTTCGAGCATGTCGGTGAGGGCGGGGAGCTCCCTGGGCGGACGCGGCAGCGGAACGGGCGGCTTCCCGGTGGTGCCGCAGACGAACCCGTCGGTGTCGTGACCGGTGACGATCAGGCTCGCCTCCGGGTCGAGCGGCCCGACGATCGCCTCCACCTGCTGGATCGCGATGTTGGCGAGCCGTGTGGCCAGGCCGCTGAGCTCACTGTGCTCAGGCCCCTGTTCCACGGCGGTGGCGACCAGATGGCCGACGGCTTTGATCTGCGAGCGGACCCGCGGGGCGAACGGAGGGATGGGCTCCACTCCGTTGTCGGTGAGCACCAGACCGCCCCCGTCGCCTCCGTCAAACAGAATGATCTTTGCCATCGCTCCACCACCCGTAGGGATCTCTGGGCCGATCATGTGGCGCGGCGGTGGGCCAGGCAAGGAGACTCACCCCGTACGAGTCCCCTGACCAGGTAATTTATCGATCACGTGCCTCGATTAGGACCCCAAGACCGTCGAGCACGCGTTCGAGGCCGAAGCGGTAGGCGTGGTCGGGGTCGAAAGCCGTGCCCCGCACCTCACCCGCGGCCGAGCCGACCCGGGCGGCGGTGGGGTAGCGGGTCGCGTCGAAGATTCGGGCGAGCAGCGGCTCGTTCGCCGCCCACCACTCCTCGTCGGTGATCGCGCTCTCGCGCCGCAGCGCCCGGGCGGCGGAGGAGGCCCGCGCGGACGCCTGCACGAAGCCGAGCAGGTAGGCGAGGGCGTCGTCCATCTCCACGTCGTCCAGGCCGAGCCCGTCGAAGGCGAGCAGCTCACGTTCGTACTTGGCCATGAGCCCCGGCCCGAGCGGGGGACGTGCCGCGGAGACCAGGGCGACCCAGGGGTGCCGGTCGCACAGGGCCCGGTTGTCCCGTGCGACCGCCGCCAGCCGCTCCCGCCAGGGCAGGCCGGCCGTCTCGGTGTACGGCATGCGCCCGTAGACGGCGTCGAGCATGAGGTCGAGGAGCTCGGCCTTGCCGGGGACGTAGGTGTACAGCGACATGGGGGCGACCCCGAGCGCCTGCGCGACCCGCCGCATGGTCAGCGCCTCCAGGCCCGCCGAGTCGGCCAGTTCGATCGCCGCGGCCACCACGGCGTCGACGCTGAGGCCCTGGCGCGGCCCGCGGGTGGACGTCCTGGCCCCCGGTTCCCGCCAGAGGAGTGCCAGCACCCGCGCCGCACCGCTGCCCGGATCGGTTGACGAAGTCACCGGGCCACCCTCTCACATCTCGCCGTACGCCGTACGGCAGGCGGTGCGGGAGAGATTGGGGACGTTTATACGGCAAATATACGGACCGTTGAAAACCTCTGATCGAGCGGAAACACCGACCTCGGGGGAAATGCCATGAACACGTCACTCAAGCCCGTCGACCCCTCCCATCCCGGCTCGTGCCCCGCCTCCGGGCGCTGTGATCGGCCGTGCGCCGCCTGAACCCCGTCGACCCAGGGGCCGTCAAACAGATCGGCAGGAAGCGAACCCTGGGGAGGGACCTCATGACCACGACGACGACCGGCGGGAAGCCGGGTTCGGCGGCGACCGACTCCGGCCGTGTCCACACCGCGCAGGCGGTCGCACTGGAGCTGTGGCGCAATCCCATCGGGCAGGACACCCTCAGCGTCGGGACCGCCCTCGGGCGGCGGTCCGCGATCTCCGCGAGGTATCGGTTCGTCCGTTCGGAGGGGCAGGTGTTCGACCGCCGGGTCGAAGGGACCGTCCCGTTGACGTTGTACTGGCACGGGGGCCGGGGCGACCATCTCACCACGGCGACGGCGTTCGGCGTCAAGTCCGCCGTCGCGGCCGGATACCGGTTCATCCGCGACGAGGGATACGTCTATCCGATCCGGCGTACGGGCACCGTGCCGCTTCGGCTGTTCTGGCACGCGGGATGGGGCGACAACCTCACCCTGGCACACCCGAGCAGCGTCGCCGAGGCGCTCCGCGCCGGATACCTCTACGTCCGGACGGAGGGATACATCCTGCCGTAGGGCCGCCGACTCGGTTCGCCGGCCATACGTTGCGCCGATCACGGGGATCGGCGCACCCGATACCCCCCGCCGCCGGTTCGCCCGTATGGCCGTTGGCGGGGTCCGTGCCCGTACCCGTGGACCCCGGGTACGGGCACGTGAAAACAGCCCCGGCCGTCGGCACGACGGCCGGGGGCAGGGAGAGTCAGCCGTCGCTCGCTCGGGGGTGAGCCGAGAGGCGGTGCGTGCCCGTACCCGTTGGAGCCCGGGTACGGGCACAGCCATGTCGCAGCCGGGCTGACCGGGGGGATCAACGGTTTCTATACGGCGGCTATACGGCTCGTTTGGAGGGTTTGCCCCGTAGACGTTCATCCATCGGGGGGACCGCATGCGAAAGCTGATCGGAGCACTCGCCGTCGCGGCGACCGTGCTCGTGCCCGCGCTTCAGGCGCACGCGTCAGCCGAGTCCGGACAGGGCTCGGCTGCGATTCCGGGGCGGGTGTCCGGCGTTCCGGCCGACGCGACCGTCCCGCTCAAGCTGTACCGGAGCATGGCCAACGACGAGAACCTGACGACATCGGCCCAGTACCTGGTCAACCACCGGTACATCCGGACGGAGGGGCAGGTTCGCTCCGCGCAGGTCCTCGGCACGGTAGCCCTGAAGACGTACCGGCACCCGGGGCGAGGCGACACCGTCACCACCACCGGCGCCGCACCGGTCGGCTACACCTACTCCCGGACCGAAGGCTACGTGTACTCCGCCGCGCGGGGCGGCACCCTGTCGCTGCGGCTGTTCCGGAGCCGGCTCGGGACCGAGCACTTCACCGCGGCGAACCAGCAGAGCGTGGACGAGGCGCTGCAGGCGGGCTACATCCAGGTCAGGGTCGAAGGATACGTCTACCGTTAGGCCGCGCACGGCCTTGCCGCCGCTCGCCGGGTGGACGGAGACGGCGGCCTGTGCCGGTACCCGACATTAGCGGGTACCGGCACGACCCGTCAGGCCGCGCACGGCCTTGCCGCCGCTGACTCGGGGTAGCCGGCGGCGTGTGCCCGTACCCGATATTGGCGGGTACGGGCACGACCCGTTTCCGGGGTTCTACTGGCCGATGTAGGAGGCCGCGCCCAGGAGCGACTTGATGTCGGCGGCGAAGGCGGCCTGCGGGTCCACCTCGTACCTGCCGACCTCCATGAGGGTGACCTTCTTGGGGTTGAGGCGCTGGATCCGCAGGTGGACCGGGGAGTCGCCCGGATGGGTCTCCAGGATCCGCCGGAGACTTCCGATGAGTTCCCGGGTGAGCCTGTCCTCGCGGAGGGCGATGACGACGGGCTGCCGCCCGTCCGCCTGGACGCTGGAGACGTCCAGCATCTTCACGTCCTTGGCCGCGAACGAGATGCCGTCGCCGTCGCTCTGCGGGCGGGTCTGCCCGGTGATCGAGACCACGGCGTCGGGGACGAGCATCTCCCCGTACAGCTGGTAGGCGGCGGGGAAGACCGGAACCTCGATGGCGGCGTCGTGGTCCTCCACCCGGACGATCGCCCAGACCTTGCCCTGCTTGGTGACCTTGCGGTCGACACCGGCGATGATGCCGGCGATCCGCATCTCCCCGCCGCCCCGGCCGTCCAGCAGGTCGGCGATGCCGGTGTCCCGGTTGCGCTCCAGAATCCGCTCCGCCCCGTCGAGGGGGTGGGAGGAGACGTACAGGCCCAGCATCTCCCGCTCGAAGGCGAGCAGGCTGTCCCGCGGCCACTCCTCCTCGGGGATGGCGACGGCGAACGCGCTCTGGCCGTCGGTGTCGTCGTCCATCCCGCCGAACAGCGAGTCCTGTCCGTGGGCTTCCTTCCGCTTGACCTCGATGACCGAGTCGATGGCCTGTTCGTGCACGAGGACCAGCGCCTTGCGCGGATGCCCGAGTCCGTCGAAGGCCCCCGACTTGATCAGTGATTCCACGGTGCGCTTGTTGCAGACGACCTGCGGGACCTTGGCGAGGAAGTCGTTGAAGTCGGTGTAGGCGCCGCGCTCCTTGCGGGTGGCCGCGATCGCCTCGACCACGTTCTCCCCGACGTTGCGCACCGACCCCAGTCCGTACCGGATCTTGTCTCCGACGGCGGCGAACCGGAGCCGGGACTCGTTGACGTCGGGGGGGAGCACCTTCACGCCCATCCGGCGGGACTCGGCGAGATAGACCGCCATCTTGTCCTTGTTGGTGCCGACCGAGGTGAGCAGCGCGGCCATGTACTCGGCGGGGTAGTTCGCCTTGAGGTAGGCGGTCCAGTAGGAGACGAGTCCGTACCCGGCGGTGTGGGACTTGTTGAACCCGTAGGCGCTGAACGGCAGGAGGACGTCCCAGACGGCCTGGGTGGCCTCCTTGGAGAATCCGCCGCCCTCCATTCCGGAGCTGAACAAGGCCCACTGCTTGTCCATCTCCTCCTTCTTCTTCTTGCCCATCGCCCGGCGCAGGATGTCGGCGCCGCCGAGGGTGTACCCGGCCAGCTTCTGCGCGATGGCCATGACCTGCTCCTGGTAGACGACCAGGTGGTAGGTCTCGCCGAGGATCGGCTCCAGCACGTCCTTCAGCTCGGGGTGGACCGGGGTGATGTCCTGCTTGCCGGCCTTGCGCTGCGCGTAGTTGACGTGGGAGTTGGCTTCCATCGGGCCGGGCCGGCCGAGGGCCAGGACGGCGGAGACGTCCTCGAAGCGTTCCGGCGCCATCATCTTGGTGAGGTCGCGCATCATGGGGGAGTCCAGCTGGAACACCCCGAGGGTCTCGCCGCGGGCAAGCAGCTCGTAGGCGGCCTTGTCGTCCATCGGGACCGTGAGCAGGTCCAGGTCGACACCGCGGTTGGCCTTGATGTTCTCCACCGCGTCGCCGAGGACGGTGAGGTTGCGCAGCCCCAGGAAGTCCATCTTGAGCGCGCCCATGTTCTCCGAGCTGGGCCCGTCGAACCCGGTGATCCGGGCGCCGTCGTCGGGCCGCATGAAGATGGGCATGACGTCGATGAGCGGTTCGGAGGAGAGGATGACGCCGGCCGCGTGCACGCCGGTGCCGCGGGTCAGCCCCTCGATGCCCTTGGCGGTGTCGATGACCTTGCGGACGTCGGGGTCCCCGTCGTAGAGGGCGCGCAGCTCGGCGGCCTCGGCGTGGCGGGGGTGGGAGTCGTCGTGGATCGCCGAGAGCGGGATCTCCTTGCCCATGACGGCGGGCGGGAACGCCTTGGTGATCTTCTCGCCGACCGCGAAAGGGTATCCGAGGACCCGGGAGGCGTCCTTCACCGCCGCCTTCGACTTGATCGTCATATAGGTGATGATCAGGCTGACGTTGTCTTCGCCGTACTTTTCCGTGACATATCGAATCATGTCACCGCGCCTACGCTCGTCGAAGTCCAAGTCGACGTCGGGCATCGAGATACGCTCGGGGTTCAGGAACCGTTCGAACAGCAGCGAGTGGTGAATCGGGTCGAGCTCGGTGATCCCGGTCACGTAGGCGACCATCGACCCGGTGGCCGACCCTCGGCCCGGCCCGACCCAGATCCCGTTGTCCCGCGCGTACTTGGTGATGTCGGCGACGACGAGGAAGTAGCCGGGGAAGCCCATCTCCTCGACGACGCCCAGCTCGTACTCGATCCGCTCCAGCACCTCGGACGGGACCGGGTCGCCGTAGCGGCGGACCGCCCCGGCCATGGCCTCCTTGCGGAGCCAGCTCATCTCGGTCTCGCCGTCCGGCACCGGGAACTTGGCGGACAGGTCCCGGTGCTTGAAGACCTCGCTGTAGTCCTCGACCCGCTCCGCGATGACCAGGGTGTTCTTGCAGCCGTCGGCCCAGACGTCGGAGTTCGGGTCGATGCCGAGCATCTCCTCGGCCGACTTGAGGTAGTAGCCGGAGCCGGAGAACCGGAACCGGTTCGGGTCGTCCATCTGGCTGCTGGTGCCCACGCAGAGCAGGGCGTCGTGCGCGGTGACCTGGTCGGCGGTCACGTAGTGGGAGTCGTTGGTCACCAGCGGCGGGATCCCGAGGTGCTTGCCGAGCCGGAGCAGCTCGTCGCGGACACCGGTCTCGATGGGGATTCCGCCGTGGTCCATGATCTCCAGGAAGTAGTTGTCTTTCCCGAAGATGTCCTGATATTTCGCAGCATGCTCGACGGCTTTGTCCCACTGGCCGAGCCGGAGCCGGGTCTGCACCGCGCCCGACGGGCAGCCGGTGGTCGCGACGATCCCCTCGTGGTACCGCTCGAACAGCTCGTCGTCCATCCGGGGGTACTTCTTCCAGTGTCCCTCCAGCGAGGCCAGCGAGCTGATCTTGAAAAGGTTGCGCAGCCCCTGCGGGGTCATGGCCCACATGGTCTTGTGCAGATAGGTGCCGCTCGCCGACACGTCGCCGCCGAGGCCGGTCTGCTCGTTGGCCTTCTGCTGGTGCGGCTGTCCCCACAGCACGGCCTTCTTGTGGAACCGGGACTCGGGTGAGACGTAGCCCTCGATCCCGATGATCGGCGTGACCCCCGCGCCGCTCACGGTCTTCTGGAATTCGTAGGCTCCGAACATGTTGCCGTGGTCGGACATCGCGATCGCGGGCATGCCCAGCTCGGCCGCCCGCTTGGCCAGCTTCCCGATCTTGGCGGCGCCGTCCAGCATGGAGTACTCGGTGTGAACATGCAGGTGAACGAACGAGTCAGTCACGGGTGTTCTCGGCCTTTCGGGGGTCTGTCATCCGGTCGGTCCACCCTATCGATCGCGCGAACGGATGGCCTCGCGAACGGCGCCGCGTGCCGGAATCCGCGGGGATTCCCTGTCGCGTACCTGACATGACCTGGCAGGTTCACCCGGGAGGCTCATCCCATGGACACCACTGGGAACAAGCCGTTGCGCGGAAAGGTGGCCCTGGTCGCCGGAGCCACCCGGGGCGCGGGGCGCGCCATCGCCACCGAACTGGGCGCGGCCGGAGCGGTCGTGTACGCGACCGGGCGGAGCACGCGGTCACGGCGCTCGGAGATGGGCCGCCCCGAGACGATCGAGGAGACGGCGGAGCTGATCACGGCGGCAGGCGGGACCGGGATCGCAATTCCCGTGGACCACCTGGAGCGCGATCAGGTACAGGCGCTGGCCGAACGGATCGACACCGAGCACGGGCGGCTCGACGTGCTGGTCAACGACGTGTGGGGGAGCGACCTGCTGGTCGGCTGGCACGACCGCGTCTGGGAGCACTCGCTGGACGACGGTCTCCGGATCCTGCGCCTGGCGATCGACACCCACATCATCACCAGCCACTACGCGCTTCCCCTGGTCATCCGGAATCCGGGCGGGCTGGTCGTCGAGGTCACCGACGGCACCGACGACTACAACAGTTCGAACTACCGCAACCCGGTCTTCTACGATCTGGCCAAGACGTCGGTGATCCGGCTGGCGTTCGCCCAGGCTCAGGAGCTGCGGCCGTACGGCGGGACCGCGGTGGCGCTCACCCCCGGCTGGATGCGTTCGGAGATGATGCTCGATCACTACGGGGTCACCGAGGCCACCTGGCGCGACGCGCTGGACCGGGAGCCGCACTTCGTGATCTCCGAGACGCCCGCGTACACCGGCCGGGCCGTCGCCGCGCTCGCCGCCGACCCCGAGGTGGCCCGGTGGAACGGGCGGTCGCTGTCCAGCGGGGGACTCGCCCCGGTCTACGGCTTCACCGACGTCGACGGCAGCCGCCCCGACGCCTGGCGCTACATCCGCGAGGTCCAGGACCCCGGCAAGCCCGCCGACGCCACCGGCTACCGCTGAGAGACCGAGGACGCCGTACCGGCTCCGCCGGGCCGATCAAAGAGGTCGGGTGGTCGTGGATCCGGTACGGGCCGCGCGGCGCGGCCCGTACCGGGACCGTGAAGTGCCCGGGCGGATCACCCTGCCGGAAGGCGGGTTTGCCGGGGTGCCGACGGTGCGGCGGGCGCGACGGTGGGGGCGGAGCCACCGGGCATCCGTCGCAGCCATCGTGGGAGTGCCCAGGCACGTGTCCCCAGCAGGGACATGGCTGCGGGCAGGAGCACTCCGCGCACGATGGTGGCGTCGATGAGGATGGCCACCGACAGCCCCACGCCCAGCATCTTGTATTCGATGGCGGACAGGACGACGAAGACGGAGAAGGCAGCGGTCATGATGACGGCGGCGCTGGTCACCACGCCCGCGCTGCCGCCGACGCCGCCGACGATCGCGTCGCGGGCATCGGCGCCGGCGGCGTGGCGTTCTCTGATCCTGCTCAGGATGAAGATGTGGTAGTCCATACTCAGGCCGAACAAGATCACGAACATGAAGAGCGGCAGCCAGCCCACCACACCGCCGTATGGTGTGAAGCCGAGTGCGGCGCTCAGGTGACCGTCCTGGAAGACCCAGGTCAGCACACCGTAGGCGGACCCGATGGACAGCAGGTTGAGAGCGATCGACACCAGCGGGACGGCCAGCGAGCGAAACGACACGACAAGCAGGACGAACGCCAAGGTGAGGACGAAGCCGAAGACCAGGGGCGTGCGGTCGGCGAGCTGCCGGGTGAAGTCGTACGGAACGGCGGTCTTGCCCATGACCGCGTGGTCGACGCCGCTCAGGGACCCGAAGGCGGCGGGCAGTGTTTTTCCTCGCAAGGTCTCCAGCGACCGGTTGGCGGCCTCGCCCGTCCCGAAGTGTGCCAGCGGAACGCGCAGTACCACGGCGTCGTCCAGCCTGGTGATCGAGGTCGCCCCGATCCTGTTGACCGCCTGATCGACCGCGGGAGCCTGCAGGGCTCCCGGGTGCTTCTCCCAGAGCACCACGGTCGCAGGCGCGGGCGCCCCGGGGAAGGCTTCCTGCATGCGGAGGGCGGCGTCCACCACGGGAACGCTCCGGGGCAGGCTGTCGGTGACCGCCGCGTCCTGCAGGCGCATGCCGAGCATGGGCAGGGCCATCAGAATCAGCACCAGGGTCGCCGCCCCGCCCCACGCGAGCGGACGGCGTACGACCGCGCGGGCCACGGCCGACCAGATGCGGGATTGTCCGGCGGCGGTGCGGCGGCGGCCCAGCCACGGGATCCGGGCCTTCTCGACACGGTCGCCGAGCAGGGCGAGCACCGCGGGCAGCACGGTGACCGATCCGATCATCGCCATGCCGACCACGAGGACCGCTCCGACCGTCAGGCCGCGGAAGTTGTCCAGTCCGGTGAACAGCAGACCGCTCAAGCACAGCATCACGGTGAAACCGGAGACCAGCACCACGTGCCCCGACGTACGCGCGGCGATCCGCACGGCGTCCACCACACTGTGTCCGGCGGCGCGCTCCTCCCGTGCCCGCCGCAGATAGAACAGCGAGTAATCGATTCCGACGGCGGCACCGATCAGCAACACCATCGAGGAGGTGGCGCTGTTGACGGGCACCCAGTGGTCGATGAACCGCAGGAACCCGAACGTGCCCGCCACGGTGGTGAGCGCCAGCAGGAGTGGGATCCCCGCGGCGATGAGCGAGCCGAATACCAGCAGCAGGATCACCACGGTCAGTGGAAGCGAGATGTACTCGGCGCGCTGAAAGTCGCTCTTGATGCCCTCGTCGACGGCGACGGACAGGCTCCTGTCACCTGCCTGCGCCAGCCGTACCCGCGGATGGCGTGCCGCCACCTCCCCGATGGCCGCGACCGCCGCCTCGTAGTGTGCCTTCGACCGCTCGATCGGCCCCGCCACCTGGAAGGTGACCAGGCCGGAGCGGCCGTCCTCCGACAGCAGCCGATCCCCGTCGCGCTCCAGCGGGGAGCGCAGGCCGATCACCGCGCCCGGTGTACGGCGCAGTGTCGTCGTCAGGTCCTGAGCGGCCCGCCGCAATTCCGCGCTTTCGGTGAACCGTGGCCCGGCCGTACGCAGCTGGATCAGCACGTTCTCCAGTACGGGCACGTATGCGCGCTGCCGGTCCAGAACCTGCTCCGCTCGTCCCGACTCACCTGGATCGGTACTGCGCGCACCCTCTCCGCTCAGCAGAGAGCCGGAGAGGACTCCTACGATCACCAGCACGAACCAACCGGTGATCGCCGGGAAGCGGTGCCGTATGGACCAGCCCGCCACCCGTTCCACCAGAGGTCCTGCGGGCGGTCCGTGGGCCGACTTGCGATAACGCAGCATGAGCTGCTGTCCTTTCCCGTGAAGAAGTGTTGCGGTGAGAACTCGCCCCAGGGCGAGGTGGTGCTTCTTCCCCTGGGCCGTCGAGTTGCCGCTCGGCGGCCCAGATCCTGATCGCCCGCTACTCCACCTGCTGCAGGATCCGTTCGATCGACGCCAGGCGGGTCCGCGTCTCGGCGAGGTGTTCGTCGAGCTCGGCCAACCGGCGCTCGATGCTCTGCTGGGTGGCGAGGCCGTCTTCGGCGATCTTGCGGTACTCGTGTTCGCGCACCAGCAGCGTCTTGGCCCGCCGCGTGGAGGCGAGCTGCCAGATGATCACCGTGATCACCGAGGTCAGCAGGGCGAAGATGCCGATCGTTCCGACGACCTGTGTCCAGTCGGTGTCGCTCATCGCGCAGATCCTTTCGTTCTCTCGTCCGGGGCGTCTCCCGGTGTCGTCAGCGTCTCCGCCGCCGCTCGGATGACCTCCGGCGTCAGCTGGAATGCGAACGGGCGTACCTCGTAGAACTTCATGGCCTTCCCGTCGTCGGAGAGTTCCAGCTGCGCCGACACCAGACCGGCCGCTTCCAGCTTCCGGAGGTGGACCTGCAGCAACGCGCGGCCGATACCGAGTTCGCGAGCCAGCTGGCTCACGTAGCTGCGCTTCTGTACCAGCGCTGCGATGACCCGCAGGCGATGCGGGTTGGCCAGCGTGGCCAGCGCACGCACCAACTCGTCCCCGGTCATCGCGGAGTTGCTCATAGCCAAATCCAGCACATGCCAACATAAATTAGCAGGTGCTCATAAGGGTTGGCTATAAGAGCCGCTTGTGTGTTTCGCGGCGCGCCCGGGGCCGTCCGAGCCTGGTACGCGCGGCACGGTGGTCCGGCCGGATCCCGGCCAGTCGGCCTGGCCCTCGGCGTCCGGACCGTCCAGGCCACGTCCGTCCCGCAAGTCCGGTACGGAAGTCGCCGCGTCGGCCGTACCAGGCGCCGACGGACCCGAACAGGCCACTCGGCTCCGTCTCCGGGTACATCCGGTACGGCCGGAGCCGCGTGTGTCCCCGTACCGGACCTGCGAAGTGCTCCGGCCGTCAGGCCGTGGCGGAGTCGACGGTGTTCACGACCGGCTCGTTCAGGCGGCGAGCCAGGCGTCGATCTCCTCGTTCAGGCGTCGCTTGACCGCGGCGGGGGCGAACGAGGCGTCGACGCCCGCTCGGGACAGGTCTGCGAGGGTCTCGTCGTCATAGCCGAAGGCATCACGGACCAGGGCGTACTCCGCGGTGAGGGTCGTGCCCACCAGCGCGGGGACGTCGGTGCTGAGGGTGACCGCGAGCCCGGCCCGGCGCAGCCGGTCCAGCGGGTGCCCGGGGATCGAGGGGACGAAGCCGAGCGCGACGTTGGAGGACGGGCACACCTCCAGCGGTATCCGGCGTTCGGCGACTTCGGCCACCAGGTCCGGGTCGTCGAGGATCCGGATGCCGTGTCCGATCCGCCGGGCTCCGCCGATCCCGATCGCCTCCCGGATGCTGTCGGCGCCCTCGGCCTCCCCCGCGTGGTGCACGATGTGCAGCCCCGCCTCCGCGGCGGCCTGGAACACCTCGGTGAACGGCGCCAGCGGGAACGCCTCGTCCCCGGCCAGGCCGACGCCGACCACACCGGCGGGCCCGTACCGCACGGCGAGGTCGAGGGTGCGCCACGCCCGGCCGACCGATCGGCGCCGGGAGTGGTCGAGGATGACCCGGCATTCGATCCCGAATCTCCGCCGCCCTTCGGCGAGGCCGTCGAGCACGCTCGCCAGCGGCATGTCCAGGTCGCCCACCCGCTCGCCGTGGGCGGCCGCCGTGAACGAGACCTCCGCGTAGCGGGTGCCGGAGGCGGCTTCGTCCTCGCAGAACTCCACCGCGGCCCGGTGGAAGTCCTCGGCGCGGCACAGGGAGTCCCGGACCAGGCCGTTCCGCTGAAAGAAGTCGGCGAATCCGGTGAATCGGTACTCGCCGCGCCGGAGGTCCTCCGGGATGTCCACTCCGTTCGCCGAGCTGAGCTCCGCCAGGGTCGCCGGACGCAGCGTGCTCTCCAGATGGACATGGAGGTGAGCCTTTGGGAGATTGGCGAGGTTTCTCACGTTTGCGCACCTTATCCGGCTTAGTGCCGAGGACGCATCGGGATTTCCCGTGCACGGTACGGGCTGCGCGGACGCGCCAGCCTATCGGCCCGCGCCGCCTCGCCCGTACCGAATCCGGTGCGGCGGCTCAGTCCTCCAGGCCCCAGAACGGGCCGGTGAGGCCGACCTGGGTGAAGTAGGCGGCGGCCTCCGCGGGCTCGCGGCGCCGGTAGCCGGCCTCCAGCCGCCCCTCGTACCAGTGCGCGGCCAGGCGCCAGAGCGTGCCGAGGTCCATCGTGTACCCCGGCGTCTCGCCTCGGCGCTCCAGCCAGTCCGTCACGCACCTCTCCCCGCAGTACAGGCGCTGGTTGCCGCAGGTGCGCATGACGTCGTCCCACATCCGGGGCACGGGGACGAGGAAGTGGGCGACGTGGCCGCCCTCCGGAGGGGCGTCGGTGCCCACGTTCCAGGCGAGCGCCGCGCCGCAGCCGGGGCATCGGGTGGCGACCAGGACCTCCGGCTCGCCGGGCAGCAGGTGGGGGAGCGCGAAGGCGTCCCAGGCACACCCTCCCCACCACAGCGTGTCCCGGCCCATCGCCGAGAAGCCCAGCGGGACGTCGGAGAACGGATGGGCTATGAGGACGCGGGTCCCGGTCACGTTCAGGACCAGATGGCGGCCCCGGTGCAGGGCGCGGAGCCCGGAGAGCACGTCGGCCTCGCCGGCGTTCAGCCGGTCGGAGAGGTCCGGGACGGCGGGGGCCCGGCCGGTCTCGGTGAACCCCGCGTACACCGCGAGGCGCAACTTCTCCACGTCCATCTTCCTGCTCCGATCCACCTGGCGCGCTTGCTGAGGGGGAAACCGTCGCTGCGCTGCCTGAATTGGGAGTGATGTTCCCCTTGATCATATTCGTCTAGCCTGGCGCGATGGAACGGAGCGAGAAGGCGAAGATGCTGGCGGGGGAGCTGTACGACTCCCGGGACCCGGAGCTGCTGGCGGCGGCGCACCGCGCCAGGCGGCTCATGGCGGAGTACCGGAGCGTCCCCTCGACGGAGGCGGCGGAGCGGACGCGGGTGCTGCGCGAGCTGCTCGGCGAGGTGGGGGACGGGGTCTGGGTGGAGCCGCCGCTCTACGTCGACTACGGGGAGAACGTCAGCATCGGCTGGGGGACCTTCGTCAACGTCGGCTGCGTGTTCGTCGACGGGAACGCGATCGGCGTGGGGAGTCAGTGCCTGCTCGGCCCGGGCGTCCAGTTGGTGACGGCGTCGCATCCGCTGCGGGCGGAGGAGCGGGTGTCCCCGCCGGAGGAGGTCGCGGCGGGCGGGAACCCGTACCGGACCAGCACCGCGCCGATCCGGATCGGGGATCGGGTCTGGCTGGGGGCCGGGGCGATCGTGCTCCCCGGGGTGACGATCGGGGACGGCGTCACGGTGGCGGCGGGTGCGGTGGTGACGGCGGACGTACCCCCGAACGTCCTGGTCGGCGGGGTGCCCGCCAAGGTCATCCGGGAGCTGTGACCTCCGCGAAGTATCCGCCATATCACGACGATAGGGGCATTTCGGTAGATCCGTTTCTCCTCGGTTCACCGTTACCGTCACGGTGAACCCCCCACTTGAGGAGAGCAACCATGCTCCGACGAAATGTCGTGACCGCGGGCTTCGCGCTCGCTCTCACCCTCGCGGCCGTCCCCGCCATCGCCCTCGCGGCGTCCGGCGGAACCGCGGACGGTCCGCTCTACACCCAGGCGCGGTCACTCGCCGCCGCCACCCTGACCCCGCCCGCCCCCGGCCTGGTCGACGCCCTCGAACGAGACCTCGGCATCACCGAGGCGCAGGCCGTCGCCAGGCTCGCCAACGAGACCGCGGCGGCCGGCGTCGAGCCCGAGTTCGGCAGGCGGCTCGGCGCGGCCTACGCCGGCGCCTGGGTCGTCGGCGCCACCTCCACCCTGACGGTGGCGACCAGCGACGCCGGACGGCTCGCCCTGATCCGCGACGCCGGTGCCACACCCCAGCTGGTCGCGCACTCCCTGGCCACGCTGGAGGCCGCCAAGGCCGCCCTCGACCGGAACCAGGCCGCCGCGCCGAGGTCCACGCCGGTCTGGTACGTCGACATCCGGGAGAACAGCGTCGTCGTCCTCACCGGCAACCCCGCCGAAGCCAAGAAGTTCGTCCGGGCCAGCGGGGCCGATCCGGCCGTCGTCGCCGTCCGGCAGTCCGCCGAACGCCCGCAGCCGCTCAACGACGTGCGGGGCGGTGACGCCTACTACATGGGCGGGCGCTGCTCGGTCGGGTTCTCGGTGACCAAGGCGGGCAGCCAAGGCGGATTCGTCACCGCCGGCCACTGCGGCAACGTCGGGACCGCCACCCAGGGCCACAACCGGGTGGCGCAGGGCACCTTCCGCGGGTCGTCCTTCCCCGGCAACGACTACGCCTGGGTGGAGGTCAACACCCAGTGGACCCCACGCGGCGTCGTCAACGCCTACGGGGCCGGCATCCTGCCCATCACCGGTTCCCAGCAGCAGGTCGTCGGCGCCTCCATCTGCCGCTCCGGCTCCACCACGCAGTACCGCTGCGGCACGATCAGCCAGCACAACACCAGCGTCACCTACCCGGAGGGAACCATCACCGGCGTGACCCGCACCACGGTCTGCGCCGAGCCCGGCGACTCCGGCGGTCCCTACTTCTCCGGGTCCCAGGCCCAGGGCGTCACCTCGGGCGGCTCCGGCAACTGCACCTCCGGCGGGACCACCTACCACCAGCCGGTGAACGAGATCCTCTCCGCCTACGGGCTCACCCTGGCCGGATCCGGGACCGACCCGACGCCGACCGTCACCCAGTCGCCCGGCGGGACCTGGGCGCCGAACACCAACTACACGGTGGGCGCGCAGGTCACCTACGGCGGCGTCACCTACCGATGCCTGCAGGCGCACCGCTCGCTCACGGGCTGGGAACCGCCCAACGTCCCCGCCCTCTGGCAGCGCGTCTGATCCGCCTCTAGATCCTTGTGGCGCCCGATGGGAAGGGGCGCCACAAGGATCACCGCGTTCGCGGCGACCGCGGACCGGTACGGACGCCGGCGGCCCCGTGATCTGACCGGCCGCGACGCCGGCACCGACCGTCTCGCCCGACACGACGCCACATGGTGATCAAACGGCTACGTATCGTGGTATCGATGGAGGTGTTCATCGATTCCGGGGGTTCCGCATGTCAGTGAAGAAGAAGGTCATTGCCGTGTCCGCGGCGGCCGCCGCCCTGTTCGCGGCCACGCCCGCCGCCGCCGACACCGTCGACACCACCGTCATCACCTTCCTGGTGGTGAGCACGGGAGGAATCAACATCTCGGCGCCGGAATCGGGTTCGCTGTTCACCACCGTCCCCGGCGGGCAGACCCTCGGCCACGTGGGCAACGTCACCGTGGTCGACCAGCGGTCCGCCCCCTCCGCCACCTGGACCGCGACGGTGGCGCTGACCGACCCGTTCCACACCGGCACCGGCGCCTCGCCGTACACGATCCCGGCAGGGAACGTCGTGTACCATCCGGGGGCGGCGATCGGTCCGGTCAACGGGCCGTTCACCCCCGGCAGCACCGGAACCCTGGCCGGGCCGCGCACGGCCTACAGCAAAGCCGGTGGCGTCGGGAACAACTCGGTGGCCTGGAACCCCCGCTTCACCGTCCAGGTGCCGAACGACGCGCCGTTCGGTCTCTACAGCGGGACGGTCACCCACTCGGTGGCCTGACTTCCGCCGAGTACGTCACGTTTGGTCGGCGCGCGGTTCGAGGAAGACGATCGCCACCCGGTGCCGGGCCAGGGCGTCCGCGATCTCCTCCAGGGTCGGCGCGCGGTCGACGTGGACGGTGAGCCCCAATGCGCCGAGCTCCGTCAGGCCCGACCGCTCGATCATCTCCATGCCCATCGCGGCGAGCGTGGCGGTGTCCTCCTCCAGCCGGGCCCACACCCGGGAGCGCACACCGCGCTCGATCGTCTCCGCCTCGGCACCGCCGCGGAAATTGACCCGCCAGAGGCTGTCGGAGAACACGCCTGCCCGCCCGTTGAAGTTCTGCTTCATCACCGGGATCTCGTAGGGTTTGCCGCTCCTGCGGCCGGTGAACCGGAGGAGAATCAGGCCGTCCGTGGAACGTCCGCCGGTTCCCTCGCGGATCTGTTTGCGGATCGACGAGTCGAAGACTCGCATCAGCCATTTCATCAGGCGCGGTGGCCGTCCGACGCTCACCGCGTGCCTCTCGGTCTTCGCCACGACCGTCCTTATCGGTATGTCACCACATTGACGATGAGTGCGGACAAATCCGCTGACATAGGGAATCTGGGTGAGACTACGGGCGTGATCCATAGAAGTCGGCAATCTCCTGGAAGGACGCCTTCGGCACCCACTCCTCGGCTCCCTCACCCGGAACCCGCACGACGCTGAAACTGGCCATGTCCAGATCGCGCCGCGGATCCGTGGAGTACGGCGACAGCGGGGAGGAGAACTCGAAGGCGAACGTGCCGGCGACACCCTCGTCGGCGTAGACGCCCAGCGACTCACGGAGGTAGCGGGCCTGGACGCCTTCGTCCCTGGAGAAGCCGCTCTTCACCGTGCGGGTCTCCCAGTCGATGATGTCGTACCCGTTCGGGCCCTTGTGCTCCGCGCCGGCGTAGGAGCAGCAGCCGAACTCGGTGATGATCACCGGCTTGCCGTGCGCGTGGAGCGCCCTGACCCCCTTGGCGAACCCCGACCGGTTGCCCGAATACCGGTAGTAGTTCACCCCGACGAAGTCGAACGGGCGCCAGTCGACCTTCTCCCACAGCCCCGCGCCATAGGTGACCGGGCCGTTGAAGCGGGACCGGGCGACGGAGACCGTCTTCCCGAGCAGGGTGTTCAGGCGGTGATTGAACACCGGCATCAACCACCACGCGGCGCTCAGCACCGTGAGCCTCTTGGTGAAATCACGCCCGGGGATGACTCCCGGGGCGAACACCGACAGTTCACACCCCACGTTCAGATAGATCTCGCCGTACCGCTCCCGGAGTTCCTCGGCGGTCCCGGCGACCGTCGCCAGCCTGCCGAGCACGGACTCCTGGGTCCGGCGGCCGGGAATCCGGGGCTGCAGCCACACGGCGAGCCCCGCCTCCCGGGCGATGGCCGCGCATTCCGCGAGCCGGTCGAGGTCGTCGCCGTAGACGGCGACCGCGTTGCAGCGGAGGCCGTCCCGGATGATCGTGACGTCCCGTTCGACGTGGTCGGTCCGCCACACCCTCCGGGTGGTCTCGTCGAGGTAGCTCGTTCCGACGTCGTAGTTGATGCCCTTGAACCTCATGTGTCCCTCCTGGTGGCGAGGTCGAACGCGGTGACGAGCTCCGCGGCGTAGGCGGCGAGGTCGATCCGGGGGTCCCTGGCCCACTCGTCGAGCGCCCCGGTGATCGCCTGGAAGACGGTCACGGCGATCGGGCGGGGGGCGAACCCCCGGAACTCGCCGTCCCGCTGACCTTGGCGCAGGATCTTGACGAGCTCGGTGATGGACTCCTCGGGGGAATCGGCGAAGCTGAGCTCGCCCACGGCGTTCCGGTGGTTCTCGACGATGCGCACCATCGCCATGAACTGCGCGCGATGCGCGGCCATGTAGGAGAGTTCCGCCGTGATCCAGACACCGAGGCGCCCCCTGGCGGTGGTCTCCCGCCGCAGGAGCGGCTCCAGGTAGGCCCACGAGTCGTCGAAGACCTGCCGCACCACCTGCTGAAGGAGGTCGTCCTTGTCGGCGAAGTGATAGGAGATCACGCTCTTGCTGATCCCCGCGTGCCGGGCGATCCGGCCGAGCGAGGCCTGCGCGTAACCGACCTCGGCCACCGTCTCGATCGCCGCCGCGATGATCTGCGCACGTCGCGCCGCCTCGATGAACGACGGGGACTTTCGAATTTCAGACCGCATGGCCTGATTTTAGACCGATCGGCCTGGATTTGTGAACCGCGATCATCCGCCCGCTGTGTCAGAACGGCTCCTACCAGCACATTCCACCCGATATCCGAGCGGTACGGCCGCAGGCGGCACCCTCATCCGGCGCAGCCCGTACCGGAGGACCGTCGCCCTGGACATCGCGGAGAACCGGAACCGCCTGGACCGGCTTGATCGTCTCGGTCGCCACGGCGTCGAAACCGGACGGAAGATCTATTCTGGCCTCGTGACACGCCCCGTACTTGAGGTCTCACCGGACCATCCCGGCTGCTTCCCGACGATCTGGGCCGCGCTTGAAGAGGCGCCCCTGCACGCCGAGATCGTCGTCCACCCGGGCCTGTACGGTGAGCAGATCCACGTGACCAGATCGGTCACGATCCGGGCGCGCGACGGCCGCGGCTCGGTCCGCGTCCACGCGCCGGAGGGGTGTGCGCTCGTCAACGACGCCGAGGACGCCACCGTACGGGGACTGGTGCTGTCCGACGGCACCTCCGGCGCGACCGTGTGGGTACGGCGGGGGCGGCTCCGGCTTGAGGAGTGCGAGCTGCCCGGGCCGGCGATCGGCGTCCTGGCCGAGCCGGGGTCCAGGCCGATGCTGCAGCGCTGCCAGATCAGCTCGCCCACGGTGTGCGGCGTCAAGCTCGTGCGCAGCGACGCCGTGATCGAGGACTGCGTCGTGCTCGACGCGCGCACCGGTGAGTTCGGTCCCGCCAACGGCCTGCAGGCCGAGGGGGGCCGGCACTACGTCGCGGGATTCGCGGTGCGCGGCGCCGACGGCCACGGCATCAGGCTCTCCGGCGGCGCGGCCGGCCGGTTCGACGACGTGGAGGTGGTGGGGGCCTCCCGGGCCGGCCATCTGATCCCCGCGGTCTGGATCGGGGAGGGCGCGAACCCGTCCTTCAACCGGCTGGCGGTGCTGGACACCAACGGGCACGGGGTGTGGACCCAGTCGGCCGGCGGGGTCTACGAGGACTGCACCCTGGCCGGGATGGGGGAGAGCGCCTCGGGTTTCGGCGTTTCGGACGGGGCCGACCCCGTCGTGCGGCGGATGCGGGTGTCCGCGGTCAACGGCGAGGGGTTCTACCTGGGGGCCGCCTCGCGCGGCACCTTCGAGGACTGCGAGGTCTTCGCGAGCCGGGTCGTGGGGTTCTACGCCGGGCCGGGGAGCTCGCCGGCCGTGCGCGGGCTGACCGTGCGGGACTCGTCGGGGGCGGGGATCAAGATCGACAACGCGGGGGGCGTCTTCGAGAACTGCACGGTCACCAAGATCAGCGGCGAGGAGGCCTGGGGCGTGCTGCTGGTGACCGGCGCGGCGCCGACGGTGCGCGGGCTGACCGTCCGCGACTCCAGCGCGACCGGCGTGACCGTGATGTCGGGCGCGGGAGGCGAGTTCGAGGACGTCACGGTGGCCGGCGCGCAGCGCTGCGTGATGGTCTGGGAGCGGGCCCGCCCGGTGATGCGGCGGCTGCGGCTGTCGGGGTTCGAGCAGGCCGGGCTCTGGGTGAACGAGGGGGCGGCGGGCCACTACGACGACGTCGTGCTGACCGGCCCCGGGGGCAAGGTGGGCGTGCTGGTCAGCGAGGGCGGCGACCCCGTGCTGGAGAACATCGTGATCACGGACGCCGAGGCGGGCTTCATGGTCCACAACGCGAAGGGCGTCTACACCTCCTGCTCGGTGGAGGGCACCCGCATGTTCGGGTTCATCGCCAGCGGCCGTTCCGAACCACAGGTGAACGGGCTGCACGTGCGACCCGTCCTCAACCGCGGCATCGAGGTGCGCACGGGCGCGAACGGCGTTTTCGAGAACTGCTCCGTCTCCGGCGGCGTCGCGGAGGTCAAGACGAGCGCGGTCAAGGTGTCGGACGGCGGGCAGCCGCGGTTTCGCGGCCTGTCGATCGACGGCTACGACGGCGAAGGCCTGGAAATCTCGAAGGACACCGGCGGGGAGTACACGCAGGTGGTCGTCACCGACCTGACCAAGGCGGCGGTGTCGGTCCGGGACGGGGCCACACCGATCATCAAAGACCTCACCGTGCGCCGCGCGGGCGCGCCCGGCCACTCCGCGGTCACGATCTGGGGTGGTACCCCGCGGCTTGAGGATGTGACGATCAGCGAGACGCCCGGCACCGCCCTGTACGCGGGTGGCGGCACCGTGGAGGTCCGCGGCCTGCAGGTCGACCGGGCCGGCGGGACGGACGAGGCCGTCCGGGTGGTCGAGGGCTGCACGCTCCGCGTCGTCGAGGGTGAGATCAACGGCCCCGCACGGTTCGGCGTGGGCGTGGTCAACGGCCGGTTCATCGCCGAGCGGCTCACGGTCACGGGATGCGAGACCGGCGTCACCGCGTTGCCCGACGGGGTCGTCGAGCTCCAGGTGTGCAGGCTGACGGGGAACGAGATCGGGCTGTCCGCAGGTGGCAGGCGGCCGGTGCGGCTGATCGGCTGCGCCGTCGAGGGGAACACCCAGGACCTGGAGATCGACGCCGACGCCCCCGAGCCCGAGCTGACCGACCACACCGGCCCCGTGCCGGGTCGCCTCGCCGTCGCCGCCGACGACGAACCCGTGGCCGGGGTCGCCGGCGGGCCGGCCGCCACGGCGCCGCCACCCCTGAACGAGGCCCTCTCCGCCCTCGACGGGCTGATCGGGCTCGACCGCGTCAAAGCCGAGATCCGCAAGCTCGTCGACTTCGCCCGGCTGCGCGCCGTGATGCGTGAGCGGGGTATGCGCGAGCTGCCGTTCAACCGGCACCTGATCTTCGTCGGGCCGCCGGGCACCGGCAAGACGGAGGTGGCTCAGCGGTACGCCGACATCGCCGCCGCGCTCGGGCTCGTCGCCGAGCCCAAGGTGGTGAAGGTGGACCGGGGTTCGCTCGTCGCCAAGCACATCGGTCACACCGAGGACAACATGCGCAAGGCCATCGACCGGGCCCGCGGCGGCGTCCTGTTCATCGACGAGGTCTACCAGCTCGTCGAGGGCGGCGAGGCCGACTTCGGCCGCCAGGCGGTCGACGTGCTGCTCGCCCGCATGGAGGAGTTGCGCGACGAGCTCGTCGTGATCGTCGCGGGCTACGCCAAGGAGATGGACCGGTTCCTCAACTTCAACCCGGGGCTGCGCAGCCGCTTCACCACCACGATCACCTTCCCCAACTACACTCCGGCGGAGTTGGTGGAGATCGTCGGACGGTTCGCCGCCGAGGCCGGGTTCCGGCTGCCCGCGGACACCCGGCAGGCGCTGAACAGGCACTTCGCCGCGGTACCCGCCGACACGTCGTTCGGCAACGCCCGCCACGCGCGTACCGTGTTCGACGCGATGGTGATCGAGCTCGCCGGGCGGATCTCCGAAACCGAGGAGATCGACCTGCTGCTGCCCTCGGACGCGGAGGGGGCGCTGCGCCGTACCGGGCTCGGCGTCGGCGCGGGCGTGGAGGACCCGCGGCGGGCGGGGGAGCTGCTGGCCTCGCTGGACGCCATGATCGGGCTGGACGCGGTCAAGGGCGAGATCCGTGAGGTCGTCGCGGAACTGAGGATGGCGCGCAGGCTCCGCCGCATGGGCCGGACGGTCGCCGAGACCAGCCGGCATCTGGCCTTCCTCGGGCCCCCGGGCACCGGCAAGACCGCGGTCGCGCGGCTGTACGGGCAGCTGCTGGCCGCGCTCGGCATGCTGCCGGAGGGCCAGTTCGTCGAGGCGACCGCGCGGGACCTGGTGGCCGGTTACGTCGGGCAGACCGCGGGCCGTACCAGGGAGAGGTTCCGCGAGGCGGTCGGCGGGGTGCTGTTCATCGACGAGGCGTACGCGCTCACGCCGCGCCGGGACGGCGGGCACGACTTCAACTCCGAAGCGGTGGCCGCGCTCCTGACCGAGATGGAGAACCATCGGCACGACACCGTGGTCATCGTGGCGGGCTATCCCGCGGAGATGGACCGGTTCCTCACCGCCAACCCCGGTCTGGACAGCCGGTTCAGCCGGCGCATCGCCTTCCCGCACTACAGCGTCGAGGAACTGGTGGAGATCTTCCTGCTGCAGACGCGGGCCGCCGAGTACGACTGCCCGGACGACACGGTGGAGGCGGTCCGGCGCCGAATCGCGACCGAGCCCCGGGGTGAATCATTTGGCAACGGCCGTTTCGTCCGCAACCTGTTTGAGTCGGCCCGGCGGCGGCTCGCGGTGCGCCTCGTCGACCAGGACGTGCCGGACGCGGAACTGACCACCCTCCACCCGGAGGACTTCACCCCCTGAGTTTCACACCGGCACGAGTGCGCCGAACGGGCCCATCAAGCGGTTCAGCCGCCTGTAGGCTCGGTGCACACCCTCGGGGTACTTCTCGGGGTGGTCGTAGGCGCCGGCACGGTAGCCGTAGAGCGAGACCCAGCGCATGCCCTGACCGGCCTCGTAGACGCCCATCCACAAGGTTGGCAGATCCGCCGACGTGGCCATGTCGACGGGGTCCACCACATGGGCGGGCAGGTCCATGGCGAGCCGCCCGACCAGTTCGACGGTCTGGGCGCGGGAGAGCCGGGTCAGGAGCCTGCCCTTCACCAGGATCCGGCCGTCGCTGTAGACGGCCACCTCGGGCGGGCGCACCGTCCCCGGCGGATCCGGGTCCCAGTAGCCGGGGTCGACACTCAGCTCCGCGACGACCTGCACCCCTTCGATCCCGTCCAGCGGGGCCAGGCGTCTCGCGTCGCTTCCGGCGAGAACCGGCAGGGACAGGCACAGCAGGGCGGTGGCGATCATTGCGCCCCCGCGGCGAAGCGACCAGGTGGACGTCATGGCCGAATGCTAGAAAGCCGCATCTGGAAGCGGCTTGGAACCGACTTGGAACCGGTTGGAACCGGTCGGCTCCAACCGTCACCACGTGCCCGGGGGCGAAGGTGACCGGGATCGCCCGTTCGAGCCGCCGGGGTTCGCCGTTCGACACACCGAGCCTGTCGGGGCCGCCGAGTACGACTGCCCGGACGACACGGTGGAGGCGGTCCGGCGCCGAATCGAGACCGAGCCCCGCGGAGAGTCGTTTGGGAACGGTCGTTTTGTCCGCAACCTGTTTGAGTCGGCCCGGCGGCGCCTCGCCGTACGCCTGGTCGACCAGGACGTCCAGGACTTCGAGCTGACCATTATCCGGCCGGAGGACATCACCCCCTGAGCCACTGAGGCGGGTCAGCGTGAAGAGTCATCGTGGAGGAAGGCCACGATTGTCGGTTGTGAGGCGATTCAGCCGCTGGTAGGCCCGGTGCACACCCTCGGGGTACTTCTCGGGGTAGTTGTAGGCGCCGAACCCGTAACCGTAGAGGGAGACCCCGCGCATGCCCTCGCCGGCCACGTAGACGCTCATCCTCAGGGTTGGCAGATCGGTCGTCCCGTCCACCTCGGTGGGGTTCACCACATGGGCGGGCAGGTCCACGGCGAGCCGCCCGACCAGTTCGACGGTCTGGGCGCGGGAGAGCCGGGTCAGGAGCCTGCCCTTCACCAGGACCCGGCCGTCGCTGTAGACGGCCACCTCGGGCGGGCGCACCGTCCCCGGCGGATCCGGGTCCCAGTAGCCGGGGTCGACACTGAGCTGCGCGACGACCTGCACCCCTTCGATCCCGTCCAGCGGGGCCAGGCGTCTCGCCTCCGGGGCCAGGCGTTTCGCATCGCATCCGGCGAGAACCGACACGGACAGCAAGGCGGTGGCGATCATTGCGCCAAGCCGGAGGGCCCAGGTGGATGGCATGGACGCATGCTAGGAAGAAGGACTTGAGGCCGACTTGGGGCCGGTTGGCTCCAACCGTCACGACGTGCCTACCCGGGATCGCCCCTTCCGAGCCGCCGGGGTCCGCCGTTGCGACACCCGCCGAGCCTGTCGGGGTTTGGATACGGTCGCGTACGGCGTCAACGCGGGCACACCGGTTCCCCGTACCGGCATGTGGAGTAAGCCTGTCCCGGCCGCCGAAACAGTACGCCTGTGCTTGACCGTGGCGCGCTCAGCGCCGTACCCGACGGTCTCAGGGTTCGCGGGCGCGGAGGTAGGCGTCCAGGTCGGCGGCGCCCTTGAGCATGGCGCGGCCCCGGGCGGACAGGCGGGTACGCCAGTCGCGCAGGGTCGACTCCAGCGGGGCGACGCCTCCCGCGGAGCGGACCTGGGCGATCAGCGGGGCGATCTGCTCCAGCAGGTAGCCGCCCCGCCTGAGCTGGTGGGCCAGCCGGACGTCCCGGACGTCGGCCGCGCTGTAGACCCGGTAACCGGTCTGCGGGTCGCGGCGCGGCCGGACCAGCCCGGCGTTCTCCCATTTGCGCAGGGTGGCGGGGCGGAGGCCGAGCCTCTTGGCGAGGGGGCCGATGAACGTGTCGCCGCGCTCCTGCGGTACGGGCGCCAGATCGCGGAGCGCCGCCTCGACGGCGTGGAGGGTGCCGCGGTCGTCGAGGAGCCGGCCGTGGCTCTCGTCGATGAGCCGGAGCGCGTCCTCGACGGCACCCCGGTTGACCGCCTGCATGATCGAGGTCGCCGTCTGGTGGCCGTGCCCGGGCACCAGGGCGAGGAACGCGCGCAGGGCTCGCGCGTGCAGCGGCGTGTACGTGCGGTAGCCGTGGACGGTGCGTGCGGCGGCGGGCAGGATGCCGGCGTCCTCGTAGTTCCGGATCGCCTGGGTGGACAAATCGTGCTCGCGCGCAAGGTCCACCGGCCTCATGGCTGCATCATCGATTGAAGGTCCGTCGCGGTAGATACTGGTGCTTTCTCGGAAAAGTTTACACCGAATGTTCAAAGATACCGTTGAAGGCATGGATATCCAGAACACGGCCCGGCCACTCGACGGCGCGGGCATCTCGACGTTCCTCCGGTCGCTTCCCGCGGAGCCCCTGCTCCTCGGCCTGGGGGAGGCCAGGCACTTTACGGAGGAGCTGGGTGACCTGCGCAACGAGATCTTCCGGCAGCTGGTCGAGCACGAGGGCTACCGGTCGTTCGCCATCGAGAGCGACTGCCTCATGGGCCTCGTGGTGGACGACTACATCGCCACGGGCGCGGGCACACTCGACGACGTCATGGAGCGCGGCTTCAGTCACAACTTCGGCGCGTTCCCGGCCAACCGCGAGCTCGTGCGCTGGATGCGCGCGTACAACGAGGAGCATGACGACAAGCTCCGGTTCTTCGGGTTCGACGGTCCGCTGGAGTATTGGGCGGCGAGCCCGCGCCAGGCGCTCACCGCCCTCTACGCCCTCCTCGACGGTCCGTTCCCCGGCGCCGTGGTGACCGAGGAAACCCTCGACACGCTGCTGGGCCCGGACGACCGGTGGGCGAACGAGGCCGCGGCCATGGATCCGTCACTGTCGATCGGCCGGTCCGCCGACGCCCAGCGGCTGCGGGTGATCGCCGACGACCTGGTGGCGTTGCTCGACACGCAGGTGCCTCGGCTGAGCGCGGAGGACGGGGAGCGGGCGGCACTGTACGGGCGCACCGCCGTCGGCCTGCTCCGCTACCACCACTGGATGGCCGACGCGTCCCCGGAGCGGTGGACCCGGCTGTCGGCCCTGCGGGACGCGATGATGGCCGCCAACCTGCGTGCCGTCGCCGAGCACGGCCCGGCCTTGGTCTTCGCGAGCAACCTCCACCTGCAGCGGAACAAGAGCGTGATGTCCTTCGGCGACCGGCTGCTGGAGTGGTGGAGCGCGGGGGCGATCACCGGGGCTCACCTGGGCGACCGGTATGCCTTCCTGGCCTCGGCCTTCGGCAGGGTCGGCGACGACACCCCGCCCGCGGACACCGTCGAGGGTGTCCTGTCCACGCTTCCGTGGGACCACGCTCTCATCGACGCCCGCCGCCTGGCCGAGGCCGTCACGAAGCCGGCGCCGCGCATCTCCCGGGATTTCGCCTACTTCCCGCTGGACCCGGCCCGGCTCGACCTGATCGACGGGATCGTCTTCCTCAAGGAGGCCGTCAGGCTGGGCGGACCGTCGCCATCGGCCTGAACGCCGAGGTGCCGCCCGCCGCCGGAGGCCGTACGCGTCCTTCAAGCGCGCTCGCCGACCCGGGTCGGCTCGGGAGCCGCGCTTGGAGGAGCTCGCGGACGTACGCACCTCGGTGGTCTACGGGCACCTGCGGAAGTACGCCGTCGAGTCGATGTGAGGCCCGCCAAGGTCGCGATCGGAAAACGTCCGTCATTGGGCTTACTTTGTAAAGGCGTCGGGCTTCTTGTCACCCCACCGACAACCCGGCCACCGACAAGAACGACCGATCTCGGCGACGACCGATGAAAGACTCACCCTGAATCTCCCGTGGTCGCCTCGTCGCCTGTGGGCGCAGGCTGTAGTGCCGTTTCGCCTGTCGAGGGTGGTCGGGTCATGGTTCGCCATCAGGCAGAATCAAGTTTTGTGAACAGGTTTTCGATCACAGAGGCCCTGGGTGACGCGGAGGATCCCGACCTGGCCAAAGCTCGGGACGGGGACGACGCCGCGTTCACGCGTCTGGTCGCACCGCTCCAGCGGGAGCTGCACGCTCACTGCTACCGCATGCTCGGCTCCACCCACGACGCCGACGACGCGTTGCAGGACGCCCTGCTGCGGGCGTGGCGTGGGCTGTCCCGGTTCGAGGGCCGCAGCTCCCTGCGGTCCTGGCTGTACACGGTGACCACCCGGACCTGCCTGGACGTCGTGGAGGCCCGCGGCAGGCGGGCGCTCCCCGTCGATCTCGGTCCCTCCAGTACGCATGCCGTGGTCGGCGACACCCCCTTGACCGAGGTCCCGTGGTTGGGGCCGTACCCCGACGCGGGCCTGGGTGGGGTCTCGGCCGGGCCGGACGCGCGGTACGAACAGCGGGAAGGCGTCGAACTCGCCTTCGTGGCCGCCCTGCAGCATCTGCCGGGCAACCAGCGGGCGGCGCTGCTCCTCTTCGAGGTGCTGGGTTTCTCGGCCGCCGAGATCGCGGCGATGATGGAGACCTCGCCCGCATCGGTGAACTCGGCCCTGGCGCGAGCCCGCCGGGTCGTCGCCGAGCGTGTCCCCGCCCGGACCCAGCAGCAGACCCTGCGGAAGATCGGCGACGTGCGGCTGCGGGAGATCGTCGGCGGGTTCTCCGCCGCGCTGGAGCGCGGTGACACGCAGGCCCTGGTCGCGCTGTTCACCGAGGACGTCACCTGGTCGATGCCGCCGATGCCGCACTGGTACCGGGGGATCGAGGCCGTCACCGACTTCGCCGTGCGGGTTCCGCTCACCGGGTGCGGCTCCTGGCGGCACCTGCCGACCGGTGTCAACGGCCAGCCGGCCGTGGCCTGCTACCTCTGGAACGATGAGGCGGCGGCGCATCTCGCCTGGTCGATCACGGTGCTGACCCTGCGGGAGGAACGGATTTGCGAGGTCACCTCGTTCATCGGCGCCGGGCATTTCGTCCCCCTGGAGTTGCCTGTCGCGTTGCCCTGAGCCGACTTCCGGGATCCGGATTGCCGACACGTGCCAGCGGGTTTTGTGCAGAACCACGTAGCCGGTTACGTAATCGTGTGATCAGAGGTACCGATGGGGGATGGCCTGTCTAGTCTGTGGGGCCATGAGCGAACTGCGATATGCCAACTTCTCTCCTGACCAGCTGGCCCGGTACACCGACAACTGGTACGAGCTGGTCGACTGGTGGGAGGAAGAGGACTGGGGCGACGCCGGGGTCTCCATACCGAGGAAGTCGCTCGACCTGTTCGAGTTCCTGCTCAAGGGCGTGGGGACACCGGTCCGTTTGCAGTTCACCGATGACGTCATCGCGCAACCCGACGACGTCGCGCCCTGGGTGCTGTCCCGGTTCGGCGACATGCCGTTCGAGCCGTACCGCCTGGCTCCCGCCGAGGTGGCGGCGATCGCGGCGGTGCTGGGGCGGCATCCGTTCGACGCACTCGTCGCGGGGACCGATCCGGATGAGATGGCCGCGGCGGGTGTGGCCCTGGTGCCGGACCGGGGGCGCCGCAAGGACTACGACAAGTCGTTCTACGAAGAACTCGCCCGCTTCTTCGCGGACGCGGCGACGAAAGGCGAGGGAATGATCCTTCTGGACAACTGACGACCCCGCTCACGCTGACGTCGCCTGCCGGTGATCCGCGGCGAGCGGCGCGGCCGTCCGGAGGGTCGGCGCCGGGCCGTGACTCTCTTCGGGCGATGGAGGCCCCCGACATGCAAGATCGCGCGCCGGGGGCCGTGGCGACACGCCCCATCGGGGCCCTCCGCCGCGGTGCGGACGATCTGGCGTCAACCCGGCGAAGCCGCAGGGCTCAGGGCCGTGCCGCGCTCAGGTGTACAGCGCGAGAGCCGCTTTCAGCAGGTGCCGTACCTCGGAGCCCTCGAGGACAGCCGTCCTATCCGGTTCGCCGAAGCCGAGCTTCGTCAGCACCCAGATCTCCATGCGGTCGAAATCCCCCTCGGCGTACCCGCTCAACTCGGGGACGGTCCAATCCGGCTCCGTCGCCCGGTAGGCCACGTAGCAGTCGGGAACCACCAGGCCTTTGCCTCCGGGGGCGAATCGCTCGGCGAGCTCCTCGGCGCGAGGACGTCCGGAGAGTTTGGCCACGGAGAGGGCGTAGCCCAGGAAGTCGCCGATGGCCTGGTTCGGATCATCGGTGACATCGATGATCGGGCCGTTAAGCCGGATGGTCCGCATTTCGTGGACCCTACTGCCGAGTATCGGAGGGGTGGTGAGTGGACGGTGGTCGCCACTCCGTCCGACCAGGGGTTGAACGTTTGTATGGTATCCAATACAAGCACGCACAAAGCTGAACACTTGCATGGCTTCCAATACAAGCGTATAAATCGTAGGCGTGCGACCGATATCTGAAGAAGACCTGACGACGCGGGCCCGGATCCGTGACGCCGCGATGGGGCTGTTCACCGAACAGGGGTTCAAGGCGACCACGATCCGGGGCATCGCCACGGCGGCCGGGGTCTCACCCGGTCTGGTCCAGCATCATTTCGGCACCAAGGAGGAGCTGCGGCAGGCGTGCGACGAGTACGTCCTCGGCTATATGCGTGAGCAGGCCGGCCTGGGCGTCACGGGCCGCAACCTGGAGAAGCCGGAGTTCATCGAGAACGTGCACCGTACCGCGCCGCCCCTGATGAAGTACCTCGGCCGCGCGCTCGTGGACGGCTCGCCCGGAGCCGCCGCCATGTTCGCGGAACTCGTGAACGTGACGGAGGAGCATTTGGCCGGGGACGAGAACCCCGAGGCCGACCATCGCGCCCGCGCGGTGGTGCTGACGGCGATGAAGCTGGGCATCACGGTGCTGCACGAGCACGTCTCCCGTGCGCTCGGCTCCGACGTCTACGCCGCACCGGCGGCGCTGCGCGTCGGCAAGGCCCAGCTCGACCTGTTCCGGCCGGAGTTCTTGGGTCGCGAGCTGTTCGAGCAGGCACGGAAAGGCCTGGCGAAGGTGGAGGGGGAACGATGAGCGCCGTGGTGCGGGTGGACGGCCTGGTCAAGAGCTTTGGGCGGTTCAAGGCCCTGGACGGGCTGGACCTCACCGTCAAGGCGGGGGAGGTGCACGGCTTTCTCGGTCCCAACGGGGCAGGGAAATCCACGACCATCCGGGTCCTGCTGGGGCAGATGCGGGCCGACGGGGGTCGGGTCGAGCTCCTCGGAGGCGATCCCTGGCGTGACGCCGTCGAGCTGCATCGAAGGCTCGCCTACGTGCCCGGTGACGTCACGCTGTGGCCGTCGCTGACCGGCGGCGAGGTCATCGACCTGCTGGGGCGGGTGCGCGGTGGCCTCGACCCCAAGCGGCGTGCCGAGCTGCTTGAGCGGTTCGAGCTTGATCCGCGGAAGAAGTGCCGCACCTACTCCAAGGGCAACCGGCAGAAGGTGGCGCTGGTGGCCGCGTTCGCCTCGGATGTGGAGTTGCTGGTCCTGGACGAGCCGACCTCGGGCCTGGACCCGCTGATGGAGGCGGTTTTCAACGAGTGTGTCCTGCGGGAGAAGCGCCGCGGCCGGACGGCGCTGCTGTCCAGCCACATCCTGTCGGAGGTGGAGACGCTGTGCGACCGGGTCACCATCATCCGGGCGGGCCGTACCGCCGAATCCGGCAGCCTTGACGATCTGCGGCATCTCACCCGTACGTCGGTGACGGCTCAGTTGATCGGGTCGGCGCCCGGTCTGGCCGTGCTCCCAGGCGTGCACGATCTCACCGTCGACGGTGACCTGCTGCGCTGTCAGGTGGACGGCGACGCGCTCACGGCGGTGCTCGCCGAGCTGGCCGGAGCGGGTGTGCGTGCGCTGACCACGCAGCCGCCGACGCTGGAGGAGCTGTTCCTGCGCCACTACGAGAGGGCGTCTCGATGACCGGCACGTGGACGCTGATCCGGCTCATCCTGCGCCGGGACCGCGTGCTGTTGCCGGTGTGGATCGCGATCACCGCGCTGCTGCCGGCGAGTGTCGCCTCGGCCACCGTCGGCTTGTACCCGGATCAGGCGGCTCGGGACGCCTTCGCCGCGGCCTCGATGGGGAACCCGGCGCAGCGGGCCATGCGTGGCGTGATCTACGAGGCGAACGTGGGTGAGCTGACCGCGTGGACGCTGGGCTCGTCCGGGGCGTTGATCGGCGGACTGATCAGCATCCTGCTGGTGATCAGGCATACCCGGGTCGAGGAGGAGACGGGCCGGCGTGAGCTGCTGTCCTCGGGTGTCGTCGGCCGTCACGCGCCGCTGGTCGCCGCGCTCACGGTCGTCCTGGTGGCGAATCTGCTGCTGGGCGTGCTGTCGGTGCCCGGTCTGGTCGCCGCCGGTCTTCCCGCGGGTTCCTCGCTGCTGTTCGGGCTGTCGGCCGCCGGGGCCGGTTGGGCGTTCGCCGCGGTGGGGGCGCTGGCCGCGCAGGTGACCGCGTCGTCGGGTACGGCGCGCGGGATCGCGATCGCCGCGGGCGGGCTGCTGTTCGCGGTGCGTTCGGTGGGGGACGCCGGTGAGGCGGCGTGGGCGGCGTGGTTGTCGCCGTTCGGCTGGGTCAGGCTGACCAGGCCCTACGCCGGTGACCGGTGGTGGGTGCTGGGGCTGATCGTGGTGTTCGTCGCCGTGGTGGCGGTGGCCGCGTTCGCGCTGTCCACGCGGCGTGATCTGGCGGGTGGTCTGGTGCCGGCCCGGCGGGGGCCCGCCTCCGGGACGCTGGGGAGCGGGTTGGGCCTGGCGGGGCGGCTGCATCGGGGCACGCTGGCGGGCTTCGCGATCGGGTTCGGCCTGCTGGGCGCGCTGCTCGGCGTCGCGGCGCGCGGGCTGGACTCCCAGCTGGACACGTCGCAGTTTCAGGCGTTGGCCGAGACCGTCGGGGCGCCCGGTGCACGTATCTCGGAGGTGTTCTTCACGTTCGTGATGTACGTGTTGAGCCAGCTGGTCGCCGCGGCGGCGCTGTTGTCGGCGCTGCGTGCCCGCGCCGAGGAGGCGGCGGGCCGGGCCGACCTGCTGCTGGCCACCCCGGTCGGCCGGATGCGCTGGGCGCTGGGCCACCTGGTGTTCGCCGCGGCGGGTCCGGCGTTGCTGCTGGGTGTGCTGGGCGCCACGGCGGGACTTGCCTACGAGGGCGACGCGGTCCGTGTCACCGGGGCGACGCTCGCCTACCTGCCCGCCGTCTGGGTCATGGTCGGGGTCGCGACGCTGCTGTTCGGGGTGCTGCCCCGGTGGGCGGGCGCGGTGAGCTGGAGCGCGCTCGGCCTGATCCTGCTGGTGGACCTGCTGGCGGAGTTCAAGCTGGTCACCGGATTCGTCGTGGAACTGTCGCCGTTCGTCCACGAACCGGCGTTGCTGCTGGGCGACGCCGTGTCACCGGTCGCGTCGCTGCTCGGGCTGGCCGTGATCGCAGGTGCCCTGACCACGGCCGGCCTGGTGTTCCTGAGCCGTCGTGACCTGGCCCCCACCGCCTGACCGCCGCAGGTGGGGCGGCAGCCGGGCGGCCGGCGCCCCGTTCGATCGCCGTCGGTTGGGAGTCCGGTGGGATCGGGTACGGCGTGGACGCCGGCACGCCGTACCCCGCACCGGCATGCCGGCCAGTGCAGAAGCCGAAGGCCGCTACCGCGGCCGGCCACCTGCACTGGCCGGCACCCAGATCGAGGACGTGCGCTCGGCGTTCCTAGACCAGGGCGCATCGATCGCGGCTCTCGCACGTGCCCACGGGGTGAGCCGGGCCGCCGTCCGCACCGCACTGGCCGACCTGCTGCCCGACCAGCCGATCCCTCAACCTCGGTAGCCACATCGGAACGGCGGACGGCGCCAACTCCGCCCGGCCCAGCCGGCTGTCGCCGTTGGCCGGTCGGTTGTTGGTTGGCCCCCCCGAAGGCTGGTGCCGGGGCCGCCCGCCCTGTCCGGCGACAAGCTCGCGGAAGTCCGCGCGGCCTTCCTCGACGAGGGTGCCTCGATCACCGCCCTCGCCCGCAGGCACGGGTGAGCCGTGCGGACCGCGCTGAACGGCCTGCTCTCCGACCGGAGTCTCGGGCCGCTTGTCGCGTACTATCCGATCTTGAGGGCCAGCTTCCCGACATAGTGATCGTTCAGGGCGCGATGCGCATCCTGGACTCGCTCCAACGGGAAGGTCGACGCGATGTGGACCTCGAAGGAGCTCGCCTCGATGATCGCGTTCAGCCGATCGGTGGCGGTGCGGCTTCGATCCCCGTCGTAGTGGGACACCGTCGCGCCCGGCGACGTTGCAGGCATAGGCAGGACACCGTTCGGCCAGGCGATCCGTCCCGAGTTCTTGATCGCGCGAAGAGACCGTTCGGCGGTCTCGCCTCCCGCGGTGACCAGAGCCGCATCGAGCCCGCCTGGTGCGAACTCCAATGCCGCGGCCAGCACATCGTCTTTGCGACCGTCGACGGCGTCGTCGGCGCCCAGCCGCCGGGCCAGGGCGATACCGTCGTCTCCGGAGGCCACGGCCAACACTCGGATACCGCTGTGCCGCGCCAGCTGCACGGCCATGTGCCCGAGACCCCCGCTGGCACCGAAGACCATGAGCGTGTCGTCCGGCCGCAGGCCGAGCAGATCGAGGCCGCTCAGTGCGGTCAGGGCATCCCAAGCCATCGCGCCGGCCTGTTCGGTCGGCATCCGGTCGGGCACGCGCGCCACGAACTCCGCCTCAACGACGCCGTACTCGGCGTAGAAGCCGCCACGCGGCACCGGCATCGTCGCAGCGTAGACACGCTCGCCCACGTCGAACCGGGTGACGTTGCGTCCGACCGCGGCCACCGTGCCCGCGGCGTCCCAGCCGAGGACATAGGGGAAGGTCGACGCGATGCCGAAAGCGCCGTCGTAGTCCCCCTCCCGTTCGACCGCGTCCCAGGACGCGGCCCCTGCGATCTCCACCCGGATGAGGACGTCGTCGTCGCCGACCTCCGGGAGCGGTATCCGGCGCGACGAGAGCTCGTCGACTCCGCCGAACCGGTCAAGGACGACCGCGTTCATCTGCGGCACCGCGATCGCGCCGCCCGTTGTGCGCTCGACTCTGCTGTCCATCGGCCCTCCTTCTTTACTTGAGTGAATCAAGGATCATTGGACCATAGCTACTTGAGTGAATCAAGTAATTCTTCTAGACTGGCAGCCATGGCGCTGCCGAACGGACCCGTAACCACCTCGTCCGAGGCCGAGGCCGTCTTGTTCGACCTGGTCGACGTATACGACCGCGCCTTCGAGGCGGCCGCGGCCGAGCTGTCGCTCAGCCCGGCGCAGGCATGTGTGCTCGGGCGACTCGATGAGCGACGCGGCATGGGCGCCTTGGCCGAGGAGCTCGGCTGCGATGCCTCCAACATCACCCAGATCGTCGTGCGTCTCGAAGCGCTCGGCCTCGTGGCCCGCGAACCGAATCCCCGGGACCGCCGCGCACGACTCGTCGCACGAACCCCCCGGGGAGACGAGGTCAACCACCGGTTCGCGACAGCCTTCACCTTCGCCCGCACGGCGGTCGGACGACTCTCACCCGATGAACAGGACCAGTTGACGGCGCTGCTGCGAAAAGCACTGGGCTGACACGCACCCGCGGCCCACCCGATCAAGGTGGATCCAACGGCTTCATGGGTGCAGGCTGCAGCAGTCTCTGGTTGTTCGCCGTTACGCTGCGGTGCCGCCCTACCCGCACCGCCTGCCCCAGTGCCTTGGCTCGTCAGAGGCTCCTCCAGCAACGTCTCCAGCCCCAGCCGGCCCGGGTCGGACTTCAGCTCCAGCAGGAACCCGTCCTCGCCCCTGGCCGACTCCCACAGCGACCGCGCCGAATCCGCCGACAATCCGTTCAGCACATGCAGGCAGAACTCCCGCTCGAACCGCGCCCGGCCCGCACCCACGATCCGGTCCACCCGCCCCGGCGGCTCGATCTTCAACGTCCGGCAGCACGCCAGCAGCGCCGCCCGCAACCCTTCATCGGTGAACACCCACGTTCGGGAGCGGAGGACCGTCCTCGGCGGCGGCCCGGATCTCCTGGGGGAGTGGTTCACCCAGGGTCAGCCGCTGGTCGGCGGGCTCGCCGGTGAGAGCTGTACCGCCGTAGAACGACGCCGTTCTCACAGACGAGCCAGGCCGAACCGTCACCCCGGGCACCGTAGTAGTAGGCCTGAGCTCGGCCGTAGCGCGCACTGAGCGTCGTACACCATCGGAGGACAGGACCTACCGCAGCCGGTGACCAGCGGGTGGGTGCGGCGGTCCGGTGAAGAAGTGGATCAGCGTCGCCATGAAGATGTGGAACTTACTTTGTAAAGGCGTCCGGTGTTTTCCTACTAAATCCACCCACAACAAAAACCAGCTTCGACAGCCGAAGCCAAATATCGAGCGAAGGCCACAAAAGGAGGGGCTGCTCAAGTACCGAGTGTGTCCGGTTGTGCCCCAAGGGCTGCGCGCAATCTCTCGAACGACAAGGCCGGCGCGTAGCTCTCCTGGTCGGTAGTAACCCTTTTGTGGATTTTGTGTGGGTAGCGTCGCCAGGTGCCGTCGGCGATTATCGACGCGACGTGACCCGCTGCGAAAGGATCGGCTATGACGTGGCATCCGTGGAGACGGACGTTCCTCACGGCAGGGGCGGCCGTGGTCGGCTTCGACCCGTCCACGCGCACGTGGGTCACCGACGCCGCCCAGTCTCAGGGGATGGTCGACTTGCCGCCGCTGAAGGGCAAGGTGGTGACCGATCCCGCCTCGTGCGGCCAGGCGGCCGACGACTTCGGGCACCTGGTCCATCGGACCCCCGGGGCCGTGCTGGAGCCCGGTGCCGTGTCGGACATCATGGTGATGATGAAGTACTGCCGGACGCACAGCCTGCAGGTGGCTGCGCGCGGCCAGGGACACGCCACCTTCGGTCAGGGCCAGGTCACGGACGGTCTGATCATCGACATGACCCCGCTCAACGCGGTTGAGGTGCGGGAGGACACGGCCGTCGTGGAGGCGGGCGCGCTCTGGAGCAGCTTGGCGCAGGCGACCCTGGCCCACGGCCTGACCCCTCCGGTCTTCACTGACTACCTGGAGCTCTCGGTCGGCGGCACGCTCTCGGTGGGCGGTGTCGGCGGCCAGACCCACCACCACGGATCCCAGGTGGACAGCGTCGTGGAGCTGGAGGTCGTCACGGGGGAGGCCAGTCTGAGGAGGTGTTCCGCGCGGCTGCGCCCCGACCTCTTCCGTGCGGCGCTGGCTGGAAGAGGACAGTGCGGCATCATCACCAAGGCCACAGTGCGCCTGCTGCCCGCCCCCGCGACGGTCCGCCACTACCTGCTCTCCTACCCGAGCGTCGCCGCGCTGACCGCCGACCAGCGGCGCGTGGTCAACGACGGCCGCTTCGCCTACGTGGAGGGAGAGCTCGGGCTGCCGACCGGCTCCGCCGGCTGGAGTTACCAGCTTGAAGCGGTCGCCTTCTTCAACGGCACGACCCCGCCCGACGACGCCAGGCTTCTCAACGGGCTGGGCGATCAGCCTGGCGACCGGCAGATCCAGGACATGTCCTACTTCGACTTCCTCAACCGGCTCGCTGCGGGCGTCGCCTATCTGAAGTCCACTGGCGAGTGGTACCGCCCGCACCCCTGGTGGAACATGTTCCTGCCCGCGAGCCGCACCGACGCCTTCGTGGAGGCCGCCATCAAGGACCTGACCGAGACCGAGGTCGGCGCCAGCGGCGTGGTCCTGCTCTATCCCTTCCCCCGCGCCCGCCTGCACCTGCCCTTGTTGCGCATGCCCGACGAGGAGACGGTCTTCCTCTTCACACTCCTCAGAACCGCCTCGCACGGAGCCGGGAGCCCGCAGGACATGGTGGAGGCCAACCGTTCCCTCTACCTGCGCGCCCAAGCCGTCGGGGGTTACCAGTACCCGGTCGGCTCCATACCCACCACGCCTGAGGAGTGGCGCACCCACTACGGCCCCGCATGGGCCGCCTTCGCGGCGGCTCGTGAACGCTACGACCCCGACGGAATCCTCACTCCGGGCCAGGGCGTCTTCCCTCCGGGACCGTGAAGTCCAGCCGGATCACCCGTGCCGAGTTTCGCCGTCAGGCGAAGGGCGCGGTGCTACAGGAGGACGGCCGGTCGGATCGCCCCGGGCGTTTCAGCCCAGGGCTCCCACAGAACCGTGCGTAACAATCTCTCGCTACACGGCTCTTGTCGTTCTGGTCACCAGGTTGCTGGGACGGTGCTCACCCAGATCCAGTGGGCGAAGAATCTCGGTCGCGTCTTCACGACCGTCTCCGGCTTGGACTGGCCCCACTCGGACGGCACCCGGTGGTCTGTCCCGAGGCTCTTTCACGCCCTTCCGGATACCACTTGCACAAAGTTCAAGTGGCTTCTATGTTCGACTTGAACATCATTCAAGTCGAACAGGGGGACTGTCGTGCCCACATCCGTTCTCATCGCGTCAACGCTCTGGTTCCTGCTGGCGGCGACGTTCCTCATCATCCCCGTCATCGCCTATCGCTACGGCGACGCGGCCCAGCGTGCCGCCGAGGCGGAGCTTGCCAGGCAGAGGTTCCCGGCCGAGATCCTCGCGAAGCACGGGGTGAAGTTCCGGGAGAGCGCCCTGGAAACCCTTTTCCCGTTCGGCATCGCCGTCTGCGTGACGGTGCTGGCTTCGCTCAACCTCGCCGGAAACGAGGTCGGCCGGATCGGGTCGTGGATCCTCGGGCCGATTCTCCTGATCGGGGGAGGCTTCATCACCGCCGGTCAGGTCTTCGCCGCCCGGGCCGTCGAGTCCGCCTTCGGAAAGTCCGGCGACCCGACGCTGCGCGACGTCGACGTCCGGGCGATGGTCGGCGCCGCCGCGGCGGAATTCCCCGCCGTGCTCAGACCATTGATCATTGCGCGTTTCCTGCTCACGACCCTGGGATCGCTCCTGGTCGTCGTCCTCCTGGTGACCCCGGCGGCAAGCGCCTACTTCGGGTAGGGCGATCCGGCCTCGGCGAGCCGTGCCTCCAAGCCGTCGAGGATGATGTGCAGCCCGAACGCGAAAGTCGACTCGTCCGGCAAAGTACGGGTCTCCTCCACCGACGGCATGGTACGGGCCCGGAGCCGGGGAAATCCTTGCGCGATCTCGCCGATGCGCTCGATGGTTTCATGGAACCGCTGCTGCTCGTCCGCACCGCCCCGCCGGAGACGGGCCCGCCACGCCGACTCGGCGGCCTCGCCTTGGACGGCGCCGATCACGAACATGAGGACGGTCGCGGCGGCCTGATCGGCGTCCGGGCCGCTGAAGCCGGCGGCCTCGTAGACGGCGAGACAGCGATCGTCGTAGCGGGCCTTGCCGGGACCGTAGACGAGGTGTGTGCTCATAGCCGACACCAGCCACAGATGCCGCCCGGCCATCGCGTGGGCGCCGAGGGCCAGCGCGGCCGCGGCGGCCCGCCATCCGATTGCGGCGGGGTCGGGGAGCTCGATCTCTCCCCAGACGTGGTCGGCGGCGAGCACGACCAGGTCGTCCTTGCTCTTGACGTGCCAGTACATCGCCGTGGCCGCGGAGTTCAGCCGGGCTCCCAGGCGTCGCATGTTCAGGCCTTCGACGCCCTCGGTGTCCAGTACCTCCACCGCGGCACGGATGATCTGGTCCCGGTTCAGCGTGTCACGCGGCATGGGCCTGAGCCTATCGACGCCTCACCCCGCGAAGCCGCGTCCAGGTGGTGATGAGCTCGACGGGCTCGTCGCCGTGGACGTATCCCGCAGCCGTACGGTGTGGGCGGCCCCGGGACGCTGCTCGGCACGGGCGTCGCCGCCGCGTCCCTGACCGTGTACGCCGTGGCCGTGACCGGCGAGCCGTGGTTCGCCTGTTCCCTGCCGCAGTGTGCCGGGCTGGTCCTGGTCTGCGCCGTGAGCGGGCCGACCGGGGGGCTGGCCGCGACCCGACGCGCGCGGCGCGGGGCCCTGCTACCCGATTCCTGATCTTTGCCCGCCGGGTGAGGCCGTCGTCGACATGTTCCTGCGTGTCGTTCCAGGTGAGGGGGGGTGATCCACCGGGTCGCGTGGTGACCTGTCGGCGCGGTCCGCGATGCGGGTGGCCCGGTCATTCGCCGTGCAGCACGGTGGCGATGGTGAGCCGGGCCGCGGAGCGGGCCGGGATGAGGGCGCCGAGGACCGCGATCAGCGCTCCGGCCGTGACGAGCAGGGCGAGTGCCGGAATGTGCCAGACGTCGGTCATGGAGGGGGGCAGGACGATGCCCGCGGCGCCGGTCATGGCCACAATGGTGAGGTGGTGTGCGACGACTCCGACGGGGATGCCGAGGAGCCCGCCGGCCGTGCCGAGGGCGGCCATGGAGGTGACCACCATGGTGGTCACCTGGCGTGGGGTCATACCGATGGATTTGAGCATGCCGAGGTCGCGTCGGCGTTCTCGGGTGGTGAGGACGACGGTGTTGAAGACGCCGAGGGCCGCCACGGTGCCGAGGAGCAGGGTGAGCGTCGTCGCGGCGCCGATGACGGCGACGGTGTCGGTGTTGACCTGTGGGGCCGCCGAGGGGAACAGGCCTGGGTCCGCCGTCTTGACCGCGTTGTTGTAGGTACCGATGTCGGTGCCGGGGGTGAGCCGCACTTCGTACTGGGTGGCCTTGCGGTCGGGCGCGAGTCCGCTGAGCGTCCGCCAGTCGGCCTGGATCATGTCGGGGTGGCCGTCCATGGTCTGGCCGACGATGACCAGGGGGGTTTGGGTGCCGTTGTGGGTGACGGTGAGCCGGTCGCCGATTCTCAGGCCGCGTTTGTCGAGGAACGGTGAGGTGGCGACGGCCTCGCCGGGGCCGGTGGGTCTGCGGCCGTGGATGACCGTCTGGCTTGTGGCGGCCCAGTCTCCGCGGAGGAACTGGGCGCGGACGGGTTGGGGGTATCCGGCGAGATGCAGCTCCATCCAGGTGACGGCGGTCACGTGGTGTGCGCCGGGGAGGCCGCGAAGCAGCGTTTCGATCTCGGCGTCGCCGTGTTGGGGGACGGTCTGGCCGGTGTGGGGTTGCCCGGCGTGGATCAGGGTGTGGACGAGCCCGGCGCGCTGTGACGCCTGGCCATAGGCGATCATGGTGCTGGATAGCCCGGTCGCGAGCGTCACCGCGGTGACGCCTAGGGCGACGGCGGTCAGCGTCATCAGGCTGCGTGCGGGGCGGGCGAACGGCAGGCCCAGGCCCAGGCTGACGGATCGTGGCAGCCGGGCACCGGACAGCCGCCGCTGGACGCGTCTGCCGCGCCCGGTGCGGGAGGCCCCTCCGGCACCGATGGCCAGGGCGGCGGGGAGCCGGTGGGCGCGCAGCGCGGGGATCAGCGCGGCCAGGATGACGACGGCGGGCACGCCCGGCAGGGTCACGGCGTAGACCCAGGGGCTGAGGCCGGTGGCCAGGTCTGCGTCGCCGACTCCCTGGGAGACGGTCCGCAGCAGGGGGTGGGCCGCCAGGCCACCAACGGCGACGGCCGCCAGGGAGGCGATGACGGTGGGTACCAGGACCATGGCGAGGTAGACGGAGACGACCTGGTTCGGGGTGAATCCGAGGGATTTGAGGACGCCGATGTTCCGCCAACCGGCGACGACGGCGCCGCTCACCACGTGGGAGACGATCAGGATCGCCACCACCAGGGCCAGGATGCCGAAGGCCGCCAGGAAGGGCAGGTAGGCGGAGGCGCCGCGGCCGTGGTCGCGTTTGAGGGTGAGGGAGGACTGGGCGGCCAGCAGCGATCCGGCGGGCAGGTCCGCGACGGCGGTGGCCAGGCCGGTCCGGATCCGGGTGTCGGTGGCGGCGTCGGTGAATCGGTAGAGGACTTGGAGGGAGGCCGGGCGCAGGGCGGCCATCTGGCCGGGGGAGACCCAGGCCTGGGCGGTCTGGCTCACGGTGGAGGCCAGGCCGACCACGGTGAACGTCGATCCTCCGGTGAAGGTGAGGGCCAGTCCGAGGTCCTGTCCGAAGATGGGGGGGTCGTCGGGCCGGTTGAGCACGATCTCCCCGGGCCGGGTGGCCCAGCGTCCGGCCCACAGGTTGATCCGGTCGACGGGGCCGCCGGGGTCGCCGCGGCCGACGACCGTCAGCGGGCCGGGTGCCAGGTTCGGGTCGCCGTCGGGCACGGTGAGCGTGGTCTGGCCGAAGGGTCCGGCGACGGCCTGCACGCCGGGTCGGCGGGCGGTCCGGGCGAGCTGGGCGGCGGAGACGGCGGCGGGGTCGAACACGGCGGTGACGTGGGCGCCGTGCTGCCGGGCGAAGGCCCGGTCGAAGGGGCCGGAGGAGGCTTCGATCAATCCCAGCGAGACCATGGCGGCCAGGGTGGAGGAGAAGACCACGATGCCCAGGGCGGCGGATTGGACCTTGCGCCGCCGCAGCGCGGCCCGGGCGGCTCGCCACACCGCGCTCACGGGGTTCGCTCCAGGTTGTTCTCGGCGACGACCGTGCCGTCGGCGAACTCGATCAGCCGACTGGCGCAGCGGGTGGCCAGCTGCGGGTCGTGTGTGACGATCATCAGGGTCTGGCCGATCTGGTTGAGGTCCATCAGCAGGTCCATCACCTGTTCGCCCGCTCTGCTGTCCAGGGCGCCGGTGGGTTCGTCGGCCAGGAGCAAGGCGGGGCGGTTCATCAGGGCTCGGGCCACGGCGACGCGTTGCCGTTCGCCGCCGCTGAGGGCCGCCGGGTAGACGTCGCGGCGGTCGGCGACGCCGAGTTCGTCGAGGAGTTCCAGGGCGCGTGCGCGTGCCTGCCGGGCGGTGGAGCCGGTGAGCTGGGCGGCCAGGGCGACGTTGTCAAGGGCCGGCAGGTCGTCCAGGAGGTTGAAGAACTGGAAGATCATGCCGATGCGCCGGCGCCGGAACAGCGCGAGACCGGTTTCGGTGAGCTCGCCGAGGTTCTGCCCGTGCACGGTCACGGTTCCCGACGTCGGGCGGTCCAGTCCGGCGACCATGTTGAGCAGGGTGGATTTGCCGCAGCCCGAGGGTCCCATGACGGCGACGGCTTCTCCCGCCCGGATCTGCAGGGTGACCGCGTCCAGCGCCTTGGTCGTCCCGTACTCCTTGTGCACCGCCTCCAGCCGTACGACGGCCTGTCCGCTGCTGTCTCGCGTGGTCATGGTGGGAAAGGTAGTTCAGCGCGGGTGGGCTGCGCGTTCCCCCGGGGATGCAAGTCCGGGGCGATGTCATCCCCGGGATGTACAACATCGGCTCCGGGGTTTGATGCGTGTTCGGGGGGTCTCTGCGAAGGTGTAGCGGTGTGGATACCTGGGCTGATCGCCGCTTTCGGTGTGATGTGCGCCGTCTGTACGGGGCTGGTGGTCGCGCTGGTCCGGGCGCGGCGCCTGCACCGCAGTGCGATCGAGGAGCGTGGCTGGCTGCTGGAACGTGAGCGGGAGCGGGCCGCACGGATCGCGGTCGAGGTGGAGCGGGCGCGGATCGCCAGGGAGCTGCACGACATCGTCAGTCATAACGTGAGCCTCATGGTGGTTCAGGCGTCGGCGGCTCGGGAGGTGCTGGTCACGATGCCCGAGGAGGCGGAGCTGGCGCTGCGGGCGGTCGAGGGGGAGGGGCGGCGGGCGCTGACCGAGCTGCGGCACCTGCTGGGCTTGCTGGCTCCGTCGCAGAGCGGCGCGGACGAGCCGGATGACGGTGATCTTTCGCCGCAGCCGAGCCTGAGCCGGCTCAGCCCCCTGATCGACCGGATCTCCTTCGCCGGGCTCCCGGTCGAGGTGCGCGTGTCCGGAGCGCCGCGGCCACTTCCGCCCGGCATCGACGTGACCGCCTACCGAATCGTGCAGGAGGCGCTCACCAACGCGCTCAGACACGGAGACGGGGTGAAAGCCGAGGTGATCATCAGATATGCGGACGGTTCGCTGCGGGTGGAGGTGCTCAACAGCGGCCCGAGCACGCTGACCGGGAGCGGCCCGGTGCGGCGGCCGGACGGGGCCGGCCGCGGGCTCCTGGGGCTCCGGGAACGGGTCGCCGTCTATGGCGGCGACCTGGACGCCCGCCGCAGGCTCGGCGGTGGCTACCGGGTCCGCGCCCGCATTCCGCTGGACCGGCCGTGACGGGTCCCCGGGTGCTTATCGCCGACGACCAGGCGCTCATCCGCGGCGGCTTCCGGCTCATCCTGACCACCCGCGGCATCGAGGTGGTGGGCGAGGCCGCCGACGGGGCCGAGGCCGTGGCCGCGGCCCGCGACCTGCGGCCGGACGTGGTGCTGCTGGACGTCCGCATGCCGAACATGGACGGCCTGGAGGCCGCCCGGCGCATCCTGGCGCGTGACCCGGCCTGCCGCGTGATCATGCTGACCACCTTCGACCTGGACCGCTACGTCTACGCCGCGCTGTCGCTGGGCGCCAGCGGTTTCCTGCTGAAGGACGTCACGCCCGAGCACCTGGCCGCCGCCGTGCGCCTGGTCGGCACCGGGGACGCGCTGCTGGCGCCGTCCATCACCCGCCGCCTGGTCGAGCGGTTCGCCGCCGACGACCAGCCCGGCCGGACCCGGGGCGTGCACCGCGACCTGGCGGCGCTGACGCCGCGCGAACGCGAGGTGCTGACGCTGGTGGGGCGGGGGCTGTCCAACGCGGAGCTGGCGAGCACGCTTACCCTCAGCGAGGCCACCGTCAAAACCCACGTCGCCCGGATCTTCGCCAAACTCGCCCTGCGGGACCGCGCCCAGGCCGTCGTCCTGGCCTACGAGACCGGCCTCATCCTGCCCGGCTCCCGGGACTGACCGTCCGGCGACCCGCCGGCGAGCTCGGCCAGCAGTTCCCGCTTGCGCTCGGCCGGAATGTGCCGCCAGTCGATGTCGGCCAGCGCGCCCTCCATGGCCCACAGCGCGTTCAGCGACAGCCCGGGTACGGCGGCGTCCTGCAGGCGCCGGTAGGCCTCCAGCGGGCCGACCTCCAGGAGCTGCTCGGCGTCCCGGATGTCCACCAGCGCCAGCCACTGCTCACTCTTGGGCCCGAGATTGCGCAGCTCACGCAGTCTGGTCATGCCGGGACCCCCAGCGCAGGCCGACCGGCCGAACACGGCGGGGCCGGGGAGCCGGAGATCTCGGCGATCCCTTGGGGTGTCATGGACGGCCCCATGGTGCGGCCACCCGCCGCGTGCTCGGCACCGGTGATGTCCGTGACCGCCATGGCGGCAAGCCTAGCGATCGGGTACGACACCGTCGACGGGTTCGCTTCCCGCCGCGAATGCGGCCCGGCGTTCGCGGAGGCCCGTCGAAGGAGGACCCGGTGTCGCCGGAAGAGGGCCGGGGTGCCGTGTCAGCGGCCGTGTCAGCGCGGCGACGGCCTGATGTCAGGGCGGTCGGCGACGGTGGACGCCATGAACGGCTCGGCCGTCGCGGCCCCGGGGCCGCGACGGGCCCGCTGACGACGGCGGATCTCCCGCACCTGCCGGGGCACTGAGAGGAACGACCATGGAACACACCGTCACCACGCTGCCGACCGCGCGTCAGCCCGGCTGTCCCTTCGACCCGCCCAAGGAGCTGATCGAGATCCGCGAGCACGGTCCGATCAGCCGCTACCTCTTCCCCGGCGGGCACCAGGGCTGGCTGGTCACCGGATACGACCTGGTCCGGTCGGTCCTGGCCGACCGGCGGTTCAGCTCGCGCAAGGAGCTCATGCGCCACCACCCGCTGATCGACTACGGCGACATCGAGGTCCCTCCGGCGCCGCCCGGCGAGTTTCTCCTCATGGACGAGCCGCAGCACAGTCGTTACCGCAAACCGCTGGTGGGCAGGTTCACCGTACGGCGAATACGGCTGCTCACCGAGCGAATCGAGCAGATCACCGCCGACCACCTGGACGCCATGGAGAGGTCCGGGCCGACGGCGGACCTGGTGACCGCGTTCGCCAAGCCCATCCCCTCCATCGTCATCTGCGAGCTGCTGGGCGTGCCGTACGAGGACCGGGGCTCCTTCCAGGAGAACATCGACAAGTTCCTCGGCGGGGAGGCCGGCGAGGAGGAGCTGATCGCGGCCTACGTCGCGACCCAGCAGTACCTCGAGGAGCTGGTGGCCGCCAAGCGGGTCAACCCCACCGACGACGTGCTCAGCGACCTGCTCGACAGTGACCTGACCGACGAGGAGCTGAAGGGCATGGCCCTGATCCTGCTGTCGGCCGGGTACGACACCACCGCGAACATGCTGGCGCTGGGCACCTTCGCACTGCTGCGGAACCCGGAGCAGCTGGCGGCGCTGCGCGCCGAGCCCGCGCTCGTCGACGGGGCCGTGGAGGAGCTGCTCCGGTACCTGACCGTCGTCAAGCAGCTCGTGCGGGTGGCGCTGGAGGACGTCGAGCTGGGCGGCAGGACCGTGAAGGCGGGCTCGACGGTCATCCTGTCGTACAACACCGCCAACCGCGACCCCGAACGCTTCGCCGATCCCCACGTACTCGACCTGCGTCGGCAGGACGGCGGGCACCTGGCCTTCGGCCACGGTGTCCACCAGTGCCTGGGCCAGCAGCTGGCCCGCGTCGAGATGCGCGTCGCGCTCCCCGCGCTGCTCACCCGCTTCCCCACCCTGCGGCTGGCCGTACCGGCCGAGGAGGTCGCCCTGCGCCCGGAGAGCGCGGACGTCTTCGGGGTGAAGAGCCTCCCGGTCACCTGGGACGCCTGATCGCGATCCGGTGAGGGCGCGTACGGCCGCCCGGCACCGCCGTCCACCCGCCCTCGGGGATCGGGTCCGAGGCGCCGTGCCGGACGGCGAACCACGGCCGTGGCCTGCGGGGTGACCTGGCGGAACGCGTGCTCGGCCATCCCGCGTCGCCGCTCCCTGCCCGAGGGACGGCGAGGGTTTGGCGCCGCCCCTTGTCTTCGGGGGCAGGGGCGGAGCGGAGAGACCACCGTGGGCGGGCCACCCGACCCATCCGGCCGTACCGTCCGGATGGGATGACCCGGTCGGTGGCGACGCGCCTGAGGTCGCTCGATCTCCGGGCAAGGGCGGCCTGGGACCGGACCCGCAGCTGGGCAAGATCATTCGTGACATATCGTGATTGCGCCTACCATGTCGGTTCGTGACCGATGATTCCGCCTGGTGGGCCTTGGACGCCGACCGTGCCGCAGGATGCCCCACCGGCGCCGACGAAGGGCGGCGGCGTGCGCTGCGGCGGTTGGCCGGTTGTCGCCGCGGTTCGGCACAATGACCCGGGTGAGAATCGGATTGCTCGGACCGTTCGAGGTCAGGAACCGCGACGGGGCCGTGGTGGAGGTTCCCGGGGTCCGGCTGCGCGCGCTGCTGGCCGCACTCGCCCTCGAACCCGGCCGGATCGTCACGCGCGGGAGGCTGGTGGACTGGATCTGGGGGAGCCGGCCGCCCGCGGACGAGGTGAACGCCTTGCAGGCGCTGGTGTCCAGGCTGCGCAGGGTGCTGCCGGACGGTGTGATCGAGGCGGATTCCGGCGGGTACCGGCTGGCCGTGGACCCCGACGCCGTGGACGTGTCCCGGTTCGAGCGTCTGGTCGGTCAGGCCCGCGCCGCCGAGCCCGCGGGGCGGGCGGATCTGCTGCGCTCGGCCCTGGCCTTGTGGCGCGGTACGGCCATGGCGGACATCGCCCTGCGCGACAGCGATCTGTTCGACGCCGCGGTCGCGCGCCTGGACGAGCTCCACGTCGCCGCGCTCGGCGACCGGGTGGACGCCGACATCCGCCTCGGCCACGGCTCGGAGCTGGTCTCCGAACTGACCGAGCTGGTCGCCGTGTATCCGCTGCGGGAAGGGTTCGCGGCGGCCCTGATGCGCGCGCTCGCCGCGGCGGGGCGGGGAACCGAGGCGCTGACCGTGTACCAGCGGACACGGGAGCGGCTCGCCGAGGAGCTGGGCGCCGACCCCTCGGCCGAGCTCTCCGCGTTGCACACCGCGGTGCTCCGCGGCGAGCTGGGCGACCGGGCGGAGAACCGCAGGACGAACCTGCGCGCCGAGCTGACGAGTTTCGTCGGCCCCGGCGACGGCATCTCCGCCGTCGCCGGCCTGGCCGTCAAGCACCGGCTGGTCACCTTGACAGGGGCGGGCGGCTCCGGGAAGACCAGGCTGGCCACCGAGACCGCGCGGACGATGCTCGCCGGGTTGCCGGACGGGGCGTGGCTGGTCGAATTGGCCTCGATCCGGGCCGGCGGTGAGCTGGCGCAGGCGGCCCTTACCGCGATCGGCCTGCGTGACCAGGGGTTGCTCGGCGGCGCGCGGGGCGGGGAACCGATGGATCGGCTCATCACCGCGGTCCGGGAGCGGGCGATCCTGCTGATCCTGGACAACTGCGAGCACATGATCGAGGCGGCCGCGGCGTTCGCCGACCGGCTTCTCGGGGAGTGCCGGAGGCTGCGGATCCTGGCCACGAGCAGGGAGCCGCTCGGTATCACCGGGGAGGTGCTGTGGCCGGTCGAGCCGCTCGCGCTGCCCGCGGCGGGGGCCGACCCGGCCGAGATCGGGTCCTCGCCCGCGGTGCGGCTGCTGCGCGACCGCGCGGATCTGGTGCGCAAGAACATCGGTTCCGACGCACACACCCTGTCGGCCATGGCGCGGATCTGCCGGGCCCTGGACGGGATGCCGCTGGCGATCGAACTGGCCGCGGCCCGGCTGCGCACCATGTCCGTCGATCAGCTGGCCCGCCGGCTGGACGACCGGTTCCGGCTGCTGACCGGCGGCAGTCGTACGGCGCTCGCCCGGCACAGGACGCTGCGCGCGGTCGTGGACTGGAGCTGGGATCTGCTGACCGAGGCCGAACGCGGCGTGCTGCGGCGGCTCTCGGTGTTCTCCGGCGGGGTGAGCCTGGAGGCGGCCGAACGGGTGTGCGGGGAGGATACGCCCGCCGGGGAGCAGGTGTTCGACGTGCTCACCGCGTTGATCGAGAAGTCGCTGCTGCTCACCGACGGTGAGGACCCGCCGCGCTACCGGATGCTCAACACCATCGGGGAGTACGCGGCGCATCGGCTCGCCGAAGCCGGGGGGACCGAGCCGGTGCTGCGGGCGCACCTCGCCTACTTCACCGAGCTGGCCGAGACGGCCGATCCGTACCTGCGCCGGGCCGAGCAGTTGGAGTGGCTGTCCGTGCTCGAGGCCGAGCACGACAACTTCAGTGCGGCCCTGCGCGGCGCGATCGCGAAGGGGTGGGCCCTGGAGGCGCTGCGGCTGGTCGCGGCGGTGGGCTGGTACTACTACCTCAGCGGGCACCGGGCCGAGGGCGCCGAGCTGAGCATCGCGGCGGCCTCGCTGCCCGGTGAGGTGCCCGACGAGGTACGGGCGATGGCCTACACCATTGTGACCTTGTTCGTGACCTCCGGGATCGGCGGCGATCAGTATCAGGCGCAGAAGTGGATCCACGAGGCGCACCGGCTCACCCGGCGCGGCGGGTACCACAACCCGCTGCTCGGGTTCGTCGCGCCGCTGGAGCGGATGCTGCGGGAGCCGACGGACTTCCTGCCCGCCTACGAGCCGCTCATCGCCGGCGAGGATCCCTGGGTGCGCGCGCAGGCCAGACTCGCCCGTGGCCGATTCCGGCTCACGCTCGGCGGCGACGAGACCGATGTCGACGTCGACGGCGAGACCGCCCTCGCCGAGTTCCGTACGCTGGGCGACCGGTACGGGATCTCGCTGGCGCTGATGTTCAGGGCCGACCGGCTCGCCATGCGCGGCGAGTTCGCACGCGCGTGTGAGGTCTGCGACGAGGCGGCTGTGGCGCTGACCGAGGTGGGCGCGACCGAGGACGTGGTCAGTGTGCGGGCACGGCAGGCCGAGCTGTACTGGCTGCTCGGCGATGAGCGATCCAGCGTGTCCGCCATGGCCGAGGCGCAGCGGTGCGCGGGCGGGATCACCTGGCCGGACGCGCTTGCCGAGCTGGCGCTTTCCAAGGCGCAGCTGGCGCGCTGGCGCGGCGAACCGGACCGGGCACGCCGATACCTGGCCACGGCGCGGACGATGCTGGGCGACGGGGAACGAAGCCACTTGATCCGCGTCCAGGCCCTGAACCTGTACGGCTACCTCACCGAGGACCTCCAGAAGGTCCGCGCCTATCGGACCGAGGCGTTCCACGCGGCTTTGGAGCACAGGTATCCGCCGCTGGTCGCCGGAGTGTTGATCGGGATCGCCGATCTCGCCCTGCGCCGGGGGCAGTACGAGCAGGCCGTGCGCCTGCTCGCGGCGAGCGACGTCGCGCGGGGCACGCCGGACCGTTCGCAGCCGGACGTTTCCAGGATCGCCGCGGAAACACGGAATCGCCTCGGCGAACAGGTGTTCGCCGAGGCGACCCGCGACGGGCGGCGACGGGACTGGCGTGAGCTGGCCGAGATCACGCTCGCTTCGTGAACGAGGCGCGCGCCCACAGGTAGCCGATCAGGGTGAGTCCGACGCACCAGGCGATCGCCGTGACCGTTGTGCCCGTGGACGGCGTGCCGTTCAGGAACCCGCGCAGGGCTTCGATGATCGGGGTGAACGGCTGGTACTCCGCGAACTCCCGCACACCCGGTCCCATCTTGTCGGCCGGGACGAACGCGCTGCTCAGGAAGGGAAGGAGCATCAGCGGGACGCCGAGGATGCCTGCGCCTTCCGGTGACTTGGCCGCGAGCCCGGCCGCGACGGTCAGCCAGCTGATCGCCAGCGTCGTCAGCACGACGACGCCGATGGCGCCGAGCCACTCCGGGAAGTCCGCCGACGGGCTGAATCCCAGCAGGAACGAGACCCCGACCACGAGCGCGATGGCCACCAGGGTCCGCAGCATCGTCGCGATCACGTGCGCGTTCAGCACCGCGGCCCGCGACACGTCCATGACGCGAAGCCGGTTGATGAACCCGGTCGTCATGTCGGAGTTCACCCCGGTCGCGGTGGGGCCGATTCCGTAGCCGACGGTCATGATGATCAAGCCTGGCGTCGCGTAGTCGACGTAGTCGGTGCCGACGCTGAATCCGCCGCCGAGGACGTAGACCATGAGGAACAGCACGAAGATCGGCATGATGACGGCGTTGAGCAGGGTCAGCGGATTGCGCCTCGTGTGGCGGAAGTTGCGCCGCATCATGGTCGCGGAGTCCGCCAGGGAAGCAGTGACGGCGTTCATCGCAGGTTGACCTTCTTGTTGTCGTGACCGGTGAGGGCGAGGAAGACGTCGTCCAGGTCGGGTGTGTGCACCGACAGTTCCTCGACGTCCACGGACTGGGCGTCGAGCCGGTCGAGCAGCGCGCGCAGCGACCGCACCCCGCCGTCGCCGGGGACCCGCAGGGCCAGCTCCTCGTCGTCCCGCGTGGAGCCGGGAAGGACCCGCGCCGCGACGTCGAGTTCGTGCCGGCGGGCGAACCGCAGTCGGATGTGGCTGCCGGGAACCCGGCGCTTCAGCTCGTCGGCGGTGCCCTCGGCGACCAGCCGGCCCTGGTCGAGGACGGCGATGCGGTCGGCGAGCTGGTCGGCCTCCTCCAGGTACTGGGTGGTGAGGAAGACGGTCATGCCGTCGGCGACCAGTTCCCGGATGATCTCCCACATGGTGCGGCGGCTGCGCGGGTCGAGCCCCGTCGTGGGCTCGTCCAGGAAGATGATCTGCGGTTGGCCGACCAGCGTCATGGCGAGGTCCAGCTTGCGGCGCATGCCGCCGGAGTAGGACACCGCCTGCTTGCCGGCCGCTTCGACCAGATCGAACCGGGTGAGCAGCCGACCGGCGATCCGTCTGCCCTCCGTCTTGGGCAGGTGCAGGAGATCCGCCATCATCAGCAGGTTCTCCTCACCGGTGAGCAGGTTGTCCACCGAGGCGAACTGCCCGGTGACCCCGATCGCCGCGCGCACCCCCTTGGGGTTGACGGCCAGGTCGTGCCCGGCGACGACCGCCTTCCCGGCGTCGGGGGTGATCAGCGTGGTCAGCACGTTCACCGTCGTGGTCTTCCCTGCGCCGTTGGGCCCGAGCAGGGCGAAGATCGTGCCGGCCCGGACATTCAGGTCGACGCCGTCGAGGACGGTCTTGTCTTTGTACGCCTTCCGCAACCCCGAGGCCGCGATGGCTGAAGCGTTCATGGGGCTACCGTCGCCGACCGCCCTGACACCGGGCCGTCGCCGTGCTGACGCGGCCGCTGACACGACCCCGCACCGGAGAAGGGAAGAGGTTAGGCGATCTTGGGGGTGGCCCGCGTGCCGACGCAAGGCGTGCCGGCCGCCCCGCGCCCGGAGCCTCCGCCGTACCCGATCCGAGGCTCGCGGGGCCGCCGGCGGTGTACGGGCGCATGCCGGCGATTCGCCGTCCCCACGAGCTCCCGGCGTCGGCGGGGTGAACGCCGCGGGACGGCGGTGCGCGCGGGGTTCGGCCCTTCGGCCCGCGGGGCGAACGCGGGATACGTAAAAGCCGTGAACACCCACAATGCCGCTGTTCGGCGAATGAATTCCGTGATCTACCGTGCTTTGGACGGGCCGGTGTCGCCGTCGATTCTCCGGAAATGAATAGGGCGACCGGGGTGGCACACTGCCCTCTGAGAACGGACATCCGGGGGCAGCGATGACCATGTGCGCGTCGGACGACCCGAACACCGCAGACCTCGAACCCGAGCGTCCCGGATCGGCGGTCCGGCGCGGGACCGTGCCCCCGGCTCCGGCCGCTTTCGGCGCCGCGCCGCGCCGCCTTCTCCGCCTCGCGGCGGGAATCCGCGGCCACCGGGGTCTGCTCCTGCCGCTGACCGTCGCGGGCCTGCTCAGCACCGCCTGCGCCGTGCCGCCGGCCCTGGCGGCCCACACCCGCGGCGACGCGGGGGCGCCTTCCCCGAGCCCCACCGCGTCCCCGACCCCGAAGCCCGGCCCCAGTGAGAGCGCGAAGAACCATCCGAAGAAGCGGCGCTGCTTCGCGCGGACTTTCTTCAAGATCGACTCCCTGGCGCCCAGGAACTTCAACGTTCCCCGCACCCGCTACGTCGACGGGCCCGGCGGCTCGATGACGGTGTCGGTGACCCGGGAGCACGAGGTGCGCGCGTTCATGGAGCACGAATACGAGAAGCAGGTCGATGTCTCCGAGACCACGCACGAGTTCAAGAACGACCTCAACATCTCCGACGAGGAACTGGTCCGGCACTTCCGTAAGCAGTTGACCCCGCATCTGGAGCTGCGGCACATGGTGTTCACGGGTCACGAGTACACCCACAGGATCAGGAAGGGGATGTACGGCAACATGTGGTACCGCGTCCGCGGCTACCGCATCGGCTGGTCGGCGTGGTCGGTCCTGGGCACCTGCCGCCAGGTGAAGATCATCAGCGGCATCGCCAACATCCCCTCCCGGCTGGAAGGCTGGGTCTACTGGGAGACCAGGCGTCCCTGGTGCCAGGGACGCGTGATCCGCGGCAAGGGCAGCAGAGGCGCCCGCCGGGGTGCCAAGGGCCGCGGCGGCGCCGAGTCTCCGCCGCCGGACGTCTGGCCGAGGGACACCGGGCGCATGGATGCGGCGAACGAGGACGAGGAAGACTGACGGACCGGTGAACGCCGGGCCAAGACCCTCGTCCGGGACCGCGGTTCGACCGGCGGACCCCGGCGGAGACGGTCGAGGTGCTCCCGGCCGGGGCCGGTGACGCCCCGCCGACCGGACCGGGCATCCGGCCGCCTGCCGGAATTGATCGATCATGTCCCGGGTTGTCCTCCGGTGTGCGAACCTCACCGGGGCATCCGCGGTGAGGGCCAACCGAGAGGACCGGGATGAAGTTCGGGATCGGCTACAGCTCGCCCTTCCACGGAGTCGACCCGGAGAAGATCGTGTTCTTCGCCCGGCTCGCGGAGGAATGCGGCTTCGAGTCGTTGTATCTGCCCGAGCACATCGCGCTGTATCCGGGCGCCGCCGTCGGCGCGTACGAGCTGCCGTCGGCGCTCCCGTACCTCGATCCGCTCGACGTCCTGAGCTTCGTCGCCGCGTCCACCGAGCGGATCCTGCTCGGCACCGGTGTGCTGCTGCTGCCGTACCACCATCCGGTGATCCTGGCCAAGCGGCTGGCCACCGTCGACGTGCTGTCCAAGGGCAGGATGCGGCTGCTCACCGTGGGGATCGGCGCCCTGCCGGGGGAGGCCCGGGCGGTGGGGGTCGACTACGCCACCCGTGGCCGCCGCGCCGACGAGGCGATCGACGTGCTCCGGCTGCTCTGGGCCGGCGGGGAGGAGGGCGTCGGCTATGACGGCGAGTTCTTCTCCTTCGACGGCCTGTGCAGCTTTCCCAAGCCCCACGGCGCCACCGCTCTGCCGATCCACGTCGGCGGGTCCAGCCGGGCGGCCGCGCGGCGGGCCGGGGAACGCGGCGACGGCTACTTCCCGGGCGGGGCGCTCACCGCGCGGGAGCGTGCCGCGCAGTGGGAGCTGGCCCGGTCGAGCGCCGCCGGGGCGGGGCGTGACCCGGATGCGCTGGAGTACACCCGCTTCGGGTCGATCGACATGCCGGTCGAACGGGTGGACGAGCTCGCCGCGCAGGGGGTGACCCGCATCGTCGTGAACGCCGCGGCCACCGAACCGGACGAGCAGCGCGGGCAGCTGTCGGCGTTCGCCCGGCGCTTCGGCCTGCTCGGCTGAACGCCGCGCCGATCGACGCCCGCCCCGGGCCGGGGACCGATCACCCTGGGTGCCGGGCCGTATGCCGGACTTGACAGCAATCACTCGGATCCAAATACTCGGATCCGAGTGATTGGAGGCGATTTTGGGCGAGAACGATCGCCGCAAGGTGTCCAACCCGCTGGGGCTGGCGGTGCTCGGGCTGCTGGCCGAGTCACCGGCCCATCCGCACGCCATCGCCGCCGCCCTGCGCGAACGCGGGATGGACCGGGTGTTCAAGCTGACCACCGGCTCCCTGTACGACGTGGTCAGGGCGCTGGAACGGGCCGGGTGGATCGAGGCGGGCGAGACGGTACGGGTCGGGGCCCGGCCGGAGCGGACCGTGTACCGGCACACCGCGCTGGGCCGCAAGGAGTTCGTGCGCTGGGTGGACGAGCTGATCCGCGTCCCGGCCGAGGAATACCCCAAGTTCCTGTCGGCGGTCAGCTACCTGGGGATTCTCGGGCCGGAGGGCGCGGTGGCGGCGCTGCGGGAGCGGGCCGGACGGGTCCGCGCGGCGCGGGAGGAGACCCTGGGGCTGCACCGGGAGATGCTGGAAAGCGGCGAGGTGCCGCGCCTGTTCCTGGTCGAGGTGGAGTACTCCGCGCGGATGCAGGAGGCCGAGCTCGGCTGGATCGAGGAGATCGTCGGCGACATCGAGGCGGGCCGGTTGAGCTGGCCGGACCAGGTGGCCGGCACGGGTCGCACCGTTGCGGGGGACCAATGAGGGTCATGGTGGTCGGGGCGGGCCCGGCCGGGCTGATGCTGGCGGCCGAGCTCGCGCTCGCGGGGGTCGAGGTCACGGTGGTGGACCGGCTGCCGCGGCGTTCGCCGTACTGCCGGGGGTTCACCCTGGGCGCCCGGAGCCTGGAGCTGCTGGACCGGCGCGGCGTCGCCGGCCGCTTCCTGGCCGAGGGGCCGACGGTGCCGTACGGCATGTTCGCCGACCCGAGCCGCCCGCTGGACCTGACCATGATGGACACCGATCATCCGTACACGCTCGGCATCGCCCAGACCCGCGTCGAGGAGCTGCTGGAGGAGTGGCTGGCCGAGCTGGGCGTGGCGGTCCGGTGGGGGAGCGAGGTGACCGGCTTCCACCAGGACGACGACGGGGTCGAGGTGACCGTCCAGGCCGGGGGGGAGCGAAGGCTCGAGCGGGTCGGCTACCTCGCCGGGTGCGACGGGAGCCGCAGCCTGGTCCGCCGGCAGGCCGGGATCGGTTTTCCCGGCACACCGGCCACCGGGTACGGACTCCTCGCCGACGTGGAGCTCGCCGACCCCGAATCCCTGCCGTTCGGGGTGACCGAGGGCGAGCACGGCACGGTGTTCGCGATCCCGCGCCCCGGCTATGTGCGGATCGTGCTCGACGAGCCGGAGCCGCCCGCCGACCGCGACGAGCCGGTACGGCTCTCCTCCTTCCAGGAGGTGCTCGACGCGGTGCTCGGCCGGCGGGTGGAGCTGGTCAACCCGCGTTGGCTCACCCGGTTCTCCGACGCGGCCCGGCAGGCCGACCGCTACGTCGCGGGCCGTGTCGTGCTGGCCGGCGACTCCGCGCACATCCACCCGCCCGCGGGGGCGACGGGTGTCAACGTGGCGCTGGCGGACGCGGTCAACCTCGGCTGGAAGCTGGCGGCGACCGCGCTCGGGCACGCGCCCGGCGGCCTGCTCGGCAGCTACCACACCGAACGGCACGAGGCGGGGGCCCGGGTGCTGCGCACCACACGCGCCCAGGCGCTCCTCGGGCGGCGCGATCCGGGCCTGGACCCGTTGCGGGACCTGTTCGGCGAGCTGGCGGAGCTGCCGCCGGTCGGCAGGCACCTCGCCGAACTGGCGACCGGGGTGGGCACCCGCTACGACCCGGTGATCCCCGGCGACCATCCGTGGCTGGGCAGGCTCACCCCCAACCTGAAGCTGGTGGTCCACGGGGGGCACACCTGCGTCGCCGAGCTGCTCCGGCCCGCCCGCCCGGTGCTCCTCACGACGGGCCGGCGCACCCTGCCGACCGGTGGCGGGGTGGTCGCCCACCACGTCTCCTGTCCCGAGCTGCCCGAGCTGGAAGGGGTGCTGATCCGCCCCGACGGCCACACCGCCTGGATCTCCACCGCGACCGACCCGCAACCCGACGAGACCCTGGCCATGGCCGTGGCCACCTGGTTCGGGGGCTGAGCGGGCTCCCCGCGGATCCGGCGCACGTGCTCAGGGCGGGCGCCGGATCCACCGGGAGGCCTCCGGCCGTACCGTCACGGCGTGCCGATCCGGTACGGCGCCCGCGCGGCCCGAGGCCGTACCGGACCTCGGAGGACGGCTCGCGGTACGGCCGGCCCCGGCGCTCCGGGGCCGGATCGCCGCCGGGATCGTGGCCGCTACGTCGCGACGCCGTTCGGCTCGGCGGCGCGGGGGAGCCCGCCACGCCGGGCGGCCTCGGTGAAGACCAGCAGGGTCGTCCCCGCGAGGTAGCAGAGCACGCTCCCGATCACCAGCCACCAGGAGACGTCCACGTACCAGCCCACATAGTCCACGCCCGGGTCGTACCGCAGCCGCAGGTCCGCGAGTTCCCCCAGGCCGAAGAACGGGAGCGTCGTGTACGGGGCGGCGACCAGCGCCACGACGGCCCGCACGCCCGGGGTCCCGCCCCGCCGCCACACCAGAGCGGCCAACGCCGCCGCGACCGCACCGACCACGGCGCAGACCCACAGCTGGTCCCAGAGGGAGTCCAGGACGTCCCGTGCGTAGTAGTCCACGATGAGGCCCGCGAGCTCGTCGGCCACCCTTCGCCGAGCGGAGGGCATAAGGACGAGCGAGCACGCCGTGACCGCCAGCCCGCACACCGAGGCCGCCAGCAGGCACGCGACGGCCCACCCCGCACTCAGGCTGCCGCCGGTGGGCTCGGCGGCGCGGGGCGGCCCGTCACCTCGGACGGCCTTGGTGAAGAGGAGCAGGATCGTCCCCGCGACGTAGGAGAGCAGGGCCGTGATCGCCAGCCACAGAGGGAGGTCCTTGTACCAGCCCAGATGCTCATCCCCAAAGCTGTCCCCCAGCCACGGGTTCGCCTCCCACGGGATGAGGAGCAGAAGAATCGTGTACGGCGCGACACCCATCACCAGGACGATCCGCGCCCCCACGGTCCCGCCCCGCCGCCACACCAGGGCCGCCAACGCCAGCGCGACCACACCGACCACGGCGTAGAGCCACGAATGCGCCACGAGGGTTTCCAACGTGCGGCCCGCGTCGTTGTCGACGACGAGGCGCTCCTCGTGGTCGGCCGCCCTCCGCCGGACGGAGGGCATGAGCACGAGCGAGAACGCCGCGATCACCAGTCCGCACGCCGACGTCGCCAGCAGGCACGCGACGGCCCACCCCGCACTCAGTCCGCCCCGCCGCCGCACCGCCGCGTCCCCGTTCCCCGGGCGGTTCGGCGCGGTATGGAGGAGCAGGCCCGTCCCCGCGAGGTGGCCGAGCGCAGCCGTGCCCGCCAGCACCGTCGACACGTCCAACCACCAGAAGTCGTCAAAGCTGTAGCTGTACATGAACGCCGGTCCCCACAGGCCCAGGACGACGTAGACCAGCATGTACGGGACGAGCCCCAGAGCCGCGGCCGTGCGTACCCCCCGGGTCCCGCCCCGCCGCCACGCCCAGGCCGCCAGGGCCAGCGTGATCACACCGAGCACGGTGTAACCCCACGCAAACCACGGCAGTGATTCCACCGTGGTCGTCACGTAGGTAAGCGGCTCGTCGCCGCCGCTCTCCTTGCGGAGCCTTACCTCCCGCGCAAGGTTCAGATAGCGGACGAACGCACTGATCCCGATGACCAGCTCGCATACGAGCGCCACCAGCAGGCACCCCACGGCGCTTCCCGCAGGCCGCGCCTTCCCGTTCCCCATCGCCCGCACCCCTCCCACGAAGAGAGCGATCATGGAGGAGCCGACTTGGAAAACACTTGCGGTCACAGCGGCCTGCCGACCCGCGAGAGGAGTCTCACGCGGTGGCCGCGGCCGCCCGGGCCGGGCACGGGGACCCGGGTCATCCCGCCGGCCGCCGCATCGACCGGCTCCGGGTCGCGGAGGCCGTGGCGGCGCCACCGGCGGGCCGCCGACGCCGGCGGCCACCACGCGGCGTGGCCGAGGTGGCCGACCTGCCGGCCCGGTGAGGGCGGCGGGTGCGCCCCAAGAGGCCGCGCCGGCGGAGGTCGTGGGGCGCACGCCAGGCCGTCGCGTCGTGCCTCGCAGGTCGTCCGCATCCGGCCGTGTGGCGGATCCGGGGTCGTCCACGTGGCGGATGGCACGCCGAGCCGGATACACATCACCGGTGACGTCCGTTAAGCACCGATATGGGTACGCTGCGGTCGTGGCGACGAACGAGGGGCGAACCCCGGTGAGGATCACTTTGGTCATCGCCGACGACCAGGCGATGATCCGGGCCGGGCTACGGCTCGTCACCGAGACGGCGCCCGGCGTCGAGGTCGTCGGAGAGGCCGCCGACGGCCACGAGGCGGTCGCGCTCACGCGGCGGCTCCGGCCGGACGTCCTGCTCATGGACATCTCGATGCCGGGTATGGACGGGCTGTCCGCCGCGCGGCGCATCCTCGGCGACCCGCATCCGCCGAAGATCATCATGCTGACGACCTTCAACACCGACGCCAACCTGGACGCCGCGCTCCGCGCCGGGGTGCACGGGTTCCTGCTCAAGAGCTCGCCCCCCGAGCAGCTCGTCGACGCCATCCGGGCGGCGGCCGCCGGGGACGCGGTCATCGACCCCTCGGTCACCCCGCGGGTGATCGCCTCGTTCGCCGAGCTGCCCGAACCGGTCGCGCCGCCCGAGCTGGGGCGGCTCACGCCGCGTGAGCTGGAGGTGCTGCGGTTGCTGGCGGACGGGATCTCCAACCAGGAGATCGCGCGGGCGCTCGGCATCGGCGAGGCCACCGTGCGGACCCACGTCGCCCGCATCCTGCACAAGCTTCATCTGCGTGACCGCATCCACGCGGTGGTGTTCGCCTACGAGGCAGGGATCGTGCGGCCGGGGCGCGGGCGGCAGGGCGACGGGACGCCCGGGAGGGGCGGGACGTGCTGAGGCGCCTGCTCCGTGACCTGCAGACGACCTGGATGGACGCGCTGCTCTCCCTCGCCGTGGTCGTCGCGGGGCTGACCGAGTTCATCGGCCGCGCCAACCCGGTGTCCTTCGGGGTGGGCGCGGCCGTGTGCGGGGTGCTGCTGCTGTTCCGGCGGAGGTTTCCCCTGACCGCCCTGCTGCTCCTGGTCGCGCTCGGCCTTGCCATCCGGGTGGCCGCGGGCGGCTTCTACTACGCCGCCTGGCAGTTCTACTCGACGTTGATCATGGTCCACACCGTGGGAAGCGCGGCCGAGCTGCGCAGCCGCCGCGGCCTGGCCGGGCTCGGCTGCGTGCTGCTGGCGTACGGCTGCCTGCAGACCGAGCCGTTCATCGACCTCCCGGAAGTGCTGATCACCGCGATCTTCATGGGGGTGGCCTACGTGAGCGGCATCCTGCTGCGCCGCCAGATCGACCGGACCGCCCGGCTGGCCGAGTACACCACGCGGCTGGAGATGGAGCGCGAGGAGCGGGCCCGCTGGGCGGTGGCCGAGGAACGGTCCAGGATCGCCCGCGAACTGCACGACATCGTCTCGCACAACGTGACCCTGATGACCCTGCAGGCGGGCGGGGTACGGAGGATGCTCGGCGAGGGCCGCGAGCGCGAAGGCGAGCGGACGCTGCTGCTCGGCGTCGAGCAGGCCGGCCGCGAGACGGTCGGGGAACTCCACCTCATGCTGGGGATGCTGCGCGGCTCCTCAGACGGCGACCCGCCCGCCGCCCAGCCCGGCCTGGACCGGCTGGACGAGCTGACCGCGCAGGTCAGGGAGGCGGGGCCGGAGGTCCAGGTGCGGGTCATCGGTGCCCGCAGGCCGCTGTCACCCGGGCTCGACCTCTCGGCCTACCGGGTGCTCCAGGAGTCGCTGACGAACGTCCTGAAGCACACACGCGCCACCGGCGTCGACGTCACCATCGCCTACGGGTCCGCCGACCTGAGCATCGTGGTGATCAACGACGGTGCGGCCCCTGGCCACCGTGCCGGGGCCACCGGCGAAGGGACGCGTGACCGCTCCCGTGACGGCGGAACCGGGGGGCACGGCCTGATCGGGATGCGGGAGCGGATCGAGCTGCACGGCGGTGAGCTGTCCGCCGGCCCCATCCCGGGCGGGGGCTACCGGGTGTTCGCCAGATTCCCGGTCGGCGATCCGCTGGAGGCCGCCTGAGGCAGGGTCTCACCCGCCCACTCCTCGTCGCTCATCCGCAGCATCCTGAGGCCGATCACCCCGGTACCCGCGATGAAGAGCAGGCCCGCCACGACCGTCCCGATCGGGAAGATCGGAGAACCCATCCAGCCGATGGTGATCGCGAAAGGCGACCACCAGGGTCCTTGACGCGCGTACGCCAGGACGAGCCCCAGCACGAACAGTCCCACCAAGCCGATGAACCCCGGAAGCCGGAAACCGAACTGGGCTCCGGGGTCGCTCCATATCTCATTCGCGAGCATGTCGCCCCGTACGGCCCCGAACGTGCGTTCCAGCCGCGAGTACACGAAGTCGCCGAACATCAGCGCGGAGAAGTTCACCACGCCGAGGAACGCGATCCCGCCGGCGATGTGCCCCAGGACGACGCCGCGCGTCCGGATCAGGTGGACCATGCCGACGATGCCGGGGAGCATCAGGATCCAGCTCCAGTGCAGCAGCGACGCGCTGAGGGAAACCTGATCGGGGTACATCCCGTACACACCCCTGGTGTCGTCCCCGCCCTGCCGGAGCGCCGGATCGACGACGACCCCCGCCAGGTAGAAGAGCGGCGCGACGATCAGGCTCAGCCCGGCCGCCCATCTTCGAAACCTGCGCGGATCTGAGAGCACCGACATGACCTTCGCCTTCCATCCGGTCCGCCGTGACGCGGCGGACTCCGGCCTGGAAGGCTAGATCGCGGCGTCCCCGCAGGTCGTCCCCCACACGGCCGATCCGCGATCCCCCGCCGGGCGGATCCCCGGCCCACCTCCCTCCGGCACGCCGGCCGGCCCCGAACGACGGGAAGCCGTCGACGGTCAGACCGACGAGCACGTTCAGGTGGCGGTACATGGAGGACGGGAGTCGTTCGACAGGCAATGAAGCCATGGACACCGGCGGGATTCAGACCAGACCGTCGGTGCATGCCGGGCGGCTCTCCGGCCTCGGCCCTGACCCGGTGCCGCGCTCGGCCGGGGGGCCGCGAGGGCCGCGACGTGGTGCGCGCCCGCCGCTCCGGGGGTCAGATCCAGCCGTGCCGGCGGGCGATGCGGGCGGCCTCATGGCGGTTCGCGGCGCCGACCTTCCCGGCCGCGGAGGAGAGATAGTTGCGTACGGTACCCGGCGACAGCGCCGCCCTGCGGGCTATCTCCTCCACCGGTACCCCCTCGGCGGCCAGCTCCAGGACGTCCGCCTCGCGAGGGGTCAGGGGGGTGTCCCCCGCGCTGATCGCTTCGGCGGCGAGCTGGGGATCGACGTAGCGGGCCCCGCCGTGAATCGTCCGTACGACCTCGGCCAGCACGGCGGCGGAGACGGTCTTCGGCAGGAAGCCGCGTACGCCGGCGGAGAGCGCGCGCTTCAGATGCCCGGGGCGGCCGTGGCTTGTGACGATCAGGGTACGGCAGCCGGGCAGCTCCTCGTGGATCCGGCGTGCCACGGCCACCCCGTCCATGTCGGGCAGTTGCAGGTCGAGCATGGCCACATCCGGCCGGAAGACGCGGGCCATGGCGAGCGCGTCGGCGCCGGTGGCCGCCTGAGCCACCACACTCAGGTCGTCTTCGAGGGCGAGCAGCGCCACCAGGGCGCCTCGGATGAGATGCTCGTCCTCGGCGAGAAGGATTCGGATGGGTGTCTCGCTCATCCTGAGTCTTCCCTTGGTGACGACAGCCCTGCGTTCGCCGGATCTCCGGGCGAGGTGGTCACGGGCAACGGCAGTTCGGCGATGAGGCGGAACCGGTCGGGCGGCTCCCGCCGGGCCACGACACGCCCGCCGAGCGGCGCGAGTCGTTCCGCGACCCCGGAAAAGCCGGACCCGATCGCGTGGAGGCCGCCGGAGTCCTCCGGGCCCGTCACACCGTCGTTCTCCATCGTCAGGGTCAGCCGCCCGACACCGCCGCTCGCCGACCGGTGCAGGGAGACCGTGCAGGTCCGCGCCTCGCTGTGCCGCAGCACGTTGGTCGTCCCTTCCCGCACCACCCAGCCGAGCGTGCTCTGCAGCTCCGGGGAGAGGCCGTGCGTGTCGCCTGTCACCCGGCAGCGTACGCCGGCGGAGGCGAGCACCGAGGTGGCCCCGGCCAGTTCGGTGTCCAGATCGGTGGCGCGGTATCCCCGTACCACCGCCCGCATCTCCGCCAGGGACTCCTGCGCGATCTCGCGGACCTCACGCATCTCCTCCGCCGCGCCGGGCCGGCCGCGTTCGATCAGCCGTGCCGCGAGTTCGCTTTTGAGGGCGACGACCGCCAGGTTGCGGCCGATCACGTCGTGCAGGTCGCGGGCGAAGCGGAGCCGTTCCTCGGCCACCGCGAGCCGGGCGTGCGCCTTCCTGGAGTGTTCCATCTCCCACACGACTTTCAGGCTCCACAGCGAGCTGCGGTAGATGAACGACCACGTGGCCGCGAGGCCGAGCAGGCCGAGGGCGGCGGGGACGGCGATCGAGAGGGGAGCGCCTTCGACCCGGGATACCGCGAACTTGCCCGCCGCGGCCGCCGCCCAGACGAGGACCGTGGCGGGGAACGGCACCGCGACGGCGACCGCTCCGGCGAACGCCGTCGCGAGGATGACGGTCAGGGCTGAAGCGGGGCCGTCGGGGTGTCCCGGTTGCGCGTCGGGGTAGGCCGCGACGGCGAGCACCACGCCGACGACGGTGAGCCCGGAGGTGGCGGCGATCAGCCGTACCGGACGGGGCCGGTTTCCCAGATGGTGGCCGATGCCCGCGTGGACGAGCAGCCCGCAGCCGGCGGAGTGGAGGCAGAGGTAGGTCAGGATCGCCCACCGGGCCGGTGTGTCCACCGCCGAGCCGATCATGGCGGCGGCAGCCACCGGCTCGAGCACGTATGCCCCGCAGAGCCCTGCACGGGTCCACAGGTCCCAGCGTTCGGCTTGTCCCAGCCGGCGCCATCGCGGTAACCGGTTCATGAGTCCCACCCTGTTCACGCCGTCATCGTGGCACTTGTTCTGGTTGCGGGGCACGTTGCCGGTCTTCCGGCTGCGGCCCGGCGGCGCCACGGGCCGCTCGTCCGTGGCCGGTCACGGGATGAAGCGCATCTCCGGCCAGCGGGGGGAGGGCCCGTCGAGCAGCGGAGCGGGTCGCCCCCGCAGGTGGCGGTCGAAGAAGGCGCGGAGGTAGCGGCGCTGGATCACCATTGAGCGGGGTCCGTCGATGGTGCCGATCATCTCGTCGATTTGGGCTGCGGGGGTGCCGAGGGGGTGTTGCCGGAGGAGGACCTGCATGTCGGTGAACGAGTTGTGGCCGGAGCCGTCGAGGCGCAGTTCCAGGCGCCAATCACGCAGGCGGGGCCAGAGTGCCGCCCAGCTTGGGTCGTTGTCCCGTCTGTGCTCGGAGCTGCCGACCTGCAGGAACGGGCGGTTCAGGCCGTCTCGCAGGACGGGGCCGAACACGGAGCCGTCCAGGTTGGCGCCGGCTTTGACGCGCGGGTCGGCGTGCATGGCCGCGGCGGCGGTGGCCCCGCCGAGGGAATGCCCGAACATGCCGGCGCGGGAGAGGTCCAGTGCGCCGCGGAGTCCGCCGGGCACCGGGACGTGGTGCCCGCGGTTGAGGGCGGCGAGCCGGTCCAGGACGTACCGGGTGTCGGCGAGGCGGGCGGCCACCGCTTTGACGGCGACGGGGTCGTCCGGCTTGTCGAAGTCGGGGGGTGGTGTGCTCGCCGCGTGGGTCTCGACGCGCCCGCCGGGGAACTCCACCGCTGCGGCGTCGTAGGTGTGGTCGACGGCGGCGACCACGTATCCGTGGCTGGCGAGGTCCTGCACCAGGGCGGTGCCGGAGGCGCGCTCGGTGGCGAAGCCGTGGGAGTAGAGCACCACCGGCCACGGCCGGGGTCCCCGGTGGAGGGGTGCGCCGACGCGTCCGTGTGTGACGGGCAGGGTGACGGTTCCCGCCGGTACGGCGGCCAGGACGGCTTCGGCGATCTTGGGGGAGAGCCAGGGCGCCCGCGGGTGGGCGGCCGTGGTCCGGGCGGGGTACCACAGCTGGACCATGAGTTCCCGGGACTGCTTGCCGGGGACCCACGGATCGGGCCGGGAGCGGTCGACCAGGTGGAGGGATACGGTTCCCACCCGGAACGGGCCGGTGGGTCCGGGGAGGGTCAGCCGGACGGGTGACGCCTGATCGCCGCCGGGGCCCTGCGCCGCGCCGGCGGGTGCGATACGGGCGGCGGCGGGGCCGGTGAGCGGGGGGCAGGCCACGAGCGCCGCTCCCAGCACGGTCGCCGCGGCGGCGCGGCGGAACGCCACGGCCCCCCGCAAGGCCGGTCGGGGCAGGGGAATCGGGAGGAGCCGATCATGTTGTGTCATGGGTCCAGCTTCCGGTGCGGCCCGCCTGGAGTTCAGTGCCGCCGCTCACCGGATCGGGTGCATCCCTCCCCGCCCACCGATGACAAATCTAATGGCCTCCCGGCTCCGCACCTGGCCCCGTCCAGGAGTCACCGCGGCCACGTGGACGGCCGGGGGCGGCGCCGACCGGCTCGGCACCGAGCTGGCCGCGCACCCCGGCGACATCCCGGCCGCGCTGACCGCCGGGGAGGCGGCCATCCGGCCCGAAGCCGAACGCAAGAGAAGCTCGGCCGACGCGTGAAAGGCGTCTACGCCCCGGCCGGCCCGGTGCTGCTCTGGCTGACCCGGCTACCGCTGCGCCCGGCCACGCTGCCGCCGGTCCGCCGCTACATGACCCGCCGGTTCATCAAGGGCTGACCACCCGCGCCAAGAGGATGAGGCCCTGAAGGAAGCATTGCCCCGTGGGCGGGTGTGCGACCCCTGTCCCGGTGGGGGACGACCTACGCGCTCGGGGTGCTGTTCGGGGAGGGTGACTTCCGGGCCCGCCGGATGCGTTTCGGGCGGCCCGATCCAAGCCGTCCGCCGGTACGGCACCGAGTCCCGCGTTCCGGTGGCCCCGCGATGGTGGAGGCTCGGCTGGCCGAGGCCTGCGCCGACGGCCATGTGGTCGACCTGAGGGGCGGCGGGCATCCCGAGGCCGTGCAGGAGTGGCTGACGGCGCGGAACCACATGCGCGGCTTCGGCGGTGTCGTCGGCCGTTTCACCTACAAGTTCTCGCTCACGGACACCGTGCTCGCCGAGAACTTCGACGGCCTGGCCTACGTGGCCCGCACCACCTGCTCCACCCCGATGCCGGAGATCGCGGACGTGGCGGCCGGGCGGCGGAACCGGGTCCGGTGAGCGGCACGGCCGTACCGCGGACGAGGTGGGTTGATCACAGTACCCGGCGAGTGCCCCGTGATCAGTCTGGATCCGGGGCACTCACTGGTGGTTCAGGCCGCGACGGGGGTACGGCGCCCCGGGATCAGGGAGGTGAGGGCGGCCGTGACGACGAAGGCCCCGATGGCCAGGGCGAAGCCCATCACGTAGCTGCCCGCGGTTCCCGAGCCGTCCGGGCCCCCGGTGATGACCAATGCGACGACGGGGGCGCCGAGGGACGTGCCCACCGCGCGGATCACCATGAACAGCCCGGTCGCGATGCCGGTCTCATTCGGACCCACCACGGAGATGACCGCGTTGGTCAGCGAGGTCATCGTCAACGCCTGGCCCGCGCCGTACGCCGTCATGAAGAGCACGTAGTGCCACACCTGCGAGGGAAGCGTCAGCATCGGCACCAGGCACAGCGCGATCGCGACGGTCGCGGCCAGGACGACCGCGCGGGACCCGAAACGGGCGTCGGCGAGGCCGCCGAGCGGTGCCACGACCAGGGCGACGATCGTCGCCGGCAGCAGGGCGAAACCGATGACGGTGATGGACTGGCCCAGCCCGAAGCCCGTCGACGTGGGCGCCGCCAGGATCTGCGGCAGCATGAACATCCCGAACGCACCGGCGATCGCGGCGGCCAGTTCCACGACGGCCACGCCTCGGATGCCGTGACCCCGCAGCATCCTGAGGTCGACCAGTGGCTCCGCCGCCCGCCTTTCCGCGCGGATCCACAGCGCGACGATACCGGCGAGGACGGCCAGGACCGCGAGCGACGGCACCGACAGCAACCCGGCCTCGGACACCGACGACACGAAGAGCAGCAGCACGATCATGGCTGCGGAGAACAGCACCGTGCCGACCCAGTCGAAAGGGCCTCGCACCGGGGGTGAGGCCAGCGGGGCGCGCGGCGTGACCAGCATGAACACCAAACCGGCGGCGGCCATGAGGATCGTCGGCAGGCCGAACATCCACTGCCAGGACAACCCTTCGGCGATCGGGCCCGCAAGGAGCGCGCCCGCGGTGCCTCCGGCGGTGAACGTGGAGATGACGACACCCGTGGCGACCTTCATCCCGGCCGGGGGCAGAAGCTTGCGCTGGAGCACGAAGGCGAGCGGCATGAAGCCGATCCCGCAGCCCAGGAAGACCTGGCCCACCACCAGGACCGCCAGGGTGGGGGCGACGGTGGAGATCACGCCGCCGATCACCACGACCAGGAGGAGGACGAGCGTCACGTCGCGCCCGTTGTACCTGTCGCCGAGTTTGCCGACGAGAGGACTGATGATCGCGGCCATGAGCGCGGACACCACGATCAGGGTCGATCCGCCGGCCGGTGTGGTGTTCAGTTCGCGTTGGAGCAGGGGGAGCGCGACGGCCGGCATGGCTTCGATGGCGGCGATCGAGACCAGGATCACCGCGAGGGACGCGGTCACCATCCACGAGACGCCTTGGACCGGGGCGGGGGAGTCGTCTGCTGGGGGGCTTTCGGCGTGGGCTTTCGACATGGCTCTCTCCTGAGAGTGGGCACCGCGTGGGGATGAGGCGGCGCGGTGCCCGGCTTGCGGGGATGGGGTGGTCAGGAGGGGCGGGTCGCGCGGCGGCCCCCGCTACCGCGCGACGTGACGTGGGACCGGTACGGCCTCAGCCGTCGTCGCCGGCCAGGAGGTAGCGCAGGCCCAGCGGGAACGTGCGCCGCCATCCGGAGGTGTCGTGCCCGCCGGAGAACTCGTGGTAGCGCACCTGGTAGCCCTTGGCCTGGAGCACGGTGCGCAGGTTGCGGTTGGAGGAGAGCAGGCTGAGCCCGTCCACGCCGGGGTCGTTCTCCAGGGTGCCCGCGTCGATCCAGAACGTGACGGGAAGCAGCGGTGCGGTGGCGAACTGCCTGGTCAGCCACTCGGTCTCGTCGTCGCGGCCGAACTCGTAGGGTCCTGAGTCGGCGCCGTAGGCGGTGCGCTTGCCCCACCAGTGGGAGCCCGACATGGACAGCACCCGGCCGAAGACGTCGCTGCGGTTGTAGGCGAGCCAGGCCGAGCTGAGCCCGCCGTAGCTGGAGCCCGACACGACGGTGCGCGCCGGGTCGGCGGTGACGCCGTACTCCCGGCGAAGCCAGGGCATGAGCTCATCGGCGTACAGCGTGACGAACTCCTGCCGGCAGCTCATCTCCAGCATGCGGGAGTCAGCGAACACGTTGTGCACGAACACGCCGACGAGCGGGGGGACCTCCCCTGCGGCGATGAGGTTGGTGAGGATGTCGGCGTACCCCTCGGCCAGCATCATCTCCCCGTCGATCAGGAAGACGACGGGGTGGTCGCCGCCTTCGGGGAGCGGCACCGGCGGGGTGTAGACCGTGACGGTGCGCTCGTTGCCGAACGCCTCCGAGCGGAAGGTGTACGTGTGCAGCGTGGCGCCCGCGAGGCGGGCGGGGCCGTGCCAGGTGACCGGGTCCACGCCGGGCAGGCTGAGCACGGAGGTCCAGACGGTGACGTGGGGTTTCGCCGGGTCGAGATACTGGTCCATCCCGATGTCGAAGCGGTCGGGGTTGTAGGGGTCGTCCCGTGAGCAGCGGGCGCTCTCGTCCATCAGCGCGGTCATCTTGTCCGGCTGCTGCATCAGCACCATGGCGTCGTCCATGGAGAGCGCGGTGATCGGGTCGTCGACGAGGAAGCGGTAGCCGACGGAGAGCCTGCGGTCGGTGACGAGGTGGGACAGATACCAGACCTCGGTGCCCTCGACGCGGGTCATCGCCTTGTTCATCTGGCGCGGGTCGATGACGAGCTGGCAGTAGAGGTGGACTTGGTCGCCGGGGCCGATGTAGACGAAGGTGACGAGGACGCTCCCGTCCCCAGTCTCCTCCTGGAGCGGGCCCGCCGACTCCCGCAGGTCGGCCTGGAGCCTGTCGACCGCGCCGGCCTCGCCGTCCCGCACCGCCTGGATGAAACGCGCGATTCGCGCGGACTCGATGGTCGTCTGTGTCATGCGTTGTCCTTGTACGAAAGTGTGGTGGCAGGGGAGGGTCAGGCGCCGAGCAGGTAGCGCAGGCCGAGAGGGAAGGAGCGCCGCCAACCGGCGTTGTCGTGGCCGCCGGAGAACTCGTGGTAGCGCACCTCGTAGCCCTTGGCCCCCAGCACGGTGCGCAGGTTGCGGTTGGCCGACAGCAGGCTGACGCCGTCGTCCAGCGGGTTGACCTCCAGGGTGCCCGCGTCGATCCAGAACCGCACGGGCTTGCGGGGCTCGGCCGCGAACCGCCGGTTCAGCCACTGCGGTTCGTCGTCGCGTCCGAACTCCAGCGGCCCGCCCTCGATGGCGAAGAAGTTCGTCTTGCCCCACCACAGGGACCCCGACATCGACAGCACCCGGCCGAAGACGTCGGGGCGGGAGTAGCCGAGCCAGGCCGAGGCGAGCCCGCCGTAGCTGCACCCGGACACCACGGTACGGGCCGGGTCGGCGGTCACGCCGTACGTCCGGCGCAGCCACGGCATCAGCTCGTCGGCGCAGAACGCGGCGTAGGCCGGCTGACAGCTCATCTCCTCCATGCGGGACATGACGGTGGGGTTGTAGACGAAGACCCCGACGAAGGGCGGGACCTCGCCGCCCGCGATGAGATTGGTGAGGATGTGGTCGAAGCCGTCGCTCAGGAAGCCGTCGCCGTCCTGCACGATGACGACGGGACGGTCCCCGCTGTCCGGCAGCGGCACCGGGGGAAGGTAGACCACGACCTTGCGCTCGTTGCCGAGGATCTCCGAGCGCAGAGTGTGCGTGTGGAGGGTCGCGCCCGAAAGACGCGGCGGGCCGAACCAGGTAGCCGGGTCGACGTCGGGGAGGTTCAGCACGGAGACACGCAGCGTGGACTGTGCCTCATCCTGAAAGAGACCTTCTATGGTCTGGTCGCTCTCGTCCGAGTTGTAGGGGTCGTGCCGCGCGCCCAGCACGGCCTCCCGCAGCCACGCCTCGACTTTCGCCGGCTCCTTGAAGAGCTGCATGACCTCTACCGCCGACATCTCGGCCATCGGGTCGTCGAGCTGGAAGAAATAGGTGGCCGAGAGCCTCCGGTCAGTGATCCGCGCGGAGAAATGCCAGACGTCGGTGCCGGGGACCCGGGTCATGGGGCAACCGCGGCCGTCGGCGTCCGCCGTCACCTGACTCTTGAGATGCACGGTGTTCGCCTGCCCGACATAGACGAACGTGACGAGGACGCTCCCGTCCTCCTGCTCGTCGAGGAACGGGCCGCCTGCGGCTTTGAGGTCGTCGACGAGGGCGTCGGCCGCGCCGGCTTCGCCGTTCTCGACCGCGGTGAGGAAGCGGGTGAGCCTGGGCGATTCGAGGGTTTGCGTCATGGTGGTCCCCTGTCTCAGCGGGCGGCCTGGGTGGCCCAGCGGGTGATGGTGTCGTCGAGCACGTCCAGCGCCAGTGCGCCGTGGCCGAGGACCTGCCGGTGGAAGTCCTTGATGTCGAATCGGGGTCCGAGTACGGCACGGGCCTTGTCGCGCAGCCGGTCGATCTCGCGGCGTCCGATCATGTAGGCCAGTGCCTGGCCGGGCATCGAGATGTAGCGTTCGACCTCGTTGACGACGTTGGCCTCGTTGGTGGCGGTGTTGTCCCGCATGAACGCCTCGGCCTGCCTCCGGGACCAGCCGAAGTGGTGCAGCCCGGTGTCGACGACGAGGCGGCACGCCCGCCAGGCGTCGGTGGACAGCATGCCGAGGCGCTGCAGGTCGGAGCTGTAGAGCCCCATCTCGTCGGCGAGCCGCTCGGCGTACAGGCCCCAGCCCTCGGCGTAGGCGGTGATCGCGGCGCCGAGGTGGCGGCGGAAGTCGGGCAGGTGGGTGAGCGTCTGGGACACCGCGAGCTGCAGGTGGTGGCCGGGGACGCTCTCGTGGAAGGTGATCGCCTCGTATTCGAAGCGGGAACGGGAGCGCGGGTCGACGGTGGCCACCCGGTGGGTGCCTGGCCGGGAGCCGTCGAGGGCCGGCGGCCGGTAGTAGGCGGCGGGGGCCGCGGCCGCCTCGAAGTCGTCCATCTCCTCGGTGACGCACGGCGGGATGTCGTAGGCCGGGAACCAGTCTCCGACCACACCCTTGGCGCGTTCCAGGGCGCCGTCCACGAGCCGCACGATCTCCTCGGACGTCTCGAACCTGAGGGACCGGTCCTCCTTGAGCGTGCGCAGGATCTCCGGCACCGACGTGATGCCGAGCGCCCTGCCGCCCACCTCGGCGAACTCCTCGCGCAGCCGGGCCAGGCAGTCCAGGCCGATCCGGTGGATCTCCTCGGCCGTCAGCGAGGTGGTGGTGTGCTGGGCGATGGCGTCTTCATACGCCGCAAGCCCGCCGGGGATGTGGCAGATCCCCGGCTCGTCGTCGGAGCGGCCCACGGGAAGCAGGTCCCGCTCGAAGGCGTCGCGCAGACGCCGGGCGGCCGGCCGTACCTTCTCCTCGATCAGCCGCAGCGCCTCCGCCCGGAACGGCTCGGCCGTCTCGTCTCCGCCGGCCACCGGCCGCAGCAGCGGATCGGCCGCGACGTCACCCGCGAGGTAGCGGTCGAGCTGGTCGAGCGCCTGCCGCACGCCCGCCCGCACCGGGAGCCTGCCGTCGGCCTTGGCGGCCAGGTAGACGTCGCGCCAGCCGTCCAGGTAGCGATCGAGTCCGCCGAGGCGGGAGAGGTAGTCGTGGGCGCGGTCGCCGTCGGTGACCGGCATGGAGGCGACGGCGTGGAGCATCTGGATCTGCGGGGAGACGATGCTCGCCGTCACCGCCACGTCGAACACGCCGTGCCGCAGCTCGGCGCGGCTGTCGTGGAGCGCCCGGGCCAGGGCACCCTTGGTGATCTTGTCCTCGTCGGAGAGGTCGCCCTCGCTCACCGTCTCCAGCGCGGCCTGGAGACGGGACAGGTCCTTGTCGAGGGCGTCCCGTGCGGCCAGGCCCGGGTCCGGCACGAGGGCGTCGTAACCCACGACGCCGAGTGCGCTCCCGGTGAAAGGGTCACTCGCGAGCATCGTGGCGAAGTAGTCGTCGCCGAGCTCGGCCAGGCGGTCGCTCGCCTGCTGATCGGAGGGGGCTGTGGGCACAAAATCTCCAGTGACATCTCGTATGGGCGATTTCAGCGATTATTTGATAGCGAGTGATATCCAGTCAAGACAGATAGGCATTCAGAAATTTCTGAATGACGCCTCATGATAGATTGAGAGCGGTCCACCGGAGGTCGAGTAGGAGGTCTCGCGCCCGTCGGCGGGCACAGTCATCGGATGGACGACATCGGCCGGGGTCCCCGCCTTGCCCGGGCGGATCGCGGCAGAGGGATGGAAACATGCCCCCAGCGCAATCGGGTGACCACGACGAGTCCGTGCTCGTCGACCGGTTGAACGAGCTCTTCCAGGGAATCCTGCCGCCCATGGCCTGCCGGATCCTGGCCGCACTCTTGATCACCGACGAGCCGCACCTGTCCAGCCGCGACCTCGCCGAGCACCTGTCCGCCAGCTCGTCGTCGATCTCCACCATGGCCCGTTTGCTCAACTCTCTCGGGCTGGTCGACCGGGACGTGTCGGTGGAGACGCGCCGCGACCTGTTCAGTGTCGACTCCGAGGCGTGGCCGCGCACGCAGCTCAACGGCCAGGAGGAGCTGCGGGGGCTGCTCCTCGCGCTCAACGACGCGGTGATGTCACGTGAACCGCACTCCGCCAGCGCGGTGAAACTCCGTTCGATGCGCGACTTCTACACCTTCATGTACGACGACGCCCCGCACGTCCTCGCCCGCTACGCGCAGTGGCTGGAGGCCGACAGCGTGAAGAAGGCCTGGCCGGAGGACGCCGCCCGCCTGGAGGGCTGACCGGGGCCACGGCGTTCGCCCGGCCTCGCCGTCATGGGTCGGCGGCCACGTTCGAGTCCGGCCTCCAGCGGATCATGGACGGCACCCGTCGGCCGCAATCCATCCGGCCGTTTCGCCGATTCTCCGGCACGGAGTAGACGATCACGCTAGTTTTTGTTCATGCGAACAAAATCCAGTTCGAGTGAACAAACTTTCATCGAGGCGGCTCGGCGGGCGCAGATCGTGCGCGCGGCGATCGAGACCATCGCCGACCTGGGATACGCCAAGGCGTCGTTCGCACGGATCACCGAGCGGGCGCGCCTGAGCAGCCCCGGATTGATCTCGTATCACTTCACCAACAAGGACGAGCTGATCCAGGAGGTGGCGGCCGAGATCTACGCGACCGGCGGCGACCTGGTCCGCTCACACGCGGACGGGCGGAGCACCGCGTGGGGCGTCCTGCAGGCCTACGTGGAGGGCAGCGTCGCCTTCTACGCCACCCACCGCACCCACATGGCGGCCCTGATCCAGATCCTGTTCCACCATCCGAAAGCACGGGAGGGCCTGTTCGACGCACCGAACCAGGCCGAGCTGGACGCACTGGAAGCCCTGCTGATCCGGGGTCAGCGCGACGGGGAGTTCCGGTCGTTCCCGCCACGCACCATGGCCGTGATCATCAGGCAGTCCGTCGTCGGCATGATGATCAAAATCGTCGCCGAGCCGGACCTCGACCTGGACGAGTACACCCGTGAACTGGTGACCGTGTGTGAGCTGGCCACCCGCGCCGCCACCTGACGAATTGAGAGGCGATGACATGACACAGATCGACGGCGGGATCGCGCCGGGATTCGAACCGGTGCGGGAGGCGTTCGCCGCCAACTTCACCGGCAACGGCGAGGTGGGCGCGGCGGTAAGCGTCTACCTGCACGGCACCAAGGTGGTGGACCTGTGGGGCGGGACCGCCGACCCGGTCACCGCCCGCCCCTGGACAGGGGACACCCTCACCGTCGTCTACTCGACGACCAAGAGCGTCCCGGCCGCATGCGCGCACCTGCTCGCCCAGCGGGGCGAACTGAATCTGGACGCGCCGGTCGCCGACTACTGGCCGGAGTTCGCCGCCGAGGGCAAAGACCGAATCCCGGTCCGGCACCTGCTCTCCCACAGCGCCGGGCTCCCCGCGCTGGACCGGCCCGTCGCGCTCTCCGACGCGCTGGCCTGGCATCCCATGGCCGAGGCCCTCGCCGCCCAGCGCCCGTTCTGGGAACCGGGCGTCGGGCACGGATACCACGCGTTCACCTACGGCTGGCTCGTCGGCGAAGTGATCCGCCGGGTCTCCGGCCGGAGCCCGGGCAGGTTCTTCGCCGACGAGATCGCCGCACCTCTCGGCCTGGACTTCTGGATCGGCCTGCCCAAGGCCGAGCAGCACCGGGTCAGCCGCCTGATCGAAACCCCGCCCGACCTCACCGGGGTCGACCTGGACGCCCTGCCCGAACCGGTCCGCGAGATCATGGCGGCCTTCACCGACCCCACCTCACTGACGATGCGCGCCTACGGCGTCGTCACCCCGCCCCCCGACCACAACGACCCCCAGGTCCAGCAGGCCGAGATCCCCGCCACGGGCGGCATCTGCACCGCCGAGGCACTGGCCCGCTTCTACGCCGGGCTCATCGGCGAGGTGGACGGGGTGCGCCTGCTCGACCCCGCCACCCTGGCCGACGCCGTCGCCGAACAGGCCTCCGGAACCGACCGCATCCTGCGGATGCCCACCCGCCTGGCCTCCGGATTCGGCCTGCCCACCCCGGACAGCTTCTGGTACACCCCGACCGCCTTCGGCTTCGGCGGACGCGGCGGCTCCCTCGGGTTCGCCGACCCGGCGACCGGCCTCGCGTTCGGGTATGTGATGAACGGCATCCAGGAGGGACCCGCCCCCGACCTGCGCGCCGCCACCCTCGTGGAGGCCGTACGGACCTCGCTGCCGGCCCGATGAGTCCTGGCATCCGGGGACGGGCCATGGCGGGTTCCCATCACCGGGGCCTTCGGCCTGCAAAACGCCGCCGGTGCCGCCTTGGGCCGGCTGTGGCTCGCGCCACCGGGTCACACGCCGGCCACCGCCCCGGGCCGGTCACGGGCTGAGGAGCTCGCGGGCCAGGACTTCACCCCACCAGCGTTCCACCTGATCGGGGGTCCAGCCCCGTTCGGCGGTGAGCGTGGTGTAGACGTCGATGTTGCACAGTGCCGCGTAGACGTCGACGGCGGAGGGCACGTCCACACCGCGCCGCAGGACGCCGTCGGGCCAGGATGAGAACACCTGTATCCGGGTCTGGTCGCCGCGCCGGCGTGCGTCGCGGTAGGTGGTGGCGAGTTCGGGTTCGGCGCGGCCCGCCTCGCGGACGAGGGTGATGACGTCGCCGGCCCGTTCGAAGAGCCGCCGGTCGTAGCCGGCCATGGCGGCGAGCTGGCCCGCGGGGCCGGTCTGGGGTGCTTCCAGCTGGGTGAGCATGTGCTCGGCGTCGGCGGTGAGGTCGGCGGCGTCGGCCAGGGCCGTGGCGAGCCCTGTCTTGTTTCCGTATGCCGCGTAGACGGTGGGTACCGAGACACCTGCTTCGCGGGCCACGTCGCGGACGGTGGTGGCGGCCCAGCCTTGGGCGACGAAGAGCCGGCGGGCGGCGTCGGCGATCTCGACGCGTGTCCGCTGTGCCTGTGTCGTCCGGCGCAGCGAGTCGTAGCGGCGTCGGCCCAGCTCGTCACTCATGGCTTGCACCCTATGGCTTTACGCTGCCTATAATGAATATATGTCACGTAAAACCAATAATTTCCCCCGGGTCGCCGGGCTCGCCGGCATCGGCTTCGCCACCCTCATCGTCACCGGCAACCTGATAGCGCTGCCCGCCGGGCTCCCGCGCACCGGCGCCGGCATCGACGAGGTCAACGTGTTCTTCGGCTCTCAGGCCGGCCTCGTCGGCGTCGCGTCCGCCCTCACCCCCGCCGCGTGGGTGCTGGCCACCCTGTTCGGCGCGGGTGTGGTCGCCGCGCTGTGGCGGTCGGAGCGCGACCGGGGCGAGGCGTGGTCGCTGGTCGGGTTCGCGGGCCTGCTGCTGCAGAACGGCGCCTTCGCCGGGATCATCGCGGCCCGTCTCGCCCTGGCGAGGACGGCACAGGAGGGAGCGGAGAACGCCGCGCTGTGGGCGCTGCACGACGCCCTGTTCACCCTGAACGGCACGTTCCTGGCGATCGCCCTGGTCGGCCTGTCGATCGGCGGGAGGCGGACCGGCCTGATCCGGCCCTGGCAGCACGCCCTGGGCCTGCTGTCGGCCGCGTTGATGTTCGGCTCGGCCACCCTCACGCCTCTGGTCATCGCGGAGGACGGCCCCCTCGGACTGCTCGGCCTGGCGGGCTGGCTGCTCTGGGTCGCCTGGATCGTCTCCTACGGGGTCGTCTTGATCCGCCTCACCCCTACCCCGGCTCCGCAGCCGGTTCTGGGCTGACCGCCTGCCGGGGCGCACCGAGGATTCCCGGCCGGCTCTGTGGGCCAGGCGCCCGACCATCCGTCCTGGCCCAGGCGGTGCGCGTGCTTCAGATCGGCTGGGTACGGTGTCACTCACCGGCCGGCGAACCGGTCGAGGGCTTGGCGCACCTGGCCGCCCGTCGTCACACCGCCCAGGTGTCCCGCGTCCTCGACCACGATCAATCTCGAGTCGGGCCAGGCGCGGTGGAGTTCCCCCGCGGTGTCGAGTGGCCCGCCCATGTCGAGCCGGCCGTGGATCAGGACCCCCGGGATACCGGCCGGCCGACCCGCCTCCCGCAGCAGCACACCCTCGTCCAGCCACGCGCCATGGGAGAAGTGGTGGGAGCAGATGCGTACCAGGGCCAGTCGTGCCGCCGAGGGCCGATCGGCGTACGGGTTGAAGGCGCCTTTCGTCTCGCCGGACAGGACCGCGTCCTCCCAGGCGCACCAGTCGGCCGTGGCCTTCACCCGGACCTCCATAGACGCAACAGTGCTGTTATATGATGGGGTATGGCTTCCCGTGCGCCCGGCCCCGGGCTTCTCGGCACCCGGCTGCGTCATCTCCTCGATCGGCTGGACGGTGATGTCGCGGCCGTCTACGAAGACCTCGGGCTGCGCGGATTCCGTCCGCGGTTCACCCCGATCATCCGCGCGCTGGCCTCCACCGGCCCCAGCTCCATCCGGGACCTGGCCAAGGCCATCGGGGTGACCCATTCCGCGGCCAGCCAGACCGTCGCCCACATGGTCAAAGCGGATCTCCTCCTCCTCGCCCCCGGTGAGGACGCCCGGCAGCGGATCGCCTACCTGACCGCGAAAGCGGATGCGCTGCTGCCGACACTGGACGCCGAGTGGACCGCCACCACGGCAGCCGCCGTCGAACTCGAGGCGGAACTCTCGTTCCCCCTGAGCCGACTCGTCGATGAGGCCCTGGACGCCTTGCACCGACGCCCCATGCGGCAGCGGATCGCCGACGCCGCACCACACCTCGTCAAGCATCCCCGAGGCGGCGACGCGCCGGCGGAGACGGCCCGGTCGTAGGCGGCGCAGCCGTCGCCACCCGCCCCGACCTGTTGCGGCGTCGGCGGGCCGAGGCGTGGAGCGTGCACGACGGCGGGAGAGATCGACCGGGGCACCCTGCCGAAGAGACGTCTGCCGCATGGATTGGCGGATGTGATCAGGCCATAGGTGGTGGAGAGAACGGCCTTCCCGACATCGTCTTGGGCCGGTCGGCCGCGTGCGGGTCGCCCTCCTGCTTCGCGACGCCGGCCAAGCCCGACGCCGAGTTGCGTACCGGGCCGTTGATCATTCACACCCGGTGGTGCCTACCGGAGCTCCGACGCCTCCGCCGGTCCTGGCGATCGGCGGTCCCGGCGCCGGGCACCCGTCGAGTCGCGCTACGCGCAGGTCCTGTTCTCCGGGACGCAGCGCCTGACCTCGGGATGGTGTGTCGACGGCTTGTCCAGCAGGGGTTGCGGTTTCCCCAGGAGGTGCAGGTCGAGGAAGGCCCGGACGTAGGCGCGGGTGATCTCCACGGAGCGTCCCGCGGCCAGACCGGGGAGGGGGATGCCGAGCGAGGCCGCCAGCACCGGAACGTCGGTGAAGGACTGATGGTCCGCGCCCGAGACCACCAGCCAGCGCTTCCATCCGGTCATGAGCTTCCAGTCGCGGTCCCAGGAGTTGTCGCGGCCTCCCGGGCTGTGGGCTTGCTCACTCCCGAGGAACAGGAACGGCCGGGACAGCTTGCCCTTCGGGATCCGGGCGTAGGTGCTGCCGTCCATGTCGATCCCGGCGCGCACCCGGGAGTCCTTCAGCATGGCCGCGACGGCTGAGGCGCCGCCGATCGACTGGCCCGCCATCGCGATCTTGGACGGGTCGATCAGAGAGGCCCCGGCCCACGTCGGGCGGGGCCCGGTCAGCTCGTCGAGCACGAAGGAGACGTCGGCCGCCCGGACCCCGGCCGTCTTCGCGCCGAACCCGGGGTCGGCGTCGGCGTCGCACGCGGCGCATTCGGCGACCCGTCCGTCCGGGAAGGTCGTCGCGTAGTTCTCGTAGGTGTGGTCGACGCCGGCCACCACATAGCCGCCGCCGGCCAGCTCCTCGGCCAGGGACGTGAGCGTGCTCCGCGGCATGGTGAAGCCCGGGGAGAGCACCACCAGGGGCAGGCTCCGCCTGGTCCCCGCCGGTTCGGCCCCGGCGACGGCGTTGGTCCGCGTCTTGCTGAGGATGTCGTACGGCGCGCCGGTCACCTTCCGGCCCTTCAGGACGAGCTCGGACTCCTTCGGCGTCATGTACGGGGGCGGCTCCCCGTCACGCGCCCGCGTCGGGTACCACAGGGTGACCATGAGCTCCCTGGCCTTGGCCTCGGGGGCCCACGGGTCGGGCCTGGAGGTGTCCTTCAGGTGCAAGGAGGTGGTGCCGACCCGGTGGGGGCCGGTCGGCGCGGGCAGGGAGGGGGTCGCGCCGGGTTTGGCCACGACACCGCCGGCGGCGGGCGCCGACGCCGACGAGGTGGGCGTGCTCGTCGCGGGGTCCGACGCCGAGCAGGCGGACGCCGTCAGGGTGAGCAGCCCGGCGACGGCGCCGGCCAGGCCACCGCGGAGAAGTGGACTTCCTTTGCGGCCGTACGGCCTGAAGGCATGGTTCATGCAGATATCCGTTCTTGTGGGGGCGGCCTCTGCGCCGCCCTTCCCCTCGGTGGGTCCGGGAATCGGCGGGTGCCGATGGCCGGGTTCGTCACCCGCGCAGCAGGGTCTGGGCCTTCGCCAGCGCGGGGTCGCGCCCGGCGGCGGCGTCCTCCGCGGTCAGCGGCACGTGGTGGTCGGGTGCCACGCCGATCCGGTCGATCAGCTCACGGCCCGGGCCCAGGTGGCGCTTGGCCGGAAACCCCAGGACGGTGCCGTTGGAGAGCAGGTACGGCTGCGCCGGGCCGGAGATCGCCCCGGCGGTCCGGGTGCCGACCAGCCTGCCCAGGCCGAGGTCTTTGACCGCGGCGCTGAAGTGCTCGCACGCCGAGGCGCAGCCGCGGTCGGTGAGGACCGCCAGCGGCAGGTTGAGCAGGGTGACGCCGTCGTCGGTCCGCTCGGTGTCGCAGGCGCCGTCCGCGGTGCAGTGGTACGCGGTGACCTTGCCGTGGGCGAACCCGCCGAGCAGCCGGTTCACCTCCGCAGGGCTGCCGCCGCCGTTGCCGCGCAGGTCCAGCACCACACCGGTGAGCCGCCGGCCGGTCCCCAGCGCGGTGATCGCCTCAAGGACCCGTGTCGCGGCGTCGGGGGCGAAGCCGGACAGCCGGACGTAGGCGAGGCCGCCCGGCAGCGGCTTGGACGTCACCCGCTGCACGGCCGCCGGATCCGGCTGGTACAGGCCGGGTTTCAGCGTGACGGTCCAGCGGCGGCCGGTGCCCGGCCGCAGCAGCCCGATCCGGACCGGATCGGCCTGCGGATACCGGGGGTGGAGCGCGGCGACGGCGGCCGGGGTGACACGTCCGCCGACGAAGGGCGCCGCTCCGCCGACCGATTCGATCACGTCGCCGGGGCGCAGCCCGGCGGCCTTCGCCGCTCCGCCCAGCACCGTGGCGACGAACAGCGGAGGCAGGGCGGTCCCCGGGCGGTTGCTCACCTGGGGGATGGAGACGCTGGCCTTCAGCCCCAGGTCGTACAGGTCGCCGTCGTGGTAGTCGGGTGGCCGTTGGCCGCCGTACGACCAGCGGGCGTGGTTGTCGCGCAGTTCCGCCACGACGGCCTCAAGGGTGACGGCGGCGAGCCTCTCGCGGAGCTTGGCGTCCTCCGGCAGCCGGTCGGTGATCCGCCGGTAGACCGTCTCGAAAGCGGCCCAGTCGGCCTGACGGTCACCGGTCAGCGCCGGCATGGTGGCCTCGGCCACATCGCGCCCGCCGCGGCCCAGCTCATCGGTCAGCGCGGCGAACCCCCCGACCAGCAGGGGGCGGGTGTCCAGGGTGGCCCCGCCGTAGTACTCGGCGAGGATGCAGAAGTACGCCTGCTCGACCACGTCGATCGTGGTGGGCGTCTCCTCCGCCGGGGGGCGGGTGTTCGGTCCGAACCGTTCGCAGGCGGCCGGCCGGTCGGCGGGGGCCGTGCCGCCCTGGGTCTGCGGCGCGGTCGTTCCGGTGCAGGAGACCGTGAGAAGGAGGGCGGCCGATGCGATCAAGATCTTTATGTTCATGAGAGCCCCATGGCGTCAGGACGGCGGTTTCGGGGACATACCGGGCCCGCCCGAAGGTGGAATCGGGCGGGCCCGGCGGTCGCGTGGCCGGTCAGGTCGTGGCCGGTGGGTGCCGCTTCCGCACCGGCCACCGGACCGTCACGCGGCTTCGGTCCGCAGGATCTCCCCCACGGAACGGCGGGCGCCGATGCGCGCCGGGACGGCGGTGAGCGCGGTCACCACCGCGACGGCCCCCAGGATCACGGCGGCCAGCTGCCACGGCGGCGGGATGACCACGGCGTCCTCGTTGAGGACCTCGGCCAGCCCGATCCCCCCGGCCAGCCCCAGGAGGGCACCGGCGAGCGCGGGCAGCGCCTGCGCCGCGGCGAGCCCGGCGCTGACCTGGTCCGGGGTCGCGCCGAGGGCGCGGGCCAGCGCCGAGGAGCGCCGGGCGTCGAGCGTGGTCGCCCAGATGATGCAGATCGCGTTGACCGCCGCCTGGACCACGAGCATGATCGCGACCATGAGCAGCGCCTGGCTGAGGCCGGTACGGGGATCGGTCCCCGGCGCCTTCTCGGCGTAGCGGTCGGCGTGGACCGACAGCGCGGCGACGATCCCGGTGACGCTGACCGCGACACCGGCCACGGCCAGCAGGGTACGGCGTGGCCGCCGGGCCGCCGCCCGTACGGCGAGCAGCAGCGGGACGGGCAGCCGCGCCGAGATCGCGATCAGCCGTGCGGCCCGCCGCGGCGGCCGCGGTACGTCGGCCAGCGCGCGGACCGTGCTGGTGCGGGCGGCGCGCACCGCGGGGACGAAGCTCGCCAGGCCCGCGATCCCCAGCGCGACGGCCGCCACCAGACCGGCGGTGGCCGGGGTGACCGCAGGGGTGGCCGCGCTGCCCAGCAGGGCGGCGCCGGGCTCGGTGAGCAGGGGGGCGGCCAGCCACCCGGTCACCAGTCCGGCCACCGTCGCCAGGAGGGCCACGGCGACGTGCTCGGCGAGGAGTACGGCGGCGACCAGGCCCGGCGTGCCCCCGACCGCCTTGAGCAGCCCGACCCGTCGCAGCTGGTCGGTCATCCGGCCGCCGACGAGCACCGCGATGCTGCCCAGCGCTATCAGGCCGAGCAGCCAGGTACCGCCCATCAGGGCCGTGCGCTGGGCCTCGATGAGCCACATGTGGCCGTCGAAGACGTCCTGCCACGTCGCCAGGCTCGGCGCGGTGACGAGGTTCTGGAAGTGCCCCCTGACGAACGTCGCCGCTCCGGCCGGGTCGGCCAGTTTCAGGTTCACCAGATAGCCCAGGGACTGCGTCTGCTTGGCGAAGCTCTGGGCATCGGCCTCGGAGAGCCAGATCAGGCCACTCGCGCCCATCCAGAACGCACCGGGCGGGGGGCCGGCCTTCGACGTGGGCGGCAGGCTCTCGATGGGGGGCGGCGGGGCGTTCTGGGCGGCGGCCCCGTACCGGCAGGGGGAGTAGCACACCTTGGGGTACGGCGGCATCGCGGCGGTGACCGCGACCCCGGCCACCTGGAACGAGCGGCCCCCCAGGGTGATCCGGTCACCGGCGCTTGCCCCGAGCGCTTGGGCGAGGCCGGCCTCGAGCACGGCACCGCCGTCCCGTACCCAGTTCCCCTCGGTCACCTTGGGCTGGTCGACGTCGGCGGGAGAGGTGTGGCGCCCCTGTGCCCACACCCGCACCGTGACCCCGCCCGCCTCCAGGGCCGCCTGGGTGTAGAGGTAGGGGCCGCTGTGCGCGACCACGCCGGGGGCGTCGGTCAGCGCCTTCAGGGCGGCGGGATCCGGGCCCGTTTCCGCGCCGTGCAACCGTCCGAGGCTGGCGATCACGTCGGGTCCGGCCGTCGCCTCACGGGTGCTCTGATAGGGCTCGCTGATCACCCCGTTCAGGATGAGCCCGAGCGTCAGCGTGGCCGTGGCGGCCGTGAGGGCCAGCAGCAGGAGCACCGCTTCGGCCGGGCGTCGGCGCAGGTCGCGGGCGGCGAGCCGGAAGACCAGCAGGGTGCGGCCCATCGGGTCAGCCCTCCAGTCCGGTCAGCTCGGCGAGTCGGCCGACGGTGCCGCGGGTCAGCCTGGTCTCCTCGACGAGGCTGCCGTCGCGCATCGTGATCAGCCGGTCGGCGATGGCGGTGACCCGGGCGTCGTGGGTGACGATCACCAGTGTCTGCCCCGCCGCGCGCAGGCCGTCGAGCAGCCGCAGCACGTCCGCGGTCGCGGCGCTGTCCAGGTTGCCGGTCGGTTCGTCGGCCAGCACGATCAGCGGCTCGTTGACGAGGGCGCGTGCGACGGCGACCCGCTGGCGTTCGCCTCCCGACATCGCCGACGGCAGGTGCCCGGCGCGGTCGTCGAGCCCGACGCGTTCCAGCAGCTGTGCGGCCCGGCGGCGGGCCGTGCGCGGTGAGCGCCCGGCCAGCAGCGCGGGCAGTTCGACGTTCTCCTGGGCGGTGAGCTCGTCCATCAGGTGAAAAGCCTGGAAGACGAACCCGATCGACTGTCGGCGCAGCCGGGCCAGCTCCTTCTCGCTCATCCCGTCGATGCGGTTCCCCGCCAGCCACACCTCCCCGGCCGAGGGGCGTTCCAGGCCACCCAGCAGGTTCAGAAGCGTAGACTTCCCGCTGCCGCTGGGCCCCATCACGGCCACCGCCTCACCCGCCGCGGCCTCCAGCTCGACCCCGTTGAGCGCTCGCACGAGCCCCGCCCCCCGGCCGTACCGCATCTGCAGATCCTGTGTGCGCAGGACCGGACCTATGCCGGGGAGCGACCCGTTTGCCTGTGTCATGGTTCCTTCCTTGAACTCCAGTGCCGGGCGCAGGCGTCAAGCCAGGTCAGGTCCGCCTGCAGTCGGAGCACCACACCCTCCAGCAGGAGGCCGGCGACCGAGCCGTGCGGCTCGGTGAGTGCGGCCCGTTGCGCGGCGGCCAGTTCGACCAGCACCGCGTGTCGTTGTGCGTCGACCAGGTGCGCCGGGTTGGCGAGCCCGGCAGCGGCGGCGGCCACCAGCTTCAGATGGAACTCCGTGGGCGCCGCCTTGGGCCAGCTCATGTCGCCGAGCCATTCGACGACCCGTTCGTGTCCCGCCGCGGTCAGCCGGTAGACCTTGCGGTCCGGGCGGTCGCTCTGGCCGACCCGCTCCGCGGTGGCCAGACCGGCTTTTTCGAGCCGGTTCAGCGTCACGTACACCTGCCCCGCGTTCAGCGCGTCCGCCAGCGGGCCGAGGGCGAGCTGAAGCTGCGCGCGCAGCTGGTAGCCGTACGAGGCCTCCTTGGCCAGCAGCGCCAGCAGCACCTCCTGCACGACCCGCAACCGGTAGCCCGAGGACGGCTCCTTGCCTGATACGTCGACTGCTCTGACTTCCACACCACACATTTAACCGTTAGCCATATAAGCTAACCGTTAGCTAAAGCGACGACGGCAGGTCGAAGCGCCGTCCCCGCCCGGTCCGAGCAGGCCGGACGGCGTGCACGTTCCCCGGCCGGTCGGGAGGTACGGTGCCATGCGCGGGTTCCGGCCGCCATCGCCTTGACGTCGAAAGACGCCGGGTCCCCCAGACCGAGGCGGCCGATCGACCCGGCGGGCGGCCCGACGAAACGGCGGCTGTGCCGTCGCCGAGCTCCTCGGCCTCCCACTCGGGTCCGCGTCACCCGGGGCAAAGCGACTCCGGGTGACGACAGAGACAGGGGTGCTCCACTGACCGTGGCCCCGGCTTCCTAGGTAGATCACCCTGTCAGTGGCTGCTGAGAGGGCGTCAAGGTGGCCGCTTCCGGTCGCGCTATTGGCGGGAGAGTGCGCGAGTGAGGCCTGCCAGGATGGTCGTTGCGAGGATCCACCCTGCAGCGATCATCGCCGCGGCGAGCCACTGTTGTGCGCCGCGCGGGCCGAAGGCGCTCTCCTGTCCGAAGCTGATGATCGGGAGGAGCAGGTCCAGGGCGTAGAGGAAGGCGTTGAAGGGGGGAGCCTCGCCTGGCTTGAAGGCCGGTGGCCGGTGGGCGGTGAAAACGACCGTGCCGATAAGGAGAAGGGCTGCGAGCCAGAGCGCAGCGCGGAAGGGTCGGTAGCCGTACCCGACGGTCCAGTCCTGCACATATCCCCACAGCCGTACCCCGAGCCGCCGCCCCGAGCGGTGGCGACGCTGTTTGGCCAGCAGCACGTCCCGAGCAGCCTCATCGTGGCCCTGCCGACGGTAGACGGCGGCCAATTGCTCATAGGGTTGAGGTTGGTAGTCCTCCCTGGCCAGCCAGTCAAGTCGCTCCTGGACAGGCAGGGGAGCCTCCAGGCTGTCATAGGTGAAGCCGTTCATCAGGACGTGAGCAGGCCACCGGCTGGGAGCGTCATCGAGTACGCCGACCCGACTGTGGCGAAGGTCGACGGCCCGCAGCAGTTCCGTCTGGGGCCCGATCTTCAGCGAAGCCGCTTCCACACCACGAAGGTGGAGGTCACCGTCGACGGTGGTCTCCGCAAGGCACAGTGTGGCGGCGATCCGGGAGTTCCTGATCGAGACGTCTCCCGTGGCCGCGAAGCCTTCGCAGCAGTCGATGCCCCCGCCCGCGATCACCTCCCACAGGGACAGAACCCGCCCGCCGGGATTACTGAGGGCGGCACCGTGAAACTCCAAGCTGCCCTCGATTCGGGCGTTGACGAGCACGATCTCCCCGTCGGCACGGAAGCCTTTGCTGCAGCTGAGCCTGCCGGTGACCCCCAGCCGACGCAGGGAAAGCGCCGTCGCACCCGGGTTGGACAACGTCCCGCCGTCGAGGTTGACCGATCCGCGGACCTGGGTGGAGTCCAGAAAGACCTCTCCGTTCGCCACAAAACCTGGTGTGAGCCGCAGTCCGCCGCCGATCTCCATCCGCGGCGCGTTCAGCGCGCGTCTTCCCGGATTGGCGAGGCTCGCCTGCGCGAAACGGAGCGAGCCGGCCACGAGGGCTCCGCGCAGAAGGACTTCACCTTCGGCCGAGAAGCCGTCATCGATGCGCAGCCCGCCCTCGACACTGAGTCTCTCCGCGTTCAGGGCGATGCCGTCCGGGTTGGACAGCTGGGCTCCGCTGAAGACGCACCGGCGCCCTATCCGGGCGTCCTGCACGCTCAGCTCCCCCCAGGAGCGGAAACCGCGGGCACACGACAACCCGCCGTCGAGGACGACCCCCTCGGCGGTGAGGCTGAAGCCGCCTGACCGCCCGACCCGTGCGCCATCGAGGGTCATCGTCCCGCCGATCCTGGCGCCGACAACGCGTAACTCACCGTCGATGACGGCGTTCGCGCACAGAAGATCACGGTCGACGATCAGGCCGTCGGCATGGACGGCCTGAAGTGCGTGGATCGCCGCGCCGCTGAGATTCAGTGTCCCGGTCACGTGGGCCCCGGCGAGCTGGATCGGGCCGGCCATCTCGCAGCCCTCCAGGCGCAGCGCCCCGCCGATCACAGCGTCTACGGCCTGCAGTCCGGGTGCCCGGGAGGCCGCGAGGTCCACCAGGCCGGTGCGGGCTCCGGTGAAGACCGGCGTTTCCTCGAACTCGCACCTGGTCAAGATCAGAGGGTGTTGTACCTCGGCGTACGACAGGTCCAATCGGCCCGCGATCCGGGCGCCGGACAGGTGTATGCCGGGCGTCTGCCCTTCAAGGGGTTCCCGGGCGCCGAGCAACATCCTTGCGATGATCGCAGCCCGAACGGGGGTGCCGGGAAGATCCACAGGACGCGCTGTGGGAAACGCCTCCCAGAGGGCGAGTTCCGGCTCGGACAGATCCTCGATGATCAAAGGGCACTCCTGGAGGGTCGCACGCGTCGTTAAGGAGAGCCTCCAAGGACACCATCTGTCTTAGCAACCTTCATGTTTCACACTCGGCCCATCCCTTGGATCGCAAAGTGCGCGATTCGCAGAAATGACCAGTTCCGCGAGACCGGAGCCCGTGCGCTTGGCGGCCGCGTTTCTGGTTGATCGACAGGTGGACCGGAACGCGGAATTCACTTAGGCGTCCTGGCGGAAGACGATCGCGGCGCCAAGCGCGGCGTCGGCCGGGACGAACATCTCCCCGCGGCCGGTCCGGGTGACCGGAACGTCGTTGCCGCGCAGGAGCCGTTCGGTGGCGGCGACGTCCCGTACGGACACCGTGTAGGCGACGAACGCCGGCAGGGCCGGCGGATGCTCGTCGGGCAGCAGGTCCGCGAGCGCCGACGCGGCCGCGACGGTGAGGTTCGCCTGGTCGAAACGGACCACACGGCCGTCCCCGGCCGGGCCGAAGTAGGTGCCGTAGCGCCGTCTCAGCTCGGGCAGCGCCGGGTCGTCGACGCACAGCAGGCATTCCACCAGGCCGGTCGCCCCGTTGGGGTGGCCGGTCGGCGGCCGGTCCGCGGACGCCTCGGCCGGACCGTTCTCGGCGAAGCCGACCCTGCCTTCGGGCACGCGCCCCGGAGGCAGGCCGGGGTCGGAGATCTCCAGATAGCGGACGGGTTCCATTCTGGTCCCCTCGCCGGTTTCTACGGGACGGCGGACGGCGTGCACACCGCCGTGGCCGACGCCGTCGGCGGTCAGCCCCGCGGCGACGCCGTCGATGTCCGGCGTATTGGCGATCATGATGTGGACGCCTTCGAAACGCCCGAGAAACGACGTGATGCCGGCGGCGGTGGCGCGGACGGCCGCCACCAGCCCCGGCAGTCTGTCGTCGGGTACCCGCAGCGGGATCGGGCGGGCCTGTGCGGGCATGCGGGCGCCGTCGCCGATGACGGCCACGAGCTCGACGAAGCCGCCCGGGAAGTACACGTGGCTGTTGGCCACCCCGAACGGCTCCGCAGTGTCGGGGTGGACCGGGTAGGCGGGCGCCGACACGGTGAAGCCGAGCCGGCGGTAGAGCTCCGTCGCCTGGCCCATGTCCCGGACGACGTGACCGACGTGGTGCAGGCCGGCGGCGACCGGCAGGGGGGATGGCTCAGACATGGTTCGTCCTTTCCGGTGAGCCCTCGGGTGGGGAGGTGGCGATCAAAGCCTCTCCCTCCGCATGTCATGAGAGTTGACTCCCTTATGAGAGTACACCCTCATATTTGTGTGCGGTAAAATTCGATCATGAGCGGCGGCGGGTTACGGGAACGCAAGAAGGCCAGGACCAGGGAGACGATCCTGCGTGAGGCGTTCCGGCTCTTCCGCGAACGCGGCTACAACGCCACCACCGTCGACCAGATCGCCGAGGCCGCCGAAGTCTCACCCGCGACCTTCTTCCGCTACTTTCCGACCAAGGAAGACCTGGTCGCACGCGACGCTTTCCCCCCGCTCATCGAGGCTCTCCGGGCTCAGCCGCCGGGTCCGCCCGTCGCCGTCCTGCGCGGCGCGTTCCGTACGGCGTTCGCCTCGCTGTCCGCGGAGGAGATCGCCGCCGGCCACGCCCGGGAGGTGTTCGCGACGACCGTCCCCGAACTGCTCGCCGCCAACCTGCGCAGAAGTCCCGGCGTTCTCCGGGAGGTCACCCAAATCCTGGCGGACAGGACGGGATCGGATACAGACGACCCTCGGATCCGGAACGTCGTCGGCGCGGTCTTCGGGGTCGTGGCCGTGGTCTGGCTGCAATGGGCACAGGACCCCGGCATGGACGGTCCCGCCGAGGTCGACATGGCTCTGGCGCATCTGGAGTCCGGTCTGAGCCTCTAGAACCGGACTCCGGCCACACCATCGGGGGCGATGACCTCAGGGCGTCTCCCCTCGGTGCGGCCAGCCGGCGCGGCCGAACCGCGCCCTGCCACCGGCGGTGCGCGTGACGCCTCGGCCCGCAGGGGCGGGAGGACTTCGCGCGGCTCTCGCCGGGAGGACCTCTGACGTTGGGTATCGCGTAAGAGAAGGACGTTTGGCTTGCCCGATATGAAACGGGCATTGCTTACCTTCGGTGTCGCCGCGCTGGTCGCCGGTTCCGACTTCCCCGCAGCGGCCGCGTCCAAGCCCGAGCCCACCGAGTTCGGCCGGGCCACCCTCACCGGGTTCGCTTCGCTCCCCGCCGAGACCTTCGTCCCCGGGCGGCCAGACCTCAGGCGCCCGGCTGGGCACGAACCCGATCAACGGCCTCATCCCGCCGTTCGCCGGCCAGCCCGTCCAAGGCTTCAGCGGCATCCTGCCGCGCGGTGGCGGCGTCTACGACATGCTGTCCGACAACGGTTTCGGCAAGAAGGACAACAGCGCCGACTTCCTGCTGCGGGTTCAGCGGGTCCGCGCGACGCGCTGACCGCCTCCCGAGATCCGAGCCCTTCCCGTACGGCGGGAGGGGCTTCGGCGTTTCCGTTGACACCGGTCCGCCTGATGGCCTCGCTCCCGTGCCGGTGAGGCCGACCCACCCGGCGGACGCCGCCGACGTCCTGGCCGGAGCCCGCAACGCGGCACCAGGCCTTCACGGATGTAATGCGGTGGACGGGCTCCGAGGCCGTTCACTATCGTGGGGCCGTGTCCAGTCCTGAGGCGTCAAGACGCTAGCCACCGGTTTCGGTGGCTCCTTTGGGTGTCACGCGGCAGCGCCATCGCGCGGACCGCGTCTCTTCTCATCACCCTCGCCGCCGGATCACCGTCGTACGGACTGAGTCTTCCCGGTGGTTCCGTCACCTTCGTCGTGCCGTCAAGCCGGGTTTCCTTCACGCGGTAGCGCCGCCGTGGGCCCAGACGAACGCACGCTCCGTGCAGCCGCTCGGGGGTGCCGCGGTGGCCTGCCGTGTCCTTCGTGATGCACTTCAACGCGGCACCTGGAGCCTTCCCTCATGCCTTTTGCCATCTACATCCTCGGGCTGGCCGTATTCGCCCAGGGAACATCGGAGTTCATGTTGTCCGGGCTGATTCCGGACATCGCCGGTGAACTGAACGTGTCCGTCTCGGCCGCCGGCGCGCTGACGTCGGCCTTCGCCGTAGGAATGATCGTCGGAGCCCCGGTGATGGCGATCCTCAGTCTGCGCTGGCCGCGTCGGCGGGCGCTGCTCGTCTTCCTGGTCGTGTTCATGCTCGTGCACGTCGTCGGCGCGGTCACCACCGGCTTCGTCGTGCTCCTGGTGACCCGGGTCCTCGGCGCGCTGGCCACCGCCGGTTTCCTGGCCGTGGCGCTCGCGACGGCGACCGGTATGGTCGCGCCGAACGCCAAGGGGCGGGCGACCTCCGTGCTGCTGGGGGGCATCACGCTCGCGTGTGTCGCCGGGGTGCCCGCCGGCGCCGCGCTCGGTCAGGCCCTCGGCTGGCGGGCGGCGTTCTGGGCCGTCGCCCTGATCTCCCTGCCCGCCTTCTTCGCCGTGCTGTACTCGGTGACCGACGCGGTTCAGGCGACCGGCGACCCGGACGAGACCCGTCCCGGCGCCCGGCGCGAACTGCGGGCGTTGCGCAGCCCGCGGCTGCTGGTCGTGCTGCTGCTGGCCGCGCTGGTGAACGCCGCCACCTTCTGCACGTTCACCTATCTGGCGCCGCTGGTCGTCGAGGTCGGCGGACTCTCCGAGGGCTGGGTGCCGGCGGTGCTGGCGCTGTTCGGTCTCGGATCGTTCGCCGGTGTGAGCATCGGCGGTCGCCTGTCGGACGCGCGGCCGATGCGGGTCCTGATTCCGGGCGGGATCGCCTTGCTCGTCGGGTGGGGGCTCTTCACCGCCGCCGCCGACAGCCCGATCGCCACGTTCGTCCTGGTCTTCGTGCAGGGGGCCCTCTCGTTCGCCGTCGGTTCGACCCTGATCGCCCAGGTGCTGTACGCGGCGACGGGGGCGCCCTCGCTCGGCGGATCCTACGCGACCGCGGCCCTCAACGTGGGCGCGGCCGTCGGCCCCGCCTTCGGCGGCCTCGCCATCGCCGCCGGACTCGGTTACCGCTCGCCCCTGTGGGTCAGCGCCCTGCTGGTGGCGGCGTCGCTCGTCACGGCGGGCGTCGCCCAGGCGCTCCACCGCCTGAGGGGTGCACCGCGTGCGGAGACGGCTGATCCCCGAACCGCGGTGTGATACGCAAGCGCGCCGACCCCAGGACGCCATCCGCGGGTCGGCGCGCTGGCACGTCCGGTACGGCCCTGCGGCCGTACAGCGGGCAAGCCGGAGTCGAGGGCCGGCCGCGCAGTCGGTCGCCCTCGTGGACGCCCGGCGAAGCGGGGCCGGGGAGCCGGTGCGGCGCGGTGTCAGGCTTGTCCCAGGTCTGGCGGGAGCAGGGCGCGGAGCGTGGCGCGGACGGCCTCGAGGTCCACCGCCTCGGGCGAGACCCGCCATTGGGCGTGGACGCCGATGACGGCCCCGACCAGTATCACCGTGAACGCCTCCGGGGTGGTTCCCGCGGGCAGCGCCTCCGCCGCTATCCGGGCCCGCACCCCCTGGCGAAGCGCCGCGTGGAGCCGTGCGAAGTGCTCGCGGATCGGTGAGCCGACCTCCACCGCCTCGCCCAGCAGGGTGATGAACAAGCGCGTGACCGGCAGGCGGATGAAGCCCACGACCTGGTCCAGCACATCGTCGAGGCGTGGGCTGGCGGGCGGGGCGAAACCGGTCAGCATGGCGTGGAGCCGGTCGTCGAGCACCGCCTCCAGCAGGCCCAGTTTGTTGCCGAAGTGCCAGGGGATGGAGCCGCGGCTGATGCCGGCTTTCTCGGCGATGTCGATGAAGCTCGTCTGCCGGTACCCCTTCTCGGCGAAGAGTTCGGCGGCGGCCGCGACCAGCAGGCGGCGGCTCTCCTGAGTCCTCTCGACCCGTCGTGTGGCCATGGGGTCCATCCAACCAGAATATGCCGAATGGCAGAGCAAGTGTTGATCGCTATAGCCTATGTCAGTCAACATAGAACCAAGGAGGTTCTTCATGCGTTGGGTGACCTATGCGACGGCCGCCGGAGACCGCGTCGGGGTGATCGGCGAAGAGCGGATCCACCCCGTGGCGCCGGGCCTCAGCCTGATCGAGCTCATCGGCCGGGGCGCGGGGGAACTGCGGGCGGTGGGGGAGAGGGCTTTGACGTCGGCGGCGCAGACGGTTCCGCTGGCCGAGGCCAGGCTGCGTGCGCCGATTCCGCGCCCGCCCTCGGTCCGCGATTGTCTGTGCTTCCTGGACCACATGCGCAACTGCCAGCAGGTGACAGGCGCGCCCCGTACGCTCAACGAAGCCTGGTACCGGATCCCTGCCTTCTACTTCGCCTGCCCCTCGACGATCGTCGGCCCGTACGACGATGTGACGATCTCACCCGGCAGCGCCTGGTTCGACTTCGAGCTGGAGATCGCCGCCGTGATCGGGCCGGGCGGCCGGGACCTCACGCCGGAAGAGGCCGAGAGGCACATCATCGGCTACACCGTCTACAACGACTGGTCGGCACGCGACCTGCAGCTGCGTGAGTCGCCGATGGCGATCGGCCAGGCCAAGGGCAAGGACGGCGCGACCACGCTCGGCCCGTTCCTGGTCACACCCGACGAGCTGGAGCCCTACCTCCGCGACGGCCGGCTCGCCCTGCAGGTCGAGGCCGTCGTCAACGGCAGGACCATAGGCTCCGGCCGTACCGACACCATGGACTGGAGCTTCGGCGAGGTCGTCTCCTACGCCTCGCGGGGCGTGGACCTGGTACCCGGAGACGTGTTCGGCTCGGGTACGGTGCCCGGCTGCTGCCTCATCGAGCACCTGTCCTTCGCCGATCAAGCCTCGTTCCCGGGCTGGTTGAAGGACGGCGACGTCGTCGAGCTCGCGGTCGAGGGGCTGGGCCGCACCCGCCAGACCGTGCGCGCGCCCGCCGCGCCGTACCGGCTCGCACCCCGGCGCAACCCCGACGCCGTGCCCGCTCGCCCGCGTGTCAACCGCGCCCCGGCGAAGCTGCCCTACACCCGGGGGCTGCACGAGGTCGGCGCGGGCGTGTGGGCCTGGCTGCTGCCCGACGGCGGGCTCGGGTGGAGCAACGCCGGACTGATCGCGGGCGAGGGTGCCTCCCTCCTGGTCGACACCCTGTTCGACCTGCCGCTGACGGCCGAGATGCTCGACGCCATGCGCGTGATCACCGATCGGCATCCGCTCACCCACGCCGTCATCACCCACGCCAACGGCGACCACACGCACGGCAACCGGCTGCTGGGCGACACGGTCCACATCATCGCCGCGGAGGCCACCGGCGAGGAGATGCGGCATGAGATGTCGCCGGAGATGCTGACCGCCGCCCAGATCGTGGACATCGGCCCGGCGACCCCCTATTTCCGCGAACGCTTCGGCCCCTTCGACTTCAGCGGCATCAGCCTGCGGCTCCCCGACAGCACCTACGACGGGGAGCTGACCCTGGACGTCGGTGGCCGCGAGGTGCGCGTGATGAACCTCGGCCCCGCCCACACCGGCGCCGACTCGGTCGTGCACGTGCCGGACGCGGGTGTGCTCTTCGCGGGGGACCTGCTCTTCATCGGCTGCACCCCGATCGTGTGGAGCGGCCCGATCGGCAACTGGATCGCCGCCTGCGACACCATGATCGCCACCGGCGCCGGCGCGATCGTGCCCGGCCACGGCCCGGTCACCGACCCCGACGGGATCCGCGCGGTGCGCGGCTACCTCACCCACGTGGTCGAGCAGGCGGACGCCGCCCACGCCCGCGGCCTGTCCTTCTTCGAGGCGATCAAAGCGGTGGATCTCGATGAGTACGCCACCTGGCTGGACTCCGAGCGGATCGTGGTCAACCTCCACCGCCGCTACCGCGAGCTCGACCCCGCCGCCACGCCCGATCTTGACCAGGTGACGCTGATGGCCATGATGGCCGAAAGAGCGCTCTCGTGAAGCTGCCGACGAGCGCGCACACCTCCCACCCGTGGCGTATCCACGAACTCACCGCAGACTTCTCGGTCGAGGACGTGTGGTCGTTCCGCACTCCCGGAGCCGGGCCCGACGACTTCCCCACGATGCTCGCGGCGATGCGGGCAGCCGGAGGGCTGCGGAAGCAGACTTCGCCGGTGAGGTTCCTGTTCGCCCTGCGGTGGAAGCTCGGCGCGCTCTTCGGCTGGGACGGGCCGTCGGCGGGCGTCGGCGCGCGGGTCGCCTCGCTCCGCGACCGCCTGCCCGGCGACCTCCGCGACGCCCCCCGCGGCTCGGACAACAGGAGCATGCCCCTCAAAACGGTCTACGAGCTCGACACCGAGGCCGCACGCGAGCTGGCGAACAAGACCGGGCACTCGGTGATGCACCTCGGCTGGGTGCAAGGGGTGAACGGCGACCACGAGCTGCGGTTGGCCGTGCTGGTCAAGCCCAACGGACGGTTCGGGCGGCTCTACATGGCCGCCATCGCGCCGTTTCGGTACCTGATCGTCTACCCGGCCCTGACCCGGCAGTGGGAACGGGCCTGGCGCGACCGCACCCATGAAGAGGGGGCGTCACGATGAACCCGGGAAAGCGGCTGCTCCGCTGGGCGGGCGGGATCATGCTCGCGCTGGGAATCGGGCACCTGGCCCTGCTGGCGCTCAGCACCTGGGAGGACATGACCGGCTGGGTGGAACGCGGGATGTGGGCGGCCGTCCCGCTCCTGGACGGGGGTGCCGTCCCGACGGTGGGCTCCCTGCAGAACAAGGCCGTCTTCTGGGCCGGTCCGGGCGGCTTCGCCGTGCCCCTGATCCTCCTGGGCTGCCTGACCTGGCACCTCGCCGGACGCGGGGTGGCCGTACCCGCAGGGGTCGGCTGGGGTATCGCGGTGTGGTGTCTGCTGGGCGGCGTCCTTCTGGTGCCGTCCCCGTTCTTCGCCGGGATCGTCGCCGGGGCACTCGTCATCGTGGCGGCGCGGAAGGGGGACAGGTCGGGAGCAGGCTGAGACCGGGAGACAGGCCGGGCGTGACGGCGGCGGTCCGCATCCGCAGGGTTCGGTCCGAACACCGTCGGCATGCCGCGTCCTTCGCGATCCCTTTCAACGCGGCTGTGGAGTGTTCGACGACATCCCGTGGAGGCCGAGGTCGGCTGAGATCAGGGGGACCCACCGGCCCCTCCCACGGCCCTGAGCCGCAAGTCATCCGCACGCTCGTTGATCTTCCGGTACGCGCCGAAGTCGGACCCTCCATGATCGAGGAGACAATCCGTGCGAGGTATCAGGGTCGGTGCGGGGAGCTGTTCGGCGGCGGAGTGTTCCGGTGCCGCCCGCCATCCCGTCGGATGTGGCCATAATTATTCCTTGACACGAATATTCTCACTGGAGAATACTTGCCGGCATGGACGCACTCCTCTCCGCGCTGGCCGACCCGGCCCGCTGGCGGCTCGTGATCCTGCTGGCCGAGCGGCCCCGCCCGGTCGGTGTTCTCGCCCGGCTCGCCGAGGCGCGCCAGCCGCAGACGACCAAGCACCTGCAGGTCCTGGAGCGCGCCGGTGCCGTCACCTCCCAACGCTCCGGCCAGCGCCGCATCTACGCGCTCCGGCCCGGCCCGCTGCGGGAGCTGGCGGCCGCGCTCGGCCGGCTCGCCGACACCGCGGATCAGGCCGGCGGCACGCGTGAGACCTACGACCGCTACGGGCTCAGCCTCCACGCCGAGCGGCTCGCCGCGGAGGGGCCGGGGTGGGCCGACGGCCGCTCGTTCCGGTTCCTCCGGTCGCTGGCGGGGCGCCCCGAGCTGGTCTGGCGCCACCTGACCGAGACCTCCCTGCTCGCCCGCTGGTGGACACCCGACGACCTGCGCGTCTCCGAGCTCGTCTTCGAGGCGCGGCCGGGCGGGCGGATCGTCCAGGAGTACCGCGAGGCCGAGGACGTCGACGGCTCCGACCCGGCCGCCGGACGTGCGGAGGGAGTCGTCGTCGACGTCCGCCCCGGCGAGCACCTGGCCTACCGGCTCTCCCCGCTGCTCCCCGACGGCAGGCCCGCCTTCATCGCCCACCTCGACCTGGGCCTGCGGCCCACCGGCACCGGCACCGACCTCGACGTCCGCTTCCGGATCTCCGACAGCACCGTCGAATCCGCGGACTTCATCGCGGGCATCGAGATCGGCTTCGGCCAGAGCCTCGACAGGCTCGCGGCGACCCTCTCCGCCGACTCGCGCGACACCGAGCACGACACCGATACAAGGAGCACGAAATGACCGACCGGACCGCCCGCCGGGTGACCGCGAACCTGGGCCTCACCCTCGACGGGCGCTACCACGGCCCCGGCGGGCCCGGCGATTTCTCGGCGTTCGCCCCCTACGTGACCGGCGAGGTCGCACGAGACCACATGACCCGCATCTGGGAGGGCGCGACGACGGCGCTGCTCGGACGGGTCAACGCCGAGGGATTCATGGGGTACTGGCCGCCGGTCGCCGACGACGGCAACGCCGACCCGCGTGACCGGGGATACGCGAAGTGGCTGGTCGGTGCGGAGAAGGTGGTCCTCTCGACCACCTGGACCGAGGCACCGTGGGAACGCACCCGCGTGGTGAACGCCCCCGCCGAGGATGTCGTCGCCGAACTCAAGGCCACCGGCGCGGGCGACATCCTCGTCAACAGCAGCGCGAGCGTCATCAAGCCGCTCCTGTCGGCGGACCTGATCGACCGGCTGTACCTCATGGTCTTCCCCGAGATCGCCGGGGGCGGGCGGCGGCTGTTCGCCGACGGCCTGCCGTCCACGAAGTGGACGCTCATCCACCAGGAGACCGGCGCGCTCGGTGAACTCGCCATGGTCTACGACCGAGTCCGCTGAGCCAGCGGAGCCGCCGGTCGCCGTCCTGCCCGGCGCGTTCCGTACGGCGTTCGCCGCCTCCTCGGCCGTACCGGCTCGTCCGCAGGGCGGGCAGGCGGTTCAGGCGCGCGGCGCGGTGTGGTTCAGGATCTCCGGGATGACCGTCTCCCAGGTCGGACGGGGGAAGATCTCGTGACCGGCGCCCTCCAGCACGGTCAGGCGGGCACCCGGGATCTCGGCGGCAAGTGCGCGGCCGTGCCCGAGGGGGAAGAGCGGGTCCTGTGAGCCGTGCAGCACCAGCGTCGGGACGGCGATCCGGTCCAGACGGTCCCGCCACGGCTTCCCCGCGTCGATGAGGAAGGGGTTGGTGAGCTGGGCGGCGAGGTTCGGGGTGCGGTCGAAGACGCGCCCGGCCATGGCGCGCAACCCCGGCTCGTCGAACCAGGCCCCGGCGTAGGGCCGCTCGCCTTCCACCAGGTATTCGACCACCGCGGCCCGGTCGGCCCAGTCGGGCTCCGGGCCCTCCTCGGTGAAGGTGGCCAGGATCTGGTCGGTCATCGGCGGAAGGTCGGGCTGCTCGTGGCCGGGACCGCCGGGCGTGGACCCGGTGAGGGTGAGGGAGGCCACGCGCTCGGGGTGGTCGAGGGCGAGCAGCTGGGCGACGGCCGAGCCCTGGGACATGGCCACCAGGTGCATTTGGCCCAGCCCGAGGGCGTCGATGAGCGCGGCGGCGTCGGCGACCAGGTCGCGAAGGCCGTACGGCGGCGCCCCGACGGGGAAGCCGGTCGAGCGGCCGGCGTCCCTGGCGTCGAACCGGACGACGTGCCGTCCGCCCGCGGCCAGCCGGTCCACGAACTCCTCCTCCCACGCCACCAGCGACTGCCCGGCCCCGTGCAGCAGCAGGATCGCCGGGTCCTGTGCCCGTCCCGCCGCCGACACGCTCAGCGTGACCCCGTTGACCGCCACCGTCCGCTCCATCGTCCCGCCCTTTCGTAAATTTCAGTTACGTGTAACGAAGATTAGCCCATATTCAGTTACATGTCACGAAAATTCTCCAGCATGGGGTCATGACTTCAATGGATGCGCACCACCGCATGCGTCCCCTTCAGCGGATCGCCGTCGCGCCAAGTGCTTGACCAGTGAAGTCCAAGGGGAATCCGCTAAACCGGGGGCATGAGTGATGCGGTCCCTCCGCGGAGCCGGCCGGAGGAGCCGGCGTCGCGTCCCGAACACCCGAAGCACACCGTTCCGGACGACTCCCCGCCTGGCGTGTGCGTGCACAGGAAGGGGTGTCTCGCCCGATACACCCGGTCGAAGGGCGGCATGGGCCGGCTGCTGGGCGGCTTGGTGTTTCAGTGGGTGATGTGCGCGGTCGTGTGGACGCTCGGGGTGATCTGGTGGTGGGGGCCGCCGGGGTTCGCGGTCGTGTCGGTGGTGACGCTCGCGCTCGTTGCGGCGTTGTTCGCGGGATATCACCGGCGGGGACACCGCGGTTGGTGCCGGGTTCTGCGGTCGCTCGACCTGGGCGAGGTCGCGGAAGTCGTCCCGCTCGGCTGGATCGCGCGGTTCTTCACCTGGATCCTGGGGCCGTTCGGCCGGATCGGGCGACTGGTCGCCTGGGTCGGCAGATTCCTGTCCTCGCTGCGAGACCTGTGACCGGCCCGTGGCCCCACCGGGTGGCGGGGCCACGGTGTCAGCGCCTCGATCAGGTGCCGACGTAGGCCGCGAGGTGCTCACCGGTGAGGGTGGAGCGGGCGGCGACCAGGTCGGCGGGGGTGCCCTCGAAGACGATCCGGCCGCCGTCGTGGCCGGCGCCGGGGCCGAGGTCGACGATCCAGTCGGCGTGCGCCATGACCGCCTGGTGGTGTTCGATGACGATGACCGATTTGCCGGAGTCGACGAGCCGGTCCAGCAGACCGAGCAGGTGCTCGACGTCGGCGAGGTGGAGGCCCGTGGTCGGCTCGTCCAGGACGTAGACGCCGCCGTCGGCGGCCATGTGGACGGCGAGCTTGAGCCGCTGCCGCTCGCCGCCGGACAGCGTGGTGAGCGGCTGGCCGAGGCTGAGGTAACCGAGTCCGACGTCGGCGAGCCGGTCCAGGATGGCGTGCGCGGCCGGCGTACGGGCGTCGCCGGCGCCGAAGAACTCCGCCGCCTCGATCACCGGCATCGCGAGCACCTCGCTGATGTCACGGCCGCCGAGGCGGTACTCCAGCACCGACCGCTGGAACCGCCTGCCCTCGCAATCCTCGCAGACGGTGGAGACGCCGGCCATCATCGCCAGGTCGGTGTAGATGACGCCGACGCCGTTGCAGGTGGGGCAGGCGCCCTCGGAGTTGGCGCTGAACAGCGCGGGTTTGACGCCGTTGGCCTTCGCGAACGCCTTGCGGATCGGGTCGAGCAGTCCGGTGTAGGTCGCCGGGTTGCTCCGTCTGGAGCCGCGGATCGCGCCCTGGTCGACCGACACCACACCCGCGCGTGCGGGGATCGACCCGTGGATGAGCGAGCTCTTGCCGGAGCCGGCGACGCCGGTGACGACGACGAGCACCCCCAGCGGGATGTCGACGTCGACGTCGCGCAGGTTGTGCCGGGTCGCGCCGCGGATCTCCAGCCTGCCGGCGGGTTTGCGCACCGTGTTTTTGAGTGTGGCCCGGTCGTCGAGGTGGCGGCCGGTGACGGTGTCGGCGGCCCGCAGCCCCGCCACGGTGCCCTCGAAGCAGACGCCGCCGCCCGCCGTACCGGCACCGGGGCCGAGGTCGACGACGTGGTCGGCGATCGCGATCGTCTCCGGCTTGTGCTCCACGACGAGTACCGTGTTGCCCTTGTCCCGCAGGCGCAGCAGCAGGTTGTTCATCCGCTGGATGTCATGGGGGTGCAGGCCCGCGGTGGGCTCGTCGAAGACGTAGGTGGTGTCGGTGAGCGAGGAGCCGAGGTGGCGGATCATCTTGACGCGCTGCGCCTCACCGCCCGACAGCGTGCCCGCCGGCCGGTCGAGCGAGAGGTAGCCCAGCCCGATCTCCACGAACGACTCAAGGGTGCGCTGCAGCGTGGCCAGCAGCGGCGCCACCGACGGCTCGTCGAGGTCGCGAACCCATTCGGCCAGGTCGCTGATCTGCATCGTGCAGGCGTCGGCGATGCCGATCCCCTTGATCTTCGACGACCTGGCCGCTTCGCTGAGCCGGGTTCCGGCGCACTCGGGGCAGGTCGTGAAGGTGACCGCCCGGTCCACGAACGCCCGGATGTGCGGCTGCATCCCCTCCCGGTCCTTGGCGAGGAACGATTTGCGGATCTTGGGGATGAGCCCTTCGTAGGTGAGGTTGACGCCCTCGACCTTCACCTTGGTCGGCTCCCGGTGGAGCAGGTCGTGCAGTTCCTTCTCGGTGTAGTCGCGGATCGGCTTGTTCGGGTCGAGGAAGCCCGACTCGGCGTAGAGCCGCACGGTCCACCAGCTGTCCGACTTCCAGCCGGGGATGGTGAACGCGCCCTCGGCGATCGACTTGGAGTCGTCGTACAGCTGGGTGAGGTCGATGTCGGAGACGGCGCCCCGGCCTTCGCAGCCCGTGCACATCCCGCCGGTCCGGGTGTAGGTCTCCTTCACGGTCTTGCTGGAGGCGCCGCGTTCGACCGTGATCGCCCCGCTCGCCCGTACCGAGGGGATGTTGAAGGCGAAGGCACCGGGCGGGCCGATGTGCGGCTGCCCGAGCCGGCTGAAGAGGATGCGCAGCATCGCGTTGGCGTCGGTGGCCGTGCCCACCGTGGAGCGGGGGTCGGCGCCCATCCGCTGCTGGTCGACGATGATCGCCGTGGTCAGCCCGTCGAGGACGTCGACGTCGGGCCGCGCGAGCGCCGGCATGAAGCCCTGCACGAAGGCGCTGTAGGTCTCGTTGATCATCCGCTGCGACTCCGCGGCGATCGTGTCGAACACCAGCGAGCTCTTGCCCGAGCCGGAGACCCCGGTGAACACCGTCAGGCGGCGCTTGGGGATCTCGATGCTGACGTCCTTGAGGTTGTTCTCGCGTGCGCCGTGCACGCGGATCAGGTCGTGGCTGTCGGCAACGTGCGTCGCAGGCGACTGAGGGTCCGTCCTCGGGGGCATGATCGTGTGTCTCCGTCTGTCAGGCGGGGCCGCGTCCACGGTCTCCACCGGCGTCACCTGGCTGAATTTATCCGATTTTGGGCAGTATGTCTGATTCTTGTCGTCGATGTGGCCGCGGCAAGGAGCGTCGCCTGGGCGGGAGGGACTCGCTCGACTTGCGCAGGAAGGATGGCCGACGCCGGGCGACGCGTCAATCGGCCTGACCGGGACTGCCTACCCTCGCACCGCCGGTTTCGCCCAACGGGTTCATCACCGTGAAGCCGCCCCGCTTCCGACCGCCGCGCCGGTGGTTTCCCGAGATTCGCGCCCCTCCCGTACGGCGGGAGGGGCCTTCGGCGTCTGCGTCGACGCTGCGCGGTCCATGTCCGCGATCCGAGGGTTCAGAGCCGCTCCTGGATACGGATCATGTTGCCGGCGGGGTCGCGGAAGGCGCAGTCGCGAACCCCGTAAGGCTGGTCGGTCGGCTCCTGAACGACCTCGGCGCCCCCGGCCTGCACCCGATCGAAGGCGCCGTAGACGTCGGTGGTGGCCAGGACGATGCTCGCATAGGTGCCCTTGGCCATCATCTCGGTGATGGTACGGCGCTCGTCGTCGGTGATCCCGGGATCGACGGCCGGCGGGTGCAGGACGATGGACGTGGCGGGCTGATCGGCGGGGCCGACCGTGATCCAGCGCATTCCGCCGTATCCCACGTCGTTGCGCACCTCGAAACCGAGGGTGTCGCGATAGAAGGCCAGGGCCGCGTCCGGGTCGTCCTGGGGGAGAAAGCTCGCATGAATGGTGATGTCCATAGAGGTCACGCTAGGTGCGACTCGGTAATCGGCGCTTCTCGATTCCTGATCGGTCTGGTCACCTGTTTCGACACACACGGCGGCATCCCCTCCGTCGCGTCCGCCGCGAGACGCCGGTAGGCGCTGGGCGGCATGCCGACCAGTTCGGTGAAGCGCGTGCTGAAGGTGCCGAGCGATAAGCAGCCGACCGCGAAGCAGACCTCGGTGACGCTGAGGTCGCCCCGGCGCAGCAGTGCCATCGCGCGTTCGATGCGGCGCGTCATCAGATAGGCGTACGGGGACTCGCCGTACGCGAGCCGGAATTCGCGGCTGAGGTGACCGGCCGACATGTGCGCGTCGCGGGCGAGCGCCTCGACGTTCAGCGGCCGCGCGTACTCCCGGTCGATCCGATCGCGGACGCGGCGCAGCCGTGCGAGGTCGCGGAGTCGCTGCGCCGCGGCGGGCCTGCTGGTCACCTGCGAATGGTACGTCCCGCCGGAGTGCCCCGGCACCGTCGTCGTCGGATCGGCCGGGCACCGGCGCCGCCCATGTCGGGCGATCCGGAATGAGCGGAAAGGGGGGTCCTCACTCCTTTCCACTCTCAACGTATAGCGCAGCGGGGGGCTTGCGGCAAGACCCGGGTCATGCCGGAGAATCGTCGGCCGAGGCTGGAACCTGCGGAAATGGGGGTGCGACGTGGGTGTGTCGCTGTCGGTGCACGGGGCGCTCGGGGATGGCGCGTTCGACCTTCCGGATCATCTTTCCCCGAAGGCGGATCCGGCGCTGATCGCCGGCGACGAGCGGCACTTCGCGGCCGTCGCGGAGAGCCTTGAGCAGGCGATCGCCGAGCTGTCCGGCCGCCTCGACGCCGAACGCAAGGCCCCCGGCGGCGCGGGCCGGCAGGCGATGGACCGGGACATGGAGATCCACCGGCTCACCGCCCGCCTGCGCGCGCTGCGCCGCTTCGGCCTGGACCTGTGCCTTGGGCACATGGTCGGCGCGGACGACCCCGAGCCCGTGTACGTCGGACGGCTCGGTCTCACCGACGGCACGGGCCGCCGGCTGCTGCTCGACTGGCGTTCCCCGGCGGCCGAGCCGTTCTTCGGAGCCACCCACGCCAACCCGATGGGCCTGGCGAGCCGCCGCCGGTATCGCTGGACCCGCGGCCGGATCAGCGACTACTGGGACGAGGTGTTCACCCCGGACGGGTTCGACGGGCACGCCGCGCTCGACGACCAGTCCGCGTTCATCGCCAGCCTGGGCGGCAGCCGGTCGGGCAAGATGCGCGACGTGCTCGCCACCATCCAGGCCGACCAGGACGCCGTCATCCGGGCGGGATCCCGCGGCGTCCTCGTCGTCGACGGCGGTCCGGGTACGGGGAAGACCGTGGTGGCGCTGCACCGCTCCGCCTACCTCCTCTACGCCGACCCCCGCCTCGGCCGCCGCCGCGGCGGCGTGCTGTTCGTCGGCCCGCACCAGCCGTACCTGGCCTACGTCGCCGACGTCCTCCCCAGCCTGGGGGAGGAGGGCGTGCGGACCTGCACCCTGCGGGACCTCGTCGCCGAGGGGGCCACGGCGGGGGTCGAGGCCGACCCGGACGCGGCCCGCCTGAAGGCGTCCGCGAATCTGGTGAAGGCGATCGAGCCCGCCGTCCGGTTCTACGAGAACCCGCCCACCGAGGGGATGGCGGTCACGACCCACTGGGCCGACGTCTGGGTGGGCGCCGACGATTGGGCCGAGGCGTTCGCGGCCCCGGACCCGGGCACCCCGCACAACGAGGCGCGCGGTCGGATCTGGGATGAGCTGCTCGGGATCCTGGTGGACAAGTACGGCGACGACGAGGTCCCGGCCGCCCTGCTCCGCAAGTCGCTGGCGGGGAACAGGGAACTGCTGGTGACCTTCAACCGCGCGTGGCCGCTGATCGAAGCGGCCGACCTCGTCGGCGACCTGTGGTCGGTGCCCGCCTACCTGCGGATGTGCGCCCCGTGGCTCAGCCCGGAGGACGTTCGGAGGCTGCAGCGCGACGACCCGCAGGCATGGACCGTGTCCGACCTTCCGCTCCTGGACGCGGCACGGCAGCGGCTCGGGGATCCCGAGGTGTTCCGGCGGAGGCGTCGGCGGGACGCCTCCGTCGCCGCCGAGCGCGAGCGTATGTCGCAGGTCGTCGACAACCTGCTCGAGGCCGACGACGACGGCGAAGGGCTGGTGACGATGCTGCGCGGACAGGACCTCCGGGACGCCCTGGTCGACGAGGCCGCGCTGCCCGGCGACGACGCGGACCGGCTCGCCGGTCCGTTCGCGCACATCGTCGTGGACGAGGCTCAGGAACTCACCGACGCGGAGTGGCGGATGCTGCTCCTGCGCTGCCCGTCCCGGAGCTTCACCGTCGTCGGGGACCGTGCCCAGGCCAGGCACGGGTTCACCGAGTCCTGGCGGGAACGGCTTGAGCGCGTCGGGCTCGACCGGATCACCCTGGCCTCGCTGGGCGTCAACTACCGGACGCCGGATGTGATCATGGCGGAAGCCGAACCGGTCATCCGCGCCGTGCTCCCCGACGCCAACGTGCCGACCTCCATCCGCGGGGGAGACGGTCCCGTCGTCCACGGGTCCGTCGCCGACCTGAACCCGATCCTCGACGCCTGGCTCGCCGCGCACGCCGACGGGATCGCCTGCGTCATCGGCGATCCCACGTTCCGGCCGACCTCCCGGGTCCGGTCGCTGACCCCGGAGCTGTCGAAGGGGCTGGAGTTCGACCTGGTGGTCCTCGTGGACCCGGAGGCGTTCGGCCGGGGGGTCGAAGGAGCGGTCGACCGCTATGTCGCGATGACCCGGTCGACCGGGCGACTGGTCATCCTCACGAGCTCCTGACGCCGGCCGGGGCCGCGTTCCCGCCGCGGCGGCGGTCCTCGAGCGCGTCCAGAATCAGGTCCAGGCCGTAGCCGAACTCGCCCGTGTGGTCGTAGCCGTGCCCCAGCATGTGGTCGACGATCACCTCCGTGAGGTACGGGAACACGCCCGTCGGCAGCCGCTCGAGGATGCCGCCGGCCACCTCCTCGACGTCGTCCGGCGTCGCTATCGGCAGGTTCGCCGCTTGGAGGACGAACCCGGCGATGTAGCTGTCGATGAGCGAGACGGCGTGCACGGCCAGCGGCAGCGTGAAACCCGCCCGCCGGAGGACGCCGAGGACGGCGTCGTGGTGGCGCAGCGTGGCCGGCCCCGGGTTGCGCCGGGAGTCCATGAGGCCGAGAGCCCAGCTGTGCCGCGACAGGACGGCACGTGCGGAGGAGGCGCGCGCACGGGTCGCCTCGCGCCAGTCTTCGCACTCCGCGCCGGGGAGCTCGATCGCCGCGAACACCATGTCGACCACACCGTCGAGGATCGCGTCCTTGTTCGGCACGTGGTGGTAGAGCGACATCGCCTCCACGCCCACTTCCCGCGCCACCCGTCGCATCGTGATCGCCTCCACGCCGCCGCGATCCGCGACGCGGATCGCGGCTTCCAGGACGAGGGCTCTGTTGAGCGGCTGCGGTGGTGGTGACACGACGCCTCCGGGCACGGGTTGACAACCTTACAAGCGTAAGCCAGCCTTACGGACGTAAGGTACCTTACACACGTAAGCCAGGTTGTGACGCGCCCCGCCGGGGCGAGAAGAGGAGATCCCGATGCCGATGCCGAAGTGGTGGGGGCATGTGAACAAGACGGTGTTCAACCCCCGCGCGATCGCGGGCGGGAAGTGGCCGGTGCTGATTCACGTCGGCCGCGTCTCCGGCGTGACGTATCGCACGCCGCTCGACGCGTATCCCGTCGACGGGGGCTACCTGTTCGTTCTGGTGTACGGGTCGCGCTCGGACTGGGTGCGGAACGTCCTGGCGGCCGACGGCGCGCGGCTGCGGGTCGACGGGAGGGAGGTGCGGCTCGTCTACCCGCGCCTTGTCGGGGAGGACGAGGCGTTCCAGGCCATGCCCAAGGAGGCGGCGCGCCCGCCGAAGGTGCTGCGCATCACCGAGTTCCTCCGCATGGACCTGGTCGAAGGCTGACGGTCGGCCGCGGATGCGCTATCCCCACGGGGTGGTGAAGGTCACCTCCGTGAACAGCGTGTCGGCCGCCTCCAGGAGAATCAGGGCGTGAGGTGCGGGCGTCCGGCCGTACCCGGCTTCGGCCGCATGCGGGGGCGCGTTCGTCGTTCACTCCTCGTCGACGACGACCGTGTTCTGCGCGGCGGTCAGCGTCCAGCGCCCGTCCTCCTTGGTCATCACGTACATCGGGGTGCCCACGTACCCCTCACCGCCCGTTCGGGAGACCTGGCGCACCTTGACGGCGGCGACGTCCGGCCGCAGGAACAGCACGTGCTCCACCTCGAACGTCACCGTGGTCTCCCGCATCGCGCCGGGCAGAACCTGCTGTGTGAACGCCGCGATCGTGTCCCGGCCGAACAGCCGCTTGCCGTGCCCGGTCGTCCAGATCGCGTCCTCGCGGAACAACCCGACGAACTCTTCGACCAGCTCGTTGTTCTGCGCGTGTTCGACGACGGCGACGACCTCCTTGATCGCTGCGATCTCGGTCTGCGCGTCGAAAACCTCATTCGTTGTCATACCGGAAATTCTGATATCTCAAGTAAAGTCGAGGTCTAGAGATCGCCGGTGTGATGTGCGTCTCACGGCCGCGGAGCGGTCCCGGGCGCGGTCCCACGCGAGGGGGAGGCGTACCATCGCGGGATGCACCTTGATCTCGTGGCGGTCCTGGTCGAGGACTACGACCGCGCGATCTCCTTCTACGTCGGCGTCCTCGGCTTCCGGCTGGCCGAGGACTCGCCCGCGTCGACGGGGGACGGCCGCCCCAAACGGTGGGTGGTGGTCCGCCCGCCGGGCGGCGGCACCGGGCTCCTGCTCGCCCGCGCCGACGGACCGCGCCAGGAGGCCGCGGTGGGGGCCCAGTTCGCCGGCCGGGTGGGCTTCTTCCTGCGGGTCGACGACTTCGACGCCGCGCACGCGCGCATGGTGGCGGCCGGTGTCGAGTTCCCCGTCCCGCCCCGCGATGAGCCGTACGGGCGGATCGCGGTCTTCCTGGACCTGGAAGGCAACCGCTGGGACCTGCTCGGCCCGCCCCCCGGAGACGTCGTCCAGGCGCCGGGGTAGGGGTACGGCCGCGGTCCGCGCGGTCGCCCGGACCGAGGTCGGCGAGGATGGCGCGCAGGTGAGACCGGGGGCGTGCAGCAGGGGCGTTGAAGGAGCGGTCGACCGGTATGTCGCGACCGCCCGGCGACTCGTCATCCTCACGAACTCCTGACGTCGGCCGGACGGACACCGCCGGGTTCCGGGGCGGTCTGCCCGAGACGTCGGCCATCGGCGGCCCCCAGGTCCTCCCGGAGCCGCTCCGTCGAGACCGTCCACACCCGACCTAGCCGCTGCGGGCGAGGACCTGGCCGATCACGCGTGCCCCGTCGGGGAAGGCCCCCGGATTGGGGCCCGCATAGCTGAGGCGGACGAACTGCCCGGTCGGTTCCGCGGGGAACCACTCGTTTCCCGGGCCGACGACAACCCCGGCCGAGGTGCATTCCCGGACGACCCGCTCGAGGTCGACGGCGTCCGGCAGGCGCGCCCAGAGATTCAATCCGCCCTGCGGCACGGTGTGCGGCCGCGCGTCGGGCGCGTGCTCGCGGAGGCTTGCGACGAGAAGATCCCGGCGGCTCTTGAGCTGCTGGCGAAGCCGGCGCAGGTGGGTTCGCCAGGCGGGCTGCGTGACGACGTCGAGCGCGACCGCTTGCAGCACCCCGCTGACGTACATCGAATCCGCCTGCGTGTCGGCGAGGATCCGCTTGCGCGCCGGGCCGCGTGCGATCAGCCCGGCGACCCGGACCGCCGGGGAGACGCTCTTGCTCAGCGAGCGGAGGTAGACGACGTGCCCCGCGTCGTCCAGAGCGGCGACCGGGCGCGGATCCGCGGTGATTCCGAAGTCGTGCGCCACGTCGTCCTCGATGAGGAACGCGCCGTGCCGCCGGACCGTTTCCACGACCTGGTCCGCCAGCGCCCGCGTCCACAGCGCCCCGGTCGGGCTGGCGAAACTCGGCTGGGCGTAGAAGGCGCGCGCCCCGGACTGCTCGAACGCGCGCGACAGCGCATCGGGGTCGGGTCCGCCGGATCCGCTGGGAACGGGGATGACGTGCACACCGACCTGGGCCGCGGCCAGAATCGCCCCCCAGTAGGTCGGCGACTCCATGAGCAGCGGCCGGCCCGCGCCGACCAGGGAGCGGAACACGGTGCTCAGCCCACCCTGGCTCCCCGGAATGATCACGACGTCACCGGGGGAGACCGGTGTGATTCCGGTCGGGGTCGCCGACTCCAGTTCCGCCGCGAACCAGGACCGCAGATCGGGGAGACCCGCCGTCGGTGGTCTGATCAGAGCCTCGGTACGGGCCGCGCGGGTGAACGCCGCGCGAACGAGGCGCTCGGGCAGCAGCTCACGGTCGGGGTACCCCGAGTGCAGCGCGAGCGCGTCGTGCGGGGCGGGCTGCAAGGCCGCCGGCAGGTGCGGGATCCGGTGGTTCGGCGCGCCGAGCGCGGCGGTCTGCCACCCGAAGTCGTTCGCGCGGACGGCGCGGACGGCGCGGACGAACGTGCCCACGCCCGGACGGCTCTCCAGCAAGCCCTGCGCGGCCAGAATCCGCAGTGCCTTCTGCACGGTGACCGGGCTCGCTCCGTGCTGCGCGACCAGGGAACGGGTCGACGGCAGCCGCGCCCCCGGCGGAGCCGCCGCGACCCACCGCCGCAACTCCGCCGCGATCCTCGCCGCACTGCTATCGTCATACATGAAAACTGATAGTAGCGCTATCCAGCTTGAGGGGTCAGCGCTATCGTCGTCGCAGGCCGGTCTCCGGTGGGGCCTGCTCGGAGTCGCCGCGTTCTCCTTCACCGTCCCGTTCACGCGCGTCGCCGTCGAGAGCGGCACGATGTCGCCGCTGTTCATCGGCTCCGCGCGCGCGGTCGTCGCCGCGCTGCTCGCCGCCGCGGCGCTGGCGATCACCCGACAGCGCCCGCCCCGCGGCGTCCAGTGGGTCCGCACGGCGATCGTCGCCGCCGGCGTGGTCGTGGGCTTCCCCGTCCTGACCTCCTTCGCCCTCACCGGTGCACCGGCGAGCCACGGTGCCGTCGTGATCGCCCTCCTGCCCGCCGCGACCGCCGTGACGGCCGTACTCCGCGGGCGCGAACGGCCTCCGGTGGCGTTCTGGATCACGGCGGCCGTGGGCGCGGCCGCGGCCGTCGTGTTCGCCGCGTTGCAGGGCGGCGGGTTCGGCGGGCCGCGCTGGTCCGACCTGCTCCTGTTCGGCGCCGTCGCCGCGGCCGCGATCGGCTACGCGGAGGGCGGGCTCCTCGCCCGCGAGCTCGGTGCCTGGCAGACCGTATCCTGGGCGCTCGTGCTCTCCGCGCCGCTGATGATCGTCCTTGCCGGTGTCTCGGTGGTCCGGCAACCCCCGAGCGGCACCCCGGTCGAGTGGGCCGCGTTCGCCTACCTGGCCGTGGTGAGCATGTTCCTCGGCTTCTTCGCCTGGTATCGCGGCCTCGCGATCGGCCCGATGGCGCAGGTCAGCCAGGTCCAGCTCGTCCAGCCCGTGATGAGCATCTGCTGGGCCGCGCTACTCCTGCACGAGCCGCTCACCTGGCCCGTCGTCCTCGGCGGCCTCGCCGTGGTCGCCTGCGCCGGAGTCGCCGTCCGGACTCGGCTCGGGCAGGCGAACACGGCCCACTCCACCGTGGTGAAGGCGCCTGGGTTACGTGTCGTCCGGGTGGGCGATCGCGATCGCAGGGGTGCCGAAGACGCAGGACCTTCGCCGGAAGGCCGTTCGTGACCGAGCGCTCAGGCCCTTCGGCGGCTGTACGGCCTGCTCACGACTGGGTGTCGAGCCACTCCTGGAAGGTGGGGCCCGCGAGTTCGGCGTGCGGGCCGGGCAGGAACCCGCCCACGGCGGCGATCTCGGCGTCGGGTGTGCCGAAGCCGTCGACGCCGACGACCCTGACGCCTCGGCGGGCGCCGAGCAGCGCGGCCGCCTCGGCCATGATCTCCCTGCGGGTCCGGCTATCGGCGCGACGAACCAAGCCCCGACGACTCACCAACGCCGCCGACCGCCGGTTGCCGTTCAGGTCCCGATCCCGAGGTAGTGCAGGACCGCCGCCACTCGGCGGTCGGTGCGGTCGCTCTGGGCCAGGTCGAGTTTGGCGAAGATGTTGCGGATGTGCTTGTGCACCGCCCCCTCGGTGACCACGAGACGCTCGGCGATCCCCACGTTGCCCAGGCCCTCGGCCATCAGCGCCAGCACCTCGCGTTCGCGTCCGGTGAGGCGGTCGAGCGGGTCGCGGCGGCGGGTGAAGAGCTGGGCGACCACGTCGGGGTCGATGGCGGTGCCGCCTTCGGCCACCCGGTTCAGCGCGTCCAGGAACTCCTCGACCTTGCCGACCCGCTCCTTCAGCAGGTAGCCGATGCCGGCGGTGCCTTCGGCCAGCAGGTCGGTCGCGAACGCCTGCTCGACGTAGGCGGACAGCACGAGCACGGCCAGCTCGGGGTGGGTCCGCTTGGCGGTGACCGCGGCCCTGATGCCCTCGTCGGTGTGGGTGGGCGGCATTCGGACGTCCACCACCGCCACGTCGGGCCGGTGCTCGGCCACGGCCGCCAGGAACGGGTCGGGCTCGGCCACGGCCGCCGCCACGTCGAACCCTTCCCCGGTCAGCAGCAGCACCAGACCTTCGCGCAGCAGCGCGTCGTCCTCGGCGATCACTATGCGCACGGCAACTCCACCTCGATCACAGTGGGCCCACCCTCGGGGCTGGTCAGTGTCAGCGTTCCGTCGTGCGCCTCGACCCGGTGCCTGATGCCGGTGAGGCCCGACCCGGCGTCGGTACGGGCGCCGCCCATGCCGTCGTCGCGCACCAGGACGCGGAGCGACGGGCCGGCCAGCCCGACCTCCACCTCGGCCCGCCGGGCGCCGCTGTGCTTGGCGATGTTCGTCAGCGCTTCGGCCACGGTGAAGTACGCGGTGGTCTCCACCGAAAGCGGGAGGTGACCCAGTTCGCCTATCGTCAGCGCGCAGGGCACCGGGCATCCGGCGGCCAGCGAACCGAGCGCGCCGTCGAGCCCCCGGTCCGCCAGGATGGGGGGCAGGATGCCGCGCACCACTCCGCGCAGCTCGGCGAGGGCCTGCTCGGCCGCCTCCTGCGCTCGGTCCAGGGCGGGTACGGCACGGGCCGGGTCGCGGTTCAGCGCCCGCTTGGCCGCCGCCACCGTGACCACGACCGCGACGAGCCTGTTCTGCGCCCCGTCGTGCAGCGACCGCTCGATCCTGCGCAGCTCGGCGGCGTGGGCCCGCAGCGCGTCGGCACGGGTGGCGGTGAGCCGCGCGACGCGCTCCGACAGGTCGATGGAGGGGTGCGGGGTCAGGAGCCGGAGCGCGTAGGAGGCCTGCAGGCGGTCCAAGCGGGGGATCAGCAGGATGAGAACCACCATGGCGGCCAGGCCGACCAGGGACAAGACGATTGCCGCAGGCCAGGTGGTCACCGGGATGTTGAAGTTGGCGGCCCGCAAGTCAGGGGGCAGCGCCTGCCACCAGAGGGGGTAGGTGATCTCCCTCAGGGCGGCCAAGGGCATGAACACCCCGAGGAGACCGCATATGAGCCCCGCGGTGGCGTGCACGCCCAGCCATCGCAGATCGCGCGGGGTGGCGAGATCGGCGCGAGCCGCCCGTATCCCGGCTCTCCAGCCCTGGGGGAGCGGTATGACCGTGTAGGGGGTCATCACCTCGAGGCCGGCCCGCCGGAGCCGCCTGCGCTCACGTTCGGCCACGCCCCTGGTCATCGCCACCATCGGCGACACCAGGAGCAGACCCACGCCGAACAGGCAGGCCACGGCCACGAAGATCCAGCAGATCAGTGTGAAGAACGCCATGAACGCGGTGCCGAGTCCCCCTGCCAGGCGCTCAAGGCTCGCAAAGGTTGCCCGCACCATGGAGAGCAGTTTATGGCGAACCGGACAAAAGTCATTCCAGCCTGCTCTACCTCGATCGGGTAGCGCGTGGGATTTCCGCTGGTCGGAACGATTTCTAACGTTGTCCCCATGAACGACCCCTACCGCATCGGCAGCGGCGACACAGCCCCGGCCGACCCCTCCGGCACCCCCGTCCGCAGGCCCTCGGCCAAGCAGGGCGGCGCCGTACTACGTGCCGGCCTCTGGATCCTCCTCATGATCAGCGCAGTGGTCAACGTCATCGCCAACAACCTCGGCGACGGCGTCTCCCCGCTGGGCCTCGGCGCCGGCGGTGTCGCCGCGGCCTGCATCGTCGGCCTCATCGTCCACCACTACAACAGGCGCAAAGCGTGAACCACGTCGTCACCCTCACCGGAGTCACCAAGAAGTACGGCGAGCTCACCGCCCTCGACGACGTCTCGCTGGGCTTCCCGAGAGGCCGCTTCACCGCCGTCATGGGTCCCTCGGGATCGGGCAAGAGCACCCTGATCCAGTGCGCCGCCGCCCTCGACACACCCACCTCGGGCTCGGTCGCGATCGGCGGAGTCGACGTCGGGACGCTCAACGAGACCAAACGCACCGAGCTGCGCCGGGCGCACATCGGCTTCGTGTTCCAGTCCTACAACCTGCTCCCCGCCATCACGGTCGAGGAGAACCTCACCCTCACACTCCGCCTGGCCGGGAGGAAACCGGACCTCGCGTGGATCCGCATGCTCGTCGAACGCGTCGGCCTGCACGATCGGCTCCGCCACCGGCCCGGCGAGCTGTCCGGCGGACAGCAGCAGCGGGCCGCGATCGTCCGCGCCCTGGCCGGCCGCCCCGACGTGCTCTTCGCCGACGAGCCCACCGGCGCGCTCGACCTGCGCAGCGCCTCCCAGGTGCTGGACCTGCTCCGCTCCATGGTCGACGACCTCGGCCAGACCGTCGTCATGGTCACCCACGACCCGGCCGCCGCCGCCCGCGCCCACGACGCGCTGATCATGGCGGACGGCCGCCTCGTCGACGTCCTGCCCGCACCCTCGGCCGAGGATCTGGCCGCACGGCTCACCCGGCTCGCCGGACGCCCCGTGGCCGCCGCGGGCGGTGCGCTGTGATCAGGACGGCCCTGGCCATGTCGGGCCTCGGGGGGCTCGTCGTGGCCTTCTTCGCGGTGCTCGGCGGCATGGCGCTGATCACCGGCAGCGGTGTGATCGTGGAATCGGGGCTCCGCTCCAGCCTTGAGGGCTCACGCCTCGCCGCGGCCGACGTGCTCGTCTCCGCCCCGCAGAGCGTCCGAGGAGGGGAGGGTGGCCTGCCGGTCGGGCTGCCCGAGCGGGCCGTCGTGCCCGCCTCCCTGATCGCCGAACTGTCCCAGGTGGCGGGGGTCGCCTCGGCCGCCGGTGACGTCACCTTCCCCGCCGCCCTCGTCGGTGCGGAAGCCGCGGCCACGGGCGACGGGCACGGCTGGGCGTCAGCCGTACTCGCCGGAGGAGCCGTCCTGGACGGCCGAGCGCCCCGGGCCGCGGAGGAGATCGTCGTATCGAAGACCCATGCCGTACGGCCGGGCGCCGACGTCGAGGTGATCGCGGCAGGCAAGCGCGGCACCTACCGGGTGACCGGCGTCGTCGACGCGCCCGGCCTCTACTTCGCCGACCGCGTCGCCCTCGACCTCGCCGACCGTACGGCGGGCCAGAGGGCCGGCACCGTCGACATCGTCGCGCTGCGCGCCGCGCCCGGCACCGACGCCGGCGCCTTGGCCCAGGCCGTGCGGAAGCGGATCGGCGACGGCTACGAGATCAGCACCGGGTCCGCCAAGGGCGACGCGGAATCGCCCGGCACGGCCGCCGCCCGTACCCTCCTCATCGCTTTGCCGAGCTCCGTCGGCGGCCTCAGCCTGCTGATCGTCGGCTTCGTCGTCGGCGGCGGCATCTCCCTGTCCATCACCCGGCAGCGCCGCGACCTGGCCCTGCTGCGCGCCGCCGGCGCGACCCCGCGCCAGGTGCGCAAGCTGGTCGCCGCCCAGGGCATGGCGGCGGCCCTCGCCGCGCTCATCCCCGGCGCGGCGGCCGGCTACCTCATGGCCGCGCACTTCGGCGACCTGCTGGTGCATGTGGGCATGTTGCCGGCGAACATGCCGCTGACCTACAGCCCGATTCCCGCCGTGGCCGCCGCGCCGCTGCTGCTCGGCGTCGTGCGGGTGTCGGCCTTCGCCACCTCGATCTCCGCGTCGCGGATGCCGGCCGTGGCGGCCGTACGGGACTCGGCCGGCGAACCGCGCACCCCCTCGGCGGTCCGATACAAGAGCGGCCTGCTGATCATCCTGGCTTCCCTGCTGATCTCATCGCTGCCGCTGTTCATCCGCGGCGAGATCGCCGCCGTCGGCCCCGGCGTCGCCGCGCTGCTGTCGGTGATCGGCCTGGCACTGGCCGGCCCGAGGCTCGTGCAGTCGGCGACCGGCCTGCTCGCCAGGCACCTGCCCGCCCGTGTGCCGGCCTCCGTCTGGCTCGCCGTGGCCAACACCCGCGGATACGCGCTGCGCACGGCGGGCGCGGTGGCCGCGCTCGGCATGGTCGTCACGCTCGCCACCAGCGTCGCGCTGACGCATTTCACCATCCTGCAGGCCACCGCCGACGAGACCGCCGAGACCCTCAAGGCCGACGCGGCCGTCACCGCCCCCGCCTACGGCGGCATCCCGCACGGACTTCTCGACGACGTGCGCCGCACCCCCGGCGTGACGGCCGCCGTCGCGACCTCCACCACCGTCGTCGCCTCCCGCTCGCTGGCCGTCGGCGACGACGGCGACAACCTGGTGTCCCGTACGGCCATGGTGCTCGGCCCCGACGCGGGCGAGCTGGTGGACCTCGGCGTCGGCGCGGGCAGCCTCGCCGACCTCAAAGGCGCCACGATCGCCCTCGACGAACGCGCCGGCGAGGTTGGGGAGCGGTACGACCTCGTCCTCGGCGACGGCGCGGCGGTCAAGGCGCGCGTCGTGGCGACCTACAGCCGCGCCCTCGGACTCGGCCCCGTCGTCCTCTCCCGTGACCTTGTCGCCGGGCACACCACCACCGGTCTGGATTCGACCATCCTGGTCCGCACCGACGGCGACAGGTCCGGCCTCGAGCGGCTCACGGCCCGCTGGCCCGGCGTCGACGTCGCCGCCGGCAGCCCGTCCCCGCAGGCGGGGGAGACCTCCGCGCAGCTCTGGATCAACATCGCGGTGCTCGCCGTGCTCCTCGGCTACGTCCTGGTCTCCGTCGCCAACCGGCTGGTCGCCACGATCGCCTCCCGCGGCGCCGAACTCACCGCCGTCAAACGGCTTGGCTCCACCCCGCGCCAGCTCACCGCCATGATCCGCTGGGAGGCCCTGATCATCGCGCTCACCGCCTCCCTCGCGGGCCTGGCCATGAGCGTCGTGCCGCTGCTCCTGCTCAGTGTCGGTTTCCTCGGCCGCCCCTGGCCGGCCGGCCCCCTGTGGGTGGCGCCCGCCGCGATGGCGACGGTGTGCGCGGTGGTCTGGCTCGCGTACGAACTCACCGCCCGCCGGCTGATCAGGCACGCGTGACCGGCTGATCAGGCTCTCCTCGACACCGAGGCGATTCGTCGCCGGGCGCGCCCGTACCGGTGGACGGCGTCCTTGCGGCCTTATCCGAAGTCGCGGCGGCGGAGGGCGAGCAGTCCGCCGCCGAGCAGGGCCGCCGCGACGGCGAGCAGGGCCAGGAGCGGCGTGGCGCCCGAGGACGTCACGGCGAAGGGGTTGGGGATGTGGTGGAACGGCTCCAGCGGGCTTCCGCCCCACAGTCCGTACAGGGGGCCCACGACCTGTCCGAACCCGGCGATGACGATCCAGACGACCCAGGAGATCGCCGCGCTCGCCCGCGGCAGGAGCCCGTAGGCGAGCACGCACACCGCCCCGACGCACCAGGCGGCCGGCACGGCGCCCAGCGCCCCGGCCAGGAAGCGGGGCAGATCGGTGGCGAGGTCGCCCACGAGCACCGAGTACGTCGTGCCGAACACGATTCCGGAGACGGCCATCAGCGCCGTCGTACCGAGCCCGGTCACGATCAGGTGCCCGGCCGCCCACCGGAGACGGGACACCGCGGTGGCCTGGACTGCCTCCGCGCGGCCCGAGGTCTCCTCCGAGCGCAGCCGCAATGTCATGAGCACCGGGTAAAGGGCGATGATGTACGCGAGCAGCTCGACGTCTGAGGCCAGCGCGGCGATCAAGGCCACCTTCTGCCGGTTGCCCTTGGAGTAGGTGCGGCATTTCTTGCGGGGATCGAGGTCGAAGCGCTCCAAGAGCTCGGCGCGGCGTTGCTCGTTGAGCCCGCCGCGCAGCCGGCCGAGCAGGTCGATCACTTCGCCGCCGGACAGGTTCGGCCACAGCGTGACATCTCCCGGCACGTAGGCCAGCCTGCGGTGCAGCTCGGCGGCGTCGGCCCACGGATCGCCGCCGAGCAGCCGGGCGGTGCCCGCGTCCGCGCGGAGCATGCCGAGCAGGATCCGGATCGTGGTGCTCTTGCCCGCGCCGTTCGGCCCGAGGAAGCCGTGCACCTCCCCGGTGCTCACAACGAGATCGAGGCCGTCCAGCGCGCGGGTGGCGCCGAACGCTTTGACCAGGCCGGTCACCGATAACGCTTCACTCATCGGAGTGCTCCTCGGCTGAAGGGGGCGTGGCCCCGCCGTCTGCCCGGTTCCCGTTCAGGGTCTCGCGGTACGCGGCGGCCTCTTCCGTGCTGATCCAGGGATGGGAGTAGAGGTCGAGCAGAGTCAGGGCGAGCAGGTGGGCGCCTTCCTCACCGGACGCGTCGACACCCAGCGCCCGGGATATGTGTTCCTGCAGGATTCCGACGCCCAGGGCCATCGCCGTGCCCACCGTCGCTCTGGCCTTGCGGTCGGTGAAGGGGGGATCGGAGCGGGTCTCGTCGAGCACGCCGAGCCACTGCTCGCTCATCCGGGCCATCGCGTCGAACACCGGCTCGGCCCGTCCCTCGGTCAGGGCGCGCGCCAGGTATCGCCGGTACGGCCCGAGGGTCGCCATGGAGACGGCGACGTGGTTCACGCCGTCGGCGGGGGTGTTCGCGTGGGCCTGCTCGTTGATCCTTGTGATCAGTTTGACCAGGTGGGCGTCACACGCCTCGCGCAGCGCCTGCTTGGACCCGAAGTGATGGCGCAGCAGTCCCGGGGACACCCCCGCGGTCTCGGCGATCGCCCGGGTGGTCGCCCCCTCGAAGCCATGCTCTCCGAAATGGTGCAGGGCCGCGTCTCTGATCCGCGCACGAGCGGTCAGGTCTTCAGGGTCGGGATTTGCTGTCGTCACTGCCCAGAACTCCTATCCATGTGCATAGCAAAGTATCCATATGAATAGCATGCTATGCAAGTGGATAGTCAGGACGGTGTCTATGAGAGAGAAGCGATGAACCGCCCCCGTACCCCCAACACGCCATCCATACGTTCTGTAGTTAATTGCCTACGCTGTGTAGCTTGGGGGGCGGAACTCCGCCTCCGTCGTGGGTGGCGGTAGCCCTCATATCAGGAGGTCAAGATGACTCGTACAACCGCCCTTGCGCTGGGTGCCCTTGCCGCTGCCGCGGTTCTCGTCGGCGGAGCCCCGATCGCGAGCGCCGCGGACGGCAGCGACGAGAAGCCGGGCCTCGTCGCGCCGAACAAGGCTGCCGCGGCCCACGCCGCGGCGCTGGCCCCGCACCCGCAGTTCTTCGGCGCGTTTGTCGTCGTACCGCCTGGTCAGAACCGGGTGGCCACCGTGTCCTGCCCGGCGGGTCAGGTACCCTCCGGAGGCGGCGGTGCGACCAGCGGCATCCGGATCTTCTTCACCGACTCCTTCGCGAGCGGCAACGGCTGGGTGATACGCGGTACGAACACCAACACGGCCAACGAGAGCATCAGGGCCTTTGTCGTCTGCACGACTCCCTGACCAAAGGCCGGGGGCACCCTGCCCCAGGTGGTGTCCCCAAGCCTGTTCACCTCGGGCGCGGGGACACCACCCTGCTCAGCCTCGGGTGTGTTCGAGTCGCCTGGAAGGGACTCGGCAGTGACCCGCCGACCGGAGAACCGGCCGGCGGGCACGGTGCCGGGTTACGGCCAAAGGATCGAACAGGCCTCGCAGACCCGCCCGATGTCGTGCAGCCAGCAGCACCGCCGCTTGCCCGGCGCATGCGTGCAATTCTCGATCCAGCAGGGCCCGGGCCAGGCTTCCGCGTCCCCCTTGGGGGCGACCAGGCTCAGCAGCCTGTCGGCGAGCGAACCGATACCCTTCAGCATCGTTCCTCCATTCCGTTGACCCTTGTGTGGTGCGACCACCCGGACCGATCGTCAAGGGCCGCCGTAGGAATCCCGTAGAAAGGTCACGGCGGGAGGATGTAGATATCCGGCTACGGGTGGTAAGAGGCAGGGACCGCGCCATGTCCGCGTGTCAGGGCCGTTGTGGCCGTACCCGGAGCACTGCTTTCCGCATGGCCGATACTCCGAGGAAGAGGCGCTCGCCTGTCCGTTGAGGAACGATCGAACCAAGTAGCCGATCACCCATGGAGCCCGCAGGATTCAATACGGACCCTCCCTCGCATGACCGAATCCTGATATCCGGTCATGAAATTGGATTGTCCGGTGCTCGCCTAGAAGTAGCGTAGAAGAACTGTTGGCCCCAGAAAACCGCCAATTCAGACCGTATCTTCCGGAAGACCAAGATCATGACTCATCGGAGGGCGGGCGAGAATGCAGTCGTTGATTTGCGTCGGATCAGAGCGGCAAGGACCGCGCGTACTCGGCCGCCGCTGGGGGTCGCCCAGCGGCGGCCGTCCCACACCTCTAGAGGCCCAAGACATCGGAATCTGGCAGGGCTCACTGAAGACCCCCAACGCTCTGCGGACTTCTACTTTTTACCGAGTTTCTACGATACTCATACATCAGAAATCAACAGATGTATTGCCGATTTCGGACGGAAGTCTCGCTTTACGGCAGGGCCGAAGCGAGAGCGAGACGTGTCGAGCGCCGACTGGACGCGTCGGCTTGCCGTCGTTACCTCGATGACGGTACCTGATCCGCGGTGTAGCCGACCGGTCTTATTCCGGTCGGCGAGACGCCGGAGGCGGATCTCCAACGATTTTCCTACGGAGCCCCTACCGCTGGGCTCAATGGCTTTCCATGATCGAATACAGGGTTCGGTCGTGGACGGAGAGGCTTTGCCAAAAGGCCCGGGTTTTCCGGCTGATTTCCTTCAAGCCTGATCAAACCATTCGGGAACCATGACGGCTGGACACCGCCGACTGATGAAAGCCCGGCGGAATGTCTCGGTCGACTATCTGGTATACGAACTCTGGGGCGATAAACCCCCTCCAACCTGCAGAACTCTGATCCGTGGCCATGTCCTGGCGTTGAGGCGCCTAATCCCAGCCGGAGCGTCCGAAGTCATCCAGTATCGCGCCGGCGGCTACCAGTTGAATGTCGAGCGTGACGCCGTCGACGCCTCTCAATTTGAGGATCTCTACGACGAGGCATTCATAATGCGCGGCAACAGTAATTCTACCGGTGCTTCAATTCTGTTTAAAGAGGCGCTCTCGCTCTGGCGTGGTCCGGTATTCGCCAACGTTCCCGTCACATCACAGACGGCCACCTACGCGGACACCCTGAACGAACGCCGCCTCGCGACTCTTCAGCTGCGAATCGAAGAGGACCTGGAGCACGGACAGCCGGAACATCTCGTCACCGAGCTCGTCGGACTGGTGGCGGAGCACCCCTTCCGCGAAGGGTTCGCGGCGCTGCTCATGCGCGCCCTCCTCATGGCGGAGCGGCACTCGGAGGCGCTCAAGTTCTACGCCCGGCATCAACGCCGGCTGCGGGAGGACTTGGGCGCCGATCCCGGTCCGGAACTCCGTCGGCTCCACCAGCGGCTCCTGGCCGAGGAACGGCGTCCCGCTTCGCAGCCACCGTTGCCCCCCGGCCCGACCCAGCCGCGCCGATCCCTCCACGAAGGACTCGTCCCGGCGCAAACCCCGCCTGCTCCGGCGGACTTCACCGGACGCGTCCGCGAGATCGATCACCTGACCGAGGTGCTGGCCGCGCAGGATCGGCCGACGCTTACCACAGTCGCGATCTCCGGACTCGCCGGCGTGGGCAAGACCACGCTCGCGATTCACCTGGCCCATCGCCTCAAGGAGCGCTATCCCGACGGTCAGCTCTACACCGACTTCACTCCCGGCACCACGCCCGGCATGGTGCTGGGACAGTTCCTGCGTGCGCTCGGCGTCGCACCGGCCTCGATCCCCGAACCCCTCGCCGAGCGGACTCCGCTCTACCGCAGTCTCCTCGCGGACCGGCGGGTGCTGGTCGTCGTCGACAACGCCAAGACCGAGAAGCAGGTGCGGGCCCTCCTGCCGGGTTCGGCGGGGTGCGCGGTCGTGGTCACAAGTCGCCGGCGGCTCCTCGGGCTGGAAGCCGCTCGTTTCATCGACCTCGAGGTCCTGGAACCCGACTCCGCGGTCGAGCTCTTCGCCAACATCGTGTCTCCCGAACGGGTGGAGAGGGAGCCGACCCACGCCCAGGAGATCGTCGAGCTCTGCGGCAGGCTGCCGCTCGCCGTACGGATCGCCGGGGTCCGGGTCGCGGCACGGCCGGAACGGCGACTCGCCGCGTTCGCCGCGGAGCTCCGCGACGAGACCTCCAGGCTCGACCATCTCAAAGCGGGCGACCTCGACGTGCGGGCCAGCATCGTCAGGTCGTACGTGGACCTCCACCACGCGCAACGCCGACTGTTCCAGCTGCTCGGACTGCTGGACGTCCCGCACTTTCCGGCACAGACCGCGGCCGCGCTGACCGGCATGCCGGACCAGGTCTCCCGGGAGCTGCTGTTCGCCCTGGTGAACGCGCACCTCGTCGACGAGATCTGTCCGGCCTCCTGTGGGCAGACCCGCTATCGCATGCCCGAACTCATTCGGATCTTCGCCCGCCACCGCGCGAACTCCACGACGATGTGCACACCCGGCTGATGTCCCCCTGTCCCGGACGTACGGCGGCCGCTGCGCGCCTACCGGAACGGAGTGGCCCGAATCGTGTCGGCGGCGCCCCTGGCAAGGCGACGACTCTCAGGATGACGCTCCGTAGTGGGTGGCGATCGCGGTGGCGCGGTCGCGCAGGGAGTCGCGCAACCACTGCGGGGCCAGGGCTTCCGCGTACGTGGTGAGCTGCCACAGCGCCCATACGGCGTGTCTCGGGTCTTGGAAGGTCGCCTCCAGCCGCAGCCGGCCGTCCGAGTCGGCCTCTTCGGCGTGGACGGCCAGCGCGGTGCCCACCAGGTCCTCCCGCCGCGCCGGGTCCACCCGTACCAGCACGGTGACCTGGTCGCCGCCGGCCCGGAACCGCGTGCTGCGTTCCTGCCAGGCCAGGTCCAGATCGACGCGGTCCGGCCGCTGAGCGGGTTCGGCGAGCTCCTCGGCGGCCAAGATCCGGGACAGCCGGTAGGTGCGGTCCGCGCCAGACCTCGTGGCCAGCAGGTAGCCCCGGTCGCGTACGGTGACCAGGCCGATCGGGTCCACCGTGCGCCACTTCGGGGTCTGGCCCGCGGCCGCGTAGTGGATGCGCAGCTTGTGTCCGGTGAACACCGCGCGCAGGACCTCGGCCGCCACGGCGTCGGGCACCTCCTCGTCGACCAGCCGGCGTGAGAGGAGGTCGGTCTCCGGGTCGATGAGCAATCGCTCGGCCGCGTCGGCCGCGGTGTCCCGATAGCTCTCGGGAAGCGCGTCGACCACCTTGAGCATCGCTGAGGCGAGCGCCGAGCCGAGGCCGAAGGCCTGCGCGCCGCGCCGCGATCCGGCCACCAGCAAAGCAAGGGCTTCGTCGTGGTTCAGTCCGGTGAGCTCGGTCCGGAAACCGGGCAGCAACGCGAAACCACCGTGCCGGCCGCGTTCGGCGTAGACCGGGACACCGGCCGCGGACAGCGCCTCGATGTCGCGCAGCACGGTGCGGGTGGACACCTCCAGCTCGCGGGCGAGCGCGGTCGCGGACAGCCGGCCGTGCTGCCGCAGCAGGAGCACCAGCGAGACCAACCGGTCGGCGCGCATACGAAAACTCTACTGAAATACACGACACAGGATGTCGTGATTTGCCGGGAGGCTTGGCGCCACGACGAGAAGGTCGGCGGCTACCGAGCCGATGGACATACGCGATGTCAACGAATCGAAGGGAACCGATGTGGCAATGGAGCGAACGGCGGTCAATCCGTGGGCGTGGTCGGTGGAGCTGGGGTACAACCAGGGCGAGGTCGTCTCCGGGCACACCCGGACCCTGTACTGCGCCGGGCAGACTGCGATGAGCGGCGAGGGCAAGCCTCAGCACGCGGGTGACATGGCCGCGCAGCTGGCGCTGACCCTCGACAACCTGGAGGCGGTTCTCGGCGAGGCCGGCATGTCCCTCGCGAACCTCGTCCGGCTCAACGTCTACACCACCGACGTCGACCGGCTCTTCGAGCACTACGGCGTGCTGGCGTCGCGGCTGGGCGTCGCCGGGGTGGCACCGTCCACCACGATGCTCGGGGTGTCACGGCTGGCGATCCCCGACCTGATGGTCGAACTTGAGGGGACCGCCGTCGCGTGATGTGACCTCGCCGCCTCCGGCAGCCCTGCCGGAGGCGGCACGAGTGTTGGAGGGGGGATGGCGCCCAAGGGGCGTTGACTTTGTCGCAAGCTATGACGCATCATGTTGATACAAAGCTTGTGACAAAGGAGTGTTATGGCCCGGGAAGCGTTGCCGGACACCCGGTCGTCGGCAGGTGCAACCGATCTGCGACTGGCGGGCGAGTGGCTGGCCCAGCACGACCTGGCCGACGCCCGCCCGACCCCGCTGCTGGCCAGCCGGCTGGGGGTCCGGCGGAGCGCCCGCCTCGCCGCCCAGGTCATCGTGGCCGTGCTGATCATCGCGAGCGCGCTCGCCGCGACCTACGACCGGTTCGCCGGTTCCGCCTTCGGCGGCTTCCAGCCGCATCTCCCGCTGGGGCAGCTGGTCCTGATCGCGCTGGTGGCCGGGCTGCTGCTGGCGCAGTCGCTGCTCGACCGGTGGGTGCGACGTGTCGACCAGCAGGCGGGGGCGACGTTGTCCCGCAGGGCCGCCCATCTGATCCAGCCCGGCTGGCGCGCCGTGATCGGCAAGCCGCAGGCCGTCTACGCGGTCGCCGCGTTCGCCGGTGGCATGGCGCTGGCCGGGAGCGCCATGACCGTTTCCGACCCCACCGTGCGGCAGCTGGCCCTCATCCTGCTGATCGGCCTGCTCGGTGTGACGGCCGTCACCGCCATGCAGCTGCGCCACCTGCTCAGGCACCCGGTCGTGGCGGAGGACGAGGAGTCGCTGACAGCCGACGTCATCATGCGCGTCGAGGACGCCCGCGAATGCACCATGTCGAGTGCGCAGTGGTCGATGCCCATGATCCTGCTGTTCGGCACCGCGCCCGGCTGGTGGAGCGCCGCCTCGGTCGCCTACCTGATCCTGGGAGTGGTCGCGACCATCGCGCTCCATGTCAGGAGGCCGTCGAGCGCGTCGGTGGCCCGGCGGGTTGTGGGCGTCCGATGATCGTCATCGACGCGGCCTCGCTGGTACCGCCGTTCGAGCAGCTGCGGGCCCAGCTCGCCCGGCAGATCCAGGACCGCACACTGGCCGTGGGCGCCCGGCTGCCGACCATCCGCCACCTCGCGGCCGACCTCGGCCTGGCCGTCAACACGGTCGGCCGGGCCTACCGGGAGCTGGAGGAGGCGGGGTTGATCGAGACGCGCGGGCGGGCGGGCTCGTTCGTGTCGGCCGCCGGCGAGGAGAGCCGGGAGCGGGCCCGCCGGGCCGCCGCCGACTACGCGGCCGTGATCGCCAGCGTCGGCATCGACGCCGGCGAGGCGATCCGCATCGTCCAGGCGGCTTTGACGTCCGGCGCGGTAGCGCCGGCCTCATCATGACCGCGACCCGGCCGCGGGGTCACGTCGCCGGGCGTACGAGGCCGGCGTAGCGGCCGATCAAGCGACGTCCGAATCGCTGCATCGGCGGCTTCAGGTGTCGGTGCGCCGGTTGGTTCCCCGGCAGCAGCACGACAAGGGAGCCCCCGCTGACGCCGATCCGCAGGTGCAGCCACCCACAGCGCATCTCCCTGGCCGGTTGCCTGACGAGAAGGATCGGCAGGCGCACCTGGACAGCCCATCGCGCCGAGCCAGGCGAGGACGGCACACGGGACGACACAGATCAGGAAGAACAAGAGCAGGCGGATGGAGACGCAAGTGAATCAAGGTGAGTCACTGACCCAATCGGCCTTTCTACTGGCCTTCGACCTGCGAAAGGGGGAGCTGACCCAGCGGATCGAGCTGGGTCACCTGCTGCGCGCGACCGCCCTCGCCGAGCTGCTGCTGGCGGGCAACCTGGCGGACGAGTCGGGCAAGGCGCGAGCTCTCACCGCCCCGGCCGCCGAGCACGGTGCCCTGCGGGCCATGGTCTGGGAGCAGGTCTCGGACTCCAAGCCCCGCTCGTGGTATCGGTGGGTGCACGACAACGGCACGGCGGTCCTCATGGTACGCGACGAGCTGGCGGCCGCCCGGGTGATCAACGTGGAGCGGCGCCGGGTCCTGCTGTTCCCGGTCGAGCGGATCACGCTGCGCGAGGAGTCCCCGGCGCGCAGCCTGGCCGAGCGCGTCGGCCGGGCCATCCGCGGCGGCCGGCCGGTCGCAGATCTGGACGAGGACATCCGCGTCCTGGCGGCATTGGCCGCGGCGGCCCAGCTCGAGTCGGTGCTTCCCTCCGGGCGGGAGGCGCGTCCGCTCCGGGACCGGATCCGGCAGCTGTCCGCACCCATCGAGCCGATCACGACCGCATTGCGCCAGTGCGCCGAAGCGGCCAGGACGGCGGCGGCGAGCGGATACGGCTGACACGACGAATCACCGCGACTCCCACCGCCGGATTCCGGGGAGATCACTTGGCCACGTCAATCGAAGCACCGGCCCGGCCCCGCGCCATCGAGCACACGACTTCCCCGATTACCAGGACGAATGGCGTGAAAGGCACGATTGACCCATGACGAAGGAGAGGAATTGATGCTCGAGATCAGCGAGCTGCACAAGCGCTTCGCGGGCGGCCCCGACGCTCCCGACGGGAAGCTCGCCCTGGATGGGATCGGCTTCGCCGTACGGCCGGGGGAGATGTACGGGTTCGTCGGCGCGAACGGTGCAGGCAAGACGACGACCATGCGCATCGTGATGGGTGTGCTCCAGGCCGATTCCGGCTCGGTGAGCTGGCAGGGCCGCCCGCTCGGCTACGAGGACCGGCGCCGCTTCGGCTACATGCCGGAAGAGCGTGGCCTCTACCAGAAGATGCGGGTCGCCGAGCAGATCGAATATTTCGGCCGCCTGCACGGGATGAGTGCCGCGGTCGCCAAGAAGGCCACCGAGGACCTCATGGAGCGGCTGGGCGTGGCCGAGCGCAGGAACGACCCGGTGCAGGCGCTTTCGCTGGGCAACCAGCAGCGCGTGCAGCTGGCGGTGGCGCTGGTGCACGACCCCGAGGTGCTGGTACTGGACGAACCGTTCTCCGGGCTCGACCCGATCGCGGTGGACGCGCTGGCCACCGCTCTGCAGGAGCGGTGTGCAGGCGGGGTTCCGGTGATCTTCTCCAGCCACCAGCTGGAGCTGGTCGAGCGGTTGTGTGACTCGGTCGGCATCGTGTCGGCCGGGCGGATGGTGGCCACGGGCACGGTGGCCGACCTGCGCTCGGCCGGAAACGACACGCTGCGGGTGGTCGTCCGCAATCCGGCCCAGGGCTGGGCGGACGGCCTGCCGGGCACGGTCACCGTATCCGGTGACCGGCACATTCTGCGTACGACGTACGGTGACGACCAGGAGATCCTGCGCCGCGCCGTCAAGGCCGGGCACGTCGAGCACTTCGGCCATGAGCGGCCGACCCTCACCGAGATCTTCAAGGAGGCCGTGGCGTGAACGGGTTGATGCTGGTCGCCCGCAGGGAGATCGTGACGCAGGTCCGTACGAAGGCGTTCGTCATCGGCCTGCTCATCACGGCCGCGCTGGTGGCGGCCATCTCCTTCGCGCCGAAGCTGTTCGGCGGTCCGGAGTCCTACGCCCTCGGCACCGTCGACTCCCAGCGGCTCCCGCTGGAGGCCGCCGCCCCGGACGCGGAGTTCACCTGGCGCGCGTTCCCCGACGAGGCCGCCGCCAAGCAGGCCGTGCTTGCAGGGGACGTGGACGCGGTGCTGGTCGGCGGCACCAAGGTGCTCACCGACGGGAAGATCGACGATCAGCTCGGCGTGCTCCTGCAGAGCGTCAACCGGGAGGCGAAGCTCGGTGCCGCCGGCGTGTCGATCCCGCCGCTGCAGGTGGTGTCCGTGGGTGCCGACACCCGCTATCAGGCCGCGCGCACCGGGCTGGCCACCGTGCTGGTGATCGTGCTCTTCATGATGCTCATCGGCCAGGCCACGATGGTCGCCATGGGGGTGGTGGAGGAGAAGGGCAGCAGGATCGTGGAGATCCTGCTGGCCACGCTGAGGCCGTGGCAGCTGCTGGGCGGCAAGATCGTCGGGCTGGGAGTGGTCGGCCTGATCAACCTGGTCACGATCCTGGCGGTCGGCCTGGCCGCCTCGATGGCCTCGGGGATCTCCGCCGACTTCCCGCCCGGCATGCCGGGGCTGGTGGCCGGGGTGCTGGTGTGGTTCGTGCTCGGCTACGCCTTCTTCGCCACGCTGGCGGGGGCGTTCGCCTCGCTGGTGTCGCGCCAGGAGGAGGTCAACAGCGTGCTGACACCGCTCATCATGGTGATCATGGTGAGCTACTTCGTGTCCTTCTTCGCCACCAGAGATCCCACGGGCACGCTGGCCACGGTCACGTCGTACGTGCCGCCCTTCTCCTCAATGATCATGCCGGTGCGGATGGCCGCGGCCGAGGTGCCGCTGTGGCAGGCGGGGCTCTCCATGGCGGCGATGGTGGTGGCGGTGCTCGCGGCGCTGGCCTTCGGCGCCAAGGTGTACCAGCGGGCGGTACTGCGGACGGGCGCCCGGGTCAAGCTCGGCGACGTGGTTCGCGCGCGGTAACCGAGGCGTCGTCGGCGCCTGTCCCAAACGAGCAGCCTTTGTTGAGGCCAAGCCCTTTGCGTGACACGTGTCGAGCGCATCACCTGAAGATCACTTCGCCCCCTCCGCCCGGAAGGGCGACAGCACGATGAGCCGTGGCTGTACGGCCAACGCCCGGGATGGCGAAGGTCGGCCAATGCGTATCGATCCGGGAGCATCCCCCACCTCGCCGGCTTTCGCCGGCAGGGCGGCCTGTGATGGATTCGGGAACGTCCCCGCGGATGGCCGGCCGGCTGACGCTGAGCAGGCGGGCGGTGGAGGAAGCGGTGTACAGCGGCCGGGTGGGCCGTGGAGCCGGCCCGGTAACGGGGTGTGCCTGGACGTGAGGTCCGCCCGGATCGCGCCTGCGGGAAGATGCCACCGACGTCCGGCCCTCCTGTAGACGAAGTCGAGGGCGAGGTCACCCCCCGGACGTGTGTGGCATCGGCAGGCCGTTGGTCTCGATCACCTCGCGATACCAACGCCCTGAGGCCTTGACGGTCCTGCGCTGGGTCTCCCGGTCGACGTGGATCAGCCCGAAGCGGTTGTCGGGATCGTCCAGCAGGGACCACACGCTCCAGCCGCGAAGGTCGACGCCGGACCGGATGGCCTCGTGGGCCGCCCGCAGGTGGTCGTGGATGTAGGAGACGCGGTCGGCGTCCTCGACGGTGCCGTCGGCGCCGACGGTGTCGGGGAAGGCCGCGCCGTTCTCGGCCACATACAGCGGCAGCTCGCCGTAGCGGTCGCGAAGTGTGCGCAGGACGTTCGCAAGGCCGTCGGGGGCGATCTCCCACCCCAGCTCGGTGACCGGCCCCGCGGTGTCGACGACCCGCACGTTCAGCATCTCGGCCAGGACGGTCTCCTGACGCTCGATCGCGGCCAGGCCGGAGATCCCGAGCTGTTCGAAGCCTTCGGGCGCCACGTCGCCGGCCGGACGCTCGAACGCGGGGTCGCCGACCGTCAGGGGGAGGTAGTAGACGACGCCGAGGAAGTCGATCGGGGAGGCGATCACCGCCAGATCGCCCTCGTCGACCGGAGGCCAGTCCCGCCGCAGGCGTTCGGGCAGGTCCGCGGGGTAGGCACCGAGCAGGATCGGGTCGAGATACAGCCGGTTGAAGTACGTGTCGGCGCGCCGGGCCGCGTCACGGTCGGGCTGGGCGTCGGAGGCGGGCCGGATGTCGGTCATGACGGTGCTGATGCCGATCTCGCCGCGGGCCCCGCTCGCGCGGAACGCCTGGACGGCCAGGCCGTGCCCGAGCAGGAGATGGTGGCCGGCGCGCAGCGCGGTCCTGAGGTCCCGGATTCCCGGACCGTCCTCGCCGACGACATGGCCGAAGTGGACGATCGAGTGCGGCTCGCAGATCGTGCTCCAGCGGGGGACGCGGTCGCCCAGCCGGGCGTACAGGCACGCGGTGTAGTCGGCGAACCAGTTCGCGCAGTCACGATTGGCCCATCCGCCGCGATCCTGCAGAGCGGCCGGCAGATCCCAGTGGTAGAGGTAGGGGAAGGGCGTGATCCCGCTGTCGAGAAGCGCGTCGACGAGCGCGTCGTAGTGGTCGAGGCCGGGTGCGTTCACCGTTCCCGTGCCCTCGGGAAGGACGCGCGGCCAGGCGATCGAGAAGCGGAAGGCCTGCAGTCCGATCTCGCGGGCGAGGTCCACGTCGTCGCGGAAGCGCCGGTACTGATCGACTCCCCGCTCCAGCGCCGAGCCCCCGTTGCCCGGGGTCCTGGCGAAGGTGTGCTGGACGGACGGCCCGGCGCCGTCCGCGAGGGGCGCACCGTCCATGAGGAAGGCGGCCGTGGACGCCCCCCAGAGAAAGCCGTCCGGAAACCGCGTGCCGACCGGGCGGGAGTTGGCAGACATGACTCCTCCTCTTGTTGCATTCGTGTATACACTATGCATATATACGCTTGTGCAACAAGGGAGAGTCATGGGACCCGGTACGACGCCGAAGCTGCCTCGGGCACAACGCCGTGAGCAGATCATCGCCGCCGCCATCCCGATGTTCGCCCGCTCCGGCCACGCCGGTACGAGTCTCGACGACGTGGCCGTCGCGGCCGGAATCAGCCGAATGATCATTTATCGGCATTTCGAGTCCAAGGACGATCTGTACCGCGCGGCGATCCGGCATGCCGCCCGCCATCTGGACGCTGCCGTCGGCGGCGAACTCACCGAAGGTAGCGTCCGTGCCATGGTGAGCTGGGCGTCCGCCGATCCCGACGCCTTCCGGCTGCTCTTTCACCAAGCCGCCAGAGAGCCGCAGTTCCGGCAGGACGTCGACGAGTTGCGCGGGGAGATGGCGGAGGAGGTCCACCGGAACCTGGCCGGGGTGATCGACGACCCGCTCTGGGCGCGATGGGCCGCGCAGCTCTCCCTGACGGTCACCATCGAAGCCATCATGGCCTGGCTGGACATCGGCCGACCGGCGCCGGACCGAGCCCATGTCCGCATCGAACGGGCGGTCGACGCGGTCCTGCGGTCCCTTCAGGACTAGCCACCGCCCGAGTTCGGACCGGCCTGCTCGTCGTAGCGGTCTCACTCACGATACGGCCGAGGCAGACGAGACTCCGCCGAAGACGCCCTCCGCCGACACCGTGTGACCGAATGCCGCCGCCCGACATCGGCGACACCATCCTCGCGGCATGCCGAGCCATCGGCTCCGCTGACCGAGACCTGAATCCGGGCCATTCGATTCAGCTGACGCCTGGGAATGCCTCCCCGTAGACAGCCGCCAACGAGGAGCGGACGAAGCGCTCCAGATCGACGAGACCCGCCGCGGCGAGCGTCCGTGGCTCCTCCACCAGCAGGTGCGGGATCGCCCCGTGCATGGTCAGCGTGACAAGTGCGGCCTTCTCACCCGTCACCGGGAGACCCGCGCTCCGCTGAGCCTGTTCGAAGCGGGCGAAGTCGCCCACCGCGATGGCGTCGAGGATCTGCGACAGCCACGGCTTGCGCGCAGCCTCGGCCTGCAGCTCCAGGTAGGCGAGCAGCCGGAACCTGCCCGCGCCCGTCACGTCGGCCGGCAGCGCGCACATTGTCGCGACCAGGCCCTCGGAGTCCGTCGGAAGGGGCATGGCGAACCCCTCGTAGAGCTCGACGACCCGCGCCTGGTCCACCGTTGGGAACGGTGCGGCACAGGCGGATCGTCCTGGCAGGGAGTGCCCACGATCGAGGCGGCCGGCAAGCTCGCTGCCGAGGTTGTGGCTTGCCTGGAGTGAACTCCAGCTCCATACGATCGTTGTGCGGCCAGGTGCACCGGCCTCGAGGACGTGGCCTGCGGCAACGATGGGGAGGTTAGGCGTGAAGCTCGGATTTCACTACTGGGACTACTCGACTCCGGACGATCCTGCACAGATAGCCGTGACACTGGCGGAGACCGCCAGGATCGCTGAGCAGTCGGGGGTGTCGTCGTTCAGCGTGATGGATCACTACTTCCAGATGGAGCGTGCCGAGGAGCCGATGCTCGAGGGCTACACGACGCTCGGGTACGTGGCGGCGCTGACTGAGCGGATGACGCTCCGGATGCTGGTCACCGGCGTCATGTATCGGCATCCGGGTCTGCTGGCGAAGATCGTCACCACACTCGACGTGCTGTCGGGCGGGCGGGCGGCGCTCGGCATCGGCGCCTCATGGTACGAGCGCGAGCAGCGCGGCCTCGGCGTGCCGGTGGTGCCGCTCGCCGAGCGGTTCGAGCGACTGGAGGAGACGCTCCAGATCTGCCTGCAGATGTGGAGCGACGACAACGGCCCTTACCGGGGACGGCACTACCAACTGGAGGAGACGTTGTGCGTCCCGGCCCCGCTGGGCCGTGGCCGTCTGCCGATCATGGTCGGTGGTGGCGGTGAGAAGAAGACCCTCCTGCTGGTCGCCCGGTACGGCGATGCCTGCAACCTGTTCGCCACCGACGTGGACGACGTGGCCCGCAAGCTGGAGGTGCTGCGCGCGCACTGCGCCGCCGAGAACCGCGACTACGACGCCGTTGAGAAGACTCTGGCGGCGATGGGCCCGATTCTGGACGACCCCGACGCGTTCTTGGCCGACGCCACACAGTACGCCAAGCTGGGCGTGAGCGAGATCCAGGTGATGCCGGATCGGCACCCGGTCGCTTTCGCCGAACAGCTTGCCGAACGCATCACGCCCCGGCTGGCCGACATCGGTTAGGAACCGTGTTCGCGCCGGGGCTCACGCCCGGGTCGCCGAACTCCCCGCCCTGGCCGAGCAGTCCGCGCGTACACACCCGGTCACCACAACCGCGAGTCACCCACCAGGCGATCCACTCCGGAATCACGCTTGTAGGCGAACGGCGGCGGTACCGGAACGTATGCCTACGACCTTCCGCCGGCTCCGTTCGGTGACCGTTCCCACCTGTGGGAAGGCACTCACCGTACGAAACGGCCCGTCCCGGATCTTGAAAGATCAGGCCCCGTACCGACGCGGAACAGGCGAAACGAGCCGACCGGTTGCCGATGTGACAGGGCACGATGCATCCCTGTCACATCGGCTTTGGGGAAGCTCATTCGTGGGGGAGCAGATATCGCCACGAGAGCGCGATCTGCTTGCCGGACGACGTGCGATAGAAGTGCCAGATTCCGGCACGCGGTATCAGCCGGGTGATCGTGAGCGCCTTGTTGCCCTTGTGGTTCTTCTCCCTCGAGCCGGCCTGCGTCGAAGGAGGCAGGAGGACGTCCTCCGGCCAGAGCTTGGTCACAGGGGTCGTGACCTGCCCGGCGGACAGGTACGTGGAGGACAGTTGTACACGGTCGGGGGCGAATTTCCGGCCCTCTGCCACGACACGGCCGGCCAGGCTGGCGAGGCGGTCACGGGCGTCGACAAGGGCGGCGTCGTAGCCGCCTGCGACGACGTTCTCCGGAAACGGCACGGCCACCTCGCGCATCCCGTCGCCGCTGTCGACGCCGAGGATTGTGGTGGACGCGTCGAACACCCTAGGCGTGCCGGGTCGGGGCGAGGCGGTTGCGGGCTGCCCGGTCAGGTCATGATCCAGTGCCTCGACCAGGGCTTTCACCCCAGCGGGTGGAAGGCGCAGTTCGTGCGCGGCGTCGGCGATGACCCGACCGTCGGCGTAGACCACCAGCATCGGACGGCGGGGGTGGGCGAGGTTGTGCGCCGCCATACCGCCCACACGCAGCCACTTGGCGACCGGGCGCCCCGCAGGCCCGGCCAACACCGGCTTGGAGGATGGCCCAGGTGATGGCTTGGAGGAAGGCCGAGCCTTCTGCTCCGGACTCGGCGTGGCCACGCCGACCTCACTTCGGACTCCGCCGCACGCCGTGAGCATCAGCACCAAAACGACGACCCAACTAGATCTCATGCCCGTAAGACGATCAGTCTCGGCGCCCAGTTCAGGCGCCATGACTACAGTCCGGGTTCGTAGGCGTATACGATCGTCGGCGCCTGATCGAGAAGGCCCGGCTTCACCGGCAGGCGCGCGACATGAGTCTTGACCATGTGCTCGGCGGCGACAGGTGGTGTTGTTGCACTTGACGGCCAGACCCCGGCCTCCTTGACCAGGACGCCGCCGAGTTCGGCGACCAGGTTCGCGATGGGTACGTAGGTGCCCAGCCCTCAGAAGTTCACGACTCATGCGTGCGCAGCGCGGCAGGCACGGAGTTCGAATCGATCCGGCAAAGCACAACAAGATTGGTCAGAGCGCCGCCTGGAGCTAGGGGCCGACCGGCAGGCCCAGGATCGCGCTCGCCCCGCGGAGGAGCTCGGTACGGAGCTCGTCATCCGGTATGTCTGGAAGCTGGCTGATGGGATCGGCGGCCGCGGCGAAGGCCTGGGCGGCCCGTACACGCCCGCGCCAGTCCGGGTCGGGGCCGGCCAGCAGCTCGATGGCCCGGTTCGTGATGCTCGCCATGCGTGACACGAGGTCGACGGTCTCGTCGCCGTAGACGGAGGCGTCGCGGAGAAGCAGGGACATGGTCGCGCGATGGGCCAGCATGACGTCGATGCAGCCGCTGAGGACGTGCCGCTGGACCTCGGCGGTGGTACGGCGGGCCGCGGCGGCCTGGATCGTCGCGTCGAGCTGCTCGATCGGGGACCGCACGAGGCTGGCGAGGATCTCGCCCTTGCTGCGGAAATGGTGGTAGAGCGAGGGTTTGCTGATGCCGACGCGTTCGGCGACGTCCCGCATGCTGGCGGCACGGTAGGTCTGCGTGGTGAAGAGTTCCCTGGCCGCCTCGATGATGCGTCGGCGGGTGTCCGATGTTTCGTTCCGCGTCAATCGCTGTCCTTCGAAGCTCGTTCACGGATCCGTCCAGGCTATCAGCCTACCGACCGGTTGGTCGTCACGAGGATTGCCAACCTTCCGGTCGGTAGGCTACCGTCACACCACCCGACCGACCGGTAGGTCGGCAATCTGGAAGGGTGTGAAGATGACGCAGATCGAAGGAAGCACCGCCGATGGATTCCAGCCGGTACGTGCGGCGTTCGAGCGGAACTTCGCCGACGGAGGCGAGGTCGGCGCCGGGCTCACCGTCTACCGGCACGGCAGCCCGGTCGTGGACCTGTGGGGCGGACACGCCGACCCCGAGACGAGCAGACCATGGCGGCGCGACACCATCGCCCCGCTCGCCTCCACCTGTAAGACGTTCGCCTCCGGCGCGGTCCTCCTCCTGGTCGCACGTGGGGAAGTGGACCTGGAGGCACCCGTGGCCCGTTACTGGCCGGAGTTCGCCCAGCACGGCAAGGGCGAGATCACCGTACGGACGCTGCTCAGCCATCGCGCGGGGCTGCCCAGCCTGCACCTGCGGCCCATCACCTGGGAGGATCTGCGCGCCTGGACGCCGATCACCGAGACCCTCGCGGCCGCCACCCCCGAATGGCCCCCCGGCACCGCGCACGGCTACCACGGGGTCAGCATCGGCCACCTCGCCGGAGAGATCGTCCGCCGGGTGTCCGGGTTGACGCTGAGCGAGTTCCTGGCACGGGAGATCGCCGGACCCCTCGGCCTGGACTGCTATGTCCGCGTGCCCGACGACGAACTGCCGCGGATGGCCACCATGGTCATCCCCGACGCCGAGAACATGCGCCTGGGCATGGAGGTCCCGGAACTCGCCGACTTCGTCGAGGCGCTCAACGACCCCACCAGCCTGTCCTTCCGCGCCTTCTACGGCAGCGTCGCCATCGACTGGGACGCCACCAACGACCCCCGCACCTACCAGGTGGAGAGCCCGTCGATGGACGGTGTCGCCTCGGCCCACTCCCTGGCCCGCTACTTCGCCGCCCTCGCCGGCGAGGTGGACGGCATCCGGCTGCTCAACCCCGGACTCGTCGAGCGAATCCGCACCCCGCAGGCCGACGGCGTCGACCGGACCCTCCGGGTGCGCAGCGCGTGGGGGATCGGCTTCGCCGTACCGGGTGGCCCGTTCTGGCCCGCGCCCGAGCACGTCACGGGACTGTTCGGGCAAGGCGGCGCCACCGGTTCGTTCGCCTTCGCCGACCCGGAGCGGGAGCTCGCCTTCGGCTACGTCCCCAATCGCGGATCCGAGTTGCTGGAAGGCGGCGACTTCCGGGTCCGCTCCCTGGTCGAGGCCCTGTACGCCGCCGTACAGGAGCAGGACGCCCGGCAACCGGGCGCGGACCCCGGCCGACTACCGGGCCCCGGGGTCAATCAACCGTGATGACGAGTTTTCCGGGCGCGTTGCCCGCGGCCAGGTCACCCACCGCGGCGGAGGCCTCCGACAGGGAGTACGTGCGCCCGACGGCCGGTCGTACGACCCCGGCCTCGATGAGGTCGCGCAGCGCGTCCAGGTCGGCGGTGCGGGTCACCGCGATCAGCGAGTCCAGGCGCCGGCGCGTGAACGGGGTGATCAGCCGGGCGGCCAGCATCCGGCCGAGCCCGCCGAACCACCGACCTCCACCCTCTCCGCCGACGATGACGAGCCGGCCGCGCTCGGAGAGCAGCCCGCGCAGCAGGGCCAGCGGCCGGATGCCCGCGATGTCGACGATCAGATCGTACGTCCCGGTGAGCGGCTCGCGCGTGTAGTCGATGACGTCCCGGGCGCCCAGCGACCGGACGAGGTCGGCCTTGGCTGTGCTGCACACGGCGGTGACGTGGGCGCCGCCGGCGACGGCGAGTTGCGTCGCGAAGCTGCCCACTCCGCCGCCGGCGCCGATGACCAGCACCTTCTGGCCGGCGGTGACCCGGCCGACGGCCCGCAACGCGGTCACCCCTGACGTGGGTACGGCCGTCGCTTCGGTGAAGCTCAAGTTGGCGGGCTTGTGGGCGAGCTTGCCCGGACGGGCGAGCGCGAACTGCGCGTACGCGCCGGCCGCCTCGCCGTACACCTCGTCGCCGGGGCGAAACGCGGTCACGCCGGCGCCGACGGACTCCACGACGCCGGCCACGTCCATGCCCGGCACGCGGTTGCGGGGCCGGCGCAGGCCGAAGCCGAGGCGGACGACGAGCGGCAGCCCGGTCATGACGTGCCACACGCCGTAGTCGACGCCGGCCGCGTGCACCCGGATCAGCACATCGCCGGCGCCGGGCGTCGGGACCGGGACCTCGCCGAGGCTCAGCACGTGCGGCGGGCCGTACTCGTCCTGGATGATCGCCCTCATGGGGGGCTCCTTCGGTGTCGGGGCACTGGAAGGCGTCGTCGAGTCCGACCCGGGACACCCGGGCGAGGCGGAACGCCGTCTCCAGCGAGGGGAGTGGCAACCTTGTTCGATCGCGATGACGGTCGGCCGGATCGGCCTGGGTCATCTCGTCGTGCGCGAACCGCAGGGCCCGGATCGCGTCGGTGACCTGCGTCGGCTTCACCACGTCCGGAAGCCTCCCTTGCGGTGAGCCATGATCTTGGCAATCAAGCTGAGGACCGAGGACGGCACGAACGCCAGGTAGGCGGTGTCGGCGATCCGGAAGAGGGCGAGTCTCGGCGAGCGCGCCGATGGCGACGATCAACTGCCCGATACGCGCACTGACCTGGTTGATCTCACGGTCGCGCTCGTCAGCGCGGTCGGCGTCGTGGCCATCCGCGACAGCCATCGCGATGGGGGACACGATCGCGGTGACGATGGCGCCACCGATGGTTCACAGCGGAGTTCCCGTGTAGGCGACGTCGGCGAGCGGGCCGTCATCGGCCCGGGACGGTCGCCACGCAGACCGTGTACGCGCCGACGGAGACCACGATCAACACCCGGGCACACTTGTCCTCGAAGGCCATGACCGCCCCTCACGTAAAACAAAGCTGACATCAACTAATGTAAAGCACCCTGGACACCGTGTCAAAATTTCATTACACGCACGGTCGGCGACCCGATGGTCGCCGCAGGGCGCGACGCCGTGGGTATCCGACACTCCGGGCCGACTCCCGGGCACCGGCCACGGCACACCGGGCGATGACACCGCCTGCGGACGACTACCGGCCATCCTCACGGAACCGAAACCGGCTCCCGGAGACCGGGGAAACCCACGGGATTCCCGGATCGCCGTCCCTGAGCGCGGTGTGCCGGAAGCGAACCCGTGGAAACTCCGGCACCGCCGGGCTCCGGCCGACGCGTACCTGGTGGCGCACCTCCACATCCGGCATCGAGCGGTGCGCGATGTAGAGGTCGTAGCCGGAGGTCAGCGCCATCACGGCGGCGGCCGCCGCGACCGGCATCCAGATCGCGTCGATCACGCTGCGCCGTACCTTGCCGCGGGCCAGAGCGAACTCCCGCCGGGAGTCGGGCGGCGTGGCCGGGGCCCCCGCGGTGAGCGGCAGCCGCGCGGTGACGGTGAAGCCGCCGCCGGTGTGCCGCGCCCGCAGGGTGCCTCCGGCCAGCCGGACACGTTCGTCCAGGCCGATCAGCCCGTAGCCACCGGATCCCGCCCCGGGTAGCGGGCCGGCCGGGGGCGCCGCGTTGACCACGGTGACCTCCGCCTCCCCGGCCGCGGCGTCCACGCCCAGCCGCACGGTGACCGCGGCGCCCGGCGCGTGCTTGACGGCGTTGGTCAGGGCCTCCTGGACCACCCGGTACGCGGCCCGGTCCGCCATTGCCGGCAGCGGCCCCAGCTCGCCGTCCAGCCGTACCGCCATCCCCGCGGCGGCCGCCCGCTCGACCAGGGCCGCCACGGTGTCGCCGGAGGGCAGCACGGGCGCGGCCCGGCCGTCCTCCCGCAGCACCCCGATGATCTCGCGCAGCCGCTCGGTGGCCGTGGCGGCGGACACGCGCAGTTCGGCGGCGGCTTTGCGGGCGGATTCGTCCAGCCCCGGATGCACCTGAAGCACGGCGGCGTTCAGCGCGACCAGGCTCAGCTCGTGCCCCAGCGAGTCGTGCATGTCGCCGGCGATCCGGGACCGCTCCACCAGCCGCATCCGCTCCCCGATCAGATGCCGCTCCCGCTCCAGCCGCTCGGCGAGCTCCCATCCGGTACGGACGAGGTCGTCGTGCCGGCGGGCGAACCTCCCGGCCAGCCAGGGCAGCATGACGGTCGCCACCGCGGTCTCGACCAGCGACAGCCAGTCCGACAGCGTGACGCCGGAGATGAGGCCGGCCGCCGCCAGCCCCGCGAGGCATACCCCGGCGAAGAACAGCAGACCCGGACGCATGCCGGCGGTCCGCCGCCCCAGCAGGAACGCCAGCAGCAGCTGAGCGATCATGAAGTTGTCGGTGTACAGCTCCGGTGTCACCGTCAGCCCCAGCCCCGCCGGAACGGCCGCCGCCACGACCGGCCACCGCCGGCCCACGGCCACGGCCAGCGCCAGCAGCGGTACCGCGGCGATCTTCACCCAGGGCAACGGAGGCCAGGGATACAGCTCCTCCTCGGGCGATTCATGCACCATGAACACCGGCACGGTGACCGCCAGCCACAGCAGCAGATCCGCGCCGAGGTCACCGCCCCGGAACGCCCTCACCACAATGTCCCGCAACCGATTCACGGCGGTCACGCTACGCGGTGCCCCCGTCCGCGACACCTGACGAAAGTCAGGGGTACCCACTGCCGATCGTGCATGACCGGGGCATCCCTCGGATTCCTAGGGTCGAGACCCATGGGGAGGCGACCCGCACCCGCTCCAGGTCGTGTTCGTCACCGCTCCCGGGCAAAGACCGGTGTCCCCCTCTCGGACGCCGTCGGCCGCGGGCCGGTAGCCGGGTATCCCTTCGGGCTCCGGCCATTGACCCGGACAAAGCGGGTGTACCGCCCGTCGCCTTCACCATCACCGGCGCGGATGAGGCGATATGCCTCGTCCGCCATCGCAGCGAAGGAGCTCAATGATCACCTTGCAAGGACTGACCAAACGCTACGGCGGCAAGACCGCCGTGGACGACCTCACCCTGGAGCTCGCCCCCGGCACGGTCACCGGTTTCCTCGGCCCGAACGGCGCCGGCAAATCCACCACCATGCGCGTGATCCTGGGCCTGGACGCCCCTACGTCCGGCAGCGCCCTGATCGGCGGTCGCCGCTACGCGGACCTTGACCGTCCGCTGCGCACCATCGGCGCTCTGCTGGACGCCAAGGCCGTCCATCCGGCCCGCAGCGGCCGGGACCATCTGCGCGCCATGGCACTGAGCCAGGCCATCCCCCTGTCCCGGGTCGAGGAGGTCCTCGCACTCACCGGGATGGCCGCCGCGGCCCGCCGCCGGGCGGGCACGTACTCCCTGGGCATGAGCCAGCGGCTCGGCATCGCGGGCGCCCTCCTCGGCGATCCGCAGGTGCTGATGCTGGACGAACCGGTCAACGGCCTCGACCCCGACGGGGTGCGCTGGATCCGCACCCTGCTTCGATCGCTCGCCGCCGAGGGCCGCACGGTCTTCATCTCCTCCCATCTGATGAGCGAGATGGAGCGCACCGCCGACCGGCTGATCGTCCTCGGCCAGGGCCGGCTGATCGCCGACGAACCGATGGAGGGCTTGGTCGCCGGGGCCGGGGTACGGGTCCGCGGACCGCGGCTGGGACCGCTGGCCGACGTGCTGCCCGCCGCACGCTGGACCGGCACCGACGAACTGACCGTCACCGGCCACACCACCGAGCAGATCGGTCGGCGGGCGCATGAGCTGGGGCTGGTCCTGTACGAGCTGCGACCCGTGGAGTCCTCGCTGGAGGAGTCGTACATGCGGTTGACCGCCAACAGCGTCGAGTACGGGGCTCAGGCGTGAACGCCCTGGCCCGCGCGGCCTCCGCCGAGTGGATGAAACTCCGCTCCGTCCGCTCCACCTGGTGGTTCGCCGGCGGCGCCCTGCTGACGATGCTGCTGGTGGCGGTGCTGGAGGCGGACGACACGGCCCGCTTCCTGCTGAAGGAGGGCCGGCCGGTCGAGCCGGTGTCGTCGGTCCTCGACGCCATGGAATGGGTGCAGCTCATTCTCGGTTCGTTCGGCATGCTGGCGGTGACCGCCGAGTACGCCACCCGCAGCATCGTGGTGACGCTGGCCTGCACGCCGTCCCGGACCCGACTGCTGCTGGCCAAGACGGCGGTGGTGGGCGCCGCGGTGTTCGCGGCCGGCGGGCTCATCGCCGTGCTCGGCACGGTGGCCGGCGCGCCTCAGCTGCAGAGGTACTGGGAATTCGACACCGCGCAGGTGACCGGGCGGATCCTGTCCATGGCGGCGCACCTGGCGCTCATCGCCGTGCTGGCTTTGGGACTCGGCACGCTGATCCGCCGGTCGGCAGGGACCCTCTCGGTGCTGTTCGTCGTGGTGTTCGTGCTCCCGATCGCGCTGCAGGGAATCGCCACCTCGCTGAACGCCGAGTTCCTCAACACGGTCGCGGGCTTCATGCCCGGTCCCGCCGGTAAGCGCTTCATGGCCGGCGAACCGGCCTTCGGCCTCGTGCTCACCGCGTGGGCCGCGACGGCGGTCGCCGCGGGAGTGTGGGTGATGCGCAAGCGCGACGCCTGAGCGGATCGGCCGTTCAGCCGGGCGGGACCAGCCCGGCCTCGTAGGCCAGTACGGCCGCCTGGACGCGATTCCGCACCTCCAGGCGGCCCAGTATGGCGCTCACGTAGGCCTTGACCGTCCCCTCCACCAGGTACAGCCGTTCGCCGATCTCGGCGTTGGACAGCCCGGCGCCGACCAGTGCCAGCACCTCCCGCTCGCGGGGCGTGAGCACCGCGATCCGCTGCAGGGCCGCCGGCCGCCGGCTCATCCGGCCGCCGCTCACCTGCCGGATCACCCGGTGGGCGATCTGCGGGGAGAGGAACGCCGCGCCGTTGTGCACGGCCCGTACCGCCGCCATCAGCTCGTACGGGTCGCCCGACTTGAGCAGGAAACCGCTCGCCCCGCCTTCCAGCGCCCTGGCGATGTACTCGTCTTCGGAAAACGTCGTCAGCATCACCACCGCGACCTGCGGCGCCGCCCGGCGCAGTTCCGACGCCGCGTCCAGGCCGTCCAGCACCGGCATCCGGATGTCGAGCAGGGCCACGTCCGGCCGGTGCGCGCGGGCGAGTTCAAGTGCCTCGCGCCCGTTGCCCGCCTCGGCCACCACCCGCAGGTCCGGGGCGGTGCCCAGGATGGCCCGCACGCCCGCCCGGACCAGGACCTCGTCGTCGGCGAGCAGCACCTTGATCACTCCTGAGAGACTACCTCGGCGGTCCGCTGGCGTCCGGCCGGTTGATCCGCTGCGCGGTGGGCTCAGCGGTGCCGACACGCTCGCGTGTACCGGGTGACTGATCCGCCGGCGACCGGCCGGATTCCGGACCGCGTCGTCCTGCACGCCGACCTCGCAGATCACCTGCCCGATGTCCTCTTCACCACGACGGACCTGCCGTTGAGGCCCTCACTCGGGTCGGTGACACCACAGGAAAAGGAGCTCCGTGCGACGGGTTCGGCGGCATCTCGGGCCACATCGTGATCACGCTCTGGCCCGTCCCCGAGAACACGGACCGGTCGGCGCCGAAGCCGGCCGGCCTGTGCTCCGGCGACCGCATCAAGGGAAGCGAGCTGGTCCAGAGCCGTCGTCCGTGACGATCTCGCGAGCCGACGGTGAGGCCGCCGTGTGTCTCGGCGGCGAGCTCAGTGCGAGTGGACTTCTTCGTGAGCCTCTTCGAGGGAAGATCCCGCCAGGAACGCCGCGACCCCGCCGGTGAAGTTGGAGCACTCGAAGATGTCCGTATGCGGGCAGGCCAGCCCATGGGCGATGGCGGTGCGTGCCACCTGGGCCTGGGCGATGCGTTGATCCAGCTCGGCGAGCTTGCGTCGGTACAGCTCGCGCCGTTCGTCGCCGGTCGGTGAACGAGACGCGATGAACGCTTTGACCTCCCGCAACGTGAAGCCGGCATCGCGCAACACCAAGACCACACCGACCAGCCCGACCGCCGACGGCGGATAACGCCGCTGGCCTGAGACCCGAGCCGGCGCTGGGAGGAGGCCGAGCTCCTCCCAGTAGCGCAGAGCGGAGGTGGCGACACCCGTGCGGCTCGCCAGCTCACCGATCGTCAACTGCTCACCCATTGACTTCAAGGATACTTGAAGTCGTTGACTGGCGATCATGCAGGAAGCAGGTACGTCTCTCAAGCAGCGCGTGATCAGATACTTGGTGGGCCAGGCCCATCACCCCCGGGGCATCGTCGGGTGGGTGAACGGCTGGATGTTCGCTCTTCGTCCCTCCAACCGGCAGCGCAACATCTGGGCGGTGTCGTTGCTGAACGTGCAGCCCACCGACAGGGTGCTCGAAATCGGTTTCGGTCCCGGTATCGCCATCGCCGAGTTCACCGGCCGCGCCACCCAGGGCCACGTCTTCGGCATCGATCACTCGCAGACCATGGTCCGGCAAGCCGCTCGTCGCAACTCAGCCGCCCTCCGCGCCCTTCGCGTGCACCTCACGCAGGCCTCCGTGGATCGGCTGCCGAACTTCGGCGATCCGCTCGATGCCATCCTCGCCGTCAACTCCGTGGCGTTCTGGCCCGACCCGGTGGAGCGGCTTCGCGAGCTGCGCGGCCTGCTCCGCCCCGCAGGACGCATCGCGCTCGTCAGTCAGCCCCGCTGCCCGGGCGCCACCCGGGACACCACGGTCCGAGCCGCCCAAGAACTCCAGGACCTGCTCACCCGGGCCGGCTTCACCCATCTCCGGGTCGAGACCCTCGAACTCGACCCGCCCGTCGCCTGTGTGCTTGCCGAAAATTCGACCGGCACCCCGTGATGCCCACAGACAACACACCGACCGGCTTGCGCGCGGTGGATGGGGGAGCGTCCGACCTGTACACGGTGGCCAGGTCGGCCAGGGACACCTCGTCCTCGGGCGTATCGCCGGCGGATGGAGCGCCGGGCGGGTTCGGGCGGTACGGCTGGTGGCTCGGCTCAGATCCCCGGCCTTTCAATCACCCCTCACAGCGCGGCCGGTCCACTTGACGTGCCGGCGATCTGGGCGACGAGGAAGTCGAGCCGCTCCGTTTGGCCGTTCGGGGGGATGCGGCCGCTGTCCGACAGGGCGGCCATGCCGTGCAACGCGCTCCAGGTGACTTCGGCGAACAGTTCGCGTCGCGGGCTGTCCGAGGGGAAGCAGCTCACGAACTCGTCGAAGGCGGCGCGCAGCGGAGGCGGCGTCTCGGCGTGCGCGAACTTCACATCGGTCGGCAGGACGAACATGGCCTGGTAGAGGGCGGGCTGCTCGGTCGCGAACTCCAGGTAGGCGCGGCAGACGGCGTGCAGTGCCTGCGGCGGCTCGGGGGTGGCCAAGCGGGCACGGCGCAGGCGGGCCGCGAGTTCACCGAAGCCTTCGACGGCGACGGCGCGCAGGATGGCCTCCTTCCCGTCGAAGTGGCTGTAGAGCACGGGCTGGCTGTACTCGACGCGTTCAGCCAGCCTTCGCGTTGTCACCGCCTCCCACCCCTCGGCCTCGGCCAGTTCGCGGGCGGCCGTGATGATCAGCTGATGGCGTTGGGCGCGTTCACGTTCACGGCGCTTGGCAATGGCGGACATAGCAGCATCATAGCAATGCTAGACATTGTGTCTGTGATAGAAATATCGTCGCTACCAGAGCTAGCGTCGCTAGATAGAGCGCTTCCGTCGAGGAGGACAACTCATGCTCAGCAACATCGCCACCGTGCTCGCCGGACTGATCGGTGCGGGCGTCGTCTTCATGGGCGCCCGCACCTTCTGGGCCCCGCAGGCCGCGGTCGGCTTCGGCATCCCCGGCACGCCGACCGAGGACCGGAGCTTCCACGCCTGGCTGTCCGTCAAGGGCGTGCGCGACATCGCCTCGGGGCTCTTTATCTTCATCCTGCTGGCCGGTGGGACAACCCACCTGCTGGGCTGGTTCATGCTGGCCGCCGCAGCCGTACCCGTCGGCGACGCGGTGATCGTGCTGCGCAGCAACGGGCCCAAGGCGGCCGTCTACGGCATCCACGGCGCCACCGCAGCGGTGATGCTGGTGATCAGCGCGCTCCTGCTCATCGCGTAACCACTCGTCAAGCCGCCCTGGCCGGGCATGCGGTCCACGGACGCATCGGTGAGTCGGCCTGTTGGCAAGGCTGGCCCCACCAGCCGCCACCTGTGCCGTTCCTGCAGGTAGGCGGGGATGGGCTCGGTACGGCGGGTGGTTGGTCGACTAACTGAGCAAACCGCGTCGATACCCCTCGCCGACGGCGGCGGCGCGGTCGCGGACGCCGAGTTTGTCGTAGATGTGCAGCAGGTGGGTCTTGATACTGGCCTCGCTGATGAAGAGCTTGGCGGCCGCCTGCCGATTGGAGGCGCCGTCGGCGACGAGGGCGAGGACCTGCAGTTCGCGGTCGGTAAGGGCAGCCTTGACCGGTCTGCGTACCTGGCCCATCAGGCGGCCGGCGACGGAGGGGGACAGGACCGGCTCGCCGGCGGCTGCGGCGCGGACGGCGCGCAGGAGTTCGTCGGTGGGGGCGTCTTTGAGGAGGTAGCCGGTCGCACCGGCTTCGATGGCGGGCAGGACGTCGGAATCGCCGTCGAAAGTGGTCAGGACGAGGGTCTTGATGTGCGGGTGGGAGTGGCGCAGGGCGGTGATGGCGGTGACGCCGTCCATTTCGGGCATGCGCAGGTCCATGAGGACGATGTCGACCTGGAGTGCGGCGGCGCGGTCGATGCCTTCGCGGCCGTTGGCGGCTTCTCCGGCGACATCGATGTCGGGTTCGGTTTCGAAGGCGGCGCGCAGGCCGTCGCGGACGATGGGGTGGTCGTCGACGATGAGGAGGCGGATCACCGGGGGTCTCCTTGGAGCGCGGGGACGGTGGCGCTGACGGCGGTGCCCTCCCCGGGCGCGCTCTCGATTTCGAGGGAGCCGCCGACGCCACGTAGGCGTTGTCTCATGCTGCTGAGGCCGAATCCTTTGCCGTTGGGGTTGTGGATGCCGGTGCCGTCGTCGCGGATGTCGAGGAGGACGACGGCGCCGGTGTAGGACAGGGTGAGGCCGACCCGGGTGGCACCCGCGTGTTTGGCGACGTTGGCGAGGGCTTCCTGGGCGACACGGAACAGGGTGACCTCGATGGCGGGACTGAGGGGGACGCGGTCGCCGGTCACTTCGACGTGGAGGTCGACGCCGGTGGTCTGGCTCCAGTTGCGGGCCAGGGTGGTCATGGCTTCGGGAAGATGGGCGTCCTCGAGCTGGTGGGGCTGGAGAGCGGCGACGGAGCGGCGGGCTTCGGTGAGGCTGTCCTGTGCGAGGGTGAGCGCGAGTTCGACGTGGGTGCCGGAATCCTTGACGCGTTGGGCGGCGCGTAGCTGGGTGATGATGCCGGTGAGGCCTTGCGCGAGGGTGTCGTGGATCTCGCGTGCCATGCGCCGGCGTTCGTCGAGGATGCCGGCCTGATGGGCTTGGGTGAGGAGCTGGGCGTGGAGGTCGGCGTTCTCCTCCAGGGCGGTCTGAAGGTCGCTGACCGCCTTCCGGTACCTGCGCTGCCGGTCCTCGATCTTGATGCCTGCGATGGCGCCGCCGCCGATGGCGACGGTCTGCACGGCGATGATCGCCAAGTGGAAGGCGACGAGCTGGATGGTGGCCTGGGCCCAGTCGAGCGACGAGCCGTACAGGACGAAGGAGGTGGCGGCGACGGCGGCGAAGGTCCACTTGGAGGGCGCGAAGCGGGCGGCGAGGAAGAAGCCGGAGATGCAGTAGATGACGAAGATGGGGTCGTGGAAGGCAAGCAGCGCGGCGGTGGCCAGGACGCCGGCGAAGTGAACGGCGACGACGACCCGACGTCCGCGCAGGGCCGCGGGCAGGAGAGTGTGGGTGCCGAGAATCCAGGCGAGGGCCAGGGCGGTGAGTGCGAGAGTCCGGGGGATCCCGCCTTCGGGCTGATCGGGTGAGGCCAGGCTGATGACCAGGGAAGCGGCGAGGGTGATGTAGGGGACGATCTCGACGACGCGCTCGAAGCGTCGTTCCCAGGTGGAGGGCGGGAAGGGGTCGTTCATCCGGGTTCGTGCCCTCCTCTCGGGTACGGATGGGTTTCACCTGGTGGTGGCCGACGAGGGCGAGTTTAGGCGCATGGGGATCAGGATGGCGTAGCCGTACATAAGCACCCCCGTGGCGATCATGAAGATGATTGTCGGCCACTGCCAGATCGGCGGCAGATGCAGGGCGAGGAACCAGCTGGGATCCGAGATGCCGAAGATCTTCATGAACAGCGGGACGACCCCCTGAGGGAAGAGGGGCAGCCAGGCGGTGAGGTAGCAGACGGTGACGCCGATGCGGTGCACGACGGGGAGGTCGGCGGTAGTGGGCTTGTCGGCCTGGGGCGCGGGGCCGTGCTTCATGAGGTTGAGCAGCTCGGTCCCGTGGTTCTCGAGCCTGCGGTAGGCGATCCTGCCCAGGCCCCAGGCGCTGAGGGCGCCGGTGAGGACGCCGGTGGCGACGCCCGCCCAGGGGTTGAGGAGGATGGCGCCTGCCGTGGGGAGGGCGATGGACGGGACGGCGATGAGCACGAGATAGGCGAGGCTGGTTTCGGCGGTTTCGCTGGCGCCGGTGCTGAGCGGGTTGCCGCCGCGCTTGTGGGGGTCTGTGCCGGGGACAAGCGAGGTGACGGCGAGCAGGACGATGAGCCCGGCGCCGCCGCCGAGGAGGGCGGGGAGCAGGCCGAGGACCCAGGGCCAGGCCCAAAGCTCGCCGCTGACGAGGGTTCCGGCCAGGGAGAGGGCGATGGCAGCGGGGCCGACGATGAGGAACCAGGCCAGTTGACGACCACGGACGTCGGCGCGTTCGGCGCCGGGGGTCATGAGGGTGAGCCAGAGGGCGGTGCCGTCGGCGCCGTAGAGGTTGGCCGAGGAGGCGGCGGCCATCACGATCGCGATGAGGCCGGTGAAGGGGACCATGATCCAGGCGTCGAGGGTGACGAGCAGGAACGGGAAGACAAGGGCGAAGGAGAAGGCGGTGCCGAGCAGTTGGATGCGGACGAGGTCGCGCCACCAGGCGCGCAGTTCCTTGGCGGCGGAGACGCGGGCGCCGCCGGCGGTGGGGAGGGGGCGGGGCGCGCCGCGGCGCGGTGGCACGCCGCCGCGGGCGGCCGAGACGACGCGTCGTGACAGCAGGCTGGCCCAGGAGGCCAGCAGGAGGGCGATGAGGCCGGCGTTGGCGGCGAGGATCGCCAGGGCCAGGGGCCAAGGGGCCTCGATTGCGGCGACGCCCCATCCGGAGGGCAGGGCGCGCACCAGATGGTGGGACCAGGCGGCGGTGTCGCCGCCGAGGGCCGCGACAGGTGCCCAGCCGTTGCTGCACAGGGCGATGGCGGTGCCGGTGGCGACGCCGACGGTGGCCGCGGTGGCGCGGGACCTGACGAACAGGCCGATGAGCGCGACGACGACTCGGGAGATCATCACCATGGTGATGAGCGTGATGACGGCCGCGACCAGTCCGATGAGGACACCGGCAGGGCCGTGGCGCCAGCCGTACACGGGCAGGGAGAGCAGGGCGATGAGGTTGGCGGCGGGTGCGGGGCCCGCGAAGGCTCCGGCAAGCAGGGCCGCGGCGGTCCGGCGCGGGGTGGCCGGGAGCATGGCGAAGTACTCGGGGCGCAGGGTCTCGTTGCCGCCGCCGATGAGGATGGGGCCGAAGATCCAGCCGGACAGCCAGCCGGCAAGGGCGAGGGGGAGATAGGCGGGCCACAGGACGGCCACGGCGATGGTTCCGGCGGCCAGGATCAGTCCGACGGAGACGCCGGTGTAGAGGTTGGCGGCGTCGTCGCCGCCCAGGGAGTTGCGCATGAGCGTCAGCCGCATGCGGATCATGAGCTTGGCCATGGCGGCCGGGCCGGGGGTCAGGAGGTGAGCCACGCCAGTCCCTCCGTTCCTCCGGTGCGGGCGCCGACGAGGTCGACGAAGGCGTCTTCGAGGGTTCCTGCGCCGCGTACGTCGGCGAGCGGCCCGGCGGCTACGACTCGGCCGTCGGAGATGACGCCCACGTGGTCGCAGAGCTGCTCGACGAGGGCCATGACGTGGCTGGAGATGATCACGGAGCCGCCGCCGGTGAACCTGCGCAGGATGGTGCGGATGGTGGCGGCGGAGACGGGGTCGACGGCCTCGAAGGGCTCGTCCAGGACGAGCAGGCGGGGGGCGTGCAGGAGGGCGACGGCCAGGCCGATCTTCTTGCGCATGCCGGTGGAGTACTCGATGACCAGGGTCCGCTCGGCGGTGTCGAGTTCGAGGACCTGGAGGAGTTCGTCGGTGCGTTCCGCGACGGTGTCGTGGGGGATGCCGCGCAGCAGGCCGAGGTAGGTGAGGACCTCGCGGCCGGTGAGGCGCTCCGGCATGGCGTTGCCGTCGGGCAGCACGCCGATCAGTCCCTTGGCCTGGACGGTGTCACGCCAGACGTCGACGCCGAAGATCTCGGCGCTGCCCGCGTCGGGGCGCAGCAGGCCGACGGCCATCGCGAGGGTGGTGGTCTTTCCGGCACCGTTGGGACCGACCAGGCCGTAAAAGGAGCCGGCGGGGACGGTGAGGTGGATGTCGTCGACGGCCACGTGGTCGCCGAAGGCTTTGCGGAATCCGATGGTACGGAGGGCGGGCTCCCGGTGTGTTGGCATGACTTGAGAATCGCGCGGGGGTGGGGGGCGGCGGATCGCCCGGCCGGGGCGCGGGGTGGTGGATTCCGGCATCAACCGATCGGTTGATGCCGGGAGGCGCGGCTGGTACGTGCTGCGGGTCGCAGCATCACTTCACACCGAGTACTACGCCACCGGCGCGACGGCACCCGTGGATCGCATCGTGCCCGCCGAGCCGGCCGAGCTGATGCAAGCGTGGCCGGGCACGCATCGGGGTTTGAGGAACATCTCTGCGAGATCGTGCGCTAATCCGCGTCGTCGCTGGTCGGCCGCTGGTGAGGTGGGGCGCGGGAAGAATCTTGAAGTTTTGGCGCAGATAATGCCCTATTACCTGTGGCACCGGGATTCGCCACCTGTGGTGACAGCCACTTCAAGCCCTCCCCGGAATCGATCGCCGAGCTCACCAGCTTGCTCGCGCCCGGCACCAGCAGGCGCTGAACCAGGAGGCAGCATCAGCTCGGGTCAGCGGTCGTGGTCGGCGTTCCTCCACCACGCCAGGGTGCCCATTCACGCCGGCCGCGCCGGTGGTCAGGACGAGCAGGATGCCGAGGGGGCCGGAGGGGCGTGGCCGGGACCGGCGATGCCCGCGTACAGGCCGGGGACCGAGTCTTCTTCGCCACCCGGGAGGGCAGAGTGCGCGCCCGGATGGAGAGAGCGAACTGCCGGCCAATGAGGCTGCTCCCTGGGCACACCCGTCACGGACATCATGCCCCGACGCCACTTCGCAGCCTGTCGGGCCGGCAGGTCGGACACCTGAGCGTCGACCCCGTGACGGGGTTCGTCACCGACTTCAACATGACCGTTGCCGGCAAACACGGCCACATGCAGACGGCGACGATCGAGCACGCCCGCAGCTGGGATCCCAACCTGTTCATCTGGATGGGCTGGGACGAACACGTTGACGGCTTGCCGACGTCGAAGCGGGGTACTGGCCGACGGTTGGGGATGCCGGGTGGGCGTCCGGTGCCGGGCCTGGAGGGTTTGGGTGCACCGGCTGTCTGGGCAAGCGCGGGACGCGGGTTCCGGAACCCGCTTAGGGTCGGGGCGGCGGGGCTCGGACAAGTGACGAGGGCTCGTGGCGGACCCGATAGCTCGGAGGACCTGCAACTCTGGCTAACGGAGGACTCGGTAGCGAAGATGAGCCTCACTCGCGAAGGCTGATGTATCGAGGCGCTCAAGCTCGATGTGCCGCCCAAGGCCTGCGAACAGCGAGATGCCGTCGCCGAGCAGGACCGGCGCAACGTCCAGGTGGAGCTCGTCGACGAGACCGAGCCGCAGGCACTGTCGTGAGATGGTTCCTCCGAGCAGGCTGACCCAGCCGTCCCCGGCCGCTTGCGTGGCCAGCCTGACGGCCTCGTTGATGTCGTCGACGACGAAGTTGTACGTGGTGCCGTCGCGCTCGATCGGCTCATGGGCGCTGTGGGTCATCAGGTAGACCGGGACCTTCAGCATGCCGCCATACGGGATCTCGCCGTCCTCGATGGTCTGGGTCTTGTTCGCGCCGCCGACCACCGCGCCGATCCGGCTCATCACTGCCTCGACGACGGCGTCATCCTCGGGAGCGGAGGGTCGGCCGAACATCCAGTCGACCCCGCCGTCCTCCTTTGCCAGGAACCCGTCAAGAGTGATGGTCGCGTGGACGATCACGGTAGCCATAAGCCGCTCCTATCTCCGAGAGGTGAGTCGATCGACTCGCCTCTACTAACCTAATCGTGTTCGTAATGGTGAGTCAAGGAACTCGCCTCGATGGGATACTGAACGGATGACACGTGGACGCTCCTCGTACCACCGTGCGGTGGCCGCGACCAATCGCGAGGCCATCCTCGGCGCCGCCGCGCAGCTCTTCCTGGAGTTCGGGTACGACCGCACGCCACTGGCACGTGTCGCCGAGCGCGCAGGGGTGTCCAAGGCGACGCTCTTCAAGCAGTTCCCGACCAAGGCCGAGCTCTTCGAGGCAACGGTGCTCGCGGCAGGCGGATCGCCGGCTCCGGAACCGGTCGAGATCCCGACCGGCGACCTCTACGCGGGCTTGGTGGTGCTAGGTCGCGCGTATTCGGAACTGTTGACTCGTCCGCGCATGGTCGCCCTGATGCGAACCGTGATCGCCGAATCGCACCACTTCCCCGAACTGCGCGAGCGGACCTTCGACTTCGGCACGCTGCCTGTGCTGCAGGCGCTGGGGCGCTATCTGCGGGAGGCGCACTCCGCTGGAAGCGCCGACATCGATGATCCGGATCTGGCATCCGCACAGTTCCTCGGCATGATCGCGTCCGCGATCTTCTGGCCGCGCCTCACGCACGGTACGTGGTCGATCACCAAGGAAGAGCAGTCGCGAGCGGTCGACGAAGCAGCCCGAACGATCGCCGCGCGCTTCGCAACTCCCTGACGTGATCATCCGCGTTCGGGGCAGTGCCCAACCTTAGGCGTACAGCCACTCCTCGCCCGGCTGGCTATGTCGGCTCAACTCCGCGCTGCCAACGGGACTTTTCGTTCGGATGCTCGTCATGCCCCGATACCGCCTGGGCATTTTTTGATTTTCTAGAAATAAGAAATCAAAAAATGAGATCTGTTGCGTGAGGGATCGAAAAGCAACTCACGGGAATGAGAGTTCCCGCAAGTTACTCGGCGTGAGCGATGAGGTCCGGCCGAACGGGCGGGCGAAGCTGAACGTGGAGAGGCTCCACGCACCGGGCGAGCCGAAGTCGCTTGCCTGGCTGTGCTCACCGTCCAGGAGTCCCGGCACAAGCTCGCCCGCGACATCTGCCGCGGGCGAGAAGGGCACCATCCACCAGGCGTACCGGGACGGGATGGAAGATCAGTTGGGCTCACTGGGTCTCGTCTCGAATGCGGTCGTTCTCTGGACGACTCGCTACGTTGACGCCTCGGTCGCCCAGCTCCGCGCGGAGTGCCACGATGTTCGCGACGAGGACGTGGCCCGGCTCTCCCCACTCAAGCACAAGAATCTGAACGTCCTCGGCCGTTACAACTTCGCCGCCTCCCAGCCGGGCGACGGGCTGCGGCCGCTGCGTGACCCGGATGCCTTCGACCTGGACGATGACGACGATGGCCAGGAGGAGTGAGCCGGGCCTGGACGGCACTCGGCCCCGGCGCCCCACTGCGGGCGCCGGGGTTAGCCGGTGAACGACTCAGGGCCGAAACGGCCCCATGCGACGAAGGCAGCCAGGGCCAGGTAGATCAGGTCGAGGGCGATCGTGGACTTCTCGCCACGGCGTAGACGCATGGTGACCGCGCAGGCAAACAGCAGAACAAGTCCGGTGGCGGCCAGCGGCACCAGGACCGGCGCGATGTCGAGCACCGCGGGCAGAATCAGGCCGACCGCAGCCAGCAGTTCGACGGCGCCGATGGCCTTGAGAGCGCCGGGGCTGAACTCCAGGACCCACTGTGCAGAGGAGCTCATCGCGGCCAGCTTCTTCTGCGGCACGAACATCTTGAAGCTGCCCGCCAGGCAGACAGCGGCGAGCACTCCGGCGGCGATCCACAGTGCGACGTTCATCATCAACTCCCTGATCGAGGACTTCCGCACCCGAGACGAGGCAGCGACTCGGTCTGTGACATGCCCGAACCCAGACAGCGGAGAGACATGGGGCACACCGCGCCATGTCACAGGCGTGAGGGCCGTCTCGTCTCGGGGGTGAAGGCATGGACGAATGTGGAGGAGTACACGATGGACGTGCGATTGAACTACTTCGCCAGCCCGACCGCCGGCAAGGCCCTCAAGTACTTCATGTCGGCCGGCCGGGAGCTGAAGGAATCGCCGCTGTCAGCCACGACGCAGGAGTTGGTGGCGCTGCGCGTGAGCCAGATCAACGGCTGCGCGGTCTGTATCGACATGCACACCAAGGAAGCCGCCGCGGCCGGCGAGAGCCCGGTACGGCTGAACTTGATCGCGGCCTGGCGGGAAGCAACGGTCTTCACCGAGGCTGAACGCGCCGCGCTCGCGTTGGCGGAGCAGGGGACCCGGGTCGCGGACGCGGCCACCGGGGTCAGCGACGAGGTGTGGGCGCGTGCCGCCCAGCACTATGACGAGGAGCAGCTCACGGCCCTCGTGCTGCTGGTCTCGTTCATGAACACGGCGAACCGGCTGAACATCATCACCCGGCAGTCGGCCGGCGACTACCAGGCCGGCCGGTTCCACTGAACCGCCATCGCACCCTGGCCCGGGCCAGGCCCGCCGGGGCCAGGACGCCGTGGTCAAGCCGGGAAGAGCAGTCGCGGTGCGAGCGTTGTTCGCTCCGCCAACACATCGGATGATCTTCGAAGAGTGCTTCGCCGGCGCGAGTCCGGCCAAGCACACAGACCGCAAGGGGGAGACGGCGTGGGCAAGGTCGAAGAGTTTGAGGAGCTGCGGCCGCTGCTGTTCTCGATCGCGTACCGGATCCTGGGCGGCGTGGGCGAGGCGGAGGACGCGGTGCAGGAGACCTGGCTCCGCTACGACGCCTCGACCACCCGGCCCGTGTCGGCCAAGGCGTTCCTGTCCGCCACGGTGACCCGGATCGCGATCGACGTGCTGCGCTCCGCCCGGGTGCGGCGCGAGGAGTACGTCGGACCGTGGCTGCCCGAGCCCCTGCTGGACGATCCGTACGAGGACCCGGCCCGCGCGGCGGAGCTGGCCGACTCGGTATCCATGGCGGCGCTGCTGCTCCTGGAGCGGCTCAGCCCGCTTGAGCGGTCGGTGTTCGTACTTCGGGAGGTCTTCGCCTTCGGCTTCGACGAGATCGCCGCCGCGGTGGGGCGCTCGGAAGCGGCGTGCCGACAGCTGCTCGTACGGGCGCGTCGGCACATGAACGAGGGACGGCCCCGGTTCGAAGCGGACCGCAAGAAGCGGCAGGAGCTGGCGAGGCGGTTCTTCGTGGCGCTGGCGCAGGGTGACGTGGACGGGCTGCAGAGTCTGCTGTCTGCCGACGTCCAGCTCGTCGGGGACGGCGGTGGCAAGGCCCCGCAGCTGGCCAGGGCCGTCGTCGGTGCTGAGAACGTGGCCAGGCTGCTCGCCACCGTCTACCCGCTGATGGCGCGGGTCGACATCACGTTCGAACCGCACGAGGTCAACGGCCAGCCGGGCGCGCTCTTCCGCGACCGCGGCGGCAAGGTCCTCCACATCATCTCCCTCGACGTGCTCGACGGGCAGATCCAGACCATCCGCTCGGTCATCAACCCCGACAAACTCGGCCACCTCGGCCCGGTCGCCGACGCCTGGGCCGTCGACCGGGAAGTGAAGCAGACCCGCAAACGGACGCGGTGACCTCCCGACCAGCCTGACGGGGAGGACCGGACGCTTCAGAGCCGTCGCAGTCCAATACGGAGAGACGGTAGGAACGGGCTATGAAGCCGGTGTCGATGTCAGGAGCTTTGACAGGCGCCGATCCAGACCGTGTCGCGTTGAGGCATCAACAGTTGGTTCTCACAAACGAACGATTTTTTACATCCCACCGCCCGGCTCACCCTCGGCTCAGAAGGCGGGGATCGAAAGTCACGCCAAGACCGGCGGGTTGAGCTCCTTGGCGTGACTTTCGTCCCAATGGAGAGGGCTATGCGGAAGGTTGAGCGGGCGATCGAGGCCGAGGCCAAGAAGGTGCACCGCAAGACCGAGAAGCTGTTCTCGATCGCCGAGGCGTCGCTGCGCCGGCCGGAGGGCACGGTCCGGCAGGTGGTGTTCCCCGCGGTGCCGGGCGGGGAGGCGACGTTGAAGGCGCTGGTGGCCGAGGCGAAAGCGGACGCCAAGACGTTCAAGGCCCAGGTGCGGACCGTGCTGACCAGTTCGTATTCGTCCTACTACCGGCGGATGCTGCCCAAGCTGCTGGCGGCGATCGAGTTCAAGTGCAACAACACCGCCTATCGGCCGGTGATGGACGCCGTGGACCTGCTGCAGCACTACGCCGACGTCCCGAACTCGACCAGGCACTACGACGCCTCGGAGAACGTCCCGATCGAGGGCGTGGTTCCGGACGGCTGGCTGGAAGCGGTGGTTGATGAGAACGGGGTCATCGAGCGGGCCTCCTACGAGCTGTGCGTGATCGTGTCGCTGAAGGACGCGCTGCGCCGCCGTGAGATCTACGTCGCCGGCGCCCGCCGCTGGCGCAACCCCGAGGAAGATCTCCCGGCCGATTTCGAGGACAACCGCGATGTGCACTACGAGGACCTGCGCCAGCCACTGGATGCCACGGTGTTCATCGAGACGCTGAAGGGGGCGATGCGCGCGGCGATGGCGGCGTGCGGGGAAGCGGTGGCCAGGAACAGGTCCGGCGGGACGAAGGTGAAGACGCACCGTGGTGAGCCGCGCTGGCAGATCCCGGACCTGGGCAAGGTTACGGTCCCGGAGAACCTGCGAGCGCTGCATACCGAGGTCGCCGCCCGCTGGGGGATCATCGACTTGCTGGACTTCCTGGAGGAGTCGGACTTCGTCACCGACTTCACCGACGCCTTCACCACGGTCGCCACCAGGGAGGCGACCCCGCGCGAGGTGATCCGCAAACGGCTGCTGCTGGTGCTGTACGCGCTCGGCACGAACGTGGGGATCAAACGGGTCGCCGACGGCGGCCGCCACGGCGAGAGCGAGGCGGCGCTGCGTGCTACCCGGCACCTGTTCGTCAACCGTGACAACCTGCGCAAGGCGATCGCGACCCTGGTGAACGCCACCTTGCGGATGCGGGATCCGCTGTGGTGGGGCAACGGCACCGCGTGCGCCAGTGACTCGAAGAAGTTCGGGTCGTGGTCGTCGAACCTGATGACCGAATACCACGCCCGGTACGGCGGGCCCGGCGTCATGATCTACTGGCACGTCGACCGGAAATCGGTGTGCGTCTACTCCCAGCTGCGGTCCTGCAACGCCTCTGAGGTCGCCGCGATGATGGAGGGCGTGCTGCGGCACTGCACCGACGCCACCATCGATCGCCAGTACACCGATAGTCATGGCCAATCCGTGGTCGGGTTCGCGTTCTCCTACTTGCTAGGGTTCAGGCTGCTGCCACGGATGAAGAGGATCGCCCACCAGAAGCTGGTCAAGGCCGATGCCGACGACCTGGTCCCGTCCAGCCTGACCGGCATGGTGTCCGACAAGCCGATCGACTGGAAGATCATCACCCAGCAGTACGACCAGATGGTCAAGTACGCCACCGCTCTGCGGCTGGGGACGGCTGAGGCCGAGCAGGTGCTGCGCCGCTTCACCCGCGGCGGCCCCAAACACCCCACCTACAAGGCCATCGAGGAACTCGGCAAGGCGGTCAAGAGCATCTTCGTCGCCGAATACGTCGCCTCCCAAGAGCTGCGCCGGGAGATCCACGAGGGCCTGCAGGTTGTGGAGAACTGGAATTCGGCCAACACCGACCTGTTCTACGGCAGCGCCGGCACCCTGCCCGGCAGCGACAAGGAGCATCAGGAGGTCTCCATGCTCAGCCTGCACTTGCTGCAGTCCGCGCTGGTGTTCATCAACACCCTGCTGGTCCAGTCCGTCCTGAAGGACCCCGCCTGGCAGCAGAGGATGACCGACGCTGACAGGCGAGGCCTGTCCCCGTTGTTCTGGTCCAACGCCAATCTCTACGGTCGGATCGACATCGACATGGACCGCCGCCTCGACCTCGGCCTGGCCGCCTGACACCGCCCCGTCGTCTTGGCCAGGATCAGCCAGTGGGCTGGTCGACCAGCTCGATCTCGATGGCCAGGGCGCCGAGGGCCTCCTTCTCGGGGCCGTAGATGCGGCGGATGTTGGCCCGCGAGGAGGATCGGACCGGATTTTGCGGTAGCCCGGCGGGGGTGACGACGGTTCGTCGCTCGTGGATACGAATCCGTCGATCAATGAATCTGGCCTTATGCTCGCGATGGAGCAGAATCTTGCCGAGCACGCCTGCCACCTGCACCGGAACCTGGAAAGCGCGTCCGTCACCGAGACCGGCGACCTGCTGATCGCCGACAGCGGCCTGGGCGACGACACCTTCAACATCGTCGCGGCGGCCCGCTTCACCCCGGCCACCGTCCAGGCCCGCATCGCGGAAACCGCCCGCACCCTGGCTGCCACCGGCCGCCCCTTCTCCTGGTGGGTGGGCCCCGCCTCCGCACCGGCCGACCTTGCCGAGCACCTCAAGGCCGCCGGGCTCGAAGCCTCGGAGACCGAGACGGGCATGTGGAAGGACCTACGCGCGCCCCTCCCCGAGGCGCACGCCGACGGCCTGGACATCCGCCTGGCAACCACCCCCGCCCAGCTCGCCGACTACGCCACGGTCCTGGCTGCGAACTGGACCCCGCCCGCCGCCACCGTGCGCCGATTCTTCGCCGACACCGCCCCATGGGCGCTCGCCGCCGACTGCCCCGCCCGGTACCTGGTCGGCTACGTCGAGGAGCGTCCCGTCTGCTCGGCCGAGGTCTTCCTGTACGCAGGCGTCGCCGGGATCTACAACATCGCCACTCTCGCCGCCGCCCGCCGCCGCGGCTATGGCGGCGCCATCACCCCGGCTGATTATGTTCGCGACAACGAACCGCGTTTGCTCGCCAGTTTCGACCGCGATCTTGGGCCTGGAGTCGGGTCCGTTGTTCGTGAGAGCTGACCGCACTCACCGGCCCGAGGTCATTCGCACCGAGGAGGGGCGGGGCGGCGGCGCAGTGTCGGCGGCCATCCGGATCTGGCCGCTGGCGGCAAGGAAGAAGGCGCTATGACCATCACAGCGTGTGACCAGATTCGCTAGCCGACGCGCTGCCACCCTGCCCCGATCGCCGAATCCGGCGTCGGTTGAGGCGCAGACCCCTGATGTTGGTCCCGAGCGCGGATCGGCAGTTATGGGCGGCGGGCGGCGCTGACGATCAGCTTTGGATAGTGCGGGTATACCGCCGGACGGGGATCTCAGTCGATCGGCTCGCGATGCATCCACTCGACGAGATCGTCGGACGCGAGCGCCCGCACGCGCGCGGCGTACCGGGCGAGGTCGGCGTCGTCGAGGAGGTCGCGCCACTGGCCGCTCGTGCCGCGGCTGAAGAACGCGACGGGATCGATCCAGTGCTCCGGACCGCCGGCGGGGACGGTCGTGTCGGCCCTGCTGCGCATCGACTCGAACGTCGCCGCCTGGACCAGGCGGGGCCATCGGTGCTCGTCGACGTCGATGCCGAGGCGCGCGGCCATCTGCCGCATCTGCCCCTCCAGGTCGGCCCTTAGGTCGTCGTAGTGCAAGTACACGACGTCGAGATCGTCGGCGGCGTCCCGGAACGTCTGCAGGTGCTCTACAGTGCGCCGCAGCGACGACCCGACCTGCGTCGATGGCGTCTCGTCGTCGACCCACTGCCAGAAGCGGTCCCGCTCGCCGTCGGGGCGCGGCCGCGGTGGCCGCAATGGTCCGAGCTCGATACCGTCGATCGCGGCCGCCCGTTTGCGTTGGCTGAGGAACGCGCCGATGTCGGTGTTGTCGATATGGCGGTCGATCGACAGCCCCACGTCGCGCGGGTCCCGCCCGACGCAGATGTACGTGACCGTCGGATCGTTGGGTATCCCGTCGAGCGGCGTGTGGGTCTTGATGAACCGGCGGTGCGTCTGGGCTTCCAGGTCCGCGAACACGTCTGTGCGGGCGCGAGTCACCATGTCGATCCACGGCGAGAGCGTGTCCAACGGGAGCGGGAGCTCCGGTTCCTGCAGTATGAGCAGGGCGCAGATCATCTGCGTCCACGTCGTCCCGCACTTTGGCGGGGTGCTGATGATGATGTCGCCGGGGCGGAGCTCGAAGCCGTCCCAGCGGTTGCTGTCGTACATGCTCGTCTCGTAGCGGCGCACGGCCGTCATCCTTGCAGCGGATCCGATCCCGTGAGGCCCAGATGATTCACCGCACGACATCCTGCCGAGGGCTCAAGACTGAGGTTCCGAAGGGCGTCGCGCAACAGTACGTAGCGCAGCACCCGCCCATAATGTCCGATCTCGAACACTCCGCGAGGGCATCATGAAGGCCAGAGGATGAGCGCCGAACGGCGGCTACGCGCGTCTACCTTGGACGCCAATCACGCTAGGTAATCGCGTTGCCGCCACCGGGCAACTCGGTATGGCCGCTCCCGGACAGATCCGGCTGGCCGTCGTGAGCCCAGGTCAGCGGTCCATTGCCGCCTGCCGTCAGGGTGCGGTCAGAACTGGCAAACATCAACTTCGCTGAAGCTCGGGGTGCGGTCGCCACTCACGAACAAGTGCGGTCGGTAGTTGCAAGCAAAACCACCCTGGCCACCCTGCACACCGCCCGCGACGCGGGTTATGAGACCGCGGTGCTACAGGCATCCGCCGACGGCGAACCCGTCTACCGCCGCCTCGGCTTCACCGCCTGCGGCCAGTTCACCGAGTACGCCATCACCCCCTGATCCGTAACAGCAACCACCCATCCCCTCAACCGACGATCCGTGGGTGTGTGAACTGCCCGTCGCCCATCCGGGAGGGCACAGAGCCCGGTGGCGGCCGCGCCCTCACGCCACAGCGTGAAATGCAGATGGTGGAGGCGGCCTGTCGCGTTCTCGGCTCGGGCTGGAGGCGGGAGCCCCGGCGTTCGTCTAGCGACCGTTTGACGAACGGCCGGGTGCCTGCCAGAGATGCCGCCGTGTCCGGTTCCAGTGTTCATTTTGGCGTTCATTCACCAGTACAGTTCATCTATCCGACGCCCGACGTTTGATGAACGAAAGGCGGGCCGCCGTGGCGCTCATCGGCCTCGTCCGGGTCAGCACCGACAAGCAGAAGACCAGGCGGCAGCACGACGCCCTCGACCCCATCTGCCTGAAAGTCTTCGAGGAGAAGATCAGCGGCAAGCTCAAGACCGACGACCGGCCCGCGCTGCTGGCCGCGCTGTCGCACATCCGCGACGGCGACCTGCTCGCCGTCCAGGAAGTCGACCGGCTCGGCCGCAACCTCCTGGAAGGGCTGATCGTACTGAGCGACCTGTTCGAGCGCGGCATCGGCGTCAAGGTGCTGGAGGGCATCGCGGCCGGCGAGCACACCGAACGCTCCCTCATCCTCGACCTGGCCCTCGCCCTAGCCGAAGACCGCCGCCGCGACATCGTCCGCAAGACCAAAGACGGCCTCGAAGCCGCCCGCCGCCGAGGCCGCGTCGGCGGCCGCCGCCCCGTGGTCGACGACGACAAACGCGCCGCCATCCTCGCCCGCCGCCAGCGCGGCGAATCCATCCGCACCATCGCCGCCGGCGTCAAGGTCTCCGTCGGCGTCGTCCACAAGACCCTGACCGCCGCCCAAGCGGAACAGCACCCGTAGACACCCACCGCCACCTCGGCGAGCCATTCAACTACCCAACGCTACTTTGGGGCTGAGGTCAGCTTCGGGAGCAGGACGCCTGACGGCGGGGTCGGCCGGCGGCTAGCTCAGATGCCGGGTGAAGAACCGGGCCGCGGCGTCCCCCGCGAACTGCGGGACGCCGGTGTGCCCGCCCATGTTGGCGTGCAGCGTCTTCTCCGTGGAGCCGAAGGCGTCGAACAGGTCCAGGGCCTGCTGCCGGTCGTTCCCTTCGTCGTCCCACTGGAGCAGGACGTGCAGCGGAATGGTGACCTGGCGGGCCTCCTCGAACATGGTGCGGGGCACGAAACTCCCGGCGAACAGAACGGCGGCCGAGATGCGCGGCTCGACCACCGCCAGCCGGATGCCGACGGAGATCACTCCCCCCGAGTACCCGACCGGGCCGTCGATCCCGGGCAGTGAAAGGAGGGCGTCCAGGGTGGCCTGCCATTCCGGGACAGCCTTTTCGACCAGCGGGAGGACGAGCCGGTCGACGATCTCCTCGTCGACCGGCTCGCCGGCCTCCAGCGCCCGGTGCAGGTCGGCGCGGGCCTCCTCGGCGGCGGCGGACCGGGGCCGGTCACCGCCCCCGGGGAGCTCGATGGTGGCCGCGGCGAAGCCGTCCGCCGCAGAGTGCCGGGCCCGGGCCACCAGTCGGGGGTACATCTGGTGCAGTCCGCCGGGGTGGCCGAGCAGGATCAGCGGCACCGGTGCGGATGCGGATCCGGGTGTCCACAGGATGCCGGGGATCTCGCCGAGGGTGAATTCGCGTTCGAGGACGCCGTCGTCGAGGCGCTGCTCGGAGGTGAATTGCATGGTCGTGCCTTTCGGGAGTGCTCGTGAACGGCGCTCCCGGACGACCTATCGCCCGACCGTGACCCCTGAGGGGAGCACCCATGTCGATACTGCGTTCACGGGTACCACCTCCTCGTTCTTTGGCACGGACTCCGGAAAAGTAGCAGTGGTCGCCGTGGTCCGCCAACGGGTTTTGCGGAGGCTCCGTGGCCGGACGCCACGGAGTCACTCAGACCGTGTAGTCACGGGCCTCGGGCCTGTGCGGTCAATGAGCACCGGAACTGCGGACTTCCTATCCGTGGACGAGATCCTTGGCGTGACTCTTCGTTCCGCTGTTCGTCACCCCCGAGAGAAGCGCACCACAGCGACCACGGGTCAGGCTGCCGCAAGGTCGAGGCGGGTGTCCATCAGCGCCCCGCCCGCGATACATCGCCAGCTCCTCGCACACTGCCGGCCCCTCGACGGCAGCGCCCAGGGTACCCCTGCGGCCCCGGCGCAGCGCGAGGCCCGCCGCGAGTACGAGAGCCGCGTCAACGCCCTCCCAGCGGCTACAGCCGGACCATGATCGTTTTTGCCGACAACCGCTGTACCGATGTTCCCCAAGGCCGTTGGTGTTCCGCGTCGGCAAGTCTTCCTCGCCGAAGGTCCATGACCTGGGATGAGGAATCTTGAGAGGCGAGTTCTGGGGAGAACGGGGCTGATTTTGAGCGATGGTCAGGATTCTGCTGCCATTCGATCTTGCCCAAATATCTGAATGCGGTGGTTAAGTCTGAACATCGATTTGATCGAAGGAATCACGAAGTGGCCGCTGTGATGCACCAATAGATGTCAAGCCATTGCGGGACGGGCGGGTTCGGTGCCGGGCCGCCTCGGTGGCCTGCCGGTCAGCATCGCCATACGCGGGGGCTCGCCTTCGGCGACTTCTGGGTCTACTCCCTGGTCAAAGCCCTGACGGGCGTGGGATCGGCCGTCGATCATGGCCATGCCAATTGTTGATCGAATGATCTAACATCTCTTCGTGATCATCAGATCCCGTAGGAGCCGTGTGTTATCCCGGCTACTCACTGCAGCATTGTCGCTGCTCGTCATGGTGGGGCTGCTTCTAGCGCCCCCCATCACCGCCTCCGCTACCTCGACTTCGAGTTCCGCCGTTCTGACGCCGCCTATCGATCTGGCGGACATGTGGGGCACGTACGGCAACGCCGGTGGCCATTGGACCGGCGGCGATGCCACCGTCTCGGTGCCGCTGCCCGACGGCCGTACCGCGTGGATCTTCTCCGACACCTTTCTCGGCAGCGTCAACGCCGACTTCTCGCGTCCCAGGGATGCGCCGTTCGTGCGGAACTCACTGGTCGTCCAGAACGGGTCGACCCTCGGGCCGACGCTGCACGGGGGCACCGCCGCCGCGCCGGCGTCGCTGGTCGACACCGACCAGTCGCCTGATGACTTCTTCTGGGTGGGTGACGGCACGGTCGAGGGCGGCACGCTCAAGGTCATCTACGGCCGCTACCTCAACACCGGTGAGGGTCCTCCGCTCGGTTTCAGGCGCGAGGGCACCGTGCTGGCCACTTTCAGCCTGCCCGACCTGCGGGTGACCTCGGTCCGGTCCTTGCCCGTCAGCGCCTCCATGTCCTGGGGTTCGGCGCTGATGGAAGACGGCGCTCACACCTACATCTACGGCAGTGAGTACGCCGGTGGCGCCAAGTTCGTCCACTTGGCCAGGGCCGGCGCCGGTGATCTCGGCGGTCCGTGGGAGTTCTGGACCGGCAGCGGCTGGTCCGCCAAGGAGAGTGACTCCGCGCGGCTGCTCAGCGGGGTCGGCGAGGGCATGTCGGTCAGCAAGATCGGCAACCAGTACGTGATGGTCACGCAGGAGAACAACGATGTGTTCAGCAGTTGGATCGTGGCGTATGCGGCCAGTTCGCCGACCGGGCCGTTCACCGGGCCGAGGTACCTGCATGAGGCGCCTGAGCCGGAGGTCAGCAACCGGCGGCAGTTCATCTATGTTGCCCGCCATCACCCGCATCTGTCCGACCCGGGCAAGTTGCTGCTGACCTACGACGTCAACGCCTGGCAACCCGACGACCTGTTCGCGGACGCCCGGGTCTACCGGCCGCGCTTCGTCGAGGTGTCGTGGCCGCCGGCCGTACCCGATCCGTCGAAACTGCCGGGCACGCCGACGAATGTAAGCGTGCGGATGGCCGGTGACGGCGTCGCGCACCTCACCTGGACGGCGCCGCCGGGCACCGGGCTCAACTACTGGGTGTACCGGAAGAACCTGACGCTCGGGCAGACGCACTTCACCAGGACCGGCAACCCTGCCACGGAGACCCGCTACGGTGACCCGTTCCTGCGCGACGGCCACACCTACGCGTACCAGGTGCGGGCCATCAGCGCCTCCGGACATGAGGGACCGGTGTCGAACACCGTCACCACCGAGACCCGCAAGACCGTGCCGCCCGCCCCCGCCGGACTGGCCGCGCAGCCGGGCGTGGCCGGTGATGTGACGCTGACCTGGAACGCCTCCGACCCCGGTGTCACCTACCGCCTCTACCAGCGGGACGTGAGCGCGGGCGAGACGATGTTCACCGAAAGCGCGCTGGATGACCCGTTCATCCGGTCCGCGACGGTGAAGGATCTCATCGCCACGCACATCTACGAGTTCAAGGTCACCGCGGTCAACGAGATCGGCGAGAGTTCGCCGTCGAACCTGGTCCGAGCGACGGTCGTGTTCACCCCGCCGGGCGCGCCGGGTAACCTAACCGCCGACGCGCAAAACGACGGCTCGGTGAAACTCACCTGGGGCGCAGTCACGGGCGCGGCCCGCTACTGGGTACGGCTGCGCGACGTGTCCGCGGGCGCCACCGACTTCACCAAGATCGACCTGCCGGTCCACGGCACCACTACCACGCTCACCCAGTTGCTGAGCGGAAACACCTACGAGTTCAAGGTCACCGCGGGCAACGACGGTGGTGAAGGCCCGGCGAGCAACGTGGCCAGAGCCACCGCCAAAATCGCCCTGCCCGGCGCGCCGACCGGGCTCACGGCTACTGCACAGGCCGATGGCTCGGTCAAACTGTCGTGGACGGCTGTGGCAAAGGCAAGGACATACTGGGTCTACCGCCGCGACGTCACCTTCGGCCACGCCCAGTTCTCCCGCTACCACCTGCCCACGACGGACACCAGCGCTGTTATCGGCGATCTACTCAACGGCAGCACCTACGAGTTCAAGGTGACCGCGGTGGGCGACGGCGGCGAGGGGCCAGCCGGCGCGGTCGTCAGTGCCGTCTCACGCGTCACTCCGCCCCTCGCCCCCACCGGGCTGAGCGCCGTGCCCGGCGATGGCACGGTACGGCTGACCTGGACCGCGGCCGTTGGAGCCAGCATGTACTGGGTCTACCAGCGCGACGTCACCGCAGGCGAGACCACCTTCACCAAACTGGCCTACCCCGCCGGACAACCCTCAGCCGACCTGCGCGGACTGACCAACGGTCACACCTACCAATACAAGGTGACCAGCGTCAACGACGCCGGCGAGGGCCCGGCCGGCGCCGTCGTCAGCGTGACCCCCAAACCACCCGCCCCGGGCAAGGTCACCGGCGTCAGCGCCCAGCCCCAACCCGACGGCACCGTCAAACTCACCTGGACCGCCATCAACGGCGCGTTCTACTGGGTGTCCTACCGGGACGTCACCGCCGGCCAGACCGCCTACACGCGGCTGGAGTTCCCGGCCACCACGAACAGCGCGCACATCGGCCCGTTCACCGGCGGCCACATCTACGACTTCCAGATCACAGCCAACAACTCCGGCGGCGACGGCCCGCCGTCCGACCCGGTACGCGTCACCGTCCTCGGCAGCGCGGCACTCGGCAAGGTTTCCCTGCCCGATCCGGCGGCCGCCAAGTCCGCAAAGGTGGCGAAGGCTACGACGACGGCGGCGCTCCCGCAGCCCCCCACGAACCTGCGCGTGATCGAACGTACTCCGCACTATGTCAATCTGAGCTGGGATCGGAGCCCTTCGGAGCCTGTCTATTACTGGGTCCAGTTCCGGTCCGTCGGCCGCTCCGAGTGGTACAACCTGACCTATCCGACACTCAGTTCCACCTACAAGGTGGGTAAGCCACTGTGGCCGGGCTTCCAATACGAGTTCCGTGTCGTGGCCGAGAACCAGACCGGTGCCTCCAGCCCGTCGAACACGGTCCGCTCAGCGCTCGGCGGCTCGCCGCCACCCGCACCCACCGGTCTCAGGGTGGGCAGCACCGGCAACGGCGTGCAGTTGCTCTGGACGGAGACCGCCGCTGACGATTTCTACTGGGTGGAGTTCAAGTCGACCGGCACCGGCACCTGGTACCGGTTCCCGTGGCCGGCCATCAACCGCCAGGCGAACGTCGGCTGGCCATTGTGGCGTGGGTACTCCTACGACTTCCGGGTGGTCGCGGTCAACCGCGACGGCGACAGCCCCCCGAGCGCCCCGGTCTCTGCAGCGCCGGATTACCCCAAGCCCGAGCCGTCCAGCAGGATCTATCGGGACGAGCCCGGACCTGGCTCGAGCCGGATTGCCTGGGAGAGCAGCCCGACTCCAGGCGTCGTGTACTGGCTGTACTACCGGCCTTCAGGAGGCGGATCCTGGGCCAAGGCCCGGTTCCCCATCATCGGTACCGAGGTGACGCTGAGGTACCTGCCCCACGGCAGCTATGAGGTCAGGGTCACCGCTGCCAATATGAGCGGCGAAAGCCCACCCACCCCCACGGAGACCGTGACCCTGAAGCCGTCCAAACCAGTGATGCTGGCCCTGCTCACGGAGAACTCCGCTGCGGGCTGGGCACGGTGGAAGAAGCTCAGTCACGATAACTACTACGACAGGGGTTACGACTGGAACATGTCCACCGACTACTGCTCGAAGAGCGTCGACCAGCCGATCCTCAGCTTCGCTCCCTGGCAGCGGGTCGACTGGCGTGAACCGTGCGCCCGGCACGACTTTGGTTACCGCAACTACAAGGAGATGCGCCGCTTCGACTACAGCCGGAAGGTGCGCCTGGACGTAATGTTCCTCAGGGATCTGATGGTCGCCTGCGACGCGCAGATCTTCTTCGCCAACGCCAGGTGCCACGCGCTGGCCCACGTCTACTTCAAGACCGTCCGGCAATGGAACGAGGACGGGAACTTCGACCCCGAGCTGTGAGTGAACGCCGGTCCCGGCAGCACGCCGGGACCGGCTCCCCCGCGGAAGACCACGTAATGAACCCACTCGGTCGCCCCCGCCCTTGTGGGCCGCCCACCGTGAAGGGCCTGAAGACCGGCTCGCCGCCCTCGGCCCGGTCGTCAACGTCGTCGCGCTGTGGAACAGCTCATACCTGTCCGCAATCGTCGATCATTTGTGTGCCCAGGGCATCCCGATTGAGGGTGAGGACGTCGCCCGGCCCAGCCTTATCCTCAGCGAGAAGGGCATCCGCCGGGGCGGACTCTCCGGGGCCGCTGCAGCCCGACCGCCCCGCCGCCCGTCCCGGATCCCCGTCGCCGCCGGTCGCTACCCGAGGCGACCGTGACCTTCGGCGCGGAGCCGGTTGCGGGTGCGCATCAGGATCCGGCCGAGCATGTTCCTGCCGGTCCCGGGCCCTGCCGCGGCCCCAGTGGTGGTCGGTGCCGGTGTCCTCGACGATCTCCTCGTCGGCGGTGGACACCAGGATGCCGCGGATGTCCGCATGCGCCTGGAACTTGGTTGCCACGGCACGTCGCATCACGTCGTCTTTGACACGCTCCCAGTCCCGCCGCAGCGGTCTGGAGGGGTCGCGGCCCGGCCCGGCTCGGCGGCACGCAGCGGCGTGCGGGCCCGGCGGATGAGATCCGCATGGCGGGTGCCGACGAACTTCTGGGCCTGGAAGTGGTGCTCCGAGGTCGGCCGCTGGTGCCCGTCGAGTCGGTTCTGCACGGACACCACGAAGCGCAGCCCGCCGGCGGAGGCGATCTGGCCGCTGCCCCAGGACTTGCCGATGTCCAGGTTCGCCTGGGCGGCGATGAGGCGGGCGTAACTGAAAGCGAGCGACGTCGGCTTGGAGTTCCTCACCGGGGAGCTGAAGGGCTCGCACGATCCGTCCGGCATCGTGTTCGGGGACGCGGCGGCGGTCTTTGGGCTGATCGATGCCGGGTCACGCGACCACCCATGTGGTGTTACCGGTCCCGCCGGTCAATCCGATTCCGGAGCCATCGGAGCCACGTTCTTAGCTTGTACATGCGAAGAACGGGCCGGAGGGTTCTCTCTCCGGCCCGTTCGGGTTGTCCGTACCGCTGCCAGATGCTCCGGTGGGGCACCGGGGGAGTGGCGGCTCCGCCGCTGCCTCGCTGTGCCGCTGTTCCCCCGTGAGTCTGCCCTCGGCTTGCCGTACGGCCGGCGGCAGTGGTTGATCGGGCGGTGGCGGCTGCTGCTCGGGCCTCGATCGAAGAGGGATTCACACACTGCCCAGCGACTCGAAGAGCTTCAGGTGACACGAACCGGATCACGGGACACTAGACGGCATCCTGCTGTTCCAGCCACTTTAGAATCGCCTGGTTTGCTTCTTCCGGCTTTTCTTGCTGAATCCAATGACCACAATCCAGATTGACCACTTCCACATTGGGCACGAACTCTGTCAGATTTTCAGACCTCACGACCACATCCCGATCGCCGTAGATCATGAGTGCAGGCTGTTGGATGATCGGGTCCACGTCCGCCAAGAGGTGCCAGTTTCGGTCGAGATTTCTGTACCAGTTTATGCTGCTCGTGAACCCTGATGATTCGAAGGCGGAGACGAAAACAGCAAGTTCGCTGTCGCTCATTACGGGCTCGCCGAGTGGTGTTTCCGCTCTGGCGATATTGATCAACGCCATACCTGGCTGAGGCTCTTTGGGGGGCTCGTTCTTCCGATATGTGTTGCGAAGGAGCTGGAGTGTGTTCTCTTCGAACACGGCGTCCGCGACGCCTGGCTGTCGATTGAAGTGGACGATATAGAAGTCGCCGCCAAGCATCTCTTCCATGAACTCGACCCAGGGCTTTTCTCCGCGCTCGAAGTAGGGAACGCTGAGGTTGATCACCTTATTTACACGGCTCGGATGCAATAGGGTCAGCCCCCAAACGACAAAGGCACCCCAATCATGACCGACAAAGGTGGCATCTTCGTATCCGTAGTGATCGAGAAGTGCGATGAGATCACCCGACAGGTGTTCAAGGTCATAGTCTGTTACTTCGGTCGGACGGGATGAGTTGCCATAACCCCGCTGGTTCGGGACGATGACATGGTAGCCCGCTGCGGCAAGGGCGGGCACCTGATGGCGCCAAGAAAAGGCATGCTCCGGCCAGCCATGACAGAGTACGATGGGTTTTCCTGAATTTTGTCGGCCTGCTTCAAAGACTTCAAGTTCCACACCGTTGACTGAAATAAGGGTGGGCTTGGGGAAATCGGCTGGATTAAACACTGTCATTGCATTCCCTCTCTGTCTTCTCGGGGTGATCAGGCCTCGTCGGTGAGGTCATGTCGTCATCTTGCCACCTAAACCGGTCACCTCATGACCGGTTTCTCGTGAAAGTGTTGTCGGCATGCGAACCGACCGGCTGGTGGCCATCCTCCTCTTGCTGCAACGGCGCGAGCAGGTGACGGCGGCAGAGGTCGCCCAAGAGCTGAAGATCTCCGAGCGCACCGCCCGCCGCGACCTCGACGCCCTGGCCATGGCCGGGGTGCCCGTGTACTCCATGCAGGGCCGAGGCGGCGGCTGGCGCCTCGTGGGCGGCGCCCGTACCGACCTGTCCGGGTTGACCGCGAGTGAGGCCCGCGCCCTGTTCCTGGTCGCCGGCCAGGCTTCGGCTGCGACGCCGGCCGTGAAAGCAGCACTGCGCAAGCTCGTCCATGCCCTGCCGGAGCCCTTCCGAGTGCAGGCCGAGGCAGCGGCGTCGTCGCTGGTCGTGGACCCGCAACGATGGGGGTCGAGTCGGGTCGAGCACCGACCGCCTCGCTTCCTCGACGAACTCCAGGACGCGGTGATCCGCGGCGTCCAGGTGCGGCTCGGCTACGTCGACCGCAAAGGCGCCGAAACCGAGAGAACCGTCCACCCGCTGGGCATCGTCGCCAAAGGTCCGTCGTGGTACCTCGTCTCCAACACCGAGGCCGGCCGGCGGACCTTCCGGATCGACCGCGTGTCGTCCGCCGACCCGACCGGCGATCCCGTCCAACGCCCCGAGGACTTCGACCTTGCCGAGAGCTGGCGCGAGATCGCCGACGAGGTCGACCGCAAGCGAACGCCTCTCGAGATCCAGGCGGTGTGCGCGCCCCACGGGATAGGCCTGCTCCGGATGGCGCTGGGCGATCGGCTCGAGGTGGGAGGTTCCACGGCCGACGGCCGCATCGAGGTCGTGATCCGCGGCCACAACGAGTACATGCTCGCCGGCGAGCTTGCCTGGCTGGTCGAATGGCTCGAGGTGACCGGCCCTCCGGGCGTGCGGCACCACCTGGCCTCGATCGGCAACGCGCTCGTCGAGCGATACGGCTGAGACCGTCCCCATCGTGTCGAATTGTGGATCTTGGAGGCGTCCTCGCGGAAAACGGTGTCCCGGACGAAGTGGAGCCTGTTTTCGATCAGCCGGTGCACCCTCAAAATCGTCGCGATGCGTTATGGCTACGGCGAGCGGACATGTAGCGCTCCGTGACCATCGGTTCTCGTATCGACGGTACGACGGTCACGTGTCCGTTGTGCCGAGCCGCAATAGTCGGCACCTGACCACGCCGGCTGGCACCGCCCTCGCTCAGCTATGCCAAGATTCGAGGGTGGAGACGGCCGACATCACGCGCGCGATCGCGGCTGCGACTTCGGTCGCCGCATCGCTCGACCTGCCGGCCAACGACGCAGTCGTTCTCCACAACTCGAACAGGCTGGCGCTGCGGCTGACGCCGTGCGACGTCCTTGCCCGGGTCGCCCCTGTGGAGCATGAGGCGGCACGGTTTGAAGTCGAGCTCGCTCAACGGCTCGCCCAGGTCGGATGCCCGACGAACCTCCTGGAACCTCGGGTGGACCCACTCGTGTACACGCGCGATGGCTTCACGGTGACGCTGTGGACCTACTACGAACCCGTGACACCTCACACCCCACCGGTCGACTACGCCAAGGCGCTGGAGCGGCTGCACGCCGGCATGTGCAAGGTCGACGTGCCGAGCCCGCGGTTCACGGATCGCATCGCGGAGGCGGAAGACGTCGTTGCCAACCCGAATCTCTCGCCGGAGCTCGCCGACGCGGACCGCGCGTTCCTCAGCGGCAGACTGGGAAGCCTGCGACGGGCGATCGAGGACCGCGGCGCCGTGGAGCAGCTGCTCCACGGCGAGCCGCATCCGGGCAATGTGCTCGGCACGAAGGACGGCCCGTTGTTCATCGACCTTGAGACGTGCTGCCGTGGACCCGTCGAGTTCGATCTCGCCCATGTCGCCGAGGCGGTCTGCGAGCACTATCCGAACGTTGACCAAGGACTGCTGGACGAGTGCCGGCAGCTCGTCCTCGCGATGGTCGCAGCCTGGCGTTGGGAACTCGGCGACCGGTTTCCGAACGGGAGGCGATTCGGAGAGGAACTCCTGCGCTCGCTGCGCGAGGGTCCTCCTTGGCCGACACTCGACACGGTCACCAGGCGACTGGATGGTCTGGAGAAATCGCCGAAGGTCACTTGAAGGCGGCAAGAAACGAAGTGACGAGACAGTCGCCGTTGCAAACCCCATGCGCGCCGGCCTCGCCATCACGCTGAACCATGGCGCCGGTGTCAGCAAACGTGGGAATTCGTCACAGATGCCAAGAATCTTGGCCAGGCGGTGCCAACTAGCGTGGGTCCAGCGCATTGAACGTCGCCAAGAGGGTGTCTCTGATCCCTCTGGCTTTGATCCTTTCGTGCATGGGCCGGAGCTGGGATACCAAGAGCCGGGACAGCCTGGCTTCCAGCGTCGGCCCGCCCCGCGGGGGCGGTCGAACCTCCCCTGCGACCATCCGGCCGGCCGGTCGTCGGACAATGTGTCGGCTATGTCAATCGGTCGTGCTGGCGTGCACGGCGATGATTCGCCAGCCGTGCGTCTCGCCGTACAGCCAAGTACGGGTGTAGCGCATCCTGGCCGCGAACGGCGCACCGGAGACGGTCCCTTCGACGGTGCCGAGAAACCACGTCACCCCGGTGCGCCCATCGGCGAGCACGGTCAACTCCTCCTCGGCCACCCTCGTCACCACCTGCGCCCGAGTGCGGTGCAGCTCCAGGTCGTCCGCCTTGGTCGCAACGTTCGCACCGAAGGTAAAGATCAGCCGATCGTCCAGCAGCCGATCCAGCGCCTCGACATCTCCGGCGAGCTGCGCGGCCTGGAGCCGGCGCTCGGCGTCCCGCAAGTTCTCCATCATGAGGTCCACCCTCCCAGCCGGCGCCGTATCCGCGCCAGGACGTTCACGCTCGGCTGATCTTCGCAGTCCGATCGCCGGTGAGTGGGTGTCGGGTTTGGAAGGCTTCCCGACAGGCCGTTGAAGTGGTGCGCGGCGGCCCGGAAAATCAGACCGTCGCGAGTTCGCGTCTTCTGCGATTCGCGACGGTCGAGGATTGAGGACACCCTCTGAGAGGGTCAGCGGAGAGCGGCTTCGAGCGCGTCCGGCGGAGCAGTGTCGGTGATGACCAGTTTCGTCGCCCAGGTTGAGGATTCGCACCTCAACGATAGATCCTCAGAATCTCTGAAGTCTCGTCAGCTTCGGAAACTCCAGGAACCCCAAGCAGAAGGCGCAGGTCCAGGGACTCGTCAGGCCACAGGGACCTCAAGGAACCCAAGACTTATCTCTTAGTTGAACGGTTTTCTTGTGCGCAGGTGTCGATCCGGGCGGAACCCGTTCGTAGTCAGGTGACCGGGCGGGAAGGATCCGCCCCTTGGGAGAGGAGCACCACCGTGCCGCACTACATGCTGTCCGTGCACAGTGTCGAGGGCCAGGTACGCGAGCCGATGACCGAACAGGCCATGCGACGCTCTCACGAGCGGCTGGAGGCCGTCGAGCAGGAGATGAAGTCGTCCGGGATGTGGGTGTTCTCCGGCCGCCTGCACGACGCCGACACCGCCACCGTCGTACGCGCCGGAGGCGGGCGGATCGTCACCACCGATGGCCCGTTCACCGAGTCCAAGGACCACCTCGCCGGCTTCTACATTGTCCGGGCCGACGATCTGGACGCCGTGCTCGCCCTGGCCGCCCAGGTCACCGCAGCCATCGACACGCCGATCGAAGTGCGTCCGTTCGCCGCCACGTCCGGGGGCTGAGCGTTGCACCCCGTCGGTCAGGACGCGATCGGCCGGATCTTCCGCGAGGAGTACGGCCGGTCGCTGGCCGCTCTGATCGGCGTGCTCGGCGACATCGACGTCGCCGAGGACGCGCTGCAGGAGGCGTACGCGCTGGCGCTGGACAAGTGGTCGGCCGAGGGTCTGCCGCCCAACCCGGGCGGCTGGATCACCACCACCGCCCGCAACCGCGCGATCGACCGCCTACGCCGCCAGACGCGTGAACGGCACCTGCTGAGCGAGGCGGCGCTCCTGACCCGCGACGACGACCCACCCCCGCGAGGAGGGGCCGTGCCCGACGACCGGCTCAGGCTGATCTTCACCTGCTGCCATCCCGCCCTGGCGGCCGAGACGCAGGTCGCGCTCACCTTGCGGCTGCTCGGGGGGCTGTCCACCGAGCAGGTGGCCCGCTGTTTCCTGGTGACCGAACCGGCCATGGCCCAACGCCTGGTCCGAGCCAAACGCAAGATCAAGGCTGCTCGCATCCCGTACCGGATCCCCGCCGATCACGAGCTGCCCGATCGGCTGCCACCGGTGCTGGCCGTGCTCTACCTCATCTACACCACCGGCCAGTCCGACCAGGGCCGGCGGGACCTGTGCGGTGAGGCGATCCGGCTGGCCCGCGTGCTGGCCACACTCATGCCCGACGAAGGCGAGGTGGCCGGCCTGCTGGCCCTGCTGCTGCTCATCGAGTCCCGCCGGGCCGCCCGCACCCGGCCGGACGGCGGCCTGGTCCTGCTGAGCGAGCAGGATCGCGGCCGCTGGGACCGCGGCCTGATCGCGGAGGGCCACGCCATCGTGCGCCGCTGCCTGGCCCGCGACCGCCCCGGCCCCTACCAACTGCAAGCCGCCATCAACGCAGTCCACGCCGACGCCCCGACCGCCGCCGACACCGACTGGAGCCAGATCGCCACCCTCTACGACCACCTGTACGGTCTGGTTCCCACCCCGGTGGTGGCGCTCAACCGCGCCATCGCGATCGCCGAGGTACGCGGCCCCATCGTCGGCCTGGCACTCATCGACCCGCTGGGGGCCGAGCTGGACCAGTACTACCCCTTCCATGCCGCCCGCGCCGACTTGCTGCGCCGCCTGGACCGGCGGGGCGAGGCGAGCGCCGCCTACCGTCGGGCCGCCGCTCTGGCCCCTGCCGGCCCCGAACGCGACTTCCTCCAGCGGCAACCTGCACACTAAACCGAACGCACCCCCGGCTCGCTCGTGAACGGCCAAGCGTCGCGGGGGGTGCGCCCATCGGTTCCCGCATGCCCGCACTGTAGAGACCCGCACTGACATCGGACGGTCGTCCAGCATCCCCACAGCCCGCTGCGCAGACCGTGTGGACGTATCCGGCAAGGCAGCGTGGGGTGGTGAGAACGATCGCAGGCGCCTGGCGCCATGTTCGGAGGTATGGCTCCTTGAATCGGGGTGTGGAAGGTGGCGACGCCTACGATGCTGATCATGTCTAAGGGTGTGCGTGACGGCGGTTCGGCCGGGCAGAGTGGCTGGTGGACGGATGCGGCGTTGCTGGTGCATGGGGATTTCGAGCGTGTGCGGGCACTGCTGGATTCGGCGCCGGACGCTCAGGCTCGCTTGGTGGCGGCGGTGTATCGGGCCTCGGCACATCTGCACCGGGACGCCCCGCCCGCCGTGCGCCGGCAACTGCTGGCGCTGGACGCCGCCCGGTACAGGGACCGGGAGCTGGCCGCCCGGATCATCGCCGTACCCGTGGACGGGGGGAGTCTCGCACGGTGGGGGTTTGAATGGGTCACGGCCGGCCAGATCGATTCCCGGTTGCGGTACGCCCTGCCCGACTGGAAGGTGCGGTGTGTGGCGACCGCCGTGGTGGAAGGCCGTGCCGTGGCTGTGGGCCCGTCGTGGAGCGGCGGCGACAACGGCAGAGCACTTCGGGTGTGGGACCTGATGACCGGCGAGCAGATCGGCGCGCCACTCGCTGGCCACACCGACTTGGTGTGTGCGGTGGGGACGGGCGTGATGAACGCGCGCCCCGTCGTACTCACCGGAAGCCAGGACGGAACCGCGCGGGTGTGGGACCTAGCCGGCCTTGAGCCGATCGGTGAGCCCCTGACCGGCCACGACGGGTGGGTCCTCGCCGTGTCGACGGCCGTGGTGGACGGCCGTCCCGTCGCCGTCACAGGCGGAAGCGACAGGACGGCGCGGGTATGGGACCTCGGCACCGGACGGCAGATCGGCGAGCCCTTCGCCGGGCACGGACACTGGGTGGCGGGGGTGGCGACGGCAGTGGTGAAGGGCCGCCCTGTCGCCGTCACCAACGGCGACCACGATGCCACGGTCCGGGTGTGGGACCTGGCCACCGGTCAGCAGGTCGGCGACCCGCTGACCGGCCACACCGATCGGGTGCTGGCTGTGGCGACGGCCGTGGTGAACGGCAGGCCGGTCGCCGTCACCGGTGGCTACGACAAGACGGCGCGGGTGTGGGACCTGACCACGGGCAAACCGGTCGGCGACCCGCTGACCGGCCACTCCCACAAGGTGTCGGCTGTGGCGACGGCCGTGGTGGACGGCAGGCCGGTCGCCGTCACCGGTGGCGGAGACGCCACAGCCCGGCTGTGGGATCTGGCCACGGGTGAGCAGATCGTCGAGCCGCTGACCGGCCACACCGACCAGGTGGGCGCCGTGGCGGTGGCGGATGTGAACGGCGCTCCCTTCGTCGTCACCGCCGGTGATGTGTACAACACCGGCCGCACCGACCACAGCGTACGTGTGTGGAACCTCAAGGAGCGTCGGCGGACCTTCGAACCGTCCTCGGCCGGGCACAGCGGCGACGTTCTCGCGGTGGCGACGGGGATGCTCGACGGGCGGTCCGTGGCCGTCACCGGAAGCACCGACAGCACGGCCCGCGCGTGGGATCTCGCAACGGGTGAGCAGATCGGCGCCCCTATCACCGGCCACGCCGGCGAGGTGCACAGCGTGTTGGCGGGGGTGGTGGACGGCCGCTTGGTCGCCGTCACCGGCGGCTACGACGCACTCCGGGTGTGGGACCTGGCCACGGGTGAGCAGATCGGTGAACCACTGACCGACCCGGACGGACAAACGATCGCGCGGAGCATGGGTCCGGTGGACGGCCGCTTGGTGGCCGTCACCGGCGGCGGACACCGCAGCGGCAGGCCCAAGCAGGTGTGGGACCTGGCCACGCGCAAGCCGATCGGCAGGTTCCCCACCGGTCGCCGCCGCAAATACACCGACAAGGTGATCGCGGTGGCGGCGGGAACGGTGGACGGCCGGCCAATCGCCGTCACGAGCGGCGACGATCAAACAGTACGGGTGTGGGACACCACCAATGGGCAGCAGATTGGTGAGTCCCTGATGGACAACTACCCGGTGCGGGCGGTGGCCATGGCGGTGCTGGAAGGCCACCCGATCGTGGTCCTCGGCGGCGACGTCGGGACAGCACGGATAATGGACCTGGCCACCGGCCGGCAGATCGGCGAACCGTTACGCGGCCACACCGACGTGGTGTGCACGGTGGCGTTGGGCACCGTGCACGGCCGCCCGGTCGCCGTCACCGGGAGCTGGGACGCCACGGTGCGTGTGTGGGACGCGTTGACGGGCGAACAGATCGGTGAGGAGATCGTGTTCCCCGCAACGGTGAGAGCGGTCGCAGTGACGCCGGACGGGCGCCTGGCAGTCGGATTCGGCGCGGAGCTGGCCGTCCTGGCCTCTCGCTGACCCCGTTCCTCCGCAGCCCTCTTGGCGGGCCGGGGCTTATGCCGCACACTGCAGGCCGGCATACGCCTGCTCCTCCGACGGAGCACCCGGCATTCCCGAGAGGTAGGCGGCCCCCGCGAGCTTGACGGCTGTGAACGCCTGGCTGGAGTGCATGACCACGGCCGACAGTCCTGCGACGGCGAGGGCGGCGTGCGCGTAGAGGCCGGTGGCGGTGCCGAGGATGACGGGGACGGCCTGTCGGCGCCCGCCGCGGCCGACGTGCTGGACCAGCAGGGTGCGGCCGGCGCCGGGCGTGGCGATCAGCGGCAGGACCGCCACCAGGAACCCGGCGACCGCGTAGGGGTGCACCACGGTGTCAGGGCACCACGCGGAAGTGGGTGGTCAGCCGGCCGTCGTCGCCGAGCACGTGGTACGCCACGCCGGGCGGCTGATCGAGGTCGGCCACGCCGTCGCCTTCCCAGGGCAGCCGCAGGGTCCAGGTGACGGCGGGGGCGACGACCAGCAGCCGACCGGCGAAGACCGAGGCGGCGGCGGTGTGGGCGTGACCGGTGAGCACGGCGGCCACCTCCGGGTGCGCGCCGAGCAGGCCGGCCAGCCGCTCGGGCCGCTGGAGCATGATCCGGTCGGGTAGCGGGTGGTGCACGGCCACCGGTGGCTGGTGGAAGGCGAGCAGCGCCCGCGTGTCCGCCGGCAGCGCGGCGAGGGTGGCCTCGATCCAGGCGGCGGTTTCGTCGTCGAGCAGGCCCTCGTCGCGGCCGGGGATGGTGGTGTCGCACATCAGGACGGCGGCGCCGGGCAGGTGGTGCACCCGGTTGACCGGCCCGTCGTGGGGCTCCTCGCCCAGCAGAACCTTGCGGTAGGCGGAGCGGGAGTCGTGGTTGCCCGGGCAGGTGAGCACCGGGAAGGGGGCCGCCAGGATGTCGGCCGCCTCCGCGTACTCGTCCTCCTTTCCGTGGTCGGCGATGTCGCCCGTGACCAGCAGCGCGTCGAGCGGCAGGCCGCGCAGGCGGTCCATGACCCGTACGGCGCGCCGGGTGGCCCGCTCGGTGCCGTCCAGGTGCAGGTCGCTGATCTGCGCGAGCAGCAGGGTCATCGGCCGATCCCTTCATTCAACGGAAAAAAATGATTTATCCGTTAGAAACCATAGACTGGAACCCGGCGGGTCATCAAGCGCGAGAGGGGACCACGTGGAACGCCGGTCGACATCGGCACTGGCACTGGCGAGCACCATCCGGCACGACGGCGACGGCGGGGTGGCCGATGACCTGGCCACCGTCCAGGGCGCCGCGCAGTGGATCCGCGACCAGGCCGGGCCGCTGGGGGAGCACGCCCCACCGGCGGGGATGCCGATCGACGAGCCGCTCAGGGACGAGATCGTCGCCGTACGGCGGGCCACCAGGGCGCTGTTCGCCCGTGCGGTGAGTCCGGCTCCGCCCAGCCCGGCCGACGCCGGACGTCTGATACCCGCGGCCGAGGCCCTCGCCCACCTCAACGCCGTGGCCGCACGGGAACCGGTGGTCCCGCGGCTCGACTGGCCCGCCGAGAAGCCACCTGTGGCCCGGCTCCTGCCAAGCGAGCCCGACCCCCGGGTACGGCTGGTCACCGCCCTGGCGCGGGCGGCGATCGAATTCCTCGCAGGGCCGGAACGGGAGCTGCTGCGTGCCTGCACCGCCCCGCGCTGTGTGCGCTACTTCGTCAAGGCCCACGGACGCCAGGAGTGGTGCAAGCCGTCCTGCGGCAACCGGGCACGCGCCGCCCGCCACTACCGCCGCCACCGCACCGGCTGAGTGGCACCGGCGCAACGCCGACGCCCGCCGCCCGGCGCCGCGGGCGCGCCCGCATCCGCAGCGGGAAGGGCATCGTCGTGGTTGCGGGAACCCGCACGGTCTCAGGTGCCGGGCCGCACCCGCAACCGGTTTCGCTCGCCCCTCACCGCCTTCAGCTCATCCCACCGCTTGCCACCCCGGTGGACGTTGTCGGTCACAGCATCAGACCGTGTATCGGAAGTGGATCAGTAGGGTTGGGCCGTGGTAGGCGTAGCGCCAGTGCTGGGGAGGGTTGTCGTGGTGTTGGGGTCGCGGGCCGGATTCGCTTTGGAGTTCCATGTCGAACAAGACCCAGGGCTGCTGTGCGTCGACGTCTTCGTCGGCGGGCTCCATGTGAACGCGTGGGACAACGCGTTCTACCCGCCGCTACTGGTCAAGAAGCTCAAGGACGAGCTCGGTCGCTTCCGCACGCCGTCCGCGCCGCCGATGGGCTTCGTCTCGCCGTTCGAGGCGTTTCGCCTTGCCGAGGACTGGATGTGCGACGACGCTGATACAGGAACGGCATCCGAGGCCGGGGCGGAGCTCGCGAGGTGCCGGTTCCTGGATTGGGGTGAATGCACGGATTACGTGCTGGCGTTCGCCTTCACCGACGGGGACCGGGTCCATCTCGCCTGCCGGGTGCACGGTGATGCGGGTCCGCAGGCGTCGACGGTGGTATCGGTGAGCCGGACGTTGTTCGTCGAGACGCTGGAGCACGGCCTCGGCGTCGCCGAACGCGAGTGGTCTGCCCGGCTCGCCGCCATGAACCCGCAGGAGCACATGTGACGGCGGGGACGTGTCCAGCGCGCGTTCTCTCTAGGCGCCGGTCACAACCACTCGCCGGCGGCCCCGGCTTCCTGATGACCGGTCCGCTGCACGCCGCCCCCGCCCCGGCGAAGCTTCCCTGCGGTTGCCGACTGTGCACCTGACCCGCGCGGACCTCACCCGCGCTCTGGTGCGCACCTTTGGTGGACCCGCTCGTTGTCGATCGGCGGCCCGGGGATCTCCAGCCCTCCGAATGAACCCGCAATTTGGGTTCAGACGGCCCAGACCAGGCGGCTTGGGAGCAAGACCCGGTGGTGCCGGGCGATCGCCTCCGGCGACCCGTGCCCGCCCGTGGCGTCCGGGTGGCGCGGGCGACCTCACCCGCCTGCCCGCCGGGGAGGGCAGGCTCAGCCCGACTTGTGGCGTCGGTAGTGGCGGGCGACACGGACTCGGTTTCCGCAGCGGGCGGCCGAGCACCAGCGGCGGCGCGGATGGGCGGGCAGGAACAGCATCACGCAGTCGTCGGCCTCGCATTGGCGGACCTTGGCGACGGCCGGGTCCGTCAGCAGTTCGGCCGCCGCCTCGGCCAGCCAAGCCGACAGCCGCGCTCCGGGCGGACCGGTGCGCCGGCGGACGGCGGTGACCGCCTCGCCGTTCCAGCCGAGTTCGGCGATGGCGGGCGCGGCCCGCTGGGCCTCGTTGAGGGCTTCCAGGTCATCCGCCGGAGGCCGCCTGCCGTCGCGGATGCGGTCGAGGGCGCGGGCGGTGTGGTTGCGGACGGCGTGTACGGCGGCCAGGCCGGCGTTGTCCAGCCCGGCGGCGAGGGCACGCGCCTCGGGGAAACGGTCGGCCTGGAGTTCCAGCCACGCACGCAGGTCATGGGGGGTGGCCATCAGGTCGCCGACGGCCGGGCGGGTGTTGACGAGGTCCAGGGCCAAATGCTCCCCGGTCATGGGACCGATGTCGCTCATTTACCTAATCCTATATTCCGCAGTTGACACATTAGGCCGTCCACCGCTATATCTAATGTATCTTCTACATAGAAAGGCATTAGAGATGTCGATCCCCGCGGTCGCCCGCACCACTCACCGCCACCTCGACATCGAAGGCGTCCGCGTCTTCTACCGCGAGTCGCTGCCGGAACGGGAGGACGCGCCGACGCTACTGCTGCTTCACGGCTTTCCTTCGGCCTCACACCAGTTCCGCCGCCTCATCGATGTACTCGGCTCGCGCTACCGATTGATCGCGCCCGACTACCCCGGCTTCGGCCACACCGAGGCACCGCCCGACTTCGCCTACTCCTTCGACCGGCTCGCCGACATCACCGAGGGTTTCGTGCAGGCACTCGGCCTGACCCGGTTCGTCGTGTACATGTTCGACTTCGGCGCGCCGGTCGGCTTCCGCCTCGCCGAGCGGCACCCGGAGTGGATCGCGGGCCTGATCGTCCAGAACGGCAACGCCTACGTCGAGGGACTGTCCGACGGCGCCCGCGACTTCGTCGCGCTGCGCCCCGACATGCCCGGCGCCGAGGAGACGATCCGCGATCTGCTCACCTTGAAGGGCACACGCGATCAGTACGAGATCGGGGTCACCGACCCCGCCCTGATCGCTCCGGATGGCTGGACCCTCGACCAGCATTTCCTCGACCTGCCCGGTCGCCGGGAGGCCCAGGTGGCGCTGGCGTTCGACTACCACTCCAACGTCGAACGCTACGACCGATGGCAGACCTGGCTGCGCAGGCACACCCCGCCCGCCCTCATTGTCTGGGGGAGCAACGACCCGTTCTTCCCCGAGCCCGGCGCCCGCGCCTTCCTGCGCGACCTGCCCGAGGCGGAGCTGCACCTCTTCGACACCGGCCACTTCGCACTGGAGGAGTTCCTCCCGGAGATGGCTCCGCTCATCGCCGGTTTCCTGGACCGGATCCACGACGCACGGTGAGCAAGCCGCCGCAGAACAGGGCGCCCCGACGGTCACACCGGTCGCGACACCGGAGGGCAGGGCGCTGTACGAGACCGCCGGATGGCGCGTACCGGCCCCGTTGACCGGTGCCGTACGGGTCCCGGACCCGGTCGATACCTGATCCCCGCCTGACACACTCACCGACAGCGCTCAAGCCTCGACAAGGGGGCCAGGCCTTCACCGCGAGAGGTCGGGGAGGGGGCCGTAGGGGCGCACCTGCGGCCTGGCCCGGCGGAGTCATGCCGTGAAAACCGCCGTGGGCTTCAGGACCGACGGAGACTCAACCATCACCTTGGTTGTCGGCGGCGGAGAGGAGCCGGTCGACCTCCTCGTCGTCGGCGCCTTCGACGTCGACGGCGTCGTCCACATGCAGAGTGAGATGTGCGAATCGTGGTGCCAGTTCGGTCAGCGCGGCCAACGGCTCACCCTCGCAGTCCTCCTGGCCGATCGTCAGGTCCCTGATGGACAGGGTTTCAAGCTGAGGAAGGACCGAGGAATCCGCGAGTGCGGAAAACACCTCAAACGAGGTGGCGTCGAACTCGACCTTGCTGAGGTCGAGGTCCCTGAGGCTGGGGTACTGGGACGCCTCGAGCTCGTCGAGTTGCTCAAGCGGGCAGGAGACACCGAAGACGTCACTGCCGATCTCCGCCTCCAAGGACACCAGTCCGGAAGTCCACCCAAGGTCGAAAACGGAGCCGTCGGAGATCACCGGACCCCGGACCCGCAGCCGGGTCAGACCGTCGTGGTTCACGAAGTGAAACAGGAACGCGCCTTCGAGTTCCAGCGAACGCAGGGCGGGAAGCGAGTCCCACATGTCGGCCTGAACGAGCCCTTTGTGATGGTAGTCCAGCGGATCGATCCGGCCACCCGTCGATGTCTCGCTGGGCGCGTACAGGTATGTGAATCCGTAGCCGAAGTACATGCGCTCCAGCCGGGGGAATCGCCGTCCGGCAATTGAGATCGCGGAGTGCTCGGCGGAGTGATGGTAGTCGGTGAGGTGCAGTTCGAGTGTGCGCAGCCGGTGGGCGGCGGGGTGGGAGAGCAGGGCGCCGATCAAGGCGCCTTCCCACTGTTCGGGGTCGGCCTGGTCGATGGTCGCGGCGTGCGGGTGGTCGGTCAGGAGCCGCTCCACCAGTTCTCCGCGGCGCGGCCGGGTGTCTTCGGCGAGGCGGAAGCAGGCCTCGTCGATGAAGCCGCGGGCCCAGGTGAACCGCCAGGAGCCGTCCTCCCGCAGGCCGTCCAGACCCAGATGCCGTTCCAGTTGTTCGTAGGCCGCAGCCAGTCGGGCCCGGTTCCCGGTCTCGGTCTCGGTCTCGCAGAGGTGTTCCATCCGGATCGTCTCGCCCCGCAGGTCGCCCGCGCCGGTCAGCAGATCCGCGTAGGCGAGCCATGCCGTCCATTCGTCCGTCTCCGGAACGTCTGTCGCATCGAAGTAGTACATACCGTTCTCCACGTCCTGGGGCCGATGTCCGGGCGGGCCATCGTCAACGGCACTCTAGATGCGGCCCCCGACATAAGATCGACACAGCGCGCTCGCGCACGAGGCCGCCCGGTCGTCAGCACCCCTGGACAGCGAAACGCGTGGGCGCCGCCGTACCGACAGGGTCCGTCAATCACGACATAGCATGACCTTATGGGCATTTCCCGGCTCTCCCCAGATGCGCGGCAGCGGCGCAGTTCCGAGCTGCGCGCGTTCCTCCGGTCGCGGCGAGCCCGGGTGACACCCGCCGACGTGGGCATGCCGGCAGGCGAGGGCCGCCGTACACCCGGCCTGCGGCGGGAGGAAGTGGCGGTGCTCGCCGGTTTAGGAGTGTCCTGGTATACCTGGCTTGAGCAGGGACGCGACATCAACGTCTCCGCCGACGTCCTGGACGCCGTCGCCAGGGTGCTGCGCCTGGAGCCCGCCGAGCGCGAGCACCTGCACCTCCTCGCCGGCCTCAACCCGCCGCAGTCGGCGCCGTCCGAGGACCGGGTTCCCGATGCCGTGCGGCGGCTGCTGGAGGGCTGGCTGCCGCGGCCCGCGTACGTCGTCGACCGGCACTGGAACGTCCTCGCGCTCAACCGCGCGGCGGAGATCGTGTTCCAGTGCAACGAGTACGACCACAACTGCCTGGTCAGCTTCTTCACCAACGCCCGCTACCGCGCGGCGGTCGTGGACTGGCACGACACGGCGCGCGCGATGATCGGCCTGTTCCGGGCGGACGCCGCCCGCTACCCGGACGATCCCGAATTCGGCCGCCTGGCCGCGGACCTGTGCGCCGCGAGCCCCGCTTTCGCCGAGATCTGGGCGGAGCTCCCCGTGGGCGGCCCCACCCACGGCAGCAAGGCCCTGGAGATTCCCGGCCTGGGGAGGCTGACCTTCGAGGCCACCACCCTGCCGTTGCCCGAGCTGCCCGGGCACCGCCTGTCGCTGCACCTCCCCGCACCCGGGACGGATACGGAGGCCCTGCTGGAGCGCTTGGTGGTGGTGTCAGACCCAGGTTCGGCCGACACTGCCGCGTAGGCTCGCGCCAATCGAGGATCGTCGTCATGAAACGATTCACGAACAAGACGGTTTTGATCACCGGCGGCACCGCCGGCATCGGCTTCGCGACCGCGCGCAGACTCCTCGACGAGGGTGCGTACGTCGTCATCACCGGCCGCGACCAGGCCCGCCTCGACACCGCGGCGGAACGCCTGGAGTCCGAGCGGGTCCTGCCCGTGCGCGCGGACGTCGGCGTCGACGCCGACACCGATCTTCTCGTACGACGCATCGAGACCTGGCGCGGAGCCCTCGACGTGGTCTTCGCCAATGCCGGAATCGCGGACTTCAGGCCGGAGTTCACCCCGACGGACTTCGACCGTACCGTCGGAATCAACTTCAAGGGGGTGTTCTTCACGATCCAGAAGGCACTGCCGCTGATGGGCGACGGAGGGGCCGTCGTCATCAATGCTTCCTGGACCCTGCACCGCGGCCTCCCGGCGGCCTCGGTCTACGCGGCCAGCAAGGCCGCCGTACACAATCTGGCCCGCACGCTCGGCACCGACCTGGCGCCGCGTGGCATCCGTGTCAACTCGGTCAGCCCCGGCTACATCGAGACCGAGATGTACCGGTCCGCCATCGACCCCGGCGCGGAGACCCGCATCACGGCGGAGGTGCCGCTCGGCTCGCTCGGCCACCCGGACGACGTCGCCGCCGCCGTCGCCTTCCTGGCCTCGGACGACGCGTCGTACATCACCGGCCAGGACCTCGTCATCGACGGCGGCCTCGTGGGAGCGGCGCCCCTCGGACTGCGCCTTTGACAGCCGTGCAACAGCTGTGGGAGACGAGTGCGGTGCCCTCCACGGCTCGGCCTCCGGTTTGCGTGCCGCGGAGGGCGGAGACCACCTCGCCGTTCCAGCTGAGTTCGGCGCAGGGGGTCGTCGGCGGTGGTTGTATGGCGGGTCAGGCGATCAGCAGGCGGAGGCCGAGCTCCGCCGCGTCGAGATCGACGAGGTCCCGGTTGCGTTCGGCCCACCGACCGGATGCGAGGTCGTCCCGGAGGCTGTGCACCGCGCGTCGCTCGGCGTCCGGCCCCACTCTGGCCCAGACCGACACCCCGCGACGGACGTTCTCCTCCAGATACGCCTCCGGTCGGCGCCAGTGGGCTTCGAAGAAGCCGTCGGCGCAGTCCCACGGGACGGGCACGGGCTCCATCCGGGCTCCGATCGCGCCGGCCAGCTCGGTCACCGAAGGTCGGCCGGCAAGGAGGCCGGCGACCTCGGGCAGGTGGTCGCGGGTAAGCCAGAACCGATGAAGCCATCCGGTGGCAGTGGTGTCGTGCGTGAACACCACCACGCGGCGGGCGACCCGCCGCATCTCGCGCAGGCCGGCGATCGGGTCCCGCCAGTGGTGGACGGAGGAGACCGCCATCGCGGCGTCGAAGGTCTGGTCGTCGAACGGCAGGTGCTCGGCGGATCCGACCAGGCACGGCGCCGCGTCCGGAGGGCGCTGCGAACGCATGAGCGCCGACGGCTCCACCGCGAGGACGTGGCGGTCGGAAGGCTCGTAGGACCCGGTGCCCGCCCCGACGTTCAGCACGGTCCGGGCATCGCCGAGCGCGGCCCAGATCTGTGCGGCGATGCGCGGTTCGGTGCGCCGTGTCACGGTGTAGGCGGCTCCGATGGTGTCGTACAACTGTGCGCCGGACATTGCATCGCCCTTCCGGTCGTCCCCGCACCGTGGCTGTGGCCTGGGTGGCGTGTCACAGCGCGGGATACCGCTTGATCGCCATTTCATCATGTTGATCGGCCATGGGGGAGAGTCACCCCTGCTCCGCTGCTGGTTTGCTGCAGAAGGGTGTTGACGGCCGCCACGTGATCAGCCAAGGCTTGACCTGGAGAGTGCGCCGAGTGCACCATCCCGCGCGGATGCCGGCGGCTCGATGCGCTCGGCCCGGCGCTGTTTGAGCATGCCCTCGCGGACCCGATCGGACTGCCGCTCGGCATGCACGATGTCGGCCGCCGACCGTTCGGTCGGTTTGCCGGCATCGGCCACCTCGCACAGCTTGTCGCCCGGATCCGCGTGCGGTGGTACTCAAACGCCGCCCCTTCTGCTCTCGGTGGGCACGCCGCTCAGAGCCCCACACGAATACCCTTGATTCTCGGTGGTCGTCGCAATGCTCGGGGGCTTGGAGTCGGGTCAGCTCCAGTCGTAGAAACCGCGGCCCGTCTTGCGGCCGAGTTCGCCCCGGGCGACCATGTCGCGGAGCAGCCGCGGCGGCGCGAACCGGTCCCCGAGTCTGGTGTGCAGGTAGTCGGCGATGGCCAGCCGTACGTCGAGGCCGACCAGGTCGGTGGAGCGCAGCGGGCCCATCGGGTGGCGGTAGCCCTGCTCCATGGCGGTGTCGATGGCCGCGGCGTCGGCGACGCCCTCCTGGAGCATGCGGATCGCCTCCAGGCCGAGCAGGACACCGAGCCGGCTCGTGGCGAAACCCGGCGAGTCGCGAACGGTGACGTCGATCTTGCCGAGGCCGCGCACCCATTCCTGTGCACGCTGGATCACCGACGGATCCGTGTCCGGTGTGGTGACCACCTCGACCAGTTTCGACGTGGGGACCGGGTTGAAGAAGTGCATGCCGAGGAAACGGTTCGGACGGCGCAGCGCCGTACCGAGCTCGCCCACCGAGATCGAACTGGTGTTGGTGGCCAGCACCGCCTGATCACCGACCACGGACTCGGCCTTCGCCAGGACGTTCACCTTGAGCTCGGGCCGCTCCGGCACCGCCTCGACCACGAGGTCGGCGTGCGGGGGAAGGGCGGCGAGGTCGCTCACCACCGCGACCCGGGCCAGGATCGTCCCGGGGTCGGTGTCCAGCGCGCCCCGTTCGGCCGCCTTCGCGAGACCGGCGGTGAGTCTCGCACGTGCCGCGGCGATCGCGTTCCCGTCGCTCTCCACCACCGACACCTCGGCGCCGCGCGCCGCGAAGACCTGGGCGATCCCGGCGCCCATCCGCCCGCCACCGATCACGCAGACCGTATCCGGTACGGCAGGGGTGCTCACGGCCTCCTCCTATCCTCATCGGGACGGAAGCGCTCGGCCGGTACGGCGATGCCGCCGGGGGGCGGGCTCATTGCGCCTTCCTTCGGGCCGACCTGATCAGACCGCCGCCGATGATGAGGCGCTGGATCTCGCTGGTGCCCTCGTAGAGGCGCAGCAGGCGGACGTCCCGGTACAGTCGCTCGACGGGCACTTCGCGCATGTATCCCATCCCGCCGTGCACCTGGACCGCGAGGTCGGCCGCCTTGCCGGCCATCTCGGTGCAGTAGAGCTTGGCGGCCGAGGGGGCGATGCGCCGGTCCTCGCCGCTGACGTACAGCCGGGCGGCGTCGCGGACGAGTGCCCGGCCGGCGAGCACCCCGGTCTGCTGGTCGGCGATCATCGCCTGCACGAGCTGGAAGTCACCGATGGGCGTCCCTCCCTGCGTCGCCGACGCGGCATAGGCGACCGACTCGTCGAGCGCCCTCCGGGCGCACCCCACGGCGAGCGCGGCCACGTTGATGCGGCCGCGGGCCAGCGAGGTCATCGCCGCGCGGTAGCCGATGTCGCCGTCGCCGCCCACCAGCGCCTCGGGGCCGACGCGCACCTGCGAGAAGGTGACGTCGGCCGTATGCGAGCCCTGCTGGCCCATCTTGGCGTCCTTCGTCCCGACCTCGACCCCGGGGGCCGTGGCCGGGACGAGGAAGACCGCGATGCCGGTTCCCGAGCCGGATGCGGGCTGGGTACGGGCGAAGACGAGGAACAGGTCCGCTTGGGGGGCGTTGGTGATGAACTGCTTGCTCCCGTCGATGACCCAGCCGTCGCCGTCGCGGGTCGCGGTGGTCCGCAGACCGGCGGGGTTGGAACCCGCGCCGGCCTCGGTGAGCGCGAAGGAGGCGACCACGTCGCCGGCGGCCATCCCGGGCAGCCACCGTGCCTGCTGCTCCTTCGTGCCGAACCCGACAAGCACCTGGCCGGCGATCCCGTTGTTGGTCCCGAACATGGAACGGAACGCCAGGGAGGTGTAGCCCAGCTCCATGGCGACTTCGACGTCCTGGACGAGATCGAGGCCCAGCCCGCCCCACTCCTGCGGGATCGCGTAGCCGAACAGGCCCATCTCCGCGGCCAGGGCGCGCAGGTCGGCGGGGACGGCGTCGGTGGTCTCGATCTCCAGCTCGCGGGGCAGGACGGACTTCCGCACGAAGTCGGTGATCTGCCTGAGGACGTCCGCGAAGACGTCGTCGGGCACGTCGGGGTTGGCGGTGTGCATGCCGTCCACTATCGGTCTCAGATTATGATCGGTCCAATACCTAATTTGTCGTTCAGTGATACCGTTTGCGCAATTGTTGTGGTCCTGGAGGCGAGCGCCATGGATGTCGGGCAGTTGCGGTCCTTCCTGGCCGTGGCCGAGGAGCTCCATTTCGGGCGTGCCGCCGAGCGACTCCACATCGCCCAGCCGCCGTTGAGCCGCACGATCAAGCAGCTGGAGCGTGAGCTCGGGACGCGCCTGTTCGACCGGAACACCCGATCGGTGCGCCTCACCTCCAGCGGACAGGCGCTCCTGGGTCCGGCCAGGGAGGCGGTCGAGGCGCTGCGCCGGGCCGAGACGGCGGTACGGTCCGCCGACAGGGGAGTGGTCGGACTCGTGCGGATCGCCTTCGCGGGAGTCTCCACCCACCGGCTCGTCGCCAGACTCGCCCGGGCGGTGCGGTCGCGGCATCCGGGCGTCGAACTGGAGCTGTCCAGCCAGAACTTCGCCCAGCCCGCGATGAAGCGGCTCGCCCAGGGGTCCACCGACCTCGCCCTCGGCCGGTGGGACGTCATCCCCGTGGAGGTATCCGCCCAGGTGGTGATGGCGGACTCGCTTGTCGTGGCCCTGCCCGACACCCACCCGCTGGCCGGCTCCCGCCGCCTGTCGATCGCGCGGCTCGCCGATGAGGGCTTCGTGTCGCTTCCGCCGCACGAGGGCGCCATACTCCCCGATCGTCTGCGGCGTCTCGCCCACACGCACGGCTTCGTCGCCGAGGTCGTGCAGGTGGCGCCGGACACCCAGACGGCGCTTGCTCTCGTCGGCGCCGAGGTCGGGTGTCACCTGACACTGGCCTCGGTGGCCCGGAACGTGATCGATCCGCACGTCGTGTTCGTGCCGCTCGACGAGTCGCCGCCGGATGTGGACCTGAGGGCGGCGTGGCGGCGCGACGACAGGAGTCCCGCGCTCAGGGCGGTGCTGGACGAGGTGCTCGGCCTCGACGACGCGGCGGCCGGTTAGCCCGGCTCTTCATCCGGGCGGGCGCCCGTCGGCGGCGGCAGGACGACCGAGGGGCTTGGACGATCGGCCGGTACGGCCGGCGGCGGCATGCCGGAGCCGAAGACCCGGTAGCTGCGGCGGAAGGCGGTGGCCGATCACTCCGCGTGCACCCGTCCCATGGGTCCCCGCCGTGCCACGCCCACTCAGCTCCCCGGGTTCACGCCCGGCGTGTGCACGGAGCAATGCAGGTGGACGTGCTTCCACGCGCCGTCCAGCCGGACCCACACCTCGGTTCCCCGGGAGCCCGTCGGCTCCGTGCCCGCGGCACCGAAATCGGCCTCGAACCAGGCCGGATAGCTGACGATCGGCATCTCCGCCCTGGGAAAACCCGGACATCCCGATCTTCAAGGACAACCCGCTTCGGCGGGTGGGGTGAGCTCAGCGCGGAGTTCCGCAGGTGTTCCCACAACTGCACCGCGCTGTCGACGCCGGCGTAGTTGCTCCCGTTGTGGTGGAAGAAGACAGTGCGTCGCCCGGCGCGACGTGGGCGCGTAGCCACGCGGTGTCACCGACCTCGTCGGCTTTGATCCAGCCGCGGTGCAGGGCTCGGATCTCACCCTCGATCTCATCGAGCTCGGTCATGTGCCGTTCCCCCGTTCCGGCGGTTGCCGGCCCGCCCCACTATTTTTTTTGGACACGTGAACAATAATAGCCGCGAAGACAAGGAAGGAGTCAGACATGTCGGATATGCCGAACGGTCTCCTGGAGGACGCGGGTGAGCGGCTCGCCGAGGCGGTTGCGCTGCGCCGCAGGATCCATCGCCACCCTGAGCTGGGCCTTCATCTGCCGGCAACCCAGCAGGCCGTGCTTGACGCCCTCGACGGGCTTCCGCTCTCGATCACGCCGGGCCGCGGCGTGTCCTCCGTCGTCGCCGTCCTCGACGGCGACCTGCCAGGCCCGACCGTCCTTCTCCGCGCCGACATGGACGCACTGCCGATACAGGAGGAGACGGGCCTTGAGTTCGCCAGCGTCGTCGACGGCGCCATGCACGCGTGCGGGCACGACGCGCACGTCGCCATGCTCGCCGGCGCGGCCGCCGTACTGGCTCGGCGCCGTGCCGCCGTCCGGGGCCGGGTGGTGTTCGCGTTCCAGCCGGGCGAGGAGGGGCACGGCGGCGCGCAGGTGATGCTCGACGAGGACCTGCTGAACACGGCGGCGGAGGGGGCGGAGCCGGTGTCGCTCGCCTTCGCGCTGCACCAGGCGCCCGTCATGCGCGCCGGGACGGTCGCGACCCGGGCGGGTGCGCTGATGGCCGCGGTGGACGAGTTCCGGATCACGGTTCGCGGACTGGGCGGGCACGCGTCCATGCCGCACCAGGCGCGCGACCCGATCCCGGCCCTGGCCGCGCTGGTGACGGCGCTGCAGACGATGGTCACCCGGCGGATCGACGTGTTCGACCCGGCGGTGATCACCGTGGGTCGGCTGAGCGCGGGCACCGCGGGCACCGTCATCCCCGAGACCGCGACGGCGTGGGGAACGATCCGGACGGTTTCCGCCCAGACCCGTGACACCGTCGGCCGGGCCGTGCTCACGGTGGCCGAGGGCGTCGCGGCCGCACACGGGGTCACCGTCGAGGTCGACATCACGCGGGGCAGCCCGGTCACGGTGAACGGCGCCGCGGCGACGCACCACGTGCTCGGCACCGTGGCCGCGCTGCTCGGTCCGGAGCGGGTCGTCACGATGCCGCACCCGGTGATGGGCGGCGAGGACTGGGGGCTGATCCTCGACCGGGTCGAGGGGGCGATGGCGTTCCTCGGCACGCGGCCCGCCGGGGTCTCCGGGGCCGAGGCGGCTCCCAACCACTCCGGGCGGATGGTTCTGGACGAGGGGGCGATGGCCGCCGGCATCGCCGTCCATACCGCGGTGGCCCTCGGATGGCAGGGTGCAATCGACCGTTATGGGAACCCTTGACGTTTTCGGACGTGCGTCCAATAATGTGTCCAGCCTCCCGTTGCCAAGCGAATCGCTTCCGAGGCACATCGCCGCCGCAGGCAGACATTCCGTCCTGGCCTGCCCTACCCCAAGGAGCGCTGCCTTGCCTGATACAGCCGTCGACGGTCCGGCCGTCGAGGTGAGCATCCCCAGCGACGTCGACCGCCTGCGGGAGGTCGTCGTGGGCCCGGTCAAGGCGTTCACCTGGGAGTCGCTCGCCGCGGAGGGCGATCCGAGCGACGACCGCGAGGCGACGCTCGCCCTGCTGAAGCACAACCGCGTGGAGATCCCCGACGCGGCTGTGGCGACCGAGGAACACGCGGCCTTCGTCGCCCTGCTGCGCGATCACGGGGTCATCGTGCACACCGTCGACCCCGTGGCGGACGTGAGCATCCAGCTCTATCCGCGGGACCTGGCGTTCGCCGTCGACCACGTACTGGTCATGGCACGTTCCCGCACCGCGGTCCGCCGGCGGGAGCAGCGCGGTCTCGACCGGTTGCTTCCGCGGATCTCCGGCGTCGTGACCCTCGACGAGGGCCGGATCGAGGGGGGCGACGTCATCGTCACCGGATCGGAGGTGCTGGTCGGCCTCGGAGAGGAGACCGACCTGCACGCGGTCGAGGCGCTCCGGCGGGCGCTCGACACCGCGGGCGTCGACCGGCCGGTGGTCCCCCTCGAATTCACCCACCGAGGGATCGTGCACCTCGACACGAAGTTCACCATGGTGGGGCGGGAGATCGGACTCATCCACGCCGAATCCTTCACCGCCTCCTCTCTCACCGCGCTCCAGGAGCGTTTCGAGCTCATCGAGGTGACCGCGGACGAGGCCCGTGACCTCGCCGTCAACACCTTGGCGCTCGATCCGACCACGGTGGTGCTGCGCGAGACGAGCGACCGCGTCGCGGCCGAGCTCGCCCGGCGCGGCATCACCCCTGTTCCCGTCGACTTCTCCGAGATCGCTCGCTTCCCCGGCGCATACCGCTGCGCGACGCTGCCCCTGCGCCGAGGCTGACCGGCGGAGCCCCCTACCCCCCTGATACCGACCGAACTCAAGGAGCGCTCATGGCGCGGATCCATCGACTCAGCGCCCTGCTGGGCGTCCTCACCCTGGCCGTCACCGGCTGCGGCGCCGGGGGCGCCGAACCCGGGGGCGCCCCCGGCGCGACGGGCGCAACCGGCTCACCCGGTGCGGCCCGGGAGTTTCGCACCGGCCTCGACACCGTCAAGGTCGCCGACCCGGTGCGCGGCGGTCAGCTCGTCTACGGCCTGGAGGCCGACGTCTCAGCCGGACTCGACACCTCCAAGTGGTACTGCGGCCCCGCCTGCCGGACCATCGCCAAGACGATCTACGACCCCCTGACCGTCGTGGACTCGGGCGGGACGGTGCGGCCGTACCTCGCCGAGTCCGTCGAGCCGAACGCGGACCGTACCGAGTGGACGATCAAGGTCCGGCCCGGTATCCGGTTCCACGACGGCACGCCCCTCGACGCCGCGGCGGTCGTGACCAACCTCGAGAAGCAGCGGACCTCCCCGCTCAACACCGCCGCGCTCGCCCCGGTCGCCTCGGTGACCGCCGACGGACCGATGAGTGTGCGCGTCAAGATGAAGGGGCCGTCGTCGGCGTTCAACGTCTGGCTGTCGACGCCGATCGGCTACATCATGGCGCCCTCGATGCTGGCCGCCAAGAACGGCGCGCACAACCCGGTCGGCACCGGCCCGTTCCGCTTCGTGGAGTGGAAGGCCGCCGACCACCTCACGGTGGAGCGAAACGCCGAGTACTGGCAGAAGGGGCTGCCCTACCTGGACCGCGTCGTGTTCCGGCCCAACCCGGACGTGGAGTCCCGGGTCGCCGCCCTGCGGGCCGGTGACATCGACGTCATGCACACCGACTCGGCCGACCAGATCGCCAAGCTCCGTGGCGACACGTCCGTCCGGCTGGTGGAGTCGGAGCTGTTCGGCGAAAGCAACTACTTCCAGCTGAACGTGAAGCGCGCGCCGATGAACGACGTGAACGTACGGCGTGCGCTGGCGATGGCCCTCGACCGGGACGCGATCGGGAGGACCCGCAACCGGGGGGTCACCCGGGTCGCCAACGGGCCTTTCCCTCCGGGCACGCCCGGTTACCTGGACAACACCGGCTATCCCGGGTACGACCCCGCCGCCGCGCGGGCGATCATCGAGAAGTACGAGGCGGCCAACGGTCCGATCTCGCTGAAGCTGATGATCCCCCAATCGCCCACCCACGCCAAGACCGCTCAGGTGGTTCAGCAGATGTGGAAGGAGGTGGGAGTCGACGTGGCGCTCGAACAGGTCGAGTTCAACGCCTTCCTGGAGCGCGACCGCCGCGGCGACTACGACATGACCGACGCCCGGCTGTTCGGGGGCGCCGACCCCGACCTCCAGCGGCGGTGGTGGCACTCCAGCGGAGCCTCACCGGTCGGAAACATCTCCGACCCCCAGGTGGACGCCGCGCTGGACGTGATCCGCAGTTCCACCGACCCCGCCCAGCGGAAGGCGTCGGCCGAGCAGCTCAACCGCAGGCTTGGTGACCAGGTCAACTACCTGTGGGTCAACTGGACCGTGTGGGCGGTCGCCGCCAAGCCCGACGTCGTCGGCCTGAACCTGCAGATTCCCGGTGGTGGCCAGGCGGGACTCGTCCTGGGCGACCACTGGTTGACATACGCCAGCCGCAAGCGATGACCCTCGCCTCGGTCATGCGCCGCGCAGCCCGCCTGCTGCTCGTACTCGGCGCGATCTCGATCGTCACCTTCGGGCTCCTGGCGGTGATGCCGGGCGACCCGGCGCTGGCGCTGCTCGGCCCGGGGGCCACCGATGCCGCGGTCGCCGAAGTCCGCGCCTCGCTGGGCCTGGACCGGCCGCTGATCGTCCGATACGGGGACTGGCTGCTCAGCGCGCTCGGCGGTGACCTGGGCACCTCCTACCAGACCGGCCAGCCCGTCGTGACGAGTCTGGCCGACCGGTTCCCGCTCTCGATCGAGCTGGTGCTGGTCAGCCAGATCGTCGCCCTCGCGGTGGCCGTGCCCGTCGGCTTGTGGAGCGCGCGGCGGCCGGGCGGCATCGTCGACCGGATCTGCAGCGTCGGCGGGCTCGGTCTGCTGTCGCTGCCGATGTTCGCCCTGGGGAGCCTGCTCGTCTACGTGTTCGCGGTGACGCTGAAATGGCTGCCCGCCACCGGGATCCCGAGCTTCGGGGACGATCCGCTGGGCCACGTGCAGGGGCTCATCCTGCCGGTGCTCAGCCTCGCCGGCTGGCAGTTCGCGATGTACGCGCAGATCCTCCGCGGCGAGGCGCGCACCGTGCTGGCCGAGGACTACATCGAGACGGCCGTCCTGAAGGGGCTGCCCACCAGGGCGATCCTGCTGCGGCACACCCTCAAACCGGCATCCCTGTCCCTGGCCAGCCTCGTACCGATCACCACCGGTGAGCTGATCGGCGGCGCGGTCGTGGTGGAGACGCTGTACGCGCTGCCGGGCGTCGGGCGGCTGATGGTGGACGCGATCGCGGCCCGCGATCTGCTGGTCCTGCAGGGAGCCGTGCTGGCCGTGGCCGTCGTGTTCGTCATGCTGAACCTGTTCGCCGACGTCGTGGTGCGTTGGCTGGACCCGAGGATCAGGAGCCATCATGCCGGTTGAGCAGGGCACGCCGAGTGCCGCGACAACCGTGACGTCGCCGGATCCGGCCCCGGCGGGCACCCCTGCCCGCCGGGGCGCCGGCCGGGGCCTTGGGCCCGGCGCGCTGGTCGCGCTCGGCTGGCTCGCCGGGCTGAGCGTGCTCGCGCTGCTCGGGGACGCGCTCCCGTTCATCGGCGACCCGTCGCGCATGACGTCCCTGCCCTACGAACCGCCCAGCTCCGCGCACCCGCTCGGCACCGACGAGATCGGACGCGACGTGCTGTCCCGCGTCGTGTACGCGGCCCGCGTCAGCCTGCCGATCGCCGCCGGCGCCGTGGCGGTGGCGATGCTGGTCGGGGGGATCATCGGGCTGCTGACCGGGTTTCTCCGCGGCACGGTCGACGAGGTCGGGCAATGGCTGCTCGACGTGCTGGTCTCGTTCCCACCGCTGATCCTCGCGATGGCCGTCACGGCGTTCCTCGGCCGGTCTCCGGTCATCCTCGCCGTCATCCTCGGGCTGCTGTTCGTGCCTCCCGCCGCGAGGCTGGTCCGCACGCACACGATGGCGACGAGCACCCGGGAGTACGTGGTGGCGGCCAGGGTGCTGGGCGCGAGCCGGATCCGGATCGTGTTCCGGGAGATCGTGCCCGCCGTCGTGCCGCACCTGCTGGCCTACGCCGTACTGGCGGCGTCCGCGGTGATCGTGATCGAGGGAGCGCTGAGCTTCCTCGGACTGAGCATCCCCCCGCCCACCCCGACCTGGGGTGGGATGATCACGGCCGCGCGGGACGGGCTCGCCGAGGCCCCGCACGTCCTCCTTGTCCCGGTCGCGGTGCTGTTCGCCACGGTGCTCGCGCTCAACGGCCTGGCCGACACGTTGCGCTCGCGCCTGGTGGAAACACGGTGAACGACATGACCCTGCTCACGCTGACCGGGCTGAACGTGTCGATCGCGGACGGCACCGACCGGATCCACGCGGTCCGCGACGTCGGCATGACCATCGCCCGCCGGGAGATCGTGGGGCTCGTCGGGGAATCCGGGTGCGGCAAAAGCACACTGTCGCGCGCCGCCGTCGGCCTACGACCGGCCGGGGTGACCGTCTCGGGCTCCGTCCGGCTCGACGACACCGAGCTGCTCGACCTCGATCACCGCACGCTCGCCGCCGAAGTATGGGGGCGCAAGGTCGGCTTCATCCCGCAGAACCCCATGGGCGCGCTCAATCCCGTGCTCCGCATCGGCCACCAGCTGACCGAGCACATGCGTCGTCATCTCGGGATCGGCGCCCGCGAAGCGCGGACCCGCGCCGCGGACGCCCTCGCCGCAACGGGCATCCCCGCTCCCGTGGCGGCCCTGGACAAGTTCCCGCACGAGCTCTCCGGCGGGATGCGCCAGCGGGTCGCCATCGCGATGGCGCTGGCGTGCGACCCGGCGCTGCTGATCGCCGACGAGCCGACCACGGCGTTGGACGTCACCATTCAGGCCCAGATCATCGACCTGCTGGTCACGCTCTGCCGAGACCGCGATATGGCCATGCTCCTGGTCAGCCACGACCTGCCCCTCGTCCTGCAGGTCGCCGACCGGGTGGACGTCATGTACGCGGGCCGGGTGGTGGAGCGGGCGCCGTCGACCGGGTTGGCGGAGCGGCGCGCGATGCCGTACACCGCCGCGCTCCTGGACTCGGTGCCCACGCTCAGCGGGCCGCAGCCGGTCCGGCTGCCCGCCATCGGTGGGACGCCGCCGGATCTGCGCGCCGCGCCGCGTGGCTGCGCGTTCGCGGTCCGGTGCGGCCACGCCGACGCCGAGTGCGCGACCCGGGAGCCGACCCTCCAGCCGGTTCGCGGGGACGACCACCTCACGGCCTGTCTACGGCCGCTGGAAGCCAAGACCCCGGTCATCGGGGAGGACGAGACCGCCCCGGAGACCGCTGCGGACCGTGCGGTTCCGGTGCTGCGGGCCACCGACCTCGTGCTGGAGTACCGGGTCCCCGGACGCCCGTCGTTCCGGGCCGTCGACGGTGTCTCGCTGGAGCTGCACGAGGGCGAGATCCTGGGCCTGGTGGGGGAGTCCGGCTGTGGAAAGTCCACCCTGGGCCGCGCGCTGACCGGGCTGATCCGGCCGGCCGCCGGCACGATCGAGCACCCCGCGGGAGAGACCGCGGACGTTCAGCTGATCTTCCAGGACGCCAAGGGGAGCCTCAACCCGCGGCGGTCCATCCTCGATGTGGTGGCCGAGCCGCTGCTCTACGCCGGCCGTGGGACGACCCGGGAGCGGCGGGAGGAGGCGGCGTCGCTGCTCGCCTCGGTGGGCCTGGACCCCGAGGTGCTCGGCCGCCGCGCGCCGCGCCGCCTCTCCGGCGGTCAGGCGCAGCGGGTGGCCATCGCCCGTGCGCTCGCCGCGAAGCCGCGGGTCCTGGTGTGCGACGAACCGGTCTCCGCGCTCGACGTATCCGTTCAGGCGCAGATCATCAACCTGCTCATGGACGTCCGGACGGCAACCTCGGTGTCGATCCTCTTCATCGCCCACGACCTGGCCGCCGTACGGGCCGCCAGCGACCGGGTGGCGGTGATGTATCTGGGCGTGGTGTGCGAGATCGGGTCGGCCGAGGAGGTGCTCGGCGCGCCCCGGCACCCGTACACCAAGGCGCTCGTCGCCTCCGTCCCCGGACAGGGCGGCCGGTTGCGCGCATCGCTGAGCGGCGAGCCGCCTGCCCCCGGCGACCCGTCCTCCGGGTGCCGGTTCCAGACCCGCTGCCCGGAGGCCGTCCCGGAGTGTGCGATCACCCGGCCGCCGCTGGTGGACCTCGGCCCGACCCAGGCGGTGGCGTGCCACGTCGTCGCCCCGTCCCGACAAGCAACAGGAGTATCCCCATCGTGACCGGAACCCTGGACCTCCCCGGCGTGCTCGGCGCCCCGGACGACATCTGTCTCGACGACTTCCGCGGACGACGGTCGTGGCGGGATTTCGACGGGGACGTGCGCAGGTTGATGGCCGTGCTGGCCGACCACGGCGTCCGCGCGGGGGACACCGTCGCGCTGCTCATGCACAACCGGGTGGAGTACCTCGAGACCGTGTTCGCGTGCACCGCGCTCGGAGTGACGTGTGTGCCGATGAACTGGCACATGGCGGCCGAGGAGATCGCGTACGTCCTTGCGGACTCCGGCGCCCTCGTGGTGGTGTGCGACGACGTGTGCCGCGATCTCGTGCCGTCCGGCGGCCCCGCGGTGGTCTCGGTCGACGGCGAGGCCGGGGAGCGCATCCGGACCGGGGCCGCCATGGACGTGGCTCCGGACAACCCCGCCGGGAAGATCATGTTCTATACGAGCGGAACGACCGGGCGCCCGAAAGGCGTCAGGCTCGACGGTGGCGGCAGCGTCGCCGACGAGTTCGCCGAGTACCGGCGGCTGGCGTCGGGCTCAGGGGTGGAGGGGGCCGGCCCGCACTTGGTCACCGGGCCCCTCTACCACGGAGCGCCCTTGATGTCCGCGCTGCTGGCGCTGGCCGCCGGCGCACCGGTGCTGATCATGACCAGGTGGGACGCGGAGGCGTTCCTGGCCCACGTGCAGGAGCACCGGGTCCGGGACACCCATCTGGTCCCGATCATGTTCGTGCGGTTGCTCCGGCTGCCGAAGGACGTCCGGAACCGGTACGACCTGTCCTCGCTCGTCACCGTCCACCACGGCGCGGCACCGGTCCCGATCCCGGTGAAGCATCAAATGATCGAGTGGTTCGGCCCGGTCCTGCGGGAGTACTGGGCGTCCACCGAGGGGGGCACCTACACGGAGGTCACCTCCGCGGAGTGGCTGCGGCGGCCGGGAACCGTGGGCCGGCCGATCAACGGCTACGAGGTCTTCGCCGTGGACGACTCCGGGACGCCGCTGCCCCCGGGGCAGCCCGGCACCCTCTGCCTGCGCGCACCGGACGGGGGCGGGTTCCGCTACCACGGCGACGCCGCCAAGACCGCGGCGACGTTCAGCGACACCCTCACGTTCAGCATCGGCGACATCGGCTACGTCGACGAGGACGGGTACGTCTTCCTCGTCGACCGCACCGCCGAGGTGATCATCTCGGGGGGTGTGAACATCTATCCCGCCGAGATCGAGCTGTGCCTGCTTGAACACGAGGCGGTCGCGGACGCGGCCGTCTACAGCCTGCCGGACGACGAGTGGGGCGAGACCGTGCACGCCGCGGTCGTGCTCGCCGATCCGGCGCAGAGTGGCTCACACGACCGGGTGGTGGAGGAGACGCTGCGCGCCGCGCTCGCCGAGCGAATCGCCCGCTTCAAGGTCCCGCGGACGTTCCGATTCGTGGACAAGCTCCCCCGCACCGATGCGGGTAAACTCAACCGCCGTCACCTCCGGCTCGGACACCGGCCTTCCGCGTAAGGATCGTAAGTGCCCAAGATTGTGGATCATGACAAGCGGCGAGCGGAGCTCGTGGCGGCGGCGTGGCGGGTCATCGCACGGGTCGGGCTCGCGCAGACGACGACGCGGGAGATCGCCAAGGACGCCGGCTACGCCAACGGCGTTCTCGCGCACTACTTCCCCGACAAGGAGGCCATCCTCGACCTGGCCCTGCGACTCGCGCTCAAAAGCACGACCGAGCGCATCGGAGAATGGGTCGCGAACCACTCCGGCCTCGAGGCACTGCGGGGTGCGCTGCTGCTTTCCCTGCCGCTCGACGATTCCTCGCGGCTCGGGATCGAGGTCGAGGTGAGCTTCTGGGGCCGGGCCGTCGGCAACCCCGAGCGCAGCACGTATCAGCACAAGAGTCTGCTGACCTGGCACAAGCTGCTCTCGTCGCTGGTCAAGAACGCGATCGAGAGCGGGGAACTGCGCACCGAACTCGACCCGGACCGGACCGCGGATCTTCTCGTCGCCCTGGTCGACGGGCTCAGCGTCGAGGGCGTGTTGTTCCGCGAGGCCTACCCGAACGTGCGTCTGGCCGGGATCGTGGACTCGTTCCTGGACTTGCTTCGGGCGACGTCCGTGGCAAGCCGGATGTAGATCGCCGCTCAGGACCGGAGCGCGGCCGGGGACGGCCCGCCGGCCGTCGTCATCCCGTTCCGTGAGGAGGGAGGGGGTCCCTGGCCGAAAATCCGACGGGTATGGCTCTGTCTGCGGAGTGACGGGCCGGATGCCGGGTGCCAGGCGTGGCGTGGACGGGGACCCCTGCCGTGGACGCGCTCGCCCTCGCCTCACCCAAGCCGACCGCCTTGGACGTCCGCTGTGCGACCGGGGACGGGCCGGGCGGTGATCTCGCGTCCCGCCCAGGTGAGCGCGACCTCGCCGTTCGCCCGGAAGTCCAGCTCGACCTCGCCCTTCATCCTGGCGAAGAAGCGGGTCCGCGACATCGGCCGCAGCTCCGTCCTGGTCAGCCCCTGCACCTCCACCATGAGCCGCTCGCCCTCTCGCGTGACGTCCATCGTGGAGGCACGTCCCGCGTACCGCATGGTGTATCGGCCCGCGTAGCGGTCGAGGACGTCCGGGGCGAGGGTGACGAAGACACGCCGGGTCGGCGGCTCGTACGGCTCGCCGCGGGCGATCGCCGCCAGCGCGGACTCGATCTCGCAGAAGGCGGCGTTCTCGATGTTGGACAGCACGGTCACGAAGAGGTCGTCGTTCCGGTAATGGGCGGAGACGCTGACGAATCCGATGATGCCGCCTGCGCTCTCCACCCGGTCCGCGCTCACCGCGCACCCGTAGCCGTACCCGGTGCCGTCGGCGTCGACGTGTGGCTTGAACAGCTCCGCGAGCGACTCGGGCCGCAGCAGCCGGGGCAGGCCGCGGTAGCAGCGGTGCAGGTCCCCGACCGTGGAGTGGAGCGCCCCGGCCGCATCCTGGTTGGAGTTGTCCACGTGCGGGGTCGTGGTGATCCGGCCGTCGACCGACAGGTGGCCGGCCGTCGGCCCGATGCCGTGGGCCAGGCCGCTGTGCTCCATCGCCAGGGGGGCGAAGACGTTCCGGTGCAGGAACCGGCCGTAGGTCAGGCCGGACAGCCGCTCGATCACCTCGCCCAGCAGGATCCAGCCCGAGTTGCTGTAGCTCATCCGCGCGCCCGGCTCGAACAGCAGGGGCCGGTCCTTGAAGTCGTCGATGAGCTGTCCCCGGGTACGCGGCGTCCCCATGACGCGGGTGAAGCCGTCGGTGGTGACGTAGTCCGGGATGCCGGAGGTGTTGGTCAGCAGGTGGTGCAGGGTGATCTGCGCGCCGCGCGGGTAGCCGGGCAGGTGGCGCCCGATCGGGTCGGTGACGCGGAGCCTGCCCTGCTCCTGCAGCCGCAGGATCGCGATCGAGGTGAACAGCTTGGTCTGGGATCCGATGCGGAGCGCCGTCGCCGTCGTGTTGGGCACACCGTGCTCGTAGTCGGAGCAGCCGTACCCCTTGGCGAAAAGCCGCCGGTCGCCACGCGCGACCAGCACCGCGCCGCTGAATCTGCCCAGCTCCGCGTACGCGCCGACGAGCGCGTCCATCCGGCGCGAGAGGCGGGAGAACACAACGAACCTCCAATTTGAATAATCCAGTTTGACTATCTGAGCACAGGGCGGCTGCTATGGTCAAGCTTGACTATCGTGGGAGGTGTCGGGTGTCGTCGACGCGGATGCTCGTCCTGGGTTTGCTCAACGAGGGGCCGCGGCACGGGTACGAGATCAACCAGCTCGTCACGGCCGGGGCGCTGGAACAGTGGACCGACGTGAAACCGGGGTCGGTCTACCACGCCCTGGCCAAGCTGGAGGCCGAGGGTCTGGCGGAAACCCACTCCGAGGAGCGCACCGGCGATCGGCTGCGCCGCGTCTACGCGATCACACCCGAGGGCCGGCACATGCTCCGCGACCTGCTGCGCAAGACGCTCGCCGCGCCCCCGCACTCCACCAGGTCCGACTTCGCGCTGGCGCTGCGCTGGCACGAGCTCCTGGAGTCCGGCGAGGCGCGGGACCTGGTGGCGGCCTCATCCCGGGCGCTGGAGGCCCAGCTGGCGACACTCGCCACCGGTCGCGAGGCGAAGACGGGGCTGTCGCCGCTGGCCGACGCCCTGTTCGCCAACGCCGAGGCGCATCTGGCCGCCGACGCCGAACTCCTGCAGGAGGTCCGGCGCCTGCTGGACGGGTGAAGCGCTCGCACGCCGGTGCGCGCCAACGTCTCGGCCGCGGTCCGGGCGGGGAACCCCGCAACCGGGTGGCCTTCGCCGGCCGGCGGCTTTTCGCGTCCGGCTTGGGGTGACAGGGGCCGCCCGCGACACAGGCGTACGGTCGCGACCGATGTGGTCGCGACCGTACCCGGGATGTCGAGCTTGCTCTTGCTTGAGGGCTGTGCCGTGGACCGGCGGCAGCGCGATCGAGGTGTCGGCCGCATCGACGGTGATCTTGGACCCGGTGCCGGGTTCGACGTCGTCATCGGCCGTGCTCTCGCCGACGACGGGTCGGGGGCGTGGGTCCGCGTTGCTCAGCCTGCCGGCTCGGGTTGATGCCGTCGAGTGCGGTCTCGTCTTCGTCGGCGCCTAGGAGATCTTGCCGCGGTAGGTGGCCATGGCGAAGGAGAACGCGACGATGAGCAGGCCGACACACCAGGCCAGGGCGATCCAGATGTCGGTGCCGACCGGCTGCTCGGTGAACAGGGCGCGGATGGTGTTGACGATGGAGGTGACCGGCTGGTTCTCGGCGAACCAGCGTACGGGGCCGGGCATGGTGTCGGTGGGGACGAAGGCCGAGCTGAGGAACGGCAGGAAGATGAGCGGGTAGGAGAACGCGCTCGCGCCTTCCACGGACTTGGCGGACAGGCCGGGGATGACGGCCAGCCACGTCAGCGCCAGGGTGAACAGGACCAGGATGCCGCCGACCGACAGCCAGGCCAGTACACCCGCGGAAGAGCGGAAGCCCATCAGCAGGGCGACGAGCACGACGACCACGAGGGAGATCAGGTTGGCGACCAGCGAGGTCAGCACGTGCGCCCACAGCACCGACGAGCGTGCGATCGGCATGGACTGGAATCGCTCGAAGATGCCGCCTTTCATGTCCACGAACAGCCGGAACGCGGTGTAGGCGATGCCCGAGGCGACGGTGATGAGCAGAATGCCGGGCAGCAGGTAGGTCACATAGGAATCCGATCCCGTGTCGATCGCGCCGCCGAACACGTACACGAACATCAGCATCATGGCGATCGGCATCACCGCGGTGGTGACGATGGTGTCCGGGCTGCGCGCGATGTGGCGCAGGGACCGCCCCAGCAGGACGGCGGTGTCGCCGAGGAAATGCTTGGTCATCGTCGTTCCTTACGCGTTCGTACCGGCGTTGCGGTTGTGGCCGTTGTCGCCGACGAGGGTGAGGAAGACGTCCTCCAGGGTCGGCTGCTTCTCGACGTACTCGACCTTGGCGGGCGGCAGCAGTTGCTTGAGCTCGGCCACGGTGCCGTTCACGATGATCCGGCCCTCGTGCAGGATCGCGATCCGGTCGGCGAGTTGCTCGGCCTCGTCCAGATACTGCGTGGTGAGCAGCACCGTCGTACCGTGGCGGGCGAGTTCCTTGACGGTCTGCCACACCTCGAGGCGCGCCTGGGGGTCGAGCCCGGTCGTCGGCTCGTCGAGGAAGATCACCGGCGGGTCGCCGATGAGGCTCATCGCGATGTCGAGGCGGCGGCGCATGCCCCCCGAGTACGTCGACACCTTCCGCGCGCCCGCATCCGTCAGCGAGAAACGCTTCAGCAGGTCATCGGCGATCTTGCCCGGATCCTTGAGGTGCCGCAGCCGGGCGACCAGCACGAGGTTCTCCCGCCCGCTGAGGATCTCGTCGACGGCGGCGAACTGCCCGGTGAGGCTGATGGACTCCCGCACGTCCGCCGCCTGCTTGGCGACGTCGAAGCCGTTCACGCGGGCGGTCCCCGCGTCGGCCTTGAGCAGCGTGGACAGGATCTTCACGGCCGTGGTCTTGCCCGCCCCGTTCGAGCCGAGCAGGGCGAAGATGCTTCCCCGCGTCACCTCGAGGTCCACACCGCGCAGCACGTGCAGCGTTTTGTACGACTTCGTCAGGCCCTGCACGCGGATCGCCGGTTCGGAGGTCGTGGGCGCGGTCATCGGGAACCCTCCTCTTCGGCGCGCGCGAGGACGCTGGTCGGCCGCTTCCGCTCACCGGCGGGGACTTCCGTAACGGACATGGCTATTTGCCTCCTTTGTGGAGCTGTTCGAGCCGTTCTGTGAGGAAGCTCCAGGTCCTCCGGAACTCTTCGAGGTACTCCCGCCCCCGAGCGTTGAGGGAGTACACCTTGCGCGGCGGCCCCTTGCCGGACGGGACCTTCTCCACGTCGACGAGGTCGCGCCGTTCGATGCGGACCAGCAGCGCGTAGACGGTGCCTTCGACGATGTCGGCGAAGCCCTGATCGCGCAGCGAGGCCGTGATCTCGTAGCCGTAGGCGGGCCGGCCGGACAGGATCGCCAGCACGATGCCCTCCAACGCTCCCTTGGGCGTTTCCGTCGGCTGTCTGCTCATGGAACGACTCCTTTTCGCCTACTCGGTATTGCTAGCTACCAGTACAAAGTAGCACTGACTACTGGTAGCTAGCAATACCGAATAGCTCAGGCGTGGGTCGCGACCGCAAACGTGTGGCCGAGGGCAACCCGATAGCCCGGGAGCAGCGTCGGCGAAGATCCGCACGGACGGTCCGGCCGTGCTCGGTGATGGGCCGGGCAAGCGCGGCGCGTAGCCGGGGGCCGAACGGGCGTTACCGATCGACAGCGTGGAGTCGGTGGCGTGGCGCCGCTCGGCGGGGGAGGCGAACCTGAGTCAGGGCTGCGGAGCGTTCACTCGTGCCGGGCCGCGAGGCGGGCCGGGCCTACGCCAGGCCGCAGGACCGGGCGTCCCGCGCTCAATGCGGCGCCGATCGCGCGTTCGTCGGGCCGGTCGCCGTTGCCGAGCAGTTCCGGCAGCACGACGGCAGCCAGGTCGCCCGTGGAGAAGTCGGGCGGGCAGGCGCGGTCGGAGGGGTCGGCGAGGATGAAATCATCGCCGATGAGCAGTGCTTCCGGCCGACGGGCGAAGGTCATGGTGAAGTGCTTGGTGCTCATGATGAACTCGGCGCGGGTGCGGCCCCGCACGGTCAGGCATCCGCCGTCGTCGCCCCAGCTGCCCTGGATGCCCCCGGACGCGGTGAGGTCGCCGCGGACCACCACGTCCGGGCATCCCGACAGCACCACGCTGCGGACTCGGGCATTCCCCGTCACCAGCAGGAAGTTGCCACCTGCGGAGTCCCACCACTCGATGTCCCCGCCGGCGGTCAGGTCACCGTCCACGATCACGTTGTACGGCGACCAGTCGTCGTCGCCCTCGCGCTCCAGCTTCCCCGCGACGCGCAAGCCGCCCTCGTACAGCCGGATCTCCTGCTCCTCGGCGAAGTCCTGGTACGGGTACCGGACGTCGGAGCCGACGCCGAAGCACTCCTCCGCCTCGTCGGCGGTGATGACACGGTAGCCCGCGAGGGAAGGCGCATCGTTCATGGCACGGAACCCTACAGCGGGCCGGTGACATCGGTTTGGCCTGCAGCGGCCGGTCCTGCCCGGCAATGCGGACGGGGGCAGCCGGGTATGTCGCCGAGCTCGAGTACACCGAGACCAAGTACATCGCCACAGACCGGTGACCCAGGGCCGGGCGGGGTACGGCCTGCGGCGGCTTCGGTCCGGCCCGTACCCCGCCCGGCTCGAGACGGTGCGGGCCGGGCGGGACGCTTCCGGTGCCCGGCGAAACCGCGTCGTCCCCGGCCGGCCGGAATCGCCGATCGGCCGGACCCCGGCCGTGCCCAGCGGCGCTGCGTCTCGGACCGCGGCCCCGCGAGCAGGGGTTTCAGTCGCCGGAGCGCGCGACCCCATCCGCCAGGACGGGGCCCTTGAACCGGGGAATCCGGTCGAGTCTGACCACGGTATTGACACCGACTCTTTTACAGTTTGTAATTAAGAAAGTTTCTTAAAAGAAACTGTCCGTTGTCCGAGTGAGGAGTCCCCATGGGCTTCAAGAAGCTTGCGGCCGTCCTGTCCGTCACCGCTCTGATCACCGGAACGACCATCCTGGGGACGGCATCGGCCGCCCACGCGCAACCGACGGGCTGCAGCGCCCAGGTCGGGCCTACCGGCACCACGGTGACCAGCCACTGCTCCGGTGGCTACGGTTACCACAAGGTCGTCGTGTATGTGAAGCACCGCATCCCTTGGAACGACTACATCATCAGCGAGGGCCCCTGGAGGCCCGTGGGCGAGGTCTCCGAGGCCTACCTGCCGCCCGGGCCGATCCTCTACCTCTTCTACTCGACGCACAGCTGGTAGGGAGAAAGATCGTCTGGTGACTCCCCGTCGTCCGAGCGAGGAGTCACCACGGCCTGGGTCCGGCACAGCCACGGCGAGACCCGCCTCGCGCAGGTCCTCACAGGGCTTGGGCAAACGCGACGGGCGCCGCCTTCCTTCCCGAATCCGGTACGGCTGCCGCGGCGCACGCCGTACCGGACGCATCACAACGAACCCACACATCCGTGTCGTCGGCGGAAAACACGGTGGGCGTCCCTCCAGGAAAGGGACGCCCACCGCCGTCTCGGAGAGACGTCTCAGTAGCCGAGGTCGGGCTCGCGCATCGTGCCCGTCGGCTGCTCTCCGGCCAGGTACCGGTCGAGGTTCGCGCAGAAGTCATCGCAGAGCCGTTGCAGGTTGCCCGAAGCCCGGAACGAGGTGTGCGGGGTGACGACGGTGCGCGGCAGCCCCCAGAACCGGCTGTCCGAAGGGAGCGGCTCCTGCTCGAAGACGTCGATCACAGCGCCCGCGATCGTGCCCTCGGTCACCGCCGCCACGAAGTCGTCCTCCGCCACCAGCGCGCCGCGGCCCACGTTGATGAGCACCGCGGTGTCCTTCATCGCCACGAAGTGCTCGGCGCGGATCAGGTAGCGGTTCTCCGGTGTCAGCGGCATCGCCAGCACCACCCAGTCGGCCTCGGGGAGGACCTCCAGGCAGTCCTCGACCGGCACCACCCGGTCGAACCCCTCGGCCGGGCGGCCGCTGCGGCTGACGCCGATCGTGCCGGCCCCGAGCGCCTTGGCCCGCCAGGCCACCTCCAGGCCGATCGAGCCGGTCCCGAAGACCAGCATCGTGCTGCCGACGAAGTCGGTGGCGACCACCCGCACCCACTCCCGGCGTTCCTGGGCCTCGCGCAGCTCGGGGAAGGCTCGGGAGTACATGAGGGCGGCACCGATGACGTACTCGCCGATCGGCACGCAGAAAGAGTGCGACGACCGGGTGAGGACCATCCCTTCGGCCACCCGATGCGGGAGGACGTCACCGCCGAACCAGTCGAAACCGGCGGTGGTGACCTGCATCCAGCGCAGCCCGGAGGCCTTGCGCAGGATGCCGTTCAGCATCTCTTCCCCCATCGAGCTGCAGAACATCACCTCGGCGTCGACGTACTCCTCCAGCAGCGGCCCCGCATCCGGTACCGGGGTGAAACGGGCGGCCGGGTACCGCGCGGTCAGCTGAGGCAGCATCCCGGCCAGGTTCTCGCTGATCAGCACGTGCGGCCCCGCAGGGGTGTGACTCATGCCGTCCCTTCGCTCCGCTGCATGCGCTTGGTGTAGGTCACCCCGCCCTTGGCCCACACGTCGTGGGAAACCTCGTACAGCAGGACGTGGGTGTTCTCGCGGGGCGAGCCGTACTTGACCAGCACGTCGGTGAGCTCGGCGATGATCGCTTCCTTGGTGTCCTGGTCGCGCGGGGAGAGTTCGACACGGATGATGGCCATGGGGATCAGTTCTCCTGGGTCGCCGCCGACGCGTCGGCGAAGTCGGGGTTGCGGGAGTATTCGGCCTCGACGGCCAGATAGGCGAAGGCATGGGTGACGCGGGTGCGGATCACCGCGTCGAAGACCTCGCGGGCCTTGGCGACGTCGCCCCGGTGGTAGTACCAGTTGCCCAGACCGTAGCCTTCGGTGGCGGTGCGCAGGTCGTCGCCGTCCAGGGACTTCCACAGCTCGTCCGGGCCGAGGTCGCCGGTGTACAGGCGCATCCGGTTCTCGTAGCCGACGTGGTGGTCCTCACGGACGACGTCGATCGCGCGGAACCGGTCCAGCACCTGCTCGGCCTCCCCGGTACGGCCGAGACGGCGCAGCGTCATGTACTGCCAGTCCTGGGAGGCCACGACGCCCTCCTGGTGGCGGGAGCTGCGCTCGGCCTCGCCGAAGGCGAGCAGGCAGCCCGTCAGGTCGCCGATGAGGTACTGCGCCACGCCGAGGTGGTACCAGACCGAGGTGTGCAGGGTGGTCAGGTACCGGCCGAGGGCCGTCGGGTCGGCGGCGGCCATGGTGTCGGTGAGGTGCTGCGGCCGCACCGCCTCGGGCCGGCCCAGGATGAGGCTGACGACGTCCTTCTCCACCTCGGGCTGGTACATCTCGTACTCGTCCTCGACCTGGTCGAGCTGCGAGGCGGCCGTCCGCAGGTCCTCGATCGCGCCGGCGTAGTCGCGGATCGAGATACGCCGATGGCCGCGGAAGCGCAGCAGCCGGGGGCTGCCGGGATCCTGCTCCAGCGCCTCGGTGAGGAGGGAGACTGCTTCGGCGTGCTTGTTCAGGTAGCCCTTCAGCCGGGCGGCCATGATGTAGCGGTCGGTCAGCGGCACTGAGGCCATGATTCGCCCTTTCGATGGGTGGTACCGGTCGGGCCGGGGAGGACGGCGGTGGGTCGCCGCCCTCCCCGGGGCCGGTCAGCGGTCGAGCCAGAGGTGGCGGTAGAACCGGTACGTCGGGGTGGGGTCACCCGCGTAACCCATGACGTCCTTCTTCACCACGTCGAAGTCGGCGTTGAGGAAGGTCATGGCCACCGGCCCGCGCTCGGCCAGAATGGTCTCCGCCTGCTGGTACAGGGCGGCGCGCTTGGCCGCGTCCAGTTCGGAGCGGGCCTGCACGATCAGGTTCTCGTATTCGGGGTCGCTCCAGTTGCCGTAGTTCAGGCCGCCGCCCTTGAGGAAGCTGGCGGAGAACCGCTCGTCCGGGTCGTAGGTGAGGCCGAAGCCGGACTGGTACATCTCGAAGTCGCCGGACTTGGTCTTGGAGTCGGCGATCGTGGCCTCGACCGACTCGATCGTCACCTTGATGCCGATCTTGGCGAGCTGCTGCTGCTCCACCTCGGCCTGGCGCACCTGGAACGCCGAGGTGGAGATGACGGTGAGCTTGGCCTCGAAGCCGTTCGGGTGTCCGGCTTCGGCCAGCAGCTGCTTGGCCTTCTCGAGGTCGGGCTTGCCGTAGATCGGCTTGGTCACCCCGCCGAAGCGGTCCGGGGGCAGGTAGCCGGCTTGAAGCGCGGTGCCGAAACCGGAGTTGGCGACGTTGAGGATCTCCTGGCGGTCCAGGGCGTGGTAGATCGCCTGGCGGACCTTGACGTTGTCGTACGGCGCCTTGGAGGTGTTGAGCCGCAGGTGCAGGGAGAGGGAGCCGGAGCCCCCGTACCACTTGAGCGCCTGGTCCTTCTTGAGCGCGTCGATGAATTCGGGCGCCGGGCGCCACAGGAAGTCGATGGTGCCGCTGCGGATCGCCGCGGCGCGGGCGTTGTCGTCGGGGTTGAAGGTGAAGTCCAGCCCGTCCAGATAGGGGACGCCCTTCTCCCAGTACTTGTCGTGCTTGTCCAGCTTGATGGCCTGGCCGGTGACGCGGGACGCCAGCTTGAACGGCCCGGTTCCGCCGTCCACCTGGCCGTTGAGACCGCCGCTCGCCTCGGCGACGCTACGGTCCACGATGGAGGAGGCCGCGGTGGACAGCAGGGTGAGGATGGCGGCGTACGGCTGGGACAGCTTGACGACGACGGTTCGCTCGTCCTTGGCCTCCACCGAGGTGATGGACTCGTAGCTGCGGGCCCGGGGGGCGCGGGTCTTGGGATCCTTGATCCGTTCGAGGGAGTACTTCACGTCCTCGGCGGTCACCTTCCGGCCGCTGTGGAAGTAGGCGTTGTCCCGCAGCTTGAAGGTGATCGTCTTGCCGTCGTCGCTCTGCTCCCACGACTCGGCCAGTGCCGGCTTGATCTCGCCCCGGTAGGACTGGACCAGCGACTCGTACAGCTGCTCGTTGATGACGAAGGCCGAGGTCTCCGACATGCGGTGCGGGTCGAGCTCGACGGCGTCCAAGCGGATCATGACGCTGAGCCGTCCGCCGGATTTGGGGGTGCCGGTCGGCTTGACCTCATCCTCCAGGCGGACGTTCGCGGTCAGGCCGTCGTTGACGGGGGCGGCGCTGTCTCCGGCCGACGACGGCGGTGCGCCACCTCCGCCGCAGGCGGCCAGCAGGGTGAGGGCGACCCCGGCCGCCAGCGCGTTACAAAGGGTTCGACGTCTCATCGGATGTCTCCTTGGTGGGGGTGGGGGTGGTGCTCGATGGCACGGTCTTCCATGCCTCCCCGAAGACTCGTAGCCAGTTGCCACCGAGGATCTTGGTGACCTCCTCCGGTGAGAAGCCGCCGTCAAGCAGGGCGGTCGTGAAGTTGGGGAACTGCGAAGCGTCGTCCATACCCTCGGCTCGGCGCTGGTCCCAGGGCCAGTCGCCGAGGAGGTTCTTGAACTCCTTCACCTTCATCTGCTCGGCCCGCATCGCCTCGGTGAGCGTCTCGTCGTAGTCGGTCGCGATGGCGACGTGGTCGACGCCGGCGACCTCGGCGATGTGGGAGATGTGGTCGACGAAACGGGCCAGGTCGGGCCGTCGCCCGGGCTCGTCGGGGTGGTAGAGGAACGCCGACAGGGTGGTGACGCCGATGACACCGCGCTGAGCGGCCAGCCGGCGCAGGAAGTCATCGGATTTGGCCCGGATGTGGGGGGAGAGCACGTCGCAGAACGAGTGGGTCACCACGACCGGTTTCCCGGAGGCGTCCATCGCGTCGAGGCCGGTGCGTTCGCCGCAGTGGGAGACGTCGACCAGGATGCCCAGCTCGTTCATCTCGCGGACGAAGGCGCGGCCCTGGTGGGTGAGCCCCGGGTCGACCGTCTCCCCGCAGCCGGCGCCCAGCAGGTTCTGCCGCTGGTAGGTGAGCTGCAGGATGCGCACGCCCAGGTCGTGGAAGGTGCCGAGCAGGTCGAGGTCGACCCCGATCATCTCGGTGTCCTGCGGGCCGAAGACGACGGCCTCCCTGCCCTCGGCCTTGGCCCGGGCGATGTCGTCGACGCATCGCGCGAGCAGCACCCGGTCGGAGTGTTCCTCGATCCAGCGGCGGCAAGCGTTGATCTCGTGCAGCGCGCTGACGGTGTCGGCGTAGGGGGTGGTCACCGTGTGGTTGACCGCGGTGACGCCGCCGCGGCGGATCCGGTCGAGGTGTTCGTCGCTGAGCTCGATGACGGTGCTCCCGTCGACCACGGTGGCGGCGGCGTGCAGCTCGACCGGCGTGAGGGTGGCGCCTTCCGATGCGGCAGGGTTCAACGTCGCCTCCAATGCGCGGGATCAGAAGATGCTGGCGACTCTACGAGAACTGTTCAGTCGTGTCCATATTTCCTAGGAACTCGTCATTCAATTGTCTTGAAGTGACGAATTTCGTCATTTTGGCGGTCAAGGCGACTGTCGAATCGCTGCCTGAATTGTGATGTTTTGTAACATCCGACCCTGGGAACGATCAAGAAGTTTGGGTACGCGTGCCACCGGGCGAGACCGGGATCGTGGCGCCGCCGTCCAAGGCACAGCTGTTGAGCGTGATCGATAATCGGGACGAATCGTCCTCCCGATAGTCGCGGTGCGTGACCGATCGATCCGCTTGATGACCGGAGAAACATGAAAAGACGCGTTCGTACCCTCCCCGTTCTTCTGACGATGATCACGGTCCTGGTCCCCGTTCTCCCCGGGAACGCGGCAACGGCTGTTCCCGAAAGGGCCGGTGCGCCGGCCGGCCGGGCTATCGCCTGGGCACCGTGCGCCGCGGACACGACCGCGGAATGCGGCACCTTGACCGTTCCCGCCGATTGGGCGAAGCCCGGCGGCCCCACCATCGATCTGGCCGTGGCCAGGCGGAAGGCCGCCGACCCCACGGCCGGAATGGGCTCCCTGATCATCAACCCGGGTGGTCCCGGCGAATCCGGGGTCGACTTCACCCTGAGACGCCGGGACTACTTCAGCGAAGAGATCACCCGAAGATTCGACATCGTCGGTTTCGACCCTCGCGGTGTGGCGCGCAGCAACCCCGTGGTCTGCTCCGCCGAACTCATGCGGCAGGCGCCGGCCGACCCGTTCCTGAGAAGCCAGACCGACTTCGATCGATGGCTCGACTACAACGACCGGCTCCGCGCCGACTGCCGGGCCAGGACCGGACCGCTGTTCGACCACGTCGACACGCTCAGCGTGGTCAAAGACGTGGACGCGCTGCGGGCCGCCGTCGGTGACAGGAGACTCACCTACTACGGTCTTTCCTACGGCACACTCATCGGGCAGCTCTACGCCGAGCGGTTCCCCCGCCGGGTCCGGGCGCTCGCCCTGGACAGCAATGTCGACCACAGCCTGCGCACCACCGCGTTCCTCGACACGGGGGCCGCCGCGGCCCAGGACTCCTTCGAGGAGTTCGCGGCCTGGTGCGAACGAGACAGCTCCTGCGCACTGCAGGGCGGCGACCTGCGCGCATTCTGGGCGAAGCTGCTCGCCCGCGCCGAACGCGGCGAGCTGCACTACCCCGGCGAACCCACCCTCATACTGACCCAGTTCGACCTCATCAGGCTTCCCTTCCAAGCCTCCTACGGGCCCTACTGGCGTGAACTCGCCGAGATGATGGTGGCGATCAGCAGCGGCGCCACACCCTCGAAAGCGCTGCCGGAGATCTTCACACGCCGCCTGACGCAGCGCCAGGAGGAGCGTCACCGGGCCACGCAAGCGGAAGATCTCATCGCCAACCCCATGCGGATCGTCTGCCAGGACTTCCACCTACCGATCCGGGACTACCGCGAGTTCGCGGCCCTCCTGCGCCGCTCGCAGCGCATCGCGCCCGACATGCGGGTGAGCCCGCTGACCCTCTCCTTCACCATGGCCTGTCTCGGCGAGCCCGCCGCGATCCCCAACCCGCAGCACCGGCTGCAGGTCGACGGCACCCCGGCGTTGCTGCTGGGCAACGCACGGCATGATCCGGCCACCGGCCACGCCTGGGCGGTGAACGCAGCCGACCAGATCGGCGGCGAGGCGCGGCTGCTGACCTACGAAGGCTGGGGACACAGCGTCTACAACCGCAGCGAGTGCACCCGCGGCGCGATCGACCGCTACCTCATCGAGCGGACGCTTCCCGCTCCCGGCATGCACTGCCCGGCGGTGCCTTACACGGGCACACCGACGTCGGCGCAGACCTGGCCCACGCCAATCGCGCCCCTACCCGACCTGCCCGGCTGATTCCATAGGGCGATGGACAGGGGTGCGTCAAAGCAACTGGCTCTGTCGCAGAAGCCGTACAGTCCGGCATACGGGAGCGGGTACGCACCGCTCACTAGCCCAGATCCACCGGCTTTGGAGCCGACGTCACGTCAGGAGGCATGACGGCACCGGTTCCACGTGCGGCCCCCTTTGTGGGTCTTCGTACGGAGGCCGATTGCCGGGCTTCTCGGTCACCCGGTGACGTGGTGATGTGTGGCCACATTACGCGGTACCTGACCATGGGGAGGGCAGGTGAACGACGATGCGGAGTCCGCCCGCGGGGCGCGGGGCGATGGTGAGCGATCCGTCGTGCACATGGACGATGCTCTTGACGATCGCCAGGCCGAGGCCGACGCCTGCGTGGTCCCCGCGGATTCTTCCGGCGCCGCGCTGAAACGGTTCGGTGAGCGTCGAGACCACCTGTGGGGTGAGCCTCTCGCCGGTGTTCTCGACGGTAAGCACCACGGTCTCGGGGCGGACGCCGGTCGTGACCCACACGGTGCCCCGTTCGGGCAGGTTGTGCACGATGGCGTTGTGCACAAGGTTCGTCGTCATCTGCAGCAGCAGCGCGTGCGACCCGACGGCGGGGGTGACGTCCGTGGAGGTGTCGACGGCGACACCGCGTTTCTCGGCGAGCGGGAGCAGCGTTTCGGTGGCCTCGTCCACGAGCAGGGACAGGTCCACAGATTCTCGGGTGAAGGACCTCCGGTCGGCGCGGCTGAGCACCAGGAGCGCCTCGGTGAGGTCGATCGCCCGGGCGTTGACGGCGTACAGGCGGTCGACGAGTTCACCGTGGTCGTGCGCCGGATCGTTGCGGGCCACGTCGAGAAGCGACTGCGAGATCGCCAGCGGGGTGCGCAGTTCGTGGGAGGCGTTGGCTGCGAATCGCTGCTGTTCGGCGACGTGTGCTTCGAGTCGTGCGAGCATCGTGTCGAAGGCGTCGGCGAGTTCGCGGAACTCGTCTTCGCGGCCTGCCAACCGGATCCGGTGGGAGAGCGACCCGTTCGCGGCCATGCGTGTCGCGTCCGTGATGCGGGTCAGCGGGGCGAGCATGCGACCGGCGAGGATCCACCCTCCCACGAGACCGAACACCAGCAGGAACGCCAACACGATGGCCGCGGCCGGGGCGAAGGTACTCAGGAGGAGGTAGCGGTTGGGTGATTTGCCGAGAAGGCCGGGCCAACCGTCGGGTACGTAGCGCAGCAGGAACACCCACACGGCGGCGAGCAGCAAGGCGCCGGCGAGCATGAGGAACCCGACGTAGCTGAGGGTGAGTTTGAGGCGAACGCTCCACCCGGGCGCTCTATCCACGGTTCGCTCCGTCGCGTCCGGTGCCGGGTGCTGTGCCGATGCGGTACCCGACGCCGGCCACGGTGGCGATGATCCCGGGTTCGCCGAGCCGTTTGCGCAGTGCCGAGACGGTGATGCGCACGGCGTTGGTGAAGGGGTCGGCGTTCTCATCCCACGCTCGCTCCAAGAGCTCTTCGGCGCTGACGACACCGCCTTCGGCGGCGACGAGGACTTCGAGCACGGCGAACTGCTTCCGGGTGAGCGCGACGTAACGGCCGTCGCGGTAGACCTCGCGGCGGAACGGATCCAGCCGCAGACCTGCGATCTCTCGCACGGGCGGCCTGTTGTACGCGCGCCTGCGGTCGAGTGCTCTGAGCCTGAGCACGAGCTCCCGGAGTTCGAACGGCTTCGTGAGGTAGTCGTCGGCGCCGAGTCCGAACCCGGAGGCCTTGTCGTCGAGCCGGTCGGCGGCGGTGAGCATGAGGATCGGCATGCCGCTGCCGGAGGCGACGATGCGTGTGGCGATCTCGTCGCCGGAAGGGCCGGGAATGTCGCGGTCGAGGACGGCGATGTCGTAGGCGTTGACACTCAGCAGTTCCAGCGCGGTGTCGCCGTCACCGGCGATGTCGGCGGCGATCGCCGCCAGGCGCAGGCCGTCGCGGATGGCTTCCGCCAGATAGGGCTCGTCCTCGACGATCAACACACGCATGCTCCCGAGGCTACGAGCCGACGCCTATCGCCCGCGTATCGAAAACCACATACGTGCCGGCAACACCGCGCCACCTTGACTTCAGGCATGAGCTACAGCGAACCGGCACGATTAGAAACCCGTCGGATTCCCCGGATCCCCCCCGGCGGCCCGCCCGTCGTCGCGGTGATCGCCGACGAGTCCCCGGCCTCCGGAAAGCGGCACCCCAACCGCGGTTTTGAGGGGGGCGCATGCGGCTGCTGAGGACGATGCTGGTCGGCTTGATGCTGGCCGCCGCCGCGCCACCCGCGGTCGCCACGGCGGCGGCCGCCGACGGCCGACACGAATGCGCCACCGCGACCAGCCGGTGCATCGGCACCCTGACCGTCCCGCTGAACTGGCAGGATCCGCAGTCGGAGAAGATCACCGTCAGGTTCGGGTACGTCCCACGGGCCAACCGATCGCGCCAGGCCCGCACCTCGATCCTGGTGATGCCGGGCGGTCCGTCCCCGCTCGGACCGGGCGGCGAGCGCGTCGACTCCTTCCGGCAGGTCCTCCAGCCGCTGCTGGACGACTCGGACATGACGATCGTGGAGTTCCGCGGGACGGGCCAATCCGCGCCGCTGCGGTGCGAGGGGCTGCGGCCGGCGAAGCCGGAGACGGTCAGCCAGTGCGCACGCGACCTGGGAGACCGGGCCCAGTTCTTCAGCAGCGACCAGTACGTCGCCGATGTGGAGGCGGTGCGCGCCGCGCTGGGCCTGCCCAAGGTCACCGTCGTGGGATCGTCCTGGGGCGCGCTGACCGGACAGGCGTACACGACGCGCTACCCGGACCGGGTGCGCGCCCTGTACATCGAGAGCATGATCGGCCCGCTCGACGAGGACGGCCGATGGCAGCTCGGAGCGGGGGACGGCCGCCCGATCCGGGAGGTCATCGCCGGTTACGCCCGTGCCTGCCGGCGATCGTCGGCCTGCCGCGGCGCCGCCGGTGGCGACCCGGAGGAACGCTGGGACGCGGTGGTGCGGAAGATGCGCGCCGCAGGCGACGGCGCACTGACCCCGCGGCGGCTGTTCGAAGCGCTGCAGGCCATCTCCGATCCGGTGGTCGCCACCGACGCGACCGCGGCCGCCGCCGCGTACCTGGTCGGCGACCCGGTCCCGCTACGGCGCCTGCTCGACCGGGCCGCCCCGCCCGCGCCGCCGCCCGGGCCGACACCGGAGCGGGCCGGTACGACGGCGTACCTGTGTTCCGACCCGTCCTGGCCGTACGGCCGTACCGACGACGAGGCGACCCGGCGCCGCCAGTTGGACGACCTCCACGCCGGGGGCAACCGGTACGCGCCGTTCACCCGCGCCGAGGTGTGGCCCAGCGGTCCTGACTACTGCGCAGGCTGGCCGACTCCGCGAGAGAACAACCCGTTCGGGCCGCACCGGCCGGCGGTGCCGATGCTGGCCGTCGCCGGCGAGTTCGACCCGATGGCGGTCGTCGGCGCGCGCTCCGCGGCGCGGCTGTTCCCCCGTGGCCAGGCGGTCACCGTCCTGGCCGGGTACCACAACCCCGGTGTCGTGGGGCGCGGGCCCGGTGGCGAGTGCGCGCGCCGGATCATGCACCGGTTCATCGAGAATCCGGGGCCGGTGTCCGGCACGTCGTGCGCAATGGCCAACTACCAGGCACACGGCCGCTTTCCTGCGACCGTGGCGGCGGTACCGGCCGCCCGCGGCGGCGGGCTCGGCGCTCCGCAGCGGACTCTCGTGGCGGCCGCGTTCGCCACCGTCGCCGACGCGGTAGCCGTGTACAACCCGCACCGCGCCTTGCGGCCGGGCACGGAGGCCGGGCTGCGTGGCGGGCGGCTCACCAACGGCGGAGACGGCACGATCACCCTGGACCAGGTCCGCTACGTCACCGACCTCGCCGCCACCGGCACCGCCAAGGTGACCGGCGGCAAGGCCACCGCCGACCTCACCGTCACCGGCCCCGACGGCGCGACGCACAAGGTCACGCTGCAGTGGGCGGCCTTCACCGCCACGGCGACCACTCCGGTCACCGGCACCCTCAACGGCCGGCCGTTCCGGCTCCGCGTCCCCGGACACTGATCCGCCCCACCCCGTGGGGAGCTCGCGGCGCCGGGCTCCCCACGGGATTCCGACGGCGGGGGTGACGGCCGCGGAGGCACCTCGGCGCCTGACCGTCGATCGCGTGAGAGACGCCACGGCGGGGCTGTCCGAGCACGGCGCCGAGTACGGGCTGCGCCAGATCTGCAGCAACGAATCCCGGGCACTGAGAACCGCGCCTTGAAGGCACCGACGAGAGCCGCACGCCCATGCGCGCCACTCCAAGGACGCCGCGGTGACCAGCACGCTCGGCACATCCCAGTCCAGACCCGCCGACCTTCGGCATTCGATCCCCGAACGACTCCAGCCGTCAACCGAAAGCCTCCATGCCAATGACGACCACCACCCGGCAAGCCACTCAGGAAACCGTGGCGGCCAGCGCGCGGAACCTGACCAAGACCTACGGCAAAGGCGATGCCCGGGTGCATGCCCTGCGCGGTATCGACCTCGACCTCCCACGAGGCAGGTTCATCGCGATCATGGGGCCGAGCGGGTCGGGCAAATCCACGCTGATGCACTGCCTGGCCGGACTCGACCAGGCCAGTGGCGGCACCGTCACCGTGGCCGGCACCGACCTCGGATCACTAGACGACGACGCGCTCACGATCTTCCGCCGCGAGCACATCGGCTTCGTGTTCCAGTCGTTCAACCTGCTGCCGATGCTCACCGCGGAGGAGAACATCGTGCTCCCGCTTGAGCTGGGCGGTCGCCGTATCGACGACGCGGTGCGCGAGCGCGCGCGCATGCTCGCCGACACCCTCGGCGTGGCCGACAGGCTCGGCCACCGGCCCGCGGAGCTGTCCGGCGGCCAGCAGCAGCGGGTCGCGATCGCCCGGGCCCTGATCACCCAGCCGGACCTGCTGTTCGCCGACGAGCCCACCGGAAACCTGGACAGCACCACCTCGGCGGAGGTGCTCGATCACCTGCGCCGGTCGGTGCGCGAGCTCGGCCAGACCGTCGTGATGGTCACCCACGAGCGGGACGCGGCGACGTACGCCGACCACGTGGTCACCGTGCAGGACGGGCGGATCGTCTGATGCATACCGTCTTCCTCGCGTCGCTGCGCACCCACATCCGCAGGTACGTCGCAGCGGCGATCGCGGTCACCGTCGCGGTCGCCTTCGTCGTCGTGGTCGGCGTGCTCACATCCGGGGCACACAGCGGACTCATGGACGGCCTGGGGGCGCCGTACCGCAATGCCGACCACGTGGTCTCGCCGACGGGGTGGCCGTCGTCCGAGCTGGACCCGAAGGCCGCGATCGCATTCACCGAGCGACACGGCGAGAACGCATCCGCGACCGGCCGGGCGACGCTGCCTGCGCGTGCGAACGGCCGAAAGCTCTCCGAATTGACCACCGTGGGTCCGATCGCCACCTCGGAGAAGTGGCGCTGGCAGAAGCTCAGCTCGGGTCGCTTTCCGGCACGCGCGGGCGAGGCGGTGGTGGACGTGTACTTCGCCACGGCCGAGAACGTCGCGGTCGGCGACCGGGTTCGGATCGGCGAGGGCGTCGCCGCGACCGACGTAGAAGTGGTCGGTCTCGTGGAGTCGCCCTCGCCCCCTGCCCAGGCCTCGATGTATGTCACCTGGCCGCAGTTGCTGCGGTGGCGCGACCAGGTCCATCTGAACGCGGTGGCGGTGCGCGGGGAGGTGGGCCGGCTCCCGGAAGGCGCGAAGGCGCAGTCGCCGGAGGGGTTCGCCGCGGAGCGGCTGACCTATGTCCAGAACAGGGTGAACAGCTTGGCGGTGATGCTGCTGCTGTTCGCCGGCGTCGCGATCTTCGTCTCGGTCCTGGTCATCGCGAACACGTTCTCCATCCTGTTCGCGCAGCGACTCCGCGACTTCGCCCTGCTGCGCTGCATCGGCGCGACCCGGCGGCAGGTGGTGCGTTCGGTACGCCGCGAGGCGGCCGTCGTCGGGGTGCTCGCGTCGCTGGCCGGGGCACTGGTCGGTATCGGTCTCGGCTACGGGCTGACCGCCCTGATCGGCGCCCTCGCGCCCGGCGTCCCGATGGGCGCCGCCGAGCTGCCCGTACTCTGGCTGCTGGGCGGGTTCGCCGTCGGCCTGGTGGTCACCATGGTCGCGTCCTGGTTGCCGACCCGGCGCGTGGTCCGGGTGAGCCCGCTGGCGGCGCTGCGCCCGGATACCGCGGTCGACGTGCACACGGCCACCGGCCGGGTGCGGCCGGCGTTCGCCGCGATCCTCCTGGTCACCGGGTCAGCCCTGCTCGGGGTGGCGATGGTCCAGGACAGTACGGCGCTCATGGTGGCAGGCGGAGGATCGGTGTTCGCCGGCGTACTCCTCTTCGGGCCGGTACTCGTTCCCCGCCTGGTTTGGATCACGGGCGCGCTGCTCGGCCCCGCCGGGCGGCTGGCGACCAAGCACGCTGTGCGCAATCCGCGTCGGACCGCCACCACCACCGCCTCCCTGCTGGTCGGCGTCACCCTGACGACCGCCGTACTCACCGGGATGACCACGTGGCGTTCTGCGTTGGATGAGCAGATCGGCAGGGACCACCCCATCGATGTCGCGCTTACCTCGCCCAAGGAGCCGGTCACCACCGACCTCCTCAATCGGGTACGTCACACTCCCGGTGTGGAGCGGGCCATTCCGGTGGACGGCGCCGTGGCCCGAGTGTCAGGGCTCGACGAACCGATCCTGGTTGTCACCGTGCCGGCCGCGGCGCAGGTGGCCCGCGACGGCGGAGCGTTCGCCCGGGTGGAGCCGGGGAAGATCGGAATCGATTCCGAGGCCTTCGGCAAGAACCTGAGCCTGCGGCCCGGTGACCGGGTCACGGTGCGCGTCGGCGACCGGCGAGCCCGGTTGCAGGTCGCCGTCGGCACCGGCTGGGGCCCGGCGGGCGTGGTCGCGCCCGAGACTCTGGCGACGCTCACCGACGCCCCCGAACCGCATGCCGTCTGGATCCGCGCCACTTCCGGCGCGGACCCGGCTCGACTCGGCGGTGACCTGGACAAGCTGGCGGATCCGGTCGGCGCGACGATCGAGAACGGGTTGCGGACCTGGGAGTCGCTGGACCGGCAGCTGGGGATCTACACCTGGTCGGCGCTCGGCCTGACCGGCATCGCCGTGGTGATCGCCCTGATCGGGATCGCGAACACCCTGGGACTCTCCGTCCTCGAACGCGCCCGCGAGCACGCGATGCTGCGCGCGCTCGGGCTCACCCGCGGGCAGCTGCGGCGGATGCTGGCGGCCGAGGCGGTGCTGCTGTCGGTGGTGGCCACCCTGCTCGGCACCGTGATCGGCGTCGTGTTCGCCTGGGTCGGCCACGAGACGTTCGTGAAGCGGGCTCTCCGCGAGGCCACCTTGCAGGTCCCCTGGCCGTCACTCGGCGTCGTCGTCCTCATCGCCGCCCTGGCCGGACTTCTCGCCGCCGTCCTCCCGGCACGCCGGGCCGCCCGGGTGACCCCGGCCGCAGGGCTGTCCCTCGACTGAGGCACTCGTCCCGACGGCCCCGAGCCGCTGCGGCTCTGCGCGGGGCTGTCGCCCTGCCCGCCGGGCCAGCGGTACGGATTGCTGCTCGACGTCGGCGAGTGGTTCACGATGGGGCGGCTCCCCAGCGGCTCTCCACCCCGGCCCCATGAGGGGCCTGGCCGCTTGAAGTCCGGGCGGCTAGCGTGATCGGGGTCGCGTACGAGCGTCGGACCGCGGAGGCACTGTGGCGGACAAGCTGGAAAACCTGATCGCGGGCATGCTCCTGTTCGGCAGCATCGGAGGCCTGGTCGGATACCTGGTGGACATGTTCATCTCAGGCTCCGGGAGCTCATCCGGCTCCGGGGGGTCGTCCGGCGCGGGCGGCGACTACAGCGGCGGCAGCTACAGCGGCTATGGCGGGGACAGCGGCTATGGCGGGGACGGCGGTGATGGCGGGGGAGACGGCGGCGGTTGACCGTCGTCGGTCCGGCCCGTCCCGGTTCGGGATCAATCGCAGGAGGAGCACTTGTCTCTGCCGGGCAGGCGGGCGGGGCGGCGGGGCTGCGGGAGGTCGATACCGTCGCGTGCCGCGCCGCCTGGCAGGCCTGGGACCTGCGTGCCGCGGCCGCCACGCCGCTGGAACTGGTCGCGATGGACGCCCCGGGGCCGAAGCACGCCTGGACCTGGGCGACGCCCGCCCCGAGGAGGTGACCGTGACGGTCGGCGCCTACAACAACGAGACCGGCACCGAGATCACCGACGACCTCACCATCACCCTGATCGACGAACGCGGCCACCAGGTCGTGAGGTGGGCCGGACGGCGCAGGCCGCTGGCCCTGGACGGCCGGACCGTCCTCGACCTGGCTGCCGCGGGCGAGACCATCGCCGGCGCCTACGACCGGTACCTGCGCGACACCGCGATCCAGGACGCCTTGCGCATCGACCCGGACGGCTCCTGACCATGGCCCGGCGGCCCGAACCGGTCGAATGGCCCGACGACCTCGACGACGTCCCGCACGGCACCGCGCTGCTCGGCGACGGGCGCCTGCGAGCCGCGATGCGTGACGCGTCCTGGTTCTCCAAGCCTGACACCGTCAAGGACAAGTACGCCCACGTCATCACGGTCTCCCACGAGATGAAGACCGGCCCGGGCGGGACCACCGGCGGCTGGGAAGCCGCGGCGTGCGACCCCACTCGCATCCCCTTGGACGTCGACCGGCTGGTCTGGGACGCCGCCGACGTCGGGGACAGCCTGCGCTGCCGCCGTCCCGGCTGCGTCGCCCTGTTCACACAGGCCGACCGGGCCAAAGCCGCCGAGAACGGCCGGACCACGGATCAGAGAAGCAGGCCGAAGGCGACCGCCAATACCAGACCGGCCGTCCCGGCTGCGGCGGCCATCGTGGCGAACACCGAGTCGGTGCCGTCCTGCAGGCTGCGCCGGGTGATCCGGTCGGCGACCGTCCCCCCGGCCAGGCCCGCCAGCAGCGGCGCCCCCAGCCAGCGCAGCGCCGCGCCGATCACGGAGGCGAGCCAGGTCACGAACGCCGCCGCGCCCACCCCGGCGAACACGTGGAACACCCAGGCGAACCCCAGGACGACGAGCGAGACCCCGACCCCCGCGCCGACCGCCTTGAGCGTGTACGGCTCCCGGTAGGGGGCGCGCACGAGCCGCGACGCCTCCTCCAGCAGGGCGCCCGGGTCGTCGTCGGCCGTGGCGGCGTGGGAGGGGGGCGGCAGCGTCATGTTGCGGGCGGGGTTGCCGAGCCGCCGCCCGGCCTCCACCCAGATCTCCCGGGCACGGCGCCGGTGCCGGGCCAGGCTCACCTCGGCCCCGGTCCGCTCCTGCTGCAGGTAGGACTTGGTGCGCTTGGCTTCCTCCACCCGGGCCAGATGCAGCTCGTGCCCCTCGACCAGCTGCTGCACCTGCCCGATGAGCGAGCGGTAGTCCCGCGCCGCCGAGGCGACCGTGTCGCTTTTCATGCGAGCTCCTTCCCTGCGGGCCTTCTCCTCGCGCGGTACGGCGAACGCGGCTTCATCCGGTTGCGGTACGGCCCGCGGGGGCCCGTACCGGATGCGGTCGGGCCGGTCATCGCTCGGCCTCCGGTTCCACGACGTGGAAGGGGATGACCGGCTGGGGTTCGCGGTGCCGGGTCCGGTCGAAGAACAGGGCCCGGCGTTCCCGCGGCGCCCAGGAGACCAGGGTGCCCGCGGGGAGCAGCGGGGTGAGCTCGGCGCCCTGCACGTCCAGCGCCACCCACACCCCGAGGTCGTCCAGCTTGCCGCCGATCCCGCCCGCGACGTCCTCGCGGAGGCGGCCCACCCCGCGCCACCACCCGATGACGTGGGTGAGCGTCTCGGGTCCGCGGGAGAGCACCCGGCGGAGCAGGTCGTGGCCGCTGGTCCGGGTCTGGGCGTCCTTGGCGGCCAGCACCCCGCTGGCCGCGTCGACGGCGAACAGCACCAGGTAGTGGACGCGCTCGGGCCGCTCCCCGGCCAGGGCCGCCTCCACCCGGTCGGCGCTCGCCTTCAGCGCGTCCTTCAGCCCCCAGGTGTCGGTGGTCTCCACCTCGTGCCCCAGATCCGCCAGGGATTTGCCGACCGCGCGGACCGCCGCGTCGGCGGTGTCGTCCAGGCAGGCCAGGGTGAAGGCGGCGGTGCCGGGGAGTTTCTGGCGGGCCAGGGACATCACCGTCGCGGCGACGACGTCGCAGGCCTCGACGGTGTTCATGCCCACCACCGCCAGGTTGCGCTGCGGGGAACGGCCGAAGGGCGTCGCCGCCGCCGTCCCCGCCAGGTCGATCCGCTGGCCGACCATGACCGCCGGCGGCCGGTCGGTGGGGGTGAGCCGCGCATAATCGGCGTTGTCGGCCAGGCGGGGCACCGTCTCACCGTCGAACACCTTGGGCGGGCCGAGCCCGTCGGGGCGGCGTTCCCACAGCGCCCGCTGGAGCGGGTCCAAGACGCTGCGGGAGGCGTTGGGGAGGCGGACCACCCGGTTGGCGTGGGCGACCCCGGAGTCGGGGTTGACCACGGCGCAGAACCGGGGGATCCGCTCGGCGATCCGGTCGTCGTCCAGGATGCGCCGGGACTGGGGGAGGGCCACCCGCAGCGTGAACTGCTCCAGGACCGAGGAACGGCCCCACAGGGCCTCGATGCGGGACAGGTCCTGGCTGGCCAGGATGAGGTGGATGCCGAAGGAGCGCCCCTGGCGGGCCAGGGTCTCCAGCAGCGCCACCGCCTCCTGGGTGATCTTGTCGCGGCGTTCCAGCAGCACCTGGCACTCGTCCACGATCGCCACGATCCGGGGCCAGCGGCCGGACGGGTCGGCCTGGCGCAGCTCCTCCAGTTTGCTGGTGTCCTGGGCCTTGGCGGCCCGCGCCCGCCGCTGCATCTCCCCGGTCAGGTGGGACAGCAGCGCCAGGCCGAACTCCCGGTCCCGGTTGATGTTGACCCCGACCAGCCGGGCGTGCGGCAGCCAGGACGGGTCACGGCCCGGCGCGAACTGCTGGAACGAGACGCCCTGCTTGAAGTCGAGCAGATAGAACTCCAGCTCGTCGGGGCTGTAGCGGGCGGCGTAGGAGGCGATCAGGGTGTAGAGGAAGTTGGTCTTGCCCGATCCGCTGGGCCCGCCCACCAGGGCGTGCGGCGGGTTGTCGCCCAGCTCCACCAGGACCTGCCCGCGGGCCGGTTCCAGCACGTCGTCGCCGATCGGCGCGGACAGGCCCGCGGCCGACGACTGCCCGTACAGCGCGGTCTGGGGGAGCAGGTCGGCGAACCGGCTGGGCGGCGGCCCCTGCCGTACGTGGGTGACGACGCGTTCGCACACGTCCCGGACCAGGTCGCCGGGGGGCGCGGCGTCGGGCTCCACCCGCAGGTGCGGCCCGGTCATCGAGGAGGTCAGCACCAGCGGGGCCGGGCCCATGTCGATGATCTCGCAGTTGCCCTCCGCCTTCACCGGGACGTCGCAGGCGATCACGTGCACCCCGCAGGTGGGCCCGGCCGTCATGATGCTCTGCAGCCGCTGGACGACCTCCGGGCGGAACCCGTCCACCGGGGTGTACACCACCAGGATCCGCCACGGTTCGGGCCGCAGCCCGGTCGCCTGCACCAGCTCGGCCAGCGAGTCGTGCCGCCCCAGCACCGTCGACTGGATCCGATGGATCTCGTCGGAGAGCCGGCCCAGCAGCGCGCCGAAGCCGTCCACCGAGCACGCCTCGAACAGCCCGGCACCCGCCATCGAGGCGAACGCCTTCAGGTGCTCGCACAGCCGTACCGGGTCGTAGACGTGCAGGCGGATCATCCCGGGCTGGCTGGTGGCCAGCATCCGGACCAGGAGCCCGGAGAGCACGGCGTCGGCCACCGCCGACTCGCCGTTCCTGATCACCAGGTTCCCGGCGTCCAGCAGCGGGATCAGGGCGGCGGGCGGGTTGTCCAGCCACCGCTGCCGCCACGGGCCGTCCTCCAGGGGCGGCGGCTGGATCGCGCCCACCCGGTACAGGCACGGCCCCTGGTCGACCGGGTCGGTCCTTCCCCACCGGGCCCACGGCGCGGAGGCGAACCCGGGCGAGGACACCGCGGCGTGCCGGTGCAGCCGCGCCGCGATCGGGGCGAGCCCCTCCCCGGCGGTGGCCGACCAGTCCTCGGCCTCGACGCTGCTGCGGGCGATCGACGTCTCCGCATCCGCGACGCGGTGCTCGCCGCGGGCGCGGATCGCCTCCATGGCGCCCAGAGCCCGGGCGACCCGGTCGCGGATCTCCTCGGCCAAGGCCTGCTTGCTGGGAAACACCTTGCCGCTCAAGGCTTCCTTCCGTGAAACGAACGTGGGACGAAAGGCCCGCTATGGGGTGGTGGCCGGGGCGCCGGATCGTCGGAGAGCCGCGATCGCCACCGGATAGGCGACCACGAGCTCGGCGAGGTCGAACCCGGTCGCCTGGGTGGGAACCCCGCACACCTCGTCGACGATCAGCGCGAAGACCTCGTCCGGCCCGGTCCGGCCGAGCAGGGTCTGACCTTGGCGGATCAAGGTGAGGATCCGCTCGCGGTCCGCCGCCTCCGGGACCCGCCCGTCGCATGCGGCCCGCGCGGCGGAAGCCGTCTCCGCGTGCGCGACGTCGAGAAGATACCCGACCCGCTCGACCTCGAACCGGGCCAGGCAGTCCCGGTAGGCCTCCCGGTCGCCGGCGCCGGCCCGCTCCACGAGCATCCGCAGCATCCCCCAGTCCTCGGGTGTGGCGCTCACGGCCGATCCCCTTCCGGTCGCTGCGGCGCCGCCAGCCGGTCGAAGGTCGCCACCAGGCGTTCCCGCAGCGGTTTGCCGAGCAGCGCCCGTACGGCGTGCCGGTCCGACAGGTGGCCGATCGCGCTCCTGATCGCGCCGGGCGCCGTGCCGACGTCCAGGACCGTTCCCCCGGGTTCGACGATCACCTTGGCCAGGCCGCCCGTGGCGGTCCGCTCCGCGCCGGTCAGCGCGTCGGGGGAGGCCGCCGGGGCCAGGCTCAGCCCGATTTCGGCCCCGTAGGACTCCACCGCCTGATCGGCCTCCAGCATCGCCTGGACCGACCGCTCGCATTCGCGGTGTGCCTGCGCCACCAGCGCCGACGCCTTGACCAGGAGGGGGTCGTCCCGCTGCGCGAGCAGACCCTGCAGGAGCCGTACGGCTTGCGCCAGGCCCGTCTGGGCGGATTTGGCGGCCATCTGGGACTCCCAGGCGCGGCGCCGGGCACGGTCCAGCGCCTCTCCAAGCTCGGTGAGCAGCGACACCGCGGTGCCTACAGTCCGGCGTCGTACTGCTCGACCGCCTGAAGCGCCTGCTGGACCGCGGCGAGCGCGTCGCTCAGCGAGGACTCCGCCTGCCGGAACAGCTGTGCCGCCTGACCGGGGAGCTCGTGGCCGCCGCCCTCGGTGGCCGCGGCGAGCATCGAGGCGGCGTCCCCGATCGAGTCACCGGCCTGGGTCATGGACTGGACCGACTCACCGGCCGCCGAACTCACCCTGGCGAGTGCGGCCTTTACCTCAGCGATTGACGACACAGGACAATTCCTCTCTCACCGCGCCGGTGTGCGACCGGCAGACCACGCTGACCATTGTGATGGGAACGGCCGCCGCCGGAGAACATCACGCGACCGGTGCCCGGCCGGTAAATCCCGTGTCCGCACGGGCACCATGCTTCCCGGCATCCCCGGGTACCCGCAACCGCCTCCGGCGAACACCCGCCGGGTGGTCGCGGCCGGGCTCGGGCGGCGGCCGTCCGGTGACCCGCCCCGGACGGGTACGGGCTGCGGCCGTGGGCGCAGCCCGTACCCGTCCCTCGTCCGGAGTCGCCCGCCGCGGGCGCCGGGCCCGCTCTCCGGTGCGGCGCCCGGGGACTCCCGTCCGCGTTCGCCCCGCGGCCCGGAGGGGGTACGGCCGCGGGCCGCTTCCGTTGTGACGTCGCGGCGGTGGGCGCAGCCCGTGTTCCGTTCTTGTGTCGGGGGCCTCCCCACGTCCGCCGTGAGCGCCGGGGGCGGAAAGGGCCCGGTCTTCGAGCATCCTTCCGCCGTCGGACGCTTTCGTGGTTCCCGGCCGGGTTGGCGACCGGCCGCCGCCGGTGTCGTCCGGGGAGGCCGGAGAGAACGTTCCGCGGTATCGGCAGAGGCGGTGTGAGGTGTGAGGGTCCGTATCCTCCACGCGACCAAGGGGATCCGCTTCTTCACGAAGCCCTGTTCGGGAAGTCCTGCGACACCTCTAGCGATACGAAGAGTCATGTCGGACATGCGAAGCGTTATGGAACCGTGTCTGACGGGCTGATCATAGGGCCTGTCCCGTGGCCGAGCGTATGTCTACGCTGACGGCGGGTTACCGGGCCGGGGCGGAAAGCCCCGGCGGCACATTCGTCGTCCGCCGGAAGGCCCCGGCGGACCCTGTGAGAGGGAGAGCCGGATGACGAGTGGGGATCTTCGCCAGCGCAACGTCACGGCGGCGTTCGCCGTCCTGGACGCCGACGGCAGCGGCGTGCTCGACCGGACCGACTTCGAGAAGCTGTCGGGCCGGGTGACTCTGGCCCTCGGCCTGGACCCCGGCGGCCAAGTGGCGACGTCGCTGCGCGCGGCGTATCTGACCTGGTGGGAGCAGCTGCGGGCGGACCTGGACACAGACGCCGACGGACGGATCACCCGCGCGGAGTTCGAGCAGGCGTTCCAGGGGGAGGACCCGGTCGCCTACGTCCGGCAAGGGCTGGGCAAACTCATCGACGTCCTCTTCCGGGCCCTGGACGCGGACGGGGACGGGTACATCACCCGGCAGGAGTACGCGAACCTCTTCGCCGTGGGCCGGCTGACCCCCGAGGAGATCGAGGCGGGGTTCCGGCAGCTGGACGCCGACTCCGACGGGCGGATCTCCCGGGCCGAGTTCCTTGCGGCCGTGGAGATCTTCTTCTCCAGCTCCGACCCGGACGCCCCCGGCGTCGCCATGCTCGGCCTGCGCTGACCCCTGCCTGTCGCACCGGGACCGGCCCGCGGCTTGCTTGCGATCGAGGTCGACGGCCCGCCCTGTTTCAAGATCGGACGTGTGGCGGGGCGGCTCAGGGGGTGTGCCCGAACACCCGCATGGCCGCCTCGGTCCGGTTGGTGACACCGAGCTTGGCGTAGATGTTGGCCAGGTGCTTCTCCACCGTCCGCGGGCTGATGCCCAGCGCGCGGGCGGTCTGCTCGCTGGTCCGCCCCCGGGCGACCAGCCGCAGCACCTCGGACTCGCGGTCCGAGAGCCGGGGCGCGGGCGGCGCGGGCGCGGACTCGCTCAGCACCAGCGCGCCGCAGGCGCCGTACGGGATCAGCCGGACGGTCAGGCGGCGCCCGCCGCGTTCGATCACCAGGTCGGGCACCGGGCCGGCGGCCTGCGGCACGGCGCGCCGGGCGGCGAGCCACGCGCGGATCTCCCCGGGGAGGGGGCCGCCGTCCCGGGCCTGCGCGGGAAAGTGGGCGGCGAGCAGGACGTGGGCGGTGCGGTTGACCGCCCGGGCGCTTCCGTGCGGACCCAGCAGCAGTACTCCGCGGGAGGCGTCGTCGAGGGTGTCCAGGGCGAGCAGCGCCGACTCCAGCCAGGTTGTGGCGTGCGCGGCGCGCAGCAGAGCCGCCAGGTACGGCTGGGCGATCTCCAGGAGCTGCCGGTCGGCGTCGGTGAAGTCGACGGTGGTGCGGTTGAGGCCGATGCAGGTGAGCGTCCCGCCCTGCACAGTGAGCAACCCCAACATCTGGTACTCGATACCCAGCGGCCGGTAGAACTCGTGGTAGAGGTCGAGACCGTGCCACTGGCTGCGGCTCACCACGTCGCTGAGGCGCAGCGGCTCGGTCCCGCAGCCCGCCTGGTCCAGCGGTGCGAGCAGGGGATGCTTGACGAAGAGCCGGGTGTAGGCCTGCACCAGCGCGACGGAGAGGTCGACGGGTGGCCAGGGATGCTGCTCGATCCGGCCGATTCGCAGGTCCATGGCCTTGTAGGCGATCACGTCCGCGCCGACCACCGCCGACAGCGCGGTGAGCATACGGGGGAGGACGTCCTCACCGGAGGCGGCCTGTTCACATTCCCGGATCGCGTTCAGCAGCTTCCTGAGGCTGGATTCACGCATGCGTTCACTCCGCTCCGTGCGGTCGGGGCGTCCGTAGTTTCCCCTTCGCCACAGATGTGATCACACATCGCCTGCATGCCAAGAAACGTCCGTAGTTTCCCGAATCGCCAGGATCTGCGCCGGAGAGGAAACTGAGGGCGCGCTGCAGGCTCCGAGAGTCCTCCTCGAAGCGAAGGAGAACCACGCGTCATGCACAGACTGCGAAAACCGCTCGTGGTCGCGACGGAGGCCTTTGCCTTCACGGGCTTCTCGTCCGTCCCCGCGCACGCCGACCCGCCGACCGGTGACGACATGGGCTGCTCCCTGGTGTTCGACCTCTGGTACAAGCTCACCGGCGATCCGGAGCACGCCTACCGCCTTTTCCTGGAGTGCATCGGCGAATCGGAATCCGTCCCGCCCCCGCAGTGAGCGGGAACCCTCCCCGGTGACCCGGCGACGGCACGACCCGCGCGGGCGCGTGAGAGTTCACGCGCCGGTGCCCGAGCCGGTCCCACCTCCCCTCCCGCAGAACCCAACTGAAGGAGAAGCCATGCGCACGCTCCGCAACACGATCGTGGTCACGGTGGCCGCGTTCGCGTTCACCACCGTGGCCTCGTCTCCGGCGCAGGCCGTCCCCATCGACTCGCCCGGGGACAACATGGGCTGCCACGCGGCCCCTGAGCAGCAACCAATCGGTCAGTGGCGGTAGCGGGCCGACGTCAGCGGACCTACCGCCATCCGGCGGTCCGATACAGGTGAGCCGCTCTATGTGAAGACGCGGTCGACGACGGCCGCCTGCTCGGCAGTGCCCGCCCGGAAGTACCGGGCCGAGGTGTCGAGGGAGGCGTGACCGAGCAAGGCCTGGACCTGGGCAACGTCGGGGCCGCCTTCACGCAGCCGGGTGGCGCCTGTATCGGACCGCGGCGATGCAACACCTAGCCGTGGTGGTTCTGCGGCCCGGCGGAGACTGCGGCCCGGCGGGCGGCCGCAGCGAGCCAGGGCTGGATGGAGCCGTCGTTGGTGAGGTCGGCGCGGTAGGCCAGCGTCACGGTCACGTAACGGTGGAAGACCCAGTTGTACCGCCATCGGTAGCTGCGGTGGACCTTGTCGGGACAGGGGGCGAGGCCGCCCCCGTCGCGGGCGCTCCAGATGGTGAGGCGCCAGCGCACGTCCCCGCCCAGGTATTTGTGCGCGTCCCGGGCCGTCGCCGCGTCGGGGAACGCGAAGACCTGAACGGAGACGTAGACGGGGTTCTCGGCCGTGGCGTGGGGACCGGGCTGCTCCGCGTAGACACCGACGACCACTTCGGTACAGTCACGGCGCGTGAGTTCCTTGGCCAGGTCGCTGGGGCCCGCTTCACGGGAGAGGCGGGTGTCCTCGGCGATTCGCGCGAACTCGATGCTCATGTCGTTGGTGAACCGCTGCGGCAGCAGGGCGTCCACGGTGAACGGTGTCTCGTCGGTGGAGGCTAGGTCCCAGGATTTGGGAGAGCGCGGCCGGGGCGCGGAGACTGCGGGCGGGTACGGGGTCGTGCCCGGCACTGTGAGGGGTCGGGTGCGGCCGTCTGGGGATTCGGGCCTGGGTATGTGGTCAAGTTGTCGTAGTGCCTGGGCCAGGTTGGCGGCGTTCGGGTGCCGCTGGCTGGGGTTCTTGCGCAGCAGGGTGAGCACGAGGTTGTCCCAGGGGGACGGGATGCCCGCCCGCACCGAACTGGGGGCGGGCGGTTGCTGGGTGAGGTGCGCCGAGAGGTAGCCCACGATATCGGGGGCTTGGAAGGGTAACCGGCCTGTGATCAACTCGAAGAGAAGGCAGCCGAGCGCGTACAGGTCGCTGCGCGGTTCGGGGAAGCCGCGTGCTTGTTCGGGGGCCATGTACGCGGCTGTGCCCACGATGAAGCCGGTCTGGGTGATTTGGTCTATGGTCGCATTGGGGCTGGCTGCCCGCGCGATTCCGAAATCGAGGACCTTCACATTGCCGCAAGGCGTAATGAAGATGTTGGACGGCTTGATGTCCCGGTGCATGATTCCGGCGTCGTGCGCCTCAGCAAGTGCGTCAGATATCTGCGCGCCCCATCGAGCCGCGTCCGGCAAGGTGACGGCGCCTCGGCGCAGCTTGGCGTCCACCCCCTCACCCCGCACCAGCTCCATCACCAGAAACGGGACCCTGTTGTCCCCGGTGCCGGTTTCGCCGAAGTCGTGGATGGTCACGATGTTGGAATGCTGCAGCTGGGCGGTGATCCGAGCCTCGCGCAGGAACCTGGTGCGTGCATCGTCGCCGTGGTTCCCGCCACCCGCAAGCATGGAGATCAACTTGACCGCGACGGAACGGCCCAGCGTCTCGTCCCGCGCCTCCCATACCTGTCCCATTCCGCCCTCGCCGAGCTGTCGCACCAACCTGTAACGGCCCCCGAGGAGTTGGTCTCGCACTGCTACGCCTCCCCCGTTTCGAACATCTCTGTCCTTTCCGCCGGCGAACCGGTGCGATGGGCATCGTGACACGGCCGCGAAAACGACATGCGCGTTACCCGGAAACACGCAAAACGGCAGGGCTGTTCGCCAAGACGGCCACCTGATCCGGATCAGCTTCCGTCTCCGGCGCGTCCCCGACGGCGGAGCGGGACCAGCGACTTGGCCATGCTGAACGAAGCATCACCAACGATGGGAAGCAGCCCCGAAACTCCCTGCCTGAGCAGGTTATCGCGGGGCGACTCATTTTCACGATGGGCTGGGCCCGACTACCGGGCGCCCCTCGTTGCGTCATGCAACGTGCCTTACTTGCCTGAAAAAATCATCTCGCTCTGACCTGCGAGAAGAGGTCAAGAACCCAACAAGACCATCGGTCCGCTGACGTGGGCCCGCCACCGCCACTGACCGATTGGTTGCTGCTCAGGGGCCTACGCGCTCTACGACTTCTGGTACAAGATCACCAAAAGCCCGGAAATCGCCTACTCCATGTACCTGAGCTGCCGGGGCGGATAGCCCGGGACGTGGCGGCGGCCCGTACGACTCCCGGGGTCGTACGGGCCGCCGCCGGGTCGATCCATATGGAACCGTCTTTCCGGTCGAAGGCAAGAATGTCCAGCCGCAGACCATGATTGCCATGCCGACCGGCGCGTGCGTCGACAAACGCCGCGAAGTCCACCCATGCTCGACAAAGGGCCGACCGGTCGTTTCCGCACGGAACGCCGGCACGTCGGGGAGCGGAGCGACGCAGGGGGACTCATGGCCGAGCAGGGTCGCGTGCGGTGGAAGCGCTTCGCCGTGATCGCGGCTCCCGTCGTGGCGATGACCTCGGCGTTGGTCGGCGCCACGGCCCAAGGCGTCATCGGCGCCTCATTCGTGGTCTCCGGCCACACGTTCAAGCTGTTCAGCGGGGAGCTGCGCGGGCGGGGCATCAGCCTGGCCCCCGGTGTGGTGCGGACCAAGAAGGGTCAGGTCATCCCGGTCATCGTGACCGGAATACGGCGAGCCGAGATCACCGATCTGTGCCAGAGCGTGCTCGTGCGGACCCCTGTGGGCACGGTGACGCTCAGGATCACCGGCGGCCGGGACGGCAACGAGGTGACGGCGGAGAACCTGGTGATCGACGTGGCGGCGGCGCGGGCCGCGGCCTTTCTGCGCGGCCTGCAGGAGGGCCGGGACGCGAGCACCCTGGACGAGGTCCCCGGCGTCAGGGGCCCGGCCGGGGCCTTCGGTTCCCAGGCCAGAGCGGTCGTGCTCCGCGACGTCAGGCTGAGCGCGTGGGCCGTCACCGCCGCGACGTTCAGCCTGCCCGACCTCAGCCTCAAGCTGGTGCAGGGCGAGGACGAGTGCTTCTAAGGCGGAATCGGGCCGACCGTGATGCTCCAGGAGGACGAAAGACCATGAAATCGTGGCGGCGATCACGGCCGTTCTGGGGCGGCCTGCTCATGGTGGGCGCGGGGGCGGAACTGCTCTTCATCCCGTTTGCGATCGACGCGTTGCCGGTGGCGATCCTGTTCGGCCGGGTGGGGGCGGGCTACCTGATCGCCCTGGTGATGATGGTCGCCGGCGTGCTCGTCTGGCTGCAGCCAGGCCAGCGGGTGTTCCTCGGACTGGTCTGCGTGCTGCTGTCGATGGCGTCCTTCGTCTACGCGAACCTGGGCGGATTCCTGATCGGCATGACCTTGGGGCTGCTGGGCGGAGTGCTGGCGATGGCCTGGACCCCCGTCGGCACGCCCGCCAACCGCCTCGACCGGGCCACCGTCCGAAGCGTGCTCACCGCACTCGGGGGATTGACCGCACCCGCGCGCCGCCACCGGCGGCCTGTGGCGAGGGAGCGGATGTGCGCCGAGGCCGGGACCCCGTCGAGGGAGGCAGGTGTCGGGGCGAAGACGCGCGAGCCGGCCGGATGAGCGGGGAGCCCGTCAGGGCGTGACGATGGCGAAGTCCACCTTGGGCTCGCCGAGGACGGAGCCGAGCCGCCGCAGCACGCCCAGGTCTCCGTCGTGGTCGACGTCGTCGACGCCGCCTTCCCCGGTGAGCAGGCCGAGCAGGCGCCGCTTGGTCAGCCGCAGCGTCAGCTCCGCCCCCGCGCCGGACGGGACGACGTGGTGGATGAGGGCGCCGTTGGACATCGTGGTGCGGTGTCGCTCGTCCAGGTCGGTGAGGTGCCAGTCGATGGCGAAGCGCTCGTTCCAGGCTTTGGGGCCGTCCACGCGAATGGCGAGGGAGTCGAAGATCTGCTCGGCGGTCAGCGCGCCGAGCACCTCCGAGGAGGCGGTGTCGGTGGCGCCCGCCGAGGGACCGCCGGTCAGCTCGTCGGCGCCGCTCAGATAGAAGTTGCGCCAGGTGGCGTTCTCCGCGCCGTGTCCGAGCCGGGTGTAGACCCGGGCCAGGAGCCCTCTGGCCGCGGAGTCGCCTTCGTCGGCGAACACGGCGTGGTTGAGCAGGGTCGCCGCGAAGCGCAGGTCGCCCTCCCCGATGTAGCGTTCGGCGAGGGCCCGTACGGCGGAGGCGCCGCCCAGGCATTCGACGTACCGCCTGGCCTGCTTTACGGGCGGATGTTCCCACAGGTGGGCCGGGTTGCCGTCGAACCAGCCCAGGTAGCGCTGGTAGACGGCCTTGACGTTGTGGCTGACCGAGCCGTAGTAGCCGTGGGTGTGCCAGGCCCGCTCCAAGGCGGGCGGCAGCCGCATGGCCTCCGCGATCTCGCCGCCGGTGAGGCCGAGGTTCATCATGCGCACGGTCTGGTCGTGCAGGTAGGCGTAGAGGTCGCGCTGCTGGGACAGGAAGGTCACGATGTCGTCCCTGCCCCAGGTGGGCCAGTGGTGGGAGGCGAAGGCCACGTCCGCGTGGTCGGCGAACAGCGTGACGGCCTCATCCAGGTACCGGGCCCAGGTCCGCGGGTCGCGGACGACGGCTCCGCGCAGGGTGAGCAGGTTGTGCAGGTTGTGCGTGGCGTTCTCGGCCATGCACAGGGCCCGATGGTCGGGGAAGAGGAAGTTCATCTCCGCCGGGGCCTCGGTTCCGGGGGTGAGCTGGAAGACGACGCGCACCCCGTCGACGGTCTCCTCCTGCCCGGTGCGGGTGACGTCTACGGTGGGCGGGATCAGGGAGACGGTGCCGGCTGAGGTGCCCATGCCGAGCCCGCAGCCGAGCTGCCCTTCGGGGCTGCGCGGCAGGAGCTGGCCGTACATGTACAGGGCCCGGCGGTTCATGGCGGTGCCGGCGTAGACGTTCTCCGAGACGGCGTGCTCCATGAAGTGGGCCGGGGCGATGACGGGGATGCCGGTCCCGTCGGCGACTCCCCGCGCGCCGCCGAAGTGGTCGACGTGCGAGTGGGTGTAGATCAGGCCGGTCACCGGGCGCTCACCCCGGTGGTCCCGGTAGAGCCGCAGCGCCGCGGCGGCGCACTCGGTGGAGATGAGCGGATCGATGACGACGACCCCGCTCCGTCCCTCGACGAGGGTCATGTTGGACAGGTCGAGGCCGCGTACCTGGTAGACGCCGTCGGTCACCTCGAACAACCCGTGCACGGCGCACAGCTGTGCCTGCCGCCAAAGGCTTGGGTGCGCGGTTGCGGGACAGTCGCCGTCGAGGAAGTCGTAGGCGTCGCAGTCCCAGACGACCTTGCCGTCGGACGCCTTAATCAGGGCGTCGCTCGGCTTGGCGATGAAACCGCGTTCGGCGTTGTCGAAGTCCGCCCGATCGCGGGTGGGAAGGTCTGCCATGAGATCGTCCTGCCCGCCGCCGTCTTCGGTAAGTCAAGGAAACCCCCAAGAAAGAGACACGTCACGGCGGGCACAGTGACGTCGTCCACGAGGCCGCCTACAGCCCCGACGGCCGCACCACCGGCCTATCTGGGACTGGAGTTCCAGCGCTCGTTCGCCTCCAACACCCTGCGCGGGGTCGCGGCCGACGCCGCGCACATCATGGGCCCGCTGGCCGCGCACGCCCGCCACGCCCCGGGCCAGGTCGGCCTCTGACGCCGACCATCGGTGCACTCGTTGGTTCGACATCCAGCTAATTTGACGTATCTCTAATCAATAGCCCACTATGGGTATTGCTTCGACAATCTTCTAATCAAGGGTGTCGGGTTGCCTTGAACGTGCCCGGCACCCTGTGCACCCTTCGCTGCGTCGTCGGCCTTCTGACCTTGGGGAGAGCCCTGCCATGAGCAACAACTGCTGCGGTACCACCACCGCTCTGGAACTCGAGCGGATCGTAAACGGCCCCAACGTCGGCGCGCTGCCGGTCGTGGTGATCGGCGCGGGTCCGGTCGGCCTGGCCGCCGCCGCCCACCTGGCCGAACGCGGCCAGGACTTCCTGGTGCTGGAGGCGGGCGAGCAGGTCGCCGCCTCGGTCGCCCGGTGGGGGCACGTGCGGGTGTTCAGCCCGTGGAAGTACAACATCGACGCCGCCGCCCGCCGCCTGCTGGAGGCCGGCGGCTGGAGCGCGCCCGACGGCGAGTGGCTGCCCACCGGCGCCGAGCTCATCGACGACTACCTCGCCCCGTTGGCCAAGCTCCTCGGCGAGCGCTTACGGCTCGGCGCGAAGGTGAGCGCCGTCAGCCGAGAGGGCTACGACCGGGTCCGCACCAACGGCCGCGAAGCCGTACCCTTCCTCATTCGCCTGCAGGACGGCGAAGAACTCCGGGCCCGCGCGGTCATCGACGCCTCCGGCACCTACGAGAACCCCAACGTGCTCGGCGCGAGCGGTCTGCCCGCCCGCGGCGAGGCCGGGGCGGTCGCGGCCGGGCTGGTCGACCACGCCCTGCCGGACGTGCTCGGCGCCGACCGCGACCGCTATGAGGGCAATCACGTATTGGTCGTGGGAGCCGGCCACTCGGCCGCCACCACCTTGCTCGCCCTGGCTCAGCTGTCGGAGGACACCCGCATCACGTGGGCGATCCGCGCCGGCGGCGCCGCCCGCACCTACGGCGGCGGTGACGCCGACGCTCTACCGGCCCGCGGCGCGCTCGGCACCCGCCTGCGCGCGCACGTCGACTCCGGCCGCATCCAGCTGGTGACCGGTTTCTTCACCCACACCGTCCGGTGTGCAGGCGAGCAGGCGATCGTGGTGAGCCGCGATGCGTCCGGCCACGAGCAGGCCATCGTCGTCGACCGGGTCGTCGCGGCGACCGGCTACCGGCCCGACCACACCATCGCGAGCGAACTGCGCCTGGACCTGGATCCGATCCTCGGCTCGACCCGGGCTCTGGCCCCGCTTATCGACCCCAATCGGCACTCGTGCGGCACCGTCCCCGCCCACGGCGTCGACGAGCTGGCCCATCCCGAGCCCGGTTTCTACGCCGTGGGCGTCAAGTCCTACGGCCGCGCCCCGACCTTCCTGATGGCCACCGGGTATGAGCAGGTCCGCTCTGTGGTCGCCGCGCTCGCGGGCGACTGGGAGGCCGCCCGGGATGTGCGGCTGGAGCTGCCCGAGACCGGGGTGTGCTCCTCCAACCTGGCCGAGGCCCAGGAGCAGCGGGTCGGCCTGGCCACCGGCATCAGCGGCGGCCTGCTCGACACCCCGCTCGCCGGCGCCACCGCCGCGGTCCCCGGCCGGGGCGGCGGAAGCTGCTGCGGCTGACCACCACACCCGCAGCAGGCAGCACGACCGGAGACGAGGAAGAGGAACGCCATGTCGGCCGCGGCATGCGTGATCGCCGCCGGTGCGTTGGTCGCCTACCACCGCATATAGTTCGATTGACGTCGAACCAAGGAGTCGTGTCATGGCCGCCCCCGCGACAGTCCCGTGCTGCGCCCCGATCGCCCGCGAGCCGATCTCCGAAAGCGACGCGGCCGAGGCGGCGGTGCTGCTCAAGGCGGTCGCCGACCCGGTGCGGCTGCGCCTGCTGTCGATGATCGGCTCCCACGCCGGAGGTGAGGCGTGCGTGTGCGACCTGACCGGCGCCTTCGACCTGACCGCGCCCACGATCTCCCACCACCTGAAGATCCTGCGCACCGCCGGGCTGATCGACGGCGAACGCCGCGGCACCTGGGTCTACTACCGCATCATCCCCGAGGCGGTGAACAAGCTCGGCGCTCTGTTCACGCCCCTCGGCGACGCCGCACCCGTCCTTCTTCCGGCCTGAGCGGAACCGGAGCATGCCCTGCGGCCACGTCGTCCGATGAGGGCGTGCCTCTGAACGAACGTGCCACCAACCCACAGTCGGCGCGAGCCGGGCGAGCCGGTTCGCGTACCTGTCGAGGATGTCGTGGCCTGCGGCGTTGTAATCGCGCGGCCGGGGCCGAAGGACACCAACGGTCAGCCGCTGTGTGCGGCGGTCCTCTCGCCGCTGCTGCGTGGGTCAGCGCCCGCAGGCTGCGAATCACCGGCCGGGCGGGCCAGGATGCTGCACACCTGTTCACTGGCGCAGTCGGCGGGATCGGTGACGTCCGCGCGGCGACGCAGACCGCGCAGCACCTGGCGGGCCTGGTCGAGCTCGGCCATGCGCTGATCGATCCGTGCCAGGTGCTCATCGATGAGGTCGGTGACGTGCCGGCAGGGGGCGTGGCCGCTGTCGCGGATTGCCAGGATGCCCCGGATCTCTGCCAGAGTCAGCCCGGCGGTCTGGGCATCGCGGATGAAGCGCAGCCGGGTCGCGGCCCCCTCGGGATAGTCACGGTAGCCGGCTGAGGTGCGGGGCGGAGCAGGCAGCAGACCTGCCTCTTCATAGAACCGGATGGTCTTGGCGCTGACTCCGGCCTGTTCGGCGAGCACTCCGATGCGCATCCCTCCACCCTATGCTTGACCTTCCAGCACGCTGGAACCTCTACCGTCCGGGATGAGCGTCCTTTACCACCTGCGACCAGGAGGCGACCATGCTGGAGCTGACCGTGCTGACCGTGCCCGACTGCCCGCACGAGGCGGACTTGCACGAGCGGCTCGCCCAAGCCCTCGTCGGCCACCCGGCGGTGCGGCTCACCACACACGTGATCGACAACGAGGGCGACGCGGCCCGGTGGGGCATGCACGGCTCCCCGACCCTGCTGATCAACGGGGTGGACGTCTTCGCTGCACCGGACACCCCGGCAAGCGTCTCCTGTCGCCTCTACCGCGATGAGACCGGGCCGACCGGCGGCGCTCCTTCGGTGACCGCGCTGCGTGAGGCACTGCGTCATGCCTCTTCGGACCGCTCCTTCAGCCGTTCGAGTAGTCCTCGTTCGACAACCGACAATCGTCGAGGGCGATGAGAAGCATCAGGTGGGCAAGAGCTCCGCCAGCAGTGTCTCGATCCGTTTCCTGATCACGTCCCGGATCTCCCGCACCGCCTCGATGTCCTGGCCTGCGGGGTCGTCGAGCTTCCAATCCTCGTAGCGTTTGCCGGGGAAGACGGGGCAGGCGTCGCCGCAGCCCATGGTGATCACGACATCGCAGGCTTCGACCGCGTCCACGGTGAGCACCTTGGGCTGGGCGCCGGTGATGTCGATGCCCACTTCGTTCATGGCCTCGGCGGCCACCGGGTTGATCCGGTCGGCGGGGGAGGACCCTGCCGAGTGGACCTCCACACGGTCACCGGCCAGGTGGGTGAGCCATCCGGCGGCCATCTGGGAGCGGCCGGCGTTGTGCACGCAGACGAACAGCACGCCGGGCTTACCGGGCATGGGTGCTCTCCTTGCCGAACAGGCGTCGGCCCCAGAGGCTGACGTAGACGAGGGCGACCAGGACGGGCACCTCGATGAGCGGGCCCACCACTCCGGCGAGGGCTTGGCCGGAGGTGACGCCGAAGACGCCGACCGCCACCGCGATGGCCAGTTCGAAGTTGTTGCCCGCGGCGGTGAAGGCGAGTGTGGTGGTTCGGTCGTAGGGCAGGCCGATCGCCCGGCCGGTGAGGAAGGAGCCGCCCCACATGAGGAAGAAGTAGGCCAGCAGCGGAAGTGCGATCCGCGCCACGTCCAGGGGGCGTTCGGTGATGGTATGCCCTTGCAGGGCGAACAGGATGACGATGGTGAACAGCAGCCCGTACAGGGCGATCGGCCCGATCCTCGGCAGGAACCGCTGCTCGTACCAGTCGCGGCCCCGGGTACGCTCGCCGATCTTGCGGGAGGCGTATCCGGCGGCCAGCGGGATGCCGAGAAAGATGAGCACGTACCACGCGATATCCCAGGCCGAGACGTCCAGGGCGGCTTCGGGCAGGCCGAGCAGGCCGGGGAGCAGCTCCAGGTAGAACCAGCCCAGGGCGCCGAACGCGACCACCTGGAAGACCGAGTTGAGGGCGACCAGGACGGCGGCGGCCTCGCGGTCGCCGCAGGCCAGGTCGTTCCAGATGAGCACCATGGCGATACAGCGGGCCAACCCGACGATGATCAAGCCGGTGCGGTACTCGGGCAGGTCCGGCAGCAGCGCCCAGGCCAGCGCGAACATCAGCGCCGGTCCGACGATCCAGTTGAGCACGAGGGAGGACAACAGCAGGCGGCGGTCGCCGGTGACGGTGTCGAGCCGGTCGTAGCGGACCTTGGCCAGCACCGGATACATCATCAGCAGCAGGCCGAGGGCGATCGGCAGCGAGATCTGACCGATCTTCACCGCGTCCAACGCGGTGTCCAGGCCGGGCAGCAGTCGGCCGAGCAGCAGCCCGGCGGCCATCGCGGCGCCGATCCACACCGGCAGGAGCCGGTCGAGCGTGGACAGCCCGGCGATTACCGCCGGGCTCTTGGCGGCAGCGTGGGGAGAGAGCATGACAATCGCCCCGCCTCAGACCGTGGCGGGCGCGGTGAGCAGCGCCGACAGCTCGCCCAGCGTCTCGGGCACCAGCCGGTAGTACACCCAGGACGCGCGGCGCTCCGAGGTGATCAGGCCGACGTCCTTGAGGACCTTCAGGTGGTGGCTGATGGTCGGCTGGGACAGCTCGAAGGCGCCGGTGATGTCGCACACGCACACCTCGCCGCCCTCGCGGCTGGCCACGATCGACAGGATGCGCAGCCGTACCGGATCACCCAGCGCTTTGAACACCCGCGCCACCCCTGCGGCCTGCTCGGCGTCCAGCGGCTCGCGCGCCAGCGGCGGGCTGCACTCCAGGATCTGCAGCAGCTCCACACACCCTCCCCACATAGATGACTGTCGAAGTCGACCCCTGTCTATATTGACATACATCTATTCCGGCTGATGCTACGGGGGCGTTGAGGTTGACCGGCAGGGTACGGACCCGCCACGGCAGGAAGTCGGGCACTGCGGCGGCGAACAGGTCGTCGCCGGTATGCAGGAACCGCTCGATCGTCTCGGTTTCCGCTCACTCATCCGATCGCCGGGCACAAGCCCGGTTCAGCAGCCCGTCGAGGCGCTTCGCCGCTCCACGAAGAGGACGTCACGCCAGGTGCCGTGGTGGCGGCCGATACGCTCGCGGGTGCCCACGACGCGGAAGCCGAGCGCCTGGTGCAGCGACAGGCTGGCGACGTTCTCCGGGAAGATCCCCGACTGGACGGTCCACACCCCGGCGTCCTCGGCCGCGGCGATGAACGCGCTCAGCAGGGCACGGCCGATGCCGTGCGCCTGGCAGCCCGGGTGCACGTAGACGCTGTGCTCGACCACCCCCGCATACACCGGACGGCTCGACACCGCAGAGGCCGCGATCCAGCCGACCACCTCGCCGGTCCCGGTGTCGGCGGCGACGTAGCGCAGGTGGGGCAGCCTGGCCGCGTCCAAGCCCTCCCAGGACGGGGCGGTCGTCTCGAAGCCGGCCTGCCCGGTGTCCAGTCCGGCCTGGTAGATGGCCAGCACCTGACCGGCGTCGGCCGCGCGCATCGGGCGGATCTCCAGGCCCGGGCCGATGTCGGGCTTGACGGCCTGGACGATGGCCGAGTGCACGCCGTCGCCGTGACCGGCGGTCAGCGTGATGGCCACCTTCACGAACCCGGCCGCCGCCAGCAGGGTGCGGTAGACCTCGATGCCGAGGGCACCGGCCGCACAGCTGATCCGCTGTTCGGCCGCGGCCTGCCGTACCGGGTCTGCGGTGTCGTCGACGACCACGTCGCTCACCCCGAACCGGCCGCCGGGGCGCAGCACCCGGAACGCCTCGGCCAGCACCGCGGCCTTGTCGTCGGACAGGTTGATCACGCAGTTGGAGATGACCACGTCCACGCTCCGGCCGGGTAACGGGATCCGCTCGATGCCGCCGCGCAGGAACTCCACGTTGGCCACGCCGTCCTGGGCGGCGTTGCGGCGGGCCAGCTCGACCATGTCCGCGCTGGCGTCCAGCCCGTAGACCTTGCCGTACGGGCCGACCCGGCGGGCCGAGAGCAGTACGTCGATGCCGCCGCCCGAGCCCAGGTCCAGCACCGTCTCCCCGCCGCACAGCTCGGCGACCGCGACCGGGTTGCCGCAGCCGAGGCTGGCCAGCAGCGCACCTTGCGGCAGGACGGCCACCTCGTCGTCCTGGTCGTAGCCCACGGTGCCGAAACCGCCCTCGGCGAAGGCCCGCGGCCCGCAGTCGAGGGCGGGCTCGCCGTTCATGGCCCGGCGGGCCAGACCGGAGTAGCGCCGGATGATCTCCTCGTCGGCCATCACTCAGCTCCTTCACTCACAGACGGGGGGTTCGGGAACGGGCTTGCCCATGACCACATCGGCCGCGGTCGGAAAGCAGCTCACGCAGTTCTCGTTGATCCGGTAGAGGCTGGAGGTGCCCTGGCGTTCCACCAGCACGAAGCGGACTTCGGCCAGGAGTTTCAGATGGTGGGAGACCGTCGACTGGCCCACCCCGGAGGCATCGACGATCTCGCCGACCGTCATCGGCTCCCGGCGCCGGGCCAGCAGCGACACGATCTGGATCCGGGTGGCGTCCGCGAGCGCTTTGAACCAGGTCGCGTACTCTTCGGCCTCGGCCCGATCCAGTGGCCTTGCCCCATAGTCTTTCATCGATAATCGACGATAGTCGATTATCGATGTGTCCGCCAGACTTCGCTTGTGACGTGACGACGGTCCGCCATCGATCACGGCTCGACGCCGATCAGGCGAACCGCTTGCCGCGGAAGTGCCCAACGTTGTCCGTCACATCGGCCCGAGTACGCGGACCGGGCCCGGCGTCGTAAGGCGGCGGTCGGCATGAGCGCCGTCGGCGCCGCTCTCCTCGCACCCCGCCGCCGTACGCGCCGGCTGACCGTCGGCGACGGGCGCGCCTTACGCGGAACCCTTCGCCAGGGCGATCGTCGTCTGTTGGAGGCGGCGCAGCGTCTCGACGGCGACGGACTCGTCGCCGTCGGCCAGGTAGCGCAGGACCAGGCCGTCGAATCCGGCCAGGAAGAGCCGGGCGAGGGTCGCGGGCGGGTGCGCGAGGGTGAGGCCCGCGCGGGCGGCGGCGTCGGAGATCAGCCGGGAGGCCGGCTCGTCCAGGCTCGTCGCGTAGTCGGCGGCGGTCTCGCGGAGCCGCGGGTCGCGGAGCGCGTGGGTGATCAGTTCGTAGACGAGCAGGTACCGGTCCCGATATGCCGTCACCGTGTCCCAGAGCGCGCCGACCAGCGCGTGCACGGTCTCCTCGAAGCCGGTGTCGTCGGGGACGGCCGCCTCCACCAGGGTGACGAGGGATCGGGTGAGTTCCTCCATGACCGCCCGGTACAGCTCCTGTTTGGAGCCGAAGGTGTAGTGGACGGTCGCCTGCGCCACACCCAGCTCGGCGGCGACCGCGCGGGTGCTGCCGGCCGCCACCCCCTCGCGGGACATCAGGGCGATGGCCGCCTCGATCAGCTGGGGACGCCGCTCGGCGGCGGGGACGTGGGGCATGCGCGCCAGCATACCGGCCACCGACTATTTCGAACGACTTTTTCGAACGACAAACTTCTGAGGTAGCCTCGAAACCATGACGACGACACAGATGCCGTCACCGCCGGGCCTGCCGTGGGTCGGCCAGGCACTGAGCATCCCGATGGACCAGCAGGTCGACTACCTCGTGCGGCAGGCCCGTGCACGCGGACCCGCCTACAAGCTCGGCTTCTTCGGCCGGGAGCTGACGATCGTCTCCGGCCTGGACCTGGTCACCGAGCTCTGCGACGAGACCAGGTTCCGCAAGAACGTCCACGACGACCTGGTCAACCTGCGCGAACTCGCCGGCGACGGCCTGTTCACCGCCTTCAACCACGAACCCAACTGGCTCAAGGCCCACGACCTGCTGCTCCCCGCGTTCTCCCTGGGGGCCATGCGCGGCTACCACGCCAGGATGCTCCAGGTGGCCGGGAAACTGCTCGACACCTGGGACCGGGCCGGGGACACCCCGGTCGACGTGGCGGCCGACATGACCAGGCTCACCCTGGACACCATCGGACTGTGCGGGTTCGACTACGACTTCGGCTCCTTCGAGGCCGACGAGCCGCACCCCTTCATCGAATCCATGGTCAGGGCGCTCACCTACGCCCAGGCCAAGGCCTCCTTCGTTCCCGGGCTCGGCTTCCTCTACGCCAAGCGGACCCGGCGGTTCGCGGCCGACCTGGCCGTCATGGGTGACCTGGTCGACGATGTGATCAAGCGCCGCCGTGTCTCACGCGACACCGGCACCGGAGACCTGCTCGGCCGGATGCTGAACTCCTCCGACCCCCTGGACGACGTGAACGTCCGACACCAGGTGATCACCTTCCTGATCGCCGGGCACGAGACCACCAGCGGCGCGCTGTCCTTCGCCCTGTACAACCTGGTCAAGAACCCCGCCGCGCTCGCCAAGGCCCAAGAGGAGACCGATGCGCTGTGGGGCCGGGGCGACCCCGACCCCACCCACGCCGACGTGGGGAGACTCCGCTACATCCGGCAGGTGCTCATGGAGAGCCTGCGGCTGCACCCCACCGCGCCCGCCTTCGCGGTGGAGCCGCTGGCCGACACCGTCATCGGCGGCCGGTACCCGGTGCGTCAAGGCGAGACCCTGATGGTGCTCATCCCGCAGCTGCACCGCGACCCCGTTTGGGGCGACAACCCCGACCTCTTCGACCCCGAACGGTTCTCCCCCGAGCGGGAGGAGTCCCGGCCGCCCCACGCCTTCAAGGCGTTCGGCAGCGGCGAGCGCGCCTGCATCGGCCGGCAGTTCGCGCTGCACGAGGCCACCTTGGTGCTCGCCCTGCTGGTGCACCGGTACCGCCTGATCGACCACGCCGGCTACCAGCTCAAGATCAAGGAAACGCTCACCGTCAAACCCGACGGGTTCACCCTGCGCGTCGCCCGGCGCACCCCCGCGCCGAAGCGGGCCACCGCACAGCAGGCCCCGGCGCGGACCCCGGTGCCCGCCGGGCAGGCCGCGCCGGGCACGCCGATGGCCGTCCTGTACGGCTCCACCATGGGAACCGCCGCCGCACTCGCCGGTGAACTGGCCGCGGAGGGCGAGGGGTACGGCTTCGCCCCGTCGGTCACCACCCTCGACGAGGCGGCCGGGGGCCTGCCGCGCGCCGGGGAACCCGTGGTGATCGTCACCGCCTCCTACAACGGCAAACCCCCCGAAGGCACCGAGACCTTCCTCACCTGGCTGACCGGGCTGGAACCCGGCGCGCTGACCGGCGTCCGCCACGCGGTGCTCGGCCTCGGGGACCGCAACTGGGCCGCCACCTACCAGCGGATCCCCACCCTCGTCGACGAGCACCTGCGAGCCGCGGGAGCCGTCCCGCTGGTGGAGCGCGGCGTCGCCGACGTCTCCGGCGACTTCGCCGGCGCGGTCGCCTCCTGGACGGCCGGTCTGTGGACCACGCTGCTCGCCGAGTACGGCGGCGGCGCCGAACCGGCCGGGCCGCAGCGGCAGCCGTACCGTATCGAAGAGGTCCCCGAATGGCGGACCGAGCGTTACGGCACGCGCCCCATGCGGGTGCTCACCGCCTGCGACCTGGCCCCGCGCGGCCGGCCCAAACTCCACCTGCGCCTGGAGCTGCCCGCCGGAGTCGCCTACCGGACCGGGGACCACTTCACCGTGCTCCCGGAGAACCCCCGGGAGCTGGTGGAGGAGGCCGCCGCCCGCTTCGGCCTGGACCTGGACCGGAGCGTCCGGATCACCGGGCCCCGCCACACGCGGCTGCCCGTCGGCGAACCCGTCGGCCTGCGACGGCTGCTCACCGAGGTCCTGGACCTGCGGCAGCCGGCGGGTCCCGAACTCGTCGCCGCCATGGCCGAGCACACCGCATGCCCCAATCAGCGGCGGGCTCTGGGCGAAGGGGACCACGCCGGGCGCGGCGTGCTGGACCTGCTCGCCGAGTACCGCGCCTGCGAGCTGCCGTTCGCCCGCTACCTGGAGTCGGCGCCCGTGCTGCGGCCCCGCACCTACTCGGTCTCCTCCTCCGCGCTCGCCACCCCCGGCACGGTCGACCTGATGGTGTCCCCGCTGCCCGGCGGCCTGGCCTCGGCGTACCTGTCCTCGGTACGGGAGGGGGACCTGGTGCACGCCCGGGTCCTGCCCGGGCCGGAGGCCTACCGGCTGCTCTCCGACGAGACCGTCCCGGCGATCCTGGTCGGCGCGGGGACGGGGCTGGCACCTTTCCGCGGCGTGATCCTGGATCGGCTGCACCGCGGGGCGCGCGGGACCCTGCTGTGCTACTTCGGCTGCGACGACCCGGACGTGGATTACCTGCACCGCGACGAGCTGGAGGAGGCCGAGGCCGCCGGGGTGGTCGGCATGCGGCCCGCGTACTCCGCCGCCCCGCGCAACGGCGTCCGCTTCGTCCAGGACCGGCTGCTGGCCGAGTCCGCCGAGGTGTGGCAGGTCCTGTCGGAGGGGGCCCGCGTCTACGTCTGCGGCGACGGCCGCCACATGGCACCCGGCGTCCGGGAGGCCTTCACCCGGATCCACCGGGAGGCCGTCGGCGGCGACCCCGAGGAGAGCAGGGCCTGGCTGACCGGCCTGCTGGACTCCGGCCGCTACATCGAGGACGTCTGGTTCGGCCCGGAGTCCTGACCACGGCCCGGCCGTTCCCGCGCCGACGACGTTTCCGGTACGGGCTGCGCCCGCAGGCCGTACCGGCCTGGCTTCCCCGCACCGTGGGAGCGGGCGTCGCCCACCACCGTCGCTCAGGGAACGCCCGGTCGATCACCCTCCGGCGACGTTCCGCCGTCCCGGCGTGCGGCAGCCCCGCCTTACCGGCCACCACCGCCAGGCTGAACCGCCCGGGCGATCTGGTCCGGGCGCTGGTGGCCGAACGTGCCCAGCGTGTTCCGCACCTGTGGGGGAGTGGACCTAACCTGTCGACTTCCTGCGGTGTACGGCCGTCGCCGCCCCGAGGGCGAGGGCGGCGTATCCGCAGGTCACGGCCAAGCCTGCCCAGGGCGGGAGCGGGTAGTAGCCCCCGAGCAGTGACAGGGCCACGTCCACATGCGCGAACGTGGGGACGCTCTGCGTGATCGCGAACCCGGCGGCTGGGGTGAACGTCAGCAGCCATGGCGCCAGGCCCGCGGTCGCCAGCAGGTAGGGCACGAGGACCAGCGCGACGGCCAGCCCGGCGGCGACGACGGCCCGCTTGACCAGCGCGGCCAGGCCCAGGGCCAGGACGGCGGCGGCCGCGGTCAGCGCCGCGTAGCCGACGATCACCCGCAGCCCGGTACCCAGGGTGATCGGCTGAATCGGGTTCTCATTGGCGCGCAATATCGCCAGGCCGACGGGGACCACGACCCCCGAGGTCACCAGCCCCGTCGTGAACGCGACCGCGCCGATCACCACGCCCTTGGCCGCCACGTCGGTCCTGGTCAGCCCGCGCCGTCGATCCGCCGTGAAGAACACGACCGCCACCACGAGCACCGGAATCAGCCCCAACCCTCCGCCGATCAGCATGAGGTCGGCGCGCACACCGCCCTCCACCGTGGCGGGCCCGATGTCCCCGTTTCCGGTCACGATGAGCTTGTCGCCGGACTCGACGACCCCGCCCGGGTGATGTGGGGTCTTGCCGTCGGACAGCATGCCGACGCCGACGTCGTCGCGGCGCCACGAACCGTTCGCGCCCTGCAGCGTGATCCGGTCGAAGGTGGCGGTGGTCTGGGCGAAGGCCTTCGCCATGTCCCAAAGGACGCCCGGTGAGGTGGCGAACAGCCCGATCTCGACCGTCTCCGGCAACCCGGTCAGCCTGACCGTGCCGACCTCGGTCCACGTCTTGCCGTCGTCCGACTCGGAGCCGGTGACGGTGTCGCCCGACCTGGTCAGCCGCAACCACTGCGGGCCGTTGTGAGGACCGCCGGGCAGGTCGTGGGTGAAGTTGTACTGCATCCGCACGCCGTGATACCCGGTGAGCATGACGGCGGCGTACGGCGTGCCCTGCGTGAGGCTCTGCCTGACGAGGAGCCCCGCCTTCGCCCACGGCACCACCCCCTCCTTGACGTTGCGCACCCCCGGTACGGCGTCCGGCAGCCGGATCTGCCCGGTCATGTCCGACACGCGGGCGGTGATGCTGCCGTTTCCCTTGAGCGGCTGGTGCACGAAGTAGTACCTGTCCTTCACCGCCGTGCCATCGGGTCCCAGCAGAGGCGCGGGGCAGGCGCCCTCCCCCTTCCCGGTCACGCAGGTGCTCCGGACGCCCCCGGCGATCAGCAGTCCGAGCGCCACGGTGACCAGCACGGAGGCCGCCAGGGCGAGCAGCCGGCCCCGCGCGGAGCGGAACCTGGTCCATTCCGCGCGCAGCGACTGAGGGAAGCGATCACGCCCGGTCGGCGGGCCGGATCGGTGAGATATGGATGAACTCATGCCGACGGTTGTACGCGGCACCCGGTTCCAGCCGGGTCGCGGCGGCTGCGACCCGGCTGGAACCGGGCGTCTGGCATCGTTGAGCCATGGCACTTCGACCCGGCGGCCGGTTCCGCCGCCCCTCCCACACGACGACCGGCGGCGAGCGGCGGTGAGGGTCCTCGTCGCCGAGGACTTCGAGGTCCTCGCCCGCTCCCTCGGAACCGGGCTGCGCCGCGAGGGCATGGCCGTCGACGTCGTCCTGGACGGGACCGCCGCCCTCGAACGCCTGGCCGCCACCCGCTACGACGTGGTGATCCTCGACCGCGACCTGCCCGGCGTCCACGGGGACGAGATCTGCCGGCGGCTCGCCCACGGCCGCTGTGAGACCCGCGTCCTGATGCTCACCGCCTCCGGCACGATCGAGGACCGCGTCGACGGGCTGAGCCTCGGCGCCGACGACTACCTGCCCAAGCCGTTCGCGTTCGCCGAACTGGTCGCCCGCGTCCGTGCCCTGGCCCGCCGCGCCACCCCGCCGCTGCCGCCCACCCTGGCCTGCGGGGACGTCACCCTCGATCCGGCGCGCCGTACCGCGTTCCGAGCCGGCCGGCGCCTTGACCTGAGCCCCAGGGAGTTCGCCCTGCTCGAATGTCTGCTCGCCGTACCCGGCCTGGTCGTCTCCGCCGAGGAACTGCTGGAGCGCGTCTGGGACGAGGCCGCCGACCCCTTCAGCAGCGCCGTCAAGCACACCGTGCACCGCCTGCGGGCCAAGCTCGGCGACCCGCCCGTGATCGAGACCGTCCGCGAAGGCGGCTACCGCATGGGACCGGCATGATCTCCCGAAAGTTCGCCGGAAGGTCCCTGCAGACGCGGCTCGCGCTCGCCTACGCGGCGGGCATCTACGCCGCCGGGGTCTTCGTGGTCGTACTCGTCGCCGTCCCGCTGGCCGGCATCGACGCGGCCATACCCAAGGGCCGGCCCTCAGCGAGCGCGATCACTGAAACCGGGCCCGGGATCAGCCTGCCCCAACTCCTCGTCGGCTCTGCCGTCGCCCTGGTCCTTCTGATTCCCGTCGCCCTGGCTCTCGGCTGGTTCGTCGCCGGCCGGTTCCTGCGGCCGCTGCGCGCCATCGCCGCCACCGCCCGGAGCATCTCCGCCGGCGACCTGCACCGGCGCCTCGACCTCGGCGAGCCCACGGACGAGCTGACCGAACTCGGCCACACCCTCGACGACCTGTTCGCCCGCCTGCAGGCGTCCTTCGACGCCCAGCGCCGTTTCGTCGCCAACGCCTCCCACGAACTGCGCACCCCGCTGGCCGGCCTGCGTACCCTGCTGGAAGTCGCGCTCGCCGACCCCGACGCCGACACCGGCACCCTGCGCTCGGTCTGCCAGGAGGCCCTCGCGCTGGGCGAACACCAGGAGCGGCTCGTCCAAGCACTGCTCGACCTGGCCTCCGGCGAACGCGGCGTCACCCGCCGGGACGCCCTCGACCTCGCCCACGTCGTCGAAGGAGTGCTCACCTCCCGCCGCGACCAGGCACGGGAACAAGGCGTCGACCTCGCCGAACACCTGACGCCCGCAGTGACGACCGGGGACCCGAGGTTGATCGAAAGCCTCGTCGCCAACCTCGTCGACAACGCCATCCGCCACAACCACGCGGACGGGCACGTAAAGATCACCACGGAGACCTCCGGCCCGCACGTGGCCCTTACAGTCGTCAACAGCGGGCCGGTCATCCCCGGCGACCAGGTCCGGCGACTCCTGCAGCCCTTCCGGACACTGGCGCCCGAACGTCACGGCCGCGACGGCTACGGCCTCGGCCTCGCCATCGTCAACGCCGTCGCCCAAGCTCACCAGGCCACCCTCACCGTCGACGCGCGTCCCGAAGGCGGCCTGTCCGTCACCGTAGGGTTCGCACACGGACTTGCCTAACGTCAGGGAACGACTGCGCGACGCCGACACCCGCATCGGGGCACCGGCCGGCGGAAACGCAGCGTGTACCGGCTCGCTTGCACCTACCGACCGATCGGTTGCCGCTCAAGGACCGATACCCACGCGCACAAGACGGCCCTGTCGGCGGCATGGTGCGCCGGCCTGGCCGCCGGGGCGAGAGAAGATCTACAGTTTGCCGCCGCGCATCAGGCCTCGATGTGCCCGACACGGAGGAGACCTGCGCGTTCTTCGCCGAAGCGCTCCTGCGCGCCGTCGCCGTGCCGTAGCCCGCACCATGGTCGCCCAGCCGATCGGGCGCGTCCCGGGGCGCAAGCGCGATGAGCCGGGCCTCGCTTGACTTCAGGTGTACATGAACCGGCACGGTGTCGGCATGAGCAAGCAACCGATCACCGTCACCCGGATCGTCAACTCCTGTGTGCTGCTGGAACTGGACGGCCACGCCATCCTCACCGACCCCTGGTTCATCGAACGGTGGTGGCTGCGCCGCGGGGAACCACTGGGCCTGCACGTCGCCGACCTGCCCCCGCTGACCGCCGTCGTCATCACCAACGTGGCCACCAACCACTTCGACCTGCCCGGGATGCGCACCCTGCCCGCCAAGGACACGACACCGGTGTACGTGCCCGCCCCGAATATGGCCCGCAGGGTTCGCGCACAGGGGTTCCGGCGGGTCGAAGCCGTGAACTGGGGGCAGACCCGGGAGATCGCGCCCGGCCTGTCCATGTTCGTTGTGCCCTCCGGGCGGACCGCGGTCTGGCCCAACAACGCCTACGCGTTCACCACGGCGGGCGGGGACCGGGTCTTCTTCGGCGGCGAGATGGACGACGTGGAGCCGCTGGAGCGATACCGGGCCGAGCATCCGCCGGTGGACCTGGCCCTGTTGCCCGTCAACGGGCTGCGCCCGCTGCTCGGGCCCCGCCTGGTGATGGGTCCGCGCCAGGCCGTCGCCGGGTCCTCCGTCCTGGGCGCCAAGGTGCTGGTCCCGGTGCACGACGCCCACGGGCACGACCCGCTGTCGCGCCTGTTCCGCACGACGGGCACCGCGTCGGACGCGGTGGCGCTGGCCGGGCCCGACCTGCGGGTGGTGGACCTGCCCACGGGTGAGCGCTGGAAGTTCACGCAATGAGGCTCTTCCTGAACGGCGTCGTGGACGAGATCGAGCCCATCACCGCGCGGATGCGCCGTGTCCGCATCGCCGGTCCCCGGTTGCGCGACCTCACCTGGGTACCCGGCACGCACATCCGCCTGCTGGTCGGCGACCCGCGCTCGCCCCGCTCGTGGGTGCGCGGACTGCTGCGCACCTACACGATCTGGGACCACTCGCCCGACGGCTACCTTGATCTCTGTATCCTCGACCACCCGGCCGCCGGACCCGGCGCCCTGTGGGCGCGGCGCGTGCGACCCGGCGACCCGGCCGCCTTCACCGCCCCGGAGGGCAGGCTCGTGCTGCGCGCGGACGCGCCGTACCACCTGTTCGCCGGGGACGAGACCGCGGCCGTCGCCTTCGGGGCGCTGCACCGCGCGCTGCCGCCCTCGGCCGCCGCGTACGGCGCCGTCGTGGCCGACGGGCCCGCCGACCGCCTGCCCCCGGCACGGACCGGCCACCTCACCTGGACCTACCGTCCGGGCGAGCTCGTGGACGCCGTGCGCGCGCTGAACCTGCCCGCCGAACCCGGTGTCGCCTACCTCGCCGGCGAAGCCCGTACCTGCCAGGCGGTCCGGGACCATCTGGTCCGCGAACGCGGCTGGTCGCGTCGCGACGTCGTGGTCAAGCCGTTCTGGGCGCCGGGACGACGCGGGATGGACTGAGATGACCGGCCTGTGCGACCTCCACGGGATCGGGTTTGCGTATCTCGCCGCCGAGCCCGTTAATGTGCGCATGAAGGCAACCATGGGTATCGGCGAAGTGGCCGACGTGTTCGGGCTGCCCACGCACGTGCTGCGCCACTGGGAGAGCGTCGGGCTGCTCGTCCCGGCCAGGGACGGCGGCGGTCAGCGCCGGTACGGCGCGGCGGACATGCGGCGGGTGGCGATGATCCTGATGGGCAAGGAGGCCGGCCTCGGGCTGCGGATGCTCTCCCAGGTGCTCACCTCGCCTGACCCGATGCGGCACGCGGACCTGCTCAGGGAGCACGTCGAGGTGCTGGAACGGCGCATCGCCCAGGCGCAGGCGGCGCGGGACCTCATCCTGCACGCGCTGGAGTGCCCGCTCGGCTTCGATGAGTGTCCCCACGCGCGGGAGCAGATCGAGGCGCGGATCCCCCTCGCGGGCCGGGGCGGCGGAACACCACCGGAAGGCGGTCTGCCGGGCACGCCCTGAGCGACGGCGGTGAACGGGGTGTCGACGTCGGGCCGGGTCGGCGTCCGCCGACGGGGTGCGCGGACGGCGGCGGATGCGGCCTAGCGGGGCACCGGTCGGCCGACCCTGGTCGCGCCGCCCGCAGGCTCGTCTCCGGCCGCCTGACACGCCGACGGGGTGAGGAGGCCCCTCACCCCGTCGTTCAGTCGATGTGGACGGTGGTCGCGCAGATTACGCGCTTCTCCTCAGGCCGCCACTGGATCTGCTCAAACGGTGCCATGACAAACTGGACCGGCCTGCCGTCCTTGCCGGGCACACCGTCGTAGATCTTCAGGTACTCCTTGTCGCAGAAGTCCCCGGCGAACTTGCTCATCGTCTCGTACCCGGGGAAGGGCCCGTCCCGGATGTCCGCGGGCAGGTCGGTGGCCGCGTACGTCTTGTACTTGTGCTTCCCCGCGCAGTCCACGAGCGGAACCGTGCCGTCACGGCTGGGGATCCGCTCGGTGTCGATGCACGAGCCGTCGGGGATCTCGCGAAACTTGACCACGCGGGCTCCGGCCGGAGCCGCGGCCTCCTGCGTGGCCGGCGCCGCGGCGCAGCCCACGCCCAGCAGTCCGGTCAGCGCCAGGCCGGCGAGCAGCCGTGGCAGGCCACTGGGCCCGCCACCGATCGTGGCGGGCCCAGAGGACGAAATCATGGAATGGAGTTCAGCGGGCAGTCGATCGACCCGTAGGACGTGTCCGGCTTGTCGCGGCCGGGCAGCAGCTTGCTGTCGTTGTCGGCCCACCAGTGGTATCGCTTGAAGTGCGCGAAGTTCTCGGTGCGCTTGATGTAGTGATCACCGGTGAGGTGCTCGTGGCCCCAGGCCCTGCTCGTAGGCTCGCCGCCCTCACCATCGTTGATAGCGATCTTGCCGCTTGCGCCGCACCGCTTGTCGGCGTGTGCGGGCGTCACCGAGACCGTGACCAGACTGGCGGCGACCGCAGCAGTCAGTCCCGTGACCGTCAAGCGCTTAAGGAAACCCATCGGTCCTCCTCTAGCAAATGGAAGATGATCACCTAGTTTGTGATCATCACCAGCGAGATGACGCTATCGGACCGCGCGGTTGTCAAGATCCTCCGAGTGGAGGAGATCAACATCCTTCTTCCGGTGGAGGACGGGGGATCGCCTCGGCGCGGCGACGGGAGGCAACATTGCGGAGAGCTGGACCTTTCCGGCCTCCCGGTCTTCGGCGGCCATGTCCGGAACATCCGCTCTGCCCGGAGGGTGACTTAGGTCACCCTAGTGAAGCCGGTGGCACAATGCCTGCGTGTGAGCTCCTCGTCATTGATCACCCTCACCCCGCTTCTACCGGCGATTCTGCTGCTGCTCGTCGCGATGGGCGCCGCCGTGGCCTGGCTGGGCCGGCTTGGCCACGGCACGGCCGTGCTGACCGCCTCCCTGCGGGCGGCCGTCCAGCTGGGGGCGGTCTCCGCGCTGATCGCCTGGGTGGTGGCGTACGGCACCGCTGTTGCGGGGTTCGTGCTGCTCATGTACGGCGTGGCGGCCTTCACCGCCGGTCGGCGCATCACCCGCGGTGCGGGCGTGTGGTGGGCGGCGGTGCCCATCGCGGCGGGCACCGTGCCGGTGCTGGCCGTCCTGGTGGCCGGCGGGGTGGTCTCCCTGGACGGGATCGTGGTGATCCCCGTCGCGGGCATCCTGCTGGGCGGCTGTATGACCGCGACCGCGCTGGCGGGACGGCGCGCCGTGGACGAGCTGGTCCAGCGCCGCGGCGAGGTGGAGGCGGCGCTGGCGCTGGGATTTCGACCCCGGGAGGCGGCGCTGGAGATCTGCCGCCCGGCGGCGAGCCAGGCGCTGGTGCCCGCACTGGACCAGACCAGAACCGTCGGGCTGGTCACCCTTCCCGGCGCCTTCGTGGGGATGCTGCTCGGGGGAGCGAGCCCGTTCGAAGCGGGCGTGGTGCAGCTCGTGGTGCTGGTGGCACTCCTGGCCGCCGAGGCGGTGGCGACCCTGGCCACGACCGAGCTGGTCGCCCGCGGCCTCTTCACCTGAGCAGACGACCGGATCCGGTACGGGCTCAGCCGGGCCCAGCTCCACCTCGGCGCCCGGGCCGCCGCAGGCCGTACCGGACGGGGGCTTGGGTTTCCCCGGATCCCGGGCCGGTGTCAGGCGGCTCGCCGTTTCACCGTCACCACGGCGATCCCGAGGATGGCCGGCGCGAACGCCGCGTAGTAAACCAGAGCCCACCACGGGTCGAGCGGGGAGGCCGACGGGGGAGGGGCGAGCGCGCCGAACGGCTGGAGCGCGAGCAGGCGGTGCAGGCGGTGATCCTGGCACACGAGGCCGGTCTGCTCTGACCCCGCCCGGCGCCTCACGCCACCGGCGCTTGGCCTCTGCGCCGCAGGGCCGCCGTGCGGCCGGTCTGGCACACGATTCAGAACGGGGGTACGTCGGCGGGCGTGCCGGTCCAGAGCTGCGCGGCGGACTTGGGTGCACGCCGTTGAAGCAGCGCCACGGCTTTCGGGCGCAGCCCGTACCTGATCCGCAAGATCCGTTCGGGCCGGGTCCCGGGCGGCGCCAAAAATCTCCGTACTTTGTACGGCGATCTGGGGAATCATCGCGCGGGTTCCGCCGTTGAACGGGGGCGATCGACGGGAAATGAGGGGCCGATGACGCGGGTGCCGCAGGAAACGGCGGAGGAACTGGTGCGGTACGCCGCGGTCTACGAGCCGGGAGACCCGCCCCGGACCGGACGGATCGCCTTCTTCGATCCCGCCGGAGGCGACCTCCCGGCCGGTATGGGGGAACCGGGGGAACTGACCGTGGCCGTGCCGCGGAACGGGTCGATCGAGACAGCCACGGTACCGGCGGTCCGCCTGAGTGTCGCCGACGCGGTGCCCCTGCTCACCCGGGCCCGGCGCGACGCCTCCGCTCACCCCGCATCCGCGTTCTGGGGCGCCGCCACCCTGGTCGCGCTGCAGCTGGTCGCCCGGGGACGGCTCCTGCCCGGGGTGTCGCCCGGCGGATACGACGCCTGGCGGCTCGGGCCGCTGGACCCCGCCGACGTCGAACGCGTCCGCGAACTGGCCGAGGCGATGCCCGCGGAAGCCCGGGCCGTCCCCCTGCCCGGCACCGCCCCGCCGGAGCTGCCCGGCGCCCGCGAGCTGATCCGCGGCTACCTGGACGCCGTCGCCGACGGCATGCCCCGTACGGCCGCCGCGGCCCGGGCGGCGGGCGGGCCGGTCTTCGCCGCGGTGAAACCGCAGCGGGTGCCGCCGTCCTGGACCTGGGCCCGGGAGATCAGCGAAAGCCTGGACTCCGGCGTGCGGATCTCGCTGCGCCTGGAAACCGACGGGGACGACCTCGCCGACGCCGCCTTCCAGGCCGTACTCCAGGTGCACAGCCTCGCCGACCCCTCGCTCGTCGCCGACGCCGACCGGCTCTGGGACGGCGCGGCCCCCGGATTCGGTCCGCGGGCCGTCGTCGAGGCCACGCTGGCCCTGCGCGGCGCCGCCCGGGTGTGGGCGCCGCTGGAGCGGCTGCTCGGCCAGGCGGTCCCCGGCGCGCTGGAGCTCGACGACGCCGAGGTACGGGAGCTGCTCGGCCCGGCCGCCGCCCGGCTGGACGCCGCCGGGGTCGAGCTGCACTGGCCGCGGGAACTGGTGCACCGGCTGACCGCGCGGGTCGCGGTCGGCGACCCCGACGACGCCTTCGCCGACCGGCCCTCCTTCTTCGGCGGCGACCACGCGCTCACCTTCGACTGGCAGCTCGCCCTCGGGGACGAACCGCTCACCCCGGCCGAGATGGACGCCCTCGCCGAGGCGCACCGCCCGCTGGTCCGCCTGCGCGACCGGTGGATGCTGCTCCCGCCCGACGTCGCCAGGAAGGCTCGGGAACGGGCGCTGAAACCGCTCGCCCCCGTGCAGGCGCTCGGCGCCGCGCTCACCGGATCGGCCGAGATCGACGGCGAACGGGTCGAGGTCGCCTCCAGCCCCTGGCTGCGGGCACTGCGCGAGCGGATCCGCGACCCCGACGGCGGGCGGGAACCGATCGCCGCGCCCGCCGGGCTCGCCGCCGCGCTCCGCGACTACCAGCTGCGCGGGCTGCGCTGGCTGGACCGGATGACCTCCCTCGGGCTCGGCGGCTGCCTCGCCGACGACATGGGACTCGGCAAGACGATCACCCTCATCGCCCTACACCTGCACCGTCAGGCCGGTCCGACCCTGGTCGTGTGCCCGGCCTCCCTGCTCGGCAACTGGGAGCGGGAGATCCACCGGTTCGCCCCGGGCGTCCCCGTACGACGGTTCCACGGATCCGGGCGCAGCCTGGACGGGGCCGAGGAGGGTTTCACCCTGACCACGTACGGCACGATGCGAATCGACGCGGCGACGCTCGCCGACCACGGGTGGGGGCTGCTCGTCGCCGACGAGGCCCAGCACGTGAAGAACCCGCTGTCGGGTACGGCCAAGGCGCTGCGGACCATCCCGGCCGCCGCGCGGATCGCGCTGACCGGGACCCCGGTGGAGAACAACCTGTCGGAGCTGTGGTCGATCCTGGACTGGACCACCCCCGGGCTGCTCGGCACCCTGGACGCGTTCAAGACCCGCTGGGCGGGGCCCGTGGAGGCCGGGCGGGACCCGGCCGCCGTCGAACGCCTGGCCCGCCTCATCGGGCCGTTCCTGCTGCGCCGCCGCAAATCCGACCCCGGCATCGCCCCCGAGCTGCCGCCCAAGACCGAGACCGACCGGCCGGTGTCGCTCACCCGGGAACAGGCCGTCCTGTACGAGGCGACCGTGCGCGAGACCATGGAGGGGATCAGGCTGGGCGGCGGGATGGCCCGGCGCGGTCTGATCATGAAGCTGCTGACCTCGCTCAAACAGATCTGCAACCACCCCGCGCAGTACCTGAAGGAGGACCGGCCGCGGCTCGCCGGGCGTTCGGGCAAGCTGGAGCTGCTCGACGAGCTGCTGGAGGTGATCCTCGCCGAGGACGGCGCGGTCCTGGTCTTCACCCAGTACGTGGCGATGGCCCGGCTCATCCAGCGGCACCTCGACGAGCGGGGGGTGTCCGCCCAGCTGCTGCACGGCGGCACGCCCGTACCCAAACGGGAGGAGATGGTCCGGCTGTTCCAGGACGGCCGGGAGCCGGTCTTCCTGCTGTCGCTGAAGGCCGCCGGGACCGGTCTCAACCTCACCCGGGCCGACCACGTGATCCACTTCGACCGGTGGTGGAACCCCGCGGTGGAGGAGCAGGCCACCGACCGCGCGTACCGGATCGGGCAGACCAAGCCCGTCCAGGTGCACCGGCTGATCGCCGAGGGAACCCTGGAGGACCGGATCGCGACGATGCTGGCGGCCAAGCGGGCCCTGTCGGACGCCGTGCTGGCCGGCGGGGAGGCCGCGCTCACCGAACTCTCCGACGCCGAACTGGCCGAGCTGGTCGAACTGAGGAGCGCCCCGTGACCGAGACCGCCCGCGGATTCCCCCCGTTCCCGCCCGGCCGGCGCCCGACCCGGCGCGCCGGATCCTGGTGGGGCACCGCCTGGATCAAGGCGCTGGAGGACACCTCCTTGGACCAGACCCTGCTGCATCAGGGCCGCCGGTACGCGACCACCGGCCACGTCGGGTCGATCACCGTCAGCCCGGGCCGGATCTCCGCTCCCGTGCACGACGCCCGGGCCGACACCCCGTACCACACGATCGTCCGCGTGGAGGTGCTCGGCGAGCAGGGGTGGCGGCGGTTCCTGGACCAGGTGGCGATGGAGGCCGGGCACATCGCGGCCCTGCTGGAGGGGGAGATGCCGCACCGCCTGGTGACGGCCGCCGCCGACGCGGGGGTGCAGCTGCTGCCCGGCATCGGCGACCTGGAACCCGAGTGCGAGTGCCCCGACTGGGGTCACCCGTGCAAGCACGCGGCCGCCCTGTGCTACCAGGCCGCCTGGCTCCTGGACGAGGACCCGTTCCTGCTCCTGCTCCTGCGCGGCCGGGGCGAGCGGGAGCTCCTGGACGCGCTGCACCGGCGGGACGCGCCCGTCACCCGCGGCGGGACACCCGCCCGCGACGCCTACGCCCTGGGCACCCCGCCGCTGCCGGACCCTCCCGAGCCGGTGTCGGCGCCGCCGCCCGAGCCGCCCCCCACCCCCGGGCTCGACCCCGGCATCCTGCGGGTGCTCGTCGCCGACGCCGCGCTGCGCGCCCGGGAGCTGCTCACCGGGGCCGCACCCTCCCACGACCTGGCCCTGTGGCCGGACACCGTCCGGCTGGCCGCCGTCCACGACGACCCGCCGCTCCGGGCGCGGCTCCGCGCCGCCGCCGGGGAGAAACTGGACCGGGCGGCGCAGGCGTGGCGGTTCGGCGGTGCGGCCGGGTTGAAAACCCTGGAAGCCGCCTGGAACCCCACCCGCGCCGACCTGACCCGGGCCGGTGCCGCCCTGGCCGCCGCCGCGGAGGAGTCCGGGGTCGCCGCGCCGCCGGTCCCCGACCGGAACCACTGGACCTTCACAGTCCGGGGAGCCCAGCTCCGCCTGGGCAGGGACGGCCTGTGGCACCCCTACACCCGGCGGGAGGACGGCGAGTGGTGGCCCGCAGGCCCCCCGAGCGCCGACCCCGCCGTCGCCCTCACCCACCTCCCGGACACCTCCCCCGGGTAGGCGCGCCGCACGGCCCGTGCCCGGTGGTACCCGTTTCACGCTTCGCCCTTCACGATCTACGTGCGACCGGCTAGGTTTCGCATGTATGTTCGATCCGAATGTGCGGCACCACGCCGCGTCTTTCCTCCTCGCCTTCCTGCCCGAAGGCGGGGGTCTCCACGCTGAGGAGATTCGATGCACGAAATGCTGTCACGCGCCATCACGCGCACCTCGGCCGTGGTCCGCGAGGTCCGCGACGACCAGCTCGGTCTGCCCACCCCCTGTGCCGACTACGATGTGCGCGCTCTGCTCGGCCACATGTCCCGGGCGGCGGCGACGTTCGACGCGCTGGCGCGCAAGGAGGAGGCGCCGGCCAAGGACTCCGACCACACCGCCTTCGAGAGCAGGGCCGCCGGGATGCTCGCCGCCTGGTCGAATCCGGAGGCGTTCGAGGGAAGCAGCCCCGACATGGGGTTGCCCATGACCGTCGTGTTCCACATGGGTCTGAGCGACGTGGTGATCCACGGCTGGGACCTGGCCAGGAGTATCGGGCAGGACTACGAGGTGGACGCCGAGACCGCGGAGACGATGGCCGCCTTCGCCGACCGGATGGCCCCCCAGGGGCGGCAGATGGGGATCTTCGGCGAGGAGGTCGCCGTGTCGGACGATGCTTCGGCGTTCGAGCGCGCCCTGGCGCTCAGCGGACGCGACCCGGCCTGGAAGCCCTGACGACGCACCGGACCCGGGCCGCGCTCGCCCCGGCGTGGCCCTCGGCACACCGGGCTCCTGCCGTAGCCGAACGTCCCCCGGGCCGGACCCTGGAGAGCGCGGGGTGAAGATCAGGGATTTCCCCGATACGGCGGAAAGCCGACGACCGGCTGATCCTGGCAGGGGGACGCGACTCCCGGGAGCACTTCCCGTACCGGCCGAATGTCGTCCTGGCCGAACTCCTGGACACCGAGGTGGTCGACTACCCCGGCCACCACGCCGGCTACCTCAATCGTCCGGCTGAGTTCGCCGCCCAGCTCTCCGCCGAACTCGACTGAGCCGCCCTTCGCCGTGTGACCACACGATCGGCGGGTACGGGCTGCGCCGGCCCGTACCCGCCGTGGCGTGTGAGGCCGGGTGCCGCCCACCCGCCCAAGGCCCCGGCCTGCCCCGTGCCGCCGGTTGAGCCGACGAGCGCGGAGCACCTCGGCTGTTTCCGATCGGTTCGGGGCGTAGGCTCGGCGGCATGGCGACGCGGCTTGTTCAGATTGCGATGAACGCGCGGGACGACTCCGCCCTCGGCCGGTTCTGGGCGGAGGCGCTCGGCTGGAGTGTTTCCAGTGAGGGGCCCGGCGTGACCAACCTCGAACCCGAGGGCTTCACCTATCCCGACCCCGTCGCCGTCTGCATCGACATCCTTGCCGTCCCGGAACCCAAGACGGTGAAGAACCGCGTGCACGTCGACCTCGCCACCACCTCCGCCGGGCATCAGGAGGAGATGGTCGCGCGCCTGAAGGATCTCGGTGCGACGCCCGCCGACGTGGGCCAGGGCGACGTCCCGTGGACGGTCCTGGCCGACCCGGAGGGCAACGAGTTCTGCGTGCTGGAGCCTCGGGAGGTCTACCGGGATACCGGGCCGATCGCCGCCGTCGTGGTCGACTGCGTCGATCCGCGGGCCATGGCCCGATTCTGGGGCGAGGCGACGGACTGGGCCCTGCGCGAGGTAACCGACGATCTTGCGGCGCTGCGCTCCGCCAAAGGCGTCGGCCCGTATCTGGAGTTCATCCGCACACCCGGCGCCAAGACCGTGAAGAACCGCGTCCATCTCGACGTCCGCCCGTACCCCGGCGACGACCAGGCGGCGGAGGTGGCCCGGCTGCGGACCCTCGGCGCCGTCGACGTCGACCTCGGCCAGGGCGACGTGCCGTGGACGGTCCTGGCCGACCCCGAGGGCAACGAGTTCTGCGTCCTCACCCCGCGCTGACGCGGAGCCGCTCGGGGAACGGCCGGGGTCAGCGGCGGCGTCTGATCCGGCTGACCGCCGCGGCCACCGGGGTCGCCGCGGTGGTGACGGCCGCGCCCAGCGGGGTGTCCGTGGCCAGGATCAGACGGACGGTTCTCATGGCCAGTGTCAGGATCTCGCCGCCGCGTACCCGCATGGCGGCCTCGAACCGGCTGACCGCCACGACGAGGGTGCTGGTGCCGTCCGCGACCTCGCGCAGGTGCTCAAGCAGGTCGGCGGCGTCGCAGATCGCGGCGCCGGCCCCCATCCCGGCGGTCGGCGGGGTGGCGTGGACGGCGTCTCCGAGGGCGGTGACGCGACCGGCGGGCCAGGGCGCGAGGTCCTGCGCCCGTGTCGAGGCGGCGTTGAACCGGTACGCGGCGACGCTGCCCGGATCGGCCTTGGCGATGACCTCGAGCGAGCGTTCGGCCCACCCCTGGCGGCGGAACCTGGCCAGCAGCGCGTCCCGCAGTCCGTCGCCGCGCAGCCCGCGCATCGAGTCGGTTTCGGCGGATTCGGGGAACATCGCGCCCCAGATGTAGGTGGGGCCGCCGGTGATCGCGGCACGCCGGTCGGGGAGATCGAGTACGGCGTTGCCGACGGGGTCGAGGAAGCCGATGTACAGGGATGCGCCCCGAGGGGCGATCGCCATTCCCGATCGTGGTCCGAGCCGCCGCCGTTCCGGCGGGCTCAGGTCCTCGGCCACCGTCCTGCCGGAGAAACCGATGATCCCCGCGGGTTTGCTGGTGGGGCCCCCGGCCAGGTGCCGGGCGACCAGCGAGTGTGTGCCGTCCGCGCCCACCAGCAGATCGCACTGCCGGGAGCTCCCGTCGGCCAGTACGACCTGCGGTGTGCCGTTCTCGGTGCGCCCGATGCCGGTAACGGTCCGGCCCAGACGCAGATCGTCGCCGACCGCGTCGGCCAGCAGCGTCCGCAACGTGATGCGGTCGATGTCCACGCTAGGGCTGCCGGCCAGGCTCGGCCCGTAGCCCAGGAGACGTCCGCGCCGGTCCCAGAGCGCGTCCGGGTCGCGGAACCGCAACGCCGAGGACGAGGCCAGCAGCCGTTCGACGGTCTCCGGCGGGACGAGCCGGCGCAGGGCCGCCTGGGCCCGCCCGTCGAGGGTGATGTGGTAACCCCCGGTTGCGGTGACGTCGGTGTCACGTTCGAAGACCGCCACGTCGAATCCGTGCCGGCGCAGCCCCGCGGCCAGCGCCAAGCCTCCGATCCCGCCCCCGGCGACGATGATGCGCATTCTGTGCACGCCGTCCTTTCGTTGGTTCGACAAGGTTTCGCCGGGGATGGTGCCACCAGTGCCGGACATCGAATGGCCACTATGTGCGCGATGATGGCCGTGTGGCCGACACCTCACGACGCGCGCTGCGGTTGCTGTCGCTGCTCATGACACCCCGATGCTGGTCGCTGGGCGAACTCGCCTCGCGGCTGGAGGTCGGCGAGCGCACCGTCCGCCGTGACATCGAGACCCTGCGCGCGCTGGACTACCCTGTCACCACCGTCCACGGCCCCGGCGGCGGGTACCGGCTGAGCTCCGGGCACACCCTGCCGCCGCTGTCGTTCGACGACGAGCAGGCGCTGGCGGTCGCGGTCGCCCTGCAGACCGCGCCCAGCACCGTCTTCGGGTTCGGCGAGGACGCCGGCCGCGCACTGGAAACCCTCACGCGCGTCATGCCCGCACGGCTCCGGGCGGCCATGGAGTCGCTGCGCCTGACCAGACTGCGGAACTACTGGGAGTTCCCCGCACCGCCCATCGCCGCCGAGACGCTCAAGGCCGCCGGGAGCGCGGTGCGCCACCGGCAGGTCCTCATCGCCGACACGCTCAGGGCCGACGGCACCCGCCCGGTCCCGGGCGACGACGACTTCTCGCCAGCCCGCCGGGTCGAACCCCACCATCTGGTGATCTGGGCCGGACGGTGGTACCTCGTCGGCTACGACCTCGGCGACGGCACCTGGCGGGTGCACCGGCTCGACCGCCTCCGCCTGCACCCGCCCACCGGCGTCCCCGTCCTTCCCCGGGACCTGCCCGGCGGGGACGTCGCGCTTTTCGTGATGACCAGCCACGACCGCGGGGACGTCCTCGACACGTGGGAGTGCACCGGAGGCGCGCGCCTGAACCTCTCGGCGGAGACGGTGGCACGCTGGGCGCCCGGCGGGTCGGTGGTCGAGCATCTCGGCCCCGATCACTGCCGCCTCACGATCGGAGCGTGGTCCTGGGCGGGCGTGGCGGGTATCCTCGCCACCTTCGACGCCGGCCTGGACCAGGTGGCGCCCCGCGAGCTGAGGGAGGCCTGCCTTCGTCTCTCGCGGAGGTGGCGCGCCGTGGCCACGGGCGACTGAAGTGCGTGTCGCGCGGTACCGGCGGCGGGGTCCCGGATCGTCCACTCACCTACCGCGGCAGGTGTTCATGCATCGCTGAACATCTATGTCAGCATATTGCATTCATAGCTTGGTCAACATGCAAGGAGGGATAAGTGTCCAACTGGATAGGCACGATTGATCCTGCATTGCAATTAATGTGACACTGAATACAATGGGCAGTTAAGATCACATTGCAATGGGCTTCGAGTGAATGCATACTGTGCGGCGAGGGTTCGGGCGCCGGGCCCGCGCATGCCGGCGGATGGGAGACGAGTACCGATGCCCGGAGACAGACTCACCGACGAGGACCGCCGGCGTATCGCCGCGGGGCTGACCGAGGGGCTCGGGTTCGCCGAGATCGGCCGGCGTCTCGGGCGGCCCGCCTCGACCGTCATGCGGGAGGTCACCCGCAACGGCGGCCCCGACGGCTACGGGGCGCAGCGGGCGCAGGAGGCCACCGAGCGGCGGGCGCGCCGGCGCAGGCAGGCCAAGTCTCCGGTGCCGCCGGTCGGCGACAGCAGCCACGGGCGCGACCCCCAGGCGGTCCAGGACCTCACGGAATCCTTCGCCACGCTCCTGGAGGAGCAGGGGATGACCCGGATGGCGGCCAGGGTGCTGGCCTGCCTGTACGTCACCGACTCCGGCACCCTGACCGCCGCCGACCTGGTCCAGCGGCTTCGCGTCAGCCCCGCGTCGATCTCGCAGAACGTCGCCTTCCTCGAACAGCAGGGATTGATCACGCGGGAACGGGTTCCCGGCGGGCGCCGCGAACGCTATGTCGTCGACGACGGGCTCTGGGTCCGGTCCACCCTTGCGGCCCTGCACATGAACGACACCCTGGCCGCCGCATCGCGGCGCGCGGCGGAGACCCTCGGGTCCGCGACCCCGGCCGGCGCCCGTTTCGGCGTCGCCGCCGAGTTCCTGCTCCTGGTGAGCGCGGCCCTCGGGCAGGTCATGGAGCAGTGGCAGCAGGGCCAGGCCGATCGGAACGCCGAGCACCAGTCATGATCTCGCGCTGCTCTCGGCAGGGGCTGGAGAACAGTGCGGTATGCCGGCGCTCCCAGGGTTTTAGGGTTTTTCGCGATATGAAGTGAAGCGAGGAAGGTTCGTCTGTCTGCGTACGTCCGAGAACCGAATCGCCCTACTCAAATTGGAGGTTCTCGACGAGAACTACGTCCAGGCGAACGTGAAGGTCTGGGCTGCCACCGACGACAGCGGGTGATCACACCGAACCGCTCGATCGACGTCGCCGGCGGGTGACCCGACCCCAAGATGTCAGTCCTGCTGAAAGCCGTACCCGGCGCATAGCGGCGGCGAAGGAAGCAGGCCAGCGTATGTGCTGAGAAGTCCGCACCACCTTCGAACGAGGGGCGCCGGTAAGCAGCGGGCACAGCACAGCGCTGGACGCGTGGAGACGCTTGCGGATCGGCCTTCGAGGAGGCTGCGTGCAGGAATTAGCGGTAGCGACCTGGGGCTTCTTCGCCTGTTAGTGATCCGTGACGTGATGTCCCGGACCTCCTACAGCTCCAACCAGCCGCCGGTCATGATCAGTGGGTACGGCGGCGGGGTGCGAGCACCTCAGTGACCTTGGCGATGGCTTCGGGGCCGGGTTTGACGTAGCGCATGGCGGTGCGGGGGTTCTTGTGTCGGGTCTTGCCCATGATGAGCTGCAGCGGGACTTCGGCGTCGCCGAGGTGGGTGGCGGCGCTGTGGCGCAGCTGGTGCAGATCGAGGCCGGCGTAGGTATCCAGCAGGACGCGGGCGCGGTCGTAGCCGAGCCGGGCGCGGCCGGTGTGCGGGCAGATGTCGCCATCGGCCGGGCGGCGGGCCGGAACAGGACGCCGTTCGGACAGGAACAACGGACCGTGCATGCGCGTGCTGCCATCCGGGAGCCGGAGCAGACGAGGCAGCAGGTGGGCGGTGCCTGCGTCCTAGTACACCCACTCCTTGGCTCCGCCTTTGGAGCGGATGGGGGCGCGGTGGCCGTCCAGGTCGAGGTCTTCGACATTGAGCGCGAGGATCTCGGTAGGGCCGGACGTGGGACCTGAGCGGTGCGGCTGCGTCATGCCCGATGTACGGCGTGCCGTCAGTGGCTGAGAGTGCTGAGGATGAGATTGGTCAGGGCGGCGACGGCGTCGTCGGTGGTGGCTCGGCCGCGGTTGATTTCGGCGGCGATGGCCTCTGCGGCGCCGAGGGTGCCGAAGCAGCGCAGCCGGAGGGCTTCGGCGGTGAGGCGGGAGTGGGGTCGCAGGGCGGTGGCCATCAGGTTCGTGTAGTGGTCGAGCAGGTCGTGCTGGGTTGCCTCCAGGGCTGGGCTTCCCTTGAGGGCGGCGGAGACGGCGGTGAGTTCCGGCATGTCGGTGGCGCACGTGAAGTATGCCTCGCTCATGACGCGGGCGATCTCGGGCGCGGTGGGATCGGCGTCCTGCAGGGCCTGGGCCAGCCTGGTCCGGTACTGGTCATCCAGGCGCAGGTAGAGGGCGAGCAGCAGGCCGTGGCGGGTGGCGAAGTGGTCGTAGACGATTGGTCGGCTGACCTGGGCGGCTTCGGCGAGGGTAGGCAGGGTGAGGTCGTCGGCGCCCCGGGTGCGCACGATCGAGGTGGCGGCGTCGAGCAGTTGCTCGCGTCTGGCCGCCTTGGACAGGCGGGTCGATGGGCTGGCCATGGTCCTCCCCTTGCGTGTGGGCTCCAGCTTAAGCTACAAAAGGTAGGCTACAAAATGTAGCTTAATGGGAAGGGGTCATACATGGGCAAGTCAGTGCTGATCATGGGTGGGTCGGGACAGGCGGGCAGGGGCACGGCCGTGCTCCTGCGGCGCTGGTATCCGGCGCTGCCGCTAACCATCGCCGCTCGCGATCTCGACCGTGCCCGGCGGGTCGCCGACGAACTGGGCAACGCCACGGCCCTCACCTTCGACCTGCGGCGTGGCGATCTCGGGCTCTCGGAGGGGCACGGCTATGCGGCGGTGGTCGCCGCCGTGCGTGATTCGCACCTCAACGGGTTGCGCTTCGCGCAGGATCGCGGCGTGCCGTACCTGAGCATCTCCAACGGTTTGGTGGACATCGCGCCGGAGGTCGTCGCGGGCGCCCAGCGGGCGGCGGCCGCACCGATCCTGGTGGCCAGCCACTACCTGGCCGGGCTCGTCGTGCTGGCCGCGATGGAGTCGGCCCGGGAGTTCAAGCGGGTCGACACGGCCCGGGTGACGGCGGTGCTGGACGAACACGATGGCGGCGGGCCTGCGGCCAACGCTGATCTAGAGCGGCTGATGGATGTCACCTCGGCGGGACTGGTGCGCCGTGACGGCGAGTTCATCTGGGTGGCCGGCGCCGATGCGCAGGTGGAGGTGCCCAGCGTGGACGGGGTCGTGCTGCCCGGCCAGACGATCGCCACCCTGGACGTGCCGAGTCTCGCGCTCGCGACGGGCGCGCCGAATGTCCGCTTCGATTTCGCGGTCGGGGAATCGGCCAGTAGGCGGCGCGGCGCGGCGCCTTCGACCGAGGTCCGCATCGAGTTGGAGGGAAGTGCGGCGGCGGGCGCGCCGCTCAGCAGGAGCCAATGGCTGGTGCATCCTGAAGGTCAGCGTCCGCTGACCGCGCTCGGTATCGCTCTGGGAGTTGAGCGACTGCTCGGCCTGCGCGGCCAACCGGTGGCGCCGGGCCTGTACACGCCCGAGGCGCTGGTCGACCCGGCCTACGCGGTCGAGCGCATGGCGGAGCTCGGCACGCTGCGGCTCTAGCCGGAGAACGGCAGAACGGGCTGTGGAGTTCGAGTGGTCAGGTTTCGCTCCGGCGAGCTTCCAGGAGGTCGGTGGCGGGAGGTTCACCCGGTAGGTCGGTTTGGGGTGTGCGGTGGAGGCCGTCGAGGGCCACGGCGATGATGCGGCGGCGCGCGCTCCGGGCGTCGGCCAGCAGTTCGTCCTGGTCGTCCTCATCGCCCCCGAAGCGTGCGGCAAGTGCATCGAAGGGTGGTCGACCGCCATGTCGCCATGGTCCGGGCGACTCAGCAGCTCGTGATCCTCACGAGCTGGCGTTGCGGGGGCCGGAGCGATCGAGGAGGGCGTTGATCATCTGTTGGAGCTAGGTGTGCCCGGTGTGACCGAGGGCCCGCCGAGGGCGTCGGAGAGCTTGTTGAAGGGGTCGTCCATCGGTAGGTCCTTCGGCTGATCGGCGAGTTCGTCGACGGTCCACAGACCGTCCTTGCGGACGTGCGCCCCTCGCGACCATCCGTGGTTGACCGCGACCGATCCGCCGCGGCTGACCTCCAGCATTGCTGCGTAGGTGGGATGGGAGGCGTTGCGGGTGAAGCGTCGCAAGATCGCCTCGGTGGACGCGGTACGGGTCCGGATCGCGGTGGCGTACCTGATCATCTGGTCGTCCCGCTGGGCGATGAGTTCTCAGCGGATCGGACGGGTCAGCGCCGGGGTCAGCTGCGGGTAGGCGTCCGGCTCGCCGGCCACCGGCCGGTACTGCTTCACCTTGTTCATCCGCTTGATACGCGGGCAGCAGGTCGAAGTTCAGCAGCCTCGTGATGCCGAACCCGATTTCCGACTGGTCATGCGAGTCCGTGTGGTTGGCCTCGACATCCATCGTGGTGCCGTGCCGCATCGCGCCCTCGATCATCGCGGTGACCTTGGAGGCGGTGCAGTTGATCAGCTGGGAATGGATGGCCGGCGACCCCAGGGGAACGCTCAGTGAACAGATTCTGGCCGTAGGCGCGCACGTGCGTGGAGTCGGAGGCGACCGCGGTCGAGCCCTGGCCCCACAGCTCGGCGCTGCGGCCGGCGAAGGTGGCGTTCGCGATCTGGACGGCGATGGCGCGGGCGGCCTCCGCCGACAGATACCGGCGCCGCACGTAGCGCGGTTTGTTCTCGGTGTGGCCGTGGGCGCCGACCGCCACGGCCTTGATCCCGGTGTTCGGGTTCCACTCGGCCAGGCGCCGCCAGCAGGTCATGCCCGAGCCGTAACCCAGCTCCTGCGGCAGGTGCTCCCAAGCGATGCCGGTATGCAGCACGAACAAGATGCCCTGCAAGGCCAGCCGGTCATCCAGCCGCTTGCGCCCTGGATGGCGGAAACGCCGCTGACGCTGGGGCAACAGCGGCTCATCACCGCCCACAGCTCGTCACTGACCTCCCACGGCTTCGGCTTGGCCACCCGTGCTCCTCTCTCGGCTACAGCGAGAGATCAAAGCACAATAAAGATCATTCTGTTGGGACCCATCAACCGCGGGCGGGGCGGCGGCGCAGGTGGTAGGAGTAGGCCAGGGCGAGCAATATCGGGCCCCACAGCGCCGTTGGGGTGATGGACACCATCGCCAGCGCCTGCCACCAGCCATTCTCGTACGCCATGTTGCGGAGACGCCGACCCAGGAGAGCAGCGCCTATTTGGCCAGGTTGCGGGGCCTACGTTCCTGGGCCATGCCCTTCGAATTTCTTTCTGAGGCCGATCACCGGCGGCCGACCTGGGACCTGGGGGCTTTGTCCGGTCCGGCCTCTCCGGCGGAACGAGGCACCCCGCTCCTGCCACCGACTCGCTCGACCTGATGCTCCATCGGTCGCAGCGGCATCGGACAGGCGACATCAGGGACACGGTCAGTCGGGTGGGGGGACGGCGTGGAGGTAGCGGGTGCCGAGGGTGCGGAGGTGGGTGATGAGGGCGGGGGGTGCGGTGACCCGGAAGTCGAGGCCGAGCATGCCGATGTAGACGGCGACGGTCTCGAGGCTGTCGCCGCCGGTGACCAGGACGCAGGTCCGGTCGTCGAGGGGTTCGACGACGCCCACGGCGGCGTTGATGCGGGCCAGGACCTCGGCGGCGGGGGCGAGGACCGTGATCCGGGCGTGGACCTTCCAGCCGGTCGCGGCGACGTCCCGCAGGACGCAGGCCGTGTAGTCCTCGTCGGGCAGGGGGGTGGACGTGAAAAGGCGACCGGTCGGGCCGAGCAGGGTCACCCAGTCGACGCGGTAGGCGGCCCACGAGGCGTCCTGCGGGTCGCGTCCGACGAGGTACCAGCGGCGCCGCCAGTTGACCAGCCGGTAGGGCTCGACGAGTTTGCGGCCGGTCGGCGCCGAAGGCGTACCGTCCTGCGCGGAGTGCGCGTCGGCGGGAACGAAGTAGTCGAACCGCAGGAGGTGGCGGTCGCGGATCGCCGAGGCGATCGCGGTGAGGCTCGTGGTGTCCACCTCGGGGTCGTCGACGTTGGTGTCGAGGTTCTCCGGCGCCTTGGAGGTGGAGCCGTACAGGGCGGTGACCTGGCGGCGCAGCCGGTGCGGCAGCACCTGCTCCAGCTTGGCCAGGGCCCGCGCGCTGCTGTCGGCGATGCCGCTGACGCCCGTACCCGCCCGCAGGCCGACCGCCACGGCGACGGCCTCCTCGTCGTCCAGCAGCAGCGGCGGCAGCTTCGCGCCGGGACCGAGCCGGTAGGCGCCGGTGGGGCCGCGTCCCGCCTCGACCGGATAGCCGAGTTCGCGCAGCCGCTCGATGTCGTTGCGGATCGTACGGGTGCTCACTCCGAGCCGTTCGGCCAGTTCCCGGCCCGGCCAGTCCGGCCGGGACTGCAGCAGGGACAGAAGCGCGAGCAGCCGGGAGGAAGTTTCCAACATGGTTGGAGTATGGCCCGAATAGCGGAATCAAGTCTTCCTATATGACTCCTACCTTGGGTTTCATGACGAAGACGCAGAACACCGCCGAGATTCGCCCCTTCCGCATTGAGATCTCCGAGGCCGAGATCGACGACCTCCGGCGGCGTCTCGCCCACACCCGGCTGCCCCGCCCGTCGGCGGCGGACGACTGGTCGCTCGGCACCCCGAACGGGTATCTGCGGGAAACCGTCGAGTACTGGCGCGAGTCGTTCGACTGGCGTGCGCAGGAGGCGCGCATGAACGGGTTCCCGCACCACCTCACCGAGATCGACGGCCAGACGATCCACTTCGTCCACGTGCCGTCGGCAGAGAAGGACGCGACGCCGCTTCTGCTGCTGCACACCTACCCGGGCTCGTTCGCCGACTACCTCGACATGATCGCCCCGCTCACCGACCCGGTCGCCCACGGGGGCCGCGCCGAGGAAGCCTTCTCCGTCGTCATCCCCTCGATCCCCGGGTTCGGCTTCAGCACCCCCCTGGAAGGGGCCGGGTGGACCTACGAGAAGGTCGCCCGCACCCTGGACGCCCTGATGCGGCGCCTCGGCTACGACTCCTACGGGGTGCACGGCAGCGACATGGGAGCCATGATCGCTCGGGAGTTCGGGCTGTGGAACCCGGACGGATTCCTCGGGCTGCACGTCCTGCAGCTGTTCTCGTTCCCCTCGGGCGACCCGTCGGAGTTCGAGGGGTTCGGGCCGAAGGAGTACGCGGCGCTGGAGCACATGCGGTGGTTCCAGTCGGTCGGCGGCTACAACACGATGAACGCCTCCCGGCCGCAGACCGTCGCCGCCGCGATCGCCGACTCGCCGGTGGGCCAGCTGGCCTACAGCGAGCTGTTCAACTCCTTCGGCAACGGCACCGGCCTGGTCACCCGCGACCAGATCCTGACCCAGGTCTCGCTCTACTGGTTCACCAACACCCAGGCGACGGCGAGCCGGTACTACTACGAGCAGGCCCGCGCCGAGGCCAAGCCCGCCGTGAACTCCGCCCCGACCGGCGTCGCGGTCTTCGCCTCGGACTTCCAGAGCCTGCGGGTGTTCGCCGAGCGCGACAACAGCAGCATCGTGCACTGGAGCGAGTTCCCCGAGGCCGGTCACTTCGCCGCGATGGAGGCCCCCGGGACCGTCGCGGGCGATCTCCGGGCCTTCTTCGGCGCTCTCCGCTTCTTCTAGGCCGGCGAACCCGACCCGGCACAGGCGGTCGTCCTGTGCCGGGTCCGGCGCTGCCGCCGGACCACCCCGGCAAACCCCGACATCCACCCTATGGTAACAATATGTAGCAACATAGATGCCTATTGTGACCGGAGGTTCCGGTGGGAGAAACGCCGCGTCCGCAGGGGCAGCAGCCCGACGACGTCTACGCCACCGCGGCCATGCGCGCCGCGGCGCCCAGCGCGGGCTTCCCCGAGGTCGGGATGGGGTCCGGCACGGCGTACGCGCTGGTCCGGGACGAGATGCTGCTGGACGGCGTGGCCCGGATGAACCTGGCCACCTTCTGCACGACCTGGGTCACCCCCGAGGCCCGCAGCATCATGGACGAGGCGCTGGTGAAGAACATCGTGGACAAGGACGAATACCCCCAGACCAGCGAGATGGAGGCCCGGTGCGTCCGGATGCTGGCGGAACTGTGGCACGCGCCGTCGCCGGAGACGACCGTCGGCACCTCGACCACCGGCTCCAGCGAGGCCGCGATGCTCTGCGGGCTCGCCGCCAAGTTCCGCTGGCGGGAACGGATGCGGCGGGCCGGCCGGCCGGCGGACCGGCCCAACTTCGTCTGCGGGCCCGTCCAGGTGTGCTGGGAGAAGTTCGCCCGCTACTTCGACGTGGAGATGCGGCGGATCCCGCTGGAGGACGACCGGTATGTGATGACCCCCGGGGAGATCGCCCCGCACTGCGACGAGAACACCATCATGGTGGTGGCGAACTTCGGCCAGACCTACACGGGCCTGTACGAGGACGTCGCGACGATGGGGGAGGTCTTGGACCTGCTGGAGCAGGAGCGCGGCCTGGACATCCCCCTGCACGTGGACGCGGCCAGCGGCGGGTTCCTCGCCCCGTTCACCGCGCCGGAGCTGGAGTGGGACTTCCGGGTCGGCCGGGTGAAGTCCGTCAACGCCTCCGGGCACAAGTCCGGGCTCGCCCCCATCGGCGTCGGCTGGGCGATCTGGCGTGAGGCGGCCGACCTGCCCGAGGAGCTGGTCTTCAACGTGAGCTACCTCGGCGGGACGATGCCGACGTTCAACCTGAACTTCTCCCGCCCCGGCGGGCAGGTCATCGCGCAGTACTACGACTTCATCCGCCTGGGCCGGGACGGCTACCGCGGCGTCCAGTCGGCGCTCTACGACGCCGCCGCCCACCTCGCCCAGGGCATCGCCTCCTTCGGCCTCTTCGACGTGATCCACGGCGGCCGACCCGACCAGGGGATCGCGGCCGTCTGCTGGCGGCTGCGCTCCGAGCAGAACTTCAACCTGTACGCGCTCGCCGACCGGCTCCGCACCCGCGGCTGGCTCGTCCCCGCCTACCCGCTCGCCGAGAACCGTCAGGACGTGGTCGTGCAGCGGGCGCTCGTCCGGCACGGGTTCAGCTTCGACACCGCCGAGATGCTCCTGGAGGACATCCAGCGCAGCCTCGAACACCTCACCCACCATCCGGCCGTCCTGACCTTCGAGGAAGCCGGTTCCTTCAGCCACAACGGACACCCGGCCGTCGCACCGCCGCACCGGTGAGAAGGAGGGTCAGCGGGCGAGCCTGGTCTGGAAGCCGTCGAGGAAGCGCTCGAGGCCGTAGGTGAAGTTCTCCTCGCGGACCTGCCCGGGGTCGCGGTCCCAGCGGGCCCGGTATCCCTCCCGCAGCCGGGGATGGTCCTGGACGGCCTGCTCGGCGGCGGGCCGCAGGCCGGCCAGCAGCTCCTGTTCGCTCTGGCCGCTGCGGGCGAGCACGGACAGGTAGGCCGCCTCGCTGACGCCCATCCCGACGACGTAGGCGATGAGGGTGTTCATGGCCTGGTCGGCTTCGTCCAGGGTGAAGCCCGCCGACTGGAACAGGGCGAGCATGCGCTCGGACTGGCGGGTCAGGTTCGGCCCGAGTGAGGCGAGCCCGGCCTGGCCGAGCACGGAGGCGACCCAGGGGTGGCGCAGGACCATCGCGCGCAGGCTGTGCGCGCAGTCCGCGGCCGCCTTGCGCCAGGCGGCCGGGTCTCCGGGGTCGGGCACCCGCATCTCGCCGTAGACCTCGTCCACGACCAGCTCGATCAGCTCGTCCTTGCCGGCGACGTGCCGGTACAGCGAGGTGGCCCCGGCGTTCAGCCGGGTGCCGAGGCTGCGCATGCTGAGGGCTTCCAGACCCTCCTCGTCCAGGAGCCGGACGGCCTCGGCGACGATGCGATCCCGGCTCAGGGCCGGCTGTTCCCGCCGCCGGGGTCGGCGGGCCCAGACCGAGGGGACGGGCTGGTTGTCGGCTGGCATGGCGCCTCCTTTCCCGCCCCAGCCTAGCGCACCTCGCGAACATTGTACGCAGTTGCGTACACTCAATCTTGATGCGAACACTGTATGCATCGAGAGGACGGCGTACGCATCCTCGCCGGTTTTGCCCATATTGGCACTCGAAGAGGCTGAGTGCAGAAATCGGCGCCAGAAACTTGATCTTCGTTTCGGTTTCCCGAAGCTGCGCAAGGCGGCGCGGACGATGGCCTCGGCGATGGAGGTGCTGATGGGCGTTCCGGAAACCACCGAGGAGCGGCTGGTGCCGCTGGTCGAGGTGTGAAAGGCGATCGAGGAGGTCGTGCCGCGGGAGAAGCTGACGGCTGCGGTGGAGGCGGTCGCGGCGGTGGTGCCGGTCAGCGATGAGGACGCGGCCGCCGAATGGCGGGCCGAGCTGGTCAAGCGCTACCGCACCGTGCAGGGTTTCATCGAGCCGCTGCCGGCCACGATCCCCTTCCGGGGCGGTCGAGGCCGGCACGGCGGTGCTGGCGATGGTGCACGCGGTGGCCGCGATGGCCAAGTCCCGCCGCCACTACGGTCCGGCCGACATCGCCGCCCACGACGGGTTGATCACCGGGTCGTGGCGGCCGTTGATCTTCCGCAACACCGATCTGCCCGATGGGCAGATCGATAAGGCCGCGTTCGTGCTGTGCGCGCTCATGCACCTGCATCATGCGCTGCGCCGTCGCGACGTGTTCGCCGAGGGGTCGGAGCGCTGGAGCGATCCGCAGGCCCGGTACATCGGCGCAGATGCAATCCATGACGGCCGCATCATCTACTTCGCCATAAAGTTCACCCGGGACGGCCCCATCAGCAATCACGCCGAGATGTGCATCCTCGCGGCTGTCGGCCAAAAGAACCTGAAGAATGCACTGAACTACATCAAATGCACCTCGCCAAACTGCAGGTACTGCAAGCAGGCCATGGTGACCTACGAGGTGAACAACAACGGCAACGCCGACGACGGCGACGGCGCAGGCGGTCTTCGTTCGGTGCCTGAGCTAGCCTGAGCGTGCCTGATGCCGACAGCCACCGTCGGTAAGGTCCGCCCCGGATGATCTTCCCCCTCGGTGGGATATCAGCCGTCGAGGTATGCGTGCTCGCCGACGACCGAGTCCCGCATGGTGAACCGCGCGCCGGTCAGACGCGCCTTGGCCGTCCCGTCGGCGGCCAAGATCGGCGTGTCCGCGCTGCCCAGGGCCAGTTCGCTGCCGGCGGGCTCAAGGTCCTTGAGCTTGCCGCCGAGGCGTACCGGTTTGGCCGCATACAGGGTGCCGGCCGGGGTGACGATGTCGAACTCGGCGTCGAGGTGCAGGTCGCTGGCGAACCGCACCCGGCTCAGGCTGTCCTCGTTTCCCTCGCCGAGGGAGCCAACGGACGGCCGCGGCCAACTGGCGCGCAGCATCACGCGGCCGCCAAGGGCGTCGCTGTGGCCGACCATGGCCAGGCGTGACATCTGGGCCAGCACGCCGGCCCCGTCATCGTGCTTGCCGGGCTCGAACAGCAAGATCTCCGCGCCCGCCGCCTTGAGGTGGTCTCCGGCCACGTCGATGCGCTCGGTCTTGCCGTTGATCTCGACGTCGACGCTGCCTTCCATCGACACCTGCATGATCATCGAGGGGTCGACGAGCATCGACATGAACGGGGCCGCGCTCGGAGCGAAGAACAGTGTGGGCGTGACGCCGGTCGGCTCGTTGTCGTCGTCGGCCGGGTACCACGCCTCGGGCAGGGTGGTGCCGCGCAGCACGTTCGGCGCGTGGGCGATGTCGAACGGGCCGTCGCCGCGTGGGATGCCGTGGTAGGGCCTGGTGAGCGGCTTCGTGTACGGGGGGACGTCGTCGATGACGGCGTAGGTGTCGATGGCGTTGCGGTGCGTCAATCGCAGGGTGCTGGTCTCCAGGATGCCGAAGCGGCGGATGTGCATCTGCGCAGGGAAGTTCTTGCCCGGCGCGATCTGCCGCACGCGCCCGGTGCTGGGCAGGAGCGGGTTGGTAAGCAGCTGGACACGGTCGTCGAGTTCGTAGCTGAAGCCCTTGATGCCGGTCTCGGGAGCGCTGTTCAGCATCTGCTCGAGCTCGGCGTAGCCTTCGTCGTCCACGCGGGCCTCGAAGCCGGGCATCGGCCAGGTGTTGATCTGGACTAACCCGGAGAGGTTGATCGTCTCGCGGCGGCCCGCGTAGTAGTCGTCGCCGAACACGACGGTGGTGCAGGCGAGGAGGTGGGCCCGGATCGGCTTGGGCTCGAGGTTGAGAGACTCATAAGTCTCGCGGAAAGCACTCATATCGTCACGGTAGCGCCGAGTTGCGAGTGAAGATCAACGCAGGCCGCGGGGTTCGGTCGTGGCCGACGATCATGTGGCGTAGATCCGCAGGACATCAACGCTGAGGCCTGCGACTAGAATGTCCCAAAGATCTTGGCGGTCTAGCCAGACAGGGTCTCGGGATTCAGACTCGGGTCATGGATGGGCCGTCGGAGGGTTCCGGCAGGGCCTGAGGTATGGGTCGTGTGCCGGGATATGATCCCGGCCGGGAGTGTGTTCCCGTTCCTGGCCGACCATCGGGCGGTGTTGACGTCGGGTCCCCTGGCCATATCAGCCCCCGGCCCAGACCACGACTGCGACGACTGAACACCGACCGCGGCCTACCCCCAGCGCTGCGGTCCCGTGACACCTGCGCTCTGATCTGCGCTGCCCCGAGCCGGGCAGCCAGTCATCGTGTACGTGATAATGATCTATTGTCGCGTACACGAGCGATCATGGCGACGTGGCGACCAGGAGAACCCTCAGCCGGGGCCGTGTGCGACTCCGGCATGTTATCCGGTACGACAACATAGCCCGGTTCTCCCCCGCCCCTGGAGATCGACCTCATCCCGGTGTCGGACACGGTGTTCGCCGGGACGGGAGCCGGCCCCTCCTTCAGCGAGGACTACATGCCGGTGGTGTTCTCCACCCTCGCCGACGGCACCGGCTGCTGCTACATCGGCATGCGCGCCGCACCCAAGGTCGCTTGGCGGGCCGGGCGGGTACGGCGGGCGGCCGCGGCTCCAGGCGGGAATCCCTAGGATCGCGGTATGGCTCTCAACTTGTTCGCCGGGATTCCGGTCACCGAGTACGCAGCGGCCCTGGCGTGGTACGAACGGCTGCTCGGCTCCCCGCCGACGTTCATCGCGAGCGACACCGAGGCCGTGTGGGAGCTCGCGGAACACCGGTTCGTGTACATCGAGGAGCGGCCTGAACACGCCGGCCACGCCATGCACACCCTTTTCGTCGACGACCTCGACGCGTATGTGGCGCAGATCGCCGAGCGGGGGCTGGACCCCGCGCGGCGGGAGACCTACGCCAACGGGGTGCGCAAGATCACCTACCGGGATTCGGACGGAAACGAGATCGGGTTCGGCGGCGCTCCCCGCTGACCCGATACGGGCCGTGCGGCCGATCGTGATCGTGCGCCGGACGAAGCCGAAGATCGCCACGTGGGTGGCCGGGCACATACCGCACCCGCCACCGCCCAGGAGGGCGCCTCCGGCGCCCGGACCGTCGCAGGCCGTACCCCGCACGCGGCGCCCGTACCGGTCGCAATCAGTTGGAAACCCGCCAAGGGCCGGGCCGGTTCCTGCGCGCCTCCCGGGATCCCCGAGCCCGTGAACCGCGCGGCGCCACCGCCCTAAAGTCCGGGCGTGTCCTCTCGCCGGTGCCCGGATGCCGTGGCACGGTACACCCCGGGTGGTGTGCCGACCACTCTGCGGAAGGCGGCGCCGAACGCGAACTCGCCGCCGTAACCGACCGCGGAGGCGATCTCGCCCAGCGTGAGCCCGGGGTCCTCGCGCAGCATCTCCTTGGCCAGCTCCATGCGCCACCGGGTCAGATGCGCGAACGGGCTCTCCCCGACGAGTTCGCGGAACCGGTGGGCGAAGGCCGAGCGGCTCATCCCGGCGGCGCGCGCGAGGGTGACCAGGCTCCACGGTCGTTCCGGCGCATCGTAGAGGGCGTCCAGGGCCCGGGCGACGCGGTCGTCGGCCAGCCCGGCCCGCCACGAACCGGCCGGGGAGGGCCGCTCGAGTTCGCCGCGGACGCCGTTCAGCAGCAGCAGTTCGGCCAGCCGGGCGGCGATGAGCGGCGCACCCCGCCGCCCCGCGCGGACCTCCTCGCGCAGGAGCGCCAGGAGGCGGCCGAGCCCGGGTACGGGCTCACCCGCGGCGGGGGCGTGGACCACCGGGGGAAGCGCCCGGAGCAGGAGTGCCCTGCCGGCGCCCGTCACCACCGACTCCGCGCAGAGCACCACGGTCACGGCGCCGTCGCCCCCGTAGCGGCGCCGTACCGACAGCCCGTCCGGCGCCGGGGGCGTCTCGTCCGCGACCGGCGCGCCCGGCCGGTGCCGCAGCGTGTGGGGTGTGCCGTGCGCGAGGATCACCAGGTCGCCGGGCCCGATGCGGCTCTCCCGCCCGTCGAGCCCCAGCCACATCTCGCCGTCGAGGACGTGGTGCAGCACGACGGTGTCGCGCGGGCCGATCCGGAAACCCCAGGGCGCGCCGAGTTCGATCCGCCCGAACGCGCTCGTGGTGATCCGCACCCGGCGCAGCAGCGCACTGAGCACATCAGGCCTCGGACGATCACGCATGGCACCTGGACTTTCCCGCATACCCCTCGGGCGCGCCGCTTTCTAGGGTGGGTCATCCCCTCACCAAGGAGACGACGTTGGACATTCTTATCACCGGTGCGAGCGGGTTCATCGGCTCGGCGCTGACCCGCGTCCTGGTCGCCCGCGGGCACCGCGTCCGCGGCCTGGCCAGGAGCGACACGGCCGAAGCCAAGGTCCGCAGCGCAGGCGCGGAGCCCGTCCGGGGGAGCCTGACCGACGTGGCGGTGCTCGCGCGCGAGGCAGCCGCCGGCGACGGCGTGGTGCACACCGCGGCCACCGAGGGCGAGGACCGCCCCGCAGTCGACGCGGCGGCCGTCACCTCGATGCTCGCCGCGATGACCTCGGGGGTCTTCGTGACCACCACCGGGGCGCCGCGGGCCCGGTCGTCCCGGACGCCGGTCGTCGAGGACGACACCGCGGAGACGACCGGGCCGCTTGCCTGGCTGGCCGAGGCGGAGTCCCGGGTGCTCGGCGCCACGGGCGTCCGGGGGGTCGTGGTGCGGCCTCCGATGGTGTACGGCGACGGGGCGGGCCCGGTCGCCGGACTGGTCCGGCGCGCCCGCCTGGACGGGGTGGCCCGCTACGTCGGCTCCGGGGAGAACCGCTGGTCCACGGTGCACGTCGGCGATCTCGCCCTCGCCTACGCGGTGCTGCTGGAATCCGAGGCGACCGGGGTGTTCCACGTGGCGGAGACGGCGCCGGTCCCGATGGCCCGGCTCTTCGCCGCCATCGGGGACGCCGCCGGCGTGCCCGCATGCTCCTGGAGCCTGGCCGAAGCCCTGGAAACGCACGGTCCCCTCGCCGGATTCCTGGCGATGGACGCCGCCTTGGACGCCGGCCGGCTGCGGCGGCTCGGCTGGGCCCCCAGGTTCGGGCAGACGCTGCACGGGATCTGCGGCGCACTCCGCAACCCCGCGCAACACTACGCCGCCGCCCCCTGACCTGACCTCCGCCCGGGTGCCGCCCGAGGCCGGAGTGCGGGTTGGGTGCTCATAGTCTCGGCCGAGATTCCGACGAGCCCGGTTAGGTGGCGTCCGGTGACGGCCGCCGGGTTCGCACCGGCGAAATTCGACGTGTGTCACTGATCGGTGATCGTCTTGAGCCAGTCCGCGGCCGAGCGCGGGGTGCTGAAGCGGAACACCCGCAAAGGGGCGAAACGTGGGCCGTAGGCGCGCTGCCGGATGTCCGCTCGGCGGGTCGCGTGCTGCGACCACGCCCACCACGCGGGGTGATCTCGACGGAACCAGTCCGCCAGTGTTTCGCGATTCCCGCCGAAGATCGACTCGCGCAGAACAGTCCGTCGCAAGGATCGGCGCAGAATCCGGGGCATGACGATCCGCCGGGGGTAGTCCAGCCAGACCACGGTGTCGGCACGCTCCCACAGCAGATCGCGGACCGACGGGTAGCCGAACGAGTCGAAGATCCACGCCGGCGAGGTGGTGATCTCGGCGACCTGAGCGGCGAAGTCATCGTTGACGGCCCAGCCCGGGCCGGTGAAGTACAAGGCGTCCATCTCGTGGTACGGCACGGCGAAACGAGCGCTCAGCGCCCGTGCCAGGGTGGACTTGCCGGCCCCGCTGATGCCGACCACGAGGATGCGTTGCACCCGTACAGGCTAGGCCCCTAAAACGACGCCAAGACAGACGACGGCCACACGGTGCCGAGGCTCCGAGTCCCCGGGGACGCAACCGTTTTCAGCCGGGACCACGAGCACCCCGGGGTGGTACGGGCGGCGCCGGGCCCGCCGCCGCAGGCCGTACCGGCGCCGGACATCCCGCACCACGCCGGCCTCCGCCCTTGTCCCGCTCGCCCCAGACGACGGCTCGGGGAGATCGGACACGGGGAATTGCGACGGGGCGGGGGAGCTGCGGGGCTGCGTCCCCGGGTCCGATCCCCCGCAGGCCGTACCCGTACGAGGCACCGGGTGCCCTCCTTTTCCGGTAGGAAGACCCCGTACGAGCCCGCAACGGGCTCCGCCGTCAGACGGCCAGGGCGAGTCCGCGGACGTCCTGGTCCACCTGCTTGCGCGAGGTCTCGGCCAGGTCCTTGAACGGGGCGAGCCCCGGGACCGCATAGGCGAGGGTCATCTCGGCGCGCACCACCTCAAGGCGCCGGTCCAGGCCGATCTGGCTGAACACCGCCCGCAGGTAGGGAAGCTGGTGGTCGAACTCCGCCCGGGGCGCGCCGGGGGAGTAGGAACCGCCGCACGCGGCCACCACGACGACCCGCTTGCCGACCAGCAGGCCGCTGCCGTCGACCGGATCGACCATGTGCTCCTTGACCACCACCCGGTCCACCCATGCCTTCAGCGCGGACGGAATCGTGAAGTTGTACATCGGCACCCCCAGGAGCAGGGTGTCGGCGGCCCGCAACTCCTCGATGAGCGGCTCGGAAACCGCCCAGCCCGCACGCTGCTCACTCGACCGCTCCGTCTCGGGCGTCAGGCTCGCCTCCACGGTGGCCTCGTCGAGGTGGGGGACGGGCAAGGCCCCCAGATCACGGTAGACGTAGTCCCCCAGGGGGTTGGCCCGGCGCCAGTACCGGACGAACGCCGCGGTGACCTCACGGGTCACCGACTCCGTCCGGCGCATGCTGGAATCGATGTGCAACAGTCCAGGCATGATCGTGTGCTCCTTGTCGTGATGGTGCATGGTGTGTTCAGCCGTGGGCATGGACGGCGTCGAGCGTCCACCGGAAGGAGGGAACGGCCGGGGGAGAAGGCGCATGGCCGTTCAGCACGGCCACCAGCTCCCAGTAGCGCTCCACGCGCGCGTCGGCGACGATCTCCATCCAGTCCAGGAGTTCGCCCCGGACCTCGGCCGGCATGCCGAGGAAGACGATCCGGTCGAGGACCGCCTTGCCCTCGGCCGAATCCGGGGCGATCCGCCCGGCCAGCGCCGCCCCGGCCTGTTCGACGATCAGAGATCGCAGGTCGTAGCCGTACCGCATCGGCACCGGCGAGCCCCCGGCCAGCGCGATCCCCCGGAGCCGCTGCCGGAAACCCTCGTCCGCCACCACCTCGGCCAGCTCGATCCAGGCGTCGACCTGGTCCGGCGACGGATCCTCCGGCAGCTCTCCGGGCAACTCCAGCATCCACGCGGCGATCACCCGTGCGTCCTCGTCCAGCTCGATCCCCGCGAACGTCGTCTCGACGAAGTCGTCGATGACCTTCTGCCGCTCCCGGGCGCACTGCTGGGCCACCTTGTGCATCACAACCGTCTCCTCGGTCGTGCCGCCGCGCTTGGCGATGCCGCGAAGGACGGCGCGGCGGAGCTTCAGCGCCCGGATCTCCGCGTCGAGCGCACGGGCGTGCGTCTCCGCCACCTCGGCCACGGTGACCTGCCGCTCCAGGATCTCCCGCACGGATTCCAGCCCGATACCCAGATCGCGCAGCGTCCGGATGAGATCGAACCGGGCCACCGCCGAGGCGTCGTAGAGCCGGTACCCGCCCTGCGAGCGTTCCGCGGGGGACACCAGCCCGTTGTCGGACCAGAAGCGGATGGTGTGCGCCGACAGGCCGGTACGCCGGGCGACCTCGCCGACGGTGTAAAGCTCTGCGTCCTCACTCACAAGCAGGAGCATGCACCTTCGAGTTACTCGAAGCTCAACCCGAAACCGAAACCGGTGTCCCGGCCAGGGGAACCAGGGTGTGCGGTACCGGTGTCCCCGGTGGGCCTGCGGACCGGACGCCGGTCTCGATTCCTGAAGCCCGGCCCCGTGAGTCCGGAGTACCCACTTTTTTGTGGGTACTTGGCAGCGGGCGGCGACGGGGCGAAGCTGATTGCGGCGGCCGGTCCGGGCCGCCGGATTCCGAAAAGACGGAGGTGGCGTTGCGTCAGGAAGCCGATTGGGCCTCGGCGAGCCTGTCCAGGCGGCGGTGGCCCCAGTCGGAGAGGGGCGCCAGCGCCTCGGAGAGATCACGGCCGAACGCGGTGAGGGAGTACTCGGTCTTCAACGGCAGGACGTCGTGCACCTCCCGGTGCACCAGACCGTCCGTCTCCATCTCTCGCAGTGCCTGAGTCAGCACCTTCTCGCTGAGGCCCGGCAGTAGCCGGAGTAGCTCGCCCGGGCGATGAGGACCGGACTCCAGCGCCCAGAGCAGGGCGGTCTTCCACTTACCGTCGATCACCGCGATCGCGGCGGTCACTCCGCAGACATTCGGATCCTGGGCACGGCCACGCGTCATCGTCATCCCATTCACTACCATTTATCAGCATTCATGGGGGCAATAGATTATGTCCACACACTCCAACCAGTCTGCCGTCACCGTACTCGGCCTGGGGCCGATGGGCCGCGCCCTGGCCGCCACCTTCCTGAACGCGGGGCTGCGAACCACCGTCTGGAACCGGACGCCGGGCCGGGACCGGGAGCTGGTCGAGCGGGGGGCGGTCGGCGCGGCCTCGGCCGAAGAGGCGGTCGCCGCGAGCGGCCTGATCGTGGTCTGCGTGGTGAACTACGACGCGGCGGAAGCCGTCCTTCGGCGCGATGCGGTCACCGAGGCCCTCAAGGGGCGCACGGTCGTGAACCTGACCGCCGACACCCCGGACCGGGCCCGGGACACCGCCGCATGGGCGGCCCGGCACGGCATCCGATACCTGGACGGCGCGATCATGACCCCGACCACGACCATCGGCACGCCGGCCGCGGTGTTCATCCACAGCGGCCCCGAGGAGCTCTACCGGGAGCATCGGCCGGTGCTGGACACATTGGGCGGCACCCACACCCACCTCGGCGAGGACATCGGCCGGGCGGCGGCCACGACGTCGCGCTGCTCGACATCTTCTGGACCGCGATGGCGGGCTACGCGCACGCCCTGGCGGTGGCGCGGGCGGAGGGCATCACCGCGCGGGAGCTGGCACCGTTCGCCAAGGGTATCGGCGCGATCCTCCCACCGATCTTCGAAGGGACCGCGGAGGAGGTGGACGAAGGCACCTTCTCCGGTGAGGGGAACCCGGTCACCTCGGCGCTGTCGTCCATCAGCCATGTCGTCGAGACCTCCGAGGCCCACGGCATCGACGCCGGCGTGATGCGCGAGGTCGAGCGCCTGGCCCGCCGGGTCGTCGACCTGGGCCATGGCACAGACGGGTTCAGCCGAATCACCGAAGTCCTGGGCCGCCGCTGAGGGTCAGCCGGTGGGGGAGGCGGCTTCCCGGGCGTCCAGGAGTTCCTCCCAGTGCTCCTCCATCCAGGCGCAGGCGAAGTTCATCGGTTCCAGGAGGCTGCGGCCAAGGGGGGTCAGCGCGTACTCGACGTGCCGGGCAGGTCCGGGGCAGACCGTGCGGACGACGAATCCGTCCCGCTCCAGGGTTCGCAGGGACGCAGTCAGCACCTTGGCGGTGATGCCCCGGAGCGGAATCCGGAGTTCGGAGAACCGCCGGGGGCCCTCCTCAAGGCAACGGATGATCATCGCGGCCCATTTGTCACCCACGCGGATCGGCGACAGGCCGGACGGACAGACCGGGTCGAACATCTCCGGGTCCAGTGGCTTGGTCACCCTCTCACCGTACGCGGTATCCGGGAGGTAACCAGGGTTCCGGCTACCGTACCGGGCAATCAGCCGCTCTTCTGGATGTGAGGGACACATGGGCAAGATTGCGATTTTCGGTGCGGGTGGCCGGGCCGGCCGGGCAGCCGTCGAGGAGGCCCGTCGCCGCGGGCACCAGGTCACCGCGATCGTGCGGGACCCGGACGGGCACCGGGACCTGCAGACCGCGGGGGCCGACCCGGTGGCGGGCGACGTCACCGACGCCGGTGTCGTGGCCCGCCTCGCGACCGGCCACGACGCCGCGGTCGCGGCGGTCTACGACCCGCAGGCCGACCCCGGCGCCTTCTACCCGGCCACCTCCCGCGCCCTCCTGGACGGACTCGCCCAGGCGGGGGTGCACCGTCTGCTCGTCGTCGGGCTGGCGTCGATCCTGAAAACCGAATCCGGGGAACCCCTGATGGACACCCCCGGCTACCCGCAGGAGTATCGGACCTTCTACCTGGGGCACGCCGCCGGCGCGGCGGTGCTGGAGAACGCGGACACCCCGGTCGACTGGCTGGTGATCAGTCCCGCCGGTGACTTCGACCACCAGGGGGTACGCACCGGCCGGTACGCCGTGGCCCTCGGCGACGCCGCCGCCCGGATCTCCTACGCGGATCTGGCGGTCGCCCTGCTCGACGAGATCGACTCCCCGCGGCACCACCGGATCCATCTCGGCGTCAAGGACTCCTGATGGCCGAAGAGGTCTCCGACAGCCCGAGCGCCTGGGTGGCCCGGCACATCCGCCGCTTCATCGAGACGAACGGCCACCCCAGGCCCGGTGTGAACGACCTGCTGCTGACAACCCGAGGCCGCAAGACCGGCCGGCTCCGGCGCACCGCCCTGGTCTACGTGCGCGACGGCGACTCCTACGTCCTGGCCGCCTCCGACGCGGGGTCGGACCGGCACCCTTCCTGGTACCTGAACCTGCTGGACGATCCCGAGGTCGTCCTGGAGGTCGGCGGCGAGCGGTTCCCCGCCGTCGCACGCACCGCCACCCCCGAGGAGAAACCCAGACTGTGGCGGTCGATCGCCGCCGCGATGCCCTCCTACCAGGACTACCAGGACGCCACCGCCAGAGAGATCCCCGTTGTGGTCGTCGATCGCAGGGCGCCCTGACCTCGGATCGTCTACGGAGCTTATCGGCGGTGCGCGGTCAGGACAGGACCGCCTGGGCGATGGCGACCTGGACGGGCTGGAGCCCGACCTCGCCGTCTTCGACGTCCCACAGCGAGTTCTGCAGGACCCGGCCGAGCGTCCAGCCGACCGCGCGGTCGCGGTCCAGGCCGAGGGTCTCGACGAGCAGGTCGAAGCGGCGGAGCACGGCACGCCGTACGTCGCCGGTCGCCACGACCTCCTCCCACCGGTTGTCCAGGGCGGGAATCAGGTCGAACCCGGGGTCGCCGGAGAGGGGCTGCGGGTCGATGGCGAGCCAGGGTTCCCGCCCGGAGCCGGGGAGCGAGGCGAGGATGTTGTCGTAGTGCAGGTCCCAGTGGAGCAGCCGGTCGCCGCTCTCCCCGACCAGTTCGGACACGGCGGCGGCACAGGTGCGCAGCAGCTCGCGGTCGGCCGGGTCGGCCAGGGTCCGTACGGCCTGCGGCACCTGGTCGATCATGGCGACGGCGACGTCGGCCAGGCGGCGCACCCCCGCGGGAGCGGGGAGCGCGGTCAGCCGGGCCAGCAGTCCGGCGAGGATCGTCATCGCCTCGCCGTCGTCGGGCACCGTGGACAGCGGCCGGGCCGCGTCGAGGCGTTCCAGCAGCAGCGCCCCCGCCTCGGGATCCTCCTCCAGCAGGAGCACCGAGCCGTCGCCGTCCCAGGTGCGCAGCCCGGTCGCCTCGTCGGCGCTGTCCTCGTTGACCGTCCGGAGTTTGAGCACCGCCGGGACGCCGTCGTCGCGGACCACCGGCAAAACCAGGGCGGCCATGCCGTGGGCGGCCGGCCCGTCGACCCGCAGCCGCCAGTGGTCCAGGAAGTCGGCGGCCAGGCCGGGCAGGGCGGCCAGCCACTTCCGGCCGATCTCGCCCTGGTGCTTGACCAGATAGTCGGCGAGCGCCTCCGGTACCTCGATTACCGTGCGCAGGGGTATCGAACCTCCCTCTTCGTCCCGAAGGAGGCTATCCGTCACGGTTTCGCGGGTCCATCGATTAACGCGGTCAAGCGCTTGGGCGCCACCGTCCGGTAGGCGTCGACGACCAACTCCCCGATCTCGTCCCAGTCGACGGGATGCACGTCCAGCCGCACCCCGAGCCATCCGCGATGGCCCACATACGGCGGCACGAAGAACCGCTCCGGGTCCGCCTCCACCAGGGTCCGCGCCTCCCCGGGCGGGGCGGCGCACCAGAACCCGAACCGGTCGTCGTGATGGTGGTCGGAGAAGGTCACGAACGTCTTCTTGTCGCGGATGAACCAGGTCGGTTCCCCGTGACTGAGCCGCTCATTGGTCTCGGGCAGCGCGAGACAGATCTCCCGCAACCTCGTCAGCGCATCCACCACCGTACCTCCGGTCTTCTTTGACGGGCGGTACGGGCTGCGCCGCCCGATGTGATCCGCGCCGCGCGGATTCCCGCCGGATCGCCCGGGCGATCAGCCGAAATCATTCGCCCCACCCTAGCGACAAATCGCCCGTCAAGCCTCACCATGGACGGCACAGGAGGGGTCGCCCGCCCGCACTTCCCCGGCCGTAGACGTGGTGTCGCCCACGCGCACACGACGTCCCTGCCACGGCTGCGCCTGATCAGTACGGACATGTACCTCGGCTCTTTCCCCAGGAGACAGCGAGATGCGCGGACTCTGGACACTGACCAAGCTGGCGGCACTGCTGATCATCATCATCGTGGTGGCGACGAATACTCAGGTGTCCTGCACCACGAGTGTCGGGAACATTCCGGCAGGCCCGGCCGCCTGGCCGGAGCCCACCGCCTCACAGACTCCGGCACCGCCGGGCTACCGTGTCATCGGCTCGGCCGAACACGGAATCTGGATCACCGTGCCCGAGCGTTGGACGACGGTGAGCATGACCGACGGCGACCCCAAGAAGGCCATGGACAGCGCCGGGGTTCCCCACTCATATCGCGCCACCGTCGAGTCCGTCCTCCAGGCTTCGCCAGTGGGGCAATCCTTGGCCTCATTCGACATCACCCCTGAATCGTCGTCCGACAGGTTCCTCAGCACGGTGGTCGGGTTCTGTGTGCCGGTCGACGGTCGTCCCGGCGCCGGGCAACTCACGGAGTTCATCAAGGAGGCAACCAAGAACGAATCGATACAGCTGGGCACCATCGCAGTGCAGTCCGGCGCGGCGGTCCAGGGAACGATCGGCGTGTCCTACACCTTCGCGATCGGGGACCATAGTGGCAGCGGGGTGGTGATCGCCGTTCCTGCGAGTGGGAGGATGTGTCTCGTGTCGGCGATCGGTGGAACCAAACATGGGCCGGAGCTCTCCGGCATCGCCCACTCCGCCTGGGCGGTTTGATCCGCCTCCCGGTGAATGCCGGGGGCATGCTCGTCCCCTGCCGGTTGCCTCGGCTTGACGGGACCCTCAGGTCACCGTGCATGGCTGCGATATGGCCGTGTACTCAGGGAGCCATCAAACTCGCGCTGTGGGGACCAGGCTCGATCGTTTCCTGTATCAGCGGCCGATCGCCTCGGCCAGCAGGTCGACCTGGGCGGGATCGGGGTCGTTCCCCATGAAGATCAGCTCATCGCAGCCGATCCGGGCGAACCCCTCGATCGACGCCCTGATCTGTTCCGCAGTGGTGTGCGCGATGGAGACGCCGTACTCGGCGTACTCCTCCCCGGCGAAGGAGTAGTACGGCCCGATGGCCCGCGACACCGCCGCCTCGGCACCGGGCCCGAGCGCGTACATCACCGACGCGACCAGCCGGGGGGAACCCGGCCGACCGGCCTCGGCCCACGCCTGCCGGACGCTTGGGGCGAAACCCTGGAAGTCCTCGACGGTCGCGTCCCCGGCGATCCACCCTCCGCCGTGGGCGACGATACGGCGCAGCGTCGCGGCGGAGAAACCGCCGAACAGCAGGGGAGGCCCGCCCGGGGTGGCCGGGGGCGGGCCGACCGGATCGCCGTGCGACACCGCGGCCAGCCGCTCCAGCAGCAGGTCGAACCGCTTGCCCCGGACGCCGTAGTCCACCTCACCGGCGGTGAAGTCGTCCTCCCTGACCCCCGGGGCGAGGCCGAGCTGAAGCCGGCCCGGCCCGGCGAGCTGGTCCAGCGTGGTGACGGATTTGGCGAACAGCGCGTGGTTGGCGCGCAGCGGCGCCACGAGCACGCTGGTGAGGAGCCGGATCCGGGAGGTGGCGCCCGCCGCGGCCGCCAGCGTGATCAGCGGTTCCGGCGACGTCCACACCAGGCGGTCGCTGACGCTCAGGGTGGAGAACCCCCGCGCCTCCGCGCGGCGCGCCCACTCCACCAGGATCCTGCCCTCGGTCCAGGGAGCGTGGCCGGGTAACCCGATACCGATGTCCATTGCCGGATGTTCCTCTCGTGCGAACCGTGCGATGAGGCCGACCGCGGCGCCCACGGTCTCGCCGCGATCGGCCCTGGTCAGACATCCTGCAACCTCCACCGCACTGGAGATCAAGCGCGGCCCGGACACCGCTGTCCCGGTCCCCAGTGCACGACCGGCCGATGCCGGTACGGGCCGCGCCCGCGCCTCAGCGGTCACGCAGCAGGGGGTGGGCGCGCATCGCCACCTCAAGCTCGCCCGGCAGCTCGTCGCGGTAGCGGCCCAGCGTCGACAGATCGCTGTGACCCAGCACCCGCCGTACCGCGTCCATGTCGACCGCGTCCGCCAGCAGATGCGTGGCGGTGGTGTGCCGCAGCCCGTGCGGGGTGACGCTCCGCCTGCGCTCCGGCTCGACCTCCCGCCGGACCCGGTCGATCACCGCCTGCACATCGCCCCGGGCCAGCCGCCGCCCACGCCAGGACAGCAGCAGCGCCTTCTCGGCCGGCCCGGCCGCGGGCGGGCGCCGCCCCTCGGCCAGATAGGCGTCCAGCACCGCGGCGACGTCCTGGGGGAGCGGCACGTCCCTGGTCCGGCCGCCCTTGCCGAAGATCCGCCAGTAGCGGACCCCGTCCCCGGTGTAGAAGTCCTCCACGTTGGCCCGCACCAGCTCCGAGACCCGCGGGCCCACCGTGGTCAGCAGCAGCACGATCAGCGCGTCCCGCAGCCCCGTCCGCTGATCCCGCCGCCGTGGGCCGCCCGACTCGGCGCCGACGGCGATCGAGGACGCCGCCCCGATCAGCCCGGTGGCCTGCTCCCGGGTGAGGGCACGCCGCTCGGCGCGGAGCCCGCCGCGCTCCCGGGCGGTCACCGTCACCACCGTCATCGGATCGACCTGCACCCACCCGGCGCGCAGCGCGTGCTTGAACATCGCCGACACCGAACGGCGGAATCGCGCCTGCGACGTCGGGCTCTGCGTTCTCGGCTCGCCGGCCCCGTCCCGTCGCCTGCCGTCCGGTTTCCGGCCGAACGCCAGCAGCGCCGCGTCCACGTCCGGGCCGTCGAGGTCGTCCAGGACCCGCTCGGGGCCGGCGATCAGCGCGAACGTCAGCACGTCCCGGCTGTAGACCTCGGCGGTGGCCGGGGAGAGCGCGCCCGTGGTCGTCTTGGCGCGGACGAGTTCGAGATAGCGGTCGGCGGCCTCCTGGACGGTGATCCGGTTGAGTTGCACGGGTCGCATCCACCGAACGGTAGCGGCCCCCACCGACGTTTCTCACCGCCCCTCGGCAACCTTGACCCGATCCCGCCCATCCCCCCGGTGCCGGCCGGGCGCAGACCACCGACGGTTGCCGCACCGCCCGGCCTTCACCGAGGACGCGATACGGCCTGCGGCGCGTGCACCGTGGCGCGCGGGGAGGCTCCCTTCACGCGCGGACCAGGCAGAAGGGGTGGCCCGCCGGGTCGGCGTAGACCCCCCAGCCTCGCCCGGTGTCGGGTTCGAGCGGGACGGCGCCGAGCTCCAGCACCTGCTCGTGGGCCCGCCCGAGGTCGGGGACGCCGAAGTCCAGGTGGAACTGCTGCGGGTGGCCGGGGTCGGGCCAGCGCGGCGGCCGGTGGTCGGCCACCCGCTGGAAGGCGAGGACGACCCCGGAGTCCAGGTGCAGGGTCGACCACTCCTCGTCCACCGACCACTGACCGTCGGGCTTGTCGACGACGCCGCCGAGGATCGCCTGGTAGAACCGGGCGAGCCCGCCGGGGTCGGGGCAGTCCAGGACGACACACTGAAGGTTGGCGATCACGCGTGCTCCTCTCGTCGCCCCCATCTTCCCCCGCCGCCGCCCCCGGCGACCCCGGTCCCGGTACGGGCTGCGCCGCGGCGGCCGTACCGGGACCGGGGTCGTCGTGCCCGGCAGGGCCCGGACCGCGCGGTCCGGACCTGAGGGTCACTGGGTGACGGGCAGCCAGCGCCAGATGTCCGTGGCGTGGCCCGCGGCGATGGTCAGCTGGTTGTCCACACCGTGCTCGGTGAGGAACATGCGCTCGTTGACCAGCCTGGACTGGAACGAGTGGTTGCTCACGGCTATCCCGTCGGGCACGGCGCGCTCGCACCACAGGTAGCCGTCGTTGTTGGGGCGGAACGAGTTCAGCGTGACCCTGTTGCCGTTCAGCGGCTCCAGGCTTGCCCCCGTCGAGTTGAGGTACCTGCCGCCGTAGATCAGGTAGTTGCAGCTGTCACCCCCGGTCTGCCCCGCGGGGATCCTGGTGAACAGCTCGTTGGGCGCGTCGTGGTCGGTGGACAGGATCAGCGGGGTGTTCTCCGCGGTGTGGCCGCCGCTGACCTCGGCCACGAAGCGCAGCGGCGTGGCCGCGACCAGGCCGAGCTCGCCGACGTCCTGCATCTCCTGGGGACTCTGGAAGAACCAGCGCTGCTCGGCGGAGCCGTCGGCGGCGCGGCCGCGCAGGACGCCGCCTTGGGTGACGGCCGTCAGCATCTGGTCGGTGACCATGTTCTCCAGGGTCCAGGTGCCGTCGCCCTGGTAGACCGGCTGCCAGAGCTGGTCGGTCGACTCGCGCCACCACTGCGTCACCTGTGCCCCCGGGGTGCCGCCGTCCTGGCCCATGTAGTCCCCGGTGAGCCGGTTTACCAGGCGGTAGTAGCCGGGGAACTCGGGGTCGGGGTGGAGGTTCCAGGACTGCGACAGGGACTGACTCGAGGAGTACGACACGTCGCTGACGGTGCTGCCGCTCTGCGATGAGCCGGCGACGTGGGTGGTGCCGGCGTTGCGCAGCACGACCGCGTTCGACGGGCCGGGCACGGCCACCGCCGGCGGCGCGGGCGGGTTGTTGTCCGGCAGCCCGCCGATCTCGTAGAGGACGGGCAGGTGGTCGGAGTACATCACACTGTTCACCACGTCCGAGGCGATGACGTGCGGCGCGTTGCCGGCCGGCAGGACGGCGTAGTCCAGGCGCCGCTGCGGATTCATGGTCGGATGGGTCGGCGCCGGCGGGCCCTGGACCGTGAACTGTCCGGGGGCGAGGTTGTTCAGGGCGGTCTGCAGGGCGCCGGGCTCGCGGTTGAAGTCTCCCATGACGACCCAGTCCAGCGCCGCCCCGAAGGGGCCGGCGGCCTGCATCTGGATCCGGATCTGGTTCACCAGCCCCGCCATGTCGTTCCCGTTGCCGGAGAAGCCGTGCACGGTGAAGTAGACGACGCCGCCGATGTTCACCCCGAGCGCGGGCCTGCCGCCCATGGGCGAGGCGACCACGAAGATGTCTGCGGGCGCGACCCGGGTGCGGGTCGCGATGGCCATGTTGACCCGGTTGGGTGGGTTCGTCGGGGAGGTGTCGGTGTGCAGCCAGTACAGGTACCCCTGCGGCCGGCTGGCCGTCCCGCCGTAGTGGTACTCCCGGACCGGGGGGTGCGAGCCGTCCGCCCGGGCGAAGACGTTCTGCGCGATGTCGGTCAGGTGCGTGGCGCCGCCGGGCGGGGAGCCGGCCTCCTGCAGCAGGACGATCTCGGCATGGGTCTGCACGGCCAGCGGGAGCACCCCGTAGGTGTACTTGGACTCGTACTCGCCGCCTATGTTGGCCCATCCGCCGTAGGTACCCGCGCCCTGCATGTTCCAGGTCGCCACCTTGCGGGTGCCGTCCTGGCGGGGCTCGACCTGGCCGGCGTTGCGCAGGAACAGCGACGGCCGGTACCCGTCGACGCGGGTCACCACCCCCTGCCCGCCGTAGTTCAGGGTCTCCCGGCCGCTCCAGTCCGGGATGCCCTGCCCGCCCTGGCTCAGCGCCCGGAACACGCTCGGGTCGGCGTTGTCGGAACCGAACTGGAAGATGGTGCCGGCCTGCACGCCGGGACTGCCGAGCGAGTACGGCTCATAGGCCGTGAACGGCCCGCCCGGCGCGGTCTGCTTGATCAAGGTGTTGTTGTGGAAGACGTTCTGCGGCCCCGAGGAACCGGACCACTTGGCCGCCTTGGGGCCTGCCGCCCACCAGATCGGATACCAGGTCCCCGGCTCGGTGTCGCCGCCTTCCCCGCCGCAGTTGGCGGCGCAGTTGCCCGACCGGTGCGCGTACGGGATCCGCACCGTGTTCTGCTCGAACAGGTTGTAGCGCTCCCAGCCGCCGTGCAGGTTCAGGTCGGAGTCGAGGTCGTTGCGGAAGACCACGTTGCCGCTGGAGGACCACTGGAAGGTGAAGTGCCGCAGGTTCCTGCTGGTGTTGTAGGCGTACAGCGAGTCCCACACCCGGCTGCCCCGCAGGTAGCCGTTGCCGCCCTTGCCCTTGTTCCACGCCCCGTCGAAGGTGTTGCGCTCGATCTGCAGGTTGCGCGCCACCTCGGTGACGATCGGGTGCGAGCCGATCATCGTGAGGTTGAGCCCGCGCGCCCAGCTGTGGGCCGCCCACTTGAACAGGATGCCGTGCATCGCGTACTCCGGCGCCATGTTGCCGTAGTTGTTGACGGCGCTCGCGGGCGTCAGCGAGTAGGTGCCGCCGCCCAGCTTGGGCAGCCCCTCCATGTCCTGGGTCATCGCGAAGTTCTCGAACCCGACGCCCTCGACCACTTTCAGCGGGGTCACCTTGCTGACGTACGGCGTCTCGACGATCATCGGCTGCGAGCCGTCCGAGGTGGAGTCGACGGGCAGGTCGTACTCCAGCGGGCGGTCCAGCGTGACGGTCTTGGCGGCCGCGTCCTTGCGGACGATCCGGAACATCTGCTGGCGCATGTGCAGGTTCTCCATATGGCTCTGGTCGGTGACGCCCTGCTGCGCGTAGAAGTTGCGGCTGTTGGCGGCGCCGACCCAGAGGTAGCCGCCGACGCTGAACTTGTTCATGTCGGCGTTGGAGACCAGTTGCACGACGCTCTGCCCCTGCCGGGCGGAGAACCCCGGATCGCCGGCGCGGGCGGCCAGTTTGATGCCGGACGCCCAGTGCTGGTTGACGCTTCCCTCGAACAGGTCCTTGCGGTTGGCCGGCGCCGCCTGCCACTCGTTCTCGTACCTGGTCGCCACGTCGCGGGTCTGCACCCGGAACAGCGCGCGCCCCGGCCAGATCCACCCGCCCTTGCCGACGTCGTTGCCGCTGCCGAACTCCATGCCGTCCTGGTTCCAGCGGCTGCCGTCCGCGGTCACCGTGTCGTAGCGGGTGTTGACGTCGGGCCGGAACACCAGCTGGGTGCCGCCGGCGCCGGACCCCTGCCCGCGCAGGATCAGAAAGCCGGCGTCGGCGTAGATCTGCCGGGACACGTCGACCCGGCCGGCCGGCAGCGTGATCAGCGACAGCCGGTGGAAGTTGGCCTGCGGCGAGCACTGGCTCTTGATCTGGTCGATGGCGTTCTGCAGCCCCGTGGTGTCGTCCACCCCGTCGTCCGGGACCACCCCGAAGCCGGACGCCAGCTGCTGCGGGGTGATCCGGCAGGAGGCGTTGCCGGTGATCTGGCCGTCACCCGGAAGCCGCTGGCCGCCGAGATACCCCACCCGCGACCAGTTCGGTAGCCCGGCGGGAGGTATGACGCGATTGTCGAGACTGAGATCCGGATCGGAGGAGGAGAAGGCGGGCGCCTGTATCGCGGATGAGACCTGTACCGCGGAGGAGAACAGGATGAGCATGCCGACTAGGGCGGCGGCCAAACGTGGAGAGCGTTTCACACGACCTCTATTCCGCTCATGGGACGATGATGCGAGTGCGCGAGGAGTCGCCCGATCGGCTTCCGGGCCGACTTTCCCCATGGCCCGGCGTCGTCGAGCACGACCGGAACACACCGTCCCCGCAGCGGTGACCGGCTGCAACGAGGCGCGCTCCCCGTCCGCCGGGGATCAGACGCCGACCTTGGTACTCCGGCGAGCCGCCCGGGGACGGATGCACCGCGCGCCGGTGGGGCGGTGCCGGCCCGCCCCTCTCCGCGGCCGTGACCTGCGGTGGGTCGGGACTCGGCACCCGGCCTGCGCCGTTCAGGTGGCAGGCGGGAGCACCGGGCCCGTTGTCACCGGGCGGCGACCGCGGCGGCGGCTTGGACGATGACCGCGGCCACCGCGGCCGGGTCGGACACATAGACGGCGTGGCTGCCGGGGCTCTCGGTCACGGTGGAGCCCGCTCGCCCGGCCATGGCGCGCTGTACGGGCGGGGGGATCATCCGGTCCTCCGTCGCCACCAGGTACCAGCTGGGCTTGATCCGCCAGGCGGGCTCGGCGACCGCTCCGCGCAGCGCGTCCACGCCCCAGGGCACCTGGGAGTCGGCCATGAACGCGGCCTGCTCGGCAGGCAGATCCCCGGCGAACGAGGCGGGGAACCTCTCGCGGTCCAGCAACAGGAATCCGTTCACCGGCGGCAGGATCGGCGGGACCGGCGCCCCCGGCGGCGGGTCGGCGATCAGCGAGTTCACCGACTCGCCCTTGTCGGGTGCGAAGGCCGCGATGTAGACCAGGGCCGCCACATCGTCGTGGGTGCCCGCCTCGGTGACGACCACCCCGCCGTAGGAGTGGCCCACCAGGACCACCGGACCGTCCTGGGCGTCGATGACCTGCCGGGTCGCCGCCACGTCGCCCTCCAGCGACAGGGTCGGGTTCTGCACGACGGCCACGTTGTAGCCGTCCTTCCTCAGCAGGTGGTAGACACCCTGCCAGCCGGACCCGTCCACGAACCCGCCGTGCACCAGGACGACTCTCGGGGTCGCCGAGTCTGTACCCATGCTGTGCTCCCTCGCCGATGAGACGCCGTGGACATCGGCACTCACGCTAGGTCGCCGGGCAAAGGCGCGATTGAGTCATTTGACTCGGATCCCTCGGTAGGCCGGCGCGGCAAGGCTAGGTGTCGAGGCCCGCGAGTCGCCGTTCCTCCGGCGATCCGGTCAGCGCGTCGCGAAGTGCGGCCCGGGAGGCGACGCCGAGCTTGGGAAACAGCTGGTACAGGTGATTGGCGACGGTGCGCGGAGACAGGAAGAGCCGTTCGCCGATCTGCTTGTTGGTCAGCCCGGCGGCCGCGAGCATGGCGATCTCCTGCTGCTGGGGGGTGAGCGAGGCCATCCCCGCGGCCCCGCCCGGCCCGACGGGCAGGCCGGTTGCCCGCAGCTCGGTGCTCGCCCTGGCCGTCCACGGCCGGGCGTCCAGGCTGCGGAAGGTGTCGAGCGCGGCGGCCAGCTGGGTGCGGGCCTGGCCGGTGGCCTTGTCGCGGCGCAGCCGCTCACCGTAGACGAGCTGCAGGCGGGCCCGCTCGAACGGCCAGCGCTCCGCGCCGGCGATGGCGAGCGCGTTCTGAAACAACCGGCTGTACCGCCCGTCGGGGGCGACCATGGCCGCCGTGGCGCCGGCGACCATGGCCAGCCGCGGCGAGATCACGGCCAGCCCCGCCCGGTCCACGGCGGCGGCGTGCGCGGCCGCCTCGGCGTGGCGGCCGGCCCGCACGGCGGCCTCGACCAGGTCCGTGATGCTCCACAGCGCGTGCGGGAGGTGCGAGGCCAGCACACCCGGCGGGCTGATGGCGGCGGACCGCCGGTAGGCGTCCTCGAAATCGCCCCGGCCCAGCGCCACCAGGGCGGTGATCTGCCAGGCGTAGGCCAGGAGCGCGTGGGCTCGTCGCGGGGTCGCCCACCGGGTTATCCGATCGGCCAGCGCCGTCGCGGTGTCCTCCTGCCCGCGCGCCGCGGCCAGCATCGCCTTCAGGTAGACCCCGGGCCAGGCCGTCAGCCGGTAGCCGTGCGTGTCGCACAGCGCCAGGCCCTCGTCGACGACCTGCTCCATCTCCTCCCACTGGCCGGCGAGGAAGGCGTCGTTGCCCAGCAGGAACAGCGCTTCGATCGCCGAGGTGACGGCTCCGCCGTCGCGGCCGTGGCCGACCACGCGCCACAACCCCTCGCGGCACCGTCCCAGCCGGTCGACGTAGGAGGCGGCGACGCCGACGCGGGAGATGCGCTCGGGGATGAGCTCCTGGTTCAGGTCCGCGATGACCGTGTCCAGCCGGTCGAGCACCGGCGGCGCCAGGCGGGCCGGATCGGAGAACGTCTTGCCGAGGATGTCCAGCAGCTCGGGAGGCGCCGGCCTGAGGCGCCCCATCGCCGCGTGGAAGGGTTCCCACAACTCGGCGCGTCCGCCGTAGAAGCACACCATGAGCAGCGTGTACAGGCTCTGGATCAGCGGCTTGCTCCGGACGTCGCCGGGGTCGGCCTGCATCTCCATCGCACCGACCAGCAGGCGGTGGGCGCTGTCCACATCACCGTCTCCGTTGAGCAGGTGGTAGGCGTCGGCGACCGCGGTGAGCAGCGACTCGCCTCGCCGGTCGGTGCGGCGGGCCTGCTCCAGCAGGCGCGGCGCGGCGCGTAGGTCACCGTTGGCGATCGCGCCGATGTAGGCGGCTTCGCTCAGCCGTCCGGCCCGGCCGGGGCCGGCCGGGCTCAACTCGGCCGCGCGTAGGAGCAGCGTGACGGCCCGGACGCCGTCGCCACGGCACAGGTTGGCGTACGCCACGGCCTGCAGCAGTGCGGCGACCTCCTCATCGGGTCCGACGGCCGCTTCGGCCAGGTGCCAGGCCCGCCGTTCCCGTTGGTCGGCGAGGCGCTCGGCGAGGAGCCGGTGCGCCCGGCGGCGCTGCTCACCCGTGGACGACTCCACCACCGCCGAGCCGATCAGCGGATGGCGGAAAAGCAGCCTCCCGCCTTGCTCGAATCGGACCAGCCGCGCCCGTTCCGCGGGGGCCAGCACGTCTCCCGCGTCCGGGACGTCCAGGACTCCGGTCCCGTCCAGGACGGCGAGCAGCAGCAGGTCGTACGTCGCAGCCGGCAGATCTCTGATCCGTGCGGCGAACACCGCCTGCAGGCGCCTGCCGAGCGGCAGAACCGGGGGCAGCGCGCCGCTTGAGAGCCGTTGGAGGTCGCCGAGCGCCACCGGCAACTCCAGCAAGGCCAGCGGGTTTCCCTGAGCATCGGCCAGGAGCCGCTGCCGGGTCCGGGGGGCCAGCGCCGGGAAACGGGCTTTCAGCAGCGCCGCGGCGTCCCGCTCGTCCAGCGGCTGCACCTCGTAGCCGGGCAATCCGCCGTGTTCGAAGAAGCCCTCCTCGCCCGAGCGGGACGCCGCGAGCAGTCCGACTGCACTGCCGGTGAGTCGGCGTGCCACAAAGCCCAGAACGACGGCGCTGGCCCGGTCCAGCCACGCGATGTCGTCGACGACGACCAGGAGCGGACGGGCGGCGGCGGCCTGGCGTAGGAGGACAAGAGCCGCGTTGGCCACCAGGAGCTGCCCTGGCGGCGCTCCTTCACCCAGCCCCAAGGCGACGCTCAGCGCCCGCTCGTGTACCGGGGTCAAGGTCGGCAGGTCCGCAAGCAGCGGGTGCAGGACATGGTGGAGGCCGGCGAAGCTCACCTCGGCCTCGAACTGCGAGCCGGAGGCACGCAACACCCGGTGGCCGGCCGCCAGCCCCCGCGCCGCGGCGACCTCCAGCAGCACAGACTTGCCGACCCCGGCCTCGCCCAGCAGGATGAACGCGCCGCCCTGGACTGCGGCCCGGTCGACGAAGTCGCCGATCCGGGCGATGTCCCGTTCGCGGCCGATCAGCGATTCCGCCGGATCGTTGATCGGCGAACCATGACCGAAGGGTGGTTTCCCTCCCATAATCGAACCCACGGGTTTGACCTTACGCGCGGGCGGCTGTCAGGGCGAGATGCCCTCCTCCGAGCCGGCACTCCATGCGCGGTTGACGCGGTCCGTGCCTGGGCAGCGGCACATGGCCCGGATGAGGCGGCTGGTCGCCTTCGCCGCCCGGCGCATCGACCCTCCGGGCGACGCCGAGAACATCGTGCAAGAGGTGTTCCTGTTCTGTCAGGACGGGTCTTTCTCAGCCAGCACCGCCGTCACCCCTCCGATCCCGGGGAAGTCCGCCGTGATGCTGTCGCCCGGCGCGATCGTGATGGCCCTGGTGATGGAGCCGGACAGCACGACCTGACCTGGCTCCAGCGACACCCCCAGCGCACCGATGGCGTTTGCCAGCCAGGCCAGAGCGTTGAACGGTGTACCGAGGACTGCCGTTCCTGTGCCGGTTTCGGTGACCACGCCGTTCCTGATCAGCGCGCAGTTCGCGGATCGCAGGTCGACGTCTGCCGGATCGATCGGCGTGCTTCCGAGGATCGCCGCCCCAGACGATGCGTTGTCGGCAATCGTGTCGACGATCGAGATCTTCCAGTCCTGAATCCGGGAGTCGACGATTTCAAGTGCCGGCAGCAGGTATTGCACCGACCTGCCGGCGTCGTCGACAGTCACGCCGGGTCCCCGGAGAGGGGCGCCTAGGACGAAGGCGATCTCCGGCTCGATCCGAGGCTGGATGAACCCGCGAGCGGGGATCGGTCGGTGCTCCGGGTGGAACATGCTTGTGGTCAGATGGCCGTAGTCCGGCTCGTGGACGCCCATCTGCCGCTGGATCGCGGCCGAGACGAGGCCGATCTTGTGGCCGCGGACCTGGTCTCCGGCATCGGTCCAGGACCGCACCTGCTCCTGCTGGATCCGGTAGGCGTCGGAGATGGTCGCGCCGGGGTAGGTGGTGCTCAAGGGAGGAATCGGTGTGCCCGACCGGTAGACGTCGAGCAGCGCGGCGGCCGCCTCTCGGACCTCAGAAGGCCTCATCACCTACGCGCTTCCCGCCCTGCTCGAAAGCTCCGCCGCCACATCGATGATCATGTCCTCCTGGCCTCCGATGACCTCGCGTCGGCCCAGCTCCAGGAGGAGCTCGCGCACGGGTACGCCGTACTTGTCCGCGGCGCGCTTCGCCGGATGGAAGAAGGTGGAGTAGAGACCCGCGTAGCCGAGCAGGAGCGCGGTCTCGTCGACGATCTGCGGTTCGGTCATCAACGGCGCGATGAGGTGTTCGGCAACCTCGACAAGTGCGAAGACGTCGACTCCCGGGCGGTGACCGGCACGCTCCAGCGCCGCCGCGAGAGCCTCCGTCTGGGCGTTGCCGGCGCTGGCTCCCAGACCTCGGAGCGACCCGTCGATGTAGGTCGCGCCGTTCTCGACCGCGGCGAGCGCGTTGCCGATGCCCACGCCCAGGTTGTTGTGGGCATGGAACCCGATGTCCGCGTGGACCGCGTCGCGCAGCGCGGCGACACGGGCTCCGGCGGAACCGGGCACGAGCGCCCCGGCGGAGTCGACCACGTAGATCACCTGTGCGCCGTAGGAGTCCAGTTTGGCAGCCTGCTCGGCGAGTGCCGCGGGTTCGAGCTTGTGGCTCATCATCAGGAAGCCCATGACGCGCATGCCGCGGTCGCGGGCATGGCGGATCGGCTGCTCGGCGCAGTCGGCCTCGGTGCAGTGCGTGGCGACACGTACCGTGGTCGCCCCGGCGTCGCGGACGGCGTCCAAGGCTGCGAGCGTCGAGATCCCCGGCACGTACAGCACGGCGATGTCCGCTCTGTCCACTGCGGCGACGGCGGCCTGCACGTACTCGACGTCCGTCGCGGCGGCGAACCCGTACTGGATCGAGGAGGCGCCGATGCCGATGCCGTGGGCGACCTCGATGACCCGGATACCCGCCCGGTCAAGGCCTCCGGCCACCGCGCCGACCTGTTCCGGTGTGAACTGGTGCGAGACACTGCTCATGCCGTCACGCAGGCTCGTGTCCACGAGAGTGATCATCGGGTGGCTCCAAAGGTCTTCTCCGCGATCCGTTCGGCGACGGCGGTTGCGGCGGCGGTGATGATGTCGAGATTGCCCGCGTACGCGGGCAGGAAATCGCCGGCGCCCTCCACCTGCACCATGACGGTGACCAGGTCGCCGTCGACCTCCATGAATCGCAGCCGGTAACCCGGCACGTACCGTTGGACTTTGGCGACGATGTCCCGTACGGCGTGCTCGATTCGGTCGGCGTCGTTCCGGCGAACCCTCGCGTACACGGTGTCGCGCATGACCATGGGCGGATCGGCCGGATTGATCAGTGAGAACGCTTTGGCCTCGTCTACTCCGGCGACGGCGGTCAGGGCCTGTCCGGTCTTCTCGCTGAACTCGCTGAGGTTCCACCGGGTGCCCGGACCTGCGCCGGCGCTCGCGATGGTGGCGACGATCTCGCCGTAGGAGACGTCGGCGACCTGGTCGATCGCGTACAGGAGGGGGATGGTGGCTTGTCCCGCGCAGCTGACCATGTTGAGGTTCGGTGCCTGCAGGTGATCGTCGAGGTTGACTGCGGGTACGACCCAGCGGCCGACCGACGCGGGTGTCAGGTCGATCGCGGTGATCCCCGCGGCCGCGTAGCGTGGCGCGGCCGCGGCGTGCACCTTCGCCGAGGTCGCCTCGAATACCAGCGGGGGTCGGTCCGATCGGCTGAGCAGCCAGTCGACGCCCTCCGCGGACACTTCGACGCCGAGGTCCTTCGCCCGCCGCAGGCCCTCGCTGCCGGGGTCGATTCCGATCATGAAACGCGGATCGATGAGTCCGGATCGGTGTAACTTGTAGAGCAAATCCGTTCCGATGTTGCCTGAACCGACGATCGCCGCCGGGACTTTTACGGGCATGCGTGCGCGCTCCTTGTGACTGAAAGGTGTTGCCGTCCCCGCGGGCCGGCGGCCGGGGGTCCAGGGATTCGCGGGCTCAGCCGCGTGCCGACCGGTGAATCTCGACCAGAAGTTCCAGTTCGACGGGTGAGCTCAGCGGCAGCGCCGACACCCCGACCGCCGAGCGGGCATGCCGTCCGGCGTCGCCGAAGAGCTCACAGAGCAGGTCCGACGCCCCATCGCCGACCTGTGGGAGCCGGGTGAAATCGGCTGTCGACGCGACGAACACCAGGGCCTTGACCACGCGGGCCACCGCCGCCAGATCGCCGATCTCCGCCTTCAGCGCCGCCAGGGCGTTCAGCGCGCACTGGCGCGCGCACTCGTAGGCGAGTTCCACGCCGACCGTGTCACCGAGCCGGCCGGCCGCGATCAGCCGCCCCTCCCGCAGCGGCACCTGGCCCGAGACGTGGACGTGGTCACCGCTGCGTACGGCGGGCACGTAGGTCGCGACCGGGGGGACGACCTCCGGCAACGTCAGCCCAAGCTCCTCGAGGCGCCGTTCGGGATCTGACATCGTCCGCTCCGTTCCGCGGGGTCTCGGGCTCATCGGGGGCCGCCGCGCCAATCAGGCATCGCCCGCTCGCCGACGGCGACGTCGTAGGCCGCGCGGGCCAGCAGACGGGTCGAATCCAACGTCGGCAGGCAGGAGACATCGGGCGTGATCAGCAACGGGATCTCGGTGCAGACGAGCGCGACCGCGTCACAGCCCCGGTCGGCCAGCCGTTCGATGACGCGCAGATACTCCTGGCGTGAGGGATCGCTGATCACTCCGTTCACCAGTTCCTTGAAAATGACCTCGTTGACGAGGTCGCGGTCGTCGGCGTCCGGCAGTTCCGCGGCGATCCCGCGGGCGGCCAGCGCCCGCGGATACAGCGGGCCGTCCATGGTGTACCTGGTGCCCAGCACGCCGACGCGGGTGCGCCCTTCGGCCGCGGCCTGGTCCGCGACGACCTCGGCGATGTGGAGACCCGGCAGTGGGAGGTCCGGGCCCGGCACCTCCAGAGCCATGTGCGCGGTGTTGTCCGGGCAGGCGAAGAAGTCGGCGCCGGCCCGGGCGAGCCGCTGCGCGCTGGTCGCCAGGGTCGCCCGGACGGTCGCGTGATCGCCGCTCTCCCAGGCGGGCATGCTGTACCCGAAGGCGATGTAGTCCAGGGTGACGTCGGGATGCTCGTTGCGACCGGTCCGGCGGAATCCCTCCTCGCAGAAGGCGAGGAAGCAAAGGGCGGCTCCTCCCGTGCTGTGGGCGAGAACTCCAAGGTGTTTCACGACGGCTCCGGCGTTTCAAGAAATCGGGACGCCTTCATTCTTCACCGGAGGACCCCAACTTCCTACGTGGAGGCATCGATCGATATATCATCCATGCCGTGGAGGTATGGATGGATCTGCGGTTGCTGGGGTACATGGTGGCGATCGCCGAAGAGGGGTCCATCAGCGGAGCCGCTCGCCGCCTACGGCTGACCCAGCCGACCCTGAGTCGGCAGCTGCGTGAACTGGAACGACGCTTGGGGGTCGAACTGTTCGCCCGCGCCGGCCGCGGCCTCCTTCCCACCGCGGCCGGCGAGGCGCTGCTCCGGCGGGCCGTGCGCATGCTGGCCGATGCCGAGGCCACTCTGAACGACGTGCGGCTGGCCGCCGAGGGCAAGACCGGTCGGGTGACGGTCGGGTTCGCCGGATCGGGCATCAACGGCGCGCTGGGAGACGCCCTCGGCCGGCTGCGAGCAGAACTCCCCGACGTCGAACTGTCCCTGGTGGAGCTGTTCGACGACGCCGAGATGTCGGCCGGCATCCTGGACGGAAGCCTCGATGTGGCGGTGCAGCGGCTACCGGTTCGCGACGTCCGTCTCGCCACACGAGTCTGGACGCGCGAGCCGTTGACCCTCTTCCTGCCGGCCGGGCACCCACTCGCCACGACCCGTGAGCCGGCACCGGTCTCCGTACTCGGTGAGATCCCCCTGGTGCTGTGGCCACGCGAATCCGCGCCCCACGCGCACGACGAGATCACCTCGTTGTGCCACCACGCCGGGATCGTGCCGCGCGTCGGCGCGCGGGGCCGGACCGTTCAGACGATCCTCGCGCTGGTCGCCGCCGGTTTCGGTGCGGCCGTGATGGCCGACTCCTATCGAGTGCTGCACCGCGAGGGCGTGACGTCTCGACGGCTCGCGGGTACCGCCACCACCTTGCACCTGGTCTGGCGAGACGGGGACATGGGCCCGCTTCTCACACGTTTCATGACCGCCCTGAACGCCGTGAAGGCTCGGCATCGCGCGATGAAAGACGTAAGACGCGCGCAGGACGCACCGGCCCTTTGATCAGGTGGTCCTGGGAGCGAACAGGACGCGGGGTCGACCGAGGTCACCTACAACCCCCAAGACCGCCGTCAACGCGACGAAGATCACCCTAGCGATCGACCGTCAGGCCCCTGGGTCGGTCAGGCCGTTTCGGCGCTGAGGGTCTGCGCCACGGGTCGGCGGGCCGCCAGGCGTGCGGGCAGGGCGGTGAGTGCCGCCGTCGCCAGGAGAGCCGCGAGTGCGGCGCCGAGCAGCCAGGAGGAGGGGGGCTCCGCCGGATTCCCGGTGGAGAAGAGCCAGAGCAGGCCGATGCCCAGCGGGACACCGATGACGGCGCCGGGCAGGCTGGGCAGGAGCTGGGCGGTGGACAGGCCTGCGGTGATCTGCCCGGGGGTGGCGCCGAGCGTACGTGCGACGGCCATGTTCGCCCGGGCCTCCATGGCAGTGGTCCACGTGAGCGTGACGGTGTTCACGACGGCGAGGGTGATCAACAGGATGGTGACGGTGAGCGTCAGCCGGCGGTCGTGCTCGTCGCGCAGGTTGGGCAGGGCGGTGGAGCCATCCAGGCCGTAGCCCCTCTCCGGCTGGGCGTAGAGGGTCAGCAGGGCGACGAGCGCGATCACCGTGGTGGCGGTGGAGCACGCCTGCAGCACGGCGCGGCCCGGCCGGCGGGCGGTCAGCCGCAGCCCGAGCAGCAGCAGCGCGGACAGCGCGGTGAGCCAGGGCCGGTGACGGGGCCGGTGCGCGGTGGAGGTCAGCGCCGTGACGGTCGCCGTACGCATGGCCCGTAGCGTGGGACGCAGCGTGGACAGCACCGCCACCGCCACGGCGAGGACGGTCGCCGTGGCAACGGTGGCGCCGCCGGGCCCGACCGCGTCGCCGATCCGGCTGGCGGTGGGGCTGGCGATGGCGGGCACGGTCAGGCGGGCGATCACCAGCCCCAGCGCGTCGCCGGCCAGCGCCAGCGCCAGGTACTCGGTGAGCAGGACGGTGGCGATCAGGCCCGGGGTGGCGCCGACGGCCTTGAGCAGCCCGGCCCGGCGCGTCTGCTCGACGGCGCGTCCCGCGGCCAGCGCCGCCACTCCGGTGACGGCCAGGAAGCCGAGCAGCCAGCTACCGACGACCAGGATCGGCTCGCTGTTCCCGAGGATGACCGTGTCCTGTTCGGCCGTGAACTGCCAGGTACGGAAGGTCACCCTGAGAGAGGAGTCGCGGTGGGCGTCCAGGAAGGCCTCGGCCGCGGCGGGGTCGCGCAGCTTGAGGTCCAGGGCCGTGGTCACCGGGAGATCGCGGGACGACGCCAGTGTCCGGGCATCGGATCGGGTCATCCAGGCCAGGCCGGTGTAGTCGCCGGGACCACCGTACGGGCCGATCTGCGCCCCCCAGGGGTAGATGGAGGTGGCCGCGGTGACGGCGATCCCGACGACGGGGTATGACCGGCCGGCGATGGTGACGTGGTCGCCGACGCCGACGCCCAGCGCGGTGGCGAAGCCGCGTTCAAGGACCGTGCCGCCGGAGCGTACCCAACGACCCGAGGTGACCAGCGGCCGGTTGACCGTTCCGGGCCTCTCGGCGAAGCCGTGCACCACCACGGGGGACGCGATGGAATCGCGCGTGGTGAGGTCGGCGTAGACGATCCGGTAGGGGCCATGGTGGGCGACCACTTCGGAATCGTCCGCCAGCGAGGCCAGGGCCGAGGTCACGGCGGGGCCCGTGTCGCCGGACAGTGCCACCATGTCCGGCCCGGCGGTGGCCGCGCGGGTCTGCTCGTACAGCGCGTCGCTCACGCCGCGCAGGGACAGGCCCAGGGCCAAGGTGGCGGTGGACACGGTCACCGCGAGCAGGAGCATCGCGGCCTGGACCTTGTGCCGCCGGACGTCGGCCAGCACCAGGCGGACGACGAGCACGATGGAGCCCATGACGTTCAGCCCCCCAGCCCGATCAGCCCGCCGAGCCCGCGCGTGGGGGAGCCGGCCAGCCGCGTGTCGTCGACGAACATCCCGTCGCGCATCGAGACCAGCCGATCCGCGGTGGCCGCCACCCGCTCGTCATGCGTGACGATCACGAGGGTCTGCCCCGCGGAACGCAGGTCCTCGAAGATCCTCAGCACATCGAGCGTGGCCGCGGTGTCGAGGTTGCCGGTCGGCTCGTCGGCCAGGACGACCAGCGGGTCGTTGGCCAGCGCGCGGGCGACGGCGACCCGCTGGCGCTGCCCGCCCGACAGCTGCGAGGGCAGATGCCGGGCACGGTCGGCGAGCCCGACCCGTTCCAGCAGCAGGCTCGCGCGCCGCCTGGCCTGGCGGCGCGAACGCCCGGCGAGCAGCGCGGGCAGCTCCACGTTGTCGGCCGCCGACAACTCCTCCACCAGGTGGAAGGCCTGGAAGATGAACCCCACCGACCGGCGCCGCATGCGCGCAAGAGCTCGCTCGCTCAGCGTGTCGATGCGCCGCCCGGCCACCCACACCTCTCCATCGGTGGGCCGCTCCAGGCCGCCCAGCAGGTGCAGCAGGGTCGATTTCCCGCAGCCGCTGGGCCCCATGACGGCCAGCGTCTGCCCCTGCGGCACCTCCAGGTCGACCTCGTCCACCGCGCGGACCCGGCTCTGCCCCTGACCGTGCGTCTTCACCAGGCCGTAGGCCCGGACCACGGCGCTTGACACGTTCATCCACCCTCGTCTTCGTCGTCGACCTTGGACCAGGCCCGCTCACAGGCATCCAGCCAGCGCAGGTCCGCCTGCAACCGCAGCACGACCCCTTCCAGCAGCAGGCCGGCGCCCGACCTCGCCGGCTCGGCCAGCGCCGCCTGCTGCGCCTCACGCAGGCGGCGCAGCAACTCACGGCGCTGCGCCGCCACCAACTCCACCGGGTCGGCCAGCCGGGCCGCGGCGGCGGCGGCGAGCTTGAGATGGAACTCCGCCAGGTCCGGTTTCGGCCAGCCCACCTCGGCCAGCCAGGCGGTCACCCGTTCCTGCCCGGCCGGCGTGAGCGCGTAGACCTTGCGCTCCGGCCGCTCGGGCAGGCGGTCGGCCCGCTCACAGACGACGAGCCCCGCTCGCTCCAACCGGGCCAGCGTCACATAGATCTGGCCACGGTTCATCGCCTCACCCAGCGGGCCGAGACTGTGCCGCAGCCGAGCGTGCAAGCGGTATCCGTGCGACGGCTCCTTGGCGAGCATCGCCAGCACTGCGTCCTGCATGGCACCCCTAACGGTTGGCCAATAGATAGCGGTTACCCGTGAACGGTGTCAAACGCCACACCTGGCGATCTGCCGGACCGGCTCGCCGCCTGCCGGGGGATGGAGGGAAAGGCCGAGGTGATGGGGCGGGGCGGGGGACCCGCCCGGCGAGGACGGTGAACCCGCGTGGAAGTCCCCACGGTTCTCATGAACGGCGCCGCGCCGCCGCCGTACCCGGCCCGGGGTATAGCTCCAGCTAGATAGAGGTTGGACTAGGCTGCTGCGATGACCAATCTCCCTTGGGAAGCCTCCGAGCTCACCGTCGGCCAGCTCGCCACCCGGAGCGGGGTGGCGGTGACCGCCCTGCGCTTCTACGAGGACAAAGGGCTCATCCACAGCCGCCGGACCGCGGGCAACCAACGGCGCTACCCGCGGGACACCCTGCGCAGGGTGGCCTTCATCCGGGTCTCCCAGCGGGTCGGCATCCCGTTGAAGATGATCCGGGAGGCGCTGGCCCGGCTCCCGGACGAACGGACGCCGACCCGCCGGGACTGGGCCGAGCTGTCGGCCGCCTGGCAGGCCGAACTGGACGACCGCATCGAGCAGCTGAGGCGCCTGCGGGACGACCTCACCGACTGCATCGGCTGCGGGTGCCTGTCGCTGGGACACTGCAAGCTGTCCAACCCCTTCGACCGGCTCGGCGAGGCCGGACCCGGGCCCAGGCGGCTCCTCACCAAGGTCGACGGCGAGTACGGCGAGGTCCAGGTGGGCGGAGCGCCGGCGGCGTCGCCGAGTTGAGCGCCCGGACCTCCGGCGGCCGGAGCGGTCTCGGGGTGGGACCTCCAGGGGGCCGACAGCCCTTCCGCGCGAGGCCGGCGGGGTGTTCCGGGGGGCGTCGACGGGGTTTCAAGCAGTCGCGGGAACCGACCGGGACTGCCTGCACGCCATCGGCTTGTTCTCCAACACCGGCGCCGGACCCACCACCCTCCCCGACGTTCTGATCATCGGTACTGGATCTTGTATCGACTTGGAGGTGGGATTCTCGAGTCCGCCGGGCTCGGAAAGGGTGGCGGACGGACACCGGACCCGACCAAGGACCCTTGAGTACTCCCGTTCGCGGGAAACCCGACCTGGGCGAGGCCCGGCGCGGCAACGACGTCCCGGTGGTCGGGGCGCCCGCCGGTGCCTCGGGCCGACGGGCGCTACTTTTCGGTCGTACCGGGTTTCCCGCTGATGGACTCCTGATAGACGTCCGCGTAGGTGCGCGAGTCCTTGATCAGGTCGTCGCAGAAGGCGGCGACGTCGTCGCCGATGATTTCCAGGACTCCCTTGCCGGCCGCGACGCCCTCCTCGAAGAAGTCGACGATCCCCGGGAGCAGGGGCCCGTCAGGCAAGTCGATCGGCCCGACCTTGAAGAAGTACCTCTGCATCTCCTTGTAGACGATCTGGTAGTCCGGGGGGAGCGCCTTGACCCGCGCCATGTGCGCCCGCCACTGCTTCTTGCCCTCGATGATGTCCTGGATGCCCACGTCAGCCTCCTAGCCGGCCCAATTTCCTTGCGACGTTCCTGTTCAACTGCTCGCGCCACCGGTCGCGATAGGTCCGGCTCCTCTCCCCGCCGGCCAGCGCCGCGCAGAAGCCCGCGATGTCGTCACCCAGCACCTCGTGAACGCTCTGCCCGTCGGCCGCCGTCTCTTCGAGCAGCCCCAGCGCACTGTCGAGAATCGGCATCAGGTTTCGACCTGTGAAGTCCGAGTAGGGAAAGAGACGACCCTTGATCTCTTCCCACGCCGCCCGGTAGTCGGCCGGCAACGCCCCGGCCCGAACTTCGAACGCCTTCCATTCCCTGGTGAGATCGCTGCCTGTCAAGGTCTCCCAGAAGTTCATCTCCCGCCCTCCTTGAGCTGGTCGATCCGTGATCTGACGTACTCCCATTTCGCCCAGAACGTCGCGAGTTCTTCGCGCCCCGCGTCGTTGAGCGCATAGAACTTGCGCGGCGGGCCCAGTCCGGACGGTCGTTTCGTCACCTGGACGAGCCCGTTCCTCTCCAGTCGCAGCAGGATGGTGTAGACCGTCCCCTCGACGACGTCGGCGAAGCCGAGTTCGTGCAGCCGGCGCGTGATGGCGTACCCGTAGGTCTCCTCGCTGCCGATGATTTGAAGCACACAGCCCTCAAGCGTGCCCTTCAGCATCTCCGTCAGGTCGTCCATCGTGGATCCTCTTCCGCCTCCCCCTAGTACTCGGTGGCACCGAGTACTACTACACGGTACCACAGACTAGTGGCCCACGGCACCGCGTGATGTCGGCGCCTCGCCGAGAGGGTCGCCTTCCCGCCTCCGGCCCGTGGTTGTGCCGGTTTGGATACAGGACACCCCGGCCACCGGGCCCCGAATCCGGCCTGCCTGCGCCCGAACCGGAAACCTCGCCGGCGCCTCCACCGACCTCGCGCGGAAGGGTCGAACGAGGGTTTCCCCCCATTGCGACCCACCCCGTCTTCGCGCGGTCGGGTGCACCGGGTTTGACCGCAATAGATTAAGATCTTAATCTTACGGTTGTGCCCCGACGTGCCGACCCGGCCGAGCGACGCCGTCAAGTCGCCGAAGCCCTGCTCAGAGTCGTGGAAGCCGACGGACTCGACGCGGCCAGCCTCCCGGCCGTCGCCCGTGAACTCGGCGCCACCACCGGGCTGGTGCAGAAGTACTTCCGCAGCAAGGACGAACTCCTGCTGTTCGCGGCCGGACACCTCGGCGACCTGGCCCGGACCCGGGTCCACCGCGCCCTCACCGAGGCCGGGGACGTCGGGATCGAGGAGATGCTCCTGCGTGGGATGAGCGTGGTCGCCGGAGCGCACCCGGACACGCGGGACGCCGAGGGCCGGATCTGGCTGGCCTTCGTCGCCCGGGCGGCGTTCCACCCGGGGCTGCGCGAACTCCACCTCGCCGGAGCCCGGGAGATCCGCGACCGATGCCGGAACGCCTTGGCGGAGGCCGTCCGGCGCGGCGAGGCCGACCCCGACCTCGACGTCCAGGCCGCGGCGACCGCGCTGGCCGCCTTCGCCGACGGCCTCGCCCTTCAACGGGCTCTCGAACCCGAACAGTTCACCGCGGCCGTCGTCCGCGGGCTCCTCCGCGGCTGTCTGGACAAGATCTTCGCCGCCAACGGAGGACCGAAGTGAACCCGGGAACGCTCCTGGCCCTGATCGGTCTCGCCCTGCTCGACTCCACCAGCATCGGGACGCTGTTCATCCCGGTGTGGCTGCTGCTTTCACCCGGCCGGATCAACGTCGGCCGAATCCTGGTCTACCTGGGCACCGTCACGGCCTTCTACCTCGGCGCCGGGATACTTCTCACCCTCGGCGCCGGGCCGGTCATCGAAGCCGTGGGCGAGGCCGTGGACGAACGCACCCTGCTGTGGGGTCAGCTGGCCCTCGGCGCCGGACTGTTCGCGCTGAGCTACCGCTTCGACCCCAAACGCCGGCCCGCCGGAGGCCGGATCACCCGCTGGCGCGAGCGCGTGACCTCCGACTCCGGTTCACCGACCCTGCTCATGGGCCTGGCCCTGATCGCGGCGCTGGCCGAGGTCGCCACCATGCTCCCGTACCTGGCGGCCATCGGCCTGATCTCCACCTCGGAGCTGAGCCTGCCCCTCATGATCGCGGTACTGGCCGGATACTGCCTGGTCATGGTGGTCCCCGCGGTGATCCTGCTCGGAGCGCGGCTCGGCGCCGCGGCCCGGGTCGAGCCGCTGCTGGGCAGGATCGACACCTGGATCACCGAAAAGGGCAGCAGCTGGACCGGTTGGGCGCTCGCAATCGTGGGGTTCATGCTCACCGCGAACGCCGCGGTGCTCCTGCGCCTTCCCCCGTTCTCATGGTGACCGCCCATCCGACTTGCCCGCCGCGCGCCCCGGACCGTCCGGCCGCGGCGGGCCGCCACCGTCCGCCGCGGCGGCGTCGCGGCAGCCGATCGACGGGCAAGTCGCGCGGGGCGCCCCATCCCGGGTCCTGGCCGGGGAATCCTGGCCGGGGCGGGGTGCCGACGCGTGATCGTCCCGCTGCGCGGGGAAGAGCTGAGCGCGGATGAACGACGTCCCGGCAATCCGCCGCTTAGGATGATTTATCCACCATCGATCGACACCGATGCCTCGGAGCAGCGCATGGCCCCCACTCCGCCCGACCGCCACAGCGGCGAGGAGCTCGTTCTGCGCCCCCCGCGTCACCGGGCGGAGCGGCGCTCGATCGCCTGGTGGACGGTCCAGGCCGTCGTCACCGTGCTCCCGCCGATCCTCATCCTGGTCCTGCTCGCCGTCCTGATCCCGCCGGCCCGCCCGTGGCTGCTGCTCTCCGCGGCGATCATCGGCGGCCCCGGCCTGATCTACATCGCCGTGATGCCGATCTGGCGGTTCCGGGTGCACCGCTGGGAAACCACCGGGGACGCGGTGTTCACCCGGGCCGGGTGGGTGCGCCAGCTGTGGCGGGTCGCCCCGCTGTCCCGGATCCAGACCGTGGACACCGTACGGGGCCCGATCCAGCAGATGTTCGGGCTCTCCACCGTCGTCGTCACCACCGCCTCCGCCGCCGGCCCGGTCAGAATCGACGGACTCGACCACGAGTTCGCCCGCGGACTGGTGGAGGAACTGACCGTGATCACCCAGGCCGCCTCCGGGGACGCGACGTGACCGAACCCGGGGAGGACTGGCGACGCCTGGATCCACGCGTCATCGGGGCCACCGGCACCTGGTGCGCACTCCTGATCGCCACCGCCGCGGCGATCATGTGGTGGCGGGACGCCCCCTGGTGGCTGCACCTGGCCGTGCCGTTCCCGATCCTCGCCGTCGCGGGCTACGAAGCGCTCCGCTGGATCAAGACCGCCTACCGACTCACCCCCGAGCTCGTCGAGCTCAGGACGGGCGTCCTGGTACGCAGCCACCGATCGATCCCGCGGCCCCGGGTACGCAGCGTCGACGTGAGCGCCAACCCGATCCACCGCCTCTTCGGCATCGCCGTCGTCAAGGTCGGCACCGGCCACCACAGCGGCTCCCCGGCGGGCGCCGCCCTCACCCTGGACGCCCTCGCCGTACCGGACGCCGACGCGATGCGCCGGAGGCTGATCCGCGGCGCCGACGCCGGCGAGCAGGACGTCGTCGCCCGGATCGACTGGCGCTGGCTGCGGTTCGCACCCCTGTCCGCCTGGGTGCTCCTGCTGGCCGGCAGCGCCGTGGGCGGCACCTACGAACTGCTGGACATCCTCGGAGCAGACCCCGACACCGTGCTCATCCCGCAGCTGTTCTCCTGGCTTGGCACCGTGGACCTGCTCCCGGTCCTCACCCTGTTCGCACTGGCCGTGCTGCTGGTCGGGATCGTCGGCGCACTCGGCCTGTACGTCGAGATGTGGTGGGACTTCCGGCTGCTCCGCGAGCCGAACGGCGCCCTGCGCGCCACCCGGGGCCTGTTCGTCACCCGCTCGGTCACCCTGGAGGAGGAACGGCTGCGCGGCGTGGAGATCGCCGAGCCGCTGCTGCTGCGCTGGGGCGGCGGCGCCTACACCTACGCGGTGGCCACCGGCACGGGCACCGTCGAGGAGGAGAACAGCATCTACAACGCGAGCGCCCTGCTCCCGCCCGCGCCCCTCGGCGAAGCCCACCGGGTCGCCGCGGCGGTCCTGCGCGAGGAGGAGGACCCCACCGAGGCCGTCCGCCTCATCCCGCACACCCGCCACGCGCTGACCCGGCGCCTGCGCTGGACCCTCGTCACGGGCGCGGCCCTGGCGGGCCTGCTGATCCTTCTGGGCGTGCTGCTCACCCCGGTGCTCATCACCGTCGGCTGGATCACGGGGGTCGCCGTCTGCGCCGCGGGCATCCCCTTCTCCTTCGACGCCGCCCGCAACCTGGGCCACGGCGTCACCGGCCGCTACCTGGTCACCAGGCACGGCACCCTCAAACGGCGCACCATCGCCCTGCGCCGCGACGGCGTGATCGGCTGGACCGTCACCCAGTGGGCCTGGCACCGCCGCTCCGGCCTGTGCAAGGTCACCGCGACCACCGCGGGCGGGCGCGGCGCCTACCACGTCAAAGACGTGCTGCTCCCCGAAGGCATGCGCTTCGCCGACGAATCCGTCCCCGGCCTCCTCCGGCAGTTCCTGATTCCGGCATCCTCGCAGCGGGAACAAGAGGAAGCGCCATGATCGGCTTTGTACCGCTCCGACACCGAGGCGAGTGTTCACCGCATCGATCGAAGCGGCCCGATGAGCCGATCACTCCCGGCGGACGCTCCGGAGAACCGTCGAGGGCCACCGCCGCCCCGGCCCGCACGATCTCCGCCACGATCCCCTGATCTCACCGACCCGGGTCGACGCCGGGAACGCGGCGGTCCTCGCATCGGCGGGGCCAGGGTTTCGCGGCTCCCCGGCCGGGCGGGACAACCCCCGGCTGACATGATCGACCTGGATCGATGGGGGCGAGGGGGCGATCGGGTGGACTCACCGGCGGAACCGGGGAAGTTGAGACGGCACCTGGGCCTGTTCGACGCCGTGGTGGTCGGGCTCGGGTCGATGCTCGGCGCGGGGGTGTTCGCCGCGCTCGGCCCGGGGGCGCAGGCGGCCGGGGCCGGGCTGATCATCGGGCTCGCGATCGCAGCCGTGGTCGCGTACTGCAACGCGACCTCCTCGGCGCGGCTGGCCGCCCGGTATCCGGCCTCCGGCGGCACCTACGTCTACGGGCGGGAACGCCTTGGCGCGTTCTGGGGTTACCTGGCGGGCTGGGGGTTCGTCGTCGGCAAGACCGCGTCCTGCGCGGCGATGGCGCTCACGGTCGGCTTCTATCTCTGGCCCGAGCGGGCGCACACTGTGGCGGTCGCCGCGACGGTCGCACTGACCGCGGTCAACTACCTCGGCGTCCGCAAGGCAGCCTGGCTGACCCGGGCGATCGTCGCCGTGGTCCTGGCGGTGCTCGCCGCCGTGGCAACCGTCGCCTTCACCGCACCCACGACCGAGGCGGCCCGGTTGCGCATCGGCTCGGACGTCACCGTCGGCGGTGTCCTGCAGGCGGCGGGGCTGCTGTTCTTCGCCTTCGCCGGGTATGCGCGGATCGCCACCCTCGGGGAGGAGGTCCGCGACCCGGCCCGTACCATCCCGCGCGCCGTCGGCCTGGCTCTCGGCATCGTCCTCGCCGTCTACGGCGTGGTCGCCGTCGCCGCCCTGGCGGTGCTTGGCCCCGGCGGGCTGGCGGCCGCCGAGGCGCCACTGTCGCAGACCGTACGGGCCGCAGGCGCGGCCTGGATGGTCCCGGTCGTCGCGGCCGGCGCCGCCGTGGCGGCGCTCGGCTCGCTGCTGGCGCTGATCCTGGGGGTGTCGCGCACCGTCCTGGCGATGGCCCGCGACCGGCGCCTGCCGCACGGACTCGCCGCCGTCCACCCCCGCTTCGGGGTGCCGCACCGCGCCGAGGCGGCCGTCGGCGCGGTGGTCGCGGTGCTGGCGGCCACGGCCGATCTGCGGGGGGCGATCGGGTTCTCCTCGTTCTGCGTGCTCGTCTACTACGCCGTGGCCAACGCCTCGGCGTGGACGCTCACCCGCGCCGAGGGGCGTCCCGCGCGGGCCGTCCCGGTCGCCGGGGTTGCGGGCTGCCTGGTGCTGGCGTTCGCCCTCCCGGCGACCTCGGTGGTCTGGGGGGCGGCGGTCCTGGCCGTGGGCGCGGTCTTCTACGGTCTGCGCACCGGGCCGAACCGGTCCTGATCGGCGCGACGGCCCCGCGAAATCCACGGCGCGGGTGGTCGGCGACTCCACCGAACACCCGACAGGCAACCGCTCCGACCAGTGGCACACCACCCGCTACCCCTCCCCGTAGACGATCGCTTATGTTCTTCAGCGCCCTGCCTATGGGGTGGCCCGCTTTCCGCTGCTGGGATGGGTTCATGACCGACAAGCAGATTCTCGTACTCGGCGGAACCGGAAAGACCGGCCGCCGTATCGTTTCCCGCCTGCGCGACCTGGGCCACCCGGTGCGGGCCGCCTCCCGGAACGGGGAGACGCGTTTCGACTGGGACGACCCCGGCACCTGGCCGGCGGCGCTGGACGGCGTCTCGGCCCTCTACCTGATGGCCCCGCCCCTCAGCGCCGACCCGACCGAGGAGATCGACCGGCTGCTCCGCGGTTTCACCGGCCGCGTGGTCCTGCTGTCGGCGCGGGGAATGGCCTGGCATCCGGCCGAGGACGCGGTGCGGAACCGGGCCCGGGAGTGGACGATCCTGCGGCCCACCTGGTTCGCGCAGAACTTCAGCGAGGACCTGTTCGCCCCGGGCGTCGAGGCGGGGGAGATCGCCCTGCCCACCCGGGAGGGGCGTGAGCCGTTCATCGACGCCGAGGACATCGCCGACGTGGCGGTCGCCGCGCTCACCGCCGACGGGCACGACGGCCAGACCTACGACCTTTCCGGCCCGGAGGCGATCTCGATGCGCACCGCCGTCGAGATGATCGCCGAGGCGACCGGGAAGCCGATCCGCTACCTGCACATCGAACTCGCCGACTTCCGGGAACAGCTCATCGGGCACGGGTTCCCCGGCGAGCTCGCCACGGTGCTCACGGCGACGCTGGAGGACATCGCCGAGGGCCGCAGCGAGTACATCAGCGACGGGGTGAAGCGGGCCCTCGGCCGGGAACCGCGTTCCTTCGCCGACTACGTCGCGGCCACCTGGCCCAGCCGGTAGGCATCGCCCGCTCCTGCGGCACGGTGATTTCCGGCATCGCCGACGTAAGATCGGGATATGCCTAATCTGGGTCCGGTAGAGCTGATCTTGTGGCTCGGCGTGGTGGGCCTCCCCGTAGCGATCGTCTTGGGGGTTGTCATGATCTTCCGGCGGAGGGTCGTCAAGCAGTCCATTCCGGTGGCAGGGTCTCCGCCCGCCGTGCCGGGGGCGGATTTCGAGACGCGCGCGATGGCCCTCATCCAAAACGGGAAGAAGATCCAGGCCATCAAACTGATCCGGGAGGAGACCGGGCTCGGCCTCAAGCAGGCCAAGCACGTGGCCGACCAGATGGAGGCCGGGCGCTACGTCCCGCCTCGCCGGGCCGTGGCCGTGCCCGACCTCGCCACCCGGGTACGCGAGCTCACGGCCGCAGGCCGTACCGAACAGGCGATCCACCTGATCCGCGGCGAGACCGGCATGGGCCAGGACGAGGCCGAACACTTCATCCAGGCCCTGTAGCCGAAACCGAGCGGGGTACGGCCTGCGGCAGCGCAGGCCGTACCGGGCCCGGAACGCACCGGCGGGCTCGGCGGCGTCCGGCGTCTCGGTCGCCTCCCGTGGTCCGAACCGGTCGTGCCGACGGTGCGGCGGGGCCGGGGGCCCACCGGTTCGCCCGGCCCGCCGACCGCATGAACTGCGGGACCGGCAGCCCCCGCACCGGCGTCGCGTCCCCACCGTGCAGCACCCGTTCGTCGGCCGGGCCGAACGACACCGTAGGGAAACGGCAGGCCCAGAAACAGCAGGAACACCGTCACCGCGATCGCCACCGGGCGGCGTATCACCCCGAGCGCCGGCCGCCGCCGGGCCCGCCTCGGCACGTCGAACCGGTTCACCCGATGCCCGAGCAGCGCCGGCAGCGCGGGGAGCACCACCACCGCGATACCGCCGTAGGCGATCGAACCGAAGAAGTACAGGGGGAACGCCGGCAGGGCCGACGGCGACAGCGCCACGGTGAGCGCCGAGAACACCTCCTCCGCCCGGCCGTCCGCACCGCCTCCGGCCCGTCCCGGAAACGGCCCACGACGAACAGGCTGTCGTCGATGGCCGGACCCGGGCCCGGCGCGACGGTGACGTTCATCGCGAACACCGACACCTCGGTCACCTCCGACAGCGGCCGCAGCACCGCCGTGGCGGACATCACCGAGATCAGCTCGACGAACGGCGGGAGCGGCGCCGCGACCGCGCTGCCGAACACCGGCACCAGGGTGACCGGGGCGACGATCAGCTCGGCGCGGAGGAGGTCCTCGCCCGAGGTCTTCTCCACCGCCGGCTGCACCGGGGCCGTCCCGGCCACGCCGACGTCCAGCCGGGCGTCGGCTCTCGGGCACGGGCCCGCGTCCCCGGAAGTCTCGGTCTCCGCATGGGAACATCCGGCGGGAACAAAACGTCGTACAAAGTACATTGTACTTTGTACGAAGATTTCCTACCGAGAGGGATTCTCTTGCGCATCACCGCTTCGGCAGTCTCGCTCAACGTCGACGACGTCCCGGCGTCCAGCGACTTCCTCACCCGCCACTTCGGATTCACCGAGCAGATGTCCGCCGACGGCTTCTCCTCCCTGGCCAGGGAGGACTCGGGCATGAACGTGATCTTCCTGCGCCGAGGCCGGGAGTCCCTCCCCGCCGACCAGCGGGACGACCACGCCCAAGGCCTGATCCTCGCCTTCGTCGTCGACGACCTGGAAGGCGAGCTGGCCCGCCTGGAGGCCGAGGGCGTGGCGATCACCATGCCCCTCACCGAGGAGCCGTGGGGGGAGCGCGCCTTCCAGGTGCGCGACCCGGGCGGGGTCATCGTGCAGCTCGTCGACTGGAACGGCCCGGTCGCCGAGGGCGTGGACCCGGCCGGCGCATGACACCCGGCCGCACCCTGCCGTCCCGGCCGTGACGGCGAGCCGCCGCGTGGCGCGGACACCCCGCCACGCGGTGACGGGCCGACCCGGCGCCGGTCAGCCGGCCTGGAGCGGTTCGACGGCCAAGGCGTGCCGGAGGTGGTCGGCCTGCCGACCCGGCGGGGCACGCATCAACCGATGCCGTGAACCGGCAGCTGGAGCCTGCGCCGCTCCGATCGGACGACCTGCGGGCCAGGCCCGCAGGTCGGGCGGAAGGCCACGGCGCCGCCGGTGCACCTCGGCGACAAGCACCGGCGCCGACGAGTTCGCCCACCGCGCCGGGCCCGAACGGCGACGGCCTCACGCTCCGTGACCTCCGAACCGAATGATCACGTTTTGCGGAAGGCTCGTGAAACACGCGCCTCACGCTCTAGGCTCCCGGCATGCCGTCAAGGTTTCTGGTCATCGCGGTGGTGACGCTCACGCTGGCCACGGGCTGCCGGGCAACCGAGCCGCCCCCGGAAAACCGGGCTTCCACGCCGACCGCGCCCTCCCGCGAGGCGATCGCGTTCCCCGCACCGGTGGAGATATCGCCGGGGCCGAACCGATGGACCCGGGTCCCGAAGGAGTTCGGGGAAGCGGGCGGGATGTGGAGCGTCGCGGCCACGGGGCCGAAGGACGTCTGGGTGGTGGGGACGGAGCACGCGGAGAACCCGGTCGTCTTGCGGTGGAACGGCCGACGGTGGGCCGAGGTCGTCCCCCGGGGGCCGAAATCCCCGCGGGTGGTCTCCGTCTCGCCGCGCGGCGATGTGTGGGTGTTCGGCGAGGACGCGCAGGCGTGGCGCTGGACCGGCCGCGGCTGGACTCACGTGAAGGGCCCGTCCGGGCGTCTGCTGGAAGCCGCGGTCGCGACGGCGCCCGACGAGTTTTGGATAACGGGAGCGCTCCGCGACGCAAGCCCCGACTATCAGGCCTTCCTCATGCGATGGAAGGCCGGGAAGTGGACGGACTACCAGCCGACTCCCGGCGGCAACAAGATCGAGGGGTTCAGCGCTCTGTCGCCGAACGACGTGTGGGCGGTGGGCGATTCCGCGATCATCCACTGGGACGGCACCACCTGGCACTCCCTGATCCCGGGCTACCCGGGGTATCCGGAAATCCGCGGGCATGATGTCAGGCCCGGCAGTCGACAGGTCACCTTCCTGTACGACATCGCGGCTGTGTCCCCCAGGGAGGTGTGGGTGGTGGGGGGCTTGGTGAGTTCGACCACATCCGGCGGTACGGAGTCCGATAACTCCAACTCCGACAGAGGTGAACCCGTCGTGCTGCGCTGGGACGGGCGGCGGTGGACAGTGATGGACGTCCCGCGCAAAGACCACTCCCGTGATGATGTGTACCGCCACGATGCCTTCACCACGATCGCCGCCGACGGGCGCGGCGGTTTCTGGGTCGCCGCGCTCTTCGGCGGTTCGGAGCGGATTCTGCGCTACGACGGGGGCTGGACGGACGAGGGAGCTCCCCCCGGCACCTCGTGGCCGGACGAAGTCGCCGACCTCGCGAAGGTTCCGGGAAGCGAACGGATGATCGCGGTGGGCAGCGAACCCGACTACGAAGAGGACAGCACAGGCTGGATCTGGATGCGCTCCTGACCCGCCGTACACCTGCCTGGCGGGAGGCGACTCACCGGCTTACGGCCGGTCGGGGTGGCCCCGCGCCCGCCCGTGGAGACAGCGGGTCCGCAGCGGGACGGGTACGGCCGCGTCCTCCCGTCCCGGCGGTGGCGGCGACCGGCCGTCCCGGCGCCGGTCAGCCGGCCTCCGGCGGTTCGACGGCCAGGGCGTGCCGGAACACGCCGCGCGGGTCCCACCGGGCCTTCACCCGCTGAAGGCGTGGGTAGTTCTCCTTGTAGTAGAGCCGATGGGCGGACACCCCCGAGGTGTTCCACGCCGGGTCGGCCAGGTCGGCGTCCGGGTAGTTGATGTAGGAGCCGTCGCTGACCTCGCCGGGCACCGGCACGCCGCCGGTGTCGGCGTACACGTCGCGGTAGAAGCCGCGGATCCAGGCGAGGTTGGCCGCGTCGTCCTTCTCCTCACCCCAGACGGTCTGGTAGACCGCCTTCATGACCACGTCCCGCTGGGCGATCGCGGTGGCCGCGGGCGCCACCGCGCCGACCTGGCCGCCGTAGCCGATGAGCGTGAGGCCGGCGTCCGCCCCGCCGGTGGAGTTCGTCAGGTTGCGGTGGACGGCCGCGAGCTGGGCCTGGGTGAACGAGCGACGCAGGTAGGCGGCCTTGATCTTGTACCGCCGGTTGACCACGTCCCCCGCTTCGCCGCTGCCCGGCCAGGTCATCCGGTGCAACCACGGCATCGTCTGCCGGAACTCGGCCCCCGGGCCCAGGTCGAGGCCGGCGGTCACCGCGGCCACGAAGCCGGTCACCATGCCCTCGGCGCCGGGGATGTCCGCGTCGATCTGCGCGACCAGCATGACCGATCCGCCGGCGCGGTGCGACGCCTGGAGGATCCCGTACAGCCCGGCGTACGGCGAGCCGGGCGCGCTGTGGCGCTCGTGCCAGGTCCCGAAGTTGCGCAGCAGCCCGGTCAGCGACCGCTCGGTCAGCTCCTCCCAGGACCAGAAGACCACGTGCTGCAGCATCCGCCGCGGCGACCTGGGCAGCAGCCGGGACGGGTCGGTGCCGGCGGCGCCGGGCGTACGCAGCCAGTAGCGGGTGACCACGCCGAAGTTGCCGCCGCCCCCGCCGGTGTGCGCCCACCACAGGTCGCGGTGCGGGTCGTCCGGCTCGCGGGTGGCGACCACCGCGCGGGCGGTGCCGTGGCGGTCGACCACCACGACCTCCACCCCGTACAGGTGATCCACGACCGAACCGTGGAGCCGGGACAGCGCCCCGTACCCGCCGCCCGCGAAGTGCCCGCCGGCGCCCACTCCCGGGCAGCTGCCCCCGGGGACCGTCACGCCCCAGCCTTTGAACAGCGTCCGGTACACGTGGCCGAGGGTGGCTCCGGGCTGCACGGCGAACGCCCGCCGACCGGCGTCGTAGCCGACCGCGTCCATGGGGGAGAGGTCCAGCAGCACCCGTACCGCCGGATCGGCGGTGAAGTTCTCGAAGCAGTGCCCGCCGCTGCGCACCGCGACCCGCCGACCGGACCGCGCCGCCTCCGACACCGCGCGCACCACCTGATCGGTCGACCCGACCACGCGGATCTCCTCCGGCCGCCCGGCGAACCGGAAGTTGTTGCCACGCAGCAGATTGTCGTAGCGGAAGTCCCCGGGACGTACCGTCACCGGTCCGAACCCCGCCGTCTCCGGCGCCCCCGACGCGGCGTCGGCACGCCACGGGTCGGCCGTCACGGCGATCGCCGCGATCGCCGCGGCACCCACCCCCGAGAGGATCCCGCGACGACTCACCGCCCCTCCGTCCGGCGGGCTCGTCGTCCCGTCGCGCACTTCTGCCATATGTTGTGCTCCTTTCCGACTGGAGGTGGTCAGCCTCCCAATCCGGCGGCACGGCGCACATCAACCGATGTCATGAACGGCGGGTGGAGCCTGCGCCCCACCGAACGGATGATCCGCCCCACCGGACGGATGACCGGCGTACCGAACCCGCGGGTGGGGCCGAAGGCCACGACACCGCCGCCGGTGTCCCCTCGGCGACCAGCACCGGGGTCCCGGCCGCCGTCGAGCACCGCGGCCGGCCAGGCTCTGCCCGTACCCGCCGACGATCAGGGCTACGTGCGCTCGGAGTGGGCGGGGAGGCGGACGACGACCTCAAGGGCGTGCGGCGTGGAGTCCTCCCGATAGCGCGGCGAGCGGCCGGTCACGGCCGAGCAGGGCGATGACGCGGTCGACGGCCGAGGCGTAGGCGCGGCGGGTGTTGGGGTTGGCCGTGCGCGAGGGGGCCGGGAAGGCGTCGGAGAATGCGGCGAGCGCAACGTGTCCGCCGCGCGGCGCGGCGACCTTCGGCGCCGCGCTCATGCCGGCCGCCGCGCGACGTCTGGGGTGACGTACCGGATAGCGTGCCGGGAGTCGCGCGGCGCCCGGCGGGTGGATCGCCTGCTCGCAGGACGGCCGTGATCGCTCATGTACATGAGCCGGCTGCGGCTTGGCTTACAGGCCGGTGATCTGGAGTGCGATGGTGCCGTCCTGGGCGGCAAGGCGTGCCATGGCATCCGGCCCTTCGTGGTGGCGGTGTAGGGGGCTGGGCGGGATCTATGAGGGTGTCAGGAGGTGATCTGCAGGCTGACCTGAGAGCCGAGGCCGGACAGGGTGCCCAAGCCGGCGGTGCACAGCAGGACCTCGGCCGAGGGGGCGGTGTTGACCTGGAGGAAGTTGCTGCCGGTGAACAGGCCGGAGGTGACGGTTCCGGTCAGGGTCAGCACGATGGCCACGCCTGCGCTGACGGCGCTGTAGCTGCCGGTGGCGGTGGAGGACTGTCCGGTGTTCCAGTTGATCGTGAGGGTGAAGGTGCCGTTGGTGAGCAGGTCGGGGCAGCTTCGCGTCTGCGTCGAGACCGTGGTGCGGGTGCCGGAGGTCAGGCCGGGCTGGGTAGTGGAGACGCAGGAGCTGTACTGGTAGGTGGTGGTCACCGTCACCGACTGCGGTGTCGAGCTGAGCGGCGGGTTGTAGGTGACGATATTGCTGCTAGGCAGGGTGCAGGTGACTTCGGGCCCGCTGGCGGAGGCCGCGGTGGGCAGGGTGCCGCTGACGACCAGGGCGAGCAGGAGGGTGGAGAGCAGGGCGAGCGGGCGGCGCAGGCGGTGCATGGACAGCACTCCCTTTCGAATCGACCGGCCCATGGCAGGGCGTGGCGGGCGACGGTCAGGTCGGAGGTGACCGTCGCGATACGGGTGTGGTGGGCTGGAGGTGGGGTGCCGGGCGGTTGGCAATGGCGGGGGTGCCGCCGGTGCCCGGCCCGGGGTTCCCGGGCCGGGCACCGGCGGCGGGGTTAGAACAGGCCCATGATCTGGAAGGCGATGGTGCCGCCGCGGGCGCACCGGAGGCTGAGGGAGGCCATCGTGGCTCCTTCGACATCGTGGGTTCTTTGAGCCGGGCTACCGGTAAGCCCGGGGAGGATGTTGCCCGGGGGCGGGCGCGGGTGTGGGTTAGCAGCTGGTGGTGGTGTCGCCCGCGTCGGCGGCGCAGGTGTCGGTACCGAGGCCGCCGTTGGCGGCGTCGCCGCCGCTGCCGTCTTGGACGTCGATGTCGTCGTTGCCGGGGCCGCCGCTCATGTCGTCGGTGCCGTCGTGGTCCAGCAGGACGTCGTTGCCGTTCTGGCCGTCGAGGGTGTCGTCGCCGGGTCCGCCGTAGATGTGGTCGGCGCCGTTGTCGAACAGGTGGAGCAGGCCGCCGAGCAGGGTTTCGCCGTCGTTGGTGTCGTTGCCCGCTTCGCCGTGGAGGTGGTCGGCGCCGTTGCCGCCGCCCATGGCGTCGTTGCCGCCGCCGCCGTACAGGGTGTCGTCGCCGTTGCCGCCGTCGACGGTGTCGTTGCCGGGACCGGCGTAAACGGTGTCGCCGTTGTTGCCCGCCTCGATGGTGTCGTTGCCGGCCAGCCCGCAAATCACATCGGCGCCGTTGGTGCCGTCCAGGTTGGTGTCGTTGCCGTTGGTGCCGGTGACGGTGCAGCCCAGCCCGTTGGCCACGGTGGTGTTCTCGGCGTCGCTGTCGTTACCCGGGGTGGGGTCGTTCTCGGTGGCGTCTACGGTGACGGTGACGGTGACGGTACCGGTCGCGGCCGGGGACAGGGTGAGGGTGACGGTCGCCGAGGCGGAGGAGGCCAGGCTACCCAGGTTGCAGGAGACCGAGCCGGTGACCGTGCACGAGCCCTGGCTGCCGGTGGCCGAGAGGATGCCGGTCGAGACGCCGGACAGGGTGATCGACGCGGTGGTCCCGGTGGCGGTGGCCGGGCCGTTGTTGGTGACGGTGACGGTGTCGGTGAAGGTGGTGCCGAGGTTGACCGGGTCGGCCGAGTCGGCCACCACCACGCCCAGGTCCACGCCGGCCGCGCCGACCGCCCAGTCGGTGAAGTTCCCGGGAGCGCCGGTGAAGACGTTGGTCTTGCCGGTGCCGTCGGCGTTCATCGTCCACAGGGAACCGCCGCGACTGAAGGCGATCTTGGTGCCGTCCGGGGACCACAGCGGCGCGAAGTAGGAGTTGCCGCTGTCGTTGGAGATGTTGGTCTTGCCGGTGCCGTCGGCGTTCATCACATAGATCTGGTTGACCACGGGGAAGACGGCGTTCTGGTAGGTGATCTTGCTGCCGTCGGGGGCCCAGCTCGGCTTGGCCGCCTGCTGGCCGGAGACGCCGCCGGCCAGCAGGGTGCTGCCGGTGCCGTCGGGGTTGATGCTGTAGACGCCGCTGCCCAGCACGTAGGCGATCTTGGTTCCGTCGGATGACCAGACGGGCGAGTGGGCCGAGGTGCCGGTGCCGATCGCGGCGGCGTTACTGCCGTCGGCGTCCATCACCACCAGGCCGCTGCCGGGCGCAGCATAGACGATCCGGGCGCCGTCACCGGAGAAGCTCATGGTGCCGAAGCCGACCCCGGCCCCGGTGGTCAGCTGGGTGATGCCGGTGCCGTCGGCGTTCATGGAATAGATCTCGCCCCCGCTGCCGGCGTTGCGCCTGAAGATGACGGTCGAGCCGTCGGGGGAGGTGGCGGGAAAGCTGTCGTCGGCGGAGCCGCTGGTGAGCTGGGTGGCGCCGGTGCCGTCGGGGTTGACGGAGTACAGGTCGGCGGGGTCGCCGGGGCCGCTGCCCGAGGCCAGGCTGTAGAAGATCTTGCCATTGGCGCCGGGGAAGGCGGCGTGCGCGGGCGGAACGCCCACGGCCAGGCCGGTCAGGGCAAGCAGCGGCGCGACCGTCATGCGGGTGAGCCACCCGAGCGGCCGTCGGCGGTGATTCACAACCCGGCCGAATTCAGCTCCCTCCCCGGTCTCCGGCGCGGTCGTGGTGCGTGGGAGCCCATCGCGGCGCAGCCCGACGGCCGCGCGGGCTAGGCGATGTGCTCGTGCCAGGAGCGAGAGATGCATGATGCGGGTTCCCTTTCCATGTGCCGGCCTGTCGCCGGCGAAGCCGTCACGACGTACGTGCGAGGGTCATGAGCGCTGGTCAGCGCCCTCTTTGAGATCGCCATCGACAGGGGCGGGCCGGCTTTGGCGGTTGGTTGGGGGGTGGCTGAAGCTCGGCTCACAGGCCGGTGATCTGGAGGACGATGGTGCCGTCCTGGGCGGTGAGGCCTCCGGGGGTCAGGCATTGCAGGGGGTTGACGAGGAGGTAGGCCCAGGTGATGACGGCGGTGGCGCCGGTGAACTGGCCCGCGGTGACGGTGCCGGCGGCGGTGTTCTGCACGATGCCGCCGGTGGCGGTCAGAGTGCTGAGGAGGCCGGTGAGGGTGGAGGTCTGTCCGTTGTTCCAGTGGAGGACGAGTTGGCCGCCGCCGGCGGGGTTGAGCTCGACGTGGTTGCAGGAGGCGCCCGGGACAGGGTAGGAGAAGGGGCCTCCGGTGACGATGCCGGTGATGGTGGGGTCGGTGGAGGTGCAGGACGGGACGGTGTCGGTCTCGGTGACGGTGACGTTCTGCGGGGTGAGGGTCAGGCCGGGACTGAAGGTGACGTGGCTGGTGCCGGTGCAGGTGGTGGAGGAGGCCGCGCGGGCCGGGGTGGGCAGGGCGAGCGCGGCGGCCGCGAGGATGAGGGCCGGCAGGACGGCGGCCAGGCGGGTCATGGTGTCGTGTCCCTTCGTGGTGGTTGCGGGGTTTGCCGGGCGGGCTCCGCGGTGCATCACGTGATGGTCAGGGTGACCAGGGAGGTGACACCGGAGACGGTGCCCAGGCCGGCGGTGCACAGCAGGATGTCGGCCGAGGGCGCGGTGTTGACCTGCGCGACCGAGCTGCCGGCGAACAGGCCGGTGGTGACGGTTCCGGTGGTGGTGAAGACGATGGCGGCGCCGGCGGTGCTCGTGGTGGTGGTGCCGGAGACGGTGGAGGTCTGGCCGGTGTTCCAGGTGATGGTGAAGGTGACGGTTCCGGAGGTGAGCAGGTCCAGGCAGCTGCGGGTCTGGGTGTTGAGGTTGGATCGGGTGCCGGAGGTCACCGCCGGCTGGGTGGCGGAGACGCACGGACTGTAGGTGGCGGAGTTGGCGACGGTGACGGTCTGCGGGGTGAGGGTCAGCGGCGGGGTGAAGGTGGCGATGTTGCCGCTGGGCGGGGTGCAGGTGATCTCCAGCGGGCCCGCCGGCGCCACGGAGGCCGCGGTGCCGGGCGCGGTGAGCATCGCCGCTGCCAGGAGCGCGCTGAGCAGGGCGGCGAGCAGGCGGGTGAGGGGGGTCATGGGAGGGTGCTCCTCTCGGGGCGCCACAGCACATCGTCCCGGGCGCGCCGACGCAGGGTCGGAAAGGAATAGGCAGCCTGGTGGCGGACCTGCCGTGTAGCCGCGCTGCGGTCAAGGCGCGTCCGGCACGGGCGCGGCAGGGGCCGAGGAAGGTCGACGAGTCCTCCTCACATCCACATACATCTACATCTCATCCAGGCCCCGCCCCGGCGGGCGGCCACCCGATGAAGCGGATCCGTGACAGCGCGCGCACGCACCCGGCGCAGCGGACACGCAGACCGGACTATCGGCAAGCAATGAAACAGCGCATGAAAGCACGCCACTCAGCGGCGGCGTGCCCGCGCCGTACGGTACGGCTCAGACGCAAAGCGCCTGCGAGGCGGGGAAACCGGGGTCGGGTTTGCGATGGGCGGTACCTGTCCGCACAATGGTGCGCCCGTCCCCCAGCCCCGGCAAGACACCTGACGCCATCCGCGATTCCGCTGGCCGCATCCGGACATCAGCAACCGGGGCAAACCATCACAACCAGGACCGGCAAGCGCCAAGCCCCGGCCTGCGCCACCCCAAGCAGCGATCCCAAACCAGGCCATCAAGCCCAACCCAAATCACCCCGCGGGTGTGCGACACAGAACCTGCACCATGTGTCACAGTGACCCTCCCCGACCGGCCCGCCCCGGCCACCGGCGCGACGACCACGGCCGGGATCGGGCCGGCGGTCGAATGTTCTTTCGACTCCATCACCGCGGCCACCACCCGCGCCGGCTACGCCGAGACCCCTGCCCGGCTGATCGCCGTCGTCGGCCCGGCGCATCCCGTCGCCCTGACCCCCGACCGCTACGCCGCGATGACGGCGGGCGGGGAGAGCACGGCCGCCGCCACCTGACCGCGCTCGTCGCCTTCACCACCTGGGCCCAGCGCCAGGAACCGCCGGCCACCAGCCCGGCCCGCCGCCTGCAGCGCCGCAAACCTGCCCGCCGTGGCGACCGCTCCATCCCGGTCGCCCGGCTGGAGACGCTCTTCACCGACCCCGCCCACTCCCTGCGCGGACGACTGCTGTGGCGGCTCCGCCACGACACGGCCGCCCGCGCTCGTAGGTGTGGAACGCCGCCCGGCACACCAGCAGCGCCGCCGCGAACACCGGGAGCCAGGCCAGGCGGGCCGCCACCCAGCCCAGATCGCCCGGGACGGTGTGCAGGCCGGGCAGCGCCGAACCGGAGAGCAGGCCGACCGCGGTGACGCCGATCAACGCGGTCTGATGCCAGAGGAAGATCGTCATGGCGGAGAGGTTGACCAGCAGCGTCGCCGCCCAGGCGGCGGGGCGGCGCAGCGCCCGGCGCAGCGGCCCCTGCAGCAGCAGGGCCGCTCCGCACTGGGCCAGCCCGAAGGCCGCGGCCGCCAGGGTCGGCGGGGACTGGTTGGAGATCGGGGCTCCGGGCACACCGACCATGGCGGCCGGATATCCGGCCCAGACCACGAGCACCGCGGCTGCGGCACCGCCCCCGAGCAGCAGCGCCCAGCCGGTCGCCCGCCGGCGCAGCTTACCCCGGGCCCAGGCCGCACCCAGGCAGTACGGGACCAGCCAGCCCGCGGCCACATTGGCCCAGCCGAGCCAGGCGGGCCCCCCGAGTCCGTACCGGATCAGGTCGACCAGGGCGACGACGGCCAGCGGCCAGAGCGGGTGCAGCCGCGCGACCAGCGGGGTAGCCGCGGTGAGCGCGGCGTAGACCAGCAGGAACCACATCGGGGACAGCACCAGCTTGACCAGCTTGTACACGGTGTCCGAATCGGTCCCGGCGGCGAGCATCGCGACCGCCGCCGCACCCCACACCGCCACCACGGGAACGACCGGCCGGAGCAGCCGGTTCATCCGGGCGGCCAGCCACCGGGGGAACGTCTGGCCCCGGTCCCGGGCACGGGCGTGCCCGGCGGCCGCCATCTGCCCGCCCACCAGGAAGAAGATCGCCATCGTCTGCAGCAGCCACGTGACGGGGGCGAGCTCGGGCAGGTGCCGCAGCGGGCTGGTGACGTGCAGCCGCCCGCTGTCGGCGAACAGCGCGGTCACCAGCCAGTGGCCGAGCACCACACCGCCGACGGCCAGGGCGCGCAGCGCGTCGACGGCGCGGTCGCGGCCGGGCGGGGTGGCCGCCTCCATCCGCCGGACCAGGTCATTCACCGCGGCCCGCCTCGGACGGGGCCCGGCCGGAGACGATCCGGGCGATGTTCCGCAGCGACGTCCCGTCGCGCAGGTAGTCACTGTGGCCGCCGTCGCCCGCCGCGAAGACCCGGGCGCCGAACCGCGGGGAGACCGGGTCCGTGCCGAACCCCACGGTGGTGAACGGCAGGCGGAGCCGGGTGTAGGGCACATGGGCGATCCAGTCGCCGCCGCTCCGCCCGGCCCAGACCCTGGCCCGGGTGCGCAGCGCGGCGACGTCGTCGGCACCGGTGCCCGCGCTGCCGTACAGGACGATGTCGCCGACCTCAAGCCCGGGCGCGGCCCGGGCGCAGACCACCGTGCCGTAGGAGTGGCACAGCAGGGAGACGCGGGCCGTGGGCCGGGCCGCGGCGAGATCCCCGATGAAGGCGCGCAGGTCGGGGGCGGCCTCGTCCGCGAGTCCGGCCGTCAGCGCCGCCAGGCTTCCGGTGGCGGGCGTCCGGTAGAGCCAGGCGATCACGGCGGCGGTGTCCCCGAGCTCCCGCCGCAGGCGCAGCGCACCCCCGTGCAGCAGGCCGTACTTGTCCAGGTTGGTGTCGGAGCCGGGGACCAGCACGGCGATCCGCTCGGCACTCGGCAGGTCGCCGTGCACCTCCACGGCGCGGCCCCCGCCACGGCCGTCGAAGTACAGCAACCGCCGCGCCGGGTCGGACAGGGCGCGCAGGGCCCCGGCCCGGCTCCGATGGCCGTGCGCGACGGCCATCCGCTCGGCCGCCTCGACGGCCTGCCGGCCTGCCGCGTACCGCTCGGCCAGCGCCTCGGGGGTCATCGCGGGCAGCCGGAGGAAGGCGACCGGGCCGGGCGCCGCGACGGCGCCGGTGTGGGCCCGGCCCATGACCGGCACGCTCACCGAGGCGAGGACGATCAGGGTGAGCACCGCGCGGCGCAGCCGGCCGCCGGGCCGGGGCGTTCGCGAGGCCGCCGGGGCATGGGGTTTACGGTCGTCGAGCACCCTCCCGACGATGCCGTGGACGACGCCTGTGACACATCAGCCCACAGAGGGCATTCGATACGGCCCGCTAGAGCCGGGGACCTACGCCTGAGGGTTGACGCCTCGCCGGCCCGGGCCGGTCCGGCCCGGTCAGGGGGCGGCCGGGGGCGGGTCCGCCGCCTTTCCCGCGGTGGACAGCTGCTCGATCGCCCAGAGCGCCCACTCGCGCATGGCCTTGTACTGGAGCGCCCCGAACTCGGCGGCGAGCACGCCGAACCACTCGTGGCCGGGCCGGAATTCGGCGTTCTTCACCGAGGCCTCGATGTGGTCGAGTTCGGCCGCGGCCTGGTCGGCGAGCCGGTGCAGCAGGGTGAGCGAGTCGGCGACGGAGAGGGTGGGGATGAGGAACATCCGCAGCACCTCCACGTTGCGGACCTTGCCCCCCGTCTGGGGCGGGTCCATCATCCAGGAGCGCAGCTCGGCCCGTCCCCGCGCGGTCAGGGCGTAGGTCCGGCTGCCGCGGGCGCCCTCGGCCGTCACCTCGATGAGCCCGGCGGCCGCCATCTTGCCCAGCTCGGGGTAGATGTTGGTGTGCCCGGCCTGCCAGGCGTAGCGGCTGAGGTCGCCCTCGAACATCTTGGTGAGCTCGTATCCGGTCCGCGGTTCGAGAGCGAGCAGGCCCAGCAAGGCGTGGGGCAGGGACATGCCCGCACTCTATCGGAGGGGGAGCGACATGTCACTTTTGACATGTCGAGATTGACATGTCAAAGATGACTGGTACATGCTTCCCGGCATGACCACCGACCATGAGCCCCCGCCGCACCTCACCGGGCCGCGGGCCCCCGTACCCGACGAGATCGACGCCGTCGGCCTGCCGGTCCGGGGCTCGCTGCCCCCCGAACTCAACGGCCGCTACTTCCGCAACGGACCCAACCCGCGACCGGGCGAGACCACCCCGCACTGGTTCATCGGCCCCGGGATGATCCACGGGATCCGGCTCCGCGGCGGCCGCGCCGAGTGGTACCGCAACCGCTGGGTGCGCACGGGCACCCTGGAGGGCCGGAGCCCGATCGGCCCGGACGGTGCCCGCGACCTCGCCGTCGGGATCGCCAACACCCACGTGATCCCGCACGCCGGCCGGATCCTGGCCCTGGACGAGGGGAGCTTCCCGCACGCGATCACGCCGGAGCTGGCCACGATCGGCCCGCTGGACTTCGGGGGCCGCCTCACCACGGCCATGACCGCGCACCCCAAGGCCGACCCGGTCACCGGCGAGCTGCACTTCTACGGGCACGGCTTCGCGCCGCCGTACCTCACCTACCACCGGCTCTCCGCCGCCGGAGAGCTCACCGTCAGCGCGGAGATCGCCGTACCCGGCCCGACGATGATCCACGACTTCGCCGTCACCGACCGGCACGCGATCTTCCTGGACCTGCCGATCACGTTCCAGCTCGAACGGTTGTCCACCGGCATGCCGTACGGCTGGGACGACGGCTACGGGGCCCGGATCGGCGTCATGCCGCTGGACCGGCCCGGTGAGGTCCGCTGGTTCGAGGTGGAACCCGCCTACGTGTTCCACGTCGGCAACGCCCACGTCGACGCCGCCGGGCGGGTCGTGTTGGACGCCGCCCGCTACTCCGCCGCCGACGCGGTGGCCATGTGGGACGCGCCCGGCCTGGACGCCGCCGACCCCGGGGCCGGCGCCGCCGCCACCGGCGCGGCCCGCTGGCACCGCTGGACGCTGGACCCGGCGACCGGTGCCGTCGGCGAGACCCCGCTGGACGACCGCAGCGTCGAGTTCCCCACCCTCGACGACACCCGGGTCGGCCGCGAGGCCCGGTACCGCTACGCGGTGACCGACGTCACCGGCAAGGCCGGGATCCTGAAGTTCGACACCGCCCGCGGCACCGTCGCCGAGCACCCGATGCCCGCCGGAACCCTCCCCGGCGAGGCCGTGTTCGTGCCCTCGGCGGACCCGGGCCGGGCCGAGGACGACGGCTGGCTGCTGTCGGTCACCGTCCGCGAGGACGGGGGCCCGTCCGAGCTGCTGGTGCTGGACGCCACCGACGTCGCCGGGCCGCCGGTGGCCGTGGTGACCCTTCCCCGCAGGGTGCCGTTCGGATTCCACGGCTCCTGGATCGACGACGCCGACCTGGAGTCGTAGGGCGACTCCGCCACCGCGCCGCTCGGGATCCAATGATAAGCCGACCTATAATAGGTTGGCTTATCATTGAGGAGGTCGCGTGGACAAGCCCGCGGGGATGTTCGACCGGGACTACGAGTGGGCGGAGCTGTCCAGGTTCACGGAGTACCCCGGGCCGGAGGCGACACTGGGGATCGTGTCGGGCCGGCGCCGCCAGGGGAAGACCTTTCTGCTGGACGCGGTGTGCCGGGCGACCGGGGGGTTCTTCTTCGCCGCGACCGAGGCGACCCAGGCCGAGTCGCTCCACCAGTTCGGCACGGCGATCGCGCGGCACCTGGGGGAGGGTACCCCGCGCCGGTTCGCGGGGTGGGACGAGGCCGTCGAGGTGCTGATGTCGCTGGCGCGCGACCGGCCGACCCCGGTGGTGATCGACGAGTTCCCCTACCTGGCCAAGGCGTCCCCCCAGCTGCCTTCGCTGATCCAGCGGGCCCTTGGCCCGCAGGCGCAGCGGGCGGGCACCCCGGTCCGGCTGCTCCTGTGCGGGTCGGCGCTGTCCTTCATGGGCGGACTGCTCGCCGGTACCGCGCCGCTGCGGGGGAGGGCGAGCCTGGACCTGGTCGTGCCCACTCTGGACTACCGGCTCGCCCGGCGGTTCTGGGAGATCGACGACCTGCGGCTGGCGTTCCTGGTCAACGCGGTCGTCGGCGGCACCCCCGCATACCGGCGCGAGTTCACCTTCGGCGACGCGCCCCGCGACATGACCGATTTCGGGCCGTGGGTGGTGCGCAACGTGCTCAACCCGGGCAGGCCGCTGTTCCGGGAGGCGCGGTTCCTCCTCGCCGAGGAGCCCGAGATCCGGGACACCGCCCTCTACCACGGCGTGCTGTCGTCCATCGCCGACGGCAACCACACGCGGGGCGGCATCGCGGGCTACCTGGGCCGCAAGTCCACCGACCTCGGTCACGCGCTGACCGTGCTGGAGGACGTCGGTATGATCATCCGCGAGCCGGACGCGTTCCACGGGAAGCGGACGGCGTATCGGATCGCCGAGCCGATCCTCGCCTTCTACCACGCGATCATGCGCCCGGAGTGGACGGACCTGGAACGTCCGGGATACGCCGACGAGGTGTGGAGCCGCTCCCAGGCCCGGTTCCGCGACCACGTCCTCGGACCGCACTTCGAGCATCTGGCCCGGACTTGGGCGCGCTGGCACGCGGTGCCGGACACCCTCGGCGGGAGGCGCACCCGGGTCGCCTCGGGCACCCTGTCGGACCCCGCGAACCGGACCACCCACGAGCTCGACGTCGTGGTGTTCGGCCGGGACGGCGACGGGCCGGAGCGGATTCTGGCCATCGGCGAGGCCAAGAGCGGCGACGTGCTCGGCCGGGCGCACCTGGAGCGCCTGGAACGGCTCCGGCGCCTGCTGGCGGGCCGGGACGGGCGGGCGTCCGGCGACGTGCGGCTGCTGCTGTTCAGCGGCACCGGTTTCATGCCCGCGCTCACCGAGGAGGCGTCGCGGCGGGACGACCTTCAGCTCGTCGACCCGGCCCGGCTCTACGAGGGATCCTGAGCCTTTCCGGCCGCCGGATTCGGCCCGTCGGGTCACCGGAATTCGGGCGGGCCGGGAACGGCCGAATTCCGGCGGGACTCGGAGCCGAATTGTGTTTTCGGATGCCCGTCGAAGTCGGCGCCGTGTCGTATCCGGATAATCATTGACAGCCGTCCTTGATTGGTATTAGTTGCTTTTCAGATCACCTCACCGCCTCGCCGAATTCCGGGAAACCATGAAACCCTGACTTAAACGCGTCTGTATTCCGCTGAAACCGGCCCGTCGGCATACCGGGAGACCGCCGAGCGGTCCCGGGAGCCGGCCCACCCATCCCCGACGACGCTCCCATCCGAGACAACGGAGGTCACCCATGGCGTCGCACAGCGGTCCGGCCCCTCGATCCGCAAGCCTCTTCCTCGCCCTCAACGAGCGCCACCACAAGGTCGCGCTCGGCGTCTACCTGGTGATCGTGGTCGCCCACTGGGCCGAGCACCTGGCCCAGGCCGTCCAGATCTACGTCCTGGGCTGGCCCCTGCCCGAGGCCCGGGGCGTCCTGGGGGTGCCCATCCCCTGGCTGGTCACCTCCGAGTGGATGCACTACGGCTACGCCCTGATCATGCTCGTCGGGCTCCTCCTGCTGCGGCCCGGCTTCACCGGCAGGGCGCGGACCTGGTGGAACGTCTCGCTCGGCATCCAGGTATGGCACCACCTCGAGCACCTGATCCTGCTCGTCCAGGCACTGGCCGGAGCCAACCTCCTGGGCCGGCCCGCCCCCACCAGCATCATCCAGCTGATCGTCCCCCGGGTGGAGCTCCACCTCTTCTACAACGCGCTCGTCTTCGCCCCGATGGTGGTCGCGATGCTGCTGCACCGGCGCCCCCGGGAGTCCGAGCGCACCGCCGCCCGCTGCACCTGCGCCGTCGCCACCGGGTGAGACCCGGCCGCCGGTTCGGCGCCTTCGACGCGGTGGTGTCGGCCGCGGGCCTGCTGCTGGTGCTGCTCGCCGTACCGGGCATCGCCCCGGCCCGGGCGGCGGCCTTCGCCGACGGACTGCCCGGAGTCTTCACCGCCCACCGCGTCGAATGCGTGCGGCACCCCGGACACGAGTCGTGCTCCTGGCTGGGGGAGTTCCGCTCCGACGACGGCGCCGTCCGCCGCGCGACGGTCGCCTTCTACGGCAGCGACCGGGACATGTTCACCGAGGGCCGGCAAACCCGCGCCTTCGACACCGGCCGCCGGGGGCACGTCTACGGCCCCGGCGGCTCCCGAGAGTGGATCGCCGTGGCCCTCCTGCTGCTCGCCGGCCTCCTGCTCACCGCCCGCCCGCTGCTGCGCCGGCGGCACCCCGGCCGTGCCCGGGTGTCCGTGGCCGGGACCGGCGACGGGTGAGCGGGATCGCCGCGGCGATGTTTCGGCGGGGAGACGACCCGGCCGGGCCGACCCACGGAGCTCTCCTCCGACGTGAATACGGAAACACCACGGCTTCCCGTTTCGACAGGCGAAGGTTTGGTGAATTTTCCAGCATTTCTCCGGAAATCTGATTAGCAATATCAATTGACTGCCCTGTATTTCCGAAGTCAGAGCATTTTGGTCTTGGAGGGCAGGCGCCGCCACCTGACGGAGTTCCCGGCCGGCCCCTTGAACGGGGCCGTGGACGAGAGGCGTCAGTCCCAGTTCAATCGCCGTTCCAGCAGCGCCTGCTGGGCCGGGTTGGCGGTCAGTGCCAAGGCCAGCCTGTCGCACTCCCGGGCCTGCGTCGCGTGGCCCAGTTCGCGAAGGAGCTCGGCGCGGGTGGCATGGAAGAGCGGGTAGCGCCGGAGCACCGGGCCGAGTTCCGTCAGTTCGTCCAGCGCCGCCTGCGGGCCCATCGCGTAGCGCAGGGCAACAGCCCGATGCAGCCGGGTGATGGGAGAAGGGGCCAGGTGGAGCAGCATGTCGTACAGGATCAGGATCTGGGCCCAGTCGGTGTGCTCGAAGCTGTCGGCCTCGGCGTGACAGGCCGCGATGGCCGCCTGGAGCTGGTACGGGCCCGGCCGGCGGTGGGCGCGGGCCGCACGCATCAGCAGGGCGCTCGCCGCGCTGATCTCCTGGTGGTTCCACAGGCCGCGGTCCTGGTCGGCCAGCAGGATCAGTTGTTCACGCGCGTCGAAGCGGGCGGCGCCGCGCGCCCGGTGCAGCCGGATGAGGGCCAGCAGGCCGATCACCTCCGGCTCGCCGGGCATGAGGCCGGCCAGCAGGCTGGCCAGCCATTCCGCGTCCTCGACCAGGTCGCGGGCATGGGCGCGGTCGGCGGTGCTGGACAGGTAGCCTTCGTTGAACAGCAGGTAGATGACAGCCAAGACCTCCTCCAGCCGATCGGGCAGGTCCTCGGCGGCCGGGATGCGGTACGGGATACCCGCTTCGGTGATCTTCCGTTTGGCGCGGGTCAGGCGTTGTGCCACCGTCGTCTCCGATACCAGGAACGCGGCGGCGATCTGGGCGGTGCTCAGCCCGCACACCACACGCAGCGTCAGCGCGATCCGCGCCGCCCGCGACAGCGCCGGATGGCAGCAGATGAAGATCAGCCGTAGCCGGTCGTCCGGCGGGGACGGCCGGATCCAGCGCAGCTGCTCCAGTTTGGCGCGATGGTTGCCCTCCCGGCGGAGCACATCCAGGCCGCGCCTGCGGGCCACGGTGAACAGCCACGCGTCCGGGCGTTCCGGCACACCCTCCTGCGGCCAGCGGCGGAGGGCGATCTCCACGGCGTCCTGGACCAGGTCCTCGGCGGCGGAGAAATCGCCCAGCAGGGAGACCAGAGACGCGGCCAGGCGGCCCGCGTGTTCACGTACCACGCGGGCCAGGACCTCCTCGCTCACCCGGAGTGGCCGGCTCATCGGGCGGGGCGGATCTCCACGATCGGGCACGCCGGCCAGGACCTGGCCAGTTTCAGCGCCTCGTCCAGATCGGCGACCTCCACTTCGGCGAAGCCGCTGACGACCTCCTTGCCCTCCACGAACGGGCCGTCGATGACGATCGGGGCGCCGGTGCGCGGCAGCCGTACGGTGGTGGCGGTGTGGACGGGGGCCAGGTGCGTGTGATGGGTGATCTTCCCGGCGTTGTCGGCAAACCAGCGGACCACCGCCGCGTAGGCGGCCTCGCGTTCCAGGTCGCCCATCGCCTCCAGCTCTCTGGCGTACTCTTCGGTCTCCACGAACATCAGCACGTACTTCACCCTTATCGCTCCTGGCTCTGGGTGGCCGGCAGGGCGGCGTACAGGTCGACGCCGTTGCCGTCCGGGTCGGCGACCGTGGCGTGGCGCATCCCCCAGAAGGCGTCGAACGGCTCGGCCAGGCCGCGGTATCCGGCCTCGATGAGCTCGGCGTAGGCGGTGTCCACGTCGGCGGGTGCAGGGTACTGGAAGCACAAGAGGGTACGCGGCCCGCCGGTGGGCGCGGACCAGCCCGGCAGGAACGGCGTGCGGAACGGCTCGGTGTTCAGCATCAGGTGCAGGCCGTTCGGGAGGTCGCATCCGGCGTGTTCGGGCGAGTGCGGGTCGAGCTTGAACTCCAGGCCCAACCGGGCGTAGAAGGCCATGCCGGCCGCCATGTCGGAGACGATGATGTCGATGGTGTTCAGCGTCGGTGTCATGCTCTGCTCCGTGGTTTCGGGATGGCCAGGGGCGCCGGATCGGCCACCGGCGCGAAGACCGCGCGTTCATGCGAAGGTTTCGCCGGCCGGAGACCGGCTCTCACCTGAAAGACGATCCGCGAGACGCCGTACACGACATCACGACGAACAGATTTGGGGAGGTGCCCGCACCCTCCTCGGCCGCGTGGGTCAAGGCGCTGTGGCGCAGCGTCCACGGACCGCCTGGCAGCCCGGCGGTCGCCTGATCGCACGGCTCGGCGGCGCGCCGGTGCAGGACACCCGGGCCCCACCGGATTCCGGGTCCAGGTCTCCCGGCGGGCACGCCGGACCGGCGCTGCGGCCAGGCGGTGTCGGTGCGCCAGACGACGACCCTGCGGTGCCCGGCCCGGTCGACCGAACGGCGTGCCCGCCGGTGGTCGCCCGCGCCGAACGCGGACACGTCCTGCTGGACCTGCGCACCGTCTTCCCCGACCAGGACCAGGGCCTGCTCCACGGCCTGACGCCCTGACCACGGCGGCACCCGCACCGGCCGACCAAAGGAGAGCTTGAGCTCCAGCGCAGTGGAGGTTGCACGATGGTCGCACCGAGGGCGCCCGCCCCGACCGAAACGCGAAGGAACCCGCCGATGGACACCGACTCCGGCTTCTACTCGATCATCGACTACACCGTCGACGGACACGGCACCCAGCGTGAGCTCGTCGCGGCGTTCGCCGAAATCCAGGAACGGTGGGTGCGTTTCCACCCGGGATACCGCTCCGCCCGCTTCCACGTGAGCACCGACGGCACCCGCGTGTACAACATCGTGCGCTGGGACAGCGAGACCGCCTACCGCGACTTCGTGGCGACCTCCGACACCGAAGGCCGGATGGCGGCGATCCAAGCCGCGCTGGACGGCCTGTCCGGACAGGCCGAACCCCGAATGAGCGGACCGCCCACCTACACCGTCGTCCGGGAGATCGGCCCGGGACCGCGGCCCACCGACCCCTCGTGACCGGAACCGGAGCAGCCATGAAGATCGAGGTGTTCGCCGACGTGCTCTGCCCCTGGTGCTACATCGGCAAACGACGCCTGGCCGCGGCCCTTGCCGAACTCGGCGGCCCCGACGCGCCCGCGGTCGTCTGGCGCGCCTTCGAACTCGACCCGGGGGCGAGCCGCGTCCCCGGCCCGACCGCGGCCGAGGCGATGGCCGAGTGGTGGGGTGAAAAGGCGCCCGAGCGCGTCGCCCTGATCGGGTCCACCGGCGCCGCGGAGGGCCTGGAGCTCAACCTGCACCTCGCACGGCCGGTGAGCACCTTCGACGCGCACCGGCTGGGACACCTGGCCGGTCGCCGTGGCCGGGCCGACGAGGTGCTGGAACGCCTGCTGCGCGCTTACCACACCGAGGGTCTCAACGTGGCCGACCACGACGTCCTCGCGCGCCTGGGGGAGGAGGCCGGCCTGGACGGCGGGGAGGTCCGCGCGATGCTGTCCGGCGACGCCCACGCCGAGGACGTCGCCGCCGACCGCCGCCGCGCCGCCGAGCTGGGAGTGACCGGGGTCCCCTCCCTGGTGATCGGCGGTGCGCCCCCGGTCTCGGGGGTCCGGCCCGTCGCCGAGCTGCGGCGGCTGCTGGAGTCCGCCGTCATCGGGACGGTTCGGCCGGCCTAGGTGCCGCCGGGCCGTTCCGGACACGGTACGGGCCGCGCCCGTCACGGCCCGTACCATGCGGCAAATCATGGGCGTATCATATATTGATACAAAATTGTCCACGATTCGGACGATCGATATTCTCGCCGTGACCGGCCCACCCCTTCAGGAGGGACACGCCCCATGTCGGTGCCGCACGCCACATACACCCACGGCCACCACGAGTCCGTCGTCCGCTCCCACGCCTGGCGCACGGCCGCCAACTCCGCCGCCTACCTGCTCCCTCACCTGCGTCCCGGCATGACCCTGCTGGACGTCGGATGCGGCCCCGGCACCATCACCGCCGACCTGGCCGCAGCGGTCGCGCCCGGAGCGGTCACCGCCGTCGACAGCGACGGCGGCATCGTCGCCCAGGCGGCCCGATCGGCCGCACCGACCGTCACCTGGCAGGTCGGCGACGTGCACCACCTGCCCTACCCCGACGGGACGTTCGACGTCGTCCACGCCCACCAGGTCCTGCAGCACCTGGCAGACCCGGTGGACGCCCTGACCGCCATGCGCCGCCTCAGCGCCCCGGGCGGCCTGGTCGCCGCCCGCGACGCCGACTACGCCGCCTTCGTCTGGCATCCCCACGTACCCGCGCTGGACGACTGGCTGGCCCTCTACCGCCGTGTGACCAGGGCCAACGGCGGCGAGCCCGACGCCGGGCGGCGCCTTCTGTCCTGGGCGCGCCAGGCCGGGTTCGGCGACGTCACGGCCGGCAGCTCCACCTGGTGCTTCGCCACCCCGGCCGACCGGGCCTGGTGGAGCTCCACCTGGGCCACGCGCATCACCTCCTCCACCCTGGCCGACCAGGCCCTCGCCTACGGCCACGCCACCCGCGCCGACCTCGATCGCATGGCCGACGGCTGGCGCGAGTGGGGCATGGCGGAGGACGCCTGGTTCACCGTCGTCCACGGCGAGATCCTCTGCCGGGCCTGAACCCGCCGGGCGGCGGGGTCGGCCTGCGGGAAGCCCACCCAGGCGACGGGGCTCCGCTCCACCGCCCGCGCCTCACCCCCGGGCCGCGCTGTCCGGCGACGCCCACGCCGAGGACGTCGCCGCCGAGCTGGGAATGACCGGGGTCCCCTCCCTGGTGATCGGCGGCGCGCCCCCGGTCTCGGGGGCCCGGCCCGTCGCCGAGCCACGGCGGATACCTGAGCTCACCGCCACAGCCGCGAACCGGACGGCGCATGCCGCCCGTACGTTCCCGAGGCCGCCCTCCGTTCCCGAGGCCGCCCTCCGGGTCAGCGGGGGCGCATCCGACGGGTCGCGGCGTCGACCCGTACCGTGTGGCCGTGGCCGTCCAGATACTCCAGCAGCGGGATGACCACCCGGCGGGAGGTGCCCAGCACACTGCGGGCCTGGCTCGCGGTGAACGGCTGGGGGAGCAAGGTCAGGACCTCCACCGCCCGCGCCTCCGCCGAAACCGGCAGCACCACCCCATCGGCCAGCCGGAGCAGGGCACCCGCCCGCGCCGCGGCCGCCACCGACGCGGAGGTGAAGCCCAGCTCGGCGAGACGACCTCGGCCCGTGCGGGGGGCAGCGCGGCGACGAGCCTGTCCAGCACACCGAGAAGGTCGTCGACGCCTTCACCGGTGGCGCCGCTGACGGTGACGGCCTCCACCCGCCCCAGGCAGGTCTTGGCGATCTCGGCGGCGGCCTCGCCGAGGGCCGGCCGCGGGTCGGCGCGGTCGCGTCGGGTGACGACCAGGAGCCCGTGGCCGATGCCCAGGGCGTCGACGGCCGCCAGGTGCTCGGCCGACTGCGGCATCCATCCATCGTCGGCGGCGACGACCATCATGACGGCGGGCACCGGGCCGACACCGGCGAGCATGGTGGTGAGGAAGCGCTCGTGACCCGGGACGTCGACGAAGGCGAGTCGTTCACCCGAGGGGAGGGTCCGCCAGGCGAACCCCAGGTCGAAGGTGAGGCCGCGGCGGCGTTCCTCCGCCCACCGGTCTCGGGTTCCATGCCGGTGAGGGTATGGACGAGCGTCGACTTGCCGTGGTCGACGTGGCCCGCGGTCGCGACGACGTGCACGTGCGCCTCCCCTCGTATCCTGCGACCCGGGGGAGGAGCCCGGTACGGCCTGCGCCGTACCCGAGACGGACTATAGCGTTCCGGTATCACCCCGGTACGGCCTGCGGCCCGGGAGCGCATAATCGTCCCCGTGGACGGCATACGGTGCGGGGTCTGCCTGGGCGAAGGCGGCTACCACCAGGAATCCGATTTCAAGCCCGGGAACCGGGTCTGGGTCACATGTGAAGCGTGTAACGGCACTGGGTGGCTGAAACCCCCCAAAACCATAAGGCCCACCCGGGGATCCGCATGACGGCTTGGGAAGGACCGGCCCGGGCACTCGCCGACACGACGACGCCACGCGGCTCCCACTGGCGTGAGCTGGTGGCCACCACACCCCGGCATCTCCTTGTGCCCCACTGGTGGGACGAACCTCACTACACCGCACAGGACGGACCGAGCCATCCCGAGGCATGGCTCCGCGCCGCCTACAGCGACACCAGCCTGGTCACCCGCGCGGGGGCGACGCACGCCGACCGCATCACCCCCGGCACCCACCTCAACCCCTTCAAGGCCCGCCCCACCTCCTCCTCCACGCTTCCCTCCCTCGTCGTCCACCTGCTCCGGCTCGCGGAGCTCTTCGAAGGCGCGGACGTCCTGGACGTGGGGACCGGATCCGGATACAGTGCCGCCCTGCTCTGCCGGCACCTGGGCGACCGCCGCGTCACCAGCCTCGACATCGACCCCTATCTGGTGGACACGGCCGCCGAACGCCTGGACCGTCTCGGCTTGCGTCCGACGCTGCACACCGCCGACGCAGGCGGACCGATCCCCGGAACCTACGACGCGATCGTCGCGATGGTCGCGGTCCGCCCGATCCCACCCACCTGGCCTGCCGCGCTCCGGCCAGGTGGACGGCTGGTCACCACGATCGCCGGCACCGGCCTGCTGGTGACCGCCGTCAAACACCCCGACGGCCGCCTGCGCGGCCGGATCGAACCGCAGGGCGCGGGATTCATGCCCGCCAGAACAGGGGAGGACTACCCGGCGGCCGACCCGACGCGTTTTCTGGCCCTGCGCGACGCGTCCCCCCACGGCGACGTCGTCGAACCCAGCCCCTACCCGATCCCCGACGTGAACGCCGCCACGGAACTCCGGGACCTGCTGGAGGTGACCGCTCCGGGCATCGAACACCGCTACCTCCGCGGACTCCCGGGAGGCCCCGACACCGCGTGGATGTCGCACCACGACGGCTCGTGGGCCCGCGCCACCGCCTACCCCGGGCAACGTCCGCTCGTGCACCAAGGCGGGCCGCGCCGGCTGTGGAGCACCCTGGACTCGCTGCGGGACCGCTGGCTGAGCCACGGGCGCAACCCCCTGAACGGAGCACGCGTCGACATCGATCCGGACGGCGTGATCCACCTCGGCGACGAGCACTGGTCGGCCACACTGACCTGACCACCACAGCGGAGAAGCCGCCAAACCACACGACCTTCCCATCGAACCTGTACGGCCGACACGGCGAACGCCGTCCACACCGCGGCACCCGGAACACCGTGACCGGACGTTCGCCGGCTCAGTGGACTCCCGGACGCCGTACCCTTTCCTCGCCGTTCCCCGGGTGCTCCCGGCCGCGGAGGTACCGAAAGCCCAGCAGGCCGTACCAGGCCATGACGGGCAGCTGAAGGGCGTACCCCAGCTGCTCAACCGCCCCCGGCAGCCCTTCCGTGCCGGTGGTCCAGGGCAGCACGACGGCCGCCAGGCCGCACACCACCGCGAGACCGCCGGCCCGGCGCATCGCCCGCGACATGCGCAGCCCCGCCACGGCGGCGACCGTGGCGGCGACCCACAACAGTCCGGCGAGATTCACCCCCCACTTGGCCGTCAGCAGCACGGCGCGGACCGTGCCCTCGGCGGCCGGATCGCCCGCCAGCTGGGTGACGGCGAGATTGCCGGCGTTGTGAAGGACGCCGGCCAGCCCGGCACAGGCCAGCAGGCCGCCGGCGAGGACCGCCACGTGCGGCCGCGACGCCGGGACCGAGCCGGCGATCAGCAGCCCCGCCGCGGTCATCGCCGACCAGCCCGCCACGTCGAAGGCGAGCTCGCCTAGATGCAGCCCCACCTTGCCGGACACGGCCGCAAGAGCGGCGGCGGGATCTTCCGGGTTCAGGGTCAGCCCCGACGGCACGACAATGGCGACGGCGGCGAGCAACGCCACCAGAGAGATCAGCAACAGTGCGCCGGCCAACCGCGTGCCCGGGGCCGAATCAGTACGGGTCATGTCCGGCGACGCTAGAACCCTGACGCGGGGAGAAGGTCAACACATGCGGAGGATCGGACGGCTGGCGCGGCTGGCCGGAGTGTCGGAACACACCCCGCGGCTTGATCGCCGAGACCATCGACGCGCCCCGGACACACACACCTGGAACAGGTGCTGAGCGAAACGGTCGTGGCCCTCAGCGCGGCGGCGGCCCGGGCCGAGGAGCACCCGGCCACGCCGACACCGATCCTCGCTCCGTCCGATCGATCCGAGCCCGGGAGGTGCTGTGCCTGGAAAGTCGTGCCTTCTCAGCGATCGTAGGGGTCGGTCAGGGCCAGGGGGGTTCGGGCGGCCTCCAGGACGGCTTCGGGGAAGGCGGGCCCAGCTGTGTAAAAGCGGGCGCGGGTATGACCGACCGGGGTGAGCATCCCGGCCGTGCCCAGGTCGCGCAGGTCCCGTTGAGCTTGCTGGCGGCTCAGCCCCTCGGCTCGTTCGTAGCGGGTGCGGCGTACCCGGCCCGACATGGCCACGTCGTGCAGAGCGGTGACGACACGTTCGTCCATGCCCCTTCGTTCCGCGACTTCGCCGAGCAGCGTCCAGACACGGGTGGAGCGGTCGAGCCGGTTCTTCACCGTCTGCGCCTGCTGATGGTAGGCGGTGAGGTTGAAGCGGATCCAGTCGGCCACGTCTTGGTCGGGCTGATACGCGGGACCCCGCCGGGCGAGCACGGCGTAGTACTCCCACGTGTTGCCCGGCCGCCCCAGCCATGCTTCGATGGAGGAGAACTCGGGGGAGAGCACGCCATCCCTGGCGATCACCAAGGTTTGCAGGGAACGCGACATCCGCCCGTTGCCGTCCGCCCAGGGGTGGATCGAGACCAGATGGAGATGGGCCATCGCGGCCCTGATCAGCGTGTGCGAGCCGTCGTCGGTGTTAAGCCAGTCGGCCAGTTCCCGCATCAAGGCGGGGACGGCGCGGGCTTCCGGAGCCGTGTAGGCCGCGATGCTCGGGTCACGCGCGTCGGTGACGTAAACGGGACCTGGGCGCCACTGCCCCGCAGGCTTGCGCGGCACGTGCCGGTGCCCTTGGAGCATCCAGTGCAGGGCGTTGAGCAACCCTGTCTCATACCTGAAGTCCGCCACATCGTGAAGGGTCTGGATGTAGGTCATCGTCCGCTGACAGGCGAGGGTCTCCTCGCGGTTCTCATCGGAGACGTCCACGTCACGCTCGCCCTCAAGCAGATCCTCGACGTCGATCGTGGACACCTTGAAGCCCTCGATCGAGTTCGACGCCGCGACCGCGTCGGCGGTGAGGAACCCGCGCAACCCTTCGGTCCATTTGCTCGGAGTGGACCGTACCTGCTGGCGGAGGTTGAGGCGCGCCGTCTCGATCTCGTCGAGAACTCTCTGATCGGCGTCAGCGAGTGGAGGTGTCGGGAAGAGCATGACGTCATCATGGAATGACGCAATCAATGCGTCATCGCCCCCTGGCTGGTGAGGTATTCGCCGACGTACCCTGCCCCTGGTGCTACATCGGCAAACGGCGCCTGGCCGCGGCCCTTGCCGAACTCGGCGGCCCGAGGCGCCGACGGTCGTCTGGCGCGCCTTCGAACTGGACCCGGGGGCGAGCCGCGTCCCCGGCCCGACCGCGGCCGAGGCGATGGCCGGATGGTGGGGTGACCAGGCACCCGAGCGCATCGCCCTGATCAGGTCCGCCGGCGCCGCCGACGGCCTGGAGCTCAACCCTGCACCTGGCGCGGCCGGTGAGCGCCTTCGACGCACACCGGCTGAGCCACCCGCCCGCCGCGGCCGGGCCGGCGATGTGCTGGAACGCCTGCTGCGCGCCTACCACACCGAGGGTCTCAACGTGGCAGACCACGGCGTCCTGCGGCGCCGGTGGGAGGAAGCTGGACTGGACGACCTTCGTATGGGACGTCCGTACGGGCGACGCGGCGCACGCCGTACCCGCCCCGGTTCACCGGCTCCTGGGAAAGGTCCCGGTCACAGTACCTTTCCCTCACCGTTCGCCGCCGCGGAGGTACCGAAAGCCCAGCAGGCCGTACCAGGCCATGACGGGCAGCTGGAGGGCGTACCCCACTTGCTCCACCGCCCCCGGCAGTCCCTCCGTGCCGGTGGTCCAGGGCAGCACGACGGCCGCCAGACTGCACACCACCGCGACAGCACCGGCCCGGCGCATCGCCCGCGACAGGCGCAGCCCCGCCACGGCGGCGACCGTGGCGGCGGCCCACAACAGGCCGACGAGATTCACCCCCCACTTGCCCGTCAGCAGCAGGGCCTGGACCGTAACCTCGGCACCCGGTGCGGCCGGGTCGCCCGCGAGCTGGGTCACGGCCAGGTTGCCGGCGTCGTGCAGCACACCGGCCAACCCGGTGCACGCCAGCAGGCCGCCGGCGAGGACCGCCACGTGCGGCCGCGACGCCGGGACCGAGCCGGCGGCGACCAGCAGCCCCGCCGCGGTCATCGCCGACCAGCCCGCCACGTCGAAGGCGAGCTTGGCCAGGTGCAGCCCCACCCTGTCGGACACGGCCGCAAGGACGGCGGCGGGATCTTCGGGGTTCAGGGTCAGCCCCGACGGCACGAGAATGGCGACGGCGGCGAGCAACGCCACCAGAGAGATCAGCAACAGTGCGCCGGCCAACCGCATGGCCGGGACGGAATCAGTACGGGTCATGTCCGGCGACGCTAGAACCCTGACGCGGGGAGAAGGTCAACACATGTGGAGGATCGGACGGCTGGCACGGCTCGCCGGGGTCTCGGAACGCACCCTCCGGCACTACGACAGAATCGGGCTGCTGTCACCGGCGGCGGTGGACGGCGTCACCGGATACCGCTGGTACGGCACGGCCGAACTGGTGCGGCTCGACCGTATCCGGGGGCTGCAACACCTCGGCCTGAGCCTGCGGCTGATCGCCGAGACCATCGACGCCCCGGACTCGCACCTGGCACAGGCGCTGGGTGAAACGGTCGCGACCCTGCACCGTGACATCGCGGCTCTCAGCGCGGTGGCGGCCCGGGCCGAGGAGTACCTGACCACGCCGGCACCGATCCTCCCGCAGCAGACCACGGTCCCCGCACGACGACTGCGGGTACGCCACCTGACCGTCGCCCATCCGGCCGAACTGGCCGACCACTGCGCCGCCGACGCGGCTGTCCTGCTCACCTGGCTGCGGGGCCGGCCCTCCGGCGAATTCACCGCGGCCCTGACCACCGCACGGGGAGGCCGGTGGCTGGCCCTGCCGGCCCGTACCGCGGTCCGCGTCGTGGTGCCCCCGGGCACCGGTGTCGTCGACGCCGGCCGGTACCTGTTCGACTGGCTGCACCACCGTGGCCTGACCGTCTGCGGCCCCACCCTGGAGGAGCACCTCGTCGACGACGACGGCGACCGCGCGACCGTCCTGGAGGTACCGGTCCAGGCCGGGCCGACGCCGCCGTCCACCGCGCTCCCACTAAGGGCAATACCGTCATGACCAGCGAAAACTTGCTTCCACGACCATCGCCTGGAGTCCTGTACGGCGGACGCGCCGCAAACCGTGCGCACCGCGGCAGCCGTACACGGCAGGGGAGGAGCGGCAGGCGCGGCCGGTCAGTGCAGTGCCCACCAGCATGCGGCCAGAGAGCCGAGCGTGGGATCGGGCGGTGCGGGCAGCCGCGTCAAGTACCAGTCGAGGCTGCTGTAGCGGTGCAGCAGTGTGTAGGCCAGCAGCCGTCGCTGCAGCGCCTCATCGAGGTCGGTCGGGTCGTAACCGTAGGCGATCATCAAGCGGCGCAGGAGGTTCCCCTCGCCGCAGGAGACGAACAGTCCGACCGCCACGAACTCGTACTCACGCGCGCCCAGCATCGCGGGCTCGAAGTCGAACAGTCCGGACAGTCTCCAACCGCCCGGCCCACGGGTGACACGGAGATGCTCCCGCATGACCTCGGTGTGCAGGAGGACCGGCGGCGACGGCGGAAGCGTGACGCTGTCGAGGAAGTCCGGGATCTGGGCCAGCCAGACCTCGTCAAGTCCGTCCGCGCGGTGATGGGCGACGCACTTCTCCCGTTGGTCCCGGAGGAAACCCTGCCAGTCCGGAGGGCCGAGTGAGCCGACTTCGGGGGAGGGGACGGCGTGCAGCGCCGCCAGCGTCTCCCCGAGGACGTCGGCGAGTCCTTCCCGATCCCTTTCCGGGATCCCCGGCCAGGCGGTGGCCAGGCTCTCGCCCGGCAGGCGCGACATGAGGACGTAGCTCCAGCCCTCGAACTCTCCGGCCCGTTCGACCTCGGGCGTCGGAATGGGGAGCCGCCCCCGGACGACCTGAAGGACGTCGCTTTCCACCTCGAAGTGCTCGCGCCGGTAGACGTCCGGGTAGAGCTTGAGTACATGCCGGTCACCCACGGCGTAGACGGGCAACGAACCGTCACTGAAGCGCTCGACGCCGAGTCCGCGCAATCCGAGCCGTCCGACCAGCTCCACCACTCCGGGGCGAAGGAGCTCTTCATCCTGGTGAACGGCCAGGAACTGCTCTTCGGTCACGGCTGCGGGCAAAAGCGTGTCACGGGACATGGAGCAACGGTAGGCAGACCCATCGGAGCGATCAACGGGATTTCCCTCACGTCCTCCTGCGACGTGGTGGGGTGGCCGAGGACGGATCGGTACTCCAGTGCGACAGGGGTGAGATTCCGGACTTGTCCCACTCCGTGATGGAGTTCGTGCAGCCGGGCACGGTATCGAGCATCTGTGCGAAGCAATCGTCGGAGCCAGGGGAGTGGGTGTCTTGGGCACGGCAACCGTGCTGTGTACGGCCGACGCGGCACGTGCCGTACAGCGCGGGGAAGAGTGCGGCCGATCCCATGCGGCTGGACGGTTCAAGGTCGCCGTCTCGATGGGGGAGCACAGCTATCGCGTCGGGTAGGGCTGGCGCGCGGCAAGCCGTATGAATCCCTGCAAACCATCAAGGCCGGAAGCATGATCCGTTTAGGATGCCCGAGTGTCTGACCCCTATTGGAACCACAACGTGCACTACCAGCCGCTGATCCTGGACCTGATCCCGGATGGGTGCAAGCGGGCGCTGGACGTCGGGTGCGGTGACGGGCTGCTTGTGCGGAAACTGGCCGCGCGGATCCCGGTCGTGACGGGAGCCGACCGGTCCGCGGAGATGATCGGCCTGGCACAGGCGGAGAGCCGGCATCTGCACAACGTCACCTTTGTGGAGGCGGACTATCTCGACGACGCGCACGGACTACTCTCCGAAGGCAGGTACGACCTGGTTATCGCGGTCTCGGTGGTCCATCACGCCGACTTCGGCCGGGCCCTGGAAGGCTTGGCACGGCTGCTCACACCCGGCGGGCGGATGATCGTGGTCGGCCTCGGCAAGAACCGGTCCGCAGTGGACTGGATCGCCGGCGGCGTTGCCCAGGTCGTCTCCCGAATCGTCAGGCGACCCCACGGCGGCAAGCGCGGCCCTCACGGCATGCCCGCCATGGACCCCATCATGAGCTGGGGCCAGACCGCCCGGGAGGCCCGGGCGATCCTCACCGGCTGCCGCTGGCGCCGTCTGCTCCTGCGACGCTACCTGCTGGTCTGGGACAAACCCTGGCACCTGCCATCGGAGAGGTCGCTTCGTCAGGAGGGTTCACGGAGGTAGCGGCGGAACCCGCGAGCCAGCGGCCGGAAGCCGCAGGATTCGTAAAAGGAATGGGCATCCTCGGCACGTGCCGACAGCAGTTGGACTTTGTAGCACCCTGCGGAACGGGCGAGGGTGACCGCGGCCTCCAGCAGCCCGGTCCCGATCCCGCGGCGCCGGTGGGCCGCGCTCACCACCACGTTCTCCACCAGCATGTGCGGGCTCGCCCCCCGGGTGAGGTTCGGCGACACCGTGCAGTCCACGGTGCCCACCAGGGTGCCGTCGGTCTCGGCCACCAGCACGACTCGGCCGTCCTGCCGGGTCATCGCCGTCCACGTCCTCCCGGCTACCTCCGGGGGCAGCGGCGGATCGTCTGGGTGGAGTTCCGCGTAGAGCTCCAGGAGTGACACCAGGTCCGCCTCGACGGCCGGTCGTATCGTGAACGACACAGGACTCCGCCTTCCTCTGCGACAAAGATCAGACCGACCATAACAACCGCGAACCACCCCGATTCAGACAAAGCTCTATACCGGACAGAATCCACCTTCTGTCCGGTATGGCATTTTTGGGGGCTGGGTGGTCTGCCGAAGTCGCCGGAGACCCATCAGGAGCCGACGACGCCGTTCTCCGTGGCGCCGCCCCTCAACCCGGCGCCCGCCCGTACCGCGACGGATCCCGGGCGGGCGTGGAACCGGTGTGACCGATCGGGGTGCCGATGATCAGGCGGCGGATCTCCGAGGTTCCCTTGATCCGGCGGGCATGGGCCGGCTACTCGGTGACGACGGCGTCTCGTGGACCCCCGTAGAGGGGGTTCCTGTCGTAGCGCTTGTCGGTGACGAGCAGTCGGATGACCCCCTTGGCGTTTTCCTCCGCTTCCCAGACGATCCAGTCGTCGCCGACGGGTTCCTCCTGGGTGCGTCCCTTGCCCAAGAAGCCCCCAGGGTGTCCCTGCGGGACGTCCAGGACCATGAAGACGACCTTCTTACCGCGTTTCCTGAGCTCCGGCAGAACCTCGCCGACGGTCTTCTCGTCCACGCGGAACCCCTCGAGGGAGCGACCCTTGACGGTCGCCGGGACGAATTCCTGCTCGATCGCTCTCGGCCTGGGATCGGGAACGGGCTCGCAGGGCGTGATCGGGCCCTCCATCAGATAGGTGCTGGTACTGCTCCCATGCCCGGTCGCGGGGGCGCTGATGGTCCAGACGAAGGTCTGGCCCGGCCTGAACAACGTGGTGTCGATCCGCATCTGCCAGCCCAGCTTTTCGCCGGGAATGTTCTCCGGCACGCTGTACAGGTTCCCGGGGATGTCCTTCACGTATTTCCCGCGCGGCCGGCGGCACTCCTGCCCCCAGGGGACGAAGTCGACGATGGCGGGAACCCCGAGCTCCTGCAATCGATTCCTCAGGCCTACGGCATCACGGAAGTCGCGGATCTGGATGGTCACCTTCCCGTCGGCGGCCTTGGCGACGGCCCAGGAGCTCGACACCTCGTTCTCCAGCAGACTCGGGCCCACCACCGCGCCGGTGGCGAGCACGACCGCGGCCGCCAGTCCCAGGGCCGGCCGCCGGGGGGCGCGTCGGCGGGTCCCCGGGACCGCACCCGGCTTCTCCGCGGTGATCGCGGCCAGCAATGCCCGCGCCTCCGCGCCGGTCGGGTCGCCTCCCGGTCCGCCGGGTTCGACCCTGGCCAGCGGCTTCAGCAGCTCGATCTCGTCGATGTGCTTCATAGCGGCCTCTCCGCCGGCGTCAGCCGGCTCTCTGTCGTGTACCGGATGTCTGCTTGGGCGAGGGCGCGGGAAAGGCGCCTGCGGGCGCGGTGGAGTCTGACGCGTACGGCGTTGCGGGAGAGGCCGAGTACCGTCGCGATCTCCTCGCGATCCAGGCCCTCCCAGGCGACCAGTGTCAGCACCTCGCGGTCATCGTCGGACAGGGTCCGGAAGACCTGGCCGATCGCTTGGAGTTCGACCTTGCTGTCCGGGGAGTCTCCGTACAGGTCGGCCATCGCGGCGTCGAGCCCGACGTGGCGTGCCCGTCTGCGGTTGGCGCCCCGGTGGTGGTTGGCCAGCACCTTGCGCGCCGCGCCGTACAGCCAGAGTGTGGCCTCCTCCCCCTCGGGTAGCTCGTCCACGCGCCGCCAGGCGGCGGTGAAGGTCTCCGCGACCACGTCGGCCGCGTCCTGCGGCGAGTCGCAGCGGCGTGCGGCGTAGGCGGTGATCAGGCCGTAGGCCTGGTGGTAGGCGGCCTCGAATCTGGCCAGCCGTTCATCGTCCACGGGTGGTTCCCACGAAGCTCTCCTTCATCAATTCACTGAACCGACAACCCTCCTTATGTGCGCGGTCGGCCCATCGTTTCCAGCCACGGTGAACAAGTTGTCCCGGCTTGGTGGTTGTGCTCTGCGTGAGGGGTGCGGGCGGACACCTATCACGGTGGCCCTGCTCCATGGCGGGGTGCGTTCCGTTTCGGTCGGCCGAGTCATGTGCTGGGCTTGGACGTGTGCTCCCGTGCCGCACCTCATGTGCGCCCCGGTGACCGCTCCGGCGGATCCGGTCCTGTTACCTTTGCCCGTCGGCACTCGTCATGGGTGCGACGGCCGGAAACGGGCGGTCGTCACACCGACGAGTGAATCGAGAACAGGATGCTGACCACCATCATGTACGTGACGGTCTACGTCACCGATCAGGACCGCGCGCTGGAGTTCTACACCGAGGGACTCGGCCTGGAGAAGCGGATCGACTTCCCGGGGCCCGACGGGCGCTTCCTCACCGTCGGCGTTCCCGGCAGCCCGGTGCAGATCCTCCTGTGGTCGCATGCGGCCGCCGCGGGACGGCCGGGCGCGCCCGGTCCGCTGATCCTCGAGTCCGATGATCTGCGAAAGGATTTCGAGATCCTGCGTCGGCGCGGCGTCGTCTTCGAGGAGTCCGAACCCGTGGACTATCCGTTCGGGGTCCGCGTCGAGGCGGTGGACCCGGACGGCAACCGGGTCTCGCTCCGTCAGCCGCGGAAGCCGTGACCGCCGATCCGTCCGGCCTGGTGGCCGAGGCGTTCGAAGCCCAGCGCGATCGGCTGCGCGCCCTCGCGTACCGCGTGCTGGGCTCGCACGCCGACGCCGAGGACGTGGTCCAGGAAGCCTGGATGCGTCTCGTCCGCCAGGACGGGGCGTCCATCGGCAATCTGGCGGGCTGGCTGACCACTGTGGTCGGCCGGATCAGCCTGGACCTTCTCAGATCCCGTCAAGCCCGCCCGGAAACCGCCTATGGGCACGGGTTCGCGGAGCTCGTGGTGACGCCCGGCGGCGACCCCGCGCCGGACGAGCAGGTGGCGCTGGCCGATTCGGTCGGCTTCGCCCTGCTCGTCGTGCTCGACTCGCTCACCCCGGGCGAGCGCCTGGCGTTCGTCCTGCACGACATGTTCGCGGTCCCGTTCCAGGAGATCGGCCAGATCCTGGGCAAGTCCGCCGACGCCACCAAGATGATCGCCAGCCGCGCCCGCCGCAAGGTCCAAGCCGTGGACCGGCCGGCGTGCCCCGGCCGCGAGCACCGGGAGGTCGTCCGGGCGTTCCGCGCCGCCGCCCTCGGCGGGGACTTCGAAGCGCTGCTGCGGGTTCTGGACCCGGACGTGAAGCTGACCGTCGACACTCCTGGCGGCGTGGTCGTCACCCTGGGCGCGACCAAGGTCGCCGCCGGCGCCCGCATGTTCTCCGGTGAGGCCGCCCGCCACCGGCCCGTGCTGGTCAACGGCGTCCCCGGCCACATGTCCTGGCGTCCCGACGGAACCCCTCTCTCGGTCGTCGCCTTCACGGTCGCCGAAGGCCGGATCACCGGCATCCACATCATCGTCGACCCGGCCAAGCTCGCCTCGATCCGTCTGCCCGACCCGGCCTGAGCCGGTGCCGTCAGGGTGGGGGCGGAATCGGTGGGTTCGGCCCCCGCCCCCACGGTCAGGTTCGATCGGCGGACTCAGCCCGCAGGAGGTCAGGCGGATGATCGCCGGCCTGGCGGCAGGCCGGCGTCGCGTCCTGGCTTGGACCGGGCCGGCTGTCAGTCCGCCTCAGGCCGGTTGTTCTTGCCGTCCAGCCACAGGGTGTCGGACTCGTCGCGATGGGTACCCGAGGTCCCGACATGCTTGGCGTCGATCTTCGGACCTTTCTTGATCACATGCACCAGCGCCATCGCGTGCCCGCGGCCGAGGTCGTAGTCCTGCTTCAGCCACTCGACGATCGCCCCCGCCTTGGTGGAGGGGTCGTCGAAGCCGCGTTCCTTCGCCAAGGCGATGAACTCGCGGGGCGTCAGCCCGGTCTTGTCCTCGATGTTGTCCAAGTAGGCCTGGAACGACATGACTCTCTCCACTCAATTCGGGATATTCCAGTCATAGTCTCCCATTAGTGGTTGGCCCCGGTTTGCGGGCCGGCGGGAGGTTGGCGGACGACGGCCAGGCCATGCGCGGCGTACACCCTTCGCCCGGTTGGGTGACCTGGCGCGCCCACCGTGACGGCAATCACCCCTTCCACCTCTCCCACGGATTGCGCGATAAGACACATTATGTCAAGTAGCTTGAGAAGTGGCGGGCATGCCGTCAACCTTTTCCTACGTATCCCGCACGGATGATTACGTTGCGTTAGGCTGACGTTTGTGGCCGTGCACCACAGTCGGCGCCGCGCAATCAAACAGCCAGACAGGTCTGGGTGAGGTCGCATGCCTGGAGACAGACGTTCGGACGCCGAGGACAGGCGGCACCGCGAATCCGTCCGCTGGGCGAAGGCCGGAGCCTGGGCCGGGATCATCGGTGCCTGCATCGCCGCCGCGGTGTGGGTGGTCGACAAGGTCACGGCCGAGGAGAAGCCGGCCGCCGCGACGTCCACGCCCGTGCCCGGCGCCCCGTCGGCGTCGCCTTCCTCCGGTTCGCACGGGGTCACCGCAACCGCTCCCCCGGCGCCCTCCACACCCACCGCAGAATCCGGCTACGTGGCGAAATATCGTGACAAGCTCCTCTTCTTTCCTGATCCGCTGGCCAACAACCAGGCCGCCGATCTCGACGTCCCCGTCGTCGGCTACGTCGAGAAGATCGACAGCGACGACTACGACGTGCGATGGGAGTACGGCACCGGCCTGACCGGCGGCCACTCGGGCTTCTTCGGCACCACCGACTCCGACGACCCCACCCCGGGACGGTGCGCGGCCGACGCCCGGGAACGCTCCGCGGGGACGATCGAGGCCAAGGACCTCATCCCCGGCAAGAGCCGGTTCTGCGTGGTCACCACCGAGGGCGACGTCGCCTGGATGAAGCTCACCCGCAAACAGGGAGGAGGCTCCGACGCCGATCGGGCGCGTCTCACCTTCACCACCCGCCTCTGGACGGTGAACCCCTAGCACGGCGACGTCGTACGTCCAAGGCTGCGGTCATCCGCTTCCCGATCGAGGTGCTCCGGTCCGAGCCGGAGGTCGCTCCCCCGGCGTGACCCCCGCAGGGACCCGGGGAGTGCACCGTCCCCGGGCAAAGCGCTCCCGGGCCGCCTGACCCAGGCACATCCCGTTGACGAAGGCGAACCGGCCGCCGTCCACGGGCTTGTGGAAGGCGACCTTGACGTCGCACGGCGGGATCGAGCGGCATCCCTTCGCGTGGGCGATGCCCATCTGATCGGCGGCTATCCGGTCGCCGTCGACCCAGACCTCGAAGTTCGCCGCGTAGACGATGTGTGCGGGAAGTCGGAGGAGTCCTCGGGCATCCCCGGAATGGGAGGCCGGTCGGCGACGGTGATGCTCTTCGGCCGGGCACCTGCCGGCGCGGGCGGTGATCCGCCGGGGCTTCCCGGCCGCTCCCCCGCTCCGGTGCGGGCCCCGCCGGACGGCGGCGGCCCGGTGCGCACCGGCCCGGGTCAGGACGCCCTCCCGATGGGGACGACCAGCGGGGCGCCCGACACCGGGCACGGCACCACCTTGGCCTCAAGTCCGAAAACGGCGAGCAGCATCTCCTCGGTGAGGACCTCCCGCGGGGTGCCGGCGGTGACGATCCGGCCGTCGCGCATGGCGACGAGCCGGTCGGCGTAGCGGGCGGCGAGGTTCAGGTCGTGCAGCACCATCACGATGGTGCTGCCTCCCCGGCCGTGCAGCCGCCGCACCAGGTCGAGGACCTCGACCTGGTGCGCCAGGTCGAGGAAGGTGGTGGGCTCGTCCAGCAGAAGCAGGTCGGTGCCCTGGGCGAGGGCCATGGAGATCCAGGCGCGCTGGCGCTGGCCGCCCGAGAGCTCGTCCAGGGGCCGCTCGGCGAGGTCGAGCAGCCCGGTCAGCTGGAGCGCCTCGGCGACGACGCCCTCGTCGTCGGACGACCACTGGCGATACCAGCTCTGGTGCGGGTGCCGGCCCCGGGCGACGAGGTCGGCCACGGTGAGTCCCTCCGGAGCCGTGGGCGTCTGCGGAAGGATGCCCAGGATCTTGGCGACGTCCCGGCCCGCAAGCCGGTCGATGCGCTTGCCGTCGAGCAGGACCCGGCCGCCCGTCGGCTTGAGGAGCCGGCCCAGCGCGCGGAGCAGGGTGGATTTCCCGCACCCGTTGGGGCCGATGATCGTGGTGACGGTACCGGTCTCGATGCCCAGGTCTAGCCCGTCGACGACGGTACGGTCGCCGTATCCGAGGGTGACGTCGACGGCTTGGAGTCTCATGGGCTGTCCTCCGCTTGGGGTCTCACTCAGGCCCGCCGTTCCCGGCGGATACGGATGAGCAGGTAGACGAGGTACGGGGCGCCGATGACGGCGGTGACCACGCCGACGGGGAGTTCGACGGGGCTGAACAGGGTACGGGCCACCAGATCGGCCGCGACGGTCAGCACGGCGCCGGTCAGGGCGGACACGACGAGCGGAGGCTGGGGCGTGCCGGCCACCCGCAGGGCGATCTGTGGGGCGGCGAGGGCGACGAAGGCGATGGGGCCCGCCGACGCGGTGGCGACGGCGGCGAGGAGCACGGCGATGAAGATCAGCACGCTTCGGGCGTGATTCGTGCGCACGCCGAGCCCGGTGACGGTGTCGTCGCCGAAGCGCAGCGCGGCCAGGGAACGGCTGCCGAACAGGGCGGCGGGGACCAGGACCGCGAGGGCGAGCCCGACGGGCAGCACGTGCTCCCAGCCGCGTGCGTGGAGGGAGCCGCTGATCCACACCATCGCCCTGCCGCTGTCGTTGACGTCGCCCACGGTCAGCAGCCAGTACTTGACGTTGCTGAAGACGGCGGCGACGCCGATGCCGACCAGCACCAGCCGATGTCCTTCGAGGCCGCGCCGCCAGGCCAGGGCGTAGACGGCGGCGGCGCCGAGCAGGCCGCCCGCCAGGGCGACGGCGGGGACGCCGAGGAGGGACAGGCCGCCGCTGACCCCGCCGTAGGCGGCGCCGGTCAAGACGATCAGCGCGACCACGGCGACGCTGGCACCCTGGGTGACGCCGAGAACGTCGGTGCTGGCCAGCGGGTTCCGGGCGATGGCCTGGGTGATCGCGCCGGACAGCGCCAGCGCGGCGCCGACCAGGGCTCCGGTGAGGGCTCGGGGCAGGCGGAGTTCCCTGACGACGAAGCTGTTCGGGGTGTCGCCGAAGGTCGCGGCGGCCACGTCCCCGACCGTCAGGGGGATGTCGCCGATGGTCGTGCTCAGGGCCATCAGCGAAAGCAGTGCGGCCGCTCCGGCCAGGGTGAGGACGAGGGCTCGCAGGCGCACGAGCCAGGACACCCCGCGCAGGCGCAGGGCTTTCCCGGCGGTGATCCTGGTCACCGGCGCGGGGGCGTTCACAGGCGCACCTGGTTTCTGCGGCGTACCAGGGCCACGAAGAACGGTGCGCCGATCAGCGCCAGCACCACGCCCACCTCCAGTTCGCCCGGGAGCGCCACCACGCGGCCGATGACGTCGGCGGTCAGCAGCAGGATCGCCCCGAGCAGCCCGGAGTAGGGCACGAGCCATCGGTGGTCCGGGCCCGCCAGCGGCCGGACCATGTGCGGCACCATCAGCCCGACGAACGCCACGGCTCCGCAGGCGGCCACGGAGGCCCCGGTGAGCAGGGTGACGGCGACGATCCCGACGGCGCGGGTGACGGCGACGTTCTGCCCGAGGGAGCAGGCGACGTCTTCGCCGAGGGCGAGGGTGTTGAGGCCGGGGGCGCCTGCCAGGGCGATCAGCAGCCCGGCGGCCGCGAACGGGAGCACCTGCCAGAACACGGTCTCACCGCGCCCGGCGACGGACCCGGCCTGCCAGAAACGGAACACGTCCATCGCCTGTTCGTCGAGGAGCACCACGGCCGAGGTGAAGGCGTACAGGAAGGCGCTGACCGCGGTCCCGGCGAGGGCGAGGGTGACGGGGGTGGACCCGCTTCTGCCGCCGCCCGCGGTGCCGAGGGCGAAAACCCCGGCGCTGGCCAGGAGTGCGCCTGCCAGACCGAACCAGATGTAGGTGTGGAGTCCGGTCATGTCGAACACCAGGATGCTGACGACCATGGCGAACGCCGCTCCCTGGGTGACACCGAGAAGCCCGGGGTCGGCCAGCGGGTTGCGGGTGTGGCCCTGCATCAGTGCTCCGGCCACGCCGAGGGAGATGCCGGCCAGGACGCCGAGCGCGGTGCGCGGCACGCGCAGGGAGCGGACCACGATGTCGCTTTCGCCGCCGGTGGGGGCGGTGAGCGCCAGCCACACGTCGCCGGGCGCGACGGGGTTTGCGCCGACGGCGAGGCTGAGGACCACGGTCAGGGCCAGGATCGCGGTCAACACGCCGAGGGCGAGGGTTCTGCGCCGTCGGATGCGACGGAGCCGTCCCTTTGCCGGGGGGCGCGCGAGCGCCGCTGTACTCACCAGCCGTGCTCCTCTCCGGTTCGCTCGCGGGTCCGCTGCCGGACACGCACGGAAGCCCCATTTCGGTTATGCGGGACCCAGGGGATTATGTCAGGCAAAGTATGGCTAACCTTAGTTAGGTTAGCCTTGCCTTTACTTAGGGAGTGTCCAATGAGACGGTTTCGGGCCCTGGCCACCGGGGCGGCGGCAGCCGTACTTTCCCTGGGACTCGCCGCCTGCGGGTCGAGCACCCCCACACCGGTCGGCTCGCCCGCGGCGGAAGGCGGAGCCCCCGCCGCGGGCGCGGCGTTCCCGCGCACCGTCAAACACGCCATGGGCGAAACGAAGATCCCGGCGCAGCCCAAGCGGGTCGTCGCCCTGGACCAGAGCTTCGTCGACGCGGTGCTCAGCCTGGAGACCGAGCTCATCGGCTTCACCGAGTACCGCTCGATCGCCGGCAAACTGCCCTCGTACCTGGATTCCGTCCAAGGACACGCCGCGCAGGCCGTCACCGTGGGCACCCTGGAGAGCCCCAGCCTGGAGAAGATCATCTCGCTGAAGCCGGACCTGATCGTATCGGCCAAGGTCCGCCACGAGGCGCTCTACGCCAAGCTCTCCCAGATCGCGCCGACCGTGTTCGGCGAAACCACCGGCGCCATCTGGAAGGACAACATCCGCCTCGTAGGCCAGGCCGTCGGCAAGGAGGACCTCGCCGATCAGACGATCGCGAAGTTCGAGCAGCGCGCCGCGGCCATCGGCAAGTCCATCGCCGGGGCGGGCGGCGGGACGATGCCGGCCGTCTCGGTCGTCCGGTTCGTCGACGAGCCCACCGCCCGCCTCTACGTCGAAAACTCCTACTCCGGCATCGTGCTCAAGGACGTCGGCTTCCGCCGGCCCGAAGGCCAGCCCACCACCACCGACACCATCAACGTCGACATCAGCGAGGAACGCATCCTCGACCTCGACGCGGACCACATTTTCATCGCGGTCCGCATCGAGGACGGCACCGACAAGAACGCCACCGGCGACAAGTTCATGGCCAACCCCCTCTGGGGACGCCTCAAGGGCAAGAAGCACGACGTCAGCGACACCACATGGATGAGCGCCGTCGGCCTCCAAGGGGCACACGCGATGCTCGACGACCTGGCGAAGCTGTTCAACGTGGACCCCGCCAAGGCGTAGGCGCATCCCAGGCCCCGGACCCGGCCGCATCTCCGGGGCCTGCTTCGGAAGCCGCGTTCCGCACCGCCGCGCCGGGTCCGGCGACGCCGGTCGGTCAAGGGGTTGAGGGAAAACCCTGAGAAGATCACAGGGATCGCCACGATGTGGCGACGGCCCGTCCCGGCGCATGGTTGAGCCGATGGACCGAGGGTGCGGGCTTCGCCCCGTACCGGATCGCGAGCAATCGGAGAGCACCATGCGTGTGATGAGGAATCCGCTGCTCGGCGCGGCGCCCGCCGCGTCGGCGTCGGCGTTCGGTGGGAGGAGCCTCGGGTGAAGGGATTCCTGACGCTCTTTGCGATCGTTGTCGTCGCGTTTCTGGGGGTCGTCGCCGTACAAAACGGGTTGATCTCCTTGCCGTCGCCCGGCCAGGGGTCGGACGGCTCGGGCCGGGGCGAGCCACCCCCTCAGCCGCCCAGGCGGCCGGAGAAGACTCCGTCGCCCACGACGGAACCCCCTCCCCCGGTGCAAAAACCCAAGACGCCGCAGGGCCCGCCGCGGCTCGGCCACTGCCTCAACCCCTCCCCGACCATCAGCTGCCAGATCGACGGCGCGGGTTTCGAGCCGGAGGAGACGGTCGACCTGTTCTACACGTATCCCTCCTCCGCCGAGGCCCGGTACGAGGTCGTCGCGTCCGACGAAGGTGCCTTCGCCTACGCCGTCCTCCGCGCGGACGTGCCGGGGACGGTTCGGGTACGGGCCGTCGGCCGGTCTTCGGGGCGCACCGCCGAGATCTCGTTCGTCACGAGCGACTGACGGCCGGCTCCGCCCGTACCGGGCCCGGACGATCCCACCGATCGGGACAGAGCGCTGCCACACTGGTGGCCGGAGGAGTCGGGAGGTTTCATGCGCGTCGTGATCTGTGATGATTCGGCGTTGTTCCGCAGGGGGCTCGCCCTGCTGCTGCGGCATCTGGGCGTCGAGGTGGTCGCCGAGATCGCGGACGTGGGCGAGCTGCGGCCCCGGCTCGCCGCCGAGCGGGTCGACGTCGTGATCCTGGACATCCGGATGCCGCCGACCTTCACCGACGAAGGGCTGACCGAGGCCGTCGGGCTCCGGGCGCGGTTCCCGGAGCTGGGGGTGCTGGTCCTGTCGACGTACGCCGAGGCCGCGTACGCGACGCGTCTGCTGGAGGCGAGCCCGCGCGGGGTCGGCTACCTCCTCAAAGACAACGTGGAGAATCCGAGCGCCTTGCGGGACGCGCTGGAGCGGGTCACCTCGGGTGGCGCCGTGGTCGACCCGGAGATCATCGGCATGCTGGTGCGGGCGCGGCACGAGGAGACGCTGGTGAACCGGTTGACCGACCGGGAGCGGGAGGTCCTCGCGCTGATGGCCGAGGGGCGGTCGAACGCGGCGATCGCGCGGCGGCTGTTCGTGGGGGCCAAGACGGTGGAGGCACACATCGCGGCGGTCATGACCAAGCTGGACCTGCGTCCGGAACCGGAGGACAACCGGCGGGTGCTGGCCGTGCTGACCTGGCTGCGGCTCGGCGGCGGGCCACTGGAACGCGTCGGCGGGTGAGCGGGCCTGGGTCGGCCCCGGCGAGCTTGGCAAACGGCGGAAGGGTGCCGCCGACGGTGCGCTCCGGCTCCGGCGCGGTAGGCCCGTGCCGCCGTCTGGGCGCCTCAGGTTGAGCCTCGGCCTGGTTGCGGGAGCGGTCGTGGCAGCCCCGAGGTTGCGGCACACCTTACCCGGCTCCGGGTGCCGCCCCGTCGCCCGCCTTGGCCGTACGGCGTGCGCGGCTCAGCCGGCGGGCCGGGCGGGGATCCGACCGGAGACCGCGGTGCCCTCCCCCGGTGCGGACTCGACGGTGAGCACGCCGCCGACGGCGCCGAGCCGGTCGCGCATGTTCACGAAACCGTGTCCCTGCCCGGCCCCGGGGGTGAAGCCGCGGCCGTCGTCGCGGACCTCGAAGCGGAGCTCCTCCTCTTCGGCGTGGATCCGCACCTGGACGAAGGCGCCGGGACCCGCGTGCTTGGCCGCGTTCTGGACGGCTTCCAGGCAGCAGAAGTAGACGGCGGCCTCGACCTGTTCGGGATAGCGGTACGGCAGGTCGGCGGTGACGCGGTGGCGCAGCGGCAGGCGCCGGGTGGCCGAGCGGAGGGCTTCGCCGAGGCCGTGGGCGCGCAGCAGCGGCGGGTAGATGCCGTGGGCGAGTTCACGGAACGCCGCGTTGGTGGCGCGGACGACGCCGCGCAGCTCCTGAAGGAGTTCGGCCGCCGCGGCCGGGTCGGATTGCACGATCGCGCAGGCCAGGCCGAGTTTGACCGAGAGGGTGACCAGATGCTGCTGGGCTCCGTCGTGCAGGTCGCGTTCGATGGCACGGCGGGAGGCGTCGGCGGCGGTGACGATCCGCAGGCGGGAGGCGCGCAGCTCGGCGTTGCTGCGCCGGAGCTCCTCCAGCGACGCCTGGAGGGCGGAGTCCAGCCGCAGGGTGTGCAGGGCGAGGCCGACCTGGCGGGCGAGTTCGATGAGCACGCGGTTCTCCGCCTCGGTGAACTCGGGCGCCTCCGGGGTCCGCCGGACGACAAGCAGTCCGAGCAGGTCGCCGAGGTGCGCGGCCGGGACGACGCGGACCGGCGCCTGCCGCGGGTGACCGGCGAGCAGGTGGGGCAGCCACACCTCCGCCCAGGCGGCTCCCCCGATCGGGGTGCGCCCGACGACGAGCCGTTCCTTGTCGGTGAGGGTGAGCCGCGCGGCGGGGAGTTCGGGCACGCTGACCGTGCGGCGGAGCATCCCCTCGGTTCCGACCCAGACCTCCGCGCCGGCCGGTCCCAAGGTGGCTTTGAGGGACTCCGTCAGCTGGAGCATCAGTTCGTCGAACGGCACCGCGCGGCTCATCCGGGCGCCGAAGCCGGCCAGGGTCTCCTCGGGGGTCTGGCCGCGCCTGGCCGACAGGGATCGGCCGAGGGACACCAGGCGGACGCGCAGGGGCAGCGCGAGGGCGACCGCGACGAGGGACGCCAGGATTCCGGCGATCAGGACGTCGCGGTCGGCGCCGACAGGCAGGCGGGCGATCCCGGCGATCAGCACCAGGTAGACGGCGACCACCAGCAGGGTGAGGCCCGCGGCGACCACGGCCTCCGCCAGGACCCGTTCCGCCGGCCCGGCCGTCGCGGGGAGCCGGCCGAGGAGCAACCCCGCGGGTGGCAGCGTCAGGGCGCCCAGGATCCACGGGATCGGCTCGCCGGGCAGGTCGAGCACCAAATGGAGCGCGATCAGGACGATGGCCGCGGCCGTGCACGCCACGGCCGCGGCGGCGACCCACTGCAGGGTACGGCGGTCCGCGGCCGAGGCCCCGCGGTGGCGGCGTACCGCCGCGACGAGCGTGACCGCGAGGACACCCGCTCCCGCGGCGACCGCAGCACCTTGTTCGGGGGCCGCGTCGGCGGCGGCGAGCAGGGCCGTCCAGCCGAGCGCGGCGAGACCGGCCGCGGCGGCGGCGAGCCTGCGCCGCCGTGACCTGAGCACCCCGTCGGGAAGGCTCAGCCCGCAGGTCAGCCAGGCCGCCGGGACAAGCGGGAGGCAGGCCGGCCACACGGCCGCCGCGGCCAGGGCCGCGGCGACCAGCCCTCCGGCGCGGGCGAGCCGGGCCTCCCCCACCCGGCCGAGCAGGACGGCGACCAGCGCCCAGACGGCGGTCAGGACCACCGGCGCCACCGTCATCTCCTCACTCCGTCCGCAGGACCTGGCCGAGCGGCAGCCGGGCGGCGGTACGGCCGGGGCGCACGGCGAGCACCACGGCGAGCAGGAGCGTCACCGGCCCGGCCAGGAGCAGGGCACCTTCGGCCAGAGGCGGCAGATAGGCCAGCGGGGTGATCTCGGTGACGATCCGCCACAGGGTACGGCCGAGCGCCGCCCCGATCGGCATCCCGAACGCCAGCCCCGCGATCGCCGGGAGCGCGGCCTGGACGACGACCGTCCAGCGGGACTGGGGCCGGGTCATGCCGAGCGCGCGGAGCAGCGCGACCTCGCGCCGTCTGCGCCGTACGGCCGTGGTCAGGGCGTGGCCGAGCGCCCCGGCCGCCAGCAGGGCGAGGAAGGCCCCGAGTAGGACCGGCAGCCGCTGGATGTCACGGATCTGCGCCACCTCCGGGAGCTCCGCGGGCGCGACGAAGACCAGGCCGCCCTCGATCCCCGGGGGGACGGCGGAATCCTGCAGCCGCCGCCCCACCTCCTCCACGTCCGCGCCCGGGCGCAGGGCGATCTGCGCGCCGCGGTACTTGTAGGGGACGTGGGCCCCGGCGAAGAGCCGGTCGTATCCACTGGGGGTGACCCACGCCCCCTCGACGTACCGGTTGTGCGGCCCGACCGGGACGAAGCCGATCCCGGTGACCGTCGTCGGCACGGGGGTCGGGCCACCGCCGAGCGGGAAGCGGTCGCCGACGGTCACGCCGAGCGCGTCCGCGCTGGACGGCGCCAGGACGATCTCCTGCGGCGCGGACGGCATCCGGCCGCGCAGCAGGACCACGGGCGGCGCCTCACCCACCGGGTCGTGGGTGAAGACGGTGACGGGGACGCCCGCGGACTCGGCCACCGCGATCCGGGCGTGGTTGACGCCGCGCACCGCCGGATCCGCCGCCGTCTTCGCCAGGATCTGCGCGGAAGGCCCGAAGTCCTGGCCGTTGGAGCCGAGATGGATCTCCAGCTGGTGGGTCTGCCCGAACCGGGCCGGGTGCTCGGCCGCGTCGACGACCCCGGCGGAGAAGGTGAACGCGGCGAGCACGCCGACGACACCGGTCACCGCGCCGAGGAGCGCCGGGCGGACCGGGACCGCGGTCCGGCCGCGCCCCGGCTCCAGGGCGAACCGCGCGCCGACGACGACCGGGACGGGCAGTCCCCAGCGGGCCGCCGTCCGGGCGACCGCCGAGCGGCGGCCCTGCCCGTCGTCGCGTTCGGCGAGCGGCGCGAGCGCGGCCGCGGCCGCGGATCCGGCCAGGACCAGGATCGGGGCGAGGAGCCAGCCCACCCCCAGGACCAGCGGGTCCACGTCGAACCCGGGGTCGGGTTCGCGTAGCGCCGCCGCGCCGATGGGCGTCCACACCGAGGCGGCCGCGGCGGCGGCGACACCCAGGGTGCTTCCGGCGAGGGCGGCCAGGAGCGGCCCGGCCGAGGCGCAGGCGACGGTCTGTCCTCTGGTCAGTCCCACGGCTCGCAGCACCCGCAGCTCGGCGGTGGTCGCGGCGATGTAGCGGGCGACCGCCTGGCCGACCAGGACGGACGCGGCGGCCAGGGCGGCGAGCCCGAAGGCGAGCAGGGACGCGGCGCCGAAGGCGGTGGCCTGGCGGACCGGCGCGGTGCTCTTGGCCTCCAGGTCCCACACGTCGATGTCGGAGCGGCCGGAGACGCGGGCCAGTCCGTCGCGGAAGGCGGGGATCGCCGCCTGTCCCCCGTGCAGCCGTACCAGGGCGTTGACGGGGACGTCGTCGCCGAAGTTGGCGCGGTGGCGGGCGAACAGGGCGGGGGTGGGGAGGACGCCGCCGACTTCTCCGGCCCGTTCGGAGAACCAGGGTGAGCGGATGACGCCGACGATGGTGACGGGGACGGCCGGGCCGAGCGGAGGGGTGCCGGAGTCGGGGTTGTAGCCGGTTTTGACTTGGTCGGGGGACATCAGGCGCAGGGTCAGGCGGTCGCCGACGCCTCGGTGGTGGGCGCCGGGGAACCGGGAGCCGACCACGACCTCGTCGTGCCGGGCCGGGTCGGGGAGGCGGCCTTGCAGGACGACGGGGCGTTCGACGGTGTGCAGCAGCTCGCCGTCGACCGGGGGGAAGGTGGCCACGTAGTCGGGGACCTCGTCGACGGCGAATCCGGTCAGGGCGAATCCGGCGAGCGTCTCGACCTGTGGAAGGGCGCGGACCTTCGCCCAGTCGAAGCCGGGCTGGTTGGGCAGGACCGCCACCGTGGCGGGCAGGGTGGTCTGGCCGAGCCGGTCGACGGCGGTGGCGCCGCGGCGGGCGCCGGCGACGGGGGCGAGGACGGCCGCGGTGGCGAGGGCGACGAGCAGGGTGAGCATCGCCAGGGATCGGCGGCGGTGCCGCAGTTCCAGCCGGAGCCAGCTGAGGGCCGTGGTCATCGGGTCTGCTCGGGTTCGATCCGGCCGTCACGCATCCGCACGACGCGGCGGGCGCCGGCGGCGACGTCGGCGGAGTGGGTCACCATGACGATGGTCTGGCCGTCGTGGTGGAGCCTGCGGAAGAGCTCCAGGATCTCGACGCCGCCTTCGCTGTCCAGGGCGCCGGTCGGTTCGTCGGCAAGCAGGAGGGTGGGCCGGTTGACCAGGGCGCGGGCGATCGCGAGGCGCTGCCGCTGGCCGCCGGAGAGCACGGCGGGCACCCGGTGGGTTCGGTCGGCGAGGCCGAGCAGGTCCAGCAGGTCGCGGGCACGGGCTTCGGCGGCGGTTCTGCGCAGGCCGGCCAGGACGCCCGGCATGATCAGGTTGTCGAGGGCTGAGACGCCGTCGAGCAGGTTGAAGAACTGGAAGACGAGGCCGATGTGGCGGCGCCGGAAGCGGGCGAGGTGGTTCTCGTGGCGTCCGTCGACGCGTTCGCCGGCGACTTCGACGCTGCCTTCGTCGGCCGGGTCGAGTCCGGCGACGATGTTGAGGAGTGTGGACTTCCCGGATCCGGAGGGGCCCATGACGGCCAGGAAGTCGCCGCCGGGGACGTCAAGATCGACGCCGCGGAGGGCGCGGACGGGGGCGAGTTCGGCGGTGAACGTTCGTTTGACCCCGCGGAGCCGTACCGCGAGGCCGGGGACCGGGGGTGGCGCCGTGACGGAGTCCGCGGACGGTTGCCGCGCTGGCGTAATGTGATCCACGAGCTGCATTACACATCCGGACCGGCCGGTAGGGGAAGGCGGCGGCCATGCTGTGACCGCGCTCGTCACCCTCCATCGATGCTGGGGGTGTTTGTCCATTTGTGTAGGGGTACGCAGGAACCCACGAGGTCTGCGAGAAGATTCGGCGACTCACCCGTCGCCCGGCCGGCCCGGGCTTTCACGGGCTCCCTGCCGGGGGCGATCGCCAGACCGCTCATGCCGCGGCGGCGGACCGCCTGGCCGCGCTGTACGAGGCCGTCGACCCGATACGGCGCGGCGGCGTCTCCTCGCGCCGGTGATCCTTGTGGTGTGCGCGCCCGGTGGAGTGCACACGGCGCGATCATCACGGGGACGGAGGGCCCGCGGGAACGAGAACGCGTTCACCGTTCCGAAGTCCGGGGAAAGGTGATCAAGCCGGTCTGTTCAGGCTAGTCGAGCAGGTCACGGCCGTCCGGGCCGCACCTTCGCCCAATGGGTCGAGGACAACCTTGCGCTTTTCCGCGTCATGGACAGGTTCTCGCGGAACCTGTGACCCGTGCGTTCCTCCATCGCCGCGTGTTTGCGGGCGCCCTCCGGGCCGGGTTGCGCGGCGCGGATCAGGGTCGGCTCACGCCACCACCGGCAGGCCACGCTCCAGGCCGGTGACGTGCAGCAGCCGGGAAACGAACGGGCGGGGCGCCGTCAGAGCCAAGGTGATGCCCATAGACCGGGCGCGGTGCTGGATGCCGACCAGGACGGCCAAGCCGCCGGCATCGCAGAACGACACCTCCGACAGGTCGATGACGAGCAGGCTCGTGCTGTGGCGCAGGGTGCTCATCAACCGCCGGCGAAGCGCTTCGCTGGTGAAGATGTCAATCTCGCCGGACAGATGGACGGTGGTCGGTCGTGACGGATCGGACATACCAAGAGGGGCGGTGTCGACGACGGTCATGGAAGTCTCCTTCTGGAGAGGCTGAAAGCGTTGGGATGCCTGCCGACCGGAAAGTCGGTACGCCGCTGAAACGCGTGGTGCCGAACCGGCTCGATCCGGTTGGCGGGCGTCACGTGGACTACGTCGGCAGCCTGGTGGAGAGCCGCGTCTCCTGCCCGATGACCGAACCGCCCTCGTTCCCCCGGTGGGCCGAGCCGTCGGCCGTCGCGCGGAGAGCGGGATCGGGCGGCACGGGCACAAGCGCGAAGATCGCGTCGTGGGTCAAGTCCGCCGTGTTCCGGACGGTGAGCTTGAGCGCGGCCTCGGCAGGGCCGACTGCGGTTTCCGGCGGAATGACCAGCAGGGCGACCGGCTCGCCGGAGGTGAAGGACAGGACGATCATCTGAGGACCGGCGTGGCGGAACCATTCGATGCGGACCTGCCGTCCGCGGGCCGGGATCCGGCGCGGGATGCGCCGCCACTCCTCCGGGTGCACGCGGACCAGCAGCGTGGTCCGCTGCAGCCGCTGGTCAACGGCGGCGATGAGATCGGGCAGCTCGGCGGTCGCGTCACGGGAGTAGGGCCACCAGGCCCCGTCCACCACGGCTCGCCGGTCCGGCACCGGGTGGAGACTGAGCCGAAGCGCGGAATCCACCCGAGGCATCCCGGATGACACGGAGCTGAGCGGTGCCCGTTGAGAAAGAAGTGCCGACGTCATGGTCACTCGACCTGCCCGGCCCCTTCGAAGGGGCCGTGATCGTGAATCGCCGGGGGCGACGCCGACCTGAGTGCCAACGCTCGAGAAGACCTCGGTTTCTTCATTCTATCTCATGACTTCAGGAATCTGATGGTTACGGACAGTGGCCATCCGGTCGGCGGCCTCCTGTGGTGTCATGTCGGCGCCCCGTTGGCAGGCGGTGAGCCGGGCCGTTCCGCGACCTCCGCAAGGGAGCGCGGTTTGATGCAGCCGTGGGCGAAGGTGCCGCGGATGGCCCGGCTCAGGCCGCGCCTATTGCGCGTTGAGCTTGCCCCGCTTGAGTTGCAGCACCTCGTCCGAGGCGTCCGCCACCTCACGGGAGTGCGTCACCACCACCACGCACTTGCCCTCGTCGTGCGCCAGCTTCCGGAACACGGCGATGATCCCGGCCGCCGTCTCGTGGTCGAGACTGCCGGTGGGTTCGTCGGCGAAGAGGATGTCGACCTCGCAGGCCAGCGCACGGGCGATGGCGACGCGCTGCTGCTGCCCGCCGGACAGCTGCAGGGTCCGGCGGTTGTGCTCGGCGGCGTCCACCCCGAGCAGGTCGAGGAGCTCGACCGCGCGCTGCCTCTTGTTGCCCCGCCGTACCCCGGTGATCTCCATGGCGGAGGTGATGTTCTGGACCGCCGTCATGTACGTGAGCAGGTTCAGCGATTGGAAGACGGTGGCCACATGACGGTTGCGGTAGCGGCCGAGGCCCAGTTCCGCGACGTCCCGGCCGCGGAAGCGGACGCTGCCCGAGCTCGGTGAGTCCAGGCCGCTGGCCAGGGAGAGCAGCGTGGTCTTGCCGCTGCCGGAGGGGCCGATCACGGCGTACATGCGGCCCGGTTCGAAGGCGTAGCTGACGCCCTTGAGCACGGTGCGTCTGCGGTTACCGCTCTGGTAGGAGCGGGTCACCTCGGTGAGTTCCAGCACCGGAGCAGGCGCGTGGGAAGTCATCGCTTCAGTCGTCCTTCGTCAGGATGTCACGCGGATTGAGGCGCAGCACGCGCGCGCCGGGGATGAGCGTGGCCAGGGCGGCGATGCCGAGTCCGGTGGCGCCGATCGTGGCGATGTCGGCGGTGCCGAGCCGCACGTCGAGCGAGTCGATGGGCTCGACCTTCGGGGCGTCGTCCGCGAGGGACACGGGGCCTCCGGCGCCGACGACGGTGAGGGCGCCAGGGTCGGCGTCGCCGCCTGAGTTCGCGGCGGACTCCTTGGCCGAGGACACCTCGCCGGACAGCAGCCGGCTGCCGACGGCCTGGGACAGGAGCGGGCTGACCGCCGAGGAGAGGCCGACCGCGATCAGCGCGCAGGCGACGACCTCCACCAGGTGCTGGCCGAGCAGCTTGGGTTTCCGCTCGCCGAGCGAGAGCAGGATGCCCAGCTCCTTGCGGCGCTCGCGCAGCCACGAGGCGACGATCAGGGCGAGGATCACGGTGCCGGCGAGGGCGACGAGCCACACGGTGACGGTCGCGAAGTCCGCGGTCTTGGTGATGGGCCCGACGAGCTCCCGATACTGCTTGTCGTTGACCGTCATCGGGAAGATGCCGAGGTCGGCGCCGACGGCCTCCGCGTGCTTCTTCAGCTGGGGCATGTCCGCCGGGTCGGACAGGGTGAAGGTGGCCTGCAGGACGACGCCCCCGCCGGCGCCCGGCTTCGTGCCGCGGAGCAGGGTGGCGCCGTCCGTGGAAACGTACAGCTTGTTCGGCGGGTCCATCATGGCCGGCACGTACCGCCCGGTGTCCACGGTTCCGCTGGAGTAGATGCCGACGACCGTGAACTCGAACTCGTCCTCGTTCTTCCGCTGGCCGGGCGGTGGCTGTTCACCGACCTTCAGCTTGATCCTGTCGCCGACCTTCCAGTGGTTCTGCGTGGCCAGACGCTGCTCGACCACGACCTCGTCGCTCTTGCTCGCCGGGCCGATCCCGTGCCCGGCGACGATCGTCGCATCGCCGTTTCGGAACAAGGGCACCGACTGCTGATCGCGCACCCCGGCGGCCGCGAAGAAGTCGGGGCCGCCGGCCCCGACCGGCGGCGGCACCGGCTGGTACAGCTTCGAGCCGCCGGTCGGCGCGGCGGCCGAGTCCGTCGTGTAGTTGCACTGCTTGACCACCGACGACTCGCAGATCTTGTCGACCAGGCTGCGATGCAGGTCACCGCCCGGACCGATCGCGACGTAGCCGGTGCCGTCGGGCTTGGGGGCCTTCCCCGAGTTGATCAGGGCGTTGAGGTCCAACTGCATGGTGACGACGGCGCCGACGCTCCTCTTGGCGTCGTCGGTCGCCCGGGCCGCGGCGGACCGGATGAGAAGTCCGGAGAGGACCAAGGTGCAGATGGCGAAGAAGAGACCGACCAGCATCAAGGTCTTTCCGAGGTGGCTGGTCAGCCGCCACCACGCCCGTTTGAAGAGATTCACTGCGTATGACAACTCCCTGCCCGGCAAATGTCGTGAAATCGTGGGCCACCGTAGCCAGACACCGGTTTGAGCCGCGTTTGCCACGTGCGCGGGCCGGGCGGGCGCTCATACACGGTTCATATCCCGCACCTGATAGGTGTGGGCGGCCGGGATGTCGAACGCACCCGGAATCTCACCGGGAAGGGTTGCGGGTCGTGCGCGTGCTGGTGGTGGAGGACGAGCAGTACATGGCCCGGGTCTTGGAGATCGGGCTGCGCCGCGAGGCCATCGCCGTCGACGTCGCGCACGACGGGGCGGCCGCTCTGGACAAGCTGGCGGTCCACGACTACGACGCAGTCATCCTCGACCGTGACCTGCCCGGCGTCCACGGCGACGAGGTCTGCCGCCGCATCGTCGCCATGGGTCTGCAGTGCCGCGTGCTCATGCTCACCGCCGCCGGGCGCCTGGGTGACAAGGTCGAAGGGCTCGGCCTCGGCGCCGACGACTACTTGGCGAAGCCCTTCGACTTCCCCGAACTCGTCGCCCGCCTGCGGGCGTTGTACCGGCGCAGCCCCATGGCCCACGCACCCGTCCTCACCTTTGCCGACCTGGCCTTCGACACCCATCGCCGCCGCGTGCTGCGCGCAGGGCGCGAGGTGCGCCTCACGCCGAAGGAACTGGCGGTGCTGGAACTGCTGATGCGGGCCGACGGCGGCGTGCTGAGTGCCGAGTACCTCCTGGACAAGGCGTGGGACGAGTACACGGATCCGTTCACCAACGCGGTGCGTCTCGTCGTGCACACCCTGCGCCGCAAGCTCGGCGAGCCCCGGCTGGTGCACACGGCGATCAGCGCCGGCTACTACCTGGGCACCCCGTGAGACGGCTCCCCTGGCCGGGCCGGAGGCGGCACGGGCGGACCCGGAGCATCCGCGCCCGGCTCTTCCTCGGCGTCGCAGGCGCGCTCGCCGCCTCGGCCGTGCTGATGGTCGCCGTCATCTACGCCGGCATGCGGTTCGTGCCGACGTACGACTTGCAGGACACCCTTGTCATGGAGCCTGTGGTGCCCCCCAGCGGGGGGTGGTTCCCCGAGCCCGACGTACCTCCGGGAGTCGGGCCGGGTACCAAGGCGGACGGGTGGATCCGCAGCAAGGAAGACGTCTGGAACACCTTGCTGTGGCTGTCCGTCGGCGGTCTCCTCCCGGTGCTGGTGATCGGCCTGGCCGTCGGCTGGCGGCTTTCGAAACGTCTTCTGGCGCCCCTCGGCGTCATCAGCCAGGCCGCCGCGAAGGCCGCCGACGGCCAGCTGCAGTACCGCATCAACGCCGAGGGCCCTTCCGACGAACTCAAGCAGCTCGCCGACACGTTCGACGCCATGCTGGCCCGCCTCGAGGAGTCCTTCGCCGCCCATCGGCGCTTCGCGGCCAACGCCTCGCACGAACTGCTCACCCCGCTGGCCACCACCCGCGCCGTCCTGCAGATCGCCGCCGCCGACCCCAGCGGCGAGGAGTTCGCCGAGCTCGCCCCGATGCTCGTCGAGACGAACGAACGCAACATCACCGTCGTCAAGGCCCTCCTCGCCTTGGCGGCGGCCGACCACGCCCCCTTCGACCCCGAACCCGTCGACCTCGCGGCCCTTGCCACGGACGCGGCCGCCGAACGCACCGCGCGGGCGACCACGGTGGGCCTGCGCCTCGACGTCGACGCCGAGCCCGCCTGCACCGTCACCGGCAACGCCACCCTGCTCCGCCAGCTCGTGCTCAACCTCCTCGACAACGCCCTGGCCTACAACCAGCCCGGCGGCTCGGTATACCTCGCGGTCATGCGTGAGGACGGGATCGTCGTCGAGGTGGAGAACACCGGGCCGCACGTCGATGAAATCGTCGCCCAGCGCCTGTTCGAACCCTTCTACCGGCAGCAGTCCCGCGTCACCAGCGACCGTTCCGGCCACGGCCTGGGCCTCACCCTCGTCCGCTCGATCGTGCACGCCCACCACGGCACCGTCACCGCGCACGCCAACCCCGGCGGCGGCCTGACCGTACGCGCCAAGCTGCCGCCGGACCAGAGGTGATGAAACGTCCCGCGGCCGGGAGCTTGTCCTGTGTGCTCTGTGCCGGTGCCGCTCCTCCCGTGAGCGGCCATCCTGAAGATCCGCTGCTGGCGCGTCCTCGGGGATGCCTTCTGCCGGGTCAGGGGGTGTCCGCACAGCCCGTACGGCAGCGGCCTGATCGGTTCTCGTTGCGGGTGGGTGGGATTGTGTTTCTGGTTTTGTGAAAACACCGAGCGACTTTACATTGTCGATCAACATTCTCCGAGTCCGGCCGTTTCGAGGCGACCTACTCAGCGTCGGTACCCGGCTGGAGTCGGGGACGGCTTACGCTCAAGCCCGCCTTCGCGGCCAGATCGGCGAAGGCGGCCGCGTTCCGGACCGCCGCGCCGCCCGCGTCGTTGTTGAAGTAGACGTGGAAGTCGCCTGAGGTGTCGCCGATCCGGTCGACCCAGGAGCGCAGGGCGGCTCGCCCGTAGGAGGGAAACGGCCGGGCCGTGCCTTGGTGCAGGCGCAGATAGCCCCAGTCCGCGGTGCGCCACAGGGGGTTGATCGGACGTCCGGCCTGGTCGGACCAGCACAGCGCGGCCCCGTGGTGGGTGAGAAGCGCGTGGATCTCCTCGGTCCACCAGGAGGAGTGCCGGGGTTCCACCGCGACCCGTACCGACGGGGGGAAGCACGTCAGGCAGGCGTCGAGTCGCTCGGGGGTGACGGTCAACGTCGGCGGAAGCTGCAGCAGGACGGGTCCGAGCCGGTCCCCCAGGCCGCGTGCGGCCTGCAGCATCCGGTGAACCGGCTCCTGGGGGTCTTTGAGCCGCTTGATGTGGGTGAGGAACCGGCTGGCCTTCAGCGCCATCACGAACTCCTCCGGGGTCCGTTCCCGCCAGCTGTCGAAGGTGGCCGGGGAAGGCAGCCGGTAGAAGGCCCCGTCGTTCTCCACGCTGGAGAAGTGCCTCGCGTACTCCTCCAGCCAGAGCCGCTGGGGCACGCCGGAAGGGTAGAGCACACCGCGCCAGTCGCGGTACTCCCATCCGCAGGTTCCCACATGGATCACACCGGGTCCCTACCCGGTCGCCGGCGACGCCATCCCGGAGGGTGCGCGGGGGAACCGCGCCGGCCTCGCCGTGCGTTCCCCTCGTATGGGCCTCAAGAGGTTGGTCGACCGATTGCTGCGCCGCCGGTCGCCGGTCCCCGCCGGGGGATTCGACGACCGGCCCGACACCGGAGGGGTGCGCGAGCCCCGGCATCCTGTGCCCACTCCGCCGTCCGACGTCATCCGCCTACCGGAACCCCGATAGCCCCAGCCGGCCGGGTGCCCCACGGTCCCGGCCACCGCGGGGCCGGCCGCTCGCCGTCTGCGGCCGTACCGCCAGGCGGTGAGCGGCCTCGCCGAGCTCAAAGCCGCGGATCGTCGTGGACACCCCGTCCCGTGCGACGCCTTACTGCGCCGTCGGCCTTTCCCTCGCCTCCGGTTCCCCGCCCGATTCACCCATCGACCTGTGGCCAGGTGGAACCCGGACGGGAGGGGTTGCGGGCCGCCTGAGGGCCGCCCGCGACCCGATACCGGCCGCTCAGCCTTGGGCCATCCTGGTGAACACCCGCAGGGCCTCTGCGTCGGAGTGGTTCGACCGCAGGTACTCGTCGATCCACCCGTGGATGCCGGGGTAGCCGCTCCCCGCGACGAGCCGGGCCGCCGCCTTCTCGACGTCGAAGCGGGTGCGTCGTAGCGTGACGGCGCCGGTGGCGGCGTCGAGCAGGGCCCAGTGCGCGCCGGTGGTGCCGTAGGGCATACCGACAGCGCCGGGGTTGACGACGAGGACGCGGTCGACGAGCCGGAGGAACGGCATGTGGGTGTTGCCCAGGACCACGGTGTCGGCGGTCTCCCCGTCCAGGATCTCCGCCCATCGCTCCAGGGGGCTGTCCACGAGGATGATCTCCTCGTCGCGGCGCGGTGTCCCGTGGATGAACAGGGTGGTGCCGAGTTTGCCCAGGTCGAGGGTCTGCCGTGCGGGGAGTGCGGCGAGCAGGTCGATCTGGTCGTTTCTGATGTGGTTCCCGGCCCATTGGGCCACGTCGATCTTGCTGGTTTTGCCGGCGGCGACCTCGACGAGTTCCCGGTCGGCGTTGCCGTTCACCCAGAGGGCGCGCTTCCCCAGGGAGACGAGCAGGTCGAGGGTCTCCACGGGCATCGGCCCGGTGGCCATGTCCCCGGTGAGCGCGATGAGGTCGGCGGCGGCCACGTCGGGTTCGTCGAGGACCGCTTCCAGTGCGGGCAGGACTCCGTGGATGTCGGAGAGTACGGCTATGCGCATGCCTGCCACTGTGGCGCAGGCGTTCGCCCGGTGGGAGGCGTGTTCGCGCCGGGCGTTCAGGTTTCGCGCCAGCCGTCGTGCTCCTCGGTCAGCGCGTCGACCCGTTCGATGAGGTCAGGGGCGAGCTCCTCGACGACGACGACCCATTGGGCGTCTTCGGCGTCGTCTTCCCCGGCGAGAGCCTCCCGGACGATTCTGGGTTCTTCGCCGAGCCACTCCCCCAGTGTCCCGGCCACCTCCTCGGCTTCCTCACGTTCCGCGAACAGGAGCAGGTGTCTCATACCGCCAAAGGGTAACGGTTTCCGCGCGGGTGGATGTGCTGATCAACAACGCCGGAGCCCCGCAACCCTCGACGGCTCGGGGAACGCGGTCGTCTTGCGCGGAGAACTTCGGCGGGATCGTGAAGCCGTGGCTCGCCGTCTACCGGCGACGAGATCACGCTCGTCGTCCGGACCGGTTCCGGTACCCGGCCGGCCCGTCGATGTGCGTCGGGCCGATTCGACGGGGATCGGTGCACCACTCGTCACGTCACGCCGACCGGCCTTCCTCGCGACAGCCTGCAATAACGGCCATTAAGTGACCTAAATCAAGCCTAGCCTCGACCTCGTCAGCAACACCCCATCTGTTGAGGAGAGTCATGACCGTTCTCGTCACCGGTGCCACCGGCACCGTCGGCCGTCAGGTGGTCGAGCAGCTCGTCCAGGCGGGTCGGCGGGTCCGGGCGCTGACCCGCAACCCGGCCGCGGCCGGTCTGCCGCCCGAGGTGGAGGTGGTGCGGGGCGACCTCACCGACGTGACCACCCTCGCCCCCGCGTTCGCCGGGGTCACCGGCCTGCACACGATCACGTTCGACGGCGACGGCGGACCGCTGCAGAACGGGAAGGAGATCACGGAGCTGGCGGTCAAGGCCGGGGTGGAGCGGGTGACCGTGCTGGGCGGCTGGGACCGGAGCACCCTGGAGGACGCCCTCACCGAGGCCGGGCTGGGCTGGACGCACCTGCGCTGCGTGGAGTTCATGGCCAACGCCCGTGATCTGGCCGACTCCATCCGGACCACCGGCGGCGTCGAGCGGTTCGATCTCGGCCGGCCCAGCGCGATGGTGCACGAGGCCGACATCGCCGCGGTGGCGGTGACCGCGCTCACCCGGAACGGCCACGCAGGGAAGGCCTACACCCTGACCGGCCCGCAGGCGCTGACCCTCGCCGAGCAGGTGGGCACCATCGCCGCCGCGCTCGGCCGGGACATCGAACTCCGGGTGCTCACCGAGGAGCAGGCCAGGGAGGGCATGCGCGCCGCAGGCATGCCCGAAGAGTACGTCGAGTTCGCCGTCGAGCTGGAGAAGAACCCGCCCGAGGAAGGCAAGGCCGTGCTCCCCACCGTCGAGCAGGTCACCGGCCGGCCCGGCCGCACCTTCGCCCAGTGGGTCGGCGAGAACCTCCACCTCTTCCGCTGACCCGCCCCTCCCCCGGTTTCCGGGTGCCGGATCCTGATCGTGTACGGCGTCCGGCGGCCCGGCACCGGACCCCGCGGAAGGGACCGGCCCGCCGGACGCCCGTACCCGGCGATCGTCTGGTACGGCCGCCTCCGGGCCAGGCGCAGCCCGTCCGACACCGAAGAACGAGGGCGGGGTACGGCCTGCGGCGGAAGATCGCCCGGCGCAGCCCGTACCGCGGCCCGGTGTTTCCAGGCCACCAGGACCGCGAAGGCACGTCGGCGGGCCCGGAAGCCACAGCGGACCACGGCGCGCCGGGGGCCGGAGGCGGCGTGGTCCGCTGTTCAGCGTTGAGCCGACGCCGCGTATGCGAAGGAGACGGCGGCGGGCGAGCTCGCCCACGCCCAGACGTCATTCGTGGCAACGCCGACCCATGGCGGCCCGCCCGGCGGTTGCTGGAGATCACCGCGCTCGTCGCCTTGCGGACGATGACCGGCTACGTCGACAAGCCGACCGGGACCGGGATCGACCGGCCTCCGGTCTCCTGAGGTTCCCGGCCCAACCGCCTGACCGGCTTGATCGACAGCAGCGCCGCCACCACGCCGACCGTCACCAGGGCCGACCCCAGCAGGAAGGTGCGCGGTTCGACCAGCGCGGCGACCGGACCGGCCAGCGCCTGCCCGACCGCCATACCCGCGACCGACCCGGCCACCTGGTAGGCGTTGACCCGGTTCATCACGTCCGGCGCGACCTGCGTCTGCACGCTGGTCGACCACATCACCGACCAGAACGCGAGCGCGGATCCCCCGAGCAGGTGCCCGGCCATCAGCAGCGGCAGCGGCAGCCCGAGCGCGACCGTCAGCGGCACCGCGACGTACCCGCTCAGCGCCACCGCCCCGGCCGCCAGCGGCCTGCGCGGCCTGAGCCTGATCGCCACCAGCCCGCCCAGCACGGTGCCGAGGCCGAGCGCCGCCATCACCCAGCCGTAGTCGGCCCCGATGACCTGCGACGACAGCGGCACGTACGGCCCGACCACCAGGACGCCCCAGAACACCCAGACCAGGATGACCGACCACATCCAGCTCCTGGCCTTGAACTCCTCCCAGCCCCTGCGCAGGTCGCTCAGCACGTCGGAGGGCTCCGGCCTGGGTGAGGCGACCCGGACCAGCAGCAGGCACACCCCGCTGACCAGGAACGTCGCGGCGTCCACCGTGTAGACGACGACCGGCCCGGCGACGACGACGAGGACTCCGGCCAGTGCGGGACCCGCCAGGTGGGTGACCGCCTCGGCGATCTTCAGCGTCGCGTTGGCCCGCTGCGGATCTTTGGCGACCAGGGGGACCATGCCGTTGACCCCCGGCTCGAACACCCCGGCGGCCGTGCCCGACAGGAACGCCATCACCAGCAACAGGGCGTACGGCGGAGTGCCGTCCAGGAAGGAGACGGCCACGACCCCCTGGGTGACGAACCTGACCGCATCCGCGCCGATCATCAAGCGACGGGCGCCGATCCGGTCGGCGACGACCCCGCCGAACAACATCACCAGCACAGCCGAGGCGGTCCAGAGCGCGAGCACGTAACCGACACCCGCGATCCCATAGACCTTCCCGATCGCCAGCGCCGAGGCGACGGGCATCATCGCGTCGCCGAGCAGCGAGATCGTGCGGGCCCCGAAGTAGAGGATGAAGTTCCTTGTCCACATGAGCCCCAATTCTGGGTTTCTCCAGATCGGAGCACCGGTGTCCTCAATGACATCATTGGGTACATTTACGCCATGCCCCTGGATTGCCCGGAGACACCCCCGACGCCCCCCAGCCCGCATCGCGTGGTCGCCTTGGTCGCCCCGAACCAGGAGCTCTACCCGGTCACCTCCGCCTCAGCCGTCTTCGGCTACCACGGCCCCGACATCCCCCAGCACTACAGCTTCGGCCTGTGCGCCGAACACCCCGGCTCCCTCCCCTCCACCCTCGGCGTCCCCATCCAGGTGGACAGCGGCCTCGAAGCCCTCGACGACGCCGGCACCGTGGTCATCGCGAGCTGGACCCTCACCCCCTCACCCGCCGTACTCCACGCGGTGTCCAAGGCCCATGCCCGAGGCGCCCGCATCGTCGCCGTCTGTGCAGGAATCTTCATCCCCGCCGCCCTGGGCCTCCTGGACGGCCGCCGCGCCTCCGTCCACTGGGAACTCTCCGGCGAACTCGCCGCCCGACACCCCCGCGTCATCCCCGACGACACCGTCATCTACGTCGATCACGGCGACGTCGCCACCGCCGGAGCCTCGGCCGCCACCCTCGACCTCTGCCTTCACCAGGTCCTCCAGGAGCACGGCGCGGCCCACGCGATGCGCATCGGCCGCCAGCTCGCCGCGGGTCCGCACCGCGAGGGCGGCCAGCGCCAGTACCCGCCCCTCCCCACCACCGGCCCGATGCCGGACTCCCTGGCCCCGCTGCTCGAATGGCTCATCTCGCGCCTGCCCGACCAGGTCACCGTCAAGGACATGGCCGCCTACTCGGGCGTCTCCCCCCGCACTCTCACCCGCCAGTTCGCCGATCAGCTCGGGGTCCCACCCGCCCGCTGGCTGCAGGAACGCCGCCTGGCCGCCACCCGCGCCCTGCTGGAGGAGACCGACCTGCCCGTCGAGACCATCGCCACCCGCGTCGGCCTCTCCTCGGCGGTCAACCTCCGCCGCCGCTTCCACACCGCCCTGCACACCACCCCGGCCGCCTACCGCCGCTCCTTCCGCTGAAGGCCCCGGGCGGCTCCGCCGCAGGAGGACGAACGGTGTCGCCCGGACCGGTCCGCACCGCCAAGTGGGAGTCACCCGACGGCTACGGCGCCGAACTCGCCGCGAACGTCTGGTTCCCCAGGTGTCACAGGGACCATGCCGGGACGGTACGGCCTGCGGCTGCCCTGGCGTCGACGAAGAGCCGGTCGTAGGCCCTTGGGGGTGACCCGGACCCTTCCCCGACGTAACGGTTGGACGGCCCGGCCGGGACGAAGCCGATCCCGGTGACGGTCCCGCCGATCGAAGGACGCCGCGGCGAGGGCTACCGGTCTTGTCGGCCGTACAACGTGGTGAGCTGGGCGGCCAGCTTCGCCAACGCGTCCCGGACCGCCTGCGGGTCCTCCACGATGACCAGGTCACCCCAGCCCGCGAGCTGGCGGGCGATGTCCAGCGCGGTCGGCGCGGTGAGCGTGACACGGACCCGCTCGCCGTGGGAGACCACCTCGCAGTGGCGACCGAAGCGGTCGCGCAGGACGGGCAGGTGGCGGGCGTCGAGGGTCGCGGTGGCGGTGGTCGTCGAACGCCGCGCCTCCATCGCGGTGACGACCTCGTCCCAGGCCGCCGCGAGGTCGAAGTGCGCAGGACGCTCGGCCGGTTCCTCCGTGACCTCGGCGCCCGTGACCCGGTCGACGCGGAAGGTCCGCATTCCATCGGGGGTACCTGCGATCAGGTACCAGGTGTCGTCCTTGTCGACGAGGCCGAACGGCGCGACGACGCGTTCCCGTCCGGAGTAGGTGAGGCGGGCCTTTCGACGCCGGACCACCGCGTCCTCCAGCAGATCGACGAGCACGGGCCGCGCACGGCGGTGTTCGCCCCAGCGGGCCGGGTCGACCACGACCGCGTCCGCCGCCGCCTCGGCCTCCTGCCGGAACGTCGACGGCAGGGCGCGTACGAGCTTGCGCAGCGCCGCCTTGGCCCCCGGTGCGATCGCGGCGGCCGGGCCGAGCAGCAGGAACAGCGCCCTGGCCTCGGAGGCCTTGAGCCCGGACAGGTCGGTGCGGGCGCCGCCGAGCAGTGCCCAGCCGCCGCCGCGCCCGGCCTGCGGGTAGACGGGGATGCCCGCGGCCGACAGGGCCTCCAGGTCACGGCGGGCCGTGGCGACCGAAACCTCCGTCTCGGCGGCGATCTCCGCCGCCGTCACCCGGCCGCGCGACTGCATCAGCAGCAGGACGGCCACCAGACGATCCGCTCTCATGCTTCGACGATGGCAGAAAAAGTGCTCATTCGATGAGCACTTTGCCTGGAAGCATCGATTTCACAAGCCACCGAACGGAAGGCAGAGGGCCATGCTCCGCGGACTCACCACCATCAGCTTCTACGCCCGTGACGTCGTCGCCGCCCGTGACTGGTACGCCGAGTTCCTCGGCGTGCGGGCCTACTTTCAGCGGCCCGAGCAGGGTGACCCGGCCTACGTGGAGTTCCGCGTCGGCGACTACCGGCACGAGCTCGGCGTCATCGACGCGCGGTTCGCTCCGGACGGCTGGAGCGCCGAGGACGGCGGAGCGATCGTCTACTGGGCCGTCGACGATCTGGAGGCGACCTGGGAGCGGCTGCTGGAGCTGGGGGCCACCCCGTTCGAGAAGCCGACCGCGCACGGCCCCGGGTTCGTCACCGCCTCGGTGCGCGACCCGTTCGGCAACATCCTCGGCGTCATGGTCAACCACCACTACACGGACGTCCTCGCGGGCCGGAAGGGCTGACCACGATGACCGACGACGCCCTGCTCATGGAGGACGCCGCCGCCTTTCGGGCATGGCTCGCCGAGCACCACGAGACCGCCCGCGACGTCTGGCTGATGATCGCCAAGAAGAACGGCAACGCGACGACCGTCACCATCGACGAGGCTCTGGACGAGGCGCTGTGCCACGGCTGGATCGACAGCCACCGCAGGGCGTTCGACGGCGACTACTACCTGCAGCGCTACTCGCCGCGCACCCGCAGAAGCCCTTGGTCCGGCATCAACGTCGCGAAGGCCGAGGCGCTGACGGCCGCCGGCCGGATGCGCCCGGCAGGCCGCGCCGCGATCGAGGCCGCCAAGACCGCCGGCCGCCAGCCCGCCTAGCACGCGCTTTGCAGACCGGCGGACGGCCCGGTTGAGACCCGGGGCGGGGGGTCGGCAGCCGACGCCCCGCAAGGCCCCGAACGCCGTATCAGGACGGCCGTCGGCCACGTAGTGGAACAGCGCGGTCCCTCATGCAGGGGCCGGGATCTGTGATCAGACCCCTACGGACCGCCCCGTCCGGCACGCCAACGAATTGGTGCCACCGACTGGCAGGCAGCCGACGTCAGTGCTTCGGCTTGGGCGAGATGTGGGTGCCCGGCGTCCACCGATTGTGCGCCTACAGCCGGTGGGGTTCGGCGAACAGGTGCGCGACGAGCTCACCGCGACTGGAGATCCCCGCCTTGCCGAAGACGGCCTTGAGGTGACCGCGAACGGTGTGGGGCGAGATGAACAGGGCCGTGGCGATCTCGGCGGTGGACAGGCCCCGCGCCACGAGCTGGGCGACCTCGAATTCCCGGGGCGTCAGCCCGTACGCCTGGGCGACGATGACCGCCAGGTCGGCGGGAGGCGCAAGCTCGATGACGAGCGCCGTCGGGCCCGGCCGTCCGCCGGGACCGCTCAGGCATGAGGCGCGGCAGGTCAGCCACCGCTGGTCCAGGGTCCGGATGCGGATCCTGGCGCTGCCCCGGTCGTGGCCTTGGGCGACGGCCCGCGCCTGCAGCGTGGTGCCGATCAGCCAGATGGGCAGCCTCAGCCCGAGCGCCGTGGGCATGGACGGCCCGTCCGGCAGCAGCGCGAGGTAGCGCCGAGCCTCCTCGTTGATCGACGTGGCCTCGCCGTGCTCGTCGAACAGCAGCAGACCGGGGGCCGAGGAGCCGGGCTCGCCGTCCGATCCGGACGGACGGGCGAACCGGCGCAGCCGGTCGGCGAGCGGCCCGGACAGATCGGCGAGCAACGCGATCTCGTGCGTGCCGAACGCCGGCCCTCCCCGCATGCGGAACAGGCTCACCGCGCCCCAGGGCCGGTCGCCGATCCGCAGCACGGCCCGCAGTTCGTCGTCGACGCCCTGGTGGCCGAGCAGGCGGCGGAAGCGGGCGCTGCGCGCGGGCAGGTCGCCGGTGGCCGCCCGCAGACCGGCCACCGGGACGGCTGCGCGGGCGAGGTCACGGAACGGCAGGACGTTCTCCTCCAGGAGTTCGCTCTCCCAGTAGGCGGCGCATCCTTCGCCGGATCCGAGGTTCTCCACCAGCATGGGGGCGGTGACCAGGCCCGTTTCCGGGTCGGTGGCCGTCCACACCGCGGCGTCGAACGGGAGGTGCCGCCGCAGCCCGGCCGAGGCGCGGCTGAAGAGCTCCAGCGCGTCGACGGCCCTCTCGGCAGCCGACAGGATCCCGGCGTGGCGGGGCGGGTAGGTCATCGAGCTCCCTTCAGGCGCGGGGTGGACGCGGGTCAGCCTGCCTGTTCTTCCTGCCTTCGCCAACCCCTCATTTGAGGGGGTCGTTTCCTGCCGAACCCCCCATACGGGGAATGGAGCGCGGTCTTGGCGTCCCCGAGGCTCGGAAGGACCTTTGACGAGCAGGGGAGAAACGTCGTGCGTATCGCGATCATCGGAGCCGGCGCCGCCGCGGTCGGCGTGCTGGACGCGCTGGCCGTCGGCGAGGCGGGGATCGGGGCGGGAGAGATCACCGTGTTCGAGCCGTCCGCGCACCTGTGGCGGGGACGGCCGTACGGGCCGGATCTGGACAGTGTTCTGGTCAACGCCCCGCCCGCCATCATGTCGATCCGCCATCTGGACTTCGGGCACTACGCCTCCTGGCTGGGCCCCGAGCGTGCCGCCGCCCACCTGGACGACCTGCTGGGACAACCGCTGGTGCCGCGCGCACTCTACGGTTCGTACCTGGCCGACACCGCCGAGGCCGCCCTGGCCGCGCTGCGCGAGCGCGGGTGGCGGACCCGGGTCGTCGCCGACCGGATCGTCGCGGCGGCCCCCTCCGACGGCGGCCTCGGGCTGACGCTGCGCACCGAAGGCGGGCACGACCACCCGGCCGACCGGGTGGTGTTGTGCGTGGGCGGGGGGAGTCCGCAGGACCACTACGGCCTGGGCGGCGCCCCAGGGTTCGTGGGTGATCCGTATCCGCTGGCGTACACGCTCGGCCACGTCCCGGCCGCGGCCGACGTCGCGGTGATCGGCAGCGGGCTGACCGCCGTGGACGTGGTGGTGTCGCTCGCCGCGCGCGGCCACGCCGGGCGGATCACGCTGGTGTCGCGGAGAGGCATGCTGCCCCACGTATGGCAGCGTCCCCTCGGCCACCGGCCCGTGCACGTGACCGTCGAGCGGGTGCAGGCGCTGCGCCGCGAGCACGGCGGCGTCACCCTCGACGACCTCGCCGGGCTGCTCCGCGCCGACCTGGCCGAGACGGGCGAGGACTTCGCGCTCTTCACGGCCGAGTTGTCGGCGGCAAGGTCGGAGGAGCCCGTACGGCGGCTGCGGAGGCAACTGGCCGCCGTCGACGACCCGCGGATCGGGCGGCGGGTGCTGCAGGAGACGGCCCACACCGTCGGCCCGTACGCCTGGCGGCTGCTGCCCGAGCCCGACCGCGAACGGCTTCGCCGGCACTTGCGGCTGGCCACCAGCCTGGCTTCGCCGATGGTGCCGGTGAACGCCGCCGCCCTGCTGCGGCTGTTCGAGTCCGGGCAGCTCACCATGGTGGCAGGCGTGCGCAAGATCGAGGCTGTGGAGGGAGGGTTCCTGGCTCGGGGCGCCGGTGGCGACCTGAACGCCGGCGTCGTCGTCAACGCCGTGAACCCGCCGCCCCAGGCGGTGCCCCGCGCGGCCGAGCCGCTGGTCACGTCCCTGCTCGCCGATCGGCTGGCCGCGCTGCACCCGTCGGGCGGGCTGGTCCCCGCCGACCCGTGCCTGCACGTGGTGGGCGACCTGGCCGGCGGCGGTCCGTTCATCACCTCGAGCATCCCCGGTGTCGCCGCGGCGGGCGCCCGTACCGTCGGCGGGCTGCCTGCCACACATACCGGCTGATCAGTGGCGGGCGGGGGCGTGTCGTCTGCCGGTCATGGCCCGAGAGGGTTCACGTCTCCTGGCGGGTGCCTCGCCCAGCCATCGTGTCAGGGCCTTGCCCACCTCCTCCGGAGTGGGGTCCTCGGCCGCCCAAGCGGCGTAGCCGTCGGGCCGGACCAGTAGTGTGGGGCGCAAGCCGGCCGCGGGTGAAGCCACCGCCACCCGCCCCGCCCACGGTGCGGCAACCGCGGCGACCTCTCGGCCCACCAGCACGAACGTGCCCTGACGCAGGGCCTCATACAGTCGGGCCGGTTCCCCGGCCAGGCGGAGGTCCGGCACCCGGCGCCCGGTGAGCGGGTGAGCGCCCCAGGGCGTACGGTAGGCGATCCCGATGCCGGAGATGCCGCGTGCCGCACGCGCCTCCACCACGCCCAGCCGATGCGCGACGGCGCCTGCCACGATCCGCAGCGCGCGCACCAGACGTGTCCGGGCGGTGACGGCCGTGAGGAGGGCGTGACTGACCCGCACCACCGCTCGCCCCACCGGGTGACGCTCCGCGTGGTAGCTGTCCAGCAGCGCGTCGTCGGCCCGGCCTTGCAGAACGGCCGCCAGTTTCCAGCCGAGGTTGGCGGCGTCCTGCATCCCGGTGTTCATGCCCATGCCGCCGGCGGGCGAGTGGATGTGCGCGGCGTCGCCCGCGAGGAACACCCTTCCCTCCCGGTAGCGGGGCACCTGCCGTTCGTCGCTGTGGAAGCGGGAAAGCCAGCGCGGATCATGCATCCCGAGGTCGTCACCGATGGTTCGCCGGGTGGTGTCCCGGACTTCCGCCAAAGTGAGCGGCGCGTCGTCGGGCACCCGCCGTGCCCGGTCCCAGGCGATGACCCGGTACCAGCCATCCCCGAAGGGTGCGAAGAAGGTGAAACCATGTTCGTTTCCGGCGAGGTTGAGAATCCGGTCCGGCTCGCGCTCGAGCAACACATCGGCCAGCATCATGGAGCTGACGACCGGCTTGCCGGGAAACGGCATGCCCAGGCTTCGCCGGACGGCGCTGCCTGCCCCGTCGGCCCCGACCACATAGCGGGCCCGAAGCGTGGCCGTGGCGCCGTCCGGATAGCTCACGTCCACGTCCACGCCGTCCGGGTCCTGTCGTATCGCCGTGGCCTGAACCCCACGCAGCATCGTGACACCCGCTTCCTCAGCACGGCGCACCAGGAGCCGCTCGACCTCCCACTGAGGGGTGATCAGCATGAAAGGGAAGCGGGTGCGGAGCCCGGAGAAGTCAATGTCGACACGACCCAACGGACGTAGCGACCGGACTCGGGTGCCGATACGGAGCAGCTCGTCGGCCAAGCCCCGGGCATCGAGCTGCTCCATGGTTCGTGCGTGGAGGCTGAAGGCGCGGCTCAGGTGGGATTCGCGGTCGCGTCGCTCCACTACCGTGACGTCGACGTCGGACTTGGCGAGATCACCCGCGAGCAGGAGCCCGGTCGGACCGGCCCCGATCACAAGAACGTCCACGGCTGGTCCCCCGTGTTCTCCCGAAGAGCCACCAGACACCATGTCCTTTTTGTCCATATTCCCGATATCGGCCCCGCTTAACGGACCAGCCGGAACGGTTGCCCTCCCATCCCGTCATCGCCCGCGCCGATCCGATCCTCCGACATAGCTTTGTACGGCGTACGCCCCGCCACCGCACCCCGGCCCCGGGCACGCGAATACCGCGTGTGCGGTCCTGGTGCGCCCCGTACCGCCGAGCGGTCAAGTGCTCGCCGCGTCGGCCGCGGTGAGCACGTCGGCGACCAAGGTCCTCCGTATCCTCCGTGCCCGCGGCCAACCGCACCAGGCCCCGCACAAGCCCCGACGCGGCGATCTGCTCCTCGCTGAGCATCTCACGCCACATGGACGCCGGATGCACGGCCAGCGACTCAAACGTCTCGGCGGCGATGTCGTCGGCAAGAAGCCGGGTCTGTCCGAGGAGGGGCCGCCGGGCGTGGTAGGAGCCTGGTCGGCTCCGACGGCTTGGCGGTAGCCGTCCTGCTCAGGTGAGCGAGATCAGATGATTGGTCGGCCATGGCCGGGAAGCGCGGCCATGGCGACTTCCAGCCGCTCGTCGAGTGGACCGGTCAACTCGATCACCGGGACATCGCCCAGCACCTGCAGCGGGTCGTCGTACACCAGATCCAGCAGTGTGTCGTTCATCTCCTGCCGGAGGCGGAGCATCTCCGCGCCAGGCAGCACCTGGTCGGCGTCGTACGTGATCGGCACCATGATCAGCAGATCCAGGCTTGCCAGAACCGACCGCAGGGCAGCGGGGTCGACCTCGGTTTCGATGTCGGCTCCCCGCACGGCGAGGTAGGCGAGGAAGTCCACCGGCGTGCGATCGAAGACAATCCTGGATGCGGGTGAACTCAGCTCGAGCAAGGATCGCGTGAGCTGCGCCCGGTAATCATCCGGCGACGGGGGAAATTCAAACTCGTAGCCTTCCTCCTCAAGCAGAACGTACGGCTCATCGACCGGTGTGTGGCCGGCCAGGCGTGCGCACAGCTCGTCGACGAGAGTCGTCTTCCCGGTCCCATGTGCTCCGGAGACTCCGATTCGCATTCGTGACGCTCCTCATATTCACCCGCTGGACGGCGCACCGGTGCATCGCGCCGACCTGGACGTCCAGTCAATCCCACCATGGACGAACTGCACCCGGGCTGGTTGTAAGGGGGATCACGCCGGTGTGGCCGCCAAGCCCAGGGTCACAGGGGAAGGCGGCAGCGGAGAGTTCGTCTCGGTGTCATTGAGGGGTTGCTGGTGTGGGTGCCTGAGTGGATTCAGCCAACCCAACGCCTTTACAAAGTAAATATCAGGCAGTCGTTGGGAAGGGCGATCTCATCTGGTTGCGGGTTTGGACGCCCCATGGCCTGATGGATTCGGATGGTGTTCCCTCACGTAGTGGGATTCGAGCCGACGAGGCGCGGCCGGCTGAGCCCGGCCCGGCATGACGGCTCCCCTCACGCGACGGACCGGGACACCGATTTGCCCGGATCCCACCACTCCATGGGACGTGACCTCGATTCGAGAAGCAGTGCGTATGAGGAGTCCGTCTCATACATGATCTTGTGCGCTCAGGGGTTCGGCAGCAGGGCGACCGGGCTGTCGAACCTAGAAGATGCGCCCCGTCCATTCGCCGTTGCGCAGGTGCACAACACCCTCCAGGTCGATGCGGGCCTGCGCGCCGGGCAGCGGGGAGCCGCCTTCGGCCGGGCTCCAGGTTTCCCGCAGATCATCGAGGATGTTCCAGAGACGCCGGGGGCCGCCCTGGTGCACCACGGGTAGTTCGTCTCCGCCGGTGCATGCGGCCCACGCCCATGATCCGTCGTCGTGGATCATCCATGCGGTCGCCGGCATCGGTCCGCCGCCGAGGGTGAACCTGTGGTCTACACCGGGGACGGTTACCTCGAAAAGGTCGTGCAGAGCCGGGAAGTCCGTGATCCGGACCAGGGGAAGACGGCCGCGGGTCACCTGCTCGCCCTGAGGGCGCATGTCACGCAGCGCGATGAAACGTTCGTTCCGCCGTGGTGGGTAGTCCACACCGCTGCGGGCCCGCATGAAGCTCGCCCCGTTCTGTTCGATCCGGCCGTAGGCATGGCCGGCCTCGCTTTTGGTCGCGGTGAGCAGTAGGTGGGTCCCCGCGATGACGGTGACCAACCGCCCGCCTGGGCGAAGGGAGGCCAGCCACGTGACCGGGATCGGCCGGACCGACACCATGGACACCACCACGTCGTGGGTTCCCGGAATCGGCCCGGTCGCATCGCACGCCAGAACGCGGGGATGTGAACCAAGGCCGGCGAGTCGTCCGGCGGCGGCTTCGACGAGATAGGCATCGATGTCGACGCTGGTCACCCTGGTGTCGCCCAGCCGCCGGGACAGCAGCGCGGCGGAGTATCCCGAGCCCGTGGCGATGTCCAGTACATCATCGTCGTCGTGGATTTCGGCGAGCTCCAGCATCCGCACGACCAGGCCGGGCATCGTGGCGGACGATGTCGCGACACCGGGGTATGCGATGCCCGGTGTCGCGTGGTCGGCGTGCACGGGTCCGACCCGGGTCACCACGCTGGTGTCGCCGTAGGCGGTTGCCAGCCAGAGGCCGGGGTCGGACGGGCCGTCCACCACGGTGTAGGTGTCACGTGCGAACCAGCGTGGAATGAAGGCGTGACGTGGTGTTTCAGCCACCGGAGCCCACCAGGGCGATTCCGGGGAGACGACTGTGGCCGCCAGCTCCTGGGCGGGCGTTGCCCAGTCGGTCATGAAAGACATCCTTCCACGGCGGTCAGCCTGATGAAGCAAGCTCGGCTCAGAAGAGGCGTTTCACCCATCCGGTGCCGTCGCAGGGCAGGCAGTTTCTGCGTGTTGCGGCCTTGATCTGGGCGTCCTGGCCGTCGAGGTCATCTTCCACCGAGCCCTCACCCAGACAGGATCCGCACTGTTCCTTTCCTTCCATCGGCCACCTCTGAAGGTCGGTGTCAGCTGCCACCACCATGCGACCGCTACGGTGTGCTGTCAATCGCCTACCACGAGTTTGCCCGTTTGTGGAGGCCGTCTTGTGCCGCCCCAGCCGCTCCGGAGTTGCCCAAGTTGTGGCTGGTCAAGCCTGCGGCCACCCCTTGTCGGTTCCCTGCACTGGATGACCTCGTGCACTGATACAGGAAGGTGCCGGTTTAGGGAACAGTCGGCGGCACGCTACCGGCCGCCGGCTGAACCACTCCGGGTCTGATGGAGGCTCGATCCCTTGAGAGGATCGAGCCATGGCACGTCTCTTTCCCTACCCACCCGAGCTCTGCGAACGTGCTGTGCGCATGGTCGCGGAGGTCCGACCACGGCGTCTACGGCGCGCGCAAGGTAGGGCGGCAGCCGAGCCGTGAAAACGTGCACCGCGGCGCGGTGCACCCTGCCCGGCTGGTGCGCAAACTCGGGTTCGAAGGCGTCGGTCGTGGCCGGAAGATCCGCACAGCTGTGCGGGACACCGGACATGAGTAGAGTCTCCACCGATCCCGGAGCGGTTCGGTTACCACCGGAACCTGGGGATGTGCGGCCCCGTACCTGAGGCGATCCTGCGATCGAGGGGTGTGGGCTATTGCCCGATGTGCCGGAGGATCGCGTCGGAGATACGAGGAATCGCCTGCGGTGGGAACTCGTGTCCCATTCCCTCGATGGGCAGAAACTTGCTGTCGGAAATCGCCGCTGCCAGAGCCTCGCCTTGGGCGAAGGGCGCCATCCGATCGTCCGTCCCGTGGATCACCAGGGTCGGGGCGGTGATCGAGCCGATGAGCCCTGAGCGGTCGCGCGAGGCGAAGGCCGCGAGGATGTGGTTCTTCACGGCGTGGGCCGCGTTGGTGGCACTTTCGATCTGTCGCTCGATGATCTCCCGCGTGGCGGCCTCGTCGAACGCCGTCAACCGTCCGGTGATAATGCGAGCCAGCTTGAGCTGCGCCGCAATGTGCTCTTCCCGGGTGCTGGGCGGATCGGCGATCTGCTCGGCGTCCCAGGCGGCCAGCTGCGGATCCCGTTGTGCGCCCCGAAAAGTGTTGGTCGCGGGATCTAGCGGTTGGGCGCTCGACATGATGAGCGTCAGGCTGCGGAGCCGGTCGGCGTGTTCGAGCGCGATCTCCTGGGCGATCATGCCGCCCATCGACGCGCCGACCACGTCCGCCGTGGCGATGCCCAGGCTGTCGAGTAGGCCGATCGCGTCCTGGGCGAGGTCGACCATGGTGTACGGCGTGGCCTCGTAGTCAACCCGGCCGGACAGCCCGGTGTCCCGGTTGTCATAGCGGATGACGTATCGTCCCCCCTCCTGAAGAAGGCGGCAGAGTTCATCGGGCCAGGTGGTGCCTCGGGCGCCGAGGCCCATCACGAGCAACAGCGCGGGATCGGCCGGATCCCCGAATGTCTCGCACCACAGACGGATCCCGTTGGCATCGACTATGCGTTCCATGATGTTCTGCCCCTTCGTTCTGGCTCGGACCGGTTGGGACGACCGGCGCCACGGCGTCCCGCACGAGGACAGGCGCTCACGGACCGTCCGGGTCGCGGCGCTTGTCCACCAGAAAAAGTATAGACGTGTTAACGTTTTGCTTGAACCAGAACGGTCATGGCTCGGCCGGCGCATGCAGTACGGCAAGCATCTGCGCCCGCAGGTGCACGCTCAATGCCCGGGTGTCACTGCTCAGCCGAGCGGCGAGCACCGAGGTCGCCATCCCCATGACGGATGTGACGGCGATTCGCGCCGCGAGGTCGGACAGCTCCGGTCGCACCTCGATCAGCAGCCCGACCCATGCCTCGCTCAGCTGCCGAATTTGGCGTTTGAGCCGCCGCCGGTCCTGCTCCGGCAGCCCCAGCAACTCGGCCTGCATGACCAAAGTCAGATCCGGGTTCTCGACGGAGAACCGGGAGAACCAGTCCACCAGGGCGATCAGCGCTTTCTGCGGCTCCCGGTCCTGATCGACCAGCGCGGCTTGCGTCCCCTCCCGCAGGCGTTCCAGCGACAACTCGATCAGGGCGAGGAGAATGGCCTGTTTGCCCGGGAAGTGCCGGTAGACGGCAGGCCCGGAGACGCCGACCGCGGCTCCTATGTCGTCGATGCCGGTGTCGGCATACCCCTTCTCCACGAAGAGCCGGGCGGCCTGCAGCAGGATGATGCGCTTGCGTACCCCGTGCTTGCGCCCCTGGGAGATGAGCGATTCCAGCTCGTCGTACTCGGCCACTGGCGCGCCTCTCTACAGCAAAATGGTAACTACGGTTAACATATTCGATCGGCTTGCCATCGGATTGGCCGACCTCGGCCTAGTGTCCCGCGCCGGTAGTCCATCGTTGGATCCTGTGTGAGCTCTTCTTCCGGTGAGCCGGTGCGTCGTCGGGGTCCGACGTTGGAGGCCGTTGGTGCTCTCCGATGAGGACCGCGGTGCCGATGTGGTGAATGCGCCGGGCGAACTCGTCGCAGTCGTTGGCGCTGCGGGCGCGGATGGTGTCGGCGTACGCGGGCTCTGAGGTTCCACCGATCGTCGGGGTGGCCGGAGAGCTGAGAGTGGCGCCCGATACACCCATGGGGACGCAGGTCAGAGCCAGCCGTTGTGGCGGGCGAGGCGGGCTGCCTCGATCCGGTTGCGGGTGTGGGTTTTGCCGATCGCCGAGGACAGGTGGTTGCGGACCGTGCTCTCGGACAGGTGGAGCCGCTTGGCGAGGTCGGTGACGGTCGCCCCGTCGAGGGCGGCGGCCAGGGCGGGGTCGACGACCCGCTCCCCCGCCATGGCGCGGCGGGTCCGGCCAGTTCGTCGACGGGGCCGTCCTTGACCAGGAACCCGGCGGCGCCCGCTTCCATGGCCCGGCGCAGGTAGCCGGGACGGGCGAAGGTGGTGAGAAGCGGGAGTGAACGGCGATGACCCAGCCGTCGGATTCCGGAACCTCGATCGGACCGGAAGAAGGTCGGCGTAGTCGTCCGGTAGCTCGGTGGGGGCGGCCCCTCGTCGTTTCCCCAAACTGGATGACTGCGTGCTCTCGGAATTTCTCCGAGAGTCTATTGCTTGTCGGCCGGGGGTTCCTTGGCGCGGTCGACCCAGGCCAGAGTGTTCTGGCTGATGGCCTCGTGGGCAATCTGCTTGGCTGCGGTGGTGGACAGGCTTGCAAGGGAGGTGTCGATCCAGGACTGCACGTTGGCGTGGCCTTGTTCTTGGTACTCGCGGGCCTGCAGGAGGCATTCGAGTTTGTCTGCGTCGCGGGCGCATCGGGCTTCTGCCGTGTCCCCCGCCTCGTACTCGGCGACGGCCTCGGCAATCATCCGCGCGACGGATGGCGGCAGAGCTGCGACCTGATCGGCGGTGACCTTCTCATTGTCGGCGGCGGCGACGTACTTCTTGGTCAGGTGGGGCAGGTCGGTGGTGCGGGTCTCCTGGGAGTCGTGCCACAGCGCCAGGAAGGCCGCCCGCTCATGGTCGGCGTCCTCCATCACGGCGATCACCGAAGCAATGATGCAGACCCGGAACGAGTGGTCGGCGACCGATTCGGGTGCGGGCACCCCGGCAGTCGACCAGCCTGTCCGTCTAAAGCGCTTCAACAAGCCGATCTCGTAGAGGAACCCGGTGATGTCTCGCAGTCGGTCGCTCAACCCGATCGCCCTTTCAAAGTGCGCTTTTCAGTGCCGTGCCTGCATGGCGATGCCGTACCGCAGCGCCTCCAACTCCCGCTCGGCCGACGCTGAGACGAGGTTCTCATCAAGCAGAGCTCCGATCTTGCCATTCAGCTCAGCGGCCAGCGACCAATCGTTGAGCAACTCCGGACGGATCCGGATCAGAGCGTGAAGAGTATGGATGTTGAGCTCGACGAACCCAAGGTCCCCGTTGAGCCGGTCGAGCAGATGGCGCAGCAGTCGGTCGCCGTGCCAGGCCGACAGCGGCGTGGAGCCGATGAAGGCGTCTCCCGTCTGCTGCACAGCGAGGTCTCCGGTCCAAAACGCCCAATAGTTGAGGTTGGCGATCTCCCCTGCATCGTCATCGAGTTGGTCGGCGATGAAGGCCCGCATCGGCTCGGGATCACCGAGCCGCGTAAGCGCGCTAGCGGTCGAGCGGACCAGCGGCCACGCCGGTGACCAGCCCTTACCGGGCCGAACTATACGCCTGTCGGCCCGGTACCGGTCGACCAGCCAGGTACTCGTGTCGGAGCGGCCATCGAACCCGATCAGATAATAGGCCTGGCGGGCCAGCAGCAACCCCGAGGTGCTGTGCCGGTCGGCGCGTTCGGCGGCGGCCCGAATATGAGCCAGGACGTGGGCACGCTCGTCGGCGCCGAGCACCGGCCCGTCCGGGACCGGTCCCCGCTCGCGAGCGGAACTCGGAAGGGGGAGGTCATCAGGGGGCCGACCGCTGATCGTCCAGGCGACCAGCCCGGTAAACGGACGGGTGATCACCCAGGAGCCCAGCAAATGCTCTGCGGGGTCCGCGTGGGCATGCGGGGTGGCCAGGGCCTGGCCGAGGAACAGATCGGCCTGCAGCGCCATGGTGAGCCCGTCCAATAGCACTGGGTCGGCGCCCAGACGGCGAAGCCTGTTGGTCAGGGCGAGGAAGTTCCCGGCGGGAATCGCCAGCAAGGAACGGCGGCCGCTCTCCCATCCTTGGACGGTGGCGACACCGACGCCCAGGTCTTCGGCAAGCCGCTGCTGGGTGAGTCGAAGGGACCGGCGCGCCAGCTTCAGGACATACCCGGAGACGCGACCCTCGCAACTCATACCGCCGGTCTGTGGTGCCTGCGCTCGAAGGGCCATCAGCCACCCTCGGTCGGGTCCGTTTGCTCCTACAGCTTCGCCAGCTCGGACTGACACAGCTGGCGGGCGAGGGTGGACCGGTTGAGCTCGCGCGGGGTGAGCATGGGCGTCATTCCTCCTCGGCCGGCAGGGTCGGATAGTCCGTCATGGGATACAGGCCGACGGCGAATCCGTAGGTCGTCTCACCGGAGCGGGGCATCAGGTCGAACTCCTGCACGAGGTCCTTGATCCGGTGCCAGAACTCGGTGGCCCGATCCGGCGGGATGCGGGCATGCCGGATGAACGCGTACAGCTGGTGGGCCTGATAGGCCGCGGCGGATTCCTTGGCCGCGACCTCGAAGTCGTTGAAGTCCAGCGGCAGCGGGCCGCCGCCCGGAGCCTGGCCGACGCCGACGTAGAACATCCGGGCCGTACGGCCGTAGTAGCGCTCGTCGATCGCCCGTACGCGCCGGGTCCGTACCACGTACAGCAGCCCGGCCTCGGCCAGGACGTTGACGTGGTGGGCGACCGTGCTCTTGGGCCGTTTGACCGCGGTGGCCAGCTCGGTCACGGTCGCGGCCCGCTCGTGCAGGAGGCCGAGGATCGTGGTCCGCAGCGGATCGCCGATGGCCCGGACCTGCTCTGCAGTGGTGAGCACGATCGTGTCGGCGAGCTCGTAGTCGGGAACATTGGTTGACATATCCCGACTAAACTACCATCTTCGATTGTTCGAGATAATTGGTTCATAGGAGGCGGCCGCATGGCGGAGATCTTGCTGTTTCACCACGTTCAGGGGCAGACGACCGGATTCCTCGGCTTCGCCGACGAGCTGCGCCAGGCCGGGCACACCGTGCACACGCCGGACCTCTTCGCCGGGCGTATCTTCGCCGGCCTGGACGACGGCGTGGCCCACGCCGAGAAGATCGGCTTCGACACGCTTCTCGAGCAGGGCGTCCGCACGGCCGACACCTTGCCGACCGAGTTGGTGTACGCTGGCTGGTCGCTCGGTGTCCTAGCGGCCCAGACGCTGGCGCAGACCCGGCCGGGAGCGCGCGGGGCGCTGCTGCTGGAGGCATGCCTGCCCGCCTCGGAGTGGCCGCAGGAGTTGCCCGTGCAGATCCACGGCATGGACGCCGACCCTGTCTTCGCCGGCGAAGGCGACCTTGACGCGGCCCGCGCGCTGGTCGCCTCGGCCAAGCACGGCGAGCTGTACCTCTACCCGGGTGAGCGGCACCTGTTCGCCGACGCGAGCCTGCCCTCCCATGACGCTCACGCGGCCGCGCTGCTCATGCGCCGCGCGCTCGACTTCCTCGGCCGAACCGCACCGTGACCAACAGGCCGCCTGCGGGGCGTGCGCGGGCGGTGGGGAGCGCCCGAGTGACGGCATGTACGACGGCGAGACCAAGTCCGTAGCTGTCGCAGCATCAAGGCCCTCCACTCCCCAAGACGCTGCTGACCTTCACGCACCCGACAGTTTCGGCCCGCTCGACCGACGCTGTGCCCTCACAGGCGGTGCCTTGCCGTTCCGAGTGCCGAACTCGTGGCCCTCTACCGTAATCGAACCGAGACATCAGCCGGACGACGCTCCGTTATCGCAGGTCAGACTCTACTTCGTTGGAAATTTCTTCATTGCTACCGGAACCCCCAGAAGCCGCTTGTCGAGACTTCCCGTTCCGTTGCTTCCCGGCCGGTGCGTTCCTCCTGGTCCGGATGCCGGCGATCTCGTGCCGCTCCCGGGCCTCGCCTGGGGAGGCGGTGCCCGGTGGCGGCCGCTCCTCGTTATCCGAACCGGCGGGCCGCCTTAGACGGCTCTACTTGTCCGCACGGCCTACTGAGGCCGGACGTTGTGGTTGCGGGCGAACAGATTGCCGGGGTCGTACCGGCGCTTGACCGCTGTGAGCCGCTCATAGGTCTCCGGTGGATAGATCGCCGCGACATCCTCCTCGGTGGCGGACGTGAGGAAGTTCGCGTAGGCGCCGTTGACGTGAGACGCGAGTCTCGCCCATATCGCTTCCATAGCGGGACGGGCGGCCTCCACGACCGGCTTCGGGCCCGCGGTGGTGGTCGTGAACATCAGCTCCGCTTGGCGATGCGCGTAGGCGGTGGCGCTGCCGGGGACTCGGGACACCGCGCCGCCGACGCTGCGAACGGCGATGAACGGCGGCCTCTCCGACGCCCCGACCTCGGCGAGGATCCGAAGGACCTCGGGCACCGACTCCCGGTCGACGAATGCGCTTCGGGTGACGAGCAGGATGCCGGGCGGTGGCGTCAATCCGTCCACGAGCGTGTCCGCAACGGGTTTCAGCGCGACATCGTCGTCGATCACCGTGCCGAGCCGGCGGATCGGGTCGATGGCCTGGGCCGCGAGCTCTGGGTCGTCGCCGTCGAAGACCATGTGGATCTCGACCGGCGCCTCGGGTCCGCCGGCGAGGGGGTTGGCGAGGGTCGCGATGGATGTGAGCTCTTCGGGGGCGGTGCGGAGGTGGTCCGCCCAACCCTGGAGCACCCCGGCCGCCTCCGACGCCGGGAAGGCGATCCTGCCGTGGAAGACGTCCGTCGTCGGGTGCGCCGTGAACTCGAAGGCGGTCACGATCCCGAGATTGCCGCCACCACCGCGAAGTGCCCAGAACAGCTCCGGGTTCTCTTCCGCGCTCGCCCGCACGACTTCGCCGTTGGCGGTGACCACCTCTGCGGCGACCATGCTGTCCAGGGCCAGGCCGTACTTCCTGACCTTCCAGCCGATGCCACCGGCCAGCGTCAGCCCGCCGACGCCGACGCTCTTGGTGTCGCCTGAGGAGATCGCCAGGCCATGCGGGGCCAGGGCGGCCGCGACCTGACCCCAGGTGGCGCCGCCGCCGATCCGCACGCGGTGACGGTCTTTGTCGACGATCTCGATGTTCGCGAGCTTGCCGAGGTCGATCACGACCCCGTCGTCGTTGGTGCCGAAGCCCGGAAACCCGTGGCCACCGCCTCGCACGGACAGCGAAAGCCCTGCGCCGGCGGCGAATCCGACACCTGCTTGCACGTCCCCGACGCTCCCCGGCCGCAGGACACAGGCCGGACTGCCCGAAGCCAGCACCGAGCGACGAGCCGATTCGTACTCCGCTTCGCCCGGTTCGATGATGTCGCCGCCGAAGTCGCGGCGAAGGGTTTCAAGCGCTGAGCTCATGACGTTCCTTCCACACAGGAGAATCCTCGTTATGCGAATTGACCGGGCCGGTAGCCGCCGGCGGGCTGCCGGGCGATGACGTTCAGGCGGTTCGCGGCGTTGATGAGGGCGATGAGCGACACGAGGGAGGAGAGCTGCCCCTCGTCGTAGTGCTTGGCGGCGTTCGCCCAGGCCTCATCCGTGACACCACCGGCCGCGTCGGCGATGCGGGTGCCCTGCTCCGCCAGCTCCAGGGCGGCGCGCTCGGCGTCGGTGAACACCGTGGCCTCCCGCCAGGCCGCGACCAAATTGATGCGCACCGGGGTCTCCCCGGCGTGCGCGAGGTCCTTGGTGTGCATGTCGACGCAGAAACCGCAGCCGTTGATCTGACTGGCGCGGATCATGACCAGGTTCTGGGTCGCGGTCGGCAGCGTCGACTCCTTGATGACCCTGCTCGCCGCGGTGAAGTGCTTCATGAACGTGGCCCCGAGCGGGCTGCCGAAGGGGTTCAGGCGTGCTTCGATGACGTCGTCCTCACTCGTGATGGTGTGTACGGGACGAACACGAGATGCCGGCGAGCCGGTCCTTGTGACAGCACGGGGTACGTGATCTGCGCCACACACCGACGGCCGCATCGGGGGTATCCGACGGCACCGCTGCTCACGACGCCGCCTGGGCGTCACATAACTTTGGCGGTGGTGTCACAAAACGGCGGGATCCGGTGTCTGGTGGTGACACAGCCGAAAGCAAAGAGGAGCCATCCATGACCGGCACGTCGCGGACCATGCCCGGGGATCACGGCCGGGGCACGACGGACCCCGCCACCGAGGCGTTCGTCACCCACCGCAACCTGCTGTTCACCGTCGCCTACGAGCTGCTCGGCTCGGCCGCCGACGCCGAGGACGTCCTGCAGGAGACCTGGCTGCGGTGGGCGGGAGTCGACCTCGCCACGGTGCGGGATCGGCGTGCGTACCTGGTCCGGATCACCACCCGGCAGGCGCTGATCCGGCTGCGCACGCTCGGCCGCCGCAGGGAGTCCTACATCGGCCCCTGGCTGCCCGAGCCGCTGCTCACCGCGCCCGACGTGGCCGAGGACGTCGAACTGGCCGACAGCGTCTCGATGGCGATGCTGCTGGTGCTGGAGACCCTCACGCCGACCGAGCGGGCGGTGTTCGTGCTGCGCGAGGTGTTCGACCTAGGGTACGACGAGATCGCCGAAGCCGTCGGCAAGAGCCCGGCCGCGGTGCGCCAGATCGCCCACCGGGCCCGGGCACACGTCGCGGCGCGCCGGCCGCGCGGGGCCGTCTCCCCGGCCGAGTCCCGTGACGCGTTCGAGGCGTTCCGGCGGGCGATCGAAACGGGCGATCTGCAGAGCCTGCTCGACATCCTGGCGCCGGACGTCGTGCTTCTGGGCGACGGCGGCGGAGTCGTCCAGGCCGCGCTGGAGCCCGTCGTGGGGGCCGGCCAGGTGGCCCGCGTGCTGGGCAGGATCGACGCCGCGGCCGTGCTGCAGCCGGCACAGGTCAACGGCTGCCCGGCGCTGATCGTCCGGCTCAACGGCGAGATCAACACCGTGCTGGCGGCGCACATCGACAACGGGCTCATCACCGGGCTCTATGCCGTACGCAATCCCGAGAAGCTGTCGCGTATGGAGCGGGAGACCACTCTGAGCCGCTGAGTCCGGAGCCCTCGGAAACGAACGACACAACCGGCATCCGGCCGCCGACGACGAAACATCCTTCGCTCGATCGGCGGCCTCCCCCGGGATCGGCCCGGTCGTCAAATGTTGGCTGAGGTGGGGCGCGGTGCCGACGCGAGGAGCACCTGCGGCGTGATGCGCGCCGTCCCGGGCGACCGGGTGGGGATCACCGGGTCGCGGTGCCGCGTCCGTCGAGCAGCGGCCGGGCCGGCTGCCAGGTGTCACCGCGGCGGCGGGCCGCGATGCCCGACAGCGCTTCGAGGACGATGCGGTTGCCGAGGTAGGCGGTGATGTCCGCGTGGTCGTAGGGAGGGGAGACCTCGACGACGTCCACACCGACGATGGGGAGTTCGAACGCCAGGCGGCGTACGGTGTCCAGCAGTTGCCGGGAGGTCAGCCCGCCGGGCTCGGGGGTGCCGGTGCCCGGGGCCATGCCGGGGTCCACCACGTCGACGTCGACGGACAGGAACACTCCGTCGCAGTCGTCGAGCGCGATGTCCATGGCCTCGTCCACGCACTCCTGCAGGCCGCGGGTGACGATCTCGCTCATCTCGTACGAGCGCATGCGCTGGTCGGCCATCCAGTCCAGCGTTTCCGGACCCGGCCAGTAGCCGCGCAGGCCCATCTGGAGGAACCGGTCCCCGCGGACGGCGCCGGACTCCAGCAGCCGGCGCATCGGCTGGCCGTGGCCGTGCAGGTGGCCGAACTCGATGTCTCCGGTGTCGGCGTGCGCGTCGAAGTGGATGACCGAGATTCGGCCCATTCCGTGATGCCGGGCGACACCGGTGATGTCCGGCAGCGCGATGGTGTGGTCGCCGCCCAGCACGATCGGTATCGCGCCCGAGGCGGCGATCGTCGCCACGGCCTCCTCGATCGCGGCGATGCTGCCCTCGATGTCACCGGCGAACATCTCCACGTCGCCGGCGTCCACCACGCGCAGATCCCGGAGCGCGTCCACACGCAGCGGCAGAGAGGGGCGTGACCCGTCGTGGGGGAGGTAGTCGGTCGACCGGATCGCCGACGGGCCGAACCGGGTGCCCGGCCGGTGGCTCACGCCTCCGTCGAACGGGGCACCGACGATCACTACTTCGGCACCCTGGTAGCTGGCGGGGTCGTCGAGGGTGCAGCGGTCGATGCCGAGAAATGTGATGTCGGGGCCGAACATCGCTCCGTAGCGGCTCATGGTGGCTCTCCTCGCACAAGGCCCTGATGTTAAAGTCAGGGATAGGTCGGATTGACTTTAAAGTCAGGAGCCAGGTTGGGGCAAGGGGTGTGACAGGATCGAAACCGTGAGCGCAATCAGCACCGATGGGCCGGTTGGGGGCGGGCCCGCGACCGTCGGCGCACGCGGCGGCCGGGAAGGCATCCTCCAAGCCGCCGTCGAACTCATCGCCAGGGACGGCTTCGACGGTGTGCGCATCGCCGACATCGCCGCCCGGGCGGGGGTGTCGACCGCGCTGGTGCACTATCACTTCGCCGTCCGCGACCGGCTGCTGACCGACGCGCTCGCATACTCGCTCAGCCGGGCGGAAGCCCGCCTGGAACGCAGCACCCGGAGCTCCCACCGCGACACCCCGGTCGAGCGCCTCGCCGATCTGATCGATTTCCTGCTGCCGCTCACCCATGACGACATCCTCGAAAGCCGCCTCTGGGCGGAGCTGGAGATTCGCTCCACCGGGTCGAAGGAACTCGCCGCCGCCCTCGCCGAGCTGCGCCGCCGCGTCCAGGCTCCGCTTGTGTCCGCCATCGTGGAAGGTCTGCGCACCGGGGACTTCCGCGACTGCGAGCCCGGCGACGTCGCCATCGCCGCCATGGCGCTCCTCGACGGCCTGACGAGGTGGCTCCTCACCGACCCGGGTGGGCTTACCCTCGAAGGCGCCCGCCGCTTGGGTGCACGCCAGCTCACCCTCGCCGTCGGCTACGGCGGCGAGCTCCCCTTTCAACCCCTTCCCGACCCGGGGACCCCGCCGGACCACACCAAGTCCGACCGGGCCGCTTCCCGCCGCCGGCGCGCGCCACGCGCCCCGGTGCCGCCACCGGGCGACACGCCGACCGACTCGTGACCCACTCCGGCGGCGCAGCCGTGGCGGAACAGCGCCGGCCAGGGGTTCCCGTCTGGCAGGCGCTGTTCGCTCTCGTGCCTTCGGAAGTGCTCCGCCGTCATGTGAGCGCGGTCTTGGGGTGGTGACACGCGCACCCGGGTGCCGACCCGTTTGAGAACCTCGACTTCGCGGCATGGAAGGAACTCGCGTGACCGCCGTCGCCTTCATCGGACTCGGGGTAATGGGCGCGCCCATGGCGCAGAACCTGGTGAAAGCCGGATTCGACGTCATCGGCCACAACCGCTCGCCGGCTCGGACCGACACCCTCGTGGCGAGCGGCGGACGCCGCGCGGATTCCGTCGCCGACGCCGTTCGCGACGCCGACGTGATCGTCACCATGCTCCCCGACAGTCCTGACGTCGAAGCCGTCGTGCTCGGCGAGGGCGGGGCCCTCGAGACCGCCCGGCACGGCGCACTGCTCGTCGACGCGAGCACGGTGCGCCCGGAGACCAGCCGGGCAGTCGCGGCGGCGGCCGAGGCACGCGGGGTTCGCGCCCTGGACGCTCCGGTGAGCGGGGGCGAGGCGGGCGCCGTCGAAGGCACGTTGTCGATCATGGTGGGCGGCGACGAGGAAGTCTACGAGTCCGCGCTCCCCGTACTGCGGGCCATGGGTTCCACCGTCGTGCACGTCGGCCCGGCGGGCGCGGGTCAGACGGTCAAGGCGGCGAACCAGCTCATCGTGGCGGGGACCATTGAACTCGTGTCGGAGGCCCTGGTCTTCCTGGACTCGCACGGGGTGGATCTCGGCGCGGCCGTGAGCGTGCTCGCCGGGGGCCTCGCCGGCAACGCGGTCCTTCAACGCAAAGCGCCCGCGATGCTCGCTCGCGACTTCACCCCCGGCTTCCGGATCGATCTCCACCACAAGGACCTCGGAATCGTGCTGGCCGCCGTGCGCGAGGCGGGAGTCGCACTTCCACTCGGCACGCATGTGGCCGGCCTGGTCGCCTCATTGCGTGCGCAGGGCGGCGGCTCGTTGGATCACTCGGCGCTTCTGCTCCAGGTCGAGTCGCTGTCCGGCCGGGACAACGAGCTGCGGTCGAGGCCTGTCTGAGGAGCCGTACCCACTCCCGACCGGGAGTGCCACGCGTCAGACCGCCTGGTCAGACCTTGAGCACCTCGGAGAACCGGATCGCGTTTCCCGAAGGGTCGCGGAACGCGCAGTCGCGTACGCCGTACGGCTGGTCGATCGGCTCCTGCAGCACCTCGGCGCCCGAGGCCCGTACACGCTCGAAGGTGGCGTCGCAGTCCTCGGTCTTGAAGATGCCTGCGGTCAGCAGGCCCATGGCCATGATGTCCTTCATGGCCCCGGCGGCCGCCGGGGCGTAGAGCTCGTCGGGAACGCTGAGGCCCAGCTCGATGTCAGGCTGGGATTTCGGCCCGACCGTCAGCCAGCGCATCGTCTCCAGCCGGGCGTCGACACGTACCTCAAAGCCGAGCACATCACGGTAGAAGGCCAGCGCCTCCTCGTGATCGTGCACGTTGACAAAGAAATGGGTGAGTTTCAGATCCATGTCCGGAACGCTATCGAGCGGCCGTCGGACGGGCTTCTCGATTCCTGCTTGGCCGGGTCAAGAGCTTGGCAAAGCATGCCGGGACGGCCGCGTCCCCGTGCCGCCGGGCCCGGTAGGCACTCGGGCTCTCCCCCACCAGCTCGGTGAAACGGGAGCTGAACGAACCGAGCGAGGTGAACCCCACCTCCATGCAGACGTCGGTCACCGACAGGTCGCCGCGCCGCAGCAGCGCCTTGGCCCGCTCGATCCGCCGGGTCAGCAGGTATCCGTAGGGGGTCTCCCCGTACACCGCGCGGAACCGCCGGGAGAAGTGCGACGGGGACATCAGGGCGGTACGGGCGAGCGCGGGGACGTCCAGGGGCCGCGCGTACTCCCGGTCCATCCGATCCCTGGCCCGCCGCAGGTGAACGAGGTCCTCACGGGTCATCCGGCCAGCATGACACCCCTCTCCGACAGTTCCGCGCCTACCTGCGCGAGACCGGCATCGGCCTTCGAGATTGGTAAAGATCGTTGATCGAGTGGTCTGAGTTCGTGTTCCTCGCCGCCGAGCACCGGCCGAGCCGGTGGAGCAGATCGCCACCGACTCGGTCGGGACCGCTGGTTCACCGCAGCCGAGGCGGTGGCCTACGGCTTGGCCGACGAGATCACCGGTAGTCCGGCCGACGCCCCGGAGTCCGGCACCCCTGCGTAGTCGGGCAGATCGACGCCGTTGATCGCACGCCCGACCAGTTCGGTGAACCATTCGCCGGCGAAATCGGGGCTCGGCTCGGCGTCCGGCCCCGGGACCTCGAGGCTGTGTACGTGCAACCGGCCGATCTCCTGGTTGGCCTCCACGAACGAGCGCATCCGAGCCTCGTAGCCGGCGAACCCGGCCTCCGGGTCCCACCGGGCGGCGGCCAGCTCTCCGGCCAGCAGGTAGGCGCCGACCAGGGCCAGCCCGGTGCCCGCCCCGGACATCGGCGACGCGCTGAACGCCGCGTCCCCGAGCAGCCCCACCCGTCCGCTCGACCAGCGGTCCATCACCACCTGAGCGACCTGGTCCAGATAGAAGTCCGGGGTGTCGTCCACGTGCGCGAGGATGCGCTGGGTCAACCAGCCGAAACCGTCCATCCGCTCGCGCAGCAGGCGCTTCTGCGCCGCGACGTCGTGGTAATCGACGTCGAAGTCGGCCGCGGGGAAGGAGAACACGGCCATCGCCCGGGTGGCGTCCGGGATGGGCCGCAGGCCGGCGGACCGTCCGGCCTCCTGATAGTCGATCATCCAGCGGTCCACTCCGAACTCGTTGGGCACGCTGTAGAAGGCCAGCACGAGCCCGAGATGGCGGATGAAGTGCCCGCGCGGCCCGAAGACCATCGCTCGCAACTGCGAGTGCAGCCCGTCGGCCCCGATCACCAGGTCAAAGCGCCGCCGGTCGCCGCCGGCGAAGACCACGTCAACCCCGTCCGCGTCCTGGCTGAGCTCGGCGATCCGGTCACCGAAGACGTACTCGACACCGTCCCGGGTGTCGTCGTAGAGCACTCGGGACAGGTCTCCGCGCAGGATCTCGATATCCGCGACGAACCCGTCGCCGCCGTGGTCGTCCGCGCGGTGGGTCTCCAGCACGTTCCCGTCCGCGTCCACGATGGTCGCGCCGGCGGTATCGGTGCGGGCCGCGCGCACCGCCGCGTCCAGCCCCATCCGCCGGATGACCTCTTTGGCCACCCCACGCGCGTCCACCGCCTGCCCACCGGGGCGCAGCTCGGGGGCGCGCTCCACCACGGTCACCTCGGCCCCCCTCCGGCGCAGCCAGTGGGCCAGCGCCGGCCCCGCGATGCTCGCCCCCGCCGCCAACACCCTGATGCCGCTCATATCGCCTCCTGCTCGTCCGATTCGTGTCGATGATGTGAGTTGGCCCAGTCCTCGGTCAGCCTCCATCTCGATAATCGGACTCGGGCGCGGCCAGGAAATCATCGCGGCGCAGTCATCGGATTCAGCGCTGGTGGATCATCGCAGTCCACGGTAGGCGGTCGACGCGATCAGGGCCACGGTGGACTGGATCGCCACGCGATGGCGGGCGCTGAAGCCGCCACCGCCGCACTGCGGCAGTCGATGCCTTCCACTAGCCTGGCCGATCTCGTTGCCGCGCTGCAGGTCATTCGTCCTCGTCGGGTTCGTCCGGGGCGCGCAGCCGGCGATGGGCGCCATCGAAGTCGGGAAGCTGGAACGAGTAGTGTCCGTGGACGCGGATGTGCTTGCGCAGGTACGGCGAAAGACGGGCAACATCGGCGTCCAGCACTGGGTCGCCCTCAGCTCGCAGCGCTATGAGTGCCGGTCGAGATAGGCCGTACTCCACAGCGTGATGCAGTTGAGCACCAACCCACATGCCTTGCCATCGTGGAGCCGTTCGAGCTCAGATCACCGGCTCGTGCCGGTGCAGATGCTTTCGCGTGGAATGAGACGTAGGGCGGTCGCGGCGGCGATCAGGCACATGCCGATGGCGATGGCGATGGCTGCGAGGGTGCCCCTGTCGGGGTCTGTTGCGGCGACCGCTCCGAGTAGTGCGACCCCGATTACGCCGCCTGTCTGCCGGGCCGTGTTCAGGGCACTCGATCCCATGTTCTGGTGCCGGTCGGGGGCGAACGTCATGACGGCGAGCGTCTGGGAGGGTGCGGAGAGCCCCATACCGATGGAGAAGACGCAGAAGCCGGTTGCGATGAGTGGATACGGTGCGGAGGCGACGGTGAGAGGCGCGAGTCCGATGGCCGAGAGGGTCATTCCGGTGGCCAAGCCGGTACGCGGGCCGAACGCGGTGATGAAACGGGCACCGAGAAAGGTCGAGGCGAGGGTGGCGGCCACGGTCAAGGGGAGGAAGGCCAACCCGGTCTGCAAGGCCGAGTAGCCACGTAGCTGCTGGAAGTTGAACGTGTAGACGATCAGCATCCCGTAGAGCGTGAAGTTGTACGTCGCACCGCCGAGCAGGCCGGCGAGCACGGGACGCGCGGCGATGATGGCGGGGGGCAGGAGGACCTGTCGCCCGTCTCGCGCCCAGGAATACTGCGCTGCGACGAACACGACGAGGGCGGCGGTGCCGCCCACGAGAGCCGTGAGCACGGCGGGGTTGAGCCAGCCTGCGACACTCGACTCGACCAGCGCCCACACCGTGGCGGCGAGGCCGACGATCGCGAGGGCCTGCCCGCGGATGTCGAACGACACGCGTTGCAGCGGAACCTCCGCCACGTGTCGGGCGACAAGCCAGCCGGTGGCGGCGGCGACCGGGATGTTGAGCAGGAAGATGCTCCGCCAGCCAAGAGTGTCGACCAGCAGTCCACCGATGAACGGGCCGATCACGAAGCCGATACCGCCTACGCTCACCCAGACCGAGACCGCTCTGGTGCGTTCGGCCGGTACGGTGAAGATGCGGGTGATCAGGGTCAACGGTGCCGGGGCGAGGAGCGCTGCTCCCAGACCTTGGCAGGCGCGGCCAAGGACGAGCAGGCCCGTGTTGGGAGCGACAGCGCAGGCGATCGAGGCAACGGCGAACAACCCCAGTCCGGTCAGGTAGCCGCGTCGGGCACCGATCCGATCTCCGAGCCGGCCTGCGGACAGCAGCAGGGCGGCGAACATGAGCGTGTAGGCGTCGATGGCCCACAGTCCGCCGGCCAGGCTTGCGTGCAGGTCGGCACGTATCACTGGGATCCCGACGTTGATGACGTTCGCTTCCATGATGATCAGAGCGGTGCCGAGACACAGGCCGGTGAGGCCCAGTGTCCGGCTGGTGGCAGAAGCAGGTGGTGGTAGCCGATTTTGGGCAGCGTCAGGTGACACGGTCACTCCGATGGAGGTATGGGAAAACACGCCTTCGTCGGGAGACGACGGCTGTGGCAGGTGCCAGGGTGCTTGGCCGCGTGCCGAAGCCGGCGAAGGTCAATGGGCAGAGAAGGTTCCCGGTGCCTGTGGTGTCGCTACCCGATGGGGCTATGGCCGAGCGAGTGGCGACCGGGGCTCGAGTGCCTACGCCGGCCGGCGTCTTGCGGGCATGGGAAGAGAAGGGCCTTCGAGCTCGTCGAGGGCCCTGGTCGATGGGTGGTGGTGCTTGGGTTCAGTTCGCGCGCGGAGCGCTCGCCCGCAGAAGTGCGAGCACTCCCCTGATGGCGCGGTCGAAGGGCTCCACCGCCTGCGCCGCGCGGGCCAGGGCGTAGCCGCCCTGGATGACGGCGGCGATGGCGGAGGCGGTCTCGTCGATGTCCAGATCGCCGGCGAATTCACCGGCCGCCACACCTTCGGCGATCGTGCGCCGGAGGTGTTCGTGCAGCACCTCGAAGGCCTCCCGGATCGGTGCGCGCAAGGTGTCGTCGGCCATGACCTCCGGATCGGCGGTGAGCCGTCCCACGCTGCACCCACGCAACACATCGCGTTCGCGCCCCAGATATCCCGTGATGCGTTCGAGTGCAGTGCCTTCCACGGCGAACGTTTCGGCGATCTGTTGCTGCATCAGTTCCGCACTGCGCTGCTCGGCCGCCAACACCAGGTCCGGCTTGCCATCGAAGTGGTGGTACATGCTGCCCTGGCCGACGCCGGAGCGCGCCAGGATCGCGGTCGGACTGGTGCCGACGTATCCACGCTCCCACAGCAGTTGCCGCGTACCCTCGATCAAGCGCTCCCGAGCGTTCGGTTTCATGGTGCCTCCCAGCAATGCAGTGCGGTGCCTATCGCGGCCCGTATCAGAGGGCCGGATGCCGCAGGTGCCAGTCCGTCTCACGCTGGTAGGCGTGGCCGAGCTGAATCAGTAGTTGTTCCTCGAACGGCCGGCCGACGAACTGGAACCCCAGCGGCATGTCATCCTCGCCGAAACCGCCCGGCAGGGTGATGGTCGGGGCGCCGGCCATGTTGAACGGGGTGACGAAGCGGAGTAGGTCCGTCAGGGCTTCGGGGTCGGCATAGACCGCCTCCTTCTGCGCAAGCGTGAGGCTCGTGGTCGGCTGCACCGGAGTCAGCAGGACATCCACGTCGCCCAGGGTACGCGCCAGTCCGCCGGTGAACGCGAGCCGCTGATGGTGCGCGTGCATCAGCTCGATCGCGGAGACGGTGTGGCCGTGCGTGATGAGCCCGGCGATCGAGCCGGGTGTGTCGGCCGGGCCGTATTCAGAGGCGCGCGAGGGATAGGTCGCCTGGTGGGCGATCGCGGCCTCCACACCGGCGTACCGGGGCCACATGGCATTGATGGTGCTGGTATCGGGAAGGGTGACCTCGACGATCGTCGCGCCGAGGCGGCGCAGTACGGCGATGACGTCATCGAGCATGCCGATGGTCGCCTGGTCGACACGGGTCTCGTTGTAGGCGCGGTCCACTCCGATGCGTACCGGCCCGATCGGGGCGCCGAGGCCGGCCAGGTAGTCGGGCACCGGTATGGCGGCCGCGGTCGGGTCATGCGGGTCTGCTCCGGCGATCGCTCCCAGGATTGCGGCCGCGTCCTGCGCCGAGCGTGCCATCGGGCCGACGTGGTCGAGGCTCGCGGCGAGCGCGAAGACGCCGTACCTGCTTACCCGTCCCCACGTGGGTTTGATGCCGGTGATGCCGTTGGCCGCGGAGGGGTACCGGATCGACCCGCCGGTGTCGGTGCCCAGGGAACCGAAGGCGAGGCCGGCCGCCACCGCGACGCCGGAACCGCTCGAGGAGGCGCCGGACCAGTACTCCGGGTTCCACGGGTTGCGGGGTGGTGTGACGGACGGGTGGTGCTCGGCGAATGCGGCTTCAGTGAGCTGCAGTTTACCGAGCAGAATGGCTCCGGCTTGCGAAAGACGCTGGACCACTGTCGCATCGTAGGTGGGCACGTGGCCGGAGCGGATCGTGGTGCCGGCCGCGGTGACGATGCCGGCGGTGAAGCAGAGGTCTTTCACAGCGATCGGCACGCCGTGCAGGGGGCCTCGGTACCGGCCTGCTGCCAGCTCGGCCTCGGCGTTCCCGGCTTGAGCAAGGGCGACGTCCGCCGTCACCGTGGCGTAGCTGCGCAGCACCGGATCGACCTGGTCGATCCGTGCCAGCAGTGTCTCGGTCAACTCCACCGGGGTGAGTTCGCGTGCGCGTAGCTTCGCGGCGACTTCCAGCAGGCTTGCATAGTGCACACGGGTCTCGTGTGCGGTGCAGGTGAGGGTCATGAGAGACACCATACATACTAGTATGTATGGTGTCGAGTGCCGGTAGCGCTGGACAGGGAAAGGCCGGAATCAAGGCAGCGTCTCCGGCCGAGGCGGGGGCGCGGCTTGGTTCCTCCGAGAACCGGAGGAGATCGGCCCGTCTGGGGATGGCGGAACCGTTACGGCCGGAGAAGCGGGTGCGGACGGGGTGGTCGGCCCACAGCGACGCGAACTCAGGGCTTTTCACTGTGAGTTCGCCGATGAGGTCGGTGAGGCCGCGGTCGTCGGGGTAGCGGCCGGCCTGGGCGCCGATCAGCCGGGCGTTGGCCGCCGCGATCGTCTCGGCCCGTAGGTAGCCCTGATCGCATCCCTGCCCGGGCTTGGCGTGCACCCCGATTGAGCTCCCCGCCGCGCAGGAGTCCGCCGACCGCCTTCGGCTCGGCGGCGACGGTGATGCGGATGTCCTCACCACCGCCACCCGGGGGCGGCGAAGCCGGCTCGACCGCCGGATGCCGGGGTGGCCGATGAGCGTAGCGGTAGGCGTCGGGAACCGACTTGGAGATCACTGGCATGTCCGCCCGTCCATTGTCGGCGAACGCCGGGACGGCCTCCCTCGCCCCCAGCCGACTTCAAGCCTCCTGCAAGACGCCCCCGTCAGGTTGAGCACCGAGTCCGTGATCATCGCGGGCACACCGCTGCGCGCGAACCGCCCGGGTCGTCCCGAACACGTGGGCGACCATCCCCGCAGACCGAACTCTCACCGAGGGGCCGTCTGCCAGCAAGAGACAAGGAAGCGCATGAACAACATCCTGTCCAAGGTCGGCACCCTGGCCGCCGGGCTGACGCTCGTCGCGGCTCTCGTGCCTCCGGCCCAGGCCGCCCAGCGCCCTGCTGCCGGCGGATTCCTCTACGAGCTCGTGTTCGGCTCGCTTCAGGCCTTCGACTTGGAGGAGAGCGGTGAGGACGAGATCCGCGTGGAGCTCATAGCCCAGAACGGCACGCGTTACTCCGGCTGGCCCACCAACGGCAGCGACGCCGATACCAAGGCCGGAACCTGCTGGGTGTGGGATTTCTCCGCATGTACCGGCAACTACACCAAACGCGTCGCCGGGGCACACAACAACGTCATATTCGTCTCCGCCGGGCAGACGTTCACGATCGAGGTCTGGGAGGACGACCACATCGGAGACGACCTGCTGCTGCGCATCCCGGTGACCGCCACGGGCAGTCATCAGAACATCACCGGCACCACCCCCGCCGGCAAGGGGTTCTCCTACCAGTTCAAGGGGTACCTGCGGGCCACATAGCCGGCTCCGCGTCCCAGCAGCCGTGCCTACGTCACGTGGGGTCAAGTCACACACCGCGGCCGAGCAGCCAGTCCCTCAGCCGACTCCGTCCCCGATGGGTCCGTCAGCCGATTCCGCCTGCTCGGCCCGGCGTTTAGCGCTTCACCGGCGCGTCGAGATCGATCGGACCGCCTCGGCCGAGGAGATCATCCGAGGCAGGTCCGGACGGCCTTGGCCAGGTTCGACGCCCGCGGGTCGTCGGGCCGGAAGTTCCAGAGGTTCGTGACGTAGCCGAAGCCGACACCGGCATCGGGGTCGGCGAAGCCGATCGATCCGCCGGAACCCGGGTGGCCGAACGACCCCGGCCCGACCATCGGCATCGGTGGGCAGGCTCGCCAGAACCCCAGCGACATGTTGAAGGAGCGGTCGGCCGGGACGTTCAGCCCCGGCGGCAGGCCGTGCATCGGCGTCCTGTCGGTCTGGACGACCGTCATTCGCTCGACCGTCGAAGGATCGAGCAGCCGCACCCCGTCGACGTCGCTGACCGTGGCGGCGTACATCCGTGCCACCGATCGCGCGTCCGCGAGCATGTTCGCGGCCGGGAACTCGGCCGCGCGCCAGGCACGCGTGGTGTGATACGTGGACGTGTTGGCGAAGGCGCCGCCGAGCTCGCCGGCGCGGGCTTGGACCGATCCCGGACCCCATACGGCGTTGACCCAGGCGGTGATCGTGTCCGCATCGAGGCCGGTAGTCGCGATCAACCCGGCTATCAGCTCCTCCACGCTGAACGGAGCGGCGTAGTGGAGCTGGGCCACCCGCTTCTCCTGCTTCTCCGGCAGCCCGATCCAGGCGCGTAGTCCGAGTGGGGCGGCCACCTCCTCGGCGAAGAACCTGCCGAGTGACTTGCCGGAGATCCGGCGCACGACCTCCCCGACCAGGAATCCGTACGTGTGACTGTGGTAGACGTGCTCGGTACCCGGCTGCCACAGCGGCCGCTGCGCCTCGAGTGCGCGGATGACCGGGTGCCACGCGCACGCCTGCTCGAACGTCAGCGGTCCGTCGACGATCGGCAGACCCGCCTGGTGTGACAGCAACCAGCGCACCGGGATCCGGTCCTTGCCCGCGGCGCCGAACTCCGGCCAGTATCGGGCCACCGGGGCATCCAGATCCAGCTCACCGCGCTGTACCAGCATATGGGCGCAGATCGCGGTGGCGCCTTTCGTCGTGGATGCGACCTGGACGATGGTGTTCTTGCGCCACGGCCGGTTCGCCTCGCGATCGGCGAGGCCGTCCCACAGGTTGACGACGGGGCGGCCGCCCACGTAGACGCTGACCGCCGCGCCGACTTCGCCGTGGGTTCCCGTGAAGTTCGCGCGGAACGCGTCGGCGACCTTCCCCCAGCCGTGCTCGACACCCCGCTCGTCGGCGTCACCGCCGCCCACGGAGGCGTTGCCGCGGTCGGCCAAGCCGGTGAGCGCGCCGGCGGCCACACCGGCACCCAGCACACCCTTCAACACGGTCCGGCGCCCGACGTGTCCTTCCTCGGACGTCCTGCTTGTCGTGTCTGCCATGCTCCACTCCTTCTAGAGATCTGAAACCTGGGGACCTGAGGTCTCCGGGAGCACCGGCGACCACGAGCGCGGCCGCGAGTGCATCGCTGAACCGTTCATGGCATCCACGATCGCCAACCGCCCTGATATCCGGCCGCCGCGGTGCTGACACGGCCGCTGACACGACACCGCATCGGACCTGATCGCCGTCAGGGCCTCCGCCGACCTGGCACACCCCGCCCGAAGCGGCCTTCGGCATCGGCACCGACGACGGTCGGCGGCGTAGGCCGGGGGCTGCCGCACTCGCTCGCTCGCGTCCGGCGCAGACCTGCGGGCCGAGCGGACCGGGCTCGCGAATCCGAGGGCGGGTGGATCATCGCGACGCCGCCCACGTCGTCGCGATGAGCGACATGTCACTTCGGTGATGCGGTCTTTAGGTGGGGTGGTATGAGGGGTGCACACCCCGAGCGCCTTTACAATGTAGATCATAATTAGACGGCCGGGGCGGCGCACGATGTCACCGGCGAGAGCACGGAGGGGGCCGTGGCCGACGCCTTATCGCAACAGATCGCGACACACCTGTGGACCTGCCGGACATGACCTGGGTATGAACGTCACCGACACCGGGCCGTCGCGCACCCAGCGCTTCGCCCACCTCTACGAGCAGACGTACGCCGCATTGCTGCGGTTCGTCGAGCGTCGCGTCCACCCCTCCCACGCCGAGGACGTGGTCGCCGACGTGTTCCTTGTCGCATGGCGGCGCCTGGACGACGTGCCGCCGGCGGCGGACGAGGCGCGGGCCTGGCTGTTCGGCGTGGCACACCGCGCTCTCCGCAACGGGCTGCGGGCCGACCAGCGGCGGCAGGCGCTCGCCGTCCGCATCGCCGACAGCCATCTGACCGGTGCCGCGGCGACCGGGCTGGACCCCGAGCTGGTGGCACGCCGGCTCGACCTCGTCCAGGCGTGGCAGCGGCTCAGCCCGCGCCACCAGGAGACGCTCGCCTTGGCCGTGTGGGACGGCCTCACCGCCCCACAGGCCGCGCGGGTGCTCGGCATCTCCCCCGTCGCGTTCCGGCTCCGGCTCACCCGAGCCCGGCGTGCCCTGCGCCACCACGCCGACGCGGCCCCCACCACTACCACCCAGCCTGTGGCAACCGCCACCGCGGACTCCCGGAGCATGCGATGAACGACATCCTCGACCGCGCCCTGCGCGACCTCGACCCGGCCGTCACCCCCGCCGACCTGGACACGGGCACCGACCCCAAGGCTCTGGCCCTGCTGGCCCGGGTCGTGGCCACCGACCCGGTGGAGGCGCCCGCACCGACGACCGGCAGCCCTCGCCTGCGCACCGCCAGGCGTCTCACCACTGTCGGCGGAGCGGTGGCCGCCGGCACCGCGGCAGTACTGCTGCTGCCCGGCGTGTTCGGCGGCGGTCCGGCAATGGCGGCGTGGACCCCGACGCCGCACATGGTGAGCGGTGACCGGGCCGCCGACGCCCAGGAGAAGTGCCTCGATAGCGCCAGGGACACCGCCAAGCACACAACCGGGCGTGAGCTCCCCTTCCGGCCCGTGGTGACCGAGGGCCGGGGGCCGTGGACGCTCGTCTACGTCAACGACGACAGCAGCCAGCTGGCCGAGATCACCTGCCTGCTCCACGATGGCGAGCTCATCGGCTCGCAGGGCAGCACGCCGGGGCCCGAAGCGCAACCGCTTCCGCCGGTTCCCGCAGGGTCTGCGCGGGCCGCCCTCGGCGCGGTCATGAGCACGAGTGAGGAGAGTGTGCGCGTGGTGACCGGCAGGGTCGGTGCCGGCGTGGTGGGTCTGGAGCTCTCCACGGAGGCGAAAGGCACCGTGACCGCGACCGTCACCGGCGGTTACTTCGCGACCTGGTGGCCGGACGCGCCGACGACGGAGGAGCGCGAGAACGCCTCACCTCGTGGCGGCGTCAATGGCGTCACGGTAATCCTCCAGGACGGGTCGCGGCACAACGTCTCCCTCGAGGAGCTCACCGGCCGGACGACCGCGCAGCTGAACACACCGGCCACGGGCGGCTCCGCGCGCGGCTGACCTGGCTCCACGGGGGCGGCGCCGGGCCTCACGGTCCGGCGCCGAGCGCCGGCCGACGCGAGAGGCACCGACGCGTGGAAAGTCACCGCGCCGCGCTTCTGGATGTCGGCCGACCACGAGATCGGCGTCCGAGCGGACAGGTGGTCGAAAGTGAAGGGGACGGGCTCCGACCCGGCATGCCGACCGCGGAACCGAGGCCCTCACGCGGACGCCGTACGCAGCCGTGCCCCGGCCTTGACGATTGACCGGATCGAAGCATCGCGTTCAGTTCGTCGCGGCGGGTCGCCTTGATCTCTGGTGCGGGGTTACCGGTCGGCGTGGATATGGTCCTGCTCGTCCGGGAAGCCGATGAGCGACTCGTCGGCCGGATCGAAGACACCGCCGGTGAGCGGGGCGAGCCCGTCAGGCCCGAGGAAGGACACGAGGTGTTCGTTGTCCGGGCCGTCGACTTGGCAGTGGCGAGCGTCGCGGCGGGCCCCGTTCACCAGCAGGCGGACCCCCCACCGATCAGCGGCCCGGCACAGCTGCCGGACGGCCTCCGACAGGTCGTCGCCCTGAGCGACGACAGTCGGCTCTTCGTCGAACGTCAGCTCCTCGTCGTCGATGAACTGGAACGTCACCGTCCACGGCTCGTTCCCACGCACGATCACGAGTGCGCGCTCGGGCTCACCGTGGCGCAGAATGCCGATCTCCACGGGCTCGCCCCGGACGATGTTCCCCCACCGGTAGCCCGGCTCGGGCATCTCGCGGTACTTGGTGCCGCATGCCAGGCACTCCCACCGTTCCCAACGGACCATGCAACCGCCGAGAACGAACAGCCCCTCATCCAAGGCCCTTTCCAGCTTTTCGGTGAAATGCGGGTACCCGTACATGATCGGTACCACCCTGCCTTCGTCACACCGAAGACACAGCGGACGCCGATCTTCCGTGCTCTCCCCGCCCCCGCCCTCGACATGGTGCAAAACTCAGCCCTTTCGCTCCGGTGAATCATCGGTGACCAATCGCCACAGCGATGTAGACGCTGTTGAGGCCCGTTTGGTTCTCCGGTCGGTCCGGCCCTCGGGGATCGGGGCACTGTGCCTGAGCCGATGCCTCAGCGTGCGCCGATACGGCCGAGAGGCCGGGACCTCGGAGGACGCTGGGGCACCGGCTGTTCCGGCGAGCACCGGACCACCGCCTCGGGGACGATCGCGATGCCCGGCCGGACCGCAGCGTGGGTTCCCGCTGGGACGCCGATATGGTCAGGCCATGAAAATGGCCCTTCAAGCCTCGATGCCTTTACAAAGTAAGCCATAGCCGAACGTTGTGCCGGGCGGGGCGGACGGCCTTCCGCCGAGCGCCGACTCCAGGCCGCGCAGCTCGCTGGAGATGTCGAGGCGCTGGATCGGCGCTCATCGGGAGACCGAGGGGTCAGCTCGCAGAGGGGGCCGGGGCCGCCAGATCGCTGTGATCCGGTTGTCCCTCCCCAGGACGGTCCGGGGCGGGCAGAGCGTCGACGAGCCCCCGAATCAGCCGGCCGAGGTCGGGGCGGGCGGCCAGGTGATCGGGTGAACGTGCGAAGCGGTGCACGTGTACGGTGCCGCCGACCAGGGACCTCCATCGGTCCAGGCCCGGTCCGGGCTCCTCGTCGACGAACAGGTGCACGTCGTGCGGGTAGCCGGCGGGTCGCCAGCGGTCGGCGGCCCGCTCGTTGTGGAGGGCCACCTGCGCCCAGCGGCGGAAGTACGAGGGCCGTCCCCCCGTGGCCTCCGCGTTCAGGTCGGCGTCGATCACGTGTCCGGCGCCGAAGGCCTCGTACTGGTGGCGCAGGTCCGCCAGGCGGCGTTCGACGGGAGACTCGGCGCCGGTGCAAGTGGTTGCGGGCCGACAGGAGCCTTCGTCGGAAGGCCAGGTGTTGATCAGTCCGAGGAAGGCCACGTCGGCGCCTTCGGCGTGCAGCCGCCGGGCCATCTCGTAGGCGACCAGGCCGCCCATGCAGTTGCCCGCGAGCAGGTACGGGCCGGAGGCCGTGACCACGCGGACCTCGGCCAGGTAGGCGTCGGCCATCTCCTCGACGGTCTCCAGCGGGGCGCCCCAGCCGTCAAGGCCGCGCGCCCGCAGCCCGTACACGGGGCGGCCGAAGTCCGCCTCCGCCACCAGGCCGCGGAGGAAGGTGACGTCTCCCGAGCCGCCGTGCACCACGAACAGCGGCGGATCCGCACCCGCCGGGACAACCCGGACGAGCGACCCGCGCGGGCGCGGGGTCCAGCGGGGGTCGACCATCGCGGCCAGCTCCTTGATCGTGGGCCGGCCCGTGAAGGAGTCCAGGGGTACGTCGACGCCGAGGTCGTCGGAGACCGCGGCGAGGACGGCGACCATCGCCAGGGAGTCGCCGCCGAGGTCGAAGAAGTCGTCGGACCGCCCGATCTCGACCCGGCCGAGGACCGCCCGGAAGATGTCGAGCAGGGCGTGTTCCACGAATCCGGTCGGACCCGGCAGCGGGTCGCCGGACACGGCGGCCTCGAGGGCCGGCAAGGCGTTCCGGTCCAGCTTGCCGGAGGCGGTGCGGGGCAGCTCGTCCAGCCAGACCACGGATGCGGGGATCAGGTGGCGGGGCAGCCGGGCGGCCAGGTGGGCCGAAAGGTCGGTGCCGGTGTCGACGACGGTGGCCGGGGTGACGTACGCCAGGAGACCGTCGGCCGACCCGGCGGCCTCTCCGTACGGCACCACCGCGGCGTCGCGTACCGCGGGGTGGGAGTGGAGCGCGGTCTCGGTATCGGCCGGTTCCACCCGTACCCCGCGGATCTTCACCTGGCGGTCCAGCCGGCCGAGGAACTCAAGGTCCCCGGCGGGCGTGTGGCGGACCCGGTCCCCGGTCCGGTACATCCGGGCTCCGGGTTGGCCGGAGAACGGGTCGAAGGTGAACACGGCGGCGGTCCGCTCGGGGTCGCCGAGGTATCCGATCCCGACCCCTGCTCCCCCGATGCACAGCTCCCCCGCGACCCCGGGCGGGACCGGACGCTCGCCGTCCAGAACGTAGACGTGAACGTTGTCGATCGGCCGGCCGATCAGCGACGCGCCCGGCGGCCCGCTGCGCGAATGCAGGTGGCCGGTGGCGTAGGTCGTGGTCTCGGACGGGCCGTAGAAGTTGTGGACGCGCTCCACCCGGCTCGCGGCGAAGATCCGGTCCGGCAGGTCGCCGGGGAGGGACTCCCCGGCCAGGTTCACGGTGCGCACCGAATCCGGCAGCGGGCCGGTGCGCAGAAGCGCGTTCATCGTCGACGGGACGGTGCTCACCAGGCTCACCGGGTGAACGCCGGGAAGCCGGCTCAGCTCCAGCGGGGAGCCGGCCAGCACCGCGGTGCCGCCCGCGCACAGCGGGGCGAACAACTCCAGCAGCGCGCAGTCGTAGACCGGGGTGGTCGTGGCCAGCACCCCGGCGAGTTCGGCGCCGGTGAAGCGACGCCGCGACCAGCGGAGGAAGTTGACCGCGTTGCGGTGGGAGATCCCGACCGCCTTGGGGCGTCCGGTGGACCCCGAGGTGGAGATGGCGTACGCCAGGTCGGACGCCAGGCCCGGGGCCAGGGGCCGTCCGTCGTGGTCGTCCGGCCGCAGGTCCACGGTGGGGACGTCGACGACGGTGACCGGTACGGCGGGTGGCCGCGGCCCGATCGAGAGGCGGACCCCGAGACGGCGGATCTCGGCGGTCAGCCGTTCCGCCGGGTGGGCCGGGTCGCATGCCAGGTAGGCGCCGCCCGCTTTGAGGACGGCCAGCAACGCGACGACCGTGGCGACGTCCAGGCGGGACGTCCACACCACGCACAGCTCGCCGGGGGCGATTCCGGCCCGGCGCAGCCGGTGTGCGCCCGCGTTGGCCAGCCGGTCGAGTTCGCGGTACGGCACGACGCGGGAGCCGTCGACCAGCGCCGGGGCGTCCGGTACGGCGTCGGCGCTCTGATGGAACAGCTCGTGCATCCGCGTGTCGCCGCCGGGGACGACCGGTCCGTGGCCGGCCCGGCGAAGCAGTTCCCGGTCTCGGCGGGTGAGCAGCGGGTGGCTGAGGACCTGCCGGTGCGGCGCCTCCGTCACGGCGGTGAGCAGCATGCCGTGGCGCGCCGCGATGTCCTCGATCGTCTCCCGCGCGAAGAGCTCCCGGTCGTACCGGTAGGTCAGCCGGATCGAGTCGCCGCGGCGGCGGGCGCACAGGGCCAGGTCGACCGGAGCCGTGGCGGTGTCGAGCTCGATCAGGTCCGCGGCCAGGCCGGAGTGGGTGAACGCCTGGAGCAGTTCCGGTTCCGGCGGGACGGCCTGGGAGTCCAGCAGGACCTGGAACATCGGGTCCACGCCGGGGACCCGGGGCGGGCGGACCGCCCGGACGACCTGCGCGAACGGGACCGCGGCGTGCGCGAGCGCGGCGTGGACGGTGCGGGACTCGGCCGCGAGCAGGCCGGTGAAGCTCAGCTCGCGGTCGAGCGGCGTCCGCATGACCACCGGATTCACGAAATATCCGATCATGCGGCGCAGGTGGGGACGGGTCCGCCGGGACACCGTCGCCGCGATCAACAGGTCGTGTCCGCCGGTCTCATGGGCCAGCAGCCCGCGCAACGAGGCCAGCAGCAGCGTGAACGCCGACACGCCGTGCTCGGCGCACACGCGATGGGCGTCCCGGAGCAGGCCGCCCGGCAGGTCGGCGACGACCGTGTCCCCGGCGCGGCTGCGCACCGCCGGACGCGGCCCGATCGTGGGCAGCTCGATCACGGGGTCGGCACCGCGCAGCCGGTCGCGCCAGTACGCCGTCTCCCGGTCGGCCCTGGCCGGGTCGCCGGGCCCGGCGACCCGCGCGCAGTACTCCAGGTAGGCGGAGGGAGGGGGCAGGTCCGGCGGCCCGCCGCAGCCGGTCCGGAACGCGTAGGCCGCCCCGAGGTCCCGCAGCGCCAGCCGCAGGGAGTGTCCGTCGGAGGCCAGGTGATGGGCGACCCAGGTCAGCAGGTGGTCTTCGGCGCCGAGCGGCGTGAGCCAGGCCCGTACCGGCGGGCCGTCGTCCAGGTCGAAGGGCCGGCTCGCCTCCGCCGAGGCGGACTCCAGCGCCTCCGCCGGGCCGGCCCGATCACGGATCCGCAGGCGGACCGTCCCCGGCGGCGTGATCCGCTGGACCGGTCGCCCGCCGACCGGCTCGAAGGCGGCGCGCAGCGCCGGATGGTGGGAGACGACGTCGTCGAACGCCCGGCGCAGCGCCGCCGTCTCCAGCGGGCCGCGCAGCCGCACCGCGATCCCGTTGGCGTGGAACGGGCTTCGCGGGGCCAGCCGCTGCAGATAGAACAGGCTCTCCTGGTAGGGGGTGAGCGGGATGTCCTCGGTCATCCCGCGACCTCCGCGAAGGCCGACGGCAGGAAGGGCAGGCCCCGCCGGCAGCCGGTCGCCGCGGCCGACCAGCCCGCCAGGCTTCCGGCGCGGCCGACCATGAGCCCCGGGGCTTCGACCGTCCACCGGCGCAGCGGAAGCGCCTCGCGCCGGGCCCAGGAGCCGAGCCGCGTCCAGTCCGCGAGCTCCGCGGCGAGCCCGGTCCGTTCCACCCCGATCAGATAGGCGCCGAGCGCGCCGTGGCACAGGGAGGGGTTGTTCGGCGTCGGACGGGTCGCCACGGCCGCCTCGACCATCTCGCGGAACGGGTGCCCGGCCAGAAAGCGGTCGACCTCCGGCGCGGGCACGCACCGCCGGACCCGGTCCAGGGCCACCACGATTCCGGGCGCCCCGTGGCTCCAGGCGAACTCGCCGTGGCCGCCCACGGTGGACCGGCGCCGGACGTCGGGGAAGGTCTGCCCGGCCGGGTCGAACAGGTCGAGCTCCCACCCGCAGGCGGCGACCGCGAGTTCGGCGGCCCGCCTGCCGGACGACCCGTCCAGGACCGCCGCCGCCTCGGCCAGCGCCAGGGCGTGACCGGCCTGACCGTGGGACAGGCCGCCGAGAGCCTGATCGGGTGAGGCCGAGACCGCGGGCTGGCGCCAGACGATCCGGTCCCCCGCCGTACGGCCGTACTCGTCCAGCATCCCGATGAGGCGCCGCGACGGCGGCAGGTAGTCCTCATCCCCGAGGATCCGGTGGAGGGACGTCATGACCGCCAGCGCCCCGGCTGTCCCGCCGAGCAGGTCGGTCCCCCAGAAGTGGCGCTGCGGGGCCGGTTCGGCGAGGCCCTGGACGAGGGCGTGGCATCCGGCCCGGCCCAGGCGCCGTCCTTCGTCGCGGGCGCCGAGCATGCACAGGACGGCCACGAGCGGAAGTACGGCGGAGAGCTCGCCGAAGTAGGCTCCGCCCAGCCGCTGCGTCGGAGCCTTCAGCCGGGCCTCGGCGGACTCCGCAAGGCGGCGCGTCAGCGTCTCGACCGTGTCCCGGCCGACGAACCCGGCGCGGTGGCCGAGGGCAAGCCCGTACGCGACGCCGGCGGTCCCGCAGTACAGGTCCCCGCCGATCAGGCCGAACTCGTGGTGGCCGCCGGGCGCGTTGCGGAAGCCGTACCACAGGTCGGGGTCGTCCCCGCTCGCGGCGAGGTAGTCCAGGAGGAAGCCCGCGGACGCCTCGGCCGCGGCCCGGCCCAGGCCGGGCTCCCATTCGGCCGGCCCCTGATCGGCCCCGTCGGCCACGGTGTGCCGGGGGTCCTCGCTCTCGTGGGCGGTCCGCAGGGACAGCATCGACCCGGAGATGATCTGGTGTTCGAAGGTGAGGCGAGCCGGGTCGGACCAGTGCCGCAGGTCGTCGGCGACCGCGTCCCGGCCGGGGATGTGCTCCTGCTCGGAGAGGGCGCCGTGTCCGCCGTAGTAGGGCTCGCGGACGGCCGGGTCACCGCCGCGGGTGGTGAACCGGGGGATGTCCCCGGCCAAACAGGCGTCCACCTCGGCGGTCACCAGCCACGGTTCGACGCGGGACACATCGGTGAGGGCGTCGGTCAGGAACTCCCTGCGCTCGCCCGCGTCGCGCAGGTAGCGGGGGTGCAGGGACGCCTGGGTCGCGTAGTGGTACCCGGCCGTCGGCCTGGCCAGGAAGCGCGCCTCCAGCCGGCTCCCCTCCTCGACGAGGCCGGCCACGAGCGGAGCCGACTCGGCCAGGAGCCCGACGCCGATCCGGAAGCCGTCCAGCAGTTCCTCCAGGTACGCCCAGGGTGCAACCGGGCGGCCGTCCAGGTACACCGTGTTCCGGCTCGGCATCAGGTGGACGCCGTCCCGGACGATTCGCTCCAGAGGTGTGCCGGCGGCGGTGAACTGCTGGAGGGGAAGGCTGCACCACTGCTCGCCGAGCGATCCGAGCCCGCTCAGGTCGACGCCCCTGCGGTCGCCGCCCTTCCAGATCCAGGTGGGCAGCAGCCCGGTGGCCAGCGCGTTCCACTCCATGACCCGGGGAAGGGTCATCCCGCCGCGCGAGGGTGCCCCGGGGCGCTGGCGGTGGTGCAGCGCGGTCTCCAGGTCCACCGGCACCGGGGAGTCGGCGTGACAGATCAGGTTGTCGCAGTGCAGGTCGGTGATGCCGAGGGCGGTGGCGTAGGCGATGAGGAATCCGGCCCTGCCGTAGTACCGCGCGACCTGGCCCGGGTCCGCGCAGGGACGGGCGCCGACGTATTCGGCCCAGCCGTGGCCAGCGCGCACCAGGTAGCCGGGAAGCCGCCAGCCGCGCAGCAGCGGGGATCCGCCGGACAGCTCGGCGAGGCCGGCGGTGAGCAGCTCCTCTAGGTGGAGTGAGCGCGGTTTGAACAGCACCCGTCCCCGGCCGCCGCGGTCGCCGAGCCGGACGATCGTCTCGCCGCCGCAGTGATGGTCGGAGGCGAGCACCTCGATCTCGATCCCGGCCGGGTCGGCGGCCCAGCCGAACCGGGCGGCCACCTCCTCCCGGTCGGCGGTGAGGGCCGCGGCGACCTTGCACGCGTACTCGACGGAGCACCGGACGTGGTCGGCGAGCAGCTCGTCCAGCGCCGGATACACGTCCAGGATCCCGATCAGCGGTCCGGCGTCGCGCTGCAGCGCCGCGCTCAGCTCGGACATGCTGCCCGGCGCGTCCCTCAGGCGCTGTTCCCGGGCGAGCGCGCATTCGAAGAGCAGCGCCTGACGGGCCGACAGGTCGAGCCGGACGGCCAAGGCCTGCAGAAAGGCCCGCTTCAACGCCGGGCCGACTCCGGCGGGGGCGGCCGAGGCCGCCTCCGAGAAACCTTCCAGGGCCACCGCCAGGTGGGGCCACAGGCAGCAGTCGGTGGTGAGCACGGGGGGACAGGAAGGTCCGATACGGACCGCGTCCCGGACCTGTGCCCGAATCGCGGCGCGGACCCGGTCCCGGACGGCCGGGTCCGCGTGCGATGAGGCGTCGACCTCGGTCATCCGCGGCGCTTGCCCACGGGACGGGGCGCCTCGTCCAGCGGGCCGTCAAGGCGCACGGTGCCCGCGGCGGCGGCGCGGGCGACCCGGGGGACGCAGCTCGCCTCGTCGATGGAGATGCCCATTTGCACGGCGCGCCGCGCGTTCAACGCGTCCAGGTACGGAGTGGGCTCCTGGTAGGTGCGCCACTCGATGATTTCCCCGCCTTTGAGGACCAGCCACTCCACGATGTCCCACTGGACCTCCAGCCCGGTCGGCTCGGCCATGTCGCCGGCCGTCACCAGCTGCCCGGTGTTGTGGCCTTCCACCACCGAGCGGAGCACGACGGTCGTGTCGTCGCGGAGCACGTGCTGGACCCGCTTGACGGTGTCCGGGTAGACACCCAGGTAGGCGGCGAAGTAGGCGTGGGCCTTGTCGAACCCGCGCACCGAGGCGCCGGGAAGCACGAACAGGCAGTCGTCGGCGACCGGGATCGCCAGCGACGGTCCCTCCAGGCGTGCGCCCGTCATCCGCCAGAGCACCTCGTAGGCGGTCGCCAGGTCGGCCACACCGCTTTTAGCAGGTCGCATTGCAGCACCGCCCCGAGCACTGCGTGCAGCAGGACGTGCACGGCCTGGTCCCGCTCGACATCTCGCCGAGGAGTTCGTGGATCTCCCACGCCTGGACGGGCGGCGGCACCGGGAATCCGTCCGGCGTCGCGTCGGTCAGCCGACGTGACCGGGCGGCGGCTCGCGCCCCGCTTCGCACGTCTCCCCACATTTCAAGAACCGCGGTCATTTCAACACCTCACAGGTGACAAGATCAGCCGGACACCATGATAACTGTCAGTAGTCAAACAGTGACTATGGGGTGGGTCGGAGGTGTGTCATCTGTCACCCCGGCCGGTGTCTTGGTCACCAGCAGCCCACCGAGCAGGAGGAAGTCCAGATCCATCGCGAGGAAGGCGTCGAGGGCGTCGCGGACGCCGTCCACGATCGGCTCGCCCCTGCGGTTGAACGAGGTGTTGACCAGAACCGGCGGCAGCCCGGCGCGTTCCATGGCGGCCAGGATCGACACGAGCGGCGAAGACTCCCCACCCCGGATCGCCTGCGGCCGGGTGGTGCCGTCGACGTGCCGGACCGCGGGCGCCACCAGGGCACCCTCCCCCGTCGTCGGCACCGCGCCGACCATGTAGCGGTCCAGGTGGGCCCGGGACTCCCACCACGCCGCCGAACGGCTCGCGGGCGCGACGGGCCCGAACGGCCGCCACGGTTCCCGGCCCTTGATCCGGTTGAGCCGGTCGGCGACGGAGGCGGGCCTGGGGACGGCGATGATCGAGCGGCGGCCCAGCGCGCGGGGGCCGATCTCGGCCCGGCCCTCGGCGACGGCGCCGACCTGCCCGGCCGCGAGCCGGTCCGCGACCGCCGCCGGGTCGAGGTCGGCGATCCGGATCGGCGCCCGGGCCGACGTGTCGCCGGGGATCGGGCCGATCGGCGATCCGAGGTCGGGCCGGAGCGGTTCCCCGGGCGGCGGCGGGCAGATCGCCCAAGCCGCGCCGAGGGCGACCCCGGCGTCGTGGGGCACCGGGGGCACGTACACCGGTTCGGGGATCAGGCCGTTGGCCGCGCAGTTGAGCGCGACCCCTCCGGCGACGCACAGCGGGGCCAGGCCCGTCGCCGTACGGGCGAAGGCCGCCAGCTCGGCCATTGCGTGTTCCACCGTCCGCTGCGCGGTCCACGCGACGCGGACCGCGGCGCTGTCTTCGTCCAGCCGGTCCGCCGGGGCCGACGGACCGGGCCGACCGGCCAGCTCCGAGAAGACACCCTTCCAGAAGTCGACGACGTCCTCCTCGACCGCGGGTCCGCCGGGGAAGACCGCGTCGTCGCCCGCGGGTGACAGCAGGATCGGCGTCCGATCGCCGTCGGCACGCCCGTACGCCGCCAGGCCCATGGTCTTGCCCGCCTGCAGGAACCCGAACCCCAGCCATTCGCTCGCCGCCTCGTAGAGAAACCCCAGCGAGTGGCGCGGCGACCACGACCGGATCGGTACGGCGCCGCGGCCCGCCTCGCCGCGGTAGACCGAGATGGAGGCGTCCTCGCCTTGGCCGTCCACCACCAGGACCGCCGCCTCGGGAAGCCCGGACGCCCCGAGGGCGAGCAAGGCGTGGGCGAGGTGGTGCGGGACGAACTCCAGGCGGGCCCGCATCCGGTCGGCGAGCCCGGGCCCGAGCAGCTCGCGCAGCAGATCCTTCCCGGAGGAGGAGTCCCAGGTCCGGCCGAACCTGCGGCGAAGAAATGGAACGTTCCATCCGACGGCGACGACGTCGACGTCCTCCGGACGGACACCCGCCGACTCCAGGCAGAACCGCGCCGCGTGGCGGGGCGGTGCCTGGATCCCGTGCCGGGAGCGGGTGAACCGCTCCTCCTCGGCGAAGGCCGCGACCCGGCCGTCACCGCCGACGAGGCAGGCGGCGGCGTCGTGGTAGGCGACCGGGCGGCCGTTCAGTCCCAGCACCCAGGAGGTCACGCCGCCATGAAACGCGACGGCCCGGGTGCGGTCAACTACGCCGAAGGCGTGTCGTGGGCGGCGGCGTAGGACCGGACCGCGGCGTTCGCCCTGGTCACGGTCTCCAGGCGGGACACCAGACCGGCGAGCTCCGCCGCGGGTACGGCGCACACCGCCTCGTCGTCGCCCATCCCGGTGCGCTGGCGGCTGAGCGCGCAGCCCATGGTGAGCGCGGTCCGGCCCTTTCCGGCCTTGGCCACGACCTGGCACTGCGGTTTGCCGGACAGTTCCACGTCGCCGGCGGCGTCCAGGACGTCCATGGTCTGCCGGGGGTTCAGCCGCAGCAGCACGACGTGGGGGTCGGCGGCCTGCTCCAGCGGCTGGTACACGATGGCCGCCGGCCTCTCGTCCACCGCGGCCACCCCGCCGAAGTCCGCCGGGGTGACCCACCCCGACTCCAGCAGCGCGCCGACGTCGGCGTTTCCGACGATCGACTCCAGGGGCACGAACCCGTGCACGTAGCGCCCCACCGAACAGTTGTGGTCCTCGGCGACCGTGGTGACGGTCGCCGTCACCGCCTCCGTCCAGAAGACGCAGCTGGAGGGCACCGGGTGGGCGCGCGCCGGGGACTTCGCGTCCGAGGCCCGGTCGACGAAGGTGATCGCGATGGGGGGAACGGCCAGCCCGAGTGCGTCGGTGACGGCGGCGGCGAGCTGGCTCCAGTTCTCGGACACGTACCCTCCTGGTGGGGTTCGGTGGGTTAGAGGCGGAAGAATTGCTCCTCGGTCGGTTCGGCGCAGCAGTACCAGGGTTCGGTCAGGTGGGGCGGCGGACTGCGCCGCGGGGGCAGCGGCGGCGGGTCGCCGCCGGCCGGGCAGGCCGCCCGCCAGACGTCGGCGAAGATCTCCCGCCGGGTCCGGCCGACCCGCTGAGCCTCGGTGACCAGGGCGACCAGGTCCCCGTGCAGGCGGTCCAGCCGCGGGTCCGGGTGGCGCCACGGGTGGTAGAGCGCGGTGGCGTCGAAGGCGCCGGCCGGCTCGGCCACGTCCGGGAGTTCCAGGAGCCTGGATCCGGCCGGCAGCAGCAGGCGGATGGTGTACTGCACGGGGGACACACCGTCCACCAGGTTCAGGCGGGCCAGCTCGGACAGGAAGCCGAGGTAGCCGTCGAGCGTGGTCCACGGGGTAAAAGGCACGAAGGTCGGGTTGAACGGAAGGCCTTCGGCGTCGAGCGCTCGCGCCACGTTCTCGACGTCGAGCCGGGTGTGACCCTTGTCGAGCCTGGCCAGGACGGCGTCGTCGAACGCCTCGACGGCACTGGTCACCAGGACGCAGCCGGTCCGGCGCAGGACGGGAAGCAGGTCCCCGCGCCGCCGCAGATGCTCGATCTTGATCGTCACGTCGTAGGAGAGCGCCGGGAACTCCTCGTGCACGCGCCGGACGATCCTCGTCGCGTGCGCCGGGCCGTTGAAGAAGTCGGGGTCGCCGAAGGTGATGTGCTGCGCCCCCGCGTTCACCTGCTGCCGCACGTCGGCCAGCACGACGTCCTCCGGCACGACGCGGAACCGGCCGTTGTAGACCGGGACGACGGGGCAGTGGCGGCACAGGTGACGGCAGCCGCGTGAGGTTTCGGTGTGCCCCACCACGCGGGTCTCCCCCGACGGCAGCACAAGCCGGGCGTACTTCTCCAGCGGGGGAAGCCCCGTGCGGTCGGGGGTGGTGAACGCCTGGCGCTCGGTGGAAACGAGCGGCTGGGTCTGGTGCGCGGGCCGCTCCCCCCGCTCGACCACCTGGCGGTAGAGGCCGAGGAGCCCGGTCTCGAACTCGCCGCCGAGCACGGTGTCGGCGCCGAGGCGGCGCAGGTGCTCGGCGTTCAACGCGGCGTAGAGCCCGAACACGCACACGTGGGCCCGCGGGTTGAGCTCCTTGACCTTGGCCAGCACCGGCCCCGCCAGCTTCGTGGCGGTGTGCATGGGGACGAACACGGCGACCAGGTCGGCCGCGCACACGGGGCCGGGGTCGAAGGCGGACACCGCCAGATCCTGCACGGACACCGTGGCACCGGCGCCGCGCAGCCACGCCGCGGGGGAGGCCAGGCCGAAGGGTTGCCGTCCCAGCTCATACGTCGAGATCAGGACGACCCGCCCTCCCATGAAAACCCCCTTGGCGGAAAGAGGCCAACGCAGATCATGGAGTACCCGTACACACCAGGTGCATTGAAAGTGTACGCACGGTTACCGGGGATGTCGTGGGCGAACGTCCCGGAGGCGCGGCGCATGCCAGAACCGGCATAGATCCGTAACGGAGCCCGGGTCCGCGGGCCACAGGGCGCTCAGGGATCCGCGGGACCACCTCTTGAACCGAATCCGGTACGGCCTGCGCGGCGCACGCCGTACCGGACCTTGAATGTCCTTGGGTCGACGCCCCGGAGACTGCTGGGCGTGAACCCCGAAATTCGGTGATCTTTGTGGGTGGCGGCGAGGCCGGCACGATGGACGCCCGCGCAGGGACAGGCCGGTCCGTTCCCCGCAGGGCCTCATGCCAGGTGCGAAGAGACGACTTCGATCAGGTGCGCGAGGCGGGTCGGGGGCCGTCGACTTCAAGCACGAAGTCGAACGTCGCCTCCTTGGCGGCGCCCACATCACGGACCTTCATCAGGAGTTCCGTGTGGAAAATGTTGTCGGTGTCGTTGCCGGGTTCGCCGGGGAAGTACAGCTGGGTGGTGAGGACCGGCCCGTTCGGGGCCTGCACCTTGACGTGGAGGTGCCGGGTGCGGCCCGGATACAGCCCGGGCACGACCGTGGTGAGCCGGAACGCGCCCCGGGCGTCGGAGAACTGGTGTCCGCGCAGGTCGTAGCCGGCGTTGTCGTAGGCGCCTTCGGCGTCGGCCTGCCAGAAGTCCAGGAGCGCGCCGGAGATCGGCCCGCCCAGGCGCCCCAGCACATATCCGGTGACCGTCAGCGGGACGCCGTCCCCGGGCAGCACGGTCCGGCGCGGTGAGTCGGACTTGAAGTAGGGGCCTTCGGTCTGGGCCGGTGTCGTATCGTCATCGTCGTCGTCGCAGTACGGCGTGGGGGTGAGCAGCGCGCCTGCGCGCGCCACCTCCCGAGCCAGCGCCGGGCCCTGACCCGACAACAGCACGCCCGCCGGGACGGCGATGATTGCCGCCTTGAGTAGGGTCTTCCGCGTTATGCCGGATTTTTCGGCGTCCATGGCCGCTCCCTGATTGCTGTTGAATTGCGAGAGATCGTGCTTGTCGTGAGGAGGGGGACGGAGCCGGAATCCGGCAGGCCGACCGGCGCCTTGATCGGCTTATTCCTACCGCCGACGCGATAAGAACCCGGTAAGGCGGCCGCCATCCAGGGGTTTCGTGCCCCGGGTCGGGGCCGTCAATACAGATGATCTATCGGGATTCTCGTGGCCCGCAGCCGGAGAACGAGCGGTTTCACCGCCAACCGGCCAGACCGGTCCCGCGTAGCCGTGCTAGTGGTGGGTGGCCAGCACGGCGTGATGATCGGTCCCCGCGGGACCGTCCGGGTCGGCGTGGACGGTGGCGGCCGTCAGCCGGGGGAGGTCGTGGATCAGGCGGTGCTCCGCCTCCACCGCGACCGCGTGGGCTTCGACCACGGACAGCCGGTGGTCCACCAGGATCTCGACCTCCGCGCGCAGCGCGTGGCCCACCCAGCGCAGCCGTACCGAACCGACCCGCTTCACCCCGGGCACCCGCGCGAGGATGCGCTCGGCCTCGTCGACGAGCCCGGGGTCGACCGCGTCCATGAGCCGGTGGTAGATCTCCCTGGCGGCGTCGCGCAGCACGAAAAGGATCGCGACCGTGATGAGCAGGCCCACGATCGGGTCGGCGATCGGGAACCCGAGCGCGACACCCCCGGCCCCGGCGAGGACGGCGAGGGAGGTGAAGCCGTCGGTGCGGGCGTGCAGCCCGTCAGCCACCAGCGCCGCCGAGCCGATCTGGCGGCCGACCCTGATCCGGTAGCGGGCCACGAGCTCGTTGCCCAGGAAGCCGATCAACCCGGCGGCGGCCACCCAGCCGAGCGCGTGTACGTCCTGCGGGTTGATCAGCCGCTGGATCGCCTCGTACCCGGCCAGCGCCGCCGAGACCGCGATGAGGACCACGATGACGATCCCGGCCAGGTCCTCGGCCCTGCCGTACCCGTAGGTGAAGCGGCGGGTCGCCACCCGTCGGCCCACGATGAAGGCGATCGCCAGCGGGACCGCGGTGAGCGCGTCGGCGAAGTTGTGCAGGGTGTCGCCGAGCAGCGCGACCGAGCCCGAGAACGACACGATCACCGCCTGGACGAGGGCCGTCACCATGAGGGCGGCGAACGAGACACCCACCACGCGCATGCCCCGGCTGCTGGACTCCAAGGCTGTGTCCGTCTTGTCAAGGCTGTCGTGGCTGTGCGGGGTGAGTACATGGCGCAGCCTGGAGATCAGGCGGCCGACTGCACCCACGCGCTCGCGCCCGTGTCCGTGTCCGTTCGCCATGGTCCACCTCGCTTGCTCACCGGGGGTTCAATGGCATTATATGTATTCATGTACGCACGCGACAACGAATCGGGTGCGACCCCGTTGCAGGAACAACCGACAAGTGCGCAGGTGGAGGCCGCCGTCGAGGCCCTCCGCATGCTCAGCGACGCCACCCGGCTCAGGCTGATGTGGCTGCTCACGCGGGGCGAGTACGACGTGGGCACGCTCGCCCGGGCGATCGGCACCGCCCGCCCGTCGGTCTCCCAGCACCTGGCCAAACTGCGTCTGGCCGGCCTCGTGCAGACCCGCCGCGACGGGCGCCGCGTCCTCTACCGCGCCCGCGACTCCCACGTGCGATCACTCGTCAACGAGGCCCTCTTCCACGCCGACCACGAAGTCTCCGGAATCCCCCGCCACGACTGAAAGCCCATGACAACAATCAGGCGCCGATGTCCGGCATCGCCGCAGGCGGTGCCCGCCTCACGGTCATTCTGCGATCTGGCGTACATCACAGAGCAGGTCGGAGATTGAGCCTCAGGATCTGCCTCCAGCATGCCTATATCGGAAGCGCCCCAAGGTCGACCCCCTGCGTCCGCACGAGGAGAAACAGTATCAGGAAACTGGGCATTTTCTGGGCATGAGACTGGGCATATAGTGGGCACGGCTGCAATACTGATCTCATGCAAGGTGAAAGGGTGGGCAGCGTATCCGTAGACACGTTGCAGGATGAGGTCCGGTTGCTGTTACGTGGCGGTCTCCCGGTGCGGCTGGATCTGTGCGGTCCGGCGCTGCTCGGGCTGCGCGGGGTGAAGGCGCGGTCACTGCGCCCCGAGGACCCGGCGAGCCGGGCACGGGCATTGGACGGCCTGCTACGCGAGCAGCTCGACCGATTCGAGAACGCCGAGCTCGCACAAGCGGCTCGGCTGCTGTTCGGGGCGGAGGCCGCCACGTCTGGGGCGACGCTGACGGTTCGCCGTCAGGCGGCGGCCACCGCCGCCGAGTACGAGGTGCACCACTTCCGCAAGCGGATCGAGCCGAAGGTGGCCGAGCTGGTGGCCTGGCAACTGCGCCGTGACAGCGAGGAGTTCACCACCCGGCACGCTACGGCGCCCGAGCTGCATACCGCCTCGGGCCCGCTCGTGCTTCCCCCTGATGTGTTCGCGTGGGAGTCCGCCGAGCATCAACACGCCCTGGCGGCGTTGTGGGGTGCGGTCTACCTGCTGCGCGCCGAACTGCTAACGGTCGCCCGGCTAGTCAGCATGGACGCCCCCGGGACCGCGACGAGAGCGGCGGCTGCGGTGACGCTGTGGCGGCATGCCCTGGTGTTAGCGGCCGTCGTCCGCTACCGCGCTGCCTATGGGGCCACTCTTTTGCATGCGGCGACTGATCTGGGCCCGCAAGAGATCGCCGCCTATGCCGGATGGACCCCTCCGCTCACCCCCGTCCAGGAGCTGCTCCTAGTTGAACTGGCCGACCCCGCTGAGGGTCTTGCCGACTTCACCGCACGGCTGGATACAACTGCCGGTGGTGCCGAGCTCGCCGTCACCTGGCAGCGGGCACTGTCCGGCCGCGGCAGCGGCCCCGAGATGAAGGTCGCCCCATCATGAGCCTCGATCAGCTCCTTGATCCGAATACGCCGCCACGCCGATACGTCGTAACAGGGGGCCCGTCCGCCGGCAAGGAGGCCGTCCTCGCCGAACTACACGAGCGGGGTATCCCGGCCACCAAGGGTGAACCGGCCCGCGAGATCTACCGCAGGCACCGCGACCGGCTCGGTCGGCATCTGCAGGTCGGCGACCGGCGTGCCTACTCTCGCGATGTGCTGAAGGCGTTCATCGCCGAGTACTGCGACCACACCTTCGGGCTCCGCTTCTACAACCGCGGTATCCCCGATGGGTATGGCTGGGACGCCTTCTTCGGCCTCGGTCCCTACCCCGAATTGGAGGAAGCCTCCCGCGTCTACCGCTACGACGCGGTGTTCATCTTGGACCCGCTGGATGACTTCGACTCCGAAGACGACCTGGTGTGGGCCAAGGAACGCGAGATCCGCCGCGTCCACGAACTGATCATCCAGGGCTACTACGACACCGGCTACCGGCCCGTCTTCGTCCCCGCAGACGAACCGGGACGTCGCGTCGACTTCATTCTTGCCCAGATTCCCGCGCCGACATCCTGACCGAGAAGGGCACGATGATGAACGGCCGTACCGACAGTGTGGAGATCATCAGCCCGAACAACGTGCTGGCCAACGCGATGCTGCGTAGCGTCGACATGGTCCGGCCACGGCTGCAGGCCACCAACCCCGACCGTGTCGCCTTCTGCGTCGGCACCCAGATCAACGGCGCGCCACACCTGGGAACTTCTCTGGTGCAGACGGCAGCCTTCCTCCTTGCGAAGGCCACCAAGCGGACCTTCAACGTCGATGCCGTGGTCCGGTTCGGGGCGCTGGACAATGCGCCGTACGACATCCAGCTCGACCCCGAGACCCACCACTCCTACCAGACAACCTACTTCCACGCCCTTGGCCAGGACGGGGTCGCCGATCTGATCGGCAAGTACTATCGGGCCATATTCGACTCCCTCGCCGACTCCACCGGCGTCGACTACGAGATCGAGACATACTCCACCCAGCAGGCCGACCCGGCCTTCCGTCATGAATTCCTCGCCACCCTCGGACGGCTGGACCAGATCCGCTGGCCGCTGGCCCCCTCCCACGGCCAGGTCCACATCCGGCTGCCATGCCCGGCCTGTGGCTGGGCGGAGAAACGCGCCGAACGCACCCGGCTGCTGCGCATGGGCTCAGGGGGCGCGAACTTCGCCGCAGTATGTACCGACCACGGCGACTACGAGATCTCGATCACCGCCGACACCGACGCCTACCTCGATCTGGCCACCCTCTACCGGAATCTGGTCAAAGAGAGACTGGCAGCCCGCGACCACGTCACATTGTCGGTGATGGTCAAAGGCGGTGACTGGGCCTACGGCTGTCAGCTGGTCGACGAAGCCTTCGCACAGCTCCCGGGACCGCCACCGCCTCCGCGGGTGTTCACCCCGATGGTACTCACCGACACCGGCGCCAAGCTCTCCAAATCCCTCATTCGCGAAGGGAAGGTGGCACCGCCGCCTGGAATCCACCCGTGGATGCTGGACGTCACCGAATGGCCCGGCAACACCGACTCCTATGTCGATGCCATGGTCTGGCTGGTCAGTAGGATGCTCGCCGACCCCAAGCACTTCTACCGCTCCTATACCACCGCCGAACTCGACAGGATCATGACTGCACGCCCCACCATCAAGACGAGCGTGCGCGCCCGCGAGATGAACCTCTACCGTCGCTACTTCGATCTGGTGGCCGACGGCAGCAAGACCATCGAAGTCCGCGTCCAGTACCCCAACCTGCGCAACCTCGCCGCCGGCGACCACATCCGGTTCGTGTGCGGTCGTGACGACGCCCTTACCCGCGTCAAGCGTGTCACCCGCTACCCCTCCTTCGAGGAGATGCTCGACACCGAAGGCCCCGAGAAGGTCAACCCGACCAGCCCCCGCGACCAGCAGCTCGCCAATATCCGCCGCATCTACGGCCCCGAGAAGGAAGCCCTCGGCGTACTGGCGATCGAGATCGAGTTGGTCGACACGCCCGGCACTTGATCGGCCATTCGATCCGCGGACCATCCGGGCGGCCGGTCGCGATAACCAACGGCCTCCAACCCATCGTCGCCATCGCGGCGCGGAGGCTGCGACTACGCACGCCAGGCCGAGCAGGCAACCCCTCGACCGGCTTCGTTCCCGACGGGTTCGTCGACCGGTTGCGCCTGCCCGGCCCGGCGGACACGCATGTGGACCGGCCACGCCGCGCGCGGCGTGGCCGGTTCGTTCCCTGCCTGATGCACGTCCGTGGGGGCCGGGTTGCAGGTCGGCGGCCTCGTGCCCATCAGCTCGCCTACCGGCAAGTCCCGGGCGCGCTTGCGGTGCTCGGCTTCGTCTACTGAACGGGCTCGGTCTGCCCGCCGCCGAACACTTCCTGGACGAGCCTCTGCGTCGCCTGCTGGAACGCCGCTGCCATGGACGATGCGGCGTCGTCCACGTAGTTCAGCGCGGCGGTCAGGGTCGTCCTGCCGTCGGGCGTGCTGTACATCAGCGCCACGTGGCCCGCCATGCCGCCGTTGTGGGTGATGACGGTGCCGCCCTCCGGGCCCGCGTCCCGCACAAACCGCTCGGGCTGGAGCCGGTCCCGTATCACGAAGAGGGGCGAGGACGAGGACGAACGTGGCTCGATGGGCACACTCCTCCTCAGCGCCGCGCCCCCGGGCGGAACGGTGGACGAGTGACTGACGCTTCATCTCGTCGCTCCAGATGACGCCGCGACGGCCGCCGCGTCCTCTACCGCGCCCGAGACTCCCACGTGCGATCACTCGTCAACGAGGCCCTCTTCCACGCCGACCACGAAGTCTCCGGAATCCCCCGCCACGACCAAGAGTAGGAAACATCCCTTGACAGAAAGCCGGCGGGTGCGCCTGCCGTGAGGATGGGCCTGCTCAGGGCCGTCATCCTGGTCTGAAGATGTACTCGTGGCGATCGAAGTCGAGTGTCCAGGCATACTGGGCGAGGAACGCCTGCGAGATCAGGCCGTCCACCCTCACTCCGCCCAGCTCCGACCAGGGCGCCCGTCGGCCCGGTGCGATCGACAGCAGGTGCCCGTCCTGCTCCAGCGGGCCGAGTCGCAGCGGGCGGGCGGCCCTGAGGTGGGTTCCGGAGAGCTCGCCGGGCGCAAAACCCCAGGACCGGTACTGGCTCTTGGTGGCGTAAACGGCGGCCTGGCGAAGTGTGCCGCCGTCCTCCAGCAACTGGACCAGTCCGGAGTCAACGAAGAAGGTCAGGTCGAGCTCGCCGTAGCCGCCGGCGGCGAACATGAAGTGGTCGCCCCACAGATGGAACGGCATCCGCGTGCCGCCGGGCGGGACGGCCGATCCGCGCGGGGCCAGCAGCAGCCGGTCCCCCGGGGTGTCGATGGTGGACAGGAACCGCCGCAGCAGGCAGGTGCCCATGATCACGAGGTCCTGCGGGCCGGCGAGCGTCGGCAGGATGTCCACGGGCACGTTCGTGAGCACCGTCCCGCCCAGGTTCAGCTCGCCGACGAGACCTGCGCGGGCGTGCGTCGAGGTGACGCCGTGGAAGAGACGCCCGTTCGAAACCGACTGGACGCCCACCGCGGCCGCCCGCTCGGAACCCATCACCAGGAACGTGCCGCCGGTGTCGAGGTGGAGAAGCGTGCGGCGGCCGTTGAGTGTGGCCTCGACAGCCGGCAGGTACGGGGCCAACGGCTGGTCGGCGAACGGCAGCTCGACCGGACCGGCCGCCTTCAACGACATCGGGTGATCGCGTTGCAAGGCCAGCTTCGGCGGGATGCGTCGATGTCTGCGGCGCAGGTGCTCACATGCCCGGCCGGGCTGGTCGAGGTGCAGCAAGGCGTCGGCGATCGGCAGGTCCAGCGCACGGCGCGGGCGACGGAGGCGGTCGTATCGGCTCAGCGCCTCCGCCAACCGGCCGCGTACGAGATCGGCCAGGAGCGGCAGTTGCTCGTCTCCGGCTGCGGCGGCGAGCCGTGCGGCCCGGTCGACGTCGCCGGCCTGCCATGCACTCCGGGCGGCGGCCGTTTCCTTGACCATTCCCGGCCACAACGGCCTCATGGCTGCGCCGGTCCGGCCGTGATCGTGCCAGGGTCCCCCGGTCCGAGGTCGGGGGACGTGCCCGCGACCGGATCACCCGGTCTGAGATCGAGAGCGGCGGCCAGTATCGCCAGCAGGGGGATGACGGCCTGCGGATACATCTCGTACGCCCCTCGCCTCCGCTGGGTGATCAGCCCGGCCCGCTGCAGCTCGCGCAGGTGGTGGTACAGGTGCCCGGTGGAGTTCTCCCCGCCGAGTGTCTCCTGCAGCTCGGCGGAGGTACACGTGCCGCCGACGAGCCTGCCGAGGAGTGCCAGCCGGGGCGGGCTGCCCATCGCCTCCAGCACCGCGGCGGTGTGCGTCCAGTCGGCCGCCATGAGGTCGTCAACCTCGTGCTCCCCGGCCCAGGTGTATTCCAGGCCGTTGACGTGGACGGCCCCCTGGTAAGCCACCGTGCCTGCGGCGCCGTTCTCGGTGGCACGCTCGCGGAACTGCTGGGCGAGCTCCAACGCGGACGAGCTGCGGGGCGCGTCGAGGCGCTCGTCGTGAGGCATCTCGGCCTGCCGTTCCAGGCGGGCTATCCGCTGTTCCAGTGCCGCCAGGCGGTCTTCCATACGCTCCTCCGATATTCCGTAACTCCGATATTCCGTAACTCCGTAATATCGTAGCCGATGGGAAGGGTGGGGCAATCCGCGGGAGCGGCATCCGGAGAAGGCGTGAAGACGTGGAGGTGGACGGGCAACGCCGCCCCCTCAGCCGCCCATCCCGAGGTCGGCGAGTGGGCAGAGACCGAGATGGTCCACGCCACCGCGAGAACCCCCGGCACGTCGCCGGAGGATTACGAGTGGGAGGACAGCCGACTCGGGGAGATCTACACGATCGTCTTCGTCCGCGGGCTCAACGAGCACGAGGTGCTACGCCGACTCGGCGCCGCGGACGAGGACATTCGGCTGATCGGAGACGAGGAGCACTCCCAGCCGGAAGGACCGGAGATCATCACCGTGAGGCGCATCGGGGACCGTACGGTCACGATCGAGGACTGCGGCTTCCGCGGCGCGCAACCGGATGTTCTGGGCGCCCTGTCATGCAACGGCGGAGAGGCTGTGGCGGTGCAGCAGGATGACTACGCCCAGCACCATGTCGCCTATGCCGTCGACGGCGAGCTCGTCACCGCCGTCAATCCGAAGTTCCCCCTCGAAAGACATGGCACAGATCCCGATCGGCTCAATCGCCACCTTCGCGAGCTGGGCATCGATCCGGCCGCCGACGACCACATCGACAACCCCGTCCCCGCCGCCCCGGCGATCGCTGGCCGCATCACCGACGTCACGGTCACTCCGCAACACCTTCGCCGCCCCGTCCTGGGTGCAGCCATACTTGGCGCCTACTTCTGAATGGCTGACGGCATCTTCAAGGTCGGCGTGGGTAGGCAGGGTGTAGCGGCGGGTGTCCAGGACCGCGATATCAGAAGCTCTGATGGGAGGGCGTCGTCGGCGCGTTGATCGGGCCCAAAGTCCCGAGGCCACGCTCAGGTCAAGTCCGTTCTGGGGTCGGTCAAGATACGACGGAAACCGGAAACCAGTGATCTTGAGTTCAACTTGCCGCAGGTGAGGTGCTGGGGCGGATCGGCGTCGGCTGCCCGACCAGGGACAGCGATGCGCAAACGCAGCCGGAGGCCCGATCTTGTGTCACCGTTCGCAGTGGACTTCTTCGCGTACCCGCTCAGATCGGTCAACGGCGCACCCGATAGCGCAGGTGAAGCACCCGGTTGCCCTGAATCACCACGTCAGGATCCTCCAACAGGTGCTGCGCGTGGACCGACCCGAAGTAGCGCTTGCCGGACCCGAACACGACGGGTACGACGTCCATGCGCACCTCGTCGATCAGGCCCGCGGCAAGCACCTGGCCACCGACGTCGCCAGCGGCGACCTCGACCATGCGGTCACCCGCAAGCTCCTGCGCCTTGGCCACGGCTGCCTCAACGCCGTCGACGAAGTGAAACGGCGCCTCGGGGTCCCAGCCCTCGGGCATCGGCCGGTGCGACACGACGACCACGTGGTCGATGCCGCCCGGAGGCTTGCCGCCCCAACCGTCCGTCAGGTCGAAGACGTGGCGGCCGACGATCGTGACTCCGATCTGGTCCCAGTACGCCCGGGTGTGGTCGTAGGACGTCTGCGACACCTTCAGCTCGCCGCTCTCGTCCAACGGGACGTCACCGCTGGACAACCAGTCGAACAGCGGTCCGGGCTGGTCATTCTCGTCCGCGACGAAGCCGTCCACCGACACCGAGCTGTACATGACCACCTTGCCCACGGGGCTCTCCTCTGCTTTGGGGTGCCCCCAAATTAGCGTGTCGTGAGCTGTCGCTCTTGTAGGAAATCAATCGGCCGGCAGCGGCCAGCCGTCCAGCGCGTGGCCGGGATGTTCGCGCAGGAACCGCCGCCGGACTTCGACGTACCGGGTCGGCGTGAGCCCGGTGAACGCCCGGAACTCGTGGCCGAAGTGGGCCTGGTCGAAGTAGCCTGCGCTACCGGCGAGGTCGCCCCAGTCGATCGGTCCGGCGGGGTTGATCGCGAACACGGTGGCGGCGAAGCGGTAGGTGCGGGCCAGCCGCTTCGGCGTGACGCCGATGAGCTCCTTGAACCGCTGTGCCAGATGAGTGCTGCTGACACCGGCTGCCACGCTCAGGTCGCCGATCGCCACCGCCCCGCTGGTCGCCGCGATGACGCTGCTCGTATGGCGGACCAGCCCCAGGCCGGCGGTCTCGCACAGCCGTCGCATCAGCTCCTCCTCGAGCAGCGTCAGCATCTCGTGCGGTCCGTCCGCCGTGGCCAGCCGGTCTCGCAGCTCAGCAATGGCGGGCCGCCCCCAAACCTGCTCTACCGTCACCGGCCGGTCACACAGCTCGACCGCGGGCATCGGCAGGAACGGCGTCAGCCCCCACGGCTTGAAGTGCACGCCGACGGACCGGGTCCGGAGTGGGTAGCCGAACTCCAACGCGCGGGTGGGCATGGTGACCACGCAGCCGTCGGCGTACTCGGCCGTCTCGATGTCGGTGCCGGCGCGGATGCGGAACGGCGCCCCGAGGTTGACGATGAGCAACGCCGCCGGCATCGGCGGCAGCGTCAGCCGGGCGTACGGCGGCGCACCCTCCAGGTAGTAAAGGTCGTCGATCAGCCCGTCCAGCGGCGGTCGCGGCACTCTGGACACGTACTCCACGCCCACAGTATCGCCGACGCCCCGCCGGCATCGAGCGCCGGAATGGTCCAGCCGCGCTGCCCGAGCTGCATACCGCCCCGGGCCTACTACGACACCGGCTACCGGCCCGTCTTCGTCCCCGCAGACGAACCGGGACGTCGCGTCGACTTCATTCTTGCCCAGATTCCCGCGCCGACATCCTGACCGAGAAGGGCACGATGATGAAGGGCCGTACCGACAGTGTGGAGATCATCAGCCCGAATAACGTGCCGGCCAACGCGATGCTGCGTAGCGTCGACACAGGGGGCGCGGACTTCGCCGCGGTCTGCACCGACCACGGCGACTACGAGATCTCGATCACCGCCGACACCGACGCCTACCTCGATCTGGCCACCCTCTACCGGAATCTGGTCAAAGAGAGACTGGCAGCCCGCGACCACGTCACATTGTCGGTGATGGTCAAAGGCGGTGACTGGGCCTACGGCTGTCAGCTGGTCGACGAAGCCTTCGCACAGCTCCCGGGACCGCCACCGCCTCCGCGGGTGTTCACCCCGATGGTACTCACCGACACCGGCGCCAAGCTCTCCAAATCCCTCATTCGCGAAGGGAAGGTGGCACCGCCGCCTGGAATCCACCCGTGGATGCTGGACGTCACCGAATGGCCCGGCAACACCGACTCCCATGTCGATGCCATGGTCTGGCTGGTCAGTAGGATGCTCGCCGACCCCAAGCACTTCTACCGCTCCTATACCACCGCCGAACTCGACAGGATCATGACTGCACGCCCCACCATCAAGACGAGCGTGCGCGCCCGCGAGATGAACCTCTACCGTCGCTACTTCGATCTGGTGGCCGACGGCAGCAAGACCATCGAAGTCCGCGTCCAGTACCCCAACCTGCGCAACCTCGCCGCCGGCGACCACATCCGGTTCGTGTGCGGTCGTGACGACGCCCTTACCCGCGTCAAGCGTGTCACCCGCTACCCCTCCTTCGAGGAGATGCTCGACACCGAAGGCCCCGAGAAGGTCAACCCGACCAGCCCCCGCGACCAGCAGCTCGCCAATATCCGCCGCATCTACGGTCCCGAGAAGGAAGCCCTCGGCGTACTGGCAATCGAGATCGAGTTGGTCGACGAGCCCACCATCTGAGCAGCCGGCCGAACTCGGCCGACAGCGGTGACCCAGCGGCCTCCAGCCCATGTCACCGCCCATTCGGATATCGCTCAAACCTGAGATCAGACCAATCGGGCGGCCTGTGGCACCCAGATGGGATGGCCCTGAGATCGGCCTATTGTTTCGATACTCGGCTGAGAATACGGCTCATCTCCCCGCGATATGTCGAACCGAGTTTCGTTACGACGTCCTGATAGGCCCCAGGACCGTCTTTCATTCGACTGAGCCAGTTTTCGGGCAGTAGCACACGGTCACCGACTTCCAAGGGCATCGACCCTCTCCACCGATATGCATACTTTCCGACCTCGACGACTTGATCCCCGTCTACCTCGTAGACCCTGGAGGCCTCGTCAAGGAGCGCCTCCAGCTCCTTAACCCGCTGTTCAAGCCATTCAATCCGCTGTTCTCCGGACCACTTCTCCTTCCCGAGCCGGAGTCCTTCATTGTGCCCGCGACCGTAGGCTTGGGCCAGCTCACGGTCATGTTCGGTGGCATGGACACCGCACGCGACGTCGAATCCGTACAACCGAACGCGACAGGGCTTGCCGGACTTGGTTGGACGGCCACAGGTCCGGATGTCGGAAACCTGATCGCTCATAGCAGCTCCAATGTGTGAATAATCAGATCTGGCCCTCATCGCAGAATTCCGCCCTCCGAAGCCCTACGCAACCGGATTCCAGTGGGACGCCCCTATGGCCCCAATTGGACAGGCCCGTATCAGAGAGCGGAAATTTACGCGTCACCCGGACAATCAGGGTTGGTTCTGAGACCATGCGGCATGGGTAAGCACCGTCGGCCCGGTCGGCCGAACCAGCCTTCTCGCGCGTCTCCCCACGTCGACCCGGAGAACCCGCTCGCGCCGTACAACCAACGACGTCGGCCCGTCCTGGACATCTACCGACGTCATCGGCCCCTGCACGGTGGCGCGAACCATGTCCGCCCCACCGAACCGCGGGTGCTGGAGGAATGGGACGGCTTCGGGTACGTCCCCGTTGGTGTGGCGGGCGACCTCGCCGCCGCGCAGGCCTGGCTGAACGGATTCGGCGCGGGCGCGTGAGTCTGAAACGCTCCTGACCTTGTTCGCCGAAGACCGTAGGGCGGACTCACGGCGTTCACCCGTCACCGATGACCGAATCGGTTTGTCGAGAGAGCCCATATTCCTTGATCCAGTACGATTTCCGTTATGGGAGCCGCCGTACTATCGCTCACAGTGTCGGGTGAGGGTGATCGCGCCGCGTTGCACGCGAGGATCTGGGAAGCCGTCTATGACTTCATCGGTATGTATACCGGTTCGTCGGCGGATTCAGGGGTCCGGGAGTATCTGTCGGAGGCGGTCGAGGACGCCCGGGAGAAGGACCTCTGGGCGCCGACGGTGACCGGCTGACGTGGTCGTTCAGTGACTTCGCCGGTTGCTGCTCGCGATCGGCGGGAGACGGGATCGATCTGGAGCTGACGCCATGGGCGCGGGCAATGGTGGGAGCCGGGCCTGCACGTGATGCATGCGGCCTGCTGGGGCGCTCCGAAGAGGAGCGCCGCCTTGGTGAGCGAGTCCGCCGATACGGCGATGTGTCGAGCGCGCTGGCGGTGTACGGTGGGTGAGCCTGCGGGCGCGGATCATCCCCGACCACATGCAGGGCCGTGTCGTCGCCACCTTCCGCACCGTGTCGACCGGCGCCCTGGCCTTGGGCGCGCTCCTCGGCGGCCTGCTCGCCCGCGCGCTTGGCCTCTCCTGGCCCTACCTCGTCGCGGGCGCACTCCTCATCGTCCTCAGCCCGATCCTGCTCCGCTGGCTCGGCAACGACCGCATCGCCGCCGCGACGTCCACCGGGAACCGTGCTTCCGCCACGACGACCTGACCTGCGCCTTCCCGGTGGTTCCCGACGCGGTACGGGCGAAGCCCGGCGATATCGGCGGCGAGACGGTCTCAGCGTCGCCGACCGGGACGGCGCCCGCTGGAGCAGCGGGCTCTAACCGCCGCCGAAGACGCGGGCGAACGCGGCATGCGTCGGTGTGCCGGGCTGCCGGTCCAGTACGGCGAAGCGGACATGCTCGAACCGGTCACGCGCGGCGAGCTCCTGGGCGAAGGCGTCGGCGACCAACCCCGGGTCGTTCCGGAACACACCGCACCCCCACGCCCCGAGTACCAGCCGTCGATGGCCGTGCGCCTCGGCCACATCGAGCACACGGGCTGCCCTGGTCCGCAGTGCGGACGGTACGGCGCCCGCCGACTGCGGCTGAGTACGTGCGATGGCGCCCGCGTTGGGTGCGGCCGAGGTCAGGAAGGCCGCGCGATACGGCTCTTCGAGCATGCGGCCCTTGTCGTCGCGGAAGACCGGGACGCCGGGCGAGTAGATGACGCGGTCGCTGTAGAGCAGGTCCCCCTGAGCGCGGTGGTAGGCGTAGAACTCCGGGACGGCGACAAGGCAGGCGTACAGCGCCGACGCCCTGGCCAGGCTCTCCTCCTGTGCCTGGGCACCGGTGAGGAACCCGCCGCCGGGGTTCTTCGCCGAGGCGAAGACGAGGCAGGCCACCTCCCCGCCGCCCGCCAGGTCCCGGGCCGCCTGCAGGGTGGATTCGTCGGTGACCTCGATGCGGGGATTCGACGCCACGGGCCCGGCGGGCTCGGTCACCGTGTCGCCGCGTGCGGTGCCGAGAGCCTGTTCGGGCAGGTAGAGCCGGGTGCCCGCCACGGCATCGGCCACGGCGTCGGCGAGATCCACCCGCCGGCCGCCGGGCGTGGTGTAGCCGCCGTCCTGGACAAGGGCGACGGTTTCTCGTGCGATCGCCCGCAACCGGGTGCTCATCGGATACCTCCGAGGAAACCCCCGCCTTCAGGCGGGGGAGGAATCGGAATCCTGCGGAGCAGGCCAGGGGCAGGCGATTCGCCGCCAGGCGGACCGCCGTCTCGAAAACACGCATGATCCTCTGCCGATCCCTGGATAATGCGAAGCGTGGCGCAGACCGTGAAGCGGGCCTACAAGTACCGCTTCCACCCAACCCCCGAGCAGGCCGAAGAGCTCGCCCGGACGTTCGGCTGCGTCCGCCTGGTCTACAACAAAGCCCTGGAAGAACGGACCCGCGCCTACACGCTGGAAGGCCGCCGCGTTTCCTACGTGCAGTCGTCGGCGGCGCTGACCGGGTGGAAGCGCACCGACGACCTGGCGTTCCTGAACGAGGTGTCCTCGGTCCCGCTCCAGCAGGCGCTGCGCCACCTTCAGGCGGCGTTCACCGGCTTCTTCGCCAGGCGCGCCGGGTACCCGGCGTTCAAGTCCCGCAAGAAGTCCCGGGCGTCGGCCGAGTACACCCGGTCGGCGTTCAAGTACCGCGACGGCCGGATCACCCTGGCCAAGACGGACGCCCCGCTGGACATCGTGTGGTCGCGTCCCCTCCCGGCGGGTGCGGAGCCGTCCACGGTGACCGTCTCCCGCGACGCGGCCGGACGGTGGTTCGTGTCCGTCCTGGTCGAGGAGAGGATCGCGCCTCTCCCGCCCGTCGACGCGACGGTGGGCGTGGACGCGGGCATAACCGCCCTGGCCACGCTGTCGACCGGAGAGAAGATCGTCAACCCCCGCTGTGAACAGGCCGACCGGCGCAAACTGGCCAGAGCTCAAAGGGCGCTCGCCCGCAAGCAGAAGGGATCGGCGAACCGGGCCAGGGCGCGGCTCAAGGTCGCCCGGGTGCACGCGCGGATCACCGATCGCAGGCGGGACCAGCTGCACAAGGTCACCACACGGCTTGTCCGCGAGAACCAAGCGATCGCCGTGGAGGACCTGGCCGTCCGCAACATGGTCAGGAACCGGAGCCTGGCCCGCGCCGTCTCCGACGCCTCGTGGCGGGAGCTGCGGTCGATGCTGGAGTACAAGGCGGCCTGGTACGGGCGCACGCTGGTGGCGGTGGACCGCTGGTTCCCCTCCAGCAGGCTGTGCTCGGCGTGCGGGGCGCTGCAGGACGGGATGCCGCTGGGCGTCCGGGAGTGGGAATGCGCCTGCGGCGCGGTCCACGACCGGGATGTCAACGCGGCCCGCAATATCCTCGCCGCCGGGCTGGCGGAGAGCTGAAACGCCTGTGGAGCCGGTGTAAGACCTCAAGGGGAGTCCTCCTCGGCGGGCAACTGGCGGTGAAGCAGGAAACCCCACGGGTGACCGTGGGAATCCCCCTCGTTCACGAGGGGGAGGATGTCAAGGTCCGCATCGTGACATCCAGCCCGCGTCCACCGCGACAGGATTATCGCTTCCCCCGGGAAACGCGGGAGGTTTCCCCGTTGCCACCGGGAGCTCACGCCGTACCGGACTCAGGACCGCGCCGGCCAGGGCTCCGGGAGGCCGCGGCGGTCCTGGGGTTCCGGAGTCCGCGGAGCAGGACAGGGTGCGGGCCCGGACTCCGGCCCTCTGGACTTCGCGCATCTCCCCGGTGCGCAGGCGACACGTCCTTCTCCTTTTCGGTCGGGCAGCCGGGTTCGAATCCCTCCCGGACAGGTGGAGAGCCACTTCACCAATCAGGTGCGGTAAATCCGGTTTCATCGCCGATCTCTGCGGCCCTAGACTCCATACGTCTCCCCGGTGCGCAGGTGACGAGTTCTTCGCCTTCCAAGCGGGTAACGCGGGTTCGAATCCCGCCAGGCTGGGAAACCGCCTGTGGTCTAGCGGCCTAGGACGCCACAACGATCGCGTCGCCGACTCGAACTCGGGGAGACCCCAAACTACATCTTTCCGGTACGCAGCCCGACAACTCCTTTAAGATCATTCGCATCTTCACTCGAATCCGGGCCGCCATCGGCCGATACCGCTTCGGGCGTATGGCCGCCGTCGCCGTCGCGCTCTACCTGGCCGCCGTCGCCGTCACCGCGGTGATCGCCGCCGTGTCCGGGGACCTGTTCGCGCTGTCGCTGGCCGCGACGACCACTCCGTTGGCCGGCTCCGCACATGCAGACGTGCTGGTGCCCCTGCTCACCGGGGTTTGCGGGCTCAACGCGTGGATGCTGTGGCAGGTACTGCGAGGTCCCGCGCTGCCGCGTGCCGACGGGTTGCCGCGTGACGTGGTCTGGCTTCGGCGTCTGCTCTACGTCGGTGTCGCGGGCAACCTGGTCCTCTGGGAACTCGTCGAAGAACTCTCCGACCCCGTGGAGGGGGTCGCGAAACTGGTCGTGTGGGCTGCGACGCTGATCCTGCTGGTGCGGGTCGTCTCCGGGTTCTCCGCCCGGTTCCGGGCGATCGCCCTCGGACTCGCCCTGATCGGCGTGCTGGGCCGGGCTCTGCTGATCCTCTACCACATGTTGCTCCCCGACAACATGTGGTTCCTCAACGGCCCCGCCCTTCAAGTGATCACCCTGCTGGCATACGCAGGCCTAGGCGCGATGACAATGATCCTTGTCGCGCAGCGCCGCGACGGGCGGTGGAGCGGAACCACGATCAGCATCGGGTGGGTCGCCCTCATCGCCCCGTTGGCACTTCGCCTGGTCCTCCCTCACCTCCCGAGCGAGGCGATAACGATCTACGGCTTGGTGATCGCGGCAAGCGCGGTCGACGTGTTCCATACGGTGTGGCTGGCGCGCACCGCGCATGAGCTCGCCGGGTCCGCCGCCGACACCGCCGTGCGTCCCGCCACCCGTCATGCGCCGCGGCTGCTCGTCGCCGCCGCTCTGCTGCTGCCGCTCGCCGTGGTCGGCGCTGAGGAGAGCGCCCGGTTCACCTTCACCGGCGCGGACGAGGGCTGCCGCGAACGGATCAGACCCTACGCCGACACCCGCCCGGAGGACCGGCGCCGAACCTTCCTCTGCCTCGCCAGGAACGACGCCCACACAGGGACGCCGATGTTCCCCGACGACCTGCCGGACCAGCGCATTCTGGCGTACGGCGAACGGTTGTGCGCGGAGCCCCGCGCCGAGGAACGGCAAGTGCTCCACCTGCGGGCGGGCGGGTCGGCGGGCGACCTCGGCCAGGCTCTGGAGTACCTGTGCCCCGCCGTCGTCGCCTGGCAGCGGGCGGACGAGGCCCGTGAGCGGGCCGCGCAGAAGGCCGCGTGGCAGGCCGAGCTGGCCGAGATGAACGCCCGGTGCGCCGACCCCTGGCCGAAGCTGCGGGCCAGGCGGCAGGGCACCGCCGCGTACCTACTCTTCGAAGGGGGCGGCTACGACGTCCTCGACGACAGGGACAGCACCGGGGGCGAGGGCGGCGACGTCTTCAAGGCCATCGACGACGGGTTCATCGACGCAGCCGGCAGCAGTGCCGCCATCACGACCGACGGCGAGAACGAACCGATGTGTCTCACGGTCAAGGCGTTCGACGCCGCCCCGCCGCTCCGGCTCAAGGGCTGGGACCGGGTGGTGGAGGTCGGCATCGCCAGCCGCAGCGGCCGCCTGGTCGTACCGCCCTACCCCGAAGGCGGCGACAAAGGGACGACCGGGCCGCTGCCAAACCTGGCCGTCGACGGCCCCGGACCCTATCGGATGCGCGTCTACGCCCGCTCGTTCGAGTGGAACGAGGACGACCCTGACGCCCCCGTCGAGGAGCACCTGATCGTCGTCTACCCCGGCCGCTCGACGCAGAAGATCATCCACCGCCCGTGGCGGTGACCGGCCGACCGCCCCGCTGACCTGGCGGACGCCCTGCGACAGAAGGAACGGATCGACGAGACCGGTGTCCGGACCAGAGCGACCGGCGTGTTAACGCTGCGGGGACGCCCGGCCGAGCTGATGCGGGCCTGCACACCGCACTCCCCGCGCCGAGCACGAGGCCGCCCACGGCGACCTGTCCTGCCTTCACGATCCGGAGCGCGTCCGCCGGATCCGGGGCGTGGGCAGCGGCTGCGGGTTTCGAGATCAGGGGGCTGGAGCGGTGCCTGCCGCCGTTCGGCCTGCAGGCGGGCAGCCCAGGCGGCGGTATTTGCCGGGGGCCATGCCGTACCCGCGTTTGAAGGCATTGGCGAAGGCGAACTCCGAGCCGTAGCCGATTGCGGCGGCGATCTCGCTCAGCGCGGCGTCGGAGTCGTGCAGCATGCGCGCGGCCGTGCCCAGCCGCCACCAGGTCAGATAGGTCAGCGGCGGCTGCCCGACGAGGTGGGTGAACCGGCGGGAGAACGCCGCGCGGGACAGCCCGGCGCGGCGGCCGAGCGACTCGACCGTCCACGGGTGGGCGGGGTCGCGGTGGATGCCGTCGAGTGCGGCGCCGATGGCCGGGTCGGCCAGCGCGGCGGCCCAGCTGTCAACCTTGCAGTGTTCCATCGAGACGTCGAACCAGGCGCGCAGGATGTACAGCAGCAGCATGTCCAGCAGCGCCGACACCACCATGTCCGCGCCTGGCCGCGGGTCGTCGATCTCCCTGCCGAGCAGCTCGACGGCGGCGCGCAGCTCGGTGTGGTGTCCCAGTCTGGCGGGCAGGTGGATCATCTCGGACAGCCCTCTGAGCAGCGGATGCGCCCGGTTGGAGTCGAGCTGGTAGCCGCCGCAGAGCGTCACGGTGCCGGGTCCGGTGCCCTCCATGGAGGCCGAGGCGAACAGCTTGGCGTGGGCATAGGGGTCGCAGTCGGGCTCCGCGACGGGACTGGTGGGCGAGTCGGCCAGCGCGTAGCCGTGCCCGTGGGGGAAGAACAGCACGTCGCCCGTCCCGACCGGGATCGGCTCGCCCTCCGGCGGGATCGCCCAGCACGAGCCCTGCAGCACCACCTGAAAACCCGCCGAACCAGGCGCCGACGGGAACCGCTGCCCCCAGGGCGCCGACCACTCGATACGCGCCGAGCGCGGCACGCCCCTGCGCATGGAGGCGACCACGTCGCTCAGTACGTCCACGGTATTAGTCTAGTACGGAAGACGATTGCGTATAAATCGCAGATCAAAGCGCATTGGATGTCTCTTCGTAGGCTCCTATGGTTGACGGCATGACAAGAGTCCTGGTCAGCGGGGCAACCGGCACGATCGGCCGCCCTCTGGTGAACCAACTTGACGACGCGGGCGCCGACGTCCGCACGGTGACGAGGCAGCTGACCGACCCGGTCGCGCTGGAAGCGGCTCTCGGCGGTGTCAACGCGGTGTTCCTGCTGTGGCCGTTCGCCTCGGCTGAGGGCGCCCGCGAGGTGCTGGAGCTGATCGGGGCGCGGCGGGTGGTCTACCTGTCCTCGGCCGCCGCCCGCCCGCACGAGGTCGAGATCGAGCGCCTGATCGCCGGGACCGCCCGGGAGTGGACGGTGCTGCGCCCGCACGCGTTCGCGGCCAACACTTTGCGGTGGGTCGAGCAGGTCCGCGCGGGAGTCGTGCGGCAGCCGTACGGCGACGTGGCGTTCGCCCCCATCCACGAACGGGACGTAGCAGCCGTCGCGGTGCGCGCGCTGCTCGACGAAGGACACGACGGCGCGGTCTACACGCTGACCGGACCCCGGCCGCTGCCCCAGCGGGAGCAGGCGCGGGCGATCGGTGCCGCGATCGGCCGGCCGGTGCACTGGGAGGAGGAGCCTTTGGAGGAGGCCAGGCTACGGCTGCTCGGGATGGGGTGGCCCGCACCGGCCGTCGATGGGATGCTGCGCGGCCTGGCCGAGCCCGGTCCGGTCACCGCGACCGTGGAGGAGGTCACCGGAGCGCCCGCGAGCACGTTCGAGACGTGGGCGAGCGAGCACGCCACGGACTTCCTCGGCACCATGCGGGCGGCCCGCATCCACGGGTACGGCGACGCCTCGGTGATCTCACTGGATGAGGTGCCGGTGCCGAAGCCTGGGCCGGGCGAGGTGCTCATCAGAGTGGCCGCGACGTCGTTCAACCCGTCGGAGGTCGGTCTACGGATGGGCCTGCTGCACGACGTGCTCGGCGTCACGCTGCCGCACACGCTCGGCTGGGACGTCGCGGGCACCGTGGTCACCGGGGCGGGTGACCTCGCCCCCGGCGACCGGGTGATCGGGCTCATCGACGGGGCGGCGGCCGAGTACGCGGTCGCGAAGGCGAGCATGCTGGCCAAGGCACCGCGGCGGATCCCGCTTGCGGACGCGGCCGCCGTGCCGGTGGCCGGGCTCACCGCGTGGCAGGCGGTCTTCGAGCATGCCCGCATCGGCCGCGGCAGCAGGGTGCTGATCAACGGCGCCGGCGGCGGCGTCGGGCTGTTCGCCGTGCAGCTGGCCAAGCATGCGGGCGCGCACGTGGTGGCGACCGCCGGCCCGCGCAGCGCCGCTGCCGTGCGGGCGCTGGGCGCCGACGAGGTCGTCGACTACACCACCGCTGCCCTGCCGGGCGGCAACGACGTGCTGATCAACCTGGTTGCCGACGTGCCCGCCTCGGTGACGGGGCTGGCCAAGGAGTTCGTCTCGATCACCTTGCCGATCGAGCATCCACGAGCCGTCCGGTTCGTGGCCCGCAACGACCCGGGCCAGCTGACCGAGCTCGTGTCGCTGATCGACAAGGGCGTGGTGGACGTCGAGACGGACGCCCGCCCGCTGGAGTCCCTGGCAAACCTGCACCGCGAAGCCGAGCGCGGCCTTATCCGCGGAAAAGTCACGCTGAAGGTGGAGAAATGATCAAGATCGGCATCATTGTCGGCAGCACGCGGCCGGGACGTAGCGGCGAGTCCGTCGCCCGATGGGTTCACGAGCATGCGGTCAAGCGTGGCGACGCGCACTACGAGCTGGTCGACCTGAAGGACTACGACCTGCCCCACCTCGACGAACCGCTCGCCGCGGCCACCGGGGTCTACGAGCACCCGCACACCAAGAGGTGGTCCGACACCATCGCCGGCTTCGACGGCTTCGTCTTCGTGACGCCCGAGTACAACCACTCGATCAGCGGCGTGCTCAAGACCGCCATCGACTTTCTGTTCGCCGAGTGGCACGACAAGGCCGCAGGTGTGGTCGGCTACGGCGTCAGCGGCGGTGTGCGGGCGGCCGAGCACCTGCGGCAGGTGCTCGGCCAGATCAAGGTGGCCGACGTCCAGGTGGCCGTGGAACTGCTGCTGCACGCCGACTTCGAGAACTTCACCGCCTTCAAGCCCGGCGCTCACCAGAAGGACATGCTGAGCAAGCTGCTCGACCAGGTCGTCTCCTGGAGCACGGCGCTGCGACCGCTCAGAGTGTGAGGCGCCGCAGCACCTCGGGGTTGGCCGCGGCGTGCCGGTACGGGCCCGCGGCGCACGCCGTACCGGACGGTGATCATGATTCCGGAAGGTCGTCGCGGGTCTGGAGTTCGCGGATTCGGCAGAGGAGCGCGGTGCGGCGGGTGTGGGCCCGGACCAGCGATGCGGCGGATGCCGCGATGAAGGCGATGCCCACGGTGAGGCCGGAGTCACGCCGGAGGGCGATCACGGTCAGGAGGGCGGTGGTCGCGGTGGAGGCGGTCAGGGCGAGCCACGCGGCGATCACCCGGTCCATGGCGTACAAGGGTGGGTCGCCCTCATCGCCCCGTCGGCACTCCGCCTGGTCCTCCCTCACCTCCCGAGCGAGGCGATAACGATCTACGGCTTGGTGATCGCGGCAAGCGCGGTCGACGTGTTCCATACGGTGTGGCTGGCACGCACCGCGCATGAGCTCGCCGGGTCCGCCGCCGACACCGATGTACGTCCCGCCGTCGGCCACCCGATGCGCCGGCCCCTGGCCGAAGCTGAGGGCTAGGGCTCCTGCGGCACGCGGCTGGAGATCAACGTCGTCTGCGTCTTCCGCCGGCATCCGCCCTGCTGTCCGGGTGGGCCTTGACCGGAGAGCAGGGCACCCAGGCCCAAGAAAACGGGATGCTTCGAGAGAGGTGCCGGTCATAGGTTTGGGCGGTGCAATCTTTCATGCGTGACGGATACGTCAAGGTGCCCGCGGTGGTTCCGCGCGAAATCGCGGAGGAGGCGTGTGCGAGGTTGTGGGAGCGGATCGGGCCGCTGCCCGATGATCCTTCGACGTGGACCCAGCCGGTGGTGTGGACGGCGGACCTGACGGGTGAGGGCCCTTTCGGGCAGATCGCCGCCAGCGAGGTCCTCGCTCGGGCGCTGGACGCCGTCGCCGGACCCGGAGGCTGGTCGCCGAAGTTCACGCTCGGCAACATCCCCGTCCGCTTCCCCCACGCCGAAGCATCCAACGACGACGGCTGGCACATCGACGCCGGCGTCCCCCTGCAGGACGGCCGGTGGGCGGTGTCAACCAGGCCTCACACGCTCCTGCTCCTGACCCTGCTGTCCGACGTCGGCCCGGACGACGCACCCACCAGAATCCGGGTCGGATCACATCACGACCTGCCGCGGATTCTCTCCGAGGAACCCATGGACCCGTTCATCGCCGGACCGCTCGTCGACGCCGGCACTTCCGGAAGACCACTGGCCTACGCAACGGGCGAGCCGGGGGACGCCTACATCTGCCACCCCTTCCTCGTCCACGCCGCTCAACGCAACCTGACCGGACGTCCCCGATTCATGGCGCAGACACCGATCTTCCTGGCCGAACCACTGGGTCCGGGTGGGCCTCCTGCCCTGGCAGCGGTGTACTCCTGATCGACCCTCGAGGTGCCCGCAAGCGATTCCGAGACCCACACGCAGACCACCGGAGCCCCTGCCTGACCGGTTGCGCGTCTTCACCCACGCCTGCGGAGCGCAGGCCAAGGTGCCGAACCGGTGTCGGCCCCTTGGTGGTGAGATACGGTACGGCCGACGCGACGTGAGCCGTACCGGCCTTCGGCGGAGTTCGAGGGTCAGTCCTGATCGTCGCGGGTCTGGAGTTCGCGGATTCGGCGGAGGAGCGCGGTGCGGCGGGTGTGGGCCCGGACCAGCGATGCGGCGGATGCCGCGATGAAGGCGATGCCCACGGTGAGGGTGGCGGTGAGGCCGGAGTCACGCCGGAGGGCGATCACGGTCAGGAGGGCGGTGGTCGCGGTGGAGGCGGTCAGGGCGAGCCACGCGGCGATCACCCGGTCCATGGCGTACAGCGGTGCGCCCCGGGTGACCGCCCAGGCGCCGTAGCCGGCCCAGGTCAGGCAGACCACGGTGAACATCCCGAAAGCGAGGTGGAGACGCCCGGGAAGCGGCCCCGGTTCGGTGGCCCAGAGGAGCCCGATGAAGGCCGCGCCGGTCAGGCCGGCCACCAGGGCGACCGCGCCGCGGAGCCGCCGCCAGGGGGACAGCGTGCCGCGGAGCCGCCGAATCAATTCGTCGGCCGACAGGCGGGGGTCGTCGTTCACGGCTGGAATCCTTTCCGCAGAAGGGTGTCGCGGAGCATGCGCCGGGCCCGGTTGAGCCGGGACTTGACGGTCCCGACGGGGATGCCGCAGATCTCGGCGCAGTCGGTGAGCGGCAGGTCCTCCAGGTAGAACAGGACGAGGATCTCCCGTTCGGCGGCCGGTAGCCCGGACAGGCCGGCGATCAGCTCGGCCCGGTCCACGTAGGCGTCGGTCGCGTCTTCGGCGATCGGCTCGTCCGCGGGGGCCGCCGCCTGGCCGTACTCCTGCCGCAGCCGGTTGGTCACCGCGCGCCGGGCGATCGTGAACAGCCAGGGGGTGAACCTGGCGGGGTCTTTGAGCCGGGGCAGTCCCCGGATCACCTCCAGCCAGACTTCCTGGCTCACGTCGTCGGCCCGCCCGATGTCCAGCATGCGTGCCAGGTATCGCCACACCGGCGTGTGCCAGCGGCGGATCAGTTCGGTGAGCGCATCTCGCTCGCCCAGCCGGCACCGGAGCACCAGCAGCTCGTCGGTCACCTTGTCCTCCTGTCATCCGTCACCCGGAACAGTCGGTGGATCCGCCGCCCAGGTTCACGATCCGCGAGGTTCAGCCGGAATGCGGCGGATACGAGGTCCGAATACCGCTTGCAGTAAAAATCCCGCTTGTTCCGTCTTGACACTTGTGTCCGGTTCCATCCATAGTTCGTGCACAGACCGAACTAATGCCCCCCACGAGACAAGGACCACGATGACCAGCGGCAATCCGCTGCAGTCGACGCGCCAGCTGAGCAGTCAGGCCGTCGTCGAGGTGCTGTTACGCGAGGCTCCGCTCTCGCGGGTTCAAATCGCGAAGGTCACCGGCCTGTCCAAGCAGACGGTGAACGAGATCGTCCGCCAGCTCGAAGCCGAGGGCTGGGTGAGCAAGCACGGCATGTCCCAGGGCGAGGTCGGGCGCCGCGCCGCGACGTACTCGATGCAACCCGACGCGGGATACGTCATCGGGGTGGACCTGGGCGCCACCAAGCTCCGGGTCGCGCTGAGCGACCTGGGCGGCTCGACGGTCGCCCAGGGCGAGGTGGCCACCGATCGGCGGGGCGGGACCCACCTGCTGGACCAGATCCACACCACGAGTGTGCGCCTGGCCGGTGAGGTAGGGGTCGGCTGGGGCCGCGTCCTGTCGTCGGCGATCGGCGGCCCGGGGGTGTTCAACGCGGCCACCGGTGCGATGGACCGGGCGCCGAACGTACCGGGGCTGGGCGACATGGACGTGGCCGGGGCGCTACGGGACCGGCTGGGCCACGAGATCACCATCGACAACGACGTCAACATGGCCGTCGCCGGGGAGCGGTGGCGCGGCGTGGCGCAGGACTGTGCGAACTTCGCCTTCATCGCGCTGGGCACCGGGATCGGGATGGGGATCTTCATGGACGGCGCCGTCCGCCGCGGTGCGAACGGGGCCGCCGGCGAGATCGCCTACGCGCCGTTCGCGGACGACCCCTTCGACGTCTCCCTCCACGAGCACGGGCCGCTGGAGGAGGTGCTGTCCAGTCACGGCTTCAGCGCCTCCTACACCGCGCTCACCGACGAGCAGGCCTGCCCGGAGCTGATCTTCGAACGGTACGGCGCGCAGCAGGACGCGGCCCGTCAGGCGGTCGCCGCCTACGCCCGGCACATCGCGATCGTGCTGAGCACGGTCACCGCCTTCCTCGACCCCGAACTGATCGTGGTGGGGGGCGGGATCGGCTCGCGACCCGGGCTGGTCGCCGAAGTGATCCCCCTGTACCGGCGGCTCGCGGCCAGCACCGCCGAGATCAGGACGAGCGCCCTCGGCGCCCAGGCGTCCCTGGTCGGCGCCACCGCGGTCGCCCTCGGCCAGGTCCACAACCGTCTGTTCGCCGCCGCCGTACCCGAGCGGCTGCCTCTTCCGGTACCCGGCCCCGCCCTTGAACCACCCGCCAGGAGCGCTCGATGACCGATGGAACACTGAGTATCTCGGCCCTCACCAAGACCTTCGCCAAGGGGTCGACGACGGTCACCGCGCTGGAGAACGTCAACGTCGAGATCGGCGCAGGCGAGTTCGTCGCGGTCGTCGGCAGCTCCGGCTGCGGCAAGTCGACGCTGCTCAACATTCTGGCCGGGCTGGACCGGCAGACCTCCGGACAGGTCCTGGTGGGCGGGCGGCCCGTCGGCGGGCCGGGTCCGGACCGGGCCATGGTCTTCCAGTCCGACGCCGCCTTCCCCTGGCTCACCGTCACCGAGAACCTGGAGTACGGCCTGAAGGTGCAGGGGCGAAGCGCCGCCGAGCGGAAACGGGTGGTCGGCGAGCTGCTGCCCCTGCTGGGGCTGGAGCAGTTCGCCCACTCCTACCCCCGCGAGCTGTCCGGGGGGATGCGCAAGCGCATCGACATCGGCCGCGCCTACGCGGTCGAGCCGGAGATCCTGCTGATGGACGAGCCGTTCGGCGCGCTGGACGTGGTGACCCGCGAGCACATGCAGGACGAGCTGCTGCGCATCTGGTCGGCCCGCCGCTCCACGGTCGTCTTCATCACCCACGACATCGATGAGGCGATCATGCTTTCGGACCGGATCGTGATGCTCAGCCCGCGTCCCGGCCGGGTCCGCGAGATCGTCGACGTCCCCTTCGACCGCCCGCGCACCCCGGAGCTGCGCGAATCCGCGGATTTCTACCGGCTCCGCACCGACCTGCGCCGGATGATGGGAGAGGCCGTCCGATGAGAATGCGTTTGCTCAGCCTGGGCTCCCTGCTCGTCGTCGCGCTGGTGTGGGCGGGGCTCACCCTGGGCGGGGTCGTGGACAAGCTGTTCCTGCCCGGGCCGCAGGACATCGCGGCCGTGGTGGGCGAGTCCTGGCGGGACCTGCTGTCGGGGCTCGGCTTCACGCTCACCCGGCAGGTGGCCGGCTTCCTCATCGGGTCGCTGCTGGGCATCGGGCTCGGGCTGCTGATGGCGTCCAGCCGTACGGTCAACGCCGTACTGGATCCGCTGGTGGAGCTGATCAGGCCGATCCCGCCGCTCGCGATCATCCCGCTGCTCATTCTCTGGCTGGGGATCGGCGCGGTGCCGCAGGTCCTGCTGGTCGTCTTCGGCTGCTTCGTGATCATGGTGGTGAGCACTGTGGAAGCCGTTCGGAACGTTCCAAGGATCTACCTGAACGCCGCCCGGACCCTGGGCGCGGGCGGCCCCCGCATCTACCGGACCGTCGTCATGCCCGCCATCGTCCCCGCGCTGGTGGGCAGCGTCCGGGTCGCCGCCGCCGCGTCGTTCGGACTGGTCGTGGCGGCCGAGTTCATGGGCGCCCAGGAGGGCATCGGTTACCAGATGATCCTCGCCCAGCGCTACCTGCGCACCGACCAGATCATCGTGTGCATCGCGGTCATCACCGTCACCGCCTGGCTCGTCGACCAGGTGATCCGGCGGCTGGAGCGCCGGCTCACCGGCTGGACCGAACGACACGTCGGCGCGGGCGACGCCCGTCCCCGCACCAAGGCCACCGTGGCGGGCACCGCCGCGGCAATCAAGGAGAACTCATGAAAAGGATCGCCAGCCTGGCGCTCGGCTGTGTGCTCGCGCTCGGCCTGTCCGCCTGCGGGTCGAGCACGCCGGAAGCGGCCCCCAAGGACGGCAAACCGGCGGCGAAGGCCGTGAAATTCGGCATCATGCCGTACTTCGACTACGCCCCGTGGGACCTGGCGCAGGAGCAGGGCTTCTTCGCCGCCGAGGGCATCGAGTACACCCCGACCCTGTTCCCCGTCGAAGGCAACATGGCCCCGGCACTGGTCAACGGCTCCGTCGACGTCGGCGCGTTCTCCGACACCGCGGCGGTCAACCTGGCCGGCCAGTTCCCCAAGCTGCGCATGGTCGGGTTCCAGAACGTGTTCACCGGATTCGCGATCATGACGCGTAAGGGGGCGTTCGCCACCTACGAGGAGAACCTGGCCAAGGAGGGTGACCCCGACAAGGCGGCGATCGCCACGATCAGCCAGCTCAAGGGCAAGACCATCGTCACCACCAGCGGCGCCGCGTTCTCCATGGTGATCGACCAGGCGCTGCAGAAGGCCGGGATGGCCAAGGGCGACCTGAAGATCGCCGACTTCGAGCCCGACACGGGCGTGGCGGCGTTCCAGCGCGGCACCGGCGACGTCTTCCTGGGCGGGCTCCCCCAGCGCCAGCGGCTGACCGAGCTGGGCAACGTGGCGCTCATCTCCGGCGACCAGATCGGTCCCGGCGCCATCGCGCTGAGCGGGCTCGCGGCCAACGCCGACTTCGCCGCCGCCAACCCCGAGGTGCTCGCCGCCCTGCAGCGCGTCTGGTTCAAGACCATGGCCTACATGGACGCCAACGCCGACAAGGCCAACACCTTCATCGCCGAATGGGCCAACAAGAAGAACGGCGCCTCCAACAAGGCCGCCGACGTCGCCGCCTTCTACAAGGACTTCGTGAAGCTGGCCAAGACCCCGGCCGAGGCGCGGGAGATGTTCTACGCCGAGGGCGCGCCCAACAACTGGAAGACCCGCATCGACTACCTGATCTCCTACGGCGAGGCCGACAAATCCCTCAAGCCCGGCTCCGTGCGCGCCGACGAGCTGGTCATCGCGGCGGACGTCATGAACAAGGTCGGGTGACGCACGCCGATGGCAGGCATCCACGTCCACACGCAGGACGTGAACGACGAGGGGCCGCAGGAGATCGCTCGGCGGCTGGCGCGGATGGACGACGTCGAGTACGTCTTCGCCCAGGTCAACACGATCTTCGAACGGAACCCCTCCCCCACGGGGGTGCTGGAGCACAACCCGGTGTCGGACGTGGTCATCGGTGAGGGGCTGCTGTACTCCGGCTTCGACCCGAAGGAGGTCTACCCCGGTCTCCATCAGCGGTGGGAGCCGGACCCGGCCAAGCGGGACCCGCTGGCGACGCTGCGGGACAGCCCCCTCAACGAGTCGTACACGATCGTCCCGTGGGTCAACGTCCTCAACGGGGACTTCCTGGGCGACGTGGAGAACAGCTGCGTGCGGGACTTCACCGGTGAGCGGGTGGGGCACTGGCTGTGCCCGAACGGCCCGCACGTCGTGGAGATGTGGGCGCGGATCATCCGGGCCCTGGTCGCCGAGTACGGCTGGCGCACGGTCATGATCGACCGGATTCGGTTCCCGGACTGGTCGGGCCGGGAGCTGGAGCCGCGCTCCATCCTCAGCTGCTTCTGCCCCGCCTGCCTGCGCGAAATGCCCCAGGCGGGGATCGACGCCGACGAGCTGCGGCGGGACATGCGCACCGTCGCGACGTCGCTCGGCGAGAAGCGGTTCGCCGAGGCGGTCGCCTTCTTCACGGCATCGGCCTCGCTGAGGTCCTGGGTGGCCTTCCGGCAGCACAGCGTCAGCCGCATGGTGGAGAACCTCGCCGCGCGGACCCGCGAACTGTGCCCGGAGGCCGAGCTCTGGCTCGACGTGTGGCCGCCCTCCTACGGGTGGCTGCTCGGCCAGGACCTCACCCGGCTCACCCAGGCCGGCGAAAAGCTCAAGCACTTCCCGTACCACCGGCTCGGCGGCGGAGCCGACGTACAGGGCTTCATCGAGTACTTCGCCGACGACGACGCCGGACAGGAGGCGGCGTTCCGGGCCTTCCTGGACGTCTTCGACCTGCCCTACGACCTCACCTACCGGCGGTTCAAACAGGACGGATTCCCGCTGGAGTTCGTGCGGCGCGAGAACGAGAAGGTACGGCGGCTGGCCCAGGAGGGCACCCGCGTCTACAGCGGCGTCCAGATGTGGAACCTCTCCCCTGCCGAACTCCTGGAGGCGACCAAAGCCGCCTACGCCAGCGCGGCCGACGACGTCATCTACTACTGCTACGGATGGGCGTCGGACGAGCTGTTCGGCGCGAGCAACGGCGCCCGGGACGCGGGGACGGCTTGAGCACTGAGACAGCCGTCGTCGGCATCGACCTGGGTGGCACCAAATGCCACGGCGCCCTGGGCGACGCCGCGGGGAACATCCTGGCCGAAGTCCGGATCGGCACCGTGTCGGCCGGGGCGAGCACGGCGCTGACCGGCGTCTGGGATCTGCTCCGGCGGGAGGCGGAGGACCGGGGCATCCGGATCGGGCACGCCACGGTGGGGATCCCCGCGGTCTTCAACCCGGTCACCGGCCAGGCCACCCAGGGGGTCAACATCGGCTGGGAGGGCTTCGACGTCTCCGGTGTCGTCGGCGCCTTCGACATCCCGGTGCACGTCGACAACGACGCCAACCTGGCGGGGATCGCCGAGGCGGGGCTGGGCCACGCCGTCGGCGTGCCGAACTTCGCCCTGCTCTCCCTGGGCACCGGCTTCGGCGGTGCGCTGTTCGCCGGGGGGTCCCTGGTCCGGGGCAGGCGCGGCGCCGCGGCCGAATTCGGCGACATCCTGGTCGCCGATCCCGAGCACCCGTCGGTCATGGTCCGGGCCGAGGACCGCGTCAGCGGCCTGGCGCTGCGCGACAGCGCCCGCGCCCTGGCCGAATCCGACGCCGAGGCCCACGCCGAACTCGGCCGGGACCCGACCGCCAAGACCGTGATCACGGGTGCCCTCCAGGGCGGCAGGCACGCCGGGCGGCTCGTCGAGGACGCCTTGGACGCCCTGGCCACGACCGTGACCGGCATCTGCGCGACCCTCGACCCCGACCTGATCATCCTGGACGGCGGCCTCGGCCGGGCGCTGGCCCCGTTCGCCCGGCCGCTCACCCTGCGTCTGGCCGAACGGGGCATGAACCCGCCCCCGGTGCGCGTCTCGACCCTGCAACCCAACGCGACCGTCGTCGGCGCCCTGCTCCACTCCGTCCGGGCCCTGCGAACCTGACCCAAGCGCCGGTACGGCGTACGCCGCCCCAGGCCGTACCGGATCCTGGAGCGGCCGCAGGGTCGGTTCGCGCCGGACGAGAGGCGGCCGATGATCGGTGCCCGGCCAACCGTCACCGAGGCCAGGTGCGTCTTCCTCGGGCCGAACCGATCCGGCACCACCGCGAGGGCGCGGAAGGACCGGCTCGGCGTTCAACGCCGCGGGGCTGTGTTCATGTCGGTTCAGTCGGCCACGCCTCCGGCGAACGACGTGGTCCGCCATTGGTCGACGGACGGCTTCAGGTACTCCGTCAACGAGGGCAGCTGCGATGTGAGCGGGAGACAGGCGATGACCCGCAGCATGCCCACGGCGTTCACGAAGCCAAGGACGTCCTCGTTCAACGGCCTCATGCCGTTGCGCCGCGCGCCGCGGTTGTAGGCGGACTCGTAGACGGGTCCGAGAGCGGCCATGTCCCACTCGACGGGACCCAGCGTGACCAGTTCGAAGTCGGCGTAGAGGTCCCCGCCCACCCCGGAGAAGATGTTCGCGGGCGGGGAGTCGCCGTGGACGGGCTGAAGGTCGATCCCGGGGAACCTCCCCTCGAACGCCGGGCGTGACCGCACGAAAGGTTCCAGGACCCGCCACTCGCGGCGTGCGCGGTCCAGATCGTCCGGGCCGATGAGGTCGGGACGTTTTTGCAGCTCAACAAGGCTTTGCGTGACGAACCACGGTTCGGCTGCCGAAAGAAACGTCAGTCGGCCCGGATACGCGCGCATGGCGGCGTGCAGGTCGGCGACGATCTCGCAGTTCGCCACGTAGTCGGGCTCTTTGCCGCGGTCCTCCTCGGCGAACTGCCAGAACGTCATCGAGAACCCGTCGCGTTGAACGGGTTCCCGGGGCAGGAGGGGGCTGGGCGGGATCACGGGGGTTCCCCGGTCGGCGAGCCAGCGTGTCACATCCAGTTCCGCCTGCTGGCGACGCGCCAGGGAATCCAGGCCCGTGCCGTGCGGCAGGACGGTGGGAACCCGGGCCACGACCGGTGCCGGCGCGAGGTGGACGACGACGGAGAAAAGGTCATGGAGCACCCTGGCGTCGGTCACGGGAAGTCCGAGCTCGCGCCCTGCTCCGACAGCCGCGTCGACGGCGGCGGAGGTGCGGCGGGCGATGCCTTGGGATGTCACAAAATCGGTCACAGCTCGATGGTTCCTGTCATGAAATGGGTGGAACAACGGTTTACGCGCCCAGTGCCGGAGCCCTGGCGGATGGGTGTCCACGCTTCAGCGGGAGGGCGACTTGGCGGCTGCGGCTGCCTTGGCCGGTCCGCTACGTCGCGTTGAGGTCGCCGGTCGTGAGCGGCCACGACGACGACCGCATCGGTGATCCGCCGCGCCTCGATGAGCTCGTCGACCGAGGCGATCGGTGCAGGTCGGTTGCGCCCGCTCGCAAGCAGGCCGGGTCCAGATGACCATGGTTTCTTCCTCCGGGCACACGCCGTCCGCGGAAGCGGTGTCAGGGTGTGTGCCGTGAATCGACGAAACGCGCGCCCAAGACGCGTCTGTGCATCGATGCGGGGCCGTACATGCGCTCGCCAGACGAGGCTAGCCCGATCACTCAGAGGAAGAGCAGATGCTGCATACCCCTGAGGATAGCAAGGTCGCCGACCGGTGCCCCAGACCGTACCGGATCCCGGGGTGCCCGCCGACCTGGCCGGGGCGGGCCGAGTGCCGCAATCAGTCGGCGAGGGTCGGGCGGAAGGCGTAGCGGCCGGTTTCGGAGGTGGGCGACCAGACGATCAGCAGGTAGGGCTTGCCGGGTTCGAGGGTGGCCAGGTCGATGTCCCAGCACAGGTTGTACGGGGTGTAGACGTGGGGCGCCGGGACGTCGTCGGCGACCGCCACCTGGAGATCGCATCCGCGGGCCCCGGTCAGGCGGAGCCGACCCGGCCGATCCACCGTGAACGTGTGCAGGTCGACGCGGCCGGGGACCTCCAGGTCGCCGGTGACCGCGGTGCCGATCGTCATCGGCAGACGGCGATCCTTCGCCGTGACCAGCCGGAACCGGTAGGGGCCGGTGTCCCCGGCGGAGCGGGAGACCTTCAGCGTGTAGACCGCGCCCGGCCGCACCCGGTACTGGTAGACGCTGGTTACCGTGAAACCGGGAACACCGGAACCGTCGGGACCCTCCACCTCGGTCCGCAGGGTCGCCAGGCCGGATTTCCCGTTCTCCCCGGTGATGTCGGTCAGCCGCAGTACGGTGGCGTCGCCGGTCTTCAGCCGGAACACGTCGGCCCCGTCCCGCTGCTCGATCGCGCCCTGCGCGACGTCGCCGTCCCGCAGGGTTTCGCCGGATCGCACCGCGGGTCGCCGTGCCGCCTCGGCGAGCCGTTGCGCGGTGACCATGGCGCCGACCGCGAACGCTGGCTGCCCGGTGAGCACGAGGTCCATGGCGCAGTCCCCCTGCGCCTTCGACGAGGTGACGCCGAGCGCGGCGCACGTCCGCCGGGCCTGCTCACTGCGTCCGGCGTCCAGGTGGTCGGCGGTCACCACCTGGTCGGGGAAGCCGCGATCGGTGAAGGTACGGGTGTCGGTACCGGACGGGTAGTGGAGGAGGGAGGTGTCCTGGGTGACGCGCCAGGTGTCGGCCAGGCCGCCGTCGCCGTACAGCTGCCGATGATCGGGGACTTCCGGAAGCTTCGCACCGTTCTTGACGGACAGGTCGTCGGCCGGGTCGTCGTTGAGGTTCCCCAGCAGCCCGGCGAGGCGGCCCTTGTCCCGTTCGGCGGGATAGACGAGGATTCCCAGCGCCGTGTGACCGATGAGGCGTACAACCACCTCGGTGCCGTCCGGCCAGGAGACCGTGTACTGGTCGCCGGTGAAGCCGACCGTCCCGCCGCCCGGTAGCCGGGTGGTCCCGGTGAACGCGGTGTCCCGCCCGTTCAGCCGGCTCTCCAGCCTGCCCTCGTACAGCGAGAGGCTCACCCGGTCCGGCCCGACCCGCATGCCGACGGCGGAGTTCATCGCGGCCAGTCGCGTGTCCGGGACCGCCGACTGCCTGACCTGAACCTCCATGTCCTCGGAGCGGGCGAGCACGAACTCCCCCACCGCCTGGAAGTCGTACGGCCGCAGGTCGAAGGTGGTCAGGTGCGGATCTCCGTCACTGGCCCCCGCATGTCCGGACTGACCCGGTTTGATAGGGGGCTTGGGGCGGTCGTCGGGGCGCTTGGGCGTGCAGGCGTCGCGGACGGCCGCGATATCCGGGTCGTTTCCCGGCGGGATCGCACGGCCACTGTAGGAGCGGCGAGGCGGCAGGCCCTTGAGTCCCCGGTAGTTGTTCTCGGCGCGGACGGCCCGGACCTCCGAGATCGGCGCGCCCGGCTTGGGCGGGTTGCCGAAGGTGCAGGCCGTCTGATCGAGCAGGTCCTTGGCATTGTCGAAGGCGTGCACCAGCTCGTGGTAGAACGCGCTGCACGGCTCGGAGTTCGTCCCCGGCTCGCCGCTGATCGGCCCCCGGTACCGGGGGTTCCACTCCACCACCGTCCTGCCGTCGAAGTGGACGGACTCGGGTCCGTGCTGACCGTGCGCCGGACGGACAACCACCCTGAACGACGATTTATCCAGGAAATCTATGACTCCGGCGGAGTCGGCGGCGATATGGGTCCGGATCTCGTTGAGGCACCCGTTGACGAAGTCGTCGAACCCGAGATTCCGCGGATCGCCCTGGTCGTCGATCTCGATCACGGCACGGGCGGGGGCGGCCCGCGCCAGATGCGCCGCCGCCAGCCCCACCAGCAGGACCACCGTCACCGCGGCCGCCCGGCGGCGCCGGCGCAGCACCAGAAGGGCCGACAGCCCGAAGACCAGCAGCAGAGCCAGCCCGAGCAGGGCCAAGCCCCAGGCGAGGAGGAACCCGCCGACCATGCCGTCCTTCCTCGCGACGGCGAAACGCACCGTCACGGGACCGCTCGACGCGGTGCACGCCCCTGACATTCCGGGCATCCGGTACGTCGCCCGCATGGCATACGCGCCGGGCCGATCCACCGGCCACGTCGCGGTCACCCCGCCGCCGCCGGGCGCCGGGGCGACCGTGGTCAGCGCGGCACCGCCGGGATCCCGTACGGCGATGAGCGGGAAGGACACCCGCGCCCCCGGCGTCACCTGATGCGACCGGGCCCGCAGCACGGCGTCGAAGCCGTCGGTGTAGGTGGCCAGGGCGAACTCCGGATCCACCGGTGTGCCGTCCCGGGTGAGGTCGAGCTGGAGGGGACCGCGGGAGGTGGCGGCCAGCCTGCAGGCCCTGCCGCCGCGATTGGTCACCGACACCGTGAAGGCGACCGGCTCCCCCGCCGTGAACTCCGGCTTCGCCGCGGAGACCGTCATCTCCAGCCCGTCCGGGGTGGCCGCCTGCGCGGGAGCCCCTCCGCCGAGGAGCGCGCCCAAGACCAGTGCCCCCAGCCAAACGCCCCGTTTCACACCCGGCACGCTATTGGCCCGGGTATGCCGTCACCAGTGGCCGCACCGGAACGCCCCGCTTCCTGCCCGGAACATTAACCACCCGGTACCGGCGTCATGCCATCGGTCCAGGAAGCGTCGGGTACGGCGTGCCGCCTCGCGCCGTACCCGACAGCCCGGAGCCACAGCCTGGTCGGCAGGACGACCCTCCGGACTCTCCTCCTGTCAGGCCTATGCCGATTCCTCCATGTATGGGACGCCTGTCTTGCTCGATAAGATCGGTACCGCACCGAGCCACATCCGTCGGGGATCGATCCGCGAATGCGTCGGCCCCACGCGATCAGCCAGGGCCGGAGAGCCTTTCGCCTGAGGTGGCCACTGATTGGCAGCCACCGGCCATGGAAGAGAAAGGCAGGGGGTCCGTGGATGACGGGCAGCTCCATATCACCGCCACCACCGACGTGCTGGCCGACATCGCCGCGGGTTTTCCGCACGGTACCCCCGTTCTCGTCGACGTCGAGGAAGTCGAGCCGGGCCATGTCCCCCGCGACATGCGCGGCTGGGCGGTGGTGGCGCGGCTGGTTCACCTGCCGTTGAACGCGGCAGGCACGCCGGCCGGGCCGGGCGAACCCATCGCCTGGGGCGAGAAGGACGCCGAGGGCAGGCAGCGGCTGCTGTACGCACCGGTCCTGATGCTGCAATCACGCAAGCTCGCCGTCCCCGGCCGGATCGGGCCGGTCGCGCACCCCGCCGACCCGTGCCGACGACGCGCGGACGCCGCCATGTTCATCGGGCACAGGGACGAGGCGGGCCCGTATCTGATGGAACTGGTGCAGGCCGTGGCCGAGCTGCAGCGTGAAGTCGCCACGATCGCCGTCGATGAGCTACGGCGTCTGCATCCCGCCGCCCGTCGGCACCTGGACAGGCTGAGCGACGCATTGGAGCACGCCAGGGCCATCGCCGACGACGCCGCTCGCTTCGACTCGGTCTGCAAACTGCTCGAACTGGGCACCCGCTCGAAGTGGATCTATGAGCTGCTCGACGAGCAGCCTTGCGATCAAGACAACCTGTACCACACGCTGGTCACGCTACCGGACATGGCGTGGTCGGAGCCGACGTGCCAGGTTCACGCCGCCATCGTCCGCGAGAGAGTTCCGGGGTCGCAGTTGGAGCCCCTCTGACCCGCCCGCCTTCACGTGGCGTGAGCCGCTCGGCGGGCCGTAGGCCTGCCCCGCCTGGTCCCATCGACGACATCGGCCCCGGCTTACTCAGCCGGTGCAGGCGTGACGGGCTGCTGATGGTGCCGTGCGGGGAGGGGTACCGTTCCCGGGCGTTGAGCCGTCCGACTCCGTGGAGGTTCCGGGTATGAGAAAAGCGACGGCGGCGGCCGGTTCCTCGATCTTCTTCGCCGCGGCCCCGTGCGTGGTCGCCGGTGTCGTCCCCTGGCTGCTCACCGGCTGGCGCTTCGAACCGGTCTGGCTGCCGTTGCGGATCCTGGGCGGCCTGCTGGCAGCGGCGGGAACGGTGGTGGTGATCCAGTCGTTCGTCCGGTTCGTGGTGGAAGGTCGCGGCACCCCCGCTCCGGTGGCACCCACGCGGTATCTGGTCGTCGGCGGTTTCTATCGCTACGTCCGCAACCCCATGTACGTGGCCGTCGTCGGGACGATCCTCGGCCAGGCCCTGCTGCTCGGGCAGCTCGGCCTGCTCTGGTACGCCGCCGTCTGCTGGGCGGTGACCGCCCTGTTCGTCCACGTCTACGAGGAACCGACGCTGCTGCGCGCCTACGGTGAGGAGTACGAGGCCTACCGCCGCGCGGTGCCCGCCTGGTTCCCCCGCCTCCGCCCCAAAGCCGACCCCAGGTAGGCTCTCGAAGATCCAAACCTATCCGGTACGGCGTGCCCCGCCCGTTCTATGCAGGAACTCCGAGCCCTTGGCGTACGCGATGGCGGAACTCCCGCACGCCGGCCTCCGCCTCCAGCGGGCCGACGCGTGGAGAAAGCCCCTCACGTAGGTAAGGGAACGGATGGCGGAAACGTTCGACGGCCCCACCGACGCGACGGTCGCAGGCAGCCTACTCGCCTGGGCCCGCAGTCAAACGGTCTCACCCAACTGTTCGGCCAGCCGTTCCAGGCCACCTCTGATGAAACGCCCACACTCGTCGTCGCCAAGTGCACCGATCCCGGCCCGCGCCCACTGGAGGACCTGGTACCCGGCGATCGTCGTTTTGATTATGGGATTCACCGGCTATGTCCGGCCGATCGCTCGGTCAAGCGAAGCCTGGGGCGAATCCCGTACGGCCTGCGGCTACTTGCCGACCGGGCGTACCCGCACGCTGAACACCGCCGCGCGGTCGTCGTCGTGCGGCCGGGAGAACGCCGTGACGAAGTCCCGGCCGTCGTGGGTGAGCCCGGCGTAGTCGCCGAGGAAGAAGCCGGGTGGGCCGATCTCGGTGAGCCGGGGGGCCTGGCGCATGTCGAACGAGGCGGGGGTGAGCCGGGTCTCCCGCGAGTACCCCTTCGGAGACAGGCAGCGCTTGACGCACGACACCAGCCAGCGGCCGGTGAGCAGCGAGGCGTCGGGACGGGTTCCAGGCCCCCGTCGTGGTGTCCTGAAGCGGCCGCGGATCACCGTGAGAACAAGTGGCATCAGGGGTTGTAATCGCCTCATTACAGAAGGAAACTGGCCTTTGGTGATACCGCACTCCTCCAAGTCCCATCGGCCCGGATCGTGAAGGAGAGGGCATCAACGCTACCCTCGCCGCCTGACGGCGGGATGTGACGGCGAGCAGTCTCGCGACTCCCGCACACCACCTACGGTCGCTGATCGGCGGCAGCACCATTACAGCCGCCGCGGCCGGCACTCGGGGACCATCACCCGCGCAACCGGCGCTGCCGCATGCCCGCATACGGGCGGCGGCCGGTGGCACGGGCCTGCCGGTCTCGTCCGCGCCTCACCGGGCGGGCTGGGCTCGGATCCCGGCTTCCTGTCCCGGCTTCGCCATGCCACCGAACGGCGGGGCGCTCCCGGCCGGAACGGACACCTTCAGCAAGGGGTATCTCATGCTGCACACCGCCTTACCGGCTACCTCCCGCCCACCCATGAGACGTCGCGGCCGCCTCGCCACGCTGGTTGCGGCGTTCCTTATCGCCGCGGCCGGCGCGCCGGTCACGCTCACGCCGGCACACGCCTCGTTCCCGGGCGTCAACGGCAAGATCTACTACCACAGCAATAACGACATCTACTCCGTCAACCCGGACGGCACCGGCGCCACCCAGCTCACCAGCACCGCCGACTTCGACGTCTGGCCCACCGTCTCACCCGACGGTTCGACGGTCGTCTTCATCCGCGCCAACGCCACCACATTCGCCATAGAGATCTACTCCATGCACGCCGACGGCAGCGGCCTGGTCCAGCTCACCACCGGAGCCGGTGTCGCCGTCGACCGGCCAAGATTCTCCGGCGACGGCAGCCAGATCGTCTTCGCCTCCACCAGCGGGCTGGTGGTCATGGACGCCGACGGCAGCAATCCCACCCCTTTGGGCACCCCCAGCACCGCCACCAACCCCGCCTGGTCGCCGGACGGCACCAAGATCGCCTACAACGCGAGCCTGAACATTCACACCATCAACCCGGACGGCACCGGCCACACCCAGCTGACCAGCTACAGCTCCCCCAACAACGGTTTCAACCCGAACTGGTCCCCCGACAACACCAAGATCGCTTACACCCTCAACAACTTCACCATCGGTTCCGACGTGTACGCGATGAACGCCGACGGCACCGGACAGACCAACCTATCCAACGACAACGTCCAGTCATTCGAACCCTTGTGGGCCCCAGACGGCACCAAAATCGCCTACACCCGCAACGGGGACCTGTGGATGATGAACCCCGATGGCACGGGCCAGGCCTCCGCTCACACCGCCGGCGGCTTCCAGACATACGCCGACTGGACGGTCCCGCATACCGACGCCGACCTGTCGGTGTCGGTGGCCGACTCGGCCGACCCGGTCAACCTTGGCGCCACCTTCACCGACACGGTCACGGTCACCAACAACGGCCCGGCCGGCGCCACCGGCGTCACCGCGACCGTCACCCTGTCCGGCGCGCCGGCCGGAATCCTGTCCGCCACCAGTTCGCAGGGCTCGTGCACCGTCACCACCTCGGCGTCGTGCAACCTGGGCACCCTGGCCGCTTCCTCCGCCGCCACCATCACCCTGACCCTGTCGCCGACCGCGACCGGCACGGTGACCGTCACCGCCACCGCCGCCGCCACCGAACACGACCCCAGCGCGGGCAACGCCGGCGACGCCGAGAACACCACCGTCGACAACGGGCTGGGCTGCACCATCATCGGCACCAACGGCAACGACGGCAACCTGGACGGCACCAACGGCAGCGATGTGATCTGCGGGCTGGCCGGCGACGACATCATCGAGGCCGGCAACCAGAGCGACACCGTCTACGGCGGCCCGGGCGGCGACACCATCCTCGGCGACAACGGCGACGACATCCTGTACGGCGGGGACGACAACGACACCCTGGCCGGCGGCAACGGCGCCGACTACATCTACGGCGAAGCCGGCAACGACGACAGCAAGGGCGAAACCCTGCTGGAGGCCCTGCTCGGCCTGTTCGACAACGGCAACGACCACATCTACGGCGGCCCCGGCAACGACGACCTCGACGGCCAGAACGGCAACGACGTCCTGCTCGACACCTCCGGCACCGACACCATGAGCGGCAACCTCGGCAACGACGACATCAACGTCCAAGACGGCGTCGGCGGCGACACCGCCAACGGCGGCCTCGGCAACGACACCTGTGTCGTCGACGGCGGCGACACCACCAGTAGCTGCTGACCTGGCAGCACCCGCAACCTATCCGCGCCGAGGGCCGGGCCCGCCGAGCATGTGAGCCCGCCCCTCGGCGCCTCGTCCAGGATCGTCCAGTGTTCGACCACTTCGTCGATGTCCATCGGGGCGCGCGTAATGACCGCACAGCATCAACGAACCAGGTCACAAAACAAGATCACCCTGGTTTGGGGCTCATGACGGCCTTCTTGCCGGCATCCCCGGTACGGCGTGCGCCGCCCAGGCCGTACCGGCCGACATGACCGCCTGCGGGCGGATGCCGCGCGAGCGCGGCGTGGCCGTGACCTACATCGCAGGACTGACCAGTCCTGTTCGGTAAGCGATGACGACCAGCTGCGCACGGTCGCGCGCACCCAGTTTCGCCATCGCGTGGCTGACATGGGTGCGCGCGGTGGCCGGACTGAGAAACAACTCGGTACCGATTTCGTGGTTGCTCAGGCCCTGTCCCACCAGGGCCAGCACCTCGCGCTCGCGCTCCGTCAGCACCGCGAGCCGGTCCTCCCCGGCCCGGGCGGCTTTGCGTTGCGCGGCGAACTGGCCGATGAGGCGCCGGGTGATCCGCGGAGCGAGCAGCGCCTCTCCGGCGGCGACAACCCGGATGGCATGCAGGAGCTCGGCCGGCCCGGCGTCTTTGAGCAGAAAGCCGCTGGCCCCGGCCTGCAAGGCGTCGAAGACGTACTCGTCGGTGTCGTAGGTGGTGAGAATGATGACCCGGACCCGCTCCAACCCGTGCGTCTCGGCGATCCGGGCGGTCGCCTGAATCCCGTCCAGCTTGGGCATGCGGATGTCCATGAGGACGACGTCGGGACGGGCGGCGCGTGCCCGCTCGACGGCTTCGGCGCCGTTGGTGGCCTCCCCCACCACGGTGATGTCGTCCTCGAGGTCGAGCAGGAGCTTGAACCCGGATCGCACGAGACCCTCGTCATCGGCGAGCAGCACCTTGATCGGAGCGTCGGTCGACGGTGAGGCGGCCGCCGCGTTCACAGGTGCGACCCGGCCGGCGCGAGGGGCAGCCGTGCCCTGACTTCGAACCCGCCGCCCGGAATCGGCCCGGCGTCGAGTTCTCCGCCCAGCAGGTGACAGCGCTCGCGCATGCCGACGATCCCGCGGCCGGGCTTGGCCGAGCCGCCCGTCCCGCTCGGATGCCGACCCGCCAGGCGCGCATCCGCGGAGTCATGACCTGGGGCGGCACGGCGGCCCTCATCGGTCACGCGGATCTCCAATGCCTCGATCCCGGAGTTCAGCACCACCGTCACCCGAGTCGGGCCGACGTGGCGGACCACGTTGGTGATCGATTCCTGAACGATGCGGTAGGCGGCACTTCCCACCGTGCTGGGCAGCGCCGCCGCGGGCGAGGTCTCCTCCAGCTTGATGTCGAGTCCCGCCTCGCGTGCCTTGGCGGCCAGTTCGTCGATCTGCTCCACCCCGGGGTACGGCACCCGCCCGTCGTCGTCACCGTCGTCACGGAGGACCCCGAGGATGGCCCGCATCTCCCGCAGCGCCCGGGAACTGGTCTGCTCGATGGCCCGCAGCGCCTCGCGTGTCATCTCCGGCCGCTTGTCGAGCACGTGCGCGGTGACACCGGACTGGACGTTGATGATCGCTATGGCGTGTGCGACGGTGTCGTGGACCTCGCGCGCGATCCGGAGCCGTTCGGCGTCGACACGCGCCCGCGCTTCCTCCTCACGGGTTCGTTCCGCCAGCTCGGCACGCTTCTGAGCTTCGGCGGCGATGACCTGCCGGGACCGGACGGACTCGCCGAGGGCCGCGCTCATGACCGACACGCCGATCCGGAAGAACACCCAGCCGATGGCGGCGCGTGGCTCGATGTCGGCCGCGGCGACCAGCCAGCCGACGGCGAGCACCGTGATACCCACGCCCGCTGTCACCAGCGACCGGCGCCCGTCTCCGTAGGCGGCGACGGTGTACAGGGCGACGAAGAGCCCGAGCCAGCCGGGCCCGTCCGGGAAGCCGAGGCCGTAGTACACCATGCTGGCGAGCGCGGCGGTGACGAACACCGGTACCGGCCACCGGCGGCGGACGACAACGACCACACCGCTCACGACCAGCAGGACATATCCCAGGTGTCCGAGGTCGGTGAGCGACCGCTGCACCACCTCGCCGGCATTGCGGACCATCGTGCCCTGAACCTGCATCACGGTGATGAAGAGCGCGAGCAACACGTCCTGTGCCGGCACCGGCAGGCGGGGCGACACCACGCGGTGTTCCATACCGCGATCCTACGGTCGCCGCCTGCGCGAACACTCCGCCCAGACGCGCGACCGCCTACGACGACGAGCGTAGCCGGGCACGAGGTGCCTACGCGCAACTGCGTAGACGCCGCCGTCCTCTGTCGGAGGCCCAGGCCGCTCGACGGCGCGATGATCGATTCCGTGAAACCCCTTCCAGGCGGTCGCGCTCGTCACCGGCACCTCGGCCGGCATAGGCCGAGGTGCCGCGCCGCACACGCTGCGGGCGCCCGTCATTCGACCGAGAGGATCCTCAATGTCCGTCCTGTTGGTGCTTGCCGCAGAGGCGGCTTCACCGGTCTGCACGTCGGCGGCCGAATGCGCGGGCCAGGGTCTCGACAACTACTTCGGGACCCCTGAGCGAATCTGGGCCAGTGTGGCCGCACTGGTGGCGCTGGGCGGCGTGGTCATCGGCTGGCTGGCGCTGCGCTCCGTCCGTCGTACCGGCAACGGCGGCAGGAGGGTGGCCATCGTGGCCCTGGTGGTGGCGCTGACCGGCGGGCTCAACGGCGCGGTGAAACTGGCCGTCGCCGACGGTGGTCTCGGCACCGGCAACGGAGTGTTCGGGGCGGCCTTGGCCCTGGTGCTCGGGCTCGTCGGCGTGGTCCTCGGCGGGCGGGCTCTGGCCCGCTCCCGCCGCACCGAGCCGAGCGGCTGACCGCCGCGAATCGTCACCGGTACCTCGGCCGGCATCGGCGATCCACCGCACCGCACACGCTGCCCAAACCCGTCATTCGACAGAGAGGATCCTTATGTCCGTCCGTCACCTGGCGGCCACCGCCGCAACCGCCCTGCTCGGAACGTTGGGGCTCGCCACCCCAGCGGCCGCGCACGTCTTGGCCCCGCCCGTCGATGCCTACACCTTGACCGCCGGGCGTCTCTGGTCCTTGGTGGCCGCGCTGCTGGGGCTTGCCGGCGTCGTCATCGGCGGGGTGGCTCTGGCCCGCGCCACCGGCCGTTTCGGCACCGGCACCGGGAGAAGGGGTGCCATCGTGGCCCTGGCGACGGGGCTGGTCTGCACGGTCATCGGCGGGCTGGTCGTGGCCGCCGCCGAAGGTGGTCCGAGCACCGGCTACGGAATAGTCGGGGGCTTCGTGGATCTGGGGATCGGGCTGATCGCCGTGGTCCTCGCCGGGCTGGCTCTGGCCCGCTCCCGCCGGACCGCCTGACCCGGCCCGGTACCCGTGTCGTTCTCCAACGGCAGTCTCGTCGAGGTAACCGATCCGCGCACGCGGCGGCGAGGGCGGCGGGCAAGACGTTCCGAGGTCGCCCTTCACCCGCGCACCGTGATGGTCCTCAGATGCGGGTCGGCGGCGATCTCGGCTTCGGTGAAGGCGACGCCGAAGCCGAACCGGTAGACGTCGGCGCTGCCGTTGTGGGCGGGCTCGACACTCGGCAGCCGCCGGCGTCTCCGGGACCGAGGCCGTCGCCCGCCTCGCCTTCAGGGCGTTCGCAGCACCGCGGACCAGACCGCCGCGACTGCGGTCTCCAGGTTCGGGAAAGCCGTTGGCTGCGCCTTGCCACTCTTGCGGGCCGCGCCCGACAGCGGCTTGGTGGACAGCGACAGCGACATCGTCTCCCGGGAGCGCCGAGATGATTTCCGCGGTGGCCGGGGGTCGACGGGATTCCGGTAGGCCTTTCGATCAGTCGCGGTCGAGCAGTGCCATGGCCATCTGCTGGACGGAGCGGGTGAAGCGCCGGGGGTCATCAGGTGAGGTCAGGTGACGGATGAGGTTTCCGTCGAAGACGGCGAGCAAGGCGTGGGCCAGGAAGCCGGCGTCGGGACCGGGCCGCCCTTCGGCGATCAGGCCGCTCAGATGGCCGTGCCAGAAGAGGTAGCTGGGGTCCCGGTACTTGTCCTCGGCGCAGGCCTGCCCGTGCGCCGACAGCAGGGTCGCGTTCCCTTCGGCGATCAGGGCGAGTCCGTCCAGGAAGGCGAGCAGACGCTCCCGGGCGGGCGCCCCGGGACCGAGCGGCGGTGGGCCGTGGACGACGGCTTCGCGCAGCTCCTGCGCCTTCTCCTCCAGGAGCGCCTGCAGCAGCCCGGCCCGGCTGCCGAAACGGCGGAACACGGTGCCTTTCCCCACTCCGGCGAGGGCGGCGACGCGATCCAGCGACACCTGGTCGCCCCCGTGTTCGGTGAGGAGCCGTTCGGCGGCGCGGAGCACGGCACGGCGGTTGCGGACCGCGTCGGCGCGCTCGGTGCGCTGTTCGGTCATGACGAGCCCCCTCCAGCCAAACGGACCATCGGTCCGGATATGTTATCGTGCACTATCCGGACTGCTGGTCCGGTTAATTGGATCCGCTGCGGAGGGAACCCTATGCCCATGCGTGCGCTCGTCGTCGACCCCGACGCCCCCGGATCTCTGCACCGCGGCACGGTCGACGAACCGCGGCCGGCACCCCACGAGCTCCTGCTCGATGTCCGGCACATCTCGCTCAACCGCGGCGAGGTGGCGTTCACCCACCTGTTTCCGGCCGGAACCGTACACGGCCACGACGCCTCCGGGGTGGTCGTCCGCGCCGCGGCGGACGGCACCGGACCGGCCGAGGGCACCAGGGTGGCGGCGTTCGGCGCCGGAGCCTGGGCCCAGCGCATGGCCGTGGACACCGCCGCGGTGGCCGAGGTCCCCGACCGGGTCGACCTCGCCGACGCCGCCGCGCTTCCCCTGGCCGGGGTCACCGCGCTCCGCGCGCTGCGCTCCCGGCCCATCCTGGGCCGGCGCGTCCTGATCACCGGAGCCGCCGGAGGGGTCGGCCGTTTCGCGGTCCGGCTGGCTGCACTGGGCGGTGCCCACGTCATCGCCTCGGTGGGGTCGGCGGCCCGTGCCGCGGGGCTGATCGAGGCGGGCGCGCATGAGGTGGTGGTCGGCCTGGAGGGTGTCGACCGGCCGGTCGACCTCGTCGTCGACAACGTCGGCGGACCTCAGCTGGCCGAGGCCTGGGGACTCCTCGCACCGGGCGGAGACGTGCAGGGTGTCGGCTCCGCATCCGGAGAGCCCGCGGTGTTCGCCCCCAACTCGCTGTTCTCCCCCGGCCGGACCAAGACGATCAGCAGTTTCGGCGACGGCGCCGGGTTCGGGTCGGACCTCGCCGTCCTCCTCGGGTTCGTCGCGGCCGGGAGGCTGTCCCCGCACGTCGGCTGGCGCGGGTCCTGGGACCGCGTCGCCGAGGCCGCGCAGGCGCTGCTGGACCGGCGGATCGCGGGCAAGGCCGTCCTGGACGTCGAGCCGGCGGCCGGCTGACCGCCCACGCCGCGGGTACGTGATGCGGCCACAGGCCGTGCGCCGCCCGCATGATCGTCGCGGTGTACGCCCCCGGCTAGGGTGCCGGGATGACTCTTCTCTCCCGTGTCCACCGTTTCAACGAGCGGCACCCGTGGAGTCACAACGACTTCTACGGCCGTTGGGTCGCCGATCAGGTGGCGGCGCGCGGGGCGCGCCACGTCCTGGACGTCGGCTGCGGCACCGGGAACCTGATCGACCGCCTCCGGCTCCGCGCCGTGTCCGTCACCGGGCTCGAACCGGACCCGGCCACGGCGCTCGTCGCGGCGTCCCGCTTCACCGGTGACGACAGGGTCGTGATCGAGCGGGCGGGCTTCACGGAACGGGACACGGGCCGCCGGTGGGACGCCGTGACCCTGGTGGCCGTGCTCCACCACCTTCCCTTGGCCGACACCTTGGCGGAGTTGCGTGGATGCCTCTCCCCGGGTGGCCGTCTGGTCGTCATCGGCTGCTATCGGGAGGCGGGTCCGGCCGACCTGCTGACCTCGGCGGCGGCCACCGCGGCCAATCCGATCATGGGTCTGCTCAAGCATCCGGCCCGTGCGCGCGCCCTCCCGGTCGAGATGACCGCGCCGACGGCCGCACCACGCGAGACGCTCGGCGAAATCCGCGCCCAAGCGGCGGAGACGCTCCCCGGGGCGAGAGTCCGGCGTCGCCTCTTCTGGCGGTACTCGCTGGTCTACGACGAGCCCGACGCCTGATCACCCTGGACTTCACGGCCGGATCGCGGATGGCGTCGGCGGGGGCCGTTGAGGCCGATGTCGGCGCCCTCGAACCGCAAAAGGCGGGACCCTTCCCGCCCGACGCCGAGTCCCGTACCCACGATCGGGCGACCCATATCTGCATTGAGTGCATCAATGCACTTAATGCATCAATGCCATTGATAGCACTAAAGTGTGCCCATGGGATTGCGGGAGCGTAAGAAACAGCGGACACGGCAGGACATGATCGAGGCTGCGATCGCGCTCTTCGAGGAGAGAGGCTTCGAAGAGGTCACCGTGGCTCAGATCGCCGAGGCGGCGGACGTCTCCACCCGCACGTTCTTCCTGCACTTCGCGGCTAAGGACGACGTGCTTTTCGAGAGCGCCGACGTACGCATCGACCTCGGGCTGCAGGCGATCGCGGAGCGCGATCCGGACGAGCGCTTCCCCGCGGTCCTGAGGCGGGCGATGGACGAGATGATCTCGAACGTCGGCGACGACCTGGTCAGCGGGGCGGCCGCGCTCCGGGTCCGGCTGGCCGCCACCTCACCGACGCTGCGGGCACGCCTGGCACAGCAGTACGCCACCATCCAGAGCGAGATGGCCGACGCCCTGCACAAGGCGTTCCCGGACGAACTCCACCCGGTCGGCGCCGCGACCCTCATGGGCGCCCTGGTCGGCGCCGTGAGCGCCGCGTCCGTCGCCGCGATCCATCGCGGCGACCCACCGGAGGACGTCCGCGAGGCCATGCGCCTGGGAGCCGACCTGGTCCTGCGCGGCGTGGAGGCGAGAGGGTTCAGATGACAGCCGGGGTTGCATGCCGCATACGGGAGACGAACCTCCGCCGGACACCGATGCCGACGAGCACGTGGTGAACATGATGTGGGAAGCGGCCGACTGGTCTTCGCATCCGGTCTGTCGTGGACCTCGTTGTTCGGGTCGATGGGCCCGCCGACCTCGGACACCGTCGTATCCCTCGCGTCACGCCTTGACGATCAGGGTCTTCTCCTTTCGGGGGACGAGCTCGCCGATGACCGGGGCGCCGGGGATCTCACCGGCGACGAGCAGTCCGCCCGAGGTCTGGGCGTCGGCGAGCAGGATCCGGATGTGCTCGTCGGCGCCGGTGAAGTCGGTATGCGGGGCGACCCAGTCGAGGTTGCGGCGCGAACCGCCGGGGACGTACCCGGCGGCCAGGGACGCGCGTGCGCCGTCGAGCACGGGGACGGCCGAGGCGTCGATCACGGCCGTCACGTCCGAGGCGCGGGCGAGCTTGAACAGATGGCCGAGAAGCCCGAACCCGGTGACGTCGGTGGCGCAGCGGACGCCCCGCTCCAGCGCTGCGCGGCTCGCTTCGGCGTTCAGCGCGGTCATGGTCGCGATCGCCTCGGGGAAGACCTCGCCGGTCGCCTTGTGCCGGTTGTTGAGCACACCGAGGCCGATCGGCTTGGTCAGCGACAGCGGTACGCCGGGGGTCCCGGCGTCGTTGCGGAGCAGCCGACCGGGATCGGCGATGCCGGTGACGGCCATGCCGTACTTCGGCTCGGGGTCGTCGACGGTATGGCCGCCGCCGAGGTGGCAGTCGGCCTGGGCCGCGATCTCGGCGCCGCCGCGCAGCACCTCTCGGGCCAGGTCGTAGGGGAGGACGTCGCGCGGCCAGCACAGCAGGTTGACCGCGACCAGCGGGGTGCCGCCCATCGCGTAGACGTCGGAGAGGGCGTTGGCCGCCGCTATCCGTCCCCAGTCGAAGGGGTCGTCGACGACGGGGGTGAAGAAGTCGGCGGTCGACACGACCGTGGTGCCACCCCGGGTGACCACCGCGGCGTCGTCTCCCGTCGCCAGCCCGACGACCAGCTCCGAGCGGGGTTCCGCGGCGACGCCGAGACCGCTGAGCACGTCCTCGAGTTCTCCCGGGGGGATCTTGCAGGCACATCCGCCGCCGTGCGCGTAGCCAGTCAGCCTCATCCCTTGATTCTAAGATCGGTGGCGTGGAGCCGCGGTGGGCTCAGAGTCCTCCGGGAGGTGAAGGACAGCCCCTCCGCCCGCCATCGCTGGAAACCGCCTATCACGTCCGTCGCCCTCACCAGGCCGATCTCCCTCAGAGACAGGGCGGCCAGCACAGACGAACACCCTTCGTCGCAGATGACGATCCATCGGAGGTCCCAGGCGCCGGCCTCGGGGACCCGGGCCGAACAGGACGGGTCGAGCCGCCATTCGAGATGGTTGCGTTCGACGATCATCGCGCCGGGAATCTCGCCGTCCGCCGCACGCTGGTAGGCGGGGCGGGTGTCCACGAGGAGGGCGCCTTGAGCGGTCTCGGCCCAGGCCTCGGTGGGCTCCAGCCGGTCCAGCAGCCGTTCCGCCCGCTCGAAGTGGTGATCGATACCGCCCACCGCACCTCCAAGATCATCCATTGGTTTCATCGCCTATTCTCAAGTTATGGAGGAATCACGCCGCATGATCCCGCGCACCGATGTGGTCCTGGCCGATCCGCGGTTCGCCGAGGCCGTCCGCAGGCTGGGACGCGGCCGGGTGAAGGCGGCCGTCGTCGAGGCGCAGCAACGGGCGCGGGACGGGCTGATCGCGCCGGACGACGTCTGGGACGAGGCTCGGCGGCTGCTGCCCGGTGGGCTGCGGCAGGTGCTGAACGCGACCGGCGTGATCCTGCACACCAACCTCGGCCGGGCCCGGCTGTCGGAGGCCGCGGTCGAGGCCGTCCGTGCGGCTTCGGGTACCACGAACGTCGAGCTCGACCTCGCCACCGGCAAGCGGGCGCGCCGAGGCCGGGACGCCATGGCCGTACTGGCCGCGGCCGTTCCTGCGGCCGAGGCCGTGCACGTGGTCAACAACAACGCGGCGGCGCTCGTGCTGGCCGCCACCGCGCTTGCCGCCGGACGGGAGATCGTGGTCAGCCGGGGAGAGCTGGTCGAGATCGGCGACGGGTTCCGGCTGCCCGACCTGCTGGTGTCGACCGGGGCGCGGCTGCGGGAGGTCGGCACCACCAATCGCACCCATCTCGCCGACTATGCCGCGGCGATCGGCCCCGAGACCGGGTTCGTGTTGAAGATCCATCCCTCGAACTACCTGATCGAGGGGTTCACCGGGCAGCCGTCCGTGGCGGAGCTCGCGGAGCTGTGCTCGTCCCATGGGGTGGCGCTGGTCGGCGACATCGGTTCCGGCCTGCTGCGTCCCGAGCCCGTCCTGCCCGAGGAACCGGATGCGAAGAGCTGGCTCGAAGCGGGCGCCGACCTGGTCACCGCCAGCGGCGACAAACTGCTCGGCGGACCGCAGTGCGGGCTGCTGCTCGGCCGGTCCGAGCTGGTGGAACGGCTGCGGCGTCATCCGTTGGCCCGCGCTCTGCGCGTCGACAAACTGACCCTCGCCGCGCTGGAGGCGACGCTCCGGCACGAGCGGACCCCGACCGGGGAAGCCCTCCACGCGGCCGAGGCCGACCTGCTCGAAAGGGCCGAGCACCTGGCCGCGAAGCTGCGCACCGAAGACGTCGACGCCACAGCCGTGGGCACCCGGGCCGTCGTCGGAGGTGGCGGGGCGCCCGGAGTGCGGCTGCCGAGCGCGGCGGTCAGCCTGCCCGCGCGATTCGGCGAGCCGCTGCAGCAGCGCGCGGTGCTCGGCAGGAACGAGCACGGCCGGTACCTGCTCGACCTGCGTGCCGTCCCCTCGGAAGACGACGGGCTGCTGTTCGAGGCGGTGCTCGCATGCAGGTGATCGCCACGGCGGGCCATGTGGACCATGGCAAGTCCACGCTGCTGCGGGCGCTGACCGGCATGGAACCCGACCGGTGGGTCGAGGAACGCCGGCGCGGCCTCACCATCGACCTCGGCTTCGTGTGGACCGACGAGCTCGCCTTCGTGGACGTGCCGGGGCACGAAAGGTTCGTCACCAACATGCTCGCCGGAGTGGGCGCGACCCCGGCCGTGCTGTTCGCCGTCGCCGCCGACGGGGGCTGGCGGCCGCAGTCGCAGGAGCATCTGGAGATCATCACGGCTCTGGGGGTGCGGCACGGACTGCTCGCCGTGACCCGGTCGGACCTCGCCGACCCCGCGCCCGTGCTCGCCGAGGCGGCGCAGCGGCTCAAGGACGCCGGGCTGGATGTGCCCGCGGTCGCCGTAAGCGCGACCAGCGGGCAGGGAATGGACGCGCTCAAGGCCGAGCTCGCGGCTCTGGCCCGTCGGCTGCCCGCGAGTGACCCGGAGGCCGATGTCAGGTTCTGGATCGACCGGGCGTTCACCGTCCGCGGCCGGGGCACGGTCATCACCGGCACCCTGCAGGCGGGCACGGTCCGCGTCGGTGACAGGCTGGCCACACCGGACGGGCAGACGGTCGACGTCCGGGGCGTACAGAGCCGCGGAGCCGACCAGAAGGCGGTCTCGGGCCCGGCCCGGGTCGCGCTGAACGTCAAGGCGCGTGTTCCGCTGCGGCGCGGTCATGCCCTGCTCACCCCCGGCCGCTGGCTCCCCACCGAGGTCGTGGACGTCCGGGTCGACGGCTCGCTCGTCCGCGAGATGACCTGGCATCTCGGATCGTGCGCCGTCCAGGCCCGGGTAAGGCCGCTCGGCGACACCGCGGTGCGGATCACGCTCGCCGAACCGCTGCCCCTGCGGATCGGCGACCGGGCCCTGCTGCGCGACCCCGGCAGCCGCCGAGCCACCGGAGTGACCGTCCTGGACGTCCGGCCGCCTGAGCTCGGCAGGAGGGGCGCCGCCGCACGCAGAGCCGAGGCGCTCACCGGATACGGCGACGTCCCCGACGGCGCGGCCGAGGTCGCCCGGCGCGGTGTCGTCCGCCGCGACGACCTCCTCGCGATGGGCGCCGCGCCGCCCTTCGCCCCGACGGCAGGCGACTGGCTGCTCGATCCCGCGCACGCGGCCGCCCTGAGCGCCCGCCTCACCGAGGCCGTCGGCCCCCAGGGCCTGCCGCTCGAAACCGCCCGGCGGCTGCTCGGTCTTCCGGACCGGTCACTGGTCGAGGTCGTCGCCGAGGGCGCGGGGCTCCGCCAGGCCAGGGGACGGCTCGTCCCGGCCTCCCGTCAACTCCCTCCGGACCTCGAGAAGGCCCTCGGCAGGCTGCACACCCGGATGGAGCAGGCGCCGTTCGACGCGCCGACGGCCGAGCAGCTGGCCGGGTTGGGCTTCACCCCGGCCTCGCTCGCGACCGCGGAGACGGCAGGGCGCGTCCTGCGCCTTCCCGGCGGGGTGGTGCTGCTGCCGGGAGCCGAGGCGCTCGCCGTGGAGACCCTCGCCTCCCTTCCTCAGCCGTTCACCACCTCGCAGGCCCGCGAGGCGCTCGGCACCAGCAGGCGGGTCGCCATCCCGCTGCTCGAACATCTCGACCGGCTCGGGTCGACGGTGAGGGCCGCGGACCACACCAGGAAGATCGTCGCGTAACCGGTGGCCACATACGGACGGGTGGCACGTATGGTTGGGGCGGGCCCTGCGGGGCCGGGGAGGCGTTAGGGGCCTGGTGACCCCCACGGTCTTCAAAACCGATGTGACCGAGCAGCTCGGTCAGGCGGGTTCGATTCCCGTCCGTCTCCGCTGAGCCAGCCGAACAAGATCCCTTGTTGGGGCGCCCATTGTGCGTTCTCGGCGAGGTGGATGCCGGCGGCGGTGTCGAGGGCGTGGTTGGGTTGGAGGGTGTCCCGGCCGGTGTTCAGGACGGCGTCGTAGTAGGTGTCCGTGGCCGGATCGTAGATCACGAATGCCCATTCGTTGTCGTCGCCGAGGTGTTCGATCCGAGCCAGGGGGATCAGCTCCTCCTTGCCGTCGTGTTCGATGCAGCCGGTCAGGTGGCCGAAGCCGCCGCGCCAGGGGATGGTGACCCGGAGGTGCCGTTCTCACCGTGCCACATAAGGCGGAAAGCCACTGGAAAGCCGGATGAAGCACCGCATGTACCAGCCTGGGCGTCATTACACACATGGGAGGTCTGGTACATGGCAGCACCCAACGAGATCACACGCACGACGGCCGATGGCTCGACCGTCACCGTGGCCCTGCCGGCGGGCGTCGGCGCGGTGACGTGGCACGGCAGCACGACGATCGTCGGCCACGGCATCGACCGGCGGTTCGTCCTGGGCCCTGCGGGAGAGCACCAGGTGCACGCCGCGGACATGCCCGGCGTGCGGACCGTCCGGTACCGCAGGAACGGCTTCGACATCGCGTTGTTCGAGTCCGGCGACCGGTCGCAGAGCTTTCTCACCTGGATCGGGCTGTACCACGAGGCGACGACCTGGTTCAGCGGGCCCGCGCCTCGGCTCACGGTGATCAACCGGCTCATCTCCTCGGTCGACTTCAGCGACTCCCCGTCCGGGGCCGTGCTGAAGGGCAAGCCCCACCTCGACCAGTACGGCACCGACCTGGTGGCCTGGGGCGACTCCGTCTTCATCTCGGCGAGGGACGCCACGAAGAACAAGGACCTGCTGCCCACGTGGCAGGGGTTCAAGCGGGGCAACGAGGAGGTCTGGAAGGAGAAGCTCGACCTGGAGCCCACCGAGGCCGCCGCGGTTGCGGGCACCGCCTACGAGTGGCGGTACATCTTCGCGAACCCGACCACCATTTTCGACATGGCGTTCCGCACCGACCCGGGCCGGATGACGGCCTTCAGCACGGAGTCATCCGACGCCTGGATCCAGGACGTGCTCGCCGAGGTGAACCTCTCGTGGACCGGGTGAGGTCGGCATGAGCCTGCCGATCGCCTTCAGCATTCTGTCGTTCCTGGTCGCCGTCCTCTCCCTCCTGGCGGTCGCCGCGGTCCATTCGCGGCTCAGGCTGCTGGAGCGCACGGCTCTGGCCCCGGGCAGCGACCTGTTCGCCGCCGAGGAGCGGCGGGTGCCGCCGGCGCTGCGTCCCGGAGCCGGCCAGGACGCCGCGCTGATCCTGCAACTGGACGGCATCTGCCCAACCTGCCACGTACTCGCGGAGACCGTGGCGTCGATGGAGATCCCCGGGGTCCGGGCGGTGGCCCTGTTCGCGAACGCCGACGGCGCCGCGGGCTTCGGCGGCGGGCTCGACTCGGCTGGGTCGCCGTCACCGGCGGTCCCGGTACCCCGCTCGCGTTGATCGCCTTCCTCTGGCCGGGCTTCTCGGCGGGGTACGCCAACTCGGGCTCCACTTGAAGCAACAACTCGGCGTTCCTGCTGAGCGCGCCGGTCTGGCGCGGTTTTAGCCCCCTTGCGTGGTTCGGTGTCGGCCTCCAGCTCGGTTCGGGTCTGGTGGTGCTGGTCGCCGGGGTGCTGGGAGGTGTGTTCCAGGGCCTGGTGCCCTCGGTGGTCGGACTCGGCCTGCTCGCGGTCGTCGCCGCGGCGGTGGTGCTGCGTGAGTTCGGCTGGGTGAGGCTGCCCGTGCCGGAGAACGCGCGGCTCGTCCCCGAGCATGTGACGCAGAAGGGACGGGTGTTCGGGCCCGTTCAGTTCGGCTTCGAAATGGGCACGGGTATGCGCACCTATTCGCCGTCGGCGCAGCCGCATCTGATGCTGCTCGCCATCCTGTTCGCGATTCCCTTCTTCGGGGCGCTCGCGGCGGGGTGCGGATGCGTGGTGGCGACCTCCTACCTGCTGGGCGTCTCGACCCGGCGGGTGGACAGGCCGGCCGAGCAGCTCGGGATCAAGCACGTCTCCAAGAGCCAGGTCAGCGCGGCACCCCTCGGCCAGGGCAGCGTCGGCCATGGCTCGGGTCGCCCGGCGGGAGCGGCCTTGCGCCACGGGTGGAAGCCGGAGCAGGAGACCGCCGGCGCTCCGCACAGCCGCTTCACGCGGAAGGCGCCCGCGTGGCCGGCGACGAACTCGAAGTGGCTCACCAGTTCGCAAGGTCGGTCCGGAGCTCGGTTCCGGTCTTGCGACCGGTCCGTTTCTCCGGGCCGCCTTCCGAACCCGGCGTACCCCTCTCCGGGTACCGGGCTCTCCACGACCGCTGCCGTCTATCGGGTCGACCACCGAGGTCATCGGCCCGCGCTGGCAGAACCACTGGGCCGGGAACGACGGACTCTAACCGGCAACGCCTCGTGAATCCTTGGTCCTTGGCGGCTCCGGCCGGGTTCCCGCCCAGGTCAGGTGTCCACCGTGGCCGGCGGTACCGGTGCGGAGGTCGCCTGACCGGCGCGGCGGAAGCACCAGAGGCGACGGCCGAGCGCGACCGCCCCGAGTACGCAGCAGGAGAGGCAGAAGAGCGCCAGCAGCGGCAGCAGCCAGACGGTGACGATCCAGTACTGGACGTTGAACGCCCCCCAGACCAGCGTCGGCAGCACCGCGCCCAGCACCGTCATCAGGGCAAGGGGCACAAGCCGCGGAACCAGCCACGGCCGGCGCGCCGCGCGGCGACGCGTGGCCCAGCGGCGCGCTCGGACGACCGCGGTGACCAGTAGTGCGGTCATCCCCACCGTGAGCCCGAGCAGGACCGCGTTCACGACGGTGTACGGGTTGCTCATCGGCGTCGCCGGTGCCCCGATCCGTTCGGCGAGAAGGTTGGTCGAGAGCAGGCCGGCATCGCCGACGCCGTTGGTGAGGACGAGGGCGGCCGCACCGGTCTTGGGCGAGAAGACCATGTCCCCGGTCCACGTCGCCAGTGTTCCGCCGTGGCCGATCAGCGACGGCGGGGTGTTCGCCGTGACGGGGCGGGACCGCCAGCCGAGGGCGTAGTCGTCGGCCTTGGGCTGGACTGTGTGCAACTCGGCCAGGGAGCCGGCACTCAGCAGTCCCGCCCCGAGGCTTCCCTGGTTGAACCTCAGCCACCGCACCATGTCGTCCAGGGTCGAGATCACCCCGCCGCTGCCGACGCAGATCCCCGGCATCTCCGGTGTCGCGACGGCGACCCCGAGAACGACCGTGTACCCGGACGGCAGGCCCTCGGCACGATCGGAACACCCCAGCGTCGAGCCGGTGCCGGTCATGCCCAGCGGCGTGAACAGTTCGGTGTGGAGGAAGGCGTCGAAGGACTTCCCCGACACCACCTCGACGATCCGCGCCGCGATCGCGTAGTTGGTGTTGTGGTACTCCGAGCGGGTGCCCGGATCGGCGGCCAGGGTCTTGTCGGCCAGTCCGGCCGTGATTTCCTGCGCGCCGCGCGGAGGCGGGAACGCGTACTCGTTGTTCGTGCTGTTCGACAGCCCCGAGGTGTGGCTGAGGATCTGGCGCACGGTGATCTTGGTGAAGCGGGGATCGGCCATCCTGAAGCCGGGCAGGACTTTGACGACCGGGTCGTCCAGGGAGATGCGGCCACGGTCGACCAGTAGCATGATCGCCGTCGCCGTCATCGACTTGCTCATCGAGCCGATCCGGAACGGTGTCCGAGCCGTCACCGCGTTGCCGTCCCCGTCCCGGCCGCGGACGATCGTCTCGACCGACGACCCGTCGATCACGGCCGCCGCGACACCCGGCGTGCCGTAGACGGAGCGGTAGTCGTCGACCAGCCGTTCGCCGGTGGCATGGGCCGGTGCCGTCCAGCCGAGCAGCACGGCGACGAGCACACCGCCGAGGACGATGAGGGAGGACGAGCGGGGAAAGCGGAGACGTAGGAAATGCACGACGTCGAACCTAGGCCGGGCGTCACCGGCCGACATCACCCGAAGGGGTGAGCCGGGGCCACCCGGCAGGGTGGAATCCTCAGTCGGGCAGTTCGCCGCGACCGACAAGCCCGTTCTCGTACGCGTGGATCACCGCGTGCACGCGGTCGCGCAGGTCCAGTTTCTGCAGGACGGCCCGGACGTGTGACTTCACCGTGTTCTCGCTCAGCACCAGTTCCGCGCAGATCTCGCTGTTGGACCTGCCGCGGGCGAGCAGGCCGAAGATCTCGACCTCGCGCGGGGTGAGGCCGTCCAGGGCTCCCGTCCTCCGCATCGGCACCTGCCGTACAAGATCGAGGATCGTCGCGGCCACCCCCGGCGCCAGCGCCGACGTCCCGGAGGCGACGTCACACACGGCCTGGGCCAGGGCGGCGGGCCGGACGTCCTTGGTCAGGTAGCCGCTCGCGCCGGCCCGGATCGCGGCCACGACCAGTTCGTCGTCATCGAAGGTCGTCAGCATGAGCACCCGGGTCGCCGGTGCGATCCTGACGATCTCCGCCGTGGCGGCGACCCCGTCCATGCGCGGCATGCGGATGTCCATCAGCACCACGTCCAGGCGGTGCCGCCGGACGACCTCGATCGCGTCGCCGCCGTTCGCGACGTCGTGGGTGACCTCGATGCGCTCGTCGGCCGACAGCACCGTACGGAGCGAGGCCCGCAACAGCTCCTGATCGTCGACGAGCATGACACGGATCCCGGTCATGGGACCTCCTTCGTCGGCCTCATGACCAAGGTGCTGTGCTTGCCGATTCCCTCACTTCGTTCGGTCATGAGACCTCCTTCGTGGGGAGCCGCGTCCGCAGCACCCACCCCTCGTCCCCGTCGTCGATCGACACGGTGCCGCCGGCGGTGCGCACACGTTCCTCGATCCCCATCAAGCCGGTCCCCGGGCTGCCGGCGTCGCGAAGCGCCCTACCGCCGTCGTCGCGAACCTCCACCACCAGCTCGGCCGGGGTCCAGCGCAGGCGAACGGCCACCTCGACCGGTGGTTCGAGGTGGCGCAGCGCGTTGGTGATGCCCTCCTGCACGGTACGGACCGCCGCGACCTCGGCACTCAGGCTCAGCGGCCGTCGCTCCCCCACCTCCGCGAACGTCACCGTGTGGAGCGGGCTCGCCGCCGAGGCCACAAGGTCGGGAAGGACGTCGAGCGAGATCGGGACCTGCCTGGGCCGGGGATTAGCGCGCGACGCCACGGTGGCCGGGCCCAAGGAGGCCAGCATCGCCCGCAGACCTTGGTGCGCGTCCCGGCCGGCCTCGGCGATGTCACCGAGTTCACGGCGGGTCGCCGGATCCGTCGTCGTCACCGCCGCGGCATCGATCCGCGCGACCATGACGGTGACCGTGTGGGCGATCACGTCGTGCAGGTCGCGGCGGATGCCGGCCCGTTCGTCCGCGACCGCCGCGGCCAGCCGTTCGCTCTCGGCTCGCCGGCCGGCCTCGTGCCTGCGGCGTACCAGCAGGGCCGCGAGCCACACACCGCCGAGCACGAGCATCAGCAGCCCGCCCTCGATCAGGCGGGTCCACTCGGCGTCGTCAGAGGGCAGCCGGGCCCACGCCACCAGCTCGTTGAGGACGACCCCGAGCGCGGCGACGGCCAACGCGGCCACCGAGGACCTGATCGAGACCCGGGTGGTCAGCCGCCACAACGCGAGGGGGAAGCACGCGGCCGAGGGCAACATGGTCAGTGACCAACCCGGGAAGGGCGTCACCACCAGGACGAGCATCGCCAGCGCGCCGATCACGTAACCCGCCCACGGCCGTCGAAGGGCCACCACCGCTCCCCCATGGAGCAGGACGGCGGCACCTGCCACGGCGAAGACCTGCCACAGGTTCGCGCCGAAAAGCCAGGCGCCCGCCAGGATGATCAGCGTCAGGAGGGCCAGGACCACGTGCGCCACCACCGCCGTCTCCGGCCATGTGCTCCGGCGCTGGGAGGCTGTCACGGTCGTCGCCTTCCGGTGGGCTCGTGGTGGGGAGCCGTGCCTGGCTCGACATGCCTCAGGATAGCCAGCAGCGGGCAAGGTCGATCCCGGCGGACCTGCTCGCCACCGGTGGCCTCACCGGCGGGTTCGTCGTCCAGGCTTAGGTCGGCTACTGCCTCGCGGCCCGCTTCGGGGCCACCACCCACACGAGAGGATGGCGAACGGACCGTGCCGATCGATCTGCGCCGTCTCCCCCATCCCCTCGTTCACCGGCCCGGCGGCCCGACCGCCTCCGCTCACGGCGCAGCCCGTATCGCACGCGGATCGGGCCGACGCCCGGGCCGGCGTCGCCCGTACAGTGCCTCGGTCCCCAAAGCCGACGTGACGCCGCCGGCCGGGTACGGCCTGCGACGGCTGACCGTCGGCCGAGGTCTTGCCGCTCGACGCGCTGAGCTTCGAACCACGGGACGACCGTGGCTTACGGGCGTTTGCGGGAGCGGAGGACGGCGTCGTGCAGGGTGGTCTCGTGGCCGTGGGGGCCGAGGACCGATCGGGTTCTGGCCTCGGCGACGGCGACGTCCCACCGGCCGGGGTCGAGGCCGGCCGCGACCTCCTCGGCGGTGAAGCACGTCTCGGGTGCCGGGCCGTGTGCTCCGCCGGCGTGGGGGTCCGACGGGTGGTGGCCGACGACGAGCAGCGTGCCGCCGGGGGCGACCGCCGCGGCCAGGCGGGCGAACAGCGCGGCGCGCGAGGTCGCCGGATGCACGTAGTGCGTGGAGACCAGGTCGAAACGGTTCTCGGGGGGAGTCCACTCGGCCAGATCGGCCTCGACCCAGTCGATCCGGCTCGCGACTTCGGGGCCGAGGGTTTCCGCGTGTTCCCGCGCGTGGCGCAGCGCGGTGCCGGAGATGTCCACCGCGGTCACCCGCCAGCCGCGCGAGGCGAGCCAGACGGCGTCGGCCCCCCTGCCGCAGCCGGCGTCCAACGCCGTACCCGGTGTCAGGTCTGCGGCTTCGGCGACCAGCTGGGTGTTGGGTCCTCCGCCGTGGCCCGCGAGGTGACCGCGGTGCCGTTCTTCCCAGTACTCCTTACCGAACTCCTCCGGCCCGGCGGATCCCTCCCCGTGGTTCGCCGGGTTCCGACGCGCGGCGACCGCAGCACGGGTGTCCTCGGTGACCAGATCGCCGTTGATCTGGGCCGCCGCGTCCGCACCGGCCGCCGCGGCCGCGCCGACCTGGGCCATCGGATTGGTGACGTTGCCCGCGACCCACAGCCCGGGTACCTCGGTACGGCCGCCGGGCTCGGCGGGAAGGTGCGCACCCACCCCGGAGGGGTGGTCGACCGGCCTCAGTCCGAGCCCCGCCAGGAAACCGGCGCGCGCGGTCATCGTCGGCTGGACCGCCAGGGCCGCGCATCCGACGAGCGTGCCGTCGCTCAGCCGCACCCCGGCGAGACGATCGTCGACGATCTCGACGGACGCCACCTCGCCGTCCACCACGCGGACGCCGCGGGCGGCCAGCTGCTCGGCCTCCTCCCCGGCGAGCGGCGGCATCGTGTGGGAGAAGAGGGTGACGTCGTCGGTCAGCTGCCGGAACAGCAGTGCCTGGTGTACGGCCATAGGCCCGCCGGCCAGCACTCCGACGGCCTGGTCGCGCACCTCCCAGCCGTGACAGTACGGACAGTGCAGCACGTCCCGGCCCCATCGATCCCGCAGTCCCGGGATGTCGGGCAGCTCGTCGACCAGCCCGGTGGTCACCAGCAGGCGGCGCGCGCGGACCGTACGGCCGTCGGTGAGCGCCACCGCGAACCCGGCGGCTTCCCCGTCGTCCTCGCGGGTCACGGCGCCGACCTCGCCCGGGACCACCTGGCCGCCGTAGGCGCGTACCTCTTCGCGGCCTCGCTTGAGCAGCCCGGCGGGCGGGATGCCGTCGCGGGCCAGCAGGCCGTGCACCCCAGCCGCGGGGGCGTTGCGCGGGGCGCCCGCGTCGATCACCACCACCGAGCGCCGGGACCGGGCCAGCATCAGGGCACCGCTCAACCCCGCCGCGCCGCCGCCGACCACCACCACGTCATAGCCGTCTTTCAGCTGTTCGGTCACCGTGACCACCTCCACGGCAACCTTGCACAGGAATCGGGCTTATGCGCAAACTCTCTTGCCGATCTGGCAAACTAGTGGCATGGACGACGACATCGACCAAGCGCTTGACGCAGTAGGCCCCCGGCTCCGCGCCCTGCGCCGGCAACGGGAGGTCACGCTGGCCGACCTGTCGGCGGCGACCGGTATCTCGGTGAGCACCCTGTCCCGCCTGGAATCCGGCGGGCGCCGGCCGACCCTGGAACAACTGCTCCCGCTGGCCCGGGCCCACGGTGTCACGCTGGACGAACTCGTCGACGCGCCACCCACCGGAGACCCGCGCATCCACCTGCGCCCCGTCGTCCGGCACGGCATGACCATGCTGCCGCTGACCCGGCGGGCGGGCGGCATCCAGGCGTACAAGCTCGTCCTCCCGGCCGACAGCCACGGGAGGGAACCCACACCGCAGACCCACGAAGGCTACGAATGGCTCTATGTCCTCAACGGGCGGCTCCGGCTCGTCCTCGGGGAACACGACCTGGTGCTCTCCCCCGGCGAGGCTGCCGAGTTCGACACCCGCGTCCCGCACTGGTTCGGTGCCGCCGACCCCGAGCCGGTCGAGTTCCTCAGCCTCTTCGGCAAACAGGGCGAACGCGCCCACCTCCGTGCCCGGCCCACGGCGAAACCGTAGCCGGGCAACCCGATGCGGCAGACTTTGCGCGCCGGCGCGCTCCGGATGCCTCGCGTGCGTTTCGCGACCGATCGGACTTACCGGGCGGCACTCGCAGGCGCGTCGGTACTCGGCGGGTGTCACGCCGACAAGGTGGGTGAAGTGGCGGCGCAGGTTGGCGGCCGTGCCCAGGCCGCTGTGCTCGCCGACCTTCTCGATCGACAGGGAGGTCGTCTCCAGCAGGGTCTGCGTGCGGGCGATTCGCTGGTTGAACAACCGTTTCAGGGGTGTGGTGCCGGTGACGGACTGGAGGTGCCGATGGGAGGTCCGGACGCTCAGGCCGGCGCGCCGGGACAGATCGTCGACGGTAAGGGGGCGATCGAGGTGCTCGACGGCCCATTGGAGTACGGATCCGAGGCTCCCGTCGTCGGTGACCGGGACGGACAGATCGATGAACCGGGCCCGCCCACCGGCGCGGTGAGCTTGCCGCATGAGTCCGTGCTTGCGCGCGATCGGCTCCGGTCCTGCGGACCGTTTCACGCTTCGGCCAGGCCTTGGCGGTACGCGTAGCGGATCGCATCGCCACGGCCTTGGGCACCGATCTTCGCGAAAGCGTTGTTGATATGCGTTTTCACCGTCGACTCGCCGATGAACAACGACGTGGCGATCTGCATGTTGCTCATGCCCTGGGCGATCAACTTCACCACCTCCACCTCGCGAGGGGTGAGTCTGTCCGGGTTGCTCCAGCGATCCACCGGGCCGAGGCGCGACGAGTCCGGGTGTCGCAGGGCCGCCACCAGCCGCCGGGAGACGACGGCGCCGAACGTGGATTGACCGGAAGCCGTCGCGCGCAGAGCCGCCGCGATCTCAGCCCGGCCGGCGTCCTTGGTCAGGTATCCGCGTGCGCCCGCATGCAAGGCCGAGACGATCGAGTCGTCGTCGGCGTAGGTGGTCAGCACCAAAACCGCTACCTGCGGGTACTCCCGGGTGATGCGCTCCGTGGCCTTCACCCCGTCCATCACCGGCATCCGCAGGTCCATCAGCACGATGTCGGCGGGGGTCTCCGCCAGCAGGCGAAGGACGTCTTCCCCGTCGCCCGCCGCGCCGACCACCTCGATCCCGTCCATCAGCCCGAGCAGCGCCACCAGCCCTTCCCGGATGATCTGCTGGTCATCGGCGACGACGACCCGGATGTCGTCGGTGTCACTCATGCCGGCACCTCAGCGACCAGATCCCAGCGTCCCTCCCTCTCCCGGGCGACCAGCCGTCCTCCCGTCAGGATGAGACGCTCACGCATACCCGTCAGGCCGTACCCTGCGGGCGGAGGCGTACGGAACCCGTCGGCGGAGGCGGGAACAAGCCTGTTGCGCACCTCCAGGAGAACGGTTTCGGCGCGGTACTCCAGCCGAACCTCGATCGCGGTACCGGGAGCGTGCTTGGCCGCGTTGGTCAGTGCTTCCCTGGCGGTGCGCAGCAGGCAGACGGTGGCCGCCGGAGACAGCGGGCGAGGCGTCCCCGCAACCGCAAAACGGACCGGCGTCGGATGGTCGGCGCCGTGATCCGCGGCCAGCTGGGCCAGCGCCTCGGCCAGCGGCGGAACGTCGTCGCGGAGCGCTGCCACCGCCTGCCGTGCCTCGGACAGGCCTTCGGCGGCCAACCGCCGAGCCCGCCGTACCCGTTCCAGCCCTCCGGTCAGGTCACGCCTCTCGCTCAGCAGCGCGTCGGCCAGCTCCAGCTGCACCCCCAGCGCACCCAGCGAGTGCGCGAGCACATCGTGGAGCTCGCGGGCGATCCTGGTCCGTTCATCCAACGCGGCGGCTCGCGCCTGTTCCGCCTGAGCCCTCCGCGTCTGTTCCAGGAGCCGCCCGGCGTGCTCGGCCTGGACACGGTACTGCCGCCTGCAGAGCCCCAGCACGACGACGACCGGCATCACCGCCGCATTGCCGAACGCGTCTCCCGCCGGCCGGCCCGCGAACACGCACGACAACGCGACGACCGTCACCGTCGCACCGGTCACCGTGACGATCAGAAGTGGGCTGGGGCGTATGTGCATCGAGAAGGCCACCAGCCCGACGCAGGCCATGATCATCGCGGTCCCGTCGGTGGTCGGCCCGACCGCCGTCGCCGCGATCGACGACGACGCGCCGAGGACGACCAGGGCGGGTACGGGTGCTCGCCGCTCCAGGAGGACGAAGGCCGACCAGGCGGCGAGGCTCAGGCCCAGCTGTCCCCAGGTCAGGCCGGTGAGCGCGCCCGGACGGGCCGTCAACGGGGCGGCCACCATCATGATCGTGCCGACCAGGCGTTCAACGCGCCACCCCGGTGACAGGTAGACCGGCCAGGACGGTCGTTTCGCCGGAATCCGCGTGCCGATCATAAGGTGGCTCCCGAGCGGAATGATGACTAGTCGCGCAGGTTGGCGATGAGTTCAACCGCCAGCAGCCGGTAGGCGATGAACCCCGCCAAGACCACCAGCCCCACGACAGCCAACGCAACTATCGACTTTCCGCTCATTCTTCCTCGTTTCCCGCCGAGAACCCAGCTCACAATCGCCTTGATCACGTTCAGCCGGTTGACCTCTCGTCTGTTCATGGAGGGAAACGTACGGATCCTCCGGCTATGTGGGCACCTCCCCACGATGGAGACCAGGGTGGAGCCGGGGTGGAGTTCTCAGGCGACCCGGATGGGTTGGGTCCAGGCGCGCCGAAGGGCTGGATGGGGTTCCAGGCCTGCCTCTCGTCCCAGGTTTCGGAGGGGCCGACGCATTCGCCACCCCGCCAGGAGCAGGCCTGACCTACCCAAGGTTTCACCGCTTAGGTTCCCAAGAGCGGCCCATCACCGCGATGTCCAAGCTCCCGTCGAGCTCCGCGGCCCGCGCGACCAGGCGCGCCGCCGCATCTGCCGTGGTCAAGGGCTCGTCGACCGCGGCAATCGCCAGGGCCAAGTCCTTGGCCAGGGCGGCGACCGTGAAATCCGCCCCACCGTAGGTTCCTTGAGTCAAGCGGGCGCGTTTGCCGGCCGCCAAGGGACCGAGCACCCCCTCCTGGAGGATGTCCAGGACGTCCTCCCTGTCCAGGCCGAGGCCGGACCCGAGCCGGATCGCGTCATGCAGTGCCCCCACCGCGGTGCCGAGAGCGAGGTTCGCGACCAGTTTGAGCGATGAGGCACTGCCCACAGGCCCCACATGGCGACGTCCTCCGGCATGTGACCAGACCCGCAGCACGGACTCCGCGTCCCGCGCGTCCTGGTCTGCTCCGCCGGTGAGCACGTGCAGCGCGCCCTTTCGCACGGCGGGCACCGAGCCGATCACCGGAGCCTCCAGATAACGCAGGCCGGCGGCATTCGCGCCCTGGGCCAGGCGCCGGGATTCGTCCGGGGCGAGGGTGGTCGCATTGATGATCAGCGTCCCCGGGGCGGCGCCTGCCGTCACCCCGGTTTCGCCGAGGAGTACGGACTCCGCGGCCGGACCGTCGAAGACCACGAGAACCACGGCCTCCGCGCCACGTGCCGCGTCGGACGGAGTGGCGGCGATACGGGCATCGGCCACCTTTCTGGGGTTCCTGTTCCACACGGTGAGGTCGTGCCCGTCGACGGCAAGAGCCTCCGCTAAGGCTGTCCCCATCCTGCCCAGGCCACACACCGCCACCTTCACTGCGCGGTCTCCGGGATCAGGGCAAGCGCGTCCACCTCCAGCAGTAGCTCCGGGCGGAACAGAGCGGCCACCTGGACAGCGGTACTGGCCGGCGCGCGCTCGGTGTCGATGTACGCGTCACGTACGGCGCGGACCGCCGACAGATGGCCGACATCGGTCACGAAGTAGGTGAGCTTGACGACGTCGTCAAACGTGGCGTTTGCCGCCGTAAGGCAACTGCGCAGGTTGTCGAACACCTGCCGCGCCTGGGCGGCAGGATCCCCCGCTCCCACCACCTCCCCTTGCTCGTTCAGCGCCACCTGCCCGGACAGTACGACCAAACGGCCGGATCCGATGACCACATGGGTGTATCCCATCCCCGGCGCGACGCCATCCGGAGCGGTGATGTGTGTGAGCTTCGTGTCATTCACGACGGCATCCTCCTCCACCGTGCCGCCATCTGACCAACGCATATACAGCAGAGCAGCCATGCGTGAATGGAATGTCCAGGCTAGGGTGCTCAGTCGTGGACATCACCGCACTGCGCTCGTTCCGCGAGGCGTACCGACAAGGTTCGATCAGCGTTGCCGCCCAAATCCTCGGCTACACCCAGTCCGCGGTCTCCCGGCAGATCGCCGCACTGGAGACCCGCCTCGGGACACCGCTGCTCGAACGCCACGCACGCGGCGTACGACTCACATCCGCCGGAGAGGTGCTGCTGGAGCACGCTGCGGTGATCCTCCGGCGCGTCGAGCACGCGGAGCGGGACGTGATCGCCTCGCGCGAACAACCCGTCACCTACCTGAGGGTCGGCGGCGTTCCCAGCACTTCGGCCGGCCTCCTGCCACAGGCGCTGAACGTGTTCGCCACCGAACTACCGTCCGTGCGAGTCGCGTTCGCAGAGGACGTCACCCCACGCATGCTGCCCCGGCTGCTCGACGGAGAACTGGATGTCGCCGTCATCACGGACTACCCGCCCGGCATCCCGGCCTATGCGGGCCTTGCCCTGACGCATCTGCTCGACGAGGAGCTGATGTGTGCGCTGCCGGAGGATCATCCGCTGGCTCGGCGGGACGTGATCGACCTTGCCGATCTATCCCAGGACACCTGGGTGGAGGACTACGAGGGCGCGGCGTCCATACTCTCCCTGGCCTGTGCGCAGGCGGGTTTCACTCCTCGCATCGACATCCGATGCGGCAGCTGGCTCGGCAAGCAGGCATTCGTCGCGGCCGGCCATGGCGTGATGCTGGCACCCGGGCTGCTTGTACCGGCCCTTCGCCGGGACTTGGCCGTCCGCGCCTTGGTGAACCCGCCGCGCCGAAGCGTGTACGCCTCGGTCCGCCACCGGCCGGCATCGGCGACGGCGGCCGCAGATGCCTTTGTTCGTGCCCTGGCTCAGGTGGGCGCCGAGGTGGCCTCGATTCACCGGGCATGACGCACCCGCCCGTCACCCGACGTCGTCCGGGTTGCGGCGGGCGGCGACCGCCTGCCGGGTCTCCTCGGCGATCAGATCGGCGTTGATCTGGTCCACCGCGTCCGCACCCGCCGCCGCGGCCACGCCAACCTGGGCCATCGGATTGCCGAGTTCCTCAGCCTCGTCGGCAAACAGGGTGAACGCGCCCACGTGCGCGCCCGCCCCACGGCGAAACGGTAGCCGGGGCAACCCATTTCAATTCGCCGGAACCGGACCGGATCTTGGACCGGCCATTCACTCTCTATTCTCTACAACTAGTAGTACTACGAGAGATAGAGGGCTGGGATGCGTGTTCTCATAGTGGGGGCGGGGATTGCCGGGCTTGCGGCGGCCAAGGGGTTTCTCGCCGCAGGACACGAGGTGACCGTGCTCGAACGGGCGCCCGCCCTGCGGGAGACCGGCTGCGCGATCGTGCTCTGGAGCAACGGCACGACGGTGCTGGGCGATCTCGGCGTGCGGATGGACGGCGCGGGGCGGCGCATCGACGCCTTCGAGGTCCGCAGTGCCGGGGGACGCCGGATGGTGACGATGGACACCGGACGGATGGCGGCCCGGTTCGGCGCGCCGATGGTGGTGATCCCTCGCTACGTGCTGATCGCCCGGCTCGCCGAGGGACTGCCGGAGGAGATCTTCCGCTTCGGCGCCCGCTTCACCCGTCTCCACGACGACGGCCGAGGGGTGCGGGTGGAGACCGAGGACGGCACCGAGTACTCGGGCGACCTGCTGGTCGGCGCCGACGGCGTGAACTCCCCGGTAAGCGCGGCCCTCTTCGGCCCCGGATCGGGCACCCGGGGCACAGCCGCCCCGCCGACCGGCGTGGCCACCTGGCAGGGCCTGGTCCCCGCGCCCTTCGACCTCGGCTCCCGCGCCCTGTTGTTCCTCGGGCGCCTGGGGGGTTTCGGGATGGCCTCCGCGGGCGACGGCCTGCTGCAGTGGCTCATCGACTTCCGCCCGCGGCCGGGTGACGACCTCGCCTCCCCGGACCGTGCGCTGGCCGCCCTCCGGGCACGGTACGGCGGGTGGGCGTCGCCCATCCCCGAGTTGCTTGCGGCGCTGACGGAGAAGGACGTCGGGTTCTTTCCGCACCACCGGCACCCCGCGCCGCTCCGCTGGGGCCGGGGCCGGTGCACCCTGATCGGCGACGCGGCGCACGCGATGCCCCCCATGCTGGCCCAAGGCGCCGGTCAGGCCCTTGAGGACGTCGGGGCACTGCTGCGTGCCCTGGCGGGCAATGCGGATCCGGCCGCGGCGCTGCGCGCGTACGCGAAGAGCCGCGGGCGCCAGGCCGCACTGGCCTCCGCCGTGGCCGTCCGGGGCATCGCGACCTCCGGGCCGCGGGCCCTGTTCCAGAGCGAAGGCCTCCTGCGCGCCGCCCCTCCCCTGCCCGGCCGCCTGGCGACCTGGCTGGTCGGAAACTTGATAAAAGGGGTCAGCGACCGGCTTTGAGCCCGCCCTCCCCGTGAGAGGCTCCGGCCGATGAGCACCTTGGCCAGGGCTTCGCCCACGTCGGCCGCGCGTGCGGGGTCGTCCATGAGCATCCGCCGGCGCACCCGCACCACGCTCGCCGCGGCCTCCGCGGCCGCCGGGTACGGCTCGGTCTTCGCCCCGGCACCGGTGAGCGCGGCGACGGTCCGGTCAGCACGGTTGGCGCAGTCCGGCGACGAGGAGCTCGACCAGTTGACGTGCGTCATAGCGGGGGTCGCTGTCGGCGCCTATGCAGAGGTTTCCGACGCCGCGCATGAGTTGGTAGGCGTTGAGGCCGGCGCGGATCTCACCGGAGGCGGCGGCGGCGTCGAGGAGCTGGGTGCACACCGGCAGGAGGCGGTCGAGAAAGTAGGCGTGCAGCGTTTCGAAGCCGCCGTTGTCGGTCTGCAGTGCGGCCGCGAGGCCGTGCTTGGTGACCAGGAAGTCGACGAAGAGGTCGATCCACCGTCCCAGTGCGGCGTGCGGAGTCGGGCCGGCCGCCAGGAGGGTTGGACCGGCCTCGGCGCAGGCGTCGACCTGGTGGCGATAGACGGCGATTACGACGTGCGCGCCGTCACCGGGCGGCGCTGCGTCCCGCCAGGACCTTGGCCAGCGCCCGGCTCACGTCGGACGCACGGGCGGGATCGTCCATGAGCATCTGCTGGCGGACCCACACCACGCTCCGCGAAGCCTCCTCAGCCGCCGGGCACGGCTCGGCCCTCGCCCCGGCACCGGTGAGCGCGGCCATGGTGCCGAGCGGCGGGTAGCCGCCCTCCAGAGGCACGCCCTCGGCCGCCATCGCCGTCAGCAGGAACTCCCGCTCGACCGGGGCCTCCACCCGCAGCATCAGCAGGTGCCGCGAGTCACGGGTCGTACCTGTGGGCTGCGGCACCACGCTCACCGGCAGGTCACCGAGGTCGAGCGCGGCGACGAAGGCCTCGCGCCGGGCGATCTCCTTCTCCAGCCGGTCCAGCCACGGCAGCAGCAGCGCCGCCTGGATGTCGGTCATCCGCAGGTTCCAGCCGACCTCGGGGTGCCCGTACCAGGCGCCGCCCAGCCGTCTGCCCAGGTTGCAGGCCGACCAGACGGCGCCGTGCACGGCCTGATCGGCACACACGATCACACCGCCTTCGCCCGCGGTCATCGCCTTGCTCGCCTGGAAGCTGAACACCCCGGCGTCGCCGAGGCCTCCGACGGGCCGACCGCGGTAGGCGGCCCCGTGGGCTTGGGCGGCGTCTTCGACGACCTTCAGGCCGTGCCGGGCGGCGACGGCGGTGAGCGGGTCCATGTCCACCGGGCTGCCGGCCAGGTGTACCGGCATGACCGCCGCGGTCCGCCCCGTGATCGCCGCCTCGACCGCCCGCGCGGACAGGTGCAGGTCCCCCGGGTCGACGTCCACGATCACCGGAACGGCCCCGGCGAGCAGCACGGAGGTGGCCGAGGCGACGAAGGTGTACGCGGGGACGATCACTTCGTCGCCGGGTCCCACCCCCAGCCCGCGGAGGGCGGCGAACAGGCCGAGCGTGGCGTTGGCGACGGTGACGCCGTACGGGACGCCGGACCGGCGGGCGAACTCCTCGGCCAGTTCCGCGCAGCGTGTGCCCTGGGTGGCGCCCCACAGGCCGCTCTCCAGGACCTCGGTGACGAGTTTGCGCTGGGCGTCCGACAGCGGTGGCGGCCAGGAGGGCCAGGGATCGGTGCGTACGGGGGTGCCCCCGTCGACGGCGAGCTTCATAGGGGTGTTCCTCCGGGATTGCGGGCGAGGCGGGGGCCGAGGACACGGGCGAGGTTGCCCCCCTGGATGAGGGCCCGATCGGGTTCGGCGAGCGGGGCCAGCGCGACCCGGCCGAAGCCGATGCGCTGGTCCAGGAAGCAGGCGTCGCTGCCGAACACCACCCGCTCGGGACCCGCGAGGGCGGCGAGACGGGCGATCCACCTGCCGGTCATCTTGGATCCGCAGACCTCCAGCAGGACAGACGGGTGCTCGGCCACGGCCTCGGCGGCGCGGCGGAAGCCGTACGGCCAGAGCCCGGTGTGTCCCATGAGCAGTGGGACCTGCGGATGGCGGGCCGCGACGACGGCGAATTGCTCCGGTGAGCTCCACGGCGAGTCGGTCTGGCCGTGCGCGAGCACGGGCAGGCCCAGCTTCCACACCGGCTCGTACAGCGGGTCGTCCAGGCGGCACAGGTGCACGTCTGGATGGAGTTTGACGCCCCAGACGCCCGGACCGTCGGTCGGCGGGGTGCGATGGTGGGGGTTGTAGACCTGCCAGACGCCGAACCTGCCGGGGTGGGCGGCGGCGACCGCGAGGGCACGGCGGTTGCCTTCGACGGCGTCGGGCCCGAGGCCGAGCAGATGGCTGATGCCGGTGGCGGCGATGCCGGTGGAGTCCATGGTGGCGATCAGGCCCTCGGCGGAGGGATCGGGGATGAGGAAGTCGGGCCAGCTGCCGATGTGGCCGTGCGCGTCGAGGATCACAGCAGTCCCTCCAGCGATCCGGCGGCGATCAGATCGACCTCGTCCTGGCCGAGGGAGAGATGGTCAAGCAGGTAGCGCGGGCCGCAGTCGTCGACGAGTGGTGCCCCGGTGCCGAACACCAGGCGGGACGCGCCGAACCGCTCGGCAAGCCACTCCACGCCGCCCTGGGTGTTGACGGTGCCGATCTCCAGCCACAGACCGGGGATCTCGGTCATCAGCTCGGCGATCGCGCGCAGACGCCTGTACCCGGGGTTCAGCAGCAGGATGCGCAGGTCCGGCAGGCTCCGGGCGAGGGTGAGCAGCCCGCCCGGCGAGGTCTCCTCGAAATCGATCGCGACGGGCAGGCCGAGCACGGCCAACCAGCGCAGCGAGACCGGGCCGGTCAGCTCCCAGCGGTGGCGTTCGGGACAGAGCCGGACCAGGCGCACGCCCCAGTCCCGCACCTCATCCGGGCTCGCGGGAGCGCAGGCCCCCGGGACGCCCGGCACCACCACGGGCACCGGGACCAGGCGGGGGTCGCCGAGCTTCAGCAGCGCTTCGTTGCCCGCCTGCGGGTCGGCGTAGAGGCTGAGGGTGTGCGTCACGTACGCCCGCTCTACGCCCAGCCGGTCCAGCTCGGCCCGGGGGTCTTCGGGGAAGTCGTCGAACGGCACCGGCCCGACAAGCCGGTGCGCGTCGGCAATCCTGCTCGGCTTATATTTCGGCACAGACCGAAATTTAGTCAAGAGCCAAAGTAGGCGTCAAGGGAGCGGCAAGCCCTTGTGGTTGCCTGGATCCAGCAATTATGGTCATGGCCGGTATCTCAAGGGAAGGCTTACGCATGACGCCCTTCGACACCCGGCACCTGATCGGCGACCTGGTGGTGACACTCGACGTGGACGTCCTTGCCGGAGCCTATCCGGACCGTGACCTCCCTCCGGACCCCGCGCCGGTCGTCCTGGCCCGGCACGGCGTCGCCGCGGCCGCGACGGCGGGCCTGCGCGCCGCGCTCTTCGACATGGTCTCGGGCAACGACGAGGTCCTGGCCTCGGCGCCCGGGAATTGGGTGGCGGTGGTACCCGTCGGAAGCCTTGACCTGCGCGACCCCCTGGGTGCGGTACGCGAGATGGAACGCCTGGCCGCCCTGGGCGTACGGGGGGTCCGCCTCTTCCCCGACGAACAGGGCGTCGAAGCGGACTTCCCCTCGGTCCGCCACGTGGCCCGGCGGGCCGCCGTACTCGGCCTGACCGTGCTCACCGGAGGTGACGTACGCCGCTTCTGGCGGCCGTTCACCGGCCTCGGCCTGCGGGTCGTCTTCCTGGACACCCACTTCTACCACCTCGGCGACTTCCTGGTGGCGGCCGCCGACGAGCCCGGCTTCCACACCTCGACCCGGCTGCTCAACTCCCCCGACGCGCTGGAGACCGCGGTCGGCGAGATCGGCCCCGAACGCCTGCTCTTCGGTTCCCGCTCCCCGTACTACGAGCCGCTCGTCCCCCTGCTGCGCCTGGCCACCGGCGGCCTGAAGCCCGACGAGACGGCGCTGGTCGCCGGAGGCAACGCCCGCCGCCTGCTCCTCGGAGAACCCGCATGATCATCGATGTGCACGCGCACCAGGGCCCGTGGTTCTTCACCATGGACGTCGCCGCGCTGACCGTCGCCGCCATGGACCGCTACGGAATCGACCTGGCGGTCGTCTCGGGCACCGAGGCCGTGATCTACGACGCCTCGGCGGGCAACCGCTCCCTCGCCGCCTTCCTGGGCTCCGGGGCGCCCGGCTCCGAGCGGCTGTACGGGTATGTGACCGTCAATCCGCGCCGCCTGGCCGCCGCCGAACGCGACCTGGACGCCTACCTGCCCACCGGCCGGTTCGTCGGGGCGAAGATCCACACTGACTACACCGGCTCCCCGATCGGCTCCCCGTGGATGCGCGAGGCGCTGACCCTGGTGGCGGCGGCGGGCGTGCCGGCGCTGGTGCACACCTGGGGCACCTCGGTGCTCGACCTGGCCCGGGTCTGCCGGGATATCCCGGGCCTGCGCGTGATCGCCGGGCATATGGGCGCGGACGGATACCGGCACGCCGTCGAGGCCGCCCGCACCTGCGACCGCCTCTACCTGGAGCCCTGCTGGTCGCACTTCCCCGCCGGGCGCATCGCGGAGGTCGCCGCCGCCGTGGACCCGGGCCGACTGCTGTTCGGCACCGACTCCACGCTCATCGACCCGGCCTCCGCGTTCGGCTCGGTGGCGGCGGCCGGGCTGACCGGCGACGCGGCGGACCGTCTGGCCTGGCGTAACGCCGCCGACCTCTTCCGCCTGCCGATCGGCTGAACGACTCCGGCCGTGCCAAGAAGGGTTATGTCGGGCGAAGCGGCGATCCTCATCCCCCGTGACGGGCACGGTCTTCGCCGCGACGAACGCCGCTCCCATCATCGTCGGCGGACTGGCGAGAAGCGTCGCTCGTGAGCGACGATTTCGCCCCCTGGCGGGAGTCCTCACTTTCGACCGTCTTTTACCGACCTGACGCGAGGACTCCTGTGACCGATGAGAAGTGGCTGTCTGACAAGACCGATCCGGCGCCGAAGGCACAGGGCCGTCGCGTGGCCGGCCTCTGGCCGCTGGTGCATGCCGAGCGGGCGGCCCTGGCGGGCGACCTGGTGGATCTGGCCGACGAGCGGTGGGCGACGCCGTCGCTGTGTGCCGGGTTGACCGTGCGGGAGGTGCTGGCGCACCTCACCGCAGGGGCGAGCCTCAACGGTGTGCGGTGGCTGGCGGGGGTGATCCGCTGCCGGTTCGACTTCGACAAGCAGGTCGCCATGCGGCTGGCCGAGCAGTTGGGCACGACCGCGGCCGAGACGCATGACAGGTTCCGCCGCGTCGTCACGAGCACCACCAAACCGCCTCTCCCCGTCATCGCGATGCTGGGTGAGACGATCGTGCACGCCGAGGACATCCGGCGACCGCTGGGCATTCGCCATGAGTACCCGATCGAGACCCTCACCCGGGTCGCCGAGTACTACCAGGGCTCGGACATGGTCGTCGCCGCCAGGAGACGGATCGCCGGCCTGCGACTCGTCGCCGTCGACGGCCCCTTCACCACGGGCTCCGGGCCGCTGGTGTCCGGCACCACCCTGGCATTGGTGATGGCCACGACCGGACGCTCGGTGTACTGCGATCAACTTGACGGCGACGGCGCCGAAATCCTGCGCGATCGGCGCGACATGAAGTGACCGGAGGTTCGAATCCAGCCCAGCCGGCTGTCCCGTTGCCTCAAGACCGGTGCCCGCTGCGGACACCGGCGCCGGCGACACCCACCCCTGCAGGCAGCACCACGACAGGAACTCCCCGACCGTCCCCATGATCGCGTTCACCGCCCGCACCGACGGCACCGCCTGCGAGGTCACCTGGACCCGCCTCCGCCGATCGCAGTCTGCCCTCATCCGGTACGGGCTGCGCCGGATCGCCGCGCGGCGTCCGGTCCGGCGCCCGGGCACGCCGCAGGCCGCAACGCTCACGCGGCGGCCCGTACCGGCTGCGATCGTCCAGCCAAGCCGCGGACGGGTCAGGCCTCGGCGAGAACGCTCCGTTCCAGCGCCCGTCCGTCCTCCCCCGCCGCCGGGCCGAAGAGGTCGACGGCGTGGGTGTGCGGGATGCGCCCCTCGGCGGCGGCCAGCCAGAGCATGCGCTGGACGTAGCCCTCCATCGGCGCGGTGAACGTCGCCGCGGCCAGCCGGTCCAGCCGCGCCGACGCCTGCTCGAACTCCCGCAGCTCGTTCCCGGCGAAGGCGCGCATCACCGCACGGGTGACGCCGACCCGCGCCGCCGCGATCCCGACCAGGGCGGCCTCGGCCCCCCACAGCAGGGAGGGCCCGAACATCCGGTCCTCGCCCGTGATCGCCAGCCGTCCCGCGTCCCGGGTGATCCGGATCGCCTCCTGGCAGCCCATCGCGTCCGAGAGCAGCGCCGTCTTCAGTCCCGCCACCCCGGGATGGCGGACGATCTCGCGCAGCAGGGCGGGCGGGCAGGGCCGGGTGTAGAGGTCAAAGGCGATCATGGGGAGGCCCGAGCCGCGCCAGACGGCGTCGTGGACGGCGAGCCGGTCCTGGGCGGAGGGGAAGACCAGCACGCCTGCGGCGCCGAGCTCGGCCGCGGTCCTGGCCTCGGCCACGGCCCGTTCCACCGGGTCCGCGGGCGCCTCCGGCCCGGCCGGTCGCGCCGTGTCCGCGGTGAGGGTCACCGGGTGCGGCGCTCCGGCACCGGGTGCGCCGCCGATCCCGACCAGCACGGGAACGCCCAGGGCGACGGCACGCTCGATCACGGCGGCCCGCACCGGCGGGGGCAGGAAGGGACCCCGGCCGGTGTGGGCGAGTACCGCGAGCCCGTCGGCGCCGTCGTCGAGCAGGCCGCGAAAGTAGGCCGTCACGACGTCGAGGTCCACCTCGCCGGAGGCCGTCATGGGAGTGGCCGCCGCGGCGAGAAGAGTGCCGTGCAGCCGATCCCGCAGCTGCGCGGCAGGTGTTGATATTTCCATCCAAAGGACTCTATTTGAGTCCGGTCATCGAGATGCTGTTCACCAGATAGCGCTGCAGCAGCGCGAAGACCAGCAGGCAGGGCAGCACCGACAGCGCGGCGGAGCCCATGAGGTGGGCCAGCGGCGCTCCCTCCGTACGCAACGAGGCCAGCCCCACGGTGAGCGTGCGCACCTCGTCCGACTGGGCCATGACGAGCGGCCAGAGGAAGTCGTTCCAGTGCCACAGGAACACGAACACCCCGAGGGTGGCCAGGATCGGTTTGGTCAGCGGGAGGACGATCTGCCAGTAGATGCGCCACTCGGAGGCCCCGTCGACCTTGGCCGCCTCGAACAACTCGTCGGGCAGGTCGCGGATGAACTGCCGCATGAGGAAGACCGCCTGGGAGTTGGCGAGCGTCGGGACGATCAGCCCCCAGAAGGTGTCCACCCCGCCGAGCTGGGAGACGAGGACGAACATGGGGATCAGTGTCGCCTGGAACGGCACCATGAACGTGGCGAGGAACGCCCACATCATCGCGTCGCGTCCCGGAAAGCGCTTCTTGGCGAAGGCGTACCCCGCCATGGACGCGGTGAGCAGAATGATCACCACGGAGACCACCGAGTAGATCACCGTGTTGACGGTCCAGCCGAGGAACCCGGAGGCCGACAGCAGGTCCGTGATGGTCTTCAGGGACAGCGACTCCGGCCACTGCACCGGCAGGGTCGGGCTGCCCGGCGGCGACAGCGCGACCACGAACATCACGACGAACGGGCTCACCGTGATGGCCGACACCAGGGCGAGCAGCACCCACAGGGGCCACCGGAAGGGTTTGCGCCGAGGCTTGGCCGACGGCTTCGCCTTCGTGGTGGCGGGCCGGGTGGCGGTGAGCGTCATGCGTTTCCCCGATCGAGCAGGCGGCGCTGGATCAGCGACACGACGAGCACGAGGGCGAAGAGCACGACGCCGAACGTGGCCGCGTAGCCGAGGTTGGAGAATTTGAAGCCCTGGTCGTACAGACCGTAGATGAGCGTGTAACTCGCGCGTGCCGGGCCGCCACCGGTCATCACGTAGATCGTGTCGAAGGTCTGGAAGGCACCGATCGTCTCGATGACCAGCACGAAGAACAAAGCGGGCTTGAGGAGTGGGAGGGTGATCCGGCGGAACCGCTGCCACGGTCCCGCCCCGTCCACCGTGGCCGCCTCCAGGTAGGAGGCCGGGATCGCCTTGAGCCCGGCCAGCAGGATCAGCATGGAGTACCCGAAACCCTTCCACACCGACACCACGGCCAGCGCGGGAAGGACGAGGGCGGAGTCCTCCAGGAAACCGATGGGGCCGACGTCGAGTTTCCCCAGCAACCCGTTGATCAGCCCGTCGAACTCGTAGATCCACCGCCAGATCACACCGGCCATCACGAAGCTGGTGACGTACGGCAGGAAGAGCATGCCCCGGAAGAACCCGCGCATGAAGACGACCGCGTTGAGCAGAAGCGCGGTGGCGAGCGCGGCGACCACGGTGAGGGGCACGTAGATCGCCACGTAGAGCAGCGTGATCCACAGGCTGTCCCAGAACTTCGGGTCGTCGAACAGCCGGGCGTAGTTCTCCGCGCCGATGAAGTTCCACTCCCCGCCGAGGCTCATGTCGGTCAGGCTCATCGCCCCCGCGCCCAGCGAGGGCACGAACCTGAACACCAGGAAGAGCACCAGCATGGGCAGGACGAACAACAGACCCGTTATCGGATCCCGCATGCGCTGTCGCACGGCTTCACGCCTTTCGCACGTGACGGTCCCCCGCCGGGGAGGGGGCGGACCGCATCAGCCGCTGCCGGCCAGCAGGGCGTTGGCCTCCTTGGCCGCGTCGTCGAGCGCCGTCTTGGCGTCCTTCTTGCCGAGGAGGGCCGCCTGAAGTTCCGGCGCGACCAGCGCCATCACCTGGCGGGCCATCGGGTGGGTGTCACCCGGGAAGGCGAACTCCAGCGACTTGGCGAACTCCTGGACGGCCGGGGAGGCACCGGGCACCGTCACGTCGTCGCGGGCGGGGAAGAAGCCGGACTCCTTGGCCAGCTCGGCCGCGACCTCGGGTGAGGACAGGAAGGCGGCGACCTTCTTGGCGGCGTCGGGCTGCGGCGAGTGCTTGGCCAGCACCAGCCCGCCGGGGATGCCGAAGGCGACCTTCTTCCCGCTCTCCAGCGGCAGGCCGACGCCGACGTTCTCCGCGCCGATCGCCGCACCCAGCTGGACGGCCTGCAGCGCGGTGGCCGCGTGGTAGACGGCCGTCTTGCCGGCGGCCAGCGTCCCGCCCTCGATGTCGTTCTTCTTGGTCGCCGTGTTCCCCGGCAGGCCGCCCGCCTTCTGCAGGTCGAGCAGGAACTGCAGGGCCTCGACTCCCTCAGGAGCGTTGAAGGCGACGGTCTTGCCGTCGGCGGCGAACACCGAGCCGCCGTTGCCCCACAGCAGCGGGTAGAAGCTCTGGTTCAGGCTGACCTCGGGGGCTCCGGGGTAATCCAGGATCGCGATCTTCTTGGCGGCGAGCTTGGGCGCGGCGGCCTTGAACGCCTCCCAGGTCTGGGGGAACTCGGTCACGCCCACGTCGGTGAACAGCTTCTTGTTGTAGATCGGCGCGGTGATGGTCTGGTAGATCGGGACGCCGTACAGCTTGCCGTCCACCGTCAGCGCGGTCAGGGAGTTAGGCAGGAACGAGGTCTTGGCGGGGGCCACCACGTCGTCCACCGGGACCAGGGTTCCCTGCTGGGCGTACTGGGGGATCTGGTCGGGGCCGAGCACGACCAGGTCGAACCCCTTCTTGGAGGCGAGCGCCGTGGTGATCTTCTCCTGGCGTCCGTCCCAGGGCTGCTGATCGATCGTGAGGTCGATCGTGCCGTTCGCGGCCTCGAAATCCTTCTCCACCTTGGTCCAGAACGCCTGGCTCTTGGCCTGATCTCCGATGACGGGATACATCCACAGCGTCACCGAGCTCTTGTCCGTCCCCGAACCGGCGTCGGCGCCGCATCCGGCGAGTGCGGCTCCCAGGACGGCTGTGAGGCCGACGAGCATCGCTCTTCTCATCGGGACCTGCCTTTCATGTCTTAATAGCGGTCCAGACCGAAATCTAGCCATCGGAATCAAGAAGGGTCAATGCCCGATACCTGAACGTGACGGCGGAACCCGTCGGCGATGGCGGTCACATGCCCGGCGGTGTAGTTCTCGTTCACCTCGACGATCAGCAACGTCTCGTCGATCAGGCGCTGTGCTTGAGGGCAGTCCGCAGGTGGCCCCGACAGGGGAAACCTGGACGTACCGTATATCGGCCCATCCCACAGAGGCGCCCGGTTGAGCGGTTCGGCGAGGTACCCGGACCGGACCGGAATCCCGTCGGCGGCCAGCTTGGCGGCGAGCTCGGGGGCTCCCCCGCCCGGCAGGACGATCGGGAAGTACCACCAGGCGTGCCCGCGGGGGTCGGGGAGCGCGAGCCCGGGCAGACCGGCCAACTCCGCCCGCAGCCGCAGCGCCCACCGCCGCCGCGCGGCCACCACCCCGGGCAGCTTGGCGAGCTGGCACCGGGCCACGGCGGCCTGCAACTCGGTCATCCGGTAGTTGAGCCCGAAGCTCAGGTGGTGCCGTCCGCCGGCCCGGTCCCAGCCCTTGTCGGCGAAGAGCCGCATCGCCTGGGCCGGCGCGTCGTCGTCGGTGATCACCAGGCCGCCGTCGCCGCAGGTGATGTGCTTCCACTGCTGCAGGCTGAAGCAGCCGACCTCGCCGATCCGGCCCACCGGCCGTCCGTCGGGCAGCTCCCCCAGCCACGCCTGCGCGCAGTCCTCGATCAGGGTGAGGCCGTGCTCGTCGGCGATCGCCCGCAGCTCGTCCAGGGCGGCCGGCGCGCCGAACAGGTGGACCGCCATGATCGCCCTGGTACGCGGGGTGATCGCGGCCCGTACGGCCTCCGGGTCGAGATTCCCGGAAAGCGGGTCTACGTCGGCGAAGACAGGAACCGCGTTCTGCGCCAAGATGGGGGCCACGGTTCCGAAGTCGGTCACGGGTGTGGTGACGATCTCGTCTCCGGGGTCGGGCGCGGCCGCCACGACCGCGAGATGCAGTGCGGCGGTACCCGAGGAGCACGCCACGGCGTGCCGGGCACCGTACAGCGCCGCCATCTCACGTTCGAGCGCCTTGGCCTCGGTCCCCCACACCGAGTTGAGCATCCCCGAGCGGATCACCCGCTCGACGGCGGCCACCTCCTCGTCGCCGAGAGTCCGGCCGGTCGTGTCCGCGGCACTGGGGAAGTTCGGAGTCAACGTAGCACCTCGCACGGGATAGAGTGATAGCGGTCTTGACCGTAATTTAGCCGGGAGGCTTCATTGGGGATCCTCGTCGGGGTCGTCGGCCCCCACGACCTCGTCGACGACGTGGCGGCCGTCTGTGAGGAACAACCGGGTGTGAAGACCTTGCGGCTCGACTACGACCACGAGTCGCAGGCGCCCACCATCGTCGAGGCGCACGCCGGATCGGTGGAGGGCTGGCTGTTCACCGGCATCGTGCCGCACATGCTCGCCTACGAGGCCGACGTCCTGACCCGCCCCGCGGCGTTCGTCGACTACTCGGGCGCCACCCTGCTCAGCGCCCTGGTCGGGCTGCAGCATCAGGGCCACGACGTCACCCGCCTGTCCGTCGACACCCTGTCGAGCGCCGACGTGACCGTCACCTTCACCGAGGCGGGCCTGCCCACAGACCGGCTGCGGGTCCTCCCCTGGCGCAGCGGCCTGACCTCGAAGACGGCCGTCGCCTTCCACCGCCGCGGCGGCGAGCACGCTGTGATCACCTGTCTGAGCTCGGTGCACGAGGCGCTGCGGGACACCCTCCCGGTGCTGCGCCTGGTCCCGTCCGCGCACTCGGTCCGCGTCGCCCTGCGCCAGCTCCGGCTCTCCGCCGAGGGCCAAGCGCAGGAGGACGCGCAAATCGCGCTGGGCCTGATCGAGCTGGACGGTGAGGAGGGCCTGATGCGCGAGGCCACCGCGCTGGGCGGCACCCTCGCCGCCTTCCGCGGCGGCACCCACCTGCTCGTCACCACCCGCGGCCCGCTGCACGAGGCCACCGGCGGCTTCACCTGCCTGCCCATGCTGGCACGGCTGTCCGCCTACAGCCAGGTCGTCCGCGCCGGGTTCGGCCTGGGCCGCAGCGCCGCCGAAGCCGAAAGCCTGGCCCGCCGCGCGCTGGCCAGGGCCCGGCGGATCGGCGACCGGGCCGCGGTGCTGTCGCTGCGGGCCGACACCGACGTGGTGCTGGAGTCGGCCGGAGCACCCCCGGCCAGCGAGACGAACCTGCCCGTGCTGGCTCGCCGGGTGGGCCTGTCGGTGTCGACCCTGGAGAAACTGCTGGAGGCGCGGGAGACGGTGGGCGACCGGCCGCTGACCACCCGCGAGATCGCCGATCGGCTCACGGTGCAGATGCGCACCGCCCGCCGGATGCTGTACCGCCTGGAGCTGGCCGGGCTCGCCGAACGCACCGGCAACCTGACCAGCGGGTCCAGCGGGCGACCGCTGACCCTCTACCGCCTGACCATCTAGCGCAGCCACCGGTCCAGGCCTTCGGCGACGAACTCGTCGTCGCGTAGCCACGGATAGGCCGCCCAGATCCGGTCGATCTCGGCGAGCTGGCCCGGGGAGAGCTCCTCCTCGGGGTCCAGGCACCAGCGCCCGGCCAGCAGCCCCTGACGGCGCAGGATCTCGTGGATGCCGGGGATGCAGCCGCCGAAGCCGTTCGCGGCGTCGAAGATGGCCGCGTTGGCGTCGGTCAGATGCCCGTCCAGGGTGAGCAGCCTGCGCACCGCGGCGTCGTCCCCGCCCCGCGCCCGCCGGGCCTCGTCGAGCAGCTCGACCGCCCGCCGTACCCACACCGCCCACTGGCCGAGCAGCCCGCCGACGAACTCGACGTCCACCTCCTGGCCGTCCACGACGACCCGATGCGAGGTGATCAGGTCCGACAGGATGTGGTCGTCGTTGCCGGTGTAGAGGGCCACCTCGCCCACGCGCCCGGCCCTGACCACGCCGTGCAGAACGTCCAGCGTCCGATACCGGTTGAACGGGGCGACCTTGATGCCGACGACCGAGTCGACGGAGGCCAGGCGCGTCCAGTAGTCACGGGTCAGCGTCCGGCCGCCGACGGCCGGCTGCAGATAGAAACCGACGACCGGCAGCACCTCCCCCACCGCGCGGGTCCGCTCGATGAGGCCGTCCTCGTCCAGCCGGGAATGCGGGCTCAGCAGGACCATGTGATAGCCGAGCGAGGCCGCCAGCTCCGCCTCCGCCACCGCCTGCGCGGTGCTTCCGGTCACCCCCGCCACCAGGGCCACCTCGCGCTCGTAGCCCCGGGCGGTTTCGGCGGCCAGCTCCAGGACGGCGGGGAGCAGGTCGGTGCCGTGGATCGCGAACTGGGTGGTGTGCACCCCGACGGCCAGACCGCCCGCCCCCGCCTCGATGTAGTAGCTGGTCAGGGCCCGCTGCCGCCGCTCGTCGAGCCGCCGGTCCTCGGTCAGCGCCAGCGGGTGCGCCGGGATGACCGTTCCCCTGCGGAACAGGTCGTGGACGGAGCCGTGCCTCTCAGGTGCCGTGCTCAGCACGTGCATTCCCCTTTCCCCCGCGTCGACGCGGTCAGAACGCGCCGTCACGGCGCTCGAACTTGGTCGGTTTGCCCAGCAACGGTCCCCCGTCGCCCACCCAGCGGGCGGTGTGCTCGACCAGCTCGGCGAGCGTCAGTCCGGGGTACCCGAACAGGCCGTGGCAGCGCGAGGCGTTGGACAGCAGCGCCGTGGGCGCCTCCTCGCCGGTGAAGACCGGCTCCCGGCCCAGCAGGGAGCCCAGTTCCGTCGCCACCTGCCGTACCGAGACCAGCTCGGGTCCGGTCACGTTGAGCACGTACGGCGGTGCGGAGGCCAGCAGCAGCGCGCGGAGCGTCACCTCGTTGGCGTAGCCCTGCCAGACCACGTTGACCTGGCCGGTGGTCAGGTCGATCGGCTGCCCGGCGAGGATCTTCTGTGCCAGGTCGACCAGCACGCCGTACCGCATCTCGACGGCGTAGTTGAGCCGGATGAGCGCCGTGGGCGTGCCGTGCTTCTCGGCGAAGTAGGTGAACACGCGCTCGCGGCCCAGGCAGCTCATGGCGTAGTCGCCGACCGGCCCGGTGGGCGATCCCTCGGCGGACCCGCCGGAGGTGACCGGGACGAGCGGGTAGACGTTGCCGGTGGACAGCGCGGCGATCCGGCTGCCTGCGAAACGGTCGGCCACCCGCCCGGGCAGGTAGGCGTTGGTGAACCAGGTGGCGTGTTCGCGCCCGTCGGTGCCGAACTTGGCGCCGACCAGGAAGACCACGTTGGGCACGTCGGGCAGTTTTTGCAGCGCCGCCTCGTCGGCGAGGTCGGCCGCCACCACCGTGGCCCCTTCGTCGCTCAGCCGCCGCGCCAGACCGGGCTCGGAGAAGCGCGACACCGCGATGACGCGTTTGCCGCCACCGGCCGCTTTGATCCCGTTGAGTGCGAGGCGGACGAGGCTCGGGCCCAGCTTGCCCCCGGCGCCCAGCACCAGGATGTCGCCGTCGATCTTGGCCAGGTCCTCGACCAGTCCGTCGCGAGGTCGCGACAGGTGGTCTTCCAGCTCGGCGGTTGTGCGCACGCGGGACTCCCTCACTCTTATTTACGGTCCAGACCGTAACCGGAGCGAGTTTGGGCTGTCAACGTCGGCGGAGGACCGGCGGGGCCTTAGGGACATGCCTCCCGGGCCGCGATCAGCGTGCCCAGCACCGCGCGGGTCTGCTCCCACGGCACCGGGCTCGGGGCGCCGCCCACCATGGCCAGGAACGCCTCCACGGTCCCCCGGTAGCCAAGGCCGAGCAGGAAGTCGCCGCCCGGGGTGATCACGGCTTCCCGGGTGCCGGACCGCGTGTGCACGGCGACCGTGTAGGACTCCTCGTCGGTCACCCCGAGCACCTCCACGGTGCCGGTGACCCCGTTCTCCCAGGCCAGCGCCATGACCCCGGTGTCCTCGGAGTTGAGGGCGGTGTAGGACCGGATCGCGGCGGCCGCCCCGGCCAGCCGCACGGCGGGCCCGAGCAGCGCAACCAGCAGCTCCACCCCGTGCACCCCCATCGTCACCATCGTGCCGCCGCCCACCGCCGGGTCGTCCTGCCACGGGTTGTGGCCGGCGGCCCACAGCCCCACGTCGTGCCGGACGGTGGCCCGTACCGAGAGCACCTCCCCCGGGTCCTGGCCGCCCAAGGCGGTGAAGGCCGGGGCGAAACGCAGCACCGAGGTGGAGAGCACCAGGTGGGGCGCCGTGCGGGCCACCGCGTCGACGGCGGCGAGCTGGGCGGCGGTCGCGGCGGCCGGCTTGTTCACAAAACACGGCAGACCCGCCGCCAGCACCGGCTTGAGCGCCGCGGCGACCTCCGGATTGGGCACCGTCAGCACCACCCCGTCCGGCCGGGCGGCGAGCAGCTCATCCGGGCCGGCCGCGACCTGGGCCTTGGGGTGCTCCTCGACGAAACGCGCCAGCCGGGCGGAATCCTCCTCCCACACCACGAGGTCGGCGTGCGAGGCGAGGCTGCGGGCGTCGGTGTACGGATGGCTGGTGGCGAGCCCGGCGATGGCGATGAGCACGGTCTTCTCCCGATCAATGAGGGGGGTACCGACCGTACACCTCACCTGAAAGCGGGCAGCCGACTACGGGAACCGGCCTTTGGCGATTCGACGTGGAAGGGGGCCTGACGCCACCGGTAGAGTGGGCGGTCAGGGCCTCGTCCACGCGACGTGGTCCTGAGGCGGTGGGGCCCGCCACCCCGGGCGACGGGGAAACCGCGGTGAGCGCCGCCAACGGTCCCTGCCAGAGTTCTGGTGGGGAGGATATCCGTGCACGAGCCCGTCGCGCCTGTCGACTCAGACGTCCGTGTCCCGGCCATAGGCGCCGAGCCGCGGCCTCGGGCCTGGCCCGTACTGGCGGCGATCTCCGCCGGCGGCGCGCTGGGTGCGCTGACCCGCCATTCGATCTCAACGGCCCTGCCGCACGCCCCCGCCGGGTTTCCCTGGTCGACGTTCCTGATCAACGTGTCGGGCTGCCTGCTGATCGGCGTGCTCATGACGTCGGCCGACCGGCTGTGGGCGGGACGCCGGCTACTGCGCCCGTTCTGGGGGGTCGGGGTACTGGGCGGCTACACCACCTTCTCCACCTACGTCATGGACATCCACTCCGCCATGCAGGCCGGCGCGCCGGGAGTCGCACTGCTCTCCACGGCCGCCACACCGGCCGCCGCGCTGCCGGCGGTCTGGGCGGGCGTGTCCGTGGCCGATGCGGTCCTCACGTGGGCGCGGCGGCGGAGGCACGGGTGACACGTCGCGGACCCGCACGGCGGCTGAGGGTTTTCCCGGGCGTCCGCACGCCGGGGAAGGCGGGTGCCCGATGACGGTGCTGTGGGTGGCTCTGGGTGCGGCGATCGGCGCCCCGCTGCGCTACCTGATCGATCGCCTCGTGCGATCCCGGCACGATTCGGTGTTCCCCTGGGGCACCCTGACGGTCAACCTGGCCGGGTCCTTTGTCCTGGGCGTGCTGACGGGCCTGCCCGGCGGCACGGCATGGTCGGCGGTGGTCGGCACCGGGTTCTGCGGCGCGCTGACCACCTACTCCACCTTCGGCTATGAGACGCTGCGCCTGATCCAGGACGGCGCTCGCTTCTCCGCGCTGGTCAACGTCGTCGCCGGCGTCCTGGCCGGGCTGGGCGCCGGCCTGACGGGGCTTCTCGTGGCGCAGGCCCTCACCGCCTGACCGGCGGGCGCATCGTTTCCGGCCCGCGATCGTCGATCCACCGTGCCGGAGGTGGAGTCACGTGCTCCGTGACCCCGAGACCCAGGTCGGTGTACGGCCCAGGCCTTCAGGGCGGCGGGGCGACCGGACCGGCGCAGCCCGTACCGCCCTGAAGGTCGTGCGATGAATCCGGCCGACCCGGCGCCGGTTCCGCGTCCGTGGCGTCCGCCTCGCCCTCCGCCGGCCACAGCGCGTACATACCGGCGGGAGGCCGCCCGCCTCCGTCAGGGCCGGCCGGCGGACCGCCTCCCGGTGAACACCCCGATCAGGAGCGGGATCACGGCCCACCCGGCGAGCACGGTGAACGCCGTCCACGTCGGCATGATGTCGGGGACCTGCTCGATCAGCTGGAGAGCCGGATACGTCGGCAGGAACCGGTTGACCACGTCGCCCCAGGAGAACATGTTTGCGACGAACGGCAGCATGAGCACGATGCCCACCAGCGCCGCGGTCGCCACGGCTCCGTTGCGCAGGACCATGCCCAGGGCCAGTCCGAGCAGCGTGGTCACCACGATCATGAGCGTTCCTCCGGCGATGACCGTCCACGCTCCGGCGGGCAGGAACGAGGGCTGGAACTCCGCGGCCACGAACCGCCCGTAGAGGTAGCCCGGAACCGCGATGAGCAGCGAGCCGACCACCGCCACCCCACTCAGCACGGCCGCCTTGGCCGTCAGCACCCGCGCTCTGGACGGTGTGGCGACGAAGGTCATGTCGATCATGCCGGACGTGTGCTCGCCGCTGATCGCCATCGTTCCCAGCATGCCGAGCGGCAGCTGCGCCAGGATCACCCCCACGTAGACGGCCACGACGACTCCCATGGCCGCGTGGTCGCCGGTGCGGTCCGGCGCCCAGCGTGAGATGACGGTGGCGGCGCCCAGCACGGTGAGCGCGAGCGAGGTCAGCACGCCGATACCCACCGCCCACCAGGTCGAACGGAGCGTCCGCAGCTTGATCCACTCGGCGGCGATCGCGTTCACCGCGCACTCCCTTCAATGATCTCCATGAACACGTCCTCCAGTGAGGCGTCCGGCCGCACCAAATCCGTGATCTTCGCGTCGGCGAGCAACCGGCCCCGGCCGATGACGATCAGATGGTCGGCCGTGACCGCCATCTCGTGCATCAGGTGGCTCGACACCAGGACGGTACGGCCTTCGGCGGCGAGCGACTTGAGCAGACCGCGCATCCAGCGGATTCCTTCGGGATCGAGCCCGTTGACCGGCTCGTCGAGCAGAAGCACCTCAGGGTCGCCGAGCAGGGCCGCGGCAAGTCCGAGCCGCTGTTTCATGCCCAGGGAGAAGCCGCCGACGCGCTTGTGTCCCACGTCGCCGAGCCCGACAAGCTCAAGCAGCCCGGGGATGCGACCGCGTGAGATCCCGTTGGAGCGGGCCAGCCACCCCAGGTGCTGCTTCGCGAGCCGCCCCCCTTGCACCGCGGTCGCGTCCAGCAGCGCACCGACCTGGGTGAGCGGCCTCCTGAGTTCCCGGTAGGGCACGCCGTGCACCGTGGCGCGTCCGGCGGTGGGCCGGTCCAGGCCGAGGATCAGCCGCATGGTCGTGGTCTTTCCCGCGCCGTTCGCGCCGAGGAAACCGGTGATCATCCCGGGTGAGACCGTGAAGGACAGGTCGTCCACGGCGCATGTCTGTTTGAAGCGTCTGGTGAGTCCGATGACTTCGATCACGCCTTCACGGTCGGCCACGCCCGTCCCGTCCCGCATCGGTCTTGAGACCGATTCACCTCGCCGGGTCGCACGGTTAGATTCGTGCCGTGCGCGAACAGATCCGTCTCCCCCTGCTGAGCCGGGTACCGGCCTGGGCTTGGGTGACGGTCGACACCGGAATCGCCCTCGTGTTCGCGGCCGCCTTCACGGGACTCGCCTCGTCGAGAAACCCGGCGGCGCCCGATCTGTTCGACTACGGGTCGGCCCTGGCCGTCAGCCTCCCCATAGCGGTCAGGCGGCTGTGGCCGCGCACGGTGTTCTTGATCGTCCTGATCGGCGGGCTCGGCATGCGCCAGTTCCTCGTCCCGCACGCCGACCCGCTCTGCCTGCCACTCGCGCTGTACACGCTGGCCACGCGGGGCAGAGCCGGCTTCGCGCTGCTCGCGGCCGCCGGGGTCTCCGCGCAAGGCGTGCTGGAGCTGCCGGTGACCGGCACGGTACGCGATCATCTCGGATTGGTCCTGGCGATCCTGCTCGCCTCCTGGGCCGCCGGCACGGCCGTACGCCAGCGCAGGCTCCACACCGAACAGCTCGCCGCGCAGGCGGAGGAGCGGGCACGGACGGAGGCCATGGCGGAGCGGTTGCGGATCGCGAGGGAGTTGCACGACGTCATCGGCCACACGCTCAGTACGATCACCGTGCAGGCGGGCGTGGCGGGGCATGTGGGTGAGGCGGCGGAGATGCGCCGCACCCTGGCCTCCATCGAGGAGACCGGCAGATCGGCGCTGCGCGAGACCAGACGGCTGCTCGGAGTGCTCCGCGAGGACGGCGAGGCCGAGCTCACTCCAGCCCCCGACCTGGCCGATCTCGACGCGCTCATCGCCCGGACCAGGATGGCGGGCCTGGAGGTGGAGCTGAGAACAGACGGTGAGGTGGAGGGGGAGATGGAGCTGACGGTCTACCGGATCGTTCAGGAGGCGCTGACCAACGTGCTCAAACACGCAGGAGCCCGCCACGTCCTGGTGCGGATCGCACGGCAGGAGGACAGACTGATCGTGGAGGTCGCCGACGACGGCACGAACGGCCAGGTGAAGCCGTACGGACACGGGCTGACCGGGCTGCGCGAGCGGGTGCACCTCTTCGGCGGCGAGTTCGAAGCGGGTGCCCGCCCGGTGCGTGGTTTCCGCGTCATGGCCACACTGCCGCTGTGATCAGGGTGTTGGTCGCCGACGACCAGGCGCTCATCAGGGCCGGCTTCCGCCGGTTGATCGACAGCACGCCGGGGTTCCACGGCGTCGGCGAGGCCGCGACGGGCGCGCAGGCGGTGATCGCGGCCGCTCGCCACCGTCCCGACCTGGTGCTCATGGACGTGCGCATGCCGGAGATGGACGGCATCGAGGCCACACGCCGCATCTGCGCCGGCCGCCCGGGGACCCGCGTGCTCATCGTGACCACGTTCGATCTGGATGAGTACGTCTACGGAGCGCTGCGGGCGGGCGCCGCGGGTTTCCTGCTCAAGGACACTCCACCCGCCGAACTGCTGAGGAGCATGACGGTCGTCGCATCCGGCGAGTCGCTGCTGGCGCCGACCGCCACACGGCGGTTGATCCGGCGGTTCGTGCACCCGTCGCCACCGGCCCGCTGCCTGGACATCACCGAACGGGAACGCGAGGTCCTCATCCTGGTCGCCAGAGGCCTGTCCAACGCGGAGATCGCCGGGAGCCTGTACATCAGCCTCGGCACCGTGAAGACGCATGTGAGCAACCTGCTGACCAAGCTCGACGTCCGCACCCGCGTCCACCTGGTCATCGCCGCCTATGAGTCACATCTCATCACCTGACAGGCGGCGATCGGCGCCGGCTATTCCTCCCTGCCCGGCCGGCGGCATGTGGTGCCGCTGAAACCGCTGATCGGCATCGGAGGGTTCACCTACGACGGCCCCGGCAACCCCGCCGCGTCCGAGACCCGCGACGTACCGCCCGGCCCCGCATGAGCAGCCGTTCCCGTCGAAGCGACGCCCGGCGCGGGACCAGGATGTCACCACCGGCGGAAAGCCTGCCCGTGGCGGCCTCGGCCGGGCCGGAAGAGACTCACCACGTGATGACCACCACGATCCCCCGGTCCGTCGCGGCCGCTTCGGCGATCCAGTCCCGCTGCGTGTCCATCGCCGGTGAAGCGGACTCGAAGTCGGGAGTGTACCGGTCGCCGGCCATCTCCGGGATGACGATGCCCTCGGCGACCTCGGAGAAGGCGTCCCACGGCACCGCCTCGGCGCGTGCGTGTGCGAGACGCACCGTCTCGGGGCGCATCGCGTAGAAGACAGCGGAATCGGCGGCAACCCCGGAGTCCTCCCTGAGATCGTCGGGCGGCTCCCCGCCGTACACCATGTCCAGGAACGCGGACACCGGCGTGCGGACATCCGCCGGCAGGCGCGGGCGCAGCAACGTGTAGTACCGGCCGGCGGCGACAAACGTGAAGCCACCCCGGTACGTCCGCTCCACCGCATAGGACAGCAACCGCTCGGGCGGCTCGGGGGTCGGCTGACGGGCGGCCTGCGCGGCCAAGAACGCATCGTTGTACGCGGCGTTGGCCTCCCGGTAGAAGTCCAGGCCCCGCGCCACCCGGACGTCGGCCACCATCGGCTCCCACTTCGTGATCAGCGCGAAGACATCGGTACCCATCGGCGTAGGTTACGAGATCGCCCGGTGCGCCACCACAGACCAGGCCCGCCGACGAAGATGCTCCGATGAGCCGGACCGTGCACTCGGTGCCCAATGCCGGCGTACGGCTCACAGCGGGCGAGCGGGTGTCGCGTACACCGGTGACTCCGGTCCGAGCCCCGATGTGGCGGACCTGGCTCGCGGCGCTCACCTGCTCCTGGCCGAGGCCACCTACGTGGATTGGGTGCCGGAGGACTCGCGGCGCCACCTGTCCGGCGCCCGCCAGGCAGGCCGGCAGGCCAGGGAAGCCGACACCGGGCACCTGGTGCTCACGCACCTGCAGCCGGGCACAGACCCCTCAGCCGCGCACTCCGCCGCCGGAATACGGCGGTGAGATCGGCGTCGCCGTATCCGGCCTGGTCATCGATCTTCCCTGACCAAGGCGTCCGGTGACGCCGTCGAAACGGGGTGGATCCGCGGCGCCCGGGATGGTGCCCGGGCGCCGCAGCCCGTTCAGGTCAGACGCCGAAGGCGGCCGGGTAGCGGATGAGGCCGGTGGGAACCGGGACGGCCGGGTCCAGGGTGAGGGCCATCATCGCCTCGTCTGGTACGTCGAAGGGTGGGCGGATGCCGAACCCGGACGCCGGGACGAACCCGAACCGGGGGTAGTACTCGGGGTGCCCGAGGACGAGGACGAGGTTCTCCCCCATGTCCCGGGCGGCGGCCAGGGCGGTGCGGATGGCGGCGGAGCCGGCTCCCTGCTTCTGGTAGGCGGGGAGCACCGCGCACGGGCCGAGGGCGAGGGCCGGCTCGCCGTCGACGTGACAGCGGCTGAGCAGCGCGTACCCGGCGACGGTGCCGTCCTCGGCCGCCGCCACGACGGACAGCCCGTCGATCCAGGCCGCCCGGTCGGCGCGCAGGGCTTCGACGAGGTCGGCCTCCAGCGCGGTGGGGAAGGCCGCCAGATTGACGGCGCGGATGGCGTCGATGTCGCCGGGGGTCTCCGGGCGGGTGGTCCAGGTCATGGTGGTCCGTTCGTCTACGGGAACAGGGGCGGGATGGAGGACGTAGCCGGCGTAGCGGTAGTCCGCTCCGTACCGCCGGCGCATGTCGATCTCTTCGTGGAGTGCCGCGAGGGCCTTGACCATCCCGGGATACTCCGGGTCCGCGGTGGCGGCCCGCTCGGTGAGCGGGGTGTAGTACTCGTCCCACCAGTCCTCGTCCGGCAGCGGCAGGTAGGCGCCGATCCGGTATCCCGCTTCCTGCGCCGCGCGGGCGTTGCCGTCATGGGTGCGCAGGGAGTAATGGGTGTCCCAGAAGGCGCGGACCTGCGGGGAGGGAGTGGGGGTGCTCCATTCGGCCTCGGTGACGACGAGCACCCCGCCGGGGGCGAGGAGGCGGCGCCAGAGCCGCAGCGCCACGTCGAAACCGATGTTGTAGACCGACCCTTCCGCCCAGATCACGTCGAACCCGTGATCGGGGAACGGCAGCCGGTCCATGGACCACCTGAGTGCCCGGATTCGGGACTCAAGCCCTTGGCGTGCCGCCGCGGCGGTCAGCTCGCCGAGGAAAGGCCGATGCAGGTCGACGGCGGTCACGTGGCCGCCGGTCTCGGCGGCCAGCAGCAGCGCGGAGCGGCCGGGGCCGCAGCCCAGGTCCAGGATCCGCGGCCGCTCGGGGAGCGGTCCCGCCAGGTCCAGCAGCTGCCGGGTGACGGCGTCGGAGCCGGGCCCCTGCCGGGGCAGACCGTGGTGCAGGACGAAGAACGCCGAGGTCGGCGGTGCGCCGTCCGCATTCGGTGCCGGGGTGTCGTTGTGGTTCACGCCTGCCCCCGGAAAAGGGTCCGCGCACCTTGTGCCGGGATCGGCTCGATAGACGGGAAGCCGGTGGCCGAAACCACGATGTGGCTTGCCAGGGCATGGAACGAAAAAGCAAGGAATCCAGAAGACAACGGAGAGACCCTTGAAAAGGGGCCCCGATGGGCACAAGCCGCTCAAGCCACCGGCAGAAGCCGATGGGGAAACGTCAGGTCAGACCGGGACCCGGGACATAAGGATGGTCCGGGCGCTGCCCACGGCAGCGGTCACCACGACGGCCATCAACCCACCTCCCGAATGGCTTCAGCATTCCGCTGAAGGTCTCTGCGTCACGCAACCTTAGCATGCCTTCGACCGCCTCCAGCCCGGCCGCTCCGGCGACGAGGTAGGCCAGGCCGAGGCCGAGGCCACCACGGCTCCCACCAGGACTGGTGTCCACGGTCGGCGCTTGGGGCGGTCCGGAGTCGGCGGACCTATCCGACGACGGCGACGCCGGGTTCCGTCCCGAGGACGTCGCCGTGCCACCCCCGGAAAGCACCTGACCAGGTCGGCTACCTGGCCACCACCGCGGCGACCGCCGCAAGCGCCCCGGCTTGGCCGGAGGGGTCGGGGATGCTCCGGGCGATCCGTTCGGCCTCGACCGGGTCGTGGTCGGCGACCGCTTCGGCGATCGACCGCAACGCCCAGCCCTGACGGCCGTGGGGGTCGGCCATGGTGCGGACGATGTGCTCGGCTTGGCGGAACAGGGTGTGGCCCAGCCCCCGGTCCTGTCCGGCCACCACCGCGCCGATCTTCCACAGCGCGCGGGCCCGATCCAAGGGGATTTCGATGCCGTGGGCGACGTCCGCCGCCTCGGACAGGAACGCGTCGGCCCGATCCCGATCGTGTCCCGCCACGACCGCGCCGATCTCCCGCAACGCCCTGGCCCGGAACAACGGGTCGCCGACGGTACGGGCGATGCGCCCGGCCTCCGCCACGTCGTACCCGGCCACCGTGACGGCGACCCTCCGTAGCGCCTCGGCCAGGTGCGGTGGTTCGTTGATGGTCCGGGCGATGCGCTCGGCCTCAGCCGGATCGTACACCGCCACCACCGCGGCGACACGGCAGACCTGTGCGGTGAAGCCCCAGGTACGGGCGATCCGGGCGGACTCCGCCGGGTCGTGCCCGGCCATGACACCGGTGATCGACTCCAAGGCCCTGGGCTGGGCCTGCGCGACGCGTACGGCTTTGGCGAGCACCTTGAGGGCGCGGTCTCGGTCACGTCCGGCCACCACCGCGCCGATCATCCCCAACGCCCAGGCCCGGATGGCGGTGTCGGTGATGGTACGGGCGATGCGCTCGGCCTCCACCGGGTTCTCCCCCGCCGTCATCACTGCGGCCCGCCACAACGCCCAGCGCCGTCGCTCGGGGTCGGCGACGCCTCTGGCGATGCGCTCGGCCTCGGCCTGGTCGTACACCACGGCGGCGATCTCTTGCATCGCCTCGGACCGGCGGGCGGGGTCGCCGACGGTCCCGGCGACGAGTTCGGCTTCGGCGAGCAGCGTGTGCGCCCGCTTCCGGTCGTACCTGGCCACCGCCGCGCCGATCGCCGCCAAGGCCGAAGCCCGGAACGCCGGATCGGTGATGGCACGGGCGATGCGTTCGGCCTCCTTCGGGTCGTACCCTGCGACCACTCCGGCCATCCGCCCCAGCGCCCAGACCTGGGTGGGGGGATCGGTGATGGTACGGGCGATGCGTTCGGCCTCTTTCGGGTCGTGTCCCGCGACCACTTCGGCGATCCTCCGCAACACGTCGGCCTGAGCGGAGTGGGAGGTGACGGTACGGGCGTCCCGTTCGGCTTCGGCGAGGAGGCCGTGTGCCCGCTTCCAGTCGTATCCGGCCGCCTCCGCGCCGATCTCCCGCAGCGCCGAAGCCCGGAACGCCGGATCGGTGATGGTACGGGCGATGCGCTCGGCCTCCGGCAGGCGACGGGAAAGGGAACCGGCGGCTCGCAGCGCCGCGGCGGTTTGGGCGGCGCCGGCGGGGCGTTCGAGGGGCTCGGAGGCGAGGAGCGCCGCGACGATGCGATCGACGTCGGCGCCGGCGCCGGGTCGCAGTCTGCTGGGTGGGCCGGGGTTTCCGCCGGCCATGCTGTGGGCCGGAACCCGTCCGTCGTCCGCAGGGAAGACGGTCAGGCCGGTGATCAGGTGGTGGAGCGTGGCACCGACGGCGTACAGGTCGGCGCGGTAGTCGAACCGCCACCCCTTGAGCTGTTCCGGCGCCAGGTAGGCAGGGGTGCCCGGCTGGAAGCCGGTCCGGGTCAGGCCCGCGGTGCCGAAGTCGCACACCTTGATCGTGCCGTCCGCCAGCAGCATCAGGTTGGCGGGGGTGACGTTGCCGTGGACCACACCCGCACCGTGTGCGGCCGCCAAGGCGTCGCAGGCCTGCGCCATGTAGTCCAGCACATCCTTCACCGGGAGCCCGCCGGGCCGTTCGTCCAGAAGCGTCTTCAGGTCGCGGCCGTCGAGGTACTCCTGAACCAGGAAGAGACGGACCGGTGCCGAACCGTCCCCGCGAGCCTCCCGATGTTCCCCCAGGTCGTACACGGCGGCGATGTTGCGGTGGTTCAGCCGGGCGGCGGCCTCCCCCTCGCTGCGGAAGCGCTCCGCCACCCCCTCGTCCAAGGTGGCACCGGCTCGGAGCAGCTTGACCGCCACCCGCCGCCGCAGGTCCCGGTCGAAGCCGAGCCAGGTCTCACCTGTCCCGCCACGACCCGCGAGCGCGTCCAACCGATACCGGCCCGCCAGCATGACCCCAGCCTTGACGGTCGTCACGCCAGCCCGGTCTCATCAGACGGTCCGGGCACGGAAAGGACGAGCGAGCGGTCGGCGAGCGGAGCGGCCAGGGGCGGGAGTGCCGCACCCGCACACTGGTCTCCCGGCTCGCCACAGCCGCATCCTGCCGTCCCGTCATTGCTTCCGGCGGCCAGAACACCGAACGCCACCGAGATGACGGGATCGGTGTTCCCGGGAAGGGTCACGTCCAGATCTCCAGCGGCTCGTCGATCCTCTCACCAGCGAGAAAGCGGGTCAGCAGGCGGGGAAGTTCGCGGGGATAGAACCGGTCGGTGCCGGCGACCACCTCGGCGATCGGCCACCAGCGAAAGTCGAAGTAGTCCTCTTTCTCGTAGTCCAGCCGGTCGCGGTCGTCGATGTCGGGTCCCGATCCGGCCAGCCGGATCTCGACGACGAGCTCGTGTTGGAGATGGCGGACGTCGCGGTGGCGGAATGAGCCGTCGCGGGTCCAGGTCGGCGCCCCGATCTGTTCGTCGTCGACCGTGATGCCTGTCTCCTCGCGTAGTTCGCGCAGGGCGGCTTGACGGTAGTTCTCGCCGGGGTCGATGCCGCCCCCAGGCAGTTCCCACCACTGGCCGAGTTCCGGAGCGGTGATCTCGCGGGTGTGGAACAGCAGGATCCGGTCGAGAGCGTCTCGCACGACCAGCCGCACGACGTCGCGCTCCACGATCGGCAGATCCCGCGGCAGTCGGGCCATCGGGTATCGCCCCCTCCGTATGCGCTCGGCGTGCCTGTGAGCATGGAGACGGTCGCCGCATCATCATCGACGGCTTGTGGAGACAATCGAATACCGTACGGCGGCCGCTGGGCACAGCGTAGCCATCGGCGAGGCGATCCCCCTCACGCGCCAGGCCCTCGCCGAACCCGCCTCCGTCCGGTTCGAGCACAAACCCGAACTCGCCCTCGACGGCATCGCCTCCCGCCGCCCATAAGACCTGTGGCACTGTACGGCCGGCTGATCGGCCTGGCGCAGCCCGTACCCCTGCTTCGATCGCTACGCCGTTCCGCCGACGTGTGGTGTCCCATGGCTGCCTCGGGCCGGATCAGGAGTCCGGGTTGGTGGCTTTCGCCTGGGTGGCGCGCAGCTCGACGGCGTCCAGAAGCAAGCCCAAGGTGATCTCGAACTGGTCTTCCTCGTCGACCTGGGCCAGGTGGGGTGCCACTTCGGCCAGATGGGGGTAGAGGGAGGGCGAGGCGAGCAGATACTCGCGCTGCCAGGCCTCGCGGTCGCCCCGCCGTTCTTCCTCGCCGACCGTGGCCAGTGTCGCTTCGAAGGACGAATACGCCAGGCCCACGTCGACCAGTGCACGGTAGTAGGAGGCGGCTTCCCGTCCGCGTAGACCGGCCTGGAACAAGGCCTCGACGATCCAGTTCGCTCCCCGGAACTCCGCCTCACGCCGGGAGGTCCGGGTGGCCACGAGCGCGGCGACCTTGGGGTGGGCCAGGCAGGCCCGGCGTAGCCTGCGCGCGAGGTCGGCGATGGTGTCGCGCCAGTGCGCGGCCGGGGTGAATCCCCGGTGCGACTCCTCCAGGAGCCGGTTGGTCAGCGCGAGCAGCAGGTCGTCTTTGTTGCCGAAGTGGCGAAGCACGGCGGTGTGGTCGACCTGGAGTTCGGCGCCGAGGCGCCTGAAGGTCAAGGCGTCGGCGCCTTCGGTCTCCACGATCCGCAGCGCGGTCTCCACCATCAGTTCCGGCGTCAGGAAGTTCAGCGATCGGCGTTTGCGTCCGCCCGACGCGGTGCGGGTGGTGTCTGTGGTCACGGACTCATCGTAGCCGCCTCAACAGCCAGCGTTGACACCATTGGTGCTTGGTCTGGCATCTTTGCACCATTGGTGACACCATTGGTGCGAAATACAGAGAGGCCACACCGTCATGCCGAAGGAAACACCGAAGGACACGCCGACATCGTCGCCACCGGACGCACGTCCGAAGGCCGCGCGGAGGGCATCCGCCGAACGGTCGGTCGCCGTGATCGGGGCCGGTCCCTCCGGGCTCGCCGTCGTCAAGGCCCTCCGTGACCGGGACATCCCGGTGACCTGCTTCGAACGTGGCAGCCGGATCGGCGGACTGTGGGTGTTCGAAGGGGTGAACGGCACCTCGCCCGCCTACAGCACCCTGCACCTCAACTCCAGCCGCACCCGCACCGAGTTCGCCGACCACCCGATGCCCGGCGACTGGCCCCACTATCCCCACCACACGCAGATCGCCTCCTACCTGAACGACTACGCCGAGCGCTTCGACCTGCTCGGCGCCGTCCGGCTCGACAGCGACGTCGAGGCCGTCACCCGGGAGGACGACGGCACCTGGACCGTCACCGGTACGGGCCCCGGCGGGCGCTTCCGGCACTCGTTCACCGCGGTGGTCGCGGCCAGCGGCCACAACTGGGAAGCCCGGTGGCCCACGCCGTACCCCGGCACCTTCGGCGGGGACCAGATGCACAGCCACGACTATCGTTCGCCCCGGCAACTCGCCGGAAAACGGGTGCTCGTGGTCGGTGGGGGAAACTCGGCCATGGACATCGCGGTGGACTCCTCCCACCACGCGGTCCACACCACGCTCTCGATCCGCGAGGGCGTGTGGGTGATCCCCAAACATCTCCTCGGCCGACCGAGCGACACCCTGGGCGCACTCACCCGGCGCCTCCCGTGGCAGGCCCGGCAGGTACTGCTGGAACGGGTGCTGCGCACCATCGTGGGACCGCCGCAGCACTACGGCCTGCCCGCGCCCCGGCACGGGCTGCTCGCCGCGCACCCGACGTTGTCGGACTCCCTGCTCGCCCGCATCACCCACGGCGAGATCACCCCGGCGCCGGGTATCCGGGCGCTCGACGGGGACGCGGTGGTCTTCGACGACGGCGCCCGCCGTGAGATCGACCTCATCGTCTGGTGCACCGGCTACGAGGTCACGATCCCCTACCTGCGACCCGAGCAGATTCCCGGCAGCCCCGAGGCGATGACCCTGTATCTGAAGATCTTCCCGCCGGATGCCGAGGGCCTCTACTTCGCGGGCTACACCCAGTCCACCGGATCGGCGTTCCCGGTCGGCGAGGCCCAGGCCAGACTGATCGCCGCCCACGTCGCCGGGGCCTACCGCCTGCCGCCGCGCCAGGTCCGGCTCGCCCGGTACCGCCGGGACGTACGGGCGGCGCGGGAGCGCTGGGGCGACAAGCGTCCGGCGATGCGGATCGACGGGGACGAGTACATCGGACTGCTGCGCCGGGAACTCTCCGGCTCCGGAGTCCGGGGCTCCCGGTGACACCGCCTCGGGGCGGACCGCGCGGTCCGCCCCGAGGCACTCTCAGGTGATGTCGGCGATCCGCTTGGTGTCGGAGTAGAGGGGCAGCATCCGGGTGATTCTGCCGTCCCGCACCCGGTAGACGTCACACACGGTGAGATCGAACCGTTCACCGGTGCGCACCGCCGTACCCGCGAACCGGGCCAGGCCCAGCACCAGCACTCCGTCCGGGTGCGGTGTGGCGGAATCCTCGACCATCTCCTGCATGGGCGTGATCACCTCCACGTGTGTGTCGGCGACCAGCGGGGCGATGGCCTCGGTGACCGCGCGCAGCGCGCCGGCGCCGGTGTAGGTGCCGCCGTACGGCAGGCCGTCGGCCTCGACGATCTCCAGGTCGTCGGCCAGATACGGCGCGACCAGGCTCCAGTCGGCGACGCCGGTGGCAAGGTATCCGGCTTTGAGCTTCTCGAAGGTCTCCAGGTACTCGACGACGAGTTCGACGGGGGTGGTCATGGCGTTGGGTCCTTCCGATCGAGGTCTGCTGAACACGAGAGGGTCGGGGGAAGGCGGAGCCCTGGCCGTATCCGGGCGGAGCCTCACCGGGCGGCCCGCACGCGGCGCACCAGCAGCGCGCCGACGATCCCGGCGAGCGCGCCGGCGAGGAACAGCAGCGGATAGCCGCCGAAGGCGATCAGCATCGGGGCGAACACCGGGGCGACGGACTGCGGAAGCACCGCGGCGACGTTGGCGACGCCGAGGTCCTTGCCGACGTCGTCGCTGCTGGGCAGGACCTGCACGATGAGGGCGAGGTCCACCGCGTAGAAGCATCCGCTGCCCAGCCCGCACAGGCCCTGGCCGAGCAGGCTCCATTCAGGCGTCGGCGCGAGCACGATCACCAGCAGTCCGAGCGAGGCGAGCACCGCCGAGCCGAACACGAACACCTTGCGGCGTCCGAGCCGGTCCGACCAGACGCCGCACACCAGGGCCGCGGCCATCGCGGCCAGGCTGAACACGAGGTTCGCCAGAAACACGTGCCAGGGCACCTCGGCTTCGGCCACCCCGAAGTGGTCGGTGAACAGATAGGGCAGGTAGGTCAGAGTGATCGCCTGGGAGAGGCAGAACAGGAAGCGGGTGCACACGGCCCAGCCCATGTCCGGGTGGCGCCGGCGGTCGAACCAGAGCAGTCCGGTCGTCCGCCGTCGGGGTTTCGGGCCGGCGGACGGCAGGGTCCGGTCGCGCAGCAGGACAACCAGGACGAGCACCGAGACCAGTCCGAGCAGCGCGGGGACCATGAACTGGAGCGCGATCCCGGCGAACACCACCGGCAGGAACGTGCCCACGATGTAGGACGCGTTCTGGGTGAGGCTGAACACCCCGGCCAGGGCGCCGCGCCGTTCGGGCGGCACCTGGTCGGGCAGGGTCGCGGCGAGTGCGGCCAGCACGACGTTGTACCCGACCTGGGCCACGCACCAGGCGCCGAGCAGCCGCGGGATGGAGTCCGACAGGACGACCAGGTAGGTTCCGGCGGTGCCGGTCAGCATGCCGCCGAGCAGCCAGGGGCGGCGCATGCCGTACCGGCTTCCGGTTCGGTCTGAAAGCCGTCCGGCAACCGGCGAGACCAGGATGCCGATGAACGCGGCGACCCCGAGGACCAGGCTGAGGCTCGCGGCCTTGCCGTCCGGATCGACCTGCTGGACTTTGAGCGCCATGGTGATGTTCAGCGGGGTCAGCAAGGCCACGAAAAGGCCGAAGCTCGCCATGGAGGCGCCGGCGACATAGCGGCGCGAGAGCCGATCCGGGCCGGGGTGGGCGGCCTCGGCGGCTGAGGTGACAACAGACATCTGAGGCTCCCGGTACGCGAAAGTACGGCCGTTTCCCGGCCAAAGAGTTAACAACATTGGTGTCAACTGTGGTGCTAGGATGACCTGCGACACCGCTGGTGTCAACGGTGGTGCTTAGTGATGGGAGTCCAATGCACGACACAGAGCTGGCCTATCTGCCCGCCACGACGGCCCTGGCCATGTTCCGGGCCCGCACCCTGTCCCCGGTCGAACTGCTGGACGCGGTCATCGCCCGGGCGGAGCGGGTCGAACCGGCCGTCAACGCCTTCACCGAGGAGCTGTACGGCGAGGCGCGGGATCAGGCCAAGATCGCCGAGGCCCGCTACCTGGGACGGGACGGCGGCCCACGGGCCCTGGAAGGGCTGCCGGTCGCGGTCAAGGAAGAGCAATCGATCGCAGGCCGAAGCGAGACCTCGGGGTCACTGCTGCTGCGGGACAACATCGCGACCGAAACCCACCCGGTCGTCGAGCGGGTGGTCGCCGCCGGCGGCCTCGTCCACGCCCGCACCACAACGCCGGAATTCTCCTGCGTGTCCTTCACGCACAGCAGACTGTGGGGGGTCACCCGCAACCCGTGGAACCTCGACTACTCACCGGGCGGCTCCTCGGGCGGCGCGGGAGCGGCACTCGCCGCGGGTACCACCACCCTGGCCACCGGATCCGACATCGGCGGATCGATCCGCATCCCCGCATCCTTTTGCGGTGTGGTGGGATTCAAGCCGCCCTACGGCAGGGTGCCGAGTCTGCCGCCCTTCAACCTCGACCACTACTGCCACGAAGGCCCGATGGCCCGGACCGTCGCCGACACCGTCCTGCTGCAGAACGTCCTCACCGGCCCGCACCCCGCCGACCACGCGTCCCTCGGTCCCGCGGTCCACGTCCCCGCGGCCGTAACGGCGGCCGGCATGCGGGTGGCACTCGCCGTGTACCCCGGTGACCTGCCCGTCGACCCCGAAGTCGCGGCCAACACCCGAGCCGCCGCGCAGTCCCTGGCCGACGCCGGGGTCATCGTCCGCGAGGTCGAGCTCTCCTGGACCCGAGCCGAGCTCAGCCGGGCCGCCTGGGCGCACTACGCCACCGTCTTCGGCCCGGTCGTGGCCCAGGCCGAGGCGGCGGCACCCGACCTGCTCAACCCCTACACCCGCGAGTTCCTCCGCCAGTGCCGTACCGGGCCGGCCGGCACCACCTACGTCGAGGGTCTCCACTTCGAGGCCAGGATCCACGCGGAACTGGCCGAACTGTTCCGGACCCACGACGCTCTGCTGCTGCCCACCACGGCCGTCCCCGCCTTCCTCGCCGGCGACGAATACACCGACACGGTCGTGACGGTGGACGGGGTCGAACTCGGCTACTACGCGGAGGCCGCCATCACCGTCCCGTTCAACATGGCCGGCCGCTGCCCCGTGCTCTCCGTCCCGTCCGGCTTCGCCTCCACCGGCGTACCCACCGGACTGCAGATCGTCGGCCGCACCTACGACGACGCCACGGTCTTCGCCCTGGCCGCCGCGCTCGAACGCACCCGGCCGTGGGCGTACGGCCCCGGCCGCCACCCGGTCGTCACCCCTCCGGCCTGATCCCGATCACGCCGGAGGGCGTACGGCTTCCACCCGGCCGGATCGGCTGCCTGGTCCACCCCGTTCCCCTGGTGAGGGCGACCCGCTCGCGAGAGACGATCGCGGCCGGCTGGGCTTCTTCCCCCCGGCACCGGACCGGCCGAATCCGGCCCTGCCTCCGGTCCAAGAGCTCGTCGGACGCGGGCGCCGGGTCGGATTCACCACCGGCGTCCGGCAGCGAACCGGTCAGCCAGGGCCGTCTCCAAGGTGTCCGATGCGGACCGGCCAAGGCTCCCCTGCTTCAGGCCTTCAGGGACTTCAGGCGTTCAGGCGATGGTGCGAATCACACGGCGAGATCAGAATGGCGATATGGCGCCAGAGGTGAACCTGATTCCCGCCCCGCGTCGTATCGAACCGACCGGAGGGTCGGGGCCGTTCGCCGGGGAAGTGCGTACCGGCGTCGATCCTTCGCTCGCGCCTGAGGGATATCGGCTTACCGTCACCGCCGACGGCGCCGAGATCGTCGGCGGTACGGAGGCAGGGGTCTTCTGGGGGCGCCAGACCCTGCGGCAACTGCTCGGCCTGGACGCCTTTCGCCGTGCCCCGATTGAGCGGGAACCGGTCACGGTGCCCTATCTGATCGTCGAGGACGCGCCGCGTTTCGGATGGCGCGGCTTCATGCTGGACGTCGCACGGCATTTCCTGCCCAAGGACGACGTGCTGCGCTATGTCGACCTGCTGGCCGCCCACAAGCTCAACGTCCTGCACCTTCATCTCACCGACGACCAGGGCTGGCGCATCGAGATCGCACGGTACCCCCGGCTGACCGAGGTCGGCGCGTGGCGGCCGAGGACCCGGATGGGCTGGGGCGAACCGGCGATGTGGGACGAGCGGCCGCACGGCGGTTTCTACACCCGCGACGATCTGCGGGAGATCGTCGCGTACGCGGCTGGGCGGCACGTCACGGTCGTCCCGGAAATCGACCTGCCCGGCCATGCGCAGGCGGCCATCGCCGCCTACCCCGAACTGGGCAACTCCGACGTCGTCGACACCGCGGCGCTGGAGGTGAAGACCGACTGGGGCTTCAACCGCAACGTGCTGGCCCCCACCGACGCCGTGCTGCGTTTCTACGAGGGCGTCCTGGAAGAGGTGCTGGAGATCTTCCCCGGCCCATTCGTGCACATCGGCGGGGACGAGTGTTTCAAGGACCAGTGGCGGGCGTCCCCCACGGCCCAGGCACGCATCCGCGACCTGGGGCTGAAGGACGAGGACGGGCTCCAGTCCTGGATGATCCGCCACTACGACCACTGGCTCACCGCACGTGGCCGCCGCCTCATCGGCTGGGACGAGATCCTGGAGGGCGGATTGGCGGAGGGCGCCGCCGTCATGTGCTGGCGTTGGTACACGGGCGGCGTCGCGGCCGCGGAGGCCGGCCACGATGTGGTGATGTGCCCGCAGCAGGAGGTCTACCTCGACCACGTCCAGGCCGACGGCGCCGAGGAGCCCGTACCGTTCGGGTGGGTGCACACGCTGGAGGACGTCTACCGGTTCGAACCCATCCCGCCGCGGCTGGCCGGGACACCCCACGCGGCCCGGGTCATCGGCACCCAGGCCAACCTGTGGACCGAGGTCGCCGAGGACCGCGGCCGGGTCGACTACCAGACCTTCCCCCGGCTCGTCGCGTTCGCCGAAGTGGCCTGGTCCGAGCTGCCACACCCGGACGAACGCGACTTCGCCGGCTTCGAGCGGCGAATGAACGCGGCCCACTACGCCCGCCTGGACGCGCTGGGCGTCGCCTACCGCCCGCCCACCGGACCCCGCCCCTGGCAGCGGCGGCCCGGTGTTCCGGGACGGATGCACGACCGGCCCCGGCGGACCTGGCGAACGGCCTGACCCACCACCCGAGACCGTCGCCGGGGACGAGGCCTCGGTTCGCTCCTCGGCTACCGGCTCATTCGCTCGCCGCCGGTGTCAGGGAGACGTTCCAGTAGTCGGCGTAGCGGCTCGTCGTGGCTTCCTTCGTCCACAATCCGGCCGCCGTCCAGGAAGACGATGCGATCGGCGCGCCGCTTGTGGCCGCCGGCGCGAGGCCACCGAACTCGACCGGTCTGCACGGTGGCGGCCAAGCCGACGGGCGGGAACGCCGCACCGTCCTCACCCGGCCAGGGCGCGTCGCAGAGCCGTGCAGAGTTCGGCGATCTGCCGCTGGGACACCTCGGCGGACAGCAGCGCGTGCGATCCGTGGAAGGTTCCGGCCCACTGGTGGAGTTCGACCGGCACTCCCGCCTGCAGCAGGCGCAGCGCGTACACGATGTTCTCGTCGCGGTTGGGGCAGAACTCCGCGGCCGCGATGTAGGCGGGGGGCAGACCGGACAGGTCGGCGGCACGCGCCGGGGCGGCGTACGGCGTGGCGGGCGCGCCGCCCAGGTAGTGCCGCCACGCCGCGGTGACCGCGTCGCGATTCATCCAGGGCGTGTCGGTGAAGTGCCGCGCCGACCACGTCTCCTGCCGGTCGTCGAGCCCGGGCTGGTTGAGCAACTGGAATCGGATCGACGGCCCGTTTTGATCACGCGCTCGCAGTGCGATCCCGGCCGCGATTCCCGCGCCGGCGCTGTGACCGCCCACCGCGATCCGATCCGGGTCGACGCCAAGCTCGGCCGCGTGCTCGACCGTCCAGTTCAGCGCGGCGTAGGCGTCGTCCAGGGCGGCCGGGTACGGATGTTCGGGGGCCAGGCGGTAGGCCACCGAGATCACCACCGCGCCGGAGCCGTCCGCGATCCGGGCGGCCCACGGATGCTCGGTGTCCAGGTCGCCCATGACCCATCCGCCGCCGTGCAGCCACACGACGGCGCCCTGCGCCCGGTGCGGGCGGTAGATCCGCACCGCCACGTCCGGGTCGGCGGGCACCGTACGGTCCTCGATCCGCATGTCGGCGGTGTCCGGTGCCGGCACCGCGCCGGCCAGCTCGGCGAGCTTCCTGCGCGCGGCGACCGGGTCGGTCAGGTCGGCTCGGGGGAACAGCGGAATGAATGCTTCCAGTTCGGGATCCATGCCGACCATCCTCACGGAGGCCATCCCGAAGATCAGCCGACATCCGTCGCGAACGTCACGCCGATCACGCACCGATCGGCGCGCCTATGCTCGTGTCATGGAGGCACTGGCCGAACGGCTCTCGCACCTGGATTCGCAAGCCGAAGGCGCGATCCGCGTCGTCATGTACTACGACACCCTGATGCGCCGCCGGGTGGACCTCCCGGCGCTCGCCCGGGCCTCGGCGGGCCTGGCCGAGTGCGTGGCCGGGATCCGGCTCCACGGCACGGGACGGGTGATCCGCGCCTCGCCCGACGGCAGGGAGGCACCCGCCCCGCCGCCACCCCCGTCCGGCACGGCGCCGATCACGCTCGACGAGGAGGAGATCGGCACGGTGTGGCTGGAACGTCCCGGCCCACCGGGCCCGCTCGACGACATGCTGCTGGACCGGCTCGCCATCGCCGCTGCGGCGGTCGTCGAACGGTACGGCCCGGCCCGCACCACGATGGCCGACCCCGCCCTCGTCGAGCTGGTGATCAGCGCCGACGGTGACGAGGCGGCCAGAGCCCGGGCGCTACGGCTCCTGGGCTTCCCCGCCGACCTGCCGGTCCGAGTCGTCGCCGTACGGTCTCGGCTTCCGCTCGACCAGGTCGGCGGCCTGGTCTGCCCGGCTCGCCCGGTGAAGGCGGCCCCGCTCGCCGACGTGGGCGTGCTGCTGGCCACCACCGTGGACGCGGCCCGGTTTCCGGCAGGCGTACGCGCGGGCATCGGCGCCGCCGGAAGCCCCGACCTATCCTGGCGGCAAGCCCGTACCGCCCTCCGCTTCACCACCCCGCGCCGGCCGGTCGTCCCCTACGACGGCCTGGGCGCGCTGGCGCTGCTCGCACAGGTGCCCCGGGACGCCGCACGCGACAACGCCGACGTGGCGGCGATCGCCCGAACGGCCGGCAACCCGGAAGATCTGGAGACTCTGGACGCCTACTGCGAAACCGGCTCCCTCCGCCGGGCCGCCGACCTTCTCCACCTGCACCACAGCAGCGTCTCCCGCCGGCTCGAGCAGATCGGGAAGACGCTGGACATCGAGCTCACCGAGCCCACCGGACTGCTCCGGGCCAGGCTCGCCCTCACCGCGTGGCGGCTGCTCGACGACTGAGGACGAGCCGTCCGGCGGCGGTCCGGCACACGCGATCAGATCCTCATCCACCTCGCAGGGCAGGGTGCGGAGCGTCTTGACGGCCCGCCCCGGGGATTCCGGGGCCGGCCTGCCCCTCGACTCAACCGGTATCCGCGGCATCGACGGTGGAGCCTTGGCTTCGGGCTCGGCCGACCGGGCTCGCGGTGCGTCAGCCCTTGCCGGGTGATCGCATCCCCAGCTCCGCGACGACCGCGCCTTCCACCAGTTCACGGGCGCGTTCCAGGCTCATCGAGCCGCTGAGCCACCGTTCGCTCACCCCTTCGACCAGGGCGGTGAGCCGTTCGGCCACGTCGACGGGGACGGCGTCGGCGTCGGCCAGCCCGGCCGCCTGCGCCTGCCGGATCATGCCGGCGAGGTCGTCGGCCCATTCGCGGGTGGAGGTGCCGAGCGGCTCGCGCAGGTCGGGGTTGAAGACCGCGCTGGCCCGGAGTTCACCCCAGGCCACGCTGTTCTCCCGGACGGTGGGGGTGTCCTGCAGTTCCAGGAGCAGGAGCAGTTCGAGCTGCTCGCGCGCGTCCTTGCCGATGTCCAGGGCTTCGTGGGTGTAGCGGCCGGCTCGGTCGCTGATGAATTCCAGGGTCTTGCGCATGAGGCCGGCGCGGTCGCCGAAGTGATAGTAGATCAGCGCGGTCGACACTCCGGCCTCGGCGGACAGTTTCTCCACCCGCAGCCCGCGCACACCGCTGTGCGCGATGACGCGGACGGCCGCTTCCAGGATCTGCCGTTGGCGATCGGACGACATGTCACCTCACATCACAAGGATCGGGGACGCCTTGACTGAAACTTCAGTCGGTCTGCAGCTTAGCAATCACTGTCGTGCTCAATGTCCAGGTCAGCGGGGTAAGCTCACTTCTGACGAAAATTTCAGTCAGGGAGAGATTTGTGGATGTCACCCGACGCCGAACATTGCAGGCCGCGCTCTTGGCCTCCGTCGGAGGCGTGTTGAGCGCCTGCGGCGCGTCCCCCGTGGGAGGCGGGACGACGACCGCCGCCGCGCGGAACACGCCGACCGCGAAGGCCGCCGGATGGCTGATGCCCGAGGAGACGCATCCGCACCGGCTGACCTTCATGTCGTGGCCCACCGAACTGATCTGGAAGTCCGACACCGCGGGGGTGCGCCGCGACATCGCCGGCATCGCCCGCGCGGTCGCCGGCTTCGAACCGGTCGTGCTCCTCGCCAACCCGGGGGACGTCACGTCCGCGCGGCGCGCCTGCGGCTCCCAGGTCGAGGTCGTCCCGATCCCCGTCGACGACCTGTGGATGCGCGACACCGGCCCCACCTTCGTGCTCGGCGGCAAGGACATCGCCGGAGTCGACTTCAACTTCAACGGCTGGGGCCGCAAGCAGCGGCACTCCCGCGACAAGGACGTCGCCCGCGAGATCCTGGCCAGGGAACGGATCACCAGGATCCAGGCGCCGATCGTCGGCGAGGGCGGCTCGATCGAGGTCGACGGCGTGGGCACGCTCATGGCGACCGAAAGCTCCCTGATCAACGACAACCGCAACCCCGGGAAGACCCGCGCGGACATCGAGCGCGCGCTGACGGAGACCGTCGGCGCCACCACCTTCATCTGGGTGAAGGGAGTCAAGGGCAAGGACATCACCGACTACCACATCGACGCGCTGGCCCGCTTCTCCGAACCCGGCGTCGTGGTGATCAGCACCCCGCCTGAGAACGCCCCCCGCGACGTCTGGACCGCCGCCCACGACCAGGCGTGCGAGGTCCTGAAGACCGCCCTCGACGTCCGCGGCAAGCGGCTCGAACTGGTGGAGCTGCCCGAACCCGTCGACATCGGGCGCCGTGGCGAAGACTTCCTAGCCACCTACGTGAACTACTACGTGGTCAACGACGGCGTCATCCTGCCCCGCTTCGGCGACAGGAAAGCCGACAGGGACGCCGCCGCCGTCATCCGCGACCTCTACCCGGGGCGCGAGGTCGTGCAGGTGCCCGTCGACGCCCTCGGCGAAGGCGGTGGCGGCATCCACTGCGCCACCCAGCAGCTGCCCAAGCGGAACTGAACCGAACGCTCCCACTTTGCGTTGCCGCAGGGATCGAGACGTGGGTGGCGAAAGCCTTCAACGAGTCGGCATCGGCGGGATGTCGCTTTCCTCGGCTCGCATCATGATCCACACAGGAAGCGGGCCTGCCCCTGCACGGCCAGGAACAGCTCGAGCAACGCCCCGGGCAGGCACCGCGGCGCATGCTCTCCGCGGTCGTCGATGTGGACCCGGTGCCCTACCCTCGCGAGTACGGCGATGCGCCCCGTTCGAAACGACGACGTCGATTTCCTTCCGCCGGAGCCAGAGCCCGCCGAACCCGGCTCCCGCTGTCAGGACCTTCACGGTGAGTACCTCTCTTTGAGTGCGTCGGCCATCGCTTGGTCGGCGGCGGGTCGCCGCTCCCGGTCGTAGGCGTCGAGCGGAGCCTCGCCGCCCAGGATCTCGGCCAGGCGGTACGCATCCCGGATCCGCGCGTTGCCGTGGAGGCCGGGAGCGGGTGGCAGCGTGTAGGCCGACTTGGCCATGAGGACCACCCGCCGGTGCACGAACGTGTCGGCCACCCTCGCGGCGACCTCCGTCACGGTGACGCCCAGCAGATCGACCGGCATGTCCGCGCCCAGCGCCTTGACGACCAGTTCGCCGGGATCACCGGCCTCGGGAACGCTCAAGGACCACGTTCCCGGCTCCTCGGGCAGCAAGATGCCGCCGACCGCGCGGACCAGGAAACCGTCGCGTTCTTCCAGTTCGGCGCGGAAACGGATGGTGTGCAGGTGGCCGAGCGTGCCGGACCCGTGCACCCCGATGCCGAGGCTGTCCCTGATCGTGCCGTCGTCGGCGGCGATCACGTACTCGGCGTCGAGGTCCGCCGCCCGGACGCCCATCCGTACCTCTGCCCCCAGCCGCGTGGCCTCCGCCAGCATCAGCACCTCGAGCTCGTGCTCGTTGCAGGAGACTCCGCCGGTGGGCGTGCGGAGCAGCGTGCGTTCGGCGTCCGCCAGCGTGTTCAGCGCGAACAGCCGGCCTGCGTGATCGAGTGCGATCCTGCGGACCGGCTCGTCGAGCCCCGCGGAGCCCAGCAACCGCATGGTCGCGTCGGTGAGCAGGTGATTGCGGGGTGCGCGGGGTACTTCCCGCTCCTGCTCCAGGACCGTGCAGGCAACTCCTCGGGCGCCCAGGAAGGCGGCGACCGCAAGGCCGCTGAGGCCACCGCCGACGATCAGTACATCCACGGGGAGCACTCCTTTCTTCAACAATGTTGAAGAATAGTAGGCGAGCACTCCGATTACTTCAACAGCGTTGGAGAATAGGGAGGATCAGGAGCCGTGAGCAGTCGTGCCGGTAAACGGCGTTCCGGCACGGGAGCCGGCGTCCGGGGCATGTCGTCCAGGCGGCTGCTCTCGGCAGGACTTCCGACGGCTCGTTGTGTTTGGCAATGACCATGCGGCCCAGGGCGATGTACGGCCGGAGGCGGCCCACGCGTTCAGGTCGCCCCGGCGCCGCCCGTACACCGCCCGGCCAGGGGTGACAGCCGGGTCGCGGACGGGGTCGCCGACCTCACGACCTCCCGCGCGGGTACGGCCCAGGCACCCAGGCCCGTACCCGTTCCGATGGCCCCGGCGGGGATGGTCAGGGAAGGTGTTCGATGCGGACGGGAGGGCCGTTCGGGTCGACGCGGGGAAGCCAGGACGTGGTGAGGAGGGTCGGGCGGGTGGGGATGAAGCGGGTGAGGCGGCCCTTCCACAGGACGCGGACGCCTTGGACGACGCGGACGGCGGGGATGCGGGCGAAGATCCGGGGGCGGAGGATGAGTTTGCCGCGGGCGGGCAGGTCGGCGGTGGAGCGGATGCGCTGGGGGCTCACCCAGCACAGCGAGTCGTCCACCTCGATGGGGACGCCCGCACCCGTGACCAGGTCACTCCGGCTCCGCAGCCGAGCCGCCACGGCGTGGCCGACGTGGCGGCCGGTCAGCGCGGCGACGTCGGCGGTCTCCACCGGGTGGCACAGGTTGCCTGCGGCGTAGACGCCGTCGACGCTGGTCAGGCCGGTGGCGTCGATCTCCGGCCCGCGGGTGGCGGAGTCGATCCGCACGCCGCGCAGGCGGGCGAGTTCATGGTCGGGGATCCAGTCCCCGCTGAACACCACGGTGTCGCAGGGAACGTTCCAACGGTGTCCGTCGGCCACCCGCTCCAGGGTGACGCCGGTGACGGCGGGCTTGCCGTACACCTCCACGACGCGGACCCCGGTGAGGACGGGGACGGTGAAGGCCAGCCGCGCCCCCCAGCGGAACGCCTCGTAGCTCTGGTGCCGGGACAGTTCGGTGACGAGCCCGGCGACCTCCACCCCGGCGTGCCGGAGGGTGGTGATCGCGGAGAAGCTGACGTGCTCGGCGCCGACGATCAGCGCACGCCGCCCGACCGGCTGGTTGTGGAAGTAGACGGCCTGCTGGAGCTGACCGGTGGTGTAGACCCCCTGCCCCCGGTCCCCCGGCACCCAGCGGGCCGCACGGGGACGTTCCCGCGCCCCGGTGGCGAGCAGGATCGCCGAGGCGTGCACGGTCCGCAGGCCCTTCGACGAGGTCACCTCCAGGCCGCCGTCGGGCGACCAGCCGGTGACGGTCGCACCGGTGTGGACCACGGCTCCGGCATCCGCGGCCAGGTCCGCGTAGTGCCGGGCGTATCCGGGACCGGTGAGGACCCGGTGCAGGTCGCGCATGCCGTACCCGGGATGGTCGCAGTGCCGGGGAACGCCGCCGGCCACCGACTCGCGCTCCAGCACCTCGACCCGCTCCACGCCGGCCTTGCGCAGCGCGACGGCCGCGGCCAGCCCGGACGGGCCGCCCCCGACCACCACGACGTCGGCTTCGTGCCTGACTCTTCCGTCCGTGTTCACCTGGCCACCTCCGCGGGCACCGGCGTGCCGGCGCCGTCCTCAAGCATGCGGCGTACGGCTGCGCCGCAGAAGAATCCCTGGCAGCGGCCCATCCCGGCGCGGGTACGGCGCCGCAGCCCCTCCGCGGTGGTCGCGGGGATGTCGCCGGCCAACGCGTCCCGGATCTCGCCGCGGCTGACCCGCTCGCAGAAGCACACGACCTCCCCGTAGGCGGGGTCCCGCGCGACACACGCCGGATCGGCGGAGGGACGTGGCCCTGCCTGGCCGATGTACGGCATCGCGGGTGGCTCGGATGCGGTCTCGGGAGCGGGCCTGAGCCCCATCTTCTCCGCCATCACCCCGGCGACGTACTCGGCGACGGCGAGCGAGGAGGTCAGGCCGGTGGAGCGGATCCCGCCCACGCAGACGTAACCCTGCTCGGGATGGAAGGAGATCTGGTAGTCGCCGTGCTCGGTGGCGGCCCGCAGCCCCGCGTAGATCGTGGTGACCTCTTCGTCGCGGAGCGCGGGCAGGATCCGGGCGCCTTTCTCCCGGAGCATGGCCAGGCCTTCTTCGGTGGTCCCGGTGGCGGTGGGGTCGTCGAGGTCTTCGGCGGTGGGGCCGAGCAGCACGTTGCCGTACACCGTGGGCGCGACCAGGACGCCCTTGCCCATCTTGGTGGGAACGGGGAGCAGGACGTGGTCGACCAGGGACCGGGCCAGCTTGTCGAAGACGATGAGCTGGCCGCGGCGCGGGGTGACGGTGAAACCGCCGTGGCCGAACATGCGGTGCACGGCGTCGCTCGCCAGCCCGGCCGCGTTGACGACCTGCCTGGCCCGGACGTCGCCCCGCCCGGTCCGCAGGACGATGTCCTCCCCCGCGGTGTCGACTCCGGTCACGGTGGTTTCGAGCAGCAGGGTCGCGCCCTGCCGTACCGCTTCCGTGGCGAACGCCAGGGTGGTGGTCCACGGGCAGACGATCCCCTCGTCGGGGACCTCCATGGCGCCGAGCGCCCCCGGGCCGAGGTGCGGCTCGCGGCGGCGCAGCTCGTCGGCGCCGACCATCCGGGTGTGCCGGTAGCCGTTGGCGGCGGCCTGCTCGGCGAGGCCGGGCAGCGCCGCGTACTCGTCCTCGTTCCAGGCGACCAGCAGCGCGCCGGTCGGCTCGGTGGGGATCCCGGCGCGGGCCGCGTAGTCACTGAGCAGGTCATACCCCCGGGCGACCAGGGTGGACTCCAGGGTTCCGGGTTTGGCGTCGAATCCGGTGTGCAGGATCGCGGTGTTGGCCTTGCTGGTGACGTCGCCGACGTCACCCCGGGCGTCCAGCAGCGCGACGCTCGCGCCGCGCCGGGTGAACTCGCGGGCGAGGGCGGAGCCGACCACCCCGGCGCCGATCACCGCGATGTCGAAGGTACGGCCGGGGGCGGCGTTCCGATGGTTCACGTCTCACTCCAACGGCGGGTCAGGTCCAGGGCGGTCCGCCAGCGCGCCTGCTGCTCGCGCGCCCAGGCGGCGTCTTGGGCGGGTTCGACCACCCGGGCGGGCGGCGGCTCGGGCAGGGACCTGCCCGCGGTGGCCCGCAGGGCGAGGTCGGCGGCGCCGAGGGCGGTGGCGTGCGGGGCGTGGGCGACTTCCACGGGGGTCTGCAGGAGGTCGGCCTGGAGTTGCATGAGCAGGCGGGAGCGGGTCAGCCCGCCGTCGACGCGAAGCCGGGTCAGGGGTGCCCCGAGGTCGGCGACGACGGCTTCGGCCAGGTCGGCGACCTGGGCGGCGATCCCCATGCAGACGGCGCGGGCCAGGTGGGCGCGGGTGGCGGCGAGGTTGAGCCCGAGGAACGCGCCGGCGGCGTCGGGCTGCCAGTGCGGTGCGGCCAGTCCGGCCAGGGAGGGGACGAAGGCGACGCCCGCGGTGTCGGTCACCGTGGTGCCGAGCCGGTCGAGGTCTTCGGGATCGTCGAGCAGGCCGACGCCGGTGAGCCAGGTGAGGGCCTGGCCGACGGTGTAGACCTGCCCGTCCAGGCACCAGCGGCGTTCGCCGGCCAGGTCCCAGGCGAGGGAGCCGGTCAGCCCGTGGCCGCTGCGCACCGGACGGTCACCGGTGTTGGCGAGGAGGAACGCGCCGGTGCCGTAGGTGCACTTGGCGTCGCCGGTCTCGCGGCAGCGCTGGGCCCAGAGGGCGGCCTGCTGGTCGACGACGATCCCGGCGACCGGGACGCAGCCGCCGAACGCGCCGGTGGCGCCGATCACCTCGTCGTTCCTGGCCAGGCGCGGGCGCTCCTCCTCCAGGCCGAACAGCTCCCAGGCCTCCTCCGACCAGGTGGCCGAGTCCAGGTCGAGGAGCATGCCGCGGGAGGCGGTGGTGACGTCGGTGACGAACTCGCCGGTCAGCCTATACAGCAGCCAGGTGTCGGTGGTGGTGATGACGCCGCCGGGCCCGAGGCGGTCGCGGAGCCAGCGCATCTTGGGGGCGGAGAAGTAGGGGTCGAGCGGCAGCCCGGTGATCTCGGCGAGCCGGTCCGCGTGTTCCCGCATCCGGTCGCAGACCACGGCGGCCCGGCGGTCCTGCCAGACGATTCCGGGGGACAGCGGACGGCCGTCGGCCCGGTCCCAGGCCAGGACGGTCTCCCCCTGGTTGGCCAAGGCGACGGCGCCGGGCCGTACCCCGGCGCGGGCCACCGCTTCCCGCCCGGCTTCGAGCACCGAGGTGAGCAGGGACATCGGGTCCACCTCGACCGCACCGGGCGCCGGGGCGACCACGGAGACCGGGCGGTCGACCTCGGCCAGCACGGTGCCGCCGGAGTCGACGAGCAGCGCCTTGGTGGAGGAGGTGCCCTGGTCGAGGGCGAGGACGATTCCGTTCACGCGTCGGCGTCCCCTCCGGCGTCGGCCGCCGCCTCGGGACGCAGGACGGTCAGGCCGGTGTCCCGCAGCTGCCGGACCACGTCCTCCTCGACGGCTCCGCCGGTGACCAGCGCGGTGACCCGGTCCCAGCCGCAGACCTTGCGCAGGGCGATGTGGCCGAGCTTGGTGGAGTCGGCGAGCACGTACACGCGGGTGGCGTTGTCGATCATGCGGTTGCGCACGGCGATCTCGTCGAGGTGGTAGTCGGTGAGCCCGGCGACGGGGTGCACGCCGCCGGAGCCGAGGAACGCCTTGTCGGCGAAGAACCGCCCGACCTGCTCCTCGGCGTCGGCGCCGGAGCTGGTGAGCTCGTCGTGCCGGATCCGGCCGCCGATGATGTGCAGGTCGATCTCCTTGCGCCCGGCCAGGGCCGTGGCCGCGCCGATGCTGTTGGTCACCACCCGCCCGTGGAAGGAGGCGGGGAGTTGCCGGGCCCAGGTCAGGACGGTGGTGCCGACGTCGAGGAAGATCGTGTCGGTGTCGCCGACCAGCGTGGCGCAGATGCGGGCGATCTCGTCTTTGGCCTTCTGTTGCAGCGACTCCCGTTCCACGCGGGTGGGTTCGGCGCTGCGGGAGAGGTTACGGGCTCGCGCCGCGCCGCCGTACACCCTGCGGATGACGCCGTCCTTCTCCAGCAGGACCAGGTCGCGCCGGATCGTCTCGGCGGAAACCTCCAGCTCCGCGGCCATCTCGGTCGGCCGCAGCACCTCGCTCTCGTCGAGCAGGGCGAGGATGCGCCGGCGCCGTTCCTCAGGAAGCATTCACGGTCCCTTCAACTCCCGGTCCACTTGGTCAGGTTCGTCGGATCACACGGCGGACCATGCCGGCCCGTCTGCCGAGCTCGTCGAGGCCGGCCGCGATGACCAGGGCCGCACCGGTCGCCATCGCCTGGGCGAAGTAGGGGACGTTCATCAGCGTCATGCCGTTGCGGAGCACGCCGAGGAAGATCACGCCGAGCAGGACCCCGAACATGGTGCCGCGTCCGCCGCTGAAGGCGACCCCGCCGAGGAGGACGGCGGTGAGGACCTCCAGCTCGAAGCCGACCCCGAGGGTTCCGGGAGGCGCCGAGTCGAGGCGGGCGGCGTACAGGACGCCGCCGAGCCCGGCGGCCAGGCCGATCACGCCGTACAGCACCAGCGGGAGGCGCTTGGTCGCGACGCCGGACAGGTAGGCGGCCTCGGTGTTGACGCCGATGGCGTAGACGTGTCGGCCGGAGGCGGTGCCGTAAAGGAACAGCGCGCCGAGGGCGAAGACCAAGACCGCGATCCACACCGGTACGGGGACGCCGAGGTAGAGGCCGCGGCCGAGCAGGGCCATGCCCTGGCCGAAGTCCGAGGGCGGGTCGTCGCGGAGGAACTGGGTGATGCCGCGGTAGAGCTGGAGGGTGCCCAGGGTCACGATGATCGGGCTCAGCTTGGTGTAGGCGACGAGGACCCCGTTGACGAGGCCGCCCAGGGTGCCGACGGCGAGACCAGCCAGCACGGCCGCTCCCCAACTCCAGTGCTGGTCGACGATGAGCAGTCCGGTGATCACCCCGGCGAGCCCGACCGCCGATCCGACAGAGAGATCAACATACCCCATAATCACCAAAAGCGCCTGGGGGACGGCGACGATGAGCAGCACCGCGCTCGACAGGGCGATGTTCTTGATGTTGCCCGTGGTCAGGAACAGATCCGACTGGGCGGTGAAGAACACCACCATGAGGATCAGGCCGATCAGCAGGGCCGAGCGCAGGGCCAGGTCCAGCAGGTTGCGGCCGCCGCCCTTGGCGGTTCCGGCGGGGGTGGTGGCGGTCGTCGCGGTCATGGGCGACCCTCCGAGACGTTCGGGGTGCCGGCGACGTCGCCGGTGACACCGGTGAGCTGGTGGGCGTTCTGGAGCAGGGTGGCCTCGGTGATCTCGTCGCCGGTGAGCTCGGCGATGACCTTGCCGCGGTCCATCACCAGCGCGCGCTGGGCGAGCTGGGCGACCTCCTGGGCGTCGGAGGAGGCGAAGACGACGGCCAGGCCGCGCTCGGCCAGGTCGCGGCAGACCTGGTAGATCTGGCGGCGGGCCCCCACGTCCACACCTTGGGTGGGCTCGTCGAGCAGCAGCACCGCGAGCCGGTCCGCGCGGGCCAGCCAGCGGCCCAGGACCAGTTTCTGCTGGTTGCCGCCGGAGAAGGCGGCACCCTTGCGGGTGGCGTCCGGCGGGTGCAGCGCGACCTTGCCGGCGGTGTCGGCGAAGAGCCGCCTCTCCCCGCCGGGGTTGCGCACCCCGAGCCGGCCGAGCTCGGCGAAGGAAGGAAGAAGAAGGTTGTCGGCGGCGCTGCGGGTGCCCCACAGGGCTTGGCGGGCCCGGTCGGAGGGGACCAGCGCGACGCCGCGGCGCAGCGCCTCGGCCGGGCCACCGCGCCGGGCCACCGGGCGGCCGTCCACCTGGAACCCGCCCGAGGTCGCGGGGAAGCGCCCGGCGAGGGTCTCCAGGAACGAGCTGCGGCCCGAGCCGAGGACACCGTACAGGCCGAGGATCTCCCCCGCCCGCACCTCCACGTCCAGCGGTCCGAACCGGGGCCCGGCCAGGCCCGTGACCTTGAGGCGCACGTCGCCGAGGTCGGAGCGTTCGACGGCCGGGGTGGGCTCCCCGGTGCCGCCGGAGATCACCGAGACGATGCGCTCGGGCTTGATGTCGGCGACCGCGCCGCTGAGCGCGACCACGCCGTCGCGCAGGACGGTCACCCGGTCGGCGATGCGGAAGACCTCGCCCAGCCGATGGGTGGTGTAGATGATCCGGACGCCGCGCTCCTTCATCCGCGCGACCTCGGCGAAGAGCCGTTCGGTCTCGCTCTCGGAGAGGGAGGCGGTGGGCTCGTCCAGGATGAGGACCCGTACGGCGGTGCGGTGCCAGGCCTTGGCGATCTCCAGCAGCTGCTTGGTGCCGACGGGGAGGTCGCCGACCCGGGTGTTCGGGTCCAGGGTGAGGCCGAACCGCTCCAGCAGCTCCTCGGTGACGCGGCGCTGCCGGCGGCGGTCGACCAGTCCGGCGATCCGCGATTCCTGGCCGAGGAAGAGGTTCTCGGTCACGGTGAGCACGTCGATGAGGGACAGGTGCTGGTGGATGGTGGCGATGCCGGACTCGAAGGCGCGGGCGGGGGTCATGTTCTGCAGCGGGACGCCGTCCAGGGTGATCTGGCCGGAGTCCGGGACGGTCACGCCGCCGATGCACTTGATCAGGGTGGATTTGCCGGCGCCGTTCGGGCCGAGCAGGGCGTGGACCTCACCGGGCGCGATGTCCAGGTCCACGCCGGACAGGACGGTGAACGTGCCGTAGCCCTTGACGAGGTCGCGGATTCCGAGCGTCATGCCAGGGGGTCCTTCCGAGGGGTGGAAAGGGGGCGGAGCCCGGCCGGGCCCCGCCCCCAGGCCGGGTCAGCTGTAGTCGCTCATGTACTGCTTGAGCTCGGGGTGGTCGGCGGTGACGGCCACCGGGGGCACGTTCACACCGGTGTTGGGCTTGCCTTCGAGCAGGTCGGCGGCGACGTCGGTGACGGCGAAGCCGATGTCGCGGATGCGCACCGCGACCGAGACCCGGTAGATCCCGTCCTCGGAGACCGCCTGCAGGCCTTCCTTCGAACCGTCCTGGCCGCCGATGAAGATGCCGGGGTCCTTGGCGTCCTTGCCGGCGTTGAGGAACGCCTGCCGGGCGCCGAGGGCGACGTCGTCGTTGTAGCCGAGGACCATGTTCAGGTCGGGGTGGGCCTGGAGCACGGTCCGGGTGATCTGCTCGCCCTCGGTCCGGGTGCCCGCCTTCTGGGTGGAGACGATCTCGATGTTGGAGGCGCTGCCGGGGAAGGTCTCCTTCAGGCCGTCGTCGCGCTGGGCGCCGACCGCCAGGTCACGGTTGTTGAGCACCAGCACCTTGACCGGCTTGCTCTGCTTGGCCGCCCACTCGCCCGCGGTCGTACCGAGCGCCTTGCCGCTCTCCAGGCCGCTGAACAGCACCGCGGCGTCCTGGTTCTTCAGCGGGGAGGCGTAGGAGACGAAGACGGTGCAGTTGTCGCGGGCCTGCTTGGCCAGCGGCTCCATGGAGGCCGGCTCCAGCGGGTAGGAGACGATCGCCGGGATCTTCTGGGTCACCCAGGTCTGCACGTTCTGGATCTGCTTCTGCAGGTCCTGGTCGTCGGCGGTGTACTTGACCTGGTAGCCGCGCTCACCGGCGCGCTGCTCGGCGAACTTCTTCAGGTCGCCGTAGACCGACAGGGAGGTCAGCGGGTAGTCGAAGCCGATGACCTTCTCGGTGGAGCGCTTGCACGGCTCGGCGGAGCCGCCCGCACTGGGCGCGCCGTCCTCGGTGACGCCGCCGCAGGCGGTGACCAGGAGCGCGGTGAAGGCGATCAGTCCGGCGAAACGGGCCGCCCGTCGGGGTTTGGCGATGGAAGGGGACATTGGGGGAGCCTCCTCGGGGCTGAGGGGGTCCGTCGGCGCGGTGCCGGCGGCGTTGAGGGATGGGGGCGTGGCGGTCAAGACCGCTTGGTGTCGCGTGCGCCGAAGTTCGCCAGCACGTTGCGGATCAGCGTGGACACGTTGTTGTCGGCTCCGTTCCACAGCAGGGAGCCGCTGAAGCAGACCGAGCCGACGGAGAACACCGCTCCCCCGCTGCTCTGCTCCACGACGACCATGTCGGAGCGGACGTCTTCACATTCACTGCCGCCGAGCCCGGGCCCGAGCATGAGCACGTCTTCGACGGCGAGCTGGTAGTAGTCGCTGTGCCGGCGGGATGTGGCCAGCACGGCGGTGTTCGGCGGGCTGCCGAGGGTGAGGTCGAAGCGGTCGAGTTCGTCGCCGCTCGCGCCGTCCATGATGAACCCGAAGTCGCCGATGAGGTCGTCGTCGATCCCGTCGAAGACCCAGGACCACTCGGGCTCGTAGGACAGCGGGGTCCGCTCGAAGGGCGGCGCCTTCCGGTCCCAGCCCTGGCTGCACATGCCGACGCCCACCAGGGTGTTGGGCGAGCGTCCGCGCCGCCGCCACAGGCCGCCGCGCTCCCCGGTGGTGGAGTGCCGCTCCTCACCGGGCCGGGCCTCCCAGGTCCGGACCCCCGCGGAACGGCGTACCTCCAGCACATGCGGGCGCTCGGGGTCCTGGGAGGTCACCCAGTAGAAGCCGTTTCCGCCCAGGTAGGCCAGGCATCCGCCGGTGTCGGCGTGCCGGCGGAGCGCGTCCAGCATCCGCTCGCTGTGGTACTCGGGGTGGGAGCCGGTGACGACGGTCTGGTACCCGGCGAGCGCGTCGTCTCCGTCGGCGTGCAGGTCGTGGTCGCTCAGCACGTCGTACTCGAAGCCCTGCCGTTCCAGCCAGTACGACAGGTAGAGGTCGGCGCCCAGGTGCCGCGGCGCGTTCTGCAGCCACATCCGGTAGTCGGGCCGCAGGTTGGGGATGGGCCGCAGGATGCTGGAGTAGCAGAAGCCGGACCCGTCGCTGTGCGTGTCGTAGAGGCTGCTCGCGAACTCGGGGTGCTCGGCGAGCGCCCGGTCGTGCGGCCACGGGGTGATCGGGTGGTCGGCGAGCCCGGCCGCCTCGTAGTCGAGCCGGTGCAGCAGGCGCTCGTTGGCGTAGGCGGTGTAGGTGAAGGTCGGGACCAGGAACGCCAGCTTGGCCCGGGGAGCGTCCGCGGCGGGCCGGACCACGACGGGGATGTGGTCGGTCTCCTCGCCGTCGGCGGTGACGCCGCGCAGCCGTACCGCGTAGATCCCGCTCCGCAGATCGCTCGGGAGGACGACCGTGGCGGCGACGGGCCAGCCCGCGTCGATCAGGTCGTCGTCGTGGAAATGGATCGCTCCATACTGGTCGGGGGCCGATGTGAAGTCGTCGTTCTCCCCGGTCCAGTTGTGGCCGGTCATCGCCCGCGCGGGCATGTTGACCAGTACGGCGTCGCGGCCCCGGCCGGAGACGTCGGCGACGACGGCGGCGGCGAAGTCCCGGTCGAACGCCCACTCGGCGAGGGTCTCGCCGGCCGCGCGGAGCACCGGGCGCTCCAGCTTGCCGTTGAACACCCCGGCCGGACGGTATCGCGTCGGCTCCTTTCGACACGTCACGGCCGCGCCGATCACATCCCGGGCCCCGGTCAGGTCCAGTCCATTGTTGGAACGTGCCAAATTGAGCTCGTCGTCACCCGGGTACGGCTGCAGCGGCTCGGCCCGTACCAGCACACCGGCCGGACCGATCTCCGCGGTGAGGCGGTACCACCGGCGCTCCCCCAGCGGGCGAGGCGCGACGGCGAGGACGGTTCCGTCCGGTCCGGTCACCGCGGGCCGGCCCCGGTCGTCGAGGACGAGGGCGGCGACCCGCGAACCGGCGGCGTCGACCAGGCTGAGGACGCCCTGCTCGCGGCCGATCGCCGGGGTGGTAGGCCAGGCCAGCGTCTCGACGGAGACCTCGGCGACGCCGCCGGGGACGACGTTCTCGGCGCGCAGGCAGGAACCGGTGGGGGTCTGCTGGGCGTCCACGACGACCCGCTGCTCGGCGACCGCGGCGATCGGTTCGGTCAGCAGGCCCGGTGCCGGCGGGTTGGTGTCGCCGTGCACCAGACGCACGAGGTCGACCACGACTTCACCGCCGTCGCCCGAGGCCATCACCGGGAGTTCATCCCCGGGACGCGCCGACAACCGGTCCAGGTAACCGAACAGCTTCATGCAGCTTCCTTCACGCTGACCACATTTGCCCGAACCACCACAGACACCGCAGAGAGGACTTGCAGCTAGGTTCGCGCGTCCAGGTTACATATGACCATACTTCCACACAAGACCTCAGATTCTGTGAGGAAGTTTCCACATCCACCTGTAACCGGACATAGGTAGCGGAAGGCCCATGGCGCCTGGTAGAAGCGCAGCGGCGCGCCCAGGTAAAGCAATCGGGCGCCCCTCCGTCGCCGAGCCATGCCGCACATCGCACCGAGCCGAGTCGACCGACGCAGGGGCCCGGTCACCGCTTTCCCGCTCGTCATCGTTCAGGCGACTCTTTCGTTCGCCGCCGGTTCGACGCCGATCGCCCAGGTGCTGTACGCGGCGACGGACGCGCCCAGGCTTGCGACCGCGGTTCATCGTGGGCGCGGCGGTCGGCCCCGCCCTGGGCGGTCTCACCATCGCCGCCGGACTCGGCTACCCCTTACCGCTGTGGGTCGGCACCCTGCTGGTGGCGGCCCTCGCCACCGCGGGCCTTACCCGGGCCGCAGCCCGTTCGAGCGCCTTGTCGCGTGCGGAACCACGGGTTTCCCGCTGACGCACGCCACCCTGCGGCGGAAGCCGGGCCATCCGGCTTCCGCCGGTCAAAGGCGCCTACCTGATGCCTCGTTCCTTCTTTTCCATGCCCATGAGGACGGCGCCGAGGCCGAGCAGCAGGGCGACGATGCCGGTCGCCACGTTGTTCCAGATCATCGCCCCCGGGGCGACGTGGGGGTGGATGACCCAGGGCGCGACGATCGTCCACAGGCCGATCACCGGCGCGATCCAGGCGATGCCGTGCGTACGGCCGAAGGCCGAGGCGAACCCGAGGGCCAGCAGCGCGAGGGCGATGCCGACGATCAGGTTGTTCACGGTCATGGTCGTGAAGCCGTTGAACCCGACGACCCACGGAGAGATCGCGAGGTAGAGCCCGGTCAGGAAGGTGAGACCGGCGACCGCCTTGGCTTTCGGTGACTCGGCGGCGAGCTCGTACTTCGCTCGCAACTCCGCTATGTCGGGGTGTGTGCTCATGGTTGGACTTGCCATGTCTTCCGCCACCTTCCCAGCGCGCGGCTTGTGCGCGTGATGTCACACGGCGAGGCGGTCGGCGGCAGGGAACCTTATCGTTCCCCTACATGTCTCGCCGATATATCATAATGTGATATTATCACATCAGAGAGTGATGTGGTTCCCATGGTGTCGCCGCCCAAGCGTCTGAGCGACCACGAGTACGCCGAACTGCTCAAGTTCCGTGCCGGGTTACGCCGATTCCTGCGCTGGAGCGAGGAGCGGGCGGCCGAGGTGGGGCTCACAGCCGCCCAGCACCAATTGCTGCTGGCGATCCGGGGACACTCCGATTCGCGGGGGCCGACCATCGGGGAACTCGCCGCGTACCTGTGCACCCGGCACCACAGCACCGTGCAGCTGATCGATCGGGTGGAGCACCTGGGCCTGGTCATCCGCAACCGCGGTGAGGGCAGGGATCGCCGGATCGTCCGCCTCCTGCTCACGGAGAAGGGCAAGGGAAAGCTCGCACTGCTGAGCGCACCCCATCTCGAGGAGCTCCGGCGACTGGCCCCCCTGGTCACCACGCTGGCCGGGCCCGCCACCCCCGCGGCCGAGCCATCCTGAAGAGCGTCGGCCCGTATGTGACCTCCGCGTCCAGCGGGTAATCGATCATCAGTCTCGAAGTGCTGCTGCTGACTCAACCAGCCCGGCTCTTTCGAGCGCATCGAGGATCGCACCGAAGGTCTTCGGCGGTCTACTCCGACTGTTCGCGATCTGGTGCACGCAGTTGCGCACGATGCCCTCGTCGAGGTCGAACTGGTCCAGCACGAAATCATCGGGGTTCTTCGCCTCGATGCCGTGGACCGCGAGCATGTCGACGGGAAAGTCCCTCAAGTTCGAGGTGACGATGACCTCCGCGCCGCTCTTGATCGCGGCAGCGAGGACATGGCGGTCATCAGGATCCGGGAGCTTGAGTCCCTCGATCAGCTCTTGGTAGCCCTCCACCAGCACCCCGGGAACCGCGGCATTCATGCGCTCCCTGAGAATCGGCAACTTCTCCGGGGGAATATCCGGCCTGTTCACAGCGAGATTTCGAAGCACCTCACCGAGGATCTCGTTCGTCCAGCGCGCCTGTACCAGCCCGGATTGGGCGATTCGAATGAGCAGGTCGCGGACCTCGTTGCCGTACAACACATTTGCGTCATAGACCACAACGAATGCCATCAGTACAGGTCCAGTTCCTCACTGAGAGCCACAAGGTCGTCGGCGGCCTTGCGGCTGTCGACGTCACTCTGCCGCTTGTAGGCCATCAGGTCCTCGAACCGGATGCGCCTGTGTCGCCCGACGAGCCTGTGCGGGATCTTCTCCGCGTCGATCAGTCCGATCAGGTAGGGCCTGGAGACATTGAGGATGTCCGCCGCCTGCCGCGTGGTCAGCTCGGCGTGGTTGGGCATCGCCGTGACACCCCGCCCTTCGGCGAGCTGCGCGAGCACATACGCGAGCATGGTGACGACGTCGCGAGGTAGGACGAGGGCCTCGTCTCCCGCCAGTTCCCCCGTCACGCGGACTTCCTCCGCGCCCGGGTGAGTCGCCAGGTAGTCCTTGATCCGCCGCATGGCACGGGCCGCGTCCCGCGCATCGACACGGCCGGGCTCCAACGACTTAGGTGTTCGCACACTCACGATCAGCTACCTCCCTATATGCAGTATGTGCCATAAGTGCAGCAAACGCAACCACCTCTCCCCCGGCGACGCTTCGCGGACTACCGGGCGGCGTCGGCGGCTACGTCACCCCACACCACCCGTGGGCCCAGACGTTGCCTCGTTCGACGGATTCGTCTTTGTCGAGCGGGGTGCCGACCGTATGCGAGGCGGGCGCCCGCCGACCACGCACGCCCACCGTCGTCTCCTGACCTCAGCGGTCCATGGGGCGGTCTGCCCTCGAGGCGGCTAGCCCAGGTCCAAGGCGGTGAACGGCATCCCGTCCCAGAGCCTGCGCTCGCTTCCCCGCGGGTCGTCGACCACCTTGGGTGTGACGTCCCAGATCATCGTGGCCCGCCGGGGAGCACGATAGGCGGGCCACTTCGGGTCACCGGTGCGGGCGAAGGACGTCCAGGAGTCGATCATCCGGTTGGACAGGGCGGTGAGCCGCCGGCGGTCGGCCCGGTAGGCCTCGGCTCCGCCCGCGATCCCGGTGAAACCGAACGAGCCGAATACGAACGGCAGCTCGATCGTGTGGACGGCGCCGAAACCCTTGGGCGGCTGCCAGTCGAACTGGTACAGGTAGGTCGGCCGCCACCGGCTCTGTGCCTCGGCCATGCGGATCGCCGGCACCCGCATCCCCTGGTCGGTGAACATCGCCAGCGAGGCCTGCTGCGCCGTCCGCCCCTTGCGGTAGGCGGCGACCACGCGCGCTCGTCTGTCGTGGAGCTCTTTGGGGAAGAACACCGCCTCGTACTGTGCGGCGAGACCCTCCGGCGTGCCGAGCTGCGCGAAGAAGTTCATCTCGTCGCGCGTGGTGCCGAGCATGAGGTCGATCCCTCGGGCGTTCCCCTTGGCGAGCTGCTCGACGACCGGCCCGCGGACGAGGTTCCCGTCGATGTAAGGCCCGAAGTAGACCGCACCGAGGATGCCCGGTGCCTGCTCCGCGAGAACCTTCTCCTGAAGCTTGAGGATCTCGGCGACCGGCAGCTTCCGCAGGTCCGTGTCCGGGAAGCGGGTGTCAAGCCGGCGCTGGTAGGCGGCCGAGTGCACGAGCGCGCCGCTGCCGCTCTGCAGGATCACCCGGCGGAACAAGCGCTCGGGGTGCTCGGTGGCGAGCATCGCGCTGAGGTGGAAGGCCCCCTCCGACTGGCCGACCGCGGTGACCTTGCCCGGGTCTCCGCCGAACCGGCCGATGTGGTCGCGCACCCAGGTCAGCGCCGCGATCTGGTCACGCAGCCCGTTGTTGTCCCGGCCGAGGATCCCCAGCCGGTAGTTGATCGTCACCACCACCGCGTCACCCCGGCCGGCGAGCCTGTCGCCCGCGTAGCGGGGTTCGTTGGCCGTACCGAATCGGGCGGCGCCGCCGTGGATGAAGACGATCACCGGACGCTTGCGCCCGTCCGGCTTGGGCGCCCACACGTTGAGCGTGAGGCAGTTCTCGTCCAGATAGATCTCCTGCTTGTCCGGATACTCCACGGTCAGGTTGTCGCGGACCTGCGGGCACACCTTCCGGTCGCCGGTCGCCTCGGTGGAACCCGTCGGGCTCGGCCATCCGAAGCGCTTGGCCTTGGCGTAGTAGATGCCGCGATAAGCACATAAATCATTCTCGACCACGCAGGTCGGGTCACTCTTCGTCCCCGCGTCCGCGGGGCCGGGGGTCAAGGCGATCAGAGGTACGGCGAGCGCCGCCAGCATTCGTCGGGACATGCCGAGATGGTGTCCGCCGGATCACGGCGCACGGATCACCGGCAGGAGTGAACCCTCACTCACTCCCGGGGACCACCAGGCCGGACTCGTAGGCGAAGACCACGGCTTGGGCGCGATCGCGCAGGCCGAGCTTGGCCAGCACGTTGCTGACGTGCGTCTTCACCGTGTGCTCGGTGACGACCAGCGCCTCGGCGATCTCCGCGTTGGACCGGCCGCGCGCCACCTCGCGCAGCGCGTCGAGCTCGCGGTCGGTGAGCTCGCCGAGTTTGCGGCGCAGGTGCGGCCGTGACGTCCCTCTCCTGACCACGTCGGCGATCAGCCGCCGGGTGACGGAGGGCGCCAGAAGGGACTCGCCCCGGTGCACCAGCCGTACGGCACGCAGCAGGTCCTCGCGGTGGGCGTCCTTGAGCAGGAAGCCGCTCGCACCGGCGCGGAGGGCGTCGTAGACGTACTCGTCCACGTCGTACATGGTCAGGACCAGCACCCGGGCCGAGGTCCTGCGGCAGATCTCGGCGGTGGCCTCGACCCCGTCCATCACGGGCATGCGCACGTCCATGAGCACCACGTCCGGTTCCAGCTCCACCGCCTTGCGGACGGCTTCGGCCCCGTCGGCGGCCTCCCCGACCACGCCGATGTCGTCCTGGGCGTCGAGGATCATTCCGAAGCCGCCGCGGAAGAGGTCCTGGTCGTCGGCGATGAGCACGCGCAGCATGGGCTATCCGATCGGAAACGTGGCGGTGACGGTGAAGCCGCGGGGGTCGATCGCGAGCGTGCCGCCGCAGGCCGCCACGCGCTCCCGCATCCCCAGGATGCCGTGTCCTTCCCGGTAGGAGCCCGTGCGCCCGCCCGGACCGGCGATCTGGACGGTCAGCGTGGTGCCGGCCCAGTCCAGCCGGACCCGTACGGCGCCGGACGCGTGGCGCAGCGCGTTGGTGAGCGACTCCTGCACGATCCGGTAGGCGGCCACCGCCGTCGACGGCGGCAGGTCGCGGCGGACGCCGTACTCCTCCAGGGTCGCCGCGACGCCGGAGTGCCGCACCAGATCGCCGATGGCGGCCATACCGGGCTGCGCGGTGTCCCGCTGCCTCGGCAGGGGCTCGCGCAGGGCACCGAGGATGAGCCTCAGCTGGCCGACCGCGACACGGCCCGTGGCCGCGACGGTGTCGAACACCTCGGCCGCCCTGCCCGGGTCGCGATGCACGATCGTCGAACCGGCCTCGGCCTGGACGATGATCAGGCCGACCGAGTGGGTGACGATGTCGTGCATGTCGCGGGCGATCCTGGTGCGTTCCGCGGTGATCGCCGCGTTGCGTTCCTCCTCCAGACGCCGCGCCTTCTCCTGCTCGGCGGCCCGCTGCGCCCGCCGGGCCCGGGTGCTGAGTCCTAGGGCGTAGGAGGCGACGAAGGCCGTCACCACGTAACGGAAGGTATCCAGGGTCTCCCCCGGCACCGCGAGCGACACCACCACGAACACCGCCTGCACGGCGATCCCGAAAGTCCGCAGGACGCGTCCGACCGTTGCGGCGGCGAAGGTGTACGTCCAGACCAGCGCGCCGTACGGCAGGAAAAGCAGCACCATGTCCTGCTGCAGCGACCGGTAGCTCAGCGCCAGCAGCGTGGTCGCGGTGCCCACGACGCACCCCACCGGGATCAGTGCCGCCCGCCGCCACAGGATGGGGGCGGACGCGAGCAGGGTCAGCGCCACCACCCACCAGGGCTGCACGTTCGGCACCAGCGCCGCGCCGACCATCGCCACGGTCACCACGGCCGCGATCGCCCCGTCCACCCATGAAACCCGCGCCACGGACCGCGACCCTACCGGCCCCGCCCGCCCCGCACCTCACTCCCAAGACCGACCTCCTTCTCACTCTCCCGTGTGAGCAGAGAGGGGTACGGCCGGGACGGGTCAGGAGCGCGGGCCAGTGGCCTTGATTCGGGCCAGCAGGTCGGCGGTGACGCGGTGGAGGCGGTCGGCCGAGGCGGGGTTGAAGTCGTCGCCGGTGAGCGGGAGCGGCTTGCCGCTCTTAACAGCGCTGATCATGGATTTGGGCGGATCGTCGAGCAGATCGATCATCGGAACGATCGCCTTGCTCACCGGGGTGGCGAAGAAACGGGCGAGGACCTTGGTCAGGGTGCGCATCGGCTGGGGCAGCGGATCGGCCATGCCGGTCCGTACGAAGCCCGGGTTGATCAGGACGTAGCGGGTGCGCGCCTGCGGATATCGGGCGGGGAAGCCGGCGCCGAGGAGGTCGTTGCTGCGGGAGGCCTGCATCGACGCACGCATCCCGGTGTACTTGGAACGGAGCTGGAGGTCGTCCCAGGCGATCCGCCCGGGGACTCCACCGGGTCCGGCGATGTTCAGGATGACCGGGGCCTGCGCCTGTTCCAGCCGCTCCATCAGTCCGTGCCCGATGACGAAACGGCTGAGATAGGCGAGCGCGAAGGTGAACTCCAGCCCGTCCTCGGTCTCCTCACGGGTGGGGCGGAACCGTTGTGTCGCCAGGATCAGCCCGTCGACCGCCTGTGTCGTCGCCGTCACCTGGTCCACGACGTGCTCCATGCCCGCCAGCGTGCTCAGGTCGGCGCGCAGGAAGACCGCGCGGTCGGCGGCCCCGAGCCCGGCCGCCTCCGCCAGGAACGCCCGGCCTCCGGGTCCGCCGCTGGCCACCGAGATCACCCGGTCCCCTCGCCCAGAAGGTGCAGGCCGAGCCCTTTCCCCATCCCGCTGGTGCCGCCGGTGATCACATAGGTACGCATGCCGGAGCTCCTTAGTCATCGGTTGATGACTAAGGAGCATAAAGCCGTACCGCACAATAAGTCAACGAGTGGTGACTTAGGATGACTTCATGACACAGCCCAGACGCCGCGACAAGGCGGCCACCCGTTCCGCCCTGCTGGACGCCGCGCGCCGCAGGTTCGCCCAGCACGGCTACGACGGAACCGGGGTGCGCGACATCGCGGGTGACGTCGGAGTGGACTCCGCGCTGGTCTTCCGGTACTTCGGCTCCAAGGAGCAGCTGTACGCCCAGGCCGTCCACGCCGAGATCCCGGCAGTCGCCGGAGAGGCACCCCGCCCGCTCACCGAGCTCACCGGCGCGCTCCTGCACGACGTCGTCTTCGCCGACTGGGAGCAGTTCGGCGGTGAGCACCCGCTGCTGGTGATGCTCCGCTCCTCGGGCCGCGCAGCCGTACGGGATCACCTGCGGGAGCAGATCTGCGAAGGCTACCTTCGCTCCTTCGCCGACCGTTTCGACGGAGACGACGCCGAGCTCCGCGCCGAACTGGTGGGGGCGTTGCTGCTCGGCATCGGGGTGATGCGCTCGCTCGTCGGCTCCCCCGCCCTCGGCGCGGCCGGTTTCGAGGCGACACGGGAACAGGTCGCCCGCATGGTCACCGCGCTCTCCTGACCATGCGGCGGAAATCGTCGCCGACGGATGCCACCATGGCTGCATGATCGCCGGCGACTACATCTGGATCCAGCAGGAGGAGCACTTCAGCATCGGGGAGGGATACTGCCTGGCGCTTGTGCGCGGGCTCACCCCCACCGAATGCCTGGATCGGATCGGCGCAACGCCCGAGGGTGTCGCGCCGAACACGTGGAACCTGGCCCAACTCTGCAACGACGCCTGGGACCGGTACGGCGGTGACCGGATGGTGATCGGGGCCACCGCGGTGCCCGGGGGCTGGACCCTCACGTTGGAGGCCAACGGCTATCTCACGGTGACCGAGAAGATTCTGATACCGCTGTCGGCGGGCACCCGGGTGGTCTCCCACTTTCGCAACTGCAACGCGGTGGACCGGTTCCACTGGGCGGAGGACGGCGACATCCGGGTCTCCTTCGAGCCGCTGTTTCCCACCGCGCGAGCCGGCAGCACACCCGACGCCCTCGTCGAGCAGATGCGGGAAGCCGGTTTCGACCTACGCGAGAACGGCGGCTACGAGCTGCACACCGAGGCGGCCTTCGCGCTCGCCGAGCGGCTCACCGGGGTCCGTCTGACCCCCGAGTTGTTCGGCTCACGGAGCTTCACGTGGGGGACGGCGGCCGTACCGTAGGTGATCCGGGCCTCCATACACAGCGGATGGCCTCGGGGACCTGGTCCAGCGGAATCGTTGTGCCGACGATCGGCGTGACCTTCCCGCCCTCGGCGGATTCGCGGACGTCTTGAAGGTCCTGCGGACGGGGTGCCGAGGTCAGCCCGCGCAGGTCACCCTGCTGCACTCAACTTCGGCGACTGCCCGAGCTACGCCGTTAGCCGGGTCTCAGGCCGCCCCCTCCTCCGCAAGGGCGACGATTTCCCTGCGACAGATCTCGACTTGGTCCTGACGTAGTCCCGAGCTCCGGTGAACGCCACGCCAGGTCAGCGGAAGAGCTTGCCGAGGAAGGCGGTCAGGTTGGCGGTCGTGCGGTCGATCTGCTCCTCCAGGGATAGCGACTCGCGGAGGCGCCCGCCTGTTGCGGGGACCTTCTTCCCGCGCACGTACAGGGAGCACGCCAGGTCACTGCAGACGTACAGACCGACCGAGTTGCTGTCCCGCCCGGCTTGGCCTGCCTTCCGGGCGGCCATCAAGGAGACCCCGGTTCCCGGATGCGTGGTCAGGCACAGGGAGCAGAGGCCGCTGTGCAGCAGGCCGCGCCGATGGGAGGAGAGCCGGAGCGTCACCCCGACGAGTTGATCACCGTGTTCGGCGACGAGGTAACCGCGCTCGGGCGCCGCGGGGTCGCGCCAGCCGAGGAAATCCAGGTCCGCCCAGGGGCTCTCCTTCAGGGACCGCGGCATCGGCAGGCGCTTCGCCTCCCCCTTGGAACAGTTGACGAACGATGTACGGATCTCGTGCTCGCTTACCGACTTCATGGTGTGCACGCTAATGTGCCTACAGGGGATTAGGCAAACCATTTAGGCAATTACCTAGAGACTCTAGGTTTTAGAGGAGGGCGACACATGGCCCGTGCCGGTCTGACGGCCGATCGTGTGACGGAGGCCGCGGCCGAGCTCGCGGACGACGTCGGATTCGAGCAGGTCACGGTGTCCGCGCTGGCCCGGAGCCTGGGCGTGCGGGACGCGAGCCTGTACTCCCACGTCAAAAGCCTCCAGGATCTGCGGATCCGGGTGGCACTCCTCGCCGCGCGTGAGCTGGCCGATCGTGTCACCACGGCCGTGGCGGGCCGGGCCGGGAAGGACGCACTGGCCGCGTTCGCCCACGCCTACCGGGAGTACGCCCTGACACACCCCGGCCGCTACGCGGCGATGCTGGTCCGGCTCGACCCCGCCGTGGCCGAATCCTCCGGTCACGCCCGAGGCGTGGAGACCACCTATGCGGTGCTGCGTGCCTACGGGCTCGCCGAGCCGGACGCCACCGACGCCGCGCGGCTTCTGCGCAGCGCGTTCCACGGATTCATCAGCGTGGAGGCCGGCGGCGGGTTCAACCACCCCCGGGACCTGCAAGCTTCGTGGGAGCAGGCGATCGAAGCCCTCCACATCGCGCTGGAGCGCTGGCCGCGCCTTTCCGCCTGACTCTCTTGCGCGACCACGTCGTGCAGATCGGGGGCCATGCGCAGTCGTCACTCGGTCACCTTGGCGGCACTTCTGGGATGTGTCCTACGCTCGGCGACGGTACATCCCATGGTCCGGACCCCACCTCCGGTCACGGATTGGCGGACGAGACCGAATCGGCCCGGACGGCCGTCGCGGCGGGGGTCGACGTGCTCGGCCACCTGTTCGTCGACCGGCCGGCGCCGGAGTTCGCCTACGAGCTGGCGGCCCGGGGCACCGTCGTCGTCCCCACCCTGTCGGTGCTGGGCGAGCTGTTCGGCCGTCCCCAGGGATCGAGTCTGGCCGCAGACCCCCGCGTCGCGCCGTACCTGACCGACGGGGCCCGGCGCCTGCTCACCATGGAACCCTTCCCCCTCCCGGAGACCGCGCGGCACGACTTCGACGTGGCGGTCCGCACCCTGGCCGAGCTACGGGACGCGGGCGTCACGATCCTGGCCGGATCGGACGCCTCCAATCCGGGCACCGCCCACGGGGCCACCCTGCACGCGGAGCTGCGCCGGCTCGTCGGCGCCGGGTTCACCCCTCGCGAGGCGCTGGTCGCCGCCACCTCGGCCCCCGCCGGTCGTTTCGGTCTCACCGACCGGGGCGCGATCGCCCCCGGTCTCCGCGCGGACCTGGTCCTGGTCGACGGCGACCCGACCGCCGACATCGGCCGCACCCTCGACATCCTCGGTGTCTGGCGGGGCGGGCGGCGGATATCCCGGGAGCGCCGGGACGAAACCGAATCCGCCGAAGCGTGAACACCCGTGGTGGCACGCGAGCCTTCTTCGGGATCCCGATCCGGCGTGTCCCGATAGCGGGGGGAAGGTCCGCCTTCCAGCCGGAGGCATTGGGGAAAGCCCCGCCCACAAGGCCATTGTGACTCGCTGTTATTGTTGCTAACTTTGAGTAGTCAAGGTCTTGCGACGTAAAGAGCAGGCCTTCCGTAGGAAAGGAAGCCCCATGTCCCTGAAACGCATGACGGCTCTGGCCCTCACCGCTGCCACCGCCACCCTGGTCCTCGCCAGCCCGGCGGCGGCCGCCGCGCCCCCGCACGAGCCGCCCACGGCCCACAGCTCCGTGTCGACGCGCGGCATCAACGTTCCGGTTCACGTCCCGGTCCAGGCCTGCGGCACCGGCCTGGGCGCCCTCCTCGGTCTCGGCTCCGGCGCGGGACACTGCGTCTCCCGCTGAACACACCCACCCTCGCATCCGGCAGGGAGAGAATGAGCGGACGCGAACGGGCACGGCGGGCTTCATCCGAAGCGGCCGACCCGTGTCACGCGGTGGCGGTTTCCACGTGATCGGGCCGACCGTCGCTCCCTCGTCCACGACGGAAGACGCCCAGCCCTGTCTGCGCGTTTAGCCCCGCCGACCCTTCCGGCGCACAAAAGGAGCGAGTCCGCGGTCACGGCTCCCGACGCGGACTCACCCCAGTGGTCCCCCGACAGAACGATGGCGGCAGCGGGAGACCACGCCCCTGTCTCGGCGATGTAATCGCACCGCCGAGACAGGACAACGAACCGCGGTGTCACGTCCTGGGCCCGCCGCCCTGCCAGGTGTGGCTTATGGAGAAATCGGGAATTGCCCGGCCGGGGCACTCCCTGAAGCCGGTCAATCGCTCTGGCCCGCCGACTCCGCCATCGACCTGACGTCAGCGGGCGACGGTGACCAAGCCGTTCTCGTAGGCGGCGATGACGAGCTGGGCGCGGTCGCGGGCGTTGAGCTTGGTGAGCAGACGACCGATGTGGGTCTTGACCGTGGCGTGGCTCAGGTGCAGGTGGACGGCGATCTCGGGGTTCGACAGACCTCGGGCGATCAGCGTGAGCACCTCCGTCTCACGCTCGGTCACACCGTCCAGACCGCGGACGACCGGATGGGCGGGGATGCGGGCGAACTCCGCGATCAGCTTGCGCGTCACGGCCGGTGCCAGCAGCGCCTGGCCGGCGGCCACCACCCTGACCGCGGTGAGCAGGTCGGCCGGAGGGACGTCCTTCAGCAGGAAGCCGCTCGCCCCGGCCCGCAGGGCGGCGTACACGTAGGCGTCGAGATCGAACATGGTCAGGATCAGCACCCTGGCCTGCCCGCCGATGCGCCGGGTGGCCTCGATCCCATCCATTCCGGGCATGCGCACATCCATCAGGACCACGTCGGCGCCTTCGCGTTCGACGAGTTCGACCGCCTCGGCACCGTCCCCGGCCTCCCCGAGCACCGTGATGTCGGGTTCGGACTCCAGCAGCACCCGGAAACTGCCTCGGAGCAGGGCTTGGTCGTCCGCGACCACGACCCGGATCATGACACTCCCTCGTAGGGCAGGCACGCGAACACTCGGAATCCGCCGCCAGGTCGCGGTCCTGTTTCCAGCACGCCACCGTACATCGTGACCCTCTCCCGCATTCCGACCAGCCCGTGGCCTCCGGCGTTCGCAGGTGGCCTCCCGGACCCCGGGCCGTCGTCGGTCACCTCGACGCGCACCCGACCGGCATCGGCTTCAACCTCCACGCGGCAGCTCGTGGCAGACGCATGCTTGATCACATTCGTGATCGCCTCCTGCGCGATCCGGTACACCGCCAGGCTCACCCCCTGCGGCAGTCGCTCCGCGCCGCGCACGTCGAGGTCGACGCGCACACCCGCCAGGCTCGCCCGCTCGGCCAGCAGCGGCAGCCCGCGGACTCCGGGGAGCGGCGCGAGCTCGGCCGGGTCGGTGCGCAGCACCCCCAGCAGTCGGCGCATCTCCATGAGCGCGCCGCGGCTCTCCGCCTCGATCACCCGCAGGGCGTCGCCCGCCTCCTCCGGCCGGGTTCGCATGACGTGGTTGGCCACACCCGCCTTGACCGCGATCAGGCCCATGCTGTGCGCGACCACGTCGTGCATCTCGCGGGCGATGCGCAGCCGCTCCTCGGTCACCGACTCGCGGGCCAGCTGCTCGGCGGTCCGCCTGACGTACGCCCTGCGCTCGGCGACGGCCCGTCCCACCGTCCAGACCCCGCCCATGGCCGCCACGCCGAACACCGTCTCCCCCAGTCCGCCCGCCCATGACACCGGTATCACCAGGAGTCCGGCCAGCACGAACGCCGTCAGGGCCGCGACCCCCGGGGTCGGCAGCCAGCGGATCTCCCGGCCGGTCAGGGCCACCGTGTACAGCGCGAAGGCCGGCGCCAGGTACGGCATGCGCACCAGGGGGAAAGTCGTCGCGATCAGTGCGACCGCCAGGACGACGCAGTACACCGTCCTCGGCCACAGCCGCCGGACGGCCAGCGGCAGCCCCAGCCCGAACGCCACGGCCAGCCGCACGCCCGGGTCCGCCTCCACGTCGCCGGGCGAGGCGAGGAAGGTCAGCGCGACCCCCGAGGCCATCAGGCAGTCGAACACGACCAGCTGACCGCGGCTCAGCCTCTGAACCAACACCGAGCTCGTCGTCTTCATGCCTCCGACGCTATCCAGCCCCGAGGCCCCCGGCATCAGACCGCAGAAGGTCGGACGCAGGGCCGATGCGTGACGCGCAAAGCCTGCGCGAGGCTCCACTACATGATCGAAGTGAGAAAGGCGCCGCGATGACCGGCGTCCTGTCGTCGGAGTGGCTGAAGCTCCGGTCCCTCCGCTCCACCTACTACGCGATCGGCGCCGCGGCCCTGATGACGGTCCTCGGCGCCGGCTGGGTCCACTACGTCGGCACGATCTGGGATGGCCGCGCCCCGGAGACGCGGGCGGCCTTCCAGGCCGCCGCCCCGACGGAGGGCTTCCTCCCTCTCGTGCAGCTCAGCCTCGCCGTGCTCGGCGTGCTGGCGATCACCTCCGAGTACGCGACGAGCATGATCCGCGCCAGCCTCGCCGCCGTACCGGGACGCGAGCGGTTCCTGCTGGCCAAGGTGGCCGTCGTCACGGCCGTGACGCTTGTCGCCGCGTACGCGATCCTGCTGGCGACGTACGCCGCCGGCCGGATCATCGCGGGCGATCGCCCGATGGGCTTCAACACCGGCTCCCTGGCCGATGATCTGCCCATGTTGCTCGCGTCCGGGCTGTCGGCGACAGTCCTGGCGCTGATCGGGCTGGGTCTCGGCACGGCGACCCGCTCCACCGCCGGGGGAATCGGCTCCGTCGTCGCGGTGCTGTTCGTCCTGCCCGGTATCGCCAACTACCTGCCTTCCCCGTGGAACACCCGCGTCTCCTCGCTGCTCCCGTCCTCCCTCGTGTCGGAGATCGCCGACCGGCGTCTGTCCTCCCGGCTCGGCGACGGAGTACTCCCACCCACCGCCGCGCTGGCCGTGCTGCTCGGCTACGCGGTCGTCGCGGTGACCGTCGCCGTGATCGCGATCAGGCGCAGGGACGCATGAGGACAATCGGCGGTCTTCCTCCCTTACACCTGATCAAGCGGACTCGGAAAGCGGGTGACGACGGTGTCGAAGCGACGGCGTAGGAGAGGAATATGGCTGCTCTCCGCACTCGTGGCCCTCCCACTGGCCCTCGCCGCCGTCGTGACGGCGGCGTTTCCCTCGGTCGCGGCCACGACCTGCCCCGGATGCTACGGAATGGAGGAGCTGGCCCCGGACGTCTACGCGGAACCTGGCCTGGCGCCGTCCGGAAGGCGACAGGTGATCTCCGCGGTGCAGGAGGGAAGCCGGCGCGTGCGCGATTTCTACGGCGGCAAGAGGTCCGCCCCCCGGATCCTCGCCTGCCTCACCGACGGCTGCTACCGGCGGATCGGCGGAGGTGGGGAGCGGGGTATCGCGGTGCTGAACCGCGCCGTGATGCTCTCGCCCGCAGGCGTCGACCCGGTCATCGCCGCACACGAGATTTCGCACGTCGAACTGGACTCCCGGCTGAACTCGGGGCGTGGCGAGCTGCCTCAATGGTTCGACGAGGGCCTGGCCGTCCTGGTGTCCGGTGATCCGCGCTACCTCGCCCCGGAGACCGCAGGCGACCGCTGCCTGGCGAGTACGGACGCGGCTCTCCCGGTGACCCTGGACGCCTGGTTGCGGGCAGCCGGCGCGGACAAGACGACGTACGCCAAGGCTGCGTGCCGGGTGACCAGGTGGGTGACGGCGAACGGCGGGCCACGCGCCGTACTCGACCTCATCCGGCGCATGAACGCGGGTGAGAGGTTCGAGGCGGTCACGAAAACGTGACCGCCCTAGGGTCGGCCCGCTGGGCGACGGTGCGTCCCACCGTTCAGGCGGCGCCCATGTCGCGACACCGAGTATCAGACGGTACGGCTACCCGCCGCTTTCAAGAATCCGGAGTGCCTTTGGCGAGCTTGCGTCCATAGGTAGGAAATTTCCGACGTATAGTGGTGGCATGCAGATCACGCACGCCACCTTCGTCACGCTGCCCGTCGCCGATCAGGACCGGGCCAAGGATTTCTACGTCGGCACGCTCGGCTTCGAGGTGCTCGCCGATCAGCAGGCCGGGCCGGTCCGCTGGCTGCAGGTGGGCCCCAAGGGCGCGCAGACCGGTTTCACGCTGGCCACCGCCGATCAGATCGGACTCGCCCCCGGCGGCGTCCGAGGCATCCTGCTGGCCACGGCCGATCTGGACGCCGACTGTGCCGAGCTCGTCCGGGCGGGTGCCGCGGTCGAAGGGCCCGTCGACCTGCCGTGGGGCCGCCAGGCCGCACTGACCGATCCGGACGGCAACGGCTTCCTGCTCACCGAGGCGGGGCCGCGCACCCATGAAGGCTGAGACCCCGACCGACTCGGCGGCCGAGGACCGGATCTTCGCCGCGCTGGCCAGCCCGGTCCGCCGCCAGGTGCTGCAGCTGCTGCGCGAGCGGCAGCCGCAGCCGGTGACCGAACTGGCGGCCCACTTCGCCATCGCCAGGCCCAGCTTCTCCGAGCACCTGCGCGTGCTCCGGGAAGCGGGACTGGTAGGCGAGCACCGCGTCGGCCGCCAAAGGCTTTACCGGCTGCAGGCCGAGTCACTGGCCGAGGTGCAGCAGTGGCTGCATCCGTTCGAACGGTTCTGGCGCGATCGCCTGACCCGGCTGGGTGAGGTGCTGGAACGTCTGGACGACGAGTCATGACCGAGGACGATCCGACCACGATCTGCGTCGACCAGTTCCTCCCGCACCCACCCGCCAGGGTGTGGCGGGCGCTGACCGAACCGGACCTGCTGGCCCAATGGCTGATGCCGGGTGACTTCCGGTTGACGGTCGGCCACCGCTACACCATGCGCACCAAGCCCATCCCCGCCACCGGATTCTCCGGCGACGTGGAAGCCGAGGTGATGGCCTTCACGCCCGAGAAGATGCTCCGGGTCGCCTGGCGTGATCCGGCTCCCACCGGGGGCGGCAAGGCCGACTGGACCATCACCTGGACCCTGGAACCCGAAGGCCGCGGCACCCGGCTGTTCCTGCGGCACGAGGGCTTCGACCCCGACAATCCCCTGCACCAGCGCTCCCGCGTCATCATGGGCGGCGGCTGGCGCTCCCACGTCATGGGCGCCCTGCACCGGGTGCTCGCCCACCTCAACGAGGAAACAGGATCACCATGAGCGAGACCACGTCCGTGTCGGAGCCGGCCCGGCGCTTCCGCCGCGCCGCCGACGGCTTCCACGCCCGCCTGGCCGCCGTACGCCCCGGGCGGTGGGCCGCGCCCAGCCCGTGCCCCGGCTGGACGGCCCGGGACGTCGCCGCCCACGTCATCCACGAGGCCCGCCGCAACGTGGCCACCGTCCGCGGCGTCGACGCCGAACCGCTGTTCGGTGTCGGCCTGGCCGAGATGGGCGACCTGCCCCCGCTCAGCCCGGACGCCGACCTGGTCGCCGCCTGGCAGAGGGTCGGCGCGGAACTGACCGCGGCCATCGACGACCCCGTCTGCCGTACCGTCCCGATCCCGACCCCGGTCGGCAACATCCCGTTCGGCCAGATCGTCGAGGCGCTGCCCGAGGACGTGCTCATCCACACCTGGGACCTGGCCCGCGCTGTCGGGGGCGATGAGCGTCTCGACCCCGATCTGGTCGCCCACGTCTACGAACACCTCAAGCCGATGGACCAGGCGTTGCGCCTGCCCTGGGCGTTCGGCCCGAAGACTCCGGTGCCGCCCGGTGCGGACCTGCAGACGGAGTTCCTGTGCTTCGTCGGACGGGAGCCCTGACGACCGCCTGAGTCAGCGGGAGACGGTCACCAGACCGGTCTCGTAGGCGACGATGACCAGCTGGGCGCGGTCCCGGGCCCCCAGCTTGGCCAGCAGATGCCCCACATGGGTTTTGACGGTGGCGTCGCTGAGGTGCAGATGGGCGGCGATCTCGCCGTTGGACAGCCCGCGGGCGATGAGGGTCAGCACCTCCCGCTCCCGGGCCGTCACCCCGTCCAGGGACTTGGCCACCGTTCGGGAGGGCCTGGGCAGCGCGGCGAACTCGGCGATGAGCCGCCGGGTCACCGTCGGGGAGAGCAGCCCCTCCCCCGCGGCGATGACGGTGATCGCGCCGAGCAGGTCCGCGGGCGGGGTGTTCTTGAGCATGAAGCCACTCGCCCCGGCCTTCAACGCGGCGAAGACGTACTCGTCCAGGTCGAACGTGGTGAGGATCAGCACCCGTACCCCGGAGTTCCCCGGAGCCGCGCAGATCCTGCGGGTGGCCTCGATCCCGTCCATCTCCGGCATGCGCACATCCATGAGCACCACGTCCGGGCGCAGATCCCGGACGAGCCGGACCGCCTCGGTCCCGGTGCCCGCCTCGCCGATCGCCGCCATGCCGGGCGTGTTGTCGACCAGCAGGCGCAGACTGCCCCGCAGCAGGTCCTGGTCGTCGGCGAGCAGGACCCGGATCGGTTCGCTCACCCCGCCTCCACGAGGCGTTCGCGCGGCAGCCGGGCCGTGACCTCGAACCCACCGGCCGGCCGGGGCCCGGCGACCAGCGTTCCGCCGTACCTCGCCACCCGCTCCCGCATGCCGGCCAGACCGTGTCCCGGCTGGTCACGGCTTCCCGGTGTCCCGGGTCCCCGGCCGTCGTCCACCACCTCGACCAGGACCTCCTCGGCGTCCCCCTCGATCCGGACCCGGCACCGGGCCGGGGCCGCGTGCTTCACCACGTTGGTCACCCCCTCGCGGACGATCCGGCAGACCGACAGTTCAAGCCCTTCGGGGAGCCCCTCCACCCCGTGGATGCGCAAGTCCACCAGCACCCCCGCCACCCTCGCCCGGTCGGCCAGCTCCGGCAGGCCCGTGAACCCCGAGGGCGGCGCCAGATCCTCCGCCGGATCCCCGGCCCGCAGCACCCCGAGCATGTGCCGCATCTCGGTGAGCGCGTCCCTGCTGGTGGCCTCGATGACCGCGAGCGCGTTGCGCATCTCCTGCGGGTGGGTGTCGCCGAGGTGGTTGGCGACGGCGGCCTTGATGCCGATCATGCTGAGGGTGTGGGAGACGACGTCGTGCAGCTCCCTGGCGATGCGCAGCCGCTCCTCGGTCACCGCGCGTCCGGCGGCGTGCCGGGCCGACCGGACCGCGTAGGCGCGGCGCGCCCGTACGGCACGGCCCACCGTCCAGGCGCTGCCCAGCAGCGCGCCACCCATCACGAACCCGCCGAGAACGCTCCCCGCCGGTTCCGCGGGTCCGCCGTCGCGGACGCCCACGAGGGCGACGGTGACCCCGATCAGGCTCAGCACGCCGACCGCGACGGTCGGCTCCCAGCGGCGCCGGGGGACCGTCAGCGCCACCGGGTACAGGGCGTAGGCTGCGGCGACGAACGGGTCGACGCCGAAGTCCCACGCCAGGGCGGCACAGGACGCGACGAAGACGACCGTGAACACCGGGAGCGGCCAGATCCGCCGGAGGACCATGGGCGCGCCGATCACCACGACCGGCAGCAGCCGCCACCAGACCTCTTCCTTCCCCGCGGCGAGCGGGGTCGGCAGCATGACGACGATGTACGCGGCCGCGACCAGGCCGTCGAGCGCGATCAGCTCCCAGGTCCGGAGCCGCCGCGCGAACAACGGCCGCGAGCCCGGATCGTCCACCCGCACGACGCTACCGCAAGCCCAGGTCAGCCGCCTCCCCCGCAGGTCTCTCATCCCGTGGGCGGAGTTTGGCGGAAAGCAAGGGCTCCGGCAGATCCACGGCCGTGACTCCGGGCACCTCGCCGATCCCATCGCCGGAGTCCGTTGTGCGCGGCGGACAACATGGCGCGACGACATGGTGGACCGCATACGATGACCCGCAGGTCACAGGTGGCGCAGCATCGCTGAAACCCCTCTGTCCAGTTTCGAGGAGGTGGCATGTCGCCGCCAAGTAACCAGAGCAACTTGAAGAAGTCGCTCACGCTGCCGCAGACCTTCGGCATCGCTCTCCAGCAGATCATCGGTGGAGGCGTTATCGCCCTGACGGGTGTGGCCATCGGAAAGACCGGTGGCGGCGCCCCCGTGGCCTTCCTTCTCGCGGCCGGACTGGTGTTGCTGAGCGGCATCTCCTTCGCGGTCCTCGGTGCCGCCGCCCCGGTCGTCGGCGGCACGTACACGTATGTGACGCGCCTGGTTCACCCCATCGCCGGCTTCGCCAACATGTGGCTCTTCTCACTATCGGTTATCTCGCTCAGTGTCTACGCACTGACCGCCGGTGACTATCTGCACGCGTTGAACAATGCGATTCCCGCACATCTTGTCTCCATCGGCATCATCACCTTCTTCTTCATCTGCAACCTGTTCGGCGCTTCGCTGTCGGCCAGGATCGGTGTGGTCCTGTCCGTGGTCATGGTGGCGGCGTTCCTGAGCTACGCCGTGATCAGCATGCCCGAAGTGGACTGGGCCACCTTCCGGGAGCTGACCCCCAACGGGTTCAACAACCTGATGTCGGCGTCGGCCATCATGGTCTTCGCCATCGGTGGCGGCCACGTCATCGCCGAACTGGGCGGCGAGATGAAGAACCCCGGCCGCGCCATCCCCATCGCCTTCTTCGGCGCCACTTTCACCGCCACCCTGCTCTACGTGGTGATGGCCATCCCCTCAACCGGCGTCCTGCCCATCGACGAGGTGGCCTTCAAGCCGCTGTCCGTGGTCGCCGAGTACACCATGTCCAAGGGCATGTTCGTCTTCTTCATTCTCGGCGGTGCGGTCGCCGCCGTCATCGGAACGGTCAACGCCCAGTTGATCTGGGGAAGCAAGAGCCTCCTCGCCGCCATCGACGACGGCTGGTTCCCCAAGGCCCTCGGCAAGGTCAACCGCCGTTTCGGCACCCCGCACTGGCTGCTGACCATCCTGTTCGTGATCGGCATCACCCCCGCCGTCACCGGCCTGTCGGTGTCGGAGATCGCGCATGTCGCCTCATCGGTGTTCGGCCTCACCACCATGCTGGTGATCGTGGCCTCCTACCGGATGCGGAGCCTGTATCCCGAGTTGCTGGCCCGCTCCCCGTTCAAGTTGAGCAGGCAGCTCCACTTGGTCATCACGGTTGCCGCGATGCTGCTCAACGCGTATCAGAACGTCCTTCTGCTTGTTGAGATCACACAGAAGCCGGTCATGGGCGTCTCCTACGCCATCTGGGTGACCATCGGCATCGTGATCATCTTGCTCCGATGGGGCAAGGTCCGCGAGCTGATCGCCAGCGGCGCGGTCCCCAGCGGCCAGCCAATGGTCCGCAAGGACGGGCGGGACCTGATCGAGCAGCCTGCCGAATCGGCCTCCTGACCTGACGCCACGTCCCGGTGGTGGCCCGCGCGCGACGCCCCTGCGCGCAGCCACCACCGGGCCCTACGACTTCTTCCGAGTGAAATGTGAGGCAATCCGTGAGCATCACCCGTGCCGACGCCGAGCGGCTGGACCGGGAGGATCCCCTGGCCGGCCTACGCGACCGGTTCGCCGTTCCCGAGGGGATCATCTATCTGGACGGAAACTCCCTGGGCCCACCACCGATCGCCGTCGCCGAGGCGTTGTCGGGCTTTGCCGCGGACTGGCGGGCGGACATGATCCAAGGATGGGCGACCGGGGGCTGGGGCGCGCTGGTTTCCCGCATCGGCGGGCGCATCGCGCCGCTCATCGGTGCGGCCCCCGACGAGGTGATCGTCACGGATACCACATCCACGAACCTGTTCAAATTGATGGTGGCCGCCTGCCGGATGCGACCCGGGCGATCCACCGTGCTGATCGAGGCGGCCAACTTTCCCAGCGACCTCTACATCGCACAGGGTGTGTGTGAATTGCTCGGCCTCACCCTCGGATACCTGGACGAGGGGGCGGTCATCGGCGAGGACACCGCACTCGTCGTGCACAGTCATGTCGACTTCCGCAGCGGGCACATCGCCGACATGACGGGGCTGACCCGGCGGGCGCACGAGGCCGGCGCCCTGATGCTGTGGGATCTTTGCCATTCGGCCGGCGCCATACCGGTCGATCTGTCGGCCGCGGGAGCCGACTTCGCCGTCGGCTGCTCCTACAAGTATCTGAACGGCGGGCCAGGCGCCCCTGCCTACGCTTTCGTGGCTCGGGGCCTGCAGGAACAGGTACGTTCTCCGATCACCGGCTGGGGCGGCCAGGCGAACCGGTTCGCGATGTCCCGCGACTTCGACCCCGCCCCGGGCATGACCCGGCTTCAGGTGAGCCAGGCCCCGGTGATCGGCATGGTGTCGCTGGAGGCGGCGCTCACCGCGTTCGACGGGATCGACCTGGTGGAGCTGCGGCGCAAGGCCGTGGCGCTCGGCGTACTGTTCGCCAAGCTGACCGCGGAGCGTCTGCCCGAACTCACCTTGGTGTCTCCGGCCGATCCGCGGGCCAGGGGGAACCAACTCGGCTACGCCCACCCGAAGGCGGAACGAATCCTCGCCGACGTGGCCGGCCTTGGCGTCATCGGGGACTTCCGGCCGCCTGAGATGATGCGGTTCGGCTTCGCCCCGCTGTACATCCGCCACGTCGACGTCTATGACGCGGTGGAGCGGCTCGCCACGGTCATGGCCGACTAAGCACGAGCAGTACCCTGAAGACCATGCAGGTCATCACGGTGTCGGGCCTGGCTGAGGCATTGGGCCCGGCGCTGCTGCGCCTCCCCCGCCCCGGCGCTGACCGAGGGGTGCGCGACGTCGCGATCGCCGAACCCGGTCCGGCCGAGGCCGAGGGTGTGATGCTGCTGGCGGTGGGAGTCGAGGGAGAAGCGCGCCAGGAGCTGCTGGACCGTTCCGCGGCCGCCTCGTGCGTGGTGTTCCGCTCCCCCCTGGCACCCGATCTGGTCGCCCCCGACGGGGTGGCGGTGGCGGAGACGCCGACCGATGTGACGTGGACTCGGCTGCTGAGCCTGCTGTGGGATGTGGTGGGCCGTCTGAGGGAAGTCGGCGGCGGGACTCTGTTCTCCCTGGCCGACGACATCGCCGAGATTCTGCAGGGCGCGGTCACGGTTGAGGATGTCTCCGGCCAGGTGGTCGCCTACTCGGCGCGGCAGGAGCCGAGCGACGCCGGCCGGATCTCCAGCATCGTGGGGCGCAGGATCCCCGGAGATGCGCAGGCCCGGCTCCGATCCGCAGGTGTGTACCGGCGGCTGGCCCGGGAGACCGACCCGGTCTATGTGCCCAGCGGGCCGCACGGCAGGCTGCCGCGGCTCGTCATCCCGGTGCGCCACGGCGGCGAACTGATCGGCACGGTGTGGACCATCGTGGCCGGGCCGGTGGCGCCGTCCCGCCTCACCGCCGTGCGTCCGGCGGTCGCGGCGGTGACCGATCTGCTGCTGCGGCTGCGCTCCCACCACGAGGCGGCACGGCGCCTGCTGGCCGATCGGCTGCGCACCCTGATCATGGGTGGCGCGGCGGATCCGCCGCCGCCGTCGCCGGGTCGGGTGGCGGCGGTGCGCCCGGTGCGGGGGCTGGCGACGGTGCTGGAGCGGGCCGGATGGCGCACACCCTTGGCGACGTGGATCGACGACGTGGGATACGCGCTGGTCACCGAGCAGGGTGACGCGCAGACGCCGGGGTCGTGGGCGTGGCTGCGCCGCGTCGCGGGCGAGGCGGAACTGACGGTGGCCGGTGGTGGGGCCGCAGTCGAGCCGCCGGTCTCGCGGGACCAGGCGGCGGAGCTGCTTGGCCTGCTGGAGGCCGGCCAGGTGGAGGCCTATGAGAACGCCTGGCAGCGGCTGGTGTTGAAGCGGGTCTCCGCGGCACGGATGGATTTGCTGGTGGGAGGCCCGCTGCCGACTCTGGTGGCGCATGACGCCGCCCATGGCACGGATTATGTCGCGACGCTCCGGGCCTGGCTGTGGGAGCAGGGGAACCCATCGGCGGCGAGCGCCCGTCTGCATGTGCACCCCAACACATTCCGCTACCGCATGCGGCGACTACTGGAGGCGGCCCCCTGTGACCTGTCGTCAGCCGAGGTACGTCTGGCGCTCACGTTGCAGCTTGTCACGCTTTGACCGAAGTCCCAGGTGGCGGGGATTCGTTCCGCTCATATCCACACAACCAGGCGACCGGAGTCATCACCGTCGCCACCAACGTCATCCCTGCCATGGCCGCCGCCCAGCCGCCGGTCAGATCGTAGAGCGCACCGACCGCCAACGGCCCCGCCGCCGCCAGCAGATAGCCGATGCTCTGCACGAAACCGGATAACCGGTCGGCCTGCGCCGGACCGTCGGCTCGCATCGCCACCATCGCCAAGGAGAGCGGGAAGGCGGGCACGCCGCAGGCGAACAACACGATCCACAGGTGCGGCGGCAGGTCCGGAGCCAAGAGCATTCCGGCGAACCCCAGCGCGCTCGCGGCCGAGGCGGCGGCCGCCCAGCGGCCCTGTGCCTTCGGTGTGCGGGCCATCGCCGTCACCACAAAGCCCAGTGGCAGGCCGACGATCTGCACCGCGGCCAGCATCAGCCCTGCCTCGCCCGGGCTGGAACCCCGGCCGACCAGCACCTCCGGCAGCCAGGCCAGTTCCACATAGAACACCATGGAGTTCAGGCCGAAGAAGGCCGCGAGCGCGGCGGTGACCGGCCACCCCGGCGAGGTGGCCAGCGAGGTGGGCGGCTCGGCGGGGGCGCCGGGTGCGGCGCCGACACCCCGCGCCAACGGGATGAGGATCGCGGCCGCGACCAGCGCCGGTAGCGCCCAAAACGCCAAGGAGCCGCGCCAGCCGCCGAAGACCGCCATAAGCGGCTGGGCCGCGCCGGCGGCCACGGCCGCACCCGCGCCGATGACCCCCGCGTACACCGCGGTCAGCAACCCCACATTGTGCGGAAAGCGGCGCTTGACCATGCCGGGGAGCAGCACGTTCGCAACGGCGATGGCCACGCCGACGAGCACCGCGCCCACGACCAGCGCCGCCGTGCCACCGGCCGTACGGGCCAGCAGACCGCCGGCCAGCAAGATCAGTGTGCCGACCAGTACGCGTTCGGGGCCGAAGCGGGCCGCCAGCGGCGCCGCGGCGGGCCCGAACACCGCGAAACAGACGAGCGGCAGGGTGGTGACAAGGGCCAGCACCCCCGCGCCCAGGTCGAGCGAACCGCCCACGTCCCCCGTCAGCGGGGAAAAGCCCGCCAGCGCGGGGCGAAGGTTGAAGGCCACACCGATGACCGCGGCCCCCGCCAGGCAGGCCCCCGCCCCCGCCGCCACAGTCGCGCCGGTCGGCCGGGCACCACCTGCCCGCGCGGGGTCGCCGGCCGGATGACCTATCGTCGCGGTGGGCGCGCCGCCTTCTCCGGTGCCGCTCACCGTGGCGGGGTGGTGGTGCGGTAGAGCTCGGCCACCTCATCCTCGAGTACTCCGGTCACCCAGGGGAGCGGGGGAAACGGCGAACGGGCCATGAGCTCGTCCTCGGGGATGACCAGACCCGGCCAGCCCAGCTCAGCAAGGCGTACGGCGCCGCAGCCGACGACGACCCCCTGGACCCGCGACCAGATCACGGCCCCGGCGCACATGACACACGGTGCGGCGGTGGTCACCAGAATCGTCCGATCCAGCGCCACACCCAGCGGGCCCGCCGCCCGGATGACATTGATCTCGGCGTGCGCGGTCGGATCCCCCGAGGAGGCTGTGTTACGGGCGCGGGCCACCACATCCCCCCGCTCGGCGTCGACTAGCACCGCGCCGAAGGGACGGTCGGCCTGGCGGGCCTCTCCGATCGCCACCGCCATGGCGTCCGGCAGAGCCGCCTCTACGTGGGGATTGAAGTGCATTCGTGCTCCGAAGGTGATGCGCGGGCCGGGCATTTCAGCCGGTCTTGATTCTCATGTCGAGGCGTGGCGGCCGGTGAAAGGGAGCCCCCAGATAGCTGTCAAGCAGCCAATCATGGGCATCGGTGGGCAGATAGGTCTCCACTGCGGTCAGCCCGGGAAGCGGTTCGACCTCCGTCAGCACGTCGGCCAGGGTCCTCCCTTCGGGAACGACCTCCTCACCGCGGTTGTTCCGGATGGGGCCCCGCCAGAGGTCGAGCCGCCCCGCGCGGATGGCCTCGGCCGCCCGCCGGGCCTGCAGGGCGAGAGCCTCGGGCACGAAGTCGGCGGGCTCGGTGTTGAAGACCACCCCGTCACCGGCGTGATAGTAGCGCCAGGACGGCCGCCACGTGCCCGCGGCCACCGCTTCGACCGTGGCGACATAGTGCGGGGTCCAGTCCACCAGATTCCCGACGAGCACATGGTCGGGGGCGAGGTGGCGGCGGTCACTGTTGCGTACCGTGGTGTAGCAGCTTCGGGCCGCCGCGGTGAGCACCACGGTGTCGTTCTCCGTAAGGGCGCCACCGATCACATCACAGCCCAGATCGGCCAGCTCGTGCACGGCCGCCGCCTCGCGTTCGGGCGCCATCCAGCTTCCGACGGTGCGGGTGTGGATGCGGGCCTCGGGATTGGCGGCACGAATGCCGAGCGCGAAGGCGTTGAGATAGACGACCTCGTGGCCGGTGGCGACGGGCACGCCGATGAGGCCGCTGCGGGTCATGCCGCCGGCGAGAATGCCGGAGACGTAGGCGATCTCCTCCACCGCTTCCCGGAAGCTGCTGACGTTGGGGGCCAGGCGCATGCCTTGGCAGATGTCGAACCTCGTGTCGGGGAAGTCCGCCGCGATCTCCAGCACGAACGGCTGATACCCCTTGCTACCGAGAAACACGATGTCCGCCCCGTCGTCGGCGAGGCGGGCGAGCAGGTCCCGACCTGCCTCATCCTCTCCGACCCGTTCATGGGCGGTGGTCCGCACGACGTCGCCCAGCCGCTCCTGCAGGCGGATGCGACCCTCCTCAAACGTCTGCGCCCAGCAATGCGGATCGTCGATGTCGGTTCGGTAGACGAACGCGGCGCGCACGGTCATACGGTGACCTCCAAGTCGATGACGGCCTTGACCGCCTTGACGAGCTCATATCCGGCGTGGGTGCCCAGGCCGGGGATGATGAGCTGGTCAAGGTGGAGTTCGGCGGCGAGCGCGGCGATCTTCGGCGCGCATTCGACGGGACTCCCGACGAAGGAGAACCGGGTGACGAGATCTTCGCCGATCAGCTCCGCCGCCTGCTCCTTGCCGCTGCGGGCGACCGTGTCACGCAACTCGGCGATGAAGCCGGGGGCCACCCCGAGCCGCCGCAGCATGTCAGGCGGGGAATCCGGCAGTGCGTAGGTGAGTTCCACCTGCTGGCGCCGGTAGGAGGCCGGGTCCATGGCGAGCTGGGGGCGCAGGCAGAGTTTGATCCCCGGATTGATCTCACGCAGGCGGGCCACGACTCCGGCGAGTTCTCCCAGGGGGAACCCGGCGATCATCACTCCGTCGGATTCGCGCGCGGCGAGTTCCAGCATTCGGGGCCCTTTGGCCGCCATCCAGATCTCCGACCCCGGGCAGTGGCCGCGGGTGAGCGTGATCGCCTCGGCGAGCCTGGCCAGCGGCCGCTCGGCCCGCAACCCCAAGGGGCCCAAGGCCAGTCCGCCGCCCGCCACCAGGCACAGGCGGGTCCGCCCGGCGGTGTTCTCATCGGCGGTCCTCAACGCATGCGCGGTCACCAGCGGGTGGCGCGAGTAAGGGTTGGTGGGGCCGACGCCGAGGCCGATACGGTCCGTGCGGGCCGCGATGGCACCGAAGAGGAGCCAGGGATCGGGCGCGTTGAGCCCTTCGTCGGGGATCCACACGTGGTCGAGGCCGATCGCTTCAGCACGGACGGCGATCTCCACGACCTGGGCGAAGGTCGCCCCCGGGGTGAACAGCGAGGTGGCGAGTTCCACGTCGTACCTCCATCCATAGTTGCTTAATATTCAGCAACTATGGGGTCGGGCGTCAACCCGCGTTCCGCAGGAGGGAACCGGCACCGCCTTTTTGTGGCGCGGACCCGGTGCTCGTCTCACACCGCGCAGTCGGGAAGGTCCCGCAAATGCTCAACCGCCCTGTCGAGCCCCGGCCCCAGGACGGACACCCCCTCAGTGGGCAGATGAGCCAGGAAATCCACTCGAAGTGTGCCGACGACCACGGACCGCCCGACGGCGACCGCCCGCTCCCCCTTCTCCGTCAGCACGGCGTAGGTCGTCTTGCCACGCACCGGATCCTCCTCACGCACGACCAGCCCCAACCGGACCAGTCTGTCGATCAGATGGGCGAGCCTGCTACGGGAGAACCACACCTGGTGCGCCAACTCCGCCATTCTCAGCCGGCCCGCCGCGGCGATCTCCACCAGTACGCCGTAGTCGGCGTGGGTGATGCCCGCCTCCTGCTTCAGTCGGCGATCCAGCAGCACGGAGATCAACCTCCCGCCCTCCAGGAAGTTCCGCCAGGCTCGCAGTTCATCCGGGTCAAGCCTTGACACGTCATCGGACATGCGCCGAACCCTAAGTCCTGTTTCCTGGATCTCCCAACACGTTCATGAGGTGCGGCCCACCCGGTGTTCATGGTTGGTGTAGGAGACCTGACGCATGCCGAGCAGACCTTGGCCCTGCCGCACCGATTCCGCCGCCTCAACCCACGGAGAGATTCGCGCCGACACCCGCAGCGAGGCTTGATCCCCACGTGGTCAAGGACCGGTGAGACGGACACCGCCCCGAGAGCAGGACCGGGGAGGATCAGCGAGCGGAGCTCATCGGGATCGACGATGAACCGGAGAACCAGTGGGGTTCGGGGCCCGCCACCTCTCCATGCCACTCTGGAGCGCCTCCCGCTCCACCAAGATCCGGGTGGGGGCGCCGTCGCCCAGGCCAGGAGTCCGGCCGGGGGTCTCCCGTGGCATCTCCAGTGGCATCTCCAGTGCACCGTACGAAAACCGGGGTGTCCATGAATGGTACGATACAGTACCGTACTATTCATGGAGATCTTGATTGTCGGCGCGGGCCCGAGCGGGCTGACCCTCGCCAACGTCCTGGCCGCGCACGACGTCCCGTTCCGGATCGTGGACGGCAAACCCGGTCCGGTACGGGAGTCTCGGGCGGCCATCGTCCACGTGCGCACCCTGGAACTCCTCGACCGGCTCGGCCTGAAGGAGCAGGCGGTGTCACGCGGGGTGCCGGTCACGCGCGTCGAGGTGTACGAGCGTGGCCGCAAGGCGACCGGGTTCCCGCTCACCGCCGGTTCCGGCGCCTCACCTCTCGCCCTCCCTCAGGATCAGACCGAGCGGCTGCTCGTCGAAGGGCTCGCGGCGCGGGGCTGCGAGGTCGAGTGGAACACCCGCCTGCTGGATCTGAACGGCGGAACCGCCGTCATCCGCAGGCCCGGCGGCGGCGAAGAGGACGTCGAGGCCCGCTGGGTCGTGGGCGCGGACGGGGCGGGCAGCCGGGTACGGCATGCGCTGGCCCTCGGCTTCGCCGGCAAAACCTACGACCAGACCGGGCTGCTCGCGGATGTGACGACGGACGCCCGGCCGGCACCGGGAACGCTGCGGCTCAACCTGACCGGGGGCGGCTTCGTGGGCATGCTGGATCTCGGCGACGGCTCCCATCGGCTGTTCGGCGCGGTCCCGCCCGGCATCGCCGCCGCCTGCACCGGGGACGAGGTCTCCCACGACGCCTACGCGCAGGTGAGCCTGGAGGACATCCAGCGGTGGTTCGACGACCTGTTCGCCGTCGACGCCACGCTGACCTCCGCGGCGTGGACCGCGCTCTTCCGCATCCACAGCCGGATGACCGAGCGGTTCAGGGTCGGCGGCACCTTCCTGATCGGCGACGCCGCGCACATCCACAGCCCGGCGGGCGGACAGGGCATGAACCTGGGCATCGGGGACGCGGTCAACCTCGGCTGGAAGCTGGCCCTGGTCGCCTCGGGCCGGGCGGACGAGCGGCTGCTCGACTCCTACGAGACCGAACGCCTCCCCGTCGCCAGGAGCGTGCTGCGCGGCACGGATCGCGGGTTCGCCCTCGAAGCCGCCGAATCCCCGATCGCCACCTGGGCCAGAGCCCATCTGGCCCCCCGGCTCGTGGGCCCGGTCATGCGCCTCGGCCCCGTACGCGAGCGGGTCTCGCAGCTGTTCGCGCAGACCTGGATCCACTATCGCGACAGCCCCGTGGTCTCCGGCCCGGGAGCGGGCGAGCGGGCCGACCCGGGGATGACACCGGCCGATCTCCTCCATCACCTCGTCGTGCCCGGCGAAGACGCCCGGGTTCGCGCCGAGGCGATGTTCGCCAACCCTCCGTTCGGCATGGGGATCCACCTGGTTCCGGCCGCGGATCCGCTGGTCCGGCTGATCCGGCCCGACGGCCACGTCGGCTTCGCCGGCCCGCTGGAAGCCCTGCCCGCCTACCTCGCCAGGGTGTACGGCGGCGCCCGGTGATCCCCGTACGCTGGGGGTCATGTCCGTCGTGCCCCTGCGGGGAGGCCCTGCCAGAGAGACCGAGCTGCTTCAGGCGACGCTCGACGTGCTGCGCGAGACCGGCTACGACCGGCTCACCGTCGACGCGGTCGTGGCCAGGGCCCGTGCCAGCAAGCAGACCGTCTACCGCCGGTGGCCGTCCAAGGCCGATCTGGTGGTCGCCGCCTTCACCGACGCGGTGTCGGCCGTTCCCGAGCCTCCCGACACCGGCTCCCTCCGCGACGATCTCATCGCCCTGCTCGACGACCTGCTCCGGGAGCTGGCCCACCTCGGCGACGTCATCTCCGGTCTGGTGGGGGAGCTACGCCGTAACCCGGACCTCGCCGCCGCGATGGGCGAGGGCTACATCTCCACACGGAGAACCATGCTCACCACCGTGTTCGAGCGTGCGCTGGCCAGGGGTGAGCTGGCCGCCGACGCCGACGTGGACCTCCTGTGGCAGCTGGGCCCCGCCACGATCTTCTTCCGCGCGTTGATCAGCGGCGAACCGGTGGACCGTGAGGTGACCCGCCGGCTGGTCGACCACGTCATCGTGCCGCTCGCCCGCAAGCCCGGTTAGTCGGCGTCCGCCGGTGCGGCACCGGTGAGAAGGGACTGCACGATCGGGCCCAGCCAGGCCACCAGCACCTCGTGGTCGGCCTGGGCGACGGGCTGGAGCCGCACCGCGTACCGGGCTGTGGCCAGGCCGAACAGCTGCGCGCTGACCAGGGCCGCCCTCAGCTCCGCGTCGGGTCCGCCGAGCCGGTGCGCGATCTGGCCGGCGAACTCCTTGTCGATGAACTCGCGAAGCATGCCCGCCGACTCCTCGCGCGACACCGAGGACCTGGTCAAGGCCATCAGCGGTTCGAGATCGTCCGTGCCGTCCCACACCTGGAGGAATCTGCGCACGATGTGCGCACCAAGGCCGTCGAGCCCGTCGGCGAGCATGGTGGCGATGGGTTCGCGGGGACTGCCCGGCGCGTTGAGCACCGCGGCGAACAGCCGATCCTTGCTGCCGAAGAAGTAGTGGATCATCGACGGGTCGACCCCGGCGTCCGCGGCGATGGCGCGTACCGTGGTCTGCTCGTAGCCGTCGGCGGAGAAACGCGCCCGCGCCGCGTCGAGGATCTTCTGCTTACTCTCCAGGCCGGAGCGCCATCTGCCCCGCCGGCCAGGTTCGGTGGATTCTTCCGCGCCCATCGCACGCATCGTATCCCGCCTTTTTCTCCAACGGTGTTGAAGTAATGCATGAGCCTCGCTACATTTCTTCAACGTTGACCAAGAAATAGGGGGGAGCCGTGAACACGCTGACCGCCGGCTACCCACGACGACACCCTCGACCTCGGCAAACAGGCGTTCCCGGTCCGCCGGGACGGCGTCGTCGCCTGACGCTCACCCCTGTCACCCAGCCCGGAGGGGTGTCCCCTCCCCCACCATGAAAGGACCGTCCATGACTGATCTGTCCACCGTGCTCATCGCAGGCGCCGGGCTCGGCGGCCTCTGCCTCGCCCAAGGGCTTCGCAAGGCCGGGATCGACGCCGTCGTCCTCGAACGCGACACCTCGCCGAACACTCGAGGACAGGGGCACCGGGTGCACATCGACTCCCGCGGAGAGGCCGCCCTGCGCAGTTGCCTGCCCCCCGCCCTCTACGACCTGTACGAGGGGACCTGTGGCCAGCCCAGTGAACGTTTCATGCTGATCTCCGCAGAAGGTCCTCGCCTGGAGGAGGTCCCCGTCCCGCCCGTGCCCGGCGGCTCGACCACGATCAGAGCGGGGAGGGCGGTGAGCAGGCAGACCCTGCGCGAGATCCTGCTCGCCGACCTGGACGACACGGTTCTCTTCGGCAAGCGGCTGGTCGGCTACCGGCATGAGGAAGGCGGGGTCCGGGCCCGCTTCGCGGACGGCACCTCATACCTCGGCGACCTTCTCGTCGGCGCCGACGGCATCGGTTCCGCCGTACGCCGGCAACTCCTGCCGCACGCCGAGCTGGCCGATGTCGGCATCCGATGGATCGGCGGCAAGAGCCCCATCAGCAAGGAGATCACCTCCGCGCTCCCGGAGGGACTGTCCCGTGCGTTCGCCGCCGTGACGGGGATGCGGCCCGCCATGCTGGTCGGCTACATGCGCTTCGCGACCCACCCCAATGAGGCGGGGACCCGGTCCGGCGTCCGGCTCACCGAGAGCGACGACTACGTGATGTGGGCGATCACCATACAGACCGGCGACCTGCCCCATGCCGACGCGGAACTGGCGGCCATGTCCGGCCAGGACCTGTTCGGTGTGGCGCGACGGCTGGCGGGCACCGTTCATCCGGTGATGCGCGACATCGTGGGACACGGCCGGCCCGAGCAGACCTTCTTCCTCCAGCTGGGCTCGTCCGTCCCCGTCGAGGCGTGGCCGGCGAGCAATGTGACACTGCTGGGCGATGCCATCCACGCAATGCCGCCGTCTCTGGGATCGGGGGCCAACACCGCCCTCGCCGACGCGGCCTCGCTCACGGCCGGCTTGGCCGCGGTTCGCCAGGGGCACCTGTCCCTGCTGACCGCCGTGGCGGAGTACGAGACCGACATGCTCACCCGGGGTTTCACCGCGGTGAACGCCTCCGTGAACGCCATCGACACCGTCGCCCGCCGCATCGTGAGCTGAACCCGCCCGGTCGGGAACCTGTGAGGCGGCAACCACCGTGAGTAGTCCCCACATGCACTTGCCGGTAAGAACTCCCAGCCCGGAAGGCCATGAAACCATCGCATGGAGCAGGCGGGTCAGACTCGTGCCGGGGCAGGGAGCGTAGGACGGTATCCGAGAAACAGGCCGTCTTTCGGCACCTGCTGAACTCACCCGGTGTCGAGAAGATTTACTTTCGTTCCATTGAGTACACGCTTGGCGAGCTCAGAGACACCTTCACCGAGCTCACCCCCGACGATGTATTCGAGTCGTTCAGGGTCAAGACCCGCTCGGCAGCCGAAGCCGATCACCTGATCTCCCTAGCGACTCGGCTGCCCGGCGTCAGCGACGCTCACCGACTGTGAGCATTCACGACATCAGTGCACGGCCTACATCGCCGGCCCTTGGGAGCCGCTCCGGAATCGATCGGGACACGGGCCTCAGGTTCGGGTGGATTCGGCGGGGCCCAGCCATCGGTCGGCGGCGGCCCGGAGGGCGTCCAGCTCCGCTGAAGCAGGCTGGGGTGACGCCGTCGCCCAGGCCACGTAGGAGTCCGGACGAAGGAGAAGGGCGGTCGCTCCGGACACGGGGGTGAGCGGCCGACCGGTGACGATCTTCACCCGATCGCTCCAGGGGGATGCCGCAGCGGCGACGGAAGCGTCCTCGGTCAGGTCGAGGAGGAGCGGGCGGGCGTCGTGGGTCAGCTCGGCGAGCCGTACCGTCCCGATCTCGGTCCGCACCTCGATCTCCGGGGCGAACCCGCCGATCAAGTGATGTGCGTCCCCCACGCCCATGTCGTAGCGGACATCCGCGCCCGCGGTGAGGTCGGCGAGGTGCCGGACGGTCTCCCGGTGGCGGAGCAGCTCGGTGAAGATCTCGCGCAAAGCGGTGACGTCGTCGCCCGGGGCGATCAGCGCGGCCTGCGTCTGGGCGTAGACGATCATGCGCTGGGCCGCCCGGCGACGCTCGGTCTCGTAGGTGTCCAAGAGCCCGGGCGGGGCGGTGCCGTGAATCTCGGCGGCGAGCTTCCAGCCGAGGTTGACCGCGTCCTGCAGGCCCACGTTGAGGCCGGGCCCGCCCCCCGAGGCGTACACATGGGCGGCGTCACCCACCAGGAAGACCCTGCGGTCGGCGAATCCGTCGGCCATCCGGGTGTTGCCGCCGGACTGCCGCCGCAGGACGTGGGGGCCTTCGCCGGAAGGCGGGCCGAGCGGCACCTCGGCACCGAGGACCCGGTGGACGCTCGCCTGCATCTCCGCGAGGCTCATCGGATCCGCGGGTTCGGGTCGATCCCACTCGGTGGTGCTGACCAAAGCAGGCAGGCCGGGGAACGGCGCGTAGGTGAAACCCCCTCCCCCGGTGCGGATCGGCAGGAACGGCACAACGGTGCCGTGGCCGGGTACGTTCAGCGCCCCGGTCACCGGGTCGACCCACTCCGCCGGAACGGTCGCGTGCGCCGTACGGGTGGTGGTCCGGTCGTAGGTGACGCCGGGAAACCCGATCCCCGACAGTTTGCGGGTGACGCTGTGCGCGCCGTCCGCGCCGACGAGGTACCGGGCCCGCAGCCGGTACGGCGTGTCCGCCTCAACCTCGGCGGTGACCGCGTCCTCGTCCTGGGACACGCCGACGACCCGGTGGCCTTCCCGGATCTCCACCCCGAGTTCGAGGGCGCGCTCCCGCAGGACCCGCACGAGGTGGGGCTGGGGCGCGGCGAGGGCGTGGATCGGGCTGTCGTCGAGCAGGCTCAGGTCCATGGCCATCGCGGCGAACATGAAGTACGCCGAATTCGGCTGCGGCGGTCCCGGTTTCCCGGCGAGGCGCTCGTACAGGCCCCGGTGGTCGATCATTCTCACGACCTGTCCGAGCAGGCCGTTCGCCTTGGGTTCGGTACTCGGCTCGGGGAGTCGTTCCAGCACGATCGGCCGGACTCCGGCCAGGCTCAGCTCGCAGGCGAGCATCAACCCGTTCGGACCGCCTCCGACGATCACGACGTCGGTGAGCATCGGTGTTCTCCTTCTTCTGGGTGAGAGGGGGTGACAGCCGGGTCGTCACGGGGCGGGCAGGCCCGCGGCGATCCGCTCGAACACCTCGCGCAGGGCCACCTCGATCGAGCCGGCCGAGCCCGTGCGCAGCCACCGGGTGATGGCGACGGCGCTGCCCGCGCCGACCACGGCGGCGACCAGCTCCGGGTACACGTCGTGCACCGGGTCGGTGCCGGTGCGCTCGGCGATCGCTTGGACCAGCTCGTCCTGTGCGGCCGCGTTCGCCTTGGCGAGCTCGCCCTGGAGTGCGGGTTCGGCCAGCATGAGCCTGAGCCCGTCCCTCCAGCGATCGGCGCCGGGAGCCTCGTCGTCCGCCTCGGCTCCCAGCCCGAACTGCGCCCGCGCCGCGATGGCGATCGACTCCCAGAGGGGTTCGCCGGACGGCCGGGCACGGAGTTCGTCGGCGATCGCCCGCATCCGGTCCAGGTGCCGGGCGGCGACCGCCTCGGCCTTGTTCGAGAAGTAGTTGCGGAAGGTGCGCACGGACACGTTCGCCGCGGCGGCGATGTCCTCCACGGTCACGTTGTCCCACCCCCGCTCGACGCAGAGGCGGATCGTGGCGGAACTCAGCGCGAGCCGAGTCTCCCGCTTCTTGCGCTCGCGCAACCCGTCTGTCATGGCGATACCGTAGCAAATCTTGCCGAAAAGGCAAATATGCCTATCCGGCAATTTCTAGTCGAGCATGCCGATGAGCGCCGTCGACCCCGTCACCTGGGGCATCGTGTCGAAGGGCCTGGATGCGGTACGGGCCGTGCCTGGCACACCTTGGGCGATCAACGGGTACGGGCCGGACGGTCACCTCGGCCATAGGGGGATGCCGAAGGCCGTACCCGCTCCGGGTCTTCTATCCGGCGAATGCGATCAGGGACCGGTGAGACGGCGGTCGCCCCGGGTGGTCGCCACGTACACCTGCCAGTTGTAGTAGGCGTAGTAGTTCCGAATGTCCCGCTTGATCTGGCGCGCGTACAGCTGCACCGCGTTCACGTATCGGTAGGAGTGGTTGTAGGCCCAGAGCGCCCGTCGGTAGTCGCGTGGAGCGCCGGAGGCGCGCAGGTAGTTGGCCGCGCCGAAGAGGGCGTCCTGGGTGTCGTGGACGTTCCCGCCCATGCCGTACGCGGCCCAGGTGCCGGGCATGAACTGCATCGGCCCCTTGGCGCCGGTGTGGCTGGGCGAGCGCACCCGACCGAACTTGGTCTCCACGAACATGACCGCCGCCAGCACCTCCCAGTCGACCCCGAAGCGGCGTTCGGCCCGACGGAAGTAGCCGAGCAGGGCGTCGGCCGGTTCGGGCTCCTGAACCCGGAACTTGACCGCCCCGCTGATCGGGTGGACGAGGGTGAGCAGGTCCCGGCCGGCCGTCACGTTGTCCTTCGCCGGTCCGGCCAGGGCCTTGGGCAGCTTGGCGTAGGTGAGGGATGCCACCTGGGGGTTGCGTGCCAGGTATCGGTAGATGCGCTGCTGGTGGAGGGCCAGCAGCACCACGGGTTCCGGAGCCTTCCCTTTGAGCCCCCAGCTGTCGATGGCGCGCCGAAGCTCCGCGGTCGTGGTGGTCAGGGCCCGGGCCAGCTGCGCCGGGTCCTTGGGGATCGCCACGTCCGGGGCGGGCAAAGCTGGTGCCCGGCGGGTGGGAGCCGGCTTCGACACGGGCGCGGCCGACTGCTCGGGGACCGGCCGGGTCGCCGTCGGGCTGGGCGGGGCCGACGAGGCGATGCTCTGCGCGCTGCATCCGGAGAGCAGCAAGGCCAGGCAGACGAGTGGTACGGCCACCGGCCTGCCACCCGGAACCTTCCCCTGTGACGTCATTCTCCGCCCCCTTGTCCGGCCGTGTGCCCCGTGAGCCCTGAGAACCTCGGCATGGCGCACCCGGAGAACACTACTGAAGCGGCCGACCCGACACGCGGAGAAGCGGACCGGGCTCGGCGAACACTCATCCCATGGGGTGAGAAGAGGGGCCGGAACAGGGCCGCCTCCGCCTCAGCGGGGAGCCGGCGAATCCGGTCCGGCTCCGATGCGGGCTCCGGGCCCGACCCGGGAGTGTAGGCGGATGACCGATCTGCTCGCGGCGGAGTGGCTGAAGCTGCGCACCCTCCGCTCCACGTTCGTCGTCCTGGCGGTTGTCGCCGCGATCCTGGCCGCCGGGCTGCTGCTCGCCTGGTACATGACCGGCGTCTGGGACGGGCTCACCGCCGAGCAGCGGGCCCGCTCCGGGATGTCGCCACCCGCTTACCTGGTTTCGTGGGTCGGCTCCCTTGCGCTCGGTGTGCTCGGCGTGCTGACCATCACCTCCGAGTACGCCTCCGGCATGATCCGGGCCAGTGTGGCGGCCGTGCCTGCCCGTGGCCGGCTCATCGCCGCCAAGGCCGCGGTCGCAGCGGCGGTCGCGCTCGCCGCAGGGCTTGTCGCGCTTTTCGCGGCCCATCACCTCAGTGAGGTGATCGTCGGCGGACGGCCGATACCCGGGCTGGTCACGCAGGGAAGCCAGGTCCTCCCCCTGCTGGCGACCGGGCTGTCCATGGCGGTGTTCGCGTTGCTCGGCCTCGGCCTGGGGGTGCTCACCCGGTCGGCGGCCGGTTCGATCGCGATCGTCGTCGCCCTCTGGCATCCGCTGCCGATCATCGTCGCCAATCTGCCGGAACCATGGTCGGAATGGCTGGGTTCGCTGATGATCGCCGCTCTCCCCGGCCAGATCGCGGGCACCGGCAACGAAAACTCGATCTTCGGCGACCGGCTTCCGCCACCGATCGCGCTCGTCGCCCTCCTGGCCTACGCGGCCGTTCCCCTGGCGCTCGCCGCCTTCACGATCACCCGCAGAGACGCCTGACCACCCTGGATGCCGTACGGCGTGCGCCTGCTCACTCTCTAGGCCAGGCGGACGCCGTATGCGGGTGGCGGCACAGCCCACCCGCCCATCCGTGAGCCCCGGCGCAGGCCGGAGAACGCCTGCACAAGACCTGCACCGGTCCCCCGGACCTGCACCGATCACCAGGAGGTGTCCGGCTCCGTCTTCGCGGCCGAACGGCATGCGCACGGGCGTCGAGGCCCCCGGCGCAGCCCGTACCGAACTCCCCGCTGCCCTGGTACGACCGATTCAGGCTGGTCGACCGGGTGATGCGAAGTCGCCGGCGTGGTCGATCACCCATTGGCGGTAGGTCCGCGCGGGACGCCCGGTGACCTGCTCGACGAGGCCGGTGACCGGCTCGGGCTGGGACGTCGCCTCCGCCATCGCCTTGAGGGTGTCGTCGACCGTGTCGGGGGGCAGCCAGGCGAGGAAGTACTCCCGTGCCTGCTCCGGGGTGAGCTCCTCGAAGCGCAGGGGGCGTCCGATCACCTCACCGAGCGTCTGTACGCGCTGCGCCTGGGTCAACGCCTCCGGCCCGGTCAGGTGGTAGGCGACCCCGGCGTGCCCCTCCTCGATCAACGCCCGCACCCCCACCGCCGCCAGGTCGGCCTCGTGGACCAGTGACCGCGCCCACCCGCCGAAGGGCTCCCGGACCACGCCACCCTGCCGGATCTCCGGAGCCCAGCCGAGGTCGTTGGCGGCGAAACCGCCGGCGCGCAGGAAGGTCCAGGCCGCACCCGATTCCCGGATCAGCCGTTCGATCTCGGTGTGGGAGAGGTTGATCGGGTCGGTGGGCCGCCGGTCTCCGTCGGCGGCCCCGGCCGAGGAGAGATAGACGACCTGCGGCACGCGCCGCGTGATCTCCCCGATCACCGCGGTCGCCGCGTGGTCGGCCTGCAACGTGGGCCAGACCAGGAACACCGCGCCGACCCCGGTCAACGCGGCGTCCAGGGAGCCGGCGTCGGCCAGGTCCCCGCGAGCCACCTCGACGCCGGACGGGAACCGGGCCGCCTGCGGGTCGCGGCTCAACACCCGGACGTCGGCGCCGAGCTCCACCAGCTGGGCCACCGCCTGCCCTCCCACCTTGCCGGTGGCTCCGGTCACCAGGATCATCGGTTTCTCCCCACTATTCGAGTACAACGTACCCCAAACATAGAAGTTCAGGAACGCTGTACGCAAATCCGCCCGGCCCCCGAGCACCCCGTCGGCCGGCGCCTTCCGGAAAGACCGGGTACACGGATCCCCCGGCTGATCGTCGGTCCTGATCGCGTACGGCGGGCCTGGCGGACCCGGGATCTCCACGACCGCGCAGCTGGCGAAGGAGTGGGGAAACTGGTGGCGGCCGATCATGTTCGCAATTGGTAATACACTTCCTCAATCATGGGGATTAGCGGCATAACCAGCGCAAATATCCCATCGACCCCAGTCCGTACCGCAGTTCCGGCGTCAGACGCCGCCTCCCGGACCGTGTGCCAGAGAACTTTTCCCCTTTTGTCGATGTCGTAGGGGGCACCGAACAATGTCCGAACACAGGTGGCAGATGACATCGAGCATGCTGGAGGCGACCGATCCGCAGCGGATCGCCGGATACTGGCTGGCGGGACGGCTGGGCGCGGGCGGTCAAGGCGTCGTCTACGAGGCCTACGACGAGTACGGCCGCCGGGTGGCGCTCAAGCTGTTCAACGGGGCGACCGACCGGCTGGTCAAGGAGGTCGAGGCCGCCCGCCGCGTCGCCTCGTTCTGCACCGCGAGACTGCTCGCCGCCGACCCGACGGCCGAGCGGCCCTACATCGTCAGCGAGTTCGTCGAAGGGCCGAGCCTGCGCCGCGCGGTGTCCGAGACCGGCCCGTTCGCCCCCGACGCGCTGTACCGGCTGGCCACGGCGCTCTCCACCGCGCTCACCGCGATCCACGCGGCGGGAGTGATCCATCGGGACCTCAAACCCGACAACGTGCTGCTCGGCCCCGACGGCCCCCGGGTGATCGACTTCGGCATCGCCCGCGCCCAGGGCATGTCCCTGACCTCGACCGCGTCCGTACTCGGCACCCCCACGTACCTGGCGCCCGAGGTGCTCCGCGGGGAACGTGCCGGGGAGGCCTGCGACGTGTTCGCCTGGGGTGCGGTGATGCTGTACGCGGCCACCGGGGAGGACCCCTTCATGGCCGAGCACATCGGGGCCATCCTCCACCGCATCCTCTCCACCGAACCCGACACCTCCGCCCTCCCCCCGCGGATGCGCCCGCTGGTGACGGCCGCACTCGCCAAAGACCCCGCCGAGCGGCCGAGCGCGCGACGGCTTCTCCTGTCCCTGCTCGAAACCGAGGCCGCCGCGGGGGACCCGCTGGTGGCGGGCGACCAGGTCGCCGCCGCGATGCGTTCTCCGCTGGAGGAGAACCATCCGATGCTCGGTGCCCGGGCCGAACGCGCCTTCCTGCAGCTGGCACCCGAGGTCCGCGAGCGCGCGCCGAGTGTGCTGCTGCGGCTGATCGGCGTGGCGGAGGACACCGGCGAGGTGCTCCGCCGCGCCGACCGCACCGAGCTGATGGAGGACGAGCAGGCGAACGCCGTGGTCGCCGGATTCACCGCCGCCGGTCTCATCCTGGAACAGGACGGGATGATACGGCTGGCGCACCCGGCCCTGCCCAGAGCCTGGGCCCGCTTCCGCGGCTGGCTCGACGAGGAGCGGGACGGGCTCCCCGTCCATCGGGAGCTGACGCACGCGGCCCGGCGCTGGGAGGGCGCCGGGCGGCGGGCCGGCGACCTCTACCACGGCAGCACGCTGGAGCGTGCCATGCAGTGGGCGGCCACGGGTCGCCGGCATCTCACCCTGTCCTCGGAGGAGCGGGGGTTCCTCAACGCGAGCACCCTGGCCACCCGCCGCAGACTCCGCCGGCGCAGGTTCCTCAGCGGCGTGCTCGTGGTGCTGACGGTCCTCTCGGTCTCGGCGGTGGTCTTCGCCGACCGGCAGCGCCGTGCCGTGGCGGCCCAGCTCGACCTGGCCGTCTCCCGCTCCGTGGCGACCCGGACGGCCGTACTCCGCGACACCGACCCGCGGCTGGCGATGCTGTTGAGCGTGGCCTCCTGGCGGATCGCCCGGACCGCGGAGGCACGCGGCGCGCTGCACCGCTCGCTGTCCCAGCCGCTCACCGCCGTCTACACCGACCCGTACGTGACCGACGACACCGTGTACGGCATGGGGCACCACGGGAAGACCGTGGTCGCCGCCGGTCAGGGCCGGGCCCGGATCCACGACGTGGCGACGGGGAAGACGGTCCGCACCGTCGACGGCATCGGCGCCAAGGTGTACGCGGTGGCGCTCTCCCCCGACGGCCGGACCCTGGCCGTTCAGGGCGACAAGCACGTGCGGTTGTGGGACACGGCCTCGGGCAAGCCGGTCGGACAGCCGTTCGGGCCCCCGGGGAACGGCATCCTGTGGGGAGGCATGCGTTTCACCGACTCCGGCAGGCACCTTTACGTCTCCGGCGGACACGACGTCGGCCGGACCGGGTGGTATGACGTCGCCACCCGGCGGCTGCTCCACGCACCGGACGGCGGAAAGGCCACGGCGGTCAGTCCGGACGGCCGGTTCGTCGTCTCCTCGACCGGCGACGGCGCCCAGGTGTGGGACACCACGTCGGCCCGGCAGGTGGCCCCGCCCCCGGGGACGGGCTGGCGGGGCGACCACCTGTTCTACTTCTCGCCTGACTCCAAGACGCTCATGGCGGCCGGTGATCCCACGGAGCAGTCGGCCAAGACGACGTTCCATCAGCTCCCCACGGGCAGGCTGCTCGGCACGCTGGACCGGGGCCTGCGGCATCCGGTGTTCAGCGACGACGGGAAGCTGCTGGCGGGGGCCGACGGCACCGGCGGCCTGGTGGTGAAGGTCCCCGAGGCCGGGATCGTGCTCACCGGGGACTTCCTGGCCGAACGGTTCGGTCCCGGCAACACCGCGCTGTACGGCTTCACCTCGAACTCCACCTGGGTGGACGTCCTGGCGGAACCCGAGTTGCGGGGCCGTCGCGGCGGCGGGGTCTGGACGCGGGACATCTCCGCCGAGGCCGCCCGGGCACGGCCGGGAGGGGTCGGCGGCTCCAACCCGTATGCGGCGCTGAGCCAGGACGGCGCCCGCGCCGCCGTCGGGGTGAACGGCAGGGCCGTGCAGATCTGGGACACCCGGAGCCTTCGGAGGATCGGCGGGCCGATCATCGTCGGCTCGGCGACGGAGTCGATCAGCGGGCCGTTCGCCCTCAGCGCGGACGGGGCGTTGCTCGCCGTGCCGACCTTCGACGAGATCGGCGTGTGGGAGACCGCCACCGGACGGCGTCTCGGCGGCTTCCCCTCCCCGGAATCCCGCAACGTCAGTGTCGTCGGCATGGCCTTCAGCCAGGACGGGGCCCTTGTCGCCCTGAACGGGAACCTGCAAGGGGACAGCTCGCAGGACGGCCAGCCACCGGCCGAACTGTGGGATTGGCGCCGCGGCGAGAAGAAGGAGCTCAAAGGCACGTCCACATTCGCAGCAGATCTGGCGTTCCACCCCGACGGCCGCCTCCTGGGCCTCTCCGAGCACGGTGAAGTCCAGCTGGCGGACATCACCGCGGGCTCGAAGATCGACAGAGAGCCGGTGGGCGGGGTGCTGCCCTCCGGGGTCCTGGCGTTCCACCCCGACGGGCGGCGGGCCGCCCTCGGGGACGTCCAGGGCACGATCCGGATGTGGGACAGCAGATTGACCGCCACCAGCGGCCCCCCGTTCCTGACGATCACCACGCGGAGGCCCGTCCGGGAGCTGGTGTTCGCGCCCGACGGGCGGACCCTGGCGAGCCTGGCCGACGACGGGAGCGTCCGGCTTTGGGACGTGGCTTCCGGATCGGAGCTCGGACAGGTCCTGAACCGCTACCACTACGGCGAATTCGACCAGACCCTGTCCGGCCAGAGGTCACTGGCTTTCAGCGGTGACGGCACACGGCTGTACGGCATCACCTCCGACGGTGCTCTGCGGTCGGCCCTCGTCGATCCCGCAGGCGTCGTCGACGCGGTGTGCGAACGAGCGGGCCGGAACCTGACCGAAGCGGAGTGGAAGCAGCACATAGCCGAGCTGCCGTACCGATCCGTCTGCCCCTGACGGACGGAAGTCGCCACCGGGCGGTGAAGACCCGCCGGCCCTTTCCCGCCCGGTTCGGGCCGCTCCCCATCGCCACATGATTACCAATCGTTGACTTATGATTTACGCTGAGTGACAGCGAAGGGGACGTCGACCGGTTCTCGTTGCGGGGATGGGAATCATGAAGTGGCGCTTACTGATGTCGGTCTCAGTCGCAGGACCCGGCCGGTCACCCGGAGGTGCGCGGTGAGCGCCACACCCGACGAAGACGTCACGCCGGGGCGGGAGCCGGCCGGATACACCGTCGACGCCCGTGAGGCCAGTGGGGTCCAGATCGGGGAACGCAACACGCAGATCGTCTACACCTATCCCCCGCACACCGGTCGGCCGGCCGGGAGCGACCTGGCCCCGCCCCCGCTCGCCGCGGTGTCGGGCTGTTTCGACTCCCCCTATCGAGGGCTGAACGCGTTCGGAGAAGGCGACGCGGCCTTCTTCTTCGGGCGGGAGACCACGGCCGGCGACATCCTGCGCCGCCTGTCCCGGCGGCCGGCAAGCCCCGGGATCACCGTCGTGTCGGGGGTGTCGGGGGCGGGTAAGTCCTCGCTGGTCCGGGCCGGGGTGCTGCCGCGGATCCGCGGGGCGGGACTGCCCGGCGCGCCGGAGGCGGCGACGTGGCCATGTCTGCTGCTCACCCCCACCCGCGCCCCGCTGGACGAGCTGGCCCTCGGGACGGCGGCGCTGGCCGGGCTGGACGCCGCCACGGTCCGGCGGGCCCTCGCCGACGACCCGGCCGGGTTCGCCCTCACCGCGCGCCAAGCCGCGCTGGCCGCACCCGGCGCCGGGCCGGACGGGAACGGGCGGCGGCTGCTGATCGTGGTCGACCAGTTCGAGCAGCTGTTCACGCTCTGCCGCCGGGACCGGGAACGGCGGGGCTTCATCGCGGCCCTGCACGCCGCCGCCGTCCCCGAGGCCGACCCCGCCCCGGGCCCCGGACCCGCGGCCGTGGTGCTGCTGGTGGTGCGCGCCGACTTCGAGGCCCGCTGTGCCGACCACCCCGACCTGATCACCGCCGTCCAGGACCGCTACCTGGTCACCGCGATGACCGAACGCCAGCTGCGGATGGCCGTGACCGGACCGGCCCGCCGGGCCGGCGCGGTCGTCCAGGACGAACTGACCGAGACCCTGCTCCGCGAGATCTCCACCCGCAGGCCCGGGTGCTCCTCCCCCGCGCCCGAGGCCCTGTACGGCGCGGGGGTGCTGCCGCTGCTCTCCCACGCGCTGGACCAGGCCTGGCGTCACCGTCTCGACCCCGCCGCGGTCACCTTGGCCGACTACGAACGGACCGGCGGGATCGAGGGTGCCGTGGCCGCCAGCGCCCAGCACGCCTACGAACGGCTCACCCCGGCCCAGCAGAGGACCGCCCGGCAGGTGTTCACCCGGCTCGCCGCGGCGGGCGACGGCGGGGTCGACACCGCCGACCGGGTGGCCCGCGCCGACCTGACCCAGGGTGATGCGGCCGACGGGTCGGACGTCGCCGTGGTGCTGGAATCCTTCGCCGCCGAGCGGCTGCTGACCTTGGCCGCCGGCACCGTGGAGATCACCCACGAGGTGCTGCTGAGCGCCTGGCCACTGCTCCGGGACGTCTGGCTGGCCGAATCCCGGGCCGACCGGACGATCCGGACCCGGCTGCGTGACGCCGCGGCCGAGTGGGACCGCAACTCCCGCGATTCCTCCTACCTGTACGGCGGCAGCCTGCTGGAGACCACCGCCGAGGCGGCGGCGAGGATCGGCGCCGACCCGGACCGGCACACCCCCCTGGGGCGGACCGAGCGGGCCTTCCTGCGCGCGGGTGACCGCGCCCGGCGGCGAAGGGTACGCCGCCGCCGCGCCGTCACCGGCTTCCTGCTGGCCCTGACGGTCGCGTTGACCGCCGCGGCGGGGGTCGCCCTGCGGACGAGCCGGGACGCGGTCCGCCAGCGCGACGTCGCGGTCGCGGGGCAGCTGGTCAACCACAGCCAGACCGTGGCGGACACCGACCCCGCCCTGGCCGCATTGGAGAGCGTCGCGGCTTGGCGGCTCGATCCGTCCGCGGAGACCCGCTACGCGATGCGTTCCACGGCGGCACGGCCGGGTATCGCCGCCCTCGCCGGTCACGGCCGCTCGGTCACCTCCGTGGCGTTCAGCCCGGACGGGAAGACCCTGGCCACGGGGAGCCATGACGAGACGGTGGTCCTGTGGGACGTGGCCACCCGACGACAGACCGCCTCCCTCGCCGGTCACAGCGGATCGGTCACCTCGGTGGCGTTCAGCCCCGACGGAAGGACACTGGCCGTCGGCGGCTATCCCAGGACCGTGCGGCTGTGGAACGTCGCCACGCGGCGGCAGATCGGCGTCGATCTCCCCGGCCACACGGGCTCGGTCGCCTCGGTGGTGTTCAGCCCCGACGGAAGGACACTGGCCACGAGTGGCGCCGACAAGTCCGTGCGGCTGTGGGACGTCGCGACGCGCCGACTGATCGCCGCTCCTCTCCGAGGCCATTCCGAACGCGTCGTCTCCACCGCGTTCAGCCCCGACGGGAAGACCTTGGCCGTCGGGGGCGACAACACGGTGTGGCTGTGGGACGTACGCACCCGGCGGCGGATCGCCACCTTCGACGGCTACACCAGCGGGGGCGGCCCGCTGGCCTTCAGCCTGGACGGACGGCGACTGGTCACCGGTGCGGCGCAACTCTGGGACGCGGTCACCCGTCGCCGGATCGGCGGTCCCCTCGACGGCCACACCGGGCGCGTCAACTCGGTGGCGTTCAGTCCCGACGGCGTCACCCTCGCCACCGGCGGCGACGACGGGACGGTCCGGCTGTGGGACGTGGTCACCCGAAAGCAGATCGGCGCCTCCTACACCGGGCATACCAGGCCGGTCACCTCGGTGGCCTTCAACCACGACGGGAGCATCCTGGCCGGCGGCGGCCACGACCATTCCGTCCGCCTGTGGGAGGTGATCAGACATCGTCAGATCGGTTCCCCCCTCGTCGGCCACACCGACGGGATCATCTCCATGGCGTTCAGCCCGGACGGCGCCACGCTCGCCTCCGGCGGCTTCGACACAAGGGTGTGGCTGTGGGATGTGGCCGGTCGCCGCCGGATCGCCCCCCTCGCCGGCCACACCACCCCGGTGACCTCGGTGGCGTTCAGCCCCGACGGGAAGACCCTGGCCTCCTGCGGCGGCGACGGGACGGTCCGGCTGTGGGAGACGGCTTCCCGGCGGCAGATCGGCGCGCCGCTCACCGGGCACCCCATCGGGCTGACCTTGGCGGCGTTCAGCCCGGACGGCAGGACCCTGGCCACCGCCGGCGATCGCGCGTTGTATCTGTGGAATGCGGGCACCCACCGGCGAATCGCCCGCCTCGACGGTCACGCCAGTCTGATCACCTCGGTCGTGTTCAGCCCGGACCGGAGGGTCCTGGCCACCGGCGGCACCGACGGAACGGTGGTCCTCTGGGAGGTGGCGAGGCACCGCCGAATCGGCGTCCTCCGGACCGGTCACACCGACGGCATCACCTCGATGGCGTTCGGCCCCGACGGGAGCATGCTGGCCGTCGGCGGCGACCGGACGCTGTCGCTCTGGCTCGTGCCCGAACGCCGCCAGGTCGGTTCCCCCATCACCGGCCACACGGACAACGTCGTCTCGGTGTCGTTCGGTCCCGACGGCACCACCCTGGCCTCCGGCGGCCTGGACCGGACGGTGCGGCTGTGGGACGTGGCCACCCGCCGTCAGGTCGGCGCTCCCCTCACCGGCCACACCGGCCCGGTCACCTCGGTGGCCTTCAGCCCCGACCGGAGAACCCTCGCCTCGGGTGGCGGCGATCAGACGGTACGGCTCCGCGACGTGACCGCCGTCTCCGACGTCCCCCACCGGCTCTGCGCCCGCGCCGGGCGCCCCTTCACTCCCGCCGACTGGGCCCGCCACATCCCTCCCGGCCCCGAATACCGGCCGCTGTGCCCGTAGACCTAGATGACGCCGAGAGGGGTTACGGTCGACTCAAGAACTCAAGTCCATGATTCGAGTCAGCCTTCCTTTCCATTGTTCCGGAGCAACGATGGCTATCCAAGCTCCTTCGGGCCCCTGGTGTGCGGGCGCCGTACGGCGTCGGTCAGGTGAGGACGACGTCCCAGGAAGCAGGGTCGTCGGCGATGAAGGTGAGCAGATCGTGTGCTTCGGCGAGGACCGCGGTCCGGTCCTGCGCGCGCACGGGGCGGAACAGGCCGACGCGCAGGGTGTGATTCCGCACCGACCAGACGCCGGAGACGAATCCGTCGACCAGGACGGCGGGGTGTACCACCGAGTGTCCCGGCATCACCCGGGGCCGGTCGGAGTCGGCGATGATCCGGTTCCGGTTGGCGTGCCCGAGGACGACGTTGTCGAAGGCGGGCAGGAACCGCACCGGGGCCGGCAGGTCCGGGTCTGCCAGTGGCGCGTCCGGCAGGTCGAACAGCTCCTTCCCCCGCTCGTCGCGGTAGACCCGGAGCCGGGGCCGCATCAGGTCGAAGACCTGGCGCAGCCGGGTGAGGCCGGACCAGGTCTGGACGTCCTTGACGCTCGCCGGGCCGAAAGCCGCCAGGTACCGCGTGATCAGCGTCTCGGCGCACGGCTCCGCCATGGGCCGGCCGAGCCAGGTGTCGGCGAGGGTGAGGGTGACCTTCCGGTTGTTCCAGCCGCCCCAGGCGCCCGTGGCGGGCAGGTGGGTCAGGGGCAGCAGGTATTCGGCCGCCGCGGCGAGGGCCCGCCCGTCGCGGCCGGGGTGACGTTCGGCGAGCCGCTCGCCGAACTCCCGCCGGGTGAGGCTCCGGCCGGACAGGAACTCGCGGCCGAGTTCGTCGAACGCGGCCGGGTCGAGCCCGCCGGTCTCCGCGGAGCGGCCGCCCATCCCGGCGAGGCGGCTGAGGACGGGCTGAATCGTCGGGCGCAGCCAGGTGTAGTCGGCACCGCCGGCCAGGTGCTGGGTTCCGCGCAGCATCGTGGAGCGCACCACGCTCCGGTCCTGCAGCAGCCCGGCCAGGTCCTCGCGCCGGAACCCGGCCTTTCGCACCCACAGTCCGATGTACGGCCAGTTGGCCTCCTGCCCCTGCAGGGCGACGAGGTGCTCGACGACCTCGATCGCCGGGCGGGTGGTCCGGTCCAGCAGGTACTGCCGCTGGAGCAGGGTCCGGTTGAGGGTTCGCAGGGAGAGCACCGGCGCATCGGTCATGGGTACGACAGCTCCTTAACTTCACCGAGGTACGCTCAGGCTACGAGCCATAGCGGCCAGTTTCTGACCGCAATTCACCCCGGAGGTCGTACAATCCTCTGTGCCGTACGCCTGCGGCGAGGACCGCTCGCGCGAGGGATCCGGCCGGGCTGAGCCGGGGCTCCCGGACCGTCGTCCAGGCCGGGTAGGTGGGGGCGCACCCACGCCTGGACACCCTCCGCGGGGACGCCGGTCAGTGGATCTCGGGGCGGGGACGGGCGTTGCGCAGCCGGATGCCGCTCCAGCCGAGGGAGCTCGTGATCACGGCGTCCCAGAAGCCCCACAGGTTGTCGAGCACCCGCAGCTGGATGCCGGCGTCCTCGTGCAGGCGGAGCAGGTCGCCGACCGGCTCGGGCGGGCCGAGCGGCTCCACCGGCTCGGTGGCGACGAACGCGTTCGGCACCGGCTCCCCGTACGGCCGGAAGTGTTCCGCCGAGAACCGGTAGGCGAACAGCCGGACGTCGCGGAGCCGGTCCACCCAGCCGTACTCGATCGCGTGCACCCGGTCGGCGCCCCCGGGACCCAGGATGTGGTCCCGGTCGGCGTCCGTGGTCGTGGGGACGGTCCACGCCATGGCCCGGGGACACTGGCGGGGGAACCAGTAGTCCGGGGCGCGGGCGGCGTCGACCGCCCAGACGTAGGCTTCGGGCTGCCGCGCGGTGGCCGCGACATGCGGAACGAAGCTGCTGATCGTCGGGTCTTCGGAGAAGTGCAGCACTTCACCTGGCTGGGGACGCATGTCAGGTTTCCAGCGCATTCTCCGCCGCCCGGGCGTGGAACAGCGTGCGTTCCCGATCATTGCGGGTGAGCTCCGCCGCACGGGTGAACTCGACCCCGGCCTCGGCGTGCCGGCCGAGCCGGGAGAGCAGGTCGCCCCGGGCCGCGGGAAACTGCGGGTAGCCGGCGAGGGCGTCGGCGAGCGGGTCCAGCAGGGCGAGTCCCGCGGCGGGTCCGTCGGCCATCCCCACCGCCACCGCGCGGTTGAGCTCCACCACCGGGGACGGGGTGTGGCGGGCCAGCAGCGCGTAGAAGCCCGCGATGCGCGGCCAGTCGGTGTCGGCGGGGTCGTGCGCCTGGGCGTGACAGGCGGCGACGGCGGCCTGCAGGGTGTACGGGCCGGGCGGGCCCGCCGCGACGGAGCGCTCCAGCGCGGCGAGACCTCGGCGGATCAGGAGCCGGTCCCAGCGCCGCCGATCCTGGTCGAGCAGGAGAATGGGCGTGCCGTCCGGGCCGGTCCTGGCGGGTGCGCGGGAGGAGTGCAGCTCCATCAGCGCGGCCAGCCCGTGCACCTCGGGCTCGCCGGGCATCAGTTCGGCCAGGAGCCGGCCCAGGCGCAATGCCTCCCGACAGAGGTCGGGGCGGATCCAATCGTCGCCGGCGGTCGCCGAGTAGCCCTCATTGAAGATCAGATAGATGACGCCGAGGACGGAGCGGAGCCGGACCGGCAGGTCGGCGGCGGACGGCACCTCGTAGGGGATGTTCTTGTCGGCCAAGGTGCGCTTGGCCCGGACGATCCGCTGAGCGGCGGTCGGCTCGCCGATGAGGAAGGCCCGCCCGATCTCCTCGGTGGTGAGACCGCCGAGCAGCTTGAGGGTGAGCGCGGCCCGCCCTTCCGGCTTGAGAACCGGATGGCAGGAGATGAAGATGAGACGGAGCAGGTCGTCTCCGACCGGGTCGTCGAGGCCGGCGTCGAGGTCGGGTTCGGGCTGCCGCTCCAGGTCCCGGCCGACCTCGGCGAGCTTCCTCCGGTAGACGGTCTCGCGGCGGAACAGGTCGATCGCGCGGTTCTTGGCGGTGAGGGCGAGCCAGCCGCCGGGGTTCTCCGGGACGCCGTCCACCGGCCACCGCCGGAGCGCGGCGAGCAGGGCGTCCTGGGCGAGCTCCTCGGCGAGCCCGACGTCGTGGACGATCCGGGTGAGGCCCGCGATGATCCGTGCCGATTCCATCCGCCACACCGTCTCCACGACTCGGACGGGATCGGTGGTCGTCATGGCCACCGATCCTGCCATCTCTCACATACCGCCGAAAACCTGCAGGACGTCGCCTTCGCCTTCCCAGCCCGGCCACAGGTCGCGGTGGAGCTTGAGGAACCGGCTCGTCCACTCGACGGCCTCGGCCCTGTCGCGGACGTCGTAGATCGCGTAGCTGATCATTTCCTTGGTCTCGGCAAACGGGCCGTCGGTGACCGAGATCTCCCCGCCGGAGACGGTGATCCGGGCGCCGCCCACCGCGCTGGGGGCCAGCCCCGCGGTGTCGAGCAGGACCCCCGCCTTGACGGCCTCCGCACCCAGCTCCATGATCGCCTCCATCAGTCCCGGGGGCGGGGGCGTGGGGGGCTGAGAACTCCGCAACGTGGCCAGGTATCGCATCGAACTCTCCTTTTATCGGGTGTTCTCTTGAAACGGGGTTCAGCGGCGGTACTCGTGAACGGCGAAGGCCGTCAGCCAGCCCCAGACGACGATGATCGAAGCGGTGAACGCCAGGTTCGCCCAGACCGCACCTCCGCCCGCGGCGACGCAACCCCATCCGATGAGAAAGACGACGGCCACGATACGGGTGAGCGCGGGCGCGAATCGACGGGCGAGCAGGAAGGCCGCGACGATCAGGCAGAGGAAGCCGACTCCGCCCACGGCGAAGTGCAGCACGCCGTCCACGCTGATCGCGCCGGGCCCATCCGGGGTTCCGGCGGGGAATCCGAAGCCCGGGTCGGCCGGGAACACCCCGCCGCCCACCATGCCGACTCCGAACGCGCCGACCGGCCAGGACACCCGACCGGCTCCGGCTCGGCGCAGACCGGCCGCGAACGCCACGACCATCAGTCCGGTCAGGATCAGATTGGCGGTCTGGATCCAGCCGTAGGGCCCGTTCGCCATCATGCTCCAGGCGTGCCGCCCGAAGTCGAACCCGTCCTTGGTGAGGCCCTGAACCATCGACACCGCCACATAGAACGGCCCGGCGACGATCCCGTACCCGAGCAGCGAGCGGGTGACCCGGGCCTGCGGGGTGCAGCGGACAGCGGTGGCGGCGGCGTTCATGGGCTTCTCCCGTTGTTCGCGGGCCGGTCACTCCGGCCCGTTCACCAGTGCTACGAACACACCTCGACGGATTCGACGGTTCCGGCCGAAAATCTTCAGAAATCTTCGACGCACCTGAAACCCCAGCTCATCGGCTATATGTCTACGCCTCCCGCCGCAGCGCGAGCAAGAGCCGGGCCGAGAACCCTGCTTCCAGGCCGTCCCCCGAGGCCGGCCAAGCGCAGCCCGTACACGGCTGATCGTCGCGCTGTCCGCACCCCACAGGGTGCCCACACCGCAACGATCACCCCGACGGCGTACGAGCTCCGCCGGGCCAAGTCCGGCACAGCCCGTACACGAGCCCGGCGCAGCCCGTACACAAATGACCATCACGCTGTATGCACCCCGCAGGGTGCGCATACCGCAACGATCACACGGACTCCACGCGGGCCACCCCCGCACAGGGCCGGGAACACCAGCAAGATCGGGCCGGCTCACCCGTACCCCTGCCGAGAATGATCATTGCGCACTCCGCACCCCGCAGGGTGCACACACCGCAATGATCACCCCGACGGCGTACGAGCTCCGCCCAGGCCGATCCGCCACAACCCGTACACGAGCCCGGCACAGCCCGTACACAAATGATCATTGCGCTGTATGCACCTCAACGGGCGCGCACACCGCAATGATCATCCCGATGGCGTACGGGCTGCGCCGCCGGAAACGGGGCACAGCGGTCGGGGTCGACCCGGTACGGCCTGCCTGGTGTCTGTGCCCCGCGCGGTCGCGAGCCGGATGCGGTACGGACCTGGTCCCGGCGCCCGATCGCCTGCCGGGCGGGCCCGCGCGACCTTCCTCAGTAGCCGTGTCCGGCGGCACCGTTCTTCAGCAGCGCGTAGGCGGTGTCGGCGGCGTGGACGGCCTCCGGGTGGACCTCGTCGGCGCTCCGGCCCGCGGCGAGCTCGGACCAGGTGTCCCGGGCGAGCTCCTGCTGTACGGCGATCACCTGCGCGGCCGTCAGGCGGGCGGCGAGGCCGGTCCGTACGGCCTCGGCCAGGGCCTCGGCAAGTGCCTCGGTCTCGGCGGCGCCGTACTCGATCACGCGGGACGCGATGCTCGGCGTGGTGAAGACGAGCCGGTGGTAGGCGAGGACCTGGGGGTGGTCGCACAGGCCGCTGACCGGATCCCGGCGGTCGAGTTTCTCCACCAGGGAGCGGTGCAGGGCGTCCAGCGGGGTCTCGCCGGGACGGCGGTCCCGTACGGTCCGGGCCGCCTCGCCCCGGTGATCGGCGATCCGGTGCAGCAGCAGATCCTCTTTGCTGGCGAAGTAGCGGAACAGGGTGGGTTTGGAGACCTCGGCCGCGGCGGCGATGTCGCTCACCGACACCGCGTCAAACCCGTCGGCGAGGAACATCGCGATCGCGGTGTCGGAGAGGGTCTGCCGCGTGCGTGCTTTCTTCCGGGCCCGCAGGCCGCCGTCTTCGCTCATAGGCCAACCCTAGCGCCATCAGGTCATATATTTAACCCGGTAATATTTATGACCGGGTAAATATAGGGAGGGTTGAGTGACCGAGCTCGCCGAGGAAAGAAAGCACGCCGAACGCTGCGCCGCGGCGCTCAGGGGCATGCTCGACGGTGCCCATCGGAACGTCGTCATCGGGGAGGAGGTGGCCGGAGACCGCTACAGTGCCGAGCGGCTCGGACGCCACCTCAAGAGCCTCGCCAAACACCTGGAGGAGGACTCCGGCGGTCCCCCGTTCTTCGGCCGCCTGGACTTCGCGTCCGGAGACCATCAAGGCCGGCGCTACCACATCGGCCGGCGGCACATCTCCGGCGGCCTCGGCGGGCAGCCCCTCGTGCTCGACTGGCGGGCGCCGGTCTCCGAGGTCTTCTACCGGGCGAGCGCGACCGACCCGCGCGGAGTCGCCGTACGCCGCCGGTTCGGATGGAACGTCGGCTCGCTCACCGGCTTCGAGGACGAGCGGCTCACGGACGGCGCCGACACGGCCGGAGAGTCCCTCCTCCGGGCGGAGATCGAACGCCCCCGGGTCGGTCCGATGCGGGACATCGTCGCCACCATCCAGCCCGAGCAGGACGAGCTGGTCCGCGCCGCGCTGGAGGAGTCGATCTGCGTGCAGGGGGCGCCCGGCACCGGCAAGACCGCGGTGGGCCTGCACCGCGCCGCCTACCTGCTGTACGCGCATCGGCGCCGGCTGGAGCGCCGCGGCGTCCTGGTGCTCGGGCCGAGTCCGGCCTTTCTCGGCTACATCGCAACGGTCCTCCCCACTCTGGGGGAGTTCGACGTCGAGCAGACCACCGTGGAGCGGCTGGTTGCCCGCGGCCCCGTCCGCGGCCTGGACGACCCGGTGTGCGCGCGAATCAAGCACGACCCCCGGATGGCGGAGGTGCTCCGCCGGGCGTTGTACGGGCGAATCCGCGACCCGGCCGAGCCGATCGCGGTCCGCGAAGGCTCCGCCGTGCGCCGGGTGCCGCGGGAGCGGTTCGGCCGGATCGTGGATGAGACCCTGGGCGAGGCCGTCCCGTACGGAATCGGGCGGGAACGGATCCTCGCCCGGGTCCTCGGCCTACTGCGGCGCCAGGCCGAGGCCGCCGGGGAGAGCTGCGGCGCGGCCTGGGCCCGCGGGATGGGCCGGACCGTCGCCCCGGCCGTGGACGCGGTGTGGCCCGCGGTCCGGCCGGAGGAGGTGCTGGCGGAGCTGCTCGGCGACCCCGAGTCGCGGGCGAAGGCGGCGGACGGCATCCTGACCCGGGCGGAGCAGGAGGAGATCGGCTGGGGGAAACCGCCGCGCACCGTCAAGGCCGCCCGGTGGTCGACGGCCGACATGGTGCTGCTGGACGAGCTCGCCGGGCTGACGGAGCGGCCCCGCGGGTACGGCCATGTGATCGTCGACGAGGCGCAGGACCTCTCGCCGATGGAGTGCCGGGCGATCGCTCGCAGAAGCGAGTACGGCTCGCTCACCGTCCTGGGTGACCTGGCGCAGGGCACCACGCCGTGGGCCGCCCGCCACTGGCCGGAGCGGCTGGCGCACCTGGGCCGGCCCGACGCGAAGGTGATCGCGCTGACCACGGGTTTCCGGGTTCCGGCGGTCGTGGTCGAGCTCGCCAACTCCCTGCTGGGGGCGCTGGAGGTGGACGTTCCCGCCACCCGGTCGTTCCGGGCCGACGGCCGGCTGCGGGTCGAGCGGGTCACCGACCTGCGGCAGGCCGTGGTCACCGCGGTGCGGGCGGCGCTGGACCACGAGGGATCCATAGGCGTGATCGCGGAGGACGCCGCCGTGGCGGGTCTGACCGCGGCGTTACGGAAGGCGGGACTCGTCGACGACACGGCGGACCCGTTCGCCCGGGTCGGTGTGGTGCCGGTGAGCGTGGCCAAGGGGCTGGAGTTCGACCACGTGGTGCTGATCGAGCCCGCCGCGGTGGCCGAGACCGGGGAGCGGGGGCTCAACCGGCTCTACGTCGCCCTCACCCGGGCGGTCTCCCGGCTCGACGTGCTGCATTCCCGTCCGCTACCGGAGTTCCTCACGCCGTCTGCCCGATAAGCCGTCTGCCCGGCCAACGGGGGTGCCCCCGGCACCGGGCCGGGGGCACCCTGGTCTATCCGGCTTTCGATCAGCCGGGCGGGGCCACGCCGTTCTTGGCGACGGGTACGGCGAGCTGCTGGGCTTCGAGGAGGACGGTCGACTCGGCGGGCAGGTGGGAGAGCACCGGGTTGAGGTGGCTCAGGGTCAGCGGGACCGGGTTGATCGCCGGCGCGAGGATGTCGTACTTGAGCAGGTCGATCCACTGGACGATGTCCAGCACCCGCTGCGGAATCACGTCACCCCGCTTGTGTACGGGGAGGCACAGCTGCGGCGACCGGTTGATCTGCACCTGGGCGCGCGGAATCCGGTTGACCAGGACGGGGTTGAGCTGGTGCAGGACCACCGGACGGGCCAGGGAGTCCGGCGGGCTGACCGCGTAGCACTCCAGGTCGATGTGGGAGACCAGTTCCTTGATCTCGGGGGTGGGCGGGAAGGCGTGGTCCTTGGCGACCGGGACGCACAGCTGTTCCGGGGCCCCGATCACCGTCTGGAAGCGCGGGTGCCCGGCGAACACCGGGTTGAGCTGGCTGAGCACGATCCGGCGGTTCAGCGGGGTGCCCGTGACGCGGTAGCAGGAGAGGTCGACGTACCTGATGAAGTCGATCACCTCGGGGGGCGGGCTCCAGCCGTCCTTGATGACCGGGACGCACAGCTGCTCACGGTTGCCGAGGGTGACCTGGTGTGCGGGGAGCGAGACGAGCTGGGGGTTGATGTGGCTCAGCGTCAGCGTGGTGGTCGGCGGCTGGTACGGGTTGGTCTTGAAGCACTCCAGGTCGAGGTACGACACGAACGGGAACGGCCTGGGCAGGGCGGGGGCGGGGGCGGGGGTGACCGGGGATTCCGCGGAGACCGGCACCACGGAGAGGAACACCACGGCGATCAGCCCGGTGACGATCGCCAGCAGGCGTCGTCCCGGCATGTTCGTGAGGATGGGGCGCCGTCGCGCCCCGCGTCTGCCCGGCGTCTCGTCGTGAACGGTGGGGGAATTCGCCATCGCTCCTCCATGGGGGGTTGCTGGGCAGCCACGACGAGGGTCGCACTCCGTTGGGCGGACCCGGCCATGCCTGTGTAACCAGGACTTTCCTCTCAGTTGCCGCCGTTGACAAGGCTCATGACTGGCCACATCCGGACGTTCCGGGCTTGCGGCAAATTCACCGTATTTTCGTGATCTATATGTTGACTCGTTTGTTGACAGCAGGGTTCCACCGGTCTCACGAGTCACCATTTTTCACATCATGGTGATGTACGGCTGCCGCAGGCCGCTCCCCTACGCCGCCGCAGGGCGTACCCCGCGTTCAACGGTTTGGGCGGCGAGTCCGTCTGGGCGGTGACGGACCGACGAGAGGCGAAGGAATTGACTGACGATCCCCGCTTCGTGGAGTTCGTCGCCGCACGGGCCGATGCGCTGCTGCGCTACGGCTACGTGCTCAGCGGCAACCCCCACGACGCGGCCGACCTCACCCAGGAAGCGCTGATCCGGCTGCACCGCGCCTGGTCGCGGGTGCAGTCCAAGCAGAATCCGGAGAGCTACACCCGGATGATCATGGCGCGCCTGCACATCAGCTGGTGGCGGCTGCGCAGGCGAGAACGGCTCGCCTGGGACCTGCCCGACGAGACGCATCGGGACTTCCTGCCGTCCGAAGCCGAGCACGGGCTCTGGCAGGCGCTGACCGGACTCCCCCGGAAGCAGCGGGCCGTCCTGGTCCTGCGCTACTACGAGGACCTGGACGACGCCGAGATCGCCGAGGTGCTCGGCGTCTCCCGCGGGACCGTTCGCAGCCACGCGTCGCTCGGGCTGGGCAAGCTCCGCTCCTCCGTACCCCACCTCAAGACCGCCGACGGGAGCACGCGATGAACGACGACGTGGAAGACATCCTCCGCCGAGCCCTCAACCAGGCCGCAGGTCAGGCGCCGCGGGCGCCGGGAACCCTGGCCGCACACGTGGCGGGGCGCTCGCGCACGCGCAGGACCCGGGCGCGGATTCTGGTCGCCGCGGTCGCCGTCGTGGTGGTGGCCGGCGGCGGCACCGTCGCCCTGAACGCCTCCGGAGTCACGGCTCTCCCCGGCTTCGGCCCGGCCGGGGGGCAGCAGGCCGTGCCGGTGGACCCCTCAGCCGGTCCGGACCCTTCGACCTCGCCGGATACTGCGGTCTTCCCTCCGGTGTACACCGACCCGCCCACGGACCCGGTCGAACGGGAGAACACGGCGGTGGGCAATCCCGTACCGGCCGTAGCCGGCCGGCAACCCATCGAGAAGGTCTGGCCTCAGGCGGTCAGAAAGATCGGCGACAAACTACCCGACGGGCGCGAGTTCTTCCCCGTGGGCTTTCTGGACGACGGCACACTCATGGTGCGGACCGAGAAAAGCTATGCGAACACAAATGAGCTTCTCGCCTACGACCTGGATACCGACACTGTACGCAAGATAGCCGACGTGCCGGCCCCCGACGGGCCCCGTGGCTACGCGGTCGGCTTCAGTATCGGCGGGGGACATGTCGCCTGGTGGATGAATCCGGACCGGGGTACCGTCGACCTCTGGGTGGCCCCGCTCTCCGGTGGCCAGGCGAGGAAGGTCGCCTCGTACCAGGAGCAGCCTGCCGAGGATGGCTTGTACCATCGCCTCGAACATTTTTCGATCGCCGGTGACCGAATCGTCTTCTCCGTTGGAGGTGACGGTGCTTTCACGGTTCCTCTCGGGGGCGGAACGGTGGAGCCCGTGGCCGATACCAAGGGCCTGCATATTCTGCGCTGGCCATGGGTTGGTCGCTCGCCCTACCTATCCTTGCAGGTCGGACGCCCGGAACATCCGGTCTTCGTCGATATCCGCAACGTGGAAACCGGGGAGACGAGAACGGCCAAGGTCGGCCCGGGCGAAATGTTAAGCGAGTGCGGATTGTTGATATGCCAAGGCGGGAAGACCGTCGGATACAAACCTTTCCAGCGTTTCCGAGACGGATCTCAGCAAAAGACACTGCCCTTGTACGCACCGGAGTCGCTTTATCTCGTTCATGAGCGCCTCTACCTGTGGCCTTTCAAGAAAGGCAAGACGAAAGGCCTCACTCTGCACGACGCGGAGACAGGCCGGTTCGCCGACACCGGAATGCGATCCCCCAGCAACACGTCCCTCCCCCTTCATGCCTACAACAACCTGCTGTATCTCAAGAGGAACCAGGAGTTCCTTGTGATCAACTTGGACAAGATCAGCTGATTCCCCGCCCCGCTCACCAGGTGACGGGAAGCGCCTTGGGGCCGATGTCGAACGCGTCGTGGGTCCACTCGATCGCGTCGACCGGCACCTGGAGCCGGAGCCCCGGCAGATGACGGGCCAAGGCCCGGAGGGCGGCGACGACCTCCATCCGGGCCAGGTTCGCGCCGAGGCAGTAGTGCAGCCCGTGGCCGAAGACCAGGGACGGCCCGGGCCGCCCGGGTGCGAACCGGTCGGGGTCGGTGAAGCGCGCCGGATCGCGATGGGCGGCCTCCAGCCGGACCAGCACCAGGTCTCCCTTGGCGATGCTCACCCCGGCCACCTCCACCTCCTCGTGGGCGTAGCGCGGGAACGGCTCCCCGGTCATCCCCGCCTGCATGCGCAGGACCTCGGCCACGATCGCGTCGGCCTGCTCGGAGTCGGCTCCGGCCAGGTCGGCCGGCTTCCCTTCGGACAGCAGCCGGAGCACGCCGACCGCGACGGCGTTGCAGGCCGAGAGGTAGCCCCCGTTGACGATGGTCCCGACCAGGGCGATCAGCTCGGTGTCGGTGAGCCGCCCGTCCTCGGCGTCCCGCACCTCGATCAGGGTGCCGAGCAGGTCGTCGGCAGGCGCTTGCCGCTTGGCGGCGATCAGCTCGGCGGCGTACTCGCCGAGCCCCTGCCACGCCTGCGCGGCCACGGCGACGTCCTCCTCCGCGCCGAAGAAGAAGTCCACCGATCCCGCTGCTTCGGCCAGACGGCGGAACCGCGGGCGATCCTCGATCGACACGCCGAGAAGCTCGCCGATCACCATGATCGACAGAGGTGCCGCGAATCCGTCGACCAGGTCGGCGGGCGGACCCGTCTCGGTGAGCACCGTGATCTGCTCGTCGGCCAGCCGCTCGATCCGCGGACCCATCTCGGCGATCTTCCTGGCGCTGAACGCCTTCGACACCAGGCGGCGGAGCCGGGCGTGGGCCTCGCCGTCCTGAAACAACGAGTCGTTGCCCGGCACGCTCTCCCCCGGCGGCATGATCCCGAATCTCCGGTCGCCGAGCACCGCCGAGACGGCGTCGAAGGAGGTGACCAGCCAGGCCCGCCGCCCGTCCCGGGCGAACACCTCGGCGACGGGCGTCGCGTCCCGGAGCCGGGCGTAGGCCGGCGGCGGCGCCATCGAGTCGGGTCGCTCGAACGGCAGGGTCGGTGTGGTCGTGGTCATGGTGGGGCACCTCACTGTGGTGATCCATCCGGGTTGTCGGCCCGGAAGCGGTTGGGAGCCCCAACTCAACCGGCTGACGTCGCGTCACAGTCAAGGCGCGCGCCGCCCCCCGCCTTCTGCCGATCTTGTGCGGAAGTCCTCGGAGGAACGCCCCCGAGGACTTCCGCCGGCACCCCGCACGACGTCCCGGAAACCGCGATCGAATAGAGGCTCGACCAGCCCGCCGGTCCAGGTCTGCACCGACGCCGCAGACCTCCGCCGTTCGACGAGGTCCCGTACCGGACTTATCCGGCGAGGAGCGTGTCGAGCTTGGTGAAGGAGCTGAGCCAGCCCTGGCGGGCCATGTCCACCATGTCGCCGGAGTACGGGCTCTGCCGGAGCACCAGGCGGGTCTTGCCGCCCTCGTCGTGGAACTCGATGCGCATCCTGGTGTGGGAGACGCCCTCAAAGCCGGGGATCCCCTCGACCTTCTCGGTGCCCACGAGCAACTCGTTCTCGACGACCTCGGTGAAGGTGGCGTCGATAGGCGAACTCATCGTGGGGTCGAACTCGCTCACCATCGTGAACCGCTGGTGCCCCCCGGTCCTGGCGTCGATGTCGACGGTCTCCCGGGGCACCGAGAAGCCGACCGGGCCGAACCACCGGGCGAGCTGGTCGGGGTCGGTGAAGGCTCGGTAGACCATTTCGCGCGGGGCGTCGAAGATCCGGGTGATCACGAGTTCGTGGGTGGCTGTGGCTTCCGCCATGGGTCTTTCCCCTTACTGAGTCTTCTCCGGCGATTGCTCCGTCGCCGACTGCGCTTGCTGTATGGCCCGCAGATGAGCGTCCAACCTCGCGAAGTTGACGTCCCAGAACCGCCGATACCGCTCCATCCAGGCGGTGGCCTCCCGGAGCGGCTCGGGGTTGAGGCTGCTTGAGCGCCATTGCGCCGTACGGCTCCGGGAGATCAACCCGGCGTTCTCCAGCACCTTCAGGTGCCGGGAGATCGCCGGAAGGCTGATGGAGAACGGCTCCGCCAGCTCCGAGACGGTCGCGTCCCCCTCCGCCAGCCGGGCCAGGATCGCCCGGCGGGTCGGATCCGCCAACGCCGCGAAGATGGTGCTGAGCCGATCAGTCGTCACTTGATTAACCGCCTCGTTAATTAACCAATAGGTTATTTATAGCGAGAAGGACCGGGAGTCGTCAACCCGTACACGACCTCGTGTTCGAAACCTCCGCATCCGCCCCGCGACCGCGCTTGATCTCATCATGGGCGGTCACGCCGTCGCACCGCGCACTCCGCAGATGAGCTCCTCGTTAGCCCGGGGAGCGCGTTGCCTCCCACAGGGCGAGAACGTCCGGAGGCGCGTTCACGGTGATCACGACCGCCTTCGGCTGTGCCTTCGTCCGGCCGGAACCGGCACCGGTCCGTTTCTCCCGCCCCACCCGACCGCGCGCCGCGCACGGCACTCCGGTTCTCAGCCCATGCCGCGGCCGGCGGTCTCCTCGAAGACCAGGCTGGTGCGGGTGCCGCGGACCCCCGGAATCTCGTGGAAGCGCTCCAGCACGACGTGGCGCAGCGCCGCGTTGTCGGGTGTGCGGACCAGGACGAGCACGTCGAAGTCTCCGCCGACCAGGGCGATGTGGTCGACATAGGGGATCTTGCGCAGGTGCTGGGCGACGGTGCGCCAGGTGTTCTGCTCGATGGAGAGCATGACGTACGCGCTGGCGGTGAGTCCCACGCGCTGCGGGTCCAGCCGGGCGGTGAATCCGGTGATCGTGCCGTCGGACGTCATCCGGTTGATCCGCGCGTAGGCGTTGGCGCGGGACACGTGGACCCGCTCGGCGATGGCGCGGACCGACAGGCGACCGTCCCGGAGCAGCTCAGCGATGATCGCCTTATCCGTTTCGTCCAGGTGCGCGACCGATTGTCCAGCCGGGCCCCGCAGGGGGAGATCATCGGTTGACATGTTGCCCCGTTCCTCGGTCCCATCCGGCCATCTGTCGCCAATCGGCGACTGACATTGAACAAATAGTTCGCCATACCGAACAATTCTTGTCAAGCGTCTAAGCAAAGGTGGATTTGTCGTATGTCCGTGAAAACGCACCGGCAGGCCGTGCAGGGACTCCTGCCGGCGCTCACGCCGGTCCGGTTCGTCACCGAAGACGGCAGCCCGGTCAAGGAGTCGGCCGACTACGCCGAACCGTCGGCCGAACTGCTGCGCGAGGCGTACCGGCGGATGGTTCTAGGACGCCGCTTCGACACCCAGGCGACGATGTTGACCAAGCAGGGACGGCTGGCCGTCTACCCCTCCAGCCGAGGTCAGGAGGCGTGCCAGATCGCGGGCGTCCTCGCGCTGCGCGAGGACGACTGGCTCTTCCCGACCTACCGGGACTCCACCGCCCTGGTGACCCGGGGCGTGGACCCCGTCGAGGTGCTCACACTGCTCCGCGGCGACTGGCACTGCGGCTACGACCCGGCGGCCACCCGGACGGCACCGCAGTGCACCCCGCTCGCCACCCAGCTGCCGCACGCGTCCGGCCTGGCCCACGCCCTGCGCAGCCGCGGCGGCGACGCCGTGGTCATGGCGTTCGTCGGCGACGGCGGCACCAGCGAGGGTGACTTCCACGAAGCGCTGAACTTCGCCGCCGTGTTCAAGGCGCCGGTGGTGTTCTTCGTGCAGAACAACAAGTACGCGATCTCCGTCCCGCTGGCCCGCCAGACCGCCGCTCCGGCGCTGGCCTACAAGGGCGTCGGGTACGGCGTGCGGTCCGAGCAGGTCGACGGCAACGACCTGGTCGCCGTCCTCTCGGTGCTGACGGCCGCCGTCGAGCACGCCCGTACGGGCCACGGGCCGTTCCTGGTCGAGGCGCACACCTACCGGATGGACCCGCACACCAACGCCGACGACGCGGGGCGCTACCGGGACGACGCCGAGGTCGAACGGTGGCAGGGGGCCGATCCGCTGGCACGGCTGGAGACGTACCTGCGCGGCCGGGACCTGCTGACCGACGAGGACGTCGCGTCGGCCCGCGAGGCGGCGGAGGCGTTCGCCGCGGACCTGCGAACCCGGATGAACCTCGACCCGGAACTCGATCCGCTGGAGCTGTTCGACCACGTCTACGCCGAGCCGACCCCGCAACTCCGGGAGCAGCGCCAGATGCTCGCGGCGGAACTGCAAGCAGAGAAGGGCTGAACCGCCATGAGCACGGTCACGATGGCACAGGCGCTCAACACCGCGCTGCGCGACGCCCTGCGCGACGACGAGCGGGTCCTGGTCTTCGGGGAGGACGTCGGCCCCCTGGGCGGCGTGTTCCGGATCACCGACGGGCTGACCCGCGACTTCGGTGAGGAGCGGTGCTTCGACACGCCCCTCGCCGAATCGGGCATCGTCGGCTTCGCGGTCGGCATGGCGATGGGCGGCTACCGTCCGGTGATCGAGATGCAGTTCGACGCGTTCGCCTACCCCGCCTTCGAGCAGATCGTCTCGCATGTCGCCAAGTTCCGTAACCGCACCCGCGGCAAGCTCGGCCTCCCCATGGTCATCAGGGTCCCCTACGCGGGCGGCATCGGCGGCGTCGAGCACCACTGCGACTCCAGCGAGGCCTACTACGTCCACACCCCCGGCCTGAAGGTCGTCACCCCGGCGACCCCCGCCGACGCCTACTGGCTGCTGCGGGACGCGGTGGCCGATCCCGATCCGGTGGTCTTCCTGGAGCCCAAGAAGCTGTACTGGTCCAAAGAGGACACCGACCTGACGCGCCGGCAGGCCGAGCCGTTCGGCCGGGCCGTCGTCCGCCGCGCCGGGCGGGACGCCACCCTCGTCGCCTACGGCCCGTCGGTACCCGTCGCCCTCGAAGCCGCCAAGGTGGCGGCCGACGAGGGCATCGAGCTCGAGGTCGTCGACCTGCGCACGCTGGTGCCCTTCGACGACGAGACGGTCGTGGCGTCGGTACGCCGTACCGGGCGATGCGTCGTGGTGCAGGAGGCGCAGAGCTTCGCCGGGGTGGGGGCCGAGATCGTCGCCCGGATCCAGGAGCGGTGCTTCCACTCCCTGGCCGCCCCGGTTCTGCGCGTCGCCGGTTTCGACATCCCCTACCCGCCGCCGAAACTGGAGCACTCCCACCTCCCCGGCGTCGACCGCGTCCTGGACGCCGTCGACCGGCTGCAGTTCGACGACCGGCCCGACGTCCTCCACCTGGCCAGGGGTGCCGCATGAGCGTGGACACGCTGACCGACCGGACCTTCCGGCTGCCCGACCTCGGGGAAGGGCTGGTCGAGGCGGAGATCCTCGAATGGAAGGTCGCGGTCGGCGACACGGTCGAGATCGACCAGCTCGTGGTGGAGGTCGAGACCGCCAAGGCGGCGGTGGAGGTGCCCGTGCCGTTCGCGGGTGTCGTCACCGGCCTGCACGCGGGCGCCGGCGACGTCATCGGGGTGGGCTCGCCCCTGATCTCCGTCGGTTCGGCGGAGCCGGTGCCCGTCGCCGCCGAGCGGTACCGGGAGGAGGAGCGAGCCGGCTCGGGGAACGTCCTCATCGGGTACGGCACCGGTCACGCCCCCGCCGGACGCCGCAGGAAGGCCCGCGCCGAGCGGCGGACCACCGTCGTCGAGCTCCCCCCGCCGGACGCCCCGGCGACCCCGGCCCCCGCGGCGGAGACCGCCGACCCGCCCCGGCGGACGCCACTGGTGATCTCCCCGCTCGTCCGCAAACTGGCCCGGGAGAAGAACGTCGACCTGCTCCGGACGACGCCCAGCGGTCCGGGCGGGGTGATCCTGCGGCGCGACGTCGAGCAGGCCGCCGCCCTCGCCGGGCAGGCCGTCGCGGCCCCGGACTCCCCCGCGCCGGACGAGGACGCCGTCGAACGCATCCCGCTGCGCGGGCTGCGCCGGGCGGTCGCCGAGAAGCTCACCCGGAGCCGCACCGAGATACCGGACGCCACCACCTGGGTCGACGTGGACGCCACCGGGCTGCTGGCGGCCAAGGACATCCTGCGGGCCGCGGCACCGGACCGGCGGATCGGCCTGCTGGCGCTGCTCGCCCGGATCTGCGTCGCCGGGCTGCGGCGGTTCCCCGAGCTGAACTCCTCCGTGGACACCGCCCGGGGCGAGATCGTCCGCTACTCCGCGATCCACCTGGGTTTCGCCGCCCAGACCGACCGGGGGCTTGTGGTGCCCGTGGTGCACAATGCCCATCGGATGACCACAGCCCAGCTCGCCGCGGAGTTCGCCCGGCTCACCGAGCTCGCCCGGGCCGGAAGCCTGCCGCCCTCGGCGCTGACCGGGGGGACGTTCACCCTCAACAACTACGGGGTCTTCGGCGTCGACGGCTCCACCCCCATCATCAACCACCCCGAGGCCGCCCTGCTCGGCGTGGGCCGCATCGTGGACCGGCCGTGGGCCGTGGACGGGAAACTCGAGGTCCGCAAGGTCACCCAGCTCTCCTTCAGCTTCGACCACCGGGTCTGCGACGGCGGGGTCGCGGGCGGGTTCCTGCGCTACGTGGCCGACTGTGTGGAGCACCCCGAGACCCTGCTGCTCGACCTCTGAGGTCCCGCCGGGTTCCCCGCCGCCAAAGTCACGTCCACCCGGCGGCGGGGACGGTGCCACCGGTCACCCGTACGCCGTCGAGCCGGTGACCGGACATGCACCGCCGGCCTGCCGACGACCGGAAACGGCGGTCGGCACGACCACCGCCCGAACGGCCGACGAACCCTTACTGATCGTGTCAGGAGGATGGCAGGGCTTAGAAAGTCCCCGTGACTAACGTCGGTTCCGTCAACGCGAACCCATGGATCCCGGTGACGTCGAGTCGCCGGGACATTCGTTGGTCAAGGGGAGTCCACCATGAGCGAAGTGCAGGTGACCGCCGGGAAACCCACCCTCCGGAGCCGGGTCGCCAGGCCACTGGCCGTCCTCGGCGCCGCCGCGGTCCTCGCCGTCGGCGTCGTGTCGCCGGCGGCCGCGGACAGCGGGCGGAACGGATCCCTGTGGATCCGTGCGCACGGCGGCGTCGTCGACTCGCAGCACTACCCCGGCCCGCCGGTCGGGACCTACCACATCCACTACTGGCGGGCGGGAGGCGGCTGGGACCGGAACGGCGCCAACTACCACTTCCCCGGACGGACGGTGTACGGGAGGATCGCGGCTCCCGTCCCGGTGGGGGCCACGGTGTGCGCCGAACTCTGGTACCACAAGCCCGGTGGCGGCTACGGCTCGTACGGCCTTCCCTGCGTGCGCATGAGCTGACGCCGGGATGTGAGCGAAACGGGGCCCGGCCACGCAGGCGCGGTCAGGCCCCGCCCCTTCGCGGGAAAGGAACCTCATGCGTATGTGGAAGCCGATGCTCACCTGTACGGTCGCGGCGCTCGCGGTGACGGCCCTGCACGCGACGCCGGCCGCCGCCGCACGCGGGTCGCTGACCCTGGTCACGCCGACCGGGGCCGCGGTCGTCCTGCGCGATCCCGCCCCCGGATGCCACACGTCCGCCCAGCCGTTCACGGGTGTGGCCAACCGTACCGACACCTTTGTCACGGCGTACGCGGACACCGGCTGCTCGGGACCGTCGCAGGTCGTCGTCCCGCAGCCGGGAACGGTCGCCGTGGGCGTGCGGCGAAGCGTGGCGATCCCCCGCTGAGTCACCCCGGCTCCGGCGTCCGCGCCGACCACTCCCGCAGGCGCCGGACGGCCGCCGAGCGCTCCTGCCGGGTCTCCTCCTCGTCCAGGCGTTCGGCCGCGTACAGCCGGACCAGCTCCTGCATCGCATGCGCCGTAAGCCCGTGCCGGACGAGTTGATGTGCCCGGACGAGTTCGTCGAGCGACCGCCGCGCGTCCGGGATCGGGACGCCGAGCAGCGCCGCCACCGCCTCCTCCTCGACGGCGGCACCGCCCGGGTGCAGGCTCAGCAGCCGGAAGAGGTGCGCCGCCGGCGGGGTCAGGGCCCGGTAGGACCAGGAGAGCACGGATCGCAGGTCGCCCTGGGGATCGTCCCCCGTGGACAGGACGTTCAGCCGATCCCGCTGCGCTCGCAGGCGCCGGACCAGGTCGGCCGGCCCGTCGGCGGGTTGCCGTCCGGCCAGTTCGGCGGCGATGCACAAGGCGAGAGGCAGCCGGCCGCACAGCTCGGCCAGCTCGTACCCGAGTGCCGCCGGGGGCGCCGCCGGGCCCAGGATCTCGCCGAGCAGCGCCAGCGATTCCGGCGGCCGGAGCGGGTGCACGGTGACGCGGTGGGCACCCGCGAGGGCGCCCAGACCTCGGAGCTGGTTCCTGCTGGTCACGAGCACGAACACCTGCGACCCCGGCAAAAGCGGGCGCACCTGGGCACTGTCGCGGGCGTTGTCCAGGACGATGAGCATCCGCCGCCCGGTGAGGACGCTGCGCAGCAGCGCCGCACGCATGTCGACGCCGACCGGGAGCCGCGCCGCAGGCACGTCCAGCGCCTGGAGGAGCAGGCCCAGCGCCGCCGACGGCTCCACGGGTTCCGCGGTGCCGTAGCCGCGCAGGTCGAGGTAGAGCTGCCCGTCCGGAAAGCGGTCGCGTACGGCGTGTGCCCAGCGGACCGCCAGCGCGGTCTTGCCGACCCCCGCCGGACCGGACACCACCGCGATCTCGATCGGCCGTGAGGCGGGCTCCGTGCCCGGCCCGTGCTGCGCGCCGGAGCGGTGCAGGACGGCGTCGAGCTCGGCCAGCGTGTCCTCCCGCCCGGTGAAGCGGGAGACGTCCGACGGCAACTGCCGCAAGGGGACGGATGCCGACGCCGTCGGCACGGCCGGGCGTCGCCCGGGTGCGGTGAGGCCCTCGCGTGTGTCGTCCGGGGTCCCCTGGAGGAGCGCGCCGTGCAGCCGGCGCAGCCGCCGGCCGGGCTCCAGGCCCAGCTCCTCACGCAGCACCGAGCGGGCCTGCCGGTACACCTGGAGGGCGTCGGCGCGGCGCCCGGCTCCCTGGAGCGCCAGCATCAGCCGCTCCCAGACGGGTTCGCGGAGCGGATAGGCCGCGGCCAGATTCCACAGCTCGGGAAGCACCCCGTCGTGGTACCCGGCGGCCATCTCCAGGTCGAACCGCCGGGTCAGCGCCGCGAACCACTCCTCCTCGACCTGCGGCGCCAGCTCCCGCTCCAGCCAGGACGAGTCCACGCCGCCGAACGGCTCCCCCCTGCGCAACGCCAGGGCCTCGCGCAGGAGCCGCATCTCCTCCTCGGCGGTTCCGGCCGCCGCCGCCCGCCGTGCCCGGGCGGCCAGTTCACGGAAGCGCAGCAGGTCCACGTCCTGCCGGCGGATCCGGAGCGCGTAGCCGTGCGCCACGGTCTCGACGGTCTGCGGCCCGAGCAGGCGGCGCAGCCGCGTGATGTTGGTCTGGAGCGCGCCGCGTGGCCGCCCGGGAAGACGGTCCGCCCACATCCGCTCGGTGAGCGTGTCGGTCGAGACCATGCCGCCGCCCTCCAGCGCGAGGCAGACCAGCAGTGTCCGCAGCCGGCCGCCGGGCACCGCGACGGGTCTGCGGTCGGTGCTGACCGCAAGCGGCCCCCACAGACTCACCTGTATGTCCCCGTGCATCGAACCCCCGTATGTCCACACGATCACGTGACTGACCGTGGTCCTCGTCCCCGTCCGATCGGGTGCCCGTTTCGAATAGTCGGGCGATGTGCCGTTCGCCAGGCCGGTAAATGCGGCGGCGCAGGGACTGTTTCGATGCTAGGTGCGGTGTCCGATTGTCCGAAAGAGGTGCCGACCAGCGCCGGACAATCCTCTGACCTGGGCTTTTGTGCTCAGTAATTATCGGGTTCACGCTATTTCATGACATAGGGCACATGCACGGCGGCTGGGAACCCGTGTTCGGAAGTGGCGGTGCCGAGCCGGAGCGTAGGATGGATTCTCCGACGGCGGAGACTCGGCATGTTGACCAGGGGCCTTCACAACGATGGGTGCGGAACGGAGGGCGGGGCGGCCGGAGGGGTCGATCGATCCCGACGCCGGGCCCGCGGAACGCTTCGCCTGGGAGCTGCGGCTGCTCCGGGAGGAGGCCGGCGCTCCCGGCTATCGGGCCCTCGCCCGGAGGGCGCACTATTCGGCGAGCACCCTGGCCGAGGCCGCGCGGGGCAGGCGGCTGCCCACCCTGGAGGTGACCCTCGCCTACGCCGAGGCCTGCGGCGGAGACCGCCAGGAGTGGACGGCACGCTGGCAGGCGGCCGCAAGCCTGGTGAACGCCACCACGGCGCCCCATGCCGACGAGGGGTGCCCGTATCCGGGGCTGGCCGCCTTTCGGGCGCGCGACGCCGACTGGTTCTTCGGACGGTCGGACCTCGTCACCCGGCTCTCCCGGCGGCTGCGGGCCGACGGGCCCCAGGGCCTCACCGCGCTGTTCGGCGCCTCGGGCAGCGGAAAATCGTCGCTGATTCAGGCCGGCCTGCTCCCGGCCCTGCCGCGGGAGTGGTGTCCCGTGGTGTTCACCCCGGGCGCCCATCCCCTCGCCGAACTCGCCGACGCGCTCGCCGTACGGACCGGGGACGACCCCGGCGCGCTTGCCGCGAGAGTGGCCGAGGACCCCTCATCGGTCGGGCCGCTGATCGGCACCTGGCTGGCCGACCGGCCGGAGCGCACACACCTGCTGCTCGTCGTCGACCAGTTCGAGGAGACCTTCACGCTCTGCTCGGACACCGGCGAACGCGACGTCTTCCTGCGCGCCGTCCGCGAGGCCGCGCGTGCCCCCCTCGATCGTCTCCGGGTGGTCCTGGCGGTACGGGCGGACTTCTACGCGCACTGCTCCGGCGACCCCCACCTCGTCGCCGCGCTGACCGAGGGGACCCAGGTGCCGATCGGCCCGCTCAGCCAGGACGGGCTGCGCGAGATCATCACCGCGCCGGCGGCCAAGGCCGGCCTCGACGTCGAGGCCGATCTCGTCACCGTGCTCTGCGCGGAGGCCGGCGGCGAGCCCGGCGCGCTGCCCCTGCTTTCCCACGCGCTGCGCGAGACGTGGCGCCGCAGAACGGGGCCGGTCCTGCGGCTGGGGGACTACCGGGCGGGCGGCGGCCTGCGCGGCAGCATCGCCCAGACCGCCGAGACGATCTACCTGGCCGGCGACGCGGTACGGCGCCGGGCGATCCGCACCGTCTTCCTCCGGCTCACCGCCCTCGGCGAGGGCACCAAGGACACCCGGCGGCGCGTCGGCCACGCCGAGCTGACCGGCGTGACCGGGGCCGGGGATCTGCTGGAGACGCTGGCCCGCGCCCGCCTGGTCGTGCTCGACCGGGACACGGTCGAGGTCGCCCACGAGGCGCTCATCTCGGCGTGGCCGCGGCTGCGCCACTGGCTGGCCGACAGCCGGGACGATCTGCGCACCCACCGACGGCTGACCCAGGCCGCGCTCACCTGGGCGGAGCTCGGCCGCGACCGGGGGACTCTCCTGCGCGGCGGTTATCTCGCCGCCCTGCGCGACTGGGCCGCCCGGCGGCGGGAAGACCTCAACACCCTCGAAGAGGAGTTCCTCGCCGCCTGCTCCGGAGCGGAACGGCGCCGCAGCCGCCTGGCCCGGTATCTGGTCGCCGCGATGGCGGTGCTGCTGGCCCTCGCCGTCGCCGCGGCCGTCACCGCGGTGAACGCGCAGGATGTGGCGCACGACCAGCGGGACACGGCCCTCGCGGAGAAGGCCGCCGGGGAGGCCGCCGCGCTGCGCGAGGCCGATCCGGCGCTCGCCGCGCAGCTCGGCCTCGCGGCCTACGGCCTGGCCCCCACGGTCGCTACCAGGAGCAGTCTGCTGAGCGCGTTCGCCGCCCCGTTCGCCACGAAGATCGCCCATCACATCAACACCGTCGCGTTCGCGCCCGACGGGCGGGTCATGGCGGCCGGGGGCGACGACCGGACGATCCGGCTCTGGGACATGTCCGCGCCGCACCGCCCCGTGCTCCTCGCCGATCTTCCCGGGCAGCCGGACGCCGTCGAGTCGATCGGCCTCATCGACGGGGGGCGGACCATGATCAGTGCCGCCTACGACGGTTCGGTGCGGTTCTGGGACCTGTCCGAGCCGCGCCGCCCCGTGCTTCGCTCCGGGTTCGCCGCGCACGACGCCGCCGTCTACCACGCGCTGCCGGGGCCCGACGGCCGTACCCTGTTCACGGCGGGCGGGGACGGCACCGTGCGCGTCTGGGACCTGTCCCGCCCCTCGCGTCCGACCAGGATCGCCGAGCTGACCGGGCATAAGACGATGATCGGCGCGGCCGCCCTCAGCCGGGACGGCGACACGCTCGTCACCGGCGGCCCCGACGGGAGCACCAGGATCTGGGACGTCCGCACCCCGCGCCGCCCCCGCCTGCTCACCCGGCTCCCCGACCGCAAGGACCAGGTCACCTCCGTCGCCCTCGCTCCGGACGGGCGAACCCTGGCGGTCGCCGGGTACGACCACCGGACGACGCTGTGGGACCTCACCTCACCCGGTGAGCCGGTTGCCCTCGCGACGCCGGCCGGGCACACGGCGCCCGTCCAGAAGGTCGCGTTCAGCCCGGACGGGCGGCTGATGGCGACCGGCGGATGGGACTTCACCGTGCGCGTGTGGGACGTCTCCCGGCCGCGGCGGCCGACCGCGCACACCACGCTGTCCGGGCATACCAACACAATCTGGGGGTTGGCCTTCAGCCGCGACGGATCGCACCTGATCTCAGCCGCCGCGGACGGCACCGCCCTCGTCACCGACCTGCCGGGACCGGTCCTGGCTGGACACGGCGGCGCCCTGTCCACCCTGGACGTCCGGGCCGACGGCAGACTCGCCGTCGTCGGCGGCGAGGACTCCACCGCCCGGCTGTGGGACGTCGCCGACCCGCACCGGCCCGTCCCCCTGCCGGTCCTGACCGGGCACACGGCACAGGTCAAGGCCGTGGCCTTCAGCGGCTCGGGGCGGCTGGCCGCCAGCGGCGGCATCGACACGCGGGTGCACCTCTGGGACGTGTCCGATCCGCGGCGCCCGGTGCGGCGGGACACCCTGGAGACGGGCGCCGACGTCCGGACCGTCGTCTTCCTGCCCGGCGACGGGCTCCTGGCGAGCGCGGGGGGCAGCGTGGCGGAGGTCAAGCTCTGGGCGGTGTCCGGCCGCAGGCAGCGGCGGCCCATCGGAGTGATCAAGCAGAACATGGGCTCGCTGTCGCTCGCCGCCGACCCCCGCGGCGGGCTGCTCGCCGTCGTCCAGGACCGTGAGGTGCACCTGTGGGACGTCCGCGACCCGCGTCGCCCCAGCAGGACGGCCGTGTTCACCGCGCACCCGAACACCGTCCAGAAGATCGTCTTCGACCGCGGCGGGCACCGGCTGGCCACCGCCGGGCTCGACGGCACCGCCCGGGTGTGGGACGTCGCCGACCCGGCGCGGCCGCGGGCGCTGGCCACCCTCGCCAGCCACGTCGGCGGCGTGCAATCCGTCGCCTTCGCACCGGACGGCCGCATCCTGGCCACCGCCGGACTGGACGGCACCGCCCGGCTGTGGCGCCTGCGCGCCGACGCCCCGCCGGAGCCGTACGCCGTGCTCACCGGGCACGGTGACCGCGTGCACGCGCTCGTGTTCGGGCCGGGGTCGCACACCCTGCTCACCGCCGGTGAGGATCGCACCGCGCGGCTGTGGGACGTCGACCCCCACCGGGTGGCGGCGCGGATCTGCGCCCTCGCCCATCCGCGGATCGGGCCGCGGGAGTGGACCGGGCACTTCCCCGGCCTCCCCTACCGGCCACCGTGCGGGCCGCCGCCGTAGGCTCGGGCCGCCTTCAGGCCGTACCGGAACGGGGTGGAAAACACCCGCCGGATCGGGTACGGACACGTCCGGGCGTCCCGGTCAGGCGATGGACCGGAGGATCTCCTCGACGTCCTGCCGGGTCACCGGCTTGGGGTTGTTGCGCAGCATCGGGTCCCCCATCGCGGCACGGGCCACGTCCACCGGATCGAAGGGGCCGGCGTCGGTGTCCCGCAGCGACATCGGGAGTCCCAGGTGCCGGGCCATGGCACGGACCGCGTCCCCCAGCGAGCCGGACCGGTCGACCCGCACCGGAGTCCCCTCGGGGATCGCGCGCATGAGTTCCCGCTGCCGCTCCCGGGAGTGGCTCTCGTTGAAGTCGAGGACGTGGGGCAGCACGAGGGAGGCCGTGTATCCGTGCGGGATGCCGGTGCTCGGCCCCAGATGATGGCCGATCGCGTGCGACAGGCCGCCGATGACGTTCAGTGCGCCGTACGCTGCCATCCACGCCGCCTCCTGGCACCGCAGCCGCGACAGCGACGTCGGGGTGTCCTCGCAGGCCGGAGGCAGGTTCTCCCACAGAAGACGCCACGCGCCCAGGCACAGGGCGTCGGTGAAGGAGGAACGGCCGGTGGAGAGGTACCACTCCACGCAGTGGTCGAGGGTTTTCATGCCGCCCGCCGCCCACAGCCACGTGGGGGTCCGCGCCGCGAGAACGGGATCCAGAACGGCCTCCACCGGGGCGAGCCGCTCATCCCAGAACATGGCCTTGGTCCGCGTACGCGGATCCGTCACGGTGAACGAGTACGTGAACTCGGAGCTGCCGAGCGTGGTCGGCACCGCCACGTGCGGGAGCGGCGCCCGCTCCAGTGGAGCGGGCCGGGCACCGCCGTCGATGCGGTGGGCCGCGAACGCGTCCCAGTCGGTGAGCCCGTTCGGGACGCCCATGGCGACGGCTTTGGCGGTGTCGACGACGCTGCCGCCGCCGATGCTCACCACCCCGTCGGCCTCGATCGACGCACCGGTGCGAACCGCCTCGATCGCCGAGGCGGCCGGCACGTGCGGCCGGACCCCGGAGAACAGCCGCACCCCCTCGGGGACACCGCCCTCCGCGAGCAGGGCCTGAACGGACGGGCTGGTCACGAGCAGGACCCGGTGCAGGCCGAGCCGCTTCAGGTGTCCCGCCAGGTCGTCCAGGGTCCGCTCGCCGTAGTGCACCACGGCCAGCGGCGGCAGCGTGAACGATCGGGCGTCCGGGCCTCCGTATGCCACAGAAGATCTCCTAGTGTGCGAAGGGAATCGGCTTCCGGTCACGGGCGATGCCCGCCCGGCGTCCTACGCGGGTGTCAGCCGCCGCACGTCCGGCAGGCGGTCGCAGTCCAGCAGCGTGTCCCACAGCCGCTCCGCGTCACCCGTGGGCAGCGCCGCTCCGGCCAGCTGGAGGAACTTCCGGCGGATGTGGTGATCGCTTGCCGGGTTCTTGTCGTTGCCGTAGGGGTTGTCACACCACCCCGTCACGATCCTCCCGTCGCGGAACCGCACCTCGGCCCCGGCCCGGTGGATGTCGGGGAACAGCTCGTCGAGCGCGGGATCCGCGACGATCGCGACCCGGGACGCCAGCGCGCGGATCCGCGGATCCGCCAGCGCGTCCGGTTCGAACGCGTCCACGCCCGCGTGCCCGTGGGCGAGCAAGGCGGCCGTCGCGTAGCGGATCGAGAACCTCGCCGAGAGCGCGGAACCCGGCGGGGGCAGGTGGCCGAGTTCCGCGGCGCGGGCGCTCACGGTCACCGTCACCGCCTCGATGCTCTCCGGATCCGGCGCCGACGCCATCCGCCAGGGCGTGCCGTCGTTCCCGAACGCCTCGACCAGGGCGTCGAGCACCGGATGGACGTGCCCGCACGTGGAGTGGAACTTGACGTACCCCGCGTCGACCGCCCACTTCTCACCCAGGTCCCGCGTCAGCTCGTCGTCGTCGACCGACGAACCCAGTAACCGGCCGAAAACCTCCGGCACGGCTTCACCGTTGGACGTGAAGCCGGCGTCCGCGAGCCGCAGGGCGAGGAATCCGGCCGAGCCGCTCAACGTGGGCGTCGCGCTGTGCATGTCGGCACCTGAGTACGGGGAGCCGTACGACGTCGCCGAGGCGACCCCGGCGGCGCCGTTCATCGCGGTCAGCACTATGGGCGCCGGGCGGCCCAGCAGCCGGGCCAGTCCCGCCGCGACCGCCGCGTGGCCGAGGTTGCCGTGGCAGTGCACGCGGTCCCTGAGCCGTACAGCTCGCTGGAGGCGACCCTGGACCTCGTACCCCAGGATGAACGCCGTGAGGAAGTCGTAGCCGCTCATTCCCTCGGCCTGGGCCAGGGCCAGGAGCGGCGGGAGGACGTGCATGGCGGGGTGGCCGGTCGGCCGGGCGCCCTCGTCGAGTTCGGTGGAGCAGATGAAGATCGCATTGAGAAGCGCGGCCTCCTGGTAGGAGGCGGTGGGAAAGCCCGGTGCGAGCAGCCGGGCCGCACCCTCGGTGCCGTGCGCGGCGATCAGGCGACGGGCGGGGAGGGTCCGCGAGCCGCGGATCCCGACCCCGAACGTGTCGGCCACGACACGGGCGGCCCGGCGGCGGGTGGACGCCGGGATGTCCTCGCCCCGCACGCCGGCGACGAACTCGGCGAGCGACGCCATCGCCTCCGCAGTCCTGGACGGCTTCTCCTGCATCCGGTGACACCACCTTTGGTACGCCCGACGGAGGGGCTTGGACACTGACGATCGTTTGCTGAAAGGTCCGGCCGACCGGAAGACGGGCACTCAGACGAGCCTCGGCGCCCGGGCGGCGAGGTCGGGGAGGAACGTGCCGGTCGAGGCCGGTTACTTATCCGAGTAGCACCCGGCTGTGGTGGGTGGGGTCGAGCAGCCGAGGAAGACGGCGGATTGCCGGGTCGGGTTGGCGTAGGCGTGGGGCACGGAGGAGTCGAAGGAGATGGAGTCGCCGGTCCCCACCCGGTAGCCGTGTCCGTCCAGGTAAACGATCAGCTCTCCTTCGATGACGAGGAAGACCTCCTCACCGATGTGCGCCATGGGCGTTTCCTCGGTCGAGAACTGCGGCGGCACCGTCGTCCAGACGAGGCCCAGCTTCCGGTTCGTCACCGGCGTGAGCAACTCCTGCTGCAGACCGTGTCCGTCGTCGTCCCCGTTCGCGGCCATCACGAGGTTCCTGCGCTCGTGCCGCCGTACGATGATCCGCTCGGACTCATACTCGTTGGCGCCTTGGAAGAAGGCCACAATGGGAAGGCCGAGCGCCCGGGACAATCTCATCAATGTATTGAAGGACGGGTTGCCGATTCCCCGCTCCAGCTGACTGATGAGGCCCGCGCTCACCCCCGCCACATCGGCGAGCTCCTCAACGGTCATGCGGCCTTCCCGGCTGCTGCGGAGTATCCGGCCCAGATGAGCGACCCGCGCTTCGCTGTCGGGTAGAGCTCCCCGTGTTCCCATACGCTGACCGCTCCTTCGCGTCTATCCTTCTTCATTATATACATGCTACGTTCTCTCTTGTGAAGAACGGTGGTGCTGGAAGGGGCTTGTGTGAAGGCTGAATCGGGGAGCCGGGACCTGCGGGCGGGGATTCTCACGGCGGACCTATCGCCCGTCCTTATCCGCCTGCTGGCGCAATCCCGCGTCGACTTCGTCGTCCTGGACGCGGAACAGACCGGTATTCTCCCACGTGACTGCGCGGACGTGGTCCAGCGCCTCCTGTATTCGTCCGTCCACGTGGCCGTACGCGTCCCAGACCTCGACGAACGCACCCTCGTGGAGTTCGCCAACACGGGGGCGCACGAGCTGGTGCTCCCGCGCGTACGCAGCCCGCACGAGGTGGAGGACGCGCACCGGGCGACCCGGTACCCACCGTCCGGCAGACGATCGAAGCAGGTCTCATACGCCTCCTCCCTCGGGACGGACTACAGCCTGGTGCCCCGGCTGAGCGTGCTCTTCGAGACGGTTGAGGCTATCGACAACGTGGCGGAGTTCGCAGCGTCGAAATTCGTCGAGGGGATGTGGGTCGGCCCCAACGACCTCGCGATGGACCTGGAGGCCCACGGCCGGGGCGGCCGGGAGAACCTCGAGGCGGCCATCGACCGCACCGTCGCGGTGATGGCCGAGGCGGGGCACTCGATCGGTTTGCCGGCCTCGTCCGTCGACGGCCTCCAGGACGCCTTCGCCCGAGGCGCCGACCGCTGCGCCGTCTACTGGGAGCGCCAGCTCGGCGCGCTGGTCGGACAGGTGGGCGGAGCGGCCGCGTACTTTCAGAGTTCGAGAGAGGAAATCGCATCGTGAAGCAGGACATCGACCAGGGGACGGCCGCGCGGTCCGCGCTGCGCCTGGGAGCGGTGGGAGACATCCTCGTCGACCGGGACGAACCCCACACCGCCTTCGCCCGCAGCACCGCGGTGCTGGACGACGTCGACGTCCTCTTCGGCAACTGTGAAGCCGTCTACGCCGACGGCGTGCACCCCGCGCCCAGTGCGAGCATCCCGGTCCTCGGGAAGCCCGAACACGGCCGCGACCTCGGGAAAGCCGGCTTCGACGTCATGTCGCTGGCCAACAACCACACCGTGGACGGCGGGTACGAGGGCCTGCGCCAGACGCTGCGGCTCCTGCACGACCAGGACATCGTGACCTGCGGCGGCGGCGAGAACCGGGCCCAGGCCGTCGCCCCGGCCGTGATCGAGCGCAACGGGTGGCGCATCGCCTTCCTCGCCTACACCTGCGTCTACCCCGCCGGTTACGAGGCGGGCACGGACACGCCCGGCCTGGCCGTTCTGCGCACCCACGACATCTACGTCCGGTCCGAGATGGACGCCTTCCAGTCCGGCGGGGCGCCGGAGCGGCTCACCGTGCTGGACCCGCGGGACCTGCGTACCCTCCGATCCCACATCGCCGACGCCCGCCGGACGGCCGACGTCGTCGTGGTGAGCGTGCACGCGGGTGACGGCAGCCGGCCCGCGGTGGTCCTCGACTACGAGCGCGACATCGCGCGCGCCGCGATCGACGCGGGCGCCGACGCGTACCTGGGCCACCATCACCACATGCTCCGGGGCGCCGAGTACTACCGGGGCAAGCCGGTGTTCTACGGGCTGGGCCACTTCGTGTTCGACGTGCCGGACTTCGAGAGCCAGGTGCCCCCGAGCATCCTGGCCCGGATGGCCGAGCACGCCGGCGAGTACGGCTACGGGTATCGCGACGACGGCTATCCGCTGCTGCCCATGCACCCGGAGGCGAGGATGACCGTGTTCGCCGTGTGCGACTTCGATCCGGACGGGACCGTGCACGCCGGCGTGGTCGCGACGAGGCTCAACCCCGAGGGTCAGCCCGTGCCGCTCGACCCGGCCGGGGAGGACGGCGCGGTGGTCCTCGGCTATCTCCGCGACATCACCGGGCGTGCCGAGCTGTCCGCGGACTGGCGCGTGGGAGACCGCACAGTGGGCGGCTACCGCGTCATCGACCTCGTCGAATCCGTCTCATGAGCGGCAACGGCCCGGCCGGCGGCAGCGCCCTGGCCGACTCGGGCAGCCGGGCGTTCGACCTGCCCCAGCTCTCGCGAGTGCTGTACGGCCCCAAGGCGCTGTCACAGGTCTCCTTGGAAGTGGAACGTTCCAGCTGCCGTCGGGTGCTGCTGGTGACGAATCCCGCCACGTACCGGCGCACCGACGTGCCGGAGCGCCTGCGGGACATCCTCGGGAGCGCGCTCGTCGGCGTGTTCCCCGAGGCGGGCGCGCACGTGCCGCTCGCCACCGTGGAGGCGGCGACGGCGATGGCCAAGGAGCGGGGCGCCGACCTCGTCGTGAGCGTCGGCGGCGGCAGCGCCGTGGACTGCGCGAAGGCGGTCGCCCTGTGCGCGCCGCAGGAGACCTCGGCCTCGGCCGCCCTCGCCCGCCACGAGGTACACGGGGGAGACGCCGCCGGTCACCGGCCGCTGCCGCACATCGCCGTCCCCACCACGCTCTCCGCCGCCGAGTACACGCCCACGTTCACGGTGACCATGCCGGACGGCGCCAAGGTGATGTACCACCACCCGGACATCACCTCCCGGACGGTCGTCCTGGACTCGTCGGTGGCCCGGAACACCCCGGCCTGGCTCTGGAGCGCCACCGGGGCACGGGCCGTCGACCACTGCGTCGAGTGGTTCCTGTCCCGGGCGCACATGCCGTTCACCGACGCCCTGGTCGTCCGGGCGCTGGAGATGCTGTGGCGGAGCCTGCCCGCGGTGGCGGAGAACCCCGACGACCTCGACGCCCGGCAGGAAGGCCAGCTCGCGGCCTGGATGAGCGTGTTCGGCTCCACCAACGTCCTCGGCGGCCTCTCCCACGCGATCGGCCACCAGCTCGGCAGCCACACGGGGATGCTGCACGGTCATACGACCTGCGTGATCCTCCCCCACGTGCTCGAGTTCAACGCGCCCGCGGCGCAAGACCGGCTGGCGCGGCTCGCCGAGGTGGTCGGGGTGCGGGACGGCGACGGCGCGCACACCGCGCAGGCCTTCGTCGAAGGACTCCGGGGCCTGTTCCGGCGCCTCGGCCTGCCCTCGACCATCTCCGAGGCCACGGACTCGGCCGTCGACGTCGCCTCCATCGGCGACGCGGTGATGACCGAGATCGCGATCGCCAACAATCCGCGTGAGGTGACCCGTGACGACGTCCAAGCCATCCTCGAAAAGGCCCTCGGGGCCTGAGCGCCCGCCCGCCCCGCTGGTCCTCGCCGATGTGGGGGCCGCGTGGGTGGGGCCCGCCGGCGCCCGCGGTCTCGTCCACGGCGTCGACGTCGTCGTGGAGGACGGTCGCGTACGGGCCGTCGGGCCGGCGGCCCCGCGCCCCGGCGGGGCCCGTGTCCTGGACGCCTCACGGTGGATCGTCCTGCCGGGCATGGTGAACGCGCACCATCACCTCAACCAGCAGCTGACCAGGACACTCGTGCCCGCAGGGAGCATCGACGACTGGCTCGCCGCGGCCTACCCCCGGTGGTCGCTGGTGGACGCGAGGACGGCGTGGGCGGGTGCCCGCGCCGGTCTGGCCGAGCTGGTGCTCACCGGTGTGACGACGGTCGGAGACCTCAGTTACTACTTCCCCCGCGGGCACGCCGACGTGTTCGACGCCCAGGTGGAGGCGGCGGCCGAGATCGGGTGCCGCATGGTCGCGGCCCGGGGCGGGCTCCGGGACGCCGGACCGGCGGTACGGCGCCGGGTGGGCGACCTGGTGGACGCCACGATCGAGTCCCCCGACTTCCTCCTCGCCGAGCTGGATCGGGTTTTCCGGGGGTACCACGACCCCGCCGACGACGCCATGGTCAAGGTGGCCGTGGGTCTCACCGAGCCGCTCTGGGACGAACCGGATCTCATGCGCGAGCTCTCCGCCTTCGCGCGGTCCCGGGATCTCCGGATGCACACGCACCTGCACCCCCGGCCCTCGGACCACGAGGCCACCGGGGGTGACGTGGTGGCACGCCTGTCCGAACTCGGATGGTGGGGGCCCGACGTCTGGGTCGCGCACGGCACCCGGCTGGACGCCCGGGAGCGGGCGGCGATGGCGGCCGACGGCGTCGCCCTCGCGACGTGCCCCTCCTCGAACGCGCGTCTCGCCACGCCGATCGCGCCCGCCTGGGCGTTGCACCGTGAAGGGGGCGTCGTCGCACTGGGCGTCGACGGCGCGGCGTCCAACGACGGCGGCGACTTCCTGCTCGAATGCCGCCTCGCCTGGCAGGTGCAGCGCATCGCGGGCGGCCCGGCGGCTAGCGGCCTGCTGCCCGAGGTCGTTCTCGACTGGGCGACCGCCGGTGGTGCGCGGGCACTGGGCTGGCCGGGCCTGGGAGAGCTTCGCCCCGGGGGCCTGGCCGACCTCGCGTGCTTCGACGTGTCGGGCCTGGACTTCGCCGGTGTCACGGATCTGCTCGCCGGCCTCGTGCTGTGCGGAATCAGCCATCGCGCCGAGACCGTGATCGTGGGAGGCCGGGTCGTCGTCGAGGACCGGCACCTGGTGTCCGCCGACGAGGACGAGATCGCGCGCACCGCGCACCGCCACGCCAAGGCGCTGCGGGACGGTGCGCGCGAAGCCGGTCTGTGACCGCCGCCGCTACTCGCGGGGAAGGAGCTGCTTGATCTCGCGGAACGTGTCGCTCACCAGATCGCCGTTGACCGCGATGTCGATGAGGGTGGGGCCTTCCCCGGACAGGAACTCGGGAATCCGGGCCAGTCCGGCGACATCGACGACGTGCAGGGCGCGTACGCCCATGGCCCGTGCCATCTCGGCGAACGCCGGCGAGGGGTAGTTGGACTCGTCGACCGGGAGGCCCTCGGCCGCCAGGGTGTGCCGCTCGATGCCGAAGCCCGCGTCGTTCAGCACCACCACGGAGAGCGGCGCACGGGTCCGTACGGCGGTCTCCAGTTCGTGGATGCTCATCGCGGCCGCCCCGTCGCCCATCACCGCCACGACCCTGCGGCCGTTCAGCCCGACGGCGGCGCCGAGCGCCAGGGGCAGGCTCTGCGCGATCGAGCCGAAGGAGAACCCGTGGGTGAACGACCGGGGCACCCGCGGGCCGATCAGCTGCGCGGCCCAGATGCAGACGTGACCGCCGTCGACGACGACCGCGGCGTCGGCCGGGAGCGCCTCGTCGACCGCCGCGCAGGCCCGCCGGGGGTCCACCGTGCCCACGCCGTCGTCGAAGACGACGACGGGGGAGTCCGCCGACGGCTCGCCCGGCCAGTACTTCCTCGGCTCGGCGGGCGCACAGGCCGCTCTGAGCTGCCGGGCGGTCACCGCACCGTCGCCCAGTACGGCCAGCCGCGGCCGTACGAACCGTCCGAGGGCCTCCACGCGGGTGTCCACGTGGATCAGCACCGCGTCGTCGCGGAAGTCGGCCTTGGTCGTGGTCCAGTCGTTGAGCTGTGCACCGAACGCGACGACGCAGTCGGCGGCGGCCAGCGCGGCGGTCGCCCGCGTGTCGCCGAGGCCGCCCGTCACGCCCAGGTACCTGGGGTGGCCCGCGAAGTTCCCCTTGCCCAGCAGCGAGGTGACGATCGGCGCGTCCAGGTGCTCCGCGAGTGCGACGATCTCGGCGATCGCCTCGTCGCCCGAGGCCCCGCGACCGGCCAGCAGGACAGGCTGCGAGGCTTCGGCGAGGAACCCGGCCACGGTCTCGACGGCGGCCGGGTCGGCGGCCATCGGCCGCGGGTCCGGCCGTCCCGGCGTCCGGGCCCCGGCGCAGTCACCCAGTTGCACGTCGGTCGGGGCGTGCAGCACGACCGTCCGCTCGGTGGCGCAGAGGCGCAGCGCCTCCGCGACGTCCAGGCCGGCGCGCTCGCTGGTGGTGAGGGCGACGACCCGGGCCCCCAGCACCTGGCAGAAGGCCACCTGGTCGAGCCGTTGCAGGTTGTGGACGTCGCCTGCCGCCAGCCCGCCCGCGATGAGCAGGACCTTGGAACCGTGGGCGGCGGCCGTGGCGAGCGAGGTGGCGGTGTTCGTCAGCCCCGGGCCGTGCGTCACGGTGGCCACGCCGAGGCGCCCGGTGAGCCGGGAGTAGCCGTCGGCCATCGCGACCGCGCCCTGCTCATGGCGCGCGTGGACGATGCGGATCGCGTGCTTGCTCGACAGCTCGGCCAGGAGGTGCAGGTTGCCGTCTCCCATGACGGCGAACACGGTGTCCACCCCCTCCTCCGCGAGCGCGGCGGCGAGGAGTTCGAAGCCGCGCATCACCGGACCACCACCCGCGAGGTCGGCCTCGTCGCGGAGATCCCCGCGTCCGGCCGTACACCGTCCGGCGGCGTCACGCCGCTCCCGTGGGTCGGGGGCAGGTCAAGCATGCTTATCCCTTTCTGTGTTGACCGGGCCACGGCGGGCTCCGCCGCACCACGCCGGGTGCGGCCTTCACCGCGGTGTGTCCGGGGGTGGCCGGGAACGACGGGTCCGTCATGCGAGATCACCCGGCCTCGTCACTCCTCTTAGCGGAAACGCCCCCGAACGGTCGACCGATACCTCTTCATCAGAATGAACGCAACCCCACTATATGGATGTCTTCACTGTCAAGACCCCTCGCCAAGTTTCCCAATGTGGCCAACATCTGGACATATCATCCTAAAGACTACAAAATGGGATTATTTGGACATGTGCTGTCGGGCTCACAGGGGTGCCGCGACCCCGGCACAGAGAAGAGGACAGGCCGGCGAAGGCCCCGGGAGACGGACGCCGGCTCCGAAGTCTCACGGCCGGGCGAAGAGGGACGCCAACCGGCCGACTTCCCGGAGGACCGGGGAGCTGTGACGGCTTCGGCGGGAGACCGCCGGAGAATCCACCCGAAGGAGGTGCCGAAGGAGCCATGACCTCCGGCACGAGGAAATGAAGAGGACGAGCCGAGCCCCGGCCATCACTTCACCCTCTTACCCGGGGGCGATCCAGTGGTGCCGACCCCCGGCCGCCCATGACCCCCGATCCGTCCGGTGATACCGGCCACGGGGATCACGGCGTCGCCACCCCGTCACCGAAGGACCTGGTGATGTATGCCCAGATGGCACTTCCTGCCCGATGATCTCATTCTGGGGCTTTCGTGGCTAAGTGTTCATGTGTCCGCCGCATTGGGGGAACTTGGTGGAGGGTCTTGACAGTGACTGCATTCATATAGTGGGGTGGCGTTCATTCTGATGAAGAGGCAGCGGCCGACCGTGCGGGGTCGTCGTTTCCGCAGGGAGGAGTGACGATGCTGGGTGATCTTGCATGACAAACCCGTCGTTCCCAGCGACCTCCAGACACGCCGCCGTGAAGCTCGCACCCGGTGTGGTGCGGCGGAGCGCGGAGTTTCTGGGGAAGGCCGCGGGCACGGTCATCGGCTGCGCCATATTGGCGGGGCTGATTCTGGCGGGGTTGTTCGCCCCATTGCCGTTCGACCCGGTGGCACCCGACCCGATGTCCATCCTCCAGGCGCCCAGTGCCACGCACATCATGGGCACGGACGGCTCGGGGTTCGACGTCTTCTCCCGGGTGATCGATTCGGCGCAGCGGGACATCCCGCTGGCTTTGGGCGGGGTCCTGGTGTCGATCCTCATCGGTGTACCGCTCGGACTGCTGGCGGGAGGCCGGGCCCGATGGACCGAGGGCCTCATGCGGGCGGTCGAGGTGTTTCAGGCGTTTCCGCTCATCGTCCTGGCGATCGTCATCGTCAAGGTGAGCGGCAACCGGCCGGAGAACGTGATCCTCGCCCTGGCCATCGTTAACGTTCCCCGCTTCATCCGCCTGGTCCGCGGCGAGGTCCTGAGCATCCGGGAGAGCCGGTTCGTCGAGGCGGCCGCCGCAACCGGCTGTTCACCCGCGCGTGTCACCTTCCGGCACATTCTGCCGAACGTACCGGGGATCATCCTGGTGCAGAGCTCGCTGGCTGCGGCGAACGGCATGATCGTCGTGGCGACCCTGAACTTCATCGGGCTGGGCGCCGACCCGCCGACGGCCGCCTGGGGGGCGATGATCCAGGACGGAAGCCAGTACATCCCGCAGGGTGCGTGGTGGGTGGCCGTGTTCCCCGGTCTGGCGATCTTCGTCACCGTGATCGCCTTCAACCTCATCGCGGACAACATTGAGAAGATCTTGAGAGTGGGTCGCCGGTGAAGGCCTCGGGCGAACTCAAAGTGGAAGACCTCCGTGTGTCGTTCCAGACGGCACAGGGCACGGTGCGCGCCGTCAACGGCGTCGGCTTCGTCGTCAAGCCGGGGGACGTCCTCGGCGTCGTCGGGGAGTCGGGGTGCGGCAAGTCGGCGACCCTGCGCGCGATCGCGGGGCTGACGCAGCCGCCCGGGCACATCGACGGCGGCCGGGTGGAGTTCGACGGCCGGGAGCTCACCGGGCTCGGGCGCGGCGGGCTGCGGCGCATCCTCGGCAACGAGATCGGCTTCATCAGTCAGAGCCCCTTCGGCGCCCTCAACCCCATCCTGTCCATCGAGCGGCAGTTCCGGAACGTCATCAAAGCGCATCGGCGCGCGTCCGCACGCGAGTGCCGCGAGATCGCCCTGAAGGCGCTGCGCGACGTCGGGATCGCCGGACCCGAGCGGGTCCTCGACGGCTACGCCCACCAGCTGAGCGGCGGGATGGCCCAGCGTGTCGTGATCGCCATGGCCACGGTCCACAATCCGCAGCTGATCCTCGCGGACGAGCCCACCACGGCGCTGGACGTCACCGTTCAGCGGCAGATCCTCGATCTGATCACCGGGCTGATCGCCGAAAGCAACCGGTCGATGCTCATCGTCACCCACGACCTCGGCGTCGTGGCCCAGTACTGCACCCGCGTGCTGGTGATGTACGCCGGCCAGGCCGTCGAGGAGGGCACGGTCGACCAGGTGTTCCGCACGCCGCAGCACCCTTACACCCAGGCCCTGCTCGCCGCCGTGCCCAAGGTGGGCGGCGAGATCCGGGGATTGCAGGGAGGGTTGCCGGACCTGATCAACTACCCCAGCGGCTGCCCGTACGCCGACCGGTGTCCCAAGGCCACCGAGGTCTGCGTGGAGACCCGGCCCCCGATGGTCCGGGCCGGACAGGGAAGAAGAACCGCGTGTCATCACGCTGCCGGGGAGGTGGCCGGCTATGCCGCTGCTCGAAGTTGAAAACGTGGTGAAGACGTTCCGCCGCGGCGGCGGTCCGGCGGTCCGCGCCGTGGACGACGTCAGCTTCTCCATCGAAGCCGGCCAGACCATGACGCTGATCGGCGAGAGCGGATCGGGCAAGTCCACCGTGGCGCGCATCGTCCTGGGCCTGGAGCGGCCCGACTCCGGCCGCGTCGTCTTCGACGGCCAGGATCTCACCGCGATGTCGCCGCGGGATCTGCGTGCCAAGCGCTCCACCCTCACCGCGGTGTTCCAGGAGCCCTACGAGTCCCTCAACCCCCGGATGAAGGTCGAGTCGATCGTCGGCGAGCCGTTGAAGCTCTTCGACCGCACCCTGTCCAAGGCCGCCCGGCGCGACCGGGTGGTCGCGTCCCTGGAGGAGGTCGGCCTCGGGGCCGGGATCCTGCGCCGCTACCCCGGTGACCTCAGCGGCGGCCAGCAGCAGCGGCTCGGCATCGCGCGCGCGCTGATCCTCAGCCCGCGGCTGATCGTCCTGGACGAGCCGACGTCCTCGCTCGACCTGACGGTCCGGGCGACGATCCTGACCCTGCTCAAGGAGCTGCAGCTCCGCCACTCCCTCACCTACCTGTTCATCTCCCACGACATCGCCACGGTGCGCTACTTCAGCACCAACACGGGCGTGATGTATCTGGGCCGCTTCGTGGAGCGCGGGCCGACCGAGGAGATCATCGACGATCCCCGTCACCCCTACAGCGTCGCCCTGCTGTCCTCGACCCTGTCGACCGATCCCGGCGAGATGAAACCCGCCCGGCCGCTGACGGGCGACGCGCCCAGCCCCACCACGCGCTTCCCGGGCTGCCCGCTCGTCGGCCGCTGCCCGGTGCAGGTCGACGAGTGCGCCACCCGTCCGGTGCCGATGACATCCATCACGCCCACCCGCTCGGCCGCCTGCATCCGGGTCCGGCCGGGCACCGCCGGGCCCGAACGGAACGAGGCCCCCTCGTGAGGTCCACGCTCACCTACGCGCTCAAACGGCTCCTGCTGGTGCCGTTCATGCTGTTCCTGATCGCGACGCTGTCGTTCCTGCTGCTCGCGTTGATCCCCGGCGACCCCGCCGTACTGATCGTCGGCGAGTTCGCCGACCAGGAGACGCTGGCCCGGGTACGCGCCGACCTCGGGCTGGACCGGCCGTTCTGGGAGCAGTACCTCACCTACCTGGCCGCGGTCGCCCAAGCCGACCTCGGCCAGTCCTACCTCACCGGGACCCCGGTGATGGAGGAGATCGGGCAACGCCTCCCCAACAGCCTGGTGATCATCATCCCGTCGCTGCTGATGGCCGTCGTGGTCGGGACGGTCGTGGGGACCGCAGGCGGCTACTTCCGGCGCGGCCCGGTGGGCAAGGTCACCTCGGTCCTGATCTCGGCGGCCCAGGGTGTGCCGCCGTTCTTCCTGGCGATCGTGCTCATCTACCTGCTGGTTTTCACCATCCGGATGTTCCCCGTCCCCACCGGGATGCTGTACTCCTCGATGCGGCCTCCGCCCGAGGTGACCGGGGTGGTGCCGCTGGACGCGCTCCTGGCCGGGCAGTGGTCGGTGCTGGGGGCGATCACGGCGCACGCCATTCTCCCGGTGATCGCCACGGGGCTGTTCCTGGCGTCCTACTTCGCCAAGACGGTCCGCACGAGTGTGACCCAGGCGATGGCCACCCCGCAGGTCGAGTTCGCCCGCGCCTGCGGGCTTCCCGAGCGGCAGGTCGTCCGGTACGCCCTGCTCACCGCGCGGACCTCGGTCCTCACCTACACCGCGGTCCTGTTCGGGGTGATGCTGAGCGCCACCGCGGTCGTGGAGGTGGTGTTCTCCTGGCCGGGAATCGGCGCGTGGGCGCTGGACGGGGTCCTCAAGGGTGACCTGCCCATCATCCAGGGCTTCATCGTCGTCACCGGCGGCCTTGTCATCATCGCCTACGTGGTGCTGGACGTGTTGGTGGCCGCGCTGGACCCGCGGATCCGTCACTGACGGGCCCGCTCCGGGCACCTGTGGCCCGTTGACTGGCAACAATTTCATTATATAGTTTTAGTAATCATTAAGTTGAAGGGAGCCGGTCTATGGATGTCCGTGCTCGGTCCGGGCGTGCGCGTCGCGCGGGAGTTGCGGCGGTGGCGCTCGGGGTTCTCCTCGGCGGCTGCAGCCTGCAGGAACCTGCCGGCGACGGCTCCCCTCAGGGAGACGCCGAGAAAGTCTTCGTCTACGCGGCGCCCGGTGTGCCGGCCCACCTGGACCAGTTCCCCTGGGGTGGGCAGCCGAGCAAGCTCGTGTACGGGGTGATCGACTCGACCCTGGTCCGCTACGAGGGCAAGTGCGATGTCCTGGGGCAGAACGACGACCTCACGCCGTCGCTCGCCGCGTCCTGGGAGCGCGCGGAGGACGGCAAGAGCGTGGTCTTCAAGCTCGCCGACGCCGTCAGCCCGGCCGGCAACAAGCTCACCGCCGAAGACGTGAAGTGGAGCGTCGAGCGCCAGCTCGAACGCGAGCCCTTCATCGCCACCGCCCTCGGGTTCATCGGCCGGTTCGACGTCAAGAAGCTCGTCGAGGTCGTGGACGAGAAGACGGTGAAGATCAACGCCCTCGAGGCGTCCTCGTTCGACGTGATGCAGTTCGCCAGCACCCTCCTGACGATCCACGACAGCAAGACCGCCAAGACGCACGCCACCCCGGACGACCCGTGGGCGACCAAGTGGCTGGCGAAGAACACCGCCAACTTCGGCCCGTGGCAGGCCGAGCGCTTCGAGCCCTCCAGCGAGGTCGTCTTCACGGCGAACCCCAACTACAAGGGCAAGCGCGGCAACATCGACCGGGTCATCGTCCGGGCGGTTCCGGATTCGGCGACCCGCATGCAGCTCGTCCGCTCGGGCGACGCGAGCTGGGCCGACTCCCTGACCTTCGCCGAGTACGCGCAGCTGCAGAGCGCCCCGGGCGTCAAGGTCGAGGACTGCGTCGCCGCCGACCGCGACGACATCCTGCTCCAGCAGAAGAACAAGATCTTCTCGGACCCGCAGGTCAGGCAGGCACTGGCCATGGCCATCGACCGCGACCGCATCGTCAAGTCGATCTACCGCGGGTTCGGCGAGCCGGCGAAGTCCGGCGTCCCGCAGTACTACAAGTTCCCCGAGCCCCGCAAGGTGTACGAGTACGACCCCGAGGGCGCCCGCGCACTGCTCGCCAAGGCCGGTCACCCCAACGGTTTCTCCTTCACCGCGCTCTACAGCGAGTCCCGGCCCGGCCCGCACGTCAAGGACGTCGCGGTCCAGGTCCAGGCGGACCTCAAGCAGGTCGGCATCGACATGAAGCTCCAGCGCGTGCCGGGCGCGGCCGAGTTCTTCCAGCTCGTCCGGGAGCACCGCTACGACGCCGTGTTCTACAGCGACTCGACCTTCGTCGGCGACGCCTCGTACGGGGCCGCCGCCTTCACCCTCTCCACGTCCAACATCAACACCTTCGGGTACAAGAACCCCAAGTACGACGAGCTGGTGTTCGCGGCCAGGGCCGCGGAGGGTGAGAAGCGCGACAACTACATCCGGGACATCGCCGAGCTGGGGGTCACCGACACACCCATCGCCTACCTCGTCGACAGCGCCAACGTGCAGGCGCACCGGGACAACATCACCGGCTTCACCAACAGCCCCATGCGCACGGTGAACCCCTCGCAGATGACCATGGGGTGAGGGTGAGCCAGGCACAGGCTCCTCAGACGGAGCGAATCGATCCGAGGTCGTCCGCCCTCATCGTGGTGGACATGCAGAACGGGTTCTGTCATCCCGACGGAACGGTGGCCCAGGCCGGTCCGGTGGACGCGCATCGCGCGGTGATCGCGCCCGTGGCGCGGCTGGCGCAGGCCTGCCACGAGGCCGGGATCCCGGTCTTCTGGTCCCTGCAGGAGCACTTCGAGGGTGACGTCTCGATCGACAGGTCACGTCTGGACAACCCGCAGGCGCGGCTGCCTCAGCCGCCGTGCCTGCGGGGCACCTGGGACGCCGAGCTCGTCGACGAGCTACGTGACCTGGCACACGGCGACGTACACATCGTCAAACACCGGGCCAGCGCCTTCTACGGCACCGGGCTGGAGGTCGAGCTCCGGATGCGCGGTGTCCGCACCGTGGTGGTGACCGGAGTCAGCACCAGCTACTGCGTGGACGCGACGATCAGGGACGCGTACGCACGGGACCTCGGCGTGATCGTGGTGGAGGACGCGTGCGCCTCCCCGTGGCCCGACCTGCACGCAGCAACCATGAAGAACGCGGCGATCTTCCACGGGACGGTGACGAACACCGCCCACGTCCTGGGGATGATCGCTGCCGGGAAAGGACCGCAATGAACGTCAGCGTCGACGACGTGCCGGCGCAGCCGGCCGGAAAGCCCAACCAGCCGCGCTACCTGCTCCGGGACGGTGAGCTGGTGGAGTACGCGGACGCCAGGCTCCACGTGCTCAGCACGACCCTGAAGTACGGCGTCGGCGTCTTCGAGGGCTTCCGGGCGTACTGGAGCGAGGAGGAGGGCCAGCTGTACGGCTTCCGCCTCGACGCGCACATGAGGCGGCTCGTCGAATCCATGCGGGTGGTCGAGATCGACGGCCCCACCGACGTCCAGGTCCTGCACGACCAGATGGTCGAGCTGATCCGCGCCAACGAGCTGCGGCAGAACCTGCACATGCGCGCGCAGGTGTTCGTCGACTCCCCCGACGGCAAGCCGGAGGACCGGGGGCCGTCGACGACCTTCATGGCGGCGATCCCCATGGGCAACTACTTCGGCGCCAAGGGGCTCGACGTCCAGATCAGCTCCTGGACCCGGCTCAGCGACCGGTCGATGCCGCCCCGGGTGAAGTCGATCGCGAACTACCAGAACGCACGCCTGGCCCTGCTTGAGGCGAGGCGGAACGGCTACGACGCGGCACTGCTGATGACCACCGAGGGCCGGGTGTCCGAGGGTCCCGGCTACAACCTGTTCATCGTCCGCAACGGCAGGCTGACCACGCCGCCGGTCACCGAAAGCATCCTGGAGGGCGTCACCCGCGACAGCATCCTCCAGCTCGCCAAGGACGCGGGACTGGACGTGGACGTCCGCCCCATCGACCGTACGGAGCTGTACTCGGCGGAGGAGGCGTTCGTGTGCGGGAGCGCCGCGGAGGTCAACCACCTGCGCTCGGTGGACCGCATCCCGTTCGGCGACACCAACCCCGGCCCGATCACCCGGCAGCTGCAGGAGATGTTCCGGGACGCCGTCCTGGGCCGTACGAAGCACGCCTGGACGACCGAGATCTATTGATGGCCGGACCAGGCGTCGTCCAGGCCGATCCACCGGTGATCGGCCTGGACCACACACACGGGCATTTCTCCGCCGAGATCGAGCCCGGACTCGCCGTCACGCCGGGGCAGCGGTTCGTCGTACGGGCCGCGAGTCTGCTGACCAACCCGCTCTTCGGCAAGTCCGACGAGTACGAACGGATGGCCATTCCCATCACCGGGCCCATCCACGTGACGGGTGCCGTGGCCGGTGCCACCCTTCGGGTGGACATCCACCGCATCGGCCTCGCCGACCGCGGCGCCATGGTGACCATCCCCGGGAGGGGCGCCTTCGGCGGTGCCCCGCTTGGCCGGTACGGGCGCACGATGGAGATTTCCGGGGGCTTCGTCCACTTTGACGAGGACACCCGCATCCCCGTGGACCCGATGGTCGGCAAGATCGGTGTGGCCGTTCCCGGTCCCCCGCCCGTGTCGAGCACGGTGGGGACCTTCGGCGGGAACCTCGACTGCCGCGAGATCCGCGCCGGGTGTTCCGTCTTCCTCCCCGTCCAAGTCGACGGCGCGTACCTCTACGTCGGCGACCTCCATGCCGCGCAGGGCGACGGGGAGTGCTCCATGACCGCCGTCGAGGTCGAGGGAGAGGTCGAGCTCAGCTGCTCTCTGGTGCCGGAGGTGACGCTCGAACGGCCGATGCTGGTCACCCCCACGTCCCTCTTCACCATCGGCGACGGCGACGATCTCGACGCGGCCGCCCGTACCGCCCTCGACGACATGCTGGCCTTGGTGACCGGGGACCGCGGCTGGTCCCGGGAGAAGGCGGCCATGTTCCTGAGCGCCGCGGCGGACGTGGCCGTCTGCCAGATCGTGAATCCGCGTGCTTCGGCGCGCGCCGGGGTCCTCCTCGACTACCTGCGTTCCCGGCGACTCCGTGAGACCTTCCGGCCGCTGGTTCCGGTCGTGAATGAAAGGGAAGAAGATGCTTGACCTGCTGCTGACCAACGGAATCGTCGCGACGCCTTCCGGCGGCGCGCGGCTGGACGTGGGGATCAAGGACGGGACGATCGTGTCGCTGCGCGCGTCCGGTCACGGCGTCCCCGACGAGGCCACGCGCGTCATCGACTGCGCGGGCAAGCTGATCGTGCCCGGAGGCATCGACCCGCACGTCCACACCAACTCGGTGCTCCCCACGGCCGCCGAGAGCGGCATCAAGTGCTTCGGCCCGGACCGGGTGAGCGAAGGCGCCGTCTACGGCGGGACCACCACGCTCGTCGACTTCGCACACTGGAAGCCCGGCGACGAGCTGGAGCAGAGCTTCAAGCGCAAGGCCGCCGAGTGGGACGGATACTCCTACACCGACTACGCGCTGCACGGCACCTTCAACCAGCCGGAGATCCCCTTCGAGGTCCTGGACCAGATCCCGGACGCCGTCGCGAACGGGCACGGCAGCTACAAGGTGTGGATGACGGACACCACGCCCACCAGGCCGAAGCAGAAGACCGACATCGGGCACATCTGGGCCATCATGGAGCGCACGGCGGCCGCCGGCGCGATGCTCTGCGTGCACGGCGAGGACGACGACATCGTCATGTACTCGTACAAGAAGCTGCAGCGCGAGGGCAAAATCGGCCTGGAGTACATGTCCCACGCCCACAACAGCCTCTCCGAGAAGCTCTCGTTCCAGCGGGTGATCACCCTCGCCGAGCACGTCGGGGCGCCCATCTACCTCATGCACGTCAGCGCCCGCGAGGGCATCGAGGCCATCCGTGAGGCACGTGGCCGCGGGCAGGCGGTGTACGGGGAGATCCTCCCGCACTACGCGCACTTCACCGAGGAGGACTACCGGCACGAGCACGGGGCCATCTACCACACGTACCCCTCGCTGAAGTCCGCCGACGACCGTGACGCGATGTGGGAGGCGCTGGTCGCGGGCACGGTGAGCACCCTCGCCACGGACGGGGTGTGCACCGACTTCGAGGTGAAGACGCGCGGCAAGACCATCATCGACGCGACCGGCGGACACGCGGGGGTGGAGCTGCGGATGGCGGTGGCCTACACCGAGGGCGTCCACCGCCGGGGCCTGGACCTGTCCCGGTTCGTGGACCTCACGTCCACCAACGCCGCCAAGATCCTCGGGCTGTACCCGCGCAAGGGTGTCATCGCCGTGGGCAGCGACGCCGACCTGGCCGTACTCGACACGAACGTACGGCACAAAGTCACGGCCGCCGACCTGCACGAGGCCGACTACACCGCATGGGAGGGCTACGAGATCGCCGCACGGAACACGATGACCGTACTGCGCGGCAAGGTGATCGTGGAGGGCGGCCGGCTGACGACGGAGCCGGAAGGCCGCCTCCAGGAGCAGCGGCTGTCGAGCGACGTGGCGAGCCGCCCGGCTTGCTGACGGGGCTGAAGGCTCAGAAAGGCGAGCCGTCGGTAACCAGGGCGAGCACGAAGCCGTCGTAACCTTTGCCGCCCACGGTCTGCAGCGCGGTTGCGCTCAGGCGGGGGTGGGCGGCAACCAGCTCGGTGAAGCGCCGAACCCCCTGGACCCGGGGGTCGGCGCTGCCGGCGTCGACGACCTCCCCGTCGCGGACCACGTTGTCGGCGACGATGAGGGCGCCCGGCCGGGTGAGCTTCAGCGCCCAGTCGAGATAGCCGGGGTTGCCCGGCTTGTCCGCATCGATGAACACCAGGTCGAAGCTGTGCCCTTCCTCGGCCAGCCGCGGAAGCGACTCCAGGGCGAAGCCCGTACGGATCTCCGTCACTCCGTGGAGACCGGCACGCCGGATGTTGGCCCGCGCGACCTCGGCGTGGCCCGGGTCCGCCTCAAGCGAGATCAACCGCCCTTCGGGCGGGAGCGCACGAGCGAGCCAGATCGTGCTGTACCCGCCCAAAGTGCCGATCTCCAGGATCGTTCTCGCCCCCTGGATCCGCGCCAGCAGGTGCAGGAGCTTGCCCTGGTTGGGGGCGACTTGGTGGGGCGGCAGCCCGGCGGCCTCACTGTCGGCGACCGCCGCGTCCAACGCCGGGTCCGAGCCCACCAGCAGGCCGTTGAAATAGTCGTCGACCTCGGCCCACCGGCGTGACTCCACAGTGATTTCCTTTCGTCCCTCCACGGGAGGCCACCCCGCCGGGAGCACCCGTACGCGACCTTGACCCCGGGCGGAACCGAGTCTCAGCCGCTGCGGCGTCCTACTGTTTCAGGCGAACCTGCGTACGGCCTCCAGATAGGCCAGCAGGGCGTCGCGGTTGCGTGCCAGGCAGTCGATGCGTGCGGTGATGCGATCGGCCTCGGCCTGGAGCAGGCGTGCCAGCTCCGGCGTCAGGCACTGCGGATGCAGGTGGATGTGGTGAGGCTTGTCCAGGAACGGCAGGATCCGCCGGATGATCTCGGTGGTGAGCCCGGCGTCGAGCAGCCCGCGGATCTGCCGCACCCGCATCACATCCGTCGCCGCGTACACGCGGTAGCCGTTCGCGGCCCGCGCCACCTCCAGCAGCCCCTGCTCCTCGTAGTAGCGCAGCATGCGGGTCGGCACGCCGGTGCGCCGGGACAGCTCGCCGATCCGCATGGTCCCCCGATGATTTGCCTTCACACTGATGTGAAGGTTTCACGATATCGGCATGTCCTCCCCCCGGATGCCGGTCATGGCGCTGGCCTCCCTGTCGTGTGCCGCCTTCACCGCCGTCGTGACCGAGCTGCTGCCCGCCGGCCTCCTGCCCGAACTCAGCCGTGACCTGGGTGTTCCCGCCGGACGGGCCGGGTTCCTGGTCACGGGGTACGCGCTGGCCTCCTTCCTGTCCGCGATCCCGGTCACCGTCGCGGTGCGGGGACTGCCGCGGCGGCCGATCCTGCTGACGGTGCTGGTGTGCTTCGCGGCGCTGAACGCGGGGACGGCGCTGTCGGGATCCTACGCGCTGACGTTCGCCCTGCGGCTGCTGGCCGGGGTCGCGGGCGGCACTCTGTGGGCGATGCTGGTGGGGTACGCGGCCCGGCTGGTGCCCGACGAGCGGCGGGGCCGGGCGATCGCGATCGTCTCGGCCGGCGTCACCGTGGCGTTGTGCGCGGGGATTCCGGCCGGGAGCGCGCTCGCGGGCGTCGCCGGATGGCGGGCCGCCTTCGCCGTACTGGCCGCCGCGTCGGCGCTGCTCGCGGTGTGGGTGTGGCGGTCGGTTCCGCCCGTGGCCGGAGAGCGGGCCGGGCGGCGGCTGCCGCTCCGCGCGGTGCTGGGCCTGACCGGGGTGCGCGTCTCGCTGGCCGTCACGCTCGTGGTGCTGGTGGGGCATCAGATCGTCTACACCTTCCTGGCGCCGCTGGCAGCCCGTGCCGGGCTTGGTGAGGCGGGGGTTGCGCTGCTGGTGTTCGGGCTGGCCACGGTGGCGGGGGTGTGGCTGACGGGCGCGCTCATCGACGGGCGGGTACGGGCGCTGCTGCCGACCGCCCTGGCGGGGACGGTGGCCGCGATGACCGTCTTGGCCGTCTTCGGACAGCACGCGGGGCCGCTCCTGGGGGCGACGGCGGTATGGGGGCTGGGCTTCGGCGGGCTGCCGACCCTGCTGCAGAGCACGCTGATCGAGCGCACGGGAGCCCGTAACGCCGATGTCGCCACCTCGCTGCAGACGACCGTGTACAACGCGGGGATCGCCGCCGGGTCGTTCGCGGGTGGGCTGCTCCTGGACGGGCTCGGCGCCGTCGTTCTGCCGTGGGCGAGCCTCGCGCTGCTGTCGCTGGCCCTGGCCGCTGTGGCACTGCTGCCTTGAGTGTCTTTCCGAACTGCCCTGGTGCGGAGCCGGAGGTGCCCGTACACCCCGGCTCGTTCGCCGACGGACTACCGCCAGTTTTCGCGCTCTCGCCGCAGTCCGTCGAGGATCAGGTCGAGTCCGACGCGGAACTCCTCGGTGTAGACGTAACCAGGTTTCAGAGCGCGGTCGACGATCATCTCGGTGAGGTGCGGGAACTCGTCGCGGGGCAGCTGCTCCAGGATCGAGCCCGCCACGTCCTCCAGACCTGCTGACGATGTGAAGGGCAGGCTGAGCCCTTGGAGCGTGAACCCGTAGATGTAGCTGTCCAGTACCGAGACCGCGTGTGTCGCGCCGGCGATCGAGAAGCCGCCCGAACGCAGGCACCCGATGACCGCGTCGTGGTGGCGCAGCGTCGCGTGGCCGGGGTTCTTCCGTGAGTCCATCAGGCTGATCGCCCACGGGTGGCGGATGAGTGCGCCGCGCATCGAGTCCGCCCGCCGTCGCATCGCGGCCTGCCAGCCGATGTCGTCCGGCGGGAGTTCGATCTCGCCGAAGACGAGGTCGAGCATGCCGTCGAGGATCAGGTCCTTGTTGCGGAAGTGGTGGTACAGCGACATGGCCTCGATACCGAGCCGTTCGGCGAGCTTGCGCATGCTCGGCGCGCCGGTGCCGGTCTCGTCCGCCATCGCGACCGCCGTGCGGAGCACCTTCTCCTTGGTGAGCGAGTTGCGGCGGGGCGCGGGCGTGCCCGCTGTCTCCATGGCCACGAGGTCCTCCTGCCTGGTCTGCTTGGACGGCTTGACAACCTTACACCGCAAGGTTGTACCTTACAGCGTATGGGTAGCCGACAAGCAGAGGAGAGGGCCGTGGAACCAGACGGAGCCGGGAAGCCGGGCGCGGCTCGGAGGTATCCGATGACCACACCGAAGACGCTCGCGAGGATCGCGGGGGTTCTGTATCTGCTCGTCGCCGCGTTCAACATCTTCGCCGGGCTGGTGAACACGCGCATCGTCGAGTCAGGGGACGCGGCGGCCACGGCCGACAACATCGGCGCCTCGGCCACCCTGTTTCGCCTCGGCTTCGTTGGCGAGCTGGTGGGGGCCACGGTCTTTCTGCTGCTGGGCTTGGCCCTGTACCTACTGCTCAATCATGTGAACCGGTTTGCCGCCGCCGCGATGGCCGTCTTCGTCGCGGTGGGCGCCGCGATCCAAGGCTTGAACGCGCTCAACCGGAAGGCGGCGCTGACGATCGCCACCGGCCAGGACCACGCCGGCGCCTTCGGTCCGGCGGGTTCCGACCAGCTCACCATGCTGTTCGCCGACCTGCACCACGACGGGTACCTCATCGCCCAGATGTACTTCGGCCTGTGGCTGCTGCCGCTGGGCTACCTGATCGTCAAGTCGGGCTACTTCCCCAAGGCGCTGGGCGTCCTGATGGTGATCGGATGCTCCGGCCATCTCGTGGACATGTTCGCGCGCTTCCTCGCCCCCGGCATCGCCGCGAACATCTCACCGTTCGCCATGACCCCTCCGGCGGTCGCGGAGATTTCGCTCATCGTGTGGCTGCTGGTCAAGGCCGTGCGAGTGCCCGTACCCGACGTGCGGGCAGCCTCCGTCGCCCACTCCGGCTCCGGTTGAGCACCCGGCCGCCCGCCTAAATGGCCAGGCCGACCACCCGCCCGTCCCCGACGCCGTACACCTCCCCGCCCATCCGCCGGCGACAGGGAGGTGTACGGCCTCAGGCGTGACGCCCGGCCGGGTTCGCACGGCGGAGCCCGCGGAAGAACGCCCGGACGTCCGCGGTGAACAGCTCGGGCTCCTCCATCGCGGCGAAGTGGCCACCCCTGTCCGACTCCGACCAGTACACGAGGTTAAGCGTTTCGTTCCATTCGGCGATCCGCCGTACGGGACGGGCGTTGTCGCCGGCGAAGGCGGCCACACCCGTGGGTACCGGCGAGCGGGAGACGCTCGCGGGCCAGGGCGGGTGAAACGCCTCCGAATGGAGCCGGGCCGACGACAGTCCACCGCCTCTGCGGACGGGGCGAGCACCGGGATGGCGATCGGCCGAAAAAGGGGGGCGCCCTTGCCGCCAGGTACTGAACGCTGCGGCCACTTCATTGGGGCTGTGCTTGCCAATATTGTGTGGCACACACTATTGTATGAGGCATGCTAGATGATGAGCTGCTCTCGGTACACCTGCAGGAGATCCGGCGGGGAACCGTGGTGCTCGCCTGCCTGCTCATCCTGAAACAGCCGAACTACGGATACGCACTGCTGGACCAGCTCGGCCGGAGCGGGTTCGCCGTCGACGCCAACACCCTCTACCCGCTGCTGCGCCGGCTGGAGAAGCAAGGACTGCTGACCAGCGACTGGAACACCGAGGAGTCCAGGCCGCGCAAGTTCTACCGCACGAGCGATGAGGGCGTCACGCTCGCCGACACCCTGACCGGCGCCTGGGATGAGTTGCACACCGCATTCCGCACTCTGAAAGGCGAGTCATGACGAGCCCGAAAACCCTCACCGACCGCTATGTGGACGCGGTGCTGCATCGAGTCCCCACGCATCAGCGCCCCGACATAGAACGAGAGCTCCGCGCCTCGATCGGGGACGCCGTGGACGACAGGATCTCCGCCGGGGACGACCCCGCCGACGCGGAGGCGGCCGTCCTCACCGAACTCGGCGACCCGGTACGGCTTGCCGCGGGGTACGCGGATCGCCCGCTCCAGTTGATCGGCCCCGCGTTCTACCTCGACTACACGAGGCTGCTGATCGCCCTGCTCACCGTGATCGTGCCCGCCGTCGCCGCGGCCGTGGGGCTCACCCGGGGCCTGTCCGGCGACGACGCCCTCACCGTGGCCGGGGAGACCCTGGGGGCCGTGGTGACCACCGTCGTCCACATCGCCTTCTGGACCACCCTCGTCTTCGCGGTCATCGAGCGGATCCCGGCGCTGCGCCGGGCTCGGAGAAGGCCCTGGACCCCGGACTCCCTGCCCGAGCCGCCCAGCCGCCGCGCCCGATACGGCGAACTGATCACCTTGAGCGTGGTGCTGGTGCTGTGCACCACCTTCATCGTGCTCTCCCCCGTGGTCAGCCCGGAGACCGACGCGAACGGCAAGCCCATTCCGATCATCACTCCCTGGTGGTGGGAGAGCGGCGTCGTCTACCTCTTCATCGTCCTCGTCGTCGCCGGTCTCGGCTTCGTCTTCGCCAAGTACTACGTCCGCTGGAGCGTTCCCCTCGCCGTCGCCGGGTCGCTCGTCGACATGGCCGCCCCGATCCTGATGCTCTGGCTCGCCGCGAACGACCGGGTGCTCAACCCGGCCTTCGTCCAGGCGATCGGATGGTCACCCGAGGCCGCCGGGCGAGTCAATACGGTGCTCATCGTGCTCGCCGTCGTCTCGATCATCAACACCGTCCTTCAAGGGCTTATCCGAGCCCGCCGCGGCTGAGCGAGCACCGGGTGGCGTCGACACAGTGATGCCGCCCCGGTGCGACGACCGCCGCCCGACAACCGTCCCGAACCACGCCCCCAGGAGGAGCAGCCATGCACGCGATCGTCTACCGGAAGTACGGCGGGCCCGAGGTCCTGCGGTACACCGAGGTCGACAAGCCGTCCGTCGGCGACGACGGAGTACTCGTCCGGGTCCACGCGACCTCCATCAACTTCGGCGACCTGGCCGCCATCCACGGCGTACCGCGCATCGGGCGACTCGGATTCGGGATCGGGCGCCCCAAGAAGAACATCCCCGGACGTGCCATCGCGGGGACGGTTGAGGCGGTCGGGAGCACGGTGACCCGATTCCGCGTCGGCGACGAGGTCCTCGGTGAGATGAACCAGCGGGGCTTCGCCGAGTACGTGGTGGCGCCCGAGTCGCACCTGGTGACCAAACCCGCCGGGGTGACGTTCGAGCAGGCGGCCACCCTGCCGGTGGCGGCGACCACCGCACTGCTGCTGCTCCGGGGCGAGGCCGGGCCGGGCCGGACGGTGCTCGTCAACGGGGCCTCCGGCGGGGTCGGCACCTTCGCCGTACAGGTGGCGAAGGTCCTCGGCGCGGAGGTGACCGGCGTCTGCAGCACGCGGAACGTGGAACTGGTGCGCTCGATCGGCGCCGACCATGTGATCGACTACACCCGGGAGGACGTCACCCGGGGAACCGCCCGCTTCGACGTCGTCGTCGACCTGGTGGGCAATCACCGGCTCGCCGACATCCGCCGAATCCTCGTCCCCAAGGGGATCTTCCTCCCCTGCAGCGGTACCGGCGGCCCGGTCCTCGGACCGATGCCGCGCCTGCTCGCCGCCATCCTCACCTCGCCGTTCGTCTCGCAACGGCTCAGCGTGCGCGTGCAGACACAGAACGCCGAGGACCTGGCCTACCTCGCCGGGCTGGTGGAGTCGGGGCAGATCACCCCGGTCATCCAGGCGAGGTATCCCCTCAGTGAAACCGCGGAGGCCATCCGCTTTCTGGAAGCGGACCATGCCCGCGGCAAGGTCGTGCTCACGGTGTGACCCCGGAGGAGTGCGAATCCCGGTGGCCTCACCGCCGGGCCTCCGGGGATGGGTACGAGTACACCGACAGCAGTTGAGGCACCCGCCCGGCGAATCCGCTGATCACGCCCAGGGTGCGGTCAAGCCGATCGGCAGTTGACCTCTATCAAAGTAGAGGTTTCAGAATGGCCGGCATGACAAATCCACCCGCCGGAAAGAGGGAGTGGATCGCACTCGCGGTCCTCGCGCTTCCCGCCCTGCTGGCCTCTCTGGAACTGACCGTCACCCATCTGGCGTTGCCCGCCATCGGCGCGGACCTGGCCGCGAGCAGCACCCAGCTGCTCTGGATCGTGGACGTGTACGCCTTCCTGCTCGCCGGCTCGCTGATCACCATGGGGGTTGTGGGCGACCGGATCGGGCGGCGCCGGCTCCTGCTGATCGGCGCCGCCGGGTACGGTGCCGCCTCGCTGCTCGCCACGTACGCGCCCGACGCCGAGACGCTGATCGTCGCCCGGGCGCTGATGGGCGTGGCCGGATCGACGCTGATGCCGTCCGTCCTGGCCATCACCACGACGATGTTCACCGAGCCGCGGCAGCGGACGACCGCGATCGGCATCGTCGTCGCGAGCGTCTCGGCCGGCACCGCGATCGGGCCGCTCGTCGGCGGCTGGCTGCTGGAGCGGTTCTGGTGGGGGTCGGCGTTCCTGATCGGCGTACCGGTGATGGGCCTGCTGCTGGTGCTCGGGCCGATGCTCCTCCCCGAAAACCGCAAACCCGACGCGGGTCACCTCGACGTCCGCAGCGCGCTGCTGTCCATGGCCGCCGTGCTTCCCACGGTGTACGGCCTCAAGCAGCTCGCCGCGGACGGGGTACGGACGACATCGGCCCTGGCGGTTCTCGTCGGCGTCGTCATGGCGGCCGTGTTCGTGCATCGTCAGCGCAGGCTCGCCGATCCCTTCGTCGACCTCCGGCTCTTCGCGAACCGGGTGTTCGGCGTCTCGACGGCCACGCTGGCCCTCGGCATCTTCGTCCTCTGGGGGTCGAACTACACGATCGCCCAATACCTGCAGCTGGTGCACGGCCTGAATCCGCTGGAGGCCGGCCTGTGGACGGCTCCCCCGGCGCTCGGCGTCATCGCCGGGTCCATGCTCGCGCCCAGGCTCGCCCGCCGGTTCCGCTCCTCGTCGGTCGTCGCCGCGGGCCTGGTGCTCTCGGCCGCCGGGTACGCCGTGCTCGCCCAGGCCGGATCCGGTGACCTCGCGACGCTGGTGACCGGTGCCGTCGTCGTCTCGACCGGGCTCGGTCCGATGATGGCGCTCGCCACCGACATGGTGGTGGGATCGGCTCCGCCGGAGCGTGCCGGAGCGGCGGCCGCGATCTCCTCGACCGCTCCCCAGCTCGGCGGCGCGCTCGGCATCGCGCTGCTGGGCAGCGTCATCACCGCCGTCTACCGGGACCGGCTGGCCGGGGCCGTCCCCGCAGGCGTGGACGCGGGTGCCGTCTCCGCAGCGCAGGACGGCCTCGGCGCGGCCGTCACCGTGGCCGGCACACTCCCCGACGGGTCCGCCACGGCACTGCTCGCCACGGCCCGGGAGGCGTTCGTGCACGGATTCCGGCTGACGGCGTTGATCAGTGCGGTCCTGGTCGCGGGTATCGCCGTCCTTATCGTGGCCCTGCTTCGCCGTACCCACCCTGCTCCCGTCTCCGGTCAGGCCCGGGCGGTCCACCCCGGGTGACTCCCGGCGTCCCTTCGCCCGGGGGCACCCGCCAACCGTCTTGCCCGATCGCGGGCGATCGGGCACGGTCGCCACCGGAGAACCGCGAAACGGAGGGGCACGGCATGCGTCCGGCTCCCGGCCCAATCGGGCGGACCCGGGGTGACGGGAGTCTCGCGACGCCGACGAGGAGGCCGGAGCCGCGCCGGCCCCGCTCGACCGTGACCTCGCTTCGGCCGGGAAACCGAGGAGCCGGGACGAGGCCGCGGTCACCTTCGGCGGGGACGGCGCCCTTGGCGAGGCCTTGCGGAAGCACGGCCGACCGGGAGGTCCGAGGCTCCCCAATGTGCGGGCCGGGCCAGGAAGGCCGGAACCCTGGTGGCGGAGTCGCCTCTCGCCGCGTTGAGCTGGGTCTGGGTGAGAAAGAGGGCTCCGGTGAGATCGGTGCCGGACAGGTCGGCGCCTCGCAGGTCGGCTCCGGTGAGATCGGCGAGCCTCAGGTCGGCTCGCCGGAGGTCGGCCCCGATCAGGTGACTCCCCCGCAGATTGGCCCCACGCAGATCGGCGCCGCGCAACCGGGCTCCGATCAGGTCGGCGCCCCGGTGGTCCCGCCGCCCCGGCACGCCGGCCCGGGCGAGTTCGCTGGCGCGGACCAGCAGCTCGTTGACCTCCGCCCGGTACGCGGGGACGTCCAGCTCCAAGAGGGGATCGAGGTCGCCGTGCACCAGGTGCTCCGTCCGTGCCAGGGCGAGACGGATCTCGTCGTGGAGCGGAGCGGCTGCGAGCAGGGTGAGGGCCCGGGTGAGATACCAGAGAAGCTCGTGGAGCTGCCGGACGACCGGAAACACCTGAAACATCCGCCGCGCGGTCTCCCGCGACCCCCGCCAATCCCGGCCGCCGAAGACGACCTGGGAGACCTGCTGCCCCGCGCCGAAGCAGTCGTAGACCGTGCAGCCGGGAAATCCCCGTTCCCGCAACCGCGCGTGAATGCCGCAGCGGAAGTCCTCCCGCAGATTGACGCAGGGCTCCCCCGCCGCCTTGTCGAGGGCGAAATCCGCCGACGCGGCGAAAGGCAGCGCGACACAGCACAGCCCGAAGCAGTTCCCGCAGTCGGCCCGCAGATCGACGGGGCTTCGCTCATCGGACAAGGTCGCTGACTCCTCGGGCATCGGAAACACGGCCGGCCGGACCGCCGACCTCCAGGGTAGGTCGGGCCGGCCGGGGCTCGTACCACACCCGGGCGGCGCCGGGTCTACCGCGGGGCGCCGGACGGCATCGCCGCGCCGTGACCGGCGGTGACCGCGCCGTAGAACGGAATGGCGTAGCGTCCGAGTATCTCGGCGGTCCCGGGCCCACCGGGGGTCCTCCAGTCGTGCAGGAGTTCGGAGAGCACTCCCGCGGTGCTGTTGACGACGATGCCCGCGTCCTGCATCCGGATCAGCGAGGTCTCGCGTGCCAGCACATTGGTGGTGCCGGAGGCGTCGAGGACGGCGTGCACGCCGAACCCCTTGGCCTTGGCGGACAGGGCCGCGAAGGTGAGACAGACATCGGTGATCACACCTGCGATGACCAGGTTCGAGCGTCCGGTCTTGCGGACCGCCTTTTCGAAGGCGGGGTCGTCGAACGCGTCGACCTCACCGTCACGGTGAACGATCGGGGTCCCCGGGGGAAGCTCGGCGATCAATTCGGGAAGGAGCGGGCCATTCGGGCCGGTCGCCGCCGAGGTCGAGGCCACCACCGGCAGCTCGAACACCTTGCCGGCCCGGGCCAGCGCCATGGCGTTCCGCCGTACCTCGTTCTGGTCGTGGTCCTGAACACCGACGATGAGTCCGGTCTGATGGTCGACGAGCAGAATCGCGGTGTTCTCCGGGGAGAGCCGGTGAGCCGGATACTCATACGCCTTGGCCATGTCGGCTCCTCAAGCTGTGGCGGCGATTTCCCGCCGTCAAACGTTGTTCGCTTTCCGCCCATACCCATCCCGAACTCGATGAACTCACCGAAAGTAATCACTTGACTACGAATGGATCCCATAGCCTCCCAGGCCAAAGCCGTCCCGAGAACCGGCGACACCCGTCACCCGGTTTCGTGGCGGTGTTCCGGACGGCCGAAGTGGCAGGCGACGGCATGGAGACGTCCTTCGGCGCCGTGGGAGGGGTCGGTGGTCGCGCAGACGTCGCGGTCGGCCCGCACCAGAGGTCCGACCGGGCAGCGCGGGTGATAGCCGCAGCCGGGCGGCGGGCGGTGCGGATCGGCGGGCTCGGTGTCCGCGACCTCCGTCGTACCGCCGGACGTAAGCCGGCTGTGCCGGGTCGGCGCGGCGTCGAGGAGGTCGCGGGTGTAGGGGTGCTGCGGATCGGCGAGGACCTGCTCGACCGGGCCGACCTCGACGATCCGTCCCAGATACATGACGGCGACGATGTCGCTGACATAGCGAACCACGGCCAGGTTGTGCGAGATGAACAGCATGGACAGGTTCAGCCGCCGCTGCAGATCGCGGACGAGGTTGAGCACGGCACCCTGCACGGACACGTCGAGCGCCGAGGTGATCTCGTCGGCGATCACCACCTGCGGCCGTCCGGCCAGCGCCCGGGCGAGGGCGACCCGCTGACGCTGCCCGCCCGACAGCCGCCCGGGCAGCACATCGGCACAGTCGGGGCCCAGATTGACCAGTTCCAGCAGCCGGACGACCTCGGCGCGTCTGGCGGCCGCTCCGGCGCGGCCGTCGAGGTGCATGACTTCGGCGATCGAGCCGCCGATGCTCATCCGCGGATTCAGCGAGGAGTACGGATCCTGGAACACCATCTGCAGGGGGCGCGGGCGCCGGGGCAGCCGCCGGACGTCGGTGCCGTTCAGCAGCACCCGTCCCGCGCTGACCGGCGACAGGCCGACCGCCGCACGGGCCAGCGTGGATTTGCCGGAGCCGGACTCGCCGACCAGGCCGACCGTCTTCCCGGCCGGCACGGTCAGGCTGACCCGGTCGACCGCGGTGAGCCCTTTGCGCCGGTTGCCGTACCGCACGCTCACCCCGTCGAAGACCAACTCGCTCATGCTCCACCTCCAGCGGGATTGACGGTGGCCGCCCGGTCGTGTTCCGCCGACACCAGGGCGGTCACCCGGGGCGGCTCCGCGTCGGCCGGGTGCCAGCAGGCGACCCGGTGTGCGTTCGCGATACGGCCCAGCACCGGATCCTCTTCCCGGCAGCGGTCGTCGGCGACCGGGCAACGCGGGGCGAACGCGCAGCCGACCGGCATCCGATCCGGCTCGGGCGGGCGGCCGGGGATGACGGCCAGCTCCCGATCCCGGTCGGTCTCCATATCCGGCACCGCCGCGAGCAGGGCACGCGTGTAGGGATGGCGCGGCGCGGTGAACAGGTCCCCGGTGGGCAGGTCCTCCACGATCCGCCCCGCGTACATGACCAGGATCCGGTCACACGTCTGGGCGACGACCGTGATGTCATGGCTGATCAGCAGGATCGCGGCGCGCTTCGCGGCCCGCACCTCCGCCAGGAGCCGTAGCACCTGCCGCTGCACGGTGACGTCCAGCGCCGTGGTGGGCTCGTCGGCGATCACCAGCCGCGGATCGCCCATCAGCCCCATGCCGATCATCGCGCGCTGCCGCATACCCCCGGAGAACTCATGCGGATACTGCCGGGCCCGCCGCTCCGCGCCCGGCACCCGTACCGCACGCAGCCGGTCCACCGCACGGGCGAACGCGGCACGCCGCGGCAGTCCCTGGTGATGGCGGGATACCTCGGCCAACTGCCGTCCGACGCGCATGGTCGGGTTGAACGAGGTCATCGGGTCCTGAAACACCATCGCCATCGACGTTCCCAGCAAGGTGCGCAGCTCCCGCTCCGAGGTGGTCAGCAGTGGGGTCCCGGCGAACTCCAATCGGTCCGCGCTCACCACGCCGGGGGTCTCGATCAACCGGGACAGGGCCAGCGCGGTCAGACTCTTCCCCGATCCGGATTCACCGACCACGCCCACCGACTCGCCGGGATGCACGGTGAAGCCCACCCCGCGTACCGGTGTCGTCCACCCCGACCGGCCGGGGAACGCGACCCGCAGGTTCTCCACCGCCAGGATCGGCTCGCCGGGCCCGCTGTCCACGGCTGCGGCGTCACGGGTGACCGGTGCCGGGCGCGGACCGGTCTTCCTTGACGGGGTGCGTACCCCGACGACCGCGGCCACGGTCTCACCGAACAGGTTGAACGCCAGCCCGGCGATCACCACCGCGATGCCGGGGGCGAGTGCCGCGCCCGGGTTGATGTAGATGCGGTCGAGGCCCTCGCTGAGCAGCCGGCCCCAGTCGTAGTCCGGTGCCTGAACACCGATACCGAGAAACGAGAGGCCGGCGAAGGCCAGCAGCGCGTTGCCGGCGCCGATGGTCCCGCTCACCACCAGCGGCTCACCGATGTTGGGCAGGATGTGCCGCGTCAGCAGCCGCACCCTCCCCACCCCGGCCACCCGCGCCGCGGACACGAAGTCCCGGCCCGCCACCGACGCGGCCAGCGTCTGCGTCAAACGGGCGAACGACGGAGCCCCGGCGAGCGCGATGGCCAGCACCGCGCCGGACGTCCCCACTCCGAAGATCACCGCGAAGAACAGCGCCAGCAGCAATCCCGGGATGGCCACGGCGATGTTCACCGCCGCGGTCACCGTCCGTCCCAGCCGGCGCGGGAGGACCGTCGGGGCCGTGCCGAGGATCGTGCCGATCACCAGCCCGATCGCCGTGGAGAGCAGCGCCAGCTCAAGAGACAACCGGGTCGCGACCAGCACCCGGTGGAAGATGTCCCGGCCCAGCTGGTCCGTGCCGAGCAGGTGCTCGGCCGAAGGCCCCTGCTGAATGGCGCCTGTGTCGAACTCGGACGCCGCCTCGCCCCACAGGATCGGTCCGAAGACCGCCAATGCGAACATGAGGGCCAGCAGTACCGCGGAAGAGGCCCCGACCGGGGTGCGGAACACCGCCAGCCATTTCACCCGACGTCTGGACATTCAGCTCTCCCGGATAGTCGAACGCGGATCGAGCAATGCCAGCAGCACGTCGATCGTCAGGTTCACGAGAAGTACCGCGATGCCGTACACCAGCACGATGCCCTGCACCATCGGGTAGTCCTTCTGCAGGATCGACTGCACGATCGTCGACCCCAGCCCCGGCCAGGCGAACACGTTCTCCACCAGAACGGTCCCCGCGATCAGGCCCGTCAGCATCATTCCGCCCAGCGTCAACGTCGTCGTCAGCGCGTTCGGCAGCGCGTGCCGCGCGTACACCAGCCATGGCGGCAGCCGCCTGGCCCGCGCCGTACGGATGTAGTCGTCGCCGAGGACCGACAACATCTCCACCCGCACGATCCGCGCGAGCACCGCGGCCGGGCCGACCGCCAGTGCCAGCACCGGCAGTACATAGGACGAGGCGTCGACGCGCCGGGCGACCGGGAACCAGCCGAGTTTCACCGCGAACACGTACACCAGCCCGACCGCGAACAGGAACTCCGGGATCGCCGCCAGCAGCACGCTCGTCGACGTGAACGCCAGCTCGCCGCTCCGCCGGCGTCCGCCCCGGGTGAGCGCCGCCATCAGGACACCCACCGGGATCGCCACCACGACGATCGGGACGAACGCCAGCAGCGCAAGCTTAAGCGTCTCCGGCAGCCGGTCCCCGATCACCTGGGTCACCGGGGCGTCGTTCACGATCGAGCTTCCGAGGTCGCCGGTGAACAGCCCTTTCAGGTGGTTCCCGTACTGCTCCCAGAGCGGGTCGTTCAGCCCCAGCGCCTCCCGGCGCTCGTTCACCAGCTCCACCGGGGCCGTCATGCCCAGTGCTCCCCGCACCGGATCGCCCGGAACCAGGTGGATCATCAGGAACGACGCGGTGACGAGCAGCCCCAGCGACACGACGAACCGCCAGGATCTGCGCAGGGCGAACGACACCCATGGGGCGCCCCGAAGCCGGTTCAGCAACCCCGGGGGCACCGGCCTGTCCACACCATCGATCACCGGGGAGTCCCTCCGTCGAGCCGTATGTGAACCTCCGGGCACCGCGCCCCCGGTGACCCCGAGGTTCTCGGCACGGTGGTCACGCCGGGTCGCAGGCGGGCAGGCATGCGACGTCGCCGATCATTTGTGCCGGGCGCCCGGAACCCTGGCACGATGCTCGGCCCCGGCCGGCACAGTGTGAGCCGGGCGCACACCGCGCCGACCGTGGAACTGAACGTGAAGGGTTCACCCATCGCGTCAGGAGGACCGCAGGCGGATGCTGGTCGGAATGGGCATCTGCAGCCATCCGTCGGTCTGGGCCTCGGCCCCGCTCAGGAAGAACGGCACCTCCAGGTCGGCGAACGGCACCAGATCCACGTTGCCGAACAGTGCCTGCTCGGCCTCGTTCCACAGCGCGCAGCCCGCGTCACCGGAGGTGCGGACTGCCTCGGTGGACAGCCGCTGGTAGTCGGCGTTGTCGACGCCGGTGAAGTTCTGCCCCTTCGGAGGCACCTGTCCGCTGACGAACGGGACCACCTGGTAGGGCATGGTGAACCGCAAACCGACCAGGAAGGCGTCGAAGTCACCGGTCTCGAACATGGCGCGGCTGAGGGCCTTGGAATCGTCGGCGGTGAGCTTGACCTCCACGCCCACCGCTTTCCACTGCTTGGCGACGAGTTCCGCCGTGGCCGGACCCCCCTCACCGCCGGCAGAGTAGTGCAGGTCCATCCGGAGCGGCTTGCCGTTCTTGCCGCGTACGCCGTCCGCCCCGACGGTCCAGCCGGCTTCGTCGAGCAACGAGGCCGCCTTGGCCGGGTCATGCGCGGGAAGCCGGCCGGTGAGCGTGTCCGCGCCGCACGGCTTCGGGTCGCTTCCCACGATCGCGGTCGGCCTTTTCCCCTTACCCGAGGTGGAGACCCTCGCCAGCTCGTCGAGATTCAAAGCCGCCGTGAGTGCCTTTCTTACCGGTGCTTCGGAGCCGGGGCGCTTGTCGCGCTGGTTGAACCACAGTTCGCCGCTCCTGCTGGTGATGGCCATGTACTTCAGGTTCTGCGCGGTCATCCGATCCTGGTCCGCGCCGCTGATCCTGGCCAGGTTGACGTCGCCGGAAAGCAGCAGGTTGGCCGCGGTCGTCTCATTGGCGACCACCTGGATCACCACCTTGGACGGAGTGCCCGGCGCATCGGTACTCGCCCCGTTCGGACCCCAGGTGTATCCCTTGCGTACGGTGAACGTGTAGTGGTCACCGGGTACCACCTCACTCAGCGTGAAGGGCCCGGTGCCCGATGAGGCGTTCTTGAGCATCGCGGGATCGGCCATCCCCTTGGCGCACACGATCGGCACCCTGCCGATGGTCTCCAGTACGAATCCGAACGGTTTCTCCATGGTCACCGTCACCGTGCGCGCGGAGTCGTCCGCTTTTACGGTGAACGGAATGGTCGGCACCAGCAATCCGTAGAGCGTCGAACCGTTCTTCGGATCCTTGACGAATTCGAGCGCGGCGGCGACCTGGCTCGCGGTCAGCGAGGTACCGTCGGAGCAGGTGATCCCGGCCTTGAGGGTGAACGTCGTGCTGTCCGCCTCGGTCTGCCACGTCTCGGCGAGCCCGGAGACGACCTTGCGGTCCGGAGTCACATTGACCAGGCCGTCGTAGGCCAAGGCCGACACCTCGAGGCTGATCACGTTTCGGTACGGGTCCACGACACCGGGGTCGCCGGGCTGGGCCATGGTGAACGTGCCGCCGGTTGTGGTGGCGTTGTCGTTCGCCTCGCCGCCGCCACCGCAGGCCGTGACCAGCCCGGTGGTTGCGGTTATGGCGATGAGCGCGCGGAAAAGTCTGCGCATGATGCTCCAATCGAAGCTTGCCCGGCTGGGAGTGGCCGAGCGACGGAGACACCGTGTGCGGGTGGCCGGCCCCCGAGGCTGAAGACCCACGTCCCACACATAACACCCACATCGGTGCATTCACTACAAACAGCCTGCTACAGGGTTCTGTTGGACTCCAACGACATACGTCGCAAACATCCCTGTGATCACACAGCACCTTGTTGAACGATTGCGCCGCCACCGGGAACCGGCCCGGTGACGGCGCCGTCCCGCGCCGGATCATCCGGCCTCACCCCCGCCGGACCGGTGCCGCGTGGCCCGCACCGCCGAGACCGTCGACGCGGCGGAGCGGAGCCGGACCCGGGCCGGCGACGGCCTCGGCGGTCAGCCCAACGCCGCGAGGACGTTCGGGTTGAGGGGGACGTCGGCGATCCGATAGCCCGCAGGCGGCTCGACGCCCAGCAGATGCCGGACCAGGAAATCCCAGCGGCGCCTGATGACGTAGGCCTCGTAGCCGAAGAAGAGGTGCTCGGCGCCGGGGACGATGAGCAGGTCGAAGTCCTTGTTGGCCGCGATCAGCCGATCGACGAGTCGCAGGGTCTGGTGGGGATGCACGTTGTCGTCCATCTCCCCGTGGATCAGCAGCAGCTTGCCCTGGAGCCGATCGGCGATCTCCACGTTCGAGGAGCGGATGTAGGTCTCCTCGTCAAGCGGCCCGTCGTAGGTCTCACCCCACGCCAGGTGGTAGATCCGCTGGTCGTGGTTGCCGCACCCGGAGACGCCCACCTTGTAGAAATCGGGAAACGCGCACATCGCCCGCATGGTGGCGTACCCGCCGCCGGAATCACCGTAGACGCCGACCCGGTCGAGGTCCAGCCAGGGGCGGGTGGCGGCGAGCTGCCGGAGCGCCGCGAGATGGTCCTCCAGGAACCCCGCGGTGTCGTACCGGCCGTAGGCGTGGTCGTGGAACGCCTTGCTCCGCCCCGGCAGGCCCCGGCCGTCGACCTGGAAGACGACGAAACCGAGTGCGGCGAGCGCGTCGGCCTCGCAGTCCCGGCGCGGCTCACCGTCGAACGAGGGCTCCAACCGACCCTTCTGCGGGCCGGGATAGGGGCTGTCCAAGACCGGGTACCGTCGCTCCGGGTCGAAGTCGTGGGGCAGGTGCAGCACACCGTGGATGTCGGTCACGCCGTCGGCCGCTTTGACGGTGAACTGTTCACGGGGCGTCCACCCGGTCGCCAGCAGGGCCGTGACGTCGGCCCGCTCCAGCTCGACGAGTACCGCTCCGTCCCACCCGCGGACGCTCGTCACCGGGGGCGTGCCGACCGTCGACGCGGAGTCGAGGTAGTACTCCTCGTTCGCCGGTACGGTCACGGCGTGGTCGAGGTCGTCGTCGATCAGGCGGGCGAAGCCCGTACCGTCCAGGCCGACGCGGCAGACCTGGCGGCGGTACGGATCCTCGGCCACCAGTCCGGTGGCGGTGAAGTAGACCACCCGCTCGTCCTCGTCGACGCGCAGGATCTGCTGGACCGCCCATTCCCCCGCGGTGACCTGCCCGATCAGCTCACCGGACCGCAGGTCGTACAGGTAGAGGTGCCCCCAGCCGTCACGCTGGGAGTACCAGAGCACCTCGCGCCCGCTCGGCAGCACGCGCAGGATCGTCTGGCCCATGACCTGCCCCGGCTCGACGCGGGGTTCACCGCTCTCCTGCATCAGCGTGCGCACCTCTCCGGTGACCGCGTCGAGGCGATCGAGCCGCAGCGTCTTCAGGTCGCGCGGCTGGTCGAGGTAGTGGACGGCTGAGCCGTCCTGCGCCCACCACACCCGCTTGAACAGGATGGGCGAGATCATGGACATCAGCAGCGGCTCGCCCTGGGACGGCACGACGTCGCCGGTCTCGACGTCGAAGACGACGAACCGGCCCTGAGGCACCACCTCGTCCCCGGGCATGGCGTAGTGGTACGCGTGCACCACCGGCCTGCCGCCGTCCGGTGGGACGGACTCCACCAGATGGGACTGCCGCACCCCTCGCTGGTCGAGACGGTGGGTGATCACCCGGCGTGAGTCCGGCGACCACACCACGAGCGGAGGCAGGGTCGGCGCCCCGAGCTTCCGCAGCAGCTGCCCGTAGGTCAGGCTGTCGGGCTGGGTGCCGTAGGCGTGGTCGGCGGTGCCGTCGGAGGTGAGCGGCTTCGCCTCACCGGTGTCGAGGGAGCGAATCCACAGGTCGTACCCCTGCCGGAAGACGGCCCATCTCCCGTCCGGAGACGGAACCTCCAGCATGTTCGGCGGCTGGTGCCCCTCCACCTTCTCGCACGCGTAGGTGTCGAGCGAACACCGCCAGTGGGTGTCGAAGGCGTCGAATTCCACGGCTTCGGCGGTCACCTCGATCCCGCCGAACGGCAGCGCCTCGGCGTGGGCGGGGGAACCGGAGGCCTCTTCCAGCGCCTTCGCCAGCCGCTCGTGATCGAAGGCGGGCTCACGGGTGCCGACGGCCGGATCGACGTGGACGAACCGGTGACCCGCGGGACCCTCGACGCGATACCAGAAGCGGGAACCCTCGCCGATCCATCGAGGGGCGACCTTCCCCCCGGCCACCAGCGTGGACCGGTTGTGCACAAGGAGCCGTTCCGCACGTTGGTAGGTCGCCGCATCCATCTGCTGCGCCAATGACACCATTCCTCCTATTTACATGATTCTGTGAAGAAAGTCCGATGCTGCTCCCCCGAACCGACCGCGCAACAGGTGTGTCGCCCACCGCCGTCGGCCCCATCACTCCGGCCACCGGAGCTTTCAGCCGTTGACCTGCTCGAAGACACGGAGAAAGTTCTCGCCGAGAACGCCGTGGATCTGCTTGTCGCTGTAGTTGCGGGCGACGAGACCCCGGGTGACGTTGATCATGTCCCGGTAGTCGCGAAACCCGTCGAGGTTAAGGCTCACGTCGATGTTGTGCTCGGGGCGGAAGCCGAAATCGCCCTGCTTGTTGCCGAAGGACCGCTGCATGATGTGCGTGGGCAGCGCCAGCGGCCAGTCGGTGCCGACCGCCACATGCTCCCAGCCGACCAGGTCGGCGATGTAGTCGACGTGATCGAAGAACAGCTCGATCGTGGGGTTGACCGTATCGGGGGTGGCCAGGAAGAAGGGGACGACGTACACCCCGATGACACCGCCGGTGCCGGCGATCGCCCGGAGCTCGTCGTCGCTCTTGGCCCGGTCATGGTGGAAAACCGCGTCGGCGGAGGTATGGGTGGCGATGACCGGTTGCGACGAGGTGGCGCAGACGTCCAGGGTGGTCTGCCGGCCGGTGTGCGCGGTGTCCACGATGACGCCCACGTCGTTGCACCGGCGGACGAACTGCAGGCCGAAGTGGCTCAGGCCCGGGTCGTAGCGCTCGGTACAGCCCGCTCCCACGAAGTTCATGATGTTGTAGGCGCAGTCGAGGGTGTTCAGCACCCCGAGATCATGCGCGATGTCGATCAGATCGAGATCGCCGGGCCGCAGCTGGTTGCTCTGGACCAGGCCCCAGACCGCCGTCTCGCCGACCTCATGCGCGGCGCGGATGTCCCCGGCCGTACGGGCGCGGCGCATCCAGGGGAACGCGTCCAGCAACCGGGCGAACCGGTGAGCGGCGGTAAGGATCGAATCCTTGTCCTGGAGGATGTAGCCCCCGGTGATCCCGGTCGTCACGCCCGAAGCCTCGAACAGCTCCCGGTACTGGGGGAACTCCCCCGCGATGGCCTTCTCCCGCAGGAAGAACGCCACCGTGAAGAGGTCGTCCGAGCCGAGCGCCTCCAACTCCGCGACCAGCTCGTCGGTCCAGACATCCGGTGAACACGGCCCCTGAAACAGCAGGTCGATGACGATGCTGTCCTTGTGCAGGCGCGCCGCCCGGGCCTCCTGCCCCTCGGTCAGCCCGAAGTCGAACGTCCCGTAGCTATGCATGACATGCCTTTCGACAGTGCCGGATTCCCGTTGTTCCGCGATGGTAGGCAGCGGCGTCGCCGCCGTTCTCCGACACGATGTGGAGATTGAGCCGCCCGATCGCTGCATCCGATGAACGGGCCGTCCGGCGGCATCCGGCCTCAGACCCCACGACGATCGCTGCCCCAGGAGAGCACGTGCTCCGGCACGGCCGTGTCCGCCGGGAGGGCCGGATCGGGTATGGGGGTTCCGGGCACGATTCGCAGGGGCACCTCGCCTGCCCACACCGGCCAGTCGTAGTCGGACGCGTGGTCGGTGGGCGGCCCGGTGCGCACCTTGGCGGAGTACTCGCTCAGCTCGACGGCGATGACGCGTACGCCTCGGAGCTCCTTCTCGGTCATCGGGCGCAGCCGGTCGAGGCGGCCCGGGACGACCCGGTCGATGAGCTCCAGCATGACCTCCCGCTTGAGCACCGGGTCGAGCACCTCACTCCCGCTGCCGAACGCGACCACCGAGCGGTAGTTCACCGAGTTCTGGGCCACGGCGCGGCTGAGCGTCAGCGAGTCGAGGATGGTCGCCTCCACGCAGACGGGGACGCCTTCGCTCACCCGTTTGATCATCCGGTTGGCGGGCGAGCCGTGGATGTAGAGCACGTCGTCCCGGCGCACGTGCAGCGTGGGCAGCACCACGGGCCCGCCGTCGTCCACGAAGGCGACATGGCACATGAACGCCTCGTCGAGAATCGCATGGACCAGTTCGGGGTCGTACGATCCACGCATCGCGCGTCGCCGGACCTTGACCCGGTCGCTCGCCGGTCCCGGCTTTCCATCGTTGATCGCGTCAGCGGACACCACGATGTCTCCCTCTCGTTCGTTCTTCGGGTACGCGTTGATGTCAGTAGCCGGCGGCCCGGCCGAGGCGGCGGGGGTCGGCGACCCCGTGCAGGGTCCCGTCGGGACGGATGTGCACGGCCTGGCAGCTGCCCAGCTCCGGCTCCCACGGCGACACCCGGGTGATTCCGATGCCGCGGCGCTCCACCTCGGCGAGCACGTGCTCGCCCATGGTCGACTCCACCATCGGCCGCCGGCTGGGATAGCCGGAGGCCCCGAACATCGGCTGCCACACCGACTCGGCCGGATCCATGCCCCGCTCCAGGACGTTCACCGAGTTCTGCAGCACGTTCTGCAGCGCCGAGATGCTGGGCGAGGCCGCCGCGAACACCGGACGGCCGTCCCGTACCGCCAGCATCGACGTGGCCCATCCGACGGGCACAGGGATCACCGGGTCGGCGCAGAGGAACATCGGGCGTGGCACGATCACGCCGTCGACCATCAGCCCGACCCCGAAGGGTGTGGACGTCGCCGAGTGAGCGCCATGGGCGATCATGCCGGACTCGTCGACCGCCACAATCGCGTTGGTACCCAGGTTCATCGGGTCGAACGGCCTCGGCGGCCCCGACTCGACCTGCCGCCACATCTTCTCCGCGACCTCGGGCGTGACCGCCTCGACCATCTCCTCCCTGTGCGGCAGCCGGAAGGCGCCGTTGTTGAAGGTGAGGCCGTGGTGCCAGGCTTCCTCGACGATGCGCATCAGCAAGTACAGGCTCTCGGGATCCTCATCGGGCCGACCCCGCCGCCCCAGACCGCCGATTCCGGCCATGCTCAGCATCAACGCGTACAACGACCCGGTGGTGTGCAGCTCGTAACCCCCGGCCACCGGCAGCACCGGCAGCGCGGTGTCGTGGGCCGACCCCGCGGCCATGTCGTCCAGGGTGATCCGGCCCCCGGCCGCCCGGGCTGTCTCCACATAGCGGCGGGCGAACTCCCCCTCATAGAAATAGGACGGACCCTGCTCGGCCAGCTGCTCGATCGTGCGGGCCAGCGCAGGCTGGCGCAGCACCTCCCCCACCCTGAACATGTGCCCGTCCGGGAACCACACCTGCCGACCGGCCGCATACCGGCCCGCCACCGTCCGGCACTCAAAGGCCCAGCCCCACAGCAGCTGATCGACCGTGAAACCCTCCCGGGCCGCCGTCAGCGCATCGGTGAACAGCTCCGCCCAGCCCAGCCGCCCCCACTTCGACCAGGCCGTGTGCGCCGCCAGCACCCAGCCCGGGGTGACGACGGTACGGCCCGACCAGCGGCCCGCCTCGTCCAGATCGCCGTCCTCGGCGGCCGGCACGTGTCCCAGGTGGTGGATGAACCGGCTCTCACCGGTGGCCGGGTCGTACACCGTCATCGACATCGTGCCGGCCAGGGTCGTCATGGTGGGCTCGACCACGGTCTGCACCGCGGCCGCCGCCAGATAGGCGTCCACCGCACTGCCACCCGCACGCAACGCGGCCACCCCCGCCGCCGACGCCGCCGGATGCGACGTCGAGATCATCGCACCACGGCCCACCGCCGACACCTGCGCCGGATCCGGCCGCGACGGCCGCGCCGGGACCTCACTCATCCGATCTCCTCACCCTCGCCCAAAGACGAGACTGCATACGCCCAGAAACGGGCGAACGCGACTCAGTGGCACAATTCAGCCTGCTATATGGGATGGCGCGAGACCAACGACAACCGTCGCAATCCCCACCTGCGCGGCACAGCACTTTGTCGGATCGACCGCCGTCACAGGTACGCGACCGGGGTCATACGAGAGCGGGCGCCGAGCGCACGACGTCAGCACCGTTGATGACGTCGTGCGCTCGGCGCCCGCTCGGCAAAAGGACCGGGGGTTACCCGTGTGCCGGGTCAGTAGCCGGCGGCCCGGCCGAGGCGGCGGGGGTCGGCGACCCCGTGCAGGGTCCCGTCGGGACGGATGTGCACCGCCTGGAAGCTGCCCATTTCCGGTTCCCACGGCGACACCCGGGTGATTCCCAAACCGCGGCGTTCCACCTCGGTGATGGCCTGCTCGCCCATGGTCGACTCCACCATCGGCCGCCGGCTGGGATAGCGCGCAGCCCCGAACATCGGCTGCCGGACCGACTCCGCCGGATCCATGCCCCGCTCCAGGATGTTCACCGAGTTCTGCAGCACGTTCTGCAAGGCGGAGACACTGGGCGAGCCGGCGGCCAGCACCGGACGGCCGTCCCGTACCGCCAGCAGCGAGGTCCCCCAGCCCATCGGTATGGGCGCCCACCGCTCGGTGAACAGCGTGATGGGGCGGGTCACGACAACGCCGTCCACCATCAGGCCGACCCCGAACGGCGTGGACGTCGCCGAGTGCGTCCCGTACGCGATCATGCCGGACCCGTCGACCACCACGATCGCGTTGGTGCCCATGTTCATCGCGTCGAACGGCCTCGGCGGCCCCGACTCGACCTGCCGCCACAACCTCTCCGCGACCTCGGGCGAGACCGCGTCGGCCATCGCGTCAAGGGGGGATTTCCCGCTGAAGGGATCTCCGGAGATCGACAATCCGTAATGCCAGGCTTCCTCGACGATACGCATCAGCAGATACAGGCTCTCGGGATCCTCATCGGGCCGGCCCCGCCGCCCCAGACCGCCGATTCCGGCCATGCTCAGCATCAACGCGTACAACGACCCGGTGGTGTGCAGCTCGTAACCCCCGGCCACCGGCAATACCGGCAACGCCACGTCGGCCGCCGCCCCCGCGGCCATGTCGTCCAAGGTGATCCGGCCCCCGGCCGCCCGCGCGGTCTCCACATAACGACGGGCGAACTCCCCCTCATAGAAATAGGACGGACCCTGCTCGGCCAGCTTCCCGATGGTCTCGGCCAGCTCCGGCTGCCGCAACACCTCCCCCACGCCGAACATGTGCCCGTCCGGGAACCACACCCGGCGACCGGCCGCATACCGGCCCGCCACCGTCCGGCACTCAAAGGCCCAGCCCCACAGCAGCTGATCGACCGTGAAACCCTCCCGGGCCGCCGTCAGCGCACCGGAGAACAGCTCCGCCCAGCCCAGCCGCCCCCACTTCGACCACGCCGCATGCGCCCCCAGCACCCAGCCCGGGGTGACCACGGTACGGCCCGACCAGCGGCCCGCCTCGTCCAGATCGCCGTCCTCGGCGGCGGGAAGCCCGCCGGCAGCGGCCACCATGCGGCCGGCACCCGTGGCCGGGTCGTACACCGCGACCATCAGGCCGCCACCCAGGGTGGTCATGGTGGGTTCGACCACGGTCTGCACCGCGGCCGCCGCCAGATAGGCGTCCACCGCACTGCCACCCGCACGCAACGCGGCCACCCCCGCCGCCGACGCCGCCGGATGCGACGTTGAGATCATCGCACCACGGCCCACCGCCGACATCTGCGCCGGATCCGGCCGCGACGGCCGCGCCGGGACCTCACTCATCCGCACTCATCCGTTCTCATCCGTTCTCCTGATCCTCGCCCGGAAACGGGCGAACGCACCTTCACTCTTCGAGGGGATTCAGACTGTCACTCGACGACCCGCCCGCGACCCACCGAGAGGGAGCCGACGCGGCGGTACAGGCGGCCGATGAAATCGACACCCACCACGGCGCCCGTCTCATCACGACGGAAGCAGCCTCGGGTGCCGGTGAAGGCCCCGCTCATGAGGATGTACCGATCTCCCCTTCCGGGCAGCAGGCCGAGCGTGAACGGCGGGTAGTCGAACACCACCTCGCTCAACGCGACATTCGCCTCCGGCTTCACCCCGAACTCCAGGGTGAGTTCCCGGCCGGACGACGTGACCGTCACCCATGCGGCACTCGACTCGTAGGTTCCTTCGACCGCCGAGGCGCGTCCTTCGTCGAAGGCGAGCGGCTCAGGGTCGCGGGCCGCGAGCCCGAGTTCCGCGTCGAGGACCCACCGGACGACGTCCTTGGTGAACCGGTTGCCGTCCGGGGCGCCGTTGGCGGCGGCGACCACCGCGAAGTCACGCTCGGGGACCATGAGCAGCTGGGCGAACTGACTGTTCATCGATCCGCCGTGGCCGACGGTGCGCACACCGTCCACGTCGCGCAGGAACCAGCCGATCCCGACGGCGTCGCCCAGCGCGCTGCCGAACAGCTCGGCCGACGGTTGCCGCATCAGCGCCGCCAGTTCGCGGGGCAGAATCCGCTTCCCCGCCGAGTCGCATCCGTCCGCGAGGTGGAAGAGCGCCCACGTCAGCTGGTCGGCGACCGTGGAGGTGACACCCCCCATGGGATTGCCGTTCCGGGTGCCACGCCAGGGCCGGGTCACACTCACCGAACCGTCGGGGTTGCCGTGGTGCCCGACCGCGGCCCTCCGGGTGATGGCCTCGTTCGCCGAGAAGAAGGTCCGTGTCAGGCCGAGCGGTCCGAGCAGCAGCGACCCGACGGCCTTCTCATAGGTCTTCCCGGTCACCTTCTCAATGACCCGGCCGGCGAGGGTGAAGGCCGCATTGTTGTACGAGGCACTCGATCCCACGGGGAAGAGCTGCCCCAGGCCGGCCATTCTCGCCACGTACCCCGCGAGGGCGTCGTCCCCCTCGCCGGTGTCGACGATCAGGCCGTCCCAGCCCGAGGTGTGGTTGACCAGCTGCAGGACCGTCACCGTGTCGGCCACCCGCTCGTCCTTGACCCGGAACTCGGGGAGGTAGCGGCGGACGGGGGCGCCGAGATCGACATCGCAGGAGGCGACGAGGCACATCAGCGCGGTGGCGGTGAAGGTCTTGGTGATCGAGCCGAAATGAAACAGCGTGTTGTGATCGACCGCCAGCGGGTTCTCGACACTGGTCACGCCGTGCGAGGTGAAGGTCTTCCTGCCGTCCGTCGCAACGCCGACGGCGACGCCCGGCATGCCAAGCTCTTCAGCTCTGACCCTAACAAAGTCTGATAAGTCAGCTTGTGACACTAATCAGCTCCCTGTCTCATTAGCTGAGGCGGATGTAAGTGAAATGTGGAGATCGCCACCGAAGGTCACCGCCCGGGAACCCCCATGACCTGACGGAGAACGCGCATCACGTTCTCACCGAGCACCTTCTTGATGTCGGCCTCGCTGAAGCCACGCCGCGCCATCACCTCGGTGATCTTGGGAAGGTCGGCCGGGCGCTCGATCTCGGCGGGGGTGAACCCGCTTTCGTGCCCCGGTATCAGCTGCCATCCGCCGAAGTGATTCTGGAAGTAGTCCTCGATGAAGTCCGGTCCGATGCCGACGTGGTCGACGCCCGCGGTCACCACCATGTGCTCGATGTGGTCCACGACCCGTTCCGCCGACGGATTCACCGGGTCGATGAAGTGCGGAATCGCGGCGGCGACGCTGATCACGCCACCGAGTTCGGCGATGCGTTTCATCTGCTCGTCGCCGAGGTTGCGATGACTGTCGTGGATGGCCAGACAGGCCGAATGGGTCGCCAGGAACGGACGTGTCGCGAGCTGGAGCACGTCCTCGACCCCGCCGAGGCCGAGATGGCTGATGTCGAAGACGATCCCCAGCCGCTCCATCTCCTTGAGCACCTCGATGCCCTGCGGCGTCAACCGGCTGCGGGAGGAGTCGTCGAACCCGCTGCCGTCGGCCAGGAACGTACGGCCGTAGTGCGCCATCGAGACCACACGGACACCGACGCGTTCCATGGACCGGATCAAGGCCGGATCCTGCCCGATCGCATGGGCGCCCTCAAGCGCGATGACCAACGCGATCTTGTTTGCCGCGAGCGCGGCGTCGATGTCCGCCGCGGTCAGGCAGACGGCGACCTCGCCGGAGTTCTCCGCGGCGAGCTCGTGGATCCGCTCGACCTGCAGCAGGGTACGGCGCAGCGCGCCCTCCGACTGGAACTGCTCCTCGATCCAGATCGGCAGTACCTGGACGTCGACCCCTCCGGCACGCAGCTGGGGAAGCCAGTACTCGGCGAAGTGCCGCCGCTGATACCGCTGGTCGAAGTGGTCGACCAGCAGGATCAGGTCGTTGTGCGTGTCCACGACGACGGCGTCCCGATGCAACGTGTGTGCGTCCATCCGCGTTCTCCTCGTGAGAGCCGGTGTTCGAGCGTTCGGGGAGGCCTCACACCCCTGGATGGGTCGAACCTAGAATCGACGCACCGTCCATCACCATGTGCACCTGTCGTGGATTGCCGTCCGGATTTGCGACCGTGAGAGTACGGCGGCTGTGCTCCCGGCCGCAGACGCCTTCCGGAAAGGCGTCTAGCGGGACCGGCCGTAGCCCCTGTCGCGGAGGGAGACGTGGCCGGCACTCAGGTCCGCCATGCGGGCGACCCCGAGAAGCTGCAAGGTCCGGACGGCCTCCTGCTCCAGAATGCCCAGTGCCCGGCACACCCCGCGCTCGCCACCGGCCATCAGCCCGAAGAGATAGGCACGGCCCACCATCCCCGCCGAGGCGCCGAGCGCGCGGGCGGCCACGAGGTCGGCACCCGAGCGGATGCCGGTGTCGACGAGGACCTCGGCCTTCGCGCCCACGGCGTCGACGACACGCGGCAGAAGCTCCAGCGGGGTCGGGGCCCGGTCCAGCTGCCGGCCACCGTGGTTGGAGACGACGACCGCGTCGGCCCCGCGCTCGACCACCGCAACCGCGTCCTCGACGCTCTGGACGCCCTTGACGACGAGTTTTCCGGGCCATCGGCCGCGCAGCCAGGAAAGATCGCGCAGATCGGCCCGGGGATCGAACATCTGATTGACGAGCTCGGCGACCGTTCCGTGCCACGACGTCAGCGAGGCGAACTCCAGCGGCCGGGTGGTGAGCAGGTTGAACCACCACGACGGATGGCGCGCCATCGCGGCCAGCGTGCGCGGGGTCAGCGTGGGGGGAATCGTCAGACCGTTGCGCACGTCCCGCAGCCGCGCGCCGGCCACCGGTGTGTCCACGGTCAGGACCAGCGCCTCGTACTTGGCCGCGGCCGCCCGCTCGATGAGCCGCGCGCCGGCGTCACGGTCCCGCCATAGATACAGCTGGAACCAGTGACGCGCGCCGGGAACCGCGTGGACGAGGTCCTCGATCGAGGTCGTCCCCATGGCCGACAGTGTGTACGGGACACCGGCTCGTGCCGCGGCGCGAGCCACGGCGATCTCACCTTCGTGGTGCATCATCCGGGTGAAGCCGGTCGGTGCCAGGACGAGCGGCAGTGGGCTCGGTCCCCCGAGGATGTCCACGGACGTGTCGACGACGCTGACGTCCCGGAGCACACGGGGGTGGAATTCGAGGTCGCGATAGGCCGCGTACGCCCGCTCGATGCCGATCTCGTTCTCGGCCGCGCCGTCGACGTAGTCGAAGACCGGTCGCGGTGTGCGCCGGCGGGCGAGCGACCGGAGATCCGCGATGGTGTGCGCCCGGCTCAGCCGCCGGTCGACACCGTCGACGACGAGGGGGCGCCACCGGAGCAGCGGCCGAAGCTCCGACCATCGTGCCAGCCGTCGCGGGGTCTTCCGTTTCCCGGGCGGTGCGGCCATCCGGATGCTCCTCTCTTCGTGCGACGACCACCGGCTGACCGGTCCGCGCCGTCATGAGGTTAGGTGCGGGGCGGCGGTACGGCATCCGCCCGCCGTCGCAAGCCCGCCGCGGATTCTCCATCGCCTGTCGGTCGAAGTCGTCTGCGGCGTGAAGTGACGATGAACACCGTGATTCGTGATACCCATCTCTCCTTGGTGGCCGTCGGCTCGGCATCCGGTCAACCTGTGGCGTGTGTCGACGCCTCGTCCGTCGTGCACGGCGCGACGTCGATGGACGGCGTCCGCGAGGCTCTGGCCGAGACGTTGGAGCGCATCCGGACCGAGTTCTTCGACGAACGGAACGGCGACCCCGACTCGATCGTCGCGGTCGTGACCCGCCCGCCGGCGCCGGGGGCCGACCACGGGCTGCTCTTCGTCGCCGCGGACGGGCCCCTCGGGGGGTGCGGCGAAGCGACCATGCTCGCCGGCCGTATGCTCGCGTCCGGCCCGGGTTCCACCGTCGTCCTCGATACCACCGCCGGTCCGATTCTCGCCGCAGACCTCGGGAACGGCTCCATGGCCTTGCGGATGCAGACCCCGGCCGAACACTCCGCCGATCACGTCGTCGGCGTCGAGGGCCGCCGGCTGAGGGTGAGGACCCTGACCGTGGCCGGCAACACGTTCGCCGTCGTCGCCGCCGACGACGTCGGGCTCGACATCGGCGGAACGCTGCCGGTGCTGCTGGCCTCCCGGGGCGACGCCCTGCTGCGGGCGATTTCCACGGCCGTCGTCGGGCGGACCGCCGAGACGGCCCCCACCATGCTGCTCCTCACCGAGCCCGTCGTCGGCGGTTCGACGACGAGTGCGGTCGTATGGGGTAACGCCATCCTGAACCGTGGCCCCTGCGGCACGGGCACCTGCGCCCGGCTGGTCGTCGCCCTCGAAGACGGCGAGATAGGCGCCGGGAACACGTTGCAGCATATGAGCCCGTTCGGCTACGCGTTCACGGCTCGGCTGGACGGCGCTTCCCTCGGCGCCGGCGCCGGTGAAGGTCCCCACATCGTGCTCCAGGGCCAGGTCGGCACCCAGGCCGGTTGAACGCTTGCTTCCGGGCGTCCGCAAAAACCCCGGGGTCCGGCCGCGGAATCGGTGCTCCCGGTGGCTCGTCACATACCCAAGGAGGCAACCCATTCTGTAGTGAATGGCGACTCTATAGCCATAAACAGGGTGATTGCGTACTTTATGGCGCTATACGGGTTCCGTGTAACTCAGTCTGGATACGTACCCCCGTGTTAACGTAACGCACCCGCTAAGACGCCGGCGATCCCGTCGAACCGGGTAAGCCTGGTGGGAGGCTCGCTGTGACAGCTACAGAGCTGAAACGTCTCGTCGACGGCTTGGGCCAGCGCCTGCGACGCAATGTCACGGTCGACGACCCACGCCTGCGGCAACTGGCCTTCTCCTCACATGAGTACGGCGCGATCGATCGGCTCAGGGAGCAATCGATCTTCAAACGCGAGGTACCCCGGGAGGTCGCAGACTGGATCCGTTCCGCCGGGGGGAAGACCGCGACGGGGCCCTTTCGCCCGCCCGTCAACCCCGAGATCGGCGCGACGACCCAGCGGCTCGGCCTCCCGATCCGGCAGCGGGGTGTGCTGCTTGGCTTCGTGTGGATTCTCGAGGGTGACGACCCGCTCACCGAAGCCGAGATTCAGACCGTCCTCGACACGATCGACACGATCGCCGTCGTGATCCAGCGCGACCAGCTCGCCCACCAGCTGCATCGCAGCCGTGCTAGGGAGCTCCTCCGCGACCTGGTGGCCCACGACGATCAAGCCACCCGGGAGCAGGCCGCGGCCGACCTGGTGGACGCCGATCTGTTCGCCGCCGGTGAGCCGGTCGTCGCCTTGGTCGTCACCCTTCATCCAGACGATCGGGCACTGCTGGACGGCGAACGCGACACCCTCGCCGACTGCCTCGAGCGCGTGAGCGGCCGGCTGTCGGACCGGCGCCACGCCAGCCTGGTCCGCCGCAACCACGGCCTGCTCCTTCTCTCCACCAGAGATCCCCTGGTCAGTGGGGACGCCAAGCTGGGTCTGGCCGAGGAGTTGCTCGACGCTCTCGCGCGCGGATTCCCCGGCGCGCGGCCCATGGCCGGATTCGGTGACGTGGCGGAGACCCTTACCGGCTTCCACCGGTCCTACGGCCAGGCCGAACGCGCCGCGCGGGTCGCGCGGACGGTGGAGGGCCTTGGGCCTGTGGCCCGGTTCGACCGCCTCGGCGTGTACGGGCTTCTCGCCCGTATCCCGCGGGAGGAGCTCACCCTCGACGCGCTTCCCCCGGGGCTGCTCCGCCTGCTGGACGTCGGCGCCAAAGGCGAGCAGCTGGCCTCCACCTTGGAGGCGTATCTCGACCATGCCGGTGACGTCCAGGCCACGGCGGAGAAGCTCTTCGTCCACCGGACGACGCTCTACTACCGGCTCCAGCGGATCGAGGGGATAACCGGGGCGCAGCTGACGAACGGTGAAGACCGTCTGACCTTCCACATAGGACTGAAGATCGCGCGCTTGGTGGGGCTTCGACACGACTAGCCCTCGGCCGTACCGAAACTCCTCAGGCGGCTCCGCGGCGACCTGCCGGGTGGCGCCCCCGGCCGCTGAGGGGTGAGGGTGCCGGGGGCGCCTTGTCAGGGCGTCGGGCTACCCCGTCGACGCCCGCGGATGGTTCTCAGGCCGCTCCCCGGCCCGCCAGGCGGTGGGCCGGTTCGAGGCCGTACGTCCGCCCGATGGCGGTGCCCACGAGGATGAGGCGGAGCGCCCGTTCGGTGGCGTCGGTGATGAGGTGCGCCGCCTGGGCGATGGCCCCGTCCAGGTCGATGGGGCCGGCCAGGATGCCGGCGAAGGCGTCGATGCCGGTGTCGTAGGTGTCCCGGGCGCCGTGCCCGATCGTCCCGGCCAGGGCGATGACCGGCTTGCCGTACCGCTTGGCCCTCCGGGCGACCTCGGCCGGCACCTTGCCGTACCGGGTCTGGAAGTCGATCGCCCCCTCCGCGGTGATCACCAGGTCGGCCGTCGCCAGCCGCGCGTCGAGGTCCACGTGGTCCAGCACGACCTCGAACCGGGGGAGCAACCGGGCGCCGAGGACCGCCGCCAAGCCGGCCCCGAGCCCGCCCGAGGCGCCCCCGCCCGCGACCTCGCGCAGGTCGAGGCCGCTGTGGGCGGCCATGAGCTTGGCCCAGTGGTCCATCGCGGCCGACAGCGTCTCCACCTGCTCGGGTGTGGCGCCTTTCTGCGGGCCGAACACCCGGGCCACGCCGCGTTCACCGGTCAGCAGGTTGTGCGGGTTGCAGGCGACGAGGATCTCGGTCGTGGCGATCCTGGGGTCCAGGCCGGAGGCGTCGAGCGTGGTCACCGCCGACAGCACGGCGCCGCCGGGGCCCACCGGCTCGCCGTCGGCGTCCAGAAGCTTCACCCCGAGCGCCCGCAGTGCCCCGGCGCCGCCGTCGCAGGTGCCCGAATCGCCGCAGCCGACCAGGATCCGTTCGCAGCCGTGGTCGAGCGCGGCCCGGATGAGCAGGCCCACGCCGTACGTGCAGGTCCGACCGGGATCCCGGAGCCCCGCGGGAACCAGGCGCAGTCCGGCAGCCGCCGCCATCTCGACGACCGCGGTGCGCGGTCCCGCACCGCCGAGCACCGCGAAATGCGCGGCGACGGGTTCACCGACCGGACCGGTGACCGTCACGTCCACGATCCGCCCGCCGGTGGCCGCGGCGAGGGTCCTGGCCGACCCTTCACCGCCGTCCACCAGGGGGATCATGTCGACGAGGGCGCCGGGCACGACCCGGCGTACCCCCGCGGCGATGGCGTCGGCGACCGCCTCCGCGGTCAGGGACTCCTTGAAACCGCTCGGCGCGACGACGAAACGCAGGGGAACTATCGCGGTCATGTCTTCTCCAGGATCAATGAAGGGGAAGGCCGAGCAGCGGCCAGATGAAAAGCGCGAAGACCAGGACGAGTCCGGCGGTGAGCGGCGCCAGGAACAGCGACAGCCGGAGCAGGTCTGACTTGCGGTAGGTGGCCACGTCCAGGACCGCCGCGAACATCGCGACCGGCTTGGCGGAGGAGGGCAGGGTGTGGCAGAAGCCGGCGGCGGCGGTCGAGGCGAACGCGACCGCGGCGGGGTTGAGGGCGAACGCGGCCGAGATCGGGATCAGCAGCGGCACCAGCACCGAGGATCGGGCGGAGCGCGACTGGAGCACCAGGTGCGCCGCCGTGCTCACCGCCACCACGATGATCAGAAAGCGTTCACCGCTGATCGCCTCCGTGCCCCGGAACATCACCCCCGCCAGCCAGCCCGCCGCCCCCGAGTTGGCCAGTGTGCCGCCCAGGACGGTCGTCGTCGCCATGAACAGGAGCAGCGACCAGGGCACGGTGGACATCGCGCGGCTCATCTTGACCGTGCCGAGCCGGGGCGTGGTGATCGCCACCGCGCCGAGCAGGGCGACCATCGCCGGGCCGATGCCGTGGAGCGACTCGGTGCACCACAGCGCGACCACGACGAGGAGCAGCAGCCCGGATCGCCGCTGGGCGCCGGTGAGCGGCCCTTCGACCTGGGCGCCGGCCTGCTCGGCGAGGGCCGCCCGGTCGACGGACAGCCGGGTGCGACGGTCCTTGTGCCGGGTCATCAGGAACAGCACGAGCTCGGTGGCCAGGTGTGAGCTGAGCACCGCGAACGGCAGGCCCAGGATCAGCCACCGGCCGAACCCGATGCCGGTTCCCGTCGTCGCCGCGAGCACCTCACTGGTGATCAGGTGTGCTCCGGCCCCGATCAGCGTCGCGACCGCGGACAGCAGGATGACGGTCGGGAAGAGCAGCGCCAGCATCCGCACCACCCGGACCCGGGCCGCCAGGGCGGTGGCCAGCGAGGTGAACACCGGCACCGCGAGCGCCGCCCGCCCCGACGTGGAGGGTACGGCCAGCGCCGTGACGAGCAGCGAGGCGGTCACCAGGTGGGCGAGCTGCCGTACCGAGGTCGCCTTGGACACCAGGGCGACGGCGAGCCGGGCGGGGAGCCCCGAGGAGTTGAGCCCGGCGGCCAGCACGAACGCCGAGATGAGCAGCCAGATCGTCTCGCCGCCCATGGACCGGAACAGGTCGGCCGAGCTGAGCACGCCGACCACGACCAGTGTGGCCGCCGCGGCCAACCCCACGAAGGTGTCGTCCAGCCGTCCCGACATCCAGGCGAGTACGGCACAGGCGAACACCACCAGCGTGATCCGCCCTTCCTCCGACAGCCCCGCCTCCGCTCCCGGGACGACGTGGAGCATGACCGTGGGGAAGGCGGCCAGCACGGCGAGGACGACCCACAGCGGGAGCCGGCGTTTTCGGCGTGGTTCTTTCGAGCGTTCAGGGTTTTCATCCGGTTCGCTCGACACGACGACCGGCAACGGCAGGGTGTCCCCGCGCCGTGGTGTCGTCGCATAGGTGGTAACCGTCATGATGACCAGGATCGGCGGGCTGTCTGAGGCGAAGATGAGCCTTCGATGACAACGCTCTCATCCGGGCCGGGCCGTCACGGCAGCAGCCGGTAACCGACCCCGCGCACCGTTTCGATGCGGTCGTGCCCGATCTTTCGCCGCAGGTAGCGCACATAGACGTCCACGACGTTGGACCCCGGGTCGAAGTCGAACCCCCACACATGGCTCAGCAGCTGCTCACGGGTGAGAACCTGATCCGGATGCCGGCAGAACACCTCGCAGAGGGCGAACTCCCTCGTGGACAGCTCGACGGCCCGATCCCCCACATGGGCCCGCCTGGCCCGCAGATCCAGCGAGAGGTCGCCGACGCGCAGCACCGTCACCTCCGGCACCCGGTCGCCGCGCAGGCGCAGCCGTACCCGGGCCAGCAACTCCTCGAACGCGAACGGCTTGGCGATGTAGTCGTCCGCGCCGCCGGACAGCGCGGCGACCGTGTCCGCGACGCTGTCCCGGGCCGTCAGGACGATGACCGAGATCGGGGTCCTCGCCTCCCGGAGCCTGCGCAGCACCGTGAAACCGTCGCAGCGCGGCAGTCCGATGTCGAGGATCAACAGGTCGAACTCGCCGCTGGTCGCATAGTCGTACGCGGCGACGCCGTCTCCCACCACGGTGGTGGTGAAGCCGTTGCCGCGCAACCCCTTCTCCAGGAACGACGTGATGCGCACCTCGTCCTCCGCGATCAAAATGCGGTTCACCCATCCTCCTCTTCCAGGTTCACGAGGGGTCCGTCGTGCGGGATGCGGACGACGAACAGCGCCCCTCCCCCGTGGTTCTCCTCGACTCGTACGTCCCCGCCGTGGGCGTGGGCGATCGAGGACACGATGGCCAGCCCCAGCCCGGCGCCCTCACCGGTGCGGCTCCCGGCCCGGACGAACCTGCCGAAGATCCGCTCCCGGTCCTCAGCGGGCACCCCCGGCCCGCAGTCGCGCACCCACAGCTCGACGGCGCCGTCACGTACGGCGGAACCCACGGCGATCGGGTCGCCCGGAACCGTGTGCCGTACGGCGTTCGCCACCAGCTGGATCAGCGCCTGGGTCAGGCGGTGCCGGTCGGCCGGCATCTTGGTGTCGGCCACCTCCTCGACCCGCCAGGTACGCGGCCCGAGCGCCCGGACCTTCGCCAGGACGCTCACCGTCAGGTCGGCGATCTCGACCTCCTCGATCGTCAGGAAGCCCGGCTGCTGCGACTTGGCCAGGGTGAGCAGGTCGTCGACGATCCGGTTCATCCGATCGAGCTCGTCGAGGACCAGTGCGATCGTCTCCGCGTTGTCCGCCGGATCGTCGCCCATGAGCTCCAGATGACCGCGGACGACCGTGATGGGGGTACGCAGCTCGTGGCCGGCGTCGTCCACGAAATCACGCTGGACGGCGAAGGCGCGCTCCAGCCGGTCGAGCATGTGGTTGAACGTCGCGGACAGCGCGGCCACGTCGTCGTGGCCCCGGACCTCGAGTCGCCGACTCAGATCGGAGGAGTCGCCGATCCGGGCGGCCGTCTGTCGCACCAGGCGGATCGGCGCCAGCACCTGGCCCGCGACCAGCCACCCCGCCAGGCACGCCAAGGCCAGCGCCACCAGCGCCGTGATGCTGAGCGCGCTCACGGCGTCGACGACCTCCCCCCTCAGCCGGTCGTAGAACACCGCGACGACCAGCGCGCCGGACTGGGTGTCGCTCCGCACCGGGATGACCGCGTAGTGCACCCGGCCGGCGGCGCTCGCGGCCCAGCCGTGTATGGGCTTGGCGGCCGTTGCGGCTGCCGTGACCAGCGCCTTGTCGGTGTGCAGGTCCGCCGGCGGCCGGGCGAACGTTCGCCGATGGAGCCGGCCGTCGAGGACCGTGAAGAAGGTCTCGTACCCGTCGGGGACGTTGACCGTCAGATATCCGCTGAGAAGCAGGTCGATGTCGCGTTCGGTACTGGCCGTGACGTAGCTGCGGAGCTTGCTGGCCTCGTTGGTCAGTTCGGCGTTCACCCGATGGTCGAGACGGGAGAGCAGGATCTGCCAGGTCGCGAAGACCGCCACCCCGAAGGCCAGGGCCACCACCAGCGCCATCCAGCCCATGATGCGGGCTCGCGCGCTCACAGGATCAATCCGTCCCCGCCGCGTCAGTCGTCGTCATCGTCGTCGTCGCTCACCCGGGGCGGCGGTGGGGGGTTCACCGGCTGGCCTTGATCGCGCCGTGATACCCGGGGGGAAGACGGTTTGGCGCTCGGCTTCGCCTTGGGTTTCGGCTTGGGGGTGGCCTTGGGCGTGGGAGCCGGAGCGACCGAGGCCGCGGGGTTGGACACCACCAGGGCCGAACCCAGGTCGGGCGGATCGCTGCTGCCCGCCCAGACCAGCACCACCGTCGTGGCCGAGGCGAGCAGGGTCCCGGCCATGAGCGTGAAGAAGGATACGCGACGGTCCATGGCCCCTACGTTACGGGCGGTTGACCGAGACCAGGGTGAGAGCGAGATGAGAGGACTCTCATCATGCCGCTCCCCGCACCGGGCCGTATGGCGGCGCGCACGCCCCGAACATGATCGCCGGCCCTTGACGGCACACGTCTCCCGCAAGATCGTGAGGCCGGGGGTCGTCGGTGTCATCCAGTGAGGAAATCGTGACCGGTCTCGTTCGCAGGGACCTGCTTGCCTGGCCGGCCCGAGGCGCCTTCGGCGCGGTGGCGGCATCGGCGACCGGGAGCGAATCCTCGCCGAGGTCGAGGTGGCCGCGGGCGAGCGGATGACGGCGGCCAGGCCGGCGACACCGGCGTGCGCCTGCCACGGCCGTGGTCTCCCGCAGACCTGATCCGGGTAGGTCCGACCCAGGGCGCAAGCCGGGGCCGGACCCATCGGCCGACAGGGCCTCCGGCTTAGCCTGCCCACAGAATGTCGACGACCATTACCCGGTGTTCCGCCTCCGCCACTCTGACAGTGGCCATGCCGACCTCACCGAAGAACAAATGCCGGTACTCGGCGCGTGGTGAGGGGCATAGGCGGCGTCCCACGGACGTTCAGGAAAGTCCACGATCCGTTCGACCAACTGCGCCTGCACCGCAGCGGGCAACTCGTGAAACTACACCATCGCCCGCTTGCCAAGTGTGATGTTCATGGAGCGTGCCCGCTCTTACCGGCTTCGGCCGACGGATCGCCGGCCGGGCACCGGCTCATCCGGCGACGTGCCCTCTGTCTCGGCATCGGTCGCGGCGGCCTTGACGACCTCCCGGTAGCCGTCGCGCAGATAGGCCTGCGATCGGAGATCCCACTGATGAAGAACCTGCTCAAGCAGGTGAAAGCGCCAAGGGTCGACGGCCGGCTGCAGAGCCGAGCGATACTCGCTGAGGAAGCTCTCCCGTTGGGCGGGATCATGCAGCCTGCTCAGGATCAGCTGTGGCAGCGACTCCCGTTCATCGGACGGCGTGGCCGCCGCGCTGTGCATCACCAAAATCACCTCCATGTCCTCCTACCCGTGTCCGAGACTGCCGCTGAGGGCGATTTCACGGGCGGCTATCGTGCCACCTGTCTCCTCACTCCGCCGGCCGGTGGTGCCTGCGGCCGGATGGCCGCGGTCAGCCGGTTACGGCGCGGAGGGCGCCCGGGCGGCGGAGGTTGAGGCGGTCCAGGGCCTCGGAGGTGGTCGCGTCGGCGGGAAGGTAGACGATCAGGCTCTGGCCTTCGGTGTCGAGGGTCTCGTAGGCCAGGCGCAACTCCCCGGCCTCCGGATGGATCAGACGCTCGACGCCGGTGCGGCGCGGCGCGACCGGGGCCGCCCCGAGCCGTTCCTTGAACGGTGAACCGGCCGTGACGGTCAGTTCGTCCACGAGGTGCGAGAGATGCGGGTCGTCCAGATGGGACTCCGCCTTGAGGGCGGCGATCCGGTCGTCGGCGACGTGCTCCCAATCGGGATAGGCGGCTCGGGCCCGGTCGTCGGCGAACAGGAACCGGATGCGGTTCGGCGGCTCGCCGTCCAGCAGACCGACCGGCCGGGCGAGGCGGTCGTAGGCGCGGGTGTGGGCGACCGTCTCGCCGATCCGGTTGAGCAGCACCGCCGGGGTCGGCTCCAGCCGGTCCAGCAGCGCCCGCATCGAGGGACGCACCTCGTTCTCCGGCGGCAGCCCAGGGCACAGGGCGTCGGCGCCGGAGGCCGACTTGGCCAGATTGCGGAGCTGGATCCGTTCGTTCAACGTCAGGTGCAGCGCGTCGGCGAGCGCGGCGAGGACCTGGGGCGACGGGTTTCGATCCCTGCCCTGCTCCAGCCGGGTCAGATAGTCGACGCTGATCCCGGAGATGGTGGCCAGCTCGGCGCGCCGCAGACCGGGCGTCCGCCGGCGCGGCCCCGTGGGCAGCCCGACCACGCCCGGTGTGACGGCGTCCCTGCGGCCGCGGAGGAACTTCCCCAACTCGGTGTCGCTCACAGCCCGAGTTTACGGTCGGCGGCGCGTTCGGACGGTGGCCCTGTCAGGGCTAGCCTCATCCCGGTCTTCCTGCCGCCACACCCGGTCGACCAGGCTGTCTCCATGACGTTCACCCCCAACGAGATCACCTACCTGACCAGCCAGCCACTCGGGCGTCTGGCCACGGTCGGGCCCAACGGCCGCCCCCACGTCGTGCCCGTCGGCGTCTTCTACGACCCGGAGGCCCGCGACATCGTGATCGGCGGGGTCGAGGGCAGCGGCATGGCCACGAGCAAGAAGTTCCGCGACGCCCAACGCCATCCGGAGGTCGCGCTCATCGTGGACGACCTGGCTTCCGTCGACCCCTGGCTGCCGAGGTACATCGAGGTCCGGGGGTGGGCGAAGACCCACACCTCCGGGGGTGGAGACCTAGGCGAGCGCATCGGTGCCCACATGCCGTTCGACCCGGCGTACATCCGCATCCATCCGCGGCGCATCGTGACCATGGGGATCGACACCGACTTCTTCGAGGTGTCCGCGCGGGATGTGGCGTGATGCGCTACCGGCTGCTCGGCAGGACCGGCCTGCGGGTCTCGGAGCTGTTCCTCGGCGCGATGACCTTCCAGGGGCCGGAGGAGGCGGCCGAGATGATCGACCTGTACGCGGACGCGGGCGGCAACGTCATCGACACCGCATCGGCCTACGGGGACAGCGAGGAGGTGCTCGGCGGCCTGCTGCGGCACCGTCGCGACCGGTTCGTGCTCGCCACGAAGTTCACGCTGAGCAGGGACGCCGACGACCCGAACGCGGGCGGCGGCCACCGGAAGAACCTCACCCTCTCGCTGGAGGAGAGCCTGCGGCGGCTGCGTACCGACTACATCGACCTGTTCTGGGTGCACGCGTGGGACCGGCACACGCCCGTCGAGGAGACCATGCGGGCGCTGGACGACGCGGTCCGCGCAGGGAAGATCCTCTATACCGGGGCCTCCAACCTGCCGGCCTGGCTCGTCTCCCGGGCCAACGCACTGGCCGAATGGCGTGACTGGTCGTCGTTCGCGGGGATCCAGGTGCCCTACAGCCTGCTCACCCGGGACATCGAGCGGGAGCTGCTGCCCATGGCCGAGGCCCACGGGATGAGTGTGGCCGTCTACGGGGCGCTGCAGGCCGGGATCCTCTCGGGCAAGTTCACCGACACCCGGGCCGCCCCCACCGGGACCAGAGTGGACCCGGCCTCCCTCACGCCGCGCGACCGGCGGGCCGCAAACGCCGTCCAGGAGGTCGCCGCGGAGCTCGGAGTGACTCCTTCCCAGGTCGCCATCGCCTGGACCCGGGCCCGTTCGGCGGCGGTGCACCCGATCGTCGGCGCACGTGACGCCCGGCAACTCCGCGACAACCTGGGGGCCCTCGACGTGGATCTGCCGGCCGACACCGTGGACCGTCTGAACGCGGTGGCCCAGTTCGACCCGGGCTACCCGGCCGATCTCTTCACCCACCCGCTGTCCGAGATCGAGACCAGGCTCGACGGCCGCTGACCCGCTCACTGCCGCACCGCCCACGATGGCCACCCGCAGCAGGTCCGCCAAACCACGGTCGGCGATCGACCGGATGCTCCGGGTCCGCGCGTCGTACAACTCCTGGCGTCTGCCTATGGTGAACCGGGACGGCGGCCGCGGACCTGAGCCGTTGACGAGGATCCCGCTGCGGTTCAGCCGGTATCGACAGCATGCCGAACACAGCACGACCTTCGGAGGTTTCGATGTCGACACCGTGATCGATCACGTGCAGATCGATCTTCCCCTCTCGCAGGTCCGGGGTGAGGCGGGCGACATCGTGGGGCGGCGGAGGCCGGGGCAAGCCTGCCGATCAGCTGGACCGTCGCAGGGAGCCGACGTACCGATGGGCGTCGCGCGCCACCTTTCGCCACAGTATGAGGGTCGCCGTATCGTTTCCTTGGGCTGGAAACGCGACCCGTTCCCGCATTGTCCGCGTTCCCATGGTCACGTGTTCGGCGGTTCCCGCGTCGACGAGCCGACGAGCTCGATCCTGCGGGAGTTTCACGATGAGTTCACCGTTGTGACCGAGGAAGGCGAAGATCTTGCCGCCGGTGCGAAGCCCTGGGCTGCGAAACATCGTCCCCATGGCGACGTCCGGTGCGTTACCGAAGTCTTCGGCGATCCTATCGAGGAGACTCACGTTTGGCGTGTCTCGACCGTCAATCATGATTTTGTTCTCCTTTCGGGAGAATGCGGTCGAATGCCGCCGCTGAGCCGTCGACGACCAGCCCCTTGGTCCGGGCCGTCCGCAGGGGCATCAGTCCGGTGAAGAGCGCGACGAGCACCTGCGGTGGCGCCGTGACCGTGGCGTCGGGCTGACGCTCGGTCGAGCACGGACGCACATCGACCCGACCATGGTCGGCGATGACGTCGCAGCCGTCGTACAGGTCGCCGAGGCGCACGACCACGGCCGGCTCGTCCGGTGAGCCGTCCCGGCACAGGTGGCGCAGGGGCAGCGAGAACCAATGCACCCTGAACTCGTCATCGGCCGACGGGGCGGTCATCAGGGGTGCTCCCCAGCGAGTCAGCTCCCGCACCACGCTGCCAAGGTCCTGGCCGCGGCCGGTGAGACCGATCAGCGTCGCGGCGACCGGTGGCGGCTCCTCACGCCGAATGATCAGCCCGGCCGACTCCATCTCGCGGAGGCGCTCGGCCAGCAGGTTGCTGGCGATGCCGGGTAATCCGCGTCGCAGGTCGGAGAACCGGCAGGGTCCTTGGGTGAGCAGTTCGCGGACGATGAGCAGCGTCCAGCGGTCGCCAACCAGGTCAAGGGCACGGGCCATCGAACAGTACTGGTTGTACGAGCGCATGGCCTCAGCCTATCAGGCTGGTTGTGATTCTCAACTTCATAGTTTAGTTTCTCTACCAATCATCGGCGACCGAGGGAGATCGCATGACTGTCGTCAGCGACAGCGCACCTTCCGTACTCAGGGCCTACTACCAGGTCCTCACCGGCGGAATCGAGAACTACGGAGACGGCCGGGAGCTCGCGCCCCTGCTGGCCGACGACCTTGCATTCGAAGGCCCCCTCGCCGGGCACGTCACCGGGGCGGCCCCCTTCACCCAGGGCGTCAAAGGGTTCATCGCCAACGTGGGCAAGATCGAATTGATCCAGGAGGTCAACGGGCCCGGCGGCAGCGCCGTACTCTACGACGCCCACCTGCCCCGGGGTGTCGTCAGGCTCGCCGAGTTCTTCACCGTGGCCGACGGCAAGATCCAAGCGCTTCGCATCCAGTACGACCCCGCCGACTACATCGCCAAGGGAGGGGGCTGACCGGGATCGGCCCCGGCTGGGGCACCGGTCTTGGAGCTCGTACGGCGCCCGGTCCCGGCCGGGTGCCCGGTCGGGGGTGCGGCCAAGGTCTCGGCGCTTGCCCCACCCCGGTACGGCCTACGGCCGGGCACCCGTTGGGCCGGTGGATCCACTCCCGGGAGTGACGCCGACCACCCCTGGGAACAGCGTGCTTGCCGCTTCCAGCAGGATCAGGATTCCCGCGATGAAGACGATCCAGCTCAGGGCGGTGCGGGATCCGGTGGAGAGCTTGTCCCGCCACCGTTCAAACCGTTCACGCATCCGTTCCCCCAAGGCGGCCCATACCGCCAGGAGCAGGATGCCGGGAATCACCATGATGGTCACGTAAACACCGAGAAGCGGCATCCATTGAACGGCCGTCAGACCGGCCGCGGTCATGATGGCGATCGCGCCGAAGTACGGCACGGCGGTGGCGAACTCGAACAGCCAGGTTCCCAGCCCCAGCAGGAGCATCGCCGGCACGGTGAAGGCCCGAGCCCGGAGGGATCCGCGTTCGGGGTCCTTGGCGGGGATGAGGTAGCTCCCCACGATGAGCACCACACCGAAGACGCCTTGTCCCCAAGCCCACACGGTGTCGTCGACAAGGGGCACGACCGCGCTCAAGCCGAGCATGAGCAGGACACCCAGGGCGAAGTACGCGATCGCCACCGATCCGAGATACACCCCGAGCAGCGCACTCATGCGGCGCGGCCTGGCCAGCAGCAGATAGAGGGTCACCCCGATCACGGTGGGGCTCAGCGTATCGAGCAGGGCCAGTCCGAGCACCGCGCCAATGGTCTCGATCGACAAACCGGTCCCCCTCCAAGAACAGTTAATAACACGCCCGTGCTATTTAAAATAGCACATGCGTGTTAGCATGAGGAAGTGCCGCGACTTGTTGATCATGACCAGCGACGGGCCGAGCTCGGCGAGGCCGCCATCCGGGTGATCCTGCGCGAAGGCCTGGCCGGCGTGACCGTCCGCGGAGTCGCCGCCGAAGCCGGCTGGTCCACCGGGTCCCTGCGGCATTACTTCAAGAATCAGCACGAATTGCAGGCCTACGTCGTCCAGGCCACCACCGACACCCTTCGGCGGCGGGTCCTCCCCCGCGTCCAGCGGCCCCGCACCGCAGGTTCGGTGGTCGAAGGGATCGCCGCGATCGTGCAGGAGATGCTGCCGCTCGACGCCGAGCGGCGCGAGGAGTACGCGCTGTGGTCGGCAGTGGTGGAATGGGAACGTCAGCATCCTCCGGAAGGAGGCTCCACGGCGTGGAACGACCAGCGGGCGCTGTACCGTCAATGCATCACCTTCATGCGCGGATACGAGCCGGTCCGCGACCCGGACCAGGCCACGCTCCCGCACCCTGACGACCAGGTCGAGCTCTGGGCGGCGATCCTGCACACGTTCGTCGACGGACTCGCCTCCCAGCTCATGAACACACCCGGCGAAATGTCCGCCGACACCGTCGCACCACTGCTGCGTTCACTGCTGGAAGCCGTACCTCCCGCAGGGTTGGATCGGCGCGCGCACCAGCCGTGACCGGAAACCGCCACGGGCCGCACGGGTTCCAGGGGCCGATGGGTTGCACGCACTCGACCGGGCGGACACCGTGGCTACGACCTAGAACCGCACTCCCAGCAACTCACGGAACGCCTCGCCCCCCACCGGGGTCACCTTCACCGCGCGCCCCGAGCCGACCCGCCGCACCCACTGTCTCGCCAGCGCTGTCGCACACAGGGCTGCTCCCAGTGCTCCGGCCAGATGAGGTCGGCGCTCCGTCCAGTCCAGGCAACTCCGCACCAAGGGCCTTCGGGTGCCGGCGGGATGCCGGTAGCCCAGGGCGTCGGCCAGCCAGGTACGGCCCGCCGGGGTGACGGCCAGCCCGGAGTCGTCGGCGACCAGGCCTCGAGCGATCATTGCGTCGGCCAGAGCCACGCCCAGCTGCCCCGCCAGGTGGTCGTAGCAGGTGCGGGCCTTGGCCTCGGCGCTGAGCCGCACCGACTGGCGTAGGCTCCGCGGGCTGGAGGAGTAGGAGGCGTACGAGGCCAGGGCTTCGATCAGGGCGGCCGCCTCCGGCCCGGCCAGCCGGACATAGCGGTGCCGGCCCTGGCGTTCCTCGGTCAGCAGCCCGCCCTCGATGAGGCGGGTGAGCTGCTCGCTGGCCGTGGAAGGGCGGACCCCGGCGTGCCGGGCGAGCTCGCCCGCGGTCCAGGCTCGCCCGTCGAGCAGGGCTTGGCAGAAGGCGGCCCGGGTACGGTCGGCGAGCAGGCCGGCGGTCTCGGCGAGTGGGGGCATGTAGCCATCATGCCGCAGGGATGGTTCGGGCCGCGCCGAACTTTTCCGGCCCTAGCGTCAGGGTCATGACGCACAAAATTCATGAGTTCGACCGCTATGCGGACGTGCGGGCTGCGCTTGCCGACCCGGCGCTTGTCCCAGAGCCGGCGGCTGGGGACGGCGGCCCGGCCGGGGCGAGTGTCGCCTGGCTGCGTGCCACGGTGGCCCGGTTCAGCTCCGGGGAGCCGCACCGGCGCAGGCGGGCTCTGGTCGAGGCCGAACTCGCTCGGCTGGAGCCTGCCTCGCTACGGCAGGCGGCAGCCGCGGGGCCAGGAGGAAAGACCCGTTCGCGAGTGGTGCAGATCCTCGCCGAAGCCCTGGGAATACCGGAACCCGGGGCGGTGGCGGAGGCGGTGATCGTCGTGGCCGGAGCCTACTTCGGGGGTGGTGACGCGGCGGCGGACGAGGCGGTGGCCCGGCTGGTGGAGAGACTGGTGCCAGACCTGGCGGATGAAGCCGCTCTGGAGGCTGCCGCCAACCGTATCGGGCTGCTGGTCCAGGCATGTGAGGCGACGGCCGCGCTCGTCGAGGCCGCAGCCGACGGCGGCGACGTGCCGCTGGCCCGGGTGCTCCGGGAATCTCCCCCGGTACGGGTCATGCGTCGCATCGCCGCCAGGACCACTCGAGTCGCAGGCCGGGAGATCGCCGAGGGCGACGTGGTGCTGCTCAACCTTGCGACCGCCAATCACGCGCATCCGGTACCCCTCACCTTCGGCGCCCCGCCCCGCATCTGCCCCGGCCGCCCCCACGCCCTCGCTCTGGCCGACGGCCTCTCCCGACGCCCGCTCACTCCCTTCGCCCGTCTGCACCACCAGGCCACCCCCCTACTGCTGCCCAACGCCTGGGACTACGCCTCCGCCGCCGCTCTGGCAGCGCAGGGCTTCGCCGCCGTCGGCACCACCAGCCTGGGCGTCGCCGCTGCCGCGGGCCTGCCGGACGGAGCCGCCGCCACCGTCGACGCGACCGTTGCCCTGGCCCGCCGGCTCGGACGGGGATCCTTCCTGTTCACCGTCGATGCCGAAGGTGGCTTCAGCGATGACGTCCAGGACGTGGCCGAGCTGGCCGGAAAGCTGTACGAGGCGGGCGCGGCGGGGATCAACCTCGAAGACGGCCGTGCCGACGGCACGCTCGCCCCCGTGGGGTTGCACGCTGCGAAGATCGCCGCCGTCAAGACGGCCGTACCCGCGCTGTTCGTGAACGCACGCACCGACACTCACTGGCTGGGCCTTCAGGAGGAAGAGACCTCGACGCGCCTCGCGATGTACGAACAGGCCGGTGCGGACGGGGTGTTCGTGCCGGGGCTGTCGGACCCGGACGGGATCGCCGCGCTGACGTCAGCCCTCGTGGTACCGCTGAACATCCTGTATACGCCGACCGGTCCCCCCCTTTCCGAGCTGGCCGCGTTGGGCGTGCGCAGGGTCAGCCTCGGCTCGCTGCTCTACCGCAGGGCCCTGGCGGCAGCCGTGGCCACCGCGACGGCCATCCGGGACGGGGAGCCGACGGACCTGAGGGCCCCGACTTACGCCGAGGTACAGCGGCTGGGGGTGCCTGCCGGGCCGCCTCGGAGATCCATGTGACGTCACAGCCTCCAGGAACCAGCCGTCGGTGGCGATCACTCCTTGCCGTCGACGGGCTTCTCGTCGGCATCCGGGCCCGGGGTATCTCGGCCGGGAGCGCCAGGGCGCCCAGGTCGTCGTGGTGAACGACCTGCCGGCGCACATTTCCGGACCGCGGCCGGATCGTGGAGGAAGGCGATCACGAGGAGCCGCTGCGCCGTGGCGGCCGATATGCCGATTTCTGGAGCGTCTCCCCGGCACCGGCCGCAAGCGAATGACCGTCCCGGTCTGAGCCGCAACCGGGCGCCGCCGGTCGGGTCCCGCGGCGCCGCATGCGTCAGAAGCGCCAGCGGGTGCCGGTCAAGTGCTTGTCGATGCCGAATCCGTATGCCGTCTCGGGCTCCAGGGCGTAGACCTCGTAGGGCGGCGGACCGGCGGTCGGGGCGCCTTCGACGTCGTGGAAAGCGCCGTCGCGCACGGTGACGTGCCAGGCGTACCGGGTCGCGTAGGCATCGGCGACGCGCCGCAGCACGGCCTCGTCCCGGACGATCGTCGCGTGTCCCCGGAACACCAGATGCTCGAACCCGGTGGTCTGGCCTCCGAGGGCGCAGCGTGGATCGCGGGCCAGGTTGCGGGCCTTGCGGGTGCCGGGGCCGGCCACGAAGCAGATGGTGTCGTCCACGAAGACCGCGAGGACGGGCACCAGGTGGGGACTCGCGTCGGCGTCCGTCGTCGTCAGCCAGTAGCCGTCGCATTCGGCCAGCAGTGTGACGGCGTCCTCCCATGCGGTGGGCGCGCTGTCGGTCAACGGCTCGGTGGAGACCGGGACTGTCATAGCCGCTCCTTGATGCGGTCGGGGATCACTGCGCCGGGCCCGTCCTCGACGTCGATCCCGTCGGCGTGCAGAACGTCGCCGCAGCGGGCGCAGCGCAATTCGGCGTGGGTGAGTTCACCGCAGCCGCGGTGCCGGAGGAGTGCCGGTGGTCCGGCTTCGCCGGCCGCCCAACGGTCACCCCAGGCGACGGAGGCCAGCAGTACGGAGACGAGGTCGGACCCCTTCTCGGTCAGCGTGTACTCGTGCCGCGGCGGCCGGCTGCTGTAACCGCGCCGCGCAAGCACCCCCAGGTCGACCAGCCGGGCGAGTCGCTCGGCGAGAACCTTGCGGGAGACGCCGAGGTCCCGCTGGAGCTCGTCGAACCGTCTGATGCCGATGAACACGTCGCGCAGCACCAGGGCGGTCCACGGCTCACCCAGGATGTCGAAGGTCCTCGCGATCGAGCAGGCCATCTCGCCGAAGTCGGTACGTTGCATCAATCCTCCAGAGTTCCTTAAGGGAACGCACTCATGTTAGCGTACGTTCCCTTAAGGAACCAACTCGGGAGACGGGATCCACCGACGATGGAACACGCGCCGGCAGCGTTCGGCGTCCGACGCCGTGGTCGACCTGAGTCTGTTCGGTGACCGGCGATTCACCGTCGCGCTCGGCATCCTGACGGTGAGCACCTTGACGCTGTTCGGCATGACCTACTTCACCGCCCAGTATCTCCAGCTCGTCGCCGGATACTCACCCTTGGAAGCCGGTCTGTGGATGCTCGTCCCGCTGCTCACCGGGATCATGACGACACTGTTCGCCTCCGGTCTGGCGCAACGCGTCCCCACCGCCGCGCCGATGATCGGCGGACTCGCCGTGGCCACCGCGGGATTCTCGGCGTTGACGCAGGTCGACGTCGTGTCAGGGGTTCCGACGTTGATCGTCGGTCTCATGTTCGCCTTCGCCGGCCTGCTCCCCGTCTCCACCCTCGCCACCGACCTGGTCGTCGGCGCCGCCCCACCCGAACGAGCCGGGGCGGCCTCCGCGGTGTCGGAGACCGCCACCGAACTGGGCGGCGCCCTCGGCGTCGCCGTCCTCGGCAGCGTCGGCACCGCCGTCTACCGCCACCGACTCGCCGAATCCGGCCTCCTCCCCGCCGAGACCCCGGGCACCCTCGGCGACGCGGCCACCCACATCACCGCCGCGTACGAGGCCTTCGTCGCCGGGTTGCGCGCCGGTGCCGTCGGCGCCACCGCCCTCGTCGTCGTCGCCATGCTCGCCGTGGCGGTCCTCCTCCGCGGCACCCGCTGACCGGGTACCGACGCCATCCCCCGCAGGCGGCGCCGGGTCCGCGTCACCCCCGGACCGGCGCAGCCCGTACCCGGCCTGAGGAAGCGTGATCACCTGCTCCGATGGCCGACAGCGGGCTGCGAGTGGGGGTCACCGCTCCTGCCCGAGGGGCCGTACGTGGCGCATCGTCGTCATCACCATGACGGCGACGCCGAGCAGGACGGCGGCGCTGAGCGCGGTCACCATGTTCATCCCCGCCATGAAGGCGTCCCCTGCGGCTGAGAGCAGCGCCGCACCGGTCTCCTCGGGCAGCTCCTGCGCGGTCGCGAAGGCTCCGGCGAAGCTGTCGCGCGCGGTCTCCGCCGCGGCGGGCGGCAGGCCGGGGAGTTCCTCGCCGGCGAGCCGGCCGCTGTAGACGGCCGTTCCGAGGGTGCCGAACGTGGCGATGCCGAGTGAGGAGCCGAGTTCACCGCCGGTCTCCGACATGGCGGCGGCCGAGCCGGTGCGCTCGGGCGGTGCCGAGCCGACGACCAGGTCGGTGCTGAGCACCAGCAGCGGGTTGATGCCGACGCCTATGATCACACCGCCCGCGATCAGGAGGCCGACACCCGACCCGGCGTCCAGCGCGGTCAGCACGCCGAATCCGGCCGCCGCGATCACCAGTCCGACGGCGATCACCTTCGCGGGCGGGAACCTCCTGGCCAGGAGCGGTGCGATCATGGCGGCCGCGATCGTGGTGACCGCCAGGGGGATGAACCACAACCCCGCGCGGAACGGCGGCAACCCCTCGATCAGCTGGAGGTACTGGGTGAAAAAGAACGTGAACGAGTACAACGTGATCATCCCGAGCAGCATCCCGGCCAGCGAGCCGGTGAAGGAACGGTTGGCGAACAATCGCATGTCCAGGAGCGGTGCGGCGAGCGAGCGCTGGCGTCGGACGAAGACCGCGCCCACCGCGAGGCCGCCGGCCAGGGCGAGTACGGGCAGGGCGGCCACACCGTACCTGGCGATCTCCTTGACGCCGTAGACGATCGGCAGCATCGCGCCCAGCGAAAGCACCACGCTGAACAGGTCGAGCCGGCCCGCCTTCGGGTCCCGGTACTCCGGCAGGAAAAACGGCCCCACGCAGAGCAGCAGCACCATCACCGGAACACCCATCAGGAACACCGAGCCCCACCAGAAGTACTCCAGCAGCGCGCCGCCGACGGCCGGTCCGATCGCGCCTCCGACGGAGAACGAGGTCAGCCAGACGCCGATCGCCAGCGAGCGCTGCCGGGGATCGCGGAACATGTTCCCGATCAACGACAGCGTCGACGGGGTCAGCGTCGCGCCGGCGAGTCCCAGCAGGGCCCTGGTCGCGATCAGCATGGCCGGCGTGGTGGAGTAGGCGGCCAGGATCGAGGCGCCGATGAACGCCGCCGCGCCGATCAGCAGGAGCCGGCGCCGGCCGACCCGATCGCCGAGGGTCCCCATGGTGATGAGCACACCGGCGATCATGAACCCGTAGATGTCGGTGATCCACAACAGCTGGTTGTTGGACGCGCCCAGATCCGCGCCCAAGTGGGGCAGCGCCATATAGAGGACGGTCAAGTCGAGGGCGAGCAGGATCGTGGGCAGCGCCAGCACGGCCAGCCCGATCCACTCGCGGGCACCCGCCTTGACGGGGATGGTGTCGGTCATGTGCCCACCCTCCGACGCGGGGGTTGTGATCGAATTCCGGTCCGGTTTCGGACTACCGTGGGAACATGCGTTTTGGGGTGCTCGGCCCGCTGGAGGTGCGAACGGACGACGGCGTTCCGGTCAGGATCCCGGAGACGAAGGTCAGGCTCCTGCTGGCCGATCTGCTGAGCCACGACGGGCGCCCGGTTCCCGTGGACCGGCTCGCCGAGGACCTGTGGGGCGGACGTCCGCCGCGTGATCCCGGCGCGGTGCTCCGTACGAAGATCTCCCACCTGCGCCGGGCGTTCGACCTGGCCGAGCCGGGCGGGCGCGAACTGGTGACCTGGCAGCCCGCGGGATACGCGCTGGACGTCACCGACGATTCGGTGGACGCCCGCCGCTTCGACCGCCTGCTCGCGCGGGCCCGGATCGGCGGGGACACGACCGCCAGAGCCGCCCTGCTGGCCGAGGCCCTGCGGCTCTGGCGCGGCCAGGCGTTCGCCGGCCTCGGTGACCGGACGTTTCTGCAGGCCGCGATCGCGGGGCTGGAGGAGCGCCGGCTCGCCGCGCTGGAGGAGTACGCCGAAGCCGAGCTGGAGCTGGGCCGCCACCGGGGCCTCCTCGACGTCCTCACCGACCTCGTGCGCGAACATCCGCTGCGGGAACGGCTGCAAGCGGCGCACATGCGTGCGTTGTACCTGGCGGGACGGCAGAGCGAGGCCATCGACGCCTACCTCGGCCTGCGGGAGCGCCTGGCCGACGAGCTCGGCGTCGACCCGTCGCCGGAGCTGGCCGCCGTGCACCGGGCCGTCGTCGGGCAGGATCCCGCGCTGGGCGCACCCGGCGGGAGGCGACGGGGCAACCTCCCCGCCCCGCTCACCGAGCCGATCGGCCGGGACGAGGCGGTCACCCACCTGGCCGGGCTCCTGCGCGCACACAGGCTGGTCACGCTCACCGGGCCCGGCGGAGTGGGCAAGACCAGGCTGGCCCTGGCCGCCGCCGAGCGCCTCGGCGACGACTTCCCCGACGGCGTGTGGTTCGCGGAACTCGCCGTACTCAACCATCCGGCCCGAACCGGCTCGTCTCCGGGCCCGGCGGCGGTGGCCACGCGGGTCGCCGCCGCCCTGGGACTCGGCGAGAGCACCGTGCCCGGCCCCCAGGGCAGACCGGTCCCGCTCTCCGACCGGGTCGCCGCGGCCGTACGCGGGCGCCGGATGCTTCTGATCCTGGACAACTGCGAACACGTCGTGGACGCGGCGGCCGAGGTGGCCGTCCGGCTGCTGACCGGCGCGGCCGGGTTGCGCGTCCTGGCGACCAGCCGTGAGCCGCTCAGCGTCTCGGGCGAACGCCTGCACGTCGTCGGGCCGCTCGGTGTGCCCGAGACAGGCGCCGACGCCGAGACGGTCGCGCGGGCGGACGCGGTGCGCCTGTTCACCGCCCGCGCGGCCGCGGCGGGCGGCGGGTTCGCGCTCGACGCGGACAACGCCGAGACGGTCGCGACGATCTGCCGGCGTCTCGACGGGTTGCCGCTCGCCCTGGAACTGGCCGCGGCGCGGGTGCGGTCCCTCGGCGCGGGCGAGGTCGCCCGGCGGCTCGACGCCAGGTTCCGGCTCCTGACCGCCGGCCCGCGAGACGCGCCCGCCAGGCAGCGCACCCTCCGCGCAGTGATCGACTGGAGCTGGGAGCTGCTGTCCGAGCAGGAGCGGGCCGTCCTGTGCGCGCTGGCGCTGCACCCGGGCGGCTGTGCCCTCGACACCGCGGAAGCCCTGTCGCCCGCGGCCGACGTCGTCGACGTGCTGGACGCGCTGGTGGCCAAGTCCCTCGTGGCCAGGGCCGGCGACCGCTACCGCCTGGCCGAGTCCGTCGCGGCCTACTGCGTCGAGCGGCTTGCCGAGTCGGGACGGCTCGAGGACGCCAGGCGACTCCGGGACGAGCACTACGCCGCACTCGCCCGGCGCGCCGACGTCGGGCTGCGCGGCGCCGACCAGCCCCGCTGGCTCAGGGTCCTCGACGTCGAGAGCGCCAACCTCGACGCCGTCATCCGATCGGCGGACGCGGCGCCCGCCCGACGGCTGGCCCTGTCGCTCGCCTGGTACTGGCTCCTGCGCGGACGGACCCAGCAGGCGGTCCAGGCGTTCACCCACCTCGCGGACTCCGCCGACCCCGAGGTTTCGACCTGGCGCACCGCCTTCGCCTGGATGCTCGGTCAGAGGGGTGAGAGCGCCGACCGCACCGGCGAGATCCCCGGGCCGCTGGAGCGGGCGCGGGCCCGCTGGGTGCTCGGCGCCGGCCTGTTCGGGGTCGGCGAACCGGCCCGCTCGGAGCGTCTGGTCGAGCAGGCGCTGGCCGGATTCCAGGCCCACGGCGACCGCTGGGGCGCCGCGGCCGCGCTGAACACGCTGGCCTGGCACGCGCTGGACCGGGGCGACCACCACACCGGCGGCGCGCTGGCGGAGCGCAGTCACACCGCCTTCACGGAGCTCGGGGATCCCTGGGGCGTGATGGTGGCGACGGAGAGCCTCGCCTCGGCCGCCGAGGCGACCGGGGGGTACCGGCGCGCCGCCGCTCTCTACCGGCGCAGTCTGGAGGCCGCCGAGGAACTCGGCCTCAGCGCCGAGATCCCGTTCAAGTTGTGCGGGCTGGCGGGTGTTCACCTGGCCACCGGCGAAATCGCCGAGGCCGAATCCCACTACGCGCGGGCGGCGCGGATCGCCTCCGAGCAGTCGATCTGGCTCGCGGAGACGTACGCGTCACTCGGCCTGGCGCGCGTCGCACGCCTGTCCGGTCGCCTCGACCTGGCGCGGGAACGGCTCCGGCCGCTGATCGACTGGCATCACCGCCACGGATACGAGGATCGCGTGGCCGCGGACATCCTGGCCGAGTCCGGGTAGCGCGCGGAGCCCGTCGGAGCCGCCTCCCGGCGGGCCCGGCGCACTCTGCGGATCTTGCGGCCGAAGGTCACGGGGCGATGCCGGCGACCAGGGCGTTGACCACCCGGCGCATCCGTTCACGCAGGTCGGGCGCATGTGGGCCACCCGTGAGCAGCAGCTGGTGAGCCGACCCGGCCAAGGCCACGGCGAGAGACCCCGTGTCGGTGTCCGGTCTGATCCGGCCGAGGTCGCGTTCGGCGTCGAGGTAGGCCGTTAAGACGGCCTCGTTGAGGTCGAGCCTGAGAACGCCCTCCCCCACGGACTCGTGGAGGCGCGCGGTGAGCGAGGGGCGGACCAGGGCCAGGCCGGCGAGGGCGAGCAGGTTGGTGCCGAACAGGGCGTCGATCGCGTTCGCCAGGTTGTCCGCCACGGTGGCGGTGCCCGCCTTCCGGATCAACTCCCCCAGCTCGGCCGAGGCCTGCAGCGCGCGGTCGAGGAAGAGCTCGGTCAGGAAACGGTCCAGGTCGCCGAAGTGGTTGTAGAGCAATCCGGTCGCGCAGCCGGCTTCCCGGGTGATCGCCCGGCCGCTGAGCCCGGCGGGTCCTTCCCGCGCGAGGACGCGTTCGGCGGCGTCGAAGAGCTGCCGACGGACTTCGGGGATGGCGACGCCACGTGGTGACATGACGCCCCAATCTACCCGACGCCCAGGGAGGGGTTGCGCGGAATGAGCAGTCGCTCATACCGTATGAGCGACTGCTCATTCTTCAGGGGAGGGACATGACGACGACCCGGGAGGCTCCGGCCTTCACGTGGGACCGAGGGCACACGCTCGCGCTCATCGTGCTGTGCCTGGCGCAGGTGCTCGACAGCGTCGACGCCACGGTGGTCAACGTGGCGCTTCCGGCGATCCGGCACGACCTCGGGTTCGACCCCGCCGACCTGTCCTGGGTGGTCAACGCCTACATGGTGCCCTTCGGCGGGTTCCTCCTCCTCGGTGGCAGGCTTGGGGACCTCCTCGGGCACCGCCGGATCCTGTTCGCCGGCATCGCCCTGTTCACCGTGGCTTCGTCGGTCGCCGGATTCGCCCAGAACGCGGGCACCCTGATCGGGGGGCGCGCCCTGCAGGGCGTGGGCGCCGCGCTGATCGCGCCGATGACCCTGGCGTTGATCGCCCTGATCTTCCCGGAGGGCAAGCCCAGGAATCGGGCGCTCGCCGCCTGGGGAGCCTCCACCGGTGTGAGCACCACCGTCGGCCTGTTCGCGGGCGGGTTGCTCGCCGACGGACCGGGGTGGCGATGGATCTTCTTCGTCAACCTGCCGGTCGGACTCCTCCTGCTGGTGGCGCTCCGCCGGCTGCCTGTGCCCGAGACCGCACGGACACCGGGCGTCCGCCGGGACTTCGACGTCGTCGGTGCGATCACCTCAACGGCCGGGGTCGGCCTCCTCGCCTACGCGATCCTGCAGACCGAATCCGGCTCGTGGGGATCCGCCCGCACCCCGATCCTGCTGGCTGTGTCCCTCGCGCTGATCGCGTACTTCATCGTGCACGAGACGCGGATCGCCAGGGAGCCGCTGATCGCCTTCTCCCTGTTCCGGAACCGGTCGGTCTCGGGGGCCAACGCGATCCAGGCGGTCCGCGGCGGGGCTATGTTCGCCGTTTTCTACATGCTCACCCTCTATCTGCAGGAGGTGCTCGGCCACACCGCCCTGGAAACCGGCCTGGCGTATGTGCCGATGACCCTGGCGCTGATCGGCGCCGCGGCGCTCGCCCCCGTCCTGCTCCGCCGGGTGGGCCTGCGCCCGGTGGTCGCCGCCGGGGCGCTCGTCTCGGCGGGCGGGCTGCTGCTGTTCACACGGATCTCCCCCACCGGAACCTTCATCGGGGACGTCCTGCTTCCGCTGCTCGTCACCGGCGTGAGCTTCGGCATCGTCATCGTGCCGCTCACCACCGCGGCCCTGGACGGGGTCTCCCCCGAGTACAGCGGTGTCGCCTCCGCGCTGCTGAACGTCAGCGCCCAACTGGGCGGCGCACTCGGTTTGGCGATCCTTTCCGCGGTCGCGGTGAACCGGACCGGCGACCGGCTCCGGACAGGGGCACCGGCCGAGGCCGCGCTCACCGAAGGGTTCAGCCTGGCCTTCGGTGTCTCGGCGGCCATGATGGTGGTGATCGCCGGACTCGCCCTGGTGATGTTCCGCCCGGCGAAGCCTTCCCCCGAGGAAGCCAAAGCCTGAGCGACCACAACGTCGGACGCGCACCGGACGAGATCCCGGCCGAACGCGAGCGAGGCGGAGGCGTCCCGATGGGGAACGCGATACTCAGGCCTGCTCTGGCCCAGGCGTGATCAGAGGCGCGTGCCACGCTTCACGGCCGGGAGCCGGGGTGACCTCCGTCGGCGAGGGTCTGTTCGATGCCGGTCAGGGCGTCGAGCTGCCCTGCCGACAGCGCGCCGGTGAAGTGGCGGTCGATTGAGGTGAGGTGCGCGGGGGTGGCCTCCCGGTAGGCCCGCCGCCCGGCCTCGGTGAGCAGGACGTCGTCGCCGCGGCCGTCCAGGTCGCATGACTCCCGGGCGATCAGCCCGCGTCGTTCCATCCGGCCGAGCTGGCGGGACAGGCGACTGTGGTCCCAGTTCATCCGGGTGGCCAGGCCTCTCACCCGCACGCACGTCTCCGGGCCCGACAGCTGCGTCACCGCGGCCAGCACCTCGTAGTCGGGCATCGACAGCCCCGAGTCCCGTTCCAGGTCGCGGGCGATCTTGGCATCCACGAGCAGGTGCAGTCTGCGATAGGCGGCCCAGGCGTCGAGCGCGGCCCGGCCGGGCGTTGGCTGGTGGGTCATGAAAGAAGTGTACGGAATTCTTGTGACATGTAACGGGGTTTCCTGCTACCTTCTTCGTTACACGTAACAGAAACTTCCTCGGGGGTGCGAAATGACCGCGGTCAACGAGCGGAACCTCAAGGTCAACCCGTCCGTCCCGCCCGGCCACAGCCACGCCCTGGCCGCCGAGGTCCCCGGCGCCCGCCTCATCGCCATGGAGCGGACCGGCCACGAGGTCTTTCCGCGGACCCGGTGGGACATCGTCATCCGGGCGATCCTCGAACACACCACCCGGCACCGAATCAGTGGGGAACGTCAATGACTGCCATCGTGCTCGCCCTCGGCGCAAGCCTCGGCTGGGGGATCTCCGACTTCCTCGGCGGACTCAAGAGCCGAGCGGTCTCGGTGCTGTCGGTTTTGCTGATCTCTCAGGTCACCGCACTCATCCTGCTCGCGATCATGGCGGTCGTCCGGGGAGCGGGCCCGCCGGACGCCTCCTCCCTCGGCTTCGCCGCCCTCGCGGGACTCGGTGAAACCGTCGGCATCGCCGCCCTCTACCGCGGCCTCGCGGTCGGCACGATGAGCATCGTCGCGCCGATCGCGGCAACCGCGCCGATCGTCCCGCTGCTGGCCGGGCTGGCGACCGGCCAGGTTCCGAGTCCGCTCCAGTTCACCGGCCTGGCATTGGCGCTGATCGGCCTGGTGTTCACCGCCTACCGATCGGGCGGCGGCAAGTCCGGCGGCTCCCCTGTGACGCCGAGCGTCGTCTACGGCCTGCTGGCGGCGCTCGGCTTGGGCACCTTCTTCTTCACCATGCACAACGCCGGAACGGGCGACGTCGGATGGGCCCTGCTCACGGCCCGCCTCACCGCGGTGATCGCCATCGCGTCCGTCGTCGTAGTCAAACGCCACCGCGTGACCGTCCCGAGGAACTCCCTGCCCACGATCGCCCTGATCGGGGTGCTCATCATCGCGGCGGACTTCCTGTACACCACCGCCTCCACACTCGGGCTGGTGAGTATCGCCGCCGTGCTCGGCTCGCTGCACAGCATCGTCACCATCGTCCTCGCCCGGATCGTGCTGAACGAGCGGCTCGAACGTGCGCAGCAGGTCGGTATCGCCGCCTCCGTCATCGGGGTGCTGGCCATCTCCGCGGCTTGACGGACATCCCTCTCCCTTACTGCCGCGCCCGGACGACGGTCCCGATGGTCCCTTCTCAAGCGTTTCAGGGTTCGGTACGGCGGACACGGCGCAAGCACGTATCGAAAGGCGGTTCTACCGGTTCGCGGGGACGGCTCCGGCCGAACTCGCCGGAGTCCGTCGAGATGGCACCGTCCCGGCGGGCCTGCACATGGACGAGTCGCCGGAGGCCCCAAACCGAGACGGTGAGCGCCCACGGCCTTCGCCGGCGATGTGAATGCCGACGGCCGGAGACTTCACCGGGCCCACGTCACCTTCTTGAGGCTCGTCGCCTCCCCGAGCCCCGCGTGAACCCGGGCGGAGCACCGGCGGGTGAGGTACGGCCGGAGGCACGGCGCCGGTCCCCGGCCGTACCGTCATTCGGTGCGGAGCCCGTCCGGCCGGGACAGTCGCCACTGAACGGGCAGGCTGAGCGCGGTCATCGCGACCACCGTGGCAACCCCGGCGCCCACCGGGACGAGGATGCCCACGAGACCGAACCTGATCGGGAGGTTCAGCATGGCGAGCAACACCGCGCCCATCGCCGTGCCGGCGAGGACGGCGAGCGCCAAGCCGAGCGTGACCGGTAAGGCGGCGAACCACAGCGTCGACCAGGCCAGAGCGCCCCGCCGGGCGCCGAACGCGCCAAGCGCGGCCAGCAGCGGACGCCGCTCCCTGAGCTGGTCGAGCACGGTCGCCAGCATGCTCAATCCGATCAGCGACAGCACGACCACCATGCCCACGCCGATCCCGCGCAGGATTCCGGCGAACCTGTTGGTCAGCCGGGACTCCACGACGGCGTCCACGATCATGAACGGATCGATCTCGGCCGCGACGTTGCGGATCAGCTCGGCGGTGTCGGGCCGCGCCGGGTCGACGGCGATCGTCATCCGGAGGTGGAGCGCCTGCGCTATCGAGGCCGGGACCGCACCGGGTGTGGCGAGCACCGCCCGATCCGGGTACCACAGCCGACCGGAGGCCTGGCCCATGACCACCACGGCGTCAGACGGAATCGTCCACATCGCCCGCCCGTCGTACACCTGCTCCCCGGGACGCGGCGGTGAATCGCCGCTCTCCTCGGTGGCGTGGAGGAACACGCTGCGATCACCGCATTCCTCCAGCCGGGCGAACTCCCGCAGGACGGCGCACGGAGCGATCACCAGCGGGAGCGAGCTGCCCGGTTCCGTCGGCAAGACGTCGAGATAGCCGGTGCTCAGAACCGAGCGCACCCCGGGAACGGCACGTATCCGTTCGGCGATCTCCAGCGTGCGCGGATAGGCCATCGGCCGCTCAAGCCGCGTCATGACCTGGGCCTGCCTGGGATCCATGCCGGTGTCCTCGGTGTAGACCGAGGCGAGCCCGGTCACCAGCGTCTGCAGGGCGATCGCCCCCGCGACCGCCACCGAGACACCACCCACCAGGCGGCCCGAAGACCCCCCGTCCAGCTGGATGCGGCGTACCGCGAGCTGCCAGGACACCGGACCGGCACCGAGCGGGCGGGCCACCGTCTCCACGATCCAGGGCAAGAGCACGGCGACGCTCCCCAGCAGCAGCGCGGTACCCACCCCGGCGAGCGTCCTGGTGACGAGATCGTCGGAGCCCCCGCTGCCGACGATCAACGGTATGAGCAGGCCGAGGCCCACCGCGGGAAACACGAGCCGCCACCACAGCCTGCGGCGGCGACCTCCCTGGCGCCGGACCACCCCGAGTGGCTCGACGGCCGCGCCGCGCATCGCACCAAGCGTCACCGACACGGTCAGCGCCGGAACCAGCAGGATGGCGAGCACGGCCAGCGGCACGGCAGGCCGCACGTCGGCGGGGAAGACGCTGATGTCCAGCAAGGTGACCTGGCCGGCCAGCTGCCGTCCGGCGAGAAAGAATCCCGCGCCGAGCACGAGGCCGAGCGCGGCTCCGGCGAGAGCCTCCCCGGCCGCGTAGCGCCTGACCATAGACAGATCCGCTCCGACCAGCCGTAATGCAGCGAGCTGGCGGTCCCGGGAAGCGCCGCCGAACCGAATCGCCGCCGCCATGAACACCGCCACGGGCAGCAGCAGGACGACGAAAGCGACGATCACCAGGAGCATCAGGCGCGGATCCAGTCCTTCGCGGATTCCCTCCACTCCGAACCGGTTCACCCGCCAGACCTGCGGGTTCCCGGTGAGCCGGTCACCGCCCGCGTAGTAGACCAGCTCGCCGGGGCCGGCCAGTCCTTGATCGCCGATTGTGCCGACGATCCGGTACTTCAGCCTGGGCCGTAGCAGCGTGCCGTCCGGTGCGGAGAGCAGGTCGGCCAGGGCCGGGGAGACCACCATCTCGCCCGGCCCGGGGAAACGGGTGACGCCGGGTGGGCGCGGCGCGTCCGGCCCCTCAGGCTGCATCAGCCTGCCCCGGATCGGCGTGCCGTGGAAAGAGGTGTCGGTCATCGCGAGGAGTACGGTGTCGGGTCCGCGGTGCGGCACCTCCGTTCCGCTTTGATCCGCTCTGGCGTCGACCCGGGTCTGGCGGCCGTGCAGCAGGTCGGGTACGGCCGCCGCCAGCAGCAGGGACGCCACCCCCACGCCGACCGCCGTGGCGGTGAGAAGCAGCCGGGTCCAGCCGGTGAGCCCGCCGCCGACGGCCAGTCTCGCGCCGAAGGCGAGCTGGCGGATCCATCGCGCGATCATCGTGAAACCCCGGTGCCGGTACGGATTCTCCCGTCGCGCACCACAACCTCCCGGTGGGAGTAGGCGGCCACGGCGGGTTCGTGGGTGACGAGGACGACCGCCATCCCGGCCTCTGCGGCGCACCGGGTGAGCAGACGCATCACGAGCTCGCCGTTGAGGGAGTCGAGCGCACCGGTGGGTTCGTCGGCGAAGACGATACGCGGCTCGGTGACCAGGGCCCGGGCGATCGCGACGCGCTGGCCTTGCCCGCCGGAAATCTGGCCGGGGCGTTTGCCCGCGCAGTCGGCGACGTCGAGGCGTTCCAGCCAGCCGGCCGCCCGCCGTTCGGCCTCCCTGCGCCTGACGCCCTCCATCCGCAGCGGCAGCGCGACGTTCTCCAGGCAGAGCAGCTCGGGGACGAGACGTCCGAACTGGAAGACGAACCCGAACTCCCTGCGGCGCAGGGCACTGAGCCGGGCGTCGGATGCGGTGGTCAGCTCGGTCTCTCCATAGCGGACCTGGCCGGAGTCGGCGCGTACCACCCCCGCCAGGCAGTGCATCAACGTCGACTTGCCCGATCCCGACGGACCCATCACGGCGAGGATCTCTCCGGCCTGGATGTCCAGGTCGACGGAGTCGAGGGCGACGGTGGCTCCGTAGGTCTTGATCAGACCGCGGGCCGACATGAGCGGGGTCACGAGCGGATCTCCTGGCCGAGCCGGCCGAGCCGGGCCGTGGTCATTTCAAGCCAGCGCAGATCGGCCTCCAGGTGGAAGATCGCGTAGTCGCAGATGAGCGCGTCGGCCAGGTCACCGGCGGTTTTGCGGCGGGTGAGCTCCCGCATCGCCTCCAGGTGGGCGGCGCGCTGGACGTCGAGCACCCCGGCGGCGTCCCGGCCGGTCAGCAGTGCCACGACCACCTTGGTGAACAGCGTGCTCTGCAGATAGGACTCGGGTCGCTCCGGCTGCGCCAGCCATTTCTCCACGTCGGTCACGCCCGCCGTGGTGATCGCGTATCGCTTGCGCTCGGGCCCGGCCCCGGGTTCCACCAGGTCGACCTCGACGAGGCCGTGCTTCAGCAACCGGGCGAGGGTGGAGTAGACCTGGCCGTAGTGCAGGGGCCGGTCGTGCCCGAATCTGGCGTCGAACGCCTGTTTGAGGTCGTATCCGTGGCACGGACCGTGTTCCAGGAGCGCCAGCAGAGTGTGGGAGATAGACACAACTGCGACTATACATCATGTGTATACACACAGTGCATGCCTCGCGAACTGGATCAATGGCCAAACGGCGACTACCCGCCTTCCGGGGACGACCGGTGTTCGCGACGCAGCGGGAGCGTGGCACAGCGGAATCCGCCGGGGAACTTCGTCACCTCGGAGAAGTCCAGCGGCACCGGCTCGACGCCGTTCCCCCGGAGCGCGTCGGCAAGCCGGCGCGCCCGAGCATCGACGATCACACGGTCCGGGGCGAGTGCGACGGTGTTGACCATCAGCGCCCGCGACTCCTCGTCGGTGGCCTCGATCAGTTCGAAGCGATCCGCCAGCAGCCGACGCGAGTACGGCGTCAACGACGCCGAGTGCACATACCCGAGCCCGGGCCCGACCATCGTGAACTTCGTGTCGAGGTGGACGACTCCCCGGCCGGAGAACTCGATCGGGACGACCTCCCGCTCGACGCCGGCCCGGGCGAACGCCGTACGCAGCGCCGAGACCCCGGCCAGATCGCTCGCCTCGCTCAGCCCGACGAGGACGTCGCCGCCGGTGACGATGACGTCGCCGCCTTCGATCAGCCCGGCGTCCAGCCGCTCGACGCGTGCGATCTTGTCCAGTAGGGGGAAGAGAGCACGCTGCTCCTTCCGGCGAATCGGGTCTCGCGAACGCGCGAGGAACAGTGTGTCGTCGACGGCGAAAGCAAGATCGCGAGGGTAGAGCTGGATGGCCACGTCCGGAAGGTTTTCGAGGGTGTGGACACGCGCGCCGGACTCCTTGAGCACCTGCACGAAGTCCGCATGCTGCCGCCCGGCACGCTCGTGCTCCGGGACACGCACGTTGTTGTTCGAGGCGTATCTCAGGCTGGCCGGATCCGGATAGCGCAACGACCCCCAGATGAGGTCCCACCACGTGAATCTCTTCGATGGCCCGACCACGACCTCGGTGAGCGTCGCAACGTCGGAAGGGTTGGAGACGTCGATCATCGTGGCTCCTCGGTGGGTGTCATGGGCGGGTTCGTGGCGACCGTAAACGCGACAGACGGGCGCGGAGCTCACGCCAGCGGGGGTCGGGTGGGAATCGGTCGAGTTCGTCGAGGCGTTCGACGATCACGGCGGCCCAGAAGTCGGGCTCCCTGTTCGCCGAGCCGAAGACCTCCTGCGCGCGTGCGAGGGATTCGAGCGTGTCGCGCGGATCCCCGGGAGCGCCCAGCACGACGCCGAGCGCGTCGCGCAGCCGGCGGTCGGCGCGATCCATGGCGATCAGCCGCCGGAGTTCGGCCGTCGGCGTGGGGTGGTCGTCGACCCGGAAGTCGATGCGCGGACGGGTGCCCGGCCGCGGTCCGACGATCAGTACGGCGGCCGCCTGCTGCCCGCGAAGGTCCCCGCCGTGACGGAGCCCGGCCTCCAGCGCGCCGATCAGCCGCTCCTCGAAGGACCCGGTCGCCGTCCGATAGGCCTCGGCCATCGCGTCCCAGGCCCCGTCGGAGGTCAGGAGGTTCCCCTGGCAGGAGTGATCGCCGGCGACCGCGTGGCTGGCGAAGGGAACGCAGAACGACCCGGTGTGGGCGGCCGGGGCGGCGCGAGACCCGATGAGCGCGGTCTGCCGAATCCTGCGTGCGGAGTCGTCCGCGACCAGCGCGTGCAGCGCCTGCGCCGCCGTGGCCCCGGCTTCCAGTGCGTCCAGCAGCCGTTCCGCGTGACCCGGGTCCGGCGTTCCCTGCGTGGCGACGGCGCCGACACCCGCGCGGGCGAACGCGACGTCGCGCCCGACGGCGAAGGCGTGCGAGGCGACGGCGACGCCGATCTCCCCGGTCACACCGTCTCTCGCGACGATCGAGTACGTCATCCCGTCGCCTTCTTCCCCTCGTCTCGGCATCCCTCGCCGAAGCCGATCGCGGCGTCCACGGCGGCACCGACGGCGAGACACCTTTCGTCGATTCGCGGATTCGGTGAGTGGACGTCACCCGAGCCGCCGCCGTCACGCCCGGCCCCGACGAACAGCGGAGTGGACGGTACGGCGCGCGCGATGAGCCCGACGTCCTCGAACGCGGCCACCGGGGCGGCCAACGTCCGCACACTGTCCGCGCCCACGACGGCGGCCGCGTACGCGCGGGTGAACGCCGCCGGGTCGTTCACGGTCACGGGCGCGCCTGCCCGGAGACGAAGGTCAACGTCGAGGCCGGAGAGCGCGCACGACGAGGTCCTGAATGAGGGGGAGCTTGAGCCCGATCTCGGGCCTGCGGTGAACGACCCGATCAGACAATCGCCCATCCATTCCGCCTGCTCCAACAAGGTCATGAACTTTCGATCCGCGCGATGGTCTCGACCGCGAGGGCGGCGAGCGCTCTGATGCCGTCCTGGAGGCGCTCAGGGGGCGTGTACTCCACGGGCGCGTGGCTGATGCCGGCGCTGCTGGGAACGAAGAGCATCGCGGTCGGGATGCCGGCTCCGGCCATCTCGCACGCGTCGTGCAGCGGTCCGCTCACCAGTCGAGGCGCGTGGCCGGTCGCGAGCTCGACGACCCGCGCGGCCGTGTCGATGAGTTCCGGGTCGAACGGAACCGGCGGGGTCGTCCACAACCGGTCCACCTGGGAGTGGACCCCCTCCTGCCCGCAGCTCTCGTCGAGGGCACGCAGGACCTGGTTCCAGAGGGAGGCGAGTACGGCGCCGTCCTCGTGTCGCACATCCAGGGTCAGGGACACGGACTCGGCCACGGCCGTGGGCGTGCCCGGCGACGCCTCGACGACACCGCAGGTGAGAAGCCCTCCCGCCGCTCGCGCGGCTTCTCTGGCGCGCACGAGGAACGACGCCGCCGCGGCCACCGGGTCGGCGCGCAGCTCCATCGGGGTGCCGCCCGCGTGGCAGGGGGCGCCGTGCAGGACGACCCGGTGCCGCTCGACCCCGAGGGATCCGGTCACCGCCGCGAGCGGCAGGCCTTGATGCTCCAGGCGCGGCCCCTGCTCGATGTGGAGTTCCAGGTAGGCGTGGACGTCCCGCAGCCAGGCGCGCGCGTGATCGAGCTCCCGCAGGTGGACGCCGTGTTCGGCGAGGACGTCCGCGGGTCTGCGGCCCTCCCGGTCGGTCAGGAGCGAGAACGCCTCAAGGTCGAGGGACCCGGCCACGACGCTGGAGCCGAAGAGGCTGCGTCCGAATCGCGCGCCCTCCTCGTCGGCCCAGTCGGTCAGCCGGATCGTGACCGCCGGCGGCACCGGTCGGCTCGCGAACGCGCGCAGCACCTCCAAGCCGGCGAGGACGCCGTACGCGCCGTCCAGGTTTCCCCCATCGGGCACCGAGTCGAAATGGCTGCCGATCACGAGGGTGTTTGGGGACCGCCCGGGCAGGGTGGCGTGCAGGTTGCCCGCGGCGTCCTGCTCGACCTGGACGCCGGGCACCTCGGCGAGCAGTTCCTTGAGCCGGCGCCGCGCCGACGCCCAGACCGGGGTCCAGCACAGGCGCTGCACCCCGGCGCCGTCCCGGGTAAGCCCGTCGAGCTCATCGAGATCACGAACGGTACGGCGCGGTTCCACCGGCGCCGCCCAGTAGGCCTCGAGCAGTCCGGCCAGTCGCTCGGGCTGCTCGATGTGGGGCAGATGACCGAACCCGGGCACGATGTGGGCGGCGCTCGCGCAGGCGTCGGCGAGTTCGGTGACGTGCTTCGGCGTGCACGTCCGGTCTTCCTCTCCCCCGAGGATCATTCTCGGTACGGTCACCCGCCGCGCGTAGGGGCTCAGTTCCGTACAGAAGGCCGCCTCCAGGATGGCCAGCGCGGTGTCGGCGTCCTGCGCCGAGGCGCGGGACACGGCCTGTTCGATGACGTGCGGCGGGGTTTCCGGCGGGTAGGAGTACCGCGGGATCGTCTCGGCGTAGAAGGCCGGTGCGCCGTGCGCGCGAATGCGCGCGGAGATCGCGGCGAACAGTTCGTGCTCGCCCCCCGGGCCCGTGCCGAGGGTGGTCAGCGTCGACACGAGGTCGGGATGCTCGGCGGCCAGGGCGATCACGACACCCCCGCCGAACGAGGAGCCGACGAGATGGGCGTGTTCCACCCCGCGTTCCCTGAGCAGCCGTTCGACCAGGCCCACGCAGGCCGCCAGGTCGAACGGCGCGTCGACGCGGGACTCGCCGTGACCGGGAAGATCCACCGCGATGATCCGGTGGCGGCCGCCGACGACCCGCGCGAAGACGTCCCACTCGTCGGCGTACCCGTTCACCCCGTGTACGAGGACGACCGCCTGGTCCGTCGCGTGGACCGCCGGGTACTCCCAGCCGGTGAGCACTCCCTGCTCGACCGCGTGCTCAAACCGTACGCGCCGCATCTCACGACCCTCCGAGCAGGCCCGGCGTGTGCGGGGAGCCGTGGTAGTGGATCATCAGCCAGCCGTCGTCCGTCCTGCGGTAGACCTCCGTGCACCGGAACACCTGGTCGAGCGCGCCGCCGGCCTCGGCCCCGGCCCCCGCTCCGAAGTCGAAGCGGAGCCGACTCAGACAGTGGACGACGGCCAAGTCCCCGTCGATGACGTACTTCTCGTCCCACGCCTCCGACAGCGCCCGGCCGCCGCCGGATCCCGCGGAGGATGCGATCTCGCGCAGCCGTGTCCACAGGTCGACGACGGCGTCCCGCCCGAAGAAGTTCGAGCCGACGGTGTTCCACATCACGAAGTCGGGATGGACGTTCTCCCGTAGCCATTTCCGGTCGGCGTTGGTGTTCGCGCGAACCCAGCCTTCATGGACGCGGGTGAGGGTTTCGAGGTCGGAGTTCATGGTCTTCCTTCCACTGAGTTCATCGGGTCCCGGCACGAATCGGGTATCGCGTGCTTCCGCGCGGCGCTTCCGGCCTGGTGACGGTGCCGCCCCCCAGGCGGCCTCGTACGGGTCAGGCGTCGCGTGCCGCGGCGAAGGCCGCGAGCGCGTCGTCGATTTCGTCGGGATTCTGGGCTAGGTCGATCGCGATCTCGTCGACGCCGGCCCTGCGGTAGGCGTCGAGCCGTTCGGCGAGGTCGCCCGCACCACAGGCGATGGCCATCTGCGCGGCGTCCGTCTCCGGGTCCAGGCCCGGCGCCAGCAGCGCCAGGACCTGCGGGGAGAAGATCCTGAACGTCGGGGTGATCCTGGCGACCGCCTCCGCGGTGGACTCCGCGATGCAGCCGAACGCCTGCGCCGTGATCCGGAAGGAGTCACGGGGACGGCCGTGCTTCTCCAGGGCGCGTTCAACTCGCTCCACCGTCTCGGCCAGGTACGCGGCCGAGGCCCCCGTCGACAGTGACACCCCGTCGGCGATCTCCGCCGCCAGTTCCAGCATGCGCGGACGGATCGCCATGACGTCGAGAGCCGGCGGGGCGGGCGCCGGCGCCCTCCGGAAGGAGTCGAACACATGGTTCGCCCACTGCCCGTCGAGCGGTTCGCCCGCCAGGCAGCGACGTGTGGCCTCGACGTACTCGCGCACGACCTGCAGTGAGTTCGCGACGCCGCCGATACGGCCCACCAGCCGGGCGTCGCCGAGGCCGAGCTGCGCGCGAACGCGTCCCGGTCCGAGCTCGGCGAGGGAGCCGAGCTCCATCGCCAGGAGCGCGGGATGGCGGCTCACCGGGGCGGTGCCGACGATGCCGACGTCGAGTCCCGGGAAGCGGTCGAGCATCAGCGCCGCGGGCACGACCGCGTCGTGGAACCCGATGTGCTCGCAGTACCACGCGCCGTCCAATCCCGCGTGCTCCGCGCGTTCCGCAACATGCAGCGAGGCGCTGATCGGGGCGAATCCACTGAAACTCACACTGAGGCGCATGACACCACCCATCTTTATTGGCCGTCTGGCCAAAATAAACGCCCGCGCACCTCGCCGTCAACTTCTGTCACCGACCCCGTGCATGCGACGAAACCCGTCGGCTAGGCTCGCGCCCATGCCGAAGATCGTCGACCATGCCGTACGGAGACAGGAGCTCGTCGACGCCTGCCTCCGCGTCGTCTCCCGGCTAGGGCTGGCCGGTACGACCACGCGCGAGATCTCGCGTGAGGCCGGTGTCTCCCACGGGATCATCGCCCACTACTTCAGCGGCAAGGACGACGTCCTGCGCGCCGCGCTGCAGCGCTCCTACGAACTGCTCGCCGAGCGGATCCGCGTCCGGATCGAAGGCCTGACCGGGGCGCACGCACTCCGGCAGGCGCTCCTGGAGTCACTCCCCGTCGACGAGGCGTCCGTGACCGGAGAACAGATCGAGCTGGCGTTCTGGAGCTACTCCCTGGGAAACCCGGCCCTCGCCGACGAGAGGTGGCGGTCGTACTCGCAGTGGCGGCTCCTGCTGGAGGTCCTGGTCCGCGACGCCCAGACCCGCGGGGAGCTGACCAGCCGCCAGGACCCCACCCTCGTGGCGGAGGCGTTCATCGCGCTCATCGACGGCCTCGGCGCCCAGGCCGCGCTCTACCCGGACAGACTCCCACCCGAACGACAGCGGGCAATCGTCGACTCAACCCTCCAGGCCTACGGCATGACACTCGATCCGGACATCGGATAGCCCCCTCCCTCCGGCGTTGACATCGGGCTCGGCATCCTGTTTATTTTGGCCACACGGCCAAAATAAGGGGGCCTTCATGAACGATGCGATAGTCGCCCGCGCGCCGTCGCCCGCTGCGTCCGCCCTCCCCCGCACCTACTACCTCGCCCTCACCGCCGCGAGCACCACCCTGTGGGCGATGATCCTCGGTCCCGTCCTCACCACGATCCCGTCCCAGCTCTCCGCCATCGCCCCCGGCGACCACGTCACCGCGCTGGCGGTGGTCACCGGCGTCGGCGGGGTCGTGGGGATCCTCAGCAACCCCCTCGTCGGCCGCATCAGCGACATCACCCGCGGCCGGCTCGGACGTCGCCGGCCCTGGCTGATCGCCGGGCTCATCGTGATCGTTCCCGCGGCACTCGGCACCGGCGGCGCGACGAGCGTCGTGGAACTGACCCTGTGGTGGAGCTTCCTGCAACTCGGCGCGAACATGCTCATGGCACCGTTGACCGCCACGATTCCCGATCTGGTGCCCCCGGCTCGACGCGGACTCGCCTCGGCGTGCCTGGGCATCTCGTGGGCGTTCGCACCGGTGCTCGGCACCGCCGTACACTCCCTCACCGGGGACGCCGACGCCACCTATCCGGTGTTGACGGTGTTGATCACCGCCGCGTACCTGCTCTTCATCCTCACGCTCCGAGGCGACAGGACCCAGCCCGCGGGCATCCGGCCCGCCGCCCGGGAGCGTCGCCGCCGGGGCGATCGCGACCTCACCCTCGCATGGCTGCACCGCTTCCTGTTCGCCCTCGGCCAGAACGTCGCGATCTCCTACCTGTTCTTCTACCTTCAGGACGTCATCCGCTACGAGACGCTGCACCCCGGCCGCTCCACGGACGACGGCGTCCTCATCCTCACCGCGATCTACGCTCCCTGCGTGGTCGTCGCCGCGCTCGTCGCCGGAGTCCTGTCGGATCGAGCGCACCGGCACAAGGTGTACATCGTCGGCGCGACCGTGGTCTTCGCGGGCGGAACCCTCTTCGGCGCGTTCACCGCGAACTGGGAAGGCGTCCTGCTCCTCTCCGCGCTCACCGGAATCGGGTTCGGCGCCTATGAGGCGGTGAGCATGGCGATGGTCATCCACCTCCTCCCCGACGAAGAGCGCCGCGCGCGCGACCTCAGCCTCGTCAACGTCGCCACTCTGATCGCGATCGCCGTCGGCCCCACCGTCGCGGCGTCGCTCATCCACCAAGCGGGCTACCTCCTCATGTTCGTCGGCGCCGGAGGCGCGGTCCTCGCAAGCGGGCTCGTCGTCACGCTGATTCGCGGAGCCAGGTGAACGCACCCGTCAACGAAAGGAACACGCCATGACCGCACTTCTCGGTGTCTGGGACGCGACCCTCCAGAGCCCCCTCGGGCCGATCGAGATCGTCCTCGAGTTCACCGACCAGGACGGCTCCCTGCGAGGGACGAGTACGGCAAGCGGTGAAACGGTGGGACTGTCCGCCCTGACCGTGCACCGCGGCGACGACGGCTCCGCGCGCGCCACGTGGAGCGCCGACGTCACCAAGCCCGTCGCCGTCCACCTCGACTTCGACCTCACCATCGCGTCCGGCACGATGTCGGGCACCGCCAGAGCCGGGATGCTCATGCCCGAGGGCCCCGTCTCCGGAGTGAAACGCGCCTGACCAGGACCGTCCTCGTCTCCGGCTTGCGACTGCGACCTCGGGCCCGTCCCGGAAACGATCAGGGTTGACCAACCGTTCAGGGTAAGACGCGGTGAGCCGACCGTCGGGGCCTGGCCGCAGACCGAGCCGCCGTACGGCGCCGCCCCCGGCGTGGTCATGCCAGGCCGTCGAGCGGATCCGCCGGGGGCTCCGGCTCGACATGCCTGGCCGGTACGGGCCCTGCCCGGCAGACCTGTCACGAGCGGTTCAACCACCGGGAACAGGACGGCACCCCGGCCCGCCTGCCGGAAGTGGTCCGGGTCAAGGACGGCCCGGTCGGCAACGTGGAGTACGCAAGGTCCGACCGCTTGCGCCCGTGCCGGCCGTACGTGATCGTAGAATCCGATCATGTCCCATGTGCGCTTGGCGGGGTCCGGTGACATCGCAGAGCTCGTCCGGCTCCGCGAACTGCTGTTCCGCGACCTCGCAGCCGGGTGGGGACCGCCGCCGTCCGAAGTGTCCTGGAAGGACCGCTGCGCCGACGCGCTGGCCGGGCTGCTCACCTCCGACGAGATGCGGATCGTCGTGATCGACGGGACGACGGGCCTCGCCGCGTGCGGCATGGGTGCCGTCGACCGGCGGCTGCCGACGCCGTACAACCCCAGCGGGCTGGTCGGCCACGTCTTCGGGATCGTCACCGACCCGGCCTACCGCAAGCGCGGCCACGCCCGGGCGATCGTCGAGGACCTTCTCGCGTGGTTCGACGGGCGAGGCCTGAAGCGGGTGGACCTCAACGCCAGCCCCGAAGGCCACGGCCTGTACCGAAGCCTCGGCTTCGACGACCACCCGGATCCCGTCCTCAGCCGCAAGAGCTGACCCGCGCCGGCGTCATCGATCCCCTTCGCCGTCGGCACCGGTGAGCGCGCCCCGCACGATTGCGCGGGCGACGCTGTGCACGGCATCCCTGCTGATGTGCTCAATCGGAGTGGCCACCAGGGTGAAAAGCGCGCCGGCGTAAAGGGTGATCAGGGTGGGGACCTTCTCGGCCGGGATGGGCAGGCCGAGTTGTGCGTGGTAGCCGACGGTGAGTCGCGTCGAGGTGTCCAGTAAGCCCGCGAGGGCCGAAGCCAGCGCCGGCCGCCTCAACGCTTCCAGCTGGAGTTCGAAAATCGCGAGATAGCGGGTACGGAGAACCGTCGCGGCATCAAACAGGGATTCGGTCAGCAGGTCGGCGATGTATCCGGTGATGTCGGCCGCGCCGGCCTCAAGGCGGTGCGGGACCCGGTCCATGTCGGCGTGGTGGAGTTCGGCGATGCGCTCCGCCGCGGCCACCAGCAGCGCCTCACGGCTGCGGAAGTAGTTCGAGGCCGTCCCCTGCGGAAGCCCGGCGGCTTTCTCAACCGCGCGGTGGGTCAACCCGTGGGCTCCGGAAGCCGCCAGCAGATCTATGGCGGCGTCGGCCAGGGCCCGGCGGCGGGCTTGGTTAAGGGGCGGCACACAACCATGATATGACAGTATCCGTACTAGGACGATCGTAGTGGCAAGCCTCGTCGGGCCTGCCGGACAAGATGGGTGAAGGTCATGCGCATCGTGGTGGTAGGAGCCGGCTTGGGCGGGGTGTCGGCCGCGGTGGGGCTGCATCGGCGAGGTCACGAAGTGACGCTGTACGAGCGCGGCGCCGAGCTCCGGGAGGCGGGTACCGCCGTCGTGGTCATGCCGAACGGAGCCCGGGCGCTGAACACGCTGGGGCTTGGCGACTACCTGCATGCCAGGCCCATGTCCGCCGACCACGGCGGATTGCGGGACAGGCACGGGCGGCCGCTGCTGGTCACCGACATAGCCAGGGCGATGCGGACGGTCGGGCCGGTGTCGGCCGTGAGCCGAGCCGAACTGCACCGGGCGCTGCGTGCCCCGTTCCCCGCCGAGCTGGTCCACACCGCGGCACCGGTACGGCGGCTGGAGCAGGACGAGACGGGGGTGTCGGTGATCGCCGACGATCGGCCCGTGGCCAGGGCCGACGCGGTGATCGTGGCCGACGGCATCGGCAGCAAGCTGCGCGGCCTGCTCTTTCCCCGGCACCCGGGATTGCGGCGGATCGGCCGGATGGACCTCCGCGGCATGCTGCCCAGACCGGCGGGCCTCGACGTGACCGAGTTGCTGGCCGGCCAACTCGTTGACCGGCGCACCGGCGCGATGTTCGGCCTGTGGCCGGTCGGCGACAGCGACCTCTACTGGTTCACCGACTCCGCCCTGTGCGGAACACCCCCCGGGGCCGAGGAGGCCCGCCGGCAGATGCTGACGCTGACGGCCGACTGGCATCCGGTGGTTCCGGCGGTGATCGAGGCCACCCCGCCGGCCGACGTCTACGTCGATCCCATCGCGTGCCTGGCCGAGCCGCTGCCGTCGTTCGCGATCGGGCGGATCGCGCTGCTCGGCGACGCCGCCCACGCCATGAGCCCCGATCTCGGTCAAGGCGCCAGCCAGGCGTTCGAGGACGCGGCCGCGGTGACCCGGCATCTGACCGACGCCGGACCGGCGGACGTCGCGCAACGGCTGCGCCGCTACGACGCCGAACGCCGTCCCCCTACCAGCCGCCTGATGCTGGCGGCGGCCCGGCAGTCGCGGCTGACGTCGCTGACCGGCGGCGGCGCGTGGCTGCGCGACGCCGCGCTGCGTGCGATACCGAGCCGGCTCGCCACCCGCGCGCTCGTCGCCCTCTGGCAGGCGGACTGACCGGCCTGGTCAGCCGGAGTGCGGGTTTCCCAGGTAGGGGCAGTGGGGCAGCAGGTCGGCGTGCGGGTCGATCCCGTCACCGGTGATCTTGCCGTTGCTGATCATGCGCACCCGTACACTCGTGCGGGCCGGGGTCCCGTGCCGACCCCGCCCCGCCGAGCCGAGCCGGGGTCGGCGGCCAGGACCTCCGGGGTATCACTTGAGCGGTCGCCGCGTCGCGCGAGTTGCTCTCCGGGCCCGTCGACCCCGAGCTCTTATCGATCGCGGCGTTTGAGGTGGAGCCGCGTGATATGCGGTTCATAACTGGCGGGGCCGGCGACGATTTGTTCTCTGATCAACGTGGTACCGCGCTTGCCGGAAAGGCTCACGACTTCGAACGTCGTGATCATCTTCTTGTTCCGGTAACTCAGGATCAGGTGCTTTTCGTCGTACCAGCCGTAAAACTCGGTGAATAGCCCGAGGTTCATGCGCAGGACGACGGCTCCCGTTTCGGCCCGGACGACGCGGAGGCTGTCCTCGAGACCGAAAGGTTTCTGGGTTCTGGTGACGAACATGGCACCGGAGGGCGAGAACGGGGCGGGTGCGGTCGCGGGCAGTTCGCCGACGTCCGGGTAAACCCGCTGACGGATTCCCTTCAGGTCGTACAGAGCCAGGGAGTACACGATGGGGTCGTCGCCTCGTCCCGGGTCCAGGTTCGCCAGAACTCCGCTTCCGTCGGCGTTCCAGCCGAAGGCCCCGTAGAGGTCGATCTGTGACACAGGCTGGACCGGGTTGACCTTGACCAGGCGCGACCGACGATTGGCCACGTCATAGAGGACGAAGCCGATCCGTGTGTGGGTCACCACGTCGTCGTCCTCGCGTACCGGCCGATACGCCGTGAACAGTAAGAACTTACCGTTGGGCGACCATTTCGGAGCTCCCGAGTCCACCGGGAGGCGTACGGTCAGCCGGCGGCCGGACGTTCGATCGACCAGAACGACCTTGCGAAGCGGTGTCTCCTCCGCCGCCGACCAGGTCACCCGCCATCGTCCATCGGGCGACAGGTTCTCCGGATCCTGGGACGTCTTGACGAACCGGTCGCCCTGCCGCTGGTAGATCGCCTTCTTCTCGTGGCCCGTCACGAGGTAGCCGTCCACGCGGACCGGACCGTCCAGGTCCCGAAGTTCGGCCCGGGCCCCCGGAAGTTTGCGCCACGGTTCCTCATCGGCAGCCGCCGTCGATACAGGCAGCACGACAATTGCGACCGCCAATGCGAGCAGAAATCTCCGCACCATTCCCGTTCCCCCTTCTCACGACTGATTAGACGGAGAATATGGGGAAATGTTGTGGTTCGACTTGAATAGTTTTGGCCAGTGGCGAGCTCATATCCGCCTCGGGAACGGGTGTCGAGCGATCAGGTCAAATCGGGAGCTCGCCAGAGACAGCTGGTCAGCCGGAGTGCGGGTTTCCCAGGTAGGGGAAGTGGGGCAGCAGGTCGGTGTGCGGGTCGATCCCGTCACCGGTGATCTTGCCGTTGCTGATCATGCGCAGCCGAACACTCGTGATGTCGTCCTTCAAGGTCCGGCCGTTCGGGTACGCCGCGGGGCGGGAACGGTCGAAGCGCAGGATGTCCGGCAGGACGGTCCGCAGCGCCTCCTCAGCCGCCTGCGGGGTGTAGCCGCCGGTGTGCTCCAGCACCTTGACCCAGGCGGCCAGGTAGTTCGCCCGGTCGTCGGCCGGTTCGCGGCGGTTGTACTCGTCCTTCCCGTCCTCGGGGTTGAAGTAGGCGGTCAGCGACGGATGGGCGCCGCGGTCGACCGTCGTCAATTCGCCGTCCCGGACGACGCTCACCTGGCCCCACACCCCGATCGGACCGCCGTCGCCGAGCATCCGGGCCGGTACCTCCAGCACGATCCCGATCACGTCCTTGTCCGCGAGCGCGTCCCGGCCCGTCCAGTGGAAGTCGTTTCCGATCCCCTCCAGGTCAGCGAAGAAGGGGTCGCTGCGCAGACCTGCGGAGAAGGCGAGCCAGTCCTGCTGGACGATGATCGGATCGGGGCCGAAGCTCACCGGCGCGTCCACGATGACCGGTGAGCCGGTGACCTCATGCCTGCGCGCGTCCTCGCCCACCGCGTGGTAGACGGTGACGGACTGCTCCCCGTTTCTAGGCGGGGAGAACACGAAGCTGAAGGCGACGTCGGCGCGGTCGTCCCCGTCGGTGTCCACGTTCAGCCGGTAGACCGCCTCGGGGTGGAGCTGCGGGCCGCGGGCCGGATCGAAACCGAAGGAGTTCACATCCATGATCAGCACGGTGTTGGCCGGGTCCATCAGCGACTGAAACGCGAACACGTCGGTCAGGTCCAGCCGGGCGTCCTGCGCCGGCGGTCGCAGATTGGGCCCGCTGAGATGGTGCGACATGGCTTCCCCCGATGCTCTCCCCCGATCCCCCGTTAACTGCCCGAGCCCCGGTCAAGGTCACCGCCGAAGGTGACCAAGACCGGGGAAACACGGGCCGGTGATGAATGGCTACATCGTCGGATTCTCCCGGGTGCCGTCGTCGGCGATTCGCGGGAGGAGGTTGCCGATGTCCTCCGTCTCCACGATGTCGCGCACGACGTCGATCATGGCGGTGACTCCCCTGTTCCTGACGACGACCAGGTCGGTGGCACAGAAGTAGCTCCCGTTCAGCGACTCTCCCGTCACCAGGTGGCGATCCATGATGCGGGACAGCTCCTCCCGGGTCATCAGGTATGCGCTGTACCGTCGCCCGTCCGGCAAGGTGACGGTGGAATCGCCGACCTCCGTCACCTCGGGATCCGTTCTCCCGTCCAACAGGATTTCCACGGAGAACGAATCCTCTTGCCATGAGTAATAGGGTTCATCAGCCATAGATCTCCCTGAGTCTGTCAATCACCTTCTGCTGGTTCTTCTTATTCGATTTCGCAACGACCACGATCGTGTTGCCGACTTTTCTGAAGTACAGGCGGGCCCCGTCCTTGGTACGCGCATACATTACATCGGTTCCCTTAAGGAATTCCGTACCGCTACCGGGGTTCATGTTGCCTTTGGAGAGCTGATCGAAGAGATGGTCCAAGCCCTTCTGGTTGCTCTTCCCGGCTTGCTGGGCGGCCTTGACCAGATACGGGTCGTCGTGGATCGCCGAGGCCATCTTGTAGCACGGGCCGTCGTTGTGGACAAGGACGTCGGTGTCGCCGGCCGCCACGTAGTAGGTGTGCAGGTCACCCACGGTGAAGTTGTGGACGCGCTGGACGGCGCCCCATTCGGCGACCGCCGCCACCCGCACCTGGGTTCCGGACCCGGTCCGGAGCACGTGGCCCGGCTCCAGCTCGGCCGCGGGCCGCCAGCCGCCCAGGGCGGGTACCCAGAACGGGTGCTCGTCGGTCGCGATGACCACACCGGTCTCGTCACCCCGGTCGCCGTCGACGTCGACGGTGATCTGAACCAGGTTCTTGTGCTCCTTGCTCGTCATCACCGCGACGACGGGCTTGGCCACGGTCTCGCCGGTCTCGGGGTCGGTGGCCCGGACCTCGTCGCCCACCTGGACCTGCTCGATGGGCTTTCGCGACCCGTCGGCCATGACGACGTGCGTACCGACCACGAAGCTGCTCTTACAGCTTCTCGCCGCGGCCCTCAGCTCGTCTTCCAGACGCTTGAGCTCGTCGGCGGCATTTCGCCAGCTCTTGAAGGAGTTGACGGCGTCCTTGCCCAGACCGAAGAGTTTCTCACCCAGCTTGGCGAGCTCTCTCCATTTCCACGGCAGGCCGTATTTCGACACCAGTTTGCCGAGGAGCCCTCCGGCCAGCGAGGAGAGAACATTGAGAGCCGTCTCCCCGCAGGCGCCCAGGTCTCCCTTGGAAAAGCAGTCGACGGCGGCGGTGATACCGAGTTCGTCGGCGGCTATCTTGGCGATCCCCTTGAGAGCCTCGAACAGGCGCTGGAGCTCGGCGTTGACCCGCTGGCGCATCTCTTCAACCATCTTCTGGTTGCACGCCTGCTTGCCGAAGTGCTTGACGCACATCCGGTGGTCTTCGGCCTTCTTGCACTCGCGGTAGGTGGGACTGTCCCGGTTGCAGTTGTCGGGTGCCAGGCCACTCGGGTCGGAGGAGCGGATCGGGTTGTTCTCGGCGTAGCTGTAGGGATTGGTCAGCTGCGGTGTCCGCAGGTCGAGCAGAGGGTCGGGGCTGATGAACCTGGCCAGAGCCGGATCGTAGAAACGGGCGCCGAGCAGGCTGAGTTCCGTTCCGTTGTCCTCGGTCTTACCGAGGAAGCCCAGGTCGGTGACCGCGATGTCGTCCCGTCCACCGCGACGGTCGCCGAACGGCAGGTAGCGCTGTCGGCTGACGGCCTGGGTGGCGTCGTCGACCGCGAACTGCGTGCTGCCCTGGCCGTCGCTGAGCAGCCAGGTCAACGACGACGGAGTCCGTACCGCGATCATGGATCCGGCGGCCGTGGTGTAGTACCGCTTGGCGCGTACCGCGCCGCCGGTCAGCTCCAGCTCCATCGACCCGAGATAGAGCGTGGTGGTGCCGCCTTCGCGGCGGATCAGCCGTTCGCCCTCGGTGTCGTACACGTTGTCGGTGCGCTGCCCGTTGACCACGGCGCCGGTGACCTTGCCGAGTGCGTCCCAGGTAAAGGTGGCGTTCTTCCCGTCCACGGTCCGGGACGCGAGCTGCCCCGCCGCGTCATAGGTGTAGGTGTCCAGTCGGCTGCCCGGATGCTGCACCGAGGTGACGGCGTTGGGCCGGACCGTCGCGGCGCCCCCCGGCGGATAGTTGTAGGTCATCAGCCCGTCGGCCCAGGTCTGCTTGGTGGTGATGTTGCCGACGGCGTCGTAGGTGTAGCCCTCCCAGTACGGATCGGGACCGCCTGAGTCCGCGCCGTGGTACCAACCGGCCGAGCAGTCGGCCTGGGTGTTGGTGTAGGCGTAGATCAGCCGGTTGCGGTTGTCGTAGTCGTAGCACTGGTTCTGCGGGGTGGCCAGCGCCCGGTCGGCGATCCGGCGGATGTTGTCGCCCACGTCGTAGAAGTAGGCGTCGTTCTGCACGGTGACCGGAGCGGTGGTGTTCATCCTTGTCTGGGTGGTCAGGTTGGTCACCCGGTTCCAGCCTTCGTCCCAGGTCAGCGTCCGCTTGATCTGACCCGCCGAACCGTAGCTGCGGGACAGCAGCCGTCCCGTCGGCGAGTAGTCGGTGCCCTTCACATAGGTGGCGGAACCACCGAAGTTCGAGGTCAGGGTGGAGGCGTACCCCTGCGCGGTGAAACCGTATGCCAGCGTCTCGGCGGCCAGGCCGCCCGCGGCCGGCATCGTCTGGCTCGTGATCCGCCCGGTCTTGTCGTAGGCGGTGCCGAACTCATACTCACCGGCGAGCGGCCCTTCCGACGCCGGGATGACCACCTTGCTGCCGGTCGGACGGTAGCTCGGGTCGTACCCGGTGACGATGTCGGTGTACGGCTGTCCGCCGCTGAAACGGGTGGCGGAGGTGAGTTGCCCCTTCGCGACCGTGTCGTAGGTCCACTCGGCCAGCTTGGTCCCGGTGCCCGGCTCCCCGGCCCATTGGGCGACGGGCCGGTTCAGGTCGTCGTACTGGAAGGACACCTTCTGTCCGTTGGCGTCACGGGTCCAGGCGACCCGGCCTCCTCCGTCGTAGGCGACGGCCGACTCGCCGCTGTCCGGATCGGTGGAGCCAACCCGCCGTCCCAGCCAGTCGTAGGTGAAGGTCTTGACGTTGCCCTTCGCGTCGGTGACCTTGGTCAGGTTGCCCCGAGGGTCGTAGGCATAGGTGTAGGCGGTTTCGTAGGAGTGCCCGAAATATGCCCACTCCGTCACCTTCAGCGGCCGGTCCTCCTGATCCAGTACGTACTCGGTGGAGAGCCCGGTCGGCGGGAAAGCCGCGTAACGGTCGGCGCCGCTGTAGGTGCTGGTGGTCCGGCGCAGCTCGGTCGCCCCGGCGTAGTCGATCCGGGCGTTCGGCCGTTCCGCGTGATCGAAAACGGTCTTGGTCCAGGTGGGGAGGGAGGTCAGCACCGGATTCAGCAGCCCTGAGCCGGGCGCCGCCCCGTTGTGGGCACGGGCTGCCTGGGCGACCGTGAGGCCCCGGCCGTCGTAGGCGGTGACCGAGACGACCCGTCCACCCGAGGGGGAAGCCGTCTGTGATTCGCGGACCCGGCCCATGCCGTCCTTGTAAGTGTGGAAGGTCAGGTAGCTGGCCGACGAGCCGCTCCCCGACTGCAGCTGCGACACCGTCGTCTTGACCGGTCCGGTGGGCTGCCCCAGGTTCCCGTCGAAGGGGTAGTGGTAGGCGAAGGTCGCGGTCGGCGTGCCGCCCGATCGGGGTTCGCCCGGACCCCACAACGTGGTGGTACGGCCGAGGGCGTCCTGATCGATGTTGGTTTCCTTGCCATTGGCGTCCCGGAAGCCGGTGGTCTGGCCGTGCAGCCGGGAAGTCCAGGTGATCTCGGCATCGCCGCGCGGGTTGGTGACCTTGACGCCGTCGGAAGGCCAGTTGACCGCCGGGCTGTAGGCAATGGTGGTGATCTTCCCCAATGCGTCGGTGGAGGAGACCGGCCTGCCGTAGGCGTCGAACCCCGCCTTGGTGACCAGCGTCTGAGTGGCGTTGGCCCACACCCGCCGCTCGGTGACGTCGCCGACCGTCGGGACGTTGGCCGCGGGGTTGGTCCCTCCGTCGTAGAGCGTCACCTTGCGGGCGGTCACCGCGCCGGTGGCGCAGTCGTCGCCGGCGTGTTCCTCGATCATGGCAGGGAAGTCGATCAGCCAGGTGGCGGTGTTCCGGGCGTAGGTGGTGACGGTGCAGGTGTTGTCGTCGGCGGTCGACGCCAGGCCGTACCCGTTGACCCGGACGGGAAGCCCGTAGGAGTCGTAGGCGGTCCGGGTCTCCCGCTGCCGGAACGTCCCGTCGGCGATCACCTCGCGGCCGCGTTCGCGGGACGGCTTCACCAGGATCGGGTCGAGCCGCCCGGGACCTTCTCCCGTGGTCTGCGTCCAGTACTCGTGCCGGGTGGAGCCGAGTTCGGTGTAACCGTCCTGCACGTCGGCGGCGGAGGTGACGGCTGCCTTGGGTCCGGCCTTCGGCACGGTGAGCACGCCGGCCCGGCCGCCCGGGCCCTCGGCGACGATCGTGCCGTCGGGGTTGGCGTAATGCCGGGTCTTGCCGGAGCGCTCCCCGGTGATCTCCACCCGGGTGCCCTGACCCCGGGCGGCCATCACCGCCGAGACCCGGTCGGGACGCTGCGTCACCTTCGCCATCAGGGCGTTCCCGGGCCGGGCCCGATCGGTCTGCGCCGAACCGAGTGCCGCGACGGCCTGGTGGACGGTGGGTCCGGCCAGGGCCTGGGCGTCCTTCGACACGAGTGCGGCGGGCGGGGTCTTGCGCCAGGTGCGTTCCTCCAGAACCTGCCCGGCGAGCCACGGACGGTCGGTCCACGCTCCGCCTTCGAAGTCGGTCACCTGCGCCCCGTCCACCCCGCGGAACCAGGTCGAGGAGGACACCGTGTACCCCTCCGGGTCCGGTCCGGAGCCGCGGATGGTGTAGACCCGCTGGTAGCCCCGCCACTGGCTGGCGTCCTCGACCCGGTATCCGCCGAGAAGGGGCGGGTTCTCGGTTCCGGCGACGTAGGTGATCGGGTAGGTCCAGGCCGGGGCGTTCATGTACCGGTACTCGGTGACCTTGTCAGGCGAGGCGGTGACCAGATCTTTCTCGGTGACCCGGCTTACCGTCCACTTCTGATAGACATTGCCGGACGGGGAGAGCCCGAGGCTGGAGTCGTAGTAGCCGTCGGTCCAGCAGTCCCGCGCCGACGGCTTGGAGTGCCCGGTCCAGTTGTAACGTCGATCGACCCGCATACACGGGTTGGGCTGGGTGTAGGAGACTTCGATCCGCCCGCCGAAACCGTTGGCGATCGCCCCGATCCGCGGGAAGTCATCCCAGCCTTCGCAGTTGCCCCAGACGGCGCACTCGTTGCCGGCCTCGTTCCACCAGTAGGAGCTGTTGAGGTTGACCGCGTCGAAGTCCACCGGCGGCGTGGTGATCTGCCCGCCCGCGAGCCCGACGTATTGGACGGTGTCCAGCCACATCTGGGAGCCGAGGGTCACGTAGCGGAGCTGGAGCCTGGCCAGGTCGCTCCAGGTGCCGGCCACCGCGTCGAACGAGGAGGTCACCGCCGAGTCCAGCCGCCGGGAGGCGAAGAACGAGACCGAGTGGTTGGCGCACTGGGCGAAGGTGCCCTGCGGCCGGGGGCACTGCAGGTCGGAGGGGACCAGGGCCGGATCCATGTCCGCCGCGTTGAACATGATGCGGGAGGTGTGCCGGCTGCCGGTCACCCGCAGGTTCTGGCCCCACTGCACGCTCGCCAGGTGTCCGCCCCGGTCGTACTCCTTCACGGTGGAGGCGAAGAAGCAGGTGTCCCGGTTGTAGGAGGAGCAGTAGTAGTTCTGCTGCTTGGTGTAGGCGAACTCGGTGAGGTTCTGCCGGGTGTCGACCATCCGGTCGACGTTCCACCGCCAGACCCCGGTGCACAGCGTGGGCGTGGTGCCGCTCCCACTCCAGTTGTTGTGGCAGGGTTCGCCCGGTTCGTTGCCCGCGTACGGCAGGCGCCACTGCGCATCCCGGGTGTAGCCGAGCCGCCAGACGGTGCCGTCCTGTGTGGTGACCTGCCAATACGACAGGCCGTCCGCGCCCCCGGTCAGCTCCTGGATCTTCCATCCCTGGTCGGGCAGGGTCCTGTAGGTGCCGCTGCTCCGGTCCTTCACGATCTGCATCGATCGGCCCGCCAGCGACAACGTCAGCTCGCTGGTGGTCCGGTCGTTGCTGCCGGCCTCCCCGTCGTGGGTGTCGGGCGACTCCCAGCACATGTCGGCCCAGCCGCTCTGGTAGGAGTTGGCCGGGGAGCTGCCGTGGTCCGCCGCGCAGCGCTTGTAGGTCCGCTCGATGAAGCCGCTGGACAGATCCCAGCCGAGGCCGACCCACCCGCTCTGGTTGTTGGTGTTCTTGGTCATCCCGTCCACGGCGCCCGAGTCGTAGGTGAGCGCCAGGTCCGGGCCCTCCCCCACCATCGAGGCGGCCTGGGGAATCGGGTAGGAGTAGCTGAAGCTTCCGCCGGAGCCGCCCGCCTGCCACTGGCCTGCGGGTTTGAGGTCGGTCGCCCCGAAGGTGCCGCCCATCGGCGAGCCTTCCGGCGCCGCGACCGCGGACGCCACCAGGTAGGCGTTGGCCTCCGAGGCCTCGACCGTGGCCACCAGAAGTCCCGCCTCGACGTTGTTGGCGGCGGGTACCCAGTGCGCGGACCGGTCGCAGCCGGTGGGTGGTTCCGGCGCCGTGGCGCAGGAGTTCACCCGGACCACGCCGAGCCGCCGCGGGTAGTTGCCGCCGTGGGCGTCGCGGAACCCCGCGTAGGACATGGTCACGGTGACCTGGCCGGCCGCGCTCTTCCCGGCTTGCGTCCCATCGGCCCGTGTCAGCCGTACCCCGAGTCCGGCACCGCCCAGCCGCCGAACGGTCTCCTGGTCGAGCGTCTCCACCCGTACCCGCGACGGTGAGTCGGCCCCGGTCTTGGCGACCTCGACCGGAAGGTCTCCCGCCTTGTGCTTGGTACCCTTCGCGCCCTCGGACAGGTCCACCTCGGCCGTTCCGGCCTTGGGCCATACGGGCTCGGTACGTTTCTCCGGCTTCACCTGTCGTTCCAGGGCCGGGTACGGTTTCACGGCGGGAACCTCGCGTCCCGCCACCGATTTCTCGACCGGACCCGGTGGAGCGGCCGCCGAGGCCACCGGTATCAGGTCGGGGACGACCAGCTCCGCTGTCATGACGGTGACCGCTGTGGCCACCGCGGACAGGAGAACCAGGCCGCGACGTGTCTTCGCCATCCCAACTCCCGCGCATCAATCACGTATAAATTGCACATAAAACGGTGGTGGCGACTTATCACGCTAATGGCGGCAATAGTCGATATCAGGGAATCTTCTGGCCAACATCGCATGGGTAGCTGAAGATCGTCAAGGTTGGCGTAGAACCTGCTGATAAGCAAGCTATGGGGAGGCGGGTGCTAAAACGATCCAGTCAGACTTCCTTTGAGAAAGAACTCCATACAACCACTCAACACCTAAACCAGACATCTTCTCCCTTATATCAGCAGACTCTGACATGTATTTTCTGTATATTTCGGTGCAGCTCGCCCAGCACCCACAGCGGCGGTTAATTCCCCGACGGCAGCCCGCTTCACCGGCCGTACGTGGCGTATGCTCGCCTCATTTCTCAGCACCCGGTTCGGCGCCGCCGCCACTCGAATGGCGACGATGGACGTCCTGCCGGTAGCGGTGATTTCTTCCCGGATTCGGAGTCGCGGCCGAGGCCAACCGAGAAGATGGTCTACACGCCTAGGGAGAATCCTGGATAAAGGTGTGCTCGGCGGAGCCGAGCCGGACACCTGCTCGCCGTACGGTATCCGGGCCGTGCCCGCTCCCCTTCGACGCCGATCGCGCGACCGGGCAGGTCGACGCCGACGTACAGCAGGCGACCCGCCCGGCGTGGACGTCGAAGCGACACGGACCCTCCGCTCAGGGTCGACTTCCACGTTCCGTCGGCGAGAGCCAGAGGTTCCCCGGTCCGCTTCGAACGTCAGCGACGCACCTGCCTCGATGGCCGGTTCACGAGCAGCACGCCGCCGATGACCAGCAGGCCGCCCGCCATGGTGTTCCAGCCGAGCGGCTCGGCGAGGAACAGCGCGCCGATGAGCGTGGACCACAGAGGGACGACGTAGGTGACGCTGGCCGCCACGGTCGGGCCGACGGCCTGGATCACCTGAAGGTTCAGGATGTAGGCCACTCCGGTCCCGACCGAGCCGAGCACGAGCAGTCCCGCCGCCGCGTGCACGCCCGGCCACGTGGGCGGTCCGGCGATGAAGGGCGTGACCAGCGCCAGTTCGGCCGTCGCGCATCCGATCTGCACGGCGGACAGCGCCGTCGCCGAGCCCGCGCGTCCGGAGAAGAACCTGCGGGTGTAGGCGAAACCCGCGCCGTAGCAGGCGGTGGAGAGGAGACAGAAGAGGCTGCCGGTCACCGATCCCCCGCTGAGCCCCTCCCAGACTCCGAGCACCACCAGCACACCGGCGAAGCCGATCGCCAGGCCGAGGAACCGGCGGGCGGAAGGCTTTTCCTCGGGCACCAGGGCCATCGCGAAGATCAGGGTGGCCAGCGGCGTGGTGGCGTTCAGCACTCCCGCGGTCAGCGAGCTCACCAGGGTCTCGCCGTGGGCGAGCAGCGCGAACGGGACCGCGTTCAGCAGCGCGGCCACCACCAGAGCGTGTCCCCAGGTCACCCGGTCTCGGGGAAAGGGGAGACGGCACGCCAGGCAGATGGCGCAGAGCGCCAGCATGCCGAACAGGCACCGCCACAGAGCCACCCAGAGCGGTGCGACGCCGGCGTCCACCGCGATCTTGATCAGCGCGAAGCTGGACCCCCAGATTGCCGACAAGACCACAAATCCCGGCAACCACCTCGATGTCCTCATGTCGACGTATGCTGCGTGCCAGGATGCTCATGAGTCCAATGAGTGGTGACCACATTCCCATGAAGGATGTTCATGACGGTCAACCTCGCCCAGCTGCGGGCGTTTCTCGCCGTCCTCGACGAGCGCGGGTTCGGCGCGGCAGCCGACGTGCTCGGCATCAGCCAGTCGGCCGTGTCCCACTCGGTCGCCGCGCTGGAGCGCAACCTCGGCACGGCCGTGCTCACCCGGCATGGGCGGCCCCTGCCGACGGAGTTCGGCGAGCGCATCCTGCCTCACGCCCGAGCGGCGGTGGCCGCGGCCGCCGCGATCACGGACCTCGCCGCCGAGCGGGACGGCCGGCCGGGAGGCACGCTCAGGCTCGCCGCGCCGCCCTCCGTGTGCCAGGGCCTGCTGCCCGCGCTGATGGCCCGCTGGAAGGCCGACTTCCCCAGGGTGGAGCCGGTGCTGTTCGAAGGTGAGGACGACGAGGTGGCGGGCTGGCTTGCCGGGGGGACGGTGGACCTCGCCGTTCTCGTGGACCCGCTGACCGGTCCGGGAGCGGTCGTGGGCAAGGACGCCTTCCACGCCGTCGTGCGCCGGGACCACCCGCTGGCAGGCGAGAAGTCGATCGATGTGGCCGACTTGAGGGACGATCCGTTTCTGCTGTCCCGCGGCGGCTGCGAGCGGCACCTGCGCGAGGTCTTCCGGCGCTCGCGCGAGCCGTTTGTGCCCACCCACCGCATCCGCGAGATGGGAACCTTGCTGGCGATGGTGCTCTCGGGCGTCGGCGTCTCCGTCGTGCCGGGGCTCACCGAGGCCATGCTCGACCCCGGGCTCGTCCTGGTGCCGCTGACCGGTGGGGTGACCCGCACCCTCGTCCTCACCGGCCCTGCCGACCGCCCGTGGCACCCGGCCGCCACCGCCCTGGTCGCCGCAGCCGCGGACTATCCGCCGCTGCCCGTATCCGGGAACGTGTTGCACCGATCCGAAGGGGTCGTCGCTCCGGCCGACGACCGGGCGCCGGCAGCAGGCTCATTCGCCGGAGGTCGCGCGTTCGTACGCCTGTAGAGGGAACATGACCCTTCTGACTCCCGGTAGGTCCGTGTGACCGGGTCGTGTCCCCCGGTTCACGGAATCCCTCCTGGCAGAAAGCGAGAAAGCACAGCGCGGCCCCTTCGGTGCTGTGCGCGAGAATCCCCAGATGCCGCGGGGAGGCCGTGTCAGGTATCAACGTCATGACGAGCACCCACCCAGCCCCCTCCGACACCGGACGCCGAGCGGCGGCTGCGTGCTCCGTCACACTCAGCCGTGTCCGACCTCCGACCTGTTCCAACCCTCGGACGAAGAGCGGCACCGATGAGTATGATCCCGGGTATGAGCAATAGGAAGGTAAGGGTCACCATCACCGTCGACCCTGAGGTCCTTGAATACGCCGAGCACCTCGTTTCCGGCGGGAAGGCAACGAGTGTCGCCGCCGTCTTCAATGAGGCCATCGCGGAGAAGCGCATCACCGACCAGCGGGCCCTCGCCCTCCTGCAGGAACGCGCGGCCCAGGCAAACCCTGAGCGGGTGGCTCGCATGATGGCCCACGTCCGGCGGCAACTGGTCGACAAGGGCTTCCCGGTGACCACCGGTGAGTGATTTCTCCCCCACCCCCCACATCCTCGACTCCACGATCCTCGTCAACGTCGCCCGCGGCGATGCCGACCTGATCGGGTTTCTGCAGGACTTCGATCGTTCAGGGCAGACACTGGTCATTCCATCCTTGGCCGTCGCAGGAGCGCTGCTGGACAGCCGCGGTTTGCCCGAGGCCCAGCCGCTCCTGGCGGGGCTGGCCGCGTTCGAGCGGGCCACGGTCGCGCCGCTGGACGGCGTTCCCCAGGCCGCCCATCTCGCGCACATGATCTCCATCACCGGACTGACCCCTTACGACGCGCACGTGGCAGCCATCGCCGACGTCGCCGTCTGCCCCATCCTGACGCTCGACGCCAAACATTGGCACGATTCCTCTCACGCACTCGCCCACCCCCTAACGATCATTGAGATCGCCGAGGCCGAGCAGTAGCGACCCGAAGACGTCCCAGTCCCGGTCCTCGCACCTCGGGTGAGACCCACATGCTCTCCGCGTACTCAAGGGGTGGGGCCCCAAGGGGGCGACACACGAATGCGCGCCTACCCCGGACCGCGGAGGTCGCGATTGCCGGGTACGGTCGCAGGATGGCGCTTCGACTACCTGATCGCGTTGTCCGACTACGCCGCCGCGTGCGACGGCTCCGGCAACCGAAGCCGATCGGTGTCCTGGTGCTCCTCACCGCGCTCGTGGCGGTCGTGTTGTTCGTCCCGCATCCGGACCCCGAGCAGATCCGCGGCTGGGCGCGGGCCGCCGGTCCCTGGCTGCCGCTCGTGTTCTTCGCCGTGCACGCGCTGGTGACCGTCGTCTTCCCGCGGACCCCGTTCACGCTCAGCGCCGGACTCCTGTTCGGGCCGATCACCGGCATCGCCGTCGCGATCTCCGCCAGTACGGTGAGTGCGGCGCTGGCCTTTCTGCTCGCGCGCGCGATCGGGCGCGACGCGATCGCCACGCGGTTGACCCACCCGGCGGTCGCCGCTGTGGACCGCCGGCTCGCCCGTCGTGGCTGGCTTGCCGTCGGGTCGCTGCGGCTGATCGCGCCGGCCCCGTTCCCGCTGGTCAACTTCTGCGCCGGCGTGTCGTCGATCCGGCTCGTGCCCTTCCTGGCCGCCACGGCGGTCGGGGCGCTGCCCGGCACGATCGCCGTCGTCGTTCTCGGCGACGCGCTCACCGGGCGCGTCGACCCGGCGCTGATCGTCGTCTCCGCGATCTGCCTGGCGATCGGATTGGCCGGCCTGGTGGTCGACGCCCGCCTCGGCGTCGAAGAACCACGCGAGGAAGACCCGGTCAGGTCAGGCTCCCACGTTTGACCCGCCTTCCTGAGACACGGTCCCGGCGCCGGGTGCTCACCACCGACCCGACGGACGGAGGTGGCACCGGCCGGGTCAGCCGGTTTCGGCGCCGAGCCGCTTCTCAAACCAGTGGTGGCCGTACGGATCACCGCGGAGCCTGGCGGCGAGGATCGGAGACCCCGCCACAACGATCCGGCGCCCGATCAAAGCGAACCCCGTGCCGAGCCGCCCGGTGGCGGCTCACCCTGCCCACGGTGCGGCCCGCGGCCGGTCAGCGCCGGGCGGGCGCACCGGTCTCCGTGGGCAGCCCCGCGGACACCCAGTCCTCCTTGCCCGCGTCGTAGTCGTAGACGCGCGCATATCCCAACTCGGCCAGCCGTCTCGCCGCGATGCGGGAGTTCGGGCAGGGTGAGTTGGCGCAGTAGACGATGATCTCGGCCTGCTTGTCCGGCAGCAGTGCCGGGGCGAGCCGGTCCACCTCGTCGTGCGGCAGGTTGAGCGCCCCCGGCAGGTGCTCCTGCTCGTAGTGCATGGCGGGAAGCGCCTCCACCAGAGTGACCGCGCCACTTTCGATCTTCTTCTTGACCTCGTCACGGGTGATGATCGTCGACATCTCCGAACAATCCCTTCGTTTTTTGTGCGTGCACACACACCATAATAGATGTGTGCGCACGCACACAAGCCCCCGCTATGCTTCCCCCATGAGTCGAGGCCAGGATGCGGGACTTCAGGCGTGGCGGGCGCTGCTGCTCGCCCACAACGCGGCGGTCCGCGCCATTGAGAGCGACGTGCAACGCGATGGCAAGGTCCCGCTGACCTGGTACGACGTTCTCCTCGAACTCAACGCGGCACCCGAGGAAGGCCTGCGGATGCACGACCTCGCCGGCCGCGTCGTTCTCAGCCGCACCCGGGTGAGCCGCCTGGTCGACGAGATGGCCCGCGCCGATCTGGTGCTCAAGAGACCCGACACCACGGACAAGCGCATGGTGTGGGCCGCCATCACGACCGACGGCCGCTCGGCCCTGCGCGCCACCGCTCCGGCCTATCTTCAGAGCATCCGGCGCCACTTCTCCGCCCACCTCACCGCGGAGGAGGCCGAGGTGATCGCCCGCGCTCTGCTCAAGGTCGCCGAGCGCGAGGGCGACCACGTCCAGGGCCCCTGACCAAGCCTCGGCCCGTTCGGTACGGCGAGAGCGCGGCGATTCGCCGTACCGGCCCCCGTAGGTCGAAAAACACCCCGCGCCCACCTACCACGTCACTCGAGGCCCCAGCTGTGGATGCGGGTGGGGTGGATACGGATCAGCGGATCCGGTCCGTCCACGGCTTCGGCGTTCCCCCGGACCTCGACGCCGCGCGGCCGCCACGGCGGCAGCACCTCGTCGATCACGATGGCGGCCACCCCGGTTCGCCGGACGTCCCGGAACTTCTTGGTGGCCGCGAAGTTCCGGCCACGGATCTCGACGGTGTTCCCGGAGACACTCCATCCGACCGGAGCGATGTGCGGCATGCCGTCGGCGCCGACCGTGGCCAGCCGGCCCAGGAGCTTGGCGTCGGCGAGAAAGTCGAGTTCGACCTGGCTGAAGGTGGTCATCAGGCCCTCCGCAGACCCGGGATGAGCACTGCGGCGACCGCGACGTGCATGGCGGCCAAGGCGACGATCGTGCCGGTGGCGGCCTCGACGGTCAGGAGGGGGGCGAAGGACAGCAGGAGCGCGACGAGCGCCAGAGCCGTCCAGGCGGTGCGGCCGCGCGCGGAGAAGCGGGTGAGCAGCGCGTGTGAGCCCAGCCCGGCCAGCGCGCCCGCCAAGGCCGTGGTCAGCACCATGTGCACGCCGATCGACATGGGCGGCTGGCCTGCCATGGTCACCTTCAGGTCGGCGCCGGCGAGGCCGGCGCCCAGCCAGACGGGAACCGGTGCGAACACCGCCCCGGCCGCCACCCAGAGGCGCGTGGACAGATTCGAAGACCGACGGGTGGGTGTGGTCGTGGACATGGAAGACCTCCAACAAACTTCACATGCTGTGTAGTTTCCAAGCTAGCCCAGAACTGCACAGCATGTAAAGTTATCTCCGTGGAACCTCAGAACGCGCGGAGCAGACGGACCGGCGCCGCACTGCTGCAGGCCGCCCGGGAGCTCATCGAGGCCGACGGCTTTGAGGGCCTGACCATGCAGGCGGTGGCCGAGCGCGCCGGCGTCTCACGCCGAGGGGTTTACCTGCACTTCTCCAGTCGTACGGACCTGGTCACGGCCCTCTACCGCGATCTCGGCCGCACCGAGGAAGTGGCCGCCTCGCTCCAGGCCGTGTGGGACTCGCCCGACGGCCGCGCCGCCCTGACGGAGTGGGCGGCCCACATCGCCCGCTCACATCCCCGAATCCTGGCGATCATGGCTGCGGTCGACCACGCTCGGCGGAGCGACGCCGACGCGGCCGAGCTCTGGGAGACGGCCCAGTCCAGGTGGCTGATGGGCTGCACCAGGCTCATGCGATGGCTTGCCGACGAGGATTCCCTCGCCGAGTGCTGGACGGTCGAGACCGCCGCCGACATGATGTGGGCGCTGATGTCACCCGACCTGCTCACCCGGCTGCTGTCGGGCCGCGGCTGGTCCCGGCAGGAGGTGGCCGACCACCTCGGGACGCTCTTCCGGGCCACCTTCCTGCGGCAGGAGCAGACCCCGTGAGGCGTGGCGACCCCACGGCGGCGCGGTGTGTTTCCGGCGTACTCCGGCCGCCACCCCAAAGGACAGCGGCTTCTCGGAGCGACGGTGTCTCACCAGCCGTCGGTGTCAAAGGTGCTCTCGTCGCGACTGCCGTCCGTTATCCACCACAGTGACCGCACGCTGCCTTCCCAGGCAGGCAGATCGGGCGCGAACCAGGCCAGTGCCAGCTCGTCCCGTCCGTCGCCGTCGTAGTCGGCCGCCGCCCAAGGGCCTGCCGGGCGCGTCTTGTTGAGAATGTCGAGCAATTCCTCGGGGTCGTCGAACGGCGTTTGCGTGCGCTGCTCGGGCGTCAGATCCCTGTACGGTCCGAGCCGACGGATCACCTTCCCGTCGCGTCGCAGCCCGGTCGCTTCGCCGTGGAACAGTTCGACGCCGTCGGAGCCGCGGTCGATCGCGAGATCGTCCTGCCCGTCGCCGTCGTAGTCTCCCGCGACCATACTCTGGGCGAATCTGATGTTTTTGAACACCTGTGGCGCCCGCCCCGCCCCGCCGAAGTAGACAGTCATCACGCCTTCGACCTGCGGCGGCTCGGTCTCGTACCCCGGCTCGCCGTTGCGGTTGCCGTCATCGGCGACCACGACGTCGTCGGCGCCGTCACCGTCGAAATCCCCGAACGCCGAGGAATTGCCCGCGTTCAGCTCGCGGGCGTCGCGAGACAACCCGTCGGGACCGCCCTCGAACAGCCATGACGGCATCTGGCCACCGTCGGTGCCGCTGTGCACGAGCAGGCTGGTGGCATGGCGCCCGTCGATCCTTCCTGCGACCAGGTGTGAGAACGGCCAGTCCCCCGGTCCGGGCTGGGTGGTGTGGCGGCGTGGGGCGCCTTCCCGGGTGAACGGTCCGTACAGCACGGCCAGGTCCTCCTCGGACGTCCCCTTCCTCGGCACACCCATCGCCAGGTCGCCGTTGCCGTCGCCGTCGAAGTCCCCCGGCACGCCCGCATAGGAGGAGTTGGGCTCGAGGAAGGGCGGCTGGATGACGGTCGGTCTTGCATCGGGGTCCACCCCCTTCGGTCCGCCCCACAACAGGTGAAGGACCCCGCGGTACGCTCCCACCGGGAAGCCGTAGATCAACACGTCGGCGAAGCCGTCACTGTCCATGTCGGCTGTGCCCGCATTGCTGACGTGGTCAAAGCCGAAGTCCGCGGTGGTCACCACCGTCCGGGTCTGGGGGTTGAGACCGTCTTTCGAGCCGTACACGATCGTGAGATCGGGCGGTGTTTCCTGGTTGCGGTTGGAGAAGACCAGGTCCGCGAAGCCGTCGCCGTTGATGTCGTCGGGATTGTCGCCGCCCTTTCCCGCCGCGGGTGCCGACGCCGGGGTGGACGACGAGGACGTCGGCGCGTCCCGCCCGGGTTCGGTGCCGCATCCACCCAGCAGCAGCACGATCGCGACCATGACGGCCGTTCCATTCCCGATCTTCATCGCGCACCGAGAACGAGCGGCCCGGCCTGCGCATCCCGTTCCAGTGCCTCGGTGAAACTCGGGGACCCGTACATCACCGGAGCCACCCTGCCCACATCGCTCCGAGGCACAACGGGCGCCACCGCCCCCCTGTCCCCGGCCTTGTCTCCAGCCCCGTACTCAACACGGTCCATCCCGGCCTCTCAGCTCAGCGGATCATCGGCGATGATCGTCATGACGGTGTAGACGCCGCTCCGGCTCACCGGGTTCACGCCGCCATACCGCGTTCGGCAATGCCGAGGGCGCCCGCGATGGCGGGCGCCCTGAATCGGCCAGGCGGTGCGTCGCCGTACGATCAGACGGCCGCGGCGAGGAGGATGGCGCCGAGACCGAGGAAGTACAGCGATTCGATGAGCTGGAAACTCCGTCGCCGACTGGCCGACCCTGACACACGGGCTCCTCCCGCGATCCCGCGCCGCGGAGCCCGTACCGGCCCTGTTTGTGCCGGTCACATGGTGATTACCGACAAGTAGCAAGCGGCCGTCCGGCGCGCTTGCGCATGTGTGCTTTTGGTCGTTTTCCACAACTGCGGGGCTGTGGGATGCTCCCTCTACACCATTCCCCTACTCGCCGGTAAAGGTAAGGCTGTACTGGCGCAAGGGGGGCGCCCTGCAGGCGCGCATAGTCAACAGGAGGGCTCGGTCGGTGTTCAGTCGTGTCGCCATCGTCAACCGTGGTGAGGCCGCGATGCGGCTCATCCACGCCGTACGGGACATCGCCGCGGAGACCGGGACACGGATCGAGACCGTCGCCCTGCACACCGACGTCGACCGCACCGCCACATTCGTGCGCGAGGCCGATATCGCCTACGACCTCGGTCCCGCGTCCGCACGCCCGTACCTGGACCTGAAGGTCCTGGAGCGCGCGCTCACGGAGACCGGGGCCGACGCCGCGTGGGTCGGCTGGGGCTTCGTCGCCGAGGACCCGGCGTTCGCGGAGCTGTGCGAGAAGATCGGGGTCGTCTTCGTCGGGCCGAGCCCGGAGGCCATGCGCAAGCTCGGCGACAAAATCGGCGCGAAGCTGATCGCCGAGGAGGTCGGCGTGCCGGTCGCGCCGTGGAGCCGCGGCGCGGTCGAGACCCTGGACGCGGCCCTGGCGGCGGCCACGGAGATCGGCTATCCGCTGATGCTGAAGGCGACCGCGGGCGGCGGCGGGCGCGGGATCCGCGTGGTCACGAACGAGACCGACCTCGCCGACGCCTACGAGCGCACCAGCCAGGAGGCCGCACGGGCGTTCGGCAGCGGCGTCGTCTTCCTGGAGCGCCTGGTCACCGGTGCCCGGCACGTCGAGGTCCAGGTGATCGCCGACGGCGAGGGCACGGCGTGGGCGCTCGGCGTCCGCGACTGCTCGGTGCAGCGGCGCAACCAGAAGGTCATCGAGGAGTCGGCGTCGCCGGTGCTCAGCCCGGCGCAGACGGCCGAACTCAAGGCGTCGGCCGAGCGGCTGGCCGTGGCGGTCGGATACCGCGGCGCGGCGACCGTCGAGTTCCTCTACCACCCCGGCGACAAGCTGTTCGCGTTCCTGGAGGTCAACACCCGTCTGCAGGTCGAGCACCCGATCACCGAGGCCGTCACCGGGTTCGACCTGGTCAAGGCGCAGCTGTGGGTGGCGTCCGGCGGCAGGCTGGAAGGCGTGCCGCCGGTGGAGCGCGGGCACGCCGTCGAGGCCCGGTTGAACGCCGAGGACCCCGACCGCGACTTCGCGCCCTCCCCGGGCCGCATCGCGCGGCTGGACCTGCCCGCGGGGCCCGGCATCCGCGTGGACACCGGCGTCAGCGAGGGCGACGTCATCCCCGCCGACTTCGACTCGATGATCGCGAAGATCATCGCCTACGGCCGTGACCGCGACGAGGCTCTGGGCCGGCTGCGCCGGGCGATGGCCCAGACCAAGGTGATCATCGAGGGCGGCGCCACGAACAAGAGCTTCGTGCTCGACCTGCTCGACCAGCCCGAGGTGATCGACGCCACCGCGGACACCGGCTGGATCGACCGCGTCCGCGGCGAGGGCCTGGGCGGGGCCCGGAGACTCGTCTCGCACCGGCATTCCGCGGTCGCGCTGGCGGTCGCCGCCATCGAGGCGTACGAGGCGGAGGAACGCGTCGAGCGGCGGCGGCTGCTGTCCACGTCGTCCGGCGGACGCCCCCAGGTGCAGCACGAGAGCGGCCGGCCGCTCGACCTCAAGCTGCGCGGCATCGGATACCGCGTGCGCGTGGCGCGGGTCTGCGCGCACCGGTTCCGCGTCGGGGTGGAAACGCGGGACGAGATCCGCACCGCCGACGTCGAACTCGACCGCTTCGACCGGCACACCGGGCAGATCGTGGTCAACGGCGTCCGGTACCGCCTGCTCACCGGAACGCACGGGCCGATCCACCTGGTCGAGGTGGACGGCGTGACGCACCGGGTCAGCCGCGACGAGGGCGGCGTCGTCCGCTCGCCCGCACCCGCGCTGGTCGTCGCCACACCGCTGGCGGTCGGCGCCGAGGTCGAGGCGGGCGCGCCGGTGCTGGTGCTGGAGAGCATGAAGATGGAGACGGTGCTGCGGGCCCCGTTCAAGGCGCGGTTGAAGGAATGCACCGTGTCGGTGGGCAGCCAGGTGGAGACCGGGGCACCGCTGCTGCGGCTGGAGCCGCTCGCCGACGAAGCCGACGAAGCCGAGGACGCCCCGGCCGTGGAATCCGTCGAGCTGGAGCTGCCCGCCGCACCCGGGGCGATCCCGGCCCGGGCGCGCGCCAGGCGCGGCCAGGAGGACCTGCGCGGCCTGCTGCTCGGTTTCGACGTCGACCCGCACGACGAACGCCGGGTGCTCGACGACTACCTCGCCGCACGCCGGGCGGCCGACGAGGACGGCCACCGGCCCCTCGCCGAGGAGCTCGAACTCGTCGACGCGTTCGCCGACCTCGCCGAGCTGAGCCGCAACCGGCCGGCGCGTGAAGACGGCGGCGGTGACGGCCACGTGCACAGCACCCGCGAGTACTTCCACACCTACCTGCAGAGCCTCGACGTCGAACGGGCCGGACTGCCGAAGGCGTTCCAGACCAAGCTCGCCAAGGCGCTCGGGCACTACGGCGTCACCGAGCTGGAGCGCTCCCCCGAGCTCGAAGCCGGGGTGTTCCGGATCTTCCTCGCCCAGCAGCGCGCGTCCGCGAACGCCGCGGTCGTCTCGACGTTGCTCCGCGCGTGGCTGCAGGAGCCGCCGCCGGACGAGACGCTGCGCGAGCCCGCCGGTCTCGCCCTGGAGCGGCTGGTAGCCGCGACCCAGGTCCGCTTCCCGGTGGTCTCCGACCTCGCGCGCGGCGTGGTGTTCGCCTGGTTCGGCCGGCCGCTGCTGCGCCGCAACCGCGCCCGGGTCTACGCCGACGTCCGCAAGCACCTGCGCCACCTGGACACCCACCCGGACGCGCCGGACCGCGCCGAGCGCATCGGCGAGATGGTGCGCAGCACCGAGCCGCTGGTGCGGTTGCTCGGCCAGCGGCTGATCCGCGACAACCTGGACAACGGGGTCATGCTGGAGGTGCTGACCCGGCGGTACTACGGCAACAAGGGTCTCACCGGCGTCCGTACCACAAAGGTCGCGGGCTGCACGTTCGTGGTCGCCGAGCGCGCGGGCTCGCGCCTGGTATCCGCCGCGGTGAGCTTCGAGGCGCTGGGCGGCGCGCTGCGCGGGCTCGCGGAACTGGCGGGCGGCGAGTACGCCATCGACGCCGACATCTATCTCGCCGGGGAGCGGCAGCCGGCGGACTCCGACGCGACGGCGGCCGCGCTGCACGAGGTCATCGGCGCGCACCCGCTGCCGAACCGGGTCCGCAGGGTCACCGCCACCGTCGCGGGCAGCCGCGGCGCGGTGATGCACCACCACTTCACGTTCCGCCGGTCCGCCACCGGGATGACCGAGGAGCGGCTGATCCGCGGCCTGCACCCGTACATCGCGGAGCGGATGCAGCTGGAGCGGCTGAGCAAGTTCGACCTCACCCGGCTGCCGTCGTCGGACGAGGAGGTCTACCTGTTCCGATGCGTGGCCCGGGAGAACCCCTCCGACGAGCGTCTCGTCGCGTTCGCCCAGGTCCGCGACCTGACCGAGCTGCGCGAGCAGGACGGCAGGCTGGTCGCGCTGCCGACGGCCGAGGACACCGTCGCCACCTGCCTCGACTCGATCCGCCGCGCGCAGTCGCGGCGGCCGTCCCAGGGACGCTTCACCACCAACCGGATCGTGGTCTACGTCTGGCCGCCGAGCGACCTCACCCGCGCGGAGCTGGAGATGATCGCCGGGCGCGTGCTGCCGACGACCGCGGGCGCCGGGCTGGAGGAGATCCTCTTCATCGCGCGGCAGCGCAACCGGACGACCGGCGAACTGACCAAGATCGCCGTGCGCATCTCCTTCGACGCCACCGGCGCCGCCGAGCTGACCGTCGGCGAGCCGTCGGACGACCCGATCGAGCCGGTCGACGGCTACCGGCAGAAGGTGCTGCGCGCGAGCGCCCGCAACACGGTGTACCCGTACGAGCTGACCGGGCTGCTCGGCGACTTCGCCGAGCACGACCTCGACGACGGCCACGCGCTGGTGCCGGTCGACCGGCCGAAGGGGCGCAACACCGCGGCGATCGTCGCGGGCGTCGTCACCACGCCGACCCGGCGGCACCCGCAGGGCGTCACCAGGGTGGTGCTGCTCGGCGACCCGACCAAGTCGCTCGGCGCGCTGTCGGAGCCGGAATGCCGCCGCGTGATCGCCGCGCTGGACCTGGCCGAGCGGATGCGGGTGCCGCTGGAGTGGTACGCGCTGTCCGCCGGCGCCCGGATCTCCATGGAGTCGGGCACCGAGAACATGGACTGGGTGGCCGCTGCGCTCAAGCGGATCGTCGAGTTCACCCAGGACGGCGGCGAGATCAACATCGTGGTCGCGGGCATCACCGTCGGCGCGCAGCCGTACTGGAACGCCGAGGCGACGATGCTCATGCACACCAAGGGCATTCTGGTGATGACCCCGGATTCGGCGATGGTGCTCACCGGCAAGCAGTCGCTCGACTTCTCCGGCGGCGTGTCGGCCGAGGACAACTTCGGTATCGGCGGGTACGACCGGGTGATGGGGCCCAACGGGCAGGCGCAGTACTGGGCGCCGAACCTGGCGGCCGCGCGGGATCTGCTGATGTCGTACTACGACCACACCTACGTCGCCCCCGGCGAACGGTCGCCGCGGCGGACGACGACGACCGACCCCGCGGACCGCGACATCACCGACTTCCCGCACGTCGTGGAGGGAAGCGACTTCACCACCGTCGGCGAGATCTTCTCCGCCGAGGCCAACCCGGACCGCAAGAAGCCGTTCGACATCCGGACCGTGATGCGGGCGCTCTCCGACCAGGACCACCCGGTGCTGGAGCGCTGGGCGGGCATGGCCGACGCGGAGACCGCGGTGGTGCAGGACGTGCATCTCAGCGGCATGCCGGTGTGCCTGCTCGGCATCGAGTCCCGGTCGGTGCCGCGGCGCGGCTTCCCGCCCACCGACGGCCCGGACACCTACACCGCGGGCACGCTGTTCCCCCGGTCGTCGAAGAAGGCCGCGCGGGCGATCAACGCGGCCAGCGGCAACCGGCCGCTGGTGGTGCTGGCGAACCTGTCGGGGTTCGACGGCTCGCCCGAGTCGATGCGCAAGCTGCAGCTGGAGTACGGCGCCGAGATCGGCAGGGCGATCGTGAACTTCCGCGGGCCGATCGTGTTCTGTGTGATCTCGCGGTACCACGGCGGTGCGTTCGTGGTGTTCTCCAAGGCGCTCAACCCGAACATGACCGTGCTCGCGCTCGAAGGCTCCTTCGCCTCGGTGCTCGGCGGCGCCCCCGCGGCCGCGGTGGTGTTCTCCGCCGACGTCAACGCCCGCACCGCGGCCGACCCGCGCGTGCGGGACCTGGAGGCCCGGGTCGCCGCCGCCTCGGGCACCGACCGCGCCGCGCTGACCGCGGAGCTCGACGAGCTGCGCTCGTCGGTCCGCGCGGAGAAGCTCGGCGAGGTGGCCGCGGAGTTCGACCGGGTGCACGACATCCGGCGCGCGGTGCGGGTCGGCTCCGTCGACGCCGTCATCCGCGCCGCCGAACTCCGCCCACGCGTCATCGAGGCCATCGAGTCCCGGCTGCGTTAGCCCAACCGGGCGTTGTACCCTGGCCTCGGGCCAGGGCACCGCTGCGCGAAACCGTGACGCACCGGCCGACGTGCGGAAGTCCCCACGGCGGCCGCGGCGCACGCCGTACCGGATCCTCCGGACGCCGCCGTCGTGGCGGCATGGGGGCCGCCGGGGCGGCCGTTTGGCTCACCCCGCGAACGTGACTATCGGACGCCGAGGGACCGGTGCCGGCCGAGGGCCTGGCGTTGGGTCGCGGTGAGCCGGTCGGGTCTGGCGACAACGGTGTAGGCGCCGGCGCCGGTCTGCCCGAGAGTGACCGGATCGGTGACGCTGGGGTGCAGTTCGGCCTCACGGAGAGCTTCGGCGACGCGGTCCGGGGACCACCCGAGCGCGGCGGACAGCCGGTCCGGGGTCAGCGGCGTGCCCGCGTGCACCAGCGCCGCGAGCACGGTCAGCGCGTCGTCGGTCGCGATCGTGGCGGCGCCGCCGTCGGTCATGTCGTTGCTGAGCCGCCGGAAGAACAGGCCCATCTGGGCGAGCCGGGCCCCGGCGGGTGTGCCGGCGCCGAGGATCTCGGCTCCCCCTTGGGCGGCGTCGGCCCAGATCTCGTTCGTCCGGGCGCTCGTCAGCCAGGCGCGGAACCAGAAGTCCTCGTCGATGCCGTAGCGTTCGCGCCGCCCATGGGCGCCGCGATCTCGCCGTACCACCCCCGCCGTCTCCAGATAGGTGATGGCCTTGGAGATCGACGCGGGGCTGACCTGGAGGCGGCCGACCAGCTCGGCGGCGGTGAGGCTGCCGGAGTCGACGGTGAGCAGGCAGGTGAGCACCCGGGCCGCCATCCGCGGCAGCCCCGACTGACCCAGCAGGTCCGCGAACCGCTCGACGAATCCGCCCAGCGCCGCCGCGTCATGCCCGTCGGCGCCGTCGGCGGCGGGAACCCCCGGCGTGGTGAGTTTCGGGCGCCGGGCACGCCGGCCGGTCGCGTGGTGGGCGTGGTCGGCCCGGTAGCCGTCGGGGCCGCCGTTGCGGGCCACCTCCCGGGTGACCGTCGACGTCGGCCTGTCGAGCCGCCGGGCTATCTCGGCGTATCCGAGGCCTTCGGCCAGCCCCGTTCCGATGTGCCGTCGCTCCTCGTGGGTCAGTCTGCCGCCCGGCATCCGTCCTCATCTCCTGTCGTCCGATGGTCCAGTATGCGTTCATCCTCAGAACATTGCAACGATTGATCATCTCTGGTTGCATTAACCATCATCACCATTGCAACAATCACCCAATATTGCCTGGTCCCAAGCGGACAAATCCCCACTTCGATGTTGACGCTCTTGGAAATGCAACGTAGCTTTCTGAATTGTTCAACAGAATTCCGGCGTTGACCGGCCTTCCGCCGGGACGGCGTCGCCAGGCGACGCACCTCTTCCGCATTTGTGATCAAGACGCCCCGTCGCGGGGCGTGAACGTTTGTGAAGGTGAGATGAGACCGACCAGAGACGACGTCGTCCTCGACGTCGACGGCTTGCGGATGCGGTACGGCGCCCGCGACGTCCTGCACGACGTGACGTTCCAAGCGCGGCACGGGGAGGTACTGGCCCTCCTCGGGCCCAACGGCGCCGGTAAGACGACCACGATCGAGATCCTCGAGGGGTTCCGGCTGCGGTCGGCCGGGCGGATCCGGGTGCTCGGCGCCGACCCGGCCCAGGCGGGCGAACCATGGCGGGCCCGGGTGGGGGTCGTGCTGCAGTCCTGGCGCGACCACGGCAAGTGGCGGGTGCGCGAACTGCTCGCCCATTTCGGGAGCTTCTACGCCGCCTACTCCACCGACCTGGTCCGGCGCCCCTGGGACACCGACGAGCTCATCGCCGCGGTCGGGCTGACCGAGCACGCCGGGAAGAAGGTCAGAACGCTCTCCGGCGGCCAGCGACGCCGGCTGGACGTCGCGATCGGCATCGTGGGCCGCCCCGAACTGCTCTTCCTCGACGAGCCCACCGCCGCGCTCGACCCGCAGGCCCGGCACGACTTCCACGACCTGGTCCGGGGCCTGGCCGACCACGACGAGACCACCATCCTGCTCACCACCCACGACCTGGCCGAGGCCGAGAAGCTCGCCCACCGCATCGTCATCCTGAACGGCGGGCGGATCGTCGCCGACGGCACGGCGAGCGAGCTGGCCCGGCGGATCGTCGGCCAGGACGAGGTGCGCTGGGTCCGGGACGGGCAACGCCACACCCGGTCGACCCCGGACTCGACCGCCTTCGTCTACGAACTGTTCCAGCGGCACGGCACCGCGATCCGGGAGCTGGAGGTCCACCGGGCCTCCCTGGAACAGACCTACCTGACCTTGGTGCGTCAGGCCGAGTCCACGCCGTACGGGGCCTCGGCCCGCGAACCTGAGGAGGCCCTCCGATGAACTCCGGGGCGATACGGGCGGGCTGGACCCGCGGGTTCGTCGAACTGCGGCAGTCGTTCACCAACGGCGCCGACCTGTTCTCCCACTTCCTCTGGCCGGGACTGATGCTGGCCGGGCTGTTCTACTTCCGCGAGGACGCGTTCGGGTCCAGCGGGTTCGCGCTCAGCACCCTGGCACTGCCGAGCATTCTGGGCATGAACGTCGCCCTCGGCATGGTCAGCATGAGCCAGCAGCTCACCGGCGAACGGGAGGACGGGACCCTGCTGCGTGCCAAGGCACTCCCCGACGGCATGCGGGCCTATCTGATCGGCAAGATCATCTCGGTCTCCGGGACACTCCTCGCCGATCTGGCCGTCTTCCTCATCCCCGCCATGCTCATCGTCGACGGCCTGGCGGTCGGCAGCCTCGGATCCTGGCTCACCCTGGGCTGGGTCCTGGTCCTGGGCATGGTGGCCGCCCTCCCCATCGGAGCCGTCCTGGGCTCGGTGTTCGCCACCGCCCGCGCCCAAGGGCTGCTCATCCTGCCGATCCTCGGCCTGATCGCGATCTCCGGGATCTTCTACCCGCTCACCTCCCTGCCCGAATGGCTCCAGTGGACCGCCCAGATCTTCCCGATCTACTGGCTCGGCCTCGGCATGCGTTCGGCGCTGCTTCCCGACTCCGCCGTGGCCGTCGAGATAGGCGAGTCCTGGCGTCATCTGGAGACCGTCGGAGTCCTGGGCGTCTGGGCCGTACTCGGCCTGATCCTGGCCCCGATCGTGCTCCGCCGAATGGCCCGCCGGGAGTCCGGATCCCGCGTGGCCGAGCGCCGTGAGAAGGCCCTGCAGCGCATGGGCTGAACCGCTCTCCGTTTCCACTCCGCCGGACGACCGCGGCGTGCCCCACCCGGCCGTATTGCGGGCGCCGGGTGGCAGCCCTGCGCTTGCCCGCGATCCGAATCCGGCCGATTCCGGCATCCCTGCCCGGCCGGGCCTCCCAAGCCCGGCCGGTGACCCCTGCGGCGTACTCGGTGCCAAACGCACCTGAACCTCCGTTCTTCGTTCATTCCAAGGAGACAGAATGTCCATGCTCCGCGCCCGCGCGGGCCGGCTCGTCGTCACCATGACCGTGACCTGGGCCGCCATGACGACCCCTGCGGCTTTCGCCGCCGAGCGCGACCGAGGTCCCGCCGGGCTCCAGCGCGTGCTCGACGACGCCGTGGCCGACGGCGGCGGCCCCGGCATCGTCGCCGAACTCAGAGTCGGTCGTGCACGGCCGTGGTTCGGCACGGCGGGGGTCGCCGACACCGCGACCGGGCAGAAGCGCCGACCGGGTGAGCACTTCCGCATCGGAAGCCTTACCAAGGCGTTCGTCGGCACCGTGGTCCTGCAGCTGGCGGCCGAGGGCAAGCTGGCCCTGAACGACACGGTCGCGAAGTGGCTGCCGGGTGTGGTGGAGGAGCACCTCCGCGCCGACGGCACCAAGATCTCCGTAAGACGGCTGCTCAACCACACGAGTGGACTCCCCGATGCGATCCTCGGCCAGGAGACCCCGCTTCCCGAAGAGCCCGGGAAGCGCTTCATCTACTCAAAGATCAACTACAACCTCGCCGGGATGATCGTGGAGCGCGCGACGGGCGCGACCCTTTCGGCCGAGATCGAACGCCGCGTCGCCCGGCCGCTGGGGCTGAAGGGAACCTACCTGCCGACCGCCGAGCGGACGATCCGCGACCCGCACCCCCGCCACTACTCCAAACTCGGGAAGACCGGCCCCGACGCGCAGATCCACGACGTGACCGAGATGGACGTGAGCTGGGCCTGGGCCGCGGGCGGCATGATCTCGACGACCGCGGACCTCCAGCGTTTCCTCCGCGCGCTGCTGGGTGGCCGCCTCCTCCCGCCCGCCCAGCGGAAGGAGATGTTCACCACGGTCGCGACGGAGGGCTCGGGCTGGGTCCCGAACACCAGGTACGGGCTCGGCGTCTACGCCCAGAAGCTCCCGTGCGGAGTCACGGTCTGGGGCGGCGGCGGCTACATCCAGGGTTCGATGTCGTATGCGATGGGCGACCGCAAGGGCACCCACACCCTGGTGGGCAACCTGAACGGTGACTGGAACGACTTCGTGCAGACCTTCACCGCGCTCTTCGGCACGCGTTTCTGCCCGGCGACCTCCTGAAACCCGGCCCGGAAGCCACGTCCCCCGGCCGCCGCCCGGTCGGGGGACGTGGCTTCCGACGTGCCCGTACCGCGCGTTTCGACGGCCGGTGTCACATGTGGGGCGCGGGTGGTGCTCTACAGATGTGAACGTTGCAGGGCATGGCGCGAGCGCGCCGTCCACCGTCCTGTCCGGTGCGGAACACGGCGTGGTAAGCGGGCGAGCCGAGCGGAAGGATGGCGTGGTGGGGTTGAGTCCTCCGCGGCGAGAGGTCGTCCGAGCCGACCTGGAGCAGGTTTTCCGTACGGCGTATCCGCGGGTCGTCGCGGTCGCCGCCCGGGTGCTCGGCTCCCGGGACGAGGCCGAGGACGTGGCTCAGGAGGTGTTCCTGGCGTTCGGGCGCTCAACGGTGCCGGCCGGGGAGGCACCGGCGTGGCTGTCGGTCGCCGCGGCGCACACCGCGTTGAACCACATCCGCTCCGGCCGCCGCCGCGCCTCCCGCGAGGGGAACGCCGACGGCGGCGACGCCGTCTGCCCGGACGTCGCCGACGCCGTCGTCACCCGCGACGAGCGCCGCCTGGTCCGGGCGGCGCTGGCGCGGCTCCCCCGTAGGCAGGCCGTCGCCCTCGTTCTGCGGCACAGCGGCCTCAGTTACACCGAGGTCGCCGCCGCCCTGGATATCTCCCCCGGCAGCGTGGGCACCACCGTGCGACGCGCCGAGTCCGCTCTGCGCAAGGAGTTGAACCGTCATGCGTCATCCGAATGACGGCACGCTGCGCCGGCTCCTGGACGAGCCGGCCGGTGTCGCCGACGCCGACCGCAAGCACGTCGCGGGCTGCCCGGTGTGCCTGTCCGAGCTGGCGGCCGCCCAGGAGGACGCGGCCGTCGCCGGCGCCGCGCTGGGCACCGACTTCGCCGTGGATGTGGACGTGGACGCGGGGTGGCGCCGCCTGTCGAGCGCGGTCGACGACGCGGACCGGCGGGAGGCCACGGCCGTTCCCGTCCGCCGCAGGCGCCTGGGCCTGCGCAGCCCGGTGGTCGCCGCGATCGGCGCCGTCGCCCTGCTGACCGGGGCGGGAGCCGCGGCCGCCGCGGACTGGCTGCAGATCTTCCGGGCCGAGCGGATCGCCCCGGTCACCGCCCCCCGGGCCGAGCTGGCGAAGATCCCCGACCTGTCCGCCTTCGGCAGCCTTGAGGTGAGCGAGCGGCCCGACCTCCGAAAGGTCGCCGACGCGGGCGCCGCCGAGCAGGCCACCGGCCTGTCCGTCCCCCGGGTGGGCAGGCTCCCCCGAGGTGTGACGGGAGAACCCGCCTACCACGTGGTCGGCCAGGTGAGCGCGACGTTCACCCTCTCGGCCGAGAAGGTGGCGCGGACCGCGGCGGCTGCGGGCGAGACGGTGCCACCGCCGCCGAAGGGCCTGGACGGCAGCCGGTTCCGGTTCGTCGCCGGTCCGGGCATCGCCGCGGTCTGGTCGCAGGGACGCCCGCTGCCCGCCCTGATCGTGGCACGGGCGACCGCACCCGCCGTGTACGCCTCGGGCGTCCCGTTCGAAACGGCCCGCGACTACCTGCTGTCCCTGCGGGTGGTGCCGGCGGACGTCGCGTCGCAGCTTCGCGGTTTCTCCGGCGCCGGGCTGACCCTTCCCCTGTTCACGTCGGCGCAGGGATCGGCGAGATCCGCCGACCTCGGCGGGGTGCCGGCCACGGTGCTCGCCTCCCGGGACGGGACGATGGCGGGCGTTGTGTGGGTGAAGGACGGCGTCGTCACCGCGGTGGCGGGCTCGCTGAGCGCCGACGAGGTGCTGGCCGTGGCCCGGGGACTGCGGGGCGACCGGTGATCGGGGACCCCGCCGCGCGGCAGGGCGGCTCCTCGCTCGACGCCGCCGAGCGGCTGCTCGCCGAGCTGCCTCCGGCGCCGGCGGCGTGGTGCTCGGGCCTGCACAAGCGGTATCGGCGGCGGACCGCGGTCGACGACGTGTCCTTCACGGTCGACCGCGGTGAAGTGGTGGGCCTGCTCGGACCGAACGGAGCCGGCAAGACGACCGTCATCAAGATCCTGCTCGGTCTGGTCCGGGCCGACGCGGGGGACGTCCTGCTGCTCGGGCGGCCGGCGGGGGATCCGCGTGCCCGGAGCCGCGTCGGCTACCTGCCGGAGCTCTTCCGGTATCAGCCGTGGCTCACGGCCGCGGAGGTGGTGGCGTTGCACGTCCGGCTCGCGGGCGCCCAGGTCTCATCCCGGGAGCGGCGCGAATGCCTGGGCCTGGTCGGTCTCGCCGACCGTGCCGGGGACCGGGTCGGCGGCTTCTCCAAAGGCATGCAGCAGCGCCTGGGACTGGCCGTCGCCCTGGTGGCCCGTCCGGAGTTCGTCGTCCTGGACGAGCCGACCAGCGCCCTGGACCCGGTCGGCCGGGCCGACGTCCGGGATCTGCTGACGTCCCTCAAGGCCCGCCGGGTCGCGGTCCTGCTCAACTCACACCTCATCGGCGAGGTGGAGCGGGTCTGCGACCGGGTCGTCGTCCTCGACAAGGGCCGGGTCGCCGCCTCCGGCACCCTGGCGGAACTCCTCGGCCAAAGCGAGCTGCGGCTCCGGCTCGACGGGGTGGGCGCGGAGGCCGAGGCGCGGCTGGCCGCCGCCGGCGGCCTCACCCGAGACGGGGACGCGTACACCGTGACGCTATCCGCCGACCAGGACACCGCAGCCGTGCCGGAGCTCGTGGCCGACCTGGTCGGCCTCGGGGTCCGCGTGCACGCGGTCGAGCCCGGGCGGATCAGCCTCGAAGAGCGGCTGCTGGACATCCTGCGCGCCACCCCCGGAGATGAGGACCGTTGACCGCCCGAACCGTGTTCACCCTCGCCGCCCTCACCCTCCGGGAGGCGGCCCGCCGGCGGGTGCTGCGCGCGCTCGCCCTGCTGATGGTCGTGCTGCTGGCGCTCAGCGGCTGGGGGTTCTCCCGCCTGGCCGGGACGGAGCTCGACGGCACCGAGCTCACCAGCGGGGAGACCCGGCTGGTCGCCGCCCAGGTGCTCAACCTGGTGATGTTCGGCTTGAGCCTGATCGCCGCGCTCGGCACGGCCTTCCTCTCCGGTCCCACCCTGGCCGGCGAGATCGAGTCGGGAACCGCGCTGGCGGTCCTGGCCCGGCCGGTCCGCCGCTCGACGGTGCTGCTGGGCAAGTGGCTGGGGCTCGTGGCCTTCGGGAGCGGCGTCGTGGTCGTGGCCGGACTCGCCCAGTTCCTCATCGTCTGGGGCACCCTGGGCTACTGGCCGCCGCAGCCGGTGACCGGTCTGGCGCTGCTCGCGGCGCAGACGACGGTGCTGCTCACCTTGGGCCTGCTGCTGTCGACCGTCGTCTCGCCGATGGCGTCGGGCGTCATGGCGGTCGGGCTGTTCGGCGCGACCTGGATCGCGGGAATGGTCGGCGTGGTCGGTCAGGCCCTCGGCAACGAGGGCGTGGCCGCCGCCGGCACCGTCTCCCGCGTACTGCTGCCGACGGACGGCCTGTGGCGCGGGGCCATGAACGCGTTCCAGGACCCGATCGTGCTGGAGCGGCTCGGCGGCCCCGCGCTCAAGGGCGGCTTCGCGTTCCTGAGCAGCGCCCCGCTCACCGCCGTGTACCTGGTCTGGGTCGGCGTCTGGATCGTCCTCGTCCTCGGGCTCGCGGCACTGGCCTTCCACCGCCGCGATCTGTGAGCCACCCCTCGATCCGGGCGGACGGGGTACGGGGCGGACGCCCGTACCCCGTCCGCCCCGCGGTGACGTGACCGGTGGACGAAGCGGATCAGGCGGTCCAGGCGTAGACGGAACCGATCGAACGGCCGACCAGTGAGCCGGGCACCAGGGGGAGGGCCGCGTCGCGCAGGGTGGCCAGCGCAGTGGATCTCCAGTGCGCGGGGGCGCCGACCTGGCGGGAGAGCCGGACGACCTGCTGGGTGCGCGGCCTGCGGGCCCGGTCGTACGCCGCCAGCCCCGCGGGGACGCCCAGCCTGTCCACCGCGTCCGCGAGTGTGACCGCGTCCTCGAGCGCCTGGCAGGCACCCTGGCCGAGGTTGGGGGCCATGGCGTGCGCCGCGTCGCCGAGGATCGCGACCCGCCCGGAGACATAGCCGCGCAGGTTCGGCAGCTCGTAGGAGTCGTGCTGCAGGACCGCGTCGTGATGTGCGGAGCTCAGCAAGGTGGGGATGGGTTCGTGCCAGCGGGCGAAGCGCATCCGTAGATCGTCCAGTCCGCCGCGGGACCCGGCGGGGGCACTGGCGAACATGTAGCAGTAGACGCGGCCGTCGGCCATCGGCAGATACCCGAACCGTTCGCCGCTCCCCCAGGTTTCCACGATTCCGTCGACCGGCTGGACCGGGGCGATCAGCCGCCAGGTGGTGTATCCGACATAGCGAGGCTCGGGGGCCTGGGGCCAGACGGATCGCCGTGTCACGCTCCGGAGGCCGTCGGCGCCCACCACGAGATCCGCGGTGGAGGTGCCGTCGCTGTGGCGAACGGTGCCCTCGGGCCGGACCTCGCGCACGTCGACGCCGGGCCGCAGCGCCTCCGCGGGTACGGCCGCCCGCAACAGCTCGATCACATCGGCGCGGTGCACGGTCACCCACAGGCCGAAGCGGCGCCTGAGGTCGTCGACGTCGTTGCGGATCAGCCATCTCCCGCTCCTGCTCCGGATGCCCGGGGGTGGGTCGGCCGGCCCGGCGGCGCGCAGGACGTCGCCCAAGCCGAGCACGTCCAGCGCGCGCAACCCGTTGGGCTGGATCGACAGGGCCGCACCCACCTCGGTGAACTCGGGGGCGCGTTCCAGCACCTCCACCTGCCAGCCGCGCCGGTGGAAGGCGACCGCCGCGGCCAGTCCCCCGATGCCGCCGCCCACAATGATCACTTTCACTGCCAGGTCTCCTTCATGAGATTGCTCTATTGAAGATACATAAGCAATCCGATAGATCATAGATTTACTTAGAGGTATTAAGTAAGCATAGATGACCTAAGGCACAAGTGCGGGGTGGAATCGAGCAGAGGAGCGACAATGTCCGCACGCGCCACCGGCCGACGGGAGTCCCATACCGAACGTGTCGGCATGCTTACCAAGGACGAGTTCGGGGAAGCCTTCACGTTGGTGCCGATGCTGTACTTCCTCACCGCGACCGGCGTACCCGAGCCCCGGCCGGACGCGACGGTGAAACGCTGGAATGAGGAGATGACCACCTGCGACGCCCCCGTGAGCGCAGGCGCCGCCGACCGGCGGATACGCCTCGTGGTCGTGAGCACCCGGCATTCGAGGCGGTCCGCGAGGGCATCCGCCGGCCCGGGACAAGGCCGAGACCCGCGCCCGGACCGTCACCGACGAGAACGTTCCGGTGATCCACGCGGGCGACATGCCCTCTGCGGTCCGGGCGGGCGTACACCCCATCGGCTTCCCGGCCGGCCCCGTGCCGGCCGGGGCAGGCGCGGGAGCCTGGCGACCCCGCGCCCCTCCCCCCATGAGACGCCCCGCACGGGGCAGGCAATCCAGAAAGGAGGCACGTGCAGCCCAACCTGGACCTATTCGAGCTCGTCCTGCGGCTGGCCACCGCGGCGGGTGCCGGAATCGCCATCGGATTCGAACGCGAGGTCGGCGACCACGTCGCCGGCATCCGCACCCACACCCTGGTGGCCGTCGGCGCCGCCGTCTTCGCCATCGGCGGAGCCTACGGGTTCACCGACATCCCCCGCGCCCCCGTGGCCGACCCGGCCCGCGTCGCCGCCCAGATAGCCTCCGGCATCGGTTTCATCGGCGCCGGCGCCATCGTCAAGGACGGCGTCGTCGTCCGGGGCCTGACCACCGCGGCGACCCTGTGGCTCAGCGCCGCCCTCGGCATGGCGGGCGGAACCGGCGCCTACGCCGCGCTTGCGGCCGGGCTCGTCATCGTGATGCTCGTCCTGATCGCGCTGCGCATGGTCAAACCGGCGGCCCGCAGGGTCGCGAGCCGCTCCCCGTCGCTCCGGGTCACCCACCTGCCGATCGAGGGAACGCTGGACGCCATCGCGCGCACGGTCGAAGCCTCGGGAGCCAAAGTCGAACGGATGTCGATCCGTGAGGACGGCAAAAGCAAGCCGACGCCCACCCGCATCGTCGTCTTGGAGTTGCGGAACGCCCGCAACGGCCGCCTCGTCCCCGTGATCGAAGAGCTCACCCTCCGCGACGACGTGCTTCAGGTCGGTTACCGCCCCGGCAACGACGCCCTCACGGTCCGGCTCGGAGCCAGGCTCCGCCGCCTGATCGACCAGGGCAACCGGCTCGTCCGGCCGAGCTGACCACCGTCACCCGCGCCCAGACCGTCGGCCCGGGGACTCGGTTCGTCCGGCCCCGGGCCGCGGTAGCCGTACCGGCACCTCCTGTCGGGACCGCGTTGAACGGCTTCTGCCTCGTTCACGGGCGTGTCCGCGAACGTGGTGTCGCCGGTGGGTTCGCCGCCGTCACGCGTGCCGGGTACCGGCAAGCTGAACGCCCTGGTGACACGCGACCGACTCGGCGGCGGAGGCCGGGACTTCCTGCGCTTCCCGCGTACCTATCCGACCTCCGTCCCCGAGGTCGAGCCGGAGGCGTTCACCGCCTGCCTGGTGCCGATGGTCCACCCGACCGTCGAACCGCGTCCGGCGGTCCGGCACCCGACCTTGCGCACGGCCAGGCCGGATCGGCTCGCTCCGGCGGTTCAGGGCCGGTGGCCTGCTCAGCGCTGGCGGCGCAGAGTCCAGAAAAGCCAGTTGCCGGTGGCGGTGTTCGTGGCCACGTCCCAGCCTTGGCTGCCGAGATCGGACAGCACCTGGACGACCTCGTTGTAGCTACCGGAGAACATCTGCTCGGTTCCACCGGGGAGATTGAGGCGAATGGTTCGCTGGTCCCAAATCCACTCCACAGTGGCGAATTCGTAGATGAAGATTGCTGCCTCCGCTCCGTTGATCGTCACAGAGGCTAACAGGACTTGAGGGAGCCTTCAGATTTTCTGCTGAGGTACGGCGGATAGGTTCCCCAACCAGGACGGCACCTGCTCGGCATGCCGTTCCGGTGGGAAGGCGGGATGGAAGGCGTGCTCGATCAGGCCGTACCGGACGACGCGGGTGAGGCGTGCGGACCTCACCACGGCGCTCCGCACTCTCAGCCGCGTCCACCTGCTCGTCCCGGCACCCGCGGCCGCTCCGGCCTCACACCAGGGGAAGGTCAACCCACCGCCGACGCAGGTCCAGGCCGTCCGTAGGCCGCGAGGAACACCTCGGCCGCCCGGTCGGCGATGCGGTCGAGTTCGTCGGCGGCGGGCCGGGCCGCGGTACCGGCGAACATCACCTGGTTCATCGGCTTGTACATGACGAGTCCGGCGAACTGGTAGGCCGCCAGGGTCGGGTCGGGCAGCTCACGCAGCGCCCCGCGGTCGGCCAGCCGCGTCATCGATTCGCCCAGCAGCACCAGCGACCGGTGGAAGGCGCCTTCAAACCAGGCTGTGGCGATGTCGGGAAATCGATCGGCCTCGGCCAGGACCAGGCGTCGCAGCTGGAGGACGTCCGGTCGCGTGAGATCCACGAGAAGGCGGCGGCCGAGGTCACGGAGGGCCTGCCCCACATCGGGGGTCTCCTCCAAGATGCTCGCGTAGGCCTGTCCGAGTCCCGCCACCACCTGGACGGTGGTCCCCAGAATGATCTCGGAGAAGAGGTGTTTCTTGTCCTGGAACTGCTTGTAGACGGTCTGTTTGGAGACCGCGGCCCGGGCGGCCACCTCGTCCATACTCGCGCCGAGATACCCGTGTTGCAGGAACACCTCGGTGGCGGCCTTCAGGATCGCCCGCCGTTTCCGCGCGGTGCGACCCTCCTCCATGGCGGCGCCTGACGCGCCGGATCCCTGCTGGACGGTGCCCGGTAGTCGATCCACGACCCCTCCTCATCTTCCCCAACAGATCATACTGGACAGTCCAGTACTAGAATGAGTACTGTACCGTCCAGTTCCACTGGAGATGAGGAGAACGAGGATGGGCACTGTCCGGTCCGAAGACGGCACCACGCTCGCATTCGACGTATGGGGCGGCGCCCACGGCCAGCCGCTGATCATGGTCGACGGTGCCACCGCCCACCGCGGCGTCAACCCGACCAACGCCGAGGTGGGCCGGTTACTGGGCGACGAGTTCCGGGTGTACACCTACGACCGCCGCGGCCGCGGGGAGAGCACGGACACCGCTCCGTACGCGGTGGAGCGCGAGATCGAGGATCTCGCCGCGCTGATCGCCGACGCCGGCGCACCGGCCATGCTGTTCGGCTGGTCCTCCGGCGCGGTCCTGGCCCTCGAGGCTGCGGCCGCCGGTCTGCCGATCACCCGGCTGGCCCTGTTCGAACCGCCGTTCGTGGTCGACGACAGTCGCCCCGCCCTCCCGGCCGACTACGTTCAGCGGCTCGACGCCTTCATCGCCGACGGCCGCCCGGGGGACGCGGCCGAACTCTTCATGACCGCGGCGGTCGGCGGGTCCGCCCAGGACGTGGCCGGATTCCGGCAGAGCCCGTTCTGGTCCGTCGTGGAAGCGGTCGCGCACACCATCGCCTACGACGGCAGGATCATGGGCGACACCATGTCGGGCAACCCCCTGCCCCGCGATCGCTGGGCCGCGGTCACCCTACCCGTCCTGGTCATGCACGGCACCGGCACCATGCCGTGGATGATCACCGGGGCCCAGGCCCTGGCCGATCTCCTGCCGACAGCGACCCTGCTGCCCGTGCAGGGCGAGCAGCACAGCGCCCCCGCCCACGTACTCGCCCCCGCACTGCGGCGGTTCGGCCAAGGCCACTAGACACCTGAGCGATGGGTACGCCGCATGCGGATCCGGTATCCGCCGACGGCGGCACCGAGACCGGATCATCGGTCGAACGCGGTTCCCGAAGCACCGGTCCCATCGGCAAACGAGACGACGAGGAAGTTGAGAATGGGAAAGATCGTGGTCACCGAGTTCATCTCGCTCGACGGCGTGGTCGAAGCCCCCGGTGGCGAGAACTTCAAGTACCCGAACTGGAGCTTCGCGTTCGACAGCGGTGAGGACGGCGAGAAGTTCAAGACAGACGAGGCGCTGGCGGCCAAGGCATTGCTGATCGGCCGCAAGACCTACGAGTCCTTCGCCCACGCCTGGCCCGGGCGCGACGGTGTCCTGGCCGACAAGTACAACAGCATGCCCAAGTACGTGGTGTCGAGCACCCTCGTCGACCCCGAATGGAACAACACGCACGTGATCAGGGGTAACGTGGTCGAGGCGGTGACCACGCTGAAGAGGGAGCTGGACGGCGAGATCTCGGTTCCCGGCAGCATCCGGCTCGTGCAGGAGCTGATCGAGAACAACCTCGTCGACGAGATCCGTCTGATGACCTACCCGGTCCTCCTCGGCACCGGTAGGCGCCTGTTCGGGGAGACCACCGACAAGTCGACGTGGGAGCTGAACGAGTTCACGATCGTCGGTGAAGGCATTCCGATCACAATGTTCGAGCGGGTCGGCTGACGGGTGGGGACAGGCCACCGCACCCTTGGCCGTACCACGGCACTTCCGGTCATCGGTACGGCGACCGGGCATAGGTGCCGGCCGCAAGCGGCACCCCCAGCGCGGCCAAGGCGACCTGGATGCCCGGTTCGATCCAGTCGATACCACGGGTGTCGGCCACTCCGAACCCTGCGGCGACGGCCGTACCGATCAGTGCGGAAACCACACCGATCACGATGGTCAGCCAGACAGGTATGCTCCGGCGGCCCGGCACGACCAGCCGCCCCAGGACGCCGACGACGATCCCGATGATGATTCCGGAGATGGATTCCGGCGACTTCCACGGTCGCTCCTGCCGTAGGGGGATTCCGGCGTTCCGAGTGCCGCCCTGAACGCCGCAACAGGAATCGGTGTACCCACACATCGCCGAAGTCGTCGAAATTCCGAGATCCGGAATGCCGATTCACACACCAACGGCCATCGCTCGCCTGCGGTCAGGACAACGCCGATCACACGGGGGTGACGGCGCGGCCTGACGGAGACACGGGTACGACCGCCACGCAACGCGGGCCGTGGCGGCCGTACCCCTCCACGATCCGATCAGGCGGGGTCGTAGGCGAGGTTGGGGCGGAGCCAGCGCTCCACCTCGGCGACGTCGGTGCCGCGCCGCCGGGCGTAGTCCTCGATCTGGTCCTTGCCGATCCGCCCCACGGTGAAGTACCGGGAGGAGGGGTGGGCGAAGAGCAGGCCGCTGACGCTGGCCGCCGGGGTCATCGCGAACGACTCGGTGAGACCCATCCCGACCCGCTCGGCGTCGAGCAGCTCGAACAGGGTCTCCTTCTCGCTGTGGTCGGGGCTGGCCGGGTAGCCGAGCGCGGGGCGGATGCCGCGGAAGCGTTCGGCGTGCAGGTCCTCGATCGCCGGGTCGGCGTCCGGCTCGTACCATTCGCGGCGGGCCTGAAGGTGGAGGTACTCGGCGAACGCCTCGGCCAGCCGGTCGGCGAGGGCCTTCACCATGATCGCCCGGTAGTCGTCGTGCCGGGCCTCGTACTCGGCCGCGAGCTCTTCGGCGCCGTGGACGGCGACCGCGAACCCGCCGATGTGGTCTCCGGCGGGGGCCACGTAGTCGGACAGGCAGCGGTTGGGCCTGCCCTCCGGCTTGGCGGTCTGCTGGCGCAGCATCGGCAGGCGCACGACCCGGTCCCCGGTGTCGACGACGAGGTCGTCGCCGTCGGAGTGGGCGGGCCAGAACCCGTAGGCCCCGTGCGCCCGCAGGCTCCCCGCCTCGATGATCTGGTCGAGCAGGGTGTTCGCCTCGTCGAAGAGTTCGCGGGCCTCCGGCCGTTCCAGGATCGCCGGGTACTTGCCCTTCAGCTCCCAGGCGAGGAAGAGGAACTGCCAGTCGATCATCTCCCGGAGGGCGGTCAGCTCCGGCCTGACGGTGCGGACGCCGGTGAAGGCGGGCACCGGCAGGTCGTCGAAGGAGACCCGCTCGCGGTTGGCGCGGGCCTTGTCGACGGTGAGCAGGGGCCGCCGCTGCCGCGTCTCGTGCTGTTCGCGGAGCTGCTGCTGGTCGGCGCGGTTCCGCGCGTCGAGCTCGTCGGCCCGGCCCGGGTCGAGCAGGTCGGAGACGACGCCGACCACGCGGGAGGCGTCGAGCACGTGGACGGTGGTTCTGTCGTAGGCGGGGGCGATCCGGACCGCGGTGTGCTGGCGCGAAGTGGTGGCACCGCCGATGAGCAGCGGCAGCTTCAGCCCGCGCCGCTGCATCTCGGCGGCGACGGCGACCATCTCGTCCAACGAGGGGGTGATCAGACCCGACAGGCCGACGGCGTCGGCGCCTTCGGCGACGGCGGTGTCGAGGATCTTGGCGGCGGGCACCATCACGCCGAGGTCCACGACGTCGTAGTTGTTGCAGCCGAGCACCACGCCCACGATGTTCTTGCCGATGTCGTGCACGTCGCCCTTGACGGTGGCGAGGACCACCTTGCCGCTCCCCCGGCTGGTCTCCGCGCGTCCCTCCAGCTTGGCCTGCTCCTTCTCGGCCTCCATGAAGGGCTCCAGGTAGGCGACCGAGCGCTTCATCACCCGGGCGCTCTTGACGACCTGCGGCAGGAACATCTTCCCGGACCCGAACAGGTCGCCCACGACCTTCATGCCGTCCATCAGCGGCCCTTCGATCACCTGAAGGGGGCGCGCCGCGCGCTGTCTCGCCTCCTCGGTGTCGTCCTCGATGAAGTCCACGATGCCGTGGACCAGGGCGTGGGCGAGACGCTCCTCGACCGGGGCCTCGCGCCAGGACAGATCGACGGTACGGCGGGTGCCGCTCCCGCTGACGGTCTCGGCGAAGGAGACGAGCCGGTCGGTGGCGTCGGGACGCCGGTCGAACAGCACGTCCTCCACGAGCTCCAGCAGGTCCGCGGGGATGTCCTGGTAGACGGCGAGCTGTCCGGCGTTGACGATGCCCATGTCCAGTCCGGCGCGCACGGCGTGGAGCAGGAACGCCGAGTGCATCGCCTCGCGGACCACGTCGTTGCCGCGGAAGGAGAAGGACAGGTTGGAGATGCCGCCGCTGGTGAGCGCCCCGGGGCAGCGCTCCTTGATGCGCGGCAGCGCGTCGATGAACGCCTTGGCGTACCCGTTGTGCTCGGCGATGCCGGTGGCGACGGCGAGCACGTTGGGGTCGAAGACGATGTCCTCGGCGGGGAAGCCGGCCTCTTGGGTGAGCAGGTCGTAGGCGCGGGCGCAGATCTCCACCTTGCGGTCCGCGGTGTCGGCCTGACCTTGCTCGTCGAAGGCCATGACGACCACGCCGGCGCCGTAGTCCCGGATGCGCCGGGCCTGCTCCAGGAAGGGCTCCTCGCCTTCCTTGAGGCTGATCGAGTTGACGACGCCCTTGCCCTGCACGCACTTGAGCCCGGCCTCCAGCACGCTCCACCGCGAGCTGTCCACCATGATCGGGATCCGGGCCACCTCGGGCTCGGTGGCGATCAGGTTGAGGAACGTGGTCATGGCCTGCTCGCTGTCGAGCAGGTCGGCGTCCATGTTCACGTCGAGCAGGTTGGCGCCCCCGCGGACCTGGTCGAGCGCGACGTCGACGGCGCCCTGGTGGTCGTCAGCCTCGATCAGGCGGCGGAACTTGGCCGAGCCGGTGACGTTGGTACGCTCCCCGATCATGATGAAGCCGGTGTCGGGGCCGACCTCGAAGGGCTCCAGACCGCTGAACCGGGTCCGCGCCGACGGCGCCGGGACCGGACGCGGCGCCAGCCCGGCCACCGCGGCCTTGATCTGCTCGATGTGTCCCGGAGTCGTCCCGCAGCAGCCGCCGACGATGTTCACCATCCCCGAGGCGGCGAACTCGCCGAGGAGCGCGCCGGTCTCGCCCGGGGTCTGGTCGTAACCGCCGAACGCGTTGGGCAGACCCGCGTTGGGGTGGGAGGCCGTGTAGGTGCCGGCGAGCCGGGACAGCTCGGCGACGTGCGGACGCATCTCCTCGGCGCCGAGGGAGCAGTTCACGCCGACCACCAGCGGCTTGGCGTGCTCGACCGAGTTCCAGAACGCCTCGACGGTCTGCCCGGACAGGGTGCGGCCGCTCAGGTCGACGATGGTGACCGAGATCCACAGCGGCAGATGCGGGGCGACCTCGCGGGCCGCGGCGATCGCGGCCTTCACATTGAGCGTGTCAAAGATCGTCTCCATCAGCAGCAGATCGACCCCGCCCTCGTCCAGGGCCCGGATCTGCTCCGCATAGGTGGCCTTGACCTGGTCGAACGGCACCGCGCGATAGGCGGGGTCATCCACCCGCGGGGAGAGCGACAAGGTGACGTTGAGCGGCCCGACCGAGCCCGCCACGAAGCGTCCGCCCAGCTCGTCGGCGGCCTGGCGGGCCAGCTGGGCTCCGCGCAGGTTCATTTCGTAGACCAGCGATTCGAGCCCGTAGTCGGCCTGCGCGATACCGGTCGCGGTGAAGGTGTTGGTGGTGGTGATGTCGGCGCCGGCCGCCAGATACCGCCGGTGGATGTCGAGGATCACATCGGGCCGGGTCAGGTTGAGCAGATCCGGGTCGCCGGTCACGTCCTTGGGGTGATCCTTGATTAGATCGCCGCGGTAGTCGGCGTCGGTGAGGCCGGCGCCTTGGAGCATGGTGCCCCACGCCCCGTCAAGCACGGCGATACGCTCGCTGAGGAGTTCCTTCAGGGCCTGAATCCGCTCGGCCTGGCTTGACGACCCGCGCACCTGCTCACCTCCACATTGGGAGGCGCCCTTGGTGTCAGTCCGGGTCGAGCGTGGCGGACCGGAGCCCGTCGCAGCGCCTCTCGACCTTCTTGACATTGAGAATACCAAGCGGGTGCGGCGCTCCGAAACGCTTTCCCCACCCTCCCGACCTGAAACTCCCCCGCCCCGGTTACGCGCGGGGCGCAGCCACCCGGTACGGCCGAGTGGCCGGGTCAAGCCCAGGACTTGCGGAACCACGGTCCGGCTCCGCCCGTACCCGATCCGCACCGGCCAGGCTGGCAGCCTGACCATCCGGTACGGCCTGAGGCGGCCCAGGCTGCGGGTTCGATGGTCTCACGCAGGCGGCGGAGGAGGTGGCGGCGCTCGAGGTCGGTGGCGGCCCAAGCTCGGAACCCGGCTCCAGGGCCGACGATCAACAACCGAACCTCACACATTGGTGTCAGATATCGCCGTTCTCCCTGGTCTTACGCCGAGAGTCCTCCTAGTCTCGCAGATCGCAGGCGACACGACGGGGGAGAGAAAATGACGGCGGTGGTCGAGGAGCTGATCTCGTATCCGATCAAGGGCTGTGCCGGTGAGTCCCTGCGCGAGACGACGCTGACCTACGCGGGTCTGGCCCACGACCGCGGTTTCATGGTGGTCGACAAGGACGGGACCTTCCGCAGCCAGCGCCGAGACCCCCGACTGGCGTTGATCCGGCCGAGCGTCGGCGCCTGCGGCGAACGGCTCACTCTGCGCGCACCCGGATTCGAGGACATGCGCATCTCGGTCGATCTGGACTCTCCCCGCCGGGAGGTGGCCCTGTTCGGCAACAGGTACCGGGGGATCGATCAGGGCGACGCGCCCGCCGAGTGGCTGTCGTCGGTGCTCGGCTCGGCGAGCAGGCTGGTGCGGGTGCCGCCGGAACACGACAGGGTGACCGACGGCCGGACGCCCGGAACCTCCGGCTACGCCGACGGCAGCGCCGTGCACGCCGTCTCCAGGGCTTCGCTGGACGAACTGAACCGACGCCTGGACGGGCCCGCGATACCGATGTCCAGGTTCCGCCCGAACATCGTGATCGACGGATGGGAGGAGCCTCATCGGGAGGACCGCGTCCACCGCATGGTCGTCGGCGATGCGGAACTCGGATACGCCAAACTCGCGATCCGCTGCGCCGTCACGTTGGTCGACCAGCGGTCCGGCGCCAAGTCCGGTCCCGAGCCGCTCCGCACCCTCGCCCGGTACCGCCGGGCCGCCGCGGGTGGCGTGGCGTTCGGCGTCAAACTCTCGGTCCTGCGTCCCGGCAGACTCGCCGTCGCCGACGCGGTGACCGTCCCCATCTGGGCCGACTCCCAGCTCAAGGAGGCGGTGCCCCGCTGACGGCCCCGTCACCACCGAAAGAAAGACAGAGCCATCTTCCAGCGCGGCCGATCCCCGGCCGACGCGCAGTTCGCGCCGGTCCGGGATGCCGTCAGCCCGTCTTCCGGGCCTCGATAAGGAGGCGCTGCGAATAGGCCACAAAGGGGCCGTGGCGTTCCATGAAGTCATGGAGTTCGGCCAGCCGGTCCCGGTAGGCGTCCACGGTGAAACCCGGAACGGTCCAGAGCACCTTACGGAGGAAGTGGACGACCGCCGCGATGTCGTGGAACTCCATCCGGAGCCCTTCCTGGCGCAGGTCGACCACCTCCAGGCCGGCCGCCTCCGCCTCGGCCACGGCCGTCATCGGGCTCCGGGATGGGTTGACCGGCTGCGGTCCCATCATGAAATCGGTCAGTTCGCGAACCGAACCGGCGCCCACGGCCTGGGAGAGATAGGTGCCGCCCGGGCGCAGGACCCGATGGATCTCGTCCCAGCGAGTCGCCACCGGATGCCGGCTGACCACCAGGTCGAAGCGGTCGGCAGCGAACGGCAGGTCGTCGGTGTCGCCGACTTCGACGACGGTGGCGTTGAACTTGGCGAGGTTGCGGCGGGCGATCTTCAGGTTCGGCGGCCAGGACTCCGTCGCCGCCAGGAACGGCGGGGCGACCGGGATCGAGGCCAGCACTTCGCCTCCGCCGGTCTGGATGTCGAGGCCGGCCTCGGCCTTCGACATCCGCTCGGCCAGCAGTTTCGCGTAGCCCCAGGATGGGCGCCGCTCGCTTGCGCGCCCGGCGAACCACGAGAAGTCCCAGCCTTCGGTCGGAACGGCCGAGCCCTCGGCGAGGAGCTTTTCGAACGTTGACATAGGGTGACCATGGCAGATGGTCGTGATATCCGCACCTGGATTAGGTTGTGGGCTCCGGCAGGGCGGCGGATATCGGTACTCCGGCGACTCCTGGCCAGGCGACAGCGCTTCGACCAGGCAACACCCTCAGCCGAGGACGCCGAGGCACCCCGCGTCGTGACGGGGAAAGGGCCGTCTGCGGAACGCCCTGCTCTCCGGAGAAGGCCCACCCGGACGGCAGAGCGGACCATTCCAGAGCTGTGAGATCAGGGACTCGACCCCCACCGGCTCCGCCGTTCCGCTGCCACCCACCTCGGCGGGCAGATGAACGTCTCACGGACCGGGCCTCCGATGAGTGCCGGTCAGGTGGCGGGGTCGGTGGTTTCCCGCAGGCGGCGGAGGAGGTAGCGGCGCTCGGGGTCGGTGGCGACCTCCTCCAGCGCCCGCCGGTAGGCCTGCGCCGCCTCCGCGCGGCGTCCCAGGCGACGCAGCAGGTCGGCGCGGGTCGCCGGGAGCAGGTAGTAGCCGGTCAGCGCCCCCGACTCCTCAAGCGCCGTGACCAGTTCCAGGCCTGCGGCCGGGCCTGCCGCCATCCCGACGGCCACCCCCCGGTTGAGCTCGACCACCGGGGAGGGCACCAGCTCGGCGAGGCGCCCGTACAGTGCGGCGATCTGCCACCAGTCCGTGTCGGCGGCGGTACGGGCCTCGGCGTGGCAGGCGGCGACGGCCGCCTGCAACTGGTACGGGCCCGGCCGACCGCGGCGCAGCGCCCGGTCCAGCACGGAAAGCCCCTCGTCGATCTTCGACCGGTCCCAGCCGGTGCGATCCTGGTGCTCCAGGGTCACCAGGTCGCCGACGGCGTCGACCCGGGTTTCGCGCCTGGCGTCGTGCAGCAGGATCAGCGCGAGCAGCCCCTCGGCCTCCGGCTCGTCCGGCATCAGGCGAACCAGGACACGTGCCAGGTGAAGGGCCTCACCGCACAGGTTCCGCCGGACCAGATCGGCCCCGGCCGAGGCCGAGTACCCCTCGTTGAACAGCAGATACAGCACGCCCAGCACGGCCCGTACCCGTGCGGGCAGCAGATGCGCCGGCGGAACGCGGTACGGGATCCCGGCCTGGCGGATCTTCTGCTTGGCCCGAACCAGACGCCGGGACATCGTCGCCTCAGGAACCAGGAAAGCCCGGGCGATCTCGGCGGTGCTCAGTCCCGCCAGGGTGCGCAGCGTGAGCGCCACCTTCGCCTCCATCGACAGCGCCGGATGGCAGCAGGTGAACATCAGGCGCAGCCGGTCGTCGGGGATGCCGCCGACGGCGGTTTCATCGTTCCCGGGGTCGTCCGGGCGTAACGTCATGGCGAGCTCCCGCAGCTTGGCGGCGCCGACGGCTTGGCGCCGCAACCGGTCGACGGCGCGGTTGCGCGCCGTGGTGGTCAGCCACGCGCCGGGCCGGTTCGGCACGCCGTCGGCGGGCCAGCGTTCCAGCGCCAGCGCGAAGGCGTCCTGCGTGCACTCCTCGGCGAGGTCCCAGTCGCCGGTCACCCGGATCAGGGTGGCCACGACCCGCCCCCACTCCTCCCGGAACGCCTGGGTGAGTACGGCCTGGACGTTGCCGACGGTCACTCCCAGATCGGCCGGATCTCGACCGACCACCGCCCGGCGGCCGGATGGGATGAGGCCACCTCGATCGCCTCGTCGAGGTCGGCGCACTCGATCAGGGCGAATCCGCCGATCTGATCCTTGGTCTCCGCGAACGGCCCGTCTACGATCAACACCTCGTCGTCGCGGACCCGCACGGTGGTGGCGGTGCCGCTGGGCTGCAGACCGGCTCCCCCGAGGAGAACCCCGCGCCGGGCCATCTCCGCGGCCCATCCGTCGCACCCGGGCAGATCGGCGGAACCCTCCGATCCGGATGTCTCGGGCTCCTCACCACAGATCAGCAGCATGTATCGCATGGCTCTCCTCAGGGAACGGACGGCCGCGCCGGGATCCTCTCACACCCCGGAAGCCTGACAGGGGGCGTCCGAGATCAGTGGGGTGCGGTGTGCCGGAGGAGGACGTCGACGACGAAATCGTGGATCTGCGGGGGAAACCCATGTCCCAGACCTTCCAGCGGCACCAGCTCGGCGCCGGGGATCTCCTTGGCGAGGGCGACCCCGTTTCCGTACGGGAAGAACGGGTCGTCGGTGCCGTGGATCACCAGAGTCCGCACCGAGATCTCACCCAGCCGCTCCCGCCAGCGCTCCCCCGCGTCGGCGAAGGCGAGGTTGTTCAAGTGGGACTTGATGTCGGCGGTGCGGTCGTAGTCCTGGACGGCGAGCCGGCGTGCGCGTGCCTCGTCGAACTCGAACCGGCGTCCGGTGAGCAGCCGCTCGATCTCGGTCATGTGGTCGACGATCGAGTCCCGGTCGGACCAGTCGGGCTCGCCGGCCGTGAAGAAGGCCATCAGCGACCTGTCGTGCTCGGGCAGGTCCGGGTCGGCCGGCCCGGGCGCGGTCGGACGGGTGGAGATCAGGGTGAGTGAGTCGAGCCGCCGGGGATGATCGAGCGCCAGAAGTTGAGCGGTCCAGCCGCCGGAGGAGGCGCCCACGACGTGCGCCGTGGTGACACCGAAGGCGTCGAGCACCCCCACGGCGTCGGCGGCCAGGTCGCGCAGGCTGTACCCGGGAACGCCCGGCGGGTAGCCGGTGGACCGTCCGGCGTCGCGCGGGTCGTAGCGGACGACGAAGCGCCCGCCGTCGGCCAGGCGTTCGCAGAACCCGTCTTCCCAGCTCGTCATCGACCTGCCTGCCAGCAGGATCGCCTGATCGGCGGGGTCGCCGAAGCTCTGGGCGCCCAGCCGTACCCCGTTGGGGAGGAAGATGTCGCGGGTCATGGGATTCTCCTTCGGGTCGGATGAAGGTCCTTCGCAGTGACGACGAACGGGCCGCCGCCAGACCGACAGCTCCGCACAGATTCCTCTCCTATCCCTCACCCGCGTCGCGAACCAGGAGGGCGATCTGCACGCGGTTGGCCAGCCCGAGTTTGGTCAGCGAACGGCTGACGTGGCTCTTGACCGTGGTCTCGCTCATCGCCAGCTCACGGGCGATCTCGCCGTTGGACAACCCGCGGGCCACCGCCCGGACGACATGCCGCTCCCGGTCGGTGAGGACGGCCAGACGTTCCCGCGCGACGCGGATGTCCGATGCCTGCTGGCCGGCGAAGGCGTCGAGCATTCGCTTGGTCACAGCAGGCGAGAGCATGGCGCTGCCCTCGGCCACCGTACGGACCGCGGCGATCAGGTCGCGGGGCGCCGTGTCCTTGAGCAGGAACCCCACCGCCTTGGCGCGCAGGGCGCCGTAGACGTACTCGTCCCGGTCGAAGGTGGTGAGCATGACCACTTTCGGCGGGTTCGGCAATCGGTTGATCTCCCGGAGCGCGGTCACGCCGTCCATGCGGGGCATGCGCACGTCCATCAGCACCACCTGCGGCCAGTGGCGTGCGACCGCCGCCACCGCCTCCACGCCGGTCTCCGCCTCGGCGACCACCTCGATGTCGTCGGCCACCTCCAGGATCATGCGCAGCCCCGACCGCACCAGGGCCTCGTCGTCCACGATGAGAACCCGGATCACGTCGGCAGCCTCGCCGACACGAGGAACCCGCCGTCCGGCTCCGGCCGGGCCTCGAACGCACCGCCGAGCAGCTCGACGCGCTCGCGCAGCCCGACCAGGCCGAGACCGCTGCCGGGAACGGCCTGAGCCGGGTTCTGCGGTGCGGCGTTCCGCACGGTCACCTCCAGTGCGGCGGGGAGGTGGCGCAGCGTCACCCGCGTCACGGCCAGGCCAGCGTGCTTGTGGATGTTGGTGAGGGCCTCCTGGACGACCCGGTAGGCGGTGTGCTGCATCATGACGGGCAACGCGTCGGCTTCGCCCTCCTCGCACAGTTTCACCGGCACACCCACCGAGCGGGACTGCTCAAGCAGCCAGTCGAGGTCGGCGAGGGTCGGCTGCGGGCGGAAGTCCCCCGTGTCCCCTTTGTCGAGGACGCCGAGCACCGCTCTGAGCTGGGCTAGAGCCTCCTGTCCCGTCGTACGGATAAGCTCGGCCTCCGCCACGGTCCGCTCATCGGCGGCGTTGACCTCCAAGGCCCCCGCCCGCAGAACCATCAGTGAGACCCGGTGGGCCACCACGTCGTGCATGTCCCGCGCGATGCGGGCCCGCTCCTCCGCACGGGCCTGCTCGGTGCGGGCCGCCTGCTCCCGCTCCAGCCGTTCGGCGCGCTCGCGCAACCCCGCCACGACCTGCCGGCGCGCCCCCATCCACAGCCCGAGCAGCAGCGGAAGCCAGACGAACACCGGTATCCCACCCAGGGTGGAGGCGATGTCGACGCCGGGGCGCGGCACCACGACGACCAGGCTCACCAGCGCGGTGTAGGCCAGGAGCACGGGTGGCCGGCGAAGCGCGGTCGCCGCGACGTAGGAGGCCGTGAACAGCAGCATCCCCGGCCACCGCAGCAGCGAGTCCACCACCGCCAGGAGCAGCAGCGGCCACGGACGGGCCGACGCCGTCCGGGCCATGGCCGCGGCCGACACCGCGACCAGGCCGACGAAGAACCGCTCCGGGACCGAGGCGAGCCACGGCAGCGGCAGCCCGTACGGACCCGCGCCGAGCGGCTCCGCCGGGAAGAACGCTCCGAGGCATGCGAAGGCAGGAAGCAGCCACGGCACCAGCCGATCACCAAGCGTCCGCGTCCACGCCACGACGTTCTCCACCCACCCCAGCGTAAACATCCGTACGTGCTACCAGCTTAGCGGCTTCAGCGGCCTGCGGTCGGTGTCCGGGAGCCTCGCCGGACGGGACTCGGGCACGGCGTCGCGGAGCAGCTTGACACCGAGCGGCACCAGTACCAGGCACAGGAGGCCGGATGAGACGACCCCGTCGAGAGTGCTCTCCTTGAGCACACCGGTCCACAGCGTTCCCGACCACAGGAACAGCACCAGACGCCCGGTGCCGAACACGCCTGCGCGGAAGGCCGCGACACCCAGGGCCAGCGCTCCGATGTACAGGCCGAAGGCGACCGAGATCGGCACCCGCCACGGGCCGTAGGAGATCTCCACGTACAGATCCATCACGACTCCGGTCGCCTGTGCCAGGCCCAGCCGGTCGACCAGTTGGAAAGCGGTGTGGTCCACGCCCGCCCAATACAGGCGGGAGAACAGGCCCGCAACGATCAGCGCTCCGCCCACGAGGGCAAGCCGTGGTGATCGGGCGGCGACGACGCGGGTCAGCGTGACCACCGCGAGGCACATGAGGACGGCGCCGGCGGCGAAACACGCGTAGCCCGCCGTGACCAGGCCGGGATTCTGTGCGTACGCGGCCAGCTGACCCGGGGCCGCGAAAGGCTGCCGGTCGAACCACTCCGTCTGGGCAGGGGTGAAGCCCGCCGTCTCAAGCGCCAGGTACCGCAGAAGCAGTCCCGCGAACCAGACGACCGGCGCCAGGACCAGGGCCGCTCCCCCGATGAACCGGCCGGGGAACCAGGCGTTGCGGTGAACCCACTCGGGCGTCTTCCATCGGCCGCCTCTTCCGGCGGCCGTATTCATTCGCGACATGACCCACACCCTGGATCACGCTCACCGCGCCCACATCCTTCGATTGTCGCGGCGGACGTCTCTTTAGTAGGAGTGCGCGCCGCCGATGTCGCGCGGCAATCCGACCGGGGCCCCGGATCGGGAGGTCCGGAATCGGCTTTTCGGAGTTAGGTTCGATCTTGTGCGGTTGATCTCGGACTGATCATCCTCATCGGACGGACGACGACAGGCTGCGGAGGAGTACGGACATGAGCGCACATTACGGTTCCGGGCCCGGTGAGATCACGCCGGACGGCTGCGCCGTCGAGTTCTACGACCTGCTGCCGGTGATGGGTGAGCCGGAAATCGTGCACGGCGCCGTGCCCGCGGGCGCGTCGATCCTGGAGCTCGGCTGCGGCACCGGGCGGATTCTGCGGCCCCTCGCCGAGTACGGGCATCCCGTCCTGGGCGTCGACGAGTCGCCCGCCATGCTCGCGCGCCTCTCAGACCTGCCGACCGTGTGCGCTCAGATCGAGTCGCTGGAGCTGGACCGCGTCTTCGATGTCGTCCTCCTCGCCAGCACCTTGATCAATGCCGACCCTGAGCAGCGGCGCGCTTTCCTCGGCACCTGCCGTCGGCATGTCGCACCCGGCGGGGTCGTCGTCGTCCAGCAGACCGACCCGAACTGGTTCGGCACCGTCGAGCCGGGCGAACACCTCCACGACGGCATCCGGCGAGTGATCAGGCAGGTCCGCCGGGCGGGACGGCGCGTCGACGTCGTGGTCGACTACCACGTCGGCGACCGCACCTGGACCCACGCCTTCGACCGCCACCCCATCGACCAGGACGAACTCATGGCGGACCTGGCCTCCGCCGGCCTGCGCTTCGACCGCCTGCTCACCGACGACCACACCTGGTTCACCACCCGCCGCGCGTAGCCCCAATCGGAGTGCCACCCCGGAGAGTTCACCTTTCCCCGTCACATGGAGGCGTCGAGCGCAGGCTTTGAGCTCCAGCCGCCCTGAACACCTGGTCATGTCCCAGTACGACCGAAGCGGCGACTTCAGGACGGTCCGCCACGGCGTGCGCCGCGTCCGCCGCACCCTCATCGGAACACGACACCGGCCCAGGAGCCGAACCCCCGCAAGGGGCACCCGTGCCCGGCCGGTTGTCCGGGTGATCGTTGCGGTGTGCGCGTCCTGAGTGGCGCGGACAGCTCAATGATCACCCTGGCCTCTTACGGCCGTGTCCGGCCTTCGTCCGAGGTGGTGGCCAGTCCATGGCGGTAGGCGTAGCTGATCGCGCCGCTCCTGCTCTGAACTCCGATCTTGGCGAAAGCATGGTTGATGTGTGTTTTGACCGTCGACTCGCCGATGAACAGCGACGTGGCGATCTGCGCGTTGTTCAGGCCGTGCGCGAGCAGCTGCAGGATCTCGATCTCACGCGGGGTGAGTCTGTCCGGATTGCTCCAGCGGTCCGCCGGGGTGGGCGGCGAGTCCGGCCGTCGCATGGCCGCCACCGGCCACCGGGAGACGGCCGCGTCGAAACCGAACGACGAAAGGAACCCGATGGCGGAGCTGTCGGTCTTGGGATGGTCCGTTCGTCGGTAGGGCGACCACACCACTTGTGCGAACAACCCGGAAGGGATCGCCCCATGGACACGCGTACGCAAGGATCGGCCGCGCCCCGCGCCGGGCGCAGAGAATGGCTCGGGCTGGCCGTGCTCGCCTTGCCCACCATGCTGCTGTCGGTCGACCTGAGTGTGCTGTATCTCGCGCTGCCGAGCCTCGCCGCCGATCTGGGGGCGGGAAGCACCCAGCAGCTGTGGATCATCGATGTCTACGGCTTCCTGGTCGCCGGGTTCCTGATCACGATGGGCACCCTCGGCGATCGGATCGGGCGGAGAAAGCTGCTCTTGATCGGCGCGGTCGCCTTCGGAGCCGCGTCCGTGCTCGCCGCCTACTCCACCGACGCCGAGACGCTGATCGCGGCCAGGGCGGTACTCGGCCTCGCCGGGGCCACCGTGGCGCCGTCGACCCTGTCGCTGATCCGCACGATGTTCGCCGACCCCGGGCAGCGGGCGGTCGCCGTCTCGGTATGGAGCAGCTGCTTCATGGGTGGCGCGATCTTCGGCCCGATCGTCGGCGGTGTGATGCTGGCGCGATTCTGGTGGGGATCGGTGTTCCTCCTGGCGGTCCCGATCATGCTTCTGCTGCTGGTCACCGCGCCTGTTCTGCTGCCCGAGCACCGCAATCCCGAGGCCGGGCGGCTCGACCTGATCAGTGTCGGCATGTCCCTCGCGGGGATCCTGCCGGTGATCTACGGCATCACCGAACTGGCCAGGGCCGGCTGGCGGCCGTTCCCCGCCGCGGCCCTCGCGGTCGGCTCGATCTTCATTGCCGGCTTCGTGATCCGGCAGCGCAAGCTGGCCGACCCGTTGCTTGATCTACGCCTGTTCGAGATCCGCACCTACCGCAGCGCCTTCGCGCTGAGCCTGCTCGGCGGGGCCGTCCAAGGGGGAAGCCTCCTGCTGATCAATCTGTATCTGCAGACGGTCCTCGGGATGTCCACCCAGGAGGCCGGGCTCTGGCTGGTGCCGACAGCCCTCGCCATGGTCTGTACCATCATGCTCGGTTCCGGCCTGGCGCAAAGGATCCGACCCGGGTTCCTCATCGCGGTCGGCATGCTGCTCGCCGCCTGCGGCTACGCCCTGCTCACACAGGTCCCGGTGACCGACGGCCTCACCCTACTGCTGACCGGCTTCGGTATCGCGATGGCGGGTATGGGGCCGGGGGTGGCCCTCGGCTACGACATGATCATCGGTTCGGCACCGCCGGAGAAGGCCGGTTCGGCTGCGGCGATGGTCGAGACCGGCGGACAGTTCGGTGTCGCGCTCGGCGTCGCCGTCCTCGGCAGCCTCGGCGGCTGGGTCTACCGCAGTCAGGTGAAGGTCCCCGCCGCCGTCCCCGCCGAGGCCGCGCACACCGCCCAGGAGAGCGTCGTCGGCGCGGCGAGTGTCGCGCCGGGGCTACCGGGACCGGTGGGAACCGAGCTCTTGGCCTCCGCACGAGACGCCTTCACCGCGGGACTGAACACCACCGCGATCTCCGGGGCGATCCTGTTCCTCGCTCTTGCCGCCCTGGCCGCCCACTCCCTGCGGCATGTACCTCCCACCGGAGCACCGGCTCAACGCTGACCCGTCCGGGCTCCCCAGAAGGTCGGACGGCAGGGCGAGGGCCTCGGTGCGCGCCGGACCGGGACACCGGCGGCCGCCCGCTACCGGGAGGTCCGGGCGGGCAGGCCGGCGGCGATGCCGTCGAGGACGCGGTCGAGGCCGTACCGGAAGCGCTTCTCGGGAGTCATGTGCGGGAGCCGCGCCTCCCGGACGGTGCGGCTGAACATCGGATACGCGTCCGACTCCACCACCTGCTTCACGTAGGGCCCGACATACTCCCGCATCCAGCGGGAGACGTCCCGCCCGGTCCGGCGGGCCTCGTCCAGCCAGCCGATCTCCCGGTGCACGGCGCTGTGCGCGTAGTCGAACAGCATCTCGGCGGCGACGGTGATCCGGTCGATGTCCAGGCCGAACCCGTCGAGCGCGGCGAGGGCGAACTCCTGCACGCGCAGCTGGCCGGGTCCGAGGGTGGGCCGGCGACCGGCGAGCGCGACATACCAGGGGTGGGCGAGTCCCGCGGCGCGCACCCGGTGGGCGACGAGGGAAAGGTCGGCCCGCCAGTCCCCGGTCGGCCGATCGGGCAGGTCCGTCTCCGCGGCCACCGCGTCGATCATCAGGTCGATGAGGTCGTCCCGGTTCGGTACGTACCGGTACAGCGACATGGCGCCGGTGCCGAGCTCGGCCGCGATCCGCCGCATGGTCGCCGCCTCCAGGCCTTCGGCGTCGGCGATCCGGACGGCCGTCCGGGTGATCTGTTCCCGGCTGTAGCCGGGCCGCCGCCCGGGTCCGGTGCGTTCGGTCCGTTCCGGGCGCATCCAGATGGTGATCTGCTCATCCGCGGTCATGAAGTGCCCTTTCCGACTTGCGTACATCGTACCCGAAACCGTGCCGCACCCCGCGTACGTTGCCCCCGGCCGGGAGAAGCGAACCGAATGTCCGATTCACCCCGGCGCCGGATCCCTCATCGGAGCGTCCGGGGGATCAAGGTGCCGATCACGACGGTGGCGTCCAGATCGTCGCAGCGGGCCGTCCGGGGGACCAGGCCGTTCCGGGCGAAGACGTCGGAGGTCCCGGGCGCCTGACGCCGGCTCGTCTCGACGAGCAGAGCGCCGCCGGGCCTGAGCCAGCGGGACGCCTCGGCGGCGAGCCGCCGCTGCACGGCGAGCCCGTCGGCACCGCCGTCCAGCGCGGTCAGCGGTTCGTGGTCCCGGGCTTCGGCGGGGAGCAGCCGGATCGCCTCGGTGGGCACGTACGGGGCGTTGGCCGTCACCAGGTCGACCCGGCCGCGCAGGTGGTCCGGGAGCGGCCGGTAAAGATCGCCCTCGTACACCCGCCCGGCGGAGGCGAGGTTGCGGCGGGCGCACCGTACGGCGGCGGGGTCGATGTCGACGGCGTGCAGCTCGATCGGTCCCACGACCGCGCTCAAGGCGATCCCGACCGCACCGGTGCCGCAGCACAGGTCGGCCACGACGGCTCCGGGCCGGGCGAGCCGGGCGGCGTGGGTGACGAGGAGCTCGGTACGGGGCCGGGGCACGAACACCCCGGGTTCCACCCCGATCCGCAGGCCGTAGAACTCGGCCCAGCCGAGGACGTGTTCGAGGGGAAGACCGGTCGTCCGCCGATCCACCATGGCCGCGAGCTCGGCCGCGGTCCGGGCGGCGGAGACCAGCAGACGGGCCTCGTCTTCGGCGAAGACGCAACCGGCGGCCCGAAGCCGGGAGACGACAAGGGCATGCGAGAGCTCTATGGGGGAGACCGACATGAGGAACCTTCCGGGATCGCCGCGGGGCTCCTCGTTCTCCTACGCCGGCTAGACCACGTGGGAGGGGAGCACCCGACCTGACAGAGCGTTGATCGGTCTCACCTCCTCGGTAGATCCACTTCTGGCCAGGACAACATTACCGGACGGCGGAACTCCCCGAGCCGAGTCCGGCGATCTCCGTGGTGCTCCGTCCTTCCCGGATCAGGGGCCCGGCCCGGCTTACCTCAGCGCACCGATCCGTGACCCTCGGCCTGGAGAAACCTCCCCTCACCGGCCGGGGAGAACAGGGACACACCTGCAGATCCCGTACGGGCGCGCGCCGGCCCGCCCGACGGCCGGTACCGCCGCCGGATACGGCGAGCGCCGCTTGCGGCCGTACCCCTGAGATCCGGGAACCCCGCTCCGCCAGGACGTATCAGAACGATCACACCCGGCGGAAACCGCCGAGCGACCGCGACAATTGAGTCAAGCACCTCTTTCCCGAGAAACCAGCCGATCCAGAGTGACCGGCGCATGCCACGGAGGCCTGATGGAGCTTCGGATCAGCATCGAGGACGGTGACGACGACGCGCTCGCGGGGTTGTACCGGCGGCTGGCCCGCGATCCCGACCTGACGTACCGAACCCGGATATCCCTGATCTCGGCTCCCCCCTCCCCCGGCGAGCAAGGCGGCGCGTTCGAGGCCGTCACCGCCGTGCTGGACAACGTGATCGCGCTGAGCGGCCTGGTCGTCGCCGTCCTCGCCTACCGCCAGGCCAGGCGGCGCGGCGACCGGCCCGGGACCGTGCGATTCGAGCTGAACGGCGCCGTCGTGACGATCGAACCCGGAGCCGAGACGTCGGCCGACCAGGTCGTCGACGCGCTGACCGAGGACGGCCCCCGGCCCGGCGAGGACGCCGGACGGCCATGACCGCGCCCCTGCGGTCGCTGTCGGACGGGGACGGCTCCCGCGTGGTCCTGGTCGGCATCTCCCGCTACACCGACCTGCCCGATCTGCCCGCCGTCGAGAACAACCTGACGGCGCTGCGGGACGCGTTCACCCGGGGACCCTGGCGGCTGCCCGCCGAGCACTGCGTCACGATCCTCGACGAGCACGACCCCGCCGCCGTCCTGGACGCCCTCACCGACGCGGGCTCCGCCACCGACACGCTGATCTTCTACTACGCCGGGCACGGGTTCACCGACCCCCTGGGCGAGGACGACCAGCTCCTGCTGGCCCTGCACCGATCGTCGCCGGACGGCCGCCGTCACCGCAGCCTGTCCTACGCCGCCGTCCGGCGGGTCCTGCTGGATCCGTCCGTCCGGGCCGGAAAGAAGGTGGTGATTCTGGACTGCTGCTACGCCGGGCTCGCCCAAGGACTCGGCGGCGCCGACACCCTCGGGAACTCCGCCGGGATCATCGGCAGCTACGTGCTGACCGCCACATCCCCGAACGCGAAAGCGCTCTCCCCGCCGGGCGAGCCCTACACCGGGTTCACCGGCGCCCTTCTCAAAGCACACCGGGACGGCATCCCCGGGGCGGGCCCGATCCTGGACATGAGTACGATCTATGACTGGCTCGTCCCGGAGCTCCGGAACCGGAACCTACCCCGCCCCCACCAGATCAACAGAGACCTGGGCGGCAAGATCGCGTTCATCGTCAACCGTGCCTACACCCCCGGCGCCGACGCCGGGCCGTACCCCCACGACCCCGTGCCGCGGACCACGCGGACACGGCCCGCGCTCACCCGGCGACGCATGCTGGTCGGCGGCGCGGGGGTCGCCGCAGCCGGCACCGCCGCCTACCTCCTGGCCAGACTGAACGCCGGGAGACGGCCCGAACAACCCGGGGTTCAGATCTGGCGGCGTCACTTCACCGCGGTCGGGACCCCGCACCTCGGCGAGCGAAACGTCCTGGTGACGCTGGAGGACGGCAGAATCGTCGGGTTGGCCCCGGCCGACGGCGCGGTGCGGTGGCAGCGGGCCTTGACCGGCGAACAGTTCACCCGGGCCTCGGTCGTCAAGGGGACGCTCCTGGTGTCCGCGGCCACGGAGCAGGGCAAGGGCCGCCTCACCGCCCTCGACGAGGACGGGGAGACCCGCTGGTCCCTGGACACCGACGGCTGGCCCTGGCACCAGGAACCCGGTCCGAACGACAAGGTGTACCTGGCGACCAGCACCGGGTGGATCTACCAGGTGAACCGTCCGGACGGCAAGACCGACTACGCGCAGAAGATCTCCGGCCAGCTGAACGAGGTGAAGGTCTCCGGCAACTTCCTCTACATCTCCACCCACAGGGACGGGTTGATCGTCATCGGGAAGGACGGCGGCGCGCCGGAATGGTCCCGCACCGCCCGCGGCTTCGTGCCCGGCGCGGCGGTCGACGAGGTCCTGGTCTACCGCACCGTCGGCTACACCACCTCGTCCGGGTCCTACCGCGGCTCACTGCAGGCCCTTGACGTGAACACCGGGAAGACCCGGTGGGAGAAGGAGTTCGACACCCTGATCCAGGCGGGCCCGACACTTGCCGCCGGGCAGGTGATCGTCCCCGACAGCCGGGGGACGCTGCACTCCTTCGACCCGATGTCCGGGACCAAGACCTGGCAGGAGGACGTCGGGGCCGACGTGAACAGCCGCCTCACCTATGACGGTGAAACCGTCTACGTGGGGACCTCCCGAGGGGTGGCGGCGCTCAGCCCGTACAGCGGGGAGGTCCGGTGGAAGAAGGAGGTCGTCGTGACACCCCCGGCCTCCTTCTACAGCGCCACCCAGCCCGTCATCGACGACCACACCGTCTACTTCGGGTACGGCAACCGGACGACAAGCGGCACCGACTGCGACATCTACGCTTTCAGCCGCTGACACCCAAGCTTTCCGCCGCCGGGCATCCTCCATGTCCCGCCTGGTCACCCCATACGAGACGATGTCGTACGGCTCGCGGCCGATCCCGGACCGTTCCCCGGTCACCACCCGGCGGCCCCGCTCTCGCGCGCGCCCCAGCCGCACGGTGATCGGATCACCACACGCTCCGCGGTCGCCTCAATCGGGGCGCCGTGGCGGTTCCGCCGGTTCCCGATAGGACGGACTCACCGGTGTCGACGGGCCGGAAGCGGCAACGGGTGGGCTCCAGCGGGCCGAGGGCAGCCGGGATCCGGCCGACATCACGGGCCGGTGTCCCGACCGTCTCCAGGGCGACGTGGTCTCGTCAGCCGGAGTGGCCGACACCACGGGTTTGGGGGTCAGGGCTTCCCGGCACCGGGTGCGGGGGCCGGGAACGCCACAACCTGGCCCGTGGGTTCGGACGATTCGGGCCCGCCCCAGTTCTGGCCGATGACGAACAGCCGGGGATCCGCATCCCGGCTGAGCGTGCAGGAGAAGGCTCCCCGGTCCAGAGCGACGGTGGCCAGTACCTCTCCCCCCTCGCGGACCCGCACGCAGTGCCGGTTGCCGACGTCCGCGTACCAGACGCAACCGTCGGCGTCCACGCAGATCCCGTCCGGGTGGTCGCCGGGCGTCGGCGCCCAGACGCGCCGGTCGACGAGGGAACCGTCGGCGCCGACGGCGTAGGCGGTGAGCCGGCCCGCGTACGACTCGGCGACGATCAGGGTGCCGCCGTCCGGGGTGATCGCCATCCCGTTCGGGAACGCGAGATCGTCGGCGACCGTACGGACGGCACCGTCCGGGGTGACGAGCACGACGAGGCCGGGCGCGAACTCGCCGCCGGGAAAGTCGAAGCCGATCGTGTTGACGTAGGCGTTGCCCCCGTCGTCGACCACGATCTCGTTCCACGGTTTCACGGAGATCCCCGAGAGGTCGGCGTGCGTGACCGCCGAGCCGTCGGCCTCGCGGCGGAGCAGCCGCCGCCGTGCCGAGTCCACGACCAGCAACCGCCCGTCGGGGAGGAAGTCGATGCACATGGGAAACGACGGAACGGTCACCACCACCTCGGGACCGCCCTCACCCAATGCGATCACCTGGTTCGCGCCCCAGTCGGAGAACCAGAGCCGTCCGTCGTGCCAGCGCAGCGACTCGCCGAACACGATGCCTTCCATCAAGACCTCTGCCGCGTCCACCCATGTCTCCTTCACACCGTCGAGCGTGTGCTTCCCATAGTCGACCGGGTAGACCGGAACGAGTCGCAGAACTCATCGGCACTGACGATCCTCGGTTGAAAAGTCACGCTGCGCAGCTCTGTTTGGTGCGTTTGGCATGACTTGTCGTTTGATGTACGGCACCCTGCGCTTTCGCGCTCGCGGGGTCCCGGATCCGCCGCGTACGGGACCGCTCACGGCGACGACCCCACCGGACCCGACGGGGCAGGCGATTCACCGGCACCGGACGGACCGGCTCCGTCGGCCGATCCCGGCGACCTCCCCAGCCCAGGCGGCGGCAGCCACCTCTGAAGCTGACCGCCGGGACGCCGAGGACTGCAGGTTCCGGCCGAATCCCCGGCCGTGGGCTGTCCCTGACGAGCCTCAGGCCCCGAGGGGTACACCTCTATCGGCGCTGGGTGCTAGCCTGAGGACCGTTGACGTGGAATTCGGGATAAGAGGGAGGTGAGGTTTAATGACCGCGGTGAAGACCGCTGCCCTGTGCAGCGCCCGGGCAATCCTCACGTCCCGGGCCCCGGTCTGACCACTTCCGCTCTCCTGCCACGAGCCGTCTGCTCACAGGACGGGTGACGACTGCGTCCTGCCGGGGTCCCTTCCCGCAAGGTGTCTTACGTTGAACCTGTTTTCCCCGGATTCCGCCGCTGTCCCGCTGTCCCGCTACGGCTGGACGCCGCAACTCGAGGCCGACTTCACCGGCCACCGCGCGGCAGGCCTGGTGCCCGCCCGAATCGTCCGCGTCCATCGCGGCTCCTGCGACGCGATCACCGAGCACGGCCCGGTTCGAGCCGTGGGCCCGGTACCTCACCGGACCGAGCCGCAGGCCGCGCCGTGCACCGGTGACTGGGCGGCGCTGCGTCCCGGCCGGGACGCCCGGCTGGTGGCCCTGCTCCCCCGGCGCAGCGCGATCGTGCGCTCGTCGGCGTCCCGCACCTCCCACGGGCAGGTGCTGGCCGCCAACGTCGACACCGTCGTCGTGGTGGTCTCCCTGGCCATGCCCCTGAACGCCGCGCGGCTGGAGCGATTCCTCGCCCTGGCCTGGGGCAGTGGCGCGCAGCCGTCGATCGTCCTGAACAAGGCCGATCTGGCGGCCGACCCCGACGCCGCGCAGGCCGAGGTCGGCGCGCTCGCGCCCGGTGTCGGCATCGTGGTCGTCAGCGCGACCACCGGCCACAACATCGACGTGCTGACCGCGCTGCTGAGCCACGGCACCACCGTTCTGCTCGGGCCCTCGGGGGCGGGCAAGTCCACGATCGGCAACGCCCTGCTGGGTGAAGAGCTGCTGGCCACCGGCACGGTCCGGCCCCAGGACGGCAAGGGCAGGCACACCACCGTCCACCGTGAACTGGTCCCCCTGCCCGCCGGCGGTGTGCTCATCGACACCCCGGGCCTGCGCGCGATCAGCCTCCACGACGCCGCCGACGGCCTGGAGCAGGTTTTCGCCGAGATCGAACAGCTCGCCGAGGACTGCCGCTTCGGCGACTGCACCCACACGACCGAGCCCGGCTGCGCGGTGCAGGCCGCCATCCAGGCGGGTGAACTCGCCGAGCGCCGCCTGGCCGGCTATCGCAAGCTCCGGCGCGAGGCCGACTGGGAGGCCTCACGCACCGACGAGCGGCTGCGCGACGAGCGCGTCAAGCGGCAGAAATCCATCACGGGGCACCTCCGTGCCACCTACAGATTCCGGGGCCGGCAGCAGTGACCTGACCCGCGGCCGTACGGCGGGCGCCCGACGTCACCCGGACGCCAGGCGCCCGCCCACCGGCCCGTCTGTCAGCCTTCACACCCTTTGACCGGGTACGGGCCCGCGGCCCGGCCAGCTCTCGCGCCACGGGGCTCGGGTGCCGGCCTGCCGACCCGGAGATCCGCCACTCGGCGTTCCCTGCCTGCCGCCGACGGGTGATCGCCGACACCGGGATCCGCGCTGCGCTCCGGCACCGTGACCGACACGCGCCGGGTCATCGTCATCACGCCGAGCGGACCTCTCACGCTGCGGCAGAGGTCCCCCGCACCGCCGGCCCGGGGTCCGGGCTCAGCGGCGCAGGGAGGTCTCCTGCTCCATGTGCGACAGCTTCTCGGGATTGCGCACGGCGTAGAGCCCGGTGATGAGGCCGTCGTCGATGCGCACCGCCATGACGGTGTCGACCTCGCCGTCGCGCCGGAGAAGCAGTGCCGGATAGCCGTTGACCTGCGCCGGTTGCAGCACCGCGAGGTCGAGCCTGCCCAGCACCTGGAGCACCCGGTCGGCCCCCACGACGGGCTTCAGCGCGGCCGGTACGACTCCGCCGCCGTCGCTCAGGAGCACGACGTCCGGCGCGAGGATGTCAAGCAGGCTCTGCAGATCACCCGTCTCGATCGCCCGCCGGAACGCCTCGAGCGCGCCACGGGTGTCGGCCGGGGAGACGACCTCGCGCGGCCGGCGTGCGGCGACGTGCGCCCGGGCCCGGTGGGCGATCTGGCGGACCGCCGCCGGGCTCTTCTCGACGGCTTCGGCGATCTCGTCGTACTCCAGATCGAACACCTCACGCAGGACGAACACCGCCCGCTCGGTCGGCGTGAGGGTCTCCAGCACCAGCAGCATCGCCATCGAGACGCTCTCGGCCAGCTCGACGTCCTCGGCCACGTCGGGCGCGGTCAGCAGCGGCTCGGGCAGCCAGGGGCCGACGTAGGACTCCCTGCGCCGGCCGAGCGTGCGCAGCCGGATGAGCGCCTGGCGGGTGGTGATCCGGACCAGGTACGCACGCCGGTCCCGCACGGTGCCGAGGTCGACGCCCACCCACCGCAGCCAGGTCTCCTGCAGGACGTCCTCGGCGTCGGCGGCCGAGCCGAGCATCTCGTAGGCGACGGTGAACAGCAGGTTGCGGTGCGCGACGAACGCCTCGGTGGCGGGGTCGGGGCCGCCGTCCCCGCCACGATCTCCGGGCGCGGTCTGCGACGTGCCGGCCATGGGTGACTCCTCTTCGCTCTCGACTGTGTCACCCACCAGACACCGGAGCCCGCCGTTTTGTGACACCGCTGGCACGGTACGCGACGCCGAGGCGGCGTCGTTGGCAGCGGTGCGCCGGACGTCACCGGAAGAGCCGGCTGGGTGTGGCGCACATCACGTACCCGGCGCTGTCACAGGAACCGGGTCGCCGGCATCTCGTGTTCGTCCGATACTCACCATCACGAGGGAGTACCACCTCATGGAAGCACGCCTGAACCTCTACGGCAGCCCGATCGCAACCGCGGCCTGGAAGCACTTCGCCGGGCTGAGCAAGGTCATCAAGGAGTCGGCGCTACCGGCCGCGACCCAGCACCTGGTCATGATCCGCGCCAGTCAGATCAACGGCTGCGGTTTCTGCACCGACATGCACACCAAGGACCTCGCGCACGCCGGGGAGACCTCGGTGCGCATCAACCTGGTCGCGGCATGGCGGGAGGCCACGGTGTTCACCGACGCCGAGCGCGCCGCCCTGGAGCTGACGGAGCAGGGCACCCGCATCGCCGATGCCGCCGGTGGGGTCACGGACGAGGCCTGGGCGAACGCCGCCAAGCACCACGACGAAGACCAGCTCGCCGCCCTGGTGTCGCTCATCGCCGTCATGAACGCCGCAAACCGCCTGAACGTCATCATCCGCCAGCCCGCCGGTGACTACCGGCCCGGTCAGTTCAACTAGCGAGGCACACCGCCGCCCTGGCCGGGGCACGGGTGGACCCTGCCAGGGCTGCGGCCGTCCTACGGGACGCGCGGAATCGCGGAGCCCGGATCGACACCGGAGAAGGCCAGCCCGATGACGAAACCCGCGACCTCTTCGAGCTGGCGGGCCCGGGCCAGCGGGCCCAGTACGGCCGGTACGCCGCCGAAGTCGCGGACCAGCGCGCCGACCACCTCCAGCGCAGCCGGATCGTCGCCGCACAGCGGAACCGTCACCGGCTGCCCGTCCTTGCCCCCGGGTCCCCCGGTCCATTGATCGGAAGGAAAGAGATGGAAGGCCTTCACCACGTGGGCCCCCGGGGCCAGCGCGGCGATCCGCTCCGCGTTGGAGGTGCCCGGCTCGGTCAGCAGCACGCCGACACCGTGCTCGACGGCGTTGGTGGGGTCGATCAGCGGGGTCCCGTTCAGCCGCCCGCCGGAGACACCGGCGTGGCGGAGAATGTCCTGCACGCCGTCCCAGGTGACCGCGAGCAGCAGCGCGTCCCGTCCCTCGGCCACCTCCGGCGGCGCGGCGGCACGCACGCCGTGTCCCAGTCGATCGGCCAGCTCGCGTGCCTTGGACTCCGATCGTCCGCCGACCACCACCTCGTGCCCGGCACGTGCCCAGCCAGCGCCGAGCGCCTGGGCCAGCGTTCCCGTCCCCAAGATTCCAATGCGCATCGTTACTCCCTCTCGTCGGCATTGACGGCAGGGTGTTTACGTTAGGGAAGTCAGCACGCACCGATCGGTGCGTCTCGGGCGCCGACCATGGAAGGTGAGATGAACGCCTACCGAGCCGAGAGCCGGGAGCTGGTCGCCGACTGCCGCCTGCGCGCGGCCACCGACCTCTTCGCCCACACCTGGGACCCGGTCGTCCTGGCGGCTCTTCGCCCGGGCCCGCGACGCCGCCGTGAACTGCGCGACGCGATCGGCGGCCTGAGCGACAAGGTGCTCACCGACACGCTGCACCGCCTGCTCGCCAACGGGCTGATCGACCGGCACACCTACGCAGAGGCCCCGCCCCGCGTCGACTACAGCCTGACCGGCCTCGGGCAGAGCCTGGTCGACGGCCCGATGGCCGCGCTCGGACGCTGGATTCTGGACCACGGCGACGACCTCCTCGACGCCCAGGACAGGGCGGCACGGACGCCACCGGCCGGCACGTGACCGGCCAGCCGGCTCCACGACGGTCCACCGGGAAGGCCGGCACGGGTCACCGGCCTTCCCGGCCGCACGGCGATGAGGGAGAGGGTTACGGCTCCACCGCGTCGAGGAGGTCCCGGTACTCGGGCTGCAGTCCGGCGCCGTCCATGATCGCGGCGGCCCGGGGGTCGGCCCGGCAGACCTCCTCGGCCGTCTCACGCGGCAGCAGCGTGTTGCCGGACAGGGTGACGTCCACGACGGGGCCCATGTACCAGACGGGCTCACCGATCCAGAAGTTGCCGATGAACCGGATCCCGACGGTCTGCCGGCCGAAGTCCACCGCCGAGCAGCCCCCCGTGGAGTTGTCGATGGTCCCGTAGATGACGTTGTCCTCGACGATCTGCCAGGTGGATCCCCAGTCGCTGTAGATGCCGAAGTTCACCTTGTTCTCGTTGTGCACGTGGTTGCCGTGGATCCGGGACACGTTGTCGGGCGTCCCCTGCCCGAAGGTCGTGTAGATCCCTCCCCCGTCCTGCAGCTCGCGCATGTAGTCGAACACGTGGTTGCCGATGATTTGCGCGCCGGTGTTCCGGGGCGCCTCCGGGTCCTGGGGGCCGTCGGCCCGTACCAGCTGCTCATGCCCCTGCCCCACGAAGATGCCGGAGTAGGGCACGTTGTTGATCTGGTTGTGGGAGACCGTCAGGTCGGCGGTGCGGGTGGCGTAGACGCCGGTTCCGCCGCGGTACTCCGCCCCGATGCCGTGGATCCAGTTGTTGGTGACGACGTTTCCGCGGCTCACCGCGCCGGCCGTCTCCCGCCTGTCGTCGCCGACGAGGATGCCGCCGCCGGAGACATCGGTGATCACATTGCCGCGGACGACGTTCTCCGAACCGACGATCTCCAGCGCCTGGGCACCGAGGTGGATGAAGCGGTTCCGCTCCAGCACGATGCGGTCCGCGTACCGGAAGGCGACGTTCCCCGGCATGCTCTCGGCGTGCTCGCTGAGCGTGACGGCGATGGCGGCGCCGTCACCGTTCTCGTGGAGCCCGCCGATGTAGTGCACGAACCCGTCGGCGGTGCCGGGCCGCAGCCAGGTCGCGTGGGAGAAGGTCAGCCCGCGGAACGTCACGTCGTGCAGCGGGTCGTCCTCGGTGCCCGTTCCGGCGACCAGGGTCTCCAGCACCGGTGCGACGACGGACGACGTGTCCATGTCCTCATCCGGTCGCGGGAGGTAGTAAAGCACGTGCCGTCCCGTCTCGGTGCGGTCGAGGTGGAACATCCCGGGTTCGGTGAGGAAGGACCTGCTTCCCTCGATCGAGGTCGGGACGATGCCGGTGCCCAGCCCTTTGAACAGGTCACCGCCGAAGAGGGCGACGATCCGGCTGAAGCACGGCTGGTCCATGACGATGCGGGTGCCCTGCGGCGTCGCTTCGATGAAGGCGACGCCGCACCGCGGCTCCGACCAGGGGACGGCGCCGGTGTAGACGAACTCGATGCCGACGGGATCGGGCCACGACAGCGGTGCCGTGCTCTCCGTCGTGTACCCGTCGTCGGTCAGGGTGAACTCCGGCAGCCCGCCGTCGAGGGCGGCCCTGCGAGCCCGCCGCCCGTCGACGTAGAGCTGACGGGTGTCGAGGTCCCCCACCTCGGCGCGCCAGAGGGAGCCCTCCCGGGTCCACCCGACGATGCTCCGGCCGCCGCTGACGACCGCGGTCTCCTGCTCCGGGGTGCCGTACCCGTACGCCTGGTAGATCACCCGATTCGGGCCCTGGCCGGAGTCGCCCGCCTCGCCGGACAGTTCGAGCGGGTCGGCGAGCACGTGGGTGCCCGCGCGGAGGTTGACGACGACGTCCCCCGTCATTCCGGGGGTCGCCGCGCGTACGGCCCGCTGCGCCCGTTCGAGTGTGGCGAAGGGGCGGTCGCGGTCGCCCGGTCCGCCGTCGTCCCCGTCCGGCGCGACGTAGAAGTGCATGGATGTGCTCGCAGAGGTCTGGCTCACGCTGATTCCTTCCATCTTCGTCCAAGGAGCGGCGGGATCGACGGCGGGGGCTTACCCCAGCCGGCTGAGCAGGCCGCCGTCGACGCGGTAGCAGCTCCCCGTGACGGCACTCGCCGCATCGCTGAGCAGGAACCTCACCACCTGCGCCACCTCGTCGGGCTCGATGATGCGGGCGATGGGATGGCGCAGGCCCCACGACTCGACCAGGGCTTTCGGGTCGTCGGTGTCGAAGAGCGCCGCCGCGTCGTCCAGCAGCTCGGTCCGGATGACACCCGGGACGATGCAGTTGATCCGGATACCCTCGCCGGCGTGGTCGAGCGCCATCGCGCCGGTCATCGCGGCCACCGCGGCCTTGGACGCCGAGTAGACGGCGGCGGTCTGCTCCGTGGCGAACGCCATGATCGACGAGGTCAGCACGACGGCCCCGCCGCCCCTGCGGCGGATGTGCGGGATCGCGTGCTTGACGCAGAGGAACGGGCCCTTCGCGTTCACCCCCATGATGCGGTCCCACTCCCGCTCGTCGCAGTCCGGGGCCGGGGCGTAGCCGACGACACCGGCGAAGCTCGCCAGCATGTCGACACCGCCGAGATCGGCGGCGAGGTGCTCGAACGCCGCGGCGACCTCCGGTTCCGAGGTGACGTCGGCGCGGACCACGGCGGCACGCCCGCCCTGCCCGGCGATCGCGTCGGCGGTCCGTTCGAGGCCCTCGGAGGCGATGTCCACCAGGCCGACCGCCGCGCCGTCGGCGGCGAGTGCCCGCGCGACCGCCGCCCCGATGCCGCGGGCGGCACCGGTGACGACGGCGACCTTGCCCGTGAAACCGGTCACGAGGCCAGCGCCTTGCGGACCGTCTCGGCGATGCGGGCCGCCGAGGGCAGCGCCAGCTCCTCCAGCGCGTGGGCCGACGGGAGGGGGATGTGCGGCGTGGTGATGCGCACGATCGGCCCGGTGAGGTCGCCGAAGATCTCCTCGGAGACGATGGAGGAGACCTCGGCTCCCCATCCGCACAGCCGGGGGTTCTCCTCGACCGTGAACAGCCGCCCGGTTCGGGCCACCGACTCCAGCACGGAGCGGGTGTCCAGCGGGACCAGGGATCGCAGGTCGAGCACCTCGCAGCGGATGCCCTCCTCCGCCAGTTCGTCTGCGGCGGCGCACGCCTTGGGCACCATCGGGCCGAGGGCCACGATGGTGGCGTCGCCGCCGTCCCGCACGGCGCGGGCCGTCCCCAGCGTGTCGACGATCTCGCCGTCCTCTACGTCCTCCGACACCGCGTAGAGCGACTTGGCCTCCAGGAAGATCACCGGGTCCGGGTCGCGGATGGAGGCGGCCAGCAGCCCCACGACGTCGCGCGGCGTCGAGGGCGCGACAACCTTGAGCCCCGGGATGGCCATCGCCCAGTTCTCGATGGCCTGCGAGTGCTGGGCGCCGAAGCGCAGCCCGCCGCCGTTGGCGGCGCGGATCACCAGCGGGAGGGTGATTTGACCGCCGGTCATGTAGCGCATCTTGGCGATCTCGTTGGCGACGATGTCCCAGCACACGGCGAAGAAGTCGGCGAACATGATCTCGGCGATGGGGCGCAGCCCGGTCATCGCCGCGCCCATGGCGGCGCCGAGGATGGCCTGCTCGGAGATCGGCGTGTCACGTACGCGCCGGCCGCCGAACTCCTCCAGCAGGCCCCCCGTGGTCTTGAACACCCCGCCCGCGGCGGCCACGTCCTCCCCGAGGAACACCACGGAGTCGTCGCGGCGCATCTCCTGGGCGATGCCCCTGGCCACGGCATGTCTGTAGGTCAGTTTCGCCACGTCGCGCTCCCATCCGCCCACACGTCTTTCAGCAGCAGGTCGGCGCCGGGCGGCGGCGCCGCCTTGGCCTCCTCGGTGGCCTCGTCGACCGCGTCGAGGGCCCACCTGTCGATCTCGTCCAGCACCGAGGCGGCGACGCCGTCCGCGATCAGCCGCTGCCGGTAGATCGGGATCGGGTCACGGGCCAGCCATGCCTTGACCTCCTCCTCCGGCCGGTACTTGGCGGGGTCCGCCCGCGAGTGGCCGCCGTGGCGATAGGTGAGCGCCTCGATCAGGCTTGGGCCCTCGCCGCGGCGGGCCCGCCCGACGGCCTCGCGGGCCACCACGTAGACCGCGTCCGGGTCGTTGCCGTCGACGGTCACGGGATCCAATCCGTAGGCGCCCGCCCGGTCGGCGGCCGGGCGGGGGACCGCCGTGACGTCGCCGATCGGGGTGTACTCCATGTAGAGGTTGTTCTCGCACACGAAGACCACCGGCAGTTTCCATACGGCGGCGAAGTTGAGCGCCTCATGGAAGGCGCCGATGTTGGTGGTGCCGTCGCCGAAGAAGCAGACGGTCACCTGGTCGCTGCCGCGGTACTGGGCGCTCCACGCCGTGCCGCAGGCGATCGGCAGGTGGGCGCCGATGATGGCGTAGGAGCCCATCACGTGGTGCTCGACGCTCGTGAGGTGCATCGAGCCGCCTTTGCCGGACATCAGCCCGGTGCCGCGGCCCATGAGCTCGGCCAGGATCGGTGCCATCGGCACGCCTCGGGCCAGCGTGTGGGCGTGCCCCCGGTAGGTCGCGAGCGTGTAGTCGCCCTCGCGGAGCGCGGCGCCGAAGCCCGCCGCGATCGCCTCCTGGCCGAGCGAGAGGTGCGTCGTCCCGCCGACCAGGTTCTTCAGGAACAGGTCGTACACCCGTTTCTCGAAATATCGCAGTTCAACCAGGCTCCGGTAGAGGTTCAGCCTGGTTCCCTCGTCCGGCGGCACGAGGGATTCCTTGATCGCAGACATCGATCTCCCATCGAAGGTCATGAGATGCCACGAGACCGTATTGGATCCCATCTTTCCCGTCAAGCATTGATAATTCCGGATTTCTAGGCATATGTTTGACGCGATTCGAGTGGATCGGATCCAAAAAGCCCGCCCGGCAGAGAGGGGAACCCATGAGGGCACTGGCCAAACTGGACGTCGGCCCGGGGCAGGTCGGGCTCGTCGAGCGCCCGACCCCCTCCCCCGGCCCGGGACAGGTCCTCGTCGAGGTGCACGGCACCGGAGTGTGCGGGACCGACCTGCACATCCAGGCGGGCGAGTACCCGGCCGAACCGCCGGTCACGATGGGGCACGAGGTCACCGGGCTCGTCGTGGACATCGGGCCCGGCGCGGACCCCGCATGGCGCGGGCGGCGCGTCGTCACCGAGACCTACTACTCGACCTGCGGCATATGCGACCGATGCCGGGACGGACGGCCGAACCTGTGTGCCGCCCGCCGGTCCATCGGCTCGCACGCCGACGGCGGCTTCGCCCCCCTCCTCGTGCTGCCGGAAAGGAACCTGCACGCGGTTCCCGAGAAGGTCGGCACCCACGCCGCCGCCCTCGCCGAGCCGCTGGCCTGCGTGTGCAACTGCCTGCTCGACCCGCCGGTCGTCCAGCCGGGCGACCGCGTGGTCGTCACCGGGCCCGGCGCCGTCGGCCTGCTGGCCGCCCAGGTCGCCCGCGCCCAGGGGGGCTCCGTCCTGGTGTGCGGGTTGCCGCAGGACTCCGAGCGGCTGGCGGTGGCCGAGCGGCTCGGATTCGCGGTCACCGACGGCATGCCCGAGGAAGGGACGGCCGACGTCGTCGTGGAGTGCTCCGGCAGCGCGGGCGGCGCGGCCCTGTGCCTGCGCACCGTACGGCGCGGCGGCCGCTTCGTGCAGGTCGGCGTGTTCGGCGGCGCCGTCACGGTGCCGCTGAACCACCTCGTCTACGGCGAACTCGTCATCACCTCGGGATTCGCCTCCACCCCCGCCTCCTGGCGGCACGCCATGAGGCTGATCGCCTCCGAGTCCGTCGACCTTGAGTCCCTGCTCACCGGCGTCGCACCGCTCTCCGCCTGGCAGGACGTGTTCGCGGATCTGCGCGCCGGACGCGGACTCAAGATCGTGATTGATCCACGCCTTTGACCGGGCGCCTCTTAACCCCGCAGGAGGAGACCACATGTTCGACCTGACCGGAAGGCGTGCCGCCGTCACCGGAGCCGCCGGCGGGATCGGCCGGGAGATCGCCCTGGCCCTCGCCCGTGCCGGAGCCGACGTCGCCGTACTCGACATCGACTCCGGTGGCGCGGAGGCCACCGCCGGGGTGATCCGCGCGACCGGCCGCCGCTCGATCCCGTTCCCCGGCGACACCGCGGACGCCCGTGACGTCGAGGCGTTCGCCCAGGCGATCGACGACGCCTGGCAGGGCGTCGACATCTGGGTCAACAACGCCGGGCGGCTGCTCGTCCGGCCCTTCCTCGACATGAGTGAGCAGGAGTGGCACGGGCTGCTCGGCACCAACCTGCACGGCTACTTCCACGGCTGCCAGGCCGCCGCGCGGCGGATGACGGCCCAGGGCCACGGCCGCATCATCAACGTGTCCTCGGTGACCAGGCAGCAGCCGGTCAGCGAGCTGACCGCGTACGTCACCGGGAAGGCCGCGGTCGTCGGCCTCACCATGTCACTCGCCCTGGAGCTGGGCCCGACCGGTGTGACCGTCAACGCGATCGCGCCGGGGGCGACCCGCACCGGCCTCACCGCCGGCGCCTACACGCCGGAGGTTCGCGGCCTGTACGAGAACCGCATCGCGCTGGGCCGGATCGCCCAGCCGGCGGACGTCGCGGGGAGCGCGGTGTTCCTCGCCTCCGACGAGGCCGCCTACATCACCGGCCACGAACTGCTTGTCGACGGCGGGCTGCTGCTGAACGGCAACGTCGGATTCGCACGATCCGCTTCCGCGGAATGAAGGAGTACACCGTGAACGCACTGTCGCGCCGCCGCTTCCTGCAGGGTGCCGGCGGACTGCTGGCGCTGGGGATGACGGGCGGGCTTACGGCCTGTGGCGGCGGAGGAACATCGGGCGCCGAGGTGCGCAAGACCACCGCCTGGATCTACCGGCCCGAGTACCGCAAGGCCATCGACGCGCTGGTGGCGGAGTTCGCCAAGGCCCACCCCGGCATCGAGGTGGACATGGGCTACAAGCCGCTGGCGCAGTACCAGACGATGCTGAAGACCGCCCTGGTCGGCGGGGCCGCCCCGGACACCTTCGCCACCAACGGCGCCGCCGGGATCTGGGGGGACACCGGCGCCGACAACGACTACATCCTGCCGCTGACCGGGAAGATCCCGCTGGATGACCTGCACCCCTCGGTGGCCAAGGCCGTGCAGTACAAGGGGGAGGTCTACGGCGCCCCGGTCCAGATCTTCAAGATCGGCGTCTACTACCAGAAGCCGGTCTTCGAGAAGCACGGCGTGCGGCCGCCGACCACCTGGGACGAGCTGCTCTCGGTCAGCAAGACGCTGACGGAGAAGGGCGTGGCCGCCTGGTCGATGCCGGCCCAGGACATGATCATGCCGTACTTCTTCTACCACCTCGCGGTCAACTCGATCATGGGTGCCGGGGGATACGAGGAACTGGCGACCGGGAAGCGCAAGCTCACCGACGCCGATCTCCTCCCCGCCGCACAGCTCATGGTCGACATGTCCAAGTACTTCAACAAGGGCTACGAGGCGGTCGCCTACGCCGAGGGCAAGGCGCTGTTCGCCCAGGGCAAGACAGCGATGGTGATCGGCGGATCCAGCGACTACTCCGGGTATCTGGAGATCAATCCGCAGCTCAACGTCGGCTTCATGGGCTTTCCCACCCCCAAGGGCGGCGACCCCGCCGCCCTCAGCGGCCTCTCCATGGCCTACGTCGTCAACAAGAAGGCCGCGCGCAAAGACGACGCCGTGGCCTTCGCCTCCTGGCTGACGGGCGTCGAGGCCCAGAAGGTGGTCCTCGCCAATCTGGGGCTGCCCTCGCGCAAGGACGTCACCCCGGAGGGGGACGACCCGCGCAGCACGATGATGCGCAGCATCCTGCAGGTGGCCGCGACCCCCGCCTGGACGGACTTCCCCACCACGGGCGGCACCTCGACCGCCGCCTACAAGGACGGAGCCGGCATCTTCAGCGGGCGGCTGTCGCCGCGGCAGTTCGCGCAACTGCTCCAGGACACCATCAAACCGGAGTAACCATCTTGATCCGGCAAAAAAGCGCCTTCGCCTGGTTCCTTGCCCCGGCGCTCTTCCTCTACCTCGGCTTCCTCATCCTGCCGATGGTCGCATCCCTCCCGCTGTCGCTGTTCGACTGGAGCGGCGCCGGACCGATCCGCGACTTCCTGGGGCTGGACAACTTCGCGGCCGCGCTGCGGGACACGGCGTTCCTGGAGGCGGCGCTGCACAACGTGTGGCTGTTCGTCGCGCTGTTCCTCTTCACCAACACCGTCTCGCTCGGGCTGGCCCACCTGCTCGACCGCAGGTACGCGCTCCGCGACGTCTACCGCGCGATCATCTTCCTCCCCTACGTGCTGTCGACCATCGCGATCGGGTTCATCTGGCAGCTCATGCTGAGCCCCAGCATCGGGATCCTCAACCCGATGCTGGAGGCCGTCGGCCTGGGGTCGCTCACCCAGGTGTGGCTCGGCGACCCGCAGTTCGCGCTGTGGTGTGTCATCGCCGCGTTCGCCTGGCAGTGGAACGCCCTGAGCACGGTCATCTACCTGGCCGGCCTGCAGAACGTGCCGAAGGAGCTGCGCGAGGCCGCCGTCAGCGACGGCGCCGGGGCCTGGCAGGTCTTCCGGCACGTGACGGTGCCGGCCCTCGCCCCGTCCTTCAGCACCGTCAACGTGCTGCTCGTCATCGTCGCCTTCCGGGCCTTCGAGATCGCGTACGTGATCACCGGCCCGATCGGGGCACCGGACGGCGCGACCCTGCTGATGGGGGTCGACATCTACAGCAACGCCTTCGCCACCAGCTCCGCGGCCTCCTCCACGACCACCAGCATGAGCTACGCGATGGCCCAGGGGGTGCTGCTGTCGATCACCCTCGGCATCCTGGCGTTCGGCCTGCTCAGCTACTTCGGAAGGAGGGAGCGCAATGCCCGGTGACCCCACCGCCCGGGTACCGCCGCGCCGGCGCCTCCCCGCGCCGCGCTCCCTGCCCGGCCAGGCGCTCCTCGTCCTCGCCTGCGCGGTCGTCCTCGTGCCCTGCTACTTCCTGGTGCTCGGCGCGTTCAAGACGGTCCCCGAGTTCTTCTCCTCGCCGTTCTCCCCGCCCCAGTCGTGGGGGCTGGACAACTTCGTCGAGGCGTGGGACGAGGCCGATCTCACCACGGCCTTCCGCAACAGCGTGCTGATCACGGCGACCTCCGTCCTGCTCAGTACGGCGTGCGCCTGCCTGGCGGCCTACGCCATCGCCCGCATGACCCGCGGCGCGAACCTGCTCCAGACGCTGTTCGTGGCCGGGCTGGTGCTGCCCACCCAGCTGATCGTCATCGCCGCCTTCGTCGAGATGCGCTGGCTGGGTCTGATCGGCACCCCGTGGCCGGTGATCATCCTCTACGCCGTGTACGGCCTGCCGCTGGCCGTCCTGCTGCTCACCGGGTTCTTCCGCACCCTCCCGCCCCAGCTCCTGGAGGCGGCGGCGATCGACGGGGCGGGCGCGTGGCGGCAGTTCGCGCTCATCGCGCTCCCGCTGGCCCGGGTGCCGATCTTCACGGTCATCTTGCTGAACAGCGTCTGGACCTGGAACGACTTCTTCGTCCCCCTGGTCTTCGCCAACCACGAAAGCCTGCAGACCGTCCCGCTGGCCATCCTCAACTTCTACGGCGAGAACACCACCAACTACGGCCTGGTCTTCGCCGGGGTCACCATGTCGGCCATTCCGGTACTCGCCGTATACATCCTCATGACCAGGCAGTTCATCGGCGGCGTCGTCGCCGGCGCGATCAAAGGTTAGGAGACCCGATGACCACCCGAGGTGTGCACCTCACCCTCACCGCCCCCGCCGAGGGCGCGCGGGAGGAGTACGACGACTGGTTCACCGGACCTCACCTGGACGAGGTCCTCAAGGTCGACGGCGTCGTCTCGGCCCAGCGGTTCCGTTTCGTCCCCCAGCGCGACGGCGACACCCCGCTCCGCGCCGACCTCGCCGTCTACGAGCTGGACACCGCCGACATCCCCGGCGTGCACGCCCGGCTGGCTGCGCTGCCCGTGAACTCTGCGGTCGACCCGGCTCAGACGGTCTCCTGGACTTACGAGGAGATCGCCGAACGCCGTACCGACGGCGACGACCGGCCCGTCGCCAACCCTCACCTGTTCGTCGTCCTCACCGCCCCCGTCGCCGGGCAGGAGAGCGAATTCGACGAGTGGTACACCCACCGGCACCTGTCCGACGTGCTGAAACTGACCGACTACCGGTCCGCGCAGCGCTTCCGGCACGTGCCCGCCGGAGACGGGGATCCCCTGCGGCCCTATCTCGCGCTCTACGAGACCGACAGCACCGACGTCAGGGAGACGCAGCGCCGCCTGTCGGAGGTCGTGGCCACGCCGGCGATGCCGTTCACCCCGGCCATCGACCGCTCCCAGAGCATCGGCTGGTACTACCTCCCGGTCACCGAGCGGAGGACCTCGTGACCGGGGGCAGGCTCGCCGGGCGCGTGGCCCTGGTCACCGGGGCCGCACGCGGCCAGGGCAAGGCGCACGCCGTACGGCTGGCGCAGGAGGGCGCCGACATCATCGCGACCGACCTCGACGTGCCCGACCTGAGCGCCGAGGTCGAGTCCTGCGGCAGGCGCCTGGTGGCCCGCGCGGCCGACGTGCGCGAGGCGGAAGGGCTGCGCGCGGCCGTGGCCGACGGGGTCGCCGAGTTCGGCCGGCTCGACGTGGTGGTGGCCAACGCCGGCGTCGCCCAGGTCGCGCCGAGCCTGTCCCCCGAGGCCGAGGACGTCTGGCGGCTCGCGCTGGAGGTGAACCTCACCGGGGTCTGGAACACCTGCCGGGCCACCCTGCCGTACCTCATCGAGGGCGGCAGAGGAGGGTCGATGATCATCACCGGCTCGACGCAGGCCTACAAGTCGACCCCGGGGACCGCCGCCTACTCGGCCACCAAGACGGGTGTGCTCGGCCTGATGCGCGCCCTCGCCATCGAGTACGCCGAGCACATGATCAGGATCAACTCGGTGCACCCCACCACCGTGTGGACCCCGATGCTGGCGGAACTCTCACCGGACGGGATGAGCGAGGAGGAGCTGCGCGAGTTCTACCGCCCGGTGAACGGGCTGCCGGTGCCGTGGGTCGAGCCGGAGGACGTCAGCGCCGCCGTCGCGTTCCTCGCCTCCGACGACGCGCGATACATCACCGGGACCGCCCTGCCCGTGGACGCGGGGGCGCTGCTCGTCGGCGGGCGCGCCAAACGGGGAGGCGCGTCGTGAAGCTCTGCACGCAGTACTACCGGCCGCCCTTCCCCGAGACGCACCGCTGGCACGAGGACCTCGCGCGGATCAAGGAGACCGGCTTCGACGCCATCGTGCTCACCGCCTCCTGGGCGTGGCTGGAGCCGGAGCCGGGGACGTTCGACTTCACCGACTTCGACGCGTTGATCGAGGACGCGGGCCGGGCGGGACTCCAGGTGATCGTCAACACCTGGTCGGAGCTGCAGCCCGTCTGGATCCACCGCGAGGTGCCCGACGGGCACATGGTCGACCATCTCGGCCGGGCCGTCGTCTCCTCGCCACTCGCCTACGCCCAGTTCGGCATCATGCCCGGCGGCTGCACCGACCATCCGCGGGTGCGGGAGCTCGCGGGCCGGTTCCTCACCACCACCGCGGAACGCTACGCGGACACCGGGCACATCCTGCTCTGGGACTGCTGGAACGAGATCCGCTGGCTCACCCAGTCCGACGGCTACGTCTGCCACTGCGAGCACACCGTCGCGCGGTTCAGGGAATGGCTGGACAAACGGCACGGCGGCCTGGACGGGCTCAACGCCGCGTGGCACCGGCGCTACCGCACCTGGCAGGACGTGCAGCCGTCCAAGCTGCCCACCCGCACCTACAGCGACACCATGGCCTTCGGCGCGTTCCTCACCGACCGCGCCGCCGAGGACCTCGTCTTCCGCCGCGACGCCGTACGCGCCGGCGACCCCGCGCGTCCCGTCGTCGCGCACACCGCGTTCCCCTCGGCCTACTGCACGGGCGAGTTCTTCGAATACGAGCCCGCGCTCGCCCGGGGCAACGACTTCCACCTCGCCGACCAGGTCGACGGCTTCGGCTCCTCCTACTTCCCGGCGTGGATCCACACCGCGCCAATCGACTTCGCGGCCCGCCTGGAGGCCACCCGGAGTGCCGTGGGCGGCAAGCAGCTGTGGATCTCGGAGTTGCAGGGCGGTGCCGCCGGGCACGGCCTGCAGGCCATGAACCCCGTGCCGGGCCGCACGCAGGCCCGCTGGGTCTGGAACGGCGTCGCCCGCGGGGCGAAGGGCATCAGCTTCTGGTGCTGGCGGGACGAGGTCTTCGGCCGCGAGTCGGCCGGGTTCGGCATCGTCGGCGAGGACGGCCACCGCGACGAGCGGCTCGCCGAGCTCCGGCGCACGGCCGACCTGTTCGCCGCGCACGGCGACCTGCTCGACGCCTACCGGCCCGCCCAAGCGGCCGTCGGCATCGTGCTCGAACCCGGTACCTACCACCTGGACTGGGCGTCCACCCTCGGCGCCGGGCTCACCGCGAGCGCGAGCGACCCGTTCCAGGCCGGGCACAGCGTGCAGGGGTACCTGCGGGCGCTGGAACGGCTGCAGATCCCCTACGACGTGGTGGACCCGGAGCACGCGACCGACCTGTCGGCCTACCGGTTCCTGGTGCTGCCGTGGCCGCTGCTCGTCGACCCGGCGTTCGGCGCCCGGGTCGCCGACTGGGTGCGCGGCGGCGGAACGCTGCTGGTCGAGGCCGAGCTCGACGCCTTCGACGCCTCCGGGCTCTACCGCTATCAGGGCGAGCGCCCCTTCGCCGCGGCGCTCGGCATCGAGGGGGCGGGCAGGCGGAAGCTCACCGGGCGGCCCCTGCCGTACGAGATCGACGGGGTGCGGGGGGAACTGCCCGCGGCCACCTGGCTGGTCCCGCAGCGCGCCGACGGCGCGGAGGTGCTCGCGGGCGACGCCTCCGGGGCGATGGTCGTACGGAGGACTCTCGGGTCGGGGCACGTCGTCTCGGTCGGCACCTATCCGGGGCTCGCCTACTGGCAGGAGCGCCACGAGGGTTTCGAGGCCTTCCTCACGGCGTTGATCGGCGGTGCGGACGCGCTTCCTCCGCTGACCTGCGACCGCGGGAACGGCGAGGTGGTGCAGTGGCGGTTCGGGCCGGCGGGTGACGCGGCGCTGCTGTTCGTGGTCAACGAGGGCGACGCGGTGGACGCCGTCTTCGACGGGCCGGAGGACCTGCTGCCCCCGGACTGTGCGGGACGCGACCTCGCGACCGGGGCGGACCTCCCGGTCACCCGGGCCGGCGGCCGGCTCACCCTGCGCGTGCCGTTGTCCGCCGGCGGCTACCACGTGGTGGAGCTGAGGGCGGGATGAGCCGTTTCACCGGCAGGACCGCACTGGTCACCGGCGCGTCGCGCGGCCTCGGCCGCGTGGTCGCCCACGCGCTCGCCGCGGAGGGGGCCGCCGTAGGCGTGTTCGGGCGTTCCCGCGACCGGGTCGAGGAGACGGTCGCCGCGATCGAGCGTGAGGGCGGCCGTGCCCTCGCGCTCGTCGGCGACCTGCGCGTCGACGACGATGTACGGGACTGCGTCGCGCGGCTCGCCGAGGGGTTCGGGGGGCCGGACCTGCTCGCCCACACCGCCGGCGTGCTGCGTTTCGGGTCCCTCCCCGAGCTGGCCGAGGACGACTGGGACCTGCTGTTCGACACCAACGTCAAGAGCTGCTTCCGGCTCGCCCGGCACGTCGTCCCGGCCATGCGGGCGCGGGGCGGCGGCGCGATCGTCCACGTGTCCTCGGTCTTCGCGCAGGCGGCCAACCCGGGCGCCGCCGCGTACGCCGCCTCCAAGGCGGCGATGGACGCGCTCACGAAGATCATGGCACTCGACCACATCGGCGAGGGCATCCGGATCAACGGCGTCGCCCCCGGTTCGATGCGCACGCCGATGCTGGAGGCGACCGCCGCGGAGCAGTCGCCCGGCGACCCGGAGGCGATGCTCCGGGCCGTGGGCGCACTGCACCCTCTTGGGCGGCTGATCGAACCGGAGGAGGTCGCACGGCTCGTGCTGTACCTGCTCAGCGACGACGCCGCCTCGATCGTCGGCGAGACCTGCGTGATCGACGGCGGCCGGCTCGCGCAAATCGGCGTGGCCAAGCGCGTGTGACGGAGGAGGACAGGATGACATCAACGAAGATCGATGTGCTGGCGGACGGGCTGTACTTCCCCGAAGGGCCCCGCTGGCACGACGGGCGCCTGTACGTGTCGGACTTCTACGCGCACCAGGTGCTCGCGTTCACCCCGGACGGCGCGCGAACCGTCGTGTGCGAGGTCCCCGGCAGGCCCTCCGGGCTCGGGTTCGCGCCGGACGGCGATCTGCTGGTGGTCTCGATGACCGACCGGCGGCTGCTGCGTCTGCGCGACGGGACGCTCACCGAGGTCGCCGACCTCGGCGGGCACGCCCCCGCCGACTGCAACGACATGCACGTCGACGGCGCCGGCCGCGCCTACGTCGGCAACTTCGGCTCGGACCTCGCGACCGACCCGGTCCGGCCGACGTGCCTGCTCCGGGTGGACCCGGACGGCGCCGTCACCGTCGCCGCGGACGACCTCGTCTTCCCCAACGGCCTGGCCCGTACGCCGCAGGGCACCCTGCTGGTCGCCGAAACGTTCGGCTACCGCATCAGCGAGTTCGACGTGGCCCCGGACGGCGCTCTGGGCAACCGCCGGGTATGGGCGCGTTTCCGTGACGCGCCGGCACACGACCTGACCGAGATCCTCGCCGCGGGAGCGCTCGCGCCGGACGGCGTCTGCCTCGACGCCGAGGGGGCGCTCTGGGTGGCCGACGCGACAGGGGCGGGCGCTCACCGGGTTCTCCCGGGGGGAAAGATTGTCGATAGTGTGGATTTGGGTGATATGACGGCTTTTGCAGTCACACTCGGCGGCGAGGACGGCCGCACCCTCTACCTCTGCGCCGGGCCCCCGCTCGGCGCGGTCGACCCCGCCGCCGGGCGGCACGGGTCGGTGCTCTCCACGCGGGTGCGCGTGCCCGCCGCCACCACGAGATGAGGACATGTGAAACTCTCCTGCTGCGACCACAGCTTCCCGCTCCTCCCCCACGAGCACGTCTGCGAGCTGGTACGGACGCTCGGCTTCGACGCGATCAACATCGCGCTCTGGGGCGGGCACTCCCACATCCGCCCCGAGGAGGTGCGCACCGACGTGGCCGGCTGGGCGGCCCGGCTCGACGAGCGGATCCACGGGCGCGGGCTGGAGATCGCCGACCTGTTCCTGATCCCCGACCCGGACTACGCCGTCATGGCCGTGAACAACCCGGACGCCGGGCAGCGCGCACGCGGGCGTGAGCTGTTCGAGGAGATGCTCGGCTTCGCCGTACGGCTCCGGGCCGGCGGGATCACCCTCATCCCCGGACTCGACTTCGAGGGCGAACCGCACGAGCGGTCGCTGGAGCGCGCGGCCGAGGAGCTGGCCGCCCGGGTGGAGATCGCCGGGCAGGCGGGCGTACGGGTCTCGGTGGAGCCGCACATCGGCTCGGTGTCCGGCACCCCGGCCGACACGCTGCGGCTGCTTGAGCTCACCCCCGGGCTCGAGGTGACGCTCGACCACAGCCACTTCGCGATGCAGGGCTACGCCCAGGATGACCTGGACCCGGCGCTCGGCCGGGTGCGGCACGTGCATGCCCGCGGGGCGAAGCTCGGGCGGCTTCAGGTGGGGATGGCCGATAATGAGATCGACTTCGAGCGTATGGTCGACGTCCTGCGCGAGGCGGGCTACGACGGGCACCTGGCGACCGAGTATCTCTGGATCAACCAGGCGCAGTGCAACGAGTGCGACACACTGTCCGAGACGATCCTCATGCGCGACCGCCTGTCCGCTCGGCTGACGAACGCCGACGATTACTGAGGTGATTGTGGACCAAGACGCGAGCATGACCCAGGTTGTGGCCCGCCAGCTGCGCGAGGCCATCTTCGACGGCGTGCTTGAGCCGGGAGCCGCCATCCGCCAGGAGGCCATGGCACGCGAACTGGGCGTGAGCCGTATCCCCGTGCGCGAGGCGCTCCGCCACCTCGAAAGCGAAGGCCTGGTCACGATCCGCGCGAACAGCGGCGCGCGGGTCGCCGTCCTGGACTTCGACGAGTACGCGGAGATCTACAAGATCCGCGAGCGGCTGGAGCCGCTCGCCCTCGCCGAGAGCATCGGGCGCCTGACCGAGGAGCAGCGGGCCGAGGCCGCCCGGCTGGCCGCCGAGGTGGAGGCCTCCACCGGCGACCCGAAGGCGTGGCTCGACGCCGACCGCCGCTTCCATCTCGCCTGCTACGCCGGTGTCTCGACCCCACGGCTGCTCCGGATGATCGTCGACTTCTGGAACACCACGCAGCGCTACCGGCGCATACTGCTCGCCACCTTCAGCGACGAGGACTTCGCCACGGCGCACGTCGAACACCGCCTGATCCTGGACGCCCTGCGTACCGGGAACACCCGTGTCGGCGAGGACCTCATCCGCATGCACATCGAGCGCAGCCGGATGCGGCTCGCCAACCACCGCGAGCTCTTCGAACAGGGACACAAATGAACACCGGACTTGACGGCAGGGTCGCCGTGGTCACCGGCGCGGCCAGCGGCATCGGCGCCGCGACGGCACGGGCCCTGGCCGCCGAAGGCTGCCGCATCGTCGCCGCGGACCTCCGCGAGGAGACCGTGACCGCCCCCGCCGGCCACACCCCCGGGACGTGGGTCGCGGTCGGGGCCGACCTGTCCACCCCCGGCGGCGCGCAGCGGCTCGTCCAGGCCGCGGAGGAGAACTTCGGCAGACTCGACGTGCTCGTCGCCTGCGCCGGAGTCTACGAGACCGGCGGCGTCGACGACGTGGACGACGTCGTCTGGGACCGCGTCCACGGCGTGAACCTGCGCGGCACCTACCTGTGCGCGCGGGCCGCCATGAAGACCATGGCACGCGGAGGGTACGGGCGCATCGTGACCTTCAGCTCCATCGCCGCCCAGACCGGCGGCCTGGCGGCCGGGCCCGCCTACGTCGCCGCCAAAGCCGGCGTCCTCGGCCTGACCCGCTCCCTCGCGGGCGCCGCCGGCCCCCACGGCATCACCGTCAACTGCGTGTGCCCGGGCATCATCGAGACACCGATGACCGCGGCCATCGACGAGGAGACCAAACGCGCCACCGCGGCCCGCACCCCGATGCGCCGCAACGGGACGCCCGAAGACGTGGCCGCCGTCGTGGTCATGCTCGCCTCGACAGGGGCCGGGTTCGTGACCGGGGCCCACATCGACGTCAACGGCGGCCTGCACATGACCTGACCTGGACGGGACGAGGTCTTCGGGGCGGGCCGACTCAACCTCACGGGTCGGCGTCCGCCGCCCCGAAGCCGTACACGGCGGCGCTTTCGCGGTCGGACGCAGGGCCTTCTCCGGTCTCCGAGGTCGGTGTCGACGACCTTCGGGTGAACGGGCGGCGACCGGCCGTCCCGATCCGCCGGCGCCGGAGAGGCCCGGGCCGACCGGAGGGTTCGCGCCGTCCCGCACCTACCGCGGAGCCGACCCCGACTCACCGGTCCCCACGGACCCGCGTCCGCTCAGACCATGTACTGGTCGTGGCGGCGGTAGAGCTCGGTCCACTCCTGCTCGCCGAGCTGCCGTCCGGTCGCCGCGATCTCCGCCAGTTCCTCGAAGTAGGTCTCGCGCGGGGCCCCGGGGGCGAACAGGATCAGCATCGAAGCGGGCCCTTCGGGGTTGCCGAACGCGTGGATCCCGCCCGGCGGGATGAAAAGGAAGTCGCCTGGCGCGGCGTTCACCCAGCGTTCGCCGTCGTAGAGCCCGACCGTGCCGGACAGGACGAAGAACGACTCCGACATCGTCTTGTGGAAGTGCGCGCCAGGGCCGCCGGGCTCGGCTCCCATGTCCCAGCGATAGAGCCCGTACTGCCCGCCGGTGGTCTGGCCGGTGGCCAGGTAATGCACGTCCGTACGTCCGCCGATCACCAGGTCCGGCGCGGAGCCGCCCCGCCGCAATCCGCCGCTGACCTCGCCATTGTCTCCGTGGAAGAGCTCCTTCGGGTACGACATGCCGGCCTCCTTGCCGATCGCTCCGGCCGGCTGCCGCGTCCGCGCGATCGCCGACGGCGTCTTGCCGGGCCATGAGAGCCCGCCTTGCACGCGGGGGGTGAACCCGCCGGGGTTGCCGAATCGCGGCGACCTCAAGTCCCAGCGTAGCCATCCGGCTCACCATGATCGTGGTCACGGGTTCCGCCTCGCGCGCCCTGGCCCGAGGTCTCGTCGGACATGCCGCGGCAGGCGTCGGCGACCCGGGCGCCTTCCTCGGGAAACTCCGGCGCGGCCCACTCGGCCCGGTGAGCACGACGAACGCACGCCGACTCCCTGTCCTTTGTGGGGTTCCACGGGCGCACATGCTCACGCGTCGCGCCCACCCCGGCGGCCGCCGGCCCCGTCCCGGGTCTCCACAGGCACGTTCACTCACGCGGCTACGCGGGGCGGCGGTGAAACGCCGTACAGCCGGGATCCTCGGGACGACGTGGCCCTGTCGACGAAGACCCGCGCCAACCGGCCCCGTGCGCAACACCCCGGGAAGGGTCCGTCACCTTGCGTCGCGTATCCCGAGGATGTACGCCGCGGTAAGCGCCACGGCACGGTCTTCGTCGTGGGACAGATCTGCGAGTGCTCGCGACGCCGTGGTTCCCGGGATGTCCGCGAGCGCCTGCGTCAGCCGTAGACGTGCGGCGGACGCACCGGTGCCGTGGGCGAGGCGATCGACGAGCGCGCTGGCGATCCGATCCGCCGACGCGGGGCGACCCGCCAGCGCGCTCAGCGCATCGGCCGCATCGACGTCGTTCATCCCCTCGACGACCATGTCGATGAGCGTCGGGACCGCGTCGGCCACTCCGCGTGCCCCGAGCGCCAGAGCCGCGTACCTGCGGACCACGATGTCGGGGCTCGACAAGGCGTCCTGCAGCAACGCGGTCGCCGCGCCGTCCGGAATCTCGGCGACGGACCGGACGGCACGCTCGCGCACCTCGGGCACGGGTGAGCCGAGGCCTTCCGCCAGCAGCGCCAATCCGCCGTCGCCCGATTGCGCCAGAGCCCATCGAAGGGCCCCGGCGACGTTCGGGTCCGTCTCGCCGAGCACCGCCTCGACCAATGCTTCCACCGGCACCGGGACCTCGTCGACCGAGGACAGGGCCGCGCGCTGGCGCTTGCCCGCGCTCTTCGACCCGAGCTCCTGGAGGAGCGCGACGATCTGGAGGACGTCCTCCCAGCCGGCGGGTTCCGCCGCGCCGATCCGACGCAGTCGCGTGAGCAGCTCCGTCTCCGCCGCGATGCGCTCCCGCGCCTGGCGGATGAGGTCGCCGACGAGCTCCGCGGGCGTGAAGCCGGGATCGTCGAGCGCGCGCCCGACCTCACGTAGCGACAGCCCCAGCGACCGCAGGCTCTCGACATGGAAGATCCGCCGGATGTCCTCGCCGGAGTACCGTCGATAACCGGCGACGGTACGGCCCGTCGGCCGCACCAGGCCGAGCGAGTCGTAATGCCGGAGCATGCGGGCGCTGACCCCCGACCGCCGTGCCACCTCACCGATCAACACTGCCCGTCACTCCTCCTGGCCGGCCCCGCCGAGGGCCACGACGCGCTTCGCCTCCTCGATCGCGAACTCGAATCCGGCGTCCGGGTCGCGCAACAGCCGTTCCGTGGCGATCGCGTGCGCGCGCACCCGTGGGTCGGGATCCGTCGTCGCGGCGCGCAGCACCGGCACGATCACCTCCCCGAGTGCGACGAGCGCCCGGCTGAGGCTCAGCCGCGTCTCACGTTCGCCGCGCCCGAGCTGGGCCGACAACGCCACGGCCAACTCGGGCTCCTCACCCTTGGGCACGAGCACGACCGCCGCCCGCCAAGCGCTCCGCGCCACCTCGTCGTCGGCATCGGACAGAATCGCCGGTGTGATCGCCGGCCACGCCTGCCGATCCCCGATCTTGGACAGCGTGTGCAACGCCTGGCTTCGTGCCTGCGCACGCTCCGAGCGGACTTCCCTGAGCAGCCTGGGGACCGTGATCGACGCCGAGTGGCGGGTGAGTGCCCAGGTCAGCATATCGCGCACAAAGAACTCGGGTTCGATTGCGGATCGTTCGATGAGCTTGTCGACAAACCGCGGGTCGGGGGTCGTGCCGACCGCCAGCGCCGCCCGCAGCCGCACCGACGAGCTGCCGTCTTCCAGCGCCTGGAGAGCCCGGATCGTATCCGTGTCCTGTTTCGCCGTGGCCATCGGGACCACCTCCTCGGCACCAGTGAAGACCTTGTCACCGTGTCAAGGTCAAGCGGAGTCACACCGCGAGATCGTCAGGCATCCCCCGGCGGCCAAGGATCCGGGTTTCCCTGCGCCAGGCGCAGGAGCCGGGAACGCCACGACCTGGCAGGTGGGTTCGGATGGTTCGGGCCTGCCCCCGGTTCCCGCCGACGACGAACGGCTGTGGGTTCCGGTCCCGGGTGATCGTGCAGGCGAAGGCCCCACGGCGTCACCGTCGACTTCGCGGTGGACGGCCCACAGTGGCCACTCGCGCCGATCAGGCCACGCACGCCGGGAAGCGGACCATCGCCCGGCTCCCCGTCACCGTCGGCGGGCGATCGGGCCACGTGCGCCGGGAGGCGGATCCGGCGAAAACGATTTGCACCTCCCCCTAGGGGAGACACCAGGGTGTGGCCATGGACGGCGGGACCCTCTACACGATCGGCGAGCTGGCGCGACGGACCGGATTGAGCATCAAGACGATCCGGTTCTACGCCAACACCGGCCTCGTCCCGCCGACCGCCCGCAACCCGGCCGGTCACCGGCTCTACGACATCGGCGCGCTGGCCCGCCTCGACCTGGTACGCACCCTTCGCGAACTGGGCTTCGACCTCCCGATCGTCCGGCGGCTGCTGGACCGGGAGGTCTCGGTGCCCGAGGTGGCCGCGGCGCACGCCGAGGCCCTGAACGCCCAGATCCGCAGCCTGAGGCTCCGGCGTTCGGTGCTCAGAGCGGTGGCCAAACGGGGATCCACCCCCGAGGAGACGGAACTCATGCACAGACTCGCGAAGCTCTCCGACGACGAGCGGCGACGGCTCGTCCACGAATTCATCGACGCCACCTTCGGCGGGCTCGACGCCAACCCCGAGTTCGTGGCGATGATGCGTTCGGCCATGCCCGACCTGCCGGACGACCCCGAACCCGAGCAGGTCGAGGCGTGGGTGGAACTCGCCGAACTCACCCAGGACCCGGATTTCCGCGCCTCGGTGCGCCGGATGGCCGAGCACCAGGCGGCCGAACGGGCCCAGGGTGACACCACCGGCCTCCACCACGCGCTCACCGAGACCGTCCGCGAAGCCGTCGGTACGGCCCTCGCGGCCGGGATCGCCCCGGACGCCGCCGAGGCCGTGCCGATCCTGGACTCCCTCACCGCCCGCTACGCCGAGACCTTCGGCCGCAATGACGACTCCGACCTGCGCCGATGGCTGCTCGGCCGCCTGGAGACCGCCGACGACCCCCGGGCGACGCGGTATTGGCGGCTGCTCGGCGTCATCAACGGCTGGCCCGCACCGCCGGACCTGACACCGGTGTTCGCCTGGTTCATCGAGGCGCTCCGGACGGACGTCCGGCGAACGCCGTAACCCGTGGGCCGGATTCGGAGTGTTGGGACCTCGGCGCTCGCCCAGGTCCCAACGGGCACCACCGAGATCTCAGTCGGTCCCGGCCTCCATGGCCGCGCTGTCGAGCAGTTCGTCGTCGGCGGGGGCCTCGCCGCGGGAGGCGATCGCCTCTGCCCCGCCCTCGGGCATCTCGCCGATCAGCTTGGTCGAGGCCGCCTGGGTGGCGCCGATCAGCATCGGGTGCGCACTGCCGACCATGCCGAGACCGGCGTAGTGCTCCAGCTTGGAACGGGAGTCTGCGATGTCGAGGTTGCGCATGGTCAGCTGGCCGATGCGGTCGGTCGGGCCGAAGGCGGAGTCCTCGGTCCGTTCCATGGAGAGCTTGTCCGGGTGGTAGCTGAACGCGGGGCCCGAGGTGTCCAGGATGGAGTAGTCCTCGCCGCGCCGCAGCCGGAGCGTCACCTCGCCGGTGATCGCGGTCCCGACCCAGCGCTGCAGCGACTCGCGCAGCATCAGCGCCTGCGGGTCCAGCCAGCGGCCCTCGTACAGCAGCCGGCCCAGTCGCCGCCCGTCGTTGTGGTAGGCGGCGACGGTGTCCTCGTTGTGGATCGCGTTGACCAGCCGCTCGTACGCCGCGTGCAGCAGCGCCATGCCCGGAGCCTCGTAGATGCCCCGGCTCTTGGCCTCGATGATCCGGTTCTCGATCTGGTCGGACATGCCCAGGCCGTGCCGGCCGCCGATGGCGTTGGCCTCCAGCACCAGGTCGACGGCGGAGGAGAACTCCTTGCCGTTGATCGTCACGGGCCGCCCCTGCTCGAAGCCGATCACGACGTCCTCGGGGGCGATCTCGACGGCGGCGTCCCAGAACCGCACACCCATGATCGGGTCGACGATCTCGATACCCGTGTCGAGATGCTCCAGCGACTTGGCCTCGTGGGTCGCGCCCCAGATGTTGGCGTCGGTGGAGTAGGCCTTCTCCGTGCTGTCCCGGTAGGGCAGGTCCCGGTCGAGCAGCCACTCCGACATCTCCTTGCGCCCGCCGAGCTCGCTGACGAAGTCGGCGTCCAGCCACGGCTTGTAGATCCGCAGGGAGGGGTTGGCCAGCAGGCCGTACCGGTAGAAGCGCTCGATGTCGTTGCCCTTGAAGGTGGAGCCGTCCCCCCAGATCCCCACGCCGTCCTCAAGCATCGCGCGGACCAGCAGGGTGCCGGTGACGGCCCGGCCGAGCGGGGTGGTGTTGAAGTAGGCGCGCCCGCCGGAGCGGATGTGGAACGCCCCGCAGGTCAGGGCGGCCAGGCCCTCCTCCACAAGGGCCGCCCGGCAGTCGACCAGCCGGGCGACCTCGGCGCCGTACGCCGTGGCGCGCCCGGGCACCGAGGCGATGTCGGGCTCGTCGTACTGGCCGACATCGGCGGTGTAGGCGCAGGGAATCGCACCCTTTTCGCGCATCCACGCGACCGCTACCGAGGTGTCGAGACCGCCGGAGAACGCGATCCCGACTCGTTTGCCAACTGGCAGAGAGGTGAGCACCTTAGACACAACACAAATATATACACACCAATGCATGGACATGCAAGCCCTGGTCGGTCCGGGGTTCGCGAACACGCCGGTCGCCGGAGCCGGGAACTCGGAACCGCCTAGGTCACGCGCCCCCGGACATGCCCCTGCGGGAGCCGGTCGACATCGGAACTTAACGACCTAGACAGAAGATCCTGACTTAAGTAACGTCCCCGTTCCCAAGATCTAGAACTTTCTTCCCGACGCGGTTCGCGTGCCTCCCCCGAGCCACCGGACCACCGGCGGGAAAGTGTGAGGGTGGTCGGTGATGCACGACATCGTCGCGCACACGCGCGTCAACGACATTCTTTTAGGTCCTTTGGAAAGACCGGCGCTGCGGTGGTTGGCCGTCAGGATGCCGCCATGGGTCACCCCGGACCGCTGTACGGCCGTGGGGGTGGGCGGCGCCGCGTTGACAGCCGCCGGGTTCTTCCTGAGCGGTGCCTCCGCGGCCTTCCTCTGGTTGGCCGTACTGGGCGTCCTGCTCAACTGGCTGGGTGACAGCCTCGACGGGAACATCGCACGACTGCGCAAGATCGAGCGTCCCCGGTACGGGTTCTTCATCGACCATGCGTGCGACGCCGTCTGTCAGGTGCTCATATTTCTGGGCCTGGGACTTTCGCCCTACGTCGACTTCACGATCGCGTCACTGGCCCTCATCGGATACTCCACGCTGGCGATCCTCATGTACATCCGCACCTGCGTGTCCGGCGAGTTCAAGATCTCCTACGGCCGGATGGGGCCGACCGAGGCGCGGGCCGTGCTCATCCTCCTCACCGTCGCGATGCTCGTCTTCGGACCCGAGCCGTTCGTGCTCGAGGGTGTGTCCTTCACCGGCTACGACGTGGTGGTGGGCGGTGTCGGGGTCACGACGTTCATCTTCTTCGCCGGCACCGCCTGGACGGAACGAGGCCGGCTGGCGGCGCTGGGCGAGTGAGGGAAAGGACACCGTGAAGATACGTGAGGCGGGATTCTGGCCGCTTTGCTGGATGGCCTTGCTCAAGGCGACGCTGTCGGTTCTCACCAGACGGCGTTGGGCGGGGTTGGCGAACATCCCCCGGACGGGTGGCGCCATCGTCGTGGCCGGGCATGTGTCGGAGTTCGACCCGCTCGTGGTCGCGCGCTTCGTGTACGCGGCGGATCGGTGGCCGCGGTTTCTGGCGAAGTCGAGCCTGTTCGAGCGAAGCGGCCTGCTCGGTGCGTTCATGCGGACCACAGGGCACATCCCGGTGGCCCGGGGCACGGCCACGGCCTCGCAGGCCCTGGACAGGGCGGTCGAGGGACTCCGGAAGGGGGACCTCGTCATCATCTACCCCGAGGGCGGGATCCCCGCGTCCGGGGAGCCGGGTCCGCGTAAGGGGAAGACCGGCGCGGCCAGGCTGTTCCTCGCCACGGGCGCGCCGGTCGTCCCGGTCGTCTCCTGGGGCCCGCAGTGGGTTCTCAACCCACGCGTGGGCGGGCTCCGCACGGACGTGACCGTGCTGGCCGGGCCGCCGCTCGACCTGGCGAAGTGGGCCGGGGCCGAACCCGGCGACGGCAATCTCCGCGAGATCACCGAAACGATCATGAGTGCCCTGTACGACCTGCTGGAGGAGGCCAAGGAGCCGCCGGCCGACCGGAGCCCACCGCGGTGCGTGAAGTGCTGAGTGTGGCGCGATCCGACCCGGTTGAGGGCCACTCCGCCAAACCAGCCAACGTCGCCTGCCCCGCCGAGCTCTCCCGTCCGGCCGACGACCTCCGGCACGGGCTGATCGCATGCACCGGGCTGGTGGGCCTGGTGTGCGCGTTCGCCGGAACCGACGACATCGTGGCGCTGCCCATGTACTTCACCGAGTGGAGCAACGCCGCCGTCGTCGTCTTCTACGGCTTTCGGCGGTGGCGACGGCTCCCCGCCGGGACGTCGGCCGCGATCTGCGCGGCCGTCACCCTGTACATCACCGTCACCGGGCTGGTCTTCCACTTCGTGCTGGCCGGCGGCGCCAACCCGTTCATCCTGCTGCTCGACGGCGCCGGCAGCGTGCCCAAGGAGACCGGCACCTTCCTGCTGCACTACGTCGTCCCCCTTATGGCGGTGGCCAACTGGTTCGCCTTCGAGTCCGGCGGACGCCTGCGGCGCCGGCATGCGGTGGTGTGGCTCGCCAGCCCGGTGGTGTACCTGGCGGTGATCCTCATACGAGGGGCCTGCTTCGCCGTCGACCGGTATCCGTACCCCTTTCTCGACGTCACCCGGCTCGGTTACGCCCTGGTCGCCCGAAATTCCGCGGGCATGGCCGTGTGCTTCTACGCCCTCGGCCTGCTGTACGTGGCCCTCGACCGGGTGCCGGCGAGCGAGTGGCGAACTCGCCCGCAACGACGTCGGAATGCGGATCGCGCCCCGTGGGCTGAACGTGCGGGTTCAGCCGACTTGGGCGCCGGTGCGCAGAGTGAAGCAGATGCCCGTCCAACGACTCCGCGGCACGTGGCTCACCACGACCAGGGCGCCGTCCTGGCCCGCCGACTCCAGCTGCTCGACCCGCCGCACGACCGGCGCGGCCGTCTCCCGTGACGGATCCTGGGCCTCTTGAGGCGCTAGCGGGGCGTACCCGCCCACCCCGGGAACAGGCATCGGACACCGAAGCCGAAGAGTTCGGACTGTGCACGCATCGGAGATCACCATGCGGGCGATGGTGAAGCGCTCCCGACCCGGATCTCCCATGCTGAACGGAGAGCGTGTGTCGCATCGCCGCTCCCGTTGACGAAAACCGGTGCGACCACGTCTCTGCGGGCCCGACGTCTCCGGACGTGTACGGCCCGGCGGAAAGCGTCTGTCCACACCAAGGGATCGGTGAGATTCAATGATGCGCACACGAAGGGCGATAGCCGCCGTCGCGGTAGCCGTGACCGGTGTCCTGTCGCCAACACTGATCGCGACCCCTGCGTCGGCCCTCGCACCACAGGATCCATGCTACGTAAAGTATGTGGGAAGCACCTACGCCACGTCGGATTGCGATGGGTACGGCTGGTTTGCAACCGTCATCTGGTGCTGGGTAAACGGCAGCTGGTGGGAAGTTCACGGGGCACCCAAGCGGGCGGAACACAACGTTGAGGCCAGAACCGACTGCTCCCACAATGGGACGGTCGGCAGGGCAGCTGTGGAGACCTACCCGGGGTAGAAATTCTCGCCAAACCGCCGGTTGCGGATCCGATCCCTTGCGTTGAACCCACGTGAGAACCGAGTACGCCGATCGCCCGCAACGCCCTAGGTCACAACGAGCCAGGCCCCGCGCCTCCCGTCGCGAAGCCTGGCTCGTCGCAGGATGCGCTCGACAACGATCCGACCCGGCCGGGTATCCGGAACCGGAGGTCGGCCTAGGGCGGTATCCGGACGGTCGAAACATCCCGGCGTGGCACAACAAGGCCCCTTCCACGGCGCGGGAACACCGTCCGGATCACGGGTCTCCGAGGAGGATCGGCGTTCAGCCGACGCGCGTGCCGGTGTGCAGGGTGAAGTGGGTGCCCGTCCAGCGACGCCGCAGCAGCCGGTCGTGGCTCACCACGACCAGGGCGCCGTCGTAGTCCGCCAGCGCCGACTCCAGCTCCTCGACGAGGGCGAGGGAGAGATGGTTGGTCGGCTCGTCCAGTAACAGGACGTCGACCTGCTCGCTGACCAGCCGGGCAAGGGCTAGGCGCTGCCGCTGCCCGGTGGACAGCGCGCCGACTCGGACGGCGGCCCGGTCACGCTCGAACAGCCCCAGGGAGAGCAGCCGCTCGGCCTGCTCGGCGGCCGGCCCGGGACGACCTCGGGCGAAGGCGGCCACCAGCGTCTCATCCGGCCGGTCGAACACCGGATCCTGCGCGAGGCAGCCGATCCGGCCGCGTCGGACGACCTGCCCGCCGTCCGCGGCCAGGTCGCCGGCGAGAATCCGCAGCAGGGTGCTCTTGCCTGCGCCGTTCAACCCGCTGATCAGCACACGCTCGCCCGCCGAGACGGTGAGGCTCACCGGGTCGAGCCGGCCTGCCACGGTGACGTCGACGGCGTCGAGCACGGCGCCCCGCAGCGGGGCCGCCCGGAGCACCGGGGCGAACCGGAGCGGCTTCGGCGGCGGGGGCACCGGCTCGGCCAAGAGGCGGCGAAGCCGTTCTTCGGCGTTGCGTACCCGGGAGGCGACAGACTGCTGCACCCTCCCCGCGTCGCGGTCGTAGGCGACCTTGTTGTTGTCCTTCATCGCCCGGTTCGGGGCCACCCGCCGCGCGACGGTGGCGGCGGACTCCCGGAACCGGGCGACGTCGTCCTGCCAACGGGCGTGCGCCTGGGCTTGGCGCACGCGGGACGCGGCCTTCTCGGCGAGGTAGCCGGAGTAGCCGTTGCCGTACCGGACCACCTGCCGGCTGTCCGCGTCCACCTCCAGCAGGCTCGTGGCGACGCGCTCCAGGAAGGTCCGGTCGTGGGAGACCGCCACGGTCGTACCGCGCCGGGTACGCAGGTAGTCCTCCAGCCAGGTCAGGGCGGAGTCGTCCAGGTGGTTGGTCGGCTCGTCCAGCAGCAGCACCTCCGGCGCGGCGGCCAGGAGCGAGGCCAGGCGCAGCCGGACCTGTTCGCCGCCGGACAGGCCGCCCGCCAAACGGTCGCGGCGCACGCCGTCCAGACCGAGGCCGTGCAGGGCCTGTTCCAGCCGCGCGTCGGCGTCGTAGCCGCCGCGGAGTTCGAAGACCGTCAGCAGGTCGCCGTACTCGGCCAAGCCCGATTCGTCGCCACCCGCCATCGCGGCCTCCAGGTGACGCATCCGGGCCTCGATCGCCCGGAGCTCGCCGAGCGCACGGTCGACGACCTGCCGGACCGTCAGGTACGGCGGCAGCCGCTCGTCCTGGGCGAGGTAGCCGACGCCGCCTTCGGCGTGGACGACGATCTCCCCCTGGTCTGGCCGTTCCCGACCCGCGAGCAGGCGGAGCAGCGTGCTCTTCCCGGATCCGTTCTCCCCGACGATCCCGGTGCGCTCACCCGAGGCGAACGAGCAGGTGACCGAGTCGAGGACGGTCCGGCCGTCGTAGGACTTGACGACGTCGAGGGCGGTGATCTGAGTGGGCATACGGGCGCTCCCAAGCGTTCGAGGACGGTACGGCCGAAGGCCGCAAGGACGGGTGAACGCTGCGGAAGAGCATCGGACTTCCTCACTAATGCGACAACTGTTGCGTTAAGATGATGGCATGAGCTCACCGACGCCCGCAAGTCCGAATCCCGCCGCGCCCCCTCAGCCCGGTGCCGACGCGCACGCGGCCGCGGGACGGCGCCCCGGCGGCCGTACCGCGCGCGTCCGCGCCCAGGTGCTCGCCGCGGTCCGCGACCAGCTGGTGGAGCACGGCTTCGACGAACTCACCGTGGACGCCGTCGCCGCCCGAGCCGGCGTCCACCGCACCACCGTCTACCGGCGCTGGCGCGACGTGGGCGGCCTGCTCGCCGACGTCCTGGACGCGGCGGGCGGCGACGACTGGCGGCCCGCCGACACCGGCTCCCTCGAAGGCGACCTGGCCGCGCTCAACGACGAGGTCTACGCGGCCCTCACCGGAGACCCGCCGATCACCACGGCGCTGATCGCCGCCTCGTTCCGTTCCGAGGAGGCGGCGCGCGCCTTGACCCGCTTCTGGGAGGACCGCTACGACCGGTGCGAGATCGTGGTCAGGCGTGCCGTCCGGCGCGGGGAGATCCCCGCCGCGACCGCGGCGCGCAGTCTCCTCATCGCCTCCACCGCGCCGCTCTACCACCAGCTGGTGCTGTTCCGCGTTCCGCCCGACCCCGGCCTCGCCGGTCAGGCCGCCCACGCCGCCGCCCTCGCCGCCACCGCGGGCGCCTTCGCCGGGAACCCCGCCTCCGGCCCTACCTGACCCCGCGCAGGTCCGGAGTCCGGCCGGCGCCTGAAGAGGTCGCGGCCCCCTGACAGCATGCCGGTGACCGCCCCAGGCCGTACCGGACCGGGGTCGCCTTCCCGTGCCCGGGGCCAGGCGGCCGGGTTCGGGAAAACTCTGAGCCGATCGACGGGATTGCCGTAATGCGCCGGATCCCGCTGCGGGTGGAACCGATCGCTCGAACTTCTGAAGCGCCTACTCGAAGTACATTTTCGAGGAATTCCCGATGGAATTATCAGATCCCATACGGCGTTCACGGATAAATGGCCGATGTCGCGATCAGAAATCAGTTCGAACCGGTTTTCCCGGCCGGTCGCGAACGGAAACCCGCCTAGGAGGAACCCATGAAACCTTCCCTGGCCAAGGATCTCGCCCACCGTGGGAAAGGGCGCCTGCTACCGGCGCTCGCAACCGCGGCCGCCCTGTTCACCCTAAGCGTCCCAGCCGCCGACGCCACCTCGCCGGCCGCCGATTCCGCCCGGTCGTCTCAGCCTCGACCAGCGGTGCACTGGGGCGGGTTTGTCAAGAACATGTGCTTCAAGGATGCCTACAGATTCTCCAACTCCGCACTCAAGGAAACCGGATTCCGGGAGTTCGGGCGGCCCAACAATCATACGGTGATCGCCGGAAACGACTCCGTTGTCGTTCAGGTCTCGTATGCACCCTCACGTATTTCGTCACCACACACATTCTCGAGCGTCTATTTCGCCGTCACAGCGGTCTCGCCCGATTCCGGGGCCGCCGAGCGCGCCCGCAACAACGTCAGAACGAGGATCGTGAAAAAGCAGTACTTCGACACCTGCTGACCGTCCTGGGCGGACCGCCCGCAGGATGCGGCCGGTGTCCGAGCCCGGACACCGGCCGACCCGGTGGCCCGCATGGCCGGAGTGGCCTGAGCGGTCTACCGGCTCCAGGAGTCGGCTGAACTGGCACCCGCCGGCGCCCCAAGCCAGGTGGTCGCCCAGCTCCCGCTAGGCCCCCGGCACGGTCAGCCGCTTCCCTGACCTGCCCGGACCGGTGTCCACCCTGATCGGGTCGGGGCGGACGCCCCCTCCTGCAGGGGGAAGGTCCCTCACCAAGAGGCGAGGTCACCACCGACCTGTACGAGGGGTCGGCCGGGGACCGTCCGGTGGAGCTGTCCACCCGGACGGAGCTGGTCGTGGTGGGCTCCCGCGGCATGGCGGAGACCGGTCAACCGGGTGTGATCACTCGCCCCGCACGCCGTCGTCCGAGGCGGTCGGCGCAGGCGTCACCGCCGCGGTTTGCAGGCCGTCGAGCATCAAGGTGAGGAATCGGATCGGCTGGGCGGCCATGGGGGGCGGCAGGTCGGCGATGTGGCAGGCGAAGAGGTTGAGCAGGGAGACCACGTCCTCCGTGCCCACGTCGGCACGCATCGAGCCTTCGGCCTGGGCACGGCGCACGAGGGCGTCCAGCATCTCCAGCCAGTGGTCGCGCGCCTTGGCGAAGTCGGCCCCTTCCCGGTACACCTCCTCGGGCAGTTGCGCCATCGCCCCCGCCAGGGTGGACCTGTCCGGATCGGCCGCCCAGAGCAGGAATCCACGCAATCCGCTCCACGCATCCGGGCTGTCCTGCTCCCAGGCGCGCAACGCGTCTATCAGTGCGCCGATGTAGTGGTCTCCGACCGCCGCGATCAGGGCGTTCCTGTCGGGGAACCGGCGGTAGAGCGTCCCGACGCCGACACCGGCCCGGCGCGCGATGAGTTCCATCGGGGCTCCGAGTCCGCGCTCGGAGATCACGGCGGCGGCAGCCGCGACGATCTTGTCGAGGTTCCGCCTGGCGTCCGCCCGCATCGACAACCCCTAACTGGACGATCTGGTTCCGCTTACTGTACCTTCCTGTAAGCGGAATCCATTCGTCCGGTTAGGGGTTGTCGATGATCGTGATAACGGGTGCCACGGGCTCCATCGGGAGAGCGCTGGTCCGGCGGCTGCGCGGAGAGGAGGTGACCGCGGTGGTCCGTACCCCGGCCGACCTGGGCTGCCGGTACGTCCTCGGCGACTTCGAGCGGCCCGAGACGATCGGGAAGGTCCTCTCCCCCGGCGACAGGCTGTTCCTCAACAGCTCGCTGTGGCCCGGCTTCGTCACGGCACACCGCGCGGTGATCGACCTGGCACGCGAGGCGGGTGTGGCGCAGATCGTCACCGTGTCCGTCCGGGACGCCGCTCCCGGGCAGCCGCTCGGCGGCGGCCCGCACGGCGAGGTCGACGAGTACCTGCGCGCCTCCGGAATCCCCTGGTCGATCCTGCAGCCCGTCGGTTTCATGCAGAACCTGCTCGGCGGGATCCGCGACGATCTGATCCACGGCTCCTACGGCCCGGGCGGGGTCGGTTACATCGACACCCGGGACATCGCCGACGTCGCCGCGGCCCTGCTCACCCGCCCCGTCGGCGAAAGCCGCAACCACATCCTCACCGGGACGGCCGCCCCGACCCACGACGAACTCGCCGCCGAGGCGAGCGCGGCCCTCGGCCGTACCATCCGCTATGTGGACCTTCCCATCCCGGAGATGGCCGCCCACCTTGAGCGGCACGGGATGTCCGCGGACTTCGCCGGAGAACTCGCCCGGGGGATGGCCAGGGTCGGAGACGGCCGCTGGTCGAGCACGACCTCGGAGGTCCAGGACATCACCGGTCACCCGCCGCGGTCCCTGGCCGACTTCCTCGCCGATCACGCGGCCGAGTTCGAGCGGGGTCCCAAGTGACTGGACGCACGCCTCCCGTGCGGGAGATCAACTCCAGCGGGAGGCCGGCTCCTTGAGCATCTCGGTCATGGAGACGTGGTCGGGGTACATCCGAAGCCACCATTGCGCGAAGGGGCGGCCGTAGGCGGCGAAGGCGGCCTCGTTGATCGCGGTCTCGTCGGATGGCGGCGTCAGCGCGAAATGCTCCCCTGAAATCGGTTTCACGGTGCCGGGAGCCGGTCCGGTACCGTGAACAGTCGGCGTCCGGCCACACCAGGGGTTCGACGCGCCGGTACGTGACGGCATGGGGCATGGTCGAGCTTGGGAATCAGGCCGATCTTTCTCTTGCCAGAACCACCGCAAGACCGCGACCTGCACAATTGCCATGAAGTAGATATAGCTGCTCATTGGGTAATTGATCCCCTACTCATAGTTAACCTACTCTTTCCGGCATGGGTATTCCTACCGAAGCAATCGGAAGCATTCCCCGCCCTGCCTCCCTGGTGGCCGCGGTCGCGCGGCACGCCCAAGGGCTGATCGGCGAGGAGGAACTCGCGGACCGGCAGGCCGCCGCGGTCGCCGACACCATCGCCCGCCTGGAGCGGATCGGCAGCCCCGTGCTGGTCGACGGCGAGCAGTCCAAGCCGAGTTTCCTCACCTACCCCCTGGAGGGCCTGGAGAGTCTCGATCCCGCCGCGGGCCCCGTGATCCCCTTCGCCGACGGGCACACCCGGCAGCTCCCCGCCCTCACCAAGGGGCCGTTCCGCTACCACCGCAGAGCCGAGACCTATTTGAAGGAGGCGCTCAAACACACGGAACGCCCGGTGAAGCAGGCGGTCATCGCGCCCTCCGCGCTCAGCCTGCTCTATCCCCCGGCCGGTATCGCGGGCTACCCGCCGAAGGTCTTCTTCGACGATCTGGTGGCGGAGGCCGAAGCCGACATCAGAGGCTGCCTGGAGGCGGGGGCGCACGCGGTGCAGCTCGACTTCACCGAGGGCCGGCTCTCGCTCAAACTCGACCCGAGCGGCGGGCTGCTCGACGACCTCGTCGCGCTGAACAACCGGGTGCTGTCCCGTTTCACCGAGGCCGAACGGGCGCGCATCGGGGTGCACACCTGCCCCGGCGGCGACTGGGACTCGACGCACAGCGCGGACATCGACTATGCGGACCTCCTGCCGAAGCTCTTCCAGCTGAAGGCGGGCAATTTCTACATTCAGCTTGCCGGTGAACCCGACCCGGAGCGGTCACTGCGGCTCATCGCCGAACACCTCACGCCGGGTTCCCGGGTTTTCGTCGGAGTGACCGACCCCATCGACCCTGTGGTGGAGACCCCGGAGACGGTTCGCGACCGTGTTCTCGCGGCGGCCCGCCACATCCCGGTGGAGCAGCTGGGCACCTGTGACGACTGCGGTTTCGCCCCGTTCGCGGACGATACCTCGACCACGCGTGAGACCGCCTTCGCCAAGATCGAGGCCCGGTTGCGCGGTACGGCGCTGGCAAGCGAAGCGCTCGGGTTCTGAGACCGCCCGCCGCCTCCCACGCCCGGTACGGCCTGGGAGGCGGCCCGCGCCGATCGTGACCCCGGCGAAGTGGCTTCAAGCGGTGGGAGCCGTGATTCTCAGCAATCCGTCTGACAGGTGATGTGCGTACGCGTAAGCCCGGTCGACGACGGAGCGTTGATGCTGAGTGTGGTTGACACCCGCGATGTTCCCCTTCTGGAGCGCTTCGACGTGTGGCGGGAGGTGACCAGCTCCATGCTGGCGCCCGTCGACATCCGCAGCCCGCACGCCGGGGACTTCCTCGCGGAGGCCCTGCTCATCGACCTCGGCGGGCCACTGGTGACCATGGTGACCTGCCCGCCGTACCAGGCGGTTCGGACGGCGCGGCTGATCCGCAGATCCGACCCCGAGTCGTACCAGCTCTCGATGAACATCAGCAGTCGTTCCCTGCTGTCCCAGGTGCGTCACACAGTGGGACTGCGACCGCAGGATCTGCTCCTCTACGACACCTCGCGCCCCTTCGAAGGACAGGCGCTCCTCCAGCCCGGAGCGGAATTCGCCACCGGGGTGATGGTGTCCTTCCCCCGCACGCTGCTGCCGCTGCCGGACAACGCGGTCCGGCGGGCGATCCCCCTGCGCATCCCCGGGGATCACGGTGTCGGGGCGATGCTCTTCGGGTTCGTCCACCGGCTCCTGCGCCACGCCCACCAGCTCGGACCGGCCGACCGCGACCGGATGGCGGCCGTCCTGATGGACCTCGTCGCCGCCGCGGTCGCCGGGAGGCTGGAGGACGACGCGCCCGCCACCAGGCGCCGGCGCGCGATACAACTCGCCGCGCGCCGGTTCATTCGCGAGCACCTGGCCGATCCGGGGCTCACCCCCACGCTGGTCGCCGAAGCCCTGCACATCTCCCCGCGCTACCTCTACCAGCTGTTTCAAGACCAGCGGACGGGCGTGGCCGCCTGGATCCGGAACAGACGGCTGGAGCGATGCCACCGAGACCTGTCCGACCCGCTGCTGGCCGACCTCACGGTGGCCGCGATCGCGCAGCGCTGGGGGCTGGCCGACATCGCGCATTTCAGCCGGGCCTTTCGCGCGAGGTACGGGATCACCCCCACCGAGCACCGGCATCGCCGCGGTTGAAGCCGGAGGACGCGGACGGTGCACGCATAGGAGACCACGATGCAGAAGACGATGAACAGGCGCCGCCGGGCGGAAAGTCCCTTCGATGAGGGACTTTCCGCCCTTTTGTCATATCTCATCCCTGATCGACCATGGACAGGGAGGTGAGCCCCATGGTCGAGCCCCGAAGGGTCGTCGTCGGGTACGACGGATCGGACTTCTCCATGCAGGCCCTGGAATGGGCGATGGACGAGGCCGAACTCAGGGAACTCCCGCTCACCGTCGCGCACGCCTGGCACTGGCCGTACGGCACAGCCGACGAGGAGACCAAGGCGCACCTGCGCAAGGCGGCCGACCACGTGCTCTACCACGGGGGTGAATGTGCCCGCTCCTGCAGCACGATCACCAAAGTCACCACCGACCTGTACGAGGGGGCCGCGGGCGACCGGCTGGTGGAACTCTCGGACCGGGCCGAGCTGATCGTGGTGGGCTCCCGCGGGATGGGAGCCCTGGCCAGGACCGTCCTGGGGTCGGTGGCCGGATACACCGCGGCCCATGCGAGCCGCCCGGTCGTCGTCGTACGCGGCCCGGGCCCCATCCCGATCCCCCGGCACCGGGGCTCCGTGGTCATCGGCATGACCGGCCACACCCCGGACGCGGCGGTCGAATTCGCCTTCGTCGAAGCCGCGCTCCGTCAGCTCCCCCTGGAGGCGATGCACGCCGGATATCCCCCATCCCCCTCCTGGGGCGCCCCCGTACCCCCGATCCCCGACACCCAGGCCCTCGCCGAGGCGGCCGAGGAAACCGTCCGGGAACGCCTGCGCCCGTGGTGCGCCAGACACCCCACCGTCTCCGCCCGCGCCTGCTATGTCGTCGCCTCCCCCAAGGACGCGCTGCTGCACGCGTCGAAGGAGGCGAGCCTGCTGGTGGTCGGCGGGGCACGCGGTCACGGAAAGATCGGTTCGGTCACCCGGGCGGTCCTCCAGCAGAGCCTGTGCCCCGTCGCGGTCGTTCCCGCCGCCGCGGACGAGACAGCCGCTTGACGGATCCGATCGCCCCGGGCTCCGGGTGCGGTCGGCCGCCCGGTCGGGCGAGCAGCCTGAGAGCGGTCCCGACAGCCGGAAGCGGAGAAACCAAGAGGGCCAATCAGCACCGCGGAGGTCCAGGAGATCACCGGTACCCCTCCCCGGACCCTGGCCACCTGTTCACCGATCACGCCGACGAGTTCGCCCGTCAACTCGAACTGTCGGATAAATCATGTTGTGTGCACCCGAAAGCCGGGCCCACCATGTCCGATGTGTACCTTCTTGCGTTTATCGGCGCCTGCATCCTGGTGGCGATGGTCCCCGGGGTCAGCACCGCGATCATCCTGCGCCAGACCCTTCGCTCCGGACGGGGCTCGGGCTTCGCGGCCATCCTCGGCAACGAGACCGGCGTCCTGCTGTGGGCGCTGGCCGCGGCCTTCGGCCTCTCCGCGCTCCTGCTCGCCTCCCAGACCGCCTACGACGCCATGCGGATCGCCGGCGCGCTCGTCCTGGCGTTCATGGGCGCGCAGTCCCTGTGGCAGGCCCGGACCGCGAGGACCGCGGTCGAGGTGGAGGTGGCGGTGCCCACCGCGGACGGTGCGCGCAAGTCCTACCTCCTCGGCCTCGGCACCTGCCTGGCCAACCCCAAGGCCGCCGTCTTCGCGCTGTCGTTCCTGCCGCAGTTCGTGCCGCCCGGGCAGAACGTCGTCGCGACGCTGGTGCTGCTGTCGGTGATCTGGGTCCTGGTGGACACGTTGTGGTACGCCCTGTTCGTCTGGGCGATCGCCAAGGCGAAGGCGATCCTCGGGAAGCCGGCCGTCCGGCGCAGGCTGGAGCGGATCTCCGGCGTGGTCCTCATCGGCCTCGGCGTGCGGCTGATCCTGGAAGCCCGGTGACCTCCCGCCACCGCGGCGGCGGAGCCCGTACCCTGCTCGTGATCCCCGGCTAGGAGGAACGTTGACGACACCCTCGAACGACAGGGCGGCCCGGCTCCGGGAACTGCACCGGCCCGGCTCCCCGCTGCTGCTGCCCAACGTCTGGGACGCCGCGAGCGCGGCGACCGTCGAGGCGGCCGGGTTCCCCGCGCTCGCCACGGCCAGCGCCGCGATCTCCGCCATGCTCGGGTACCCGGACCACGAGGGCGCTCCGGCCGAGGACATGCTCGCCGCGGCCGGACGGGTCGTCCGCGCGGCTCGGGTGCCGGTGACCGTCGACGCCGAGGCGGGGTACGGCCTTGCGGCCGCCGAACTCGTCGGACACCTGGCCGCCATCGGCGCGGCCGGATGCAACCTGGAGGACTCCGACCATCGGAGCGGCGGCCTGGCCGCCCTCGACGACCAGGCGAGACGGATCGCCGAGGTACGCGCCGCGGCCGTCGGCGCCGGAGTCGACCTGGTGATCAACGCACGGGTCGACGTCTTCCTGGACGCGAAGGAGGAGACCCCCGGCCTGGTGGCCGAAGCGGTCGAGCGGGGACGGCGCTACCTGGAGGCCGGAGCCGACTGCGTCTACCCGATCATGGCCGTCTCCGAGGACGTGATCTCCACGCTCGTCGCCGGGCTGCCAGGCCCGGTCAACGTGCTCGCACTCCCCAACGGCCCGTCCCTGTCCCGCCTGGCCGAGCTGGGCGTCGCCCGCGTCTCCTACGGCCCCCAGCCGTACCGGCGGGCGTTGGGCACCCTGGAGGCCATGGCCGCTCGGATCGCCGCCCACGAAGATCCCTTCGCCTCCTGATCGGCGAGTGCCGCACCTCGGGGCCGGCCCCGCCCTTCAGCGGCCGGATCCACCACCTGACCTGCGGCGTGGGACGTCCCGTCCACCCCGGTTGAGCGGGTGGACGAAACGTCTCACGTTGGGCGCCGTCGTGTTCATCGGGCCGCAAGGTCTTCCCTGAGTCCTCGGGTCACGCGGGGACCGGGGTGTCCCACAGGTCGAGGCGGTGGTCGCCGATCAGGTCGCCGATCCTGGCCAGTACCTCGCCGGCGGGGCGGGCCTCCAGGCGGCGGCCGTCGCGCAGACGCAGGGCGACCTGGTCGCCGGCGGCCTCCTTGGGCCCGATCACCGCCTGGTACGGGACAAGCCTGGCATTCCTGATGCGCGCCCCCAGGCTGCCGTGCTCGGGCCCGGAAAGCTCGGCCCGCAGCCCCCGGTCGGCGCATCGCCGTACAAACTCCGCAGCCTGCGGCACCTCCGCATCGGAGATGGGGAGTGCCACCAGCTGACGGGGGGCGAGCCAGGCCGGGAACGCGCCCCCGTACAACTCGATCAGGTGCGCGACGGCCCGTTCCAGGCTGCCGACGACGCTGCGGTGGACCATCACCGGCCGATGCCGGGCGCCGTCGGCGCCGACGTACTCGAGGCCGAACCGTTCGGGCTGGTGGAAGTCGATCTGCACGGTCGACAGGGTGGCCTCCCGCCCGGCGCCGTCGGCGATCTGCACATCGATCTTGGGTCCGTAGAAGGCCGCCTCTCCTTCGGCGGCCTCGTACTCAAGGCCCGAGCGGTCCAGGACGTCGGTCAACATGGCTGCGGCCCGCCGCCACATCTCCGGCGCGGCCACGTACTTCCCGCCCGGCCCGGGGAGGGAGAGCCGGTAGCGGACCGGCTGGATACCGAGGTCCAGGTAGGCCTGGCGGATCAGCGCCAAGGCCCCGACGGCCTCCTCGGCGACCTGGTCCAAGGTGCAGAAGATGTGCGCGTCGTTGAGCTGGATGGCCCGGACCCGGGTCAGCCCGCCGAGGACGCCGGAGAGCTCGGAGCGGTACATCGCGCCGAGTTCGGCGATCCGCAGCGGCAGTTCCCGGTAGCTGTGCGCGCGAGACCGGTAGATCAGCGCGTGGTGCGGGCACAGACTCGGCCGCAGGACCACCTGTTCGCCGCCCAGGTCCATCGGGGGGAACATGTCCTCGCTGTAGTGGGACCAGTGCCCGGAGATCTCGTACAGCTCCCTCTTGCCCAGCACCGGCGAGTAGACGTGCCGGTAACCCGCGCGGCGCTCGGCGTCGCGGATGTACTCCTCCAGGGTGTGCCGCACGATCGCGCCGTCGGGCAGCCAGTACGGCAGCCCCGCGCCGATCAGCGGGTCGGTGTCGAACAAGCCCAGCTCGCGGCCGAGCCTTCGGTGATCGTGCATCGTGGTCTCCTCGCGGAAGGTGAGGCGAGTGACCGATGCGCCGAAGCCCCGGGGCACCCGCCCCGGGGCTTCGACTACGTCAGCTGTCAGCGCGCCGGGACACTCTCCGGCGTCGTCGTCATGGCGGCGCGCTTCATGCCGACCACGCTAGCAGAAGGAGGGATCCTCCGATGGGCGATCATCGGAGTGGCCGCTCCTGCGAACGTGTCCCGCCAAGCGCTCATAGCGGGTTACCGCGTAAGGGCGCACCGTATGCTCCTCGACGTGTTCGTCCACCTTGCGGAGCAGAGGGTCGCGGTCGAAGTGCCGGTAGAGGCCCCGCGATTCGGGCCATTCGTGCACGAGGATCAGGGAGGCGCCGGGGTTCATGAAGGAGCGCAGCCGTCCGGACGCCGCGCGCAGCCGTGCGCCCCGCCCGACGTAGTAGAGCGTCTCGGCGCAGACGACCAGGTCGAACGTGCCGCCCGGCTCCTGGTTGAGGAAGTCGAGCGCCGCGAACCTCGCCTTTCCCACACGCCGGTCGCCGGCCGTGGCGCACGGCACGGCCGACGCCCGCCGGACCGCCCGCGCCGAGACGTCCACGCCGAGCACCTCCGCCTCTGGGTACGCGCCGGCGACCCGGTGGGTGAAGCTCCCCTCGCTGCACCCCACGTCGAGGATCCTGTCGTACGGGCGTTCGGGGACGGACTTCAGCGTGACCTCGTATTTGGTGATCTCGTAGGGGTCGACGGCGTACCGCCACGGGTCGGGGTTGCGGTGAAACCACTCGAAGTAGCTCCGGAGGAATCTCCCCTGGCCGGCCGGGGAGAGCAGGGACACCGTACGGAAGAACGTCCTGTGCAGGAACGCGGGGAGATCGGACATGACTTCAGCCTGCGGCCGGGCACGAACCCGATCTTCGCCCGCCGGAACGATCCTCCGCCGGGGTCCCGGGTACCGGTCCGCCGGCCGACGGGCCCGCGGTACCGGTCCGGCCACGGCCGGGACCGAGGTCACGCGTGGTCCCGCCCAGGACCGCGGTACCGGGTCAGCGTCCCCGCTCCCCCGGTCTCACCAAGCCGACCTCGTAGGCGATGATCACCGCTTGGGCCCGGTCGCGGACGCCGAGTTTGGCGAACAGATCGCTCACCCGGTTCTTCACCGTGGACAGGGAGAGCCCGACCTCGTCGGCGATCTGCCGGTTGGACAGGCCCCGCGCGATGAGCGTGAGCACCTCGCGCTCCCGGGCGGTGAGGTTCTCCAGTCCCTCGGGGACCGGCACGGGCTGGGAGCGCGCCGGCCGGACGAAGGTCCCGATGAGCCCGACCAGCAGCCGGGGCGCCACCGCCGCGTCCCCCCGGTGCACGATCCTGACGCCTTCGACGAGCTCCTCCGGCGACACGTCCTTGGGCAGGAACCCCGACGCCCCGGCCCGGAGCGCGGCCACGACGTACTCCTCCAGGTCGAACGTGCTCAGGGCCAGCACCTTGGTGTCCGGCAGCTCCGCGACGATCCGCTCGGTGGCCGCGACCCCGTCCATGCCCGGCATGTGCAGGTCCATCAGGACGACGTCGGGCCGCAGCTCGTGGCTCCGCCGTACGGCCTCGTGCCCGTCGGCGGCCTCACCCACGGCGGTCAGCCCCGGCTCGGTGCCGAGCAGCATGCGAAACCCGGCGCGTACCAGCACGTGGTCGTCGACGAGCAGGACTTTGATCACGACGCCTCCTCCGTCGGGATACGGGCGAACACCCGGAATCCCCCTTCCGGTCCGGGCCCCGCCCGCAGCTCCCCGCCGCACAGGGCCACCCGTTCGGCCATGCCCGCGAGCCCGAGCCCCAGGCCTCCGTCGCCCGCCTCCGGCCGGGTACGGCCCTCGTCGAGCACCTCGAGTTCGATCATGCCGGGCAGGTAGGCGAGCCGCACCCGGGAGGCGGCCCCGCCGGCGTGCTTGCGGGTGTTGGTGAGGGCCTCCTGCACGATCCGGTAGACCGCGTGGTCCACGGTCGTGGCCAGCCCGGCCACCTCACCCGTGACCTCGATCGCCGCGTTGCCCGACTCCTCCACCAGCGCGGGCAGCCCCTCGACGCCGACACCCGCCTGGCTTTCCGCGGGTTCCCCGTCCGTGCGCAGCACATCGAGCATCTGCCGCATCTCGGCCATGGCCCGCCGAGCGGTGTCCTCACCGGTGAGCAGCGTCTCCTGAGCCCGTGCCGGATCGCTCGGGATCGTCCGCCGGGCCACCCCCATGTAGAGATTGATCACACTGACATGATGGGCCACCACGTCGTGCAGCTCGCGCGCGATGCGCCGGCGCTCCAGCCGTACCGCCTCTGCGGCGATCTCCCGCCGTTCCCTGGCCGCGTCCTCCTCGGCCTGCCACCTGACCCGTTCCGCCTCCGCCTCCCTGCGCTCGGCCAGTTCCCTGCGGAGCCGCATGACGTACCCGGCGGTCAGCGGTGCCGCCGCGGACAGCACGACGACGAGTCCGGAGCCGGACCAGCCCGACTCCGGCAGGCTCGGAAGCACCACGAGGTCGCCGAGCGCGACGCACAGCAGGGCGGCGAAGGCGACGGGCAACGGGGTGTGGCGGCCCACGCCGTACAGCGCGATGATCATCACACTGACGGGGCGGTCGCCTGGGCTCATCCAGGGACTCACCACGAACAGCGCCCCCGCGAGCACCGCCGTCAGGACGGGCCGCCGCCGGATGAACACCAGGGCGGCCCCGATGATCGCGACAAGGACGACCCCGGGGGTCGCCGGACCCTCCCCCGAACGGTAATTCCACTCCATCTCCAGCACCAGCAGGGCCAGCGCGACATCCCGCACCAGGGGATGCCGCACCCACCGGCGCACCGCCGCACGTGACATAGGCCCCAATTCACCACAGTGCCCGCCCGCAGGGCAATCCGATTCGGCCCTCGACGGGGCGAACGTCAATCCGGTTCGGGTCCGTGCGTCCCCCACCCGGAGACGACGAGGTCACCGCCGAAGACCAGCACCTCGCACGAGGACTGTCCCGTCTGTTTGCGGTAGTGGATGACGACGGAGCCGACGCCGACGTAGACCCCGAGCAGCTGGAAGCGGAGCTGCGGATTGAGCCGCAGGCCCTCGGCCCAGTACGCGCGCAACGCCTCCTTGCCGCGGATCGTCCCGTCCGAACCGGCGATCAGCCGCGCCGCGATCGGCGAGCGGAACACCACGTCGTCCGCGTAGTGCCGCATGATGCGATCGAGGTCCCGGGAGTTCCAGCCGGCCACCCACTCCTCGGCGAACCCCTGCGCGCGATCAAGATTCATGGCCCCATTCAAGCATGATCAGAGTGACCGCCGGACCGGCGGACCCAGGCGGGACGGGGGCGGGAGACCTCCCCGGTACGGCCTCCGCCCGCGGGCCCGCGCGAGGGGACGGGGCTGTTTCTCCTCGCAGCGGTCACGCCGCCCGATGCTCCCCGCAGGTACGGCGACGGCGCCACCTGGGGCCGTACCCGCCCGCTCTGAAGGCTCGGTACAGGCGGTCGGCCGGAAAACCGATGGAGGACGAACACCGGGATTCGCAGACTGGGCCTGTGATCGACATTACCGCCGACCTTGTCCGTGCCCTGGTCTCCGAGCAGTTTCCCGAGTGGGGCGACCTTCCGGTCGAACCGGTCGCCCGGCAGGGCTGGGACAACCGGACCTTCCGGCTCGGCGATCGGCTGACGGTACGGCTGCCCAGCGCCGAAGGCTACGTCGCCGCCGTCGAGAAGGAAGACCTGTGCCTGCCGGTCCTGGCCAGGCACCTGCCGCTGCCCGTACCGGAGACGGTGGCGACCGGGCGGCCGGGAGCCGGTTACCCGTTTCCGTGGTCGGTGCGACGCTGGCTCCCCGGAGACCCCGTCGGGGCGGTGGCCGACCGAGCCGGGTTCGCCCGTGATCTCGGGGGTTTCCTGACGGCGCTCCGGGCGATCCCCACCCGAGGGGGTCCGGCCGGCGGGCGGCACTCCTTCTTCCGCGGCTGCCACCCCGGCGTCTACGGCGACGAGGTCGAACACGCCCTCGGCAGGCTCGGGGACGCCGTCGACGCCGACGCCTGCCGGGCGGTCTGGGCGAACGCCCTCACCTCGGCCTGGGCGTCGCCGCCGACGTGGTTCCACGGCGACGTCGCCGTCGGAAACCTCCTCTTCGCCGAAGGCCGGCTCTCGGCGGTCATCGACTTCGGCACCTGCGGGGTCGGGGACCCGGCCTGCGACCTCGTCATCGCCTGGACCTATTTCACCGGGGACGAGCGGAGTGTCTTCCGGGAAGCCGTCGGCCTCCCCGAAGACACCTGGCGGCGCGCACGCGGCTGGGCGCTGTGGAAGGCGCTCATCACCGTGGCCGACCTGCCGGAATTCGACCCCGAAGGTCCCCAGGTCCGGATTCTCCACCACGTCCTCGCCGATCCGGTCGCCGGATGACCCAGCCCTGTCATCGCCGGGAGAACCAGGTGACGACGACGCCGTTCGTGAACGACTCCCGCTCCGTCACCGTGAAGAGGGCCGGGTCGAACTTCATGTCGAACACCGGGACGCCGCCTCCCGCCACCACCGGATAGCTCTTGACGACAAGCTTGTCGATCTCGGGGAAGACCGCGCCCGCGAGCCGCCCCCCGCCGCAGAGCCAGATGTCCTTGCCCTCTTCCCGCTTGAGGGTCCGGACCAGGGTGAGCGGGTCGCCGGGGACCACCGTCACCTCCGGATCGGGACTGGGCCCGAGCGTGCTCGACACCACGTACTGCCGCAGGTGCGCGTACGGGCTGGTGATGCCCGCGTCCAGTGCGGGACGGTAGGTGCCGAGCCCCATCACCACGGTGTCGAAGGACTGATTGGGCACGTCCGCCAAGCCGTGCGACGCACGCGCGAAGGTGGGAAGGGTCTCGGGGTAGCGCCGGTTCATCCACGCGCTGTAGACGGCGGCCTGTTCCTCGCCGCCCAGCGGGAAGAAGTCGAACTCCCCGCCGGGACCGGCGATCCGGCCGTCGATCGTGACGCCGATGTAGTAGACGAGCTCTCGCACATCACTCCATTTGTAGTACTTTAATCGAGTCGGTTAGACCGTAGTACTACAAATGAAGTGGTGTCAAGCGCTCCCAGGTGGCGCTCACCCTGCGCGCCGTCGGCGGGCTCACCACCGCCGAGGGGGCGCGGGCGTTCCTGGCCCCCGAGGCCCACGATGACGCCGCGGATCAGCCGTGCCAAGCAGCGGATCAAGGCGGCGGGCGCGTCGTTCGCGATACCGCCTGCACAGGAGCGGGCCGAACGGCTCGGCGCGGTCCCGCACGTGCTCTACCTGATCTTCAACGAGGGCTACACCGCCGGATCCGGACCAGACCTGCACCGCGCCGAGCTCACCGGGGAGGCGATCCGGCTCACCCGGATGTTCCACCGGTCCCTGCCGGGTGACGGGGAGGTCGCCGGGCTTCTCGCGCTGATGCTGCTGACCGACGCCCGCCGCGCGGCCCGCACCACCCCGGACGGCGCCCTGGTCCCGCTCGCGGGCTCCACACGGCTCGCCGCCGCAGGCGGAGCCAGGCCGGCCGCGGGCACTTCACACCGACGGTCGTCAGCCTTCCGACGGAGGCGACGCCTCCCAGGAGACGACCCACGTCCGCTTCCCGATCCGCACCGCCGCCTGGGGAGCCGAGCCCAGTGCCTCCCGGAGCGCCGTCGCCTCTTGCCCGCGGTACTCCACCACCCACGGGACGTCGGTCGGAAGGCCCGGGTCGGGGACGCTTTCAGGCCACTGCGCCTTCGGTAGTTCGTCGATCGCGTTCCTGTCCTCGTACAGCCGCACCGCGATCGGCGCGGTGAGGTCCGGCTCACCGGTGTCCCGGACCCGGCGGGTCAGCTCCCGGAGGCGGTCGACGGCGGTGACGATCGGCTTGTCCTGCTCCGTCGGCGTCCCGTTCAGCCGGACCCGGTGGACCTTCTTGCCGTCGGGATTCACCACGGTGATCTCGGCGGCGGGTTCGTGGCTCCCGGTGAAACGATCGATCGTGCCCTCCCGCCCCGCCAGCAGGGCGACGAGATCGGTTCGCAGCCCGTTCAGCTCGGCCGCGGGCAGCCGGACCGCGACCAGTTCCCTGCCGCGCCAGGTGACGGCCCGCCCGTCGGCGCCGACGGTCAGCCGGTCGTACTCGCCGCCGCACCCGTCCCCGTTCCCGCATCTGGAGAACCGGATCACCACGGTGGCCGGCGTCACGGTCACCGGGGCGGTCCCGGAGATCCCGACGGTCGGACCGGCCCCGGCGTTTCCCGGCGGTCGGGCGGGCGGACCGGGGTCGGCGGGCCGGGAGCAGCCGACCAGCAGCAGAAGGAGGGCGATGGCCGCAAAGCGTTGGATCATGGCTTTGGAACAGGCCGACCGTACCCGCAATTCCCCCCTTATTCCGCCGGGCACGCGAAAAGGGCGGTCCAGAAACCCCGTAAGGGACCTGCAGAGCTGGTCGGAGCCCTTGTGGTTACCGAGGACTTACGGCTTCGCCGACCGTGGGCGGACACGGGCCGGGCGACCCCCGTTCAGGGAGTCGCCCGGCCCGGCCCCGTCCTGGTCAGGCGTCCAGCACCCCGGTGTTCTGGCAGGCGACCAGGAGCCACCGCCCGTCCTCCTTGGCCATGACGTAGAGGGGGGTGTTCGGGTTGCCCACCGGCTCACCATCCGGAGTCCGGTACTGCGCCACTGCCTTGACGGCGGCCACATCGGGGCGGATGAACAGGATGTGCACCGGCTCGTAGGTGACCGTCGTGTCCCGCATCGCGCCGGGCAGGACCTTCCGGGTGAATTCCGCGATCTCATCGCGCCCGGTGAGTCGCTTGCCGTGGGCGGTCGTCCAGATCGCGTCGGACCGGAACAGGCCGATGAACTCTTCGGGGAGCTCGTTCCGCTGGAAGTGTTCGATGGCCGCGACAACCTGCTTGATCGCGTCGATCTCGGCCTGGCGAGCGGTGTCCATGTAGATCATCATTCCTTGTGCTAGTTGGAGCGGGCGGCGGAGCGGGTGTTCCAGACCGCCAGAGAGGTGAGAGCGCTGAGCGCGGCGCCGAACCAGAGGACGGCGGCCAGGACCACGTTGTCGGCGATGAGGCCGCCGAACAGGGCCCCGAGCGCGATGGCCAGGTTGAACATGGAGGTGTTGAGGGCGGTGGCGGCCTCGGTGGAGTCCGGTGCGGCCTTGATGATCCATGTTTGCACGCCCACCGGGACGCCGCCGAAGGCCAGGCCCCAGAGGACCAGCAGGGCCACGCCGCCGACCGGGTGGCCGCCGACCAGCGGGAAGAGGGCCAGAACCGCGGCGAGCAGGACGCTGATGCCGATGATGGTCTTGCGGATGTCGCGTCCGGCGATCGCACCGGTGATGAAGTTGCCGAGGATGCCGGCGCCACCGAAGGCGAAGAGGGCCGGACCGATCATGCTCTGGTCGACGCCGGAGATGCCCTGCAGGATCGGACTGACGAAGGTGAAGGCGGCGAAGTGGCCGCTCACCAGCAGGAACGTCGCCAGGACACCGGCTCGGACGACAGGGTTGGCGAACTGCTCGGCCAGCGTGCGCAGCCGTACCGGCTCGGTGGCCGGCATCTTCGGCAGCAGCAGGAGCAGGGCGACGACCACCAGGAGCCCGAGTCCGCCGAGGAGCCCGAAGGCGATGCGCCAGTCGGTGAGTTCGCCGATCAGGGTTCCCGCCGGTATCCCGAGGACGTTGGCGGCCGTGGCACCGCCGAAGGCGATGGCCGTGGCCTGCGGGATGTACCGCTCGGGCACCATGCGGACGGCGATGCCGGCGGCGAGCGCCCAGAACCCGCCGATCGCGATCCCGACCAGGAACCGCGAAGCCAGGAGCACCGCGAAGTTCGGCGCGACGGCGGACAACACGTTGGACGCGACCATCAGGGCGATCAAACCCAGCAGGACGACACGGCGGTCCAAGCGCCTGATCACGACCGGCAGGATCGGCGCGGCGGCGGAGGCGACCAGGCCGGGCACGGTCACCATCAGTCCCGCCGCCCCCTCGGACACCCCCAGTGCCCCGCTGACCGAGGTCAGCAGGCCCACGGGCAACTGTTCGGCGGTCACCATGGAGAAGGTCCCCACCGCGACGGCCGCGACGGCGAACCACCTCCGCAACGGCACCCGGTCAACGGGGGAGGCAACGGCGACCGGTTCTCCGGTACGCGTCATGTCGATCACTCCTCGATAAATCGAAAAAAGGGGGATATTCGGTTGGTCAGAGGAGGCCGCCGTCGGCCCTGATCGTCTGACCGGAGACCCAGTCGGCGGTGTCACCGGCCAGCCAGCCGACCACCTGGGCGATGTCCTCGGGCTGTCCGGCTCGGCCACGCGGACTCCGGGTCCGCGGTTCCGCCGGGTTCGCACCGGAGCGACAGGAGCCGGTCACCGGGCCGGGGGCGACCGCGTTGACGGTGATCTCCCGTACGGCCAGTTCCTGGGCGGCCACCGGCACGAGCCGTTCCACCGCGGCCTTCGCCGCCGCGTACAGGCCGTACCGGCCGGGCATGGCCGAGGCGAGCGCGCTGGTCACCACCACGTACCGGCCGTGGTCCGCCAGATGCCGGGCGGATGCGCGCAGCGTGTTGAACACGCTGCGCGTGTTCAGGTCGATCAGCAGGTCGAAGTCCTCGTCGGTGTGCTGCGTCAGCGCCTTCCGCAGGACGGTCCCCACCGCGTGGACCACGATGTCGATCCTGCCGTGCCGGACGACCACCCCTTCGAACAGGGTGTTCACGTCGGCGGACCGGGTCGCGTCCGAGCGGACGGCCTCCGCGGTCACGCCGTACCCGTCCAAGGTCGATAGGGTCCGCGCCGCGGCCTCCTCGCCGTGGGCGTAGCTGATCGTCACGGCGGCTCCGCGCATCGCGAGAAGCTCGGCGCAGGCCGCTCCCTGGCCTCGGCTGCCTCCGACCACCAAGGCGACCTTGCCCTCAAGATCGCGTGTTGGGTACGCAGGAGTCATCGGGAACGTCCCTTTCGTGGAGCGGGTGGAGTGGCTTCAGCCTCCTCCGCCCGACACCATGATCGGAAACAGAAGTTCCCGGTGACCGCCACCGGGGTTTTCGGTTGCCGCCGGAAATAGCCGCTCATGTACGGTGATGTCGTGATCGACATGGACATCCGGCAACTGCAGGCGTTCCTCATGGTGGCCCAGGAGCTGAACATCACCCGCGCCTCGGCCCGGCTGCACATCAGCCAGCAGACGCTGTCGACCCAGATCCAGCAGCTCGAACGGGCCATGGGCGCAACGCTCCTGGTCCGTACGTCGCGAGGCGTCCTGCTCACCCCCGCGGGCTGCGAACTGGAACGCGGCGGAACGGCCGTGGTCTCCGACCTCGCCGAACTCACCGAGCGGGTACGGGCCGCGGACCGGGGCCGGCTCGGACGGCTCCGGCTGGCCTGCTGCCCCTACGCCACGGCGCTGTTCGCCACCGAGGTCGCGGACGCGATGGAAGCCGCGGTGCCCGGCCTCGAGGTCGACCTGACCAGCGTGTCCACCCCGCCGGAAGAACTCGCGCTCCTCCTCGCCGGCGAGGCCGACGCCGCGTTCATGTGGCTGCCGGTGGGAGACGCCCGCCTGAGCCACGCCTCCGTACGCAGCGACCGGCGCGCCGTCGCCCTGTCACCGGGACACCGGCTCGCGGACCGGGAGTCGGTGACCCTGGCCGATCTGGCCGGCGAACCGGTCATCCGCCCGGACATCTTCCTGTCCGAGGAGAACCTGTGCCACTGGCTGGCCGACCCCCGGCCGGACGGCACCCCGGCCCCGCGCGGTCCCGCCGTACGCAAAGTCGAGGACTGCCTGATGACGGTCGCCCGCGGCAAGGGGATCTGGCTGGCCCCCGAGCCGCTCAGCCACTGGGTTCCCGTAACGAACGTCCGCTGGCTGCCGGTCTCCGACGCGGACCCTTCCGAACTCGGGCTCGTCTGGACCGACCGCGCCCCCGAACAGCTGATCGCGAGAATGATCGCCGAGGTCCGCACGGTGACCGGCTGGACCGAAAGCCGCTGAACCGAGGCGCCCTCAGCCGGTCCGGGCCGCCTTGCGTGCCGCGGACAGCACGTCTTCCTCGCCGAGCAGCACCTGAGCCGTCGCCGGCCCGAGCGGCACGAAACTGTCCAGGCTGTTGACCCGGCTGAGGGCCCCGGGGAAACCGCCGTCGACGAGCGCCGCCACCACGGCCTCGGAGACCCCGCCCCCGGCCCGGGTCTCGTCCACCACCAGCACCCGCGAAACCCCCGAGACCGCCGCGAGCAGGCTCTCGACCGGCAGCGGGGACAGCCACTGCAGATCCACCACCCGGACCTCGATCCCGTCCCGGGCGAGGACCCGCGCGGCCCGCAGACTCATCGGCACCCCGTTGCCGAAGGTCACCATGGCCAGGTCGGCGCCGTCCCGCACCGTGCGGACCCGGCCCAGCGGGGCCTGCCCGGCCGCCCAATCCGGCGGCGCGGCGTAGGGGGCCAGCCAGCCGCCGTCGCCCTCGTCGTGCAGGTCACGCCGGTGGTAGAGCGCGATCGGCTCCAGGAAGACGCAGACCCGACCCTCCTGTTCGGCCAGGGCCAGGCATTGCCGCAGAAGCGCCGGGGCGCTTGCCGGGTGGGAGGCCACCGCCAGCGCCAGGCCGGGGATGTCGCGGAGCACCGCCACCGAGTTGTCGTTGTGGAAATGCCCGCCGAACCCCTTCTGGTAGGCCAGGCCGGCGATCCGCACCACCATCCCGTTCTGGTACCGGCCCGCCGAGAAGAACCGGAGCGAGGCGGCCTCCCCGCGCAGCTGGTCCTCGGCGTTGTGCAGGTAGGCCAGGTACTGGATCTCCGGGATGGGCAGGGCCCCGGTCAGCGCGCTCCCCAGCGCGATCCCCAGGATCGTCTGCTCGTCCAGCAGGGTGTCGAACACGCGGGTCGCGCCGAACGCCTTCCGCAGACCGCGGGTGACGCCGTAGACGCCGCCCTTGCGCGCCACGTCCTCGCCGAACACCAGGGCTTGCGGCCAGGTGAGCATCGCGTCGTGCAGGGCCGCGTTGACGGACTGGGCGAGGGTCAGCGGCCCACGCGCCTCGGGTGGCCTGCCGCCGAACACCGGTGCCCGGCCGGCGCCGGGGCGGGTGGCCGCGGCGCTCACCTCCGGCAGGCGGCGCTCGGTCAGCGGGGCGACGACGGCCTGCGGGCTGTCCAGCCGCCTGACCCGGCCGACCAGCTCCCGCGCCTGCCCCATCACCTGCTCGCGCGTCGCCTCGTACCGGGCGAGCGTCTCGGCCGGGCTCAGCACACCGCGGCGGGCCAGCAGCGCCGCCGTCGCCAGGATCGGGTCGCGGTCGTAGTCGGCGAGGATCTCGCCGCGGGTCCGGTAGGCCGCCTCCGCGTCGGACCCGGCGTGCCCCATGAAACGGACGGTCCGCAGGTGCAGCACCGCCGGACGGCGCGACTCCCGGACCCCGGCGGCCACCTCGGCCGCACCGGCCAGCAGGCCCGCCGGGTCGGTCCCGTCCACCGCCGTGTACTCGACGCCGGGCAGCGACGACAGCGCCCGGCGGGTCCAGCCGCGGGGGGAGCGGACGCTGATCCCGATCCCGTTGTCCTCGCACACCAGCAGCAGCGGCAGCGGCAGACCCTGATGCGCGCAGTAGCCGGCCGCGTTCATCGCGCCGGCGGCCGTGGAGTGGTTGGCCGAGGCGTCGCCGAAACTGCACACCACCACCGAGTCGGCGGGGACGTCGCCGGTCGGCAGGCCCCGGCCCAGCGCGAACGCCATGCCGAGGGCCCGGGGCAGGTGGGAGGAGATGGTGGAGGTCTGCGGCACGATGTTCAGCCCGCGGTGGCCGAACACCTTGTGCCGGCCACCGGAGATGGGGTCCCGGCGGGAGGCCGTCGCCGAGTGCAGCACGTCCGCGACCGGGCTGGAGCCGGGCACCTGACCGGCCCGGGCCGCGTAGAAGCCGCCGGACCGGTAGTGCAGCAACGCCGGATCGGTGGGACGCAGGGCCAGCGCGACGGCGGCGTTGCTCTCGTGACCGCTGGAGCCGATCGTGTAGAAACCCTCCTGCCGCGACTGCAGCCAGCGCAACGCGAAGTCCAGGTGGCGGCTCTGCAGCTGCGCGTCCAGATACGCGAGCAGCAGCCCGGGGTCCGCGCCGGACGCGGCGGCGCCGGGGGTCTCGGGGAGGGGCTCGCCTTCGGACCACTCGGTGAGACGTCGCACCAGATGGTCGTCGATCGACTCCACTGTCTTTCCTTTCGGGCCTAGCGGCCGGACCGGCCGCGCAACCGCGGGTCCAGCGCGTCGCGGAGGGTGTCGCCCAGCAGATTGAACCCGAGGACGGTGATCATGATGCAGATCCCGGGAACCAGCGACGGCCACAGCGACAGTTCCATGAACGCCTTGCCCGAGGAGAGCATCGACCCCCACGACGGCTGCGGCGGCTGCACCCCGAGACCCAGATACCCCAGCGACGCCTCGATGAGGATCGCGTAGGCCAGGCTCGTGGTGAACTGCACCGCGATGGGGGCGACCGAGTTCGGCAGCACGTACTTGAAGATGATGCGGGCGCTGCTCAACCCGACCGCGTGCGCCGACTCCACGTACGGCTCCTTGCTGACCGACAGGGCGGTGCCGCGCACGATCCGGGCGAAGCTCGGGATGAAGACGATGACCAGCGCCAGGATGAGGTTCTCCGTCCCCGGACCCCGCGCGGCGACCACGGCCAAGGCCAGCAGCAGCGTCGGGAAGGAGAAGAGCACGTCCATCACCGGGGTGATCACGCCGTCGAGGACTCCCCGGTAGAACCCGGCCAGCAGGCCGAGCACGACCCCGATCACCCCGGCGCAGGTCACCACGATCAGGCTGACGGTCAGCGACGTCCGCGCCCCGTAGAGGGCACGGCTGAGCAGGTCCCGCCCCGCCTCGTCGGCGCCCAGCGGGAAGACGCCGCCCGGGGTCTCCAGCCGCCGACTGGACATGGCGGTGGGGTCGTAGGGGGCGATCAGCGGGGCGAGTACGGCCGCCAGCGTCATGACGACCACGATGACCATGCCGACCGCGCCGATGCGGTCCTTCAGGATCACGCGGAGCAGGCGCAGGCCGTCGCGGCGCGCGGCCGGCGGCGCGGGAGCGGGTTCAGTGACCACTGCGGAGCCTCGGATCCAGGTAGACGTAGATGAGGTCGACGAGAAGGTTGACCACGACGTAGAAGAAGGCGAGGAACAGCAGGGTGCCCTGGACCACGGGGTAGTCCCGCTGGCTGATCCCGCGGATCACCATGGTGCCGAGGCCCGGCCAGGAGAAGACCTGCTCCACCACGACGGTGCCGCCGAGCAGTGCCCCGGCCTGGATGCCGAGGACGGTGACCACGGGGATCAGGGAGTTGCGCAGCGCGTGCCGTACGACGACGACGTGCTCGCCCAGCCCTTTGGCGCGGGCGGTGCGCACGTAGTCCTGGTTGAGGACTTCGAGCATGCTGGACCGGGTCATGCGCATGCTGATCGCGGCCAGGCTGGCGCCCAGGGTGACGGCCGGAAGGATGAGGTAGCGCAGGTCGGCGAGGCCGCCGTCCCCCGATCCCTGGGAGGGGAGCCAGCCCAGGGTGACCGAGAAGACGTACACGAGCAGGATGCCGAGCCAGAAGTTGGGCAGCGACAGGCCGACCAGTGAGATCAGGCGGGAGGCCGCGTCCAGGACGCCGTTGCGCTTGGTGGCGCTGACCACGCCGAACGGGATCGAGATGAGGATCGAGACCACCAGCGCGGAGACGGCCAGCAGCAGGGTGGCGGGGAAGCGGTCCGCGATCTCGGACAGCACCGGCTGGCCGCTGCGCATCGAGGTACCGAGGTCGCCTTGGAGCAGGCCGCCGAACCAGTGCAGGAACTGTTCGTGGATCGGCATGTCGAGTCCGAAGTAGCGGCGCATCTCGGCTTCGACCTGGGGGTCGGCGAAGTCCTCCCCCATGATCGAGCTGATGACGTCACCGGGGATCATCCGGATCACGAAGAACGAGATGACTGAGATGCCGAGTAGTACCGGCACGACCGAGACCAGGCGGATCAGCATGATGCGCAGCAACGGTCAGCTCCTTGGTGCAGGGGGTGGTTCTAGCCGACCCTGTGCCGGGCGTTCAGCTCAGGTCGGCCGGTGCGTCGTCGATCGCGATGTCCCGGGCCCACTCGTGGGCCCGCTTGGCGACCCGCAGCACCATGACGGTCCGGCTCTCCATCAGCCCGTCCAGGTTGCCCAGACGCTCCGTCCAGAACGTGCGCATCTCGTTGCTGGACGCGAAGTAGCCGACCGCGACGATGTCGAATTGCCCGGTCACGTGGTAGACGTAGGAGATTTCCGGCATGGCGACGAGCTGCTCGATGAGCTGCTCGGTGGCGCCGGGGGCACTCTGAATCTCGAACAGGGTGTGGACGGGACGCCCCATGAACGGGGCGCTGGGGATCGCGGCGAAGTGCAGCTGGCCTTCGGCCACGAGTCTCTCCACCCGCCGCCGCACCGAACCCTCCGACAGCCCCACTTTGGCCGCCAGCGCCACGTTGGTCTGGCGCGGGTCCCGGACCAGCTCGCGAATGATGCTGCGATCTTTCTCGATCGAGCTCTTCGACGCCATGATGCTCCATTTCAGAGAAGTGTCGGTATTCGGCGCTTCGGTGAGCCTAGACGACGATGATCGGATATGCAACACTCCCGATTGACGAATAGCGACGCTTGTGCGTGTTATCTGCAGGGGGTTCGATGGCCTTGCTCGACGTGCGGGACCTGCGTACCGAGTTCCGCGCCGCGCGGGGGTCTGTGACGGCTGTCGACGGAGTGTCGTTCAGCGTCGACGCAGGCGAGATGGTGGCGCTGGTCGGCGAATCCGGGTGCGGGAAGTCGGCCACCGCCCAGTCGATCATGGGACTGGTGGTGCCCCCGGCCGGCCGGGTCACCGGCGGCCAGGTGCTCTTCCAAGGACAGGACCTGCTCACGATGAAACCCCGTGAGCTGCGCGCCGTCCGAGGCAAGGGCATCGCCATGATCTTCCAGGACCCCATGACCTCGCTGAATCCGGTGCTCACCATCGGCAAGCAGCTCACCGAATCCCTCCGGCTGCACCTGGGGCTGGGCAACCGGGCGGCCCGGGCCCGGGCGGTCGAACTCCTGGAGACGGTGCGCATCCCCGCCCCGGAGACCCGCCTGGGCTCCTACCCCCACCAGTTCTCCGGCGGCATGCGCCAGCGCGTCATGATCGCGATGGCCCTCTCCTGCGAGCCGCGGCTGATCCTGGCCGACGAGATCACCACCGCGCTCGACGTCACCATCCAGGCGCAGATCCTCGAACTCCTGCGCGACCTGGCCGGGGAGACCGGCACCGCGGTGCTGTTCATCACCCACGACCTCGGCGTCGTCGCCGGGATGGCCGAGCGGGTCAACGTCATGTACGCGGGCCAGATCGTCGAGCGCGCCGACACCGTCGATCTCTTCCACCGGCCGCAGATGCCCTACACCTGGGGACTGCTCGGCTCCGTCCCGCGACTGGATCAGGCGCGCGGCGGCAGACTCCGCCCGATCGCCGGGCAGCCGCCCGAGCTGTCCGACATGCCGCCCGGCTGCCGGTTCTCGCCCCGATGCGTCCACGCCCAGGACGTCTGCCGCCGATCCCCGCCGACGCTGACACCGGTACGGGGGGCCGACGACGACCCGAGCAGGCTCACCCGGTGCTGGGGCATGCAGGCCGTACCCGAAGGCGGCTGGCTGTCCCTGGACGACCGGTACGCCGACCAGCCGACCGAGGAGAAGTGATGTCCGAGCCGACCTCCGCCGCCGCGGGCGCCGTGGCCGTGGCGCCCCCGCAGGACCGCCCCGTCCTCCTGCGGGTACGCGACCTGGCCGTCGACTTCAAGGTCCCGGTCAAAGGGTCGCTGCGGGCGGCCCGCCTGCGCGCCGTGGCCGGCGTGGACCTCGACGTCCACCGGGGGGAGATCCTCGGCGTGGTCGGCGAGTCGGGGTGCGGCAAGTCCACCACCGGCCGGGCGATCCTGCAGCTCCTCAAACCGAGTGAGGGTACGGTCGCCTTCGACGGGGTCGAGCTCACCACGCTCGCCCGCGGCCGGATGCGGGCGATGCGCCGCCGCATGCAGATGATCTTCCAGGATCCCTACGCGTCGCTGAACCCCCGGATGACGATCGGGGAGCTCATCGAGGAGCCCCTCCTGGTGCACTCCGACGCGACGGCCCGGGAACGCCGGGCCAAGGCGCTGGAGACCATGCGCCTGGTCGGGGTCAGCCCGCACTGGCACGAGCGCTACCCGCACGAGCTCTCCGGCGGGCAGCGCCAGCGCGTCGGCATCGCCCGGGCGCTCGTCAGCAACCCCGAGTTCATCGTCGCCGACGAGCCGGTGTCCGCCCTGGACGTCTCCATCCAGGCGCAGATCGTCAACCTGCTGGAGTCGCTCCAGGAGGAACTCGGCCTCACCATGATGTTCATCGGGCACGACCTGGCCGTGGTGCGCCACCTGTGCGACCGCATCGCGGTCATGTACCTCGGCACCGTCGTGGAGATCGGCGACTGCGAAAGCCTCTACACCCGGCCGCGGCACCCCTACACCCAGGCGCTGCTCTCGGCCGTACCGATCCCCGACCCGCTGGTCGAAGCCGAGCGACGGCGCCGGATCCTCAAAGGCGACGTGCCGAGCCCCCTCAACCCGCCCACCGGCTGCCGGTTCCGCACCCGGTGCTGGAAAGCCCAGGAGATCTGCGGGACGCAGGTGCCGGCGCTGACCGCCGAGAGCACCGGCCACCAGGTCGCCTGCCACTTCCCCGAAGAACCCGGCCCGGAGTCGCCGGCCGGCACGTGAGGACCTCGATGACGACACACTCCCCGCCCGTCCCCTGTCATCTCAACCTCGTCGACGGCCGCTGGGTCGACGGCGAGCGGCGCCCCAACCTCAACCCCGCCCGTCCCGGGGAGACCGTCGCCGAGTACGCGGCCGCGGACCGGGCCGTCGTCAAGGAGGCCGTCGACGCGGCCGGCCGGGCCCGGCCCGGCTGGGCCTCGACCCCGGTCGGGGAGCGCATGCGGCTCCTGGACCGGATCGGCGCGACGATCCTGCGCCGGGTCGAGGAGCTGGCCGTCCTCCTCTCCCGCGAGGAGGGCAAACTGCTGGCCGAGGCGCGGGGCGAGGTGACCCGCGCCGGCCAGACGTTCCGCTACTACGCCCATCAGCTGCTCCAGCCCGAGGGGGAGATCTACGCCAGCACCCGCGAACGCGCCTCCGCCGAGGTACGCCGCCGGCCCCTCGGCGTCGTCGGCGTCATCACGCCGTGGAACTATCCGTGGGCCATCCCCGCCTGGAAGGTCGCGCCCGCGCTGGCCTACGGCAACACCGTGGTGCTGAAGCCGGCCGAGCTGGTCACCGCCTCAGCCGGGGAGATGGCCAGGATCATCACCGACGCCGGCGTCCCGCCGGGCGTGTTCAACCTGGTGATGGGGGACGGCCCGACGGCCGGCGAGGAGCTGCTCACCTCGGACGGGATCGACGGCGTCTCCTTCACCGGCGGAACCGCCACCGGGCGGCACGTCGCCCGGCGGTGCGTCGAGTACGGCAACAAGCGGTTCCAGCTGGAGATGGGCGGCAAGAACCCCCTCGTCGTCCTGGACGACGCCGACCTGGAGGTCGCCGTACGCTGCGCCCTGGACGGCGGCTTCTTCAGCACCGGGCAGCGCTGCACCGCCTCCAGCCGACTGGTCGTCCAGTCCGGGATCCACGACCGGTTCGTCGACGCGCTCACCAAGGCCACCCGGGCGCTGCGGGTCGGCGACCCGCTGGACGAGCGGAGCCAGCTCGGCCCGGTGGCCTCCCCCGACCAGCTCGCCCGGAACCTGGAGTACGTCGAGATCGGCCGCAGGGAGGGCGCGACCGCCGTCGCGGGGGGAGACCACACGGCCGAGGAGGGGCAGTTCATGCGCCCCACCCTGTTCGTCGGGGCGCGCAACGACATGCGGCTCGCCCGGGAGGAGATCTTCGGTCCGGTGAGCTGCGTCATCAAGGTCGACGACTTCGACGAGGCGGTCGCCGTGGCGGGCGACACCCGCTACGGGCTCTCCTCGGGGATCGTCACCACCTCCCTGTCCGCCGCGGAACGGTTCAAGCGGCTGTCCAGGTCCGGCATCGTCACCGTCAACCTCCCCACCGCCGGAACCGAACTGCACCTGCCCTTCGGCGGCACCGGGGAATCCAACCACGGGCCGCGTGAGCAGGGCGCCTACGCCCGCGACTTCTACACCGTCCCCGTCACCTGCTACACGGGATGGTGAACACCCCATGACCCCGACGATCCTGCTCACCGAACCGATCGCCGAAGCCGGCCTGGCCCTGCTGCGCGCCGCGGGACGGGTGCACGTCGCCGGAACCACCGACCCGGTGGCGCTCCGGCCCCTGCTCGCCGAGGCCGACGCCCTCGTCGTCCGCTCCTCCCCGGTCACCGCCGAGATGCTGGAATCCGCGCCGCGGCTGAAGGTCGTCGGGCGGCACGGGGCCGGGCTGGACCGCATCGACCTGGCGGCGGCCGGCCGCCTGGGCATCCGGGTCGTCGGCACCCCGGGCGCGAACGCCGAGTCGGTGGCCGAGTTCGTGATCCTGGCCGCGCTCGCCCTGGCCCGGCAGGCGCCGCGCGCCACCGCCTCGCTGTCCGGGGGGCTGTTCGGCCCGGAGCGCTCCCTGCCCGCGGCGGTCGTCGCCGCCGGGCTGACCGGGACCATGCTCGACGGGCGCACGCTGGGGCTGGTGGGGCTGGGCGCCATCGGCCGCGGGGTCGCCTCCCGGGCGCGGGGCCTGGGTATGACCGTGGTCGGTCACGACATCGCGGTGACCGAACCGCCGGACGGCGTCCGGCTCGTCTCCCTGGACGAACTGCTGGGCGAGAGCGACGTGGTCAGCCTGCACGTCCCCCGGACGGAGCGGACCACGGGCTTGATCGGGGCCGCCGCGCTCGGCCGGATGCGTCCCGGAAGCCTGCTGGTCAACACGGCGCGGGCCGAGATCGTCGACACCCCCGCCGTGCTGGCCGCGCTGGACTCCGGCCGTCTGCGGGGATACGCGGTGGACGTGTACCAGCCCGAGCCGCCCGATCCCCGCGATCCGCTCCTGCACCATCCTCAGGTCTTCGCCACCCCGCACATGGCCGCCATGACCGGCGACGCGCTGGACGCCATGGCCGTCGCCGTCGCGCGCGGCGTGCTCGAACACCTTCACTGACCCGTCGCCGGCCGTCCCCGGGTCCGGGCCGGCCGGCCGGGTGGATCACGTTCGTGTACGGGCTCCGCCCGGTAAGGCTGCTTCGCCACTCGGCCGAGGCGGGGTACGGGCCGCGCCGCGGCGATCAGTGAGGCCGCCTCCGGCCGTACCCGTGCCGCGAATCCCGCGATGTGTGCCGTGCGGGACGGACGATCGGGAACCGGCGACGGCCCCCGGACAGTCCTTCTATGTGGATATGTCGCTACGCGCCCGAATACGTGATGGAGACCCCTCGGCCTTCGAGGAGCTCTTCGACGCCTACGCCGGATCCGTCTACGGATACGCCTTCCGCCACTGCGCGGACCGGACCGAGGCCGAGGACATCACCTCCATGACGTTCCTGGAGGTGTGGCGGCTACGCGGGCGGATCGACCCCGACGGCGGTTCGCTCCGGCCGTGGCTGCTCGGCATCGCCGTCAACGTCGCCCGCAACACCCGGCGCGCCGCCCGCCGATACCAGGACGCCCTCGCCCGGATGCCCCGGGAGGACCGCGTCCCCGATTTCGCCGACGACGTGGCCGGCCGCATCGACGACGCCGAACGGATCGCCGCCGTCAGGCGGGCCTACGCCGCGCTGCGCCGTCCGGAACAGGAGGTCCTCGCCCTCGTCCTCTGGTCCGGCCTCGACTACGCCGAGACCGCCGAGGCGCTCGGCGTCCCCGTGGGCACCGTGAAATCCCGGCTCTCCCGGGCGCGGGGAAAACTGGAGAAACTCGCCGCCCACCGGGAACCGGCGGCACCGTCCCGACAGGAAAGAGGTGACCGCGACACCGCGGTCCGGTCCGCCAAGGAGGCCTGCCGATGAACGCAGACGAGCGAGACGAGCACACCCGGCTGCTGCCGCATCCGGTGGTGCCGCCCCTGACACCGGACCGGCACCGGCAGCTCAAGGAGTTCATGATGACCGAGATCCGCAACGAAGCCCGGCCCACCGGATGGCGGCGCCTCCGGCCCGCCGTGGTCGTCCCGGCCCTGGCCGCCGCGGCGGCCGCGGCGGTCGCCGTACCGCTGCTCCTCGGCGGCACCGCGGCGCACGCCGTGGCCGAGCAGGCCGACGGCACCTTCCGGATCACCATCAACGAGGCCAACGACCCCAAGGGACTGCAGGAGGAGTTGCGGGAGGCGGGACTCAACGCCGTCGTGGACTACGTCCCGCAGGGCAAGCGGTGCAGCCCCCAGCCCCGGAGCACCGGTTACCTGCCCAACGAGGAGGCGGACCTCGTCAGCATCGCCACGGACGGGAACGAACCCGCCTACATCGTCGACCCAAGCGTCGTCAAGCCCGGCCAGACCGCGGTCCTGGAGTTCAACGTGACGACCGCCGGAGAGAACACGATGGCCAGTGTCTTCGGGCGTGTCTCCACCGGACCGGTGGCCGAATGCGAGCTCGTCGACAGCGACGAGGCCCCGCTCGGCCCCCTGCCCACCGGCTGATCGACGGACCGGCCACACCACCCCGATTCCGGGCCCACGGAGGCGCGGAACCCGTACGGAGGCCGGGTTCACCCTGACGGAGGCCGCGATTCGGCCCCGCGTCCGCAGGCCGTACCCGCTTCGAAACCTCAGGTGGGTACGGCCTGCGGGACGACTCGTCCGGCTCAGCAGGACTGTCCGTGGACGGGGACGCCGGATCGCGGGGCACCTGTACTTCAGCCGTAGCCGCCGATCGGCCGTACCATCCGAGCGTGAGCGGAGCCGTCCCGGGACGTACGCCGGCGGGGGTCAGCACTCGACGGAGGGCGGAGACCCTTCCTGGGCGATGCGGAGCAGGGCGAGCAACTGGGCCCGCTGGTCGGCGTCGAGGACCGAGACGACCGGCGCCCCGTCGAACAGGCGGCCCAGCAGCCGGTCCCGGATGTCCAGCCCGGTGTCGGTGAGGGTGAGCCGTTTCGCCCGGCGGTCCTCGGGGTCGGGCTCCCTGCGGACGTACCCGCACTCCTCCAGCAGATCGGCGATCCCCGTCACGTGGGAGGGTTCGCAACCGAGCTGCCCGGCCAGCTCCCCCATCCGCTGGGGGGCCGGCAGCAGCACGAGCGTCTGCGCCTGCGGGATGGTGAGCCCGAACTCGGCCGCGGTCCGCTCGAAGTGGAGGCGCAGCGCGGACTCCACGGCGAGCAGCCGTTCCACGATCTCCTGGCCCTCCGGATCCGGCCATTCGACACGCACCACGACACGGCTCCCCTGCACAGCGCTGTTTGACTTATTGAACTATCCCACGGCCCGGCTGATTCCACGACGCCTCCGGGAACGCACCGGAATACTTCGGGCGTCCCGCTGGTTGTCGGGTGACGATTCCACCCACGGCACCGCGAAGGGGTGACCATGACCACGACGACCGAGACCCTGGCCGAGCGCTACCGGCGTGGCCGCACCTACTTCGAGGCGCGTGACTACATCACGGCCGCGACGCTCCTTTCCGGCGTCGTCGAGGAGGCCCCGGACCACACCGGCGCCCGGCTGCTGCTCGCCCGCGCCTACTACCACTCCGCCCAGCTCAGGCGGGCCGAGGCCGAACTCCGCGTCGTCGTCGACCGGGACCCGGCCGACGCCTACGCGCACCTGCTGCTCGGCCGCACCCTGCAGCGGCAGAGCCGCCCCGGCGACGCCGTACGGCACCTGCGCCTCGCCGCCGCCCTCTCCCCCGACCCGGCGTACCAGGATTTCGCGTAGCGGGTATCCGGGGTTCGGCCCACAGGTGCGCGACGACAACCGGGCGACGGCTCGGGCGAGCACGCCCGAGCCGTCGCGGGACGTGCGGCAGGCGGTCTTCCCCGATCAGGCCGCGGTTCGAAGGCCTCACCCGGGAAGCCGGCTCAGCGCCTCCATGGCCTCCCGTTCGATGCGCGCGAGTTCACGAAGGATCGTGCCCGCCTGCGTGAGGTACGGCGTGTGGCCGGTCTCGCCGATCAGGGCCTAGTGCTTTTGCTTGTGCGCGGGGTTACAACCAACCCAGCACCTTTACAAAGTATGGTAGGATGATCTTCGTCGTTTCGGGCTCCGAAACCCGCCCGCAAGCCACTCCGCCCTACTCCCCGTCAGCCCGGGGCCATCCGGCTGAGGTGCTCCCACTCGTGGTAGAGCTCGGCCTGGGCTTTCCCCATCTCGTGGACGACGTCGTAGGACGCGCTCCCCACGATCAGCCGACGGGGCGGGTCGGGCAGCGCGGCCAGCTCCATGACGACCGGCGCGGCCGTGCTCGGGTCCGGGCCGGCTTCGTCTCCCCACATCTCCTCCATCTTCCGGCGCAGCGGCTCGTAGTCCGGGTGCGGCGTGGTCGCCGTGGTACCCGCCGTGAACAGACCGGTGTTGTAGCCGCCCATCTGCACGATCGTGACCTTGACACCGAACGACTCGACCTCCATGGCCAGCGCCTCGCCGACCGAGTCGAGCGCGGCCTTGCCCGCGCAGTAGAACCCGACCGTGGCCATGCCCCCGCCGGAGCCCATCGAGGTGACCTGCAGGATGCGCCCGCCGCCCTGGGCCCGCAGATGGGGCACGACGGCCTGGGACACCCAGACCGCGCCGAAGAAGTTGACGTCCAGGTGCGCCCTGATCTGGTCCTCGGTCGCCTCCTCCACCATGCCGTACAGGAACCCGCCGGCGTTGTTGACCACGACGTCGAGCCGGCCGAATGCGGCGACCGCCTTGTCCACGGCCGCGAACACGGCGTTGCGGTCGGCGACGTCCAGTGGCAGCCGTACAAGACGATCCTGATGTTTGTCGGCCAGGTCCTCGAGCGGTTCGACGTTGCGAGCGGCGGCCACGACCCGGTCACCGGCGTCGAGAGCGGCCTCGGTGAACGCCCGGCCGAGGCCCCGGGAAGCACCGGTGATGAACCATACTCTGGCGGTCGTCACAGGACCCCACCCCCTTCTGTGAAACGAGACGTCTCGTCTCGTGTTGCACCTATCCTGGATGCCGCATTCGGGTCTGTCAAGACGAACCGTTCCGTCTCGTTATCCGATAGCCTGAGCGCATGCCCGATAGCAGGAAGCCGGACCCCGCCCGCCGCAGCGAACGGTCACGGCAGGCGATCCTCGACGCCGCCCGCGAGCTGGTCTGCGAGGTGGGGTACGCGAAAGTGACCATCGAGTCCATCGCCGCACGCGCGGGCGTGGGCAAACAGACGATTTACCGGTGGTGGCCGTCCAAGGGTGCCGTGATCTTCGATTCCTTTCTGGCCCTCAGCGTGAACGCCGAGGACCAGGGGATCTCCCTGCCCGACACCGGAGACATCGAGGCGGACCTCAAGCTCGTGCTCCGCGCGACCGTGGCCGAGTTCGCCGATCCGGACTTCGAGGCACCGATCCGGGCGCTCAACTCCGAGATCGTCAACGACCCCGACCTGGCGACCCAGTACCGGGAGAGACTGGCCGCACCGGTGACCGAGGCCAAGAAGGCCCGGTTGCGCAGTGCCCAGCGAGCCGGCCAGCTCGCGGCGGACGCCGACCTCGATCTCCTCCTCGACGTGCTCTACGCCCCCGTCTTCCAGCGATGGCTCCACCGCTCGGGACCGCTCACGCCCGAGTTCGCCGACGCGCTCGTCGACGTCACCCTCAAGGCGTTCCGTCCCTGATCATCTCTCCGCAGGGGCCATCGAGACCCCGGACGACCATGCGGTACGGGCTGCGCCGGACCCTGGAGGCCGGTGCGGGATAGGCCCGGCTCAGCCCATACCGCACCGTGCCGTCGGCGGCCTGCCCGGCGTGGAGAATCCCCCGGTTTGCGTTGAGGTCGTCGCCGGTGCGCCGTGCCGAGAACGGGCCGCGCCGCCTTCAGGCCGTACCCGGCCAGGCGCAGGAGCCGCCGTAAGGCCGTACCCCTCCGGCGTCATCCGGAACCCGCCGATCGTCTCCGGGCGCGCGGCCCGTCACTCGTACGGCTCCTCCGGAGCGGGGATACGCTCCATGTCGCGGACGGTGAGCTCAGGCGCGTCCGGTCGCTCGTCGGCCCCCAGGACGACCCAGGAGCCGACCACCGTCACCCAGGTGTCGACGGGTGGCCGCTTGACGTTCTTCACCACGACCTTCCACGCCCGCGCGTCGGCCGCGCAGCAGTTCATCTGCATGCGGGTGAGATACCAGCCGCCCTTCTTGCGGGGCACGACGAAGCCGGTGAGCTCGACGTCCCAGCCGCTCAGCGACTTGTTCAACCAGGCCCGCCGGACGAACTCGCTCACCGGCATCGGCACCGGATTGCCGTCGTCGACCAGCGGCAGGTAGTCGTCCGCCTCCCAGGCGGCCGGGGCCGGCGGGGTCGGCTCACGCTCGGCCGCGAACGAGCCGAGGGCGGGCGGCGCGACCAGGAAGATCGCCAGCACCGGCAGGACGAGCAGCCACGCCACCCGTGACCCCCCTCCCCCGTGCTCGTCCCCGTCGCAGCAGTTCCCCTCGCCGCCGTGGTGCCCGCCGTCGGCCGTGTCTGTCGACCAGGATCGAACGAGGCCCACGACCCCCACGACGAGCAGGCAGAGCCCCGCGGCGATCAGGAAGAAGCGGAAGGAGGGCTTCACGTAGTTGAGATAGGACGAGGAGAACACGGAGATCCACAGCAGGGTTCCGCCGATCAGCGAGACCAGGAGGTTCCGCGCCAACGGTGTCACAGCAGCCACGCTCCCACGAGTACGCTCACGCCGACCGCGAGCACGAAGGTCAACGGCACGAAGCGGACCGCGAAGCGGCGGCCGAAGGTCCCGGCCTGCAAGGCGATCAGCTTCAGGTCCACCATGGGACCGACGACCATGAAGGTCAGCTGGGCCGTCGGCGAGAACGCCGACATGCTCGCGGCGACGAACGCGTCGGCCTCCGAGCAGATCGACAGCAGGACGGCGAGGAACGCCAGCACCAGTACCGACAGCCACGGGGAGTCGGCGACCGCGTTCGTCCACTCGGCGGGCAGGGCCACGTTCAGCGTCGCCGCGGCGAGCCCCCCGATCACCAGGAAGCCGCCCGCGCCGAGCAGGTCGTGCACCATCGTCTCCCGGAACACCGTCCACCTGCGCCCTGGCTCCACCGGCCGCCGTACCGGGATGCGCATCCAGGCCGTCCGCCCGAACCGAGCCCACACCCAGCCCACCAGCACCGCCACCGCCAGCGACGCGACGAACCGGGCGGCGACCATCTCCGGCCGCCCAGGGAACGCCACCGCGGTGGCGACCAGCACGATCGGATTGATCGCCGGGGAGGAGAGCAGGAAGGCCAGCGCCGCGGCCGGGGCCACCCCGCGGGACATCAGGCCCCCCGCGACCGGGACGGAGGCGCATTCACAGCCCGGCAGCACCGCCCCGGCCAGCCCGGCGACCGGGACCGCCGCCGCCGGATGCCGGGGCAGGGCACGGGTCCAGAACCCGGCGGGGACGAAGGCGGTGATCGCCCCCGACAGGGCCACCCCGAACACCAGGAACGGCATCGCCTGCACACAGATCGCCACGAAGACCGTCGCCCAGGTCTGAAAGCCGGGCAGCCGGATGCCGGGGGCGAGCCACAGCCGCCCGACGATCAGCACCGCCACGATCGCCGCGAACAGCCAGAGCATCCGCACCCGCGCCGAACCCGCCCGATCCGTTCCCCACGACGGGGGCGGAAGCAGATCGTCCCGTCCGGACGGCCAATCGGACGTGGTTTTGTTAGACACGGGGCAGCATCCTGGCACGCCCCCACGATCGAGACCATCGGAACAGAAGGTTCACCTCTGGACGATCACCCTCGCCTCAAGGCTCATCACACCGAGTTTCGACGGAGGCATGCCGCAGAACCACGCGCAGACGACGGCACCCACTGGACGGAGTGAGTACTCGCCCGCGTCGGGCACATCCCGGGTACGGCTTGCGATCCGGCATGCTTGAGGCGGGGCGTCCGGCGGGTGCGCCGGAACCGTGGCCGGGGTGGGAAGGTGTGACATGAAGTGGACCGTGCACGGCCGGCGTTCGATCTACGCGAGCGACTGGGTCAGTCTCGACTTCGTGGACGTCGAGCTTCCGGACGGGCAGCGGTTCGAGCAGCACGTGGTGCGGATGGCGCGACCGGTGGCGGGCACGGCGGTCCTGGACGAGGCGGACCGGGTGCTGCTGATGTGGCGGCATCGGCACGTGACCGACACCTGGGGCTGGGAGATCCCGATGGGGCGGGTGGAGGAGGGCGAGGACCCGGCGCAGGCCGCCGCCCGGGAGGTCGAGGAGGAGACCGGCTGGCGTCCCGGGCCGCTCCGTCCGCTCGTGGTGTCCCAGCCGTCCAACGGTTCGATCAAGAGTGTGCACCATCTGTTCCTCGCCGAGCACGCGGAACACATCGGCCCGCCCGTGGACGTCACCGAGGCCGAGCGGATCGAGTGGATTCCGCTCTCGGCGGTCTTCGGGCTCATCTCCGCCGGTGAGATCGTGAGTGGGCCGACACTGATCGCGCTGCTCTATCTGCTCGCCCGGCCGGTTCACGGTACCCGATGAACCCGATATAGTACTATGGACATAGTGGTATCGGCCCGGGAGTGAGATCACCATGCGCCAGAACCCGGTACGGCGGGCAGCCCTCCTCGACGCGGCCATCGAGGTCCTCGCCCGGGAGGGTGCACGGGGTCTGACCTTCCGCGCCGTGGACGTCGAGGCGAAAGTGCCGGGCGGCACCGCCTCCAACTACTTCACCGGCCGCGACGACCTGCTCACCCAGGTCGGCCACCGCTTCTACGAGCGGCTCGGGCCCGAACCCGACGTGATGGCCGCCGCGCTGGAGGGGCCGCGCGACCGTGACCGGGTGATCGAGCTCATGCACGACCTGGTGGACCGGGTCAGCCGTTTCCGCTCCGGCTACCTGGCCCTGCTGGAGCTGCGCCTGGAGTCCACCCGCCGCCCCGAGCTGCGCCGCCTGCTCACCGAACGCATCCGCGCCGACGTGGACGCCAACATCGCCCACCACGCCGAATCCGGCCTGCCCGGCGACGCGACCACCGTGGTCTCGCTGTATCTGGCGTTGAACTGGCTGATCCTGGAACGGCTCACGCTGCCCGACGTCTTTCCCGAGGACCGGATCCACGACATCGTCACCGACCTGGTGGAACGGATCCTGCCCGGCCCCCGCCGCCCCGCCTGACCACCGGAAGCCCGGGAGGGCGGGCACCGGCTCGACGCAGGTGTTCATTCGTTCCACGGCCGTGAACCGCTCGCGGCGCCGTACCGGATCCTCGGTCGTGGCCGGTGCTCCCGGTGGGGAGTCCGTCCGCCGGCGGCGTTCCGCCCCCTATGTCACCCCGCTTGCCTTCGGGCCGGGGTGCGGAGGCCGGAGCGCGAGGAGAAGCAGCCCCAGGGGAAGCAGCACGCCGACCAGCAGCACGACCGTCTGGGCGACGGCGTCGCCCGGCGGCAGCGCATCGGTGTGCGTCGCGTGGAAGACGAAGTGCGGCAGGTTGAACGCCAGGTTGGCCAGCGGCGCGACCTGGGTCAGCCGCCGGTCCATCGTGAACACCGCGGCGCCGTACACCACGGCCAGCGCCAGATGCAGGGCGCCCTGATCCCGGAGCAGATGCTCGTTGTACGGCGGCAGCGCCGCCACCCAGGCGTGCGCCGGCGTCGGAAGGTTGTCGTAGAAGTGCCGCGGAAAAAGAAGCTGCCACAGGCCGAGCACCGTCTCAACCAGCATGAACACGGCAAGCCCGAAGCGCAGCAGGCGACGGCGGCTCATGACGCGTCTCCGGTGAGGAACTCCGCGAAGGTCCGCCTGCCCACCGCCCGATCTGGGGCCAGGTGGACGCCGCGCCGGAAGGCGGAGGCGACCCTCCCGGGCACCCGGACGGGCACGACGGACCGTCGCGGTCCACGCACCCGCAGGTAGTCGCGCGCCAGGTCGGCCAGAGGACGGATCTGCGGACCGCCCAGGTCGGGCACGCGACCGGCCGGCGGGCGGCCGGTCAGTTCCGCCAGCCACCCGGCCACCTCGGCGGAGTCGATCGGCTGAAACGCGGTGCCGGCGGGCACCGGGACGAAGGGCAACCGGGCCAAGCCGCCCAGAACCCGGGCCACCAGGTCGTGGAACTGGGTGGTGCGCACGATCGTGTGGGGTGGACCGGCGGACTCGATCATCCGCTCGCAGGCGTGCTTCTCCCGGTAGTACCGGAACGGGTGCCGGTCCACGCCGACGATGGAGATGTAGATCAGGTGTGTGTCGCGACCGGCCGCCGCGAGGAGGTTGCGGGTGCGGGTCGGATCGCTCCCGCGTACACCCGTGGCGCAGTGGACGATCACGCCCGCCCCGTCGGCCGCCTCCGCGAGCCCCGAGCCGTCGTTCAGATCGCCGACCGTGCGGCCGGGGCCCGGCCGCCTGCTGAGCACCCGCACCCGGGCGGGGTCGAGCAGCGGAACGAGGTGCCGCCCCAGCGTGCCGGTTCCCCCGGTGACAAGAATGATGTCGTTCATGCGTCTTCAGACCGGATAGCCGGTCCGGAATGTGACAGCTGTCGCGCCGCGAATCGCAACTTTTCCGGATTGAGGATGGTGCGGAGTGCCGTGATGCGGTCCCCCTCGACCTCAAAGGTGACCACGGCCCACAGCACGCCGTCCCGGTAGGCCACGAGCGCGGGCGCACCGTTGATCTCCGCCGTCCCGAGCTCACCGCCCGCCGCCTTGGCGACCACGCGGAACACGGCCCGGACCAGCCGGTCCCGGCCGACCACGGGCCGCCGCGCGGCAAAGGCCTTCCCCCCGCCGTCGGACCAGGCGACGACGTCGTCGGCGAGCAGATCGTGCAGGCCCTGCAGGTCGCCGTGCCGCACCGCCGCGAGGAAGCGTTCGACGATCACCCGCTGGTGCTTCGGATCGACCTCGAACCGCCGCCGGTCCTCCCCGATCCGGCTCCTGGCCCTGCGGTGCAGCTGCCGTGAGTGGGCCTCGGAGACGTCCATGAGCTCGCCGATCTCCCGATGCGTGTAGCCGAACGCCTCACGCAGCACGAACACGGCTCGTTCCGCCGGGCTCAGCCGCTCCAGCAGGAGAAGCACGCCCGCGCTGACCGACTCCCGCTGCTCCACCGCGTCGAGGGGACCACCGGTTCCACCGGTGACGACCGGCTCGGGAAACCACGGCCCCACGTACCGCTCGCGGCGTGCCCGGGCCGAGGTCAGCCGGTTCAGGCAGAGGTTGGTCACGACCTTGGTGAGCCAGGCCCGCGGCGAGACGATCTCCTCGGCCGCGTGCCAGCGCAGGTAGGCGTCCTGGACCGCGTCCTCGGCCTCCGCCACCTCACCGAGCAGCTGGTAGGCCAGCGCGAACAGGCGGGGACGAAATTCCGCGAAATCGTCGTCCATCCCTCACGTCTACCACCCACCGGCTCCGAGCGGCTCCGACCATCCGAAGCCGGTACGGGCCCGCAGCCACCTCTGTTCCAGGTGATCGTTGTGGTGTGTGCCCACCCCGAGGCGCCCACACCACAACGATCACCGGCCCCACACCCCGTCGGTGTGGCACTCGGGTTGGTCGAGCGCCGGACGGCCGTGGAGAGAGCCGCGGTCCTCGCGCCGACCCCGGCCGGCGAGCGCTCCTGAGGGAGTTCGTGTAGACCGCGGCCGGTGGAAGGCGGGCACCTCGGCGTCGTCGTTCAGGCCGGTCAACGAATCGCGCCGGGCCGTCCACGAGGTGACGCGCGGCACCTCCGGCGGGCGCCGTGCAACCACCTTGCCGGCCTCTACCGGTCACTTCGGTTCCCGGCGGACCGGCGGCGACCTGGACGTATGCCGCGCGCAGAGTGGGTTCCCGAACGGCGTCCCAGCTAGCCGCGAATGTGCCTATTGTGGAGACACTTTCGCGCAAGCACCGTCCCACCGCCGTTTCATGCAGGCCGGTGTCTCGGTGGCGAAGCCGTACGGAGAAGGGACCACATGAACGCCGAAGGCTTGGTGTACCCGCTGTTCAAGCACGTGCTCCTCGGTCCGGCGATGCGGGCCGCCTTCCGGCCCCAGGTCAGCGGTCTGCACCACGTACCACGCCGCGGACCGGTGATCCTGGCGGCCAACCACCTGGCGATCTGCGACTCCTTCATTCTGGGGCTGATCGTCCCGCGGCAGGTGTTCTTCGTCGGCAAGCAGGAGTACTTCACCCGGCCGGGACGTACCGGCCGGGTCACGGCGACCCTCTTCCGCTCGCTCGGCGCGATCGGAGTCGACCGGTCCGGTGGCCGGGCCGCCCTCGCCGCGCTGAACGAGTGCGCCCGGGTGCTGGAGCGCGGCGACGTGTTCGCCATCCACCCCGAAGGCACCCGCTCCCCCGACGGACGGCTCTACCGAGGCCACACCGGCGTGGCCCGGCTGGCGTTACGCACCGGCGCACCCGTGGTCCCGGTGTCGTTGGAGGGCACCGACCGCGCCCAGCCGCGCGGTGCCACCGTTCCCCGGCCGACGCGGATCACCGTGAAGATCGGCCCGCCGCTGCGGTTCGCCGACCGAGGCCGACACTCCCACCGCGATGTCACCCGTACGGTGACCGACGAGATCATGCAGGCGATTCAGAAGCTGTCCGGTCAGCAGTACGTCGACGAGTACGCGTCAAGGAGCGAGCCGTAACCCCCCTGCGGCGAAGGGATCCACACGGCACCGTACGGGCTGCCGCCGCCGTTCCGGCGGCGAACGGCTTCACGGGTCAGATGTCGCCGAGGAGCATGTCGATGTAGACCAGGTTGACGACGCCGTGCGTGAAGATCACAACCCAGATGTTGCGGTAGCGCGCCCACAGATAGGCCTGCATCAGGCCGAACACGCCCTGGAAGGCGACGATCGAAGCGAGCCCGAGAGCGGGACCGAGCGCGTGCAGCCGGGTGGAGTGCATCACGGCGAACAGGAGCGAGGCGGCGAGGATCGCGGGCCATCGGCCGTACAACCGCTCCAGCCGGGTCTGCAGCCAACCCCGATAGAAGACCTCCTCCAGGATCCCCGCGGTCAGAAACGTGACCAAGGAGAGAACGGCGAGGGTGACCGGGTCGGGCAGCTTCGCGGTGAGCGGCGGGGAGAGCGGCCCGATCTCGGAGATGACGAACCAGACGGCCACCGCCGGGATCGGCGCCAGCCAGGTGACCGGGGTGGGGAAGGTCCTCGCCTTGGGACCGTCCTTGCGGAGCAGCCGGAACGCGATCAGCGGGACGGCAAGCAGGAAGAGCAACTTGAACAGGACGTACAGGTCTCCTCCGCCGACTGAAACCAGCGCGAAGACCACCACCGGGAAAAGGATCGCCATCGCGACGAGTACCTGTGTCTCCCGGACAAGCCAGGGTCGCGCCAGATCGGCCAGCGGCTCCGGTGGCGTCCGGCGCGGTGCGACCAGCAGCGTGAGCACCATCGCGGCACCGGTGGGCAGGACGGCCACCCAGAGGGAGACGTCGGGCGCGCCCTCGTCGGCGGAGAACGGGAACGCGGTGTTGCCGGTGAGCAGCAGCCAGGCGTAGGCGACGACGAAGACGGAGACCCCGGCAACCATTTGGATCACGTAACCGGGGCGTAGCACAGTGGATTTATCCCCATTTATCACAGCAGACAATTCTGCACCATTATGCGATCTTCCCCACAACCGGAGACCTCACCCGTTTTCCATGCCACCAATACGGACAGAATGCAATAAATGATACAAGGGCGTATTTATATCCGAAATACGAACATAGGCAATTCTCCGCAGACACGGGCGATCCCGCCGCCAGGTACAGCGACGGGATCAGAGGTCGGCCGATTTCAGCCGATGATCACGGCCAAGGCTTCTTGTAGATCGTCGCTAAAGGAGGACTCTCAGTCGGACTGTTACCGCCGACCGAGGAGAACACGTTCTGGTAGGCGGATATGTGAGCCGGATGGAGAGGGCGGCCGACCAAGGGGTCAAAGATCACCCAGTGGACCGGCCCCGGGTAGGGCGAGGTGACCAGCGAACCCTCATACCGGTACGACGTCGTGGTATTGGTCGGCAGCAGGTTCGCAAGATTGATGTCGAGGCGGTTCACCGACCCCGCGCACTCGGCGGGCGTGTTGTACAGCAGCTCGTCGTACTCGCTCCACCCGACGGCGGGGTAGAGGTAGACCGTGACCACCACGTACTTGGGCCTCGGCGAGGGGGCGCCGGCGTTGTAGTGGACCAGCTGCGCCTCGATCGGCTTGTAGATGCCGTTGAACCTGTGCGCAGCAGGCGTGTAGAAACGAACGCTTTCAAATGTGTAGGTGACGTTGGTAGGACCGGGGGGATCCAAGAAGGTGGCTGTGATCGTCGGCCTGGTCCCGCCCGGGGCCACCACGGCCCGGACGTCTTCCTCACGATCCTGGGTGCTGCACGAAGTCGGCAACGCGCCTTTGGAGTGATACTCCAGCTTCATCGTCTGCGAACCGACGACAAAGTAGTTGGAGAAATCGATCGCCGGCTTCAAGGTGCCGTCCGCCGGACTGGTGGTCACGATCGGCACCGGGCTCCGCGCGTAGCTAAAGACACCGGCATAGCTTGCCGCGTACAGCGAAGCCGTGATGAGGACGAGAGTCGCCACGCACCCCGAGAGAAGCAGAATGAGACGTTTGCGCATGCGGAGGCCTTTCTCGAACGGCCGAAACCGACTGCGTCACGCACACGACAAACGAAGATCTCCACCCGCATTCAGCCCGGCACCATCAGAAGGACACCCATTACGTAAGAACCAAACAGTGGCCAAATCAAGCGTTTTATCATGTTCAAAACGACCAAAACGACCAAAGATCTTAATAGAGAACAATCAGACAAGATGCACCGGCCCGGGCGCCACACTTCACCAGAGATCGAATACACGAACTTGTCACGAGGCTTGCCAGGCCGACAGAGACAGCACACACCGGCGATAGGACAGAGGAATCGCGTCTGGCCGAGTACGGATTCCCGGACACGGGTGATCCCGCCGCCAGGTGCGGAAGGCGGCGGGATCAGAGGTCAGACAGACTCAGCCGACCGTCACGGATAGGGCTTCTTGTAGATCGTCGTCGGAGGCTGTTCCGCTCGCCAGTTACCGCCGACCCCGGAGAACACGTTCTCGTAAGCGGTGATGTGACCCGACTGGAGGGTGCGCCCGACCGATGGGTCGAAGATCACCCAGTGGACCGGGCCGGGGTAGGGCGCGCTGCTCCCAGTGGTCAGCGAACCCTCATACCGGTACGAGGTCGTGGTACTGGTCGGCAGCAGGTTCGCCAGGTTGATGTCGAGGCGGTTCACCGACCCCGCGCACTCGGCGGGCGTGTTGAACAGCAGCTCGTCGTACTCGCTCCACCCGGCGGCGGGACGAAGGTAGACCGTGACCACCACGTACTGAGGCCTGCCTGCGCCGGCTGAGGCGTTGAAGTGAACCAGATGCGCCTCGATCGGCTCGTAGACGCCGGGGGCGCTATTGAACCTGTGTTCGGCATGGGTGTGGAAGTGAACGTTGTCAAAGGGGTAGTCGACGTCGGTGGAGGGTGAGCCCGGGAAGGTAACCCTGATGTACGGCTTGGTCCCGCCTAAGGGCACCTCGGCCCGGACGTCTTCCTCACGATGCCGCGTGTTGTTGCATGTTCCCTTGGAGTTGTACCTCAGCGTCATCGTCTGCGAGCCGACGGAGGAGTAGTTGGAGAAATTGATCGCCGGCTTCGAGGTGCCGTCGGTCGCGCTGGCGGTCATGATCGGCACCGGGCTCTGCACGTAGGTGAAGATGCCGGCGTAGCTCGCCGCGTACAGCGAACCTGTGACGAGGAGGATAAACGCCACAGACGCCGAGAGAAGGAGAACGAGACGTTTGCGCATGCGGAGGCCTTTCTCGAACGACCGAAACCGAATGCGTCACACGCGCGCGACAAAAACGAAGATCTCCACCCGCATTCGGCCCGGCACTATCAGAAGGACACCAAAACAGTAAATACACAACAATAGCCTAATCAAGCTTTTTGCCATGACCAAAACGAACAAAACGACCATATACCCAATGCACACTTATACAAATATACAAAAGCGGACAAGATAGGAAAATTAACGGAAGGCCACATCGACACGATCTTCCAATCCGGCAAACGAAGATCGAATTTATGCACCGACATCGGATGAAGATCCAGGAAATCATTCCAGCCCGCGCCGATCCAGACAATTCATCGCGAAAATGGGTGATCCCGCCGCCGAGTACTAAAGGTGACGGGATCGGCAGTTGGCCGCGGCTCGACCGAGAGGCTGACGGCCGAGGCTTCTTGTAGATCGATCTTCTCCGCAGTAAAGCTCATCCACGGGATCGCACAGATACCCCGCTGATCGATCCGAGGAATTCTGCCCCGGAAATCCGTCGGATGACCGCCTCGCGGACATGGGTGATCCCGCCGCCAGGTGCGGAGGGCGACGGGATCACAGGTCAGACGGATTCAGCCGGCCGTCACGGCCAGGGCTTCTTGTAGAGGGTATGGGCCGCACCGGTCACCGGTTTGGCGTTGCCGTTGGCGAGCCCGGACCAGATACCGATGTAGTCGTCCCGGTAGCCCGACTGGATGGTGCGTCCGGCTGACGGTGGGAAAATCACGAAGGCGACCGGCCCCGAGTAGGGCGATGTGGTCAGCGAACCCTCATATCGGTAGGTGACTGCGCTGGCGGATATGTCGACAGGCAGCAGATTCCTTGGGTTCACGTCAAGCCTGTCCTCCGCAGGCTGGCACTCGTTCAACGGAGGTGTGACGACCGGCGGATCGCTGATGATCTTGTCGTAATCGGTCCATCCACCGGCACCGGTGGAGTAGATGTAGACCACGATCACCACATACTTGGGCGTGGCGGAGTTGTTGATGTGAACGAGGTGCGCCTCGATCGGCTCATAGGTCCCGTTGAAGCTGTGCTCGGCCGGCGCGTGGAAATGAACGTTGTTCAGGTTGTAGGTGGTCCCCCCATAAGTAATCGACTGCGTGCTGGTGGTCACCTCGCCGCGCATGTCCTCTTCGGCGTCCCGGGTGCTGCACGAAGCCGGCAACGCACCCTTGGAGTGGTAGCTCATCCGGACGGTCTCGGTCGCGGCGTTGACGTAGCTGTAGGTGATCGCCGGCTGAGCATTGCCGTTCACCGCGTTCGCGGTCACGATCGCCACCGGACTCGACGCGTACATGAAGGCGTTGGCGGAGCTCCCGGCGTAAACGGAACCCGCGATGAGAAGGAGGATGACCGCTGCAGATCTTGAGAGGCGAGTAAGACGCGAGTGCATGCGGAGGCCTTTCTCGAACGGCCGAACCCGACTGCGTTATGCGCGCGCGAACAAACGAAGATCCCCAGCCGCATCCGGACCGGCACTATCAGAAGGACACCCAAAACACTAATTATATACCAATAGACCAATCAAGCTTTTTATCATGACCAAAACGAACATAATGACCAAAGATCTCAATAGTGACTTAGGTAAATACAAAGAAGGGGACAAGTCACACCAATTGCCCACAAACCAAAACATGACCTCCCCAATCTTTCTAATGAAGATCGAATTGCCGCACAGGCTCTGACAAAGATCAAAGAAGCGTTCCGCTCTTGCCGCTTCGGATGACACTCCCTGGACATGGGTGATCCCGCCGCCAGGGGGAGGCGGCGGGATCGGTGATCAGACGGCTTCAGGCAGCCGCTACTACCAGGGCTTCTTGTAGATCGTCGTCGGAGACTGTTCCGCTCGCCAGTTACCGCCGACCCCGGAGAACACGTTCTCGTAAGCGGTGATGTGACTCGACTGGAGGGTGCGCCCGACCGAGGGATCGAAGATCACCCAGGCGACCGGGCCGGGGTAGGGCGAGCTGCTCCCAGTGGTCAGCGAACCCTCATACCGGTACGAGGTCGTGGTACTGGTCGGCAGCAGGTTCGCGGGGTTGATGTCGAGGCGGTTCACCGCCGGATCGCACTCGGCGGGCGTGTTGAACAGCAGCTCGTCGTACTCGCTCCACCCGGCGGCGGGACGAAGGTAGACCGTGACCACCACGTACTGAGGCCTGCCTGCGCCGGCTGAGGCGTTGAAGTGAACCAGATGCGCCTCGATCGGCTCATAGGTCCCGTTGAACTTGTGCTCGGCATGCGTGTGGAAGTGCACGTTGCTCAAGGGGTAGGTGACGTTGGTGGGGCCCGGGAAGGTAACCGTGATCGTCGGACTGGTCCCACCCGAGGCCACCGAGGCCCGGACGTCTTCCTCACGATCCCGCGTGGTGTTGCATGTTCCCTTGGAGTTATACCGCAGCGACATCGTCTGGTTGCCGACGGAGGAGTAGTTGGAGAAATCGATGGCCGGCTGCGAGTTGCCGTTCACCGCGCTGGCGGTCGCGATCGGCACCGGGCTCTGCACGAAGGTGAAGACACCGGCGTAGCTCGCGGCGTACAGCGAGCCGGTGATCAGGAGAAGGGTCGCCACACATCCGGAGAGAAGAAGAACGAGACGTCTGCGCATACAGATGCCTTTCACGAACAGCCGACACCGACTGCGTCAAGCGCGCGCAATTGGCAAAAAGAAGATCTTCACCCACATTCGGCTCGGCTGCGATGGGAACGACATTTTTGACATTACGTACACACCAGAAGTCAAATCAAGCTTTTTATCATGACCAAAATAAACAAAAATACTACTATATGTATCGGTCACGAAATTTCGGACATAGCAGCCAACCCGTCACACCATGAACAGGGTGAACGCTATTAATCAGCTACTAAGACCGTAAAACCGGAAAATGACGCACCAAATCACCCGCAGACCCGGATGGAACTGCGGTGAGCAGGCGAAACATGCACCCAGGGCGCCCGAGCACAGCACAAAGATCCCGCCACCCCGACGGGGCTGGGGTGGCGGGATCGGCGGTTGCGGGATCAGCCCGCGCGGCTCATGGCGTCCGATAAGTGGTGAACTTCTGGCCCTGCACGAGCGGCCTGGCGTTTCCGTTGGGGAACGCCGACCAGATGTGCCGGAGGACGGCGGAGTGCTCCGCCCCGATGGGGAGCGGCCTCTCGAACACCACCCAGTGCACCGGCCGATGGTAGGAAGGCGGTGAACCGGAGGGGGTGGTGAGCGAGCCGGTGTAACGGTAGGTGACGGCGGTCTCCAGATCGGGAGGCAGCAGCCGCCACAGGTCGACTCCCTCGCGAACATCGCCGCCGTCGAGTTTCCGGCACTCGTCTCCACCGGTTTCCGGCTCCAGAACCGCGGGGTAGGAGACAAGCCGGCCGTAGGGGTCGTCGGCCAAGCGCAGGGTTCGGCTGGGGGTCAGGAAGACCGCCACCACCACCGGGTTCGGGTCGCCGGGCCTGATGTGGACGAAGTGCGCCTCCATCGCCGCGGACCCCGCCTCCGATTTGAACCTGTGCTCGGCGCCTGCGTGGAAGTGGATGTGGTCGAGCGTGTACTCGCGTCCCCCGAAGGTGACGAAGGACCTCGTCCGGTTCACCGGATCGGCCCAAAGCTCGGGAAGGAGCGGGATCGCGCGAATGTCCTCGGCGGCCTCGCGCGTCTTACACGAACCCTGGCTCTGATACTCCATCCGCATCCGGGACCGGGTGCTGGCGTTGTAGTGAAACGCGATCGCCGGCCGCGGCCCGCCGCCCACCGGCGTGACGTCGTCGAGTTCGACCGGGCTGAACACCGGGGGATCGGCGGCGGCACCTCCACCGAACGCCAGGGAAGACGCCACCACGAGCAGAGCGGCCACCGCCGATCGGGAGCACCGCACAACACCGGATCGCATAAACGGGCCTTTCGCTAACGGCCGTCACCGAATGCGTCCTGCACGGCAGGAAACTCCAGCCCTTCACCCGCATCCGGATCGGACGATGGGACCGACACCCACGACAGTAAATACAGTTTCCGCGCCAAGCAAGGAGATGCACAATGCACCAAATCACCGAAACAACCAGATGATCACGATAATCGACACGCAAATCATGGCATCAGATCGGAGGTATTATCGCACCTTTCCCCCACCAAACCCGAATCTCCTGACGGGTCCGATCCAGGGAAATAGACGACATGACGCACCCAGCTCTCATGACGATTACCGAAATCCTGGTGGATTACTGCATGACCCGCGAAATGGGCCTCCGCCGTGAAAGGGAAAACGGCGTTCACGCTCACCCACCGGTGACAAGAACACCCGGAACCCGGTACCTCTGAAGCCGGCAGACCATCGCCGGTTTGCGTGAACTCCCGCGATCCGCCTCTGCGGTCGCCCTTCTGACAGATCGGAGGGGTGACGGAGACCGTCTCCCAGCCCGATTTCCGCGGCCGGTCGGGACACGGTCCCACCGGACCCCGGGGCGGCCGGGCGCCGACACGCGCCGAACGGGCTCGGCGGGCCGACAAGATCGGGATATGGTCGTCACTGCCCATTCCCCCCGGTGACCTGGGGCGACACCTCTCCTGGTTCTTTGGGCCCGCACAGCAGGGGACCGGCGGGGCGCCGTGTCCCGGCCATCGGAGCCACACGCTTCGCAATCGGAAAGGGAATGGGCTTGAAGAGGTACCTGTTGTTTGACGGCGGCTGCCGGCTCTGCACATCCGTCGCCCGGGGGGTGGAGGAGGACGCCGGGCACTGGCTCCAGGCGCGGAGCCTGCACGATCCGGAGATGGCGGCGCTCCTCGGCGAACACCGCCCGAGTTCACGGACCCGCCCGGCTCTGGTGACGGACGACGGATCCCGCGTCCGGGTCTGGACGGGATTGGCGATGTCGATACGGCTCGCCGCCGGGGTCGGCCCGCGCCGCGCGGCCAGGATCGTCCGCCGGATCGCCCGGATGCCCGCGGCCGAGGGCGAGGGGACGTCCCGCCGTTCGGCGCTGCGCGCCACGGGTGCCGGGGCCCTGGCCCTGCTCGGGCTCACGTTCGGCTCGGGCACTGCGGCCGCGGTGACCGGGGACGGCGACGGGGGTCCGATCCTGATGGGCGAGGCGCTCTCGGCCGCGGTGGAGGCGGCGCAGGGGTCGCCGGAGGTGCGGAGCGCGCTGACCCGGGTCGCCGGACTGGGGTACGGGGCGGAGCCCGCCGAAGCGGTGGCTTTCACCACGGGGACCGGCTCCACGATCGTGGTGCTCTTCTTCCCGCTGGTAAGCGACCCACTCAATCAAGCCGCCGTGATATCTCATGAATTCGGTCCTGAAATCACCAATAAGACACTCGTCGAGTTCGTTGCCGCCAACCCCGACGCGTGGAAAAGCGGGGTTCTCAAACCCGGGGACATCACGGTCGCGAAGGCGAGACCCGGGGAGCTCGCGCCGGCCGGAGCGGGTGAATACATCTCCTGTCTGGTCTTCTGCGTCGGGGTGAGTTGCGCGGGACCCGCGTCCCGATGCCGCGGTCTGATCTTTATGTGGGCCGTCCTGGCCTGCATGGTCGCCGTCTGCGGATCAAAAGTCCGGGTTTGTCATGGCTCATGTAAGGGTGCGTGGTAACCCGGTTCCCGAGAATTGATTTCACCGCGGCATTCCGGCGATGAAGGGGTAGGCTAATTCATCGTCGGAATGCCGCACACGGAGGCCGCGAAGGTGAACGACGGTCCGATCTCCCGCGTCCAGCACGCGCTCAGGGAAACGCTCGATCAGGCGACATTTGATTTCGAGTGGTTTGTCGGCACCCGCGAAGGGGTCTCCATCGGGGGAGCCGGCACCGGCTACTGCGACCTCTCCGTCCCCCTGGTCGCCACCGAACTCGTCCTGGACGTCCTGCCCGACGCGGACGGCGACATCGTGACCGTGCGGGGGTTCTTCGCCGGGGAATCCCTCTACCAGCGGGTCGGCGGGGACGACCCGGAATGGGTGGAGCTCGAGGTGCACGGCGTCGGGGTGACCCCGGTGGCCGCGGTCCACTGGCTGACCGGCGTGGTCGACGCGCGCCCGACCGGGCCGGACTCCTTCGCCGTGGAGATCGACCTCGACCGCGCCGTGCGCTACTCCCCCGCCGAGCTGCGGGACACGATCCGGCTCGGCCTGGAGGAGAACCACGCCGGGCTCTCCCGTCTCCGGGTCCCGGCCGCTCTCTCCCTGGGGGAGACCGGGCTGGTCGCGAAGCTGGACGTCGAGATACCCGGTCTGCAGGACCCGGACCCCGGGCTGTCCCTGCCGCCGCGCCTGGTCACCCTGGAGCTGCGCCCCACCGGCCGGCGGCACATCGAGCTCCCCGTCGCCGACACCCGCATGCGCGTCCAGGACTTCATCGACGACCTGCTGCGCGACGACTAGCCGGTCCCCCTGAGCCGGGAACCCGTCACCGGCCCGCGGCATCCGCCGTACGGAGTCCGCTCGTGGCACGCGTACGGCCGCGGCGCGGCTGAAGGGGTCCCGTCCCGAAAACCGGGACCTATACCCACCCGGGTATAAGACCGGCCGATAGGATCACGAGGAAGGACACCTAAGGACCTTTGGGAGACTGCCACCGTGTCATCTTTGACCTACGCCGACGTGACGACCGCCGCGACCCGGATCGCCGGGCACATCCGCCCCGTCACGGTCGTCGAGGTCGACCCCGGGGTCTTCGGCAAGGCGCAGGTCTGGCTCGCCTGTGAGTACATGCAGCACTCGGGCTCGTACAAGGCCCGCGGCGCGGCCAACTTCACCGCCGTGCACACCGAATCCGGCGTCCCCGAGGCGGGGATCGTCATCGCCTCCGGCGGCAACGCCGGGCTCGCCTGCGCCTGGGCGGCCAGGCGGCACGGCGTCCCGGCGACCGTCTTCCTGCCCGAGACGGCACCCGCGGTGAAGGTCGAGCGGCTCCGCTTCTACGGTGGGCGGGTCCGCCAGGTCGGCACCGAGTACGCCCACGCGGCCGAGGCCGCCCGGCTGTACTCCGAGTCGACCGGCGCGATCCGATCCCACGCCTACGACCACCCGCTGATCGCCGCCGGGGCCGGGACCCTCCTCCCCGAGATCCTGGGCGAGATCGGCGGAAACCTGGACACGGTGGTCGTCGCGGTCGGCGGGGGTGGCCTGCTCACAGGGACGGCGATCGCGGCCGAGAAGCACCGGGTGCGGGTCGTCGCGGTGGAGCCGGAGAACTGCCGGGCGTTGCACGCCGCGCTGGCGGCGGGCCGGACGGTGGACGTCCCCGTCGACTCGGTCGCCGCGGACTCGCTCGGGGCCCGCCGGGTCTCCGAGGACGCGCTGCACTGGGCGGGGCGGGTCGGGGCCCGTTCGCTCCTCGTCACGGACGAGGCGATCGTCCGCGCCCGCCGGGCCCTGTGGGACCGCCGCAGGATCGTGGTCGAACACGGTGCGGCCACCGCCTACGCCGCGCTCCTGGACCGGGTTTACGTCCCCGAACCGGGTGAGCGGGTCGCGATCGTCCTCTCCGGCGCGAACACCGACCCCTCCGACCTCGTCCACGACCCGGCCTGACGAGACACCGCCGAGCCTGGCTCGACGGCCGCCAGGTGAGGTACGGCCTCAAGCGCGCCTGACCGCGATCCGCCGTACAGGAGCCGGATCGCCGTCAGGGTGGGCTGCCGCGGCCCGGTCCGAGGGTGGGTGCGGCCGCTCCCCGCTTCGGCGATCCAACGTCCGTGACACATCGTGAGAAATCCGATTTCACCAGGCGGAAGACCGGCGGAGTCAGCGAGACGGCCACCGGACACCTCCGCCCAACGGTCCCGCCGCTGACGGTGGCGGTCAGTAGTACCCCTTGGTGCCGTCGAGGAGCTCCCGGACCACGTCCAGGTGACCGGCGTGCCTGGCGGTCTCCTCGATCATGTGAAGCAGGATCCACCGCAGGCTGCCGGCGGCGGACTCGAAGTCCGGGTGGCGGCCCGTCTCGTCCAGGGAGTGGGCCGCGACGATCTCGTTCGAGACGGCGCACTGCCGGTCGTAGTCATCGAGCAGCCTGGCGATCGGGACTCCGTCGACCATCATGTCGGCGTCTTCCACCGTGTCGAACTGAGGTCCGTCGGCGGGCCCGCCGAGGAACATCACCTCGAACCAGGTCCTCTCCACCCAGCGGAGGTGGGAGACGAGGCCCGCCACGGTCATGAGCGGCGAGGACGGCAGTACCCGGCGGTGCGCGTCGGCGTCCGACAGGCCGTCGCACTTCCAGCGCACGACGGCTCGCTGCATGTCGAGCCAGCCGATGAGCTGGGTGCGCTCGTCGGCCGTACCGGGAGGGCGTGTTCGAGAAAGGACCATGGACCCCGAAACTACCCGCGTGACCTCGCAAAGTCATCGGGATTTCCGCCGGCCGAACCGTTCACGGCGGCCGCGCACCGGACTCCGGGCGACACCGGCCCCGTTCACACCGATGCGGTACGGGCGGCACGCCGCGAGGTTCCGGCCGGGAGCGGTGCCGCGGCGAGATCGCCCAGGATCCCGGCGACGCCGTCGAGCCCGTGCGGGGCGAGGGAGTAGCAGATGGTCGTCCCGTCGCGCCGGGTCGTCACCAGCCCGGCCTCGCGGAGCACTTTGAGGTGCGCGGAGACGGTCGGCTGGCTGACGTCGAACACCTCGGTGAAGTCGCAGGCGCAGATGTCGGGTTCGACGGCGAGCCTGCGCAGGATGCCGAGGCGTACCGGGTGTGCCAGCGCCTTGAGCACATCGATCTCCGTGGCCATATGGACAATATAGAGCCTTCTCTCTATATAGTGAGATTCCTATATAGAGAGAAGGCGATATGGATCTCCTCGACGAGGCGTTGGAACGCCTGCACCGGACCGGGCCCGAGTTCGCCGGCGGCCTGTCCAACCACGGACCCATGGCGGTCGAGGCCCTGGTCCGGCTCGGCCACGGAGGCGCGATCCCCCGGTGGGTGGACGGCTACCTCAAACAGCTCGACGAACTGCCCGGGACCGACCGGCGGATCACCGAGACGGATTGGCGCCAGGCGCTCGGCGAGCTCCGCCGGGTCGGGGACTGGACCGAGCTCTTCACCCGCCTCCTGGCCGAGGAGCCGTGGCGGGACGTCCTGGCCCGCTGGTGGCCCCGCCTCACCCCGGGCCTGGCCGCCGGGGCGACCCACGGGGTGATCCGCACCTCCCACGCGGTACGGGCGATCGCCGAGACCGAGACCCCGCAGCGCCGTACCGAACTCGCCCACGCCCTCGCCTACTGGGCCGCGGCCTACCAGCCGCTTCCCGGCGAGCCGCGCAGCTCCGGGCAGCTCGCCCTCCCCGAGGCGCTGGCCGCACTCCCGATCCTCACCGTCCCGCCCGCCCCCGGCTTGATCTCGACTCAGCTCGGCGACCTCGACGGCCTGCCCGGATTCCCCGGAGCGGTGCGGGCGCTCCGCCCGCCCGGCGACGTCCCCGAGGCCCTGGCGGAACTCGCCGACGCCTTCACCCGGATCTTCCTCACCCACGGCAGGGACGCGCCCGTCCGCTTCCTGCACGCGGTGACCGCCCCCGTGGCCACCGCCTCCGCGCTGCCGTACCTGCCGCAGTCGCTCTGGCGACCCACCTACGACGCGCTCTGGCAGCTCGGCGCCGGACTCTACGGCGCCTTCGCGGGCGAGGCCCGGGTGGAAGCCCTGCCCACCGGAGCACCCCCGGCGGCCGAAGAGCTCACCGCACGGGCCGTCGCCACCGGTGAAGAACACGCGATCAAGATGACCGAGGCCTGCCTGCGCCTGTACGCCCGCACCCCCGACCCCCTCCACCTGCACGCGGCGGCCCGAGCGGTGGAACTGCTCGCCCCCTGACTGGCCGCCGCGCACGCCGTTCCGGCGGAGGCGGGGTCAGGTGCCGCAGTTGCCGTACCCTCGGCTGCCCTCACCCCAGACGGTGGAGCCCGGGCTGTGGATGCCGCCCCAGAAGGCGACGCACCTGCCGCGGGCGTAGGCGGCGACGTTCGCGTAGTACTTGTACTCCTTGGAGTCCAGTTCGCCGGCGCCGTTCTGAATGAGCAAGTTGGCGGTGACCTTACTGGGCACCCCCACGTACTTCGACTTGATCGTGGTGACGCAGTTGTACCCGGAGGCGCGGTTGTAGAGGAGGTAGACGTATCCGAAGACCTCGCCGTTGAAGACCGATCGGACCGCCCGGACACCGTCGTCGACGACGGCGAACCCCGGCCCGCAGATCGCTTGCGGGGTGTACGGCGCGGCGTTCGCCGCACCGGCCGGTCCGGCGGTGAGCGCCGCCGCCGTCAACGCGCCCACCATGAGAACCTTGCCGAACATCCCCACTCTCACACCCATGGCCTGTGCCCTTCCTGTCGAAGGCGGCGACACGCCGCCGTGCTTGGATGCAGCCTGCACTCGAGGGGTGCACGATCCCTGTACGGCGCGGCTCGGGGAGCACAGGAAGAGTGCAGCCGCAGGCAGGCGGCGGGCGATCGTGAAACCGGGACGGGGTTTCACCTGAATAGGAAAGTTTATTTACTACTCTGTGAAATACTCCGCAGGTGGACTTCCTCGTGCTCGGCGCTCTCACGATCACGCACAACGGGCGATCCACCGCCCCCAAAGCGGCCAAGGACCGCGCGTTCCTCGGGGAACTCCTCGCCCACCCCGGTGAACCGATCTCCTCCGAGCACCTCGCCGACGTGCTCTGGCCCGACCGTCTCCCCGCCGATCCGGCCAACGCGGTCCAGGTCCGCGCCTCACGGCTCCGCGCGCTCCTGCGCTCCGTCGCCGGTGAGCAGGGGGAACAGGCGCTACGCACCCGATCCGGCGGCTACGAGCTGGACCTCACCCACGCCGACACGGACCTGGGCCGTCTCCAGGAGGCGATGTGCGCCGCGGAGGCGGCGGCGACCGACGAGCAGGCCGCCTCACTGCTCGCCGGCGGGCTCGCGCTGCGGCGCGGCGAACCGTTCTCCGACGTTTCCGCCACTCCGTGCGTGCAGACCCAGGCGACGCATGCGCAGGAGGTCCACCTGGCGGCGATCGAACGCTACGCGGACCTGGTCCTCTCCGGGCAGCCGCGACCGGCCACACTGATCGCGGACCTGACCGCGCTCGCGACCCGCCATCCGCTGCGCGAACCCCTCCACCACCGGCTGATGCGGCTGCTGCGCGCGGCGGGCAGACCGGCCGAGGCCCTCACCGTCTACGAGCGGCTGCGCACCACGCTCCGGGACGAACTCGGCACCGACCCCGGCCCCGAACTCCGCGCCCTCCATCAGGAGATCCTGGCCGCCGGGACCGCCGACGAGACCCAGGAACCCGCTCCCGTCCCCCCATCCGGGACGACCGGTGGGAATACGGTCCCCGCCGGGCCGCTCCGCCGGCTCCGGCGAGGACCACGGTGGCGGACGGCCGCCGTCGCGGCGGTCTGCCTGCTCGGTCTGGGCGCCGCCACCCCGCTGCTGTCCCGTGAGGGGAACCCGTCCGCGCCGCGGCCGCCCGAGCCCGTCCTCCCCGTCCCCGGCGACCGGTCCCGGTTGGACGCCGACGTCACCTATCCCGACGGCAGTCCCGTCAAGGTCGGCGAAAGGTTCACCAAGGCGTGGAAGCTCTCCAACATCGGCACGGTGCCCTGGCGTGACCGGCACCTTTACCGCCAGTACCCCTGGGAGGGGGAGGATCTGTGCCGGACACCGCGCAGCGTCCCGATTCCCGACACCGACCCCGGTGAAGCGGTGCTGGTCAGCGTCCCCGTCCAGGCTCCCGGGCAGCCGGGGATGTGCAAGGTGTACTGGAAGATGGTCGACGTGCACGGCAACCAGTTCTTCCCGCATCTCAGCGGGATCTTCTTCGACGTCCGCGTCGTGCCCTGAGCCGGGCGCACGCCGTACGGGCTCCGCCCGCCCGATCGGCGGACCCTGATCGCGAACGCCTTCGCCGCCGCGCGCCGTACCGGACGCCGTCCGGTGGGAAGCGGTGAGGCGCCCGCCGCATGCGTCGCGCGATATCGTCGAGCCGAACGTCCCCCGACAGGTTGTGGAGGAACCGAGGTGGATCGGCTGCGCCGCGTCGCCCGGGTGCTGGTCGCCCTGGCCGCCGCGGGCTATCTCCTCTACTGGTCGATGTTCCTCGCGGTCTGGTCCGGCGCGGCGTCCCGCTCCCCCGGCTGGGCGTCGCTCGGGCGGAGTCTTCCGACGCTGACGATCTCGCTGGTGGTGGGGCTGGCGGCGCTGGTGGTGTATCGATGGCTGCTGGACCTGCGGGTCCGCTCCCGGTGGCTCTGGCTCGCCTTCGTCTTCCCGCTCTGGCAGGCGGCCGAACGTCTCTGGGGATGACGCCGGGTCACGGCCCCCAGGCCGTACTCTCCGCCTTCGGCGACTTCTCCGCGACCGGGTTGTCCGCCGGGGCCGGGAAGGCCCCGGTCTCAGCGGGCGAGCGATGTGCTCACCCGGTCCTCCTCATGCTCCCGGTGCCTGGAAGTCCGGCGCCTGTGAGGGGGTCGCACCGCGGTCGGCAGGTTCCGGACCGCTCCGCGGGGAGTCGCCGAAGGCGGGCTTGACGCGATGACGGACTACTTGCCCACTCCGTCCGCGTGGGTGTGCGCCTCGTCGTCGCGGGAGGAGTCGTTCACCACTCCGAGATCCTCACGCAGCCGATCGAGATCGATGGTGGGGCTGCTGTATTTGAGTTCGCGAGCCACCTTCGCCTGCTTTGCCTTCGCTCGCCCTCGTCCCACGGGCTCCACTCCCTCACGTTGGCCGAGTCCGGCCACTCCCTGCTGGTACCACAACTGTCGCGATATCTCTCATCGCCGACATGTCTTCCCGGTGCAGCCGGCTCGCGCCGATCGGGCATGCCGATCGCGGACTCGGCCCCACCGAGCGGTTCTCCATCTTACCCAAGTACGAGAGGATTTGAAGAATTTTTCAATTCACCATATCTTGACATGCAACCACCTGCCAAGAACGCAATCGAAGCACCACGTGGGGTGAGCAGAGATATGAGTGAGTTCGCGGCCGAGCTCCAGGCCGGCATCGACGAGACGGGCGCCCGCATCCGGAGTGCCCGCCGGATCGGCGACGACTACACGGCGGACAACCTGCTCGGGCGGCTGGAGAATCTGCTCCGAATCGCCGAACAGCACGGCATCGAGGTACACGGTACGCCCGACGGCGGCGCCTGATCATGCCGGTCCCGCTCTACCACGCCAAAGCGGAGTTCTTCCGTACGCTCGGGCACCCCGTCCGCATCCGTGTGCTGGAGCTGCTCCAAGACGGGCCCCGGCCGGTCCGCGACCTCCTCGGCGAGATCGAGATCGAGGCGTCCAGCCTCTCCCAGCAGCTGGCGGTCCTGCGCCGCGCACAGATCGTGACCGCCGTCCGCGAAGGCGGAACCGTGGTCTACACGCTCTCCACCCCCGACGTGGCCGATCTGCTCGCCACGGCCCGGCGGATCCTCACCCAGCTCCTCGCCGGCCAGGGTGAACTGCTCGCCGAACTCCGCGCGGAACCCCGGCGGTGAGCCTCCCCCTAGTCGCGTTCGACTTTGGTCGTCCCGACCGCGACGCCCTTCGAACAGGTGATCTCCAGAGTCACCTGGACGTCCTCCGATTCGAACTCGATCGACGCCTTGGCGTCGGGCCCCTGCTTCACGTCGTCGATTCCGAAGCCCTGAGCCGGACTCCACGACCGCAGCGTCGCCTCCCCGCCCCGGCAGGCCGCGACGACCGAACCCCCCGGTGTGGTGAACGCCTTCACGCTCGCGGCGGTGTCCGGCCTCCCGGACGACGGCGGGGCCGGGGTGGCCCGAGGGGGTGTGGCGCCGCCGGGTGTCGCCCCCGCCAGAGCCGCCTTGACCTGCTCGGGGCTCATGGGTGAGACCACGTGCTGGGACAGGCCCGCCCCCAGCAGGGAGATCGCCCAGGTGCTGATCACAGTGACCAGGACCGCGACGGCCACCCAGGCGAGCACGGCGAGAAGAGAGCGGCGGTTCACCCCGCCAGGATGTCAGGCCGAGCGATAACGCCTTCCTAAACGCGGGCTAAACGACGGTCTCACCTGCTGGAGCACACCGGTTTTGTGGCTAACGTAATCCCCGTGGCCCAACTCCTACTCATCGAGGACGACCCCGCGGTCCGATCCGCGCTGATACGCGCCCTCACCGAACGCGGTCACGCCCTCACCTCCGCGGCCACGGGGATGTCGGGCCTGCGGATGGCCGTCGACGACCGCCCCGACCTGGTGATCCTCGACCTCGGCCTGCCCGATATGGATGGATTCGAGATTATTCGCATGCTCCGGGCGGTGAGCCGGGTACCGCTGATCGTCGCCACCGCCAGGGACGACGAGGGGGAGATCGCCCGGGTCCTGGACGCCGGCGCCGACGACTATCTGGTGAAGCCGTTCGGCGCCGTGCAGCTGGACGCCCGGATCCGGGCCGTGCTGCGCCGGTTGCACAGCGAGGACGACGGCGATCAGACCCTCGTCGTGGGCGGGCTGCGCATCGACCCCAGAAGCCGGGAGGCGACCATGGACGGCCGCCCGATCGGACTGCGACCCAAGGAGTTCGACCTGCTCCTGTACCTGGCGGCCCGGCCCGGGCAGATCATCAGCAAGCGCGAGCTGCTCACCCAGGTGTGGCAGGTGCCGTACGGCGGCGCGGACAAGACCGTGGACGTGCACCTTTCCTGGTTGCGCAACAAGCTCGGCGAGTCGGCCCAGGAACCCCGGTATCTGCGCGCGATACGCGGCGTCGGGGTCAAGATCGTGGATCCCGCCGGATGAGGCGACGCCTGCTCGTCCTGGTCGCCTCGACGGTCTCCCTCGCCCTGGTGGCGTTCCTGGTGCCGCTGGCGTTCCTCGCCCGTACCCTGGCCGCGGATCGGGCCACCGCGGACGCCCTGGTCCGCGCCCAGTCCCTGGTGCCGGTGGTGTCGGTGAGCACCCGGTCCGAGCTGGGCCTCGCCGTCCAGCAGGCGAACAGCGGAAGCGGGTTCCCGCTCACCGTCTTCCTCGGCGGCGACGGCGTCCTCGGCGTTCCGGCCGCCGAATCGGACGCGGTACGGCTCGGTCTCACCGGCCGGAGCCTCACCGCGGAGGCGCCCGGGGGCAGGGAGATCGTCGTCGCGGTCCAGGGCGGATCCGAGGGGACCGCGGTCATCCGCACGTTCGTCTCCGACGCGGACCTCACCCAAGGGGTGGCGAACGCGTGGATCATCCTCGGCCTGCTCGGCCTCGGCCTGCTCGTCATCGGCCTCCTGGTGGCCGACCGGCTCGCCCGCTCCGTGGTCCGGCCCATCGGGGATCTGGCCCGGGTCTCCCACCGGCTCGCGGCCGGTGATCTCTCCGCGCGGGCCGCGGCGGAAGGCCCGGCGGAGGTCCGCGAGGTCACCGGGGCCGTCAACCATCTGGCCGGACGCATCCAGGTGCTGCTCAAACAGGAGCGGGAGGCGGTCGCCGACCTCTCGCACCAGCTGCGCACGCCGCTCACGGCGCTGCGGTTGGAGGCCGAGGCGCTGCCCGCCGGGGAGCAGTCGAGCCGGGTGTGCGCGGCGGTGGAGTCCATGGAGCGGATGGTCACCCAGGTGATCAAGGAGGCGCGGCGCTCCCGCCGGGACGCGCCCGGCGAATGCGAGGCCGTTCAGGTGGTCTCCGACCGTCTCGACTACTGGTCGATGCTCGCCCGTGACCAGGAACGCGCCGTCGAACGGCGGCTGGCCGCGCCCCCGCTGCCGGTGGGGCTGACCGAGGAAGCCCTGACGACCTGTGTGGACGCCCTCCTGGAGAACGTCTTCGCGCACACCCCGGAGGGGACCGGACTGTCGGTCCGGCTCCGGCCGCGCCCCGGCGGCGGAGCGGTGCTGACCGTCGCCGACGAGGGCCCGGGGTTCAGCGGGCACGATCACGCCGAGCGCGGGGTCAGCGGCGGGGCGTCCACCGGGCTGGGTTTGGACATCGTCCGGCGGGCCGCGGAGCGCTCCGGTGGTTTTCTGCACCTGGCCACCGGTACCCCGTCGGGTGCCCGGGTCACGGTGGAGTTCGGTCCCCCGATACTCTGACCGGCCTCATGCGGCGACCTGGGCCGCGCCGGAGACGGGAGCACCGGAATCGCCGTCCGGCGATCGTCGGCGGCGGGTTCCGCCCTGGCGGACTTCCGCGGGCGCGGCCGACCGGGGTTTCCGGAGACGGGCGAGCCCGACGACCGGCCGGCCAGGCTCCGCGGCGCCCCCTCCGGCGCCGCGGAGAACCGGACCCGGGGTATCCGCTCGGGAAGCCGCCCGCACGGCCGCGCCGGTTCGATTCCGGTCACGGCCTCCGCGCCCCGGCGCCCCCGTCCCGGCCGTGCGCGCCGGTCAGGGGCTCACCTGGTTGAGGATCGCGACCAGCTCCCGCTCCTCGTAATCGAGGTGCGCCTCCAGCTGCTCGATGAGCAGGTCCACCTCCGCCAGGACGGCCTCGGTCCCGACATCCGGACCGGCGAGCACGGTGCGCAGGCGCTCCAGCAGTTCCGCCACCACCTCGTGTTCCCGGCCGAGCTTGGCCAGCACCTCGTCGAGCGCCGGATCCCGCCCCGCCAGAGCCGGGAACACCCCGCCGTCTTCGCTGCGGTGGTGGAACTCCAGGCCCTGGCAGAAGGTGAGGCAGTTGACCCGGAGCTGAGCACCGAGGCTCTTCCCCGATTCGGCGAGCTCCTTGCGGATAAGGGCGAGCTCCCGGCGGAACGCCTCGTGGATCTTCTTGAGACTGTCCCCGAACGGCCCGGGCGGCGGGCCGTCGGCTATCGGGTACAGCGCCACCACGGGGATGACGCGATCGATCCCGGCCTGGTACTCGGCCCACCCCGGGTCCGCCTCGGCGGCTCGGGCGAAGAGGCGGTCCCGCTCCTCACCCTCCAGGACGACCGCGTTCGCCGGGTAGGTGAAGACACCGTACTCCACCTTCACCTGCGGGTTCGCGCGGATGTTGTGGTACCAGGCCGGATGCGCGGGGGAGCCGCCGGCCGAACCGATGATCAGCATCCGATCCCCGTCCGGCAGATACCCGACCGGAGTGGTACGGCTGACGCCGCTCTTGGCGCCCACGGTGGTCAGCAGAAGGAGGCGGGCTCCTTCGAACCGGCCCGAGACCCGGCCTTCGTTGGCACGAAACTCTTCGATGATCTGCTGATTGAAGTCGGTGGTCATACTTTGTTCTGCTCCAGGCATGTGTGAGTCCGCATGACTGCGGTAAGGGAACAACGACTGATCCGGCGGCGGAAGCCGACCGGCCAAACGACGTACGGGCCGACGGACCTCAACTGTCGTGGGCCGTCGAAATCGGGTACACCTGCGGCGCGGGGTGCCTGGCATCGTCGGGAAACACGGCGACGTGCGGGCGCGAGGGATCAGGCGCGACCTGTGTGGTGAGAACTCACGACTTCATCCCCCTTGTCATCGGTGCCACCCGCATGCCAACGGCAGCCGACAACACGTCAGATATTAGAGTTGATCTGCCGGAAGGCTGTCAAGGCACACACACGGGCCCGATGCGGGGCAGGCGGCGTTCGATATGGCCCCGCGGGCGCCGGCTATCTCCCACCACGAAAGATGCCCTTGTAGTTATATAAGCCAGTCGGTATGTTCAAAGGGTGTCCACCGTGTTCGACGTCCTGAGCGACCACTCCCGGCGGCGGATCCTCGATCTGCTGCGGGAGCGGCCCCGGCTCGTCGGCGAACTCGTCGCGGAACTCGGCATGAGCCAGCCGACCGTCTCCAAACACCTGCGGACGCTGCGCGAGGCGGGTCTGGTCCAGGCCCGTCCGGAGGCCGGGCGTCGCCGTTACGAGCTGCGCGCCGAGCCGCTGGCCCAGCTGGACGCCTGGCTGGAGCCGTACCGGCGCCTGTGGTCCACGGGACTGGACGCGCTCGAACAGCATCTGGACACCATGCCCGACACCGGGCCCGACCCACAGGAGCAGCTTCCATGACCACGACCACCGTCAACGGCCGCCCCGCCCTACGGTTCGAACGACGTCTGGCCCACAGCCGCGACAAGGTCTGGCGCGCCGTGACCGACCCCGTCCATCTCAACCGGTGGTACCCGCTGACCGTCACCGAGATGGACCCGCGACGCGGCGGCCTGATCGTCTTCGACGACGGCGAGGGCACCCTCTACAAGGCCACGATCACCGACTTCGACCCGCCGCGGCTGTTCGCCTTCGACGAGCACGATCCCGCCGGCGGGGCACGCGACTTCGACGACCACATGAGGATCGAGTTGTTCGATCTCGACGAGGGGGGATGCCGGTTGGTGTTCACCCACGTCCTCACCGACCCCGCCACCGCGGAGGGCGCCGCCGAGGGCTGGCGGCGGTGCCTGGACCTGCTGGTCGCCGCAGCCGACCGGGTGTGACCCTCGGATCACCCCGTCTCGGGACCGAGGCGGCGGACGCGCACGGTGTTTCGCACCACCCGATCGTCGCGCTCCTCGGTGTACTCGGCGACCTTCGCGTAACCGTGCCGGTCGTAGAAGCGGTCCAGCTCGGGACTGCCGGCCCAGTGATCCAGGGCGACCGCGGACACACCGCGGGCGCGCGCCTGCCGCTCGGCTTCGGCCATCAGCGCCGACCCGACGCCCCGGTTGCCCGGACCACGGTCGGTCAGCACGGTCTGGACGAACAGCGCCCCGTCGGGAACCGTCCCGGCCGGGATCCGCGGCGGCGCCCCGGGCGCCAGGGCGATCAGGCCGACGCACCAGCCGTCCCGCTCCGCCACGGTGAAGGCGCCCTGCCCCGCCCATTCGGCGAGCCGGCCCGGGAAACCGGGCACCCGCGAGAAGGGCACCGTCCCCCACTGGTCCGGACGACCTCGGGCGACAAGCCAATCGAGGACGGAGTCCATCAGCGCCAGAATGGCGGGAACGTCCTCGGCCGTCGCCGGTCGCAGACGAACGTGGTCTTCCGGCATGGGAACCTCCTCGTAGGCTAAGCTGTGCCCGGTAACTTCATTCGATTATCTAAAGGTTAGATTGTCAAATCAAATTCAAGCCCGCGCCGTCTCCAGGGCCGTTCAGGAACTGCAGGACGCCACCGATCTCCTCGACGAGCTGGCGGCCCGCCGGCTGGGCGTCAACCGCACCGACCTGCGCTGCATCAGCCGGCTGTGCGCCAAGGGGCCGCAGACCGCCGGTGAACTCGCGACCGCCGCCGGACTCACCAAAGGGGCGACCACCACCGCCATCGACCGCCTCGAACAAGCCGGTCTGGCCCGCCGGGCCCGGGACACGGCGGACCGGCGCCGAGTCCTGGTCCACCTCACCGACGAGGCCGAGCAGGCCGTCGAGGAGATCTGGGGCCCGATCGTGGCCGACGCCCAGGCCGAGCTGGAGCGATTCGGCCTCGCCGAGCTCGAGGTCGTCGAAGCGTTCCTCACCCGCGCGCTCGGCGTCCAGACCCGCCACACCGAGCGGCTACGCGGCACGATCGAATCCGATCGCGGTTGAGGGGAGCGAGGACGCCGAACCCCGGGGCCTTCCGCGTTTAGGGTGCCGTTAGGACTCGCGCAGCGCCCCGCTATCCCCGGCTCCCGCACCCTGGGGACGTACACACGACACCGATCGCACGTGAGGTCCAGCATGCGCAAGTCCGTGATCATCGTCGGCCTGGCCACGGCCGCCACGCTCATCATCGGCGGTGGGATGGCTCTGGCGACGTCTCAGACCCAGACGCCCGTCTCCGCGGGTCCGTCCACCGGGCCGTCTACGGGACCGTCCACCGGGCCGGCCCCGGCGATCTCCCGCGACCAGGCCGAGAAGACCGCACTCGCCACTGTCCCCGGCCGCGTCGTCTCCGCCGAACTCGACCACGAAGACGGCCGCCTGACCTGGGAATTCGACATCGTCGGCACCGACAACCGCACCCACGACGTCGACATCGACGCCACGAGCGGCACCATCCTCAAAAACCGCGTCGACGACGACCACGGCGACGACGAATCGCGCACGACCCCGGCGATCTCCCGCGACCAGGCCGAGAAGACCGCACTCGCCACCGTCCCCGGCCGCGTCGTCTCCGCCGAACTCGACCACGAAGACGGCCGCCTGACCTGGGAATTCGACATCGTCGGCACCGACAACCGCACCCACGACGTCGACATCGACGCCACGAGCGGCACCATCCTCAAAAACCGCGTCGACGACTGACGTCCGAGGGAAACGCCGCCCGTCCGGGCGGCGTTTCGCGTGCGGGCGGTTCGAGGACCGCGGCCTCCCCGGACCCGGCCCGGGGCGACCGGGCCGGCACCACGGCGCGGGGAAGCGCCGTGGTGCCCCCTGGTCAGCGGATCTCGTACAGGGCGGTGGTTCCGCTCACCTCGTTCCCCACCACCAGCAGCGGGCGCCGGGTGGGACTGTCCGCCGCCGGGATGAACAGCACGCCTTCCGGCCCGGAGTCCCCGGCCGTCCCGGCGGGAACGGAGCCGGTGAAGTCACGGGTGGTGACGTATCCGGCGAACCGGGGGTCACGCGGGTCGCTCATGTCGTAGGCGACGATCCCGCCGATCCGCTCCAGTCCGGCGAACGCGTAGGTCCGCCCGCGCACCTCCCCGACGGTGAGGCCCTCCGGCTCCGGCCCCTTGTTGTCGCTGCGGGTGTCGAACGAGCCGTTGGCGGTGTTGTCGGCGTTGAAGTCCGCGGGCGCCACCCGGGCGATCAGCCGCTCCAGCTCGTCCCCGGAATCCCAGACCAGCTCCCCGGAGGCGGACCGGACCGAGATCGAACGGCCACCGAACGCGTGCAGCTCGGTGTAGGCGCCGGTCGCGTCCCTCGGTGAGTCGGCGGCGACGTTCAACCGGCCCAATTCGGCGTCCTGCTTGAGGACGGCCGCGTCGGGCATGGCCAGATTGAGCGACTTGACCCTGACCTCGTCGGCGTGGCAGCCCCAGTCCCGGCCGTCGCCCTCGTTCGCGGTGACCAGGTAGGTCCGTCCGCCGGCCCGCAGATGCCCGATCGAGTCCGGCTGATACATGCCCTTCACCGGCCGCGACCGAATGTCGATCTTCCCGTCCTTGTCGGAGGCGTCGAAGCCGCTCTCCGTCCAGTCCTTCAACCCCAGCGGGACGACGTCGCTGACCCGCACCCGGTCCAGATCGACGATCGCGAGCGCGTTGTTCTCCTGGAGCGTCACATAGGCGACATCGCCGTCCACGGTGATGTACTCGGGTTCCAGGTCCTGGGCCGCCGTGGCGTTCGGGCCGGTGATCCGCACCCCGTCGGCGCGGAGTTCGTCGGCGTCGAATCCGCCGAAGCCCGCGGTCCGGACCGTCCAACGGCGGACGTCGACCACGCTCACCGAGCCTTCGGGGTCGGCCACCTGCCCGGCGCAGTAGGACGAGGGCTCGCCTTCGTTGGCGACGACGACGCGGTTCCCGTCCGGGGTGAAGGTCACCATGTCCGGCAGCGCGCCGACGACGACCTCCTTCAGCTTGCGCCCGGTCCCGGCCGCGAAAAAGGCGACGGTCCCCGGATCGGTCTTGACCGGTGCCTGCTGGGCGACGGCGACGAGTCCGCGCCGTACCGCGACGCTGTTCGCCCCGGGGGTCAGGAGTGTGGCGACCTTGTGCGGCCGTCTCGGGTCGTTGACGTCGAGCACGTCGACGGTTCCGGCCTGCGCGTTGACGACGAAGACCCTGCGGGTGGACGGGTCGTACGCGGTGATCTCCGCGGCACCCGCGTCGAAGCTCCCGGTGCTGTATCGGCCGAGGAACGTGAGCTCCAGCCCGCGAGGGCCGGTCTCGGCCACGGCCGTGGCGGGCAGAAACATGAGTCCGGCGACCAAAGCGGCCGTAAGACGGGTGGGGGGTTTGTTACGCATGGGGCGGAGCTTACAGACTTTACTGACAGCCTAAGTGCCGAATTACGGCCACTTACCCTGAATCTTCCCTGAACGCTAACTGAGCGGTACGGCTGACGCACGACATGCGACCACCGTGCCGTCGCATCGTGGATGGAGTGCCGCGCGTACCGACGGCGGTACGGCCGATGCCCGGCCACGCGACGTGCGGACACCGGCCCACGGCCGGGAACGAGCCCGAACAAAGCTCTACGTGAACAACTTCATCGGCGATGGAGTCGGACTCTGCGAAAGCCGTAACCGACTGTTGACGACGGCCGGACTCCGATCTAAGGGGAAGAATGCTACGTCGATTGTCGTTCGCCGGATCCGCCCTGGTCCTGACGCTGTCCGGATGCTCGGCCGCGCCGACGACCCAGATCGCGGACTCCGGCGCGCCGACGCCGCCGTCCGCCGGCGTGACGGCGAAGCCGCCCGCTCCCGCCCCGCCGGACCCGTCGCCAGTCCCGAAAGGCGACACATCCCGTACCGTCCGCTGCGACAACCTGATCGCGTCGGAGAAGGAGCTGCCGCCGGGGTTTCCTCCGATCCTGGACTCGGTCGCCTTCCAGCGCGAGATCGAGTTCCGACGGCCTCAGGCGAACCCGCCGGACCCCTGGAGCTTTCACAAGTCCGGGCTCCCCGTCCGGATCGGCGCACGCGTGGAGCTCAGGGTGCCGCCCGAGCAGAAGAGCCGGCTGCGGATCAAATGGGGCAACCCTCCGGCTCCTTCCTCCGAACCGGGCGGCCTCATCGTCGTCGACGGATGCGCATCGCCCGACCCGGCCGCCGAATGGATCGTGTTCGCCGGCGGGTACGAGGTCCGCGGGCCCGGCTGCTACCCCCTCGACGTCACCGCCGGAGGCCGTACGGAACGAGTCCGGGTCGCCATCGGCGCGCGGTGCCCCGCATAGCGACGAGGGCACCACACGGTTTTGAGCGTCCCCCACGCCGTCAACGCGCTCTCCCATGGTTCCCGAACGCCCGACCGGGGACGCGTGGCGGTGCTTTCCACACCGCCACGGGGGGGTGACTTCTAGAACTCGTCGGCCGGCATCGAGCTCTTCTTCCGGTTGGACTTCACGCCCTCCTGACGGGCGACGAGGGTGGCCAGCAGATCCCTGATCTCGACCTGCCCGGCCTTCAGATCATTGACGTCCTCGCCCATCCGATTCATCCTCACCTCCATGCGGACCTGACTTGCCCGGAAGAGATTCATCTCCTCACGCATGGCGACCTGCTCCACGCGCATGGCGGCCTGCGAGGCCTTGATTTCTCCGACGTCCTTCTTGATATCGACGATATCGGTCTCGATCCGATCGACACGTTGGTCGATGCTCAGCGTTGGCATGGGGCCAGCCTAGGGAGGAACGGAGTGATCACATGGCGCTACGATGTGTGATCAGGAACGCGGTGTAAGGTCCCTTCAATCGCGTCGAAGATTTCCTATTCGCCGATCTGCACAAGGCCGGTCACGCGGTGGCTCCGGGGACCGAGCATGTTCCGATCACGTTTGTCCACCGACATGCGAGGTCACCGGCTCAGGCCGGAACCGGGCAGGCCGAGAGCGGGCGAGGCCGGATGGTTCGCCTGCCGCTTCGGCTCCGGCCGGATGCTCCCGGCCACAAGCTGAAGCCCTCGAACCGGGTCGCCGCCTCGGCGGGCGGCCCGGCTCCGCCCGTACCCGACGATGGTCGTCTCCGACTCCGCCCGTCCCAAGCCGGGGTCAGTCGCGGAGTGAGGCCAGCAGGCGGGACAACGCGGCGGCGGTGTCGGCGAGGTCGGCCGGATTCTCCGAGCGGGCCAGCCACAGGGCGGCCTCGTTCATCGCCCCGGACAGCAGACGGGCGAGGGGCGCGACCGGTTGCCGGGTGATCGTCCCGTTCTCCATGAGGGCGGTGAGCGCCTCGGCGAGATGCCGCGCCGAGGACGCCTCGTCCATGGCTCGCCACTCGTGCCAGCCGAGCACCGCGGGACCGTCGATGAGCATGATCTGCTGGACGTCGGGGTCGGAGCTCGCCGTCAGGAACGCCTCGCACCCCGCGATCAGCTGCTCCCACGGGTCGTCCCGGGCGTCGGCCGTGGCGGCCACCCTCGCTGCGACCTCCTGCTGGACCTGTGCCACGACGGCGCGGAACAGCGCGGCCTTCCCGTCGAAGTGGTGGTAGAGCGCCCCCTTGGTGACCTGGGCGTTCCGCACGATCTCGGCGAGGCTGACCGCCGCGTAGCCGTGCCGGGCGAAGAGTTTCCGGCCCTCGGCCAGCAGGGTGGCGATGGTCGCCAGCCGCTGCTCGGCCTTACTCCGTGATACCTGGACCACGTACACCCCCACTTTGACATACCGACGGTATGCATCTAGGTTAGCAACACATACCGACGGTATGTTAACCCTGAGGAGGACCCATGAAACTGACCGGCTTCTACCCCGTGGTGGGCACGACCCTGGTGGCCGAATCCCGCGACTTCTACACCCGATACTTCGGCTTCGAGATCACCTTCGAGGTCGACTGGTACGTGAGCCTGCGGCGGCCGGACGGATACGAACTGGCACTGATGGACCCGACCCATCCGAGGATCCCCGAGGGCTTTCGCAAGCCCGTCCAGGGACTGATCCTCAACTTCGAGGTGGCCGACGTCGACGCGGAGTACAAGCGGCTGGTCGACGAAGGCGGGCTCACACCCAAGCTCACCCTGCGCAGCGAGGAGTTCGGCCAGCGCCACTTCATCGTCGCCGACCCGAGCGGCGTCTCCATCGACGTCATCACCCCGATCGAGCCGACCGGGGAGTTCTTCGGCATGTACGTCGGCGAGATCCCCGGCCAGGACGGCTGACCGTCACTCCGGAACGTTCCACAAGGACCCGAGGCCCGCGCCGGTGGACACCCCCCACAGGGGTCGAGACCGGCCGGGCATCCTGTGTCCTTTCAGACCTGAGACAGGTATTGCACAGGAAACTTTCCTTATAGATACTTTGGGTGCACCAACTCGCAACACCTCGTTCGACGAACCACTCGCACGTCAGGCGGCAAGTCACCCCCTACCGCCTGAGTCATGTCTCCCTGGTTCACGGAGGTACCTATGCGTCGAAGTGTCATCACCCGTGCCCTCGCCGGAGCCGCCCTGGCCGGGCTGGCCGCCCTCACGGTGACCGTGCCCCCCGCCGGGGCCTCGGCCCTCGCGACCTACGACGAGGTCATCAGCCCCAGCTACATCGCCGATTACTGCAACGCGCACGTCGGCGCAAGTGACATCGGGTTCTACCGCAGCAACGGAACCCTCGGCTGCTACCGCCGCAACTGGCACACGGGAGCGTTCGCCTACGTGGGCGGCGCGAGCCCCTCCAGCGTCTGCCAGTACTACGCCCTCCCCGGCTACACGGTGTACAGCGTCTACCACGTCACGGGGGACGCGCTGGGCTGCAGGTTCCAGAACTGACGCCCCCCGGACCGCACCGAGGTGATCACGGCGACCCCTGATCAACCGTCTCGCGTTGTGGAGGATTCATGTTTCGACGTGCCCTGGCCGCCGCCGCCGGTGTCGCGCTGGCCGGGCTGGCCGCCCTCACGGTGACCGCGCCGCCCGCCCAAGCCGCCGCTCTCGACACCTACGAGACCGTCATCAGCCCCAACTATCTCGCCGACTACTGCTACACCCTCTACCCAGGCGTCGGGAACACCCCGGGTGCCAACATCGGGTTCTACACCGGATCCCTCAGCTGCTACTACCGCCACTGGAACGGGACGTGGTTCTACTGGGGCAGTGGAACCCCTTCCACCGCCTGCCAGTACTACGCCGTCCCCGGCTACACGGTGTACAGCATCTTCCAAGGTCCCTCGCAATCCATGGGCTGCAGATACCAGAACTGAGGTCTCCCCCTCGCGCGGCCGCCTCGGCCCGCCGGTCATCCGACCCCCGCTCCCCCTGATTCGGGTACGGCCGCAGCGGGCCGATCCGGAACGGTGACCGATTCGGTGTGGCGTGGCCCGGAAGCCGCCACACCGAATCCACCATGGCCGTGATCGGCCCGGTATAGGGCCCGAAACATGTGTCCGGTACGGCCTGGCGGCCACCACGCCGCGGAACCCCGGCGCAGCCGTACCGCGACGACGGGGTCCGGAACCCTCGGACCCGTACACGTCCCGGGTGGAACCGCCGGGCACGGACCCCCACCCGGAACGGCACCGGGCCCGCGGAACTCGCGCCCGCAGGCCCGGTGGCCCCGGGATCGCACCGTCCATCGCCGGACGGCCACCCCGGACTCGCGCCGCGTCATCCGGGCGAGGCTCTGAGGACACCCGGCGTCTCCAGCCAGGCGTCGTGAAGCCCTCGTCCGGCGGTCGACGGCCATGCTCGAAGGCACCGGTCGGCTGCCCGGCCACCTCTTTCCGGAACAGGACGGGTGACCCCGACGGGATGCCGACGCCGAACCAGGCGCCCGGCGAGACTCGCGGGCGTTCGACCGGTACCCCGACCCGTCGCCGACGGCGACCTGATCGCCACCCGCTGGACCATGCGATCCGTCCTCCGAGGGGGTCGCCCGGGCGACCACCCCCGCGGGCACCCGGATCTCCTTCAGCGGCCACGACATGCCACGCATCGCCGACGGCGAGATCATCCGTGCAGCGACACCCTGCACGGCCTCAGCCGGATCGCCGGACCCAACGGCCCCGCCTGACCGAAGCCGGTCAAAGGATCCGGTTGAACTCGTCCGGGTGCGGACCGACCCGCTCGTCCCGGTCGAGCGCCGAGATCTCCGCCATCTCCGGCCCGCTCAGCACGAAGTCGAACAGGTCGAAGTTCTCCCGCACCCGTTCCGGGGTGATCGACTTGGGGAAGACCACGTCCCCGCGCTGAAGCTGCCAGCGCAACGTCACCTGGGCGGGGGTCTTGCGATGGCCCGCCGCGATCCGCTGGATCACCGGGTCGTGCAGCACCTTGCCCCGGGCGAGCGGCGACCACGCCTGCGTGACGATCCCCTGCTCGACGTCGAAGTCCCGCACCTCGTCCTGGGTGAGATACGGGTGGACCTCGATCTGGTTGACCGCCGGGACCGTCTCGGTCTCCTCCAGCAGACGCCGCAGGTGGTGGATCTGGAAGTTGGACACGCCGATCGCCCGGGCCCGCCCGGAACGGTGGATCTCCTCCATCGCCCGCCAGGTCTCCACGAAGTCCCCCACGGCGGGCATCGGCCAGTGGATGAGAAACAGGTCGAGCACGTCGAACCCGAAGTCCTCCATGGTCCGGTCGAACGCCTTGAGCGCGTCGTCGTAGGCGTGGAAGCCGTTGTTCAGCTTGCTCGTGACGAAGATCTCGTCACGGGGGAGCCCGGATGCGCGGACCGCCTCACCTACCTGTTTCTCGTTCCCGTACATCTCCGCGGTGTCGATATGGCGGTACCCGACCCGCAGCGCCGTCAGGGTGGCCTCCTTGGTCTCCGCCGGCCGGATCTGGTAGGTCCCGAAACCGAGCTGCGGGATCTCGACCCCGTTGTTGAGCAGGATGCTCGGCACTACTGTCACGATCGGGCTCCTTAGGGCGTGATGAAGACGTACGGCGGCCGTCGCAGCACGCCACAACGAGGGACCTACCCCGCTTCGGGGCGGTCCTTCCCTCGTTTCGGACGGGACGTCCGTACCGCCGGCTCGGCCTGAAGACCCGCAGCGACGCGAACCTCGGCGGCCACGGCCCGCTCCCGGAGCCGCGCCGCCTCCGCCACGGCCTCCTCCAGACGGGAACGCAGATCCGCCGACCGCGCCTCCTCGATCCGCAGCTCCCCGGCCAGCCGATCCCGCTCGGCCACCGCCTCACGGGCCTGTTCCGACGCCTCGGCGGTCTGCGCCGCCGCGACCCGGCGGACCTCGGCGACCTGCTCGGACGCCTCCCGCTCCACGTCACGGGCCCGCTGATCGGCCTGTACGGCGTGCGCCCGGTGCCGGGCGGCCTCCGCCAGCGCCTCCCCCCGGGCCTGCTCCGCCTGCTCGGCCCGCCGGACCGCGCGCTCCCGCTCGGCGTCGGCGGCCTGCGCCCGGGCCAGCGCCGCGGCCGCCTCGTGCTCGGCTTCCTGCCGGGCCCGATCGGCCAGCTCCGCCTGCAACTCGGCGGCCTCCCGCCGCTTGGCGTCGGCCACCGACCGGTCACGGGCCTGTACGGCGTCGGCCTGGGCCGCCTCGGTCTGCGCCCGCGCCAGCTGGATCTCCCCTGCGGCGAGCCGTACCGCCTGCTCCCGCTGGGCGTCGGCGTCCCGGGCGTGCCGCCGGGCCTCCTCGGCTTCCGTCCTGGCCAGGACGGCGTCCTGCGCGGCCCGATGCGCGTCCTCGCGGGCGGAGGCGGCCTGGGCGAGCGCCGCCTGCCGCGCCTGATCGGCCTGTTCCGCCGCGGCCCGCACCGATTCCGCCTCGGCCCTGGCCTCCTCGGCGTCGGCCCGCGCCAGCCGTACCTGCGCCAGCGCCTGCTCCCGGTCGGCCTGCGCCACCGCCACCCGGGTGTGCGCCTCTGCGGCCAAGGCGCTCATCTTCGCCTCCACCCCGGCCGGGCTCAGCTCGTCGGCGAGCACCTGGGCGAGCGGGGAGATCGCGGCGGCGAGCCCCTTCTCCATCCGCTCGTACAGCTCCTCCGCCCGGGCGAGCGCCCCGTCCAGCCCCGGGGTGGCGCGGCGCAGCTCCCGCTCCCGTCTGGCCGCGGTCTGGCACTCCCCCTCCAGGCAGTACGCCCGGGGCCTGCCCCGGCCGGGACGCTGCTCCACAGGCGCACCGCAACGATTGCAAGGCCGCACGGCCGGAACACTCACGGCCCGCACCCTATCAGCGACGATCAGACGTCCGCGGTCCCGAGCGACGGCCTGTTTCCTGACGCGGCGATGAGTTTTGGTGCGCCACATGGTCTGTGCTATCGAAGTTCTGATCCACCGGAAAGGCGGGAGTGGCGATGGGCAGAGTCATCTATTCGATGCATGTGTCGCTGGACGGCTACATCGAGGACCACGAGGGCGGTATCGGGTTCTCCGCGCCGGACGAGGAGGTCCACCGGGCGGCGAACGAGGAGGCGAAGGACGCCGCCGCGTTTCTGTTCGGCCGGCGCCTCCACGAGTCGATGGAGGAATTCTGGACCACGGCGGCCCGCCGGGACGACCTGCCGGAGGTGGCGGCGGAGTTCGCCCACGCCTATGTGGCGACGCCCCGGGTGGTGTTCTCCGACACGCTCGAGACCGTCCCGGAAGGGGTCCGGCTCGTACGCCGCGCCGACGCGGTGGCCGAGGTGACCCGCCTCAAACAGGAGACCGGCGGAGACCTTTCCGTGGGTGGGGCGGACCTCGCGGCCTCTCTCCTGGACCTGATCGACGAGTTCCGGCTCTATGTGATGCCGGTGGCGCTCGGCCGCGGCAAACCATTCTTCGAACTCCAGAAGCACCTCAAACTCCGACTTATCGGACATCAGGTGTTCGCATCGGGCACCGTGTGCCTCCGCTACGAACCCGCGGACGGCGCGGCACCCGCCCCACCGGACGGCGCGTGACCAAGCGACGCCGCAGCCGCGGGAGGTCTGCGCCCGGTGGATCGGAGGCCGGGCCGGGCGCAGCCCGTACACCGTGATCGTCGAGCTGGGCGGCGGGCCCGCGGCTCAGGACTCCGGGCGGCCGTTGAGGGGGAGTCGGACGATGAAGCGAGTGTCGCCGGGTTCCGATTCGACGTACAGGTCGCCGCCATGCCTGCCGACCACGATCCGGTAGGAGATGTCGAGTCCGAGGCCGGTGCCCTGGCCGATCGGCTTGGTCGTGAAGAACGGCTCGAAGACCCGGCGGGTCAGCTCCGCGGGGACACCCGGCCCGGTGTCGCGGATCTCGACCCGCAGGCAGTCGCCCTCGCGGCGGGTGCCGACGGTGAGCCTGCCGGCGCCCTCCATGGCCTGGACGGCGTTGTCGATCAGGTTGGTCCAGACCTGGTTGAGCTCGGCGGCGTAGACGGGGATCGGGGGGAGCGACCGATCGTAGTCCGTGACGACCTCGACCCCGGAGAGCTTGCCGCTCAGCATGATCAATGTGCTGTCGAGGCCGGTGTGGACGTCGACCCGCTCGTGGGGCACGCGATCCAGATGGGAGTACTGCCTGGCGGCGCCGACCAGTGAGGAGATGCGGGTGATCGAGTCGGTGATCTCCCCCAGCAGCAGCTCGGTCTCCAGGGTGCAGGCCAGCCAGCGGATCGCGGCGCCGAGCAACTCGGGCGGCGTCGCGTCCGCCAGGCCGTCGAGAAGCCCGACGGAGACCCCCGCACCGACGAAGACCGGTGCCAGGTCCCATCCGCCGGGGATGTCGCGCTCGTCCAGCCAGTCGCCGATCTCGTCCTCGCGCTGGGACTCCTCCAACGCGGTCAGCCGGGGCGCCGACGCCACCCCCTCAATCATCTGGTTCTGAAAGCCGACCAGATGCTCAAGGATGCGCGCGTCGATCTCGCCGCCGGCCAGCATGCCCAGCGCGGAACGCATGGCCGCGATCTGGGTCCGCAGCGCCGACGTGGCCCGCAAGGCCGCCGCGGCCGGGTTGTTCAGCTCATGGGTGAGCCCGGCGGACAGCGCGCCCAGGGCGAGGAGCTGCTGCCGCTGGCCGACGATCCGCTGGGTGTTGCGCATACCCAGGAACAGCCCGTCCAGCAGGTGGACCGCCATCGGGAACCAGGTGCGCATCAGCGCGGCGAAATCCTCGCTGCGCAGCACGAAGAACCGGGCGTCGTCCACCACCCGCACACTGGCCGTGTAGACCTGCGGTCCCTCCCCGCCGACGTAGGAGCGCATGGCCCCCGCGTAGACGCCCACCTGGCCGGTCCGGACCGTCTCCACGTCGTCCCGGCCGACCCGGCCGCTCATCGAGATCACACCGCCGAGCAGAACGACCAGCACCTCGGCGGGCTCACCCTGCTCGAACACCGTCGCGCCGCCGGGCAGCTCCACCACCCAGCCGTGCTCGGAAAGCCAGTCCAGCTGCTCGTCGTCGAGTTTCTCGAACAGGAAGAGCTTGCGCAGCTCGTCCGGGGGGAGCCGTTCCCCGTGGCCGGCGACGCTCATGTCGCGTCCAGATACCGGTGTACGAGGGTCACGGCCATGGCGCCTTCGCCGACCGCCGAGGCGACCCGTTTCACCGAGTCGGCGCGGACGTCACCCGCGACGAACACGCCCGGCACGCTCGCCTCCAGCGGCCAGGGGTCGCGCTCCCCCGGCCAGCCCCGCGGCCGGCGGCGGTCGACCAGCAGGCTCGGGCCGGTGAGCACGAACCCCCGCTCGTCACGGTCGAGCACACCGGCGAGCCACTCGGTGTGCGGCCGCGCCCCGATGAAGACGAACAGGTGACCGGTGTCCAACCGCCGCACCGATCCCGACGGCACGTGCCGGAGGGTCACCGCCTCCAGGTACGCCTCACCGCAGGCCTCCTCGACGACGGTGTCCACCCGGACGCAGACGTTGTCGATCGCGTTCAGCTGTTCGATGAGGTAGTGCGACATGCCGGCCTCCAGCGAACCACCGCGGACGACCAGCGTCACCGACCTCGCCACCCTGGAGAAGAACACCGCGGCCTGACCCGCCGAATTCGCTCCCCCGACGATGACGACGTCACTGCCCTTGCAGTGCTCGGCCTCGGTCGAGGCGGACCCGTAGTAGACGCCGCGCCCGGTGAGCCCGGCCACCCCCGGCGCGTCGAGCTCCCGGTAGGAGACACCGGTCGCGACGATCACCGAGTGGGCCGCGACCTCGCCCCCGTCGGCGAAGGAGAGGACCCTGGCGGGTCCGTCCGCCCGCAACCCGACGACGTCGCGGGTCGTGAGGATCTCCGCGCCGAACTTGGCCGCCTGCCGGCGGGCCCGATCGGTGAGCTGAGCACCCGAGACACCGTCGGGGAAACCCAGGTAGTTCTCGATCCGGGCGGACTGCCCGGCCTGACCGCCGGTCGCCTGGCGCTCCACCAGGAGGGTGCGCAGACCCTCCGACGCGCCGTAGACGGCGGCGCCCAGCCCGGCCGGGCCGCCCCCGACGACCACGAGGTCGTAGAAGTCCCCGGCAGGCACGGTGGAGATCCCCACGGCGACCGCGAGTTCGGCGGCCGAAGGGGCGACGAGGACCTCGCCCCGCGAGGTGATCACCACGGGCAGCGTCTCGGCGTCCAGGCCGGCCGCCTGGAGCAGCCGGCCGCCCTCCCGTTCGTCCGCGGCGAACCAGCGGTACGGCACGGCGTTGCGGGCCAGGAAGTCACGCGCGGCGAACGACGGCGCCGACCACCGGTGCCCGATCACCTTGGCCTCGGAGACGTCCGCGCCCGGCTCGTCCGCGTAGGCCTGCAGCATCGCGTCCACCACCGGGTAGAACTTCTCCTCGGGCGGCTCCCACGGCTTGAGCAGGTAGTGGTCGACGTCCACGACGTTGATCGCGGCGATGGCCGCGTCGGTGTCCGCGTAGGCGGTGAGCAGCGCGCGCCGGGCCCGTGGGAAGAGATCCATCGCGGCCTCGAGGAACTCGATCCCGCTCATCTCCGGCATCCGGTAGTCGGCGAGCAGGACCGCCACCCGGCCACCGCGTAGTTTGACGTCCCGCAGTGCCTCCAGCGCCTCCGCCCCCGATCCGGCGCGCAGGATCCGGTACTCGGCTCCGTATCGACGTCGCAGGTCACGGGCGACGGCCCGGGAGACCGAGACGTCGTCGTCCACCGTGAGCACGACCGGTTTGGCGGCGCCGCCCGCGCTCTCCGCGGTCACGGGCGCCAAAGAGGGCTTCGCCCGGGGAGCGGGGCCCGCCGTCCCCCACCGTGCGGCGGGACGCCGCCGGGGACGAACGGTACGGAGACTCCCGTGGAGGAGAAGTGTGCAGCCACCGCGTCATCGTAACCGAATGCCCTGGAACCCCCCGCGCAGTTCCCGAAGCCCCCGTCGGCACCGCAGGAGACGACCGCTCGCGGGGTTCCGCGCCGGAGTCGATGGGACGGCGGACGCCCGTACCCGGCCTCGCCTCGGGCGCCCCCGGCGACGGGGTGGGCGAACCTGAGGACGGCCGTGGTGTGGCGCTCGGCGGGGCGCCACACCTCCGCACCGTGCCGGACGCCCGCCGCGCGGAGGCGGGACGCAGGCACCGGGGTGCCGGACCTACTGGAAGCGCTCCCACTCGCCGACCGCGGTGGCCCGCGCCCGCAACATCGCGTAGTCCGCGCCCGCGTAGCGCAGCTCGGCCGAGACGAGACGGCCGTTGGCGGTGGAGCGGATCACGGTGCACCGATCGCCGCAGGACTCGAAGGAGAACCGCTCCCAGGAGCCGACGACGGTGGCCCGCGCCCGCAACATCCCGTTGTCGGCACCGCCATAGCTCAGCTCGGCCGAGACGTAGCGGCCGTTGGCCTGGGACCGGATCGTGGAGTTCACCCCGTCGAAGCAGATGGTGAACCGCTCCCACGTGCCCTTCTGCCCGGCACGCGCCCGAAGCATGCCCTCGTCGGCGCCGGTGTACCCGAGCTCGGCGGAGACGAAGCGGCCGTTGGCGAGCGAGGTGAGCGCGATGTCGGGCACGCAAAGTGACCGCTTCGCCTGGAACAGGGCCTGGTGCCGGGAGAGCGTGGTCGCGCTCCGGTCCGCGGCGGCGGCGGGGACGGCCGCGCCGAGACCGAGCCCGGTCGACACGAGAGCGCCGATCAGGAAAAGTCGCCCGGTTCCAGGCACAAGGTGCATGAGGTTCATGGCGTATCGACTCCTTACCGAATGACGGCCGGAATTCGAGCGGGACAGCCTCGGATTCCGCTACTCGATAGCGACCTTGGCTTTACCGGCTCCCGGTGTCAATCAAAATAAAAATTCAGCAAGGATTCCAGCGCTTCATTTCCCCCGATCACTTTGTTTAGGGGTTAAGAAGCCATTTTGTAAATGGCACCAATCCAGGGACAAATCAGTTTCGGTATGACTATGTTCCCTACCCCACTCCCCTCCCAGACCAGCCAACTCTATACTCTTTCTACACTTCGTCACCGACACTTCGCGGTATGCACCACTCTTTCTACCGGGCCACATGAGTAAATGAGACACTCCCCCACAACCCCAACAGAGCCCTCGCACATCCGCTTTCCGATCGAGAAGTCGAAAACGGAAAACCAATCACGTCACCACCAATGCGAGAGCACTGGACCCACCACATGTTTTCCATCCCGACCACACCAATTCTCCCATCACGCTATTTATTCATGAATCAGGCGATCAGCCGAGAATCGGTGTTCTACTGTGCACGCCCTCGGCGCACACGGGCCGGAGACGACGATCCCCCGACCCGATCGGGGAACCGCCGACGGGCGGACCAGGCCGGGCGGGGGTGTCCGAAAGTCGCGTCGCCCGTACCGCTCAGAACCGGCCGAACACCCAGGTGCCGGGGGCGTCCGGGTCGTCGCCGGACCAGAACTCGGTCCAGAGCCGGGTGAACTCCTCGGCGGACAGGTGGCCGTCCCCGTCCAGGTCGAGCAGCGGGAAGACCTCGTCGGTGTCGACGGGGCGGCCGCTCCAGGTCTCGATGAGGCGGCGGTACTCCCCGACGGAGATCGACCCGTCGCCGTCCTCGTCGACGGCCTCGAACATCGCCGTCGCGGTGCCGACGACCGCCTCGGGCATCTCCCCCAGCCCGTCGACGACCCGCAGCACCTCGTCCAGGGTGACCTTGCCGTCACGATCGAGATCCGAGGCGGCGAGCAGGACGGGCCACCAGCCCAGCATGACGGCGGCCATCCGGGGCCGTCCCGTCCCGGCCCACCGCTTGGCCAGCGCGATGAAATCGGCTTCCTGGAGAAAGCCGTCGCCGTCGACGTCCATCGCGTCGAACACTCCAGCGATCTTGCGACGTTGAAACCCACTTGCCATGAGGTGTTCCTCCCGCCGGTCTGCCGGTCGACACATCGTGCCCGGACGACCACCCGGCCAACAGTCGCCCCACCGGTTCACCGACATCCCACCCGAGTGACGACATGGTTACCCATCGCCACATTCCGGCGTCGACCGCGAAGCCACCCGGCGCGACGGGACGCGGGTCAGGCCTGGCCCGGCTCGGCGGCGACCAGGCCGGACCGGTAGGCGAAGACGACGAGCCGGGCCCGGTCGCGGGCGCCGAGTTTGGCCATCGCCCGGTTCACGTGGGTCTTGGCGGTGACCGAGCCGATCACGAAGCCACCCGGGCCGGAGCACGTTCGGCCACACCGCCGTCCAAGGAGCGGCAGCCCGACGGCCGCGCGATCCGGGTGATCGTTCATGGGTAGGATGTAACAGCACTGTCATATTGAAGGAAGGGAGGGACATCGGGTGACCGGTTTCTATCCGGAGATCGAGCCGTACGACCGCGGGATGCTGGACGTCGGAGACGGCAACCGGATCCACTGGGAGGTCTGCGGAAACCCCGAGGGCAAACCCGCCGTCGTCCTGCACGGCGGGCCCGGGTCGGGGTGCGCCCCCGGCTGGCGGCGATGCTTCGACCCGCAGGCGTACCGAATCATCCTGTTCGACCAGCGCGGTTGCGGCCGGAGCACGCCGTCCGCCGGCGACCCCGGCACCGACCTCGGGGTGAACACCACCCCCCATCTGATCGCCGACATCGAACGGTTGCGGGAGCATCTGGACGTCGACCGGTGGCTCGTCCTCGGCGGATCGTGGGGTTCTACCCTCGCCCTCGCCTACGCGCAGCGGCACGCCGAGCGGGTCTCGGAGATCGTCCTGTTCAGTGTGGTCACCACCACCCGTCGCGAGGTCGAGTGGGTGACCCGTGACATGGGTCGGATCCTTCCGGAGGCGTGGGACCGGTTCCGCGACGGCGTTCCGCCGGCCGCGCGGGACGGCAGCCTGGTGGACGCCTACGCCGAACTGCTCGCCGACCCCGACCCCGCCGTACGGGAGCGGGCCGCGGCCGGGTGGTGCGCGTGGGAGGACTCGCACGTGGCCGTCGGACGCGACCACGAGCCCGATCCCACATACGCCGATCCGGCGTTCCGTATGACCTTCGCCCGGCTGGTCACCCATTACTGGCGGCACACCGCCTGGCTGGAGGAAGGGGAGCTCCTCCGCGGGGCGGGCGAACTGGCCGGCGTTCCGGGCGTGCTGATCCACGGCCGTATGGACCTCAGCGGCCCCCCGGACATCCCTTGGCGACTCGCCCGGGTCTGGCCCGACGCGACCCTCGTCCTCATCGACGAGGGCGGGCACGGTACCGGCCACCCCGGCATGGCCCGGGCCCTGATCGAGGCGACGGACCGATTCGCCGGGCGGCGCTGAGCGGGAGGACACGGGGGCGAATTCCACCCTCCGCCCTTGAGAGCGGCGGTATCGTGCGAACCGGCCGGGAGAGGGAGGAGAAGCGTGCTCCACACCGATGGTAATCCCTGGTGACGCCCGGGGATGAGCGGATGATCTGTCCCCGGTGCCACGGGTCCGGGCACGTCGTCATCGGGCGGATGGCGATCGTCGAGCGGCAGATCGTCACGGCGGGGGTCGAGGAGATGTGCAAGGCCTGCGGGGGAAGGCGCTACCTCGCCTGCTCCGTGTTCTCGGTGGACGAGATCGACCCCGGCTAGCCGTACCCCGGCCGGCACCCCTTCGGCGTCGGATCCGGCCGGGACACGTCGTCGCGACCCGTCACGGGCCGTAGACCGCGACGCCGACGGGGACTTCGGCCTTGATCGCGTCGATGACGACGGCGGCCGATCGCGGGGTGAACCCGCCGTACAGCTCGATGAGTTCGGCCTCGCCGCCGGCGACGAGGTCCACCGCGACGGCCGCCGCGGCCGCCACGTCGGGGACCGCCACGAAGAGGGCGGTGCCGCCCTCGTGCTCCCGCAGGTCCCGGTCTCCGGCCGGGTCGGCGCCCTCGTGCAGGTAGACGAAGGCGGCGGCCAGCCGTTCCCCGGCTTCGAACCGGGCCTTGTACGCGGCGACGCCGGTCAGCGACTCCAGGCCGAACAGCACAAGCCCGACGGGCACCGCACCGTCGACGGCCCGGTACACGGCGGCCGCCGCGGCCGGGCCGAACGCCCCGCACAGCTCGATGCGTCCGACGCCGTCGGCGATCAGGTCGAGCGCGGTCTTCGCCGCGGTTTCGGGGTCCGGCACCCCGATGATCGTGGTCCGGCCTCCGGCGTCCGCCCGTACCAGGGGCCCGACCGGGTCCAGGTGGATGATTGCCTTGTCGAAACCCATGGCGGTGCCTTTCAGCCTCGGCACGGCCGCGCGCGGGTGGGCGCGCAGCCGTACGGATGTCTCTCGAAGGCGTCGCCTGTCGTCGACGCCATGATCAGACTAGGACCTCTACCAAAGTAGAGGTCAATGATCTCTTCGAATCCGGTCGTCGGATCCGCCGGACGGCTCGCGCGGAACGAGCCGGACGACGGACGGACGGGATCCGAACAGGCTGACCTGCTGGACGTATGTGGGCACGAGCCCGTACCGGATGGCGGCGGCCAGGTCCCCGGTGTCGGGGATCAGCACCACGGCGCTCCCGGTGGGGGTGAGTACCCGGCGGATCTCGGCCCACCAGCGCTCGGGTGCGCCGGCGAGCCTGCCACCCGCCCTGACCTGGGCACCCCAGGGCGGATTGGCGACGACCCGGTCGACGCTCCCGTCCGCCAGCGGCAGGTCCCCGGCGTCCGCCGCGCCCACCCGGACCGCGGTGGAGCCGGCGGCGTTGACCCTCGCGGCCCGGAGCGCGGCCGGATCCAGGTCGTAGCCCTGGAAGCGGCCGAGGGGCTGCGCCCTCTCCGCCTCGATGAGCAGGGTTCCCGCGCCGCAGCACGGATCCAGGACCCGCTGGCCGGGGAGGACGTCGGCGAGGATGGCCATCGCCGCGGCCACCGGCGGGTGCAGGGTGCCCGGGATCGTGGCTCGCTTGTAGTCGCGCCGATGCGCGGGCCGGAGGCCGATCCGCAGCATCAGGGTGGCGTGTTCGCCGTCGAGGGTGAGCCGCCATCCGCCGTCGAGGTCCGGCGGCGGGGTGCCGTCCCGGCGGGAACGGTAGGGCACGCCGAGCCGCCGGGCCAGGGCCGACCCGATCACGTCTTCGGCGTCGTAGCGGTTGAAGTTCCGCCTGCCCAGAAAGGACGCCGAGACCTCGACCCCGGTGAGCCGGCCCCGGCCCCCGTAGGCCCGCCGACGTGCCAGCAGCGAGTCGAGGTCGAGCGCGGCGGTCAGCTCGGCGAGTCCGCCCAGTCCGGCTCTGACCCGCCCGATGTCGGGGATCCGGCCGGCGAGCAGGAACACGTCGTCGGCGGTGCGCGGCTCGATCCACCGGGCCGGGGGTGCCGCCTGGAACCGCACCTCGCGATGGCCGAGGCCGGTGACCGTGCCGAGTTCGGCCCGCAGGATCTCGGTGGCCGCGATGGGCTCCAGACCGCGGATGCACCGCGCCACCAGGCGCGCCGCCGTCACAGGACGGAGGGGGTGCCGGGCCGCGGAAAGGCGAGAAAGCGCACGGAGATGTGCACAGTGATCATTTCTCCCACGTCGCGATTCGGGGCAGCGCTCCGCCACCCCGCCTCGTCGGCGACGGGTTCTCCTCGTCTCGCCGACGGGTCGCTAACGCAGGAAGAAGAAGTTCACGGGGCGACCCTAGCAGGCCTGGACCACCGGTTGATCCCTGATTGTCCGCGTACGCGGGATATAGTTGACATCGACTATTCTATATTGGATAGTTGATATCAATCAAACACCCTTCTGGACGGCGGGCCGCCACCGGCAGCGACGTCCCCGGGGCCCTCTCATCGACGACGGAAGCCGCCTGGTCACCGGCCCTATCCGATCCCCGGGCCGGCTGGACCACCTCCAGACCTGCCAGGAGTACTTCAGGAGACGTCAATGGCACCTGTGAAGAACGCGTTGATCATCGGCGGGGGGATCGGCGGGCCGGTCGCTGCGATGGCGCTGCGCAAGGCCGGGATCGAGTCCACGGTCTACGAGGCGTACGACGACACGGCGGACGGCGTCGGCGCCATGCTCACCGTCGCACCCAACGGACTGGACGCCCTCCGGATCATCGGCGCGGACAAGTCGGTCCAAGCGATCGGCCTGCCGATGAAGGACTTGAACATGATGGACGGAAAGGGCCGGACCATGGGCGCCTTCCGGGCACTGGCCGGACTACCGCCCAGCCGAAGCGTCTGGCGATCGGACCTCCACCGCGCCCTGCGCGACGTGGCCACCGCGCAGGGCGTCCGGATCGAGTACGGCAAGCGCCTGGTCAGGGTGGACGAAAGGCCGGACGGTGTCGTGGCGTTCTTCGCCGACGGGAGCACCGCCGACGGGAACGTGCTCGTGGGCGCCGACGGCATCCACTCCACCGTCCGCTCACTGATAGATCCGCAGGCACCCGGCCCGAGCACCGTCCCCCTGCTCAACTTCGGCGCCGTCGCCGACTACTCGGTCCCGGGCGCCGCGTCCGACGCCGTCTACTTCGTGTTCGGCCGCCGGGCCTTCTTCGGCTACTGGCTCCAGCCCGACGGCACCACCGCGTGGTACGCCAACGTCCCGCACCACGCGCGCATGACCGCCGCGGAGGCGCGCAGAACACCGCCGTCCGAGTGGCTGCGCCGGCTCCAGGAGATCTACGCCGACGACGTGCCCGGCCGTGACCTGGCCGGACACACCCGGGCCGACCGGCTGTCCGCCTTCGGCACCAACGCGATCATGCCGTCGGTACCCCACTGGTACCGGGACCGCATGGTCCTGGTCGGAGACTCGGCGCACGCGCCCTCCCCCAGCTCCGGACAGGGCGCGTCGCAGGCCATGGAGAGCGCGGTCCAGCTGGCCCGCTGCCTGCGCGACATCCCCGACCTGGGGAGCGCGTTCGCCGCCTACGAAGGGTTGCGCCGGGGCCGGGTCGAGAGGATCGCCGCCCGTGCCGCCAGGACCAACGACAGCAAGAGCTACGGACCGGTCGCCAAGACGATGATGCGGCTGATGATGCCGCTCGCGACGAAGACCTTCCTGACCGCCGAGAAGACGCTCGGCCCCGAGCAGCGTTACCGGATCGACTGGGACGCCCCGGTCACCGGGGAGACCCCCGTCCCGGTACCGAACCGCCGAACGTAGCGATCGCCTACACCGACGGAGGCGACGCCGTTCACCTGAGCGGTCCCAGCCGACCCGGCCCCTGGTTGATCCAAGATTGCCCCCTTTCCCTCATAGTGGTAACCACAGTGGCAACCGGTGGTTGGCGCCAACTGGTTGGGCTTGGGTAGTCGAGAGTCGACCAAGAGATGAGGCTGTCATGGACAAGCGCCGCAAAGTGGCCAATCCACTGGCGCTCGCCGTGCTCGCCTGGCTGCTGACCGAGCCGATGCACCCCTACGAGCTGGGGCGCAGGCTGAAGGAGTCGGGCAAGGACCGCAACATCAAGTACAACCGGAGCTCCCTCTACATGGTTGTGGAGCAGCTGAACAAGGCCGGATTCATCGCCGCGCAGGAGACCCTGCGCGACACCCAGCGCCCCGAACGGACCGTCTACGGGCTTACCGACGAAGGCCGGGAGGAGCTCTACGACTGGATGCGCGAGCTGATCGCCGTCCCCCAGCACGAGTACCCGCGGTTCGGGGTCGCCCTCTCCCTGCTGAGCGTGCTCGCCCCCGACGAGGCGGTGGGGCTGCTCGGCCGCAGGCTGATCGCGTTGACGCTGGAGATCGACGAGATCCGCGCCGGGGTTCGGGCCGCCGTCGACGGCGGTGCCCTCTGGGTGTTCCTGATCGAGGAGGAGTACCGGCTGGCCCTGCTGGAGGCCGAGAGCCGCTTCGTCACGGGCCTCGTCGAATCGCTGAGCCGGCCGGACTACCTCCTGGCCTGGCAGGAGTACCTGGGAAAACGCGGACGGCGGCGGTGACAGGGGCATCGATCGCCGGTGGCGGCGCCGCCGGGCCGGTCACGGCGGCACCGCCGCGCGAGCCGCGATCGGGACGCTTTCCCGCCGGGTACGGCGAGGCGGACCGCTCCCGGGCCGCCGGGCCCGGGAGCGGCGGTCAGAAGCCGATCGCCTCGCGGACGAGGATCAGGGAACAGCGGTTCTCAAACATCTCGTTGTCGATGATGAGAATCTTGGACAGCAGCGCGGGGACGCCGTGCGCCGCCCGCATCCGGGCGTCCTCGCGGGGGTAGGCGTAGGTCTCGATCCGGCGCATCGCGGTGTCCAGGTCAGGGACGATCTTCTGGGCGCCGACCACCCAGACGACCTCCGCCGCACCGAAGCTGTAGAGGGCGAGCTGGCTTCCGCTGCCCGAGGCGGCGAGGAGCCGGCCGTCCTCGGTGACCGCGTGCAGGCTCCCGACCACCACGCCGGGGGCCCCGCCGAGGGAGCGCATCTCGTCGATCCGCCCCTCCTGCTGCAGCGCCACCAGCTTGGGGCGGAGCGCGTCGTACCGGCCGGAGGCGTTGATGTCCTCGTCCAGGCCGGAGACGCGGAGGGTCTCACTGGAGACGGTGAAGACGCTCCGGTCCGCGGGCAGGCGGTCGTTGACCAGGACGCGGGCCTGCTCCGGGGTGTCGACGACCTCGACGGTGTAGCCCTTGGCCCGCAGCGCGGCGGCGGCTCGCCGGATTTGCGACTCGTCGGCGGGCCGCTCGAACCGGGTGTCGAGGTCCAGGCCGGCCTCGGTCGTGGTGAGTGTGGTCATCGGGTTCCTCTCGGGGTTGAGGCGGGCGGAAGGTCAGAGGGTGGTCGCGACGATCACGCCGGTGACCGCGGAGAACACCAGGAGCGCGATCGAGGGGAAGGTGTCCTTGAGTCCGTCGCGATACCTGATGTGGTAGCCGGCGGCGCCGAGCATGAGCAGGGCCAGACCGGCCGCGGCGGCGACGCCGAGCACGCCGATCCACAGGCCGGTGAGGAGTCCGAGGGCGCCCAGCAGCTCCAGGGCGCCGATGGTCCGGGTGAGCCCGGCGGAGACGCCCATCCGGGCGAGGGCCTTCACGGCCTCGGCTTTGCCGGTGACCTTGGGGAACCCGGCCCCCGTGAAGGCGAGGGCGAGCAGAACGGAGAGGACGACGGCGGCTGTGGACATGGTTCGCGATCTCCCGCGGTGGAATATACTTCAATGAATGAACCATGTTTTAGCAGAAGTAATTCCGTCACGTCGAGCCGGGGCCCGAATTTCCCTGGTGACAGGGGTGGAGTACCACCGACCGGACAGAAGGAGCGCTAACTCTCCGTGAAAGTCAGGTACCAGCCCCAGGCGTCGCCCTGCTCCTTGGCGGTCTTCACGAAGTCCTGGACGGTCTCCCGGCGGGCCCAGTCACGCTGGAGTTCACAGGCGACCGAGTTCCAGGTGGTGAGCTGCGCGCCGGCCTGGTGGACCCGGGCGAGTGAGCTGCGGTGCGACTCGACCGTGGTGCCGCCGAGGGCGTCGACCACCGGGTAGACCTCGTAACCCTCACGAAGGGCGTCGAGGGTCGGGAAAAGGAGGCAGGCCTCGGTCCACAGCGCACCGATGATCAGCTTTCGCCGCCCGGTCGCCTTCACCGCGTCGACGAACTCCCGGTCCTCCCAGGAGTTGATCGAGGTACGGTCGATGGACGGGATCCCCGACAGCTCCCCGCGGAGCTGCGGGACCGTCTCCTCGTTCACCCCGGTCTCGACGTTGACCGTGGAAAGCACGATCGGCAGGCCGAAACGCCGCGCCGTCCTGGCCAGGGCGACCACGTTGCCGATCAGATCACCGGTCGGCATGGACCGCACCGTGTAGATCTGCGGCGGCTGATAGTCGATCAGGATCAGTGCCGAATTCTCCGGGGTGAGCAGGTGATCGGCCTCGGGATCGCGCCTGGGCATGCTCGTCATCGTGTCCCCCTGGGGTCCGCGACCCGGTGATCCGGATCGCCGCCGGTACGCGGCCCGACCGGCCACGCGGGGTCACGTTGCCGGGACGCCCGGCGGCAAACCCGGCTCGCGGCTTTCTTGGGGACGACGTGGGGAAACGCGGAGTCTGCGGGAACTCCGGACTAAAGGGCGATCAGCTTCTCCAAGGTGCGCAGGCACAGGCTGAGCGCCTCGTGTTTGGGCACACCCCCCTCGGGCGGCCGCTGCCAGGCGTTGCAGTGCTGCCAGGCCGCGTACAGCAGCGCCCAGAGCGTCATCTGCAGCCACTCGGCGTTCAGCGCCGGGTCGATCGTGCCTTCGGCCTGGCCTCTGCGGATCAGCTCGACGACGGTGCGATCGGAGTCGCTCTCCTCCTCCCACACCTCGCCCATCCCCAGGTTCGGCTCGTTGAACAGCAGCATGAGACCGCTGCCGAGCTCGAAGTACTCCTGGCAGAGCCGCTTGAGCGCGTCCTGCGCCGCACCCTCACCGGGCCTGGCCCGCGCGGTGGCGTTCTCGATCTTCTCCAGCACGTCGTGGCCGAGCGCGCTGATCAGGTCTGTGCGTTCGGGGAAGTACCGGTGGATCGTGGTACGCCCGACGCCCGCGGCCGCGGCGACGTCCCCCAGTGACGCGGCCGGGTCCTGGCCGAGGACGACGACGGCTGCGTCGAGGATCGCCCGGCGGGTTCTGGCACGCGTCCGGGTCTCGGCACCGGCTGGAGAGTCCACACTCACATGTGCATAGTAGGGGCCTGTTCCGCAATGGGTCAAAGTTGACACGAATAGAACATTGATGTTCTACTTTCGAGCATGTCTGCTCCGGAAAACGTCACCAAAACGGGGCCACAGCACGCCGCCCCGACGCTCCCGCGGCTCCGGATCCTGTGGTCGTTCGCCCGTCCCCACACCGGAAAACTGATCCTCGCGCTCCTGCTGGCGCTCGTCGTGACCGCGATGGGCCTGGTCACCCCGATGGTGACCAAGTGGGTCCTCGACACGCTCAGCTCGTCGGCCTCCCTCACCGGCCCCATCGTCAGCCTGCTGATCCTGCTGGTCGTCGGCGCCGGGATCGGGCTCTGGCAGTGGATCATCGTCGGCACGCTGGGCGAACGCGTCGTCCTGGACGCCCGGGAGTCCATGGTCCGGAGGTTCCTCCGCGCCAAGATCCCCGTGATCGCCAAACACCCCACCGGTGAGCTGGTCACCCGGGTCACCTCCGACACGCTGTTGCTCCGGGAGGCCGCCTCCTCCAGCGTCATCGGGCTGATCAACGGGGTCATCATGCTCATCGGCACCCTGGTGATGATGGGTGTCCTGGACCTGGTGCTCCTCGGCACCACCGTCGCCGCCGTGGTGCTGGTCTCGATCACCTTCGCCCTGCTCATGCCCTCGATCGCCAAGGCGCAGGAGCAGTCCCAGGACCACATCGGCCGGCTCGGCGGGCTCCTGGAGAGCTCGCTCCGGGCGATCCGGACCGTCAAGGTGAGCCGTGCCGAAAAGCGGCAGGGGGACCGGATCATCACCGAGGCGCGGGCCTCCACCCGGTTCAGCGTCCGCGCCGTGCGCAAGGAGGCGACCGCCATGACGGTCGCCTGGTCGGGGATCCAGCTCGCGATCATCCTCATCCTCGGCATCGGGGCCTGGCGGGTCGGCCTGGGCGAGCTGGAGGTGTCCAGCCTGATCGCGTTCCTGCTCTACGCGTTCGCCCTCATGGATCCGGTCACCCAGCTCAGCACCAACGTCACCGCCCTGCAGGCCGGGATCGCCGCCGCCGAGCGGATCAAGGCGATCGACGCGATCGACGTCGAGACCGACCCGCCGGGCGCGCACGGCGAGGTGCCCGCCGCAGACCGTACCGGCGGCCAGGTCCCGGTACTTGAGCTGCGCAAGGTCACCGCCGCGTACGGGCCTGAGGCCGAACCCGCGGTCAAGGCGGTGGACCTGGCCATCCCGCGGCACGGTCACACCGCGATCGTCGGCCCCTCGGGGGCGGGCAAGACGACCCTGTTCTCCCTCATCCTGCGGTTCCTGGAACCCCAGGGCGGGGAACTGCTCCTGGACGGCCGCCCGTACCGGGACTACACCTACGACGAACTGCGCGGACGCCTGGCGTACGTGGAGCAGGAGACCCCGGTGGTGCCCGGAACGATCCGGGAGAACCTGCTCCTCTCCGAACCCGACGCGGCCGAGGAGGAACTGCGCCGGGTCCTGCGGGAGGTACGGCTGGAGGAGCTGGTGGACTCACTGGAGGACGGACTGGACACGCCGCTCTCCTCCACCTCGGTCTCCGGCGGCCAGCGGCAGCGGGTCGCGCTCGCCCGCGCGCTGCTGCGCACCCCCGACATCCTGCTGCTGGACGAGGCGACCGCGCAGCTGGACGGGCTCACCGAGGCGGCGATCCACGACTGCATCCGGCACCGCGCCGAGACCGGGGCCGTCGTCACGGTCGCGCACCGGCTGTCCACGGTGATCGACGCCGACACGATTCTGGTGATGGAGGACGGCCGGGTCCGGGCCCGGGGCGACCATGCCACGCTGCTCGCGACCGACGAGCTCTACCGGGAGCTGGTCAAGGCGCTGCGCATCGCCACGGATGCCGAATCCGAGCGGGCGGACATCGTCTCCGTCCACTGAACCACGGCAACCGGGGCATCGGGCTCGTACGGCGGGGGCCGCGCCCGGTGATCACGTCACGGGGGCGGCCGCCGTAGGCTTGCCCCCGTGACCCGACACATCGTGTTCTCGCGTCTGCACAACTTCCGGGACCTGGGCGGCTACCACACCCACGACGGCCGCAGTGTGCGCTGGGGGTGGCTCTACCGATCCGACTCGCTCGGCAAACTCCACGGCGAGGACTGGGAGCGGTTCCTCGCCCTCGGCGTGGGCACGGTGATCGACCTGCGTTACCCCTGGGAGATCGAGCGTGCGGGCCGGGTGCCGGAGAGCGACGGACTCGACTACCACAACCTGAGCGTCGAGCACCGGCCGTATCGCCAGGAGGCGCTGGGCGCCGACGTCGAACTCGGCCGGTTCCTGGCCGGCAAGTACGCCGAGGTCGCCGCCGACGGGGTCGCCGAGCTGCGGCGGGCCCTGGAGGTGATCGCCTCGGCCGGCGACGCCCCGGTGGTCTTCCACTGCGCCTCCGGCAAGGACCGGACCGGCCTGCTCGCGGCGCTCATCCTCTCCCTGCTCGGCGTGTCCGAGGACGACGTCGTCGCCGACTTCGCCCTCACCGAACTGGCCACCGAAGGCCTGGTCGCCGATTGGCTGGCCGAGAATGGCCGCCTGCCGCGGTGGCCCGGATTCGGGCGGGCACCCGCCGAGATCATGCGGCTCTTCCTGGTCGGCCTGGCCGCCGAGCACGGCTCCGTACACGGCTACGCGCGCGACCGGCTCGGGGTGGACGAGGAGCTGATCAACACACTGAAGAAGCGGCTCCTGATCTGACCTTCCTTCCGAGTCCGGTACGGGGCCTGAACAGCGGCCGAACGCTCAGCGGCGTCGGCGAGCCGGGGCGGGGCGGGATTGCCGCCTTCCCGCGGTCCGGCAGGCGGAGCTGCGAAAGGATGCTTCCGCGGCGGGCACGCCGACCTCCCAGACCTTCGTCGCGCTTGCATCGTTCGTCGTCGGGTATCAGCAGGCCCAGCGAGACCGCCCGCGCCACCGATACCCAACCCCGGTCTCCGGGATCACGCCCAGTGGTAGGCGAGGTTCATGCCCAGGGCGGCAACAGCGGTGGCGAAGAACCCCGCCCAGTTCACGAGGTCGCGCGAACCCACTCGCAGGTGTGCAAGAAGCGCGCCGACGAAGTACAGCACGAGGCCGCTCGCAGCGAGTGTCCCCAGCATCGGCACGCGGAACCCGCCCAGCAACCCCAGGGAGCCCGCCGCCAGCATCATGCCCAGCACCGGCACCCACGACCGTGGCAAGCGCTTCATGTCCGCCTGCGCCTTGGGAAACTCGTGTCCGATCAGGTAGACCACGGCTGCGCTGCCGAACAGCAGCGAGGCGAATATGGTGACCGTGACGTAGGCAGCGAACATGCGTACTCCTCTATGGTTGATTGTTGCCCCCGTGTCTCATTAGTCCGACGAAACAACAGCCGGAAATGTCAGGCGACTCATCGAGCGTCAGCTCCCTCGTATCGAGGGCGCCGACTGTTCGAGGCGCGGGCCGCCCTTCAGCCACATGGCCGAACCCGGCCTGCCGGCCTCGCGGCGGATCCTGGTCACCGCGAACTTGCAGGTGAACTCCTTGATCACTGCACCCATGCGGCCGCCCACGTAGGCGTTCATCGCGGTGTCGTCCTTGCGGGCGATCTGCCGTACGGCCATGCGCCGGCCGAGGCTGACGCACGCCCCCGAGAAGGCCAGGTTGATCACCGCCGGTTCGGTCCCGGCGATGCGGCTCAGCACGGTGTCGGCGGCCTGTGCCCCGAGCGGCCCGGCGGCGTAGCAGCTCATCCGCAGCGGCCGGCCCGACGGGGCGGCGGCGTCGCCGGCCGCGACGATGCGATCGTCGTCGACGCTGGTCAGCGTCTCGTCGGTGAGCAGCCGGCCGAGTCCGTCGGTCTGCAGGCCGCTCGCGGCCGCCAGCCCCGGCACACCGAAACCGCCCGCCCAGACGGTCAGCGCGCTTGTCTGCGCCGCGCCGCCGGCGAAGACGAGCGCGTCCGGCCGAACCTCGCCGACCATGACATCCTCGAGCACCGCGACACCGTGCCGGGACAGCCACCTGGCCACGGCCCGGCGGCCTGACGGGCTGAACGACGGAGCCAGGCTCCGCCCGCACACCAGCGTGACCGCACGTCCTTGCTCGGCCAGCTCGGCGGCCGTCTCGATACCGGTCAACCCGCCGCCGACCACGGTGACGGGAGCGTCCGGGGGCAGCTCCTCCAGCCTGGCGCGCAGCCGCCGGGCGGACTCGAACTCGGCGACGCCGTACGCGAACTCGGCGGCGCCGGGCACCGACGGCGGTATCGTCGCGGTGCTGCCGACCGCGTAGATCAGGTAGTCGTAGTCCAGCGTGCGGCCGGACGCCAGGAGCACCGTGCGGGCGACGATGTCGATGCGCACGGCGCTGTCGACGACCAGCCGGACGCCCTCGCCCAGAAGCGTGCCGTAGTTCACGATGACCTGGCCGGTACCGGCCGCGAACTGGTGCAGCCGGACCCGTTCGACGAACTCCGGGCGGGGATTGACCAGGGTGACGTCGACGTCGGCACGCATCCGCAGGCGGTTGGCCGCGAGTGCTCCGGCGTAACCGCCACCGATGACGACGACCTTGTTGTCGGACATGGCGAGGTTCCCTTCTCGATCACAACGGTGTGGTGAGGCCTTGGCCGGCGGGGGTGCCTCACCGGTACGACGACGCACCCCGGTTGAATGTCAGGCGGCGCGTCGGCCTGACATTCCGCGCCGCTGCCTCGTCGTACCGATGAAGGCGGAGACGAGGAAGGAAGTGCGACACCCGATGACAACCCCGGACCCGAACGTGAGCGCGGTCATGAGCGAACGGGCTCTGCTGATCAATGTCGCCTACCGGCTTCTCGGCTCCATGGCCGAGGCCGAGGACGTCGTCCAGGAGACCTACGCCCGCTGGTACTCCATGTCCCCCGCGCAACAAGAGGCCATCGGATCCCCCGGCGGCTGGCTGACGAAGGTCGCCACCCGGATCTGCTTCGACCTGCTCGGCTCGGCACGGGTCCGGCGCGAGAGCTACGTGGGCGAGTGGATTCCCGAGCCGCTGCCCGACCTCACGGAGTGGGGCGGCGAACGGCCGGGCGGCATCACCGCCGACCCGGCCGACCGGGTCACGCTCGACGAATCGGTCACCATGGCCTTCCTCGTCGTGCTCGAATCGATGACCCCGGCCGAACGCGTCGCGTTCATCCTGCACGACGTCTTCCGCTACCCCTTCGCCGAGGTGGCCGAGATCGTCGGCCGTACGCCCGCGGCATGTCGCCAGCTGGCCTTCTCGGCGCGCCGCCGCATCGGCGCGGCGCAGGTTCCCGTGACTCCGGCGGTACGGCAGGCCCGCATCGTCGGGGAGTTCAAGCGGGCCTGGGAGGCCAAGGACATCGACGCCCTCATCGCGCTCCTCGACCCCGGCGCCACGGTGACCGCCGACGGCGGCGGCCGGGTCGGCACCGTACTCCGCCCGGTCGAGGGCGCCGCGCAGATCGTGCGCATGCTGGTCAACCTCGCCGGCAGGCAACGCGGCCTGACGCTCCTGGAGCGGACGGTCAACGGCAGGCCCGGCCTGGTGGCCGAGCAGGACGGCGCCATCGTGACCGTGGTGGCGTTCGACGTCGAAGGCGATCGGATCACGCACATCTGGGCGGTGCGCAACCCCGACAAGCTCCGGTCGTGGACGGCGCGTTCCTCGGAAGGTTCATGAACGGCCGGCTCCCACAACATCGCCTCCGGCAGGAGGTTCCTCCGGGAACGCCCCGGTCCACCGGACGGTCACGAGCCGAAGGCCGAACCCGAGCTTCATGTGATCGCCGGGGGTGAGCCGTCCGAGGGCACTTCCCGAGGGGCTCGAACCTTGCCTGTCAGGGAACACGTCGCCATCTGACAGACTCCCGGCCATGGCAGATGCGGTCGAGTCGGGCGGCGACAGCGGACGGATGCGCGTCGGCATCCTCGGTTCCCTGGTGCTCGACACCGCTGCCGGCCCGGCGCGGGTCGGGGGCGCGCGGCTGCGGGCGCTGCTGGCCCGGCTGGTGATCGACGCCGGGCGTGCCGTCGGTCCGGCCACCTTGGCCGAGGCACTGTGGGGTGATGAGGCACCGGCCGACCACCTGCACGCGCTGCAATCCCTGGTGTCCAGGTTGCGGCGCGTCCTTGGCGACCCCGGGCTGCTCACCTCGGGCCCGGCCGGGTACCTGCTCGCCGTCGAGCCGGACGCGGTCGACGCCATCAGATTCGAGCGACTCGCCCGTGCAGGACGGCACGCACACGCGCGATCCCACCCCGCCGAGGCAGCCGCCACCCTGCGCGAAGCCCTGAACCTCTGGCGCGGCCCCGCCCTGGCCGACGTGCGCGAAGCGCCGTTCGCCGGTGCCGAGGCCGAACGGCTCGAACGGGCACGCCTGGCCGCCCTGGAGGACCGGATCGAAGCCGACCTCGCGCTCGGCGCCGGCCTCGACCTGGCCGCCGAACTCGAAACCCTGACCACCGCCCACCCCCTGCGCGAACGGCTCCACGCCCAGCTGATCCGGGCCCTGGCGGTGGAAGGTCGCCGCGCCGAGGCACTGGACGCCTACCAGCGGATCCGCCACCTGCTCACGGACGCCTTCGGCACCGACCCCGGGCCGCGACTCCAAGAAGCCCACCTGGCGGTACTCCGGGATGAACTCCCCCGCCCCGGCCGATCACACGGCGCCCTGGACGCCTCCGGCCCCCGGCTTCAGGAGGCGACCGGCGGCCCCCTCCCCCGCCGATCACACGGCAACCTGGACATCCCCCTCACCGGCTTCGTGGGCCGCGACGACGACGTGCACCGCGTCACCGGCCTGCTGGACAGGGTCCGGCTCGTCACCCTGACCGGCCCCGGAGGCGCGGGCAAGACCCGGCTGGCCAACACCGTCGGCCACAGGCTCACCCCCTCCGGCGGAGTGTGGTTCATCCCCCTGGCACCGGTCGACGCCGACGACGTACCCCGCACGGTGCTCGACCTGCTGCGGGCACGCGACCGGAGCACGCCGCAGCGGCCCCTCACCCCGGAGGCGATCCTGCACCACCTGGCCGAGACCCTCGCGGACGACGACCTGGTACTGGTCCTGGACAACTGCGAGCACGTGATCGGGGCCGCCGCCACACTCATCGGATCCCTGCTCGGCCGCTGCCCGAGGCTGCGGGTACTGGCCACCAGCCGGGAACCCCTGCGCATCGACGGCGAAACCCTGCACCCGGTGGCGCCGCTGGAACTCCCGGAACCGGGGGCGACGGCCGAGCAGGTCCGCACCTGTGCCGCGATCCGGCTGTTCCACGACCGGGCAGCCGCCGTACGGCCCGGCTTCGCCCTTGAAGGCGGCGCCCTGACGGCGGCGGCCGAGATCTGCCACCGCCTGGACGGCCTGCCGCTGGCGATCGAACTGGCCGCGGCGCAGCTGCGCGCCCTGCCCATCGAGGCGGTCGCGGCACGACTCGACGACCGCTTCCGGCTGCTCACCGGCGGCAGCCGTACGGCACTGCCACGGCACCAGACCCTGAACGCCGCGGTGGCCTGGAGCTGGGACCTGCTCACCCCCGGCGAGCGAGCACTACTGGAACGGCTCGCGATCGTGCCCGGCGGCCTCTCCGAGGACACGGCGGAAGCGATCGGCCGCGCCGGCGACATCCGGGAACTGCTGACGGCACTGGCCGACAAGTCCCTGCTGCACCCGGTGGAGCCCGCCGACCCGGCCGAGCCGCGCTACCGCATGCTGGAGACCATCCGGGAGTACGGCCTCGCACAGCTGGCCCGGCGCGGCGAGGCCGACGCCCTGCGAGAGCGGCACGCCAGGTTCTTCCTCCAGCTCGCCGAGACCGCCGACCCGCACCTGCGCACATCCGGCCAGCTGCCCTGGCTGGCCCGTCTGGCCGCGGAGCGGGACAACCTGACGGCCGCGATCCGCTGGGCGGCCGAGTACGGCGACGCCGACCTGGCGACCCGGTTCGGCGTCGCGCTGAGCTGGTACTGGTTCCTGCGGGACCACCCGCCCGAGTCGCTGGACCTGCTCGGCCGGGTGCTCCAGGTCCCCGGCCCGGCCGAACCGCAGGCACGCGCGGTGGTGGCCGCCGCGCACGCGCTCGCCACCACCGAGGCCATCAGCCGGCCGGAGGAGGCGGAAGCGGCCTTCGACCGGATCAGGAAGGCGCTGGCGGACGCCGTCTCCGGCACCCACCCCATTCTGGAGATGGCCCGGCTGGCGCTCACCCTCGGCTCAGGACACGAGGAAGCCGAACCCGCCGAGCCCAAGGGCTTGCCCGTGCGGCTTGGCCGTACCCGGGATCAGGACGCAGCCGGACCCGGCGAGCAGGCGGATCCCTGGAGCCGTTCACTGGCCTTGATGGCCGGCGGCGTACGGCTCATGAACACCGGGGACGCCGCCGAGGCGACACACGTGCTGTCGCACGCGCTGACGGGCTTCGAGGAACTCGGTGAACGGTGGGGCCTGGCCACCACGCTGAGCACCCTGAACTCCGCGATGCAGCGGGCCGGCGAACCGGCCGGAGCGCCCGCCCTGGCCGAGCGGGCCACCCGCTACTTCCAGGAGCTCGGCATGCCTGAGCACTCGATGGAGAACGAGGTGGCGGCCTCGCTGCACCGCGCCGAAGCCGGCGACACGGACGGCGGGCGGCGGCAGCTGACGCACCTGCTCGACCAGGCCGAGCGGACCGGGTCGGCCGAATCGCGAGCCCAGGCGCGCCTGGGCCTGGCACGCCTGGAGTTGCGGGCCGGGCGGCCCGGGCCGGCCCGCGAACACGCCCGGACCGGTCTGGCCGAATCGCCACCCGGCCGGTCGACCCCGCACCTGACCGTGTTGCTGCTGAGCGTGCTCGCCCAAGTGGACGCCACGGAGGGGCGCCCGGACAGGGCGGTACGCCGGCTCGACCACCCGGCTGTGCACATGACGCTGACCTGGCATACGCAGATCGCAGCCTCGATCGCGGTCGTGATCGCCGAGATCGAGCTGTGCCGTGACCGGCCGGAACGGGCGGGACTGCTGCTCGGGGCCGCCGCCGTACTGCGGGGCCGGGACGGCCTCGGCGACGCCGGCGTGCGAACGATCACACAGCGCGCCACGGCCGCCCTGGGCGCCGCCGGGTTCGCCGCCGCCCGCGCCCAGGGCGCGGCGATGTCACGGGCCGAGGCCGAAGCGTTGGTGTCCGCGGCCATCGCCGCACCGGCCGGTCGGCGGACGCAGGGGGGAGCGGCAGGCTAGCGGGAGGCCGGCACCGGCTTGCCGAACATCGTGCAGGTCACGGCCAGTTGAAGAGCCTGGGCGGCCTTGGCGATCTTCGGGTCGGCCTCGAACTCGGCCCACGACTGCGTCGAGATGAGGACGGTCGCCGAGCGGGCGCCGGTGCGGTCGGTGATGCCGGTGGTGAGGTAGCCGGGGATGCCGCCGTCGTGACCCCAGAACGTGCCGCACGGGTGGGCACCGGTCTGGACGCCCAGCCCGTAGCCGGGCCCGTCCGGCTGCTTCGGATCCACCGGCACGGTGGTGCGCATCTGCGCCAGCCGGCCGGCGGGCAGCAGCTCGCCGGACATCAGCGCGGTGGTGAACCGGGACCAGTCCTGCACGGTGGACACCACCGCCCCGGCCGGCCCGCCCCACCCGGGATCATTGCCGGACACGTCCACGTGCCCGTGGCGGCGCGGCCCGGCGAAGTGCCGGAACCCGGCCGGCACACCCGGTGGCATGTGGGCGGCGTCCGGTTCGTAGCCTCGGGCGTAGGGGCCGCGCCAGGTGGAGTCCGTGGCGTAGTAGGTGTGCTTGAGGCCGAGCGGCCGGGCGATCCGGTCCCGGACCAGCTCGGCCAGGCCCGCCCCGGTGACCCGCTCCAGGACGGCGCCGATCGCGGCATAGCCGGTGTTGCTGTACGACCACTTCGTGCCCGGCGCGAACAGCGGCTTGTGCTTCACCCCCGCGGCGAGCAACTTCGCCGGGGTCCACCGGCGCCGGTCCTTGCCGAGGACCGACGGCCGCAGCGCGGGATCGTCGGTGTAGTCGAACAGGCCGCTGGTGTGGTTCAGCAGCATGCGCAACGTGATCGCCTCACCGCCCGGCACCTTGCCCGGCAGCCACTTCTCCACCGAGTCGGTCAGGGCGAGCCTGCCCTCGGCGGCCAGCTGCAGCACGAGCGTGGCCATCATGGTCTTGGTGTTGGACGCCACCCGGAACTCGTCCCCCGCCTTGAGCAGGTGATCCCGTCTGGTCCAGGTGGCCTGTTCGACGATCTCGACAGGCGTGCCGCGGCCGTCGTCGACCCGCACGATCACCCCCGGCGCCCCGGCGTCCACCAGCTTCCGCGCCAACTGCTGGAGCTGGGCGCGCGGCGCCGTGGTGCTGCTCGATGCCGCGGACGGCGTGGCCGCGACGGCGCCCGGGAACAGTGCGGCCAAGGCCAGACTCGCGGCCAGAGCCGAAACCGTGACCATGCGCGGCCGACGTGGCGGCAGCACATGAGCGGACGAAAGTATGCGTGGGGACATTTACCCGTCCCTCCCGGTGAACAAGTGATACGGACGTCCCCACGCTCCAGCTCACCGCTCACAAACCGCACTCAGACCGCTGCCAGCCGCAGGACAGGGGTGTAGGCAGGGACCGGCGGACGCCCCTGTACGCGCGTCGGCCCGGACGTCAGTCGTCCGCGGGGCCGGTGAAGACCGGGGGATGCCGTTCCCGGGCCGCGGCGCCGCCCTCGACGGCGTCCGGGCCGGGGAACGGGATCACGTGGAGGTACAGCGGAGAGTGCGGCCAAGCCGAGGGCCCCGGCCGCCTCGGTGGAGGTGGTCAGCGGGTGCGGCGGACCGTACGGGCCACGGTGAAGCCGAACAGCAGGGCCGAGCCGGCGAGCAGGATGCCCGCCTCGGTCCACTGGAACCGCCAGAACCGGCTCGGGGGATGGAGGTAGGAGGCGAACCGGTACCCCTTCTCGAGCAGGCAGTGCGCTTGGCCGTCCACTCCCCCGACCGGCCTGACGTCGGGCCCGTCCGGGCAGACGTCGAGAGGCGGGGACTCGGTCTCCGCGCCGGACAGGGCCACCCAGGCGTCGCCGACCCACCGGACGTCCTGGAAGTGGTCCATCCGCTCCTCGACCATCACGCGGACCGGCTCGGCGTAGTGGTCGCTCAGGCTTTGCAGGCTGTACACGGCGAGAACGATCCCGGTCACCGTCACCGCCATCGCGGGGAGCATCTTGCGGAGCAGCGCGCCGGAGGCCGTGCCGAGCGCGAACGCGAACAGCCACCAGAAGGCCGGGGCGACCCCCACCATGTGGAACACGCCGAGGTCGCTGAACCACTTTCCCCCCCTCGCTGGGGTGAACGCCGCGTACCACGCCGAGGCCATGGCCGACAGGGCCAGCCCTCCGAGCATGAGCAGGCCGCCAAGAACCCCGAGCTTGGTCAGCAGCCAGCGTCTCGGCGGCACGGCCTGGGTCCAGGCGAGCTGATCGGTACCCCGTTCGAACTCCCTGGCGAGCAGCGGCGCCCCCCAGAAGGCGCCGATCAACGCCGGGATGAGCAGCGATATCCATCCGTAAGAGTGCTCGGCCAACAGGTACAGCTCGGTCGACCCCGCCGTGAACCATGGACAGGCGTCCACGGCCGAAGCCGCGCATTCCCGGACACGGCTCTTCCCGATGCTGGAGACCAGGAGCAGGGCGCCGTAGGCGAGGAGGAACCCCGCGGTGGTGAGAATCTGCCCGCGGTGCTGCCGCCAGGTCAGCCAGATCATGTACGTCGTCCTTTCATCGCGTGGAGGTAAGGGCCGGGCGGTGTGGCGGCATGACGGCTCGGGCCGCCTGAGGTGGGCGAGGAACGACGGAGAGTACGGCCACCGAGGCGGGCCCCGGCCGCCCCGGCGCCGGGCGGTCAGCGGGTACGGCGGACCGTACGGGCTACGGTGAGGCCGAACAGCAGGGCCGAGCCGACGAGCAGGATGCCCGCCTCGGTCCACTGGAACCGCCAGAACCGGCTCGGGGGATGGTGGTACACGGCGAGCCGATAGCCGTTCTCGAACAGGCACTGTTCCTGGACGTACCGCTCCCCGTCCGGTCTGACGTCGGGTCCGACCTGGCAGACGCGGAGGGGCGGGTCGGCGGTCTCCTCGCCGGAGGGTGCCACCCAGGTGACGCCGACCAGCCGGATGTCCTGAACGAAGGCGTCCCTGCGCTCCGCGACAACCTTCCGGACCGGCTCGGCGTAGAAGTCGCTCAGGCTGAACAGGCCGAACATGGTCAGCGCGACCCCGGCCGCCGTCACCGCCATCGCCGGAAGCACCTTGCGCAGCAGCGCGCCGGAGGCGGTGCCGAGCGCGAACGCGAACAGCCACCAGGCGGGCGGGGCCACCCCCACCATGTTGAACACGCCGATGTTGCCGAACCACGACTCGCCCAAGACGGCGTCGAAGGCCACGCGCCACGCGGAGGCCATGGCCGACAGGGCGAGCCCGCCTAGCGTCACCAAGCCGCCGAGGACCGCGAGTTTGACGACAATCCAGCGCTTCGGGGGTACGGACTGGGTCCAGACGAGCTGATCGGTGCCACGCTCGAACTCACGAGCGAGCAGCGGCGCTCCCCAGAAGGCCCCGATCAGCGCCGGGATCAGCAGCGGCATCCATCCGTAGACCTGGTAGACGCCCTGGTACAGGCCGTCGATCTCGGTCACGAAGACCGTGCAGAGGTCTCCGGCGCTGTCGGAGCAGTTCCGCAGGCTCTCGCTGATCCGGTACCCCTGGAGGCCGGAGACCAGCAGCAGGGCGCCGAGGGCGAGGAGGAACCCCGCGGTGGTGAGGATCTGGCCGCGATGTTGCCGCCAGGTCAGCCAGATCATGTGCGTCGTCCTGTCATCGAGCGGAGCTGAGGATGGGCGGTACGGCCACGGCGGCGTCGGGCCGCCGGAGGTAGGCGAGGACCAGTTCCTCCAGGCCCACCGGGTGCGCCGTCCACTCCGGGGGAAGGAGCGGCTCCGTAGCCTGCACGAGCAGGGTGTCCTGCCGCTCGGTGCCACTGCGTGCGATCACCGGGAACCTCTCGGCGAGCGGGCCGGCGCCTTCGGCGGGGCCGGTCAGCCGGCGGTGCCCGGCGAGCAGCCGGTCGACGTCGCCGTTGAGCTGGACGCGGCCCCCGTTGAGCACGACCAGCCAGTCGCACACCCCCTCCAGGTCGGAGACGACATGCGAGGAGAACAGCACGGTGACCCCGGTGTCGGCCACCCCCACCATCAATCCGCGCAGCACGTCGTGCCGGGCGAGCGGGTCGAGGTCGGCCAGCGGCTCGTCGAGCACCAGCAGATCCGCGCGTTTGGCGATCGCCAGGGTGAGCGCGACCTGCGTCCGCTGCCCGCCCGAGAGCCGGCCCACCTTACGGTTCAGGGGGATGCCGAGCTCCTCAAGCCGTCCGGTCGCCAGGTCCTGATCCCATCGGGGGTTGGCGATCCGCCCGAACCGCAGCGTCTCCGCGACGGTGAAGCCGGGGTAGAGCGGCTTGTCCTGGGCGAGGAAGGCCACCCGGGCCATGGACTCGGGTTCGGGCCGCAGCGGCTCGCCGAGCACCTTCACGCTCCCCTCGGTCGGCTCCAGGAGACCGACGACGAGCTTGAGGAAGGTGGATTTTCCCGCGCCGTTCGGGCCGACCAGCGCGACGACCCGCCCGGCGGGGACGGACAAGGAGCAGTCCCGCAGCGCCTCGTTCCGGCGGTAGCTCTTGCTCAACCCGGTGGCCTCCAGGGCCGTCGGTCCCGGATCGTCCGCCGGACCGGTCCCCGGCATGCGCACCACCGTCTCGCCGCTCACGCGGTCTCCCGCCGGGACGCCTCGTCGAGCACCGAGCCGACGAGCGCCTTCACGTCCTCGTGGTCGAGCCCCGCCTCACCGCAGGCCCGTACCCAGCGGGTGAACTCCCCGCGCAGCCGCGTGTACTCCGCCGGGGCCGCGCCGCCCAGGGTGCGCTTGATGAACGTACCGAGCCCCGGCCGACCGACCACCAGGCCCTCGCGCTCCAGCTCGCGGTAGGCCTTGAGCACGGTGTTCGGATTGATCGCGAGCTTGTCCACCACCTCCCGCGCGGTGGGCAGCTGATCCCCGGGCCGGAGCATCCCGAGCCGGAGCGCCTGCTTCACCTGATGGACGAGCTGAAGGTAGGTCGCCACCCCGGACCCCCGGTCCAGATGAAATTCGATCACCATAGACCCTTTCACTAATTAATTAGTGAAAGGATGCGACGCGGGCTTGATCTTGTCAAACCACCCGGTGTCCGCGCGTATGCATGGCCGCGCGCCGAAGTTGGCGGAACCGGCGCCCTCACCTGCGAAGGAGGCGCGCCGGTCCCCGAAGGATCACCAGCGGATTCGGGAGAAGTCCGGGGCACGTGGGGGCAGGTCCCGGATGCGGGCGGTCAGGGCGCGCAGGCGTCCGGCCATCTCCGCGGCGGGGAGCCGCACCCCCTGCCCGTGGCCGGGGAGGAGCCGTTCGAACCGGAGGACCTCCGACGACCGGGTGAGGGAGGCGGCCAGGACCGGGATGGAGTACCAGGTCACCGACTCGAAGATCTCCACGTCACCGGTGGTGCGGGACCAGTACAGGGTGTCGCCGCTGAAGCAGTACCGCTCGTCCACGACGTACAGCACGCTCCCCGCGGTGTGGCCGGGGACCGGATGGGCGATCACTCCGTCGGCGATCGGAACGGGCTCGGTGCCGCGCAGCACCCGGTCGGCGTCGGGCGCGGCGTCCAGGTCTCCCTCGTGGATCCAGAGCCGGGCGCCGAACCGGTCGGCGTAGCGACGGCCGTGCGCGGCGTGGTCGCGGTGGGTGAGCAGGACGTCGGTGACCGGGCCGAGCCGCTCGTACCGCGCCGCCAGCGACTCGGCCCAGCGCGGCGTGTCGATCATCAGATTGCCCGCCGGGCGCACCACCAGGTAGGAGTTGGCGCCGGCGGTCTGCGTGGCGTTGTGACCGCACAGGTGGACCCCGTCGTCCAGGAGCAGCGGGAACGGGTCGAGTTCGGTGTCGAGCCGCCCGGCCGGGTAGCGGATGGAGCGGGTGTGGCAGGCGAAGGCCGCGGTGTGGAGGATCGCCGTCTCCACCTCGTCACGCGGCTGCCGCAGCATGACGGACCGGCCTCCGGCCTCACCGACCAGCCCGGGGGCGAGTTGGCGGGAGACATCGCAGTTGGTGCATCGATCGTCCACATACCAGCCTGCTGATCTGTCGGACATGCCGGGCTCCTCCTGGGTGACGGAAGGGCCGTGCCGCGTGTGCCCGCACGCGGCCGGCCCGGAGCATGCGAAAGCTGACCGCCGGCGTCGAGGCGTCGTCCCGCCTGCGGCGCCGGAACATCCCCGCGAACCGGAGCCAAGGCTCCCCACGGTCTTCGTGCCGCGAAGTGATCGACCCTCCTCGTACGACATCGTGTCCACCGGCGACGTCAGGATTCTTGCCTGCCCGGAGTGATCCCGCATCCCCTCAGGTCACAGGCGCGCCCGGACGGGTACGGCCGTGGACGGCGCCATCCCCGGCCCGGCGGGTCAGTCGTCCGCAGGGCCGGTGAAGACCGGGGAACGCCGCTCCCGGGCCGCGGCGATGCCCTCGACGGCGTCCGGGCCGGTGAAGCCGAGGAACTCCATGCCGAGGGACGCCTCGAACGCGGGGCCCGCCGCCCGCAGCCAGTGGTTGAGCGCGTGCTTGGTCCAGCGGATCGCGGTCGCCGAACCGGTCGCCAGGCGGGTCGCGACCTCCCGGGCCTCCGCGAGCAGGTCGTCGTCGTCGACGCAGCGGGCGACCAGGCCGATCCGCTCGGCGGTCTCCCCGTCGATCTGCTCGCACAGGAGCAGGTGGTAGCGGGCCCGGGCGAGGCCGCACAGGATCGGCCAGGCCAGCACGGCGTGGTCCCCGGCCGCCACGCCGATGCGGGTGTGCCCGTCGAGCAGGCGGGCCGACCGCCCCGCCAGGCTGACGTCGGTGAGCAGCGCGACCGCGAGGCCCGCGCCGACCGCGACCCCGTTGATCGCGGAGACGGTGGGTTTGCTGCAGTTGACCAGGTTGTAGACGAGGTCCCGGGCCTCCCGGAAGGCGGTGGCCCGGGCTCCGAAGTCCTCGGTGAGCCGCCGGACCCAGGCCAGGTCTCCCCCCGCGGAGAAGGCGCGGCCCCGCGCGTGCAGCAGGATCGCCCGCACCCGCGGGTCGGCGTCGGCGTCCCGCCACACCTGCGCGAGGGCGCGATGGAGGTCTCCGTCGACGGCGTTGAGCTTTCCGGGGACGTCGAGGACCAGCTCAAGGACGCCTTCGGGGGTGAGGTGCGGGTGCAGCGCGCCGTACGTGCCCATGTCCATTCTTTACTCCTGGATATTGCCGATCGATCGATCGATCGCTACCGTACCTCATATCCGGACGGCCAAGGCGAGGAGGAATCAGCCAGTGATCGAGACCGCAGCGGGCGCAACCCCCGAGGACGACCGGCCGGGACTGCTGACGTCCCGGCGGGGGAACGTCGCCGTGCTGACGTTGAACCGGCCGCACATCCGCAACGCTCTGAACGGCGCCATGCTCGACGCCCTGGAGGAGCGGCTGACCCTGATCGCCGAGGACGACTCGCTGCGGGCCGTCGTCCTGACCGGCGCCGGGACCTCCTTCTGCAGCGGCGAGGACCTGGCGGTGGCCAAGGAGGGCGGCGAGACGTTCGCCCGGTCCATCCGCAGCCTGCAGCGGGTCACCCGGCTCTTCTTCAACCTCGGCAAGCCGGTGGTCGGGGCGCTGAACGGGCCGGCCGTCGGCGGCGGCCTGGAGCTCGCCCTCTCCTGCGACGTCCGGCTGGCGTCCCCGGCCTTCTTCTGCTCCACCCCCGAGACACGGCTCGGCCTGATCCTCAGCAACGGGGCCTCGGTCCTGCTCCCGCTGCTGATCGGCCAGTCCCGGGCGCGCAGAATGCTGTTCAGCGGCGCGCGAATGGACGCGGACTGGTGCCACCGGGCCGGGCTGATCGACGAGATCGTCCCCGGTGACCTGCAGGCCCGAGCCCTGGAGATCGCCGCCGAACTGAGCTCGGGCGGTCCCCTGGCGACCGCCGCCACCAGGCGGCTGCTCAACGCGCCCCTGTACCGGGCGCTCACCGCCGCGCTCGACGACGAAGAGGAGACCTGCATCGACATCCAGCGGACCGCGGAGGCGGCCGAGGGACTCGCCGCGTACCGCGGTGCCCGGGAGCCGTCGTGGCGGACCTGACCAACCTAGCCGGCGCGCTGCGGGCCAAGGCGGCCGCGATCCCGGGCAAGGACGCGCTGCGGATCGAGGGGGACACCCTCACCTACGGCGAACTCGACGAGCGGGTACGGCGGCTGGCCGCCGGGCTCGCGGCCCTCGGCGTCGGACCGGGGCACCCGGTCTGCATCTTCGCGGGGACGAGCTGCGACTACGTCGCAAGCTGGCTGGCGCTCACCCACCTCGGCGCGGTCGAGGTGCCCGTCAACACCGGCTTTCGCGGCGAGGCCCTGGCGCACGCGCTCCGCCTCACCGGGGCCCGCGTCCTGCTCCTGGACGCCGAGCACGCGCCGATCGCCGCCGCCGTACTCGCCGACGCACCCCTCATCCGCGAGGTGGTCCTGCTCGGCGACGCCCCGGCCGGGGTCCGGCTCCCCGGGGTGACGGTCCGCTCCGTCCGGACGCTCACCGAGAAGGGGCACTCCCCCGTCTCCCCGGCGCCCACCGGGCCGGGGGACACCGCGATGCTCATGTTCACCTCGGGGTCGACCGGCCCGAGCAAGGCGTGCCGGATCCCGCATCGGTACACGCTGCGCCAGACCGAGATCTTCCGCGAGCAGCTCGGCATCGGGGCCGACGACGTGCTCTACGCGCCGTTCCCGCTCTTCCACGTGGACGGCGCCGTCTTCACCGTGGCCGCGGCCCTGACCGCGGGCGGCACCGCGGCGCTCGCCCCCCGCTTCTCGGTGTCGCGCTTCTGGGCGGACTGCCGCAGGCACGGCGCGACCGTGTTCGACTTCATGGGGGCGACGCTCGCCCTGCTCCACCGGCAGCCGCCGCGGCCGGACGACGCCGACAACCCGGTACGGCTGGCCTGGGGCGTCCCCATGCCGTCCTGGGCGGCCGAGTTCGAGCGCCGGTTCGACCTGGAGCTGGTGGAGATCTACGGGCTCACCGACGCGGGCATCGTCCTCTACAACCGGCCGGGCGAACCGGGGCCGCCCGGCAGCTGCGGACGGGCGGTGCCCCCCTTCGACGTCCGGGTGCAGGACGCCGACGGCTTCGAGGTGCCCGACGGGGAGGCCGGCGAGCTCGTGGTCCGCTCCGCGGAGCCGCACACCGTCATGTCCGGCTACCACGGCGACCCCGAGGCGACCGCCGACGCCTTCCGCGGCCAGTGGTTCCACAGCGGGGACCTGGTCCGGCGGGACGGGCGCGGCCACTTCTTCTTCCTGGGGCGGCTCAAGGACGTCATCCGCCGCCGGGGCGAGAACATCTCGGCCTTCGACCTGGAGCAGGCCCTGCTGGAGCACCCCGACCTGGTGGAGGTGGCGGCGTACGGCGTGCCGAGCGAACTCTCGGAGGAGGACGTGATGGTCACGGCCGTCGCCCGCGAGGGGGCCGCGACCACGGCAAAGGACATCTGGGCCTGGGCGTCGGCCCGGCTGGCCCGGCACATGGTCCCGCGCTACCTTCGGCTGGTCGGCTCCATGCCCAAGACCCAGACCGAGAAGGCGGCCAAGCACCTGCTGCGCGAACTCGGCGTCACCCCCGACACCGCCGACCGGGAGGAGGCGACCCGCACGTGATCGACCTGACGCCCGGGCAGCGGCTGCTCCGCGACACCGCCAGGGACTTCGCCGACCGCGAGCTCGCGCCGTACGCCCGGGAACGGGACCGGCGCGAGGAGCTGCCCCGCTCGGTGGTCGGGCAGCTGGCCGAGGTCGGCGTTCTCGGCCTGGGCCTGCCCGAGCGGTACGGGGGCGTCGAGGCCGGCACCCTCTCCTACTGCCTGGCCATGGAGGAGCTCGGCCGCGCCGACGCCTCGGTGGGCGGCATGGTCGCCGCCAGTCTGGGCCTGGTGGCCGGGGCGATCCTGCGATGGGGCGCCGAGGAGCAGCGAGCGGCCTGGCTGCCCCGCCTGGCGAGCGGGGAGTCGGTGGGCTGTTTCGCGCTGACCGAACCGGAGTGCGGCTCCGACGTATCCCGGCTCACCACCCGGGCGACCCTCGGACCGGACGGCTGGCGGATCACCGGTGTCAAGACGTTCATCACCAACGGCACCTGGGCGGATGTGGCGCTGGTCTTCGCCCGGGTGGACCCGGACCAGGCCGGCCCCCGGGGGGTCGGCTGCTTCCTGGTCCCCACCGACCTGCCCGGTTTCTCGGCCCGGCCGATCAAGAACAAGCTGGGACTGCGCGCCCAGGACGTCGCGGAGGTGGTGCTGGAGGAGGTCCGGGTTTCCCGCGACGCGCTGCTCGGCTCCCCCGGCGACGGCTTCGCGGTGGCCGTGACCGCGCTCGACCGGGGCCGGATCTCGCTGGCCGCCGGCTGCGTCGGGATCGCCCGGGCCGTGCTGGACGCGGCGCTCGGCTACACCGGGCAGCGGCACGGGCCCGGCGAGCCGGCAGCCGACATACAGCCGGTCCGGCGGCTCCTCGCCGTCATGGACGTGGAGATCACCGCCGCCCGGCTCCTCACCCACACGGCGGCACACCTCGCCGACCGGGGCCTGGACCATTCGCTCGCCGCCTCCCGCGCGGGGCTCTACGCCTCCGAGGTCGCGGTGCGCGCCACCGGCGACGGGGTACAGGTGTTCGGCTGCAACGGCTACATCGACGAGTTCCCGCTGGAGCGGCTGCTGCGGGACGCCCTGATGGCCACCCGCTACGAAGACGCCGGGCGGGCCCGGCGGCTCCTGCTCGGCCGGGGCCTGACCGGGATGAGCGCGCTGTGAGCGGACCGCACGGGATCGACGCCGCCGGCCGTACCGAAATCGGATTCAAGGGAGTGTGGACGCTGTGAACGGACCGCGGCAGCCGTACGGACGGCTCGCGATCGTCACCGGCGGGGTGAAGGGGATAGGCGCGGCGATCGTGGCGCGGCTGGCGGACTCGGGGTTCGCCGTGGCGGTCCTCGACCGGGACCCCGCGGGCGAGGACCTCCCGTGCGCGCGGGCCTACCGGGTCGACGTCGCGGACCACGACCGGGTGGCCGAGGCGGTGCACGCGGCCACGGCGGAGTTCGGGCCCCCGGCGGTGGTGGTGAACAACGCGGGGTGGGACCGGGTGCAGCCGTTCGTCGAGAACGAGCCGGAGCTCTGGCAGACGTTGATCGGCGTCAACCTGGTCGGGGTGCTCAACGTGACCCACGCGGCGCTGCCGTCGATGCGGGAGGCGGGCGGCGGGCGGTTCGTGAACGTGGCCAGCGACGCGGGCCGGGTCGGTTCCTCCGGCGAGGCCGTCTACTCGGCCTGCAAGGGCGGCGTGATCGCGTTCACCAAGGCGATCGCCCGGGAGGGCGCCCGCCACGGCGTGCTCGCCAACTGCGTCTGCCCGGGGCCGACGGCGACGCCGCTGCTGGAGTCGATGCGGTCGGACCCGGCCACCGACAAGATCATGGAGGCGATGGTACGGGCGACGCCGCTGCGCAAGCTGGCCACCCCGCAGGACGTGGCCGCGGCGGTGGGCTTCTTCGCGGAGGAGCCCGGGCACGTGACCGGTCAGGTGCTCAGTGTGAGCGGCGGGCTGACGATGTCCGGCTGACCACGGCGCGCGGATCCGGTCGGGGGGCCGTCTCAGATAACACGATCGATCGATCGATTGAGGAGTGGACATGGATGACCCTGGAATCGAGGAAAACCGGCTGGCCCGCACCCTGATGGAGCTCATCGCGGTGCCCAGCGTCAACCCGTTCGGCGAACCCGGCGGGCCCTGCGAGGTCGCGGCCGCCGACTACCTGGCCGGGCGGCTCGCCTCGCTCGGCTGGCGTACCGAGATCACCGAGTACGCCCCCGGCCGCGCCAACGTCCTGGCGACCCTCCCCGGCGCACGGGGGGACGGCCGTCCCCCCGTCGTCCTCGCCGGGCACCTGGACACCGTCGGCGTCGAGGCGTACGACCAGCCCTTCCGGGCCCGGCTGGCCGACCGGCGCATCCACGGCCGGGGCGCCTGCGACATGAAGGCCGCGATCGCCTGCTACGTGGAGGTCGCCGAAGTCCTCGCCGAGCGGGGTCTGCCGCTCGCGGGCGACCTGATCATCGCCGGGGTGGGCGACGAGGAGTACCGGCAGGAAGGGGCGAAGGCCGCCCGCGCCGACCTGCCCGGCGACGCGGTCGTGATCATCGGCGAACCGACCGAACTGCGGATCTGCACCGCCAGCAAGGGCCTGGCCGTCTACACCCTGACGACGACCGGGCAGGCCACCCACGGCAGCGTCCCCGGCTCCGGCCGCAACGCCATCCTCGACATGGCCGAGGCGCTGCGGGCCGTCACCGGGCACGCCCAAGACCTCGCCAAGACCGCGCACCCGCTGCTCGGCCCACCGGTCCTCAACGTCGGGGTGATCCGCGGCGGCACCCAGGCCAACGTCGTCCCGCCCCGGTGCGACGTCGAGATCTCCCGGCGGCTGCTCCCCGGGGAGACCCCCGAGTCGGCCCGCGACCTGCTGGACGCCGCGCTCACCGCGCACCTCGGCCCCGCCGGGGACTGGGAGCTGTCGCCGGCCTGGTGGTCGGTCGACCCGTACGAGAACCCCGACGCCGAATTCCTCGCCGACCTGCGGCGCTGCGTGGCCGGCTCCCCCGCTCCCGTCGGGTTCCCCGCCAGCTCCGACGCGCCCTACTTCGGCGCCCCGGCCATCATCTACGGCCCCGGATCCCTCGACCAGGCGCACAGCCTCGACGAATGGGTCGACCTCGACCAGATGATCACCGCCACCTCCGTCTACCTCGAGTTCATCACCGCACGACTCGGCTCCCCGGCGCCGGGTACCCCGTAGGAGCACACCGTGAGAAAGTCCCCCACCCTGGCGGTGCTCGCCGCCGCCGCGGTCCTCCTGACCGGCTGCCAGGCCGGTCGGGAGGCCGCGGGATCCCCGGGAGCCGACGTCAAGGACGGCACGTTCACGATCAGCCTGCCCGCCGCGCCGGGCAACCTCGACCCCCACCAGAACGCCACCTACGTGCCGGCGTTCCTCACCTCGCTCGCCTACGAGAGCCTGGTCTTCGTCGGCGGGGACTCGGTGATCCGCCCCCGGCTGGCCGAATCCTGGACGCAGACGCCGACCTCGGTCACCTACAAGCTCCGCAGCGGGGTGACCTGCGCGGACGGCACCCCCCTCACCGCGAAGGACGTGGCCGCGAACTACGCCTACGTCGCCGACCCGAAGAACAAGTCGCCGCTGCTCGGCGGAGGCCTGCCCACCGGCACCAAGGCCGTCGCCGACCCCGCGGCGGGCACCGTCACCCTCACCACGCCGGCCCCCAACAGCTTCCTGGTCCAGGCCACCGGCTCCATCGGGATCGTCTGCCCGGCCGGGCTCGCCGACCGGTCCCGGCTCACCCACGGCACCCTGGGGACCGGACTCTTCCAGCTCAGCACCGCCGTCGACAACGACAACTACACCTTCACCCGCCGCCAGGGGTACACCTGGGGGCACGACGGGACCACCTCCGACACCCCCGGGGTGCCCAAGACCGTCGTCGTGAAGATCATCCCCAACCAGACCACCGTCGCCAACCTCCTCCTGTCCGGCCAGCTCACCGCCGGGCCCGCCACCGGCCCCGACCGCACCCGGCTGGAGGCGGCCGGGTTCACCGCGGTCCCGAGCCGGGGGCCGACCGTGCAGATGTGGTTCAACCACGCCCCGGGCCGGGTCACCTCCGACGAGCGGGTCCGCCGCGCCGTCGCCATGGCCTTCGACGTGCCGCGCATCGCCAAGGTCGCCGGAGGCGGCTGGGGACTCGCCCCCAAGCGGCTCACCGCCGCCGAACCGCCCGCCTGCCCGCAGGACACGGTGACGGGCAACACGCCGGCCTTCGACGTCGCCGGGGCGAACGCCCTCCTGGACGAGGCAGGCTGGCGGAAGGGACCCGACGGCATCCGGGTCAAGGACGGCCGCAAGCTCACCCTCTCCCTGATCTGGGGGCGGGACCTGGGCGACCCCACCGCGGTCTCCGCGGCGGCCGACCTGACCGCCGGCGACCTCAAGGCCATCGGGGCCGAGGTCGTCCCCCGCGGCGTCACCGACGTCGCCACCGGTGAGATCCTCTTCGGCACGAGCGACTACGACATCAGCTGGATCCCGATCTTCGTCTCACTGCCCACCCGGTTCCTCGGTTTCGTCTCCGGGCCCAAACCGCCGAACGGCACCAACTTCCCGAACACCGACCTGTCCGAGGTCCCGGCGCTGGCGAAGAAGGCCAACGGGCTCACAGGCGCGGAGTCGTGCGAAACCTGGAACGAGATCGAACGGCTCTACCTGCGGTCCACCGCGGTGGTGCCCGTCCTGGACTCCGACAACGCCGTGCTCACCCGGGGCGCCACCTTCGAGCTGAGCAACCTGCGCATCGTGCCCACCACGATCCGGATCACCGGCTAGCCGTGGCGACCCCGACCGCGGCCCCCTCCAGGGGGCGGTACCTCGCCCGGCGGGTCCTCCGGCTGCTGGTCTCGCTGTGGATCGTCCTGACGCTGTCGTTCCTCATGGTGCACCTCATCCCCGGCGACCCGGCCCGGGCCTCGCTCGGGCTCACCGCCCCGCAGGAGCTGGTGGAGTCCCGCCGGGCCGAGCTCGGCCTGGACCGGCCGCTGCCCGTGCAGTACCTCACCTACCTGGGTGATCTGGCCCGAGGAGACCTCGGCGTCTCCTTCACCTCCCGGCTCCCCGTAAGCCGGCTGATCGGGGAACGCATCCTGGCCACCCTGCACCTCGCCGGGCTCGCCCTGGTGGTCGTCCTGATCGCCGGGGTCGCGGCCGGGCTCCTCGCCACGGTCGTCGCCCACAGCGGACGGCATCGCGGCACCGACCTGGCGTTCTCCGGCGGCAGCGGGGTCCTCGTCGCGATGCCCGAGTTCGTGACCGCGGTCGGCCTGGTGGCCGCCTTCGGGGTGACCCTCCGCTGGCTGCCGGTGGCCGGGCTGGCCGGCCCCGACTCCTACCTGCTGCCGGTCCTCGCCCTCGCCTCCGGACCCGCCGCCGCGCTCGCCCGGATCGTCCGCGCGGAGGGGCTGCGCGTGCTGGACCTGGAGTACATCCGCACCGCCCGGGCCAAACGCCTCACCCGGTCGCGGCTCTACCTCCGGCACGCGCTGCCGAACTGCCTCACCGCGACCCTCACCGTCGCCGGGCTCACCCTCAGCAGTCTGGTGGCCGGGACCGTGCTCATCGAGAACGTCTTCGCCTGGCCCGGCCTCGGCTCGGCGATCGTCTCCTCCATCACCCAGAAGGACTACCCCCTCACCCAAGGCCTGATCCTGGTCTTGAGCGGCATCGTCCTGCTCGTCAACTTCGCCGTCGACCTGCTCATCATGGCCGTCGACCCGCGCTCGGCGCTCGGGGAGGTGTGACGGTGTCCCCGCTTGCCCGGTTCACCGCCTGGGCGGGACTGGCGATCCTGGTCGCCGTCGCCGTGCTGGCGCCGATCCTGCTGGACGGGCCCGCCGGTCGGATCGACCCGGCGAACGCGCTGCTGCCGCCCGGCGGCGGCCACCCGCTCGGCACCGACGAACTCGGCCGGGACGTGCTCGCGCGGGTCCTGGTCGCCACCCGGCTCTCCCTGGGCATCAGCGTCACCGCGACCGCGCTCGGGGTCGCCCTCGGCGTGCTCGTCGGGGCGCTCCCCGCGGTCGTCGGCCGCCGGGCCGCAAGGCTGATCGGCGCGGGCGTCAACCTCGCCGTGGCCTTCCCCGCGCTGCTGCTCGCCCTCTTCGTCGCCGCGATCACCGGCGGCGGGGTGTACGGGTCGACCCTGGTGATCGCGCTGGCGCTCGCCCCGGTCTTCGCCCGGCTCACCCAGACCCTCGCCGCGTCGGTGCAGGGCGCCGAGTACGTGGCCGCCGCCCGGCTGCTGGGCGTGGGCCGCGCCCGGCTGCTTCTGCGGCACGTCGTCCCCAATGTGGCCGGGCCGATCCTGGTCACCGCCATGATCGGCATCAGCGGCGCGCTGATCGTCCTGTCCGGCCTGTCGTTCCTCGGCCTCGGCGTCCAATCCCCCGACGTCGACTGGGGCGTGCTGCTCAACCAGGCCCTCAACCGCATGTACACCAACCCCGCCTACGCCCTGGCGCCGGCGGCGGCCGTGGTCGTCGGCGGGCTCGTCTTCAGCCTCGTCGGGGACGCGCTCGCCGTCACGCTCGGCCTGCAGCCGCCGCCGCCGCGCCGCGGCGGCCGTACCCCGCGGCGGGCCGCCGCCGTCGGCGACCCCGGCGGGGCGCTGGTCCACGCCGAGCGGCTGGCGGTGACCGTCCCGCTGCCGAACGGCGCGGACGTCCGCGCCGTCCGCGACGTCACCTTCACCGTGGCGCCCGGCGAGCGGGTCGGCGTGGTCGGCGAATCCGGCTGCGGCAAGACCATGACCGCGCTCGCCGTCGCCGGGCTCACCGGACCGGAGGCCAGGATCGGGGCCGACCGGCTGGAGGTCCTCGGCGAACCCCTGCCGCCGGGCGGCCGGGGGGCCGGGCGCAGGCTCCGGCGGACGCTCGGCACCTCGCTCGCCTTCGTGTTCCAGGACCCGCTCGGCTCGTTCAACCCGGTGTCCCGGATCGGCGGCCAGCTCGCCGAGGTCGCCGTCGTGCACGCCGGGCTCACCCGGCGGGACGCGCTGCGCCGCGCCGTCACCCGGCTCGCCGACGTGCGGATCGCCGACCCCGAACGCGTCGCCCGCCGGTACCCGCACGAGCTCTCCGGCGGCATGCTGCAGCGCGGCATGATCGCCATGGGGCTGATGAACCGGCCCCGGCTGATCGTCGCCGACGAGCCCACCACCGCGCTCGACGTCACGGTGCAGCGGGAGGTCCTCGCGCTCCTGGACCGGGTGTGCGGCGAGACCGGGGCGGGGCTCCTGCTCATCTCGCACGACCTCGCGGTGGTCGCGCAGACCTGCGAGCGGGTCCTGGTCATGTACGCGGGCCGGATCGTGGAGGACCTCCCCGTCGCCGCGCTCACCACCGGCCCGGCCCACCCCTACACCCGGGTCCTGCTCGCCTCCGTGGTGGACATGGCCACCGACCGGTCCCGGCCGCTGGCGGCGATCCCCGGCCGGCCGCCCGACGCCACGGCCGACCCGCCCGGATGCGCGTTCGCGCCGCGCTGCCCGCGCGCCGCCGGCCGGTGCGCGACCGAACTCCCCGAACTCATCCCGGTCGGCGACGGCCACCGCGCCGCCTGCTGGCATCCGATCGGAGACACCGCATGAACCCGCGCCCGTCCCGCGCCGCCGAAGCCGGGTACGGCGAGCCCGCGCGAGCCCGTACCGCGCCCCGCCACTCCGGTCGCGGAGGAGGTGCGGCGTGCGCGGCGACGACCTGCTGATCGACGACGTGACCGTCCGGTACGGCGGATTCACCGCGGTGGACGGCGTCACCCTGCACGTGCCCGCCGGGCAGGCGGCCGGGCTGGTCGGCGAATCCGGCAGCGGCAAGTCGACGCTCGCCCGCGCGGTCATCGGGCTGGTCCCGGCGGCCTCCGGGCGGATCCTGGTCGGCGGGGGCGCGACGACGGTCCGGCGCGGCGGCCCGTCCCCGGTCCAGCCGGTGTTCCAGAACCCGTACGCCTCGCTCAACCCCCGGATGACCGTGGGCGACTCCATCGGGGAGGCGCTGCGCTGGCGGCGTCCCGGCCGGGAGGGGCTCCGCCGGCTGATCGGGGAGGCGCTCGACCGGGTGGGGCTGGAACCCGGCCATGCGAGGCACCTGCCGCGGCGGCTCTCCGGCGGGCAGCGGCAACGGGTGGCGATCGCCCGGGCCCTCGCCGCCGAGCCGCGGGTCCTGGTCGCCGACGAGATCACCTCCGCACTGGACGTCTCGGTGCAGGCCGCCGTGCTGAACCTCGTCAACGAGCTGCGGACCGGGCTCGGCCTCACCCTGCTCTTCATCTCGCACAACCTGGCGGCGGTCCGCTACGTGTGCGACTCGGTCACCGTGCTGCACGGGGGCCGGGTCGTGGAGAGCGGTCCGACGGAGGAGCTGACCCGCTCCCCCTCCGCCCCCTACACCCGAGCTCTGCTGGAGGCGGTGCCGCGGCTGCCCGCCCCGGACAAGGAGGCAACCACGTGACCCCCGACTTCCGCGACGTCGTCGTCCCCCTACCGGACGGAACCGCCCTCGCCGGGCGGCTTCTCCTCCCCGAGGGGGACGGGCCCTTCCCGGTGCTGCTCAGCCTCTACCCCTATCGCAAGGACGACTTCATCGGCTCGTCCAACGCCTACTCGGCCGCCTACTTCGCGCAAGCCGGGTACGCCTCCCTCCTGGTCGACCTGCGCGGGCACGGAGGTTCCGGCGGGCGGGCCTACCAGGCCTGGGATCCGCGGGAGCACCTCGACGGCGAGGAGGTGGTCGCCTGGGCCGCCGCCCAGGACTGGTCCACCGGGAACGTGGGGATGTGGGGGGCCTCCTACGGCGGCGCGACCTCGTTCGGCGTCGCCGCGCGCCGGCCGCCCGCGCTCAAGGCGATCGCGAGCGTCTACGGCGCCGCCGACATCTACCACGACTTCGTCTACCCCGGAGGCTGCCCCAACGCGCTGGGCGCCTCCGCGTGGGGGGCGCTCATGCTGGCGCTCGAACTCGCCCCGCCCAGCCTGCAGGACCCCGGCGGGCGGTGGCTGGAGGCCTGGCGGGAGCGGCTGACCCGGCTCGACGACGGGGACTTCTCCCATCTGGTCTGGCCGGCCCACCCCGGCTACGACGAGTACTGGCGGGAGCGGGCCGTCCCCATCGAGAAGATCACCGTGCCCAGCCTCTTCGTGTCGGGCTGGCGCGACCTGCTCTGCCAGGCCATGCTGCACGCCTATGCGCGGTGCACCGCCCCCAAGCGCCTGCTCGTCGGACCGTGGACGCACACCGCGCCCGACATGGCGGCGGAGGCCCCGTACGACTATCTGCGCGAACTGCGGTACTGGTGGGACCGCTGGCTGATCGACCCCGACGAGCCCGACGACCGCCCGGGCGTCGTCTACTACGTGCAAGGCGCCGGCGAGTGGCGTTCGGCCGACCGGTGGCCGCCCGGCCCCGAGGACACGGTGCTCCACCTCGGCCCCGGCTCCGGGCTGACCGCCGGGGAACCGGCGGAGGAGGTCCGCGACGAGTACGCCGCCACCGCGCTCGTCGGCACCGAGGCCGGGCTCTGGTACCCCATGGGCGTGGCGTTCGCGGCCTCGGTGCTGAACCAGGCCGCCGACGACGCCAGATCCCTCGCCTACACCACCGGCGAACTCCCCCAGGACCTCGACCTCTGCGGCGCCCCCCGCGCACGGCTCCGCGTGGCGCGCCGCGCCGGGGAGCAGGTCAACCTGGCCGTCAAGCTGTGCGCGGTGGCACCGGACGGCGCCTCCGTCCTCATCACCTCCGGCTGGCACCGGATCGCCCCGTCCGAGGACGCGGGCGCCGCCGAGGTCGAGGTGGAGCTGTATCCCACCGCGTACCGGATACCGCTCGGGCACCGGCTCCGCCTCACCGTCGCCTGCGCCGACTTCCCCCGGATCTGGCCGACGGCGCAGACTCCGGTCATCACCGTGCTCTCCGACGCCGCGCACCCCTCCGGCCTGCGCCTGCCCCTGCACGCGCCGGGCGCCGACGGCTCCGCGCCGCGCGCCGTACCCCTGCCCGAACCCGGGGTGAACCGGGCTCCGCAGGTCGTCCGGGCCGCGCCCGTCTACCGGATCACCCGGGACGTCGCCCGGGACGGCTTCTCGGTCACGGCCGGGATGAGTGTGGAGCTCGCCCTCGCCCAAGGCGGGACGTTCGCCCTGGAGCACGAGGTGACGGCCTCGATGGAGAACGCCCGGCCGGCGGCGGCGTCGGTCCGCACCCGGGCCGCCCTGGTGCTGCGGCTCGCCGGGGGCGAGGAGTTCACGGTGCACACCGGCGGCCAGGCCGCCGCGGGCCGCCGCCACCTCAGCGGGCGGGTCGCCGCCGGCGGGGAGACCGTGTACGAGCGGCGGTGGACCACGATCAACGGAAGGCCGGTGGGGTCGTCCTGACCGCGGGCTCGACGCCGTGGTCCTCCCGCGCGGGAGGACCACGGCGTCGGTGCCCCGCAGAAGGACCGGGCGGCACGGTCGAGTCGGGCCGCTCGTCGTCCGCCCCATGCCTTCGAACCGCCGCAGGCCGTACCTGTCACCCGCAACCCGGCGAGAACGACCGGAGCGTGTACGGGCTGCGCCGGCGCGGCGAGCCTTCAGGTTCGAGCCGCCGCAGGCCGTACCGGATCGTCGCGGTGCGAAGCCGTGACCGACCGCGTCGGCCGCCTCCGGCGGAAACGGCCTCGGGCCGTACCCCGCTCCCGGCGATCAGGTGGCGGGGCGGTCCGGCAGGTAGTGGGTGGGGGCGGGGAGGGTGAGGTCGTCGCGTCGGATCGGCACGCCGCCCGGCCGCGAGGCGCGCACCAGCCCCAGCGCCAGGTCGGAGTAGGCGTGGCAGAGCCGGGTCAGGGAGAGCTCGCCCCCGGCGGAGAACCAGTGGGAGACCCCCGTCGCCATCTGCACCAGGGAACGCGCGGTGAGGTCGGGGTTGAGGGTGTCGAACACCCCGGTCTCCACCCCGCGATGGATCACGACGTGCCAGGACCGCTCGTACTCGTCCCTGAGCCGGACCATCTGGGCGCGTCGCTCCGCCGGGAGTGCACGCAGCTCGGTGTCGCTGACCAGGGTGCCGAGGGTGTCGCTCGCGTGCAGCCAGACGTGGTGCTCCACGAGCGTGGCCAGGCAGACCGACGGGTCGTCGATCTCAGATATGATCTTGAGGGCGGCGTCCCGCAGCGGCGTGATCGTCCCCAGCATGACCTCGACCAGCAGGTCGTCCTTGTTGGTCATGTAGTGGTAGAGGGTCGAGGTGGTCAGCCCGGCGGCGGAGGCGATGTCGCGGATGCCGGTGCCGTTGAACCCGCGCTCGGCGAAGAGGCCGACGGCGGCCCTGGTGACCCGTTCTCTGGTCGAGCGATCCTCCCCGTGACCGGCACGCACCACAGGAACTCTCCTAATGACGGACTGGGCCGACGGATCGATCGAAGGCTAGCACGTCCGAGGTGCCGCTCCAGATCGTCTGACGCTCCAGCAAACGGAAGCCGAGCGCCTCGTAGACGCCCATGCCCATCGGCGACGATTGCAGGAACGCGCGCCGGGAACCCCGGGTGAAGGCGTCCGCGAGCACGGCGGCGGTCAGCGCCGCGCCGTACCCCCGGCGGCGGTGGGCGGGGTCGGTCACGATGCCGCCCACCGACACGTGTTCCCGCGCGGCGAACCCCAGTCCCGTCACCACGGCCCGCCCGCCGACCTCGCCCACGTAGGCGGCGTTGCCGGGGAGTTCGAAGAGCCGGGGGCTGAGGTAGTCCCGGGCGACCGCCGGGGACAGGCCGAGACCGTCGGCGACGAAGCCGGCGACGATCCCGGCCTCCCCCGGGTCCAGCCGCCGGACGGTGAGCTCTTCGGGTTCGGGCGGCCGGCGCAGGTCGTCCCGGTCCAGGACGAGCAGGGGCAGTTCCCCAAGGAGGGTGAACCCGCGGTCGGCGGCCATGGCGCGGAGCGCGTCGCCGGCGCCGGGACGGAGCCGCAGCGAGTGCGGGAGCCCGGTGGCGGCGATCCGGTCCAGCAGGCCGGCGACCACCTCGGGGTCGGAGTCGGCCCGGAGCGCGAACACCCCGTTGAGGGACGCGTCGTCGAGGTTGCTCACCGATGCGACGGCGCCGTCCGCCTTGGTGATCCAGCCGCCGGGGCGGATCCGGACCGCCGCTTCGCCCAGGGCGATCTGTGCCGCCGCCACTTCCGCCGCGACCGTCTCGGACATGCTCCCGCCTCCTTGCCGATCGATCGATCGATCGATCGGAACCTATCATGCCACACACCCACCCGATCGGGCCAGGGGACCCCCCCTTGCACCGGCGATCGTCTCCGCGCACACTCGGGAAGCGACCCCTCCGAGAGAGCCGGGAACAGTGGCGCCCTCCCGGCGCGGGGAGGCCGCGGAGAGATGAACCGCCCAACAGGAGGATCGTGATGCGCAAACCCCCCGCCGCTGTACGCCGTCGTCTCACCGCCCTCGGCATCGCTCTCGTCACCGCCGCGAGCGGGCTCCTCGCGCTCCAGTCACCCGCGCAGGCCACCCCGCCGGTCTGCGACCGGGTCCGGCACTACGAGATCGCTCCAAGCCAGGATATTTACGCGTACAACTACCTGATCTGCGAGAACAGACCAACGCGTTTCAGCCCGGTGGCCATTGAGCGCTACGACCCGGCCACCGGAACATGGTCGGAGGTCGCACGGGGTTCGGGGACCGCGGTCTACTCCTGCAACGGCTATTCGCCCAACCTCTACCGGTTCATGAGCCAGGTGTTCGCCCACAACTGTGCCTGATCAGCCGCCCCCGCACCGTTTCGTCCGCCCGGCCTGATCGAATCGGACTCCGTCCAGGGCGATCCCGCTGGACGGAGGGCCGGGCGACGCACGGCTCGTCGGTCCGCACACCCACCCGATCGGGCCGGGGGGACTCCCCTTGCGCTGAAGATCGGTTGGACGCACACTCAGGGAGTGGCTTCCCACCGAGACGGGTGAACAGGGTCGCTTTCGCACTGAGGACGGATGTCGCGAGAAAGAGGAATCGTCCAAGGGAGGAAAGGATCGCCATGCGCAGACCCCCGGCCTCGGCCCGCCGTCACCTTCTTGCCGCCGGCGTCGCGCTCGTCACCGCCGCGACCGGGCTGCTCGCGCAGCAGTCACCCGCGCAGGCCGGATCGGCCAACTGCCGGCCGACCAGGTACTTCCAGGTCGACCCCGCAACGCATGACATCACCGCACACAACTACGTGAACTGTGCGAACGGGACGAAGTATGTCCTGCCGGTGAGCATCGACCGCTGGAACCCGGCCACCGGAACGTGGTCGACGGTGGCGAGCGGTCACGGGACCGTCGTCTACCACTGCAACGGCTGGTCCCCCAACGTCTACCGGTTCATGACCCAGCAGTTCTCCCTCGCCTGCTCCTGACATCGTCCGCCACCGGACGCCGTACAGGTACGGCCGCGCGGCGCGCCGACGGTCCGCCCCTCGCGGCCGACACCCGAGCGCGCCGCATCCCGGAGCCCGGCAGGTCCCTCCCGTCCGGGCCGGATCGAGGGACCGGGGCCGTTTTGCCGCCTGGTACCCCCCTGGGTATATTTGGGATATGGAGATAGATAAGTCGACAATCGGCGACGCGATCTCCCGCCTGCGCCGAGCGCACGGTCAACTCGGCGGCGTCATCGCGATGATCGAGGCCGGAGAGGACTGCGCGAAGGTGCTCACCCAGCTCGCGGCGGTCTCCAAGGCGCTGGACCGCGCCGGGTTCAAGATCGTCGCCAGTGGGTTGCGACACTGCCAGGCCGCCCGGGAGCGCGGCGACGACGCCCCGATGAGCGTCGAGGAGCTGGAGAAGCTGTTCCTCTCCCTCGCCTAGAACCGGCGCCGACACGGCGACGGGTCCGGCCCGGCAACCGCCTTCCAGATACCCACCGGGGTATATAGCACGTTGAAAGGGTCCGCGATGAAGATCACCTCGTTCCGCACCCCAGGCCTCGGGGACCAGAGCCACCTGCTCGTCCACGAAGGCCGAGGGATCCTCGTCGACCCCCAGCGCGACATCGACCGCTTCCTCGCCGCGGCGGCGGAACAGGACGTGGAGCTCCGTTTCGTCCTCGAAACCCACCTGCACAACGACTACGTCTCCGGCGCCGAGCAGGCGGCGCTGCGCACCGGCGCCGAGCTCGTCCTCCCCGCCGCGGCGGCCCCGGCCTACCCGCATACCCCCGCCTTCCACCTGGAGGACATCCACGGCGAGGCCGGGCTGAGCATCCGCCCCGTCCACACCCCCGGTCACACCCCCGAACACACCAGCTACCTCGTGCTCATCGACGGCGAGCCGGTCGCGGTGTTCTCCGGCGGAAGCCTGCTGGTCTCCTCCGCCGGCCGCCCCGACCTGCTCGGCCGGGAGCGTGCCCGGACCCTCGCCAAGCTGCAGTACGGCTCGCTGCACCGGCTGGCGGAGCTGCCCGGCGAGGTACGACTCCTCCCCACCCACGGCGAGGGGTCGTTCTGCACCGCCACCGGCGCAGGCCGCCACACCTCCACCATCGCCGCCGAGATCGCGGGCAATCCGCTGCTCGCCATCGGCGACGCCGAGACCTTCGCCGACGAGCTGCTGGCGGCGCCCCTGCCGATCCCCGCGTTCTACCGGTACATGGGTCCCGCCAACATCCTCGGGGTTCCGCCCATGCCGCCGCTGACCGTGCCCGAACTCACCGTAGCCGACCTGCCCGGCCTGCCCGAGGGCACCCGGCTCGTCGACATCCGGCCCCGCGCCGATCAGGCGGCCGGGCTGATCCCCGGCTCGCTCGGGATCGAGCTCAGGGCCGACTTCGGCAGCTGGGCGGGGTGGCTGCTGCCGTACCGGACGCCCGTGGTCCTCGTCGCCGGCCCCGGTCAGGACACGGCGGAGGCGATCGTCCAGCTCGCCCAGATCGGCGTCGACTCCGTGCTCGGTGTCCTCGCCGACACCGGGGACGCCGCCGTGCAGACGTTCGAGCTGCTGGACCCGGTGGCGTTCGCCGCCCGGCTGACCGGGCCCGACGCCCAGCTGCTGGACGTCCGGGCCCCCGCCGAGCACGCGGCCGTCGCGCTGCCCGGCGCGATCCACCGGTACCTGCCCGACCTGGTCACCCAGGGCATCCCCGCCGAGCTCGATCCCACCCGGCCCGTCCTGGTCGCCTGCGGGACCGGCCGCCGCGCGAGCATCGCGGCCACCCTGCTGCTCGCCGCCGGATACCGCCCGGTCGTCCTCGACGGAGCCGGCGTCCCCGACCTGGCCGAACGGCTCGCCACCACCTGACGTCCCGTCACCCCGAGAAAGGAACCGTCCCCGCCATGTCCGCACCGACCGGAGTCGACGTCCCCACCGCCCGCTCCCTGATCGAAACCAACCCGGAGGTGCTGCTCGTCGACGTCCGCACCCCCGGCGAGTTCGCCGCCGGCCACATCCCCGGCGCCGTCAACCTCCCCCTTGACCAGGTGAACCGGTACCCGCGCCGCATCGCCCAGGAAACCGAGGGCACCCTGCTGCTGATCTGCCAGACCGGCGGCCGGGCGCGCCAGGCCCAGCGCACCCTGACCCAGGAGGGCCGTGACGGCACCCTGGTCCTTGAGGGCGGGATGGCCGCGTGGACCGCCGCGTCCGCGCCCGTCGCGTCCCAGCCCGGCGGACGACCCCGCTGGGCGCTGGACCGTCAGGTCCGTCTCGTCGCCGGCGGCGTGGTCACCGCTTCGCTCCTGGTCGGCCTGCGCCTGCCCCGGGCCCGGCTCGTCGCCGGGTTCGTCGGCGCCGGACTGGTCTTCTCCGCCGTCACCGGAACCTGCGCGATGGGCGCGGCACTCGCCAAGCTGCCCTACAACCGCGACCCCGGCTTCGACCTCGACAAGGCCCTGGCCCTGCTCACCCCCGGCCGGACACGCTGAAGGCGGGTACGGGAAAGCCGTCAGGCCGGAGGGGACAGCGCCGACCCCAGGGTGGACCTCAGCAGGCCGGGGGCCTCGCCGGAGGACAACCGACCGGCCTCGACCTCGTCACCCGCCGTGTGGATGAGGCTGAAGACGACGGTGACCATCCAGCCGATCGGCTGGTCCCGCCGGAAGACGCCCTGCTCCCGCCCTCGGGCGATCAGCTTCTCCACGCGCTGGAACACGGGGTCGTGCTGCTCGGAAAGCCACTCCGAGCCGAGTTCGGACAACGCGTGGACGCGTAACTTGCGGTACCGGTCGAGGACCCGCCAGGTGGCGCCGATCACCCGCGCCAGCATCCGGTCCGCGGGCGCGTCCCCGTCGGTGAGCTCGGCGTCCATCGACTGCTCGGCCTGGGCCATCGAGTGCCGGACGAGAGCTTGGAGCAGCGCCGCGCGGGAGGGGAAGTGCGCGTAGACGGTGACGCGGCCGAGCCCCGCCGAGCGCGCGACGTCGGCCATGCTGACGCCGGCGTTGGTGCTGAACAGCTCAAGGGCCGTGGCCATGATGGTGGAGATGTTGCGCTCGGCGTCGGCCCGGCGGGGTGAGGTGTCCTCATCCTGCCGGGCCGGCGGCATACGGCTCGCGCGTCCCATGGTCGCCAAGTTTAGGCGCCTCAGTGGACGTGGGACCCCTGGGGCAACGTGGCCTTGCCGCGCGGGACCAGCACCGTCGCGACGACCGCGGCCACGGTCGCCGCGATCGCCGCGACGGTGTAGGCATCGGTGAAGGCCGGTACCGAGCGGTACTGGATGCCGGCGGCGGCGACGGTGGAGACGACGGCGACTCCGAGGGCCCCACCCACCTCGTGGAAGGTGTTGACGATCCCCGAGGCGATCCCGGCCTCGTGATGGGGGACGAAGCCCAGCGCGGTGGTGGTGGCGGCGACGAACACCGGGACGACCCCGCTGGCTCCGACGACCAATCCGACGACGATTCCGGCCGTGTCCTCGAGCAGGATCAGCAGTACGGCGCCGATCGCCGCCACAAGCAGCCCGGCCACCGCGGTGGAGCGGGCCCCGATCCGGCCGATCAGCCGCCCCGCCAGATGACCGCCCACGGCTGTGGCGAGGGCGACCGGCAGGAACAGCACCCCGGTGACCATGGCCGACAGGCCCTTGAGGTGCTGAAGGTGCAGCGAACCGAGGAAAACGAAGCCGAGCAGCAGCCCCGTACCGATCAACATCAGGAACGCCCCGGTCGCGACGGGCCGCCGGATCAGGACGCGCACGTCCGTCAGAGGCACCCTGACCACCCGCTCCACCAGGACGAACGCCGCGTACAGGACGATCGCTCCGGCCAGGGGGACCAACACGGCGGCCGAACCCCAGCCCGCGTCGCCGACCTTGACCACACCGTAGATGAGCGCTCCGGTCGCGCCGGTGACGAGTACCGCGCCGGGCAGGTCGATCCGCCGGGAGCCGTGCGCCGTCGCGGTGGGGATGAGGCGGGGCAGCCAGGCGAGCACGACCAGTCCGACGGGGATGTTGACGAGGAACGCCCATCTCCAGCCGGGGCCTGCGGTGAGGACGCCGCCGAGCAGGGCACCGGCCGCGAATCCCACGCCGCCGAGCGCGGCCCAGACACCGAGTGCCTTGTTGCGCTCCGCCCCGTGGAAGCGGCGCGTGATCGTGGCCAGGGCGGCCGGGGACAGCAGGGCGGCGCCCACGCCTTGGGCGAGTCGCCCGCCGATGAGGACGGCGGCCGTATCGGCCCAGCCGGTGACCAGGGAGGCGAGGGTGAAGACGGCCAGCCCTGCCACCAGAACCGGCCGGGGACCGAAGGCGTCGGTGAGACGGCCGCCCAGGAGCATCAAGCCGCCGAAGCACAGGGTGTAGCCGGTCACCGCCCAGGTCATCGTCTCCCGGTCGAGGTCCAGCTGGGCTCCGATGCCGGGCAGGGCGACGTTGATCACCGTCACGTCCAGGATCAGCATGAACTGCGCGACGCACAGCAGAACCAGCGCGGTCCACCGGCGTGGATCCGGTGGTGCCGGAGCGGTGTGGGGATCGGCGGCAGGGGTGGGGTGGGACATCGGAACTCCCTCTGGACCTAAACCGTACAGGTGTGTACGAGTTATTATCCACATTAACCCGTACAAGTGTGTACGGGTTTTCGGTGAGTTCTCGTCGATCAGCCGCTCAGGCCGGACAAACATCCGTCCGAGTCGCCAAAGCCGCCGGCGTGACGGGGATGAAGGCCGGCGCGAGCCGTACACACGGGCGGTACGGCGGACGCGCACCCCGCGGCGACGCCCAGGGCGTCCCCGGTCAGGTGAGGCGGGGGTCGGCCCCCTCCGATGCGGGGCCCGGACCGGCATGGGGAGCCGCCTCCCCGCGAGACCGGCCGAAGGAGACCAGGCGCCGCCGGTGTGTTCGGTAGGCGAGGTATCCGGCGACCACGAGGTCGTAGTACACGCATGCGACCGGGAGATCGATCAACACCGGCGCCATGTGCCGCGCGACGGCCAGGTCCCACACGGGATGCAGCGTCCACGCGGCGACCAGGAACCACGGGGTCCGGAACACCCCCAGCACGGCGAGGAGCGCCACAACCGCAAGCGCCGCGTACTCCATCCCGCCGTGCCCGAGGTACGTCGGCGCGAGGATCACCACCGTCACCCCCGCCCAGGCCGCGAGCTCAACCCGGTCGGGCAACAGGCTCAGCGCGGCCGTGATCGCCACCCCCATCGGCACCGCGAACGGGATGAGCAGGCCCGCCCGCGCGGCCGCCCCGATGCCGTACGACGTCGCCACCGCGACCGCCGCGACGTACAGCACCTGTCCGGCAACCGGCCATGCGCGTGCCGTCACCCTCATGCCGACGCTCCGTGGCACCATGCCTCCCTGTCGTCCCGCGCGACGACGATCCGCCGACGCCGATCACCGAGATGTGAACACAGACTCCGGAGAGCCTGTCCGTGTCGGTTCAGTCGCCTGCGGAACCCTTTTGGTTCCCGGCATACGAGTGATGACGCAACCCGCTCCCGCAGGGAGGCGGCACCATGCGGGGGGACGGATCAGGATGGGCGGGCGGCCCGTACCGGGAGGACGGTCCGGGCGACGACTAAGCCGCCCACCGGCCGTACCCCCGCGGAGAACCCGGCCGGAGGCGTCACCCGTTCCGGAGAAGCCCCCCGCCGGAAAGCCGGTGATCTTTGGCCGACTGGACGAATAGTCGCCCACGTCTTGAGCATTCTCCATGAATCATCACCGGCGGCTCTGCCCTACCGTCGGAGGAAACAGTCATCGGAGGGTGTCACGTGTTCGCCGAGCTCCACCACCGCGCCGTCGTCGCGGATACTCACAACGACCTCTTGATGTCGGTCGCCGCCCGGCCGCCGGAGCGGTGGGCGTCCTACTTCCGGGACCGGTGGCTGCCCCAGCTCCGCGACGGCGGGGTGGACCTGCAGGTCCTGCCGGTGTTCATCGACGATCGGTACCGGCCGGACGGCGCCCTCCGGGAGACCCTGCGGATGATCGAGGCCGCGCACACGCTGGCCGAGGGCAACCCCGGCGAGGTGCGGCTCTGCCGGGATGGGGCCGAGATCGGCGCCGCGCTGGCCGACGGGAGGATCGCGCTGGTCCTGGCGCTGGAGAGCGCGCCCGGGATCGACGCCAACGTGGAGCTCTTCCCGACGCTGCACCGGCTCGGGGTGCGGGTCGCCTCGATCGCGCACTGGGGTCGCACCCCGCTGGCGGACGGCAGCGGCGAGGACGCCGCCGGGAGCCGGCTCACCTCCCACGGGGTGGAGGCGGTCAAGGAGATGGAACGCCTCGGCATGGTCTTCGACGTCTCCCACCTGGGCGTCGGCGGCGTGGAGCACGTGCTGGAGCTGGCGACCAGGCCGGTCATGGCCACCCACTCCGCGGCCCGCGCGCTCCGCGACCACCACCGCAACCTCAGCGACGCGCAGCTGCGCGGGGTCGCCGCCACCGGCGGGGTGGTCTGCGTGAACTTCTTCCCCGGCTTCCTGTCCGACGACCCCGGCGACTACACGGTGGAGCGGATCGCCGACCACATCGAGCATGTGTCCACGGTCGCCGGGATCGACCACGTGGGCCTGGGCCCGGACTTCGTCCACGAGGTCACGGTCGACCTCACCCCGCCGTGCTGCGAGGGGGACCTCGCCTACGGGGACATCGACCCGCTGGCGATCGTGCCCGGCCTGGAGGGCCCGCGCGGGCTGCCGCTGGTCACCGAGATCCTGGTCAAGCGGGGCCTCCCCGACGAGGACATCGTCAAGATCCTCGGCGGGAACGTGCTGCGGCTGTTCCAGGCGGAGCTGGGACGGCCGGCGTGACCCTCGAACGGATGCTGGCCGACCTGGAGGAGCTGGTCGTCTGCGAGTCCTTCTCCAGCGACCTGGCCGCGGTCGCCCGGAGCGCCAAGGTCGTCACCGAGACGGGCACCCGCCTGCTCGGCGCGCCCCCCGAGACGCTCGTCGTCGACGGCGTCACCCACCTGAAGTGGTCGTTCGGGACGCCGCGGGTGCTGCTCCTGGGCCACCACGACACGGTCTGGCCGATCGGCTCCCTGCAGACCCACCCGTGGTCGGTCGTGAACGGGATCGCCCGGGGCCCGGGCGTCTTCGACATGAAGGGCGGCCTGGTGCAGATGTTCCACGCGCTCGCCGCCCTCCCCTCACTCGACGGCGTGTGCGTCCTGGTCACCGGGGACGAGGAGCTCGGCTCCCTCACCTCCCGGTCCCTGATCGAGGACACGGCGCGGGGCTGCCGCGCGGCGTTCGTCCTGGAGGCGAGCGGGCCCGGCGGGGCGTTGAAGATCGCTCGCAAGGGCACCTCGATGTACCGGGTCGCCGTGCGCGGACGGGCCGCCCACGCGGGGCTCGACCCGGAGAAGGGCGTCAACGCCGGGGTCGAGCTCGCCCACCAGGTCCTGGCGATCGGGGAGATCGCCGCGCGGGTCGCCCACGCGGAGCCCGGGCCGCTCGGACCGGTCACGGTCACGCCGACCGTGTTCTCCGCCGGGACCACCACCAACACCGTCCCGGCCGAGGCGAGCGTCGACGTGGACGTCCGTACCCCCACGGTGGACGCCCAGGACCAGGTGGACGCGCTGATGCGGGCGCTCACCCCCAAGCTCGCCGGCGCCCGGCTGGAGGTGCTCGGCGGACCGAACCGGCCGCCGCTTGCGGCCGAGTCCTCCCGGGAGCTCTTCGCCCTCGCCCGGCGGATCGCGACCGAGCTGGAACTGGCGCCGATCACCGGTATGGGGGTGGGCGGGGCCTCCGACGGGAACTTCACCGCCGGGGTCGGCTGCCCGACCCTGGACGGGCTCGGCGCGGTCGGCGGCGGCGCCCACGCCGACGACGAGCATCTGGTTGTCGCCGAGCTGCCGGGCCGGACGGCGCTGCTGACCGCTCTGGTGGCGGCGGTGCTCCGATGAACGACATCGCGGTGCGCGTCCTGCACACCTCCGCGGAGTTCGAGGAGGCCTGCCTGTTCTTCGGCGGCATCTGGAGCGCCGACCCCGGCGGCGGGCCGTTCCCGGCCGATCTCATGCGCGCGATGGCCCACGCCGGGAACTACGTGGCCGGGGCCTTCCGCGGCGGCCGCATGGTCGGCGCCTCCGCCGGGTTCTTCGGCGCCCCCGTGGGGGAGGTACTGCACTCGCACATCACCGGGACCCTGGCCGGGCAGGGGATCGGGTTCGCGCTCAAGTCGCACCAGCGCGAGTGGGCGCTCGCCCGGGGTCTGAGCCGGATCACCTGGACCTACGACCCGCTGATCCGGCGGAACGCCTACTTCAACACGGTCAAGCTCGGCGCGCTCCCCGAGGAGTACCTGCCCTCGTTCTACGGGGTGATGACCGACTCGATCAACGCGGGCGACGAGTCCGACCGGATGCTGATGGTGTGGCGGCTGTCCGAGCCGCACGTGGCCGCCGCGGTCCGGGGGGAACGGTGGGCCGTCCAGGCCCCGCCGGACGCCGTGTACGGGCTGACCGAGGAGGCCGGGCTCCCGGTGCTCGGCCGTACCGACGCGTCCACGGTCCTGGTGTCCCTCCCCGCCGACGTCGAAGGGCTGCGCCGGACCGACCCGGGAGCCGCCAGGGCGTGGCGGTACGCGCTGCGCGAGGTCATGACCGGGCTCCTGGACCAGGGCGCCAAGGTCATCGGTTTTCACGACAAGTCCGCCTACATCGTTCAACGGACCGCCTAAGCAGGCGGGCAGATCGGAAGGAGTCGCGGCGTCAGCCGTACACCACCATGAAAGTCACCGGAATCGAACTGCGCCGGATCGCGATGCCGCTGGTCGCCCCGTTCCGCACCTCGTTCGGCGTCGAGCACGACCGCGACGTCCTCCTCGTCCGGGCCGTCACGCCCGACGCCGAGGGCTGGGGCGAGTGCGTGGCCATGACCGAACCGCTGTACTCCTCCGAGTACGTCGACGGCGCCGCCGAGGTGCTCCGCCGATTCCTGATCCCGGCGCTCCCCGAGGACGTGGACGCGTACCGCGTGGGCCGCGCGCTGGAGCCGTTCAAGGGGCACCGGATGGCCAAGGCCGCCCTGGAGACGGCGATCCTGGACGCCTGGCTCCGCACCTCCGGGGAGTCCTTCGGCCGTTTCCTCGGCGCGGCGGCCGATCGGGTGCCCTGCGGGGTCTCGGTCGGCATCATGGACTCCGTCCCCGAACTCCTGGACGCGGTGGCCGGGTACATCGACGAAGGGTACGTCCGGATCAAACTCAAGATCGAGCCGGGCTGGGACGTGGAGCCGGTCCGCGCGGTCCGGGAGCGGTTCGGCGACGACCTGCTCCTGCAGGTCGACGCCAACGCCGCCTACACCCTGGTGGACGCCCCGCACCTGGCCAGGCTCGACGCCTTCGGACTGCTCCTGATCGAGCAGCCGCTCGCCAACGACGACCTGGTGCAGCACGCGCAGCTCGCCAAGCGGCTCACGACCCCGATCTGCCTGGACGAGTCGATCGAGTCGGCCGAGCACGCCGCCGCGGCGATCACCCTCGGCGCCTGCTCGATCGTCAACATCAAGCCCGGGCGGATCGGCGGCTACCTGGAGGCCCGCCGGATCCACGACCTGTGCCGGGCCCACGGGATCGCGGTCTGGTGCGGCGGCATGCTGGAGACCGGTCTCGGCCGCGCCGCCAACGTCGCCCTCGCCGCGCTGCCCGGCTTCACCCTGCCCGGGGACACCTCCGGCTCCCGCCGGTACTACGCGACCGACATCACCGAGCCCTTCGTCCTGGAGGACGGCCACCTGCGGGTCCCCACCGGCCCCGGCCTCGGCGTCGATCCCATCCCCGCCGTTCTGGACGAGGTCACCGTCTCCACCGAGTGGATCACGCTGTAGCCCGGCCTCGTCACGCCTCCCCGTCTCCCCCTCGGGGAGGCGTGCCCGGTTTCACCGCGGGTACGGCCTAGGCGCAGACCCCGCGGATCGCGCAGACCTTGGCCGCCATCTTCCGGGCGGACTTCTCGAAGGGCTTGACCTGGGTCCAGGTCGTCCGCCCGATCTCGCCGCCGTCGGTGTAGAAGATCAACGCCTTGCCGCGGCGTACGGCGACGCCCCGCTCCCCGTGTACGCCGTACTTACCCGTCTCGTGGGCGCGGACGCGCAGGCCCCGGTCGCCGACGGCCAGACCGCTCGTCCAATAGGTCTGCACGCGGCCGGGGGCGAGCTTCTCGGTGCGGCAGCGGCGCAGATCGGCCTGGAGCCCGGCGAACGCGGCCTTGGCCGCCGCGGTGCTCCGATAGACCACCAGCTGTTCGTACTCACCGTAGGTCGGCTGGAAGTGGCCGATCGTCCGCGCGGCGACCCTGCCGACGTCGCGGGCCTTCCGGTACGCACACGGGTTGATCGGGAACGGGGTGCTCAGCTTGCTGTCCACCTCCCACCGCTCCTCGTCGCCGGGCTTACTCGGCTTCACCTTGGGCTCCAGCAGCAGGAAGCCCTTCGGGATCGCCGTGAGCTCCGCCTGCTCGGCCACCGCCGCGCCGCCGCCGAGCACGGTGATCAAGGTCGCGCCGACCGCCGCGATGGTCGTTCTCCGTCGAAACACTGTCGTCATCCTTTCCTCCGCCGGTTGGACTCCGGCCGAGGTTCTGAAGTTCACGGGGAACTTTGCCCGATCCGTCTGGATGCGGGCTTGAGGAAGCCCTGCAGCGCACCCCCAGCCGTTTACAGGTGGGCTGCAAGTACCGGCGGCCAGCGTGGGCGTCATGCCCCGGAAGAGAAGAACGCCGACAGGGACCGACCAGGGGCGGCAGGGTGCCGCGAAGCGGCCGTCCGGCACCGGTGGAGGCGGCGGGGCGACGGTCAACCTGATCCTCTGCGGCCTCCTGCTCGTCGTCCTGGTGGGCGCGGGCATCGCGATCACCGCGACCGACGTGCGGCTGGCGCTCGGCCACACGGGCACCCTCGGCACCGCGACCGTCACCTCCTGCACCCCCGTCCGCAAGGGGCTCCACTGCACCGCGCATTTCGCGTTCGACGACCGGGCAAGGGAGCCCATCCTCGTCGACACCGTCGCGGACGTGCAGGTGGGCGAGGTCTTCCCGGCCGTGCTCACCCCCGAGGAAGACCTGGTGCTGCCCGCGGGGACGCGCGGCGTATGGCGGGCGATCCTGCCCCTTGTCGCCATCCCCTTCGGCATCGCCCTCATCGCGTTCCTCTCCGCCCTGGTGATCCGCTCCAGAAAGGGGATCCTGTGGACGGGGGCGCTGCTCCTGCCGCCGACCATCGCGATGATCATCGGGTTCGTCGCCGGGTCGTGAACCCCTCCGAGGAGGTGCCTGAGGCCCCACGCCGACGGGGTACGGGCCGCGCCGGATCGCCGGGCCCGCCGCCCGAGTCAGGCGAGGGCGTCGCGGACGACTTCGCCGAGGTGGTTGAAGGTGCTGTAGTCGCCGGAGGAGACCCGGTTCTTGGTCACCGCGATCACCACGCCGGTGGCGGTGTCGGCGTAGGCGGCCGTCCCGCCGCTCCCCGCCATCCCGAACAGGGTCGGCCCGTCCAGCGGCCCGAAGAAGCCGATGTCGTAGCCGAGTCCCCGGGTGACCGGGAACCCGATGACCTCGTCGGTCCCGGAGACCGCCGGCGTGGTGACCTCGCGCAGCCGCTCGGGGGAGATCAGGCGGACGCCGTCCACCTCGTCCATGAGCGCCGCGTACATCCGGGCGATCGCGCGGGCGGAGAAGGTGCCCCCGGCCGGGATGTCAGAGGTGAGCACGTCGGTCCGGTTGCCGAACTCCGCGCTCGGGAGCGCCGCCATCGGGGCCGCGGTGTAGCCGTCCACCACCCGGAAGAATGGGATCTCCGACAGGTCGGGCATCTCACCCATGTCCATGGGGACCTCGTCGAGGACGGCCACCCGTCCCAGCTCGGCGGCCGGGACGCCGAAGAAGAGCTCGCCGTCCACGCCGAGCGGGAGGGCGATCTCCTCCCGCAGCACCTGCGAGATCGGCTTGCCGACGGCCCGGCGGACGATCTCCCCGATCAGGTAGCCGTAGCTCTGGGGGTGATACCCGGTCTTGGTGCCCGGCTCCCACCAGGGCTTGGCCGCGGCGACCGCGGCGACCATCTTGTCCCAGTCGCACAGGTCCTCCGGCGTGGTGTCCGCCGGAAGCCCCGGCACACCCGCCGTGTGGGTGAGGGCGTGCCGGATCGTCGCCTTGTCCTTGCCGTGGGCGCCGAACTCGGGCCAGAGCTCGGCGATCGGGGTGTCGTATCCGAAGACCCCGCGCTCGGCGAGGACGTGCACGACGGCCGAGGTGACGCCCTTGCCGGTGGAGGTGCCGTAGACCAGGGTGCCGGAGGCGACCGGGCGGCCCGTGGCCGGGTCGGCGACGCCGGCCGCCACGTCGGCGAGCGGCTCCCCCCGCCGGTAGACGGCGACCTGCAAGCCCGTCTCCGCACCGGACTCGACCAGCCGCTCGGCGGCTTCCCGAACCCGCTTCGCCACATCAGTCATGATCAATGCTCTCCCGCCCTCCGGGGCCCTCCCGGGCACCCGTCTTGTCGATAACCACTTGGTTAATTAACCAATGTGTTAACTATAGCCCACGATCGGGTGGCGTCAACCCGTGACCCACCCGAAGAGCGCATGCTGAAATATCGCTATAAGATCCACTTCAGCCCATACCTGCTGAAGATGTCTGCACCCACCGCAAGTAGCGCAAGTACGACATGGACGGAATCTCCCATGAGCACTATGAGTGACCCGGAATGGCAGCCAATCGACCTCGGAGTCGACCGACCACACTCCGCGCGAATCTGGAACTACTGGCTCGGTGGGAAGGACAACTACGCGGCCGACCGTGACGCCGGGGACATGGTCGCCCAGCTCATCCCCGGGATCACCGACTCGGCCCGCGCCGACCGGGCCTTCCTCGGCCGCTGCGTCCGCCATCTCGTCGCCGACCTGGGCATCCGCCAGTTCCTCGACATCGGCACCGGGCTGCCCACCGCCGACAACACCCACGAGGTCGCCCAGCGACTCGCCCCGGAGAGCCGGATCGTCTACGTCGACAACGACCCGCTGGTCCTGGCGCACGCGCGGGCCCTGCTGGTGAGCTCCCCGCAGGGCACCACCCGCTACATCGACGCCGATCTGCGCGAGCCGGCCCGCATCCTCGAATCCGCCCGGGAGACCCTCGACTTCAGCCGGCCTGTCGCGATCATGCTCCTGGGGATCCTGCACCACATCGTGGACGACGACGAGGCCTACCGGATCGTCCGGCAGCTGATCGACGCCGTTCCCCCGGGCAGCTGCATGGTGCTCGCGCACGCCACCGCCGAAGTGCACGGGGAGGCGATGCACGAGGCGATGCGGCGGTTCATGGAGATGGGCGGCACCCCGATCGTGGCCCGCGACCGCCACCGCCTCGCCGGATTCTTCGACGGCCTGGAGCTGCTGGAACCCGGCGTGGTCTCCTGCTCCCGCTGGCGCCCCGAGACCGGTCCCGGCGAGGCGCCCGCCGAGGTCTCCCAGTTCTGCGCCGCCGGGATCAAGCGCTGACCCGGGCCTGACGGGCGTACCGCACACGGGACACGGCCCGCGATACGGCATGGCTCCGGGCGGGTCGGACCTTCTTCGTCAATCCTGTCCTCATGGGGTGTCCAGAAGATCGAGATTCCGGCGAAAGCGCCGTACTCCCAGTTCAGGGATTCGGTGGCACGCGTACCGCGGCGGCACGGCTCGCCGTCGCGGTCCTGTTCGCGGCGGGGACGGTCGCGGGGACGGCGGCGCCCGCCGAGGCGGTGTCGCGTGGCACCATCGTATCCGCCGCCTGGGGCGAGTACGGCGACGTGTCCCGCAACGCCGAGTATCCGCCGGGCAGCAACTGCAACTTCTACACCGGGGTCCTGCGGCGCTGGAACCCCTCGGCCCGGTGCCCGGCCACGGGCGGGGTCCGCTGGCGGGCCAGCCCCTGGTGCGCGGACTTCGCCAGGTACGTCTGGGGCGGCAGCGGGGTGTACCACGTCGACGTCCCCGCCTACCGCGGCGCCGCCCTGACCGGGCTGGCGAGCTCGTTCCGGGACTACGGCCTCGCCTACGGGACCTGGTATCCGCGGTCCGGCGGGTACACCCCGCAGCCCGGGGACGCGATCAGCTTCGACTGGAACGGGAACGGCCGCATCGACCACGTGGGGCTGGTCACCTCGGCCACCTCGGACACGGTGTACACCGTCGAGGGCAACCGGGGGAACCGGGTGAGCGCCCGCACCTACTCCCGGCACAACACCACCATCGCCGGCTACACCGCACCCGTGCGGACCTCCTACGACCCGGGGTACGGCGGCCCGGAGGGCTACCCGCCCTACTCCCCCTACACCCGATGCCTCGGCTTCCGCCGCCGCGACGGAAATCCGATGTGGAAGTTTGGCGGGACTAAGGCATAGTCGAGTGCTATGTCAGATTCAGTGGATATCCAGGTGCTTGATCCGGACGATGTCGACGAGGTCGGACCGCTGTGGAAGGCGCTGCACGAGCACCACCACCAAACGGCCCCCCACGTCGGCGAGGTCCTGACGATGAACGACCCGGACGAGTCCTGGCGCCGGCGGCGGCTGCGGTACGCCGAGTGGCTCGCGGCACCCGGGGCGTTCGCGCTGGTCGCCCGGGAGGACGGCCGGGTCCTGGGCTACACCGTGGTGCGGATCGAGGACCCCGAGCAGGGGGCGATGTGGGGCCGTACGGGCCGCGCCGCCGTGGTGGAGACGCTGTCGGTCCTGCCCGGGGCCCGCGGCACCGGGGTGGGCGGCGCGCTGATCGGCGCGATCAAGGATCGGGTCCGCGCCGAGGGGGTGCGGACCCTGGACCTTCACGTGCTCGCGAACAACCACGACGCGATCCGCTTCTACGAGCGGCACGGGCTGCGCCCGGTCGTGACGTTCATGGTGGGCCACCTCGACGCGGGCGGCCCGTCGTAGCCGGCTAAGGGCGGAGCAGGGCCTCCGCGCCGCCGTCGGCGTAGAGGATCTGCCCGGTCATGAACGAGTTGCCGGGACCCACCGTCCAGGCGAGCAGCGAGGCGATGGCGTCCACGGGGCCGGGGAAGCCCAGCGGCTGCGGCATCATGGCCGCCACCAGTTCCCGGGCGGTTGGCTCGTCGAGGATGAACCTCCTGGCGGTGGCGGTGTCCACGACGCCCGGGGCGACGGCGTTGAGCGGGATGCCGGCCCCCGCCCAGTCGGGGCCGACGGCGGCACGGCGCAGCCACCGGTTGAGCGCCAGCTTGCTGGAGGCGTAGACGGTCTGGCCGTACCCGGCCGCGACGACCTTGGCCGCCGCCTCGGCCGCCGCCTCCTCGTCCAGCGTCAGGCACGCCTCGGCCAGGCCCTCGTCCGCCGCGACGACGGCGCTCAGCGAGGAGACGACGACGGCGCGGGGCCGGTCGGAGCGGGCCAGGAGCGGACGCACCGCGTCGAGGGTGGCGAGGGTGCCGAAGAAGTTCACCCGGACGGGGGCCGGGCTCAGGGCGCCGAGCCCGGCCACGGCCACCAACCCGTGCACGGTGCCGCCCGAGACGGCGGCGACCCCTTCGGCCAGCCGCTTCCGGCCTTCCCGCGTGCCCAGGTCGGCGAGCACGTCGCCGTCGTTCAGGTCACAGCGGATCACCCGGTCGCCCCCCGCGGCGAGGAGATCGGCGGTGGCGGCGCCGATGCCGGAGGCGGCGCCCGTGACGACGTAGGTACGCGGTTCGTGGTTCATGTCCACTATGAATACACCGAATGTATTTATTCAGTCAATGTACCGATCTGCCGGACGCGGACGACCCGTCCACCGGACCGGCCCTTTCCGGCTGAGAACGGTCCGCCGAGCGGTACACCAGGCGGCGCAACACCGTCTCGGCGGGCCCCCGGCGCCCGGCGCGTTCCAGGGCGTAGGCGGCGGCGACCGTCACCAGCCAGACCCCCACCGCGAACAGCGCCATCGAGGCGCTGGTGAGCTTCCCGCCGAGTCCGAACCCCCAGGCGGCCAGGACCGGGGAGAAGATCAGCGAGTGGGCCAGGTAGCTGGACAGGGAGCGTTTTCCCACCGCGGCCACGGCGACGACCGGGCGGCTGCGCCGTACCCGCTCCGACATGCGGTGGGCGATCAGGGTGATCAAGGCGACGTACCCCAGCCCGCCGGCGACGCCCGTCGTGGCCTGGATCGCGGCGAACGGCCCGTCGAGCGCCACCGCGCCCGCCGGGACGTCAAGCACCCCGATGTGCGCGAGGGCCTGGGGCAGGCCGCCGAGCCAGCCGACGGCGATGCCGAGCACGGCGGTCCGGCGGAGCAGCGGCAGATGGCTGCCCGGCTCCTCCAGGATGCGCCGCCGCGCCGCCCAGAACCCGAGCAGCAGGACGGCCTGGGCCGTGAACGCCGGCAGCGGGCTCACGATGGCCACAAAGACCCAGGTGGCCATCCGCGTGCCCGCGGCGGTGAGCGCGTTCTCCTCCCCGGACGCGTACGCCACCCGGCCCGTGTCCCCGGCCGCGGTTCCCACCTCCGCCACGTTTCCGCCCGCCAGCTCCAGGATCGAGGGAAGGCCGCTCAGAACCTGAAGGGTCAGGACGGCCCCGGCCGCGATCAGCAGGACGCGGTTGCCCCGTCGCAGGAACAGCCAGCCGAAGATCAGGCTCAGCAGGCCGTAGAAACCGATGATGTCGCCGGCCATGAGCAGCGCCGCGTGCGCGAATCCGACGACGATCAGCCACAGGCTCCGCCTGCGCAGCAGGGCGACGGCGCCCTTCTCCGAGGTCCCCGCCTCGGTCTGCCGCCGGTACAGCTGCATCATCCCGTAGCCGAACAGGAAGGCGAAGAGCGGATAAATCCGCAGATCGAGCACGACGATCATCAAGAACTGCACGACGCGGTCCGCCGTGGACCCGTCGACGGCATGCCATCCGGAGGGGCCCAGCTTGGCCGCCCACAGGTGGAAACCGGTGTTGGACAGGACGATGAGGAGCAGCATGAGGCCGCGGGCGAGGTCGGGGGCGAGGGACCGCTCAGCGGGGAGCACCCCGCCGCGGGCCACCCGCCGCCGCGACGTGCGGCCGGCCACGGGATCGGCCTCCGCCTGCCGAATGGGTTCAGACATGACCGGAAAGCTAAGGATGACCATGGTCGGCGAACCATCGGCCGCCGGTATCGCGACCGGGTGACCGAAGTCGCCGCGGGCGACGACTTCGGTCGCTCGCCCTGGTCGGCACCCATGTCCGGTACGGCGACAAGCGGGCCCGGGGCGCCGACGCCTTTCCCCGCCGCGGGGAGGGTTCCCGGCGAATCCGATCCCGCCTTCCGGCACGCGTCCGACGGACGGATCGGATCCCCGGAGCTCAGGGTTCCGCCCGGCGACGCGCCGACCCGTCCGTGCCCGGTACGACGCGGCGCGGGCGACGCCCACCAGGCCCGGTCGAGGCCGGGCCCGTCCCGGGGACCTGGATCACCGCTCTCCGGCGGGCACCTGTGGTTTTCCGCAGGGCGATCGGATGGATCACCGCATTACCCCAGGTAGGCGGCGTTTCTAGGGTTTTCACATGACAGAGGACTTGGGTGCCGTCGCGGAGTGGGCGGTCGGATTGATGGAGACGCTGGGGGCGCCGGGGGCCGGGCTGGCGATCGCGCTGGAGAACCTGTTTCCGCCGCTGCCGAGCGAGGTGATCCTCCCGCTCGCGGGGTTCGGTGCGAGCCGGGGCACGTTCAGCCTGGTGGAGGCGCTCGTCTGGACCACCCTGGGCTCCGTGGTCGGGGCGCTGGCGCTGTACGCGGTCGGCGCGCTGCTGGGCCGGGAACGGGTGATCGCCATTGCGGCGCGGCTCCCCCTGGTCAAGGTGGGCGACATCGTCAAGACCGAGGCGTGGTTCGCCCGGCACGGCGGGAAAACCGTATTCTTTGGGCGAATGATTCCGATATTTCGGAGCTTGATCTCGATACCGGCCGGGGTCGAACGGATGCCGCTTGGCCGGTTCACCCTCCTGACGACCGCGGGAAGCGCGATCTGGAACACCGCGTTCGTGATGGCGGGCTATCTGCTGGGTGAGAACTGGGGAGTGGTGGAGACCTACGCGGGAGTCGGGTCGAAGGTGGTGCTCGGCCTGGTCGCGCTCGCCCTCCTCGTCTTCGCCGGGGTGCGGCTGGCCGAACTCCGCCGCAAAGGCCGTCATGTCGCTCGCTAGGAAGCTGCTCGCGCTCGTCCTGGGCACCCTGGCGACCCCCCTGGAACTGCTCTGGGTGCTCCTGACGGCGGGCCCGCTCGCCGTACCCGCCTGGCGGGGGCCGATCACGGCCGCGTCGGCCGAGCTGGTCCGGTGGCACGCCCCCCGGCTCGCCCTCCTGGACGTCCGGCCCGGGCCGATCACCGGAGCCCAGGCCCACCTCTACCTCACCGCCCGCTGCGCGGTGGGCGTCCTCAGCATCCTGGTGCTGAGCCTGCTGCTGTACGGACTGGGGTCGGTGTACTGGCTGTTCGGCGGCTGGGCGATCGGGGAACGGCCGGACAACATCGAGCCGCACCCGTGGAACCTCGCGTACATCCTCCTCGGCGGGGGTGTCCTGTTCTTCCTGAACCTGTCCGGCATCGCAGCCCTCATCGTGCTCGAACGGCACCTGGCGCTGCGCCTGCTCACCCCGGACCCGGCCGAGGCGCTGCGACGGCGCATCGCCGAACTCGCCGAGAGCCGGGCCGGGATCGTGACCGCCGTCGACGCCGAACGGCGCAGGATCGAACGCGACCTGCACGACGGGCTCCAGCAGCGCCTGGTCGCGCTCGCCATGCTGATCGGCCGGACCCGCCGGGGCCGATCGCCCGAGCAGCTCGACGCGCTGCTCGCCCAGGCCCACGACGAGGCCCGGCAGGCGGTGGCCGACCTGCGGGAGGTGGCCTGGCGGGTGTACCCGACCGGCCTGGACACCCTCGGCCTGGCCGAGACCCTGGCCACCCTCGCCGAACGCTCCGCCGTCCCGGTGCGGATCCGCTGCGAGGTGGCCGGCCACACGGTCGGGGCCGTGGAGACGGCCGCGTACTTCGTCGTGTGCGAGGCGGTGACCAACGCCGCCAAGCACGCCGAAGCCACCCGGATCACCGTGGACGTCGTCCGGAACGGGGACACCCTGGTGGTGGAGGTGACCGACGACGGGCGCGGGGGCGCCGACCCCTCCGGGGGCGGGCTCTCCGGGCTCGCCCGCCGGGCCGCCGCGCTGGACGGCCGGCTCCTCGTCGGCAGCCCGCAGGGCGGGCCGACCGTGATCAGAGCGGAGTTGCCGTGCGCGTGATCCTCGCCGAGGACTCGACCCTGCTGCGGGAGGGCCTGGTCCGCCTGCTCGCCGAGGAGGGCCACCAGGTGGCGGCCGCGGTCGGCGACGGCGAGTCGCTGCTGACCGCGGTCGCCGAGCACGGCGCCGACGTGGTCGTGGCGGACGTGCGCATGCCGCCGACCCACACCGACGAGGGGATCCGCGCGGCGCTGCGCATCCGGGCCGATTACCCGGGGATCGGGGTGCTCGTGCTCTCCCAGTACGTGGAGCACCGGTACGCGGCCGAGTTGATGCACGGCGGCCTGGACGGGGTCGGCTACCTGCTCAAGGACCGGGTGGCCCAGGTGGGCGACTTCCTGGACGCCCTGGAGCGGGTCGCGGCGGGCGGCACGGCCTTCGACCCGGAGGTGGTGCGCCGGCTGCTGGCCCGGAGCACCCGCGCCGACCCGCTGGCCTCCCTGACCCCGCGGGTGCGCCAGGTGCTCGAACTCATGGCCGAGGGGCTGACGAACGCCTCCATCGCGCAGCGCCTGCACGTCTCGCAAAGCGCGGTGGAGAAGCACATCAACGCGATGTTCGACAAGCTCGCGATCTCCCACACCACCGGCTACAGCAGGCGGGTCCTGGCGGTCCTGCGCTTCCTGGGCTCATAGCCCCGGCGCGCGCAGGTACATCGCCTCCCCGGGGGTGGTCGTCGCGCCCCCGCCGGTCCGGGTGGCCACCCAGTCGGCGAAACCGGCCAGTTCCGGCTCCCGCACGGCGACCTCCACGCGCACCCGCGCGCCGTACTCCACGCTCAGGACCCGGTACGGCGACGCGCGCAGGTCGTTCTCCAGACGTCCGGCCCGGTCGTGGTCCACGGTCACCTCGACGACCCGGGCGGGGACCATCTCCACGAGTTCCGCCCGGTCCAGCGTCGCGCCGACGGTTCCGCCGTACGCCCGGATCAGCCCGCCCGCGCCGAGTTTCACCCCGCCGAAGTACCGGGTGACCACCGCCGCCACATCGCCGAGCCCCCGCCGGACCAGCATCTCCAGCATCGGGATCCCGGCGGTGCCGCCCGGTTCGCCGTCGTCGTCGGCGCGCCTGGTCCGCCCGTCGCCGAGCACGTAGGCCGAGCAGTTGTGGGTGGCGTCGCCGTACCGCCGCGCGATCCCGTCGACGAACGCCCGCGCGTCCGCCTCCGAGGCGACCGGCGCCACCGTGCACAGGAACCGGGACCGCTTGACTTCGACCTCGTGTTCGACACGGCTTGCCAGGGTGAAGTAGGGAGCGGCCACCGGATCAGGCTATCGGCACCCGGCGGGCCGGAAACGCGGCAGGTCCAGGTGTATCGCCGTCCTTCCCGAAGCCGGTACGGACATCGCCGGACCAGTTCCCGCAGGCGAACGCGCCGCCTTCGGCCGTACCCGCGCCCATCGATCCCGGTTACGGGATCACGGGGGAACACCACCGCCACGCCGGGACCGCCCGCCTTCGACCCCGGCGAGCGGGCCACCGCAGGCCGTACCGGATCCGGGGGGGCGACGGCCCCGCACAGCGGAGGATGATCGGCTACGGTGGTGATCGTGAGTTTCGTCCCCGCGGTGCCGGAGCGGCTGCCGGAGGCGCACGGCGCCGACCCGTACCGGGTCTATCTGGACTCGCTGGCGAACGGGGAGTCCCGGCGGACGATGCGGGGATGCCTGGACCGGATCGCGCGGCTGCTCACCGGGGACCCGGCCGCGACCGGGTCGGGCCAGCCCTGGCATCTGCTCCGGTACGAGCACACCACCAGGATCCGGACCCTGCTGCTGGAGCAGTCCCCGGCGCCGTCGCCGTCGCACGTCAACAAGCATCTGGTCGCGTTGCGCCGGGTGCTGCGGGAGGCGTGGCGGCTCGGCCTGATGACCGCCGAGGAGCACGCGCGGGCCTGTGACCTGCCGATCGTCGTCCACACCCGGCTGCCCGCCGGGCGGCACGTCCCGGCCGAGGGGATGGGGGCGGCGCTGGCCGGGTGCGACGCCGACGACTCCCTCGCGGGCCGGCGAGACGCGGCCGTGCTCGCGGTGCTGTACTCCACGGGGTGCCGTCGCGCCGAGCTCGCCGGCCTGGCGCTCGCGGACTACGACCGGCGGGAGCGGTCGCTGACGGTGCTGGGCAAGGGCGACAAGCAGCGGATGGTCTATCTGACGGCGGAGGCGACGGCCCGCCTCGACGCCTGGTTGCTGGTGCGGGGCGAGACGCCGGGGTCGCTGTTCTCGCCGATCAGCCGGGGCGGCCGGATCCGGGCCCGCGACGGACGGCCCGTCCCGATGACGGGTCAGGCCGTCGCCGACATCGTGACCCGCCGGTTGGCCGGGGCCGGGGCCGCGCCCCGTACCCCGCACGATTTCCGGCGGACGTTCATCGGTGAACTGCTGGACGCCGGGGTCGACTTGGCGACGACCCAGGCTCTGGTCGGGCACGCGTCCCCGACCACGACGGCGCGGTACGACCGCCGGCCCGAGCGCCGCAGGCGGGAGGCGGTGGACCGGTTGCGCATCCCCGATGCCCGCCCGCTGACCGGCTGAGGCGGGATCGGCCCGCCTCAGGCCGTACGGCGCTCGGCGCGTCCACTAGCGCGCGGGGGTCTGGCTCTCCGGGGGATCGGCGAGGATCACATCGGAGAACGCGTCGAAGACGAGCAGGAGAAGGCCCCCGATCACGGTGACCCCTGCTCCGACGCCGAACATGAGCCAGTTGAAGTCCATGACCAGAGCCAAACCGCAGATCGTAAAGCCCAGCAGCATCACGATGACCGCCACCCACGATTTGGGGCTTCCGGCGTGACTACCCTGGTTTCCCTGTGCCGACATGGGGCGCTCGCTGTCCTATCTATTGTTTGCCGTTGCCTTACGAACTTAGCCGACGTAGACCCCGGGCCCATAGTCAGCCCGGCACCCTGACCCCCGATACTGGATGAAAACACCCAAGTGTCGACGTTGACTCTAAAGAACGCGGCAATTTCCCCAAGCCATCGGGAGAGACCTCATGTTCCACCGCAAGCCTCTGGAGCAGCGGATCGCCGAGCGCCAGGCGCTCCGCGGGCCGCTCAAGGAGGGCGCGCACTTCGAGCACGGCCCGGCCAAGTTCATCTTCATCTTCATCATGGCCTTCGTGATCGTCGGCCATCTCGCCGGTCTGCTCCTGCTGATGGCCTTGGGACTCCACTAGCGTCACGTCCTTCCCGCGACCCACCGCCCAAGGTCGCGGCGCACCGGGGGATCCGGACGGGGTGGCACCGATCACAGTGATCGGGGGACCTGAACCCGCCCCGGCTCCCCCGTTTGTTTTTCCCCATAACCCGCAGGCATTGGGGGCTTTTTGTATCCAATGTCGGCTAAATCACATGATTTTCCATTTTCGCGGTATACCCCCGGGGGTAGCCTCGACTCCGAGGGCCGGTCTGACCACGGGCCCGATCCGTCCCCGATATACCCCCACCGGTATAGGGAATCGCCGGAGACGAGGAGCCGACTCCCCCTTGATCGTCCTAACCCTGCTCGCCGCCGTCGCCGTCGGCCTGACGCTCGGGCTGCTGGGCGGCGGCGGCTCCATCCTCACCGTGCCGATCCTGATCTACCTCGCCGAGATCGAACCCCGCCAGGCGATCGCCATGTCCCTGGTCGTCGTCGGAGCCACCGCGGTCGTCGCCCTCATCCCGCACGCCCGCGGAGGGCGGGTGCACTGGCGGACCGGAGCGCTGTTCGGCACGGCGGGGATGGCCGGGGCGTACGCCGGGGGCAGGCTCGCCGCCTACCTCTCCCCGGCGCTGCTGCTGGTGCTGTTCGGGGTGATGATGGCGGCCACCGCGATCGCCATGCTGCGCCCGGCCCGCCCGCGCGACGCCGTACCGCCCGCCTCCCGTCCGATCACGAAGATCCTTTTTGAGGGTACGGCCGTCGGCCTGGTCACCGGACTGGTGGGCGCCGGCGGCGGTTTCCTGGTGGTCCCCGCCCTCGTCCTCCTCGGCGGGCTGCCCATGCCCGCCGCCGTCGGCACCTCGCTCCTGGTGATCGCGATGAAGTCCGGGGCCGGGCTGGCCGGATACCTGCACAGCACCTCCCTGGACTGGGGACTGACCCTGGCGGTGACCGCGGCGGCGATCGCCGGCAGCCTCGCCGGGGCCCGCCTCATCGGGAAATGTCCCCCCAAGGCCCTGCGTACGGCCTTCGGCTGGTTCACCGTGACCATGGCCGTGTTCGTCCTCGGCACCCAGGCCGCCGCCCTGTTCTGACCCGCGCACCCGGATGAGCCGGGCCGGAACCGGGGTGCTCGCCGGTATGGAGCACGATGGGCCGCCGGAGGCCCGGATGAGCGCCACGTCCAGGTCGCGGCCGCCCGTCGGGGGATCCGGGTCGGTTCCACGACCATCACGGCGTAGGACTCCAGGCCCTTGGACCCGATCACGGTGAGTACCGTCCCAGGAGGGTCCAGGTCACCCGCCGCCCCGATCAGCGTGACCGTCTCCGTGGCGGGCGTCGGGCAACCGGAACCCCCATTTTTTCCCGCCAGGCCCGCCCGTACCGAATCGGGAGCTCCCCTGCGGCGATCCACCGCGCCCACGGCATCGTCTGCCCGACCGCCGGTTTGGGGTTTCTCACCTCCCGGGGCATTGCGTCAACGGCCGACGGACGGCATGCTCCCCCTCATCCGGGTAGCCCATGCGCGCACCAGAGCCAGTCAGTCGGCATATCGGGCGATACGGCACCCGAATCCGGGACGATCAGCATGGAGATATGACCATGGATAGGTCAGATCGCAGGCAATCTCCTGGTTCCCGTACCGTTGACCGCCAGGCCGCCGACCTTATGCTGAACATCGGCGCGTTCATCCTGGTCATTATGTGGTTCCTGCTGCAGGCGGCGGCCTACGGCCTGCTGCTGTGGTTGGCGGGAAACTGGATCTTCGGAATGCTCCAGTCGATCTGGGAGCTCATTCCGCCGCAGTTCCACCAGGCGACTTTGATCGCTCTGGGAACCGTCGCCGGGCTGCTGGTCCTCATCGTCGCCGTCTCGGCCGTTGTGAATCTCTCCTCCGCTTCCTCCCCGTCAGCCCTCACCCGGACGCCGGACGATCACCCCGGGTCGGACGGCCATACGGCCGGCGACTGGAACGCCGCCGACCTGGGCTGAGCGGTGAGAGGTGCCGGGGAGCGTCACCCGAGGCCACCGGGCCGGCCGCACCGAACAGGGCTCGCTCAGAAAGCTCCTCCTGAACCGTGCCGAAGGGGGCTCACTCGGACTTGAGGCAGATGCAGAACGGGTGGCCGGCCGGGTCGAGGAGCACCCGCCAGCGGTCGGCGCCCGGCTGAAACTCCGGCTTCTTCGCCCCCAGCGCCAGCAGCGCCGCCTCGGCCTTGTCGTAGTCGTCGACGTAGAAATCCAGGTGATAGCGCTTGGGCTCCGTCTCATTGGGCCAGTTCGGCGGGGTGTACCCCTTGACCCGGCCGAAGCCCAGCATCACCGACCCGTTGCTGAGCATCGCGTAGTCGTCCGACTCGTGGGCGACCTCCCAGCCGAGCACCTGCCGGTAAAAGGCCGCCAGGATGTGGGGGTCGTCGCAGTCCAGGTTGACCATGCCCATGCTCGCGATCGCCGTCATGACGTGTTCCTCTCTGTTGCTCTTCCTTTGTTCCGTTCGGATGTCCTCATCCTGTCGGACATACCTGACATCTTCTGGCAGGAATGTCCGAGCACAATGTGTGAACCTCCGGAGACGGTGACCGTCCGGATGGACCAGGGGCTCCGGACCAAGCCCGACCGGACTCTCGGCGTCCTCGCCTATGCCGTCTGGGCCGAGACGCGGCGCCGCGAGAGATTCGCCCACGCCGAGCAGGACCGAACACCTGCCCGGTACGGCCTGGGCGGCCCAAGCCTCGAACCGAACGCATAACCCGGAAGGCCACCTTCCGCGCACAGGCCCGGGCCCGTCTCCGGAAGGCGACGGTGAGCGACCCGGCACAGCCCGTACCCACCTGGCTTGTCCCGGTTTATCGTGATCTTTCCGGCATATAGGTAAGACGGCTGGAACACGTAGGAATGCGATGGCAAGGAGCACGCCGATGACCCTGGACTCGTTCGCCCGGTACCCCCTGCTGTTCGGGCCCTCCCCCGTGCACCCGCTGGAACGGCTCACCGCCCACCTCGACGGTGCCCGGATCTGGGCCAAGCGGGAGGACGTCAACTCGGGCCTCGCCTTCGGCGGCAACAAGACGCGCAAGCTGGAGTACCTGGTCGCCGACGCCCTCACCGAGGGCGCGGACACCCTGGTGTCCATCGGCGGGGTCCAGTCCAACCACACCCGCCAGGTCGCCGCGGCCGCCGCCAGGGCCGGGATGAAGGCCGTCCTGGTCCAGGAGAGCTGGGTGGACTGGCCCGACTCGATCTACGACCGGGTGGGCAACATCCAGCTCTCCCGGATACTCGGCGCCGACGTCCGCCTGGTCCGCGCCGGGTTCGGCATCGAGTTCAAGGAGAGCTGGGAGCAGGCGATCGCCGACGTCCAGGCCGCGGGGAACGTCCCGTACGCGATTCCGGCGGGCGCCTCCGACCACCGGCTCGGCGGGCTCGGGTTCGCCGGCTGGATCGTGGAGCTGGAGCGCCAGGAGCGTGAGCTCGGCGTCTTCTTCGACACGGTGATCGTCGCCTCGGGCACCGGGAGCACCCAGGCCGGGATGATCGCCGGAAACGCGCTGAGCGAGCGGCCCCGGCGCATCCTCGGCGTCGACATCACCGCCACCCCCGAGCAGACCCTCGCCCAGGTGGCCAGGATCGCCCGGGCCACCGCCGAGCTGATCGGCGTCGAGCGGGAGATCGCCGACGAGGAGATCGAGCTCGACCTCCGGTACCACGGCGGGATCTACGGGATCCCCGACGAGGCCACCCTGGACGCCATCCGCACCGTGGCCCGGCTGGAAGGGATGATCACCGACCCGGTCTACGAGGGGAAGTCCATGGCCGCGGTGATCGACCTGGTCTCCCGGGGCGAGATCGCGCCGGACTCCACCGTCCTCTACGCCCACCTCGGCGGGCAACCGGCGATCAACGGCTACAGCGCCGTCCTCGGCTGACCGCGCGAGCACCCGGCGAGCGGCTCCCGGGAACCCGTCTCACCTTCCCGTCGACCTGATCACAATCGCTCCCGCGCCCGGTCCGGTCCCCAGGCCGGAGTCGGGTACGGGCCGCACCGGGCCGCTCGGAAGGCGCGTCCGGCGCTCGTGCCGCCGCAGGCCGTACCGGCCCCATAGGACCCAGGCATACCGCCGCAAGCGGACGGTGCCGTCCGGCCAACCCGAGGGCGCCTAATATCGTGTGGCGCATGAGCACTCATTTTGATGTCGTGGTCCTGGGCGCCGGTCCGGGCGGGTACGTGGCCGCGATCCGGTCGGCCCAGCTCGGGCTGAAGACCGCGATCGTCGAGGAGAAATACTGGGGAGGCGTCTGCCTCAACGTCGGCTGCATCCCCTCCAAGGCCCTGCTGCGCGGGGCCGAGCTGGCGCACCTGTTCACCCATGAGGCCGCCGCGTTCGGGATCAACGTCGAGGGACAGATCACCCTCGACTACGGGCCCGCTTTCAAGCGGAGCCGCAAGGTCGCCGACGGACGCGTCAAGGGCGTGCACTACCTGATGAAGAAGAACGGGATCACCGAGTACCAGGGGCGCGGCCACTTCGTCGACGCGAACACCCTGCGGGTCGGGGACGAGACCGTCACCTTCGGCAACTGCATCATCGCCACGGGCGCGCACACCAAACTGCTCCCCGGGACCACGCTGAGCGACCGCGTGGTCACCTACGAGGAGCAGATCCTCAGCGACTCGCTGCCGGAGAGCATCGTGATCGCCGGGGCGGGGGCGATCGGGGTGGAGTTCGCCTACATCCTCAAGAACTACGGCGTGGACGTCACGATCGTGGAATTCCTCGACCGGATGGTGCCCACCGAGGACGAGGAGGTCTCCGCCGAGCTGCTGAAGCGGTACAAGAAGCTGGGCGTGAAGGTGCTGACCGGCACCCGGGTGGACTCGGTGGAGGACGACGGCAAGCGCGTGCGGGTCACCGTCACCGGACCGGGCGGCGCGCAGACCCTGGAGGCGGACAAGGTCCTGCAGGCGATCGGCTTCCAGCCCAACGTCGAGGGGTACGGGCTGGAGAACACCGGGGTCCGCCTGACCGACCGCGGCGCCGTCGACATCGACGGACGGGGCCGGACCAGCGTCCCGCACATCTACGCCATCGGCGACGTCACCGCCAAGATCATGCTGGCCCACGCCGCCGAGGCGATGGGCGTGGTCGCCGCGGAGACCATCGCGGGCGCCGAGACCATGGAGATCGACTACACCATGGTCCCCCGGGCGACCTACTGCCAGCCGCAGATCGCCAGCTTCGGCTACACCGAGGCGCAGGCCCGGGATCTGGGCTACGACGTCAAGGTGGCCAAGTTCCCGTTCAGCGCCAACGGCAAGGCGCACGGTCTCGGCGACACCGTCGGCTTCGTCAAGATCCTCAGTGACGCACAGTACGGAGAGCTGCTCGGCGCCCATCTGATCGGCCCAGAGGTGACCGAGCTCCTGCCCGAGCTCACCCTGGCCCAGCAGTGGGATCTGACGGCATCCGAGGTCGCGCGGAACATCCACGCCCACCCGACCCTGGGTGAGGCGGTGAAGGAGGCGATCCACGGCCTCGCCGGACACATGATCAACATGTGAAGTGAGACACCCGTTTATTCTTGAAGGATGAGCGAAGTCCTGTTCACCGTGCGCCGGTACGCCACCGCGCCGGACATCTGACCCGTACTTCGCCCCGCACCACCGGCGGCCATCCCACCACGGCTTGGGACGGCCGCCTTTCGACCCCATCACCACACGGAGACTCCCATGGAGCCCACAGCCCACCCCCGCATGACAGCCCTTCCCGGAGTGGGCGTCCGCTACGACCTGATCACCGGCGGCGGGCACCATGTCTCCGTCGTCGCCCATCAGGACGGGCGCCGTTTCCTCGCCTTCCACGACCCAGAAGACGACGACAACTGTAAGGACACCGTGCCACTCGCCCCCCATGAATCCGCCGCCCTTGCCCGCCTCCTCATCCCGGATCCGGTGGTGAACCTCCATCACGACATCGAGATCGACCTCGTCACAGAACAGATCCCGATATGCGCAGGCTCCCCCTACTCCGGCCGCACCCTGGGCGACACCCAGGCGCGCAGCCGTACCGGTGCCTCCATCGTGGCCGTGCTCCGCAGGACCGGAGCCGTGCCATCCCCCACCCCGGACTTCCGATTCGCCACCGGCGACACCCTCGTCGTCGTGGGCACCCGCGAGGGCGTGGACGCCGTCGCGGAATTGATCACTGGAGGATAGCTCCCTGTGCATGGGACCACCGCTCTGCTCATCGAACTCGGCGCCATCCTTCTCGCGCTCGGCCTGCTCGGCCGGATCGCCGCCCGGCTCGGGCTCTCCCCCATCCCCCTCTACCTCCTCGCCGGCCTGGCCTTCGGCCACGGGGGCATCCTCCCCCTCAACGCCAGCGAGGAGTTCGTCGCCACCGGCGCCGAGATCGGCGTCATCCTCCTGCTTCTCCTCCTCGGCCTCGAATACACCGCCGCCGAACTCGTCACCACCCTTAAGACCCAGTACCCGTCGGGCCTGGTCGACCTCGTCCTCAACGCCATCCCCGGCGCCGCCGTCGCCCTGATCCTCGGCTGGGGCCCGGTCGCCGCCGTCGTCCTCGCCGGCGTCACCTGGATCTCCTCCTCCGGAGTGATCGCCAAAGTCCTCGGCGACCTCGGGCGCCTGGGCAACCGGGAGACGCCCGTCATCCTCGGCATCCTCGTCATCGAGGACCTCGCCATGGCCGTCTACCTGCCGATTCTCACCGCCCTCCTCTCGGGCGTGAGCCTGGCGCGCGGCAGCCTCACGCTGGCGATCTCCCTCGCCGTCGTCGCCGTGGTGCTCTACTTCGCCCTCCGCCACGGGCGGCTGATCAGCCGCGCCGTCTCCTCCGACAACGCCGAGATGCTGCTGCTGGTCGTCCTCGGCCTCACCCTCCTGGTGGCCGGAGTCGCCCAGGACCTGCAGGTCTCCGCCGCCGTCGGCGCCTTCCTCGTCGGCATCGCCCTCTCCGGAGAGGTCGCCGAAGGCGCCCGCAACCTGCTCAGCCCCCTACGCGACCTGTTCGCCGCGGTCTTCTTCGTCTTCTTCGGGCTCAGCACCGATCCCGCCGACATCCCGCCGGTGATCGTCCCGGCGCTGCTGCTCGCGATCGTCTCCATCTTCACCAAGATCGCCACCGGCTGGTACGCCGCGCGCCGCGCAGGGATCAAGGCCGGCGGACGCTGGCGCACCGGCGGCACCCTCGTCGCCCGCGGCGAGTTCTCCATCGTGATCGCCGGCCTCGCCGTCGCCGTCGAACCGCGCATCGGGCCCCTGGCCACCGCATACGTGCTGATCCTGGTCGTCCTCGGCCCGCTCACCGCCCGCTGGACCGACCCCATAGCCAAACGGCTCACCCGGCGCGGCGCCACCGCGGCCCCCGTCGAACCGATACCGGCCCCGGCGCAGCCCTTCGAGGACGCCCTCCCGGCCGAGCCGATACAGCCCGCCGTGGTCAAGGCCGACGCGCCGACCCCGAACCATCCGTAGTCCGGCCTCCGCCGCCGACACCCGGTTCGATCCCACGGGCTGATCGCTTCATTCGTCGCCTCGCGCGATGTGGTCGTCGTGCGCACGTCACGTGCCCGCGCCTGTGCGCTCCGCACACCGACGTCGATCAACCCTGCGAGGGTGGCCTGGCATCACCAGGCCACCCTCTTGTCGTCGGGTGTTCTTGTTCAGTGACAGCCGGACGCGCCTTCGCCGACAAGCCCGGCAAGGAGCTGAGAAGCATCAGATTCCGCCTTACCAGTCTGTTCGATACCTCGTGAACGGTCTTCAGCGCCGCGACTCCAAGCCCCCCTGTCGGCCCCTGCGGTTGGCGTATGTCCCACAATCCGCATACATCCGAATCGTCACCTGCAAGAACGGGCGCTACGGCCTCCGCTCTCGCCCGATCAGGAACGCCCCTTCTCCTGCATCTCGACCCACCTGGCGTTTGGACGCCAAGGGCCGACAGCGACACCTACCGTGCCCGGCGTATCGCCGCCGAACACCACGTGCACATACCAGGAGTCGGGAACATCCTCTGGCTTACGAGGGTGGTCGACGTAGGCCCAATCACCGTTCCCGGGGTTCGGACCCGGTCGATCGATGGGATTGGTGTCGTAGAAGTCGACCGTGGCGCCCCGCCGCTGGATTATCTCCTTCAACTCACCGACTCTCAGATAGGCGTAGGTCCTCGGGTCGTGGGGGTTCGGGGGTTCGACCGGCTCACCCTCCAAGATCTCCCCTGAAGCGCTGACGTCGCCGATGAACGTGTACCGCTCATCGGGTTTGGGGGCGCGGCCGAAGTGCAGTTCCAGGGGGACCTTCAGGTCAAGGGGGACGCGGATCGTACTGACGCACCAGTGGTTGCCGCACTCAGGATTGTCATCGTTCAACCGCCCGACCCTACCGTTGCTGCGTTTGCCCTCTCTGCGCTCCTTCATCTCCTCCGGGGTGAGCTCGACGATCCGGTAGACGCCTTCCTCCACCTTTTCGTAGGTGAACCCCGCCATCTTGGCGGCCTCCTTAGCGCGTCCCTGAGGAAGAACACTGACCAGCTTTCCGACCAGACTCGGTGAGGCGGGACTCATCCGGATGGCCACGTCGAGCCCGTGCACCGCGAACTCCGTGCGGTAGCGCTGAGGGTCGACGGCCGGGTCCTTGATCGTGACGTCGATGTAGTCGCCTTCCCCGAAGACGGCCGGTGCCAGGCTCGCACCAACCTGGACGGGGCCATCCTGACCGGGGGCCAAAACCATGGGCACGGCGAAGGCCCCCCCGACCACCAGGGCGGTCAACGGCGCGGCCATCACCCATCGGCGCTTCGACCGTCGCCGCCGCTCGCTCGCCGACGACACGGGTCGGGAACCGCCGACGATCTCCTGGAGGGTCGCGGACAGCCCCGGTGTGTCCGCACGCACATGCCTGGCCGGGTCATGTGCTTCGAGAAGGTTCCTCAGCTCTGTGATGTCGTCGTTCATACGGCGGTCTCCTTGTACGAGGGTCGGCGGGTCGCGACCGTGGCCTCGGGTTGGTCCCCGAGCAGCCGCCGTAATCGCCGTCGTGCCCGATGCAGCCGCATCGCCGCCGTCGGCCTGGAGCACCCGGCGACTGCGGCGGCCTCACGCAGGTCGAGTCCCTCCCAGCTGACGAGCAGCACCAGCTCCCGATCGCGTTCGCCCAAGTCGTTGAGCGCCGCCACCGCCGCGATCCGCGCGGCCACCGCGCCGGCGTGATCGGCTTCGACACCGTTCCCCAGGTCGGGGCCGAGCCAGGTGGCGATTCCGTTCCGTCGTTCGTCCTTTCTGACGAGGTTCAGCACGAGGTTCTTCGCGGTGATGTACAGCCAGGGCAGGGGCCGGTCGGCGGGGACGCGGTCGAACTTCTCCCAGGCGATCCGGAACGTCTCCGCGGCGATGTCCGGGGCGTCCGCCGGGCCGACCCGCCGCCAGGCGTACCGCAGCACCGACTCGTAGTGCTCTTCGAACAGGCTGGTGAAACCGGCCTCATCGCGCACAACCACTCAAGCTCCGTCTCCTATCCGACAGTCGGCGCATCCGAGCGCCGTCTACCTTGTAGGTGTCGCGAGATCGCCGGATATCACCGGCGGCCGTACGAATGGAATCCTTGACCGCCCGAACGGGGTCGTGCCACGCCCTCTGGGGGTCAACGGGACAGGACGAGGAAGGAGACCGGCGTCGACGGCAGCTCGACCCGTTCGCGCACCGACCCGTCGGCCACGTCGACGAAGATCATGGTCGGACTCGGCTTGAGCAGGACGATCAACCCGCCGGGGTGGAGTTCACCCCGTTCTCCGCAGACGGTGTCGTTCCCGCGATGCTCCGTTCCCCCTCTCCTGGTCGCCGCGAGCACGGTGTGCGTTCCGGAGCCGAGGTCCACCGCCAGCAGCCCCGTGGCGTACAGGCAGCTTCCGAGGACGTAGAGCCGACCGCTCCCCCGATCCACCGCCATCTCCATCACGTGATTGCGGGCCAGGGGTGCGATGTCCAGGCGCCTGTGCACCCGCCCGTCCGGCGTCAGTTCCACGATCTCGGTCCCACCCGTGGTGGCGTAACGCAGCCCGTCAAAACGCAGCACCCCGCCGTGCAGCCCGACGCAGCCGTGATCCGGCGACTCCTCAGCGCACTGTGACAGCCGGTCGCTCTCCGGCAGCCGCTTGATCCCGTCGCCGCCGATCCGGTAGACCTCCAGCCCCGTGGTGTCATGGCCGTGGTAACTCACCCAGAGCCGTCGCTCGTCGTCGTCAAGGTCGGCGGAGAACGGCAGCCAGGTCCTCCCCTTGGCCACGCGCAGCCTCTCCCGGCGAAGCACCTCGCCGGTGACCGGGTCGGCCACGCTCATGATCGGAGCCCAGCCCTTCCCATCCCGCGCGACACCGAGCAGATGGAGACGGCCGGTCCGCTTCCCGCGGACCATCACCTGGTAGGTGTCGGACGCCGTCAACGGTATGCGTTTGCGGATCTCCAGCGAGCCGGGGTCGACCACCACCACGCTCTGCGGCCTCGCCGGTTGCGACGTGGGAAACGGCAGCTTCTTCTCGGTGAGCACCTGCACCGAACTCCCGTCCGGTACCGCTGTGATCGCATACGACGGAGACTGCTCACCGGCGACCTCGGCCAGCCGCCGACCGGCGACGACGCCTCGCCCCAGCTCCACCGCGACCAGCCGGTTGTCGTCCAGCAGCGTGTAGACGACCACCCCCGGACGGCGGGCCTCCGTCGCCGGCGACGACGCCGTGGCCGAAGGGCTCTCCGGCGTCCCGGCGGAGCAGGCCGCCGAGACGAGCAGCGACAAGGCGAGCGCCACCCGGCTCCCGGCACCGAACGTCTTCCCGCGCAACGAAGCACCTCTCTCCTCGGCCCCGCCTTCCCCGGCGTGACGACGTCGCGGCACCTGCGGTTCTCCTCGGAAACCACAGAGGCGGGAAGCAGCCTGAGCGCCTTCCCGGCGATGTCGGTCGGTTTGTTGGATACCGACAACGGTGGATCTGTTCAGTACGAACGCACGGCGCTCTCCGGGTGATCGGATGGTTTCCCTCCGGATTGCGACCGCCTGGCGACTGACCCGCGCCGCCGTCGTGTCACAGCCCGGGCGGCCTGCCTTACCGGCGGAAGGTGTCGCCTCGCCGGTTGGGGTACGGGCTGCGCCGGGCCGATCACCGGCATTCCTCGAAGCGGGTTGTGGCTGATTGCCCGGGGTCGGGCGATCGGTGCCGACCGTGATGTGCGGGAGAAATGACGAGAGGGCACCTTTACCGTACAGATCACAATATTTCGGCTTGCCTACCGCACATGATCTGTGTTCATATACACACATGGAAAGTGCGGAACGGCTTCAAGCGATCGTTCGGGTGTTGCAGACGACGGACAGTGTCGGGGTGACCGAACTCGCCGCGGAGCACGGCTGCTCGGAGATGACGATCCGGCGCGACCTCGACCAGCTCGCTCAGCAAGGAATCCTGCGCCGCGTCCGGGGCGGCGCCGTCAGCCTGCTGCTCCGCGGCGAGAACCCCCCTTTCGGCGTCCGGGAACTGGAGGCCCACGAAAGCAAGAAACGCATCGCCGCCTCGGTCGCGGACCTCGTCAGCGACGGGGAGGCCGTCCTGCTGGACAGCGGCACGACCACCCTGGAGATCGCCAAACGCCTCGTGGACCGGCGGCTCACCGTGGTCCCGACGTCCCTGCAGAGCGCACAGGAGCTCAGCACCGCCCCCCGGATCAAACTGGTCATCCCCGGCGGGGAACTCCGGCAGGGCGAGCTCAACCTGGCCGGGCCGCTCACCGAAGCCGCCATCCGGGCGCTCCGCTTCGACACCGCGATCATCGGCTGCTGCGCCCTGTCCGCGGAGCACGGCATGACGTCCTTCGACCTCGACGACGCGGCGGTCAAGCAGGCGGCCATCGCCTCGGCCCGCCGGGTGATCGCGGTCACCGACTCCTCGAAATTCTCCCGTACGGCGTTCGCCTTCGTCTGCGGGCTCGACCGCTTCGACTTGCTGGTGACCGACGAGGGAATCCCCGCCGAGCAACGCACAGCCTTCGAGGCCGCCGGTGTCGCGGTACGGATCGCATGACCACCTCGTCAACGGTCGTCACCCCCGACGTGCGTGCGGTACGGCGTGCGCGGATCGCGGTGTACGGGTACTTCATCCTCGCCGGGGCCCTGATCGGGGTCTGGACCGCGCGCATCCCCACGATCAAACAGGATCTCGGCCTCAGCGAAGGCCAGCTCGGCATCGCGCTCCTCGGCATGGCGGCCGGCGCCCTCACCGCCACCTTCGCCGTGGGCCGGCTCATCGACCGGTTCGGCAGCGCCCGGATCGTGGTCCCGGCCGGAGTCATCGGCTCGCTCCTGCTCGCGGCGCCCGGCTACGCGGGGAACGTCGGCGGCCTGTTCGCCGCGCTCTTCATCCTCTGCGTCATGCACAGCTCACTCGACGTGTCCATGAACGCCCACGCCGTCGAGGTGGAGCGCGCCCACGGACGTCCCCTCATGTCCTCCTTCCACGCGGGCTTCAGCCTCGGCGGGTTCCTCGGCGCGGTCGCCGGAGCCCTCTTCGCCTCCCTGGGCGCCTCCGTCCCGGTGACGTTCTGGACGGCGGGCATCCTCTCCGCCGTGATATGCCTGCTCATCGGCCGGTTGCTGCTCCCCCGCACCGCCTCCCCGCACCAGGAGCCCAAAGCCAGGCCGGGAGGACGGCGCCTCAACGTCGGGGTGGTCCTGCTCGGCGGGCTCGCGCTCGCCGCGATGGTCAGCGAGGGCTCGGCCGCCGACTGGAGCGGGATCTACCTCTACGAGGACCTGAACGCCTCCGCAGGCCTGGCCGCCATGGGGTTCGCGGTGTTCTCCATCGCCATGACCGCCGGGCGGCTCGCCGGGGACCGGCTCGCCGAACTGCTCGGACCGGTACGGCTGGTGCGCGGCAGCGGCCTGCTCGCCGCCGCCGGACTCACCTTCGCCCTCCTGGTCGGGGAACCCATCCCGGCGTTGATCGGCTTCGTCCTGTTCGGCTTCGGACTCGCCTGCATCGTGCCCCAGGTCTTCTCCGCGGCCGGGAACCGCGACCCGGCCCGCGCCGGGCAGGCCATCGCCCAGGTCGCCGGGATCGGCTACGCGGGCTTCCTCGGCGGACCCATCCTGATCGGCCTGGTCGCCGAGGTCACCGGCCTCCCCCTCGCCCTCGGCATCCCCGTCCTGCTCTCCCTCTTCGTCGTCGCGGCGGCCCCCGCCGTCCGGGGCGACCGGGCGGGCGGCCAAGCCCGGTCTGGGGGTGAGCCGGCCTGACCCCATAGTTCGCAGACCGTCCGCGAGTTCTCCGCGGATCCGCCGCCCGCGATCGGCGGGGAAGGCCTCCCCGCTCACCGCGGTGGCCCGGCCTCAAGCCCAGCCCGATCCGTGCCCGGGATCGGATCGACCGGCCGCAGGCCGTACCACCACCGTGGCATCCGCCGAGGATCGGCGGGCAACGGATCGAAACGGGCGCGCGAGAACGGCAACCCCACGGCCGGGCGAAAGGGTGTCCTCGGCGCGCCCGATCCATCGGCCCGGCACGCGGCACCGAGCCGACCGGCTTCCGGCTGACAGCACCCGCTGAAGCCGGTCCGCGGACCGGCGATTCGATCCGGCATGCCTTCACCTGGCCGGACAGCACCTGACATCCGGTGTCACAGCGTTCGGCCACGTCCGGACACCCGTTCAACGGCTCCGCTCGACGCCGCTTCGCCGAGAAGGTCCGCGGATCCACACCCGACGGCCGCCGGAACGCCCCGGCGTGAGTTCCTGCCGCCATGCCGCCGACGGCAAGCACCCCGGCCGGGGCGGACCACACCGACGTACGAGCGACCGATTCGGGCTGTCCAGACCCCACCGCAACCCGGAAGAGATGACCGACATTGAAGACCGACTCCACGAAAAGACGGAGCCCCGCGCGAAGCACGGCCACCTCGCCCAGGCGACACCGAGATCGCCTGAACGTGAACACCGCTGAATCCCCGGCCGTGACGGCCATGTCCGTACTCCACCATGAACGGGAGACACCAATGTCCAGCGTCAAGGATCGACTCCGTGAGGCGACGGGCGCGAAGGACGGCGACGAGAAGCCGCCGCAGAGACACCGTGAGCTCCGGATCATCCTGACCGGAACGGTCGGCGTCGCCCTGGCCGCCGTCGGGACGGCGTGCGGGGTCGTACAGCCGGCGTCCTCCGCCGCGGAACCACGGCAGCAGGTCATCATGTCGCTCCTCGGTGCCGCGCCACCGCTGGACAGAGGGGTCCGGATCTTCCTCTGCACCGCGGCCGACGGCCGTCACGCCTGCGCGGCGACGGCGGCCACCGAGTCGGAGAAGGAGTCCGTCCGGCAGCTGCTCACCGCCCGCCCCGACGTGAAGACCGTCACCTTCGAGTCCCGGGGGCAGGCCTACGAGCGCCTCCGCCAGGCGTCCGCCGACAATCCCGGCCAACCGCCCGCGGAGGAGAACCTACCCGAGTCGTTTCACGTCCGGCTTGCGGATGGTGCCGACACTTCGGCTTTGGCCAGGGCGGTAAGCGGGCTGCCCGGGGTCTTGCTCAGCGTCGACCAGTCCTGCCTGATCGAGGCGGCGGGCTCCTCCACGTCGGGAAGAAGGGCACTCACCGAGGCGAGCGCACTCTGCTCCTTCCCCGGCAAGGGCCGCTGACCGGCCGGGCTCGGTGGTGACGGGGCAGTCCCGTCACCACCGGGGTCGACGACCCTAGCAGGGGTACGCGTCTCTGGGGTTCACCGAAAGGGCACCGCCGACATAGAAATCGGCTCTGCTGTAGGAGCCAATCCACTTGCAGTCGGGGTCCGGCGCAGCCGGTACATCCACGCTGGCCCGGCCGGCGAAGTTGCATGCGTTGTATACCTGCGCATACTTGAGGGGGTGGCCGGCGGGGCCTTCCGTCCATATGCGCGTAATGGTGAAACATCCGCGAGCCGACGCGGGACTCGCCGGGATCAGCAGCAGTGCCGCGACGGTGACCGCCGCTCCTGCCGCAGCCACCATCTTCCTGGCGGTGTTCATCCCTCGTGAAATGCGCTGGTCATGCATGTGTTCTCCTCAGGTCCCGATGTACAGCGCGGTTCCCGCACTGTCATGCGATCGCTCTTGCCTGTTTTGTCGTGATGGCTCATGACCACTGCGGTGGGTGGTGGTCCGGGCCGTCGGCCGGTCAGGAGGGGACAGCGCCCCTTCCGCGGTTCCAGCCGGTCACCCACAAGCTGCCTTTGGCCGAGCCGGTCGATACATTCCCCGTCCCGCTACCCCGGCGGGTCCTCATGCCGACTGGAGCGGTTCAGCAGGGCGAGGTGCTGTTCTGAGCAAGGATGTGCGCCTCTGCCCCGTCCCCGACCTTGACCCAAAGTGCCGATTTTCCCCTTCGGTCGTAGGTACGCCACAAACCGGCCCCGGGGAGGAACCTCACCCTGTAACACCACCCGGCGTCCACTCGGAAAGCGTCCCAATCCTGGCCACCCGGAGTGCGCCCCCCTGAGCCGATGTAGTAGGTGTTCTGTGGCTGGCCTTTGTCGTTGTTGCACGTCGGTTCGCGGTCAGTCGAGGCGCCCGTAATGTCGCGTGCCCTACACCAGTTGAAGTAGGCCAGTGCCCCCAGCGGGCTGTCGTTGAACGTCGCCGAGCAGCCCGCCCACGAACAGCTGCCTGCGAACGCAGCGTCCGTCGGAAGCACCACCAGCGCTGTGGAACCGAGCAGCATCGCAGCGAACGTGCGACCGCGACGCAAAGCGTTGTGGTTTCGCATACTCCGTTCTCCCTTGATTTCTGGTCCACATAGGGACGTCTCCACATAGAGACGTCGCACCGACCGAATACATCCCCTTTCTGGATGAGAGTCGCATTCGGCGCATTTCCCGTTTTCGCCGTTGATTTCGGCGCTTTGAGAGTGCTGAACCACATGGCGCCGGCACAAGTGATTTGCGTCCCGGCTGGCGCCTGGGATGAGAAACTTGGCCGGACCTGTACTGATTCCCCGGCCTGGGACGCGAGGATGCACAACAGGGATGAGAAGGTGTCGGAGCTGGCCGCGCTCTTGCACTCACTGAAGGAACGGAGCAGCCGCAGCTACGCGGAACTCGCCGGCCGCTGTGGCGCCAGCACCTCCACATTGCATCGGTACTGCCGGGGTCAGGTCCTGCCGGACAGCTACGGAATGGTGGAGCGGATAGCGCTGGCCTGCGGGGCCAGCAAGGCGGAGCTGGCGGAGTTGTACCGGCTGTGGGCCCAAGCCGATGCGGGCCGCCTCGATGCGGGCCGCGCCCCCGTCACCGACGATCCCCAGCTCCCGGCGGTGGCTCCCGCACCCGCCGCTTCGCACCCCCGGGACCCGGTGTCCGCATCCGCCGTGCACGGCCGGCGGCCCGCCCGCTCCGGCCGCAGGACGATACGCTTCATCGCCCTCGCCTGCGTCCTGGCCGCCGCGATGGTCATCGGTGCGAGTGCTTCCTCTCCGGACCGGCGGACCTCCGGGCGTCCGACGCCGCAATTGATCCCCGGCCCGGCCTGGTCGCAGCCGCCCGCCCCGGTACCCGCGGAGTTCTACGGCGTCACGATCAACAGCGACAGCGGCGCCATGCCGACCTTCCGGGTCGGCGGGATCCGGTTGTGGGACAGCGAAACCCTCTGGTCCCTGCTCCAACCCGCGCGCAACCGGTTCGACTGGACCACCCTGGACCGCCTCGTCGGCTCCGCCCGCCGCGCGAACCTCCCCGTGCTCTACACCTTCGGCGGCACGCCGCAATGGGCTGCGCCGGGCGCGCCACTCGGCCCCTACCCCGGCGGGTCACGCACGGCGCCACCCGATGATCTGAAGGACTGGATCCGCTTCGTCAAGGCCGTCGCGACCCGATACGCGGGCCGGATCGACGCATACGAACTGTGGGCGTTCGCGCCCTCACCGCACTTCTACACGGGCGACGCCGCGACGCTGGCCCGCATGACCCAGCAAGCCGCCGCGGTCATCCGCCGCGCCGATCCGGCCGCGACCCTGGTGTGCCCCTCGATCGGGAACCTGTGGGAGCAGGCCTCCCAGCGGTTCCTGCGCGACTTCGCCGCCGCCGGCGGGTACCAGGCGTGCGACGTCGCAGGTGTGAAACTCGCCCCGCAGCACGACGGCGACACCCCCGAGAGCCTCGTCCGTCTCGCGGCCGTCATCGACCGCACGTTCCATGAGGCCGGGGTGCATCCGCGGCTGTGGAGCACCGGGACCGTCTACCGAATCGCCCAAGACCGCAAACTGGACCAGGCGCGCGCCATCGCGTACGCGGTGCGCTTCTACCTGATCGGGATGTACGTGCGATACGACCGCATGTACTTCTACAACTGGGGCGGCACCAAGATCCCGCTGGTGCTTCAGGCCGTGGGCGGACCGCCGACCGCCGCGGCCCACGCGGTGGACACGCTCCAGCGCTGGCTGGCAGGCGCCCGCATCACCTCCTGTGGCAACGGCCGGCCCGACGGGCTGCCGTCACAGGTCTGGCAATGCCAATTCGTCCTGGCCGGTGCGGACGGCCGGGAACCTGTCCGGGCCATCGTCCGGTGGACCGAATCGGGCACGGTCTCGATGCCGGCCGATCGGGGCGCCGACACCGTCCGATTCCTGGACGGACGCTCGATGCCCGCCCCGCATACGGTGCAGATCACCGAACAGCCGATACTGATCACCATCCACCCGGGCCGCTGACACCCCGGCGCCTACTCCGTCCGCGATGAGGTGCTCGGACAGGTGCGCGAGGATCGTCGACCTGCCCGCGCCGGACGGCCCGTCGATTGAGCTGAACAGCCCTCGTCGACGGTCGGAAAAGGGCCGGAGCCGGGTCATCGGGCTCTTCCTTTCCCAGCAGGCCGAGCAGCGTCAGCCCTGGGTCGTTGCGGAAGATCGAAGACGTTCCGTACGGCTCATCCGCATACTGGGCATCAACGGGACACGCGCCCTCTGGACAGGGCGAGAGCCGACTACGCCGGGCATCCGGCGGGAGAGAGGGCCGACCAATGACCCGGTGGAGCGACTATACGACCGGCGAGCGGATCAAAATTCTGCGCGCGGAGATGACCCAGGAACAGCTCGCCGAGGCGGCCGAACTGTCGATCGCGACAATCCGCAAGGTCGAGCGAGACCTGGGGGTTGGACTTCCGTCCCTCTTGAGGATCTCGGCCGTGCTGCACACGGACGTGTCGGTGGTGCTCGGCCAGCAGGAGCCCCGTCGAGCGATGCGCCGCGACGACCGGGCGATGCTGCGAGAGCTCTCGCGGGCTGTCCACGACACCGCGGCCGGGGTCGTCGGCGACCTTGAGCCCGTATCCGTCGGCGAGGTGCAGGCCGGGCTCGTGGCGGCGTGGGACCGGTACCGCGCCGGACAGTACGCCACGGCGGGCGCGTTGGTGGCCATCGCCGTACGGCAGGCCGCGGCCGTCGCCCATACGATGCCTGCAGGAAAGGAAGGGGCAGCCGCGTCGACGATGGCCGACGCGTTCCGGCTGGCGGCTTACGTCGCCAACCAATTCGGCGCCCGCGACCTGGCCTACGCCGGAATCGGACATGCCGCCGCGCAGGCCGATCTCGCGGGCGATGTGGTGCGGTCGGCCATGGTCACTTCGGGTCGGTCGTGGATCTACCTGCGGGACGCCCGGCTCGATCAGGCGTCGGTCACGGCCGAACGCTCCTATCTGATGATCGAGCCCCGCTACAGCGACAACGATCCCCAGCTGCTGGCCACCTACGGGTGGCACGTGACGTTCGCTGCGGTCGTGGCGGCCCGCGACGGGGACGTGGCGCGAGCCGACGACCTGCTCTCCCAAGGGCACGCTGTCGCGGCGAGAATCGGCCGGGACGTGTCGGTCAACGGGACGGCGTTCGGCCCGGCGACCGTCCATGCCCAAGCCGTCGGCCTCCAGGTGTCGACCGGACGGCCCGGCAAGGCCCTGGAGACCTACGCCGCGATGGGCGATATCTCCGCCCTCACCCCCGCAGCCCGCAACCGGCTCCACCTCGACGTCGCCCTCGCCCTCGCCGAGACCCGCCAATGGGACGCCTCCCTCGACACCTTGCTGGAGGTATGCACCGCCAATCCCGACTGGGCCCGCCACCAGGCGCTCCCCGACGTCATCGCCCGCCGCGCCCAACACGCCAACCCCACCGCTTCCCGCTACCGCAAACTCGCCGCGATCCTCGGTACCTCGCGCTCCGGCCACTGACCGTGCTCTCCGGTTGATACGTCCGTATCACGGTGGACGCGGGCAACCTGTCTCCGGTGCTACGCGCCCTTTCCGCAAAGTGATCTTGAAAACCCTCTTCACATGCCCGCAGGCACTCCGCCGCCTCGTGATCAATTGGCAATCAATCGTCCTAGCGGCGTCTGCGGACCGAGTCGGCTTCCCGGACCCGTTGATAGACGATCCAGGCGAGGAATTCGGTGAAGAAGGTGGCCGGAATGGCCGTCCGGGTCCAGCCGAGTACACCCATGGCTAGGCCTCCGAGGCGAGTGTGGAGGGCAGAGCGCCCGGCAGGTCGAGGTGACGTGCTTGGACGTTCTCCCGGAGATGAGCGGTGTTGGAAGTTCCGGGGATCGGGATGATGACGGGAGATCGGTGGAGAAGCCACGACAGCGCGAGCTGTCCTCCGGTGGCCTTCGTGCCATCGCAGGGTGCGATCGGATCGGGATCGGTGAGACGGCCCTTGCCGAGCGGGTGGTAGGGGATGAAGCCGATGCCGTGGTCGGTGCAGTAGCCGAGGACGTCTTCGCCGGCGTGGTCTTCGCGGTTGAAGGCGTTCTGGATGGTGGTGATCTCGGCGAGTCCGCGTGCGGCCTCGATGGTTTCGATGCTGACTTTGGACAGCCCCAGATGACGGATCTTCCCCTCACGTTGGAGGTCAGCGAGTGTCCCGAGCTGGTCGTCCAGCGGCACAAGGGGGTCGACTCGGTGAAGCTGGTAGAGGTCGATCGTGTCGAGCCGGAGGCGTCGCAGGCTCATTTCGGTGCACTGCCGTAGGTATTCGGGGCGTCCGCAGGGTGCCCACCTGTCCGGCCCCTGCCGGGTCAGGCCGCCTTTTGTGGCGATGACGAGCCCGGCGGGGTAGGGGTGGAGCGCCTCGGCGATCAGACGCTCGCTGACGTGGGGTCCGTACGCGTCGGCGGTGTCGAGGAAGTTCACGCCGAGTTCGACAGCGATGCGCAGTACTAGAAGCGCTTCGTCCTTGTCGGCGGGTTCTCCCCAGGTTCCCGGCCCGGTGAGGGACATGGTTCCCAGGCCAAGGCGGTTGACGGGGAGGTCTCCCCCGATGAGGAACGTGTCACCTGGTCCGGTCATGTGAGGTCTCCTGGTCGGGAACGGCGAAGAATGCCTGGAGCCGGTCACGGATGATCTGAGCGAGCTGATCGGGGGCCTTGTTCGCGCAGTCGACCCTCAGGACGTCGTATCCCGCTTGGATGAGGCGGTCGCACGCCTGCCGGTAGAAGTGGGATTCGGCTTGGGAGGAGCCGGGTGCGAGCTGGAAGCGGTTGTGTGCTCCGCGGGACTCCAGGCGGGCGGCGATCGTCTGCGGGTCGGCTTCAAGGACGACGGCCAGGTCAGGGTGGTCAGCGTGGACGTTCAGGCTCCATAGGAAGGCGGGGTCGACCCCGTCGAAGCGCTGCATGACCAGGCCGGATGGTACGTACCGGTCGCAGAGGACGATCTCGCCGGTCTCCAGCCGAGGCTGGATCTCGCGTTCGAGGTGGTGGTAGCGGTCTGCGCTATACAGGCAGGCGAGGGCCGGTCCGCTGACGGTCTCGGTGAGGTCGCGGGCGAGCGCTCCGATGGGTCCGGTGGACGGCTCGGCAGTCGTATGGACCTGCTCTCCGTCTGCGATGAGGAGCTGGGAAAGGTGCGCGAGGATCGTCGACTTGCCCGCGCCGGACGGCCCGTCGATCGAGATGAACAGCCCTCGTCGACGGTCAGAAAAGGGCCGGAGCCGGGTCATCGGGCTCTTCCCTTCCCAGCAGGCCGAAAAGCGTCAGCCCTGGATCGTTGTGGGAGGTGGCCAGGCGAACGAGGAGCCGGGCGCAGACGATCGCGTCGTAGGCGGCTCGGTGTGGGTGCAGGTCGGGGGCGATGTCCTCGGCCAGGCCGAAGGCGTCGACGAGGTTTCCGAGCTTGTAGGAGACCTGACCGGGCGCCAGGCGGCGGGCGGCCTTCAACGTGTCGACTACCTCGATCGGGCTGAAGCCCGGCAGCGAGCGGGTCACCACGTCGAGATCGACGTGCGCATTGTGGGCGACGAAGACCGCGTCGTCGAGCTCTTTGCGGATCTCGTCGGCGACGTCGGCCACGGCTGGCGCTGCCGCCACCTCCTCGTCTCCGATCCGGTGGAAGCGCCGCGCCATCGAGGTGATCGGTCGCGGCGGCTGCACCAGCCACGAGCGGGGCTCGCCGACGATCCCGTTCTCGATCGGGACGATGGCGATCTCAACGAGGTCCGGCGGGCGCTGGCCGTTGCCTTCGACGTCTACGACCGCGTAGCGGTGACTGGTCCAGGGCTTCTCTGTGGTCATGCGGGCTGTTCCCATCCGATCTCGGCGCGTCCATGGCGGTTGAGCAGGTGTGGATGAGCGGCGTCGTGGATCTGGAAGGCGAACCGGTGCTGGAGGAAGTACCGTGGTTGCTCGTCCGGGAGTCCTTCGACCTGCGCGGCCCGCTCTGTGACGTCGAGCACCTTCAACCCTGCCGCCTCGGGCAGGTCCACGATGGCTTCTTGAAGCTGACGTGCCGTGGGAATGTTGTGCGCTCCCGCGCAGAGCTGGAGCTGTCGGACCGGACAGATGTCGCAGAGCTCGCGAATGCCGTAGTGGCCGTTGTAGTCCGGGAGACCGTGAGCGTAGGCCACGGCGCACGAGGTCTTGCGAAACAGCACGGCCGACCTGTCCGCATGAGCGAACGCCTCAAGGACCCGCTGCTCCAGCGTCTCGGGCACGATCTTGCGGCGGGCGGTGCCCTCGTAGGGCTCGGGCAGGTTGTTCGCCTTGTAGTAGTCGGCAATCTCTCCCCGGTAGAACAGCCCGGTGAAGACGGCGGCGTCAGCGTACTTGGACAACTCGGCCGCTGCGGCGAGGTGCTCCGGGCTGTCGTTGAGGCCGGGCACGAGTGGGCGCCAGTAGAAGACCGTCCGGTAGCGGCGCGGACGCAGGTCGCTCGCGAGCTTCATGGACACCGCCGCGACGATGGAGTTGAAGGGCTCGATGCGTTTGTCGGTGATGCCGGAATAGGTGAACAGCAGGGTGACCTTCAGGTTCGCCAGCGTGTTCAGCCTCTCGCGGTCCTCGGGTTTCAGCATGAACCGGGTGATGATCAGGATGTGATTGGTCAGGCCGCGCCCGTCGAGGTCACCCAGGCACGCGAACAGGTGGTCCTTCACCCCGGGCAGTAGCGGATCGGTCGCCCGGTTGAAGATCTGCAAGGGAGTCGTGTGCGGCCGGAAGTAGCGGTGTCCCACCAGCAGCTCGACGGCCTCCGCGTCCGACATCAGCGCGGTCGGCTTGCGGGAGTCCCACAGGCCGTATGTGTGCCGGATGCAATACGCGCAGTCCAGCGGACAGCCCTGGACATGGTTGAGGGACAGCCCGGACTTGCGGTACTCCACGACCTCCTGTGCGCGGGGTGGCAACGCGGCCACGGCGGAGGGTTCGAGGAGGGGGACAATTACCTTGCTCACGGAGCGCCTCCGAAGCATTGCGGGAAGGATGTCGCCGCGAGCGTGACATCAGGCACGCCATCGAGGCGAGGAAATTTCTCGATATTTCTCGAAACTTCCTGCCAGTGCAGACCCTAGAAGATCGCCAGTCTATGCGGCGTGAAATCTTCGAGTTCAGGAATCCCTTGCGAGGCCTTCCATAGCCTGCGTCAGGAGGGTGCGAGCGTCGGATCCGTAGGAGGCAATCGACGCCATGGCACCGAAGACCTTGGTGTGAAGCCCGATCTCCTGCGGCTGTGTCAACGTCAGTTCCGCTGAGAAGAGCTCGACGATGACCTTCTCACCGTCGAACATCCAAAAACCATGCCCCGGCGCGATCACGTAAGAGGTTTCGAATCCGATGACGCCCAAGCGCACGTTGGGCAGGGTCGAGGCCGCAACCAGCCTGTCGAGCTGGGGCAGCATCACTTCCGGCGCACACAGCCGGTAGCGCAAGACTGCTTCGGTGATCACAAAGTGGAAGCGCTTCCGCGGATCGTAGAGTATCTCCTGCCGGAGCATTCGAGCCCGGACGGCTCCGTCGATGTCGTTGGGGCCGCCGAAGACTGAGATGGCCTGAGCCAGCCGGTGACGTGCGTAGCCCGACGTCTGGAGCAGTCCAGGCACGAAGACGGGCTCGAAGACTCGCAGCAGGCCGGTCTGGCGCTCCATGTCGGCCCATGTCCGCTGGTGGTGGTGCACTCCCCCACGAAGCAGCCGTTGCCATTCGGCATGGGCGGTTTCAAGGTTCCGGAGCATGGCCAGCACCGCGATCGAGTCGGTCTCAGCCCCGGACGTCGCAGCAACCCACGCGACAATGTCAGCCTCAGATGGAGTCTGCCTACCGGTCTCCAGCTTCGACACCTTGGAGGCAGGCCAAGAGAGCCGCTCGGCCAGCTCGCGTCCGCTGAGCCCCACCCTCCTGCGAAGCCCGCGCAGCTCACCGCCGAGCGCCTCCCTCGCCTGTTGGACGCTGGTGACATCCGTCTCTCTAGCCAGCTGGCATCTCCCTCTTCAGCCCGGCCAGGAATTCTTCACGTGAGACCGACCGGTGCCAAGCGTCATCCCTCGCGGCCGCGAACCCCATGACCACCACTGGATCAGTGATGATTTCAGCCCCGAGCAGCCTGTCCCCATCATCGAAATGCAGAAGCGCGACACGCTTCGAATCGAACAGCCAGTAGTCCGACTCAGGGAGCCCGTCCGAGTTCGCCCGATCGAGATAGCGGATCTCCTCCCCCGCCTCGTTCGCGAACTGGGCGCACCACAACCCGAACCGCGAGTAGTCCGAGAGCGGAACTGTAACTACCCGAACTCGGTTGACGATGCGGCCGTGAGAGGCGTGCTGGGACATCAGGTCGATCCACGGGCGATTCCAGTTGAGGTCGTCAAGCTCTCCCTTGAGGAACTTCGCCAGAGGCTCATGTTCACCCGGTGAGTCGTAACGCTCCCGAGGCTCCAGCCGAAACGCCGTGTGCTCGAACGACCTGAAGAGATCTCCGAAGTCGTCCCCTGTGATCAGCGTCAAGACGTCCCCTCATCGCCTTCGCGGGCCGCCCGGTATCGTGGGTCCTCCATCATCGGCTCCTTCAAGAACCGGAGCAACTCGGCTGGGACCTCGATATCGATCTCCCCTGCCGGTACCGCCCCGAGATCCTGAAGGGCTTGCTCGTCGGTGATCGCGTAGCCCCTGACGACCACGGTCCCACGATCAGTCTCATACAAGGTCGGCGACCCGCCGTTCTGCGAATCCGTACCAAGGAACCTGACCCTCATCCCGGCCTCCTCGAACTTTCGCGAACTTTCTCCACCAGAAACTCACGCCCGGTCCCAGTACGTCAAGTGGATGTCCGGATCTGCGGCCGTTCCCGGCCAGAAGAACCATGCCGCTGAGGTGCAACATCCGCTGCTCGGCAACTTACAAACCACGGGAGGGAGGACTGGACGGATGCGTGCGGAGCTAGTAACCCGGGCCGAGAGACCTGGCCTCGCTGATCGGACTCAGCGAGGACGGCTCGACGGTGGTGATGCACCGGCTCATCCAGCGGATGCTACGCGACCGCGCCGCTCACGACGGTGATCTGCCCGCCGCGATCGACGGAGCGCTCACGCTGCTGGAGGCATGGAACAACTGGGTCCCGGACGGCGCTCAACCCCCGACCGCCCGCGCCGCCGGAGCCGCGATCGTGTACGACCCGGCCATGGCGGTCGACCACCACGACCGGCTCACGGGCCTCGACCTGCTGCGCAAGAGCATCCTCTCCGGCCAAGGACTCGCCCGGCGTGCGACCCGGTACTGGCACCGGCTGTGGTGGTGCTGCCGCTGGCGTCCCGCCCGAGTGCTGGTCCGGACCCTGCGGCAGACCGCCCCCTTCACCGATTGCCCCCTCGCTCCCGGGCTGAAAGCACTGGCCGTCACCCGCGCCATAGTGCTCCTGGCCGTTTACGCCGCCTACCGGCTACGGCAGGTACTCCCACTCCGCACCCGGCGCGGCCGGCTCGATGCTCCAGAACCTGGAGGCCGCCGCAGCCGCCGTGGCGAACTGCGCCTGACCCCGCTCATCGCACCCCAGCAGATCGGCCGCGTCGGCCGATGAAACCAGCAGCCGCCCGTAGACCCGACCCGTGCACGGGTCGGGCTGCCGGGGACAGGCTTCCTTCAGCACCGCAGCGAACCGTACCTGCACATAGGTGCTGCCGCCGTCCTCAGTCACGATCTGGTAGCCGACCGGCTCGGCCATCAACAGTGTGATCTGGCTCTCCTCAAAGCACTCCCGGGCCAGCGTCTCCTCCAGCCCGGAATCCTCCGGCTCCGGCGTACCACCGGGAAGGTTGTACCGGCCAAGGTCGTCCTGGACCACGACCCGCCCCGACAGCGGCTCGAACACTCGTGATCCGGCCCCAGTGATCACCCTCCGGCACTCGCATCTGCTAGCGAGATCCGACCGTCCCGGCTCAACCTCCCTTTGCGGGAGACCTCGGGGTGTCCTCGACCCCCGCCACGGCTTGGCGAATCAGAACAATTCTCTGTACACGTCCGATGGACTGTGGACGAACATCCGATGCGTCCACTGACCGAGCAGGAAAGAGGCGGCCATGGCCCGTGGGTGTCCCCCTGAGCGCGTCAGATCCAGCCCTCCTCCCAGGCGCGGTGCGCGGCGGCATGTCGCGAGCCGGCGCCCAGCTTGGTCATGGCCGCGGAAAGGTAGTTGCGCACCGTTCCCGGGGCGAGGTGGACCTGCGCGGCGATCTCACTGATCGAGGCGCCGGTACGGGATGCGCGCAGCACCTCCAGCTCCCGCTCGGTGAGCGGGCAGTCGCCCTCGGTCAGTGCGGACGCGGCGATGTCCGGGTCGACGTAGCGCCTCCCGGCGGCGACATCGCGGATGATCTCGGCCAGCCGGGCCGCAGGCGTGGTCTTGGGCACGAACCCGCGCACTCCGGCGGCGAGGGCGCGGCGCAGCACACCCGGCCGCGCATGCCGGGTGACCAGGACGACCCGGGTGGGCAACTCGGCGCGGATCTGCTCGGCCGCCCGCAGCCCGTCGGCCGGTGGCATCTCCAGGTCGAGCACGGCGATGTCCGGCCGGTGCTCGAGCGCCAGCCGCACCGCCTCGGTGGAGGTGGACGCCTCCGCGACGACGACGAGGTCCTCCTCCAGCTCCAGCAGCGCCGTCAGCGCGCCTCTGACGAGGTCCTCGTCGTCGGCGAGCAGCAGCCGAATCATCCCGCGTCCACGGCTGCGTCAACCGGCAGCGACGCGGCCACCTTGAACCGTTCGCCGTCATGCTCCCAGGTCAGCGCGCCTCCGGCGGCCGCCATGCGCTCGGCCAGGGTACGCAGCCCGGTGCCTGTCCCCCGGCGAGGCGGGTCGGCCGCGCCGTCGTTGCTCACCCACAGGCGAGCCGAGCCGGCCGTGACCCGGTAGCCGACCTGGGCGTGCCGCGCCTGGCTGTGGCGCAGCATGTTGGTGGTCGCCTCCCGCATCACCAGCCCCAGCAGATGCCGGCCGGTCTCCGGCAGCACGCGGGTGACCGAGTCCGGATCCCGCTCCATCCGGGTGTCGATGTCGGCCGCGGCCAGCACCTTCACGGCGTTGGCGAGCTCCTCGTCCAGGCTCGTACGGCGGTAGCCCTGCACCACGGCACGGGTGTCCTGAAGCGCGTCGGCGGCCAACCGCCGTACCTGTTCCATCTCCGCGGCGGCCCGCGCCGGATCGGCCGTAACGAGCCGCGCCGCCAGCTCGCTCTTGAGCGCGATCACCTGCAAATGGTGGCCCTGGATGTCGTGCAGGTCGGCGGCGAACCGCAGCCGCTCGTCCTTGACCGCCAGCTCCGCGGCCAGCCGGCGTGCCCGGTTCAGCCGCTCGGCGATGTCCCAGGCCCACAACATCCCCAGCGTCATCCAGGCGACGAAAGCGACCATCCCGGCCGGGAACGCCGCCGCGAACAGCCACGGGTCACCGGAGGCCAGGCTGACGATCCCGCCGATGGCCGCCGCGCCGATCACCGCGGCGGCGATCAGCGTCCGCCGGCGCCGCGGTGGCAGGAACGTCGCGATGATCGACACCATCGTCGCGGGCGCGAGCGACCACAGCCCGTACTCACGCAGAGTCAGCGGGATCACGCCGAGCACAGCCGCGGCCATGCTCCCGGCAACAATCCACGCGACGGGCAGATGGCGGGCATCGTCAGGCACGCGCGGCAACCGCAGGCTGAGCAGCACCACGCCGGCCACGACCAGGACAGCCAAAGCGCCGACGCCGAGAACCCTGGCCCAGACTGCCACATCCGGGTCCACCACCCAGTCTCTGACGAACAGGACCAGGAAGAGCATGATGGTCCCGGCCAGGCTCCACCACGTGTAGCGACGGAAGCCGCCCAGCTCTGCCCCGCGCTCGATCGGCACGCCACGCACGCGTTCATTGTCGCAGCAGGCGCCGACCTCACGGCTACGACGGTCGGCGCCCAGATGACAAATGTCACCAGACCGGGTGACAGACCCATGCGCGCACGTGCGGTTCCGGCCCTACTGGCCGCTACCCGCGCCACCCAGTCTGGTCATCGACGGATACGCCACCCGAGTATTGGCAAGGTCTCCTCATGAACAGCGCCGAACCCGCTCGAACACGCCGGACCCCCTGGCTGATCCAGCGCTGGCCAACCGCGCTGGCCGTGGCAATGTCAGCCCTGACCTTTGGCGGTAGCGAGGTGGCCCCCCTCTCGGAGGTCCTCCTGCTCCTGCCGCTGCTGTACCTGGTGGTCGCCAAACTGCGGCGACGTCAGGCGTCGTGGCCGGTGCTCGTGGCCGGGACCACCCTCTTCATGGTCCTGCGAGTGCTGGATGTGATCGCGCCGTCCGCCGTCTTCGCCGGAGCGGCGCTGATCGTTCTGATCTGGGGCGCCATGGGCGGGCAACTCCACAGGCCAGGCGTGTTCCGGATCCAGGCGCTGGGGATGCTCGGATTCGGCGCGCTCGCCCTGGCCGGGCTGATCGTGGATCCGGCCCTGGGCCGCTATCTGGTGGCGGCCGGCTGGCTCCTGCACGGTGTCTGGGACTTCATCCACCTCAAACTCGACAAGGTCGTGGCTCGCTCCTACGCCGAATGGTGCGGCGTCCTCGACATCCTGATCGCCGTCGAACTGGTGCTCATGCTGTAGCCGGACGCCCTTGGTCGTACCGGATTTTCAGGCGTGCTCGTACACCGTCCGCTGCCGCTGGCCATGGTAGGCGAAGTACGCGGGATCCAGCGCGAACTGCTCGGTCACGAACGCAACCGCGCCCGACGGAACGGTCGGCGGTTCGGCTGCGCGCCGACTGGTCCGGACGCCGGGTACAGGCCGTCCACGGACTGCGGGATCTGTCCTGGGACGACGCCATGCGCGTCGTACTGGCGGGCGCCGGCATGTCCCCGTCGCAGGTCGAAGCCGTCATGGGCATGTCGACCGGACTACGCGAGGGATTCGTCCCCGAGCAGCCGCGTACCCCCGTGACCACAACCGACACGACCCTCGAAGCATGGGCCCGGACCGAGCTGCGCCCCGCCTTCCAAACGGCCGGGTGACGAACCAGCCACGAGTCCCGGGCCTATCCTCGTCCTGTTCTCCGGTTCGTCGTCGCGGCGACTCCCGGTCCTCCGTAATCGCTGAAAGGGTGACCCAGGCACAGGCTCGACACGTTGTCCGGCGATCACATGGTGTGATCTTGGAAGGTGGTCGATGATTGCCGGTATGAGCGAAGATGTGCCGGTACGGGCCCGGGCGGCGTTGGCCAGACGGGGTGTGCGCGGGTCGGCAGTGCGGCTTGCCGCAGGGGTCGGGGTGAATCTCTGTTGATCGTTTTGATGTGCGCACCCTCTGGAGTGCATAGAGCACAACGATCATCCGAAGGTCGAGCCTCGACCATCCGGATCAACGGCGTCGGGCTCGAACGGTCATGACCACCCTCCCCTCCCGCCCCGGCCCGAGCGAGCCGGTGACGAATTCGGTGATCGGCACCAGCGTGGGCGGCGACCTGATCCAGATCGGCCTTGTCGCCGGGAACGTCATCTTCACCCAGGCCGGACCCGGGCGGCCCGAGCAGGTCGTGGAGGGCGACATCCCCGCTCAGCCACCCGGCTTCCAGTTGCGCGAGCAGCTGCTGCAGGATCTACACGAGCAGGTCGGCGCAGCCGGGGCGGCGGTGGTCTCGGCGGTGACCGGCACCCCGGGCGTGGGCAAGACCATGCTCGCCGCCAGCTATGCCTGGGCCTGCCAGGCGGCGGACTGGCCGGTGGTGGCCTGGATCTCCGCCGAGACACCCGAGCAGATCGTCACCGGACTGGCCGGTCTCGCTCAGCGGCTGGGACTGCGCGACGCCGACGACGACGCGGCCACCGCCGCGAGAAAGGCCAAGGCATGGCTGTCGGCCCGCTCGACGGATGGACTACCGGGGCTGGTGGTGTTCGACAACGCGGCACAGGTGACCCACGTCGCCGCCTGGTGCCCGGCCACCGGCTCAGTCCGCGTGCTGATCACATCCCGTAACCGGGAGTTCCGCCAGCGGTACACGGCCGTCGAGGTCGCCGTCTTCACCCCTGAGCAGGCGATCGCGCTGCTGGTTGGGCAGACCGGCCTCAACGACCCGGCCGGGGCACGGGACCTGGCGCACGACCTGGGCCATCTGCCGCTGGCGCTGGGCCAGGCGGCGGCCCTCATCGCCCGCCGTGGCCTGACCTTCGCCGCCTACCGGCGGCTGCTGGCCGCATTCCCGCTCACCGACCACCTGCGCCCCAGCGCATTGAGTGCCTACCCCGTCGGCACCGCCCAGGCCATCCTGCTGTCGGTGGAGCACGCCGAGCGCACCGTCGAAGGAGCCGGTGCGCTGCTGCGGGTGCTGGCGGTGCTGTCACCCGCCGGTGTTCCGCGCGTGCTGCTGAACGGTGGTGCCGATCCTGCGGATCCCAGCCTGCCGGTCGCCGATCTGGCTGCGGCGGCCGCGGTGCAGGAGGTGCTGGCCGCGCTGGCCGACACCTCGCTGATCGGTTTCAGCGAGGACGGCTCGACGGTGGTGATGCACCGGCTCGTCCAGCGCGTGGCACGCGACCGCGCCGACCGCGACGGTGACATGCCCGCCGCGATCGATGAGGCGATCACGCTGCTGGAAACCTGGAACGCCCGGATTCCGCACGGTGCTCAGACCTGGGCCGCCCGAGCCGCCGTGGAAACCCTTTTGGAGCAGACCGACACCCTGCACGCTCTCACCGCCGCCTCCGCCATTCCACTCCGCCTGCTCACCCTGCGCAACTGGTGCGCCATGTACCTGACCGACCTGGCCGATCTCGCCCGAGCAATTCGCCTCCACGAACAAACCCTCACCGACAGCACACGGGTCCTGGGCACCGACCACCCCGACACCCTGGCCTCCCGCAACAACCTCGCCTCCGCCTACCACGCGGCAGGGAACCTCACCCGCGCAATCCCCCTCTACAAACAAACCCTCACCGAACGGGAACACGTACTCGGCACCGACCACCCCAGCACCCTCACCTCCCGCAACAACCTCGCCTCCGCCTACCACGCGGCCGGGAACCTCACCCGCGCAATCCCCCTCTACAAACAAACCCTCACCGAACGGGAACACGTACTCGGCACCGACCACCCCGACACCCTGGCCTCCCGCAACAACCTCGCCTCCGCCTACCACGCGGCTGGGAACCTTAGGCGCGCAATCCCCCTCTACGAACAGACCCTCACCGACAGCACACGGGTCCTGGGCACCGACCACCCCGACACCCTGGCCTCCCGCAACAACCTCGCCTCCGCCTACCACGCGGCAGGGAACCTCACCCGCGCAATTCACCTCCACGAACAAGCCCTCACCGAACGGGAACACGTACTCGGCACCGACCACCCCGACACCCTGGCCTCCCGCAACAACCTCGCCCACGCCTACCGGGCAGCCGGAGACCTCACCCGCGCAATCCCCCTCTACAAACAAACCCTCACCGAACGGGAACACGTACTCGGCACCGACCACCCCGACACACTCACCTCCCGCAACAACCTCGCCAACGCCTACCGGGCAGCCGGGAACCTCACCCGCGCAATTCACCTCCACGAACAAGCCCTCACCGACTGTAAGCGGGTGCTGGGGGATGCTCACCCGATCACCAAGACGGTGCAAGGCAATCTGAACGCGGCCAGGGGCAGGGCGTCCAGAAAGGAGTAGCCGGGGTGCTGAATCTTCAATGCGGAGTGATACTGACCATTCAGCGTCGGGCTGACCCGTTGGTGCTCACCTGACAGCCGATCACGGGATATCCGAGCAATAAAACTGCCATTCAGCCATAAAACCGGCAAGCCGCCTAGTCTGGCCACAATAATCGCGCATGACTTCCCGTGCACCCGCCCCACCGACACGCGGTTTGACTCGCCAGCTTTGTGTTTAAAGCTTTCTCAAACTTAGTGCTGCATCAAGCGGCGGGCCCCCCATGACGGGCGCCCACGCGCAGTCGTCAACAGGCCGAACGTTGCCATCGCCCTCCCTACCCGCCGCCGTCGCGCGTGCCGTCTCCGGGATACGCGTTTCCGCAGCCGCTGACAAGGATCACGATCGTCGTCCGACAAGACCCGCCTGATTCCTCGTTGACGCATGCCCATATCGGCATATGATGGCGCCCATGGCACGAGCAGCGACGACGTCGGATGTCTTCAACGCGATCGCCGAGCCGCAGCGCCGGGAGATCCTGGCACTGCTGCGGTCGGGTGAGCGGCCGGTGACCGAGTTGGCCCAGGAGCTGGGGATGACCCAGCCGAGGGCGTCCAAACACCTGCGGGTGCTCCGGGAGGTCGGGCTGGTGCGGGACCGCAAGGCAGGCAAGCAGCGCCTGTACGGCCTTGACGCCCGCGGGCTGCGCCCGATCCACGAATGGACCGGCGGGTTCGAGCGGTTCTGGAACGAGAGCTTCGACCGGCTGGACGCGTACGTACAGGACATCAAGCAGGCAAGACAGGAAGGAAGCAACCGATGAGCGAGACGGGACAAGGAGCGTCGGCGCAGTCCGCGACGACCGACCGCGAGATTGTGATCTCCCGGATCATCGACGCCCCACGGGAGCTGGTGTTCGAGGCGTTCACCGAGGTGCGGCACCTGTCGCGGTGGTGGGGGCCGGAGGGGTTCACCACCACCACGCGGTCCTTCGAGTTCCGCGTCGGCGGGGAGTGGGACTTCACGATGCACGGGCCGGACAGGACGGACTACCAGGAGTGGATCACCTGGACCGAGATCGTCCCGCCGGAGGGGATCGCGCTGCTGCACGGCGAACACCGCGGCGACCCGAACGCCTTCGAGTCGGTCCTCACGTTCACGCCCGAGGGGGCGGCGACCCGGATCGAGATGCGCACGGTGTTTCCCACCAAGGAGCTGCGCGACGAAGCGGTCGAGAAATACCGCGCGATCGAGGGCGGCCAACAGACCCTGAGCAACCTGGCCGCCTACGTCACCGAGATCGTTCGGAAGGAAGTCGAGGGCTGATGGCCGCGAAGGTGTTCTTCAGCGTGTCGATGTCGCTGGACGGTTTCATCGCACCCGAGTCCCCCGACGATTTGATGGGGCGGCAGTGGATGGAACTGCAGCAGTGGGTATTCCCGCAGCGGTTCTTCCGGGAGAACCTGAAGCTCGGCAAGGGTGGCAAGGAAGGTCGCGACAACGACATCGTGCGGGAGACGTTCGAGCGCACCGGCGCGAGCGTGATGGGCAAGCGTATGTTCGACGCCGGCGAGCAGGCGTGGCCGGAGGAGGCGCCGTTCCGCACGCCGGTCTTCGTCGTGACGCACGAGAAGCGTGACCCCTGGGAGCGGCCGGGTGGGACCGTCTTCCACTTCGTCAACGACGGCATCGAGACCGCGCTCGACCAGGCCCGCGAGGCCGCCGGCGACCGAGACGTCCGCATCGCGGGCGGCGGCGCGACGATCCTGGAGTACGTGAACGCCGGCCTGATCGACGAGTTCTCGATCGCGCTCTCACCCGTGCTGTTCGGATCCGGAATCCGCCTGTTCGAGGGCGTGGACGCGGGCCGCGTGGCACTGGAGCAGATCCGCGCGGAGCCGACGCAGCGGGTGACCCACCTGACCTACGCGGTCCGGAAGCGGTAACCGTCTCGACCTCAGCGCTCACCTGGGAGCGGGTGCCGTGGTGGTTGGGGCCGGCGCGTTCAAGGCCGCGGCGACGGAACGTCGTACCAGATCGGTCAGCGAGCGGTCCGGCGTTTCGTCGCGGAGGGCGCGGCCGGCCACGGCGAGGAGCGCGCCGATCGCGGCACCGGTCAGGACGTCTGCCTCGAAGTCGTCGAGCTGCCCGTCGAACACCGCCACCAGATCGGCGCTCCAGCGTTCCTGCAGCTCGGCGACCTCCAGCAGCGCGCGGGCACGCAGTGCCGGAACGGAGGCGATGACGCGGACCCGGGTCAGCACGAGGTCACGGGCCTCGGGATCGATGGTCCACAAGGGCGACTCCAGCGCCTCGTACAGCGCCCGATGCAGAGCCTGTGCCGGTGTTTCGCCGGGGCGGGGCTCGCCCAGGAAGCGGGCCGGCACCTCACCCTGAAGCAGCCGGTCAGCGAAGATCACGTCTTCCTTGCTCGGGAAGTAGTTGAAGAACGTCGCAGGTGACACCTCCGCGGCTGCCGAGATCTCCGCGACCGTGGTGGCCTCGTATCCCCGCTCCTCGAACAGGCGCAGCGCCACCTCCATCAGCGTGCGACGTGTCCGTAGTTTCCGCTGCTCTCGCAATCCCATGCGTGAATCTTATAGGAACTCCAAATTTAGAGAGACTCTAAGTTGGTGTTAGAGTGCGGACATGGACCTGACGAACACCACGGCGTTCATCACCGGAGCGGCGCAAGGCATCGGGCTCGGCATCGCCCGCGCCCTAGCCCGCCAAGGCAGCAGACTCGCCCTCACCGACATCGACGACACCGCACTCGGCGAAGCCGCCGCCGAATTGACCGAACTGACCGAGGTGGCCGCCTTCCACCTCGACGTACGCGACCGCGAGGCCTACGCGCACGTGGCCGACGAGGCCGAAGAACGACTCGGCCCGGTCACCGTGCTGTGCAACAACGCCGGACTGGCGTTCCCCGAACGGCCCGCGGACATGACCTATGAGCTGTGGGACCTCGCCCTGGACGTCAACCTCGGCGGCGTCGTCAACGGCATCCAGACCTTCCTGCCCCGGATGATCCGCCGCGGCGCGCCCGCGCACCTCCTCAACACCGCCTCCGCCGCCGGGTTGATCGGCGCGGGAGTGGGCCCGATGTACACCTCGTCGAAGTTCGCCGTCGTGGGCCTGTCGGAGTCACTGCGCCATCAGCTTCAGACCGCGGGGCACCCCGTCGGCGTCACGGTCCTGTGTCCCGGCGGAGTCGCCACGAACATCGCCAAGACCTCCCGTACCCTGATCGCGGCCCAGGACGGCGGCCCGGACCTCAGACGAGCCCAGGACAACATCGACCAGCTCATGCCCAAGGTCGACGCCGCCGTGGCGAGCTTCGGCGTCCCCGCCGACACCGTCGGCGACCTTGTCGTCGAGGCCATCGGAGCCAACCGCCTTTACGTGCTCACCGACCGCGCCGGAATCGATCTCATCACCGCCCGGACACAGGACATCCTGTCCGCCATGCCCGAAACCGACCCGGTCGAGGGAGACCTGGACAACTTCCGCAGTGCGGTCTACGAACAGTGAGCGCCCCACACTTGGAACGGGCGTCGCGATAAGCCACGCGGTGGTCGCTTCACCATGCCGGGTGCCGCCTGCGACTGATCACCGTGTTGCGACGACCCCTGGAAAGCACCCACCGAGATCGCGGAGGAATCCCGCCTCCGGGGGCTGACCATCCTCGGCGACCCAATCCAGATCAGCCTGGTCACCAAGGATGCCGACCTCCCCATCACCCCTGGCGTCCTCGTCCCGCTCTCCGGCTCGTCGTTCAGGCACCCCGGCCCTCCGTAGCCGCTGAAGGGATGACACAAGCACAGGTTCGACGCGTCATCCGGCGATCACATGGTGTGATCTTGGAAGGTGGTCGATGATTGCCGGTATGAGCGAAGATGTGCCGGTACGGGCCGTGGCGGCATTGGCCGGATGGGGTATGCGCGGGCCGGTAATGCGGCTTGCCGCAGGGGTCGGGGTGGACCTCCGTTGATCGTTTTGGTGTGCGCACCCTCCGGGGTACACAGAGCACAACGATCATCCGAAGGTCGGTCATCGGCTATCCGGATCAACGGCGTCGGGCTCGAACGGTCATGACCACCCTTCCCTCCAGCTCCGGCCCGAGCGGGCCGGCGTCGAATTCGGTGGTCGGCACCGGCGTGGTCAACGACCTGATCCAGATCGGCCACGTCGCCGGGAACGTCACCGTCACCCAAGGCGGGTCCGAACGGCCCGTGAGTGCCGAGCAGATCGTGGAAGGCGACATCCCCGCCCAACCGCCCGGCTTCCAGCTGCGCGAGCGGTTGCTGCAGGATCTGCATGCGCAGGTCGGTGCGGCCGGGGCGGCGGTGGTCTCGGCGGTCACCGGCACCCCGGGCGTGGGCAAGACCATGCTTGCCGCCAGCTATGCCTGGGCCTGCCAGGCGGCGGGCTGGCCGGTGGTGGCCTGGATCTCCGCCGAGACACCCGACCAGATCGTCACCGGGCTGGCCGGTCTTGCCCACCGGCTGGGACTGCGCGACGCCGACGACGACGCGGCCACCGCCGCGAGAAAGGCCAAGGCCTGGCTGTCGGCCCGCTCGACGGATGGACTACCGGGGCTGGTGGTGTTCGACAACGCGGCCCAGGTGACCCCCGTCGCCGCCTGGTGCCCGGCCACCGGCTCGGTCCGCGTGCTGATCACATCCCGTAACCGGGAGTTCCGCCAGCGGTACGCGGCCGTCGAGGTCACCGTCTTCACCCCTGAACAGGCGATTGCGCTGCTGGTTGGGCAGCCCGGCCTCGACGACCCGGCCAGCGCACGGGACCTGGCGCACGACCTGGGCCATCTGCCGCTGGCGCTGGCCCAGGCGGCGGCCCTCATCGCCCGCCGTGGCCTGACCTTCGCCGCCTACCGGCGGCTGCTGGCCGCGTTCCCACTGGCCGACCACCTGTCCCCCGGCACGCATAGCGCCTACCCCGACGGCACCGCCCAGGCCATCCTGTTGTCAGTGGAGTACGCCGAGCGCACCATCGAGGGTGCCGGTGAGATGCTGCGAATGCTGGCAGTACTGTCACCTGCCGGTGTCCCGCGCGTGCTGCTGAACGACGGTGCCGACCCCGCCGATCCTGAACTGCCGGTCGCCGACCTTGCCGCGACGATTGCGGCGCAGGAGGTGCTGGCTGCGTTGGCCGACACCTCGCTGATCGGTTTCAGTGAGGACGGCACCACGGTGGTGATGCACCGGCTCGTCCAGCGGGCGATCCGCGACCGCGCCGCCCGCGACGGTGACCTGCCCGCCGCGATCGACGAGGCGATCACGCTGCTGGAGACCTGGAACGCGCGGATCCCAGGCGGCGCTCAAACCTGGGCCGCACGAGCCGCCGTGGAGACCCTCCTGGAGCAAACCGACGCCCTGCACGCTCTCACCGCCCTCTCGGCCGTCCCGCCCCGCCTGCTCGCCCTGCGCAACTCGTGCGGCCTGTACCTGAGCGACTTGGCCGATCTCGCCCGAGCAATTCGCCTGTTCGAACAGACCCTCACCGAACGGGAGCGCGTCCTCGGCAACGACCACCCCGACACCCTGGCCTCCCGCAACAACCTCGCAAGTGCCTACTATTCGGCCGGCGACCTTAGCCGTGCCATCCCCCTGTTCGAACAGACCCTCACCGACAGCACGTGGGTCCTGGGCGGAGGCCACCCCGACACCCTGGCCTTCCGCAACAACCTCGCAAGTGCCTACCAAGCGGCCGAGGACTTTGGCCGCGCCATCCCACTATTCGAACAGACCCTCACCGAACGGGAGCGCATCCTTGGCAACGACCACCCCCACACCCTGGCCTCCCGCAACAACCTCGCAAGTGCCTACCAAGCGGCCGAGGACTTTGGCCGCGCCATCCCACTATTCGAACAGACCCTCACCGAACGGGAGCGCATCCTCGGCAACGACCACCCCCACACCCTGAACACCCGCAACAACCTCGCCTCCGCATACCAGGCGGCCGGCAACCTGGGCCGCGCCATCCCACTATTCGAACAGACCCTCACCGAACGGGAGCGCATCCTCGGCAACGACCACCCCCACACCCTGAACACCCGCAACAACCTCGCAAGTGCCTACCAAGCGGCCGAGGACTTTGGCCGCGCCATCCCCCTGTACGAACAGACCCTCACCGAACGGGGGCGCATCCTCGGCAACGACCACCCCGACACCCTGGCCTCCCGCAACCACCTCGCCTCCGCCTACGAGTCGACCGGGGACCTGGGCCGTGCTATGCCCCTCTACGAACAAACCCTCAACGACTGTAAGCGGGTGCTGGGGGATGATCACCAGATCACCCGGACAGTGCAAAACAATCTGAATCGGGCCAAGGAGTAGAGACGGCCGGAAGGTGTGCGTTTCTGGGCACTTCATGGGCCAGGCACGAGGCTGGCCAAAAACGCCTGTCCAGAAAGTCGGCGCGGGAACGGCGGCTTCAATGCGGAGCGATTCAGACCATTAAACGCCGGACCGGTTCCGTCGCCCCGGGCCGATGACGGGATACACGTTCGACGAAACCGCCAATCGGCTACAAAACCGGCAGGCCATCTGGCCTGGTCACAATAGGCGCGCACGGCTTTCCTGTGGACCGACCCACCGACACGCGGTATAACTCGCCCTCTTTGTGTTTAAAGCTTTCTCAAATATCCGCTGCGGTCTCTATGATCTAGGTAAAGAGCTCGGCTTCGGGTGGCGCCGACGATACGCAGAGGGCTACAGGCGGAGTAGACGCATGCGCGAAGGCCGATGGGAAACGGTCACCGAGTCCGAATTCGACCACGAGCGCCGCAGTCTGGACACCATCCGGGACCGGCTTCCCGATGCCGAGCCCTGGCGGGCCTGGTCGAATTTCACCTTCACCGCCCACACCGGTCACGTGCGCGAGGTCGATCTCCTGGTAGTCACGCCCGGCGGCGCGTACATGATCGAGCTTAAGCACTGGCACGGCACCGTCACCACAGAGAACGGCACGTGGGTGCAGACCGCCCCGAACGGCCGCCGGATCCCGCACGGCAACCCGCTCCACCTCGTCGACAAGAAGGCGAAGGAACTGGCCGGGCTGCTCGGGCGGTACGGCAGGCGCGTGTGGGTGAACGCCGCCGTCTGCTTCACCGACTCCTCGCTCCGGGTGCAGCTCGCCGCCCACGACCAGAACGGCGTCCACACGGTGGACAGGCTCCTGGAGACGCTGCGGCTGCCGGCCCGCGACGAGCGCGGCCGGATCACCCCCACCGACTCCCGGGAGATCAAAGCTGCGCTGGGCCGGATCGGCATCCGCCGGAGCGACGCCGAGTACAAGGTCGGCCCGTACCTGCTGGAACGGAAATCCTTCGACACCGGGCCGACCTGGGCCGACTATCTGGCCCGCCACAGTGAACTTCCGGAATCGGTCCGTGTCCGTATCTACCTGCGGGAACGAGGCTCGGACGCCTCGGTCCGCGCATCGGTGGAGAACGCCGCCCGGCGGGAGGCCGCCATTTTGCGGCACTTCCCCCACCCCGGTGTCGTCCAGCTCAAGCAATACGATCCCTCCGGCCACTCGGCCGGCCCCGCCCTCATTCTCGATTACCACCCGCAAACGCTGCGCCTCGACGAATATCTCGTCCAATACGGCGACAAACTCGACATCCTCGGCCGGGTGGCCTTGGTTCGGCAACTCGCGGAAACGATACGGTCCGCGCACTCCAGCCGCATTTACCATCGTGGGCTGGCCGCCCGCTCCGTGCATGTGATTCCCCGCAACCGCGGGCGCGCCGGACGGACCGTGAGCGAGGAGGCCGCCTGGCTCACCCCCCATCTCCAGATATCGGACTGGCACATCGCCACCCAGCGCGGCGGCGCCCAGAGCCAGGGCCTGACCCGGCACGCCCCCACGGCCCTGTCGGCGATCCACCTGGCCGAGGGCTCGGACCCCTACCTCGCGCCCGAGCTGACCGCGCTCAACCCGGATCCGATCGCCCTCGACGTGTACGGGCTCGGCGTGCTCACCTACCTGCTGGCGACGGGCCGGGCTCCGGCCGCCAGTCAGGCCGAGCTGCTGGCCCGGCTGGAGGCCGGGGAGGGGCTGCGGCCCAGCGCGATCGTGGACGGGCTGTCGGAGGACATCGACGAGCTGGTGCAGGCCGCGACCGCGTACCTGCCGGACCGGCGCCTGGCCACGGTCGACGAGTTCCTGGAGATGCTGGAATGCGTCGAGGACTCGCTGACCGCCCCCGCCGAGATCGCTCCGGCGCAGACCCAGGACAAGGACCCCCTGGAGTCCGTCGCGGGCGATGTGCTCGCGGGCCGCTGGGAGGTACGGCGCAGGCTGGGCACCGGCTCGACCAGCCGGGCCTTTCTCGTCCGGGACCTGCGGGAGGCACGCGGAGCCCGTACCTTCGCGGTGTTGAAGGTGGCCCTGTCCGACAGCCGCGGCGAGGTCCTCGCCCGGGAGGCCGAGGTGATGCGGCGGCTCCGCCCCCACCAGGGCGTCATCCGGCTGGTGGAGCCGGAGCCGCTGACCGTGGGCGGGCGGACCGTGCTGGCGCTGGAGTACGTCGGCGACGAGCGGGACCCCGACGACGGTGAGCCGGGCGGCGCCCGCCGCCGGGAGGAGACCGTGGCGCGGCAGCTGCGGGAGGGCGGCCGGCTCCAGGTCGACCAGCTGGAGGCGTACGGGGACTACCTGTTCCGCGCGGTCGACTTCCTGGAGGGCGAGGGGGTCTGGCATCGGGACCTCAAGCCGGACAACATCGCGATCCGGGTCCGGCCCAACCGTACCCGTGAGCTGGTCCTCATCGACTTCTCCCTGGCCGGGTACCCGGTGCAGGAGACGGACGCGGGGACCGACGGCTACCTGGACCCGTTCATCGGGACGCTGACGCGTTCGGTGTACGACGCGCACGCCGAACGGTACGCGGTCGCGGCCACCCTGCACGAGATGGCCTCCGGCGAGTTGCCGCGGTGGGGCGACGGCAAGGTCTCCCCCCGGCAGACCGACCCGGAGGAATGGCCGGTCCCGGCCATCGCCGCCGACGCGTTCGACCCCGCGATCCGGGACGGGCTCGTCGTCTTCTTCAAGAAGGCGCTGCACCGGGACGCCGCCCGGCGTTTCAGCGATCTCCGTCCGATGCGCAAGGCCTGGCAGAGGATCTTTCTCCAGATGGCGGAGACGACGCCGTCCGGCCCCCGCGCCTCCCGGCACCCGGGGTCGGCCGCCGGATCCGCGCAGCCCGCCGCACCGGCGATCGCCGACGCCGAGCCGGAGACCGCCGAGCGGCAGCGTGACCGGCTCGCCGCGGAGGTCACCCGGGACACCCACCTGTCCACGGCCGGTCTCACCTTGGCGGCCGAGTCGTTCCTGTACGGCCTGGGCGTGACGACGGTGGGCGAGCTCCTCGACCACAGCCGGCGCAACCTGATCAACGCCCCGGGCCTCGGGGCCAAGACCCGCAACGAGATCCAGCGCCGCCAGCGGGAGTGGGGCGAGCGGCTGCGGGCCGAACCCGTCTCCCCGCTCACCCCCGAGGGCCGCCGCGCCGCCGAGGAGGAGCTGCAGCAGCTCAGCGTCGGGGAGTCCGGCCTGGTCGACGCCTACGCCCTGGGCGACGCGGGGAACCTGCCCGAGCGCACCCTGCGGGCGGTCAGCCTCGACACCCTCGCGACCCTGCTGGTGCCGGAGCTCACCAAGACCGGGTCGAACCGCAACGAGGCCGACATGGTACGGCTGCTGCTGCGTCTCCCCGACGAACACGGCGAACTGCCCGGCATCGAAGCCTGGCCGAGACACCGGGCGGTCGCCGAGGTGCTGGGCCTCAGCCGTGGCCGTATCCCGCAGATGCTGAAGACCCAGCGGACGCGGTGGAAGAAACTCCCCGCGGTGCAGGCGCTGCGGGAGGAGATCCTGGAGCTGCTCGCCGGGCTCGGCCGGGTCGCCGCCGCCGCCGAGATCGCCGACGCCCTGGCCGTACGGCGCGGCACCCGCCTGCAGGGGCGGCAGCAGCGCAGGGCGCTCGCCCTGGCCGCCGTCCGGGCCGTGGTGGAGATCGAGCAGCTCGTCCCCGAGGAGGGCGCGTTCCGGCACGCCGCGGGCCGCGACGCCGGCGACCAGGCGACGGGGGCGGGTCTGCTCGCCCTGGAGGTCGGCGACGACGACGCGCCGGACACCCCGTCCGCGCCGGGCCTGCTCGACTACGCGCAGCGCCTGGGCCGGGCCGCCGACCGGCTCGCTGGGCTGGACACCCTGCCGACCGCGGCGACCGTGCTGAGCGAGCTCGCGCTGATCGACCCGCCGCCGGGCGCCATCGAGTGGGACGAGCGCCGTACGGTCGAACTCGCCGTCGCCGCGTCCGGGAACGCCGCCGCCACCCCACGGCTGGAGATCTACCCGCGCGATCTGGAGCCGGTACGGGCGCTGCGGCTCACCCAGGCCGGCCTGGTCCGGCTGATCCCCGGAGTTCCCGAGGCGCGGCAGCCGGGCCTGACCCCCGAGGACGTACACGAGCGGGTACGGGCCCGCTTCCCCGAGCTGACGGACGGCCGCGGCGGACAGGGTCTGCCGACCGCGGGAGCCCTGACCAAGGCTCTGCGGGACGCCGGGTTCGACCTCGCCCTGTCCACCCGGGAGGACACCGGGACCCCGCGGTACCTGCCCACCCGGATGGACATCGCCTCCAGCTACCTGACCGCGCGTGTCTTCCGGCAGAGCACCCGGGGCAGCGAGATCACCCGGTACGCCGACGACCCGCAGCTCGCGGGCGCCGTACGCGCCGAGGAACGGCTCGCCGCCTCCGCGCGGAGGGACGGCTTCCGGGTGCTCACCGTGCGCACCGGGCTGACCCGGGAGGCGGTCGCCGAACTCACCGGCGGTACCGGCCGGTTCGAGGTCGCACCGATCTCGGCGACCGGGCTGTTCCTGGAGGTCATGCACGAGCTGGTGCCGCCGGGCACCAAACCGACCTGGGACACCCTGCTCCGCGCCGACGTCGCCGAACCCGGCAGCCGGGACGCGTTGAAGTTCGCCGAGTACGCGCGTACGGCCTGGGGGCGGATCGAGCCGCGGATAAGCACGCTGCTGGAGTCCGGGAGCGGCCCGCTGCTGGTCGTCGAGGCCGGGGTGTTCGCCCGGTACGACGCGATGGGCGTCCTGGACCGGCTTGCGTCGGCAGCCCGGCAGGGCGGGCGCGGCCTGTGGCTGCTCTGCCCGCAGAGCGACCCCGAGCGGGAGCCGAGACTCGGCACGGTCGCGGTGCCCTACCAGGCGGGCCTCGGCGAATGGATCGCGCTTCCGGACTCATGGGTGACCAACACGCACCGGTCCGGCACGCAGGAACCACGGACAACGGGAGACAACAGGTGATCGACCGCAAGGCTCTGCTGAACGACCTGAAGCGGCAGGTCACGGCAGTCGAGGCCGACCTCGCCAAGCAGGTCAAGGCACTACCGGAGGTCGGGACGCGGCTCCGTGCCGAATACGACCGGGCGCGTAAGCTCAAGCGCACCGCGGCGACCTGGGCATCCTGGCTCGACGAGCGGGTCACCCAGGCCGGGGTGGCGTGGGTGCTCGGCACGGTCTTCGTCCGCTTCTGCGAGGACAACCGGCTCATCCCCGAGCCGTACCTGACCGCTCCCGACCCCGAGCGCCGGGACCTGGCGCAGGCCCGGTACGAGGCCTACGTCGAAGAGGACCCCGACCCGACGTATCGCGGCTGGCTGGAGCGTGCCTTCGCCGAGCTGGGCGGCGGCCAGGCCGGTCGGCTGCTGTTCGACCGGGTGCACAACCCGCTGTACCAGATCCCGCTCTCCCACGACGGGGCTCGGGCCCTCGCCGAGTTCTGGCGGGAACGCGATGAGACGGGCACACTCGTCCACGACTTCACCGACCCGTTGAACGAGGACGGCACCCAGGGGTGGGACACCCGGTTCCTCGGAGACCTGTACCAGGACCTGTCTGAGGCGGCGCGGAAGACGTACGCGCTGCTGCAGACCCCGGAGTTCGTGGAGGAGTTCATCCTCAACCGGACCATGGACCCGGCGGTCCGGGAGTTCGGCCACGCCGAGCTGAAGATGATCGACCCCACTTGCGGCTCCGGCCACTTCGTGCTGGGCGCCTTCCACCGGCTGGTCCGGCTCTGGGCCGAACGCGACCCCGGCCGCGACCTGCATGAGCGGGTACGGGCTGCGCTCGACTCCGTCCACGGCGTCGACCTCAACCCGTTCGCCGTGGCCATCGCGCGATTCCGCCTCCTCACCGCCGCGATGGCCACGGCCAACATCCGGACATGGGCAGCGGCCAACAAATACGACTGGCCAATACACCTTGCTGTGGGAGATTCGCTGATCAAGCAGCGGCAGCTTGAGTTCGGTATCCGCGGCACCTTCGGAGAAGGACAGCTGGAGCTCGTCGACGAACAGGAGGACGAGTTGGCCGAGTTCAGCTATGCCACCGAGGATGTGCACGAGCACCCGCACATCCTGGAACAAGGGCGCTACCACATAGTCGTCGGCAACCCCCCGTACATCACGGTCAAAGATAAAAAACTGAACGAACTGTACCGAGGTCTGTACAGCGCCTGTTCCGGTAAGTACGCCCTCTCGGTGCCATTCGCGCAGCGATTCTTCGAGCTGGCCAAGCAAGGTGACAGGGGCGGTCACGGGTACGGCATGGTCGGCCAGATCACAGCCAATTCCTTCATGAAGCGCGAGTTCGGCACCAAGCTGATCGAGGAGCTCTTCGCGCATAAAGTCGAACTGACTGAGGTCATCGACACCTCCGGCGCTTACATTCCCGGGCACGGGACCCCGACAGTAATCCTTATTGGTAAGAGCCGTGAAGGAAAGATGCGCTCAGAGACCATTCGCACGATCCGATCCGTCCAGAGCGAGCCAACCATGCCGGAAAGTGGCGAGGATGGGCTGGTCTGGCGTGCGATCACTAACCAGATCGACAAGCCCGGTTCAGTTGGGCAGTGGGTATCCGTAGACGACCTAGGACGTGACCGCTACTTCAGCAAGCAGCCGTGGATCCTGGCGGATGGCGGTTTGGAGATGGTCGAACAGGTCCAGCTAAGCAGTTCTTCTCTGCTCAAAAGCATGCTGCCACGCGACATTGGGTTCGCAAGCTTCCCCGGTCAGGACGATGCTTTCATCAGCACGCCAGAAGCGTTGCGCCGCCAGGGTGTCAGCGACGCGATAGCCAAGCCGCTCATTATCGGTGAGGTTGTCCGGGATTGGGATACTCACTGTGTCGAGAGCGCCATTGCGCCATACGACACTAGTCTCAATCCGCTTCCTTACGACGAGAACCTAACATGGGCACGGTTGTTATGGATCGCTCGAAGTCACCTTCGATCAACAACTGACTTCGATGGCCGGACGCAGCAGGATCTTGGGAAAACCTGGTGGGCTTGGTATCGCTGGGTGCCCGAACGGTACCGAGAGCCGCTCTCGATTACGTTTGCATTTGTAGCGCGACAAAATCACTTTGTACTGGATCGAGGCGGAAAGGTGTTCAAGCAATCCGCCCCTATGATAAAGCTGCAGGAAGGAGCAACAGAGGAGGAGTATTTGAGACTCCTTGGACTTCTCAACAGTTCCACCGCATGCTATTGGCTCAAGCAGGTCAGCCAAGCAAAAGGCGGAATGGATAATTCCAGCGGCGGCGGCAATCGCTGGGTGCCCGAATCATGGATGGTTCACTACGAGTTCACCGGCACCAAAATTCAAGAGTTTCCACTTCCAGCAAGATATCCCACTGGTTTCGCAACCGTACTGGACAATCTCGCGCAGCTACTAGCCACAACTACTCCTTCTGCCATCACCAGTAATAGCGCCCCAGGAGCCTCTATTCTCCGTGAGGCCAGGGCTGTTTGGGAGTCCACCCGCGCTCGAATGATCGCCATCCAAGAGGAATTGGATTGGCAGGTCTACTCCCTCTACAGTCTCTATCCCGAAGACTTGCGTGCGCCGCGCGAAAGCGACATTCCTGAACTGGCCTTCGGCGAGCGAGCTTTTGAGATCGTGCTGGCCCGGCGGCTGGCCGAGGGTGAGGCGTCAAGAGAGTGGTTTACGCGACATGGGTCCAACCCGATCACGGAGATTCCCGGTCACTGGCCTGAGGCGTACCGGCAGGTGGTGCAAAAGCGCATCGATGCGATCGAGTCGTCGCGGGCGATTGGGATGATCGAGCGGCCGGAGTACAAGCGGCGGTGGGCGACCGAGGGGTGGGACGCGCTGCAGGACAAGGCGCTGCGGTCCTGGTTGCTGGATCGGATGGAGGTGCGGGAACTCTGGTTCGACGAGAACGGGCAGCCCGCTCTGGTCACGCTCTCACGGCTGGTGGACGGGCTCTCCCGGGATGAGGATTTCGTCTCGGTGGCGGGTCTGTACGCGCCCCGCAAGGAGTTGGCGGCCGTCGTCGCCGACCTGATTGCCGACGAGCATGTGCCGTTCCTGGCCGTGCTGCGGTACAAGCCGAGTGGGTTGAAGAAGCGGGCCGACTGGGAGCATGTCTGGGATCTGCAGCGGCAGGAGGACGCCGCGCCGGACGAGCCGACGAGGAAGCGGATCCGGGACTCGATTCCGGTCCCCCCGAAGTACTCCTCCGCCGACTTTCTGAAGGCTTCCTACTGGCGGGCGCGGGGCAAGCTGGACGTGCCGAAGGAGCGGTTTATCTCCTACCCGGCGACCGCCTCCGGGGTTCCGGGATTGTACGGCTGGGCGGGGTGGGATCACCGGGAGCAGGCTCAGGCGTTGGCGACGTACTTCACCAACCAGGCGCTGGCCACGGAGGAGATCGCGCCGTTCCTGGCGGGGCTGCTGGAGCTCCAGCCGTGGCTGTACCAGTGGCACGGCGAGTTCGACGCGCTCTACAGCGGCTCCCCGGCGGACTTCTTCGCCGGTTACCGGCAGCAGATTCAGGGTGAGCACGGCCTCACCGACGACGATTTGCGGGCTTGGCAGCCGCCTGCGCCAACCCGCGGTCGCCGTACCGCGTCGAAGAAGAGTTAACCCAAGACAGCGTTGACCAAGACCGAGTTGACCCGGAACAGCATCAACCAAGACCGAGGTCAGCCCCAGACCGAGTCAGCCCAAGACCGAGCAAGCATTCAGGCGACGTGGCCGCGGTGGAATCAGGAAACAAGGGAGAGCGACGGACTTCATGGCACAGCAGCCCCTCCTGAAGGAAGTCATCGACATCAAGGAGTCCATCTCCACCTCGGACTTCGTGCTGAGCCTGGCGGAGGCGACGACGGCCGAGGGGTCCGAGCACGCGCTCAGGGACTACGTCGTCACCGACCGGCTGCGGAAGAACTTCGACGAGGCGCTGGACCTGATCAAGTCGGCGTTGGACGGGCGGACGTCGAAGGCGGCGTACCTGCACGGCTCGTTCGGTTCGGGTAAGTCGCATTTCATGGCGGTGCTGTACGCGCTGCTGAGCGGCGCCCCGTCGGCCCGGGCCCGGGGCGAGTTCGATTCGGTGCTGACCAAGCACGAGTGGCTGGACACCGCGGGCAAGCGGTTTCTGCTGGTGCCGTACCACATGTTGGGTGCGAAGGCCCTGGAGCAGCGAGTGCTGGGCGGCTACGTCGGCCATGTGAAGAAGCTGCATCCGGAGGCGCCGGTCCCGCAGGTGTACCGGACGGATGCGCTGTTCACCAGCATCCGGTCGATGCGCGCCCGGATGGGGGACGCGGCGGTCATCAGCGGGCTCGGTTCGGGCGGTACGGCGGCGGACCCGGACGACGAGTGGGGTGATTCGTTCGCCTGGACGCCGGAGCTACTCGATGCGGCGCTGTCCGCCGAGGAGTCGCACGACGCGGGGACGCCGCTGAACCTGGTGCATCCGAGCACCCCGAGTGAGCTGCGGGCGAAGCTCGTACAGGACGCGAGCACCAACCTGCTGCCGGGTTTCGCCAAGGGCGCGGCGGAGGACGAGCACGGGTTCATCTCGCTCGACGCCGGGCTGTCGGTGATCGCCGAGCACGCGAAGTCGCTCGGCTACCACGGGCTGATCCTCTTCCTGGACGAGCTGATCCTGTGGCTGGCCACGCTCATCCACGACCAGCGGTTCGTGGCCCGCGAAGCCAGCAAGATCACGAACTTTGTGGAGGGCGGGGACGCCCGGCGGGCCATCCCGGTGGTGTCGTTCATCGCCCGCCAGCGTGACCTGCGCGAACTGGTCGGCGAGGAGGTGTCCGGCGCGGCCGAGGCGTCTATCCAGGACACCCTGAACCTCGCCTCGGGCCGGTTCGACAAGATCACTCTGGAGGACCGGGACCTCCCGCAGATCGCGCACGCCCGGCTGCTCAGGGCGCGGCCGGGCCGGGAGGCGCTGATCGACGCGGCGTTCGAGCAGACCAAGAAGGTCGGGCCGCAGGTCTGGGACACGCTGCTCGGCTCGGACAAGGGGATGACCGGGGCGGACGAGGAGTCGTTCCGGCTGACGTACCCGTTCTCCCCCGCCTTCATGGACACCCTGGTCCACATCTCCTCGGCGCTGCAGCGTTCCCGGACCGGTCTGAAACTCATGGGCCAGCTCCTCGCCGACCACCGGAACGACCTGCGGCTGGGCGACCTGGTGCCGGTGGGCGACCTGTACCCGGTGATCGCCGACGGCGGGGACAAACCGTTCACCGACCGCCTGAAGGTGGTCTTCGAGGCCGCCGACAAGCTGTACACGAACAAGCTCCGGCCGTACCTGCTCACCTCCTACGACCTCACCGAGGACGAGGTCGAGCAGTACCTGCGCCGGCCCGGCTCCGTCACCGACCCGCAGCTGACCCAGCGGTGCCGGTCCTTCGTCGGCGACAACCGCCTGGTGTGCACGCTGCTGCTGTCCGCGCTCGCCCCCAGCGTGCCCGCCCTCGGCGACCTGACCATCCGCCGCCTCGGCGCGCTCAACCACGGCTCGGTGACCACCCCGATCCCGGGCGGCGAGGTCGGCATCATCAAGAACAAGGTGGCCGAATGGGCCGCCCGCTTCCCCGAGATCAAGGAGACCGGCGGGGCCAACCCGGGTGTCCGGCTGGAGCTCTCCGGGGTCGACGTGGACTCGGTCATCGCCAACGCCGCCGTCAACGACAACCCGGGCAACCGGATGGCGTTGATCAAGCGGCTGCTCGCCGAGGAGCTGGGGGTGGACCGCAGCGACGGCCGGTTCGGCGCCGACGATCTGCACCTGGTCTGGCGGGGCTCCGCCCGTACCGTCGAAGTCATCTTCGGCAACATCGCCGACGAGGACGACCTGCCCGACCACGACCTGCAACCCCAGATCGAGGGCCGGTGGCGGATCGCCGTCGACCTGCCGTTCGACGAGGGGGCGTACGGACCCGTCGACGACGTCAACCGGATCCGGGCCCTGTGTGAGCGGCAGCGCGAGCACTCCCGCACCCTCGCCTGGGTGCCCACCCATCTGTCCGCCCAGCGGTACGGGGACTTCCGCAGGCTCGTCGTCATCGACAAGGCCCTCGCCGACGATCACCGGTTCGCCACGCAGTACGCCGGCCACCTCAACGCCGACAACCGGGCGCGGGCCAAGGGCCTGCTGGAGACCCAGCGCGGGGCGTTGACCCGGCAGCTGAAGGCCGCGCTCAAACAGGCGTACGGCCTGGCGGACAAGAAGTCCTCCGACGTCGAACCCGGCTTCGACGAGCATCTCGTGCCGCTGCCCGACCTGAGCGGCCTGACCATCCCGTTCGCCAAGCCGATGCGGGACGCCATCCGCGACGTCGCGGGCAAGCTGCTCGCCCACCAGTTCCCGGCACACCCCGACCTCGACCCGGACAACCTCGGCGTCGCGGTCAAACCGGCCGACGCCAAGACCGTCTTCGGTCATGTACGGGCCGCGGCCGAAGCCCGCGACCGGCGGGTCGAGGTGCCGGAGAAGGACCGCAAGCTGATGCGGCGGGTGGCCGGGCCGCTCGAACTCGGGCAGCAGAAGGAGGCGTACTTCGAGCTGTCCACCCGCTGGGCCGACCACTTCCGGCGGATGGCGCAGACCGCGGGCGTCACCGGCGACCTGAGCCTGGTCACCCTGGCCGACTGGACCGACAAGCCGGACCGGCGCGGCCTGGACCCGTTCCTCGCCCACCTGATCGTCGCCGCGTTCGCCGAGATGGACGACCGCGTGTGGGTACGGGGCGGAGCCCCCCTCGACCCGGCCCCCGAGCTTGCCCAGATCAAGCCGGGCGACACGCTGCGCAGCCAGCCGCTGCCCGCCGAAGACGACTGGGACGAGGCCCGGCGCCGGTATGAGACCGTCTTCGGCGCCAAACCCCCGGCGCTGCGGCGCGGCCGGATGGTGAACCAGTTCGCCCGGCAGATCGTCGACTCCGCCCGCGCCTACCAGGAGCAGACGGCCGAACTCGTCCACCAGCTGGAGAAGCACGCCGCGTTCCTCGGGCTGGACGAGACCGACGAGACCGGGCGCCTGGTGATCGCCCGCAGGTCGCGGGACCTGGTGAAGGCGCTGGCCACCGCCGGTCAGGGCGCGAGCGCGGCGAAGAAGACCGTCGAGGCCCTGGCCCGCTTCGACCTCGGCTCGGTGAGCCCCGACCGGTACGGGACCTCCGTCAAGCGGGCCCGGGACGTCACGCAGGCCCTGGTCGCCGCGGCCTGGGACACCCTGGAACTCGCCGAAGGGCAGGGGCCGGAAGGCCGGGCGCTGCTGGAGTCCCTGCGCGGGGTGGCCCACGCCGACCAGCGGACCGCCGACCTGATCGAGGCCCTCGGCCGTACCCGCCGCGAAGTAACCGCGCTGGTCAAGCGCAACCAGCCTCGGCCCGTACCCGTCGTCACGCCCCCACCGCCGCCGCCGCGACTCGACCCGCGGGACGTGGATCTGACCACGCCGACCAGCGACCCGCGTGTCCCCACCACCCGGGAGACCGGGGCCGGTCCGCAGACCGTGCGCCGCCGTTCGGGACGCCGTACCACCACGGCGGCCACAGCGGTCGCCGAACTGCAGGCGGAACTGGCCGAGCTGGCCGCCGGGGAACCCGGCGCCGTCATCGAGATCACCTGGCAGGTCGTGGACCGATGAACTCCGGCGCGATGCGGCTGACCACCGCGACCCTCACCCAGTTCCTGTCCGCCCAGACGGCGCTCGCGACCTCCCTGACCGGCGGCGGACGGCGACGGGTCGTGCTGCTGCGCGCCGCGCCCCAGTGGGACGGCCCCGCGGAGCCGACCTGGGGGGAAGGCCGCCGGGCCCGGGTCGCCGCGGCCCCCTCGCCGCTCGCCGTCCACGAACTCGTCCTCGGGCACCTGGCGGCGAACGCGGGCGGGCCCGAGGTGCTGGTGGTGCTCACCGACCGGGAGCAGACCGAACTCGACCCGGCGATCCTCGCCCGCGCCCACCGGATGCGCATCGAGAGCGTCGACGGCTGGAACGTGGTCAGGGACGCGTTCGGCGCCGAACAGGTCGACCCGCGGCTACGGGCCCACGGCTGGGCCGCCGAAGCGCTCCTCGACGCCACCCCGCCCGGTGGCTGGCCGGCCCTCCCCGGCGGGGTGCTGTCCCGCCGGACGGCGCTCACCGCGCTCGCCCTGCGCCGGCTGCGCCTCGGCCGCTACGACGCCGACGGGGCACGGGTCCGGGACGCCGACGGCCTCGACCCGCACGCCCTGCTGCGGTGGTCGCTCAGCCCCGGCGGCCCCGAACGGCTCCTCGACCTCCGCGGACCGGAACGCTCCGGGCTGTCGGAGTTCCTCGGCGAAGCCGACCAGGGCGGGCTCACCGGGCGGGCGCTGCTCGCGCTCACCGAAGCCGGGCACGGCGCGGACGCCGTACCGTTCGGGCTGGTGTGCGCGGCCCTGTGGGTACACGCCGAACCCGACGCCCCGACCTACCGGGTCCGCGGCCGTGCCGAACGGTGGTTCGGCGAGACGCCCCCCGCGACCGGCGAAGCCCTCGACGCGTTGGCCGTCGCCTTCGGGCAGACCTGCGAAGAGTTCACGGTCACCCTGCTGGAGGCGAGCCGTACCGACGCCGACGAGGAGACGGCCCGGCAGGCGTGGCGGATCGTCAGCACGGTGCTGGACCGGGCGTCCGCCCTGGCCCGGCAGTTCGGCGCGGAGACCGCGACGGAAGCCAGCCCGGTGCTCGCCGCCGGACTGGAGGCGCGGTTCGCACAGGCCGGACAGGCCCTCGCCGCCGCGGAGCCGGAAGCGATCGCGCACGCCGTACAGGCACTCGGCGCGCACCGCCTGGCCGGCGACCCGGATGTGCGGGTCCGGATCGAACGGGCCCGGATGGCCAGGCGGCTCACCGCGTGGCTCGCGACCGACCCGGCGGAGGAGGCCCAGACGGTGGCGGCGGCGATCGAACGCCACGTCGCCGAGACCGGCTGGGTGGACCAGGCGCTGGAACACATCGAGGCGGGCGGCGACCCCAACCGCGCGCTCAAGGCCGCCTACGACGACCTCGGCATGCGGATCCGCAAGCGGCGGCGGGCGATCGACCGGTCGTTCGCCACGACGCTCGCCGGATGGACGGCCGCCGGCACCGACCCCGGGACGATGCTGACCGTCGAGACCTTCCTGACCCGGGTGGTGAAACCCGTCGTGGCAGCCAGATCGGGACGGCGGGTGCTGCTCCTCGTCCTGGACGGGATGAGCGCGGCCATCGCCGCCGAACTCGGTGAGGAGCTGCGCCGGCACTGGGCCGAGTACGACCCGGTGCCCGACCTGGCGGACCGGCCGCCCCGGCGGCGTGCCATGGCCGCCGCGCTGCCGACCCTCACCGCGGTCTCCCGGACCTCGCTGTTCGCCGGGAAACTCCTGAAAGGCGCCCAGGCCGACGAGGCGCGGCTCTTCCCCGCGCACCGGTTCTGGGGCGGGGCCAAGGCGGCCGTCTTCCACAAGGACGACCTGCGGGGAGAGAGCGCCGGCGACCCGTTCGGGCCGGAGCTGACCGAAGCCCTCGCCGATGAGGGCACCCACGTCGCGGTCGTGCTGAACACCGTCGACGACCGCCTCGCCAAAGAGCAGAAACTCGGCGACGGCGCCTGGCGGCTCGACCAGATCGGCAAACTGCGGGAACTGCTCCGGGTAGCCGCCGCGCAGGGCATGGCGGTGCTCCTCACCAGCGACCACGGGCACGTGGTGGACCGCCACGGGCTGAAGGTCGTCGCCGACGGCATCGCCTCCGCCCGGCACCGCGCACCCGGGGGGCCGACGGCGTCGAGCGAGATCGTCCTGTCCGGACCGCGGGTGGTGTGGCCGGAACCCGGCGCCTCGATCGTCGCCCTGTGGGACGCCGACTCCCGGTACACCGCGCAGAAAGCCGGGTATCACGGCGGTGCCTCGCTCGCCGAGTTCACCATCCCCGTGCTGGCGTTCCTGCCGTTCGGCGCGGAACCGCCCAGAGGCTGGCGCGAACTCGGTGACCAGCGTCCGCCGTGGTGGACGCAGGACCCGCCGGTCGTGGCTCCCGTCGTTCCCATCTTGGCGCCTGCACCGAAGCGGGTCAGGCCGCCCAAAGTCGAGCTGGCGGACGCGCTCTTCGATGTGGTGCTGACCCCCGTCGAGAACGACGCCCTGCTCGCCCCTCGGGTCGTCTCCACCGCGGACGCCCTCGTCGGCGGCCTGCTGAACTCGGAGATCTTCCAAGCCCAGGTGGGCCTGCTCGCCCGGAAGCCGCCCCTGGACAAGATCGAGAAGGCGGTACACGCGCTGCTCGACACCGGGGCCCTGCCCGCGACCGCCCTCGCGCAGCGCGTCGGCTACCCGACCGCCCGCGCCGACGGCTTCGCCGCCGTACTCCGGCAGCTGCTCAACCACGACGGGGTGCAGGTGCTGGAGACCATGCCCGACGGACGTACGCTGCGGCTCAACGCCGGGCTCCTTCGCGACCAGTTCGAACTGCGATAGCCGCCACAATGGTGCGCGTGAGCATCGCACGGACACAGGTCAGCGTGGCCCGCCGCCGCGCCGTACTCGACGCGCTGCGGCGCGGCGCCGTACCGGAAAGCGGGCTTGACCTGCTCGCCACCGGCCTCGACCGGTTCGAACCGGCGCTCGACGCCGAACTGGACGCGGTCACCTCCGGCGCGTCGGTGTTCAAAGCCGTCCGGGGGGAGTACGGCTCCGGCAAGACGTTCTTCACCCGGTGGCTGGGCGAACGTGCCAAACGCCGCAACCTCGCCGTCGCCGAGATCCAGATCTCGGAGACCGAGACGCCGCTGCACCGGCTGGAAACCGTGTACCGGCGGCTCACCGAACGGCTCACCACCCCCGGCTTCCCGCCGAGCGCGCTGCGGTCCGTGGTCGACGCGTGGTTCTACGCGCTGGAGGAGGACGCGCTCGCCGCCGGAGCCGACGACGACGACCTGCAGTCCGAGGTGGAGAAACTGCTGATCGCCCGGCTGACCGAGGTCTCCCGGCACGCGCCGTCGTTCGCGACGGCCCTGCGCGGCTACCGGTCCGCGCTCGCCGAGGACAACGAGGCGACCGCGGCGGCCGTACTCGCCTGGCTCGGCGGGCAGCCGCACGTCGCCGCCGCCGCGCGCCGGTTCGCCGGGGTACGGGGAGACCTGGACCACTTCGGGGCGCTCGGCTTCCTGCAGGGGCTGCTCACCGTGCTCCGCGACTCCGGGCACTCGGGGCTGCTGGTGATCCTGGACGAGGTGGAGACCCTGCAGCGCATGCGCTCCGACGCACGGGACAAAGCGCTCAACGCGTTGCGGCAGCTCATCGACGAGGTGCACTCGGGGCGATTCCCCGGCCTGTATCTGGTGATCACCGGGACTCCCGCGTTCTACGACGGCCGACAAGGAGTGCAGCGTCTCGCTCCGCTGGCACAGCGGCTCGCCACCGACTTCACCACCGACCCGCGATTCGACAACCCGCGCGCCGTACAGCTCCGGCTGCCCGGCTTCACCGCTTCGTCGCTGGTGGACCTCGGGACCACCGTACGTGACCTGTACGCCGCCGGGGCCGAATCACCCGACCGGATCAAGGCCCTCGCCGACGACCCGTACATCGCCGACCTGGCCCGGGCCGTCGGCGGTGCACTCGGCGGCAAGATCGGGGTGGCTCCCCGGCTGTTCCTGAAGAAACTCGTCGGCGACGTGCTCGACCGCGTCGACCAGTTCGACGACTTCGACCCCCGGCGGCACTACAGCCTGACCGTGACCGGTGGCGAGCTCACCGACGTCGAACGCAACCTCACCGCCGGTGACGTCGACCTGGACCTGTGATGGCTTCCGGCGAGCTCGACCCGGTCATCCTGCACCACGTGGTGAACAGCCTCGGCTGGCCCGACCTGCGTCCGCTCCAGCGGGCCGCGATCGCCCCCCTGCTCGACGGGCAGGACGCGATCCTGCTCGCCCCCACCGCGGGCGGCAAGACCGAAGCGGCCTGCTTTCCGCTGCTGACCGCCATGGTGCGACGCGACGGGACCGGGACGTCGGTGCTCTACCTGTGTCCGCTCAAGGCGCTGCTCAACAACCTGATCACCCGGATCTCCATGTACGCCGGTTGGCTGGGCCGCTCAGCCGGGCTCTGGCACGGAGACGTCCCCGAGTCGCGGCGGCGGCGGATCCGGGCCGACCCGCCCGACATCCTGCTCACCACCCCCGAGTCGCTGGAGGCGATGCTCATCGGGGTGACCACCGACCATGCCCACCTGCTGGGGCGGGTACGGACGGTGGTCGTGGACGAGGTGCACGCGTTCGCCGGCGACGACCGCGGCTGGCACCTGCTGGCCGTACTGGAACGGCTGGAACGCGTGACCGGCCACCCCATCCAGCGGGTCGGCCTGTCCGCCACCGTGGGAAACCCGGCGCGGCTCCTCACCTGGCTCCAAGGCGCCGGAGCCGGGAAACGCCAGGGCTGTCTCGTCGCACCCGACCTTCCGGTCACCGCGTCTGCCGTCTCCGGGCCCTCGGGTGACGTCGAACTGGACTACGTCGGCTCGCTGGACAACGCGGCCAAGCTGATCGCGGCACTGCACCGGGGCGAGAAACGGCTCGTGTTCTGCGACTCGCGGCGGCAGGTCGAGCAGCTGGGCGCGGCCCTGCGTGCCCGCCAAGTCGACGTCCACCTCTCCCACGCCTCACTCTCCGCCGAGGAGCGCAAACGGTCCGAGGAAGCCTTCGCGGAGGGCCGGGACTGCGTCATCGTCGCCACCTCGACCCTCGAACTCGGGATCGACGTCGGTGACCTGGACCGGGTCATCCAGATCGACTCCCCCGGCACCGTCGCCTCGTTCCTGCAGCGCCTCGGCCGTACCGGGCGGCGGCCCGGCGCCGTACGGAACTGCCTGTTTCTCGCCACCGGGAAGGAGACGCTGCTCCAAGCCGCCGGCCTGCTGCTCCTGTGGGGACGCGGCTGGGTGGAACCCGTCGTCGCGCCGCCCGAACCCCGCCACCTGGTGGGGCAGCAGCTGCTCGCCCTCGCCCTGCAGCGGCACCGGATCGGCGACCGGCTGTGGCCGGAAGAATGGAACGGGCTGGCCCCGTTCGACGGCTCCGCGGCACCCATCCTGCGGCACATGGTCGAGAAGGGGTACCTCGACGAGGACGGCGGGATGCTGTTCATCGGCCCCGAAGCCGAACGGCGATTCGGACGCCGCCACTTCATGGAGCTGACCGCCTCGTTCACCGCCCCGCCCCAGTTCACCGTACTGGCCGGACGCCAGGAGATCGGGCGGACCGACGTCTCGGTACTCACCGAAGACCGTCCCGGGCCCCGGCTGCTGCTGCTCGGCGGCCGGAGCTGGCGGGTCACCTTCATCGACTGGACCCGCAAAAGAGCCTTCGTCGAACCCGCCGACGGCGGAGGCGTCGCCAAGTGGACCGGCAACGGCATCGCCGGATTGTCCTTCACCTTGACCCGGGCAATGCGGGAGATACTTCTCGGAGCCGATCCCCCGGTGTCCCTGACCCATCGGGCTCTGACCAGGATCGCCGAATGGCGGGAGGAGGAAGCGCCGGAGATCGTCCACCCCGGCGGAACCCTCGTCACCCGGAGCGGCGGCGACGTACGGTGGTGGACCTGGGCCGGCTACCGTGCCAACGCCACCCTCGCCGCCACCCTGCCGACGGTCGCCGACCCGGTACAACGCCCGACAGACCTGTGGGTACGGCTGCGCGAAGACCTCACCCCCGAAGCCTGGCGCGAGGCCTACACCGACGCCCGCGACGGCGAGTTTCTAGTGCTGCCGGACGTCGACCACCGCGCCGTACACGGCCTGAAGTTCTCCGCCGTCCTCCCGGAACGCCTCGCCACAGCCACAGTCGCAGCCCGCCTAGCCGACCTCGACGGCGCACGCGCCACCCTGGCCGACCCGTACCGTATGCAGCTTGCGCCTTGAGTGCTCTGACGGCAACACTTTTCGGGTACGGGTGGCATCAGGTCACGGACCACAAACCCAACGGAATCACGTGTCACGGGAAGCCGTGACCCTCCGCTACAACCTCAACTGACAGCCAACCGTGTCTCCACCCAGGTGGCCGATCGAATGGAGGTACGGCTTGATCGTGCTCGCTGGACGGCCGGTCCGGCTGCCAGGGTGCGCGCGGTAGACGGCGCGGGCGGTGCCGAACCCGAGTGCGCGAACGATCGCGAAGCCGTACGACAGGTGGCGTGCCGGGTCAAGCGTCGATCCCCTGGTTTTGGTCGCAAGAGTCGACCGTGGTTGCTCGCCAGGTGTGACCGCGGTCCTGTTCCGGTGAAGTCGTTGTCCGTGAGCCTTGACCGCCCGAACCCGGCACGGCCATGCCCCGAACCTGCCTCTATCGCTTTCGAGGCGATGAGATCCGGGCGCGTAACATCATCCCTCACAGCCCGGGACGGCAGCCCGCGAAGGTCCTTCGGAGGAGCACGGTGCGAAACACGAGCACGGGAACCGGCAAGGTGGTCGTGAACAGGTCGATGTCGCTTGACGGCTTCATCGCCGGTCCCGGCCACGCGATGGACTGGATATTCGACTTCATGGCGCCGGATGAGTTCCCGGACATCGCCGCGGCCACCGGTGCCATGCTCGTCGGTCGGCGGACCTACGAGGTCGGCAAGCGGGGCATCGAGACCATGAGCCGCGGCAAGGTAAGCGGCGGAGACTACGGCGGGGGATGGTTCGGACCCCAGTTCGTCCTCACCCATAGGCCGCCTGACCCGCCGGACCCCTCGGTCACGTTCCTCACCGGCGACATCGGGGAGGCCGTCGCCACGGCGCGCGGCGCCGCCGGCGGCAAGAACCTGGAGATCCTCGGCGCCGACGTGGCCGGCCAGTGCCTGCGGCGGGGGCTCGTCGACGAGATCCTCGTGTACGTTCTGCCGGTGCTGCTCGGCGACGGCGTCCGCTTCTCGTCCCCGGGCCTGCCGAGGACAGACCTGGAACCGATCGACAGCACGCGGTCGGGCGCCGTCACCGTCCTCCGGTTTCGCGTCCGCAAGTAGGCGGTTCGGCTTGGTGAGCGCGCGGATCGGTGAGAAGCCGCCCGGCTGCCGGTGGCTTCGGTGGCGGTGGTGGAGGGGTGCTCCGTTGCCGTCACCGGCAGCGACGACTTCACGGTACGGGTGTGGGACCTGACCACCGGCCGACCCCTCGGCGAACCCCTCACCGGACACACCGACGTGGTGTGGGCAGTGGCGACGGGCGTCGTGGACAGCCGTCCGGTCGCGGTCACCGGCGGCGGCGACGGGACGGTGCGGGTGTGGGATCTGGCCACCGGCCGGCAGGTGGGGTCGGAGGTGGTGTTTCCCGCGCCGGTGGCGGCGGTGGCCGTCGCTGCGGACAGCCGGCTGGTAGTGGGGTTCGGCCCGGAGACGGCGGTGCCACGAGACTACTTGACGCTTGGCGTCCAGTACTTGATGATTGGTGTCAAGTAGTTGGAAGGGGCAGCATGGACACCGGGAATCCCACCTGGAGCGACCTCACCGCGCAGTTGCTCACCCTGGTGGAGAGCAGGCTGATCGACCCGTTGGAGATCCTGCTCGAATCGGAGCTGGAGACCGTACGGTCCCGGATCGCCGAACGCGCCGGGCGGTGGGCCTCCGAGCTCCTCGGGGACGACGACCAGACGGCCGGGTTCACCGCGATCCGCCTGGTCGGCACCCTGTATCCGAGTGACGGCCCCTTCGATCCACCCGCTCGGTGGTGGCAGACCCCGCTGGGCCGTACGGTGGCCCGGCGGGTCGGGCATCCCGCGGCCGAGGCGGTCTCGTACTCGGTGGCCGGAGCGATGCTCGGCGTCACCCGCCAAGGCGTGCACGACCTGGTCGTCCGGGGAAAACTCGCCCGGCACGAGACCGGGGGCGTCACCACGTCCTCGATCCGCGACCGAATCGCCCTCCGCGCCGCCCATCCTGCCGCCGAGCCACGACATCCACCCCGAGAAGAGGGCAAAGCGTGAGCCTGAACAGCAAGGACACTTCCCCGGCCCGGCGGCTGACACTCGCCGAAGGGCTGAGCGTCGACCGCCTCGGGTACGGCGCCATGCAGCTTCCCGGACCCGGCGTGTGGGGACCCCCGGCCGACCGGGAACGCGCCCTCACGGTGCTCCGCCGCGCCGTGGAGCTCGGCGTCGACCACATCGACACCAGCGACTTCTACGGACCGCACGTGGCCAACGAGCTCATCCGTGAAGCACTCCACCCTTACCCGGAAGACCTGCTCATCGCGACAAAGGTCGGAGTCGAGCGCGACGAGTGGCGCGCCTGGAACGCGGCGGCCTCCCCGGACGCGCTGCGCGAGCAGGTCGACGACAACCTGACGAGACTCGGAAAAGCACGCCTGGACCTGGTGTATCTGCGGACAGGCGGTGACGGGCTGCTTTTCCCCGACGAGAGCACCTCCTTCGCCGACTCGTTCCGTACACTCGCCGAACTCCGCGAACGCGGCCTGATCCGGCATCTCGGGGTCAGCGGTGTCACGGTCGAGCAGCTGGCGCAGGCCCGCGACATCGCACCCCTCGTCGCTGTGCAGAACCGCTACCACCTGCTCGACCGCGGCTCGGCGGACGTCCTGCGGTACTGCGAGGAGCACGGCATCGCCTTCGTGCCGTACTTCCCGCTGTCGGCTGGGGCGCTCCGCGCCGACCTGGACCCCTCTCAGGTTCCCCCCGGCTTCGGACCGAGCGAAATCCAGGTGAAGACCCTCGACGCCGTCGCGGCCCGAACCCAGGCCACCCGAGCTCAGGTAGCCCTCGCCTGGCTGCTCGCGCATTCCCCGGTGACCCTCGTCATCGCCGGAACCTCCTCTCCGGTCCACCTGGCCGAGAACCTCGACGCCGGACGGATCGAGCTCTCCGCCGAGGACCTGGCGGAGCTGGACGGACTCGTCTGACGGGTCTTTGACGGGCGGTTCCGGCGTCCGGCCGAAGGCCCGTACAGCCGCTCAACTCTTGACTGCTCGATCTTCCCGCGCGGCGATTGCCGCCATACCGGCCGCAGGCCGTACATCTCCTCGTCCTATGCGGGCGAACTCCGCCGGGCCGACCGCAGGCCGTACAACACCTCATCCCCGTAGCGCCGGCCGTTCCCCACGTCCGGTCTGGCCCGGCCTTGTCAGTACTAGGCCGATCGGCCTACCATCAGGCCATGCAGTCTGACAGTAGGCCGATCGGACGGAAACGCAACCCGATCATCGAGGAGGCCCGCCGGAGACAGATCATCGACGCCGCGATCGAGACGGTCGCGGCCGTCGGATACGCGCAGGCGTCACTGTCCCGGATCGCGGAACACGCCCAGATCAGTAAGAGCGTGATCTCCTACCACTTCGCCGGCAAAGACGACCTTCTTGAGCAGGTCGTCACGCAGATCTACGACGACATGTGGGCGTTCATCCAGGCGCGGCTCGAAACCGAGACCACCGCCGCCGGCATGCTCTCGGCCTACATCCGGTCCAACCTCGGCTACCTGCGATCGCACCGCTCCCGCCTGCTGGCCGTGGTGGACGTCGTCGGCAACCACCGCGCCCCCGACGGCACGCCGCGCTTCGCCACGACCACCGACGAATCGGTCGTCACGCTCCTGTCCGAGATCCTGCGCCAAGGCCGGCACGACGGCGAGTTCCGTCACTTCGATCCCCAGGTGGTCGCCGTGACCGTCGGCCAAGCCCTTATCGGGGCCGCCGGCCAATGGGCGGCCGACCCCACCGTCGACCTGGCCGCCTACGCCACGGAGCTGATCACTCTTTTCGACCTTGCCACCCGGAAGTAGGGGATCTCTCATGGGTTTGACCCATAAAGGCGTCAACTACGACGTCGGCACGAACTACCTTCCCGACGGCGGCCTGTCCCGGAGGGTGTGGCGGCCCGACCTGATGCGCCAGGAGATCCGCGCCATCCGCGAGCACCTGCACGCCAACTCCGTCGGTGTCTACGGCACCGACCTCGACCGGCTCGTGCAGACCGCGACGGTCGCGTTGGAGGAAGGGCTGCACGTGTGGCTGCAACCCCGGCTGTACGACGCCGGCCCGCAGAAGACGCTGGACCATCTCGCACAAACGGCCCAAGCCGCCGGCCTTCTCAGGAACACGTACGGGGCGATCGACCTCAACGTGGGCTGTGAGCTCACGATCTTCTCCGCGGGCATCATCCCCGGCTCCTCCTACCAGGCCAGAACCGCCAAGCTGGCCTCCCCGCCGTACTGGCCGCTGTTCCCCTGGTTCAACAGGAAGCTGAACCGTCTCCTGGGCAGGGCCGCCGCGGTCGCCAGATCCGCCTTCGGCGGCCGCATCACCTACGGCTCGGGACTGTGGGAGCAGGTGGACTGGACACCGTTCGACGTCGTGGGCCTGGACTACTACCGGATGCGGTACAACCGATCCCGATACGTCAAGAACCTGCGGAGGTTCCACCGGCACGGCAAGCCCGTGGTCATCGTCGAGTTCGGCTGCGGCGGCTTCGACGGCGCGGCCGAGAAGGGCCCGTCCGGCCACACGATCATCGACCACAGCGGGCCCGTACCGGTCATCGACGGTGGCTGGGTCAGGAACGAGCGGGTCCAGGCCGACCAGATCGCCGAGCTGATCGGCGTCTACGACGCGGAGAACGTGCACGGCGCGTACGTGTTCGAGTTCATCGAGCCGGAGCACCCGCACTCCGCCGATCCCCGGCACGACCTGGACATGGCCGGCTACGGCATCGTCAAGGTCATCCCGGACGACGGGGACGGAGCGTATCGCTGGGAACCCAAGGCTGCGTTCCACGAGATAGCCCGGCTCTACGGCGGTCAGGCCTGACGGGCATCGTCGCGATCACCATGACCATGTTTCACGTATAGAAGCCCGCCCTTAACGGCGCAGCCCTGCCCTCCCAAGGGTGTAAGGGTCCGCCGAACGACGTACGCGCCCTGGTCGGCCCGATCCGGATCAACACCGGACCATGCGCAGGCCGAGTATCCCTTGCCCCGCGAACAGCGGAACCCGTCCGTGCTCGATCCACGCAGGATCGGGCGCGACAGGCCGTACCCCTGCCTCGGTCGGGAACGGCGAAAACCCTCAGCCAGCCATGCCAACCGCAGGTTGAACAACCCCTCGGCCTACGACAGCGGAACCTTCCCGTGCATCGATCCCCGCGGGACCGGCCGCAGGCCGTACCTCCCTCTGGAAAGCCTCGCCGGAAGTGGAAGCAGCGGATCGGCGGGGAGGCGCGTTCTTCAGGCATGGACGGTGAAACCTTACGACTGGCGGAGCGGGTGTCCCTGACACCCGCTCCGTCGGCACGACACCCCGACGCCGAGCTCGCCGGCTTCTACCAGGAGCATCGGCTGAGCCTGGTCCGGCTGGCGGTCCTCCTCGTCGGCGATCGGGAGACCGGGGAAGACGTGGTACAGGACGTGTTCGCCCGGCTGCACGGCTCCCGGCGTCCCGGGGTCACCACACTCCCCTATGTCCGGACCTGCGTGCTCAACGGCTCCCGATCGGTGCTCCGCCGCCGCGCGGTCGCCCTGCGCCGCGCCGAGCGGTCCACCGACCTCGCCGACTCGGCGGAGACGGCCGCGCTGCTCGGAGAGTCCCGGCGTGAGGTGCTGCTCGCGCTCACCCGGCTGCCTCGACGTCAGCGGGAGACCCTGGTCCTGCGCTACTACCTCGACCTGGGCGACGCCGAGATCGCCGAGGTGATGCGGGTGAGGACGAGCACCGTCAGATCCACGGCCGTCAGAGCCCTGGCCAGACTCCACCGCGAACTGGGAGAAAACCGATGACCACCATGGAGGATCGGCTCCGCGAGGCGATGGGGGCCCGCGCGGATTCCGTACCGGACAGCGATCCCCCGCTACCGGCGCCCAAGCGCCGCCACGCCGTCAGGATGGGCCCGATCGGGACCGCCGCCGTCATACTCACCGTCACCGCGTCGATATTCGGTGCGGTACGGCTCGCAGCCCCCGCCGCGGAACCGCAGCAGCAGGCGACACCCCTCTCCATGTCGCTGCTCGGCGACGAGATCCCTCGGGAAGGAGGAGTCAAGGTCTACCTCTGTAGCTGGACGACCGACATGAACGACTGTGCGAGGAAAGGCGCCACCAAGGCGGAGAAAGAGGCGATCCGGCGGATGCTCGCCCGGTATCCCGGGGTGGAGAAAGTCACCTTCCGAAGTCGTGAGCAGGCCTATAAGGAGTTCCTCCGGGGGAACACCGGGAGCAAGCTCGCACAGGTGGTAAGGCCCCAGGATCTGCCGGAAACCTTCCATGCCCGGCTCAAGGCGGGTGCCGACACCGCCGCCCTGGCCAAGGCCGTAAGCGACCTTCCTGGTGTCTTGTTCAGCTACGACCAGTCCTGTGCGATCAAGATTGCCACCCAGCAAGGAGAAGCGAATCCCCCCAAGCCGTCGTCGGGGCCGTCACGGGGGCTCTGCAGCTACCCCGGAAAGGGCCGCTGACCGGAATCCCCAGTAGCGGCAGAGCGACCATCACCGGGGCCGGTGCCGTGACCGGGAAGGTTCGCCGGGTTGGCGTTTGTGGCGGTCGGATGGGCGGTGACGTCCATCCGACCGCCGGCGATGGACCGGCCCGACCCGTGCGGAGCAGGCCTGGCAGGTGGATGTCGCCCAGCGCTTCTCAGGGGTGTGGCGGTGGTGGGGCACGTAAATCGCTTCGCTTCCCCGTATCTGACGGCCATCATTGTGGGATGGGTGCCCACGGTCGGGAACAGTGCGTCTTCTGTGCCATCGTCGCGGGTGAGGCTGAAGCCAGCGTGGTCTTCTCCGATGATCGCGTGGTTGCCTTCATGGACATCGGCGCGGTGACGCCGGGGCACGTTCTCGTCGTGCCGCGACGGCACGCCGTGGGCCTGGAGGATCTGGATGAGGAGACCGGCACTCACGTCTGGCGGGTAGGTCACCGCATCGGCCGAGCGCTACGACGGTCCGGTCTGCGCTGCGAAGGCGTCAACGTGTTCCTCGCCGACGGCGAGGCCGCCTTCCAAGAGATCTTTCATTTCCACCTGCACGTTTTCCCCCGTTACAAGGACGACGGCTTTCGTATCCATGCCGACTGGGCCACCCGCGACCGCCGCCTACTCGATGAGGAGGCGCTCCGCGTCCAGCGGGGACTTGCGGCACTCGACCTCGCCGGAAGCTCGGAGCCAGACGACCCACGGCCTGGATGGCCTCACACGAGGTGAGCCGACCACAAACCTCGAGAGTCGTTGCCAGCCGCATCCGGTTCACCCCCACAGGCGTGGGGAAGGGGCGGCCGCGTTGTTGAAGAGTTTGACCGTGAACGGTTCACCCCCACGGGCGTGGGGAGGGGCCCGGTCGCGCCGTGCCCCTCACGGATGGGCCGGTTCACCCCCACGGACGTGGGGAGGGACACCCATGAGTCGAAGTCGAGCAGGTCGGCCTCGGTTCACCCCCACGGGTGTGGGGAGGGGTTTATTCGGGCCTCCCACAAAAGAAGCACCCACGGTTCACCCCCACGGGTGTGGGGAGGGGTGGACCTACACCCGCAGCCAGGCACGACGCGCCGGTTCACCCCCACGGGCGTGGGGAGGGGACTGGAAGAGGGCTTCCGCCGAAGCTGACGAGCGGTTCACCCCCACGGGCGTGGGGAGGGGCTGTCGGCGCGGTCCGCCGCGCGCCGTGCCTCCGGTTCACCCCCACGGACGTGGGGAGGGGAGCGCTCAAACGGCGTACCGCAACCTCCACGTCGGTTCACCCCCACGGGCGTGGGGAGGGGCCTGCCCCGGCGTCAGGTCGGCGACCGTGCGGCGGTTCACCCCCACGGGCGTGGGGAGGGGTCCTCACCGTTGATCACGACCTGGTGAACCGGCGGTTCACCCCCACGGGCGTGGGGAGGGGGGGCCGTCCCGCTCCAGGAGGTCCCGCGTCTGCGGTTCACCCCCACGGGCGTGGGGAGGGGGGGAGGGGATTGATAATGAACCTTGCCGTCGCGGTTCACCCCCACGGGCGTGGGGAGGGGCGAGGGGCAGACGTGCGGGCTGTTGTGGAGGTCGGTTCACCCCCACGGGCGTGGGGAGGGGACTTCCCGAGCTGCGGAAATGTCAGTGAGCTGTGAGAACGTCCATGTCGGGGTTTGTCGGCGATCAGGCGGAATCGAGCCAGCCCACTTCGACTACGGCTCACCGGCAATCCGGCGGATTGCAAAGCGACGCTGAAGCAGCCATCTCCATGGACAGCACCATAGCCCCGCCTGTACACACGGCCGTACTCAACACGGTTGCCCAAGCCGCCGGATCGGCGGCGGCTCGCGATGGGTTCGGTTCCGCGCCGGGCGAACGGCCCGGAAACTGTCGGTGGTGGATGCGACACTGTCCGTATGGAATCGGAGTCGGGATCGGAGACGGTGACCGTGCGACTGAGCACGGCCCTGCCCGAGCAGCTGCTGGAGGCGGCGTCGCAGCTACTCGACGCCTTCACCCGCCGTCCTGTCCCCGGTTCCGGCCTGGCCTGCATGGAGCAGGCGGCTCTGCTGGGGGACCTCGCCGACGCCGTTGAGAGGGCGCTGGCCCCTCTGGTGGGACGCGTCGACCTGACCGGGCAGGCCAAAATCCATGGCTTCTCCGGGACACGGGCCTGGCTGGCCACCGGGCTGGGAACCCGCAACGCGGTGGCATCCGACCGGCTGGCGCTGGCCCGGACCCTGCACCGTCTCCCCGACGTCGCCGAACGGTTCGCGGAGCATCGGCTTCCGGCCGGGCACGCGGCGGCGATCTGCCACGCAGTCAAGCGCCTGGATGACACCCGCACCCCGAAGGCGGAACGCATCCTGCTGGGGCTGGCCGAGTCCGGGGGCACAGTGGAGCAGGTCCGCAGAGCCGGGGAGCGCATCGTCGAGGCAGTCCGGGGTGACGGCCCCGACGGCGACACCCGCAAAGGGTACGACGCCTCCTGGCTGGAGGTGACCGACTCCCTGGACGGCGGGGCGTGGGTGAAGGGCTGGTTCGACCCCGAGCTCAAGCAAGTTCTTCAGTCCAAGCTTGACCCGCTGACCTCCCGTACGGCCTCCGCCGGCGCGGGCACCCGGGACAAGCGCAACGCAGCCGCCCTGCGGACGTTGCTGACCCGGGACGGGCGGGGCCAGGAAGCCGTGGTGGTGATCACGCTGCGCGACACCCAAGTGCGCGACACCGAAGAAGGAGACTCGCCTGGGGCCTGCATGCCTTTGGGTGGCAGACCGGCGTCATGGGGCTCGCTACCCTCACCGGCAACCTCGGCATCGCCCGTCGGCTCACCGCTACGCGCTGTGCCGTCCGCACCCGGTGGAACCCCTGTCCCACGGGGTACGGCTGCCGCCGATTCCGCCGGTGAAGTCGACAACGGCGGGTCCGTGTCACACCCGGGCGGCGTGACGCGGCTCCCCCGCAGGGCAGACCCCACGAGCATTTCCGCCCACGGCGCCGCAGAGAGTACGGACGAGGCCGGACCCCCGCCAACATACGTGTTCAGCACCGATCGACCACCGCGATCCCGCACCGGCGTGGACACCGGGACCAGTGGTCCTGTCCGGGAACCCGGGTTCACCGCCGGCTCTGATTCCGGAGTTTCGCCCGATTCCGGGGCCGTACTCGGCATCGGCGCGGTCAACAAGCCGGAGAATGCCGGCCGCTGGCAGATCGCCGATGCCCGTCTGGCCGACGGCACGCCGGTCAGTGCCGCCCAGGCCAAGCGGATCGCGTTGAACCACGGAGTGTCGCTGCTCCTGCTGTCGGGGGAGGGAAAGCCGCTCTACCTGGGGAACAAGATACGGTTCGCCTCCGATGCCCAACGCAAGGTCCTGGCCGTGCGCTACAGCTCCTGCGCGGTGGACGAGTGCGACATCCCCGCCCGGGCTTGCGAGGTGGACCACGTCGAGGGGTGGGAGTTCGGCGGTCCAACCGATATCGGAAACCTGGCCGTGGTCTGCGGGTTTCACAACCGGCACAAGGCCGACCATCCCGGCGCCTACGAAATCGTTCGGCATCGGGACGGGACGATGGTCTACCGGATCATCCGGCCGCCCTGGATGCGAAAACACGCCGCCTGAGTCAGTTAGGCCGACCGGCTGAAACCCGGATCCGGTTGGATCCCGGCCGGTGAGGTCGGCCGACCACGAGCCGCCGAGGATCCCGGTCCGACCGGCTCCGGCCCGTGGCCACCGCCGCCGCGACGCAGGCACACCCCGCAGATGAGTTTCTCCTGCTCGGAAGGCAGGGCCCAGCCGCTGGGGCAGGCGAGAAGATCAAGGAGGGGATGCCGCGGGTGCTACGTGTTCCAGCTCGTTCACCCATCTCAAGGCCTCGTCGACGGATGCGCGGGTCAGCCCGATCTCCGGAGGAATCGTGATCAATAACGTTGGCTCGTGACGGTTTCCGGCCCAGTCCAGGGCTTCCGGGGTATGGGCATCGTCAATCCATACGAGGGATCGCTTAGCCGAGAATGTCGCGATAACCGGCACTTTCTCCCGTGGATGGCACGCTTGAGGCATGGCCAGCACCGGCAAGGGGGGCATCTCCAGAAGGGGCGCCAGAAAACGGTTCGCCTCATCGTTCCAGCTGGTGGCCCACATCACGTCGAACAGCCGACCGAGTTCGATGATCCATGGCCCGTGTGCCGGAGAGATGCGTATCGGATCCTCATCGGGGAAGATCGCGTGCTCGCCGAACCCCGGCGGGCATCGGACGGCGGCAAAGGGATTGAGAACGCCGTCCACGTCGAGAAGGAGCAGGGGGCGTGTCATTGATTCAGTATCGAGCCCCCGCCGGCCTAGCGGAAGCAACGCGCCGACGGAACACAACCGCTCGCGTGATCAGGACGTGCCGGAATCCACGGGAGTCCTGCTCTGAACGGGCGCCCGATCCCCCAGTCCCGGCCAAGACCGCGAGCGCTAAGCCTGTGGGCGCTAAGCGTGGGCGCCAAGCCTGTAAGCGCCGCGATCCCGCCAGTGCCCGATGTCTCCGTCGGCGAACCCTGCCGGGACGCAGGTTCCCAAGGCCTCGGGAAAGGCCGGGTGCCGACCCCGGTGAAGACCGGACGGGCAGCACCCTCCCTTCTCGCCTTGGGACAACCCGGCGGAGCGCAGCTCCGGTCAACCGGATGAACGGACCTCGGCGCGATCGGCCGGGCCGGACGACCGGAACGGCTCCGAACGGCCTGTACGGTGCACGGCCCGGGCGGTGGCGACGCCGATCAGGCATATGACCGCGAAGCCGAGGAGCATGAAGCGGGCCGAGTCGAGCATCGACGTACCGCCCAGGTTGATCAGGACGCCGGCGACGGCCGTACCGAACGCGGTCGACATCGTCGTCACGGTGGCGATGCCCGCTGCCGCCTGCCTTCCCTCTTCCGGGTCCGGGGCCGCCGACATGGCCGCCACGGACAGGTGCGGGTAGGCGATCCCGATGCCCGAACCGGCGGCGAACAGGACCGGCACCCACACGGCCACCAGCCAGATCGGGGGGTTCTCCCGCTGGATCAGCCCCAGAACAAGGAACCCGAACGCGAGCAGGATCGGACCCGCGGTGATCATTCTGCGCACCGCAGGTGCACAGACCGCCGATGAGCCGACGATCTGGCTCGCCGACCACCCGAGCGAAACGGCGGCGGCGAGGAAGCTGGCCGCCAGTGGCGGCAGCCCGCCCAGCCGCTGGCCGAACAGCGGCAGGAACGACTCGGCCGCGACGCCCAAGGACAGCAGGCCGATCGTCAGGTACACCCATTTCAGCGGCGAACCCGCCCGGTACGTCGCGGCCGGGAAGACCCGGAGCCCACTGCGGCGTTCATGGACCACGAACCCGGCAAGCAGCAGGAGCGCGACCGCGACCGCCGCCGCCTTCCCCGCCGTGCCGGGCAGGACGCCCGCCGCGCTGACGGCCACGGCGGCGACCGTGATCAGGACGAGGGACACGCCGGAAATCGGTACCCGGGCCGTGTTCCGCTCGCTCCGGGGCATCACCCGGAACACCGCCGCGCCGCACACGGCGCCGACCACCGCCATCAGGACGAACGCCGGACGCCACGATCCGGCCTGGGCGAACAGACCTCCGAGCGCCGGGCCGACGAAGTTCCCGACCCCGTACATCGCGGAGATCAGCGCGGTTCCGCGTGCCCACAGTCGCTGCGGCAGGGCCGACCTGACGACGGCGAAACCGAGCCCGGACAGGAGTCCGGCACCGAGCCCCTGGACGCCCCGTCCCGTCAGGAGCATCGGCATGGCCGGGCTTGCCGCGCAGGCCAGCGAGCCCACGGTGAAGAGGGTGAAGCCGAGAAGGTAGGCCCCGATGTTCCCCCATCGGGCGAGGAACCGGCCGGTGAGCATCGTCGCGACGACCATGGCCACGAGGTAGACCGTCATGTTCCACGCGTAGAAGTCCGCGCCGCCGAGCTCGGACACCATGGCCGGCAGCAAGCTCGCCGCCAGATAGATGTTGACCGCGCCGACGAGTACGCCGACGGCGAGGACGGTCGCGGCGCCGAGGTGCCGTGGGCCCAGCAGTTCGCGCAGGCTCACCGGTTCGCCTGGGCCGGGTCCCGTGGGGCCGACGGTACGGCGTCCGCGTTCGGCCGTCTGGACCGCGCCGCCTGGCTCGTCGGCCGAACGACCGGTTCGCAGCCCGTCGGCCAGACGACCGGTTCGCGGCTCGTGGGCCGGGGTGACAGGTTCCGCGCCGGGCGTCCTGTCGTCGTTGGGATTCATGATTTCAAGCTTGTCGTTGAAGCGATCCCGGAGACTTCCGCCCGGCCGAAGGCTCGGACTCAGCACCGATGAGGCACCGATGAGCGGTCAACCCTCAACCGCCGGTCGAAGCCTCCGGGCCGACCGCGGTGAAGATCCGATCTAGGTGGAGGTCGACGGCCTGGGTGACGGTCTCCTCGGTGTGAAAGCCGATCAGGGTCGGGTTGACCAGCCCTTGGGTGAGGGCGAACAGCAGCACCGCCTCCTGTTCCGGGTCGAGGCCGGGGTGCGCCTCCCCCGCCGCTTGGGCGAGGCGTATCTGCTGGGCGAAGAAGACCATGTGGTACGGGTAGCCCTCCCGCAGCGTCGCGGCGAACACCGGGTCGACGCCGGACCGGGCGAGGAAGGCGAAGGCGATCCGAGCCTCACTGCGCCGCTCGTCGTCGAGGGGGAGCATCTCGATGATCGCGCTGCGGACGAGAGCTCGCGGTGACCGGGGATCCAGGCAGGCCGCGACCCGGCGATAGATCCGCCGGTGCACGTAGATCAACGCGTGGGTCATCATCTGATCCTTGGTCGCGAAGTAGTGCTGGACCCGCCCCATGGAGACTCCCGCCTCGGCCGCCACGCTGCGCAGGCTGACGCCTTCCAGGCCCTGACGGTCGACGACCCTGAGCAGGGCTTCGGCGATCTCGGCGCATCGAGCTTCGTGATCCACTCTCTTCGGCATACCTGTCCCATGTTTTGCAATGCGATCGCATTGTCAAATGCGGTCCGGACGTTTTACGATACGGATGCATTGTAAAGATTGGAGGCAGGACACCCGTGCCGGTCGAGAGAGCACGCAACAACGAAGTTGAGATCGCCTACGAGACGTTCGGCGCACCGGACGGCGAACCGCTACTGTTGATCATGGGCACCGCCTTGCAGATGGTGATGTGGCCCGACGACCTGTGCCACGCGCTCACGGCCCGCGGATTCACGGTCGCGCGCTTCGACAACCGGGACAGCGGCCTCTCCACCCACTTCACCGAGGCCGGAAGACCGAACCTGGGAAAGGACTGGTTCCGGGCCGGAAAAGTCGCCGCCTACACGCTGCGGGACATGGCCGACGACGCCGTGGCGGTGATGGACGCGCTCGGCTGGCCCAGTGCGCACCTGTTCGGGGCCTCCCTGGGCGGCGTCATCGCCCAGCTGACCGCCCTCGAACATCCGGCCCGCGTACGCAGCCTCACCCTCACCTCGAGTCATGCGGGCTGGAAACGCGGGCGGGTGAGCATGCGCACCGTACTTCGGCTGCTGATCAGCCAGGGCCTCACGCGCTACACCGCCGACCGCGCCGGGGCAGCTCAGCGGATCGTGGACGCGATGCGCATCCTCGGCTCACCCGGATACCCGCTCGACGAGGCCTGGTATCGCCAGGCGGCCGGAATCTCCTACGATCGCGATCCGCACCTCAAAGGCGGGGAGATGCGGCAGTCCGCCGCGGCCGGGGCAACCGGCGACCTGCTCCCCCGCCTCGGCGGGATCAAGGTGCCCACGCTCGTCGTCCACGGGGAGGACGACCCGATGGTCCGTCCGCGAGCCGCGAAGGAGATCGCCGACGCCGTCCCCGGCGCCCGCCTGGTGCTCTATCCCGGGATGGGCCACGACCTGCCCCGTGCGCTCTGGCCCGACATCGTCGACGAGATCTGCGCCATGACCGCCGACATCCGAACCGGGTGAGCGCCTCGGGCCGCCCGGCGACACGGCGCTCGGCCGCAGGCCGTACCGGCCCCTGCCTGCCAACCCCTTGTGCACGGGCGGCACCCACCTCGATGGCCGACGGCGGGAGTCTCCCCGGACAATGGGCGCCATCTCCCACCTCCTTCGTCCCAGGAAAGGACGCGAGTCCTCTCGGGCCGGGCAAGGGCAAAGGCGATGGCGCGCCATCACTTCGGGCCGCGCCGAGATCACCCGACAAGGTGACCGTTGGCGGTCGGCTTAGGCCATCCCCTGGTCCTGGGACTGATGCCGGCGTGCCCTGCGTGCTTTGCGGGCCCGGCGCTGCGAGGCGGTGGGGCGGTCTAGCCACCATTCGGCTGCCAGGATGTTCACGATCATGGCGACCCAGACGCCCATCCCGGTGAACGTCTGCACCGTGGGGTCGAGGGGCCCCGCCTCTTCGGTGAGCTGATCGGCGAAGAACGCCACGGCGAAGACGATCGACCAGATTCGTGTGGCGACGATGGCGAACGTCAGGGCGAAACTGCGGATCATCCAGCGTCGGTGCTCACCGTGGCGGCGCTGGATCGCCATGCGGATGCCGACGACGGTGACGATGAGCCAGACGACCCCGAGCGTGACGTTCGCGACGCGGACGACGGGACCGAAGGGGCTCACCGCGCCGACGATGATTCCGAGCACCCCTGCCGGGAGTACGCCCGCGAACACATACAGGCGGCCCATGACGCGGTGTGCCTTGGGGAAGCGGTTGCGGAAGGCGGGCCAGATCTGGAAGCAGCAGGTCGTCATCGCGATCGATCCGAAGACGACGTGGCCGGTCAGCAGCCAGAAGTGCGCACCGAACCCGTCAGGTGCGGGGACGTTGGTGTTCGCCGGATTGAACGTCAGGTACCGGGGCACGGTCAGTGCCATGAAGGCGAGTGCGACGAACATCAGTGGCCCGACCCACGGCCGGCGCCACAGGGGTGGTCGCGGCGTGCCGGACGGAGCCGCCGGCGGAGGCGGTGTGGCTTGGGTAGGCGGGTGGAAAGTGCTGCTCATGAAGGGTTCCGTTCCACTGACAAGAAACTCTGTATGGCATACGTAAACACTGTATACCATACAGAGTTTTAGGATGGGGCAAGTCCTTTTCAGAGGGGAGCTTGATGTCCCGCGACACCGGTGGCATGATCCGCACCGTCGACCTCTTGTGGGGAACGGATTCGCCACGCGGGTCTCGCGGCCCGAGGCCGGGCCTGAGCGTTGAGAAGATCACCAGCGCCGCCCTGGCCATCGCCGACACCGAAGGCATCGGCGTGCTGTCCATGCAGCGGATCGCCAAAACCCTCGGCTACAGCACGATGTCGATCTACAACTACGTGCCGAGCAAAGATCAGCTGATCGAGCTCATGCTCGACGCCGCCACGCCTCCGCCCCCGCCTGCCAGAGACGGCGCGAGCTGGCGTGAGGAGCTGGAAGACTGGGTCCGGGCCACCTGGCAGCTCTATCAGGCGCATCCCTGGGTTCTCAAGGTCCCCACCTTGAGCCCCCCGGTGGGACCCAACCAGCTGGCCTGGTTCGAGGCCGCGTTGCATGCCCTGAGCCGCAGCGGGTTGAGGGGCAACGAGGTCTTGTCACTCGGGCTGCACGTCATCGGCTCCTTGCGCGGACAGGCGGCGATGGCCGCCGACCTCACCGCCTCGGCATCGGAACGGACGGCCGGCGAGTTCGAACAGATCGTCAGCCGCGTCGTCACCGAGGACCGCTTCCCCGTCCTGCACACCGTCATCCGCCGCAACGGCATCAGCGAGATCGGCATAGCGCAGGACGTGCTGGTAGACCTTGAGTTCGGCTTGCGGCTCCTCCTCGACGGTGTGGAAGAGCATGTGAAACGACACCTCGGCTGACCGCCCCGGCAGCCGATTGAGAGGCCTGCCGCTACCCGGATGTCACGTCTGCGTGCGGCCCGGGGAACCCACCGAGGTGTCACCGCCACGGAGCGGGCGCCGCGATCGGTGGATGGCGGGTACGGCCGCAGGCTGCCGCGGGCGGCTCGGGTGACCCCCATTCTTGGCAGCGCCCCTTCGCCACCCGACCTTGGGCCGACCACCCGACGGGGCCGACCAAACCACGCGGCCCCAAGGTGACGCTTCTTCCTCCAGAGCTGCGCATGGGCCGCCCCAGGGGCCGATCCGGCTCTCCCCGGTCAGGCGCCCAGAGGTTGTCAGGGACGGCGGGCGAAGGCGGGGGCGTGTTCGGGGCGGGGACCGAAGCCGACGAAACGGGCGGGGTACTTGCGCAACCCTGGGAACCACCGCCCGAGGAACAGGACCGCTTTCGGTGGGCCCGACCGCCTGCCGGTGAACTGCCCCTCGAAGACGACCCGCTGCAGCACGCGCTGGGCGGCCTGAACGATCTTCGTGGGACGCATCCTCCGCCGTTGGACGGCGGCCAGGTCGGAGACGGACACCCGACGGTGTCGCAGCGGATCGGCGAGCAGGGTGGCCGCCGCGACGGCGTCCTGGATCGCGAGGTTGATCCCCACTCCGCCGACGGGGGACATGGCGTGCGCCGCGTCGCCGATGAGCAGCAGCCCGTCGCGGTACCACCGGTTGAGGCGGTTCAGCTTCACATCGAGCATGAACACCTGGTCCATGTCGGTCAGCTGGTCCAGCCGGTCGGTGAAGTCGGGGCGGATCCGGGCGATCCGCTCGCGGAACCGCTCCACCCCCTCGGCCCGGATCCGGGCGTCGGCTCCCTTCGCGGTGAGGTACGCCAGCTGGTAGTAGTCCTCACGGGAAAGGGCGAGCACCGCCCCGGTCCCCCTGGCCCGCGGAACTATGCCCGCCGGCGTGTTGTCGTCGCCGGGTAGCTTGGGCAGGCGGAACCACCACACGTCGAAAGGCACGGGAAACTCCTTGGGCACCAGGCCCGCCTCCCGGCGCAGCGTGGAACCCCGCCCGTCGCAGGCCACGGTGAGCTCGGCGCGGATCCTCCCCTCCCGGCCGTCCTTGGTGCGGTACGCGACCCCGGCGACCCTGTCGCCTTCTCTGATCAACCCGGTGACCTCGGTGTTCATCCGCAGAGTGAAGGTCGGTTCCCGCCGGGCGGCGTCGGCGAGGAAGTCGAGCAGGTCCCACTGGGGCACCATCGCGATGTAGTTGTACGGCGGGGGCAGCCTCGTGAAGTCCCCCAGGGTGACCAGGGTGCCGTCGGGGGCGGGGAACGCCACGTTCCCCAGCCGGCTCTGCGGGAGCGCACGGAACCCCTCGCCGAGGCCGAGCTCGTCCATGAGCCGCACGGTGGCGGGATGCACGGTGTCACCGCGGAAATCACGCAGGAAGTCGCCGTGCTTCTCCAGCACGGTGACGGCTATCCCCGCCCTGGCCAGGAGCAGGCCGAGCATCATGCCCGCCGGGCCACCACCGCAGACGAGGGCGCCGGTGTTCTCGGTCATGATCACCCTCCCAATATTTCATCAGACGATGAATATTTACGTTGCCAGAGTAACCCAGTCAATGCCGATCGGAAAGTACCGCCCGGGATTCCGCCGGACGACGACGCACGAGGCTTTACCAGGCCATGACGCGTGACGCAGACCACTCGGATCGATCACGACCCCGTGAACCCGGTCGACCACGCACCGGGTCGTGCACCCTCTCCCCTGGCTCTACCCGGACCGCATGTCCGTCCACCAAAGAAGTACGGAGGCCGCCTCCGCGGCGATCACGGGCAGGCGTCTCCGATAACCCTTTGCCGAGCGCATCGAAGAACGTCTAGCGTCGCCGAGGTGCGTACCGTCATCGTCGGCGACATCCACGGCTGCTACGACGAACTGCTCGAACTCCTGGAGAAGGTCGAGCTCCGCCCCGACGACCTGCTGATCGGCGTCGGCGATCTGGTCGACCGCGGTCCGGCGCCCGGCGAGGTGGTCGGGCTTTTCCGCGAACGCCCGAACTCGGTCGCGGTCATGGGCAACCACGAACGCAAACACGTCCGTGGGATCTTCTCCTACGCCCAGGAGATCACACGCCTGCAACTCGGCGACCGCTACGCCGAAACGGTCGACTGGATGCGGACGCTGCCGTACCACTTCGAAAACGAACACGTCCGTGTGGTGCACGCCGCGCTGATCCCGGGAATCCCGCCCGCCGACCAGAAGGAGGAGATCCTCTGCGGCTCGACCAGCGGTGAACGGGAACTCGCCGCGCTGTTCCCCGGCGGGCACTGGCACGACCACTACACCGACGCCAAACCCGTCGTGTTCGGCCATCACGTGACCGGGCGAGAGCCGTTGATCCGCGACGGCAGGGTCTTCGGCCTGGACACCGGCGCCTGCCACGGCTGGAACCTGACCGCGCTGTGCGTCCCCGGGTTCACGGTCCACTCGGTGGCCGCACGCGCCGACCACTGGTCGATCGCCAAACGCCGGTGGCAACTGCCCGTCCTGAAGACCAAGCCGTGGCGTGACCTCACCTGGCCGGAGCTGGCCGGGACGATCGAGCGGTTCTCCTCGGCGACCGACCCCGCCACCCGCGGCTGGCTGGAGTCGGTCGAGGAGTGGGCGGCGGACCTGCGGGCGTCGTTCCCCGCCCTGACGGACGCTGCATACGAGCTCGCCGACGGGCTCACCGCCGACGAGCTGCGACGGCACCCCGCGGCGAAGTACCTGTTTCAGGCCCGGGACGGTCGGCTCGACCAGGCCACCCTGGCCAAACGGTGCCCGACGCCGCGCAAGACCGCCGAACTGGCCGCCGCGCTGGGGCTGGTCGTGACCGAGCCGCCCGATTGAGGAGCACCGGGCTCCGGAAGGCGACCGGCCGCGGCGTTTCGCCCGTACGGGATGTAAGCCCGTACGGGATGTAAGCCCGTACGGGATGTAAGCCCGTACGGGATGTAAGCCCGTGCAGGATGTCAGGCCACCGGGCGGATCCGACCTCCGGTATGCCGCAGGAGTGCGGCTTCCAGCCGGTCGCGGACCTCGGCCTGGGCCGCGATCCGCTCGTTGAGGACCGCCAGACGCTCCCACGCGACCCGCAGCCCCTCCTCGGAGGGGTGCGTCGCCGCGAGGTCGCCGTCCAGACACGGCAGGAAATGTCGTACGTCCTCCAGGGTGAGCCCGACGGCGAGCAGGTGACGGATGTTGCGGACCCGGACCGCCGCGACCTCGTCGTAGACGCGGTAGCCGTTCGCGGCCCGCGCGGAGGAGATCAGCCCCGCCTCCTCGTAGTGGCGCAGCGCGCGGGCGGTCGTGCCGGTCGCCTCGGCCAGTTCGCCGATCCGCATGACGTTCACCTCCGCCACCACTCTAATCACCTCCCCTCACCTTCGATCACCCGACGACCGCCCCGCCGTCGACCGGAAGCACCACCCCGGTCACGAACGACGCCTCCGGCGCGGCCAGCCGGGTGATCGCCCAGGCCACCTCGTCCGCCCGGCCGATCCGGCGCATCGGGGTCTTCTCCAGCTGCCATTCCCGGACCGCCGCCAGCTGCTCAGGGGTAAGCCCCTGGTGTTCGCCGATCGGGGTTCCGATCGCGCCGGGGGCGACGGCCACCACCCGGACCCCGCGGTCCGCCAGCTCGACCGCCCAGCTCCGGGTCAGCGTCTCCAGCGCCGCCTTGGTCGACGCGTAGACCGAGGTGCCGGGCCACGCCCGCTGCCCGATCGAGGTACTCACGTTGACGATCACCCCGCGGGATTCGACCAGCAGGGGTAGCACCGCCTGGGTCAGCAGGATCGGGGCGACCAGGTTGACCGAGAGCTGAGCCGTTACCGCCTCCGGGGTCACCGTGCCGAGTGCACCTCCCTGCACGATTCCGGCGTTGTTCACCAGTACGTCCAGGCGGCCGTACCGTTCCCGTACGGTCCGCAGGATCCGATCCCGCCCGTCGTCGGCGGTGACGTCGGCGGGCAGCGGCGTGATCAGGTCGTAGCCGTCGGCGGTCTCCTTCAGCGGCTCGGCTCGCCGCCCGATCGCGATCACCCGGGCGCCCTCGGCGGCGAAGGCCCGCGCGGTGGCCCTGCCGATCCCGGTACCCGCTCCGGTGACGGCGACGACACGGCTGTCCTGCGGTTCGATGTGGTTCATGCCCGCCATCGTGCAACCCTGACGCCGGCGGCAAGGTCAAGCGGTGAACCGCGATCCACGGTGGGTACGGCCCGCAGGCCGTACCCACCTCATCACGGACAGCCGCGGTACGGGTCAAGCCGGCCCGGCGGGGTCGACGTCGGTGCGGAGGATCGCGTACAGGATCTGGTCGTGCCAGGCGCCACCCCGCCACTGGGCCCCGCGCAGGACGCCTTCGCGCCGGAACCCCGCCTTCTCCAGCGCGCGCTGCTCGGCGTGGTTGAGTACGTCGGTGGAAGCCTCGATGCGGTGCGCGCGGGTGTGCGCGAACAGGTAGGCGGCGAGCTGCCGTTGCGCCTCCGTCCCGACGCCGTGTCCTCGATGACCGGGCCCGACCGTGATGCCGAAGGTCCAGCACCAGGAGGTGGCGGGCGGGCCCCAGGAGGTCTTCCACCATTGGATGCGGCCCGCCACCCGGTCGCCCGCGCAGATCGTCATCACACCGCCGTCGTCGCCGAGCAGCCCCGTCTCCGCGAACGCCCGCCGCTCCCCGGCCACCGCGCGGTGGCCGAACCATTGGAGCTCGCTCGCCTGCCGGGGGTAGAGTTCCCGCTCGAAGATCGCCAAATCCTCGTCGCGGACAGGGCGGAGGGTCACCTGGGTCACTTGCGCTTCTCCCCTTGGGTTGCCAAACAGGTTCACGAGTCGGATGCGGTGTTCATGAACGCCCGCAGGTTGGAAAGGTGCCGCCGCCACCCGTCGCCGTGCATCTCGACCGCCGGGAAGGGCCTCCCACCCGGTGTGCCGGAGGTGGAGGGCGGTGCCCGTCCCGCTTTCCCGCAACCGGATCTCGACCCTGGTCCGCGCGGGCCAGCCGTCGTCGGCCCAGGTCAGCACGAGCAGGTTCGGGGGGTCGAATTTCACCACGAAACCGGAGGTGACCTGCGCCCTGTCCTGGTCGTCCGTCCAGTGTTCCGCGAAGCGGGCGCCCACCACCGGATCAAGCTGCAGGTAAGACCACCATCCGTCGCGCCCTTCGGGGGTGACGAAGGCCCGCCACACATCGACGATCGGCGCCTCGACGTACTCCGACACGTCGACCACCGGCTTCTCTTCGATCACGGGCCGAGCCTACAAGATCATATTTGGGCGTTCACACCGATTCATCACCATACGACCCAGAGCTGTGCTGCCCGCCTTGGCCCTACGCCGAGCCTCGATCACCGACATACTTCACAGATCTCTCCTTGTTCTTGATCTCCCCTGGTCTAGGAGATCCCTTGGAACTCGGTATACCGCAGCATATTTGCCGAAATTATCGGATGCCATAATAGAGTCGGCATCAAAATCGAGTTCGCCTCGGGAATCCGGTCATCATCCGCGGCGCCCCGCGAACGAACATCCGTCCGGACACCGCCCCACCAGGGGTCACAGACCACGTCGCCGGATAAAGGAGACATAAGGGAAAGAATTCCGCGAGCTTCGGCACGGCACCGCAGACGCGAATTTCCAGCTCTTCGCCACGAGAACGCGATTTGCGTGATGGAAAAAGAATTTCCAAATGAGCCGGCAAACTCGCGCCGATAATAGAAGTCATGAGATGGCGCGTGGTGACGTGGGCCGCAGGGGTAGTCGGGTTGACAGCCGCAATCGGCCTGGTGCTGATCGTCATATCGGAAGGGCCCGCCAAGGCCGCAGGCCCGGCCGGGGTGATCGCCGCGCTCTGCGAGGTACTGGCGGTCACGCTGGCGGTGACCGGGTGGGCCGGCCTGCGTCGATCGGCCGCCGAACAGGCGTCGCGGACCGAGGCGGCCGACCGGGACGCCTCGGCCGCCCCCACCGGTGGCGGCGCCTGGCCTGCCGCGAGTCAAGGCGAGGCCGCCAAGGCCGGGAAGTACACGGTGGACGTCAGGCACGCCGAGGGGGTGCAGATCGGAGAGCACAACACTCAGCACATCGTCCCCCGGCGTCCCCCGAACGATGAGAGCTCCAGCGGGGCCCGCCGAGAGTGATCCGCCCCGCGAAGTCGGCGAAGGATCCGGCCGAACCCCGAACGCAGGACGGGTGCACCGTTGACGTGCGCGGCGCCACCGGGGTGCTGATCGGCGACCGCCGCGCACGGCACCTCCATCACCACACCGAGACTGTTGACGGCCGTCCTTCGCCGCCCGGCATACCGACGGGGAACCGGATGGCTCCGCCGAGCCGATCGAGCTCCGGGAGCACGGTGCCCCGACATGCGCCGGGTTCGCCCAGGAGTCACCCCGATACAGTACGGCGGATGCCGAACCCGCTTCCCACGCCCTCGCGGTGCTTGCGGACCTCGACGTCCATGACGTCCGCCTTGGCCGGGGGTTGCGACCGGGCGCGCGCGCACGCCGTATCGGAATCCGCAGCTTCCCGGTAACAATCAGCCGTCCCGGACCACTTCCTCATGTCAATGACATCCGGGACGAAAGGGCGGGACGGTGCTGGACGAATCTCAACGCTTCACCACCATCTACGACGACTGTCGACAACGCGTCTGGGCCTATGTGGTGGCCCAGGCAGGGCGACAGGTCGCCGACGAGGTGGTGAGCGAGACGTTCGCCATCGCCTGGCGCAGGCTCGACGACATACCGCCGAATCCACTGCCGTGGCTGCTCGGGGTGGCGCGCAACGTGACGCGCGACACCGTCAGGGCGGAGATCCGCCGGGAGGGTCTCGCCGCCCAGCTGCGGGAGTGGACCGAAGGCGACGTGGCCGACGAGGTGACCGAGCGGCTCGGCGTGCTGCACGCGCTCACCCGGCTGGCGCCGGAGGATCGGGAGCTGCTCGTGCTCGTCGCCTGGCAGGGGCTCGGCCCCCGCGACGCGGCGAAGGTGATCGGCTGTTCGTCGGCGGCCTTTCGCGTCCGGCTGCACCGGGCGCGGAAACGGCTGAAGCGGGAGATGGAGTCCACCGTCCCGGCCGCGCCCCGGGTGCGGCGTCTCAGTGAGGAGTGGTCATGAACCCGATCGAAGAACTACGCCGTGCCCGTCCGGCCCACCTCGGCGAGACCACGGTGGACGAGCGGACCAGAAGCGCCGAGCTGGGCTACGCGATGGCGCAGCCGCGGGAGGCCGGGCGTGCCCGGCGCACGATGATCAGGCCGGCGTGGGGGCTCGGCCTGGCGGGTGCCGCGGCAGCGGTGACGGCGATCGCCCTCCTGGTCTCGGGCACGGGTACGGCGCCACGGGCTCCCGCCGTCGCCCAGGGCACCCCCAGCCCGGTGGCGAGCCCGAAGCTCGTCCTCTCGGCCCGGCAGGTGCTGCTCGCCGCGGCGACCACGACGGCCCGTGAACCGGCCGGCCAGGGGGCTTACTGGCAGACGGTCGTCTTCCACTCGGGCGTCAGCCAAGCCAAGGGTTACACGGTGACCACCGGACGCCGCGTGGAGTCGTGGGTTCCCGCCAAGCCCGGCGCGCAGGCGTGGGAGCGCTCCCAGGAGCTGGGGGCCAAGCCGACCACCCCCGACGACGAGAAGGCCTGGCGTGCCGCAGGCTCGCCAACCAAGATCACTATTAGCGAGGGCGGCAAGCCGTTCGAGGTCCCGACCGCCGCCGGCAAGGTGGAGACCAGACGCTGGCCGCTCCCCGACGGCGACAAGGTGTACTGGCTTGGCCGGAACGTCTCGATGAAGGATCTCCGCGGCCTCCCCGCCGAACCGGACGCGCTGAAGAGGTGGCTGCTGTCGTCCTACAAGGGCACCGCCACGGAGACGAATGAGCCGATGGGGCGGGACGAGTGGCTGTTCTCGGTCGCCGCCAACATCGTGATCGAGATGCCGGTCACCCCCGACGTGCGGGCCGCGACGTTCCGGATGCTCTCGGAACTCCCGTCGATCAAGTCGCTCGGCGAGGTGACCGACGCCGAGGGCCGGACCGGCCCCGCGGTCGGACTCGAGATCACGACGCGGGACGACGGCCCGATGCTGCACCGTCTGATCATCGATGCGGAGACCGGGCGCGGGCTGGCCTCGGACGTCGTGGTGGTGTCGCCGGACTTCTCGGCGGCTCCCGGGCTGACCCCGGGCTCCATCCGGTTCTCGACCGTGGTCAAGGAGGCGGGCTGGACGGACGAATCCCCGGCTAAGTAGCCGGACAAGAGGACCAAATCGGGCACCCTCCACGGCCGTCGTCCCCCGATCACCCGACCGGGGGACGACGGTCCGTACCGTTCCTAGGCGCGGTTCATGGCCCGGGTGCCCACGAGCAGGCCGAGGGCCGCCACGATCGCTGCGGCGAGCAGCCCCCAGCCGACGGCGCCGGTGAGGATCTCGCCGTTGAACAGCGCACGCTCGGCGTTCACCACATAGGTGAGGGGGTTGACCTTGGAGAGTGCCTGCAGCCAGCCGGGTGCTCCGTCGACGGGGAGCAGCATCCCGGCGAGCAGCAGGAGCGGGAAGATCACAGCCTGCTGGACCGACCAGAACAGCCACTCCCGGTTCTTCGACGCGAGGGCGAGCGTGTAGGAGAGCGCGCCGAGCCCGACGCAGAAGACCCCGAGGATCAGCAGGCCGATCAGGGCACCCCCGAGGTGCGGGCGGAAGCCGAACGGGATGGTGACGACGACGATGAGAGCCGTCTGGGCGAACATCGGCACGATCTCCTTCAACGCCCGGCCGATGATCAGAGCGGGACGGCGGAGCGGGGACACCAGCATCCGTTCGTGTGATCCGGTGTGCATCTCGTACTGAAGGTTCGAGCCCACGGCCGACGTCCCGAACAGACAGGACATCACCACGATCCCCGGGACGAACCACTGCAACGCCGAGCCGCCGCCCACGGTGCCGGGGAGCAGCGGGGCGAACAAGCCCAGGAAGAACAGCGGCTGCACCATGGTGAAGATCATGGAGAACGGATCGCGCAGCACCGGCCGCAGCTCGCGGCTGAACACCGTGACGGTGTCGGTGACCAGGGTGGTGTGCATCGGGCTCCCTATCGGGTTCGAGGAGGTCTGGTACGGCGCCGCGGCTCGCGCTGACACCAATCGGTACATCGGTCCGCGCGACCGGCACCCCGTGGCGACGTGTCGCCGGAACGGCAGGTCGCCGGGCTTGCCTGCCTGCGCTTGAGGGTCTGCGCGCATGTGAAGGCCGGTGAGCCGGCGAGGTCAGGATGAGGCCGAGACGCCTTCCTCGCGCAGGCTCCGGCCGGTCAGGGTGAGGAAGACGTCGTCGAGGGTGGGCCGGGCGACCTCCACCGCGGCGACGGTGAGGCCGGACTCGTCCAGGCTCTGCAGCAGCTTGGGCACGAGCCGGGCCCCACCCCGGGACTCGATCGTCACCCGCGTCCCGCTCCGCTCGACCTGCGCCCCCGCGATGCCGGTCGAGCGGGCGACCGCGTGAACCGCGTCGTCCTCGCGGTCGAAGGAAAGGGTGATGCGGTCCCCGGCGTAGTCCGCCTTGAGCCGTTCCGGGGTGTCGTCGGCGATGACCCTGCCCTGATCGATCACGATGACCCGCTCGGCCAGCTGATCGGCCTCGTCGAGGTAGTGCGTGGTCAGCACGATCGTGGTCCCGTGCTCGGCCCGCAGCCGGCGGATGTGTTCCTGGAGGTTCGCCCGGTTCTGCGGGTCCAGCCCCGTGGACGGCTCGTCGAGGAAGAGCAGCTCCGGGGCGTGGATCAGGCCCATGGCCACGTCGAGCCGCCGCCGCTGGCCCCCCGACAACGACGACACGACCCGATCGGCGACCGCCTCCAGGTCCAGCGAGGCGATCAGCTCGGCGGCCCGGGCCCGGGCCGCGGGCTTGCCCATCCCGTAGGCGCGGCCCTGGCTGATCAGCTCGTCCCGCCCCCGCTGGCTGTGCCCGGCCCCGTTGCCCTGCCCGATGTAGCCGATCCGGCCGCGTACCTCACGCCGCCGGGTCCGCACGTCGAATCCGGCGACCTTCGCCGTTCCCGAGGTCGGGGTGAGCAGCGTGGTCAGCATCCGCAGCGTGGTCGACTTCCCTGCCCCGTTGGGCCCGAGCAGCGCCACCATCTCCCCGGTCTCGACCCGCAGGTCCAGGCCGCGTACCGCTTCGACCGTCTGCTTGCCCGCGGTGAAGTGCCTGGTCAGCGCTTGCGTGTGAATCATCGTCCGGCTCATGGTGTCCACACTAGAGCGGATTCCGGCCAGTTCCTGACCTCAATCCCGCGACGATTCCCCCGCAGGCCGACCAACCTGGAAAACGATCGGTAGCGAGATCGTTTCCCAACGGATCTCATCCCTCGGGGACGATCTTCCGGGTCACCCCCTGCTTGTGGGCACGCACATTGGCGATCAGACCGACGATCATGATTGCTCCGTACACGAAGAACGGCCAGCCGTGGAACCGGCTCGGCGGCCAGCCCTCGAAGGTGTTCACCAATCCGGCCCCGATGACCAGCAGCGCCGGAATCGAGCCCAGGATGCTTCCCAGTCGGCGCCACCGGGTCAGCAGGACTCCAAGGAGCACGCCGGCGATGACACCGGGCAGCACCATGAGCAGGAACTCCCCGCCTGGCACGGGACCGGCGTCCCCCGCACCGAGGAAGAGCCGCTCAAGCCAGGAGTGACCGAGAATCGTTGGGACGGAGACGGGAAAGGCCATCAGCTGGATGGTCAGGAACCCGAAATAGAGATCCCCAAGGTCGCCGTAAACGGCTTGCCAGGCGAGCGTGCCGACGGCCGCCAGATAGGCCAACACGAAAAGAACCGGCGGTAGACCGGGTTTTCCGGCGATAAAACGAATCATAGGACAGCCCCTCGGAGATGTGATCGTCGACATGATCGCAGTCGGCCGCCACATAGCACTGCATAAATCGGCATATCGCTGAGGCCGTCCCCCAGGCCCCGTCCGCTGCGGCGATGAGCGTCCCGACCGACCTACGCCCGGCGCGTGCAGGGTGGCATACGGGCCGGAGCCTGCGCCTTGCTCGCCGTCGCCGTCGGGCGATCCTCGTCCGGAGGTTCACGAAGCCTCTCCCACCGGAGCCGGCGAACACGGTCCTCAGGCATCTCGATGTTGTGGAACCGCATCTCAAGGCGGGCGTTCACCCCGGCGGGCATCCGAGTCCGGACGCTCTCCCCCGAGGTGAACCGTAAATCCCCGGCAGAGGGGAGCACCCCGCTACGGGCTAGAGTTCAGATTCCGGCCGATTTCTGACCTGAATCAGGGGGAACGTGGATCCATGGCGAACACGAGCTCACGCATGCTGCGACTCCTGTCCCTCCTCCAGACCCACCGCTACTGGACCGGAAGCGAACTGGCCGACCGGCTGGACGTGAGCGAGCGGACCCTGCGCCGCGACGTCGACCGCCTCAGGGAGCTCGGCTACCCCGTCGAGGCCAGCCGCGGCGTCGCCGGCGGCTACCAGCTGCAATCCGGTGCCGCGATGCCGCCCCTGCTCGTGGACGACGAGGAGGCCGTGGCCATCGCGGTCGGCCTGCGGACGGCCGCGGGTGGGGCGGTGACCGGGATAGAGGAGACCTCGGTGCGCGCCCTCGCCAAGGTGATCCAGGTGATGCCGCCCCGGCTGCGGCGCCGTCTCGACGCACTCCGGACCTCCACGGTGCCCGCCCTCCCCGGGAACGGGCCCACCGTCGACGCCGAGGTGCTGACCACGCTCGCCCAGGGCTGCCGCGACGAGGAGCGGCTCCGGTTCGGCTACACGGCCCGCGACGGCGCTCGGACCACACGGCTGGCCGAACCGTTCCGGCTGGTACCCCTCGGCAGACGCTGGTACCTGATCGCATGGGACGCCGAACGCCACGACTGGCGGACCTTCCGGGTCGACCGCATCAGCGCCCCGGAGCCGACCGGCCTGCGGTTCCGGCCGCGCGACCTGCCCGGCGGCGACCCGGTGGCCTTCATTCGCGACCGGCTCGCCTCGATCCCCCGGCCGCATCAGATCACCGTGTTGCTCCAGGCCCCCGCCGAGCGGGTCAGGGCGGCGGTGGGACAGTGGGCCACCGTGGAGGAGCTGGACGACGGAACCTCCCGGCTGCTGATGTCCGACGAGGGATTCGACTGGATGCCGCTGGTCCTGGCCTCGGTGGGCGCCGAATTCGAGGTGGTCCACCCACCCGCCCTGCGCGACCGCCTCCGCGCCGTCGGCGAACTCTTCCTCCGCTCCTGCGGCCCGGCCGCCGAGAAACCCGCGTGACCCTCGCGGACACGACGGAGACGACCCCGGGAGTCATGCGACCGGCCGGGCGCAGCCCGTACGGAACCGGTGTCTCCGTGGATCGACGCCGGACCTCGGCGCGGCGTCCCGGCCGTGCGCAGCAGGGGCGATTCCACATCACAGCGCCCCTTCGGTGACGTCACCCACTTGACCGGGCGAGGGCGCGGTCAGCCGGCGTCGTCGCCGGTTTCGGCGCCTGAGTCGGCGAGGAGGTCGAGGATCCGGGTGGTCAGCCGTTCGAGGACGGCCACCTCCTCGCGGGTCAGCCCGTCGAAGAAGAACCGCCGTACGACGCCGACGTGGCCGGGGGCGGCGGCGGTGATGGCCTGGCGTCCCTTCTCGGTGAGCACCACGAACGCGCCCCGCCCGTCCGCGGAGCACTCCTCCCGCTCGACCAGGCCCCGGCGCCGCATCCGGGAAAGGTGGTGCGACAGGCGGCTCTGCTCCCACTGCAACCCGGACTGCAGTTCGAACGGGCGCAGCCGCGCCTCCGGAGTGTCGGTGAGCTGGACCAGCACCTCGTAGTCGGCGAGGGAAAGACCCGACTCGTGCTGGAGCTCGCGATTGAGTCTCGCGGCCAGCCGGCCCTGCATGCGCAGGTAGGCCCGCCAGGCGCGCTGCTCGTCGGCGTCCAGCCAGCGAGCGTCGGGCTCGGAGCCCGCCCTGCCGGGCCGGTGGGGACCTTCCATGCCTCCACCCTATCCCGGGTGGATGACACGTCATGCGGTTGAGAATAAATGATGCGTCATGTATGTTGACGACGAATGTAGATGACGGATCATCTACCGACGCCTCCGAAACGCTCCGGAAGGGAATCCCATGACCAGGATCACGCCGACCCCGCGAGTGGACGTCCGCCGCGCGGACGAGCGCTTCACCACCGCCACCACGTGGCTGGACTCCAAGCACTCCTTCTCCTTCGGCGGTCACCGCGACCCCGCCAACACCCACCACGGCGTACTGCTGGTCAGCAACGACGACAGGGTCCACCCCGGCACCGGCTTCGACACCCACCCGCACCAGGACATGGAGATCGTCACCTGGGTCATGGAGGGCTCCCTGGTCCACCAGGACTCGACCGGCCACTCCGGCGTGATCTACCCCGGCCTGGCGCAGCGGATGAGCGCGGGCACCGGCATCCTGCACTCGGAGAAGAACGACTCCTGGCGGCTGCACGGCGGAGCGGCACACGACGACCCGGTGCACTTCATCCAGATGTGGGTGGTCCCCGACGAGCCCGGAATCACCCCCGGCTACGAGCAGCTCGAAATCGACGACAAGCTGCTGTCCGGCGGCCTGGTACCGGTGGCGTCCGGCATGGACAGGCACGACGGCGCCTCCGCCATCCGCATCAAGAACCGCTACGCCGCGCTCCACGCCGCCCGGCTGAGCCCCGAGCAGAGCGTCGAGCTACCCGATGCCCCGTACCTGCACCTGTACGTGCCGCGCGGCACGATCACCCTCGAAGGCGCGGGCACGCTCGGCCCCGGCGACGCCGTACGGTTCACCGCCGTCGGCGGACAGCGGGTCACCGCCGTCGAACCCGCCGAGATCCTCGTGTGGGAGATGCACGCCACGATCGCCGCCTGACCCGCAGGAGGGCCCGCCACAAGACGGTGTGCACGTAGCCATATTTCGAACACACGCAGGATTTCTATAGAAGAACCACCGTTTATCTCGATTACACATCGATTATCTGCAACCCTGACGCCATGGTTCACCGATCCGTCAGGTTGTGAGTGGTGACGACATCGACAACCGACGGTGTCCGTCTGCTCGGACCACTCGAGTTCCGGTGGGCGGGCGCGCCGGTTCCGTTGCCCCGGCGGCAGCAGCGGCTGCTGCTCGGCGTGCTGGCCCTGTCGGCCAACCGCATCGTGTCCCTGGAGCGCCTGATCGAGGTGTTCTGGCCGGAGGGGCCGCCCGAAGGCGGGCGCCGGCAGATCCAGGTGCTGGTCTCCCGGCTGCGCGGCCTGCTCACCCCCGCGGGGGAGCAGGCGGTGGTCCTCGCCACGGGTTCGGGGTACGGGCTGCGCATCGACCCCATGGTGGTGGACGCGCACCGCTTCACCGTCCTGACGGAGCGGGCCGGAGCCGGCGCCGGCGACGAGGAGAAGGCCGACCTGCTCCGGCAGGCGCTGGACCTCTGGCGCGGCCCGGTCCTCCCCGAGGCGGACCCCGGCGCCGCCCGCGACACGCTCTGCGTCGCGCTGGAGGAGGCGCGGTGTGAGGCGGTCGAGGAGTACGCCGAGGCGTCGCTGCGGCTGGGCCGGCACCGCCGGCTCCTCGGCCGACTCGCCGAGGAGGTGGCCGCCAACCCCGTCCGGGAGCGGCTGGCCGGCCTGCTGATGCTCGCGCTCCACCGCTCCGGCCGGGTCCCCGACGCGCTGGACGCCTTCGAGCGCCTGCGTGAGCACCTGGCCGGGGAACTCGGCATCGACCCGAGCCCGGACCTGGTACGGCTGCACCGGAGAATCCTGTCCGGCGACCCCGGTCTCGGCCCGAGCACGGGGTCCGGCTCGATCCTGCGACGGGCCGGGCCCACAGGGTCGCCCGGGATGTGGACCGGCGACCCGGAGGGTGAGGGACTGGTCATGCTGGGCCTGGGCAGACTCCGCTTCGCCCAGGACCGCTTCGCCGAGTCCTTGGCCGCCTACGAGCAGGCCGGTCGCGTCTTCAAACACCTCGGCGACCGGCGCCACCTGGCGTCCGCCCTGGACGGCACGGGCACCGTACTGGCCAAGAGCGGCTCGTTCGAGGCCGGCGAGGCCAACCTGCTGGAGGCCGCGTCGATCTTCTCCTACCTCGGCGACCTCGGCGGGCGCGCGCACGCCGTCTACCTGCTCGGCTTCGTGGAACGCGAGCGCGGCAACGACGAGTCGGCGCTGCGGCTGCTTCACCGTGCCCTGGCCACGTACCGGAAGATCGGCGATCGGCGCGGCGAGGCGCTGCTCCAGCGCAGCGTCGGCCTGGTCCACCGAGCCAGGCGCGAGTACCGGCAGGCCATGGTCCGGACCCGCACATCCCGCCGTCTGCTCGCCGCACTGCCGGACCCGCACGGCGTCGCCTACGCCGACCAGTCGCTGGCCAAGATCCAGATTCGCATGGGCGACCTCCGGCCGGCCGAGGCCGCGCTCCTGTCCAGCCTGAGCGTCTGCACCCACCAGGGCGACCGCTTCGGCCGCGCCCTCGGCCTGCGCACACTCGGCGAACTCCGCCTGGAGCAGGGCGCGATCACCGACGCCAGAACCGCACTCGCCGACGCCCTCGTCCTCTGGGACACCTTGGAGCTGCCGCTGTGGCGGGCCCGTACCCTCCATGTCCTGGCCGAGCTGGAGCGGCGGTACGGCGACGCCGCCGAGGCCGACGCCGCCCGCCGGGAGTCGGCGGCCGTCTTCCGCAGGCTCGGCAGCCGCGAAGGCCGCTGACCTCACTGGCAAATCGGTGGCAACACCCCTCGCGTAGCGTGCGCGCCAGCATCTTCACTCGGCGCCGTAAGGAGCGCTTCATGAGGAGATTGAATATTGTCGCCGCGGCCATCGCGACGACCCTGCCCCTGATAGCCGTCTACCCCGCCGAAGCGTCCACCGCGACGACGACGGTGACACCCCCCGACCAGGCCGCCGGGCCCGGTCAGTACCACTCCGAAAACAAGTCCTTCGAGTTCAGCGAGATCGATGTCGCGGCCGGGCTGATCGGCCGCAAGCACAGCGTGAGCGCCGTGACCGGCGGTATGGCCCAGCCGAGGTCGCTCCCGGCCTCCCGCACCGACCTGTCGGCGTTCGGGCCCGGCTGGGAGGTCGAGATCCTCGGCGGGCTCACCGGGCGGAAGCTGGAGACCCAGAGCGGCGCCGTCCTCGTCACCGAGCTCGGCTCGGGAATCCAGGTCCGCTACGTGTTCAAGAGCGGCGACTCCTTGCCCGGCGGCGGCGGAGTCAACCGCTACGAGGCCGAGGACGGCTCCACCCTCACCGAGACCACCCGCCCGGATGCGGGCGTCATGCGCACCACGATCGTCGAGACGGTCGCCGGAGACCTGTCCGCCACCGAGCCGGGCGACGACACGTTCACCGACGCGAGCGGCAACCCGATCGCCGCCGCCGACCTCAACCAGACCTATACCTGGGAACAGGCCGGTGTCTCCGGTGACATGTGGCGGGTCACCGGCATCGGCACCAAGGCGTTCGACGTCTCCACGGTGAAGTACGACGCCCAGGGGCGCGTGGCCTCCGTCCACGAGCCCGGTGTGGGCGAGGCCCCCAAGGTCACGCTGGAGTTCGCCTACGCCACCTCCACCACGGCCGTCGGCGGCACCTTCGGCGACTACGCCGGCCGCCTCAAGAAGATCACGGCAGCCTCCGGCGCCGGCGCCCCGGAGACGGTGGCGGCCTACGGCTACGACGTCGCGGGGCTGCTCCGCAGCGTCACCGACCCGGGCGACGGCGGCTTGTCGTCGACCTACTCCTACGACGGCGTCGGGCGCCTGACCGCGTTCGACTCCCACCAGTCGGGCGGCTGGCAACTCGCCTACGCCGGTCAGTCGGCGCTGCCCACCGCGACGTCCACCTCCGCCACCAGGTGGGGGGACGCCTCCGACACCCCGCCGCCGGACCTGAATCCGACGCCGCCGCAGCAGTCCCCGGGCCCCGTCGCCGGCCCGATGGCCTACCCGTCCTCCTGCAACCGGGCCCACCACTGGATGTACTACAGCCGCAGCGGATGCTCCGCCTGGGCCGCCCACTACGGCTGGCACAGGCCGTACTGGAGGCAGCTGCCCAGCCGGCGCTGGGTCGTGGGGATCTTCAACGACCACTGCACGAGCGCGCCCGACCGGCCCTTCGGCTTCGACTTCCGGCCGGCCTGCGACATGCACGACTACGGCTACGGCGTGATCGGGAACAGCTGGAAGACCTGGTACTACCCCTACCACCTCGACCGGTCCAGGAAGGGTGAGGTGGACACCCTCTTCTACACCACGCTGCGCGACTGGACCTGCAACGCCTACCCCTGGTACAAGCGCGGGCTCTGCCGGAACACCGCCCTGACCTACCACGCGGCCGTGCGCGCCCGCGGCAACCCCAAGAACGGCGCGGACGCGACCCGGCCCTGACGCCTCGGCCACGCCCGCGAACGAATCCGGGGAAAGCGGATCGTGGTGAACCGTGTCGTGTTTCACCGCGTCACGACCCTCGTGGCGATCCCGTTTCCCCTCGCCGTCGCGGCCGCCCCCACGGCCGCGACGGCCGGTCCTTGGGCGGAGCCCGGCCGGCGCGGAACCCGCCGCCGGAGCCGCAGCCCGGGACACGTCGTGACGAGGACCCGGGCCGACCTGCCCGCCGCGTCCGGCGCCGGTCGGGTGCTCCGGACCGGCCTTGGCGTGAACGCCGGGAACTGTGAACATCACCGACGGGATGCCGTGCCGGTGAAGCCACCCGGCGTCGTGATCCGGAGCCAAGATGTGTCCTCTGGCAGCCTGAACACGGACCTGGCCTAGGTGATGGGTTCGACAGGGTGTTCTGCGAGCGTGAATCATGTGGTGTGAACACCACTCGCTCAAGTGCCTTCGAGTGATCGACAAATGCCCCAGTTCATGCGACTATCGCCAACTTCTCCACTCAGAGTAGCTGGATCAATGCATTTCACATACATAACTGTAAAGCACCCTATTGTTAGCATTTTTTAGGATGTAAACGGCAGTACCATCCATGGCCAGCAGCCGGATGAAGTGCCATGGCTACGGATGGACCATATGCTTGCCCAATCGCCCGGCGCAGCCCGTACCCGGTCGAATGCCCCGCGTTCGCGTGCCACGACAAGGATGCTCGATCGGTACGACATCGGAGCCGAATGATCCACCGCGAGGCCGTCCGTCGCAGGACGGGGCGGGCGAATCGGCGTGGCGAAGGCTAGTCGAGCCGGCGCGGCTCGCCCGTCCCGAGGGCGAAGGCCACCCGCGGCCGCATCGGCTCCGCACCCTGCCGGGACAGGAGGTGCACCTCGCCGACGCGTACGGACATGTCGCCGAGCCGTGCCCTGCACACGTCGGCAAGCCGATCCGGATCCCGTGTCCTGCCCAAGGTCAGATGCGGGATGAAAGGTCCGGTACGGGCTTTGCGGCGCGGGAACCGGCGCTCCAGCGCGCCGTGGAGCCCGATCCACGGCTCCGCCCCCGCCGCCGCCGGGTCAAGCCAGACGGTGACGGCGGAACGATGCCGGAACGTCCGCACGCCGTAAAGCCGGGCGGTGAACGGGGCGATCTCGGCCGCCGCGGCGGCCAGGAGGGGTTCCGCGTCCTCGAACTCGGTCTCCGGGACGAAGGCGAACAGGAACGTCACATGCGGCGGCCAGCGCAGGAAACGCGGATCGTGTTCCCTGCGGATCTCCTGGATCGGCGGCCAGAGGTCTCTCGGCGGGACCCATGCCACAGCCGTCCGGGCCGTCCTCGCCGTCCGCCCGTACGACCTCCCGGCCGGCGCGGCCTCGGCCGGCGTCCGAAGCCCGCGCGGTTCCGGTACCCGGCCGGCCCGCGCGGAGTCGACCCGGTCCAGGCCGGTCTCCCGATCCCAGACCAGCTCGCCGTCCGCCTCGATGAACAGGATCCGATGCCAGGGGATGTCACCTCCGGGGACGAACGAGAGGAGCGGCATCCGCTCGGGGGCGGCTCCGCGTACGTTGATCCCCAGGACGAACCGCTCCGGATCGAAGCGGGGATCCCAGCGGATCCGATGGTAGATCTCGTCGCTCGTCCGCACGCCTACCCCCCCGTTCGGGACTCCGGCGACCTCCACCCCTCCGATTTACCACGTGCGATGCCTATCCCCGCAGGCAGGGGTCGGGAGAACGGGCCTCATCCCGAACCTGCGGGCACCGCGTGGCACAGCATGGAATTGATCAAGGGCACTCATGATCCGTCAATCCGTGGATCGTGGGTTCAAATCCCACCCGCCCTACCGCGCCTCGCTATCCATATATGCCCTGAACTGCATATTCTCCGCTCTCTAGACTTCACGCCCGTGCGGCCAAAAGTCACCGAACGCAGCTGCAAGCCACCCTTCATGCGACATATGCCGACTGCTTTTGAAACCGCTCAGCCTGAGGTTGCTACTACTCCTCAGAGTCGAGGAGACCAAGACCCCGCATACCACAGGTTGAGCGGACGAAGGCGATGGGTGATCGAACAGGCCGTGGCGCTAGCTTCATGCCACTCTCCATACCCGCCTGCTGGCCAACGGAATGAGGCCCGTGACACCCAGCGCCACGCCCAGGACGGCGATCGCGACCGGCACGGAGTCAATGGCGGTGACCGCGCCCGCCACCAGCGGACCGAGCGGCATTGCCGCAGTGACGGCGGCGTTGAGTAGTGCGAAGACCCGGCCTCGCACCTCTTCCCGCACCTTCGTCTGGATGTACGCCGACACGCAGACCGATGCGCACCCAGACGGAATACCGATTACCAGGAACAACGGCACCATCGCCACAGGGGTGTCGACCATGGCGATTCCGAGCATGGCGACACCTTGAACGACGGCATTCAGAGCGAGGACTGGACCCTTGCGCGAGTACACGAGCAAACGACGGGTCAGGAAGAGCCCGATGAAGCGGCCCGCCGCCCAGGTCCCGGTGAGCACGCCGTACCAGACGCCGCTGCTGTATCCGTGTTCCAATAGGACAGCGGGCAAGAGGAGCGTCAGGCCTGCGGCTGCCAGGTCGATGACCGGCAGGGTGGGCACCACCCGCCGCACCACCGTATCGGTCCGGACGACCGCGAGTCCCTCGGCCGCCGAAGACCACCAGCCGTCGAGCGCACGGCGTAGCACCGCCCGATCCAGCGAGGTCTCCTGCCGCGTGAAGATCGGCTGAGCCCGGATCATGGCACTGAGAGACAGCAGGAACGTGCCAGCGTTGATCAGCATCGCCGTGACCGCGCCGACCGCCACGGCCAGCACCGCCAGGCCGGGCCCCGCCAAGCCGGCGATCATGCCGGCCGCGAGCACCCACACATCGAGGCGGATCAGCTGGCCCTCAGTGTGCGCCGCAGTTGCCAGAGCGGACTGCAGCGCCGGTTGGAACAGCATTCCGGCAACGCGGAGTGCCACCACGCTGACGAGAACGGCCACGAGGGAGAGCCCGAACCACCAGAGCACACCGGCGAAGATCAGTGAGGTGACCAATCGTGCCGCGTCCGACCAGACCAGGAGGCGGTGCCGCGGCAGGCGGTCTACCAGAACACCCGCGAACGGCGCCAGCAGTGCGCTCGGCAGGAACTGGGCAAGGCCGACCGTGAGGGTACCGGCCACAGCGCCGTACTGGGCGGTGACGAACCAGGCCACTGCGGCGAAGAACAGCCGGTCGCCGGCGGCAGACAGAGCCAGCGCCGACCAAGCGAGGAGGAAATGCTGCGGCAAGCGTGGCCGGGCTGCGGCTTCCGAGGACGACTTGGGCGCATGGGTGGGCATGGTCGTCCTTACCAGGTGCGACCGAGTGATTCGAGGACCGGCGGTGTCGGGTCCAATGCGGCCGAACGATGCAGCCAGTATCTGGCGGTGTCCTTCTGACCTGCCTCCGCGTACGCCACGGCCGCGAAAAAACAAGCCCGGGCCTGCTGTGCGAACTCACACGAGGCCGCCGCCGCGAAGGCGGACGCCGCGCTGAGCAGGTCGCCCTGGCCGATCATGACCTTGCCCAGGGCAAACCAGGATCGCGCGTCGTACGGGTCCAGGGCAACCAGCCGATGTGCGGCATCAGCCGCCTGCTCATGCCTGCCGAGCATTCCGGCTGTCTGGCTAAGCGTCTCAAGTGCTGGAAAGTGGTGGTCCCACAACAGCAGCTGCAGCGCGGCGTCGTCCGGCCGCTGCGCGGTCAGCAGGACATCTGCTTGGCACAGATGCTCGAGGGCGGTCTCCGCTTGCCCGGCGAGAAACGGGTGGAACGCCATAGCCCGGTGCAGGGTACTGCGGAGCAATGCAGATCGAAACTCGTTGTCACCGGAAAGGTCGCGCAGGATCGGCGCTCCCACCACGTAGGCACGGCTGAGCCGATCACCCGCCGGCCGACGTTCTTTTCCGCGCCGCACCAGCACAAACCGGATCAGTCGAACACGTTCCGGGATTGCGAGTGTCGGGTCTGCGGCCCGAGCCAACGCTGCCTCTTCGAACGCGTCGCTTGTGCCGTGCTGGATGAAGAAGGTCGAGGCGATGTCGGATGGGTGGTCGCTCATCCGGACAGCCGTGATCGGGTTCGCTTCAGGTTCGATCCGGTACAGGTCCAAGATGCTCTGTTTCGTGCCTAGCCGCCATAGGATCTGTGCCGCGTGCCGGAACAGGTCGTCTGACAGTTCATCCGAACCGGCAATGCCGGTGCAGACGCGGTGAAGCAGGGAGTCGGGCGCGGCGGCGGCGGACGGTGCCAGCGTGAGTCCGACGTCCTGCAGTCTTCCGAAGCCGGCCGCGACCAGAAGTCGCCACCAGCTCGGCACCACGGTGTCCATCGGCAGTGGAAGCTTGGTCCCGCCGTTGACAAACAGGTCAGCAAGCAGGTAAGTGGTGCGCGCGTGAAGCGGCGCCCGTGGCGAGGGCGGGCGCAGGTCGAAATACGTGGCGCACGATTCATCGTGTCCGGCCGCCGCCATCCGCTGCAGGCGGGTGGTGAGTGCCGCGCGTCCGCCTGGCGGCGCATAGCTGCGCAACATCGCCATCGTTGTCTTGGCATTCATGGCAATCCAACTCCTCTGAGCCACGCGTCCAGAAAGCGAACCGTCTCCGCGATGGATTCTCGGCGCCGGGGAATATGCGATTCACCGACGAGCCTGAGCACGGCAGCCGGTTTGTCCCGGTCGACGGCTTGCGCCGTCACCGCCGCGGAAGCCGTGATGTCGGCTGTGCCGTAGACGACTCGCCAATCCTTGGGGAGGTCCTGGGCCTGTTGCTTCGGGCAAGGCGGCTCCGCACCGGGCACGAACGCCTGGTGTAGGAATCTGGTCAGCGGGCTGTTCACGGCTACCGGGTCGGCGCCCATGGCCAACAGGTCGGCAGTGGTCCACGGACCGTTCATGGTCACCAGGCCGGCGACCGGTGCGTCGAGATGAGCCACCGCACGGGCTGACAGAAAGGCACCGTAGCTATGCCCGACGAAGGCCAGCTCGGTACCTGGATCGCGAAGGCCGAACCGACGCATAAGGGCGCGGGCCGCCTCGGCCACCAGGGCCGCGTCGCGAGTACCGAACTGACCCCGACGGAAGATCGGGAGACGACCGAGAACGGCAGCGGTATAGGGCGCTTCAAGCTGAACGACCGTCCAACCACGTTCCTCTATCGTTTCCACGATGGGATCCCAGCCGGGCAGCCATTCACCGTACGGACCGCCGCGCAGCAGAATCACCAGGCCGACGGGCGGCCGGTCGGAGCGGAATGTGATCGTGCGCAGCGAGCCCTCGGACGTCTCCACCGAGCCGAACTCGGAGTGGGAGGGACCCAACAGCGGCAGAAGTGCCGTCTCCATTGTTGTCGGCGGCATCCGGTGCCGGGTGGCGATCGCCGCCACCGCATCACCGGAGCGGAACAGTCGGCCCAAGGTCCATCCGGCGAGGGTCTCATTCCGCCGGCTATTGTCGTCAAACGAATGCGTAGTGAGTATCGAGTCCGGCCACCGGCGAGTGACCCAGCACAGCCGCTCCTCGTCCAGCCAGCAGATCCCCGGGATCGCCTCAGCGTCTGGGACGTCGATCAGCCGACCGTTCTCAACCGACACGATCCGGCCGCCGAGCACCAGTGCGATTCGTCGGCCCATTGGCGAGATCGCCATGTCCTGGGGTCGGCTGCCCAGGGCGATGGTGGTGACCTCCAGACTCCCGTCGTGCCAAGAGGTGATCCGGATATGGAATCCGCTGGGACCGCCGACCACCCAGGCCGCTCCGTCGACCCCTGCTGCCTGCACGAGGTCGGGAATGATTTCGTCAGCGTCGCCCGTGACCTCTAGGTTTCCGGGGGGCTCCTGCGTGGGCACCAGCGAAGGGAACCGGATTCCGGCCGGAGAGACGACACAGAGCCGGGATTGGACGACGCAAGGTACCTCGCCGACCTCCAGCTCCACCACCGGGATAAGGGACGGCAGGGTCACCACTGCCGCCGGGACCGCACCGCCACCGATCTCGGCGAGCAGGACTCCGTCAACGTCTCCGAGGACCCGGCGCACGCCACAACCGCGGACGTCATAAACGTGGTCGCCGTGTGGAGTTCGTATGATCACGCGCTCCGGCACCCCATGGCCCTCGACGACCGCCACGCGATCGTTGCCGAGCATGGATACCGACAGCGGCAGGGAGACCGACATAATCCGTGCGACGAGATCGTTGATGTCGTGTTCGTGCCGCATCCGTACCCCACTTCGACGCTAGCCACCGTCTCCCCAGCCGTAGAGTTTGAAGGTCGCCTGAGCGCCGATAAGCGCGGCGCTCAGGCGACCTTTCTCAACACACGGCTCAGAGGCCGTACTCCCATTCGTTGAGTGCTTCGTAGATCTCTACGACCTCATCCGCAACTTCGATTTCCTGCATTGTCTTCACCTCCGATCCGAAAGAAGGGGTCATGCCAAGCTCCGAGCGCGACAGCTGATCAGGCAGTCGTCACGCGGAGCAAGTTCGAGGAATTGCCCATCCAGGAGATTCGCCCCTTTTTGCAGAACTCGATTGAGCGTGGCCGGCTCTTGATGCCTGGCGAGGTAGCGCACGGCCTCCTGAACCAGCAATGCTGAATCAGCGCACGGCTGAGGGGACAGGGTCCCGGCCGCGACCAAGGCGAATCGGTCGATGGCAGCGAAGGTGGCATCGCCGGCGTGGCGGGCACGGGCCAGCAACATCGCCTGCAGGCATCCCGCGCACGCGGATCGTCCCGGGATGAACAGCGGGCCGACACGGCCGCCACCGGTCTGGATAGACGGGATGCCCAGGCGCAGCGACGCCTGTGACACCCACAGCCGGATCGTTCGGTGCGGAGTGTCCGCGGCACCGATGATCAGGGCGCTGTCGCGTGCGGCCTCCGCGATCTCCTCCGAGCTGGTCATCATCCGCTGCTCGAATCTCAGGTCGGCGGCCGGGAACATGGACGCGAGGCGTTTCTGGAGGACGGCGGCCTTCGGCCGGCCGATGTCGTTCGTGTCCACCAGCGCGGTTCGGTTCAGGTTGCTGGCCGCCACGACATCGCCGTCCACGGCCGTCATCGCGCCGATGCCGGCGAGGAGCAATTGGTAAGCGATCCAGCTGCCGGCTCCGCCCAGTCCGAGGACGAGCACACGAGCCGAATGCAGTCGCTCGAGGTATTCGAAGCGATCGACATCCGATGTCTCGTAAGCACCGAAGTAGCGCAATGAACGCGCATGGCGGTCCAGTTCAGCGGCCGGGATACTCGTCGGCCGGGCCGGTGACTGCAGCGCCGCTACATTGTCCAATGCCTCAAGGAATCGTTCGGCGGTGTTGAGACTGTTCACATTGAGCTCGCCGCCTATCCCGGAAAGAAACTCTGCTCGGGTCATACCGAGGACCAGTGCTTCTACTGCCTTCGCCCAACTCGGCGAGAAGGGAACGCGGACGGATCGGCCACGACTGTTGACCACGATCTGTGAGTCGATGACCATCGTCGTGACATTTTGGCGCAGCTGAAGAAGATCATCATTCGCCGTCATAGCCGTCCCCCGTGTGATCTGAGTGGGTATGGCACAGCACTCACTCGTTCAATCCGCCGTAGCCCTCTCGCCCGCGAGGGTGGCCCGGACTACAAGCGACTCAGCCCCCTGAACACCGAACCGGAGCACAGCTGCAAGCGCATGCATAGTTGCCCCCTCAGTTGATCTCCGCCCGATTTCCGAAGCCTGTCGAGAGCGTGTATAGGCGGCGTATAACCTCCCGGCTCCGATGCCCGGCGACCTTTCTCCCGAGCAGGCTCGGCTCGGTCCTTCTGACGACTACTACAGCCCACCGCCTGCAGGTTCCAGCCGTCTGCGAGTCCCTGGGACGTCCACGAGCCCGTATATGCGGGATGTGTACAACCAGGCTCCATGCCCGATGCGGGCACATACTTCGCGGCAACCGTGGCACTTCCCCATGGCACACCAGGCGCGGATCTCACGGTGCCGACCCACGCCACCCGCATCCTGGCCGGCTACTGAGACGCGACGCCGTCTAGATTGTCCCGTGTGACATTTCACTAACAAGGAAAGATGAGTCGCCCATGCGCATTCTCGTGACCGGAGCGGCCGGAGGGATCGGCACCCTGCTGCGCCCCCGGCTGGCCCGCCCCGGGCGGACCCTGCGTCTGCTCGACGTGGTGGCCGTCGAGCCGGGAGAGGGGGAGGAGGCGGTGACCGCCGACGTCACCGACGCCGAGGCCGTACTCGCGGCGATGCGCGACGTCGACGCGGTGCTGCACCTCGGCGGGCACAGCCTGGAGACCGCCTGGGAGCGGATCCTGCACGTCAACGTGCACGGCACCCAGGTGGTGCTGGACGCGGCCCGGAAAGCCGGGGTCCGGCGGGTCGTGCTGGCGAGCAGCAACCACGCGGCGGGGTTCCACCCGCGCACCGCAGGCGAGGCCCCGGACGACCTGTCCGCCCGGCCCGACACCTACTACGGCGTGAGCAAGGTGGCGACGGAGTCGCTCGGCAGCCTCTACCACGACCGGTTCGGGATGGACGTGGTGGCCCTGCGCATCGGCACCTGCGAAACCCGGCCCCCGGACCTGCGCGCGCTCAGCACCTGGCTCTCCCCCGACGACTGCGCCCGCCTGGTGGAGGCCTCCCTGGCCGCCACCGGATTCCACCTGGTCTGGGGTGTGTCCGCCAACACCCGGCGCTGGTGGTCCCCCGACGGCGGCCGGGCCATCGGATACGAGCCGCAGGACGACGCCGAGCGGTACGCGCCCGAGCTGATCGCCGCCCATGGGGAACCCGACCTCGCCGACCCCGCGCACGCCCGGCTCGGCGGGTCCTTCTGCGTACAGGAACTCGGAGCAGACCTATGACGACGATCACGGATTCACCGGACCACGAGGTCGACCACGCCGTCGCCGCCGCGCTCCGTGCGGGTACGGCCTGGCGGCGCACCCCGGCGGCGGACCGCGCGGCCGTCCTGGACGCCGCCGCGGACGCCCTCGCCGAGGCCGCCGAGACGCTCTGGCCGGTGGCCGACGCCGAAACCCGCCTGGGTGAGACACGGCTCCGGGGCGAGATCGCCCGTACGGCGGGCCAGTTCCGGCTCTTCGCCCAGGTGGTCGGGGACGGCGGGTATCTGGACGCCGTGATCGACCACGCCGACCCCGCGGCGGTTCCCCCCAAACCCGACCTGCGCCGGGTCAACCACCCGCTCCCCGGGGTGGTCGGCGTGTTCGCGGCCGGGAACTTCCCGTTCGCCTTCTCGGTGGCCGGGGGCGACACCGCCTCCGCGCTCGCCGCCGGATGCCCGGTCGTGGTCAAAGCCCACCCGGGGCACCCGCGCACCTCCGACCTGGTCGCCCGGACCGTCCGCGCCGCGCTGCCGTCCCCGGACCTGCTGGGCCTCGTGCACGGCTTCGACGCCGGGGGACGGCTGGCCAGGCATCCCGGGGTCGCCGCGATCGGTTTCACCGGGTCGATCGCGGGCGGACAGGCCGTACAGGCGCTCATCGGGGAGCGTCCTGACCCGATCCCGTTCTACGGCGAACTCGGCAGCGCCAACCCCGTGGTGGTGCTCCCCTCGGCGCTGCGGGGGGATGTGACGGCGCTGGCCCGGGGGTTCGCCGGGTCGCTCACCCTGGGGGTGGGACAGTTCTGCACCAACCCGGGGCTGCTCTTCGTCCCCGAGGACGACCGGCTGCTCACGGCGGTCGCCGAGGCGGTGGCCGCGACCGCGGGCGGGCCGATGCTCACCGAGCGGATCAGGGACGGCTACCTCGGCGGACTGGACCGCCTGGCGGGTCTGCGGGTGCTGGCCGAGGGGAGCGCCGGGGCCGGGGAGCCCGAGGTCGTCCCCCGGGTCTTCACCGCGGACCTGGCCGAGTTCGCCGCGGGGCTGCCGGGGATCGCCGAGGAGTGCTTCGGGCCCGCCGCGATCGTGGTCGTCTACCGGGACCCGGGCGACCTCCCGGCGGTCCTGTCCCGGCTCGCCGGGTCGCTCACCGCGACCGTGCACGCCCTCGACCCGGCCGAGGCCGCGGAGATCGCCGAGGTGCTCAGGCCGCTCGCCGGGCGCCTGATCTGGAACGGCTGGCCCACCGGGGTCGCGGTGAACTGGGCGATCCACCACGGCGGCCCCTGGCCGGCCAGCACCTCGCCGGCGCACACCTCCGTCGGCTCGGGTGCCATCGCCCGCTGGGTGACCCCCGTCGCCTACCAGGATTGGCCGGAGGGGTTGCTCCCGCCGGAGCTCCGCGCGGACAACCCGCTCGGCGTCCCCCGCCGTGTGGACGGTCGGCTTCACCCCGGGAAGTAGCCCGCCGGAGGCGGGGTACGGGCTACGGCCGGCCCCGCCTCCGGCCGTACCGGAGCCGATCGGGTACGGGCCGCGCCGGGTCGTCTCCCGCGCGGGGCTTGACGTTCCGGGGCGATCGCGGTGACTCGCGGCTTCGCCGCCCGGCGGCCGTACCGTCCGGGTGTCCGGCGCGGCTCAAGGCCGCGATCACCGGCGACGTTCCAACGACTCCATCAGCGGGCGGGGGCTGTCTGACGCTCCCGCCCTGTCTACAACGTTCCGTCGCGGCCTCTCGCTCCGTCTGTCGGACTGAGGAGCCAGCACTTGTCCGTAAATATGCATATATATGCCATTTACGGCTTTCAAATATTCCCAAATCAAATTCAATGCACGCGGAGTAATTTAGGCAGTTAATCTCCATGACAAGGATTTAAACTCCATGTAAGGAGATATAGATGGGCCGACGTGCCCTGCTCGCCGCACTCAGCCTGAGCCTGGCCTCGATCACCCTCGTCGCCCCCCAGACCGCCGGTGCCGTCGCGGAACGCGACCCCGGCGGCGACGCCTATCGCGACCAGCGGCTCACCTGGCAGAAATGCCTCACCGAACTTCCCCCCGGGGCACCACCGCAGGCCCTCGACCTGGAATGCACCGGCTACCGGGTCCCCGCCGACTGGAACAAACCCGGTCAAGGTGGCGACGACCTGGTGATCGTGGCCAGCCGGCTGCGTCCCTCCCACGGCACCCCCAAGGGACTCCTCCTCACCAACCCCGGCGGACCCGGCGGCCCGGGGCTGGTCACGCCGCTGCTCCTGGTGAACCAGACCAAGCTCACCGCCGCGATGGAGATCGTCGGAATCGACGTCCGCGGCACCGGCTACAGCACCACCGTCACCTGCGGCCGCCCGGACGACGCGTGGGAGACCCATCAGGACCCCCGCGACCGCACGCCGACCGGTGTCCGGAACATCCTGAACCGGGCGAAGAACACGGCGCAGGCGTGCCGGACCCACTCGGGCGCGCTGCTCGACAAGATCACCACCGAGCAGACCGTGAAGGACCTCGACCTCCTTCGCCACCTGATGGGGTACGACAAGACCAACTGGCTCGGCTACTCCGCCGGAACCTGGCTCGGCGCCGCCTACGCCACCTACTTCCCGAACCGGGTCTCCCGGTTCGTCCTCGACTCCAACACCGAGTTCACCGCTTCCTGGCAGGAATCGTTCACCTGGTTCCCCAAGGGCCTGGAACGCAGGTTCCAGCAGGACTTCGCCCCGTGGGTCGCCCGGCACCACGCCCGATTCGGGCTCGGCGGCACGGCGGAACAGGTCCGCGCCACCTACGAACGGCTTCGTGCAATCCTCACCGAGCGCCCCCTCGACCTCGGCGTCCTCACCCTCCACGCCCACACCTTCGACCTTGTCATCGCGCAGGGCCTCTACTCCAAGTACCAGTTCCAGGTGTTCGCCGAGCTCATCGCCGCCATCCGGCAGGCCCTCGAAGGCGGAGCCGCCGCCGCGGCGCCCTCCCCGGCGGCGCTCGGGCTCCTGAACGCCGCCGGCGCGGCGAACGCCGTCGCCCCCGACTCGCTCAGATCGACGCAGTACGCCGTCGTCTGCAACGACACCCCCTGGCGCGGCGGACCCCGGGAACTCCTCCGTTCCACCGCCGAACTGGGCGCCCGCCACCCGCTGCTGGGCTGGCGCGCCGTCCTCGAACCCTGCGCCTACTGGGACCGCGAGAGCCCCACCCTCAAGCCGCGCACCGGCGAGGGCGTGCCCCCGATCCTCATGGTCCAGACGGCAGGCGACGGCCCCACCCCGCTCGGCGGCGCGCTTCGCGCCCTCCACCGGTTCAAGGGCGCCCGCTTCCTGCTGGTGACCGACGAGGGGGACCACGGCGCCTACGCCGGCGGCAACACCTGCGTGGACCGGCGGGTCGAGGCCTACCTGGTCGACGGCGTCCTACCCGGCAAGTTCACCACCTGCCCCGGCGTCCCCATCCCCGACCCGGTCGACGCCCTGGCCAAGGGCCCGGCCCAGCAGCCCAACCCCATCCTGCGCAACCGCGGGCTCACCGAAACGCTCACCCCTTACCTGCGCACCCCCTGACCCGCCGCGCCGGGGTCGTCCACCACCGCGGTGGGCGGCCCCGCCCATGAGCCGGTACGGCCGACAGGCGACCGTCGCGCATCCCTGTGGGGCCCGCGCGTTCGCCGTACGGCTGCGGCAGCCTCTTCCGGTCCACGGAATCCGGTGCGACATCAGCCAGGCGGCCCCGACGGCGACCGGTCGCCGTAGTCGTACCCGGCCGAGTACCCGGTCCGATTCCCGGCGCCCCCTCATGCCGTCTCAAGGAACGGACTAGTACACATCCAGAAATATGGACACATGCCACCCATGTGTATGAGAAACGTCGATATGACAAGCGATGTCAATGACGGTAACGCACACAGGGCGGCTTGATCGATTAGCGTCCACCGGGAGTAGATAAATTTCCCGCTAAAGGAGATATATATGGGCAGACGTGCCCTGCTCGCCGCACTCAGCCTGACCCTGACCTCGGTCACCCTCGTCGCCCCGCAGGCCGCGGGCGCCGCCGCGGAACGCGACCCCGGCGGCGACGCCTACCGAAACCAGCGTCTCACCTGGCAGAAATGCTTCACCGAGCTTCCCCCCGGGGCGCCACCGCAAGCCCTTGACCTGGAATGCACCGCCTACCGGGTGCCCGCCGACTGGAAGAACCCCGGCCACGGCGGGGACCTGCGGATCGTGGCCAGCCGGCTGCGCCCGGCCACGGGAACCCCGAAGGGGCTCCTCCTCACCAACCCCGGCGGGCCGGGTGGGCCCGGACTGGGGCTGCCGCTCGCTTTCGTCGGCCGTACCAAACTCATGTCGGCGATGGAGGTCGTCGGGGTGGACGTCCGGGGTACGGGTGCGAGCACCAACATCACCTGCGGCGCCAAGGACGCGTTCTGGGAGTCCCATCAGGACCCCCGCGACCGCACGCCGGCCGGTGTCCGGAACATCCTGAACCGGGCGAAGAACACGGCGCAGGCGTGCCGGACCCACTCGGGCGCGCTGCTCGACAAGATCACCACCGAGCAGACCGTGAAGGACCTCGACCTGCTCCGCCACCTCATGGGGTACGAGAAGACCAACTGGCTCGGCTACTCCGGCGGAAGCTGGCTCGGCGCCGCCTACGCCACCTACTTCCCGAACCGGGTCTCCCGGTTCGTCCTCGACTCCAACGCCGAGTTCACCGCCTCCTGGCAGCGGTCCTTCAGCGGGTTCGCCCCGGGCTTCGAGCGCAGGTTCCGGCAGGACTTCGCCCCCTGGGCCGCGAAACACCACGCCCGATTCGGGCTCGGCACCACCGCCGAACAGGTACGCGCCACCTACGAACGACTCCGCGGGCTGCTGGGCCAGCACCCGATCGACTTCGGAACCTTCACCCTCTACGCCCACACCTTCGACTTCGCGCTCGTGCAGAACGTGTACTCCAAGCACCAGTTCCAGGCTCTCGCCGAGTTCATCGGCTTCGTGGGGCAGACCCTTGAAGGCGGCGCCACCGCCACCCTCTCCCCGGCGCTGCGCGGCCTTCTCGACACGGCGGGCGCGGCGAACTCCCCCGCCCCCGACGCGAGCAAGGCCGCCCTGCATGCCATCACCTGCAACGACACTCCGTGGCGAGGCGGACCGCAGGAGCTGCTCCGCGCCACGGCCGAGCAGGGCGCCCGCTACCCGGTGATGGGGTGGCGTTCCGCCCTCGAGCCCTGCGCGTACTGGGATCGGGCCGCTCCCGTCCTCAAGCCGCGCACCGGCGAAGGCGTACCCCCGATCCTCATGGTCCAGACCGCGGGCGACCCCGCCACCCCGCTCGGAGGCGCCCTCCGCGCCTACGCCCGGTTCAAGCACGCCCGATTCCTCCTGGTGACCGATGAGGGCGACCACGGCGCCTACGCCGGCGGCAACGCCTGCGTCGACGACCGGGTCGAGGCCTACCTGGTGGACGGGACCCTGCCGAGGAAGTTCGGCACCTGCCCCGGCGTTCCGATTCCCGAACCGGTCGGCGCCCTGGCCAAGAGCTCAGCGGAAAGCCCCAACCCCATCCTGCGCAACCAAGAGCTCACCGAGCTGCTCACCCCGCACCTGCGCATCCCCTGATCGTCGACTCCGAGGCCGCCCGCCCGCTCCGGTGGGCGGCCTTCCTGACCTTTCCCTCGCCGTCCCTCGCCCAGCCCCTCAGGGCGAGGGACCGCCGCATGTGCCGGGAATGGCCGTCACCAAGGTCGACGAGGACGTCCGTGGCGGCCCCGTCGCGGCAACCCGTCCGGGCGTGGTCGCGCGGCCGGACCCCGGCCGTCCGTTTACCGGCCAGGCGTCGCGTGCCGCACGCCGACCGGGTCTGCTCCGGCCGCCGCGACGGCGCCCGGCCCAGGCTTGACATTGTCGCATGCTATGACCCATCTTGTTGAGACAAAGACTGCGACATATGGAGGTGGGGACATGCTCCAGGCAGAGCACACGGCGGCCAGGCTGTGGCTGGACCGGCACGGCCTGGCCGACGCCGAGCCGACCCCGCTGCTCGCGGCCCGGCTGGCGGCGCGGTGGCAAGCCAAGCTCGCCGGCGGCCTGCTGGTGGCGGTGTTCCTGATCGGCGTGGGACTCACCCGCAAGCTGGGGCAGCCCACCGACGCCGCATCCTCCCCGCCGCCGCTGCTGGTACCGGCGGCATTGGTGGCCGGGTTGCTGACGGCGCAGTGGCTGCTCGGCCGGTGGGTGCGGCGCGCCGATCGGCGGGCCGGCGCACACCTGTCCCGGCGGGCGGCCTTGCCGGTCGAGCTCGGCTGGCCGGCGGTGCTGGGCCGGTCGCACGCCCTCTTCACGGCCGCCACCTTCGCCGCCGCCCTGCTGCTCACGGTGAGCGTGCTGCCGGCCTCGGACCCCGGCCTGCGGTACGGGGCGATCATCGTGCTGATCGGCCTGGTCGGCGCCGGCGCCGGCATCGTCATGCAGCTGCGCCAGGTGCTGACAGGCCCGGCCGTGGCACAGGACCAGGCGTCGCTTACGGCCGATGTCGTCATGCGGGTCGAGGACGCCCGCGACCTGGTCACACCTGGCCTGGTGTGGTACTTGCCGGCCATCTTCCTGTACGGGGAATCCCCCGGCTGGTGGAACGCCGCCTCGATCGCGCTCGTGGTGGCGGGCGCCGCCGGGTTCGTCCTGATCCGCATACGGGGCACGGGTGCCGGGACGGTGGCACGGCAGGCCATGGCCACCCGATGATCGTCATCGACGCGGCCTCACCGGTACCGCCCTACGAGCAGCTTCGGGCCCAGCTCGCCCGGCAGATCCGGGACCGCTCGCTCGCCGTCGGCACCAGGCTGCCGACGATCCGCCGGTTCGCGGCCGACCTCGGCTTGGCCGTGAACACCGTCGGCCGGGCATTCCGGGAACTGGAGGAGGCCGGGCTGATCGAGACCCGCGGGCGGGCCGGCTCGTTCGTCTCCGCCGGCGGCGAGCAGGCCTTGGAGCGGGCCCGCCGCGCCGCGCGCGACTACGCGACGGTCGTCACGGGCCTCGGCATCGATCCCGCCGAGGCGATCCGGATCGTCGAGGCGGCATTGGGCCGCGCTCCGGTACCGGTGGACAACCGGATACCCACTGCCACCACGCCCTCGCCCGGAACCGCCCGCCGACCCGATCCGGGTGGCGCCTGGCCTGACACCCGGCGGAAATTCGCCGGACCTCGCCCGGCATAAGAACGCAGGCTGCGCCCGTACCGAACATTCCATCGATTCGTCTGGGGCACTCGCCGCCCGGACTCACATTCTCCCGAAGGAGCCCCTGACAACGACTTAGGTCGATAAACGCTGCCCATTCTCGTTAGAAGGAGGTATTCATGGGCCGACGTGCCCTGCTCGCCGCACTCAGCCTGACCCTGACCTCGGTCACCCTCACGGCCCCGCAGGCCGTGAGCGCCACGGAACGCGACCCGGGAGGCGACGTCTACCGAAATCAGCAGCTCACCTGGCGGAAATGCCTCACCGAGCTCCCCCCGGGGGCACCACCGGAGGCACTCAGGGTGGAATGCGCCGCCTACCGGGTCCCCGCCGACTGGAACAGGCCAGGCCAGGACGGGGATCTGCGGATCGCGATCAGCCGCTTGCGCCCGGCCTCGGGAACACCGAAAGGGCTGCTCCTCACCAACCCCGGCGGACCGGGTGAGCGCGGGCGGGACCTTCCGCTCACCCTCGTCGGCCGCACCAAACTCATGTCCGCGATGGAGGTCGTCGGGATCGACGTCCGGGGTGTAGGTGGGAGCACCACCATCACCTGTGGTGCCAAGGACAGCTCCTGGGAGAGCCACCAGGACCCCCGCGACCGCACGCCGACCGGTGTTCAGAACATCCTGAACCGGGCGAAGAGCACGGCGCAGGGGTGCCGGACAGGCTCCGGGACACTCCTCGACAAGATCACCACCGAGCAGACGGTGAAGGACCTCGACCTCCTCCGCCACCTCATGGGCTACGAGAAGACCAACTGGCTCGGCTACTCCGGCGGAAGCTGGCTCGGCGCCGCCTACACCGCCTACTTCCCCGGCCGGGTCTCCCGATTCGTCCTCGACTCCAACGCCGAGTTCACCGCCTCCTGGCAGAAGTCCCTCAGCGGGTTCGCCCCGGGCTTCGAGCGCAGGTTCCGGCAGGACTTCGCCCCGTGGGCCGCCAAGCACCACGCCCGATTCGGGCTCGGAACCACCGCGGAACAGGTACGCGCCACCTACGAACGGCTCCGCGGCCTGCTCACCCGGCGCCCGATCGACTTCGGCACCTTCACCCTCCACCCACACCGCTTCGACTGGGTGATCCTCCTGGGGATGTACTCGAAGCACCAGTTCCAGGGAAGGGCCGAGTTCATCGGCTACGTGGCGCAGATCCTGGAGGGCGGCACCACCACCGCCACCCCCGCGCCGGCACTACGCGGCCTTCTCGCCACGACCGGTACGGCAAGCACCCCCTCCCCCGACGCGGGCAAGTCGGTGTTTCACGCCATCACCTGCAACGACACCCCCTGGCGCGGCGGACCGCAGGAGCTGCTCCGCTCCACCGCCGAGCAGGGCGCCCGCTACCCCCTGATCGGCTGGCGATCCGTACTCGAACCCTGCTCCTTCTGGGACCGCAAGAGCCCCGACCTCAAGCCGCGCACCGGCAAGGGAGTCCCCCCGATCCTCATGGTCCAGAACGCCGGCGACCCCGCCACCCCGATCGAAGGAGCCCTCCGCGCCTTCCACCGGTTCAAGAACGCCCGCTTCCTCCTGGTCACCGGGGAAGGCGACCACGGCGCCTACGCCGGCGGCAACGCCTGCGTGGACGACCGCGTCGAGGCCTACCTGGTCGACGGAGTCCTGCCCGGCAAGTTCACCACCTGCCCCGGCATCCCGATCCCCGACCCGGTCGACGCCCTGACCGAGAACTCCGGGCAGAACCCCAACCCCATCCTGCGCAACCGCGAGCTCACCGAGCTGATCACCCCGCACCTGAGCCTCCGCTGACCGCGAAAGGACGCCCGGCCGGTACGGGGGGCGTCCTTTCACTCGGATCCGATACGGCGGACGCGGCCCGTACACCACCGACCAGGCGAGCGCGGTCCCCTCGTGGACCGCGAAGACAGCCGCCGGCGGCGGGGCATCCGCGCGGGACCGGCGGCGTGACGGGGACGGCAAGCACCCGCGGAACCGGGAAACCCCTCCTGAAACGCCGTGGGAAACGCGCACTCGGACGGCGGGCATCAGATGGCACCACGGCGGCCGCCGCCTTCACGCGGCATACCGGCCGGGCATGACCTGACGGCGGAGATTCACCGCCCTTGACCCCGAGCTTTTCTTGAGCGAATTTCCAGCAATAACGTTGACGATCACATGTGAGGAAAAACCCCCACAAAGGAGAGACGAATGGGCCGACGTGCCCTGCTCACCGCGCTCACCCTGACGTTGACCTCGGTCACCCTGCTCACCCCGCCCTCCGCGAGCGCGGGCGAGGGTCAGCTGCGAGGCACCGCCTACCACGGCCAGCGGCTCGACTGGCAGAGGTGCTTCACCCAGCTCCCGCCGGGAGCACCGCCGGAGGTGCCCCGCCTCGAGTGCGCCGCCTACCGGGTCCCCGCCGACTGGAACAACCCGGGCCACGGCGACGACCTGCGGATCGCGGTGAGCCGCCTGCGTCCCGCCCAGGGCACACCCTCGGGCCTGCTCCTCACCAACCCGGGCGGACCCGGCGGACCCGGCCTGACCCTGCCTCTGGCGTTTTCGAGCCGGACCAAGCTCACCGCCGCCATGGAGATCGTCGGAATCGACGTCCGCGGCACCGGCGCCAGCACGAACATCGGCTGCGGCGGCACGGAGGTCTGGCCGACCGACCTCGACCCCCGGGACCGATCCCCAGCGGGTGTCGGCAAGCTCCTGGCGAGGGCGAAGAGCACGGCACAGGGGTGCCGTGACGCCTCCGGAGCCCTCCTCGGCAAGATCACGACCGAGCAGACGGTGAAGGACCTCGACCTGCTCCGCCACCTCATGGGGTACGAGAAGACCAACTGGCTCGGCTACTCCGGCGGAAGCTGGCTCGGCGCCGCCTACGCCACCTACTTCCCCGGCCGGGTCTCCCGGTTCGTCCTCGACTCCAACCTCGAGTTCACCACGGACTGGCAGCACGCCGCCGCCCGGATATCCCAGGGAATGGAGCGCCGCTTCCGGCAGGACTTCGCCCCCTGGGCCGCGAAACACCACGCCCGATTCGGGCTCGGCACCACCGCCGGACAGGTCCGCGCCACCTACGAACGGCTCCGCGCGATCCTCGCCGAACGTCCCCTCGACCTCGGCACCGAGGTCCTCCACGCGAACTCCCTCGACATGCTCATCTTCGGAAACATGTACTCGAAGTACCAGTTCCAGGGGCTCGGCGAGGCTCTCGCCTTCCTCCGCCAGGTCCTGGAGGAGGGCGCCCCCGCGGTGACCGTGACTCCGGAGCTGCGGGGAATCCTCGGCACCGCCGCCGGGCAAGCCGTGGCCACGGCCGACCGGGAGAAGTCGACGTTCCACGCCGTCACCTGCAACGACACCCCCTGGCGCGGCGGACCGCGGGAACTGCTCCGCTCCACCGCCGAGCTGGGCGCCCGCTACCCGCTGCTGGGCTGGCGGTCCCTGATGGAGCCCTGCCCGTACTGGCGGCGCACCTCCCCCGTCCTCAAGCCGCGCACCGGCGACGGCGTGCCGCCGGTCCTGATGGTCCAGACGGCGCACGACCCCGCCACCCCGGTCGAAGGCGCGCTCGCCGCCTTCCAGCGGTTCAAGGGCGCCCGGTTCCTCCTGGTCACCGGGGAAGGCGACCACGGCGGCTACGCCGGCGGCAACACCTGCGTCGACGACCGGGTCGAGGCGTACCTGGTCGACGGCGTCCTGCCCGGCAGGTTCACCACCTGCCCCGGCGTCCCCATCCCCGACCCGGTCGACGCCCTGGCCAAGGCCGGCCCGACGCAGAACCCCAACCCCATCCTGCGCAACCGCGAGCTCACCGAGCGGCTCACCCCGCATCTCGGCATCCGCTGACCTCCGCGCCGAGGCCGCCCGCACCCTTGGGCGGCCTCCCCGCCGACCGGATCCGGTACGGCGACCGCGGCTTCCTCCACAGGCCGAAGCGCACCCGTCGCCGCGGGCCTCCCCGGAACGGACCCGGCGAGTGATTCGGCGAAGTATCCGGCCGCCTACCGGGTCCATGCCGACCGGAACACCCGCGTCAAGGCACACACCCGAATATTCCGCCGCCGGCCGTACCCCGCGAGGAACATGCGGGGTACGGGGGCCGGCCCGCGGCCACTCGGCGTCTCAGGTGCCGGGGTGCGTCACCCGGCGTGCGCGACGTCGTAGACGGACTGGACGTATCCGGCGCCGAGCACCTTGGTGGCGCGATGGGTGAGCTCGATGTCGGACTCCAGCGGCCCGAACAGCGGCATCCCGGACCCGAGCAGGATCGGCGCCGTGGTGACGGTGAGCTCGTCCACCAGCCCCGCCCGGAGGAAGGTCTGGACGACCTTGCCCCCGTCGACGTACACCCTCCGCGCACCGGCCTCGGCGAGCGCCCGGAGCAGCGCCTCCAGGTCCCGGTGGACGGTGATCCGCGGGTCGGCGTCCGGACTCAGCCGTGAACTGAGCACCATCGTCCGCCGGCCTTCGTAGGGCCAGTACCCGAAGGTGAGCGCCTTTTCATAGGTGCCGCGGCCCATCACCAGCGTGTCGATCCCGGCCATGAACGCCTCATAGCCGGTGTCGCCCGGATCCGCCCGGATCAGCCAGTCCAGGTCCCCGTCGGGCCGGGCGATGAACCCGTCGACGCTCACCCCGATGAACACCTTGCCGCTGAACCGCGGGGGCGTCGCCACTTCCGTCATGAATCGTTCTCCAGTCCTCGTCGGTTTCGGTCGGGGATCACGGCACGTGGGCCGAGGTACGGCCGGAGCAGCCGGGCCAGGCCGGACTCGATCTCAGCGGCGGGGGAGCCGTCCCCGGTCAGCCCCCAGACGATCAGCACACCGTTGTACACGTGCTGAACGGAGGCCGCCAGCCCGTCGACCTCGACGTCGGCCGTGAGCTCCCCCTCGGCCACCGCGTCGGCCAGCAGCGCGGCGATCTCCTCCCGGACCTTCCGGGTGTGGGCCGCCGCGGGTGCCCGGAATCCGGGGTCGGTGAGGTCGAGCCGGAGGAAGCCGAGGCTGTTCGCCATCTCCTCGGGGGTGCCCACCCCCGACGCCATCGCGGCCAGCGCGCCGGACAGGGCGTCGAGCGGTGAGGTGCGGTCGCGCCTGGCCCGGTCGAAGGGTGCGGCCGCCCCCTCGGCGTTCCGCCGGGCCAGCGCGAGCAGGAGCCCGCGCTTGGACCCGAACCGCCGTACCAGCGCCGCGGGGGTGAGCCCGGCTTCCGCCGCCACGTCGGCGAGGGTCAACCCGGCCGGGCCGCCCCGGGCGACCGCCCGCCCGGCGGCCTGGAGGATCTCTTCGTCGCTGCTGGTGCGCGGTCGTGCCATGACTCCCCATTAGTAAATCGCTGTTCACTAATACTAGCGGACACCCCCGGGTTAGTGAACAGTGATTTACAAACATTGGTCACATTAAGTAGTTGATTGACGACTCTTTGTCACGCAAACTCATCGATGTGGAGCATGTTCGCCAGCTCGAAGCGGTGCCCGGTCCCGCAGACCCCCGACGCTCCGGCCCATGCGCCCGCACCCGGCCGGGGCACGGTCAACCGCTCACCCGATCGGCGGCCACCCGCCACCCGCACCACACCTCACGGTCACGCAAGGTCATCAGATTTGCGACATAAGACCCTCCCACCCCGAGGAGAACTATGTTTCGGCACTTGAGCCTTGTGGTCACCGCCGCCATGGCCGCGTTCTCCGCGCCGGCGGTGTCCGGCACCGCCGTCGTCGCCGAGCCGGCGTCGGCGATCGTCAACGTCGCCCACCGCGGCGCATCCGCTTACGCCCCCGAGAACACCGTCGCGGCCTTCGAGCTGGCGAGCCGGCAGGGCGCGGACCGGTTTGAGCTCGACGTCCGGCAGACCAGGGACCGCGAGCTGATCCTGATGCACGACACCACGCTCGCCCGTACCACCGACGTGGAGACCGTCTTTCCCGACCGGGCGCCCTGGCGGGTCGCCGACTTCACCCTCGACGAGATCCGCCGGCTCGACGCGGGTTCGTGGTTCGCCGACGAGTTCACGGGTGAAGCGGTCCCCACCCTCAAGGACGCGCTGCGCGCCATGAACGGACGCAGGCCGGGCCTGCTCCTGGAGATCAAAGCACCGGAACTCCACCCCGGCATCGAGGGCCGGGTCGCCGGCGAGCTCCGGGACCATCCCGCGTGGCTGCGTCCCGGCCGTACCGTCGTGCAATCCTTCGACTGGACCTCGATGCGCACCTTCCACCGGCTGCTGCCGCACGTCCCGGTCGGCCTCCTCGGCACCCCGGCCGTCGAACGGCTGCCGGAACTGTCCAGGTTCGCCCGGCAGATCAACCCCCACCACGCGTCCGTCACCGCGGACTACCTGCGGCGCGTCCACGACCTCGGCATGGAGGTCCACACCTGGACCGTCGATGACCCCGAGGTCATGCGGCGCATGATCTCCCTCGGGGTGGACGGCGTCATCACCAACAGGCCCGACCTCCTCCGGGACCTCCTCGCCCGCTGACCCGGCGGGCACCGGACACCCGGGAGCGGCCGACGCTAGATCGGGTCGCCCCCGTCGTCGCCCCCGGTCTCCTCGGGGGTGGGGGTCGGCCGGGCCGGGCCGGTCGGCCCCTCCGACGGCTCGGGGGACGGCGACACGCTCGGCACCGGAGGCGGGGTCGGCACGAACAGGGTCGGCGGCAGCGGCTGCGGACGCCGTACCTCCTCCACCGGGCCGAACAGCAGCCAGACCATGAGCGACAGCATCAGCGTCAACGCGCCCACCGCGAGCGAAGCCGCCAGCACCGACCGCTTGCTCGCCGTCTCCGGCGGGGGCGGCGGCACGGGCACCGGACGCGGTACGGCGGGGTCGCGATCGTCGATCCAGTACGGCCGGAAGTCCGGCCCCTGCACCCGCCCCGTCAGCACCCCGGAGACGAGCACCGGTTCGAGGAAGCTCTCGGCGCCGCGCAGACCCGGGACGAACGGGGTGGCCACCCACGGCGACTCGGCGCCCGCGGCCGCCGCCACCACCGCGGGCGGCGTGCCCGCGACACCCGCGCCGGTGCGGATCGCCGCGGAGAACCGGTCCCGCGCCGCCGGGTCGGCCGCCGCGCCGACGGTGAGCAGCGCCACGCTGACGTCGCGGCCGTCGGGGGCGCGGCCCAGGAAAACGATCCCCGACGGGCCCGACACCAGCCGTGCGCGCAGGTGGAACGGCCCGACCCGGAGCGGGTCGCCGAAGAGAAGCTGCGTGGCCATGCATGTCATGGAAGCACATCGATCGCCGACCGTTTTAATAGTGGGTATGACGATCGCGGAAGAGCAGATCCTGCCGGAGCCCGCCGGTGAGGCGCGCCTGCTCCAAGAGGCCCTGAGGGAGGTTCGCCGTGTGATCGTCGGCCAGGATCACATGGTGGAGCGCATCCTCGTCGCGTTGCTCGCCGGTGGGCACTGCCTCCTCGAAGGGGTCCCGGGTGTGGCCAAGACGCTCGCCGCGACGACCCTGGCCACCGTGGTCGGCGGCTCGTTCGCCCGGATCCAGTTCACCCCGGATCTGGTGCCGAGCGACATCGTGGGCACCCGCGTCTACCATCCGTCCACCGAACGGTTCGACGTCGAGCTGGGTCCGGTGTTCGCCAACTTCCTGCTCGCCGACGAGGTGAACCGCGCCCCCGCCAAAGTCCAGTCGGCGCTGCTGGAGGTGATGGCCGAACGCCAGGTCACCCTGGCGGGGCGGACCCACCCGCTGCCGAGGCCGTTCCTCGTCCTGGCGACCCAGAACCCCGTCGAGTCGGAAGGGGTGTACCCGCTGCCCGAGGTGCAGCGCGACCGGTTCCTGCTGAAGGTGCGGGTCGGCCACCCGTCGGCGCTGGAGGAGCTGGAGATCCTGCGGCGGATGAGCGTGGCGCCGCCGGAGCCGCGCCGGGTGCTCGACCCGGACAAACTTCTCCTGCTGCAGAAGGCGGCGGCCGCGGTGACCGTCCATCAGCTCGTCGCGGACTACGTGGTACGCCTGGTGATGGCCACCCGCTCCCCCGCCGAGTACGGGCTGCGCGACCTCCGGGAGGTCATCGAGATCGGGACGAGCCCCCGGGCGACGCTCGGCCTGGTCGCCGCGGGGCGCGCGCTCGCCCTGATCCGCGGCCGCGACTACCTCCTGCCCGAGGACGTGCGGGACGTCGCCCGGGACGTGATGACCCACCGGCTGGTGCTCACCTTCGACGCGCTCGCCGACGGGATCCGGCCCGAGGAGGTCGTCCACCAGATCGTCGCCGCCATCCCGCCGCCCTTGGTCGTGTGGAACCAGGGCCAGGCCCCGCGGTGAGGTTCCCGCCGTGGCGGCGTGACCCGCCGCCCGAACCCGCCCCGGTACGGCTCACCCCCCATCAGGCGCTGAACCGCCTGGAGCTCATGGTCGTCCGCCGCCTCGACGGCCTGCTCACCGGCGTCCACCTCGGCCTGCTGCCGGGGCCGGGCAGCGAGCCGGCCGAGACCCGCGTGTACGTGCCCGGCGAGGACGACATGCGCCGGATGGACTGGGCGGTCACCGCCCGCACCACGATCCCGCACGTCCGGGACCTGGTCGCGGATCGGGAGCTGGAAACCTGGGCCCTGGTCGACCTCTCCCCCAGCATGGACTTCGGGACCGCGGCCATGGACAAACGGGATCTCGCCGTTGCGGCGACGGCTGCGCTCGGCTTCCTCACCAGCCGGGTCGGCGACCGCTTCGGCGCCTACGTCCTGCACGGGGGCGACATCCACCGCTGGCCCGCCCGCCCCGGCCAGGCCCCGCTGCACGGGCTCCTCCAATCCATCGTCCAGGCGCCGCGGACCCCGCCCCGCCCCGGCGCCGCCGGCCTCGCCGAAGCGCTGACCCTGCTCGACCGCGGGCAGCGGCGGCGCGGGCTCCGGGTCGTCGTCTCCGACTTCCTGGACCCGGCCGGGCCCACCGCCTGGGAGCGGCCCCTGCGCCGGATGGCCATGCGGCACCAGATGCTCGCCGTCGAGATCGCCGACCCGCGGGAGCTGACGCTTCCCGACGTCGGGCTGGTGACGTTCGCCGACACCGAGACCGGCGAGACCCGCGAGGTCTACCTGTCCCGCCGGGTCCGCGACGCCTACGCCCGGGCCGCCGCCGCCCAGCGGGAAGCCGTCGAAGCCGCGATGCGCCGGTGCGGAATCCCGCACCTGGTCCTGCGCACCGACCGGGACTGGGTCTTCGACTTCGCCAGATTCGCCCTCCACCAGCGACGCGTCGCCCACCTGGCACACCGGAGGCCACAACGATGACGTTCCTCTCGCCCGGCTGGCTCTGGCTGTTCGCCGTGCTGGCGCTCCTGGTCGCCGGCTACGTCGCCCTGCAGTACCTGCGCCGCGCCTACGCCGTTCGCTTCACCAACCTCGCCCTCCTCAACCAGGTCGCTCCGCGGCGGCCCGGCTGGCGCAGACACGTCCCAGCCGCGCTCTTCCTCGTCATGATGAGCCTGCTCACCATCGGGGCCGCCCGGCCCGCCGACATCGTCCGGGTGCCGCGCGACCGCGCCACCATCATCGTGGCCGTCGACGTCTCGCTCTCCATGGAATCGGCCGACGTCCCCCCGAACCGCCTCGCCGCCACCAAGGAGGCGGCGAAGAACTTCGTTCGCGACCTGCCCGAACGGTTCAACGTCGGCCTGGTGGCCTTCGCCCGGTCCGCCTCCCTCGTCACCTCCCCCACCACCGACCACCTGGCGGTGATCTCGGCCATCGACAACCTCACCACCAGACCGGGTACGGCCATCGGCGAAGCCGTGTTCAGCGCGCTCGACGCGATCCGCACCTTCGACCAGCAGGCCGCGCACGACCCGCCGCCCGCCGCCGTCGCCCTGCTGTCCGACGGCGACAACACCTCCGGCCGGTCCGTGGCCCAGGCCGCGGAGGCGGCGCTCGCCGCGAAGGTCCCGGTGTCCACCATCGCCTACGGCACCCAGGAGGGCACCGTCGTCATCGACGGCCGTGCCATCCAGGTCCCCGTCAACAAGGCCACCCTGAGCACTCTGGCCACCACCACCGGCGGCCTCGCCTACGAAGCCGAGTCGGGCAGCGAACTGGAGGACGTCTACCAGCAGATCGGCAGCTCCCTCGGCTACCGCACCGTCCACCAGGAGGTCGGCCACCGCTACCTCGTCCTCGGCCTCCTCGCCGGCCTCCTCTTCGCCGGGGTCGGCTTCCTCCTCGCCCCCCGCTTCCCCTGACACCCGCCGGCCTCTCATACGGAACCCGGCGGGGTACGGCCACGGGCGGCCCCGGTACGGCGCAGCCCGTACCCGGCCTTTCCCCAGAAACCTGGCCGACTGCCCGGCCCCGGCTGCGCTCGGTGAGCACGTCCGCGACGTTTCTCCGCACATGATGTCGCGGTCAAGGGTGAGATCCTGGAGCGGTGGAACACCGTCCAGGTCTGCGACCTGCCGGAGCCGCATTTCTTCGTCACGGGCTTGCCTCGCGATTTCCGGCATCGTCGAAAGACCAGCCGCCCGCAAGCCCGTCAACCGATGGCGCTCCGCCGTACTCACCCATGACCGTCCGGAACGGCCGCACCCCGCCCTCTTCAAGAGAGAGGGCGGGGTGCGGCCGTACGGCCGGTGGGCTAGGCGACCTTGGGGGCGACTCGCATGCCGACCGAACAGGACGGGGTGCCGTCGGCCAGGGTGGAGAAGACCACGGGCATGTAGTCCTCGGCGAAGGAGGGGCCGGCACCGGAGGCGGCGAAGACGCTCTCGGTGACGGGCGCGAGCTCCATGTCGAGGGGCGGGGAGATGTCCTTCATGCCGTCGACGAACTCGTACAGCATGCGCAGCGAGCCGTCGCGCATGCCGACGGTGATGACGACGCCTTCGCGCTTGTAGACACCGAGGATCGCGGCGAGGTTCACCGTCGGCGCCTGAGCCGGCGGGGCGAAGGGGGCGGGCATCCGCACGTCGGCCAGTTCGGCGAAGAGTTCGCGGAACAGGGCCGCGTAGAACGGGCGGGCACCGCCGCCGTTGGTGAGCAGGGCGATCGCCACGCCGGCTCCCGGCACCACGCGAAGGTAGGAGTACTGGCCCGTCGCCGCGCCGTCGTGGCCGTATCCCGGGACGCCCTCCCAGTCGTAGAGGGTCCAGCCCAGGCCCCAGCCGTCGGCGCTGACGGTCCATTTGTCGGGCACGTCCATCTCGCGCCGCTGCATGGCCGCGACGGTCTCGGCGGCGAGTACCCGGGTGCCGTCCGCGGCCACGCCGCCGTCGAGGTGCAGTTTGGCCAGTCTGACCAGGTCGGGGGCGCTGGCGCAGACGACGGCCGCCGGTCCTGCGGCACGCGAGTGCAGGTCCCAGAGGGGCGAGGGCTCGGGATCGGTGCCGGGCTCGCCGAAGTGGCCCATCGCCGCGCGGAACCGCAGCAGGTCCTCGGGCAGGGTCACCGTGGCGGCGAGCCCGGCCGGGGCGCACAGGAGTTCCTGCAGCGCGACGTCCCAGGTCTTGCCGGTCACGACCTCGACGATGCGGCCCAGGACGGAGTAGCCGGAGCCGCTGTAGGAGACCGCGCTGCCCGGCGGGACGTCCACGGCCAGACCGGCACAGCCCTTGACGTACTTCTCCAGGCAGTCGTCACCCCGGCCGGTGTCGAGGTGGAAATCACCGCTGAGGCCGCTGGTGTGGGAGAGCAGCTGCCGGGGCGTGATCGTCTTACTGGCCTCCGCGTCGGCGACGACGAAGTCGGGGATCACGTCACGGACGGGGGCGTCGAGGTCCAGCAGCCCGGATTCGGCCAGCTTCACGACGACGGTGGCGGTGTAGATCTTGGCGATGGATCCCAGGTGGAACACCGAGTCCGGTGTCGCCGTGACTCCGGTCCCCCGGTGCAGCACACCACCGGCCAGTTCGTGGATCTCCCCGCCGACCAGCACGGCCAGAGCCGCGCCCGGCACGTGGTGGGCGGCGCGCAGCGTGTCGAGCCGGTCCTGCCAGTGCGCCAGGCGGAAGACCCGGTTCGATGAGTTCGCCGTCCCCCAGGAACCCTCGGCCCGCCAGTTGCCGTCCTTGTCCCAGCTCACGTTCGTCGACATGGTGTTTCTCCTTGCTGTGCGATGTGCAAATTGCTTGTGCGAATCAATGTGTGAATTAGGCGATCTTGGGTGCGGCGCGCATGCCGATGTAGCAGCACGGCGTCCCGTCGCTCAGGGTGGCGAACACCACGGGCATCCAGTCCTCGGCGAAGGAGCCCGTGCCTTCGCCGGCGAACACCGCCGGGCTCACCGGGACGAGGTTGACGTCGATGGCGGGCGCGAGCCCCGCCATACCGTCGACGAACTCGTAGAGCAGGTGCCCCTGCCCGTCGCGGCTGGTCACTGTGATGGCGACGCCTTCGCGGCGGTAAGTGCCGAGATACGGGGTGATGTCCACCGCGAGCGGCCGGGCCGGCGGCCCGAAGGGGGCGGGCATCGTGATCCCGCCCAGTTCGGAGAGGAGCTCGCGGAACAGGCTCGCGTAGAGCGTGCGGGCGCCGCCGCCGTTGGTCAGCAGCACGATGATCAGGCCCGTGCCCGGAGCGACGCGCAGGAACCCGTACTGCCCGATGGTCGCGCCGTCGTGGCCGTAGCCGGGGGTGCCCTCCCAGTCGTACAGCGACCAGCCCAGGCCCCACCCGTCGGCGCTGACCGTCCACTTGTCGGGGCTGTCCACCTCGCGCCGCTGCATGGCCGCGACCGCCTCCGCGGACAGCAGGCGGGTGCCGTCCGGCGCGACGCCGCCGTCGAGGTGCAGTTTGGCCAGGCGGAGGACGTCCGCGGCGGTGGCGCAGAGCACGCCGCCGTACGGCCCGGCCGAACGCGGCAGCGGGTTCCACACCGGGGCGGGGTCCGGCATCCGCCCCGGCTCGCCGAAGTGGCCCATCGCCGACCTGAACCGCAGCACGTCCTCCGGCAGGGTCACCGTAGCGGCGAGGCCGAGCGGGGCGCACAGCATCTCCTGCAGGGCCTGGTCCCAGGTCTGGCCGGTGAGCACCTCGACCACGCGGCCGAGCACGTTGTAGCCGACGCTGCTGTAGGAGGTCCCGGTCCCCGGCCCGCAGTCCAGGGCCACGCCCTTGGCCGCCTCGACGTACTTGGCCAGGCAGTCGTCGCCGCGGCCGGTGTCGTGGGTGAAGTCGCAGGTGAGCCCGCTGGTGTGGCTGAGCATCTGCCGGATCGTGATGCGCTCGCCGGCCTGCGGGTCGGCGGTGGCGAACTCGGGCAGGACATCGATCACCCGCGCGTCCAGGTCCAGCCGCCCGGAGTCGACCAGCCGCATGACGAGCGTGGCCGTGTGGATCTTGGTGATCGAGCCGACCTGGAACAGGGAGTCGGTCGTGGCCCCCACCCCGGTCCCCCGGTGCAGCACGCCACTCGCCAGTTCGTGAACCTCCCCGTCGGCCAGCACCGCCAGGGTGGCGCCCGGCACGTGGTGGGCTTCGCGCAGCTCATCGAACCGCGCCTGCCAGCGGGCCGGGTCGAAGGGCCGGCCCGGCGAACTCGCCGTGCCCTGCGAGCCCTCGGCGTTCTTGCCCCGGTTCACGTTCGTCGACATGGTGTTCCTCCCTGTGTGGTTCGTCGGACGGATGTCAGTGGTGCAGGGCGGGGACGCGGTCCCGGTCCTTCTCCCGCGGCTGCTGCGGCTGTGACTGCGGCTGCTGCGCCGCGCCGGCCCGTGCGCGGCCTCGCATGATGACCAGGACGAGTACGGCGGCGGCCACGACTCCGGACGCACCGGCGATGAACACCGTCGACATCGCGGAGGTGAAGGCCTCACGCGCGGTCGCGGCCAGCCCGGCGTCGCCGTTCGCGGTGGCGAGGGCCTCGCCGAGCGATCGCCGTGCCTCATCGGTCGCGGTGACGGGCATCGCGGCGGTGTAACCGCCCGCCAGGATGCTGCCCAGGATGGCGACGCCGAGGGCTGCGCCCATCTGCTGGATGGTGTCGTTCAGCGCGGATCCGACGCCGGCGTGCTCCGGCGGCACCGTGCCCATGAGCGCGGTGATGGCCGCGGGGACCGCCAGGCCGCCGCCGGCACCGAGCAGGAACAGCGCCACGGCGGGGAGTACGATGCCGTGCTCCGGCGAGACGGTGGACATCAGGGCGAACCCGGAGGCGGAGACGAGCATGCCGATGGTCATGAGCGCCCGGTTGCCGATCTTGCCGCCGAGGGTGGCGCCGATCGTGTTGAAGGCGAGCGAGGCGAGGGCCATCGGAATGAAGGCGAGCCCGGCCTGGGTGGGCGTGTAGCCGAGTACGTACTGCAGGTACTGGGTGAGCACGAGCAGCAGGCCGCCGTTGGCGATCTGGACGAGGGCCAGGGACAGGCTGCCGCCGGAGAAGGCGGGGTTGCGGAACAGGCTCAGCGGGACCATCGGGTGGGGCGTGCGCAGCTCCCACAGTACGAACCCGGCCAGGGCGGCGACGGTGACGACGAGGCCGGTCACGGTGGCCGCGTGGTTCAGGCCGTACTTCGGCAGCTCGATGATGGTCCACACCAGGGCGGACATGCCGACCACCGACAGGATCGCGCCGAGCGGATCGGGCTTGCTCCACGGGCCCTTGGACTCGGGCATCAGGACCAAAGCCGCGACGATGGCCAGCAGCGCGATCGGCACGTTGATGAGGAAGACCGCCCCCCACCAGAACCAGGCGATCAGCGCGCCGCCCAGGACGGGCCCGCCGACCAGGCCGACCATGGCGACCGCGCTCCACGCGGCCATGGCCTTGCGGCGCTCGGCGTCGTCGAAGACGGTGATCAGGATGGACAGTGTGCTGGGCATGACCAGCGCGCCGCCGACGCCCATCACCGCACGGGCGACGATGAGCTGGGCGGGATCGCCGGCGAAGGTGGCCGCCAACGATGACAGGCCGAACAGCGCCAATCCGATGACCATGACTTTCCGGCGGCCGTAGCGGTCGGAGAGGCTGCCCGAGGTGAGCAGGAGACCGGCGAAGACCAGGATGTAGGAGTCCAGGATCCACTGGATCTCCTGCGCGCTCGCGCCAAGGTCGGCCATCAGCGGCGGCACCGCGACGGTGAGCACCATGTTGTCGATGACCAGCACCAGCGTGCTGAGGCACAGCACGATCAGGATCAGCCAGCGGCGTGGATTCGGTGTGTGCATGGGGACCTCTCAATACGGCGCGTACGGCGTACCCTCTATGCGAACGCTGTACGCAGAATAGCTCAAATGTACGCAGTTGCGCACAGTGTGCGCAAAGAAATCTTCAGGAATCAGGCCCCGGCCGGAGGCGTCCACTCGATGAGCTGGACCACCACGCCATTGGGGTCGGTGAGCTGCAGCACCCACTCGCCCCACGGCTCCAGGCGCAGCGGCGCGGTGATGGGGGCACCCTCCCGGCGCAGCCGTTCATGCTCGTCGGCGATGCCGGTGACCGTGAAGCACACGGCCGCGCTCACGGACCGGCGACCGGCGGGGGGTGCCGGACGTACGGCGTCGCGCTGCTGGAGCACGATGTCGGGGGCCGCGTCGTCCCGGCTGAGGCAGACGAGGCCCTCGGCGGCCAGCACCTCGCGAAAGCCCAGGTGGGAGATGAAGAAGTTGCTGGAAGCCGCCACATCGTCGATGTGCAGTGACACGGCGGCGGCGATGACGTTCATGGTGCTCCTCGCGGTGGGATCCGGTGTTCTCGGATGTCCATGAGCATCGCCTGCGACCGTTGTGGGGATCAACGCCAAGTTCCGCACCATGCCATAACCTCTCGCCTATCAATAGGAACGGGGCACGGTGGAACTTCGCGACATTGAACTCTTCCTCACCCTGGCCGAGGAGCTCCACTTCGGCCGGACGGCGGAACGGCTGCACGTGACCCAGGCCCGGGTCAGCCAGGCCATCAAGAAACAGGAGCGCCGCATCGGCTCGGCGCTGTTCGAGCGAAGCAACCGCAAGGTGGCCCTGACCCCCGTCGGCGCACGGCTCGCCGAAGATCTGCGGCCTCACTACCAGGGGATTCAGGAGAGCCTGGAACGCGCCGCACTGGCCGCGCGCGGCAAGACCGACGTACTGCGCGTGGGCCTGATCCCGCTCGACATTCAGGCGATGACCGCCCACTTCGCCGCTTTCAAGGCCCGGCATCCCGAATGCGAGCTGCGGTTCCGCTACATCGATTTCGGCGATCCCTTCGCATCGCTCCGCGCCGGGGACATCGATGTGGGGATCATGTGGCTCCCCGTCAGGGAGCCCGACCTCACCGTCGGCCCGGTCATCCAGATCGAGCGGATCGTGCTCGCCGTCGCCACCGTGAACCCGCTGGCCGCGCGGGAATCCGTCTCCTACGAGGACCTCGGCGACCAGGTGGTCTTCGGCGGGGCCTCGCCCGACTACTGGCGGGAGGCGCTCGTGCCGTCGCACACCCCCGGCGGACGGCCGATCCGGATCGGCCCGATCGTCACCACCAGCGGGGAGATGCTGCCCATCATCGCCTCAGGTGAGGCGGTCACGCCCTTGCACGAGCAGGCCGCCACGTACTGGCCGCGCCCCGACGTCGCCTACGTGCCCATTCGCGACGCTCCCCCCGCCCGCTGGGCCCTCATCTGGCGCACCGCCACCGAGACCCCCCTCATCCGGGCCTTCGCCCAGGCCGTCAAGGACATCGGCCCCGTCGGCCCGTGAAGCCGGGGTTCGTCCATGACACCCATGCGGGCACCTCGTCGGCGTCATGCGGCGACCCGCACCGGTTTCGCCGCAGGTACGGCCGAGACCGGCCCGGCACAGCCCGTACAGCGTGATTCAGGTGGCACGGGTCCTGAGCTCATCTGAAGATCACCCGCGGCGGGAGCGGGGTGGACAGCTGGTACGGTCGGTGGGCGTGGCGCACTACTTCGAGGAGCGACCGCGGACCGGGCACCGGCCGGGTCTGGTCGACGTCGTCCTACCCGACCTGCATCTGCGGCTGGAGACCGACAGCGGCGTCTTCTCGCCCGAGCGCCTCGATGTGGGCACCCGGATCCTCCTGGAGACCGTGCCGACCCCGCCGCGTACGGGCGACCTGCTCGACCTGGGCTGCGGCTACGGCCCGATCGCGCTCACCATGGCCACGCGGGCACCGGATGCGACGGTCTGGGCGGTGGACGTGAACGAGCGCTCGCTTGAGCTCTGTGCCCGAAACGCCCAGACCGCCGGCCTTGACAAAGTAAGGTGCCTCCGTCCCGAGGAGATCGACCCGGGCCTTCGGTTCGCCGCCATCTGGTCCAACCCGCCCATCCGCATCGGCAAGCGAGCCATGCATGAGATGCTCACCACCTGGCTCGACCGGCTCACCCCGGACGGCGAGGCCTATCTGGTCGTGCAGAAACACCTCGGATCGGACTCCCTCCAGCGCTGGCTCACCGAGCAGGGGTACCCGGCCACCCGGACGGCCTCCCGCTCGGCCTACCGCGTCCTGCGGGTCACCGCCCGAGAAGTCCCGTCCTGAAATATCCGGAAAGTAGAGAGATGAGCACCCGCAGGCAGCTCCGCCCCACCGACGTCAAGCGGCTCAACCGAGGCTGGCGCCGCGGTACCGAGGGCCGTCTCGCCCTGATCCTGGACTCGGTGACCGGCCCCTTCAACGTCGGGTCGATCTTCCGCACCGCCGCCGCCTTCGGCGTCACCCGGGTGTGGCTCGCCGGGAACTCCACCGGCCCGGACAACCCGAAAGTCCAGAAGACGGCGCTCGGCACCGAGCGCTTCCTGGAATGGGAAGACGGGATCACCGCGGCGGAGGCGGTCCGCGCCGCCAAGGACGACGGCTACCGGGTGGTCGCGATCGAGCTGACCGGCGACGCCGCGCCGCTGCACGAGGCCGCCCTCGACGGGGATGTCTGCCTGGTCCTCGGCAACGAGGACCACGGCTGCTCCCCCGCCCTGCTGGAGGCGTGCGACGCGGTCGCCTACATCCCGCAGATCGGGCGGGTCGGCTCGCTCAACGTCGCCGTCGCCGCCGCGGTCGCCCTCGCCGAAGCCCGCCGCCGCGAATGGGCCCAGGTCAAGGAACCGGCCGAAGGCCCCGCCTGACCGACGCCGAGGAAGTCCGCGCCGCCGCGCCGTTCGCCGACACATACCCGGTGAACCGGAACGGAAATCGCCGAGCGTGAACCGAAGGCGGCGGAAGCCGCGATAGACGGGAATGTGTCCTTCTTTCGCAGACTCCGCCGGGAACCGGCCCCCGTCGGCCCGGACAGCGACGACGTGGAGCTGATCGCCGCCGTGGCCGGGGGGCAGGTGGAGGCGCTCAGACTCCTGCACCGCCGGCACGCCCCCTGGCTCAGGGTCCGGCTGGCCCGCCGCTGCGCCGACCTCGACCTGGTGGACGACGCCATCCAGGACGCCTTCGTGGCCGTCTGGCGGGACGCGCGCCGATACCGCCCGGGCGAGGGCGAGGTGGCCGCCTGGCTCTGGACGATCGCGATCCGCCGGCTCATCTCCGGGCTGCGCCGCCGCGGCGCCGTACCGCGCCCGGCCGCGATCGACGACCTCACGCCGGGGCAGGCCGGAGCGGCGCTGCCGGTCGGTGAATCGGCCGAGGACGCGGTCCTGGTCGGGGTGGAGCACGGGGACCTCGGCACGGCGCTGGGCCGCCTGTCCCCCGAACTGCGCGCGGCGATCCAGACGACCGTTCTGGACGGCCTCACCGTCCGCGAGGCCTCCCGGCTTCTCGGCATCCCCGAGGGCACCGTGAAAACCCGGGTCATGCGCGCCAAAGCCCAGCTGAGGGGGTATCTCGCATGATCCACTCCCTCTGTCCGGCACGGCCCGCGTGTACCCGGCACACCACGCCGGTACGGCCGGAGTCCACCGCAGGCCGTACCCCACGGCCCGTCCCCAGCGTGGAGACCGCCGGGCCGGCACCGCATCCACGACGCCGGAACCCCGTCGCGCCGGTCCGGCGCGAAGCCGCCTCAGGCCGTACCGCGCGGCTCGTTCTCAAGGAGGCACGATGAACGGCCGATGGCACCCGCCGGACGAACTCGTCGCGCGGTACGCGCAGGGGCGGCTCGATCCCGTGCAGGTCATGTCGGTGGAGGCGCACATCGCCGGATGCCCCTCCTGCCGTACGGCGGTCCCCTGCGACCGGGGGTGGCTGGCGGCGAGCTGGGCCGGGATCGAGGACGTCGTGGACCGGCCGCGCCCGAGCTTCCCGGCCCGGGTCCTGGCTCGGATGGGGGTGCCCGAGCATCTGGCCGCGTTCCTCGCCGCCGCACCGGGCCTGACCCGGGGATGGCTCGTCGCGGTCTCCCTGACGCTGGGATTCGCCGTCGCGGCGGCGCACCTGGTCGCACGGGATCCGGCGCCGGCCTTCCACGCCCTGCTGCCCTTCCTGGTGATCGCGCCGGTGCTGCCGGTCGCCGGGATCGCCCTCGCCTACGGGCGGCACGCGGACCCCCTGTACGAGCTCCAGGCGGCCACCCCCCTCGGGGGCTCGCGCGGCCTGCTGCTCCGCGCGATCGCCGTCCTCGGCGCCGCGATCGGGGTGGCCGGGGTCGCCACCCCGTTCCTGCCGGGCACGCCGGGGCTGGCCGCCGCCTGGCTGCTCCCCGCCTTCGCCCTCACCGCCGCCGCCCTCGCCCTGTCCACCCGGTTCCCACCGCCGGAGTCCGCGGCTGTCCTCGGGGCGGCCTGGCCGGTGTCCGTGACGGTTCTGGGCGGGCTCATCGGCGACCGGCTGGTGTTCTTCTCCGCCGCCGCGCAGATCCTGTACGGCGCCGCGGCCCTGCTCCTGATCCTTGTCGTCTATCTGCGGCGTGCCCGCCTCGACCCTGGAGAGCCCCGATGGAATCCCCTGTGACCGTACGCGGTCTGACCAAGAGATTCGGCCGCCGGACCGTGCTGGACGGTCTCGACCTGGACTTCGGGCCCGGGGTGACCGGGCTGCTCGGCCCGAACGGCGCGGGCAAGACGACCTTGCTGCGCTGCCTGGCGACCACGCTCGCCCCCGACGGCGGGTCGATCCGCTCCCTCGGCCTGGACCCCGCGGAGCGGGCCCAGCGCACGGAGCTGCGGCGGCGCCTGGGCTACCTGCCGCAGGAGCCCGGGTTCTACCCGCATTTCACGGTCTTGCAGATGCTGGACTACGTCGCGATCCTGAAGGAGCTGACCGACCGGCGGGCCCGGCACGACGAGGTACGGCGGGTGCTGCGCGAGGTGGACCTGACCGACCGGGCCGGCACCAGGGTCCGCCGGCTGTCCGGGGGGATGCGGCAGCGGCTCGCCCTCGCCCAGGCGCTGCTCGGCGACCCCGGGCTGCTCATCCTGGACGAGCCGACGGTCGGTCTCGACCCGGAGCAGCGAATGCGGTTCCGCGCGCTGGTGTCGCGGCTCGGCGAGAGCCGGGTCGTGCTTCTCTCCACCCATCAGACCGAGGACGTCGCGGCCCTGTGCGAACGGGTCGTGGTGATGCGCCGGGGCGAGAACGCGTTCGACGGCACCCCCGCCCAGCTGGCGGCGACCGCGGCCGGGCAGGTGTGGCTGTCGGATCGGCCGCCCGCCGCCTCGGAGTTGTTCTGGCGGACCGCGGACGGCCGCTACCGCACCCTCGGGGCCCCGCCGGAGCACGCCGTCCCGGCCGATCCGGGGGTGGAGGACGGGTATCTGCTGCTGCTCGGCGACACGGCGGAGGCCGCCGCGTGAACATCCGGCTGACGCTCTTCGAGGCCCGCAGGCTGCTGCGCAACCCGATCCTGTGGGGGACGGCGGTGCTCGCGCTGGTCAGGGCCTATGTCCAGAGCACCGCCTGGCTGCCCGACATGACGATCGTCGTGATCGACGCGGTCACCGCCTCGGCGCTGATCGGCGCGGCGATGATGATCGTGAGTGGCCTGGCGGCGGGCCGGGACCGCCGGCACGGCCTCCCCGAGACCCTGGCCGCCCTGCCCGTCCGGGCGGTGGAGCGGACCCGGGCGGTGATCCTGGCGGCACCCGCCGCAGGAGCCCTGCTCGCCGCCGTGATGATCTCGGTGCAGTCGGCCGCGGTGTCGCTGCCGGGCGGAGCGGCCGGACGGTTCGACCCGTACCAGGCGCTCGGCGGGGTGGCCCTCGGGGCCCTCGCCGCCACGGCGGGCGCTGCGCTGGGCCGCTGGCTGCCCTGGCTGATCACGCCCCCGATCGTGATCGTCCTGGTCGCCCTGGCCATGATCGGCGACTCCCGGGGCGAGAACTTCGGCTGGTTCCTGCCGGTGATCCCCGGGCACAGCGTGGCCTGGGGGGCCAGGCCGACCGGATGGCACCTGGTCTACCTGGTGGCGGCCGTGGTCCTCTTCGCGGCCCTCGCCCTGCTCCGGCACGGCCTTCGTCCGCTGCGGACCCTGGTCGCGCTGACGGCGCTGGCGGTGGCGGTGCCCGCGGGGGCCGCCGCGACCGCCGCCGCGCCGGTCCTCCCGTGGGCCGGCGACCGTGCGGCGTTCACCCCGCAACTGCCCGAACAGGTGTGTGAGAAGCACGAGGGTCTCACGTTCTGCGTGTACCCGGACTACCGGCCCTGGATCCCCGGCTGGGTGGACGCCCTCCGGCCGATCCTGGCCGTGGTACCCGAACGGGCACGGGACCGGGTTCCGCCCATCAGGCAGCTCGCCGGCTACGACGGGCTGCTGTGGCAGGGCTCGGGCGCCGATCCGCTGGCGACCCCGGTCACCTGGACCGTCTGGTCCGCCGACCCGGCCAGGCACCGGGCCTACCTGGCCGGACAGGTCATCGCGTCCGCCGTCGGACTGGAGAAGGAGTCGTGCGGGGCGGATCTCGGCCGGGCCCGGTTGGCCGTGGCGCTCTGGCTCGCGGGCCGCGCCGGTCCGCTGCTCGACGCGCCCGACCCGGGATCCCGGCCCCCGTCGTCGGGCAAGCTCCCCAAGGGCTGGCTCGACCTGACCATGGGTTTCGACAACGGGGGAATCCACATCCCGGGGCAGCTCCACGACACCGGCTACGGACAGGCCGAGGTGGAGTACGCCCGGGCGCTCCTCAACCGGCCGGAGACCGCCGACCGGATCCGGGCCGACTGGGACGTCCTCGTCTCCCCGTCGACCACCCTGGAGCAGGGCGCGGCACTGCTGGGCGTGCGGCCCGGGCGGCCCGCCTCCCGAAAGGACGAACTGTGCCGATGAGCGCTCCTTCCCGGCCCGGGCGTCCCGCCCCCGCCCTCCTCCTGCTCCGCCCGCTGATCCGGGCGATCGACTGGCGGCCCCTCACCCTGGCCGTCGCGGCGATGATCGCGCTCGCCGTGCTCATCGAGCCGGGCGACCACGTCGACCCCCGGCTCGGGCTGCTGCTGCTGCGGCTCGGCGCCCTCCTGCTCGGCGTGGCGGCCGCCTTCGCCCTGGTGGACCCCGCCTCCGCCGCCACCGGGGCGACCCCGGTACCCCGTCCGCTCCGCCAGTGGATCAGAACCCTCCTGACGGGCCTGGCCGCCGGAGTGGGGTGGGGGGTGGGCTGCCTGGTCGTGGCGGTACGGCTGGAGCCGGGCGCGGTGCTCCACTTCACCGGAGCCGTGATCGAGGCGGCCGTCGCCGCGCTCATCGCCCTCGCCGGCGCCGCGGTCGCCGTACGCCGCCATCCCGGTCGGCAGGCGGCGCTCGCGGGGGCGGTCACCGTGCTGATCCTGTACATCGGGACGCAGATCCTCGGCGGCGGCGCCTGGCCGGAGCCGTACGCCGCCGACTGGCATGAGATCCACCGATGGTGGCTGGCCGCCCTGCCGATCCCGCTGCTGGTGCTCGCCGCCGCACACCGCGATCCCCGTTAGGGTTCGATACGGCCTTGGGCGGACCAGGTCTACGGCTCGGCAAGCCGACGAGGATCGCGTCGCGGAACCCCCGGCACGGCGCAGCCGTACCCTGTCCGGAATCGAAAGCACGTCCCGGGGTCGCCTCACGTGTGCATCCGGGGAGCGACGCCGCCGCGAACGGCTTCCCGCCCTGTGGAACGGTCGCCGGGGCCGCCGATGACAGGTGTCGCGCCGATAAACCGGTTTAGTGCATCCTTATCGGCCGTCCATTGAATTCTCCCTTGCGAACACCGGTCAGGAAGGCGTCCCATTCCTGGAGGGAGAACTCGAGCGCGGGTCCGGCCCGGTTCTTGGAGTCACGGACGAACACAGCACGGCCTTCAAATGCGACCTCCACACAATTGGAGGGATTGGACGCCGTGCTTTTCCGCCAAGTGACACCAGGCTCTTTCGGGCCCGCCATAAGACCTCCTCCAGGTCAGACCATAGATGCGGCGACCGCGTCCGCCTCCCTGACCAACGTCGAGCGCTCCACCCGCCGTAGAGTGTAGACGCCCAATAAAGATCCGCATACACCTCTATATCACTATATAGCCGAACAGTCTTGTACAGATCACGTCATTTATGCCCGTAATCAATCGGCTATGATTCCCCCCGGCAGCACACCTGAACTCCCACTCCCGCCGATAAGCACACCACCCGATTCCGGGTCCCGGCCGGGTACAAATCCCCATCCTCCAGACCGTAATCCGGGAACCCGCCACCCCCGAAATCCCCGAATCCGTGACCTAAACATTCGCCCGAGCGTGGTGAACCCGACACCCCGCACACGGCATACTCCTCCTCGTGGCACCTCGATTCGCGTACCTCGACCACCCCGGTCCGCTCCCCTTCGCCCACCGGGGCGGGGCCAAGGAACGCCCGGAGAACTCCATGGCCGCTTTCGCGCACGCCGTCGGGCTCGGCTACCGCTACCTGGAGACCGACGTGCACGCCACCAGGGACGGAGCGCTCATCGCCTTCCACGACGCCACCCTGGACCGGACGACCGACCACGCCGGCCGGGTCACCGAACTCCCCTGGCGCGAGGTCGCCAAGGCCCGGATCGCCGGAACCGAGCCGATCCCCCTCCTGACGGACCTCCTGGAGGCCTGGCCCGAGGCCAGGTTGAACATCGACGTCAAGAGCGTCGGCGCGATCCAGCCGCTCGCCGACGTGATCCGCAAGACCGGCGCCTACGACCGGATCTGCGTCACCTCCTTCTCCGAACGACGGCTGGCCGCCGCGCGCCGGGCCATCGGGCGGCCCGTCTGCACGGCGCTCGGGCCCCGCGGCGTGGCCGCGTTGAAGATCGCCTCCTACGCCTCCGGTTTCAACCGGATCCTGGCCCGGCTGGCCCGGGAGGGCGTCCCCTGCGTGCAGATCCCCCCGTTCCTCGGGGCGCTTCGCGTCACCACCCGGGCGCTGGTGACGACCGCGCACGCGCTGGGCATGCACGTGCACGTCTGGACCGTCGACGACCCGCACGAGATGAACCGTCTGCTCGACCTCGGGGTGGACGGCGTCATGACCGACCGAGTGACCGCGCTGCGGGAGGTTCTCCTCGCCCGCGGCCAATGGCATCCGCCGGAGAGGCCCCCCGATGAATGACGCGGCAGCAGTCGCCGACCCCACCCCCCTGGCCGAACGCCGCCGGCAGCAACGCGGCTGGTACTTCTACGATTGGGCCAACTCGGCCTTCTACACCACCGTCATCACCGTCTTCCTCGGCCCCTACCTGATCGAGATCGCCAAGACGGCCGCCGGCACCCGGGAGTACGTCGACGTCCTCGGTTTCGACGTCCGCCCCTCGGCGTACTACACCTTCGTGATCGGCGCCGCCGCCATCGTGCAAATCGTGGTGATGCCGATCGCCGGGGCGCTGGCCGACCACACCGGCCGCAAACGCGAGCTCCTCGGGTTCTTCGCCTACCTCGGAGCCTTCGCCACGATCTGCATGTACTTCGTGTCCGGGGACCGCTACCTGCTCGGCGGAGCCCTGCTCATCGTGGCCACCGCCGGATACGCCTGCGCCGTGGTCGTCTACAACTCCTTCCTGCCCGACATCTCCACGCCGGACGAGCGGGACGCGGTGTCCGCCCGCGGGTGGGCCTTCGGCTACCTCGGCGGCGGCCTGCTCCTGGCGGTCAACCTCGGCCTCTTCCTCGGCCGCGACTCCCTCGGGATCGACTCGGGTACGGCCGTGCGGATCGCGCTCTGCACCGCCGGCCTGTGGTGGGGTCTGTTCACCCTGGTCCCCCTGCTGCGGCTGCGCAACCGGCCCACCGCGGTGCGGTCGGCGGCCGTCGGCTCGACCGTCTCCGGGAGCTTCCGCCAGCTCGGGCGGACCATCGCCGACCTGCGTCGCTACCCCCGGACCCTGCTCTTCCTCGCCGCCTACCTCGCCTACAACGACGGGGTGCAGACGGTCATCGCCTTCTCCGCGACCTACGCCGACCAGGAGCTCGGGCTCGACCAGACGGTACAGATCACCGCGATCCTCCTGGTGCAGTTCGTCGCCTTCGGCGGCGCCCTGCTGCTGGGCTTCCTGGCCTCCCGGTTCGGCACCAAACGAACCGTCCAGGCCGCCCTGCTGGCCTGGATGCTCGTGGTCGCCGCCGCCTACTTCGTTGAGCGGGGGGCCGCGGCGCAGTTCTTCGCGCTCGCCATCGCCATCGCCATCGTGATGGGCGGCGTCCAGGCCCTCTCCCGGTCGCTGTACTCCCAGGTGATCCCGCCCGGCCGGGAGGCCGAGTACTTCAGCCTGTACGAGATCAGCGACCGGGGCGCCACCTTCCTCGGGTCCTGGACCATCGCCTTCGCACTCCAGTTCACCGGGAGCTACCGCGTCGCGATCCTCTGGCTGCTCGGCTTCTTCGTGGTCGGGTTCGTCCTGCTGGCCCTCGTCAACCTGCCCCGCGCCATCAGAGAGGCCGGGAACCCCGTACCCGAACGCGTGTGAGCTCCTTGCATACTCCAGGGAAATGGGGCGGTTGGATCACCTCTTCGATGGGAATCCACAGACGGTACCAAGCGTTGACATCCGTGGGAGACGGAGCCTGGGGAGGCATTCGACGATGGCCGAACGTGCATTACGCGGCACCCGGCTCGGCGCGACGAGCTACGAGAACGACCGCAACACCGACCTGGCACCACGCCAGGAGGTGTCCTATATCTGCCCGAAGGGCCATCAGTTCAGTGTGCCCCTCGCGGCGGAAGCCGAAATCCCGGCGAGCTGGGAGTGCCGCAACTGCGGGTCGACCGCACTGCGGCTCGACGGCGAACAACCTTCACAGAAGAAGGCGAAACCACCGAGGACACACTGGGACATGCTGCTGGAGCGACGCTCGATCGAGGATCTCGAAGAGGTTCTCGCCGAACGACTCGCGATCCTTCGGGCGCAACGGCGTAAGAGCGCCTGATCTTCGCCCGCAGCGCGGCGGGCCCGCCACTCCGCGCTGAACGCTACCCCAGATTGTCCGTCGCTTCCGGTGAATGGACACCCTGCGACCTTCAGGTACGCCCGCCGCACCAGCGGCGGGCGTACCTGTGTCCGAACCCGGTCAGACGGGGCGGCCCATGTCCGCGGCGATCTCGGCCGGGGTCTGCGGATCAGAGTAGACCCGGACCTCGTCGATCAATCCGGCGAAGAACTCGTTCCAGACGCTGTTCCCGCCCATCCGCAGGGCCCCGCCGTCCAAGACCGGTGAACCCGTGACCGGAGCCGAGGCGACCTGAACCGCGTTCACATACAGCCGGAGCGTGCTCCCGTCGTAGGTCGCGGCCAGATGACTCCAGGCGTCGGCCTCCAGCGGGGCCGTGCCCGTCGCGTTGCGCTCCGCGCCGTCGAACACCCAGGCGTTGGGGCGCCCGGAGCCGTTGCTCCCGTACAGCGCGTACGAGTAGCCCCCGGCCCGCTCCTTGAACAGCACCGTGCGCCAGCCGGTCACGGCGGCCGGCCTAACCCAGGCGGAGAGGGTGAAGCCCGCGGTGAGCCGGAGCGACGGCGAGTCGGGGACCGTGACCTGGCCGGAAGTCCCGTCGAACGACAGCGCCCGGCCGAACCTCCCCTGATCGGACCGGGTCGTGTTCCCGGTCGTGCCGTGGTTGCCGCCGCCCGAACCGTCGGCCACGCCGGTCCCGGACGCCTCCTCGAAACCGTAGGCCGCCACCAGACCCGGACCGCCGGGCGGCGCGGTGACGGTCGCCGAAGCCTCGGCGGACGGCGGCCCGGCGTTGCCCGCACCGTCGACCGCCACCACCCGGTAGTGGTACGCGCCCGCCGCCAGACCGCCGTCGGTGTGGGTGGTCCCGGTCACCGTGGCGATCAGGTTCCCGGGGCCGGGGACGAAGCCCGGCGCGACCGACCGGTGGACCCGGTAGCCCGCCACCGTCCCGCCGTCGTCCACGGCCGCCGACCACGCCAGGGAGGCCGTACCCGCACCGCCCGTCGCGGTGAGCGAACCCGGCGCGGTGGGCGGCACGGTGTCGGATGTCCCCCCTCCCGCCGGGGTCGCCATGTCCTCGACGATCTCGGCCGCGGTCAAGGCCCGGTCGTAGACGCGGACCTCGTCGATCAGGCCGGAGAAGTACTCACCCCAGACGGCGTTCCCCCCGATGCGCAGGGGCCCCGCCGCGGCGAAGTTGATCGGCCCGGTCCTGGGCGTCGACCCCGCCTGCACCCCGTCGACGTACAGCCGGATCGCCGCGCCGTCGTAGGTGAGGGCCAGATGCGTCCACGTCCCGGTCGGCGGCGGCGCCGAGCCGCGCACCGCGACGTCCGCGCCCCCGAGGTTGAGATCGCCCTCGGGCCGCGAGCCGTTGCTCGCGTAGAGGGCGTACGACAGTCCGCCGGTGCGCTCCTTCAGGACGGCGGTCCGCCAGCCGGCGGTGGAGGCCGGATTCACCCACGCCTCCACGGTGAGCCCGCCGGAGGGTCTCAGCCGGGGCGAGTCGGGCACGGTCACGGAAGAGTTCGTCCCGTTGAACGAGAGCGCCTTGCCGTGCCTGCCCGCCGCGACCCACCCGGCGTTCGCCACGGATCCGTGGAGATCCCCGCCCGAGGAGTCCACGGCCGTGGACCCGGCCCCCTCGTCGAAGCCGTAGGCCGCCACCAGCCCGGGGCGCAGCGCGCCGTACCGCGCCGTGTAGGTGCCGGCCGTCTCCGGGGCGGAGATCGTCCGGGACGGCGGCCCGCCGTCGGCCCAGGAGGTGAAGCCGTAGGTCGTCCCACCGGAGGTCTGCGGCGACGGAGCCGTGACCCCCACCGCCGAGGCGGTGATCACCCGGCGGGTGACGGGGGTGACCACCTCGTCGCCGAGCAGCCCGAGCCTGAGCCCCGGCGGCGACGTCTGGAAGGTCAGGTCCGTCGTCCGCGGTTGAAGCTCGACCCTGGCCGTGGCGCTCTGACCGGAGGAGTCCCGGGCGGTGAGCCGGAGTTCCAGCCAGGACGGATACTCGTGGTCGGGTGCCGCGAAGGTCCCGGAGGCACCGGTGTAGGTGGTGACCTCGTGCTGATGGCAGCCCGTCCCGGTCGGGCAGTGGTGCAGGATCAAGCGCCAGGACAGGCTCGAACCCGGCAGCGTCCCGTCCTCGGGGTCCGTCGCCGACCCGGAGAAGGCGATCGACTCCCCCACCCGCCAGGTCGCCGACGGACCCGGGGAGGAGATCGTGGCGACCGGACCGCGGTTGGCGACGTTCACCACGGTGGTCCGGTCGTCGTGGCCGCCCCGGCCGTCGCTGACGCGCAGCCGTACCGTCCTCGACCCTGCGGTGGCGTAGGTCCAGGTCGTGACGATGCCGGTGGCGTCGTCCAGCTCCCCGTCGCCGTCCAGGTCCCAGCTGTAGGTCAGATCGTCCAGGTCGTCGTCGGTCGAACCCTGCGCACTGAAGTCGACGATGAGCGGGGCGGTCCCGCTGGTCGGCGCCGCGGTGAGCCGGGCCGTCGGCGGCCGGTTGCCGGTGACGTAGCGGACCACGGTCCCGGACGGGTCCGCCGCGGTGCCCACCATGACGGCGAACAGGTCGCCGCCCGGCCCGGTGGTCAGCTCCACCGGCCCGTTGGCCGTACCGTCGAAAAGACCGATCCGGGTCCGGTCGGGAACCCCGTCCGCGCCGGGGCGCATGACCCAGACGCACTGCCGGGCGTAGTCGGAGAAGAACAGCGCCCCCCGGTAGTCGGCGGGATAGGCGGTGCCGTTGTAGAAGGCCAGCCCGCTGATCGACGACCCGTTGGCCCGGGCGCAGCCGTCGCCCGCGAGCACGTCGTGGATGTGCCGGTACTCCAGGTGCGGCGCCCGGAAGCCCGCGGCGCCCTCGGTGTAGAGGGTCTCGCAAAGGGTGAGGTTGGCCGTGTCGTAGCCGCCGTGCTTGAGCGGCCCCTCGTAGCAGGGCCAGCCCTGGTTCTGCTGCCCGGTCCCGGGGATCCGGTTGATCTCCTCGAAGGTGCCGGCCCCGACGTCGCCGACCCAGACCTCCCCGGTGCCGGGCCGCGTCGTGAAACGGAAGGGGTTGCGGAAGCCGTACGCCACGATCCGCCGGGCGTTCTCGTCGGGTGAGGCGGCGTTCGGGTTGCCCGGGGCGGCCTGGCCGGTGTCCGGGTCGATCCGGATGATCGAGCCGTCGAGCTGGGCCGGGTCGCCCGGGGTCCGCATGTCCTGGGAGCGCAGCGCGCCGCCTTCGGCCGACGGGGCGGTCAGGGCCGTGCCCACCGGGAACGGCGGATCCCCGCAGGGGTTGTCCGGGGTGTGGTCGGAGTCGGGCAGGAAATCCTGGCCGTAGTCGGGGTAGGAGATGTTGGCCCCGTCGCCGCCGGAGGCGTAGAGCATGCCGTCGGCGCCGAACTTCAGGTCGCCGACCGAGTGGGTGGGGTGGACCGAGCACCAGTCGGTGATCAGCGGCTCCTCGACGACCCCGGTGCCCGACGGCCGCAGGACCGAGAGCCTGCCGGTGATGAGGCAGCCGTCCAGGGTGGGCCCGGGGCCGGCGGGAGGCGAGGGGCAGTTGTCGGAGTCCGGGCCGGTCGAGGGCCAGCGGGGCGCGGTGCCCCCGGGAGCGGCGTTGTAGGAGTAGAGGACGTACAGCCGGGGGTCGTTCGGGAAGTTCGGATGCAGGGCCATGCCGAGCAGGCCGCGATCCCAGTAGTTCATGACCTGCGGACGCAGGTCGGCGTAGATCTGCGGGGTGGTGTCGACCAGCGAGTCGAAGACCTTGACGATCCCGCGTTTCTCGGCGACGAACACCCTGCCGTCGGAGGAGAACTCGACGTTGACGGGCTGGACCAGGCCGGAGAAGACCACCTGTTTGGCGAAGCCGGCGGGTAAGGCCGCGGCGGGTTGGACCGCCACGACGGACCAGGTGCAGATCAGGAGCAGGCTCATCAGGACACGGCGCAGCACACGACTCTCCAGAGGGTCGAACGTCCGGGGGGCGGCCTTGGCACGGTCCCGATGTCACCGGCCACCACGGCACGGCGCCCGGCCGCGCCTACGGCGGTCTCCCCCACGCCGAAGGACGAACGGAACGCAGATTCCGGATAACCCTGCACAACAGGCACCGCTCCCCCGCAACGCCGTCGTGATCCAGATTGAAGCACAAATGTCAGGAAATACCCGGCCACAAGTTCTTACGTTTGGGGGAAACCCTCGGCTGACCCTCAGGTTCGGCAGACGGCGAGGCCCGCCCGGGGTCCGGGCGGGCCTCGCGGTTCAACCGGTCAGTGAAGCGACTCCGCCACGGCGGGCTCGCCGAGCTCCGGAAGGGGGTCGGGCTGCTCGAACTGGGTGCGGTGGAGCTCCCGATAGCGACCGCCGACGGCGAGCAGTTCCTCGTGCGTGCCCCGCTCCACGATCCGGCCCTCCTCGACCACCAGGATCAGGTCGGCGGCCCGGACCGTGGAGAGCCGGTGCGCGATCACGATCGAGGTCCGGCCCGCCAGGGCCTCCCCCAGCGCGGCCTGAACCGCGGCCTCGGAGGTGGAGTCCAGATGCGCGGTCGCCTCGTCCAGGATCACGACCCGCGGACGGGCCAGCAGCAGGCGCGCGATGGTCAGCCGCTGCCGCTCCCCGCCGGAGAGCCGGTATCCGCGTTCCCCGACCACCGTGTCCAGCCCGTCGGGCAGCGCCTCCACCAGCTCGCGGATCCGGGCGCGGCCCAGCACCTCCCAGAGCTCCTCCTCGGTCGCCTCCGGCCGGGCCAGGAGGAGGTTGGCCCGGATCGACTCGTGGAAGAGGTGTCCGTCCTGGGTGACCATGCCGATCGTCTCGCGGATCGATTCGAACGACAGGTCGCGCACGTCCGTGCCGGAGAACCGGACGGCCCCCGCGTCCACGTCGTAGAGCCGGGTGACCAGCTGCGCGATCGTCGACTTGCCCGCACCCGACGACCCCACCAGCGCGATCATCTGTCCCGGCCGCGCCTCGAACGACACGTCGTGGAGCACCTGGACCCCGCCCCGGGTGTCCAGCACGGCGACCTCCTCCAGGGAGGCGAGCGAGACCTTGTCCGCCGAGGGGTAGCCGAAGCCGACCCCGTCGAACTCCACCGAGACCGGCCCGTCCGGCACCCGCCGCGCGTCCGGCCGCTCCCCGATCAACGGCTTCAGATCGAGCACCTCAAACACCCGCTCGAAGCTCACCAGCGCGCTCATCACCTCGACCCGGGCGCCGGCGAGCCCGGTCAGCGGGGCGTAGAGGCGGGTGAGCAGGAGCGCGAGGGCGACCACGGCGCCCGGGTCCAGCTGCCCCCGCAGGGCGTGGAAGCCGCCGAGACCGTAGACGAGGGCGAGGGCCAGCGCCGAGACGAAGGTGAGCGCGGTCACGAACACCATCTGCGTCATCGCGGTGCGCACCCCGATGTCGCGCACCCGCCGGGCCCGCGCCGCGAACTCGGCGGACTCCGCCTTGGGCCGGCCGAAGAGCTTGACCAGCGTCGCCCCGGGCGCGGAGAACCGCTCGGTCATCTGGGTGCTCATCACCGCGTTGTGGTTGGCCGACTCGCGTTCCAGCCTGGCCAGCCGGGCGCCCATCCGCCGCGCCGGGAGCACGAAGACCGGCAGGAGCAGGAGGCTGAGCAGGGTGATCTGCCAGGAGATCCCGATCATGACCACGAGGGTCAGCGTCAGGGTGACCAGGTTGGCGACGACCCCGGAGAGGGTGTTGCTGAAGGCCCGCTGCGCCCCGATGACGTCGCTGTTGAGCCGGGAGACCAGCGCGCCGGTGCGGGTTCTGGTGAAGAAGGCGACCGGCATCCGCTGGACGTGGTCGAACACCGCGGTGCGCAGGTCGTGGATGAGTCCTTCCCCGAGGGTGGACGACAGCCATCGGGCGAACAGCCCGACCCCGGCCTCGGCCACCGCGATGACGGCGATGAGCGCCGCGAGCCACAGGACGACCTCCGGCGCTCCCCCGGAGACGATCGCGTCGACGACGCGGCCCGCGAGAACCGGGGTGGCGACGGCCAAGACGGCGATCACCACGCTGGCCAGGAGGTACCAGACCAGCTGTCTACGGTGTGGCCGGGCGAAGGCGCCGATGCGCCGCAGCGTCTCCTTGGAGAACGGTCTGCGGTCGTCCTTGGCGTGCATCGCGTGGTACATCGAGTGCCACGCGGTCATCTCCATGCTCATCTTCGTCACCGGATCCCTAGAAGTAGTCGTGAAACGTCGAACCGAGACCCTCAGGAGACGACGATCAAGGTTGGCCGCCCGGCCGGCCCCCGCCCCGGCCGGGAAAGCACCTCTGAAGGCTCTCATCCGGCACCGACAAAACCCGGCTCCGGAGGGCGCCGCGGGACCCGCCCGCCGACGACCCGCACCCAACCCTAGAACCTCGACTTTGCTTGAGGTCAAGGCGCCGACCGGAAAACCGGTTGCCCCGGGCGGCGGGGCCGAGCACCCTGCCCCCATGGTGATCAGAGAGGCGAACCCCGGGGACTGGCCCCGGATCTGGCCCTTCCTCCGCGACATCGTCCGAGCGGGCGAGACCTACACCTACGACCGGGACCTCGACGAGGAACGGGCGCGGGGGATGTGGCTCACCGCGCCGCCGGGCCGTACGGTCGTCGCGGTCGACGAGGCCGGGACCGTGCTCGGCACGGCGAAGATGAACCCCAACCACATGGGACCGGCGGCCCACATCGCGAGCGCGAGCTTCATGGTCGACCCGGCGCACTCCGGGCGGGGTGTCGGCCGGGCCCTGGGCGAGCACGTCCTGGACTGGGCCCGCGCCTCCGGCTACCGCGCGATGCAGTTCAACGCGGTCGTGGAGACCAACGTCCGGGCGGTGGCGCTCTGGCGCTCCCTCGGCTTCGAGATCCTGGCGACCCTGCCGGAGGGGTTCCGCCATCCGGTCCACGGCTATGTGGGCCTGCACATCATGTACCAGGCGCTTCACCCTCCGGCGGCCGCGGACCCCGCCGGATAAGCCGACAATTCTGTATGGATTACATAAAGTCAGGGGGTTTTTGCGACTGATGTCCCATTGACAGGGGAGACGATCAGCCGAATCATGGTGATCCGTAAGGCAGCCGCTGATCTCATGCGGGAGAGACCTCGGACAGCCCTGTCCGAGGCGCCGAAGGAGCAAATTCTCCCGGAAACTCTCAGGCACCCCGTACCGCATGGGTTAGGCAACTCTGGAAAGCAGGCGTCACCGCCTCACCGACGGTGCAAGCCCCGCGCGACCTGCGCGAGGTGAAGCTCTCAGGTACCCATGACAGAGGGGAGACCGACCGAAACGTCGCGTTTCCGACGGGAGGTGGTCTCGTGCATCACTGCGACCATGCGCGGGCGGCGCCCTAGGGTTCCCCCCTCACTCTTCTCTGCTTGATCACCTTTTCCCCTCATCACCGGTACGTGTGCGCTGCGCCGTACCCGGATTTCACGTGCTTGTTTTCCGCGTGCATCGAGAAAGGCCCGGAATTGGCCTACTTCCCGCATCCCCGCCGTAGAACGTGGCTTGCCACCTCGACGGTTCTGCTCTCCCTGTCCCTGGTCGCCGCCCCGGCGGCGAACGCCGACCCGTCCCCCGCCCCCCTCCGGATCGAGAAGGGCAAGGTCGCCCTGGTCAGCGTGTCCGCGACCACCAAGGAGCAGCATCTGAAGGTCCACGGCATGGACCTGGACACCAACCGCGTCACCGCCGACACCATCGAGCTCCTGCTCTACAGCACCGAGGAGGCCGACCGGCTGCGCGCCGCCGGCTTCACCCCCCAGGTGCTCATCGACGACGTGGAGGGGGACAACAAGCGGGCCCGCGACACCGAGGACGCCAAGGCCCGGGCGCTCCAGACCGATCCGAGCCAGGCCTCGACGCTGCCGACGGGCCGGGTCTCGTACCGCACGCTGAGCGAGACCAACGAGGAGATCGCCGAGCTCGCCCGCCGCTACCCGACCAAGGTCAAGCGGTTCAAGATGCCGCACAAGTCGCTCCTCGGCACCGACATCTGGGGCCTGGAGATCAGCCGCAACGTCTGGTGGCCCACGGGCAAGCCCGAGTTCCTGATGACCGGCATGCACCACTCCCGGGAGTGGCCGACCGTCGAGCTCACCATGGAGTTCGCCCACGACCTGCTGCAGAACGACCGCCGCGACCCGCGGATCACCCGCCTGATGGACAACGCGAAGCTCGTCATCGTGCCGATCGTCAACCCCGACGGCTACGACATGTCCCGCAGCCTGATCCAGGAGCAGAAGCGGAAGAACTGCCGGGTCGAGGACGGCAAGATCCCCACCCGGGAGCAGTGCGCGGACCCGGCCAACTTCAGCAAGGGCGTCGACCCCAACCGGAACTACGGCGCCTTCTGGGGCGGTCCGGGCGCCGGCACCGGCGGGACCGCGGGCAACTACCGCGGCGCCGCGCCGTTCTCCGAGCCCGAGATCCAGAACATGCAATGGCTGCTCTCCAACCACCAGTTCACCGTGGCGATCAGCAACCACACCCCGGACGCCCGGGTGCTCCGGGTGCCGAGCGCCCCGAACGAGCCCCGTCCGGCCGACGAGGCGGCCTACGACGCCACCGGGCGCGAGATCGCCGTGCACACCGGCTGGCAGACCGGCCCGTGGCCCGAGATCTACTACAACGCCAGCGGCACCACCGAGGAGACGGCCTACTACACCTCCGGAACCTTCGCGTTCACCTTCGAGAACACCCCGGGGCACTCGGGGACCTACACCTTCCACCCGCCGTACCCCTTCGTGGTCGACCAGTACCGCGGCACCGGCACCTACGTGGGCTCCAACGTGCGTGAGGCGTTCCTGACCGCCTTCGAGGCCGCCGCAGACGCCAAACGGCACTCGGTGATCAGTGGCCGGGCTCCCGTGGGCCGCGTTCTCACCATCGAGAAGAACTTCCAGCTGGAGACCTCGGAGGTCACCAACCCCGACGGCACCACCGGCGCCGTCCAGACGATGCCCTACAAGATCAAGTCCCAGATGGTCACGCCGCTCGGCGGGCGGTTCGCCTGGCACGTCAACCCATCGGTCCGCCCCAGCCAGCACGAGAGCGTCCACATCCAGGAGTCGTACACGCTCACCTGCTCGCTCATCAACGGCAAGGTCCGCAAGCGGATCCCCGTCACGGTGACCCGCGGCGAGACGGTCAACGTCGACCTGCGCCGCTGCTGACGGCGGTCCCCCGATAGGCCGGGTCCGGGCTCGCAACAGCGGGCTCGGACCCACCATCGTGTACGGGCTCCGCCACCTGACGGCCGTACCGGCGCGGAACACCACGTCACGTGGCCGGGGCTGGCATCCCCCGGAGCGCGCCGGCCACGGCCCCGAACCCGTACCGCGGCGGCGCCGCCTCGTACTCCGCCTTCGCCCGCGAAAGCGGATGGTGCCCACCGGCGTCGTGGCGCGCCGGAAGAGCCCGCCGGCGGCGAACGGCTCCGGTCCGTCGTCGTCCGTGCGGAGAGTGCGGACCCTCCGCCCGGTGGGGACTCAAGCCCTGAAGGAACGTCCGGTGGGCCGTCGGCGTTGAAAAGGTGTGGGACACTCCGCCCACACCGCGACTCACCTGTGACACGGACCGTCCGTGACCGAGAAGATGGAGACATGGCGCTACTGCTGTTGCTGGCCTTCCTCGCAGTCCCCGCCCTGGAGATCTGGCTGATCATTCAGGTCGGCGGATTGATCGGGGCGTTCCCCACCGTTCTGGTGCTGCTCGCCACGGGTGTGCTCGGAGCCGCGATCATGCGTCGTGCGGGGCGGCGGGCGTTCGCCGCCCTCCAGGACGGACTCAGGTCCGGGGTCCTGCCGGACCGCGAGGTGTCGGACGGCGCCATGGTGATGACGGGCGGGCTGCTCCTGCTCATCCCGGGTTTCCTCAGTGACGCCGTGGGGCTGCTCTTCCTGATCCCGGTGACCAGGCCGCTGGTCCGCCGGTTCCTGAGCTGGTACGGCGCCCGCGGGTCCGCCCTGGCGAACCAGGAACCGCGGCAGCCGTACCCGCATCTGGACGACCGGATCCCGGGGATGCACCGGAACCAGGAGGAGTCCCGGCAGGCCCCGCCCCGGATCGTCCGCGGCGAGGTCGTCGACGACGATCGCGGCTGATCGGGCGGAAGGTCAGCGCCTGCTCCGCGCGGCCCGGCGTCGCTCCAGCCGCTCGGGGAACCCGGTCAGCCCCCAGAAGGTGATCCGCCAGAGCGCCTCCACCATGATGCTCCGGCTCATCTTGCTCGCCCCGACGGTCCGGTCCACGAAGGTGATCGGCACCTCCCTGACCCGCAGCCCGTGGCGTACCGTGCGCAGGGTGAGATCGATCTGGAAGCAGTAGCCCTGCGACATCACCTCGTCGATGCCGATCTTCTGCAGGGTGGTCGCCCGGTAGGCGCGGAAGCCCGCGGTCGCGTCACGCACCGGGAGGCCGAGCAGGAGCCGGGTGTAGAGGTTGGCCCCCCGGGAGAGGAACTCGCGCTTGGCCGGCCAGTTGACGACCTTCCCACCGCGCACCCACCGGGAGCCGATGACCAGGTCCGCGCCTCGCGCGAGCCTGTTCAGCAGCGAGGGGAGCTCCTCGGGCTGATGGGAGCCGTCGGCGTCCATCTCCACCAGGACGTCGTACCCGCGTTCGAGTCCCCAGCGGAACCCGGCGATGTAGGCGGCACCGAGCCCCTGCTTGCCGGGGCGGTGCAGGACGTGGACCGCATCCGGTGCCGCGGCGGCGAGCTCGTCGGCCACCTTCCCGGTGCCGTCGGGGCTGTTGTCGTCGGCGATGAGGACGGAGGCGTCCGGCACCGCGGCACGGACGCGCCCCACAATGGCGCCGATGTTCTCCCGCTCGTTGTAGGTCGGGATGATGACGAGTACCCGTCCGACGTCGCTCATGCTTCAGCCTCCCCGCCCGCCGGGCGACGGCGCCGGGACTTGACGGCCGCCACCGCGACCGCACCGAGGCCGAGGAGGGTGAGCGCCCACTCCTGCATGCCCCCGAAACGGGTCGCCGGCGTCTGCCGTGTTCCCACGTGTACCGTGTCCACTCGCACTTCGGGCACGAACTCCTCGGTCTGCCAGCGCACCCGCCCATCGGGTTCGACGACCGCACTGACTCCGGTCGTCGCCACGGTGACGACGGTCCGCCCGTGTTCCACGGCGCGGAGCTGGGACATGGCCAGTTGCTGCTGGGGCAGGCCTGTGAAGGCCCAGGTGGCGTTGTTGGTCTGCACCACCAGTGGACCGCCGCTCTCCTGCGCCGTGCCCCGTACGACACCGTCGAAGGCGATCTCGTAGCAGTTTACGGCCCCGACGACGACCGGGCCGAGACGTAGCGCCCCCGGAGTGTCCCCCGCCAGGGTGTCCCGTCCGGCCAACCGCAGACGGTCGAAGTATGGCATGAGAAGATCCCGGAACGGGATGAACTCCCCGAACGGCACGGGCTTCTGTTTGTTGTAGGAGGCGCCCGGACCGGTCACCGGGTCCCAGACGATGCTCCTGGTCTGCCGGTGCACCCCGTCGTCGGCCCGGACCACCGCACCGACCAGGACGGGGACGCCGATGTCCCGCACCGCGTCATTGATGATCTTGTACGCCTCGGGGTCGCGGTACGGGTCGATGTCGGTGGAGTTCTCCGGCCAGACGACGACGTCGGGCCGTTGCATCCGGCCCTCCCGGACGGCCTTGGCGAGCTCATGGGTCTTGTTCGCATGGTTCGCCAGCACGACCCCGGCCTCGTCGCCCAGGAAGTACATCCCCCGGCCCGGCACGTTCCCCTGGACCACGGCCACCTTGACGGCCGGCCCGGTCGGGGTCGGCCGCGGCAGTACGGCGCCGAGCGCGGGCAGCGCCAGCGCGGCGGCCACGCCGAACGCCAGGGCGCGCCCCCGAAGCGTGACCGCGAGCGCGATCAGGCCCCCGGTCAGCGCGACCAGGAAGGTGACCAGAGCGGCCCCGCCGACGGCGGCGAAGGCGGTGTAGGCGGTGTCCCCCTGGCTGAAGGCCACCCGCGCCCACGGGAAACCGCCGAACGGGAACGCCCCCCGCGCCTGCTCCTGGGCCACCCAGAGCGCCGCGGCCCAGACCGGCCAGCCCGGCAGCCGGACCACCGCCGCGATCGCCGCGCCGAGCAGGGCGAAGAACAGGCTCTCGGCGGGCGCGAGCATGAACCAGGTGTCCCAGCCGATGACGGTGACCCACCGCAGGGCCGGGAAGAAGAAAGCGGCTCCCGCCACCAGGCCGAGCCAGGCGCCGCGCCGGGCCCGGCAGCCCTTGACGGCCAGGGTGATCGACGCGATCCCGACCGGGGCGAGCGGCCACAGCGCGATCGGCTCGAACGAAAGGTAGAGCAGGACCCCGCCGACCACCGCGGCGACGATCCGGAGCCAGGGGACGTCCCCGGCCCGACCGGCGGGCGGCGCGGCCTCGGTCTGGCGGGTCATGGTCTTGTTCGACACCGGCGGGGGTCTCCTTGCCCGGGCTGTGACGCCCGATCCCCGACGGGCCTTGTGACGTCCTAAGCACGGTACCGCCACGGGAGGGCGAGCTCCAACCGGCACGGCGCGGAAGAGGGCCCGGACAACCCTTCGGACCGGTTCCGTCCCGTCGGCGGCGAGCGCGGAGCTCCGTTGTCTACTGGGTGTCCGGGCCCTTCCCGGGTCCAACCCCCCGCCCGATCAGGGTGCCCCGACCCGACAAGAAGCCGTGTCTGCGCCTGGCTGCTCGGACGAGGTCTCCCCCGCCACGGGCGCAGAATCCGACGTTGTCAGGGGCGGCCGACCGGTTGGTCCCGTGCTGGACTGGGCAGCAAACTACCCACCTCAGCGTGGATGTCAACCGCCTCCCGATCTGGGGGAACACCAAGTTTTCGCAGCTAGGACGCTTCCGACGAGTGGCACTATTGCCGCCTTGGTTCGGCAGTCGGCCATATCCCTGTTCACCCGGCACAACTCCCTCCCCCCAATCCCCGCGCAAGGGGACATTCACCTGAGTTCGTTCCGGTGAGAGCCCCCCGGTCAAGCCCCCTGCCGCGGCACGCCGGAGCCACCGTCCCGGACATCACTTGGCGATCACGGACCTTGGGCAAAGCCACGCCAGCGGATGTGACACGGGTGCCACACGGCTGGCCTGCGGACCGATGGACGGGGTTTGCCCGCCGTCATCGGCCGAGCGGCTCCAGCCGGGCGAGCGCCGCGGGCAGCGTCCCCGTGTGGACGACACCGAGCCGCCGCGTCGCGCGGGTCAGGGCGACGTAGAGGTCGCTCATCCCCCGCGGGGACTCCCCGGCGATCCGCTCGGGCTCCACCACGACCACCGCGTCGAACTCCAGCCCCTTGGCCTGCCCGACCGTGAGCACGGCGACCGGCGCGTCGAGCACCGCCGCGGGCGCCTCGGCCGTCGAGGAGGGCACGGCCTCGGCGACCAGGGCCTCCACCGGACCGAGCAGGTCGGCGGGGACGAGTACGGCGAGCCTGCCGTCCCCGACCGCCGCCAGCTCCGCGGCGACCACCCCGGCGAGATCGCCGTGGCCGTCCAGGCGCCGGGCCCACGGGAGGGAGTCGCCCTCCCGGACCGAGCGGGGCGGCTCGGCGCCGGGGTCGATGTGGGTGAGCACGTCCGCGGCCACGTCCATGATCGGAGTGGGGGTGCGGTAGTTCACGCTCAGCCGCTCCCTGCGCCACCTCCCGGCCGCGTACGGGTCGAGCGCCTCGGCCCACGAGCGGCTCCCCGCGGCCGACCCGGTCTGGGCCATGTCCCCGACGACCGTCATGGATCGGGAGGGGCAGCGCCGGGCCAGCATCCGCCAGGCCATCGGGGAGAGCTCCTGCGCCTCGTCCACGATCACGTGACCGAACGCCCAGGTCCGGTCGCCCGCCGCCCGTTCCGCGGTGGTCAGGTACGCGTCGTCGCCCCGCTGGCGCTCCGCGAGGAGGGAGGCGTCCATGATGTCGTCCATGCCCAGCACGCTGAGCACCTCCCGGGCGTAGGTGAGGCGCTCCCGGTCCTCCTCGGCCTGGCGGGCCGCCGCCTTCAGCACCCCCGCGTCGATCTCCCCGAGCAGCTCGGCCGCCTCGTCCAGGAGCGGCACGTCCGAGACCGTCCACCATTCCCGGCCCGCTTTCGGGGGCTCGCGGAGCAGTGCCTTCCGCTCGGCCTTCGACAGTTTCGGCGCCGCCTCGGCGAGCCGCTCGGCGGAGGTGAACAGGCCGACGAGCAGCTGCTGCGGGGTGAGGTACGGCCAGAGGCGGTTCAAGGTCACCCGCACCTCGGGTTCCTCCCGCAGCTCCTCGCGGAGGTCGGCGAGGTCGGCCTCGCTCAGCGCGCCCCGGCCGATGCGCCTGGCCGCCTGGCGGGTCAACGCGCCGAGAACCTCCCGGATGAAGATCTTGCGGGCCTCGTTGTACGGCTTGCGCGAGCGCCGGGCCCGGTTCCGCGCACCCTCGCAGGTCTGCCGGTCCAGGCGGAGCGTGTCCCCCGCGATCCGGACCTCCACCGGCGCCCCGGGGAGCCGCTGCCGGTCCAGCACCGCCTTGGCGATCACCTCCGCCATCCGCGCGTCGCCCTTGATCGCGGCGGCGGCCGGCGGGTCCTCGGCTTTGGCGTCGACCCCGGGGTAGAGCCCGCCGACGGTGGAGAGCAGGACGTCGGTCTCCCCCAGCGAGGGCAGCACCTGGTCGATGTAGCGCATGAAGACGGGGTTCGGGCCGACGATCAGCACGCCGCGCCGCTCCAGCCGTTCCCGGTGGGTGTAGAGCAGGTACGCCGCGCGGTGCAGGGCGACGACCGTCTTGCCGGTGCCGGGGCCGCCTTCGACCACCAGCACCCCGGCGAGATCGGAACGGATGATCCGGTCCTGCTCGCCCTGGATGGTGGCGACGATGTCGCGCATCCGCCCGGTCCGGCTCTCGGCGAGGGAGGCGAGGAGCGCGGCCTCGCCGTTGAGCGTGTCCCGGTCGGAGTCGCTCAGCGCGTCCAGGTCGAACAGGTCGTCGTCGACGCCGACGACCCGGCGGCCCTTGCTCCGCAGGTGCCGCCGGCGCACCAGCCCCAGGGGCACGGCCGGGGTCGCCCGGTAGAAAGGCTGGGCGACCGGCGCGCGCCAGTCGATCAGGAGCCGGTCCTGCTCGTCGTCGGAGAGCCCGATCCGCCCGATGTAGAGACGTTCCCCGGCGGCGGAGTCGAGCCGGCCGAAGCACAGCGCGTTCTCGACGGCCCAGAGCCGGGCGAGCCGCTGCGAGTACATCCCGGCGAAGGAGTCGCGCTCGGACCTGGCCTGGTGGGTGCCGCTCGCCCCCTGGCGCAGGACCTCCTCCAGCTGCGCCGAGGTGCGCGCGCGCAGCGCGTCGAGCCGGGCGTACAGCCGTGACACGTACTCCTGCTCCCGGGCGAGCTCCGCTTGCCGCCTGCCTACCGTCCCACTATTGTTCGTAGTAATAGGACTCTCCACGCCTTATCGTCTATTGCACCCCAAAAAGGGTGAATTCATCACAATTATCCGAAGATAGGGCAAACCTTCATCCTAGCAGTCTACGAGGCCGACTTTCCGGCCGCGTGATCGCCGCGCCGCCGCCGAACCCCCACGCCGGAGCGGATGTGCCACCGTACCGCCGCACGGCGCCGATCACGATCCTTCTCGCCCGCCGCGCATACATTCCGGGTTCGCGGCAAGACCGGACCCCGGGCCCGGATTCACCGGGACCGCCCGGCGCGACGACCGAGGCGCACCGGGGTACCGGCCGTACCGCCGCCGTCGTCGGCCTGGGCGGACCCGACGGCCCGCCCGGTGGTCGCTCCGGCACGGCCACGGCGTCGCCTGCGTCACCCGCGGGCCCCACGACCACACCCGCGTCGCCGAGATCGCGGCGGCGCCCGGCGACGACATCGATGTCGCCTGACCCGGCGGCGCCGGCCTTTTGCCGCGGGCACTGTGATCGGCCCGGCCGCAGGCCCGTACCGAGGCATCCGTCGCGGGGAGAACCCGAGCCGTGCTCATATTCCCTGCTCCTCGCGTCACGAGTTGATTGCGACGCACCGTCCACCTCTTGACGAGTTGGGAAACATTCCTTACTTTCTCATCAAAGTTAGGAAAGTTTCCTAACTTGGAGGGGGCGCCTTTCCATGAGTCGGTCCACGCCCGACCTCCCGGGGACACCGGGGACACCGAGCCTGCTTCGCGCCATCAACGACCGGGCCGCCCTCCGGGTCCTGCTGGAACGGGGACCGCTCACCCGGCCCGAGCTCGCCGGTCTCATCGGGATCTCCAAACCGACCGCCTCCCAGCTCCTCTCCCGGCTCGCCGATGCCGGGCTCGTCATCCTCGACGGGATCCGGGAGGGCCTCCCCGGGCGCACCGCCGAGGTCTACCGGATCAACCCGTCGGCCGCCCACGTGGCCGGGCTCGACGTCACCCCCCAGCGGATCGCCGTCACGCTCGCCGACCTCGTCGGCTGCCCCGTCGGGGAGTACCGGCTCCAGACGCCCGGCCGGTCCGGCGGTGACGTCGTCGAACGGGTCCGGGCCGCGCTGCGGGGGGCGTGCGAGGTCGCCGGGATCGGCCCGGACGCCCTCCGCCGCGTCGTCATCGGCATCCAGGGCGCGGTCGACCCCGGCACCGGCCGGCTCGGATACGCGGCCCACATCCCCGGCTGGCACATCCCCCGGCTCGTCGACACCCTCCGCGCGGGGCTCGGCACCGGCGTCGACGTGGAGAACGACGTGAACCTGGTCGCGCTCGCCGAGCAGGCGCGCGGCACGGCCCACGGACACCGCGACTTCGCGCTCCTGTGGGTCTCCGACGGTGTGGGCATGGCACTCGTCCTCGGCGGCCGGCTGCACCGCGGCTCGACCGGCGGCGCGGGAGAGATCGGGTACATGCCCGTACCCGGCGCACCCGGCGCCCGCGACGCCGGTCGCCACGCCACCCACGGCATGCAGGCCCTGGTCGGCGGGCCGACCGTCCTGAAGGTGATGCGGTCGTACGGCTACCGCGGCTCGGACCCGGCCGCCGCGGTCCGGACCGCCGTGACCGCGGCCGAGAAGGCCGACCACTCGGCCCACGCGGCGCTGCGCGACCTGGCGGGCAGGCTCGCCACCGGGCTGGCCCCCGTCACCGCCATCGTCGATCCCGAGATCATCGTCCTCACCGGCGACATCCTGCTCGCCGGCGGCGAAACGCTCCGGGGGCTGGTGGAGCTGGAGCTCCACGCGCTCACGATCCCCCGCCCCCGGCTGGTGCTGTCCACCGTGGAGGGCAACCCCGTCCTCACCGGTGCCCTCGACCTCGCCCTCACCACGGTGCGGGACGAGGTGTTCGGTTCCACCGTCTCCTGACATCCCCCCGAAGCCCTAGGAGGCAACCCCGTGCGCCGACGACTATTCACGGTTCTCCTCGCCGGATCCACCGCCCTCTCCCTCACCGCGTGCACCGCGGGAGCGCCGCCGGCCGGCCCGGAGGCAGGGCCGAAGAAGGAGGAGCCGCAGACGATCACGCTGTGGCACGGCTTCAGCGTCGACAGCGAGGTCAAGGCGTTCTCCGACGCTCTCGCCCTCTTTAAGACGAAATATCCGCATATCACGGTGAATGCCGTGAAGGGCGTGGACGACGATAGGATCATCCAGGCGATCCGCGGCGGCACCCCTCCGGACGTGGCCGCCTCCTTCACCACCGACAACGTCGGGCAGTTCTGCAAGACCGGCATCTTCCAGGACCTCAAGCCGTACCTGGAGGCCGCCAAGGTCGACATCGACGTCTTCCCGAAGGTCGTGCAGTCCTACACCGAGTTCGAGGGCAAGCGGTGCGTGATGCCGCTGCTCGCCGACGCCTACGGGATGTACTACAACAAGGCGCTGATGAAGGGGAAGCAGCCGCCGAAGACGCTCTCCGAGCTCACCGCCCTCGCCAAGGAACTCACCGTCCGCGAGCCGAACGGGGACATCAAGGTCGCCGGGTTCCTGCCCAGCGGCGACTTCTACGAGAACTCCGCGAGCCACCTCGGCCCGATGACCGGTGCCAAGTGGTACAACCCGGACGGCACCTCGGCCATCGGCTCCGATCCCGCCTGGAAGGCCCTGCTGACCTGGCAGAAGGAGCTGGTCGACTGGTACGGGCACGACAAGCTGGAGAAGTTCCGCAAGGGCCTCGGGGACGAGTGGTCGGCGGACAACGCCTTCCACAAGGGCAAGGTCGTCATGCACGTGGACGGCGAGTGGCGCAACGCGATGCTCGCCAACACGGCCCCCGACCTGGAGTACGGCACCGCGCCGCTCCCGGTCGCCGACGACAGGCCCGAGCTGTACGGGGGCGGTTTCGTCTCCGGGACGATCGTCGGCGTGCCCCGGGGTTCCAAGCACCCCCAGGCGGCCTGGGAGCTCATCCGGTTCCTCACCACCGACACCGAGGCACTGGTGACCCTGTCGAACGGCACCCGCAACATCCCGACCACCCAGGCGGCCCGGCAGTCGCCGAACCTCAAGAAGGACGCCAACTACCAGACCTTCCTCGACATCTTCGACAACCCCAACATCAGTACCCTCCCCTCCCACATCAACAGCGCCTTCAACCAGGAGACCCTCCAGGAGTTCATCACCCGGTACGAGGCCGGCCGGGCGACCGACCTGGCCGGCGGGCTCGCCAAGGTCGACAAGACGATCAACGATCGCCTCAGGCTCTCGGCCGGCTGAGCGCGACGGCCCGTGACCGCCTTCCTGAAGCCGCGTGCGCCGTCACCCCGGTGGCGGCGCCGCGGCACCGTGCTTGCGCTGCTGGCCCCGTGGCTGATCGGTTTCACGGTCTTCTTCGCCTATCCGATGGCCAGCACCGTCTACTACTCCTTCCACCGGTTCGACCTGTTCACCGCGGAGTTCATCGGGCTCGACAACTACTGGTACTTCCTCGGCGACGAACGCGCCCATCTGGCGTTCCGGAACACCCTGTGGCTCGTCGCGGTGCTGGTCCCCGCCCAGATGGTCTTCGGCCTGGGGGTCGCCCAACTGGTCGTGCGGCTCAAGGCCGGGGCCGGATTCTTCCGTACCGTCTTCTTCCTGCCCAGCCTGGTGCCCACCGTGGCGGGGACCGTCGGCTTCGTCTTCCTGCTCAACCCCGCGACCGGCCCGGTCAACGGGCTGCTCTCCGCCGCCGGGATCGAAGGGCCCGACTGGTACGGGGATCCCGCCTGGGCCAAGCCGGGTCTGGTCCTGCTTGCGCTGTGGGGCATCGGAAACCTTATGGTGATCTTCATGGCCGCCCTCCTCGACGTCCCCCGGCACCTGTACGAGGCGGCGGCGATCGACGGCGCCGGGGCCCTGCGGCAGTTCCGCAGCATCACCCTGCCGACCATCTCCCCGGTCCTGATGTTCTCCGCGGTCACCGGGGTGATCCAGGCGATGCAGTACTTCACCCAGGCCTGGATCACCTCCCGGGTGGCGGCGGGCGCCACCGACTCGCCGGGGAGCAGCTACACCCCGGGCTACCCCGACGGCTCCCTGCTCACGTTTCCGCAGTGGCTCTTCCAAACCGCCTTCCGGGACTTCAGCATGGGGTACGCGAGCGTGCTGGCCCTGATCATGTTCGTGATCTCCATGCTGTTCATCCTCATCCTGCTGCGCCGATTCCGCGCCTTCGGCGACGAGGGGGCCTGACCATGAGTGCCGACACCGTCCCGGCCGCCGGGTCCGCGCAGGACCGCCTTACTCCCCCCAGCCGGCCTCGGCGGATGCCCCGCGCCACGCTGTACTGGATCGCCAAACACGCGCTGGCGATCGCGCTCGCCTTGATGTTCTTGGGACCGCTCGTGTTCATCGCCCTGACCGCGCTGATGACCGACGCGCAGGCGCTCACCTCGCAGCTGTGGCCGCAGAGCTGGAACTGGGGCAACTTCTCCGAGATCTTCACCACGACGCCGCTGCTGCGCTGGATCGTCAACACGATGGTCTACTCGCTCTCGGCGACGGCGCTGATGCTGGCCTCCTCCGTCCCGGTCGCCTACGCGCTCGCCCGGATCCGGTTCCGCGGCCGCAAGACGGCCTTCCTGCTGGTGATCCTGATGATGCTGCTGCCGCCCCAGGTGGTGGCGGTGCCGATCTACACCCTGTGGGCGAGCATGGGGCTCACGAACTCCCTGTGGCCGCTGATCATCCCGATGGTCTTCGGGGACGCCTTCTCGATCTTCCTGCTGCGGCAGTTCATGCTGACCATCCCCCGGGAGTACTCCGACGCGGCCCGCGTGGACGGGTGCGGTGAGTTCACCACCATGCTGCGCGTCATCCTCCCGATGGCCAGGCCCGCGATCGCCGCGGTCGCGCTCTTCCAGTTCTTCTACTGCTGGAACGACTACTACGGGCCGCTGCTCTACGCCTCCACCAACGCGGACAGCTGGACGCTGTCGCTGGGGATCGCCTCGTTCAAGGCACTCCACAGCGTCCAGTGGAACCTGACGATGGCGGCGACGATCCTGGTCATGGCACCGGTGATCATCGTGTTCTTCCTCGCTCAGAAGGTGTTCATCGAAGGAGTCACATTGACAGGAGTCAAAGGATGAAACTCGCCGTAGTCGGGGGCGGTTCCACCTATACACCGGAGCTGATCGACGGATTCGCCAGACTCCGCGACGAGCTGCCGCTCTCGGAGATCGCGCTGATCGATCCGGACACCGAACGGCTGGCGCTGGTCGGCGGGGTCTCGGCCCGGATGCTGGCCCGCGCCGGGCACCCGGCCAGGATCACGACCACGACCGACCTGCGGAAGGGGGTCGCGGGCGCGGGCGCCGTACTGCTCCAGCTCAGGATCGGCGGCCAGGCGGCCCGGCACGTCGACGAGACGCTCCCCCTGGCCTGCGGGTGCGTCGGCCAGGAGACCACCGGGGCGGGCGGGCTCGCCAAGGCGCTGCGGACGGTCCCGGTCGTGATGGACATCGCCGAGACGATCGCCGCGCACGCCCCCGGCGCCTGGATCGTCGACTTCACCAACCCGGTGGGCATCGTCACCCGGACCCTGCTCGACGCCGGGCACCGGGCGATCGGGCTGTGCAACGTGGCCATCGGCTTCCAGCGCCGCTTCGCCGCCAACCTGGGGGTCGAGCCCGGCCGCATCTCCCTGGGCCACGTCGGGCTCAACCACCTCACCTGGGAGCGGTCGGTCCACCTCGACGGGGAGGACGTCCTGCCCGAGCTCATCGCCAAACACGGGGAGCGGATCGCCGCCGACCTCCGGCTGCCGGTGGACCTGATCCGCCGGCTGGGCGTCGTGCCCTCCTACTATCTGCGCTACTTCTACGACCACGACGCCGTCGTCGAGGAGCAGCGAACCAAACCCTCGCGCGCCGAAGACGTCAAAGCGGTCGAGGACGAGCTGCTGGCGCTCTACGCCGACCCGGCGACCGACACCAAGCCGAAGGTCCTGGAGAAGCGCGGCGGGGCGTTCTACTCCGAAGCCGCGGTCGCCCTCGTCGCCTCCCTCACCGGGGACCGCGGCGACGTGCAGGTCGTCAACGTCCGCAACGGCGACACGCTGCCCTTCCTCCCCCGCGACGCGGTGATCGAGGTCCCCGCGAAGATCACGGCCGCGGGAGCCGTACCCGAGCCCGTCGCCCCCGTGGAGCCCCTGTACGCGGGTCTCATCGCCCACGTCGCGGCCTACGAGGAGCTCGCCGTCGACGCCGCCCTGCGCGGCGGGGCCGACCGGGTGGCCACCGCCCTCCTCGCCCACCCCCTCATCGGGCAGACCTCGGTCTCCGACGACCTCACCGACCGGCTCATCGCCGCGAACCGGGCCTACCTCCCCTGGGCCCCGGCGTGACGCGGCGCACGATCCTGGCCGTCGACGGAGGCAACAGCAAGACCGACGTCCTGCTGCTCACCGAAGACGGCGAGGTCCTCGCCACCGCGCGAGGCCCGGCCTTCATCCCCCAGTCGGCCGGGGTCGAGGCCGCCATCGACGTGGTCGCGGACGCCGTACGGGAGATCTTCGCCGACAGCCCGGTCCCCCCTGCGGTGGACCACGTCGCCGCCTACGTGGCCGGCGCCGACCTGCCGAGTGAGGAGGAGGCCCTCCAGGCGGAGCTGATGCGGCGCGGCTTCGCGACGGAGGCCGAGGTCGGCAACGACACCCTGGCGCTGCTGCGCGCCGGAGCCTCCGCCGACTGGGGGGTGGCGGTGGTCTGCGGGGCCGGCATCAACTGCCTGGGCCGGGGCCCCGACGGCGCGACGGCCCGATTCCCCGCGCTCGGGCGGATCAGCGGCGACTTCGGGGGCGGGTACGGCATCGGCGAGGAGGCGCTCTGGCAGGCGGCCCGCGCCGAGGACGGCCGGGGCCCCGCCACGGCCCTGGTGGAGGCGGTGTGCGCCCTGTTCGGCAAGGGCTCGGTCCAGGACGTCTCGATCGCGGTGCACACCGGGGAGATCCCGGCGGCGCGCCTGCACGAGCTGACGCCGGTGCTCCTGGCCGTGGCCGAGGCCGGCGACCCGGTGGCCCGCTCGGTCCGTGACCGGCTCGCCGACGAGGTGACCGTGCTCGGGACGGTGGCGCTGGGGCGCCTCGGCCTGCTCGGCTCCCCCTGCGAGGTCGTACTGGGCGGCGGGGTGCTCGCCGCGCGGGAGCCCGGGCTGATGAGCGCGATCGAGCAGCGGTACGCCGTACGGGCTCCGCAGGCCAAGCTGGTGGTCGCCGACCTGCCGCCCGTCGTCGGCGCCGCCCTCCTGGGGCTGGACCGCCTGGACGCGCCGCAGTCGGCCAAGGACCGGCTCCGGGCCGGGTTCACTCCTCGCTGAGGTCCGGGGAGCGGTGCTCGTACGGCGTGCTGAGCACGACCGTGGTCCGGGTGGAGACGCCCGCTGAGGATCGGATCTGCTGCAGCAGTTCCTCCAGCGCCAGCGGCGACTCCACCCGGACCTTGAGGATGTAGCTCTCCTCCCCGGCCACGCTGTGGCATGCCTCGATCGCCTTCAGATGGGCGAGTCTGACCGGGGCGTCGTCGGGCGCCGCGGGGTCGATCGGTTTGATCGAGACGAACGCGGTGAGGGACTGCCCGATCTGGTCGTAGTCGACCAGGGCGGTGAACCCGCGGATCACCCCCCGTTTCTCCAGGCGCCGCACCCGCTGGTGGACCGCGGACACCGACAGTCCGGTCTCCTTGGCCAAATCGGTGAAACTCATCCTGCCGTCTTGAGCGAGCAGGGCCACGATTCGCCTGTCGATCTCCTCCACGTGAGAACGGTAGCGCCGACTCGTCACGGCGGGGACTCCCCTCCTTCGTTCAGATGACATTTCACACTCAACAAGGTCACAACCGTGAAAACTCCTTCCAATCGCTTGACAAGGGGGGGTGGTTGGTAAGAAATTTTTCCACGTACTAATAGGAAACTTTATTGAAAGAGGTTCTACCTCGTGACCGAGCACGCCACCACCGCCGGGAGTGGAACCGTGCGTGTCCGGATCCACAGCATGCAGGCGGAACTGACCGGAGCCCTCTCCCGGGTGGCGGAGATCGTTCTCACCGATCCCCAGACGGTGGCCAGGGCCACCATCGTGGAACTCGCCGAACGTAGTGGCACCTCCCCCGCGACGGTCACGCGCTTCTGCCGGGCACTGGGCTTCGCCGGCTACTCCGACCTTCGCCTCTCCATCGCCGCGGAGACCGGCCTGTCCGCCCGGCCCTCCGGGTGGACCGCGGACATCGGCCGGGAGATCCAGCCCAACGACCCCCTCGCCCGGGTACTGGAACATCTTGTCGCCGCAGACCAGGTCGCCGTAAGGGAAACCGCGGAACGACTCGATCTCAACCAGATCGAGCGGACCGCGGAGGCCATCGCCCGAGCGGGCCGGGTCGAGATCTACGGCGTGGGCGGCTCCGGGCTGGTCGGCGCCGAGCTCCAGCGCTGCCTGCACCGGATCGGGGTCCCGTCCTGGTGGTGGTCCGACACGCACAGCGCGCTGGCCGGCGCGGCCCTGCTGCGCCCCGGCGACGTCGCGATCGGCATCTCCAACAGCGGGCAGACCAGCGAGACCATCGAGGCGCTCGCCGAGGCCGCATGCCACGACGCGACCACGGTGGCCCTCACCAGCCACCCACGCTCCCCCCTCGCCGAACTCGCCGACATCGTCCTGTACACCTCGGCGCACGCCAGCACCTTCCGCGCCGAGGCCCTGTCGGCCAGGCATCCGCAGCTCATCGTGCTCGACCTCGTCTACATCGCGGTCGCCCAGCGAACCTACGAACGAGCACACGCCGCGTTCCAGATCACCGCGCGAGCGGTGACCGGGCATCGGGCCCAGGATCACCCGTCCACGTTGCGTCGCCGAAGGGGTGGCACTTCGTGAAGGAATCCGGCACGATCACCCCCCAAGACCGCGAACCGAGATCGGTTCGCAGTCGTCCCGATCGGGACGAGCCCAACCCAACCCTCGAGTCCCGGTGCGGCGGCAGGCCCCGCCGTACCAACTGACCCGAACCCGAGGAGAATCACATGTCCAACCCCCCAAGCCGACCCTCCGAGGTGTCGCGACGTTCCATGATGCGGGGCCTCGGCCTCGCGGCCGTCGCCGTCCCCGGCGCCGGTGTGCTCGCCTCGTGTGCCACCGCCTCCCCCACCCCCGAGGCGGCCCCCTCGTCCGCCGCCGCGTCGTCGGGGGCGACCTCGCCGGAGAACCCGTTCGGCGTGAAGGCGGACGCCCCCCTCGAGGTCGTCATCTTCAAGGGCGGTCTCGGTGACGCCTACGCCACGGACATCCACCAGCCGCTGTACAAGAAGAAGTACCCGCAGGCGACGATCAAGCACGTTCCCACCCAGCAGATCGCGCAGACCCTGACGCCTCGGTTCGCCAGCGGCGACGTGCCCGACATGATCGCCAACTCGGGCTCCGACCTCATGGACAACGGCGCGCTCCACCAGGAGGGCCAGCTCACCGAGCTCACCCAGCTCTTCGACGCCCCCTCCATCGACGACCCGAACAAGAAGGTCCGGGAGACCCTGGTCCCCGGCACCGTCGAGTCCGGGCTCATCGACGGCAAGCCGTTCGTGATGAACTACGTGTTCACCGCCTTCGGCCTGTGGTACGACGCCGCCCTGTTCGAGAAGGAGGGCTGGGCCCCGCCGAAGGACTTCACCGAGTTCAAGGCCCTCTGTGAGAAGATCAAGGCCAAGGGCATCACCCCGTTCGCGTACGCCGGCAAGAACGCCGCGTACTACGCGTACTGGATGATCTGCATCTCCGCCGCCAAGATCGGTGGCAACCAGGTCCTGGTCGACCTCGACAACCTCACCGAGACCTCCTGGACCAACGACTCGGTCAAGCAGGCCGCCGCGGCGTGGGCCGAGATCGGCAAGACCTACATGGACAAGAGCTTCGAAGGGCTCATCCACACCGAGGTCCAGACCCGGCAGAACCAGGGCAAGGTCGCTTTCTACCCCTCGGGCTCCTGGCTGGAGAACGAGCAGAAGAAGCAGACCCCCGACACCTTCAAGTACGCCATCTGCCCCACCCCCAGCGTCACCGCGGCGGACAAGATGCCCTACGAGGCCATCCGCGCCGCCGCCGGCGAAGGCAACATCATCCCGTCCAAGGGCAAGAACGTCCCCGGCGGGCTGGAGTACCTGCGCATCATGCTCTCCAAGGAGGGCGCGCGCGGCTTCACCGAGAAGTCGGGCAACATCACCGTGGTCAAGGGCGCGGCCGCCGGCCTGGCCCTGTCCCCCGGTAACACCAGCGTCGCCGCCGCGCAGGATGCGGCCGGCGAGAACATCGTCACCTTCAGCAGCTTCGAGGGCTGGTACAAGGAGCTGGAGACCGAGCTCCGCAAGCAGACCAACGCCCTCATGTTCGGCCGTATCACCGCAGACCAGTTCTGCGCGGCGATGCAGAAGAAGGCCACCGCTGTGAAGAACGACTCCTCCATCACGAAGCAGACGCGGAGCCTGTAGTCATGAGGCACGGCAAGTATCCGTTCATTGTTGGCTTCCTCATCCTTCCGGTGATCCTCTACGTGGTCTTCGTGATCGGGCCGTACGTTCAGGCCTTCCAGATCGCGTTGACCAACTGGAAGGGTGTGTCCGCCACACCGCAGTACATCGGCCTGGAGAACTTCACCAAACTCTTCGAGGACGAAGTCTTCTGGGCCGCAGTACGGCACCATGGTGTCCTGCTGCTTGCCGTGCCCGCGATCACGATCGTTATCGCCCTGTTCTTCTCCTTCCTGCTCAACGTGGCGGGAGGCTCCAAGGGCGGTAACCTCCGGGGAATCTGGGGGTCGAAGTTCTACCGCGTGGTGTACTTCTTCCCCCAGGTCCTCGCGGTCGCCGTCGTGGGCGTGCTCTTCCAGGCCGTCTACCGCCCCGACGAAACCGGCGTGCTCAACGGCCTGCTCAACCTGGTGGGCATCGACAACATCGGCTGGCTCGTCAACACCGACCTCGCCCTCTGGTCGATCATCGGTGTGATCATCTGGCAGGGTGTCGGGTTCTACGTGGTCCTGTTCTCCGCGGGCATGGCCTCGATACCCAAGGACGTCTACGAGGCGGCCGCGCTGGACGGCGCGGGACGGTTCCGCCTCTTCTTCAGCATCACCCTGCCCCTGCTGTGGGACACCGTCCAGGTCTCCTGGGTCTACCTGGGCATCGCCGCCTTCGATGCCTTCGCCCTGGTCCAGGTGCTCTCCGTGGACCGCGGTGGACCGGACAACGCGACCACCGTGCTGCCCTTGGAGATCTGGCGCAACGCGTTCACCTACTTCAAGTTCGGCTACGCCTCGGCGATGGGGGTGGCGCTGTTCTTCATGACCATCACGTTCGCCGCACTGACGCTCCGCGTCACCCGGCGCGAGAAGATTGAGTTCTAGGACGGCCGATGATGAAGACTTCGAATCGCCCGGATGCCTCGGCCCGGTCTCGTCCGTCCCAATCGCGGCGCCGCGGGCACCGCTCCCCCAAGTCCGACGTCAAGGTGTTCTCGAACCTGTCCCACGTCGCGCTCGCGGTCTGGGCCCTCCTGGTGATCCTCCCGATCCTGTGGACGTTCCTGGCCTCGTTCAAGACGAACACCGAGATCTTCGGGGATCCGCTCGCCCTCCCGGAGAACTACGGGTGGGACGCCTGGGGACGGGCCTGGGAGAAGGCTCGCATCGGCGAGTACATGCTCAACAGCATCATCGTCGTGTTCTTCGGGACGGCGGGGACGATGCTGCTCGGGTCGATGGCCGCCTACGTGCTGGCGCGGTACCGGTTCCCCGGCAACCGGCTCATCTACCTGATGTTCGTGTCGGGCCTCACGTTCCCGATCTTCCTCGCGCTGGTCCCGCTCTTCCTGATCGTGAACAACCTGGGACTGCTCGGCACGCACACCGGCCTGGTCCTGGTTTACATCGCGTACTCGCTGCCGTTCACCGTCTTCTTCCTGGCGGCGTTCTTCAAGACCCTCCCCACCTCGGTGGCCGAGGCCGCGATGATGGACGGCTGCTCCCACACCCGGACGTTCTTCCAGATCATGTTGCCGATGGCGAAGCCCGGCATGATCAGCATCACGATCTTCAACGTGCTCGGCCAGTGGAACCAGTACCTCCTCCCCATCGTGCTCCTCCCGGGGAACGTGCAGGACAAGTGGGTGCTCACCCAGGGCATCGCCAACATCTCCACGAACGCGGGGTACGAGGCCGACTGGCCCGGGCTGTTCGCCGCGCTCAGCATGGCGATCATCCCGATGATCGTCGTGTACGTGATCTTCCAGCGGCAGATCCAGTCCGGCCTCACCAGCGGGGCGATCAAGTGACCGGGTTTTCCACCATCTTTACCTGATAAGCCTCCCGCCTCGGGAAAGACCGGGCGGGCGCCGAGCGGACCGGGGATGCCGCTCAGCGCCCGCCCTTTTCCATGCCTTTCGCCGCCACCGCGGCCCGGGTCGACGCGACGTCCGCTCCCCGGGAACAAGTCCCGCTTCAGGGCTGCACGAAGATCGCTACCACGGCATTTCGGGATGAATTCTGCCCGTCGTTTCACGGGTTTCCGCCCGACTTCAGGGCAGGTCACCACATGACTCGTTTCGCTCCGTAATCGGCCGGGTACAGTCTGTGCATGTCGGGCATGGGTGAATCGCCCTCGGCGCTCACCTTGCCCATCAAATGACCACTTCGCACCGTCTTGCGCCTCACAGCGTGTGACGACGAAAGGCAACAATGAAACGCTTAGCGATTGTGCTGACGGTATCCGCAGCCGTTTTCCTTCCGGTCGCCGCCTACGCGCAGCAGGCTCCCGCCGCTGCCCCGGCCACCGTTCAGACCATGCCCGCCGCTCCTGCGCAGGAGTCCGCACCTCTGCGTCTGGCGAGCACCACCAGCGCCGCCCTGCAGACCCGTACGGTCAGCTCCACGGCCGCCGACTGCTGGCGGGGTCGCTGCTGCCGCCGCTGCTGCGGCTGCGGCTGCCGCTGCTGCCACCGCAGGACCTGGGGTCGGCACTTCGGCCGGCACCACCACCATCACCACCACCACCACCGGCACCACCACTGCTTCCAGCACCACCACAACTGCTGCCACCACTGTGGCCACCACCACCACGGCCACCACTGTGGCCACCACCACCACGGTGGCGAGAACGGCGAGGAGTGAGCAACGTCGCTCACGAGCTTCGGCTCCTTCGCCGGTCGCGTTGAGCGGCTAGGTGACAAGCAGAAAGATCTCGCCGGCTTGACAGGCGAGACCTGAAGATATGCCGGGCGCGTCTCTCCTACGGGAGGCGCGCCCGGTCCATTCCGTCCCAGGGCGCGACCGGACCCGGGCCCTCGCCCGTCCCGCGTCGTGCCGGAAATCCGGTTGCCCGGTGCACGCCCCTCTCGCCACGCTTGATCGCGTGAACACGCCCTATCGGCAGATCCGTGCCGCGTACACCGCGGACTCGATCACCGTGTACCAAGCATACGACCCCGCGATCAGCGAACCCGCGATCGCCGCGCGGCGTTTCGTGGAACCGTTCCGCCGCAACCGGATGACCTGGATCAAGCCGTCGTTCCTGTGGATGATGTACCGGTCCGGCTGGGCCGGCAAGCCGGGCCAGACCCGGGTCCTGGCCATCGAGATCACCCGCAGCGGATTCGAATGGGCGCTCGCGGGCGCCTGTCTCAGCCACTGCGAACCCGGAGCCGACCGGGCCGCCTGGAGTCGCCGGCTGCGGCGGAGCCCGGTCCGCCTCCAGTGGGACCCCGAACGGGGCCCCCGCCACAACGCCTTGCCGTATCGGTCCGTCCAGATCGGGCTCTCCGGCGAGGCGGTCGACCGCTACGTCGACGAGTGGACCCTCGACATCGCCGACGTCACCGCCCGCGTCCACGGGATCCACGCCGCCCTCCGCGCGGGCGAGGACGTCACCGGTTCACTCCCGGCGGAACGCCCGTACCCCCTCCCGGCGGATCTGGCCGAGATCATCGGCGCCACCCGGAAGCCGCCGGCCTGACCGCCTCTCCCGCGGAAAACCCGGTCAGGCGTCCACGACGACCAGGTCGCGCGGCCGGTTGTTGAGGCGTTCGCCGCCGCTCTCGGTGCAGACCACGATGTCCTCGATCCGCGCGCCGTGCCGCCCGGAGAGGTAGACCCCCGGCTCGACCGAGAACGCCATGCCCGGCTCCAGCCGCCGGGTGTTCCCCGCGACGATGTAGGGGTCCTCGTGGGTCTCCAGGCCGATCCCGTGACCGGTGCGGTGGATGAAGTACTCGCCGAAGCCGGCGTCGGCGATCACCTGGCGCGCCGCGGCGTCCACGGCCTCACAGGTCGTCCCGGGCCGGACCGCCCGGCACGCGGCCTCCTGGGCCCGCCGGAGGACCTCGTAGGAGGCGAGGAAGTCCGCGGGGGGCTCGCCCACCGCATAGGTGCGGGTGGAGTCCGAACAGTAACCGCTCGGCATGGTCCCGCCGATGTCCACGACGATCGGATCCCCGGGCCGGACGACCCGGTCCGACAGCTCGTGGTGCGGGCTCGCCCCGTTCGGACCCGACGCCACGATGACGAAGTCCACGGTCGCGTGCCCGGCGGCGAGGATCGCCTCGGCGATGTCCCGGCCCACCTCGCGCTCGGTCCGCCCGGCCTTGAGGAATCCGGGCACCTGTCGGTGCACGGCGTCGATCGCCGCGCCGGCCTCGCGCAGCGCGGCCACCTCGGGCGCCGATTTCCGTATCCGCAGCTCGCCGAGGACGGTCCCGGCCAGGACCTGCTCGACGCCGGGCATGGCGGCCCGCAGCCGGAGCGACTGCATGGCCCACATCCGGTCGGCCACGCCGACCGCGGCGAGCCCGGGGATCCGCCGGGCGACGAGCCCGTACGGGTCGTCGGTCTCGTCCCAGGCGAGGAACTCCACGCCGAGGCGGCCGGCCGGCGAGTGCTCGGCGGCGGCCACCTCGAGCCGGGGCACGACCAGGAACGGCTCGCCGGCCGCCGGGACGACCAGGCAGGTGAGCCGTTCGAGCGGGACGGCGTCGTAGCCGGTCACGTAGCGGAGATCGGGTCCGGGTGTCAGCAGCAGGGCGCCGAGCCCGGCGGCCCGGACCGCCTCGCGGGCGCGGTCGAGCCGGATGGCCGGATACAGGTCCGAGGACACGTCGTTCACCCCGACAATCTACCCTCCGCCTCGCCCGGGCACCCGGCTCCGGATGCCAGGATGGCTCCATGTCCAGGCTGATGCTTCTCGACACCCCGTCCCTCTACTTCCGCGCGTTCTTCGGCGTCCCCGAATCGGTGACCGCGCCCGACGGCACGCCGGTCAACGCCGTCCGCGGGCTCATCGACATGATCGCGACGCTGGTGCGCACCCACGCGCCCGACCGGATGGTGGCCACGATGGACGCCGACTGGCGGCCGGGGTTCCGGGTACGGGCGCTGCCGTCGTACAAGGCGCACCGGGTCCAGCCGGACGGGGGCGACCAGGTCCCCGACACCCTGTCCCCCCAGGTGCCCGTCATCGAGGAGGTCCTGGACGCGCTCGGGATCGCCCGGGTCGGGGTGGCCGGATACGAGGCCGACGACGTGATCGGGACGTACACGGCCCGGGCCGACGGCGCCGTGGACATCGTCACCGGCGACCGGGACCTGTTCCAGCTCGTGGACGACGCGGGGCCGGTCCGGGTCCTGTACACCGCCAAGGGGATCAGGAACCTGGAGATCGTCGACGAGGCCCGGGTGACCGAGCGCTACGGCATCCCCGGACGGGCCTACGCCGAGTACGCGGTGCTGCGCGGCGACCCCAGCGACGGGCTGCCCGGGGTCTCCGGGGTCGGCGACAAGACGGCCGCCGCGCTCATCACCCGATTCGGCTCGGTCGACGCCGTGCGCCGGGCCGCCGAGGCCGGGCGCCGGGACGGCTTCCCGCCCGGCAGCCTCGCCAAGATCAACGCGGCCGGCGACTACCTCGACCGCGCCCCCGGGGTCGTCCACGTCGCCCTGGACGTCCCGCTGCCCGCCGTCGACGTCGCCCTGCCCGGCAAACCCCGCGACCCCGAGCGCCTGGCCGACCTGGCCGGCCGCTGGGGGCTCGAAAGCCCCCTCGGCCGCCTCCTGGCCGTCCTGTCCTGACCTCGCCGCAGGCCCGGCCCCCGCGACCGCGGGAGTCCCGCGGTCGCGGTCAGGTGATCGACGAGTAGGCCACCACGCCGCGCTTGAACGCGGCCATCGCCTTGCGCGCGGTCTCCCGCACCTCCTCGTCCGTCGCGGCCGCGGTGATCTGGTCGAGCAGGTCGAGCAGCTGCTTGGCCGCCCGGACGAAGTCACCCGCCGCCAGGTCGGCCTCGGTCAGCACCGCGTCGAGGCTGTGCCCCTTCGCCCACCGGTAGGCGACCCGGGCGAACCCGAAGTCGGGCTCGCGCAGGAACGCCAGCCCGTGGTCCTTCTCGACCTCGTCCAGCTCGTTCCAGAGCCGGACCATCGCCGCCATCGCGTTCTGCGCCCCTCCCGCCAGGGCGTGCGGCGGCCGGTCGTCGTCGGCGGCGCGCGACTCGTACACCAGCGCCGAGACGCAGGCGGCCAGCTCGGCCGGGTCCAGCCCGCGCCACACACCTTCCCGCAGGCATTCGGCGGTGAGCAGGTCGAGCTCGGTGTAGAGCTTGGCCAGTCGGCGGCCCCGTTCGGTCACGGTCTCCCCGTCGAGGTAGCCCAGCTCCTCCAGCAGGCCGCAGACCCGGTCGAAGGTCCGGGAGATGACGTTGGACCTGCTCTCCACCCGCTTCTCCAGCCCCTCGGTCTCCCGCAGCAGCCTGAAGTAGCGCTCGGCCCACCTGGCGTGGTCCTCACGGTCGTCGCACCCGTGGCAGGGGTGCTGCCGGATCCGGCGGCGGAACTCGGCGACCCCCTCGTCCTCCGCGGTGTGATCCCGCACCCTCGGCGGCTTCCCCAGGTCCCGCCCGGCCAGCTTGGCGTGGAGGCCGGCCACCAGGTCGGCGCGAGAACGCGGCGAGCGGGCGTTGAACGTCTTGGGGATCCGGAGCCGCTCGACCGGCTCCACCGGCACCGGGAAGTCCGTCGGCGGCAGCCGCTTCACCTGGCGGCCCTCGGTGAGGACCAGCGGCGACGGGCCCTCGCCCCGGCCGGTGACCCCGGGGTCGAGGACGACGGCGAGCCCCGCCCGCCGACCGCCCGGCACCCGGATCACATCGCCCGGCCGCAGCCGCTCCAGCGACCGGAGGGCCTCGGCGCGGCGGGCCGCGCCACGCTGCCGGGAGAGCTCGGACTCCCGATCGGACAGGGCACGGCGCAGCGCGGCGTACTCGGGGAAGTCCCCGAGGTGGCAGGTCATCGCCTCCCGGTAGCCCTCCAGTCCCTCCCGGGACCGCCGGACCTGCCGGGCGAGCCCGACCACCGCGCGGTCCGCCTGGAACTGGGCGAAGGACGCCTCCAGCAGGCGCCTGGCCCGCTCCCGGCCCACCTGGCCGACGAGGTTGACCGCCATGTTGTAGGAGGGGCGGAAACTGGACCGCAGCGGGTAGGTCCGGGTGCTGGCCAGACCGGCCACCGACAGCGGGTCCACCCCCGGCTGCCAGATCACCACCGCGTGGCCTTCGACGTCGATGCCGCGCCGCCCCGCCCGTCCGGTGAGCTGGGTGTACTCCCCCGGGGTCAGGTCGGCGTGCGTCTCGCCGTTCCACTTGTCCAGTTTCTCGATGACCACGGTCCGGGCCGGCATGTTGATGCCGAGGGCGAGGGTCTCGGTGGCGAACACCGCCCGGACCAGCCCGCGGACGAAGAGTTCCTCCACGACCTCCTTGAAGGTCGGGAGCATCCCCGCGTGGTGGGCGGCGATGCCCCGCTCCAGCCCGTCCCGCCACGAGAGGTAGCCGAGGACGGTGAGATCCTCGTCCGGCAGGTGCGCGCAGCGCTCGTCGACGATCTTACGGATCTCCCTCCCCTCGGACTCGGAGGTGAGCCGCAGCCCGGTGTACAGGCACTGCTGGACGGCGGCGTCACAGCCCGCCCGGGAGAAGATGAAGGTGATGGCCGGGAGAAGCCCCTCGGCGTCCAGTTTCTCGGTCACGTCCGCACGGCTGGGGGCGACGAAGCGCCGGGGGCGGCTGTAGCCGCGCTTCAGACGGGCGTGACGCCGCGCCTGGGCCTCGCGCATCTCGTCCCGGGATATCCGCATCAGATCGGGGTTGAGACGCCGTGATTCGTCCTCCTCGTCGACGAAGAGGTCGAAGATCCGGTTGCCGACCAGCATGTGCTGCCAGAGCGGGACGGGACGGTGCTCGTCCACGATGACCGTGGTCTCCCCGCGGACCTCGCCGAGCCACTCCCCGAACTCCTCGGCGTTGCTCACCGTCGCCGAGAGCGCGACCAGGCGCACCGACTCCGGCAGGTGGATGATGACCTCCTCCCACACCGCGCCGCGAAACCGGTCCGCGAGGTAGTGCACCTCGTCCATCACGACGTAGCCGAGCCCGCCGAGGGTGGCCGAGCCGGCGTAGAGCATGTTCCGCAGGACCTCGGTCGTCATGACGACGACGGGCGCCTCCCCGTTGACGCTGTTGTCCCCGGTGAGCAGGCCGACTTTCTTGGCACCGTAGCGTTTGACCAGGTCGTTGTACTTCTGATTGGACAGGGCCTTGATCGGGGTGGTGTAGAAGCACTTGCGGCCCTCTTCCAGGGCGAGGTGTACGGCGAACTCGCCGACCACCGTCTTGCCCGAGCCGGTGGGGGCGGCCACGAGCACACCGTCCCCCGCCTCCAGCGCCCTGCAGGCATCGATCTGGAACTCGTCGAAGTCAAAGTCGTACAACGTACGGAAGGAGCGTAACGCCGTGCCGTTGTCCCTCAGCTGACTACGAAAAGCGGCATACCGCTGAGCGGGCGTCGTCATACCTCCGCAGCCTACCCAGCACCGAAGGGTGTTCCAGATCTCGGCCGGTCCGTCCTTCCCCCGGTGGCGCGGGTCAGGGGGTCTCCGAGCCCGCGAAGCCGGTACGGCGCCCGCGCGGAACGGCCCGTCGCCTGGCCCGGCCGCCGTACCCGACGAGGACTTCGCCTTTACGGCGTAGATCAAAGGCTGGGGACATCTCGCTCCGATGGCGACGGATCCTCCCTGCCGGGCAGGAGACGTCCCGGAGAAGCGGTCACTCGACGGCTGCGGCTTCTGCGAAGAGCTGCACGGTCCACGACGGTACGGTTCGGGTCCCGTCAGGCCACGTCACCCGAACCGGCTGAGTCACGCCTCTAACGCCTGTCGACCTCGAGATCGTCGAGTGGGGCGGGCGTCGGGTCGAGCGGGGAGATCGCGTCGTCGTCGAGGTGCTCGAAGTTCTCGCTGTGCCTGCTGCGCCGGCGGTCGTTGAGGAACATGAACCCCTCCGCCGCGGCGAACAGCAGGATCATCGGGAAGGCCAGCACAAGCATGGTGAACGGATCGCCGGTGGGTGTGGCGACGGCACCGAGGACGAACATCCCGAAGATCACGGCACGGCGGTGCTTCTTCACCATGGCGTGCGAAACGACGCCGATCACATTGAGGAAGACGAGCAGGAGCGGAAGCTCGAACGAGATTCCGAAGATGAGCAGCATCACGATCGCGAACGAGAGGTACTCGTCGATGTCGATCGCTGCCACCACATTGTCGGGAAGGAACCCGAACATGATGGTGAGGCTCGGCACCATGATCAGGTAGGCCAGGGCGGTACCGGCGAAGAACAGCGGGACGCCGATGGCCAGGAAGGAGACCGTGTACCGCTTCTCATTCCGGTAGAGACCGGGGGTGACGAACGCCCAGATCTGATAGAGCCACCAGGGGGAGGAGGCCACCACGGCGAACAGCGCCGCCACCTTGAGGTTCAGGAAGAACGACTGGAACACAGCGCGGACGGTCAGGGAGCACTCCCCGGTCAGCGTTCTGGCGGCGGGAACCTCGCAGTAGGGGTCGGTGACGAACGCCCAGATCGGGTCGAAGTAGATGTAACCCAGGATCATGCCCGCCACCAGGCCCAGCATGGCTTTGACCAGCCGGTTGCGCAGCTCGCGCAGGTGCTCCATCAACGGCATCCGGCCGTCGTTGTTCTCCTTGCGTTCGCTCGTGGCGGAGCGCGATCGCTTCAGCAACGGCATGGCGGCGTCCTGGGGTCGAAGCGGGGGATCGGGTCGGCGGGACTCAGACGGGCTTGGCGTCCCGCTGCGTGTCCACCACGGGCGCCGGGGCGGCGACCGGGGTCTGCTGCACCGCCGGAGCGGGCTGCACCGGGGCCGCGGTGGCCTGGATGGCGGGGGCGACCGGCTGCTGCGGCTGGGCGGCGTAGGGCGCCTGCTGAGCCGGGTAGGCCTGGTGCTTGTCGTCGTCGGCGAGGCCCTTGGTCTCCGCCTTGAAGATCCGCATGGAGCGTCCCAGCCCACGCGCCATCTCCGGCAGCTTCTTCGCACCGAACAGCAGTATCAGGATGAGCCCGATAATGAGCAGTTCGGGGACTCCGAGATTAGGCATAACACATCCTTAACCCAAACAGTGTTACCTCAGTGTCGATCGTACGCTGCCCAGGCCACCGTCTGTCTCCTGGCGGCGCCGCAACACATGGATTCGCTCCTGAAGCGTAACCCCCGCCGGCCCAAGCCGAGAACCCGCGAGCTCCACCTCGCGGGCGAGGTCGCGCCCGGCGGCCAGAACCCGGGCGGCGAAAAAGCCCATCAGCCCGAGTCCGGCCGCGCCGAGCGCCACCGACAATCCGATCCAGAGCATGCGGCGACCCTACCGCCCCGCGGCGATCTCGTAGCGGGCGAGCGCGGCGGAGGCGTCGGCCCGGACCCGCTCGGCGACCGACTCAGGGGAGACCACCCTGCCGGTGTCCCCGAGCCTGAGCCCGAGCCGGACCGTCCACGCCGGATCCCGGGCGACCAAGGTAACCCGGAGCCGGCCCTCGCCGAGCTCCACGACCTCCTCGCAGGGGTAGTACTCCGCCACCCAGCGGCCGGCCGCGGTGAGCTCGAACACCACCCGGGTGTCGTCGGCCGCCGGGCGGAACAGGCCCGCGCCCGGCTCCAGCGGCTCGGCGTCCGGCGGCGGCTCGGAGGGCAGGTCGAGCACCGTGGCCGACTTGATCCGATCCAGGCGGAACAGCCGGACGCCCTCCGCCCGGCGGCACCAGCCCTCCAGATACGAGCGGCCGTCCGCCAGCAGGACCCGCATCGGGTCGACGTCCCGCTCGGTGGTCTCGTCCCGGACGGGGACGTAGTAGCGCAGCCGTAGCCGCCTGCCCTCGCGCAGCGCCGTCTGGACGTCGGCGAGGGCGTCCGGGGTGGCCTCCAGCTCCACGCTGACCTGGCTGCTGACGGAGGCCACCGCGTCGCCGGCCGCGGTCTCCAGCTTGGCGATGACCCGGGAGAGCGCGTCCCGGTCCTCGATCTCGGGCAGCTCGGCGAGCATGCGCAGCGCCACCAGGAGCGCGCTCGCCTCGTCCACGGCGAGCCGGAGCGGACGGGCGATGGTGTCCGCGTTGGAGACGATGATCTCGTCCCCGTCCCAGGAGACGTCGATCAGGTCCCCGGGGGTGTGGCCGGGCAGACCGCACATCCAGACCAGCTGCAGGTCGTCGATGAGCTGCTTCTCGCTCAAGCCGAACGTCTGGGCCACCTCGCCGACCGGCATCCCCGGCCGGGCCAGCAGATAGGGGACGAGGGTCAGCAGGCGCGGGAGCCGCGAAGCCGTACTCACGCCAGCACCCCCTTCAGGCGGCGGATCACCGCGTCGCGGGCGTCGGCCGGCTCCAGCACCTCCGCGTCGGGCCCGAACCCGACGACGTATCCGGCGAACCACTCCAGGCCCGCGAAGACCATCTCCACCTCATCCCATCCGTCCGTCCCGGGCCGCACCGCCCGCGCCGCGTGCCGCAACCCCTCACAGGTGCCCGTCCGCACCCGGACCACGGCCCGCCGCTCGACCGGGGTCACGTCCACCCGGATCACCATCGACCGCAGATCCACGTCGCCCGGGACCGTCACGCTCCCGGCCGGCCCGGCGGTCGCCACCGCCCCGCTGATCCGGCTCAGCCGGAACACCCGGGCCTCCCGGCGGTCGCGGTCGTGCCCCACCACGTACCACCGGCCGCGGCGGCTCAGCACCCCCCACGGCTCCAGGGTGCGGGTCCGCACGCTCTGCTGACCGGCGCCCCGGTAGTCGAACCGCACCGGCCTGCGCTCCCGCACGGCCTTCCACAGGTCGGGGAAGGCCGGGTCCGGGGTGTCCACCCGCACCTCCAGCGGGCCGGTGGCCGCCTCCTCGGTCTCCACGCCCCCCGCGCGCAGCTTGAGCAGGGCGCCGCTGGCCGCCTCCGCCAGGTTCGCCCGCTGCCAGACCTGGGCGGCCAGACCGAGGACGGCCGCCTCGTCCGGCTCCAGGGAGATCTCCGGAAGCTCGTACGCCTGCCGGGGGATGCGATACCCCACCTCGTCGTCCCAGGGGTCGGTCCCCACCTCCACGGGCACCCCGAGCTCGCGCAGCTCGACCTTGTCGCGCTCGAACATGCGCTGGAACGCCTCGTCCCCCTCGGGGTAGCCGGGGACGGCGCGTCGGATCTGCTCGGCGGTCAGATGCCGCCGTGTGGCGAGCAGGCAGATCACCAGGTTCAGTAACCGCTCGGTCTTCCGGCGCGACATCGGTATCCCTTCCTCCTGTGGTGACGCTACCCTGCCCACGTGATCAGATGGCGCGAGGGCACAGTGCTCCGGATCCGGCGGGAATGGCCCGGAGCGATCGAGCTGGACGTCGCCCTTGCCGACGACGTCGTGGGCGACGGCTCCGGCCGGTGCCGGGGGCTGGCCTACCCGGCCCTGGTGGGTATCCCCGAGCCCGGTGACACCGTGCTCCTGAACACGACCGCGCTCGCGATGGGTCTTGGCACCGGAGGGTACGCCATGGTCGTCGCGATACCGAACCGATTACCGAAAGATCCCGACGGGCCCGGCCATCTGGTCAAAGCACGTTACACCCCGCTGCAGACCACCGTGCTCGGCGCCGACGAACAGGACTCCCCCCACCACGCGCTGCTCCGCGACGCCGACGGCCTCGACGGCATGCCGGTGGTCGTCGCCGACCTGCACTCTGCCCTCCCCGCGATCCTGTGCGGCATCCGCGTCACCCGCCCGGACGCCCGCGTCGTCTACGTCATGCCGGACGGCGGCGCGCTCCCCGCCTGGTTCTCGATGTCGGCGGCCGAGCTCCGGCTGCGCGGCTGGATCTGCGGCACCGTGACCGTGGGACAGGCCTTCGGCGGCGACGTCGAGACGGTCACCCTGCACACCGGTCTGCTGGCGGCCAGGCATGTCCTCCACGCGGACGTGGCCGTCGTGGCCCAGGGGCCGGGAAACCTCGGCACGGGCACCCGGTGGGGCTTCTCCGGGGTCGCCGCGGGCGAGGCCGTCAACGCGGCGGCCGTGCTGGCCGGACGTCCGGTGGCCGCCCTGCGGGTGAGCGAGTCCGACGCCCGGGAGCGGCACGTGGGGGTCTCCCACCACTCCCTGACCGCGTACGGGCGGGTCGCCCTGGCCCGCGCCGACGTGGTCGTCCCCATGCTGCCCGGGGAGTTCGGGGCCCGGGTGACCGCCCAGGCCCAGGCGCTGGCCGACCGGCACACCCTCGTGCACGTCCCGGTGGACGGCCTGCACGAGGCGCTGACCACGAGCCCGGTCCGGCTCTCCAGCATGGGGCGGGGCCTCGCGGAGGACCCGGCCTGCTTCCTCACCTCGGCCGCCGCGGGCGTCCACACCGCCGCTCTCCTCCCCCACCGGGACACCGCCGGATAGGCGCCGCCACGGGCACGCAGTCGCCGTACGGGGACCGTTCCGCGCGGGATGGCGGGTACGGGCTAATGCGAGGCGGCTGGGACTGCGGCGACGGCGCGAGCCCGAACCGGATCCGGAAAGCGGACGGCCGGGCCCGCGCCGCCACGGCGCCGGCCCGGCCGCCGGAAACGCGTCAGTAGGCGCCGAGGACGTCCACGACGAAGACGAGCGTGTCGGTGCCCTTGATCTTGGGCTCGGAGCCCGCCTTGCCGTACCCCAGGTCCGGCGGGATGGAGAGCAGGACCCTGCTGCCCGTGGGCACCCCCACCAGCCCCTGGTCCCAGCCCTTGATCACTTTGCCGGTGCCGATCTCGAAGAGGATCGGCTGGCCCCGCTCCCAGCTGCTGTCGAAGGTGTCCCCGGAACCCCAGATCTTCCCGGTGTAGTGGACGAGGATCGAATCCCCGGACTTCACCGGCGGGCCGCCGCCCTTGATGACCGTCTCGGCCACCAGCTTCGCGGGGGCCTTCTTCTCGGTCTTGGTGGTGAGCGTGGGGGGCTTGTCCCCACCCGGGTGCTCCAGCTTCACCCCGGCCGTCTTCGCGTCGGCCGCCTCGCCGACGGCGGCGACCGGCGCCGTGCCGAGCACGTCCACCACGAACACCTGCGCCTGCTTGGCGGCGTCGGCATCCGGCGTGGCCTGGGGCGGCAGCGCGTCCTTGGCCACCACCGTGTAGAAGCGGCTGCCGGGCTTGCGACCCTCGAAGCCCTTGCGCACCACGTCCGGGAGCGTCTCGTTGATCTTCACGACCTGCGGGTTGCCCTCGTCGTAGGTCGAGGCGGCCACCCCGTTGGTCTTCCCGTCCCAGGTGAAGACCGTGACGTCGGCGACCACCTGGTCGCCGTTCTTGACCTCGGTCCCCTGTCCCTCCTTAAGGACCTTGGACGAGGACACCACAGGCGGATCACCCGCCGGGAACGTGACCTGAGGCTTCTTGCCGACCTCACCGGTGACCGTCACCTCGGAGGAAGCCGAGGAGCCGGAGGAGGCCGACGTGGAGGAGCCGCCGCACGCTGTGGCGAACAGGAGCGGCACGGCTGCGAGTAGGGCTAGGCGGCGCATGGACTTCCCTCGTTTGGACGGCGGGTTTTGCCACACTACCCGAGCCGTGGACCCAAGACTCCACTTGTGATCGTCGGCATGTCGCCCGGTTTCACATACCCGCGATGAGTTTCTCCACCCGCTCGTCGACGCTTCTGAAGGGGTCCTTGCACAGCACGGTGCGCTGTGCCTGGTCGTTGAGCTTCAGGTGCACCCAGTCCACGGTGAAGTCGCGCCGCTTCTCCTGCGCCCGGCGGATGAACTCACCCCGGAGCCTGGCCCGGGTGGTCTGCGGGGGGATCGACTTCGCCTCGAAGACCCTCAGGTCGTTGGTCACGCGTTCCACCGCGCCCTTGCGCTGGAGCAGGTAGTAGAGCCCTCGGCGGCGGTGCACGTCGTGGTACGCGAGATCGAGCTGGGCGACCCTCGGCGAGGAGAGCGGAAGGTCGTACTTCTGCCGGTAGCGCTCGATGAGCTGAAACTTCGTGACCCAGTCGATCTCCCTGGCCACCAGGTCCAGGTTCCCGGTGTCCACGGCCCGGAGCGTGCGCTCCCAGAGCTCCAGGACCCGCCTGGTGATCTCGTCCCCGCCGCGCCGGGAGACGAAGTCCTGGGCCTTGCTCAGGTACTCCTGCTGGACCTCCAGCGAGCTCGCCTCCCGGCCGTTGGCCAGACGCACCCGCCTCCGCCCGGTCATGTCGTGGCTGACCTCGCGGATCGCCCTGATCGGGTTCTCCAGGGTGAGGTCCCGCATCACCACGCCGGCCTCGACCATCCGCAGCACCAGGTCGGTCGCCCCGACCTTGAGCAGCATCGTCGTCTCCGACATGTTGGAATCGCCGACGATCACGTGCAGACGGCGGAACCTCTCGGCGTCGGCGTGCGGCTCGTCCCGGGTGTTGATGATCGGCCGGGAGCGGGTGGTCGCGCTGGAGACGCCCTCCCAGATGTGCTCGGCGCGCTGCGAGACGCAGTAGACCGCCCCGCGCGGCGTCTGCAGGACCTTGCCGGCGCCGCAGATGATCTGCCGGGTCACCAGGAACGGGATCAGCACGTCGGCGAGGCGCCCGAACTCCCCGTGCCGCCCGACGAGATAGTTCTCGTGGCACCCGTAGGAGTTGCCGGCCGAGTCGGTGTTGTTCTTGAAGAGGTAGATGTCGCCCGCGATCCCCTCCTCCCGGAGCCGACGCTCGGCGTCGACCAGGAGCCCTTCGAGGATCCGCTCTCCGGCCTTGTCGTGAACGACCAGCTCGATCACGTTGTCGCATTCAGGTGTGGCGTACTCCGGATGACTGCCCACATCGAGGTAGAGTCGCGCGCCGTTGCGGAGGAACACGTTGCTCGACCGGCCCCAGGAGACCACCCGCCGGAAGAGGTACCGCGCGACCTCGTCCGGCGACAGCCGCCGCTGACCGCGGAACGTACACGTGACGCCGTATTCGTTCTCAAGCCCGAAAATTCGTCGATCCACGCCCTCAGGCTATGCGCAAGGCGCCCGTTACGGGAGTGATCTCCCACCCTCGATTTGGACACCCTGCCTCCGACCCGTCCCGGAAACGGTCGGCGCGGCGGCGGAACCGGCTCTCCGGCGCGGCGGACCACCCGCGGAAACCGGGCTCGGCACCGGCTCGCGGGCCCGGTCGCCCGTCCCTGCCGACCCCGAGACCCGGCGGGTACCGATCCCGTAGGGCTCCGCGCCGTGGGGGAGCCGACGCCTCGACGGCGGCCACGCCACTCCGGCGCCCCGCCACGGAACCGGCCCGATCCCCCGGCAGGCCGGAAGGACCCTGGGCCGGATCCCGTGGAGCCCCGGTCCCGGCCGCTCCGCGTCGGAGGGGCGGCCCCGTACCTCACCGCACCCGGAAGTCCTCCGGGCCCGGGGTGGGGCGTCCGCCCTACGTCAGCCGGTGTCGATGTCTCCCTCGGGCGCGGTCAGCGGCTCACCGTCGTCGGTGGTCGTGGGCGGCGGCGTGGGCGCGGTGGGCGGAGCCTCGGAAGCGGTGGGAGGCGGGGCCGCGGGGGCGCGCACCTGGGCGAGCAGCTGCTCCAGCCGGGCACCGCCGACCCGGCGGAACTTGCGGTGTTCGCGGCGCCGGTCCAGCACCGCCACCTCAAGCTGCGAGGCGGGGATGTCGTCCCCACCGGGTTCGGTGAGCGCCTTCAGCGCCGCGCCGAGGGCTTCGTGCACCTGCATGCCTACGCGGAAGTGCTCCTTGAGGCGTCCGGCGACCTGGTCGACCTGACCGCCGATCGCCACGAAACCCGTCTCGTCGGCGACGGAGCCGTCGAAGGAGAGCCGGTAGATCTGGTCTCCGTCGGCGGTGTCGCCCACCTCGGCGACGACGACCTCCACCTCGTACGGCTTGCGCGCCTCGGTGAAAATCATGCCCAGGGTCTGGGTGTAGAGGTTGGCCAACCCCCGGGCGGTGACGTCGGTCCGGTCGTAGTTGTAGCCGTTGATGTCGGCGTACCGGATGCCGCCGAGCCGGAGGTTCTCGAACTCGTTGTACTTGCCGACGGCCGCGAACCCGATCCGGTCGTAGATCTCACTGATCTTGTGCATCGTCCGGGACGGGTTGGGGGCGACGAACAGGATCCCGTCGTCGTACTGCAGCACGACGACGCTGCGGCCCCGCGCGATGCCCTTACGCGCGAAATCCGCCTTGTCCCGCATCTCCTGTTCAGGGGAGACGTATCCAAAAGGCATGCCCACCGGTGGCGATCCTCTCCTAGGTCCAGATCCTGTACGGCTAGCGCAGCGGGGCGACGGGGCCGTCGGGCGCGGTCATGCGCGCGTCCAGCAGCGTCTGGACGTATCCGGCGACCTCGTCGTCCGGCAACCTCCGGAATCCGTCGGCGGTTATCACCGCGACCACCGGCCAGATGCGCCGGGTGACGTCGGGCCCACCGGTCGCCGAGTCGTCGTCCGCGGCGTCGTACAGCGCCTGCAGGCACGTCAGCACGGCGTCGTCCGGCGCGGCGTCCTCCCGGTAGAGCTTCTTCAGCGATCCGCGGGCGAAGATGGAGCCCGAGCCGATGGAGTAGAACCCCTTGTGCTCGTACGGCCCCCCGCCGACGTCGTAACCGAAAATCCGCCCGGTGTCCGTGATCTCATCATAGGCGGCGAGCAACGGGACGAACACGAAGCCCTGCATCGCGGCGGTCAGGTTGTTCCGCACCATGGTCGCGAGCCGGTTGGCCTTGCCTTCGACGGAGAGGGTGCGGCCCTCGTTCTTTTCGTAGTGCTCCAGCTCGACCGCGAACAACCTCGCCACCTCGATGCCGAGGCTGGCGGTCCCGGCGATCCCCATGCAGGAGTACTCGTCGGTCCGGAAGACCTTCTCGATGTCCCTCTGGGCGATCATGTTGCCCATCGTGGAGCGCCGGTCGCCCGCCATCACCACACCGCCTTGGCAGGACACCGTCACAATCGTGGTCGCGTGCGGGATCTCGTCCCCGGCGGCGGCGCCGGGGACGGCTCGCCGTCCCGGTAGGAGATCTGGGGCGTATGACGTCAAGAACTCGGTAAACGATGACACGCCCGGGTTCATGAAAAGACGATCCACGCGAGGCTCCCTCCGCCGTAAGGGCTCTTACGCCAGAACCCTACTCATGTCGGCCGGGTGCTCGCAGCCCGCAGGGGCACCTCGGAGATCAGCTCAGCGCGAACCGAAGGTGGCGGCGGGTCCGGTGTGTCCCCGGTGACCGCGTCGGCCCGCCGCAGGGAGCCCCGCCTTGGCCGGGGTCCGGCACCCGGGCGACTCCGGGGCGATCCGGTCAGGCGATCCGGGCCGAGGTCCGCCGGTCAGCGCGGTTCGCGTGGGCGGGGGACCGTGACAGGGGGTATCTCACCCCGCCAGGCGCCCGTTTCGACGCCCCTGGACTCGATGAAGGCCCGGAATCGGTTGAGGTCCCGCCCGATGCGGCGGCCGACGATCCCCAGGGCGTCGCCGACCCGCTCGACCGGCCCCATGGGGTCGTACTCCATCGTCAGGGTGACCCTGGTGGCGGACTCGTGGACCGGATCGAAGGAGACGACTCCGGTGTGGTGGGGCGAGGTGACGGTGCACCAGGCCACCCGCTCGTCGGGGCACTGCTCGACTATCTCGGCCTCGAACTCGCGCCGGACACCCGCGATCTCGGCGACCCAGACCGTGCGGGTGTCCGTCAACTGCTCGACCGTCTGCACTCCCTCCATGAAATCGGGGAATGTCGCGAACTGGGTCCACTGGTTGTACGCGGTCCGTACGGGGACGCCGACCTCCACCGAGTGCTGGATCTTGCTCACGGACCTGCTCCCTCCTGTTGGGATTCGAGGGACAGGCCTGCCCGAGCAATCGGCGAAATCACCAAACTCACCGAAATTACCGTCCTACCTGGGCGAACCCCCGTACGGGTCACCCACGATCGGAGCAGCGACGATCAACTATGGCCAAAAGTGATAAATAGGCAAAGACCTACTGACCACCCTTTTGAACGTAACTCCTGACGAACTCCTCGGCATTCTCCTCAAGGACCTCGTCGATCTCATCGAGGATCGCGTCAACGTCGTCCGTGAGTTTCTCCTGGCGCTCCTGAACGTCCGTCGATGCCTGGGTTTCGGTCTCTTCAACTTCACTGTCACGCCGACCGGTCTGCTTCTGGCCGCCGGTATCCTTCGTCGCCATGTGCTACCTCCGCTCGGGGGAACCTTCTCCCTAGTATCTTCCCCGAATCACACGATATTTCGCGCCGGGTGGGAAGTCGCCTGTGGATCATCCGTGGATCGGCCCGCGGACGCCGTACCCCGCCGCTTGCGCGACGGCCGCCCCACGCAGGGCGTGAAGCGGGTCACGGACGACCCGCCACGCCGTTTCGGACGCGGGCCGCACCGCCGCGCCGAGCCGAAAACCCGGGTCACCTGCCGCCGGTGAGCGCGGCCACCAGCTCCGCCGCCGTGTGGCAGCGGTCGAGGAGATCCCCCACGTGGGCCTTGGTCCCGCGCAGCGGCTCCAGGGTGGGGACCCGCTGCAGGGACTCCCGGCCGGGGATGTCGAAGATCACGGAGTCCCAGGACGCCGCGGCGACCGACTCGCTGAACTGGCGCAGGCACCGGCCCCGGAAATAGGCCCGGGTGTCCTCCGGAGGCGCCTGTACGGCCCGCTCGACCTTGGACTCGTCGACCAGCCGCTGCATCCGCCCGCGGGCCACCAGGCGGTTGTAGAGGCCGCGATCGGGCCTCAGGTCGGAGTACTGCAGGTCGACCAGTTGCAGCCGGGGATGGGACCACGGGAGGCCGTCCCGGGTGCGGTAGCCCTCCAGCAGCTCCAGCTTGGCCACCCAGTCGAGTTCCCCGGAGAGCTGCATCGGGTCGTCGGCGAGCCGGGTCAGCACCGACTCCCAGCGGTCCAGCACGTCCTTGGTCATCTCGTCGACGGCGGTGCCGTGCCGGTCCTCGACGTACTTGCGCGCCTGCTCCAGGTACTCCATCTGCAGCTGGACGGCCGTCATCTTCCGGCCGTCCCGCAAGCCGATCTCGTACCGGCAGGTCGGGTCGTGGGAGACGGCCCGCAGCGCCGCCACGGGCAGCTCGACGGAGAGGTCCTGGGTGAGGTATCCGTCCTCGATCATCGCCAGGACCAGCGCGGTCGAGCCGAGCTTGAGGTAGGTCGAGATCTCCGACATGTTCGCGTCGCCGATGATGACGTGCAGGCGGCGGTACTTCTCCGGATCCGCGTGCGGCTCGTCCCGGGTGTTGATGATCGGCCGTTTGAGCGTCGTCTCCAGGCCCACCTCCACCTCGAAGAAGTCGGCCCGCTGGCTGATCTGGAAGCCCTCGCCCCGCGAGTCCTGGCCGATGCCGACCCGGCCCGCGCCGCAGACCACCTGGCGGGAGACGAAGAACGGCGTCAGATGCCGCACGATCTCGGCGAACGGCGTCGCGCGGCGCATCAGGTAGTTCTCGTGGCAGCCGTAGGAGGCGCCCTTGTTGTCGGTGTTGTTCTTGTACAGCTGGATGGGCGAGCCCGCCGGCATCGCCGACGCCCGCGTGGCGGCGGCCTGCATGACCCGCTCCCCCGCCTTGTCCCAGATCACCGCCGCCCGCGGATTGGTGCACTCCGGGGTGGAGTACTCCGGATGAGCGTGGTCGACGTAGAGCCGTGCGCCGTTGGTCAGGATCACGTTCGCCAGGCCGAGGTCCTCGTCGGTGAGCTGACTCGAATCCGCGACCTCCCGCGCGAGGTCGAAACCCCGCGCGTCCCGGAGCGGATTCTCCTCCTCGAAGTCCCATCGGGCCCGGCGGGCCCGCGCGGCGGACTCCGCGAGGTACGCGTTCACCACCTGGGACGAGGTCACCATCGCGTTGGCGCCCGGCTGCCCGGGCACGGATATTCCGTACTCGGTCTCGATCCCCATCACCCGCCGAACCGTCATGCGCACCCTCTGTTCATCCGGCTGTCCGACCCTCGGTGGTTCGCCATGTACCCAGAGCCTAGACCGTTCCCTCCCCACTGCGACCAGACAGTTACGGCAGAGAGGCTTTTTCGTGTCGTTCCGGTTCGCGTGATGTGTCCGTTTCATGGAGCCAGCGGTAGCCGCTTGGGGCCTGGGTCGGCGCCACGGGTTCCGGGATCACGACGGGTGGGGCCGGGGGTGGCTCGGGGACGCCCGAACCACGCAGATGCTCCAGGGATTTGCGCAGCCACGGCCGCATCACCCGCTGCAGGGGACGCTCGGCGAACCGCCACACCAGATAGGACAGGAGGATCGCGATCGCCGTGGTGACGAGCGCGGTCGGCCAGGGGCCCAGCCACGTGCGCAGCGGGGGGATGGCGACGGCGGCGACGGTCTGGTGGAGCAGGTACAGCGGATAGGTCAGCGCGCCCAGGGTCGCCAGGCGCCGCCATCTCAGCCGGCGCAGCCCGCCCAGGGCGATGAGGGCGATCGCCACGAAGATCAAGGTGATGGTGAGGATCACCGCCCAGTCGGGGGCGGGCATCGCGGCCCGGCCGACCAGCTTGATCCGGCCGGCGAAGCGCTCGGTGGCGGAGTAGACGGCGAGCGCCCAGGTGGCGCCGACGAAACACCAGAGGATCAGCGAGGAGCCGTACTTGTAGATCAGGAAGAAGGCCATCCCCGCGATGAAGTAGGGGGCGGACTTGGGCAGCAGGACGAGGTCGAGGAGCTCGCTCTCCACCCGGGAGGCGAACACCGCGCCGATCAGCCAGAGCCCCATGAAGATCAGGCAGCGCCGCAGCGTCACCCCGATCAGGACGAGTACGGCGATCAGCACGTAGAACCGCAGCTCCACCCAGAGCGTCCAGAAGACCCCGCTCGCGTCCAGGACGCCGACCCCGCGCTGCAGCATGGTCAGGTTGACCAGGTACTGCCGGAGCGAGAGCTCCGGGTCGAACGCGGTCACCGCGGTGAGCTCGTAGACTCCGGCGATCGCCAGGACGGTCAGCCAGTACGCCGGGAAGAGCCGGACGACCCGGGAGACCGCGAACTCACCGACCCCGCGGCCCCAGACGCTCATCAAGATCACGAAGCCGCTGATGACGAAGAACAGCTCGACCCCGAAGATGCCCAGCGAGGCGGCCGCGGCGACCTCGGGAAAGAGCGAGGACGGCCGGGTTCCCCAGAGCGATCCGAAGGCCACGAAGTAGTGGAAGGCGAGAACGGCGAAGGCCGCGACGAAGCGGAGAAGATCCAGTTCGGTCAGCCGTGCGGACTCGCGCGAGGACTCCCGGATCACCGAGGAGCCGGGCCATGTCGATCAAACACGGAGCTTTGACGCGCATCCGACCGCACCGGTTCCCAGGAACCTCACAGGTAACAGGCGCTCCGGGCGGCACATCTCCCACGGGAGACGCGCCGCCCGGTCGTACGGCCGTTACAGGTACTGGCCGGTGTTGGCCACGGTGTCGATGGAGCGGCCGGCCTCGGTGCCCTGCTTACCCGAGACGAGGGTACGGATGTAGACGATCCGCTCACCCTTCTTGCCGGAGATCCGCGCCCAGTCGTCGGGGTTGGTGGTGTTGGGCAGGTCCTCGTTCTCGCTGAACTCGTCGACGCAGGCGGCGAGGAGATGCGCGACCCGCAACCCCTTCTGCCCCGTCTCCAGGAACTCCTTGATCGCCATCTTCTTACCCCGGTCCACGATGTTCTGGATCATCGCTCCGGAGTTGAAGTCCTTGAAGTACAGGACTTCCTTGTCGCCGTTGGCGTAGGTCACCTCGAGGAAGCGGTTCTCCTCGGTCTCGGTGTACATCCGCTCGACGACCCGCTGGATCATGCCTTCCACGCAGGCGACCGGCGAGCTGCCGTTCTCCGCCAGGTCGTCGGCGTGCAGCGGCAACGACGTGGTGATGTACTTGGAGAAGATGTCCTTGGCCGCCTCGGCGTCGGGGCGCTCAATCTTGATCTTCACGTCGAGACGTCCCGGCCGCAGGATCGCCGGGTCGATCATGTCCTCCCGGTTGGAGGCGCCGATCACGATCACGTTCTCCAGGCCCTCGACCCCGTCGATCTCGGAGAGGAGCTGGGGGACGATCGTGTTCTCGACGTCGGAGGAGACCCCCGACCCACGGGTGCGGAAGATCGAGTCCATCTCGTCGAAGAACACGATCACCGGAGTGCCCTCCGACGCCTTCTCCCGTGCCCGCTGGAACACCAGCCGGATGTGCCGCTCGGTCTCCCCGACGTACTTGTTGAGGAGCTCGGGGCCCTTGATGTTGAGGAAGAAGCTCTTGCCCGACTGGCCGGTCTTCTCGGCGACCTGCTTGGCCAGGGAGTTGGCGACCGCCTTGGCGATCAAGGTTTTGCCGCATCCGGGCGGACCGTAGAGCAGTACGCCCTTGGGGGGCCGCAGCTCGTGCTCCCGGAAGAGGTCGGCGTGCAGATAGGGCAGCTCGATGGCGTCCCTGATCTGCTCGATCTGCCGGGACAGACCGCCGATCTCGTCGTAGGAGATGTCGGGGACCTCTTCGAGGACGAGTTCCTCGACCTCGGACTTGGGGATCCGCTCGTAGACGTAGCCGGATCTGGGCTCAAGCAGCAGCGAGTCTCCCGCGCGGAGCGGGGATTCCATCAGGGGCTCCGCGAGTTTGACGACACGCTCCTCGTCGGCGTGCGAGATGACGAGCGCGCGATCGCCGCCTTCCAACAGCTCCTTGAGCATCACGACCTCGCCGATGCGCTCGAAGCTCAACGCCTCCACCACGTTGAGGGCCTCGTTGAGCATGACCTCCTGGCCACGCCGGAGAGACTCCACCTCAACCGTGGGGCTGACGTTCACCCGAAGCTTGCGGCCCCCGGTGAACACCTCGACGGTCCCGTCCTCGCGGACCTCCAAGAAGACACCAAACCCCGAGGGGGGCTGCGCCAGCCGATCGACCTCCTCCTTCAGCGCGACGATCTGGTCGCGCGCCTCCTTGAGGGTCGCCACAAGACGTTCGTTCTGTGCGGTGACGGCGGAGAGATTGGCCTGTACCTCGTGGAGACGCTCCTCCAGGATCCGTGCCTGACGGGGGGACTCCGCGAGCTTGCGGCGCAACGCGCTGATCTCTTCCTGCAGGAAGGAGACCTGCGTTGTGAGGTCGGCGACCTCTCGTTCGCGCTGCGCGGCGCGAGCCTCGGATTCTTCACGAGCTGCCACGCCCCGTCACCTCCTTCCCAGCTTTATCAACTACTTCAGACCCTACCTATCTACGGCCAATCCGTAACCTGGCCGGGGGGTGTTCGTCTAGTTACAGCGGGTGGTGAGTTTTTTGTTACTGAATGTCGGGTTTACTAGAGGAAGCATCCTCACAATGGGATCTCTTCCCCCGTCCCGGCGACAATCCCAGATGTAGCCGAATTGTCATAGTCGGCTCGTCCGGCGGGCCGCGCCGCCGGGCTCTCGTCGTAGGCCCCCTTCGCCGGGCGGCGCCTCCTCGGCGGCGGGGTGACCCCGTCCGCCATCCGCCGCGCCGTCACCAGGAAGGCGGTATGCCCGATCATCCGGTGGTCCGGGCGGACCGCCAGTCCCTCCACGTGCCAGCCGCGCACCAGTGTCTCCCACGAATGCGGCTCGGTGAAGCTCCCGTGCGCGCGCAGCGTCTCCACCGTCCGGGAGAGCTGCGTGGTGGTCGCGACGTAGCAGCAGATCAGCCCGCCCGGGGCGAGCGCCTTGGCCGCGGCGTCCACGCACTCCCACGGCGCGAGCATGTCCAGCACGATCCGGTCCACGTCGGACTCGTCCAGCGCGTCCACGAAGTCACCCACCACCAGGCGCCAGCGGTCCCCCGGATCCCCGTTGAACTTCTCCACGTTCCGCCGCGCCACCTCCGCGAAGTCCGCGCGCCGCTCGTACGAGATCACCTTGCCCTCGGGCCCCACCGCGCGGAGCAGCCAGCAGGTGAGCGCCCCGGAGCCTGCCCCGGCCTCGACGACCTTGGCCCCGGGGAAGATGTCGGCCTCCACCATGATCTGCGCCGCGTCCTTGGGATAGATCACCGCGGCGCCGCGGGGCATCGACAGCACGTAGTCCACGAGCAGCGGCCGGAAGGCGAGGTAGGGCGTGCCCCCAGACGACCTGACCACAGACCCCTCGGGCAGCCCGATCAGGTCGTCGTGGGCCAGCCCGCCTTTGTGCGTGTGGAAGACCTTGCCCTCGTCCAGCGTGATCGTGTGCCGCTTGTCCTTGGGGTCGGTGAGTTGAACCTGATCCCCGGCCTGAAAAGGCCCCTGCCTGCGCAAACCCATACCCGTAAGGCTATCGGCGCGCGGGCCCTCCCATCGCAAACCCGCTCGACCCAGACAAGATCCGGCTGATAGGACTAACAAGCATGATGCCTCATGTGGTGATCGAAGCGGACCGGTATTCCCTGCGACCTCCCCACGAGGACGACGTCGAGACATTGGCACCCGGCTGCGCCGACCCCCGCGCCCGGCCTTTCCCGCCGGACACGCCGAGCCCCTGCACCCGGGCGGACCTCCTGGACTGGGTACGGCTGACGCCGGTCGTCTGGGAGCGCGGCGGGGTACGACTGGTCGTGGCCGACTCCACGACCGGCGAGGTCGTCGGCGCCGTCGCGCTGGGCCCCCCGGACGACGCCCGCAACGCCGAGATCTCTCTCTGGATCACTCCCTCCGCCCGGGGCCGGGGCGCCGGAACCGCCGCGGTCCGGGCCTTGACCTCCTGGGCCTTCGGCAACGACGCCCTCCCGGTACGGGTGGAGCGGATCGAGCTCATGGCGACGCCGTCCGACGCCGCGAGCCAGAAGATCGCCTACGCGGCGGGATACCGGCGTGAATCCCTGCGCCGCCGGGCCGCCCGGCACCCGGACGGGAGCCGGACCGACCTCGTCGCCTTCGCCCGCCTCGCCGACGACCCCGAAAGCCCCGTCCCGCCTTTCCTGCCGCCCTTCCCGGGCGGAGCGCTCTCGGACGGGGTGATCCGGCTGGTCCCGCTCACCCCTGCGGACGCCGACGACTACCACGCGATGATGTGCCTGCCCGACGTCATGCGCTACCGGGTCCCCGCGACGCCGGTGGAACACGCCGACTCACTGGCGAGGTGCGTCTCGGCCGCGAGCCACTGGATCAGCGGTGAGCGCGCCGAGATCGCCATCCGGGACGGGGCGGACGACTCCTTCGCGGGGCACATCCAGCTCATGAACATCATCCCGATACTGGGCGAGGCGATGATCGGATACAGCCTCGCCGCGGGCACGCGGGGGCGGGGAACGGTGACCAGGGCGGTGAACCTCCTGGTCGACTGGACGTTCGCGCACACGACGATCCAGCGGATCACCGCCGGGACGGACCCCGACAACGTCCGCTCGCAGCGGGTCCTGGAGCGCGCGGGCTTCACCCGGGAGGGGGTCCTGCGCCACCACCTGCCCAGAGCCGACGGGACCCGCGCCGACAACGTCCTCTGGGCCCGGATCCGGACCGCACCCTGACTCCCCCGCGCGGCCCCGTCAGGCCGCGGCCAGGTAGCTCAGCCGTTCGGCCGCCTGAGCGGCGGTCGGGCGGGCCGAGGGACTCCCGATGCAGGCGTGGATGAGATCGGCGATCTGCGCGTCAAGCCCCCCGGCCACACTCGGCGGGGTGCTGAACACCTTGCGCAGGGTGAGCAGCGTGTCATGTGTCGGCAGCGCGCCGTACAGCCCCATGCCGGAGGCGACCCAGTGCAGGGTGGCCCCGATGGACCAGACGTCGCCGGCCGGGCTCGGCTCCTCGCCCTGCAGCAGCGCGGGGTCGGTGAACTCCACCGAACCGACCTTGCCCATCCCGGTGACCGTCACCCCGGGGGTCAGCACCTGGGCGAGGCCCAGGTCGGCGAGCTTCCCCCCGACGGAGGTGAGCAGCACGTTGGACGGCCGGATGTCGCGGTGGACGATCCCGGCGTCGTGCAGCGCCTGCGCGGCCCACGCGGCGTGCGCCAGCGCGGACAGGGCCGTGGCGCGGGTGAGCCCCTCCTTCGGCGCCCCGAGGGAACCTCCGGGGAGGTACTCCATCGAGTAGTAGAAGACACCGCCCTGCTGGCCCGCGTCGTACAGGGTCACCAGGTACGGCGAGCGCACCGCCGCGAACGCCTTCAGCTCCCGCGTCGCGCGCCGGAAGGCGTCCTGCCCGGTCCCGCCCACCACCTTGACGGCGACGTACTCGGCGTCGACGGGCAGGCGCTCCGGCCGGCGGGAGAGAAAGAACTCCCCGTGGTTACCGGCGCCCAGCGACCGGATGAACTCGTAGTCGGCGATCCCCTCCACCGCACGTCCTCTCTCGCGATGTCACCCCCAACACGATAACGTCGCGATGCTACCTTGCGCCGTCTAGATCCACTATTCCCCCTACGGAGGCGATGCCACGGTGCCTCAGTTCCTCGGCGGCGCCGCGCCCGCGGCCTACGACGTGGCCGGATTACTCCTGGCCATCGTAGTCGTGCTCGCCCTGGCCCGGCTGTTCGGGTCGCTGGCCCGACTGGTCGGCCAGCCCCCTGTCATCGGCGAGATCCTCGCCGGAATCCTCATGGGCCCGACGCTGCTCCAGCGGTTCACGGGCGACTCACTGTTCTCCGTCGACGTGCAGCTGTCCATGAAGGCGCTCGCCGACGTGGGACTCGTCCTCTTCATGTTCGTGGTCGGCCTGGAGCTCGACCAGAAACTGGTCCGGGGCAAGGGCCGGGTGGCCGCCGCGGTGGGGCTCGGCTCCACGCTGCTGCCGTTCGCGCTGGGCGCCCTGCTGGCCCTGGCCATCCTCGACGACCAGCAGGGCATCCAGCCGCTGGCGTTCGTGCTGTTCTTCGGCGCCGCGATGTCGGCCACCGCCTTCCCGGTGCTCGCCCGGATCCTCACCGACCGGGGCATGCACCGGACCACCATCGGCGGGCTCGCCCTGGCCTCCGCCGCCGTGATCGACGTGCTCGCTTGGACCGTTCTCGCCGTCGTGGTGGCGATCGCGGGCACCGGAGGCGGCGACCAGTGGCAGGTGGCCCTGGCCATCCCGTTCGCGATCCTGATGATCGTCGTGGTACGCCCGTTGCTGCGCAGGCTCATCCCGGCCTACCAGCGCGCCGGACGGCTCACCCCCGGCCTGTTCGCGATCGTCCTCATCGGGCTGATCGCCTCGGCCTGGGCGACCGAGTGGATGCACATCCACTTCATCTTCGGCGCGTTCCTGTTCGGCGCGATCATGCCGCACGAGGGCGCGGAACGGCTGCGCCACGAGATCCTGGAGCGGCTGGAGCACCTGGCGGTCCTCCTGCTGCTGCCGATGTTCTTCGTGGTGGCCGGTCTCAAGGTGGACCTCACCGGGCTCTTCACCGGCCAGGACCTCGGCCTGCTCGCCGTCATCCTGGCCGTGGCCATCGGTGGAAAGCTGATCGGCGCCTACGTCGGCGCGCGAAGCCAGAAGGTCCAGCCCCGGCAGTCCGCGGTCCTCGCCTTCCTGATGAACACCCGGGGACTAACCGAGATCGTCATCCTGACCGTCGGCCTCAACGCCAAGGTGCTCACCCCCGAGCTCTACTCGCTCATGGTGCTCATGGCGCTCATCACGACCGCCATGACCGGCCCCGTGGTCCGCTGGCTCTACCCCGACCGCAGGGTGGAGCGCGACATCGCCGAAGCCGAACGCGCCGCGCTCGGGACCCATCTCGCCTTCCGCGCGGTCGTGGTGGTGCCCGATCCCGCGGCGGGCGGGCCGGCCGCGAGGCTCGCGGCGGGGGCCGTCGCCGGGCGCGGACCCGCCGAGATGGTCTTCGGGCATCTGCGGCCGTACTCGCGGGGCAGGCTTGAGGTGGGCACCGGCCTCTCCTCCGAGCTGGCCGAGATGACGACCACGATGAGCGAGCTGGAGTCCCTGGCGGACCGGACCGGCTCCCCGGACGTCCCGGTCCGTGTGGTCAGCCGGTTCGCCGGCGACGTCGAGGCCGAGTTCCCCGAGCTCGTCTCCTCCGCCGAACCCGACGTCGTGATCCTGCCGGAGCACGCCCCCGGCGCCGAGGCGATCCGGGCCACGACCACGGCGCGGCTCGTCTCGGTGGCCGACGGACTGGACGACCTCGGCGAGGGGCCGATCGCGGTCCACTTCAACGGCGGCTCGGACGCGTCCGCCGCGGTGGAGGTCGCCCTCCGGCTGGCCGTCTCGGCGGGCCGCCCGCTGCTCCTGTTCGGCGGGCGCCGGGCCACCGCGCTGGCCGAGCGGATCACCAAGGCGGGTCTGCCGGCCCAGGGGGTCGCCGCGGCCCCCGACGACGCCCTCGTGCTCGGCGCGTACGGCCGCGCCGACGCCGCCGTCCAGGTCCGCGCCGAGCGGGACGCCGATCCGGTGGACTGGGAGGCGGTGGTCGCGACCCTGCTCGCGGATCCGGTACGGCCCAAGGAGGGACCGTCCGCCACGGCGGGCGTCCCCGAGGCCGAGGCCACGACCCCGTAGGCGCCCGTACGGGCGGAGCCGGGTGTCCCGGCTCCGCCCGTACCCGGCGAAATCCGGCCCCGCACCGCACCGCCTCGGTGCTATCCGGACAGCCCCGTGGCGTCGTCGCCGTAGGTCCAGGCCACCTCGATCTCACAGCGCCGGATACGCCACCCGTGCTCGGTCCGGCGAAAACGCCAGTGGTAGGTCCCGGCTACGACGAAGTACTCGGATGACCGATCGGCGCGCGGGACGTGCACCGCCTGGAACTTGGAACGGCCGAAGGCCGTGTCCCCCTCCACGGTGATCTGGAAGTTCGAGCTCATGTGGTGGGTCTTCTCAAACGGGGCGAGCGCCGCGCGCCCCCACTCGGCCAGCCCGTCGGACCCGTCGTGCGCGGCGAAAGGCATGCGGATCTCCGCGTCCGCGGTGAAACACGCCTCCCAGTCCTCCCACCTCTTGTCGTCCACACACCACGCGTACTCGTCGAGCAGTCGTGCGATGTCCGCCTCGTCGATCGTGCTTGCCGTACGGGACTCGTCAACGGTCATTCTCCGGATGCCCTTCTCCACATCGATTCCTGTCGTGTTCGTTGCTTGACGCGCTCGGCCTGGACGAGCAGGGTCACCGAGTCGCCCGCCTGGGAGACGGGCTCCAGCCAGGCGCCGGGCGCGGTGCCGATCCCCGGGTCAGGTGGCGAGCCAGCCGCCGTCGACGGGGATCGCGGCGCCGGTGACGAAGGAGGAGCCGTCCGAGAGGAGCCACGCGACGGACTCGCCGATCTCGCCCGGCTTGCCGAAGCGGTGGAGCGCGTGCCGCTGCAGCAGGCCCTCGGCGTAGATCTGGAAGGTGGGGTCCTCCATGGCGCGGGCCACCATGGGGGTCTCGATGGTGCCGGGGAGGATGGCGTTGACCCGGATGCCCTGCTTGCCGTAGTCGGCGGCGGCGGCCTTGGTGAGGCCGACGACGCCGTGCTTGGCCGCCGTGTACTCGGCGGCGTTCGGGATGGCGACCTGGCCCGCCGCCGAGGCGGTGTTGACGATCGAGCCGCCGCCGGACTCCAGCATCGCGATGATCTCGTACTTCAGGCAGTTGAACACGCCTGTCAGGTCCACCCGGATGGCGCGTTCCCACTGCTCGCCGGTGAGCTTGTGCAGAGGGAGGGAGCACATCTCGATGCCCGCGTTGTTGAAGGCGCCGTCGAGCTTGCCGTACCTGTCGAGGGTCGCGGCGACGAGGGCCTCCGCATCGGATTCCCGCCCCACGTCCGTCCTGACGAACTCGGCGTCGCCGCCGTCCCGGCGGATTCCCTCGGCGACCTCCGCGCCGCTGTCGCTGATGTCCGCCAGGACGACCTTCGCGCCCCGGCTCGCCAGCAGTCCGGCCGTGGCGGCACCCATGCCGCTGGCGGCACCGGTCACGATGACCACACGATCTTTGATGTCCATACGTTCCTCTTCTTGATGGTCCGCCGCCTGAGGGGGTACGGCGTACTGCGATGTCCGCGCGCGGGATGGAGGTGTGGTGGGACGGCGACGGCCGTCTCACGGCGGCACGCGGTGGCCGTCGCGGGGGCATCCGGGTTCCGCCGCGACGACGGGCTTTTCCGTTGCGCCACCGGCCCCGGAGCGCTTCACGGGAGCGGGTGCACGGCGGAACGGGGATCAGACGGCGAGGTAACCGCCGTCGACGGAGATCGCGGCCCCCGTCACGAACGAGGAGGCGTCCGACAGCAGCCAGGCCACGGACTCGCCGATCTCGCCCGGCTTGCCGAAGCGGCCCATCACGTGCCGCCGCCGCAGGGTGTCGAAGTACGCCGCGAAGGTGGGGTCCTGCGAGATGCGGGCGACCATGGTCGTCTCCACGATGCCGGGGAGGACGGCGTTGACCCGGATGCCCTGCCTGCCGTAGTCGGCGGCGGCGGCCTTGGTGAGGCCGACGACGCCGTGCTTGGCCGCCACGTACTCCGCGGCGTTCGGGATGGCGACCCGGCCGAGGGCGGAGGCCGTGTTCACGATCGAGCCGCCGCCGGACTCCAGCATCGCGGTGATCTGGTGTTTGAGGCAGTAGAAGACACCCGACAGGTCCACCCGGACGGCCCGGTCCCACTGCTCGCCGGTCAGCTTGTGCAGGGGTACGGCGCACTGCTCCACACCGGCGTTGTTGAACGCCCCGTCGAGCCTGCCGTAGCGATCGAGGGTGGCGGCGACCAGGGCCTGCGCCCCGGCCTCCACCCCGATGTCGCCCTGCACGAACTCCGCCTCGCCGCCGGCCGCACGGATGCTCTCCGTGGTCTGCGCGCCGGTGTCGGCGATGTCGGAGACGACGACCTTCGCCCCGCGGGCGGCCAGCAGCCGCGCCGTCGCGGCACCGATGCCGCTGCCCGCTCCGGTCACAATGATGACGCGGTCGTTGAGTTCCATCGGATTCCTGCTTTCTGATCTGGCATATGCCGCTCGGGGGTCGGACGGCGTGAGGGTGCCGCCGGAATCAGGGGTGTCAGCCGCGCTGCGGCAAGCCGATCTGCGCGCGGTACTCGTTCGCGGTCGCCGGGGTGCGCCCGAGCTCGGCGGCGATGGTGCGCGCCCGGGTGAACAGCTCGAGGTTGCTCTTGATGAGGGCGTCGCCGTTGGGGTGTTTCCAGCAGCTGTCCTCGAGACCGACCCGGATGTTGAGCCCCATCATGGTCGCGAGGGTGGTGATGTAGAGCCCGGCCCGGCCCGCGTTGCACACGGTGATCGCGGCCTTGGGGTCCAGCCTCCGGATCTGCTCCACCATGAGGAACAGGTGGGTCGCCATGGAGGTGGTGTCGTTCACCCAGGCCCCGGAGATCAGGGTACGGCCGACGTCCACGGGAAGCCCGAACAGGATGATCCAGTTGGTCTGGGCCCCGGGAGGGATGATCCCGGTGTCGAACAGCCGGCGCTTGGCGAACTCGACCTCGCCGGAGCTGTGGATGACGATTTCCGGGCTGACGCCGTACTCAAGGAGGGTTTTCACCGCGGGGAGGACGAACGCCTCGGGGTGGCCGGCGGCGCAGGGCGCCACCTCCGCCTGACCGGATCTGGCGGGGCTCAGGCACTCGTCGAAGGTGGCGCCGTTGAGGACGTTGAGGTTCGGGACGAAGTCGTCGCCGAACCTCTCGCGCAGCGGTTCGAGGACGAGTCCGTACGCCTCGGTGGGCGGAAGGTCCTTGTCGAGCCTGCGGCCCTTGGAGTCCGTGACCCAGGTGAAGTCGACGTGCACTCCGCACGCGCCGGCCTCGATGACCTGGGAGGCGGCGTCCACGTACTCCTCGACGTCCACCGGGTAGTCCGGCGAGCCGGGCAGGCCCGCACGGCCGGCCACGGCGACGTTGATGGCGATCTTGTCGGGAACGTTCCACCGCGGCTGGAGGGCGGAGTCCGCGACGAACGCGTACCCCTCCATCTCCGTGCGGGCGGCTTCCCAAAGTGAAGGCGGGCTGGTCACGACTGATTCCTTGGAGGTAGGCGGATGTACTTGGCGTGGGGTTTCAATTCGGTGCAGAGGTCAGTCGGTCGGCTGCTCCGTGTAGATCTCGTCGACCGAGTCCAGATGCCGGAGCATGAGCGCGGTGAAGCGCCCCGCGTCGCCCGCGCGAAGGGCGGTCAGCACCTGCGCGTGCTCCTCGAAAAGGTGCTCCCAGTCGTGGTGGGCGGTGGCCGAGGTGAAGGCGGGAACCCGGTTCCCCATGCGCACGAGCGCGATGAACAGCGCCTCCAGCACGGGATTGCCGGTCGCCGCGACGAGGATCTCGTGGAAATCCAGGCTCAGCCGCAGCAATTCGGCGGCGCCCCGGCCGCGGGCCAGCGCACTCCTGGAGAGGTCGACGTTCTCCTGGAGCCTGCGCAGGTCGTCCGTGCTCGCTCCGGCCAGGACGGCCGTGGCGAGCACGGGTTCCAGGATCCGCTTCGCGGCCAGGTAGTCCAGGACGGACACCTGGCTGTGGCGCATGTGGTTCTCCAGGGCACGGTGAACCGCGTTCACCGTCGGGGCCGCGACGAACGCGCCGCCGCCCGAGCCGACCTGCACCTCGACGAGCCCCTCGTGCTCCAGGTTCATGGTGGCCTGGCGCGCGACGGCCCTGCTGACGTCGAACATGCCCATCAGCTCGCGCTCGGTGGGCAGCCGCTCCCCCGGACGGTAGACGCCCGACAGGATGGCCTCCCGCAACTGGGAGGCGACCTCCTCGTACAGCCGGGTGTGACGCGCGGGCCGGAACACCGGAGGTGTTCCGCTCGCGGCCCGCCGTTCGCCGCCGTCCGGTGTGCGCGACCGCTCCGCCCGAGGCATGGCTACCCGGCTCCGCCCGCGTCGGCGGTTTCGACGGTCAGACCGCTCCACGTCACCGAGATCCCCTGGCCGCGGATGGACCGGCTGGCTCCGCCGGCGACGGAGTGCAGCGTGAACACGCCGAGGCCCAGGCGCACGACCCCGGGCAGCCGGATGCCGGTGACCTCGTTGATCACGGCGCCGTCCGCCAGCCACGCGACGGATCCCGCGGACGTGTCGATCGTCACCTGGCACCGCCTGGTACGGCCGGGGCCCGGCGGCAGGTTCGCGAACGGGTCCTCCACCATCCGGGTGAACGGCCGCGCCGCGGCGGTGGGGACGGGGAGCATCTCGTGGATGGCCCAGACGTGGTCGCTGTTGGCGGCCACGTCGAACACCCACCCGGACTCCATGTCCACCACGTTGAAGGCGGCCACGCCGTCCCGGTAGTCACGGGGATCGCCGCCTTTGGAGGTGACCGCCATGTCCACGGTGAACGTGACCCGCCGTCCCTCTCCAAGGGCGAACTCCTCGGTGGACAGCAGCAGGTACTTCGGATTGTCCATGATCTGCACGGTGTCGTGCCTGAGCCGGAACTCGTCGATGTCCACGGTGAGGGCGCCGTCGGCGATCGCGGTCACGGCGCCGGGATCGGCGCAGCGCCACGGGGGGCCCTCCGGCATCGGGTACTCGAGGTACATCCACTTGGCGGTGTCGAGGTCAGGGCCGGAGAAGTGGTCGTAGGTCCGGGCCGGTGAGCTGAGCGTATCCGTCACGGGGATTCTCCTTCAGGCGTTCACGGGGGTGCCGGGAGTGAAGAAGTCGAACTGCCCGGTCTCCATGATCGCGGCGATCTCGCGGCCCGCCGGGGTCAGCGAGAGGGCGGCGCGGGTCTCGAGCAGGAATGCCTGGTAACCCTCGGGGACATCCTCCTCCGGGCCGTGGTGGATGAGACCCTTCGGAGTCCACAGGATGGTGCCCGGCTTGTCCACGGCGCCGTAGTGGCCGGGGCCCGCGACGTAGAAGATGACCTCGTCGTAGTCGGCGTTGTGATGCACCGGGGGTCGGTCGCTGCGCCGGTTGCCGAGGTGGAAGACGAGGGTGCGGGTGGTGGCGTCGTTCAGCAGCCTGGGCGGCATGAGACCGCCCTTCTCCACACCGAGGCCGTGCACGTTCTCCATGTTGAAGCGCCGCACGATCGGGGCGCCGACGGCGGCCAGGCACGGTACGGGGTCGTAGTCGTAGGAGTACGTCGTGCACCGCCCGCCGTGCCGGATGATCACCTTGTAGTCTCCCGGCGGGCCCATGCGCGGATCGGGGACCGGGGCGTCGACGTGCAGGTCGACGTTGAGGACTCCGGGCGCGTTCTCCGGGTCGACGCGCATCTCGCTGGCGGTGACGATCACGACCTCACGCAGCGGCGAGGTGATCGCGCCGTAGCGGTAGGTGACGGAGCGGGGCAGCAGGACCATGTCGCCCGGCCGTACCTCAAGCACGCCGAAATCGGTCTCCAGCCGTCCCTCCCCCTCCAGGACGTAGTGCAGCTCGTCCGCGAGGACGTTGCGGAAGGCCACCGTGCTCGGTTCGGTGCGGTGGGACACCTCGACGCTGACGTCGGTGCCTTCGAGGATCGGCACGGGCAGGGAGGAGCCGTTCGTGACGAGGCTCCCCGACAGTGCGTTCACGTCGAGCCGGTGGGGTGCGTACGTACCGGACACCGCCGTGTACACCGGGGCGTACTGCGTGCGGACGATGGTGGCGATCGGCCCGCTGAACCCGTTGCGGGTGTAGAGGTCGATGTTCGGCGGGCCCGCGGGTGCCTCGGGCTGGCTGGTCATGGTCTGTCCTCCTGGTCGGGAAGCGGTGTCGTGGTGGTGGGGTCGCCTGGGCGGAGCGGCGTCAGCGCCGGGCGAGGGCTCCCGGGGTGCTGAGCCGGGGGATGACCGACGAGGCGATCGTCTCGACGTCTCGAGCCAGGTCCGCGCTGAAGAGCAGCACGTTCACATGGCGGGCGCCCGCCTCGCCGAACCTGCCGACGGTGTCCACCCAGCGGTCGGCCGTGCCGTACAGGCAGGCCGACTCGAACTGCTCCAGCGGCGCGCCGAACAGACTCCTGATGGCCGGGTCCAGGACGGCTTCGGCCTCACCGGGCCGGGTGCCGATGGCGGCGAAGGCGTAGGCGGCGGGGGTGAGGTCCTCCGGGTTCCGGCCCGCCGCGCTCGCGTGGTCGCGGACCCGCCGCCATCCGGCGGCGAAGTCACCCGGCCCGGCGAAGACCGACAGCCAGCCGTCCCCGAGCCGCCCGGCACGGGCGTGGGCGGCCGGCGAGTTGCCGCCCACCCAGACGGGGATGGGCGCGGCCGGGCGAGGGGAGAGGCCGACCGCGCTGCACCGGTAGGCGGCACCCTCGTGGTCGACCGACTCCTCCCGCCACAGCCGCCGCATCAGCTCGATGTACTCGTCGGTAAGGGCGGATCGCCGCGCCATGGGCACCCCGGCGATCGCGTACTCGGCGGGCTCCAGGCCGCCGAGGCCGACGCCCGCCAGCAGGCGACCGCCGGAGAGGAAGTCGGCGGTGGCGAGCGCGTGCGCGGTGAGAACGGGGTTGCGGCGCGCCACCGACAGGACGGAGGTGCCGATGCGCACCGTCGAGGTACGGGCCGCGAGCGCGCCCAGCACCGTATGGGCCTCCAGCCAAGGCGTGTGGGCGATGGTGCGGTCGGTGACCCAGATGGAGCCGAACCCGCCTTGATCCGCCGTCTCCACGGCGGGCCAGAGCAAGCCGGGGGGAACGGCCGGCGGAAGAACCAGGCCGAGCTCCGGGAAGGGGGAATGGGGCTGGACAGCCACGGACGCCTCCTTGCGCCTGTAAGCCGTGCGACATCCGTCACACCCCTGCATCTCAATGGACCAACCGTCCAAACGTCAAGCATCAGGAGAATGATTTTCTTCAAGATGGGCTACTTATGTCCTAGTTCGCGGGGGATTTGACGAGCGAGGCACATCGCGTTCTACTTAACAGAGAAGCTCTCTTCAAAACAGAGAACGGATGGCCGATGACAGAGCAGACCTCGGTGCTGCGAGATGTGCGGCGGGGCATGATCCCCGCGCACATCTACAACGACGGCGCGGTGTTCGCCTTGGAGAAGGAGCGGCTGTTCAGCCGCGCCTGGGTCTTCACGGCCCATGAGTCCGAGATCGCCAAGCCCGGCGACTACGTGGTCCGGCGGGTGCTCGAAGACTCCTTCATCGTCACCAGGGACGAGAAGGGCGAGATCAGGGCGCACTTCAACATGTGCCTGCACCGAGGCATGCAGGTGTGCCGCGCCGAGCTGGGCAACGCGTCGCACTTTCGCTGCCCGTACCACGGCTGGTCCTACCGCAACGACGGCCGGCTCGTCGGACTGCCCTTCCACCAGGACGCCTACGGCGGCGAGGAGGGATTCCGGCGCAAGGGGCAGCGGCTGCTGCCCGCGCCGAACCTCGCGACCTACAACGGCATGATCTTCATCAGCCTTGACCCGCAGGCCCCACCGCTGGCGGACTACCTCGGCGACTTCCGCTTCTACCTCGACTACTACACCAAGCAGAGCTCCGGCGGCATCGAGCTGCGCGGCCCGCAGCGGTGGCGGATCAAGGCCAACTGGAAGATCGGCGCGGAGAACTTCGCGGGCGACATGTACCACACCCCGCAGACCCACACCTCCGTGGTGGAGATCGGCCTGTTCCGCGAACCGAAGGCGGAGAAGCGCAAGGACGGCTGCACCTACTGGGCGGGCAACGGCGGCGGTACCACCTACAAGCTCCCGCCCGGCGGTCTCGACGAGCGGCTTCGCTACGTGGGCTACCCGCAGGAGATGATCGAGCGGATGAAGGCGACCTGGTCGCCCGAGCAGTTGGCGGTCATCGGCGACAACGGCTTCATGATCTCGGCGGCCTCGCTCTTCCCCAACCTCAGTTTCGTGCACAACTGGCCGCGGGTGGCCGACTCCGAGGACGTGCTGCCGTTCATCTCGATCCGCCAATGGCAGCCGATCGGCGCGGACGAGACCGAGGTCCTGTCGTGGTTCGCGGTCGACGCGCAGGCGCCCGAGGAGTTCAAGGCCCTGTCGTACAAGGCCTACCTGATGTGCTTCGGGTCCACCGGCATGTTCGAGCAGGACGACGTGGAGAACTGGGTGTCCCTGACCAGCACGGCCGCCGGGTCCATGGCCCGCCGCCTGCTCCTCAACAGCCGGATGGGCATGCTGGCGGACGGCGCGCCCGTGACGCCCGACCTCTCGCCCGAGCGGTTCGCCGGGCCGGGCAGCGCCCGCGTCGGCTACAGCGAGTACAACCAGCGTGAACTACTCAACCGCTGGGCCGATCACCTTGAGCGCCCGATCGACGCGCCGGCCGCCGTCGAGGTCGGTACGGCCGACGGGCGGAACCCGGAGGGGTGCGCATGAGCCTCACGTCCCGCGGCACACCGCCGGTCGGGGAACTCTCGGCCCGCTCCGTGCTCGGGGGCGACGCCTCCCGCGTGCAGCGGACCGGGCGTCCCCTGCCCTTCGGCGACGAACGCCACCTCCAGGCGCACGAGTGGCTGGTAGACGAGTCGTATCTGCTGAGCGCCCAAAAGTACGAAGAGTGGCTTGACCTGCTCACCGAGGACGTTCACTACCTGATGCCGGTCAGGGTGACCACGGCGCTCGGCTCCGGGTTCGACACCTCGCCGGGCATGGCGCACTTCGACGAGGACAAGTACTCGCTGTCCCGCCGTGTGGCACGCTTCCTCACCGAGCACGCCTGGACGGAGGACCCGCCGTCCAGGCTGCGGCACTACGTGACCAACGTGCGGACCTTCGCCACTGACGACCCCGAGCACATCGTGGTGGAATCCGCCATTCTGCTGTTCCGCAGCCGCGGTGACGTGCAGGAGTCCGCGCTGGTCTCGGCGGGCCGCGAGGACCTGCTGCGCGCGGACGGGGACGGCCGGCGGCTGGCCCGGCGCACGATCATGGCGGATGAGTCGGTCATCCGGATGCAGAACCTGGCGATCTTCCTGTGAGCGGGACGTTGCGCTGGGCGGGCGAGGAGGACGACGCCCAAGCCGCCCGCAGGGCCGCCGCGGAACGCGAGGAGCTGCTGGCGGGGGTCACCGGCGAGCCGATCACGGTGGCCAACGAGTTCGCCGAGATCCGGGTCGCACGGGTGCGGACCCGCAACGGGGTGCGGCTGCTCGTCGAGTCGCCGCGCTCCGGGCAGTGGGTGGCCCTGTGCCCGCTGGAGCTCGAGGCGCTCACCTGGCAGAACACGGCCACCTTCTCCTCGATGATCGGCAACCCCTTCGCCCCGCTCATCCGGGAGGCTTCGCCCGAGGGTGCGGCGGCGCCCACTCGGGAGTCCCCGGACTTCGAGGAATCGGGCCGGACCTCGGCCAGGACCCGTCCACGCGGAAGGCCCGGCTCGGATGAGCGGGTCGCCGGAACATCGCCGGACTCCGGAACCGGCTCGGGGGAGCTCGACATGAGCACAAGGCCGGACGGGCGAAAGACCCTCGACTCGTCCACGCGGAAGGCCGGGACGGCGTGAGCGGGTGGTTGGCCGGGCGCCGGGCCCTGGTGGTGGGCGCGGGCTCCGGGATAGGCCGGGCCGTGGTGGACGCCTTCCTGGCCGAGGGGGCCTCGGTCGCCGTACTGGAACGCGATGAGGGGAAGTCCCGGCGGCTCGCCGAGGAGCTGCCCGAGGTGCCGGTCGTCACGGGCGACGCCACCACGTATGCGGCGAACGCCGAGGCGGTGACCGCCGCCGTGGGATCGTTCGGCGGCTTGGACGTGCTCGTCAACTGCGTCGGCGTCTTCGACTTCTACCGCGGCCTCGGAGAGCTCGACGCCGAGATGATCGACACCGCCTTCGACGACATGTTCCGGGTGAACGTCAAGAGCCACATTCTCTCGGTGAAGGCGGCTCTGCCGTACCTGCGGGAGTCACGGGGATCCGTGGTGCTCACCGAATCCACCTCGTCCTACTACCCGGGGCGCGGCGGCGTGCTCTACGTCTCCTCCAAGTTCGCCGTCCGCGGCCTGGTCACAGTCCTCGGCGCCGAGCTCGCCCCCGAGATCCGCGTCAACGGAGTGGCCCCCGGCGGGACGCTCGGCACCGACCTGCGCGGCCTGCCGAGCCTCGGGCTCGGGGAGCGCCGCCTCGCCGACTCCCCGGGGCGGGCCGCCGAGCTGGCCGCCCGCACGCCGCTGGGCGTGGCCCTGTCGGGCGCGGACCACGCCTCCGCCTACGTGTTCCTCGCCTCGGGACGCGCCCGGGGGATCACGGGGACCACCGTGCATCCCGACGGCGGCATCGCCGTCAAAACCTGACCCGATTCTTCAGGAGGGAGAGGCCCGATGCTTGGGCTCATAGCCGATCTGAACGCCTGCCAGGGCTACGCGAACTGCGTGATCGCCGCGCCCGACACCTACGACATCGACGACGACGGCCTGGTGGTGCTGCTCCGCGCGCGGATCCCGGGCGAGGATCGCGCGCGGGTGGAGGAGGCGGCGCGCAGCTGCCCCGTCTCCGCGCTCACGATCGAGGAGCGGTGAACGGCACCGCCGTCGTCGTCGGCGCCTCCGTCGGCGGCGTGCGCACCGCCCAGGCACTGCGCCGGGAGGGCTGGCAAGGACGGATCACCCTGGTAGGGGCGGAATCCCACCTGCCTTATGACAAGCCACCCCTGTCCAAGCAGCTCCTGGCCGGGACCTGGGATGTGCCGCGGACCCGGCTCCTCGACGAGGACGCCGCCAAGCGGGACGACATCGAGCTACGGCTGGGCCGACCGGCGGTCGGACTGGACCCGGCCGACCGGGAGGTGCGCCTCGCGGACGGCGCGGCACTGCCGTACGGCGTGGCGGTCCTGGCCACCGGCTCCGCCGCCCGGCCCTCCCCCTGGCGACCCCGGTCCGGGCTGCATCTTCTGCGCGGGCTCGACGACGCCGCGGCGCTCCGCCGCGACCTTCGACGGCCGGGGCCTGTGGTGGTCGTCGGCGGGGGTTTCATCGGCGCCGAGGTCGCCGCGGGCGTGCGGGCCCTCGGCAAGGCGGTGACCGTCGTCGACCCGGCGCCCGTGCCCATGGGCCGGGTGATGGGTGAGGAGGTCGGACGCCTGTTCACCGGCCTGCACCACCGCCATGGCACCGCCACCGCCTTCGGCGTCGGCGTCGCGGAGGTGACCGGGGAGGCGGGCTCACTCGAGGTACGCCTCACCGACGGACGCGTGCTGCCCGCCGCCACGGTCGTGGTAGGCATCGGCGCGGTACCGAACGACGCCTGGCTGAGGGATTCGGGCCTGCCCGTCGAAGACGGCGTGCTGTGCGACGCGGCCTGCCGCGTCATCGGCGTCGAGGACGTGTACGCCGTGGGGGACGTGGCGCGCTGGCACCACCCCGGGCACGGCCGCAGGGTGCGGGTCGAACATTGGACCAACGCGGTGGAGCAGGCGTCCTGCGCGGCCTACAACATCGTCCATCCGGACACTCCGCGCGACCACGCTCCCGTGGAGTACGTGTGGAGCGACCAATACGACTGGAAGGCCCAGATCATCGGCCGTCCTGACACGGCGAGCACGCACCGGCTCATCGGAGACCCCCACGCCGTACCGGCGCGCTTCGCGGCGCTCTACGGCGACGACGAGGGCAGGCTGACCGGCGCCGTGCTGGTCGGCTGGCCCAAAGCGACGCTCCGCATCCGCCGGATGGCGGCCCAAGGCACCGCCTTCACCACGGCCGTGGAGGAGATCGGGGCCATGGAGTGACGGCCTTCGAGTGGGGGCGGGGATGCGTGGCCGCGGTGATCCGGCCTATGGGAAACACTCCAGGCAAGGAGACGACGACCTCCGGTCACGGGCCGGGGATGCGTGTGACCGTGGAGGTGCCGAGGTGACGGCTCCGGATCGGGAGCCGGGGATGCGCGAGCGGATCGCCGTGGCGTGCCGGGTGATGGCGGCGCGGGGCCTGGCCGACGGCATCCTCGGGCACATCAGCGTGCGCACCGGTGCGGACGAGGTGCTGGTGCGTTGTCGTGGCCCGCGTGAGCGTGGCCTGGCCTGGACGGAGCCCGCCGACGTGCACGCGGTCGGGTTGGACGGGGCGCCGAAGCACCCGGACGGCCTCGGGGGGTGGTCGGTGCCGAACGAGCTCCCCCTCCACCTGGAGACGCTGCGGGCCCGGCCCGACGTCACGGCGGTCGCGCACGCCCACCCGCCCGCCGTCGTGGCCGCCGATCTCGCGGGCATCGCCATCCGGCCCATCGTGGGCGCGTTCGACATTCCCGGCGCCCGTCTCGCGGCCGGCGGTGTGCCCGTCCACCCACGTGGGGTACTCATCCGCAGTCGGCGCCTCGCCGGGGAGATGGTGCGCAGCCTCGGCGACCGTCCGGTCGTCGTACTCCGCGGTCACGGCCTCACCAGCACGGGCGCGACCCCGGAGGAGGCGGTCCTCCGGGCGTTGTCCGTGGACGGCATCGCCCGTCTCGCGCTGGCCGTCCGCGCGGCCGGCGGCGTGCTCGCCGATCTGCCGGAGGAGGATCTGGCGGAACTGCCCGACCTGGGCGGCTCCTTCAACCTGGAGGTCGCCTGGCGGCACGAGACGACGAGGCTTGCAGCGGTGCCGCCGTGACGGGCGGATGCGGGGCGCACGGTCAGTGCAGGAGCTGCGCGGCCTCCTCGATGGTCCGCATGAGCAGCTCGCCCATGCGGCGCTCGTTTGCCCGATCCATCCGGCCGACGGGAACGGCCACGTTGAAGGCGATCTGAACGGGCAGCCGCCGGGCGGGAAAGGCGACCGCCACCGAGGCGACGCCGGACTCGCTCTCCTCGTCGCTGGTGGCGTATCCGCGGCGCCGGACCCCCTCGATCTCGTGCTCCAGCTCGGTGCGGCTGCGGATCGAGTTCGGGGTGAGCCCTTCGAGCCGCTCTTCGGGATGGAGCCGGCGGAGTTCCTCGGGCGGGAGCTGGGCGAGCATGGCCTTGCCGGTCGAGGTGCAGTGGGCCGGCTTGGACCGGCCCAGCCTGGAGGAGACCCGCACCGCCTGAGGACTCTCGATCGCGTCGATGAAGCGTACGGTGGTGCCTTCGAGCATGCCCAGGTGCACGGTCTCGGCGAGTTCCTCGTTGAGCCGCTGCAGGAAGGGCCGCATCGTGTCCCGCACGTCGAACCGCTGGAGAACGGCGAAGGCCACCCCGGTCAGCGCCGTGCCGGGCAGATACGCCTTGGACCGGAGGTCCTGCCGGATGAAGCCGCGGTAGTGCAGCATGGCCAGCAGCCGGTGCGCGGTCGAGGACGCCACACCGAGGTACTCCGCGACGTCCGTAAGCCGCAGTTCGCTGCGCTCCCCCAGCAGAAGCAGGATCCTCAGCGCGTTGTCGACCGACTCGATCGGATACTGAGGTGCCGGGCCCACGCCCGAGACCGCGCCGAGCTCGATCGGTTTCTTCTTCATAGCAGAATTCTACGCCGCCACGCTTCTGTTATCCGCGATGTTCGGCGCACAGGGCAACGCCGAGACGGGTTCAGGGTGGCGATCGCCCGGCCCGGGCCGACGGGCCTGAAGCGTGCGCCGGCACGGAACGAGCCGGGCCCGGCATGTGCTGCCCGGCCCGGCTCGTCACCTGACACCGTTGGACCTACTGGTTGCGGTGGGATTCGTACCGGATGACCCGTGAGCCGCCGACCAAGATCTTTGTCCCAGGAACGATGGTCACCGGCTGGTTCGCCGGAATGTCACGGAAATCCGGGTCGGAGGGTCCTTGGACTCGAGTGCCGTTGACCGAATTGAGGTCGACGAGCTTGACGTCCCAGTTCTCCAACGTGACACGCAGATGCCGTCGCGAGACGGACCCGTCCATGTCCGCCAGGCGAATGGGACGGGCTTCCCCGCTGGCCACCTCCTGAGCCCGTTCCGGATCCCGTCCCACGAGGTAGTCGGTGTCCAGGCGCAGCGTCATCCCGTCGTCCAGCAGCAGGACGCCGAGCGGGGGCCTCGGGCCCCGGCGCGGCACGAGCGTCCGCTGGACCAGCGCGATCCCGCAGGCGACGCAGTACGGCACGCGCGGATCGTTGAAGTGGTCGTTCTTGCAGTCCACACCGTAGACGGTCGGCCTGCTGTCCGGCTCGACCACCGGTGGGGCGACGACCTCGTCCGCGGCCTCGGGGATCAGGAGAACCGCCTCGAACGGCTTCTGCTCAGGATCGGGCGTCGGCGGCTGCGGAGGCGTCGGCGGCTCGACCGGACGGGGCTGTTCGGCCACCGGCGGAGCGGCCGCCTGCGGGGGCGGGGTCGCCTGCTGATGCGGGGGCACCAGGGGGAACGGGGTCACCGGAACCGCCGGCTGCGCGACGACCGGCGACGGCTCGGCCACCCGGCGCTGGGTCACCGGGTGCCTGTGCCCGTACTCCGGCCCCTGCTGCGCGACCGGGGGCGACCGGAGCACCGGCGCCTGCTCCGCCGGGGAGGGGTGACGGTCGGCGTGCCCCATGGCCCCGGACGGACTCCAGGTGATGCCGCCGCCGCCCACGACACCCGAGTCCAGGTACCAATGGGGGTGGGGCTCGCCCGCCCCGGGCAGCGACAGCTCGATGTGGGTCACCGGGCCGGGAACGAGCCTGTCCACCCAGGTGAGCGCCTCCCGGCCGTCCAGGTGCACCTCGCCGGCCTGCCCGACCAGGCGTGCCGTGGCCGCGCCGCTCACCAGGACCGCGAACCCGCCGGCCACCGGGCCGGCGATGGCACAGGCGAGAACCTCGTGCGCCATGGAGGCGGCGAGTACCTGGGCGACGCGGCGAGCGAGCGTCCTCCCGTCCCCGCCGACGGCGGCGACCTCGCGTATCGCCGCCAAGAGCCCGTCGACGGTCCCGCCGGACAGCCCCTCGGAGCCTCCGTCGGCGGAACCGCAGACCAGCAGAAGCCCACCTGAGTGGACCACCAGCCCACCACCGGACATCGGCCGTACGACGGGCCCCTCCATATCGGTCAAAGCAGTCTCCCTCCCCGGAACCGCCAGCGGATGAACGGAACGCGCATCGGGCCGTTGGCGAAGAGCCAGATCCCGATCCAGACGACGAGGAAGTGGATCCAGAACGGGATCGCACCCACCTCCACCTCGATGAACGGAACCACCTCGGCGCTCAGCAGGATCCAGACGAGCACCCCCTCGTTGAGGAGGGTGATGAGGCCGAAGAGGGAAGGCCAGTCCTTCTCCCAGCGGAACTGCATCAGAAAGTGGTAAATGAACTCCCAGACGACGCCAAGCACCGTCACGGTAGCCAAGATGACAAACCCGACCATATACCGCTCGCCGAGTGAGAGCCCGGAGCCCGCCAGAACGAGCGGCATGATCGCCAAGGTGATGAGGACGCCCACCGTGGCGAGCAGGAAGATGCGCGTCTGAATGCGCCCGAACAGCGTGGGAACCACTGTGTGTCTCTCCTCAGACCTGGCTGTTGAAGGCCCACTTGAACCATTGGGCGGTTGAGCGGACGGGACCCAGCTTCTTGCAGAACCCGCGCCGCGCCAGGTCGTCGGCGATCTCCTGCGCCGCCACCTGAAGCCCGAGGAAGGTGTCGACCCCGGGGAAGTACCCGCCGAGGGTGGCGGTGCCGGACGCGTAGAGGGCGCCGTCCCCGCTCGCCGTGCCCTTCACCTCGAAGTGCCGCTCCACCTCCAGCCGGTTGAGGGGGTTGCGGTAGGCGCCGGAGTTCTGCAGCAGGTCGGCCAGGACCCGGTGCTCGGCGATGTCCGCCTCCAGACCCGTGCAGTCGATGATGTAGTCCGACACCGGCTGCCGGAGCGTGCCGTCCTTGCTCCGGACGTAGCTGACCAGCCGGCCGTCCTGTCCCCGCTCGACGCGGTCGACCGTCCCCTGGAAGGGGTGGTAGAAGCTGCCGTTGCGGCCTTCGCGCATCTGGGCCTGCCAGTGACGCCGCTTGGGGGTGTTGGTCCCGCCCATGTCCTTGTACTTCTGGGCGCGCGCGGCGCCGTCGAGCCTGCGCATCTCGGCCTTCAGCTGACCGCCCCAGACGGACTTGGGGTAGTTGAAGCCCTGGTAGGCCCAGCCGTCCCCGCCCTTGCGCCGCATCCAGATGTGCGGGCCGTGCGATCCGGTGACGAAGGTCCGGAAGATGTGGACGATCTGCGTCTGCAGGTTGAACTTCCGCCGGTCGTCGAAGAGGCGCTGGAGCACCCGGGAGGCGACGATGCCGCCGCCGCGGACGACGACGGTGCCGGGGCGGGTCTTGAGGAACTCGTACACGTGCTCGTGCGGCTCGTAGGCGTTGACCACGTGCTGGTAGTCGCCCATCTTCTCCCGGAACTCCTGCAGGTCGGGCAGGAACCGCAGCCCGGGGTAGCCGACCGCGATGTGCACGAAGCGGGAGCGGAACGCCACGCGCTTGGTGGTGGCCGCGCCCTCCGGCGGGGTGAGGATCGTGAAGTACCCGCCGCCCACCCGGCGGCGGACCATCCGGACCTGGCCCTTGACCAGCATGTCCCAGTAGCGGATGCGCTTGGCCTCACGGTCCAGGTTCTGGAAGACCGTGCCGGCGCGCGGTGTCCAGTAGTCGTTGAGCAGGGGCTCGGTGAGCACGTTCCACAAGTGCCCGAGATTCTTGTCCTTCCACGCCTCCTCAAGGGCGTAGGACGGCCAGCCCCAGAGGTTGTCCGGCCGGGAGGAGGAGTCGGAGCGGATTCGCTCGGGGATCGGAATCTGCGACACCCGGGTGAGGAACTGATAGGTCTGCCAGGGGTGGTCGATGTTGGACAGGATACGTATGTGCGATGTCGGGACACCGTAAATACGCAGATAGTCCACCGTGACGAAGGAACCGATCCCGCCACCTACGGTTACGAATGGCACGTCGTACACCGGAATGCCGGCACCGGCGACCATGTCATCGGTCCACTGAGCCGTGCTGAGCAGATGCGGCGTCAGATCGCCGCTAACAGGGGGGCTTCCCAATGTGAACGTTCCCTACGTGCGTGGCCAACCGGGTTGGATGGACAAACTTTATCCAGGCTTTGCCCGCGACACGAGACTTGGCGGGACGTGTAGCCGATCTGTAGCACTTTCACAAGAAGTCGTCGGAACATTCGCCCGATAAAGTGGGAACCCGACGGTTCCCCTGGGAATCCTGCTAAATCAGACACCCTTGAAGGCGTGGTTGACGTCGGAGGTGCTGAGCACCCCGAAAATCTCCCCACCCCTTTCCACCAGGAGATACTCCCCCGCCGGTGTGTGCTGCATCGCCTCCAGCAGATTCTCCCCGCCCAGATCCGCGGAGAGCACCAGCTCCGGTTCGAGGGTCCTGGCCAGCGAGCCGACCGTCACCCAGGGACGGCGCTGCTCGGGGGTGAGGTTGACCGCGGTCTCGTTCACGATCGCGATCGGGCGGCCTTCGTGGTCCACCACGACGAACGCCCCCGCGCCGGACTCGACGGCCCGCCGGATCGCCTCCGAGAGCGGCACGTCGGCGGTGACCGGGATCGCCCGGCGGGCCAGCGTCCTGGCCTGGATGTGCGGGATGCGCGCCCGTACCCGCGCGGTGCGCAGGGACTGCGTCGCGCCGAGCCAGATGAACGAGGCGAGGATCACCGCCCAGACCATGAAGACCCAGCCCAGGCTCTGCCCGGTCATGAGGGACATCAGGACGGGCAGCGCCACCAGGAGCACCGCCAGGCCCCGGCCCACCCACGCCGCGGCGATCGTGCCCGAGCCGGGGTCGCGGGTGAGCTTCCAGATGCCCGCCCGCAGCATCCGGCCCCCGTCCAGCGGCAGGCCGGGGAGCATGTTGAACACCCCGACGACGAGATTGGCCGCCCAGAGCTGGAAGGTCAGCACACCCACGACCGTGTTGTCCGGGATGAACCAGATGTCGGCGACGAACCCGATCAACGCGAGGCCCAGCGAGAGCGCCGGACCGGCGAACGCCACGAGAAACTCCCGGCCCGGGGTCTCCGGCTCCCGTTCGATCTCCGACACTCCCCCCAGCATGTAGAGGGTGACCCGGCGCACCGGCAGCCCGTACATCCGCGCCACCACGCAGTGCGCGAGCTCGTGCAGGAGCACCGAGACGTAGAGCAGCACCGCGAAGACGAAGGCGACGACGTAGGTGCCCGGCGGGGTCATGTCGAGCTGCCCCCGCACCAGGGGCTCGAAGCCGAAGGTGATGAAGGCCGCGACGAGGAACCAGGTCGGGGAGACGTACACGGGTATCCCGAAGGGGCTCCCCATCCGCAGCCCGGGGGAATCGGAGGGACCCTTTCGCTGGGTACCGGTGCTCACGGTCGTCCTCTCCTTCGCGCTCGGCCGGGGCGAGGGCCGCACCGCATTCCGCGTCCACCGCGCTCACCCGACGCCTCACCGGTCTCCCGCCCACTCCACGAGTGATCCCGGTATGCCTCGATGCTACGCGTACCGCGGGCGAGAGCGCTCACGCCCGTCCGCGCCCCGGCGGAAAACTGTCGGTCTCCTGCCTTACGCTGCCAGGCATGACGCCAAGCGAGCAGCCTCAGGTGATCGGCACCCTCTCCCCTTCTCGCGCGGGTGACTTCATGACGTGCCCGCTGCTCTACCGGTTCCGGGTGATCGACCAGATCCCGGAGAAGCCCTCCCGCGCGGCGGTCCGGGGCACCGTGGTGCACTCGGTGCTGGAGCGGCTGTTCGACCTGCCCGCCCCGGGCAGGACGGTGGGGGCCGCGCTCGACCTGCTCGAACCCGAGTGGGACCGCCTGCTCGCCGAGGAGCCCGCCTACACGGACCTGTTCGAGACCGAGGAAGAGCTCCGCGGGTGGCTCACCGAGGCGCGGGGCATGCTGGAGCGCTACTTCACGATGGAGGACCCCCGGCGGCTGGAGCCCTCGCAGCGCGAGCTCTACGTCGAGGCGGTGCTCGACTCCGGCCTGCTGCTCCGCGGGTACGTCGACCGGCTGGACGTGGCCCCGAGCGGGGACGTCCGGGTGGTGGACTACAAGACGGGCTCCGCGCCGAGCCGGGAGTTCGAGGCGAAGGCGCTGTTCCAGATGCGGTTCTACGCCTTGGTGCTGTGGCGCCTGCACGGGCGGGTGCCGCGGCTGCTCCAGCTCATGTACCTGGGCAACGGCGAGATCGTCCGCTACTCCCCCGACGAGGCCGACCTGCGGGCGACCGAGCGCAAGGTGGAGGCCCTCTGGGAGGCGATCCGCCGGGCGCTGGACACCGGCGAGTGGCGCGCACGCCGTTCCCGGCTGTGCGACTGGTGCGACCACCAGGAGATCTGCCCGGAATGGGGTGGCACGCCGCCCCCCATTCCCGAGCGGCTGCCGAGCCTGACGCAGCCGAACCGGTCGAGCAGGCGGCCGGTCGTCGCCGACGCGGCCGGATGACCTCGCCGCCGGGCCCCGGCGTCTCCTCCTGAGGAAGGAGGACCATCTCCCCCGAGCGCAGGGACGGGGTGCGGGCGGCACGCCCTAGATTTGAGCTGTGAGAAAGTCCCTGCGTGGTCCTCGCCTGTGGCTGCAGGAGCATCCGCTGCTCGCGGACACCCTGTTCGCCGCCGGGTTGACGATCACGACGGTCATCGGGCTCTTCCGCATGACGGAACCCCCCTTCCCAGGCCGCGCCGTCGATGTGTTCAACGTCGCGCTGGTCGTGATCGCCGCCATGGCGGTCGCCGGGCGCCGCCGTCACCCGCTGGGACTCCTCTGCCTCGTCGCCCTGGCCGACGCCGTGCTCACCGCGCTCGACTACAACCCCTCGCTGACGATCCTGGCCGTGGGCATCCTGCTGTACACGCTCGCCGTCCACCGGGGGCTGGGGAAGAACCTCGTGGGAGGCGTGGTCCTCATCACCGCCGAATCCGTCGGAATCATGCTCGGCGAGGGCACCTCGACCTGGGGCAGCCGGCTCTGGACGGTGCTGCTGGCCTTCGCCGTCTGGGAGACGGGGCGGTCGGTACGGCTGCGCCGCGCGTACGTGAACGAGCTCCGGGGGCGCGCGGAGCGGCTGGAGCAGGCGCGGGAGGCCGACACCCGGGCCGCCCGCGCGGAGGAACGCTCGCGCATCGCCCGCGAACTGCACGACGTCGTCGCGCACCACGTCAGCGTCATGACCGTTCAGGCGTCCGCGGCGGGGCGGATCCTCACCGTCAACCCGGACGGCGCCCGGGAGGCGCTCGCCGCGATCGAGGAGATGGGGCGGACCGCCATGGCCGAGATGAGGAACATCGTCGGGGTGCTGCGGACGGACGAGGAGGGCGACGCCGCGGAGCGCACCCCGCAGCCCGGCATGTACGAGGTGCCGTTCCTGGTGGAGCAGATGCGGGAGGCGGGGCTCCGCACCCAGTTGTGGATCGAGGGCGATCAGCGGGCGCTGCCGCCCGGGGTGGATCTCGCGGCCTACCGCATGGTCCAGGAGTCCCTCACCAACACCCTGCGGCACGCGGGCCCGAAGGCGCGGGCCTGGGTCACCGTCCGCTACGAGCCGGACGAGCTCACCGTCCACGTGGAGGACGACGGCCGGGGCATCGCCGCCAGCCGCCCGGAGCCCGGCAAGCGCACCGGTCACGGTCTCGTCGGTATCCGCGAGCGTGTATCCCTTTATGGTGGCATGTTAAGAATCGGGTCGCGCCCCGGCGGCGGATTCGAAGTGCGGGCTCGTTTCCCGCTGGGAAGGACCGAATGACCATCAGGGTGCTCTTAGTCGACGATCAGCCGCTCCTGCGCACGGGCTTCCGGCTGATCCTGGAGACCGAGTCCGACCTCGCGGTCGTGGGCGAGGCGAGCAACGGGGCCCAGGCCCTGGACCAGTCCCGCGCGCTCCTCCCGGACGTCGTGCTGATGGACATCCGGATGCCGGGCATCGACGGCATCGAGGCGACCCGCCGGATCGTCCGGGACGCGGCCCCCCGCGCGCACGTGCCGAGGGTCCTGGTGCTCACCACCTTCGACCTCGACGAGTACATCGTCGAGGCGCTCCGGGTGGGGGCCAGCGGCTTCCTGCTGAAGGACGTGCCGCCCGACGACCTGGTCCAGGCGATCCGGGTGGTGGCGGCGGGCGACGCCATCGTCGCGCCGAGCGTGACCCGCAGGCTGCTGGACAGGTTCGCCACCAGGCTGCCGTCGGCGGGCCGGTCCACGACCCCCGCCCGGCTGGACCGGCTCACCGAGCGTGAGCTGGAGGTGCTGCGCCTGATCGCGAAGGGGATGTCCAACGCGGAGATCGCCGGGCAGCTGGTGGTGAGTGAGACCACGGTCAAGACGCACGTGGGCAACGTCCTCACCAAGCTGGGGCTGCGCGACCGCGTCCAGGCGGTGGTGCTCGCCTACGAGTCCGGTCTGATCACTCCCGGCGCGACCTGACCCGTCGGAGGGGACCGGCGTCCCGGCTCCCTCCGACGCGGCTCAGCCCGGCTGCACGGCCGGGGTGTTCTCGGGGAAGTGGCAGGCGACCTGGTGCCGCGGGGCGAGCTCGACGAGCGGCGGCTCGACGGTCCGGCAGATCTCGTCGGCCTTCCAGCACCTGGTGCTGAACCGGCAGGCGGCCGGGGGGTTGAGCGGGCTGGGCACGTCGCCCTGGAGCCGGACCCGGGTCCGCGATCCACGCCCCCGGGTGTCGGGGATCGGCACCGCGGAGAGCAGCGCGGTGGTGTAGGGGTGTCTCGGCGTCTCGTACAGGTCGCGGCGGTCCGCCAGCTCCATGATCTTACCCAGGTACATCACCGCCACCCGGTCGGAGATGTGCCGCACCACCGAAAGGTCGTGCGCGATCACCACGTAGGTGAGGTCCAGCTCGTTCTGGAGGTCTTCCAGTAGGTTGACCACCTGGGCCTGGATCGACACGTCCAGGGCGGACACCGGTTCGTCCGCCACGATGAGCTTCGGTTTCAACGCCAGGGTACGGGCGATGCCGATGCGCTGCCGCTGACCGCCCGAGAACTCGTGCGGATACCGGTTGTAGTGCTCGGGGTTGAGCCCCACCAGGGCCAGCAGCTCCTGGACCGCCTTCTTGATCCCGTGCTCGGTCTTGATGCCCTGGATCCGGAAGGGCGCCCCGACGATCGCCCCGACGGTGTGCCGGGGGTTGAGCGAGGAGTACGGATCCTGGAAGATCATCTGCATGTCGCGCCGGAGCGGACGGATCCTCGACTGCGACATGTGGGTGATGTCGTGGCCCTCGAAGACGACGCTCCCGCCGGTCGGCTCCACCAGGCGGGTGATGAGTCGCCCGGTGGTGGTCTTCCCGCAGCCCGACTCGCCAACCAGGCCGAGGGTCTCCCCCTTGAACACCTCGAAGGAAACCCCGTCGACCGCCTTGACCGCGCCGACCTGCCGCTTCAGCAGTCCCTTGGTGACCGGGAAGTGCTTGGCCAATCCGGTCACCGCCAGCAGCGGCTCGCGCGTCGGCGCCTTCACGGCGGCCTCGCCGGCCGACTCCGGGCTGTTCACTGAGCCTCCAGAACGGGCTTGATTTCGCTCTCCCAGATGGCGTGCCGCTCGTTCGCCGGCAGATGACAGCGGACCTTGTGGCCGCCGCGCACCTCGCTCAGCTCGGGGACCTCGGCGGAGCCCTTGCCCCCGGTCCGGTCGGCGTAGGAGCAACGGGGGTGGAACGCGCATCCCGGCGGGATGTTGATCAGCGAGGGCGGGCTGCCTTTGATCGGCAGCAGGCGCTCGGTGCTCTCCCGGTCGAGCCTGGGCATGGAGCCGAGCAGCCCCCAGGTGTAGGGGTGCTCGGGAGTTTCGAAGATGTTCTCCGCGGTGCCGTACTCCACGCATTTGCCGCCGTACATCACCAGGATGTCGTCCGACAGCTCGGCCACCACGCCGAGGTCGTGCGTGATGATGATCAGCGCGGCGTTGAAGTCCCGCTGGAGGTCGCGCATGAGGTCGAGGATCTGGGCCTGAACCGTCACGTCCAGGGCGGTGGTCGGCTCGTCCGCGATGAGCAGCTCGGGGTCGCAGCAGAGCGCCATGGCGATCATCGCGCGCTGCCGCATCCCGCCGGAGAACTGGTGGGGATAGTCGTCCACCCGCTGCGCCGGGTTGGGGATCCCCACCCGGCCCAGCATCTCGATCGCGTGTTTGCGCGCGACGGCCTTGCTCACCCGGTGGTGGACCCGGTACGCCTCGATGATCTGGTTGCCGACGGTGTAGTACGGATGCATCGCCGACAGCGGATCCTGGAAGATCATCGCCATCCGCTTGCCCCGCAGACCGCGGACGTACTCCTGCGTCGAGGAGACGAGCTCCGCGCCGTCGAGCCAGATCTCGCCGGAGACCCGGGCGTTCTTCCGGTTGTGCAGGCCGAGGATGCCCAGGCTCGTCACGCTCTTGCCCGAGCCGGACTCCCCGACGATGCCGAGGGTCTTGCCGCGCTCCAGCCGGAAGGAGAGTCCGTCCACCGACTTGACCAGGCCGTCGTCGGTCGGAAAGTGGATCCGCAGATCCCGTAGCTCCAGGAACGCGTCCGACGGAGTCGTCTCGGCACTCACGAAAGCCTCACCCTCGGGTCGACCACCGCGTACAGCAGGTCCACGATCAGGTTCGCGAACACCACGAAGAACGCGGAGAGCAGTGTCACGCCCATCACCTTGGGCAGGTCGTTGTTGGTGATCGCATCGATGGCGTACTTGCCCAGGCCCGGCAGGGAGTAGGTGCTCTCGGTCAGCACGGCGCCGCCGACCAGCAGGCCGAAGTCGAGGCCGAAGATCGTCACAATCGGGGTGAGCGCGCCGCGCATCCCGTGTTTGACGACGACGGTCCGCTCGATCAGCCCCTTGGCCCGCGCGGTCCGGATGTAGTCCTCGCCCATCGTCTCCAGCATGCCCGCGCGGGTGAGCCGGGCGTACTGGGCGGCGAACAGGAAGGCGAGGGTGATCCACGGCAGGATCAGGTTGTAGGCCCACTCCCCGGGGTTCTCGGTGATCGGTGTGTAGTGGCCGCCCTGGGCGAAGACCGCGAAGGGGTTTCCGTAGCTGAACACCAGCAGCGAGATCAGCCCGGTGAAGAAGATCGGTAGCGACACGCCGGCGAGGGCCAGGGTCATCGCGGCGCGGTCGAAGACACTCCCCCGGCGTAAGGCCGAGATCACACCGGTCGACAACCCGATGATCAGCCAGAGCACCGCGGCCCCGACGGCGAGGGACAACGTCACCGGCAGGCGGTCCAGCAGGTCCGGCCAGACCGGTTGACGGGTGATGAACGAGTAACCCAGGCAGGGCGGGGGGCACTGCTCGACACCGGGGCCGTAGTCGAACTCCGCCCCCGCGACGATGCCCTTGATGAACCTGCCGTACTGCACGACCAGCGGGTCGTTGAACCCGAGCCGGTCGGCCGCGATTTTGGCGTCTTCGGCGCTCGCGGTACGGCCGACATAGCGGCTTGCCATGCCCTCCGGGGTTGCCCCGGCGATCTGCGGCACCAGAAAGAAGATCGCGAAGGTGGCCATGCTCACGATGAGGAGCATGATCACGGCCCCGATCAGGCGCCTGATGAGGTATGTGACCACAGTGCCCGGCCCCGGCGGCCGCCGGGGAGATCGTCCCCGGCGACACGCCTTACGCCTTCACCTGCCTAACTACTCGTGGACTTCCGGCCGACGCAGGACTACTCGACGCCCATGGCGACGTAGTCGTACATCTGCTGGGAAGAGCTGACGAAGACGTTGGTGACACCCTTGCCGCGGAGCAGGAGGGCCTTCGCCCAGAGGCCCGGGATGACCACAGCCTCTTCCATGACCCGCTTGTCGATCGCGGCCCAGATCGGCTCACGCTTCTTGATGTCGGCTTCCTTGACGGAGTCGTCGATCAGCTTGTCCACGTCCGGGATCCGGATGCTGACGTTGGAGGAGCCACCGGTCTCCCGGATGACCCGGCTGTCCACGATCTGCTGGAGGAAGCCGTAGCCCTCGGGATAGTCCGAACCCCAGCCGTTCAGCGTCAGACCCAGCTTGTTGTCCTTGACGTACGGCGGCTTGCCGGCGTACAGGGAGAAGTAGTCGCCCTGCGGGAACGGCTTGAGGGTGAGCTTGATGCCGACGCGGCCCAGCGACTGCTGCAGACCCTCGGCGGCGGCCTTCTCCTTGGGACGCTCGGCCCGGTAGGCGATGTTGGTCTCGAAGCCGTCGGGCTTGCCGCACTTGGTGAGGTGCTCCTTGGCCTTGGCCACGTCGCCCTTGTTGTCGGCACCCGCCGGGTAGAGGTCGACCGGCTGGTAGCCGGGGACGGTCGGCGGCAGGAGGCTGGTCGCGATCTGGCCGCCGGAGAACTCGCCGCCGTAGGCGGTCTGATAGGCGGTGCGGTCCCAGGCGTACATGATCGCCTTGCGGCAGTCGATGTTGTCCAGCGGCGGGACCGTGGTGGGGATCGAGGTGTACCAGGTGCGCTGGATCGTCGGGTTGTCGCTCTGCGCCTTCAGCGCCGGGTCCGGGAGGACCTTGGACAGCGCGGCCGGCTGGACACCGACGCCGGTGACGTCCACGTGGATGTCCCCGGAGATCAGCCGGTTGTCGAGGTCGTCGGCGTTGACCTTGAGCTGGACCTCGATGCGGTCCGGCAGCGCCGGGCGGTTCGGGTCGGTCGCCGCGTCCCAGTGCGGGTTGCGGACGAGCGAGAAGCCCTTGCCGATCTCGTTCTTCTCGAACATGTACGGGCCCGAGGAGATCACGTGCTCCTGGAACTTGGCCCCGGTGTCCTTGGCCTCGGGCACCGGCATCGTGACCGGCATCTGGGTCAGGTAGTCGAACCCGCTGTAGCCCTGCTTGAGGTGGAAGACGATCGTCTGGTCGTCGGGGGTCTCGATCGCCGAGCTCACGTCGACGCCCTTGGACTTGTACGGGCCCTTGTAGTCCTTGGGCCAGTTGAGCATGTCACCCAGGTACGTCGGACCGTTCGGGAACGTCTCCCGGTCGACCGAGCGCATGACGCCGTACTTGACGTCCTTGGAGGTGATCGGGGTGCCGTCCTCGAACTTCACCCCGGCGCGCAGCTTGTACGTCCAGGTCTTGAAGTCGGCGCTCGGGGTGCCCAGGTTCTCGGCGAGGTCGGGAACGAGCGTGTTGCCCTCCTCGCCGGGGGCGGACTTGAACATCACCAGCGCACGCCCGTACAGCCGGATGAAGTTCCAAGAGTAGCCGTAGTAGGTGTCGGCCGGGTCCAGGGAGTCCCACTCGCCGGAGTTGGCGAACTTCAGTGTCCCCCCCTTCTTCGTCGAGGGGTTGAACACGCCGTTCAGCGCGGCGTTGAACTCCGCCTTCTGCGAGGCCGGGGCCGTGGCGCTTCCCTGGGTGCCCTGCTTCGGCTCTTCGCCCCCGGTTCCACAGGCCGACAGGCCCAGGGTGAGGGCGGCGCCGAGGGCGACCGCGGCCAGTGCGGGTCTTCTTCTCATCTACTGTTGCACCCCTTGTGTTTTAGGAGCCGGGGACTTACGGGGGATCGGAAAGGTCATCGTCGGGAGCGCGGGTCGAATGCGTCGCGCAGGCCGTCGCCGAACAGGTTGAACGCGAGCACGGTGACGAAGATCGCGAGTCCGGGGAAGACGGCGAAGTGGGGTGCTGTGTAGAACCGGACCGCATCCGAGAGCATGCCGCCCCAGGTCGGCGTCGGCGGGCGCACGCCCACCCCGAGGAAGGAGAGCGCGGCCTCGAAGAGGATGTTGCTCGGGATCAGCAGCGTGGAGTAGACGAGGATCGGCGCCATCAGGTTCGGCAGCAGCTCCCGGAAGATGATGTACGGCGTGCGCGCGCCCAGGCTCCGCGCCGCGTCGACGAACTCCCGCTCGCGCAGCGACAGCGTCTGGCCGCGGACGATCCGGCCGATGTAGGGCCAGTTGAAGAAGCCGATGATGAACACGAGCAGCGCCACGCGCAGGGTGTCACCGGTGAGGCCGAACGCCTGGTCGGGGATGATCCCGGCGATGGCGATGGCGAAAACCAGCAGCGGGAAGGCGAGGAAGACGTCCATCGCCCGGCTGATCAGGGTGTCCACCCAGCCGCCGAAGAATCCCGCGATCATCCCGAGCACGGTTCCGATGACCACGGACAGGATGGTGGCCAGGAAGGCGATGAGCAGGGAGATCCGGGCTCCGTACACGACCCGGCTGAACAGGTCGCGCCCGTTGAGCGGTTCGAGGCCGAACAGGTGGTCCGAGCTGATCCCCCCGTAGTCGCCCTTGGGCATCAGCGTCCCGGAGTCGATCTGGTCCTGGTTGAACTGGAGCGGGTCCTGACCCCACAGGTTGACGATGAGCGGGGCGAAGATCGCGATGAAGATGAGCAGGAGGACCACCACGGCGCCCGCGAGCGCCACGTAGTCACGCTTCAGTCGTCCCCAGGCGATCTGGGTCAGCGACCTGCCTTGTACGGCCTTGCGGCCCGCACCGTCCGGCGAAGCCTGTTCGGCCTTGCCGGAGACGTCAACTGGTGCGGTCATTTCCTGGCCCCCTGGATCACAGACGACAGTGTCCGATTGAGCCGGAAGTGTTCGGCCCCAGGGTGCAGAATCTATGGGTTGTGTATCCGCCGCCAGTCCCTGAGAGACCTCCGTGGCTCGATTGTGACTGACGCGAAACCGACTCGTATTGATCTTGTCGAAGTCGGCATGGCTTATGACAGCTCTATCCCGAAACCGTGAAATTTTAGAATCATCCGGAAAAGCCGATTGACTTCCCGGCGCAGGCAGACGTGGTATGTGTGAGGTCTGTGGGGAATGCGTTACTTATTGTGAGACATTCGGTCATACCCGATTTACAAGGGTGCGAACCAGGGATTCCGCTAGCTAATCCCCCGGCGCCGAAGAATTTCCTCGATCTCCGACAGATCATCGTCCGCGGCGGCTTTACCCGAGGGCTTGCGCCCCGGTCCCACCGGCTTGGGCGCCCCCTGCGCCCCCGGTGTCACACCGGCCGCGGGCGGCTGAGCCGGCGGAGCGGCCTTGGCCCGCTTGCCGGGCCCGGCACCCGCCGACCGCCGCGCCCGGAGCACCCCGGAGACCACGAAGAGGACCGCGGCGAGCCCGGCGATCACCACACCGGCCCATTTGACCGGAGAGAAGACGAACCCCGCGACGAACGAGACGGCCTGACTGAGAACCGTCCACACCAGGGCGACGGCGCCGGTGAGGTAGGCGGCGAGCGGAAGCAGGGACCAGGCCGCTCCCCGGATCCCGGCCGCGGCGCCCCGGCGGCGCAGCGCCAGCCAGCTCAACACCAGGCCGACTGCCGTCAGGCCCGTACACAACGGCAACCACGCGATCTGCTCATAGCTCGGCATGCTTCCATTCTCCCCTCTGCCCTGTCCGTGGCCTCTCCTCCTTGGGGAGGGTATGGACCCCGGACACGGGATGAGATCGGCGCCGCCGCGGGAAGGGTGCGCTACAGGTGCAGGCTCTTCAGCCAGGCTACGTCCACCTCGGTGAGCGAGGAGACCACCCTGCGGCGCGGGGCGGGCGCGATGGGCACCACACTCGGCACCGCCACCACCGTCATCCCGGCCGCCTCGGCGGAGGCCACCCCGTTGGGCGAGTCCTCCAGGGCCGTGCAGCGCGGCGGATCCACCGCCAGTAGGCGCGCGGCGGTGAGGTAGGGGTCGGGGTGCGGCTTGTTCCGGACCACGTCGCCCGCGCACACCGTCACGTCGAAGAGCGCCTCGTCCAGCCCGTCCAGGACCGCCCGCATGATCTTCGGCTGGGAGGCGGTCACCAGCCCGCGGGGCACCCCCTCCTCACGCAGGGAGACCAGGAGGTCCTTGGCCCCCGGCATGATCGGCACCTGGGTGTGCAGCCGGGAGAGCATCCCCTCGTCGAGCAGGCGGGCGACCTCCTCGGGGGCGATCCTGGTGTTGCCGGAGCGGGCCAGCATGTAGGCGACCGTGCGCTCCATGGACCCGCCCACGAGCTGCTCCTGGTCGTGGGCGCTCCAGTCCCCGCCGAGCCGCTCCATCACCTCGGACTCGACCTCGAACCACAGCCGTTCCGAGTCGACCAGCAGTCCGTCCATGTCGAAGAAGACCGCTTCCATGCACGACCCCCGTTTCACTGCCAAAGGGCACCCATCGTACGGCCGGAGCGCGTGGAGCGCGCCACCACAGAGCGGTAAAACCATGACAAGGGAACCGATATCCGCCCGTAGAAGGCCGGAATCGGCCCTTCAGGCAGCAACCCGGACGCCGTACGACAACGATTGAACGGCACCCACCCTGCGGCGAGGTGAACGGAACGGGATCCCGATCCCGAATCCGGGATGAATCTCGAGAGACCCTCCCGGTCCGCCGGGCCGACCGGACGCCGTGCGCGGGACGGGCACGGCCGCCGGGTCGCGCCCGGCCGGACCCGCATCCGGGACGAGGCCCCGACATGCCCGCCGACCTGCGAAGAGCCCACACTTGGCACGGCCGTACAAAGTCATCGTATCTAGATACACGTGACCGTTGCCGCAGAGCACGTACCCTTGGTCTGCCCCCCGAGGGGCGGAATCGCCCACGGGTTCACATGCAAGATCAACGAGGAGACGGCCGCAGCTGCGGCCGGTGAGGAGGCGGCGCGTGCCCGAGCAGGCAGGATTCCCTGAGCTCGTCGATCCCGTGCTCATCGCCGCCTTCGAAGGCTGGAACGACGCCGGAGAGGCGTCCAGCGGCGTGCTCGCACATCTGGAGTCGGAGTGGCGGGCGACCCCGCTGCTCGCCCTGGACCCCGACGACTACTACGACTTCCAGGTCACCCGGCCGGTCGTCGAGCTCGGCGACGGCGTGACCAGGAAGATCACCTGGCCGACCACCCGGATCAGCTGGGCGAGGCCGCCCGGGGGTGAGCGGGACGTCGTCCTGATCCGCGGCATCGAACCGAACATGCGGTGGCGCGGCTTCTGCGATGAGATCATCGAGGTGGCGCGCAAGCTCGGCGTGGGCACGGCCGCGCTGCTCGGCTCCCTGCTCAACGACTCCCCGCACACCCGGCCCGTCCCCATCGTGGGCTCGGTCAGCGAAGCCGCGCTCGCCCGCCGGCTCAACCTGGAGCTGACCCGCTACGAGGGCCCCACGGGCATCGTCGGGGTGCTGCAGAACGCCTTCGGCGAGGCGGGGATCCGGGCGGCCTCCCTCTGGGCCTCCGTCCCCCACTACGTGGCCCAGCCGCCGAACCCCAAGGCGACCCTGGCGCTGCTGCGCCGGGTGGAGGACCTGCTCGACGTGCCGATCCCCCTCGGCGACCTGCCCGAGGAGGCCAAGGCCTGGGAGCGGGGCGTGGACGAGCTCGCCGCGCAGGACTCCGAGGTCGCCGACTACGTGCGCGAGCTCGAGGAGCGCAAGGACGCGGCCGACCTGCCCGAGGCGAGCGGTGAGGCCATCGCGCTGGAGTTCGAGCGCTACCTGCGCCGCCGGGACCAGGACCACAACTAGGCGGCGGGTCCTCCCCGGCGGCGGGACGTTCGCCCGAAGGTCAGGCGGGGATCCGCGGCAGCCGTACCCCGTCGCGGAGACGGTGCTCCTCGCGCAGCGTCCGCAGCCGGTCCACCTGGTCCGTCCAGCGACGCCCGTCCGGGGTCGCCTTGGCCTGCCGGCGCCGGATGCGGTCGTCGTAGGCCTTCACCCCGAACGTGGCGCGCTGGGCCGCCTCGGCCACCCGCAGGGCCTCGGTCAGCGCCCGGTCGAACGCGACCCCGCGGGCCCGCAGTTCCGCGTCGGGCACCCCGTCGGCCTGAGCCTGGCGGAACGCGTGCTCGGCCTGACGCGCCGTCGCCAGACGCTCGGGGAACCCCTTCCCCAGCTCCTGGTCGGCGACGTAGCGCACCTCGGCCTCGCGGCTGACTCGCGGACGGAAGAACGCCATGGTGCGCTCCCTTGCAGTAGAAAGGTGAAAGCCGGTTCGAGGGACAAGGGTACGCGCCGGTGAGGCCGCCTTGTCCGGGGCGCGTCCCTTTACACAGTAAGGCGGGTTGACGATAATGATCAGATGCCTGCCAAGCGACCACCCGTCCCGCTGACCCGCGACCGGATCATCGAGGCCGCGCTCCACCTCGCCGACCACCAAGGGCTGCGCCGCCTGACGATGCGCAGACTCGGCGACGCGCTGGAGGTCGAGGCGATGGCGATCTACCATCACATCCCCGGCGGCAAGGACGCGCTCATGGACGCGCTCGCCGAACACGTCACCACCGTGCCCGTGGCCGACGAGGGGGCGGACTGGCGCGACCGGGCCCGCGCCTGGTGCCGCGCCGGCCGCGCCGCGCTGCTGGAGCATCCCGGCGTCCTCGCCCTCGCGCTCACCCGGCCGCCGCGGGGTACCGCCGCCGCGATGCTCCGGGAACAGTGCGATTCACTGCAGGAAGCCGGTCTAAAGGAAGCCACGACGGCACTTCGCGCATTACGCTCGTATGTGATGGGAAGTGTTGCCACTGAGATTCAGGACAAAGAGCAGGAATCCCGACAAGACCCCACAGAAACCTTCGAGCGGGGACTGGATGCCCTGCTGACGGGCTTGACTGGGAGTCACGTAAACTTGTCGTAGATCGTTTCTCAAAACTGGATAGTTAGTCGGACTGTGGCCGTTATCATCCATGCTGGACCCTTGTGCAGTAGGTCACAGTACAACCGGCCGGCCCCAAGCGGAGCCGAGAAATCGTCCAAACGGGCTATGTCGCCCATGGGACCTGGCCGACCACACTTGTCACGTCCTTGTGTGGACATCCCAAACCAACCTAAAAGGCTCGGCCTTCGTCATAGCACAACGGGGTATGCGCGACGTTGCGCAGGCCTCCGTCCCCACCGGCACGACGTCTCGACGAGCTGATCAGAGAGAAACCCGGAGGCACGCCGATGTGCCCGCACCACCCGTCCTGTCCGTCCTCCAGCGCAGCGGACCGCGAAGCCGCACGCACCGTCGCGGCACACCCCGAGCAGGGCTGGAGCCTGCTCTGCAACGGCGTCGTCCTCTTCGACGACACCGGTGAGCTGCTGCCCGACGGCGCCATCATCGCACCGCATCGGCCCACGGACCTAGTCGCCCCATGGACGCCGGCCCCCACGGCCGCCTAGCCAACCGGCGACCGCCGCACCGACGCGCGTGGGATCCCGCATGAGTTCATGGCCCTCCCCGGCCAGAACGACCAGGCGATCCACGTCCGCCGCCGCCGGCACACCGAACGGATCGCGGTCTCCGCTGACGGCCAGCACGGGCACACCGGCCCCCGCCAGTTCCGTCGCCCGAGACCGCTCCGGTCGACGCGGAGGATGCACGGGGAAGGCCAGGGCGACCACCCCCGCCGCCCCCACCTCCCGGGCGGTCCGGCAGGCGACCCTGGCACCGTTGCTTCGACCTCCGACCACCAGCGGGAGTTCGCCGTACTCCCGCCGCAGCGCCTCGGTGAGCGCCGCCATCATCGACGTCCACGCCCGGTCCTGGCGGGCCGCGCCTCCCGGCAGCGGACGTCCGGCCACCCGGAACGGCTGAAGCACCCGGGCCACCACTCCCCCCGCCGCCACGACGGCGTCCCGTACCGCGAGCAGGTCCGCGGACTCCACGCCGCCCCCCGCCCCATGGGTGATCGCCAGCACCAGCTCGGGCGCCTCCACCCGGTCGAGCAGCACCTCACCCGGCCCGTGCTCCGTCTCAATCCGCACGATGCCCCAAACTACAGGGTCAGTCCGGAGTGGCGCCGAGGCGGTCCAGGAAGCTGCGCTCCAAGGCGGAACCCCAGGCGTAGGCCTCGGGGTCCAGCGGCTCCCCCGTCACGTACAGCCCGTCCAGGGCGGCGAAGGCCTCCGCGGTGAGCACCGGGAGCGTGCCGGAGCTCACCGCCTGCTCCACGAACGGGTCCCACCACGGCGCGGGCCCGTCGGCCTCGGACGGCTGCTCCTCGACGGCGAATCCGCGGCGCAGCCGTCCGTAGACGTCGTCGGCGACGGCCGGGTCGGGGTGTTCCAGTCCGTGCCGCCAGACCTTCTCCGCGTCCTCCTCCCGCCCGCGCAGCGGGAGGGTCCGGGCGAGCAGCTCGACGGCGAGCGCGGCGGAGGCCCGGTCGTCGGTCTCCGCCCGTACGGCCGTGATCAGGGCGCCGCAGGCGAGCTCCAGGTGCGCGATGCCCAGCAGCGTGTGCAGCCGGGCGGTGTCCCGCTCCGTCGCGACGGCGATCGCCGCGTGCAGGACGCGGGCCGCCTCCTCGGCCTCGTCCCGGGCGAGCAGGCGCTCGGCGAGGTCCGCGGCGGCGCGGGTCACGACGGTGGGGTGTCCGGTCCCGACGGCGGCGCGCAGCGCGCGCTCCGCCTCCTCGGGGTCCTGGGCCAGACGGGCGAGGGCGAGGTGCGCCGCCGGGAGGTAGCCGGGGTTCCCGGTGCCCACCACGGCCTGCCAGGCCGCCCTCGCCTGGTCGACGAGCCCCTCCCCCTCGAAACCGCGGGCGAGATGGTAGGCGCCCTGGGCGGCGTACTCCGGGTGCCCGCTGGCCACCGCGATCCGCGCGGCGGCGCGGGCCCCCTCGACGTCGCCGCCGGCCTCCCGGACCACGGCGAGCCCCACCGCGGCCTGGGCCCGCCAGGGTGAGCCGGGGTCGGCGGCGAGCTCCGCGAAGATCTCCGCCGCCGCGGCGAGGTCGCCCCGCTCCGCGAGCGTCCTCGCCCGGTCGCACCGTGCCTCGCCGGTGTCGCCGTCACCGGTGTCGACCCGCCCTGGCGTCACCGTCATCGGCACCCCTTCCGCAGCCTGATCGCCTTGAGGGTAGCGATTTTCCGGCCGCGCGGCAGGCCTTCCGCGGGAAGGGTCACTCCTCCCCGAAGGCCTCCGGCGGCGGGCAGGAGCACACCAGGTTCCGGTCCCCGTAGGCCTGGTCGATCCGGCGGACCGGGGACCAGTACTTGGCCTCGCGGAGGGAGGCCAGGGGGTAGGCGGCCTCCTGACGCCGGTAGGCGTGCGCCCACTCGTCGGCGGCGACCGAGGCCGCGGTGTGCGGCGCGTTCCGCAGCGGGTTGTCCGTGCGTGCGTACGCGCCGGAGGCGACCCGGTCGATCTCCCCGCGGATGGCGATCATGGCCTCGCAGAACCGGTCCAGCTCGGCGAGGCTCTCACTCTCCGTCGGCTCGATCATGAGCGTGCCGGCGACGGGGAAGGACATCGTGGGCGCGTGGAACCCGTAGTCGATGAGCCGCTTGGCGACGTCGTCGACGGTGACCCCGGTCTCCTTGGTGATCTGCCGCAGGTCGACGATGCACTCGTGGGCGACGAGCCCGGCGCGTCCGGTGTACAGCACGGGATAGTGGTCCCCGAGCCGGCGGGCGAGGTAGTTGGCGGACAGGATCGCCTGCTGGGTGGCCTGCTTGAGGCCGTCGCCGCCCATCATCCGGATGTAGGCCCAGGAGATCGCCAGGATCCCCGCGGAGCCGTACGGCGCGGCGGCGACGGGGCCCACCGGGCCGTCGTCGGCCAGCGGGTGGCCGGGCAGGTAGTCGGCGAGGTGCGCCCGTACGGCCACCGGCCCGACGCCGGGACCGCCGCCGCCGTGCGGGATGCAGAAGGTCTTGTGCAGGTTGAGGTGGGAGACGTCGGCCCCGAACTCGCCGAGCTTGGCCAGCCCGACCAGGGCGTTGAGGTTGGCGCCGTCGACGTAGACCTGTCCCCCGGCCTCGTGCACGGCGGCGCAGATCTCGGTGATCGTCTCCTCGAAGACGCCGTGGGTGGACGGGTAGGTCACCATGATCGCGGCGAGCCGGTCCCGGTGTTTGTCGATCTTCTTGTGGAGGTCGTCCAGGTCGACGTTGCCGTGCTCGTCGCAGGCGACGACGGCGACCCGCATGCCCGCCATGACCGCGCTCGCCGCGTTGGTCCCGTGGGCCGACGAGGGGATGAGGCAGACGTCGCGCCCGGTGTCCCCGCCCGCCCGGTGATAGGCCTGGATGGCGAGGAGTCCGGCGAACTCCCCCTGCGATCCGGCGTTGGGCTGGAGGGAGACCGCGTCGTAGCCGGTGACCTCGGCGAGCCAGCGCTCCAGTCCGCCGATGAGCTCCAGGTATCCGGCGGTCTGCCCCTCGGGGGCGTACGGGTGGATGCCGGCGAACTCCGGCCAGGTGATCGGCTCCATCTCGGTGGTGGCGTTCAGCTTCATGGTGCAGGAGCCGAGCGGGATCATCGACCGGTCAAGCGCGATGTCTTTGTCCTGCAACTTCCGCAAATATCGCAGCATTGCAGTCTCTGAGTGATACGCGTGGAAGATCGGGTGGGTGAGGTAGTCCGTGGTCCGGAGCAGCTCCGGCGGGAACGCGTCCCCGGTCGCCGTGTCCAGATCGTCGACGACCTGCTCCCCGGCGCCGAACGCCGTCCAGACCGTGCGCAGGTGCTCGGGCACGGTCACCTCGTCGCAGGAGATCGCGACGTGGTCGGCGTCGACCAGGCGCAGGTTGACACCCCGGTCCCGAGCCGCCTCGACGATTCGCGCCGCCTCCCCCGGCACCCGGGTCAGCACCGTGTCGAAGAAGTGGTCGTGCACGACCTTCACCCCGGCCGCACGCAGACCGGCCGCCAGGATCGTGGCGTGCCGGTGCACCCGGGACGCGATCCGGCGCAGCCCCTCCGGACCGTGGTAGACCGCGTACATGCCCGCGATCACCGCGAGCAGGACCTGGGCGGTGCAGATGTTGCTGGTGGCCTTCTCCCGGCGGATGTGCTGCTCGCGGGTCTGCAGGGCGAGGCGGTAGGCGGGAGCGCCGTCGGCGTCCACCGAGACCCCGACGAGCCGGCCCGGCATCTGCCGCTGGAGGCCCTCCCGGACCGCCATGTAGGCCGCGTGCGGCCCGCCGAAGCCGAGCGACACCCCGAACCGCTGGGAGGACCCGACCGCGATGTCGGCGCCGAGCTCGCCCGGCGACTCCAGCAGGGTGAGGGCGAGCAGGTCCGCGGCGAACACCACCTGCGCCCCGGCGGCGTGCGCGGCCGCCACCACGGTGCGCAGGTCCCGGATCCGGCCGTCGGCGCCCGGATACTGCACCAGCACGCCGAAGCACTCGGGGAGCTCCCCGGACAGATCGCTCTCGACGAGCTCGATGCCGAGCGGGAGCGCCCGGGTCCGGAGCACCGCCTTGGTCTGCGGCAGGACGTCGTCCGCGACCACGAAGACGGCGGATTCGGTACGGCCGGCCCGGCGGGCCAGGGTCATCGCCTCCGCCGCGGCCGTCGCCTCGTCCAGCAGGGAGGCCCCGGCGACGTCGAGGCCGGTGAGATCGCAGACCGCGGTCTGGAAGTTCAGCAGCGCCTCGAGGCGGCCCTGGGAGATCTCCGGCTGGTACGGGGTGTAGGCGGTGTACCAGCCCGGGTTCTCCAGCACGTTCCGGCGGATCACCCCGGGGGTGACGGTGTCGTGGTAGCCCAGGCCGATCATCGAGGTGAGCACCCGGTTGCGGCCCGCGAGCGCCCGGAGCTCGGCGAGCGCCTCGGTCTCGCTCGCCGCCTCGGGCAGGTCGAGCGGACGTTTGATCGCGATGGCCTGCGGCACGGCCGCGTCGGTGAGATCGTCCAGGCTCGCGTAGCCGACCACGTCGAGCATGCGGTCCAGCTCGGCCTGATCGGGACCGATGTGACGGTCGGCGAACGGCGGGGCCTGCAGATCCCGAAGCGGGGACCGGTCTGTCATTGGGGGCCTCCAAGGCTGTCGAGACCTCCGGCGCGGAGCGCGCGGCGGATGGTCTCCCCCCTCTGTCATCAGACCTGAGAGCTTCACCGTCGCAGTGCCCGGATGTGTGCCTCCACCCGTGCGACGGCTTTCCCCTTCGGTGAGGGGCGAACCCCTGCTTTCCAGAGTTGCCTGTCCCATGCGGTACGGATGCCTGAGAGTTTCCTGGGGAGGATTGCTCCTTCGGCGCCCCGCGCTGGCTTGCGACGGGATCTCTCCCGCATAGGGTCAACAGCCCTCATATCGTACCCGACGGGAGGCGTACGATCTTGGGCCGGGAGGGGTGTTCAGCCGGTCTTGCGCGCTTTGCGGCGGCGGGCCAGCTCGTCTCCCGGGTAGTCGGAGTCGTCCTCTCCCGCGCGCTCGCCGGGCATCTCCGCCAGCGAGCCCTCCACCTCACGCCAGACCCGCCCCAGCGCGATGCCGAAGACGCCCTGGCCGCCTTGGAGCAGGTCTATCACCTCGTCGGGCGAGGTGCACTCGTAGACGCTCACCCCGTCGCTCATCAGCGTGATCTGAGCCAGATCCTGAACCCCCCGATCCCGCAGATGCTGCACCGCGGTACGGATCTGCTGGAGCGACACCCCGGTGTCGAGCAGGCGCTTGACCACCTTGAGGACGAGGATGTCGCGGAAGCCGTAGAGCCGCTGCGTCCCCGACCCGTGGGCGGGGCGCACGCTCGGCTGCACCAGCTCGGTCCGCGCCCAGTAGTCGAGCTGACGGTAGGTGATGCCTGCGGCGGCGCACGCGGTGGGACCGCGATAGCCGATGTCGGGGGGCAGCGTCATCGGCTGCTCGTCAAACAGGAGGCCTTGCTCTCCTGCACGCTGCTGAGCGGATCGGCGCTGCGACGACTCATCCTGGCCGGCCGCCTTACCTTCGCCGCTGCTTGCCGCCACGCGGACCTCCGGCTTCTCTACTTCCCACGGCGTGATCTGGGGGTCTGGAAATTACAGCCGTGGGTTTCACTTGCACCGTAGGACCGGCCGCACCCAACGTCAACGATCGTGCTCGGCGCGTCGTGCGAGGTAATTTCCCGATCCGCATGATTTGGCTCCCGTACATCCCGTCCACCCCATGGGCGGCCACTCAGCCGGAGCGGCCGAAGTCCTCCGGGCTGATGGTGTCGAGAAACTCCCGAAACTTCTCGACCTCGTCCTCCTGATCATCAGGAATGAGCACGCCCGCCTCCTCCAGGATCTCCTCGCTCGCGAAGATCTCCGCCCCGGTGCGCAGGGCGAGGGCGATGGAGTCCGACGGGCGCGCACTCACCTCCACCCCGTTGGAGAAGACCAGATCCGCGAAGAATATCCCGTCGCGCAGCGCCGTGATGTTCACATTGCGCAACTGCACCCCGAATCCCTCGAGGACGTTCTTGAACAGATCATGGGTCAGCGGCCGCGGCGGGGACATCCCCTGCTGGGCGTAGGCGATCGCGGTGGCCTCCACCATGCCGATCCAAATGGGCAGGTAGCGATCGCCACCCGCCTCCTTGAGCAGGACGATCGGCTGGTTGGAGGGCATCTCAACCCGAACGCCGACGACCTCCATCTGTAACACCGGCGGCTCCGTCTCCCGTTCTCCAATCGGCTCCACAATTCAACGTAACACCCCCGCGGCGGTTATGGGCCAACGGTCCTGCTCAGCTCGGTCCGGAGTAACGCCGTGTGCAATTCCAGGACAAGTCCAGATATTTCCCTGGTGGTTTCCTCGGCCTGGGCCCGGGCACCCGGGGCACGCCGCCGCAGGAGCGGCCCGACGGCCTGCTCGACCAGCCCGGCCTCCCGGTCCGCCGCAGCCTTCACCGTCCGCAGATGGCGCGTGTGCAGTCCGAACACCCGCAGCGCCGCGACCGTCCTGGCGATCACCAGGGCGTCCGCGTCGTACCGCCGCCCGAACGGCTCGATCAGCCCGTAGTCCTCCAGCTCGGACAGGAAGTCGTCGTCGACCCCCGCGGCGTCCAGGAACTCGGCGCGGGACAGGCGCGGCTCGACGACCGGCTCGGCGGCGACCCCCACCACCCGGGGGCGCGGCTGCGCGGGCTCGGAGCCGGCGGCGTCGAGCTGGTCCTTGATCACCCGAAGCGGGAGGTACCGGTCACGCTGCGCGGTGAGGATGAATCGCAGGCGGTCCACATCGTGGTGGGTGAACTTGCGGTACCCCGAAGGGCTCCGCTGCGGCTCGATGAGCCCCTCCCCCTCCAGAAAGCGGATCTTGGAGATCGTGACGTCGGGGAACTCGGCGCGGAGCTGGGCCAGCACCTCCCCGATGCTCATGAAGGCCCGTGCCGCCTGCGCGCTCATCGGCGCCCGCCCCCGGGAAGCCGCCCGCCCCGGGATCGGACGCCGTCACGCCCGATCATGGCCCGCCGGCGCCGCGCACGAGAAACACCAGCCGGAACTTGCCGATCTGGACCTCGTCCCCGCCGGACAGCACGACCTCCTCGATGCGCTCGCGGTTGACGTAGGACCCGTTGTGGCTGCCGACGTCGCGGACCGTGAAGACGTCACCTCGTCGATAGAACTCCGCATGTCTTCTGGACACGGTTATATCGTCCAGGAATATGTCGCTCTCCGGGTGCCGACCCGCCGTGGTGAGGTCGGCGTTGAGGAGAAAACGACTCCCGGCGTTGGGGCCACGCATGACGACGAGCAGGGCGGTTCCTGGATGCAGCGTCTCGGTCGACCCGTGCTCCCCGACGATCGCCGTGCCGGACTCCGGGGGATCGAGAGGCTCGAATCCGCTCAGGGAGATGGTGGACGTCGTCTCCCCAATCGACTCGTACCTGCTCAACGGCGAACCACAGTTTGAGCAGAATCGGGCATCACCCGAATTGGCATGACCACACCGTGTGCAGTAGACGCTCGGCATCGATCGGCTCGGCCTCCCTCCGCGAAGACGCGGTGCTGGTGCTGACCGCCGTCACCGGCCCCTCCCGTGCCCCGCAGCCCCGGGACTGCGACGGTGGTGACACCGGTGGCGAACAAAGGTCAACGCTTAAGGACAATTCTCTCTACGCGGGGACACTACACGGCGACGGACGCCCATCAAGCTATCGCTGAGCCCGTCACGCGGTCCACGCCGCCGCGCCGTCCGCCTCATCACGCCTGGTCATCGCCGTCCGATGATCACCTGCCGGTACTCCCCTCTCGCGCTTCGCCGTCTTCCTCCCGGTTTACCGAGGGTAACACCGGGCGTGTCACCAGCGGTGACTCCGGACGGTCCGTCCGATCGGGCCGGCCGGAAGGCCCTCCCCCCGGGACGGCCCGCCATGGACGACGTCCTCACCGGATTATCGCCGCCGAACCCTAAACCGTGACACATCTCATGATCTGCGATCAGGGTGTCACGACCCCCCGATCCGCTCGACCACGCCCGCCCATCTCTCCAACAGCTCCTGCGCGGCGTCCACGTTCGCCCCCTCGGCCCACAGGTGCGTGACGGCCTCGTTGGGATCGGGGAGGATCAACGCCCAGCCGCCGTCCTCCTCCACCACCCGCACGCCGTCGGTGGTGTCCAGGATCCGGCCCTCGGCCGCCTCCACCACCGAGCGCATCACCGCGCCCTTGACCGCCCACGGGGTGGGGACCGTCCGCCTGAGCAGATGCGTCTCCGGGATCCGGGCGTCGATCTGACTGAGCGACAGCCGGGTCCTGGCCACCAGGCCGAGCAGCCGCATGAAGGCCGCCAGCCCGTCCACGGTCGAGCAGAACTCGGGGACCACGAACCCGCCGCGGCCGTCCCCGGCCAGGATCAGGTCGTCGCTCGCGGCCGCCGCGCCGGTCAGGTCCGCGCTCGCCGTACTCGTCCACCGGACCTGAACCCCGTGGAAGCGGCAGACCTGCTCGGCCACCCGGGTGGTCGTCACCGGCAGCGCCACGCTCCCGCCGCGGCGCTCCGCCGCCACCAGGTCGAGCACGACGAGCAGCGCGCGCTCGTCGTCGATCAGCTGCCCCATCTCGTCCACCAGGGAGATCCGCTCGCCCACCGGGTCGAAGCGGACCCCGAACGCGGCCCGGGCGGAGGCCACCAACTCCGAAAGCCGCTGCAGGTCACGCCGCCGCTCGGCGAGGGTCTCGGTGGGCGAGGCCTCGTCCAGCCGGCTGTTCACGGTGAGCACGTCGATGCCGATGCGGCCCAGCAAAGTCGGCAGGGCGAGCGCGGAGGTGCCGCCCGCGCAGTCCACCACCACCTTCAGCCCGGCCTCCCGGACCCCGCTCATGTCCACGCAGCGCAGCAGCTCGTGGCTGTAGTTCTCCATCTCCCTGGCGGGGAAGCTGAGCTCGGCGATCTCACCGGGGAACGCCCGCCGGAACTCCTGCCGGGAGAACACCCGCTCCAGCTTGCGCTGGGCCCCCGGCGAGAGGTCGGCGCCGTCCTCGTCGAGGAAGACGATGTCCACCCCCTGCGGGTCCCCCAGCGTCGTCCGCAGCGCCACCCCGCCGACCGTCGACTCGCGCTGGGTGTGGAACCGGGCCACCGGCAGGGGCGCCGCCTCCAGGTCGATCACGTTGATGGCGCTCGCCGTGAGCGCGCTGATCACCGCCCGTTTGAGCGCCCGGGCCGCCCGGGAGGAGTCCCGGGAGGTGGTGACCGTGGCGCCCTTCTTCATCGTGGTCGCGTACGCGCTCGCGAGCCGGACGCAGAGCTCCGGGGTGATCTCCACGTTGACCAGCCCGGAGACCCCGCGCGGGCCGAACAGGTTGCGCTGGCCCCGCGACTCCCAGATGACGCTGGTGTTGACCACGGCGCCGGCCTCGACGGTCTTGAACGGGTAGATCTTGACGCCGGAGGAGACGTAGGCCTCGGACTCGATCACGCACTCGTCCCCGACGACCGCCCCCTCCTCGATCCGCGCGCCGGTCATCACGTCGGTGTTCTTGCCGATCACACAGCCGCGCAGGTTCGCGCTGGGGCCCACGTAGACGTTGTCGTGCACCACCGCGCGGTGCAGGAACGCCCCCTCCTTGACCACCACGTTGGAACCGAGGACGGTGAACTCCCGCAGCTCGGCGCCGGCTTCGATCTTGGCGTAGTCCCCGACGTAGAGCGGCCCCTTGATCACCGCGTCCGGATCGATCTCCGCGCCCTCGGCCACCCAGACGCCGGGTGAGAGCTCGAAGCCGTCGATCTCCACCTGGACCTTGCCGGAGAGCACGTCCGCCTGGGCCTTCAGGTAGCTCTCGTGGGTGCCGACGTCCTCCCAGTAGCCGTCGGCGATGTAGCCGTACAGGGCGTCGCCCCGGGCGAGGAGGGCGGGGAAGACGTCGGAGGACCAGTCGACCGAGACACCCGGCTCCACGAGGTCCAGGACCTCCGGCTCCATGATGTAGATGCCGGTGTTCACCGTGTCGGAGAAGACCTGGCCCCAGGTCGGCTTCTCCAGGAAGCGCTGGATCCGCCCCTGCTCGTCGACGATGATGATGCCGAACTCCAGCGGATTGGGCACCCGCTTGAGACCGATGGTGACCATGGCGCCGTTACGGCGGTGGAAGTCGATCATCGCCGTCAGGTCGATGTCGGTGAGGGCGTCGCCGGAGATGACCAGGAACCGGTCGTCGCGCAGCGCGTCCGCGGCGTTCTTCACGCTCCCCGCGGTGCCCAGCGGCACCTCCTCGGTCGCGTAGTGCAGGCTCATCCCGAGCTCGTCGCCGTCGCCGAAATAGTTGCGGACGAGCGCGGCGAGGAATTGCACCGTCACCACGGTCTCGGTGAAGCCGTGCCGCTTGAGCAGCCGCAGCACGTGTTCCATGATGGGCCGGTTGATCACCGGCAGCAACGGCTTGGGCTGGTTGGCGGTCATCGGCCGAAGCCGAGTGCCCTCCCCGCCGGCCATGACGACCGCCTTCATCTCTTCGCCTCCCGGACGAGCTGGCGCACGTGAACCACATACAAGACACCCGCCCACCAGTACAGGGCGACACCCCAGACGGCGAAGGCCCAGCCCACGATGCGCGCGGGATCGGCGTACCAACCGTCGTGTGCCGCGAGGAAGAGGAGGGGGAAGGCGTAGAGCAAGTTAGCGGTGGCCGCCTTACCGAGGAAGTGCACGGGCGGCGGCCCGTACCCACGACGCCGGAGCACCGGCAGGACGAACGCGAAGAAGACGACGAGGAACAGATCCCGGGCGACGGGGAGAACCAGCAGCCACAGCGGGATGACCTCGCGGACGGCGAGCCCGATGAGCGTGGCGACGATGTACAGGCGGTCGGCGGCGGGATCGAGCAGCTGACCGAGTTTGCTGGTCTGGTTCCACGCCCGGGCCAGCTTGCCGTCGAGCCAATCGGTGAATCCGGCGATCATGAGCACGGCGATGGCCCATCCGTCGGCCTTGGGGCCGAGCACGAGCCAGAGAAACAGCGGGACACCCAGCAGACGCAGCACGCTCAAGGCGTTCGGAACCGTCCAGACACGATCTCCGGCCTGTCCCGCCTCCGTCTGATCCGCCACGCGCCCTGCCCTTCTGCGATTCGATGACGACCCTACCCGCCCGCCGGGCGCACGCCCACGCGGCCATGGCCGTACGGGCCGCCGCAGGCGATGTTCCCGTCGGCGTCTCCGAGGCCGGGAACGCCGGCCGGCCCGCCCTTCCGATGATCGTTGCGCTGTGCGCCCCCACCGGGGTGCGGACACCACAACGATCACCCGGCACCCCGCTACCCCGACGACCTCCGACACCGGAAGGCACCAACCCGCTACTCGACACCAGATGATCATTGCGCCGTGCGCCCCCAGGAAGGCGCGGACAACACAACGATCACCCCGCGCCCCGTACGGGCTACGCCGGGCCGGTCCACGCGGTACCCACGAACTCGGACGGCAACGACCGGCGCAACCCCGGGCTTGATCATTGCGCCGTGCGCCCCCACAGGGGTGCGGACAGCACGACGATCACCTGGCATCGGTATGGGGGTACCACCTGGGCTCCTTGTCCGGACGGGGTCGCCGGATCACGCCGACGGACGCGCGGGCGCCGGAAGGCAAGTACCTTAAGACCGTGAAGAGTGAGAGCGCCGCGTTTCTCCGGGAGTTCATCAGGAACCCCGTCGCCACCGGTGCGGTGGCCCCCAGTTCCCGGTATCTCGCCGCGGAGATCGTCGCCCCGGTGCCCGAGCGAGGCGATCCGGTGATCGTGGAGCTGGGCCCGGGGACGGGCTCCTTCACCGCGGAGATCCAACGGCGGCTCGGCGGCCGGGGCGTCCACATCGCCGTCGAGGTCAACGAGCGGCTGGCCGGGCCCTTGGCCCGCAAGTTCCCCCAGGTGGACGTGGTCGTGGGATGCGGGAGCACACTGCCCAAGATCCTCGCCGACCGGGGGCTCGACCACGCCGACGCGGTGATCAGCGGACTCCCCTGGGCGATCTTCCCCGAGTCCCTCCAGCTGGGCATCCTGGGAGCGGTGCGCCAGGTCATGGTGCCGCACGGGGCCTTCACCACGTTCGCCTACATCCACGCGAAGTCCGCCCCGCCGGGCCGCCGCTTCCGGCGCACCCTCGGCCAGACCTTCGAAGAGGTGGTCACCGGCCGGACGGTCTGGCGGAACCTCCCGCCCGCCCTCGTCTACCACGCCCGCCGCCCCCGCCCCCTCAACCACGACTGACCCCTGATACGTGCGCGGTACGGGGCCAAGCCCCGATCGTTCCCACCGGGTTGGACACGTGCGCGCTCGCAACGCCACGACGATCTACGCCGAGTCTTCGCGGCGTCGCGAAGACGAGGGAAGACGCCGTCCTCCGGCGTTTTGGGCCAGCCGAGCGAAGGCTCGGCAAAAGGCACTGGTTCCTCAGCCTGACCATGCCTGACGCGATTCGCACGTCCGTTGTCGTCACCCCGACCGCGCCTAGGTGGGCAGGCACAGCCGGGCCGGTCGGGGAAGAGCTGTCCAGGTCACAGCCATGAACGTGTGAACCGCCCTAAGCACGGCCCTGCTTACAAGATCGGTATCTTCAACATGGACACGGCGGTCCGTGCCGGACATAGGACGTCCGGTACGGACCGGCCACGCATTCTCGCGCCGCCGAGAAGGCAGCGCGAGAAGTGCGGGATGGAGCACGTCCGACCCTGAGATCCAGCCGTACTCACCGCCGGAACCCGGCAGGAGACCTTGGGTCGACCGGCTGCGGCCTTGCCCGGACCGCTCCTCCCGGGGTGGGCACGTGCGCGCCGAGGAAACACGGCTCAGAAGCGGGGGGTGCGCTTCTCCTTGACGGCGCGGACGCCCTCGACGACGTCGGGGCCGGTGAAGCCCAGGAACTCCATCGCCAGGGAGGCGTCGAAGGCGGGTCCGGCGAGCCGGAGCCAGTTGTTGAGGGCGTACTTGGTGAGCCGGATCGCCTCCTGCGAACCGGCCGCCAGCCGGTCGGCGATCTCCAGGGCGCACTTGTGCACGGTGTCGTCGTCCACGGCGAGGCTGACCAGGCCCATCTGCTCGGCCTTCTCGCCGGTGACCGGCTCGCAGAGGAGCAGGTGGTATTTGGCCTTGGCCATCCCGCACAGCAGCGGCCAGACGATCGCGGCGTGGTCGCCGGCGGCGACGCCGAGCCGGGTGTGGCCGTCGATGATCCTGGCGCTCCGCCCGGCGACGGAGACGTCCGCGAGGAGTGCCACCGCCAGGCCGGCCCCCACCGCGGGCCCCGAGATCGCGGACACGACGGGCTTGGAGCAGTTCAGGATGTTGTAGACGATGTCCCGGGCCTCGGCGAAGACCCGCATGCGGACCGCGTGGTCGCGCATCATCTCCTCGATCATGGCGAGGTCGCCGCCCGCGGAGAAGGCGGCGCCTTCGCCGCGGACCACGACCACCTTGACCCGCTCGTCGCGGTCGACGTCCTGCCAGATCCGCGAGAGTTCGCGATGCCCGACGGCGTCGACGGCGTTGAGTTTGCGCGGTTCGCTGAGCATCACCCGGAGGACACCCTCGGCAGCCCAGTCGATCTTGAGCCGCTCGTATTCGTCGTACCTCACCATGCGTCTCCTTCCGGACCCCTCCTGACGATCGCACCGGCCCGCCGCGTCAAGAGCCCCCTCCCCGCAGGCCGACCCTGGTGCGTTTCACCATGTTCCTGCAAACCCGGGCGTTGTGTCCGGTGAACCCGCCGTGAGTCCCCGGCCGGGCTCAGACGTTTCCGTCGGGCCCGGGCGCTGCGGCCTCGACCAGCGCCTTGTAGAGGCGAAGGTCGCCGTCGCGCTCGGGGTGCCACTGCACGCCGACGCAGAACGGGTGTCCTTGGAGTTCGACGCCCTCCACGATCTGATCGGGCGCCCAGGCGACCGCGATGAGACCGGTGCCGAGCCGTTTGAGCGCCTGACGGTGGCCCAGCGTGATCTCGGCGCGGTCCCCGAGGGCCTTGCCGACCCTGCTGGAGACGCTGATCTGGATGTCGTGCGGCGCGGCCGCGCCCGTTCCGTGGTTCTCGTGGTGCACGACGTCGGGGAGCCATCCGATGAGGGAGCCGCCGAGGGCGACGTTGAGCACGTGCATCCCGCGGGAGATCGCCAGGGTGGGCAGCCCGGCCTTGACCGCCGCGCGGGCCAGCGCGAGTTCGAACCGGTCGCGGTGCGGCTGGGGGTCGTCGACGCGGTCGTCGTGGGTCTCGTGGTAAAGGGTGGCGTCGAGTTCGACTCCGCCGGCGAGGACGAGTCCGTCGAGCCCGCGGACGTAGTCGTCCAGCAGGCCGGTGCCGAGCGGCGGCAGGAGCACCGGGGCACCCCCGGCCTTCTCCACGGCGTTCGCGTAGGCCGGGGGTGACAGGACGGCCTCACGCAGCCAGTTTCCCCACCGGGCGGCTTCCAGGTATGCGGTGATGCCAATCAGTGGACGAGGCATTCGTTCTCCTGTGTCTCCCCCACGGCGTGCCGTCCCGGCCGGGCGGCGCCACCTCTTTCGTGCGTGGACCCCCATCATGGCGTACGACTTTTCGGTTATGTCACGTATCCGATATATCAGTGTGCCGAGTTGAAAATGATCTTGAGTGCCCGATGGGGGGATCTCGGCAAACCGGGGACTCCGCCCAGCACCGCGCGAGAGTATGCGGAGGGATCCACGACGCGGAGCCGCCTCCCATAGGGGAACGAGGTTGAGAATTCCCGCGCCGGAGCACCGATGAATCCGAGTGCACCCTCCACGCCTATACAAAAAACATCACATCCAGTCAATATCAACTTTACTCATGATCACCGATAATCGGACGGCCATTACACAGCGTACGGATTAGCACTACCTTGTGCGGAAACGGTTGTGACGTCCGAGTAATGGTGGAACACTGAATTTCGAGCGATCGGGAGTGCCGGGGCCGTCGAACGCTCATCACCCGGAACCGTCAGGGAGGTGGAAGGACAAGGATCGGAATCACATCCGATCAATGAGGATGGCGTTTGGCATATGTCATTGAATCCACGTCTTGTCAAAGAGAGTTTCGCCGTGGTGGAGCCGGTCGCCGACAAGGCGGCGGCCTACTTCTACGGCCGCCTCTTCGTCGAGAGCCCCCACCTGCGCGGGATGTTCCCGCCCGCGATGGACGTCCAGCGGGATCGGCTGTTCCGTGCCCTCACCCGAGTCGTCTGGAGTCTGGACAGCCCGAGCTCACTCAACTCCTACCTTGGCCAGCTCGGCCGGGACCACCGCAAGTACGGCGTGGTCGCCGAGCACTACACCGCGGTCGGCAACGCCCTCCTCGCCACCATCCGCCACTTCGCCGGGGAGGTGTGGAACACCGAGATCGAGGCCGCCTGGGTCGCCGCGTACACGGCCGCCGCCAACTTGATGATCGAGGCCGCGGAGTCCGAGGCTGGCCGTTCCCCCGCCTGGTGGCTCGCGGAGGTCGTCGCCCACGAACGCCGGACCCCCGACGTCGCGGTCCTCACCCTCCGGCCCGGGCAGCGCCTGGACTACCGCGCCGGGCAGTACGTCAACGTGCAGACCGCGCGCTGGCCCCGGGTGTGGCGCACCTTCTCCATCGCCAACGCCCCCAAGGAGGACAACTCGATCCGCCTGCACGTCCGGGCGATCCCCGGCGGCTGGGTGAGCACGGCGCTGGTCCGGCACACCCGGGTCGGGGACACCCTGCTGCTGGGTCCCCCCGTCGGCACGATGACCGTGCGGGAGGAGTCGGCGCGTGACGTGCTCTGCGTGGCCGGAGGCACCGGCCTGGCCCCGTTGAAGGCCATCGTCGAGCAGATCATCGCCTCGGGCCGGCGGACCAACATCCACCTGCTGTTCGGCGCCCGGACCGCCGCCGACCTGTACGACCTGCCCGACCTGGTCCGGATGGAGGCGGCCTTCCCGTGGCTGCGCGTCCTCCCGGTCGTCTCCCACGAGGCCGGGTACGACGGCATCCGGGGCGGTCTCCCGGACGTGGTGGAGCGCCTGCACACCTGGACCGACCACGAGGTCTTCGTCTGCGGGCCGCCCGGGATGGTGGGCGAGACGGTGCACCGCCTCCAGCGGCTCGGGGTCCCCGCGGCCCAGATCCACCGCGACACCGTCCACGGGGAGCTCTGAACCCTCCTTCCCCTCCCGGTGGCCGTACGGCCTGACGGCGCCCGCGCCGCCGTCAGGCCGTACGGCGTGCCTGCACTCCGGCTCAGGGCCGCGACACCGGTCTCCGGCGGACCGCTTCCCCCCGACCCTCCCGCGCCGTACGGCCGCTGGGCGGCACGGGCGCGGCACCGCGCCGTGGCGCCGAGGCCGTACGGAGCGCGTGGTCACCCGGCCAGAACCGAGCGCATGTACCCGAGCAGGTCGGCGCGGCGGCGCACCGGATCCCGGTAGAGCGGGGGCCCGCCGACCCGCAGGCGCAGCGCCTCGCGCACGAGCCGGTGCCACCGCTCGTCGTAAGCGGTGAGGGCGTACGCGGCGGCGGCCGTCTTGGAGGTCACCTCGCCCGCGGCGAGGGTGTGCCGGAGCCGGGTGACCCCGAGCGCGCCCCAGGTGACCCGGAAGCCGGCCAGCGCGGACAGCCCCCAGAGGGAGAGCGGCGGGGTGCTGCGGGCGACCCAGCGGGTCCAGTATCCGGCCAGGTTCTCCCGGGTCGCCGCGGCGAGGGCGTCCCAATCGGTGTGGATCCCGAGTTCGGCGACGGCCGGACCCCGCACGACCACCCCTCCTTGGGCGAGGACCTGCCAGGTGACCAGGTGCCGCTCCTCCCGGCTCTCCGCCTCGAAGGAGTGCGCGCGCACATGGGGGCGCGCCGGGGTGTGCGCGGGGTCGCGGCGCAGATCGTCCCAGGTGACGTAGAGGCCGTCGAAGTGCGGCTTGGCGTACCGCGCCTTCAGCTCGGCGTGGATCCGACGCAGCGGCCCGGGATCGCGTCCCTCGCCGATCACTGCGACGAAGTCGACGTCGCTGCGGCCCGGCCGGTAGTCGCCGAGCGCGATCGACCCCTGCAGGTAGAGCCCCTCCACCAATCCGGGCGCACGGGTGTCGGCGAGCTCCAGATAGTGCGCGCCGATCAGCGATGGGAGATCGGATGAGTCTTCCGCCATCACCGCACCCTACCGAGGGAGGCCCGGGACGGGCCGGTGTCCACACACTTGGCCCGTCTTGGCGACATGAAGCGCATATCACCTAGACTCCGACGGTCCACGCCGGAACGTGACACGATAACCCCTGTGAGTAACATTCGCATCGCCGCCGACGTTCGTGCCGAGCGCCTGCCCGCCGCCGGGCGCCGGAGACCCCGTTGATGGCCAAGCCGGTCACACTGGTGACGTTCGTCCTGCCCACGCCGCTGCACAACCTGGTCGGCGGCGGGCTCGTCCAGGTGTTCGCCGTGGCCGAGACCGAGGAGTCGTTGCCGACGCTGGGCTCCGCGCTCGACACGCTGCGCCGTACCCATCCCCGGCTGGAGGAGCGCATCAGGGACGAGCACGGGGAGATCCGGCGGCACATCAACGTGTTCGTCAGCGGGGACAACGTGCGCAACTGCGGCGGGCTGCGCTGTCCCGTCGGGCCCGGGGCCGAGGTGTACGTCCTCCCCGGGCTGCCGGCAGGCTGATCACAAAGCCGCTACGGGGCGACCCGGCCGCCCGCGTTGAACGCCGCGTGGGTGAGCGGCATCAAACCGGCCCAGAGCGCCTCCATCCGCTCCGCCACCATCTCGATCTCCCGCTGAGGGAAGGACGGGACTTTGGCGGCCTCGTTCCTGGTGCGCAGGGACAGGAAGTGCATGAGCGAGCGGGCGTTGCAGGTGGCGTACATGGAGGAGTACAGGCCGGTCGGGAGCACGGCCCGGGCCACCTCCCGGGCGACCCCGGCTTCGAGCATCTCCCGGTAGGAGGCGTAGGCCCGCTCGTAGGCGTCCTCCATCGCGCGGACGACCGTCTCGTGCTGCTCCTCGGTGCCCTCCACGTACTCGTACTTGCCCGGCCGGCCCTGCTGGACGAGCCGGCGGTCCCGGCCGGGGATGTAGAAAACCGAATCGAGCTCCCGGTACCGTCCGCTCTCCTCGTTGTACGACCAGCCCACCCGGTGGCGGTGGAACTCCCGGAAAACGAAGATCGGCGCCTGGACGAAAAAGGTCATCGAGTTGTGCTCGAACGGGCTGCCGTGCCGGTCCCGCATGAGAAAGTTGATCAGTCCCTTGGAGCGCTCCGGGTCTTTGTCCAGCTCCTCCAGCGACTGTTCGCCCGCGGTGGAGACCCGCGCGGCGAACAGGACGTCGCTGTCGGAGGCGCTGTGTTTGACCAGTTCAACGGTTACATCGCTCAGATACTTCACGGGGGGAGAGTCTAAGTGATGTCCCTCCGGATCGTCGTGGTGGAGGCCACCACCGCGAAGACCAGCGCGTAGCCCGCCAGGAGCAGCGCCCCACCCCAGGCGGGCAGGTACGGCGTGCCGCCGATCGGGGGCGCCACCCCGAACACCGCCTGGGCGGCACCTCCCGGAAGCCAGCGGCCCACCGACGGGAGCAGCACCACCAGGAGGTTCTCCAGAACGTAGATCCAGCCGATGCCGACCACCATGGCCGCGATCTGGTTGCCGAGCAGCGAACCCATCGCCAGGCCCAGGATCGTGTACAGCGCCATCGCCGCGATCACGCCCACGCCCACCCGGGCGATGTCGCCGTCGATCACCGAGAGCGAGCCACCCTTGATCAGGATGGCCGGGACGGCGACCACCGCGGAGAGGAGCATCCCGGCGACGCCGAAGATCGCTCCCACCACGGCGCAGGCGGCGAGTTTGGCCGCCACCACCCGTTCCCGGCGCGGGGTGATCAGGAAGGTGTGGGTGATGGTCTGGAACCGGTACTCGCCGGTCATCACCAGGGTGCCGATGATGAACGCGAACACCAGGCCCGAGGCCGCCGAGCTGAACAGGGCGATCGCCCCCGCCGACTCGGTGATGGACGGCACCCCCTCCTGTCCCGACAGGATGCTCAGCGCGGCCAGCGAGATCAGGGTGAAGCCCAGGCTGAGGGCGAGCATGCCCCAGACCATGCGGGTGGTGAAAACCTTGAGCAGTTCCGCCTTGACCAGCCGCGTCATGCCGTCAACTCCAGGAAGATCTGCTCCAGGCCGGAGCGCTCACGGACCAGCTCGCTCAGCACCACACGCTCGTCGAGGGCCACCTGGCCGATCGCCTCGGGGGTCATCCCCCGTACGGTCAGCACCCCGGCCGCGGATTCGGCCGCGGCGTTCTCCGGGGCGGGGGCCGGATCGACCTTTCCGCCCGCCCGCTCCAGCGCGGGACCCAGGCGGTCGGCCTCCCGGGCCACCACCCGTACCGGGGTGCTCCCGTTCACGGTGAGGTCCGCGAGGCGGCCCTGGTGGACCAGCTTCCCCTTGGCGATGATCACCACGTGGTCCACGGTCTGCTGGACCTCGGCGAGCACGTGGCTGGAGACCAGGACCGCCGCGCCGGTCTCCTCGGCGAGGTAGCGCAGGAACCCGCGGAGCCACTGGATCCCGGCCGGGTCCAGGCCGTTGGACGGTTCGTCCAGGATGTAGACCTTGGGCTTGCCGACCAGCGCGCCCGCGAGGGCGAGCCGCTGGCGCATCCCGAGGGAGAATCCGCCCACCCGCTGCCCGGCGGCGTCGGCCAGGCCGACCTGCTCCAGCGCCTCGTCGGCCCGGCTCTCCGGGAGGCCGGCGGAGACGCAGAGCACCCGCAGATGGTTGCGCGCGGTCCTGCCGGGGTGGAAGCTGGTCGCCTCCAGGACGGCCCCGACCGCGGAGATCGGTGATCCCAGGTGGGCGTAGCTCTGCCCGTTGATCAGCGCGGTGCCGCTGTCGGCGGCGACCAGCCCGAGCAGGCAGCGCAGTGTCGTCGTCTTACCGGCCCCGTTGGGGCCGAGGAATCCGGTGATCGTCCCGGCTTCGACGGTGAACGACACCCCGTCCACCGCCCGGACGGTCCCGAACGTCTTGGTTAACTGGGAAATCTCTATAGCTGTCATCGTGCGGCAATCCTGCCGAACTCCCGGATACGCCGCCTCCTCCTTGAGGAGGAAAAGTGATATCGGGTAGATATCACCTTGCTGTCAGAGCCGGTACACCCGGCGGGCGTTGTCCGACCCGATCAGGTGGGCGACCCGCGCCGCGTCGGCCGTGCTCCACTCGCCGTCGGCGACCCGCGCCGCCAGGAACCGGGCCAGCCCGCGCCGGTAGGACAGGACACCGAGATGGCAGAGTTCGGCGAGGACGTGCCCGCCCGAGCCGAAGAGCTGCTTGTGGAACGGGGCGAGCCCGACGACCTCCCCGAGCGCGGCGGTGAAACCCGCCGCCGGGCAGCCGCTCCCCGGCCCGACGTCCAGATAGACGTGCGGGAGGTCCGCCGCCAGCCGCGCGGCCTCCCGGTGGCGCGGATAGCAGTCCAGCAGGACGAACGGCACCCCCGTGTGCCGGACCGCGCGCAGGAACCCGGCGAGCCGGGCGGGCTCGCCCCCGCCCGTGTGCAGCTGGATCGGGATCCCGCGCTCCCTGGCCACGTCCACCGCCGTCCACATCAGATGGCGGAGCAGGACGGAATCGGCGAGTGGCTCCCCGGAACGGGCGAGCCGCTCACCCGCGGCGGCGATCACCGCCCCCCGGGCGGGCCGCGCCGGATCGCCCGGAAGCGCCGTACGGCAGGCGGCCGACGACGCCAGCCCCACCGCGTGGACGGCCTCGGCCGCCAGCGCGGCGGCGAGCGCGGCGATGTACCCGGCCGCGGCGGGACCGGCCGCCGCGACCTCCCGCTCGACCCGCTCCAGCCGGACGACCTCGTCGGCGGCGGCGGCGCCCAGACCCCCCATCTCCGGCGGGGTGAGCAGATCCGGCCCGTGGCGTCCGGTGTCGACCAGGACCGAGACCAAGCCCGCGGCCCGCAGCAGCCGCCGGTTCACCTCCTCGGCGCCGAGCTCCTGCCTGCGCGCGAGGTAGACGGCCGCGGGCGCGTGCGGTTCGAGGTCGAGCACCGGCGCGCACCAGCGCCGGACGGCGATCCCGGCCACGGTGTCGAAGTGGGTGGTCCCCGGCGGAGCGGGGCACCCCGACCCGGTGACGAGCAGCTCGAACCGGGTCCGGGGCAGATCGTCCCTGAGGACCCCCAGGCAGCTCTGGTTCACCAGCGGCGCGGTCAGCGCCGCCCGCAGGGGGTCGGGTACGGCGAACGGGCGCGGCCCGCCGGCGAACACGGCCTCGTCCATCCGCCCCCGTCCCCTCCACCCGTCCCCCGACGGGCCGCGAACGACTCTACGGCCGCCGGGCGCGGCCCGCACGGCGTTGCGCCGGATCCCCGGCGGCGCCGGGGATCCCGCGACGATCAGCTCATCGGACGGCACAGCCGGAGCACGTTGGCGACGATCGACGCCCCGGCCCCGCCGGCCGCGGTGAGGATCGACTCCGGATGGAACTGGACGGCGAACCGCCTGGCCGCCCGGTCCTCGATCGCCATCACCGCGCCGTCCGGGGTGCGGGCCGTCACGGCGAACCCCCGGACGTCCCCCTCCTTGGTGTACAGCGAGTGGTACCTGGCCGCGACGAACTCCTCGGGCAGGCCGTCCAGCAGGGCGGACTCCCCGTCCCGGCGCACCTGCCCGCGCTTGCCGTGCTCCGGCGCCCCCAGCAGGGAGAGCTCCCCGCCCGCCTGCTCGACCATCGCCTGCAGTCCCAGGCACACCCCGAAGACCGGCAGCCCCCTGCCGTACAGGCGTCCGATGAGCGTGGCGCAGTCGAAGTCGGCGGGGCGCCCGGGTCCCGGGGAGAGAACCACCAGGTCCGGGGCGAGCTCGTCGAGCATCGACTCGGGGAACCCGTGCCGCAGGGTGGTCACCTCGGCGCCCTGCTGGCGGAAGTAGTCGGCGAGGGTGTTGACGAACGAGTCCTCGTGGTCCACCAGGAGGACCTTCATCCCCTCCCCGGCCCGCGTCGCGCCGGCCGCGACCTGCTCGGCGGAATCCGTCGCCGACTCGGTGCCGAGGGCCTCGATCAGCGCCCTGGCCTTGAGCTCGGTCTCCCGCTCCTCGGCGGCCGGGTCGGAGTCGAACAGCAGGGTCGCCCCGGCCCGTACCGCGGCCACCCCGCCCCTGATCTGCGCGGTCCGCAGCGTGAGCCCGGTGTTCATGGAGCCGTCGAAGCCGATGTACCCCACCGCGCCGCCGTACCAGCGCCGGGGGGTCGCCTCGTGGTCCTCGATGAACTGCATCGCCCAGGTCTTGGGCGCCCCCGTCACCGTCACCGCCCACATGTGGGTGAGGAAGGCGTCGAGGGCGTCGAACCCGGGCCGGAGCCTGCCCTCGATGTGGTCGACGGTGTGGATCACCCGGCTGTACATCTCGATCTGCCGGCGGCCGATCACCTTCACGCTGCCCGGCTCGCAGATCCGCGACTTGTCGTTGCGGTCCACGTCCGTGCACATGGTGAGCTCGGACTCCTCCTTGACGCTGGACAGCAGCGCGCGGATGTTCTCGGCGTCCTCCAGGGGGTTGCCCCCCCGGGCGACGGTCCCCGAGATCGGGCAGGTCTCGACCCGGTTCCCGGCCACCCGGACGTACATCTCGGGCGAGGCGCCGACGAGGTGCTCGTCCTCGCCGAGGTTGATCAGGAACTCGTACGGGGCCGGGTTGCGCGTGTGCAGGCGGCGGTAGAACTCGGCGGGCTCCCGGCAGGCCGCGTGGAAGACCTGGCCGGGGACGACCTCGAACAGGTCGCCGCGGACGAAGCGCTCCTTGGCCTGCGCGACGACCTCCGCGTACGACCCCTTGACCGGATTTTTCGGGATCTCGGGGGTCACGGTGACCGGGATCCGCTCCCCGATCCGCGGCAGGCCCTCGGTGCTCACCCCGTCCACGGTGAAGTCGTACCGGTACTCCAGGCTCGTCTCCCGCTTCCGGTCGATCACCAGGATCCGGTCGGGCAGGTGCAGGACGAGGTCCCGCTGGTCGGCGGGGCGCTGCCGGGCGATCCGGATCGGCTCGAACTGGAAGGCCAGGTCGTAGCCGAACGCGCCGTAGAGGCCCAGGTGATCGTCCTGCCCGGCGAACGCCGCGATCACTTCGCGGAGCGCCGAGAAGACCGTGGGCCTGCGGCTGCGCAGCTCCTCCGGGAGGACGTCCTCGCTGGCGGCCACGTAGACCTCGGTGCGGTCCGCGGTGGGCTCCCCGGTCGGCTTGCCCACGGCGAGCAGGCATGAGGAAACCACGGGAAGCACGACCCGGCCACGCTCGTTGAGGGCCCGTACGGCGATCCGCCGCCCTCTGGCGACGATCTCCAGGCACGGGTCGACGTAGCCGAACGCCCAGCGGCTGTATCGTCCCGGGTACTCCATGCCGGAGGAGAGCACCGCCCCACGTCGCTCTCCGACCGCGGTGACCAGCTCGTCGAGCCGCTCCTCGGGGACCTTCTCGATCTGCCGTGTGACGTGAACGCCACCGGCGGTGGTATATCCGCTTGTCTCCACCCTGGCCTCGCCTGCTGTTCAAGGCCCCCAGGGGTGACAAAGAAAAAGGCCACCTCCGGGGGCGGCCGTCTCTTTGCGTGCGAACGCTTCGACGCCACCTAGGGGCGGCGCCACCACTGCTGCAAACCCGAGGAGACCTCGGGAGACCCCGGGCAGGGGCGGACGTCGGTTCGCACGTGCCGATGCTACCATCGCGCGCCCGCCGGGGGACCCGATCCGACGATGCCGTGCGACGGCGCCTCACCCGGCACCTTGCGCCGAAGGGGAGATCGTCTCCCCGGGGGCGAGCGGCCTCACCTCGGCCCGCATCCCCTCGCTCACCTGCCGCAACACCTCCTCACACGTCCCGGCGTCGTCGGCGACGGCGATCGCGTGCCCCATCCGGCCGACGAAGTGGTCGGGCGGCAGCCCGACGCCGGTCCCCACCTCCGCGGTCCAGCGCGCCTCGACCACCCCCGGCGGAGGCGTGATCTCCGCCAGCGCGGCGATCATCCCGCTCCGCTCCGGGTAGCGGAACACCACCCCGGCCGAGGCGGCCCTGCTGTGCCCGACGTCGGGTTCGCGCCCCACGCACACATCCGCCGCGGCGAGGCCGAGATCCACCCCCGTGGCGAGATGGACCAGCCTCGGGATGAAGTCCCCGCCCAGCCGCGCGGCGATCTCCACCATCTTCGGGCCGGCCGCGGTGAGCCTGAGCTCGGCGTGGGTGACCCCGACGGTGAGGCCGATCGCGCGATGGGCGCCGAGCACCGTGTCGCGGACCAGGCCGATCGCCTCCGCCTGCGCGTCCGCGCTCACCAGGTGCCCGAGCTCCTCGAAGCCGGGCGGCAGCCCGATCCGCTTGGCGGTCACCGCGACGATGTGCACCTCGCCCTCGTGCACGACGGACTCGACGCTGACCTCGGGGCCGTCGAGGTACTCCTCGACCAGGACGTCCCCCACCGCCTGGCCGAACCCCATGTCCGACCCGGCCGCGACGGTGAACGCCGCCGCGAGTTCCCGCTCGTCCCGGGCCAGGGTCACCCCGACGCTGGCGGCGAGGGCCCGGGGTTTCACCACGACCGGATAGCCGATCTCCTTCGCCGCCCGCTCCGCCTCGTCCGCGGTGCGCACCAGGATCGAGCGCGCGGACGGCACCGACTCCTGTGCCCACACCTGCCGCATCCGGTGCTTGTCCCGGCTCGCGGCGGCCGCCTGCGGGGTGTTCCCGGGCACCTCCAGCAGCATCGCCGCGAAGGCGGCGGCCTCCACACAGGGCTCGACCCAGGTCAGCACCCCGTCGATCCCCTCGGAGTCGGCGACACCGAGGATCGCGGGCATGTCCGTGACGCTCACCGGGTGAGCCGAGTGCAGGTACGGCCCCTCCCAGGTGACCGGCTCCTCCTGCACGAGGACCACCCGGTACTCCCTGGCCACCGACGCCAGGAGGTACTCGCGGTAGAGGCCGGAGCCGGACCCCATCAGCATGATCTTCGGTCGCGTCACGTTCGGCCTCGTCGCTTTCCGCTCGGCACCTCGCACCCCGTTCGGAGCGGGGCCTTTTCCGGCATTAATCCACGGTCAGTTCATCTGGTCAAGAAAGGCGAACGATCAGTTAAGACACCGAAATTTCGCAGTTTTCCGGCATGCCAGACCGCTCCGCGCGTCCCGGCCGCGCCGCCCGCAGCCGTACCGGACCCGGTTTCGGACGCCACCGGGACGGTACGGCCCGCGGCGTTCAAGCCGTACGGTCCGTGAGGCCACCGCCCGCGCCCTCGGCGCGAGGTGCCGCCCACCCGGCGCCGCGCACCGCTCCGGGTGCCGGCCCCGTCCCGCCCTCAGAGCAGGCCTTGATCACGAGCGTGGACGGCCGCCTGGGTCCGGTCGCGGAGTCCGAGCCGGGCGAGGATCCGGGAGACGTGGTTCTTCACCGTCCCCTCGCTGAGGAACAGCGCGGCGGCGATCTCGCGGTTGGTCGACCCCCGGGCCACCAGGCGCAGCACCTCGACCTCCCTGCCGGTCAGCGAACCGCCGGGCGGCGCCGCGGACGAGCCCGTGTCCGCCCTGGCCAGCGCCGAGCCCAGCCGCGCCACGGCGGCCGGGTCGAACTGCGCCACGCCCGCGTGCGCCAGCCGAACCGCGGCCGCCAGATCCCGCGCCGGAAGGTCCTTGAGCAGATAGCCGTACGCGCCCAGGCTCAACGCCCGCACCACGTACTCCTCGTCGTCGAACGTCGTCAGCATGAGCACCCGGCAGCCGGGGACCCGCAGCCGGAGTGCCGAGACCGCCTCGACTCCATCCATGCCGGGCATCCGCACATCCATCAGCACCACGTCCGGACCGAGCGCAAGCGCCCGTTCGACCGCGTCGCGGCCGTCGGCCGCCGTCCCCACCACGGTGATCCCGGGCTGGATGCCGAGCAGCGACGCGACGCTCTCCCGGAACAGCCGCTGGTCGTCGACGACGAGGACGCGGACCGGCTCCTCCGTCACGGCGCGACCTCCGGCGGAATCACGACGGTGATCCGGGTGCCCCGCCCGTCCACGCCGGAGCCGATCTCCACACCGCCTCCGGCCAGCCGCACCCGCTCCCTCATCCCCCGCAGGCCGAACCCTTCCCCGGCCCCGGCGAACCCCCGGCCGTCGTCGGCGACGACCAGCCGGGCGCCCGAGCCGTCGAACACCGCGGACACCTGGACCCGGGACGCACGGGCGTGCCGCCGCGCGTTCGTCAGGCCCTCCTGCGCCACGCGGTAGAGCGCCGTGAGCGTCCGGGGGTCGTGGCCGCGCTCGTCCCCCTCGAACTCCAGCGTGACGGCGAGCCCGTCCTCGCACCGATCCTCGACGAGGTCGCCGAGAGCGGTCCGCAAGCCGAACGGGCCCGATTCCCCGCGGAGGGTGCGGACCGACCTCCGGACCTCCCCCAGCGCGCGCCGCGCGGACCTCCGGGCGTCCGCGACCGCCCGGTCCGCGGAGTCCGGGTCACGCCCCCGGAACTCCTCGGCCTTCTCCAGCAGTACGGCGACCGCGGTGAGGTGCTGCCCCAGATCGTCGTGGATGTCGCGCGCCACCCTGTTTCGCTCGGCCGACGCCGAGAGTTCCGCCACCCGCGCCGAATACTCCGCGAGTCTGCGGTTCGATTCCTCCAGCCTCGCCCTGCCGCGCCGCTCCTCCACGGCGAAGGCGGCCATGCTGACGGCGAGCACGAGGCCGACGCAGAACATGAGAAGGTCCGACAGCGGTTCGACCTCCGCGTACCAGCGCGGCGTCGACACCGTGTAGCCGGCCGTGAGCACCCCCGCGCAGGCGACCGCGAGCGTGACGGCGACCACGGGCCCGAAGGCGAAGTACGCGGTGAACGGCACGAGGACGAACAGCGCCCGCGACAACCCGGAGCGGTCGGCCCCGGCCACGACCGTGAACAGCGTCACCCTGGCGACGAGCAGGGCGACCGCGGCCCGCGTCCGGACCCCGGCGGGGTGGCGTCGCTCCAGCAGGTCGAGGCCGAGGAGGGCGACCAGGCCGCCTGCGAAGACGACAAGCCCCCATCCCGGCCCGGCCGCCGGTTCGACGCCGCCGGACACCGCGACCAGGCCGGCGGCGAAGACCGCCCCGTAGATCACGGGCGATACCCATACCGGGGGCAGGGAGGAGGACACGACCATCAGGGTACGACCGCAGCGGTCCCTGATCGAAGGCCTAGGTACCGGAGGACACCACCCGTTTGACGGCACCGGTGATCAGACGACGCGCCCGGAATGGGTTCCGCGGCCGGAGAGGGCCGCGTCCGCCGTACGGCCGGATCGGGCGCCGAGGTCGCCGCGGCGCGCCGCGGCGGACCAGACCGACAGCGACAGCCAGATCAGCGAGGCGCACACCGCGACGTGCAGCCCGCTCGTCAGCAGACTGTCGGGGAGGGGGGCGGCCAGGGCCAGCGCCACCAGGAAGACCCCGTAGCCGTAGACGGGGAGCCGGGGATAGACCCGGGCCCGGGCCATCGAGACCGTGAACAGCACGGTCCCGGCGACGAACACCACCGTGGCACCCAGGATTGCGAGCCGGGCCGGACCGCGCAGCAGTTCCGCGGCGACCGCCGCGTCGAGGAAGAAGATCACCGCGTTGAGGGCGAAGGCCACCCCGGTGAACAGCCCGAACCCGACGAGGTTCACCGCGAAGGCGAAGTCGCCGAAGCGCCCCGCCGCGTTGCCCTGGTGAAGCTGGAAAGCGATCAACGCCGGAGCCCCGAAGGCGGCGCCCAGGGCGATCACAAAGCTGGTCGCCGCGGTCTCGCCGGTGAACGACTCGATCACGCCGGGCACCCCGATCGACAGCCCGACCAGGACTCCGCACACCGCGCCGAAACGAAGCAGCCAGGGGAAAGACATATCCGGACCTCCTTGTCACGCCCGCCGGGCACACGCCGGGCGGGCTGGACGGAACAGCCCGAAGGTAGGTTCCGCGGCCTGCTCGGGATAAGTGCCGGACGACCGTGCCGCGGCGCCGGACGGCACGTGCCGCACGGCTGTGCCCCTCCCCCAGGCCACGCCGGACGCCGATCGGGGGGCACGCGAAACCGGTCTCCCGCCGGGGAACGGACACGGTCGCCGGAGGCCCGGCCTTCGGGGAGACCCGGTCGTCAGGCGGGGGTGACCTGCGTGCGGCCCTTGTCAGCAGGTGAGCGACGTGGCGGGTCCGGGCTCGGCACCGGCGCCCGCGGCGAGGATGGACTCCTCCAGCTCGGCCTTGTCGCGTCCGGCCCGCAGGAGCCGGTCGGGGCCGAAGCCGAACCACATGTGATGCGGCTTCAACGGAGCCATGATCAGCCAGTTGCGGTAGAGCAGGTGCTCCCGGGTCGCCGGGCATTCACCGCAGATCCACAGCTTGGTGTCCTGGTCGTAGTCGAACTCGTGCTCCTTGGCAGGACACTCCGTCGTCATCGGTCTCCCTTCAAGCAGGGTGAGGCCCGCGCCCGCCCACCAGGCGCTCCGCGATCTCCCCGGCTTTGAGTGACTGCCCCCGATGATGCCATGTCCGGCCGGATCGCGGTGCGCTCCGCGGGTGCGCACCGGCGGAGCGCACCGGGAACGCCGGAGCAGGCGCGGCGCCCGCCTCACACCACCGCGGCGCGGACGGCGAGCACGTCGGGCAGGTGCCGCGCGACGGTGAACCAGCTCTCCCCGTCGTCGCGGGAGCCGTACACCTCGCCGTCCCTGGTCCCGAAGAAGACACCCGCCTCCGAGGCCTGCAGCGCGTCGCGGAGCACGGCGGCGTGGACGGGCCCGTCCGGCAGCCCCGCGCCGAAGGCGTGCCACGAGGCACCGGCGTCGTCGGTGCGGAACACCCGGCAGCGGCGCCCCACCGGGGTGCGGTCCAGGTCCGCGTGAAGGGGGAAGACGTAGAGGGTGTCGGGCCTGTCCGGATGCACGGCGATCGGGAAACCGAAGTCGGAGGGGAGGGTGTCCCCGATGGAGGTCCAGGATCCGCCGAAGTCGTCGCTGCGGTAGACGCCGAAGTGGTGCTGCAGGTAGAGCCGCTCCGGACGGGCGGGGTGCATCGCCACCTTGTGGACGCACTGCCCGAACTCCGGAAACTGCGCCCCCTCCGGCAGGAACGGCGCGCGGATCCCGGTGTTGGCGGCCTCCCACGAGGCCCCGCCGTCCCCGGTGCGGTAGAAGCCGGCGGCCGAGACCGCGATCCCCATGACCTTCGGATCGCCCGGGTGCCCGATCACGGTGTGTAGGCAGAGCCCGCCTCCGCCGGGCGCCCACTCGGGCCGGTGGGGATGGTTCCACAACCCCTCCGTCAGGGTGAACGTGGTCCCTCGATCCTCCGAACGGAAGAGGGCGGCCGGTTCGGCCCCGGCCCAGACCACATCCGGCTCGGACGGGGAGGGCTGGAGCTGCCAGACTCGGGTGAGGGTGGCGCCGCTCTTCTCGGGGAACACGATGGGCGCCCGGCGGGCTTCCTCCCAGTGCGCCCCAAGGTCGTCGGACCACATGACCGACGGGCCGAAGTGACCGTACTCGATCCCGGCGAGGATCCGGGGCGACGGTCCCCGGACGTCGATCGCCACGGAGTGCACCCCGACGGTGGAGAACACGACCGGTTCCACCTCGAACGGGCCCGAGCCCACGGAGCGGGCGAGGAACAGGCCCTTGCGGGTACCGATCGCGAGGAGCGTGCCGCCCATGTGCGGCTCCCTTCGATTGCGGGTCACGTATCCCGCCCCGAATGCTGCCACCCGCCTAGGACATTCTCGCCTGGACGGTCCGCCGCGCCCGCCCCGGGCCGCCGTACGGTAGTCGCGGCGCGGTGAACGGCATCGCCGACCGCGGCGTCAGGGAGGACGAGGGCGACACTAAGGTGTTCCTCATGCAGGTGCGCCAGTCGAAGAAGTTAGCCAACGTCTGTTACGACATCCGTGGCCCGGTGCTCAAGCGGGCGGCGCAGATGGAGGCCGAAGGACACCGGATTCTCAAGCTGCACATCGGCAATCCGGCCCCGTTCGGTTTCGAGGCCCCGGAGGAGATCCTCCAGGACATGATCCGGAATCTGCCGGACTCCCACGGGTACGGCGACTCCAAGGGCCTGCTCTCCGCGCGCCGGGCCGTGGTGCAGCACTACGAGCGCGGCGGCGTCACGGACCTGGACGTGGAGGACGTCTACCTCGGCAACGGCGTCTCCGAGCTGATCGTGATGGCGCTGCAGGCCCTGCTCGACAACGGCGACGAGGTGCTGATCCCGGCGCCCGACTACCCGCTGTGGACCGCGGCGGTCTCGCTCAGCGGGGGTACCCCGGTCCACTACCGCTGCGACGAGGAGAGCGGGTGGGCCCCGGACCTGGACGAACTGGAGTCCAGGATCAACGCGCACACCAAAGCCCTCGTGATCATCAATCCGAACAACCCGACCGGCGCGGTCTATCCCCGCGAGTTCCTCGGCCGGCTCGCCGAACTCGCCCGGCGCCACAACCTGATCGTGTTCGCCGACGAGATCTACGACCGGATCCTCTACGACGACGCCGAGCACGTCTCGATCGCCTCGATCGCCCCCGACCTGCTCTGCCTTACCTTCTCCGGGCTGTCCAAGACCTATCGGGTCTGCGGCTACCGCTCGGGCTGGATGGTCATCTCCGGGCCGCGGGAGCACGCCGTGTCCTACATCGAGGGCCTGGACATCCTCGCCAACATGCGGCTGTGCCCGAACGTGCCCGGCCAGCACGCGATCCAGGCCGCGCTCGGCGGACGGCAGAGCATCGAGGAGCTGGTACGGCCCGGCGGGCGCCTGTACGAGCAGCGGGACCGCGCCTGGAAGATGATCAATCAGATCCCCGGCGTGAGCTGCGTCAAGCCGGCCGGCGCCCTGTACCTCTTCCCCCGGCTGGACCTGGAGAGGTACCCGGTCGCCGACGACGTGCACTTCGCGCTGGAGCTCCTGGAGCGGCAGCGCATCCTCATCGTCCAGGGCAGCGGGTTCAACTGGCCGCGCCCCGACCATTTCCGGCTGGTCATGCTGCAGCACGCGGACGACCTGGAGGAGGCGATCGGCCGGATCGGCGAGTTCCTCCCCACCTACCGGCCCTGAGCCGGACCCCGCGGCGCCGTCGCCCTCCGTGAGGGTACGGCGCCGCGGGATCCGGGGTGCCTTGGCCGTACCCGTTCCCAGTGCCGGATACGGCCAGGCGGGGGGGATCAGCTTCCCTGGGTGTAGACGGTCTTGGCTCGGGAGCAGGAACCGGTCGAGCGGTCGGAGTTCCCGCGGCAGGTCTGCGCCTTCACCTGGAGGACGCCGCCGAGCTCCTTGCGGAACGTCCCGGACCCGGGGACGCAGTTGTAGAAGGACACGGTGCGCCAGCGTCCGTTGGTCGAGCTCTGGTAGCGGACACGCAGCCAGGCACAGCCCGGCCCCCGGGTGTCGGTCACCGTGCCGGAGATCGCGTACCCGTTCTGGCCGACGAAGACCTTCCCCTTGGCCTTGGCCAGGCCGTCGGCCGAACGGATCGGGCCCCACTTCCACTCCGTCGCCGCGGCCGGGGCCGCCGAGACCGCGGTCGCACCCCCGAGGGCGAGCACCGTCGCACCGGTGAGAGCCAGCAGAACCCGCAGACCGCTATGCATACCAAAACTCCCGACACGTTCCTTTGCCTCTGTACCTGTCCAGAAATATCTGGCGACGCTTGCAGATCACTTGGAACCCGATGTCGGCGGCGGACCCGGACCCCGCGACGGCGGCCGTACGGCCCGAAGAACGGAACATGGTTCGGTACCGGTCGCCGGTCCCCTCTACCATCTCGGGGGAGTTACGAGTGAGGAGTGGGATGTTTGGGATTGTTCGCCCGTGCCGCCATCGGCTGTGCGGAAACCTGCACGCCGCCTGGCTGGCGCACCTCTGCGGTCTGTGTCTGACGCTGCGTGACGAGCACGGGCACGCCGCACGACTCGTGACGAACTACGACGGTCTTCTGGTCTCCGTCCTGCTGGAGGCGCAGTCCGCCGGCCGTTCCCCGCACCGCAGGGCGGCCCCCTGCGCGCTGCGCGGCTTCCGGGGAGCCGACGTGGTGGACGCCCGGAGCGAAGGCGCCCGGCTCGCCGCCTCGGTCTCGCTCGTGCTCGCCGCCGGAAAGATGCGCGACCACGTGCAGGACCGGGACGGCGTCTTCGCCCGGCGGGTCCCGGCGGGGCACGTCGCGGGCCTGGTCGCGGGGCGCTGGGCGGACGCGGGTGCCCGGACGGGACGGCTGATCGGCTTCGACACCGCCGTCCTCACCGAGGCGATCGGGCGCCAGGCCGACCTGGAGCGCGACACCGATCGAGGGCTGCTCGACCTCACCGAGCCCACCGAGACCGCGGTCGCCGCCGCGTTCGCGCACACCGCGGCCCTGGCCGGCAAACCGCACAACGCCGAGTCGCTCGCCGAGGCCGGACGCCACTTCGGCCGCCTGGCCCACCTCCTCGACGCCGTCGAAGACCTCCACGACGACCGGTCCCGCGGCGCCTTCAACCCCCTGACCGCCACCGGCACCGATCTCGCGCGGGCCCGGCGCCACTGCGACGACGCGCTGGCCGGACTGCGCCTGGCCGTGGCCGACCTCGACCTGGAGGATTCCCGGCTGACCACGGCGCTGCTGGTCCGGGAGGTCGGCGAGTCGGTCGACCGGGTCTTCGCCGCCGCCCACGACCCGCAGGCGTTGCACGTCCCGGGGAACGTTCCGGGCCCCGGCCTCGGCTGCCTGTCCGCCACGCCGGGCGGCTGCGCCGGGGTCGCGCGCAAGCCGAAGGGCAAGAAGAAGGGGAAGCGCAAAGGCAGCGGCAACTGCGGAGACGGGTGCGGGTGCGACGGCAACTGCTGCGACTGCAACTGCAACTGCTAACCGGTGCCCCGCGCCCCCTCACCGGGGGCGCGGGGCGTCGGCAGGTCGTACCGGAGGGTTCTCAGTCCTCGACGATCTCCACGTCGGCGAGGCCGAGGGCCTCGATCGGCTCCCGGATCCGATCCGCGTCGCCGACCGCCACCACGGTGAGCCCGTCCGGGTCCACCTGACCGGCGAGCGCCGCCCCGGCCCGCTGCGCGTCCACCACGCGCAACGCCGCCAAGTACGACGACGGGTACTCCACGGGGAGCCCCCCCGCCACCGCGGAGGCGAGCTCGGCCACGATGCGGTGCGCCGTCTCGAACCGCGCGGGCGCGGCGTCCGCCAGGGCCCGTACGGCGGACGCGGTCTCCTCGGCGGTCGGCCCGCCGGTCACCAGCTTGCGGATCTCGGCGATCGTGTCGGCGAGCGCGGGACCGGTCACCTCGGTGTGGACCGCGCCCTCCACGATGAGCAGGCCGTGGCGGCGCAGCGACTGCATCCCGGCGTAGAAGCCGTAGGTGTACCCCTTCTCCTCCCGGAGCACCGCGTTGAGCCGCGAGTTGAGCCCGCCGCCCATCACGTACGCGGCGATGTTGAGCGCCGCCCAGTCCCCGTGGTCGCGGCCGGGCGCCGGATGCGCGATGGAGAGCTGGGTCTGCACCGAGTCGGGCCGGTGCACGATGACCAGCCGGGGACCGCGGGTGAACCGCGGCTCGGCGGGCGTGCTCGGCTCGGCCGCGGCCTGCCAGCCGGAGAAGGCCTTGGCGAGCGTGGTATGCGCGTCGGTCACGTCCCCGGCCAGCACCAGGGTGCCCGTGCCGAAGGTGTCGCGGTAGAAGGAGCGCACGGCCGCGGCGTCGATCCCGGTCACGGTCTCGACGGTGCCCGCGGTCGGCAGGGACGCCCGGTCGGCGGAGTCGTAGAGGGCGGCGCGGAGCGCGACCCGGGCCCGATGGCTCGCGTCGGCGTTCTCCAGCCGGATCTCGTCCAGCCGCTCCCGGCGGAGCCGGGCGATCTCCCCCTCGTCCAGCGCGGGGGACCCCGCCGCCTCGGCGAGGAGCTCCACCGCGGCGGGGAGCCGCCGCACCGGGGCGTCCAGGACCAGCCGGAGCGAGGAGAGGTCGGCCACCGCCGAAAGCGTGGCCCCCATGCTCTCCAGCTTGTTCGCGAACTCGGTCGCGTTCAGCTGGGCCGTCCCCTCGGTGAGCACCCGCGCGACGATCGTCGCGGTGCCCGCGAGCCCGTCGGGCTCCCTCCCGGCACCCGCGTCGAGCACCAGCTGCGCCGAGGCGAGCTCACGGCCGGGCAGGTGACAGGTGAGCCCGATCAGCCCACCCGGCAGCTCGCTGCGCACGGCGGGCGGGAAACTCCAGACCGCGGGCGGTCCTGGAACGGGGCGAGGCGGAAAACTCACAGATCAACCTTTCGCTGGCGCCGGCGGCGGGGTTTGCGGGCGGATGACGTGGCGGCGCACCGGCTCAGGACTCGGGCCGGTAGGACAGGACCGCCCGGTTCTGCGGGGCGAGGTAGGTGCGCGCCGCGGCGACGACCTCCTCGACGGTGATCGAGGTGACCCGCTCCACCGTGGTGAACACCCGGCCGGGGTCCCCGAAGAGCGTGGTCTGCATGGAGATCTCGTCGGCGAGACCGGTCACGGTCGCCGTCTGGTTGAGGAAACTCCGCTCGGTCTGCGCCAGGACCCGCTCCACCTCGGCGGCCGTCGGGCCGCCGGAGACGAAGGCGGCGAGCTCGGCGTCGAAGACCTCCTCGATCCTGGCGAGGTCGGCGCCGGAGGCCGCGACGAGCTGCAGCAGCGCCACCGAGTCCCCCGAGGCGAACCGGTCGGTCCCGAACCACATCTCGGTGACCAGCTGATCCTGCCGGACCAGCCGCTCGTAGAGGCGGCAGCTCGTCCCGGAGCCGAGGATCCCGATGGCCAGGTCGATCGCCTCCATCTCGCGGGTTCCGTCGGCGGGCAGGCGGAAGAGCCCGAAGAGCGCCGGGGCGGGCACCGCCTCGGCGACCTCCCGGCGGAGCTGCTCGGGAAGCGGGCCGGCGTGCCCGTTCCGCGCCGCGGGCACGCCGGGGCCTTTGCCCAGGTGCCCGAAGTACCGCTCCACCTCGGCGAAGGCCTTGGCACCGTCGACGTCGCCGACGATCGAGATCACGGCGTTGTCCGGCGCGTAGTAGGCGGTGAAGAAGTCCCGGCAGTCGTCCAGGGTCGCCGCCTCCAGGTCGGCCATGGAGCCGATCGGGGTGTGCGCGTACGGGTGGCCCTCGGGGAAGGCCAGGGCGAAGAGGCGTTCCACCGCCGTGCCGTACGGAACGTTGTCGTACCGCTGGCGGCGCTCGTTCTTCACCACGTCCCGCTGGTTGTCCAGGTTGACCTGGGTGAGCGCGCTCGGGAGCGTGCCCATGCGGTCGGCCTCCAGCCAGAGCGCCAGCTCGAAGTGGCTGGTCGGCAGGGTCTCGAAGTAGTTGGTCCGCTCGAACGAGGTGGTCGCGTTGAACTGGGCCCCCGCGTCCTGCATGAGCGCGGCGTGCTCCCCCTCGGCCACGTTCGCCGAGCCTTGGAACATCAGGTGCTCGAACAGATGCGCCAGCCCGGTCCTGCCGGGACGCTCGTGCCTGGACCCCACCGAGTACCAGAGGTTGACGGCGACCAGCGGGGCCATGTGATCCTCTCGAACCACGACCCGCAGGCCGTTGTCGAGCGTGTGCTCGTGCAGCGTCGCATCCGGCAAGGTTTGTCCCGTCCCTTCGGCCGAGGAGATGTTCGACAAAGTATCGGGCATCGGGGCCGTCCCGGCGAACGACATCAAGATCAAAATAATCGCGCCACGCGTCGCCGCGCGGCCCTTCCCTCACCGCCGCCGTACCGCCACGACCCCCGTGACCGAACCCCAGCCTACTCGCGGGCGGACCCCGCCCGGGCGCCTCCGCCGTGCGGCGCGGCATCGCCCTCCCGGCGTTCCGGGAACCCCGCGGACGCCCTGCCGGTACGGCCTGCGACGGCCTCGGCCGCGACGGTCCCCGCCTGACGATCGAGCCGGGTACGGCCGGAGGCGGCGCGGGCGTACCGCCCTCGGCGGGTCCGGGCGCAGCCCGTACCGGACCGTGGTTCAGGTGGCCCGTGGTGTGCCGGCACACCACGGGCGTGGGCGGGGACTAGAGGTAGAAGCCCTCTCCCTCGGACGGCTCCTGGGAGGCTGCGTGGAGGTGGCCGCCGCGCAAGGCGTAGAGGGTCGCCAGGGTCGCCCCGGACGGCTCGATCCGGCTGATCGCGGCACGCCGGTCCGCGTCCTCGGCCGGGTTCTCGGTGAGCCAGGCGGCGGCCTCGGTCTGGGTGAGCGCGCCCACCGGGATCTGGGCGAGGCATCGGCCGGGGCGGACCACGGCCGGGTGGAGGCGGTTGAGGCTCTCGTTGGTCGTGATCGCCACCAGCACGTCCCTGCCCTGTCCGAGCAGTCCGTCGGTGAGGTTGAGCAGCCGGGCGAGCCCCTGCCCCACCGCATGCTTGGCCTCTCCGTGGATCAGCTCGTCGCAGTCCTCCAGGATCAGCAGCCGCCAGCGCTTCTCGCCCTCGTCTCCCGACTCGCCGACGGCGACCTCCATCAGGTAGCCGGGTGCGCCGAAGAGCTGGTCGGGGTCGAGCACACAGTCGACCTGGCACCATTTCGCCCAGGCCTTGGCCAGGGACCGCAGCGCGGTGGTCTTGCCCGTCCCCGGGGGTCCGTGCATGAGGATCAGCCGTCCGGTGATCGACTCCGGTGTCATCGCCATGAGGCGGTCGAGTTCGGCGGCGGCCGCGGCCGTGTAGTTCCCGCGGATCGTCTCCCACGGCGGCGTCGTGATCGGACGCTCGTTCCGGTAGCCGCCGTGCTGGCCGAGATACCAGAATCCCATGTCGACCTGGTCCGCCTCGTCCGATTCCGGGTCGACCGCATCCTTGACGCAGCGCTCGATGACGTCCTTCGACAGTTCGTCGCTGATCGCCGTGACCGTGAGAAACGCCTGGTTGTCGGCCGGCCAGCGCCGGACCCGCAACGTCCACCCGTCGCCGGAGTACAGGTGGACCTGCCGCTTGCCGACCTCGGTGACCGCGCGGAGCAACCGCGCCTCGTCGGGGTGCAAAGGGGCCTCCGGCCGGACCCGTTCCAGCCGTACCGATCGGGTCCAGGGCTGGTCGCCGACGACGAAGGAGGAGATCGCCAGCGCGTCGATCACATCGGAGTGCGAGTCTGAGCTGTCCAGATTGACGGACACGGGAACGATGGTCGCGGGATCGACGGCGGGATGTTCTGCGCCGAAGACAACCTCCTTAAGCACGGACATGTCACCATGGTCATCGCTGGCGTCGACGGAGTCCACCCGTTTTCAGCTCCCCGATCGGGTCCGCCACCCGCCGATCAGCGGGACTCATGGATCGTCCGCAGGGTCTCGGCCACCTCCCCGCACGGTGCGTCAAGCTCGTGTTTGCCGAGGAAGTGCACGTCGTCACCTGTGTCGATCTCCAGCAGCTCGGAGCGGAGACCGTGCCTGCGGACCACGTCCACCCGAATGCGCTTGACCTGGTCCCAGGCGATCCGCCGCCGACCGGCGAACCCGCGGACCACGGTCAGCCCCTCCCCGTCGACGGCGAGCCGGACCGGCGCCACGACGTCACGGACCGCCAGCGCGCCGACCCCGATCGCGGCCACCGCGGCCAGCAGCGTCCCAAACGGGTCGGGGCTGAATCCGGCGGCCACGGCGAAGAGCACGGAGAGCACCGCCTTGCCGTAGATCATCTTTCGGGCGACCCGCCACTCAAGTACGTCCTCATCCACGCTGTGCACGCTACGCCCACCCGGGGAGCGACGGAACCCGCGGACAGCCGATCCACGCCTGGCCGCAAATTAGATTAACCGCTCTAAACAGTGAGCACCCGCACGCGTGCGCCACTCGAGCGACTCCCCTGCTCCACACCACCGATCGGAACATTCGCGTCTTTATATGACTTTATATACAACTCTCATATCTCAGATCAAAAAACTTCCGGATTCTTTTTGAACTATCCCAATTTGATGGGGTCGCTTCCGCCATGATGCCTACCGCGTGATCAACACGCCTCGCGCGACGGGGGTGCGAGAGCGACCGAGGCCGGAGTGATGCTCCGGGCGGGACCTTGTGATCGACCAGGTGCCGGTACCCCGTCACCGGCCTCGACGGCTCCGCCCGTACCCGACGATCGGCGAGGTCTCACCCGGCGTGCTCCGGCTCGGTCGCCCACGCGGACGGGGACGGTCCCCATCCGCCCGGCCGAAAGGCACCGATGACATACAAAGCAGGCATAGCCGTGCTTGCCGTGGTACTCACGGCTAGCGCGGTCACCGCACCGCTCCCCTCAGCACACGCCGACCCCGGCAAACCGGGCACGCCCTCGGCTCCCGGCTCCGGCCCCGCCACGCCGAGCCCATCCCCCACCACCGGCTCAGGGAACCCGGGCACTTCTTCCGGCTCCGGGCAACCGGCCGGCGCTCCCAGGCACGGGAACGTCACCCTGGTCACCGGGGACACGGTGACCGTCCGGCCCGGCCCCGCGGACAGGCCACCCCATGCGGAGATCAAACCGGGTAAGGGCCGCGAGGTCTCCTTCACCCAGCGGTGGCGGGACGGCCACCTGCACGTGATCCCCTCCGACGCCCTGCCGCTGATCGGCCGCGGCCTGCTGGATCCACGGCTGTTCAACGTCACCCAGCTGCTCGCCTGGGGATACGGCGACGACCGGCGGGACGACATCCCCGTGATCTCCCAGGCCCTCCCCGGCAAAGCCACCCCGCGGCTGACCGCGGCAGAAGGCGCGAAATCCTTCACCGGGCTGGGCCTCACCGCCTCCCGGCTGCCCAAAACACAGACGGACCGGACCTGGGCGAGCCTGGCCGCCGGCCCCGCCACCGCCAAGACCCTGGCGGGCGGCGTCACCAAGCTCTGGCTGGACGGTAAACGGGAGCCCGTCCTAGACCGCAGCGTGCCGCAGATCGGCGCCCCCACCGCCTGGGCCCAAGGCCTCACCGGCGAAGGGGTCACCGTCGCGGTCCTGGACACCGGCTACGACCCGACCCACCCCGACCTGCGCGACGCCGTCGTCCAGGCCAGGAACTTCGACCCCGACTCCACCGACGCCGTGGACCGGAACGGGCACGGCACCCACGTCGCCTCGACCATCGCCGGATCCGGCCAGGCCTCCGGCGGCCGGCACAAGGGGGCCGCCCCCGGCGCCAAACTCGCCGTCGGCAAGGTCGGCGATTACTTCCTCTCCGATTCGGCCATCCTGGCCGGGATGACCTGGGCCGCCACCGAGGTCCGCGCCAAAGTGGTCAACATGAGCCTCGGCGGCTACGACGGGCCGGAGATCGACCCGCTGGAGCACGCGGTCAACACCCTCTCCGCCCAGCACGGCACCCTGTTCGTCGTCGCAGCGGGCAACGAAGGTCCTCAGTCGGTCGGCAGCCCGGGGAGCGCCGACGCCGCGCTCACCGTGGGTGCCGTCGACTCCGGCGACCGGCTCGCAGGATTCTCCAGCACCGGGCCGCGCAGCTGGGACAAGGCGGTCAAGCCCGACATCACCGCCCCGGGTGTCGGCATCACGGCCGCCGCGGCGGCGGGCACGGCCCCCGGCCCGTACATCGCCTACCAAGGCACCTCGATGGCTGCCCCTCATGTGGCCGGAGCCGCGGCGATCCTGGCCCAGCGCCACCCCACCTGGACCGCCGAGCAGCTCAAGGCCACCCTCATCGGCAGCGCCGAACCCACCACGGGCACCGGGGTCTTCGCCCAGGGCGCCGGACGGGCCGACGTGGCCCGCGCGATCGCCCAGCCGGTGACCACCTCGCCCGGCACACTCTCCGCCACCCTGCCGTGGCCGCACACCGAACCGGCCACCAAGACCGTCGCCTACCACAACACCGGCACCACGCCCCTCACCCTCGACCTGACCCTGGAGGCACCGGGCGAGGCACCGCCGCAGGGGCTGATCACGCTGCCGGCCCGGCAGGTGACCGTCCCCGCCGGCGGCCAGGCCCCGGTCACCCTGACCCTGAACCCGACCGGGATCCCCACCGGCGCCTACGCCGCCCTGCTCGTGGCCCGATCCGGGCAGACCACGGTACGGACCCCGATCGGCGCCCACGTCGAACCCGAATCCCACGACCAGGTGTTCGAGGCAGTCGGCCAGGACGGCGGCCCGGGGGAGGCCGAAGTCACGATCTACGATCTCAACTCTGACACCAGGATGACCGCGTACACCGACGCGAGCGGCCGGCTCACGGTCCGGCTTCCCGTCGGTGAGTGGAACGTCCTGGGCGTGATCCGCGGTGCCTCGGACCGCCGTTTCACCTTCACGCACCTCCCCCTTCGCGTCACCCGGGGCGGCCCTCCTCTGGTCCTGGACGCGCGCCCGGGCAAACGGGTCACGTTCTCGGTCGACGAGCCGACCGCCGTCCCGAGAGGGCGTGTCGCCGTATCCTTCGTCGACCGGCAGAACGGCAGATCGTGGGAGGCGTACTACGGGATCGGGAACGACAGACCCGGCGGCGGAGCCTACGTCGTGCCGACCCGTCGGCCCGGGCTCGGCTTCAGCGCCCGGACGATGTTCCACAAGCAGGGCGTGACTCCCAGCCCCTACCGGTACGACTTGGTCCAGTACCACCGCGCCGGCCTGCCGGAGAATCCCGTCCTGGCGGCCAGAACCGCGGAACTGGCCAAGGTCAGCGCCACCTACCGGAGCGACACGCCCGCAGGCGGCACAGGCGAGATAGCCATGTACGCGCTGGCACCCCACGAAACCGTGGCGTTCCCCCTCGACGGTGCCGTCCCCCTGCCCGGCACCGTGACGCACTACCGCACCCCCGGGAACGGAATCACCTGGAGTTCATCACTCATCCGACGCCCATCGTGGCAGGTCGTCTCGGACTCCTGGCGGACCCTGGAACGGAAGGACTACACCGAGACGTGGAACAACGCGGTCTTCGGACCGGCCCCCCGAACCGGGGAATCCGCCCGGACCGGTGACGCGCTCCGCTACACGGCCGACTCCCTGTTCTCCGACGGCACACCCGGCCGGACCAGTGAGGACGCCGGCGTCACCGGCACGATCACCCTCAGCAAGGACGGCCAGACCCTGGGCCGGACCGAGTTCACCGAATGCTGGGCCGGGTTGCCGGAAAACCCCTGCGCCCTCAACGCCCAACTCCCCGCCGGCAGCGGCCGCTACACCCTCACCACCAGCGCCCTGCGGGACCCGTCCGTCGGCGCCCTGTCCACCAAACTCGAAACGGCGTGGACCTTCACCTCCGCGCACACCACCACGGCCACCCCGCTTCCGCTGACAAGCGTCCGCCAGACCCCCCACGGGCTGGACACCGCCAACCGCGCCAGGCACGGCACCCTCACCCCGATCACCCTGCGCGCCGAACGCGCCCCCGGCGCACCCGCGGCCAAGACCACCTCACTGCGAATGGAGGCCTCCACCGACGACGGAACCACCTGGCGGCCCGTCCTGGTCATCCCCGCCGTCGGCGGCTGGACCGCGTTCGTCCCCAACCCCACCGCCGGCGACTTCGTCTCCCTGCGCACCGTCGCCGTCGACACCGCGGGAAACACCGCCACCCAGACCGTCACCCGCGCCTACGCCCTGACCCCGTGACCATCTGATCCTGCCGAACAGCGGCCGTGGCTCCGGACCCCGGGGCCACGGCCCCTCCCGTGCGGGGCACCGCGGCGTGCCCTGCGACGCCGGAGGGTCGTTCGCCCTGAACGGTACGGCGTACGCCGGGCCCGCAACCGACCGCGGTCACCCATGCGAGCGACGTCTCGACGGCACCATTACCCTAATTCACCCATATAGCGATTTATATGCGATTCGCTGCAAAGTTTCCCTATCTCATATACATAAATATCGCATTTCTCTTAGATATCTAGAAATTTCGTGATTGGTTCCGCCATGATGTCGCCTGCGTGATCACACACGCCTCGCGCGACGGGGGTGCGAGAACGAACCGGGCCGGAGCGACGTCCCGTGCAGAACCGTGCGATCGACCAGGTGCCACGTCCCCGTCCACGGCCACGACGGCGCAGCCCGTACCGGACGATCCTCGGCATCCCGCTCACGGACTCCGGCCTGATCGCCCGACGCGGACGGGAAGACCCCGATCCGCCGGACCGAAAGGTGCCGATGCGACGGAAAGCCAGTGTCACCGCCCTCGCCGTGGCGTTCGCCATGGGGGCCGTGGCGATCCCCCCACCTGTACACGCCGACCCGGGCGGGCCGGGTTCCGCCGACGGAGCAGCCTCTCCTGCCGCTGCCCCCACGAGCGGCCGGGTGACCCTGATCACCGGTGACCGGGTCACGGTGCTGCCCGGCACAAAGACGGACGAGCCACCTCACGTCCGCATCGAGCCGGGGAAGGGACGCACCGTCTCCTTCAGCCAACGCCGGTTCAACGGCCGGCTGTCCGTGGTGCCCTCCGACGCGCAGCCGCTGATCGACCAGGGGCTGCTGGACGAACGGCTCTTCGACGTGACCCGGCTGCTCGCCTGGCACTACGGAGACGCGCACCGCGACGACATCCCGGTGATCACGCAGACTTCCGGCAAAGGCACCCCCGCACAGCTGAAGGCCGCCGAGCAGAGCAAGGTCCTTCCCGGACTCGGCATGACCGCCGCCGAGATCCCCAAGGCCGCGACCGCCGAGACCTGGCGGAGCCTGAGCGCCGGCGCCGGGGCGCGCACCCTGGCGAGCGGGATCACCAAGCTCTGGCTCGACGGGCGGCGCTCGTTCGCCCTCGACCGGAGCACCGCCCAGATCGGCGCCCCCACCGCGTGGGCCCAGGGCCTCACCGGCGCCGGTGTGAACGTGGTCGTCCTGGACAGCGGGTACGACGCGAACCACCCCGACCTGCGGGACGTCGTCGTCCAGGCCAGGAACTTCGACCCCGACTACCCCGACGCCCGCGACGATCTCGGCCACGGCACCCATGTCGCGTCCATCGTCGCCGGCTCCGGACAGGCCTCCTCAGGCCGGTACCGCGGGGTGGCGCACGGGGCCAGGCTCTTCATCGGGAAGGTCGGCGGGCCGCACGGGCCGCGGGACTCGGCGATCCTGGCCGGAATGAGCTGGGCCGCCGTGGAGGTCAAGGCCAAGGTCGTCAACATGAGCTTCGGGGATCTCGACACCCAGGAGATCGACCCGCTGGAGCATGCGGTCAACACGCTCACCGCGCAGACCGGCACCCTTTTCGTGGCCGCCGCGGGCAACGGCGGCCCTCAGTCGGTCGGCAGCCCCGGAAGCGCCGACGCCGCGCTGACCGTCGGGGCCGTCGACTCCGGCGACCGGCTCGCCGACTTCTCCAGCACCGGCCCCCGGACCGGCGACAAGGCGATCAAGCCCGACGTCACCGCGCCCGGGGTGGACATCGTGGCCGCGAACCTCGACAGGGGCACCCAGCCCCCGGCCGCCCCCTACGTTTCAAGCAGCGGCACCTCCATGGCCGCGCCGCACGTGACCGGTGCCGCGGCGATCCTCGCCCAGCGCCACCCCACCTGGACCGCCGAGCGGCTCAAAGCCGCGCTGATCGGCAGTGCCGTGCCCACCGGCGGCAACGGGGTGTTCCAGCAGGGCGCCGGGCGGGTCGACGTGGCCCGCGCGGTGGCCCAGCCGGTCACCGCCCTCCCCGGCACCCTCTCCACGGTGCTCCCGCACAACACCGGGCCGGCGAACAAAACGGTCGTCTACGCCAACTCCGGCGACACACCACTCACCCTGGACCTGGCCGTGGAGAAGTCCGGCTCGCCGCCGCCCCAGGGCCTGCTGTCGCTTTCCACCCGGCAGGTGACCGTCCCCGCCGGGGGCGAGGCGTCGGTGAGCCTCACCTTCGACCGGGCCGGAGCCGGTATCGGGGTCCACGCCGCCACGCTCGTCGCGCGTTCGGGACAGGTCTCCGTGCGCACCCCGGTGGGCGCCCACGTGGAGCCGGAGTCCCACCGTCTGGGCGTCGAGGCCGTCGCCCCCGACGGGAGCCCCGGGAACGGCACGGCCTACGCCTACAACCTGGCGACCGGTGAGGAGCAGCCGATCCTCATCCGGAACGGTACGGGCGGCGCCCGGCTTCCCGCGGGAGACTGGGACCTCTACGCCGAGTTCAGCATCGGTCGCAGGCCTCTGGACCACACCATCGCCCATGTCCCGGTACGCGTGGCGGCCGGAACCGCCCCGGTGGTCCTGGACACCCGCAGGCGCAAGGAGATCCGGTTCTCGGTGGACGAGCCGACTGCAGTGCCCGACTTCTTCCAGATGTGGCTCGCCAACCGGCGGAACGGCGCGTCCTGGGCCAAGCAGCTGTTCTTCCCCTTCAGCGGACCCGACGACCGGTTCTTCGTCCTGCCCGTGCAGCAGCCCGGGCTCGGCTTCACCGCGTGGACCACCCTGTACAAGCAGGGCGTGCCGTACAGTCCCTACCGCTACGACCTGGTCAAGCACCACGACGGGGGACTCCCCGCGGATCCGGCGTACACGGCGCGGACCGCGGACCTGGCCAAGGTCACCGCCCTCTACCGCAGCGCCGGCACCGCCACGGGAAGCGCCTCGATAATCCTGTCGTCCCCGGCCGGAAGGGCCGCGTACTACAGGGAAACAGAGGTGTCCCTGCCCAGCACCGTGACGCACTACCGCACCCCCGGACCCGGCTTCACCTGGCAGTCCGTCTTCATGGACGGGCAGTCGTGGCAGTCGGTTGGGGACACCGGACGGACCCTGCAGCGGCGGGACTACACCGAGGTGTGGAACAACGCGGTCGCCGGGCCCGCCCCGCAAGCCGGCGACTCCGCCCGTACCGGCGACGAACTCCGGTACGCGCCCCTCTCGCTCTTCGCCGACGGCACCCCGGGGCGTTTGGCGTACGACGCGGGGGTCGGCGGCACCGTCACCCTGGCCCGAGGCGGCCAGGTCCTCGCCAGGTCCGAGTTCAACGACTGCTGGGACGCGGCCGACTGCACCGTGCGGACGCGACTGGCGCCGGAGGAAGCGGAGTACACCCTCACCACCGTCGCCCGCAGGGGTCCCGAGAGCGGCTCGCTGTCCACGGCGGCCGAGACGGCGTGGACCTTCCGTTCCGCCCGTACGGAGCGGGCGACCCCGCTTCCGCTGACGACCGTGCGCTTCACCCCGCTGGGCCTGGACGACCGCAACCGGGCCAAGCGCGGCTCCCTGACCCCGATCCCGATGCGGATCGAGCCCGTACCCGGCGCCCCCGCCGCGGCGGTGAGCTCGCTCCGGGTGGAGGCCTCGTTCGACGACGGGGCCACCTGGCGGCAGATCCCGGTCGTCCCCGGTGCGCACGGCACCTGGACCGGTTTCCTGCTCAACCCCAAGGTGGGGGACTTCGTTTCGCTGCGCGCCGTCGCCGTCGACCGCGCGGGCACCACGGTCAAGCAGACGATCACCCGGGCCTACGCCCTCACCCCTTGATCACCTAGCCGTCCGGCTCAACGGCCGTGGCCCCCGGGCTCCGGGGCCACGGTCTTTCCCCGCGGGCGGCTCCGGGATTGTGCGGGTGACCGTTGTGGTGAACACCTGCCGGAGCGCGCACAGCGCAATTTTCACCGGGCCGGTACGGCGGACGCGGCCGAACTCGACGGGCTCAGCAAGGAGCCGGGCGCCGGGCGTACCCAGCCCGGACCATTAGGTGCCTCCACCCCCGCCGCAACAACCAGCAATAGGCAAAAAACTCCCATTTCAGCCACTGATCCACTGGGTGTATTTCGATAATAATTACCATTTGCCAGATATGTCCACTTCCACATTTGTATGTAGATACGAAGTTCAATGGAACGCGGCGATAAATAGGAGCAATTCGATGATCATGACGCCAACGTGATTCACACGTCTCGCGCGACGGGGGTGCGAGGACGATCGAGCCCGAGGGACAACCGCGACAGGACACCGTGATCGACCAGGTGCCGCCGCCCCGTCCACCGGCCTTGACGGCTTCGCCCGTACCGGACGGTCAGCGGGGTTCCCGCCCGACGTACTCGGGCTCGGTCGGCCGGAGCGGACGGGGTGATCCCCGCCCGCCGAGCCGAAGGGCACCAGATGAGATGTAAAACCGGAATCGCCGCACTCGCGGTGGTGGTCGCCGCAAGCGTCTTCACACCCCCATCCTCCGTCCACGCCGACCCCGGGAAACCGAGCGCACCCCGGACCGCCGGAAAACCGGCCGACGTGCCGAAGTACGGCGACGTCACCCTGATCACGGGAGACCGCGTCACCGTCGCGGCCGGCCCCGCAGAGGGCTCGCCCCAGGTGGAGGAGGTCGTCCCGGGGAAGGGTCGTGACGTGACCTTCGTCCAGCGGCGGCGGGACGACCACCTGTACGTCATCCCCTCCGACGCGATGTCGCCGATCGCCCGCGGCCTGCTGGACGAACGGCTTTTCAACGTCACCCAGCTGCTGGCCTGGGGATACGGGGACGCCCAGCGCGACGACATCCCGGTGATCGTCCAGTCCGACGCCAAGGCCGCGACCCCTCGCCTGAAGGCCGCGGAGGACACCCGGGCCTTCGCCGGGCTCGGGCTGGCCTCCTCCCGCCTGCCCAAGAACCAGGCGACCGAGACCTGGACGGGCCTCGGCGGCTCGGCCGACGCCAAGACCCTGGCAGGCGGGGTCACCAAGCTCTGGCTGGACGGAAAGCGGCAGCCCACCCTGGAACGCAGCGTCCCCCAGATCGGAGCCCCCGCCGCCTGGGCCCAGGGCCTCACCGGGGAAGGCGTGACCGTGGCCGTGGTGGACACCGGCTACGACGCCACCCACCCCGACCTGCGTGACGTGGTCGTCCAGTCCAAGAGCTTCAAACCGGGCGCACCGCCCGACGCCGACCCCAACGGACACGGCACCCACGTCGCCTCCATCCTCGCCGGATCGGGCCAGGCCTCATCCGGCAAGAACCGGGGAGTCGCGCCCGGGGCCAGACTCGCCGTCGCCAAGGTCGGCGATGAAATGGGCATGCCCGACTCCGAAATCCTGGCCGGGATGCTCTGGGCCATCACCGAGGTCAAGGCGAAGATCGTCAACATGAGTCTCGGCGGCTCCGACGGAGCGGAGATCGACCCGCTGGAACACGCGGTCAACACCCTCACCGCCCAGCACGGCACTCTGTTCGTCATCGCCGCCGGCAACGAAGGCCCCCGGTCCATCGCCAGCCCGGGCAGCGCCGACGCCGCGCTCACCGTGGGCGCCGTCGACCCCGCCGACCGGCTTGTCGACTGGTCCAGCACCGGACCGCGCAACTGGGACAAGGCCGTCAAACCCGATATCACCGCGCCGGGTTCCGAGATCATCGCCGCCGCGGCGGCGGGCACGGCCCCCGACCCGTACACGCCGATGAGCGGCACCTCGATGTCCGCTCCCCATGTGGCGGGGGCGGCGGCGATCCTGGCCCAGCGAAACCCCACCTGGACCGCCGAGCAGCTCAAAGCCGCCCTCATCGGCAGCGCCGTACCCACCGCGGGCACCGGGGTCTTCGCCCAGGGCGCCGGACGGGTCGACGTGGCCCGCGCGATCGCCCAGCCGGTGACCGCCTCCCCGAGTACCCTCTCGACGGTGCTCCCCTGGGCACAGTCCGGAACGCCGGTCACCAAGACCGTCGTCTACCGCAACTCCGGCACGGCACCCCTCACCCTGGACCTGACCGTGGAACAATCCGGCGGCCCGCTGCCGGACGGGCTTCTGGAGCTCCCGGTCCGGCAGGTGACCGTGCCCGCCGGGGGTGAGGCACCGGTGACGTTCACCCTCAACCCCGCCGGGGTGCCGACGGGTGCCTACGCCGCCGTGCTCGTCGCCCGATCGGGCGAGGTCACGGTGCGGACCCCGGTCGGCGCCCATGTCGAACCCGAGTCCTACAACGTGACCGTGCAGGTGACCGGCCTCAGCACCGACCGGACCTCCGGATCCGCCACCCTTTACAATCCGGCCACGCGTGAACAGATGGAGGTGTGGCTACGGGACGGCAAAGCCCAAGCCCGGCTGACCGCGGGAGCGTGGATCCTGGTGCCCCTGCTCTTCTCGCGGGAACTCCGGCGGTTCATCACGGCGTACCGCTCGTTCCGGGCGGAGGCCGACGCCGCGCCCGTCGTCCTGGACGGGAAACAGGTCAGGCCGGCGACCTTCTCAGTGGACGAGCCGACCGCGATCCCGGCCAACTTCATCTCGTTCGCGATCGCCGACCGGCAGGACGGCACATCCTGGTCCTACGGCACGGGCATCTTCGGGCGCGACGCCAACACGCTCCTCGGCGTCATTCCGGTCACGCAACCCGGGGTCGCCTTCGCCGCCTGGACCACCTGGCAGCAGCAGGGGGCCGTGCTCAGCCCCTACCGTTACGATCTGGTCAAGTACCACGAGGGAGGCATCCCCGACCCGGTCTACGCCGCGAAGACCGCCGACCTGGCCAAGAGCGAGGTCACCTTCCGGCGCGTCCTCCCCACCGCCGGAACCGGCTTGCTGGGGTCGGGGCTGATCATGGGGACCCGCCTGGACCAGGTGTCCACCCGGGTGGCCCTGCCCGGAACCCTGATCCACTACCGCACCCCGGGCCAGGCACTCGCCTGGCAGTCGGCGTTGACCGACCGCGAGTCCAGGACCCAGACCTATGAGGTCGCCCGGGCCAGGCGCCACGGGAACTCGACCGAGGTGTGGCCCACCGCGGCCTTCGGCCCCGCACTCCGGCCCGGCCACTCCACCCGTACCGGCGACGAACTCCGGTACATTCCGAGCTCACTCTTCGCCGACGGGTCTCCCCGGCGGTACAGCAACGACTGGGGACTCCAGGCCACGGCCACCCTCACCAAGGACGGGCAGACCCTCGGCCGGATCGAGTTCACCAGCTGCATGATGTTCCTGGAATTCTGCACCCTGAAGACCTCGGTCCCACCCGGCGAAGCCGTCTACACCCTCACCACCGCCGCCCAAAGGAACCCCGGAGCCGGGGGACTGTCCACGGCGACGGAGACGGCCTGGACCTTCCGCTCCTCCCGCACCGAACGGCCGCAGGCACTCCCGCTGATGACCGTGCGCTACCGGCCGATGGGCCTCGACCAGTTCAACCGCGCCCGGGCCGGTACCCTCACCCCGATCCCGTTGCAGGTCGAAGGGGTCCCGGGTTCCCCCGCCCCAGCCGTCCGAACCCTCACCGTGGAGGCGTCCGCCGACGACGGCGCCACCTGGCGGCGAATCCCGGTCCTCCCCTCGCCCGGCGGCTGGACCGCGTTCGTCCTCAACCCCGCCGCGGGGGACTTCGTCTCCCTCCGCACCGTCGCCGTCGACCGCGCGGGCACCACGGTCAAGCAGACCATCACCCGGGCCTACGCCCTGGCCTCATGACCCTTGAAGGAGCCGCAGGGTCCGCGGCTCCTTCCGGCGGCCGCCGCGACGGCGTGAGCCGACCGCGTGGGACAAGGCGACGTACATACTCCGATCTGGCACCTCCATAAACCGCCCAGACCAGCACGATACGGGCTGCGCCTGGCGCTCACCGTCTCCGCCGCACCACGCGAGTCATTCGTTCCGGCGCCCGGCAACCATTGCCCAATCCGATCGAGAGGCACCGATGAGACTCAGAGCCGGAATCGCCGCGCTCGCCACGCTGCTCACCGCCGGCGTCGTCACGACACCGCCACCCTCAGCCCACGCCGAACCCGGGAATCCCGGCGTGGCCGACGGCCCCCGGCGGTCGGCCGACGCCCCGAAGCACGGGGACGTGACCCTGATCACCGGTGACCGGGTCACCGTCCTGCCCGGCCCCAAGGACGGTCCGCCCCCGGCGCGGATCACACCGGGCGAGGGTCGTGCGGTCACCTTCACCCAGCGGTGGCGGGACGGCCACCTGCACGTGATCCCCTCCGACGCCCTGCCGCTGATCGGCCGCGGTCTGCTGGACGAGCGACTGTTCGACGTCACCCAGCTGCTGGCCTGGGGATACGGGGACGCCCACCGCGACGACATCCCGGTGATCGTCCAGTCCGACGCCACGGCCGCGACCCCTCGCCTGACGGCGGCGGAGGGGACCGGCTCCTTCCCCGGACTCGGGCTCTCCGCCGCACGCCTGCCCAAAAAGCAGACGGCCGCGACCTGGGAAAGCCTGGGGACCTCCGTCACCGCCAAGAGCCTGGCGGGCGGGGTGACCAAGCTCTGGCTGGACGGGAAACGCACCCCCGTCCTGGACCGCAGCGTCCCCCGGATCGGCGCCCCCACCGCCTGGTCCGAGGGACTCACCGGGGACGGGGTGACGGTCGCGGTGCTGGACAGCGGCTACGATCCGGCCCACCCGGACCTGCGCGACGCCGTCGTCCAGGCCAGGAACTTCGATCCGGACTCCCCCGACGCCTACGACCGGTACGGGCACGGCACCCACGTCGCCTCGGTCGTCGCCGGATCCGGGCAGGCCTCCGACGGCCGGCACAAGGGGGTCGCCCCGGGCGCCAGGCTCGCCATCGGAAAACTCGGCGATCGGTCGTTCACCGACTCCGTCCTCCTGGCCGGAATGACCTGGGCCGCCGGCGAGGTCAAGGCCAAGGTCGTCAACATGAGCCTCGGCGGTCCCGACGGCCCCGAGATCGACCCGGTGGAGCACGCGGTCAACACCCTCACCGCCCAGCACGGCACCCTGTTCGTCGTCGCCGCAGGCAACGGCGGTCCCCGGTCGATCAGCAGCCCGGGCAGCGCCGACGCCGCGCTCACCGTCGGCGCCGTCGACCCCGACGACCGGCTCGCCGGCTTCTCCAGCACCGGGCCGCGCAACTGGGACAAGGCGGTAAAACCTGACATCACCGCACCCGGAGTCGACATCACCGCCGCCGCGGCGGCGGGCACGGCCCCGGGCCCGTACGTCGCCTACCGAGGCACCTCCATGGCCGCTCCGCACGTCGCCGGGGCGGCGGCCATCCTGGCCCAGCGCCACCCCACCTGGACCGCCGGACAGCTCAAAGCCGCACTCGTCGGCAGCGCCGTCCCAAGTGTCGGCGCCGGTGCCTTCGAGCAGGGTGCCGGGCGGGTGGACGTGGCCCGCGCGATCGCCCAGCCGGTCGTCGCCGAGCCGGGCACCCTCTCCACCACGCTGCCCTGGCCACAGACCGGCGGTCCGGTCGCCAAGACCGTCGTCTACCGCAACTCCGGCGCGGCTCCGCTCGCTCTGGATCTGACGCTGGAGGGCTCCCTGCCGCAGGGGCTGGCGGAGGTTTCGACCCGGCAGGTGACCGTCCCCGCCGGGGGAGAGGCACCGGTGACCCTCACCCTCAACCCCGCCGGGGTACCGACGGGTGCGTACGCCGGTGTGATCGTCGCCCGGTCGGGACAGACCACGGTACGGACCCCGCTCGGCGTCCACGTCGAGCCCGAGTCCCACGACCAGCGGATCGAGGTGATCGGCCCGGACGGCCGTCCCGGGTCGGCCTTCATCACGATCTACAACCTGGTCACGGATGAGAGCGAACGGATTCTCGTCGCAGGCGGACGCGCCACCGCCAGGTTGCCTGTCGGGGAGTGGAACGCCTTTGGGGAGATCTTCACGGATTCGGGTCTGGACAGCACCCTCCTCCACCTTCCCTTACGCGTGACGCCGGGCGATGCCCCCCTGGTGCTTGACGCGCGGCAGGCCCGTGAAGTGAGGTTCTCCGTCGACGAGCCGACGGCCGTCCGGGACGAGAACCTGGCCGTGACGATCGCGAACCGTCAGGGTGACAAGACGTGGAGCCAGGTCATGATGATCTACAATCCGGGCTTGCGCGCCAAGATCTCCGTCCTGCCGAGCCGGCAACCCGGAGTCGGATTGAGTCTCCGCACCGTCTGGCACAAGCGGGGCGCGAACCCCAGTCCCTACCGCTACGACCTGGTCCAGCACCATCGGGGAGGCCTGCCCGCCGACCCTACCCTGGCGGCCAGGACCGCGGAGCTGGCCAAGGTGACCGCCGTCTACCGGAGCACGGCACCGGACGACCGCACCGCCGACATCGGTGTGCAGGCCACGGCCCCCGGCGAGCCGTCGTCGTTCAGCTTCCCGGAGGCCGTGCCGGTTCCCGGCACCCTGATCCACTACCGCGTCCCCGGGGACGGCATCGTCTGGAGCTCGTGGCTCAGCCACGAGGACGGGCACACCATCGAGGACGCCGGGCGGACCGTTCGGCGGAGGAACTACACCGAGCCGTGGAACAACGCCGTCATCGGACCGGCCCTTCGCGCCGGCGAATCGATCCGGACCGGTGACGAACTCCGCTACACGGCCAGTTCGCTGTTCACCGACGGCACGCCCGGCCGGTACGGCGACGACGCCTCCCTCACCGGCACCGTCGTCCTGGCCAAGGACGGGCTCACCCTCGGCCGGGCCGAGTTCACCGAATGCCATCGCTGGTTCCCGGACAACACCTGCACCGTCACCGCGCAACTCCCGCCCGGCGGCGGCGTCTACACCCTCACCACCACCGCACACCGCAACCCCGCGGTCAGCGCCCTGTCCACCCGGATCGAGGCGGCCTGGACCTTCACCTCCGCGCGGACGGCCACGGCCACCCCGCTTCCGCTGGCGATCGTCCGGCACATCGCGCTGGGCCTGGACATCGCCAACCGCGCCAAGCACGGAACCCGCACCCCGATCGCACTCCGCGTCGAACGCGCCCCCGGTGCCGCGGCGGCGAAGGTCACCTCGCTGAGAGTCGAGGCGTCGAGCGACGACGGCGCCACATGGCGGCCGATCCCGGTCGTCCCTTTCCCGGGAGGCTGGACCGCGTTCTCCCCCAACCCGGCCTCGGGCCGGTTCGTGTCACTGCGGACCGTCGCCGTCGACAGCGTGGGCACCACGGTCAAGCAGACGATCACCCGGGCCTACGCCCTGACCCCGTGATCGTCTGACAGCGGTACGACAGCCGTGGCCGCCGGATTCCGGGACCACGGCTGTCCGAATCGTTCCGTGGCCCTGCGGCTTTCACCACGGCAAATCTTGAGAATCCCGTCGGACCCGTCGAACTTCCCGCCACCGCTCCGACCGGAGCCGCTGTCACTTACCGCGATATTGCACAGATTCCATCATTCGCCCCATTATAGAGCTTTTTATACAGTCGCCATATGTCACATATATATAAATACCATATAAATCCATATCGTTACTGAAATCCATTTATGAAGCGATATCGAGTCGTTGATGATGGCGGCTGCGTGATTCACACGCCTCGCATGACGGGGGTGCGAGAGCGATCGAGCCGGAGGGACAACCGGGGCAGGACTCTCTGATCGACCGGGCGCCGCCACCCCGTCCACCGGCCACGACGGCTCCGCCCGTACCGGACGATCGGCGAGGTTCGGCCTGACGGGCTCCGGCTCGGTCGGCCGGAGCGGGCCGGGAAACCCCGGCCGCCGAGCCGAAAGGCGATCGATGCGGTACAAAGCCGGACCCACCACACTCGCGGTGGCGATCCTTACGGGACTCGTCACAGCCGCCCCACCCGTCCATGCCGGACCGGGGACGCCGCCCGGACCCGCGGGCCCGGGCGCCCCGGTCTCCGGGAAGGCGCCCGCCGTCCCGGGGCACGGCGACATCACCTTGATCACCGGGGACCGCGTCACCGTCCTGCCCGGTCCGCAAGACGGGCCACCCCAGACGAAGATCACGCCGGGGAAGGGCCGTAGCGTCACCTTCACCCAGCGGTGGCGGGACGGCCACCTGCACGTGATCCCCTCCGACGCCCGGGAGCCGCTCGCCCGGGGCCTGCTCGACGAGCGGCTGTTCGACGTCACCCAGCTGCTCGCCTGGGGATACGGGGACGACCGGCGCGACGACATCCCGGTGATCGTCCAGTCGAACGTCAAGACCGCCGCCCCGCCGCTGAAGGCCGCGGAGGACGCCATGTCCTTCACCGGGCTCGGACTCACCTCATCCCACCTGCCCAAGAGCCGGGTGACCGAGGCCTGGAAGAGCCTGGGCGCCTCCACCGGCGCCAAGACCCTTGTCGGCGGGGTGACCAAGCTCTGGCTCGACGGGAAACGCGCTCCCGCCCTGGAACGGAGTGTCCCCCAGATCGGCGCCCCCACCGCCTGGGCCCAAGGCCTCACCGGGGAAGGGGTCACCGTCGCGGTCCTGGACACCGGCTACGATCCGACCCACCCCGACCTGCGCGACGCCGTGGTCCAGGCCAGGAGCTTCGACCCCGAGGATCCCGATGTCCGGGACCGGGACGGGCACGGCACCCACGTCGCCTCGACCGTCGCCGGATCCGGGCAGGCCTCCGGGGGCCGGCACAAGGGAGTCGCCCCCGGCGCCAAGCTGGCCATCGGCAAGCTCGGTACGTGGGGTTTCTCGGAATCCGCCGTCCTGGCCGGGATGATCTGGGCCGCGACCGAGGTCAAGGCCAAGGTCGTCAACATGAGTCTCAGCGGATTCGACAGACCCGGGATCGACCCGCTGGAGCACGCCGTCAACGCCCTCACCGCCGAGACCGGGACCCTGTTCGTGGTCGCCGCAGGAAACGACGGCCCTCAGTCGGTGACCAGCCCGGGCAGCGCGGACGCCGCCCTCACCGTGGGCGCCGTCGACAAGAACGACGGCCTCGCCGACTTCTCCAGCACCGGGCCCCGCAACTGGGACAAAGCAATCAAACCCGACATCACCGCCCCGGGTGTCGCCATCATCGCCGCCGCAGCGGCGGGCACGGCCCCCGGCCCGTACACCGCCCGGCTCGGCACCTCCATGGCCGCGCCCCATGTGGCGGGGGCGGCGGCGATCCTGGCCCAGCGCCACCCCACCTGGACCGCCGAACAGCTCAAAGCCGCGCTCATCGGCAGCGCCGTGCATAAGGGGGACGCCGGGGTGTTCGGACAAGGCGCGGGAAGGGTGGACGTGGCCCGAGCGTCCACCCAGACCGTCACCGCCTCCCCCGCCACCCTCTCCACCCGGTTCCCCTGGCCGCACACCGGCGGACCGGTCGCCAAGACCGTCGTCTACCGCAACTGGGGCACGACGCCCCTCACCCTGGACCTGACCGTCGAGCAGTCCGGCGCCCCGCTCCCGCAAGGGCTCCTGGAACTCCCGGACCGGGAGGTGACCGTCCCCGCCGGGGGTGAGGCACCGGTCACGTTCACCCTCCACCCCGCCGCGTCACGCGCGGGCACCCACGCCGGTGTGCTCGTCGCCCGATCGGGCGAGGCCACGGTACGAACCCCGGTCGGCGCCCACGTCGAACCCGAATCCCACGACCAGGTGATCGAGACGATCGGCGCGGACGGCGGCCCGTCCCTGGCTTCCATCGAGTTCTACAACCCGGCCACCGGCGAGCGAGTGGACCTCCCGACCTCAACCGGCCGCATCACCGCCCGGCTTCCCCTCGGGAATTGGAACGTCTACAGCACCATCTACACCCCATCCGACCGGGGCACCACATTCGCGCACCTCCCCTTCCGGGTGGAACCGGGTGGCGCCCCGCTCGTGCTGGACGCGAGGAAGGGCAAGCAGATCACGTTCTCGGTCGACGAACCGACTGCCGTCCCGAACCCGGAACTGGCCCTGACGTTCGTCAACCGGCGAAACGGCAAGCTCTGGTTCGAAAGCATCAACATGTGGCTGATGACCCCGAACACCAGAATCTCCGTCCTGCCCAGCCGGTACCCAGGAACCGGGTTCAGCGCCAGGACGGTCTGGCAGAAGCGGGACACCTACCCCAGCCCCTACCGATACGACCTGATCCAGCACCACCAGGGTGGCCTCCCGGACAACCCGACAATGAACGCCAAGACCACCGAACTCGCCAAGGTCACCGCCACCTATCGGAGCACCAACCCGGCGGGCGGCACCGTCTTCGTCGGCACGCGGGCGTACGCTCCAGGCGAACCCACGGCCTTCCCTCAAGCGACCGCCCTCCCGCTCCCCGGCACCCTGACCCACTATCGCGTTCCGGGGAAGGACATCGTCTGGGGGACGACGCTCTTCCATGACACCGGGCAGTTCACCGAAGACCAGAACCGGACTCTGCGACGCAGGCACTACACCGAGGTCTGGAACAACGCGGTCTTCGGTCCCGCGCCCCGCACGGCGACACGGACCGGCGACGAACTCCGCTACCGGGACACATCCCTGTTCGCCGACGGCACACCCGGCCGGACCAGCACGGACTCCCGCACCACCGGCACGATCACCCTCACCGAGGACGGGCAGACCCTCGGCCGGACCGAGTACACCGAATGCCTCAACTGGGAGCCGTACAGTTGCTCGCTCACCGCACGGCTCCCCGCGGCCGGCGGCGTCTACACCCTCACCTCGGTCGCCCGACGCGACCCCGGTGTCGGTGCCCTGTCCACCAAGGTCGAGACGGCGTGGACGTTCCGATCGGCCCGTACGGCCACGGCCGCACCGCTCCCACTGACAACCGTCCGCTACACCCCGCTCGGCCTGGACACCGCCAACCGCGCCAGGCGAGGCACCCTCACCCCGATCCCCCTCCGCGTCGAACGCGCCCCGGGAGTCCCTGAAGCGAGGGTTACCTCGATCCAGGTCGAGGCGTCGGCCGACGACGGCGTCACCTGGTGGCCGATCCCGGTCCTGCCGACAGCCGACGGCTGGACCGCGTTCGTCCTCAACCCCGCCGCCGGCGACTTCGTCACCCTGCGCACCGCCGCCGCCGACCGCGCCGGCACCACCGTCAAGCAGACGATCACCCGCGCCTACGCCCTGACCCGCTGACCGCCTGATATCCGGTACGACAGCCGTGGCCTCCGCACTTTGGGGGCCACGACCTTTCCCCCCTCTGGGAACCCCTGATACGGCAGATGATCGTTGTCGTCTGTACCCCCCGGAGGGTGCGCACAACGCAACGATCACCAGGCCGATACGGCGGACGCGGCCGAACCCGGCGGACCTGGTCCGGACCGCACCCACCCCGACATCGCACCCCCGCGTGTCACCCGGACCCGCACGGTACGGGCTGCGCCGGGCCCAGTACCGGCCTCCGCCGCAACGGTCAAGCCGCCTCCGGCCGTACCGGCCGAACCGACGCCGCGATCAGGGTGACCTGCGACGGCCCATGGTGAGCGCGAGACATCAGACGCCGGTCCAGCGGGCGAGTTTCAGGGCGAGGTGCAGCTCCAGGCGGTCCCGGCCGTCGCGCAGGCTCCGGCCGGTGATCTCCTCGATCCGGCCCAGGCGGTAGTAGAGGCTGGTCCGGTGGAGGTGCATCGTGCGGGCCGTCTCCTGCGCGTCGCAGCCGGTGTCGAGGTAGCGCTCCAGCGTGGCGAGGAGGGTGCCCCGGGCGTCACGCTCGCGCAGGCGGTCGAGCGGATCGCCCGTGACGACGCCGTGGCCGTACTCGGCGAGGAGGCGGTAGACGCCGAGCCGCTCCCAGGCGAGGACCGGTCCGAGCCCGGGTTCCGCGCGGACGGCCCGGGCGGCGGCGAGGGCCTGGCGGTGCGCCTGGCGGGCGTCGGCCAGCCGCGGATGGAGGGCGCTGACGCCCACCCGGACACCCGGGCCGGGGACGAACCGCTCGGCCAGCGTCGCAAGCCGGGCGTCCGGCGACAGCAGGAGGGCCAGGTGGCGTTCGACGCCCGCCCGCGCGACGACCCCCGGCACCCGGTCGCCGAGGCCGCGGGCGGGGTCCCCCGCCGTGCCCTCGACCACGGCGATCCGGATGGCTCCGTCCCGTTCCACCGCGCCACGGGCGATCAGCGCCGCCTCGGCCTCGGCGCGGGGTCCCGGAGCCTTTGCGGTGAGGAGGGTACGGAGCAGGCCGGAGCTTCCCGACCTCGACCCCGGCCCTTCGCCGAGGAGCGCCGCGATGGCCTGTGAGTCGGCGACCGCCCGTTCCCGTTCCGGTACGGTGAGGTGCCGGTCGCCTTCGATGAGCCACAGGTAGCCCAGGCGCGTGCCGCGGTGCAGGAGCGGGACGCAGAGCCGGGCCGACATGCGCAGCCGGGGGTTGGCGGCGACGTGGACGGGGCGGGTGGCCCTGCGGATGCCGTGCGCGTCCTGCCAGCGGCTGACCTCGGCGGGGACCGTCCGGGAGAGGACGGCCTCCGCCCGTACCGGGTCGGCGTCGCCGTGGTGGGCGCTGTGGGCGATCACCCGTCCTTCGGGGTTGTCGATGGACACCCCGCGCCCGATCGCGAGCGCCAGGGCTTCGAGGAGTTCCTGCGCTGCCTGGACGATCACCATCTGATGGTACCTATTCCGACATTTGCTGGAAATATGCCTATTTCTAGTCGGTAGTCGGATATCTGGGGGGAGGGATACGGTCGACCGCAACCCGCCCGGCACAAGCGGCGGAGAAGGAGCGAACCGTGGAAACCCTCAGCAGCGTCGCCCCCTGGGCATCGGCCGCGGCCCAGGCCCGCCTGCGTGAACTGGAGACCACACTCGCCGGACGCGACGTCCTCGACGCCGTCCGGGAGTCGATCGAGGCGCACCGGCGCGCCTACGACGAAGACGGCGTCGTCCTGTACGCGGGCACCAACACCATGACCGCCCGGGCGCGCTCCGTCCACGACCCGGCGCTGTCCAGCCGGCCCTCCATGGGCTGGCCCGGCGAGAAGTTTCAAGCCGGACTCGACCACCTCGACGCCCTCGAGGTCCTCGCCCCCACCCTCGTCGCCGACGTCATGGGCGGCCGGTTCGCCGAAGTACGGCTGCAGAGCGCCACCCTGTGCAACCTCGCCGTCTACACCGCCTTCGCCCGGCCCGGCGACACGATCGCCGTACTCCCCGAGAACGCCAACGGGCACGCCAGCCACCACGCCCAGGGCGCCGCCGGAATCCGCGGCCTGCGCGTCGTCGACCTCCCCTACGACCCCGCGCGGATCGACCTCGACTACGAGCGGCTCCCGCACGTGCTGCGCCTGGAACGCCCCGCCCTCGTCGTCGTCGGCGCCAGCCTCATGCTCTTCCCGCACGACGTCGCCGCCGTCCGCGCCGCCTGCGACGAGATCGGCGCCCTCCTCGTCTACGACGCCTCACACGTCGCCGGCCTCCTCGCCGGGAAGGCGTTCCAGGATCCGCTCCGGGACGGCGCCCACCTGATCACCATGTCGACCTACAAGTCCTTCGGCGGACCGCCCGGCGGCGCGATCGTCACCGCCGACCACGACATCGCCCGGCGGGTCTCCCGAGCCGCCTACCCCGGCCTGCTCGCCAACTACGACATCGGCAGGCTCGCCCCCCTCGCCGTCACCGCCGCCGACCTGGTGGCGACCGGCCAGGACTACGCCCGCCGCTGCATGGCCAACGCCGGCGCCCTCGCCGCCGCCCTCGACGCCGAAGGCTTCACCCTCGCCGGATCGGGTCGCGGCTGGACCGCCTCCCACCACCTCGCCGTGGACGCCCGGGACTTCGGCGGCGGGGCCGAGGCGGCCCGGCGCCTGGCCGCGGGCGGAATCCACCTCAGCGGCATCGAACTCCCCTACCAGGCCGCCGACGAACCCACCCGGGGCCTGCGCATCGGCACCCAGGAGATCACCCGCCACGGCTTCGGCGAGTCCGCCATGCCCAAGATCGCCACCCTGATGCGCCGCCTCCTCGTCGACAAACAGGACCCCGCCGACGTCCTCCCCGACACCACAGCCCTCCGCCATACCCACCGCGTCAACCCCTGACCTCCAAGTCTTGTACGGCTGCCGCGGCTCAGGCGGTGATCCGGTCCGGGGCCCTTGACAAACGCGCTCCAACTCAACTCTTGGTGACTGTATCTTTACCGTGTGATTACGAATGTTTATGTTGATGGGTTCAACCTCTTCTACGGGTGCCTAAAAGGGACCCGTCACAAGTGGCTAGACCTCGATGCCCTTGCCCATCGAATGGCCCCTAACCACCAAATTCACCGCATTCGGTACTTCACCGCCAAGATCTCAGCTCGCCCCAACGATCTCGACGGACCCAACAAGCAAGGCTTCTACCTGAGAGCCCTGTCAACAATCCCCCATCTCAGCATTCATTTGGGCAGATTCCAACAGAAGAAGACACGAATGCGACTAGCCCACCCACCCCCGGGAGGTCCTGCGACGGTAGAGGTCATCAAGACTGAGGAGAAGGGGTCAGACGTCAACCTCGCGACCCATCTGCTTGCAGACGCGTTCCGGCAGGATTGCGAGGTAGCCATCGTTATCAGCAACGACGCCGACTTGGCCGAGCCGATTCGCCTGGTACGCCATGAGATCGGTATTCGAGTGGGTGTGGTCAATCCGCATCCAACTCGCCGTCGGAGCATCGAACTGGAGGCGGTTTCCCCCACGTTCTTCCGCGAGATTCGCGAATCCGTGCTGGCCGGCTGCCAGTTTCCCGAAAAGCTGGCAGATGCCCGTGGAGAAATACGGCGACCCGCGACCTGGTGAAAAATACAAGGCCCCGTCCTACGGACGAGGCCTGTTCCCACCGGCGCGTGTCCAATGGGGCGATAGATCAAGCTAACCAGCTCGCTAAGTACCTGTCAACTCACTCAGCGCAAGCAGGTGGCAGCTGGGGCGGACATGAGAGGTTCCGCAGCGACCAGGTCGATGTTCACCGGGCTCGGCTCTCCGGCGGGACGGGAGGCGAGGCGGATCTCACGGGTGGCGACCATCGGGTGCTCCTTGGCAGGTGCTGCTCTTTCTGACAAGGTCAACTGTGCCGAGGGCCACACACGATCCGCTGGGGGTAGCGTGACCTGGTGCGATTTGGTGTGCTGGGCCCGGTGTCGGTGTGAACCTCGGACGGGCGAACCATGGCCCCGCCCATCGAAATGAACGGTGCGCGATCAGTCGAGTTCACTCGCTCCGCACCTGTCACGTTACCCAAAGCAGCTTCCGCACATCCGCCGCGGACGAGAACGGTCGATCATCGACATTCGGTTGTGCGTCAGGGACATGGCCATCCGGGACGGAACATCACAAGCAGGCGGCCACGACCGGCATGCCGTTCTCATCGCAGAACACGGGATCCCGGATCGTGGGTCAGAGCCTCACCAGCATCTTGCCGACGTTGCCGCCGCGCAGGACGTCCAGGAAGGCGGCGGGGGCCTGTTCGAGGCCCTCGGCCACCGTCAGTTCGGTGTACAGGGAGCCGTCGGCGAGCCAGCCCGCGGCCTTGCCGATCCACTCGGGGAAGAGCGGGAAGTAGGTGTTGACCAGCATGCCGCGCAGGGAGGCGTCCTTGGCGGCCAGCCGGAACAGGTTGGCGGGGCCGGGAACGGGCTCGGTGGCGTTGTAGGAGCTGATGGCGCCGACCATGGCGATCCGGGCACCGGGCCGCAGGGCGTCGAGGGCGGCCGCCAGATGGTCGCCGCCGACGTTGTCGAGGTAGACGTCGATGCCGTCGGGGGCGGCCTGGGCGAGCTGCTCCCTGAGGGACCCGGCGCGGTAGTCGATGGCCGCGTCGTAGCCGAAGTCCTGCACCAGTTTCCCGGCCTTCACCGGGCCGCCGGCCGAGCCGATCACGCGGGCGGCGCCGAGTTTGCGGGCGAGCTGCCCGGCGACGCCGCCGACGGCGCCGGCCGCGGCCGAGATCCAGACGACGTCGCCCCGCCGTACCGGAGCCACCTCGGTCAGCGCCGCGTAGGCGGTCAACCCGGTGGTGCCGAGAACGCCCAGGTACGCCTCGGCGGGGGCGAGGTCCGTGTCGGCGACCGTCACGGCGGCGTCGTCGAGCACCGCGTGCTCCCGCCAGCCGGCGAAGTGCACGACGGTGGCTCCGACCGGCACCTGCGGCGACCGCGAGGCGACGACCTCTCCGACCGCCGAGCCTTCCAGGACCGCGCCCAGCCGGAACGGCGGGATGTAGGACTCGACGTCGTCCATGCGTCCGCGCATGTACGGGTCCACCGACATCCAGGTGTTGCGTACCAGCACCTGCCCTTCGCCGGGTTCCGGCAGCTCTGCGACGACCAGGTCGAAGTTCGCCGGGCTCGGCTCTCCGGCGGGGCGGGAGGCGAGGTGGATCTCACGGGTGGTGACCATTGCGTGCTCCTTGGCGGGTGCTGCTCTTCCGGACGAGGTCAACTGTGCCGAGGGCCGCGCACGATCCACTGGGGGTTCGCTGCGGGTAGCGTGACTTGGTGCGATTTGGTGTGCTGGGCCCGCTGGCGGTGTGGACCGCGGACGGGCGTCCCGTACGGGTCCCCGAGGTGAAGGTCCGCGCGCTCCTCGCCGACCTGCTCGTGCACGAGGGCCGCCCGGTCCCCGCCGACCGGCTCGCCTACGACCTGTGGGGCGACGACCCTCCCGGCAATCCCGTCAACACCTTGCAGACCAAGGTCTCCCAGCTGCGCCGCGCCCTGGGCGAGGACGGCCGTTCCCTGGTGCTCTTCCAACCGGCCGGGTACGTGCTGCGCGCGGACGACGTGGACGCCCTCCACTTCACGGCCCTGCTCGACCGTGCCCGCGCCACCGAGGACCCGGCCGCGAAGGCCGCACTGCTGACGGATGCGCTCGCCCTGTGGCGCGGCCCCGCCTACGCCGATTTCCGCGACGAGGAGTTCGCCCGCGCCGCCGCCACCCGCCTGGAGGAGCGGCGGCTGACCGCGGTGGAGGAGCGGGCGGAGGTACGGCTGGCGCTCGGTGAACACGACGGCCTCGCCGACGAGCTGGGCGACGTGGTGGCCGCGTATCCGCTGCGTGAACGGCTGCGGGCCGCACACATGCGGGCGCTCTACCGCTCCGGGCGGCAGAACGACGCCTTGGCCGCCTATACGGACCTGCGGACGCTGCTCGACGAGGAGCTGGGGCTCTCGCCGGGGCCTGAGCTGGCCGAGCTGCACCAGGCCATCCTGCGGCAGGACCCGGAGCTGGCCACCGTGCCCCGCCTCGCGCACCCTCCCCCGTCTCCCGGCCCGGCCAGCCTCCCCGTACCCCTCACCGAGCTGGTCGGACGGCAGGACGACATCGAACGGGTGCGCGACCTGCTCGGCTCCGCCAGACTCGTCACCCTGACCGGGCCGGGCGGGGTCGGCAAGACCCGCCTGGCCCTGGCCTCCGCCGACGGACTCCCCTTCGCGGACGGCGTATGGCTGGTCGAACTCGCGGGCGCCTCGGTCCCGGCGGCCGGCTCCGGGGTGGGGGCGGTGGCCGAGGTGGTCGCCGCGGTCCTCGGAGTGCGTGACGAGACGGATTCCGCGGGCGGGGCACCCGAGGGCCTGCCGTACCGGCTGGCCGGCGGACTTCGGGAGCGGGAGCTGCTGCTGGTGCTCGACAACTGCGAGCACCTGGTCGAGCCGGCCGCCGAACTCGCCGCCCTGCTGCTGCGGACCGCGCCCCGCCTCCGTGTCCTGGCCACCAGCCAGGAGCCGCTCGCCGTCCCCGGTGAGGCCGTGCACACGGTGGCGCCGCTCGCGCTCCCCGACGCCGTCCGCCTGTTCGCGGCCCGCGCCGCCGTCTCCCTCACGGCTGAGACCGCTCCCCACGTGGAGACGATCTGCGTCCGGCTCGACGGCCTGCCGCTGGCGCTGGAGCTGGCCGCGGCCCGCGTGCGTGCCCTCGGGGTGCGGGGTGTCGCCGAGAGGCTGGACGACCGGTTCCGGCTTCTGGCCGGCGCGAGCCGCGGCCTGCCCGCTCGCCAGCGGACGCTCCAAGCGATGATCGAGTGGAGCTGGGAGCAGCTCAACCCCGCCCAGCAGGCCGCCCTGTGCGCCCTCGCCGTCCACCCCGGCGGGTGTACGGCGGAGGCCGCCGAAGCGGTCGGCGTTGATTTCGACCTGCTGGATCAGCTGGTCAACCGTTCGATGGTGGTCGCGGAGCCGCCTCGGTACCGGCTGCTGGAGAGCATCGCGAGCTACTGCCTTTCGCGTCTCGACGGTGACGATCCGGCGTTCGAGCGCAGGGACGACCACTACCTGGCTTTGGCCGAGCGGGCCGTACCGTACCTCACCGGACCCGCGCAGCGGGACTGGCTGCGGCGGCTCGACGACGAGGTGCTCAACCTGCGCGCCGTCGCCCCGTCCGCGCGTCTGGCGCGTGCTCTGGTCTGGTACTGGTATCTGCGCGGCAGGCACGGTGAGGGCCACCGCTACCTTGCCGCGGTGAGCCCGGGCTCGGCGTATGCCGCCGCGTTCGCCTTGCTGGCGGGGGCCGAGCGGGTCGAGGTGGCGGATTTTCCCGACGCCTGGTCGCGCTGGTTCGTGGCGCATTCCCATTTACATCTGGGCGACGTCGCCTCCGCCGTACCGCTGCTCGACGAGGCCGAGGCCGGTTTCCGTGTGGCAGGCGACCCATGGGGGCAGGCGGCGGTGCTGGTGAGCCGGGCCAAGCTGGCCGTGTTCCACGGTGATCTCGGCGCCGCCGAGCGGGACGGCGCGGAGGGGCTGCGTCTGTTCACCGGGCTCGGCGACGGGTGGGGACGGCTGCAGGCCACCGACCAGCTGGGTTACGCGGCGGAGATCGCCGGTGACCACGACCGGGCGGGGAGGCTGCACCGCGAGGCGCTGCGCATCGCCGAGGGGCTGGGGCTGTGGACCGATGTGTCCTACCGGCTGTCCAGCCTGGGTAGAATCGCGCTGCTCAACGGTGACCTCGCCGAGGCCGCGGAGTTCCACGAGCGGGGGCTGCGAGTGGCGACCGAGCAGTCGCACCGCTTCGCCGAGGAGTTCGCGCGGGTCGGCCTCGGGCTGGTCGCCCGCCGCACCGGAGATCTGGACACCGCGGAACGTCTCTTCAACGAGTCCCTGGAGTGGAACCGCCGCCTCGCCGACTCCCGCGGGGTGCCGTTCTACGGCGTGACCCTCATCCTGGCCGAGCTCGGCTTCACGGCCGAGCTGCGCGGCGACGCCCCGCGGGCCAAGGCACTCCATCTCGAAGGGCTCGCCGCGGCCCGCGCGATCGGCGACCCCCGCTCCATCGCGCTGGCGGAGGAGGGGCTGGCGGGGGTCGCCGCGCTGGAAGGGGACCCGGAGGAGGCTGCGCGGTTGCTGGCGGCGGCGCAGGCCCGCCGGGAGTCGGTCGGGGCGCCGCTGCCGCCCGCGGAGCGAGGCGACGTCGACCGGATCAGGGCTTGCCTGCCGGGCGGGTCCCGACAGGTTGACGGGCTGGGCCGACCGGGTCCCGGAAGATGAGCGGTTGGGTGAGGGCGGCGTCTTTCTGAGGAGGTTGCCGCCCTCGCGATCGGCTTGTCGTCTGTCAGGGCCTACCGACCTTGGTGCCGCCTGTCACAGTGCGGCGCACTGGCCGGTTTTGGCGCCGTTGCCGTCGGCTCCGCCGACGTTGCCGCCGCCGGTGGGGGCGGGGACGTTGTCGACGCAGTTGATGTTGTCGTGGGAGACGTTGTTCGAGATCTCGGTGCCGCCGAGGTTCTTGCCGATGTCGAGGTTGTCGAGGGCGGTGTTGGAGACCACGGAGACACCGCCCGAGTTGCTCTCGATCTTGATGCCGTCACCGGCCCGGTTGGACGCCACCGAGGTGGGGCCGCCGAAGTTCAGGGACACCGTGAGACCGCCGTTGGCCTCGGTGTTCCACACGAGCGCGCCGCCTTGGTTCTTCGTGACGAGGACACCGGCGTTGCCGGAGCCGACACGCCTGATGTCGGGGCGAACCGTGTTGTCGTAGACGTCCAGGCCGCCGAAGACGGACGAGTCGGCGATCGTGACGCCGCCGCCCTTGAACAGTTTGCTCTGGCCTTGGATGACGGTACCGGCGGTGATCGAGACGAACCGGTGCCGGTCGGAGAGGACTCCGCCGGCGACGTCGATGTCGGCGGCCAGCAGGGTGGAGCCGATGCCGACCTCCACGGCGCCCAGGATCGAGGTGCCGGTGAGGGTGCAGGTGGCGCCGGCCGGCACGACGAGTTTGCCGGGCACGGTGACCGCGCCGATGGGCGCGTTACACGTGGTGTCGGGGGCGAGGTAGGCCACGCGGGCCAAGGCGGCGGGGGCCGTTCCGGCGGACAGGGCGAGGACGGTGGTGGTGAGGAGGGACACGATGGCAGAGGTCTTCCTCATGCGTACTCCAGGGGTGGAATGTGAGGAACGCCCCAGTTCGGGGCTGGAGGGAGGGCTGCTCTGCACCAAAAGTCACTTTCCCGGATGAGCAAATCATGAGAAAGCGATTAAAGTCCTCTCATATCCGTTTTAGGACACAATTCATCATGCACACAAACCCTATATGTGCCACTCCTATTATTGACCATCATCAATAATCACCAATCGGCAATTTTGTCGCCGTATCCTCCTGGTAGTTGGTAACGGCTGATCACAGCCGGCACCTACCTGACCGTCACGCGGGCGCTCCCGCTGCGGTGGGCCTTGGTCCGGCGGACCGAGGCCGCGGCCCTCCGTCCGCGACTCACCCCAGGTCATCCGCGACCTCGGCGCCCCGGCCGCACACCGCCATCCCGCAGGGGCGCCTCGCCAGGTCAGTGGTGGGAGCCGGCGATCTGGCGCGTGGTCACACTGATCCGGTTCCACGCGTTGATCGCGGCGATGGCCATCACCAGCACGGCCAGCTCCTCCTCGGAGAATTGCCGGGCGGCCTCGTCCCAGACCCCGTCGGGCACGCCTTCCGGGTTGTCGGCCAGGCGCGTCGCCGCCTCGGTCAGCGCCAGGGCCGCCCTCTCCCGGTCGGAGAAGTACGGCGCCTCACGCCAGGCCGCCACCGCCCACAGCCGTTCGTTGCTCTCCCCCGCCTCATGCGCCTGATGGGAGTGCATGTCCACGCAGAGGCCGCACCCGTTGATCTGGCTGGCCCGCAGTTTGATCAACTCCAGCAGGGCGTGCGGCACAACACCGTTCCCCAGGAACTTCTCCATCGCGAGCATCGCCTGGGCCCCACCGGGGGCGAGCTTATAGATGTTGCTCATCCGAGCTTCCATGAGATTTCCTCTCTATTTCAGATATTAGATATCCAGATTTTTCCGAAAAGGGACACCCCTCACCGTGAGATGTCCTACAGGTCGGCCAAACGGTCGCGGGTCACCGCGGGCGTGCGCGGGGACTGGCGTTCCACCTCGGCCTTGAGGTCGGCGAGCGTCCTCCCCGCCAGCTCCCGCCGCCAGGCGAGCTCGGCACGGCGCATCGTCTGCGACACGGCACACGCCTTGCCGTAGTCCACCCCCTCCTTGCCCCCAGGGCCGTGCCGGAGAATCTGCCGACAGCGAAAGGCCTCCTGCGGCCCCTCGATCGCGGTCACCACATCCAGCACCGTGATGTCCCCGAGCCCCCGTGCCAGGCGGAAGCCGCCCCTCGGACCGGAGATCGAGACCACGATGCCCGCCCGCGCCAACGCCTGCAACTGCTTGTTCAGATACGCCGAGGGCAGGTCGTAGATCGCCGCCAGTTTGGCCGCCTTCACACTCTCCCCCGGCTCGGCCCAGGCCAGAACCAGGCAGCTGTGCAGCGCCCACTCCACACCCTCACTCATCTGCACATCCTGGATACTACACGTCCAGAATATGCTCAAGCGACGCCGAACACGGCCGCGTGGTCGAAGCCGAGCAGGCGCGGCTGCACACCGGCGGCAGCGACGACGAATGGTGGGGCAGGGCAGGCATCAGACCCTCCAGGACCGGCATACGTCACGGAGCACCGGGATGCCGGGCAGCAGGCGGGCGACGTCATGAGCAGTCATGAGCACCATCCGACCGGACGCCCACGACAAAGCCGGGACAGCTGGATTTCGAACCGCAACACCAGAAAGGCCGCTAAGCTCCCACTCGCGGCATAAAACCCTTGTGTCCGCATTCCCTGGGTCACTTTAATTCTTCGTGTCGACCTAAGATGCTCCACCATTCCGGATCAAGGGGGATGAGAGGTGGGAAGAGCGTCGGCGGAAGATCTGGCCGAATTGCTTTCCGAGCTGAAGCAGCGCAGCGGCCGCAGTTACGAGGCGTTGGGGCGCCGCACCGGGTTGAGCCGATCCACGGTGCACCGATACTGCCGCGGCGAGATCGTGCCGGACACCTATGGAACGGTGGAGCGCATCGCCAAAGCGTGTGGTGCGAGCAAGGCCGAGCTGGACGAGCTGTACGGGCGCTGGGCGCACGCGATCGCCTCTCTGGAACACGGGGGTACGGGAACGCCGACGTTCACTCTGGCGCGACATGCCGCAGAGCCCGATGAGGTCGGCTCCGCCGAGAAGGCCCTGGATCGGCGGGTCACGGGACGGGACCCGCTGGACCGGGAGACGGCCGGGAGGGCTCCGGAGCCGTCGGCGAGCGGCGTGATCCCGTGGCGATCCAGGTACGTCGACGTGCGACAGGGAGTCACATTCCTCGGAATGGGACTGGTGATCCTGTGCGCGTCCGTCCTGACGGCGAGCACATCGCCCGCGCGGCAACCTGTCCGGCAGACGCCGCAATGGGTGAACGGCCCCTCGTGGACCCTGCCCGAGGCGCCCGTGCCGCGCACGCTCTTCGGTGTCACCCTCAACAGCGCGACCGGGGCCATGCCGACGTTCCGGGTCGGCGCGGTGCGCCTGTGGGACAGCGGGACACGCTGGGCGGAGATCCAGCCGGAGCGGGGCGCGTTCGATTGGTCGGTGCTTGACCGGCAGATCGACGGAGCGGAAAAGGCCGGGCTCCCCGTGCTTTTCGTCATGGGTGGCACTCCCGCGTGGGCCAGTCCCGCAGGTCCCCTGGGCCCCTACCCGGACGGCTCGCGAGCGGCGCCGCCGGACAACCTGAACGACTGGGACGCATTCGTGCGCGCGGTGGCGAAGCGCTACCGAGGGCGCGTCCAGGCCTACGAGCTGTGGGTGCTGGCCAACGATCGGCGATTCTACGCGGGCACCATGGAAAGCCTGGTGGAGATGACGCGTCGAGCCAGCCGGATCATTCGGGCGGCGGACCCCGAAGCGACCCTGGTGTGCCCCGGTATGGGGCAGCTGTGGACCGACGAAGGCCGTCGGACGCTTCAGCGGTTCGCCGCGCTCGGTGGATACGGTTACTGCGACGTCGCCGGGATCAAGCTTCACCAGCGCACCCCGTCCGACCCACCGGAAAGCATGCTGGAACTCGTCACCACCGTCGACCGCACGTTCCACCAGGCCGGTATCCATCCCCGGCTGTGGAACACCGGCACCACCTACTCGATTCCGCTGCAGGGGTCGCTGGACGAGACCAGAGCCCGGAACCACGCCGTGCGCTTCTTTCTCACCGGGTTGTACGCGCGCGACTTCAACCTCGAACGCATGTACTTCTACAACTGGGGCGGCACCAAGATCCCGATTGTCCTGCAAGCGGTGGGAGGAGTCCCCACCCGCGCCGCGCTGGCGGTGGAGCAACTGCAGCGATGGCTGGTTCACGCCGAAAGCCGGTCATGCGGCCACGGGACGGCCGTCAACCTGCCGGAAAACGTCTGGCAGTGCGAGGTCGTCGTCGCCAAGCCCGGAGACCATCACGAGGCGACGATCCGCTGGACGATCGGCGGAACGGCCGAGACCACGGCCGGCCCCCGCGTCCGCGCGGTGCGCCGGCTGGACGGCACCACGGAGGCCGTCCGGCCGGGAGATGTGATCACGGTCACCGAGGAGCCGATCCTCATCGAGTCCCGGTCCTAGTCCGCCGGCCGGAGGTCATTCCACGTCGGCGGCCATGTCGAAGAAGCGGCGTTCCAAGGCGACGGCCCGCTGGAAGAAGTCGCGGACCCGAGCCTGGCCGGTTTCGTCCAAGGCCGGGCCGAGCCGGTCGAGTTCGCCCCGGAGAAAGCCCACCCAGGCGGTGAACTCCGGCCCCCGGTGCAACTCGATCCACTCCCGGTAGAGGAAGTTCACCGGCAGCGGGGCCTCCGCCCGATCCGCCCAGCCGAGGTAGCACCACTCGGCCACGCACAGCACCGCGACGATCGGCGCGTACTCCCCGGAGAGCCGGGCCTCGTGCATCAGATCCCGGAACGCGGCCGTCACCGGCTCCAGCGGCGGGTCGGTCAGCTCGGCCTCGGTCGCGCCGAGCGCGGACAGCGCCCGGTGGAAGTAGCTTCGCTCGGTGTCGGTGACGATCTGCCCGAGGAACCGCCCGTACGGAACCCTCGCCTCGAAGGTGTCCGCGGTCGCCACCGCCGCGCCGAGCAGCGCGGTGAAGACGTCCACGAACTGGAAGTCCTGAACCAGGTACCGGCGCATGTCGGCCTCGCCCCGCGCCATGGCGACCGCGAACGGGTGGGTGACCACCTCGGTCCAGTCGGGTTCCCCGCTCTCGCGCAGCCACTCGCTGAACAGCGGCTCCGGCGCCGACTCCCGGGAGCCGATCGCCTGGCACCATGCGGGATAGGAGAGATCGCTCACGTGTGGTCCCCTTCGGCCTGCCGCCGCCGGTGCCGCGCCGCCCGGCGGGAGGAGGCCCTGTCACCGTCCCCCGTCCATTCTTGCCCGGGCCGTCCGGCGCCCACGCGGCGGGGCCGTCCTTCCGGCCGACGACGAGCCGGTACGGGCGTCCGCCGGCCCGGTGCCGATGCGACCGCTGCGGACGGTCGATCCGGTGCCCAGGCGGGCGAAGACGTCGTCCGGGAGCCGAGCCGGAGGACGAGTTCTTTCGTTCGTGAATCTTGGACGGCTCTGCCGGGACCGGTCATGCCGTTCGGTCGACGTCTCCGGCCGGATCACGCGGGTAGCCCGATCGGGGGGATTCCGGCGCGGCCTCGATACGTGATCGTCCTGGTGGGGAAGAGTGGGGGTGTGAGCAAGGAAGGCAAGAAGGAAGACCCGCAGGAGCGTCAGCTTCCGCCCATCAGAACGCCGCAGCGACCTCCGAGGCCGGTGCGCGGCGGGCTTCCTTCGCCCGGATCGCCCCAGGCCGGCGACCGGTGATCCGGGTGGGTCTTGCCGGTGCCCACACCGTTCCGGGGTGAGCGACGGGAACCGGTCGGCATCGCCCGGACGCCGGGACGCTCCGCCGTACGATAGGGCGGGGATGTTTCGCCCCACGGGGGTGAATCGAGGCGGGGGCGATGGAGCGGGTGCTGGTGTCCGGCGTTTCGGGAGCGGGGAAGACGACCCTGGCGACCGCGCTGTCCGCATTGCTCGGCCTGCCCCGGTTCGAGCTTGACGCTCTGCACCACGGGCCGGGCTGGACGCCGCGGCCGGAGTTCGAGGCCGAGGTGGCGGCGTTCTCGGCGGGGCCTCGCTGGGTGACCGAGGATCAGTACCGTTCCCGGCTGGGGAGTCTGCTCTGGGAGCGGGCGGACACCGTGATCTGGCTCGACCTGCCGCGCCGTACCGTCATGGGCCGTGTGCTGCGGCGCTCTCTGGTCCGGGCCGCCACGCGGCGTGAACTGTGGAACGGCAACCGGGAGGGTTTCCGGGATTGGCTGGACCCGGAGCATCCGATCCGCTGGGCGTGGTCCGGGCATGCCAAGCGGAGGCTGCGCACCGGCGCGCTGCTCGCCGCGCATCCCGGCGTCACGGCGATCCACCTCCGGTCCGCCGCGCAGGCCCGCCGCTGGCTCGACGGCCTTTCCACCGGCTCGGCGGGACCCTGAACGGCGGGTCCCTGCGATTTCAGCCAGGCCCCATGCTTTCTCACTTTAATGACCACTAAAATTGTCGGCCGATAAGCCGGGCCTGATTCCCGTTTTTCATACGCGAGAACCTCGATGAAACCACGTGTTCCCGGACACGCTTCGCACTTAGTCGATGATGATGCCGGAAGCTCCGCTGCACATTATCACGTGATCAAAGCTCCCATCGTAACCGATAGTGGCACCAGAACACCCTGGTGACACTGTGGCGGGAATCACCCCGAGCCCCCTGCTTGACGTCGCCTTTCATCGTTGGCCAGGGAGCGGGCCCCGTGTTGTAATCAAGCTTTCAGCGGTCTTCAAGTGCAATCCAAGTGCGATCACAAATATTCACGGGAGCGACATTTCTTGGAGGTTTAGCTGTGCTGGCATTCTCCCCCGTTCCTCCCATTCCCGCGCACCCTCTACTCGTCTTCCTCCTTCAGGTGGGTCTGTTACTCCTGATGGCGACGCTACTAGGGCGTCTAGCCGTACGCCTGGGTATGCCCGCCGTGGTCGGTGAACTGTGCACCGGCGTAATTCTGGGCCCCTCGATCCTGAGCCACATCTGGCCGAGCCTCTCCGAAGGCCTGTTTCCGCCAAACACCACACAGTTTCACCTGCTCGACGCGGTCGGGCAGATAGGTGTGTTGCTCCTGGTGGGAATCACCGGGGTCCATCTGGATCTCGGCCTGGTCAAGAAAAACGGTCTCATATCCGCGAACGTCAGCTTCTTCGGATTGATCATCCCCCTGGGTCTCGGCGTCGCGACCGGGCTGCTGTTGCCCGCGTCGCTGGTGGCCAGCTCCAAGGACCAGACGGTGTTCGCGCTCTTCCTCGGCGTGGCGATGTGCGTCAGCGCCATCCCGGTCATCGCCAAGACGTTGATCGACATGAATCTGCTCCACCGCAACGTCGGCCAGTTCACCCTGACCGCGGGCATGGTGGACGACGCCTTCGGCTGGTTCATGCTCTCGATCGTCTCGGCGATGGCGACCTCCGGGCTGCGCACCGGGACCGTGGCCTTCTCACTCGCGGCCATGGCCGGCGTGCTGATCTTCGCCGTGGTGGCGGGCAGGCCGCTCACCCGCTGGGCCTTCCAGGTGGCGGGACGCTCCTCGGATCACTCCCTCACAGTCGCGGTGGCGGCCGCCCTCATCCTGCTCTCCGCGGCCGGCACCCATGCACTCGGGCTTGAGGCGATCTTCGGTGCCTTCATCATCGGCATCCTCATCAGCGAGTACGGCAAGCCGGACCCGGCCCGGCTGGCGCCGCTGCGCACCATCGTGCTGGGCGTGCTCGCGCCCATCTTCTTCGCCACGGCGGGGCTGCGGATGGACCTGACCGCGCTGGCCAAGCCGGAAGTCCTGCTGTTCGCCCTCCTGGTGCTCGCCATCGCGATCATCGGCAAGTTCGTGGGCGCCTACATCGGAGCCCGCCTGAGCAAGCTCGGGCACTGGGAGGGGCTCGCGCTCGGCGCCGCCATGAACGCCCGCGGGGTGATCGAGGTGATCGTCGCCATGGCCGGACTCCGGCTCGGCGTTCTCAACACCGAGACCTACACCATCGTCATCCTGGTCGCGGTGGTCACCTCGCTGATGGCCCCGCCGCTCCTGCGCTGGGCCATGTCCCATGTCGAGGACACCCCGCAGGAGCAGGAGCGGGCGCACGCCCTGCTCGCCTACCGAGGCGGCGGCGGGTCACAAGGCTCAGCCGCGGCCTGATCCGTACCCTGGTGGCGGGGACGGACAGCCGCCCACCCCGGCCGTCCGTCCCCGCCACCCGCATGTCCGGGCCTGGTCAGACCGTCCCGGCGGAGAAGACAGACCGCCTCCGATCGGGGAGAGCCATCCGGTTCCCGGCACACCGGGAACGGTACGGGCTCGCGCCGACGGCGAACGGCCGACCGACGACCCGGGCACACGGCTGCGTCCCGAGCGGCGACGACCCTATTCGGGGAACGAGATGAAGGCCGGCGGGACGTGGTCGGCCAGCCAGACGCCGTTGGCGCTGACCCGGAACGTGTGACCGGCGGCGTGCATCCGGCCGGATTGGACGACCAGCACGACCGGCCTGCCCTTGCGCGCGCCCACCCGGGTGGCGGTCTCCCGGTCCTGCGATAGGTGCACGTGGTGGCGGTCCATCGGAAGCAGACCCTGCGACCGGATCGCGGCGAGGAGCCGGTCCACCGTACCGTGGTAAAGGAAAGCGGGGGGCTCGGCCGCGGGCAGATCGAGATCCACCGGTACGGAGTGTCCCTGGTTGGCCCTGATCCGGCCCCCGGCAAGGGTGTAGCGGCGCTTGTCGTTCTCCGCCACAACCCGCTCCAGCTCCTCGGGCGAGACAGGGAACCCGTGCGCCGCCGCCGCGGCCAGCAGGACGTCGACGTCCACCCAGCCGTTCTCGTCAAGCTCGATCCCGATCCGCCCGGGATCGTGCCGCAAATGCCGTGACAGATATTTCGAAACCCGCACCATACGCCGTTCGTCCACCGGCAAACCCCTCCAGATGACCGATTCCCCAAACAGCCCAATCAACCTCCCGAATGGGTCACCTTAGCGAAGCCGCGACTCAGGGTGGGGCCGGTTTCTCTCCCAGGGTCCTCCGATAGGTGATCGGAAAGCAGGTCCCGGATGCGGGCGGGGTCAGGGTGTTCGAAGGACGAGGATCCGGCGACGCGTTCCATGACGACGGGCCGTCCGGCTCAACCGCTCTCTCAGCGTGAAGTCCCGGAAGAACGCGGGTCCACCTGCTTGATCGTACGCATGCTCCCGTACCGGAACGTCAGGGTGGGGCCACGGCGGGGCCGTAGGCGCGGACGCAGTAGGCGGACAGGTCGGCGGCGAGCGCGGCGAGGGTTTCGGCGGCGTAGTGGGTGGGGTCCCAGGCGGCGTAGACGTCGATGGACAGCTCGCCGTGGGGGGTGCGGACGGCGAGGGGGCGCAGGCCGTAGCGCGGGTCGTCGGAGACGACGGCGACGCCGCGGCCGGCGGCGGCGAGGGCTTGGGCGATCTGCGGGACGGTGGTCTCGAAGGCGACGTCGCAGGCCTGCCCGGTGTCCAGGACCGCGTTGTCGAAGCGGCGTCGGGTGCCGTGGTCGGGGGTGAGCAGCAGGAGGGGCTCGGCGATGAGTTCGACGACGGCGACGTGGTCTCGGCGGTGGAGGCGGTGCCCGTCGGGGACGTAGGCCCAGATCGGGAGGCGGGCGAGGAGCCGCCAGGCGAGGTGGAGCGGCGGCGGCGCCGAGGAGATGGCCAGGTCGGCACCGCGGCTGAGGGTGGTGTAGGCGGCGGTGAGGAGTTCTTCCCGGACGGTGATGAACGGGTCGGCCTGCGTGGTGGTGGCGATGTAGGGCGCGATGACGTCGGCGACGGTGGTGGGCGGCGCGGCGACGGTGAGGCGGGGCGGCCGACCGGCGGCGAGGGCGCACAGGGTGGTCTGGGCGTGTCCGGCGCGGACGAGGAGGTCCCGGGCGATGGGGAGGAACCGCTCACCGGCGGGGCTGAGGTGGAGGCGTCCGCCGTCGCGGACGAACAGTTCGATGCCGAGTCTGCTCTCCAGGCTGCGGAGCTGCCGGGACAGGGAGGGCTGGGCCACGAGTTCGCGTTCGGCGGCTTTGACGGTGGACCCGGTCTCGACGACGGCGAGGAAGTAGCGGAGATGCCGCAGCTCCATCGCACACTCCGGGTGCCGGTCGTATGAGTTTTCTGAATTCTATCCCTCGCCGTCGGGAATAGTCGATCATGTAGGCATTGATCGACTTCGATCGGCCGGCCGGCACTTCCGCCCCGATCGACACTGACCCTTTTCCTGGAAATCGGAGTGACGTTTGCGAAAGCATGCACTTTTTCCCCTCGTGACGGCCGCGGTGCTGATGGTGGGTCTCGCACCGGCCACCGCGACCGCCGCCCCGGGGTCGGCCCGGGCCTCGGCGGGCACCGAGGAACCCGGCCGGGGCCCCACCGAGCCCCTCCCCGACGAGACGTTCGCCGCACCCGCCGGGGCCCCGAACCCCGCGCACCGCTTCGAAGGGCGGCTGACCCTGTTCGGTGAATCCCACGAGGGCGGATTCACCGAGCTCAGGGACCCGTACGCCATGGCCGGCCCCGGCGACGAGCCGATCAAGCACCTCCCCGAGATCTCCGTGGAGTTCGTCGGGGACGGCGGGCACCTCATCCCCCGGGTCCAGGGCCTGACCTTCACCGGCCACCCCGACTGGAACCTGATCGTCGGACCCGGCCGGGCCTGGCAGCAGACCGGCGCGGGCGGATGGTCCAAGGCGGCCTTCCCCTTCTCCCTCGTCCCCCGCTTCACCAACTGCGTGCACAACGGGTCGATGTCGTTCCACTACAACGGCTCGTCGGTGAGCCGGGTGCGGTACCAGGTCACCCAGGAGACGTGCTCGTTCTTCAACTTCGACATGTGGGGGTCGCTCGCCGCCCAGTATCAGCCGTACGCCGTTCCCGGTGCGGGCGCCCTGAAGGCCGCCCACGCCGCGGAGGTCGCGAACCGGCTGCCGACCAAGCCGTTCGCGCAGCTCGCCGTGGACCACCCCGGCGTGGACCCCGACGCGTTCACCCGTGAGGTCGGCGCCCAGCACCTCACCGCGTACGGCGTGCTCTACCAGGGCGTCAACTACGTCGGCGGCTGCCAGACGCGCTGGGGGACGTACGCGTTCTGCGAGAACATGCGGTTCCCGTCGTTCTCCACCTCCAAGACCGCCCTCGCCGCATTCGCGCAGATGCGCCTGGCCCAGCGGTACGGCCTCGGCGCCGGCGCCGAACCGATCGCGGATCACGTGCCGGAGACCGCGACCGCGCCGGGTCGCTGGGACGACGTCACGGTCGAGCACGCACTCGACATGGCCACCGGGAACTACACCTCGCCGGTGCGCATGGCCGACGAGGACGCCAATCTGATCCCGTTCCTCCTGGCGGGCACCCAGCAGCAGAAGACGTCCCTGGCGCTCGGCTACCCGCGGAGCGCCGCCCCCGGCACGCAGTGGGTCTACCACACCACCGACACCTACCTGGCGACCTTGGCCATGCAGGGATACCTGCGGGAACGCGCCGGAGCCTCCGCCGACCTGTTCCGCATGGTGAGCGACGAGGTGTACGCGCCGATCAAGCTCAGCGCCGGGATCCGGGCGGAGGCCATGCGGGCCGACCACAGCGGGAGCGGGCCGGCGCTCGGGGGAATCGGGCTGTTCTGGAACACCGACGACATCGCCAAGGTCGCCAAGCTGATGAACGACGACGGCGGCCGGGCCGGGGGCGTCCAGCTCCTGCACCCCGACCCGCTCGACCGGGCCATGCAGCGCAACCCGGCCGACCGGGGGCTCACCACCACGTCGCCGACGACGCTCTACAACAACGGGACCTGGGCGAGGGTGTTCACCCCCACCGGGTTCCCGCAGTACTCCTGCACCTTCCGCGTGCCGTACATGTCCGGCTTCGGGGGGATCACCGCGGCGATGATGCCCAACGGGGTGACGTACTACTACTTCAGTGACAACTACGGCTACTCCTGGACCGATGCGGTCCACGCCGCCGACCGGATCGCTCCGCACTGCCCCTGACCTGAGGGACCACACCGGCCCGTACCCGCTTCCCACCCGGAGGCGGGTACGGGCTTCCGCGGCTCTCCCGCGGGCCCGGCCCGGAGCCGGTTCCAGCCGGGCGGGTACGGCCCGCGGCGGGCCGCTCGCCGAGGAAACCCGCGGCGAATTCCCCGTGATCGTTGTGCGTGGTGCTCCTGCCGAGACGCCCCCGGCACGACGATCATCCGACGCCTTCACTCCCCGGTGAATCCGTCTGCGAGATCTGCGGCAGGTCACCCGCCGGCCGGGCTCGACGCGCCGGCTCCTGCCACGGGGAACGACTTCCCCATGCCTGCCGGGCATAGCACGCCGATCTTGTTGGCATTGGACAGCGCCCTTCACCGTCGATCAGATTTGCGGGTGAACACCCCGTCATCGTCGTACGTCAGCGGCAGCCGTACTCGCCGCCGTCCGGTCTTGGAGTGAACATGCGCCCCCGCCTGCCGTCGCTCATCGCGGCGATATCCCTGTTGACCTTCGGTATCGCCGCCCCCACCCCCTCGTCCGCCGGCACCGGAGCATCCGGCGGGGTCGTCGTCCGCGGGGACCCACTCACCGGGTCCGGCGCGGTCGGCCGGACCGCGCTGACCGCCGAGGAACTGCAGGAGGGCGACTCGAGCGGGCCCGTACCCGACCAGGCGTTCGCCGTACCCGCCGAGGCGGCGAAGCCGACGCACACCTTCGAAGGCCGCCTGAGTCTGCTCGGTGAATCCAGCGGGGGCGGATTCGCCGAGCGCAGGGACTGGGACAACCGGGCGGGGGAGGCGGACTCCCCCATCAAGCACCTGCCGGAGATCTCCGTCGAGTTCGTCCAGAGCGGCAGCCACCTCATCCCGCGCGTCCAGGGCCTGGCGTACACGGGGGACCCCAACTGGAACCTGATCGTCGGGCCGGGCCGCGCCTGGCGGGAGAACGGGGACGACGGCTGGTCCCGCGCGGCCTTCCCGTTCTCCATCGTCGTGCGCAACCACAACTGCACCCACAACGGGTCGATGACCTTCCTGTACACCTCCTCGGAGGTGAGCCGGGTGCGCTACCAGATCACCCAGGAGACCTGCCTGCGCCTCCAGTTCGACATGTGGGGTCAGCTGGAGGCCGACTACCGTCCGTCCCGGGTGCCGGGAGCCCACGGGCTCAAGGCGGCCCATGCCGCGGAGGTCGCAAGCCGGTTGCCGAGCAAGCCGTTCGCGCAGCTCGCGGTGGACCACCCGGGGGTCGACCCAAGCGCCTTCACCGCGACGCTGACCCCCGAGCACCTCACCGCGTACGGCGTGCTGTACCGGGGCGTGCACTACGCAGGCGACTGCCGGACCCGGTACGGGACCTACGCGTTCTGCGAGAACATGCGGCTCCCGTCCTACTCGACGGCCAAGACGGCCTTCGCGGCGATCGCCCAGATGCGGCTGGCCCAGAAGTACGGCATGGGCGCGGCCGGCCAGCTGCTCAAGGACCACGTGCCCGAACTCGCCCACGCGGCCGGGGACTGGAGCGATGTCACGCTTGAGCACGCCGTCGACCAGGCCACCGGGAACTTCGACTCGGCGGCGTTCATGGGCGACGAGGACACCACCATGAACGACTTCCTCAACGTCGAGTCCTACCAGGGGAAGGTGAACGCGGCCCTGCGCTATCCGCGCCGCGCCGCCCCCGGCACCCAGTGGGTCTACCACACCTCCGACACGTTCCTGGCGACCCGCGCGATGAACAACTACCTGCGCAAGCGGGCGGGCGGTTCGTCGGACGTCTTCCGCATGGTCGCCGACGAGGTGTACAAGCCGATCAAGCTCAGCGCGGGCACCCGGGCCCAGACCCTGCGGACCGACAACAGCCCGAACGGCTCCCCCGTGGGCGGGTACGGGCTGTTCTGGAACGCCGACGACCTGGCCAAGGTCGCCAAGCTGATGAACGACGACGCGGGCCGGGCCGGCGGGGCGCAACTCCTCCACCCGGGGCTGCTCGCCCAGGCCATGCAGCGCGACCCGGCGAACCGGGGCCTGCCCATGGCGTCCATCCCGCTGCTCTACAACAACGGCACCCTGGCGTCGACGTTCACCCCTGAGGCGTTCCCGCTGTACCGGTGCACCTTCCGGGTGCCGTTCATGTCCGGGTACGGGGGCATCACCGTCGCGATGATGCCCAACGGCGTCACCTTCTACTACGTGGGCGACAACAACGAGTGGTACTGGGATCCGGCCGTGCACGCCGCCCACGTGATCGCCCCGCACTGCCCCTGATCTGCTCCCCCCAGGGGCCTCCGCCCAGCGGGCCGGGCGGAGGCCCCGCACAGACTCGTGGCCAACCCCCCCGGGCCACGCGGCAGCCGTACCCGTCCGGTTCATCCCTGTTGGAGCCGGGCGGGTATGGTTCTCTGGCTTTTGCGGCGGTGGCCCGTACCAGCCCTTTTGATCTTTAACCAGGGGTGTACGGGCGCCGGTGCGCGGCCCCGAGTCGTAGCCGGGCGCCCGGAACGGCAGCCGGTGATCACGATTTCGGCGGCGGCTGGACTTATCCCTCGATTGTTGATCGAATTACCGGCATCACCCGGTCGCTCTCCGGCCCAGCGGAAACCCACCGGCATCCCCACATGCGTACGTGGAAGCCTTTCCCCTTGTTCGGATCCGGAGTGCACATGCGTGTCCGCCTGCCGCTGACCCTTGCGGCGATCGCCCTGCTGGCAGTGGGTGCCGCCACCCTCGTCCACAGCTCCCGCTCCCCCGCCGGCGTCCCCGAGCGCCCCGCGCTGAGCGCCGCCGACCTGACCGGGGGCGCCCCCGCGGGCCCCGTCCCCGACCAGGCGTTCGCCGTACCCGCCGATGCCGCGGGGCCCGCACACACCTTCCAGGGTCGCCTCATCCTGGACGGGGAATCCGCCGAGGGCGGCTTTCGTGTGGTGCAGGATGAATTCGACAACGCCGGTTCCGGAGACAACCCCGTCAGGCACCTGCCGGACATCTCCCTGGAGTTCGTGCAGGACGGCGGCGAACTGATCCCCGCGGTCCAGGGCCTCGTCTACACCGGCCACCCCGGCTGGAACCTGATCGTCGGGCCCGGCCGGGCCTGGCGGCAGGGCGGCGACGGCGACCGCTCCCGGGCCGCCTTCCCGTTCACCCTGGTCAGCAGGAACCAGAACTGCACCCACAACGGGTCGATGACGTTCCTCTACGACGCCGCCACGGTGAGCCGGGTACGGTATCAGGTCACCCAGGAGACCTGCCCGTACTTCAAGTTCGACATGTGGGGACAGCCGGCCGCCCGCTATCAGCCGTATCCGGTGAAGGACGCCGACGCGATCAAGGCCGCGCACGCCGCCGAGGTCGCCGCCCGCCTGCCGGTCAAACCCTTCGAGCGACTCGCCGAAGACCACCCGGGGGTCGACCCGGCGGCGTTCACGAAGGGGATCGGTCCCGACCATCTGACCGCCCACGGCCTGTTCTACAAGGGTGTCCACTACGTCGCCGGCTGCCGGACCCGCCACGGGACCTACGCGTTCTGCGAGAACATGCGGCTCCCGTCCTTTTCGACGGCCAAGACGGCGTTCGCCGCGGTCGCCCACATGCGCCTCGCCCAGCGGTACGGCCCGGAGGTCTCCACCGAGCCGATCGAAGCCCACCTTCCCGAACTCAAGAACGCGGCCGGGGACTGGACGGGCGTCACCTTTGAGCACGGGGTCGACCTCGCGACCGGGAACCACGCCTCGGCGGCGTTCATGGACGACGAGAACGCCTCCGTCGGCCGGTTCTTCAACGCCGAGTCCTACGGGGACAAAACAGCCGCCGCCATCGGGTACCCCCGCCGCTCCGACCCCGGCACACGCTGGGTCTACCACACCTCGGACACCTTCCTGGTCACCCAGGCGATGGCCAATTACCTGCGGAAACGTACGGACGAGTCGGCCGACCTGTTCCGCATGGTCAGCGACGAGGTGTACAAGCCGATCAAGCTCAGCGCCGGCACCCGGGCCCAGACCCTGCGCACCGACAACAAGCCGGACGGCGCACCCCACGGCGGAGCCGGGCTGTTCTGGATCGCCGACGACCTCGCCAAGACGGCCAAACTCCTCAACGACGACCGCGGCAAAGCCGACGGCGTCCAACTCCTCCACCCCGGGGAGCTCGACTCCGCCATGCAGCGCGACCCGGCCGACCGCGGCCTGCCCTCCGGCCCGTCCGGCGCGGGGTTCTACAACAACGGCACCCCCGCGGAGGTGTTCACCCCGGCCGCCTTCCCCCAGTACACGTGCACCTTCCACGTGCCGTACATGTCAGGCTTCGGGGGGATCACCGTCGCCATGATGCCGAACGGCGTCACCTTCTACTACATCAGCGACAACAACGAGTACGCCTGGGCCGACGCCGTCCACACCGCCAACCGAATCAGCCCCCACTGCCCCTGACCCCGCCACCACCCTGCCGAACCTCAACGCGCCCCCACGCATCACCGGGCCAGAGCGGCTTGCACCATGGTGAACCAGCCGTCGGCGTGGGGGCACGCCTTTCGAATGTCGTCGATGCCGACCTCCGAGATCACCAGCGGTCCGTCGGACGTCTTCCGATATCGCGGGCAGAGATTCAGGATCCGCTTGGACGGGGCCGTGGTGATCCCGTCGTTGACGAGCTCGGCCCCGTGCGCAGTGGAAACGATCAACCTCATGGCTTCGGCGAGCCCGTCGTCTCCGGTCAACTCGGCGAGCGCGTCGTGACCCAGCAGCACCCAGGTCTCGATCTCGTGGAGCACGAGGTGCGGCGCGAATCGCCGGTCGCCGACGGCTTCCGCCATGGATCTCTCGACGTGGGCGACCCGGTCATACGGTGTTCCATGGGGCCGCGTCGCCATACCCGGCACGTCGCCGGGTAGCCCGTAGTAGTCGAAGAGAGTCGTCAACAGGGTGATCGAGGAGTCACGAAGAAGAAGCCGGATCTCCGGAAGGAGTCTCCCCCACGTACCCAGGCCTCCCTTGTAGGCGCAGCCGCCCGCTGGCCGCTTGGTCTTGTGGATGGACCAGGTGACATGGATGTCGCCGACCGCGAAGTAGGGGGCGATGATCTCCCGGACGACCGTCTCCTCGGTCTGACCCTCACAGAGAATGTGCAGACGCGGCATCTTGATCACCGATGCTCGGCTTGTGGTCTGCCTCCGAGCAGATTCTTCTCCCAGAGTTCCCCCAGGGAGTAGTCGGCGAGCCAGTCCTGCAGGCGGACGGGATCAGGCCGGTCGAACACCGATGCCCCGTCGACTCGCTCGACGACGATCAGATCGGCGAGTTCGAACTGATTCATCAGGGTCACGGATTGGGTGGCGATGAGAACCTGGCTGTCCCTGGCGGCGGCCCGCAGCATGTCGGCCAGCTGCACGATGGCGAACGGATGGAGCCCCAGCTCCGGTTCGTCCAGGACGACGAGGTGCGGCAGGGCGGGCATGCTCAGGAGAGTCGTCAGGCAGATGAATCGCAGCGTGCCATCCGACAAGGCCTCGGCGGGGAAGACGACGTCGGAGCCTTCCTGCCGCCAGCGGAGTCGCAGCCTGCCGTTCTCTTCGATGAGTACGAAATCCCGGAAGAACGGAGCCACCTGCCGCACGGTACGCACGATCCGCCGATAGGCGGTGGCTTCACTGTCGCGAAGCCGGAGCAGGACGGCGGCCAGATTGCCCGCATCCGGATGCAAGACGACGTTGTCGGACGCGTATCCCATCCGCTTGACGGGGGCGTTCCGACCGGTGTCGTGAAAGTGGAAGACACGGCAACCGCGAAGCGTATCCATAATCAGGACAGGGTCTGCCATTCCCGGCAGTGCCCACGAACGGCGTTCCGGCGGCTCAATCGCACTCAGTCTGCTCTCTCGGTGGCCTCGTCCCAGTTCCATCACCTCCGGCAATCCGTCATCGAAGTAATCTCCTGAATGGACTCTCTCCACACCGAAGATCAGCTCATCCCCCGCCGCGGGGATCAACTCCGCCGCATAGCCGCCGAGCTCGATATCGACTTCAAGTCTGATCTTCGCTGCGCCTTTGGTTCGGTCGTGGACGAGCGCAGACGCTCCACCGGCCTGGCCCACGAAAAGGTTCAGTTCGCCCTCGACGATGCGGCCCATCATGGCCAGCGCCGAAATCAGGTTGCTCTTGCCCGCGCCGTTGGCGCCGACCAGAACATTGAGGTCACCGAGCTCGACCCTCGCCGAACGGATCGAGGTGTAACCCTCGATCCGGATCTCCTGAAGCCTGGGGCGTGCCATAGGTCAAGCTTAGAGCCGGATCGTCCCCGGGTGCCGTCGATGCGCCCGGGCCGGTCGGTCACTGCCGACGTCAGGCCCCCGCCCGGCCGTCAGGAGGCGCAGACGAGGTGTGTCTCCAGGGTCCAGTCCGTGGCGAGGCCGGTGCGGTCTTCGAAGGCCAGTGTCGTGGCTTGGAGGAGCGCAGGGTCTCGGGGACCCGCACCGGGCTGGAGCCAGCTCAGACCGACCTGTCCGAATCCGTTGTGAATCTTGGCGCCCAAGCCGTGCATCCGGGTGCCGGCGGGGCAGTTCACCTGGTCCGTGGCCCAGGTCGCGGAGGAGGCCGGCAGGCTCTCCGACACCGTCGCCAGCCTGGGGACGGGGTTGGCGCAGACCGCCCAGGCGTTGACCAGCCACGTGGGAGCGTAGCCGCCTTCGGTCTCCTCACCCACAACCTCGACGGCGTCCGGGACTCCGGGGGCGGGACCGACCCCGGTGAGGACGACCGCGCCCGGCGCGGCCTGGACGCCCCCGCCGAAGCCGAGCAGCCGCTTGCCCGGGGAGCAGGCCACGACACCCGTGACCTTGGGCGAGGTCCCGGAGGCGCCGAGTCCCCAGTTGACCTCGTATCCGGCGAGGGGACTCGCGCAGATCGCGTAGGCGGTCAGCAACCAGTTCGCCGAGTATCCGACGGAGTCCTCGTGGGCGATCGCCGTCACCCCCCGGCCGTCGTACAACGGCTCCACATGGACGAGGGACACCATCGGATTCCCCGGGTCCACCCGGGCGCCCGCGCCGATCACGCGTTTACCGGCCGGGCAGAGGGTGGTCCGGCTCTTGGTCGCCGTCGAGTCGTAGGCCGATTCCGACCACACATGCACCAGACCCCAGACCGCGCCGGCCGGTCCGGCCGCGACGAACTGCGCACCCAGCAGGACGAACGTCCCGCACACGGCAAGGACGACCCGCCACATCTTCCGCATCTCCATCCCCGGCTCCTCCCAGGTGGCACGCAGGGACACACCGCGATTGTGCGGGGATTCCCCCTCCTCGACCAGAGGGTGATCACACTTCGGGAAACGCCTGGACCGACGCCGTCCAGACCACAGGCGGGATCGACCCGTACTCCCAGGACCGAGCGATGGTCACGATATGCGGTCACACAACGACGAAATTCGATCGAAGTCCTGCAGACCGCCAGGTCGTACGGTGAGAATACGGGCGTGCCCACCGTTGAGGATGCCATGCGGCCTGCCGATCGACTCCAGTGGCCGGAGCAAGCCCGGAGGGACGCGGAGAGACTCGCCGACGACCCTGACGATCTTGCCGAGATCCGGGCGATCCGGCGAGACTTCGGGGAAACCGACACCTGATGGGGCGACTTCACACCCCCCGATGGGATCCGCGCCGACCGGAGGCCCCTGAGGAACCAGGACGGGAGAGGTCAGCCGGGAACGGTGGCGAGGCCGGACGGGGGGCGGCGCCGGACCGGTTCGCGCCCGCGCGGCTGGGTCGGGGCGGACGGTACGGCGGGGCCCGCCGGGATCGGGCAACTGGCCGAGGCGCCCGGGGCGACGCTGATCGGACGCCCGTGGTGGCGGATGGAGACGGGCTCGCCGTTCTCCATCGTGTAGACGGCCGAGCCGGGCCGGACGTCCACGCCGAGGCAGCCGCGCCGCAGCGCGATTCGGAAGGCGAGCCGGGTCAGCCCCTCGGGGAGCCGCGGGGCGAAGGAGAGGTCGTCGTGGCGGCCCCGCATGCCGGCCAGCCCGGCGACCAGGGCGATCCAGCTCCCGGCGAGCGCGGCGATGTGCAGGCCGTCGTGGGTGTTGTGTTCCAGGTCGGCCAGGTCCATCAGGGCGACCTCGCCGAGGTAGTCGTAAGCGAGCGACAGGTGCCCCACCTCCGCGGCGATCACCGCCTGGGGGCAGGCGGAGAGGGAGGAGTCGCGGACGGTGAGCCGCTCGTAGTAGGTGAAGTTGCGGGCCTTCTGCTCGGGGGTGAACGACTCCCCGCAGCGGAACATGGCGAGCACGAGGTCGGCCTGCTTGACCACCTGCCTGCGGTAGAGGTCGAAGTAGGGGAAGTGCAGCATGAGCGGGTAGTCCTCGGCCTTGGTGGCGTCGAAGTCCCAGACCTGGTGCCGGGTGAAGCCCTCCGCCTGCGGGTGCACGCCGAGCGCCGCGTCGTAGGGGATGTGCATGGACTCGGCGGCGTCCCGCCAGGCGGCCGTCTCCTCCTCCCCGACGTCCAGCTCCCGGGCCCGGCCCGGGTGCCGGCGGGCCGCGTCGGCGGCGGCGAGCAGGTTCCGCCGGGCCATCAGGTTGGTGTAGACGTTGTCGTCGGCGACGGCGCTGTACTCGTCGGGGCCGGTCATCCCGTCCAGGTGGAACCGCCCCAGGGAGTCGTGGTGGCCTAGGGAGTGCCAGAGCCGCGCGGTCTGGGCGAGCATCTCCAGGCCGATGTCGCGTTCGAAGTCCTCGTCGCCGGTCATGTCCACGTAGTGCACGACGGCGTCGGCGATGTCGGCGTTGATGTGGAAGGCGGCGGCCCCGGCCGGCCAGTAGCTTGAGCATTCCTCCCCGTGGATGGTGCGCCACGGGAAGGTGGCCCCGCGGTGCCCGAGCTGCCTGGCCCGCTCGATGGCGAGCGGCAGGGTGGTGTGCCGCCAGCGCAGGGCGTGCGCGGCGGCCTCCGGGACCACGTGGGTGAGGACGGGGAGCACGTACGCCTCGGAGTCCCAGAAGCTGTGCCCGTCGTATCCGGGGCCGGTGAGCCCCTTGGCGGGGATCGCCCTGCCCTCGGCCCGCGCGCCCGCCTGCAGGATGTGGAAGAGGGAGAACCGCACCGCCTGCTGGATCTCGGTGTCCCCCTCGAGGATCACGTCGGCGTTGGCCCAGAACGCGTCGAGGTAGGCGCGCTGCTCGGCGAGGAGGCCGTCCCAGCCGGTCTGCACGGCGCCGGCCAGCGCCGCGTCGGACTGGGCGCGGACCGCGGGCAGGGAGCGGGACCCCGACCAGCCGTAGGCGACGAACTTGACGAGCCTGAGCCGCTGTCCCGGCTTGACGACGGCGGTCACGGTCACCCGGCCGAGGTCGGGCAGGCTCTCCGCCTGCACGGACGTCCCGGGCGGCCCCTCGACCAGGTGGTCCATGGCGACGGCGAGGCAGAGGCCGCTGTGCATGGTGGTGTGCACCAGCCCCACCCGGGCGTCCCGCGCCGTGTTCTCCTGGGCGACCAGCGGGGACTCCAGCACCGCGGCGACCCGGGGGTCTCCGCCGGGCGGCGGGAGCTGTTCGTTGGCCACCAGCTCGGACTGGACCACGAGGCGGACCGAGCCGTCCAGGGGCTCCACCTCGTAGCAGATCGCCGCGACCGAGCGCTGGGTGAACGACACCATCCGGGTGGAGACGACCCGGATCGGGCAGCCGGACGGGGAGGCCCACTCGGCGCGGCGCCGGAGCACCCCGGCGCGGAAGTCGAGTTCGCGTTCGTGGGAGCGGAGTTCGCCGTACCGGACGTCGAAGGGCTCGTCGTCGACGAGGAGCCGGATGAGCTTGCCGTTGGTAACGTTGATCACCGTCTGCCCGGACTCGGGGTAGCCGTAGCCGGATTCGGCGTACGGCAGCGGGCGCAGCTCATGCACCCCGTTGAGATAGGAGCCGGGCAGTCCGTGGGGCTCACCCTCGTCGAGGTTGCCGCGCCAGCCGATGTGCCCGTTGGAGAGGGCGAAGACCGACTCGGCCTGCGCGAGCACCTCCAGGTCGAGGCCGACGGCGCGCAGGCACCACGGCTCGCAGGCGAAATCCGGATGCGTGATCATCGTTGCTCCATCAGGTCGGCGAGGTCGCTCACCACGACGTCGGCGCCGTGCGCCTTGAGCCGGGCGGCCTGCCCGGCCCGGTCCACCCCCACCACGTACCCGAACGATCCGGCCCGCCCCGCGGCGACCCCGGCGAGGGCGTCCTCGAAGACCGCGCATTCGGCAGCGCCGAGCCCGAGGCCGCGGGCGGCGGCGAGGTAGGTGTCGGGTGCGGGTTTCCCGGCGAGGCGGTCGCGCTCCACGGTGTGCCCGTCGATCCGCTCCTCGAACAGGTCCGCGATCCCGGCGGCGGCGAGCACGTCCCCGCAGTTCGTGCTGGAGGAGACCACGGCACGGCGGAGCCCGGCGTCGCGGACGGCCTGCACGTAGCGGACCGAGCCGGGGTACGGCAGGACGCCGTCGTCGTGGATGCGGCGCAGAACGATCTCGTTCTTGCGGTTGCCCAGCCCGGCCACCGTCTCGGCGTCCGGCGGGTCGTCCGGGGTCCCCTCGGGCAGCCCGATCCCCCGAGAGGCGAGGAAGGCACGGGTGCCGTCGGCGCGGGGTTTGCCGTCCACGTGGGTGTCGTAGTCCTCCACCGGGTCGAAGGGGACGAACGGCTCACCGGTCCGCTCGGCCCGGGCCCGCAGGAACGCGTCGAACATCTCCCGCCACGCCGCCGCGTGCACGATCGCGGTCTGCGTGAGCACCCCGTCCAGGTCGAACAGGCACCCCCGGATCCGCCCGGGCAACCCCAGCCCTGTATCCCGCATGCCCCAACCCCTCCCCCGAAAGGCGGCGACATCCCCTATACCCGTGACTACGACAATACGCCGAGTCACCCCGTGATCTCGAACGCGGCCTACACTCACCCTGTGCCCGACGAACCACCCGCTCAGCCGGGGCCGCGGACCGCTGTACCCCGGGCCGAGCTCCTCGCCGCGTTCCACGGCGTCACTCCGATCGACCCCGACCGCCTGCGCGCCGACGTCGACGCCCACGTCGACCAGAACCCCTTCACCGAGGTCACATATCGCCCCCAGACGCAGGCCGGGTCAACGTTGAACAAGTGATCGGATCGGCATGGACGGCGACACGCCGGACGGCATCCGCCGCCTTCGACGCCAAGAGAGCGGGTGCTTCGCCGCAAGGGTGATCGGGTTGCCGGGCGGAGGCCGTACCGGCATGGTGGGCCGATGACGGAACCGACGAACACACCGCGTTCGGTGGAGCAGGCGATCGCCGCGGAAAGGTGCGGCCTGCGGCTGCGCTACCTGTACTTCTGGGGCCATCGGCCCCCGCACGGCGGCGGGGTCGGCAAAGGGTGCCTCAGCCAGTGGTGGGAGGGCGAGTTCAGCGCGGACGGGCACGTGTTCCGCTCGGCCGAGCACTACATGATGGCGCACAAGGCCTGGCTCTTCGGCGACGAGGAGACGGCGGTGCGGATCCTGGCCGCCGGGAACCCGGCCGTGGCCCAGAAGCTCGGCCGGGAGGTCCGGGGGTTCGACGACGCCGTCTGGACGGAGCACCGCTACGACATCGTCGTGCGGGGCAACGTCGCCAAGTTCGGGCAGGATCCTTCGCTGGCCCGGTATCTGCTCGGCACCGGGGACCGGGTGCTCGTCGAGGCCAGTCCCCGGGACCGGATCTGGGGGATCGGCCTCGCGGGCGACGACCCGCGCGCCGCCTCCCCCACCGGCTGGCTCGGCCTGAACCTGCTCGGCTTCGCCCTGATGGACGCCCGCGAGGCCCTGGCCGCCCGGCCGGAGCCGTGATGCCGTCCGCGACGATCGGGACCACCGGGAGCGCCGGGCCTCGTGGTCAGTCCACGAAGTCCAGGGGATCCAAGGGTATGGAGCGGTATCCCCGGACGCTTTCGGGGATCCGCAGCTCCTGGTTTTTGGCCGAGGCGACCATGGAGTTGAGGAGGCTGGTGAGCGCGGCGGTCAGCGCCTCCCCGGTGTCGCCCCGCTCCGCCTTGTAGGCCGCGGCGGTGGCGATCTCGGCGAGGATCCGCTCGCTGGCCGAGCCGAAGCCGTACGTGATGATGTTCGGATGGGGCTTCCAGGACCGGTCCTTCAGCTCGTTCAGCGGTCCCTTCCACCGGTCCGGGTCGGACGGGTCGCCGTCGGTGAGCAGGAAGACGACGGGGCGGACGACCGCGACCCCGGCGTCCACCAGGAGCGGGATGTCGGTCTCGATCCGCCGGCGGAGCAGGTCGAAGGCGAGCCCGAAGTTGGTCATCCCCCGGCATTCCACCCTCGGCAGCTCCTGGACGTCCTTGAAGTCGGTCATCGAGGTGACCAGGAACGCCTCGGTGTTGAAGGTGATGATCGAAAGATGGATGAACTCGGAGATCTGCGGGTGACGGTCGATGGTGTCGAAGATGTGCATCAGGGTGTCGTTGAGCAGCTCCTCGTACGGCAGCATCGACCCCGAGACGTCCAGTACCACATAGGTCGGCAGCCCTCGGGACGTGTAAACCCGCTCCGGCGACCGGCTCGCGCTCATCTCTCCTCCACTTCGCTTGTCTTCGGTGACCTCGCCTGTCCGGCGGGACCGTCAGGCCGACAGCCAGTCGAACAGCGCGAGGGCGGACACCGCGACCACGATCAGCCCGATCACGACGCCCAGGCTCCCCCGCCTGCTCCGCGGTCTTCCGGGGGAGGTGTACGGCCCGGGGGTCGCGCCGGCGTCCGGCCCCGGTCGCCCGCCGAGTGCGTCGTGCGGCCGCCGCACCTGGGCGGAGGTGTACCGCCGGTCCGGCGACGGGGGATGGGACGGGTGCCGCGCCGCCTGGTCGCCGGAGGCCCGCGCGGTGCCGCGGACCGGGCGGCTGCCCGCCACCCCGCCTCTGGGCATCGGGGCGATGGGGGCCAGGACGGCGCCCGCCCCGCCCGACGTCGAAGGCCGCTCCGGCGCGATCGGCGACAGTACCTCCAGCAGCCGGCCCGGAGACGGGCGATCCTCCGCCCGCTGCGCCCGGATCGCCTGCCGCAGCAGCCGGCCCGGGGCTCCCATGCGGTACTCGTCCGGCAGGCTCTCCCAGGCTTTCACCACGTCGCCGCGCCGGCCGGTGAGACACCGGACGGACAGGGCGGCCAGTTTGAACCGGTCGCTGTACTTGTCGAGGAACAGGCTCCCGTCGGGGTAGAGCGGATCCGTCCATTCGGGCGACTGGATCCACGGCCGTCTCCCGATCCGGCAGGAGTCCATGTCGATGAGGAAGACCTCACCGCTCCCCGGCGCCCAGAACGCGTTGTTGTACGACCAGTCGCCGTAGACGACTCCGTACCGCTCGAACAGGTCGCCGATCGTCAGGAGGTCGTGGACGGCCCGCAGCCGCACCTCGGCGGTGGGCGCCCTGAGTCCCGCCCGGGCGAGCATCGCCTCCGAGGCGACCAGCCAGTCGACCTCCAGCGGCTCCGGGTCGCCCATCCGGCCGCCGCGAAGCCGGATCCGGGCGGTGACCCGTCCAGGGGACTCGGCCATGACGATCCCGACGGTCCTGTCGTTCTCCTGGATCCGGGCGACCGGCCAGGCCGTGCTCCGGTCCACGAGCGCCCGGTCCCGGTCCGTCATGAGACCGGGGGCCTCGATGAGCAGGCGCAGCTGCTCGGCCGCGAAGACGGAGAGGGGATCCTTGTAGATCTTGGCCAGCCACCCGGGACGGTCGCCGATCCGGTAGACGTACCTGGCCTCGCCCCGCTCCTCGGCCAGGACCCTCGCGGGTACCGGAACCCGGCGGCCGTCAACCAGCCGGGGAAACGGGCTGTCCGACCACGTCGTCATCGGATCGGCCCCTCGTCCGCGCTCCACGCCACCACCGCGGTGCGGTCGTCGTGCTGCTGGACGTCCTCGAAGCCGACGTCGAGCAGGAAGCGCCCGACCGCCGGCGGGGTCCGCCAGCGCTCGGCGAACCAGGAGGCGCCTCCGGACAGGTGCGAGAACGCCCCGGCGATCCCGTCCGTCAGCAGCGCCAGCGCTTCACCGGGCCGGATCGCCACCTGCACCGTCGTCACCCGCTCCGGCCGGTAGGGGAGGTAGTCGCCGACCTTCCCGGCGTCGAATCCGCGTTCCCCCTCCCCGAGGACGCGCATCCATCCCCCGGCTCCCCGGTACCAGGCGCTGACGTCCCCCAGCCCGGCCACCCACGCGTGCCGCAGACCGTCGGGACGGGGGTCGGCCGGGATCACCGCGACCGCCATCACCGCCCGGACCTGGTCGTCGTCCCAGCCCCGCTGCTCCGCCACGCCGTGCATCTGCCCGGCTGCGTGCAGGAACACCCGGGCCACGTCGATCGCCGGGGCCTGGACGCCCCGGTCCAGTTCACCGCGGAGCGCGCCGATCGCGGCGGCGACGGCGACGTTCGCCCCGACCTCGGAGTGGACGCTGTCCGACATGCCGTCCGCGACCGCGGCGAGCAGGTACCGGCCCGCCGAATCCCGGCCCAGGCGATACGCGTCCTGCCGGGGCCGCCCGGGACTGGCCGCGCGGTGGCCCGGTCCGACGACCGAGGCCGCCCGTACCTCCAGTCCCCCCAGTCTGACCTGGTCCGCGGCGATCCCGCAGGGCGCGGGCGCCACGGGGAGACGCCACGGTTCGACGGCGACCCGGGAACGACTGGTGATGACGGGGAAGCCCCCTTCCCGCCCCGATGTGGCCGTGTTCTTCATGTCCTCCCCCTTCGACGAGGACGAGACGGGGTGAGCCCGCGCGGCCGCGTCGACGCTCGGGCCCGTACCGACGTCGTGGGCACCCGGACCCGCGCTCATTCCCGCTCGGTCCGGTCGCCTCCGCGGTTCCGGCCGACCGGCCGCCAGCCGGTGACCCCGTCTCCCCTGAGGTCTTCGGGCTCCCCGGTTTCGGGGGGACGCTCCCCGTGGCCGTACGGGCCGCGCTCCTTCGGCGCCTCCCGCGAGTCGGTTCGCCGGGGCGGCGGGGCCGGGTCCGGGGGCGGGAACGGCGACTCGCCCGCCGGGAGCGCACCGGGCGTCGCAGACGCGGGGTGGGACGGCCCGAAGGCGGAGAGCGCGGACGGCTGCCCCAGCAGATTGCGTACCAGGCCGTCCAGGTCGGCCGGTTGCACGAGGTTGCCCGCGACCAGCTCCCGGAACAGGCCGAGCTTCCGTTCCAGGGCCAGTTCCCGGCTCTCCGCCAGCTCCCGGATGACCGTGTGCAGCCGCTCGGGCTCCTGGGCGAGAAGCCGGAGGAGCAGCCCCCCTTCCCCGCGCGCCGCCTCCGCGAGCGCCCGCATCCGCAGGGCGAGCAGCTCCTGCTGCCGGCGTTCCGCCTGCATCCGCACGTCGTACTCGCTGCCCACGGCCGCCATCGCCGCCCGGTGCTCCCGGGCCCTGACGATCTCCTCCCGCTCGGCGTCCCGGATCCCGTGCTGATGGTTTCCCGTGTCGGCGTCGGGATAGACGCGGACCGAGACGGCGATCACGACGAGCCCTTCGGGCATGGCCAGCGGGGTACGGCCGAAGGCCTGGCGGGCCGACTCCTCGGCCCGCGCGTGGTCGTCGACGTCGAAGGCACGGCAGTACGGCCGCAGCAGCTCGATCAGCGCCGTGCGGACCAAGGCGTCGCCGTCGTCGGCGGTGGCGATGCCGCGCCGCACCACCTCCTCGGGGTCGGCGACCCGCCACTGGGCTTCCAGCTCGGCCTGGAACCAGAAGGCGTTCGTGGCGCTGGGCAGGGGCTCCTGCAGCATGAGCCGCTTGTCGGTGATGTCGACCTCGTAGCGGTACGTGTACTTGAGCGACCCCAGCGCGGACGGGCGGCGCAGCACCTCCACCGCCCTGCGGTCGGCGCGCGAGAACACCAGAGCCTGACCGGGGCGGGCCGGCTTGCCCCGGTTGGCCATGGTGACCTCCACGGGCCCGTGGATCAGGGGCCGGGGGGACTCCGCATCGCTCACCGCTCCCGCCTCCTCCCGTCGAGAGCCGTCAGGACCTCGCGCGCCGCCGACGGGGCGCCCCCGCCGAACTCCTTGCGCGACCAGGAGTCCACCTGGTAGCGGATGATCCGCTCCGTGCGCTCGGCACCGGCCGCCGCGGCGAGCAGCCGGCCGAGCGCACGGCGCACGGCCGGGTTCCCCTCCGCGCACCGCCCCCAGCCGGCGAGCACCTCACCGGCGAACCCGTGGCAGAACGGGGAGTTCATCACGACCTCCCAGAGGACCGCGACGTCCCGCTGCCGCAGCGGATCCCGGGACGCCAGCACGAGCAGGGTCGGCACGCCGACCGGCGCGTCCGGCGCGTCGGCGGCCGAGACGTCCACCAGGCCCAGCGCGGCGCAGAGGAACGCCAGCTCGCCGGTGAGGCGGTATCGGGGCTCACGCGAGCGGGCCCAGCGGATCAGCAGGGCCAGGACGTCCCGGCGCTGCCTCTCGTCCTCCTCGACGAGGCATTCCATGACGCCGACGCAGACGGCTTCCAGGACCTCGTCGTCCTCGTCGTCCGCCAGGGTGTTCAGCAGATCCAGCACCCCCGTGACGCCCTCCGAGTCCAGGACCACCCGCCAGGCGCGTACCGCCGCCGCCCGGAACCCCGGCTCGGGCCGCCCCCGCCACTCGTCCACCAGCCGTCGCACCTCCCCGGCGAGGCCCGCGTCGCTGGCCGCCGTGTGCAGCGCGACGCCGACCGCCCCCGTGAGCGATTCGTCGCCGCTTTCGGCCCAAGGCCGCAGCACCTCGGCGCCGACCATGTCGAACACGCGGATGGCGAGCAGGCCGGCCGCGACCGCCGACCGGACCACCACGTTCGGCGGCGCGTGCTCGGCGCAGCTCCGCAGCCAGGCCGGCAGGACCGCCCGGATCTCGTCGTACTCGTCCCAGAAGCGGCGCAGCACCCGCTCGGCGGCGCCCTGGTCCCGGTAGTACACCGCCGTCCTCGGCTGACCGTCCTCCTTCACCTCGACCAGCTCGGCGCGCAGGGCCTCCAGCCGTCTGGCCCGGGTCGCCCGGAGGGGGGCGGACCGGACCCGCTCGGGTCGCTCGGGGTGTTCCGGCGGCTCCAGCCGGACCCGCAGTCCGTCGGCGAGCTCGGCGACCGTCTCGTAGGCTTCCCCGCCGAAGACGGCGAGGGAGACCGCGAGGCACTGGGTGGCCAGGTCGGGGAAGGTGTCGAGCCAGTGGTCGAAGGTGTCGGCCTGCCGCATGGCCAGCAGGTCGGTCAGCCTGCCCGCCGCCTCCGAAACCGGCCCCCGGATCTCGGCGATCATCCGGCCGAGTTCGGCGGCGCGCGCGCAGCTCACCCCGGGACCGAGCTCGGCGGCCAGCAGCGCGGTGAGCGCCGAATCCGCGAGCAGGTCTTCGATCCGGCCCGCGCCCACGATCCCCGCCCGCCACCTGGCCTGCCTCCGGGCGACCTCCGCCCGGTCGGCCGGCCCGCCCAGGTCCCGCAGCCGCTTGGCGACCTCCGGGTCCGCCACCCGGGTCGCGTCCCCCACGGTGACCACGAGTCCGCAGCGACGGGCCTCCAGATCGTGGTGGAGGCGCCTGACCTCGAACTCGGTCAACGCCGCGCCGTCCCGGCCGAGCAGGTCGGGCAGGATGTAGCCGGCCCCCTGCTCCAGGTCGTCCCGGGTGAGCCGCGACGGCGAGGTGGCCGAGTCCAGCCGGTAGATCGGCCGGTGACCCCGTTCGAGCAGCACTCTGCGGGCGGCGGCGAACTTCCCGGCACCCGCCGGGCCGCGGAGCAGGACCATCACCTCCCGCGTGGACTCCTCGACCAGGCTTTCGAAGCCCGGCGGCGGGACGAACGCCGCCGCGGCCTCGTCCAGTTCCTCGGCGGAGAGGCGGTACTTTCTGGCGCCTTCCTTCTCCACCCCGAGGTTGAGCACCTGGTCGCCGGCGAAGACCTGGTTCGCCCACACCGAGGAACCCTCGAAGCGGGGGTTCAGCCGGTCGAAGGTCTCCCTGACCACCCCACGCGACCTGCCCGCGCCGCCGGGGCGGATCGAACGCGCGCCCCGCAGCCGGTTGCGCAGCTCGTCGGCACCGTGCCGCTCACCGCCCGGGGTTTTGGCGGGCTCCCGCTCCTCCGCCTGCTTCCCGCCCCGCGGCGGCTCCGCGGCGTCGGGTGGTTTCCCTCCGTTCCCCGGCGACGCGTTCTTCGGGGGATCCCCGCCGCCCGGCGGTCTCCCCGCGTCCGGCGGGCTCACCGCACCGCCCTGCCGCCGCGCGCCACCGCCGGGCGCCGGGCCGAAGGGCGGACCTCCCCCGCCCTGGGGTTTGGCGGCGGCCTGCGGTTTCATCGCGGCCTGGGGTTTGGCCGCGGCCTGCCGGCCGGGCGCGGGCCGGTCGTCAGCGCTCATCGGACTCGGCACCCCGATCGCGCCCGGACCGCCAGACGGAGCCGTCGCCGCCCCGCCACACGCCGTCCGTGAAGTGGTGGCCGCCGTACACGTTCTCCGCGTTGACCTGCGATCCGGCGAACGGCCCGGAGTAGACCGGCCCGCCGGACCCGGAGTGCGACGGCGGCGGACGGCCGGGCGCGGTGTCCCGAGGGGGCTCTTCACATCGGGTACGGGCGGCTGCCCGCCACCTGCCGATCCCCGGAGGGGATCCGTAGCCCGGGACCCGGATCCAGGCGACCTCGTCGAACTCGTCCTCGGGGAGCGAGACCGCTTCGTACTCGGACCGGTCGACCTCGGCGTAGCCCTGCCGGACGACCCGGCCGTACCAGTCGTCGGAGACGACCAGCGCGAGGCCCGAACGGTCGGCGGCGTCGAGGGCACCCCGGAGCGCGGGCAGGTCGGCCAGGCGGCAGGCGTAGCCGAGGTCCTCGCCCACCCATCCCGAGCCGTCCCGGCCGACTTCGCCGCCGTGCAGGGCGATCCGGAGGCGGAGCGCCCCCTCGGCGCTGGTGATCCGGGCGTGGTTGCGCAATCCCGCGTGCAACCGGTCGACGAACCCGCCGGTCAGCTCCACCTTGGGGGTGGAGCCGGGAAGAATCCGGACGATGCCGTCTCCCCGGTCGGAAGGCGGCGGGGCTCCGGCGCGGTCGATGCGCGCCGCGTCGAGGGCGTCGTCGATCAGCCGGTGGAGTTCCTTGCGCAGCCAGGCCTGGGTGGGGTTTCCCCGGCCGTCGAACCCGTGGATGTCCACCACCAGGATCACGTGGTATCGCACGTCGACACTCATACGGACGCCTCCCTGAACCATGAATACCTGGCTGAAGCTCATGAAAAATCGTCAAAAGACGTATTTATCGATGGATAAACCAGAGAGGCGGTGATCTTCTCGGCGACGGGCGTCCGGCCGATGGGTTCCGGCCGCCGAGACCGGTCCGCCGACCACGGGGATCGAGAAGAAATCTGATCGATTAATGGAATTTGTCAAGACCGCGCTGCTCGATGAAAATCGCCGGAAGCCATGACGCACCCGTCACCGGGGCGGGCGGAAATCCGGTACTCGCCGGCCGGCCGACCCTGGAACACTGATCGACGGACAGTCCCGCGGAGCCGACGGAGGAGACCGCCATGAACGAGATCACCGTGCTGACCGGTGCGGGTATCTCCACCGAGTCCGGCATTCCCGATTTCCGCGGGCCGAACGGGCTGTGGACCCGCTACCCGGACTTCCAGAAGCTCGTCGACATCGACCACTACCTGGCCGACCCGGAAATCCGCCGCCGCTCCTGGGGATTCCGCCGGGACAACCCGGCCTGGACGGCCGAACCCAACCCGGCGCACCTGGCCCTGGTGGAGCTGGAGCGCGCCGGACGGCTCGGCCGGATCATCACGCAGAACATCGACGGGCTGCACCAGCGGGCCGGATCGGACCCCGGCCTCGTCCTGGAGCTGCACGGCAACATGTTCGGCGCCATGTGCACCGGCTGCGGCGCCCGGACCACCCTGCGGCAGGCGCTGGACCGGATCGACGCGGGCGAGACCGACCCCGCCTGCCTGGACTGCGGCGCCATCCTGAAGACCACCACGGTCATGTTCGGCGAGTCCCTGGACGCCGGCGTGCTCACCGCGGCCGCCGAGGCGGCGCGGAACTGCCGGACCTTCATCGCCATCGGCACCTCGCTGCAGGTGCACCCCGCCGCCGCCCTGCCCGCGATCGCCTTCGACGCCGGGGCACGGCTGATCGTGGTCAACGGGGAGCCCACCCCCTACGACGAGCTCGCCGACGAGGTGATCAGGGAGCCGATCGGCGCCGCCGTCCCCGCCCTGCTCACCCGCATCCGCGGCTGACCCGGCGAAGGCCCGCTCCTTGGGTCTGGTACGGCCGCAGGCCGTACCAGACTCGGTTCGCCGTGCCCGCCGCCGGGCACCCGCGGGCGAAAAGAGTCGGCGAAAGCGTGAAAGGAAACCTGCCGATCGGGTGATAACAGGTGACCGACGACCACGGCCTCAGGAGTGCAGATGACGGGCAGACCCGCGTGACCGCCATGCCGTGGATCGCCCATCCACCGGACGAGGCCGAGGTCGTCCGGCTCTCCCTGGACGAGTCCGAGCGGTTCGGCGTGATCTTCAATACGCATTTCGAGGAGATTCACCGCTATGTCGTCCAGCGGCTCGGGCCGGACCTCGCCGAGGACGTGGTCGCCGAGACGTTCCTGACGGCGTTCCGCAAGCGGTCGCAGTACGACCCGTCGCGGGCGGCGGTGCGGGCCTGGCTGTACGGGATCGCCACCAACCTCATCGGCAAGCACCGCCGCCGTGAGGTCCGCACGCTGCGCGCGCTCGGCCGGTACGGGGTGGACCCCGACGTCCCCGGACCCGAGGACCGGGTCGCGGCGCGGGTCAGCGCGGAGAGCCTGCGGCCGAGTCTCGCCGCGGCGCTGGCCGGCCTCCCCCGGCGGGACCGCGACGTCCTGCTGCTCATGGCCCTCGCCGGGCTGAGCCACGAGGAGATCGCCGGTGCGCTGGGCATCCCCTACGGAACCGTCGGATCGCGGCTGAACCGGGCCCGGCGCAAACTGCGCGCCGTGCTCGGCGGCGCCAACCCGATGCTGGAGCCCGAAGGAGCGGCTCATGGACGAGCTTGACGCGATCAAGGACCTGTACGGCGAGCCGCCGGCCGATCCGGGGGCCAGGGCGCGGGTCCGGGAACGGCTGCGGGCGCAACCCCGGCAGCGGTTGCGGCGGCCCTGGCGGCTGCGGTGGACCCTCGCGGTGGCGACGCTCGCCGCCGGGGCCGCCCTCGTGGCGGTCGCGATCCCCGGGGAGCTCACCGGACCGGCCGTCGACGGACGGTCCATCCTGCTCGCGGCGGCGAGCACGGCCGAGGCGCAGACCACTCCGGCCGGGACCTACTGGCGGGTCAGGAAACTGTCGCGGGACACGCTCCCCGAGCCGGTGGGGCGCGGCCCGAACCGCTACCGGCTGACCGAGGCGACGGTCACCGAGTTGTGGGCCGCCGAGGACGGCCGGGTGTGGTCCGGATCCCTGGAGCTGGGCGTGCGTCCGCGTCCCGGGGCCGACGAGGAGGCGTGGCGGCGCGACGGCTCCCCCACCGTGTGGCGGAGCCGGGGACGCGCGCTGGCCGTCTCGCCGGGGAAGGGACGCATCGCCCGGGTCGGCGACGGGGTGGCGTTCAGCATGGCCGGCCGGGAGATGACCTTCGACGCGATCCGCAGGCTCCCCACGGAACCGGGCGCGCTGCATGCCTGGGTGACCGAGGCGGTGCGGGACACCCCGCTCGGCGCCTCGGACGGGGTGGTGGCGGACGCGCTCTGCGGGCTGCTGTGGAGCAAGCCCTCGCCGCCGAAGGTGCGGGCCGCCGCCTACCGGGCGCTCGCCGAGCTCCCGGGCGTCCGCTACCTGGGCGAGTCGGCCGACGAGCTGGGCAGGACCGGGGCGGCCTTCTCCTTCACCGTACGCGCCGAGCGGCGCACCCTGATCATCGACACGGCGAGCTCCCGGGTGCTGTCGGCCGCCTCGGGTGGGGACCGGGTCGAACTGGTCGTCGAGGCGGGGTGGACGAACGACGTCCCGGCCGCCCCGTCGGCTCGGTAGCCCCGGCGCGACCGACCCTTCTTCTTCATTTTCCCTTCATTGGAGCAAACGCTTGTTTATGCATGCCCGAACTCTGCTCGTCAAGACCGGAAGGCTCACCAAGACCGGGGGGCCGATCAACGCCGGCAGGCTCGCCCGGACCGGGAGGCGCCCGGACCTCGCCGCCGGAGGCCCGGCCCTCCACGTCGACGGGCACATCCCCGCGGTCGACGCCGGTGAGGTCCTGGCCGGCCGGGTCGTCTTCCGCGGTCTCCCCCCGGCCGACCTGGGAACCGGCGAGATCGACTGGCTCGCCGACCCGCATCGGAACCGCTCCTGGATGCTCAGCCTGCACGCGCTGCGCTGGATGGGCGGACTCGTCCTGGCGTACGAGCGAACCGGCCGGGCCGACTGTCTCGACCGCGCCGTCCACATCGCCCGGGACTGGGTACGGGCGAACCGCCGCGGCGCAGCCCGTACCGGCCCCTGGGCGTGGGCCGAGCACCCCGTCGCCCTCCGGGCACCGGTGCTGGTCCGCCTCAGCGCGCACGTCCGCGACGACTGGCTCGCCCGCAGCCTCCACGAGCACGGGAAGGTCCTCGCCGACCCGGCCCTCTACCGGAAGGGCCACAACCACGGGCTCGACCAGGACATCGCCCTGCTCACCGTGGGCTGCCGGCTCGGCCTGGACCGCTGGCGGGACCTGGCCGTCCGGCGGATGGCCGCCTCGGCCGAACTCGCCGTCGACGACCAGGGCGCCCTGTGGGAACAGGCCCCCAAGTACGGGATCTACGTGCACCGGCGGCTCGGCGCGGCGATCGAGGCCGTCCGCGGGAGCGGAGCCGAGGTCCCGCCCGGCCTGATCGCCCGGCGCGGCGCGCTGGAGGCCTACATCTCCCACGCCACGCAGCCCGACGGCCGCCTGGTGCCGATCGGCGACAGTCCCGCCGACCAGCGGCCGGGCCGGTACCGCCACCAGGAGCCCCCGGTGAAGGTGTTCGGCGCGGGCTACGTGTTCGGCCGGACCGCGTGGGACGATCCCGGCTCGGCCTACTACTCGATCAGGTTCGGGCCCGGGCGCAGGTTCCACGGCCACGAGGACCACCTGGGGGTCACCTACCACGCGCACCGCCGCGACATCCTGGTGGAAGCCGGATTCCACTCCTATGAGAAGACCGGGTACCGGGAGTGGACCACCTCCCCGGAGGCGCACAACGTCCCCGTTCCCGAGGGGGCGGAGTTCCGTCCGGGCACGGCGACCCGGCTGACCTGGTTCTCCGACGAGCACATCCGGCAGCGGTACCGGCTCACCGACATCGCGTACGGCGTCCGCCGCACCAGAACCGTGCTGGTCCACCACGAGGCGGACCTGATGGCCGTGCTCGACGAGGTGCCCGAGGGGTCGCGGCTGCGCAGCGTCTGGCATCTGGCCCCCGGGCTCGTCCCGCGTTCCCACCGGGACGGGGTGCTGGTCTTCGCCGACGGGGACTGGCCGGTCACGCTGATCCAGTTCACCCCGGGGTCCCGCGAGCCGGTCGGCGGCCAGACCCTTGAACCCGGGACGATCTCCACGGGGTACCTGACGACCGCGGAGAACACGACCGTGCTCTCCCCGCCCGCCCCGGCCCTGCTCACCCTGATCGTCCCCGGCTGCGCCGAACCGGAGATCACCTGGCAGCGGGAGACCCTGATCGTCCGGACCCCGGGCGGCTCCGTCCCGGTCAACCTCGCCCGGCCGCAGACCGCGCTCACCCGGATCCGGTCGCGTCTTCTGCGCCGCCCGGAGGAACCGGCGCCGCCGCGCGCCCACGCCCTCACCGGGTGAGGCGCGGCTCAGGGCCGTTCCCTGTCACGGATACGGCCCGCAGGGCTCCGGCCTCGTGCCGAACCTCCGGGCTCGAACCGCCCGAGGCCGTACCCGCCCCATGCCCACTCCGTACGGCGCCGATCGCGGACCGTGCGGCCGTTCCCGGCACGGCAGGCGAACGGGCCGGTCACCGGAGGGGGAGCTCTCGGGGACCGGCCCGCCGCAGGCCGTACGGGAAACCCGTCAGGCCATCTCGGGGAAGTCGGTCTCGGTGGTGCCGATCGCCCGGGTGACGGCCGGACGGGACACCCTGAGGTAGGCGTACCAGGCGATCGCCACCGCCATGCTGATGAAGAAGGCCGTCAGCACCAGGTTGATCGGCCACGCCGGCCACGGCACCACGTTGACGTAGAAGACGTAGATCATGCCGAGCACCGAGACGAGCGTCGCCGGCCAGATCAGCGCGAGGCGGACACCCTGGCGGCGCAGGTAGATCGGCGCCGCGGCGGCGACCACCGCGTAGGCGACCATGTAGCCGTAGACGCCGTAGGTGTCCACGTTGACCACGATGGACATGCCGTCCACACCGATGGCGAGCAGGAACGCGGTGAGCAGCACCGCCACCGGGGCGATCGTCAGGATGGCCCGGTGCGGGGTCTGCTGGGAGGGGTGGGTACGGCCGAGGCGACCGCTCACCACGCCCTCCTTGCCCATCACGTAGACGATCCGGCCGATCACGTTGATCGGCGCGACCACCACGGCGAAGAACGAGGCGGTGATGCCGAGGCTGAGCACCGGCCGGAACCAGGCCGGCATGCCGGTGGCCACGGCGAGCTCGTCCAGCGGGTTGCCGCTCGCGCCGAGGTCGCCCAGGATCCGGTAGCCGGCGACCTGGGTGTAGGTGGCGAAGATGTAGAGGAGGCCGACGCCGAGGGCGCTCCACATGATCGCCCGGGGGATGGCGCGGAACGGGTTGCGGGCCTCCCGGCCGAGCGCGTCGGCGCTGGAGAAGCCGACGAAGCCGAGGATGCCCAGCACCATGCCGACGGCGATCCCGTGCGTGGAGGCGCCCTCCAGGGAGAGCTGCGCGGAGTCGATCGTCGGGGTGTTCGCGTGGAACAGCACCACGACAAGCATCACCACGATGATCGCGATCGAGGCGATCTCCAGGATCAGCGAGACCCGTGCCGAGATCCGGATGCCCCAGACCGTGAACAGGATCGCCAGGGCGCCGATGACCAGCGCGAGGGCGACGTTCCACGCGGTGTTCTCAATGGTCAGCCCGAGGGAGGACAGGAACGCGTTGAAGTGGTAGACGGCGCCGCCCAGCGAGCCCGAGGCGATGCCGAAACACCCGATGAGCAGGGCGATTCCGGTGACGTACGCGCCGAACGGCCCGAGGCCCTGGGCCGCGTAGCTGTACAGCGACCCGGCCGAGGCCCGGCGCTTGGCGAACTGGGCGATGCAGTAGCCGACGGCGAGGATCACAACGGTCGCCAGGGCGAACGACAGCCAGGAGGCGTTCCCCGCGGTCGCGTAGATCGCGACCACCGAGAACGCGATGACCGCGCTCGGGGCGATGTTGGCGATGGCCTGGGCGACGACCTCGCCACCGGTCATCGCGCCCCGCTTCAGGCCGCGGTCGGCCTGCGGGGGGCGGTTGACAGTCTGGGTCATGGGGGTCCTTCGGGATCTGCCGGGAGGGTCCGGGGGGTCGGGTCAGTTGGGGATGAGGAGGGTACGGAGTGCCTCGCCGCTGGCCAGGTCCTCCAGGGCGTGCGGGGCGTCTTCGAGGGTGGCCCGGCGGCTCACCAGCTGGTCGAGCTTGAGGTGGCCGTCCATGTACCGGTCGACCAGCGCCGGGATGTCCACGGCCGGGCGGACGCTGCCGTAGTTGGAGCCGAGGATCCGCTGGTCGGCCTCGGCGAGGACCAGCGGGTCGAAGCGCGCGAGGGTGCCCTGCGGCGGCAGGCCGACGGCGACCGCGGCCCCGCCCAGACCGAGGATCTGAATGGCGGCCTCCAGCGTCGCCTGGTGACCCACCGCGTCGAAGGCGTAGTCGACGCCGTCGGGGAGGAGGTCCCGGACCGCCTCGGCTACGTTGAGGTCCCGGCCGGAGATCTGGTCGGTGGCGCCGAGGGTGACGGCGAGCGCGGTCTTCTCCGGGCGGGTGTCGAGGGCGATGATCCGCTCCGCGCCGGCCAGTTTGGCCCCCTGCACGACCGAGAGCCCGACCCCGCCGCAGCCGATGACGGCGACGGTGCTGCCGGGAACGACGGCCGCGGTGTTGGTGACGGCGCCCACGCCGGTGGCGACGGCGCAGCCGACCAGGGCGACGGTGTCCAGCGGCGCGTCCTCCCGGACCTTGATCGCCCCGGACGCGGGGACCACGGCCTCCTCGGCGAAGGAGGAGACCCCGAGGTAGTGGTGGATCCGCTCGCCGCCGAGGCTCAGCCTGCTGGTGCCGTCCTGCAGGACGCCTCCGGGGGCGACGACGTTCGCCGCCACCTGGCAGCGGGCCTCATGCCCGGCCCGGCAGTAGCGGCAGCGCCCGCATGGGGCGACCCAGGAGAGGACGACGTGGTCGCCTTCGGCGAGGCTGGTCACACCGGGGCCGAGCTCGACGACCACCCCGGAGCCCTCGTGTCCCATGACGAGCGGCGCCGGGACGCTCCACTCGCCGCGCCGTACGTGGAGGTCGGATCCGCAGACCCCGGCCGCGGCGATCTTGACCCGAACCTCGCCCGGCCCCGGCGGGGCGAGCTCGACATCGGCGATCCGGACCGGCTGATCGGCGGATTCGAATACGACGGCACGCATAAGTCCCCTTCCCCCATGGGATCGGTGTGGGTTCCTCGGGCCGGGGAACAGATCACTTGTCACCCGGTGTTGTCAAATACGAAGTTAATGCTAAGAAAAACCTTCTTGTGCCTTCACATGTCCATATGTCCACTCATTCCGGATCGGGGAGACAATCCGCTACATGACCATCCGGAAAGGCTTGTGGAACGGTCATCAGTCGGCGGACGCCCAGACGTGCCGCCACGCGGAGTACGGCCCGTGGCAGGTGACCTGAGGGAGAGAAACGACGCGGCCAGAGCCGGCCCGACCGGGACCGCAGGCCGGCCCCGGACTGAGACCTATCTCACGTTGCGCCGTGCGCACTCTCCGGGGTGCGGACAGCACAACGATCACCAGACCGGGGTACGGGCTCCGCCAGGCCGGTCCCGGCGGCGCCTCCCGGCCTGAGTGGTGAAGGTCGGCGCGCCACGGGGGTGATCGTTGCCTTGTCCGCGCCCTCCGGGGTGCGGACAGCACAACGATCACCAGACCGGGGTACGGGCTCCGCCAGGCCGGTCCCGGCGGCGCCTCCCGGCCTGAGTGGTGAAGGTCGGCGCGCCGCTGGGGTGATCGTTGTCTTGTCCGCGCCCTACGGGGTGCCAACAGCGCAACGATCACCTGGGTCTGGGGTCGCGGGCTGACGCCGTACGACTTCCGGAACGGACCGCGGACGCCGTACGGACGGCATCGGGCACAGGCGCCGAACACGGGGATCGGCGCACCATGACGAGACGGAACGGGGAGACACATGCTGGAAACGGTGCGCGACGTCGCACAGCGGTTCCGGCTGCGCGTGCCCACCGGGCCCGTCGGACTCGACCGGCCCATCCGGTGGACCCACCTCTCCGAGCTGCCCGACCCCACCCCTTGGCTGCGCGGCGGCGAACTCCTGATCACCCTCGGCCTCCAGCTGGACGAGGCCGACCTCGCCGCCTACGCCGGACGCCTCGCCGGGGCGGGCGTCGCCGCGCTCGGGTTCGGCATCGGCGAGCGGTACCCGGCCGTCCCCGCGCCGCTGACCGAGGCCGCCCGGCGGGAAGGCCTGGCCGTCCTGGAGATCCCCGTCGGGGTGGCCTTCCAGGACATCACCTACCAGCTCAACGCCGACCTGCTGCGGACGGACGCGGCCGAGTCCCGCCTGATCGCCGAAGGCGTCTCGGCGATGACGCAGGTCGCGCGGAGTGCCGGGCCGCAGGGGATCGTCACCACCCTCGCCCACCGCATCGACAGCTGGGCCGTGCTCATGGACCGCAACGGCAACGTGCACGCCGCCGTCGGCGCCGCCCGCGTCCACATCGACGACGCCCGCGCCGCCGCGCTCGGCCAGCGGTCCCGCATCCGCCACCCCGGACTCACCGTGTACGGGGTCGGCGACCCGGTACGGCCCCGGGCCCACCTGATCGTGGCCGCCCGCCCCGACCGGATCACCCTCACCCGGGAACTCGCCCGGCACGCCGCGCTCCTGCTCGACCTCGCCCTCAACCCGCTCAGCGGCGGCGACACCTGGAAACTGGCCCGTGCCGACGCCGTCGACGCCCTCCTGACCGGCGACCCCGCGCTCGTCGAACGGGTCGCAGCCCGCTGGAACCTGCTCACCGGCAACGCCGCCGTCGCCCTGCTGCGGTCCAGATCCCGCGCCGTACCGCTGGAGGAGAACGCGCTGGAGTGGTGCGCCGACCTCGACCTCCCCCAGCTCGTCAGCGAAGAATCGTCGCTGGTCACCGTGGTGATCCCCGAAGACGACATCGCCCGCTGGACCGAGCGGGTACGGCTCGCGGTCACCGAGGAGGGGGTGCCCGCGCGCTGCGGCCTCGGCACCGCCCAGCCGCTCGCCGGCTGCCTGCTCAGCCGCCGTCAGGCCGAGCAGGCCCTCGGCATCGCCGTCGCCGAGGCCCGGCCCGTCGTCGAGTTCGCCGGCATGCCCACCGGCCGCCTGATCCTGCGCCACCTGGACTCGGCGGCCCTCACCGCCCTGACCTCCCCGCTCCGCCCCCTCCTGGAGATCGACACCGGGCGGGTCCTGCTCCGCTCGCTACGGATCTTCCTGAGCGAGAACACCAACTGGGAGGCCGCCTCCTCCCAGCTCGGCATCCACCGGCACACCCTGCGCCAGCGGATGGCCCGCGTCGAGGAGATCACCGGCCTCTCCCTCACCACCACCGAAGACCGCGTGATCGCCTGGCTCGCCCTCCAAGCCCTCCAAACCGAGCCCGGCCTCGAACACCTGAGACTCTGATCCGGCGGCATGATCGTTGCGATGTGCGCACCCCGGCGGGTGCGGACAGCACAACAATCACGCCGGAACGGGCTGCGCCAGACCAATCCCAACGCCGCCGCGAACCCAGATGGCCACCCACACACAACCCGAATGATCATTGCGACCTGCGCACCCCACAAGGTGCGGACAGCACAACGATCACGTCTGCCACAGGTGGCGGGGCCGCCGGCTTCGGCGAAGCCGCGCCGCGAATGAGCCGGTTGCGTCAGACATTCCCCGGTATCTGTTCAGGAATTCTTGAGCCGGTCGGCAGCCGGGGTTACCGTCACGACAGCCCGGTGGGCGGCTCTGGGAGGCCACCCCACCGGGCGCGTTCGCCGGCCACCGGCGGCGGATCAGGCGCTACCGCGGGTACGGCGCAGGCGACCGCGAGCCGCTCGAACGGCTCCCGGACGCGTGCCCGCCCGCGCGCGAAACCGGGCACGCCGATCTCCTCCCCGGCAACGTCATCCCGGCCGGGGACGAGATCGCGCCGATCGACCGGGAGTTCGCCGGGCGGTTCCCGCCCGGGTTCGGCCTGGCGACGCCACATGCGTCGATCCCGTCCCTGCGCGACCGGATCGACGCGGTCGTGGCCGAGCGCGGCATCGAGATGGCGTTCGCGGTGGCCCTCGTCCTCGTCACCGCGCGAGATCCGGCTCCATCACCCGCTGGGCGAGGTGGTCCACGCGGAGGAGTCCAGGTGTGTACCCGACTACGGGTTCTGGGCCGGCGACCAACCTTCCCGGCAATCCCGTGATTCCGTGATTCCGGCCCGGCGTAGCCTGTCTCTCCGACGGCAGAAGAACGTTCTCGAAATTGAATTGTTGAGTTTGCTTACAATTCGGGTTACCGTCGCGCCAGCCCGTGGAAATCTTGGGAGTCCGCCCCGACGGGCCTGCTTCACCCACGACCGGAACCGCCGATCGTGGGCGAAACCAGATGGTAAGAGCGACATGAAGCGACGTCTCGCCCTCGCCATGGCAGGAATCCTGGCAAGTACCGGCATCCTCCTCGGCACCGCCACCCCCGCCCACGCCGACTCCGTCATCATCGGCTGGTCCGCCACCCTGGCGGGTTGCAAGCAGTTGGGGCGGGAGACCGCCCCGGGCTCAGGCCGCGACTGGTGGTGCTCACCCGGCTCACCGCCGATGAACGGCTGGCACCTCTGGGTCTACGAACCGTAGAAACACCCCGGCTTGTGGTCAGCCGAAGAGGCCGGCCACAAGCCGTCTGCCATCCACGGAATCGGGCCGGTTCCCGGACGGAGTGCCGGTACTCGACCAAGCGCTCAGTACCGGATCTGGCGGACGATGGTGGGGTCGGTGATCTCGGTGTCCTTGGCGAGCAGCATCGTCTTGCTGAGGATGACGGCGAGCATCCGGTCTCCTTCGAAGGGCAGGAACACCCCGCCGACGGGCGCAGCGGTCTGCTCGGGGACGATGCACAGGTACCGGTCGTCCGGTTCCATCAGGATGTTGCCCGAGCCCAGATGGATCTTGTAGGTGCGCAGCTCGCCCTTGACGTGCAGGAACCGGCCCTCCAGGGTGCACCGATCCCCGATCGCGAGGCGGGGCAGCAACCGGGAGAGCAGATCCTGGCGGGTCTGCGCCGAACCGGACAGCTCACCGAAGCCGTAGGACGCCCAGTACTCGCGGAACCGCCCGCCGGGCCCGCCGTCCTGCCAGGTCGGGTCGTTGCCGACGCTGGCGACCCCGACGAACAGGTCGACGTCCCGCATCACCTCGCTGAACACCAGTGGCGGGATCCGCTCCAAGGGCAGCGGCCCCTCCGGATCGGCCCCGACCGGAACCCACTGCTCGTACGACCCCCCGTAGGCGTGGGCCGCGTTTCCCGGCGCGTCCAGAGGATAGAACCGCACCTGGTCGGTGACGATCCGGTGGTATGCACCGGACGGCGTGGTGTCGTTCCCGTAGTCGTCGCCGATCCCCTCCACCCAGAACTCGGCCCGCAGCCCCCACCGCGGGAGCTCGCGGAGAGCGGGCGGGCAGAAGTCGTCGACCATGAGCCGGAGCCGGTTCCGCCAGCCCCGTACGGCGGCCAGCGCGTGGAACTGATGCTGCCGGAGCACGTGGGCGGCGTACCGGTTGGAGTAGACGCCGGTGTTCTCCTCGGCCGCGGTGAGCAGGTAGACCTCCCGGTGGGCCTGCTTGAACGGCTGGACGATCTCCAGCGACTCCAGCCGGTCCCGCCAGGCCAGGACCTCGGCGACGTCCCGCCCGATGGGATGCCACAGCCGTACCGTCTCCCCGCCGGCCGGAGTGAGCACACCGCCGTGGACGTCTCGCAGCTCCCCGTCCGCGTAGCAGACCGGCACCTCGCCGACCAGCCAGATCAGGCGACGGGCGAAGGTTCCGACGAGCGGATGGTCGAGGTACCGTTCCCGCCAGGCGGCATGCGACCAGGACCGCTGGGCGAGGAAGAGCCGGTCGAGCCGCTCGGACTGGGCCGAGAGCATCTTGTCCAGTTCCTTCACCGACCCCTTGAGTTCGGCGAGCTTCTCGGCGTGATCGCGCCGTACGGCCGCGGGCGGCGACTTCACCGTCTTCCCGGCGGCGTTGCACCAGGTGAGGACCGCCCGGGTCCCGGTCACCGCCAGCTCCGCGGTCGCCTCACCGAACTCTTCCGTACGCCCGCCGACCCGGGTGAGCCCGTAGGCGGGAACGGCCAGCTCCTCCACCTCGTCACGGGAGAGGCCGAGGGCCGTCGCCCGCGCGTCCAGAGCCCTGTCGATCTCCTTCAACGTGCCTTTGAAGGTCACCCGGCTCGCCAGCCGGGCCAGCTGGGCCAGGGCCTCCTCTCCCTCCGTCCGCGACAGCGCGTACACCGCGGTGTTGGCGATCTTCGGACTGCGGGGGCCCGTCCCGGGGACCTTGCGCAGCGCGGTCTCGGTCACGGCGCCGAGCGCCCGTACCGTGTCCGCGTGTTCCGGCAGGAAGGAGACAAGCCAGATGAGCCCCCGAAGCACGACGGTGTTGTAGGCGTCGAACATCTGATTGGGGTCCGGGCCGTGGCGGCCCACGTCCAGCGGTTGGGTACGGGGTCGGCCCACCAGACCGAGCCAGTCCGTGATCGCGCGCCGGACGGGCTCCCCGCCGAGCCTGGCCGTCAGGTCCCGGCCCTGCTTCTCCCATTTCGCCGACGGTTTGGCCGATGAAGCGGAGGACGCGAACCACACCAGCTCCCGCCAGTCGTCCCCGAGTCCCTGTAAGTCGGCGTTGGCCCGATCCGCCCACGCCTCCCCCGGGTTGAGCGGCGAATACCCGGGCAGCGTGATCAGCTCGGCCAGCCGCCCGCGCCCGTAGCCGCGTCCCACGGCATGCCGCATCACCGTCAGCACCTCATCGGGGAGGACTTCACCGGTCTCCAGCCAGCCCTCGGCGAACAGTGTCAGCCGTTCGGCGGGCCAGTACGCCCCATCCTGGACGATATGCCTGACCAGGAGTTCCAGCACCTCCCGCGGAGCCGGGAGGGACACCTGCCGCGCGACGGTCCCCACGATCGGGCAGCGCGTCGAGACCGGTTGGCCGGCGTCCCGCCGGAGGATCTCCACCGCCTGCCCCGTCAGCGGGATCGGGACCCGGGCGAGAACCTGCTGGAGGATCCGGACCATGGTGTTGTTGAGGCTTCCCCGACGCAGCAGGGCGAACGCCAGCTCCCGCCGGAACTCCTCCTTCCGCTCGTTGAGGAGCGCAGCGGCCGACCACTCGCTCACCTCCGCCCAGTGAATCCCGAAGATCCGCAACAACTCGTCGGCGACCGCCTCCACGTCGCCGACGTCGAGGAGGTCCCGTAACCCGGCCAGCTCGTCCTGGGTCAGCGACATCAGTCACCCACCGGCTGGACGAACCTGGGGAAAAGCTCCCCGTCGACGGCGTTGTGCTCGGCGACCTCCTGGAACACCCGCCGCCGGACCACCTCGCGCAGGGTCATCCGCTCTTCGAAGATCTCCGGATGCCACGCCTCGCGTCGCTCACCCGCGGTCGTCTCGTCGACGAAACCCATTGTCACCATGGCAGCGGAGCGTAGGAGCGGGGTCCGACAATCCGCGGCCACGTGGCGGAGACGCCGGGGCCTCCCGCCAACCTTTGGCATCGGCCCGCAACAGCGGATGAGGCGACGGTCAATTACCGACGCTCACGGTCGATAGCTGATACCTCTACATCCTGTAGTACATTTAAACTCTCATGGAAAATCGAACACCAAATCGATTTCAAATTAGAATTGGCTCAATATGCGAACACATACTTGCTTTACTAATCAATTCGACTTACTGTCAATATAACCCTAGGGAGGTCGCCCCGCCGGGCCTGCTTCACCCACGGCCGGACCGGCCGGTTGTGGTGGATACCGGAAGGTAGGAGCAATATGAAACGACGTCTCACCATGACCTTCGCCGGGATCCTGATCAGTGCGGGTGTCCTCTTCGGCACCGCCATACCCGCCGAAGCGAGCAGGGTCATCCAGACCTATTCCACCGAAGCGGAATGCTCCTACGCGCTGTGGCAGTGGAGGAGCATGTTCGGACTGATGGCCTATTGCACCTACGTACCGAACTCGCCATCCGGGTCCCCCTACTGGGTCCTCTGGACCTCGAACTGACCATCCCCGGCCCGGGCCGATCCCGATCATCTGGCCGACAGCGCATTTGGGCACTCATCTGACCTGCCCGCGATTCCCCGGATCACGCCGCAACGCAGCTTCATGAGAATCGTCCGCCTGCGAACGTCACCGGTTTGAGCCGATCTCTCCCTCGATCAGGAGAGACCCCTTCCCCCTAGGGTCGGATCTGACGAACGATGGTGAAGTCGGTGATCTCGGTGTCCTTGGCCAAGCTACGCCCGGCTTTCCCCTCGGCAGGCGCGGCCGGTGCACCCCGCTGTGGTCACGGTTCCACCGACGTCGGGGCCCTTCAAAAGTCCGATGGGGTTCACGACACCGCTCGCTCCCCCATCCCCCCATGGGCGTTCACGAACCAAGAATGGAGAACGCATGAAGAGACGCCTTGCCATGGCCGCCGCAGGATTCCTGGTCGGCACCGGCATCCTCCTTGGCACCGCCGTGCCCGCCGAGGCGGTCACGGGCCGAGTGATCGGCGCCTACGCCACCGAGGCAGAATGCAATGCCGCGATTCCGGCGGCACGCGCGATCTGGGGTGTGGTCTACTGCCGACTGTCGCCGACCGGCACCGGCTGGTGGCTGGTGGCCCACTACGGATAACCACACCAAACCCGATCGCACAGGTTGAACCGGTCTCTCCCGTGCCCCGGGAGAGACCGGTCCCAGAACGCGACGATTCCACGCCCAGCGGCTACCGGACGGTGGCGGAGATGCTGGGGCCGACGGCGCGGAAGACGATCGTGAAGGTCTCCGTGGCGGTATCCACCTGGTAGGCGTAGCAGCCGGGGCCCCGGAGCCGGGTGAACCCCGGATAGTCACGCCAGCCCTCCGCGTTCGACGAGGTGTCCTTCCCGGGAAGCAGCAGCAGTTCGGGCACCGCGGGGTCGTTGAAGGCAAGCTCCCCGGGCCCGTTGAGCTGCCTGCCGCGGACGAGCACCGGAGCGGTCACCGCCGGGTCGACGGCCCACAGCACCTTCTGACCACCCCAGCTCTGATCCGTCCAGGAGCCGGCCACCGGGTCGACGAACTCCAGGACCCCGCCGGCCTGCAGGCCCACCGGACCGGCGACTCCGTCGCCCAGGAGCGGACCAAGGCCGGGGTCGGGCCGGACGGTCTTGACGGTGACGGGGCACCGCGCCCTCGGCTCGATCCGATCGACCGCCCAGGGACGGCGCAACCCCGCCGCCGGATCACCGGACGGGCTCGGCGTCCGGTCCCGCCGCACCGTGTCGGCGGCCGGGTCCGGGTCGGCGCCGCACCCCGCGACCGTGAGCGTCAGCACCGCCGCCATGACGAGAGACCGTTTCTTCATGGAACCCCCTGCGCGATGAACGATGGAGACACGGCCTCCGAGGCGGATCGGGCCGCTGCGCCGTACGACGCTCATTCGGGCCCTCGGGTTCATGGGCGACTTTCGGGCTCCGCCGTCCGGACCCGGGAAGGGAACGCCGAAGGCGTCGTACCGCATCGGCCGCGACCCCTTGATTTGAAGGGGTCCGCTGCGGTTAGGCTGCGCTGGGCGGCCCGGCGGTACGGCTCGGCGATCGCGAGAGGAGTCGCCGCCGTCGCCCTCGCCAGGTTTGGCATCGGCCCGCAACAACGGATGAGGAGACGGTCAATTGCCGACGCTCTCGGTCAACGGGACGACCATCACCTACCAGGTCCGGGGGGAGGGCAGGCCGCTCCTGCTCGTCTGCCCCGCGGCGACCCGGTCGAGCGTCTGGGACCTGCGGCAGGTGCGCCCCTTCACGGCCGCCGGCTACCAGGTCATCACGTTCGACAACCGGGGTATGACCAACCTCGTCGAACCCGGCAAACCCGATGCGTACCGGATCGAGGAGTTCGTCACGGACACGGCCGAGCTCATCCGGCATCTGGACGTCGGCCCGGTCCACGTCGCGGGGGCCTCCCTCGGCGCGGTCATCGCCCAGGAACTGACCCTCGCCCATCCCGGCCTGGTCCGCTCGGCCGTCCTCGCCTGCACCCGGGCCCGGGTCGACTTCTTCCGCGAGCAGATCGTCCGGGCGAGCTCCGAGCGGGTACGGCGCAGCGGACTGCTCTCCCCGGAGGAGTCGGCGACGACGCTCATGTTCCAGCTCTTCTCCCCGGACACCCTGGCGGACGAGCACACGGCCGCCGACTGGTTCGACGTGTTCTGCGCCTTCCCGGTCAGTGGGGAGGGGGCGGCCCTGGAGTACGAGGCGACGCTCACCGGGGACCGCCGCGGGGCGCTGCGCGGCGTCACCCGACCGGTCCTGGTGATCGGCTTCTCCGACGACCTCCTCATGCCCCCGTCCCTGTGCCGCGAGGTCGCCGACGCGATCCCCGACGCGAAATACGTTGAGATCTCCGGCTGCGGGCACTTCGGCTTCCTGGAGCACCCGGACCTCTTCAACCGTCACATCCTGGACTTCCTCGCCACCACGTGACCCTTCCTCGGGACTGACGAAACGTAGCCGTCACCCCCGGTTTCGGCGTGAACGTGAACGGCCGGGCAGGTCAGCCGGGCCGGGCGTCGGTCACGTTGGGTGATCACGTCTCACGACCTGCGGTCAAGAACGGAACTGAGTACCCTGGTAAACGGAGTGGGATCGACGACACTCCGGCGGTCTGGTTGAGGCGGAAGGGTTCGATGGTGGCTGCGGGCACGGTTGTGCGCTACGACAGAGCGCAGGGATACGGATTCATCACCCCCGACGGCGGCGGCGAGGACGTCTTCCTGCACGCGTCCGTTCTCGACGACGACCTCAAGGCGGTCCTGCGCGGGGGGATGCGCGTCGAATACCAGACGATGCAGGGCGAGCGCGGTCTCAAGGCGTTCCAGGTGCACATCCTGGACTCCCCCGGAGTGCCGTCGTTCTCGGCGGGCTACCTGCAGGCCAAAGCGGCGGCGCCCAGAAGCGCCGACGGCGGCGACGAGGAGCTCTGCGACGTCATCGCCGCCTCGGAGCTCGCACAGGTGATCACCGACGTGCTCATCACGGTGGCGCCCAACGTCACGGGCTCCCAGATCATCCAGGTGCGCGAGCGGCTCATCGCCTTCGCCCACCAGCACGGATGGGTGGAGTAGCCCGGGGGAAGCCGCCGGGAATCCCCTCGGGTGAGGGTGAGGGGAGCTCCGGCCGATCGCGCCGGTGGGAACGTGCCATAGCCCACTCCCTTCCGGCCGTTACGGGCCCGCGGGCCGCCACGATCGTCACGTTGACCAGGACACCGAGCACGTTGATGAGCAGGACCCCGTCGTACGGCCCTGCGGCGAGGACGAGCCCCGGCGCGGCGACCAGCCCGAACCCCATCCCGGTCACCCGCTGGATCAGCGCACCCCCGAAGACCGCGGCGATCATCGCGATGTCGGCGAAGTCCATGTCCCTCGGGGTTCTCCTGCGGTTGTGACAGGCCGCAATCTATCCGTCTCCGCAGGATGGATCTCCTGGTTTTCCGTCGGGTGATCGACTCCGAATCCAAGATCCCGATATTTCCTACCAATGTGGTTTAGATCACAGATCCGGGAGGAATATGGGTGGTGCGGAGAAAGTTGGTAACTCGCTGTGAGGTTCTTTCCGGTGTTCGTCCTGCTCTTCGAGCGGCTGCACGTCGACCTGTGCCGCTTGAGCAGCCAGCTCTGTCGCTGATCACCCGCTTTTCGTCTTCTCCTTCCTCACCCGCATGCCTTCTCCCTCCTTCGGCATGCCCTCCCCGGAGTTCCCTTCATGAAGAGGTTTTCGTTCTCCCTGCAATTGCTGCTGGGCCTGGTGGCCGGCCTGGCCCTGGGCTTCATCGCGCGGGCCGGTGACGTCGCCTGGCTCACCGCCGTCCTCACCGAGATCGGCAAGATCTTCGTCCAGCTGCTCAAGCTGGCCGTCCCACCCCTGGTCTTCGCCGCCGTCGTCGTCAGCATCGCCGGCCTGCGCAACGTGGTCGGCGCCGCCCGGCTCGCCGGCAAGACCCTGCTGTGGTTCCTGATCACCTCGCTCGTCGCCGTCGCCTTCGGCCTCGGACTCGGCCTGCTCATCAACCCCGGCTTGGGCGTCGGCGTCTCCACCGACGGCGCCAAGGCGCCGGAGAACGCCGGTACCTGGGTGGACTTCCTGACCGGCGTCATCCCGACGAACATCGTCACCGCCTTCACCGAACTCAACGTCCTGCAGATCGTCTTCATCGCCGTGGTGCTCGGCGCGGCGGCCATCGCGATCGGCGAGAAGGCCGAGCCGTTCCTCACCTTCAACCGCTCGCTCCTGGACCTGGTGCAGAAAGCCCTGTGGTGGGTGATCAGGCTCGCCCCGATCGGCACCGCGGGCCTCATCGGCAAGTCGGTCGCCGCGTACGGATGGGATCTGCTCGCCCCCCTCGGCAAACTCACCGCGGGCGTGTACGTCGGCTGCCTCCTGGTCCTGCTGGTCAGCTACCCGCTGCTGCTCAAGTTCGTCGGCAAGGTCAACCCGATCACCTTCTACCGCAACACCTGGCCCGCCCTGGAGCTGGCCTTCGTCTCCCGCTCCTCGGTCGGCACCATGCCGCTGACCCAGCGGGTCACCGTCGACCGGCTGGGGGTGGACCGCGACTACGCCGCCTTCGCCGTCCCGTTCGGCGCCACCACGAAGATGGACGGCTGCGCGGCCGTCTACCCGGCACTCGCCGCGATCTTCGTGGCGCAGGTGTTCAACGTGCCGCTCGGCGTCGGCGAGTACCTGCTGATCGCGTTCGTCTCCGTGATCGGCTCGGCGGCCACCGCCGGACTGACCGGCGCGACCGTGATGCTCACCCTCACCCTGAGCACGGTCGGCCTGCCCCTGGAGGGAGTCGGCCTGCTCCTGGCCATCGACCCGATCCTCGACATGATCCGCACCGCGACCAACGTCGCCGGCCAGATGGTGGTACCCGTGCTGGTCGGCAGGACCGAGGGCCGGCTGGACGACACGGTCTTCAACGCCCCGCCGCAGCCGCTCGACGACGCCCCCGCCACCGCCCCGGGACCGGCCCCGGTCCCCGTCCCCGCCTGATCGCACGGTGGGCGGCGGCCGTACAGGGCCGCCGCCCACCTCGGCGTTTCACGGGCGCGAGGTCGCCCGACCCGGCGCAGCCCGTACCGGACCGCAGGAAAGGAGCAGACTCCCGCCTGACCTGCGCCTTCACACCGAGCCCGATGCCGGTCGGCGGCGAAGTCGATCGAGGTGTGGGGCAGCCGGTTGGGGGTATGCTCGCCGCGATCAACATCGGAGAGTGATCGATCGATCACCTGTTGTCGCGCTAGGGGGCGTGGTGCGGAGCGATCTGCCCTATCTGGGATCCGGCCTCGGGTACCGGCCCGAGCTCAGCGAGACGATCACCCGTGCGGGGGACCGGATCGACTGGCTGGAGGTCATCACCGAGAACCACCTGTTCGCCCCGGCCGAGCAGCGGGAACACCTCCGTGAGCTGGCCCGGCGCTTCCCGATCGTGCCGCACGGCGTGGAGCTGTCGCTCGGCTCGCCGCGGGAACCCGACGGGGAGTACCTGCGGGCGCTGGCGGAGCTGGTGGACGAGGTGGACGCGCCGTGGTTCAGCGACCACCTCTGCTTCACCCGGACCGACCAGGTCGCCCTCGGACTGCTCGCCCCCCTCCCCCGCACCCGCGAACTCGCCCGCGACCTCGCCCGCAAGGCGCAACGAATCCAAGACTCCGTCGGCGTCCCGTTCCTGGTGGAGAACATCACCTACTACGTCGACCTGGCCACCCCGATCGGCGAGGCGCAGTTCATCACCGAGTTCCTGGAGCACTGCGACTGCGGGCTCCTGCTCGACCTGGCCAACCTCGACATCAACGCCCGCAACCACGGCTTCGACCCGATCGGGTTCCTCGACTCCATCCCCGTGGAACGGGTGGTGCAGGTGCACCTCGCCGGAGGGATCGACGGGCGGGGCGGGGAGCTGTCCATCGACAGCCACGGGGAGAGCGTGCCGGAACGGGTCTGGGCGCTGCTCACCGAGCTGCTGGCCCGTACCCGGATCCGGGCCACCCTGGTGGAGCGGGACCAGAACTTCCCCGACGACCCGGCGGAACTGCTCGCCGAAGTCGACCGGGCCCGTACGGCACTCCTCGGCGCGCACCCGGCCGCGGCGATCCGCTGATGGGGGTGCACGAGGCCCTCGCCGCCGTCCTGACCTGCCCTGCGTCGCTCACCGCCCTCCGGGAGGACCCCGAGCGGCTCCGGCGGGAGCACGACCTCACCGAGGCCGAGCTCGCGATGCTCGTCGGCGCCCCGCACGTGGGCTACACGACGACCGCCGCACGGGTACGGAGCAAGCTCGGCCGCCTCGTCGGCGGGCTGCTCCCGGCGACCACGGCCGCGCTGCGCGAGTCCGACCCGGCGCTGTGGGAGACGTTCCTGACCGGCACGGTCCGGCAGGCCCGCGAAGGCGAGCGGATCATCGGGCTGGAGGACGCCGAACTGCTGGTGAACCTGCTCGCGGAGCGGGCCGCCCCGCCGCTGGCGTCGTACGCCCGATTCGAGCTGGCCCGGCGGCGTCTCCTGCACGACGGCGCGGCGGCCGGCGCGGCGCGGGCGTGGGCCGCCTCCCCCGAACCGGCCGACGCCGCCGCGCTCCGCGACGTCCCGGTCGCGGTCTCGGCGGCGGCCCGGGTCGCCGTCCTCGACCACGACGTCACCTCGGGCGAGCCGCCCCATCGCATCCCGGCCGCGCGGACGCCGATGCTGCTGCACCGGCGGTGGGGCGAACCGCCGCTGGCCGCCTACCGCGTCGGCGACGGCACCCTGGCCCTGCTCGCCCGCTGCAACGGACGGCACAGCGGCCGGCAGGTCGCCGAGTCGATGGGCGGCGACCGGCGGGCGGCCGAGGACGCGCTGTCCCGCCTGGCCGCCCGGGGGATCCTCCACGCCGTACGACGTTGACCCGTCCGTCGACGGCCGTGGGCGACCAGACTCCGCGCCGCCCCGGCCACGGCCGACGCGCCGCGGGCCTGCCCGGGAGCCGGGCAGCCATCAGCGTGCCCCCGCCGTAGGGGCACCGATCTAAGGAGCACACCGTGAACGCAACCGTCGACACCGCCGAGACCCACACCGCGGCGGCCGACTTCACCCTCGAGGCCGTCTCCGACCTCGACCTCGCCACGTCCGAGCACGCCCAGGCGCTGAACTGCAGCGCCCACGGCGGCTGCTTCGGCTGCCTGTAATCGCGGGCGCGCGTGGGGCGGGGCCGGATCCGTCCCCGTCCCACGCGCGGTCGGCCGGCGGCGGCATCGGTGCCTCTCGGCGAGGCCGAAGCCGAGGAGTACACCCCGTCTTGGCGGGCCGGGAAGACGGTGCACGGCCGGGGTCAGCCGCCGATGACGTCCCGCATGGGGGGACGCTCGTCCACCCCCACGTGCCGGATGACCACGTCGTGGCCGGCCGTGGTCCGCTGGAACTGGGCGAGGGTCGGGGCGGGGGCGTGCCGCGGGGTGAACTTGCCGTACCGCTCCAGCCGGGACCACGCGGTGTGCAGGATCTGCCCGGCCATCCCGCCGAGCGCGTCGGTGGACTGGTGCGAGTGGATCCGCTCGCCCAGGTCGACCTGGGCGAGGGAGTTGAGGCCGGTGAGCTCCAGCAGGTCGATCAGGAGGGCGAGCTCCACGCCGTAGCCGGTGACGAACGGCACGCGTTCCAGGACGTCCCGCCGGCCGGCGTACTCCCCCGACAGCGGCTGCACGAACCCGGCCAGGCTCGGCCAGTGCAGGTTGAGCAGCGGACGGGCGACGAGTTCGGTGACGCGCCCGCCCTGCGCCGCGTACGCCGTACCGGAATCGGCGATGTAGGGCCGGTCGTAGGAGCCCTTGACGTAGACCACGGAAGGGTCGGTGAGCAGCGGGCCGAGGAGCCCGGTGACGAAGGTGGGGGTGAAGTTGCGCAGGTCGGAGTCGATGAAGACGATCAGGTCGCCCGCCGTGACGGCGAGCGACTTCCACAGCGCCTCGCCTTTGCCGTGCAACGGCGCCAGCCCGGGCAGGACGTCGTCCTGGGCGACGACCCGGGCACCGGCCCGGGCCGCGACCTCGGCGGTGTCGTCGACCGAGCGGGAGTCGACCACGACCAGCTCGTCGACGAGCCCGTCCAGGTGCCGCCGGATGAGTGAGACGATCTCACCGACGGTCTCCCGCTCGTCCTTGGCCGGCAGAACCACGCTGATCGTCGTCTCGGACTTGGCGGCCAGGAGCTTCTCCAGCGGCCAGTCTGCCGCCGCGGAGGTCCTGAACCGCAGCCACTCCCTTACCTCAGGCAGCACGCGCCCTACCTCTCGCCGTCACGCTTCCACGCTATTCCACCGTCAGGCGGGCGAATGACGCTCCAGGAACCCGTAGACGTCGGCTTCGTCCACCCCGGGGAAGGTCCCGGGGGGCAGCGCGGCCAGCACGTGGGAGTTGGCGCGGGCCGACGGCCAGGCGTACCCCTCCCAGCGTTTCGCCAGGTCGGCGGGGGGACGGCGGCAGCACTCCTCGGACGGGCAGCGGGACTTGGTGCGGTTCGTCGTCTCCCGCCCGCGGAACCAGCGCGACTCCTTGAACGGCACCCCGAGGGTGATCGCGAAGTCCCGTTCCCGGGAGGGGTCGACGTGGGCGACGCAGAAATAGGTGCCGGTGGGCGAATCGGAGTACTGGTGGTGCACGGAGAACCGGTCCGGTGAGCGGAAGACCTGCCGACCGGACCAGTACTGGCAGAGCCGCTGGCCCTCGATCGCACCCTGCTCGTCGGCGGGGAAGACCACCCCGTCGTTCTCGTACGCCTTGTAGATGATCCCGCCCGCGTCGTTGCGCACGAAGTGACAGGTGAGGCCCAGGTGGTGGGTGGCGAGGTTGGTGAACCGGTGGGCCGCCATCTCGTAGGAGACGGCGAAGACGTCCCGCAGGTCCTCCACGGACAGCGCCCGCTCCGCCTTGGCTTCCAGCAGATACGGTACGGCCGCCGCCTCCGGAACCAGGATGGCCGCCGCGAAGTAGTTGGCCTCGACCCGCTGGCGGAGGAAGTCGGCGAAGTCCCGGGGTTTGGCGTGGTCGAGGATGATGTGGCCCAAGGTCTGGAGCAGGATGGTCCGCGGGGTGTGCATCCCCAACTGTTCGCGTTTGAGGTAGATACGGCGGTTGCGTAGGTCGGTGATCGACCGTACGGACCTCGGCAGGTCCTGCACCGTCTCCAGGCTGAACCCCAGGTGGGCGGCGAGCGCCAGCACGGTGCTCTGGGAGAGCGCGCCCGAGCGGTAGCCGACCGCCGCGAGGGCGTCGGCGGCGACCCGTTCGATCGAGGCGAAGTAGTTGCCGCGCTCACGCATCTTCCGGCGCAGGCCCGCGTTGGCGGCCCGGGCCTCCTCGGGGGTGGCGGTCCCCCGGCTTTCCCTGGAGCGCAGCTCCCGGTAGAGGGCGAGCACGTGCTCCAGGACGTCACTGGGCACCCGTACGGACACCTTCAGGTGGGGCAGGCCGAGCGCGGCGTAGACCGGATCGCGCTGCGCCTCCTCCAGCTCCATCTCCAGCTGGGCCCGCCTGCTCGGCGCCTGGCGGCGGAGCAGCTCCTCCACGGGGACGCCGAGCGCCCCGGCCAGGGTCTTCAGCAGCGACAGCTTCGGCTCGCGTTTGCCGTTCTCCAGGAGCGAGAGCTGACTCGGCGCCCGGCCGACCCGCTCGCCGAGCTCCGACAGGGTGAACCCCCGCTTCTTGCGGAGATGCCGGAGCCGCTGACCGAACGCGATGAGATCGAGTTCACTCGCCAGGCTGAGCTCGGACGTTAAATCAGCGGATGCTTCTCCTGCAAAGGTCGCCATCAATTGATGGTAGCGGAAATTTCGTACTTTTTCTGCATCTTGCTACCGGCTAGTAACCGGTGGTCGGGGCAGAGAATCCTCACAGGCACCCAGAGGACGACATAAGGAGTAAACCCATGCAAGATCGCCTCAAGGGAGCAATTGAGGACCTACAGCACGACTGGGACACGAATCCCCGCTGGGAGAACGTCGAGCGGACCTACAAGGCCGAGGACGTCATCAAGCTCCGGGGATCCGTTCTCGAAGAGCACACCCTCGCCCGGCTCGGCGCCGAGCGCCTGTGGAACCTCGTCAACTCCGAGGACTACGTGCACGCCCTCGGCGCGCTCACCGGCAACCAGGCGGTCCAGCAGGTGAAGGCCGGGCTCAAAGCGATCTACCTGTCCGGCTGGCAGGTGGCCGCCGACGCCAACCTGGGCGGCCAGACCTACCCCGACCAGAGCCTCTACCCGGCCAACTCGGTGCCCGCCGTGGTCCGCCGGATCAACAACGCGCTCCTGCGCGCCGACCAGATCACCTGGTCCGAAGGCGACGGGAACGCCCCGCACTGGCTCGCCCCGATCGTCGCCGACGCCGAAGCCGGATTCGGCGGCGTCCTCAACGCCTTCGAACTGATGAAGGGCATGATCGCCGCGGGTGCGGCCGGCGTCCACTGGGAAGACCAGCTCGCCTCCGAGAAGAAGTGCGGACACCTCGGTGGAAAAGTCCTCATCCCCACCGGACAGCATGTCAAGACCCTCAACGCCGCCCGGCTCGCCGCCGACGTGGCCGACGTGCCCAGCCTGATCATCGCGCGGACCGACGCCCAGGCCGCGACCCTGATCACCAGCGACGTCGACCCGATCGACCAGGAGTTCACCACCGGTGAGCGTACGGCCGAAGGCTTCTACCGCGTGCGCAACGGAATCGACCCGTGCGTCGCCCGCGGCCTCGCCTACGCCCCCCACGCGGACCTCCTCTGGATGGAGACCTCCACGCCCGACCTGGAGATCGCCCGCGAGTTCGCCGAGAAGATCAAGGCGAGGTACCCGGACCAGCTCCTCGCCTACAACTGCTCGCCGTCCTTCAACTGGCGCAAGCACCTCGACGACTCCACGATCGCCAAGTTCCAGCGCGAACTCGGGCACATGGGGTACAAGTTCCAGTTCATCACGCTCGCCGGATTCCACTCGCTCAACTACTCGATGTTCAACCTCGCCCGCGGCTACGCCGACGGCGGCATGACCGCCTACGTCGAGCTGCAGGAGGCCGAGTTCGCCGCCGAGGCCGCCGGCTACACCGCCACGCGCCACCAGCGCGAGGTCGGCACCGGCTACTTCGACCTGGTCAGCACCGCCATCGCGCCCGACTCCTCGACCACCGCGCTGCGCGGCTCGACCGAGGAGGAGCAGTTCCACTAAACCCGTGACCGCCGTGGTGCGCGTCGCCCCGCGCACCACGGCGTTCCCATGTCGCACCCCGACTTCACACGAAGCCGGTACGGCCACCAGGCGGCCGACGCGGTGCACCACGACGCCCCTGAGCGGCCAGGCGCAGCCCGTATCAGAAAAGTCCGCAACCACCGGTACCGCGCCAGGCGGCCCGGACGAGGAACCGAGACGTCCGGCCCAACCCCCGACCGACCTGCGGGCCCAGGCAACATGTTGACAAGCATTGGAACCCAAGCGAACAGGAGTAACACCAGTAGCCTTGGTCAGTTCTTTGCCTGTCACTTGACAACCGAACAGCATGGCCGGAGCGCTCTCCCCGACAGCCGCCGATCCGGTTCGGGACCCAAGTAGACACGGATTCCGCTGGGAGCTTCTCAAGGAGAAACCGGCAGACATAGGCATTGACTGTTCCCGCTCCGAGAACGCAATGAACATCCGGTGTAGTCGGCAGCCTCAGCAGGTGCACGAATGTCGGCGTAGGCTAGGTGTCGCGTGCTCAGGGCGCCACCGGTCCGCGGGAAGGGCGAAGCCCACCTGATGCCCATCGAACGACCCGGCCCGACCTCTTTTCCGGCCTGATGATGCGGACGCCAGGCCAGACGGAAAGGAGGCTCTCATGCCTATTCACCGCCTGCCCGACAACCCCAGCATCGAACGGCTCCGCAAGCAGGCCAAGACACTCCTTCAGTATGTGAATGCGGGAGTTCCTGAGGCGCTCGGGCTCGTCACCGAGTTCCATCCTCGACCGCCGGAGACGCTCAAGCTGTCCGATGCGCAACTCGTCACCGCCCGCATGTACGGCTTTGCGAGCTGGCCCAGGCTGAAGGAACACATCGGCACCGTCGAGCGGTACTCCCGGTCGCCGCACCGGGTTGTGCCGAGCGAAGAGTTGCCGGAGGAGTTCTTGCGGCTTGCCTGCCTCACCTATGGCGCGGACTACCCGGGCCGGACCGGGGAGGCCGACCTGCTGCCGGCCCGGCATCCGCAGCTGCCCATCGCGAACGTCTTCACGATGGCGGCCACCGGCTCGGCCGATGCGCTGGCCGATGCGCTGGCCGAAAATCCGGAGCTGGCCCGGGCACAGGGCGGCCCCTTCGGGTGGGAACCGCTGCTGTACCTGGCCTACGCGCGTCTTCATGCTCCCGGCAGGTACGTGACAGCGGCCCGGCTCCTCCTCAAGCACGGCGCCGATCCGAACGCCGGATTTCTGTGGGACGGGCTGACCTCGCCGTTCACCGTGCTCACCGGCGCATTCGGTGGAGGAGAGGGCGACCAGCCACCGCATCCGCAGGGCTTGGCGCTGGCCAGGCTACTGCTGGAGGCCGGAGCGGACCCCAACGACAGTCAGGCTCTCTACAACCTCGGGCTCGGCGGCTCCTTCTCCGACGACACCGCGCACCTTGAGCTGCTGCTGGAGTTCGGCCTGGGCCGCGGCGAAGGCGGACCGTGGCATGCCCGGCTGGGGCCGATGCTGCAGTCCCCGCAGCAGATGCTGCGCGACGAACTGGCCACCGCCGCGCTGCGGGGCGGCCCGCAGCGAGCCCGGCTGCTCCTGGCACACGGCGCGGAGGTGAACAGCCTTGGCGGGCATCCGACGTACGGCGGACGCACACCCTACGAGCTTGCCCTGCTGAACGGACACACCGAGGTCGTGGAGATCCTCGCCGCGGCAGGTGCCTCGGCGGTACTGGACGAGATGGAGGCGTTCACCGCCGCCTGCATGCGCGCCGACGCCGACGCGGTGGCCCGATTCGGGCCGGAACTGCTGGCGCGAGCGCTCGCCCGATCCCCCGAGCTGATCGGCAGCGCGGCTGGGCAGCGCAAGCCCGCAGCGGTGCGACTGCTCGCCGGTCTCGGCTTCGGCGTGAACCACCTGCATCGTTCCACCCCGCTGCACGTGGCGGCCTGGAACGATGACGTTGAGACGGCCAGGACACTGATCGGGCTTGGTGCCGACCACACGATCAAGGACACCGAGCACGACTCGACCCCGCTCGGCTGGGCCGAGTTCGGCGGCAAGCACCGCGTGGCGGCGTACCTGCGAAGTCTGGAGTGAGAGTGGTGACCGTCCAGTACGGCGTGACCAGCCTGGCCGTCGACGTTGGCCGACCCGACCACCGTCGGTCAGACCATCGCAGTGGGCTGCTAACCGTGCCGAAGTGACCGGTTAGCCCTACTTGCCGCCGCCGGGCGCCGGGATCGCCACCAGTCCTGCGGGGTTTCACTCAACCCTCAAGGTTGAGCTCCATTGCGGCCTCGACGAGTCACCGTGGCCACCGACACCATCAGCGCTTCACTCAACCGATCCGCGCATCCTGCGGCGTGCACTAGGCGGCCTCGGCACGCAGTCCGCCTCGGTATCGCGGCCTATGTACGGCAGAACCGGATCGATGGGGCGTCTACCCTGGCCGTCGCGGACCCGCGCACCACGGCGTCCCCGTGTCGCTCCCGGCTTCACTCGACCTCAGGCGCGCCACGACACCCTGAGTGGCCAGGCGCAGCCCGTACCCGCCAAATCCCACAAGCGATCCAGACCGGCACGTCCCCAGGCGGCCCGGACGGAGAACCGAGACGTCCGGCCCCCGCTCCCCCGGTTTCGCGTGATCGTTTAGCTGTCCGCACCCCACCGAGTGCGTACACCACAACGATCACACCGGCAACGCAAGGGCTGGCGCCGCCCAGACCCGGGGCCACCGCAAGGCGCCGGAACGGCCTCCGGCGGCCCGTACCGATCTGAGTCGGCTCAGGGCCTCAACCCCGCGTCCGTCGGTACCGAGTCACCTTCCGGTACTGGCGTCGGACCCCCCAAATTCGCCCAAACGGACCGGTGTCGGCGCTACGCTGCGGTGTCGTGAAGACGCGCCTTGACACCACGCGGATCCAGGCGGCTCGCCAGGTGATCGACCCGGTTTTTCTCGACACCCCGCTGTACCGCTGCGAGGCGCTGGAAACCGAACTCGGGTGCGCGGTGAGCGTCAAGCTCGAAACGGCGAACCCCATCCGCAGCTTCAAGGCCCGCGGCACCGAGGTGATCGCGAGCCTGCTCGCCGGCGACGGCTCGCGAGCCGTGGTGTGCGCCAGCGCGGGCAACCTGGGACAGGCCCTCGCCTGGTCCGGTCGCAGCCGGGGGCTTGACGTCACCGTCGTGGCGTCCCGCTTCGCGCCCGCCACCAAGCTCGACCGCATCCGCGCGTTCGGCGCCAGGCTGGAACTGGTGGACGGCGACTTCGACCTGGCCCGCCAGCGGGCGGCGGCCATCGCGCGGTACGACGGCATCCGGCTGGTCGAGGACAGCCTGGACATCGAGACCTGTGAAGGCGCGGCGACCATCGGCCTGGAACTGGTGGACACCGTACCGTCGTTCGACGCCGTCCTGATCGCCCTCGGCGGCGGGGCTATGGCCACCGGTATCGGTCATGTGCTGAAGGCCCTGGCGCCCGGCGTCGAGGTGATCTGCGTCCAGCCGCTGGGCGCACCGGCCATGACGCACTCGTGGCACCGGCGGAGCGTCGTCACCACCGACTCGACCGACACCATCGCCGACGGCGTCGCCGGCCGGTTCCCCATCCCGGCCGTCCTGGACGACCTTCTCCTGGTCGCCGACGACGCCGTCCTGGTCCGGGAAGCGTCGATCATCGCCGGAATGCGGCTGCTCCTCGACCACGCCGGCCTTGTCGTCGAACCGTCCGCCGCGCTCGGCGTCGCGGCGGTCCTCGAAGACCGTGACCGCTTCGCCGGCCGGCACGTGGTCACCATCGTGTGCGGCGGCAACGTCGACATGGACGCCTACCACCGCTGGGTCGGTACGGCTCCCATCCCCAGGTCGTGACAACCGCTCCAAACGCCCATGAAGCAGGTGAGCAGCCCCACGTCCATGGAGGCTCCCGGCTAGGTACTGCAAGTCCCAAGCACCGTCCGGGGTCATCCCGCCCTGCCTCTCCGGGCTACCTCAGTCGTTCGCGCCGGTCTTGCCACCTACTGAAGAACCTGCGGCAGAAGACCCGGTAGCGCCCTCCTCCGTGTGTGACCGGCACGGGTTGAGCAAGGGAAGAACAAAGTCGCCTCGCCGGTACGGCTGCCGCGCCGCCGGGTCTGCGTTGAGACAGCAGGCAGAACGGCTGTCTGGCTACGGACGATGGGTGGCCTCGGGTTCCCGGGCGTGCAGGAGGCGGACGATCTCGGCGTGGCCGGTGCTGAGAGACCGCTCCGATCTGAGGTCGCCGTCGGCGTCGTACACCTCTGCCACGATCCGGACGTCGCCTCCCTCCGACTCCTCACGGCGAATGTCGATCCGTGCTCCCTGCGGCGCGTGCTCGGCGGCTTCGGCTCGCAGCTCCGCTTCGATGTCCCGGCCGGCGTACGGCAGAGCCAGGTCGACGGGGCGCCGGCCTTGGTCGTCGCGGACCCCGGGGTGGGCCCCGTGGTCGAGCAATGTCCTGACCACGGCCGTCGCCCCTCTCGCGGCGGCGTGGGAGAGGGCGGTACGGCCGGTGGCTCCGCCGAGGTCGGGGGCGGCGCCCCGGGCGAGCAGGGTGTTCACCACGGCCAGATGCTCGTTCGACGCCGCCCAGTGCAGGGCCGTCATCGCGCTGCCCGCCTCGTCCTCCCGGCGGTTCGGGTCGGCACCGGCGTCGAGCAGCGCGACCACCGCGTCGAGGTGCCCCCAGCATGCGGCGGCGCAGAGCGGCAGTCCTCCGCCGTCGCCCGTACCCTCCCGGTCGGGATCGGCTCCGGCCGCCAGCAGCATGCGCACGATGTCCGCGTGTCCCTGCACGGCGGCCCGGTAGAGAGCGGTGTCGCCGTCCTCGTCGGGTTCATCTGGAGACGCACCACCAGCGAGAAGCCGTTCCGCTTCCGCGTTTTCTCCAAGCGCCGCGGCTGATACCAGTTCGTTTTCGACCACGCGGTCACTCTGCCCGAGGCCCCATCCGGACTCCATCGGTTTTCGCCGCCGAGGCCTGGGGCCGGTTGGCGCGGTCAGGCGAAGCCCTTACCCTTCGTGATCCGCAAACAACGGTGATCTCCAGGGGGACTCGGCGGTAGAACAGGGGGATGCGCGTACAGCATCTGCATCCGTGGCCGGATACGACCGAGGAGGCGCAGGCGATCCAGGAACGGCTGCGCCCGCTGACCGATCTGGCGGATCCCGGGCCGGCGCAGGTGCGGCTCGTCGCCGGGCTCGATGTGGCCTATGGCACCGACGGCGACCAGGTCACCGCGGCCGTTGTGATCGTCGAAGCGGACACGCTCACTGTCGCCGAGCAGGTCGTGGTCACCGAACCGGCCCGGTTTCCCTATGTCCCCGGTCTGTTCGCGTTTCGCGAGCTCCCCACCCTCGTCACCGCCCTGGAGAAGCTGCGGACCACGCCGGACCTGCTTGTCTGCGACGGGTACGGGCTCGCGCATCCCCGGCGGTTCGGCCTCGCCTGCCATCTCGGCGTGCTCACCGGCCTTCCCACCGTCGGGGTCGCCAAGACCTCCTTCATCGGACAGTACGCCGAACCCGGGCAGCAGCGGGGAGACTGGGCTCCCATCGTCGATCACGACGAAGTGGTCGGCCGGGCACTCCGTACCCGCAGCGGAGTCAAGCCGGTCTACGTCTCGCAGGGCCACCGCATCGGCCTCGACAACGCCTGCGCCCACGTTCTCGCCCTCTCCCCCGCCTACCGCCTCCCCGAACCCATCCGCCAAGCCGACCACCTCTCCCGGCACCCCATCTGATCCGGGCGCACCGTCGAACCGGTGACGGCTTCCCGAGATCGTCGGCAGGGTAGGTCGCCCCATGATCTGTGGACCCCCTGTTCGACCAAGCGTTTGCGGCCCTGAATGAGCCGCAAAGCGCTGTCGCATCGGGGAATTCGGTTGTCTACACCGGGGTGGTGGAGTCTGCGGGAATGCGTAGGGCCGTCGCCGCCGCGCCGATCAGGACCAGGGTCAGGACGGCGGCCATGAAGACCTGTCCGTGCAGGCCCAGGACGAAGACGGTCCGGTCGGCGAACTCCGGATCATAGGCGGCGGTGCCGGGGAACAGAAGTGCCCCGAACATACCGAGCCAGGGCGTGGCGAGGACCGCAGCGGCCGAAAGCAGCCGCACACGCATATTGCGCCCCCGTCGTACGGCGAGTGCCAGGCCGATGAGGCCGAGCAGCACCGTCATCACCATGTACTGGGCGTCGTGGAACTTGGCGTGCGGGGGCCAGGCGGGGTTGAAGGCGTGCTGGACCGCCAGTTCAGGGATGACCAGGTCGGCGAGCACGGCGCCGACCATCGTGATCACCCCGACAATCGTGATCAGGGTACGGGAGACGGACATGGGTGCGAGAGACATGACGAGAGTGGTCCTTTTCTGGCTGCCGAGGACATCTCCGGCAGCCGGGAACGGATGCGTTTCCATCCCTTCGCCGCGCCGCGCAGGCACGCGAAGCCGTTCGTGCGGCCGGATCCGGCGCATCATGGGCGTGACGTCGACGGTCGCCTTCATGGCGTATTTGCCGAAGACGGCGGCGAGGGCCGGTGCGCGGCATGTCAGGAGTCCTTTCTCTTACCGGCGGGCCGGTCCAGGCCGCGCCGCACGTGCGCGGACCGGGAGAACCACCACCACGTGGCCGTGACCAGCAGGACCGCCGAGAGCGAGAGAAGGATCCACCAGCGAAGCTCCACATTGACCCCTAGAGGCTCTAGAATTGTTAGAGCCATTAAGGAAACACAGATGCTCTAAGATGTCAATGCCGTCGAGAGATGTCGAGGAAGCGCGAAGAGGGGCGAGGATGTCCGCACACACCACCAGCCGACGGGAGAGACTGCGCCAGGCCACCCTGGAGGAGATTCACGCGGCGGCGCGCAAGCTGCTGGTCGAGCAGGGGTCGGCCGCGGTCACCGTCAACGCGGTCGCCCGGCAGGTGGGCATGAGCGGTCCGGCTCTGTACCACTACTACAACGGCCACGACGAGCTGGTCGGCGCGGTGACCGCCGGCTTCTTCGGTGAACTGGCCACCACGATGGAACGGGCCCGCGACCACTCCGGCGCGCCGATCGGCCCGCGGATACTGGCGGTCTGCCGCGCCATGCGCGCCTGGGCGGTCGCCCATCCGGCCGAGTTCGGCTGGATCTTCGCCACCCCCGTCGCCCCGCCGAACCGGCAACCTGACTCGGTACGCCACCAGGCGGGGCAGCGTTTCGAACAGATACTCCTGGATTTGACGGTCGAGCTGTGGCGGACGCGGCCGTTCCCGGTGCCCGACCCGGCCGATCTGCCCGAGTCGCTGCGCGAGCAGTTGGCCGCCTACTCGGCCTCCATCGACGGAGCCCTGCCCCCTGGGGCCGCGCACGTCTTCCTGACCTGCTGGATTCGGCTGTACGGCCTGCTGTGCATGGAAGTGCTGCATCAACTGGACTTCGCCTACACCGATTTGGAGCCCGTATTCGAGGAATGCCTCCGCGACCTGGCCGGCACACTCGGCCTCGACTACTCCCCCAAGCCGAACGCGTAGGGCCGCCCAGGATCCCTCTTCGGGGCGATGCCGGACAGCACGTCGCCGTGATCGTCGAAGCGGACTCGCCGACGGCATCCCACCGCCGGCCGTGCACTCCTTCCTGTCGCCCGACCGCGGAATCCGTCCTCCCGGCGCGCTCGGGGCGGGCGACCGGGAAACGCGAGGACCGTGGCCACGTGTGGGGGGTCACGTGGCCACGGTCATAAGGCGATGTGCGGGGTTGCCGTCGTCAGCCGGTGCGGAGGGTCAGGCCGTAGACGGAGAGGATCTCGTTGACGGGCTGGTGGTAGGTGGTGCCACCGGTGCTGCAGTTGCCGGAGCCGCCGGAGGTGACGCCCTGGGCCTGGCTGCCGGAGATGAACGAGCCGCCGGAGTCACCGGGCTGGGCGCAGGCGCTGGTGCGGGTGACACCGTAGATGGTGCCCTGCGGGTAGGTGACGCTGGTGTTGTGCTGACGGATCACACCGCAGCGCCAGCCGGTGGTGGAGCCGGACCGGCAGATGGAGGCGCCGACGGAGGCCTGGGTGGAGCCCCGTACGGTCACGTTGGCGCCACCGGATCCCCGCACGTACGGGGTGGGGGTGTGGCCGGGGGTGGAGACGTAGGCGTAGTCGTTGCCGGGGAACGAGGAGCCCGCGAAGGTTCCGGACGGGTTGCTGGTCCGGGCGCCGGTACGGCCGCAGTGGCCGGCGGTGACGAAGCCGGGCTGGCCGCCCCGGGTCACCGAGAAGCCGATGCTGCACCGGCTGGAGCCGATGTAGTAGGCGGCGCCGCCGACGAGGTTGATGAACGGCTGCGGCTGCTCGGGGGAGGCGACGACGCGGACGCCGGCCTTGCGGAGCCCGGCCGCGGTGACAAGGGCTTCGCCGGCCGCCTGGTCGAGGGCTTGGACGACGACGCTGTTGGTGGGCACGTCGACGTACCAGAGGGTGGCACCGGCCTGCAGCGACGCGGGTGCCCGGTCGAGGCGGTCCTTGATCGCGTTGAGCTGGTTGAGCGTACGGCCGACCAGGACGGGCTGGGCGCCCTGGGCGGTGATCGCCTGGACCGCGCCGGCGTCGGTGGTGGCGACGAGCAGCGTGGAGGCGTCGGCGTTGAGCCAGGCGCCGCCGAAGGTCCCGCCGAGCGTCGCGGCGAGGACGCTCTCGGTCTTCATGGCCCGTTCCTCGTTGGCGAGCCGTACGGAGGCCTGCTCGGCGTTGAGGCCCAGGTCGCGCTGGAGGGCCTCCACCATCGAGGGCGAGGGGTCGGCGACGGAGAAGGAGCCGGGGTCGGCGCTTGCGGGGGTCACCGTGACGGCGAGGGCGAGAGCCGCGATGGCGGCCCCGACCACGATCGAGCGTTGACCGATCATGTGCACTCCTTTGTGGGGGGTGCAGTAAAAAATATTGGTCAAGTTGCTCGAATGGATATGTCAAATCCTCCATATCGCCGTGATATGGAGTGATGGGAGAAGTAGCCGGTGATCAGTTCTCCGCAGGTCAGCACGGCCGATCGGTCCTTGTGGACAATCCGGGGCGACGGAAAACTGTGAAATCCACGGCAGGGACGCGCGTCCGCCTTTTGCCGTTCCCCTCTCCAAACATGAATCGGATGTACGGCGATGACGTGGGAAAACGGGGGTTCTCGCGCTCAATACCAGCGCTTGCAAACGCCTTTCCTGTTGTACCTCTTGCAGACGCCCGACTCCTCGGGCGGCACCATCGCGGGATCCACCCCCGGCGGAAAGACCTCGGTGGGTGAGTCCTGGTCCGGCGGTTTCTCCGTCTCCACCGGGGTGCGCGGCGGGTTCCGGGGCGCCGGGGTCTTGGGTGTCTTCGCGGGCGGGGTGTAGGTCTCGGTCACGGTGACCCGGGGCGCCGGGGGCTCCCGGTCGGGGGCCGGCTGCACCGGCCGAACCGTGGCCGACATGGATCTCGGGGTGACCTCTTTGGAGAGGCTGCCGCCCATTTTCACCGCGGACGGCTGCGAGCCGCCGGTCAGCGGGGTCCGGCCGACGCTCTGCACCTGCTCGCGCACGGGCAGGTTGGTCGCGGCGGCGACCGCGACGGCGGTGGTGGCCGCGGCCGCGACGGCGAGCCCAGCGGCGTACCTGCGGTACCGGGATCTCGCCCCGGGTTTTCGGCGGGTCCGCGACCCGACCGGGGACCAGACCTCGTCGAGCACGTCGGCGAGGGCCAGGCGCAGGTCGGCGGGGTTCCTCCCGCGCATGGCGAGGAGCGACCTGATCACGGAACGGGCGTCCGGCCGGTCCTCGGGGGCCTTGGACAGGCCGGCCGCGATGAGCGGGCGGATCTCCTCGGGCACCCGGCCGAGGTCGGGGACCTCCAGCAGGAGCCGGCGGTTCATCACGTCGGAGTCGGCCGTACCGAACGGATGGACGCCGGTGATCGTGTAGCAGACCAGGCAGGCCCAGGCGAAGATGTCGGAGGCCGGTACGGCGGGCTGCCCGCGGAGCCGCTCCGGCGCGATCCACCCGGGGCTGCCCATGACGACTCCGGCCTGGGTGTGCCCGTCGGTGCCGTCCTCCAGGTCCCGGGCGATGCCGAAGTCGATGACCCGCGGCCCGGACGGGGAGATGAGAACGTTCCCGGGCTTGAGGTCCCGGTGGACGAGCCCGGCCCCGTGGATCGCCAGGAGCGCGGCGGCGACGCCCAGCGCGACGCCGTACGCCATCTCGGGGCTGAGCGCACCCTGCTCGTCGATCACCCGGTTGAGCGGCGGGCCCTGGATGTACTCGGTCACCAGGTAGGGCCGGCCTCGATAGGTGCCTGCCTCCACCAGGTGCGCGGTGCAGAGCGGGGCGACGCGCCTGCTCAGCTCGATCTCGAGTTCGAAGCGGGCGAGCACGGTGGGTTCGGGCGCGCGGAGCGGGTGCAGCGTCTTCAGCGCGACGAGCAGCCCGTCCGGCCCTTCGGCGAGGAAGACGATGCCCATTCCGCCGACGCCGAGCCGGCCGAGCAGCAGGTACCGCCCGATGATCACCGGGTCGCCTACCGCCAGAGGCTCGACGTCGGGTGGCAACCCAGCCTTAGCCATCACGCGCGCCTCTCCTCGGGGGACTTACCGAAAGGCACAGCCTGCCGCCTCAGACACACGATATACCGTTAAATCCAACTAATAGATGCGGAATGGTAAGAGTAACTGCTCGCACGGTGCCGACCTCAGTAGTCAGAGTCATCCAAATCATCGTCATCGTCGTCATAGTCCGGCCGCGACCAGCGTGATGGCATAAGTACTGGTATGAACAGGGCAATTCCCAACAAGCCATAGATGCCCGACTCAAGGAGCGACTGCATCCCGTCGCCGATCGGCCCGGCCGGGGCCAGAGCCGCCGCCCGCTCCATGTCGAGCAGGAAGACCACGGTCCAGGAAAGCAGGACGACCGAGGGGACGAACGCGGCCAACGGCGACATCCGCACCGCCGACACCAGACCGACCAGGAGCCCGATCCCGGCGAGCGCACCAAGGGCGGTCAGCAGCCGCGTGTCGTCGATCGGCTGTATCAGCGGGGAACCGACCCGAGTCATCTGCGGATACGCCCAACCGGCACCGTAAAGGAGCGCGGCGGCCACGGCCGCGCCCACAATGAGCCCGAAAACATGACGCATGGCAACCCACCTAGATCGAGGTAGTTCGCCAGACTAGCGATGAATGACCCTTTTGTAAGGAGTCCTTACCGAGTCTCCGGAAAAGAACGTTCCGTGGTGACAGCCCGTCGCCGTCACGGTGCCGAACGGAGGGTCCGGACGACCTCCAAGGCCCGGCGCGCCCCGGCCGTGTCGTGCACCCGGAACACCCGCGCGCCCAGCCAGGCGGAGACCGCCAAGGTGGCGACGGTGCCCGCCGCGCGCCGGTCGACGGGAAGCCCGCCGAGCGTCTCACCGACGAAGTCCTTGTTGGAGACCGCCACCAGAACCGGCCACCCGGTCGCGGTCAGCTCGCCGAGGCGGCGGGACACCTCCAGCGAGTGCCAGGTGTTCTTCCCGAAGTCGTGGGCCGGGTCGATCAGAATCCGCTCGGGGTCCACCCCCGCCGCGACGGCCCGCCGCGCCAGCTCGACGGTGAGCCCGGCCACGTCGGCGACCACGTCGGTGTAGCCGATCCGGTGCGGCCGGGTCCGCGGTTCCACCCGCCCCGCGTGCGCGCACACCAGGCCGATGCCATGCCGCGCGGCCACCGCGGCCAGCTCGGGGTCGACCCCTCCCCAGGTGTCGTTGAGCAGGTCGGCGCCGGCCTGCGCCACCACCTCGCCGACCTCGGCCCGCCAGGTGTCCACGCTGATCAGCACCTCGGGGTGCCGCTCCCGGACGGCGGCGACCAGGTCCGCCACCCTGCGGATCTCCTCCCGGACGCCGACCTCCTCGCCGGGCCCCGCCTTGACCCCGCCGATGTCGACGATGTCGGCACCCTCGGCCACGGCCCGGCCCACCGCCTCGACCGCGGCGTCGAACCCATAGGTCGCCCCCCGGTCGAAGAACGAGTCGGGGGTACGGTTCACCACGGCCATCACGGCGAACTCACCGGGGGCGAACTCCCGCCTGCCCAGGCGCAGCGTCTTCGGCGTCACCCGCTCAACCCTATCCCCGGCCCTGCGGGCGAGATGTCCGTGCGGGGTACGGCCGGCCCGGCGCACGCCGTACGGCACGCCGAAGGCCGGTACGGGCTACGCGGCGAAGCCGCCCTCGGCCATGTCCACGAACTCCTGCGCGGCCACGGGCAGCCGCCGCCGGGCGTGCACGATCGCGATGACCCGGCGCAGCGGGGGGTCGAGGGATCTGACCACGAGCCCGACCCGGGTCGCCTCCTCGGCGATGCTCCGGAACCACAGGAGCGAGGCGAGCCCGGAGCGCACGGTGGCGAGCCAGCCCACGCGGTCGTTGGTCTCGACGGCGGCGACCGGCCGGACGCCGTGCCTGGCGAAGACGAGGTCGATCTCCCGGCGGCGCGGGTGGTCGGCGGCGGGGAGCGCCAGGCGCATCCCGTTCAGCCGGTGGATCGGGACGGGGCTCGGCAGGTCCAGTCCCGGCGGGGAGACCAGCACGATCTCCTGTCGCTCCAGCGGGTGGCTCACCAGGTCGGCGGGGACCGGCAGGTCGGTGAAGCCGAGGTCGGCCCGCTGGTCGCGGATGGCGGTGACCACCCCGTCCCGGCCGTCACAGCGGACGATGTGCACCCGCACCCCGGGATGGCCGGAGATGAACGCGGGGAGCAGCCGTCCGGCGAGCCCGGGCTCCAGGCTCGGCGTCGCCGCGATGCGCAACTCGTCCCCGCCCCGGGTGCTCTGCTGGGCGAACTCCTCGATCTCGTGGATGGCGTCGAGCGCCTGTTTGGCGAGTTTCACCACCCGGCGTCCGGCCGAGGTCACGAGCACCCCTCTGCCGGATCTGGCGAAAAGGGTCAAACCCAGCTCGCGTTCGAGATCACGAATCGCACGGGAGAGCGCGGGCTGAGCGATGAATAGCGACCTCGCCGCATCGGTCATGGTCCGGTGCTCCGCCGTCGCCACCACGTAACGGAGCTGCTGCAGATTCATGACTCGAAGCTATGGCAAGAGGGGCAGATCGGTCCTGAACATCGCACAGCTTGCGCTCTCAATTTAATGACGATGCGACAACGGATGCCCAGAAATCAATATTGATTTGCCCTGAATTGCGACATCTCCGAATATTGCCAAGCTGATCAATCCAGCACTTCCCGAACAATGAACACCCAGGTCAGCACCGATATGGCCAGACAATCCAGCGGGACTCGCTCCCCCGCCGACCGGCTGCGCACAATCTTTGGACCGGATCAAGCACGCCCGAAACAGCCGGGCGCCGTTTGGCCGCAGGACGATCTATCGATGGGGTACTTTGACCCATGTGCCTGATGTGACGGATATTGCTATTCGGCCGGGAAACCAATCGGCACCCCATCCGCGACACCGCAATCTCGAAATCCGACACGAAGCGCAGCATCCACCAAAACACCTTCCTTGAATGTCATTCTGAACGGAGTACCACGCCTGGGGCGCCGACGGACGCCCACGCAGGTGAACGGAGGTGGCGCGCCGTGACGGACGAGGAGAGACCGGCGCAACGGACCCTGCGGGAACAGCCCTGCACCGAATTCCCGCTCCCGGCCGAGGTCCCGCAGCGGGGGCTCGGCTCCATCCTCCTGCTCACCGCGGCGACGGCGGTCGTCCCGGGACTCGCTCACCTGCGGGCCGACCGGACCGCCACGGGCACCACGCTGCTCAGCGCGGGTTACGGCGTCGCCACCGTGGTCCTCGCCTTCGCGTTCACCTTCCGGGACCGGCTGCCCGCGCTGGCGGTCCAGCCCTCCTGGCTCATCGTCCTCTGCTCCCTGGCGAGCGCGGGCGCGGCCGCCTGGGCCATCCTGGTCCTGCGGTCGTACACGGTGCTCCACCCGGCCGGGCTGCCCGCGGGGAAACGGGTGGCCGGGGCACTGCTTGCCTCGGTCCTGGCCCTGACGGCGGCGGCCCCCTTCGCGGCCACGGCACGCTACGCATACCTCCAGTACGACCTGGTGACCGACGTCTTCCAGGACGGCGCCGGCGATCCACACGCCTGGCCGGCGGCCCCGCCCGCCGCCGCGGCCGTGAACCCGCTCGCGCGCCTGCACCGCCTCAACGTCCTGCTCCTCGGGGGAGACGACGGGCCGGGCCGGTTCGGCCTGCGCACCGACACCCTGGTCCTCGCCTCGGTGAACACCGCGACGGGCCGTACGGCGCTGCTGAGCCTGCCCCGCAACCTGGAGGGCGTGCCGTTCCCGCCGGGCACCCCGATGCGGGCGCGGTTTCCCCACGGGTTCGACAACCTGATCAACGCCCTGTGGGGGTACGGCGCCGCGCACCCCGAACTCGTCCCCGGCTCCCGCAGGCCCGGGCCCGATCTCGTCAAGGCCGCGGTCGGCCAGGTGCTGGGGATCCCGGTCCACCATTACGTCTTGGTGAACATGAGCGCCTTCGCGACCCTGGTGGACGCGGTCGGCGGAGTCCGGGTGAACGTCGCCGAACCGGTCCGCTGGGGGGAGACCGGGGTGGTGCTCCAGCCGGGCGTCCACCGGCTCACCGGGGCGCAGGCCCTGGTCTACGCGCGTTCCCGGACCGGCACCAGTGACTACACCCGGATGTCCCGCCAGCGCTGTCTCCTGGGCCGGCTCGCGCGGCAGGCGAACCCGATCACGATCCTGACCCGCTATCATCGGCTCGCTCGTGCTGCCAAGCAGCTCGTGTCCACCGACATCCCTCGGCAGCTGCTACCGGCGCTGGTCGACCTGGCGCCACTGGTCAGGACGGCTCCGATCAGCAGCGTGACCTTCATACCGCCGGCCGTCAAGCCGTGGCAGGCGGACTGGGCAAGGATCCGCGAGCTGACGAGGGCGGTGATCGAGGAGTCGGATCGAACGGCGATCCCGAAGTCGGCCGCCGTCTCGTTCGACGACGCGTGTTCTTAAGTGAAGATCTTTTGAATGTGTCGGTGATGTCCAGGTATGAGGCATAGAATCCTGGAAAATCGTGCCACCTGCACCGGCGTTGTCCTGGGACAAGCCGACCGAACCGTCACCCGTGGTGGCCAGGGGACCCGTCACCACCAGGCAAGAAGATGGAGTCAGGATGAACCTCAGGCGCGCTGGGGGGAGGCCCGCCGGCAACGCGGTCGTCCGGCAGGGTTCGGTGAGGCCGCTCGGCGCCGCCGCGATCATCGGCTGGACCGCCCTGTCCGCGGTGGTGCCGGGGGCCGCCCACATCCGGGCCGGACACCGGCGGACGGGGATCGCGCTCATCTGCGTCTACGCCTTCCTTCTGCTCGCCGCCGGCGGCACGATCGTCATCGGCGGCCTCGACCTGGCGGGGTTCGCGCTCCGGGACAGCACCCTGGTCGCGATCACGGCCGGGGCGGTGACCGCCGCGCTGCTCTGGTTCGGCCTGATCCTCTGGTCCTACATCGTGCTCGACCCCGACCGGCTGAGCAGCGTCGCCCAGATCTTCTCCGGGATCGCGGTCGGCATCCTGTGCGTCACGGTGATGACCCCGTTCGCGGTCTCCGCCCGAACCGTGCTGGCCGCCAGGGACAGCCTCAACACCGTCTTCAAGCCGGCGGCCCCCAACGTCGCCCCCATCCAGGAGAAGGATCCCTGGGAAGGTAAGGAGCGGATCAACTTCCTGCTGGTCGGCGGGGACGCGCACAAGAGCCGGGAGGGGGTGCGGACCGACAGCATGACCCTGGCGAGCGTGCACATCAAGTCCGGCAACACGGTCCTGTTCAGCCTCCCGCGCAACCTGCAGTACGTGCGCTTCCCCGACTACAGCCCGCTGCAGGCCCGGTTCCCCAACGGATTCCAGGGGGACGTGGGCTCCCAGGGCCTGCTCAACGAGGTCTGGGAGTACGCCGACAACCATCCCGAGATCATGGGCGGTCCGAACAAAGGCGCCGACGCGCTCAAGGCGGCGATCCACCAGACCCTGGGCCTGAAGGTCGACTACTACGCCCTGGTGGACATGTACGGTTTCGCGGAGATGGTCGACGCGATCGGCGGGATCGTGGTCAAGGTGGAACGGGACGTCCGCTACGGCGGGGACTACGGCACCGCGGGCACCATCCGGGCGGGCACCCGCCGGCTCTCCGGCGAGGAGGCCCTCTGGTACGGGCGTTCCCGCGTCGGCAGCGACGACTTCAGCCGGATGGGCCGCCAGCGCTGCCTGCTCGGCGCCCTCGCCAAGCAGGCCGACCCCGTCACGGTCCTGCGCCGGTTCGACCGGATCGCCGCCGCGGCCAAGCGGCTGTTCCGCACCGACATCCCCCGGCCGCTCCTGGAGCACATCGTCCCCGTGGCCCAGCGGGTGACGAAGGGGCGGATCAGCAGCCTCCAGTTCGTGCCCCCGCTGATCTACACCGGGAACCCGGACTGGGCGAAGATCCGCGCCGAGACCAACCGGGCGCTCCGCGAGTCGCTGGCGCCCCCGTCGAACCCGGTGGCGGTCGGCACCCCCAAGCCCGGTTCGACGGCGACCACCCGCCCCGGCCGGCCGAACGCCGGGAAGACCCCGACCCCCACCCCGACCCGGGACAAGCAGGCCAAGACCCTCGACGAACTCTGCTGAACCCGGACATCCCCGTCGCGGCGGTTCGCCTCGCACCTCCTGGTGCGGCGCGGACCGCCGCACCGTTTTCCGGACCGCACGGAGCACGTGGTGACGTGATCGAAAAGCCGTACATTGTCGTCTAGGAAAGTAGCTGTTCCGGCAGAGACGGGGAGTTTGTGTTGGTACGGGCTACGCCGGCGATCCGGCGAGGAGCCGCCTGAGGCCGTACCCGCCCCGGTTTCGGACGACCTGGAGGACCTCCATGCCCGACCTCTCCGCATTCCCCGGCGACTTCGTCTGGGGTGTGGCCACCTCCGCCTACCAGATCGAGGGGTCGGTCGACGCCGACGGCAGGCTCCCCTCGATCTGGGACACCTTCTGCCACACCCCGGGACTCGTCGACGGCGGCGACACCGGGGACGTCGCGTGCGACTCCTACCGCCGGCTCCCGCAGGACCTGGCCCTCCTCGGCGAGCTCGGCGTCGGCGCCTACCGCTTCTCCGTCGCCTGGCCCCGGGTCGTGCCCGGCGGCGCCGGACCGGCCAACCAGGCCGGGCTGGACTACTACCGCAGGCTCGTCGACGGGCTGCTGGAGGCGGGGATCCGCCCCTTCCCCACGCTCTACCACTGGGATCTTCCGCAGGCCCTCCAGGATCGGGGCGGCTGGCCGGCCCGGGACACCGCGCTGCGGTTCGCCGACTACGCCGGGATCGTCGCCGGCGCGCTGGGCGACCGGGTCACCGACTGGGGCACGCTCAACGAGCCGCTCTGCTCGGCGTGGCTCGGCCACCTGAACGGGATCATGGCGCCGGGCGTGGCCGACCCGACCCAGGCGATCCGGGCGTCCTACCACCTGCTGCTCGGACACGGGCTCGCCGCCCAGGCCGTACGGGCGGCGGCGCCGGTCCCGCCCTCGGTGGGCCTGGTGGTCAACCCCAGCCCGTGCGAACCGGCCTCAAACCGGCCGGAGGACGTAGCCGCGGCCCGGCACGCCGACGGGCACGCCAACCGGTGGTGGCTCGACCCGGTGTACGGGCGGGGCTTCCCCGCCGACATGCGGGAGCTGTACGGGGTTGACCTGCCGGAGCACCCGGGGGACGCGGAGACGATCGCCGCGCCGCTGGACTTCCTCGGGGTGAACTACTACTGCCGCGCGGTGATCGCGGCGGATCCGGGCGAGGCGCTGGGTTTCCGGCAGGTGCCGGTGGACGGCGCGACGACCACCGCGATGGGCTGGGAGGTCCACCCGCGCGGCCTGGAGGACATCCTGGTGCGGATGACCGACGACTACGGCGCGGACACCCTGTACATCATGGAGAACGGCTCGGCCTGGCCGGACGAACCGGGCGAGGACCTGATCGTGGACGACCCGGAGCGCACCGCGTTCCTCGACGACCATCTCGGCGCCTGCGCGGCGGCGATCCGCCGGGGGGTGCCGCTCCGCGGTTACTTCGCCTGGAGCCTGATGGACAACTTCGAATGGGCGTACGGCTACCGGCACCGGTTCGGGCTCGCCTACGTCGACTACCCGACCCAGCGCCGCGTGCTCAAGCGCAGCGGCCGCCACTACGCCCGGCTCATCGCGGATCACCGGGGCGCGCTCTGATCCCGTGACGGAACCACGCCCGGCTCCCCGGCGTGCCCCGGCCGCCACCGGTACGGCCTCCGCCGCGTCCCGCCGTACCGCGACCCCGCTCCCTCGTCTCGGAGTTCGGGTCCGGTACGGCGTGCGCCGCGTTCCCGCCGTACCCCGCCTGCCCTGTGATCGGGGGTTGCGGCGTGCGCCGCAGGCTTCCGGCGCCGAGCCGGGTGCGGCTCAGGCCCGGGCGGAGAGGAGGCCGCGGAGGCGGTGTTCGAGCGCGGCGCAGCTGCCGGCGGGGGTGGGCCACGGGAAACGGATCAGGGTGGGCCGGGCGGACGGGGTGCGGGTGAGGTCGGCGCGGACCGTGGCCCCGTGCCGGTCGAGTTCCCAGAGCCAGACCTCCCCGGGCCCGGCGCCGGGGACTCCGGTGAGGCAGTTGGCGAGCTGGTCGCGGTGGGCGTCGTTGACGTGGGCGAGCATCCGCTCGGCGACGGCGGAGAAGGGGTCGGGGGCGGCGTCGAGGTAGTCCTCGGCGTCCAGGGCGCCGGTCTCGTACCCGGTGGCGTAGCCGACGGAGGCGACGTCGACCCTGGCCAGCAGGGGCGCGTCCGGGTCGAGGGGGTTCTCCACCGCGGCGAACAGGTCCTCGTCGGCGCTCCGGGCCGCCACCGTGATCGCGGCCTCCCTGATCTCGGTGACGTCGACGAGGGACGCCCAGCCCTGCACGGTGAGCATGCCCCGGGTGACCAGCGCCCCGCCGAGCTGCCGGGACGCGGTCAGGCCCACGGTGACCCCGGCGTCGGCCCCCGGCGAAAGGCGCAGGGCGGTGTGCAGGGTCTCGCCCGGCTTGACCAGCAGGACGGGCCGCCCGGAGTCGTCGACGGCGCCGCGGACGTCTCCTCCGGGGTACGGCGCACCGGCCAGGGTGACGTGGACGGGGATCGAGTCGGCGGCGAGCGTGCGCACGCGCTCGGCCACGGCTGCGTGTGATTCCAAGACCGGCTCCTCACGGGGTGATGTAGGTTAGGCTAGCCTAACTAAGGATTACCTAATCATGACGAGGTGCACGTGCGCTACACCGGCCCCAAAGTCCGGCTCTCCCGCCGGGCGGGCATCCCGCTGACCCGCAAGGCCGTCCGCTACTTCGAGGAGCGGCCGTACCCGCCCGGGGAGCACGGACGCAAGACCAACCGGCGCTCCACCGGGGACTACGGGGTCCGGCTGATGGAGAAGCAGCGGCTCCGCTGGTATTACGACGTGTCCGAGAAGCAGTTCCGCAACACCTTCGACAAGGCCGGACGCTCCGGGGCGGCGTTCGTGGTCCGGCTGGAGTGCCGGCTCGCCTCCCTGGTCCTGCGGGCCGGATTCGCCGCCTCCATCTACGCCGCGCGGCAATACGTCAACCACGGGCACATCACCGTGGACGGCAAGAAGGTCGACATCCCCAGCTACATCGTGAAGCCCGGCCAGACCATCGGCGTCCGCGAGCGCTCCCGCCGCATGCAGCCCTTCGTCGCCGCCGCCGAGAAGACCTACGCCGACGACCGCATCGCCCCCTACCTCGACGTCAACCACGCCGACCTGCGCTGCACCCTCGTCGCCCTCCCCGAGCGCGCCCAGATCCCCGTCCAGGTCGACGAGCAACTCGTCGTCGAGTTCTACTCCCGCTGACCCGCAGCGATCGCGCCCACCCGCCGAGCTCCCGGAGTTGCGAGTACGACTGGACCCTAGGCGTTCAAGACGCTACATCCGCACTTCTCGCGCCGCGCCCCTTTTGCGGCGCGAGAATGCGCGCGGCGGTTGGTGCCGGATGTACTTCGTCCGGCGCCGACCGCCGCGATCGATGTTGAAAACACCGCTCTTGTAAGCCTGACTTCACCCAACGGGGTACCGCACGTCCAAGGTTGTCACCGGGACGGTTCATTCCCGCCCCCGCACCCAAGACCAGGCAAACCCAGGGGCGCCCACCCCGTAGGAACGATCCGGGGCCTCAAGACGAGCGACCGGACCCGGCCTACCGGAGCGGCGCGGGTTCGGGGTTCCCGGCGAGCCAGGTGTCGACGGCCTCGGGGGTGAGGATCTCGTCGAGGACCATTGCGGCGCAGCCGGTGACGCCCGCCCCGGGGCCGAGCTTGCTCGGGGTGATGCGCAGATTGCGGGTGGCCAGCGCGGTGGAGCGCTGGTACACGACCTCACGGACCCCGGCCACCAGGTGCTCGAACACATCCGCCATGTCGCCACCGAGGACGACCACGGCCGGGTTGAGCAGGTTGACGGCGCTGGCGACCACCTCGCCGAGCCTGCGCCCGGCCCGGCGGACCAGGGCCATGGTCTCGGCGTCCCCCGCGCGGACGAGCGCCACCACGTCGGCGAGGGAGTCGACCGCGCGGCCCCGGGCCACGAGCTGCGCCAGCAGCGCCGTACCCGACACCAGCGCGTCGAGGCAGTCGACGTTGCCGCAGCGGCACAGGACGCCGTCGCCGTCGCGGACCGGGATGTGCCCGATCTCCCCGGCGGCGCCGAGCGCGCCGCGCTGAATCCGTCCCCCGCTGATCACTCCGGCCCCGACCCGGGTGGAGATCTTGACGAAGAGCATGTCGCCGACCTCGTCGTGGTAGACCGCCCGGTGCTCGCCGACGGCGATCACGTTGACGTCGTTGTCGACGAAGACGGGGACGCCGTACCGGCGGGCGATGAGCGGCGGGATCGCGACCCCGGTCCAGCTCGCCATGACCCGGACGCTCTGGATGCGCCCGTGGGCGAACTCGACGGTCGCGGGCACCCCGAGGCCGACTCCGCGGATCGGCGCGGCGGGGATCTGCCCGAGCAGGTCGTCCCAGACGTCCATGAGGAGGGTGAGCACCGTGTCGGGCCCCTGCTCCACGTCGATCGTGAGTTCGGCGGCGGCGACGGGCTCTCCGGCGAGGTCGCAGACCGCGATCTGGGTACGGCTGGCGCCGAGCGACGCGGCGAGGACGACGCCGCCGGCGGCGTTGAAGCCGAGGCGTACGGGAGGGCGGCCTCCGGTGGACGGGCCGTCGGTGTGTTCGACGACGAACCCGTGGTCGAGCAGTTCGGAGACGCGCAGGCTCACCGCGGGGCGGGACAGGCCGGTGACCCTCCCGATGTCGGCCCGGGTGACGGCTTCGCCGTTACGGATGAGGCGGAAGACCTCGCCGCTGGACGCCAGCACGGAGTGGGAACGGCGGACCATCTGCACAGCTAACCACACCTGCTTACAACACGGAAACTGACCGAAGACCCGGCACTTTTTCATCTTGAATTACAAAACTAGGCTTGTGCAGGTTCAGAAGACGTGAGTAACGTAAGAAACATCCCCTTCGTCCCAGGAGTCCCCCATGTCCCCGGCTGTACAACTAAGCCCGTCTTCGCATGCTCACGCGGCGGACCTGATCCTGTTCGGAGGTACCGGAGACCTGGCGATGCGCAAGCTGCTGCCCGCGCTGTACCGCTGTGACCTGGAAGGACGCCTCGCGCCCGAGACGAAGGTCATCGCGCTCTCCCGGGGCGGACTCGGCGACACCGACTACCGGGGCAAGGTCGACGCGGAGGTACGCGGCGCGGGGGCCGTACCTCCCGGCGACCCCGGCGCCTGGGATCGGTTCGTCCGGCGGCTCCACCACGTCTCCGTCGACGTCGCCGCCGGCGAACCGGACAACGGGTGGACCGCCCTCGGCGAACTCCTCACCTCCGGCCGGACCCGGATCTTCTACCTCGCCAGCCCGCCCATGACCTTCGGGCCGTTCTGCCGGGAGGCCAACCGCGCCGGGCTGATCACCGAGGACTCCCGCGTCGTGCTGGAGAAGCCCATCGGCCGGGACCTCGCGAGCGCCCGGGCCATCAACGACGAGGTCGGCGCCATCGTCGCCGAGAACCGGATCTTCCGGATCGATCACTACCTCGGCAAGGAGACCGTCCAGAACCTGCTGGTCCTCCGGTTCGCCAACACCTTCCTGGAACCCGTCTGGAACTCCCGCTGGATCGACCACGTGCAGATCACCGTGGCCGAGACCGTCGGCACCCCGGGACGGCGCGGCTACTACGACCACGCCGGCGCCCTCCGCGACATGGTCCAGAACCACCTCCTCCAGCTGCTCTGCCTGACCGCGATGGAGCCGCCCGCGCGCAACGACCGCGAAGCCGTACGGGACGAGAAGGTGAAGGTGCTGCGGGCGCTGCGTCCCCTCACCGGCGCCGACGCGCGGCGGCACACCGCGCGAGGCCAGTACGGCGCCGGGCGCGTCGGCGACCACGCCGTACCGGGCTATCTCGACGAGCCGTCCGGTACGCCGCCGACCGAGCAGTCCGCCCGGGTGGAGACGTTCGCCGCCGTCGAGGCCGAGATCCTCAACTGGCGGTGGGCCGGGGTCCCGTTCTACCTGCGCTCGGGCAAGCGGCTGCGCAGCCGGCACTCCGAGATCGTCGTCCAGTTCAAGGACGTCCCCCATTCGATCTTCAGTACGGGCGGCGCCGGGCCCGGCTCGCAGGCCAACCGGCTGATCCTGCGGCTCCAGCCGAGCGAGGGCATCCACCTGCACCTGCAGGCCAAGGAACCCGGACCGGGGGAGGTCTCCCTCCGGCCGGTGCCGCTCAGCCTGAGTTTCGCCGAGACGTTCCAGACCCGGGTGCCCGACGCCTACGAGCGGCTCCTGCTCGACGTCCTGGACGGCAACCCGACGCTGTTCATGCGGCGGGACGAGGTGGAGACCGCCTGGAGCTGGATCGACCCGATCATCTCCGCCTGGGCGGACGACGTGCCCGAGATCTACGCCGCCGGGAGCACCGGCCCCGGCGGCGCCCGCGACCTGCTCGCCCGCTCCGGGCGCGCCTGGCACGAGGACGGTTTGGCATGACCCATCCCGTGATCGACCGCGTCACCCGGCGGATCGCCGAACGGAGCGAGCGGAGCCGGCTCACCTACCTGGAGCGGATCCGCACCGCCGCGCTGCGCGGTCCCGCCCGCGCCCGGCTCGGCTGCGCCAACCTCGCCCACGGCTTCGCCGCCTGCACCCCCGCGGACAAGCTCGACCTGCGGGGCACCGCCAAACCCGCGGTGGCCGTCGTGACCTCCTACAACGACATGCTCTCGGCGCATCAGCCGTACGAGACCTATCCGGCCCGGTTGAAGGAGGCCGTCCGGGGCGCCGGCGGGGTCGCCATGGTCGCCGGGGGTGTGCCCGCCATGTGCGACGGGATCACCCAGGGCCGGCCCGGCATGGAGCTCTCGCTGTTCAGCCGGGACCTCATCGCGATGTCGACCGCGGTCGCGCTCTCCCACGACATGTTCGACGCGACGCTGCTGCTCGGGGTGTGCGACAAGATCGTCCCCGGGCTGCTGATCGGCGCGCTCTCCTTCGGGCACCTGCCCGCCCTCTTCGTCCCCGCCGGGCCGATGCCGTCCGGCCTGCCGAACAAGGCCAAAGGCCGGGCCCGGCAGCTCTTCGCCGAAGGCAGGATCGGCCGGGGCGAGATGCTGGAGGCCGAGTCCAAGTCCTACCACTCCCCCGGCACCTGCACCTTCTACGGCACCGCCAACTCCAACCAGGTCCTGATGGAGGTCATGGGCCTGCACCTGCCCGGCGCCACCTTCGTCAACCCCGGCACCGAACTGCGGGACGCCCTCACCGACGCGGCCGGGCGGCGCATCGTCGAGCTGACCCGCGAGTACACCCCGGTCGGGGAGGTCGTCGACGAGCGCGCCGTGGTCAACGCGGTCGTCGCGCTCCTGGCCACCGGAGGCTCCACCAACCACACCCTCCACCTGATCGCCGTCGCCGACGCGGCCGGCATCGAGCTGACCTGGGACGACTTCGCGGAGCTGTCGAAGGTCGTCCCGCTGCTCACCCGGATGTACCCCAACGGCCACGCCGATGTGAACCACTTCCACGCCGCGGGCGGGATGGCCGTGCTCATCGGCGAGCTGCTCGACGCCGGGCTGATCCACGAGGACGTCCGCACCGTGGCCGGGACCGGGCTGCACCACTACCGGCAGGAGCCCCGGCTCAAGGGCGGGGAGGTCGTCTGGACCGAGCGGATCGAGGGCGGCGCCGACCCCGACGTCCTGCGCCCGGTGCGCGACCCGTTCTCCCCCGACGGCGGCATCCACATGCTGAACGGCAACCTCGGCCGGGCGGTGAGCAAGGTGTCCGCGGTCAAACCCGAGCACCTGATGATCGAGGCCCCGGCGAAGGTCTTCGACGACCAGGCCGAGCTGCTCGCCGCGTTCGAGGCCGGGGAGCTGGACGGACGGGACTTCGTCGCCGTCATCCGCTTCCAGGGCCCGCAGGCCAACGGCATGCCCGAGCTGCACAAGCTCACCCCGCCGCTCGCCGTCCTGCTCGACCGGGGGCAGCGGGTGGCCATCGTCACCGACGGCCGGATGTCGGGTGCCTCGGGCAAGGTCCCCGCCGCCATCCACGTCTCCCCCGAGGCCGCCGCCGGAGGCGCCCTCGCGCTCGTCCGCGACGGCGACCCGATCCGGCTCGACTCCGCCGCCGGGACGCTGGAGCTCGCGGTCCCCGCGTCGGAGCTGGCCGAACGCACCCCGGCCGGAATCCCGTCCGGACCCGAAAAGTTGATCGGCACGGGAAGGGAGCTGTTCGCCGCGTTCCGCCGTACGGTAGGACCGGCCGAACGCGGCGCCGGTATCTTTTCGAGCAACGGTGGTGCTTAATGACCGAGATTTCCGCCCCCTCCACGGAACACCCATGGCTCGTCGCCGACATCGGGGGCACCAACGCCCGGTTCGGGCTGGTGAGCAGCCCCGGTGAATCCCCCCACGACGTCGACGTCCTGGCGGGCGCCGAGCATGAGGATCTGACCGCGGCCGTCGCGGCCTACCTGAAAGGCCAGGGAGGCGTACGGCCGGGGGCGGCGTGCCTGGCGATGGCGGGTCCCGTCGACCGCGACCGGTACCGGCTCACCAACGCCGACTGGAGGGGGTCGGTCATCGACACCGCGAAGGCCTTGGACATCCCCCACATCGAACTGTTGAACGACTTCGGCGCCCTGTCCATGGCGCTGCCGTGGCTCCGCCCCGAGGACGTGACGCTGCTCGGCGGGCCCGAGCCCGCCCCCGACCTGGTCAAAGCCGTCCTGGGACCCGGCACCGGACTCGGCGTGGCCGGTCTCGTCCCCGTGGGCGGCCGCTGGATCTCCATCCCCGGCGAAGGCGGGCACGTCGACGTCCCCGCCGCGGAGCGCCTGGAGATCGAGGTCGTCCGGGCGCTCCGGGCGGAGATGCCCGGCTACCTCATCGCCGAGCACCTGATCTCCGGACCCGGTCTCACCCGGCTCCGGTACGGCCTTGGGCTGGTCCAAGGCGTCCGGGTCGACCCGCTGCCCGCGGCCGAGATCGTGGCCCGGACGGACGACCCGCTCTGCGCCCAGACCGTCGAGGTGTTCTGCGGTCTGCTCGGCACCTTCACCGGGAACGTCGCCCTCACCTTCGGCGCCAAGGGCGGCGTCTACCTCGGCGGCGGCATCCTCCCCCGCATCGTGGACCGGCTGCGCTCCAGCACCTTCCGGTCCCGCTTCGAAGCGACACCCAATCTGACCGACTATCTGAGCGAGATCGCCACCGTGCTCATCGTGTCCCCCACATCGGCGCTCACCGGTGCCGCGGCCTGGCTCGAACAGCGAATGAGGACCGCATGAGCCTGCTCGACCTGGCACCCGTCATCCCCGTCGTCGTCATCGAGGAGGTGACGGACGCCGTACCCCTGGCCAAGGCCCTGTCCGACGGCGGACTGCCGGTCATCGAGGTGACCCTGCGCACCGAGGCGGCCCTCCCGGCGATCGCGGCGATCCGGGCCGAGCTGCCCGACGTGATGATCGGGGCCGGGACGATCCGCAACCCCGCCGACGTCGCCACGGCCATGGCGGCGGGCGCCCGCTTCCTGGTGAGCCCCGGCAGCACCCACATCCTGCTCGACGCCATGAGCGCCAGCGGGCTGCCCTTCCTCCCCGGGGCGGCGACCGCCTCGGAGGCCATGGTGCTCGCCGAGCACGGCGTCACCGAACTCAAGTTCTTCCCCGCCGAAGCCGCCGGGGGAATCAAATATCTGAAATCCCTGGCCGGTCCCTTACCGGACATCCGCTTCTGCCCCACCGGGGGGATCCGGCCCGAGACCGCGCCGGACTATCTCGCCCTGCCCAACGTCGGCTGTGTGGGCGGTACCTGGCTCACCCCTTCCACCAGCGACTACGACCGTGTCACCGAACTGGCCCGGGAGGCCGCCGCGCTACGGGGACGCTGAAGGCGCCGGGGGAGGGCACCGCGCTCCCCCGGCGGCCCGACACGCCGTCTCAGTCTGTGAACCCCTGTCGACCTGCGTCTAAACCATAGAAATCAAGAGATCTTCGCCAAGTGGGTGCCGGAGCGCACGACCCGGCGCTCCCACACGTAGAGTTACTCCGGACACGATCCCGTTTCACGGGGGAACCACCACAAAACGGTCTCTTCCGGTTGCCGATGCCCGCTCCCATCGTCCGCTCCTCCCTGGAACGCCAGTCACCGGTGGGGGCGGGCAAGCAACCTGAAAACGACCCTGGTGGCCGTACCGGGCATCGTCCGCACCGGGTCGACGACCCGTCCGTCACGTGGACCGCCCACGTCGGACCGGGCGGGGTCGGTCCGAGGCCCGTCCCGCGCCGGACGATCGATCGACGGCGGAGACGTCCAGGGCCGCGCGGCTGATCACCACACGCTTCAGGAATGCCGCCTCGTCCTGCGGATCCGGCGCAGCGGAGAGCTTTGCCGCCTCACTTCTCGCGCTGCCGGGCCCGCCTGGCGGAGGGAGGACTCTCCACCGGCGCGGCCAGATGCCCGTCGACCAGGTGGCCAAGCGCCCGGAGCAGGACGACCCGATCGCCCTCGCCGAGGGTGGCCAGCGCCTCCGCGTGCACCCGGTCGACGATGCGCTGGCTCTTCTCGGCGACTCCGGCCCCCGCCTCCGTGACCGCGATGATCCGAGCCCGCCGATCCCGGCCGGACGGACGGCGCTCGGCGAGGCCCGCATCCTCCAGCGCGTCCACCGTGACGACCATCGTGGTCTTGTCCATGTCCCCGAGCTCGGCGAGCTGGGCCTGGGTGCGCTCGGCCTCCAGGGCGTGGACCAGCACGCAGTGCATACGCGCGGTCAGCCCGATCTCGGCGAGCGCCGCGGCCATCCGCGTCCGCAGCACATGGCTGGTGTGGTCCAGCAGAAACGACAGGTCCGGTTGGGTACGCGCGGGTGCCATGGCGGTCATGCCTGCCAGACTAGCAATCCGGTCCGTGACAGATAGTCCAGAAGAGTGCCATCTTTGCCGGGACTGTGAAGCCGATCCACCCCATCCATGATCGCTGGACCGCCGCGGCACTCCGCCACGGGGCTCGACCTGCCGACCCGGACACCATTCCTTGGAGAGCGACGGACTAAGTCAAAGGGACGGGATACCTCGTGACCGGCTGCCATTACGGTGGATACACATTCGTCTCGATGCAGCGAATTATTCACGCTCGGAAAACCCATTCGCCGTCAGCCGCCCTCCACATCCAGAGCCCAGGTTGGATTTATGTGGATTTGGCGATGAAAGCCCGAATTCTCGAAATGACAGCGACACGTTTTCCGGCCCCGAGCCGCGATCTGCGTGGACATTCTCGTTGATCCACGATCTCATGTGCTTGCACGGTCCATTGCACGCGCATTACCAAGTCGTGGAGGGGCTTATGACCCGTTTCCGGAGATTAGCGGGAATCGCCGTCGCCGTGGTGGCGGCGATCGGCGCCGGAGGTGTGCACATTCCACCGGTGGCCGCGGAATCCCTGGCCCCGGGGGATTTCCGGATCACCCGATTCCTGGGTGAGCAGCGACTTCCCCACGGGTTGCAATTCGAGGAAACCACCTTCGGCGGAATCTCCGGCCTCGACCGCGACCCGCTCACCGGGCTCTGGTATCTGATCTCCGACGACCGCCGCCGCTACAACCCGTCCCGGTTCTACACCGGAAGGCTGGACATCAACCCGTTCACCGGGGCCTTCACCGGCGTCCGCCTCACCGGGACGACCACCCTGCTGCAGCCCGACGGGAGTCCGTACCCCGGATTCGGCCACCCGGGCGACACCGACCCCGAGACCATCCGCTTCGACCGGTGGAGCCGCCGGCTGCTCTGGGCCAGCGAAGGCGACCGTCCCGACGCCTCCCGCCCGACCCTCCCTCTCTCCGACATGACCGTCCGGTGGTCGGACGACCAAGGGCGGTATCGCGGTGAGCTTCCCCTCCCCGCCAACCTGCAGTTGACCGACACCACGCGCGGACCCCGGCGCAACTCCGGATTCGAAGGGCTCACCTTCACTCCGACCTCTATCGCCGCCATGGTGGAAGGCCCGCGGTTCGAGGACGGCGAGCCGCCGACCCTCCAGCGGGGCGCACCGGCGCGGATCACCGTGTGGAACCGCGCCGGACAGCCGCGGGCCCAGTACGCCTACCCGATCGACCCGCTGCCCGCCGCGCCCATCCCGCCCACCGGGGCGACCGACAGCGGCGTCTCGGAGATCCTCGCCCTCGACGACCACCGGTACCTGGCACTGGAGCGTTCCTGGATCGAAGGGGTGAACTACAAGGTCAAGCTGTATGAGATCGACCTGCGCGGGGCCACGAACATCCTGAGCCGGGACAGCCTCGCCGCCGGCGCGCCGTACCGGCCGGTCACCAAGCGGCTGATCCACGACCTCAGCACGTTCCGCCCGCCGACGCAGAACCTGGAGGCCCTCGCCTTCGGCCCCCGCCTGGCCACCGGCGAGTGCACCGTGGTGATCGGCTCCGACGACAACTTCGACAACCGCGAGGTCACCCAGTTCCTCGCCTTCGCCGCCCGAGGCTGCTGACCTCCGCCGGCCCACCGACGTCCCTTCGGCGGCCAGGTAGATTGTCCGGATATCCCGCCCCCTGGCCGCCGAAAGGATCGACTCTGACCAGCCCTTACGCACTACCGCCGACTTGCCGCAAACCTGCCCCCAAACCCACCCCCACCAGCCTCCTGAACTGCGACTTTGCTATCGGGGTCGCAGATCATCCCTAGAGCGACATCTCACTCCGCTTGTGCGCCGTGCTGATGACGCTGGGTCACAGCCCTAGAGGGATAGCTATGTCTCCGTGCTCCCGACTAATGTGACGGTCTCGCTGTCATGGTCACCGACCATCCCTGGAGGGGATAGCGACACGACGGGGTGGAACGGAAGGTGGTATCCCGCTGTTCACCAAATCAGCCCTGGAGGGATGGCGACCGGAAGGCCGGGGAGTTGGCCGCGATCATCACTTCTGCGGATTTCCGCGGAGCCCGCACGGTGCCGGGAGCCACCCGCCGGCGAAAGCCCCGGGGACCGGGTGACCGACGTCGACGGCTACCTCACCGCCATCGACGACTTCCACGGCCACCTGATCGGCCTGGCCGGGAACCCCACCCTGACCGGGATCTACCGCAAGCTCAGCACCTCGGGTTTCATGGCCGCCGCCCTCGGCGGACGCAACGCGCCCAGCCTGCACGCGATCGAGGAGCACACCGAGGTCATCGACGCCTTCGCCGCCGGGGACTCGGGCGAGATCGTCCGCCTGCTGACCCTGCGCGACGAGCACACCAAACACGCCCATTGCGGGCGCCGGAGGACAGCTCCGAGAGGGGTGGAGCGGCTCCGGGCCGCCCCACCCCTTCGGATCGTCAGTTCGCGCAGATGGCGTGGGTACGCATCGCCCAGCTCGGGAGGAACCCGGTCTGGTCTTCCACGGCCCTGGTCGGGACCTGGGTGGAGACGGGGTTCGGGGTGGACACGGCGGCGTTGAGGAACACCTCGCCCTGTCCCCCGCCGATCTGCACGCCGAGCCCGTGGACCTGGGTCCCGGCGGGACACGTCACGGTCTGGGTCTTGGGGCTGGTGGAGTCGAACACAGTGGTGGCCGTGACCGTGGTGTGCCCGGGGACCGGGTCCGCGCAGATGGCCCACACGCTGACCGTCCAGTCCCCGAGGTAGCCGACCTCGGTCTTCTCACCGAAGGCCCGGGCACCGGTGGGTGAGAGCCCGCCCTGCGGGATCGCCCCGGTGAGGACGACCACCCCGCGGCCGGGGAACACGCTTCCCCCGGTGCCGAGGAGCCGCCTGCCGGGCGTGCAGGAGGCCACCACCGAGGCGGAAGGGGGTGACGCGGACGGGCTCGTGGCGGTCTGGATCTCATACCCGGGGAGCGGGTCGGCACAGATCGCGTGGGCGACCAGCCCCCAGTTGCCGACGAAGCCGTCCCAGTCCTCGTAGGCCCTGGCCTCGATGCCGTCGCCGGTCGGCAGCGGGGCGAACTGGGTGATCGCCACCTCGTTGGTGAGGATGGACAGCCGTGCGCCGCCCCCGACGACACGTTTTCCGGCGGGGCACATCGCGGTCTGGCTCTTGAAGATGTTGGAGTTGACGACGGAGGCCGTCGTCACGTTCTGCAGACCGGGAACGGCCTTCGCCGGCGCCGCGAGCGCCAACTGCGCCCCGACCAGGGTCAAGGCCCCCAGCGCCGCAAACGCGATTCGTCGCAATCCCGTGAACACCATTGGCTGACTCCCTCTGGCGGCGTGGTCCCCGCCATTCGAGTGGACGACTACAGCGCGATTCTGACCGCTCGAAAACGATTTACAAGGCATACGAGTCGACCATGCCAATCGTAAGAATTCAGAGATATCTAACGGCCGTCTAGAATGGAGAAAACAGCGGAGCCGGATTTCCTGACAACCACCCCAAAAGGAAATACACCCACGGGACACCGCGGTGAGCTCTGTGGCTTCCAGCGGAAGTGAACGGGTGGGACGCCCTCTCCGTCGCCCCACCCGGCGATCACTATGTGGCGCAGATGGCGTAGGTGCGCATCGCCCAGTTGGTGGCGAGTCCTGTCTGGTCCTCGACGGCTCTCGTCGGGACCTGGGTGGAGACGGGGTTCGGGACGGAGACGGCGGCGTTGATGAACACCTGGCCGAGCCCGCCGCCGATCTGCAGGCCGACCCCGTGCACCTGGGTCCCCGCGGGACACGGCACGCTCTGCACCTTCGGGCTCAGGGAGTCGGACACGGTGGTGGCGACGGCCGTGGTGTGGCCGGGCACCGGGTTGGCGCAGATGGCCCAGGCGCTGACCGTCCAGTCCCCGAGGAAGGCGACCTCGGTCTCCTCACCGACGGCCCGGACGCTGGTCGGCGAGGCACCGCCCTGCGGGATCACCCCGGTGAGGACGACGACGCCACGCCCGGGGAACACGTTCCCCCCGGTGCCGAGGGCCCGCTTCCCGGGTGAGCAGGAGGCCACGACCGTGGCGGACGGCGGCGACCCGGGAGGGCTGGTCGCTGTCTGGATCTCCCAACCGGCCGGGGTGTCGGCGCAGATCGCGTGCGCGATCAGCCCCCAGTTGCCGGCGAAGCCGTCCCAGTCCTCATAGGCCCTGGCTTCGACGCCTTGGCCGTTGGGGAGCGGGGCGAACTGGGTGATCGCCACCTCGTTGGTGACCATGGTGAGCCGTGCGCCGGCGCCGACGACGCGCTTCCCGGCCGGGCAGAGCGCGGTCTGACTCTTGAAGACGTTGGAGTTGAAGGCGGAGACCGTGGTCACGTTCTCCAGGCCGGGGATGGCGTTCGCCGGTGTCGCGACGGCGAGATGCGCCCCGACCAGCGTCAGGGCGCCCAAAGTCGCGAGGGCGATTCGTCTCAATCCCGTGAATACCATCGGCTGACTCCCTCTGGCGGCGTGGTCCCCGCCATTCGAGTGGACGACTACAGCGCGATTCTGACCGCTGGTCAACGCTTTGCAAGAGATCCGAACGGCCGGTGCCAGCCGTAATGAGGCCGTCATATCCGCCTGCTGTCCCAAACCGGGGAAACAGGAAAACCTATTTCCCGGAAACGGGTAAACCCTGCAAGTCAGGCGAGGAATCCGTCGCCCTTTCCGGACTCCTCTGCCGGATCGGGGTGAACAGTCCGGCCACGGTGACGAACAGGAAGGCACCCGCCGCCCACAGCAGCGTCCGCCGTACCCCGATCCCACCCGCCAGGGCGGTGAGCACCACGGCGCCGAGCGGGGCCAGCCCCTCGGAGAGGGTCCAGAAGGCCGAGGTCACCCGGCCGAGCAGATGGTCGGGGGTCATGGTCTGGCGCAGCGACATCGAGCAGATCCCGGCGAGGGCGAGGCAGAACATGTACACCACGGCCATCGCGGTCACCACGACGAGGCCGTCCGACATCGCGAACACCGCCATGGCCGCCCCGGTCAGGGCGTAGGCGCCCAGCCAGCACCAGCCGAACCCCAGCCTCCTGCGGAGATACGCGGTGAGCGACGCGCCGACGACGGCACCGGCCCCGGCGATCCCGAGCACGTATCCCACCACCTCCTCGCTCTGCCCGAGCCCGTCCCGCAGGTGGTAGATGAAGACGTCGATCATCCCGAGGCTGAGGAACGTGACGACCATCAGCAGGAGCGTCACCCAGCGCAGCACCGGGGTCCGCCAGAGGAAGGCGAGGCCGGCCAGAAAACCCTGCCGCACGTCGTACCAGCGGGCCTCGGCCGGCGGCGGGCCCTGCACCGGGCGGAATCGCACCAGCGCGAGCCCGATCGCGGACACACCGAAGGTGACGGAGTTCGCGGCGATCGCCGCGGTGGTGCCGAACAGCCCCGAGATCAACCCGGCCAAGGCGGGCCCGGTGATGTAGGCGAGGGCGTTCGTCGCCTGCAGCCGGCCGTTGGCCGCGACGATCTGGTCCTTGTCCACAAGATTGCCGACCGCGGTCACATAGCTGGTCCGGAAGATCATGCCGAAGACGCCGGAACACGCCATGACCACGTAGAGCAGCCAGATCTGCGGGCCGATCATCCAGCAGACCGGGATCAGCCCGTAGAGCAGGAACCGCGCCACATCACATACGATCATCAGCCGCCGGCGGTCCAGCCGGTCCACCAGGATGCCGCCGAACACCCCGGTCACGATCGAGGAGACAGCCGCGACCGCGGTGAGCAGGCCCATCTGCACGACCGACCCGGTCGCCTTGAGGACCAGCAGCGGCATCGCGATCAGCGAGAACGTGTTCCCGAACTCGGCAAGCGTCTGCCCCGCCCAGAAAATCGTGAAGTCCCGGTTCCGCCACAACGACCGATCCACCCTGCGGCCGCCCACAGAGAACCCTCTCTTCCGATCAACTGCCACAGTGCATCAAAGCACCAAGCACCACATACGGAAACAGATTAATCGCCGGCCGAAACCCGCGAGGCCCCTCTGACAGAACACACGAGGGGAAGGAACAACCCACGCAGCCGTTCTGCAGCCCACCGTTCAGGACACATCGTGCCACCACCAGCCCCACCACATCTGGAAGGGGGCGGTTACAGCCAGACGGCTCTACATGAGCCGCTCAACGGTGGAGTCAGTCTCCCGCGCTGTGCACGTGAGCGGTATCGGGCAGCGCACCTCCCGCGACGTGCACGTGGTGGAATCGAACGACCTGTTCCCGCTCACCTTTGCCTAGCCGGCGCCTCAGGCCCCATACCCAGCTCGCCGACAACATCCAGCCAATGCACACAAGACAATCTGACACCCGATGAGGCCGACCACATCGACGGACTCCGTCCGACCTACGACGGCCCCTATCTGCTTTCGTGGCGCGAATGACGAAGCTACATCGTATAGGCGAGATGGGAAGCAGAAAGCCACTCCTGTGTGATCCCAACGCCCGTCCAACGTTCCAAAACAAGCAAGGCAGCTGCCTGCCACTCACCTACTTCCAGCTCCCCCTTGAGACCCTCCAGATACGGAGTGGCTATCTCGACGTCATTACCGGCGCGTTCATCCGGAAACATCAGACTGAACTCAACAAGGAGTTCTCCATTAGACGCACAGGCCATCCGACCATGACCGTTGATGGTCCAGTAAAGACCGATGGCTGTTCCACCTTGCGCTGTCGCCTTACACACACCATTCCGCATTGATACCGAAGCACCCGGGTCGATGATTAGAATCCAGCCCTCAATCCGACCCAACAAAATTATGTGATCCCATTGTGGATCATCAACCAAATCCAACTCCGCAAAGACTCCCATTAGATCCTGCACAGTAAGCCGAGACGGATAGGGTTCGACACCAAGCACCGATACAAGATCCTCCAGATCAACATCCTTACACCATACAATACTCAATCCATACCAAATACCATGCGGAAGCAGCAGTGCATGCATCCGCTCCCGATGAGCTTCAATATTCACAATGTCCACCAGAACCGACAATCATATCGAGAAAACGAGGCCACAATCGACCCATCTACTATTCCCGCACCCCAGGACAACTGGCGATACAGCTTGCACTACCATAAACTCCCAAGAATCCGAAACGAGCCAGACATATCAGAGAATTCCGTCACGCAATCTCAAATTTGACGAGACAGGCAACGGAACAGGCTTTATGCGCACCCAGAACTTATCACTTTCCAGGATTCGATATCGAAAATAGAACGCATGCTCAAGCCATCTAGTCCCAGCCTGGTTATTATGTTCACGATCGACCGGAAGCACAGACGAGTTGCCCAGCGCATAGGCGGCACCCTCCATTGTGGTAGCAAATGGATATTCGTCACATTCTTTGTCATCCCGCTGAGCCGCGGTGTATGAGGCAACGCAATCAACTCTGGTCTGACGGCGGTTTCGATCGATGTAGGCCTCCTCTTGTGTTCGGGTCAATGGAGCACCCCGTCTGGAGCCTCGCGGCGCATCCGCGTTACCCGGAAAAACCTTGACTATGCTTGGGATCACAGGTTTTGTAGCGGAAGGGTTGTAGAATGCGCCATAAATATGCTCCGCTACCTGAGAAACGGTAGGATCAGATCTGTCAAGAGTAAAGATCAGGGTCGCCTCTTCCATGACACAGCCACCCCGATAGTTGACAATCGATGGGCTACTGTCACAACTAACGTTGACAGGCCTCTCTCTTACAACGCGATAAGGAGGAGCCGCATAAAGAGGGGCCACTTCATCGTCTACCGATGTATCGGAATCGATGAACGGCCTAAATCTACAGGTGGCGATCTTGTCCAGCCCGTCGCTTCCCGCTGTTGGAGATTCAAACTGGAAGTACGCCGTCGGGTTGCGCTCCCAGTAATCGATATCACCGGTGATACTGTCCGGAGTCAATGATCGGCAGTGGCCAGGAGTCGGCCAACCGGTCGCTTCGATTTTCGATGTCAGCTTGAGCGATCCGGTGAATCCCAGGGTGCTGAAATCGGTGAACTTTGTCCAAACATCGATCTTTCGGCCATCGTCGTAGCTGGCGCTTCCACCGTTGCCAACCCAGGTATTGATAACCGCAGCAGCCCTATAGTCCACCCAACCATTAGGAATCCTTACCGAGCCTATCTTCGCATAGATCGTGATCCGATGACGAATCCGGAAACACCAAGTAAATCTCTTGATATGACCTTCGTCAGGCTGCTCCGCACTGTCCAGACAATCTTCTAGCTTCCAGTGCTCATAAGGAAATGTCGCAGGAGCTTGCGCCGACCGGACAGAAGAGTCTCCCGTAGCCGGCGACAAGGATCCCACTGCCAAGGCGCCTACTTCTCCAGCTCGCAAAGCGCGTTGGTACACGTACAACTCATCAAGAGCCCCTTGAATACTGGTACCAAGAGTAAAGGGACCTTCGGCATACCATATGGGAAATGAGATGTCAGCCGTCGTGATTGGGTTCCCGTTCAGATAGAGGGTGGCCGTACTGGCGACTTGGTCGTAAACTCCTGCGAGATGGAACCACGTGTTGACCGGAGGTTCTACGTCGGAGAACGCCCCTCGCGGCGTCGAGGTGACGGTGTCTTCAGCCGTGAAGGTGAATGTCAGTCCACGCACCGGATCATTCCCCAAGCGGAACGGCGCCGTGTTAGTACCACGCTGGTCGACAAAGGTGTACGCACCATCTTTGTCGTTGACTCGGAGCCATGCCGCAATGGTGAAGCTGTCGTCGGTAAGGATGATCGGGCCGTCGGTCTGCGCGAGTGGTTCCTCGCCCGGGTAGACGACGCGGATCCTTAGTTTCTGCCAGTCTGACCAGGGTGATGAAAGCGGCCCGTCTGCAGCGCGAACCCGCCAGCGCACCAACCAGCCGTCGGTCAGTGTCCCGGTAGGGACGGTCACACTGGTCTGCTCGCCGGATTCGGCGTTCGCCCGCAGGCCGGACCAGATTGGGCCGGTCCCTTGGCCGACAGGCGCGGCTGGGTCATGCTCGATTTCAAAGTGAGTGTCGACCACAGGTGCGGAAGTACTGCGAACCGTCGCATGAAGCTTGGGGATTGTCGTAGGGGTGACCATGATTCCGTCGACTTCCACCCCTGGGCTGGCGTAGAGACCACCGACCTCCGGCTTGGCCACGTCAACCTTGAGTTGCTGCCACGGCGACCAACGGGAGGACAGTGCGCCGGCAACGGCTCGCGCCCGCCAGCGCACCAGCCACCCATCGGACAACTTCTGCGCCGGAACAATCGTCACCGCCTGGGCTCCCGCGGGCACGTTCTCCTCCGCCACAGACCAGATCAGCCCACTACCCTGTCCAGCCGGTGCGGCCGGATCATGATCTAGCTCGAACTCGGCCCGCAGGTTCCCTCCAAGAGCGTAGGTGACGCGGGCGTAAAGGACCGGCTGTGCCGAGGAGGTGACCGCTCGTCCGTCGACGACGGTTGAGGGAACCACCTGGAGCTCGTCGATCTGAGGCCGGGGAAGCTCGACGGTGACGTGCTGCCACGCCGACCACTCGGAGGTGACAGTCGCGGACACCGCGCGCGCCCGCCAGCGCACCAGCCACCCATCGGACAACTTCTGCCCGGGTACGGTGACCGCGGCCTGGGATCCGGCGGGTACGTTCTCCAGTGCACCTGCCCAGATCACGCCTGTTCCCTGCCCCACCGGGGCGGACGGATTGTGCTCCAGCTCGAACTCGGCCCGCAGCGGCTCACCCCTGGGGTCGATGACCGTTGCCCGCAGCTGAGGAGTCACCGAGGAGGTGACAACCACGCCATCGGTCACCTGCGACGGAGTCACCTGCAACTCGTCAGCCACCGGAGCGGAATCACGGGGTGCCACGACCAAAGTCCGCCAACTCGGCCACGGTGAGGTCAGCCCACCCGTGACCGCACGGGCCCGCCAGCGCACCAGCCATCCGTCCGACAGCATCCCCACCGGGATGGTTACCGTTCCCTGTGTTCCTGCTGGCACATTGTCCGCGCTGAGGGTTCCGATCAACCCACTCCCCTGGCCCAGGGGCGCCGCCGGATCGTGCTCCACCTCAAACTCGGCCCGCAGGTTCCCTCCCGGCCCATAGAGCACTCGGGCCCGGAGAGCCGGGGTCAGCGACGAGGTCGACGTCTGGCCGGCCACAGTCTCCGAGGGAACAACCTGCAGCTCATCCACCTGCGGTTTGGGTACTTCAACCCTCACTTGCCACCAGGGGCTCCATGGAGTGGGGGACGTCCCTGCCAGGGAACGGGCGCGCCAACGGAGCAGCCACCCGTCCAAGAGCGTACCAACAGGGGGTGCAACCACCGCCCGCGTCCCGGAAGCCACATTGCTCAACGCCGACGACCAGATCAGCCCGCTGCCCTGCCCCTGAGGTGCCGCAGGATCGTGCTCCACCTCAAACTGAACCCGGGAGGCCCCACCCTGCGGATGCGTGACCACCACCCCAAACTGCGGGGTGACCGAGGAGGTAATCGTGATCCCGCCAAGCATCTCGGATGGCACCACTTGCGGCTGATGTACCACCGGATCTGTGGCCGGGTTGAAAACGTCCACCCTGAAAGGCTGCCGGGCCGACCAGACAGGCGTCGAGCCAGGAGTCGCGGCCTTGACCTGCCAATGGTAGGAGATCCCGTCCACCAATTTGCCTACAGGAACGGCGATGGAGCCTTGCGTCCCAGTGGGGACCCCAGCCACCGAACCTGACCACACCTGCACAAAATCCGAATCCCGCACAACCCGGAACTCCACCGACGACGGGCCTCCCGCAGGATCGGTTACCCGCACCAGCAGGTCCGGGGTCAGCGAGGTGACTGTCACCGTTGTCCCGACCAGCTCCGACGGGACGATCTGGAACTGGTCCACCACCGGCTCGGGTACATCGACCTGTAGCACCTGTCCGATCGACCAGGCGGAAGTCGCCCCATCTGCCGATGCCCGCACATACCATCGGTACCTGGCTCCATCGGTCAACCTGCCTACCGGGACCTCAACCGATGCCTGAGCTCCCGACACAGCACCCGCCACCGAACCCGACCACACCTGCACAAAATCCGAATCCCGCACAACCCGGAACTCCACCGACGACAAACCGCCCAACCTCGAGGTCACGCGCGCCAGCAACGAGGGTGTCAGCGACGAGGACGTCACCGTGCCCAGCACGAGTCGTGAAGGTGACACCTGAAACTGATCTACCACTGGGGCGGCATCCACCTTGAAGGTCTGCCACGCCGACCACTGCGGTGTCGAACCTGGTGTAACGGCCTTAACCGACCAACGGTAGGTGGCTCCGTCGGCCAACTTAGCCGGTGGGACCTCGACCGATGCCTGAGCTCCCGACACCACACCCGCCACCGAACCCGACCACACCTGCACATAGTCCGAGCTCCGCTCCACCCGGAACTCCACCGACGACAAACCGCCGAGCGGATCGGTTGCCCGTGCCTTCAGAGTGGGGGTCAGCGACGAAGTCACCGTGCTCCCCACAACCGTCTCGGACGGCGTTACCTGGAATTGATCTACTATCGCCTCAGGTACATCGACCTTCAAGCCCTGCCAGGCCGACCATGCCGAGGTCACGCCACCTGCTGACGCGCGTACTGCCCATCGGTACTGTGAGCCGTCTGTCAGGACCCCTGCGGAAACCACCCTCGACGCTTGCGTCCCAGATGCCGCACCCACCACCGAACCCGACCAGACCTGCACAAAGTCTGTCTCCCGTACCACCTTGAACTCCACCGACAACGGATCGCCAAGCTTCGAGATCGCTCGCGCCAGCAACGACGGCGTCAGCGACGAAGACGTCACCATCCCCGTTATCAGCTGCGACGGCGTCACCTGAAACTGATCCACCACCGGAACCGCGTCGACCCTGAAAATCTGCCATGCCGACCACAGCGAGACATCCGACCCTGCTGTAGCACGGACACGCCATTGGTACCTGGTTCCGTCCACCAGCCTGTTCGTCGGCACCGGCACCGACGCCTGCGTCCCTGACGCCACAGCAGAAACCGAACCCGACCATGCCAGAGTGAAGTCCGACTCCTTGAGCACCTCAAACTGCACCAGTGAGGAGCGACCCGAGGCGTCGATCACTGTGGCCTGCAGCGACGGCGTGAGGGACGGCGTTACGTGAATCCCGTTCACCGAGGTTGATGGGGCAACCTGGAACCCACCGATTTCGGGGGCCGCTGCTACCCGTTCCAGCCGCGTAGGCCGCTCATCGGTCGCCGGGGCCAAAGGCGGTACCGCAGCATTGGACAAAGCCGTCCCAGTCCTCCCGGGAACCCACGAGGCCGTCCCGTTCAACGTTGCATCCTGGCGATACCTACCCGAAGAGTCCCTCGCCGTCACCCCCCACCCCTCGTCGAACCTCCATAGTCCGACCGGAGCGTCCGGGGGTTGCGGTGTTGGCTCTACTTCCCCGGGAATCGGACCAAGTTGGTCCTTCCCCACCTCCATAGGCTGATTCCACTGTGCGCGGAGGGCAAGGTGATCCTGATAGGTGAGCGGGGCGATCGGCGTCGGAGGTCCTGGCCGGCCAACCTTCATCGCGATGGCCTCTTCGTAGGGGAAGGTGTCATTGCGCTTCGCCCCCTCATAGGCCGACCAGACGACTTCATACTCAGCCGGGGTGTAGTCCACGAAAAGCACGGGGCCCCGGAGTCCGTAGTTGCTCTCCGAGGAACGGTACATTCGCCAGTTGGTGGCGTCCGCCTCGTTCACCGAACGGAACTGGACCCCGTAGTCGGGCACCCCGTTCGCCCAATCTTGGGTGATGCCCTCGATCGAGTAGTAGAGCTCACCCTCACCCATGTAGCACAGGTCGCTGTACGCGCCCTTGTTGCCGATCTGGTTGGTACGCGTGGTTGGTGGCTCCGCGCCGAGCCTCAATGTGGCAGGGGTCCAGTCACCGGTGATGCGCTGCACCAGGATCCCGGATTCGACCTGGTCACCACAGTCGTTGGACCGGTAGTTCCACAGCCGCAGGTCAGAGTTGTGGATGGTGGCTCCACGCAGCCGAGACTCCCCGACGTTGAAACGGATGTAGGTACGCCAGGAGACAGCACCGTTGCCGCTCTTGCCCGCACGCAGCCAACCCCAGGTGCTGTTGTGCCCGCCGTTGGGATAGTCCTTGCTCACGAAGGTGTCTGCCACCAGCGCCGCCCCGGTCCAACTACTGGGTTGAACCCCGATTGTGATCGGGTACTCCGTCGCGGCATCGGCCAGGAATGCGGCATCCGGCCGAATCACCAGGGCAGGCCCATGCGGCCCATGTACCACCCGGGTGTCGGCGATCGTGTGCCGACCGGCGTCGGGGGATCGAAGCGCGAGGGCGTCCAGTACCGGTGAGCCGTCGATGGCCGCCACGATCTTTCCGTCAGAGTCGAGCAGCCGAGGCGTGCCACCCCGCGTGACGTATCTCATCCCCACAGGCGGCGTCACAGGCAGCGTGTACTCGACCTTTCCGGCCGGTCGCTTCCGTAGCACGAGGCTCTGGGAGAAACCTCGTGGAAGCGCGGATACCACGAGGTCCACACCGTAAGCGATGGCGTCAGGGTATGTCGCGGTGTTTCCTGCCAGCCGTGGCTTGGGCAATGCCGTGGCCACGCCGATACTCGCGAGATCCGTCCCAGAGCCTGTGGTGGCGATCGTCGTGTCACCACCCGCCGAGAGCATCAGCTCGGTCGTGGTGACTTTGGGCCTAACGATGCCGTTCTCCTCGACCAATGTGGTGTCAATCGGCGTCCACACTCCCTGCCGCTTGACCCGAATCGGCGAAGAATGCAGCTCGGTTCGGAGGGTCTTACCATCGGGGTTGGCATAGGTGGTTGTCGTCTCAGTGCGCCAGGACTCGATCTCTACCTGCTGCTTGGTTGCCTTGGCCTGCGACCTGGCAATCGTCTCCGGCTCCTGGGGAGTCTTTTCCGCCGCAGGCGGAGGCGGTTGAGCCGCCGAAGCGGGGATGACGTCGATGGCGGACAGCAGAGAAGCCGCCAGCACTGCCGTAACGAAACCGCTGATAAGACGCCGAGGCGTGGAACGGTCGGCGGAAACGAGCAGTCGCGATCTCACAGATAGCTCCGGGAGTCATGAAACGATCAACTGCTCGAATATCTCCGTGTGGATGAATCTGATCAACAGGTTATCTAGCTCACAAGAATTACTAGGTAACGAAATATGGCGATAAAGCGATATAGGCCGCCAACTATGCGGGCCAATCCTTGACGATCGTCGAAGGCTGACCGATGCAAGGACATGAACGGACGCTGACCTGGGGTTTCCGATATGCGTCGGGAACACTGTGGCAGCCGTCGACCCGCGGCGAATCACGGCTCACCGCGGGCGAAAGGTCGTATAGAAATAGATCAACTCGGTATCGCATCCGGAGGCAGGGACCGGGTTCTCCTACGTGTCGACGAAGCCGGGGGGGACCATGACGCGGAGGGCGTTGGAGAGGCTGCGGATGTGGACCGGGGTCATGCCGTGGACTTCGCCGTCCAGGTCGACGGCGAGCGGGGGGAAGGTCTCCAGGTGGAGTTCGCGGGCCGTGAGAAACGGGCCGCCCGCCAGGTTCCGGCGGCGGCCGGTGAAGGCCAGGAACATCACCTCGGCCAGCAGTCTGAGCCGTTTGCCCGAGCCGAGCTGATAGGCCACCAGGGTCCGGTTGTCGATGCTGATGTCTCGGGCGATCAGCCGGCCGCCGTAGAAGCGGCCGTTGGCGATGTTGAGCTGGTGGGTCAGCAGCTCGTGCCGCTTGCCGTCGACCGTCATGATCGCCCGGAACGGGCGGTGGCCGGGGAGGAGCGCCAGGGCGGTGAGGGGGTAGGCGGTCCGCCCGATGATCCGCTTGAGCCAGGGCTTGACGTTGGTGGCCACCTCGACCGAGACGCCACAGCTGGCCAGGTTGGCGAAGAGGTGGTCGTCGACGGCACCCACGTCGACGTCGGCGACCTTGCCGTGGGTGAGCACCCGGATCGCGCCGGGCAGGGTGAGCGGGAGCCCGAGGCTCCTGGCGAAGTTGTTGGTGGTGCCGAGCGGGAGCACGCCGAGGGCGACGTCGGTGTGGGCGAGGCGCTTGACGGCTTCGCTGAGGCTGCCGTCCCCGCCGCCGACGATCAGCAGGTCGGGCCGGAGGGCCAGGGCGCGTTCGAGGGTCGCGGTCAGACTGCGCGGGTCGACGACTGCGGAGGACTCCAGCACGTTGAATCCGGCCTCGTCGAGGAGCCGGACGGCTTCGTAGTACCGGTGGCGGCCGCGCCGGGAGTGTGTGTTGATGACGACGACGGCCCGCCGGTGCTCCCGGATGGCCGCGGTGTGCTCCGCCTTACTACGCACTAGTCTGTCCCCTTTTCACTACGCTCATCGTAGGGCCACGTACGGGACCGACAGGATAGTGATCACCGGAGACGGGGAGGACCCCGGAGCCGGTGTGCTCCGGGGTCCTCGCATGCGAGTGATCGGTCAGTTGGCCAAGGGTGGCGTCACGTGCACGACGACACCCTGGTTGGCCAGGAACGGGGTGATCAGCTTGATCTTCACACCCCAGGCCTTGCCCTCGTCTCCGGGGTTGCCGGAGCCGAGCACATGGCCGCCGACGACCTGTCCGTACAACTCCGTCGCCGGTGAACCGTCGGGGTTCACGATCCGGGTGGAGTAGTCCTGGTTGCCCTTGGCCGGAATGACGACCGACGCGTCGCGGAACCGGTAGTACAGACCGTCGGGCCGGCTCTCCAGACCCGGGTACCAGGTCTTGGCGTCGGTGAACTCCTTGACCGCCGGGAGTCGGCCGAAGTCCGTGCAGTACTCGCTGAACGGCTCGCCCGGCGCCTCCAGGCACTCCCGCATCGGGTGGGTCTGACCGAAGGTGAACGCGGAGTTCGACGCCTGCGGCCGAGCGGCCAGGTTCTTCAGCACCGAGGTGTCCTTCTCGGCGGCGACGCCGGTACGGCGCAGCGGCTCGAAGTGGGAGTCCACGATGAGCAGGGTCCCCTTGGAGCCGATGCTGGGCGCGGCGAACTGGTTGGCCACGACGTGGTTCACCGCGTAGGCCGCGTCGCGGTACCAGACGAGCAGGCCGGGCGCGTTGTACTTGAACCGTTCGACCTTCCAGGCCCCGTCCCGCTGGTAGTTGGTGTCGTAGGCCCACTTCAGGCCCTCGTCGAAGCCGTCGAAGTTACGCCACTCGGCGAGGTAGTACTGCGCGGTGTTCTGGATGCCGGTGTCGATCGCCCAGCCGGCGCCGCCGGTGTCGGTGAAGGTGCCGACCGTCGCGGCCCAGCCGTTCGCCCCGCCTTCGACGTCGTCGCTCCAGACCGTGGTCCCGCCGTTCGTGACGGAGAAGTCGTCGGCGAACCAGCCCTGCTCCAGGGTGGCGGCGTCGGTGGCGTACCGCAGCCTGAGCTTGACCGACTGCCCGGCGTACGGCGTGAGGTTCACGTAGTCGTGCCGCCAGCCGCCGGTGGTGTTCGTCAGGCCGTACTTCTTGTTGCCGTAGTCGCGGAGCCGGCCGTTGGGGTCGGGGTCGCCGTCGTCGGTGGAGACGAGGACACCGGCCTCGTTGTAGACCTTGAGCTCGTTCCAGGTGGTCCCGCCGTCGGTGGAGACCTCGACGAACCCGTAGTCCCACTCGGCTTCGATGACGTAGTTGCTCCACATCCAGAACTTCACGTCGGTTCCGGCGGGCACGGTGACGTCCCGGGCAAGCCGGACGTCCGCCCAGTCCTGGTCGCTGTTGGACCACCACATCCTGCTCCCGCTGTGCGGGGTCGCCCGGACGATCCGCTTGTCCGGCAGGTTGATGCGGATGCCGTCCTCGGTGAACTTGGGGGTCCGCGAGGTCTGACCGACCGTCACGAGCTTCGCCGCGTCACCCGGGTTGAAGATCTTGGGGTCGGCCCAGCCGAGCGTCCACTTGTCCCACAGGCCCATGTGGGTCGGCATGGACTGGAAGATCGGGCCGGAGTGGGAGCCGCTGGACATCAGGTCCCAGAACTCGATGTTGGACTGCCCGTTGCCGGAGGTGTCGTAGAGGTCGGGCAGGCCCAGGTCGTGGCCATACTCGTGGGCGAAGACGCCGACGCCCGCGTTCTCCGGCTGCACGATGTAGTTGGAGATCCGCTTGTTCGTGCCGGGGATCTGGTAGCCGCCGGCCACCGCGCTGGAGTGGGCCCAGATCGCGAAGGTGCCCTCCGCGCCGCCGCCGGTCGACTTGCCGATTCCGGCGTGCACCAGGACGACGTGGTCGATGACGCCGTCCGGTTCCAGGGTGTTTCCGTCGCCGTCGGCGTCGGAGGTGTCCTCGATGTCGTAGTCGGCCCACGGGAAGTTCGGCTGCGCGGCCGCCAGCGCGTTGACAGCGTCGACCGGGAGTGCCGCCGCGCCGAGCGGGTTGTCCGGGTGGCCCTGCATGTCCTGCATGGGGGCGCCGCAGCGCCCGGCGCCGTACCAGGCCTCCGAGTGCGGGACCTTGATCCAGCCGATCGCCTTGCCGTCGACGGTGTAGGCGCCCTTGGACATCTCCTCGAACATGTTCTTCATGGTGTAGCCGGCCAGGGAGATGCCGGGACGTCCGTCGGGGCCGGTGAGGTCCGTCCGGATGCGCTGGGTGATGCCGGTCTTGGTGTACAGCATCTTGTTGTAGTGGTCCGGGCTGAAGTCGGCCACCCACGGGGTGTTGTTGTCCCGGCCGGTGAGCGCCGGGTTGGGGATGCGGTTGTGCAGCGGCCCGTTGACCAGGGTGCCGGGCGGCAGGACCTCGCAATCACTGGTGTTGTCGATCGACCGGGGCCGGCTGTAGCCGGAGAAGTCGTCGTTCGCGTTCTCGTTGAACTCGACGAGGAGCGTCAGCAGCTTGGCCTTCTGCTGGGTCTTGCTCTTCTTGTAGAGCCAGTCGATCGGGTTCTGACCGGTCCGGATCGCGCGCTGTTCCCGCTGGGTGAGCACCCGCGCCGCGGCGGGGTTCCCCGTCTTGTACTTCCGGTCGATCTGATGGGCCCGGGCGAGGGAGCGGGCCTGGGCGCTGTCCGCCTTCTCGCTGCCTCGGGTGACGTCGGGCTGGATCTGGGGCGCGGTGTAGTTGATGTAGTGGTCGCTCTTGGCCGGCCGCCAGTCCGCGGGGCCGTTGTCGGCCGAGGCACTGGGGGTCGTCGCCGTCAGGCCGGTCATGCCGAGCGCCAGTACTGGCATCAGGGCGATGGTACGGCGCCGTAAACCAAGCAAAAGATCCCTTTCCCATCCGGGGTCGCCGAATGTGCGCCGGGGTGGGCCTGGGCAGGCACACCTGGGTGATGGGACCCCCGTGGGCACGACGGCACGCGCCACAATCCCAGACCGGACACTAAGGGAACTTTGTCATGTCTGAAAAGATCTGTTGTCAAAGCGTGATCGCTAGCAACACCCCATGATTTAAAGCGTTTTGAACATCAATACAGTAATAAGACACAACAAGATTCTGACTCCGGCAATCACAGCTAGTCAGAGCCTCGCCGATTTGCCCCCGCTATTCGGATGATCCTTTCGATGTGCGTTCCCCTGAGGGTGCGGAGAACGTAACGATCACGCTCTACGGGCGGAGCCCGACGACGCCTTCGAACCCGGGAACGGCCGACACCAGGTAACCGATGATCGTTGTGGTCTGCGCACCCGTCGGGGTACGGACAACGCAACGATCACGCGGTACAGGCCGCGCCCCGCGACACCTTCGAGCCCGGAGAGGACCGGCGCGAGGCAACCGATGATCTTTGTGGTATGCGCGCCCGGCGGGGTACGGAGAACGCAATGATCAACGGGTGCCGGGGTACGGGCTGCGCCGGGTGATGCTCCCTTTCCGAAGCCAGGGTGGCCCGTGGTTGTCGGGGTTGATCATTGCGATGTGCGATCCCCAAGCGGTGCGGACAGCACAACGATCATCAACCGGTAGAAGTGTGAGTCGGGTGTCCGGCCGGATGAATCCTGTCAAGAACGGCTGGAGCCCGGTCAACCCAAATCGCCGGGACATCGACCCGTGCACACCGGCGAAACACCGTTTAGTTCGGGCGGACCAGCGGGAACGGGATGATCTCCCGGATACTCCGCCCAGTCAAGACGATCATCAACCGGTCGACGCCCATCCCCATTCCCCCCGAGGGGGGCATGGCGAACTCCAGAGCCCGGAGAAAGTCCTCGTCCAGCTCCATCGCCTCGGGATCGCCGCCCGCCGCGAGCAGCGACTGCTCCACCAGCCGCGCCCGCTGGTCGATGGGGTCGATCAGCTCCGAGTACCCGGTGCCGAGCTCCAGGCCGCCCACGATCAGGTCCCACTTCTCCGCGAGGAGCGGGTCGGCGCGATGCCGGCGGGTGAGCGGCGAGGTCTCGGCCGGATAGTCGCGGACGAAGGTGGGCGCCGTCAGGGTGTCCTCGACCAGCGCCTCGAACAGTTCCTGCACGAGCCTGCCCTGACCCCAGTCCGGGTTGAACGCGACCCCCCGGTCCGCGGCCAGCCGCCGGACCTCCGCCGTCGGCGTGGCGGTCGTGACCTCCTCGCCGAGCGCCTCGGAGACCGACCCGTAGACCGTGACGGCCCGCCACGGCTCGGCGAGGTCGAACTCAGCGCCCCGGTGACTCAGGACCGTGGTGCCGAGCGCCGCCCGCGCCGCCGCGACCACCAGGTCCCGGGTCAGCTCGCCGATCGAGTCGTAGTCGCCGTACGGCTCGTACGCCTCCAGCATGGTGAACTCGGGGTTGTGCTTGGGGGAGACCCCTTCGTTGCGGAAGCTCCGGTTCAGCTCGAACACCTTGCCCATCCCTCCGACGAGCAGGCGCTTGAGGTAGAGCTCGGGCGCGATCCGCAGGTACAGCGGCATGCCGTAGGCGTTGATGTGCGTGGTGAACGGCCTGGCCGCGGCGCCGCCGTGCACCGGCTGCAGCATCGGCGTCTCCACCTCCAGGTAGCCGCGCGCCGACAGCTCGCCCCGGATGGCGGCGACGGCGTCCCCCCGCATCCGGATGAGCCGCCGCGGCACGTCGCTGACGGCCAGGTCGACGTAGCGCTGCCGGATGCGGGCCTCCGGGTCGGTCAGTCCGGTGCGCTTGTCGGGGAGCGGCCGCAGGCTCTTGGCGGTCATCGTCCACTCGGTGACGAGGATCGACAGCTCGCCGCTGCGGGAGGTGGCGACCTCCCCGGTCACCCCGACCTGGTCGCCGAGGTCGACCAGGGACTTCCAGGTGGCCAGCGCCTCCGGGCCGCTGTCGTCGGCGGTCAGCATGATCTGGATGTCGCCCGACTCGTCGCGCAGGGTGGCGAAGCAGACGCGCCCGTGCTCCCGGGAGAGCATCACCCGCCCGGCGAGCGAGGCCTTGTGCCCGGTACGGCTGTCGCCGGGCAGGCCGGTGAACCGCTCCCGGATGTCGGCCGCCAGGTCCGTACGGGCGAAGCCGGGGGCGTAGGGCTCCATCCCGGCCGCGCGGAGCCGGTCCAGCTTGGCGTGCCGTACCCGCTCCTGCTCGGTGAGCGTGCGCCGGGGCACCCGGTCGGCGAGCGCCTCCTGCTCGATCTGGCGGATGGCGTCGAGCAGCTCCGGCTCGGGGGCCGTGGGAACGGCCCTGCCGTGCTTGCGGGAGGGGAGGAACCCTTCGGCGCGCGCCGAGGCCAGGCCGATGGCGATGAGGTCGCGCTGGTTGCGGAAGCAGACGTAGCGCGGCAGCCAGGTCGGCAGGTATTTGGCGTTGGAGAGGTAGAGCGACTCCAGCTGCCAGAAGCGGGAGGCGAAGGAGAGCAGCCGGTAGGTGAGCCGGAGCACCGGCCCCGCGCCGATCTGGGAGCCGCGTTCGAACACCGAGCGCAGCATGGCGAAGTTCAGCGAGATCCGCCGTACCCCGATCGTCCCGGCGCTTTCGGCCAGCTTGGCCACCATGAACTCGTTGAGCCCGCTCACCGCGTCGCGGTCCCGCCGCATGAGGTCGAGGGAGAGGCCGCTCGGGCCCCACGGGACGAAGCTCAGCATCCCGCGGAGCGCGCCGGCGCCGTCGAACGCCTCCACCATGACGCAGGCGCCGTCTCTGGGGTCGCCGAGCCGGCCGAGCGCCATGGAGAAGCCACGTTCGGTCTCGCCGACCCGCCAGTCGTCGGCCCGGATGAGCAGGGCGGCCATCTCGACCGGCGGGATCTGCGCGTATCTGCGGATCCGGACCCGGTATCCGGCGCGTTCGACCCGGCGCACGGCCTGCCGGACCGCGGCCATGGCGGGGCCGTTGAGGGTGAACGCGGTGAGGTCGAGGATCGCCTCGTCGCCGAGTTCGAGCGCCCCGAGCCCTTCCCGGTGGTAGGCGGCGGCACCCCGTCCGCTGGCGCCGAGCACCCCGGGGGTCCAGGAGTGGGCGCGGCATTCGGCGAGCCACTCCCGGATCGCCCCGGACCAGGCGTCGGGGTCCCCGAGGGGGTCGCCGCCGGCGAGGCAGACCCCGCCGATCGCCCGGTAGGCGATGCCGGCCCGCTGGGCGGGGTCATACACGATGTCCTTGTCGGAGCGGAGCGCGAAGTAGCCGAGGGAGTCCCGGTCCCCATACCGGGCAAGCAGCGCGCGGGCCGGCAGCTCCTCCTCGGGCGACAGGTGCGCGTCGCCCCGCGCGGGCCGGAACAGCGCCCACGCGGTGACGAGCAGCAGGCCGCCGCCGAGGATGCCGAGGACGACGTCGACCCAGGAGGGCACGTTCACGCCGAGTAGGTCTCCGCTGATGACGGGGCCGAGCGCCGACTGCAGGACGGCGTAGGCGGTGTTTCTCAGCAGTCCGCCGTCGTAGGAGTCGTTCCAGGTGACGACGGTCGCGCCGAGGGCTCCGGTGACCACGAGCATGGCGAGGAAGACGATCAGGGCGAGTCTGCGGTTCTGCGCGTCGGGTACGGCGGAGAACTCGCGGCGCGCGGCGACGAGCCACACGATCTGCCCGGCGACCACCAGGATGGGGATCGCGTAGGCGAGGATCGCATTCGTCAGGCCGAGCTCCGCCGACTCCACCTGTTCCAGGGGGAGCAGGACGACCTTGATGAACACCGTGTGGGCGAGAGTCACCGTCAGGACCGCGAGCAGGATGCGCCAGGCGGACCGCTTGCGGCGGCGCAGGCCGACCGAGAGCAGGAGCATGAGCAAGCCGTACGGAAGGCTCGAGGCCCACCCGACGGCGTAGAGGAGCCCCAGCGTGTCCCGCTCCAGCACCCAGTCGAGCACTCCGGACGAGAACCAGGTCAGGATCGCCAGGACCCCGATCAGCCGGGTGTACCAGCAGAAGAACGAGGGCGCGGCCACCACGAGCCTGCGGCCCGGCCGTTTCGGCTGTCCCCCACCGTTCACCGTTCCCCCTGTTCGCGTCCCCCCGTCCGCACTTACCTTCTCTTTATATCCAACCCCCCGCGGGCGATCTGCGAATCCGTCTACCCGGTCAAATCGGCCGATCTCGCCCAGCAATAGGGTCGTCCCATGACCGTCCTGCCCGCTGATGCGGTAACCGAACTCATCCGCGTACTCCCCGCAGACCAGGTTCTCACCGACCCCGACGTCATGGCGACCTACAGCCGCGACCACACCTTCCTCCAGCCGGGCAAGCCGCTCTGCGTCGTACTCGCCCGGCATCGCGACGACGTGGTGGCGACGATGCGGTGGGCGAGCGCGCATCGGATCCCCGTGGTTCCCCGCGGCGCGGGCACCGGGGTCTCCGGCGGCGCCACCGCGACGGACGGCTGCGTCGTGCTCACCCTGGACCGGATGACGGCGATCGTCGAGCTCAACCCCGAAGACGAACTCGCCGTGGTCGAGCCGGGGGTCATCACCGCAGACCTGGACCGGGCCGCCCGCGCGCACGGCCTGATGTACGCGCCCGACCCGGGGAGCTACGAGATCTCCTCCATCGGGGGCAACCTCGCCACCAACGCCGGCGGGCTGCGCTGCGTGAAGTACGGCGTCACGCGGGACTCGGTGCTCGGCCTGGAGGCCGTACTCGCCGACGGGCGGGTCATGGCGACCGGCCGCAGAACCCTCAAAGGGGTCGCCGGATATGACCTGACCAGCCTGTTCGTCGGTTCCGAGGGGACGCTCGGAGTCATCACCTCGGCGACGCTGCGGCTGCGCCGGGCCCCGCTGGTCCCCCCGGCCACCGTGGCCGCCGAGTTCCCGGACGTCCGTACGGCCGCGGCGGCCTCCGGGGCGATCGTCTCGGCGGGGCTGCGCCCGTCGATGCTGGAGCTGCTGGACCGGATGGGCCTGCAGGCCATCGACGACATGCGCAGCATCGGGCTCGGCGCGAACGTCGGCGCGATGCTGCTCATCCAGTGCGACGACCCCGACCCCCAGCCCGGCGCGGAGGAGATGGCGAAGCTGTGCCGGCAGGCGGGCGCGTCGTTCGTCGCGGTCTCCTCCGACGAGGCCGAGTCGGCCGAGCTCATCGGGATCCGGCGGATGGCCTACCCGGCGCTGGAGCGCCTCGGCCAGCTCCTCCCCGAGGACGTCTGCGTCCCGCGTTCGGCGCTCTCGGAGATGATCGAGCGGATCGCGGCGATCTCGGCGTCCTCCGGCGTGCCGATCGGCTGCGCGGCGCACGCGGGGGACGGGAACCTGCATCCGGTGTTCGTGTTCGACCGGGGGCTGCCCGAGCCGCCGCCCGAGATCTGGGCGGCGGCCGAGGAGGTCTTCCGGGCCGCGCTGGACCTCGGCGGGACGCTCACCGGCGAGCACGGCGTCGGGGTGCTGAAGCGCCGCTGGCTGGAGCTGGAGACCGGCCCGGTGGTGGCCGACGTCCAGCGGTCGATCAAGCACGCCCTCGATCCGCTGGGGATTCTCAACCCCGGCAAGGCAATCTGATGGAGAACACAATGAGTCTGGTACACCTCAGCGTCGAGGACCGGATCGCGACGATCACCCTCGACTCCCCCGCCAACCGCAACGCGCTGTCCCGGCGGCTGCTGGAGGAGCTGACCGCCCACCTGGCCGCCGCGGCGGCCGACGACGGCGTCCACGCGGTGGTGCTCACCCACACCGGGAACGTCTTCAGCTCCGGCGTGGACCTGGCCGAGGCCCGCGCGGAGGGGATGGAGGCGGGCACCCTGCGGCTGATCTCGCTCTTCACCACCCTGGTCGAGCTGCCCAAGGCCGTGGTGTGCCGGGTCGCCGGCCGGGTGCGCGCCGGGGGTCTCGGCATCCTCGGGTCGTGCGACATGGTGTTCGCCTCCGACGACGGGGACTACGCGTTCAGCGAGTCCCGGGTGGGCATCGCCCCGGCGGTGATCTCCCTGACGCTCGCCTCCCGCCTGGACGACCGGGCGATGGGCCGGTACTTCCTGACCGGGGAGACGTTCGACGCCCGGGAGGCCGAGCGAATCGGCCTGCTCACCCGGGCGGTGCCGGCGGAGGCGCTGGACGCGGCCGTCGCCGAGGCGACCGCGGCCCTGCGGATCGCCTCCCCCCAGGGAATACGGGAGTCCAAGAAGATCACCACCGTGGGGTTGCGGCGTGCGCTGGCCGAGCACGGTGTCCCGACGGCGGCGCTGTCGGCCCGGCTGTTCGCCTCGGAGGAGGCCAAGGAGGGGATGTCCGCGTTCCTGGAGCGGCGGAAGCCGCGGTGGATGTCGGATCACTAACTCATCGGGTGATTTATTGCACTCTTCCCCCACAACGGGACACAACCGCGTAGCATTGCGCGCAATTGCAAGAAATCGGGAGGATTGCTATGCGACTTACCTTTCTCGGTTCCACCTCGGAGAGAACCTCCTGCCCCTCGCTCTACGAGACGGATCGCGGAACCGTGGTCGTACAGGGCTACAAGGTTGTCGACGACGAGGCGCTCGCCGATCTCCAGCACGTGCTGGAGGGTGAGACCGCGGTGGAGGTTCCCCGGGAGCTGCTCGTTGACATCGCCCGCAGAGTGCTGATCTAGGGCGATATTCTCAGGGATCTGTGACCTCGTGCACGTGCACACGCCCGGCACCTGGTCTACGCTCAGGCCGCATCATGTCACGGACCCTGCCCGGAGGAACCGTGAGCGGCTTTCAACAGACACGAGTGCTCCTTGGCGCAAAACTGCGTCAATTGCGCGAGCAATCGCAACTCAACGGCAAGGAGATGGCCGAGCGTCTCGGCTGGCCTCCGTCCAAGGTCTCCCGGCTGGAGAACGCGCGCCAGACCGCGACCGAGGAAGACGTCGTCGTGTGGGGGCGTGCGGTGTCCGCCGCCCCCGGCACGCAGGACGAGCTGATCAGCATGGCCCGCACCGCGCTTGAGCACCAGAACTCCTGGCGGCAGCGGTACACCACGGGGATCAGCAGCGCCCAGGAGGACATGCGCGATCTGGAGGCGCGGACCACCCACATCCGCGCCTTCGAACCCGGGCTCATCATGGGGCTGCTGCAGACCGCCGAGTTCGCCCGCCACATCTTCTCCGGCGCGCACCGGGCCTACGGCGGCGTCGACGACGTCCACGACGCGGTCCGCGTCCGGATGCTCCGCCAGGAGATCCTCTACGATCCGTCCAGGACCTTCCAGTTCATCGTGCCCGAGGCGGTGCTCCGCTACCGGGTCGTCCCGGTCGAGGTGCTGCGCGGGCAGCTCGACCGGCTGCTGGCCGTCACCTCCCTGACCAACGTCGAGTTCGGCGTGATCCCGTTCGACGCCCAGCTCCCGCACGCGTTCCTCAACCCCTTCTGGATCTACAACGACTCGCTGGTCGGCGTGGCCACCAAGACCAAGGAACTGGTGCTGCGCGAGACCGAGGACATCGCCTTCTACATCCAGGCGTTCGAGGAACTCCGCAAGGTCGCCTGCTTCCGCGAAGACGCCCGTCAGGTGATAATGAGGATAATTCAGGACCTATCCCACGCAACCGAGGAATAACCCTCCACAATTGCTTGCCTTCAGCCACAAGATCGTGCAATTCTTGCGGCTGAGACGGCCATTGCGGAGGTGATATCCGTGCGCGACACCCTGAAGTATCTGGAGCAGTTCGCCCAAGCCGTACAAGAGCATGGCGACCTGTCGGCCGAGGTGGTGCACCCGGCGTCCGCCCCCGTGTACGTGCACGTCAGGAACCGGTTCAGCTTCAGCCTCTTCGAGGACGTGACCTGCACCCCCGACGGTTTCTTCCTCACCTCGTGGGAGTACCGTCTCGGCCGCACCGACAACGTCGCGGGCGCCGCGGACCGGCTCGCCTACCTGCTCGCCGCCATCCGCGCCTGATCTACCCCGTCAGGATCGCCATGGCCGCGTTGTGGCCCGGGATCCCGCTCACCCCGCCGCCGCGCCGCGCCCCCGCTCCCCCGAGCAGCACGCGCTCGTGCGCCGTCTCCACGCCCCACCGCCCGACCTCCCGCTCCTCCTCGGCGAACGGCCAGCTGAGGTCGCGGTGGAAGATGTGCCCGCCGGGCAGCCCCGCCTCCGTCTCCAGATCCACCGGGGTCTTGGCCTCCAGGCACACCCGCCCGTCGGGCGTCCGCAGCAGGCAGTCCTCCAGCGGCTCGGCGAGCACCGCGTCGATCGAGCGCAGCGTCGCCGCCAGCGCCCGTTCGCGTGCGCCGGCGGGGTCGCCGCGGAACAGGCGGGCCGGCATGTGCAGGCCGAACGCCGTCATCGTCTGCACGCCCTGCTCCCGCAGTTCGGGAGCGAGGATTGAGGGGTCGGTCAGCGTGTGGCAGTAGACCTCGCAGGGCGGCAGATCGGGGATCCGCCCCGCGGCGGCCTGCCGGTAGGCGGCGGCGAGCTGATCGCGTCCCTCGTTGACGTGGAACGTCCCGCTGAACGCCTCCTCCGGACGTACCGCGCCGTCCCGGAGCCGAGGCAGCCGCGCCAGCACCATGTTGACCTTGAGCTGGGCGCCCTCCGCCGGTACGGGCTCCTCGCCGAGGAGCCCGGCCAGGATCGCCGGGGGCGTGTTCACCACGATGTGCCCCGCCCGGACCGTCCGCTCCGCGCCGCCCGCGTCGACGAAGGCGACCGCGCCGTCCGGGTCGACCGCCACCACCTCGGTGCCGGTACGGATCTCGGCCCCTGCCCGCCGCGCGGCGTCGGCCAGCGCCGCCGAAACCGCGCCCATCCCGCCGACCGGGACGTTCCAGTCGCCCGTCCCGTCGCCGATCAGGTGGTAGAGCAGGCACCGGTTGGCCGCCGGATCGACGTCCGGATCGGCGAACGTGCCGATCAGCGCGTCGGTCAGCACGACCCCGCGTACCGTGTCGTCGGCGAACCGCTCCGCGACCACCTCGCCGATCGGGCGTTCGAACAGGTCTCGCCACGCCTGCGCCGATCCGACGACCTCACGCGTCGCCCGGGCGGACAGCAGCGGCTCAAGCAGGGTGGGTGCCAGGCGCCGCGCCACTTCGGCGACCATGTCGTAGAACCCCCGCCAGGCACGGAGCTCGGCCTCTCCCCCGGTCACCGCCCGGAACGAGGCGGCGGTACGGACGTCGTCGTGCCGGTCCACGAGCAGGCCGGTCCCGGCGACCGGCGTGTAGGAGGCGTACCTGCGGGTGCGCAGTTCGAGGTCGAGACCGAGATCCTTGACGATCTTGGAGGGAAGAAGACTCACCAGGTAGGAGTAGCGGGACAGCCGCGCCCCGACGCCGTCGAACGCCTCGGCCGAGATGGCCAGGCCGCCCACGTGGTCCCGGCGCTCCAGGACGAGGACGCTCCGTCCGGCCCGGGCAAGGTAGGCCGCGGCCACGAGTCCGTTGTGCCCGCCCCCGACCACCACGACGTCATACCCCGAACGAGTCACCCATCCTCCTGAATACCGGGATATTTACGACGAAGTTCCTATTTCGCCGTGTTTCATCCGGCCCAAGGTACGTCCGAACCCCATCCTTTGTGAAGCCTTGCGCGGGAGCACCACGGGTGGAACCACAACCACCTCTACGGGCCGGCCACCCGCTTTCCCGCCGTCCTGACGGCCGTACGGGCGTTCCCGCCATCGTGGAACACACACCGCCCAGGTGACCCGATCGGCCGCCGGCCTGAAGCGCGGCCCGGATCGGGCAAACCGCTCATCGCCCCGGAAGAAGCCCGGGACCGCTCGGGTGAGCGGCACAGGAGGATCCGAACCCCCGGGTGCCGCCGAAGACGCCACAACCGCCGCACGACGTACCCGGACCGGTACACCACGACCGTCCGGGCACCGCTTGAGGCCTGGTCCGAGGTCAGGTACGCGATGCGGCCACAGCCCCCGCACCATCCGCGTGATCGTTGTGCTGCGCGTCCCCCGCCGGGTGCGCACTCCCCAACGATCACAGGGTTCGACTGCAGGCGGCGCGGGGCTTTCCCGTGATCGTTGCGGTGTGCGTTCCTCTCGGGGTGCGCACAGCACAACGATCACGGTGTGGCGTTCGGCACGGCTGGAGCGGGTCGGGGTGCGGCGGTGGCCCGTACCGTGCCGACTCGCGTGATCGTTGTGTTGTGCGTCCCCCGCCGGGTGCGCAAACCGCAATGATCACGGGGTTCGGCTGCGGGCGGCACGGGGCTTTCTGATGATCGTTGCGGTGTGCGTTCCTCTCGGGGTGCGCACAGCACGACGATCACGGTGTGGCGTTCGGCACGGCTGGAGCGGGTCGGGGTGCGGCGGTAGCCCGTACCCCGCTTGGCTCGTGTGATCGTTGTGGTGTGCGCGCCCTTGGTGGTGCGGACGGCGCGGGCGGTCACGCGGTGCACGGGCTGAGGGCTCTCCGAAGACCACCGGGACCGGCCCGGCGCAGTCGCGCACCCGGCACAGGGTGATCGCCCGCGCCGTCCGCACCCTGCAGGGCGCACACACCGCAACGATCACGTGAACGGGGCCGTGGCCTCGCCGGGTACTGCACCTCTCAACAGGCCCTGGCCGCGAGGGATACTCGGTTTCTCCATCGGCTTTGGCCCTTGGCGCCGGACAAGCCGTGCACAACGCTCAAAGGAACGCCGCGGCGCGGCCCGTACCCGATCTCCGGTCAACGGCCGCGGCGCTCGGCGGAACCGCTCGCGACGCGGAGGAGGGTGAGTTCGGGGCCGGTGAGCCTTCGTCCTCGCCGCCACACGGCGCGCAGGTCGCGTACCAGGTCGAGTCCCTCCAGCGGGATCTCGACCAGCCGTCCGGAGAGCAGTTCGGCCTCGACCGCGAACACGCTGAGCACCGCCGGGCCCACCCCCTCCTGCGCGGCGCCCTTGACCGCGGTGTTGGAGCCGAGTTCGAGCCGCGCGGGGGCGGTCTCCAGGCCGGTGAGCGCCGATTCGAGCATCTCCCGGGTGCCGGATCCCCGCTCCCGGACGACGAGGGGGGTGGCGGCGAGTTCGGGACCGCTGAGCGGGGTACGGCGCCGCGCCCACGGGTGACCGGCGGCCACCACCACGACGAGGCGGTCCTGCGCGACGACCCGGGTGGCGAGCCCCGGCGGGGTGCGCGGCCCCTCCACGAAGCCGAGCTCGATCTCCCCATCCCCCAGGACCAGCTGGGCGACCTCGGCGGAGTTGACGACGGCGAGCCCGACCTGCACGGCCGGTTCGCGGCCGCCGAACTCGCCCAGCCAGCGCGGGAGGAGGTACTCGGCCACGGTCATGCTCGCCGCGACCCGCATGTGGGCGTCGCGGTCCTGGCGCACCGCGGCGGCGCCCCGCATGAGCTGGTCGGCGGCGGCGAGGACCTGGGCCGCCCAGTCGGCGACCATCTTGCCCTGCGCGGTGAGGGTGGAGCCGCGGGGGGTTCGCTCCAGCAGGGGCAGGCCGAGCCGGCGTTCGAGTACCGCGACGCGCCGGCTCGCCGAGGGCTGGGAGATCCCCGCCGCCCGGGCGGCCTGGCCGAGGCTGCCCAGCGTTCCGACGTCCACGAGAAGCCGGAGCGACTCCAAATCCGGCGGACTGCTCATAGCCAAAGTGTATGACCTTTGCACAAATCTCCGGCTACTCAACCCCGCCAAAGACTCCCAATGTGGACATATGTCCGCGCACCCCCCGATCACCGGCCCGCGCCTCGCAACGAACACGACGACCCTCCCCGACGCCCTCCCCGGAATCGGTGCCGCGGCTGCGGCCGTCGCGATCGCCTACGCGGTCAACGCGGTCCTGCCCCGGGTGAGCCCCTTGCTGGTCACGGTCGTCCTGGGCGCGGCCCTGGTCAACCTCGGGGGACTCCACCCGACGCTCCGGCCCGGGATCCGGCTGGTCACCCGGCGGCTCCTCCGGCTCGGCATCGTCTTGCTCGGCCTGCAGCTCGCCCTCCCCCAGATTCTCGGCCTCGGCGTCTCCGTCCTCGCCGTCGTCGTGGTCGCCACCACCGCGACCTTCCTGGCGACCCGGTGGCTCGGGCCGCGGATCGGGGTCTCCCCGGCGCGCTCGCTCCTGATCGCCGGCGGGGTCTCGATCTGCGGCGCCGCCGCGATCGCGGCCATGGAGGAGGTGAGCGAGGGCGACGGCGACGACGTGGCGGCGGCGATCGCCGTCATCACCGTCTACGGCACGCTCGCGATCCTCCTCCTCCCGATGCTCCAGGCCCCCCTCGGGCTGGACGACCCGGTGTTCGGCGCCTGGGTGGGCGCCTCCGTGCACGAGGTCGCCCAGGTGGCGGCCGCGGGCGCGGCCGCCGGGCCGGCCGCCCTGGCGGTCGCCGTCGTCGTCAAGCTCGGGCGCGTGGTCCTGCTCGCCCCCATGGTCGCGGGTACGGCGTTCGCCCGGCGCCGCCGGTCGCGGGGGGACGCCGCCAAAGGCAGGCCGCCGGTCGTCCCGCTCTTCGTGGCGGGGTTCCTCGCCATGGTCGCCCTGGGCGCCACCGGGTGGGTGCCCGAGGCCGCCGTCTCGGCCTCCTCCCAGACCGCGACACTCCTCCTCGCCGCCGCGCTCTTCGGGCTCGGGACGGGGGTCCGCGTCACCGAGCTGGTACGGAGCGGCCGGGCCCTGATCCTGGGGGCGGTGGCGACGGCGCTGATTTCGGCGATCTCATTGATAGGCCTCACGCTCGCTGGGTAGTTAGCCCGATATGGTGCGCGAAATGCTCACCTCAACCATTCCGGGGGACCGAATGCTCCACCTGTCCGACGAGGTCGGCGAAGCCCTCGACCGGGGATCCCCGGTGGTGGCCCTGGAGTCGACGATCATTTCCCACGGCCTCCCCCAGCCGCGCAACCTGGAGGTCGCCCGGGAGCTCGAGCAGATCGTCCGCAAGGAGGGCGCGATCCCCGCGACGATCGCCGTACTCGACGGCAACGTCCACATCGGGCTGAACAAGCACCAGCTCATCCGGATCGCCACCCACAACGACATGCGCAAACTCGGCTTCCGCGACCTCTCGGTGGCCCTGGCCACCGGCCGGAGCGGCGCGACCACGGTGTCGGCGACCGCTTTCCTCGCCGCGCGGGCCGGGATCGAGGTGTTCGCCACCGGCGGGCTCGGCGGCGTCCACCGGGACTGGGCCAGCTCCCTGGACGAGTCCGCCGACCTGGACACGCTCAGCCGTACCCGGATCACCGTCGTCTGCGCCGGGGTCAAATCCATCCTCGACGTCCCCGCCACGCTCCAGCGCCTGGAGAGCCTCAACGTCACCGTCGTCGGATACCGGACGACGACCTTCCCCGGCTTCTACCTGCACTCCTCGGGCGAGCCCGTCGACTGGTCCCTCGACTCCCCCGAGGAGATCGCCGTCGTGATGCGCGCCCGCGACGAACTGGACGGGCCGGCGAGCGCCCTCGTCGTCGCCAACCCCGTCCCCGAGGACGAACAGCTCCGGCCCGACCTGCACGACCTCGTCCTCGCCGACGCCCTGGCGGCCATGCGGGAGGAAGGCGTCGTCGGGCAGGCCATCACGCCGTTCCTCCTGGACTATCTGGTCCGGGGAACCAAAGGGGCCTCCCTGGAGGCCAATCTCGCCGCGGTCCGCGGCAACGTGCGCCTGGGGGCGCAGATCGCCAGAGCCTTCGCCCGTCCCCACATCGCGAGGGCGTGAGCCGTGGCCCGGACCCGCCCGTGAGCGGCCTCCTCGTGATCGGGGACGTCGTCACCGACATCCTCGCCCTGCCCAAGGGGCCGGTGTCCGCCGGAGTCGACGTGGACGCCGAGATCGCCATGCTCCCCGGAGGGTCCGGGGCGAACACGGCGGCCTGGGCCGCCCGGCTCGGCGCCCCCACCCGGATGCTCGCCCGGGTGGGCGAGGACTCCGGGCGGTGGCACGCCGAGGAGCTGCGGCGGGCCGGGGTGGACACCTGCCTCCGCTTCGACCCCGCCCAGCCCACCGCGACCGTCATCGCGCTGATCGACCCCACCGGTGAGCGGTCGATGCTCACCAACCGCGGGGCCGGCGGCCTCCTGGGCGTCGAGGACTGGGATCCGGCTCTGCTGGACGGGATCGCCCACCTGCACCTGTCGGGGTATGTCCTGTTCGCCCCTTCAGGTCTGGCCCTGGCCGGCATGGCGATCACCGCGGCGCGCGCCCGGGGGGTGACGATCAGCGTGGACCCGGCGTCCACCGGCTTTCTCACCGGATTCGGGGTCAAGCGGTTCCTGCAGGTGACCGCCGCGCTCAACCTCGTCATCCCCAATCGCGACGAGGTCCGCATGCTCACCGGATCCACCGACCCGGAGGCGGCGGCGGAGAAGCTGAGCTCCGCCTACGGGCTGGCCGTGGTGAAGCTGGGAGCGGACGGGGCGATCGCCGCCCGGGGCGGCCGGATCGTCGCCCGGGCGGAGGCGACCGCCGAACGGGTGCTCGACTCGACCGGTGCGGGCGACGCGTTCGCCGCCGGATTCCTCGCCGCACGGCTCTCGGGCGCCGACGAGGAGGAGGCGTTGCGAGCCGGATGCCGGGCGGGCGGGAAAGCGGTCGGGCTTTTTGGCGGACGGCCTCCACCGCCCGGACCTGCCCCATCACCTGATCTTGCCTAGCGGGCCCGGGATTGGGAACCGTCGTGGACTACCGCCTATCTGATCGTATTGATAGCTTTCGCTATGGTGAGCCCCATTAGGCCTAGGCACCACCCCTACGTGGCTCGGAGGTAGCGGTCTGCTGATGGACGGAGAGTCCTCGATCTGCCTAAGTGATCTGGTTCCGGCACTGCGCTGGACCCGTCAGGAGCAGATCGCCGAAGTCATGGCAGACCCCCGACTGCCTGCGGATTGGTGGAGATCACTCACGGTGGTCACCACGTTGACCACCCTCGGGGTCGACGTGCTCTGCGAACGTCTGGCACGGCTCGCCGTCGCCCGATGGGACCACGTCCCGCTCACCGACATGCTGCCCGCCCTGCTGATCCGGGAAGCCGAACCCGAGAAACCCGACTGGGCGCCCGGCCCGCGGCCCGCACCGCAACCTGGCTGGGTGCGGTTCCGCCGGCTCAGCCCCAGCGACCTCCGGGTCTGGAAGAGCTCGCTCGACCTCGACGTCACCGCCATCATCGCCGCGGCGTTCCGGGACGTCCTCGGCCGGCAGATCGAAGAGCGGCAGGCTCCGCCCGCACCGCCCGCCACGCCGCACCCCGGCGGGCAGCCCGCACCCCACCAGCCGCCGCCCGGGCAGGCCCCGCCGTTCCCCGGCGCCAGGCCCGCCGACACGCCTCTGGCCGCGCAGGCCGCCGCCGCGCTGCTCACCCCCCAGCAGCAGCCCGCCTCCCCGCCGTTCCCCGGCGGCCAGCAGCAGGCGCCACCGCTCATCCCCCTCGTCGACAACCTGTTCCGCAGCTGGCACGAACTGGAACGGGCCGTCGCCGTCGAACGCCTGTTCGCCGCACAGCCCGTCAACCTGCGAGCCCTCGCCCAGCGGATGGGTGTCGACCGCGACCAGCTCAGCCACGCGCAGCGCAGCGCCGAGGAACGCATCCTGCACTGGCTGCGCTCCCCCGACTCCGCGCCCCTCACCCGCCACCTGTTCACCCTCACCGAATGGCTCGGCGTCGCCGCCACCGAAGACCAGCTCGTCAACGCCGACCCCGGCCACACCTCGCCGGTCCCCTCCCTCAACACGCCGCTCTGGCGCGTCCTGGTCGCCCTCATGCCCGACCGGCGCCTCCAAGACGGCTGGCTGATCGTCGGCGACATCCGGATGCTGCAGGACCGGACCCGTCAGGTGCTCGCCCACCGCACCGCCGACACCGACCTCGTCGAGCTCCTCGGGCAACTCGGCATCCGGGCCCACTCCGCCCACGCGTGGCTCGCCACACTCCCCCCCGCCGCCCAGACCGCCCCGCCCGCCGGAGCGACCCCCGCCCTGCCGAAACGGCCCGTACCCGGGTCGGCGCCGTCCGCCCCCAACGGGGCCGCCCCCGACCCGGCCCGAGCAGGCGCACCCCCGCTTCCCCGGCGCAAACCCGGCGCGGGCGGCCACCACCCCCCCGGCTACCGGGACACCGCCCAGCACCCCCCGGTCCCCGCCGGACCCGTCCAGCCACCCGCCGCTCCCCAGCCCTGGGTACCGGACCTGTCAACCCCCGACAACCGGCACTGGCACCGGATCGACGTCAGCGTCGAACACCTCCGCGGCGAACCCGTGCTCGTTCCCGAGGCCTACGCCACCCAGCTCGGCATGCGGCCCGGCACGCTGCTCTCGGTCACCGGCCCCGGAGACAACGCGGTCGTCCTCGTCTGGCGGGACCGGCAACCGGTCTTCGACTCACTCCAGTCGGTACTGCTCCGGCTCAACGCCAGACCCGGCGACCACATCTACATCAACGTGGACGGCTTCCGCCTCGACGCGCAACTCCACTCCACCGTCGCCTAGCCCCCGGCGGCCGCAACCTACGGGACGGAGCCGGCCCCACCGGGGCGGGCTCCACCGGGACAGCCGCCGGAAGCCCGCACACGCCCGGGAAACCGAGAACCGATCTTCTTTCCTCGACGAAGATCCCGGAGGGCTGTACGGGCCGTCCGGCGCCTGCCCTGAGGCATCCTGCGGCGGATCCCGGCCGGGTGGGTCGTTACCCGCCCCGACCATCGGTGCCGCCGGTCGTCGTGGATGGATGAGGGTCAGTCTGATTTGAGGAGCTTGCGGTAGTAGATCGCGCTTTCCTGGTATCGGGCGGCACGGTAGAACTCGGGAGCGCGGCGGGTGGCGAGCGCCACGAACCGAGCGTTGCGGGAATTCGCCCAGCCCTCGAACTCGTCGAGCAGCGCCCGGCCCATGCCGCGCCGCCGGAACCCCGGATCGATCATGACTTCTTCGACCCAGGCGACCCGGCCGTTGGCGAAGAGGGTGACGTGGACGAAGCCGAGCAGATACCCGCACACGCGGTCGTCCGTACTCGCGACGATCAGGAATGCGTTCTCGTCGTTGAGAAGGTGCGGAAACGAAACATCGAACGAGGCCCGCTCAGGCTTGAAGGAAACGGAGAAACCCCGGGTCAACGCGAAGACCGCCTCCGCATCGGTCCTCTCGGCCCTCCGCAGCTTGAGATCGCCAGACGTCATGGCCAGTACTTTAGGTCATACCAACCTGTCTCGCGCTATACGTTCCCTTCGTCATTTGGCGTCCGCGCCGTCGTTTCGAAAGACGTCCTCTGCTCTATCACCCTTTTCCGATGCGGTGACCGCTCTGGCCTCCATCGTGACGCGGGCCGCCCGTCGACGGCCATGAAACAGGTGCGGGTCACACGTTCCGCGTGGCGGTGGCGGTGGCGGTGGCGGTGGCGGTGGCGGTGAGCACCCTACCCAGCCCGGTGCGACGGCTGGCGGCCCCGGGTGCCCCCGCCACGCGTTGGGTCACCGTCCACGGCCGGCCTCAGCCCGGTCACCCGGCGAACCGATCATCGCCATCCCGGTTTCCGGCCCTTGACCAGGCGTCGTCCCGGTGGCCGTCGGTGACCGACGATCGAGTGGCCGGGGCAGAACCCCGGCCTTCACCGTCACAGATCGTTGAGACCGAGCTGACGTGCGATCAGCATTCGCTGAACCTCGCTGGTGCCCTCGCCGATCTCCAAGATCTTCGCGTCGCGGTAGAAGCGGCCGACGGGATACTCGTTCATGAACCCGTAGCCGCCGAAGATCTGCGTCGCGTCACGGGCGTTGTCCATCGCCGCGTTACTCGACACGAGCTTGGCGATCGCGGCCTCCTTCTTGAACGGCTCGCCCGCGAGCATCTTCTCCGCCGCGTGGTAGTAGGCCAGCCTGGCGGTGAACGCCCGGGTCTCCATGTCAGCGATCTTGAACTGGATCGCCTGGTAGGCCCCGATCGGCTTGCCGAACGCGTGCCGGTCGCGGACGTAACCCAGGGACTCGTCGACGCAGCCCTGGGCGAGCCCCACCGAGAGCGCCGCGATGGCGATCCTGCCTTCGTCCAGGGTCTGCAGGAACTGGGCGTATCCCCGGCCGCGCTCGCCGAGCAGGTTCTCGGCGGGAACCCGGCAGTCGCTGAAGGAGAGCTCCCGGGTGTCGGACGCCGACCATCCGACCTTCGAGTATTTCTTGGACACGGTGAACCCGGGCGTCCCCGCGGGGACGAGAATCGTGGAGATCTCCGGCTTGCCGTTCCGCTCACCGGTGATGGCCGCGACACCGACCACCCCGGTGATGTCGGTACCCGAGTTGGTGATGAACGCCTTCGTCCCGTTGATCACCCACTCGCCGCCGTCGAGACGCGCGGTGGTCCGCATGCCGCCGGGGACGTCCGACCCGCCGCCCGGCTCGGTGAGCCCGAAGGCGCCGAGCAGCTCGCCGCTCGCCAGCCTGGGCAGCCACTCGGCCCGCTGCTCGTCGGTGCCGAACCGGTAGATCGGCATCGCGCCCAGGGAGACCGCCGCCTCCACGGTGATGGCGACCGAGGAGTCGACGCGGGCCAGCTCCTCCAGTGCCAGGCAGAGCGCGAAGTAGTCGCCGCCCATCCCCCCGTGTTCTTCGGGGATGGGGAGCCCGAACAGGCCCATCCGCCCCATCTGCCGGACGATGTCGTAGGGGAACTCTTCCCGCTCGTAGTAGTCGCCGATCACCGGGGCCACCACGTCGTGGGCGAAGTCCTCGACGCTCTTGCGCAGCGCCTCGTACTCCTCACTCAGCCGATGCATCGTTCACTCCTTGCTCCGTGGGGGTCGTGTGGTCGCCTGCCGTCCGTGAAGCCCGCTGCCCGGCCGCTTCCGGCTCGTGATCGTCGCGGAGTTTCGCGCCACGCGCCTGGACGACACGGGAGGTGCTGGGACGACCGAGTCTCTCCGCGAGCCAGAGGCTGGTCCGGATGAGCGCGTCGAGGTCGACCCCGGTGTCGATGCCGAGACCGTGGAGCATCCACACCAAGTCCTCGGTGGCGAGGTTTCCGGTGGCGCTCTCCGCGTACGGGCAGCCACCGATCCCTCCCGCCGAGGCGTCGACGACGGCGATCCCGCTCTGGAGGGCGGCGAGCGTGTTGGCCAGCGCCTGGCCGTAGGTGTCGTGAAAGTGCACGGCGAGCGCGCCGGCCCCGATCCCTGCCTCGGCGAAGGCGGCGATCAGCGACGTCACGTGCCCGGGGGTGCCCACCCCGATGGTGTCGCCGAGCGAGAGCTCGGCACAACCGAGGTCCAGCAGGCCTTTGCCGACGGAGACGACCTGCTCGACCGGGACCGGCCCTTCCCAGGGGTCGCCGAAGCACATGGAGAGGTAACCCCGGACGTTCAAGCCCTCGTCCTTCGCCCGGGCCACGACGGGCGCGAACATGTCCATCTGGGTGGACAGGCTCCGGTTCAGGTTGCGCTGGGCGAAGGTCTCGGTGGCGCTCCCGAAGACGGCGATGTCGATGACGCCGCTCGCCAGCGCCCGGTCCAAGCCCCGCTCGTTGGGGACGAGCACCGGATAGCGCACGCCCGGCTCCCACTTCATGAGGGCGAGCAGCTCGGCCGCGTCGGCCAGCTGCGGAACCCAGGCCGGGTGAACGAAACTGGTCGCCTCGATCGTGCTGAGGCCCGCCACGGCGAGTCGCGCGATGAACTCCGCTTTGACCTCGACGGGAACGATCGTCGACTCGTTCTGCAGCCCGTCCCGGGGACCGACCTCGTGGATCCGCACCCGCTCGGGCAGGCCCTGCATGAGATGGCTCACGGCTCCACCACCATCAGGATCGCGTCCATGTCGACCCGCTGCCCCACCCGCACGGGCAGCTCGGTCACCTTCCCGTCGACCGGCGCGGAGACCGTATGCTCCATTTTCATCGCCTCCACCACGATCAACGCCTGACCTGCGGTGACCGCATCCCCAACCGCGGCCTTCACGACGAGCACGGTGCCCGGCATGGGGCTGCGAACCACCCCGTCGCCACCCGAGCCGTCCCGGTGCCGCGCCGCGTCAAGCCGTTCGGTCTCCTTGAGCACCCAGGTGTCGCCTTCGCGTCCGAGCCAGACGACGTCCCCGTCCTTGGCCCAGGCGTAGGTGTGGCCGACCCCGGCGTAGACGAGTTTCAGCCGTCCCGCCGAATCGGCGGTGAGACTCGCCGCCACCGGTTCCCCGCCGTCGATCGCCACCTCGCCGGCGCGGGTGCGGACTTCGGCGTCCCCGATGCGCATGGTGTTCCAGGCACGCTCACCGATCCGCCACCCGTCGGCGATGTCCCAGGGGTCGGTCCCTCCCACCCGGGAGAGGTCGCGTTCCAGTGCCGCCGCCGCGAGCACCTCGTGCGGTACCTCCCGGGTGCTCACCAGCTCGTCGAGGTGCCGCTCCACCAGGCCGGTGTCGAGGTTTCCGGCGAGCACGTCGGGATGGGCGAGAAGCTCCCGCAGAAAGCCGACGTTGGTGGTGACACCGAGCAGGGTCAGCTGCGAAAGGGCCGCGGAGAGCAGCCGCAACGCCTGTTCGCGGTCGGCGCCCCGAGCGATGACCTTGCAGAGCATCGGATCGTAGGAGCTCCCCACGACGCTTCCCTCGGCGATCCCCGAGTCGAACCGGACGCCGAACATGAGCGGCTCGCGGTAACGCAGGACGGTACCGCCGGTCGGCAGGAACCCCCGGACGGGGTCCTCGGCGTAGACCCGCGCCTCGACGGCGTGGCCGGAGAGCCGCACCTGCCCCTGGGTCATGGGCAGGGGGTGCCCCTCGGCGACACGGATCTGCAGTTCGACGAGGTCGAGATTGGTGATCTTCTCGGTGACGGGGTGCTCGACCTGGAGCCTGGTGTTCATCTCCATGAAGTAGAACTCGCCGTCGCCGACGATGAACTCCACCGTCCCGGCGCCCACGTACCCGCAGGACCGCGCGGCTTCCACCGCGGCCGCACCCATCCGCTCGCGGGTCGCCTCGTCGAGCAGCGGGGACGGAGCCTCCTCAACGATCTTCTGGTGCCGGCGCTGGAGGCTGCACTCACGCTCCCCCAGGTGGATCACGTTGCCGTGCCGGTCGGCCATCACCTGGAACTCGATGTGCCGGGGGTTCTCGACGAACCGTTCGACCAGGAGCGTGTCGTCGCCGAACGCGGCCGCGGCCGTCCGCCGCGCCGACGCGAGCGCCTCCGCCAGGCCGGCGGGGTCGTCGACCCGGAGCATGCCCTTGCCGCCGCCCCCCGCCGACGGCTTGATCAAAAGCGGAAAGCCGACCTGCGCGGCCTGCGCGAGGTCGGTCGTCCCGGGGACGACGGGCACCCCCGCCGCGGCGACCGTCTCCTTGGCGCGGATCTTGTCGCCCATCGCCTCGATCGCCTCGGCCGGCGGGCCGACGAACACCAGCCCGGCCCGTTCGCACGCGCGGGCGAAGGCCGGGTTCTCCGCGAGGAACCCGTATCCGGGGTGGACGGCCTGGGCCCCGGTGGCCAGGGCGGCGTCGATCACCCCGTCGATGTCCAGGTAGCCCCGCTCCAGCCGTACGGCCTGGTCGGCCCGGTCGAGGTGGTAAGCCCCTTCGTCGGCGTCGCTGTAGACGGCGACGGCCTTGATGCCGAGCGCCCGCAGGGTCCGAATGATCCTGGCCGCGATCTCGCCACGGTTGGCGACGAGCACGGTGTCGAAGGCCACGGGGTCGGACGTCTCCGGATCCGGTGTCCCCGGGCGGAAAGTGCCGCCGGAAGGTGTCTGCCCGGACATCATGATCGGCCCCCTGCCGGAAGGACGAGAAGTGTTGAGTGGGTCATGGCGCCGCCTCACATTCGGAAGACGCCGTAGCCGACGGGATCGAGCGGGGCGTTCGCGGCGGCCGAGAGCGCCAGGCCGAGGACCGTGCGGGTGTCGAGCGGGTCGATCACCCCGTCGTCCCAGAGCCGTGCCGTCGAGTAGTAGGGGTTGCCCTGGTGCTCGTACTGCGCCCGGATCGTCTCGGGGTCGTCCTTGCCCACGGTGGACAGGACGTTGGCCGCCTGCTCCCCGCCCATGACGGAGATGCGGGCGTTGGGCCACATCCAGAGGAACCTCGGGGAGTAGGCACGCCCGGCCATCGCGTAGTTCCCCGCGCCGAACGACCCTCCGACGACGACGGTGAACTTCGGCACCCGGGCGCAAGCGACGGCCGTCACCATCTTCGCCCCGTGCTTGGCGATGCCGCCCGCCTCGTAGGCGCGGCCGACCATGAACCCGCTGATGTTCTGCAGGAAGACCAAGGGGGTGGAACGGCGGTCGCACAGCTCGATGAAATGGGCGCCCTTCATCGCGGATTCGGCGAACAGAATGCCGTTGTTGGCGACGATGCCGACCGGATGCCCGTGGAGCCGGGCGAAGCCGGTGACCAGGGTGCTCCCGTACTCGGCCTTGAACTCCAGGAACCTGCTGCCGTCGACGATCCTGCCGATCACCTCCCGGACGTCGTACGGCGTCCGGGTGTCGGGCGGCACGACCCCGTACAGCTCGCGGGGGTCCAGGTTCGGCTCCTCCGGAGGCCGGACGTCCCACGGCCGGGGGCTTCTGGGCGCGAGGGTGCCGACGATGCTCCGGACGATCTGCAGGGCGTGCGCGTCGTCGTCGGCGAGATGGTCGGTGACCCCGCTCGTCCTGGCGTGCAGGTCTCCGCCGCCGAGCTCCTCCGCGGTCACCTCCTCGCCCGTCGCGGCTTTCACCAGCGGCGGGCCGCCGAGGAAGATCGTGCCTTGGTTCCTGACGATGACCGCCTCGTCGCTCATCGCCGGCACGTAGGCGCCCCCGGCCGTACAGGATCCGAGCACCGCGGCGATCTGCGGAATCCCTCGGGCGGACATCGTCGCCTGGTTGAAGAAGATGCGCCCGAAGTGCTCCCGATCCGGGAAGACCTCGTCCTGCTTCGGGAGGAAGGCGCCGCCGGAGTCGACCAAGTAGACGCAGGGGAGGTTGTTATGGAGGGCGACCTCCTGCGCGCGCAGGTGCTTCTTCACCGTGAGGGGGTAGTACGTCCCGCCCTTGACGGTCGCGTCGTTGGCGACGATCACGACCTCGCGCCCGGCGACCCGGCCGACGCCGGTGATGATCCCCGCGGCGGGAGCCTGGTCGTCGTACAGGCCGTTCGCGGCGAGCGGCGAGAGCTCCAGGAATCGGGAGCCCTGGTCGAGCAGGGTGTCCACCCGGTCGCGCGGCAGCAGTTTGCCACGTTCCACATGACGCAGCCGGGCCCGCTCCGGACCGCCCTCGGCGGTGCGCGCCAGACGCTCACGCAGCTCCGCCGCCAACACGGTGTGCTGCTCGGTGTTGCGCCGGAACGCCTCACCCGTGGTGTCGCAGGCGCTCTTGATGACGGGGACGTCGCTCACGCCGGATCCCTCACTTTCGCACCTCGCTTACGTCGACCTGTGTCCGATGTTAGCCATCACTAACATTCTCGTCTACCATTCGAGGGTGGCATCCATCCCGCGCAACGATACGGCGCCCGCCCCCACACCGGGCGGCGGACGGCGATCCCGGCGAGAGGAAATCCTCGGCGCCGCCGCCAATCTCTTCGCCGTCCGGGGCTTCCACGGCGTCCCGATCGAGGAGATCGGTTCCGCCGTAGGGGTCTCCGGCCCCGCGCTCTATCGGCATTTCTCCGGGAAGGAGGCGCTGCTCGCGGAGATGCTGGTGGACATCAGCTCCCGGCTTCGCGAATCCGCGGCCACCCATGTCACGGCCGCCCCGGATCCGTCGTCGGCGCTGGAACGCCTGCTCAGCGCCCATATCAACTTCGCCCTCTCCGAGCCCGCCCTCATCCGCATCCACGACCGGGAGCTCGACAACGTCCCCGAGCCGGCGCGGCGCCAAGTCCGGCGACTCCAGCGCCTCTACGTCGAGGAGTGGGTGACCGTGCTCAACGAACTGCACCCGGCGATCCCCCCGCCCCGGCTTCGCGCCGCGACCCACGCGGTCTTCGGCCTGCTCAACTCCACCCCGCACAGCGCGGGCGAGCTCGACCCCGCCGACATGGCCGATCTCCTGCAGCGGATGGCCCGCACCGCGCTCACCACCGCTGTTAGCGGTGATTAACACCATCGCATGAGGAACGCGAGAATCGCCCGGGTGTGACCATGGGCCGATCAGGCCCGGAAGCCGGAAATCGTGTCTGCCCCCACGTGCGATCACGCTCGGGGGTCACTGACCACCCACGCCTCGAGGTCAACCCCAGGCCTGGCCACGGGCGGCCGAGTGCCGGAGAATGATCGGCGATGCCCATCGATCGTCTCACCCGTGCCGCCGCCTCCCTCCACGGTCTCGCCGTAGGCGACGCCCTCGGCTCCCAGTTCTTCGTCCCCGCCAACCGCGAGGCGTTCACCACCCGGACCCTGCCGCCCGTACCGTGGCGGTGGACCGACGACACCGAGATGGCCTGCTCCGTCTTCCGGATCCTCACCGAGCACGGCACCGTCCAGCAGGACGCGCTGGCCGCGAGTTTCGCCCTACACCACGATTTCGACCGGGGCTACGGACCGGCCGTCAACCGGATGCTCCGCCTGGTCCGCGAGGGCGGCGACTGGCGAACGCTCGCCACCGGGTCTTTCGGCGGCCAAGGCTCCTGGGGGAACGGCGCGGCGATGCGGATCGCCCCGCTCGGTGCCTGGTTCGCCGACGACCCCGCGCAGGCCGTACAGCAGGCGCGGCTCTCCGCGGAGGTCACCCACACGCACGCGGAGGGCGTCGCGGGCGCGATCGCCGTGGCCGTCGCCGCAGCCGTCGCCGCGTCGCCGGACCCGCTCTCCCCCGGCGCGTTCGTCGACGCCGTCCTCGCGCACACCCCGCGGAGCCGTGTCCGCGACGGCTTGGCCGAAGCCCGGTATCTGCTGACCGTCGGCGATCCCCTGCTCGCCGCGCGAGCGCTGGGCAACGGCCGTGACGTCACCGCGCAGGACACCGTCCCGTTCACCGTATGGGCCGCGGCCCGCAACCTGGACGACTTCGAGCGGGCGTTCTGGACCACCGCGGCGGCCGGGGGGGACGTCGACACCACGTGTGCGATCGTCTGCGGAATCGTCGGGGCCCGGGTCGGAGCGGAACGCCTGCCCCGGACCTGGCTGACGGCGACGGAGCCGCTTCCGTCGTGGGCCGGGGTCCCGAACGCCGACGGGGTACGGACTCCGTCGTCTCCTCGGCCGGTTTGACGCCTCAGCGGATCGACCCGGCCACAGGTGTGATCTCCACGTCGCAGCGTCGGCGGGCGGACACGGACCGGTCGTGCGCTCGGGTTCGCGGTCAGAGGGGCTCGCCCGGCACTCCCGTATAGCAGGCGACAAGCCGCCTTCTCAGCGTCTCGTCCCCGTTCAGCGGTTGATCGTCCACCCGGTCCACCACGACCACACCGCGTGAGTTGGTGAGGAAGACCAGGCCGTATCGGGGCAGGTCCGCGACCTTCAGCGGCCGTCGTTCCTGAGCCACCCCCTCAGCCGAGAACACCCCTTCCAGCAGTTGCATCGTGGTTCCCCGGAGCATCGGCGCATCCGGCCAGACCACTCGATCCCCGTCGAAGCAGCCAAGGTTGGTGATCGACCCCTCAGAGATCAGGCCGTCGGCTGTGGTGAGCAGCGCCTCGCCGAACCCCTCTCGCGCGACCTGACGCCTCAAATAGGTCTGCGCGAATCTGGCTGCCTGTTTGATGTGCGGGAGAAAGCGCTGGTAGACAACCGGCTTCAGGCCCTGCGGGGCGTCCGGTACCTCGACCGGCGGCGAGGCGGTGGCGATGACCTCCGGACGCTCGGCTTCCAGGACGTACACGCGGAGACTCGCGTCCGCGATGTCGTCGCCCGGAACCGCCCTGATCGAATCGAGCACCGCCTCCCTGTCGAGCGCCACCCCGAACAGCTCACGGTTCGCCGCATCAAGCCGGGCAAAATGCAATGAAAGCCCGCGAGTTCTCCGATTTCTCACCTGCAGCCCGGTGAAATGTCCGTACCGAGTCTGGACCGGTAACCCCGGCTCAGCGCCCAGGAGCCGCCCGTTGACGGCAACCCGCACACCAGTCATGTGACCTCCCGGACCTCAATGATCGAACATCGCGTCCAGCCAACCGCTCCCGTCGAGAAACACACCCTCGTCTGATTCACCGCCGTTCATCCAGACCGTAGCCCCCGGCCTTGCGACGTTCCACCTGAGCACGTCGGCAATCCAGACGAGGTGGGAGGAATCGCCGCTGATTCGCTGGAACCGCAGTTGGCGATGATTGGCAAAGGTCGGCCGAAAAGGCGAGAATCAGCGCCGTCCGCCGATGACGGGCGTCAGCAGAACAGCCCCAGGCACCACCCGCAGCCCGGCGCGGGCACCCTCGTCGCCGCGGTCGCGCGCCGCTTTTCCAAGGCGCGTCTGGCCCGTACCGCGACCTCGTCGACGGAGGTGATGTCCCGCCATGCGCCCGGTGGGTTCTCATTGCCGCCGAAGAGCGCGACGCGTCCCCCATCCGGCCGCTCCATCAGAAAGCCCTGCGGGTCGGAGCGCATGAGGACGGCACCGGGACCGAGGCCACGTGTCCCGTGCACCGCCCGGTCACGCTGATACGTCTTGGCGAGGAACAGCGCCACCCTGGCTCCGACCGGCAGCCACTTCCGCCACTTCCGCAACGAGACGCGCGGACTCCCATCGGCGTTGAGACCGCTCTGAAAGAACTCCACGTAGACGTGTCCGTCCCTGACATAGCCGCCGCAGTCCTTGACCAGGTCGGTAACCCGCACGCGGAGCACGATGAACTTCCTCGGGTTGTCATCCTCATCCGAGTACAGGTCCCTGCCCTGATCGACCGCGGCGATCTCACCGACTGCGATCACCCGGTGCGGGCGTCCCGTGGCCAGTTTCTCCGGCGTGTCGAAGAAGGTGTACAGGTACGCCGAGGATGCCAAGCCCGAGACACCCCCGGTCCTGGTGGGCGTCACAGTCGCAACGTAACCACCCTGGCCGGCTGCCCGGGGCACATCCCCGGGCACACCACACCCTCCGAGCAACACAGCGGCGAGTACCGATGTCACGACCGCACCAAGACGCATCGATCGCCTTTCCGTCGGTTAACAATTTGTAGGAGTACGATTCTTAGAATTGCGCTCCTACAAAGAGGGATCTTCATTGCGGCCGATCAAGCCTCCGGACATGTTCGATCGTGACTGGGAATGGGGGCAGCTGACCCGATTTCTCGACGACGACCAGCCCGGTGCCACGCTGGGCATCGTCTCGGGGCGTCGGCGTCAAGGCAAGACCTTCCTTCTCGAAGCGGCCGGGGAGGCGACAGGGGGTTTCTACTTCGCCGCGATTGAGGCCGTCCCCCGGCAGGAGGCGCTCCGGCAACTCGGCGCCGCCGTCGCGACGTACCTGGACACTCCGGGGGAGGTGCGTTTCGACGACTGGGCACAGGCTGTCGACGCGCTGCTCGTACTCGGGGCACAGCGCCCGATCCCTGTCGTTCTCGACGAATTCCCCTACCTGGCGAGGGAGTCCCCGGAACTGCCCTCCGTCATCCAGAAGGCGCTGTCTCCCCGAAGGCCCCAGCGGACGGCCTCCAAGGCACGACTGCTGCTTTGCGGATCATCGATCTCCTTCATGGGCGGCCTGCTCAGCGGAGCCGCCCCCCTGCGGGGCCGGGCCGCCCTCGAACTCGTCGTGCCGACCTTCAACTTCCGGCTCGCCGCCGAATTCTGGGGAATCACCGACCACCACTTGGCCGCGCTGCTCTACTTCGTGGTCGGCGGAACCCCTGCGTACCGTACGGAATACCTTCGAGGTGCCACACCGGCGAACCGGGAGAGCTTCGACCCTTGGGTCGTCGAGCACGTTCTCAACCCGGCGAGCCCGCTGTTCCGGGAGGTCCGGGCTCTGCTCGCGGAAGACCCCTCGCTCCGTGAGACCGGTCTGTATCACACCGTTCTGGCCGCCGTCGCCGAAGGAAACGCCACACGCGGTGGGATCGCCAACCGGATCGAACGGAAAGCAGCCGACATCTCCCACCACCTCACGGTTCTCGAAGACGCCGGGCTCCTGGTCGCGGACCCCGACGCGTTCCGTGCGAACCGTTCCGAGTACCGAATCACAGAGCCGCTCGTCCGCTTCTACCACGCCATCATGCGCCCTTACTGGGCCCAATTGGAGAACGTACGGCCGGGACGCACCGAACGCATCTGGGCCGCCTCCCGGAACAGATTTCTCAGCAACGTGGCCGACCCGATATTCGAGCACATGAGCCGCGTCTGGTCGCAGGACATGGCCTCCGACCTGACCCTCGGCGGTTTCCCGGCCCGAGTGCTGTCCGGCGTCGTCTACGACCCGAAATCCCGCGCGAGCCACGAAGTCGACGTCGCCGTGTCCGATCCGGAGTCGCGGCTGCTCGCCATCGGGGAAGCGAAGTGGGACAAGACCATGGGCATGGGGCATCTGGACCGGCTTCAGAAGATCGCCGACCTTCTTGGAGAGCGGGATCGACGACCTGAAACACTGCTCCTGTTCAGCGGGGCCGGATTCACCACCGAACTCCAGGCCGCCGCCGCTAGCAGCGCCGGCACCATTCAGTTGATCAGCCTTGAACGGCTCTACACCGGGGACTGATCAGCCTCCTGTTCGGCTCTGGCCGTGTCGCGAAGCCCCCGGTGCGTTCACCGACGCCGTCCTCGACCACACCCCGCGGAGTCTCGTTCGCGTCAGCCGTAAGCAGCCCCGGACACCGGTGGGTCATCATGGACCGGCCCCAGACGGCCGAAGGTCAGCCCCTGATTGGTCAGAGTAAGTCGCCTGGGATGCCCCGGTACCAACCGGCCAGCTGGGTTCTCAGGTTCTCGTCCACTTTCAAGGGTTGAGCGTCCACCCGATCCACCACGACCACGCCGTGGGAGTTGGTGAGGAAGACCAGGTCGTACCCGGGCAGATCCGAGACCTTCAACGGCCGCCGTTCCTGGACCACTCCTTCAGCGGCGAACACCTCTTCCAGAAGCTGCATCGTGATCCCCCGCAGCATCGGCGCGTCCGGCCAGACCACACGATCCCCGTCGAAGCAGCCCACATTGGTGATCGCCCCTTCCGAGATCAGGCCGTCCTCCGTGGTGAGCAGCGCCTCGTCGAACCCCTCCCGCTTGACCTGACCCATCAGGTAAGCCTGCGCGAACCCTCCGGCCTGCTTGATATGCGGGAGAAAGCGCTGGTAAACCACCGACCTCAGGCTCCGCGGGGCTTCCGCCACCTCAATCGGCGGCTTCGCGGTGGCGATGACCTCCGGGCGGTCGCCCTCCATCACGTACACCCGGACACTCGCGTCCGCGATGTCGTCGCCCAGCACCGCCCTGATCGAGTCGAGCACCGCTTCCCGGTCGAGCGCCAGGCCGAACAGCTCACGATTGGCCGCGTCAAGCCGGGCCATATGCAAGGCAAGACCGCGCACCTTCCGGTCCCTCACCTGCATCGCGGTGAAATGCCCGTAGCCGACCTGAGCAAGCAGCCCCGGCTCGGAGCCCACAACCCGCCCGTTGATCGCAACCCGCTTCACACCCATAAGATCTCCCGAACCTCAGAATTCCCCATGTCTCGCGACACCTGAAAACGTCGAACCGTCACAACATCTCATCGATCCACTCCCATCCACCGCCCTTCGCGCGGAGGAACTTCAGGCAACGGTCTACACACTCTTCCGGGGTTCTGGCATCGGTGCGAAATCGGACGCGCTCGTCATCGTCCTTGTCCGCCGTCTCCCAGACGACGAACGTCCAATGCGGACGACCCTCCGCCTGTCTCTCCGCATCGGTCCTCAGCAAGACCCTCAATCCCGCTCCAGCGAGCCTCACCATCACCGGCTCAATGTCGAACGGCGTCGACGGATCCGGAAGACCAGGAACACCTGTGAGCCGATCGAAGAACTTATCGACCCATTCCGAATCTCCCAGGCGGCGATAGAGGAGCATCAGTCCCTCGGCGACGGAACCGTCAAGGGACGCCGCGGCCCCACGTATCCCGTCTCGCTCGGCCAGAGGCCGTCCCCGCATCGTGAACAGCCAGGAACGTGCGCCGTCCCCGAGTTCCTCCGGGCCTGTGGTCAGGTAAGTCTCAACGCCCAAGCAGGCCAGCTCGTCCATGGCGAATCCGATATCCATGACGGTTCGCCTCCCAGCTGACTCCACGTTACCGCTCAGGGCCGTATCCCCCCGCTGCATGACCTACGGCCCGGAGCACGTCGGCGATCCAGACAAGGTAGTAGGGGAGCACACGCGAAACATCGTCCCGCAGATTCTGAAGCCATTCCAGCGATTCCGAAACCTGACCGATAGTCAGCTCCGCCGGACGTTCGTCCGTCTCAAAGATACAGTCAAAGGGGACAGCCCAGAAGTAATCAACATCAAGGTCGATCCTGTCGCCAAAAATCTCCTGAACGCGATCCATGGATTGAGCGAATATACTGCTCAGCTCTCCAATGGAGATCCAAAGAGGTTCACATTCCCTAGACGAATCTGAATGTACATCGGATCCGGGACTAATACGAAGGCCCATCACCTGAAGGACTCCGGCGAGGGCGGTCAGGCGCCGAATCAGATCATCTACGCCGCCCCGGTGGCCCCTGCGAAGCTCGTCCAGCGAGTCACCAAGCCGTCTCCTGGCAAGAGGGATTGGATTGTCAATATATTCGTATATCTTGAAGAATTCATCGATCGATATCGACCAGTAGAATCCCCCTTCAATGCACAGAACTTCACCGTGATCCTCCTCTATGCCGTCCACGACAATGACGAAAACGCGCTTCAAATCCGCGACGGACATCGACAGCGAGTCGTTCATTTCGTGCGCCATGACGAGCCGGTGTCTCCACATCGATTTGTGAGAATCCAAGCGAGAGTACTCCGACGTCGCCGAGGGGCACCACCTGTTAATCCAGCGGTGGCATCGCTGTCGTGCACGCCCTACGGGGAGGATCTGCGGGCCTCCATGGCGCGGCTGTAGGCGGCGACGCCGATCAATCGTTGGTCCAGGAGGTGGCCGAGAAGGAGGTCGCCGCCTGGGGCGTGTGTCGCCTCGTGCACGACCTCACCCGCGGCCCTTTCCCGCTCGGCCTGCGGAACACGTCCGAAGATCTCGCCCACGATACGCCCCATCGCGCCGTTCTCGCCGCGCCGTGCCGCGTCGAGGGCCAGGGCCGTGAGCGCCTCGATGTCGGCCGGGTCGGCTTCGGCCGCCTGCCGGAGTCGGTCGCGTGCGGCGTCGAGGTTGCCCGCGGACGTCTCAACCGAACTCAGGGCCTTCAGGAACAAGGCGGATTCGGCGCCCGAGCCGTCGCCGACGAGGTTCAGGCCGTTGGTGAGGTGGTCCCGTGCCTCGACCGTCCTGTTCTCCACGAAGGCGAGCATGCCCAGGTGGAGGAGCGCCTCCGGCATGCGCGGGATCCAGGACAGGAGGTTCAGCCACACCTCACGTGCCGCGCTGGAGTTCCCGAGTTCGGCGTGGCATTTTCCAAGGAGCAGCATCGCCTGCGGGCCGGGTGGGTGGACGATTCTGGGCAGCAGTTCGACGATCTCCTCCAGATCGCGCCGGGCGGCTGCGAAGTCGCGGAAGCCCATGCGCCGTTCCGCACGCTGGATGAGAGCCGCGGCCCGCTCATCCCGGCTCGAGTCGGGCCTGCTGAGTACGGTCTCCACCTGATCGGGCGGCACGACGACGATGTGCGGGGGCTCCTCGACCTGCTTCGGCGGGGGGCTCCCGGGTCCTCCGGAGCGGTCGGAAACCCACAGCCACGGCTCGAATCGCCGATCCCGGTGGTGGAACTCGGCCTGCCAGAAGTCGTCGGAGCGCAGGTCGCGGAAGTCGTGGGCGATGACGTCGTGGTAGAGGTAGTTGGAGACGATGAGGACGAGGTCGGCGGAGGGGTAGAGTTCCACCGCCTCGCGGGCGGGTGCGCTGTTGAGGAGGCGGGCCGCCTCGATGACCGCGTTTCCGGCGAAGCCGGTGGCGCCGGGGAGGATGAGCCCGGAGGCGAAGGAGAGTCGGAGGCGGATCCGGGCGGACTCGCTGAGGTGCTGGTTGGTCTGGCGTAACGCGATGACGATTTCGCGCACGAGGTCGGCGATGACGACCGAGTCGTCGAGGTTGGCGGGGAGAAGGGCGAGTTCGCCGTCGCCTTGGTCCTGCCGGGCCCAGAGTGTTCGATCGAGTGCGGCTTTGGTGCTCGCCTGGTCAAGTATGTCGGCGAGGTCCAGCTGAGCCCGGATCTGCCCGGGGATTTTCCGCGTGCTCCACCCCACGATGTCCACCATCACGCAGAGTCCCCGCCAACCCGCTGGCGTGCCGCTCATCGCCCACCTCCGTCGGTATCCCGCACAGCATGCACCTTGCGGACCCTCCGGAACTCCATCAAATTACGCATTGTCCGGAGAAGAACGAACCGCACCTGGCACCACAGTGAGCGCCGTTCCCGGCAAACCCAGCCGGAGCCCGTACCGAATCCGCCGCCACCGCCCGGGAGCCGCCGCGCCGGGTCGGCTTGACGTGCCCGTCGAGCGGCAAGCGGCTCACGCGGGGAGTTTGAGGTCGAGTTCCTCCGGATCGACCCGGCCTCTCCTGCGGAAGGCGGCGACAAGCCCTTTCTGCTCGAAATCAGCCCTGGCCTGTACGGCGACACGCGTGGTTCCGGTGGGTACCCGGAGGATCGCGCAGGCCAGGCGATCACCGGGACGTACCCCGGTCCCACCGGAGCCGTCGTAGCGCCAGGCGAACTCCGGCGTCCCCGCCCCGAGCGCGGTGATCTCCGGGGTAAGGCGGGTGAACCTGATCTCGTGCGGGGTGCCGGGCAGGCCCTCTCCCAGGGTGATGAAGCGCAGGTCGGTGCCGATCCCGTAGATCAACGGGCGCTCCGGGGTCTGCCGGACGTCGCTCGGCGCCAGGTCGTAGGCCAGGGAGCCCCCGTAAAGCGTGTATCGGACCTCAAGCCAGAGCAGCCTTCGCTCCGAGGGCCCGAACTCGACGGTGTGCGGGGCTCGAACGAGATACAGGGCGTATTCTCCGAGATCAGGTCGGGCGTCATTCCCGAAAGGAAGACGAGGGACGAGCCGTTCCGCTTGAAGCTGCCCGAACCGGACCTGTCCGACGGTGACCTTGATGGGCGGGTCGCCGTGCCCGAGCGCCGTCTCCTCCACGTACATGTCGCCCGCCGCCGCGAAAGCACCCGGCGGATCCTCATCAGATATGTACACGGGGTTCCCTTCTCGACTGGTTTGTGGTTACCGCCATGAACCGATCAGTTGGAACGCGCCCCAGAGGTTGGGCTGCCGGGGATATCGGACGGTTATGTCGCGCTGGGCCGCGGCGAGCGCCGCCACCTTGGTGAGCCCCCGCCGGAGCCAGTGGTCGTGGAACAGATAGATCAACTCGCCGGTCACCCCCTGGGCGACCGGCCACAAGGTCGCGATGAGGGCGCCGGCCCCCGCCTGGAGCACCGCGCGGGAAATCCCGAGGACCCCGTCCCCGGTGATCCGGCCCTTCGCGGTCTGACAGGCGACGAGAAGCACCAGTTCGGTGTCGAGCCTCAGCCGGGAAACCTCCGCCACGCGGAGGAACCCGCTGTGCCGCCGGTCGGGGGCGAGCGCGACGTAGGAGCGTTCCGGCTCCGACCCGTCGCCGTACCCGTGTGTGCCGAGCAGCACCACATCGTGCCGTGGCGCGTGCGTGATGAGCGCGGCGGCCGTGGCCTCCTCCCCGGTGAGCACCGTCGCCCCGCCGGGATAGCCGTCGGCGACCACCGCGAGGACGGCGCGGAGCTCGGACAGTCCGGCCAGCGCCGGATCCGGCATGTCCGGATCGAGCAGTGCCAGCAGGCGACGCGGCCGGTCACTCGCGGGCGTTGCGGAGCCGATGAAGCGGAGTGTCCCGATCGAGGGGAGGATCGTCACCGGGCGCCGTTCCCCGAACGCCCGGCCGCCGACGGGGTTGGGCAGCGCGGCGAAGGGCACGGCGAACAGGATCGCGTGCGGGACGATCGCGACAGGCCCGGAGGACTCAGCGAACTCAGGGATCGGATCGATCAATTGGCGATAGAGATCCTCAAGGATGGCTTCAAGCAGGTCTCGGTTGGGTTGGGGGGAGGTAAGCAGGTCCCGCGCCCGCTCGACCAACGGAACGAGCTCCTCCGGTCCCGCCAGGCGATGCGCGGTGACCTCGCCGGCCGGTGTGACCGTGAGCGCGTGCACGGAATCCTCGCCCACCTGGTATTCCACAACGGGCAGGCCGTTCTCCCGGACCAGTCTCAACAAGTCGGGCAAGGTCTGCGGATCCGCCGTCGGCAGCCGTCCCAACCCGAATGAACCGGACACCTGACCCGAACCCCGCGGCAGCCGTACGGCCTCAGACGGCTCGACGACCGAACCGGAACCGGTGTCTCCCCACCGGAGCCGCGCGGCCTCCGGCGGGCCGGCCGGACCGGTCGGCATCGCCGGGCCACCGGTGCCGGACGAATCCCCGGGGTCATCCTCGGTCGACACATCCCGCTCGGGTTCCGGATCCCCCCGTGGCAGCCGTACGGGATCATCCGGCTCACGGCGCCGGGCCGCGAGGACGTCGGCGAGGGCTCGGGCCCGGCCGCGCTCCGCGACGACGAGCGCGGCGCGCGGATCGTCCAGGTCGATCATGAGCGCGGTGAGCGAGGCGAGGAACCCCGCCGACCTGGTGGCCAGGTCCACCCGTTCGGCCTCATCGGCCAGCCGGCCGCGCCAGAACTCCAGCTGGTCGGCGAGTGTGGTCATCAGGTGGGTCTGACTCCGCAGGACGACGGCGAGGTGTTCCCGGCGCGCGAGTTCGGCACGGATCCGCGTGGCCTGGGAGAGCAGCGGCAGAACGGCCTCGACGCCCGGGTCCCGCCGCCGGCAGTGGAGCAGGCGGGTAAGGATGTTGAGCTCATCGATGTGCATTCCCTCGCTGAACGCGCTCCAGTGGTGCGGCCGCCCTCGATCCTCCCGGCAACCGGCGAGCGCCCGCTCCAGCACGGGTACCGCCTCGGCGTGGTATCCGGCCAGGGTCAGGTCGAAGCCGTGGTCCCGGAGCTCGCGCCAGTCGCCGGTCTCGGGGACCGCCGGTGGTTTGTCGTCCACGTCGCCGGGATCGATCCAGTTGCGAGTGAACCGGGCCAGCGGGTCGGACTCCGGTTCGGAATCCGCCGCCACGGCGAACCTCGCCGTGTAGGCGTGCCGGTCGCCCATCGCCGAGCCGGAGGCGACGACCGTGCCCTCGGCCGTACCGTCACCCACCAGGATCTCCAGGGACGCGGTCCGCGCCGCCACCGGCAGGGTCCCGTACGGCCCCGGTACCTGCCAGGAGACGGCGAACGCCGGACCTGCGGGCGAGTCGACGTCGACGCGGATCCGTCCGCCGTCGAGCCGCATGACGTGGTGACCGGTGTCCTCGGGGGTCGGCCCGGCCGTCCCGGCGAGCCACATGAGCGACCCGACGGCCCCTTGATCCGCGGTGCCGAAATGAAGTTCGACCGGGCCCGCGGCCTGAGGTGTTCTCGGGGCGAGCGCCAGTGCGGCGTCGAGCGGCCCGAAGGCCCGCCCGTCGACGGTGCCCTCGATCGTGCCGCGGAACGTCACCGGCACTCCGGTCCCACCGATCCGTTCCCGCCGGGACGAGGGGATGACGGCCACCTGTTCCACCGGTGTCCGGACGGTGACCTTCCGCACCCCGGACGCGGTACGGAGGTGTTCCTCGGCCACGAGCGCGTTGCCTTCGATCCGCCCCGTGATCCTGATCGCCGGGCCCTCGGGTACGGCTCGCGCGACGTCGAGCAGGAGCGCTCCGCCGGCGCCGGTCCGCCATCTCCCCGGGACGGGATGCAGGTCGTCGCGGACGAGTGCCGGGTCGGCGGCGAACAGCAGGCGGCCGTCGCGGTGAAGCAGCCAGCAGGCCGACGCCATGATCTCGGCGACCCCGTGGAAGGGGATGTGGCTCCCATCGCCGGTCACCTCCGGTGGACCCGAGGCGACGAACGCTCTGACCTCGGGGCCGCTCGGAACACGCTTCGCCGTAGGGTTCACGCTCGCTCCTGAAGGCCGTGCGACCCCCGCCGCCGTGAGGCGAACACACGAGACCGGGGCGCACCCCGGACTCTGCGAGGTTCCTCAGCCCTATTCATACGTTATGGAACCCGGGTACGCCGAGACCCCTGCTGATACCGAAAAATCAGTTGTCACCCGACACATCTAGATATATCGTTTACACATCTAGATAGACGGGGATGCAGCATGGGCATGGACACTCCAGGGAATCCCTGGCGGCAGGGGGACCTCCATCCGGGTGCACCTTTTCCGCACCTTTCCCCCAAGGTCCGCCGCGGCGACGTCCGGGCCGCGGCGCTCTCCCTCCTCGGCGAGCAGCCACTCAACGGCTACCAGGTCATCCAGGGGATCCGTGAGCGCAGTCACGGTGTCTGGCGGCCGAGCGGCGGATCGGTCTACCCCGCACTCCAGCAGCTGGAGGACGAGGGCCTGATCCACGGAGAGGAAACCGGCGGGAGCCGACGGTTCCGGCTGACCGACGCCGGCCGGGCGTACATCGCGGCCCGCGACCCCGGGTACGTCGAACCCTGGGACGAGGTGGCCGGCACCCTCCCGGACCCGATCATGGAGATGCGCCTGCTCTGGGCGCAGGTCGCGGAGGTCTTCGCCCACCTCACCGCGGTCGCGAACCCCGCACAGGTCGCCTCGGCCAACGAGCTCCTCAAGAGCACCAGGCAGGCGATGTTCCGGATCCTCGCCGAGGATCAATGAGCCGCGTTCTTAGGGAGCGTGTATGAGCAACCCGGCGATAGCCGTACAAGGACTAACAAAAACCTACGGTAAGACCGAAGCCGTCAAAGGTGTCGACTTCCAGGTGGAGCCCGGCGAGATCTTCGGCTTCCTGGGCCCCAACGGCGCGGGCAAGTCCACCACGATCAACATGCTGTGCACGCTGGCACGGCCTACGGCGGGGTCGGCCACGGTCGCCGGACACGACATCGTCCGCGAGCGCGACGAGGTCCGGCGCAACATCGGGCTCGTCTTCCAGGACCAGACCGTCGACGGCTACCTGACCGCCGAAATGAACCTGCGTTTCCACGCGGAGATGTACGGTGTGCCGCGGACCGCGACAGCCGATCGGATCCACCAGGTCCTCGACATCGTCGGCCTCCAAGACCGGAGAAGCCACAAGGTCGAAACCTTCTCCGGCGGGATGAAACGGCGTCTGGAGATCGCGCGAGGGCTGCTTCACTCCCCCCGGGTGCTCTTCCTCGACGAGCCGACGGTCGGCCTGGATCCGCAGACCCGGGCCGCGATCTGGGGGTACATCAACGAACTCCGGCGGCACGAGGACATCACCATCTTCATGACCACCCACTACATGGAGGAGGCGGAGTACTGCGATCGGATCGCGATCATCGATCAGGGCCGGATCGTGGTCCTGGACACCCCGGAGACGCTCAAGGCCAGCGTGGGCAAGGACCGTGTCCAGCTGCACACCGTCGACGACGCCAAGGCCATCACGCTCCTGAAGGAGCGGTTCGGCATCGAGGCGGCGATCCACGAAGGCCAGGTGACGTTCGCGGTGGCCTCCGGGGAGGAGTTCGTCCCGCGGCTCTTCGCCGATCTGAAAGTGACGATCAGGTCGGTGAACGTCGCCAGACCCTCACTCGACGACGTCTTCATGTCCTACACCGGCTCGACGATCCGTGACGCCGAAGCCGGCTCTCCCCATGACTGGATGCGTGCGATGGTGAGGAGATAGCGATGACGGTGGAAACCACGCCCAGAATCGCCCGGGTGACCGTGCCCCGACGCGGCGTCCGGCACGACCTGCGCGCCGTCCGGGTCGTGCTGCATCGGGAGATCCTCCGGTTCCTCGCCGACCGAACCCGGATCATCACGATGACCCTTCAGCCGATACTCTGGCTGTTCGTCCTCGGGACCGGCATCGGCGCCCTCATGTCGGGGCCGCTCGGCTCCCAGGGCCCGGACTTCCGGACCTTCATGTTCCCGGGTGTGATCTCGATGTCGGTCATCATGACCGCGATGTTCTCCGCGGGCTCGATCGTCTGGGACCGGGAGTTCGGCTTTCTCCGGGAGATGCTCGTCGCGCCGATCAGCCGGACGTCCATCCTCATCGGCAAGTGCCTCGGCGGGGCGCTCGTCGCCACCCTGCAGGGCCTGGTGATCGTCGCGCTCGCCGGCCTGGTCGACGTGCCCTACTCACCGCTGCTCATCCTCACCCTGGCCGCCGAGATGTTCCTCGCGGCGTTCACCATCACCGCCTTCGGGGTGCTGGTGGCCGTGCGGATCAAGAACATGCAGACGTTCTTCGGTGTGGTGCAGATGGCCGTGATGCCGATGCTCTTCCTCTCCGGAGCGGTCTTCCCGCTGAGCAACCTGCCGTCCTGGCTGTCGGTCCTGACCAGCCTCAACCCGCTCACCTACGCCGTCGACCCGCTCCGGCAGGCCGTCTTCTCGCACCTGAACCTCACCCCGGCGGAAAGCCTGATGTTCAACCCGGGCATCAGCTGGTTCGACTGGCAGGTCCCGGTCGGCGTCCAGCTGGGGCTCATCTCCGCCGCGGGTCTGGTCCTGCTCCTCATCGCGGCGATCCGCTTCCGCCGCGCCGACTGACCGATCCCCACACCGGCCCCGCCCCAGCCTCCCCGGGGCCGGCCCTTTACATCGTAGATCAACTAAGTGGGCTCCGCTTTCGAGGTTCGCGAAGGGCAAGGCCGGGTGATGCACCACACAGCACCGTCGGCGCGATTTCACCACCGCGATAACGCCCGAAATCGCCATCCGTAACCCGGAAATCCATTCAGCGCGATAAACAGCCCGATCACCGGGCAAGCTCTACCGAGAGCCCTCAATCCGTACAGAGCATTATTTAGGGCTGCCGAGATCCGGGCCAGCCGCATTGTCCACCGTAAACTCCACGCTTATGCTGCGCGATAAAGGAACATCCTCGTGCCACGTGGAGGTTGAAATGGCCCGTGCCTGGGATGCCGACCCGACCGCGTTGTTCCAGAAGAGACTGGGAAAGTCGGCCAAAGACCTCGGCAGAAGCGATGACCGGGACGACTGTCCGGACATCTGGCAACTCGACAACGGCGACATCGCCGTAATCGGCAGGGATCTCACCGCCGCATACCGTGCCCGGCTGCCCGAAGGCGTCTCCCTCGCTCCCGATGAGCGCCTGGTGGTCATCCCGGGAATCATGCTCAGCATGGCGAAACCGGATATCGCCGATGCTTGAGCTCCATGCCCCGAATCTCGACTTCGACCAGGGAGAGCGACTCAGCCGCGAGGCCTACAAACGCGATTTCCGGCAACGGGACGGTGCCGTCCGCGATCGGAACTCCTGGAAGCTGGAGCGACGGCAGCATTTCGAGGAGCAGGGAAGCCCGAGTCGGGACGCGCTCCGCCGAGGGGAGTGGGAGCTGTCCCTACGGCTGCTGGACGAAAGACGGGGTGCTCTTCTGGCCTCCGCCGAGGAGGACAGACGCCGACGTTCCTTCTTCCACCGGGTGCGCGTGGTCGAGAAGCCGATGACGCCCTACCTGCAATGGGAGCTCCATTCTCTACGACAACGTGCGGAGTACGGGGAGAAGGTTCGCGTCGTCGCCGCCGAAACCCTGGGTGCCGCGGAGCGAGAGCGCCCGTTGCCAGAGTTGGTCATCCTCGGCGATACAACCCTCTACGAGGTTCTCTACACAGAAACAGGATTCTCAAACGGCGCGGTTCTTTACACTAATCCCAGAGTCATCAATCAGTGGAGAAGATACATCGAGGCGCTTTATCTGACAGCAGAGGACATAAGCACATATTTCCACCGAGAAGTGGAATACCTTCCCCCTCCTCACATAAGGGTTGATTAGCTATCAAAGAGGGAGATCAGCATAGTAGCTCGCACTCAGAGCTATCAGGGTCAAGCAGGGACGTCGTACAGGCCGGAAGCGTCAGCGGGGGGATCCACTTCCACCAGCGTGAAAGTCCGGGCTGGAGCGGGACGGGCCAACCCCCGCCACGACAACTCCCCGCCGACATCCGTGGCTTCGTCAACCGCACCGACGAGCTCGACAGACTCAACGCGATATCGATCAACCAGGCGAGCGAACCGCCGATCTCGGTATGCGTCATCGCGGGAACGGCCGGCGTGGGCAAGACCTCGCTCGCGCTGCGTTGGGCGTATCAGATCCGGGATCGCTTCCCGGACGGGCAGCTCTACGTCAATCTTCGCGGTTACGACCCGGGTGAGCCGGTCACCGCGCAGGAGGCCCTGCACCGGTTCCTCGTCGCCCTCGGTGTACGCGCCGACTCGGTACCGCCGAGCCTGGACGCCGCGGCGGCGCTCTATCGCTCACTCCTCGCCGACCGCCGGGTGCTCGTCGTCCTCGACAACGCCGTCACCGTTGGTCAGGTCCGCCCACTTCTCCCCGGCAGCTCGGGCTGCCTGGCCGTCGTCACCAGCCGGAGCCGGCTCACCAGCCTCGCCGTACGCGACGGAGCCCACCATATGACGCTCGGGGTATTGCCTGAAGCCGAGGCCGTGGCCCTACTCCGTGAGGTGACCGCCGGATACAGACCGGTCGACAACCCCGACAAGCTGGCCGAATTGGCCAAGCTGTGCGCTCGATTGCCGCTGGCGCTTCGTGTGGCTGCGGAGCGTGCCGTCAGCCTTCCCCACCTGCGACTCGACGATCTGATCGCCGATCTGCGTGACGAATCCGCCCTCTGGGACGTCTTAAGCACCGGGGACGACGAAGACGCCGACGCCGTCCGGACGGTGTTCGCATGGTCGTTTCGCGCGCTCCCCGGCCCGGCCGCCCGCCTGTTTCGCCTGCTCGGCCTGCACCCCGGCCCCCAGTTCGGCCTCCACGCCGCCGCCGCCCTCACGGGACTCGCGGTCAGCCCGACCCGGCAGCAGCTGGACTCCCTGGTCGGCGCCCACCTGGTGGAACAGGTCGCACCCGACCGATACCAGTTCCACGATCTGCTGCGTGCCTACGCCACCGAACGGACCCACCTGGAGGATCCGCCTGAAGAACGAGACGCCGCACTCCGGCGCGTACTGAACTGGTACCTTCACACGGCCGACGTCGCCGGGCGTTGGATCAAACCCAACGAGCCCCACCTGGACCTCGGCCCTCCGGCCGACAACGTCCATCCGCTGACGTTCGCCGACTACAACACGGCCGCGGACTGGTGCGAGCGAGACCACGGCAACATGCTCCAGGCCATCCGGACCGCAGCCGACACCGGACACGATCGGTTGGCGTGGCGGTTGTCCGCCGCCCTGTGGAACGCCTACTCCCCGTCGGCTCCGATCGCCGAGTGGCTCGCCGCCGGGCGGATCGGCCTGGAAGCGGCCGGCCGATCCGGCGACCGCGTCGCACAAGCGCGCCTCCTCACCAACCTGGGCATGGGGTACACCCGAGTCAATCTGCTGGCCGACAGCTTTGAGCACCATCGATCCGCGCTGGAGACCTGGCGGGATCTGGGTGACCGGGACGGAGAGGCGCACTCGCTCAACCTGATCGGGCTGGTCCACCTCCGACACCGCCGCTTTCCCGACGCCATCGGGCATTTCGCGAACGCCGTGGCGCTCTTTCAGGAGCAAGGCGCCGTCAAGTGGGAGGCCACCGCACTCGCCAACCTCGCCACCGCGCACTACCGGGCCGGGCGGCTGCAGGAGGCCGAATCGCCGACCCGGCACGCCCTGACGGCTCACCGCACCCTGAACGACCAAAGGGGCGAGGGCAACGCTCTGCGGCTCCTGAGCGATCTCCAATGTGAGCAGGGAGACGTGGAGCAAGGCCTTCGATCGGCGCAGGACGCGCTGGACATCGCGCTCCGCCTCCGCAATCACACCTTGGAGGGGTACTGGCTCATCACCCTGGGCAACGCCCAGCTGGCCAACGGCGAGTTCGCCGAAGCGCAAGCCTCCTACCATCGGTCCGCCGCGCTCCACCGCCGCCTCGGCGACCGAAGCCGTGAGGCTCTGGCCTGGCAGGGCATGGGTGAGACATACATTCGGCTCGGGCGATCGGCGGAGGCGGCCGGGTTCTTCCGGCAGGCCGCCGCCGCGCACCGCGAGCTGGGTGACGCCTGGCACGAAGCGGCGGCGCTGGAGGGTCTCGGGGAGGCGCTGCGGACGGACGATCCTGTGGCGGCGTGTCGGTACCGGGCGGAGGCTCTTGAGCTGATCGCCGACTTCGACGATCCTCGCGCAAGGGCGGCGCGTGACCGTCTCGGCCACCGGCCTGCGTAGCACGGCCCGTCACCCGCACTCGAATGCGTTCATGTTCGCGAGCCGAACCCATCACCGACCCGAGTCGGTCTTGCCAGAATGAGTCAGGGTTCATGACTCAAGATGGCGGTCTTCCGAGGGGGAGCCTATGGGGACTCGTGGGTGCGGCTGGACGACCGAGGAGTTGGCGCGGCGGGTGGTCGAGCGGCTCGTGCCGGAGGAGTCGGACGCGTTTGCGTTGGTTGCGGCGCCGTATCTGGCGGATCCCCGCGGCGCCGAGCGCAGGCTGCTGCGGCCGGCCGACGACCCGCTCGGCTTCGACATCGGGGACGCGCTCGCCCTGGCCACGCCGGTGGTCACCCTGGTGTGCGGGGCCGTGGTCAACTCGCTGGCGCAGAGCGCCGCCGACGAGGTCACCCGGCGCACCGGCGGGCTGGCCCGCCGCATGTTCCGCCGGGTGACGGGCCGTGGCGGCGAGTCCGCGGAGGATCCTCCGACGGCCTGGACTCCGGGGCAGCTGGCCGAGGTGCGGCGGATCGCGCTGGCCCGTGCCGTGCACCTGGGCAGGTCGAACCGGGAGGCCGAGGAGATCGCGGACGCCATCGTCAGCGAGCTGGTACGCGGGGAGGCGTCCGCCGATGACGGCACCTCGGATTCATGACGCGGGACTGTTTCCGTCGCAGATGCGACTGCTGCTCATTCTGCTGACCGCGGCGGTGGGGCTCAACACCGTCTTCTTCGCACTCTGGCTGGGCGGTTTGCAGGCTCCGCCCGGGGATGCCGGGGAGGCGGCGTTCGCGACGTTCCGTAACCTCCAGTGGCCGGTGACCATGGGTCTGTTCGTGTACTCCATGGTGTCGTGGGCGCGCCACCGCCGGGTGCTGCCGCTGGCCGGCACGCCGTTCGCCGAGGTCGAGGGGCTGGTGAACAGCCTGATGGCAGACGCGGGCATCAGGCGGACCGTGACCGTGCGGCTGGGCCCCCGGATCGGCGGCCGGGCCTACGTGGTCGGGCTTCCCCGGCGCCCTTTCCTGGTATTCGGCCCGGAACTGCTCGCGCTCTGGCTGAAGGACGAGGGGTCGCGGACGTTGTTCACCGCCATCGCGCGGCATGAGGTGGCCCATCTGCGGTCCAGGGACCTCTGGTCGTACACCTTGGTCACGATGCTGCGGGTGGTGAACGTCTGCACCGGGGCGTTCGTCCTCTTCGCGCTGACGCTGAACGCCACGGTCGCCCGGAACGAGAATCTCCCCTTCGAGCTGCCGACGGCCGTCGCCAGGGTGATCGCGCTGATCGTCGTCATCGAGCTCGTCGCCCGGGTGTTCCTGCGGGCGCGGGAGCACGACGCGGACCGGTACGCGGCGGAGGGGTCGCTGGAGCCGATCGTCGCGGCGCTTCGCGACTCCTCCTCCACGTCGGCGGCGCCGGTCCTGCGGGGCTGGTTGCGCCGCCATCCCACCCGTGGGGTACGGCGCATGGCGCTGCTGGAGCCGGAGCGGCTCCTGGAGTCCTCGCCCGGTCAGGTGTTCCTCGGCGCGTGCACGGGCGGGGTGTTCCTGGTCACCCTCCAGGACATGCTGCTCCGATTCACGCCTTCGGCGAGCCACGGGGACACCCCGATCGCCACCGGGCTGATCGTCGGGATTCCGCTCACCCTGTTCGTCGCCTACACGGCGTGGCGGGACACCTGGTACGCGGGCTTGACCGGGGGGCGGCCCAAAACCCTGGTGACGGCGGCCGTGCTCTCGGCCGGGCTCGTCGTCGGCAGCTACGCGGCCTTGTACACGCGGGTCTCGGGGTACGGCGACACGGGGATCCCCCTGCGGGTCTCCACGATCCTCGGCGTCGCCGCCGGCGCGCTGCTGCTGTGCGGATGGCTCTCCCTGGTGGGTTCGACCTGGTTCAGGGTGGATCCGGCGGGTGCGTCCCTCAAGCGATTCACGGGGTTCTCGGTGCCCGCGGCGGCGGTCGTCGGGGGCTGGGTCTTCGCGGTGGTCTGGACCTGGTCGGCTCGCCTCCGCGGAATCCTGCTGGGCTGCGGCGCCGAGGAGTTCCGGGACCACCCGGTCTGCCTCTCCCCCACTCCGGAAGCCGACATACTCGGGACGGTGCCGGGCCTCGTCCTCAGCCCGTGGCTCGCCGTGGCCGCGGTGGCCGCGGCGCTCCCGATCACGGTGCCCCGGCTCATCGGGCCCTCGACGGCGAAAGACCCGGACCGGGGTTGACACCCCGGTCCGGGCCGTTGCCCGTGTCAGGCGATCCTCAGCGGCGGACCTTCACGTGGTCCGCCCAGCTCGCGCTGCCGTCGGCGTAGTCGTCGCCGGCGTACACCACCCGCCAGTACCCCGACCGCCAGGCCTTCGCCTTGATCGTGAAGGCGCCGCCCGCACCGGTGGCCGCCGTCTTCACATAGCTCCAGCGTCCGCCGGGGGTCCTGAAGTACAGGCGTACCTTCTGGGCTCGGAATCCGGTCCAGCCGTAGTCCTCGTCGATCTGCAGCCGGCCCGTGTGGGTGAGGTTCTTCCCGCGCTTCACCGGCTCGGGGGAGGCGTTGTACTTGACGATCCTGGTGTCGAGCGGCACGTGGACCGGACGCACCTCGACGAAGTCGTCCCGGCTCCATGAGCCGTTCGCCTCGCCGTTGCCCCGGAACTCGGCCCGCCACCAGCCGGACTCGCGGGCGTCGACGGCGACGTGGAACCGGCCGGCGTGGTCGGTCACGTCGGAGTCGACGTACTGCCAGGAACCGGAGTTCTCCGGGCGGAAGAGCACGTGCACCCGCTGGCGCTCGTACCCGCCCCAGCCACCGGGCTCGTTGACGTCCAGCCGACCCCGGATGTTCAGGGTGTCGCCTTCGTCGACGGGCTCGGGATAGGCGTCGAAGTCGGCGATCCTGGTGTGGTCGGCGACCACGACCGTGAAGAGTTTCTCGGCCTGGACCGGGGCGAGGGTCTGGACGCTGTTGCTCACCGCGGTGACGACGAGCTTCCATTTGCCTTCGGGGTCGGTGGGGCGAATGACGTGCTTGCCTTCCCACACGTCCTTGCCGCCGCCGACGGTGACCGGGACGGGTGATCCGCTGGGGGGTTCAAGCTGGGCCGTCACCCGGTCGGTGCCCGTGGTGCGTACCACGATCCGGACCGGTGCGCCGCCGCTCTCCCGGACGATCACCGGGTCGGGATGTACCGACACCGAGGTGATCTTGGGAGGCTGCGGGGCGGTCTGAGCGACCGCCGCCGTCGCGGGCGCGGCCACGACCAGGGCCGTGGTTCCCGCGACGGCCGCGACCAGAACGGCTCGAAAGCGTCTTAGCATGAGCCTTCCTTTCCGCGTCGTATGCTCACGCGGCATGAGGGTGCCACGTCGTTACGCCTAAGTGACGAGCCAAATAGGGGCAACGTTGCCGCAAACGATCGGTCAACTGAAAAAGTCAGCCCATTAGTTAGCGATATCTATCGAAAAAGCTACAGACGCTGCGGAGGCGTTTTCTCACTTGAGCCACACGTATCCCGCGAACCTCCCGGTGTCCCCGTCGCGGCGATAGGAGTACAGCTCCGGGGACTCGGCCGTGCACCGGTCGTCGTGGCGGATCTCGCCCACCCCGGCCCGCGCCAGCTGTGCGGCGATGCCCGACCGGACGTCCACGGACGGGGTGCCCGAACGGGTCGTCGCCCACGCCTCCGGCACGACCGCGCAGACCTCGTCCCGGACCTGTGCGGAGACCTCGTAACAGCCGCCGCAGATCGCCGGCCCGACCACCGCGACCATCCGGGCGGCCTCGGCCCCGTGCGCGGTCATCGCCTCGACCAGCGCCGGAACCACACCCGCGGCCGTGCCGACCCGCCCGGAGTGCGCCGCGCCGACGATCCCCGCGTCCGGGTCGCCGATCAGGACCGGGGCGCAGTCCGCGCCGAGGGCCGCGAGGGCGAGCCCGGGCCTGTCGGTGTAGATCGCGTCCAACGGCGGCGCGTCCCGGCCGAACGGCTCCCGGACGTACCGGGTGTCGGCGCCGTGGACCTGCCGCATGTAGACGACCGCGCCCGGGTCGACCCCGAGCTCCCGTGCGGTCGACTCCCGGTTCCTCCGTACCGCGCCGGGGTCGTCGCCGGTCCTGCCGCCCAGGTTGCGGGTGTCGTACGGCGGCGCGCTGGCCCCGCCGAGGCGATCCGTGAAGTGGACGTGGACTCGCCCGGCCAGCAGCACGCGATACCTCCCGACGCTCACGGTTGATCGGCTGCGAGCCTACCGGGCGCCGATGAAAACGATCACTGTGGGGTGCGGCCGGGCGAGGCTATGAGCCGGAGCGGAACCGGCGGACCAGCAGGTAGGTGCCGATCGCGACCGCCCCCGCCAGGAAGAGGGTGCCCGAGGAGCCTTCCTTCCGCTGCTCGTCCTCGTTTCCCCGGTCCCGTTCGGATCCCGTCCCGGTCTCCTCGGTTCCGTCGATCCGGCCGTCGAGGTCGTCGTCGAGTGCACCGCCGGACCCGTCGACGAGCGCCCCGTCGAAGGTGGTGCCCGAGTCCGCGCCCCGGGCGGCCGGGACCTTGGCGCCCCGTACCCGGAACGAACCGGCGAAGGTCGTGGCGTCGTCGCAGACCACCACGACCTTGTACACCCCCGGCTCGGCGTGCTCGGAGATCTGGGTGGTCCCGGTCAGCAGGCCGGCGTGGTCGTGCAGTTCGGCGGAGCCGTCGAAGGCCGCGGAGGTCGCCCGGGCGGGCGGCGCGCAGTCGCCCGAGTCGATGCGTACGTGCTGTCCGGGTGTCGCGGCGTACGGGCGGACGCCGACGTCGCCGGCCGCGAGCGCCGGAGCGGCCGCGCCGAGCAGGAGCACCCCGGCCGCGGCGGTCGTCCCCGCGGCGGCCGTGAGCCCCCGACACGCTGTGATCTTTCTGAGAGCCACGTCCGCTACCTACCCGCACACCCGCACAGAAAGATCATTCTTGGGTAAAGAGTCCGGCTTCGCGGACTGTGCCGCCGGCGTCCGCACCGCGGGAAGCGGACGCCGGCGACGTTCCCCTCACCTGCCCGCCGAACAGGTGCCCCCGTGTCCCGGTCCCGCCCCGCCGGACGGGACCGGGACGGACCGGCCGCCGCGTGGCCCGGGAGGACGTGGCGTCACGCCGCGGCCGCGTGGGTGTGGTACGGGGTCTCGTCGGCCACCGGGACGCTCCTGCCTCCGTCCACCGCCACGGGTGCCTCACCCGCCACGCCGACCTGGTGCAGGCGCCGTCGCCGGTCGCCGAAGTCGTGGATCACCCGGTGCTGGGTGGCCCGGTTGTCCCACACCGCGACGTCGCCGGGGGCCCATCGCCACCGCACGGTGTTCTCCGCCCGGACCACCTGCTCCTGCAGCAGGCGGATGAGCGCCTCGGAGGTCTCCTTGGACAGCCCGGCCAGACTCCGGGCGTAGCCGCCGAGGAGGATCGCGTGTTCCCCCGTCTCCGGGTGGACCCGGACGACCGGGTGCTCGGTCTCGGCGGGCGCCCAATCCGGATCGGCGTCCCAGGCGAGTTCGAACCGGTTGGTGTGGACGGCCCGCAGCCGTTCGGCGAGCACGCGGAGTTCTTGCGGGCAGTCCTCGTAGGCGGCGACGGTGTTGGCCCACAGGGTGTCCCCGCCGGCCGGGGGCACCTCCAGGGCCCGGGCCACCGAGGCGAGCGGCGGACGTTCGGTGTAGGTGCCGTCGGTGCGCCAGCGGTCTCCGCGCCGGCCGTCGCTGTAGTCCAGGTCGGCGATGTGGACGTTCCCACCGATCACCCGCTCGGCGGGCCGGGTGGGGGTGAGCGGGCCGAGCAGCCTGGCGAACGCCACCTGCCCGTCCTGGTCGAGGTGGTGCTGGCCACGGAAGAACAGCACCCTGTGCCGGAGGAGTGAGGCACGGATCAGCCGTACCTCGCGATCGTCGAGATCACCGGAGAGGCGGATACGGGAGACCTCCGCGCCGATCCGTCCGGCAACCTGGTTTACCTGCACGGACATGACAGTCTCTGCCTTTCGTGGGCACGTTGTGAGGAGAAGCCCGGCACGCGGGAACGTCGAACTTCACGGGTTCGACATCCTGAAAACGATCAGTGGATCGAGGACCGCCCGGGCGGGCGGCTGAGTGGCGGTGAGCCAAGCCGATGCGATGGGGTGGACCTCACGCAGGACACAGCGCGCTGGCCACGCGACAGAAGTCGACGTGGCAGCGGCTGGTGAGCTGCTCACTTCGCATCATGCTTGGACGCTAACATCAGGCCGGGGGAATTGTCCATACAACCGGTAGGGATAGTATGCAAAATCCCCGGATCGCCCCGGGCACCGTCAAACCACGGACCCGGCCGGGCGGGTACGGCTCCGGAAACGCCGCCACACGGGTGTTGTCTTCCCCGCCGCAGCGGAGGAGAACGAAAGAGCCCGGTCGGCTCTTTCGCAAAGGATCGGACGCCCGGCCCGCGCCGCGGCGCCGTACCGGAGGTCAGGGAAAGAAGACCGCCAGGCACTCCTCCTCAAGCACCGGGCCTATCACCTGGACCCGATGCGTCCCCGTCCGCAGCAGATCCGCGCAGCGGGTGCCGATGCTCGGCGAGGTCGGGAACATCGTCCGGATGCTCGGGATCGAGGCGCCGAAGACGACCCGCCCCAGCCTGGCCCAGTGCATCGCCCCCGAGCACATGGCACACGGCTCGCCGCTGGCGTACATGGTGGCGCCGGCCACCCGCGCCGGATCCGCCGCCCGGATCGCGTTCAGCTCCGCGTGGGAGATGAGCTCCCCCGTCGAGACGGTCGCGTTGCGTCCCTCGGCGAGAACCAGACCGTCCGCGCCGACGAGGACCGCGCCGTACGGGGCGTCGCCGTCGGCCGATGCCTGCCTGGCCAGCTGCACCGCGCGCCGCAGGTGAGCCACGTCATGAGTATCAAGCACCTCCCCATGATCGGTAAAGCGTCCGATCACGGCAAGTGGCCGAGGAAGGACTTCACATCGGCGATCTCCTCGCCGAATCCCGTCCGGTCGTCCGCACCGCCGGAGAAAAGCTCCACGGTGACCTCGGTGTCCCCTTTGACGCGCCGCATCCGCCACGTCCCCGTCACCCGTCCGTCGTCGACCACCGTCGCCCGCAGGACGCCCCCGCCGGGATGCACCGCCTTGGCGTGCTCCTCCGCCAGGACCGGGCCCCGGTCCCGCCAGCCGAGCAGGTATTCGTCGAAGGCCGGGGTCAGGCGCACCACCCCCGCCACCGGCTCCAGCGGCCTTCGGCGCAGCCGCCACAGCCGCCCCCCGCCGCAGACGACCTCGGCGAGCTCCCCGGCGATCAGGTTCCAGCCCGCCCGCGCGTCCCGCAGCGGCAGCCCCGACCAGGCCACCAGGTCGGCGGGCTCGGCGGGGGCGTGCGCGCTCAGGTACCGGCGGGCCAGCTCCGCCAGCGCCCGATCCCGGTCGCGTTCCAGCACGAGTTCCCGGCCGAGCCAGTCGGCGGCGTGGACGTAGGTCGGCTTTCCGCCGCGGTCGGGACCGAGCAGGACCACGCCCCGGGCGGCGGCGAGCCCGGCCAGGTGCACGACCCCCTGGCCGTGCGCCCGTACCCCGACCTTGGCCAGGCGTTCGCCCAGCTCCTCCTTGGTGAGCGGGCCCTGCCCGGCGAGGGCCTCCTCCACCGCCTCATGCGGGCCCTCGACCTTCTCCTCGGCCAGCCTGCGCAGCGCGTTCGGGATCCGGGGCGGCCCGGTCAGCGCGATCAGCCAGGGCAGATCGGCGGAGGCGGCGAAGTGCAGGGTTCCCCGGGGACCCCAGGCCCGCACGATCGAGGTGTCCGCACGGGCGGCCTCGACGCCGGCCAGGGTCAGTCCGCGGGCCCGGGCGCGCAGCGCGAGCGCCCCCGCGAGGGCGTCCTGGGCCTGTACGGCGAGGAGCTCGCCGACCAGCGTGTCCACCGCCGGGGAGCCGGCCGGGCGGTGCAGTGACTGGGAGGCCGTCCTGGCGCGGCGTACATCCGCATCGCTCAGCATTCACCCCACACTAGACCCGTCCACGGGGCTGCGAACCGGTCTTCACCGGTCCGGCGTCCTGCGGCCGGAACAGCCCGCCACGACGCCGGACCTCGGTCAGGGGGAACCGGCGACGCCGGCCGGGCGGGCAGGGCCGGTACGGCGCCAGGCGACCACCAGGAGCGCCGTCAGCGCCCACAGCGGCACGGTGCCGAGCGCCCAGCTCAGTCCGAGGGGCGGGCCCGGCTGCGCCAGCACCGCGAGATTCCTCAGCTCGCCCTCGCCCAGGCCGGCCGGTCCCTCCACCGAGAAGTGCAGCGTCCAGGCGCCCTCGTACGGCAGGGCGAAGGTGTCCAGACCCCACACGCCGAGCTTGCGCGGGTGCCGTGCGAGCCTGGCCTCGGTGGCGACGCGTCCGATGCGCTCCAGGTCGCCGTCCCCCGGGGCGCGCAACAGCAGCACGCCGCGCTTGTCGGCGATGCCGCCCTCGGGGGTGAAGGTGAAGTCCAGCGACTGCAACGCCCGGAGCGGCCAGGTGCTGAACCCCACGGTCAGTCTGTACGGGCCCGCCTGCACCCGTTCGGTGTGCACCACGTCCACGGGCGGATAGGCGAGAGCCGGGGACGGCCCGGCGACGATCAGTCCGAGCGCCGCCAGGATCGCGGCGACCGTGCGGAACCCACGGGTGAAGGACATCGTTCCCCGATTCTGTGCGGACGGCCTCATCGGCGGCGTCTCCGATCCATGACTCCGGTACGTGCCGCGGCACACGCCCGGTCTCCGGCCGGCACCCCGCGCCGGCGCGGTCATCGACCGGCTCCCGACGGGGCGGCCGGGGCAAGGGCCCGGAGCATGCGGCCGAAGCGGGGGCCGACCAGCCCCGCGGCCGTCCCGGCCACCAGGCCCAGCACGGCGGGCGCGACGAACGTGCCGATCGGCGGGATCGGGTTGCCGTAGACCAGCGGCACCTGGACCATCGCGGCGACCGCCGTGAGCGCGCCGGCCGACCCGCCGACGACGGCCGCGACCCAGCGGGGCCGGTTCCCCGCGCGGCGGGCCCGCCCCGTCGCGACGTGAACGAGGGCGACCACCGCGATCAGGATCATCGGCATGTTCGCGGGGAGGTACGGGGGCCCGTCGATGTAGTCGCGCAGCGGCAGCCCCACCTGCGCGGCGTAGGCGTGGGCCGCCCACGGCGAGAACCACCACAGCACCGCCTGCGTGGCGGCGAAGACCACCGCGAACAGCAGCGCCAGGCGGAGGTTGTCCAGGAAGCCCACCGCCGTGAAGGCGACGGCGACCACCAGGAAGGTGGTGCCCAGCACCGCGGGGTCGATCGGCCCGACCGCGAACTCCGCCAGGTTGTTGGTGGCGACCATGGTGAAGCCGAGCAGCACGGTGAACGCGCCGAGCACCCCGGACCGTCCCCACCGGTGCGCCGAGGCGGCCGCGAAGACCATCAGGGCGCCGACCATGGTCAGCGCGACCGACAGGATGAGGCCGATGTGCGGCGGCGAGGCGATCACCGCGTCGAAGCCGTACAGCTCGTGCCACCACAGGTCGACCAGGCCGTAGAGGAGGAACGACGCCGCCCCCGTCCCGGAGACCAGATAGCCGACCGGGGCGGAGAAGAGCCGGCCGAAGACCGGCACCGCCCGGCCGCCGACCGCCTCGTCCACCGGCCGATCGGCCCGCCGCGCGGCGGTGGTCGCCAGGACCACGGCCAGGCTGGCCAGGCCCGCCAGGGCGCTGCCCGCGTACAGCACCAGGTGGGGCAGGGTGAAGAACGTGTCCGGCCCGACGTCGATGTGCCACTGGACGTCCCAGCTGAGACCGGAGAACGAGAGCATCGCGCCCAGCAGCACCAGGGCGGCCGGTAGCCGGCCCCGCGACACGGCGACGCGCCCCGGGGGCCTTTCCTGTGCCAGTGTCATCGTGGATCTTCCCTTCGCAGTTGTCATCCGGTGATCAGCAGCGGGAAGACGACCCGGTCGGCGCCGGTCGCGCCCTGCAGAACCACCGTGAACTCCCAGTAACCCCTCATGAACAGGGACACCGACTCGGCCCGGTAGCTCCCCGGACCGGTCCCCGCGGCCTGCGCCGCCGGGGCCGCGTGCCCCATGCTCTGCATCACCGGCTCCACCGTGACCTTCCGCAGCCCGGCGGGTCTTCCGTGGACGTCGGTCACCCGGACCGTGACCGGACCGGCGCCCGTCCGCGGCCGGTGGACGGTGAGCTCCACCCGGTGGCCGGCGGTCCCGCCGTGCAGGGTGACGGGGCCGGCGGCGGCCCTCGGCCAGAACAGCCACAGGGCCACCCCGGCGAGGACGATCAGCGCGACGACCGCCGGTGCGACACTCCGCCGGGTGCCCGGCTCCCCCGTTGTCACGGTGTGCCCCCTTCTTCGGGTTCGACGGTGAGCAGCGCCGGAACGGTGAGGACCGTGTAGTCCCGTTCCGCCTGCACCCAGACCCGGTAGCGACCCGGCATCGGGAACGTGAAGGTGAAGGAGACCTCGGGGCCGAAGGCCGCCACGGTCTCGTCCGGCAGGTCGGCCATGCCCCGCGCCGTCACCGCCATCGAGTGCGCATGCGCCCAGACGGGGGCGCGTTCCGCGGCGTCGCCGACCGGATCGGAGTCCGGCAGCGGGCCGACCACGATGAGGTGCCCCTGCATGCCCAGCCAAGGCTGCAGGTCGGCGGTGTCGCCGATCCGCGCCGTGACGGTGGTCGGCGTCCCCGCGGCGAGCCCGGTGGCACCGAGCGTCACCCGGGTCCCGTTCACGTCCCGCTCGCCCAGCCCGGGTGGTGTGGGAGCGGCCCCGGTCCCCGGTGGTCCCGCGTCGACGTCGAACCCGGTGGGGGAACGGACCAGCTGCACCCCGCCGCCCCGCCTGGCCAGCTCGGCGGTGACCGCGTGACGGCCCTTCTCCGCCGGCGTCAGGCGAACCCGGTAGTGACCGGCGCCGACCCGGATCGGATGCAGATGCCACAACCGGCCGGAGGGCGACACCACCACCAGGTGGATCAGCGCGGCGTCGTGCACGAGCAGGTCGTCGACGGGCCGGCCGGTGGCCCCGTCCGACAGCAGGAGGTCCAGGTCGACCGGGCGTCCCGCGTCTGTTCGGCCGTGCCGGAGCCGGACGTTGACCGGAGGCCGTGAGTACTCGACGGCCGGGACGGTCCAGGCGTACGGGTCGACGACGTTGTCCATCGTCGGGTCCAGCTCCCGGCCGGGCTGCGGAGGAAGCGGGGTGACCGAGGAGAGCAGGGCACCGGTCGACCCCACCGCCGCGGCGGCGACCATCCCGCCCGCCAGGACCAGCGCCGTCCACCTGCGCCGGGACCAGACCGCGGCGCCGAGCGCGCCCAGCAGCAGCGCGCCCGCCGCGGTGAAACCGGCGTACGCCGTGAACTCCGGCGGGGACACCACCGGCGCCGGGACGATGAACGGTATCCGCGCGGCCTGCTCCCCGTCGTCGACGACGAGCTCCCACGGCCCGGGACGGTCCACCCGCAAGGTGGCGCCGTGGTACCCGGCCGTCGCGCCGAGGACGAGCTCGCCCTGGCTTACCGTCGAACCGGCGGGCGGCAGGTCCTCGACCCGGGCCGTCGCACCGACCGGGATCGCGCGCAGGGTGAGCCGTCCCGGCGGGGTGCCGGTGTGGGTGACGACGTCCACCCGCAGCGGCCCGGGCACACCCTGAACCCGGCGTACGACGACCGTGAGTTCCCGGTCGCCGAGCGTCTGGGCGATGTGCAGGTCCGAGCCGCCCGGGCCCCCGTCGGCCGAGGCGGTCCGGACTCCGGTGAACGACGACGCGAGGAGGCAGATCAGCAGGATCAGTGTCGGCCGGATCGGGCTTGTCTGGATTCTCATCGCCGGCAACGTTAGGAAGGAGGATCGGGGTCTGTCGTCACCCGGCCGATTGAACTCCATCCCCCGGTGGAGGGACGCGGACCACCCGGGGTGATCAAGTAGCCTGCCCCCCGAACCCCTGCGGAGAGTGCGTGCCTTGCTTGATACCCGCCGGTCCCTGACCAGCCAGTCCATCCTCGTCGCGATCGTCGCCGCAGTGGCGGACGTCGGGTTTTTCCTCTTCGTCCCGGACCGGCCGCCCTTGGAGGCGTGGCGGTTCCTGCTCGTGCTCGGTCTCATCGTCGGATCCGACCTGGCGTTGGCCGGGCCACCCAGGACCTCGGGCGTCGTCGCCGTACTGCACGCCTTCTCCTGGGTCCTGGTCCCGGTGGTGTGCGACGGCCCGTGGTGGGAATCCGCCAAGACAGGGCTTCTGGTGGCCGGGTACCGCGCGGGGGCGTGGCTGCCGCCGATCCCGGCCCTAACGGCGCTGGGGGCGCTGGCGGCCGGGGTGCTCGGAGCGCAGCTGGCCGTGGGCACGCGCGTCCAAGCCCTCCCCATGGTCGCGATCGAAATCATCTCCCTCGCCCTGCTGCCCTGGCTCGTCGGGAGGTACACCACCGCGCGGCGGGCCTACATCTCCGAACTGGAGCGGCGGGAGGAGCGGCGGCTCCTGGACGAGCAGACCGCGGTCCAGCGAGCCGTCACCGAGGACCGCAGTGCGATCGCGCGGGACCTGCACGACACGATCTCCCACCATGTGAGCGCGATCGGCGTACACGCGGGCGCGGCCCGGCTTGGTCTGGACTCCGCGGGCGACGACGTCGTGCACCGGTCGATGCTGGCGATCGAGTCGGGCAGCCGCGCGGCCATGGCCGACCTGCGCCGGATGCTTGACCTCCTGCACGGTGAGGAGACCGTCCGGGGGAACCGCCAGCCGGGCCTCGGCAACCTGGAGGAGCTGGTCGAGGGGGTTCGGAGCCTGGGACTGGCGGTCACGGTGACCGTGCACGGCCCGCCCACCCCGCTACCCGGCTCGCTCGACGTCGCGGTCTATCGGATCGCGCAGGAGGGGTTGACCAACGCCCTGCGGCATGGGGGCGGCGACGACATCGACGTCGAGGTCGAGTACCGCCGGGACGAGGTGATCCTCACCATCGTCAACGAGCTGGCCCCGGCCCGCCGACGGGAGCCGCAGGGCACCCGCCGCGGCTTGAACGGCATCAGGCAGCGGGCCGCGCTGTTCGGCGGCCGGCTCACCTACGGGGTGCGACCGGACGAGAAGAGCTGGCGGCTGCGGGTGAGCTTTCCGGTGGACTCGTCATGCCTGCCCGAATCGTGGAGGTGACCGTGAAACTGCGTGTGCTGCTCGCCGACGACCACGCGCTGTTCCGCTCCGGCTTGCGCGCGGTGCTCGGCACCCAGCCCGACCTGGAGTGCGTCGCCGACGTGGCCGACGGGCACCAGGCCGTGGCCGAGACGCTGCGGCTCCGGCCCGATGTGGCGGTCCTGGACGTGCGGATGCCGAGGCTGGACGGGCTGGCCGCGACCGAGACGATCCTGTCGGCGCCGGGGAACGTCACCAAGGTGCTGGTGCTCACCACCTACGACAGCGACGAGTACATCTACCGGGCGCTGCGGGCCGGGGCGAGCGGCTTTCTGCTGAAGAGCCTGCCGCCGGAGGAGATGACGGGCGCGATCCGGATCGCGGCCCGCGGGGACGCGTTGATCGACCCCTCGGTGACCCGGCGCCTGGTGGCGCGGTTCGCCGCCGGGATCGCACCGCCTGCGGCCCCGCCGGAGCTGGGGCGGCTGACCTCCCGGGAACACGAGGTGCTGCTGCAGCTGGCCGAGGCGCGGAGCAACGCCGAGATCGCCGCCGCGCTGTACGTGGGCGAGGAGACCGTCAAGACGCACGTCTCCCGCATCCTGGCCAAGCTGGGCCTGCGCGACCGGGTGCACGCCGTGGTCTACGCCCATCTCAACGGCCTGGTGGGGCGGGAGGGCCGCCGCCTGGGCGACCGCGCCGACTCCGGGTGCTGACGGCCGGGACCGGTCCGCCGTACGCCCGCGACGACGTGGTGAATGTGACGATCGAGGGACGTCTCATGCACCGCCTGTCAGGCGACGCTTTTTGACCATACGGTGGTGGTTGGCCGACGTCGGTGGCACGGGGTCGAGCTCGGCGCGTTGAGTTAAGGCGGGATGTGGACACTTCACTCGGCACCTTGTGGAAGAACGTGATCGGCCTCCAGCCGGAACCACCTCTGTGGATCGTCGTCGTGACCGGGATCGCCGCCTTGGCCGTCGTGGTCTACCGCCCCGGCTGGCACGCCTCCCGGGGGGTGGTGACCATCGCCCACGAGGGCGGGCACGCCCTGGTCGCCCTGCTCACCGGACGCAGGCTTGAGGGGATCAGGCTGCACTCCGACACCTCCGGGGTGACGTTGACCAGGGGCAGGCCCCGGGGCCTCGGGATGATCCTCACCGCCGCCGCGGGGTACGTCGCCCCCTCCCTGCTCGGCTTCGGCGGGGCGTGGCTGATCTCCTCCAGCCGGATCACCGTGCTGCTCTGGATCATGATCGTCCTGCTCGCCGGGATGCTCGTCATGATCCGCAACTTCTTCGGCGTGGTCTCCATCCTGGCCACCGGAGGGGCGCTCTTCGCCGTCTCCTGGTTCGCGCCGATGGACGCGCAGGGGGCCGCCGCCTATCTCGCGGTGTGGTTCCTGCTGTTCGGCGGGGTCCGGCCGATCACGGAGCTGTGGAGCAAGCGGAGCAGGCGGCAGGCGCCCAACTCCGACGCCGAGCAGCTGGCCCGGCTCACCGGCGTCCCCGCCCTGCTCTGGGTCGCGCTCTTCCTGCTGATCGCGGTCGCGGCGCTGGCGGTCGGCGGATACTGGCTCGTGTATCCATGACCAAGATCGCCGACCGAATTGCCGTGTCGTTTGATCGTACGGGTCGTTAATCCGATTAGCTCCAGAAATCCACATCCTTTCCACCTATAAACCCCTATAAGGGATATACGACATTTTTCATGCAATAAGCGACATCGACAAGACATGAGTTAGGACGTTCTTTACGATGATCCCTGCGCATCCGTAAACAGGTCTGCAGAGGTCTTCACGCGGCCTGTTCGTGCCGTGCCCCGGCAAACACAACAGGAGGACACCGTGACCGGCTTCGACGGCATCATCGTGGGGGGCGGCCACAACGGGCTCACCTGTGCGGCCTACCTCGCCAAAGCCGGGCTCTCCGTCGCCGTGGTGGACCGCAACGCCGTGGCCGGCGGGGGATGCTCCACCGAAGAGATCACGCTCCCCGGGTTCAAGCACAACACCCACAGCAACTACCACTTCCTGGAAGAGGGCCCCGTGCCCGCCGACCTCGAACTGCGGCGGCACGGCCTGCGGTACATCTACCCCGAGGTCCAGCACGCCACGGTCTTCCAGGACGGCCGCGCCATCACCGTCCACCGGGACCCCAAGCGCACCGCGGAGTCCTTCGCCCGGTTCTCCAAAGCCGACGCGGCCACCTGGCTCGACCTGTACCACACCTACGCCGAGGTCGCCCGGGACCTGGTCAACGGATTCCTGTACTCCCGGCCGCTCCCGCCGCCCGAGCTCGCGCAGCGGCTCAAGGGCGCGCTCGGCGCGGAACTGCTCGGCTACATGCCGATGACGCTCTACCAGGCGGTCGACCGGCACTTCGAAAGCGAGCAGGCCCGCGTCCTGTTCAAGGCGTTCCTGCACGCCATCTCGATCGAGAACGTTCCCGGCACCGGCGGCTTCTTCCCCCGGCTGCTCTCCCGGCTGGCCCGGCTCGGCCTGCCCGTCGGCGGTGCCGCCAACGTCGCCAGGGCGTTGGAGAGCGTCGTCCGGGAGAACGGCGGCACCGTGATCACCGGGCGGCACGTCAGCCGGATCCTGGTGGACGAGGGACGCGCCTGCGGCGTGGAGCTGGCCGACGGCGAGCGGCTCACGGCCGACCTCTTCGTGGCGAGCGGGGTGGACGCGCCGCAGACCGTCCGCCTCGCCGGCCCGGCCAACTTCGACGCCGGGCTCGTCGCCAAGGTCGAGGCCTACAAGTGGACGGCCCACAGCCTGGTCACCCTCCACCTCGCCCTGGACGAGGCACCCCGCTACACCGCGGCCGAGTACGACGCGGACGTCGACCGGGCCTTCCTCGTCGTGCTCGGAGCCGACGACAGCGAGGGCCTGCTCCGTAGCTTCGACCAGATCCACCAAGGTCTCCTGCCCGACCGGCTCGCCGGGAACGGCGCCTGCCCGACGCTCTTCGACCCCTCCTATGCCCCGGCCGGCAAGCACGTCGCCTTCTGGTGGCCGTGGGCGCCGTACGACCTCGGCGGGGACCCGGCGAACTGGGACGAGCGGCGGACGGAGATCGTCGAGCGGATCCGCGCCGAGTGGTCGCGCTACGCCCCCAACCTCGCCGAGGCGCGCACCGTGCTCGGCAGCCGCCTGTTCACCCCCCTGGACATCGAGCGGCACTGCATCAACATGGTCCGCGGCAGCCACCACGTGGGGGCCTACGAACCGCAGCAGCTCGGCGGGAACCGGCCGGTCCCGGAGATGGGCCAGTACCGCACCCCGGTCGCGGGGCTCTACCTGTGCGGGGCGAGCAGCCACCCCGGTGGCTCGGTCTCCGCGGCACCCGGCTACAACGCGGCGAACGCCATCGCCGCGGACCTGGACATCACCCCCTGGTGGACGCCGGTGCCCGCACCGGAATGGAGCGATACGGGCGAGTGAACCCCAGATTCGTCATCAAGGACCCGGCACGACCCGACGTGACCCACGAACGGCTCGCCCTCCTCATCGAGGCGGGCAAACGCATCGGCAGTTCCCTCGACATCGGCCAGACCGGCCGCGACCTCATGCAGGTCGCGGTCCCCGGCTTCGCCGACGCCGGCGGCATCCTCGTCCAGGACCGGATCGTCACCGACGACGAGTTCCCGGTGCGGAGCACCGACGGATCGGCGACGGTCCGCCGCATCGCGGTGGGGGTGGCCGACGTCAACCCCGACGACTGGGCGGCGGCGTTCCCGATCGACGAGGTCACCGTCTACCCGGCGTGGACGCCGTACGCGCACTGCATGGCAACCGGCAGGCCCGTCCTGTACACCTCGATGGAGACCAGCGTCGCCGAGGAGATCGCGATCGCCTGGAAGCGCGAGGTCATCGGGCGGCTGCTGGAGCACAACTCCGTCCTCATCGTGCCGTTGAAGGCGCGCGGCCGGGTCCTGGGCTTCGTCGTCTTCACCCGCAAACCCGGCGCGCGACCGTTCGACGCCGACGACGTCGCCCTCGGCGAGGAGCTCGCCGCCAGAACCGCGATCTGCATCGACAACGCCCGGCTCTACCACCGGGAGCGCAGCACCGCCCTCACCCTGCAGAGCAGCCTGCTGCCCTCCGGCCTCCCCACCCCACTCGGGCTGGAGATCGCCTCACGGTACCTCCCGGCGAGCGATCTGACCGGGGTCGGCGGCGACTGGTTCGACGTGATCCCCCTCCCCGGCTGCCGCGCCGGACTGGTCGTCGGCGACGTCATGGGGCACGGCACCCGCGCGGCGGCGACCATGGGACAGCTCCGTACGGCGCTGCGCACCCTCGCCAGCCTCGACCTCACCCCCGCCGAGGTCCTGTTCCGGCTCAACCGGATGACCCAGGACATGGACGCCACCCAGATCGCGACCTGCGTCTACGCCGTGTACGACCCGGTCACCCAGGTCTGCTCGCTGGCCAACGCCGGGCATGTGCCGCCGATCCTGCTCCGCCCCGACGGCGGATCCGACGTCCTCAGGCTCCCGCCCGGCCTCCCCCTCGGCATCGGACGCGACCCGTTCGAGACGACGGTGCTCACGCTGCCCGAGGGAGCGGTCCTGGCACTGTGCACCGACGGTCTCGTCGAGAGCCGGGAACGCGACATCGACGCCGGGATCGCCGCGCTCCGGGAGGTGCTCTCCACCCCGGGGCGCGACCTGGAGGACATCTGCGACCACGCGATCAGCTCGCAGCGCCGGGGCCACGACCGCGACGACATCGCCCTGCTGCTCGCCCGGGTGGTCCCGCTCTCCGGCGACGAGTTCGCCGCCTGGGAGTTGCCGGTCGACCGGCGGGCCGCCCGGCAGGCCCGCGTCCACGCGCGCGAGACCCTCGCCGCCTGGCGGCTGGACGCCCTCGCCGACACCACCGAGCTGCTCGTCAGCGAACTGGTGACCAACGCGATCCTGCACGGGTCCGGGCCGATCCACTTCCGGATGCTCCGCGGCAAAACCCTCTACTTCGAGGTGGCCGACCGCTCCCCCGCGACGCCCGCCATCCGCAGACCCGGTCCCGAGGACGCCTCGGGCCGCGGGCTCCAGCTCATCAACGGGCTCGGCTACCGGTGGGGCTCCCGGCGCACCCCCACCGGGAAGACCGTCTGGTGCGAGCAGCACCTCCCCACCCGGTTCCCCGGCGACGACCCCCGCAAGGGCTAGCGGCTACACCCCGGTCACGGTCAACGTGGAGCCGGTACGGCCTTTGGCCACCCTCAGCTGCGCCGGGATGCGGCCGCGCAGTTCGGCCACGTGGCTGACGATCCCGACCGCCCGACCGCCGTCCCGCAGGCCGTCCAGCACGTCGAGCACGTCGTCGAGGGTGTCCTCGTCCAGGGTGCCGAACCCCTCGTCCACGAAGAGCGTCCCGATCTCCGCGCCGCCCGCCTCCGCCGCCACAACGTCGGCCAGGCCCAGCGCCAGGGCGAGCGAGGTGACGAACGACTCGCCGCCCGACAACGTCACCGGATCGCGGTCGGACCCCGTCCAGGAGTCGACCACCCGGAGCCCCAAGCCGCCGACCGCGCCGGCCCGGCGCTCCCCGGTGGCGGCCTCGGCGGTGTAGAGCAGCGCGTACCGGCCCGAGGTCATCCGGTCGAGGCGTTCGTTGGCCGCGGCGACGACCTGCTCCAGCCGGGCGGCCAGCACGTAGGCCGACAGTCTCATCCGCAGCCGGTTGTCGGCGGAGGCCCCGCCCGCCAAGGCGGCGATCCGTTCGGCCACCCGGTGTCTTCGGTCGGCCGGTTCGTGGTCGGCGATCCGCTCGGCCAGCTCGTCCCGCAGCCCGTCCAGCCGCTCGCCGCGCCCGCGCGCCAGGTCACGGGCGGACGACGCCGCGCCACTCGCGGTCTCGGCCGCGAGCAGCGCCGCCTCCAGCGCGGGCAGGTCGGGTTCCGGCAGCGCCGCGGCGGCGACCAGTTCCGGGTCGGCCAGCAGCTCCCGGACCGCCGCCTCCTCGTCGTCGTCGGCCCGCAGCAGCCGGACGTACTCGGCCCGGACGTCCTCGTCCAGGACCGCCTCGCGGACCGCGGCCACCCCGGGAAAGCCGGCGTCCACCGCGGCCTGGGCCGCCAGGACCTCGGCCGCCGCACGCTCCCGCGCCTCCGTCTCAGCGGTACGCCCCGCTTCCGCCGCCTCCCCCAGCAGGACCGCCTCGGCGGTCAGCCGGCGCAGCCGCGCCTCCACACTCGGATCGTCGCCCCGCGCCGCGTCGAGCTCGGCCCGCAGCCGATCCGCCTGCTCGGTCAGCCCGGACCTGCGGGCCGCACCGGCCACCAGCGCCTCCCGGACCGCGCGATCCTCCGCGCGGGCCTCCTCCAGCTCGCGGTCGAGCCGTTCGGCCGCGGCGGCCAGGGTCACGGCCCGCTCGGCGCACCCGGCGACCCGGGCGTGCTCCGCACGTGCGGCGGCGCACCGCCGTTCCGCCTCCGCCGGGGTGAGACCCTCGGGGACCTCCCGCCCCGCCGTCGCGTGGTCGCGGGCGGCCGATTCGGCCCGCCCGATCGCCGCCACGGCCTCGGCGAGGATCCCCGCCTCACCGGTGAGCCGGTCGATCCGGTCTTCCAAGCTCGCGTCGGCGCCCCGCGCGGTGTCCGTCCGTGCCTGGATCCGGGTGCGCTCCGCCGCCCGCCCGTCCAGCCGGGCCCGTACCCCGGCCAGTTGCTCCTCGATCTCCCGGCGGACGTTCCGCGCGGATTCCAGCTCGGCTTCGGCCCGCTCGGCCTGCTCCGCCAACAGGGGTACGGCGTCCGCCTCCGGACCGAGCTCGGCGAGTACGGCCCGCGCCCGCTCCAGCCGGGCCACCGCCTCCGGGCCCGAGAGCCCGTCCGCCGACGCGGCCGCTTCGGCGTGGCGGGCGGTGAGGTCGGCCACGACGTCTGCGGCCTCCCGGCGGAACCGCGACGCGGATTCGGCGGCCTCCTCGGCGAGCCGCTCCTCGTCCGGACCGGAAGGGAGCGCGCCCGCGACCGCGGGGGCGGGATGCTCAGGCGATCCGCACACCGCGCAGGGCTGCCCGGCGACGAGTGCCGCGGCCAGCTCGGCCGCCATCCCGTCGATCCGGGCCTGCCTGATCGTCAGGAGTTCCTCCCGGGTGAGCTGGTCGGCGTCGACGGCGGCCCGGGCCGCCTCCCGCGCCGACGCCAGCTCGGCGGCGAGAGAGTCCCGGCGGCCCACCGCCTCCAGGACGGCCTGGGCGGTCTGGGCGGCGGACTCCGCGCCGGGCAGCGCCGACGCCGCCTGGCGAGCCCGCGTCAGCCGTACCCCGAGCTCGGCGACGCGCCCCGGCACCTCGGCCAGGAGGGTGGCGTTCTCCGCCTCGCGTTCGTCCAGTCCGGCGAGTTCCCGGCTCAGCGAGTCCAGCTCGGCGCGGATCTCCCGCAGGCGTGGCACCTCGTCCCGCAGCAGCTGCTGGAGGGCGGCCGTCTCATCGAGACGGAACCGCTGCAGCTCCGTCAGGCGATCGGGGCCGACGTCGTCCTCCCCGTGGACCGGCCGGGCGGCGAGCGACGCCGCATCCCGCTCCGCCTCCGCGGCGGCCAAGGCCCCGGCCGTCTCGGCCCGACGCAGGGCCGCCTTCCTGTCCTGCTCGGCGCGATCCACGGCGAGCCGGGTCTCGCCGACGCGGGCGGCCTCGATCCGGACCTCGTCCAATTCCGCTCCGGTGCCGGCGCGGAGGCCGGGCAGCTCCGCCAGCCGCCGCCCGAGCTCCTCCTCCCTCCCGGCGAGACCGAGCAGCTCCCCCTGGAGCTTACGCAGCTCCTCCGCCGCGCCCGCCAACCGCGTGGCCTGCCCGCCGAGCCGCTGAAGTCCGGCGATCTCGTCGCGGTGCGCCCGCTCCCGAGCCTCGAACGAGGACGCCTCGCCGGTCAGCAGCGGCAGGGCCCGGGCCGCCGCGTCGGCGGCGAGCGTCGCCGCCTTCTCCGCCGCGGCGTTCCGCTGCTCCAGCGCCCGGATCAACGGCAGGACCCGGTCGGCGCGGACGGCGGCGTCCAGGGCGGCACGCCGGTCCGCGCGCTCCGCCGCCCGATCCGCCAGGCTCCGCTCCCGCAGCACCGCCTCCGTGTGGCGTCGTCGCCGGTCCGCACGGATCCGGCCCCACTCGACGGCCGCCCGCGCCGCGCCCGTCTCGGCCTCGCCGGTCTCCGCCGCCCGGGATGCGGCCTCCAGGACGAGCACGGCGTTCTCGCGCAGCCCGTCCGCCCAGGGAAGGGCGTCGGCGTCGGCGCAGGCGTCCACCCCGGCCACCTCGGCGACGCGTTCGACGACCCGGTCGACGGCTTCGCGCAGCTCCTTGGCCACCCGGTGGGTCCGGGTACGCCGGTCGGCGAGCCAGGCCTCCACGTCGGTGAAGACCCGGGTGGAGAAGAGGCGCTGCAGCACCTCGCGCCGCTCCTCCGCGCCGGCCCGCAGAAAGCGGGCGAAGTCCCCTTGGGGCAACATCGCGACCTGGGCGAACTGGTCGACGTTCATGCCGAGCAGGTCACCCATGAGATGCCCGGCCTCGTCCATCCGGGTGGTCCGCGCCGTCCACTCCTCGCCGACGAGCTCCTCCACCACGACCTTGGGTTTCTCCTCCACCGTGCCCGAACCCCGGTGCTTGGGCCGGATCCACGCCGGGGATCGCCGCAGCCGGAACCGCCGGCCCCGGATCGACACGTCCAGGAGCACCTCGGGGGCGCGATCCGGTGGGGCGTGATGGCTGTGCAGCACCTTGGCCCGGCGCTCCCGCAACCCCGGCACCTGCCCGTAAAGGGCGAAGCACACCGCGTCCAGGACGCTGGTCTTGCCCGCCCCGGTGGGGCCGTGGATGAGGAAGAGACCCGACTCGCTCAGCGGGGCGAAGTCGATCCGCTCGGTGCCCGCGAAGGAGCCGAAGGCGGTGAGCCGCAGGCTGTGCAGCCGCATCTAGACCCCCGCCCCACGGATCCGCGACGCCTCGAAGGCCTCCCGGATCAGCTTCGCCTCCTCGGCGTCGGCCTCCTCACCGCGCACCTCGCGGACGAAGTCCATCGCCACCTCCACGTCCGACCTGCCTTTGAGCCGCTCGGTCCACGAGCCCGTCCCCTCCCGCCCGCCCTCGGGGGCGAAGGAGAGCGCCAGGGTGTGCGGGAAACGCGTCTTCAGGCGGTCCATGGCGGCCTTCGGCCGTACCGGATCCGTCAGCGTCACCTGGAGCCAGTGGTTCTCCCAGGCCGCGTGCTCCGGACCGGTCAGCAGGTCGTCCAGCCGCCCGGTCAGGCGGCCGATCGGGCGCGGCACGGGGGCGTCCGCGAACTCGGCGGCGGGCTCGGTGCCGTCCAGGTCCACCAGCCAGGAGCCTTTGCGCTGGCCGATCTCGGAGAAGGAGTAGGCGATCGGCGAGCCGGAGTACCGGACCCGGTCCGACATGCGCTGGCGGCCGTGCAGATGCCCGAGCGCCACATAGTCGACACTGTCGAACACCGACATCGGGACGTGCGCGACACCGCCGACGCTGATGTCCCGCTCGCTCTCGCTCCCCTGCCCACCGGTGACGAAGGCGTGCGCGAGCACCAGCGACTTGGCGGGCCGCCGCCGCGCCAGATCGCGCCGGATCAGGTCCATGGCGTGCCCGAGGGCTTGCGCGTGGCCGCGGCGCTCCAGCTCCCACGGCCCCTTGACCAGGTCGGGTTCGAGGTAGGGGATCGGGTAGACGGCGAGGTCCCCGACGAGCACCGGAGCACCCACCTGCGCCGGGGAGGTGCGCAGGTGAACTCCGGCCGCGTCGATGAGATCGGCGCCGAACCCCAGCCGCTGCGCCGAGTCGTGGTTACCGCTGATCAGCACGGTCCGCACCCGGGCGTCCGTGAGCCGCCGCAGCGCCTCGTTGCACAGCGCCACCGCGTCGACCGGCGGGAGCGCGCGGTCGTAGACGTCACCGGCGACCACGACGACGTCCACCCGCTCCGACACGACCGTCTCGATCAGGTGATCGACGAAGGCCGCCTGGGCACCGAGGAGGCTCTCCCGATGGAAGGAACGTCCCAGATGCCAGTCGGAGGTGTGCAGGACACGCATGGCGAAGGAAGGTAACAACCACCACCGACAACGGCTGGCGCACACGCCGGGGAGCCCGCCGTGTTCACCGGACTGTGACCTGATCACCCGTCCTCTGGACTGTGTCCTGATCGCTCGTACTCTGGAGCCATGAGCGAGCCGGACATTTTGGGCCCCGAGTACGAATCCACAATCCTGCCTCTCGGTCACGACGCGGAGGGCGAGGTGGTCGCCACGCTCGTACGGCGGCGTGCGGCGAACCACGGCGGCCAAGCCGTCCTCTACCTGCACGGCTTCACCGACTACTTCTTCCAGCGACACCTGGCCGACTTCTTCGTCGACGCGGGCTTCGACTTCTACGCCCTCGACCTGCGCAAGTACGGCCGCTCCCTCCGGCCCCACCAGACGCCGGGCCTGGTGAGCAGTGTGACGGAGTACTTCACCGAGATCGACGAGGCCGTGCGCATCATCCGCGAGGCCGACGGCCACGGGCGGTTGCTGATCAACGCGCACTCCACCGGCGGGCTGATCGCCTCCCTCTGGGCCGACCGGGTGCGCGGACGCGGACTGATCGACGCGATGGTGCTCAACAGCCCGTTCCTCGACCTCAACGTGCCCGCACCCATCCGGCACACCACCAGCGCGCTCACCGGCGTGCTGGCACGCCTGCCGCTGCGGGCCAGACTTCCCCTGGAGTACTCCCGGGTGTACGGCGGCAGCCTGCACCGCGACCACCACGGGGAGTGGGACTACAACCTGGCGTGGAAGCCGATGGGCGGCTTCCCCGTCCACGCGACCTGGCTGGCGGCGATCCGGCGGGCCCAGCTCCGGCTCCAGGCCGGGCTCGCGATCGACGTGCCGATCCTGGTCCTGGCCGCGCGCAAGGCGATGCGCCTGCACCGGTTCACCGTCCAGGCCCACCAGGCCGACCTGGTCCTCAACCCCGAGCACATGGCCCGCTGGGCACCGGCTCTCGGCGACCACGTGACCTGCGTCCGCTTCGACGACGGCATCCACGACCTGATCCTCTCCCCCGAACCGGTGCGGAGCCGGGTCTTCGCCGAGATGGACCGCTGGCTCTCCGCCTACTTGGCCGGCTGGAAGGTGGCGGTGAACGAGTCGAAGAGCCGCAGGTCCTCAGCCCACCGGGAGTGCTTGGTCCGCCAGAATATGGCGTAGCCGCGCTTCTTCCCGGTGACGAAGCCCCGGTTCACCACATGCAGCCGGCCGCCCCGCCCGTCGTAGGTGAACTCCCAGTCCGCGGCGGTCTTGAAGTAGTCGTCCACGGCGGCGATCCGCACCCGCTTGTACCCGGGCCAGGTGCGCTTGCGCGCCTTCTCCTGAGCCTTCCAGTCCTTCACCGGATCGGACTTGGGGGTGGTCGTCTGGTCGATGAGCAGAAGCGAACCTCCGTCCGGCGGCTGGATGTAGACGGCGGTGCCGGCCCGCCGGATCACCCGCCAGTCCTTCGGGACGGCGACGCTGAAACCGGTCGGATCCCGGTGGACCCGCCAGCCTTCGGGCACCCCGCCGGTCGAAGGCGTGGGTGACACCGAGGGGGTGCCGGTCGGCTCGGCCGGATCGGGGCCGGAGGTCTCCCCGTCGGGGGTCGTCTTTCCCTCGGGGGGATCCTTGCCCGCCGGGGTCTCCGGCCCGGCGGACGGCGAGGCCGCCCCCGGAGGCCGTACCGGCTCCCCGTCGTCGGCCTCCCGGACGCCGAGCCACCCGGCCACGAGCGCCACGACGAGCGCCACCGGGACGATCAGCAGGAGCGTTCTGCCCCGGACGACCCGCTCCCGGCCCGGTTCCTCCGGCTCCGGCTCCCCCTCCGACCACGGCAGCCGGGCGGGGGGAGATTCCAGATGCGCCCCGGTGGCCACCACGGGGGGACCCGCGTCCGGCGCCGGGACCGGCGGCGGAACGGGGACGGCGGCGGGCTCGCGCGGCTCCGGGCGAAGCCGGCCGAGGGCGGAGGGGAGGCGCGGCCGGAACCCGGGGCGCGGCTTCGCCGCGTCGACGACCTCACGGAGCATCTCCGCCGTCCGCTCGGCGCCGAGCCGCTCCGCCGGGTCCTTGCGGAGCAGCCCCGCCAGGACCGGGGCGAGCGGACCCGCCAGGACGGTCTCCTCCGGGTCGTCTCGCATCACCGCGGTGATCGTGGCCAGCGGGGCGCCCCGGTCGAACGGCGGGCGTCCCTCCACCGCGGTGTAGAGGGTGGCGCCGAGCGACCACAGGTCCGACGCGGGCTTCGCCGACGCCCCGCCCGCGCGCTCCGGCGCGATGTAGGACGGGGTGCCGAGCAGCAGACCCGTGCGGGTCATCGGGTTCTCCTCGGCGATCGTGGCGATGCCGAAGTCGGTGAGGACGACCCGTCCGTCCTCGGCCAGCAGCACGTTCTCCGGTTTCACGTCCCGGTGCATGACGCCGGCGTCGTGCGCCGAGCCGAGCGCGGTCAGCACCTGCAGGCCGATGTCGGCGACCTTCTCGGGGGCGAGCGGACCGTCCTCCCGGACGACCTGGCCTAGGGAGCGGGAGGGGACGTACTGCATGACGATCCAGGGACGCCCGTCCTCCTCGACGACGTCGTGCACGACCACGACCCCGGGATGGGTGAGCCGTCCGGCCGCCCGCGCCTCCCGCATCATCCGGAGGCTGAAGTCGGCGCGCTCCTCGTCGCTGAAGTCCGGCCGGAGCCTGACCTCCTTGACGGCGACGATCCGGTCGAGAAGCTCGTCCCGGGCGCGCCACACGGTTCCCATCGCGCCCTGCCCGACCGGTTCGATAAGTTCATAACGGTTCGCGATCAGGCGTTTCATGGACTCGGACATATCTCCCGACCCGGCGGACACTGGTAAACGTAAAGAATCGTTTCACAGATACGGCGCTGGTTTAGACGCCGCGGTCCGGGTCACCAAGGGATCGCGAAGAGTCCGTAATAGGCGGCGGCGAAGAGCAGCAGACCGGCGCCCCCGGTGATCCCGACCACGGTGAGCCGCTGCCACCTGGTGGGATGCCACCCGTCCCGCACGTTGCGCACGATCTCCGCGACGGTCGTCACCTGCTGGAGGAGGAGCAGGACGGCGAGCGTGCGGACGACCAGCCAGCCGGCCAGGACCGCGGGCCAGGCCCCCGCCTGGTTGACCGCGAACAGCACCAGCATGGTGAAGAGCGCCGTGACCGCGGCGAGCAGCCCGAACACCGTCATGGTGAGGCGGCCCAGGCGCGGACGGATCGTGTTCCAGCGCTGCTGCCCCGTCTCGACCGGGATCAGCATGTCGTGGTTCCGGAGCCGGGTGACGACCGCGGCGACGGGACCCGCGACGTAGCCGATCCCCGCCATGCAGAGCGCGAGCCCGAGCACGGCCCCGCCCGCGTACCAGGGCGCGACCGGCACGTCGGCGACCGCGTAGCGCTGCACCGGGGTGGCTCCGGCGATCTGCTCCCCCGCCGCCGGCCGGGCGGTATCGGGCAGGCCGCGGATCCACCCGGCGAGCGTGCCCAGGTAGCGCGGGGTGAATTCGCCGCCGTTGATGCGCATCGCGTGGTCGGCGCCGGGAAAGAACCTGATCGTGTAGTTCTCGTTCCCGGCCTGGCGGAGCGAGTTCTCCAGGACCCTGGTGCTCTCGACGAAGGGGATCGAGGGGTCGTCGGTGCCGTAGAGGGCGAGCACCGGCTGCTTGATCCGCCGCAGCCACGGGGTGCTGTCGTAGTGGAGGAAGCCCAGGCCGACCGCTCCCATCCCCTTGTCGAGCAGGTTGTAGACGCCCGACGGGGCGTGCAGGCGGTCCAGTTGCCGGTTGAGCGCCCAGGCGACCTGGCGGAGCGGGGTGACGTTGGGCGCCGAGACCATCACGGTGAAGCCCACGTCCCGGCTCTTGGCCGCGGCGACGGGCACCACCCACGTGCCCTCGCTCACCCCCCACAGCCCGGTCCTGGCCGGATCGACGTCGGGCCTGGCCCGGAGCACCTGTACGGCGGCGAGCGCGTCGTCGGCGAGGAGGCCGAAGTCCCGGTTCCGGAACGAGTAGCCTTCGCTGCGCTTGTCGTAGACGAGGGTGACGACGCCGCTCGCGGCGAGATGCCGGGCCTGGGTGACGAACTCCCCCCGGTCCGCCCGGCCCGAACCCTGGACGAAGACCAGGGCGGGGTACCGGCCCGGCGTCGCCGGCGAGACCACGGTGGCCGGCAGGCCGATACCGCCGCGGACCGACACGCGCACCTCTTCGCTGCGGATCGGGAGGTCCGCGCGGACCGCGGTGCCCTCGCCCGCCGGCTGCGCGGGGAGCCCGTGATAGATCTGGTGGGCCGCGACCGGGCGTGGATCGTAGGACGGCGGGGACAGCAGGCTGCCGGACGCCGCCAGGCTCACCAGCACCAACCCGGCGGCCGCTCCCACTGTGCTACGACCAGCGCGCATACCTTTGTCCCGTATATCCTCGCTCGTCCGTTCCTACCCTTATCTGATCATCACTGTAGAACACACCTGCCACACGGTCGCCGGGCGACCTCCCTGAGTGTGCAACCCGTTATCAAGTCAGACAAGTCTGAGGCCGCCGAACTTCCCGGAGCCCCTGTCGCCGTCCCGCGTGTCCGCAGCTCACCACAGTGATACGAAAGTCTGGCCGAAAATCGGGACCTCCAGACCCGAGCAAGTGAACATTATTCGCAAAGAATGACATAACCGTTTTCTCCCTCTCTAGTCATCTCAATCACATCCATCCGCTCACTTGGGGAGCCGACGCGCCGGTACAGGCCGCGGCGGGCCACCGTCCGCCCGGCTCCCGCCGGAGCTCGGGCCGGAACCTCCGGTGAAGGGGAAAATGTCGCCCCTTCGCCGTAGGCTTGGCCCATGGCGAGGGCCAATGACGAGATGGCGGCGCTTCTGGATGAGTACGCGAGCCTGTTCGCGCTCACCGGAGGCGACGCGTTCCGCGTACGCAGCTATCAGAAGGCCGCCAAGTCGATCGCCGGTTTCCCGGACGACCTCCGCGAGACCGACATCCGGCGCATCCCGGGGGTGGGGTCGGCGATCACCGGCAAGGTGGAGGAGTTTCTCCGGACGGGGACCTTCCATCAGCTGGAGCGACTCCGCGGCGAGGTGCCCGAGGGGGTGCGGCGGCTCACCAAGATCCCCACGCTCGGTCCCAAGAAGGCGATGATGCTCTTCCAGGACCTCGGCATCGACTCCCCCGAGGCCCTGGTGGCCGCGATCGAGCAGGGCAGGCTGGCGGGCGTGCGCGGATTCGGCGCCAAGACCGAGGCGAACATCCTGCGCGGCGTCGAGCAGCTCACCCAGACACGGGTGCACGCCGGGGTCGCGATGGGGATCGCGAAGCAGGTCATGCGCGATCTGGCCCCCCTCACCCGGCGGATGGAGTACGCGGGCTCGCTGCGGCGGTGCAAGGACACCATCGGCGACGTCGACGTCCTCGCCACGGCCGACGACCCCCTCGCGCTGATGGAGGCCGTCCGGCGGCTGCCGTACGTCGTCGAGGTGGTCGCGAGCGGCCCGGCCAAGACCTCGATCCGGGTCGAGCACGGCCTCCAGGTCGACGTGCGGGTGGTGCCCGAGGAGTCGTTCGGCGCCGCGCTGATCTACTTCACCGGCTCCAAGGAGCACAACGTCCACATCCGGGAGATCGCGGTACGGCAAGGGCGCAAACTCTCCGAGTACGGCCTGTTCGAGGGGGATCTCCGTGTCGCCGCCGCGACCGAGGAGGAGGTCTACCACGCGCTCGGCCTGCCGTGGATCCCCCCGCCGCTGCGCGAGGACACCGGGGAGATCGAGGCCGCCCGCCGGGGTGAGCTGCCCGTGCTCGTGCAGGCCGGCGACCTCCGCGGCGACCTGCACACCCACACCGACCTCACCGACGGCGTCGCGACCCTGGCGGAGATGGTCGCCGCCGCCGCGGCCCGGGGATACGAGTACTACGCGGTCACCGACCACGCGCCCAACCTGGCCATGCAGCGGATGACCCTGGAGAAGGCGCTCGCGCAGCGGGCCGAGCTGCCCGCGCTGGAACGCCGGTACGGCCTGCGGCTGCTGCACGGCACCGAGCTCAACATCGCCGCCGACGGGACCGTGGACTGGCCGGCCGAGATCCTCGCCGGATTCGACGTCTGCGTCGCCTCCGTGCACTCGCACTTCACCCAGTCCCGCGAGGAGATGACCCGGCGCTTCATCACCGCCTGCGAGAACCCGTATGTGCACGTCATCGGCCACCCCACGGCGCGCAAGATCGGTAAACGGCCGTCGGTGGACGCCGACTGGGACGCCGTCTTCAAGGCGTGCGCCCGCACCGGCACCGCGCTGGAGATCGACTCCTTCCCCGATCGGAACGACCTCCCCGCGGACCTGGTACGGCTGGCGCGCACCCACGGCGTGAAGTTCTCCGTCGACAGCGACGCGCACGCCGTACCGCACCTCGCCAACATCCCCTACGGGATCGGGACCGCCCAGCGCGGTTGGCTCACCGCCGACGACGTCGTCAACACCTGGCCGGTGGACCGGCTCCTCGAATTCCTCAAACCCTGAGACCCCGGCGTCTCCCGAGCGGTCGAAGCCGATCCCGGCGGCCGGGCATCGGTGTCCCGCGCCGCAGGCGGTTCGATCTCGGCGTCGCGCTCGGTCTCCCCGGTGCCGCCGAGGCCGCTCGGCCCTGGGATCTCGCCGTAGAATTCCGGCATGGCAGAGATCACCGCACGGAGTGGGACGTGGTCGTTCGACGGGGATATCGTGCGAATCGTCCCGGGCCATGACCGGGCGGTGCACAAGCTCCGGCAAATCCTCGGGGAAGTGCCCGTCCCGCTGGAAGCCGTCCTCGGGATCGCCCTCGAACCCGGCCGCAAGGGCGGACGGGTCCGGCTGCGTCTCCGTGTAGGCGCCGATCCCCTGCTTCAGGCCACCGGCGGACGACTCGCCGACGAGACCGACCCGTACCAGCTGACCGTCGATGCCAACCGCGTCGGCGTCGCCGAGTACTTCGTCGACGAGGTGCGGAACTCGCTGCTGATCGCCCAGATCCCGTCCGGCCCGTGCGACCGCTACCTGCTGCCGGGCCCGCCCGTCCCGGTCTCGGTCTCCGGGTACGACGGCACCGCCACCTTCGACGGCGAACGGGTCCGCCTGGAGTGGAACTGGGCCACCGAGGACGCCAAGAAGCGCGCCGGATCCCAGGAGTTCACCCTCCGCGAGCTCACCGGTGTCGAGTGGACCCCGAGCCTGCTGCGCTTCCGGATCGGCGGCGCCCCGCCGTCCGGTTCCCCCTCGCACGACCCCCACTGTCTTTCCCTGTGGGGCTTTCAGAAGGATGTCGGGATGTCGGCGCTCCTCGCCGCCGCAGTCACCGCCCGCCTCCCCCACCCCGCAGGTCCCGAACCCGAGCCGGCGGCGATCGCGGCCCCCGCGGAGACCCCCGCCGAGGACGACCACGACGTCCTGCTGCGCCGGCTCCGCGAGCTCGGTGACCTGCGCCGGGAGGGCATCCTCACCGAGGAGGAGTTCAGCGTCGCCAAGCAGGCCGTCCTCCGTCGCCTGTAGACCCGCGCCGACCGGGGCACGATGCCGGCCGACGTGGTCTCCACCCGAGATCGAGGATTGCCTTCACCCGTGGGCCTGCTGCTCCGGCGCCGGCCCCCGGGGGAGTGCTACGGCCGCCAGCGCGGCGGCGGCCACCAGGACGGCCGCGGTCGCCCACATCGCCACCTGCAGCCCGTCCGTGAACGCGGTCCCGGCAGCTTCGATCAGCGTCGTCCCGGCCTCCCCGGGCAGGGAACCGGCCACCGCGACCGCCCCGCCGAGGGTGTCGCGCGCCGCCTCGGCGAGCTGCTCGGGCGTCCCCTCCGGCACGGTCAGCCCGATCCGGTAGACGGCGGTGGCCACGCTGCCGAAGATCGCCAGGCCCAGGGCGCCGCCGAACTCCTGCGCGGTCTCCGACAGCGCCGCGGCGGAACCGGAGCGCTCCCTCGGCGCGGCCCCGACCACCATGTCGATGCCGAGCACCAGCAGCGGGGCTCCGCCCAGGAAGAACAGCACCTGACCTCCGAGCACCAGCGCCAGGTCGCCACCGGAGCCCACCGAGCCGACCAGGACGACGCCGAACGCCGAAACCACCAACCCCGCAGCCGAGACCCGCCTGGCACCCCACCGCTTGGCCAGGGCGGGGGCCAGCGTGAAGCCGAGCAGGACCGCCACGGCCGGCGCCAGCGCCACCAGCCCGGTTTGGAACGGCGAGAGGCCGAGCACCAGCTGAAGGTACTGGCCGGCGAGCAGGCCGACGGCCGGACCGGAGACGATGACCAGCGTCAGCGTGCCGAGTGCGGCGCTGAACCGGCGGACCGCGAAGAGCTTCAGATCGAGCAGCGGCTCCGCAAGCCTGCGCTGGCGCCGGACGAACAGCACCCCGACCCCGATACCGGCGGCCAGGGCGAGGAACGCGGGCCATCCGGCCCCGGCGGCGGCGATCTCCTTGACCCCGTAGACGACCAGGAGGGCGGCGGACACCGACAGGGCCACGCTGGCCAGGTCGACGGGACCTGAGCCCGGGGTGCGGTACTCGGGGAGGAACAGCGGCCCGGCCACCAGCAGGATCGCCATCACCGGCAGGTTGATCAGGAACACGGCGCCCCACCAGAAGTGCTCAAGGAGGAGGCCGCCGACGAACGGGCCGAGCACCATACCGCCGGTGAACCCCGACATCCACAGGCTGATGGCCCGGGTGCGCTGGACCGGATCGTGGAACATGTTGCTGATCAGCGACAGGGTGGACGGCATCAGCGTGGCCCCGGCCACGCCGAGGAGGGCGCGGGCCACGATCAGCAGCTCGGCGCTCGACGCGAAGGCCGCGAGCGCGGAGGCGACGGCGAACGCGGCCGCGCCGATCAGCAGCACCCGGCGCCGCCCGTACCGATCACCCAGATTCCCCATCGTGATCAGAAAGCCGGCGATGAGGAAACCGTAGATGTCGTTGATCCAGAGCAACTGGGCACCGCTGGGTTGCAGATCCTCGCTCAACGAGGGCACGGCGAGGGTCAGCACCGTCACGTCGATCGACAACAGCATCGTGGGCAGCACCAGGACGGCCAACCCGATCCATTCACGGCTTCCGGCACGTTTCACAGAGGTTTGATCAGTCATGCGGTAAACGCTAGAAGCTCTAGCAAGGTAGAGGTCAACCTCGGTGCGCAAACCGGTCGAAGCGCCGCCTCCCGGCCTTCTCCGGCTTCAGACGGTAACGGTCTGTTTGGCCAGGCGGCGGACGATCTCCTCGTCGACGGTGTGGCCGATGCCGGGCTGGGTGAGCGGCACGGCGACCACGCCGCCGTGCGGGCTGAGGTCGGGGGCGAGGGCCCGTACCCCCTTGCCGAGCCGCGGCGGGGCGTCGCTCACATCGCTCGGGAAGGTGCAGCCGCGCATGCTCGCCAAGGCGAGGGCGGCGGCGCGGGCGATGCCGGTGCCGCCTTCCCGGGCGCAGTGGGCGTCCCAGCCGGCCCGTACCGCCATGTCGTAGGCGCGGCGGGCGGTGCTGAGGCCGCCGAGGCGGGAGACCCGCAGGGTGAGGGCGCGGCCCGCCTTGGCGTCGATCGCCGCCTTCAGGGTCGGCAGGTCCTCGATGTGCGGGGCCACCGCGGCGTCCACCATGATCTGCAGCTCGGCGCTCTCCTGGAGGCCGGCGAACGGGCGTTCGACGGTGAGGAGCCCGTAGCCGTCCAGTGCCGCCAGCTCCTCCGGGTTCCGATAGGCCCGCCGGCCGTCGACGGAGATCGCCAACGCCGGATAGAGCCGGCGGACCGCGCGGAGCGGCTCAAGGTCCCACCCGGGGGTGATGGTGAGGGTGATGTGGGCGTATCCCGCGCACATGAAGCGGTTGACCCTGCTGAGCAGGCTGTCCAGGTCACGCTCGGCGGGGACGCGGACCCCCGCGACGACGTTGGTACGGCTGCCGCCCAGTGCGTGCGCCAAGGGGACGCCGGTCATCCGGCACCACAGATCCCAGCACGCCAAGTCGAACTCGGGGCGGACCCCAAGCTCGTCGGGATGTTCCCAGTCCACGCCGACCAGGGCGGGCCCGAGGTCACGCTCGATGCGGTGGAGGGTCTCCTCGGCGTCGCCCGGCTCGGGGATCTCCCCCCAGGCGGTCATCCCGCCGTACTCGGTGAGCCGGATCAGCACGCTTTCCGGCCGCCGCCCCTGCGGGAGCACGACCCGATACGCATCAACCTGTCGAACGTGTGGCACACCCCTTTCTATCGTTTTCCGGGCACCACTCCGGCCATCGACCCACTATCCGGGCGCAGCACCGTCCCCGGCACCCCCCGCTCACCGGTCCGGGGCGAGGGTGCGCTCGGCCCAGGCGCCGATGTCGCGGCGTTCGATCGCCTCGGCCATGAGCGCGGGGAAGACGTCGGGCGTGCAGGCGAAGGCGGGGACGCCTAGGGCCGCGAGCGCGGCGGCGTTCTCCCGGTCGTAGGCGGGCGCGCCCTCGTCGGAGAGGGCGAGCAGCACGAGCACCTGGACCCCGGAGGCGGTCATGGCGGCGACCCTGCGGAGCATCTGCTCCCGTACCCCGCCCTCGTAGAGGTCACTGATCAGCACAAAGATCGAGTCCGCCGGGCGGGTGATCAGGTCCTGGCAGTAGGCGATCGCCCGGTTGATGTCGGTACCCCCGCCGAGCTGGGTGCCGAAGAGCAGCTCGACCGGGTCGTGCAGCTCGGCGGTGAGGTCGACGACGGCCGTGTCGAAGACGACGAGGGAGGTCTTCAGCGAGCGCATGGACGCCAGAACCGCGCCGAACACACTCGCGTAGACCACGGACGCCGCCATCGAGCCGCTCTGGTCGAGACAGAGCACGACCTCGCGCCGGACCGCCCGGTGCCGCCGGGCGAAGCCGATCAGGCGATCGGGGACGACCGTCCGGTGCTCGGGCTGATAGTGCTTGAGGTTCGCCCGGATCGTCCGATCCCAGTCGATGTCGGCGTGCCGCCGCGGCCGCCGCGTGCGCGCCGAACGGTCCAGCGCGCCCGCGACGGCGGCCCGGGTGCGCTGAGCGAGCCGCCGCTCCAGGTCGTCCGTCACCTTGCGGATCACCACTCTGGCCGACTCCCGCGCCCGGTCCGGCATGACCTTGTTCAGCGACAGCAGCGTGCCGACCAGGTGCACGTCCGGCTCCACCGCCTCCAGCAGTTCCGGCTCCAGCAGCAGACCCGTCAGGTTGAGCCGGTCGATCGCGTCCTGCTGCATGACCTGGACGACCGTGGCGGGGAAGTGCTCGCGGATGTCGCCGAGCCACCGGGCCACCTTGGGCGCGGACGCCCCCAGCCCCGCCGATCGCCGGGTCCCCTCCCCCCGGCCGGAACCGGGGTCGTCGTAGAGCGCCGCCAGGCACCCGTCCATCCGGGCGTCGTCCGCCGACAGCGTGACCCCTTCGGCGCCGGCGCCGCCGAGGATCAGCCGCCAGCGCCGCATCCGCTCATCCATGTGCCCTCCCCAGAATCAGCTCGACGGTCCGTACGGCGGCCGCCGCCCGGGCGGGGTCGATCTCCGCCTCCGGTCCGGGGGCCCGCGTGCCGCGCACCCGATCCCCCAGCGCCCGGCGTTCCGTCGGTTCGAAGGCGCCGAAGGTCCGCCGGAGCAGCGGCAGCACCTCGACGAAGGCCTCGGGGGTGAGTCCGGCCACCCAGGTGTCGATCAGCGTCAGCAGCGACTCGTCGTGGATGAGGAGCACGACCCCGCCGGAGAGGAACCCCTCCACCCACGCCGCGGCCCGGGCGGGTTCGTGCACGGTCACCGAGAGGGCCATCCGCAGCCCCGCGTCCTCATGGCCCATGCCCCCCTCGTCGAGGAGGAGCCGGGTGAGCCGCCCGTCGATCAGCCCGGGCAGGTCGCGGCGGCCCAGCACGCGGAGCAGGGTCGCCCGCCAGCGCTCCCGGCCCGCACCGAGCAAGGAGACCGCCGGGTGAACCAGGTCGACGTAGCGGATGAGCTCACGGGCCGCGTCGTCGTCCAGGCCGCCCACCGCCGCGGGCAGACCCACACAGATCCGGACGACGAGCTGGTCGACCACGGTGCGCAGCGCCTCGCCCGAGGTGCCGCGGACGTCGCCGTAGCGGCAGGCCCGAGCCAGGGCCGGAAGCGCCGCCATCAGGTGGGTGACCTCGGCGTCCAGCGCGGCCCGGGCACCGATCGCCGCCACCACCTGAGGCAACGCCTCCTGAACGTCGGCGAGCAGGCAGGACTCGGCCACCGAGGTGAGGTCGGCGAGCGTCGCCTCCGGCTGCGCCGCCACACCGGCCGCCTTGCCGGTCGCGGCACCGCGGATCGTCGTGCCGAGCACGCTCGCCTCGATCAGTTCCACGTCCAGTTCGGGCCGCCACAACAGGGTCCACCGTTCGCGGAAGGTGCCCTTGCCGCCCGCCTCCCGCAGGGTCCCCCAGCCGATGCCGATCAGGCCGAGCCGGTGCAGGAGTCGGCTTCGCTCCAGGTCGAGCGGCTTGCGCAGGTCCAGGTCGAGGTCGGCGGCGGTCGCGGCCGGGCGGAGCCGGAGCCGGCGCAGCTCCTCCCGCAGGTCGCGCTGGAGCGGCACCATCGGGGTGGACGCGGGCACCCGGCCCAGCCGCTCCCCGACGACCAGGCGCCGCCGGACCAGGTCGAGCGGGAGCTCCTCGCCGTCGCACAGGACCGCCCGGACCGCCTCGGTGAGCTCGCCCAGCCCGGGCATCGGCCGGTCCCGCAGCGCGGCGAGGGTGCCCGCCAGCCGTACCGCCTCGATGACGTGGGCCGAGGAGACCTGCAGCCCCTCCTCCCGCAGGACGCCCGCGGCCTCGGTGAGCCACCGTTCGGCGGGGCTGTCCGGCGCCGTGAACAGATGGTGGTACCAGCCGGGCGAGGAGACGCCGGCGCCGTACCCGCTCCGCACGGAGAGCCGGCCGTGGGTCCACGGCACCCAGGTGGTCGCCACCTTGACCTTCGGCAGGTTGCGCAGGAGCCGGTCGTCCTCCGCGACCGGTGGGCGCTCCCGTAGCGCGGGGACGTGCCAGGCGCCGCAGGCCACCGCGATCCGCTCGAACCCCTCGCGCCGGGTCCGCCGGAGCACCCGGCGCATGTACGCCTCCCGCCGCGCCTCCCTCCCCCGGGCCGGTTCGCCGCGGCGGAGTTCGGCCATGGCCTCGGCGACCGCGTCGAACGGGCTGTCGCCCCGATGTTCGACGACGTCCTCCCACCAGCGTTCCACGTCGTCGTATCCGGCGGTCCGGGCGAGCGTCCCCAGCGGGTCGTACCGGCCCGTGTCCGGGTCGTCCTCCTCCGGTTCGGCGAGGCCGTAAGCGGCGGGCAGGTCGCAGAAGCGCACGGGGATCCCGTGGCGGAGCGCGTACCTGATCGCCTGCCATTCCGGGGAGAAGACGGCGAACGGCCAGAAGGCGGCTCTCGCCGGCTCGGCCGCCACATGGGCGAGCAGCGCGACCGGGGGTTCCATCTCCGCGTCGGCGGCGAGCCCGACCAGCTCGTCGGCCTCCGGCGGCCCTTCGACGAGGAGGACGTCCGGGCGGTACTGCGTCAGCGCCCGGACGACCGCCCGCGCCGAACCGGGCCCGTGGTGCCGGACGCCGAGGACAAGGTCAGACATCCCTGCACGCCCGGTAGAAGTCCCGCCAATCCGCTCGTTCCCGGACAACCGCCTCCAGGTACTCCTGCCACACCACCCGGTCGCTCACCGGATCCTGCACGACGGCGCCGAGGATCCCCGCCGCCAGGTCCGCGGGGCGGAGCACCCCGTCGCCGAAATGGGTGGCGAGCGCGATGCCCCCGGCCACCACCGAGATCGCCTCGGCCGTGCTGAGCGTCCCGCTGGGCGACTTGAGTTTGGTACGGCCGTCGGCGGTCATGCCCTGACGCAACTCCCGGAAGACGGTCACCACACGACGGATCTCGTCCAGGCCGCTCGGCGGGTCCGGGAGTTCCAGCGCCCGGCCGAGCTGGGCCACCCGCCTGCGGACGATCTCCACCTCCTCCTCCGGGGTGCCCGGCACGGGGAGGACCACGGTGTTGAACCTGCGCCGGAGCGCGCCGGACAGCTCGTTGACGCCCCGATCCCGGTCGTTGGCGGTGGCGATGACCGTGAAACCCTTGGCCGCCTGGACCTCCTCGCCGAGTTCGGGGATGGGCAGGGTCTTCTCCGACAGCACGGTGATGAGGGCGTCCTGGACGTCGGACGGCATCCGGGTGAGCTCCTCGATCCGGGCGATCCGGCCCTCCGACATCGCCCGCATCACCGGGCTCGGGGTGAGCGCCGCGCGGGACGGCCCCTCCGCCAGCAGGCGGGCGTAGTTCCAGCCGTAGCGGACCGCCTCCTCCGCGGTGCCCGCGGTCCCCTGGACCAGGAGCGTCGAGTCGCCGGAGATCGCGGCGGCCAGGTGCTCGGACAGCCACGTCTTGGCCGTACCGGGCACACCGAGCAGGAGCAGGGCGCGATCGGTGGCGAGTGTGGCGACGGCCACCTCGATCAGGCGCCGCGACCCGATGTACTTGGGGGTGATCTTCTTGCCGTCGCCGAGGATGTAGGTCGTCACCGCCCACGGGGAGAGCTTCCAGCCCGGCGGTCGCGGCCGGTCGTCGGCGGCGGCGAGCGCGGCCAGCTCCGCGGAGTACTGCTGTTCGGCGTGTGGCCTGAGTACGGCGGTCACGGGGAAAACTCCGATCTCATGTCACTGCGGAAACGCAGGGTCCCGACGAGTTCTTCGATCGACGGCGGCGGGTCGGCCGAAAGGCGACCGGCCGCCGGGTGGAATCCGGGGTCGAGCCGGAGCGCGGCGAGCCGGCAGAGTTCGTCCACGTACCAGGACCGGGACGTCTCCTCGATCTTGGCGAGTACGGCCAGGGCGAGCGGGCCCGACCACGGCGCCGGAACGGCGCCCAGCAACGTGATCAACGCGCCGTTCGGCTCCCAGGCCCTCACGATCTTGGCGGCCCGCCGGGCGCGAGGTCCCGCGGGCAGGACGGCGAGCAGATCACCGTCGGGCTCCCCGTCGAGCAGGGCGCCCGCCCACACCGCGTCCCGCTGCGAGATCGCCGCCCGGACCCAACCGGCCCGCACATGCCTGTCCCGGTTGAGCTCGACGATCTCCTGTGGCGGGGCGCCCACCCGATCCGCCCACATGCCCAGGGGCGTCTTGCCGACCAGCTGTTCCAGCAGCTCCGAACGGGTCGCCCCGCGCCGCAGCCACACCCCGTCCCGCTCCATCGCCGCGTCGCACCCGGGCGGCGAGTCGACGATCAGCCCGCCGTCGCGCAGCCTCGGCCCCAGCCGGTCGGCCATCCGCCGCCCGTACCGGGAACCGGGGATGCGCACGAGCAGATTCGCCGCCGCGACGCGGACCTCCCGCCGCCGGTCCTCCAGCACCTCCTCCAGGAACGGTTCGTCCGCCGCGGACAGGCCCTCCGCCAACGCGGCCGTGAACAACGCCCGATCGTCGGGCGTCTCCTGCCGCCACGACGCCCGCAGCGTCTCCCGCGCCGCCGCCGGATCCCGTCCGCGCAGCCGTTCCAGATAGGAGAGCCGCTCCCCGGGGGCGCCCAGCTCCCACGTCTCGACGCCCCCCGACCGCTCGCGCAGCAGATACGCCCAGTGGGGGTTGTGTCCGGCGAGCCACCTGCCGCGTCGCCCCGCCACCACGGCGATCGGCTCCCGGAGCGACCTGTCGTTCCTCCCCCGGTCGAGCAGTTCGGGCAGGAGATGCCCGGGTGCACGCAGCCGCCGCCGCGCGGCGAGGTCGAGCCACTCGGGCAGCACCCGCTGCTGCTGGCCGGCGAGGATCCTGGCGAGCCGATCCGCGGCCTCGCGTCCGGCCCGCGGACACTCCTCCGGCTCCGCCGGGACCGGCGGCGTGACCCGGGACGGCAGCCGGCCCGCCCTTCCGGCGACGGTCAGCGCCGCCGCCCGGTGGAGCAGCCCGGCCGCCGGATCGTCCGGGCCATCCGCGCCGTCCGGCTTCCGCTCGGTGCCGAGCAGCGCCGCCGACACCAGGTCCTCCCAGCTCCGCGCGTCGTTCACCGCATCGTCACCCGCCTCTCGCCTCCCCAGCCCGGCTCGCCTTCCGCGCTCGGCCAGCCCAGACGGCGCAGCAGCTCCCAGGCCCGATCGTTCAGTGACAGATCGCCGTACCCGTCCGGATCGAGCGGTGTCAGGTGTCCGGCCGTTTCGTCCGAGACCTCGGTCAGCACGCAGACGCTCACAGCACGATCACCTGTCCTTCGTCGTCCCAGCCGGTCAGCGGGATCAGGCCGCGGGGCGTCCACTCGCCCAGCACGGTCACCGGGTGTCCGCCGGAGTGGGCGAGCAGCCGCCAGTGGTCCGATCCGCGCAGCGGCAGCGCGTCCCCCTTGGCGTCCGCGATCCACCACCCGTCTTTCGCCACGGGGACGACCTCGGAGAGCAGCATCGGCCACGGGTCGAGCCACGGGTCGTCGGCGAGCGCGGCGGCCAGCGCCCGCAACGCCGCCTCGACGGTGCCTCCCTGCGGCTCACCGCAGGTTCCGCCGCCGTGCCGTCCGGCGACCACGGCCCGCAGTTCCGGCCGCCCCGGATAGAAGGCGAGGTCGGCGTCGACGGTCGTCCCGGTGACCAGCGAGGCGTCGAGCGCCTGCCCCTGGGGGGCGAAGGACAGCACCAGCGCGGTCCGCCCGGTCTCCGTCCCGCGCAGCCACACCCGGCGCCGGATCAGCCGATCCTCCTGCTCGTCCCGGGAACCGAGCACCTGCCATCGATCCCGGATGTGCGGACGGGCCAGCACCTCCGCCCGCTCCACGGTGAACCCCACATGCGCCCTGATCGTGTGACGCAGCGCCTCGGGAAGTTCGGCGGCCCGCGGGTATCCGACCGCGAGCAGGTGCAGCAGCGCGTACTCCTCCAGCAGCCGCCCCGGCCAGCCGTCCCCCGCGCGGACGAGGTCGGTCATCCGGTTCAGCCGCGCCGCGACCCCCGGCGCCTGGGCGTCGATCATGCGCTTGGCGATGTCCTCCCCATGCGTGCCGGGCGTCCGCCCCGCCGCGGTCAGTCCGTGCCGGACCTGATCGCACAGCCACAGGTCGAGCTCGCGCAGCCCCGCGACCACCCTGGTCTCCCGCTGCCCGCCCTCACCTTTCCCGGTCTTGGCGGCGGCGCGCCCGGACTGCTTGGCCACCCGCTCCCGCCGCCCGTCCAGCCAGGTCTCCACCCACGGGACGACCTCCGACGCCTCGGCGACCTCCCCCTGCGACCAGAGGAGCAGCAGGCCGAGCACATGCTTGCAGGGGAACTTCCGGCTCGGACACGAACACCTGTAGGCGGGCTCGCCCAGATCCACACAGGCGAGGTACGGCTTCGCGCCGCTCCCCCGGCACTCCCCCCAGAGCGCCAGGTCGCGCCGACCCGCCCCGGACCATGTGCCGATGACGGCGAGCTTGCGCCCGGCCGCCTGTGCGGCGGCGTCGGGGGCGAGCCCCAGAACTCGATCACGACTCCATCGTTCGATCACGGGGGAAAGCTAGCGGCCCTCACCGACAAATCCGGGGCCTCGGATCGCGGCGGATTCAAGGCTCCAAGCGATTCAACGGCGGGAGACGGCGCCCTCGCGATGCGTGGTGAAGGGGAAGTCGGCGAGGGTGAACAAGTGGTGGATGCGGTGCAGCCCGGCAGGGGTCTCGGTCCGGGTGAGCCGCCGGGCGACCTGCGCGGTCACGGCCGCGGTGGCGCGGGACTGCCCGTTGCCCGTGACCTGGATCCGGGCGCCGCGCCGGGACTCGACCGTGATCGACCAGGCGTCGGAGCCGGGCAGGCTCGCGGGCAGGAACCTGTCGGCGAAGGTGACCAGGGACCTGGATCCGGGGATCCGGGTCAGCAGCGAGAACAGTGCTCCGCTCGCCGCGGAGTCGAGGCAGAACCGCGAGGTCACCGGGACGCCGAGCTCGGCGGTGAGCACGTGCTGCTCGGGAAAGTCGACGCGGTAGGCGCGGCGGACGCCCAGCTCCGGGGTCAGGCGTACCTTCCTGCTCCCGGTGTAGGCGCGAACGGTCCGGCCCGCTCCGGTGGTGTCCGGATAATCATGACCGAGCAGGTTGTAGGTCCACTTGCGGCCGGCGTAGCCGTGTGCTTCCCCCACCCCGAGCTGGACAACGATGTCGAGGGGGCTGCCGTCGTGAACGTCCAGGGCGAGGAGATTGGTCAGCCCGGGCGCGATCCCGACGTCCGTCACCACGGGGCGCGCATAGGTTCTGCGGCCGAGGTCGGCGAGATACCGCGAGGTGGCGCTGATCTCCACGAACGCGGCGCCCGCGTCGGTCACCGCCGAGACCAGCTCCGGATCCTCCCACCCCGCGCAGTTGACGACCACCTCGGCCTCGGCGGCGGCCCGCCGTACCGCCTCGACGTCGTTCAGGTCGAGCCGCAGAGTGGTCCCGCAGAGTTCGGCGAGTTTGGCCTCGTCACGGCCTGCGGCCACGACGTCGGCACCGAGTTCGCGCAGGCTGTGCGCCGTTTCCCGGCCCGTGGCCCCGTAGCCGCCGAGCACCAGCACCGACATGACGACCCCCAAGAGTTGTAAGCTGCAACTCAGACTGTAGAGCTAAGAGTTGCAAGTTGCAACTATGGAGGGGTCTGTGACGAGCGACCTGAAACCCGGCGACCTGGAAACCCTTCTGGTCGACCTGCTGGTCGAACTCGGCGTCCAGCGACCCGACTCGATGCTCCCCGGCCGATCGGTCTCACTGTCCGAAGGATGGGCGCTCCTCGAACTCGGCCGCTGCGGGCCCGTGTCCCAGCAGCACATCGTCGCCTGCCTCAAGCTGGAGAAAAGCAGCGTCAGCCGCCTCGCCGCCGGGCTGGAACGCCGCGGCTGGCTCACCCGGGAACGCGACCCCGCCAACCGCCGCTACCACCGCCTCACCCTCACCGAGGAGGGACGCGCGGTCAGCCGGGAGATCGAACACCACCTCCGCGACCGGCACACCAAGGTCATCGCCGGCCTCACCCCCGCCGAACGCGAAGCCCTCTCCCTCGCCCTCCCCGCCCTCACCCGCGCCCTCCACACCGCGGGCCCCGAATCTGCAGGGACATGACGAGCCTTAGCCGCCATCCACCATCGAGACCCGGGAGCTCGCCAAGATGAAGATCAAGCGACGCGGGAAGTGCCACAGGATTGAGTTACTGCGGTGTGGGGAGAACCTGCTCGGACCGCAATGGCTCTCCCGGTACCGCTGAGACGCCGGAGCCGCACCGCCAACCCCGGCGGGGACCCATTGGTGACGGCTCCTGGAAGACGTCAGGTGACGGTGAGGCGGGCCTGGTACTCCGGGGACTGCCAGGTGCCGGTGGACATGATGTCGCCGAGGATCTCGGCCGCGTCGTAGACGTCGACGTGGCGAAGGTAGAGCGGGGCGAGCCCGAACCTGGCGATGTCGGGGGCGCGGAAGTCACCTTGGACGCCTCGGGCGCTCAGAGCCCGGGTGATCGCGTAGGCGTTCTCGTGCCGGAACGAGACCTGGCTGCCGCGGTCGCTGGGTGCTCTCGGGGAGGCCAGGCTCAGCCCGTACTGCGCGCACCGCTCTTCCACCAGGTCGATGAAGAGGGAGGTCAGCGCCACGCTCTTGGCCCGGACTTCGGCGAGGTCGACCTTGTCGAAGATGTCCAGGCTCGCGGCGAGGCCGCCGTAGGAGATCACGTGCGGGGTGCTGGTGAGGAACCGGACGATGCCGCCGGTGGGCCGGTAGCCGGGTTCCATGGCGAACGGTTCGGCGTGTGAGTACCAGCCGGGGAGCGGCTGGTCGACCGCGTCGTGGTGGCGGGTGGCGGCGAAGATGAACGCGGGTGAGCCCGGGCCGCCGTTGAGGTACTTGTAGGTACAGCCCACCGCGAAGTCGGCGTCGCAGCCGTTCAGGTCGATGGGGACGACTCCGGCGCTGTGGCAGAGGTCCCAGACGATCAGCGCGCCGGAGGCGTGTGCCCGCTCGGTGAGGGCGTCCATGTCGTAGCGCCGACCGGTCCGGTAGTCGACCTCGGAGACCAGGACCACGGCGACGTCGTCGTCGAAGGCGAAACCCGCCGCGGAGTCGGCCGAACCGTACTCGGAGAGGTCGCGGAGCTTGTAGGTGCCGAACGCGGCGACGGCCCCTTCGACCATGTAGTTGTCGGTGGGGAAGTTGGTCCGGTCGATGACGACGGTCTTGCGCCCGGGGCGCATGCGCATGGCGGCGACGACGACCTTGAACACGTTGACCGAGGTGGTGTCGGCGACGACCACCTCACCCTGGCCCGCGCCGATGAGCGGGGCGATCCGGTTTCCCATGGTGCGCGGGAGCACGAACCAGCCCGCGTCGTTCCAGCTCTTGGTGAGGCCTTGGCCCCACTCCTCCTCGACCATGTGGGTGATCCTGGCCGAGGCCGCCTTGGGGAGGGCGCCGAGCGAGTTCCCGGTGAGGTAGATCATCCCGTGTGGCAGGACGAACTCGTCACGGAGTCCCGCAAGGGGATCCGCGGCGTCCAAGGCCTCGCACCGGGCGCGGGTCAGGCTCATCTGCGTCGATCTCCCCTGGTCGGTATCTCGGGAATCATCCCTGATAACACTATTTCAGCCCTCCATCCGATTCCATGGCCCCACCTGCCTGTCCGTCCCGTACCGTGGAACGCGGACCGGGCGGGAGGCTCCGGCGGACCTGCTTCCCGAAGCGCGCGTCTCCGGCACGCACGACCGGCGGCCCGGTAAACGCCGTACCTCGCATCCGTCCCAACCCCGAGATCGGGTACGGCCTCCGGCAGGCCGGCCGCACGCCGTACAAAATGTGACTCGCCATGATTCGCGAAGTGTCGGTGGTTTCTTCTAACGTCCCGGCACATGACAAGCGCGACGCAGACCTACAGCTACGCCGGTCCCTCCACGCTGACCGACGGACATCTCGGGCTCGCCACCTCCGGAGGGATCACCACCACCGGGTTCCAGGCGCATCCGCGCTTCTTCAGCGGCCTGCTCACCCAGGCCGCACCCGCCGCCGCGAGCCTGCTCGCCGTCGCCGACGTGGCGCTCGCCCGCTACCACAAGCCGCGGCCCGGCTACATGCGCGACCCGGTGGTGACCTGCAACGGCGACCGGCTGCGGTTCGAGTCCTTCTCCGCCTGCGGCGGGGTGTACTCCCGCCTGGACGTGCTGGAGGGCTCCCTCGACGGCGAGGTGGTCGACCGGGGCACCACCAACGTCGACGTCAACGGGCCGCTGCGGGAGGCGCTCGCCCGGGTCGGCAGCCGGGACCCGCTCCACCTCGGCGTCGGCGCGGACGCGCTCACCGTGACCACGCTGGACGGCAGCATCGTGGAGAAGAAGGTGCCGTTGCCCGCCCGCTGGCTGCGCGGATTCTCCGAGGTACAGCTGATCGCCGCCGGGCTCGACCTGCGCGGGGAGGTGGCCGGGCCACTGGCCGTGCGGTTCCTGCGCGGCCTGCCCAAAGGCAACCGGGCCGACGTCTGGGTCACGCAGCAGGGCCGTGAACTGCGCGCGTCCGACGCCGCACGTCCCGGTGGGGTGAGATTGTCGGGCTCCGGGCGGCTCGCGACGATGCTGCCGTTGCTGCGGTTCGCCCGGTCCCTGAAGATGTACGGCCCCGCGGCGACCGGCGGCGACGAGCCACAGTCCTGCGCATGGGAGCTGGAGCTGCCTGGAATGCGGTACACCCTGGTGGTTTCGCCGGAGACCTGGCGAGGCTTCTCCGGGGAGGGCGGTGTCCTGGAGGACCTCGCCACCGACGAGGCGGCCGACGACGCCGACCTGATCGGCGCCCTGCTCAACTTCGAGCCGACCGTGGAGATCGGCCTGCTCGCCGACCGCTCCGGGCTCCCCGTCTCCCGGGTCCGCGCCGCGCTCACCCAGCTCGGCACCGCGGGCAAGGTGGGATACGACCTGGCCGAGGCGGGCCACTTCCACCGCGAGCTTCCCTACGACCGCAATCACGTGGCACTGCTCAATCCGCGACTCCGCTCGGCGCGGGGGCTGGCGGAGGCGGGCGCGGTCCGGTTCACCGAGGACGACGTGGCCGAGGTCGAGTCGGGCGGGGAGATCAAGACGGTACGGCTCGGCGACGGCTCCTGCACCTGCCCGTGGTGGTTCGACCACCGAGGCTCCCGCGGCCCGTGCAAGCACGTGCTCGCCGCCAAGATCGTGCGCTCCGGGGACCGCGAAGGGGTTTTGCAGTGAGCTCCGACGAGCCGGCGGAGGACCGTAAGCAACTCCGGCAGCGACTCATCCGGTTCTCCCCTCATGGGAGGAAAGCCCGCTTGGTGGCACTTCGCGGGCTCAACGCGGCAAGGGGTTGACCACCACTCCGCTGCAGACCCGGCCATGACCCCGATCTATGTCTCGTACGGGCTGCGCCTGCTCTCCTCCCGCGGCCGTCCGATCGGTCCGATCCGCACGCCACCGGGCCGTACACACCTATGAATCCCAGTAACCAATGACATTCCGGATCCGTAGGAAATGTCGGGGTCGCATGGGAGTGTTCTCTCACCTCACCGACGGACCGGCCCCCGGCAATCCCCCGCGAGACCACCCATTCGTCCGATATTGCCATGCCTCCACATGGTAATGCCCTGAAATTTAGCAACTTTCGGGGCAACCTGTCCGGTTTCCTGCGTCCGGTCACAGATGGATCACCATCTGACGTAGACACCAAAAA
>NZ_BLRH01000035.1 GCF_025996515.1 Rhizohabitans arisaemae
CCGGCGCGGCCGGCGTCGTGGGGGCGGGGGCGGTTCGGCGTCGCAGCGGGATGACGAGTTCGAGGACGTGCCTGCCATCCGGGCCGTCCAGAACAGCCCCGGCTGAGGGGTGGCCGCCGGGGAGTTCGGTGACGGCGGTGATGCCGCGGCGGAAGTAGCGGCGCAGGAGCTGACGGTCGGTGTCCTCGCGCAGGTCCAGGGGCAGGTGCCGGTCGGTGTCCTCGATGACGACCATCTCCGGCGGGGTCGGGACGGTCGCCGCCTGCCAAGTGGCGAGAGCGGGCTCCCATCGGGAGGGGTCGCGGGCGGCGCCCGTCAGGGTGGCGGGCAGCCGCCACCGGGCGGGCGAGAGGATCGTCTGCCGGTAGGTGACGCGCGGCTGGAACGGGACGCGGTGCATCGGATCCCAGGACCAGCCGTGCCAGGGACGGCAGCCGTGCGCCGACAGGCCGGCCAGCAGCCGGGCGGCGGGTGGCGTGTAGAGGGGGCCGATCCGGGACAGCAGGACGGGCAGGACCGGGCGGTCGTGCTGGGCCGACCACAGGACGAACCGCCCGCCGATCGAGGCCAGCTGGAGATCGTCCAGTTCGAGGTCTCCGGGCCGGGACGGCACGCCGACCGGTATCCGGGGGCCGGGTGCCCCGGACGCCGGGGCGATCCTGGCCAGCTGGGGCGTCCGAGGCCGCACCACGACCTCGGCCACCAACTCCGAACCTCCCCGCGCATCGACTGCGGTGGTCTTGGCGGGGAGCAGGCCGACGAACCGCCCTGCGGTCGACCCGGCTTCCTGGTTGCCGCCTCCGTAGAGCGCCAACGACAAGCCGCCCGCGGCACCGCCCTGCCCGGTCAGTACCCGTGCGTAGACCTCGGCGGTAGGTGGTGGCGGCAGGTCCGCCGGATGCCGGTCCAGCGCGGTGACGGCGGCCTCCGACAGCTCCACCTCGATCCGGCCGCTGGTGAGGGCCTCGCTGATCAAGTCAGCGAGGATCGCCGCACGGTCGATGCGCGCTGATCGGTCGAAGGCTTGCCCGTCGGGTTGGTCGTCGGGAGCGCCCAGGCCGACGGCAGGATCGACGACCTCGCATAGCGGTACGAACCGGTCGGGCCCGTACCGGTCCACAAAGCGCCGGTGGTATGCGGCGATCGGGTCGATGCCCTGGCTGATCCGCCACAAGACGCCAGCGGCCTCGGCCGCCTGCCGGGCCAGCGCCGCCGGGATCGTGATCCGCGCGTCGGCCGCGACATCCGCCGCCAGGGGCCGGGATACCTCGGCGATCTCGTCGCAGGTCCGCCGCGCCGCCGACAGGGCCGTGATCCGCTCCGGTGCTCCCGGCGGACAGCGGTCGGCCGCGCCCAAGTACCCGTGCAGCCGTTCCAACGGACGGCGCAGCGGCGACGCGGCCGGCAGCCGGTCGATCACGTGGGTGAGCGGGTCTTGGTGGTCGCTTTCGGGGAGCAGATCGATCAACAGGAACCCGCTGCGGACCAGCGCCAGGACGGTGCTGTGAATCACGTCAGCCGGGGCCTGCGGCCAGGATCGGGTGACCTCCACGGTGACGGTGTCGTAAGAGGCTCCCGATGCGCAGACCGACAAGATGAGCAGGGTGGCGGCGGTCGCGCGCACCGTCACCAACTGCGGGGCGGCGACGTCCGGGACGGCGTCCTGCTCACGCTCCAACCGGTCGCCGCGCCGCACGACGAGGTTGCTCGTCGTCAGCCTCAGCCCTTGCAGCACCCCGGGCTGCATCAGAGCCCGGCCGACGACTGCGGCGAGCCATTCGGGATGCGGGTACGTGCGGACCAGATGCGCGCCGCCCACCAGGAGCTCGCCGCCCCCATCGTCAACGGAAGCGAGCGCGACCCCGGCGAACACTCCGTGCGGCGTCGGCCGGAACCGGGCCCGGAGCTCATACGCCCGAAGGGTCGCCTGCATCCGGTCGTCGCGCCGGTCGCCGACCTCCACGGCTCGGGACGCCAGGAACATCCCCTCGGCCACGAGCCCGTCCGTGGGGCCGGGTCCCCCGGCACCGGTAGCCGGCAAGAGCGGGATCCGCGCGAGCAGCGGGATCCCGCTCATCGCCTCGAAAGGCTCGTCGAGCATTAGTCGTCGCAGCCGCTTCTGCAGCCCTTGCTGCAACCGACGCTCGGGCACGTCTTCGAGCATCCGTTGTCGGTGCAGTCGGTGGTGGTGTTCGCCGCCGTGATGTCGGGGACCGGCACCGCCCGCAGATCCAGGTCGAACAGGCCCGCGGTCAGGTCGTCCAGGACCGCAGCCGCGCTGTCTGCGGCCGCGGCGCCGCCATGGTCCAGGGTGATCACACTCATCTGTCACCTCTCTGTTTTCTGTACAGGCGGCCGGGAGCCGCCACGGAACTCTCTGCCGTCATGGAACGCGAATTCGGTGATCGGTCCACCCCCCGGGTTGGAGGAGCACGGGCTGCACACCCCCAGATTGGGGGGCCACAAACCGCCCCACGGCGGGCTACCGTCGATGTGTCCTGTGCCCTACGGAAGGAAGTACCGATGGCCCAGCGGTCCGTCCAGGACTTCGTGCGAGGCCTGCGGGATGACGCCCTCGCCCACGGAGACATCGCGACGGCCCTGGTCACCGCCTACCGGTTCACCCCGCTGGCCGCCTACCGGCACGCTCACGGTTACTCCCAATCCGGCGCGGCCATCGCCTTCAACCAGCGGTTCCCCGGCGCCGCCGTCACCGCCAAGAACATCTCCTACTGGGAGAACTGGGCCGACCCGGACGCCGCCCGCTCCCCGTCGGCCCGGCCGCCGTCCCTGGTCGACCTGCGGCGGCTGGCGCAGATGTACGGCTGCCTCATCGACGACCTTCTGCCCGGATCTCACGATCGTCGCCAGCGGGCCCGGCTCACCGTGCCCTACCCCGTACTGACCGAGCTGCTGGCCGACCTCCCAAAGCCCCCGCAACGAGCGACCGTAGAGGCCTGCGACACGGTCATGACCATCCAAGCCAACCTCGGCGAAGGGAAGATCACCTTGGAACTGTCCCGCCGCGAGTTCGCGGCCCTTATTGCGACCGGCGGTCTGGCCGCCCTCCTGCCCGACTCCCTCGCCGCCGCGGCCGACGCGGGCCCGGCCGAAATGTTCCGCACGAAGCTCATCTCCCACCAGGCCGGGCACCACCTCCTCACCCCCGCCCAGCACATCCGTTCCCTGGCCGCGATCCTCACCGAGATCGACCAGACCAGGCAGACCGCACGGCCACCGCTGGACATCGACCTGCTGCACGTCAAGGCTGAGGTCGCCGAGCATCTCAGCTGGCTCCACCGGGAACGAGGCGACCAGCCGATCAGCACCCGCTGGGCCGACCACGCCACCACCTGGGCGATCAGCAGCGGCGACCCCGACATGGCCGCCTACATGATCCTCCGTCGAGCCTCCACAGCCCTCGACCACGGCGACGACGACTTGGCCCGAACCCTCGCCACCCAGTCCCGCACCATCTGGACGCTCCCGCCCGCGCTGGACGCCGTCGCACGCCTCTACCAGGCCCGCGCCTCAGCGATCACCGGCGTCGTCGACACCGGCCTGCTCGACACCGCCGACGAACTCCTCGCCCACGCTCCCAGAACAGGCCCCAGCTACTTGCGGTTCTACAACCGCGGCTGGGGAGACCTGCAGCGCGCCACCTGCTACACCGCCGGGGGCCGCCCCGGCACCGCCATCACCATCCTCAATGCCCGCCTCACCGGCCTCCCCAGCACCCACCACCGCGACCGAGCGATCCACCACACCCGCATCGGCACCGCGCACGCCGCCACCGGCACCGCCGACGCCGCCGCCATCGCCGCGATCGCCGGCCTAACCGAAGCCCAACGCGCCGGATCGCAACACGCTCTCGCGGAACTAAAGACCCTCAACGGCCTGCTCGTCGCCCGCTGGCCAGACCAACCCAAGGTCCGTGAGTTCGCCGAGGCACTGGCCACGGCGTAAACGAAGCGCCCGTTCCGGACGTGCTGATCTTGAAGGGCTCCCTACTCCCCGAACAGGGGTCTGGTCATGCCGAGTCGGTCACGGAAGAATCTGACGCGCTCGCCGAAGCTCATCGGCGCGGGCTTATTGCCTTCGTTCATAGGCCCTGCCCTTTCCTGACGATCTTCCAACCTCAGGCTAAGACGTGGCGCTCGCCTCGTGGAAGGCGAACCTCGACCCGGCGACGTCGTCAAAGGCTTCGTCTTCGACATGCCCTCGGTCTTCGAGGACTTCGTCACGGTCGCCCTGCGGGAAGCCCTCGCCGGCAGCGGCGGACGCTGCTCCGTACAGGACACCATGTACCTCTCGTGTGGTTACGCTGTGCGATTCCCCTGTTGCGGAGGCGTATTGGTGGGGGCATATTCAAATGTGGGCTCAGCCGATTTCGGTTCGGCTGTCACGACTCAACTCCGATGGTGTAACGATGTTGTCGCCATGGAGTCGCCTTGTTGCATTCTGGAAATATGAGACGGTGTTTTGGAATCGTCCTGGCGGTCATGGTCATCATGGGGGCCGCTGGCTGCACTGTTCCACCGGCCGGTTATACGGGGCTGAGCGTCGACGATATGGGGCGCCCTATTATCGTTTTAGCGTGGTGCGACGGTTTCGCTCCCGATGGCGTCACTGTTTATCATGATGAAAAGGTGGCAGCCACGGACGGTTCCTCTCCGTACCCATCTACGACAAGTAAAGCAGATGCGAGATTCACCGCGCCGACGCTCGATGGGCAGACTGCTTCGTTCCGTCTTGACATCTCGTCCAACGGATGGGATCTGGACTCGAATCCACCTGTCTTTAAGCCTGGAGTAACTTACTCGGCGTACGGCTGGACGTACGATAATTCCACAAGTACTGCTCATGTCGAATTCAAAGTGGAAGACATCGGCAAACTCCGGCCGGGGTCGGTCATGGCGCCGGGTGGTGCGGTCGTCTCACAAGAAGAGTTCGATCAGATGGGCAGGGAATCGTCCTACTGTTCCGAGAAATCGCCCGGCTGATGAACCGACCGTTGCGGCGTGCCGTGCCCGCGGCGACACCTGTCGCGCGGCTGGTCACGCTGTCCGCATCCGCCGTCAGCTCGTCCGGAGGGGTTCTTGGGCCGGTTGTCTTGGGTACGGCTGTGCGCTCCGCCGAGCCGGCGTGTACGGCAGGAGGCTGACGTCCGTAGGCTGAGTACCGCCCGTGACGGACAGGAGGCTGAGATGGCCGAGACGACGCCGACGATGGCTGAGGTGATGGCCGAGCTGGCCGAGCTGGAGGATCCGAAGGCGCGCGAGGTGAACGAGCGACACGGTGACGATCACGGTGTGAACCTCGGCAAGCTGCGCGCCCTCGCGAAACGGCTGAAGACGCAGCAGGAGCTCGCGCGCCGGCTCTGGGAGACGGATGACACCGCGGCGAGACTGCTTGCGCTCCTGATCTGCCGTCCGAAGGCGTTCGGGCGTGACGAGCTGGACGTGATGGTGCGCGAGACGCGCGCACCCAAGGTGCACGACTGGCTCGTGAACTACGTGGTGAAGAAGAGCCCGCACTCCGAAGACCTGCGCCTGTCCTGGTCGGCCGATCCGGATCCGGTGGTCGCGAGCGCCAGCTGGGCGCTGACCACCGAACGCGTGGCGAAGAGACCCGAGGGCCTCGACCTCGCGGGACTGCTCGACGTCGTCGAGGCGGAGATGAAAGACGCCCCGGATCGCCTGCAGTGGGCGATGAACCATTGCCTGGCGCAGATCGGGATCGAGCACGCCGAACACCGCGTCCGCGCGATCGACATCGGTGAGCGCCTGGAGGTGCTCAAGGACTACCCGACTTCCCCGGGCTGCACGTCGCCGTTCGCGCCCATCTGGATCACCGAGATGGTGCGCCGACAGCACGGTTAAGCCGTCGGCTCTCTCAGTGGAGCCGGCTCGAAACCCTCGCCGACGCGGTACATCCGCAAGTACGCGGCGCGAGGGCGGACCGCGGCCCGCCGCGAGTCCGGCACCTCGCGGTCCGGGCCTGTCGGCTCGACTGCCCGCCCCGGCACCTTCACGGATACCCGTGCGCCCCTCGACACCTGGTTGAGAGCACCGCGTGAACCCGTTTGCGCGGACAGAGGTGATCTTCGAGACGACCTGTGACCGATGGCTAGGTCACGATCACCGGGAGCAGGATGAGGTAGAGGAGGAGAAGGAACACGGATTCAGCCCGGCTGAGGCGTTTGCCGCGTGCCAGCAGCGCCCAGGTGAAGCCGCTGATCCCGACCATCGCCAAGATGACGAGCGGGCTCAACGGGGGCCCGGTTTCGGCGGTGAAGGCGATGATCATGCCCCCGGCGAGGCTGTTGACGAGGTTGCTGCCGAGCAGGTTGCCCACCATGAGGTCGCCGTCGCCGCGGCGCTGCGCCTGGATGGAGGTGACCAGCTCGGGCAGCGAGGTGCCGAGCGCGACCAGGGTGAAGCCCACCACCTCCGCCGAGACGCCGAGCCGGACGGCCATTTCGGCGGCGTTGTCCACCAGCAACTGCGCACCCAGCACGGTCCCGCCGAGTCCAAGCAGGACCCGGAGGCATTCGACGGCCAGACGAGGCTGCCCGGCGACGTTCAGGTAGTCGACGGTTTCGGCCGCGACGACGTCACGGGGGGCGGCGCGGGCGAACCGCAGCAGCAGGATGACCGACCCGATCAGGCCCAGTGTCAGCACGACGGAGCCGGTTCGCCACAGGCCGTACATCAGGATCACGCCGAAGATCGCCACGGCCGCGACCGACAGCGGCGCCTCGCGCCGCAGGATGGTGGAGCGTACGACGAGCGGCGCGATGAGCCCGGCCACGCCGAGGATCAGGGTCAGGTTGAGGATGTTCGAACCCACCAGGCTGGCCGCGGCCAGCTCGGTCTCGTCCCGGACGCTTGCTGTGCCGGCGACCACCAGTTCCGGCGCGCTGGTGCCGAAGCCGATCACGACCACACCCACCACGACCGGCTGAATGCCGAGCCGTTCGGCCAGCCTGCCGGAGCCGAGCACCAGGTGATCGGCGGCGAGTGCGAGCAGCACGAGGCCGAAAACGCTCAGGACGGCAAGCAGCACCAATGGTCAGACTCCGATCAGGTCGCGATGGCGGAAAGCGGCCACTCCGGCTCCGGCGAGCACCAGGGCGAGCGCGGTGAGCCAGATCAGCGGGCCGGCGTCGAGTTCTCCTCCGGGTGCCTGCGGCAGATGGGCGTAGGGGGAGAGGCCCTGTATTCCTTCCGGCAGCTGGAGCACCTCACCCAGCTGGCCCAGGAGGGCGAAGGCGACGAGTGCGGTCCAGGCGAGTGCGGTCAGCCGGGGGAGCAGGCCGTACAGCAGCATGGCCAGCCCGGCCGTCACCCATACGGCGGGTAGTTGCACCCAGGCCGCAACGGCTGGCCGGACCATCTCGCCGGGCTCGCCGGTGCGGATGCCGTGGGCCAGGCCGACGGCGAGGCCGCCTGCGGTGAGGATCGCCGTGGCGCCGACGAGGGCCGCCAGCAGGTGGGCGGAGGCCCATCGGAGGCGTGGCACGACTGAGCTCAGGACGTGCTCGGCGCGGAGCGCGGCCTCCTCGACCTGGAGCCGGAGCACGGCCTGGATGGCGAACCCGCCCGCGACCAGGCCCATCATGCCCAGCACGGTGGCCAGGAAGGTGTCGATCAGCGTGTTCTCCCCGCCCATCCGGTCCAGGATGGCGGCGAGTTGCGGGTTGTCCCGCAGGATCTGCCCCGCGCTCAGCGCCAGGGATCCGAACAGCGCGCCCATGACGGCGAACCCGGTGGCCCAACCCAGGACGCCGCCACGGTGCAGGCGCCAGGCGAGACCCAGGGGGCTGCTCAGGTACGGCGGGGCGTCGGCCGGTCCACGCCGGGGCGGAAAGGCACCGGCGCCGTGGTCTCGCCGCCCGGCCAGTGTCGCGGCGACGGTGACCAACGCCAGCCCGGTCAGGGCGGCCAGGCCGGGAACCCACCACTGCTCGCCGGCGAAGGCGCGCACACGCTGCGCCCAGCCCAGCGGTGAAGCCCACGACAGCGCGTCGACGCCGGCGGCGTCACCCCCGGCGCGAAGCAGGAAGGCCAGGCCCAGCACCGACACCGCCAGCCCGTTGGCAGTACGGGCGTGCTCGGTCAGCTGCGCGGTGATCGCGGCGATGCCGGCGAAGATCCAGCCGGTGCCGGCGATGGCCAGCCCGAAGGCGAGCGCACCCTGGACGGGCAGGCCCTGTCCGGCCAGGGAGGCGGTGAGCAGCAGCGCGACAAGCAGATTCGTGCCGCCTGCGACGGTGAGCGCGGCTGCGGGGAAGGCATATCGCCCTACCGCGCACGCGCCGACCAGCTCGGCCCGTCCGCTCTCCTCTTCGGCGCGAGTGTGCCGGGTGACCAGCAGCAGGCTCATCAACGCGGTCAGGACGGCGGTGATCGTGGTGGTGCGCCAGGCGGTCAGCCCGCCCACCGAGGCCGGATCGTAGACCGGGCCGGTGATCGCCTGCAGGGCGGGGGTGGAGCCGATCGTCAGGCCCAGGGCGAGGCGCTGCCCCATGTCGGGGTAGAGCTCGGCGATCGCGGCGGCGGTGCCTGCCACGGCGCCCACGATGACCAGCATCCAGGCCGGAAGCAGCAGCCGGTCGCGGCGCAGCGCCAGCCGTACCAGCATCATCGTGCCGGTCATGGGGAAACCTGGTAGTGGCGTAGGAACAGCTCCTCCAGGGTGGCGGGCCGGCAGGTCAGAGTACGCACGCCCGCGGCTGTGAGCAGCGGCAGGATCTCGCGGAGCCGGTCGGGCTCGACTTCGAAGGCGATCCGGGAGCCGTCGACGGCCAGGTGGTGCACACCGGGCAGGTTCTCGGGAACGTGGTCGAGTTCGGCGGTGACGGTGGTCCTGGTGAGGTGCCGGAGCTGGGCCAGGGTGCCGCTCTCCACGACGCGGCCGGCGCGGATGATGCTCACCCGGTCGCACAGCGCTTCGACCTCGGACAGGATGTGGCTGGACAGCAGGACGGTACGGCCGCTGCCGCTTTCCTCCGCGATGCACGCGCGGAAGACGGCCTCCATGAGCGGGTCAAGCCCGGCGGTCGGCTCGTCGAGCAGCAGCAGCTCGACGTCGGAGGCGAGGGCGGCGATCAGGGCGACCTTCTGGCGGTTGCCTTTGGAGTAGGCGCGGCCCTTCTTGGTCGGGTCGAGGGCGAAGCGCTCCAGCAGGTCCTGCTTGCGCTGCCGATCGAGGCCGCCGCGCAGCCGGCCAAGCAGGTCGATGGCCTCACCGCCGGAGATTGTGGGCCACAGGACGACGTCGCCGGGCACGTAGGCGAGGCGTCTGTGCAGCTCGACGGAGTCGTGCCAGGGGTGGCCGCCGAGGAGTTCGGCGTGGCCGGAGTCGGCGCGCAGCAGGCCGAGCAGGATCCGCAGGGTGGTGCTCTTGCCCGCGCCGTTGGGACCGAGAAAGCCATGCACCTCGCCCGTTCGCACGGTCAGGTCGAGGCCGTCCAGGGCACGGACGGCGCCGAAGGTCTTGGTGAGGCCGCTGATGAGGATGGCAGGGCTGCCCTGCATGGGCGCCTCCCTGGGGTCGGTCCGATACGACGTTGCCGACCAGGCTTCCCGGCGCTCCATCAATGACGTTAACAGCGGCCGATCCGCTGCGCCATAAGGTTTTTGACGCCGTTCACACAGCGGGAGGTGGGGTGGTTTCCAGCGCCAGGTGGGGCTCCCGTCGGGGGGAGATCGCTTTGCTCCGGAGTACGGCGGACATCGGGCGGATCATCGGCACGACGAAGAGATAGGCAGCCGGGAAGGTGGAGCGGGCGCCGTCCCTTTCCCCAGGCTGACAGCTCCGTTCGTGCTCATCTGGATCGCCGAGATGGCGTGCCGACAGCACGGTCAAGCCGCCGACTCCGTTCGGACCAGTACTGCCCGTGCTGGGCGAGCCGTACGGCTGACGGGTTGATCTCCTGTCTGATCAGGGGATTGTCGTCGAAAGCCATAGGCGGATGTGTGGGGACCATGGTTGGCCTGACACGAGAAGTGACGCAGGTCATACTGAGTGTATGCGTGCCCCCAAACGCCGTCGTCCCCTGCTGCGTAGCATCGTTGCTCCTCCCGAGGGAGTGTCACTGGACGAAATCGCAGAGAAAGTCGCCTACGTCGGCAGCGGTGAGCACAAGTCGTACCCGTCATTCGCCGGGCACCCGAGATTGCGGGCGGATGCCAGCAAGTGTGACCCCAAGTTCACAGATCCGGAGGAGATCACCGGCTGGTTGCGGAAGACCATCGCGAATGGGAACATCGGCGCGCCGTGGGAAGGAGGGTTTCCTCGGTATGCCTGGCATCGGCAGGATGATGTGATCTATGAGGCTCGGCTGGTGAACCGGGAGCTGGGCCAGTACAAGGGGTATCCGCTCGAACGGAGTGAGTGGCCGGAGAGGCTCAATGAAGCCGGCGAGGATGGCGACCGATGACGATGGTTCCGGAGTTGGGGATTCGCTGGGAGTGGGAGGCCGCGCCGTCGGTCAGGGCTCCCGAGCATCGAGCCACCTGGGCGCGGATCGAGATCGGCGTCGGTGCCGACCACATCACCCTGGTCGAGGACCGCGAGTCCGGCAGTTCCCGTCGCTCGATTTACTGTCCCCTCTATCCGCTCGCGGAGTGGATCGCCTATAACTGGTGGGCTTTGCGAGCCGATGCCAGACCTGCCCGGAGTCTTCATCTCCGCGGTTCCGATCGGCGGGAGTTCTCGCGGTTCAGGCGGCACTCCGTGCGTTGCAGCGGGGACGGGTTTCTGTGGCCCGACCTGTTGATCATCCCCGAAGGGGATCGGAAGCGTCTGATTTGGCAGCGTGATCGGGCTCCGCATCCGGGACGGCCGATCAGGTTTCTGGCGGACGGTGAGGCTCTTGTAGACGGCGTGTCCGTTGAGCGTGAACTCGGCCATCTTGTTTCTGCGGTTCTGGTCCGACTCGCGGAGCAGGGCATCACCGGTACTGCGCTGGAGCAGGAGTGGGCGGGAATCCAGCAGGCGACCCCTGAGGAGGTTGAGTTCTGCCTGGCGGCCGCACGCCTGGGGCTTGATCCTTACTCCGAGGCGGAGCCGTATGAGAAGTCCATTCTCCGGGCCGCCGGTGAGTTGCCGGGGAATCTGCTCGGAGATTTCCTGGACGCGGTTGAGCCGTCCCGGATCAGCCAGGCACTGGAATGGATCAATGCGGCTCGGGTCGAGATCGGACGTACCTCCGGGGCGAGGGCGGGCCAGGAGTTACGAAGCGAGCTTCGACCCCTTCGCCTCCCCCTAGGAGATCGGCTATGGGAGAAGGGCTGGGGTCAGGCGCGGGCCGTACGCAAGATGCTCGATCTTGCCGATCGTGAGGTGTTCGACCTCTCTTCGTATATGGAGAGTGCGGATCGCCCTTCCGCCGATCGGGGGCTCCAGGCTATTGGGGGAGCCGGGACTGCCGGACCGCTGGCACTCGTCGAGCCTGGCCGGACACCTGGTTCCCGGCGCTTCACTCTCTCTCGTGCACTTTGGCACTATCTCTGGAGTTCTGATCCGGTTTTCCTGGTGACGACCGCTCATACGGATCGGCAGAAGATCGAGCGGGCTTTCGCCGCCGAGTTGCTGGCACCTGCTCAGGGCATCAGTGAGCTGTTGGGCGAAGTCCTGGAGACGGCGACCCAGGATGATCTCGACGGGGTTGCCGCGCACTTCCAGGTGTCCCCAATGCTGATCAAGCATCAACTGGAGAACCAGCTCCTGGCCGCCTGAGCCGGGAGCGCTAATCACTTCCGGATCTGGTGGACGGGGTGGCACGGGCCGAGGCCGTCGACGTTGAAGCGGGGGACTGGCTGGCGACCGGGATCTTGCATGGGGCGGGAAGGAGCATGCTCCTTACGCCCGGACCGGCACTTGCACTCCGGCTCGCCGACGGCAGCGACTACTTGCTCTCCTGCCGGGACCCGGCGACGGCGGCCGGATTGATCAACAGCATGCGCGACCGCCAAGCCGCTTAACCCATCACAGTTCATCGGATTTCGGACTCAACGTTTTGCGGGCTTCGAAGCGTCATAGAGGTAGGCGGCTGAGCAGCGCTATCCGGATTGCCATGTCTCACCGCCAGTAGACCGGGTCGCCCAGTCCAGCCCGTGGACTGGGCGGCTTGGCCTTTGACCTGGAAATGGTGGTACGCGGGCGGACACCACGCCTGAAACCCCAGGCGTTCTGAAGGAAGTGCCTGACGCGAGGCGCGGTCCGGAGTGGCCGACCCGGGGAGTTCTCGATCAACGCGGACGGCACCGGCTTCGCGTCGGTTGACGGTTGCCGGGTACGGGCGCCGCGCCACCCTGGCCGCAGGCCGTACCGCACTAAAAGGATCAGCCGCGGCGGATACGCCGACCGGTGATCTCGGTGGTCGCGATCCTCAGGTACAGCTCGCGGGGACCGCCCGCCCAGGGCTGGACCCCGGATGCCGCCGCGGCGGCCCGCTCGTCGGGTGAGACGTGGTGGACGCCGCCCCGGACGAGCACGCTCCAGCCTTCCCTGGTCGTCTCGTCGATCCGGTCCACCTGGAACGCGATCTTGAATTCGGCGCCGTCCATGCCGGTGCGCAGCGGTTCGTCGAGCGGGCCGCCGATCGCGGTCCGGATGATGATCGCACCGTTGTGCAGCATGTAGTTGACCGGCAGGACCGCAGGCCCCGCGGGCTCGTTGAAGGCGACCCTGCCGATGCCGCCCGGCGCGATCAGCCGCAGGCATTCGTCGGGCTCCAGCTTCTCCAGGCGGCCGCCCGGGGTGTCGCGGAGGAGTTCCTCGACGCCCATGTTGAGGGCGACGGCCAGCTTGTGCACGACGTCGATCGCCGGAGCGCCGCCGGTCTCCTCCAGATGGTCCAGGTAGCCGGGGTCGAGCCCGGCCCGGGCGGCGAGTTGCTCGCGGCTGAGGGACAGCTCCTCACGCCGTGCGGCCACCCGGCGCCCCAGGTCACCCGAGACTTTCACACGTTCGGTCATCGCCGTCTCCTTGTCCCCGGACTGCGGGCGTGTCGCCTCTGCTTCCATTCCACTGCGGAAGCCCCTCCGGGACACGGGCCGGAAGTCCTCCCTCGCCGGGCCCTTGGCCCTTCGGACCCTGCGACCATCGCGGATCCGGTACGGCGCCACGGCGCGGCTTCAGGCTCAGTCCGGGGCCGCCCCGTGGCGCCGCCGCCGTCGCGCAAGGCCTGCGGTCAGCGCCACGAGCGCCGTGACCAGCGCGATCGTGTAGGCGGTCGACTTGATTGCGTTGACGCCGCCGAGCAGGACGGCGAGTCCGTCGAGGCGGACGGGATGGCTGATCAGCAGGACTGCGACTCCGATGTCCTCCAGGTAGTTCAGCGCGGCCCCGGCGAGCGGCACGGTCGCGGCGAGGGCGCGCAGCCGGAGTGGCCGCGCGATGCCGTACGTCAGGCTCAGGGTGGTGAAGGCCGTCATGGCCAGGACCAGCGGCACGTCGAGCAGCAGGATGAGCAGGTGGTTGAGCCGCCCGTCGGGTCCGTAGGCGGTCAGCCAGGAGTGTGCGATCTCGGCCGAGTAGCCGCCCGGGGCGGGTTCGAGGAAGCTGCGGGCGCCGAGCAGGTTGAGGATGCCGGCTCCGGTCGCATCGTGGAAGGCGGTGGTGGCCGCGTTCATCGCCCCCAGCAGGGCGATCAGGGCGAGGAACGTCGTGCCGACGGTACGGCCGTCGGCGCGGCGCTCCAGGAAGGCGATCACTTTCGCACCGCGGCGATCGCCGCCTCTTCGATGATCCGGTCGTGTTCGGTGTCGTGGAGCAGGTCGAGCGCGTCTTGGCGGGACATGACGGACACGATGATCGGGCGGAGGACACAGCCCATCAGGATCGCGGCGAGCAGGTTCGGCCGCCCGTCGCGGATCACACCCGCCCGCTGCCCGTCCGTGATCAACCCCTCGACGATCTCGATGGGGTACCGGGTGCCCTCGGGCAGCCGGGGAAGGAACGAGCCGGTGCTCAGCAGGGTGAAGACGATCGCGTCGGGCTGGTCCCGGTAGGCGCGGAGGATCTCCCGTACGGTTGCCGCGACCCTGTCCAGCGGCGCGCGGTCTGCGGAGGCGACGGCGGTGAGCCGCCGTACGTGCTGCTCGGTGTGGTGGGTGAACAGCTCCTGCGCGATCGCCTCTTTGGAGGGGTAGTGCCGGTAGAGGGCGGATTCCGCCACTCCGGCGCGTTCGGCGATGTGTTTGACCCGGGTGGCGTCGTAGCCGAGTTCGGCGAAACACGACAGCGCGGCGGCGAGTATCCCGGGCTTCTGACTGACCCGCGGCATCGATCCTCCAATGTGGCATCATTGAAAGTGAATATTCACACACATTAGATGCCGACGCAAGCCGGGTGGCACCTCCCGATGAGGTGCCACACCGGGGCTATCGCCGGTACTCAACCTCCAGGAAACCGGAAGGCGGTGGATGGATGACGGAACGCCGGGTCACGGCGGGGGACTTGGCTGAGACGGTGCCGTCACACGCAGGTGTCCACCTGCCACGGGGTGCAGGAAGGACGTTCGCCCCCGCCGGACAGGAACTCCTTGACGGCCTGGCAGGCCAGATCAAGGGGGATGCCGGAGTTTGGGGGAAACTCCATCCCTTCGCCGAAGTAGAGGTACGTGGAGGTGCCCGATTGGTTCTCCGGGTACCCGTCGCTTGCCCAGTTTCCGTTTGTATCGGCATATTTCACGGCGCCTAGCCGCGCCTCGCCGTCCACCGCCAGGTAAAACTGATGATCGGGGAATCCGGTTTCGGGATCTACCCGTTCCGCGATGCACAGTGCCGCGACGCCATGTGATTCGGGGAGCTTCACGAGCTTGGCTATGAGGGCGTCCACATCCTCAGGCGTGCATAGTATCTCGGGCCCATTGCGATGGCTCGACGAGTAGTACGCCTCGATGTGAAAGGTCATGACTGTTCTTTCTCTTCTTCCTTGCCGATGAAGACCTGCGAATGCTGCCACTTGCCGTTCTTGTCCCGCCAGTGAATGATCACCCTCTGATTCGGCCCGAGTAGCCAGGGCAGAACGTTGACACAGCCGTAACGAGACCCACACGGACCGTCTTCATTGTTGATGATCAGGTGGGCTTCTTCGACATTCTGGTTCTCGAAGAGCCAGTAGGCGATCTTCTGCTCCGCGTGATGCGCGAGCGCGGATTTGGCGTGGCCGAGACCGGGGATGCGCTTGCGCAAGCGCTCGTTGATCTTCTTGATCCTATCCGTGTCGTCGCTCTGCCCACTTATCGCGCGACGGAGAAGCTTCTTCTTCGCGTCCACGGCGATCCCTGCGGTGGCGGTGCCCTCGCGGGGAGGGAGCCCAAGCGTCGCCGCCAGCATATCCAGATCAGCATCGGAAAAATGCGTGGTAAGGGCGTCCTGCTCCGCCTGCAAGGCTTTGGCGATGGCCGGGATCTCGGCTTCGACCGCGGCACTGGCGTAACCGGCGGACTCCGCCTCGACACGGTGGCGGCGATTGGTAGGAGCGTTGTACCGGACGCTGCAGGAGACCTCGACTCTACCGTTGGCCGGTATCGTCACCCGTTTCGTGCACGAGCCGACGAAGATTCTGTTCAGGCGGAAATTGACGACGACGTTCGCCGCGATTTTTCCGATTTTTACATGGGGGCTGTCCACTGCAACCCGCGTGCTGATCGTTACAGTCACGGTGCAGCCGAAGTTGTTGCAGTTTGACAGCCTGGAGCCGCCTTCAAGGGAGAATCTGACGCTGGAGTCGATTGCATCCTTGAGCTTGGAGACCTCGAGATTGAGATATCTGAGATGGGTGCGGGCATCGTCATCGGACACCGCGTTGACGTCGATGACCAGACCGAAGAGAGCCGGGTCCCCGGCCGGTCTGAAGAGGCCGGCGACGGCCGAATAGACTGTGCCGACGGCGTATGTCCTGGCGCCCGGCAGACCGGTGTCCCCGGACGGGGATTCGATCCGGACAACGCGGTACGGCGCGGCCGTCGTCACATACACGGCACTGAAGGGAGTGACGACCTTCCGTACCTCAATGCCGTTGATCTTCTTCGTCGGATCGGTCGACGGTCGTCCAAAACGTCCGACCCATTTGGCCAGGTCGGGCGGGGCAAGCATTTCGGTGAGTCCGAAACCTGGGGCTCCGAGTGAGACCTTGACCCAGCGCTTGCCGTACTCCTTGCTCAAACTCGCCGGTGCGCCGTTCTGGCGCCAGTAGGCCGGTTTGGCTTTCAGGAAGGTGTGCTTACCGACGGTGAGAAGCCGGATCTTATGGCCGTCCAGGGTCAGGGTTCCTGATGCCGACCCTTTCGAGGTCACCTTGACGTCGAGGCCTGTTTTCTGGCCGCCAAAGGAAATGGTGCCGACATAGTGCGCTGCGGGAAGCCCGGACAGCTCGGCGACCGCGTCGGCGAGCTGAGCCGATTCGAGGGGCCTTCCCTGCCGGAGAAGGTCCGAAAGACGACCGATCCCGCTCAGGACCAAGGCGAACACGACGAGCAGGCCGATCAGTGCGACCGCCGCTCCACCGATCAGGATGCGACGCCGACGGCCCGGACGGTGTACGGGCGGAGGCGCCGTCAACGGAGGCGCTGTCGACGGCGGGGGCAGATCGGTGACAGGCGGACCTTGAGGCGGTGGCGGACCACCGGGGAACGCAGCCGGTGACGTCTCCGGGGGCGGAGGCGTGTCACCTGGTGTTTCGTTGATGGGTGGGTCCATGTCAGGCATGGGCGCTCAGGTCTCGGACTCCCACCGGCGCTGCTTCCAGGCGCTCCGGCGGTCCCGGACGGGGAGCTTCGAACCATCTATCCGGCTGTCGGAGATACCGAGGTTGAGGCCGGAGAAAGCTGTCTTCATGCCACCGATTATTGCGACTGCCAGTATATTTCTCATATATAAATTTGAGCGGTGGCTATCGGATTTCCGTGATGCCCACCGGCATGGGCGTTGCCGGTGACAAGGGAAATCGGTGATTCGCCGAATTCGGCCCGTCCGAAAACCCGGAGGATTCTGAGCTCAATCCGGGATATCGGCGGGTGCGCCGGGTGGTGGACGCGCCGATATCGATGGCGGCCATGACCTCAGAATGGTCGGCTGGCAGGAATCGACCCGTAGACAAGTGTGGCACCTCGCGGGGAGGTGCCACGTCGCCGGTAGCCGATCTCTGGGAAGCCCGAGGACGGCCGTCCACGCTGTGGTCAGGTGCGGCTTGAGCGGAGGGCTTTGAGGATCTTCAAGGTCCCGGTCGCGAGGTGCTCCCGGTACTCGGCGGACTCCATGGGGCAGAGCGCGATCTTGCCTTCGGCGTTGAAGACGAGGCCCCAGCCGTGCTTCTTGGGCAGCGGTGAGGAGCGCAGGCAGGCTTGCGGTTTGCTGAAGAACTTCGCCCGGAGTGCGGCGATCTCCTCGTCGGAGGCCTCCGGCAGCTCATGCCGCTTGAACCAGGTGTCGAACAGCACGTCTTCCTGGGTGTGGACGAACGGCCGGCCGGCGAGCATCTCGTACTGGAGAACGGCGACGGTCTTCTTGGCCCCACGGTCCTTGGGGGCGACGCCCTCCTTCACCGGACAGTCGTCGGCCACCGCGATGAACGTTCGGTAATAGTTCATGTCCATGGGGAAGGTCTCCTACCAAGCGGTCTGTCAACTTCTCCACGCGCCCCGGAATCCTACCCAGATTCGACCGTTTCCCCAGAAACTTCTTTGCGGGTATCTCACCCCCGCCTTTGGCGGCGGAACCATCGGCGGATGCGCTGCCGCAGAGCGGTCTCCGCTTCTCCCCGGCAGGAGGCGGGCCACCTCGTTACGCCCGTGAACGGGGTGGCCCGGCTGGGAACGCGTGGCGTCAGGACATCGCGCGGGCGATGAGTTTCCGGATCGTGTCGGCGGTGCCCTCGTCGATGTCGGCCACCGCATAGGTGGTGGGCCAGAAGTTCCCGTCGTCGAGGTTGGCGGTGTCGTTGAACCCGAGGCTCGTGTAACGCGTCCCGTCCTTGTCGGCGGTGCGGAAGAAGCACAGGAACTTGCCCTTGTAGGCGTAGGCGGGAGCGCCGTACCAGAGCCGCGGCGCCAGGTCCGCCGACGCGGACGTGATGACCTCGTGCGACCAGGTGGCGATGCGGCGGTCTTCGTCGGAGAGCGCCGCGATCGCGTTCAGCACGTCTTGCGCGTCGGCGGCCGCCTTGTTCTTCGCGGTCGAGCGCTTGGCTTCCTTCTTGAGTTCGGCGGAGCGTTCGCGCATCGCGGTGCGTTCGCGGTCGGTGAAGCCGTCGTTGCCGGCCATTGTTCGTCCTTTCCTCAGAGCTCTGTCGGTTGTGGTCAATGGGTCACGGCCCAGGCGATGGAGTCGGGGTCGGTGAACACGTCACCGGTGCTCGCCCCCTCCGCACGCCGGTCCGGGTGTTGCGCCCGGGCGGTTTCGGTGAGGCGGCGTGCCGCTTCGGGGGTGTCCTGGCGGGAGACGAGGGTGATCCCGCCGTCGGCGGTCGTCGTGTCCGCCAGCACACCGCCGACATCCCTGGCCAGCGCTTTGCGGGGCATGAGCCCGAGGCGGAAGGCCGGCGCCCGGAAGGCGAAGTCGACGAACTTGGATCCGTAGTCGCGGTCGACGGTGAATCCGAGCCCCTCGTAGAAGCGGCGTGAGGCGGCGACGTCGGTCACTCCGAGCAGGAGCACGATCTCTGTGGGCAGGGGCGGCGACGAGGCCGTGGCGGTGTCCTTCTTCTTCGGTGCGGAGACCTTCCAGATCGTGCCGTCCGGGCTTCGGAACGATCCGGCGAACCCGCCGAAGAACCCCTTCTTCGGCGGACGGAGGACTTCGGCACCGGCCGCGGCTGCGGCGTCGACGATCTGAGTGACGTCCGAGGGCTGGGCCACCACGTAGTTGACCACGACGAGCCCCGCCGCCTCGCGCGGGGATCGGCCGGTGGTCGCGAGTGATCCCGCCCCGTGAAGCTCAAGTGCCGCACCGGGTGACGCCGCAGGAAGCCTGAACACGGACGTGTAGAAGGCTCTCGCCTTCTCCGGGTCGGTGACGTGCACGTCGATCCGATCGAGGGTGACAGACATGATGGGTTCCTTCCCTGGGCTCGACTAGGACCGCTGGTTGATACGGATCGTGTTGCCCGCGGGGTCTCGGACGGCGCAGTCGCGCACGCCGTAGTCCTGGTCCATGGGTTCCTGCATGATCTCGACGTTGGCCGCTTCCAGCTTTTCGAACAGCGCGTCCAGGTCGTCGCTGCTCAGGGTGAGCGTGGCGTAGTTCCCCTTGACCATCAGCTCCAGGATCGTTTCGCGTTCCTGACCGGTCAGCGTGGGGTCCGCGGCGGGCGGGGAGAGGACGATCGACACGGCGGGCTGGTCGGGCGGTCCGACCGTGATCCACCGCATGTCTTCGTAGCCGACGTCGTTTCGGACCTCGAATCCGAGCAGATCCCGGTAGAAGGTCAGCGAGTCGTCAGGATCAAGGTGGGGCAGGAATGTCGAGTGGATGAACAGGCTCATGGCTGCGAGCCTAGAAAGCACCCCCCACCGGGCGCTTATCGATTCCTGACCGGTCGTGAAACCCGCTTGGCCACACAGGGTGGGATCCCGGACAGACTCCCTGCGGCGGCCGCTTTGTACTCCGAGGGGCTCATCCCCACCAGTTCCTTGAACCGGTTGCTGAACGTGCCGAGCGATCCGCATCCGACCTCGAAGCACACATCCGTCACGGACATGTCCCCTCGGCGCAGCAGCGTCATCGCACGCTCGATGCGCCGGGTCATCAGGTAGCTGTACACCGGCTCGCCGTACGCGGCCCGGAACTCCCGGCTCAACCGCCCCGCCGACATGTGCACACCGCGGGCGAGCTCTTCGACGTTCAACGGTTTCGCGTACTCACGGTCAATCCGATCACGCACCCGGCGAATCCACACCAACTGTGAAAATCGATCACTGACAGTCACACCGCCAGTATCGCACCACCACCGCAGTGGCCTCTCCACGGCATCGTCGCAGGACACAGCCGGTACGGCCTGCGGCGCCACACGCCGTACCCGCCTGTCCGTATGGTCGCGCAGTGTGAGGTGCCGCAGCGTCCGGCCAGGGCTATCGGCGGTAGCCGACCTCCGGGAAGTCCGGGGACGGCCCGTCCAGCAGCGGCACCTTCCTCCCGCGCAGGTGCAGGTCGAAGAAGGCGGGGACGTATGCCCGCTGGAAGGCCAGCGCCCGAGCGGCCGGGATCGTGCCGACCACCTCCTCCAGCTGCTGCTTGGTCAGCCCCAGCGCCTTCGCCGCCATCGGGATCAGCAGGACGTCGTCGCCGAAGGAGTTGTGCGCGGCCCCCTTCAGGGTGAGGTTGAGCCGCCAGCCGCGTAGGCCGTCCCAGAACTTCCGCAAGACGGGATTGGTGGCCATGCCGCCTTTGCCGGGGGTGTCGACCACCAGGTAAGGCCGGTCAAGTCCGGACACGCCCACCTCGCCGAAGATCGCGCCGTCGAGCCCGAGACCGGCTTTGATCCGCTTGTCCTCATGCATCGTGGAGGAGGTCGCCGCACCGCCCAGTGAATGGCCGAACATACCGATCCGATCTAGCTGGAAGACGCGTTCCTTGTCCAGTTTGGGCAACTGATCCATGACGAACCGGACATCGGCCACGCGTACGGTGACCGCTTTGGCGAAGTCCGTCACCTCCGGGCCGCGCTCCACCCGGCCGCCGGGAAACTCCACCACCGAGGCGTCGTAGGTGTGGTCGACGGTGACCACCACATAGCCGTGGCTCGCCAGCTCCTGAGCCAGGCCGGTGCCGTAAGCGCGGGAGGCGTTGGCGCCGGGCGAGTACAGGATGACCGGCAGCTTGCCGAGGTGCTTGGCGATCGGGGCCCCCAGATGCCCGGCGGTCCTGTCCATCAGGATCGCCCCCGGCTCCAGCCCGTTCTCGCTCTGGTAGCGGTCGGCCGCGGCCTTGGGCATCCAGGGGGCGACCTCGTGGCCCTTCACCTCCTGCGCCGGGTACCAGAGACTGATCATCAGCTCGCGTTTGGCGCCGTCGTTCTTCCACGGATCCGGGCGAGCCTGATCCACCAGGTGTACCGAGACCGTGCCCACCGGGTGCTTGCCCGACGGCGACGGCACGGTGAGCCGTTGACCGGCGGTGGATTCGGGCCCGCCGCATGCGCCGGCCAGCAGGAGCATCAGAGACATGAGTGTTCGCTTCATGTCCTTCACCGTGTCGGGGGAAACCGTGCCCGGCCTCAGGCTCAAGAACGGACTTGACGTCAACCCAGGACGGTACGGCCTCAGGCCCGGCCTTGTGGTCGTGAGCCGGTTACCCGCCCGGCGGCGCTCCCGGTGCCGGCATACCAGCCCAGGACGGTACGTCGGCCTCGTCCGGGGGGATGAGTGCCGCCCGGGGATGATGTCCTCCAGGGCGATTCGCGACGTGAAAGGCGCGGATACCGTGAAGCCATGTCCGATCGGCGCCCCTTGATCGCCCGACGGCTGCGTCCGGGCCACTGGGTGGCGCTGGACGCCGCCGCGGCCGTACTCCTCGGCATCGGGTTTTCCGCGGTGGCCGCGCGCGGCGGCATTCTGGCGATCTTGCTGGCGTTGGCCGGATGGCTGCCGCTCGCGGTTAGACGACTTCAGCCCTGGCCGGTGTTCTGGTGGGTTCTGGCCGCCTCGGCGGCCACCGGGCTGACCGGCGAGCCCGCCTGGTTCCTGCCGGTGGCCATGGCCCTCCACGCCGTCGCCCTGCTGCAACCCCGCCGACGGGCCGTCACCGCCCTCCTGGCCTGCCTCGCGGCCGCGCCGGCCGTCGTCGTCCCGATTGCCGGATCGGCCTGGGGAGACGCGTTGTCGTCGGCCGTCTTCGCCGGGCTTGTCATGGGCCTGACCTGGACGGCGGGTACGGCTGTGCGGGAACAGCGCGCCCACGCCGCCCGCGCGATCAGGCAGTCGGCACGCGAAGCCGTCACCCAGGAGCGGTTGCGCATCGCCAGAGAACTGCACGACGTCGTCACCCACAGCATGAGCGTGATCACGGTCACCGCGGGCGTCGCCAACCATCTGGCCGACTCCCACCCCGGCGAAACCCGTAAGGCCCTGACCCTCATCGAAGAGATCGGCAACACCGCGCTCACCGACATGCGGAACATGCTCGGCCTGCTCCGCCGTACCGCCGACCAGGACGGACACGAGCCCATGCCGGGCCTGGCCGACGTACCGGCGCTCGCCGAGCGGGCGGAGGCGGCCGGGGTGACGGTGGAGACGGACGTCGACCCGGGGCTGACGGTGTCCGGGGCGATCGGGGTGGCGGTCTACCGGATCGTGCAGGAGGCGCTGACCAACGTGATCAAACATGTCGGGCCGACCCGCTGCCGGGTCGCCGTCCTGTCCGGAGAACCCGGGGAGGTCCGGGTGACGGTACGCGACGACGGGCCGCACCGGCCCGCGCCGTCGTCGCGGACACCGGGCCACGGGCTGATCGGCATGCGGGAACGGGCCGCTCTGCACGGCGGCCGGTTCTCGGCCGGACCGCGACCCGAGGGCGGCTTCCTGATCGAAGCCACGCTGCGTACCCGCGATGGGTGAGTCCACGTACACCGTGCTGGTCGCCGACGATCAGCCGCTGCTGCGCGCCGCGTTCCGGCTCCTCATCGACAGCACCCCCGACCTGAAGGTGGTCGGCGAAGCGGGCACCGGCCGCGAAACGATCGAGCTGGCGGCCCGGCTGCGACCCGACCTCGTGCTGATGGACGTCCGCATGCCCGACCTGGACGGCCTCGAGGCCACCAGGCGGATCCGCGCCGACCCCTCCACCGCGGAGGTGAAGATCGTGGTGCTGACCACCTTCGACGTGGACGAGTACGTGTACGCCGCGCTCCGCGCGGGGGCCGCCGGGTTCCTGCTCAAGAACACCCACCCCGCGGACCTGCTCGGCGCCCTGCGGGTGGTGGCGGGCGGGGAGGCGCTCCTCGCGCCCAGCGTGACCAAACGGCTCATCGAGGAGTTCGCCCGGCGGTTCGCCGGCGACCCCGGCGCCCCCGGAGCCGACCTCAGCCAGGTCACCGACCGCCAGCGGCAGGTGCTGCTGCTCATCGCCCGCGGGCTGACCAACCCGGAGATCGCCGAACGGCTCGGCGTGAGCATCGCCACGGTCAAGACCCACATCCGCGGCCTGCTCGCCAAACTCGACGCCCACGACCGCGCCCAGCTCGTGATCGCCGCCTACGAGAGCGGCCTTGTACGGCCGGACCCGGCGAGCCCGCCTCACCCCTGAGCGGCCGAGGCGTAGCGTTCCGCGAGGGCGCGTAGGTGGGCGCGGAGTTCGGGTGGGTGCAGGACGGTGAAGGGGATACCGAGGCTGCCCAGGAATCCGGCGAGGTCGTGGAGGGAGTCCGCGCCGGTTTCCAGGAGGCAGCTGTCCTCGTCGACGAGCTGCAGCAGGCCGGCGGCGGGGGTGAGCCGTTCGGCGACCTTCTCGACGGGGGCGTGCAACCGTACCCGGGCCGGATGGTTCCAGGCGGTGGAGCCCGTTCCCCGCAGGACGTGTACGGCGGCGTCGCCCTCCGGCGGCTCCCGAGGGGTGAAGCGGGGGCCGCCGGGGGTGCGGGGGGTGATGCGGTCGGCGCGGAAGGTGCGCCAGTCGTCGCGTTCCACGTCCCAGGCGAGGAGATACCAGCGCCGTCCGGTGTGCACCAGGCGGTGCGGCTCCACCTCCCGGATACTGGGGGAGTCGTCGTGGCCGCGGTAGTCGAAGCGCAGCCGCCGACGATCGCGGATGGCGGCGGCGACGACCGTCAGGGTGTCGACGTCGACGGTGGGGACACGGCCGGTGGCCGAGACGGTGGCGGCGTGCACGGCTTCGATCCGGTGGCGCAGGCGTGAAGGGATCATCCGCTGGAGTTTGGCGAGCGCGCGAAGCGAGGTCTCCTCGATCCCGGTGACGGTGCCGCCGGCCGCGGTGCTCAGGCTGACCGCGACCGCAACCGCCTCCTCGTCGTCCAGGAGCAGCGGGGGGAGGGCGGCGCCGGCCCCGAGGCGGTATCCGCCCGCCGCTCCCGGCGTCGAGTGGATCTGATAGCCGAGGATGCGCAGTCGCTCGATGTCGTTGCGCACGGTCCTGGTGGTGACGTCGAGCCGCTCGGCCAGCTCGGCTCCGGGCCAGTCGGGTCGTGCCTGGAGCAGTGACAGGAGCCGGAGCAGCCGGACCGAGGTTTCCAACATTCTTTCAGTCTGCCGGATACTGCGGAATCACACGTTCCTCAATGCCGCCTAGCGTTGCCGGCATACCCCATGGAGGAGAGGAACGACCATGTTGCGAGGACTGACCACGACCAGCTTCTGGGCCGACGACCTGGAGGCGGCCAAGGAGTGGTACACCGAGCTGCTGGGCCTTGAGCCGTACTTCGTCCGGTCGGGACCGGATGGCCGCATCGCCTACATCGAGTTCCGGCTCGGCGACTACCAGCATGAACTGGGCATCATCCAGAGCGGCTACGCGCCGCACGGGCCGATCGGCGAGCCCGGCGGGGCCGTCGTCTACTGGCACGTCGACGACGTCGCCGCCTCCTACGACCGGCTGCTCGCGATGGGCGCCAAGGAGCACCAGCAGATCATCCAGCGCGAAGCCGGCTTCGTCACCGCCTCCGTCGTCGACCCGTTCGGGAACATCCTGGGCGTCATGTACAACCCGCACTACCTGGAGATTCTCCAGTCCATGCAGGGATGACCGCGCCCGCGGAGCCGTACTGTGCCGATGAGAGCCGGTACGGCCCGCGGGCGTTCATCCTCAGGAAACCTGCGCCGGTCCGTCAGGGGACGGGCGCACAGGTTCGCCGGGACGATCGGCCGCTGATTGTCGGTGTGGCTGCTTAGGCCGCGGTCTTCAGTGACTTGCCGGTGATGTAGAAGTTCATGTCCATGAAGTCGAACGTGATGGCGTAAGGCTTGAAGAAGGCATGGGTGAAGTTGGCGATGGTCTCAAACCTGAATCGATCGTCCATCAGCAGCGGGCCCGCGATGGAGTAGAGGTCCCGGGCGACCGCATTCCCGAGGCTCACCTTGTCCGGGACGCAGGGAAAGACAGGGATCTTGTTGAACCATGCCGGGCGGTCGTAGTCCACCCTGATGCCCGCCCGCTTGGCCGTCTCCGCGTTCGTGACGACGCCTATGTTGCCGGCGCCACCGGTGTCGAGGGAGACCATTTTCGGCCCGAGATTGTTGAGGCTGCCCCGTGTGCACGGGAAGTGACCGTGGGCCAGCCACAGCGGCAGTTTCTCGGCGCCGGCCTGTTTCGCCTCGGCCTGGAAATCACTCAGATTCCTTCTGCTCTTCTGCCGCAGAACGAGTGCCCGCCCGGCGTAGTCCATCGTGGTGAGGAAGTGGTAGAAGATGGTGGTTCCGATGACGCCTGACGGTTGAGGATCGCCGAGTGCGGCAGGCATCTTGGCGTCGTGCCAGTGGACGGGGAGATTGCGCAATTCGATGTCGCCCATCCGGAACGAGTCAAGAACGCCGAAGTACATGGTGAACACCTGGCCGCCGGCCCGCGCCATGCCGGTGGACACATGCTCAAGACCGGCCTCCCGGGCAGTCTCCATCGAGAGGCTCAGCGTTCCCCCGGTGTCGAGGAGGAACTTCCTCGGATTGTTCCCGCTCACCGACGCTTCGACGAGGGGCAGGGGATCCAGGCCCTGGAACGGAATCCGCGTGCTTTGCGCCCCGTGCACCTGGTACGGCGTGCCGCGCACGCTGGCGAGCTGCGTGGCGTAGCCCTTGTTGCCTGCCCTTTCGAGGAAGGGCACGGCGCGGTCGAGCTTGTCCTGTCGGACGAGAGTATCCGCCAGTTGCGTGAGAGAGAACTTGTCATCCGGTGCCAGCTCGGTGGCTTTGGTCAGATATGTTTCGGCGTCCTGGAATCTGTTGGAGAGAAGGGCGATGTACCCGACCTGGGCGGCCGCATGCGCGTTGTCCGGGTTCGCGTGCAGCAATTTCCGGTAGCCGCGCTCGGCCTCGGTGAACCTGCCCTGCTTGAACAGCTGATCGGGGTCCCCAGTGGCGGCGAGCGCCGGGCTCAGGGTGGACCCCAGGAGGGGGAGAGCCGCCCCCGCGCCTGCGGCCAGGCCCGCTTGCCGCAGGAATGCGCGCCGGTCAGGGCTGTGAAGATCGTCGGAATGAGTCATTCTTCGTTTCCTCATGTCGTGGCTGAACGCACCGCCGAGTTGATCGGAGCGCACGGCTATTCGACTCGGGGACACGTTACATACGGATAAGTCGGCTCCCCTCTCCCACGGCCGAAACGCCTCAACCGCTATAGCCGCCTATCGGCGCAGCTCGCTCTGCCACGCGACGCTCGCGTCGGCCGAGGAATGTCGGTGGGCCTGCTTAGGCTGCCGGAGTGGGCGAGATCGTGTATCTGATCGGCGACGCGACGACTCCGGTGGGGGAGCCGCCGAAGGTGATCTGTCACGTGGCCAACGACATCGGTCGCTGGGGCGCTGATCGTCGGCGAGGGTACGGTAGGCGATCTTACTGAGATGAGATCAGCTGAATTTTCCTCATGAGGTGGGTTTGTGGTGGTGCTGGCATGCTGAGCGGGCTCGACGAGGTGCGCTGGGAGCAGACCAAGCACAACCATGGCACCGGGGAGAACCTCCCGGATCTGCTTCGTGCGATGACGAAGCCGGGATCGGGTGCCGCTCGTGTTCAACTGCAGGACGAACTGTTTCATCAGGGCGGCTGGATCTGCTCGGCCGCGGTCGCCGCCGTACCCTTCCTGGTCGAGCTGGCCTCGTCACCCGGGATCGAGGGACGGGACGAGATCGTCGAACTGCTCGCGGATCTGGCTGGAGAAGCGCGCCGCCTCAAGGGGGAGAGGGTGCCGACGACCTGGCCTGAGGTGTGGGCGGCGGCCGTACCCCGACTGCTTGATCTGATCGACGACGCCGAGATCGGGCGGATCGCGGTGTATGCGCTGGCGGCCGGCGGCGCCCAGGTGCATCCCCGGCTGATGGCCGCGTTTCCCGGTGAATCCGATCCTGCCGCGCGGCTGGGGTTGGTGCTGGCGGTCGGTGAGCTCGCCGTCGAAGCCGCCGATGACGCACGCTCCTGGCTGCGGGATCTGCAGCGGCATGCCGACGCGCAGGTACGGCTGGCCGCCACGATCGCCCTGGGCCGGGTCGCCGAGGATCTCGATCTCGTGCTGGCTTCGCTGTCCGAGGGGGATCTGGCGGACTGGCGGAAGAGCCCCTGGGTCTTCGGTAGCCCCGACACCGTGGTGCTCATGGTCGACCGTGCGTTGAACGGGAACCTACCGGTTCGTATCCGGCTCGCTGTGGAGATGTTCGGCCACGAGGACCCCCTGTGCCGACAGGCGGCGATGCGGATCTGCACCGACCTGATGAGCGTTTCCCGTGGCGCGACCGTTGAACTTCTGCCGTTGGTGACCCGTTTTCTGGACAGCCCGGATGAGAAGCTCCGGGAGTACGCGACGCATCTCGTGGTCGCCTCCGGCCAGGCGAGGGCGCACGCCGATCGGCTCGCCTCGGCGATGGCCGATGAGGGACGGGTCGGCAGGATCGCGCTGTGGGGTCTGGCCTGGTCGGGGGACGAACGGGCGATTCCCGGCCTGATCGACTGCCTCTCGGAAAAGCAGCTAGGTTTCTCCCTTTTCAAGCATCACTATGGGAAATCCAGCTACATGTCCGATCCTCCGGGAGGACCGGAACTCTTCGGGCGGCTGGCCGGATGGGCTGACCTGCTGCTCCCGGCCCTCCGCCGTGGGCTGAGCCAAGCCGAGGGGAACGACCTGAAGCGGGCTTTGGCGCAGGTGCTGGCCGCCTGGGGACCCGCTGCGGCGCCCGCCGTACCCGAACTGATCGAGTTGCTTGACGGCGAAGCCCGTACCTGGGCGGTGGAGGCCCTCGGCGCCATCGGCCCGGCGGCGGCCCCCGCCGCACCCAAGCTTCGTGCCTTGCTTCTGTCGGCGGCGGACGACGGATTCCGGATCGACCTCGCCTGGGCACTGTGGCGGACAGTGGGCGAGGCAGGCCCGCTACTGGAGGTCACGAGGTCCCTGCTGGAGTCCACCGGTGAGTCGTGGGACTCCCGGGCGAAAGTGCCTCAAGTCTGCCGGCGGCTGGCGGACCTGGGTCCCGCCGCAGCGTGTCACGCGGCCTTGCTGCGCAAATTCCTGGACGGTCCTCCGACCTGGAGCCAAGTCGAGGCCGCATATGCGCTCTGGCGGTTGACCGGTGACTCCTTTCCGGTCCTCGTCGACGCCATCCGACCGCTTGCGACGGAGAGCGCCAAGCCCGTCATGCGCGCCGCAGCCCGCCACCTTGCCGAGATCGGCTCCCTCAACGCGGACACGGTCACGCTCCTTCTGCGAGTGTGCGCCCGGGACGAGCGGCTCGGCTACTTCGGCGGCTGGCGACCCTTCGATGAGGACGAGGAACTCCGTCGCCACCTCCGCCGAGCTCTGGCCGGCACGTACGATCAGATCAATGAGTCGATTCGGGATGAGATCTCCAAAAGCGTACGGCTCGGGGTGGCGCTGGCCCGGGAGGACTACCGGCAACTGGTCGTCGACGTGCTGGAAAGCTGGAGCCAGGAGCTCGATGACTCCGCCGAGCTCCACCGATACGCCGTAAAGGTTGTGCAGCGGGAACTCGCGCGCCACCTAGTGGAACAGATGGACTGGCCGGAGGTGACCGACTGCGATCGGCTCAGCCTGGCGTTGATCGAGCTCGCCATGGCGGGCATCGTCTCCCGTGAGATCTTCACATGCTGTTCGATCTGCGGGTACTCCGAGATCCGTGTACTCGTCGAGGAGCTTTCCGGAGCGCGGGGCTTCGTCTTCTACCACCGGAAGGACGCCGAACGGGCGGTGGAGACCGGGATCGTCTCGCTGAAGTACGGCGCCATGGATGGGAAGGACATCGTGCGCATTGGAGCGGAAATCGCTGAAGTACTCCGCCGCCGCGGCTTGGACGTGCGCTGGCGTGGTGATGCGGCCGACTTCATCAAGGTCGACCTGACCTGGCGGCGGCGCCGCTTCGGGAGACACGCGGTACACCCCGGGACCGTCGCTTCAGAGGCCGTGGCCGGGCCGTGGTTGAGGGCGGTCTTTTACGACCGGACACGGGAAGCCGACGGTGATTCGCTGCGTATGCGGGCCGAGGACTGCCGCGATCGGCACCGCTTTTGGAGACACGCGGTACTCCCCGGGATCGTTGGTTCAGAGGCCGAGGTCGGGCCGTGGTTGAGGGCGGTCTTTTACGACCGGAGGTGGGAAGCCGACGGTGATTCGCTGCGTATGCGGGCCGAGGACTGCCGCGATCAATTGCTCCGGCTGACACCCCGTGTCGGCAACTTCGCCGTTTTCGAAACCTCGGGCGACACTGTCCTTCAGTTCCGCTGGGAGGAAGGGTTGCGGCTCTGGGCGGAAACCCCGGACGTCACCGAGCGCTGCTCCTATGGTCGTCACGTCGACATCGACGAGGCCAGATCCTTGATCACGACCCTGGGCCACGAGGGCCGAGTCGGCCTTGCCGACCTCGGACCCCTGGAAACCGTGACCTGGGAGGGATGACCCCGGCGTAGACCCAGGTCGAGGACGGCCATGGTCGTCGCCGACACCAGAACGACGGACGACTGCAATTGCGGTGAGGTGCGTCAGGATCGGCTGACCTTCAGGATGCCGGGTGAGTGTTCGCCGCCGAAGCCGGTTGGTCGTCCGCTGGGGTGAGGAGGCGGAGTTTGCCGTCGGCGGTGGAGACCAGGACCTCGATGAGGCCGTCGCCGTCGAGGTCGGCGAGGACGGGGTTGGTGACGGCTGCGGGCAGCCGGTGTTCCCAGACGATCTCACCGTCCCGCAGGCAGAGGAGACGGCCGGTTCGCGTGCCGACGAGGAATTCGTCGCGGCCGTCGCCGTCGAGATCGCCGGCTGCGACGGCGCGCTGCGGGATCGTGGGGCCGGTGTCCAGTTCCCAGCGGACCGTTCCGGTGGCCGCGTCATAGGCGGTGAAGACACCGTCGCGGGAGACTGCGCCGAGCAGCCACGAACCGGCTTCGGGTGCGCGGGCGAGGGCGGATCTGCCGGGGAAGTAACACCAGAGCTCGGTGCCGACCCGCCAGATCGTGTGGCCGTCGAGGTCGATGAGCTCGATGCCGTGGATTCCGTCTGCCCTGAGCAGGGCCGTGGTCCCGCCGTCGGCTGCCGGGACGGCGACCGGTGTGGTGTACGCGGCCGTCCAGTCGTTCTCCGCCACGACTTTCCCGTCCTCCCGGTAGAGGCGGATCCGGCCGTGGTCGTCGGCGGCCACGAGCCAGTCGTCCCCGCCAAGCGGTACGACTCCGGGCTGGGACGGGTGCCCGCCGTGCCGGGAGTCGCCCCAGAGCGGCTTGCCGTCGGAGTCGTGTGCCGCGAGCGCTGCGGTGTGCACACCGGTGTGCATGTTGGTGAGCAGGCGAAACTCTTCGCCGTAGGGGATGAGCGCGAGTGCCGGGGGTGCGGGCGTTCCGATGACGGTTGCCGTGCCGCCCAGGGAGCCGGGCTCGCGATACACGGTCACCCCCGGCTGGTCGCGGTCCATGGTGGAAACCACAAGCCGCCGGATTCCCGCCACGTCCCGGTGCAGGGCGGGCATGGTTCCGCGAACCGACCACGAGGGCCGGCTTCGCCGGGAAGTCTCAACGATGGAGGGGCTTTTGGAGGATTGAGTTCCGTGACTCGTCCGTTCCGCGTGGACTCTTTGGCCTGTCTCCACGATGGACGGGCTTCGGGACGGCGGAGCTTCGGAGTGGTTTGTCGAAGCCTCCTCCATCACGGACGAGCTGCGGGAAAGCGCTCCTGGCAGGTCGATACCAGGTGGAAGGCCCACAATCACTCCACCGGCGAGGTCGACGACGATCTCGGGGCCGTGTTCCCGATTCCAGACGAGGGGCTGGCAGAACCGGCCTGAGGTTCGCACGGGATCGCCGATCGGGCGCAGGTCGGGTCCGCATCGGCTGACCAGGCCGTCCGCCGTGGTGAGGATGAGCTCCCCGTCGTGCCAGTCGGCCCGGGTGTATTCCGGTCCGGCGAGTCTGTGCAGCGCCCGGCCGTTCCACAGGTGGACGCCGTCGTCGCGCCGGACGAGGAGCCCCGGGGAACCCGCGGAGTCGCGTACCTCGACGGCGCTGCGCCGCTCGGCGTGGAAGTTCACGTGCTCGGGGAGCGGGGAGTCGCCGGAGAGCAGCAGTGCGGCGTCGTCGAGGGTGGCGAGCGTCTCCAGGGTGGTGCCGTCCACGATCTCCAGCACGCTCCGGCTCGCGGTCCGCCGGGCGGGCTCGCGGCTGACCACGAGCTCGGGCCGGCCGTCGCCGTTCAGGTCGTGACAGCCCCAGAAGTATCGTCCCGGCAGCGCGGCGCGGGCCCCGGAGACCAGGTCGCCGGACGCCGGGCCGGTGGAAAGGTCGAGCACCAGGGTGTGCCATTGCTCGTCCTGCCAGAGTCCGACGACGAGTTCAGGGCGCCCGGTGCCCTGCAGATCGGCGATCGAGGTGATCTGCGGTCGCAGTTCGCGGTGGTCCAGGGGCCAGTCCTTCTCCACGAAGTGCCCCCAGGCGCGCCGGAGCTCCCCGCCCGAGTGCGCGGTCACCGAGACGAACTCCTCGACCTGGCAGCTGACGAGGACCGCCCCGAGCTGTGACCCCTCGTCCAGGGCGACCGCCTGCAGAAGCCCGTACGGCCGGGCGCACGGGTAGTCGCCGGGGTCGGGCCGGTAGCGCGCGGTTCGCCGTACCGCACCCGTGTCGGTGTCCACGATCGCTTGGTAGAGGTGCCCGTCGTCACGCCCGAGCACCAGGGCCTCGGTGTCGTCGCGGGGGTACCCGGTGCCGCATCGGCTGGACAGCAGGATCTCCGGTTGGCCGCCCCCGGTCAGGTCGGCGACGACCAGGGTGGGCCCGAAGCCGGAGTCGTAGGCGTCGCCGTAGTCCACGTCCCACAGGACACCCGGCCGGTCGGGGTCGGAGAACTCGACGCATCGGCCGCGGGTCGAATAGGTCGGGAAGCAGACCCAGCGCAGGGCCCCGGGGTTCCCGAACACCTTGGAGCCGCCGGGTCCGGTGAGGTTGGCCTGGGCTTCGGTGCGCCACGTCCAGCTGATCGTCCCGGTGTCCAGGTCGAGCAGGGCGACCGTGCGCTCATCCGTGGTGACCAGGGCCTGCCAGGAGCCGGGGGTCCCGAACCGTCCGGCGTGGAGCACGCGGGTGACCCCGAGCGTGTCGGCGCGCCAGATCGGTGTGCCGTCCCATCGGGTCGTGGCGAGGGTGCCGCCTGCCTGGACCAGCAGGGCGTCGTCACCCCTGATCCGGACAGTGCGAGCGAACAGGACGTCTCCGCCGGTGTCGAGCGACCAGGTTTCCACGGGAGCACCGCGGTAGCCACCGGGCAGGTCCGCGCGGGCGAGGTTACGGCCGTCGCCGCGAGGAGCCCACCATTCGCCGCAGCGTGACATCGGCACCTCCATCTGTCCTATGACAGAGGTTACTTCTCCGCCGTCGCGCTGTCCAGGTCGCGGAAGTGTTGCCGGGCGCGTTCCAGGATGGCCCGCATGCACTGCTCGGCGAGCTGGGTGTCACGCGCCTCCAGAGCCAGTAACAGTGCCTGGTGCTGGGTGTTCGTCTCGGCGTGGGTGAGCCCGGCGGCCTCGGTGAGCTCACCGCCGCGGTGCCGCTCGGCGGTGAGCGCCTCGGCCAGCGCGTCCAGGATCGACTGGAAGAAACGGTTCCGCGAAGCATGGGCGATCTTGTCGTGGAAGGCCATGTCCAGCTCGACCCGGCGGGTCAGGTCGTCCTCGGCCTCGCTGAGCTGGGCCATGATGATGCGGAGTTCGGCGATCTCCTCCACCGTGGACCGAGTGGCGGCGAGCCCGGCGGCCTTGGTCTCGATGGCGAGCCGGAGTTCGAGAAGTTCGTCGATGGCGTCCTGGTCCACATCCACGGCGAGCCGGAAGTAGTCCTCCACGGCGACGGGGCGCAGGCTGCTGACCGTCGCGCGTTTGCCCTGGTGGGTCGCGACGACGCCCTGGTTGGCGAGGGTGCGGAGGGCGTCGCGGACCACTCGCTGGCTCACGCCGTACCGCGCGGCCAGGTCGGACTCGGAGGGCAGGGGATCGCCGTCGCCGAGGCCCTCGGTTTTGATCAGCTCCCTGAGCTGGTCGGCGATCTGTTTCCCGAGCGGTACCCGGGTGTGCCGCCACTGCCCTTCCGGTCCTGATGTCCCGGTCACACCGGTCACCCCTTTGAAGTTGGTCGTTGCCGAGCCGGCCTGCGGCCAGGACGCCTGGACGACAGCTTAGCGGTTTTCGAAAACCACACAGGACACAGGAGATATGACCTAGGGCCTAACCTGGGTTACATTGTCCGGCAATGAGTTGACATGTGGAGGTGTCATGCGAGTCACCGGTGTGCGGCAGTGGATCGCCGATTTCGGCTTCTACAACGCCATCTACCTCCGAATCGAGACCGACGAAGGGGTGGTGGGCGAGGCCGAGGTGGCGATGCGCCGCCGTACCAGGTCGGTCTCCGCTCTCATCGAGGAGCTCTCCGAGTATCTGATCGGACGGGATCCGACCCGGATCGAACAGCACGCCGAACGCATGTACCGGGACGCGTTCCTCGGCGGAACCCTGCTCACCATCGGAATCAGCGCGATCGACCAGGCGCTCTGGGACCTGAACGGCCGGGCTCTGGGTGTGCCCGTACACCGCCTGCTCGGCGGGAAGTTCCGGGATCGGGTGCCGGTCTACACCCACGCCAAGGCGGGCGGGTCGCCGGAGGAGATGGCGGCCGAGGTCCGCGATCGGGTGGATCGCGGCTTCAAAGCGGTCAAGACCACCCTTCCCGGTTTCTACGAGAAGGTGACGAGCGTTCGGCACGACCAGCCTGCGATGATCCCTGCTCGGCAGACCGAGACCGAGCTGCTCCCCACCGGGGTCTTCACGATGATCGCGGAGTACTTCGAGGCGACCAGGGAGGCGGTCGGCCCCGACGTCCACCTGATGCTCGACTGCCACGGACGGCTCAACGTGGCCAACGCCATCCGGCTGTGCGAGGCGCTGGAGCCGTACGGTCTGACCTTCATCGAGGAGCCGGTGCCGGCCGATCGGGTGGACTCGATGCTTGAGGTGAGCCGTCGCTCCACCACCCCGATCGCGGCCGGCGAACGGTGGGGCAACCACTTCGGCTCGGCCCCGTTCATCGGCGCGCACGCGGTCGCGGTGGTGCAGCCGGACGTCGGGATCTGCGGGGGGATCACCGCGGCTCGCAAGATCGCCACTTGCGCGGAGGTGCACGGGCTGTCCATCGCCTTCCACAATCCGTTCGGGCCGCTGCAGAGCGCGGCGACCTGGCACCTCGGCGCCACACTGCCGAACCTGCTGATCTCCGAATCGATGATCACGCCGACCCAGATGAGGTACTGGGAGAGATACACCGAGAATCCGCCGCGGGTGGAGAACGGGGAGTGGGTGGTCACCGACGAGCCCGGGTTGGGGACGCGGTTGCGGGTCGAGGAGATCGTCAAGCATCCGTTCAAGCCCGAACTCGACCAGGGCGGCACGCGATGACCGAGCCGTACCAGCTGATCATCCATTCCGGGCTGGTGGTCGACGGGTCGGGGAACCCCGGCTTCCACGCCGCCGTCGGCGTGCGCGGGGATCGCGTGTACGTGCTTCGCGGCGATGTGTCCGAAGTACCGGCCGAACGCCGGGTCGACGCCCGGGGCCAGGTCGTCGCACCGGGCTTCATCGACGCGCACTCCCACTCGGACCTGGTGCTGATGGTCGACCCGACGCTGGAGATGAAGGTCCGGCAGGGCGTGACGACCGAGATTCTCGGCGTGGACGGACTGTCCTACGCCCCGTTCGATGACCCTGCGGATTTGGTGCGTTTTGTACGGCTGAATGCGGGCATCGCCGGTCATCCGGAGATCGACTACTCCTGGCGGTCCGTGGCTGAACTGCTCGCTCGCTACGACGGCTCGGCCGCGGTCAACGTCGGGGTGTTCGTGGGCAACACCGCCCCGCGGATCAGTGCGCTCGGCTGGTCGGACGCCCCGGCCGACGCGGTCGCGCTCGATCGGATGTGCGGGACCGTCAGGGACGCGATGCGTGAAGGCGCGCTCGGCTTGTCGACGGGCCTGGACTATCCGCCGGGTTCCTATGCGGACACCGAGGAACTCGTCCGGCTTGCCAAGGAAGCCGCTCGATTCGGCGGGATTTACCACACCCACGTGCGGTACGCGCTGGGTGACACCTATCTCGACCCGTTCAAGGAGGCGCTGGAGATCGGCAGGAAGGCCGACATTCCTGTACAGCTAACTCATTTCTCCCGTTCGTCCAGGGCGACCTACACCGGCGGAGCGCAGCGGATGCTCGACCTGGTGGAGGACGCCCGCACCGAGGGATTGGACGTCACCTTCGACACCTATCCCTACGAGTGGGGCGGCACCCGGCTGGTCCGGTTGCTCCCGGGCTGGCTCCAGGCCGACGGACCGGATCCGCTTCAGGAGCGGCTCTCCGACCCGGCGCTGCGTGACCGGATCCGAGCCGAGCTCATGGACGGTGCGGCGGTCCGGCAGTATGCGGTGAGCCGGCCCTTCGCCGACGTGCGCATCGGCAACCTCACCGACCCGGCGGACCTGCGGTTCGAGGGCTGGAACCTCGCCGATGTCGTGGTCGAGCGAGGTGGGGATCTGACCGAGGTGCTGTGCGGTCTGGCCGTGGCCAATCCGGGCGCCACCTTCACCCGGCCCAGCCCGCACGCGATGACCCTGTGGAAGTTCGTCTGCCATCCGATGGGGATGATCGCCAGCGACTCGGTGCTCATCGGTGCCTATCCGAGTCCACGGGCATACGGGTGTTTCGCCCGGGTTCTCGGGGACTTCGTCCGTGAGGAGCGGCTGCTCTCGCTCCCCGAGGCGATCCGCAAGATGACCTCGTTCCCCGCGCAGCGGCACGGGCTCTCGGACCGGGGCCTGCTCCGGGACGGAATGAAGGCGGACCTGGTGGTCTTCGACCCGGCCACCGTACACGCGCCCGCCGCCTACGAACGGCCGCGGGAGCTCGCCCTGGGTATGTCCTATGTGGCGGTCAACGGACGGCTTGTCCTCGACGACGGGGTGCTGACCGGGGCGACACCGGGTCGTGCCCTGCTCGGCCCCGGCGCGGTTCGCTGACCTTCGGGCTGCCCCGCCTGGCGGGGCAGCCCCGGTCCGGGATCAGCGCTCGGCGAGCAGCCGGGTGAGGGTTTCGCGCTGGGCCGGGGTGAGCGGAAGCAGCGGCGCGCGGCTGTGGCCGCCCGGCAGACCGCGCATCTCCAGCATCTCCCGGTAGATGGCCAGGTCGTTGACCGGCCCGAGGGGCTGCCGGGTGTAGAGGTACTTGATCGGCAGGATGCGCTCCCAGGCAGCCCGGGCGGCGGGCAGGTCTCCGCGCTGTACGGCGTTCCAGAGGGTGATCGCGTCGGGGGTGACCACGTTGAGGATGCCGCTCACCCAGCCGTGCGCACCGCCGGCCATGCCCTCCAGCGGCGCCATGAAGCTGCCGTAGAAAACCCGGAAGTCCTCGTCCGTGGCGTTACGTGCCTCATGGACCTGGTGCACGGTCGGAAACGTGCTCTTCACCGCGTGCGCGACGCCCTCCTGCCGCAGGATGCCGAGGTCGGCGGCGGTCAGCGGCTCGGTCCCGGAGTTGGTCGGGTTGTTGTAGACCATGATCGGGATTTCGGCCGCCCGGCCGACCGCCCGGAAGTGGGCCATCACCTCCTCGCGGTGGGGGCGCTGATAGTAGGGCAGGATCACGATCGCGCCGGAGGCGCCGGCCTCGGCGGCGTCCCGGGTCAGCCGGATCGTCTCGGCGGTGCCGAAGGCCCCGGTGCCGGCGATGATCGGAACACGGCCCGCCGCGGTCTTCACGGCCAGCTCGAAGAGTCGGCGCCGCTCCTCGCCGGAGAGCGAGATGAATTCACCGGTGGTGCCCGCCACGACCAGGCCGTGCGCGCCCTCCCCGATCAGCCGGTCCAGGTTTGCGGCGGTGGCGTCCTCGTCGAGCCCGCCGTCCGCGTCGAACATCGTCAGGGCGGCGGGGAAGATCCCGCCCCAGGTGGTGGTGGGTTGCATGACCGTCCTCTCGTACGTGAGAGGTAATGTAACACCTATGTCCTAAGTCAGGGGTCTTGACGCCCGGTCCGGGCCACGCCTAGTCTCTGCGCTACCACACGGGACGCCAAGGAGGCGGGATGCGACGCACGACAACGCTTTTCGGGGTCTCTGTACTGGTCGGTGCGTCCGCGCTGGCCGGTTGCGGTGGCTCTCGATCCGGATCCGAATCCGGGGCGGGGAACTCCGCGCCTGCCGTCGCCGAGATCACCATGCTCCAACCGGAGCCGAGTCAGGGCCTCGACCCCAATCTGGCCGCCTCGGATGCCTCACGCATCCCGATGGCGATGATGTATGAAACCCTCACCGAACGTGACGCCTCCGGCAAACTCATCGGCGCGCTCGCCGAGAAGTGGGAGTCGTCGCCGGACGGCAAGACCTATACGTTCACCCTCCGGGACAAGGCCGCGTTCAGCGACGGCACCCCGATCACCGCGGAGGACGTCAAGTTCTCCTTCGACCGGATGAAGGCCGGGGAGGTGATGAAGGGCCTGCTCTCCACGCTGACCGGAGTCGAGGTGGTGGACCCGAAGACGATCCGGTTCACCCTCGCCAAGCCGTCGAGTGTCTTCCCCGAGACGGTGGGACGCCCGGGCAGCGCCGGGATCCTGTCGAAGAAGGCGGTGGAGGCGAAGTCCGACTACTTCGTGCAGCCGACGGCCACTTCGGGGCCGTGGCAGCTCACCTCGTACATCCCTAAGGGGAGTGCGACCTTCGAGGTCAACCCGGGATACCCGACCCCGCCCAAGATCGCCAAGATCAAGTACACGTTCTCCGAGGACCCCGCGGGGCACGCCGCCGCGCTGGAGAGCGGCTCGGGGGACATCGCCAACATCGGATACGTCGACGCCGAGCGACTCAAGGCCGGCGGTGTGGTGCAGGTGCTCCAGTCCGACGCGCTCGCCCCGCTCTTCTGGGGATGGGATCGTTCCAAGCCTCCGTTCTCGGACAAGAAGGTGCGTCAGGCGATCGCCTTCGCGGTCGACCGCGAGAGCCGGCAGACCGCCTGCTGGTCGGGTACCGGCGGCATCACCTACGGGAACATCCTGCGCCCATGGGATCCGAACTACACCGAGATCAACGCCTACCGGACCGCGAGCCGTCAGGAGTCGGTGGCCAAGGCCAAGGCGCTGCTCACCGAGGCCGGTTGGGTGGAGGGCGCCGCCGGAGCCCGGACCGCCAAGGGGGTCTCGGGGATGGCGGACGGAGCCCCGTTCAAGGTCACGGTGCCGTATGAGTCCAACTGGCCCGCCGCCGGCTGCCACGTCCAGGTGCTTCAGCAGAACCTGAAGGAGATCGGCGTCGAGGTGACGCCGGAGAAGTACGATCCGGCGGCCTACTGGGGGGATGCGGCCAAGGGCAAGTTCGCCATGTACCACGGGGGCGCCGGTGCCAGTGGCTCCGCCGATCTGTACCAGAACTGGTTCCACAGCAAGGGCTCCCTCACCGCACTGACCACCCATCTGGACGATAAGTCCATCGATGCGAAGATTGACGACGCGCTCGCCGCCACCAGTCCGGAGGGGGCCGGCGCGATCTTCAAGGAGTTGGAACAGTGGCAGGCGGATGAGCTGCCGATGCTCGTGATCGGCTACCAGTGGCCGCAGGTGGCGGTCGGCAAGCGGGTGAAGAACTTCACCGCACCGCTGGACGCCGACTCCGCCAACCTGGTCCGGGCCGAAGTCGGCTGATCGCACCGCCGTCGCGGCTGACCGATCGGCGGTGGTCGTTCCCGGCGACCACCGCCGATCGCGGAAAGGAAGGTGGGCGATGCTCAGGTACGCACTCAGCAGAGTCCTGCTCGCGTTACCCCTGCTCTTCGGGCTGTCCGTGCTCTCGTTCATCTACGTCCGCCTGATTCCCGGCGATCCGATCGTCGCGATGCTCGGGGTGAACGGCAATCCCGCCCTGGTGGCCCGACTGCGGGAGCAGTTCGGCCTGGATCGCCCGTTGCTCAGCCAGTACGGAGAGTGGATCACCGGGGTCGCCCGGGGGGATCTGGGCGTCTCCTTCCGCTCGCAGATGCCGATCAGCACGATCATCGTGGATCGGATCCCGGCCACCCTTCAGCTGGCCGGTGCCGCCCTGCTCGTCTCCTTGCTGATCGCGATCCCGGCAGGGGTGGCCGCGGGGATGCGACCGGGCTCCCGGCTCGACTCCTTGATCACCTCCGCCACCCTGTTCGGGCTCGCCGTACCGGCGTTCTTCCTGGGCACGCTGCTGATGCTGGTCTTCGCGGTGAATCTGCGGCTGGTGCCGTCACAGGGATATGTGCCGTTCGCCGACGACCCGATGCAGAGCCTGCGGCTGACGCTCCTGCCCGCGGTGACGCTGGGGCTGGCCATCAGCCCCTACCTGGCACGTCTGACCAGATCGGCGGTGGTGGAGACGATTCAGGAGTCGTTCGTCCCGTTCGCGCAGGCGAAGGGCCTCACACCAAGGAAGATCTCCATGGGATACGTGCTGCGCAACGCGCTGCCCTCCCTCGTCGCCGCCCTCGGGGTGACGGTCGCCTCGCTGATCGCCGGATCGATCGTGGTCGAGGCGCTGTTCAACTGGCCGGGCATGGGACGGCTGGTGGCCAGCGCGGTGGTCGAACGGGATTACGCGATGATCGAGGCCTTGCTGCTTATCTACGGTGGCCTCTTCATCACGGTCAACCTCGTCTGCGAGCTGGTCCAGAGCGTGCTCGACCCCCGGGTCAGGCTGACGTGACCGCCAAGACCATGGTCGTGACGACCGCACCCAAGGCGGCGGTCCGCCGCCGGATGCCGCTGCGCACCGCCATCGGCTCGGGACTCGGCCTCCTTGTGGTCCTCACCGTGGCGATCGGTCCCTGGGTGATCGGCAAGGACCCGTACGCCATCGACATCGCCAACCGCTTCGCCGGTCCGAGCGCGGAACACTGGCTGGGCACCGACGAACTCGGCCGGGACGTGGCGAGCCGGATCGCCTCCGGAGCGCGGGCGACCGCGTTGATCGCATTGGGCGCGGTCGGCATCGCCACCGCCGTCGCGATCCCGCTGGGCTTGCTCACCGGGTTCCTCGGCGGCTGGGTGGATCTCGTGGTGACCCGGGTGGTCGACCTGTTCCTGGCGATTCCCTCGCTCCTGGTGGCCATCGGGGTGGTCGGCGTCTTCGGTGCCTCGGTGACCACGACCGTGCTGGCGCTCGGCCTCTCGTACTGGCCGTTCTACACCCGGCTCATCCGATCCGCCGTGGTGGGCATCCGATCCAGGGCCTACATCGACGCGGCCCGGGTCCTCGGCGCCTCACGGTGGCGGGTGATCCGCACCGAGATCCTCACCGGCCTGGCCCCGCTCGTCCTGCTGCAGACGACGGTGCTGCTCGGCTTCGCCGTCCTCGACGAGGCGGCGCTGGGGTTCCTCGGACTCGGCGTGCAGCCGCCCCAGGCCTCCTGGGGTTCACGCCTGGCCGAGAGCCGGGAGTTCATTCTGGCCCAGCCCGAGCTGGCCCTGGTCGCGGGCGTCCCCATCGTCGTCGCGGTCTTCGCCGTGAACCTGCTCTCCGATGCGCTGCGCGATCGGCTCGACGCCAGGAGGATCAGTTGACGCCGCTCGATGAAACGGGGGGCACCGTTCTCGAAGTGCGGGACCTCGCCGTGGAGTTCCCCTTGACCGGAAGCGTGGTGCGAGCCGTCGACGGGGTCGACCTGGACGTCGCCGCCGGAGAGATCGTGGGTGTGGTCGGCGAGTCCGGCAGCGGCAAGAGCGTGACCATGCTGGCCCTGCTCGGCCTGGTACACCGCCCCGGTCGGATCGTGGGCGGTTCGGTACGGCTGCGCGGCACCGAGCTTGCCGGACTGGGGCCACGCGAGCTGGCTCGGCTACGAGGCCGGCGGATGGCGCTCATCCCGTCGGACGCGGGTGCGGCGCTGAACCCGGTCACCCGGATCGGGGCCCAAGTCGACGAGGGGCTCGCCCGGCACCTGCCCGAGCTGCCACGGGCCGAGCGGCAGGGCCGGATCCTGGACATCCTCCGGCGGGTCGGGCTGCCCCGGCCGGACACACAGGTGCGGCGCTATCCGCACGAGCTCTCCGGCGGCATGCAGCAGCGGGTGGCGGTGGCGATGGGGGTCCAGCTCGGGCCGGACCTGCTGATCGCCGACGAGCCGACCACCGCGCTGGACGTGACGATTCAGGCACAGATCCTCCGTCTGCTGCTCGACGTACGGGAGGAGTCCGGGACCGCCATCCTGTTCGTCACCCACGACATGACCGCGGTGGCCGAGATCTGCGATCGGGTGCTGGTGATGTACGCGGGCCAGATCGTGGAGTCCGGCTCCGTCGCCGAGGTCTGCGCGGCCCCCGGCCATCCGTACACGAAGGCCCTGCTCGATGCCATACCGCCGCTGGGCGGTGAACCCCCCGAGGAACTCACCACGATTCCCGGTGCTCCGCCCGATCCACGGGCCTGGCCCGTCGGCTGCCGGTTCGCCGAGCGCTGCCCGTTGCGTCGGCGGCTGGGTGACCCGGCCGAGTGCACCTCGGTCGCCCCGGCCATGGCCACCCTCGATTCCCGCGGTTCGGCCGGGCGGCGCAGCCGATGCCACTTCCCGGATGCTTTGGTGGAGGCGGTAGGAGGGCTGGTTCGATGATCGGAGAGCTTCCGTTTCCGGTGCCTGGGTTCGGTCACGGGCCTGGGAGAGGTTGGCGTTCGGTTCCCCAAACCGTCGTGAGCTCAGCCATCTGTGCCGTGGGGGGTGCTGCCCCCTGCGCTGTCGAGGGTGCCGCTCTCAGCGATCGTCACGTTGGGCCGTCGGGTTTGTGCAATGCCGAGGGGGTGGGTCGATGAGCGGGATACCGCTGTTGTCGGTGCGCGGGCTTGGCAAGGAGTTCCGGGAACGGGGATTCGGCTCCGGCCGCTCGGTGGTCCGGGCGGTCGACGACGTCTCGTTCGACATCCATCAGGGCGAGACGCTCGGGCTGGTGGGGGAGAGCGGTTCGGGGAAGACGACGATCGGGCGGATGATCGTACGGCTGGAGGAGCCGACCTCCGGCCGGATCGAGCTACGCGGCGAGGATCTCCGCGACCTGTCCGGCCGGCGGTTGATGGAGTTCCGCCGTGACGTACAGATGATCTTCCAGAACACGCAGAACGCGTTCAATCCGCGGCGGTCGATTCGCTCTGTGCTCTCCGACCCGTATGAGATCCACCGTCTCGCCGCCGGACGGGAGCTGGAGGAGCGCATCGGCGAGTTGATGCGCCGCGTCGGCCTCACCCCCGAGATGCTCGACCGCTATCCGCAGCAGTTCAGCGGTGGGCAACGGCAGCGTATCGGCATCGCCCGCGCGCTTGCCTTGCAGCCGTCGCTTGTGATCGCCGACGAGCCGGTCTCCGGGTTGGACGTCTCGGTGCAGGCTCAGGTGCTCAACCTGTTCGCCGGACTGCGGCGCGAGCTCGGCCTGGCCATGCTGTTCATCAGCCACGACCTACGCGCGGTGTACTTCCTCTGCGAGCGGATCGCGGTGATGTACCTCGGCCGCCTGGTGGAGATCGGACCCCGGCGCAGGCTGCTGGAGAACCCGGTGCACCCGTACACGCGTGCCTTGGTCGGCTCCATCCCGGCCTTCCAGCCGGGTGGCGGTTTCACCCGGACGGTGATCCAGGGTGAGATCTCCGACTCGGAGCCGACGGCGACCGGCTGCCATTTCGCACCTCGATGCGCGCTCTGGCGTGAGCTGGGCCGTCCCGAACGCTGCCGTGAAGCACGACCCCCGCTCAGTCCGGCGCCCGGCGGCGGAATGGCCGCTTGCCACTTCGCCGACGTCCCAGGGTCTCAAGCCGCTGAGTTCGGTGACGCGGCGCCGGGCGCACATTCGGCCGTTGGCCCGGTGAACCTGGCCGCCCGGTTGCCGGGAGGGTCGGGATGAGCGATGTCCGGGTCGAGCCGACGACCCATTCCGCGGTCGGTGACGACATCGTGTTCACCCGGACCGTCGATTGTCTGGTTAGTCCGGCTAGGTCGGTTGGCGGGAGGAAGCCGGTGGGTCGCTGGTCAGGCTGGGTCGGTGACCGTGGAATGCCGCCGGTTGGGGGTGGCTCGGCGCTGAGTTGGGTGGGCTGCGCTTCGGCTGAGTTCGGATGGGTTGGGTCGCCGCACGCCGCTGTGTCCGGAGCCGCCTCCGGGGTGAGTGCTGCCTGCCGGTTGTCGGAGCGGGCAGATGAGTGCTTTCGAAGTTCGCCGCCCCGACGGCGACGTTCGGGAAACGGGCCGGTCGGTTCGATGGGGGGCCGATCGGCTTCCGTAGGTGATGACGCCGCTGTGTTCGCACGCCGTACGTGCGGTTTGGACGGCACGCCGGTAAGTGCGGCGGCCTGGGCTTGTGGAGGGTTCGAATGAGGATCGGGTGGATCGGCACGGGGCTGATGGGCGAGCCGATGGCGGCCCGGCTGCTCGCGGCCGGGTATCGGGTGGCCGTGCACAATCGCACCCGCGCCAAGGCCGAGCCGCTGCTCGACCAGGGGGCGGAGTGGGCCGGGTCGATCGCCGAGGCGGCTCGGGAACGTGACCTGGTCGTCACGATGTTGCCGTTTCCCGCCGACGTCGAGACGGCGTACCTGGGGCCGGACGGGATTTTCGCCGCCGCCTCGCCGGGCACCGTCGCGGTGGACATGTCCACCTCGTCGCCCGAACTGGCCCGCCGGCTGGGCGGTCACGGCCAGGTCCTGGACGCACCGGTAAGCGGCGGCCCGGCCGGGGCACGCAGTGGTGGGCTCTCCGTCTTCGTCGGCGGGGATATCGGCGCGTTCGAGCGGGTCAGATCGGTCCTGGAGGTGCTCGGCACGACGATCGTGCACCACGGACCGGCCGGTTCCGGGCAGGCGGCCAAGCTGATCAACCAGGCCCTGGTGGCGAACGTGACGCTCGGCGTCTGTGAGGCGTTCGCCGCGGCCGAAGCCGTGGGCCTCGACCCGGCCCGGGTACGCGAGTCGCTGCGGGTCGGGGTCGCCGGTTCCCCGTTGCTCGACTTCGCCTGGACGCGGCTGAGCGAGCAGGATCTGGAGCCCGGATTCAAGATCGAACATCTCGCCAAGGATCTCGGACTCGCGCTCGGCGAGGTCGGTGACGCACGCGAACTGCCGGGGACGCGTCTCGTCCTGGATCTGTGCCGGGCCGTCGCCGACGCGCACGGCGGAGACCGCGGCACCCAGGCTCTCATCACGCAAACCATGCCGACCGCGCACACCGAAGGACACCGATGAAGCTGACCCTGACCGGCCGGTACTACCGGCTGTACCCGTCGTTCGAAAACCCGCTCGGACACGCGGAGGAGCAGCTTGAGCTCGACCCGGCACGGACCGGGTTCCTCGTCGTGGACGCCTACGGCAAGGGGTTCGACGACGACGCCGAGAACCCCGATCTCACCGGGATCTACACCCCGGACCCGACGATCAAGAAGATCGTGACGGAGCACATCGTCCCGGCGCGGGATGCGGCACGGCAGGCCGGGCTGCAGGTCGTCTACCTCACCAACCACCTTTCGCCGGGGTTGAACGACCGCAACACCTGGCGCAACCTCTCGCAGCGGGTCTGCGATGTGGACGTGCTGGACGCCTGGCAGGAGCCCAACGACATCCTCGCCTTCTCCGATGTGATCGCCCCCGGTCAGGGGGAGCCGTTGATCCGCAAACAGATGTACAGCGGTTTCTTCGAGACGACGCTCGACTCCACCCTGCGTTCGCGGGACATCACCGACCTGGTCGTGGTCGGCTTCGACACCCGGGTCTGTCTCGGGAACACGGTGACCGAGGCGATGTACCGGGGGTACCGGGTGATCGTCCTGCGCGACTGCGTCCGTACCTTCGAGTATCCGGAGACCCGGGAGGGCGAGCTCGCCAACCTGATCGCGATCCGGTACATCGAGTCCAACGTCGGATACACCGCCACCTCGACGGAGTTTGCGGCGGCCTGTGCGAGGCTGGCGGGCGCTCATGACGGGAACTGACCGCGTGATCGTCGACTGCCACGTCCACGTGGGACTCACCAAGTTCCGGCCGGTGGAGGACTATCTCCACGCCATGCGGACCCACGGTGTCACCCGTGCCGTACTCGTTCAGCATCTCGGCAACCCCGACAACGACTACCTGGAGCGCTGTGTCCAGGAGTATCCGGAGCTGTTCACCGGAGTCGGGCTGGTGGATGCCGGAGACCGGGACGCGCCACGGCAGATCGAGAAACTCGCCGGGCGTGCCGTCCTGGGCGGGGTACGGCTGCCGCCGACCGCACCTGCGGATGTGTGGAAGGCGATGGACACCCACCGGCTCGTCGCCAGTGTCACCGGGCCGTTCGACGCCGTGGCCGACGACGCGTTCCTGGGCGTCGTCGACCGGTATCCGGGAGTGCATTTCCGGTTCGAGCACCTCGGCTGGCTGAGACTCGCCGACGACCCCGAACCGTATCGCGGCTTTCAGCGGTTCCTCCGGCTGGCGACCCGCCCGAACACCTCCGCCACCTGGTCCGGGTTCTTCCACAACGCCGCGACCGCCTACCCCTACCCGGACGCGGAGCCGTACCTGCGCATGTCCTTGGCGGCGTTCGGCGCGGAACGCCTGATGTGGAGCGGGGACTGGAACCGCGAAGGCGGCACCGACGCCACCTACACCGACGCCATCAGCCATGTCACCGACCACATGCCCTTCCTGTCCGCCCGGGAACGGGAGTTCGTGCTGGGTCGCAGTGCCGACGAGTTGTTCGGGAGGAGACTGTGAGCCGTTGTCCCGGTCCTGGTAGGGCGGCGTGTGCTGAGCGTGAGTTCGCACCGGCTTACGGCATCGAGAACATTTGCGGGAGGGAATCATGAACGGTGTCGGTATCGGCATTCTCGGACCGGGGGCGATCGGTGGCTTTCACGCTCGGGCCATTCGCGCGGCCGGTGGCCGGATCGTCGCGGTGGCCGGGCCCAAGCCCGACGAGAACACCGAATTTGCGACGGAGTACGACATCCCGAGGTCGTACACGAGCACGGAGGAGTTGCTCGCCGACGACGAGGTGGGTGCGGTCGTCGTCGCGGCGCCCAGCCCGGTGCACGCCGAGTTGACGGTCGCCGCGCTCAGAGCCGGGCGGGATGTGCTGTGCGAGATCCCGGTCGGGGTGTCACTGGCCGAAGCCGAGCTGGTGGCGCGGACCGCCGAGGAGACAGGGCGGGTCGCCGGGATGGGCCACACCCTGCGGTACTGGGCGCCGCATCTGGAGGTCAGAGCGCGGGTCGAACGCGGTGAACTGCGCCTGCGCCATGTGATCGCCCGGTCCTTGCAGTTGCGGCAGACCAACATGGGGTGGACCGGCCGGGCCCGGGACTGGACCGACAGCGTGCTCTGGCACCACGGCGCCCATCTCGTCGACGCGGCGCTGTGGCTGCTCGACGCCGCAGAGGTGGACACGCGGGGCCGATGCGGGCCGGTCTGGCCGGGCAGCGGCACGCCGATGGACGTCGCCGCGGTGCTGGTCACCCCGACCGGTGACCTGGCGACGCTCTCCCTCTCCTACCACTCCAGGGAGCCGATCAGCGACTACGTGCTGATCGCCGAAGACACGACTCTGCACATCAAAGACGGCCGCCTGTACGGGCCCGACGGCGTGATCGTCGACTCGCCCGGTGTGGCGGCCACCCAGGACGCGGCGATCGAGGCGCAGGACGCTGATTTCCTCGCCGCCGTTGCCGAGGGCCGCTCTCCGCGATGCACGGTGGCAGACGTGCTGCCGGCCATGCGGGTGCTGGACGCCTTGGCGAACGCCCCCTAAGAAAGCAGAGAAGGAGTCCGTATGGGCCGACTCTTTGTCCGACTCCTCATGTGCCTGATGCCGATCACGGTGCTCACCGTGGTCGGCGTCCCACCCGCGGCGGCGAGCCCGCCCGCCGTGGGCAACGTCATCGTCCTCTCCGGCGGCACCGTGCTGCCCGTCTACAAGGTCACCGGCAGCGCGACCGTGAGCGCCGTCGGGTTCCAGCTCACCGGCGGCACCCTGCGTGCCGTCGACCAGTCCGGCACCTCGCTCTGGACGGCGAGCACGACCGGTTACGGTCCGTACGGCGGCTTCGACTATGACAGCGACGGTTGGCCCGATATCTACGTCGTGGTCGCCACCCCGACCGGCACGACGTGCGGAACCACCCCGGTCCACAACACCACCTTGCACTTCTACAGCGGGCGGACCGGGGCACGGCAGACCCCGCTCAGCCCCATGGCCGACATCTGCTGGACCTTCGGCAGCACGAGCTACCCCACCCGTCAGTGGACCGAGAACGGCGTGATGTGGGGCGGCAGCACCAACAAGATCGCGGTCTCGCCCTACTATCCGAACACCTCGTGGTTCCTCGGCTTCAGCGGGAGCTCCTTCACCACCGACGGGGCGCTGTACTTCCCGTCCACCTCGTCCTATGACGCCACATACACGAACGCCCTCGCCAACACCTATCCGACCGGCACGAAGTACATCACCAACTCCCACGTCGCCAACGGGCTGATCGTCAACGTGGCGGGCCAGCGGCGGCTGGTGTTCTGGACCTCCGGCCGGGTCGTCCAGTACGCCGTCGGGCCGCTGAGCGCGAGCCAGCTCGTCGCCGATCGGCCGTACCTCACCGGCGGTCGCACCGACATCGCCGGGCGCAACTACGGAGTCGTCGCCGTCGACCCCGGAAATCCCGACAAGGTGGTGCTGATCTCTGGAACCAGCAACTACTCCCTCTACAAGGACCGGCTCTCCGGCACCATGACCCGCGATCCGTGGGGCGGAATCGAGCGGCACGTCTCGGTCTACAGCCTTGGTGCGAACACCGTCGACGACCGGTTCTACTCGTACGCGCACGACAACAGCGACGGCAACAAGTACGTGAACCGGGTGTCCTACCCGGCGAACCCGATCGTCCGCACCGGCGGCACCTCGCGGATCGCGTACAACGTCTACAGCGGCGGGCGCTGGTACCTGCACATTTCCAACCCGGGTGCCACCACCGACCGATACACCATCAAAGACCTGTTCCTCTGGGACATCGCCGACGTCGACGGGGACGGGGTGGACGACTGGCTCACCTCACCCACCCGGCATGCCCACGAGCCGGACGTACCCGGCTACTACTTCCCCAAGTGGCAGACGAACATGTACCACTGGAACGAGGCCACGGAATCGCTGACCAACTTCCGGACCGAGGTCGGCTACATCCCCCACTTCCAGGAGACCTTCACCAGGTCCGCCGCCACCGCGAGCGACGGCTACCTGACCCCGGCCCAGACCTACATGGACAACGGCACCCTCAAACTCATGATGATCGACAGCACCGGCACCGTCTCACCCCGCTGACCCCGGACCCCGAGTAGCCACGAATCACTCCAGGTCGCTCCGCCGAGGGGCCTGCGCCGGTACGGCCAAGGCACGCCAGGCCGTACCGGCGGTCTGTCGATCTTGGGTGTCCTTCCAGAGTGTGGTACGGCTTCCGCGGCTTCCAGCCGATCAGCAACCCCGGGCGTCCCGGGTGACGATCAAGGTGTATCGGTCCGGCGTTGGGGAGTTCCGCTTATGGAGCCATTGAAGCTCCTGGGCATGCGGATGGTCGGCCGGGGCTGGGATTCAGGCGGATGGCGAGGATACCTGTCTCCAAACCCACGACGAGGAGATCATCAGCTTGGGTGCAGGATAGGGCCGGGTCGTGGGTCGGGATGATCATTTCGCAGATGGCGGTGGCCGGGTCCCAGATCCGCACGGTTCCGTCGTCACTGGCGCTGGCGAGGAGGGTGCGGCCGTTTGCGGTGAAGGCGCAGACAGCGTTCACCCCGCCGGTGTGGCCGGTGAGGTTGGCGATGGGGTGGCTGGTGGTTGGGTCCCAGATTCGGACGGTTCCGTCGTAGCCGGTGGTGGCGAGGAGGGTGCGGTCGTTTGCGGTGAAGGCGCAGACTGTGTGTACCCCGCCGGTGTGGCCGGTGAGGTTGGCGATGGGGTGGCTGGTGGTTGGGTCCCAGATTCGGACGGTTCCGTCGTAACTGGCGCTGGCGAGGAGGGTGCGGCCGTTTGCGGTGAAGGCGCAGACAGCGTTCACCCCGCCGGTGTGGCCGGTGAGGTTGGCGATGGGGTGGCTGGTGGTTGGGTCCCAGATTCGGATGGTTCGGTCGTAGCCGGCGCTGGCGAGGAGGGTGCGGTCGTTTGCGGTGAAGGCGCAGATTGCGCGCACCCCCCAGGAATGGCCGGTGAGTGGATTATTGATGGGGTGGCCGGTGGTTGGGTCCCAGATTCGGATGGTTCCGTCGTCGCTGGTGGTGGCGAGGAGGGTGCGGTCGTTTGCGGTGAAGGCGCAGATTCCGAGGACCCAGTTGGTGTGGCCGGTGAGTGGATTATTGATGGGGTGGCCGGTGGTTGGGTCCCAGATTCGGATGGTTCGGTCTTCGCCGCTGGTGGCGAGGAGGGTGCGGCCGTTTGCGGTGAAGGCGCAGACGGTGCGTATTCCGCTGGTGTGGCCGGTGAGGTTGGCGATGGGGTGGCTGGTGGTTGGGTCCCAGATTCGCACAATTTGATCGGTACCGGCGGTGGCGAGCAGGGTGCGGCCGTCGGAGGTGAAGGCGCAGATTGCGTTCACTGTCCCGGTGTGGCCGGTGAGGTTGGCGATGGGGTGGCTGGTGGTTGGGTCCCAGATTCGGATGGTTCGGTCGTAGCCGGCGCTGGCGAGGAGGGTGCGGTCGTTTGCGGTGAAGGCGCAGACGGTGCGTATTCCGCTGGTGTGGCCGGTGAGGTTGGCGATGGGGTGGCTGGTGGTTGGGTCCCAGATTCGGACGGTTCGGTCGTAGCCGGTGGTGGCGAGGAGGGTGCGGTCGTTTGCGGTGAAGGCGCAGACGGTGCGTATTCCGCTGGTGTGGCCGGTGAGGTTGGCGATGGGGTGGCTGGTGGTTGGGTCCCAGATTCGGACGGTTCCGTCGTCGCCGCCGGTGGCGAGGAGGGTGCGGCGGTCAAAGGTGAAGGCGCAGACGGCGTTCACCCCGCCGGTGTGGCCGGTCAGGAGGGCTTGGTCGGCTCGTGGTCGACTTGACGCCCAGGCAGCCAGATAGGGCATGGATCGATCGTTGGCGCGGTAACGAGGTGGCAGGTCGATCAGGGCGGCGGTGATGCTGAACATGGCCGCACGTGTGGCGGCGGGGGCGGCTATGGCATGCGGGGTCAGCGTGATAAGCCGCACCTGACTGCGAACGTGGGGAGAAGGAGAGCGGTCGGCTTCCAGAACAAGGCGGGGCAGATCGGCGTAGAGCAGAAAGTCGTCGTCGGCGAGCAGGTGGTCGAGCTTGCCGGCCCGAGCGGCGTGTCCGGGCAGAGAACGGAGCAGGTAGGACGATGCCGCCGCCCATGATTGCCATTCGGCCACTCGCAGGAAAGCCTGGGTAAGAGCGTCCTCGTCGGCTTGGCGCGGTGAGTGCCGGATTTGCGCGGTCAGCAGGACGTCGTTGAGCGCCTGATGAAACAGGCGGAACACGGGGATCCCGTCACTGTCCCGGTCGACATGCGCCTGAGCATCAGGGGTGCTGGATTCGATGAGGAAATTGGCCGCCGATGAACGGGCGAAACGCGACAGCTGTCCGGCGGTCGGCTCGGCCCGGTTTAGTGCGCTGATGGCTGTCAGCCACAGGTCGAGATCCATACCCGGTGCTTCGGCGAAGGCCAGAGCGGTAAGCGCGGCGGTGGCGGAGACCGGGCCGACATCGGGCAGCCGGTTCAGGTAGGCGCCCAGAGCATCCTCGACGCTGTCCGGGAAGGTGAGCCTGTCCAGGTCGGCGGGCTGCGTGTCATGGAGACCGTGAGCGCGCGCGACCAAACCGGTGATCAGGAAGTTCTGCCCCGATCGGACCGCGATGGCGGCGGCCACCGGTACGGCGGTGTGATCGCCGACGTAGGGGTTGCCTGCGCGTTCCTCCCCGTTCAGCCGCAGATTGGCCAGTGCGTAGGCGGTCAGATCCTCCGGCGCGAAGAAGGCCGGGTCGTCCAGATTCACCAGCCGGGCCGCGGTACCGAAGCCGCTCAGCAGGTCGCCTTCGTCGTCACGGCGTCGCGAGGCCACGATGACCTGGGCGCCCCGTGCGGCGCAGGTGTCCACGAGTGGCAGCACGATCCGGGTGATGACGGCCCGGGCCTGGGCGGGGGAGGTCGCCTCATCCAGGGCGTCGATCAGCACGTTGAACCGTCCCCGCCGCTCGTCAAGCGCCGCGGCCATCGTCGGCTCGAAATCGTCGAGGGACTCCGGCAGTGTGGCCGAGGCGGCCCGGGCGATTTCGACCGCCACCTCCAGCGCGGTCTTGCCCTTAACGTGGACGGCGCAGGCCACCGACCCGGCCGGGGCCCGTACTGCGTCATCGCTGAGGGGTAACACAGCCCGGATGCCGGGATCGGCGGTGGTCACAATCCGGCCCATGACTGCGGACTTGCCCACGCCAGGCGAGCCGGTCACCACCAGCACCCGCCGATCCGGCCGCTCGCGCTCCAGCCAGCCGGTGATCGCGGTCAGCGCCGCGGTCCGGCCGCGGAAGAGGTACCCGGGCTGGCTGTCGACGCTGACCCCGCGGGCACGGGGCCGCCAGTGCCGTCCGGCCTCGGGGTCGTCGGCCAGCCGCCAGCCCCATGACGCCAGGGCCAGCTCACCGGCCTGCTCGGCCGACCACTGCTCGGCCAGTATGCGGAGCTTCTGATCGGGAAAGCAGAGGTCGGCCTGGTACAGGGTGATCGCCCGGCCGCCGCCTCCGGCGGTGTGCGCTTGGCCCACCACCGCGACCACCGCCTCGTAGTCGGCCGACCAGAGCCCGGCTCCGCTGAAGCCGCGGGCCAGCGGGTCGGCCGAGCCGGTGGCCAGCCGGATCCACCCGTAGCCCAGTGCCGCGTTCACCTGCCCGGAGCTGACATCGCCCAGTGCGTCACCGCCGGGGAACCCGAACGCCCACCACCCGCGGCCGGTCAGGCTACCCGGCTGCGGGCAGAGCAGCCGGGCGGGCCGCACACCTGGGGGAATGTCCTCATCCAAGGTGAGTAACGCCAGGTCCATGATGCCGGGCTGCGCGATGACGACCGAGGTCACCCGGCGGCGGTCACCCGCTGGATCGGATTTGGGGAAGGCCAGCCACAGCGGTTCCCGGATGACCCCGTCGCGCTGGACGACATGGGCGGCGGTCAGGGCCCGGCGGGAGTCGATGACCACGGCGGCGCCCAGAGGCGTGTAATCGACCTCGGAGGAGTGGACCGAGGCGTTCCAGGAATCGGCGGCAGGCCCTGCGGTCATGACGATCGGTCAGGCGGCCGGATCGGGTGTGGGCCGCCAGGTCAGGGTGATCTCGAAGTTGCCCTCGGTGCCGGCTTTGGCCACCAGCCAGTTCATCGTCCCCGTCACCTTGACGCCGAACTTCACCTGGATCTCGTCCGGAGTGATCCGCCGGGCCTGATCCAGCACCACCTGTGCCGCCGCGACCGCCGGGCCGATCGCCTGACGAACCCGTCCGACGATCTCCTCGGCGCTGCTCGCGGGCTGGTATCCGGCGGGCGGCTCGATCTCAAACTGGACCGTCGTGCTGTCGTCCAGCTGGTACGTGACAACCTGGGACGGCAAGGGCGCTCCCATCACGGAACGGATCGAGAAAGACCGGCTACCACGGCCGGCCTGTGGTACACGAACCAATCCGGACGCCGCCCCCGACCGGCGTACTTGACGGAAATCCTATCCAGCTGCATCCACTTTGGGACCGGCATAGTGAGGAATGTCCTGGACCGCACCAAGGGCCGCTATCGGCCTCCTGGACACGGTAGGGAGTCCGGAGGCGAGGGCTTTCTCGTAGTGGCTGAGCAGGGTTTGGGCGACGGAGACGGCGACGGTGTCGTGGGGCGGGGTGAAGACCTCGTTGACCACGGGGATCTGGGCGGGGTGGACGCAGGCGCGGCCGAAGGAGCCGAGGTGTTTCAACGCATGGGTTGAGATGTACAGCGCGTCGAGGTCGCGGATTTCGATGCTCACCGAGGCGGTGGGCGGGTCGATGTCGGCGGCGACGACTTGGGATCGGGCCCAGAGGAGTTCGGGGCCGGGGCGACGCCGAGGTCGGCCTCGCCGAGCAGGTGGAGAGCCACCGCGAAGTCCGGATGACCGTCACCATCGGCTGGCTGCACGCCGGCTCCTCCTCCAAAGCGATCCTGGCCGCCCCGTCCGACCGTGAGGTCGGCGAGTTCCTCCGCACCCGGCCGCTGGAGGCGCTGACCCCGCACACCCTGGTCACCCGGGAAGCCGTCCTGGCCGAGATCGGCCGGATCCGGAGCCTCGGCTACGCCGAAAGCGTCGGCGAACGCCAGTCCGCCGCGGGCAGCGTCGCGGCCGCCGTACTCCGCTCCGACGGCACGGTCCTCGGCTCGGTCTCCATCTGCGCCACATCACCCGCTTCGACAAGGCCACCCGCGCCGCCTACGGCCCCCTCGTCGCCACCGTCATCCGCCCCGCCATCCCCGCCCCCCTCTGACCCCTTCACGCGGCTCGGGGAAACCACGTGCCCAGATGGCGGCACAGTTCGTTGAACGCCGGATCCTGACAGTGCCGTACGGAGATCTTCTCGGCGAGCCGTCGGAACGCCGCGTTGGACCGGTCGGCCCGATGCTTACGCCGCAGATGTTCCAACGCCTCCTTCGGATCCGGCGGCTTGAGATCTCCCTCAGGCCAGTGTCCGCTTACCGCGAGGATCTTCCGGAACTCGCTGGGACACTTCAGCGCTTGGGCGACATGCGGATTGTCCTGCCAGACCCACGCCTCCAGCTCGGGTTCGATCACCACCACGGCAAACTCGTTCCACACCTGGCCAAGGGAACGGCTGATGTGCTCGTGGATCGCTTTCGGGCCGGGACTTCCGTCCCACGCCACGTCGAGCATCACCACCGCCCTGCCGTGAGACCGTTCGAACGGACTGAGCAGCTGACGCGCGGTGCCGTACACCCCCGGGTCCTTGGTCGGCGCGACGATGACGTCGACGCTCGGATCGAAGGTGAATTGGCCGCAGCCGAGGCTCCGGTGGAAGTGGGGACGGTCGAGGAAACCCCGGAGCATCTGTTCCATGGCGGCATCGGCCACCAGGAAGACGACGTCCCGATCGGGGGGCTGACCGGTCACGAGAGGACTCCCGCGGCGAAGAGAGTGCCGATGTCGATGGACCCCTGCCAGTCGCGCAGCCGGGGATGCTGTTTGCCCGGAATGACGGTGACGGCTCCGGTGGGGTCGATGCGGGCGGTGAGCACGTCGGCGAGGTCGGTGGCGGCGAGCACGATCGGGGAGTGGGTGGAGACCCAGACCTGCGAGTCGTAGAGCGAGCTGAGCGACTGGACGACGGTCTCGATCGCGCGGGGATGGATTCCGTTCTCGGGCTCCTCGGTCACCAGTAGGCGCGGCAGAGCCGCACCGTCCAGGTACGGCAGAAGCGAGAGCGCGAGAATCCGCAGGGTACCGTCGGAGAGGCCTGAGGAGGTGACCCGGTAGCCCCCGGTGTATTCGACCGCGAAGTAGGCATGGTGGTCCTCCTCCCGCTCGACCACGCGGATCCGTTCGACCTGGGGCAGGGCGGTGCGCACGTGATCGACCCATGAGGCGAACCGCTCAGGGTCGGACTCCTGCAGCGCGAGGGCCAGCCACGGGATGCTCAACCCGGAGGGTTCCAGTAGTTCCGGCATACCGGGAGGCACCGGACGGCGCAGTGCGGTCCAGTCGGGTTCGAAGAAGACGACGTCTTCCTGCAGCAGCGATGCGAACCAGAGTGCGGCGGGAAAGAGGGTCGGATCAGCTGGGGTCGCGCCGAGGGCCGGCTGGCTGGGCGGGATCCGCAGGGGTGGGATGCCGCTTTCGTTCGCGGTGGTCTCCGGGAAGAACCGGGTGCTGGGTTTTAGATCACGAAGAATCACGGGCTGCCAGGACGAAGGGGAGATTCCGTTCTCGGCGGTAAAGAGGCGACCCGGCATGAATCCAAATGAGGCCGGGAGGTCCCGTTGGCTGGAGAACAGGTACAGGTTCTCGAAGGCCACGCTCAGCTCGTGCGGGGAGACACTCAGGCACAACTCATAACGGATGTGGGTGAACGGATCCCTGGCCGGTCCGCTGCCGGAGGCGCCGGTGAGCAGGTCGGCCACCTTGTCGGGGAGACGTGCCTCGATCGCGAAGGAGACGGAGCTCCCATGGCCTCGGTGGAGTAACTCGGTGAGGGTGGAAGCACGGGCTGGAATGCCCCGGCGTTGCCGCCCCAGGAACACCCGGCTCAATCCCTGGTGTTGGCCGCCGAGCATCATCTCACCGAGGAGGGTGGGGATGTCGAGCATCGTTGTCTTCCCGGCTCCGTTGGCCCCGGCCAGCACGTGATAGCGGTCGAGATCGATACTCAGCTCGCGGAAACAGCGGTAGTTGTGCGCCTCGATCTTAGTGATCACGTTGTTGCTCCTGGCATGGGGTCTGCGTCACGGAACCGGGTGATATGCGAGGAGGTGGTTCCGGTTACGACACCCTTCCGCCTTCGGACGAGCATGTAGGCGATGTCCTTTTTGCCGAGTCGGATGCGAGGTTGTGGCCTCACCTGGCAGGCCTGTGCCCACTTTAGAGGTTGTGCCGCACCGGCGGGTTGATACCCGGGAGGTCTCCGGCGTGGTGGGTTATCTGCCGCCGGCGGCGTCGATGAAGGTGCCGGTGATGTAGGAGGCCTGGTCGGAGAGGAGCCAGAGGATCGCTTCGGCCACTTCCTCGGGGTAGCCGCCGCGGCGCATCGGGAGGTTCGGGCCGATTCTGTCCACTCGACCGGGTTCGCCGCCGTCGGCGTGGATGCCGGTGTGGATGATGCCGGGGCGTACCGCGTTCACCCGGATGCCCTCGGCGGCGACCTCCAAGGCGAGACCGATGGTGAGCGAGTCCACCGCGCCTTTGCTCGCCGCGTAGTCGACGTACTCGCCCGGGGAGCCGAGGCGGGCGGCGGCGGAGGAGACGTTGACGATGGCCCCGCCGGCGCCGCCGTGCGCGGTGGACATGCGCAGGACCGCGTGTTTGGCGCAGAGCAGGTAGCCGACGACGTTGGTGGTGAGCACACGCCGGATCCGGTCTTCGTCGAGTTGGTCGACCCGGCACTGGGTGAACAGGATTCCGGCGTTGTTCACCAGTGCGGTGAGCGGGCCGAGCTGCTTGTCGACGGTGGTGAAGAGCCGTTCGACCTCCGATTCGCGGCCGGTGTCCGCTTGGACGGCGACCGCCTCACCGCCTTCTTCGGCGATCCGGGCGACGACCTCGGCGGCCGCGTCGGCGTTGGCGCGGTAGTTGACACAGACGCGATACCCCCGGCGGGCGGCAAGTAGCGCCGTCGCCGCCCCGATGCCGCGGCTCGCCCCGGTGATCAACAGGATTCCGGACATATCTGAGTATCACATTCCTGTGATTGACGATGTGACCGAGCGGATGTGCCGTCCGTTACGGACTGCGCCTGCCGAGGCCGTCGCCCTCGGCTTCCGACCAGGATCGTACGGTTGTCGGCCGAACACGGCGGCGCCATACGAACCGGATCGCGAGCACCGGCAACGAGAGGGTGTGACGATGATGGATCGGGCAACCTCACCGAATGCCGGGACCGAGCGGAGGACACGTCACCAGTCGTTTGTCGAGCCGGTCGCGCCGTGCACGCAGATCGACGACTTCGAGGGTGAACGGCCGCCGAATCAGTAGGAGTCGCGGAGACGCCGGATCTCGGCGTCGGAGAGCTCCGGCAGGCCGTACTCGGCGAGGAACGCGCGACCGAGCCGGTCACCGTCGCCGAAGTTGTGGTCCAGGCTCCACAGCGCCGCGGCGAGGTCCACCTCGGGTGGGGCGAGCCCGGCGTCGCCGAGGTCGATGTAGCCGGTCACCGCGAGCCCGTCGATGAGGATGTTGGGCAGGCAGGCGTCCCCGTGGGTGACCGCCGAATCCGGCGCCGCCGTCCCGAACGGGCAGTCGTCCGGGTCGAGGGAGTGGATCCGACGCAGTGCCCGGGCGAGCAGCCGGACCACGTCGAGGGGGCGGGCCAGGTGCCGGGTGAGGTCTTCTCCGGGTAGTTCGGTGGTGAGCAGGCATTCGACGTCGTCGAACGCATGCCAGCCGCGGACTTCGGGGATGGGTATCCGCCCGGCGAACCAGGTCAGCCGATCCCGCTCGGCGGTCAGGTCCTCGGCGGAGACCTTGAGGTACACGCACTCGCCGCCGGTCAGCGTGAGCCGGTGGACCGTGTTCTCCTCCCGGCCGAGCACCTGGCGCCAGGCCGTCGGCCGTTCACCGAGCGTTTCCGCGACCCACTCGTGGATCCGGTACGGCTGAAGTGTCTCCGTCATCGCGGCCCCCGCCGATCTCGCCCTGTTCCCGGGCGGATGTGTCCGTACGGCGTGGTGTCCGAGGTGTCCCGCCGACCGTGGCCCGATCAGGCTACCGCGTGGGCCGGCGACGACCTGCCGGGTTTCCGTGGCGCAGCCCGTACATCGCCGAGGTCGTGCACATACTGATAAATCACCAAAAATCATAATAAAGGCGGTAAGCAAGGTGGATTTGAGATAACGATCAGCTGGCAATGTAAGCATTTGTGCTCGGTGAAGTGCTGACTTGTCCTTTGCGTGGATCTACCATCATTGTTCGCACGACAATGCGGAAGATCCCAGCCAATGGGGTTTTCCTCGGGGTGCTTACCGGTGGCCTCACCCCCTTGGAGGGACATTGGCCCGTGAAGTGGACACTCGCGATCACACGGTGAACCGTGCCACACCTGGACGAACGAGTGAGCTGTCAGGTCGCGCCGAGAGCATCAGCGCGGCGCTCCCCGGAGCGCAGAACATCGTCGTCGACGACGTCGATCCCAGAACCGGAAACGCGAGCCTGGTACGGCTGGCGCAGGGCGCACCGGTCTCGGGTGATCTCGTGGAGGCCGCGCAACTTCATCTGCAGAATATCGGGTCGGCATTCGGATTTCAGGACGCCGTTCCCTTTGAATTTCGGGCGGCCCCACAACCGTTGTTCACCAGTTCCGGTTCTGCCGCGGTTCATTTGCAGGAGACGGTACACGGAATTCCCGTCTTCGAAGCGTCGGTCGTCGTGCGATTCACCCCCGACCGGGTCATCGACTCCACCGCCGGGAGCACCCTCTCGCCGAGCGAGATCTCCGGTGACGCCCCGTCGATCTCGGTGACCGACGCGGTGAGCGCCGCCGCCCGGCACGTGGCCGAGCCCGACCCCGCCGACGAAGGCCGTACCGACCAGTTCGGGGAGCCGCTGTACACCCAGACCGTGGACGTCGGCGGGCTCCAGCCCGTCGTACGGTCGTCGGACGGCGACCCCGAGCGGTCCACCCTGGTGGACGCGCCGCCGTTCGAGGCGCCGGTACGGGCGTCGCTCATCTGGTTCGACCTGGGCACCGCGCTGCGGCTCGGCTGGGCCGTCGACATCGGGTTGCCCGGCGGGGGCGAACGCTACACCGTGATCGTGGACGCGGAGAACGCCGAGATCCTCTACTGCCGTGCCACGACGTCGCCCGTGGCCGCCCGCGGCAACGTGTCCCACCCCGACGGCGGCTCCGCGCGGGTGCTGCGCGACCTTCCGTTGCAGCTCAACGCCTATCCCGTGCCGGCCCCGGGCAACCTGCCGGACCCGTTCCCCCGGGTTGACTGGATCAGTACAGACCGGACCGAGGGGAACAACGTCATCGCCCGGCTCAACACCGGAGGCACCGGACAGGGTGTCGTCGTGGACGGCGTGCTGACCTTCGACCCCGCGGACGCGGTCGGAAACGATCAGCTGCTGCTGAGCCTGTCGTACTTCTGCAACTTCATGCACGACTTCCTCTACCTGCTGCACTTCCGGGAAGGTGACCGAAACTTCCAGCAGGCCAACGACATCGGCGGCGGTCTGGCCAGCGACCGGGTGGACGCGATCGTGCATCCCGGCGCCGTGTTCGGCACCGCGAACATGAGCACGCCCCCCGACGGTGCTCCCCCGACCATGAACATGGGGCTGGTGACCAGCACCAACCGGCACACCGCGCTCGACTCCAGCGTGGTCTTCCACGAGTACGCGCACGGCCTGTCCAACCGGCTGGTCGGCGGCGGCGCACCGCGGGTGCTCAGCACGATCCAGGCACGCAGCCTCGGCGAGGGGTGGAGCGACTACATCGCCTGCACGATCAACGACACGACGGTCGTCGGCGCGTGGATCGTCAACTCGCCCGGCGGGATCCGGATGCATCCCTACGACGCGAACTATCCGGACCGGTACGGCATGCTCGGGACCGGCCGTTTCACCCAGGTGCACAACAACGGGGAGATCTGGTGCGCCGCCCTCATCGAGCTGAACCGCTTGATCGGTGCGGCGCTCGCCGCGCAGCTCGTGGTCGACGGACTCAAACTTACCCCGGCGAACCCCACCTACCTGCAGGCGCGGGACGCCGTCCTGCTCGCGCTGGAGAACAAGGCCGCGGCCGAGGCCTGGAGCGACGCCGATCTCCGTACCCGTCGCCGGAACGCCTGGCAGGCGTTCGCCAAGTACGGCATGGGGGTGGGCGCCAGGTCCGGGCCGTCGGACACCCTGACCGGGATCGTGGGTGACGACACGGTTCCGCCGGAGCCGCCGGAGACGACACCCGACCGGATGGCGGCTGGCGAACGCCTTCAGCCCGGTGGGTTCCTCACCTCCGAGAACGGCCGGTTCACCCTCAGATACCAGCGGGACGGGAACCTGGTGCTCTACCGCAACCGCGACGGGATCGCCCTGTGGAGCACGCGCACCGCCGGGATTCCGGCCGGGGAGTGCGTCATGCAGGGCGACGGCAACTTCGTCGTCTACACCCCGCAGCCGACCCACCGGGCGGTGTGGAACAGCGTGACCGCAGGGAATCCCGGAAGCCGCGTCATCGTCCAGGACGACGGCAACCTTGTCGTCTACCGCGCCGACAACGTGGCCGTCTGGGCCACCAACACGGTCTCCTCCTGACCGGCCGCAGGCTCCGGGAACCGGGCGGCCCGCCCTGCCCGGCTCTCGGGTCCGCGGTCCGTCCGCCGGTTGCCGCAGATTCGGTGGATCGGTATGCAGGCTGGGGGGCTGATACTTCATTTTGCCGTACGGCGTACGCCGACTTGATGGGCTCCCGGGCTTGTAGCCCATCTGCCAGTTTCTGCAGATCTGGTAGATCGTTTACGGCAGCTGACCCGGACGCCGGTGGGTGTTTGGGTTGTTTGGGTGGTTCATATGGGCCGAGCGCCGGGTCCATCTGCCAGTTGCTGCCAGTTGCTGCCAGTTGCTGCAATTCTGGTAGATCGTTTAGCCCGGCATCATCGTCATCCCGGAGCCCCGGCCTTCGAAGTCAATCGGGAGATCGTCGATGTCCGTGGGAACAGTGGCTGTCAGCGGCCGGATGCGCCGGTCGTAGTGTTCCCATGGTCTCCTGCCCTGGCAACCGGAACCAAGCCCATGCCGACGTGGCTGTGCCACCACCTGGGACTCGGGTGGTGGCACAGCGCCGGATACAGGGGTGTCGGTAGGCCGGGTGATTCGCCAGAGGGTCGCCGGTGTGCTCGTGGCCGAAGTCCTCCGGGCCCGGCCGGGGCGAGTCAGGTCAGGTGGATCCGGGCGTAGGCGGCCATGGCGTCCCGCTGGTACTCGGCCAGCCCTTCGGCGATTCGGTCATAGGTCGCCCGGAATGTCGGATCACTGACCTGCATCTCCCCGAAATGGGTGTACTCCTCCGCGCTGGGTGTCCAGTACCGGCTCATCCGCCGATAGTGCACATCGAGCTTGGCGAGGACGGCCGGGTCGTCGACCGGGGTGCCGGCCGCCATCAGTTCGGCCAGCCGGACAAGGGCCGCGGTCGCCTCTCGTTGCATCTTCTCGATCTCCTGGGGCGTGGAGTTCGCCAGGAGATCTGCTTGGCCGGTCCCCTCCCAGTGGCCGGGCCAGCGATCCCGCGCGTCGGCGGTGTACTGGGCGGCATCGAATCCGTCGAACAGATTCTCCGGGTTGTTGATCTTTTGCACCTTCCCTGTCCTTTCGCTCTCATCGAGCTCGGCGATGGTGCGCGCCACCGTGAGCGCAACAGCGTCGAGCCGGTCGCGTTCCGCGAGCAGCCGCCGATGGTGCTCGCGGAGTGCCGTCAGCGGATCGGTGTTCCGGTCGACGATCTCCTTGATCTCGGGGAGTCCGAGGTCGAGCCGCCTGAGGATGAGGATCTGCTGGAGTCGCAGCAGCTGGCTCTCCTCGTAGTGGCGGTAGCCGCTCGCCGACACCCAGGCAGGGGCGAGGAGCCCGATCTCGTGGTAGTGGCGCAGGGTCCGGGACGTCACACCCGACATCCGCGCCACCTGCGTGATCGACCACGCCATGGCCCGTCACCACCTCTCCTTGGACACCGGCCCGATTCCTCCGGCTGGTTCCCGACCGTAGGCGTTGCCGTAGCGGCAAGGTCAAGGCACAAGAGCAGGAGAAAGAGCGCCGGATTGTCTCGAACGGTTTGACGGTTCGAGTGGCAGGAGGGCTGTAAGCGGCCGAGCGTCAGCCGGTGTGAGCGCGGAGGCGGTCGTCGAGGAGGAGCAGGTCGTGCACGAGGCGTTCGGGCGCGTGGGCGGCCAGCTCCAGGTCGGCCACCACCACCTTTCCTCCGGCCGGGGCGGTACAGGGGTACACGGTCAGCGTGTCCGGCAGTCCGCTGGTATCCACGTCCGGTGAGACGTAGGTGATCGCCCAGACGTTGTTCGGGTCTCGGGCGTCCCACAGTTCGTCCTGGAGCCGTCTGTTCCCGATGGTCACCTCCGTGGCGTTGGCCGCCTCGACGATTCCGCATACCAGCGAGACCAGCCAGGGCACAGGGTGCTCCCGCAGGGGGCGTGCCCCGCCCTCCTCATACAGGTATCGGGTGTGGAACTTGAATGAGGCGGTGAACGGCCACTCGTCCTGTAGTCCGGCGCTCCACAGTGAGTGGATCATGTCCTTGGGTGCGCCGACCCGGCGGCCGAGGGCGACGCCACCGCTTCCCAGGGCTTCGAAGACGACTCCGAAGTCGTCGAGGCGGCGGTTGCGGACCATCTCGGTGGCGATGGCGTCGAGGTCGGTCCACTGCTCGGCCGTCATGACCTCCGAGTGCCAGGTGATGGGGGTTCCGTAGGACTCCGCCACATGGGTGGCGATCACGTCCAACAGGCTACGTAGCCTCCGGGCCTCCCCACCCCAGAGCTCCTCCTGGAGGCGTGATCCAATGGAGATGGTCCATTCGTCCTTTCGCACAGGGGCATCCTTTCTCATTCCTGTGGCTTGGGTCGGTACACGGCTCGGATCCGTCCGAGCAGCCGACGGTCCTCCCGGAACCTCTCATTAAGCAGATGTGCGAACTCCCGTTCGGCACACCACCATTCCACCGGTCTTCCCGCGCCGGCTCGCACATGTCGGAGCGCGGTTTCCAGCATTTTCGGTAACCCGCTGTTCTGCGCGTGCTCCCACCAGGAATGGAAGTCGCCTGTGGTCTTGTCGATGAACTGGGCGTACTTGCCTTTGGCGTCGATCAGCACGTGCACCAGGACGTCTCCGCGCCGATCGGTTCTGACAGCATCGAACATCGCCCGGTCCCTGCCGCGAATGACCAGGTACTCCCGGTCGGGTGGGCCGCCGTTTTCGCGTCTCACCCAGTCCTCGTATCGGGCGTTGAAGGGGTTGCCGTGGTGGCGTGGAGGTGGGACGACCCAGCCTTCCCCCTGGAGGGTCGCGGCGTAGAGCAGGACGAGGTTGTGGGCTCTGCCCAGATGGTCGCGGGCGTTGAGCAGGTGGGTGAGGGCCTCGGTGAAGTGGGCCAGCGCTTGGCCGGGGAGCGTTGAGGAGCTGCCGTCGGCGACGGGGGCGAGGGCCTGTGACGCGGTTTCCAGGTGGTCGGCTCCGGAGCGTACCGCCTCCGTGGGCAGGCCCTCGGCGATGGCTTGTATCCGTGCCACGAGTTCGGTGATCAGGGACACCGGAACCGCCGATCGTGTCTGACGGGGGATGGGACAGACGTTCTGCGGCCTGGAAACGGTCTCCAGGGATTACCCCGGGAATTACCCGACGTTACGTTTCTAATGATGGCACGAATTAGCGCGATACTCGCTACGTGCTTAATAAATGATGATTTGTCCCAGTATTGAGTTCAGCCCAGGGAACGATTCGTCAGGCTGATTGTCAGACTCAAAGGGGCACACGCCGGCTGCGGCCACCGCCCCTTTCTGTTCCGTATGCCGCCGGTTCCCCGGTACCCGGACAGGGATTCAGGTGGGGCGGCGGGCCGTGGTGACGAACATGGTCACGGTGGCGTTGAACTGGCCCTTCTCTTCCAGCCGGTGCTGTTCGTCGAGCCATTCGCGGGACTGCTCAGGAGTGATCACTCCGGCGATCTGAGCGGCCTCGACGGCGGGCTCGACGAGCAGTCGCTGGACGGCGGGCAGGCTGGTGAAGACCATCGGCATCACGGAGACGGTGACGTCGACGAAGCCGATCGTGGTGAGCTGGTCGGTGGTGCGGGTCCCGGCGCGGCCGTTGGGGAGGCTGTCGGTGAAGGAGCGCAGGATCCGGCGGGTGAGCGCCGACTCGGGGGCGTTGATCAGGTAGGTGTCCCAGTCGGGGTCGGCGAGGAGGATCCGGCCGCCGGGGACGAGTGTCCGCCAGGCCTCGCGCAGCCCGGAGTCCGCGTCGGCGAGGTGCTGGTAGACCCGCTCGGCGCGGTACCAGTCGAGGGAGGCGTCGGGGAGGCCGAGTTTGCGGGCGTCGGCGACGGTGAACCGTTCGTCGGGCAGCCGGCGGCGCGCCGTCTCGATCATGTGGGGGCTGAGGTCGATCCCGGTGACGTCGAGTCCGCGGGCGGAGAGTTCGGCCACCGCCCGGCCGCACCCGCAGCCGACGTCCACGCCGCGGCCTTGGACCGGTCCGAGTCGTTCGTGGGTGTGGTGCCGGACCTGCTGGGCCTGGGGGAGTTGGTCGAACTGGTCGAGGAACTCGATGAGGGCCTCGACCTGCCGGCTGTCGTCGGGATCGGTGAACTGTGAGATCGTCACGATCCTGTTCTCACTGGTCCGGGGGTTGCCCGATGCCAGCCGGTTGCTCCTGGTCACTCACCAAAGGTATAGCCCGGATCGCAGGCGGATGTGCGAATTGTGTAAACCTGTGGGCCGGTTGACGGGCGGGTTCGGGGTGTTCGTTCAGGTCACGGGCCTGACGGGCGCCGACGGTGGGGCCTAGTGATAAAGGTCACCCGGGTGAGGCCCGTCGTCGAGCGGGTACGGGCGCCGCGGGCCGGGCCCGGTCGGTCCGTACCGCCCCGGTGGATGGATCCGGGGCCCGTCAGGGTGGCGATTTCCGACAGACAGTCTAAGGATTTCGTCATGTATGGCATTTCCTCTCTGATGCTCGGAAATGTTCAGATGCATGAGCCGACTCTGCATAAATGCGCTTATGCATGTTAATTTTTTTGCACGAAAAATCTCCATCCTATTGGCGTTTGTGAGTGTCCTGGTGGGTTTGGTATTAAAAATCCCCCGGGAGGCGGACGCCGCCGCCGTGTACACGATCGGGCAGTTCAACATGGCGGGGGCCCACCATGTGCACGGCTGGAAGGGCAGTCCGGTGCCGGCGTCGTTCGTCGACAGCGTCCTGTCGCGTCGTCCGGCGTTCGTCATGGTTCAGGAGACCTGTGGCAACTGGGTGTCCTACCTGAAATCCGCGCTCCGGGACTACCACGTGGTCTTCGATCCGGTGTCGAACGGCCGGGGGCGCAGCGCCCGATGCCGTCACGGGAGTCCGCTTGGGAACGCCGTCATCGCCCGGCGGGATCTGGGGTTCGAGGAGTACCCGGTCTCGTACGCGCTGGGCACGCCGGTCGGCCGGGAGCAGCGGGAGATGCTCTGCCTCAAGTCCTGGGGCCGCAAGCTGGTGGCCTGCTCGGCCCATCTCACCACCGGTGCCGCGAGCTGGCAACGGCAGGCCCGGCTGACCGAGGCGCAGCGGGTGAAACAGCTGCTCTCCGCCTACATCGCCAGTGGGCACAAGGTCTTCTTCGGCGGTGACCTCAACGACATCCCGATCTCCTCGACGACCGACAACCTCTACGACGCGGGGTACGGGCAGAACGCGCACGGCACGATGCGCGAGGTCACCAGCCCGTGCGTGAACACGATCAGGGCGGGCTGCCGGACCGGGACGGTGACCCACTCGTGGCTCAACCGCAAGATCGACTATCTGCTGGTGGGCAAGTCGGTGACCGTGACCCAGGCCGCCGACGTGCGCCCGTCCATGCAGTCGGACCACAAGTACCTGTGGGGGTTCGTCAAGATTCCCTGAAGGCGATCCGCGGGGTTTGAAGATGACCCACGGAGTCGCGCGGGGTGTCGGGAGTCTGTTTCCGCACGTCAAGCGCTTGCTTGGTAACGGCTCCGGCAGGGCCGACCAACGGGCTCCCCACTAATCGGCAGGACCTGATATTTCCGCTTTTATCTAGAAATGTCACCGTCCTTTCTGTCGCCTTGATCTCGCAGACGTCCAGGAACCCCCCAGCCTGGCCGGGATCGGCGGCAGAGGGAGTGACTCGTGCGACGAGTCGTCGTCATCCTGGCCGCGCTCACCCTGAGCCTCGGCCTCATCCAGGGAACCGCGCACGCGGTTCCGCCGAACATCCCCTCCGCGTCGGTCGCCGCCGCCGAACTCGCGGCGCTCACGGTCGCGCCGGAGAGCAATCAGTCCAGCTACGACAGGAGCCTGTTCCCGCACTGGATCACGATCTCCGGCAGCTGCAACACCCGGGAGACCGTCCTGCGCCGGGACGGGACCGGCGTGGTCGTCAACTCCAGCTGCTATCCGACGTCGGGCAGCTGGTTCAGCCCCTACGACGGGGCGACCTGGTACGCGGCCTCGGACATCGACATCGATCACCTGGTCGCGCTGGCCGAGGCGTGGCGGTCGGGTGCCCACGCGTGGACGACCGCCAAGCGGCGTTCCTTCGCCAACGATCTCGGCAACGCCCAGTTGTGGGCGGTCACCGACTACGTCAACCAGGCCAAGGGCGACAAGGATCCGGCCGCCTGGAAGCCGCCGCTCCCCTCGTTCTGGTGCACCTACGCCAGGGCCTGGATCGACGTCAAGTATGAGTGGGGCCTCACCGTGGACGCCGCGGAGAAGTCGGAGTTGACCGCGATGCTCGGTCACTGCTGATCCGGATCGGCCGATGCCCGTACGGCGCCCGCCGGCGGCCGTACGGGCACGCGCGGGGCGGGACCAAGGTCCTTCGGGGAACGCGCCTTAAGTCTCTGTCTGGCGACGTATGGAAACCAGGAAGGTAAACCACATAGCGCTACGAATCGTGTAAAGCACCATAACCAACACTTAAGAACCGAGATCCCGGTCGGCGGTGTGAAGGAGACAGACGTGATCATTGTGGGTGTGGACGGATCGGCCACCGGGCTCCAGGCGGTCTCCTGGGCGGCCGAGGAGGCGAAGCTGCGAAGCTCCCCGCTCCAAGTGGTCCACGTCATGCCGCGCTGGGCGCACACCATGTCGGTGGACGCCGAGCACGCCGAGGTCGGCGCGTGGATGCGCGACGGGGCGCGGACCGTCCTGCACGACGCGGTGGAGCTGGTCCGGAAGCGGACCCCCGAGGTCCGGGTCCACTCCGAACTGCTCGGCGGCGATCCCCGCGACCTGCTGCCCCAGGCCGCCGAGGGCGCGGAGATGCTGGTGGTCGGCAACCACGGGCTCGGCGGATTCCGAGGGCTGCTCCTCGGCTCGGTCGCGCTCGGCGTGTCCGGCCGGAGCGCCGTCCCGGTCGTCGTGGTCCGCGACGGGCGGGGCGAGCGCCGCGGCCCGGTGGTCGTCGGGGTCGACGGGTCGGCGGCCGGGGAGACCGCGCTGGGGTTCGCGTTCGAGCAGGCGGCCCTGTACGGGGTGGAGCTGCACGCGGTCCGGGCCTGGCGGAGGCAGCCCTTCGATCCGGCCGACCCCGAGCGCACCGCCGAGGTGGAGGAGAAGCGCGTCCTGGCGGTGTCCCTCACCCCGTGGCAGGAGCGATACCCGGACGTCAAGGTCGTCGGGCTCGTCGAGAACGCCCACCCGGTCGACGCGCTGCTCGGCGCGTCCGCCGACGCCGGCCTGCTGGTCGTCGGGTCACGCGGCCGCGGCGAACTCGCCGGGCTGTTCCTCGGCTCGGTGAGCCACGCCCTCCTCCACCACGCCGAATGCGCCGTGGCCGTCTGCCGGTAGCGCCGGTACGGCCGGAGGCCGACCAAGCCCGTGATCACGGGATGGGCGGCAGGCGCGACGCGAGAAGCCGGGCGAGGTGGAGGGGTCTTCGCCCGGCGAGTTGCTGCGCCTGGAGGCGGCAGGAGAACCCGTCGGCGAGCGGAATCGCTTCGGGGGACGCCGAGCGCAGGGCGGGGAGCAGGTCGTTCTCGGCCACGGCCACCGAGATCTCGTAGTGGCCGCGCTCCATGCCGAAGTCGCCGGCCAGGCCGCAGCACCCGTCGACGGTGGTGACGCGGGCTCCGGCGTCGGTGAGCAGCCGCCGGTCGCGGTCGAAGCCGAGGACCGCGTGGTGGTGGCAGTGCGGCTGGACCACCAGGTCGAGTCCGTCGAGCCGGGGGAGCGCCGGGTTGCCGCCGAGGAGCTCGGCGAGGGTGCGGGTGGCCGAGGCGACGGCGTCGGCCCGGGGGTCGCCGGGGAGCAGTTCGGCCAGGTCGGAGCGGAGTACGGCGGTGCAGGACGGTTCGAGGCCGACGATGGGGACACCGCGCTCGGCGTGGGGGGCGAGTTCACCGAGGGCCGCGCTGAGCCTCCGCCGGGCGCCGTCCAGTTGCCCGGTGGAGATCCAGGTGAGCCCGCAGCAGACCCGGCGGCCGGGGAGGATCACCTCGTATCCGGCGTGTTCGAGGACGGCGACGGCGGCCTGCCCGATTTCGGGGGAGAAGTAGTCGGTGAAGGTGTCGGGCCACAGCAGGACCCGCTGCCCTTCCCTGCGCCGGGCCTCGCGGCGCGACCACCAGCGGGTGAACGTCTCCCGGGCGAACTCCGGCATCCCGCGCCTGGGGTCGACCCCCGCGAGGCGGAGCAGCGCCCGTCGGAGCGGTCCGATTCGGGCGACCGCGTTGAGCGGCCCGGCGACCGGGGCGGCGAGCCCGGCCCAGAGCGGGAGCCGGCCGAGGGTGTAGTGGGTGATCGGCCGGAGCCGCCGGCGATAGCGCTGGTGCAGGACCTCGGCCTTGTACCTGGCCATGTCCACCCCGGTGGGGCAGTCCCGCCCGCACGCCTTGCAGGCGAGGCAGAGGTCCAGGGATTCGGCGAGTTCGGCGGAGCGCCAGCCCCGGCCGAGCGGCTGGCCGCCCGCGACCTCCTGGAGCACCCGGGCGCGTCCGCGGGTGCTGTCCTTCTCGTCCAGGGTCGCCCGGTAGGACGGGCACATGAAGCCGCCGGCGACCGACCGGGTCGCCCGGCAGGCGCCCACGCCGACGCAGCGGTGCGCCGCGGCGACCAGGTCGCCGCCGTCTTCGCGGAGGGCGAAGCCGGGGACGCGGGGGATGGGGGCGACCGTGACCAGGCGCAGGTCGGCGTCGAGCGGCCGGGGGTCGGGGCCGACCCCGGGATTCAGCAGGTTGTCCGGGTCGAAGCACGCCTTGAACCCGGCGAACAGGGCGAGCGCCGCGGGGGAGTACATGTGCGGCAGCAGTTCCCCGCGGGCCCGGCCGTCGCCGTGCTCGCCGGAGAGGGAGCCGCCGTAGGTGCCGATGAGCCGGGCCGCGTCGACCAGGAAGGCGCGGAACCTCCCGGGGTCGTCGGCGATGGGCAGGTTGAGCCGGACGTGGATGCATCCGTCGGCGAAGTGGCCGAACGGGATCCCCTCCAGATCGTGGTCGCGCAGCAGGGCGTCGAGTTCCCGCAGGTAGGGGGCGAGGGCGGCGGTGGGGACGGCGGCGTCCTCCCAGCCGGGCCAGGCCGCGGAGCCGTCGGGGAGCCGCCCGGCCAGCCCGGCGCCGTCTTCGCGGATCCGCCACAGCGCCCGTGCGGCGGGACCGGCGGGGAGGGCGACGGAGCCGAGGGCGCCCGCGGCCCGGCGGACGCGCTCGGCGTGGGCGAGGGCTTCGGCCTGGTCGGCGCCGCAGGTTTCGACGAAGAGCCAGCCGCCGCCGGGCGGCAGGTCGGGTACGGCCGAGGCGCCGCGGCGCGCGCGGACCACGTCGACGAGGCGGGCGTCGAGGCCTTCGACCGCGATGGGCGAGCAGGCGAGCACGGCCGGGAGGTCCTCGGCGGCCTGGATCATGCCGGGGTAGCCGAGGACGGCGAGGGCGACGGCTTTCGGGAGCTCGACCAGGCGCACGGTCGCGCCGAGGACGACCGCGCAGGTGCCTTCGGTGCCGACCAGGGCTTTGGCGAGGTCCGGGGTCCGCTCCGGGAGAAGGTGTTCGAGCGAGTAGCCCGAGACCTGCCGGTTGAAACGCCCGAGTTCGGTGCGGATCACCGCCAGGTTCGCCCGGATGAGCGGCTCGACCCCCGGGACGACCTCCGGGTCGGCGCCGACGGCCGCACGCCTGCCCAGACCGTCGACGACGTCCAGCCCGAGCACGTTGTCGGCGGTCCGCCCCCAGGCCACGCTGTGGTTTCCGCACGCGTTGTTGCCGATCATCCCGCCGAGGGTGCAGCGGGAGTGGGTGGAGGGGTCGGGACCGAACCGCAGTCCGTGCGGCGCCGCGGCCCGCTGCAGCGCGTCGAGGACGACGCCCGGCTGGACGGTCGCGGTGCGGAGCTCGGGGTCGATCCGCGTAATCCGGTTGAGGTGCCGGCTGTGGTCGAGGACGAGGCCGGGCCCGACGGCGTTTCCGGCGACGGAGGTGCCGCCGCCCCGGGAGGTGAGCGGGAGCCCGGCGGCGCGGCAGATCCCGACGGCGGCGATCACGTCGTCCTCGTCCCGCGGGAAGGCCACGGCGCGTGGCGGGACCCGGTAGTTGGAGGCGTCCGAGGAGTACTCGATCCGCCGGCGCGGTGAGTCGTCCACCTCGCCGCGGAGCCGGGTCCGGAGGGTCCGCAGGACCGTACGCCACTCGTGTTCGCCGATCACGGCGCCTCCTCTCCGGCGGCCGACGCGCCACGTCCGGATCTTGGGGACGTGGTCGACGTCCCGCTGAAACGGTCATTCCCATACAAGTAACTCTCATCACGATCGTCGTATGGTGTGACGGGCTTACTGATCAACGGGGAGCGACGATGACCGACAGACATCTGGACTGGGAAGGCTGCTACAACGCGCGGGACCTCGGGGGAATGCGAACCGCCGGCGGGCATACGATCCGCCGGGGGGCGGTCGTGCGCTCGGACGAGCTCGACCGGATCACCCGTGAGGCCCGGTTCGCGCTCGTCGACCACGGTGTCCGGACGATCGTGGATCTGCGCGACGACGACGAGCGGGAGCTGGCGTTGCGGGGCACCCCCGAGCTGGCCTTCGTGCACGTCCCGCTGCACGACCGCGCGGACGCGCAATTCCGGCGGCACTGCCTGGACGACGGGCTGGACGGGACACCGCTGTACTTCCGGCCCTTCCTGGAGCTCAAACCGGAGCGGTGCGTGGCCGCGGTGGCGGCGGTGGCCCGGGCCCGGCCGGGCGGCGTGCTCATCCACTCCGGTCTGGGCAGGGACCGCGCCGGGCTGCTCACCCTGGTGCTGCTGGTCCTGGCCGGGGTGGACGCCGGGAGCATCGCCGACGACTACGATCTGAGCGCCGAACGGCTTCCGGCGCTCTGGCTGGCGGCGGGCTTGCCGGATCAAGGACATCTGGTCAAGGAGCAGCTGGTCCGGCACCACACGACCGCCCGCGAGGTCATCGTCTCCCTGATCGAGTCCCTGGACATCCCCGGTCTGCTGCGGACGGCCGGACTGTCGCACGAGGACGTGGCCGCCCTCCGCGCCAGGATGCTCGTCGCCGCCTAGCCTTCGGGGCCGGCGGCCGTACCGGGTCCGGCTTGTCAGGACACGGTCGATTGGCCGGTCCGTCCGGGGTGGTGGAAGACTTCCAGCATGGCGGACACCGAACCCGGACCCCTGATGCCGCAGATGAGGCTGGACGAGCTCCTGAGCGAGCTGCAGGTACGGCTGGACGCGGTGCTCGCCGTCCGCGACCGCGTGCACATCCTGCTGGAGGCCGTGGTCATGGTCGGCGGCGACCTCGACCTGGAGACGGTGCTGCGCAGGATCGTGGAGACCGCGACCCGGCTGGCGGACGCCTCCTACGGGGCGCTCGGCGTGGTCGGGTCGCACCAGGCCCTCATCCAGTTCGTCCCGGTGGGGCTGTCCGAGGAGGAGATCGCCCGGATCGACCACTGGCCGCACGGCCTGGGGCTGCTCGGCCTGCTCATCCGGGAGCCGCGCCCGCTGCGCCTGCGCGACATCGCCGAACACCCCGAGTCGCACGGGTTCCCGCCCGGGCACCCGCCGATGGGGACGTTCCTGGGGGTGCCGATCCGGGTGCGCGGGGAGGTGTTCGGCAACCTCTACCTGACCGAGAAGCGGGGCGGCGGCGACTTCGACGAGGAGGACGAGGCGATCGTGGTGGCGCTCGCCACCGCGGCGGGCGTCGCCATCGAGAACGCCCGCCTGTACGGGGAGACCCGGCGCCGGGAGATCTGGCTCCAGGCGTCCTCGGCGGTCACCACCAGCCTGCTCTCGGGCGCCGAGCCGCGGGAGGTGCTCGCCCTGATGGCGCGGCGGGCCGCCGAGATGGCCGACGCGGACGTGGTGGCGATCCACCTGCCCGGCGGGGCCTCCGGGACGGCCGGGCTCGTCCCCCGGGTGGAGATCGTCGGCGACCAGGTCTTCGAGTACAGCGGTGAGATCGAGGGGTATCCCGTCGGCGCGCTGGCGGAGCGGGCCTTCGCCGACGGGGAGCCGATCACGGTGGCCGACCTGGCGGAGGAGGACGGCCCGGTCTCGGGCCATCTGACCGTCGGCCCCGCCGCCGCCGTGCCGATCGGCGCGCCGGGGGCGGTTCGCGGGGTCATGTCCCTGGGGAAGCGCCCGGGGCGGGTCCCGTTCGCCGGAGCGGAGCTGAGCATGCTGCACTCCTTCGCCGGGCAGGCGGCGGTCGCCATGGAACTCGCCGAGGTACGGCGGGACGCTGAGCGGCTCGGGTTGCTGGAGGATCGCGACCGGATCGCCAAGGACCTGCACGACGTGGTGATCCAGCGGCTCTTCGCGGTGGGGATGACGTTGACGAGCACGATCCGGCTGGTGGAGCACCCGGAGGCGGCCTCGCGGATGAAGGGCGCCATCGACGAGCTGGACACCACGATCCGGCAGATCCGTTCGACCATCTTCGCGCTGCAGGTCCCGCATGAGACGGGGGCGCCGAGCCTGCGCACCCGGATCGTCACCCTGGTGGAGGGGGCGCGGGGCCATCTGGGGTTCATGCCGAGCCTGATGATGGAGGGGCAGCTGGACAACCGGGTCGACGAGGATGTGGCCGAGGATCTGCTCGCCGTGCTGCGCGAGGCGCTGTCCAACCTGGTCAGGCATGCCAGGGCGAGCCGAGCCGAGGTCGCGGTGGAGGCGGTCGGGGAGTGGCTTGGCCTGACCGTGTCCGACGACGGGGTGGGCCTGGCCCCGGACGGGCGCCGCAGCGGCCTGCGGAACATGCGGGAACGGGCGGAGCGACTCGGCGGCACGTTCACGATCGAGCCCGGCGCCGGGGCGCGGGGGACCCGGCTGAGCTGGCGGGTTCCGCTCAGCCGGTGAACGCCGGGACGCCGATCGGCGGGGGGATCCGGCGTCCGGACAGCTGGGTGGGCGTGATCACCACGAAGTCGTCCCGCTTCCCCGGCGCCCAGGGACGCAGCGGCAGCAGCGAGAGCCGGGCGATCTCCCCGGGGTCGTGCACGCAGCGCGCGTACCCGACCGCGGTCACCGACCAGCCCGACTCCAGGTCGACGTTGAGGTCGTCGGCTTCGAAGGCGACCACGGAGCCCGCTGCGGCCGCGGCGAGCTTGGATCCGGCCGCGGCCCGGATCACGATGCTCTCCCGGTCCATCCGGAAGTTGACGGGCTGGACCGCGGGGAGGGCCCGGTCGGTGAAGACGATCCGGCCGATCGGCACGCTGGCCAGCAGATCCAGACAGTCCTCCCGGGTCAGGATCTCCAATCCGGCCGAGTCGAGTTTCATAAGGCCAAGCCTGCGCCTGGGACCGGACCCGCGTTAGGGGCGAAGGTCCCAAGTTTTGCGATCTCCCCAATGGCGGGCTTTCCCCGGCAGGATGAGGACCAAGGTCCCTACATGATCCCCGCGCGCTCGGGGAGTGTCAGGGACATGGATGGACTTCAGCGCATCGACGCCTTCTGGCGGGCCGCGAACTATCTGTCGGTCGGGCAGATCTACCTGCTGGACAACCCGCTGCTCACCGAGGAACTCCGCCCCGAGCACATCAAGCCGCGGTTGCTCGGCCACTGGGGGACCACCCCGGGACTCAACTTCTGCCTGGCCCACCTCAACCGGGTCATCGTCGAGCGCGACCAGGACATGATCTACATCATGGGACCGGGGCACGGCGGTCCGGCCGCCGTCGCCTTCTCCTGGCTGGAGGGGACCTACTCGCGGTACTACCCCGACGTCTCCCGGGACGCCGAGGGGATGCGCAGGCTATTCCGGCAATTCTCCTTCCCCGGGGGCGTGCCGAGTCATGTCGCCCCGGAGACCCCCGGCTCCATCCACGAGGGCGGGGAGCTGGGGTACTCCCTCGCCCACGCCTACGGCGCCGCCTTCGACAACCCCGGTCTCGTGGTGGCCTGCGTGATCGGGGACGGGGAGGCGGAGACCGGGCCGCTCGCCGCGAGCTGGCACTCCGACAAGTTCCTCAATCCGGCCAGGGACGGGATCGTGCTGCCGATCCTCCACCTCAACGGCTACAAGATCGCCAATCCCGCCGTGCTGGCGCGGATCCCGGAGGAACAGCTGATCAAACTGATCGAGGGGGCCGGCTATCGCCCGTACCTCGTCTCGGGGGAGGATCCCGCCGCGATGCACCGGCTGATGGCCGGCACCCTCGACGAGGTCTTCGACCGGATCGCGGCGATCAGGGAGGGCTCGCGGGAGCCGCTCCCCATGATCGTCCTTCGCTCGCCGAAGGGCTGGACCGGGCCGCGTGAGGTGGACGGCGTGCAGGTGGAGGGGACCTGGCGCTCCCACCAGGTTCCCGTGAACGAGGTGCGGAGCAACCCCGGGCACCTGGAGATCCTGCGGGACTGGATGCTCTCCTACCGGCCCGAGGAGCTGTTCGACGCCGACGGCCGCCCCTACCCGGAGATCCTGGCGGACGTCCCGGCCGGGCCGCGCCGGATGAGCGGCAACCCGCACGCCAACGGCGGCAAACTGCTCCGGCCCCTCGCGCTCCCGGACTTCCGCGACTACGCGGTGGAGGTGAAGGCCCCGGCGACCGCCTCCAGCGAGCCGACCCGGGTGCTCGGCACCTACCTCCGCGACCTCATGCGGAGGAACCCGGAGAACTTCCGGCTCATGGGCCCGGACGAGACCGCCTCCAACCGGCTCTCCGCGGTCTTCGAGGTCACCGCGCGGACCTGGGACGCCCAGACGCTCCCCGGCGACGACCACCTCTCTCCCGACGGCCGGGTGATGGAGGTGCTGAGCGAGCATCTCTGCCAGGGCTGGCTGGAGGGATACCTGCTCACCGGGCGGCACGGCCTGTTCAACTGCTACGAGGCGTTCATCCACATCGTGGACGCCATGTTCAACCAGCACGCCAAATGGCTGGAGAGCTGTAAGAAGATTCCCTGGCGCCGCCCGATCGCCTCGCTCAACTACCTGCTCTCCTCCCATGTGTGGCGGCAGGACCACAACGGCTTCAGCCACCAGGACCCCGGCTTCCTGGACGTGGTGATGAACAAGAAGGCCGAGGTGGTCCGGGTGTATCTGCCGCCGGACGCCAACACCCTGCTCTCGGTCGCCGACCACTGCCTGCGCTCCCGCGACTACGTCAACGTGATCGTCGCCGGCAAGCAGCCCGTCCTGGACCTCATGACCATGGACGAGGCGATCGCGCACTGCACCCGGGGGCTGGGCATCCTGGAGTGGGCCTCCACCGACGCGGGCGTCGAGCCCGACGTGGTGCTCGCCTGCGCGGGCGACGTGCCCACCCTGGAGACCCTCGCCGCGGCGGCGCTGCTCCGGCGGCACCTGCCCGAACTCCGGGTCCGCGTGGTCAACGTGGTGGACCTCATGCGCCTCCAACCGGACACCGAGCACCCGCACGGCCTGACCGACCCGGAGTTCGACGCGCTGTTCACCGTGGACAGGCCGGTGATCTTCAACTTCCACGGCTACCCGTGGCTGATCCACCGCCTCACCTATCGCCGGCACGGCCACGACAACCTGCACGTCCGCGGCTACAAGGAGGAGGGCACCACCACCACGCCCTTCGACATGGCGATGCTCAACGACATCGACCGGTACCACCTGGTCATGGATGTGATCGACCGGGTGCCCGGCCTGGGCTCACGCACCGCCCACCTGCGCCAGCGGATGGCCGACGCCCGGCTTCAGGCCCGCGCCTACACCCGGGAGTACGGCGAGGACACCCCCGAGATCCGCGACTGGACCTGGGGGTGGGAAGGCTGAGCGCGATCTTCCGCCCTGCGGGCTCCGGGACGACCAGGTCGGCCGTTCCGGCGCCCGCCGGCCCCGAGCGTGGCCCGGTCACCCCCCGAAAAGATCCAGCAGCATCCGGATGTCGGCGATGACGACGAAGCCCAGCACGCAGTAGGCGAGTCGCCGGGTCACCGGCCGGATCCGCATCTCGCCCATGAGAGAGGCGGTGTCGGTGAGGCGGATCAGCGCGAAGATGACCAGCGGCAGGGCGAGACCGAGGACGAGCTGGCTCACCATGAGCGCCTGCACCTCGCCCACCCCCACGAGCAGGAGCAGTACGGCGGGAACCAGCGTGGCGCAGCGGCGCGCCAGCAGCGGCGGGCGGAACCGGGTCAGCCCCTCGATGGCGAATTGCCCGGCGATTCCGCTGGTCGCGGTGGAGGCCAGGCCGGCCGCGAGCAGTCCGATGCCGAAGGCGAAGACGGAGAAGGAGCCCAGGGCGGGTTCGAGGGACAGCGCGGCCTCGCCGATGGTCTCGGGCACTCCCGCGCCGCTGCGGGTGGCCGCGGCGACGATGAGGATCGCCGCGTTGATGAGCAGCGCCCCGTTGAGCGCGATCGCCGCGCACACCATGGCGCTGCGCAGCGCCGCCGACCGTTCGACGGGCCTGCTCCAGTGGACGACGCCGCTGTGGAGGAACAGGTTGTGCGGCATGACCGTGGCGCCCATGAGGGCCACGGCGACGGCGGCCGCGCCGGGCGGCAGGCTGGGGGCCAGCCCGGTGAAGGGGGTGAGACCGGGGTCGCTGAGCCACACCTGGACCACGAACACGGCGGCGATGACGCCGAGGAGCAGCGCGATGCCGCGTTCCAGGGCCCGGTTGCCGGACGCGACGCTCAACATGGTGAGCACCAGGACCACGCCCAGCACGATGGACAGCACCAGGGGGCCGCCGAGGAGCAGGTGCAGGGCGAGCACCACCCCGAGGAACTCGGCGACCTCGGTGGCGAGCAGGATGACGGCGGTCGCGGCGAGGGCGATCGCCCGCCCCGTCCGGCCGAGGCGGGCGCCGAGCAGTTCGGCCAGGTGGGAGCCGGTGGCGATGCCGAGTTTGGCGGACAGGTACTGCAGGAACAGTGCGATGCCGTTGGCCAGCACCAGCACCCACAGCAGGGTGTAGCCGTATTCCGCGCCGGCGGCGATGTCGGTGCCCCAGTTGCCCGGATCGACGTATCCGACGGCGACGATGAAGGCGGGACCCATGGCGGCGAGGCGGCGGCTGACGCCCGCGGTCGGCGCAGGCGCGGTGGTGGTCACAGACGGAAGATCCTTTCCGCGTTTCCGCCGAGAATCCGCTCCGCCTGGTTCCCGGGCAGGCCGCGGACCAGGTCGATGATCTCCTCCATGTGGCCGTTCTTGTGGGGGAAGTCGCTGCCGTACAGCACGTTGTCCGCACCGAAGACCGAGACGGTGAGGTCGAGGGCACGGGGGTCGTACACGATGGAGTCGACGTAGATGCGGTCGGTGTAGCCGCTGGGGCGTTCGGCGATCGCGGCCCGCGCCGACTCCCAGGTACGGTGCCCGACGTCGAGCCTGCCCATGAGGAAGGGCAGGTAGCCGCCGGCGTGGCCTGCGATGATCTTCAGTTGGGTGTACCGGTCGAAGAAGCCGTCCAAGATCATGCGGGACAGTGCGAGTGTCGTGTCGAAGGTGAAACCGGCGCTCCAGGCCAGGTGGTAGCGCCCCATGTCCATCAGTTCGACCCCCGGCGGCGTGGTGGGGTGGACCAGCACCGGCAGCCCCAGCAGGTCGACGGCCTCCCACACCGGGGTGAACCTCGGGTCGGTGAGGCTGGCCCCGTCGATGTTGGCGAGCACCATCACTCCGACGGCCCCGGCGTCCACCGCGCGCTTCAGCTCGGCCACGGCCAGGTCCGGATACTGCCAGGGCAGGGTGGCGAGGAAGCGGATGCGATCGCCGCTCCGCGCCGCCATCTGGTCGTTGACCAGCCGGGCGGCGCGAAGGCTGAGCTCCTCACCGCCCCAGTAGACGCTGGGGCAGGTGAGGGAGACGATCGCCGTGTCCACCCCGGCCGCGTCCATGGCGGCGAGGCGGAGGTCGTAGTCGAACATGGCCGGGGTGAGGGTGAGGAACGGTGCGCCCCCGCGGTGCACCATGCCGTCCACCAGGGTGTACGGCTCCGCGAGCAGCTCAAGGTACTCGTGGCTCAGCATGTGCGTGTGCACGTCGACAATCTTCAAAACCGGCTCCTTGGAGACGCGTGGCGCGGGGGCGGGGGGGCTACTGCGGGATGGGGGCCGAGATGAGCTTGCCGATCCGCTCGTCCACCTCGCCGCGGTCGTAGCGCAGGTAGAGGTTGATCAGGTTGCGGGACGGGTCGCCGCGGTGCAGGTACTCGTAGAGCTCCTGCCGCTGCCCGAAGCCGCCGCCCACCAGGTCCCAGGCCATCCGGAACAGCCGGGACTTCTCCGCGGCGCCGATGTCCTTGCCGCGCATGTAGCGGTCGAGGAGGGGGCGCAGCTCCGCGCTCTCCAGGTCGCCCTCGCTGGGCTGCATGAGCAGGCCCGAGGCGGTGATCTTGCGGAGGAGGTCGGCGACCCGGCCGGAGCTCATCGCGGAGAAGTACCCGATGGCGGTGGAGCCGACCGGTTGGACGAGGCCCGCCGGAGTGACCTTGTGCTGTGCCTCGGTGGCGACGGTGAGCAGCCGGCTGAGCTCCACGATCGCGGTCATCTCGCCGAGCATCTCCTGGATGTTCCGGAAGCCGCTCACCCCGATGGCGTCGGCGCAGCGGGCGGCCACACCGAGCGCGGTCTTCATCCTTTCCTGGAAGCGCACGTGGGAGCTGTAGGAGGCCCAGGGGGTGATGCGGCCCAGCCCGCGCATGGCGAGCTCCCCGTCGTGCAGCAGGAAGATCCGCTCCCGGGGGACGAAGACGTCCTCGAAGAAGAGCATGGCGTCCTGCTCGTCGTAGAGGCGGGCGAAGGGGTGGCTGTGGCCGTGGGTGTGGTCGCCGAGCGGTTCGCGGCAGACGGTCTTGAGCCCGGGGGTGTTCATGGGGAGGGCGAACCAGATCACGAACTCCGAGGCGCCGCGGCGGGCGAAGGAGGCCGACAGGTAGCAGAACACCTCGTGGGAGTAGGGGGCGAGGGTGGCCAGCTGCTTGGCACCCCGCACGACGATGCCGTCGGCGCGCTCCTCGACGATGCGCAGCGCCAGGTCGGGATCGTCGAGCGGGGTTTTGGAACGGTCTATTTGCGGGTCGCCGATAGCGTGGGTGAGGGCGAGGTCGTTCTCCATGCAGTAGCGGTGGTAGGCGACCGCGTTGGGGCCGAACTCGCCGAGCTCGGGGGCGAAGTCGTAGAGGCCGACGGTGATGTTGGCCATGTAGTCGGGGGAGCGGCCGAGCTGCCCCCACGAGTTGCGCATCCACGCCTGGCTGTTGGCGTACTTCTCTTTGAGCTGCTCGTAGGTGCGGGGCAGCAGGTAGGACTTGCTGACCCGGTTCCCGGTCTCGGGGGAGACGAAGGTCATGACGTCGTTGTGCTGCATGTCGTACAGCTCGGCGAAGCGGTCGACGGTGCCTTTGAAGGCGGGGTGGGTGGTGACGTCGTCGATGCGCTTGCCGTCGAGCCAGACCTCCCGGCCGTCGCGAAGCGATTCCCGGTAGCGACTCCCGGTGAGTGCGCCTTGCGTGGTCATTTTTCCTCCGATGTGGGCATTTCTGGGCCGGTGGTGACACCGGCGGGTGGAGCGGGTACGACCTGGGAGCCGACGAGCCTGACATGGCCCGCCATCAGGGCCCGGGCGCCGTCGGCGTCGCCGGCCCTGATCCGGTCGAGGATTCTGCGGTGGAGTTCGTGGGCGCGCCGGGCCCGCTCGGGGGTGTTGCGGGGCTCCAGCAGCGATTGCTTCTCCCGGCGGAGGGCGGCCAGGGTGCCGGCCAGGGCCCGGTTGCCTGAGGCCTCGCCCACCGCGATGTGGAAGGCGATGCCGAGCTCGGTGAAGAGAACCGGGTCGTCGAGTGCCTCGTCGGCCTCGTCGATGAGCGCGGCGAGCCGGTCGAGCTGCTCGGCCGTGGCGTTTTCGGCGGCGAGCGCGGCGGTCACGGGTTCGATCGCGGCCTGGGCGTCGATGATCTCCCGGGCGGTGATCCCGGTGAGGCGGAGCTGGACGGCGAGGGCGTCGGCGAGCATGCAGTAGGCGCCGTCGTAGTAGAGCAGGGGGGCGGAGCGGGCCTCCTCCTCGACCGGGCTTCCGCCTGCCGAGACCACCCGGCCGACCATGATCGTGTGGTCGCCGCCGGTGAGGAGGTCGTGCAGCTCGCAGTCGAAGTAGCTGAGGCAGCCGTCGATGATCGGAGCACCGGTGAGGGCCCGCCGGGTGGCTACCTCGGTGAAGCGGCCGGGCTCGGGGTCACGTCCCTGGCTGGAGAAGTACTGCGAGATCGCCTGCTGGTCGGAGCGGAGTACGCTCACGGCGAACCGGCCGGAGGCGCGCACATAGGTGAGGAGCCGGCTGTAGGAGGCGAGCGAGACCGTGACGAGCAGGGGATTGAGGGAGAGCGAGGCGAAGGACGAGACGGTGACACCGTAGTCGGCGACGGGCCCGGACTCGCCCTCCTCGCTGCTGACGAGGGTCGTGACGACGGTGACGCCTGAGGCGAACCGGCGGGCGGCCTGCTTGAAGGCGAGGGGATCGATCATCGTGGACCTCCTGGGCTCGAACCATATGAACATATGACCTTTATGTCAACGGACCCCTTCTGCAAAGCGGGGTGGGCGTGCCATCCTGCGATATCGGCCGTTGACAAGGGGACGGGCTAAACAAATAATGTTTATACATTAGCTGTGCCGTGGATCCGGGGCTCTGCGGCCAGGTATGGGCAAGACGTTCGGAGAGGTGGCCCATCCCCGATGATCATCGATATCCATGCGCATGTGAGCGCGCCCATAGAACTCGCCGCCTACAAGGCGAGCCTGCTGTCCCACCGAGGCGCGCACGGGAGGGGAAAGGTCGCCGTCGGCGACGATCGCATCCGCGAGGCGTTCGAGGAGGACAGCAGGTTCTTCGGCGGCATCTCCCACCTGCGCCACCTCGACGACGCGGGCATCGACGTCCAGGTCCTCTCACCGAGGCCCTTCCAGGCGATGCACAGCGAAGAGCCCGCCAAGCTCGTCCAGTGGTACACCGAGGAGACCAACGACCTCATCAAGCGTGCCTGCGACCTCTACCCGCAGCGCTTCCGCGGCATGGCCGGGCTGCCGCAGAGCCCTTCGTTCAGCCCCGAGCAGTGGACCGGCGAGCTCCGCCGCTGCGTCACCGAGCTCGGTTTCGTGGGCGCCATGCTCAACCCCGATCCCATGGAGGGCACCTATCCGCCCAAGCCCCCGCTCGGCGACCGCTACTGGTACCCCGTCTACGAGGTGCTGTGCGAACTGGACGTCCCCGCCCTCATCCACTCGGCGGGCTGCAAACCCCCTGCCCGCGAGTCCTACAGCCTCCACTTCATCGTGGAGGAGACGATCAACACCATCAGCCTGGTGAACTCCCCGGTCTTCCAGGACTTCCCCGACCTGAAGCTGATCGTCTCCCATGGCGGCGGGGCCGTCCCCTACCAGGCGGGGCGGTTCATGCCGGGGGCGCTGCGCCGTCCCGAGCTGGGCACCTTCATCGAACGGCTCCGCAAACTCCACTTCGACACCTGCCTCTACACCCAGGACGCCCTCGAGCTGCTCATCCGCACGGTCGGAGTGGACCGCTGTCTCTACGGCTCGGAGAAGCCCGGCACCGGTTCGGCCAGGAACCCCGAGAACGGGCGCTGGTTCGACGACATCCACCTGCTGATCGAGGACATCGGCTGGCTCTCCAAGGAGGACCGGGCCGACATCTTCGCCGGCAATGCCACCGCCCTCTTCGGCTCGTTCGAATGAGGAATCTGACCGACTCGGAGTGGAGCGACTAATGGCGGAGATCGTTCTGGGCCTCGGGACCTCCCACGGCCCGCTGCTCAACACCCCTCCCAAGGACTGGGACCAGCGGGCCGCGGCGGACCGGCGCAGCACCGGCCTGAAGTACCAGGGGAAGACCTGGACCTACGCCGACCTTCGGTCCGCCCGTCCCGACTTCGCGGGTGAAGTGGCTCTGGATGTGCGGCAGGAGCGGCACGCCGCGTCCCGGGCCGCCCTCGACCGGCTGGGTGAGATCCTCGACGAGGTGGCCCCGGACGTCGTCGTCATCGTGAGCAGCGACCACAAGGAGCTGTTCGGGGACGAGCTGCTGCCCTCGTTCGGCGTTTTCCACGGGGCGCAGGTGGACCACCTGCCGCTGACCGACGAGGAACTCGCCGCCATGGGCCCCGGCCTCGCCGTCTCCGCCCGCGGCTACGTCCCGGAGCGGCCGGAGGTCCGCGAGTGCGCGCCGGACCTGGCGGGGCACATGATCGCCTCGCTGATCGGCGACGGGTTCGACGTCGCGGCCTCCGACCGGCTTCCGGCCGGCAAGCACGGCAACCACGGGCTGCCGCACGGCTGGGGGTTCGTCTTCCAGCAGGTGATGCGCCGCCCGTACCCGATGATTCCGATCTTCGTGAACACCTTCTACCCGCCGAACCAGCCGACACCCGCCCGCTGCTACGCCTTCGGGCAGGCGCTGCGCCGCGCCGTCGAGGGCTCCCCCGGAGCCGAGCGGGTGGCGTTCATCGCCTCGGGGGGATTGACACACTTCGTGGTGGACGAGGAGTTCGACCAGGAGTTCCTGCGCGCCCTCGCCGACGACGACGTCCGGTACCTCTCCGAGATCTCGCCGGCCTGGCTGGAGTCGGGCTCGTCGGAGATGCGGAACTGGATCGTGGTGGCCGGGGCGATGTCCGGCACCGGGTCCGTGCTGGAACTCGTCGACTACGTGCCCTGCTACCGGGCTGAGGCCGGCACCGGGAACGCGATGGGGTTCACGGCGTGGCGGTGACCGGCTGGAAGTCGGCCCGGATCCCCGCACTGACGCGGCGGCTCTGGATCGTGCTGCTGGTCGTGGCGGTCTGCGTTCTCTGCGTGTCCCCGGTGATCATGCTGATCGCCGGTGCGTTCCGCACGTCGCCGCCGGGACTGCCGGGCGAGTGGTCGACGGCGCCCTTCCTCGAGGCCTACGCCGACCCGGCGACCTACAGCACGTTCGGGAGCTCCGTCGTCCTGGCGGTCTCCACCAAGCTCATCTCCACCGCGCTGGCGGTCTACTTCTGCTGGGTGGTGGCCCGCACGACCTCGCCGCTGCGCGGCCTGGTCACCCCGATCATGCTGTTCGTGTTCGCGATGCCCACCTTGTTCTTCGCGTTGAGCTGGGGCATGTTGGGCAACCCCGACGTGGGGTTGCTGAACAAGCCGTTCGAGGCGCTCTTCGGGATGTCCCCGATCAACGTCAACTCCTGGTGGGGGCTGATCATGGTCATCGCCCTCAAGTCCACCGCCTCCTCCTACATCCTCCTCATTGGACCGTTCCTCGCCCTCTCCCGGTCCTTGGAAGAGGCCTCGTTCGTTTCCGGCGCCAGCCGGATGCGCACGTTCTTCCGGATCAACGTCCCGGTGCTGGCGCCGGCCATCACCGGGATCCTGATCCTCGGCTTCGTGGTCGGGCTCAGCTCCCTGGACGCGGCCCTCATCATCGGTGTCCCGGCCGGCATCACCGTCTTCCCCACCCACCTGTTCGGCCACCTCTACAACTCGGCCACCCCGGACTACGCCCAGGCCAGCGCCCTGTCGCTGCTCCTGGTCGCGATCACCGTGGTGCTCGTGTGGGCGCAGGGCCGCGTGCTGGGCAAACGGCAGTTCACCACGGTCACCGGCAAGGCCTACCAGCAGGAGCCGTGGGACATCGGCCCATGGCGCCACGTCTGCGTCGCCGCGATCGTGGTCTACGGGCTGCTGGCCATGGTGCTGCCGCTCGCCCAGCTCATCCTCGGCTCCCTGCAACCCGTGTTCGGACTGTACGGTGCCCTCACCTTCGACAACTACCGCGAACTGTTCGCCGAGCCCGACATCGTCTCGGCCTTCCAGGCGACGCTCACCGTGTCGATCGTGGGCGGCCTGATCGCCATGCTGCTCGCGGTCGCCCTGCAGTACGTGGTGCGCCGCCACCCCGGTCGGCTCACCCGCGTCATCACCTTCGCCACCTGGCTGCCGTGGGCGCTGCCCGGCATCGTGCTGGGGTTGGCGATGTCGTGGGCGTACCTGTCGATCCCCGGGCTGCGGGAGATCTACGGCACAGTGTGGATCTTGATGATCGCGCTGATCGTCACGGTCACCCCGATCGCCGGACGGGTCGCCGAGGGCGCGATCGTCCAGCTCAGCCATGAGCTGGAGGAGTCCGCCCGGACCAGCGGCGCCACATCGCTGCGGGCGCTGGTCGGGATCGTCGGCCGACTCATCCTGCCCAGCTTCATCAGCGGCTGGTTCGTCACGGCGCTGGTCATCTCCGGCAGCTTCGACGTGCCCATCCTCATGTCCACCTCCACCAACAGGACCATTCCCGTGGTGGTCTACGAGCTGTACACGCAGGGACGCACACCGTTGGCCGCCGCCGCTTTCTGCGTGCTCCTGGCCGTGGTGGCGGTCATCGCCGCAGTGGGTCTGCTGTACCGCCGCCGCATGCTCAAAGTCAGGGCCCGCTCTGTTAGCACAGGACAAAGCACGAGGTAATCGACATGGCCAAGGTAGAGATCAACGGCCTGAGCAAGAGATTCGGCGACGCCACCGCCGTGGACGGCTTGGACCTGGTGGTGGAGGAAGGCGAGTTTCTCACTCTCCTGGGCCCGAGCGGCTGCGGCAAGACCACCACGCTGCGCTGCGTGGCCGGCCTGGAGACTCCCGCGGAAGGGGACATCCACATCGGCGGGGAGTGCGTCGTATCCGCCAAGCGGCAGCTGTTCACGCCGCCTGAGCGGCGCCGACTCGGCATGGTGTTCCAGAGCTATGCGCTCTGGCCGCACATGACCGTCTTCGGCAACGTGGCCTACCCCCTCAGGATGCAGCGGCGGAGCCGAAGCGAGATCGCCCAGCGGGTCATGGAGGTCCTGGCCCTGGTCCGGCTGGAGGACTACGCCCAGCGCTCACCGTCTCAGCTCTCCGGTGGTCAGCAGCAGCGTGTGGCCCTGGCTCGGGCCATGGCCGCGGACCCGCGGCTCCTGCTGTTCGACGAGCCGCTCTCCAACCTCGACACCAAGCTGCGCGGCCGGATGCGCGACCTACTGCTCCGGCTTCACCGCAGCATCGGAACCACCTCCATCTACGTCACCCACGATCAGTTGGAGGCACTCACCCTGTCCGACCGGATCGTCGTCATGAACGACGGCCGCATCGAGCAGACAGGATCCCCGCAGGAGATCTACACCTCACCCGCCAGTAGATTCGTCGCCGATTTCGTGGGGTTTGAAAACATCCACACCGGCGTGGTCTGCGGGGGTTGGTCCCAGGGTTACGAAGCCCGAGTAGGGGACCTGACCATCAAATTCCGGCACCAAGGAGGTCTTGGCACCGGCGAATCCGTCACACTCGCCGTCCGCGGCTGCCACATCGGCATCGCCACGGAACCTCGTGCTGACCACGGCGAATTCGCCGTGGTCAACCATGTCTACCTCGGGGACCAAGTCGAGTACGCCTTGGAGGGCAACGGTCTGCGTCTCATCGTCCGCAAGGCCGCCCCCGACGGGACCCTCGACAGCCACATCGGATCGCGTCTGTGGGCGCGTATCCCTCCGGAACACATCGTTGGGTTGAAGTCGCCATGAAACACGCCGTCAAAACCCTGACACTCCTCGTCGGTGCCGCCCTCCTCACCGCCTGCGGCGGTGGGGCGGGAACCGGTGCCCATGATCTCGCCGCCGCCGACCTGCTCACCAAGGACGCCCAGGTCCTCGGCGGAGCCGAAGCCGTCACAGCCATGCAGGACCTGTACAAGAAGGCGGTGGCCGCCGGTGAGACCAAGGTGACCGTCTACGGTCCCGTGGAAGCCGATCTCAAGCCCGTCTACGCCGTCTTCGCCAAACGCTTCCCCGGCATCCAGGTCGTCGGCGTGCCCGCCTTCGGTCCCGCCCTCGACCAGAAGGTCAACTCCGAGGAGGCCTCCGGTAAGCGGGTCGGGGACCTCGTCCACACCGGCACCACCGTCATCGACTACGGCGTGGCCGGGAAGCTCGACGTCTTCGAACCGGTCACCGCCAAGGGGATGAGCGACCAGTTCGCCGACCCGGAGAAGCGGTTCTTCGCCAACCAGTTGGGCGGTATCGGCTTCGTCGTCAACACTCAGAAGATCAAGGTCGAGGAGGCGCCGAAGAGCTGGGAACAGCTCGGCGACCCCAAGTACAAGGGCCGCATCGTCACGGCGGACCCACGCAAACCCGGGGCACTCGTCGACGGCATCGCCAACATGATGTTCAGCGCCGTGTTCGACCGGGCCGGGGTGGAGAAGGTGGCCGCCAACGACCCGCTCATCGTGGACAGCTCCGAGCTCGCCATGCAGGCCGTCGTCTCCGGGCAGCGGGACATCGCCCCCGGGCTCGGCTTCTCCTCCTACAACGCCGCCAAGGCCAAGGGCGCTCCGGTGCACATGGTGTTTCCGTTCGACGGGCCGACCCCGATGACCACCACCTACTACGGCATCCTCAAGGGTGCCCCCAACCCCAACGCCGCCCGGCTGCTGGAGACCTGGATGTTCACTCCGGAAGCCATGGGGCTGGTCCCCCAGGCCGGTCTGTGGGGTTCCCGTCCCGGCAGTCCCGGCCCGACGGGCTACCCGGGCATCGACCAGATCCAGGTGGTGAAGAAGCCCCCGTTCCTGGAGTCGGAAAAGAACTTCAACGCCACGCTCGACCTCATGAAGGAGATCTTCAAGTAAGGCGTTCCACGCCACCGTCACGCCGCCGCCGGTCCACGACCGGCGGCGGCGCCGTGCTTGTCCGTGACATCCGGCAGGTTCCGGGCATAGCCGAACGGGCCCGCTCCGTCGACGGAGCGGGCCCGTTCGGCATTGCCGGAGGCCGAGGTCAGCGGCGCGGTCCGGCCAGGAAGTCGTGGATCAGGTGCCAGGCCCCGTCCATCTCGCCCACCGGGGCGTGCACCAGCGCGGGCTCGCCCGCGGCCAGCGACTCCCGCACGACCCCCTCCAGCGCCTGCGGAGTCTCCGCCCGTACCCCCGTCACGCCGAACGCCTCCGCCAGCTTCACGAAGTCGGGATTGCTGAGCTCGGTGCCGTGGACCCGGCCTTCGAACCGCTGCTTCTGCGTCCGCTTCACATTGCCGAAGGCCCCGTCGTCGAAGACCACGGTGACCAGGCCGATGCCGTACTTGCGGGCGGTCGCGAGCTCCTGCATGTTCCAGCCGAAGCCGCCGTCGCCGGTGACGCAGAGCACCGGCCGGTCGGGCGAGGCCGCCTTGGCGCCCAAGGCGGTGGCGAAGCCGTAGCCGAGGGTGCCCTGGTATCCGGGCCACACATAGGTGCGCGGGCCGTACACCGGGAAGGCGATCTGCGAAAGGTAGCCCACCTGGGTGAGTTCGTTGACCAGGATGCCGTCCTCGGGGAGGGCGGCGCGCAGCGCCCGTACATAGGACGCCTGCGGCTCGATCTCCGCGATCTGCTTGCGGCAGTCGTCGCGGATCCCGTCCAGTCGCGCCCACGGCTCCCGCGTCGCCTCCGGCAGTTCGGCGCGGAGGGCGGCCAGGCCGAGGCGGGCGTCGCCCAGGATGTCGAGTTCGGCGACGCGGGGCGCCCCCAGATCGCCCGCATCCGCGTTCAGCATGATCAGTTTGCCGGAGGTGCCCACCGGCCTGCCGATCGTCATGAGGAAGCGGGTGCCCACGGCCAGCACCACGTCGGCCTCCGGCAGCACCTCGCGTCCGCCGAGGCTGGTGAGGGCGAGCGGGTGACGTTCGTCGACGGCGCCGCGGCCGTTCTGGCTCATCACCACCGGTGCGCCGAGGGCCTCGGCCAGCTCGGCCAGTTCCGCCCACGCCCCGCCGGCCAGGACGCCGCCGCCCGCGTACAGCACGGGCCGGGCGGCACCGCGCAGCAAGGCGCCCGCCTTGGCGATGAGGGCCGGGTCGGGGACGGCGGGGGTGCCGACGGCGGAAGTGCCGATCAGGTCGACGTCGGCGACGGCCGACAGCACGTCCGGCGGGATCTCGATGCCGACGGGCTGCGGCCTGCCGGAGCGCAGCACCTGGAACGCCTCATGCACCAGACGCGGCACGTCCTCGGCCCTCATGGCGCTCCCGGTCCACTTGGTGACCGTGCCGAAGGTGGTGGTCTGGTCGCGGACCTCGTGCAGCATGCCGAGGCCCCGGCCGATCATGGAGGAGGGGATCTGCCCGGCGATGCACAGGACGGGCGACGAACAGGCGTAGGCGGTGGACAGGCCCGCCATCGCGTTGAGGAGGCCGGGGCCGGGCACCACCATGCAGACGCCCGCGTCGCCGGTGGTGCGGGCATATCCGTCCGCCATATACGACGCGGCCTGCTCGTGGCGGGTGTTGTGGAAGGTCAGCTGATCGGCGACTTTGGCGAGGCCGTCGACGGCGAAGTCGAGCTGGACGCCCGGCACGCCGAAGAGCCGGGTCACCCCTTCATTCACGAGTTGGCGAGCAAGAGCCTCGCCGCCGGTCATCTCCATTGAACTCCTCACAAGGTGGTGAATATCCGCTGATCCGCCCCGGTGGGGGATCCTGGCGCCTGTGCCGGGCACCAGGGCGGATCAGCGGGACGTGCCCGCCGGAAGGGGGATGGTCGGTCCGCCCGGCGGTGAAGCTTCATCGGTCCATCGCGGTGCGGGCCGCCCGCCGACGGACACGGGGAAGGGCCGCGGTAGCGGCGGAGCGGGATCAGAGGGCGGCGAGGAACCGTTCGTTCTCGACCCGGGTGCCCACGGTGACGCGCAGGCCGAAAGGTGCCTGCGGTCTGGTCAGGACGGCGTGGGCCTCCAGTTTGCGGGCCATCTCCACCGAGTCCACGCCCGGCAGCCAGATGAAGTTGCCGTGTACGGGCGGCGCGTGGTGGCCGCGCTCGACGAGCTGGGCGCGGAGCCATTCCCGTTCGGCCACGACCTCGGCGACACGGTCGTCCAGTTCGCGCTGCGCCGCCAGGCAGGCCAGCGCGGCCACCTGGCCCAGCGCGTTGATCTGGAACGGGGTCTGCGCCTTCTTGACGACGGCGACGGGCCGGCCCACCGCGTAGCCGGCCCGCAGGCCGGCCAGGCCGTAGGCCTTGGAGAAGGTCCGCAACGACACCAGGTTGGGGTGGTCGTGCACCATCCGGTGGCCTTGGGCGCACACCGCCGGATCGGCGAACTCCACGTAGGCCTCGTCGAGGATGACCAGCACACCGGTGGGGACGGCACCGAGGAACGCGGTCAGCTCCTCGGCGGAGACGACCGTCCCGGTGGGGTTGTTCGGGCTGCACAGGATGATCGCCTTGGTGCGGGGGGTGACGGCGGCGGCCATGGCGGCCAGGTCGTGCGCCCCGTCCTCGCGGAGCGGCACCTTCACCGGGGTGGCCCCTGACACCCCGGCGTAGGACTGGTACCCGGGGAAGGACGGCCACGGGAAGATCAATTCATCGCCGGGGCCGCACGTGGCCAGGACCGCCCGCTCGCAGAGCGCCCCGGCGCCGGGGCCGATGGTGACCTCCGCCGGGTCCACCTCCAGGCGCGCGGCGATCGCGCCGACCAGTTTCGCCCCGGTGGGGTGCGGATAGCGGTGCAGCGTCCCCATCGCGCCGGTCATCGCCTCGATGACGCTGGGCAGCGGCGGATAGGGGCACTCGTTGGCGGCCAGGCGGGCCGGGGGAAGTCCGCCCGTGGTGCCCTGCTTGCCCGCCACGTACTCCTGGGCTGCGGCGACGCTGTCCTTGACTTTCACGGCATCGGTCATAGGGGCCATGCTCCTTTTCAATACTCGGCGGCGACGACGTTGATCAGGGGATCACCGGCGCGGTGCCGTTGGATCTGCGCCGCCACCAGGGCGTAGGCGCGGGGGAGGAACGCGGTGGTCTGGCCGGCGGTGTGCGGGGTGATCAGCACTCCGGGGGTGTGCCGAAGAGGGTGCCCCGGGGGGAGCGGCTCCGGATCGGTCACATCGAGCACCGCGCGCAGTCGGCCGCCGCCGGTCTCCGCGGCCAGCGCCTCGGTGTCGGCCGCCGTCCCCCGGCCGGCGTTCACGAACAGGGCGCCGTCCGGCATCGCGGCGAACTCGGCCGCGCCGAACACGCCCCGGGTCTGCGCGGTGCCGGGAAGCAGGCAGACCACGACGTCCGCCAGGGGCAGCAGCCCGGGCAGCTCGGTGACGGCGGAGACGCCCGGGCGACCGCGCCGCGCCACCCGCAGAAAGGAGCAGCCGAACGGGCCGAGGCGGGCCTCCACCGCGGCGCCGATCTCGCCGTAGCCGACGATCAGCACCGTGGCGCCGTCCAAGGTGCGGGTACGCCTGAGGCCCGGCCGCCCTTGTGGCTGGGGGGCGAGCAGCTCACGCTGGGCCGCGAGGACCGCGGCGGCCACCCATTCGGCCACCGCGCCGCTTTGAATGCCGCGCCCGTTGCACAGGGTGACCCCCGGAGGCAAGGCGCGGCGGAAGCCGTCGACGCCGGTGGCGAGGGTCTGCAGAACCCGGAGATGCGGCATACGGCCGAGCGCCGCGAGCATCGTGGGGGTCGGCCGGCTCGGCACGCAGAACTCCACCTCGGCCAGGGCGGCGGGCGGTTCCCCCGTTCCGTCGTAGACGGTGAGGTCGAGCTCGGCGGCCACGTCGCCGAGGAGGGCGGGGCCCTCGGGGTGCGGGACCGCCACCCGGAGCGGCCCGCTCATTGGAGGAGGTCCGGCTGTTCGGCGACGATCATCTCCCAGAGGGGGCGGAAGCTGTTGCGGCCGCTGGCGGGGCGGCCGATGTCCTCCCTGGTCATGCGGGCGGTCTCCGGATCGATCGGGATCGGCGGGCCGGCCGCCGCCGCGGCGTAGGCGAGGAGGTGCTCCTGGCAGGAGCGTTCCATCTTCACGAACCAGGACACACACTCCTCCACGGAGCGCCCGGCGGTGATGATGCCGTGGTTGCGGAGGATGGCGGCCTTGTGGTCGCCGAGGGCGGCGGCGATCCGCCGGCCCTCCTCGAAGTCGAAGGCCGCGCCGCCGAAGTCGGCGTACAGACCGTGGTCCTCGTAGAAGACGCAGTCGTCCTGGCTCAGGGGCTGGAGCAGGCGACCGAGCGTGGACCACGTCTTGCCGAAAATCGAGTGCGCGTGAGCGCATCCCACCACGTCGGGGCGGGCCTCGTGGACCGCGCCGTGGATGGTGACCGCCGCGCGGTTCACCCGGGCGTCACCCTCGACCACCTTGCCCTGGCCGTCCACCAGCACCAGGTCGCTCACCTTGATACGGCCGAAGTGCATGGCGAAGGGGTTGACCCAGAACAGCTCGGGGTGCTCCGGGTCCCGGGCGGTGATGTGCCCGGCGACCCCCTCGTTGAAGCCGAACTTGGCGAAGATGCGGAAGCCCGCGGCGAGGCGTTGCTTGCGATGGAGGCGCTCCTCCTCGACGGACCGGACGGGTTCGTCGTCGGTGTAGTTGCGGATCCTCACGGATCTCTCGGACATGAGGCCACACTCCCTTGCACTCTATATGGCTAAACATTATATGTTCATACCCTCATCAGACCAGGGAGTGAGTGGCATGAAAAAGTACGACCTGCACACGCATTTCTATCCGGCGGAGTTCTTCTCGGTCATCGAGCAGGCCGACTCCGACTTCTCCTTCTCCACCGCCCCCTCCGGGATGCGCTTCATCGCCTACCAGGGCACCCGCTTCTTCGGCATCCGCCCCGCCATGTCTGACATGGGGCTCCGGCTGGAGGCGATGGACCGGGCGGGTGTCGACGTCGCGGTCATCTCCATGGGGCCGCTCATCCAGTTCGTCAAGGATCCCGCCGCCCAGGCCGAGGCCTGCCGCCGGCTCAACGACGCCTACGCCGGCCTCGTCGCCGCCAACCCCGGCCGCCTCCTCGCCTACGGCACCGTTCCGATGGGGGACCAGGACGAGGCGGTGGCCGAGCTCGGGCGCCTGCTCGGCGACCTCCGCTTCCAGGGGGTCATCCTGCCCAGCAACATCAAGGGCGACTACTACGACAACCCGGCGTACACCCCGTTCTTCGAGGCCGCCGACGACCTCGGGCTCTGCCTGTTCATCCACCCCCAGGTCCCGCCGGGCAGCGTCAACGTCGCCGACTACATGCTGGGCTCCACCGTCGGGTTCATGTACGACACCACGACGTCGGTGCTGCGCCTGATGTACGGCGGGCTGCTCGACCGCTACCCCCACATCCGCTGGCACATCGCCCACGCCGGCGGCGCCCTGCCCTGGCTGCTGGAGCGCATCGACAACGGGTGGCGCGACTACGCGGAGAACCAGGAGCTGCTGCCGGAGCTGCCCAGCGCCTACCTCAAGCGGCTCTACTACGACACGGTCAGCTTCACGCCGAACACGATGCGGCTCCTGCGCGACGTCGTCGGGACGGACCACATGGTGATGGGCACCGACTTCCCGCACCCGCTGGGCGACATCGACCGGGGCGTCTCCAACATCGAGAGCCTCGACATCCCCGAGCACGAGAAGGCGAACATCTTCCAGCACACCGCCCTCTCCATCCTCAACAACGTCTGATCGCCGCGTTCTCGCAGGTCAAACCGCCTTGCCGGGATGGGTCTAATTATTATATGTTTTACATAACTGAGCTGGAGGCCGCAATGAAAGTGCATGTGGGTGCCGCGGCGGAGTTCGAGGAAGGCGACCGGCGCATCATCGACGTGAAAGGGCGTCGCATCGGTGTGTTCCGGGTCGACGGGCGCTTCGCCGCTTACCTCAACATCTGCCCTCACCAAGGGGGACCGATCTGTGAAGGGCAGTACTTCCCGCAGGTCGAGGCTGTTCTGGGCGCTGACGGAACCCTTGTGACGGAACGTTCCAACCCCGACCGACCGCAGCTCGTCTGCCCCTGGCACGGCTGGGAGTACGACCTGCGCACCGGAGTCATGGTCGCCGATGAGCAGATCCGGCTCCGCACCTACGAGACCGTCGTCGAGGATGGAGAGGTTTATGTCGTCGCCTGACCTGCGCCCCACCGCCGAAGAGGTGCAGCGCCGCTTCGCCGAGGCCTTCAAGCTCTACGCCGCCCACCTGCGTGACGGCGGCTACATCGACCCCTTCGCCCCCGACGACGACATCACCGCCACCGACGTCGTCACCGTGGCCGGCGCACTCCTGCACGCGCAGAACCTTGAAGTCTTCGAGCTCGCCCTGTGGCAGTCCTGGGGCGGCGTGCCGTGGAAGGCAGTGGCATGAGTCTCTACACCCGTAGCCGCATCCCCGTCGAGAACACCCTGCTGAACGCCCGTCTGCAGGCCGCCGACCGGGGGTACGACGACTTCGTCGTCGTCGACGTCGACGCGCACCACTACGAGAACCGGGCCTGGGTCGACATCGTCCCCTACATGGAGGACGGACCGCTCAAGCAGTGGGCCGAGTCCATGGTCAAGCGGGGCGGCGGAGGCGGCGCGAGCGCCGCCCTCACCGGAGTCCAGCTCGGCAACCAGGAGGTCGGCGGACGCATCATCCGCGCGGGCCGCAACTTCTCGGACCCCCTCGACACCGTCAAGGACGACCGCCACCCCGACGTCGTCCGCATGCTGTGGGCCATGGACCAGATGGGCATCGACTACACCGTCATGTTCCCCACCCCCATGCTCACCCTGGGCCTGCACCCCCAGGTCGAGGTCGAGGTCGCCCTTGCCCGGGCTTACTGCCGGTGGCTCACCCGCGAGCTGCTTCCCCAGGACGACCGCATCAAGACCATGATCTATCTGCCGTTCAACGATCCGGCGGAGACCCTCAAGATGGTCCACGAGTTCAAGGACGTCCCCGGCGTCGTGGGCTTCATGGTCACGAGTGTCCGCCACCGCATGGTGCACCACAACGACTACGTCCCGGTCTACGCGGCCATCCAGGAGACGGGGAAGCCCCTCGCCTTCCACGCCGCCTACAACTGGACCGAGCCGAGCATGACCCAGCTCAACAAGTTCATCTCGGTCCATTCGCTGGGGTTCACGACCTGCAACATGATCCACATGACCAACTGGATCATCAACGGGCTGCCCGAGCGCTTCCCCGGCCTCAAGGTGCTCTGGATCGAGAGTGGCCTGGCCTGGATCCCCTTCCTCATGCAGCGGCTCGACAACGAGTACATGATGCGCACCTCGGAGGCGCCGCTGCTGAAGAAGCTCCCCAGTGACTACATGCGCGACATGTACTTTTCGTCGCAGCCGATGGAGCGGCACAAGAACGGCCGCGCCCTTGAGGTCACCTTCGAGATGATCGACGCCCCCAACCGGCTCATGTACTCCTCGGACTACCCGCACTGGGACTACGACGTGCCCGCCGTCATCCACGACCTGCCCTTCCTCGACGACAAGGCCAAGCGGCAGATCCTCGGCGGCAACGCCTGCGAGGCCTTCGGCCTCGACCCGACGGTCGTCAGGAAGGCCCCCTCCCGAGGCTGATCACCCACCTGGACACGCATGGAGAAAGGGCCCGCATCCAGCGGGCCCTTTCTCCGTCTGACTCCCTCACAGCACTCGGCACCGTCCCCGGCGCTCCGGCCGCCTCCCGCACGGAGGACTTCCGCCGACGTCAGGGTGCTTCGGCACCGTCGCGGAAGCCGTACAGATCCATCGTCGCCTCACCGTCCCGGATGCGACGCAGATAGTCCGCCTCCTTGGCGACGCGGCGCCGCGCGGAGTCGAGCGTGGCGGCCACCTCGTCGCGAGGGAGGACCACCACGCCGTCCGTGTCCCCCACCACCAGATCGCCGTGGCGTACCGGGACCCCACCCACCACGGCCGGGACGCCGAGGCGGCCGGGGTCGTGCTTGGCGGTGCGGCGGACCGAGATCCACCGGGAGAACACCGGGAATCCCAGCTCGGCGAGGCGGTCCACATCCCGCACCCCGCCGTCGATGACCAGGCCGGCCACGCCGCGCACCTGCGCGGCCACCGCCAGCACCTCCCCCCAGAAGCCGTGCGGCGCGCCGCCGGCGTCCACCACCGCCACCTCTCCGGGGGAGATCCGCTCCAGCATGCGGTGCAGCGGCAGGTTGTCGGCGGGGTGCAGGGTCACCGGGTAGGCGGGTCCGGCCAGCCGCGCCCCCGGCCAGGCCGGGCGGATCGCCGGGTCGAGGGCGCAGTCCAGGCCGGAGGCCTCGTACAGGGTCGCGGTGCCGTGGGCGAGCGCCTCCGCAGCGCCGTCCGGCTCCGGGCTCATGTCCCGCTCCGCTGCAGCAGGTGGTACCCGTGGCGGGCCCGCGCGTCGCCGAGGCTGCCGCATCGCAGGGCGAGGGCCAGGATCTCGTCCTCGCGGGCGGCGATCTCCCGGGCGGCGGCGGTCACCGCCTCCACCCGGCCCCACGGCACCACGACGACCCCGTCGTCGTCCCCGATCACCAGGTCGCCCGGGCGGACCTGGACGTCGCCGAGGGTGACGGTGCCGCCGGTCTCCACCACCTCCACCCGGTCCTTGCCCGTGCGCATGAACCGGCCCCGGCTGAAGATCGGGTACCGGCGGCCCAGCGCCTCCCCGGTGTCGCGGCACACCCCGTCGATCACGGTGCCCGCGATGCCCCGGTGGCAGGCCACCGCGGTGAGGATGTCGCCCCACACCGTGCAGTCGGTGCGGCCCCCGTTGCTCAGCACCGCGACCTGACCGGGGCTCATCTCGTCGATGTAGTCGCCGACCGTGCCGGGCTCGGCGCCGGCCGGGGCGTAACGTACGGTGTACGCCCGGCCCGCCAGCCGCTGTCCGTCGGCGATGGGGGCGATGCCGTGGGCGGATCCGGGCAGGCGGAGCCGGTCGAGCGCGTCGGAGACCGTGGCGGTGCCGAATGCGGCGAGTTCATCGGCCGGGTTCACCGGGTGGCCTCCTCGAACGAGGTGTCGTGCATGACGTCGACCACGGACATCCCTTCGTCGATCTGCCGGATCATCCGGCGTTCGCGGGCCGCGAGCCGCTCGGCGATGTCGAGGACCTCCTCCGCCCGGTCGGAGGGGATGAACACGACGCCGTTGACGTCGGCGAGCACCAGGTCGCCGGGAGCCACGGTGACCCCGGCGAAGGCGATCGGCACATCCCACGCCTCCTGGACGATGCGCCCGCGGGCGGTGACGGGTACGGCCGTCCGGCCGTAGACGGAGAAGCCGAGGTCGTGGGCTTCGCCCACATCGCGCGCGGCGCCGTCCACGACGACGCCTTCGATGCCTTTGCGGCGGGCGGCGGCGGACAGGATGCCACCCCAGGAGGAGACGTCGGTCCGCCCCTGGTTGTCGATCACCAGGATGTGGCCGGGGCCTGAGGCGACGATCGCCGGGGTGGCCAGATGGTGTTCGGGGTTGCTTGTGGTCTTTGGTCCGATTTTGATGGTGACTGCTGTTCCGGCGATGGTCCGGGTCGCCGGATGCAGGGGTTGGATGCCCGTCGTCGCACCCGGCAGTCCCAATGCGTCGAGCGCATCGGAGACCAGGCAGGTGTCGAGGGCAAGGAGGCGGGGAGTCATCTGCTCTCCTTGATTCAGACGTATAAAGATATAATAATCAGATAGCTACATCACGGTGTCAACGGAGAGGCCGCCGAATGGAACGTTTCGATCACTTCATCGACGGGGAGTCCCGGCCCTCGGCCGACGGGCGCGTCTTCGCCTCCGTCAACCCGCACACCGAGGAGCCCTGGGCCGAGGCGGCCCTAGGCGGCCCGGCCGAGGTCGACGCGGCGGTCGCCGCCGCCACCCGGGCCTTCGAGGAGGGCCCTTGGCCTCGGATGGGGACGGGGGAGCGGCGGGAAATCCTCTACCGCCTGGCCGAGCTCATGGTCGAGCACAAGCGGGAGTTGGCCGAGTGCGACACCAGGGACATGGGCAAGCCCATCTCGCGGCTGCTCCAAGGCGAGGTCGCGGGCGCGGCAAGCAACTTCCGGCTGGCCGCGGACGAGGCCGATCTGGGGCATGCGGAGACCTACCCCAAGGACGCCAACCACCACATCTACACGCAATACGCACCGGCGGGGGTCGTCGCCGCGGTGGCTCCGTGGAACTTCGCCCTCACCATGGGCTCCTGGAAGGTCGCCGCCCCGTTGGCCTGGGGCAACACCGTCGTCCTCAAGCCCGCTGAGCAGAGCCCCGGCTCGGCTGCCCTCATGGCCCGCCTCGCCGCGGAGGCGGGCATGCCGCCCGGCGTCTTCAACGTCGTCCACGGCTTCGGCCCCGGATCGGCCGGGGGCCACCTCGTCGCCCACCCGGGTATCAGCCGCATCACCTTCACCGGCTCCAGCGGTGTCGGCGCCGCCATCTCGCGGGTCGCCGCCGACCGGCTCGTCCCGGTCACCCTGGAATGCGGCGGCAAGGGGGCGGGGCTGGTCTTCGACGACGCCGATCTGGATCTGGCCGTGCCCACCTGCGCTCGCGCCATCTTCTCCAACTCCGGTCAGGTCTGCCTGGTCACGAGCCGGCTCTACGTGCAGCGCGCGATCTTCGACGAGTTCGTGGCGCGCTTCGTGGCGCAGGCCGAGACGCTCACCGTCGGCGACCCCATGGATCCGGCCACCGACCTCGGCCCGGTGGTCAGCAGGGAGCAGCACGACAAGATCTGCGGCTACCTCGACTCGATCCCGCAGGACGGCGGGAAGATCCTCACCGGAGGGCGCGGCGACGGCCTCTACATCAGGCCCACCGTCGCCGTCGGCCTGCCGCCCACGGCCCGGGCCTGCCGGGAGGAGATCTTCGGGCCCGTGGTGTGCATCGCCCCCTTCGACACCGAGGCGGAGGCGGTCGCCCTGGCCAACGACAGCGACTTCGGACTCACCGCGGCCCTCTACACCAAGGACCTGCGCCGGGCTCACCAGGTCGCCGAGCAGGTCCGATCCGGCACGGTCTGGGTGAACACCTGGGGGATCCGGGAGCGGCGCGCCCCGTTCGGCGGATACAAGCTGTCGGGCGTCGGCCGGGAGGGCGGCCACTTCCACCGTGACTTCTTCACCGAACCCAAGGCGATCGTCATGCGATACTAGTTACATCTAATATTCATATGTTAGCGGTGCAGGTCGGCCCGCTGAAGGAGGAAGACGACGTGGATGCGGCTCAATGGAAGCCCGTCCGAGGCAGCAGGGTCTCCGAGGACGTTATCCACCAGATCCGCGAGGCATTCTTCAACGGACTCCAAACGGGCGACTGGCTCGGCACCGAAACCGAGCTGGCCGAGCGCTTCGGCGTCTCGCGGATCACCATCCGGGACGCCGTCCGCACTCTGGAGGCGCGCGGCATCGTCGACGTCAAGGTCGGCGCCCGCGGTGGGCTCCGCATCGCCGCAAGCGATCCCGAGCGCTTCATCGACGCGCTCGCCGTCCAGCTCCACCTGATGGGGGTCACCTTCAGCGAGGTGATCGAGGCTCAGTGCGCCATCGAGCCGGTCGCCGCCGCGATGGCCGCCCGGCAGGCCACCGCCGAGCAGTTGGAGAAGGTCGCCACCGCCATCGCGAAGTCGGAGGAGGCGGTGGGCGACCCGAAGCTGTTCACGGAGTGGAGCCTGCAGTTCCACATCGCGGTGGCCGAGGCCTCCGGGAACCGGGCGCTGCACGCGATGCTCATCGCCCTGGCCACCATGCAAAAGCCCAAGATGTCGCCCCGGGCCAGCGAGTGGCGGGCCCGCCGGGTGCTCAAGGTGCACCAGGAGATCTACGCGGCGATCGTCGCCGGTGACGAGGACAAGGCCCGCACGCTCATGGACGACCATGTCCGCAACGTGCGCAAGGAGCACCCGGAGGCCCCGCTGCTCTGATCCCGCGATCCTCGGCCGGCACGGCGGGGGAGCCCCTCCGGTGAGGAGGGGGTGTTCGGGCTCCGTGAAGGCGCCCGGCCGTCCGGCCGGGCGCCTTTCCCGTGGGCGCCCGCAGGCGGGGCTTCGCATCCTCCGGGGTGCGCGCGCCACGCCAGGGGCTCTCGTCCCGGGCTCGCCGCAGGGCTTGTCTCCACCATAGGTGCATATCTATATTAACATCATACTATTCGCCCTTTGGAGGAGTGAGGCAATGGCGCCTTTTGTCATCCGCCCCCACAGCCGCCTGCACGAATGGGTCGCACAAGAGCGCGGCTACTTCGCCGACGAGGGCCTCGAGTACGTCTTCGAGGTCGGCGTGCCCGAGTCCTGGTCCGGTGGATCCGTGCGGAGCAGGCCGCGCGAGCGCAGGCGCGGAGCCTTCGAGAGCTTCGCCGAGGGCCGGTCCTGCGACGTCAGCTCCGCCTGCCACTGGGCCGTCAACCACGCCCAGTCCCAGGGACACGGCCGCATGTACGACAAGGCGTACTCGGTCACCCCGGCCGCGATCTACGTCCCGGCCGACTCCCCGGTGCGCCGCCCCGCCGACCTGGCAGGCGTCCCCGTGTCCGTCGGCTACCACTCCGGCAGTCACTTCGCCGCCCGGCAGGTCATGGAGGCGTTCCTCGATCCGGCCGACATCACCCTCGACTTCGTCGGTCTTCCCCTCGACCGGCTCACCGCCCTCGTCGACGGGACCTCGCCCGCCGCGCTGATCTGGGGTCCCGGGCAGTACCTCCTGGAGCAGAACGGCTTCCGCCGTATCGCCGACGCCACATTCATGATCGGTTTCTTCTTCACCGAGGACGTCAACGAAGAAGATGTGGAGAAGTACTTCCGCGCCCTGCGCCGCGCCCAGATGGACATCGACCTCCACCACCAGCGCTACGCCCACCACCACCTGAAGCAGTTGCCTGAACGCCTGCACGGCCTCGCCGACGTCCGCGCCTTCGGCCAGGGGGAGAGGATCGTCTTCCTGCCCTACACGCGCGAGACCTTCGACGAGACCCGGAACTGGATCCAGGCCAGGGACTTCTTCGCCGACACCGCTGAGGAAACCGTCTGATGAAACCATTCGCCTCGTCCGCCGACCTCGACGTCAAGGAGCAGACGCTGGAGGTGCTCGCCGACGGCGTGTACGCGCTGACCGCCCAGGGCGACCCCAACGTCGGCGCCGTCGAGGGTGACGACTTCGTCGTGTGCTTCGAAGCCCTCGCCACACCGGTCGCCGCCGCCGACTGGCTGGCGGGGCTCCGCGAGCACACCGACAAGCCGGTCAAATACCTGGTGCTCTCGCACTACCACGCGGTGCGGGTGCTCGGCGCCTCGGCGTTCGAGGCGAATGTCATCATCGCCCACGAGAACACCAGGGCCCTGATCGCCGAGCGGGGGCGCCAGGACTGGGAGAGCGAGTACGGGCGCATGCCCCGCCTGTTCCGCGACCCTGAATCCATCCCCGGCCTCACCTGGCCGCACGTCACCTTCGGCAGCCGGCTCACCATCGACCTCGGCAGCCGCGGGCCGCTGCACCTGGAATACCTCGGGCGCGGCCACACCGAGGGCGACATCGTCGCCTGGCTTCCCGAGCAGCGTGTCCTCTTCGCCGGAGACCTCGTCGAGTCGCAGGCCGCCCTCTACACCGGCGACGCCTTCCACCGGGACTGGGCCACCGGCACGCTCGACCGGCTCGCCGCCCTCGACGCCCACACCCTCGTCGGCGGGCGCGGCGCCGTCGCCCGAGGCCCGCAGGAGGTCGCCGCCGCCGTCGCCCAGACCCGGCACTTCCTCGACACCATGCGGACGGAGGTGGGCGCGGTGCACGCCGCGGGCGGCACCTTGAAGGAGGCGTTCACCAACACCCACGGCGTCCTTGAACCCCGGTACGGCGCCTGGCCGATCTTCGAGCACTGCCTGCCGTTCAACGTCTCCAGGCTCTGGGACGAACTCGACGGCGTCGAACGTCCGCACATCTGGACCGCCGCCCGTGACCGCGCCGTCTGGGAGCAGCTGCAGTCATGAGCCGAACGCCCGCTCCGGTGGTGATCGTCGGAGCGGGGCCGGTCGGCCTGACCGCCGCTCTGCTCCTTGCCCGCCTGCACGTACCCGCCGTCATCCTCGAAGCCGGGTCCGCCCCCGACACGGTCGGCTCCAAGGCCATCTGCTTCCAGCGCGACGTCCTCGACATCCTGCACCGGGCCGGCGTCGCCACCGACATGATCGCCGAAGGCGTCACCTGGACCACCGCCCGCACCTATCACCGAGAGCGGGAACTCTTCGCCCGCACCTTCCCCGCGGGGTCCGCCGCGGGCGACGGCCCACCTCCCTGGATCAACATCTCCCAGGCCCGGGTGGAGGCCCTGCTCCGTCGGCAGGTGGCCGCCCATCCTCTGGTCAGCCTGCGCCACGACCACCGCGTCACCGCTCTCGTCCCCGGCGACGGTCACGTCACCGTCCACGTCTCCGGCCGGTCCGGCGGCATCGTCGCGAGCCACGTCGTCGGCTGCGACGGCGCCGCCTCCACCGTCCGCGACCTCATCGGCCTCCCCATCACCGGCCGTACCTTCGACGACCGCTTCCTCATCGCCGACATCCGCACGGACCTGCCCTTCGCCAGCGAGCGCCGCTTCTACTTCGACCCGCCGTGGAACCCCGGACGGCAGGTACTCGTCCACCACTGCCCCGGCGGCGTCTGGCGCATCGACTGGCAGGTCCCCGCCGACTACGACCTGGAGGAGGAACGGGCCACCGGCGCCCTCGACGAACGTATCCGGCGCATCACCGAAGGGCGCCCGTACAGCATCGAATGGCTCAGCGTCTACCGCTTCCACCAGCGCCTGGCCGACTCGTTCCAGAAGGGACGCGTCTTCCTCGCGGGTGACGCCGCCCATCTCTACGCCCCCTTCGGCGCCCGCGGCTGCAACTCCGGAATCCAGGACGCGGAGAACCTCGCCTGGAAAATCGCCTTCGACCGTCGGGGCCACGCCGGGGAGCACCTCCTGCCCAGCTACACGGCCGAACGCCGTGACGCGGCCCTTGAGAACCTCCGCGCCACCGGCGCCACGATGGAATTCCTGGTCCCGCAGACCGAGGAGCAGTGGGAACGGCGCAACCGGACCCTGCGCGAGGCCCGCACCGACCCCGCGGCCCACAGCCGCGTCGACTCCGGCAGACTCGCGGAACCCCACTCCTACGCCTCCTCCCCGCTGACCACTCCGGGTCCCGGGGCCGGCGACCTCCACCCGGACCTGCCTCTCCCCGGCGGCCGGCTCCGCACCCGGCTGGGTCCCGGCTTCACCGTGCTCCTCGGCGGGACCTTCGCCGGCGTCGCGGACGACTCCCGCGACGGGGCGCTCACCGGGGAGATTCACCAGGCCGCCGCCGGCATCCCCGTCACAGTGATCCACAACCCCGGCCAGGAGGCCGACGTCCACGTCATCCGAGCCGACGGCCACCTGGCCGCCACCCTGCCCGCCTACCGCCCCACGGCTCTGGCCACCGTCCTGCGCCGCACCGCGGGCCACCCCTCCACCGTGGAGGAGTAGCACACCGCCGCATGTCCGGGCCGACCCGTTCCCGGAACGCCCCGCTCCGGCAGACCGCGGCCGGACCCGGGAACGGGAGAGCCGAGCGTCACCAGCGGGCTTTCTGCGCCCGGGCCTCGTACAGCAGGATCGAGGCCGAGACCGAGACGTTGAGCGAGTCGGCGTACCCCAGCATCGGGACCCCGAGGCGGTCGAACCCGTGCTCGTACCAGGGCTTGGAGACGCCGTAGCGCTCACTGCCGACCACGAACGCGGTCCGGCCCCGGTAGTCCGCCCGCCGGTAGTTCACACTCTCGTCGGTGTCGGCGAGGTACACGGTGAAGCCCCGGTCCTTCAGCCAGGCGATGGCCGCACCGGTCTCCGTGAACTCCAGGTGCGGCACCCGGACGCTCATGCCCTGGCTCCCGCGGACCACTTTGGGGTGGCTCATCCGGGTACGCCGGTTGGTCATGATGAGCAGGTCGGCCCGGCAGGCGTCGAGGGTGCGGATGAGGGTGCCCAGGTTGCCGGGGATCTCGATCCCGTCGGTCACCAGGACCAGGGCGGACGGGCCGAGCGTGATCTCGTCGGGGTGCCACTCCGGCATCCGGGCGAGGCTGATGATGCCGTCCGGGTTCCCCCGCTCGGCCATCCGCAGGAGCGTCTTCTCCGAGACGCGGTACGGCCGTCCGGCCCGCTCCGCCAGCTCTTCGCTGCGTTTGCGCGCCTCATCGGAGTGGATCAACTCCGGGCACCAGAAGAACGTGTCGACGTCCAGCCCGGTGTCGAGGACGACGTTGTTCTCCCAGAGTCCCTCGGCGACCAGCAGCTTGAAGCGGTTGGGCGCCGTGTTGTTCTGGATCGACAGGACGTGTTTGACGGCGGGGTGCCCCATACCGATCTGCTGTAGCTCCATGGCAACGGCAATGCTAGCCGGAGCCCAGCAGCTCGCACGCCTGCAGCGCGATCTCCCGCTCCTCGTCGGTGGGGACGACCAGGACGGCCGTCTCGGCGCCCGCGGGGGAGATCTCCCGCTCCGCCGGGCCCGGCGCCCGGTTCCGCTCCGGGTCGACCGCGACGCCGAGCCGCTCCAGGCCCGCCAGGGACTTCTCCCGGGTGTCGGCGTCGTTCTCGCCCACGCCCCCGGTGAACACGATCGCGTCCACCCGTCCGAGGACCGCGAAGTACGCGCCGGCGTACTTGCGGATCCGATGCCGGTACACCTCCAGCGCGAGCACGGCCGCCGGGTCACCCTGGGCCGCGCGGCGCCGTACCTCCCGCATGTCGCCGGCCCCGGCCAGGCCGAGCAGCCCGCTCTCCCGGCTCAGCGCCCGGTCCACCGCCTCGGGGGTGAGCCCGGCGCTCCGGCACAGGTACGCGGGGATCGCGGGGTCCAGGTCGCCGGAGCGGGTCCCCATCACCAGGCCCTCCAGCGGGGTCATCCCCATCGAGGTGTCCACGCTCCTCCCGCCGTCGATCGCGGCGGCGCTGGCCCCGTTGCCCAGGTGGAACACGATGAGGCGGGTCGACTCCGGGGGACGCCCGAGCAGGTGGGCCGCCCGCCGCGAGACGTAGGCGTAGGAGGTGCCGTGGAAGCCGTACCGGCGGACGCCGTGCTCGGTGATCCAGTCCGGCGGGACCGCGTAGGTGTAGGCGGCGGGGGGCATGTTCTGGTGGAAGGCGGTGTCGAAGACGGCGACCTGGGGGACGCCGGGGAAGATCCGCCGGGCGATCCGGATGCCGACGAGGTTGGCCGGGTTGTGCAGCGGGGCGAGCGGGACGAGCTCCTCGATCGCCTTGACCACCCGGTCGTCGATGAGGACGGGCGCGCTGAACCGGGAGCCGCCGTGCACGACCCGGTGGCCGACGGCGGTCAGGGTGATCCGGGACAGGTCGGGGCCCCACTCGGCGAACGCGTCCAGGATCGCCGCCATCGCCGTCTCGTGGTCGGGGCGCTCCAGCCGTTTCACCGACCGCGCGCCGTCGCCCGCGGTGTGGGTGAGCAGGCCCTCCCCCTCGCCGAGCCGTTCCGCGAGGCCTTCCGCGTGGCGCTCGCCGGATCGCCCGTCCAGGAGTTCGTACTTGACGGTGGACGAGCCGATGTTCAGGACGAGGACCGGGGCGCTCACGTCCGCAGACTACCCGGACGGGTTGGGGCCGGAGGTCCCCGGAGCCGGGGACGTTTGGCCGGTGTGTTGAACATCGCCCGGTTGTTCGATGGAGACATCGAGAGAGGGGATCGGACATGGCCGGACGAATCAGTGTCGCGGTGGACGGGTCCGCGTCGGCGGGGGCCGCGCTGGACTGGGCGGTCGACGAGGCGTCGCGGAGACGGGCCGCACTGCGGATCGTGCACGTCGGCGCGGTGTGGGAGGACCTCCAGGTCCCGATTCCGGTCGAGCCTACCTATCGGGAAGCCCTGCAGTCGTACGCCGAGGGTGTCCTGACCGAGGCGGTCGAGCGCGCGGAGAAGCGCGCCCCGGGCCTGGAGACGACCACGGCGCTGCTGACCGGTCCCGTGGTCGACGCGCTGCGCGGCGAGTCCGTGGGCGGTGAGGAGCTCGTGCTCGGCAGCCGGGGGCTCGGCGGCTTCACGGGGCTGCTCCTCGGCTCGGTCGCCCTCCGGGTCGCCGGACACGCGGAGGGTCCGGTGGTGGTTGTCCGCGGTGGGGAGGGGCGGACGACGTACGGGGAGGTCGTGGTCGGTCACGACGGCTCGCAGAACGCCCAGGCCGCGCTGGAGTACGCCTTCGAGGCGGCGCGGCTGCGCGGGGCCCGGCTGCGCGCCGTCCACTCGTGGCAGATCCCGATGTTCTCCTCCTACGCGGTGCTGTACCCCGGCCCGATGGACGAGATCTCCGAGGCCGCCGAGCAGGCGTCCGAGCGGCGTCTGGCTCCCTGGCGGGAGCGGTATCCGGAGGTCGCGGTGGTGGAGTCGGTGGTCTGCGGGCACCCGGTGGCGGAGCTGGTCGAGGCGTCGGAGGAGGCCGACCTGGTCGTCGTGGGCTCCCGGGGCCTGGGCGGTTTCGGCGCGGCGGTGCTCGGCTCGGTGAGCCACGGCGTCCTGCACCGCGCCCACTGCCCGGTGGCCGTGGTGCGACCCCGGCACTAGCCCGTACCCCGCGGCAAATTCCGGCCAAAGGTCCTGTCATGAGAGGGCTTTCGACCGCATTTGCGGACTCCGATCAGTGATCTCCTCACAGATATGGACAGTGGTGTGGAACCCCCTTCCCCCGGATTGGCCGACGAGCAGGCGGCGCGGCTGCTCGCCGAGCACGGCCGCAACGAGCTGCCGCGGGCCAAGCCGCCCACCCTCGCGCGCCGCGCCGCGCGGCAGCTCGCCGACCCGCTGTCGATCCTGCTGCTGATCGCCGGCCTGGTCACCCTGCTCGTGCTGCGCGAGGTGCCGGAGGGCCTCGCCATCGTGGCGATCCTCGCGGTCAACGTGGTCATCGGGGTGAGCCAGGAGGTCAAGGCCGACCACGCCGTCGCCGCGCTGCACACCCTCACCGCGCCGATGGCCAAGGTCCGTCGTTCGGGGACGACCCGGCGCGTCCCGGCGGCGGAGGTGGTGCCCGGGGATCTGATCGAGGTCGCGGCGGGGGACCGGACCCCGGCCGACGCCCGGGTCCTGACGGCGCACTCCCTCGCCGTCGACGAGGCGATGCTCACCGGGGAGTCCCAGTCCGCGCAGAAACGGGCGGACGGGGCGACCGGCCCCGGCACCCCGCTCGGCGATCGGACCGGGGAGCTGTTCTCCGGGACGCTGGTGGTCCGGGGCTCGGGGACCGCGGTCGTGGTGCGGACCGGCGCGGCCACCGAGATGGGGCGGATCGCCTCCTCGCTGGAGGCGCGGCCCCGCGGCCCGCTCGACGTGGAGCTGGGGCAGGTGTCCCGGCGGATCGGCGTGATCGCGGTCGTCGCGGCCGTCCTGATGATCCTTATGGGCCTGACCAGGGTCGTCCAAGGCCAGGCCACCCTGATCGACATCGTGCTGGCCGGGGTGGCGCTGGCCATCGCCGCCGTTCCGGAGAGCCTGGCCGCCGCCGTCACGACCGCCCTCGCCCTCGGCTCGCAGCGGCTCGCCAAGCTGGGCGTGATCGTCCGCAGGCTCACCGCGATCGAGGGGCTCGGCGCGACCACCGTGATCGCCAGCGACAAGACCGGCACCCTCACCACCGGACGGCTCACCGTGGTCGACGGACTCGCCGCCCCCGGGGCAGGCCGGGACCGGACGGCGCTGCGCCTGGCCGCGCTGCGCTGCAACGACGCCCACGACGGGGTCGGCGACGCGGTGGACCTGGCGCTGCTCGCCGACGCCGAACGGCACGGGGTACGGCTGCCGCCCGGGGAACGACGCGTGGCGAGCCGGCCCTTCGACGCCGAGACCCGGTCCATGGCGGTCGTCACGACCGGCGGCGGGGGCGTGCCGCTGACCACGGTCAAGGGCGCCCCCGAGACGGTGCTCGCCCGCTGCGTCCCCGATGACGCCGCCCGGCGCCTCGCGGACGCCGTACCCGGCCTCGCCCTGCGGGGACTGCGGGTCCTGGCCCTCGCGGAGGGGCCCGGGGACGACCTGGACTCGGGCGGGCTGCGGCCGCTCGGCCTGGTGGGACTGCGGGACGAGGTACGGCCGTCGGCCGGGCGGGCCATCGCGGACTGCCGAAGGGCGGGCATCCGGGTGGTCATGGTCACCGGGGACCACGGCGACACCGCGCGGGCGGTCGCCGAGGAGGTGGGGATCGACCCCGACCCGGTGGTGACGGGTTCGGCCCTGAGCGGGCGCGACCGCGACGACCTGCTCCGCCGGGCCGGGGTGGTGGCCCGGGTGGATCCGGCCACCAAACTGGACCTGGTGCACGCCCTCCGGGGACACGGCGAGGTCGTGACCATGACGGGGGACGGGGTGAACGACGCCCCCGCGCTGCGCAACGCCGACGTCGGGGTGGCCATGGCGGGGGAGGAGGGGACCGACGTCGCCCGGGAGGCCGCGGCGGTGGTCGTCACCAACGGCGAGCTCGGCACGATCGTGACCGGGGTCAGGGAGGGCCGCAGGCTCCACCACAACGTCTCGTCGATGATCGGCTATCTGCTGACCGGGAACCTCGCGGAGATCATCCTCGTGCTCACCGGCCTGATCCTCTGGCCGGACCTCATCGTCCCGCTCCTGCCGGTGCAGCTGCTCTGGATCAACCTGGTGCTGGACGGGATTCCGGCGATCGCGCTGGGGGTGGACCGGCCGCCCGGCGATCCGCTGAGCCTGCCGCCCCGCCGGAACGGCCTGCTCTCCCGCGACGTCCTGGTCACCGTCACCGTGCGGGCGCTTTTCGTGGCCGTGCTGGTCATCCTGGCCGTCGAGGTGGCCCGGCGGATGGGGTGGACCCCCGAACAGGTCCGCACCCAGGCGGTTCTCGCGCTGGTGTTCGCCCGGTTGACCCTGGCCTATGTGGTCCGCGCCCGCGGGCGCACCTTCGAGCCGGGCTGGTGGCGGGGGAGGACCCTGGCCGTGGCGGTCCTGGCCGCGGCGCTGCTCCAGACGCTGGTGACGGTGGTTCCGGTGCTGGGGACCCCGCTGGCGCTGGCGCCGATCCCGCCGCTCGGCTGGGCCATGGCGCTGGGGGCGGCGCTGATCACCCCGTTCGCCTGCGACGCGTTCCGGCTGGTGCCCGCGCTGAACCGCTGGGATCGGGCGGCGGTGCCGCCGTCCGATGGGGGACGGCGGCACCCGTGACGCTAGTTCACCTGGAGCTGCCCCAGGAGGATGCGCTGGTATCCGGCGCCGCACTCGTCCTCGAAGGAGCCGTACAGGTCGAGTACGGTCCCCGCCGGGAAGAAGAGCTGGACCTCCTCGGGCTCGTGGTGGATGACCCCGTTGCTGCGGGAGGGGTTGGTGATGTGCCGGTCGACGAGGTTTCCGGTGGCCGGGTCGATGTAGTCGAAGACGGCCCTGGTTCGCGGCCGGACGTCCCCGGTGTGGGTGAGCTTCATGGTGTACCCGTTGGCGGAGTTCAGATACAGGGTGCCGCCGGGAGCCTGGGAGTTGACCGCGTTGGTGTGGATGACGTTGCCCAGGAACATCTGGGCCATCTTCCCCCAGGAGGGGGTCGGGCAGTCCAGGGCCTTGGCGGGTGCGGCCTGGGCGGCGCCGGGGGCGAGGACGGTGAACGCCAGGGCGAGGGCCGCGATCAGCGCGGCGGATCGGGGCCTGCGGACGTGGGACGGACGGACTTCCGGCACGGCGGATTCCCTTCTCACATGGTGCGCACGACTACGATTTCGCCCCCTATGATTCCCTGGGAAGATCCGCCGTTTACAGGGTTTCCCCAGCTACCGTCAAGGCAAATTTCACAGTTTTCCGGTTTTGTACGGCATGCGCCAAGTCACCGTCGGCGGTCCTCCTTGAGCCGGGCGGCGAGCGCCGCGGCCTGGGTGCGCCGCTGCATGTTCAGCTTGGCGAGCAGGTTGGAGACGTAGTTCTTCACGGTCTTCTCGGCCAGGTGCAGGCGCTCGCCGATCTGCCGGTTGGTCAGGCCTTCCCCGATGAGTTCGAGGATGTGGCGCTCCTGGTCGGTGAGGGCGGCCAGCGGATCCTGCTTGGTCGCGGCCTCGCGCAGGCGGCGCAGCATCGCCGCGGTGGTCTCCGGGTCCAGCAGCGACTGCCCGGCGGCGACCGTGCGGACGGCGCCGACCAGGTCCGAGCCGTGGATCTGCTTGAGCACGTACCCCGCGGCCCCCGCCATCACCGCGTCGAAGAGGGCGTCGTCGTCGGCGAACGAGGTGAGCATCAGACAGGCCAGGCCGGGCACCCGGGAGCGGACCTCCCGGCAGACGTCGACCCCGTTCCCGTCGGGCAGCCGCACGTCGAGCACCGCCACGTCCGGGCTGAGCGCCGGGATCCGGGCGATCGCCTGCTGGGCGGTGCCGGCCTCCCCGACCACCTCGATGTCGTCCTCGTCGTCGAGCAGCGCGGCCACGCCGCGCCGTACCACCTCGTGGTCGTCCAGGAGAAACACGCGAATCATGCCTTGACGCTAGCCGATGCGCCCCGGCTTCCGTCCGCGGACGCGGCGGAGCCCGCCGGGGTCACCCCGCGGCGGGCTCCGTCATTCGCGGATCAGTGGGTCACACGAGGGTGGGGACGTGCCGGCGGCGGCGCATGACGACCGTGGCGGCGGCACCGGAGCCCGCGAGCAGCGCGAGTCCGAGGTAGAGGCCGGCGCCCGAGGCGATCGGGATGGGCGGCACCACCGGGGCGGGGCCGCAGGTCGCCGAGGAGATGATCGCATTGGCGGCGCTGCCGAGCACCCGGATGTGGACGGCGTTCACGGTGAGGCTGCCCGCCACGGTGTTCTGCTCGTTGAGCGTGACGGTGATCAGCGTGGGCGGGATCGGCCCGGGCGGCACGTTGATCACGGTGTTGGGCGCGGGGTTGACCGGAACGGTGACACCCGGGATGACGAGGTTGGTGAAGTTGGAGGTCCCTACGGGGGAGCTGCCGTCGGTGGCGCTGCAGGTCGCGGTGAGCGCCCCGGCGGAGATCGTGATCCCGGGCACCAGGGTGGCGCTGAGGTTGGCCGTGGTGGCGGTGGACGACTCGGTGCCCAGCGAGGTGTCCTGGGTCACCGACGCGGTGATCGCGCCGGTGGACAGCAGCGGCGGAACGCTGAAGTTGAGAACCGAGGCGTTCGGAGTGCCGAGGTTGGCGAGCGCGATCGGGCCCACCGGTGCCCCGAGCAGGTTCCCGGACACACCGTAGGCCTGGATGTTCAAGCTCTTCTTGGCTGCCGTGGCCGGGGCGGCGACGACAAGTGCCGCAACCCCGGCCAGCGCCGAGACAAGAAGTCTCCGTTTGGTCAACACTTTGAGGTACCCCCTGGCAGCGAGCCGATAAATGAATGCTGAGCGCGACGGTAGACCGGACCGTGTCCCCTAATGCGGATATGAGCCGCCAATTCACTCCGGGGGGTGAGTCAAGGCTTCACAATCACCCTGCGGGGTGATTGCCGGGGGAAATTCCGCGGTGCGTCGGCGGTTACATTGGCGAGCGACCGCAAATGCGCCCTAAGCCAGGTGTGGGAGAATGACGGGATACGCGAATAGCGTGGTACCGGCCCGCCGTGCCGGCACGACGGCTGAAATCTGCAAAATCGTGGTCGCGGATGAATCGCGGCTGATACACGTCGCGCTGCGCGCGGTGCTCTCCCGGGCGGCGGAGTTCGCCTTGGCGGGGGCGGCGGTGAGCGTCGCCGAGGCGCGCAAGGCGGTGCTCCAGCATCGGCCGGAGATCCTGCTCTGCGAGGTCGAGGTGGCCGGGCAGAGCGGCCTGGAACTCTGCCGGTGGGCGAGGTTCTCCAGTCCCCGCACCGCCACGGTCATCCTCACCTCGCACGACGACTCCCTGCTCGCCCAGTCGACGATGGCGGCCGGGGCGTCCGGCTACCTGCTCAAGGTCTCGCCACCCGAGGACCTGCTCTTCTACCTGGGCCGGGTGGCCACCGGGCAGCAGGTACTGGACGAGCGGGTCGGCCGGTCCCGCACCAATCTGTGGGAGCTCGACCCCCAGCGGCGTTTCGGGCTGAGCCCCCGGGAGAGCGAGGTCCTGGAGGAGATCGTGCTCGGCATGGACAACCGGTCGATCGCCAAGCGCCTCTGCATCGCGCACGACACGGTCAAGAGCCATGTGAAGGCGATCCTCCGCAAGATCGGCGCCAGGGACCGGGCCCACGCCGTGGCGCTGGTCCTCGGCGCCCGGCAGCGGCTGGTCCCGGGGCCGCGGGATCCGGCGTAGCGATCCCCCCGCGGGGTGAGGCGGCGTGTGTCCGTGCGGCCCGATCGCGGCCGATTCCTAGCGTGAGCGGGAATGTCGAGCCAGCGGGGGGAAGAGGATGCGCAGACGTGGAGTCGCCGTGGTGGTCGGCACCCGGCCGGAGGCGATCAAGCTCGGCCCGGTGGTCGTCCGGCTCCGGGAGAGCGACTGGGCCACCGTCCAGGTGATCGGGACCGGCCAGCACGGGGAGGTCGTGGACGAGAGCCTGGCCCTCTTCAACACCCCGATCGACCGGCGGATCCGCCCGGCGCGGGGCACCGGGGAGCTCGCGCTGCTCTCGGCGGAGCTGATCGGCGGGCTGTGCCGGGCCTTCGCGGAATCGGAACCGGAGCTGGTGGTCGTTCAAGGCGACACCCTCTCCGCCTTCGCGGGGGCGTTCGCGGCCTACCTGGCCAAGATCCCGGTCGCGCACGTCGAGGCCGGGCTGCGCAGCCATGACCGGCTGCCGTTTCCCGAGGAGGCGAACCGGCGGCTCATCGCCCCGCTCACCGATCTGCACCTGGCGCCCACCGAGTCGGCCCGGTCCAACCTGCTCGCGGAGCGGATCCCGGCCGCCCGCGTGATCGTCACCGGGAACACCGTGGTGGACGCCCTGCTCCAGGTGGCGCCGGCCGCACCGGCACCGGGGGAGGGCCGGCCGTCGGTTCTGATCACCGCGCACCGCAGGGAGTCCTGGGGCGAACCGCTACACGGGATCGCCCGAGCCGTCGCCACGCTGGCCGAGGCCTATCCGGAGACGGACTTCACCGTGGCCGGGCACATGAACGGCGCGGTGCGCTCGGTCTTCGAGGCCGCCGTCGCCGGGATGCCGAACGCGAGGTGTACCCCGCCGCTGCCGTACCCGGAGTTCGTCCGGCTGCTCACCCGCAGCACCCTGGTCATCACCGACTCCGGCGGGGTCCAGGAGGAGACGACCGCGCTCGGCCTGCCGACCCTGGTGATGCGCGAGGTCACCGAGCGGGGTGAGGCTCTTACCGCCGGGGTCGCGCACCTGGTGGGCGTCGACGCGGAGCTGATCGTGAAGTCGGCGATGAGTGTGCTGGACCGGATGTCGGGCCCGGGCGCCGAGCTGCGCGTGTCGCCTTTCGGGGACGGCCGTGCGGCGGGCCGGGTGGTCCAGGCGTGCGGCTGGCTCTTCGGTCTTCAGGAGCGACCGGAGGACTTCGCCTATCACCCGGCGGAGTGATCCGTCGTGGCGTGGCCCGGCGGGTGGGCCGTTATCTGCGACGGTTGCGATAAATAGTCCGGAGAAACGGGAGGTACCGATGTACGGGGGCTACGGAGGGTATGGCGGTACGGATTATTTCAAATTGCCTTTTACGGGGTTCCCGCTGGCAATCATCATCGGTCTCGCCGTCGCGCTTATCCTGGGCGGAATGCTGATCGTCCGATCGCTGCGTTTTCGGCGCTCCCCGTGAGCGAACGCGTCACCGTACCCGCTCCGCGGAGAACACGGAAAAGGGGAAGGCCCGGGCATCGCCCGGGCCTTCCCCTTCTGGGTTAGCCGCTTTTCCGGCTCAGACGTCGCTGGCCACCGGTCGCCCGCCGACCTGGGACTCGGCGTTGCGGCGGGTCTTGGCCCAGCCGTCCCGGCGGCGGACGATCCTGGAGAAGGCCCGCCAGGAGGTGATGTAGAAGTTGTAGATGTACAGGGAGTAGGCGAATCCCAGCCAGAGGCTGCGCAGGAACCCGATCTTCGGCTCGCATTTCCACCAGTACAGCGGCCCCCAGACCAGGAACGGCAGGATGCCGAAGGTGCCGTAGATGGCGAAGAGGATCCAGCCGCCCTCGCCCAGCCACCCGAGCATGCCGATCGGGTCGACGACGATCCGCCAGATCAGCAGTCCGAGCGGGATCGGGTAGACCAGGGTCCCGAGGAGTTGGAGCCAGGGCTGGGACAGGTAGTACAGCACCTCAAGGGCGCCCAGGCCGCTGAAGTTCCGTGACCGCCACACGTCGGGCAGGTACTTGGCGCACTGCATGGTGCCCTGTCCCCAGCGGGTGCGCTGGGTGATCAGGCGCCGGAAGGACCAGAGCCCCTCCTGTTCGACCCAGGTGTCGGAGGTGTACTCGTTGCGCTCCCCGGCCAGCAGAAGCTGGATGCCCAGCTCGAAGTCCTCCAGGAGCGAGCCCCCCCAGGGACGCCCGTCCACGCCGCCGATCTTGTCGAGGGCGCTGAGCCGGGAGAGCTGCCCGTTCCCGCCCATCGCCACGGTCCCGCTCTTCCTGCGGCTGAGCTGAATCGCGGCGATGGCGCAGCGGAACTCCAGGTCCTGCATGCGGACGAGCAGGTGGCCGAAGCGGTTGCGCAGCCATCCCCGGTGCGGGCACGGGATCCGGTCTCCGCGGTTGCTCATCCACACGTCGATCTGGACCGCGCCGACCGTGGGGTCCCCGAAGAGGGTCGGCCCCGCGCAGACCCGGAGCAGGTTGGGGGCGGGCCGGCCGTCGGCGTCCAGCACGCAGACCACCACCCTGCGGTGGTCCGCGTCGGGGCCGAGCCAATCGCACAGGGCGGTGTAGGCGGCGTTGAGCGCCTCACCCTTGCCGACCCGGGCGTCGGGGCGGAATCGCCGTACCAGGTGGATGAAGGGGTCGGCGGCCCCCCGGTTGTCGACGATCTCGGCCGTACGGTCGTCGGAGTCGTCGTCCACGATCCACAGGTGCGCGCTGGGGATGTTCTCCCGCAGGTAGGCGAGGGTTCCGCCGATCACCATGGCCTCGTCGCGGCACGGGATGAAGATGTGCCACTCGAAGGCGGCCGGGTCGCCGGTCCGCCCCGGCAGCCGTTTGACGTACGGCCGCAGGATGGTGAACACGTAGCTGAGGAAGGTGACGCTGAGAAAGAGCGCGAACGCCTGGGTGAGGCCGAGCGCGTAGTCGAATCCCCCGATCACCGAGCCCTCCTCATGATCAGTAAGACGTACGCCACCAGGCTCGCCGCGATGCCCAGCACGCTGATCACCGAGCCGACCACCGTGTGCCCCCAGTAGTAGCCGGGGTCGAAGCCCAGGCCTTTGATCAGCAGGGTGACGGTCAGGATCCGCACCTGGTTGGTGGCGAGCATCAGCAGGGTCGCCGTGACCAGCGCCAGCAGTGGCCAGAGCGACACCTTGCGCTGCAGCCAGACCACCAGCCCCGAGATCAGGAGCAGCGGCAGGACCAGGAACGCCGAGGTGCACTCGGGGGTGATGCGCAGCCCCATCGGCACCGCGGTGTGGTTGTCGAACGTCACGATCGCGCGGGAGGCGCTGTATCCCGTCTCGGTGCTCGCGAACACCGCCACCACGTCGCTGGCGATCACCGCCTCCAGGCCGCGGAGCTCGTCGTTCCAGATCAGGATGAGCAAGAGAAAACCCGCGAAAACCGTGAGCAGCAGGAGCCGGTACGGCAGGGCGTCGGGCAATCCGCGTCCCGCACGACTCCGTGGATGGCTACGGATCGCCCGTTCGGTCATTCATCCCCCCGGAACCCAGGCACGCACGCGCGTACGACTCCGCAACGTAGTTGCTCGCGCCAGGCGGGGAGGGCAGGGCACACTCACCCTCCCGGGTGATTGTGGCGAGTCCGGATCACCCTGCGGGGGGAGCCGGGCGAGCCCTGTCACCTGCGTGTCCGCGGCCGGGCTACCTTCTGGCCCGTCCGTTTCGAAGGGGGTCAGGTGCCGTTCCCACACCGAGTCCGCAGCGCGTTCCTCTGCGCCGCCCTCGTCGCCGCCACCGGATGCTCGGGGCACGATCCGCACGCGGGAATCGTGTCGAGCGCCGCGATGGAGATCGGTGACTGCCATCGGCTGGAGCTTCCCGAGGAGCTTTACAACGGGAGCGACGTCGCCCCGCCGGTTCCCTGCAACGAACCCCATCAGACCGAAACCTACATGCTGACCCGGTACTCGGGGCCGATCGCGGCCCACCGGGAGCGGCCCAGCCCCGAGCAGCTCGTCAAGGAGATCGACCGGCTCTGCGACTACCGGCCGATCCGCCCGTATCTCGGCGCCGGTCCGATGGACGGCCAGTGGGGCGTCGCGATCTGGGGGAAGTTCCCCACCCGGGCCGAGTGGCTGCGGGGGGATCGCACGCTCCGCTGCGACCTGCTCGGGCCGACGCTGGTCGCGGCCAGGGGGCCCGAACTCACGGTGCCGCTGCGCGGGATCATGGTCAGGGCCGAGTCCGCCGTGGTCCGCCGCTGCCGGCTCGGGCCCGCCGACGTGACCTGCGCGCAGCCTCACGACGTGGAGTGGGTGGAACCGCCCGTGGACCTGCCGCCCGGCCGGTATCCCGGGGTGCGGCGGGTGGCCCGGCTGGCCGAGGAGATGTGCCGGGTGAACGCGGCGAACTTCGTCGGCGGCCCGCTCCGCGGACTGCGCCTGCGCCTGGAGCCGCCGGGCCCGGACCGCTGGCGCCGCGACGACCGCCGGGTGGAATGCTGGCTGGGCCGTGAAGACGGGGCGCCCGTCGTCGGCACGCTCCGCGGGGGACTCGCCCGGTGAGACGCGAACGGGTGCTCACCGCGGCGGCCACCGGGCTGCTCTGGGCGGGGGTCATGCTGGCCCGGCTGTTCACCGGCTCCGCGATCGGGCTGGCCGAGCAGGGCGACGGCAAGCGCCTGCTGTGCACGCTCGGGGTGGCGAACCGGCGGCCCTGGGACGCGAACATGTGGCGTTTCGTCTATCCGACCTGGGACCCCCACACCTGGTACGGCGAGACCTGCGGCGCCGACGGCAGCGGGGAGACCTACCACTCCACCCAGGTCTGGCTGCTCTGGCTGGCCAAGCAGCTCACCGGCCCGCTGGGGCTGCCGGGGGCGCTGGACCTCCGGGCGCTGGGCGTGGTCTGCGCGGTCGGCGTGGGCCTGGTGTGCGCGGTGTTCACGCTGGTGCTGCCGGGCCGCTGGTGGGTGCGGGTCCCGCTGGCCTCCGGAATCGGGCTGATTTATGCGGACTCCGCGTTCGCCGGCTTCTTCGTCTCGCCGTTCTCCGAGCCGGCCGCCCTGCTCGGCCTGGGCCTGCTGCTGGCCGCCCTGCTGCACCTGCTGCGCCGCCGCCGGGCCACGTTCGGGTCGCTCCTGATGGTCGTCGCCTGCGCCCTCTTCGTGATCGGGGCGAAGATTCAGCTGGTCTCCTTCGTCGTCCCGGTCTGCCTGGCCATGCTGCTGCCGCCCCATCGGGGGGTGACCGCCGCCCGGATGTGGGGGCCGGTGCGCTGGGCGCTGCGCCGTACCCCGGCCATCCTCGCCTGTGTCGTGCTCGTCGGCTCGACGTCGTACTACCTGACGCAGCAGCCGAAACGGCAGACCGAGGTGGCGATCTACGACGCGATCTTCGGGTCGCTGCTGCACGACAACGTCTCGGCGGCCGAGGATCTGCGCGACCTGGGGCTGGACCCGGTGCTGGCGTCCGCCGCGGACACCAACATCCTGAGCCCGAACTCCATCGCGACCACCGAGCACTACCAGCACTTCAAGGAGACGGTCACCCCGGTGGCCATCGCCCGCTTCTACCTGACCCATCCGGCCGCGGCCCTGCGCCTGCTCGGCTGGGGGCTGGAGGGGGTGGCGCACCCGGGCCTGGACTACCTCGGCTCCTACCCGGTCGGCGCGGGCCTGTCACCTGGGGCGAAGGAGCATCGGATCATCGTGTACACCACGCTCTGGGGGGTGTACACGGCGGCTCCCGCGCTGCTGGTGTTCCTCTGGCTCGGCGTGTTCGTCCTCGGCTGGCTGACGCTCCGAACCGGCCGGCCGACCTGGAAGGAGCGGGCCGCGGGCCGCCTCGCGGTCCTGGTGCCCGTGATGATCTGGACCCAGTTCTGGATGGTGGCGCTCGGCGAGGGCCGGGTCGAGGCGACCCGGCACATGACCTACGTCACCTTCCTGACCGCGTTCTGCCTGCCGCTCACCGCCCTCTGCGTCCTGCTGCTGATCCGCCGGGCCCGCCCCAGGCCGGACTGGCGGCACGCCCTCACCCCCGAGGAGAGCCTCCGCCTGACGGGGAAGGACAGCTACGCCGAGGTCTGATCGGCCCGCCGCAGGCCGTACCGCCGCGATCGTTGCGGTTGACAGCCACCGGCGGCGTGGGATTGGGTGTAATCCAATTACATAGCCGTCGCATGGGAGATCGGATGTCCGCTCCCGGGGCGCCTTGCTCGCTTCCTGGGAGCGGGAAGGCTGGGCCGGTGGGATGCGCGCCGACGGCCCCGCGCCGCCGCCCCCTTCCGGCCGAGCGATAAAAGCGGTGACAAGGATTTTTTCGGCCGAGGTCTGGTGGTGGAGAAGGGAGATATGTAATCTGATTACAAGTCACTTCCTGGCTTGGTCGAGAGGTTTCCCATGACAAATCCGGAGCCCGACAGAGAGCAGTTGCTCCGACTTCACCGCGACTGGTACTACTCGAACTTCAATATCAACATCCCGCTCATGAGAACGGTCTTCCCCAAGGGGGACGATCAATTTCTGATGTTCAATCTCAACGACCATCCGTATTTCGGAGTCGACGATCTCGCGAACCTGTGGGCGGCTTTCTCCGCGACCGACCGCTGGGGTCTCTGCGAAGACTACGTGATCAGGGTCGAGGTGTCCGGTGACATGGGATATGTGGTCTCAGAAGGTACCTTCCCCGCCTGGCGGATCAAGGATGAGGACGGAAACGTCCTCCCCGAGGACGAGGTCGTCGACATAACCACCCGATATCGGTCGACAGAGATTTACAAGCGCGACGACGGCGAGGGCGGTTCCGAATGGAAGATGTGGCATTTCCACTGCTCCGCCCGCCCGCCCGGCGACGCCATACCGGACGCCAAGACAAAAGATGACACGAGCGACGCTCGTGGTCTCGGAAACACCCCGTACAGCGTTGGCATTCGCACCGAATATTAGGCGCGGAAACGATGCTCCGCTACGGGACCGTACGTACCCGCCTGAATAACGCGATTTCATTTGCGGACCTCGGTCCCGGCGGTGGCGAGGAGAAGGCGCCGGCCTTCCTTGTGCATCCGATCAACATGCGGAAGGAATGCTGGCTCGATCTCGTCCGGGTGCTCGCCGCCGAGCGGCGCTGCATCGCCGTTGACCTGGCCGGTCACGGGGAGTCCGGCGACGCCGGAGACTACTCCCTCGCCGGCTGGGTGTCGGACTGCGCCGACGTCGCGGCTGCGCTGGAGCTGGAGCGTTTTCATCTCGTCGGCGGCTCGCTCGGCGGCACGATCGCGTTGTGTCTGGCGGGCGAGCTGCCGGCGGGGGCGCTGTCGGTCACGGCGATGGGCAGCTCCCTCCGCGACGAACCGGACCCCGGCCAAGAACAGGGTGCCGACCTGGCAGACCTTCTCGACACCGGCACGGTCGACGAGATGTTCGCCGTCCTCGCCGCCGAGGCGGTGGCGCCTGGCTCGGCGGCGAGCCTCGTCGCGACGGTCAGACATCTGACCAGCACGCGCGGCGCACCGGCCATCCGCCGGATCTGGCACGCCGCCCTGTCCGCGGACGGGACGGCGTGGACGCCGGGTGTCGCCTGCCCGGTACTCGTGATCACGGGTGCGTTCGACACGGGCTGCCCGCCGGAAGCCGGCCGCAGGATGGCGGAGAGCGTGGGCGGACGGCACGAGATCCTGCCGGGCACAGGGCATCTGCCCATGCTCGAGGACGCCGCCGCCGTACTCGACCTGCTCGTTCCCCACCTCGAATCCGCCGAATCGAAAGCAGAAGCACAGTGACGTTCTCCATCGTCGCGAGGGACGAGGCCACAGGACGGCTGGGAGTCGCGACCGCGACCCACGCCTACGGTGTCGGCCCCGTCGCGAACTTCGCCCGCGCCGGAGTGGGCGCGATAGCGACTCAGTCGTTCGTCGAGATCTCCTACGGACCCAAGGGCCTGGACCTGCTGGAACTGGGAATCGCGCCGGACAAGGCGCTTGCGGGCCTGCTGTCGGCCGATCCCGACCGCGAGATCCGGCAAGTGGCCTTCGTCGACTCCGCAGGGGCGACGGCGCACCACACCGGGTCGCGTTGCGTCCCCTCGCGCGGCAGCGTGGTCGAGGGTACGGCGATCGCCGTCGGCAACATGCTGGACAACGATCGGGTGCTGCCCGCGATGTCGGACGCCTTCGGCTCGGCCGAGGGCGACTTCGCCGAGCGGCTCATCGCCGCACTCGAAGCGGGGGAGCGGGCGGGTGGCGACGTCCGCGGGCGGATGTCGGCGTCCCTGCGCGTCGTCGCCGCGGAGCCCGCGGCGCATCCATGGGAGGGCACCCTCTACGACCTGCGTGTCGACGTCGACCCCGATCCGCTCAAGGCGCTTCGCACGAGCCTGCGGATGAGCGAGGCCTACACCGTCTTCTTCGAGTCCGTATTCGCTCCCGGACTGGTCACCGGCATGGAACCGGTGGTGGGCGACGCCCTGGAGGATGCGCTCGCCGGCCTTCGGCGGACTCAGGGCGTCCTGGGGCAGGACCTGGAGCCCACCGTCTGGCAGGGTGTCCTCCTCCTTCGCGCGGGTCACGCCGAGCGTGGATGTGAACTCCTCGCGCGGGCCGTCGCCGCTCGCCCGCAATTCTCCCGTTTCATCGATGGGCTCGCCCAGATCGGAACCATCTCCATGACCTCTGATCAGATTCTCAGGACGGCGGGGCGTTGACCGGGCACTCGGCCGTGCCGCTCGTGGGTTTCGTCCTCGGCAGTACCTTCCATCCCGCCGAGCTGATCACCGTGGCCCGGGCGCTCGAAGACAACGGCTTCGACAGCGTCTGGTCGACGGAGGACTACTTCATGACCGGTGGCGTGTCGGGAGCCGCGGTGATCCTCGGGGCGACCGAGCGGCTTTTGGTGGGGACCGGCCTGCTCTCCGCCTATGCCCGTCACCCGGCGTTGACCGCCATGGAGAGCGCGACACTGGCGTCCGCCCATCCCGGCCGATTCAGGCTCGGCCTCGGCGCGGGCGGCTTGGAGTGGCTCGACCAGCAAGGAATCGGCCATGCCCGGCCGTTGTCCGCCGTCCGGGGAAACGTCGCGACCGTACGCGCCCTGCTCGCGGGGGAGGAGGTCTCCGGGGATCACGGCGGTTTCCGTTTCGACGGAGTCCGCCTGCATTTCCTGCCGGAGAAAGCGCCGCCGATCTTCATCGGCGCCACCGGGCCGAAGATGACGGCGCTGGCCGGCGAGGTCGCCGACGGGCTGCTGCTGTCGGTTTTCAGCTCCCCGGCGTTCGTCCGCGGCCAGCGCGAGATCGTGGCCGCGGCCTCCGGGGGCCGGGACACGCACATCTCGACGTTCGCCTTCTTCGCACTCGGTGACACCACCGAAGAGGCGAGGGCCAAGGCCCGTCCGGTGCTCGCCGCCTACCTCAATGCCGAAAGCGCGCTCATGACCGATGCGATCGGCATCACCGAGGACCTGAACGCCCTCCTGGCCGAAGGCGGCGAGGCCGCGCTCCTGGCGAAGATGCCGGACAGCTGGATCGACCAGCTGTGCGTGTGCGGCGACCTCGACACCTGCATGACGAGGATTCACGAGCTCGCCGCCGCGGGCTCCGGCGAGGTGGCGCTCGCGCCGGTCACGATCGATTCCCTCACGCATGACATCGAAAAACTCGGCTTAGCCCTGCGGGCCGGTTGACACGGCAAGAGAAGAGCCGGACATGAAACACCGCACACAAGCCCTCATCGCGATGGCGTCCGCCTCGCTGCTCCTCGTCGCCGCGGCCGGTTGCGGCGGCGACGGCGCCGGGAAGAAGGCCGGCGCCAAGGAAGTCATCATCGCCTACGCCACCGACGTCGACACACTGGACCCGCACCAGCTCCGCTCGGAAGCCGCCTACGGGGTGGTCGGGAACATCTACGGGACGCTCATGCAGGAGGAGTACTCCGCCCCGGCCGACGGCGTTCTCAAGTACACCGGCAAGAGCACTCTGTATCTCGCCCAGTCCGCGACCTGGAACAAGGACCGGACGACCCTGACCTTCAAACTGCGGCCGGACGCGGTGTTCGCGGACGGCAGACCGATCACCTCGGAGGACGTCGTCTACTCGCTGCGGCGGGCCCTCTCCGACGTCGGCTACGCGTCCGCGATCGGCACCTGGCTGAACATCTCCGACCCGGAGAAGGGCATCGTCGCGGTGGACACGTCCACCGTCGACGTCAAGGTGACGCACTACTCGCCGTTGATCGAGAAGTTCCTCGCGTTCCAGCTGTTCCCCATGCTCGACCGGTCGGCCGCCGAGAAGGCCGCCGGGAGCGACGATCCCTGGGCGGCCGGGTTCTTCGGCAAGGACGCCACGGAGTCGGGGCCCTATGTCATCGACTCCCAGGTCAAGGGGCAGAGCCTCACCTTGGTGAAGAACAAGGCGTTCAAGGCGTCGGACACCGCCGACGCCCCCGACCGGGTCGTGGTCCAGAACATGCCCGATCCGCAGCAGGCGTTTCTCGCGCTGCAGAACGGGGCGGTCGACATCGTCACCGGCCTGACACCCGATCTCGCCCAGGCGGTCGAGCGCGACCCGGATCTGAAACTGTACGAGCTCGCCTACAGCGACGTCGCGTTCCTCGGCATGAACAACAAGGATCCCGTGCTGAAGGACGCGCGCGTGCGCCGGGCGATCTCCCACCTCATCCCCTATCAGACCTTGCGGGACGAGGTGATGAAGGGCTACTCCGGCGCGGCCTACGGAGCCGTGCCGTACCCGATGTCGGACGCGCTGGACCCGACCGGCGAGAAGATCGCCTATCCCACCGATGTGAACGCCGCGAAGAAACTCCTCGACGAGGCGGGGATCAAGCCGGGAGAACTCTCGCTGACGCTGTCCGTCCAGGCCAGTGACACGGTCCTGCGGCAGTCGGCGATCTTCATCCAGAGCGCCCTCGCGCAGGCGGGGATCGCGCTCAAGGTCAACGAGATGAACGACGCCGACTTCTCCACGAACCTCGGCAAACTCCAGATGTTCCTCGACTCGTGGTACTCGTGGGGTCAGGACTCGATCTACCAGCTCTTCTTCCTCCTGAAGTCCGGCGTGTTCACCAACTACACCGGCTTCAGCGACAAGAAGCTGGACAAGCTGATCGAGCAGGCCATGGCGACCACCGATCCCGGTGAGCGGCGCGCGCTCTCCCGGCAGGCGCAGCGGATCGTCGTCGACCAGGCGCCGTGGGCATTCCTGTTCACCCGGAACGTGCTCATCGGCGCGAAGTCGACCGTCTCCGGGATCACGCACTCCGACGACGCCAATCTGCGGTATGACCGGCTGCGAATCGCGCAGTAGGCGGCCGGGCGGTGACGGGCGGGCCGCCGGGGAGCCCGCCCGCCGCCGGAAGGGGTTCACAATGCTCAGGTCTGGTTTGGCGCGGTCAGGGATCGCAGTCGTCGGCGTGGTCGGCGTGGCCGTGCTCATCTTCTTCATCACGCGATTGCTTCCAGGTGACCCGGCGCGTGTCGCGGCAGGTCAGTACGCCACCGATGCACAGGTCGAACAGTTGCGTCGGCAGTACGGCCTGGACCAGCCGGTCCTGGTGCAGTTCGGCCGGTACATGGTGGACTTCTTCCGGCTGGACCTCGGCACCTCGATCCGCACCGGGCAACCTGTGACGGACGAGCTGCTGACCCGGCTCCCCGCCACGGTCGAACTGGGTCTTCTCGCACTGCTGATCGCGGTCGTCCTCGGTGTCGGCCTGGGCGTCCTGGCGGCGGTCCACCGCCACCGCGTCGTGGACAAGATCATTCAGCTTCTGGTCGTCTTCGCCTCGGCCGCGGCGGTGTTCTGGATCGCCCTGCTGGCCATCTACCTGTTCGTCAACGAATGGGGCGTCTTCACCAGCCCGATCGGCCGGCTTCCCCGCGGATACGCCCCTCCCGATCCCGTCACCGGGTTCTACGTCGTCGACGCGCTGCTCGCGGGCGACCTGGAAACGGCCGGTGCCGCGCTGCGCACCCTCCTCTTTCCGGCGATGCTCCTGGGGCTCCACGCCTCGCCGTCCATCGTCAAGATCGTCCGCTCGTCGACGATCCGCGCACTGGAATCCGACTACGCGCGGACGTCGCGCTCCTTCGGCTACCCGCCGGGCTCGATCCTCTTCCACGATGGCCTGCGCAACGCGCTGCTGCCGGTCATCACCAACATCGGCCTTGTCGCCGGCTTCGTCCTCGCAGGCGGGAACGTCCTCATCGAACAGCTCTACGCCTGGCCGGGCATCGGGCAGTACGCCTATGACTCGCTCCAGGAGAACGATCTGTTCGCCCTCCGCGGCTACGTCATCCTCATCGGAGTCACGTACATCCTCCTCAACATCGTCCTCGAACTCGCCTATCGCCGGGCCGATCCCCGTGTCGCCGTCGCCGAGGGGAGGTGACGCGGATGACACCGATCGACAACGCCCTCCGCGGCAACGTCGCCGGCCGGATGAGACCGGGCGATTCCTTCGCCTACGCGGCCTTCGGCGTCCTCGCCGTCCTCATCGCGATGGGCGTCGTCGTGCCGCTCCTGTACGGCGACGGTGACGTGGCGATGAAGACACAGGGGCTCTTGCCGCCCTCATGGGAGCACCCCTTCGGCACCGACCGCTACGGCAGGGACATCTTCCTGCGCAGCATGGCCGCCGTGCGCATCGACGTCACACTCGGCTTCGCCGTGGCGCTGTCGGTCCTGGTGTTCGGGTCGATCGTGGGGGCGCTCAGCGCGACCTTCGGCCGGACCGTCGACATGGTGATCATGCGAATCACCGACGTCTTTCTCGCGTTCCCCGCCGTCGTGCTCGCTCTGATCATCACCGCCTCGCTCGGCAAGAGCGCGTGGTTCGCGGCGATCGCCGTGGCCATCGCCTACACGCCCCCCATGGTACGGCTCTCGCGGTCGAAGGCCCTGGAGATCCGGTCGGCGGACTACGTCGCCGCGGGGCGGCTGAGCGGCGCGTCGACCGTGGGACTCGCCTTCCGGCACGTCCTGCCGAACGCGGTCAAGTATCCCTTCGTCCAGTCCACCCTGGTCGCCTCGTGGGCGATCCTCGACTTCGCCGCGCTGTCGTTCCTCGGGGTCGGCGTGCAACCGCCGACGCCGGAGTGGGGCTCGATGATCGCCGAAGGCGTCGGCGACATCCTGCTCGGCTCGTGGTGGCCCTCGTTCTTCCCCGGTTCGATGATCCTCTTGTCGGCCGCCTCGTTCCAGATCATCGGCGACTGGCTCGACCGGAGGCTGCGATGACCCTGCTCAGCGTCGAGGGACTTTCCATCCGGACGGCCGACGGGCACACCCTGGTGCGCGACTTCGCCCTCGACGTGAACCCCGGCGAGATCGTGGGAATCGTGGGCGAGTCAGGCTCGGGGAAGACGATGACCGCGCTGTCGCTTCTCGGCCTGCTCCCCGCGGGGGTCTCGGTCGCCTGCGGTGACGCGAGCCTGTCCGGCAGGCCGTTTCTCCGGGACGGCCGCGTGTGCGAACGGCCGAACGCCACGATGATCTTCCAGAATCCGACGGCGGCGCTGAACCCGACCATGAAGATCGAGGCGCAACTCATCCGGCTGCTCACCTTCCTCGGCAAACGCCGGGGAACCGGTCGGCGCGGCCGGCGCGCCAGGGCCGAGGCGCTGCTCGAATCGGTGGGAATCCACGAACCCCGGGCGGTCCTTCGCAGATATCCGCATCAGCTCTCCGGCGGCATGAACCAGCGGGTCATGGTCGCCATGGCCGTCGCGGCCGAACCGAGCCTGCTGATCGCGGACGAGCCCACCACGGGCCTCGACGTGACCGTGCAGGCACAGATCCTGGAGCTGATCCGGTCGACGGTCGCCTCGCGCGGGATCGGCGTGCTCTTCGTCTCCCATGACATGGGCGTCATCGCGCAGACATGCCGGAGGGTCGCCGTGATGTACCACGGTGAGCTCCGCGAGTTCGCCGACGTGGACGACGTCTTCCACGCCCCCCGGGACGCGTACACCGAAGAACTCCTCGCTTCGACGTTGGAACAACCCTCGGAAAGGTGACGATGGACCTCGTTCTCGACGACATCGGAGTCGTCTACCGACGCGGCGGCTACGAGACCCGCGCCGTCCGCGGCGTGAGCCTGCACATTCGAAAGGGGGAAACACTCGCGATCGTCGGAGAGTCGGGCAGCGGCAAGACGACGATCGCGAAGGTCGCGGCCGGATTGCAGAAGGCGACCTCGGGCTCGCTGGCCTGGCGGAGCACGCCGTACGGTGCCCCCGAGGGTGCTCGCGGCACCGGTTCCCGGCGCGTGCAGATGGTCTTCCAGCATCCCGTGCAGTCGCTTGATCCGCTGTGGCGGATCCGGCGGGCGGTGCAGGAGCCGCTGTGGCACGGCGGTGCCTCCCGCCGCGAAGCCGATGCGCGCGCCGCCGAACTGATCACTCAGGTGGGCCTGGACCCGTCGGTGCTCGACCGCTACCCCCGGCAGATCTCGGGAGGCCAGGCGCAGCGCGTCGCCATCGCCCGCGCGCTCATCGCGAAACCGGAGATCGTCATCCTCGACGAGCCGACCGCCAGTCTGGATCAGACGGTCCGGGCGCGCATCCTCACCTTGCTGGCAGAGCTCCAGGCCGGAACCGGAGTCGGCTATCTGATGATCACGCATGACATCTCCAGCGTGCGCCGCCTGGCCACCCGCATCGCCGTCATGTACCACGGGCTGATCGTGGAAAGCGGCCCCGCTTCAGCGGTCCTGGACGCCCCCCGGCATCCCTACACACGTGCTCTCATCGCCGCCGTGCCGATCGCCGATCCACGCGTCCCCTGGAACGGCGCGGAACACGTGGCCCGGCACCGGGCCGGCATCCTCGCCCAAGCTCCCTGCCCGGTCGAGAGCTCACCGTGCCGGGACCACGGCACCGGGCTCCACCAGGTCGGTTCCGAGCATCTCGTCGCCTGCACCGCCGCGGCATGAACCCGTTGAGAGGGCCCGACGTGATCGACCTCATCGAGCTCCGCCGGCGACTGCACCGGCATCCCGAGCTGGCCCTGCACCTGCCGGAGACCAGGAAGACGCTTCTTGAGGCGCTCGCACCGCTCGGCCTGCGGGTGGAGACCAGTGAGAAGTCGTCGTCGCTCGCCGTCGTGATCCCGGGAAGAGGCCCGGGCCCCACGGTCCTGCTGCGGGCCGACATGGACGGCCTGCCGATGACCGAGGAATCGGGGGTCGCCTTCTCCTCGACCAACGGGAGCATGCATGCCTGCGGCCACGATCTGCACATGGCCGGACTGGTCGGCGCGATCTACGAGCTGTGCGCACGTCGGGAGGAGTTCGACGGCGACGTCCTCGCCGTCTTCCAGCCCGGCGAGGAAGGCGCGGGCGGGGCCGAGCTCATGATCTCCGAGAACGTGCTCCTGACAACGGGGAGGAAGCCCGTAGCATCATTCGGTGTGCACGTCCTGTCGTTCGCCGAGTCGGGCACCTTCCACTGTCGTGAAGGGGCCGTCATGGGGGCGACCCTTCTTTTCGACCTCGTGGTACTCGGGCGAGGGGGACACGCCGCCCGGCCGCACACGGCTCGCGACCCCATCTCCACCGCCAGCCTGATCGTGCAGGGCATCCAGACCTTTGTCGCTCAGAACAGCTCGCCCGCCGACCCCATCATCGTGACGGTCGGATCGCTCTGCGCGGGCACGGCGGCCAACGTCATTCCGAACAGCGCACGGCTGAAGGTGAGCCTGCGGGCGACGAGCTCGGCCACGGCGCGTGACGCCTTCGGCAGGATCGCGGATATGAGCGCCGCGATCGCCGAGGCATTCGGCCTGAAGGCGACGGCGGAGGCCGGCCCCGATCTCGGCCCCACCGTCAGTGACAAGGAGGGCGCGGACCTGGTCCGCGGCACCGTCACCGACCTCTTCGGCGCGGGGCGGCACAAGGAGCCGGCCCTGCCCGAAATGATCTCAGAGGACTTCTCCCTCTTCCTCGAAGAGACCGGCGGCGCCTTCGTGCTGGTGGGGGCCGCCGTCGCGGACCCTCCGCATCTGCTGCCCACCAACCACTCGGCGGAGGCGCGGTTCGACGACTCCGTGGTACCCGACATCTCCCGCCTGCTCGCCGAACTGGCCGTCAGGCGGCTGAACGCCACTCCGACCATGAATGAGACAACGTGCTGACACCGGATCGGAAGCCGAGCAGGGAACCCGCCGCCAAGTCGGACGAGCTGCTCGGCAAGATCATCGAGATCGTGCGGCGAACCGGCCTGGCGGGATTCTCCCTGGACACGCTCGCGGCGGAACTCGGGACGAGCAGCCGCATGCTCGTCTACTACTTCGGCAGCAAGGACGAACTGCTCGGCCGGATCGTCTACACGATCCGCGACGACACCGTCAAAGCCCTGGCGAGCGCCCCGCCGAGCACGATCGTCGACGCCATCGACGCGTGGTGGAACTACTACCGGGCCAACCTCCCGGACATGCAGTTCTTCTTCCACCTGACGTCGCGCAGCTTCGAGGAGCCCGACAAGTTCAGAGAGTTCTCGAGCACCGCCGTCGAGCAGTGGGTGGCCTACTTCCACCGAAGCCTTCAAGGCGCCTGCCGCGACGACGAGGAAGCCCGTGCCGTGGCCCGGCTGGTGCTCGCGACCGTTCGAGGTCTGATGGTCGACCTGCTCATCACCGGAGACCGGCAGCACGTCGAACAGTCCCTCGGGGAGTTCAAATCCCTCATGCGGAAGTCTCATGTCGAGGGCTCGGCCACGTCAGGCGGGTGAATCCCACGCGTGCCGGGTGTCCGGCACGCGTGAAACGCGTAGCTGTCAGCCGCAGGTGACCTCGGTGTTGAGATTGTCGCCCAGCACCGCCGCGAGCTCACCCACCCGGGCGTGGTCGTGCAACCGGCGGGTCACATAGCCGACGGCGTGGTCGTTGAGGAACGACCACCACGCGGCCGACCCGCCGAGCCCGCCCAGGCCGACGAACGAGTCGGTACGGAGGAACCCCAGCGTCCAGTTGACCGTCACCCCGACGGTCTGGTCATGGCCGCACACCTGGGTCTTGAGGTACTCCTCGTGCAGCTCCCGCCCGAGCAGCCGGCGGACCGGCCCGTCGGCGTCGGTCAACGTGGCGTAGAACCCGGCGAGGGCGGTGGCGGACGCATGCAGGTTGGCCGCGCCGAACACCGCCTGCCGCCACGCGGTGGAGTTGAGCCGGGCGAGTTCCATCGCGCCGGTCGGAACCGCAAGCGCCCGCCGGTAGGACGGATAGACCTCGTTCACATAGTGATCGGGCCCGCCCGGGAGCCCGTACTCGAGTTCGGCCACCCGGTCCAGGTCACCGTCGGGCACACCGAAGTGGGCGTCGAACCCCAACGCCGGCCGGACGGTCTCGGCGAAGACCTCACCCAGCGACCGTCCCGTGGCGGCCCGGAGCACGCCGTCGATCAGGTGCCCGTACGTCAGCGCGTGTTCCGCCGTCACGGTCCCCGGCGGGGATTCGGCCGGTGAGGTGGCCAGCAGGTGCCGGAGCCCGGCGTCGTCGAGCAGGTCCAGCGATCCCGCCGCGGCCGGGAACCCCGGGAAGCCCGCGCGGTGCGTGAGAATGTGCCGCAGCGTCGTCCGCTCTTTGCCGTGTGACGCGAACTCCTTCCAGTGATTCCCGACGGGCTCGTCCAGTTCCAAAGCCCCGTCGGCCACCGCGGTCAGCGCGGTGAGCGCCGCGAACGGCTTCGACGTCGAATAGGTGTGCACCAGCGTGTCGCCGCGCCACGGCGCGCTTCGCGCGGTGTCGGCCCACCCGCCGCTGAGCCCGACGACCTCTTTGCCGCCGGCCCAGATGGAAAGCCCGGCCCCGGTCTCCCGGCCTTCCTCGACCAGCTTTGAGAAGACCTCGCGGACCGGTTCATATCCACGTGCGACGAACCCGCTGACACTCATGTGCGTACCTTCCCAGCAATGATGGGCTATGGGAGTCGAGCCTGCATGGTGTGTGACGGTCACCGGCAACACGTCGGCAACGCGCGACGGGCCGGGAAAGGCGACATGGGAGAACGCCGGCCGTCACGAACACCGCAAGGTTATGTAATCGGATTACATCCGACCCTACTCGGCCCGAGGCCCGTGTCAACCCTCAGCCGGCGAGGCGCCGGGCTGCCGCCACCCCGACACCGATCGGGGGAACCCGCAGTCGGCCGTACCCGGATGTCGGGGTTGCCGAGGTGGGTACGGCCTGCGGCGGGCTGAGGCCGCTACGCGGTGGGGAGGGCGGCGGTGAGGTCGAGCTCCACGAGCTGGCCGGGGAAACCCAGGCTCGCCACGCCGAGCAGGGTGCTCGCGGTGGTGAACGCGGCGGCGATGGGGGAGTCGTTCAGCCGTCGCCACACGTCGGCCAGCACGGTGTTGTCCGGGCTCACCACGTAGATCGTCGCCCGGACGACGTGCTCGGGGCCGGTGCCCGCGGCCCGCAGCGCGGTGAGGGCGTTGGCGGCCACCTGGTCGGCTTGGGCCAGGACGTCGCCGATCCCGACGACCTCGCCCGCCTGGTTGAGCGGGCACTGTCCGGCGAGGAAGGCGAGTCTGCCCGCCTCGACGATGGTGATGTGGTGGTATCCGGGAGTCTTGTGGAGTTCATCGGGATTGATGCGGTCAATGGTCACCCGGGTAGTCTTCCCCGGGGGTGGGGGCGGATGCCACCGCGTTTCCGGCGACGGAGCGCCAGACGGGTTCGGGCAGCAGCCGGGCCGCCTCGTCCAGGTCGATGCCGGGGACCCCGCCCAGCCAGCGGCGGGCGACCTCGGTGACGGGACCGAGCAGGAGCGACTCCAGCAGGATGTCCGGCAGGTCGGCGACCTCACCCGAGTCGATGTACGGACGCAGCCAGGCCTGCATCCGCGCGATCCGGGGCCGTTTCGCCGCGGCGAGCATGGCGGCGTGCGCGGGCAGGAAGCTCGCGTAGGCCGAGGCGTGGATGAAGTGCGCGGCGGCCCGGTGCTCCCGGGTGAACCGGAGGTAGCCGCGGACCAGCGCGTCCACCCCGGCCCGGGCGCCGGACACGCCCTCCAAGGTTTCGACGAGCCCGTCCAGCAACTCGCCCATGCACCGGTTGTAGAGCGCCGCGGCGAGCCCGTCGAAACTGCCGAAATGGTGGTAGAGGCTGCCGACGCTCACCCCGCTCGTCTTGACGACGGCGGTCAGGGTGAAGCCGTCGTGCCCGGTTTCCCCGTAGGCCTTCAGGGCTCCGTTCAGCAGCCGTTCCACCGTCTCCTCGCTGCGCCGCTGCCTAACCGGCACGTGCGGTCAGCTCCATCGCCTGGTCCCAGACCCGCCGGGCCAGGACGGTGTCGGCGGCGACCGGTTCCAGGGGCCGCTCCCGGTCGAGGTCGAAGTACCTGCCGGTCCCCGAGGTGGCCATGGCCAGCCGGGCGACCGGCTCGGCGCCCTGCTCCGGGCTCTTCCACAGGAACTTCACGGCTTTGAGCAGCAGCCCGGCGGGTCCGCCCCGGGCGCCGAGGTTGGTGCGGATCACCCCGGGGTGCACGGCGTCGATGGTGGCCCCGGTGTCCTTCCACCGCTCGGCGAAGAGCGGGACGCACAGGAGGTTGCAGAGTTTGGTGTCGGCGTAGGTGCGCATCGGGTGGAAGTCGGCGCCCACGGCGGTGCGGTCGGGATCGACCCTGCCCCGCGTGTACAGCCCGGCGCTGACTTGGACGACCCGGGTCCCCGAGGAGGTGAGGAGGGGCTCCAGTTTTCGGTTGATCAGGAAAGGGGCCAGGTGGTTGACGACGAAGGAGGTTTCCAGGTCGTCGGCGGTCCGGGTGAGGGCGGTGGGCCAGACCCCGGCGTTGTGCACCAGCACGTCGATGCGGGGGAAGCGGAGGGCGAGCGACTCGGCCACGGCACGGGCGCCCGCCAGGGTGGACAGGTCGCCGAGGACCAGGTCGGCTCCCGGGCCGCCGAGTTGCGCGACGGCGGCCCGGGCCGCCTCCCCTCTGGCCTCGTCCCGGGCGACCAGGACGATCCGGCAGCCTTGGACGGCGAGGTTCCTGGCCACGGCGAAGCCGATGCCGCCGCTGGCCCCGGTGATCACAACGGTCGTACTCATGCGGGCCAGCGTACGGCAGAAATTAGAAAAGTTCTCTAGTTTTACCGAAGCAGGCGCTCCGCCTCCTCCTCGGAGAGCTGATCGATCTCCTCGGCGAGCCGCTCCTCCACGACGACGGCGAGATCCCGGACCGAGCGGGCGCTGAACAGCGTGTTCAGCGGCAGGTCCAGCCCCACCTCCGAGCAGAGCCGGGCCACGACCCGGGCGGCGAGCAGCGAATGGCCGCCCAGCTCGAAGAAGTCCTCCTCCACCCCGAACCGGTCGTGCCCGAGCACCTCGCTCCAGACCGAGTGGACCAGCTCCTCGCTCGCCGTCTCCGGCGGGACCGCGGCCAGGACCACGGCCCGGCCCGCCCCGGCCGCGTCCGGGGGTACGGGCAGCGCCGCCCGGTTCAGCTTTCCGTTCGGGAGTCGCGGGAACTCGGTGACCCCCAGGTAGACGCCCGGCGTCATCCCGCTCGGCAGGCGGTTGCGCAAGAACGCGCGGAGCTGCCCGGCGAGCTCGGCCGGATCCCCCGCCCAGTCCACGTAGGCGACCAGCACCTGCTCGCCCGAGGGGTCCGGGCGGACCGCGGCGACCGCCCGGCGGACCAGCGGGTGCTCCTCGCAGACCGACTCCACCTCCCCGAGCTCGATGCGCACCCCCCGCAGCTTGACCTGGTCGTCGAGCCGGCCGAGGAACTCCAGTGTCCCGTCCGTGTGCCGCCGTACCAGGTCGCCCGTCCGGTACAGCCGACGTCCGGGCTCCGCGGCGAAGGGGTCGGGCACGAAACGGTCCGCGGTGACCCCCGGGCGGCCGTGGTAGCCGCGGGCGAGCCCGTCCCCGCCGAGGCACAGCTCCCCCGGGACCCCGAGCGGCACCGGCCGCAGCGTCCGGTCCAGCACGTGGGCGACGGTGTTGGCGACCGGCAGGCCGATGGAGACGCTCCGCGGCCGGGCCGCAATCCGATGGGCGCACGACCAGATCGTCGTCTCCGTCGGGCCGTACAGGTTCCACACCTCGTCGGAGATCTCCGTCAGCCGGCCCGCCAGGGCCGGCGGGAGCGGCTCGCCGCCGCTGAAGATCCGGAGGGACTTCTCCGGCAGTTCGGGCAGGATCGCCTGCAGGACCGAGGGCGGCGCCTGCACGGTGGTCACGCCCGTCGTGGCGATGAGTTCGCGGAGCCCGCCGGACCCCACCACGACCGCCCCGCCGTTCAGCAGCGGGCCGAAGATCTCCAGCGCGGCGATGTCGAAGGAGAGCGAGGTGAGCTGGAGCACCCGCTCCGCCGCGGAGAAGCCGATGTCGGCGACGAGGTTGACCACGCCCCGGTGCGGCACCATGACACCCTTGGGGCGCCCGGTCGACCCCGAGGTGTAGATCACGTACGCCAGCCGGTCGGGGGAGCCGGCGGGCTGTGGGGCGTCCACGGGTCCCTCGTCGAGCGGCAGCGTGTCGAGCAGCAGTGTCGACGGGTGGTCCAGGGGCGCGAGCGCGGAATGGGTGAGCAGCAGGACGGCCCCGGAGTCGGCCAGCATGAAGGCGAGCCGGTCCGCGGGGTAGTCCGGGTCCAGCGGGACGTAGCAGCCGCCGGCCTTGAGCACCGCGAACAGCGCGACGATCGTGTCCGGCTCGCGGGGGAGGCGGACGGCCACCGGCGACTCCCGCCCGACCCCTTCGGCCCTGAGCAGGACGGCGAGCCGGCCCGCGCGTTCGTCCAGCTCCCGGTAGGTGAGGCTCGCCCCGCCGGACAGTACGGCCGGCGCGTCCGGGGTCCTGGCGGCCTGCTCGGCGATGAGCTCGTGCAGGCAGCGGTCCGGGTAGGCGGCCTCGGTACGGTTCCACGCGGTGAGCAGCCGGCTCCGCTCGGCCTCGTCGAAGAGGGGGAGCGCCGAGATGGGCCGGTCCGGGTCCGAGACGGCGGCGTCCAGCAGGGTGAGGTACGCCTGGACGAGCCGGTCGATCGTGGCCTGGTCGAACAGGTCGGGGCTGTACTCGATCCAGCCGTCGATCTTCCCCTGCGGGTTGCGCAGTTCCAGGGTGAGGTCGGTCTTGGTGGTGCGGTTGAGGTACTGGCCGTCCTCCTCCACGGTCATGTGGTTGAACCCGACCTGGAAGAAGGGCATCCGGCTGGGATCCCGGGGCGGCTGGAGCTCCTCCACCAGCTTGGCGAACGGGATGCTCTGGTGGTCGAGCCCGTCGAACACGGTGGTGGAGACCCGGCCGAGCGCCTCGGTGAAGGTCGGGTCCCCGCCGAGGTCGGTGCGGAGCGGGAGCGTGTTCACGAACATGCCGACCAGCGCGTTCAGTTCGGGCAGCTCACGTCCGGAGACCGGGACCCCGACGATCACGTCCGGCTGTCCGGACCACCGGGCCACCAGTGTCTTGAAGGCGGTGAGCAGGACCGTGAACGCCGTCGTGCCGTTCCCGCGGGCGAGTACGGCGATCCGCTCGTTCAGCTCGTCGGAGATCTTGAAGGGGCGGTGGTCCCCGCGGTAGGTGAACTCCGCCGGGCGTGGGCGGTCGACGGGCAGCCCGGTCTCGGCGGGCAGCCCGGCCAGGTGCTTGCGCCAGTAGTCGAGCTGGGCCGTGAGCTCGCCGCCGTCCAGCCGCCCGCGCTGCCAGACCGCGTAGTCGGCGTACTGGATGGGGAGCTCGGGCAGGACGGGTTCACGCCCCTCCCGGAGGGCGTGGTAGACGTCGGCCAGCTCGGGCCAGAGGACGTTCGACGACCAGGCGTCCTGGATCGCGTGATGGGCGATCATGAGGAGTCGCCAGTCGGCGCCGCCGAGCGAGCACATGCGCAGGCGCCACAGGGGAGCGCGGTCGAGCGGGATCGGGGTCTCCGCCTCCTCGGCCTTGATCCGGGCGAACTCCGCCTCCGCCTGGTCGCGGGGGAGCCCGGACAGGTCGTCGAAGACGACGTCGTAGGGGAGCTCCGGGACGATGATCTGGACGACTCGGTCGTCCCGGAGCTCGAACGAGGTGCGCAGCGCCTCGTGCCGGGCGACCATCAGCGTGAACGCCCTGCGGAACACCTCGGGGTCGAACGGACGCAGCTTGAGGGTGTACGAGATCGAGTTGACGTTGTAGACGGCCAGGTCCGCGTGGAGCCTGCCGAGGAACCAGGTCCGCTCCTGGGCGTAGGAGGCGGGGAAGACGCTTGTCATCGGGCGGCCCCGACGTGCCGGCTGAACTCCTCGGCGACGAGGGGGAGCGCGTCGGTCTGCCCGAGGGTCGCCAGCCAGTGCCATTGGTCGAGTACGTGGTACATGCGGTACAGGTCAGCCCTTTCCTGCCAGTCCTGCGGCAACGGTCCGTATCCATCGTTGAACGCCCGTACGCGGTCTGGGTCGCCGCGCATGGCGAAGTAGTCGGTTCGCGCGATGTCCAGCAGGGGGTCGCCGGAGACGGCGTTCTCCATGTCGATCACCCCGGTCATCCGCCAGACCCCGTTCTCCCGCGCCACCATCACGTTCCGCTCGTGGAAGTCGTGGTGGCACAGGACCGGCGGGCCGGCGCGGTCGAGCAGGTGCCGCCGGTCGGCGACGTACCGCTCCAGCGCGGCGTGCAGGGCCGGATCCCCGCCGAGATCGGTGAACTGGGCGAGCTTGGCGTCGAATTGCCCGCCGATGTAGGCGGCGTTGGAGCCCTGGGCGTCGACCCCGTCGCCGTCGATGGGGCCGAAGTCGCGCAGGGTCACGCCGTGGATCGCCCGCAGCGCCCGGCCCATCTCGGTGTAGAGCGGGAGCAGCGCGGACTCGGGCAGCTCGCCGGAGACCTCCGAGAGCGGCCGGCCTTCGACCTTGGTCATGACGATGTAGGCGTGGGGGAGGTCGGTCTTGGACTCGTCCCACAGCACCACCGCGGGGGCGTTCACCTCGGCGTTTTCGAGCAGGGAGTACACGTGCAGCTCCTTGCGGAGCCGGGCGGCGAACACCTCGGGGTAGATCTTGACGATGAACCGCAGGTCGGGCCGGGCGCAGACCACCTCGTAGACGGCGCTGATCTCCCCGCCGGTCCGCAGCAGCACCTTGTCGACCCGGACGCCGGGATACCTGCGGCCCAGGATGGTGGCGGCCTTCTCCGCGGAGAGCGGCATGGTGATCGCCTTGGCGAAGGCGGGCGCGGTCCAGGAGACGGTGATCCGGTTGCCCTCGGTCCGGGCTTTCAGCGCCTCGGCGCCGACGATGTCGTCGGGGGTCGCGTCGGGGACCTCGTCGTCGAAGCGCGAGTAGATCTTCAGCCGCATACAGATCAGCACGTAGCAGGCGATGCCCACCCCGAGCAGGATGAACAGGAAGGCGAGCCCGCGCCCGGGGCCGACCCCGATCACCGCGCCCACCGAGGAGGCCAGGGCGCCGCCCGGCATGAGCATCGGCTCCAGCAGGAGCTGGCCGACGGGGGCGACGATGCCCCAGCCCAGCGGGAGGGTGGACCAGGCGACCATCTGGTTGAGCGCCATCACCCGCCCGTGGAACCGCTGCGGCACCTTGACGTGGACGATCGTGATGTAGATCCCGTTGACCAGGGCGAGGGCACCCCACAGCCCGAACGCGCCGAGGCCCACCGTGACGGCCGACTCGTGCAGGCCCGTGACGACGGCGAAGCCGGAGAGCACGAGCGTGGCGATGAGCACCCCGCGCATCCGCCGTTTCCGGGGACCGCCCCACAGCGCCATCACCAGCCCGCCGAGGACCGTGCCGACCCCGCCGAGGAAGGAGATCCGGCCGGCCGTCTCGATCGAGTTGAAGGAGAGCACCAGGGGGGTGATCGAGAGCAGGGCCGCGGAGAGCATCGTGTTGAGCAGGGCGAAGTAGACGACGATCGCCCGGAAGTGCCGGTCGCCGATGGAGAGCTTGAACCCGTTGACGATCTCGGCCCAGAGCGACTCCCTGCGCTGGTGGGCCATGGTGGCCGGGAACTTCAGCACCAGCAGGGCGCCGAGCACGAACACGAGGCCGAGCACGTCGAAGACGATGATTCCCTTGAGCCCGATCGAGGCGAGCATCGCCACCGCCAGCAGCGGGGCGACGAACTGGGAGGTCCCGACCACCATCTGCATGACCCCGTTGGCGTGCCCGAGGTACTGCTTGGGCACCAGCTGCGGGAGCGCGGTGCCGAACCCGAGCCGCTGGATGGTGAGCGCGATCGACAGCAGGGCGGTGAGCGGGTAGAAGTGCCAGATCTGCAGGGTGTCGGTCCAGAGCAGGACGCCCAGGGTGAGCTGAGTGACCCCGGCGAGACCGTTTCCGGCGAGCATGACCCGGCGCCGGTTGGACCGGTCGACGAGTGCGCCGATGAGCGGGGCCGCGATCACACCAGGCATGATCGCGAGCATGAAGAAGACCGCGTAGTCGAGGAGCGACCCGGTGGTGGTGTAGATCCAGATGGGGATCGCGAAATCGGTCAGCGCCGTGCCGATCAGGGCCACGAGCTGGGCGGACGCGATCAACAGGAAGCGCTGCATGCTCGGCTTGGGGCCCGTGTCCCGAGCCGTCTCCTCGGGGGGTGGATTCGCCGTGGAGGAGGTCTCCTCCAGCCACCACCCCGCGCCGGGGCCGCGGGCCCGCGACCCCAGAGTGTCGGCGGAATCCTGCGCCATCGCCACATGGGAGTTGGTGAGAATCTCGGCCAGCTCGGCCGCCCGGTACTTGATGAAGTAGTGTCCCGCCTCGTCCAGGACGACCAGCGCGGTCTCCTCGGAGAGGAAGTGCCACTCCCGGTAGCGCTCCCGGTAGTAGTCGGTCGCCGGGTCCTGCTCCCCGACCACCGAGATGATCGGCGCCCGCAGCGGGGCGATGCGGTCGCCGAGCAGCCGGGTGAAGTACTCCTCCGCGTGCAGGGTGTCGACGCGCATGTTGCGCGCCATGAACTTGATCTGCTCGGCGTCGAGGCCCACGGTGTCCGCGCCCATCGACTTCATCCGGTTCTCGTACGCCCGGTCGCCGCGCAACCGGTCGTAGCGGGTGAGCCGGGCCAGCGGTCCCGCGATCCGCCCACGGGGCCGGGCGAAGGGGAAGATCGCCCCCATGTAGACCGCTTCGAGCTCGCGACCCGCCTCCTCCAGCAGGCGCGCGGTCTCCACCGCGATGGCGCCGCCGATGCCGCAGTGGCCGTACAGGACCAGCGGTCCCTCGATCCGGGCGAGGATCTCCTCCGCGCAGAGCCGGGCCACCTCGTCGATGGGTTTGGCGGCTTCGTCGGGGATCCCGGGGTCGTGGCCGGGGATCGCCAGCGCGTACAGCGAGCACCCGTTCGGGAGCGCGTCGGCGAGCGGCTGGAAGACGATGGGGTTGCCCCCGCCGTACGGGACGCAGACGTAGGTGATCATGCGCTGTCCCGGCGGAAGCGGCCGGGTCAGCTCGTACAGCAGGGCCCGCGGCCCGTCCGCGCCGCCCTCCGGACGCTCCAGCAGCATCGCCAGCCCCCGCACGGTGGGCCGGGTGAACAGATCCATCACCCCGATCGCGCGGCCCTCCCCGAACCCGATCCCAGGGTTCTCGGTCAGCGCCCGCCGGAGCTTGGCGGTGGCCTGGATCGCCATCAGCGAATGGCCGCCCAGCTGGAAGAAGTCGTCGTCCACCCCGACCTGCGGCACCCGCAGCACCTCGCGCCAGATCGCCGCGATCATGATCTCGGCCGGGGTGCTCGGCTCGGTGTAGACCTCCGCGGCCTCCCGCTGCACCTCCGGCTCCGGCAGGGCCGCCCGGTCCAGCTTGCCGTTCGGGGTGAGCGGGAACGCCTCCAGCGTCACGAAGACGCCGGGCACCATGTAGTCCGGGAGTACCTCGCCCAGCGCGGCGCGGAGCACGGCCGGATCCGGGACGGCGCCCGTCTCGGGGATCAGATAGGCCACGAGCCGCTCGTCCCGGACCACGACGACCGTGTCCCGGACCCCCGGCCGGGCGCGGAGCGCAACCTCGATCTCACCCAGCTCGATCCGGAGTCCGCGCAGCTTGACCTGGTGGTCGATCCGGCCGAGGAACTCGATGGCGCCGTCGGCGCGGAGCCGGGTGAGGTCCCCGGTCCGGTAGAGGCGTGACCCGGCGGGGCCGTACGGGTCGGGGACGAAACGCTCGGCGGTGAGGGCCGGCCGGTCGTGGTATCCGCGGGCCAGCTGCGGTCCGGCGATGTGCAGCTCGCCGGCGACGCCGACGGGCACCGGGCGCAGATGCTCGTCCAGGACGTGCAGCCGGGTGTTCTGCACCGGCCGCCCGATCGGGATCTCCGTCTCGCCGCCGGCGCAACGCCAGTGACTGACGTCGATGGCGGCCTCGGTCGGCCCGTACAGGTTGTGCAGTTCGCAGCCGGGGAGCCGGCTGAGGAACCGGTCGGCGGAGGCGGCCGGCAGCGCCTCCCCGCTGCACACCACGCGTTTCAGCGAGACGCACGCCTCGATCCCGTCCTCCTCCAGGAAGGCGGCGAGCATCGAGGGGACGAAGTGCATCGTGGTGATCTTCCGCTCGACGATGAGGTCGCGCAGGTAGGCGGTGTCCTTGTGCCCGCCGGGACGCGCCACGACGAGCCTGGCCCCCGCGAGCAGCGGCCAGAAGAACTCCCACACCGAGACGTCGAAGCTCGCCGGGGTTTTCTGCAGGACGGCGTCGGCGGAGGTGAGCGGGTAGGTCTTCTGCATCCAGTCGAGCCGGTTGCAGATGCCGCGGTGGGTGTTGGGCACGCCTTTCGGCTGTCCGGTCGAGCCCGAGGTGTAGATCATGTAGGCCGCGTTCGCCTCGGTCGCCGCCCGCTCCGGGTTCCGCGCCGGGCGGGACCTGTCCGGTTCGTCGAGCAGGACGATCGGGACGTCGGCGGTGGGCAGGGTCTCCAGCAGGGCCTTCTCGGTGACGAGTACGGCCGCCGCGGCGTCGGCCAGCATGAAGGCGAGCCGGTCCCGCGGATACTCCGGATCCAGCGGGACGTAGGCGCCGCCCGACTTGAGGATGCCGAGAAGGCCGATGACGAGGTCGAGGGAGCGTTCCGCGCAGATCGCCACGCGGGACTCCGATCCGACGCCGAGGTCGCGCAGGCGGTGGGCCAGGCGGTTGGCCCGGGCGTTGAGTTCGCCGTACGACAGCCGCCCGTCCTCGAACTCGACGGCGATCGCCCGCGGGTCCCGCGCCACCTGGGCCTCGATCAGCTCCGGCAGGGTCGCCCGATCGGGGTAGGGCTCGTCCCGTCCGGCGGCGGCGTCCAGGATGCGCGCCAGCTCGGCGTCGCCCAGCAGCTCCAGCCGGGAGACCTTGGTCCCGGGGTCGGCGACGATCGCGCGCAGCACCGCGGTGAGGTGCCCGCTGAGCCGGGCGATCGTCTCGGGGTCGAACAGGTCCCGGTTGTAGATGAACATCCCGTCCAGGCCGTCGGGCTGTTCGACCACGTAGAGTTCCAGGTCGAACCGGGTGTTCCCGCCGATGAAGGTGTACGGCTCCGCGACCAGCTCCCCGGCCCGGCGGTCCTTCGTCCCGTTCGCGTAGCTCTGCATCGTGAAGATCACCTGGAAGATCGGCGACCTGCTCACGTCCCGTTCGACGTTCAGCTCCCCGACCAGCTGCTCGAACGGCAGCTCCTGGTGCGCGTAGGCGTCGAGGACGCCGCGGCGGGTCCGCGCCAGCAGCTCGGCGAAGTCCGGGTCGCCCGTCAGGTCGGCCCGCATCGCCAGGACGTTGACGAACAGGCCGATCATGCGCTCCAGCTCGGTCCGCGGCCGCCCGGCGACCGGGGAGCCCACCGCGAAGTCATGCTGCCCCGAATGACGGGACAGGACCGTCTGGTAGGCGGCGAGCAGCGTCATGTAGAGGGTCGCGTCGTGCTCCCGGCTCAGCCTGGTCAGGGCCGCCGCCAGATCGGGGTCGAGGTGGAACCCGTGCGAGGCCCCGGCGAAGCTCTGCTCGGCCCGGCGCGGCCGATCCAGGGGGAGCTCCAGCGGGCCGACCCCGAGCAGCTGCTCCTTCCAGTACTCAAGGTCGGCGGCGACCGCCGGTCCGGAGAGCCGCTCCCGCTGCCACGCGGCGAAGTCGCCGTACCGGATCGGCAGTTCGGGCAGCTCCGGGCGGCGGCCCGCGGCGATCGCGCCGTACGCGGCGCAGAGCTCGTCGGCGAGGATCTCCATCGACCAGCCGTCGCTCACGATGTGGTGCAGCGCGACCAGCAGGATGTGCTCGGCCTCGGCGAGGCGGACGAGCACCGCGCGCAGCAGCGGCCCCTCGGTCAGGTCGAAGGGGCGCGCGGTCTCCACGCCGAGGATCTCCACCGCCCGTCGCTCCGGCTCGGCCTCGGCGCTCACGTCGACGCGGAGCAGCCGCACCGGGGCCTTCTCGTGCACGACGAGCAGCGGCTCGCCGTCGATCGAGGTGGGGAAGCAGGTGCGCAGCGTCTCGTGCCGGGCGACGATCTCGTCGAGGGCGCCGGTGAGGGCCGCGGTGTCGAGCGGGCCGCGGAGCCGCAGCGTGAGGGGGATCGTGTAGGCGCCGCTTCCGGGGACGAACTGGTCCATGAACCAGAGCCGCTCCTGGGCGAACGACAGCGGCGGCGGGCCGGCCTCGGCCGGGAGTCTCGGAATCGTGAACGCCGGGCCGCCGGTACGGCGGCGTAGCCGCTGCTGGAGAAGCCTGCTCTTGGCCGCGGACAGCTCGACGTTGCCGGAGGACAGCCCAGGGGAGGTCGTCACGCTGTAGCTCACTTTCCCTCAGATGCGAATGGCAGCCCTCCCGGGCTGTTAATACGCCGTTTCTGCGGATTTAAGCGATTACTTGCTGAACGACGTCATTCATTCATACGAAACCGGGTGAAGTCGAGAGGCTGTCCGGCGAGGGGTAAGGCAGAGTACAGGGGCCATACATTGTGATGCTTAACTGGGATAAATCCGTTATATGAAGTGGGTAACCAGGCACCGGCTGAAATAATAGTCGGATTTGTGCTATTTTATCCGGTTTTAGATAGTGTGGGAATACTGTTAAACCGGTGAGCCGTGGACGCCTGATCATGCCTAGGCTACTTTACCGCCATACCTGACAATTGTTATGGATGGTGGAGATGAAGCGACTGATCACCCTCGGGTTGTGCGTCCTCACCGTGGCCACCCTGTCCGTCCAGGGGTCCGCGTCGGCGACCGCCGAACCCGCTCCCGCCGGGCGGGAGGCGGCCACCTCGCCCCACCTGGCCTGGCGGATCACCCCCACCGGGGTCGCCGCGCGCCTGCGCGGGCTCTCGGTGGTCAGCCGCGACACGGCGTGGGCCTCCGGGAGCGGCGGAACCGTCATCCGCACCGAGGACGGCGGCGTGACCTGGCGGAACGTCTCCCCACCCGGGGTCACCGGCCTCCAGTTCCGCGACATCGAGGCGTTCGACGGCAGACGGGCCGTGATCCTTTCCATCGGCGAGGGCGACGCCTCACGCGTGTACCGCACCGAGGACGGCGGCGCGAGCTGGACCCAGACGTTCGTCAACGACGACTCCCGGGCCTTCTACGACTGCGTGGCCTTCTTCGACGACCGCAACGGACTCGCCATGAGCGACCCCGTCGACGGCCGGTTCCGCATCCTGTCCACCGAGGACGGCGGCCGGAGCTGGCGGGTCCTCCCCGCCGACCGGATGCCCCCCGCCCTGCCGGGTGAGGCCGGGTTCGCCGCGAGCGGGCAGTGCCTGGTGGCCGAGAAGCACGGCCGCAACGCCTGGATGGCCACCGGCGGAGCCGCGGAGGCGCGGATCTTCCACACCCGGGACCGAGGCCGCAGCTGGACGGTGGCGACCGCGCCGATCCCCGGCGGCGACCCCGCACGCGGCGTCTTCGCGCTCGCCTTCCGCGACGGGCGGCACGGGATCGCCGTCGGCGGGGACTACCGCCCGGACCAGGCGTCCCCGGACGCGTCCGCGCTCAGCCGGGACGGCGGGCGGAGCTGGAGCCCGGCCCGGCGCCACCCGCAGGCGTACCGTTCGGGCGTCACCTGGATCCCGCACACCGGCGTCGCGGCGATCGCCGTCGGCCCGACGGGCAGCGACCTCACCCTGGACGGCGGACGGAGCTGGCGCCCGTTCGACACCGGCTCCTTCGACACCGTCTCCTGCGCCCGCGACCTCGGCTGCTGGGCCTCCGGCGAACAGGGCCGCGTCGCCCGCCTCACCTTCGCGCGTACCCCCTCCTGACCGGCTCCGCGGGTCGCCGCCGACTGTTCCGGTGATCGTTGTGGTGTACGGCCCTTCCGGGGTGGGTACCGCATAAGGATCACCGGACGGCCGTGGCGTGATCGTCGGTGTGTTTTCCGTTGTCGCGATACGGATCACCGACGGAATCGGATTTTAGTGGTTTCTCCAGTATTGAGGCAGTCGGCCAAACCATTAGGGTGGGGAGCCGCTTGCCGGTCGACGCGGAGAATGGTGAAGAACACAGATTTGTCAGCTAGCCGGAAGTCATCGGCGTATTGGCAGGTCAGCTAGGCGCTATACGGGTTATATACGTGGGGTAAACACCGTGGATCCACGCTGAGGTGCTTCTGACGACCTCAGTGGAGGGAGATCCGGTCCGTGAAACCCCCCAGACTGACACGAACCTTGTCAGCCGTGGTCTCGATATCCCTGGTGGCGACAATCGCCCCCTCCGTCTCCGCCGAAGCGGCGCCCGTCCGGCCGCTCACCCCCGTCCCCACCCCGCGGGCCGCGTGCCCGGCCGAAGCCCAGGATGAGAACTCGGCCACGCTGATCGCGCGGCTCTGCGGCAAGCGGGTGAAGATATCCGGTCTCACCACCGAGATCGACGAGTACTTCGCCAACCCGGACGGCACCACGAGCCGGGAACACGACTTCCGTCCCGTCCGGGTCAAGCGGGACCAGGGCTGGGTCCCGGCCGACGCCACCCTGGTGCGGGCCGCCGACGGCTCGATCGCCCCCAAGGCGGCGGCGCTGGACGTCAGGTTCTCCGGCGGCGGCGCCGGACCTCTGGTGCGGGCGTCCCTGGAGGGTACGGAGCTCACGCTCGGCTCCCCGGTCGGCGCCCTGCCCACGCCCACCCTGACGGGGGCCACCGCGACCTACCCCGAGGTCATGCCGGGCGTGGACCTCCAGGTCACCGCCGACGTGGACGGCTTCTCCGAGAAACTGATCGTCAAGAACCGGTGGGCGGCGGCCAACCCCGCGCTGAAGCGGCTCAGTTTCCCCGCCGTCACGAAGAAGGGCTCACTCAAGGCCGACGGGGACGGCAACCTCACCGTCACGGCCGCCTCGGGCAAGGAGGTCTTCGTCGCCCCGGCCGCGCAGATGTGGGACGCCTCCCATGAGCGCTCGGTGAAGGGCCTGCGGGTCCCCGGGATCACCACGGACACCGCCGAGGAGGGCAAGCGCCGCCCGATCGCCACCCGGATCGCCAAGGGCGCCCTCGAGGTGCTTCCGGACACCGCCATGCTGACGGACCCGCAGGCGAGGTTCCCGCTCGTCATCGACCCGGGGTTCACCTCGTACCGGTACAGCTGGAACTACGTGGAGTCCGCCTACCCCACCACCCGCTACCACAACACCGCCGAGCACGCGCGGGTCGGCAGCTCCAACGGCGGCTCCAGCAAGATCCGGTCCTTCTGGAACATGAACCTGGCCGGGATGGGCACCCGCAAGACCATCCAGGCCGCCACCTTCAGCGCCCGGGAGATCTGGGCGTGGAGCTGCTCGCCGCGGAACGTCGAGCTGCACCGGGTGCCCACGGTGGCCACCACCGTCACCTGGAACACCCAGCCGGCCGGCAACAAGTTCATCGGCGCGAAGAACGTCGCCTACGGCTGGTCCTCGGCCGGGATCGGCGGGGCGTCCAGCTGCCCGGCCGCCTGGGTCGGCTGGGATGTGAAGACCGCGCTGCAGGAGATCATGAACAGCGGCGGCACGTCGATCTCGTTCATGCTCAAGGCGGCCAGCGAGACCGACAACACCCACTGGAAGCGGTTCGAGAACAACCCCAAGCTCACCGTCACCTACAACACCCCGCCCGCGGCGCCGACGGCCCTCACCGCCGCGCCCTGCTCGGCGGTGTGCGCGAGCCCTGCGACGGTGACCTCGCTGCGGCCCACGCTCAAAGCCAGGTTGACCGACCCCGACGGGCAGCCGGTCAACTCGGTGTTCGAGGTGTGGACCCCGAACCGGACGACCCTGGTCACCTCGGGGGCGGTCGGGGACGTGGCCTCGGGGTCCGTCGCCTCCTGGACGGCTCCCGCGCTCACCGAGGGAACCACCTACCACTGGCGGGTCCGGGCCGGTGACCGGATCGACCTCAGCGCGTGGTCGGCCTGGCAGGTGTTCACCGTGGACACGGTCACCCCGGTGGCTCCGACGATCACCTCGGCGGACTACCCGGCCGACGACTGGGCGCTCGGCGCCGGTCAGGCGGGCACGTTCACGATCACGCCCGCGAACGCCGACGCCGCCGCCGTGCTGTGGAGCTTCGACAACGGGCCGCAGCAGAGCGCGGCCGTCACCGGCGGCGCCGCGCACGAGGTGGTGTTCACCCCGGCCACCAACGGCCCGCACACGCTGACCGCGTGGGTCCGGGACGGCGGCGGCAACGTCTCACCGGCGGCGACCTACACGTTCAACGCCGGAAGCTCGGCGGTCACCTCGCCCCAGGACGGCTCCACGACCGCCCGCCGGGTGACCCTTTCGGCCGCCGCGGACCAGGGCATGACCGACGTCACGTTCTTCTACCGGCGCGGCTCGGCCGACACCTGGAACCAGGTCCCGGCCGCCGACGTGCGCCGCAGGTCCGACGGTTCCGCCGTGACCTGGCCGGTCCCGCTGACCGGCGGCACCTCGCCGGCGCTGGTCTGGGACGTCGCCCGCACCCTGGCCGAAGACGGCGCGGTGCAGATCCGCGCCCGGTTCGGCATGGGCACGGCCGCGCCCGCCCACTCCCGGCAGGTCGAGATCACCGTGGACCGGAATTCCGGCGGGGCCGCGACCCAGGCGGTCGGCCCGGGATTCGTGAACCTGCTCACCGGCGACTTCAGCTTCGGCGCCGGCGACGTCTCGGCGTTCGGCGTCGGCGTCATGCGCTCCTACTCCTCGCGGGACTCCGAAGCCGCGGGAAGCGACGGGCTGGTGCCGGTGTTCGGCGCACCGTGGACCTCCACGGGGCTCTCCGAGGCGGCGCCGAGCACGTACAACCTGCTCAGGCCGACCTCGGCCACCTCGTTGGAGATCGTCAACATCGAGGACCAGGCGATCGGCTTCACCAAGAACGCCGACGGCACCTGGTCCGCGGCGCCCGGGTTCGCAGACCTCACCCTCACCTACACCGCGGGGAACGACCGCTACACGCTCGCCGATTCGGGCACCGGGAACACCACGGTGTTCGCGAAGGTGGACCCGGCCGCGACGAGCTACCCGGTGCGGACCGTCTACCCGCCGACGGGCGACGGCACGGCGGTGTTCTTCCACGAGAAGGTGACGGGGGCGGACGGGGTCGTCCGGGCCCGGCCCACCAGGATCGTCTCCCCCCAGTCGCCGTCGCCGGCCACGTGTGACGTCGACGACCCGGCGACCCTGCCGACCGGCTGCCGGGTGCTTCAGTTCGTCTACGCGGACCAGAGCACCGCCACCGCGGAGCAGCCGGGTGACTACGCGGGACGGGTAAGCCGGATCCTGCTGTGGAAGGGCGGCACGGCCACCGGCGAGTCCCTGGCCGAGTACCTGTACGACGCCGACGGGCGGCTCCGGGAGACCTGGGACCCGCGGATCGTCCCCGCGGCCAAGACCGTCTACACCTACGACGCGGCGAACCGGGTGACCTCCTTCGCACCCCCCGGCGAGCTTCCGTGGACGTTCGTGTACGGCCGGGTGGGCAACCCCGAGACCGCCGGGGACGGCATGCTCCTGAAGGTGTCCCGGCCGACCCTGGTTCAGGGGAGCACCACCCAGACCGACGGCGTCGCGACCACCTCGGTCGTGTACGACGTGCCGCTGGCCGGGGCCGCGGCGCCGTACCCGATGGCGGCGGAGGACACGGCCACCTGGGGCCAGGCCGACACCCCGGTCGACGCCACCGCGGTCTTCCCGCCCGACTCGGTCCCGGCGGCCCACACCGGGGTGAGCGGGCTCGACTACCGGCGGGCGACCGTGCAGTACTTCAACACCGAAGGCAGGAGCGTCAACCAGGTCGAGCCCGGCGGGCATGTGACCACCGCCGAGCACGACCGGCTCGGCAACGTGATCCGGTCGCTCTCGGCGAGCAACCGGGCACTCGCCCTCGGCCAGGGGCAGCAGGCGGCCCAGGACCTGACCGAGCTCGGCATCGTCGGACTCAGCACCGCCCAGCGGGCCCGGCTGCTCTCCACCGAGTCCGTCTACAACGCCGACGGGACGCGGAAGGAGTCCGACCTCGGCCCGATCCAGATGGTGACACTGGAGGGGAGCCTGCCCGCCGAGGGCACCCTGGCGGCGCTGCCCGCCGGGAGCCGGGTCGCGGCGCGGGCCGCGACGGTCCTCCGCTACGACGAGGGCCGCCCGACCGACGGGACCGCCGAGGTGGAGAACGTGGTCACCACGAGCACGGTCGGCGCGCGGATCGCCGGGCGCACGACGGACGGCGACCGCAGATCCGTCCGCACCTACTACGACTGGACGAAGGGGCGGATACTGAAGACGGTCGAGGACCCCGGCGGGCTCGCCTTGACCAAGACCATGTCCTACGACTCAGGTGGCAGGCTCCGGGAGAGCACGATGCCGCGCTCCGACGGCAACGACGCGGGGACCACGGTCCGCGAGTACTACACGGCGGACGGCACCGGGGTCTGCGGCGGCAAGCCGGAGTGGGCCGGGCAGCTCTGCCGGGTCCGGGCCAAGGCCGACGCGACCGGCGGCGGCGCGGGCCCCGCGCAGCTGGTGACCAAGACCTACGAGTACCACGCGAACGGACGGGCCAACCGGCTGATCGAGAACGTGGCCGGGGTCACCCGGACCACGGTGACCGAGTACGACGGCGCCGGGCGCGCCGTCAAGGTCACGGTGACCGGAGGCCTGGGCGTCGCCGTACCCGAGGTGACCACCGAGTACGACGCCGCGGGGCGGCCCGTACGGATCACCGGGTCCAACGGGACCGTGATCACCCGCGGGTACGACGCCCTCGGGCGGCAGGTCTCCTACACCGACGCCGCCGGCGGTGTCACCCGGGCCGAGTACGACGCACTGGACCGGGTGGTCAAGAAGGTCGACGGGGCTCCCTCCACGACGACCTACGCCTACGACCACCAGCGGGAGCCGCGGGGCCTGGTCACCTCGCAGACCGACTCGGTCGCCGGCACCCACACCGCGACCTACGACGGCGACGGCGCGGTGATCCGCGAGGACCTGCCGGGAGGCGTCTGGTACGGCGTGCTCAGGAACACCGTCGGCACCCCGGTGTGGCGCGGCTACCAGAGCTCGACCGGTGCCTGGCTGCTGAACGACTCCACGGCCTTCTCGGTGCACGGCCGGCCGATCGACCACCAGGGGGTCTCCTCCCAGTCGTACGGCTACGACGCGGCCGGGCGGCTGACCGAGGTCAAGGACCGGGTGGGACCGGTCTGCACCCGCAGGGCGTACGGGTACGACGCCAACTCCAACCGCACCTCGCTGAACACGGCGAGCTCGCCGCCCGGCGGCAGCTGCCCGGTCACCGGGGGCACGGTGAAGAACCACACCTACGACACGGCCGACCGGCTGGTGGACTCCGGCTACGTCTACGACGCCTTCGGCCGTACCACGGCGACCCCGGAGGGGGAGAGCTACGAGTACCACGTCAACGATCTGATCGCCTCGGCCAGGTCCGGCGACACCCGGCAGACCTGGTCGCTCGACCCGCAGCTGCGGCGGAACCGCATCGCGGTGGACCGGCTTGAGGCGGGTGCCTGGACCCCGGTCACCACCCGGGTCGACCACTTCGGCTCCGACGACGACAAGCCGTCCTGGACCGTGGAGAACACTTCGACCGGTGCGGTGACCAGGAACGTCCCCTCCATCGCGGGGGCGCTGTCGGCGGTCACCTCGGCCACCGGGAACGTCCGGCTGCAGCTGCTCAACCTCCACGACGACGTGCAGGTGAGCTACGACCTGGCCACAGGCGTGCCGACCGTGCTCGACTTCGACGAATTCGGCAACCCGCGTCCCGGACAGGCCACGGCACGGTACGGCTGGCACGGCGCCGCCCAGCGCCAGGCGGACACCCCCGGAGGGGCCGTCCAGATGGGGCTCCGGCTCTATCAGCCGAAGACCGGCCGGTTCCTGCAGACCGACCCGGTCGAGGGCGGCGGGGCCAACTCCTACGACTACGCGGGCCAGTCGCCTGTCGGCAACGCCGACCTGGACGGCCGGGCCTGGTCCTCGTGCCGGAGTTTCTGGGAGTTCGCCTTCGTGCACTGCGGAATGCGCTCTGTCTGGTACGCGAAGAAGTGGCGTTCCGTGCAGTGGGTGAAGACCGCCGGAGGCTGGTGGGTCCGCGGCATCAAGTACGACAACTGCACGAAGGCCCCGGACAAGCCGTTCGGGATGGACTTCCGGGCGGCCTGCCAGATGCACGACTACGGCTACGCGCTCTACCGGGCCGGCGAGCTGGTGGCCAGCAAGTATCAAGTCGACTATGTGTTCTGGTATGTCCTGCACTTCGGCGTATGCAAGAAGTACAAGTGGCGCCGGGCTCTCTGCTACCGGACCGCTTACGAGTACTACACGGCGGTGGTCCTGTTCGGCTGGCCGTAAGCCGGGCACACCGTGACCGGGCGGGGGTTCTCGTGAGGGCCCCCGCCTCCGGCCGTACCCCATCCCCAAGGAGGTCGTGTGAAGATCGGCACCCTCGTCTGGTTCGTCGCCCTGCTCGTCGCCGGCTCGGCGGGGGTCGCCCTCTGCCTCGCCACCGCCGAGACCCTCCCCGGAGCCGCTCCGGACCTGTTCGACTCGTCGTATCTCGCACCGGTGTTCGGCGTACTCGCGGTCCTCGCGGCGGTGGCCTCCTGGTTCCGTCCCGGAGCTTCGGCGGTATGGGGGTTGGCGGTGGCGGTGCCGTTCTTCGCCGTCCTCGCCTTCCGGGTCGTGGTCGACGGCAGCGGGGACGGGCTCTGGGTCGTCGGACTCGGCATCCTGATTCTGCTGACCGTCCTCCCGGTGAGCGCGGCCCTTTTGACCGCGGTGTTCGCCCGCCGGGCACCTTGACAGCCGCTTCTCCCACGGGATCGACGTCGTCGACGGCGGGTTCGTGTTCGGTCCGCTCATGCTCCCGGTCGTTTCATCGACGGTCCCGCCGATCGCGAGCACGATCACCGCGGCGATTGCCGGGCGGAAAGCCCGATGACCACCTGCCCACGGGGCCGATGGCGAGAGGAGACAGACCGGAAAGCCACTGACAACGACACATACAGTGCTGATAAGGAGGCTTGACGCCCCTCGTAAGGATCGTGCAGATTATGCATGGCATGATCCTCTTCGACAGGGGCTGTGATGGATTTTGCCATCCTGGGGCCAATTGAGGTCAGAGACCAGGCCCTGCCTCGCCCGCTCGCCGGGCTGAAACAGCGGATCCTGCTCGCCACCCTCATCCACCACGCCAACCAGCCGGTCCCCCAGCACCTGCTCATCCACCGGCTCTGGGGCGACAACCCGCCGCGGACCGCGGCCGACAACCTCCGCCTGTACGTGTACCAGCTGCGCCGGGCCCTCGGACAGAACCGGATCGCCCGCAGCCAGGGCGGCTACCGGCTGGAGATCCGGCCCGGTGAACTCGACGCCGACCGGTTCGAGAGCCTCGCCGAACAGGGCAGAACCGCCCTCGCCGCCGGCGACCCGCACCAGGCGGCCGACCTGCTCCGCCAAGCCGTCGCGCTGTGGCGGGGACCCGCCTACGCCGACCTGGAAGCCGTTCCCGAACTCCAGGACGACGCGCTCCGGCTGGAGGAGCGCCGGCTCGCCACCCTGGAAAATCGGATAGAGGCCGATCTGGCCATCGGCGACGGCGCCGTGCTCATCGGCGAACTTCTCCTCCTCGTCGGCGAGAACCCGCTGCGCGAACGGCTGCGCGGCCAGCTGATGACCGCGTTCCACCTGGCCGGACGGCAAGCCGAAGCGCTCTCGGTCTACGCCGACGCCCGCCGCATCTTCGCCGCCGAGCTGGGCCTCGACCCCGGCCCCGAACTGCAGCGGCTGCACGAGGCCATCCTGACCGGGGCCCCACCCCCCACCGGCCGAGCCGAACCGAGTGAACGCCGCGCCCTCGCCCAGCTCCCCCCGGACGTCGGCGACTTCACCGGGCGAACCGTGCACGTGAAGAAGCTGACCGCGCTGCTCGGCCCCGCCGGCAAGGCCGTACCCGACCGGCGGCCGGTCACCGTCTCGGTCATCGCCGGGATGGGCGGCATCGGCAAGACCGCGCTCGCCGTCCACACCGCGCACCGGCTCTCCGGGGCCTTCCGGGACGGTCAGCTCTACGTCAACCTGCGCGGCGCGGAGGCCGACCCCGCCGACCCGGCGCAGGTCCTCGGCCGGTTCCTCACCGTTCTCGGCGTCTCCGGCCCGAGCATCCCCGAGTCCCTGGACGACCGGGCCGCGCTGTACCGCAGCCACCTCGCCCACCGCCGGGTCCTCATCGTGCTCGACAACGCGGCCTCCGAGACCCAGGTCCGTCCGCTGCTGCCCGGAACGGCCGGCTGCGCCGTACTCCTCACCAGCCGGACCCGGCTCACCGGCCTGGAAGGCGCGGCGCTGATCGACCTGGACGTGCTCTCCCCCGGGCACGCGGTCGAGCTGCTCGCCCGGATCGCCGGGCCGGAACGCGTCGCCGCCGAGCCGCAGGCGGCGGGCGAGATCGTCGCCCTCTGCGGGCACATCCCCCTCGCGGTCCGGATCGCCGGGGCCAGGCTCGCCGCCCGGCCGCACCGCAACCTGGCCTCCTTCGCCCACCGCCTGCGGGACGAGCACAGCAGGCTCGACCATCTCGCCACCGGAGACCTGGCCGTACGGGCGAGCCTGGCGCTCAGTTACGTGGGGCTCGCCCCCCGGACCCGCATGCTCTTCCGCCGGCTTGGCCTGCTGCAGGCCCCCGACTTCGCGGCCTGGGTCGCCGCGGCGCTGCTCGACGTCCCCTACGCCGACGGCGAGGCGGAGATCGAGGCGCTCGTCGACGCTCAGCTGCTCACCGTCTCCGGGACCGATGCGAGCGGGCAGATGCGGTACCGGTTCCACGACCTGCTCCGGATCTACGCGCGGGAGTGCGCCGAACTGGAGGAGACCGAGCCGGAACGGGAGCGGGCGCTGGTCCGGGCGTTCGGCGCCTGGCTCGCGCTCGCCGAACGGGCGATGGAACGGGTGCCCGGCCCCTGCTACGCCGTGATCCACGGCACGGCACCCCGCCACCGGCTCCCGGGCGACCTCGTCGACGAGCTGCTCGCCGACTCCGTCGCCTGGTTCGACGCCGAACGGATCGCCCTGCAGGCCGCCATCGGGCAGGCGTGCGCGATGCGACTGGACGAGTTCGCCTGGGATCTGGCCGGCTGCCTGGAGCGCTACCTAGACGTCCGCGGCTTCTTCGGTGAGTGCCGCCAGGTCAACGAACAGGTCATCCGGGTGTGCCGGGAGACGGACAACCGGCTGGGCCACGCCGTCATGCTGCGCGGCCTCACCGACATCACCACCTGGGTGGAGAGCGGCCACGAGGGAGACGCGATGGGCTCCCTGCACACGCGCAGCGCCGAGCTGGTCCGGCTCTTCGCGGAGATCGGGGAGATGCGCGGCCTCTCCGACGCCCACGTCATGTGCGCCTGGGGACTGGCCGGCCAAGGGCTCACCGAGCAGGCGCTGGAGTCCGGACGGCTGGCTCTCCGGCTGGCCGAGGAGTCCGGCCACCTCGCCGGTCAAGCACGGGCCCAGCTGGCGCTCGGCGTCGCCAACGGGCTGCAGCACCCGGAGGTGACGCTGGCCCACCTCGACGAGAGCCTGCGGCTGGCGCGCCCGCTCGGCAACCGGCGCTTCGAGTCCACGATCCACCAGTTCATCGGCCTGGTGCACAGTGAGCGCGGCGACTACCAGGTGGCCCACGAGAACCTCACCCGGTCGCTGCTCGTCCGGGGGGAGCTGCACGATCCGACGTCCGAGTCGCTCACTCTGGTCGCCCTGGCGGGGCTGTACGCCAGGAACGGGGACGCGCGGGCCCGGCCCACCGCCGAGGCGGCGGAGTCGCTCGGCCGTCAGTACAACCTCGGGCACCATCTCGCCCACGCCCTCTGGGTGCTCGCCCGGATCGACCTCACGGAGGGCGAAAGCGCCGCGGCCGTCCCGCGGATGGAGGAGTCGGTCCGGCTCTGGCGGACCCGGGGCTGGAAGTCGTTCCTCGCCGACGCCTTGATCACTTTGGGCCGGGTCTACCTGGCGAACGGGTCGGACGCGGACGCGGTCACGGTCTGGCGGGAGGCCGGTGAACTCTTCGCCGCGATGGGCGACCATGCCAAAGTGAGCGAGGTGGCGACCCTCCTGGACGGGCTCGCGGGGGAGGGGGAGTCCCGCGCGGCGTCGTCCAGGCGCTGACCCGAAACCGGGCTAGGCGAAGGACGGCTCGAAGAGCGCCCAGACGATCTTTCCGCGGAGTCCGTGCGGGGTCCAGCCCCAGCGGGCGGTGAGCGCGTCCACCAGGTGAAGCCCACGGCCGGTCTCGGCGAAATCGCTCGCCATGATCGGCGCGTCGGCGGTGAGGTCCCGGACCGCGCAGGCCATCTGGGACCGCATCTGGAGCAGCCGGAGCTGGATCGGCCGGTCCCCGGGGAGCCGGTCTGCTTCCCGCAGGCCGTACCGGAGGGCGTTGGTCACCAGCTCGGAGACCACCAGCTGCGCGTCGCCGTACAGGTCCTGCAGGTTCCAGCCCCGGAGTGTCTCCTTGGTGAACTCCCTGCTCGCCCGGGCGGAGACGGCCTCGGGGGCGAGGTCACAGGTGACGACGTCCGGGGTGAGCCGGTCGGAGAACACCCGTGCGGGAGCCGGCACGTCGTGCCGGGGTGAACCGCGGGGGAGATAGTCCAATTCGAGTGCGGCCAGGAGCCAGCCGGGCGCTTCGCCCCTGATTGCCTTGCCTGCTCCCCCTGGTGCCAGGTGTGCGGTCATCGGGATCCCTGCGGCATCGTCTCAATCACACGGTCCTGCATTGCTCGCTACCACTAGCCTTCTTCCCGTAGCTTACTGATGCAAGCACTGATGCAAGTGCAAACGTTGTGAACATGCTGACACATCGTCTGGATCGACGACCACAGATGAACACATTGACGTTCCCCGTTGTCGACGGGAAGTCACGGATGAGAGGCTGAACGCTTATCCATTCAACGACCGCTCGGGGAGTGCACCCATGATCACAGCGCGGGCGGAGGAGGACGGACCCGTGGACTCCCTTCTCTCGCAGTCGCAGGGCGGCGGCCCGACGGTGCTCCGTATCCTCCTGGGCGCTCAGCTCCGCAGGCTGCGACGGACCAGGGGTATCACCCGGGAGGAAGCGGGCCACGCGATCCGCGGCTCCCACGCCAAGATAAGCCGTCTGGAACTAGGACGGGTCGGCTTCAAAGAGCGCGATGTGGCCGACTTGCTGACGTTGTACGGCGTAGTGGACAACCAGGAGCGTGAGGCACTGCTCACCCTCGCCCGGCAGGCGAGCACGCCCGGCTGGTGGCACAAGTACAGTGACGTGCTGCCCAGCTGGTTCGGCGTCTACGTCGGGCTGGAGGAAGCCGCCTCGCTCATCCGGACGTTCGAGATCCAGTTCATCCCGGGGCTGCTCCAGACCGAGGACTACGCCCGCGCCGTCATCATGCTCGGGCACCGCCACGCCCCGCGGGAAGAGATCGAGCGCAGGATTCGGCTGCGGATGCAGCGGCAGAGCCGCCTCTACCGCGACAACCCCCCGAGACTCTGGGCGATCGCCGACGAGGCGACGCTGCGCCGCCCGGTCGGCGGGAGCGCGGTGATGCGCGCCCAGATCGAGCATCTGCTCAAGGTGACCGGGCTGCCCAACATCACCCTCCAGGTCTTGCCGCTCGACCGGAGCGGGCAGACCGCGGCCAACGGCCCGTTCAGCATCCTGCGGTTCCGTGAGCGCGAACTCCCCGACCTGATCTATCTCGAACAGCTCACCAGCGCCCTGTACCTGGACAAGCAGGAGGACACCCAGAGCTACCTGAGCGTGATGGACCAGCTCTCCCTCGGGGCGTACTCGGCCTCGGAGACCACGGAGTTCCTGCAGTCGCTCCTGGAGGAGGGCGGCTGACCGCCGCACTCCCGAAGCGGCCCGGCCGGTCGCCACTCTGCGTCATCTTCCCAGTACATATGGAACGCCGGATTATTCAGGTGTGCATGCGCTACTGTTTCGGCTGGGCCCTTAATCCGATGGGAATGGCCCTTATTTCCCCTCGCGTGCGGAACGACCACGAGTGAAACGCCGCCGAGGCGGTACAAGGTTCTCTCCGCACAGTTCATGGAGTGATGTCACATGAATCAGACACATAATGGAATGCCCGCAAACCAGCTCGACGGCGTAACCTGGCGGAAGAGCTCGCGGAGCAACCCCAATGGGAACTGCGTCGAGGTGGCCACGCTGGCCGACGGACAGATCGCCGTCCGCAACTCCCGCCACCCCAGCGGTCCGGCGCTCCTCTACACCCCGAGCGAGATGAGCGCTTTCGTCCTGGGTGCGAAGGATGGAGACTTCGACTACTTGATCGCCTGATCTGAGTCGACCGTCGGTGAAGACGACGCGGCGTACGAGCCGTCCGAGACGTTTGTGCGCCGCGTTAAATATCTCCAGACTTTCACTGAGGAACCGGAGCAATACCCTTAAACACCGGCCGCCGCGGAACGGCGCAGGCCGGATCGTTCCATAATCTATCATGATCGCGATCAACCGGCGAATCAGACACTCCGTCATGAACCATGGTCAAAAATCATGACATGGCGGCATTGAAGGGATGCTGTATGGGTCATACCTTCCCGGTATGGATCTCGAGCTCCGCCACCTCAAAATCGTCCGAGCGGTCGCCGAGGCCGGCAGTGTCACCAAGGCTGCAAGTGCGCTTGGGCTGGCGCAGCCCGCCCTCACCGCGCAGCTGAAGCGCATAGAACGATCGCTCGGCGGACCCCTGTTCATGCGTGATCGCTCGGGCGCGCGACCCACACCCCTCGGTGAACTCGTGCTGGCCCGCGCGCGTGTCCTCCTCCCCGCCGCACAGCGGCTCCAGGAGGAGGCGACCCGATTCGCCAACGCCGGGGAGAGCACCCGGCAGTTCCGGCTCGGCGCGACCAACAACCCCGTCCTCGGCGGGCTGGTGGACCGGCTCGCGACCGCGTACCCGGCCACCGCGATCAGCACCTACACCTCCTGGTCGGCCGAGGAACTGGCCGGGATGACCGGTGCGGGACGGCTGGACTTCGTGCTGACCGGCGTGTGCGGGGACAGCGCGCCGCCCGCGGCCGACGCCCTCGTCTGGCAGACCATCGCCATGGACCCGGTTTTCGTCGTGGTCAACGAGCGCCACCCGCTTGCCGACGTGCCTGAGGTCGACCTGATCGAGCTCGTCGAGGAGAACTGGTCGGTCACCCCCGGGGACGGCTGCTTCGGCGACTGCTTCGCCGCCGCCTGTGCCAAAGCCGGGTTCACCCCGAAAACCATCTACGAGACCGATGTGGCCACCGGCGGCTACCTCGCCCAGGTGGGCCGGGCGGTCGCGCTCTGCCAGGCCACCTACCGGCTCAGCCACGGCCTGGCCGTCGTGCCGCTGGCCGGTGCGCCCCTGCAATGGCGGCAGCTGCTCGGCTGGCACCCCGAGTCACCGGCGGCCGCGGCCTCCCCCCGGGTCACCGCCTACGCCAAAGCGGCCCACCGCGACGTCGTCCGGCGGAGCCGCAGATACGCGGAATGGCTCATCCGCAACCCCAGATTCGGTACCGCCCCATAGCACGGTGATAGGGGCAAATTAATAGATCCTCGCGCCAGGCGAGTGCGGCTACCTTGGCGGCACCCCCCATCCAAGGAGAGCCCATGCTCCGTCGCCTGGCGTCCGCGGGAACCGTTATCGCGGCCACCGCCGTCGTCCTCACCACCGCACCCGTCTCCGCGGAACCCACACCCCTGACCGCGGACGGATTCGCCGTCAAGCCCCCGCCCGCCGAGATGCTCGACGCCATGCAGCGTGACCTCCGGCTCACCCCGGAGCAGGCGATCACGCGTCTGGCCAACGAGGAGCGCGCCGCCCGTCAGGAGAACACGCTCCGCAAAGGCCTCGCCGGCAAGTTCGGCGGCGCCTGGCTCAACGCGGACGCCTCCAAGCTCGTCGTCGCCACCACCGACGCCGGCCAGCTGAAGCGGATCAGTCTGGAGGGCGGCCAGCCGGTCCTGGTCGCCAAGAGCCTGGCCCAGCTCGAAGCCGTCAAGGCCCGGCTCGACGCCGCGGCCGCGTCCGGCAAGGGCTCGGTCCCGCTCTGGTACGTCGACACACCCAGCAACAGCGTCGTCGTCCAAGCCGCCGACCAGGTGCAGGCCGACGCCTTCATCGGCGCCGCCGGCCTCGACCGCAGCGCGGTCCGCGTCGAGATCTCCGCCGAGCAGTACCGATCCCTCTACGACATCCGCGGCGGAGACGCCTACTACATGGGAAGCGGCGGGCGCTGCTCCGTCGGCTTCTCGGTCACCCGCGGCACCCAGCAGGGCTTCGCCACCGCCGGCCACTGCGGCAACGTCGGCGAGAGCGTCTCCGGATTCAACCGGGTCGCCATGGGCAGCTTCCAGGGCTCCTCGTTCCCCGGCAACGACTACGCCTGGGTCGCCACCAACGCCAACTGGACCGCCCAGCCGTGGGTCAAGAGCGGCAGCTCCAACGTCACCGTGGCCGGCTCCACCCAGGCCGCCGTGGGCGCCTCCATCTGCCGGTCCGGTTCCACCACCGGCTGGCGCTGCGGAACCATCCAGCAGCACAACACCAGCGTCACCTACCCTGAAGGCACCATCACCGGCGTGACCCGCACCACCGTCTGCGCCGAGCCCGGCGACTCCGGCGGCTCCTACATCTCCGGCAGCCAGGCCCAGGGCGTCACCTCCGGCGGCTCCGGCAACTGCACCTCCGGCGGCACCACCTTCCACCAGCCGATCAACGAGATCCTCTCCGTCTACGGCCTCACCCTGAAGACGAGCGGGACCCCGCCGCCCACCGGCTGCACCGGCTACCAGAACACCTACACCGGCTCGCTGACCAGCGGCGGCCAGCAGTACCAGCCGACCGGCGGCAGCTACACCACCACCGTCACCGGCACCCACCGCGTCTGCCTTGACGGACCCAACGGCGTCGACTTCGACATCTACCTGCAGAAGCTCTCCGGCACCACCTGGAGCAACGTCGCCAGCGGCACCTCCGCGAACCCCGACGAGGCCTTCACCTACAACGGCACCGCGGGCACCTACCGGGTCCGCGTCCACGCCTACAGCGGCTCCGGCTCCTACACCCTCGGCCTGACCCGCCCATAACCCCTTAGCTCGGCTTCTCCCCCCGGCATCCGGTGGCCACAAGCCGCCGGATGCCGTCGTTTTCGGTACGGCCTTGGGCACGGCACACCAACCCCCCCGCCACCCGGACCGGTTGGCAGACGAGCGCTTCAGGTGGAAGCCACCTGCCAGAGGGCATGAAGGCTCGACCCCAGCCGGAACCGGTCGCCCGATCGGCGGTCTGGCCGAACGAGCCGGTCCGAAATTGCGTTGATCTCCGGGAGGTTGTCGGAGACACTGCCCGCTGGAGTGTCCTGGCCAGGCGATAGGGCGGCCAGTCGGCGAAACGGGGGTCTGGCCGTGTTCTACCCGAAGATTCCTCAGCGGTTCGGCGACGGGTTGCCGGCCGGCGGGAGCTGGGTGGCCGAGGAGAAGGTGCACGGCGCGCATTTGGCGTTGGTCAGCGACGGCCGGACGGCGCAGGCCGCCGGGCGGCGCGGCCTGCTGGACGAGGATCGGCTTGAATCGTTCTTCGGGCTGACGCGGCTGTGGCCGGTACTGGCGACGGCGGCGGCCGCCGCGGCCCGGACCGCCGAGCAGAAGGTCATCTTGTACGGGGAGTTGGCCGGGGGAAGCTATCCGCACCCGCAGGTACCGCCGGTCGAGGGCGTCGACCCAGTGCAGACCGGCGTGTGGTACAGCCCTGACTTGGTGTGGCTGGCGTTCGACGGAGCCGTCCGAACATCGTCGGGCCTGCGCTGGATGGGCTATGCGGAACTGACGGAACTGCTGGCCGAGGTGGGTCTGGATCGCGTGCCGCTGCTCGGCCAAGGCCGTCGGCAGCAGCTGGGAGAGCTGCCTGTGGATTTCCCGACATCGGTGCCCGGCCGCCTGGGCCTTCCGGAACTGCCCGGCAACCAGGCCGAAGGCTACGTCCTCAAGCCGGCCACCTCCTGGGACACATCGGAACGGGGGCCGCGGCCCGTACTGAAGGTCAAGCATCCCGGCTTCGCCGAGGACTCCCGCTACGACGGCGCCCGGCCGTTCGTGCCGCCGCCCGGCGGGGTGACGGGAGTGCCGGCCTGGGTGCTGACGGCTGCGGTCGAGCGGCTGACTCCGCCACGGGTGGACGCGGCCCGCAGCAAGCTCGGCCCGGCCGTCGACGCCGCCGGGTTGGCCGCAGAGGTCGTGGCCGACCTGCTCACCGACCTCGACGACGACCTGGGCGGTCTCTCCGAGCTCCACCGTCAGCGCCTGGCCGCAGCGCTCGCACCCGCAGCCGGCATGCTGGCCGCACTTCACATCGGCGGAACCAGCCGTACTTCGCTGGGACAGACCCGCACGTAGGGTACAGCTGGGTACATTCGATCCCGCTTCTGGCTGAGGCGAGCTACTCCAGGACCGCGGTGGCTTCGACCTCGACCAGGAGGTCCGGTTCCCCCAGCGCCGCGACGCCCAGCAATGTGATCGGTTTGACCGGGTCGACCCCCAGCTTCGCCGCGGCCCGGCCGACTCCCTCACCCAGGAGGGGCAGCTTCTCCGGGCTCCAGTCGACGACGTAGACGGTCAGCTTCGCCACGTCGTCGAAGGATCCGCCGATCGCGGCCAGAGCGGTTCCGATGTTGAGGTAGGACTGTTCGACTTGAGCGGCGAGATCTCCTTCGCCGACCGGCCGGCCGTCGGCATCGCGGGCGACCTGCCCCGCCAGGAACACCAGCTTGGATCCGGTGGCGATGGAGAGCTGCCGGTAGACGTCGGGTTTCGGCAGTCCTTCGGGATTGATCAGCGTGATGGCCATGGCCCCTCCTCGGCGACAAGAATGAGAAAATCAGCGGTGGCGCGTAAGCATAGCAATGTTATGTATTGTGGAGCCATGGTGAGGACGAAGGATCCGGCGGTCCGCTCTCTCCTGCTGGACCGAGCCGCGCAGATGCTCAGAACCCGGCAGCCGGTGACACTTCGCTCGCTGGTCGCCGGAACCGATGTGTCCACCATGGCCGTCTACACCTATTTCGGTGGCATGGACGGCCTGTGGAAGGCGCTGCGGCAGGAAGGCTTCACCCGGTTGGCGGCCAAGCTCGCGGCCGTCCCGATGTCGGAGGATCCCGTCCACGACCTCGCCGCCCTGGGGGCCGCCTATCTGTCCAACGCTCTGGAGGCCCCCGACCTCTACCGCGTCATGTTCGACACGGGCTTCGAACTCGAAGACGCCGCGGCCGCGGACGAATCCCTGCACAGCCTCGTCCATGCCATTGAACGGGCCAAGGCGGCAGGGCGATTCCGCGGCGATGTCGACCCGGTGGCGCTGGCGACACAGAGCTGGGCGATCGGCCACGGGCTCGCATCACTTGTCGCCACAGGACCTCTGCCGCACGCCGCACTCGCCCACGTCGTGCCCGTACTGACCGCACTGTTCATCGGCGCCGGAGACACCCCCGACCGATGCCGCCAGTCGGTCGAGCGGGGCTGGAACCAAAATCCTCCGGCCTGAGCGCGCCTGCGCCATCGACGAGGCAGGTCCTGCAACCCCAGTCGATTCACCGTCCGCCGACGACAACGCTCTTGCCAGGGTCCAGACGTCGTTCTTCGCGCTTACTCGCCCGGCGAGAATTGTTGGCCGGCTGGAGCACGCGGCACCCTTGACTCCCGATCCTCAACCGAACTGCGGCAGATCGTCGAGGTCGTGCGGGCGTTGCCCGGTGGCCCGGACGGCGGTACTGCGAGAAACCCGACGCGTTTTCCGTCCTTGATGTCAGACAAACAGCCGTCTTGCTGTCTCCAGCCTCGGATGTGCTCCCATCCGTATTGAGACGCCTCGACGCCAAGACCTATGAGCTCCAGGGGGCGACTACAAATCCCTCACCAAAATGCCAGCACGATATCCACATGATCCTTAAATAAGGGATATCAGTTGCATGTCCTTGGGCCGGTCAAAGAAAATCGTTCGATGGACCGAGGCGTGATCAAAACCGGATGGCTAACCCTGCGACCATTTGCACTGGAGGATATCCCGTGGGTTTATGAGGTGTCCCAGGATCCGGCGTTGCAGCACTTCGTGGAGTTGCCGTCGCCCTACCGCATGGAAAACGCGGCGTTCTTCGTCGAGCAGCTGGCCATCGCCGGAGGACAGAGTGGACAGCGTCTGGAGTTCCTCGCTGAGGAAACGTCCACGGGAAATCGCCTGGGCCGCGTGGGTCTGTGGTTGGGCACACCGGGCACGGCCGAGATCGGATACTGGGTTGATCCGAAAGCCCGCACACGTGGCGTTGCCACCGACGCGGTGCGAGCTGTTTGTCGATGGGCCTTCCGCACCCACGGCCTGGAACTGATCGAGTGGCGCGCGGAAGTAGGAAACCTGGCTTCTCGCCGAGTTGCGGAGAAGGCAGGCTTCATCGTGGAGGCCACACTCCGGAAGCGGCTCTTTCACCGAGGAACTCGGGTGGATGCATGGTTCGGCTCCCTGCTCAAGAACGAGGCCCTTTGAGCTCCCACCAACGACTCTGTTAGTGCAGAAAAGCGCAGGTTTGTCGCAGTCATTCCGGGGGTTGGGCGGGGTAGTGCAGAGCCTGGCGGTGGCGGTGGCACAGGTAGACGATGCCTCGGCTCTCGGGGAGTTCGCGTTCGCGCAGGCCGCCCCATTCCTTTTCCGGGTCGAGTTCGACCAGGACTTGGCGCAGCTCGGTGAAGTCGGCGGTGGGTCGTCGCCCGTGGTCGGTGTCAGGATAAGGGTGGTGCCGTTCCAGTGCGGGTCGCGGTTCATCGGTGGATGAGCCGAGATCGTCGAGGAGTCTGCGGGACAACTCCAGCCGGGCTCTGTCCTCCTCGGTGAGGGCGATGTCGCCGAGGCCGGACAGCATGGACCCGACGACCGGCAGCATGCCGAGAAGGCCGGTCAGCAGGACGTGGAGATAGGGGGCGTAGCGGCTGAGCCCCGCGGGCAGACGCTTGAGCTCGTACACGCCGGCGCCGTCATCCAGGGGATGCGGGCCTTCGGGGTGCTCGCAGTACAGCCGGAACTCGTAGGTGAGCCGCCCGGTCTTGACGACGGTGAAGATACCGGGGCAGCGGGTTCCCTGTTCTCCGCGGTGGCGAAGCAGGTCACGGACGTGGTCCAGCATGTACAGCTGGGCACGCTCGATCCTGTTGGTGGTTTGGGCGAGTCGGCCCAGTCCGGCTTTGAGCTCGCTCACATCACGTTCGAGATGGAACGGGCGAAGCCCGAACAGCAATGTGCGGGGATCGACGTCGTCGATGGTTTCGGGGCATTGCAGGGATTTCCCGCGCTCAAGCGCTCGCTGTGCCGCCTGGTAGGGGAACTCGTGTCCACACCCATCGGCGCAGGGGCAGGGGATGAAACGCCGCACGTTCAGGCCGGGGTAGCGTTCGGCCAGGATGCCGGTGAACGCTTCGTCCAGGATCGAGTAGAACCGGTGCGGGGCGGGGCCGCGCACGCTCAGCCGGATGGTGGGCTGGGCGGAGTCGTCGTCGACGAGCAGCGCCAGCGGACGCAGGCTGCCGCCGTCGGGTCCGGCGGTGTGGTCGTGATGGCGGAGCAGTACACCCCGCGCCCAGGCGATGCCGGTGGTGTAGCGGTGCTCGCGGGCGATGAACCAGGAGGGGACGCCGGCCTGCCGGGAGGACAGCCGGTAGGTCAGGTCCACCTGGGTGGCTCCTTCGGCACGAAGGATCTCCTCCCATTCGGCCGGTAGGGCGGGGGTACCGGCAGGGAGCCGCTCGACCAGCAGCGCGACGTCCTCATGGCCGGGGGCGTCGATGCGGTAGGCCAGGTCGAAGCGCTCCATGAGTACCGTTAGCGTGTCCCAGAGGCCGGGATTGTCCAGGTCGCGCCAGAGCTCGGCCCGGTGGGTACGGCTGAGCAGCCCGCGCCGTTCCGTCACCTGACGGCTGTCGAGCACCCGGGTGATCATCTCGTCCACCCAGGCGGGCTTCAGCACGACCACCTCGCTGAGCTGCGGGTCGACGGCGAAGTGCAGGATGTCGCCACGATCGTGCAGCGCGGCCCGCAACGCCCTGTGTTCGACCTCGTCCGTCAGGCCGTGATCAATCATGAGCCGGTCGGCTTGGTGGGTGCTGATCCAGCGTCCAGGCCGGTTGGTCAGCTCGCGAGCGGCGGCGGTCCAGGTGTCCGGCCAGGGGCGGCCCATCAAAGGCAGATCGGCCGCCTGGCGGGCGATCTCCGCACGAAGCTCGTCGATGCCGGTGCCGTCGGCGCAGTCCACCTGGAGAATCCGCCGGATCTGCGGGTAGCGGGTAAACAGGTCGTTCTCATCCAGGTCGGCCACAGACGAGGAGCAGTGGGTGGCAACGACAAGAATGGGGGAGTTGGGCGCGGCGGTGGTGATGGCCTGAAGCCAGGCTTCGACCTGGCCTCCGGTACGCCAGCCCTGCCGGCTGTTCCACACCAGCAGAAACAGCGAGCGGTCGGTGAGATAGAAGCGCTGGGTGGCCCGATACTCCAGCTGCCCGCCGAAGTCCCACACGTTCAGCCGCATCGCGGTGTCCGGCAGGCTCGGGTGCGGCAGGTCCAACGGATCCAGGTGCACACCGTGCGTCTGCGGCTCGCTCTTGTCGTACTCCAGCCCGCACAGCGCCTTGGCCACCGAGGTCTTCCCCACCATGGCCTCGCCCACCACCAGCATCTTCGACGCCCACTGCGCCTCGCTACCCCGCTGTAGCGCCCGCAAGAACGCCAATATCGCGGCGGTCCCCGACACCAGGATCTCCGGTGGCGGACTAACCAGCGGATTGTTGTCGAGGGAGAGCGTGGTGAGGTTGGTGAGGTTGCTCAGCCATTGGGGTAGTTCGGTGAGTTGATTATCGCTGATGAAGAGCTGGTTGAGGTTGGTGAGGTTGCTCAGAGTCTCGGGTAGTGCGGTGAGTTGATTGTTGTCGAGGGAGAGCGTGGTGAGGTTGGTGAGGTTTTCCAGCGATTCGGGTAGTGCGGTGAGTTGATTGTCGTGGAGGGTGAGCTCGGTGAGGTTGGTGAGGTTGCTCAGCCATTCGGGTAGTGCGGTGAGCCTGCTGTCGCCAATGTAGATCTTGGTGAGGTTGGTGAGGTTGCTTAGCCATTGGGGTAGTTCGGTGAATTGGTTGTCGCCGATGTAGAGCCTGGTGAGGTTGGTGAGGTTTTCCAGCGATTCGGGTAGTGCGGTGAGCTCATTGAGGTTGAGGGAGAGTGCGGTGAGGTTGGTGAGGTTTCCCAGCGATTCGGGTAGTCCGGCGAGTTGGTTCTTATGGAGATGGAGGTTGGTGAGGTTGGTGAGGTTGCCCAGGGATTCGGGTAGTTCGGTGATTCGGTTGATACCGAGGGCGATGGTGGTGAGGTTGGTGAGGTCGGTCAGCCATTCAGGCAGTTCTGTGAGCTGATTATTGTGGAGGGTGAGGACGTTGAGGTTGGTGAGGTTGCTCAGCGACGTGGGGAGATGATCGAGAGCGAGATCGGATAGATCCAGCTCCTTAGCGTTGGTATGGGCGGCTTCCTCGATACGACTAATCGCCTCTTCACTCATCGAGCCCTCCCGTGTCCAGCACCGATCGAAGTCCCTGGGATGCCCACCTATGGCCCCCGTGGGCGTCGTTGACCAGGCGCTATGGTGTCAAGAATCGCGCCCTGTGTGAGCTGATTTCGCCATATGTCGATAAATGCAGCTAGCGTGCCCGGGCGAGGGTTTCCGGCCGGGGTACGACCTCAGCGCGGTCCGGGTCGGAACCCGGACGGGAGATCGCCAGGCCGCAGCCGTACGAGCCCTCACCGACCTCATCGTCCAGTCCGCCATCCTCGTCGGCTGACCGCTGCTGGGCGGAGCTCGGCCGTACAGACTTCACAAGCGGTGTTGTACGGCCTCAAGGCGCGGTCCGGGGCCACCTGTCGGTGCGGGAAGTGTCGTGGGTCGTGGTTGGGCCGGATGATCGTCGTGGTGTGTGCACCGCGGGAGCATAGAGCGCAACGATCACCAGCACGGCCTACCGGGTGGTGGAGGCGAAGAGGTCTTCGCGGGCGGTGAGCAGGGCCAGGCGGCGGGCGCCGGTGAGGACCGGGTTGCCTTCGACGGTGGAGAGCCGGAGCGGGGGCTTGGGGATCGTCATGAGGTGGAGTTCCTGCTCCACCAGGGCGCGCAGGGTTTCGCCGCCCGCGACCGCGACGTCCCCGGCCAGGACGACGAGTTCGGGGTCGAGGACGGCGACCACGGCGGCGAGTCCGAGCGCGAGCCGGGTGGCGATGTCGTCCAGCGCGTCCTTCGCCCGGGCGGCCTCGTCGCCGTTCCCGGCCGGGTCGGCTGTCAGTGCCGCGGCGGCGGACTGTACGGCCCGTGCGAGGGTGGGGCCGCGGAAGCCGTACGACCTCAGGACGGTTCGTACGGCCGGGCCGCCGGTGAGGGCGTGCAGTCCGTAGGCGGCGGAGCGGCCGGGCACCTGGGGGAGGGGTGCTCCGGGGACGGGCATGTAGCCGATCTCGCCGGCGCCTCCGGTGGCACCCCGGTGCAGTCTGCCGCCGAGGACCACGGCCATGCCGAGCCCGTCGCCGGCCCACATCAGGACGAAGTTCCGGCCGGCCCGCGCGACGCCGTGCGTCTGCTCGGCCATGGCGACCAGGTTGACGTCGTTCTCCACGGCCACGTGGAGTCCGTCGAGCCCGTCGCGCAGGGCGGTGAGCAGGTGGGGCATGCGCCAGCCGGGCAGGTGGGCCGCGTAGCCGAGCCGTCCGGTGGCGGGGTCGACGGCGCCTTGGATGCCGATGACGGTACGGCGGAGGCGCGTCAGGGGGACGTCGGCGGCGAGGCAGGCTCCGGTGAGGGCGCTGCGGACGCGTTCGACGGCGTCGACTCCGGTCCGTCCGGGGGTGGGAAGCAGGTATTCGCCGACGACGGCTCCGGAGATGTCGGCGACGGAGGCGGAGATCCGGGTGGGGGAGACGTCGAGCCCGGCGACGTAGGCGGTGCCGGGGTTGATCCGGTACACCTCGGCGGCGCGTCCGGGGCCGCCTTCCCGAGTGCCTTCGGGGATGACGAGCCCGGCGTCCTGGAGGCGGGCGAGCAGCTGGGAAGCGGTGGGTTTGGAGAGGCCGAGGAGTGCGCCGATCTCCGGGCGGGTGAGCGGCCCCCGTTCCGTCAACGCCTCAAGGGCGGCCTTGTCGTTGGCCACGCGGATCAGGTTGGGTGCGGCGGGGGCGGGCTGGACCACCGGAACGGTCCTATCTGTAAAAGTTAGGAAACTTTCCTAACTTGAGACCTGTGGAGGCAATTGTTGTACGGCCGTCATTCTATCCCTCTGCCTTGGACTATCCGGATTCGCTGACGCACTGATTGGTCGGTATGCCCATCCTGGCAGTCTAGTTAGGGAACTTTGCTAACTATCATGCGCACCCTTCCCCCTTGAGGGGGCGATGTGGACCCGTACAACCCCTGGCGCTCGGATAACGGGCAGGCGCACCAAGCTCATTCCCCTCGTTCTGCTCACCCTGCCGGCACAGCTGATCCGAAACAGCGCCCGGGTACGCGGCCAAGCGGCCCCTATCGGCGAACAGACGAGCCTTGACCTCGTCGGACGAGGATGCGACACCGACCGGGAGCAAGGCCGTGGACTCAAGGGCGGCGGGAGCCGTTGATGCGGCCGCGAGATGGGTTTCCGCCGGGCAATTACACCACCGGGCGCCGGTGGCGTCGAGGAGGTCGCCGGCGCAACAGGGACCGCGATCTCGCCCGAATCCACGGCAAACAGCGTGGTACGCCGTACGGCCACTCGCCCTGGGGAACGGAGGTCCACACACCGGCGGGTGACGCTCCCCATCGCCGCCGGCGAACGCCGTCACCGGACCTGACGTGCCCCCGGGGCGGTGGTGAAGTCGATCTTGGCGACGGTGGGGAGGCGGTCCACTTCGAGGGCGTTCCGCAGATGGGGGAGCGCTTGGTCGGTCACCCGGTTGAGCAGGGCGCCGAGGTCGGCGTCCGGTTCCGTCTGCAGGTTGAGACGGAGCCGGGGACGGTCGGGAGACCCGGCGAGTACGGCGTGCGCGCCCCGTACCTGCGGGTAGCGGCCCACCTCCTCGGCGAGCGCGTTGGTGACGGTGGCCGAGTCCATCTCGGTGACCCCGGAGGGATCGGAATCGAGGCGCATCCGCCGCATCCGGTCCAACCGGACCTGCGTGAACAGCCAGCGGAGGCCGAGCAGGGCGACGATCACGGCGAGGGCGGCGACGGCGGGCCAGAACCACGCCTGCTGCTGGGCGAAGGCCGCGGTCTGTCGGGTAAGGATGGGCTGGGCGGCGACGGTACGGCCGAAGGCACCCAATCCGAGCGCGAGCGCGAGCCCGCCCACGGCGAGCAGGACGAGTCCGACCAGGGTGAGGCCGAGCCGGTTTCCCCTGGCGGTGGTGCGCTCGCTCGTCCGGCTCATGTCGTCCCCCGATGCCGTACCGTCACTTTGATCGGCAGATCCTGCGCGGGCGCCAGCCGTTCGAGCTCCCTGGACACCGAGGCGTGGATCTGCTCGGGGATCCCGTGCGGATCCCGCAGGTCGGTGTGCGCGGACACCTCGATCCGGCCCCGCGGCAGCCGTACCCACGCGGAGCGCACCCCGTCCACCCGGGTCGCCGCGACCGCGAGTGCGTGGCCGGCCACCCCGCGTTTGACGCCCACCACGAGGTCGGGGTCGGTGCTGCGGAGCGGCAGGAGTTTCGGGCGTCCGGGGACGAGCGCCAAGGCGATCAGGAGCAGTCCGATGAGCGCGAGGATCGCGCCGGTCAGGAGCGCGGCGGGGGCCTGCCAGGGGGTGCTCGCCGCCCATCCGGCGAACAGGTGGTACGGCGGTGTCCAGGTCGGCCGCCCGAGCATCGTGGAGATCACATTGACCGCGACGAGGGTGCCCACAGCGATCAGCGCCAGGGCCGTGAGCACGGCGGGGATCATCCGTTTCGGCCGGAAGGTCCGTATCTTCGTCATGATCTGGGGGGTCTGGGTGTGGGTATCACCGGGTTCGGGGCCTTCGCCGGGAGTGGGGCCTTCGCCGGGCACTCCGGGGAGGCCGGTCACGCCCGTCACAGTGTGTCCCAAACCGGAGCCGGGTCGGTGCCGGGTGGTTCGAGCCGCGTCACGGAGATGTCGACGTGGCGGACCGAGAGTCCGGTGAGCTCGTGCACCCGGCGCTGGACGTGGTCGCGGACCTCCGCGGTGACCTGCCGCACCGGCTCGGGGTAGCGGATCGCCAGATCCAGCCGGACCGAGGCGATGGAGCCGTCGACCTTCGCCGACGCCTTCGGGCCGGTCCAGAGCGAGCCGACCCGGCCGCGCTGGATCCCCGATGCCCGGTCGACCTCCCCGGCGGCCTCGGCGGCGATCTTCGCCACCACCCGGCCGGGGACGACGGTGACGCCACGCCCGGTCAGGGGTTCGCTCATCGCCGCCTCGCGAACAGGTCGGACATGTCGAGGTTGCCGGCTTCGGCGACCCGGCCGACGAACAGGCCGGCCACTCCCAGCACGAGCACCAGCAGGAACGCGCCGAGTCCGCCGAACGCGCCGGCGAGCCCCAGCACCGTTCCGTAGGTCAGCCCGACGATCGACCAAATCGGGTATGCGTTCATGTCTCCCCCTGAAGCTCAGATTCGGTACGGACGTCGTCGACGGTCACGTTCACCGGCAGGTCCCCCGTAAGATCGGCGACCGCGCCCCGGACCGATTCGGCGATCTCCGCCAGAGGCCGCCCGTACCTGGCGACGATGTGGATCTCCACCTCGTCGTCGCGGACCGCCACCCCCGAGACCATCTCCCCCGGAAGATAGGTGGCGACCGTCCCGTACGGGCCGCCGGACAGGCCCACCACATCCGGGCACGTCGTGACCCGCTCCGCGATGAGCCCCGCGACCTCGCCGGTCATTTGACCCGTGGCTCCGACGTGGCGCCCGTCTGCTGCTGCTGCTGCGTTCGCTCCTGCCCGGGCAGCCAGACGTCGTCGACGAGAATGTTGACCTCGGTCACCTCAAGCCCGCACATCCGCTCCACCGCCCCGATCACGTTCTTGCGGACGGCGTTCGCGAGATCCGGGATGGAGATCCCGTACTCGACGACGAGGTCGATGTCGGCGGCGGCCTGCCGCTCCCCGACCTCCACGGCTATCCCCCGAGTGGCGCTGCCGTAGTCGCCCCCCGGCAGTCGTTCCTTGATGGCCCCGAAGGCCCGGGCCGTCCCGACACCGAAGTCGCGGACGCCCCGGACCTCTCGGGCCGCCATGCCCGCGATCTTCGCCACGACGGTGTCGCTGATCGTGGTGTTACCTTGGTCGGTCAGGAGCCGGCTGCCCCCGCCCTCCCGGACCGCCTGCCTCTCCCGAGCCTGCTGCTGGGGTACGGATTGCTCCGCCCCCTTGGCCGGCGTGGTCTGCGACGGAGTGGTTCTCATCTCGGACATGGTGAATCCCCCGATCTATGCTGGCTCAGTCGTTGGAGTAGCGGTCCTTCTGCTTGCTCGCCGACTCACCGAACTTGCCTGCGGTGTCGCCGAACTTGTTCTTGGCATCGCCGAACTTGTTCTTGGCGTCACCGATCGCGTCCTTGGCCTTCGCCTTGGCCTCCTCGGCCTTGCGCTCAGCCTCACGACGCGCCTCGTCGGCACCCTTGTTTGGGTTCGGGGCCTTCTTGCCCTTGCCGAATGACTGCTCACCCTTGCTGTTGAGCTTTCCCATGATTCCCCCTTATGTCCCTGTTAGTAGTACCCACTACACAGAGCGTAATCACGATGTACCCCCAGAGTTCCGCCGTTCACGCTCGAACAGGCATGGAACTGGACAAAAAGGGTGAGGATGATCCCCTTAGCCCGTCGAGCGGTCCCGCCGCCACAACCATCGACGCGGCCATCACCGGTTCCAGGGAGACCGAAGCGCGCTCCGACCCGAATCAAGATTGGCCCGCACGACACGCGTCGAGGGGTGATCCGAACTGAGTGCTCGCTCACACCCCGCCGGAGTGGCCTCGTGTAAGGGGATGGCCTGGTCGAGTCGTCCGGCTGTTTGGTAGAAGGTCTCGACACCAAACCGTGCCTATCCGGGCACCGATCACGTTTTGTTGGTTCGCAGCGGCATTTATCGGCCGACATGATCCATACCAAAGCGGGGTGAACTAGGGTGACCCGCGTGAGCCTGCCTAAGGGGACCGGCAGCGGGTTTTCGCGCCTGGTCGCACGTGCTCGAACAGTCGCACTTGTCGGGAAGACGGGTGGGCGCCCCGCACCACTCGTCGAAGTGGCACTCCTGCTGCTCGTGATCCTGGTCTTCGTACGACTCCATTCCGCCGCCGGGAAAGACGTCGCGGCCGCCACCGCCAACGCTCTGGCCTTGCAATCCATCGAGCGGGCCCTCAACCTGGACATCGCCCTGGCGGCGAACCGGTGGCTGACCGAGCATCCGGCCCTCATCCAGCCGGCGGTGTACTACTACCGCTTGTACTACCTCGCGATCATCGGTGTGCTGGTGTGGGTCTTCGTCCGGCACGCCGAGGTCTACGTCAAGGTCCGCCGGACCCTCGTCACGATGATCCTCCTCGTGCTGCCCGTCTTCTGGGCGCTGCCCATGTCGCCCCCGCGGTTCGCCCTGCCGGGTGTCGTCGACATCATCGCCGAGCACGACATCCTGGGCAGCCACGCTCTGAGCGGCCACGCCGCACGGGAGGTCGAGAACAGCCAGAACCTGTATTCGGCGATGCCCAGCATGCACGTGGGGTGGTCGCTGTGGTGCGCGTACGCCGTGTGGTACGCGCTGCGGGTCTCCCATCCGCGACTTGCCCTGCTGTCGTGGATCTTTCCGCTGGGTATGGCGACGGTCGTGCTCATCACGGGAAACCACTACGTGCTCGACGTCGCCGGAGCGATCGTGTTGCTGGTCGTCTCCATCGCCGTCGTATCGGCGTGGGGCCGCCTCACCGAGCGCCGATTCGCCCGGTACGGCGCATAGCGCGCTCGACCTTCCCCGTAAGTCCTCGCCGAACGCGTTGCGCACATGTCCGGCGGACAAGAAGGCCGGCCGCAGGCGCGGGCGACAGGTTGTCGGGTGCCATCCCGCAGTCAGGGATTCCGTCGTCGGTCGCGCCTACTCAGCCGTCGTGGAGGGTCCTGAGACCTTCGGCGACACCGACCTTGCGGGATCCGGTGCTGCTGGAATGGAGAATGGCTGCGGGGCTTGGGATTCCTCTAGAAATGATGAAGTTTATTAACGAGTGGAGCGATCAATCAGGCTGTTCATTGCTGCAATTCCCAGGGGAATGATAAGTGGCCGGAGAGGAATCCCGGCCGCACGGTATGTGCGGGAGGGTTTCCCGTCGAGCCTGGGCCGTAGCTTAGCGCCAACCTCTGCGACTCCGCGCACCACAACCCCGGCGACCGGTTGACGTGGGACGGAAGCCGTCCGGGAAGGGGTCCTCACCCAGAGGTCGTGGGAGCCGATCCGCCCGACCTTGTTCGAGCGGAGCCGGTACGGCGGACCGCCCGGCCGAGCGCTGCGGAGGCCGCCTGGGCCGAGCGAAGCTCCGTACAAAATCCAAATAAGCACGAAATTTCGGGACAACCCACTACAGCACGAGAATCCAGCCTCATGACGGCTTAAAGATTGCGGATATACCGGAGCGTGTCGACGGACGAAGTGTATTCCCCCTGGTGGAATACCGTTGTTCCAGGCAGACGCCGCTTAATGTAAGGATCGCGCTGTTCTGCGGGGCCGGTGAAAGACCGGTGATTGTGCGCTCCATTCCGATCGGCGTGAGGCTGTCGCACGGCCCCCGCGGGTGTCACGGCTTCGAATTCCTTGGCGGGTTTCACGCATGAAGACGGGATGTGCGCCGATGCGAGAGGCAGAGCCGATGCGAGAAGCTGAGGAGGATCGGCACTGCTTCGGGCAGCCGGAGGAGTCGCTCGACGAGCTTCTCCGGGTGGTCGCCCGGGGGGACGAGAAGGCATTCGAACGGCTGTACGCGCAGACCTCCGCCCGGGTGTACGGGCTCGTCCGCCGGATTCTGCGGGACTGCGGGCAGTCCGAGGAGGTGGTCCAGGAGATCTTCATGGAGGTCTGGCGGACCGCCGCCCGGTTCGACCCGGCGAAGGGGAGCGCGGTGGCGTGGGTGATGACGGTGGCGCATCGCCGCAGCGTCGATCGGGTTCGATCGGAGCAGGCGGCGCACGAGCGGGAGCGCGGGGCGGTCGCCCTTTCCCCGGAACGCCCGCACGATCACGTCTCGGAGAACGTGGAGGACCGCTTGGAGCACGAGCGGGTGCGCCGGTGCCTGGCCTCCCTCACCGACCTGCAGCGGGAGTCGATCACTCTCGCCTACTACGAGGGGTACACCCATCAGCAGGTGGCGCAGGTCCTCGCCATCCCGCTCGGGACCGTGAAGACCCGGATGCGCGATGGGTTGATCCGGCTCCGCGACTGTCTCGGGGTCGGGGCCTGAAATACGCTCTTCACTTTAAGTTGCAAATCCTTGACGCCAAGTAGCAATCCACTTGGTCCGGTGCCTCCGAATCCGGAGCGTGGAGACATGCCCGTTCAGGCTCGTCCACGGCGAGGCCGCGCCGCCAGGCGGCGTGCACACGGCGATGGTGCCGATTCCGGTACCGCCCGCCTCGATTGCCAGAAAACGATTCAGCACATGGAGGATCAGGTGAAGAGGAAGATACTCGCCGTGACGGTGTGCGGTGCCGCGATGGTGCTGACCGCCTGTGGGTCGAGTGGTACGGCGTCGAGTGGTGCGGCGCAAAACGCGGCGACTGCCCCGATGCCGGAGGTATCGTCTCCTGCGCCCGAGTCGTCGACGCCCGGCGCGCCCCCGATTCCCGGCAAGCCGTTCGGTCCCGCCTGCGCGGCGATCCCCGAGACGGGTAAGGGCAGCCTGGAGGAGATGGCCAAGGAGCCGGTCGCCACGGCGCTGGCGTCCAACCCCGAACTGTCGGTGTTCACCAAGGCCGTCGACAAGGCGGACCTGGCCGAGAAGCTGAACAAGAAGGAGGACATCACGGTGTTCGCCCCGACCAACGAGGCGTTCGCCAAGATTCCTGCGGATCAGCTTGAGAAGGCCATGAAGGACGAGACCCTGCTGACCAAGATTCTCAAGTTCCACGTCGTGGAGGGACGCAAGACCCCGACCGACCTGCAGAACGGCAGCTTCACCACCCTGGAGGGCGGCACGATCACCACGTCGGGCTCCGGACAGGAGTTCAAGGTCGACGACAAGGCCAACGTCGTCTGCGGCGACATCAACACCAAGAACGCCACCGTGTACGTCATCGACTCGGTGCTCATGCCTCAGTAGGCGACATCGTGACGAGGGGCCGGGACTTCCCGGCCCCTCGTCACGGCCCCCGTCGGTGGGTTATCGAGGGGAGTCAGCCGATACGGGCGCAGGCGCGTTGTCGTACTCGATGAACGGCGTGAGCAGGCCGGGAACGGCCCGGTCGGCGAGCGCCAGCCCCTCGTCGAAGGCGACGTCCACCACCTGGTAGGCACCCGACCCCGCCGCCGTGGTCGCCTCGACGGTGAGGAGCCCCAACCGCCGCTGCAGAATCGACTGCTTGAGGGTGAAACCGACGATTCCGGTACGGCGGAGCGAGACCTTCCGGCGGACGAAGGTGCCGGAACGCGCGATCAGATAGCCGCCGCTGAGCCGATGACCAAGGCTGCGGTAGGCGTCCAGGGCCAGCAGGAGCGCCGGCGCGATCAGGGCGAGCGTGACGTAGGGCGCCCAGGCGGGGACCACCGGAATCCAGAGGGCCGCCAGACCCGTTCCGGCCGTAAGGATCACCGGGGTGACGACCGCCCCCACCAGCCTGCGCCGTCTGGCCGTGGGGGGATGGACGCGCAGCCGTACCGGCTCCTCGCCCACGGGCACGTCCCCCAGAACCTCGGCGCCCACTCGCTCGGCCAGATTCACGGGCAGGGGAGGGGCGAGCGCCTTCGCGCTCTCGGTCGCCCCCTCCTCGTCCTTCTTCAACCCGGAGGCGATCACGTTGACCCGGGCGCCGCCGCCCCAGCGGAGCGGGAGCGGTTCGGCTATCTCGACGCCGCGCAGCCGCTTCGTCTTCAACGTGATCGACTTGGCGGTGAGCAGTCCCCGCCGGATGCGGAGCGTGTCCCCCGACTCGCGCTCCAGCCGATACTGCCACCACGCCTCGGCGAAGAAGACCAGCGAGGCGATCAGGCCGACCAGCAGGTTCGCCGCCACGGCCACCACCACCATGAGCCAGATCGGCAGCGCGGTGAACTCCGCCCACAGGGTCCGCACGACCTGCATCTCCTCGGGTTCGCCGACCGTGTCCAGCGCCCGGTAGATCGCGAAGACGAGGGCGGTGCCGCCGACGAACATCCAGACCGTGAGGGGGGCGTATCGGATCCACGCCCAGTTCAGGGTGAGGATGGCCGGGTCGGCTTTCCCCCGCGCCTGCGCCTGCTCCTGCGCCTGGACCGCGGCGGGTGCGGCGGAGTCGAGCAGTTCACGGCGGAGTTCCTCGGCCCGGGCGAGGGAGATCGGGTCGAGTTTGAACTCGTCCTGGGAGTCGCCGCCGGTCTTCTCCCCGGTCCCCACCACGACGCTGCGCAGACCGAGGACGCGGTGGACCGGTTTGGCGGTGAAGTCCACCACGCGGATCCGATCCCGTGGGATGAACTGGTGTTTCCTGATGAACAGGCCCGACCGGAGTTCGAAGCGCTCGGGGGTGACCCGATACCAGGTGACCCGCCAGTAGACGAAGTCGAGGGCGACGAACGCCGCGATGGCGAGGAGGGCGAGTCCCACCACCGCCGCGGCGATGAGCGGGATCGTCAGGTCCCGGTTGAACAGGAAGACGACGACCGGAACGGAGAACAGGGGGACGGCCTGCGCCACGGACAGCACCGTGTAGAGATGGGTCTTGCGGTCGAGCCGCTCCCACCCCCGGGTTTGCGACTCGCTCATGTGGCGTCCCCGGGAGTCGCCTGGGTGATCTCGGTCAGCCGCCGGGTGAGTTCGGCGGCGAGCTCCTGATCGAGGCCGACGATGCGCAGCGCACCCGCGGTCGAGGCGGTGGTCACCGTGACGTCGGAGATCCCGTACCGGCGCTGCAGCGGACCCTGGGCCGTGTCCACGGTCTGAATCCGGGACATCGGGGCGATCCGCCACTCCTGGAAGATCCATCCGGTCTTGGTGTAGACCGCTTCGTCGGTGACCTCCCAGCGGTTGAGGCGGTAGTGCATGCGCGGCACGATCGGGATGGGGATGAGCAGGATCAGCGCGAGGACGACGAGTCCGGCGGTAAGCCAGATCACGCCCGATGTGAAGATCAGGTGGAGCGTGGTGAGCACGGCCAGGAGGGGCACCGCGAACAGCAGCGACTGCACCGTCCACCAGATGACGACGCGGGGGTCGGCCTGATGACGGGGGGGCCGCAGGTTGACGCCGTTCATCACGTGTCTTCCTTCGCCTTGCCGCGACTCCTGGACTCGACGGCGAGGAGGAGGGCCACGCCGAGGGCACCCAGCGCGATGCTCGCGTAGATCTCGTATCCGTCCAGGAAGGTCAGATGGTTCACGAGCCACCAGCTCTTCGAGCCTCCGGCGAGGTTGTTCACGAGCCCGCCGACCGCCTGGATCAGGATGAGCGTCGTGAGGAGCTGCAGGAGTCCTTTCATGATTCCATCGTGGCGATCCGGGCGGTTTACCCACACCTTTCTTAGGGAGGTGCGGCATCGACTTTGGTTGGTATCTCGCAGTCCCGCAGTACACCTAACCTCATGGCATGCGCAGGCCGGAGTATCAGACGCTGCTCCCCGCGGGGTTGCTCGACGGTCCCCGGCACGGGGGGCGGGTCCGGCGTTCCACCAGGGATTGGCTGGTCGACATCCTGTGCTTCCTGTTCGCGGTGGGCGCCGGTCTGGCGATCGCGCAGGATGTGGCGAACAGCCCGACGATGACCGGCGGCCGCCTGCTCGTCGAGCAGATCGTCGGCGGACTCGCCTGCGTCGCCCTCTGGTTCCGGCGTCGCTGGCCGGCGGCCCTCGGGCTGGTGTCGGTGCCGGTCACCCTGGTCTCGGACCTGGCGGCCGGTGCCGTCATGGTCCTCGTCTTCACGGTCGCCGTCCACCGGCCCTTCCGCTGGGTGCTCGTCATCGGCGGCCTGCACATCGTGACGGTCGTGCCTTATTTGGTGTTGCGTCCGGATCCGGCGACCCCGATCTGGATGACCGTGCTGATCGGCACTCTGATCATCGCCGTCGTCTCCGTCTGGGGGATGCTGGTCCGCGCCCGCAGGGAGTTGGTGCACTCCCTCAGGGAGCGCACCGTCCGGGCCGAGAGCGAGGCCGCGCTCCGGGTCGAGCGGGCCCGCCAGCTGGAGCGCCAGCGGATCGCCAGGGAGATGCACGACGTGCTCGCGCACCGCATCTCCCTGCTGAGCCTGCACGCGGGGGCGTTGGAGTTCCGTCCGGACGCCCCGTCCGAGGAGATCGCCAGGGCCGCCGGGGCGATCCGCACCAGCGCGCATCAGGCGCTCCAGGACCTGCGCGAGGTGATCGGGGTGCTGCGCGGCCCGTACGGGCAGCCGGACGGCACGCCGGAACGCCCGCAACCGAAGCTGGCCGATCTCCCGGCGCTCATCGAGGAGTCCCGGGAGGCCGGCGCCGAGGTGACCTTCGACATCACGCTGGAGGACCTGGGCTCCGTCCCCGAGGGCCTCGGCCGCAACATCTACCGGATCGCCCAGGAGGGGCTGACCAATGCCCGCAAACACGCTCAGGGCAGACAGGTGCGGGTGACCGTCGCGGGCTCGCCGGGTACCGGCCTCGCCGTGGAGATCCGCAACCACCTGCCGTCCGGCGGAGTCACGGAGATCCCCGGCACCGGTACGGGACTCATCGGGTTGAAGGAGCGGGCCGACCTGGTCGGGGGAAGTCTGGAACACGGACCGACGCTCGGCGGGGAATTCCGGCTCCGGGCGTGGCTACCCTGGTCGGCATGAACATCAGGGTCGCGATAGTGGACGACGACGCCCTCGTCCGGGCCGGGTTGTCGATGATCCTCGGCGGCACCGACGACCTGGTGGTCGTCGGCGAGGCCGCGGACGGGGCCGACGTGCCCGACCTGGTGAGCCGGCTCGAACCCGACGTCGTGCTGATGGACATCAGGATGCCGAAGGTGGACGGGCTCACCGCCACCGAGCGGCTGCGCGGGCGGGAGCGCGCCCCCGAGGTCGTGGTGCTGACGACCTTCAACGCCGACGCGCACGTCCTGCGGGCGCTACGCGCAGGGGCGGCCGGGTTCCTGCTCAAGGACACGCCCCCGGCGGAGATCGTCGCGGCCATCCGCAAGGTCGCCCGGGGGGAGCCGATCCTGTCGCCGACGGTCACCCGGCAGCTGATCGCACACGTCTCCGGGGGAGAGGACGACTCCCGGCGCACTCGGGCCCGGGAGCTGGTCGCCCGGCTGAGCGAGCGGGAGCGGGAGGTCGCCGTCTCGGTGGCGCAGGGCAGGTCCAACGCCGAGATCGGCGCCGAGCTCTACATGAGCGTGGCCACCGTGAAGGCCTACGTCTCCAGGATCATGGCGAAGCTGGACATGAACAACCGGGTCCAGGTGGCGCTGCTGGTCCACGACTCCGATCCGTACTAGGCGAGCAGGTCCTCACGTCTGCGGCGGAACCGGCCCGCGGCGTCGTGCCGTCCGAGGACCGTCATGATCTCGCTCATCGTGTCGAGTGTCTCGGCGAGCGAGGGGCGGTGCAGGTGCGGGTCCTCGCTGAAGAGGCGCTCTTCGATGGCGAGCGTCCGGGCCATGGCGTCCAGTGCCTCCAGGTGCCGCCCGCGCATCCGCAGATACTCCCCGAGCCCGCTGAGGAGGACCGACAGGAGCAGCGGGTCGGGGTCGGGTGCGCTCTCGTGGATCTGTACGGCGCGCCGCGCCAGCCGTACCGCCTCCGCGTAGTTGCCGAGTTTGGCCTGGCAGAACGCGTGTCGGCTGACGGCGTGGGCGTGTTTGCCCGGGTGGGTGCCGAGTGCGGACCAGAGCATGTCCGCGTAGTTCATGACCCGGGAGGCGTCCATCGTCCGGTTGATCTTCAACAGGTTGAGCCCGAGCGCCACGTAGGCTTCGGCGAGCGCCCGGTCGGGCTCGTCGCCGAGCCGCTCCTCCAGCAGCGCGATGAGCTGGGCCGCCGCGTCCGCCGCGTCGTCGTATCTGCCGATCTTGGACAGGTGGCCGCACATCCGGCTGAGCGAGCACTCCAGGTCCGGTCCGATCCCCAGAGGGTCCCGCTCGAAGAGTTCCCGGCGGATGGCCACCGCCCGCTCGATCGCCGCGGCGGCCTCGGCACCCCGGCCCAGCGCCCCCAGGTAGGCGGTGGTGTTGTACAGCACCAGGGCCACGCCGGCCGGGTACTCCGGCAGGTCTTCGAAGATCTCCAGCGCGCGCTCCGCCGTACGCAGCGCCGCGTGGTTGAGGCCGAGCGCGCTCTGCTGGACGCTGAGGCTGTTCAGCGCGTTGGCCAGGCCGGCCCGGGTGTCGGGGTCGGTGAGGTCGAGCCGCTCGTACAGGACCACGGAGCGTTGCGCGGCCGCCGCCGCGGCCTCGGGCCGGTCCGTCGCGCCGAGCCGGGTGCAGCGTCTATTCCAAGCGGCGGCCAGATCCGCGACGATCTGGTGCGCCGGTAGATCCGTCAGCGGGGCCACCCTCACCTGTGTCAGGCTACTCTCAGGATGGCGTTCATGCCGGGCGGTTGTCGTCATCCATCCGCCCGAATACGAATCCGGGGTGAATCACCCGCATCATCCCGATGACGGATACTTCATCACGATTGCTGGGCCATAATGGTGACTCCGGTCGGTGAAAACCACGGAGCCGTCGTCGATCTGGGAGATCTGTGAGCCATCAGCTCATCAGCGGTCTTGTCGTGTCCGTGGCGCTGGCGGCGGCTCTTCTCGGGTGGCGGCGGCGCTGGGGGCCCGCGATCGTCTTCGCCGTCCTCATCGGGGCGGCCTTCCGAATCGTCGTCCTCATCCTCGCCTCCCGCGACATCTGGGTCCCCTGGGACTTCGCCGCGGACTTCCGGGAGACCGCCGAGAACGTGATCGCCGGCCGGGACCCGGTACGCGAGATCCGGGAAGGCGGCTGGCACTTCCTCCCCCCGATGGCCTACGTGATGGCGGCCGAGTACCAGCTGGGAGTGCTGATCGACCTGCCCTGGCAGGTCGTCGGACGGTTCGCCCCGGTCCTGGCGGACCTCGCGCTCATCCCGCTGACAGCCAGGCTCGCGGGCAGCCGCCGGGCCGGCTTCCAGTACGCCGTCAACCCCGTCGCGATCTTCGTCAGCGCCTTCCACGGGCAGATCGAGCCGGTCGCCCTCATGTTCGGAGTCGCCGCGCTCATCCTCGCCAGGCAGGGCCGGGCCGTCACCGCCGGCCTCGCCGTCGGCATGGCGATCTCGGTGAACAGCTGGCCCGTCCTGCTCGTCCCCGGGATCCTGGCGGCCCTGCACGGCCTGCGGGCGCGACTGATCGGCCTGGTCGTCGCCGGACTCGTCCCCGTGCTCTGGCTGCTCACCATGCCGCTGGAAAACCTCGGGCTCCTCCTCAGCACCCGCGCCGTCGTCGGAGACTGGGGGTGGACCGCGATCCTGCTCGGTGGCGATCAAGCCCTGCACCCGCTCTACGGCCGGATCGGGACCACACTCCTGCTCATCACCATGGGCCTCGTCTGGTACCTCTGGCGCCGGGCCGACCCCATCGTGCTCACCTCCGCCATCCTGCTCGCCTTCTGCGTCGTCACCCACCGGCTCGGCGTGCAGTACCTGCTCTGGTTCATGCCCTACCTGCTCGCCCGGCCCACCGGGCTGTTCAGCGGGCAGACCGACCTCGCCGACCCCACGGCCAGACCCGGGTGGGAGGTCCCCGCCCTGTTCACCGCGGCCGGGATCTGGGCCGGCTGGGGATACCTGGTCCTGCTTCAGGCGCCGAGCGACGCGGTCTGGTGGGCCTGGCACCGGCCCTGGGCCCTCGCCTCCGTCGTGGTCCTCGCCACGATCGTCCTGGCCATGCCGTGGCGCGCCCGCCTGCGTCCCGGCCTCGCCGACGGCGCCGCCCCCGGCCGTACCGGAGCCGTCCGGTGACGCCGACCGCCCGGCGGCACGAACGGCGGCTTATCCGGGCCGGGAACCCCTCGCTGGCCGCGCTGCTCACCCTGGCGCGGGTCACCGGACCCATCAGGAAGATCCCCCGCGTCGGCTGGGTGGTGAACGACCCCGTCGTGGCCCGCCGGATCCTCAACGACTACGACCATTTCACGATGGTGGGGGAGGGCGGAGTCGGGCACCTGTGGGGACAGCTGTTCGGTCCCGCCTTCGCCGCGTTCTTCGGCGGACAGGGCCACGCCGACCTCAGGGTCAAAGCACGGGACATGTTCACCGAGGTCAAGTCGACGGCGCTGGTCGACCGGGTGCTCACCCCCATGCTGTCCGATGTACGGCGAAATCTCGCCGAAGGCGACCGCGTCGACGTGGTGCGGACGGCCAAACTGATGACCGGCCGGGTCGTGGCCGACGTACTCGGTCTGGAGTTGCGCGACCGGGACGAGGCCTACCTGAGGCTGTTCGTATCCGGGGAGCGGCTCGCCGCCCTCGCCCTCGGCACCCAGGTCTCCACCGTGCTCGCCCCCGAGACGATCGAACAGGCACGATCGGTGGTCCGGGAGATCACCGGAGGAGTCGAGGAGGCCTACCGAACCCGTGGTGCGGAGACGATTCTCGGCCGCAGCCGGGAGATCGGCCTCGACGTGGAGATCGCCAAGGCGCTCGCCACCCTCGTGACGATCGCCGGCACCGAGACCGCGGCCTCCGCCATGGCCCGTACGGTCGCCCTGCTCGCCGACACCGGGCAGACCGCCGCCCTCCTCGCGGACCGCTCCCGAATCCCCGACGCGGTACGGGAAGGACTCCGGGTCACCTCCGCGGCGCCCGTACTCGGTCGGCACGTGGCCAAGGACGTCGTGGTCCAGGGCCGTCGGCTGCGCGCCGGGGACCGGATCCTGCTCGCCGTCCACACCGCCAACAACCGCCCCGGCGGCTTCGACGTCACCCGCCCCTACCTTCCGGAAACCCGCCAGCTCTGGTTCGGCGCCGGCCGCCACCTCTGCCTGGGCGCCGCCCTCGGCCGAGCCCAGCTCACCCGCCTCCTGGAAACCCTCACCGCCGCAGGCCGCCCTTGGCGGATCGAGTCCCGCACCCCCGCCAGGAAAGTCCTGGTCCCCACCTACGCCACGCTGACAATCCGGATGGCAGAGTAGGCGTCTTCTCTCGTCCTCTTTCCCATTGCCCTTCTAATGCAGTCTCATCACGCCGGGGCTACCAGATTCGCGGTGGCGTTTCGAACCCAAAGGTGCCTTTGGGGCTACGGATGGTTTGGAGCGAGGAGGCTGTGCTGGAACCCAAATTTCCGGGGACTCGGTGGATCTGGGCAATCCAGCTGAGGGCAACGACCCAACGATGCGCCTCTCTCTTTTGCTCGCGCAGCAGTCTTGACGATTTGATATTCGAGCATGACCATCAGAGAACGACAATATTCCAGAATTCCAGAGAGGTCCGAGCATGAAACTCACGTTTCTCGGCAGCACCTCCGACGACGGGCAGTGCCCCACTCTCTACGCCACCGATCGTGGAACCTATGTCGTGCAGGGTGATCTTGTTACCGACCCGGAGGCGCTTGGCCAGCTTCGCAACGTCCTGCCCGGGGAGAGCTTCGTCGAGATTCCCGCGGAGCTGCTGCGCTTCGCCCCGGGGTCTTGAGTGCCGCTGCTCACCGCTGAGGAGTTCGGCGCCCTGTGGGACGACTTCCGGCACTCCGCGTTCAAGTTCGAGGTCCGAGACCGCTACTCCGTATCCTCCGAGCAGGAGTCGCTGTCTAGGTTCCTGGCTGATGAGCCGGATCCTGATCGAGCGAGGCGGCCGTGGCTGGCTCGGATGAAGACGGCCACGCAGCAGGGGAAACGTATCGAGCGGGTGCGCGTGGTGAGTGAACCGCATTCGGATTACGTGCGGTGGCTTCTTGCAGGCGGGCCGCTCAATGCCGAAGCGGGCGAGGACATCCGCTATCTGCCCCGTCCCAAGACCGAAGGAAGCGGCCTCCCCGGCTACGACTTCGCTCTTTTCGACTCCCGACAACTCGTTCGGCTCCACTTCGACGAGAACGACCGGCCCCTCCGGCATGAGCTCGTCACGGATCCGGCTGTGGTGGTGCGGCACTGCTATTGGCGAGACGCCGCCTGGCATTACGCCGTGCCGTTCGCGCGATACGCACAACAGCGGTAGAACATCCACCGTGCCACGAGTTCAGGAAGCCAGGGAGGCACTCGGCCGACAGCTCCGCGAGCTACGCCGGAATGCCGGACTTACCGGTACAGCGCTCGCGAAACTGCTCGGCTGGCCGCAGTCCAAGGTTTCCAAGATTGAGAATGGTAGGCAGACGCCGACCGAGGCCGACATTCGCACCTGGGCAGTGGCGACGGGAGGCGAGGATGCGGCCACTCCTCTGCTGGCTCGGCTGGAGACGCTGGAGAGTATGTACGCCGAATGGCGGCGGCGGCTCGGCGGCGGCACCGCAGTACGTCAGCGAGCCAGCATCGCCTTGGAGGCGGGAGCCACACGCATCCGGGCGTTCGAGACCACCGTGATCCCTGGCCTGCTTCAGACGCCTGACTACGCCCGATATCGGCTCAGCCAGTCGGTGAAGCGCCACGGGGTCGTCGACGACGTCGACGAGGGGGTACGTGTCCGCATGCAACGTCAGGAGGTGCTGTACCGGCCAGGCAAGCGGTTTCACTTTGTGATGACAGAGGCTGCTCTGAGGTATCGCCTATGTCCTGTCGAGGTAATGTTCGGGCAGCTCGACAGGCTCATCGCCCTGTGCGCAATGAGCACCATTCGTGTGGGAATCGTCGGCTTTGGTGCCGAGTTGCCTGACTCGCCCAAGCATGGGTTCTGGATCTTCGATGATCAGATGGTGCTTGTGGAGACAATCGGTGCAGAACTCACGCTGAAAGAGCCTCGGGAGATCGGTCTCTATGCTCAGGTTTTCGATCGCTTAGCCTCGGTTGCCGACTATGGGAGTGAGGCTAGGCGGCTGCTGACCAGGGTCATCGATGAGTTGCCAGGCACGGGATGAATTCTTGCTTCTTCTCCCGCCTGAACACTATTCCAAGGAATTCGAATATTCGAGAATAATCCTTGTTGGATGCCGGCTCGCGTTTTACCGTCACGATCGTGCTCCTGATGCGCAGGACGGCGCGACAGGAGGTCTGCCCTTCCCGGGGCTGTGATCGCCAGCACCATCCGGACCTCAGCTGGAATGAGGCGAATGCGATGACCGTGCTCACCGAACCCGCCACTGGTCTGCTCGCGGGCTGGTACCTTGCGGCCGAACTCACCGGCCGCTGCCAACTCTCCTGCAGCCACTGCTACGCCTCGTCCGGCCCTCTCGTCGGCCATGGCGCCATGACCGGCGACGACTGGTGCCGCCTCATTGACGAGGCCGCGGCCCTCGCCATCCACGAGGTGCAGTTCATCGGCGGCGAGCCTACCCGGCATCCGGAGTTCGAGCGCATCCTCACCCATGCCATCGACAAGGTTCAGGTGGAGGTGTTCACGAACCTGTACCGGATCAAGGAATCTCTGTGGGAGCGGCTGGCCCGGCCGGGCGTCTCGCTCGCCACGAGCTTCTACAGCAACCAGCAGTCCGAGCACGCCCGGATTACCGGCCGCCACGACGGATACGGCCGCACGCGCGCGAACATCATCCGCGCGGTCGGCCTCGGCATCTCCATCCGGGCCGCCATCGTGGACATGCTGCCCGGCCAGCACATCGAGGAGGCCCGTACCGAACTCTCCGCGCTTGGCGTCACCAGGATTCGTGTGGACCGGCTCCGCGGCATCGGCCGAGCCGCAACCCTCACCGCCGCTCCGGACCCGTCCCAGCTGTGCGGCCGGTGCGGCGACAAGCGGCTCGCGGTTTCCCCCAGCGGGGATGTCACCCCGTGCGTCCTGTCCCGCTGGATGATCACCGGCAACGTCCTCGCCCAGCCGCTCGCCGCGATTGTTGGCGGCCAGGCGTGGTACGAGGCTCTCACCCGGATCCCGCCCGTCACCGGCGTGTGTGACCCCGAATGCAATCCTGCCAGTGACGGCGCCGACTGCGCTCCTGCTCAGCAGGTCGACGGACAATAGGAGAATCGCCGCCATGGATTGGACCCCCCATGCCGCCCGTCTCGCCGAGCAGGTGACCAGACCGCGGTCACGATGGCGAGACCCCGTTGCGCGTACTCCCCGGCATCTGCTCGTGCCGCGCTGGTGGGCGCCCGGACCGGACGGGCGACATGTGGTCGACGGACCGGCCGACCCACGCGCATGGGCGTCGTCGGCGTACGGTGATCGCACGCTGGTCACCCGGATCGGCGGTCTGCACGCGGACGACGCCTCCGCCGAGGACCGGCCCCGAGGCAATCCGACGTCGTCGGCGACGCTGCCGAGCCTGGTCCTGCGCATGTTCGGCCACGCCGACCTGCACGACGGCGTCGACGTTATGGATGTGGGGGTCGGCTCCGGATACGGGGCCGCCCTGCTCACGGCCCGGCTTGGCGACCGGCGGGTGACGAGCGTCGACGTGGACCCGTACCTGGTGAAGATCGCCACAGAACGACTCGACGGGATCGGTCTCCGTCCGGCTGTCGTGACGGTGGACGCGACCGGCCCGCTTCCCGGTGAGTACGACCGGATCGTGGCCACCGTGTCCGTGCCGCGCATCCCCGCCTCGTGGCTGGAATCGCTCCGCCCAGGTGGCAGGCTCGTCACCACCGTCGCCAATATGACGATCATCATCGTCGCGGACAAGACGGCGGACGGTGGCGCGGTCGGGAGCGTTCAGTGGGACCGTGCCGGGTTCATGGTTGTGCGGCACGGCGCCGACTACCCCTCCCGGCCGGAAGTGTTCGAACGGATCCGCGACCGCGACGGCGACGATGTTTCCGTCGGCCGGTACCCGGTTGTCCAGGTGATCGAGGCGTGGGAACTCCAGTCGATGCTGGAGGTGGTCGTGCCTGGCGTCTCCCACTGGTATGAGGAAGGAGAGGACGGCCGCCGCACGGCGTGGATGGCGCATGCGGACGGCTCGTGGGTACGCGCCACGGCCCTCCACGACCAGCCGCCGACCGTCCACCAGGGCGGCCCGCGCCGCCTGTGGGACATCCTCGACGGGATCCGGCACCGGTGGCTGGTCGAGGGGAGCCTGCCCTTGTACGGGGCGAAGGCCGTGATCACCCCGGATGGGGCGATCAACCTTCAGCGGGGCGGCTGGAAGGCCGTCATCGGATAGCGCGCGTGGGGCCTACTCCGTAGTCACGATCAAGGCGGTTGTCACAGCTGGTACAGCCGAGGTTCTATTGCGGGGTTCCCGGGCTCCGGCCGTAAGAGCGGCTGGGCCTTAGGTGCTGGTCACGCTACGTCCGCACTTCTCGCGCCGCGCTGTTTGCGGCGCGAGAATGCGCGCGACGGTTCGCGCCGGACGCCCTTTGTCCGGCGCGAACCGTCGCGGTCAATGTCGAAAGTACTGTTCTTGTAAGCCGGATCGTGCCTGACGGGGTATCGCGCGTCCGTTGTTGTCACCCGAACCGTGCCCGGCCGGTCGACCCCTGCGGTGCTTACTCCGGGGAGCTCGCACCACAGGGGAAACACCTATCAGTGGCCGCGGACGGCGCGGAGGGCGTTGATTCGGCCTTCGCCGAAGAAGCCGTTGCGGGTCGCGGTGCCCTCGCAGGTGTGGGTGGCACGGACCTCGCGGAAGGTGCCGTCGGCCTGGAGGATGTAGCGGACGTAGGTGTGGGCAGGGGGCGAGGGGCACGCCACGTCGTCGGTGGTCCGCTTGAGGATCGCCTCGGTGACGGGCGCCGGGAGGGTGAGCCCGCCTCGGGCTCCGTCGCGGACGCCGTACTTGCTGACGATCAGGGCGGCGACGCCGGCCGCGTGCGGCGAGGCCATCGAGGTGCCCTGGAGGTACTGGTAGTACCCGCAGGTCGCCCCGTCGCAGTCGCGGATCACCCAGGGCACGTTGGGCGTGCCGTCGGGGTTGAGGTGCCCGTTCTGCTCGGCCATGTTCCGCGGGTAGGCGGCGAGGATTCCCTTGCTGCGGTCGATCTTGTTGTCGGCGGTGTCGTACGTGTCGCCACCGGGGGCGGAGATGTCCACGAAGCCGTTGCCGTAGCTGGAGTAGTAGGACTTGCGCCCGCTGATGCCGTTGGCGGAGACGGAGATGACGTTCTCGGCCTCGGTCGGGATGGAGACGCAGCTCGGCGGGATGGTCCGGGTGTAGGGCGCCTCACCGGGCACGGACGCGAAGTTCGGGCTGCCGGTGTCGATGTACTCCCTGGTGTAGTCGGCGGCCTGGTTGCCTGCGGCGGCGACGAGGGTCACGCCGCGCCGGTGCGCGTAGTCGATGGCCCGCTGGGTCGCGGTGATGACCGTCTGCTGCTCCAGCCGGTCCGCGGGCGAGTCCGCGGGGTTGTCGACGCAGTTGAACAGCCACGGGTCCAGGTAGTAGCTCATGTTGACGACGTCGATGCCGACTCGGGCGGCGTAGGTGAGCGCGTCCAGGGTGGGCTGGAGGAAGAAGTAGCCGGAGTCCTGGCCGACGCGCAGGTTGACGATGCTGACGCCGGGGGCGACGCCGGACATGCCGATCCCGTTGACGGGCGAGGCGATGGTCGAGGCGACGTGGGTGCCGTGGTCGTTCTCGTCGACGTCGCTCGGGTCCTGGCAGGACTGGTCGGGCTCGGCGGAGCAGGGGCCGTCGACTTCGTCGCCGTTGGCGTCGACGGGGATGTCGACGGTGAAGTTCCGGCTGAGCCTGCGGTCGAAGTTCGGCGCGATGTCGGGGTGGCTGCCGTCGACGCCGGTGTCCATGACGCCGACGCGGACCCGCCGGTCACCGGGTTCGACCCGATACGACCCGTCGACGGTGGCCTTGATCTGCTTCATGTCCCACTGGAGGCCGGCGAGGGGTTCCTCGTCTCCGCCGGCCTGCCCGGGGCGGGTGGCCGTGCGGGTGTCCTTGCGGGCTTCCCGTTCGACGTCTCTGGCTTCGACGGCACGCTTGAGGGCGTCGCCGGTGAGCGGGGTCGACTTGGGGACCGAGCCGATGGACCGGTTGTGCGCGACTCCGGCTAGAGCGTCCTGGCTCCGTGCGGCGTTCGCGAACCCGGCGTCGCGTGCGGCGACCGTGGCCACCCCGATGTCGGTGTTCTCCTTGAGGATCGTTCCGCCTGCCGCCTTGATCGCTTTGTGTGCGGCGGCCGGTGCCACGCCCTCCTTGTAGAGGACGACGTATTCGCCTGCGCCGGCCGTGGCGGCGGGTCCGGCCTGGGCGGGGGGTGTCGCCAATACGCCGGCTGTGGCGGCGGCGACGATGAGGATGAGGACGCGCTTCACCCACACCTCCGAGTCGATGGGTTAGTGTCATACCCTCATTTCACGGATTACGAAGATTGTAAAGATTTGTCACGTCGGTAACCCCGGTCACTGGGATACGTTTTCATAAACCGATTTCGGTCGGGCGAATAAATGAAGAGGAGACCGCCGGATTCCCCGGCGATCTCCTCGGTGGAGCGATGTGATCCGACGACCTACGGGAGCTTCCAGTCGACCGGCTGGGCACCCTGCTCCTCAAGGAGCTGGTTGGCCCTGCTGAACGGGCGGGAGCCGAAGAACCCGCTCCGCGCCGAGAGCGGGCTGGGGTGCGCGGACTCCACGCACGGCACCGGCCCGAGCATCGGCTTGAGCGATCGGGCGTCGCGTCCCCACAGGATCGCGACCATGGGGGTTCCCCGGGCCACCAGCGCGCGGATGGCCTGCTCGGTGACCTCTTCCCAGCCCTTGCCCCGGTGCGAGGCGGGCTTGCCGGGCGCCACGGTGAGCACCCGGTTGAGCATCAGGATGCCTTGCTCGGTCCACCGGGTGAGGTCCCCGTTGCTCGGCTTGGGATGCCCGAGGTCCTCGACGTACTCCTTGTAGATGTTGACCAGGCTTCCCGGGAGCGGGCGCACCTCCGGCGCCACGGAGAAGCTCAGGCCCACCGGGTGGCCGGGGGTCGGATAGGGATCCTGGCCGACGATCAGCACCCGTACGTCTTCGAAGGGCTGCTGGAAGGCCCGTAGGACGTGCTCTCCGGCGGGAAGGTACTGCCGTCCTTCGGCGATCTCCTGTCGTAGGAAGTCGCCCAGCGCGCTGATGCGCGGGGCGACGGGTTCGAGGGCTTCCGCCCAGCCTGCATTGACGAGTTCATTCAGTGGACGCCCTGCCATAGCCGTTTACCCTAGCGCCGCGCACCGACATGAGTACCCCATTTGGTAGGGCCTCGCCCGGTCTCACCCACCCCGACGGTGAGACCGGGTCCGGCCGTCCGGACCGCTACTTCACCGAGCCGGCGAGCAGGCCCCGGACGAAGTAGCGCTGGAAGGCGAAGAAGAGGATCAACGGCACGATCAGCGAGAGGAACGCGCCGGGGGCGAGGATGTCGACGTTGGTCCCGAACTGGCGCATCTGCGACTGGAGCGCCTTGGTCATCGGCTGGTTCTCGGTGTCGGCGAAGACCAGGGCGATCAGCAGGTCGTTCCAGACCCAGAGGAACTGGAAGATGCCGAGTGAGGCCACGGCGGGTTTGGCGAGCGGGAAGACCACCGTGGAGAAGATCTTCCACTCGCCCGCGCCGTCCATCCGGGCGGCTTCGAGGAGCTCCCGGGGGATCCCCACGAAGAAGTTCCGGAGCAGGAAGATCGCGAACGGCAGCCCGAACGCCACATGAAAGAGCACCACACCCGGAATAGAGCCAAATATCCCGAGAAATCCGTACAGCTTGGCGATGGGGATCAGGGCGATCTGGATCGGGACCACGAGCAGGCCGACCACGACCAGGAAGACCAGGTCCCGGCCCGGGAACTCGATCCAGGCGAAGGCGTAGCCGGCCATCGCCGCGATCCCGATCACCAGGACCGTGGACGGGACGGTGATCCACACCGTGTTCCAGAACGACGACGTGAAGCCGGAGCTCAGCAGGTTGGTGTAGTTCTCGAAGGTGAGCTGAGCGGGTTTGGTGAAGAAGGTCCACCAGCCGCTGGCGTTGTTGTCGGTCTCGTCGCGGATCGAGACGACTAGCAGCCCGAGGGTGGGCAGCAGCCAGAAGAGCCCGATCAGGATGAGGAAGACCTGGATCAGCCCGCCTCCGGCCCGGCCGGCGATCCGGGCGGCGAGTCCGGGGCGCGGGGCGGCGTGTGCTCCTGGGGCCGTCGCCGTCGTCATCATTGCTCCCGCCTGAACCGTCGGACGTTGAAGAACATGAACGGCAGGACGAGGACGAGAAGGAAGATCGCCAGCGCGCTGCCCAGTCCCTGGTTCCCACCCCCGCCGAACGACACCCGCCACATCTCCAGCGCGATCACGTTCGCGTCGGGCTGGACCGAGCCCGGGGCGATGATGAAGACGAGGTCGAACACCTTGAGGACATTGATGATCATGGTGACGAAGACCACCAGGAGCACCGGGGAGAGCAGTGGAACGGTGATCTTCCGGAAGACCTGCCACTCGGTGGCCCCGTCGATACGGGCGGCCTCCAGCGCGTCCCGCGGGATCGCGGCGAGCCCCGCGGCGATCAGCACCATGGCGAATCCGGCCCACACCCAGATGTAGGCGCCGATGATCGCCGGTGTGATCAACGTAGGCCCGAGCCAGGTCAGGCCGTTGAAGGGCGCCTCGAAGTTGGCGGCGGGGAGCCGGACCGTGTAGGAGCCGGGGGCCAGGCCGGTGATGGCGAAGGTCCCGTTCGGCTCGGTCACGGCCGTCCCGGCGACCTTGCCGCCCGCGACGGCTTCCACACTGACCCCGCCCAGGCCCTTCTCCGCCGAGTCGATCGTGTTGACCGCGCCGGGGGAGCCCGGGGTGAAGTCCAGCCAGACCGTGCCGGTGATCTCGCCCGGCCGGGCCGGCGCGCCGGCCGCGGGGGTCTCGTCGGCGGGAAGCGACTCACGGTTCAGCCCGACGAGCGGGAACAGGACCGACTGGCCGGGCTGGGTCGGCTGCCGCAGGACCACGGCGCCGTCGGCGACCGTGGCCGGGGCGAGGTCGTTCTCCCGCGGGCGGGCCCCCGGATATCCGGTGTTGCTCCGGAAGACGTCCGCGACCGTGGTGATCACCGCGTTGGCCACACCGCGGTCGGGGTCCTGCTCGTAGACGAGGCGGAAGATGACCCCGGAGGCCAGGAGCGAGACGGCCATCGGCATGAAGACGACGAGCTTGAAGGCGGTGCCCCAGCGGATCCGCTCGGTGAGGACGGCGAAGATCAGGCCGATCACGGTGACCACGATGGGGGCGACGACCACCCAGATGACGTTGTTGCGGATCGTGACGAGGGTGTCGGGGTCGGTGAAGATGGCGGTGTAGTTCTCCAGCCCCACGAAGCCGTCGCCGCCCGCGTCGTAGAGGCTGCGGACGACCGAGTAGGCGATCGGGTACATCACCAGCGCGCCGAGCAGCACGGCGGCCGGGAGCAGGAAGGAGACGGCCAGGGCGGGTGAAGGCCCAAGCCTGGCCGGGGCGGTGGGGCGCGGGGGGTCGGTGGCCGGAGGGGCGGCCCCGCGGACGGCGTCGTCGCCGTCGCGCGGGTCGCCCCGGCCGTCGAGCGGATCGGTCACGGCCGTCCGTCCTCTACTTGTAGGCCTTGGCGGCTTCGGCCTCCAGCTTGGCCTGGATGCCCTTGATGTCGGCGGGGCTGCGGAGCAGGTCCTGCAGGAGCTTCCACTCGCCCTTGCCGTCGGTGCCGCCGAAGGCGCTCGGCGCCAGGTCGGACATGTCATACCGGACGGACTCGCCCGCCTGGATGATCGTCTGAGCCAGCTGCCTGGTCAGCTCGGACGGGTAGTTGTCGGGGGAGACGTTGCGGTTGGGCGAGAGGTAGCCGGGGAGCTTGGCCCAGACCGAACCGCCTTCGGCCGAGGCGAGGTACTCCAGCAGGGCCATGCCGCCCTTGGAGTCCTTCAGCGCCACCGCGATGTCGCCGCCGAGGACGACGGGGTCGATCGCCCCGACCTTCGGGAACGGGAAGATCTTGGCGTCTTCCCCGACCTTGGCCCCGGACTGTACGGCCGAGGCGGCGACGAAGTCGGCCTCGATGACCATCGCCGCCTTCTTCTGGCCGTACACCTGGGTCACGCAGGTCGGGAAGTCGGTCTGCAGGGCCCCGGAGGAGCCGCCGAGCATGAACTCCTGCTTGCCGAAGATCTGCGTGATCTTCTCCAGCGCCGTCGTCACCGAAGGGTCGGTCCACGGGATCTCGTGCTTGGCGAGCTTGTCGTAGTTCTCCGGCCCGGCGCTGGAGAGGTAGACGTTCTCGAACAGGTCGGTGAGGGTCCAGCCGGAGGCGCCGCACAGGGCGAACGGCGCGGTGCCCGAGTCGGACAGGGCCGGCGCGGTCTTGCCGATCAGATCGTCCCAGGTGGCCGGGGGCTGGACGCCCGCCTCCTCGAAGGCCGGGACCCGGTACCAGACCGTGGACTTGTGCGCGGCCTTGACCAGAACCCCGTAGACCTGGCCGTTCGCCGAGCCCAGGTTCTTCCAGTAGGGCGTGTAGTTCGCGTCGATCTGCTTCTGCACCTCGGCGGTGAGCGGCTTGAGCGCCTTGGCGTCGGCGTACTGCTGGACGAGGCCGGGCTGGGGGAGGATCGCGATGTCGGGCGGGTTGTTGCCCTGGATCCGCGGGCCGAGGTAGGCGCCGGTGTCCTCACCGGTCGAGGCGTAGGTGACCTTCGCCCCGGTCTTCTCGGTGAAGGCCTTGAGCACCTGCTCGAAGTTGGCCTGCTCCTCGCCGGTCCACTTCGCCGCGACCTCGACGGTCACGCCTTCCAGGGACTTGGCCGCGGGGGCCGATCCACTCGCGGCGGGACCGCCCGCCGGCTCCTGGGCGGCTCCCCCGCAGGCCGCGACGGCCAGGCAGAGCCCGGACAGGACGGCGGCCGTCTTGAGGATCTTCATTGACGCCTCACTTAGGGTGTTCGAAGGATTTCGTTGAGCTCGTGTTTGAGGGTGGAGAGGGTTTCCTCCACGGAGCCGCGCCCGTTCAGGACCGCCGAGACCGAGTTCGCTATCGCCAGGCTGATCTGGTTGTAGTTCGGGCTCGTGGGCCTGGGGCGGGCCGACAGGATGCTCTGCTTGAGGGTGGGGAGGTACGGGAACCGCTTGATCAGGGCCGGATCGTCGTAGAGCTCCGCCCAGACGGGGGGAAACGACCCTTCGACCAGGACGCGCCGCTGGTTCTCCAGTCCGGTGAAGTAGCGGATGAACTCGTGGGCGGACTTCTGGCGCTTGGAGAACGCGCTGACGGCGAGGTTGCTCCCGCCGAGTGACCCGGACCCCGGACCGGTCAGGCCCGGGAGCGGGGCGATGCCGACCTTGCCCGCGACGGGTGAGTCGGGGCGGGTCGCCGGGCCGTACGCCGGCGGCCAGTTCCGCGCGAAGAGCAGCCTGCCCTCCTGGAAGGCGAGCCGGGACTCCTCCTCCTTGTAGGTGAGCGACTCGGCGGGGATCCAGCCTTCGCGCAGCCCCTGGACGAGGAACTCAAGGCCTGGGGCCGCGCCCGTGAGCAGGGCGGTACGGCCGTCCCGGCTGAGGATCTCCCCTCCGGCGGACTGCACGGCTTCGGTGAAGTTCACGGTGAGCCCCTCGTAGGGGAGGAACTGCCCGGCGTAGCCGCCCACGCGATGCCGTCCGGCCAGTTCCCGGGCGAGCCGGCGGAGCTCGGCCCAGGTCCGCGGCGGCTTGGCCCCTTCCGCCGCGAGGATGTCGGAGCGGTAGTAGAGCAGGCCGGTGTTGCTGGTGTACGGCACCGCGTAGAGCTTTCCCCGGTACATCGCGGTGCCGGTCACCGGCGCCAGGAAGCGGTCGAGCGGGAACGCGGCGGGGGAGAGGGGGATCACCCAGCCCGCCTCGGCGAACTCCGCGGTCCACATCACGTCCAGGCCGAGGACGTCGTACCGGTCGCTCTGGGCCTGCAGGTTGGCGACGAGCTGTGCCCGCTGCTCGTCGGCCGCCTCCGGGAGTTCGATGAGGGTGACCTCCTGGCCCGGGTGGGTGGCGTTCCAGGAGTCGAGCAACGGCTGCAGGTATCGGGTCGTGTCCTTGCCGGTGGCAAAGGTGATCGGCCCGGATCCGGCGGTGTCGCCGGTCGGGGAGCTCCGCCGGTCCGCCGAGCATCCCGTGATCACACTGATGACCAGCAGCAGCGTGACCAGGACAGGGGCTCGCCGCACAGCGTCCTCCGGGGTGGGTCTTCCTACATTCGTGTTATGTAGGATCAGATGCATTCATGTTATGCACAGCGGTAATGTGAGTGTCAATGGACATGACCGTCTCAGCCGAGTAACGAGGAGGTGGCGAAATGCGACTCCAGCTGCTCGCGCTCCTGGCTAAGGAGCCTGCCCACGGATACGAGCTCAAACAGGCTCTTGAGCAGACGTTTGGCAACGCCTACCCCTCTCCCAACATCGGCCAGATCTACGTGACCCTGGGGAGACTGGAAAAGGACGGCCTCGTCCGCGGCGTCGACGTCGAGCAGTCCAACCGGCCGAACAAGAAGGTCTACCACCTCACCGCGGCGGGCCTGGACACCCTCGCCATCTGGGCCGACGAGCCCACCGAGGGGCCGCGGGTCCGGGACGAGTTCTTCATGAAACTCGTGCTGGCCCCCATGACCGGGATGGCGGACCGGATGGCGCTGATCACCAGGCAGCGCCGCCACTACCTCGCCCTCATGCAAGACCTCAACCAGCTGCTGGCCGCAACGGATCGGGGAAACCGTTACGCGATTCTGCTGATCGAGGGGGCCATGCTGCATCTGCAGGCCGACCTCGAATGGCTCGACCGTTGTCAGGAGGAGCTCCTGTGACCCCTGTCCTCGCAGTCAAGAACCTCGTGAAGATCTACCGGACGGCGGGAGCCCCGGTGCCCGCGGTCCGCGGCGTGGACCTGGAGGTGGAGCAGGGCGAGTTCGTCGCGGTGATGGGCCCCTCGGGATCGGGGAAGTCGACCCTGGTGCACGTCATGGCGGGCCTGGACTCGCGCACCGACGGGGAGATCTGGCTGGCCGGGGAGCGGGTGGACACCCTCGGGGAGGCCGCCTGGGCCGTCAAACGACGCAAGCACATCGGCTTCGTCTTCCAGTTCTTCAACCTGGTCGCGAACATGACCGTCGCCGACAACGTGGAGCTTCCGGCCCTCCTGGCCGGCCAGTCGGCCCGCCAGGCCCGGGAGCGCCGCGACTACCTCCTCGGCGAGCTCGGGCTCACCGCCCAGGCCGACTCCCCGCCCGGACGGCTCTCCGGCGGGGAGCAGCAGCGGGTCGCGCTCGCCCGGGCGCTGGCCAACCAGCCGACCCTGCTCCTGGCGGACGAGCCGACCGGCAACCTCGACAGCGGGAACACCCGGGACGTGCTCCGCCTGCTCAAGGCCGTACACGGCAACGGGCAGAGCATCGTCCTGGTGACCCACGACGCCCGGGTGGCGACCATGGCCGACCGGGTGCTGACCCTGTGCGACGGCCAGATCACCGACGACGGCCGGATCAAGGGCCGGGGCGGCGGCGTCAGCGACGTGGTACGGCTGAGAGGCTGACGGTGAGCACGACACGCGCCTCACTGCGGTGGATCCGCGCCGACGTCAAGGCCCGGCGCGGTCAGGCGGGACTCGCCGCCTGCGTCGTCGCGGGGGTGGTCACCGCCTTGATCATGGCGGCGACGCTGCTGGAGGACGGCACCAACCCCTGGCGGGGGCTATTCGCCCAGTCCCGGGGCGCGCACGTCTGGATCCACACGGTCGGGGTGGCCGACCCCTCGGCCGCGCTCGCCCGGCTGGACCAGGTCACCGCCGTCGCCGGCCCCTACCGGACGGCGCCGGCGACCCTGCTGCAGGGCTTCGTGAAGTCGGGGGTGACCTTGCGGGCGATGGGGTTCACCCCGCCGGAGGTCGCCCGCCCGCTGATCCGCGAGGGGCGGTGGCTGGATCCGGCCAACCCCACCGGTGTGGTGGTCGAACGCTCCTTCGCGCGGGCGACGCGCCTTGTGGTGGGCGGGCACTTCCCGGTGCGCGGGGTCGACGGGGTGACCCACGACCTGACCGTGGCGGGGATCGCCGACACATCCGACCAGGGCTTCTACCCGGAGCGGCAACCGGGCCTGGTGTGGGCGCCGGCGGACACCGTACGGCAGGTGGATCCGGTTTCCCGGTTGAGCGTCACCGGCCTGCTGCTGGAGGATCCCGAGGACGCCGAACTGGTCGTCCAGCGCGCGGTCACCGTCCTCGGCGGCGAGGTGGAGCGGGCCTTCACCTGGCGGGGGATCCAGGCCGAGATGGAGCTCGACAACCGCCTGCTCGGGTTGCTGCTCGCGCTCTTCGGGATCGTGGGGCTCGTCGCGGCGGGGCTGGCCATCGCCAACGCCACCGGAGGCCAGGTGCTTGGCCGGCTGCACGACATCGCCGTGCTCAAGTCGCTCGGCTTCACCCGGGGGCAGGTGACCCGGATGCTGCTCGCCGAGCACGCGGCGGTCGGGCTCGCCGGCGTCGCGGCGGGCGTCCTGATCGCCCGGCTGCTCACCGTCTCGGTCTTCGCCGACACGGTCGCCGTGCCGCTCTCGCTCGCCCCGCTGCTGGCGATCACCGGGGGCACCGTCCTCACCGTGGTGGTCGCGACGCTCATCCCGGCCTGGCGCGGCGGGCGGACCCCGGCGCTGCCCGCCGTCCCGGTGGCGCCGCCCCACGGCAGGCTCTCCCGCCTGGCCCGGGTCGCGTTGCTGGTACGGCTGCCGCCCGCCTTGGTCCTGGGCGCCAGGGACGCCTTCACCAGGAGGGTTCCGGCCGCGTTGACCACGTTCGGGCTGGCCGTGCCCATGATGATGATCACGATCGGCCTCGGCTGCTGGGCGACGCTGGACGGCTTTCGCGACAACCCCGAGCAGGTGGGCCAGGCCGCCGCGCTCACCGTGCGGCCGGGGATCCTCTCCTCGGCGGAAGCCAAGCGGATCGCCGAGTCGGATCCGGCGGTGGCGGAGGTCTACCCCGGGGCGGATGTGGAGGTCTTCGTCCCCGGCCAGAACCGCACGGTCACCACGCGGGCCGTGGGCACCTCGCGGCGCCCGTACCCCTTCCCCGTCGTGGAGGGCCGGATGTTCGCCCGGCACGGGGAGGCCGTCGCGGGGCAGGGGCTGCTCGACCTCATCCGCCAGCGGATCGGGGACCGGATCCGGGTGACCGTCGGCGGGAGCACGGTGATCCTGCGGATCGTCGGCCGGACGATCGAGCCGGAACGCGACGGCGAGGTCCTGTCGCTGGGCATCGACAGCCTCGCCGGGAAGGACGCGGATCCGCCGGAGTTCTACTCGCTGGTGCTCCGTCCCGGCGCCGACCCCGCCGAGGTGCGGACCCGGCTGCTCGCCGCCTCGCGCAACGGGCTCGACGTGCAGCGTGTGGTCAACCCGGCCGAACGCCTGGAGGTGGTCCGGCCGGTGATCGTGGCGCTGATCGCGGTGCTCGCCCTGATCGCCCTGGCCAACCTGCTGACCGCCAGCGCGATCGGGCTGCGCGACCACAAGCGGGACCTCGGGGTGCTGAAGGCGATGGGCCTCACCCCGCGTCAGATCACCGCCACCCTGGTGGTGGGCACCGGGCTGCTCGCCTTGATCGCCGTCGTGACGGGGACCGTCGCCGGCGCGGTGCTCTCCGCCGAACTCATCGATCTGCAGGGGCGGACCAGCGGGGTGGGGGCGGGCATCGGGCGGACACCCGACCCGGTCACCCTGGTCGGCGCCGCGTTGACGGCTCTCGCGGCGACGACGCTGACGGCGCTCGTGCCCGCGCGTCGCGCCGCACGGGCCCAGATCGCCGCCGCGGTCAGAAGCTGACCGACCGGGTCGTGCTCACCGTCCTCGACCGGGCCGGGGGGATGAGCACGACATCGGGGTCATCGGGCTCAGTGGGCGTGCCCGGAGTGGTCGTGCTCGTCGTCGTCCTCCTCTTCCTCGGGCTCGTCGACCGCTTCGACGCCGAGGCTGGCGACCCTGAGGTCCACCTCGTCGATGGGGTCGACGAGGGCGAGCACGTCCTCGGGGTCGATGAGCCACTGCAGGGCCGCGGCCCCGCTGTCGTCGTTCCTGATCTCCTCGAGCTGTTCCCGGCGCTCGTCCTCGTCCAGGTCGGCCTCGGGGTCGTTCACGGCGGCCATCGCGGCGGCCTGGAGCGCGTCAACGTCCAGGACCTCGACGGTTAGCTCGACCGTAAGCTTGAGGTAACGTTCGGTGTCCTCTGCCTCACTCATGGGGACGATCGTAGAGCCCATGGAGGGGTGAGGTCGCCCAGCCGGTGCTCGTAGTCGGTCAGCCATGCCCCGAAGACGGCGAGTCCGCGCAGCCAGAAGCGGGAGTTCCAGGCGCCGAATCCGGTCAGCGCGTCGGGTCCGGCGGCGACGACCGCGGTCATCTCGGGGGAGAGCAGCGAGGGCACCGAGGCGACCACCCGGGACAGCATCGCGTGCGTCCACTCCCGGGCGGCGGGGCCCGCCGAGCGCAGGGGGGTCCGGCGCAGCGGGAGGGTTCCGTTGGTGGAGGGCAGCGCGGCGATCCGGGGGCTGGCGGCCCGCAGCAGCTCGCGGTAGAACCGGCCGCCTTCCTTGCGGGTGACCGGGACGGACAGGGCGCCGTCGAGGAACTCCGGGTGCAGGAACGGGAAGACCGGCGTCGTCTCGGGCCCGAGCAGGTTGACCGGGGAGCGGGCTATGCCCCGTACCGTCCTGGTGTGCAGGACGGAGAGCGGCAGCTCGGAGCGATGGCCGCGGAGGGGGGAGACGGCCTGGGCGAAGGCGCTCCGGACCCGGTCGTCGATCCACTCCAGGGCGCCCGCGCCGAGGATCGGCATGTGGGGTTCGCCGGTGAGGAGGGCTTTGAGCAGGGCGGCCTGGCGTTCGGCGTCGGATCGGGCGCTCACGGCGTCCGCGGTGATGAGGAAGTTCTTGAGCAGCGGGCCGCCGGCGAGGCCGTCGACCACCGGCATCCCGGTGGGCTGCACGGCCTTGGCGAACGGGGCGTACCAGGCGTGGTGCGAGGTGAGGTACTCCAGCCGCCGCGCCGTCCACAGCGCCTCTCGCGGGTAGTCGGCCGCGTTCTGCGGGATGATCCGGTGCGGCAGTCCGAGTTCGGCGGTGACGCAGCGCGCGTAGTCCAGGTCGTTGTCGAGCCCGTCGTCGGGGCTGGTGGTCCAGGATTCGACGCGGGCTCCGGTGGACACGGTGACGGCGGCGAGGAGGCGGGAGTCGTATCCGCCGCTGACCGGGACGAGCAGGGGGCGGTCGGCGTACGGCTTGAGCGCGTCGCGCAGGAGTTCGATCACGTCGCCGGCGCGCAGGCCCCGGTCGTAGGGTTCCTCGCGCACCCAGCGCGGGCGGCGCCGGTCCACGGTGAGCTTGCCGCGGCGCCGGGACCAGATGAGGGCGGTGGAGCCGGGGAGGCGCCGGACCCCCTCGTACGGCGTGTCCTCCAAAAGCGGATATGTCAGGCGAAGGATCGCGGCCCACGCGTCCCAGTTCACCGTGAGCCCGCCGGACAGCAGCGGCTCGATCAGCCCCGCGAAGTACACCGCGTCGTCGTCGCCCGAGTAGTAGACGTCGACCAGCCCGAAGCCACCCGTGTGCAGGACGACCGAATCCGGGGAGACGATCAGGCCCGGGGTCTCGTAGGTCTCGGCGACCCCCAGCCAGCCACCCGGCCCGGGGGGCGTCCGCCCACCCCAGGCGAAACCGGTCCCCTCGGGGGAGTCCGTGTACGGCGGCAGCGGCGCCGAGCTGAACAGGGCCACCCCGTCCGACTCGTGTACCGAGGTCACGGCGGGTCCGGCGGCGACGAGGGCGCGCAGACGTGCCTCATCGAACCGGCCGAGCGCGCCACAGACGTAGGGGCGTGTATGGAATCGTGGCCAATCATTGCTGAGCACGCAGCCGAGTGTACGGACATAACGGGCTATTCTTTGGCCGACCTTGCCAAGGAGCGTGACCTCATGGACGACGAGTTGCTCGACAACACCCGCAAGAGCCTCGCGGAGGCCGTCGAGCGGGCGAGTGAAGCCGCCCGGACGGCGAGACTGCTCGCCCAGTCCCAGGAGCGGCTCGCGCAAGCCGTACTCACCGAGGAGCTCCTGGCGCAGACGGAGGAGCGGCTGGCCGTCGCCGAGAGCACCGTCGGGAAACTCCGGGCCGAACTCGCCGAGACGCGCTACCGGGCCGAGGTGGCCCAGTGGAAACTGGACTCCGCGCAAACCACCCGCTGGTCCCGCCTCGGTGACGCGCTCAGCGGCAACCGCCGCAACCCCGTGAAACTCGCCCGGGAAATCCGCAAGGCCACCAAACCCGCCCCGCGCAAGCCCGCCCCCAAGAAGCGGGAGGTCCCCGTCCCCGCGGCCCCGGCCCACCCCGCGGCCGCCGCCCCGGCGGTGAACCGGCCGATCAAGTACGAGGTTCCCAAGGGGCCCGTCGCCCGCCCCCAGCTCACCGTCGCCGCGATCGTGGACCGCCACTCCGAGGCGATCTTCCGGTACGAGTGGCGCCAGGTCACCAACTTCGGCCCCGAGAACTGGCGGCGCATGCTGGACGAGCACCGGCCGCACCTGCTCTTCGTGGAATCCGTCCAGCCCGGTCCGCGGCAAGGCAACGGAGGACGGTGGCTCACCGGGCTGAGCGGGGAGTCCGGCGCGCTCCGCGACCTCCTCGCCGCCTGCGCCGAACGGGGCATCCGCACCGCCTTCTGGCAGTCCGCGCCGGGCGAACCCCCCCAGATCGCAGCCGAGTTCGAGTTCCGCTTCACCGCGTACCCGGAGGACGACCGGGACGGCGCCCTGCCGCTGCCCTTCGCCGTCCAGCCCCGGGTACACAACCCCGTCCCCCTGCCCGGCGGCCGGACCGAAAGCACCCTCGACCTCGCCCGGCTCTCCTACGACGACCTGCTCACCGCCTACCGCCGGCTCACCGCCCTGCCGGGCGGCGTCCCCGCCCGGCACGCGGCCGAGATCGCCGCCTGCGGCCTCGACGGGCTCCAATCCTGGCGGGACAGCCGTTCGGTGACCCCGCTCGTCGACGGGATGCTGGACGCCGTCGGCCTGCCGCACACCCGGGCCGGCACCACGGTCTGCGCCGTCTCCGTCGTCGACGGCCCGGGCCGCCTGGACCACCTGCGGGCCCAGCTCGCCCGGCAGACCCTGCGCCCCGACTCCCTGGTCCTCCTCACCCGGGGCCTCGACCGGCAGGTCGTGGCCAAAACCCTCGACGGGCTCGGGATCGAGGTCACCGTACGCGAGGCCGAGCCCCTCGCCACCGCCGGCGCGTGCCTGGGCCGGGCGCTCGCCCTCGCCGAAGGCGACTACGTCGCCGTCCTGGACGCCGACGACCTGTACGGCGAGCACCACCTGGCCGACCTGGTCCGCGTCCTCGGCCACACCGACGCCGCCGTCGTCGGGAAGGCCGCCCACTACGTCTACGTCCCCGGCAGCGACCTCACACTGCTCCGGCACGCCGACGCCGAACACAGCCCGACGCCCGAGCTGAGCGGCGGCAGCCTCCTCGCCCGCCGCACCGTCCTCGCCGAACTCGGCTTCGCCGACCTCACCCACGGCTGGGACGAGGTCCTCATGCGCCGCTGCGTCGCCGACGACATCCCCGTGTTCGCCGCCGACCGCTTCTCCTACGTGCGGGTACGCGACGACGTCCCCGACTCGGCCCGGGTGGAACACCACGGACGGCCCGAGACCCTCGCGCGCATCGGCGCGGCGGCCGACTGAGTACCCTGGCGGTCATGACTCCGGCCGAGCTCGGCGCGACCGTCGCCCGGACCGTGGCCGAGCTCGCCCCGGGGGCGTGCGCCGACCCGACGCCGCGCCCCCACGGAGACTGGGCGCGGTCCGCGGTCTACGCCGTCCGCTCCGCCGCCCGCCTCACCCCCGGCCTCCGGGAGATGATCGCGGTACGGCTGAACGCGGCCCCCGGGATCACCGCGACCGAGCCCGGCCCCGGCGGCCTGCTCCTGATCACCGTCGCCACGCCGGAGGCCCTGCTCACCGAGCTGATCGCCACGGCGGTCCCGCCCGTCCCGGCGTTGCCCGGCCCGGCCCTCGCCTGGCCCGACCACCCCAGAACCTTCGAAAACCCCGGCTTCGCCGTCAGATTCGCCTGGATACGGGCGACCCGGCTCCGGCGCTGGGCCGGCGACCTCGGCGTCCCCGTCGACCCCCCTGCCCCCGGCCCGCTCCCCGAACCCGGCGAACGCCGCCTCCTCCGCCTCCTCGCCGAACACCCCAGCCGCCGTACCGCCCCCAACCCCCGCCGAGGCCTTCCCACCTACCTGGAACACCTCGCCGACGCCTACCACGACGTCCACGAGCACCACCCCGCCCTCCCCTGGGGCGACCACCCGGTCACCGACCTCCACCTGGCCAGACTGGCCCTGGCATTCGCCGTACAGAAGGTCCTCGAATGGGGGCTGGGGACGCTTGGAGAGAACCCGCCGGAATGGCGATAGCCGAGCATCTTCAGCCTTCGCCGGGTCGTTCCCACAGCTTGGGCACGTGCGCGCTCGAAACGCCCCCGCGTCTGGACTGAGGAAGGCGTCGTCGCGCTAGCGGCGGCGCCTGACGAGGGAAGACGCGGGTCACCGGCGTTTCGAGCCGGCCGAGCGGAGCTCGGCCAGAAGGTACTGGTCCTTGACGGCGACTTCTCCTGACACGGTGAGCACGTCCGGGTTGTGACCGCGACCGTACCTACCGGGCCCAGCGGGTAAATGCAGACGTAGCGCGTCCAGCACCTGAGATCCAGCTGTGTTTACCCCCGGCCCGAGGACACCGGTATATCTCGGATGGCGGGCGGGGGCACGGGAGGATGCGGGGTTCGGATAGCCTGCTACGGGTGAGCAGATTCGCCCATCCGGCAGGTCCCCGGCACGCTGAAGTGTTGCCCGAGGAGCATCCGCCGCACGCCCCCGCCGACCTCAACGCGCTGGTGCCGATGATCTGGCCTCGTTCCGCACGGAGGACGGACGGCGTCTTGACGATCGCCGGTGCCGACGTCCGGCGGCTGGCGCGGGAGTACGGTACCCCGCTGTACGTGGTGGACGAGGACGACTTCCGGTCGCGGTGCCGGGAGTACCGGGAGGCGTTCCCCGACGACGACGTCTACTACGCGGGCAAGGCGTTCCTCTGCCGTGAGGTGGCCCGGTGGGTCGATCAGGAGGGGCTGGGGCTCGACGTCTGCAGCGGCGGTGAGCTGGCGGTCGCGCTGAGCGTCGGGTTCCCGCCGGAGCGGATCGCGCTGCACGGCAACAACAAGTCGGTCGCGGAGCTGTCGCGCGCCCTGGAGGCGGGCGTGGGGCGGATCGTCGTCGACTCGTTCGAGGAGATCGAGCGGGTGGCGACCCTGGCGGTGCGGTACGGCGTCCGCCCGAAGATCCAGATCCGGGTCACGGTGGGCGTCGAGGCGCACACGCACGAGTTCATCGCGACCGCCCACGACGATCAGAAGTTCGGGTTCTCGCTGAGCGGCGGCGCGGCGGCGGAGGCGGTGCGCCGGGTGCTGGCCCGCCCCGAGCTGGAGCTGGTCGGCCTCCATTCGCACATCGGCTCGCAGATCTTCGACACGGCCGGTTTCGAGGTGGCGGCGCGCCGGCTCGCCCGCCTGCTGGGGAAGATCAAGGAGGAGCACGGCACGGTCCTTCCCGAGCTGGACCTCGGGGGTGGTCTCGGCATCGCCTACACCGCCGAGGACGAGCCGGCCGACGTCAAGGTCATCGCCGACAGTCTCCGGGACATCGTCAGCAGGGAGTGCGGGGCGGCGGGCCTGCCGGTGCCGCGGATCACGGTGGAGCCGGGTCGCGCCATCGCGGGGCCGGGGGGCATCACGGTGTACGAGGTCGGTACGGTCAAGGACGTGGAGGGCCTGCGGACCTATGTGAGCGTCGACGGGGGGATGAGTGACAACGTCCGTACCGCGCTTTACGGGGCGGACTACACCGCTCTGCTGGCCTCCCGGACCTCGGACGCGACCCCGATGCTCTCCCGGCTCGTGGGCAAGCACTGCGAGAGCGGCGACATCGTCGTACGGGATCTGTGGTTTCCGGGGGATCTCACCCCGGGTGATCTGGTGGCGGTCGCGGGGACGGGCGCGTACTGCCGCTCCCTGGCCAGCAACTACAACTATCTGCCCAAGCCCGCGGTGGTCGCCGTACGGAACGGGAACGCACGGGTGATCGTCAGTCGCCAGACCGAAGAGGATCTGTTGAGGGGCCAGCTGTGAAACGCGGGCCGAGCGAGAACGGGAGCACGACCGGATGACGTTGAGGATTGCGCTGCTCGGCTGTGGCGTGGTCGGGTCCCAGGTGGTCAGGCTGCTGCGCGAGCAGGCGTCGGACTTGGAGGCCAGGGTCGGGGCACCGCTGGAGCTGGCGGGCATCGCGGTACGGCGCCTGGCGCGGCGCAGGGATGCGGCGGTACCGGCCGAGCTGCTCACCACGGACGCGCACGAGCTGGTGACCAGGGACGACGTCGACATCGTGGTGGAGGTGATCGGCGGGATCGAGCCCGCCCGGTCGCTGCTGCTGGCGGCGCTCGGCAAGGGTAAGGCCGTGGTGACGGCGAACAAGGCGCTGCTCGCGGAGGACGGCGCCACCGTCCATCGGGCGGCGCGGGAGAGCGGGGCGGACCTCTACTTCGAGGCTTCGGTGGCGGGCGCGATCCCGCTGCTGCGTCCGCTCCGGGAATCGCTCGCCGGTGACCATGTGCAGCGGGTGCTCGGCATCGTTAACGGGACGACCAACTACATCCTCGACAAGATGGACAGTACGGGCGCCTCATTCGCGGACGCCCTGGAGGAGGCGCAGGCGCTGGGGTACGCCGAGGCCGACCCCACGGCCGACGTGGAGGGCTTCGACGCCGCCGCCAAGGCCGCGATCCTGGCGGGCCTGGCCTTCCACACCCGGGTGACGGCGGCCGACGTGCACCGGGAGGGGATCGTCGACATCACGGCGGCCGACGTCGCCGGGGCGCGGAGCATGGGCTATGTGATCAAGCTGCTCGCGATCTGCGCCCGGTCCGAGGACGGGCGTTCGGTGGGTGTCCGGGTCCACCCGGCGATGATCCCGCGGAGCCATCCGCTGGCCGGGGTCGGCGAGGCCTACAACGCGGTCTTCGTGGAGGCGGAGTCGGCGGGGCGGCTCATGTTCTACGGGGCGGGCGCCGGCGGGGCGCCCACCGCCTCGGCCGTGCTGGGCGACATCGTGGCGGTGGGGCGGAACCGGCTGGCCGGGACGCGCGGGCCGCAGGAGTCGGTGTACGCCGAGCTGCCGGTGCATCCGATGGGCAACACGGTCACCCGGTACCACATCAGCCTGGACGTCGCGGACAAGCCCGGTGTGCTCGCGCAGGTCGCACAGGTCTTCGCGGAGCACGACGTCTCGATCCGGACGGTGCGCCAGCAGGGGTACGGCGACGACGCGCAGCTGGTGATCGTGACCCATCGGGCGACCGACGCGGCGCTGTCGGCGACGGTGAACCGGCTGCGGGAGATGGACATCGTCCGGGCGGTTGCGAGCGTCATGCGCGTTGAGGGCGACGATGTCGGATAAGTGGTCACTGTTTACTAACCGTGACTTTAAGGGAGGATCATCCTAAAGAGTCGGCGATAGTGTGCTTCTTCATGAGACGCCGACATCTGGTACTGATCACGGTGGGTGCCCTGCTGGGCACCCTGCAAGCCCTCCCCGCGACCGCCGAGCCGTCGGCCACGCCTGCGGCGGCTCAACCGAGTGCGGTACGGACGGTCGTCGCCTTGACCTTCGACGACGGCACGGCCGATCACGCCAAGGTCGCCCAGATGCTGACCAAGCGCGGGATGAAGGGCACCTTCTACGTCAACAGCGGTCGGCTCGACCGGCCGGGCCGGCTGACGACCAAGCAGGTGCTCGACATCGCCAAGGCGGGGCACGAGATCGGCGGTCACACGGTGAACCACGTCCGGCTGCCCAACCTCAACGAGGTCGACCAGGAGACCGAGATCTGCGAGGACCGCCGCGCGCTGCTCGACCTGGGGCTGAAGGTGCGCTCGTTCGCCTATCCGTTCGGGGCGTTCGACGAGACCAGCAAGCAACTGGCCATGCAGTGCGGGTACATCACCGCCCGCGGTGTGGGCGGCGTGCGCACCCCGGCGGGCTGCACGACGTGCCCGGTGACGGAGAAGATCCCGCCCGGCGACTTCGCCTACGTGCGGACCGCGTCGTCGGCGCGTCAGGGGCGTGGCGCGGACGTCTTCAAGGACGCGGTCGTCCAGACCGAGAGGAACGGCGGCGGTCTCGTCGCGATCGTCTTCCACCGGGTGGACGAGAGCAAGGGCACCTACGTGACCACTCCCAAGGCCCTCGGCGAGTTCCTGGACTGGTTGCGCGCGCGCAAGTCCAAGGGGACCACGGTGCAGGCGCTCGGCGACGTCGTCGGGGGCAGGCTCTGGCCCGTCCCCGACGACGTGCGGCACGCCGCTCAGGACCGGGTTCTGCGCTGAAACTCCTTGAGCAGTTCGGTCACCCGCTTGTGGAGCTGCGGGCTGCCCTTGGCCTGACCTTGGGTGGTCCGCTGCTCCGCCTTACGCTGCCAGGCCCCCGCCTCGGCCTTCCACTTGCCGGCGTCGCGCATCCACCGCTCGGCGACCCTCTTCCACATCGCGGACTCATCCGCCTGTGACCAGGGCTTGCGCGCGGTCGCCTGAGGCGCGAAGCCATACTCCTCGCCGTCGACCCGGGTCGCGCCGAACATGTCGTCGATCGCCCGGTCCAGGTCGTCGCCGCCGACCAGACGGGCCCGGGCCAGGGCGGCGGTCCGCTCCAGCCGGGCCGTCCGCCCGTTCCCGAGGTCGACGGACACCAGGCCGTACCCGTGCTCCGTCGCCAGGTCGGTCAGCTGCCGCAGGCTGCGGAAGTCGGGGACCCAGCCGGCGGGGCAGCTCAGGCGGAACGGAACCGGGGTCGGCCCCGGGTCGATCCCCTGGGCGAGCCGCACCCTCCCCTCGTGCTCGTAGGCCGCGTGCAGCATTCGCAGGTCGAGCAGGGGGTCGTCGAGAAAGGGGCGGCGCTCCCGGGCCCGCAGGATGTTCCACGGCCCGGTGAGGGTGACCCGGACGTCGGGGATCGAGGAGGCGAGGAACCCGTCCACGGTGGCCGCGGTGTCCTCGTAGTCGGCGGCTTGGACGGCGACCTCCACGTACGGCACCAGCCATTGGCGGTTGGGGTGCCTGCGCCGCTCGCGGGGGAAGGGGATGCGCTGGGCGATGAACGGGGTGTTCCGCCTGTGGACCTCCTTGCCCCGCCGCTGTATCCGGCTCTCGCCCAGGTGCCAGCAGCGGGACTCCTGGTCGGGGATGAACACGGCCCCCGCCTGGGCGAGCCGATAGCCGAGTTCGGTGTCGGAACCGAGGTCGAGGGAGGTGTCCATGCCGCCCGCCGCTTTGAAGAACCGGGCGTGTACCGAGCCGGAGGCCCCGACGTGCAGGCGGTAGGCGTCGTAGTCGGCCCGCCGGAGGTTGTCCGTGCGCTCCAGGATGTCCGCCACGCGTCCCATCCGCGACCCGGCTTCGAAGAGCTCGTCGGGGGAGGCGTCGCCGAGGTCGGCGGGGACGAAGCGAAGATGGCCGAGGACCACCAGGTAGTCGGCGAGATGATGCCAGCGCACCTGCGCCTCGACGTACTCGCGGGAGGGCACGACGTCCGCGTCGAGCCATTGGAGGACCTCGCCGTCGGCGAGGTCGGCGCCGAACTGCCGGGCGTGCGCGCTGCCCCAGCCGGCGGCGGGGCTCCGTACCAGCCGGGTGCGTTCGGGGACGTGCTCGGGGAGCCGCAGCGGGGGGTCCGTGCCGTCGTCGACGACGACGACCTCCATGAGACGGCTCGGGTAGGTCTGGCCGGCGAGTCCGGCGAGGGTGCGGTCGAGCTTGTCCTGGTCTCCGTACGCGGGGACGACCACGGAGACCGAGAGAAGCGGAGTCCACTCACCGACATTTGCTGGCTTGAGGGTCGAATAGTCGTTATGTCGGATACGTGGATTCATCGGCCGCGCCGCCAGAATGGTTTACGTTCCGACCTTTCATGTCGCTTTCCTGGGTTTTCATCATTTTTCATAGGATTAGTCACTTCAGGAGAGTTTTCATTCTCGGGGACGGTTACTCGGGTGGAGGGAAGCTCTGCGGATCGGACGCCGTGCACCGCGTCGATCACCGTGTCCAGGGGTTCGCCGGGTTCGCGCAGGAGCAGGGCCCGGCTCACCGCCGAGGTCCGCTCCAGCCGTACCTCACCGAAGTCGATCACTCCGTCCCGCCGCTCGTCGGCCTCGGCCAGGAGCCGGGGGAGCAGGCCGGGATCGATCGTCCACCCGGCGGGGCAGATCAGCCGGAACGGGATCGGGGCCGAGACGGGTCCGGGGTCGGAGACGAGGCGGACCCGCCCGTCGCCGTCGAAGGTCTCGCGGATCAGCCGCAGCTCCAGCCCGGGCTCGTCCACCAGGGGACCGGCCGGGCGGCGCCGGGGATCGGGCCAGGGGGCGACCAGCGTCAGCCGTACATCCTCCTCGGCGAAGCTCGCCGCCGTGGCCCGTACCTGCTCCGACGTCGCCCCGGTGACGTCCACCACCACGTCCGCCCAGGGCACGAGCCAGCGCCGGCCCCGCTCCTTGCGCAGCTCCCGGCGCTGCGGGACGCGGTGGGCGAGGTAGGGCTCGTAGCAGCGGAGCAGCCGCTCGCGCCGTGCGTCGCGGAGGGCGGGCAGGCCCAGGTGCACGGCCTGGGCGAGCGGCTCGGGGACGAAGGCGGCGCCGGCCTGGGCGAGCCGGAAGGCGAACTCGGTGTCGCCGCCGAGGATCATCGCCGGGTCGGCCCCGCCGGAGGCGGTGTAGAGCGAGCGGCGCAGCGACATCGTGGGGCCGGTGCAGACGTGGTAGGGGTTGCGCGCCGACCTGAGCATGTCGAGCTTCTCGATCGTGGCCTCGGTCGAGCTGGCCTTCCCCTGGGTGAGGTCGAAGGCCTTCTCCGGCGCTGGGTACACGTCGTCGGGGGAGATTCGGTCCGACTCAAATGGCAGGAACCGCTTGTACCCGATGGTGACCAGATACCGCGCCTGGTGCTGCCAGCGCATGAGGGCCTCGAGGTGGGCGGGGAAGAGGACCATGTCGGCGTCGACCCGCTGGATCACCTCCCCCTCCGAGGCGAGGGCGCCGGTGTGGAAGGCGTGGGCCGAACCCCAGCCGTCCGGTTCGGCGCGGATGAGCCTGGTGTTCTCCGGGGTCAGGGCGGGGAGACGCAGCGGCGGCTCGGTGCCGTCGTCGACGACCACGACCTCGGTAAGATGAGAAGGATAACTCTGCGCGGCGAGTGCGGCGAGGGTCAGGTCAAGCTTGTCCTGACCCCCGTAGGCCGGGACGACAACGGAAATCGTCAGACTCGGTTGCCATTCGCCCAAGGGGGGTGGCTGGAGTAACCCGTAGTCATTGCGACGGATACGAGGCTCCATAAGCGATTCTCCTGGGCTCGGCGGGTTGTGGTTGACCATATCTGATGACTTCCGCGTTATCTTGAACGATTGTGATGGAGGTTTGCTGTGAGTCTGGAAATCGGCCGGTTTCCCGTGATCCCGGCCGATGGCCGTACACTCATGCGCAACACCGCAGCTAGTTGAGGGGTACGGCGATGGGCAGGGCCTGGCGTGGAGTCATCGAGGAGTATCGTGACCGGCTGCCGGTGACCGAGATGACGCCGGTCGTCACCATCATGGAGGGCGGGACGCCGCTGGTGCCCGCGCGCCGGGTCTCCGAACTGACCGGGTGCGAGGTTCACCTCAAGGTCGAGGGGGCCAACCCCACCGGCAGTTTCAAGGACCGCGGGATGACCATGGCCATCTCCAAGGCCGCCGAGGACGGCGCCAAGGCGGTCATCTGCGCCTCCACCGGGAACACCAGCGCCTCGGCCGCCGCGTACGCGGTCCGGGCCGGCATGACCTGTGCGGTCCTGGTGCCCCGTGGCAAGATCGCGATGGGCAAGCTCGCCCAGGCGCTCGTGCACGGCGCCAGGCTGCTTCAGGTGGACGGCTCGTTCGACGACTGCCTGGAGCTGGCGCGCAAGCTCGCCGAGCACTACCCGGTGGCCTTGGTCAACTCGGTCAACCCGTTCCGGCTGCAGGGGCAGAAGACCGCCGCCTTCGAGATCGTGGACGCGCTCGGGGACGCCCCCGACGTGCACTGCCTGCCGGTGGGCAACGCGGGCAACATCGCGGCCTACTGGATGGGCTACCAGGAGTACGCCGAGTCCGGCCCCGCCACTCAGACCCCGCGCATGCTGGGCTTCCAGGCGAGCGGCTCGGCGCCGATCGTCAACGGCGCCCCGGTGACCCATCCGCAGACGATCGCCACCGCGATCCGCATCGGCAACCCGGCCTCCTGGGACCTGGCCGTCGCCGCGCGGGACGAGTCGGGCGGGCAGATCCAGGCGGTGACCGATCGCCAGATCATGAAGGCCTACCGGCTGCTCGCGGCCGAGGAGGGCGTCTTCGTCGAGCTCGCGTCCGCGGCGAGCGTCGCCGGTCTCCTGCAGGCCGCCGAGCAGGGGCTGGTACGGCCGGGCGAGCGGATCGTCTGCACGGTGACGGGCAACGGCCTGAAGGACCCGGACTGGGCGATCTCGGGGGCTCCCGCGCCCACCACCATCCCGATCGACGCCGTCGCGGCGGCGACCGCGCTCAAGCTGACCTGACCCACCGCACGGCGCGGCGGACCCCGGCGGTGACGACGCCGGGGCGTCGACCATGGCCGCCTGCTCCGGGAATCGCCGGTAAAGGGCCGGGCAGGTCTTTTGTGAAAGGATGTGCACAATCGCGGAAGCACTGATCAAGGTACCGGCGACCAGCGCGAACCTCGGCCCCGGCTTCGACGCGCTCGGGCTCGCGCTGACCCTGTACGACGAGGTCACCGTCGAATGGGACGGTCCCGCCGACGGTTTGCGCGTCGAGGTGACCGGGGAGGGCGCCGCCGAGGTGCCCCGGGACGAGACGCACCTGGTGGTCCGCTCGATGCGGGCCGCGTTCGAGCGCCTGGGCGTGCCCGGGCCCGCCGGACTCACCCTGCGCTGCCACAACCGGATCCCGCACGGCCGCGGCCTCGGCTCGTCCGCCGCGGCGATCTGTGCCGGTCTGCTCGCGGCGCAGGCCGTCACCGGGGCCGAGTTCGACGTGTTCGCGCTCGCGGCGGAGCTGGAGGGGCACCCGGACAACGTGGCCGCCTGCCTGGCCGGCGGGCTGACGATCGCCTGGACCGAGCGCGGGGAGGCGAAGCTGGTACGGCTGACGCCCGATCCGCGGGTGATCCCGGTGGTCTGCGTCCCGGCGACCAAGCTCTCCACCCACGAGGCGCGGGGGCTGCTGCCGCAGGTCGTACCGCATCGGGACGCGGCGGTGAACGCCGGGCGGGCCGCGCTGCTGATCGCCGCGCTCACCTCCCGCCCGGACCTGCTGCCGCCCGCGACGGAGGATCTGCTCCACCAGAACTACCGCTCCTCCGCGATGCCGGCGACCGCGGATCTCGTCCGGCGGTTGCGAGAGGAGGGCTTTTCAGCGGTAGTCTCTGGGGCAGGTCCTACCGTCATGGCGTTTACGACAACGGATTCATTGGATTCGCTCGCGCCAAAAGTGGGTACTGACTGGCACATCCAGCCACTGAACATCGACCTAAACGGTGCGGTCGTTCAGTTCTCAACGACACGCTGAAACCTCTTCGACCTCCAGGGAATAGCTGTGTGCGCTGGTGATGTTAGGCTGATAGCCGCACCAGATGCCCCCGTGTTGGGTGCACGCTCGTTAGTCATCCTTCGCCGGATCTGCCCTCGTGTCGCCACATGCCAGCGACACGGCGCACCGCGACGGTGGCTCCCCACATCCTCGATGTGGGCCTGCGAGCGAATCGTCCCGGCATCTCGCTGGATGTGTTACCCGGATGTCTCAGCAGTGTCGAGGATGCGGTTGACATCACCGAGTTCAAAACACCGCGGAGTTCCGCGGATCCCGACCCGGTTCGTTCCCGCCGGGTCGCATCACCGGGACGCCTGGCCGGGTCAGGCCGGCGCCCGTTCCCTGGGAAGGACCCTTAGTGAGCGATACCACAGAACTACTCTCTGACGCATCGGGCAACCCACCGCCGTCGACCGGAGACACCCCCACCCGTGCCGCGGCCCGACCGCGTCGTCGCACTGGCACCGGCCTGTCCGCCATGGTGCTGCCTGAGTTGCAGGCTCTCGCGTCGAGCCTGGGCATCAGCGGTATCGGGCGGATGCGCAAGAGTCAGCTGATCGCCGCTATTCAGGAGAAGCAGGGCGTATCCCCTGACTCGGCCGAGTCGGCTCCCGCGCCGGCGGCGTCGGAGGCCACCCGGCCCCAGTCCCGTCGTTCCGCGGCCGCCACGGTCGAGCGCACCGACCCCGCGCCGCAGCGGACCGCCGCTCCGGAGCGTGCCGAGACCCAGGACCGGTCCGAGGCCCCCGCGCGTTCGGAGGCCCCTGAGCGGGTGGGACGGACGCGACGGGAGCGGGTCCGGGCCGCCGCCGAATCGGACGAGCAGTCGTCGTTCCCCGAGACGGCCCAGACGGAGCCGGCGGACCGGGCCGCCGACGCCGACCGGTCCGAGAGCGGCCGGATCGACGGCGGACGGCGTGGGCGCGACGACCGCGGCCGGGACGACCGCCGGGGCCAGAGCCGCCGGGACGGCCGTACGGACGGCCGCTCCGAGGGCCGGTCGGAGCGTGGCGACCGCGGGGACCGCGGCGACCGCGGCGATCGGGGGGCGGACCGGGATCGCGGCGACAGCCGTACCGAACCCCGCGCGGCGGACTCCGGAGACGGTCGCCGCGGCGACCGTGGAAGCGACCGTGGGGGCGACCAGGGAGGCATGGACGACGGCGACGGGCGCCGCGGGCGCCGCGGGCGGTTCCGCGAGCGCAACCGCCGCGGGCGTGACCGCTTCTCGGAGAACGAGCCCGTCCTCGCCGACGACGACGTGCTGATCCCCGTCGCCGGAATCCTGGACATCCTCGACAACTACGCGTTCGTCCGGACGACCGGGTACCTGCCGGGATCCAACGACGTCTACGTGTCGCTCGCCCAGATCCGCCGCAACGGCCTGCGCAAGGGTGACGTGATCACCGGTGCGGTCCGTCAGCCCAGGGACGGGGAGCGCCGCGAGAAGTTCAACGCCCTGGTGCGCCTGGACACGGTCAACGGCATGGAGCCGGACCAGGCCCGGAACCGGCCGGACTTCACCAAGCTCACGCCCCTGTACCCGCAGGAGCGGCTCCGCCTGGAGACCGAGCACAACGTGCTCACCACGCGGATCATCGACCTGGTCGCCCCGATCGGCAAGGGCCAGCGCGGCCTGATCGTCTCCCCCCCCAAAGCGGGTAAGACGATGGTGCTGCAGGCGATCGCCAACGCGATCACCCACAACAACCCCGAGTGCCACCTGATGGTCGTCCTCGTCGACGAGCGGCCGGAAGAGGTCACCGACATGCAGCGGTCGGTGAAGGGCGAGGTCATCCACTCCACCTTCGACCGTCCCGCCGAGGACCACACGACCGTGGCCGAGCTCGCCATCGAGCGCGCCAAGCGCCTGGTCGAGCTGGGGCACGACGTCGTGGTGCTGCTCGACTCGATCACCCGCCTCGGGCGCGCGTACAACCTCGCCGCCCCGGCGTCCGGCCGGATCCTGTCCGGTGGTGTCGACTCCACCGCGCTGTACCCGCCCAAGCGGTTCTTCGGCGCGGCGCGCAACATCGAGAACGGCGGCTCGCTGACGATCCTGGCCACGGCCCTGGTCGAGACCGGGTCGAAGATGGACGAGGTCATCTTCGAGGAGTTCAAGGGCACCGGCAACGCCGAGCTCAAGCTCAACCGGGGCCTCGCCGACAAGCGGATCTTCCCCGCGGTGGACGTGGACGCGTCCGGCACCCGTAAGGAAGAGATCCTCATGTCGCCGGAGGAGCTCCAGGTCGTCTGGAAGCTCCGCCGGGTGCTGCACGCCCTCGACATGCAGCAGGCGCTGGAACTCCTTCTGGAGAAGATGAAGGAGACCAAGTCCAACACCGAGTTCCTCCTGCAGGTGCAGAAGACCACGGTCAACGACCGGGACCGGGACTAGCCGTGACAGCGGACAGGGGGCGTCGCCCCCTGTCCGCTGTGCTTTGTCCGGGGTAAGGGTTTTATCCGGGGTAGGGCTAGCCCTACCGGGAAGACACCTGCCCTCCGCATCGCGTACACACCCTTTGACCAGGCATCCTCAAGACGGAGAGCTCCACGACGACGGGCTCTGCGCGAGAGGACCAGGATGACCGTCAACCACGCCGACCACACGACTCCCTTGCGGGACAGAGTGCCCTTCGGCCCTGTCGGGCCGGTGGGGGTGCTCGTCGATCCTGCGACCTGGCGGGTGGCCCTTTACCAGGTTCTCGTGATTTTTCCGGGACTGTTCTGGTTCTTCCTCATCGTCGGGGCGTCCGCCGTTTCCCTCGCCCTCAGCCTCGTCGTCGTCGGCATCCCCCTGCTGGCCGTGACGCTGGTGCTCATCCGGAGCGCGGCCACGCTGGAGCGGCAGACGCTCGCCCTCGCGCTCGGCGTCGGGATCGCGCAGCCGTACCGGCCCGCCCCCGCCGGACTGCGCCGACGGTTGCGATGGTTCATCACGGATCCGGCCACCTGGAAGGATCTCGCGTACTTCGCGGTGCTTCTCCCGCTCGGCATCGTCCATCTCGTGGTCGGGCTCACGTTGTGGACGGCCGCCTTCGCGATGGTGGCCGCGCCGATCTTGGTGATGTTCGACGAACCCGTCCTGGTGCTCTACGAGGGGTTCGCCGTCGACACCATGCCCGAAGCCGTGCTCGCCACGCTGCTGGGGGTCTTCTTCACGGTCGGCGCGGCGTACGCGTCCCGGGGGATGGGCCTGATGCACGCCAGGGTCGGCCGGACCCTGCTCGGCACGAGCGAGGTGGACCGGCTCACCGCGCACGCCGCGCACCTGCAGGTCAGCCGGGCCAGGGCGGTGGACGCCGCGGAGGCGGAGCGGCGGCGGATCGAGCGGGACCTGCACGACGGGGCGCAGCAGCGGCTGCTCGCGGTCGCGATGGAGCTCGGCCGGGCCCAGAAGAAGCTGGACGAGGACCCGGAGGCGGTCCGGGAGCTGATCGAGTCCGCGCACCGGGAGGCCAAGGCCGCCATCGCCGACCTGCGGAACCTGGCGCGGGGCATCTATCCGGCGATTCTCACCGACCGAGGGCTCGACGCCGCCCTCTCCGCGCTCGCGGCCCGCGCCCCGATCCGGGTGGACGTCAGTGTGGAGATCGTCGAACGGCCGCCCGCCGCCGTCGAGAGCATCGCGTACTTCACCGTCGCCGAGACCCTGGTCAACGTGGCCAAGCACGCCGGTGCCACCGAGGCCGTCGTGGCGGTGGTCCACCGGGGCGACCGGGTCGTCGTCGAGGTCTCCGACAACGGGATCGGCGGAGCGGCCCTGCATCCCGGCGGCGGGCTCGCCGGTCTGGCCGACCGCGCCGCCACCATCGACGGAACCCTGACCGTGGCGAGCCCGCCGGGCGGTCCCACCCTGATCCGCGCCGAGCTCCCCTGCGTCTGGTGATCCGCGAAGCGGTGCGCGGGACACGGCTTCGGATCCGTGGCGGTCCTAAGGTGAAGAGGTGTCTCGTGAACGGGGTGTGTCGTGCGGGTGGTGATCGCTGAGGACTCGGTGCTGCTCAGGGAGGGGCTGGTCCGGCTCCTGGCCGACGGCGGGATCGAGACCGTGGCGGCGGTGGGGGACGGTCCCGGCCTGGTCGAGGCGGTCGCGGCGCACACCCCCGACCTGGCCGTGGTGGATGTGCGGATGCCGCCGAGCCACACCGACGAGGGGCTGCGGGCGGCCCTCGCCGTACGGGCGGCCGTCCCCGGGTTCCCCATCCTGGTGCTTTCCCAGTACGTCGAGGAGCGGTACGCGCTCGACCTGATCGGCGGTGGGGCGGCGGCCGTGGGTTACCTGCTCAAGGAGCGGGTGGCCGACGTCGCCGAGTTCCTCGACACGGTGCGCCGGGTGCGCGCGGGCGGCACCGTGATCGACCCCGAGGTGGTCATGCAGCTCCTCGGCCGTCGGCGCCGGGGCACCGACGTGGACGCGTTGACGCCGCGGGAGCGTGCCGTGCTCGGCCTGATGGCGGAGGGACGGTCGAACACGGCGATCGCCACGCGCCTGACGGTGACCGAGGGGGCGGTGGAGAAGCACATCTCCTCCATTTTCGCCAAGCTGAGCCTGGGACCCGCCCCCGACGACCACCGCCGGGTGCTCGCCGTGCTGGCCTATCTGGGCGCGCGTTCCTAGCGGACGTCGACGGTGTCGACGGCGCTCTTCCCGGCGGCCTTGGCCATCCAGGTGCCGTCGGCGCGGGCGACGGCCGAGGCGGTGTACCGGCCCTTGGCGTCGGTCTTGACCTGGGTCACCAGGGTGTACCGCTTGGCGCCGCGCTTCTTGAAGTACAGCGCGACCTTCGTCTTGGCGTAGGGCTTGGCACCCTTGAGGAGCTTGCCGGTGAGGGTGAGCCGCTTGCCCGCCCGTACCGGTTCCGGCTTGGCGTCCAGGGTGAGCGAGACCTTGACGGCGGGGGTGCCGCCCTTGACGGTGAACGCCGCGTCGTCCGTGACCCCGTCCGGGCCCCGGTACGCGGTGATCCGGGCCTGCCAGCGTCCGCCGGCCGTCTTGGCGGTGAGGGCGGCGGTGCCGCGCCAGGTGCCGTCGGCCTGCCTGGTCAGCCCGTCGAGCGTGACCTTGCCGCGTCCGTCGGCGCTTCTGAGCTCGCCGCGGACCCGGTCGGTGTGGGTCGCCTCGGCGGTCACCGTGACCTCGGTCCGGCCGTCCCGCTTGAGGGCCACCGGGTCCGGTGACACGGAGATCTCGCCGAGGGCGACCTTGGGGTCGACCGCAAAGGCGTAGGTGCTCTCCTTGGTGCCGTTGACGGTGACGCGGAGCGTCCAGTCGCCGGGGGCGTCGTCGGGACCGAGGGTGATCTCTCCGGCGACCTCGGGGGCGGGGGCGCCCAGGCTCGCGGCGCGCCAGGTGGTCTCGTCGGGGCCGCGTACCGCGGCGCTGAGCGAGGTCACCTTGCCCGGGTCCTTGAGCCGTACGGTGAAGGCGAGGTCGTTGTCGGTCTTGAGCGGGATGTAGCTCGACCCGGACATCACCACGTTGAGGACTTCGTCGCTCGCGGACAGGCTGGAGAGCGGCCGTCCGTTCGCCTGCACGCCAAGGGACGGGTTCGCCGACTGGCCGGGGTACGGCGGTTCGGGTACGGCCGACGCGGGCGAAGCCGTACCCAGGAGGAGAGCTGCTCCGCAGAGCGCCCCAGTCAGGATCTTCTTCACATCTACCCCCGTAGTACTGCAAACGTTGCGTCTTGGGCAGGAGAGACCAGTGTGACGGAAGTCCACGGTCCACGAACGTGGAATACCGGGGTGCGGCAGCATGTTCTCGTATCTGGCACACTGGTAGCCGAACTGTCGCGGTACCGGTTCCCGCTCGAACGCGCCCGCATCCGATGGCGCGCCGGCCATCCCAGGCCGAGGCGACCCGGCGACCGCACATGGAGAGGAAACACATTATGAAGCCCGACATCCACCCGGAGTATGTCGTCACTCAGGTGAGCTGTACCTGTGGCAACACCTTCACCACGCGGAGCACCGCCAAGAACGGTGTCATCCACGCCGATGTGTGCTCCAACTGCCACCCCTTCTACACGGGTAAGCAGAAGATCCTGGACACCGGCGGCCGGGTGGCGCGCTTCGAGCGGCGTTTCGGCAAGAAGGCCGGGAACAAGTAGCTCGGTGCGGGGGCCGGGCGGCCTCTCCGCCCCGGCCTCGCGGACACCGGTCCGGTCGATCCGGACCGGCGTCCCACGCATTCCTTCCCGCCGTCCGAAGTGAAGTAAGGATCTCCGGTGAATCTCGACGAGCTGCTCGCTGAGTTTGAGGGCCTGGAACATCGGCTCGCCGATCCTTCCGTGCACTCCGATCAGCACAAGGCGCGCGCCCTGGGTAAGCGGTATGCCGAGTTGACCCCGATCGTCCAGGCGTATCGCGAGTACACGCAGGTCGGAGAGGACCTGGGCACCGCCCGCGAGCTGGCGGGCGAGGACGAGACCTTCGCGCTGGAGGCCGAGGAGCTCGGCAGGCGGCAGGGGGAGCTGGAGGAGCGGCTGCGCCGCCTCCTCATCCCCCGCGATCCCAGTGACGACAAGAACATCCTCATGGAGATCAAGGCGGGTGAGGGCGGCGAGGAATCCGCCCTGTTCGCCGGGGACCTGCTCCGGATGTACCTCCGCTACGCCGAGCGGGTCGGCTGGGGGGCGGAGATCGTCGACGCCCAGCACTCCGACCTCGGCGGCTACAAGGACGTCACCGTCGCGATCAAGGGGAAGGGCCCCGAGGGGGTCTGGTCGCGCCTGAAGTACGAAGGCGGCGTGCACCGGGTGCAGCGGGTTCCGGTGACCGAGTCGCAGGGGCGGATCCACACCTCCGCCGCCGGTGTGCTCGTCATCCCCGAGGCGGAGGAGGTCGAGGTCCAGGTCGACCCGAACGACCTGCGGATCGACGTCTTCCGCTCCAGCGGTCCCGGTGGCCAGAGCGTCAACACCACCGACTCCGCCGTACGGATCACCCACATTCCGAGCGGCATCGTCGTCTCATGTCAGAACGAGAAGAGCCAGCTCCAGAACAAGGAGCAGGCGATGCGTATCCTGCGGGCGCGGCTCCTCGCCGCCGCGCAGGAGCAGGCCGACGCAGCCGCCGCCGCCGAGCGGAAATCCCAAGTGCGCACGGTGGACAGATCCGAACGGATCAGGACGTACAACTTCCCGGAGAACCGGATTTCGGATCACCGGGTGGGTTTCAAGGCGTACAACCTTGACCAAGTCCTGGACGGCGATCTGTCCGCGGTGATACAAGCGCTGGTCGACGCTGATTTGGCGGAGAAACTCGCTGCCCACTCCTGATCGCTTAGGACCATGTCGCTTCTGCTGGACGAGATAGCCCTTGCCACCACCCGGCTCGCCGAGGCGGGGGTTCCGTCACCCCGCGCGGACGCCGAGGAGCTCGCCGCCTTCGTGCACCGGGTGCGCCGGAGCGAACTCCACCTGGTCCCCGACGGCGCCTTCGACGCGCTCTTCTGGGAGGGCATCGCCCGCAGGGCGGCACGCGAGCCGCTCCAGCACATCACCGGCCGGGCGTTCTTCCGGTATCTGGAGCTCGCGGTGGGTCCGGGGGTCTTCGTGCCCCGCCCGGAGACCGAGGTGGTCGCCGGGTGGGCGATCTCCGCGCTGCAGGAGATGGACGTCGCCTCGCCCGTGGTGGTGGACCTCGGCACCGGATCCGGGGCGATCGCCCTCTCCATCGCCCAGGAGGTGCCGCTCGCCCGGGTCCACGCGGTGGAGATCGATCCCGACGCCTACGACTGGGCCAAGCGCAACATCCGCGAGCACGGCCAGGGCAGGGTCAGGCTCCACCCGGCGGACCTCGCCGACTGCCTGCCGGAGCTGGCGGGCCGGGTGGACCTGGTGATCTCCAATCCGCCCTACATCCCGCCCGACGCGATCCCCCGCGACCCCGAGGTCCGCGACTACGACCCGGCCCGGGCGCTCTACGGCTCGGGGGACGACGGACTCGGCGAGGTGCGGGCCGTGGAGGACACGGCCCGGCGGCTCCTGCGTCCCGGCGGGTTCGCGGTGGTCGAGCACGCCGACACCCAGGGGACCGACGTCTACTGGCTCTTCCCCGAGGACAGCGGATGGCGGGACATGAGCAATCACAAGGACCTCACCGGCCGGGGACGCTTCGTCACCGCGCGTTTCGGTCAGGAGTGACACCGATCGTGGAAGGATTGTCGCCGTGAGCCGACGTTTTGACTGTGCCGACCCCGAACAGCGGGCCGACGGGCTGCTCGCGGCCTCCTCCGCGGTCCGCGCCGGGGAACTCGTGGTGCTCCCCACCGACACGGTGTACGGCGTCGGCGGCGACGCCTTCAGCCTCTCCTCCGTCAACGCGGTGCTGGCGGCCAAGGGGCGGGGGCGCGACGTGCCCGTGCCCGTCCTGGTCGGCACGGTCCGGGCGGCGAGCGCGCTCATCGACAACCTCGGGGTCGCCGGCAACGATCTCGTCGAGGCGTTCTGGCCCGGTCCGCTCACCCTGGTGTGCCGCGCCAACCGCTCGCTGAGCTGGGACCTGGGGGAGACCAAGGGCACCGTGGCGGTCCGGATGCCGCTCCACCCGGTCGCCCTGGAGCTGCTCAAGGAGACCGGTCCGATGGCGGTGAGCAGCGCCAACCGGCACGGCAGTCCCCCGGCGACCACCGCCGACGAGGCGGAGAAGCAGCTGGGCGACTCGGTCTCGGTCTACCTGGACGGGGGCCCCTGCCACGCGGGGACGCCCTCGACCATCCTGGACCTCACCACCCCCATCCCGCGCCTGCTGCGGCGGGGTGCCATCCCGGCGGACAAGATCCGCGCCATCGTGGGCTTCCTCGCCACGGACGAGCCGTCCGCCGACGGGTAGCGGGCCCGGGCCGCCGCGACCCGGGGCACACCGTGTCCAGGTGTGTTCATATTGTCGCCGAAGTTGGTGGGGATCCTGAGGCGATGCCCGTGTACCGTGAGGGTCGGCACTCCCGATCAACCTCCGGAGACGCCCATGGGCAAACTCAACGGCATGGACCCGAAGCTGGTCCGCCAGATGCTCACCGACCTTGAGCACCGTGCCAAGCGCATCCAGGCGCTCGATGCCAAGATCACTCAGTTGATGAGCACGGCCGGAGTCCCGGCCCCGGTTCCCAAGAGGCCCGCCCAGCTCGCCGACCTCGGTCTCGACCTGGTCCGGGACGTCAGGGCCCGGCTGGCCGTCCTGGAGAAGCAGGAGCGGCTCCGGCTCAATCCGCCGGCGCCGCCACGGCGCACCACCCCCAAACCGGCCGTCACGCCGCAGCGCAGGACCCCGCCGCCCATGAAGAACGGCAGGGGCACCCGGCAGGGCGCGGCTCCGCCGCGGAAGCCGCAGACCCCCAGGCGCCAGCCGCAGATGCCCTCGCCCGCCGAGCCGCCTCCGGCCACGCCGAAGCCGAAGACCGAGCCCGAGCTGCCCCGCCATGCGGTCCCTCCGATGGAGCCGGGCCCCGGGGGCGACGTGCTTCCCCTCGCGGAAGGCCCGGCGGGACGCAAGGTGGGGGAGATAGCCCCGCAAGGGCCGGGCGCCGAGCCGCCCGCGCCGCCGGCGCAGGACCGGCCCGCCGGGATGGGGCCCCAGACCGCCGGATCGGCGGAGGGCGGCGCCGGAGGCCGGGCCCCGCAGGGCGGTCCCGTCCTCCCGGAACCCTCGGATCCGTCCGGCTCGGGCCGAAGCGGTGGCGTGCCGGCCCCGTCCGATCCGGCGGTGGCCGAACCGCCGGTGCGGGAGGTGGGCCTGGAGTCCCCGCCGGGTGGGTCTGAGCCGCCCGGCTCGACGGCGCCGGGTATGCCCGTCGCGGGGGAGGGCCGGGCCCCGCAGGATGGCCCCGTCTTCCCGGAACCTTCGGATTCGTCCGGCTCGGACCAGCGGGCCGGTGTGCCGGCACCGTCCGATCCCGGGGTCGCCGAACCGCCGGTGCGGGAGGTAGGCATGGAATCTCCGCCGGGTGGGTCTGAGCCGCCCGGCTCGACGGCGCCGGGTTCGCCCGTCGCGGGGGAGGGCCGGGCCCCGCAGGGTGGACCGGTGCCGGTCGAAACCCCCGATCCGTCCCGCCTTCGCCAGGACGCCGACGGATCGACGCCGGCCGATCCGGGCCAGGGAGGCGCCGGGCGGCGCCCGTACGATCCGATCGTGACCGAGACGACCCCGGCGCGACCGGAGGGGACGCAGGGCGGTGCGACGCCGCGCGGGTCCGGGCCGTGGAGCGGGTACGCCGACGGGCCCCCCGGGACGGTCGAGCCGCAGGGGCCGGCGGAACAGGAGGGCCGATGACGGAGAACCGGTACGACGACCCGCCGGCGCCGACCTATCCGAGCCGCGGCGCCGGTCCGGAGAGCGGTGGCATGCCGGCCCCGGGCCTGCTGGATCGCCACACACCGGGCGGGGCCGCGCCGAGCTGGGTGTTCAACCCCGAGTACGAGAAGCTGATCATCCTCTGGCGGCAGGTGGAGAAGCTGCTGGACGAGCTGACCCCCATCCTCGACCCGGTGCTCACCATGGCCCGGTCCAAGGACGTATGGGACGCCCCGGTGGCCGAGCGGTACGTGCAGGACCTGACCAGGTGGCGGCAGGACCTGATCGCCTACCGGGCGACGATCCTGGGGGCGATCAGCAGGCTGGCGGGGTCGGAGGCGGTGCCCAAGTGGATTCCGGCGAAGAACTCCCCCGAGGTGCTGCGCTGAGGGGACGGGCGTTCTCCGGATGCTTGTCATGATGGCGTAAAGATCGCATCAGGCGAGGTTACGGCCGGGACAGGCGGTCATACAGTGGTCGGTAAGCCGCCCTACCGGGAAGTGATCCGATGCAGGGAACCCCGTACTACGGACCGGACTTCGATCTCCTGCAGAGTCGGGATCCCGAGCTCGCCCAGGTGCTTCTGGACGAACTCGACCGGCTCCGCGGCGAGCTGCAACTGATCGCGAGCGAGAACCTCGCCTCGCCCGCCGTCCTCGCCGCGCTGGGATCCACCCTGACCAACAAGTACGCCGAGGGCTATCCGGGCCGCCGCTGCTACGGGGGCTGCGAGGTCGTCGACCGGGCCGAGAACCTCGCCAACGAACGGGCGAAACGCCTGTTCGGCGCGGATCACGTGAACCTTCAGCCGTACTCGGGGACCTCCGCCAACCTCGCGACGTACGCGGCGCTCCTGCAGCCCGGGGACACGGTGCTCGCCCTGGCGCTGCCGCACGGCGGGCATTACACCCACGGCTCCCGGCTCAACTTCTCCGGCCGGTGGTTCGACATCGTCCCGTACGGCGTGCGCCGGGACGACGAGCTGATCGACTACGACGAGGTACGCCACCTGACCCTCCGGCACCGGCCCAAAATGATCATCTGCGGCGCCACCTCGTACCCGCGGACGATCGACTTCTCGGTCTTCCGCGGGATCGCCGACGAGGTGGGCGCCTGGCTCGTCGTGGACGCGGCCCACCTCATCGGGCTGGTGGCGGGCGGGAGCGTCCCCTCACCGGTGCCCCACGCGGACGTGGTGACCTTCAGCACCCACAAGACGCTGCGGGGGCCGCGCGGCGGCGGGGTGCTCTGCACGGCGGAACTCGCCCCCCGGATCGACCAGGCGGTCTTCCCCTTCGTCCAGGGCGGCCCCCTGATGGACACGATCGCGGCCAAGGCGGTCGCGCTGGGGGAGGCGCTGGACCCGTCCTTCGCCGACTACACCGAATCGGTCGTCCGCAACGCCCGTACCCTCGTCGAGGCCCTGGCGGGGGAGGGGATGCGGCCGGTCTCCGGGGGCACCGACACCCACCTCGCCCTCGTCGACGTACGCGGGCTCGGCGTCACCGGGGTCGACGTGGAGCAGTGGTGCGCGGACGCCCGGATCGTGGTGAACAAGAACGTGATTCCCTACGATCCGGAGCCTCCAACCGTCACCTCGGGTGTCCGGGTGGGGACGCTCTGTGTGACGACGCAGGGTATGGGCGTCGCCGAGATGAAGGAGATCGCATCGTGGATCGCCGACGCGGTAAAAAATCCGGCTTCGGCGCAGACGATCGCCACCAAGGTCGCTAACCTGGTGGCCAGGCACCGTGCCTATCCCGAGTGAGTGGCGTCCTGCAGGCCCACCCGGACGGATCGTCGGGTACCTCTGTGTACTTTGCGGTCACATGCACACGGTGAGTTCGGGAGACTGAGGGCGTGCGCGAATACTTACTTGTGATTTTGGTCGCAGCGGTTGTGGTCTATCTGCTGGTGCCACTGGTCCGGGTGTTCGCGCTCAAGATCGGGGCAATGACCGAGGTCCGGGATCGCGACGTGCACTCGGTTCCCACCCCCCGGCTCGGCGGGCTCGGCATGTTCGGCGGGATGGTCGCGGGTCTGCTCCTGGTGAGCCAGCTCAGGCTGGGCGAGGCGATCGGGCAGACCTATCCGCAGGCGATCACCGGGTTGCTGCTGGCCGGCGGGCTGATCGTGGTGACCGGCTTCCTGGACGACTGGTGGGGCATGGACCCCTTCATCAAGTTCGGCGGTCAGGTCGGCGCCGGAAGCCTGCTGGTCTACGGCGGGATCAGCCTCCCGTCGATCCCGCTGCCGTTCGGCTGGAACTACATCCTCGACCCGGTCGTCGGGGTTCCGGTGACCATCCTGGTCGTGGTGGTCATGATCAACGCGGTGAACTTCGTGGACGGGCTGGACGGCCTCGCCGCCGGCCTGGTGGGCATCGCGTCGCTGGCCACCTTCGTGTACGCCTACGCCCTGACGATCTTCAACGGGAGTTCCCGGCTCACCCTGTCGACGCTGATCAGCGCACTCGTGATCGGGATGTGCCTGGGATTCCTGCCGCACAACTTCCACCCCGCGCGGATCTTCATGGGTGACACGGGCTCGATGCTCATCGGCCTGTTCCTCGCCGCCTCGATCATCTTGACCAGCATCGACGCCAAAGTCGTGGACGACGTCAACCGGTTCCCGACGATTCTCCCGCTGCTGCTCCCGGTCGCGGTGATGCTGCTGCCGCTGATCGACCTGATCATGGCGGTGGTCCGGCGGACCTCCTACGGCAAGTCGCCCTTCGCCCCCGACAAGAAGCACCTGCACCACCGGCTCCTGGAGATCGGCCACTCCCACCGGCGAACCGTGGTGATCATGTATCTCTGGGCGACGATGTTCGCGACCGCGGTGATGGCCTTCTCCCTGTGGGGTTCGCCGATCGTCGTCCTGGTCTCCATGAGTGTGATCGCGGTGGGGGCACTGGTGCTGATGACGCTGCCCCGATGGAAGTCACGCAACGCCGGGCGTTCAGGTTCGGATCGGGGCAGGCCGGGCGGCGGCACGCGGCGTAAGCCCAGGCCGCAGCCGGGTTCGGCGCCCTCCGGCGACCAGGCGGCACGCATGCCCGAGGGCGACGAGGAGTTCCGAGAACCCATCGCCGAGTACAGCGGTGACCCAGGTGAGTACGCGAGTCCGGAAAGCCAGGGGCCCGAGGTCTCGCTGCGTTCTCGTCACGTCTAGCGACCGTTTCTGTACTCGGCAGGCCGTCGACTCTCCGCCGCACCGGCCCGTGCGGAGCCGGTGAACGGGCTGGTAAAGGCGCTTTTGCGGAGCTTGTGATATCTTTCACGAGCAGGCTTGCTTGAGAGTCGGGGGCCACCCCCGGTGACGAGACCCTTGTTTCCCGACGACTCCGGAGCGCAAATGCAGCCCAACGACGTACGTCTGCTTCGTGACGCCGTGATTCCCACCGCCCTGGCCGGGCTGGCCGCCGTCCTGATCGCCGCGTTCACCACCGGCGTGACCGGCGCGGTCGGCGCCGCGATGGGTGTGTTTCTCGTCGCATTTTTCTTCTCGATAGGCCTGTTCGTGGTTTCCTGGGCGAGCCGTATCTCGCCGCAGATGATGATGGTCGCGGCCATTCTGAGTTACGCCGTGAAGTTCGTCGTCATCGCCGTCTCGCTCCAGGCGTTCAAAGACGTTTCGATCTGGCATCCCAAGGCGTTCGCCTGGACCGTCGTCGCCTGCACCGTCGTCTGGCTCGCGGCCGAGGCCCGGGCGTTCATGAAGACGCGGATGCTCTACGTCGAGCCCGGCACCCAGGTTCCCGGTATGAAGGACGGGCCATGACCGTCGTTCTGACCGTCGGCCAGATTCCGCATAACAAATTCATCGACATAACCGGTGAAACGCCGCTTCGGGTGGCACCCGATATGACTAGTCCTCACCACGCCTGCTATCGTCGGGCTCGCGATGAGCGTACAGAAGCGACCGCCCGAAGACGACGGCCGCGACTTCGCCAACACCGCCTGGAGCGCCCCGAGCTATCTGATCTCGGGGATGGTGATCTGGGGTGGAGCTGGCTGGTTGTTGAGCCGGTTAACTGGCGTGGACGCTTTCATCCCCATAGGCCTTCTCGTCGGTCTCGGGCTCGCCATCTACCTGGTCTATCTGAAATACGGCCGCTGACCCAGGATCGGGGCCTCCCGCCGATCAAGCCCCTTTTGCCCGTCTTTACCTTGAAGGGAACGCCCGTGCGCGAGCGTAGCGAGCGGACAGACAAGCGCAGTAGCGTTCGCAAACTTGTCATCGAGCTCCTGAACGAGGTGGCCGAGTGAGCACGTTCGCGATTGTCGCCAACGATGAGTTCAAGGCCCCCGGGGTCGAGATCTTCCAGCTCCCGCCGCTCTGGGAAGGCGCCCCGTTCTGGCTGACCAAGCCGGTGGTCCTCGCGGTGGTGAGCGCGCTGGGCATCTGCCTCCTCGCCTGGTCCGCGTTCGCCAAGCCGAAGCTGGTGCCCCGCGGGCTGCAGAACGTGGGCGAAATGGGCTACACGTTCGTCCGCGACCAGGTCGGCCGCCCGTTCCTCGGCAAGGACACCGACAAGTGGATGGGGCTGCTCCTCAGCCTGTTCTTCCTGGTGTGGATCTGGAACCTGCTGGCCGTGGTGCCGGGCATCAACTTCCCGGTCAACTCGCACATCGCCTTCCCGGCCGTGCTGGCGATCATCATCTACCTGCTCAAGATCTATCTGGGCATCCGGCACCAGGGCTTCGTCGGCTACTTCAAGGGCATGATGTTCCCGCCGGGCGTGCCTAAGTTCATGTACGTCCTGCTGGCGCCGATCGAGTTCCTGCAGAACATGATCTTCGCGCCGTTCACCCACGCGGTCCGGCTCTTCGCGAACATGTTCGCCGGTCACATCATCCTCGCGTTCTTCAGCCTGGTGGGCTTCCACTTCCTGATCACCCACCTCACGCCGGCCGGATTCACGCTCGGCGTGCTCGGCGTGGTGATGACGATTCTGATGACCGCCTTCGAAATGTTCATCCAGTTCCTGCAGGCGTTCCTGTTCAGCCTGCTCGCCGCGATGTACATCGGCCAGGGGCTGCACGCAGAGCACTAGTCAAGCCAGGTCTGCGGCCCCCGGCGGCAGACGCCTCCCGACGCAAGTCCAGACCGGTGGAACCTCCATCGGCCGACCAGTAAAGGATAAGAAGAATGGGTCTCCTCGCTGAGGTTAGCGGTCATCTCGGTTCGATCGGTTACGGTCTCGCCGCGATCGGCCCCGGTATCGGCGTCGGCATCATCTTCGGTCAGGGCGTGCAGGCCATCGCCCGTCAGCCCGAGGCGTACGGCCTCCTCCGTCAGAACATGCTTCTCGGCTTCGTCTTCACCGAGGCGCTCGCCCTGATCGGTCTGGTCGCCCCCTTCATCTACAACAACCTGTAGCCACATCCATCCCTGACGAAAGGCTGCACCATGACACTCGCAGCTTCACTCTTCACGGTGGCGTCGGAAGAGGGTAACAACCCGCTCCTGCCGCACACCTACGAGCTGGTCGTCGGCGGTCTGGCGTTCTTCGTCGTGGTGATCGTGGTCGGCAAGATTCTGGTGCCTCGCATCCAGAAGACGCTGGCCGAGCGCACGGCGGCGATCGAGGGCGGGATTGAGCGGGCCGAGAAGGCCCAGGCGGAAGCCCAGAGCACCCTCGAGTCCTACAAGGAAGAGCTCGCCAAGGCCCGGCACGACGCCGCGCGCCTCACGGCGGAGGCCCGCGAGCAGGCGGCGCAGATCAAGGCCGAACTCCGCGAGGAGGCCCAGGCCGAGGCACGCCGGCTCATCGAGGCCGCGCACGCTCAGATCGAGGCCGACCGCCAGCAGGCGTTTGTTCAGCTTCGCTCGGAGATCGGCCGTCTCTCCGTCGACCTGGCCGGCCGCATCGTCGGCGAGTCGCTCGAGGACCAGGCTCGGCAGAGCCGGATCATCGACCGATTCCTGGATGAGCTGGACGACCAGTCGCGGGAGCGGGTCGGCTCGTGACGACGGATAGGGCGCGACCATGACGATGATGGGGATGAGCCGGGCCTCGCTGGCCGAGCTCGAGGAGCGCTTCAACGGCATCGCCGGCAGCGCCGACCTCACCGAGTTGGCCGACGGGCTCTTCGCGGTCGTCTCGCTGCTCGACCGCGAGCACCGGCTCCGCCGTACCTTCACCGACCTGTCGGCCACGGCCGAGCGCAAGGCGGCGACCGTCCGTACCCTGCTCTCGGGCCGGGTGAGTGAAGCCGTGCTGGAAACGGTCGTGGCGGCCGTCGGGGCCAAGTGGTCGCGGGCGGGTGACCTGCCGGACGCGCTGGAGCGGTTCGGCGTGATCGCCGCGCTCGCCCAGGCCGAGGCGCAGGGGCAGCTCGACGACGTCGAAGACGAGCTGTTCCGCTTCGGCCGCGTCGTGGACGGTAACCCGAATCTGCGCCGAGCACTCGCCGACGCCGCCGCTCCGGTGGAGGCGAGGCTGGCGCTCGTTGACCAACTGCTCTCTGGCAAGACCGCGCCTGCCACGCTTCAGCTGGTCAGGCAGCTCGTGGCACACCCGCGAGGACGTAGCCTGGACAGAGGGCTTGAGGAGTTCGGACGGCTGGCTGCCCTCCAGCGCCGGCGGCTCGTGGCGGTGGTCCGCACCGCGGTGCCGCTGACCGACGGGCAGAAGCAGCGGCTCACGGCCTGGCTGCGAGCCTCGTACGGACATGACGTTCACCTGAACGTCGATCTCGACCCGCAGGTGCTCGGTGGATTCTCGGTTCGCGTGGGCGACGAGATCATCGACACCACCGTGGCGGGTCGTCTTGAAGAAGTCCGTCGGCGGCTCGCCGGCTGACCCGCAAGCCTTGGGTAACACAACCCTGAGAAATCGGAGATAGACGAAGATGGCGGAGCTTACGATCCGGCCGGACGAGATCCGGGACGCGCTTGAGCGCTTCGTCCAGGCGTACGAGCCGGAAGGTGCCGCGCGCGAGGAGATCGGGACCGTCGTCGATGCAGGCGACGGCATCGCCCATGTCTCCGGCCTTCCCTCGGCGATGGCGAACGAACTGCTTGAGTTCGAGGACGGCACACGTGGACTGGCGCTGAACCTGGACGTCCGGGAGATCGGTGCGGTCATCCTGGGCGACTTCAGCAACATCGAGGAAGGGCAGACGGTCCGCCGCACCGGCGAGGTCCTGTCCGTACCGGTCGGCGACAACTTCCTCGGCCGCGTGGTCGACCCGCTGGGCAACCCGCTGGACGGCAAGGGCGCGATCGAGCCCGAGGTACGGCGTGCGCTGGAGCTGCAGGCCCCCTCGGTGGTCCAGCGCCAGTCGGTGCGCGAGCCGCTGCAGACCGGCCTCAAGGCGATCGACGCCATGACGCCGATCGGCCGCGGCCAGCGTCAGCTGATCATCGGTGACCGCGGTACGGGCAAGACCGCGATCGCGGTGGACACGATTCTCAACCAGCGCGAGAACTGGCTGAGCGGCGACCCGAGCAAGCAGGTTCGCTGCGTGTACGTCGCGGTCGGCCAGAAGGGCTCGACGATCGCCCAGGTGAAGGGCCGCCTGGAAGAGGCCGGCGCGATGGAGTACACCACCATCGTGGCCGCTCCGGCGTCCGACCCCGCGGGCTACAAGTACCTCGCCCCCTACACCGGGAGCGCGATCGGGCAGCACTGGATGTACCAGGGCAAGCACGTTCTGATCGTGTTCGACGACCTGACCAAGCAGGCCGACGCCTACCGCGCCGTCTCGCTGCTGCTCCGCCGTCCGCCGGGCCGTGAGGCGTTCCCCGGCGACGTCTTCTATCTCCACTCGCGGCTGCTGGAGCGCTGCGCCAAGCTCTCCGACGACCTGGGCGCGGGTTCGATGACCGGACTCCCGATCATCGAGACCAAGGGGAACGACGTCTCCGCGTTCATCCCCACCAACGTCATCTCCATCACCGACGGACAGTGCTTCCTGGAGACGGACCTGTTCAACGCCGGTGTCCGCCCGGCCATCAACGTCGGTGTCTCGGTCTCCCGAGTCGGCGGTTCGGCGCAGATCAAGGCGATGAAGAAGGTCGCCGGTACGCTCCGCCTGTCGCTGTCGCAGTACCGTGACCTGGAGGCATTCGCCTCCTTCGCCTCCGACCTGGACGCGGCCTCCCGTGCCCAGCTGGAGCGCGGCGGTCGCCTGGTCGAGCTGCTGAAGCAGGCGCAGTACACGCCGTTCCCGGTCGAGAAGCAGGTCGTCTCGGTCTGGGCCGGGACCACCGGGCAGCTCGACGACGTCCCGCTGGAGGACATCCGCCGGTTCGAGGCGGAGTTCCTCGACTACGTCGGCCGCGAGTACAAGGGTGTCCTGGACAGTATCCGGGAGCTCAAGGACCTCGGGGACGACACGGTCACCACGCTCAAGGACGCCATCACGGAGTTCAAGAAGGGCTTCGAGACCTCCGCGGGCGAGCTGCTGATCAGTGACGAGCCGGTCGCGGCGCTCAAGGACAGCGACGTCGGCCAGGAGAAGATCGTCAAGCACGTCCGCCCCAAGACCGAGAAGCCGTAATGGGTGCCCAGCTCAGACTGCTCAGGCGGCGGATCAAGTCGGTCAGGTCGACCGCCAAGATCACGCGCGCGCAGGAGCTGATCGCCTCGTCGCGGATCGTCAAGGCCCAGCAGCGGATGCACGCCGCGCTGCCGTACGAGCGTGAGATCACCCGTACGGTGTCCGGCGTGCTCAGCAACACCGCCAAGGTGGACCACCCGCTGACCGTGCAGGCCGAGAACCCCCGGCGCGCCGGCTTGCTGGTCATCACCAGCGACCGCGGGTTCTGCGGTGGGTACAACGCCAACATCCTCCGGGAGGCCGAGGCGCTGAGCCGTCTGCTGCGGGACCGGGGGATCGAGCCGACTCCGTACGTCACCGGCCGCAAGGGCATCGCGTGGCACAGCTTCCGTTCGCGGGAGATGGGCGGGCAGTGGTCGGGGTTCTCCGACGCACCCGCCTACGGCAACGCCAAGGAGATCGCCGACGCGCTGATCGAGTCCTTCCGGGACGAGAACGGCATCGACGAGATCCACGTGGTCTCCACCGCTTTCGTGTCCATGCTCACGCAGCAGGTGACGGTCACCCGGATCCTGCCGCTGGAGGTCGAGGAGACCGAGCGTCCGCCGGACACCGGCCCGATGCCGTACTACGAGTTCGAGCCGTCGGCCGACGGGGTGCTCGACCAGTTGCTGCCGCGGTACGTCGAGTCCAGGATCTTCAGCGCGCTGCTGCAGTCGGCCGCGTCGGAGCACGCGTCCCGGCGGCGCGCGATGAAGTCGGCGACGGACAACGCCAACGAGCTCATCCGGGTGTTCACCCAGCAGATGAACCAGGCACGACAGGCCGAGATCACCCAGGAAATCAGCGAGATCGTCGGTGGCGCCAACGCGCTCGCTGACGCCGGAGCCGGGAAAGAGTGAAATGACTGTTTCGGTAGACACCACCACGGCCGCCGGCCGGGTGGCCCGTGTCACCGGTCCCGTCGTCGACGTGGAGTTCCCCGTCGAGGCGATGCCGGGGATGTACAACGCGCTCAACGTCGAGGTCACCCTCGGCGGTGAGACCAAGAAGCTGACCCTGGAGGTCGCCCAGCACCTGGGGGACAACCTGGTCCGCGCCATCTCCATGCAGCCCACCGACGGCCTGGTCCGCGGAGCCGTCGTCACCGACAGCGGCGCCCCGATCTCGGTGCCGGTCGGCGACGTCGTCAAGGGACACGTCTTCAACACGCTCGGCGAGACGCTGGACGTGCCCACCAGCTCGCTCAAGGTCACCGAGCGCTGGCCGATCCACCGGCCGTCCCCCGCCTTCGACCAGCTTGAGTCGCGGACGGAGATGCTGCCCACCGGGATCAAGGTCATCGACCTGCTCACCCCGTACGTGAAGGGTGGGAAGATCGGTCTGTTCGGCGGCGCCGGCGTCGGCAAGACCGTTCTGATCCAGGAGATGATCCGCCGGGTCGCCCTGAAGTTCTCCGGAACCTCGGTCTTCGCGGGCGTCGGCGAGCGGACCCGTGAGGGCAACGACCTCTGGACCGAGATGGATGAGGCGGGCGTCCTCAAGGACACCGCCCTCGTCTTCGGCCAGATGGACGAGCCGCCGGGCACCCGTCTGCGGGTCGCGCTGTCCGCGCTGACCATGGCGGAGTACTTCCGGGACGTGCAGAAGCAGGACGTGCTTCTGTTCATCGACAACATCTTCCGGTTCACCCAGGCGGGTTCGGAGGTCTCCACGCTGCTCGGCCGGATGCCGTCCGCCGTGGGTTACCAGCCGACCCTCGCCGACGAGATGGGCGTGCTGCAGGAGCGGATCACCTCGACCCGCGGCCACTCGATCACCTCCATGCAGGCGATCTACGTGCCCGCGGACGACATCACCGACCCCGCCCCGCACAACGCGTTCGCGCACCTGGACGCGCAGACCGTTCTCTCCCGGCCGATCTCGGAGAAGGGGATCTACCCCGCCGTGGACCCGCTGGACTCCTCGTCCCGGATCCTCGACCCGCAGATCATCGGCGAGGAGCACTACGCGGTCGCCCAGGAGACCAAGCGGATCCTGCAGAAGTACAAGGAACTGCAGGACATCATCGCGATCCTGGGTATCGACGAGCTCTCCGAAGAGGACAAGGTCACGGTCAACCGGGCTCGCCGGATCGAGCGTTTCCTGTCCCACCCGATGTACGCCGCCGAGGCGTTCACCGGGCAGCCGGGTGAGTTCGTCCCGCTGGACGAGACCATCTCGTCCTTCAAGGGTCTGTGCGCGGGTGAGTACGACCACCTGCCCGAGCAGGCGTTCTTCATGGTCGGTGGTATCGAGCAGGCCATCGCGAAGGCCAAGGAACTCGCTCAGTGACGTCGCCCGGTACGGCCGGCGCCGAGCGCCGGCCGTACCGAGGGCTCAGCTAGGAGGCTGTAGTGGCAAAGCTCCGGGTCGGAGTGGTCTCGCCGGAGCGTGAGCTCTGGTCGGGCGAAGCCGACATGGTCATCGCCAAGACTATTGACGGCGAGATCGGTATCATGCCGGAACACGCACCAGTGCTCGGCATCCTGGTCGAGGGCGGTGTGCTGCGCGTCAAGGGCGTGGAGGGCGGCGACCTCGTCGCGGCCGTCCACGGTGGATTCATCTCGGTCGGCAACAACGAGGTGTCCGTCCTCGCCGAGACGGCCGAGCTCGGCTCCGAGGTCGACGTCGCCCGTGCGCGTGACGCGCTCCAGCGCGCCGACGCCAGCATGGACGGGGAGTCCGCGGCGGCGGTGCAGCGGGCGCGCGCCCGGCTGATCGCAGCCGGCGAAGAGGTCTGAACGGTTAAGGAGTAGGCGGATGGGGCAAGCTACGGCGATCGTCACGGTCGTGTTGTCGCTTGCCCTGCTGCCGGTGCTCCGGGCGGTGATGCTCACCCGGATGCGCGGCTCGGTCTCCTGTTACCTGCGCCCCGTAGCCGGTGGGCGAAAGTGGCGCCGAGGGGTGGCCCGCTACGCCGCAGGGGAGATCCACTGGATTCCCCTGATAGACATCAGAATGAGACCGCGCCACGCGATCGCGAGGCGCGGTCTTGTCGTCTCGGTCCGCAGACTCCCCACTCCGGCCGAAGGGCTGCCGGAGGGGTTCTGGGTCGTCGACTGCGGTTCGGTCTCCGTCGCGATGAGCGAGGACGCGCTCACCGGCTTTCTGTCCTGGCTGGAGGCCGCGCCCCCGGGTGCCTACCTCGACGCGGCCTGACCCGCGCGTTGCCCCGGGGTTTCACATATCATCACTTAGGGTAGTCGTCACAGGTCGGACCAGCCCCCCGAGAATGCTTCGTTCATTCGAAGGGGAACAGCTGTGGGTAAGAGATCCGTCGCACTGATCGCCGCCGTCTGCGGCGTCGTGACATTGGCCCTGAACGGTCCGGCGGTCGCCGCGCCGACCGGCGACACCATCGTCACCTTCACCGTCTCGGCGGGCAGCCTGGACGTCACCGTGCCCGCGTCGTTCGGGCTGGGCACCGCGCACCCGGGCAACGTGCTGGAGGGCCCGATGGGGCCGGTCACGGCCACCGACACCCGCGGCGGGGCCACGTCCAACTGGACCGCCTCGGTGTACGGAACAAACTTCACGGCCGGTGCGCTGACCGTCCCCGTCGGGAGCGTCGCCTACTGGTCGGGTACGGCCTCCGTGGCGCTCGGCGGGGGGACCTTCACGTCCGGGCAGGCCACCAGGGACGCCCGGGTCCCGCTCGGTCTCGTCGGCAGTCCGGTGACGGCGTACGCCCATTCGGGGGGCAGCGGCGGGAGCACGGCGACCTGGGCTCCGTCGCTTGTGCTGACGATCCCGCTGACCGCCCAGGTCGGCACCTACTCCGGCACGGTGACGCATTCGCTGTCGTAGCCTGCTCGCCGGGTTCGCTCTGGGGGTGGCGACGCTCCTGTCGTCCGCGGCCCCGGCCGGCGCGGCATCCGCCGGGCAAGCGGACGGCCGGATCGGCATCCGGTTGATCGAGGCGCCGGTGAGCCGCCGGGACGATCCCCGCGCGCTCGCCTACATCGTCGACCACCTCAATCCGGGCATGGTCATCGAACGGCGGTTCGAGGTGATCAACAAGTCGCGGTCGGCGCGGCGCGTCGACCTGTACGCGGGTGGGGCGGACATCGTCGACGGGACGTTCACCGTGGCCAGGGACCGGGAGGCGAACGAACTGAGCGACTGGATGTCGCTCGATCGCGACGTGCTGCAGGTGCCGGCGTGGGGGCGGGCCCAGGCCGAGGTGCGGGTGAAGGTGCCGCCGGCCGCCTCACGCGGGGAGCGGTACGCGGTGGTCTGGGCGCAGACCGCCGAGGAACCGGGCGGTAGCCGGACGATCCGGACGGTGAGCCGGGTCGGCATCCGCGTCTACCTCGACGTCGGACCCGGAGGGGAGCCGCCGTCGGACTTCGCCGTCGACCGGCTCACCCCGGAGCGCGCGCCGGACGGTGCCCCGCGACTCGTGGCGGATGTGCGGAACACCGGGGAACGGGCCCTGGACATCAGCGGATCGCTCTCGCTGTCGGACGGGCCCGGCGGTCTGCGGGCCGGGCCGTTTCCCGTCCAGCAGGGGGTCACGATGTCGCCGGGCTCGGTCGCCGCGGTCACCGTCACGCTGGACCGGCGGGTGCCGGCCGGGCCGTGGGACGTCTCGCTCACCCTGCGCAGCGGGAAACTGGAGCGCACGGCGACCGCGACCGTGACCTTTCCGGGGCGCGGGCGCGGACGGTCCGTGATTCCGTTCTCCTCGGTCCTGTCGCGGTACGGAATGCTCGGCGGACTCGTCGCGGTACCGTTGGCGCTCGGGGTCGTCGCGGTGGTCCGCCGCCGGAGAGCCGCCCGCGGGCCGGCCGAACCGGACGGCCGCTGACCGCGCCGGAGGGAGAACCGGGGGAGAACATGCGGAAACGGGCCGCGATATCGGCCGTGGTGCTGGCTGTGGTTCCGACCCTGACGCCGACGTCGTCGGCCGTCGCCGGGGCCGCCGTTCCCGACAGGCTTCTCTCTCTGGACATCACGGTGCCGTCCGGGTCGGTCTCCCTGGGCCACGGCGGTCCCGGAAGCGTGCTGGAGGGCGCGCTGGGCCAGGTCACCGTGGCCGACACCCGGCTGGGCATCACCTCGAACTGGACGGCTTCGGTGCACGCGACCGACTTCACCGGCGGCGGGCGCACCATCTCCGTGAGCAACGTGGCCTACTGGTCCGGTCCGGCCGTGGTGGCCCAGGGAGGCGGGATCTTCACCCCGGGGCAGGCCACCCGGGCGGCCCGGATGACGCTGGGCGGCAGCGGCGCGCCGGTCACGGCCTTCAGCCACTCGGGCGGCCTGTTGACCGGGAGCACCGGGGCGTGGAACCCGCAGCTCGTCGTCTCCGTTCCGTTCAGCACGCAGAACGGCGACTACCGCGGGACGGTGACCCACTCGGTCGTCTAGCGGCTCCGGCTCAGCGGCTGCCGCCGGGTTTCCACAGCACCTCGTTTCCCTCCGCGGCGAGCCGGCAGAAGATGAAGAGCAGGTCGGAGAGGCGGTTGAGGTATTTCACCGTGAGCGGGTTCATGTCCTCGTGCGTCTCCAGCGCCTGCCAGGCGGTGCGCTCGGCCCGCCGGGCCACGGTCCTGGCGACGTGGAGCAGCGCGGCGCCGGGCGTGCCCCCGGGGAGGATGAAGCTCCGTAGCGGCTTGAGCTCCTCGTTGAACTCATCGCATTCCGCCTCAAGCCTGTCGATGTAGGCCTGGTCAATCCGGAGCGGCGGAAACTCGGGGTTCTCCACCACCGGCGTGCACAGGTCGGCGCCGAGGTCGAAGAGCTCGTTCTGCACCCGGCCGAGCACGTCGTTCAGTTCGGGGGCGAGATCCCCCATCGTGACCGCGACGCCGATCGCCGCGTTCGCCTCGTCGACGTCGGCGTAGGCGGCCAGCCGCGGGTCGGTCTTGGACGTCCGGCTCATGTCGCCGAGGGCGGTGGTGCCGTCGTCGCCGGTCCGGGTGTAGATCCGGGACAGGACGACCGGCTGGTCTTTATCGGCTCTGGTCATGTTTGTCACGCTATCGCGGGCCGCCGCGATGCCGGACTCCTGCCTCCGCTCCTGTCGCGGGACGCGGCGCCCAGGTTCGTTGTCAGGATGATTACGTTATGACATCGTGTGACTACGTGGCGCGATCGTCATGGTTGGATGGGTCCGTGGCGAACGGTCACGGTCGGCCAAGGCCGGACGGCCCTACTTGAGGGGATGACATGGGTGTCCGGGGGTTTCCTGAGGCGAGCCGTCTCGGGGTGCTTGTGGGCACTCGGCACCGTGCGTCGTGCGCGGGAGGTCATCCCAGGTGGAGAAGGGTGTCATCCGGGGCGATCCGGCGGCTCTCGGTCACTGCGGAGTCTCCGGCGGCCCGAATGGCCTGAACACGGGTGCCCGGCGGTCATCGGGGGTCCGCCGGGCACCTCTCATATAGAGGGGGCGGGTCACGGTGGTGGCCCGCCCCCGGGCCGCGTTCACGCGCCGAACGCGCGCCGGAAGATGTGGATCGCGGTCGCGGCCAGCCGGTCCACCGGAGGGGGGTCGTCGGCGAGGGTCCAGGCGAGCGAGAGCTCGTGCATCGAGCCGATCAGCCCGACGGCGAGCAGCCGCAGGTCCTCCCGGGACATCCCGTGCAGGCCCTCGACGGCCTCCTCCACGAACGCCGTGAAGTCGACGAGCATGAGCCGCCGTACGGCTTGCAGGGCGTCGCCGGCCCGGTTCACCTCCAGATGGAGGATGCGCGCCCGTCGGATGTCCTCGGTCACCCACGCGAAGTAGCGGGTCAGGCCGTTTTCGATCCGGCTTTCCAGCGTCGGCTCGGCCTGCCGGACCGCGGTGCCCACCACGGTGAGCGACGCTTGGACGCAGCGGCGGTAGACGGTCTCCATGAGATCTTCGCGCGTGTCGAAATGCTCGTAGAAGGCTCGGGTGGAGATACGGGCGGTCGCGCAGAGTCGCTCGATCGTGGTGGAACCGAACCCCTCCAGCGCGAAGAGGGTGTAAGCCGCCTCGACCAGGCGTTCGCGGCGATCTTCATATCGTTGCTCAGGGGTCATCCCGCGGTAGGAACGGCCGTCGGAAAGTGCCGGCGACGCCCATTCCTGCGCCGTGTCCTGATGTGGGGCCCTCACGATATCGGCAAGATCTTTTGACCCGGAAGTGTGAGATGTCGTCACATAAATGGATTTACCATGCAGATCACATTCAGCTGCTGAATCAGCTCAAGGGATACCGTCTCGATGCGTAACCGCCGTACTCCCCCCGGTATCCGGCTCCGCACCCAGACAGCGGGTGCGGAGCGTTCCCGGTCATGATCGCCATACGCGTGTCGCCATCCCTCCAGGGCTGACCGGGAGATCTCTCGGCAACGTACACCGTTGCTCACGGGGGCGTCCCGGCCCGACGCCCAGCGGATCTTGGGAAATCCACCGGCTCCGCGGGTCGGTCAGGACGCTGACAGGCGTCGGATCCACATGGTTGGATCAGCACACCATCGGATTCCGGAGGCGCTGTGTACGACTATGTAATCGTAGGTGCGGGAAGTGCCGGCTGTGTCCTTGCCGCGCGGTTGTCGGAGGACGAGGACGTCCGCGTGCTGCTTCTGGAGGCCGGGCCGCCGGACGACGACGTCAACATCCAGGTGCCCGCGGCGGTGGGCCGGCTGTTCAAGAGCGAGCTGGACTGGGACTACGAGACGACCCCGCAGGAACAGGCCGCGGGCCGCTCGGTCTACTGGCCGCGCGGCCGCGTCGTCGGCGGATCCAGCTCGATCAACGCCATGATCTACATCCGGGGAAACCAGCTGGACTACGACACCTGGCAGGACGAGTACGGCTGCGCGGGGTGGTCGCACGAGAACATGCTGCCCTACTTCATGCGCGCGGAGGACCAGGACCGGGGCGGTTCGCCGCTGCACGGGGTGAACGGGCCGCTCCGGGTCGAGGACCTGCGTCACGTCCACCGCCTCACCAAGGAGTGGGTGGAGGCCGCGCAGGCCTACGGCCTGTCGGCCAACCCCGACTTCAACGGGGACGCCCAGGACGGGGTCGGACGGTACCAGGTGACGCAGCGCGCCGGGCGGCGCTGGTCGGCCGCGGACGCCTACCTCCGCCCGGCCCTGGACCGGAAGAACCTGACCGTGGAGACCGGTGCGCTCGTCACCCGGGTGCTCATCGAGGACGGCAAGGCGACCGGGGTGGAGTACGTCCTGGACGGGGAGACGGTCCAGGCCGAGGCGGAGCGCGAGGTGGTGCTCTGCGCCGGCGCGGTGAACAGCCCGCAGCTGCTGATGCTGTCGGGGGTGGGGCCCGCCGGGCACCTCCGGGAGCACGGGATCGAGGTCGTGGTGGACAGCCCCCGGGTCGGCACCGGGCTGCAGGACCACCCGGCCGTGGTGGTGATGTGGAAGACACCCGGGGTCAAGGGGCTCTGGGAGGAGGACACCTCCGCGTCGCGGATGAAGTGGAAGCTGGCCGGACGTGGCCCCCTCACCTCCAACCTGGCCGAGGTGGGAGGCTTCGTCCGGACCCGCCAGGGGTTGCCGGCGCCCGACGTCCAGTTCCACGTCCTGCCGTCGCCGTTCGCCGACCAGGGACTGACGCCCCCCTCCGAACGCCTGATGTCGGTCCTGGTCACCCTGCTCGCACCGGCCTCCCGAGGTGCGATCACGCTGAGCTCGGCCGACCCGCAGGACAAGCCGGCGATCGACGCGGGCTACCTCGTCGACCCGGCTGACCTGGAGCCGCTGGTGGCCGGGGTACGCCTGGCCCGGGAGATCGCGCAGTGCGCGCCGCTCGCCCGCTCCTGCGCCGGGGAGCACACCCCGGGCGAGGAGGTCACGGGTGACGAGGAGCTCCAGGAGTTCGTCCGGTCCCATCTGATCACCTGCTACCACCCCACCTCCACCTGTGCGATGGGCGGATCGGAGGAGGCGGTGTGCGACCCCGAGCTCCGGGTGCGCGGGGTCGAGGGGCTTCGCGTGGTCGACGCCTCGGTGATGCCGTCGATCCCCCGGGGCAACACCAACGCGCCGACGATCGCGATCGCCGAGCGGGCCGCCGACCTCATCGCCGGGCGGGAGCCGCTGGCGCCGCAGGAGTCGGCGTTGCGCTGGGAGCCGACCGGCCGGGACCTGATCCGGGGGTGACCCCGGCGGCCCCGGATCCCGGTGTCCGCCGATCGGCGGACACCGGTACGGCCCGGCGGCTCAGAAGAGGGTGTCCTCGCGGACGATGCCGCGCAGGGCCTCGTAGTCGAGGGTGACGCAGGAGATTCCCCGGTCTCCGGCGAGCACCCGGGCCTGGGGCTTGATCTCCTGTGCGGCGAAGATCCCCCGCACCGGGGCGAGCAGCGGGTCCCGGTTGAGCAGTTCCAGGTACCGGGTGAGCTGCTCGACCCCGTCGATCTCGCCCCGGCGCTTGATCTCCACCGCGACGGTGGCCCCGGCCTCGTCGCGGCAGAGGATGTCGACCGGGCCGATCGCGGTGGGGTACTCCCGCCGGACCAGGCTCCAGCCTTGGCCGAGGGTGCCGATGTTGTCGGCGAGGAGCTCCTGCAGGTGCGCCTCGACACCGTCCTTGCGGAGTCCGGGGTCGACGCCCAGTTCGTGACTGAAGTCGTGGACGACCTCTTCCACGGTGAGGATGAGCCGCTCGCCGGTCTTGCCGTGGGTGACGGTCCAGGTGTCGCCGTCCTCCTTGAGCTTGCACGGCGGGTTCATCCAGTTGAGCGGCTTGAAGGCACGGTCGTCCGCATGGATGGAGACGGAACCGTCCGCTTTGATCAAAATGAGGCGGGTGGCCATCGGCAGGTGGGCCGTGAGCCGTCCGACGTAGTCCACACTGCATCGAGCTATGACGAGCCGCATGGGTGGCAACCCTACCGCTCAGTGGAAGTCGTCGAGGAGGTCATGCAGGTAGTCGGCGGCCTCGCGCATCGCGGTCTCGGCGTCGGAGTCGGCGATGGCGGCGACGAGCCGGGAGTGGTCGACGTAGCGCTCCTCGCAGAGCACGTCGCCGACCCCGTGCCGGAGGGTGGCGCGCACGGCGTCGCCGATGTCGGAGTAGAGGTCGGAGAGGAGGGAGTTGTGCGCGGCGGCCACGATGAGCTGGTGCAGCCGGGCGTCGGCCTCGACGAAGCTGTTGACGTCGCCTCCGGTCCAGGCGGACTCCCGGCCGGCCAGCGCGGCCTTGATCCCGACGAGATCCTCTTCGGTACGGCGGCGCGCGGCCTGCCGGGCGGCTTCGACCTCCAGGGCCCGGCGGACCTCGAAGGCCTCCCGGACCTCGCTGGCCGCCACCCGGCGGTGCACGGCTCCCGCGAACTCGTTCCCGGCGCGGACGAAGGTGCCCGATCCCTGACGGATCTCCAGGAGCCCCGCGTGGGCGAGCGCGCGCACCCCTTCGCGGACGGTGTTCCGTCCCACGCCGAGCGTGGCGGCGAGTTCGGGTTCGGTGGGGATGCGGCTGCCGACAGGCCACTCACCGGAGGAGATCTCGGCGCGTAGCTGGGCGATGACCTGGTCGACCAGGGCGGATCGCTGGGTGGATCGAAGTGTCAACGGAGAACTCCCGAAAACCGGAATGCGGACCGCGCTGTCGGTGGTTAGTGTAGTCGTTGGTAGATTCATCCTATGAATGGATGACCCGCTTCTTGCTTGATAGGATGACACATCATGACGACGCTCGCACCGGAGAAGCCGGCCGCGATCGCGGCGCGTGTGCCCGCGAAAGCCGTATGGCTCCTGGTGCTCGGTATCGTGCTCGCCGCCCTCAACCTCCGCACCGCCGTGACCAGCGTGGGCCCGCTCCTCGGCGACGTTCGGGGCACCCTCGGCCTGTCCGGGCTGCTCACCGGGCTGCTCACCGCCCTCCCCGTCATCTGCTTCGCCGTCTTCGGCGCATTCACCCCGGCGCTCGCCCGGCGGATCGGTGAGCACCGCCTCCTCCTTTTGGCCCTTGTCACCCTCAGCGCCGGGCTGGCCGTCCGCGTCATGATCGACTCGGCGGCGTTCTTCCTCGTCGCCAGCACCGTGGCGCTCGCCGGTGGCGCCGTCGGCAACGTGCTCATCCCCTCCCTGGTCAAGCGGCACTTCCCCACCCGGGTCGGCCTGATGACCACCGTGTACGCGACGGCGCTCGCCGTCGGCACCATGATCGCGGCAGCCGCCACGATCCCCATCGAGCGGGCCGCCGGCGGGGACTGGCACCTCGCCCTCGGGAGCTGGGCCGCGCTCGCCGCCGTCGCCGTGATTCCCTGGCTCGCCCTGCGGGGGCGCGAGCCCGGGCGGACCGCCGAGGCGGGCGGGCACACCCCGATCTCCTCGCTGCTGCGGAGCAGGCTCGGGTGGGCGATGGCCGGATACTTCGGCAGCCAGTCCCTGGTGGCGTACGTCATGTTCGGCTGGCTCGCCCAGATCCTGCTGGACGGCGGGTACACCGCGGCCGACGCCGGTCTCACCCTCGCGGTCTTCACCGGGTTGAGCGTGCCGATCTCGGCGCTGATCCCGGCGCTCGCGGCCCGTCTGGCCGACCAGCGGGTCCTGGTCGTCGTGCTGATCGCCTTCTACGCCGTCGGCTTCGCCGGCCTGCTGCTGGACCCCTCGTGGATCTGGGCGATGTTCGTCGGGGTGGGGATGGGGTCGTTCCCCCTGGCGCTGACCCTGTTCGCGCTGCGCAGCCGTACCGCCTCGGCGACCGCCGCGCTGTCGGCGTTCGGCCAGAGCGCCGGATATCTCATCGCCGGGCTCGGTCCCCTTCTGGTGGGTGTCCTCTACACCGCGACCGGGGGCTGGACGGCGCCGTTCGCCCTGCTCTTCGGCGCGATCGCGATCCAGTTGCTCACCGGCCTGTACGTCGGCGGCCGCCGCTACCTCGAAGACGAGACCGCCCGCGCCACCTGACCGCTTTCGACGTGCGTCGGGAACGAGGCCCGGTACGGCGGAAGGCGTGGTCCGGCATCGCCCGTACCACGCCTTCCGCCGGTTCAGGGCGGGGGTGTCCGGTCTGCGGCCTTTGGCAGCTTGGCCGGGACAGCGTCCGGATGATCATTGTGCTGTCCGCGCCCGCCGGCGGACACACACCACAACGATCATGCGAACGGTGTGCGAGCAACGCCGCCCACGGTTGGGCCACCCTTGACCGGTCCGGTGCCGGGTGCGGGGGAGAAGACGGGCTCTGGGAGACTGATCGGCGGTTGGTCGGGCCGATGAGGAGCAGTGGTATGCGGACGTTTCGCAGGGTGGGGGTCGTCGGACTCGGGATCATGGGAGCCGGGATCGCCGAGGTGTTCGCCCGTGCGGGCATCGACGTCGTCGGGATCGAGATGGACGCCGCGGCGCTGGAGCGCGGGGTGGGCCACCTCTCCGCGTCGACGGATCGCGCGGTCGCCCGGGGCAAGCTCACGGCCGAGGAGCAGAGCCTGATCCTGCGCCGGGTGACGTTCTCGGCCTCCTTGGCGGACCTGGCCGACGTCGACCTGGTGGTCGAGGCCGTCCCCGAGGTCATGGAGCTGAAGACCCGGCTCTTCACCGAGCTGGACCGGGTCTGCAAGCCGTCGGCGATCCTGGCCACCAACACCTCCTCGCTCTCGGTGACCGCGATCGCGGCGACGACCGGGCGGCCCGAACAGGTGATCGGCGTGCACTTCTTCAACCCGGCGCCGATCATGCGCCTGGTCGAGATCGTCCGGACGGTGCTCACCCCCGACGACGTGGCCCGGGACGTGGCCGAGTTTGTCGCCCGGCTGGGCAAGACGACCGTGACGGTCGGCGACCGGGCGGGGTTCGTGGTCAACCGGCTCCTGCTCGGCTATCTCAACCACGCCGCGCATCTGCTGGACGCCGGGATCGCCTCCCGCGACGACGTCGACACCGCGATGCGGCTCGGGGCCGGACTGCCGATGGGGCCGTTCGCCCTCCTCGACCTGATCGGCCTGGACACCTCCTACGGCGTCTGCGAGGTGCTGTTCCGGGAGAGCCGGGACCGCCGGCACGCGCCCGCGCCGATCCTGCGCGAACTGGTCACCGCCGGACTGCTCGGCCGCAAGAGCGGCCGGGGCTTCCACTCCTACGACCGCCCGCCGGCCGATCGCGGCCCGGCCGAGGAGGGCGTGCCCGCCGCCCGGATCGAGCGGGTCGGGGTGGTGGGCTCGGGGGAGCAGGCCCGCCGGGTGACGGCGGAGTTCGCCCGGGCGGGCTTCGAGGTGGTTTTCACGGCCCGGAGCGCCGCGGAGGTCGACGAGGCGATCGCCGCGACGGACCTTCCCGGCGACGCCCGGGTGAGCGGCGTCACCGAGATCGCCGGGCTCGCCGGGGCGGGGCTGCTCGTGGAGGCGGCCGGTGAGGAGCGGATCCTGGAGCGCGCGGTGCTGGCCGGCCTGGACGAGATCGCCGGGCCGGACACGATCGTGGCGACGACGGTCGCGAGTATTCCGGTGGTGGAGCTGACGGCCGGGCTGTCGCATCCGGGCCGGGTGGTGGGGCTGCACTTCGTCGGGGACCGGGTGGCCGAGGTCGCCGCCACGGTACGGACCGAGGAGAGCGCCGTGTCGGCCGTACTGGACGCGGTACGCCGGCTTGGGCGGGAGCCCGTACGATGCAAGGACCGGGCGGGGTTCGTGGTCAACGCCCTGCTTTATCCCTATCTGAATGACGCTGTACGTATGTATGAATCCGGCTACGCCTCGATCGAGGACATCGACACGGCCATGCGGCTGGGGTGCGGTTACCCCGTCGGCCCGTTCGAGACGCTCGACCGGATCGGCCTGGAGACCGTGCGCGACGGGCTTCGCGCGCTCTACGCCGAGTACCGCGAACCCGCCTACGCCCCCGCACCGCTGCTGGACCAGCTCGTGACCGCGGGCGTCCAGGCGTTCCGGTGAGCCCCCGGCGTTCCCGGCGCCGCGACCCCTTCGACCGGGGCGGTCGCGCCGGTACGGCCCGGCCCGTCGGCGGGACCGTGACCGGAATCGAGAACGTCGAAGAAGGATCGGACGGCGAATGGGTCGTCCGGACGGTGACCGGCGGCGGGACCGACAAGGTCTACCGGTGCCCCGGCTGCCAGCAGGAGATCCAGCCCGGCACCCCCCACCTGGTCACCTGGCCCAACTGGGCCGACGGGGAAGGAGAGCGCAGGCACTGGCACGGCGGCTGCTGGCGCAAGCGCGTCGATCGCGGACCGGGCCGTACCCGGTACTGACAACGGAGGGGTAGTGAAACACATCTCGGCGAGCACCGTGCTTCCCGCCAAACGGGAGCCGATCACGCTGCACACCGCGGACGGGCTGGAACTCGTCGGGGAGCTGGCGGTCCCGGCGGACCGTCCCCCCGTCGCGACCATGGTCTGCCTCCACCCGTTGCCGACCCACGGCGGCATGATGGACAGCCACCTCTTCCGCAAAGCCGCCTACCGCCTGCCCGCGCAGGCCGGTCTCGCCGTACTCCGGTTCAACACGCGGGGCACCGCCTCCGAGCGGGGCACCTCCGAAGGGGCGTTCGACGGCGGGGACGCCGAACGGTTCGACGTCGCCGCCGCGCTGGAGTACACCGAGTTCCACGGCCTGCCCCACCCGTGGCTCGTCGGCTGGTCCTTCGGCACCGAACTCGCCTTGAAGTGGGGGCGCGACCCCCTCGTCGAAGGGGCGATCCTCATCTCGCCGCCGCTGCGCCGCGCCGGGGACGCCGAACTCGACGCCTGGGCCGAGTTCGGACGGCCGCTGGTGGCCCTCGTCCCCGAACTCGACGACTACCTCCGCCCCGAGCAGGCGCGCGAGCGGTTCGCCCGGGTACCCCAGGCCGAGGTGATCGACGCCGAGGGCGCCAAACACCTGTGGGTGGGCGAGCCGCGGGTACGGGTCGTCCTCAACGAGATCGTCAAGCGGCTCAACCCCGAGGCGTACCCACTCGGCACCGAACTGGCTCCCTGGGCCGAGCACACCGCCTGAGCCCGGAGCCGCCTGGATTCGAGGTGCCACGGGCCCGTACGGGCTGGGCCGGGCCGTCTTGGGGTGGCTTGGGGCCGTACGATGCCGTCTGTTCGCGGCGTGGTCGGGAGGCTCCGGCCGCCCGTCGGCCGTACCCGCGCAGGGTTGAACGGCGGCGACGGGGGATGGCTGGGATTCAGGGTCGTTGACCAGATAGATCAAAGTCAAGGGGTGGCAGCGGGGGCGTCAGAGGCTAGTGTCAACACCGTGCAGTCAAACATCGATCAGCCGGGGCCCGTCCGGCTCTTCTCACGTTCCGCCGGTGACGGCTTCCCGGTCGTCTTGCTCCACGCGTTCCCCCTCTCGTCGGCGATGTGGCTCGGCCAGCGGGAGGGCCTTGCGGGCACCTGCCGGGTCATCACCCCCGACCTGCGCGGATTCGGCGGTTCGGCCCTCGGCGTGGACGAGCCGTCCCTGGACGCCATGGCCGCCGACGTGCTGGCCCTCCTCGACGCCGCCGGGATCGAACGGGCGATCGTCGGCGGCCTGTCGATGGGGGGATATGTGACGATGGCCTTCTGCCGCCGGTATCCGGACCGGGTCGCCGGGGTCGTCCTCGCCGACACCCGGGCCGGCGCCGACGACGAAGCGGTCCGCCAGGGCCGGGAGCGGCTCGCCCAGGCCGTGCTGGCGGACGGCGCGGTGCCGCTCGTCCGCGACCTGCTGCCCAAGCTGGTGGGGAGCACCACCAAGGAGCGTCGCGCGCTCGTCGTGGGCCGGGTCCGGGGGCTGATGCAGGCCGCGCCGCCGGGCGCGGTCGCCTGGGCGGCGCGGGCGATGGCCGGCCGGTCCGACTCCGTCGAGACGCTGCGCGCGCTGCGGGTGCCGGTCCTGGTGATCGTCGGTGAGGAGGACGAGATCACCCCGGTCGGGGAGGCCCACGCCATGGTGGACGCGGTGGCGGACGGGCGGCTCGCCCTGATCGAGAAGGCCGGGCATCTGAGCGCGGTCGAACAGCCCGAACTCTTCAATCAGGCGGTGGAGGGCTTCGTCAAGCAGGTCGCCGGTTAGCACCTCTCCTGGCGTGGCATGACGACCTCCCGGAGGATGAGGGTCACCGCAGCGGCGATGGGGATCGCCAGCAGGGCCCCGATCACCCCCATGAGCGCACCGCCGAAGAGCGCGGCGATGACGGTGACGGCGGGCGCCACGTCGACGGAGCGCTTCATCACCTTGGGATAGAGCACGTAGTTCTCGACCTGCTGGTAGACGACGAAGAAGATCGCGCAGGCGATGCCGATCGGGATCGACTGGAGGAAGCCGACCCCGGTGACCAGGACGGCTCCGATCGTGGCGCCGACCATGGGGATCAGGTCGGTGACCGCGATGATCAACGCCAGGGCGAGGGCGTACTCGGCTCCGGCGATCAGCAGGAAGACGTAGGAGACCACGCCCGCGATGACGGAGATGAGGAGGTTTCCGGCGACGTATCCGCCGATGCCCTTGAGGATCTCGTCGGTGATCAGGCCGGTCCGGTCGCGGCGGCTCCTCGGCACCAGGCTGAGGAAGAACTCCTTGATGTGGGTGAGCGAGCCGAGGAAGTACAGCGTGAGCACGAGGACGGTGAACGCGGAGAAGAACGCGTTGAGGACGACCGCGCCCACGCCGAGGATGCCGCCCGCCACGGTGGCGCCCAGTCCGCCGCTGGTGATGTACTCCTGGAGCTTGGTGATGATCTGGTAGTCGTTGTCCAGCTGCTTGAGCGTGGGGTTGGCCAGCAGCTCGGAGACGTAACCGGGGACCGCCCGGACGAAGTCCCCCATCTCCGTGCTGACCGGGGGCACGATCGCGAATCCGAAGACCACGAAGAAGCCGATGACCCCGGCGAAGACCAGTGAGATCGCCCAGCGCCGGGAGATGAGCCGCCCGTGCAGCGCCTCCACGGCCGGGTTGAGCCCGATCGCCAGGAAGAGCGAGACGATGATCAGCATGATCACGCTGCGGGAGCCGACGAGGGCCTGTCCGATCAGCCACGCGGTGAGCACCCCCAGTGCGCCGGTGAGTCCGAAGATGAACGGACTCTGCCCGAGCGGCTTACCCAACGGGCCAAATGGGAGGTTTTCATCGTTTTTGGGTAGTTTTATGGCGGTATTGGGTCCGTCTTCTGGCATTCCTGTCTCCACTGCTGCCTGGTCCATGCCCGCCTATATCTAAGGATGGGAAGTGTAGATTTAGCACTATATGGGTGATTTGATGTTATTTGTCCCCTGGGGTGCGGGACAGAGAAACGGGGAGAGCCTCGATGAGGCCCTCCCCGTGACTGACTCCCAGGTATCTCTAAGGGTTTACACCCTCGCCCGAAGGATTACTCCTGCCACCACTCCGAGTCGTCCTTGGTCTTGGTGGCCGCCGGGGGCGGGGACGGCTTGGCCGAGGTCACGGCCTTCTCCCCGCCGCCGCCGGAGGAGTTCCCCGTGGGGAGCGCCGGCTTGGGCGGAGCCGCGGTGACGGCCGGCTCCTCCATGCTCGGCATGGGGGCGCCGCCGAGCAGCTGACGGAGCTGGGCGAGGTGGCTGGTGATGCTGTCCCGCTGACGGGTGAGGTCGTCCACCTGGCGCTGCGCCGCGGTGCGCACCCGGTCGGCCTCGCTCCGGGTCTCGCTGAGCAGGTGCTCGGCCGCGGACTTGGCCTCGCTGAGGACCTGGTCGGCGTTCTTGCGGGCGTTGGCGAGCAGCTGCTTGGCGTGGGTGTCCGCCTCGCGCCGGGTCTGCTCGGCCTGCTGGGTGGCCTTGGTGGCCCGCTGCTCGGCGGTCGCCGCGCGCTGCTCGGCCTCGGCGACGAGCTTCTGCGTGGCGGCCTGCGCGCTCGCGTGGCGGTCGGCCTCCTGGCGCTCGGCCTCCTCCCGGCGGGAGGCGAGCTGGATCTCGAACTCCGCCTCGGCCTGGGCGCGCTGGGCCTCGCTCTCCTCCAGCACGCGCTGGGCCTGCGCCCGCATCTCGTCGGCCTGCCGCTTGGCGGTGGTGAGCACCTCGTCGCGCTCGCGCTTGGTGGAGGCGCGGAGCTGGGCGACCTCGCGCTCGGTGGTCGTCCGAAGTTTGGCGATCTCGCGCTCGGCGCTGGCGCGCTTCTCGGCGACCTCGTGGTCGGCGGTGGCCCGGAGCTTGGCGACCTCGCGCTCGGTGGTGGAGGTCAGCTCGTCGGACTCGCGGCGCGCCGTGGAGCGGATCTCGTCCGCCTCGCGGTCGGCAGTGCTGCGCATGTCGTCCGCCTCGCGGGTGGCCAGCGCACGCTTCTCCGCGGCCTCGTTCTCCGCGGTGGCGCGGAGCTCGGCCGCGTCGACCTTGGCGGCCGCCTTGATCTCGTTGGCCTCGGATCGCGCGGCCTGAACGAGCTCGGTAGCCTGCTCCTCGGCGAGCCTGAGCAGCTGCTCGATACGGGCGCCGAGTCCGGAGTACGTCGGGCGCTCCTGCTCCTGCAACTGCCGTTGGGAGTCGGACAGCTCGCGCTGGAGCGCGATGATCTGCTCCCTCGACTGGCGAAGGTCGCCGTTGATCTGATTCAGGTGGTCTTCGACTTGGTGACGGTCGTAGCCGCGAAGCACCACGTCGAATTCCCGTGGGGGAGTGTCTTCAAAGAAGTTGCTGAGCTGGGCGTCGATGTCGGACTGCATGAGGCTCGATCCTGGGTTGTCGAGACGGCTACTCGGGCCGGGCGTGGAAATAAAAGGACATCCGAGGCGGTGATCCTAAGGGAATCCCACGTCTGGTTGGTAGGCAGCGTACTCTTATGATGCCGCGTTGGAGGCTCCTACCAACTTCCCGCACGATTTGTCACGAATAAGTGATTTCGGACGCCGAAGTCTCGTGCCGGGAGCCTAGTACGGCGAACGCCTCCCGCGCCATCGATCCCGCTATTCGGCCTGTCGGGCTTGAACGAGCTCGGTCAACACTCCGCCGACATCTTTTGGATGCAGAAATGCAATGGAGCTTCCCATTGAACCGTGTCTGGGATTCTTGTCGATCAAGCGTACCCCGGTCGCGGCGATCTCCGTCAACGCCCCCCGGACATCGCTCACCCCGTAGGCGACGTGGTGCAGCCCCTCGCCGCGCTTGGCGAGGAACTTGCCGACCGGGGTGTCCGGGCCGAGCGGCTCGATAAGCTGGATGTAGGAGCCACCGCCCTCGCCGTCCGCGACGTGCAGCATCGCCTCGCGCACGCCCTGCTCCTCGTTGACCTCCCTGGCGACGACGGTCACCCCGAACGTCGACTCGTAGAGGGCTATGGTCTTCTCCAGATCGTGGCAGGCGATCCCCACATGGTCGATGCGCAGAAACATAGCGTGTGGCCCTCCGTCGGGTCGTTTCACCGATATGGGTATGTTGGCAAACGTCTGGTTGACTCCGTCGGGAGGCCCCTCATGTCAACGTCTGTGATCGTCGCCGGAGCCCGTACGCCCGTCGGACGGCTTCTCGGCTCCCTCTCCGGCTTCCCGGCCGTCCGGCTCGGCGGCATCGCCATCAAGGCGGCGCTGGACCGGGCGGGGGTCGAGCCGGGGCAGGTGGAGTATGTGATCATGGGCCAGGTCCTGCAGGCCGGCGCCGGGCAGATCCCCTCGCGCCAGGCGGCCGTGCACGCGGGCATCCCGCTGACCGTCCCCTCGCTCACCGTCAACAAGGTCTGCCTCTCCGGGCTGGACGCCATCGCCCTCGCCGACCAGCTTATCCGGGCGGGCGAGTTCGAGATCGTGGTCGCGGGAGGCATGGAGTCCATGTCGAACGCGCCGCACCTCCTCCCCGGCCTGCGCACCGGCGTGAAGTACGGGCCGGCCGGGATCGTCGACTCGATGGCCCTCGACGGCCTCACCGACGTCTTCGACCAGATCTCCATGGGGGAGTCGACGGAGCGGCACAACGCCCGGTACCGGTTGACCCGCGAGGAGCAGGACGAGTTCTCCGCCCGGTCGCATCAGCTCGCCGCGGCGGCCCAGAAGAACGGCGCGTTCGACGAGGAGATCGTCCCCGTCGAGGTGCCGCAGCGGCGCGGTGAGCCGATCCGGGTCGTCGCCGACGAGGGGATCCGGCCCGACACCACGGCGGAGTCGCTCGCCCGGCTGAAGCCCGCCTTCGCCAAGGACGGCACGATCACCGCGGGCTCGGCGTCCCAGATCTCCGACGGGGCGTGCGCCGTCGTGGTCATGTCCAAGGCGAAGGCCGTCGAGCTCGGCCTGACCTGGATCGCCGAGATCGGCGCGCACGGCAACGTGGCGGGGCCGGACAACTCCCTCCAGTCCCAGCCGGCCAACGCGATCAAGCACGCCCTGGGCAAGCAGGGGCTCGACGTGGACCGCCTTGACCTGCTGGAGATCAACGAGGCGTTCGCGGCGGTCGCGCTCCAGTCGGCCCGGGAACTCGGTGTCCCGCTCGACCGGGTCAACGTGAACGGCGGCGGGATCGCCCTCGGGCACCCGATCGGGGCCTCCGGGGCCCGGATCGTGCTGAGCCTGGCCTACGAGCTCAAGCGGCGCGGCGGCGGGATCGGCGCGGCCGGGCTGTGCGGCGGCGGCGGCCAGGGCGACGCTCTGATCATCACCGTGCCCTGACCGCGCGGCTTGGCACGGTACGGCGGCGCGCGGCCGGGCGCAGGCGTGCCGCTCCGGTGGAGGGCGCCCGGACGGCCGGGCGAGAACAGGGAGGTTGTTCGGTGACCGTCGACGTCGAGGGGCTGGTCCGCGGGGCGAAGGCCGGGCGGCAGCGGTCCGTGGGCCGTTTGATCACATTGGTGGAGAACGGGTCCCCGGCGTTGCGGCCGATCATGGCCGCCCTGTGCCGGGACGGCGAGCGCACCCGCACCGCTCAGGTCGTCGGCCTCACCGGATCCCCCGGCGTCGGCAAGTCGACCTCCACGTCGATGCTGGTCAAGGCGTTCCGGGCGCAGGGCCGGCGTGTGGGCGTGCTCGCCGTCGACCCCTCCTCGCCGTTCACCGGGGGCGCGCTCCTCGGCGACCGGGTGCGGATGCAGGACCACGCCACCGATCCCGGGGTCTTCATCAGGTCCATGGCGAGCCGCGGGCACCTGGGCGGCCTGTCCTGGACGACACCGCAGGCGCTGCGGGTCCTGGACGCCTGCGGGTACGACGTGGTCCTCGTCGAGACCGTGGGCGTGGGTCAGGCCGAGGTCGAGATCGCCTCGCTGGCCGACACCACGATCGTGCTGCTCGCCCCGGGGATGGGGGACGGCATCCAGGCGGCCAAAGCCGGCATCCTGGAGATCGCCGACGTCTTCGTGGTCAACAAGGCGGACCGCGACGGCGCCCAGTCGACCGTCCGCGACCTGCGCAACATGCTCGCCCTCGGCGTGGGCGAATCGGGGTGGCGCCCGCCGATCGTGTCGACCGTCGCCTCTCGGGGCGAGGGCGCCCAGGAGCTCCTGGAAGCTCTCGACAAGCACTTCGCCTGGCTGTCGGAGTCGGGGGAGCTGCGGCGGAGGCGGCTGGCCCGGGTCCGGGACGAGATCGAGGCGATCGCGGTGGCCGCGCTCCGGGCCCGCTTCGGCGACCTGCACGGGAACAGCCGCCTGGACGCCTTGGCCGAGCGGGTGCTCGGCGCCTCCCTCGACCCCTACAGCGCCGCCGACGAACTCGTCGCCGCCGTCACCGGCCCGGGAACCACGTAGAAGCCGCGGGAACCGCCTTAGACGCGGCCACACCTACCCTGCCCGGCCCGGTAGGAACGATCCGGGTGACAACCTGAACGTGCCAACCGTGTCAAGCACGATCACTGTTCTTGTAAGCCTGATCGTGCTTAAGGCGGTTCGCACGTCCGTGGTTGTGACCGGGGCCACTCCTACCGGCCCGGCCCGGTAGGTCCGGTTGCGGTGACAACCAGGGGTGCTCACCGCGTTAAGAGAGGTCGCCGTCAAGAGCCTGTACCTTCTGGCCGAGCCTCCGCTCGGCCGGCTCGAAACGCCGGTAACCCGCGTCTTCCCTCGTGATCTTGCGCCGCTGGCGCGACGCAAGATCGCTCAGTCCGGATCGCGGGGGCGTTTCGAGCGCGCACCCGGTCACCCGGGTAGGCGGGTTCCGGGGAGAACCTGGAGGTGGGAACCCGCGTTAGGTGTGGTGACTGGTGGCTATGTCTCGGATGTCGGGTTTTGGGGAATAGTCCCTGGTAGGCGCCCGGCCGGGGGGACCGGGCCGGGGGCACGGGGGCTGTGCGATGACGTGGTGGCTGCTCACACTTCGGGGACTCCTCGCGATCCTCTTCGGGCTGCTCGCCCTGTTCTGGCCGGGGATCACGGTGCTCGCGCTGGTTCTGATGTTCGGGTTCTTCGCCCTGGTGGAAGGGATCTTCCGGCTGGTCGCCGCGTTCGGGCGGGCCGGGCGGGAATCGAGGTGGCTCCTCGTGCTCGGCGGGGTGGTCGGCATCGCGATCGGCTTGATCACCCTGTTCTGGCCGGGGATCACGGCGATCGTGCTCCTCGTGCTCATCGCGGTGTGGGCGATCCTCACCGGTCTGTTCGAGATCATCGCGGCGGTCGCGCTCCGGCGGGAGATCAGCAACGTGTGGCTGCTGGCGCTGGCCGGCGCGTTCTCGTTCGTCTTCGGTATCTTCATGATCGCCCTTCCCCGGCAGGGCGCGATCGCGGTCGTCTGGCTGATCGGGATCTACGCGATCGTCTTCGGGATCGCGATGGTGGTGTTCTCCCTGCGGTTCCGCGGGCTGGTGTACGGGACGGGGACCCGCTCCACCCGCGTCTAGACGTTGTCGGCGAAGACCACCGTGACCGACGTGAACCCCAGTGAGCGCAGCAGGTTGCCGAGCATGGACTTGGTGTTCTCCTCGGCCCGCCGCCGCAGGTCGCTCGCGAGCGCCGCATCGTTGATCTTCTTCTCCGCGAGGAGGTAGAGCTCCCGCTGGTCCGCGGGCGAACCCGCCAGCAGATCCTGGAACCGGTCGATGAGCCCGCGCTGCTGCGCCACCACGTAGGAACGCTCGTTGTCGAGGCTGGGCTTCTCCAGCTGGGCCCGCGGGAGCCGTAACTCGGCGGTCCGGCGGTCCGCGGAGACCTTCAGCCCGTCCCCGGCGATCCCGGAGAAGTCGACGTAGGCGTCGACCCCGCCCGCCCCGACGAACAGGGTCCGGTTCCCCTTGATCGCGTCGGGGAGCCAGGCGGCGTCCTTCTCCAGGTCCACGACGACCTGGAAACTGCCGGTGGCGGCCTCGTACCGGCTGAGGTTGCGGATGGACTCCAGGAGCACCGGCTGGCTGCGGTCCACGGTGCTCTCCCCGAAGGGGCTCCACCAGGCCACGGCCAGTCCGAGCCCGAGGATCACGGCGATCGCGACGACCAGTGAGACCACGGCGATCACAAGCCGGCGGCGCATCCTGCGGGCCGCGCCGGAGGGGGACGGAGCTGTTTTCACGACAGATCTCCTTCCCCGCGGCGGGGGCATTTCACCTCCGGTACGGCCCTAGTGGGCGGGAGCCGGCGTCGGCGGGACGTAGCCCCAGGTCACACTGGGGTCGGCCACCTGCGGATAGGCGGTGTCGCTGAAATGCCCCGGCCCCAGCCGGCACAGGGTGAACTCCCGGTGGTGGGTCCGCATCCAGTCCCGCCGCTGATCCTCGGTCAGCGCGGAGAACCAGGCCGCGGCCCGGAGCTGTTCGGGCCCGGGACCGTCCGGGAGCGGGTCGCCGCGCAGCCAGGCGGTGACGACGGCGTCGTAGGGGCCGCCGGTTCCGCAGGACCGGGGGAGCCGGGCGACGACCTCCCGCCGCGCCTCGCCGGCGTAGCCGGGGGAGAGGTCGTCGACGTGGATGACGACCACGCCCGCCCGCGGCCGGGCGAAGTGGTCGCGGGAGCGCTGCTCGACCCGGCTGAACGCCATCGAGGTGCCGTTGAGACGCGCGGCGAGCTCGGTGAAGGCCGACCCCAGCTCCGCCAGGCCCGGCCGCATGCCCGGATGGACGCAGACGGTGATCGGCCACTCCTGGCAGGTGTAGGCGACCGGCTCGGTGGGCACCGCGGGGTGCCCGCCGTGCAGCCGTGCGGCGCCGCCGCCCGCGACGAGGACGGCGAGCGTCGCCGAGGTGAGCACCAGGGGCCGCCGGGCGACCCAGGCCGCCCAGGTGAGCAGGAGCGCGACGGACAGCCCGGCGAGCCACAGGGTCTGGTTGAGGAAGAGGTCCGGCTCCATCCGCTCGAACAGGTCGTACGGCTCGGGCGTGGTGGGCGCGAGGGCGCTCCACCATCGGTGTCCGTCCGCCAGCCAGACCACCAGGACGTGGCAGCCGACCCCGGCCGTGAAGGGGGTGACCGGGAACGGGATCAGCCAGCCGGTGACCCAGCCGAGCATGACGTAGAGGGTGAGCCCGGCGACCCCCATGACCAGGCCGCTCGGCCAGAGCCGGCCGACCTCGTCGCTGAGCAGGGTCTTCAGCGCCAGGACGCCCGAGGTGACCGCGAAGGAGAGCAGGACGACCGCGACGACCGAGAGTGGGGAGAGCGTCGCCCGCCAGGCGGTGAGCCGCCGTCCCCGGGTGGCCGCCCGCCGCCGGATCGCGGCCCAGGCCGCGAACGCGGTGGCGACCGGCCCGGTCAGGCGGAGCGACCCGATGATCGCGGCGACGAGGTTCTCCCAATCGGCGACTCCTGGGATCAGGACACTCCACGCGGCGATCAGGCCGAGTACGGCCAGCAGCGAGAGGGCGATGACGGCGCCGTAGCGCAATTCACCCCGTGAAGTGTCCGGGTGCTCAGGCACCGTCCCGGCCGGACCACGCCGGGCCGGACCCTGTGCGGACTTCGCCGTCCGAGGGCACGCCCTCGGAACCCCCCCATTGCATGAGCAGACTCCCCCGTCCGGCGACGCGCGGGCCCCACCGCTTTGCCATCGCCTCACCTTTCGACGCGCCAACCATAACGGGGGCTTGGTACCCGCCGCTGGTGTTCAAAGTCTTTCCCGGGTGATTCACCAATGATGTGTTTGCCCAGGTGAAGGGATACGTTCAGGTGTTGTCAGGGCTGTACGGGTAGGGCACGCTACGGTAGCGCTGTGTCCCATTCCGACCCCGGTTCCACCCCAGTCCCCGCATCCGCCTCCACCCCGGACGCCGCGCCGCCGGGGGTCAAGGGGCTGAACCTCCCTTTCGACCCCATCGAGCGCGCCGCGGAGCAGTGGCGCGTCCACTTCGGCCCGTCCCCCGCCATGGCCGCAGTCACCTCGATCATGAGAGCGCACCAGATCTTGATCGCGCAACTGGACACGCTGCTCAAGCCGTACGATCTGACCTTCGCCCGCTATGAGGCGCTGGTGCTGCTCAGCTTCAGCAGCCGGGGTTCGCTGCCGCTGTCCAAGATCGGGGAGCGGCTCATGGTGCATCCGACGAGCGTCACCAACACCGTGCACCGGCTGGAGCGGGTGGGCCTCGTCCGCCGGATGCCCAATCCGCGGGACGGCCGGGGCGTGCTGGCCGAGATCACCCCGGCGGGCCGTGAGGTGGTACGGCGGGCGACCGCCGATCTGATGGCGGCCGAGTTTGGGATGTCGGCCTATGGCGAGGATGAGTTATCGGAGATGTTTGACCTGCTCCGCGTGCTTCGGGTGGCCGCGGGGGATTTTGCCACTGGCTGAAATTAGTTGGACGTCCTAGTATTCATGGGGGAGCCACGACTCCGGTGCCTGCCGCCGCACCGGCGCGCGCCGCACCGGCCGTACGGAACCGGCTCACAAGGCGCAGGCCGTACCAGCTGTGAAAGGGATGGTCCATGGACGCAGGAGACATCGAGGCCGGTCGGGCCCGCTGGCAGGCGCGCTACGACGCGTCGCGGCGGCGGGAAGCCGACTTCACCACCCTGTCCGGGCTCGAACTCGACCCCGTCTACGGGCCTTCCGCGGGCACGGACGTCCCCGGGTTCGAGCGGATCGGCTGGCCGGGGGAGTACCCGTTCACCCGGGGCCTGTACCCGACCGGCTACCGGGGCCGCACCTGGACGATCCGGCAGTTCGCCGGTTTCGGCAACGCGGTGCAGACCAACGAGCGCTACAAGATGATCCTGGCGGCCGGCGGCGGCGGCCTCAGCGTCGCCTTCGACATGCCGACCCTGATGGGGCGCGACTCCGACGACCCCCGCTCCCTCGGCGAGGTCGGGCACTGCGGCGTGGCGATCGACTCCGCCCTGGACATGGACGTCCTCTTCGACGGGATCCCGCTCGGCGACGTCACGACCTCGATGACGATCAGCGGTCCCGCCGTCCCGGTCTTCTGCATGTACCTGGTGGCGGCCGAGCGGCAGGGGGTGCCGCACCACGTGCTCAACGGCACCCTCCAGACCGACATCTTCAAGGAGTACATCGCGCAGAAGGAGTGGCTCTTCCCGCCTGAGCCGCATCTGCGGCTCATCGGGGACCTGATGGAGTTCTGCGCCGCGGAGATCCCGGCGTACAAGCCGCTCAGCGTCTCCGGCTACCACATCCGGGAGGCCGGGGCCACGGCCGCCCAGGAGCTCGCCTTCACCCTCGCCGACGGCTTCGGCTACGTCGAACTCGGCCTGAGCCGCGGCCTCGACGTCGACGTCTTCGCCCCGGGGCTCTCGTTCTTCTTCGACGCGCACGTCGACTTCTTCGAGGAGATCGCCAAGTTCCGGGCCGCGCGGCGGATCTGGGCCCGTTGGATGCGGGAGACGTACGGCGCGCGCACGGACAAAGCGCAGTGGCTGCGCTTCCACACCCAGACCGCCGGGGTGTCCCTCACCGCGCAGCAGCCGGACAACAACATCGTCCGTACGGCCGTCGAGGCCCTCGCGGCGATCCTCGGCGGGACCAACTCGCTGCACACCAACGCGCTGGACGAGGTCCTGGCCCTGCCGTCGGAGCGGGCCGCCGCGATCGCGCTCCGGACCCAGCAGGTGCTGCTGGAGGAGACCGGGGTGGTGAACGTGGCCGACCCGCTGGGCGGCTCCTGGTACGTGGAGGCGCTCACCGACCGGCTGGAGGCGGAGGCCGAGCGGATCTTCACCGTGATCCGGGACATGGGCTCGGACGGCTCCATGACCGCCGGGATCCTGCGGGGGATCGAGGAAGGCTGGTTCATGGCCGAGATCGCCGAGTCGGCCTTCGTCTACCAGAGCAAGGTGGAGAAGGGGGAGAAGCGGGTCGTCGGGGTCAACGCGCACACCAACACCGACGAGGAGCCGCTGGAGATCCTCCGGGTGAGCCACGAGGTCGAGCTCGACCAGCGCAGGACTCTCGCCGGTCGCCGGGCGGCCCGGGACGGCGCCGCGGTCGAGGCGGCCCTGTCCGGGCTGGTCGCCGCGGCCAGGTCGTCCGGCAACACGATCCCGCCGATGCTGGCGGCGGTCCGGGCGGAGGCCACCCTCGGGGAGATCTGCGACGCGTTGCGGGACGTCTGGGGGGGTTACACCGAGCCCGCGCGATTCTGACCGCGGTCTCCGGCGGTCTTTCCCGGCCCGATGAACCGAAGTCCTGCGGGGATACGGCAGGATTGGAGTCATGAGGCCATCGGACATCACTCGACCAGGGTCGCTTTACGGTGCCGTGGATCTCGGCGCCCGCAAGGCGGCGGCGGAGAGCGCGGCCCGCCGCCAGGCCGCCGCCGCGGAATCGCCGGGTACGGCGGGGTCCCACGTGATCGACGTCACCGACGCGACCTTCAACACCGAGGTCGTCGAGCGCTCCCTCCGCACCCCGGTGATCGTCGACTTCTGGGCGTCCTGGTGCGAGCCGTGCAAGCAACTGAGCCCGTTGCTGGAGAAGCTGGCGGCGGAGGCCAAGGGCCGCTGGGTGCTGGCCAAGATCGATGTCGAGGCGAATCCGCAGATCGCGCAGGCGGCCCGGGTGCAGAGCATCCCGACCGTGTACGTGGTCTTCCAGGGGCAGATGATGCCGTTCTTCCAGGGAGCGATCCCCGAGCAGCAGCTTCGCCAGGCGATCGACCAGCTCTTCCAGCAGCTCGCCCCGCACTTGGCCGAGGCTCCGGACGCCGGGGCCGATGAGGCGGTGCCCCAGGTGGATCCGGACATCCTCGCCGCCGAGGAGGCGGTGGACCGGGGCGACCTGGACGCCGCCGCCGCGGCGTACCGGCGGCTTCAGGCACGCTCTCCCGGCGACGAGAACGCCAGGATCGGGCTGGCCGGGATCGGGCTGATCCGCCGGACCGAGCACCTGGACCCGGAGCGGGTACGGCTCCGCACGGAGAAGGACCCGTCGGACGTGGAGGCGCAGAAGCAGGCCGCCGACCTGGAGATGCTCATGGGCGACGTCGACCTCGCCTTCGACCGGCTGGTCGCCGTGGTGCGCCGGACCTCCGGCGCGGACCGGGACGCCGTACGGACGCATCTGCTCTCGCTGTTCGAGGCGCTGCCCGCCGCGGATCCCCGGCTGGCCGCGGCTCGGCGGAACCTGTCGAACGCCCTGTTTTAGGGGTTCACCCCGGTGAACTCACGGGGTTCACCGGGGCTGAGTGGCGATTTAGGGGGAATGTCTCCTATATGCAAGTCGTCACAATTTCGGCGACCTTCGGCACCGGCGGCAACGTCATCGGGCCCGCGGTGGCGGAGCAGCTCAGGGTGCCGTTCGTCGACCGGGCGATCCCCGGCGCCGTGGCGACCGAGGTCGGGTGCAGCCTGGAGGAGGCGCTCGCCCACGACGACCGGGCCGAGGGGTTCATCGGCCGCATCCTCGCCAACGCGGTCCGGCTGCCGACCGTGACCTTCGGCGGCATCGACGTCTACCTGCCGGAGGCGGCGTACGTCCCCGCGGGGGAGTTCGTCAGCCGTACCGAGAAGGTCATCAAGGAGACGGTGCTGCTGCGCGGCGGCGTGATCCTCGGCCGGGCCGGCGCGCTCGTGCTCCGGGACCACCCCGGGGCCCTGCACGTCCGGCTGGACGCCCCGGCGGAGCGGCGGGCCGCCCAGACCGCGGCCCTCATGGGCGTCCCGCTCCGGGAGGCACGGCGGCTCATCGAGGAGAACGATCGGGCCAGACGCGCCTACGTGCGGCATTTCTACCGCACCGACCCCGCGGATTCCTCCCTTTACCACCTGGTGATCGACAGTACGGTGATTCCGGTCCCCACATGTGTGGAGATGATCGTCACAGCCGCCGAGGCCATGGGCTGACCGGTTGCCGGTAGAGTGGTGTGCTCTCCCGTCATACCCCGAAGGAGTGGATGACGTGGCCACTGTGCCCAGCGTGTCCTACTCGATCACCGTTCGTCTTGAGGTGCCCGCAGGCGGTAAGGCCGTAAGCCAGCTCACCCACGCGGTCGAGAACGCCGGCGGCGTCGTCACCGCGCTCGACGTGACCACCGCGGGGCACGAGAAGCTCCGCATCGACGTCACCTGTGCGGCCAGGGACACCGAGCACGCCCAGGCCATCGTCGACGCGCTGGAGAAGGTCGAGGGCGTCGCCATCCACAAGGTGAGCGACCGGACCTTCCTCATGCATCTCGGCGGCAAGATCGAGATGCAGTCCAAGGTGCCGCTCCGCAACCGGGACGAGCTCTCCATGGCCTACACCCCGGGGGTCGCCCGGGTCTCGCAGGCCATCGCGCGCAACCCCGCCGACGCCCGTCGCCTCACCATCAAGCGCAACAGCGTCGCCGTCGTCACCGACGGCTCGGCGGTGCTCGGCCTCGGCAACCTCGGACCGGCCGCGGCCCTGCCGGTGATGGAGGGCAAGGCCGCACTGTTCAAGCGGTTCGCCGGGATCGACGCCTGGCCGATCTGCCTGGACTCCCAGGACGTGGACGAGATCGTGCGGGCCGTGCAGCTGATCGCCCCCGGGTTCGGCGGCATCAACCTGGAGGACATCAGCGCCCCCCGCTGCTTCGAGGTGGAGCGGCGCCTGCGGGAACTGCTGGACATCCCGGTCTTCCACGACGACCAGCACGGTACGGCGATCGTCGTCCTGGCCGCCCTCACCAACGCGCTCCGCGTGGTGGACAAACCACTCTCGGAGGTCCGGATCGCGCTCGCCGGCGCCGGGGCGGCGGGCTCCGCCGTGCTGAAGCTGCTCATGGCGGCCGGGGCCAAGCACCTGGTGGTCTGCGACTACCGCGGGGTGGTCCACCTCGGCAGGGACGACCTGGACTCCTCGCTCCGCTGGATCGCCGAGAACACCAACCGCGACGGTATGACCGGCGCGCTGACGGACGCGGTCCGCGGCGCCGACGTCTTCATCGGCGTCTCCGCGCCCGGCATCCTGACCGGGGACGACATCGCCACGATGGCCAAGGACGCGGTGGTGTTCGCGCTCGCCAACCCCGAGCCGGAGGTCAACCCGGACGACGCCCGCGAGCACGCCGCGGTGGTGGCGACGGGCCGCTCCGACTACCCCAACCAGATCAACAACGTGCTGGCCTTCCCCGGGGTCTTCCGAGGCCTGCTGGACGCCCAGGCGAACACCATCACCGACGCGATGCTGCTGGCCGCCGCCGGGGCGCTCGCCGGGGTGGTGACCGACGAGGAGCTCGGGCCGAACTACATCGTGCCGAGCGTCTTCCACGCCGAGGTGACCCAGGCCGTCGCCGCCGCGGTCAGGGATTCCGCGGGCGGCCGGCCCAGGACCACCGAGATCTGAGCCTGCCCTCCCGGGGCCACACGCTGCCGTACCACCAGAGCAGGGCGCCCGTCATGAGGAGGGCGACCCCGGTGGCGAGCCGGGCGAGCAGATCGGTCGGGGGACCGGTCCGGGGGAGGCGGTCCACCGGCGGGTTCCCGGCCTGCTTGCGGCTCGCGCAGTCGGCCCGTACCTGGGCACCGGCCCGGTAGTCCCCGGCGCGGACGGAGATGTCGGCGCTCTTCCCGGGGACCGGGACCCTGGTGGTCGTCCGCTGTCCGGGGGCCAGGCTCCCCGCACCCACGGTGCGCCCGTCGCGGTGGATCGTGTAGGCGGTCCTGGTCGTCCCGGCGTTGCGGACGGTGACCGGGGCGATCCGCCGGGGGCACTGGACCACGCCGACGGTGGTCTCCAACTCGTCCTTCTCGGCGGCATATGCCGGTGATCCTAGGAAAAAAGCCAATAACGTTGCACATAGTACGAAGGTCGTGCGGCCCATCAATCCCCCTGGCATCACCACATGAGAGACGTCTATCACGGAAAGTGCCCATCTAATTACAATGTGTAACCCCGTGCTTCTGGGCTGTGACAGGGACCTGGAAATCACGTCAAGATGGAGGCATGATCTCCGTTGGCGGGTTGCTGGTGGCCACACCCCTCCTTGAGGACCCCAATTTCCGGCGCAGTGTGGTCTTGATCGTCGAGCACGATCAGGCGGCGGGGACCCTTGGGGTGGTGCTGAACCGGCCGACCGAGGTCTCCGTCCTGCAGGTGCTGTCGGCGTGGAGTCCCCTGGTCAGCGGGCCGTCGGTGGTGTTTCAAGGCGGTCCGGTGCAACTGGACAGCGCGCTCGCCATCGCCGCGGTGCCCAGTGGGGCGGACCCGCTCGGGTGGAAGCGGCTGGGGGGTCCGTCCGGCCTGTCGGACCTGGGCACCGTCGACCTTGACGCGCCGCCGGAGATCCTCGCCGCCGAGATCACCCAGATGCGGATCTTCGCCGGCTACGCCGGTTGGTCGGCGGGCCAGCTCGACGCCGAGGTCGCGGACGGCGCCTGGTACATCCTGGACTCCGAGCCCGGGGACGCCTTCAGCGAGGTGCCCGAACGGCTCTGGCGGTCGGTCCTGCGCCGCCAGGGCGGGGAAATGGCGTTCGTGGCCAACTGCCCGGACGACCCCACCATGAACTGAGCGTGCGTCGATCGCCCCGTTCGGCGGCCGGGCCGGGCCGCAAAACTCGTAGACTCGGCAGAGTGAGCACAAAGATCCTGCCTGACAGTGACATCAAGCCCGACCTCTCCCACGGAGACGGGGACCACGAGCGGTTCGCGCACTACGTGGAGAAGGACAAGATCATGGAGAGCGCGGTCATGGGGACCCCGATCCGCGCGCTCTGTGGCAAGGTCTGGGTGCCGAACCGGGACCCGAGCCGCTTCCCGGTCTGCCCCGAGTGCAAAGAGGTCTACGAGGGACTGCCAAAGGGCGACGAACCGGAGTGAGCGCCTGGCGGGTCCTCGCAATCCGGACGGCATGGAGCCGTGTTGCTCACCGTCCGTGAGGAGGGCACCCGTTAGCGTCGTCACATCGAATCGGCGCGCGGGGGGATGCGCCGAGGCGTGGCGTCCCTGCGTGACCATGTGACCGCCATCTCTCGGATACGCCGCGCAAGCGACGTATCGGGGGATGCTCATGTCGCGCTTCGCCACCGTTCTGGTGTGCCTGCTCGCTTTCGCGGGCCTGGGTCAGAGTCTGACCCCGGGCTGGGCGTCCACCGAGCCCTGCGCCGATCCCCACGGCTCGCGCGGCGCGGAGCCGTACGCCCCCACCTCGGCCCAGATAGCCGAGATGCAGGCCGATCTCGAAATGCGGCGCCGGGTCCGCGGGGCCGCCGGGCAGGTCGGCGCCGACGAGTTCATCACGGTCCCGCTCTGGATCCACCTGCTGGGCGACGGGGTGCGCGGGGCCACGACCCAGAGCGCCCTCCGCCAGGTCGAGGTGCTGAACGCCGCGTACGGCGGGCGGCTCGGCGGGGCCGACACCCGGGTCCGCTTCCGGCTGGAGGGGGTCAACCGGGTGGTCAACAAGGTGTGGTTCCGCGACCCGCTCGGCAACGAGACGGCGATGAAGACCGCGCTGCGCAAGGGCGGCCAGGACACGCTGAACCTGTACATCGCACAGCTGAGCGAGCTTGTGCTCGGTTATGCGACGTACCCGCACTGGTACGCCCGGAGCCCCAAGCTGGACGGCGTCGTGATCGACTGGCGCACCCTGCCCGGGGGCGCCCTGAAGAACTTCGACCGCGGCTACACGGGGGTCCACGAGATCGGCCACTGGCTGGGGCTGCTGCACACCTTCGAGAACGGGTGCGCGGAGCCCGGGGACCACGTCGCCGACACCCCGGCGGCGGGGCAGGCCACCGAGGGCTGCCCGGCGCGCAAGGACACCTGCAAGACGATTCCGGGCGACGACCCCATCCACAACTTCATGGACTACTCACACGACCGCTGCATGACCGAGTTCACGACCGGGCAGGGCGTCCGGATGCGCGAGATGTGGCAGCAGTACCGGGTACCCGCTGCGGAACCTCTTGAAATATCCGCATAACCTTAGTTAGTGACAACGATCAGTAAACCTTCCCCCGAATCTCCCCAAACAGGTATCTTCTCCGGCGCCAACCGTCCCGTGACGGTGGGCATCGTGCTCGTTGTCACGTTGATCGCGTTCGAGGCCATGGCCGTCGGGACCGTGATGCCCGAGGTCTCCCGCGAGCTCAACGCCTTCGACCTGTACGCGTGGAGCTTTTCCGCGTTCCTCATGGCCGGGCTTCTCGTCAACGTGATCGCCGGTCTCTGGTCGGACAGCAGGGGCCCGCTCCTGCCGATGGTGCTGGGGCTCGGCCTGTTCATCGCGGGGATGGCCATGGCCGGCGTCGTCGGCTCCAAAGAGCTCTTCATCATCGCCCGCGCCATTCAGGGTTTCGGCGCCGGCGCCGTGATCGTCGCCATGTACGTGCTGATCGCCCAGGCCTATGCGCAGAGCCTGCAGCCGAAGATCTTCGCCGCCCTCTCCGCGGCCTGGGTCCTCCCCTCTCTGATCGGGCCCGCCGTCGCCGGCTTCGTCGCGCAGGCCGCCGGGTGGCGCTGGGTCTTCCTCGGCACGATCCCCCTGGTGATACCGGGCTTCCTGCTCCTGCTGCCGGTCCTGCGGCGGACCGGGGCCCCACCGGAGGAGGCCGGTGCGCCCGCGACGGGCCGGGCCCGGCCGGCGGTGCGGACCGTCGCCGCGATCGCCGTGGCGGCCGGCGCGACCGCGATCCTGTACGGGATCGACAACCTTCGATCCGGCGCGCTCCCGATCGCCGCCACCGTGGCGGGCACGGCGATGCTGCTCCTCGGGCTCCCCCGGCTGCTCCCCGCAGGCGCGCTGCGGCTCGGACGCGGCCTGCCCACGACCATCGTCATGCGCGGTTTCCTCGCGGCCGCCTTCTTCGGCGTCAACTCGTTCATCCCGTGGCTGCTCACCGACGTGCACAGCTTCTCCACCACCAACGCGGGGATCGCCCTCACCACGGGTGCCGTCGGCTGGTCCCTCGGCTCCTACCTGCAGGCCCGCCGGTCCTACGACCGGATCAACCTGGTTCGCTGGGGGGCCGTCTGCGTGGCACTCGGGATCGCGGGGACCGTCGCCATCGGCCTCCCCGGGGTGAGCGGCTGGGTGGCCGTACCGGTCTGGATGGTCGCCGGGCTCGGCATGGGGGTCGCCATCACCAGCGTCAACGTGACGATGCTGCGGCAGTCGCCGGTCGCCGAGCAGGGGGTCAACTCCGCCGCGCTGCAGGTCTGCGACACCCTTGGCGCCTCCCTCGCCATCGGCGCCGGCGGGGCGATCATCAACGCGATCGGCCGGGACCGGCTGGCCGTGGGCTTCACCGTCACCGTCGTGGCCATGGCACTCCTGGCGGCCTTCTCCTCGGTGGCCGCCCTGCGGATGCGGGAGCGCTGACCCGTACGGGCTACCGCCTGCCGGTACTCGGGGCAATACTCAAAGGACCTGTGGTCGTCGAGGAGCCGCCGTGCATGAGGGGCCGTTCAGCAAGGTACGCAAGGCGTTGCGGGGGGAGCGGGAGCCGTACCCCCCCGACCCCGAAGCCGTGTCCGACGACGAGGACCCCCGGCTGGGGTGGTACCGGAAGCTGAAGGAGCCGCTCGGACCGAAGGACCCCGCGGATCCTCAAGGGGACGACCACGCCTTCGACGACGAAGGACCCCTGTGGGGTGATTCCGTGCCCGGCACTCCGCGGGGTCGCGCCGGGCGGCTTGAGCGGGACGACGACGCGGGGTACGACGCGGGGTTCCCGGATGAGGAGGCGGAAGAGGCCCACCGGCGTGCGCGCCCGTACGGCGTGGCGGCCGTACGCCGTACCGACGAGGACCTCGATGAGGAATTCGAGGACGAGGGGATTGAGGACGAGGAGTCGGAGGAGCGGGATCGGTGGCGGGTGGGCCCGTACGGGGTGCGGGCCCAGCCTTCCGATCATGAGGGGTACGGGGACGACGGGGACCCGGGCGGGCGGTTCGAGCGGACGGAGGGGGGTGGGTGGCGTCCCCGTCCGTACGGCGTGGCGGCCGTTCCCCGTGTCGATGAGGACGTCGACGAGGAGTTCGAGGACGAAGGGTTTGAGGACGAGGGGATTGAGGACGAGGGGATTGAGGACGAGGAGTCGGAGGAGCGGGATCGGTGGCAGGTGAGCCCGTACGGGGTGCAGGCTCAGGCTTCCGATCTTGAGGGGTATGGGGATCCGGGCGGGCGGTTCGAGCGGACGGCGGGAGGCCCCCGGCGTGCCGCGGAGGTCCAGGACGACGTGCCCCCGTCCGGCCGCAGGTACGGCGCGCCGGTCAAGCCGAGACGGCGCGGGGTCTGGGTGGCCCTGGCCATCGGCCTGGTGCTCGCCGGAGGCTACTTCGCGCTGGGCGGGCCGCGGGACGCCCTCCGGGACGGGGCGACCGGGGTGAGCGTGACGCTCCCGGCGGGGTGGCGGGCGGGTACCGACGTGGTGCCCTCGGGGTTCACCTCGTTCGCGGAGACGGGCGACGGTTCGGCGACGGTGTACGTCGGGCCGGGTCCCGGCGGGGACATGCGGGCCGCGCTGGAGCCGCTCGTCCGCGAGCACGCCAGGCTCTTCCTCCGCCACGACCGGCTCCGCACCCTGGAGGAACGCGAGGAGACCCTCGACGGCAAGCCCGCGTTCACCAAAGCGGTCCGGGGGGAGTACGACGACGCGCTGGCCCAGCCGAGGTACCTGCGCCTGACCCTGCTGGAGGGGTCTTCGGCCACGGTCATGCTGCTCGGGGTGGGCCGGTCCGACGATCCGCGGCTGCGGGAGCAGATCGACGCGGTGATCCGGAGCGTCCATAGCACTCCGTAGTGCTCTTGGCGAGTATCGCGGTCCTCGGCACGTCTTGTCGGTCGCTGCGACTACCCTTGTCCCACCGTGAGCACCTTCGCCGCTTCGAGCCTCCCGCCCGCCTATCCGGATCGCGCCGCCTGGGGCACCGCGCAGAAGCTCCGTGCCTGGCAGCAGGAGGCGATCACCCTTTATTTCCAGCGGGAACCGCGGGACTTCCTCGCCGTCGCGACACCCGGCGCCGGCAAGACCACCTTCGCGCTGCGGATCGCCGGTGAGCTCATCCAGCGACGGATCATTCAGTCTGTGACGATTGTCACGCCGACCGAGCATCTGAAGCGGCAGTGGGCCGACGCGGCGAGCCGGGTGGGGATCGCGATCGATCCCGAGTTCAAGAACAGCCAGGGCGCGGTCTCGTCCACCTACGCGGGGGTGGCGGTGACCTATGCGCAGGTCGCCATGCACCCGGCGCTGCACCGGGCCCGCACCGAGGCCCGGAAGACGCTGGTCATCTTCGACGAGGTCCACCACGCGGGCGACGCCAAGTCCTGGGGCGACGGCGTCCGCGAGGCGTTCGATCCGGCGCGGCGGCGGCTCGCCCTCACCGGCACGCCGTTCCGCTCGGACACCAACCCGATCCCGTTCGTCTCCTATGTCGAGGATTCCGACGGCGCGCTGCGGTCGGTGCCCGACTACTCCTACGGGTACGGGCCCGCGCTCGCCGACGGCGTCGTCCGGCCGGTGATCTTCCTGGCGTACGCGGGGGAGATGCGCTGGCGCACCCGGGCCGGGGACGAGATCACCGCCGCCCTCGGCACGCCGCTCACCAAGGATCAGCTGTCCCAGGCGTGGCGGGCGGCCCTGGACCCGAAGGGCGACTGGATCCGCCAGGTGCTGATGGCCGCGGACAAGCGGCTCACCGAGGTCCGGCGCGGGGTGCCCGACGCCGGTGCCCTGGTCATCGCCTCGGACCACGAGACGGCCCGCGCCTACGCGGCGCACATCCGGTCGATCACCGGTCAGGGGGCCACGGTCGTCCTCTCCGACGACCCGGAGGCCTCCAACAAGATCAAGCAGTTCTCGGCGTCGGAGCAGCGCTGGCTGGTCGCCGTCCGGATGGTCTCCGAAGGCGTGGACATCCCCCGCCTGGCGGTCGGGGTCTACGCCACCAGTGTCTCCACCCCGCTCTTCTTCGCCCAGGCCATCGGCCGTTTCGTCCGGATGCGCAAGCGGGGGGAGACCGCGTCGGTCTTCCTCCCCTCGGTGCCCACCCTCATGGGCTTCGCGGCGGAGATGGAGGTCGAGCGGGACCACGTCCTGAACCGCAGGCCACCCGAGGACGGCCTGGACGACGAGCTCCTGGAGCAGGCCCGGGAGAAGAAGGACACCCCGGACGTGGTGGGGGACGAGCTGCCCTTCGAGACCGTGGAGGCCTCCGCCACCTTCGACCGGGTGCTCTTCGACGGCGGGGAGTTCGGTACGGCCGCGGCGCACGGGTCACCAGAGGAGGAGGACTTCCTCGGCCTGCCCGGCCTGCTCGAACCCGACCAGGTGGCCACGCTCCTGCGCAAGCGGCAGGCCGACCAGCTCGCCGCCAAACGCCGTAAGCCGGCCGAGGAGCAGGCTCCGCCCGAGCTGACCCCGCACGAGGAGATGGCCCAGCTGCGCAAGGAGCTGAACGGCCTGGTCGGCGCGTGGAACCACCGGACCGGCCAGCCGCACGGCGTGATCCACGCCGAGCTCCGCCGGGCCTGCGGCGGCCCGTCCATGGCGCAGGCGTCGGCCGAGCAGATCCGGACGCGGATCGAGACCATCCGCAAGTGGGCGTCCCGCTAGGGCTCAGTCGCTCCGGACGACGGGGGTGCCGACGAGGGCGACGCCTTTGGCGCGGAGTTCCCGCAGGGCCTTGGCGGTGGTCTCCCGGGCCACCCCGGCGGTCAGGTCCAGCAGGACCCGGGTGGTGAGCCCGGCCGAGGCGGCGTCCGCGGCGGTCGCCCGTACACAGTGGTCGGTGGCGATCCCGACCACGTCGACGGAGGTCACCCCGCGTTCGGCGAACCAGTCGGCCAGGGTGCTTCCGTCGGCGGAACGGCCTTCGAATCCGCTGTACGCCGCGGACCGCTCGCCCTTGCTGAAGACCTCCGTCACCCGGCTCAGGTCGAGCGCGGGGTGGAAGCCGGCCCCGGGTGTGTCGGCGACGCAGTGCGGCGGCCAGGTGGTCGCGTAGTCCGGCGACTCGGAGAAGTGGTCACCGGGGTCCACGTGGTAGTCGCGGGTGGCCACGACGAGGTCGTAGGGCGTCTTCCGCATGTGCTCGGAGATCGCGGCGGCCACCTCGGCGCCGCCCGCGACCGCGAGCGAGCCACCTTCGCAGAAGTCGTTCTGCACGTCCACGACGACCAGCGCGTTTTTCATGGCGTCTCCCTCCTCGACTGGTCTTCCCCGCCGTCCCCGCCGTCACCCATCACAGGAAATATCCGGCTAAAGCTAGATGAACTCTGTGGGGATCGCCGCGCTTCCCCGGGAGAGCTGCACCGCGGTGCGCGGGAGCTCGCCGAGGCTGTCGGTGTGCCGGGCCCGGGCCAGGTCCAGGGACTCCCGCCCGACGATCTCACCGTTCCTGACCAGCCGGACCATGAGCGGCCGGTCCGTCACGGCCCCGCCGGGCGGATCGGAGTCGAGCCGGACGCCCGCAGGGGTCTCCCGGGGCTCGACCACGACCAGCTCGGCCGTCGCCCGGCCGTCCGCCAGGCGCCGCAAGCCGTGTTTGCGCCCACCCCGGCTGGGTTTGCCCACCGAGCTCTTGGCCACCGGCTCCAGCGGACCGCCCGGCCCGGTCGCCCGCGCGACCATCTTGTAGACGAGCGCTGCGGTGGGCGCCCCCGAGCCGGTCACCAGGGAGGTGCCGACGCCGTACCCGTCGACCGGCGCGGCGGCGAGCGCGGCGATGGAGTGCTCGTCCAGGTCACCGGTGACGATGATCCGGGTGTGTTCACCCCCGAGCGAGTTGAGCAGCGCCCTGACCTCGGCGGCGGCGAGGGCGAGGTCGCCGGAGTCGATCCGGACCGCGCCGAGTCGCCCGCCGGCGACCTCCATCGCGGTGCGCACCCCCGCGGCTAGGTCGTAGGTGTCGACCAGGAGCGTCGTCCGGGGGCCGAGCGAGGCCACCTGGGCGGCGAAGGCGGCCCGCTCGCTGTCGTGCAGGAGGGTGAAGGCGTGCGCGGCGGTGCCCGCCGTGGGGATGCCGTACCGCCGGCCCGCGGCGAGGTTGGAGGTGGCGGCGAAGCCGGCGAGGTAGGCCGCGCGGGCCGAGGCGATCGCCGCCGACTCGTGGGTCCGGCGCGTGCCCATTTCGATCAAGGGGCGGGAGCCCGCGGCGGAGACCATCCGGGAGGCCGCCGAGGCGATCGCACAGTCATGGTTGAGTACGGACAGCACCAAGGTTTCCAGGATCACCGCCTCGGCGAACGTGCCCTCCACGACGAGGATCGGCGATCCGGCGAAATAGCAGTCGCCCTCTTGATAACCGTAAATATCTCCAGTAAAGCGGTATGTCGAGAGCCATCGGACGGTCTCCTCGTCGACCACCCGGTGCGCCCTCAGGAACTCCAGCTCGTCCGGGCCGAAGCGGAATCCCTCCAGCGCTTCGAGCAGACGGCCTGTTCCGGCCACCACACCGTACCTGCGCCCCGCCGGCAGATGCCGCGAGAAGACCTCGAAGACCGAGCGCCGGTCCGCGACACCGCCGCGGAGCGCCGCCTGCACCATGGTCAGCTCATAGTGATCGGTCAGTAACGCGGTGCTCGCGGCGTTTTCCACAGTGTGAAGACTACGGCTGAGGTGGTGCAGGATGGTGTACGTGGCTAGTACCGCTCCGGTCGAGGTTGAGCGTCCTTCGGCAGACGTCCGGCCCGATCTGCCGTGGCTGACGATTGTCTGGAATGATCCGGTCAATCTGATGTCCTATGTGACCTACGTCTTCCAAACGGTCTTCGGATACCCCAAAGCCAAGGCCGAGAAGCTGATGTTGGACGTCCATCACAAGGGCAAAGCCGTTGTGGCGAGTGGGAGCCGGGAAGAGATGGAACGCGACGTTCAGATCCTGCACTCCTACGGACTGTGGGCCACCGTGCAGCAGGACACCGCGTGAGCGGCGGGTTCACCCGGCGCGGGGACGGGGTGGAGATCCGGCTCGACGTCGGCGAGGTCGCGATCCTCCGGTCGCTCGCGTCCCAGATCCTCGGCCTGGTGGAGCCCGGAGCCGTCGGCGACGATCCGCTGGAGCGCGCGCTCGGGATCGTCGACTCGGCCGGCCCCCCGGACGACCCGGTGCTCGCCCGGTTCTTCCCCTCGGCCTACCGCGAGGACCCGGAGGCGGCCGGGGAGTTCCGGCGCTACACCGAGGCCTCGCTGCGGGACGGCAAACGCGACGACGCCTCCACCCTGATGCAGACGGCCCTCCCCGGAAAGGTCCGGCTCGATCAGGAGGAGGCACAGGCGTGGCTGCGTTCCATCAACGACGTGCGGCTGGCGCTGGGGGTGCGCCTGGAGGTCACCGAGGAGATCCACGAGGAGGTCGCCGCCATGTCCGAGGACGACGAGCGCTATCCGGCGTTCGTCACCTACGACTGGCTCACCTTCCTGCAGGACTCCCTGGTACGGGCGCTCTGGTGAGACAGGCGCTCGGATAGCCTGTCCCGCATGCTGACGATCTCACGTGACCTCGTCGACCGGATCGCGGCCCACGCCCGGGCCGACCACCCCGACGAGGCGTGCGGGGTGATCGCGGGCCCGCTGGGCTCCGACCGCCCCGAGCGGTTCATCCCGATGGAGAACGCCGAGCGTTCCCCCACCTTCTACCGGTTCGACTCCCACGAGCAGCTCCGGGTGTGGCGGGAGATGGACGACCTGGACGAGGAGCCGGTCGTCATCTACCACTCGCACACCGCGACGGAGGCCTACCCCTCCCGGACCGACATCTCCTACGCCTCGGAGCCGAACGCGCACTACGTCCTGGTCTCCACCCGGGACGAGAGCGACACCGAGTTCCGCTCCTACCGGATCCTGGACGGCGTGGTCTCCGAGGAGGAGGTCCGGGTCGTCGAGGCGTACGGCTGAGGCGGCGTCCCGCCGTACCGGGGCCATGCCGTACCGGGGCCATATGGCCGCCGATGTGCTTATGGCTAGACTAAGGACCATGTTCGCGACGCATGCCCCCGCCCGGCGCGGCACGTCGCCGATCATTTGGCCGAGTCCCGTGCAGAACTATCTGTTCGGGCACACTCCCGCCGTCGTCGTCTACGACTGTTCGGGTCGCTGACACCCAGGAATCCCGGTGGCCGCCGCTGTGTTGGCAGACACGTCGGCACCGGGTAGGCGAATCTGTAGGCAATCCGTGCCGGTGCCAGGGTCTCCCGCATCGCACGCAAGGCATATGACGACGATTGAACCTAGGAGCGACGATGGCCATCGAGGTCCGTATTCCGACGATCCTGCGCACCTACACCGATGGTGCCAAGGCGGTCGAGGGGGCGGGTGCCACCCTGGACGAGTTGATCGGTGATCTGGAGGCGCGCCACCCCGGCATCCGGGCACGGCTTGTCGACGACAGCGGTCTGCGGAGGTTTGTCAACATCTACTTGAACGACGAGGACGTGCGCTTCCTCGGCGGGCTTGGCACGCCGGTCGCCGACGGCGACACGGTGACGGTGCTGCCCGCCGTGGCCGGCGGTTCCGGCGTCCCGCGTCGATTCACTCGCTGAGCGGGGTCCGCGCGGATGCGTTTCGAATCCCTGATCGACTCGGTCGGTCACACCCCTTTGGTCGGCCTGCCCAGGCTGTCCCCCTCGGCCGACGTCCGGCTCTGGGCCAAACTGGAGGACCGCAACCCGACCGGTTCGGTCAAGGACCGCCCGGCGCTGTGGATGATCCAGCAGGCGGAGAAGGACGGGCTGCTCCGGCCGGGCTGCACGATCCTGGAGCCCACCTCGGGCAACACCGGGATCTCGCTGGCGATGGCGGCCCGGCTGAAGGGTTACCGGCTCATCTGCGTCATGCCGGAGAACACCTCGCAGGAGCGGCGGCAGCTTCTCCGGATGTGGGGCGCGGAGATCATCTCCAGCCCGGCCGCGGGCGGGTCCAACGAGGCGGTCCGCGTCGCCAAGGAGCTCGCCGCGCAGAACCCCGAATGGGTCATGCTCTACCAGTACGGGAACGAGGCCAACGCCCGCGCCCACTACGAGTCGACCGGTCCGGAGATCCTCGCCGACCTGCCCACCCTCACCCACTTCGTCGCCGGGCTCGGCACCACGGGGACGCTCATGGGCGTCGGCCGCTATCTGCGTGAGCACGTCGACGGGGTCTCGATCGTGGCCGCCGAGCCCCGGTACGGGGAGCTGGTGTACGGGCTGCGCAACGTGGACGAGGGGTTCATCCCCGAGCTGTACGACCCCGGGGTGCTCACCACCAGGTTCTCGGTGACCTCCCACGACGCGCTCCGCCGGACCCGGGACCTCCTCGACCAGGAGGGGATCTTCGCGGGGATCTCCACCGGGGCCTCGCTGCACGCGGCGCTCGGCATGGCCGCCAAAGCGGTGAAGGCCGGGGTCAGGGCGGACATCGTCTTCATCGTCGCGGACGGCGGCTGGAAGTACCTGTCCACCGGTGCCTACGAGGGCACCCTCGAAGAGGCGTCCGAGCGGCTGGAAGGCCAGCTCTGGGCCTGAAGACGGATCATGCCGGTCGGCACGGGGCCGACCGGCATGACGTCCGGTGTCGTTGTGGCTCAGCCGACGACGATCCGAAGCGTTATCCGGGAGTTGTCGCCGTCCTGGATCGCGCTCACGCCCGCCGCGCGGAGCGGCTGGAGGTCCTTGCGGGAGTTCTCCGGCAGGCTCTGCAGGTAGAGCTTCTCCAGCTTGTCGAGGTTGACGAAGACGGCGAAGTTGGCCTTGTCCGCCTCGGGGATCGCGAGCTTGAAGCCCTCGTCGTCGCCCAGCGCGCCCTCCTGGGCCAGCTGGCCGGCGTACTCCGGTGAGTTGGACACGGCCAGGCTGTCGCCGGCGGGCACCCTGGTGAGCTTAACCCCGGCCCCGGAGTCGTTGAGGACCCGCTCGACCTTGTTGAGGACTTCCTGGGCCTTGTTGACGTCCGTGGTGAGCAGGGCGCCGATGGTCGGCACGGGCGCCTGCGGGTCGAGACCCTTCTCGTCCAGGGAGAGGGTGAGGCTCTTGCCGAGCAGGGTCTGCAGGTCGGCCGGGAGCGTGATGCCGTACCGGCTCTGCAGCTGGTCGAGGAACTGGCCGAAGCCCGGCGTGGCCGTCAGCGTGGCGAGGCTCTTGTTCCACTGGGCGCCGAGGTTCTCCGAGACCCCGGAGAACGAGATCGCCGCGGCCGTGGAGGCGGGCAGCGTCCCCATCTTGACCGTCTCGGGCGTGCCGACGCCGTTCATCTGCTCGAAGCCGCGTACCACCCCGGTGAGCTCGACGTAGCTGCTGTCGAAGCGGAGCGCGCCGACGAATCGGGCGTTCTTCGCCGCGGCCAGCGTGTTCTGGTCGATCCCCTGGTCGCCGAAGGCCTTGGTGAGCTCGCCGAGGGATCCCCAGAAGGAGAAGACGCCGGGGTCGCCGAGGGCGGCGAGGTCCTCGCTGAAGTTCGCGTTCGAGGAGAGCGGCGAGGATCCCGCTTCGGCCGCGTACCGGTCGGCGTCGGCCTGGGTCTCGCCGAAGATCGCGTATCCGTTGAGGAACGTGAAACCGGTCTTGATCTTGAGCTTGGGGATGCCGGCGCGGGCGGCGGCCTCGTCCTTGACCTCCACCGCGACGACGAGCCCGGGGTTGTTCCCGTTCTTGCCCGGTACGGCCGCGAGGCCCAGGCGGTCGCCGAGCCACGGCTCGACGTCGCGCGCGTAGTCGACGGCCTTCAGGTCGTCGCCGGTCTCCTGCTTCAGGTTGTCGAAGAGGGCCCGGCGCGGGTCGTCGCCCGTGCCCAGCCGCTCCGAGGCCGAGGGGAACTTGCGGCTGAAGCCGAACAGGGCGAGCTTCTGGCCCGCCGAGGGGTTGATGTCCACCCGGGCGTAGGCGATCGCGTTCCCCGGCAGCACCTCGTGCGGCTGGGTGCCGCCGCCGCTGAGCGTGTTGAAGGCGTAGACCCCGCCGCCGCCGACCACCAGGACCAGGACCGCCGCGATCGCGGCCACCAGCCAGGAGCTCTTCTTCTTCCGGGTCGGGTGCTGCGACCCGGAGAGGTACTCCGGCGAGCCGTATCCGGGCACGCCCGGCGACCAGTTCGCGCCCTGGCCGTACGGCTGCTGGCCCTGCGGCGCGCCGTACGACGGGCTCGGCGCCCCGTACGAGGGGTTCGGGGCTCCGTACGGCTGCTGTCCCTGCGGTGCCCCGTACGGCTGGCTGCCCTGCGGCTGGGTGTAGTGCTGTCCTTGAGGTGCCCCGTAGGGCTGTCCTTGAGGTGCCCCGTAAGGCTGCTGTCCCTGCGGCGGTGCTTGCGGTGCGCCGTAGTTGGGGTTCGGGGGTGGAGGTTGGCCCTGTCCGTACGGTTGTGTGCCGTAACCCTGGCTCTGCCCACCACTTGGACTGTATGGTCCACCTTGAGGTGGCTGGCCGTATTGGCCGTACGTCCCCGGGTTGATCGCCCGGGTCTTGGAGAGATCGGGCTCCGGCTCGTTCGGATATCCCTGGTTATTGGACACAGTCCACCCCCATACAAATGCGGCAGATCAGACGGTAACGCATAGAGATCGCTACTGTCCGAGGACCACTGCATTACATCCCACTTGCCGTCCGGTTGCTCTTGGCTTGCAACCGGACCCGTGCGCCCCCACCCGTTGCCCGGCCACGCCGTTCGAGCGCCCGGTTAAGGTGATGGGCGCCAGAACATTATTCGAGTGAGGGGTGCGATGACGAAGTTCGACGAGGCGACGCAGGCGACCCGCGTCGACGAGCACACCTACGACGTATGCCTCGACCCCGGCTACACGGTCGCCGGCGCGCTCAACGGCGGCTACCTCATGGCCACCGTGCTCCGCGCCGTCACCGACGCCTCGCCGCACGCCCACCCCGTCTCCACCAGCGCGCACTTCCTGCGCACGCCGAAACCGGGGCCCGCCCGCGTGCGCCTGGAGCAGATGAAGACCGGCCGCACCGCCGCCGTGACCCGGGCGACACTCGTCCAGGACGGCACGGCGTACCTCGACACCCTGGCGACCACCGCCACCCTGCGGGAGGACGCCGACCCCGACTGGGCGGCCCCGCCGGGCGCGGTGCTGCCCCCGGTCGAGGAGTGCCTGCCGCTGCCCGATCCCGGGCCCGAGTTCGCCATGACCCTGCACGAGCGGATCGACCTGCGCTTCGACCCGCCGACCCTGGGCTGGTCCCGCGGCGCGCCGAGCGGCAGGGTCGAGATGCGGGCCCACTTCAGGCTGCGCGAGGAGATCGATCCGGACCCCCACCTGATCGCGCTCGCCGTGGACGTCCTGCCGCCCGCCGTCTTCTCCATCGGCTCGTTCGGGTGGGCGCCCACCGTGGAGCTCAGCTGGCATCTGCGGGCCCTGCCCGCACCCGGATGGCTGACCCTGATCTGCGGCGGGCGGCTCGTCAGCGACGGCTGGTTCGACGAGGAGGTCGAGGTCTGGGACGAGGCCGGACGCCTGATCGCCCAGTCCCGGCAGCTGGCCCGGGTGGGGCGGGGATGATGTTGGGGATTTCAAGGGGAGGAACACGTATTTCTACGTCAAAGATCGATAGGGGGCTCCTCTAGCCTTGGACCCTATGGCGGAGTTGAACATCGGCATCTTTGACAGCGGGGTGGGCGGGCTGACCGTGGCCCGCGCCATCCTCGACCAGCTGCCCCACGAGTCGATCCTCTACGTGGCCGACACGGCGCGTCAGCCGTACGGTCCCAAGCCGATCGCCGAGGTGCGCGCCAACGCCCTCGAATGCCTCGACCACCTGGTCGAGCACGGGGTGAAGATGCTCGTCATCGCCTGCAACACCGCCAGCGCGGCGATGCTCAGGGACGCTCGGGAGCGGTACGACGTACCGGTGGTGGAGGTGATCCAACCGGCCACCCGGCGCGCGGTGCGGGCCACCCGTACCGGGCGGGTCGGGGTGATCGCCACCCGGGCCACCATCGAGTCGCAGGCGTACAACGACGCCTTCGCCGCCGCCCCGCACGTCGAACTGACCAGCGTGGCCGCCCCCCTGCTGGTGGAGTACGTGGAGCGCGGGGAGACGATGAGCGAGGAGCTCATCGAGGTGGCGCGGGGCTACCTGGCGCCCGTGCTGGAGAACGGCTGCGACACCCTGATCCTGGGCTGCACCCACTACCCCCTGCTCACCGGGGTGATCTCCTACGTGGCGGGCGACGGCGTGACGCTGGTCTCCAGCGCGGAGGAGACCGCCAAGGACGTCTACCGGGTGCTCCACGACCGCGGGCTCGCCCGGGATCCGGCGCTGCCGCCGCCGTCGCACCGGTTCCGGGCCACCGGCGACACGCTGCTCTTCGGGCGGCTGGGCCGCCGGTTCCTCGGGCCGGAGATCGGAATCGTGGAGGGTGTCCCGGCGAAGGTGAACGGGACGCTGGTCGACGTCACGCCGTTCAAGCCGATGCCGGTGAACGGCGTGCAAGCCGTGGACAGAACACACCCCTAGGAGGCCTCTACCTGTGCGAATGACGATCGTCGGCTGCTCCGGGAGCTTCCCCGGTCCGGAGAGCCCCTCCTCCTGCTACCTTTTCGAGGCCGAGGGGTTCCGCATGATCCTCGACTTCGGGAACGGTTCGCTCGGCGCGCTGCAGCGCCATATCGGCCTCTACGACCTCGACGCGATCTGCCTGTCCCACCTGCACGCCGACCACTGCCTCGACCTGTGCGCCTACCACGTGGTGCGCACCTACTCCCCCTCCGGCGCCAAGGCCAGGATCCCCGTCTACGCCCCCGCGGACGCGCCCGCCCGGATGGCCGCCGCGTACGGCATGCCGATGGAGCCCGGGATGGAGAACGCGTTCGATTTCCGGGCGCTCGCCCCGGGCACCCGGCGGATCGGCCCCTTCGAGGTGACCACCGCCCTGATGAACCATCCGGTGGAGACGTACGGCTTCCGCGTGTCCCACGGCGGCGCCACGGTGGCCTACTCGGCCGACACCGGGGAGACCGAGGAGCTGGTACGGCTGGCGCGCGACGCCGACATCCTGCTCTGCGAGGCGTCCTTCCTCGACCGGCCCGACCTGCCCCCCGACCTGCACCTCACCGGGCGGCACGCCGCCGAATACGCCAAGCGCGCCTCGGTGTCGACCCTGATCCTCACCCATCTGGTCCCCTGGTACGACCCCGAGCTGATCCTGCGGGACGCGTTCGGCGGCGGGTTCGAGGGCCCCATGGAGCTCGCGCGGGCGGGCGCCGTCTACGACCTCGGCGATTCGCGGGGGCCCGGCGGCGGCTAAGGTGGCCGCATGGCTCGTGCTGACGGACGAAACGCCGACCAACTCCGGCCGGTGACGATCAAACGTGGGTGGCTCGCGCACGCCGAGGGCTCCGTGCTGGTGGAATTCGGGGGGACCCGGGTGCTGTGCGCCGCCACGGTCCAGGGCGACGTGCCCCGCTGGCGGCGGGGGAGCGGCCTCGGCTGGGTCACCGCCGAGTACGCGATGCTGCCCCGCTCGACCAACACCCGCAGCGATCGGGAGTCGGTACGCGGCAAGATCGGCGGACGCACCCATGAGATCTCCCGGTTGATCGGGCGTTCCCTGCGCGCCTGCGTCGACTACAAGGCGCTCGGGGAGAACTCGATCGTGCTCGACTGCGACGTGCTCCAGGCGGACGGCGGCACCCGGACGGCCGCCATCACCGGCGCCTACGTGGCGCTGGCGGACGCGGTCCGGTGGATGAAGGCGCGCAAGATGTGCCCGGGCGACCCCCTGATCGGCTCCGTGGCCGCGGTGAGCGTGGGCGTGGTGGCCGGCACCCCGATGCTCGACCTCTGCTACACCGAGGACGTCTCCGCCGAGACCGACATGAACGTCGTCATGACCGGCGACGGGAACTACGTGGAGGTGCAGGGGACGGCCGAGGGCACGCCGTTCGACCGCGGGCTGCTCAACGGCATGCTCGACCTCGCCTCGGACGGCTGCGTCGAACTCACCCTGCTCCAGGAGGAGGCGCTCCGGTGAGATCCCTGGTGCTGGCGACGCGCAACGAGCACAAGCTCGTCGAACTCCGCAGGATCCTCGCCGACGCGGGCCTGACCGTGCACCTGCTCGGCCTGGCCGACTTCCCGCAGATCGGGGAGGTGGCCGAGACCGGCCTGACCTTCGCCGAGAACGCGCTGCTCAAAGCGCACGCCGTCGCCCAGGGGTCCGGCCTGCCCGCGATCGCGGACGACTCCGGCCTCTGCGTGGGCGCGCTGAACGGCATGCCGGGTGTCTTCTCGGCCCGCTGGTCGGGCAAGCACGGCGACGACCAGGCCAACCTGGACCTGCTGCTGGCCCAGGTCTCGGATGTGCCCGAGGGCCGTCGCGAGGCCCATTTCACCTGCGCCGCGGCGCTCGCGCTCCCCGGCGGGGACGAGCGGGTCGTGGAGGGCAGACTGCACGGACGGCTGACGTTCACCCCGCGCGGGACGGGCGGCTTCGGCTACGACCCGATCTTCGTCCCCGACGGCGAGAGCCGGACCACCGCCGAGATGTCCCCCGCGGAGAAGGACGCGATCAGCCACCGCGGCCGCGCCTTCCGCGAACTCGCCACCCTCCTGGACCGCTTCCCCGGCCTCTAGCGAGCACCCTCCGGTACGGGCCGCCGCGGCGCGGAGCCCGTACCGGAGAGGTTGTCAGACGCGTTTCCAGTGCCAGGTGTTGCTGGGGTACCGGACACACTTGTAGCGCTTGGTGTGGGCGGCGGCCCGCATGGAGTATCCGTACTGGCGACGCTGGGCTTTGGAGCAGAAGGCGCCGGGCACGACGCAGTCCCAGTGGGTGCCGTGCCGGTAGTAGTACCTGCCGGAGGGTTGCCTTTCCTCGCACCAACCGGCCGAGGTCGTCTGCGATTGGGCGTCGGTGGTCGCGAAGGCGGGGGTGCCGGGGACGAACAGCAGCGTTGCTACGGCAAATGCCGCAATGATCCTTCTTTGCACCGTGATCACGGTAGTGGCAAATGATCGCTTTGGGTCCTTCCGGAGTGGATCAGTCGTCCGGTACGGCGGCCGCGGCGCGGAGCCCGTACCGGACGGTTGTCCCACGACCCGGGGATCAGCCGAGGTGTGGGGGCAGGCGCCAGAGGCGGATGCCGTCGGAGCCGGCGGTGAACGCGGTCTGGCGGTCTCCGACGGAGCCGATCCTGATCGTGTTGATGCCCCCGGTGTGCCCGGGAAGCCCGGCGGTGAGCGGCGCGCGGGTGGCGGGGTCCCAGAGGCGCAGGGTCTTGTCGGCGCTGCCGGACAGGACCACGGGCCGCCCGCCGATCCGGGTGGCGGCGACGGACAGGACCGCCCCGGAGTGACCGGTGAGCGGTCCGCCGACCGCCTCCCGGGTGTGCAGGTCCCAGAGGCGCAGGGTGTGGTCGGCGCTCGCCGAGACGATCAACGGGCGGCCGTCGGCCCAGGTGACCGCGACCGCGCAGACCGGGGCGCCGTGCCCGGCGAGGGGGGCGCCGATCTGCTGGTGGGTCGTCGCGTCCCAGACCCGTACGGTCCTGTCGGCGCCGCCGGAGACGATCACGGGACGGCCGTCGACCTCCGCCGCGTCGAGGCCCAGCACGAACCCGGCGTGCCCGCCGAGCGGTGCGCCGACCGGCCGCTGGGTGGTGAGGTCCCAGACGCGGATCGAACCGTCGTTGCTCGCCGAGACCACCGTCGGCCGCCCGTCCACCCGGGTGGCCACGAGGGCGCGTACCCAGTCGGTGTGCCCGGTCAGCGGGATGCCGATGTTCTGGTGGACCCGCAGGTCCCAGAGCCGGATGGACTTGTCGGCGCTGCCCGTCACGGCGATCGGCCGGCCGTCGACCTGGGCGACGGCGATCGACCAGATGTCGCCGCCGTGTCCGCTGAGCGGACGGCCGAGCGGCTGGCGGACCGTCAGGTCCCAGATCCGCAGTGATCTGTCCCAGTTGTCGGTGATCGCGATCGGCCTGCCGTCCAGCTCGGTGACGGCCAGGCCGATGACCCGCCCGGCGTTCTGGGCGAGCGGCTCGCCGTGTATCCCGGAGACGGGTCCCCCGGCGGGCGGGTGCGACGCCCCGGTTCGGTACGGCGGGGCGCTCGGATGCGAGACCCCGGGGTGGGAGGCCCCGGTGTACGGCCCACCGGGGGCGGGCGGGTACGCCGGTGCGCCGTACGGCTGCCCGGTGTACGGTGCGGGACCCGGGTGGGGCGGGACACTCTGCGGTGCGGGGCCCGGGTACGGCGGGGCACTGTGCGGCGCCGGACCGGGGTAGGGCGGAACGCTCTGCGGCGCCGGACCGGGGTAGGGCGGAACGCTCTGCGGCGCCGGTCCGGGGTAGGGCGGTGCGCTGTGCGAGGGCGGACCGGGGTGGGACTGGGGCGGCTGGGTCCCCGGGTACAGGGCGGTGGGCGGCGGTCCGACCTGGGTGGGCACGGGGTGGGCCTGCCCGGTGTGGGGCGGCGGCTCGTGTCCGGCGGCCGAGGGGAGCACCGCGGTCGGCTTGGGGAGGGCGACCGTGGGCGAGGCGGGCGGCGGGGCCGGGACGGCCTTCCCGCGGAGCACGTCCTCCACGGTGCCCGAACTCGGCCGCAGGCTGTGGTCGACGGACAGGCACGCGTCGACTAGGCCGCGCAGCGGCTCGGCCAGGCCGCTCAGATCGGGTTTGCGGCCGGACTCGTGGATCACGAACCCGGGGACCGCGCGTTCGCCGTACGCCGACTGCCCGGTGGCGGCGTACAGGATCGTGAGCGCCCAGGCGAACATGTCGGCCGCCGGGCCGACCTCGCCCCCGGTGATCTGCTCGGGGGACATGTAGGCGAGGGTGCCGGCGCCGACCCCGGCGGTCTGGGTGAGGCCGTCGATCCGGGCGATGCCGAAGTCGATCACGCAAGGTCCGTCCGGGCCGAGCAGGACGTTGCTCGGCTTGAAGTCCTGGTGGACGATGCCGGCCCGGTGGATGGCCGCGAGCGCCGAGGCCGTGTTGACGGCGAGCCGCAGCAGGTTGCTGGGGGATCGGGAGCCCTGGGTGGCGATCGACTCCTGCAGCGAGGCGCCTTTGACGTACTCGCTGACGATGTACGGCCTGCCGCCGTCGACGCCGACGTCCAGGACGGGAACGGTACAGAACGGGGCGACCCGCTGGGCGAGCTCGGCTTCCCGAAGGAAGCGGCGCTCGGTGTCGGGGTCCCCGGCGAACCGGGCGTGCAGCACTTTGACGGCGACCTGGGTGTCTGCTCGGTCCACGCCGAGATACACGGTGCCCTGGCCACCCTCGCCGAGTCGCCCGCGTAGGTCGTAGCCTCCGAGTCGCCGCGGGTCGTGGGGCATGAGCTGGGCGTGCTGCGGCACGGGTCCTCCGGAAGTTCGCCTGGATGTCGCGATAGTAGAGGATGTTGCAGGAATACAGCATTTGCCACCCGCGGCGTTTCCCGCCGTCGGCCCGGATCGGGCGCGAGTGTAAGCAGCCGGTAAGACCATTGGCACCCCGTCGGGCGTAGCGTCTCACTGTTACACCCGCGTCGAGGGGATTTCAGCATGCGCATGAGATGGGCCGGGCCCGTGATCGGGGTGGTCGCAGGGGCCGTGGCCATCGGCGTCGCCCAGCTTTTCGCCGGGCTGCTCAACCCCCGTGCCTTCCCCGTGATCGCGGTCGGCGACACCGTCATCGACCTCACGCCCGCGCAGATCAAGGACTGGGCGATCGCGACGTTCGGCGTGTACGACAAGGTGGTTCTGCTGGGCGGGATCGCCGTCCTGCTCACCGGCTTCGCGGCGCTGATCGGCGCAGCGGCGCGGCGGAAGGCGGGGTACGGCCTGGCGGGCGTCGGCCTCTTCGCCGCGGTGGGGATCGCCGCCGTCCTCGCCCGGCCCGACACCGCCCTCTTCGACGTCCTGCCGACCGTGTTCGGCGGGATCGCCGGGGCCGTCGCGCTCCTTGTGCTCCTGCGGCGCGCCGACCCCCGGCACGCCCCCGCCCGGCCGGGGCCGGAGGAGATCCTTTCCGGCGCGGAGCCCGCCCCCGCGCCCGAAGCCGAGTCGATGATCGTGCCGGACCGGCGGCGGCTGCTCACCGGGCTCGCCGTCGGCGTGGGCGTCGCCGGGGTCGCCGGAGCCCTCGGCCGGGCGATCTCCGGACGGATGGAGGTGGGCGAAGCCCGTACCGCGCTCACCCTCCCCAAACCCACGGTGCCGCTGGCACCGCTGCCCGCCGGCGTCGACTTCAAGGTCCCCGGGCTCTCCCCCTTCGTCACGCCGAACAAGGACTTCTACCGGATCGACACGGCGCTCTTCGTTCCGCAGGTCTCGCCGAGCGATTGGCGGCTCCGCATCCACGGGCTCGTCGACCGGCCCGTCGAGCTCACCCTCGACGACCTCATGCGCCGCAAACTGGTCGAGGCCGACGTCACCCTGTGCTGCGTCTCCAACGAGGTCGGCGGCCCTCTCATCGGCAACGCCCGCTGGCTCGGCGTCCCCATGGCCGACGTCCTGCGCGACGTCGGGATCCAGGCCGGCGCCGACATGCTGCTCTCCCGCTCGGCCGACGGCTGGACCTGCGGCCCGCCGGTCGACGTCGTCATGGACGGCAGGAACGCGCTCTTCGCGATCGGGATGAACGGCGAGGCGCTCCCGGTCGACCACGGCTTCCCCGTGCGTCAGGTGGTTCCCGGCCTGTACGGCTACGTCTCGGCGACCAAGTGGGTCGTGGACATCAAGGTGACCAGGTTCGCCGACGACCAGGGCTACTGGACGCCGCGCGGCTGGTCGGCGAAGGGGCCGGTCAAGACCCAGTCCCGGATCGACGTCCCCAAGCTGGGCGAGAAGGTCAAAGCGGGCAAGGTCACCGTCGCCGGGGTCGCCTGGGCGCAGCATCGCGGCATCGAGGCGGTGGAGGTCCGGATCGACCAGGGGAGCTGGCACCAGGCCAGGCTCGCCGAGGTGCCCGGCCTGGACACCTGGCGGCAGTGGTCCTACGACTGGGACGCGACCCGGGGCCGGCACCGGATCGAGGTGCGGGCGACCGACAAGGAGGGCCACACCCAGCCCGAAGAACGCACCCCGGTGGCCCCCGACGGCGCCACCGGCTGGCACGGCGTGATCGTCGAGGTCGTCTGACCGGGTTCGCGCGAGGGTACGGGCCCCGCCGGGGAAGGCAATCCGGCGTTTGGCCCCATCCGCACCGGGCGTCGCCCTAGCATCGGCGGGGGAGGGGACGCGCGTGGCCGACAGGACGTCTTGGCAGGGGTACGGGCCGGTCGACGGCGCCCGCCCGAGCCGACCGCGGTCCCGCGAACGGGTCTACAACCCCGTCGTCGGCCCGGACGGCCGCCGCTGGCTCGACTACGAGCTGGCCGCGGAGACCCTCGCGGTCACGGCCGAACGCGAACCGGGGCTCCCGCCGGACGACGCCGTGGACCGCGAGCCCGAGCTCGACTGGTTCGACCGGGCCTCGCGACCGCCTCCCCTGGCCGACGTCCGCCCCTACGACGTCCCGGGCGGGGTGGCCAGGCCGGACCCGCAGCTCCAGGCCGACCTCGAGGAGGTCCTGCCGCACGCGGCGGCGCGTTTCGTGGACCCGCGAACGGGCTGGGGGTCGCTTCTCAACGGGCCCGGGCCGCCGGGCGAGGACCCGTTCCGGGCCACCAACGCGGTGGAATGCGCGCTCTCCGGACTCTCCACCTGGCACGGGGAGCCGGTCGTGGCCGCGCCACGGCGTCCGGAGTACGACCGGATCGGCAGGCCCGTCCTGTCCGGGGAGCCCGGCGGGGTGAGCCGGGCCGAGCGCTGGCTCGGCCACCGCTTCGAGTACGCGGGCAACGGCGCCGAGGCCTATCACCGGATCGGGCGGCGGCTGGCCGAGGGCGGCCCCGGCTCGGGGGCCATGCTGATCAACCGATGGGCCGTCGGCGGCTGCCACACGTGGAACGCCTTCAACGCGGGGGGCCAGGTGGTCTGGGCCGACCTGCAGCGCGGCGACTGCGCCGAACGCCCCCTGTACCCGGGGGTGACCGGGATCTTCTGCGTCGCGATCGACCGGGGAGGGACGCGGCTGTGATCACCTCGGAGCAGGCGAGGGCGCTCGCCGAGGAGATCCTCAACGGGGGCCGGGAGGTGGACGAGGCCGTCGAGGTCGGCGTCTACCCGTTCGCCGAGGGCTTCGTCGCCTGGCCGATGGAGAACGAGCCCGAGGACGTCACCGTGCTTCCCGGGGTGGCCGGCGGCGGCTGCGTCGTGATCGACAGGCACTCCGGCGAGGTGCTGATCCGGCCGCTCATGGCGCCCGAGCTCGTCGCCGACCACTATCGCCGCGAGCGGGCCACCCGCGACCCCGTGTCCGGCCTCCGCTGACCGTCCGGCGGGCTGGGCCCCGTACGTACCGGGTCTTGGGCTTGGAGTCGCGAGGTGGGTCGGCGGGTGGCGCGATACGGTTCGCGGTCCTGCGGGAGGCACGGGGACGGCCGGGGCGTGCTCCTGTGAACGCCCCGGCCGGTGCTCTCCGGTGGAGGACAGGCCCACCGGAGATCCGCGTTTGTCGGCTATGCGGTGTTTCGAACGGTCAGCCGGCGGCGAGGGACTCGACGATCGAGGCCTTGGCCGCACGGCGGGCGGGAAGGACCGAGGCGAGCACCGCCGCGATCCCGGCCAGGAGCACGAACAGGCAGACCTGCAGGATCGGAACCTGGATGATCATCTCTTCGCGGAGGCTCAGGAGAGCGGCCCAGCCGAAGCCGATTCCCAGCGCCACCCCGATCAGCGCCCCGATGATGCCGAGGATCAGCGCCTCAGCGCTCAGCATGCTTCGGAGCTGGGATTTCCCGAGGCCAAGCGCACGCAGTAGGGCCGATTCCCGGGTGCGTTCGACGACTGAGAGCGTGAGCGTGTTGGCGATTCCGATGAGGGAGATGACGATCGCCAGTCCGAGCAGGCCGCCGATGACCCACAGGATCCGGCCAAGCGCCTGGTTAATCTGGGATTTAATCTCGGCTGCGCTGCTGATCTGTGCGATCGGATACGGCTTGACCGCGGCGTCCACGATGTTCCGGGACTTGGCCGGGCTCACCCCGTCCTTACTGTTGATCATGAGCATCGAGTCGCCGTCGGAGTCGAAGTAGCGGGGGAAGTCGGCCTCCGGCACCATCGCCGAGGGGATCAACCCGCCCTGTCCGCCGACGATCACAGAGACCTTGAGCGAGAAGCTCCCCTTCTCGGTGGCCAGGGGCACCTTGTCTCCCAGCTTGACGCCGAGGTCCTTGGCGTACTCGTCCCGGAGCATCAGGGTGCCCGGGGTGAAGTCCGCCAGGGAGCCCTGCTTGACCTCGGGCTTGAAGGTGGTGCCGATAGCCGCCGCACTGATCATGCCGATCGGTCCCTCGCGCTTGTCCGCGGTGAGCTTTCCGTCGTCCTCCCGGAGCCGGACCACCTCCTTGATCTCCGGGTGCTTGGACAACTCGGTGCCGAGGGCCACCGGAAGCGTGCCTTCGAAGCCTTCCTGGGTTCCGATCAGGTACTCGACCGGGAAGTTCTTGTCGATCTCGGCGCTGCTCGTCGCGTTGGCCGAGACGGTCACCATCGAGATGAGGGTCATCAGGGTCACCCCGACGGTCAAGGCCACGGTCGTGGTAGCGGAGCGCTTGGGGTTGCGATGCGAGTTCGTCACCGCGAGGCGGCCGGAGACGCCGAACAGCTTGGCGGGCAGCCAGCCGACGAACCGGCTGAGCGGGCGGACCGTGATCGGACCCCAGACCAGCACCGAGAAGAAGAAGACCACGCCACCGGCGACCACGGTGAACAGCGCCGGGACGCCCTCGCCGACGGAGACCCCGGCGACCGTCACCGCGAGACCGGCCACCGCGAGGAGGGACCCGAAGATCATCCGGGTCCGGCTCGCCCGGTAGTCCCGCTCCTCGCTCTGGGTGCGCAGCGCGGCGATCGGCGCCACCCGGGTGGCGGCCCGCGCCGGGACCAGGGCGGACAGGACGGTCACGCCGAGTCCGACGGCGAGCCCGACGAGGATCGTGCGCGCGGTCAGCGAGACGCCGTCGGTGGGGAGACCCGCGTCGAAGAGGTTGAGCAGGCTGAGCGCCCCGGCACCCATCCCAAGGCCCAGGCCGAGCCCGAGGACGGAGGCGATCGATCCGATGACGGCGGCCTCCAGCAGGGTGGCGCCGAAGATCTGCCCGCGGGTGGCGCCGATACAGCGGAGCAGCGCCGTCTCCCGCACGCGCTGGGCCAGCAGGATGCTGAACGTGTTGTAGATCACCAGGCCGGCCACCAGCAGGGCCACCAGGCCGAAGAGAAGGAGGGCGCTGGTGACGAACCCCAGCTCGACGCCGTTCTGCTTGGAGATCGCCTCGCCGAGCTCCCGGCCCGTCTTCACGGTGAAGTTCGTGCCCAGGGCATCGCCGACGGCCTTGCTGAGCTGCTCGGGGGAGACGCCCTCGGACGCGAGGACGTTGATCTCCCGGTAGGTCTTCTCCCCGGTGACGGCCATCGCCTCGTCGTGGGTGAGCCCGACCCCGCCGCGGGATGCGAGCTCCTGGTTGAGCCCCACGTCGAAGGTGCCGACCAGTCGGAACTCCCGCGGATCCCTCGCCTTCCCCAGGACCTTGATCGTGTCGCCGGGCTTGTAGCCCACGCGCTCGGCGGTGTTCCGGTCGAGGATGGCCTCGCCGGGTCCGGGAAGCCGGCCCGAGACGATCGAGGTACGGCTGAGCCGCCCGTCGGCGACGGAGATGCCCGCGGTCGGTCGCCCCGCGATCCTCCCGTCCTTGCCGAGGAGCGCGGCGGTGCCCTGGATCAGACCGTGGGCCTCGGCGACCCCCGGAACCGCCTTGACCTTGGCCAGCGTGGCGAAGGGAACAGACGGCGGCTGATCCCCTTCGCCCTCGTTGGGCATCACCGCGACGTCGATCTTGTCAGCCGCGTCGGCGAAGGACTTGTTGAACCCCACCTGGATCGTGTCGGTCAGGATGAACGTGCCCGAGATGAACGCCACCCCGAGCGTGATGGCGGTCGCGGTCAGCAGCAGGCGCAGCTTCTGCGCGAACAGCCCCGCCAGAGTCGACTTGAGCACCTCACGCCTCCAGCTTCATCAGCGTGTCGTGCACCGACTGCGGGGTCGGCCCGTGGAGTTCGGAGACGAGCTCCCCGTCCCGCAGGAAGACCACCCGATCGGCGTAGCTCGCGGCCACCGGGTCGTGGGTGACCATCACGATCGTCTGGCCCAGCTCACGGACCGAGGTCCGCAGGAAGCTGAGGACCTCGGCTCCGCTGCGGGAGTCCAGGTTTCCGGTCGGCTCGTCGGCGAAGATGACCTGCGGCCGGCTGATCAACGCGCGGGCGACGGCCACCCGCTGCTGCTGCCCGCCGGAGAGCTCGGTCGGCCGGTGCCTCAGCCGATCCCGGAGGCCGACCGTGTCGACCACCCGGTTGAACAGCGCCTCGTCCGCTTTGCGGCCCGCGATCTCCAGGGGAAGCCGGATGTTCTGCTCCGCTGTCAGAGTGGGGAGCAGGTTGAACGCCTGGAAGATGAAGCCGATGCGGTCCCGGCGCAGGAGGGTGAGCTCTTTGTCCTTCAGCGTGGTGATGTCGGTGTCGCCGATGCGGACCACCCCGCGGGTCGCGGTGTCCAGCCCGGCGAGGCAGTGCATGAGCGTCGACTTGCCGGACCCCGAGGGGCCCATGATGGCGGTGAACGCGCCTGTCTCGAACCCGACGCTCACATCCTTGAGGGCGTGGACCGCGGCGTCGCCCGAGCCGTAGACCTTCACGAGGTTGTTCGCGACGACGGCGGGCGGAGCGGCGCTTCGCGCTTCCGGGGGGACGATGACGGACACGAAAACTCCTTGTCGATGGTGTGCGGTGTCAAAAAGCTACTTCCGCGGGCGTATCCGGCTCATCGGCCGCGAGGCCGGAACCGATACCGGCCGTTCGGACGGTGCGTGGCCGCCTGCATCGGCCATTCGGCCGACCCGGTCCGGGATGAATCGGACAAGGAAATGAACGCGGCGGGCGGAGAGCCGGCCAAACGGGGCTGGCGTGCGCCGACGTCGCACCCGTGTGATCGGGGGAGCCATCGCCCGAGCTTCTGAGGAATTCCCGGGAAGGCGCGGAGAATTATCCCTAAAAATCGTTTATAGGAGTTTTCCGCCCTCGGTGGGTTTCCTATTGCTTACAACGGATTTACGAGTACTCATCCATCATGTGAGCATGGCTGAGAATATCCCCCCGGGGCCGGCCGGATCCCAGGGACGCCCGGAGGGCGACCCGGCGGATGCCGTATCCGCACAACCCGCGAGCCCCTCCCAGACCGGCGAGGCGGCGGACGCGGAGACCGCGCGCTTTTTCGCGCCCCCTCCCGCAGGTTCGCCCACCGAGGGAGCCGCCACCCAGCCGCCCCTCGTCACACCACCCCCGTCACCGGAGTCACCGGACTCCGGCACCGCGCACCACGATGCGCCGCCGCCTCCGCCCCCGACGACCCCCGGGGTGTCGTATGCGCCGCCTCCGCCCAGGGCCGCCCGGCTGCGCCGGTTCGCCGGGCGCAAGGCCGTCCAGCTCGTCGGCGTCGGCCTGGTCGGCGCGCTGATCGGCGGTGGGGTCGTGGCGATCGTCGACGCGGTGGGCGACCGCGACGACTTCAGGAGGGGGGTCGTCTGGTACGGGGACGACCACCCGTTCGAGGACGACGACCAGGAGTGGTTCTTCCGAGGTCCCCGCCGCGGCGGCCCCTGGTACGAACACGATGGGCCCTACGGTCCGCCCCGCGGGGGCATGATGTGCCGTGGCTTCGAGTCGGGTGCGGAGATCTGCCGCTGGCGTCAGCCGGAGGAACGGTACCGGTGGGCGCCGCCGGAGCCCGCCCTCCCGCCGCCCCTCCCGTCGCCGTCCGTTCCGATCGTGCCGTCACCATCGGTTTCGATCGTCCCGTCGCCGTCCTCGTCGACCGTCCCGGCACCGTCGGCTTCGGTCCGGTCCGGCTGAGAGAGAGATCACATAGCCCTTTAACTTACGGTACCGTAACCTACTATCGCGTAGGTTAAAGGGAGTGGTCGTCCATGGAGAACGCGTTGGGGCGTCTCAAGCCCCGGTTGCGCGGATGGTTGCACGCCGGTGCCTTTCCGGTGGTCCTGGTCGGGGGTCTGGCCCTGGTGGCGTTCGGCCCGACCCTCACCGCGCGGCTCGCCGCGGTCGTCTACGCCCTCTCCTCGGCCCTGCTCTTCGGCGTCTCGGCCGCCTACCATCGGGGTCGGCTCTCACCCCGGGTGGCCGAGGTGCTCCGGCGTTTCGACCACGCCAACATCTACCTGATCATCGCGGGGACGTACACGCCGTTCGCGCTGCTCGCCCTGGACGGCGTGGCCAGGGGGGCGGTCCTCGCGGTGATCTGGACCGGCGCCCTGGCCGGTGTGGTCTTCCGGGTCGTCTGGATCGGCGCTCCCCGCTGGCTCTACACCGGCCTGTACATCGTCCTCGGCTGGGTCGCGGTGTTCGTCCTGCCCCAGCTGGTGGCCGGAGCCGGTTTGTGGGCGGTCCTCCTGGTGATCCTCGGCGGCGTCCTGTACAGCGCGGGCGGCATCGTGTACGGCCTGAAACGCCCCGACCCGTCCCCCCGCTGGTTCGGCTTCCACGAGGTCTTCCACGCCTTCACCCTCGCCGCCTACCTCCTCCAGTACATCGCCGTCTCCCTCGTCGTCTACCAAGCCACCTGACATCGCCCCCCAGCACCCGCAGGCCACAGCTCACCCCATCAGGCCCTCACGGATGGTTCGTACGGCTCAAGAAGCCGGTCGGGCGAGAACTCCGGCACGCGAGCCCGTTCCGACAGCACAGGGCTTCCAGCGCGCCGCGGCCCATAGGGCCGACAAGCGAGGGAGTGGCCCCGGTCTTGTACAGGCGACCTTCGCCGATCGTTGCGTAGTCCCCAGCCGGTGTGGTTCATACGGTTGGAGGAGCCGACCAGGCGCGGATCCTGGCACGCGGAGGCCTTCCGTTCCAGGCTCTTGGCACTGCGGCCCGCAGGGCCCGCAAGAGAAGCGGCTGGCCTCTGCGGCGTCCGGACGACCTCAGCCGGTCACTGTGGAGTCCCCAGCCGGTGCGGGCAGGTTCGTTCGGCTAAGGGAGGTGGTCGGTCGGAGGCCCCAGCCGGTGCGGGCAGGTTCGTGCGGCTAAGGGAGGTGGTCGGTCGGAGGCCCCAGCCGGTGCGGGCAGGTTCGTGCGGCTAAGGAGCTGGTCGGTCGAAGGCCCCAGCCGGTGGGGGCAGGTTCGTATGGCTAAAAGCGGTGGTCAATCGGAGGCCCCAGCAGGCGGGGGTTACCGCGTGGGGGTTCCAGGGGGTCTCCCCCTGGGCAAACACTCCCTAAGGGTCCCTGGGGAGCAAGCAAAGCTTGCGACCAGGGATCCCCGGACCCGTGGGGTCGGTGGGATTCGAACCCACACTGGCACGGACCTAAACCGTGTGCCTCCTGCCGTTGGGCTACGACCCCGTGTGGTGGTTCCGGCTTGGCGGCGTGGTGGGTGGTTGTCGCGTGGCCGGTTGTTTCGCTGGGGCAATCCTACTGGTTCGCCGGTGGGTCTTCGATTGATTTGCCCGCTTGGGAGGACGGGTCAGATGCCGAGCTCTCTGCGGAGTCTGGCGACGTGCCCGGTGGCTTTGACGTTGTAGAGGGCTTTCTCGACGGTGCCGTCGGCGTCGATCACGAAGGTGGATCGGATGACGCCGGTGATGGTTTTGCCGTAGGACTGCTTTTCGCCGTAGGTGCTGTAGGCGTGGTGGACGGTGAGGTCGGGGTCGGCGAGGAGGGGGTAGGTGAGCGCGTCCCGTTCGATGAATTGGCGGAGTTTGGCGGGGTTGTCTTTGGACACGCCGAGTACTTCCACGCCGGCGGCCTGGAGTGCGGAGAGGTTGTCGCGGAAGTCGCAGGCCTGCTTGGTGCACCCGGGTGTCATGGCGGCAGGGTAGAAGTAGAGGATCACGCGCTTGCCGCGGAATGCGGAGAGGGTGGTTTTGTTCTCCTCGGCGTCGAGGAGGGTGAAGTCGGGTGCCGTGTCGCCGGGCTGGAGCTTGCTCATGCTCGTCAACCTTACTGGTTGCGCCGGTTGTCGCAGGGCAGGAGCGAACCTGACAGACTGATCGGTGCCGGTGTGGTTCGGGTGCGATTGGGGAGGGGTTATGGCGGACGTCGAATCTGAGGTCGTGCTGCGCGCACCGGATCTTCCGGCTGTCCGGTCGCGTCCGTCGGATCCGGCCTCGTTGGAGCTGGAGATCGAGCGGACTCGGGCGGAGCTGGCCCGGACGATCGACGCGATCGCCCATCGGGTGAGTCCGCGGCAGGTCGCCCAGCGCGGTGTGGCGCGGATCAAGGGTAACGCCGAGCATGTGGTGCAGGCGGTCACGGACTTGGTGGGCGGGACGGCACGTCCTTCTCCGGCCCGGCCGGGTGAGCGCCGCGGTCCGGAGCCGGCGCAGGCGGTCTCTCCCGTGATCATCGGGGTGGGTGCCGCGGTCGTGGTGGTGGCGGCGGTGATCCTTTGGCGTCGCCGCCGGCGCTGAGCGGCCCGGCGCGCCGGGTTCAGAGGTTCTGGGGCGGGGTCATGGTGAAGTGGGCTTCGACTTCGGCGTGCACGCTCTGGGTTTGCGGTTCGAGGGTGAGCGCCGGCGGCCCGTCGCCCATCGCCCGCATGGTGTCCATCTCGTAGGCGAACATCGGGGTGTTCCGCTGCCCGCCGGTGTCGGTGAGTTCGATGAGGCCGGTGAGGCGTCCGCCGAGCGCTTCGGCGTATTCCGCGGCGCGTTTGACGGCTTCGCGGGCGGCTTCGGCTCGGGCCCGCCGGTGGATGTCGCTGGTCGCGCGCATCGCCCAGGTGAGGCCGTCGACGGTGACGAGGTCTTGGTCGGCGAGGCGGGTCACGATTTCGCCGAGTGCGGTGAAGTCGTTGACGACGACGCGTAGCCGTACGGTCCCGTGGTAGCCGCGGATCCGCTCGTCGGCGCGGCGTCCCTTGGTTTCGGGGTACACGCTGAAGCCCCCGGTTTCCACGGATTCGACGGCTTCGCCGTACGACTTGATCAGGGTGAGGACTTCGTCGTTGCGCCGGGTGACCCGGTCGAGGACCGTGCGCCGGTCGCGATCCCGGGCGCCGACGGCGATCCTGAGGTGCGCGATCTCGGGTTCGACCTCGAGGACGGCTTCGCCTCGGACGCGCAGTTGCGGTTCGCGCATGATTCTCCAGCGGTCGACGGGAGCGACGGGTCTCCAGTCAACCCCGGATCTAGAGAAATGTCTTGCCCTCCCCGCGATAGGTCGGCGCCTGTCCGGCGAGGGAGTCCCCGGTGATCAGGTGCAGGGTGTCGAAGTGTTCGCAGAGTTCGCCGGCTTTGGCATGCCGGAACCACACGCGGTCGCCGATGCGGAGCCGGTCGGCGGCGGGGCCGTGGAGCGGGGTCTGGACTTCTCCGGCGCCTTCGTTTCCGTCGTAGCGGAGCCCGGCGGGGTGGTGGGGCTGGGGGAGCCGGGACGGTCCGGGCGGGCCGGAGGCGTGGTAGCCGCCGCCCAGCACGGTGACGACCCCGGGTCCGGGCCGCCGGACGACGGGGAGGGCGAAGAGTGCGGCGGGGGTGCCGCGGAAGCCGGTGTAGTGGTCGAAGAGCCGGGGGTGGTAGAGCCCGGAGCCCGCGGCCACTTCGGTGACGGCCCTCTCCCGGACGGTCTTTTCCACGCTCCCGGTTCCGCCGCCGTTGACGAACTCGAGTTCGGCGAGGTTCCGTACGGCTTGGACGATCCGTCCGCGCCGCCGGATGAGTTCGCGGGTGGATCGCGCCTGCATCACCCGGATGGCTCGGGCGAGGAGCGGGTTGCCCGGCGGGTTGTCGCCGACTCCGGCGATCTGGCCTTCGTACGCCATCAGGCCGACGAGCCGGAGGGTGCGGCGCCGGCCGATGTCGCGGGCGAGGGTGACGGCTTGCGCGGGGGTTCTGACGGGGGATCTGCGGGCGCCGGCCCGGACCCGGCCGCCGAGGGCGACATACCCCGCATCGATATCAAGACATACCCGGATCCGGGTGGTCGGGTGGGTCGACTCGATCAGGTCGAGGTGCTCCGGGGAGTCGACGAGCAGGGTGATCTCCCAGGCGGCGCGGGGGTCGGCGGCGAGGACGGCCAAGGCGCTCCGGTCGACGGTCGGATAGGCGACGAGGACGTCGCGGAACCCCTGGGAGACGAGCCAGAGCGCCTCGGGGAGGGTGTAGGCCATGATCCCCGCGAAGCCGGGAAGGGCCAGGGCGCGTTCGAGCAACGACCGGCAGCGGACCGACTTGGAGGCGATCCGGATGGGCTTCCCGCGGGCCCGGCGGACCAGCTCCGCCGCGTTGGCGTCGAAGGCGTCGAGGTCGACGACGGCGAACGGCGGTTCGAGCGCGGCGGTGACGCGATCGTAGCGATTCATCCCAGAAGCGTAAGACATGAAAGCCTCTCATGTTAATGGTGTGTGCCTTTGGTAAGACCAGGGAAAAGGTCCGGCGTGGGAGGCCGGAAGCCCCCGGCCCATATGCGAAAGTCCCCACCGGAGCGGGCGGGCGAGCGCGATCGACGGTGCGTCCTCGGCCCCCGCCGACGAGGGGGACCGTATGGGGGAAGCGCCGAACACGACGCGGGAAGAGCCGGCTCACCGGGATTCGCCGGACCGGCCGAGTGGGTCGCCGGGGGCGTCCGAGGAGGCCGGGACGGATCGGCATCGGGCCGCGCGGGAGCGCCGGGCACAGGTTCGGGAACGCCGGGCGCGCCGACGCCGGGCGCGGCGCATGCTGCGGGCCCGGCGCGCTCCCTCGTCGGCTGTGATCGCCCTCTGCCTGGTCGCGCTCGGCTGGCTCGTCGCCGCGGAGGCGATCAGCGCCCAGGCCTGGGTGCCCTTCCGCCTGGTGCCGTACGAGCAGCTCGCCCTGTCGGCCACCGAGATCGACTGGGGTGAGGGCCTTCCCAAGATCGTTGGAGTGGTGTGCCTGCTCACCGGGCTGAGCGTGATCGCCCTCGCCCTGCTCCCGGGGAAGTTGCGGCTCGTCCCGCTCGACGTGGCCGACCCCGACCTGGTGGTCGCGGTGACCCGTCCCGGACTGCGCCGGGCGCTGGCCCACGCGGCCGCCGTACCGGTCGGGGTGGAGGGTGTGGCGGTCGAGATGGACGACCGCCGGGTGGAGGTGGCCGTGATCGCCACGGCCGACGCGCCGGACGACCTCGCCGATCGGGTACGGGCGCTGGTCTCCCGGGAGATGACCGAGATCGGGGTGCTCGGCGGATACGACGTCGAGGTCCGGCTGCACAGGAGGCAGGCATGACGGTGGGCGACAGCAGGGGAAACCGGATGGGGCTCCTGGTGGTCGGCTTGATCCTGGTGGCGGCCGGGGGGTTTGCGCTGGGGTACGGCGTCCTCCGGCCCGACGACCCGATCCTGCCCTGGGAGTTCGTCGCCTGGCTGGAGGGGCTCGGCCGCCGCTGGTTCCTGGTCGCGACGGCGGGGCTGCTCCTGATGTCGATCGCCACACGCTGGCTGCTGGGCGCCTTCGGCTGGGGGTGGCGCGGCAGCCGTACCTCCGCCGGGACCGAGCTGCTGGAGGCCGCGCTCAAGCCGGTCTCCGGGGTCCGCTGGGTTCAGGTCACGCGGGCCAGGCGGCTGATGCGCGCCTCGATCTCCTGCGACACCGGCACGGACCTGGGGCTGCTGAGGTCACGGCTGGACGGCGAGGCGACCGCCCGGGTGCGTCTGCTCTCGGGTGACGATCGGACGCCCGTCGTCGTACGGGTTCACGTGAGCCGGCGCCGGTTCGTGGACGCGACGCCGGTGAGCGCGAACGCCGCGGCGACGCAGGCGAGCGGGATGGCGGGCACCACGTAGCGGTGGTCGAAGGCGGCGATCAGCGGGGGCAGCGCGAGCAGGGTGAGGGCGACGGCGTACGGGAGGAGTACCAGCCACCTGAATCGGATCAGCCCCCAGAGCCCGATGAGCACGATCACCCCGATGAACGGCCCCCGGAGGGAGAACCAGTCCTGATACGTCCGCAGAATCGAGGCGTAGGGGTCTTCGATCCTGGTCTGACCGGAAGAGCCCTGATACTCGGCGGTCAGCTGGGCCGGCGTCATCCCGAGCGAGGTCTTGGACTTCGGGAACCGGGTGGACGGGGGGAACTCCAGCAGGTTCTGCCAGCCGGGATTGGGGTACGGCTGACGCGTCCAGGTGAACGTCCGGGAGAAGTCGACCATCCCGGCGTAGAGGAACTCCGCCGGTTGAGCCATGATCGCCTTGGTGGCGAAGGCCCCGGCCACCTCGTTGCGGTCGGTGCCCGACGGCAGGTTCCCGGCCTCGCGGAGCGGCGAGTCCGAGCTCCAGATGTAGTGCGGCGGAGGCTGGCGCCGATCCAGGGCGTCCCGCGGGCACAGCTTCGCCTCCACCCCCTGCGGGTCGACCTTGCGGCAGTCGGCGAACGTCATCGTCCGAGCCCAGAGGAAGACGTTGCTCTTGGTCAGCGCGAAGGAGCCGTGCTCCACCTTGAACCACACCATGTAGGCGGCCAGGGGCAGCACGCAGGCCGCCGCGGCCGCCGCCAGGGTCCGCCAGCCGGTTCGCCGTACCAGCAGGTAGAGCAGCACCACCCCGATCAGCGGCAGGCCGATGGTCCGGGTGAGGGTGGCGAAGGCCAGCAGGAGGCCCGCGATCACCGCGGTCCGGGTGGTGACCTTCTCCCGCCACATCAGCAGGGTGATCGCGCCCACGACGAGCACGGAGAAGAGCAGATCCGCCATGATCAGGTGCTCAAGCAGGATCTGGTGCGGATTGAGGAGCACCGGGGCGGCCGCCAGCGCGGCTCCCCAGGCCGGGATCGTCGAACGCCTGCGCAGCAGCGCGTAGACGGCGACGGCCGCCGCGAGCCCGAGCAGATGCTGGATGATCACAACCGCGCCGAAGCTCTGCAGCGGGCTGAGCACCCAGAGAAAGATCGAGTACCCGGACGGGCGGCTCTCCAGCGGCCTCAGGTCCAAGGCGCCGCCCACATAGGAGAACGAGTCCGCCCAGAACCACAGCGCCGGCCGGTAGCCGAGAACCGCCAGCAGCCGCAGCACCACCCCGGCGGCCAGCACCGCCAGGAAGATCCGATGCCGCCGCACGAACGACCCGGATGGGTTCCCCCCGGCCCCGGAGCCGCCCTTCAGCTTCGCCCGGGCACGCCGCACGATGCCCTGGGCCGCCGGCACGACCCGATCCCGCGTGGAGGCCGTCCTCGTCGCCACGCAACCTCCCGTGCTCACCGCGCCGTCCCTTGGACCCTCCGTTCAGCCTGCCACAAATCCCATAGGGCGCGGGCTTGTGAGCCGTCCCTGTGGAAAACCACCTGAGCCGTTCCCCAGCCGGGGCGTCCGGTGACGCCGGTACGGGCAACGCGGGTCTTTCCGGCTCTCGCCTTCCCCGACATCCGGAGATTGCGTAGGTGTTTCGGGCCACGCGGGCTCTGCCGCCCTTCCCGGGCTCGGCCTCAGGCAGGTACTCGCCCATCCGGTACGGGTTACGCGGGAGCCGCTTCGGCGCCGATCAGGCCGGGCGGTCGGGCGCAGCCCGTACAGGACTCTCCAACCGGTTCGGCGGTCCCGATCCGGAAACCCGGGCACCCGTGATCGGCTGCGATGTGCGCTCCTTGTGGGTGCGCACACCGCATCGATCACGGGTGCGGGCGGGGAGGCACCGGTTCCGGCCGACGGGTTAGCCGGAACCGGAGGTGCCGCATCCCAAGGGCGCCTCGTCAGGCGACCGATGGTCCGTACCGTGCCCGGGATCGTGAGGCCCCGGGCACGTGGTCAGCATTCGATGAGGTTGACGGCGAGGCCGCCGCGGGAGGTCTCCTTGTACTTGGAGTGCATGTCCTCGCCGGTGATCCGCATGGTCCGGATGGCCTTGTCCAGGGAGACGAAGTGCTTGCCGTCGCCGCGCAGGGCGATCCGGGCGGCGCCGATCGCCTTGATCGAGGCCACGGCGTTCCGTTCGATGCAGGGGATCTGCACCAGGCCCCCGATGGGGTCGCAGGTGAGGCCGAGGTTGTGCTCGATGCCGATCTCGGCCGCGTTCTCCACCTGTTCCGGAGTACCGCCGAGCACCTCGGTGAGACCGGCCGCGGCCATCGAGCAGGCCGAGCCCACCTCGCCCTGACAGCCCACCTCGGCACCGGAGATGGACGCGTTCTCCTTGAACAGCACGCCGATCGCGCTCGCGGTCAGCAGGAAGCGCACCACGCCCTCGTCGTCGGCGCCGGGGATGAACTTGTCGTAGTAGTGCAGGACGGCGGGGATGATCCCGGCGGCGCCGTTGGTGGGGGCGGTGACGATCCGCCCGCCCGCGGCGTTCTCCTCGTTGACGGCGAGGGCGAACAGGGTCACCCAGTCCATCACCTGGAGCGGGTCCTTGCTGGCGTCTTCCACGGTGAGCCGCCGCCGCAGCTGCGGGGCGCGCCGCCGTACCTTCAGCCCGCCGGGGAGCACGCCCTCGGTGGCGCAGCCCCGCCGGACGCAGGACTTCATCACATCCCAGATCGCCAGCAGCTCGGCCCGGACCTGCTCGTCGGTACGGCCGAAGGCCCGCTCGTTCTCCATCATCAGGGCCGGGATCGACAGCCCGGTCTCGGCGCATCGGTCCAGCAGCTCGGCGGCGGTGGTGAACGGGTGCGGGAGTTCGGTGTCGTCGGCCTTGATCCGGTCGGCGCCCATGGCGTTCTCGTCGACCACGAAGCCGCCGCCGACCGAGTAGAAGGTGCGTTCCCGCAGGATCGCGCCGTCCTCCCCGAAGGCGGTGAAGGTCATGCCGTTGGAATGGTGGGGGAGGGACTTCTTCCGTTCGAAGACGAGGTGCTCGCCGACGACGAAGGGGATCTCGCGCAGCCCGTACAGCTGTACGGTGCCGCTCTTCCGCATCGCGGCCACCCGCTCGGCGACCCGGTCCACCTCCACCGTCTCGGGTTTGTCGCCGGAGAGTCCGAGCAGGACCGCCTTGTCGCTGCCATGGCCTTTTCCGGTGAGGCCGAGTGATCCGTACAGGATCGTCTGGACACCGGTGGTCCGCTCCAGCAGACCGTCCTGGTGGAGCCCCCGGGCGAAACGATGGGCCGCGGCCATGGGTCCGCCGGTGTGGCTGCTGGACGGGCCGATACCGATCTTGAAGAGGTCGAAGACGCTGATGGCCATGGGTGGCTCCAAAATCGCCGTGATCGCGAGGCCTCGCCGGTCAGGCCCCTGGGGAAGCCTCGCGATCACAGCCGGGAAAGAGGGTCAGGATTCGCTCTCGGTGAGTTTGGCGTACTCCGCCGCCGACAGCAGGTCGTCCGCGTCCGCCTCGACCCGGATCTTGAACAGCCAGCCGTCGCCGAACGGGTCGGTGTTGACCAGCGAGGGGTCGTCCGAAACCACCTGGTTCACCTCGGTGATCGTGCCGGTGACCGGGGCGTAGATGTCGCTCACCGACTTGGTCGACTCGACCTCCCCGCAGGGCTCCCCCACGGAGACCTCGGCTCCGGCCTCGGGCAGCTGTACGAAGACGACGTCCCCCAGGGCTTCCGCGGCGAACGCCGTGATGCCGACGACGATCTCGTCACCGTCGTCGAGCCCGGCCACCCACTCGTGTTCCTTGGTGTAGCTCAGGTTGTCGGGGATGCTGCTCACTTCAACTCCTCTTATAGAAAGGCAGGTCGATGACCTCAACCGGCTCGTGACCGCCCCGGATGTCCACGGCGAGCTCTTCGCCGGCGGAGGCCGCCTCCACGTAGGCCATGGCGATCGGCCTACCCAGGGACGGTGAAGGCGCCCCGCTGGTCACCTCGCCGACGATAACGCCATCCGCCTGCCGCACAACCGCATACCCGTGCCGTGGCACCCGGCGGCCTTTGGCGATCAGGCCGACCAAGCGCCTGGTCACCGGGATCCCGGCGCACTCGGCCAGGGCCGCGCGGCCCACGAAGTCGCCCGGCTTGTCCAGCTTGACGACGCGTCCCAGACCCGCCTCGTACGGCGTGAGCGCGGTGGAGAGCTCGTTGCCGTACAGCGGCATGCCCGCCTCCAGGCGGAGCGTGTCCCGCGCGGACAGACCGGCCGGCTTGAGGCCGTACCCCTCGCCCGCCTTGGCCAGGTCGGCCCAGAGCGGGGCGGCGTCCTCGGCCGCGACGAAGAGTTCGAAACCGTCCTCACCGGTGTACCCGGTACGGGCGATCAGCGCGCTGCGGCCGCTCACCGTGGCGGGCAGGCCCGCGTAGTACTTCAGGCCCGGCAGGTCGGCGTCGGTCAGCGTGCCGAGGATCTCCTGGGCCCGGGGGCCCTGTACGGCGATGAGCGCGTACCGGTCGGAGCGGTCCTCGACCAGGGCGTCCAGGTCCCGCGCCCGCTCGGTCAGCTCCCGCGCCACCATCAGGTAGTTGCCGGCGTTGGCGACGACCAGGTACTCCTCCTCGGCGAGGCGGTAGACGATCAGGTCGTCCAGCACGCCGCCGTCGGGCGCGCAGATCATGGTGTAGCGGGCCCGGCCGACGGCGACGGCGGAGATGTGCCCGACCAGCGCGTGGTCCAGGGCGGCACCCGCCTGCGGGCCGGTCACGAAGATCTCCCCCATGTGGGAGAGGTCGAACAGTCCGGCGGCCTCCCGGACCGCGCGGTGTTCGGCGGACTCACTGCCGTAGCGGAGCGGCATCAGCCAGCCGGCGAAATCGGTCAACGTGGCGCCGAGGCTCTCGTGAACCTCGCGCAGAGGAGTCGGTCTGGACATCACAGGGCACCTTTACGCAGGGTCGGATGAGAACATCCTCCCGCTCTGTCATGGTGCCTGAGAGCTTCGCCCCTAGGGGTTTTCACCTTCGGCGAGGACCGTTTGGGTCCTTCTTTCCAGAGTGCGCCTCACCCACACGGTCCGGGTGCCTGAGAGGTTCGTTGGAGGGCTTGCTCCTTCGGCGCCCTTTCGCCGGATTGCGAAGGGACTCTCCCGCGTGAGGTCGTCGGCCGGAAGACAGCGTAACGGCATCCCTCGGGTCAGCGAAAGCCGCAGGGGGGAACGATCCCGTGTCCGGCGTTCTCGAAGACGGGACACGGGATCGTCGCGGCGGCCCTCACCCGGCGCGCACGGGCCACCGGGCGGCGGTGAACTCAGCTGCGGACGTGCCGCCCGGTGTTGAGGGCGGGGCGGAAGCCGGCGGCGGCCCCGATGAAGGCGTGGAAGAGCCTGCCGTCGTCGTCGACCTCCGGGTGCCACTGCACCCCGAGCGCGAAGGGCTGGCCCTCGACCTCCACGGCCTCGATCGTCTCGTCGGGTGCCCAGCCGACGGGCACCAGGCCCTCGCCGAGCCGCTCGATCGCCTGGTGGTGGTAGTGGGCCGGCTTGACCTCGGCGTCGTCGTCGAAGGTCCGGGCGAGCAGGCTGCCCGGCGCCAGCCGGACGGGAACCCGGCCGTAGGAGCCCGGCTCGGGGGAGTGGTCGGTGTGGCCGACCACCTCGGGCAGGTGCTGGTGCAGGGTGCCGCCGCGCACCACGTTCAGGACCTGCATGCCCCGGCAGATGCCCAGGAAGGGGAGTTCGGCCTTGAGCGCCGCCTCGACCAGGGAGAACTCCGACTCATCCCGGAACCGGCGGATGTAGTCGGTCTGCTCGTGGACCTCGGCGCCGTACCGCGCGGGGTCCACGTCGCCGCCCCCCGCCAGGATCAGGCCGTCGAGCCGGTCGACCAGCCCCGCCGGCTCCCCGATGGGGGGCAGCAGCACCGGCTGGCCCCCCGCACGGCTGACCTGGTCGACGTACCGATGGGGGAGCAGCGTCGCCTGGGTGTCCCAGACGGTGAATCTGGCGGATTCGATGTACGCCGTGATTCCGATAACCGGACGTATGTTCATTGGTGTCGCTCCGTGGTGCATATGTTGACCCATAAGCATCGGACATCGCCGGTTTTCGGCCGGTTACGGTATGGCCGGTGGGCATGGATTTTGGTCCCGTCCGCTAACTCATGCGTCCTATCAGCATGGATCAGCCGGGCGGTTCGCCCGTTCGCGTGATCATAGCGGGGTGACGTACGCGCCGGAGATACCTCCGTCGACAAGGAATTCCGAACCGGTGATGAATGAGGCGTCATCGCTGGCGAGAAATGCGACAGCGGCGGCGATCTCGGTCGCTTCGGCGAAACGGCCCAGGGGAATATGGACGAGCCGGCGCTGTGCCCGCTCCGGGTCCTTGGCGAACAATTCCTGCAGCAGAGGCGTGTTCACCGGGCCGGGGCAGAGCGCGTTCACCCGAATGCCCTCGCGGGCGAACTGCACACCGAGTTCGCGGGAGAGGGCGAGGACGCCGCCTTTGGACGCCGTGTAGGAGATCTGCGAGGTCGCCGAGCCCATTACCGCGACAAAGGACGCCGTATTGATAATCGAGCCCTTGCCCTGGGCCTGCATGTAGGGAATGACGTGCCTGCAGCACAGATACACGCTCGTCAGATTCACGTCCTGGACCCGGCGCCAGGCCTCCAGCCCGGTCGTCAGGATCGAGTCGTCCTCCGGCGGGGAGATCCCGGCGTTGTTGAACGCGACGTCGATCCGGCCGAACCGCTCGAACGCCGAGGAGTACATCGCCGCGACGCTCTCCTCGTCGGCCACGTCGACGGCGGCGAACACCCCGCCGACCTCCTCGGCCGCCGCCCCGCCGGCCGCGGGGTCGATGTCCGCGCAGACCACCCGGGCGCCCTCCTGCGCGAACCTGCGCGCCGTGGCCAGCCCGATCCCGCTCCCCGCTCCGGTGACGACGGCCACCCGGTCTTCCAAACGCCGCATGTCGTGCTCAGCCTCTCTCATGGTCAGTCGGTGGAGATGAAGACGTTCTTGATCTCGGTGAAGGCGTCCAGCGCGTCCGGGCCGAGCTCCCGGCCGATCCCGGACTGCTTGAAACCGCCGAAGGGCGTCGCGTACCGCACGCTGGAGTGCGAGTTCACCGAGAGGTTGCCGGACTCCACCGCCCGGCTGACCCGCAGCGCCCTGCCGACGTCCCGGGTCCAGATGGAGCCGCTGAGCCCGTACGGCGTGGCGTTGGCCAGCCGGATCGCCGACTCCTCGTCGTCGAAGGGCATGACCGAGGCCACCGGGCCGAAGATCTCCTCCTGCCAGGCCGGGCTGCGCTCGTCCGGGGTGAGCACGGTCGGGGGGAACCAGAAGCCGCGGCCCTGCGGGCAGTCGCCGCGAAACGCCGGGTCGCCCACGTAGCCCCGGACGCGCTCGCGGTGCTCCGCCGAGATGAGCGGCCCCATCTCGGTGGCGGGGTCGCGGGGGTCGCCGACCACGACGTCCCGCACCGCGGGTTCGAAGACCTCCATGAAACGGTCGTACACCTCGCGCTGGACCAGGATCCGGGAACGGGCGCAGCAGTCCTGCCCGGCGTTGTCGAAGACGGCCCCGGGCGCGGTCTTCGCGGCCCGCTCCACGTCGGCGTCGGCGAAGACGATGTTCGCGCTCTTGCCGCCGAGCTCCAGGGTGACCCGCTTCAAGGTCTTGGCGGCGCTCGCCATGATGAGCCGGCCCACCTCGGTGGAGCCGGTGAACACGATCTTGGCCACCTCGGGATGCTCGGCGAGCCGGGCACCGGCGACCTCGCCCGCGCCGGGCAGCACCTGGAGCACACCCTCGGGGAGCCCCGCGGAAAGGGCCAGTTCGGCGAGCTTCAGCGCGGTGAGCGGGGTCTGCTCGGCGGGCTTGACGATCACCGTGTTCCCGGCCGCGAGGGCCGGAGCCGCCGCCCAGCCCATGATGACCATGGGGAAGTTCCAGGGCACGATCACCCCGACCACGCCCAGCGGTTCGCGGAAGGTGACGTCGATCCCGCCGGCGACCGGGATCTGGCTGCCGAGGTGGCGTTCGGGCGCGGCCGCGTAGTACTCCAGCACGTCGGAGACGTTGCCCGCCTCCCAGCGGGCGTTGCCCACGGTGTGACCGGCATTGGCGGTCTCCAGGTCGGCGAGGACGTCCGCCGCCTCCCGGACCCGCGCGGCGAAGGCGCGCAGCAGCCTGGCCCGGTCGGCGGGTGCGGTCGCCCGCCAGGAGCGGAAGGCCCGTCCGGCCCGCTCCACCGCGCGGTCGGTCTCCGCGGCGTCCGCGAGTTCGATGTCGGCGAGCACCTCTTCGGTCGCCGGATTGATGATCTTCATGGTCTCCGTTCAACGGTTCGTCGGTCGCGGGGTGCCCCCGGCCTACATGCGCTCGAACCCCCGGATCAGCTCCCAGTCGGTCACCGCCGCGTCGAAGGCGGCGAGCTCGACCCGCGCGTTGTTGGCGTAGTGGGCGACGACGTCCTCGCCGAAGACCTCCCGGGCGAGCGCGGAGGACTCCCAGAGGGCGAGCGCGTCGCGGAGCGTGTGCGGGATCCGGTCGACGCCGGCCCGGTAGGCGTCCCCGGCGAAGGGGTCCTCAAGCGGCAGCTCGTGTTCGATCCCGTACAGCCCCGCCGCGATCAGCGCCGAGACGGCCAGGTAGGGGTTGACGTCCCCGCCCGGGACGCGGTTCTCCAGGCGGAGGGAGTGCCCGTGGCCGACCAGCCGGAGGGCGCAGGTCCGGTTGTCGATCCCCCATTTCACCGAGGTGGGGGCGAACGATCCGGGCACGAATCTCTTATATGAGTTGATATTCGGCGCGAGGAGGAGGGTGAATTCCCGGAGGCAGGCCTGTTGCCCGGCGACGAAATACCGGCCGGTCTCGGAGAGTCCGTACGGGCCTTCGCCCGCCAGGATGGGATCCCCGTCGTCGGAGCGGAATGAGATGTGGATGTGGCAGGAGTTCCCCTCACGCGTATTGGGTTTGGCCATAAACGTGATGGACTTGTTCTCCTGCGCGGCGATCTCCTTCGCCCCGTTTTTATAGATCGCGTGGTTGTCGCATGTCGGCAGCGCCTCCGCGTAACGGAAGGCGATCTCATGCTGTCCCAGGTTGCACTCGCCCTTGGCCGACTCGACGTACATTCCGGCGCCCTCCATGCAGAGCCTGATCCGGCGCAGGAGCGGCTCGACCCGGGCACCGCCGAGAAGTGAATAATCTACATTGTAAAGGTTGGCGGGCTCCAGCTCCTGATATCCACGTCGCCACGCGTCCTCGTACGAGGTGTTGTAGACGATGAACTCCAGCTCGGTCCCCACATAGGCCCGCCAGCCCCGCTCGGCCAGCCGGGCCCGCTGCCGGCCCAGGATCTGCCGGGGCGAGACGGTCACGTCGTCGCCGGAACCCCAGACCACGTCGGCCATGACCAGCGCGGCGCCCTCCTGCCAGGGGATGCGGCGAAGGGTGGACAGGTCGGGCCGCATGACGAAGTCGCCGTACCCGCGGTCCCAGGAGGACACCGCGTATCCGCCCACCGTGTTCATGTCCACGTCGACGGCGAGCAGGTAGTCGCACCCTTCGGCGTGGTGGTGGAGCACCTCGTTCACGAAGAATTTCGCGGCGAGCCGTTTCCCCTGGAGGCGGCCCTGCATGTCGGCGATGGCGATGATCACTGTGTCGATCCGGCCCGCGTCGATCTCGGTCTTCAGGTGCTCGACCGTCAGCACGGCAACCCCTCTCTCCTCATCGTCTCGCGCCGCCGCGATGGGGCGTGTCCACTTTTCAATGGTCTGGAATCAGACCATTGTTCGGTGTGATCGTATGCAAGCACCGGGAAACCCGCTCTGTCAATGAGATGTCTGCCCACGATTCCGAGGAGTCACCACCGGGTGGGGCCGGGCGTCTTCCCGGATACCCCTACGCTGGTCGCATGGCGCAGCCCGAGCAGATTGAACGCACCGGTTCATTCGCCGCTTTCCGCCCGGTTCGCTCCGGCAACACCTTTGAGGAAACCGTCGAGCGGCTGCTCCAGGCCATCAAACTGGGCATGCCCGGGTTCGGCGACAAGCTGCCACCCGAGCGCGAGCTCGCCGCCCAGCTGAAGATCAGCAGAGTCACGCTCCGTGAGGCCATCCGGGCCCTGCAGGAGGCCGGCTACGTCCAGGTCCGCCGCGGCCGGTACGGCGGGGCGTTCGTCACCTACCAGCCGAGCAGCCCCCGGCGGGAGGAGCTCGAACGACTCGTCGCCGACATCACCGCCGAAGAGCTCGACGACACCCTCACCTTCCGGATGGCCGTGGAGTGCGGCGCGGCCCAGGCCCTCGCCTCCGCCGCGCTGAGCCCGGCGCAGCGGGCGATCCTGGAGGAGCGCCTCCACGACGTCAACACGGCGACCCCCGAGGACTACCGGAGGCTGGACACCGCCTTCCACATGTCGATCGCGGAGCTCACCGGCTCCAGCCTGCTCGTGGACGCGTGCGCCGACGCCCGGCTGCGGGTGACCGACCTCCTCTACGCCATCCCGGTCCTGGACCGCAACATCGAGCACTCGGCGGCGCAGCACGCGGCGATCGTCGCCGCGATCGTCTCCGGCGACCCGGTTTCGGCGTGGCGGGCCATGGCCGAGCACCTGCAGGGCACCGCCGCCCTGCTCCGGGGCTTCCTCACCTGAACCCCGGGCGGTGTACGGGCGGGGCCGTCGAAGCCGGGGCCGCCGCCGGGATCGGCCAGGCGCAGCCCGTACCCGGACATCGCATGATCGTCGTGCTGTGCGCACCTTGGATGGGCGGACACCTCAACGATCACTCGGATGGAGTACGGGCAGGGGCCGCGACACGGACCGGGCGCCGCCGCTCAGGCCTGCGAGCCGCCGGGATCGCCCCGCGTAGCCCGGACCCCGGACATCTCGTGATCGTCGCGCTGTGCGAGCCCCGGGAGAACCAGACACCGCAACGATCACGCGAACATCGGACCGGCTGTCGCCGTTCAAGCTCGGAAGAGGGGGTCGGGGTGATCGCGTGCTTCCACGGTCACTCGCCGATGAGGACCTCGAACAGTCGCCGCCGGTCCATCGCGACCGTGATGAAGGTGCCGCTGCCGACGGCCGGCAGCGACCCCCACGTGCCGTCCTCCGCTCGGACGATCTCGACTTCCGCCCAGGTCGCGATGGCCGGGTCGACGGCCGCGCACGCCGCCGCGGGGTCGTGCAGCAGCTTCCCGCCGGGCTTCTTGCGCAGGTAGCGTTCCATGCCCGAGAACAGCAGGTCCAGCCCCGGGGTACGGTCCCGGTACGGCCGCAGCCGCTCGTGGAAGTCCCGGTCGTAGCGGATGTCGTGCGTGACGTTCTTGGACACCAGCTCGCGCCGCCCGATCCGCCCGCCCGAGGACAGGGCCAGGCGCGCCGCCCGGGGTTCCCCGTTGAAGTTGAACGTCGGGCAGGTGGTGCGGCCCGCGAACTTCGGCAGCCTGAGTTCCGGCGGCACGACGTTGTCACCCGCGAACCCGCCCTGGGCCACCCATCGGCTCAGCCTCGCCTCCGGATGCTCGTCGAGCAGCCGCCCGAGGTTGCGCAGCGGCGCCCCGGTGAGCAGGATCGTTTCGGGGTGGTTCCGCAGCGTCCGCGCCATCAGCTCGCCCGGCGCGGCGTCCGGCTGAGCCGGGGGAGGGGTGCCGAGCCACTTGTGGTGGAAGGCCGACACGTGGTCCTTGCCGGTGCCCGGGTCCTGTGCCCCCACGGGTACGTCCTCGCGGCCGAGCAGGCGCAGCACGTGCCGTACCAGGCCGGTCTGAGCAGGTGAACCGGGTGTGAGGGTGACGGCGCGCAGCCGTACGGCCGGATGGCAGGCGACCAGGCAGAGGGTGAGGACGTCGTCGGGGTCCTGGGTCTCCATGTCGAAGATCAGGTCTGGCATCGCTTGGCGCGGCCTTTCGCAGTGGGGCGGGCGTAGACCGATCGAGGCGGAGTATCGACCCCAAAGTCGGCCATGCCACTGATAGGGGCATTTTTCAGATCAAGATGGGTGCCCGGCAACCGGATATCTCCCCTGGTGCGCAAGGTGATTGGGGAGATCCTGCGAGGTCTGTCGGATCTGACCCGTCGCGTGGGTGCATCGGATGATACGTACTCTGGTGGCGGGGGGATGATGGGGGATTGGTTTACGGACCACATCGTGGGTACGGGCAGACTGCCGCTGTTCTGCCTGTTCATCGGCATGATCGTCACGTTTCTCGTCACGCGGGTCATCGTCCGGCTGATCCGCGCGAACATGGGCGGGATGTTCAGGAACGTCAAACTGGGCGACCTGCACGTCCACCATGTGGTGTTCGGCGTCGTGCTGATGATGACCAGCGGGGTCGCGGCGTTCATCATCGACGACCGGTTCTCGGTGTTCTACACCGTCGCCGCGACGCTCTTCGGGGTCGGAACCGCACTCGTCCTCGATGAGTTCGCGCTCATCCTCCATCTCCGCGACGTCTACTGGTCGGAGGAAGGCCGTGCCTCGGTCGACGCGATGTTCGTCGCCGTCGCCGTCACCGGGCTGCTCCTGCTCGGGCTGCGTCCACTCGGCTGGGAAGGCGTCCACGACATCGGCGGCCTCGACCCGGCCACCGTGTCCGTCGCACGCTGGATCGCCGTCGTGCTGATCGTGGTCAACCTGGTGCTCGCCGTCGTCACCCTGTCCAAAGGCAAGATCTGGACCGGACTGGTCGGTCTGTTTGTGTTTCCGCTGCTCTTCGTAGGGGCGATCAGGCTGGCCCGGCCCGGATCGCCGTGGGCGCACTGGTTCTTCACCCCCGGCTCCCGCAAGGCCGTACGCGCCCTGCACCGGGAAGAACGCCATCGCAGACCCGTCGTCCGCGCCAAAATCGCCTTCCAGGAGTTCATCTCCGGACGCCACGACCTGCCCTCCCCGCTTCGCCGCCGCGACCACCACGCACCCCGGAAACCGCCCGCGGCCCAGGGGGAACCCGACGACCGCTCGAGTGCTCCCCGGCGACGTGGCCAAGGTTGAGACGCGGCTCGCGGGACCTTCACAAGGCGTGTTGCCCGCCGGCCGTCGCCCGATACCGGGAACACCGCGCCATCTGCCGATACCCCCGACGCCGGGCGCGCCGGATCCCGCTACTTGAGCGTGACGGGCTCGCGGAACCCGTTCCGGCCGCGCGGCCCGTACCCGCTCCGGAGGGAGAACAGCCGGTCCACCTGCGATATCCCCATCGCCGGGCGCTGTGAGGGCTGAATCCCGCCACGCGGGTCGGGCTGGAGCGTGACGGGCTCGCGGAACCCGTTCCGGCCGCGCGGCCCGTACCCGCTCCCGGGGGAGAACGGCCGTCCGCCTCCGCGGCCGGTCCGCATTGAGCCGTCGCCCGCCACCGACTCCAAGGTCAGTACATGTGGAGGATGCCGGGCAGGCTGCGCAGAGCGAGTCCGGCCCCGAGCAGGACGACCACGGCCGCGGTGGCGAACGGCGCGATCCGCTGAATCCGGGCGGCGAGCACGTTCCCCCGGTGCATCAGGCCTTCCAGCCGGGCCGCGACCCGGACCAGCAGCAAACCGGCCGCGGTCAGGGTGGCCGCCATGCCGAGCCCGTACGCCACCACCAGCAGCACCCCGAACCAGGTACGGCCGAGAGCGACGGCGCCGAGCAGCACGACGAGGGCGGACGGGCTGGGGACGAGGCCCCCGGCTATGCCCATGCCGATCAGTCCGGCGCGGCGCGCGGGGCGTCCGCAGTGGGAGAGGTCGGGGTGGTGTGCGGGTACGGGCTCCGCCGCGGCCCGCAGAGGGTCGGGTCGTGGGTTTTCGGTGTCGGCCGCGCCTACGAGAGCGAGGGCTTTGACCTGCTCGTGGCTGTGGCTGTGAGCGGGTGCGTGGCCATGTCCGTGGCCGCGTTCGTGTGTGTGCGCATGACCGTGCGCGTGTCCGTGCCCGGCGACATCCCAGGCCGACGGGCCCGTACGGCGCTGTCGCCAGGCGGTGCGCAGCAAGGCGCAGCCGATGCCGGTGATGAGAAGGCCGCTCGCGAGTCCGAGCCAGGAGAGCACGGACTCACCGGTGAGGGTGGCGGACAGGGACAGGAGCAGACCGACGACGAGCACCCCGCCGGTATGGGTGGCGGTGACGGTGAGTCCGACCGTCACGGCGTCCCCCGGCCGGCCCCTTCGACCCGCCAAGTACGCGGCCATGATCGTCTTCCCGTGCCCGGGGATGAGTGCATGGCCCGCACCTAAGACCATGGCGAGCGCAATCGCCAGGAACCCAAGCGGGACGGTGAGCCGATCCCCGCCGACCAGCCCGGTGAACGTCTCGTCAAGCCGGTTCAGAGCCCGGGTCACCACATCCGGCGCGGGCAGCCCCGTCAGGACTGTGCCACCGGCACCTGTTCCCGGCTCCGTGGTCAGGGTGACCGACCGCTGGTCCAGGGGCAAGGCGAGGAGATCCTCGGGATACCTTCGGAGCTCATCGCTCACACTGACTGAGGGGACCGGGGGCCGCGTCAGCCGTACCCCGCTCCCTGTCGCCGTGATCTCCCGCCAGCCCGGCCTGCCGGTGAGATAGGCGTCGGCAAACTCGACCGCCGTGGCCCTGCGTAGGGAAGCCGGGGCGATGAGCTCGCAGCTGAGCCGGCTGGTGCGCAGACCGCCTTCGCCGGATTCGTAGCGGAACGAGTGCTTCATCACCTGCCAGGTGAGGGGCCGCTCCCCGGCTCTCAGCGTCTGGGCGGCGGCGAGGACCCCGCATTGCGTGATCGCGTAGGCGTCCAGCTCGGCGGGTGAGGTTCTGCCGTCCCGGTCGCCGTCGACCGCCTCGGCATCTTGCAGCGTGGGAAGCTCGGCGAAGTCGACGACGGCGGTGTTCTCCACCCGGTCGGGGTGCAGGCGCAGCCCGTTGTAGTGGCTGATCGTGAAGTTGCCAAGCGGATGGTACGGCGCCACGTGGCCCGGCCATACGAGCAGGAGGGCGAGTCCGAGCGTTTTGATCAACAGTTACTCCGGAGGCAGGATTCGGGCGTACCTCCGGGCTAGCGCAGACTGCAGGGGCGCCGTCGGTGTTTGACCCGGAGCCGGTCGAATCAGCTGCGTATCTTGGCCCGGAGGGTCGAGCCCGTGGCGGCGAGGGGCGCGGTCCGGGAATGCCTGGATTCCCGGTAGCCCGTTGAAGCCGACCTGACCCTTCACACGCAGTCCGCTCTGCGGGCCCACACGCGATTCCGATGCCACCAGGCAACAATCGGTAAGCGATGCGCAACCTTCGGACGTTCCGTACTCTGAGGGCACGCGCATAGCCTGCGGTTTGTGAACACATCATCGCGTTTCATCAGGTCAGAGCCGTCTGCGGCGGCCATCAGGGCCGCCGCCCCGCTGAGGGCGTGACCGTGAAACGCCTGCCTCCCGCCCTGGCGCTGTTCCTGCTGGCGCCGCTCGTCGGCGAGTACCTGCTGGGCAACATCCCACTGGACGTCTGGGCGCCGGTCGCGTTCCCGCCGACCGCTTTGCTCTACGGCTGCGGCGCGGTGCTGATCCGTGAGGTGGTCACCCGGGCCGGCGGCGGGTGGCTGATGACGCTCCTGCTGGCCATCACGTACGGGATCATCGAAGAGGCTCTGGTCACCCAGTCCCTGTTCAACCAGAATTACCTGGGGCTCGGACTGGGTGCCTACGGTGACGTTCCCGCGCTCGGCATCAGTGTGCCGTGGTCGGTGTACGTGCTGTCCATCCACTCCGTCTGGAGCATCTTCGTCCCGATCGTCATGGTCGAGACGCTGTATGCCGATCGGTACGGCCGACCGTGGCTACGGGCCCGCGGACTCGTGGCCAATGCGCTGGGGTATGTCGTGGGCGCAGTCATTCTGTTCTCCGCGATGTACCTCAACGAGGCGAACGACGGGTTCCTGCTGTCCGCCCTACAGCTCATCGGCACCGTCGTGGTGGTGGCCGTACTGATCATCCTCGCCTTCCTCTCTCGCCCCTCCCGCCCTTCTCGCGGGCCAGGCCGTGCGGCTCAGACAAGCCGGCGGGCTTGGTCGCCGGTGGCGCTCGGTGCGTTCGCGCTGGCCGCGGGGACCGCGTTGTTCCTGCTGTTTGAGTTCGGCCCGGACAGAAAGGCGCTTTCCGAGCCGGCTACCTGGGTCCTGCTATCGGTGCTCGTCACTGTGGTCCTCGTCGTCATCGTGGGGAACACACGCGCCGCCGACTGGTCTCACCGGCATGTGTACGCTCTGGCCGCCGGTGCCGTCCTGACGTACTGCTGGGTGGGATTCATGGTTCAGATCACCCAGTACGGCTTCCGGCTCATCCCGACGATCATCCAGATTCTCCTGGTCGCGGGTGCGGTGTCGCTGATCGTGATCGCGTCGAGAAGCGTTGATGCGTTCGGTAGCGCTGTGGCGTTGGGAATCACCGGCGAGTCGGGAAACACTGACAAGCTGGAAAGCACTGTGACGTCGGGAGACATCGGAGAACCCAGTCCGGAATCAGTCGACGAGACGGAATGAAAGGTCTTACCGATCGGCTGATCGGGACGGTGTGGATTCCGGGCTGCCGGTTGCCGGACTCAGGGCCCTGACCACGACTTGAGCCGCTGTGACAGACTCGGAGAGCATGATCAGGGTTCTGCTTGTGGACGACGATCCGATGGTCCGCCGACACCTTCGGACCATACTCGGCTCCAGCACGGAGATCGAGGTCGTGGGCGAGGCACGTGATGGGGCGGAGGCGGTCGAGGAAGCCCTGCGCGGCCAGCCGGACGTGGTACTGATGGACCTCAGGATGCCCGGTGTGGACGGCGTCACCGCGACCAGGGAGATAACCGCGACGGCCTCACCGCCGACGGTGATCGCATTGACGACCTTCGACTCCGATTCGCATGTACTCGGCGCCCTGGAGGCAGGGGCCGGCGGTTTCCTGGTGAAGACGACGCCGGCCGAGGACCTGATCAACTTAATCAAAGTGGCCGCCGACGGACATGTGGTGATGTCGCCGGTCGCGGCGCGCAGACTGGTGGCGCAGTCGGCCCGGGGCGACGAACAGCACCAGGCCGCGCGAGCGCGGGTGGCGGAGCTGGCCGAACGGGAGCGGGAGGTGCTGGCCTGTCTCGGCGAAGGACTCACCAATCCGGAGATCGCGAAGCGGCTCTTCCTCTCGGAGACCACCGTCAAGAGCTACGTCTCCCGGCTCCTGGTCAAACTCGGCCTCACCCATCGCATTCAAGCCGCGCTGCTGGCCCATCAGGCCGGCCTGACCGGCTGAGCTCCGAGTTCCCCCGGTCGACGCGTCGGATGATCGTCCACGGTGAGACAGGTGGGCTGACCGACAATGCCCGGTAGCGGATCGAGCCGATGCCGCCGGTCTTCGGCATATGGGGTCGTCAGACACCCCCTAGGGTGCCGTATGTGCACAAACCATTCGGTTTCCGCAGGTCAGATCTGACCGTGAGAGATCGCCGCACGGTCGTCGCGGCGGCTACGGGCACCGCGGTCTTGGGCGTGGCTGCGCAACTGGCCCTGTACGCCGGGAGCGCCCGTACAACAGGCGGCCGTCCGGTCGTCGATCTGATCCTGAACCTCGTCGTCGACCTGTCCCTGCTGCTGGTGGTCAGGTTCCCGCGAACGACCGGCCTGTTGACGATGCTGGTGACGGCCGTGTATGCCGTCGGGACAGGCCTGGCACCCGGTCTGTTCGCCTCGGCGGGACAACTCAGCCCCGTCGCCACGCCGCTGGCGGCCCCGCTGGTGGTGTCGTTCCTGGTCTATCTGCTGCCCTGGCGGCAGGCGTTCGCATGTGCCGCGGTCTTGGCGCTGCTTGTGATCCCGATCTGGGCCCCCACGTGGACGGCGACGTACTTCGCGCTGTCCGCCACCGCGCTGCCCGCGCTGGTCGCGCTCTACCTCAAAGCGCGCGTCGCGCTTATTCGGTCGCTGCGAAAGCGAGCCGAGTTGGCCGACACAGAGCGCAGGCTGCTCGCCGAACGGGCCGAGACCGCCGAGCGGCAGCGGCTGGCCGCCGAGATGCACGACATCGTCACCCATCGCGTCACCGAGATCGTCCTGCACGCCGACGCTCTGCGCGTGACCACCCACGACGACGAGGTCCGTACCGCCGCCGAGCGGATCAGGCAAGCCGGTACGCGTACCCTCACCGAACTGCGGGATCTCATGCGTGTGGTGACCAACGAGGTCGAGACCACACCCGGTGGGCGTCCCGACCACGACAACGGGGGAGACCTGGCCGTGCTGGCGGCGGTCGACGGCGCCACCCTCAAGGTCGTGGGCGATCCCGGCACGGTACCCGCGGTCGTCGCACGAACCGTCTACCGGGTGGTACAGGAATCACTGACCAACGCACGCAAACACGCTCCCGGCACCCCTGTCGACATCACCCTCACCTACCCCGGTAACCGGGCCGAGGTGGAAGTACGCAACGCGCCGTCCCGGCACGAAAGCGACCCGGCGCTGGTGAGCTCCGGATCCGGAATCGGACTGATCGGGCTCGGTCGCAGAGTCACCCTGCTCGGCGGCGTGTTCGCAGCGGGTACTGACGGGGAAGGAGGTTTCACGGTCACCGCGAGCATCCCCGCCGTCCAGCCCGCCGCCACCCCGAGACGATCGATGTCAAGCCATAGGCGTGGAGACGGGGCCAGCGGATGAGCGTCCGAACCACAGACATTGAGCTCTATGGTGTCTCGGCTACGTCCCGACATCTCGGTCACCTTGTCCTTCAGCGTGAGTCTCAGCTATCTCTGGCGCCCACCCATCAACTCGGAAGGCCACGGACATACCGGGATCATCTCGATCTATGGGATCGAGCTGTTAGGGGGGCAGTGTTGAGTGGCATGGTTAGTGTTCGTGGCGGCGATTGGGATGAACAGGAGTTCTAGTTCGGTGCGGACAGTGGTGAGACTTGTGTCCCCTGTCTCGGCCGCAAGACCTGTGGCTGTCCAGATCATGCATGTGTTGGGGGTCAAAGCCGCCATCGCATATCGCTTCAACGATCGTGAGCATGAACGTCGTAACGGACACGGGCTCAGGGCTCTCTCGCGCCCAGAGGTGCTGGAGGCACTTTTCGCTCTCCCGGTGGGGCTGTCGATACCGGAGTCTTCGCTATCACCTGCGCATCGTCGTCTCCTTCGTGGTTGCCCACAGGGAGTGGTTCGCCACGTACAAGGGGACGTCATCCGTCTGGCTGCTCCCGTTGTACATCCTGAGCTGGCTGTGGTCGTTGCGCACGACTGGCGATCAGGGCTGGAGAGCGTCGGCAAGTTCGCTTCCTTCTGCAGCCGAGTGGTGTTGCTACCGAAGTTGCCCATGGATGCCGAGGAGATGGGCTTGGAAGCGAACTTCTACGGCGTGGGTGTGGTCGTCCGTGACGAAGGTCGGGTGGTCGTTGCCCCCGAGCCGTTCGTGCGGCAGTGCCATAAGCCGGCTGCCTGGTGGTTCTCTGAGGAGATCTATGACCGGGTGGTCGGGCATCACTGAGGCAGTTCGGCCCACAGCCTCAGCGCTTTGGGTGGTTTGAAGACGTTACGTTGCCTGATCGTGATGTTGTAGGTGTCATGCGCGTCGATGGCTGCTTGACAGAAGGACTTCCACCAACTCGAGCGCGTGGTGCGCTCCTGCTCGACGAGGTTCTTGAGCCAAGTCGTCCATGTCGCCACCCCATGCTGCTGGGCCGCCTTACGGTCGGCGCCGTCGAGGAACGTGTCCAGGGCTCGGCCTGCACAAGCCGGACAGGCGCAGGTGGGAGCAGAGGTGTTGGCGAAGCGCTTGTAGATCGTGCTTCCGGCCAGGAAGGCCGCTAGATCCGGAATCAGCAGGGTGGGTGATCGATCGCTTCGAGGGCGAGGCGACTCCGGCTCCTGGTCGGGGCGGACGATGTGGCGAAGCGCGCCTCCGGTGCCGATCGAGGCTGCGGTGGCCCCATGCGCGAGGACGTCGAACGCCTCCAGGTCGGTGGAGAAGACTGAGATGTTCTTCACTTGATGAACCAGGCGGCGGAGATTGGTGACCGGCTCGGCGGTGAACGTCTTGAGGGGGTCGCCTTGGGAGCCCAGGTAGACGGCTTTGGGTAAGGAGAGGCGGCTCAGGATGGCGACGGTCTGATCGATGTAGGCATCGGAGAACCAGGCGATGTCGAGGGGCGCGGCAAAGATGGTGTCGTCGCGTTCGACCGAGGCTGCTTCGCGGACAGCAGCTTTGAAGGCATCTCGCTGGCCTGGGCCGATATAGCCGGTAGGGATGACCGCCCAGTCAGCGCCGGCCTCGATTTGTCCTCTAAGTACATCGTTCAAGGTGAGCCCGAAGAGTTGGTCGTCGTTCGAGTCAAGCCAGAACGGGTCGTCCGGTTCCGCGAATTTCTTCGTGTAGCTCATGGGGTCACCGATCAGCAGCCCTGTGTAGCCGTTGCTGCGGCACTTCTTGATGGCCGCATACACATCGGTGGCATCGCAAACGATGAGGCCGCCCTGATGCGGGTCAATATGGTGGAAGAAGTGTGACACGCCGCGAGAACGAGCGTGTAGGAGGATTCGGTCGGTGAGCTTACCCCTGCGCTGGAGGTCAGGAGCAGGCTGGGGAAACGCCTGCGTCCGGGCGCTCGTCCGTCGCGTTGATGAGTAAGGGGTCTCTCCTGCTGGAACCATCAGGTCTTCCCTCAAGGATGATCGCGCTGATTTAGGGAGCGCCTGCCTCCGTGAGGAAGAAGTCAACAAACTCCTTCTCATGCAGGCCTGCAAGGTGCGCAAGATCGACCACCGTCAACTGTTGTTCCCGCCGCAGGTGGTTGATCAGGGCCGGAACCAGGGCCGGCTTCTCAGGAGGAAAAGCCTGTGGTTCCGTGGTGCGATATCCGAGCGTGGACAGCTCGATGTTCAGCTGGCGATAGCGCCAGTCACTCACTGCGCCCAGGGTGTGGGCGCGTCGGAGGAGTGCCGCCATCGACACTCGCCACTTCTTTTTCAGTTCGTACAAGCACTCAAGATCGACATCGGCCTTTAGGTCGGGACCGATATCACGGGCAGGCATCAAAAACTCTGAGGCGAATTGATCGGCCTGTTGCTCTTGGCGACTGTTCGGAACGACGTGCATTGCCACATGTCCGAGTTCATGACTAAGTGTAAAGCGTTGACGGTCGGCTGGCGCACGGGTGTTAAGGACGAAGATCGGGTTCTCATTCGTTGGCCACTGGCTCACGGCGTCAAGTTCACGCCCCGCAAGCTGACGTCGGAGGACTAGTCCTCCGGCTGATTCGATAGCACGCACGACGGATTCGACGGGACCGGAGGGCAGGCCCCACCTGCCCCGAATTGCTTGCGCGGCGTCCTCCGCCGTGTCGTAGTCGTCCACCTTAATGTGCTCAAACAAGACAGGAGGCGATAGCGCCTCCACGGTCCGCACGAGGTTGCGCAACTGCAATCGGGCCAAGTTGAGTTGAGCGTGGATTGTTCTCAGAGATGTCGTTGTTAGGGAAGCCCTTTTGCGATGATGGATAAGACCGACGCTGGTCCCCTCCGCATCGGCGTCGAAGCAAAGGAGGCGAGATGGATACCGGAGTGCCTGGGCGTATAGCGCGAGCCTGTCCCCGACCACGGCCAAATGACCTGTCTCCGCCTTGCTCACGTAGCCCTGGCTCACGGTCCCGTCACCGCTAAGAGCCCTGGTCATGGCATTGGCGACATCGGTCTGCGTCATGGCGCGAGACTCGCGAGCCATAACGAGCATGGGCGGACAAGCGACCTCCGCTCTTCCGCCTGCATCACAGCCTCCATTCATGCCTCAGAAAACTACCACAGAATATTCTCGGGTGAATGTGTATCTGTCGACAAGTCCGTTCGGCATAGGTCATTTGGGCTAGCGGGCTACTCTCGGCGTCTCCTGATTCGGTTTGTGCCCCTGAGTTTGTCCTGTCCGAAAACGGCCCAAGCATGACCCATCCCTCGCCCACCACTGCTCAGACCAGATCTCGGAGACAGACACATACACGGCAAGGCCGCGTCCGTAGCCTGTCAACTTTCCTCTACTGGGGGCCGCCTGGCCCCGTGGTCCAGGCTGGCAGGACGTGACCCGTGACGGCGACCGCGGGCCGGCCCTGAACGCGGGGGTGGGCGGCCGCCCGAGCCTGCCGGGGCCAGCTGGGGAGTCGGGACAACCAGGGGCCCGCCAAGCCGTACATCCTCGGCGCCGGGAGGATCCACGGAATCGGTCGCGTCACATCGTTTGGCCACCGATCACGTTCGGTTTTGACGGTCTGCTCCGGGCCGTGCCCGGTGACCCGAACCGGGTATGTCACGGGTGGCCAGTGGCCATGGGAATGCACCGGGTGTCCTCGGTACGTGGGGTGCTTCGCCTTTCCCGGCCTGCTTGTCCCATGGATGGCTGCCAGCCGGTGCCCGGTCAGGCAGGTGGAATCTCTCGCCTTGGGCGCGCCGCAGCCGTTGTCTGAGCAGGGCAGGGATACGGTTCGCCCCGGACGCCGGAAGCAAGATGCCCGCGGTTTGCTGCGCGCACAGGGTGGACGAATGCGACGCTCGGCCCTGTCCCTGCGCGGGATGGAATCCCCACAGGGGATGGTCACGGATGGTCTGACGGAGGTTTCCTACGGGCGAACGCTTCGGAAACTGTCGGTGGCCGATGCGACACTGTCCGTATGGACTCGGGGTCGGAGACGGTGAGCGTGGACCCGGCCACGGCCACCCCGCAGCAGGTGCTGGAGGCGACGCTCCGGCTGGCCGCCGCGTGCGCCCGGCTTCCGGTCCCCGGCTCGGGTGCGGCGTGCATGGAGCGGGCGGCGCTGCTGGGGGACGTGGCAGACGCGGTGGAGGTGGCGCTGGCCCCGCTGGTGGAGCGCATCGACTCCTGCGGCGAGGCAAAGACGCACGGATTCACCGGGACGGGGGCATGGCTGGCCACCGGGCTTGGGACCCGCACGGCGGTGGCCGCCGACCGGCTGGCCCTGGCCCGGACCCTGCGCCGGCTGCCGGAGGTGGCCGAGCGGTTTGAGGGGCATCGGCTTCCTGCGGGGTACGCGGCGGCGATCTGCCGTGCGGTGAGGCACCTGGACGACGCGGACACCGCGGCGGCGGAGGGGATCCTGCTGAGACTGGCCGAGGCCGGGGGGACGGTGGAGCAGGTCCGCAAAGCGGGGGAGCGCATCGTCGAGACGGTGCGGGGCGACTCCCCCGACGGCGACACCCGCAGGGGGTACGCCGATTCCTGGCTTGAGGTGAACGACTCCCCGGACGGCGGGGCGTGGGTGAACGGGTGGCTGGACCCCGAGCTGAAGCAGCTTCTGCAGTCCAAGCTGGACCCGCTGACCTCCCGGACGGCCTCCGCCGGTGCGGGGACGCGGGGCGGGCGCAACGCCGCCGCCCTGCGCACCTTCTTGACCCGGGACGGGCGGGGCCAGGAAGCCGTGGTGGTGATCACGCTGCGGGACGCCCACGCCACCGGAGCGCCCGATGTCGTGGTGCCGTCCGGGAGCCTCCTGCCTCCTCCGGGCCACCCGCCGGTGTTGCCGGGAGGCATCGCGTTCCTGCCCGCAGGTCCGGCCGGTCCCGGTGGAGCCGTGCCGTCGTCCGGTACGGCTGCCTCGGCCGATGGGTCCGCAGGGGCCGGGACCGTCAGACCGCTGGGGGAGCCGGTACGGCTTCCGGGGTGGTCCGGTCACTCCGCCACGTCCACCTCCGATGCTGAGGAGGCAGCTGCACACGGCGCAGAGAACGGGAGCGGAGCCGAAACCCGGGCACCGGCGGGGCTGGGGACCGGGGCGGGCGCTGGCGTGGCTGGGATCCGAGCCCGGCCGGGGGTTCTTCCCGGACCCGAGCCGCCTGCGTACCCTCTCAACGGATGCGGCGATCAAGTCGGCGGCGGGCTCACCCTGGAGCCGGGGCCGGTTCCCGACGCCGAGAGCGTATCCGGGGCCACCTCTGGCACCGGGTTTCCCGTCGGCCCTGCGGGCGTCGCCGGTATCGGGGCGGGCGCCGGATCCGGAAATGAGGGCCGGTGGCGGATCGCCGCTGCCCGGCTGGCGGACGGCACGCCGGTCAGCGTCGCGCAGGCCAGGCGGATCGCGTTGAACCACGGGGTTTCGCCGCTGCTGCTGTCAGGGGAGGGCAGGCCACTGTATCTGGGGGAGCGGGTGCGGTTCGCTTCCGCAGCCCAGCGCAGGGTGCTGGCGGTGCGGTACGCCACTTGTGCGGTGGACGAGTGCGACGTCCCGTCCCGGGCGTGCGAGGTGGACCACATCGAGGGGTGGGAGTTCGGCGGGAGGACCGACATCGACAATCTTGCCTGTGTATGTGGGTTCCACAACCGGCATAAGGCCGACCATCCGGGTGCCTATGAGATCGTCCGCCGACGGGACGGGACGGTGGTGTACCGGATCCTCCGGCCGCCCTGGATGCGAAAACACGCCGCTTGAGCCGTTTCCTGCGACCGGCCGTGCCCAGTGGGGTCGCGGCCTGTCGGCCGACCCTGTGTGCAGCCGGGCTGGGAGGTTATGGTGCTCGTCTCGTATGCAGATGGTTTCCTGCGTATGGCCCACAACCCACCGGTTTTCTCCGTGGCGCCCGGTTGAAACGACTGGTCCGGTCCACCCGAACACCGACAATCCCCGACATCGGTGTTTCTGCAGCCCAGCCGCATTTCCGCAGTTCGGGCAGTCTGCTTCCCACGCCCGTGGGGGTGAACCGGCGCTGCTCGCCCTGCTGTGGGACATGTTCCCCTGCTTCCCACGCCCGTGGGGGTGAACCGGGCTCTGGCGCCATGTCATGGCGGAACGAAGCCTGCTTCCCACGCCCGTGGGGGTGAACCGTAGTCGGTCAATCGAATCCCGAGAACGATCACCTGCTTCCCACGCCCGTGGGGGTGAACCGGCTTGACCTAGGCTCCACGCATCTTGCCGGGACTGCTTCCCACGCCCGTGGGGGTGAACCGGTATGGATTAGGCATGAATGCCTCAATCTTGACTGCTCCCCACGCCCGTGGGGGTGAACCCTGCTCCCGAGTTGCGCAGGGCGGCTAAGAACTGCTCCCCACACCCATGGGTGAACCTGGCCCATAGGGCGGTTGGCGGCTGGTGCTCTTAAGGCCAGAAAACCCCAAGAGGATGGGCATTTCCGGCTATAGGGTGCGCTCGTGGAAGATCTGGAAAGTCTCGTTATCGCCAGGCGGCTACGGGTTGCGATCGACGAACCCGCCGACTCCGCGCCCGGGTGGGGGGAGGTGGCCGCGCGCCAGCTTGACGCCGCACTGTTGAGCGTCGGCTTCAAGTGCTCGGCGGCCCTGCTCGAACGCCTGTCGCGGTTGCCCGGTGAGACCGTGGTCGACCTCGGCGTACGGGTCCTGGCCACCGTGCGCGGCCTGGTCGGCGACCACGTCCGGCACAACGCGTACTTTCTCGACTTCCCCAAGAACGTGCCGGACACCCTGGAGTTCTGGATCGGCCTGCTCAGCGAGGCCATGCTGGACCCGGTCGCCGCCGCGCGTGTCCAGCCGGCGACGCTCAACCTGCTGACCCTGCCCGGATACGGCGAGTACCGGCATGCCTACACCGACCTGCTGGCCGCGCACGCCGAACTGATCCCGCTGGCCGGGGACCGGGTGACCGTGCTGGAGCTGGGCGGGAGCCTGGAGGACGAGGCGCGGGAGCTCTACTTCTCGCTGGCCTGTTCCGAGGTGCCGCTCGCCGTCGAGGATCTGGCGGCGTTGCGTGCCCTGGCCACGTTCTGCGCCGATCAGCCGGAGCGCATCCCCGTTCGGGAGAACCGCGCCGTCATCAACGAGGTACGGCTGGCTGCGGGTCAATCGTTGCTGGTGGACACGGTGACCGACGTGCTCAGGCTCGCCTGCGGCGCCTCCGGCGGTGACGTCACGCTGGCCGTCCAGACCAGGTTCCGCTCGTTCCGCCGCGCCGAGCGCCGTACCCTGCTGCAGGCCCTGGACGCCGTCGCCACCCCGGCCAAACTCGGTGACGTAGCCCGTCACCGGGAGCAGTGGAAGCGGCTGGGCGAGCGGCTGCATCCCCACGAGTATCCTGCGTTCCCGCAGGCCGCCCAGGTCTTCGAGGTGGCCAGAGGGGTGCGCAAGGCCCAAGGTTTCGACAGCCGTGTCGAGGCCGCCCTGTCGGCGGGCCGCGTCGACGACGCCGTCAAGCTGCTGGAGAAGGCGCCCGGTGCGCTGCTCCGCCGCCTTGACCACCTGCTGCGGACCGGTTCTTCCGCGTCGGCCGTGCTGGGCGCCGTGGAGAGAGCCGTGGCCGGAGCCTCGGGCCGTGTCCTGCTGTCGTTGCGCGAGCACCTGCTGAACCGGCTCGCCCCCGAAGCCGGCCGGGTCTTCGTCAACCGGTTCGCACGGGCGTGGGTGGCACCCGACCACCGCTCGCCGCTTGAGCCGGAGCCGCTGACGTGGGCGCTCTCGGTCCTGGACGAGGAGATCACCCGCCGCCTTCCCGACCTGGGCGAGCTGATCGTCGATCCCGATGTCCTCGACGTCGCCCTCCCGCTGTCCGGCAAGGCCGTCGCACCCGGGCTCGGTATGCTGCCCCGCGGTTCGCTTTCCCGGGTGGACGGCGGGCTGCTCAGGTTCTTCGTCCATTGGCGGCAAACCGCGAGGCGGACCGACTACGACCTGTCGGCGCTCATGCTCGACGCTTACTACGCCGATGCGCAGCACGTCTCGTGGACGAATCTCACCAACGGCTACGCCACGTACTCCGGTGACATCACCACGGCGCAGGACGGAGCTTCGGAGTTCATCGACATCCGTCTTGCCGACGTGACCCGGTCCATCGTGATTCCCCAGGTTCACATCTACTGCGGGGAGGCGTTCGGCCAGGCCGCCGAGGCGTTTTTCGGGTACATGACCAGGGAGGCCGAGCAGGAGGGCAGGCCGTTCGAGCCGCGCACCGTACGGATGAAATCCGACCTGCGCGGGTCCGGCCGGGTTGCCCTCCCGCTCGTCTTTCTCCGGGGTGACGACGGCGAATGGCGGGTGAAATGGCTGCACCTCTATTTGCCGGGGCGCACCGACTTCAACCGGGTGGAGGTCAGCCGGGCCACCACCTCCCTGCTGGTGCGTTCGATGGTGGAACGCGACTACCTGCGGGTTCGCTACCTGGTCGACCTGCTGGGCCGGAAGGCGTCATCGGGCGGGCACACCACCTACATCGGGTTGGAGGCTCCGGCCGATCCGCCACCGGGATCCCGGGTGTACACGCCGGGGACGCTGCACGAACTGATCCCCGCCTGATACGTTGAGTCCGCGAGGCCATGGGAGGGCTTCCTTCTCACCTGCGATCTGCTATTAGTTCTTCCGCTATCCTCGTGTTCCGGTCGTGAGGCCATTTGAGAGCTTCCTTCTCTCTTGGTTTCTCACCAAGTAGCCCCAGAGGGCTGCTAGACAGCTCTCGAGCTTTCCTCACGACCGCCAATACGATGACCTCGCAGGAAGGCTTCCTTCCCGCTGGCGAGCCTGAGTATTCTTGCGTTTCGGTCGTGAGGCCATTCGAGGGCTTCCTTCTCCCTTGGTTTCGAGCCAGGAAAATAAGCCTGCCCTGCGGGGTGGGCTTAACGAGCTAGCTCTTGTGCCTTCCTCACGACCGGCCGATACGGTGATTCGCCATGGGAGGGCTTCCCCTTTTGGCGTACCCTGGCGTTCCGGTCGTGAGGCCATTTGGGGGCTTCCTTCTGCCGAGGGCCCCTGGGTCACACCAATAGCTCCCGAGCCTTCCTCGCGACCGGCCCATGCCGTGGAGGCGCGTCGGTGGCAGCGGCCGATCCGAGCACAGGCCGGTTTTCCGAGGCCCCGGCTTTCTTCAAGCCGTCCGGAGTCGCTGAATCGAAGCGCGGCAAGGCGGGTGCAACCATCCTGCAGGGGCGGTCCGGGAGGCTCGCATGGGTCGCCGACCTGGGGCATCTCGGCACCGGAGCGTGATCTACGTCTCGCGTTGAACACGCGGCGTATCGATACCTCTACGGTGTCCTCCATGAACTTTCTAGGGGGTTATGTGAACAACCGGATTCTGCTCGCCGGAGCGTCCGGAGTCGCGGTGGCGCTTGGGCTCACCGCACCCGCCGTGGCGGAGTCGGGTGCGGCGCCGGTCGTCACCGTCGTCGCCAAGGGTTTCGACAACCCCCGAGGCCTCGCCTTCGGCCCGGACGGGTCGCTCTACGTGGCTGAAGCCGGCAGTGGCGGAACCGGTAAGTGCGCGACCACCGACATCGGGGCGAAATTCTGCTTCGGAGACTCGGGCAAGGTCACCGCGGTCAAGGGCGGGAAGAAGAGGGCGGTCGGGGTGGGGCTGCCCTCCATCGGCGCCGCCGGAATCGGTTTCGGGCCGGAGGACGTGACCTTCAACAAGGACGGCGATCTGCTGGTCACGATCGGGCTGGGCGGCCCTCCGGCGTACCGGGCGAAGTTCGGCACGGACGGGCAGGGCCTGGGCACACTCGTCAACCTCAGCCAGGACGGGAGGGTGACCCCGCTTGCCGACCTGGTGGCTTACGAAGGGAAGCACAACCCCGACCGCAGAGATCAGGGGAGCATCGTCGACTCCTCCCCGTACGGCGTCGCGGCCACCCCGGACGGCGGCGCACTCGTGGTCGACACCAACGCGAACGCCGTGATCCGCTCCAAGCCCGGCGGGGTGCTGTCGACCCGCGCGGTCTTCCCCGCCCGGCAGTCGTATGCGCCGGAGGGCTACCCGCTGCCCGGCGGCGGATCGGCGCCGTCTGGGATCACCCGGGGCCCCGACGGCCAGTACTACGTCACCGAGCAGGGCGGACCCTTCCTCAAGCCGGGTTCGGCCAGGGTCTTCCGGATGGGTGCTTACAGCGGCACGCCGCAGACGGTCGTGCGCGGCTTCACCTCGATCACCGACATCGCGTTCGACAAGCAGAAGCGGATGATTTTGCTCGCCTCGGTCGGCCCGCTCCCCTCGAACCTGCAGCCGAAGAGCACCTTGTACCGGATCGAGCCGAACGGCACGCGTACCCAGTTGCTCAAGCCGGGGACGCTCACCTCTCCGCTGGGCATCACGGTCGGCCCCGACGGTGCGATCTATGTCACCAACAAGGCGCTGGGCAGGTCCGGCGAGGTGCTCCGCGTCAAGGTCTGACGGTCCGGATTCCCATCTTCACGGCCCTCGCCGACTCCGGTCGGCGGGGGCCGTCTCATGGCCGGTGCCGAGTCACAGCGTGACGTTCCTGCTGGACGTGTTCAGAGCCAGGGTACGGGCGGCGCACGCTCCAGAAGCGTTTGACCACCCCGTCGACTGGAACATCTGTTGCACCACGTGAACCGGGTCCATCGGCCGGCTCCGAGGCGGCGTCCCGTGCCCGTAGGCCGGCATGGGCGACCTGGACTCGGGTGCACGGCGGGGTGCATGTCGAGAATGCGTGGCCGGCTCCGTCTAACACGTGAACACACCGAAGGGCGACCCGCGATCGGTGACCACGATGGGCGGGAGAGGAAGGAGCGGGCGATGGCCAGGTACATCCTGCTGACCAGGTACGACGACGACGCCGGTGCGGGGCTGATGTCGGGGTGGGATCCCGGCGACGTGGCCGCGCACCTGGACTACCTGCGCAGGCTCAACCAGGAGCTGATCGAGAGCGGGGAGCTGGTGGACATGCAGGCGCTGGCCGGGACGGACCTGGCCAGGACGGTGGTCTCCGGAGGCCCTGGCGGCCAGGTGGTCACCGACGGGCCCTACGGCGAGGCCAAGGAGGTGCTGGCGGGGTACCAGCTGGTCGACGTGGAGTCCGAGGGGCGGGCGATCGAGATCGCGGCGCTGGTGTCGGCGGTGCCGGGGCCGGGGGGTGCGCCGCTGCGCAAGCGGATCGAGGTGCGCCGGCTGATGGACGACCTGCCGGACGGCGACCTGTGACGGTGGCCGCACGGATCGAGGACCTGCTGCGCGAACTGGCGCCGCAGGTCCTCAGCGCGGTGGTGCGGGGCGACGGCGACTTCGACGCCGCCGAGGACGCCGTACAGGAGGCGCTGCTGGCCGCCGCCGTGCACTGGCCGGCCGAGGGCCTGCCGGACAACCCGCGCGGCTGGCTCGTTCAGACCGCCGTGCGGCGGCTGACCGACCGGTACCGAAGCGAGGCGGCGCGGCGGCGCCGGGAGGAGTGCGTCGCACTGCGCGAGGTGCCCGGCGCCGAGCCGGTGCAGCGGGACGACACGTTGGTGCTGCTGTTCACGTGCTGCCATCCGGCGCTGACCCCCGCTTCCTCCGTCGCGCTGACGCTGCGCGCCGTCGCCGGGCTGACCACCGCGGAGATCGCACGGGCGTTCCTGGTGCCGGAGGCGACGATGGCGCAGCGGATCAGCCGGGCCAAGCAGAAGATCAAGGCATCCGGCACGGGGTTCCGGATGCCGGCTCCCGAGGAGTTCGGGGCGCGGCTGGGGTCCGTCCTGCACGTGCTGTACCTGCTGTTCAACGAGGGCTACGCCAGCAGCGCCGGCACCGACCTGCACCGTACGGACCTGTCCGGCGAGGCGATCCGCCTGACCAGGGCGCTGCATGCGATGCTGCCCGGGCACGGCGAGGTCACCGGGCTGCTGGCGCTGATGCTGCTGAACGACGCCCGTCGCCCGGCCCGCACCGGCGAGTACGGTGAGCTGATCCCGCTGGCCGACCAGGACCGGACCCGGTGGGACCGGGCGGCGATCGCCGAGGGGGTGCGGCTCGCCGCGACCGCGATGTCGGGCGGCGTGGTCGGCGAGTACCAGCTGCAGGCCGCGATCGCCGCGCTGCACGACGGCGCCGAACGCGCCGCCGACACCGACTGGCCGCAGATCCTGGGCCTGTACGGCCTGCTGGAGCAGCTGACCGGCAATCCGATGGTGACGCTGAACCGGGCCGTCGCCGCAGCCATGGTGCACGGCCCGCAAGCCGGACTGGACCTGCTGGCGCCGCTGCGGGAGCGGCTGGCCGGCCACCACCGGCTGGCCGCGGTCCGCGGGCATCTGCTCGACATGCTCGGCGACACCGAGGCGGCAGCGGCCGACTACCGCGCGGCCGCGGCCAGGACCACCAGCGAGCCGGAGCGCAACTACCTGATCACTCAGGCGGCCAGACTCAGCAAGCCGCACCCCACGTCCGAATCCGGTTAGCCCGAGCCGGCCGCACGGGACGCCGTCGACTCGGCTCCGGAAGGCCACGAGTGCGCCCGTACCTGCGGCAAGAGCGTCGGTCGCTCGGCCGTCGCCGACTTCGCCATGGCCTCGACGGCCGTGCGGCCGCATGGCCTGGGCGCCGACCTGCGTGACATCGCCGCACAGTTTGCCGTCATCCACGGCGCGCCGAGAAGGGGAAACACCCTCGGCCGCCGCGTGCGCCCCGCGATCACGGTGCCATGGCGCAGCCGACACTCAGGGCCGACGCACATTTTCTGGATTCTCCGCTATCGCTACGGGATCCCTTCCCGGCCAGGGTCAATCTGGGTTGACAATCATGGGTGGGTCAACCTAGATTGACCCTCAGGAAGTCAACTATCGTTGACCCCATGGACGGAGATCTTGTGATGTTGGTGGCGACGGCGGACGGCGACGACCCGGAGCGGGCCCTGCGGGCCACGGTGGAGCTGCGTCGCCAGGTCGACCGCTTGGAGGCGGTTCAGGTACGGCGGGCTCGCAACCGGGGAATGTCCTGGGTGCAGATCGCCCAGGCGCTCGGCGTCACCAAGCAGGCGGTGCACAAGAAGTACGGCGGAGGCCGTGGCCTGTTCGCGTCCGGCGGCTAGCCTCCGCGGGTCCGGCTTTCGCACGGTCGTCGTCGACCTAGGTAGCCACCTGGGCTAACCAAAGTCGACAAAAGCCGCACAGGCGCCGTTTCGTGGAACCGGTCGGCGGAGAGGAACGTTTAAACGATCATGAAATCCGCGCCCAGACCGTCTTCCCTGCGCCTGCTGCTGGCCAGAGTCCGACCGCACCGGAAGATGCTGATCCTCGGCGGGGTGCTCGGCTTCGTCGGCTCGATGGCCGGGCTCGCCCAGCCCTACCTCGCCAAGCTGGCGGTGGACGCGTTCCAGAACAAGGAGTCGCTGACCGGCCCCCTGCTCACCCTCACCGCGCTGGTCCTGGGCGGCGCGGTGGTCGGGGCGCTTTCGGCCTACGTTTTGGAACGGACGGCCGAGAGTGTCGTCCTGGCCGCACGGACGGGTCTGGTCGGCCGGATCCTGCGCCTGCGCATCGCCGACACCGACCGCCTCAAGCCCGGCGACCTGCTCTCCCGGGTCACCGCGGACACCACGTTGCTGCGGAGCGTCTGCACCAACGGGCTCACCGAGGCGTTCACCGCCACCGTCACCCTGATCGGCGCCGTCATCATGATGGTGATCATGGATGCGGTCCTTCTCCTGGTCACCCTGGGGGTCCTGGTCGTCATCGGGGCGGCCACGGCACTCGTCCTCCCGAAGATCAAGCGAGCCACCGAGGAGGCGCAGACCGCCGTCGGGGAGATGAGCTCGGTGCTGGAGCGCGCCGTCGGGGCGCTTCGCACGGTCAAGGCGAGCGGGGCCGAGACGCGGGAGATCGCCACCGTGGAGGGGGCGGCCCGGCTCGCCTGGTCCCGCGGCCTCAAGGTCGCGGGCTGGGAGTCGATCGCCGGTACGGCCACCTGGCTCTCGATCCAGCTGGCGTTCCTCGCGGTGCTCGGGGTCGGCGGGGCCCGCGTCGCGAACGGGTCGATGGAGGTCTCCTCCCTCGTCGCCTTCCTGCTCTACCTGTTCTATCTGACCGGTCCGCTCGCCCAGATCATCGGCGGGGCGACCATGCTGCAGACCGGCCTCGCCGCCATCGACCGGATCAGGGAGATCGAAGACCTTCCGGTCGAGCCCGCCTCGGCGGACTCCTTCGGCGAAGTGCCCGGTCCGCAGCGCCGTACCGCAGCCGGTGGGACGCCGAGCGCATCGGACGGCACCGTCCCGGCCGGTACGGCGCCGAGCACGCCGGACACGCCCGCCTCGGTCGGCTTCGACCGGGTGTCGTTCCAGTACGGCGACGATCGCAGCCCCGCGCACACCGATGTCAGCTTCACCGCCCACTCCGGCGGCATGACCGCGCTGGTCGGCCCCTCCGGTGCGGGCAAATCCACTGTCTTCGCGCTCCTTGAGCGCTTTTACGAGGTGAACGACGGTGTGATCGCCGTCGACGGCAGGGACGTGCGGGACTGGCCGCTGGACGAACTCCGCGCCACGATCGGATACGTCGAACAGGATGCGCCCATTCTGGCCGGGACGCTCCGCGACAACCTCGTCTTCGCGGCCCAGGACGCCACCGAGGAACAGATCCGGGAGGTCGTGGCCAGGACCCGGCTGACCGACCTGATGGACCGCCTCCCCGAGGGGCTGGACACCGCGGTCGGGCACCGGGGCGTGCTGCTGTCGGGCGGGGAGCGCCAGCGGGTGGCGATCGCCCGGGCCCTGCTGCGCAACCCCCGGCTGCTCCTGCTGGACGAGGCCACCTCCCAGCTCGACGCGGTCAACGAGCTGGCGCTCCGCGACGTGATCGACGAGGTGGCGGGGAGCACGACCGTGCTCGTCATCGCGCACCGGCTCTCCACGGTCACCAGCGCCGACCGGATCGTGGTCTTCGACGCGGGACGGGTCCGGGCCGAGGGGACCCACGAGGAGCTGCTCGGCTCGGACGAGCTCTACCGGGAGCTCGCCGCCACCCAGTTCCTCATCGGCGACGACGACCTCACCCCGGTGCCCTCGTCCTGACTTTTCGGGCACCTGCGGTCCCACCGGGGCGTGGCCGTTTCACCGGCTGTCGGAGGCGGCCCGACGAGCTCCGGGGGAGGAGATCCGGTCCGGGACCACGGGTACGGTCACCGACGGCCCGGTCGTCGCCCCCCGGTGGGCCCCCGGGGGTGTCGGGTCATGCGGGCCGCCCGGTCGGGGAGAGCAGGCCGGCGAGGACGTCGGGGGGGCAGAACCGGGCCCGTGGTGAAGCGGGTATGGCCTGCGGCGGGGTCCCGCTCAGCCCGGGTGCTTCTCGAAGTGGATGGCCTGCAGCTTGTCCGCGGCGGCCCGGTCCAGCACGGTCACCCCGGTGGCCGGGGGGAGGGAGCCGGAACGGGCGCGGTCCAGGACGGCCTGCCAGCGGCGGCAGTGCCTGGCGAAGGTGATGGAGGTGACGACCCGCCCCCGGGCCCGCTGCCCGGCGAGCGCCGTCTCGGGGTCCACGTCGAGCAGGATCATGTGGACTTCGGCGCCGGCCCGCCGGGCGAGCCAGGCGAACCCGTGCAAAAGGTGCGGCCAGGTGCCCCGGGTGTGCGCGACCACGGCACGCCGGCTCCGGATCGCCCGGATGATGCGCCAGACGTGGGTGGTGTGCACGATCGGGGTACGGGCCCGCGGTGGGATGGGGCCGAGGTAGCGGGCCCACCAGTTGCGGGCCTGCCGTGAGTCGATCACGAGTGCGCCGTCCGCGGATATCGGCAGGGCCTCGTCGCCCTTGATCCGGTAGAGCCGCTCCATCAGGGTGCTCTTGCCTGCGCCGGGCAGTCCGGCGATCAGGACCAGCGAGCCGGCCGGATAGTGGAGGTCTTCGACGGACGCCTGTTCGGCCGGTGTGGCGGCGATTGCGTACCTCACAGGGCTAGGGGACCGCTCCGTCACCAGCGTAACAAGTATGGCCGCAGGGTCCCAGCCGACCTCTCCGGTGATTTCCCACCGTGTCGGGGGGACTTGTGATATTAGCCGCACCGTGTCCCGGCCCGGGGCCTTGACCGGGCGAGGAGTGCTGGCAAGATGAATACATTCATTCAATATGGCTTGACGGAGGTCGGCACCATGGACGCGCCCAGCCGCACGGTCAGCGCCCCCCGCGGGACCACACCACAGGCGAGGGGGTGGCCGCAGGAGGCCGCGCTCCGCATGCTCCAGAACAACCTCGACCCCGAGGTCGCCGAACGCCCGGAGGAACTCGTCGTCTACGGCGGTTCCGGGAAGGCCGCCCGCGACTGGCGCTCCTACGACGCGATCGTCCGTACCCTCACGACCCTGGGCGGGGACGAGACCCTGCTCGTGCAGAGCGGCAGGCCGGTCGGGGTGTTCCGGACCCACGAGTGGGCCCCGCGCGTCCTCATCGCCAACTCCAACCTCGTCCCCGACTGGGCGAACTGGGAGGAGTTCCGCCGGTTGGAGGCGGCCGGGCTCACCATGTTCGGGCAGATGACCGCCGGGTCGTGGATCTACATCGGCACCCAGGGCATCCTGCAGGGCACCTACGAGACCTTCGCGGCGGTGGCCGCCAAGCGCTTCGGCGGCTCCCTCTCCGGCACCATCACCCTCACCGCCGGCCTGGGAGGCATGGGTGGGGCCCAGCCGCTGGCGATCACCATGAACGGCGGCGTCGCCCTCTGCGTGGAGGTCGACCCGGCCCGGATCGAACGCCGGATCGAGCACCGCTACCTCGACGTCCGGGCCTCCTCCCTGGACGAGGCCCTGCGGCTCGCCCTGGAGGCCAAGGCCGCCCGCCGCCCGCTCTCCATCGGCGTGGAGGCCAACGCCGCGGACGCCGTACCCGAGCTTCTGCGGCGCGGCGCCGAGATCGACGTCGTCACCGATCAGACGTCCGCGCACGACCCGCTCATGTACCTCCCCTCCGGCATCGCCGTGGCCGACTGGGAGAAGGAGCGCACCAAGGACCCCGCCGGGTTCACCGAGCGGGCCCGCGCGTCCATGGCCCGGCACGTGGAGGCCATGGTCGGTTTCCAGGACGCAGGGGCCGAGGTGTTCGACTACGGCAACTCGATCCGGGGGGAGGCGCGGCTCGGCGGGTACGCCCGGGCCTTCGACTTCCCCGGGTTCGTGCCCGCCTACATCCGGCCGCTGTTCTGCGAGGGAAAGGGCCCGTTCCGCTGGGCGGCGCTGTCCGGCGACCCGGCCGACATCGCCGCGACCGACCGGGCCGTCCTGGACCTGTTCCCGGAGAACGAGCCGCTGGCCCGCTGGATCCGCATGGCCGGGGAGAAGGTGCGTTTCCAGGGCCTGCCCGCGCGGATCTGCTGGCTGGGGTACGGCGAGCGGGACCGGGCCGGCGAACGCTTCAACGACATGGTCGCCGACGGCACGCTGAAGGCGCCCGTCGTGATCGGCCGGGACCACCTGGACTGCGGTTCCGTGGCCTCGCCGTACCGCGAGACCGAGGGGATGGCCGACGGCTCGGACGCCATCGCCGACTGGCCGCTGCTCAACGCCATGCTCAACGTGGCCTCCGGCGCCGCCTGGGTCTCCATCCACCACGGGGGCGGGGTCGGGATCGGCCGGTCCATCCACGCGGGCCAGGTCACCGTCGCCGACGGGACGCGGCTCGCCGGGGAGAAGATCCGCCGGGTGCTCGTCAACGACCCGGGGATGGGGGTGATCCGGCACGTCGACGCCGGATACGACCACGCGATCGAGGTGGCCCGTGAGCGCGACGTCCGCATCCCCATGCGCGAAGGACCCGATTCGGCCTCCTGACCCGCGGTTCCGGTACGGCCTGCGGCGGACCCTGCCGGTCCTGAGTCCGGTACGGCCTGCGGCGGGTGTCTCGCGAAGTTCTTCGAGAGCGGTCCGGCGCCGGTACACCCGGTGCCGGGTGATCGTTGTGCTGTGTGCACCGCTCGGGGTGTGCACAGCGCAACGATCACAAGGGCATGCGGGCGGTGGCCGGCGGGGAGCGGGCACCGGGATCGGTCCGGCGCAGCCCGTACCCGCGGCATCGGGTGATCGTTGTGCTGTGCGCACCTGTAGGGGGGCGCATGTCGCAACGATCACACGGATCGTATGCGGGGCGGGTTCGGGGAGCGGGTCGGCGGGGCCCGTACCCGGAGATCGTGGAGGTTTCGGGGGCGGGAGATACCGTCCTGACATGGGAGCTTTCGCGGGATCTCCGGTTATGTGATCGTGGGGGCCGGTGAACGGGACGGAGGACGGATGAGGGCGGATTCGGGGACGACGGTGCAGGGGGATGTCGCCGGGCTCTCGCGGCTGCTGGAGGGGCGCCGGCTGTCTCCGGCGCAGCGGCGCATCGGGCAGTACCTCTCCGAACACCTCACCGAGGCGATCTTCCTCTCCAGCGTGGAACTGGCCGAACGCGTCGGGGTCAGCCAGCCGTCGGTGACCCGGTTCGCCGTCGCGCTCGGCTTCGCCGGCTACCCCGAGATGCTCGGGGCGCTCCGCCCCCTCGTCCTGCCCGGTCTCGCCGCCGGCCGACGGGAGGAGGGCACGACCGGAAACGAGTGGCAGGGGGCGGTCGACGCCGAGGTCGGCAATCTGCTGGCGCTGCGGGAACGCCTCACTGACCCCACCGCGGTCGCCGAGCTGGGCGTCGCGCTCGCCGGGTCCAAGCCGCTGCCGGTGCTGGGCCTGCGGGTGTCGGCGGGACTGGCCACGACGTTCGCCTATGTGGCGCGCCGGGTCCACCCGGATCTGCGGCTGCTCGTCTCGGGGGGTTCCACGCTCCTGGACGAGCTGTATGCGGCCTATGACGCGGGGGCGAGCTGGCTGCTGGCGTTCGTGATGCCGCGGTATCCGGCCGAGACGGTGCACGCCCTGCGCCGCGCCCGTGAGCTGGGCCTGCGTACCGCCGTGATAACCGACCGCCGGGATGCGCTGGCCCGGTTGGTGGCGGCCGACGCGTTCTTGGAGGCGGGGGTGAGCGAGCGGCTGGTGTTCGACGCCCAGGGGGCGCCGCTCGTCCTCTCCATGATCTTGGTGGAGGCCATGGCCGACGCCGATCCGGTCCGGACCCAGCGGCGCCTGGAGATGTACGAGCGGGCCGACGAGGGCGTCTTCCTCCCCTGACCGCGGCGCGGGCCGGGATTCCCATCCGCCTGATATTCCGATATGAATGAAGTCATTCATTTCAGGGGAGTGAGGCATGAACGGCTTCGACGGAATGTGGGGAGCACTCGCCGAGGTCGGGCGGGACCGGCACACCGGGGGCTACCGCCGCGACGCCTGGTCCGAACCCGACCTCGCGCTGCGGGAGTGGTTCGCGGAGGAGGCGGATCGGCGGGGCCTCTCCCGGTACGAGGACCGGAACGGGAATCAGTGGGCCTGGTGGGGCGACCCGTCGGCCGCCCCCGGCGTGGTCACCGGCAGCCACCTCGACTCCGTCCGCGACGGCGGGGCGTTCGACGGGCCGCTCGGCGTCGTGTCCGCCTTCGCCGCCGTCGACGAACTCCGCGCCCGTGGGGTGACCACCCCCCCGAGGCCGATCGGCGTGGTGTGCTTCAGCGACGAGGAGGGCGCGCGCTTCGGGGTGCCGTGCGTCGGATCGCGGCTGCTCACCGGGGTGCTAGACCCGGCCCGGGCCGCCGGGCTGACCGACGACGCCGGGGACACCCTCGCCGAGGTGCTCCGGCGGGCCGGGCGGGACCCATCCGGGCTCGGCCGGGACGACGAGACGCTCCGGCGTATCGGCGTCTTCGTGGAACTCCACGTCGAGCAGGGCAGAGGCCTGGTCGAGACGGGTGCCCCGGTGGGGGTGGCGAGCGCGATCTGGCCGCACGGACGCTGGCGTCTGGACTTCGCGGGACGGGCCGACCACGCGGGGACGACCGCCCTGGCCGACCGGGACGACCCGATGCTGCCGTACGCGCGGGCCGTCCTCGCCGCCCGGGAGATCGCGGAGCGCCGTGGCGCGGTGGCCACGTTCGGCCGGGTGCGCGTGGCGCCGGGGAGCGCCAACGCGATCCCCTCCCTGGTCCGTGCCTGGCTGGACGCCCGCGCGCCGGAGGAGGAGACGGTCCGCGGGCTCGTCGCCGAGCTCTCCGCCGCCTGCCCCGCCGAGGTGGTCTGCGAATCCTGGACCCCGGTGGTGGAGTTCGACGCCGTTCTCCGGGACCGCGTCGCCGCGGTGGCCGGTGGTTTGCGCGGCCGCTTCACCGGGGAACCGGAGATCCTTCCGGGAAATGTCGCCGAACCGAGCCGGGCGGGGGGTGACTGGACGGAGGGGAGACGGGATACTCCCGGAGGGGCACCGGTTCTGCCGACCGGGGCAGGACACGACGCTGGCGTGCTCGCCGGCGCGGGTGTACCAAGCGCGATGTTGTTCGTGAGAAACCCCACCGGCGTCTCGCACTCGCCCGAGGAGTTCGCCGAGCGGGAGGACTGCCATTCCGGGGTCACCGCCCTGACCGCTGTTCTGGAGGATCTCTGTGGACTATTGGTGTGAGCTGGCTTGGCTGCCCCCGGGAGAGGTGGTGAGCGGCGTCCTGGTCACGGTGGACGGCTCCCGCATCTCGGCGATCACCCCGGAGACGGCCGACCCGCCGCCGGGAGCCGTCGTCCTGCGCGGTCTTACCACACCGGGCTTCGCCAACACCCACTCGCACGCGTTCCACCGCGCGCTCCGGGGGCGGACGCAGGCGGATCGGGGGACCTTCTGGACCTGGCGCGAGCAGATGTACGGCGTGGCGGCCCGCCTCGACCCGGACAGCTACCTGGCCCTGGCCCGGGCGACGTTCGCCGAGATGGCGCTGGCCGGGGTGACCTGCGTGGGCGAGTTCCACTATCTGCACCACGCCGCGGACGGCAAGCCGTACGACGACCCCAACGTGATGGGGCACGCGCTGATCACGGCGGCGCGGGAGGCGGGTCTGCGGATCACCCTGCTCGACGCCTGCTATCTCACCGGCGGGATCGGCACCGCCCTGGTCGGCACCCAGCGGCAGTTCGGGGACGGTGACGCGGTCCGCTGGGCGGCGCGGGCGGAGGATCTCGCCAAGGCCTACCGCAAGACGCCCGAGGTGGAGGTCGGCGCGGCCATCCACTCGGTCCGCGCGGTCCCGCCGGAGCAGATGACGGTGGTGGTGGAGTTCGCCCACCAGCAGGCGAGCCCGGTGCACGCGCACGTCTCCGAGCAGCGCAGGGAGAACGAGGCGTGTGTCGAGGCGTACTCGGCCACCCCCGTGCAGCTGCTGCACGACCGCGGCGCGCTCGGGCCCCGGGCGACGGCCGTGCACGCCACCCATCTGTCGAATGTGGACATCGCGTTGCTGAGCGGCTCGACCACGCACGTCTGCATGTGCCCGACCACCGAACGCGACCTCGCCGACGGCATCGGACCGGCCCGGGCGCTGCTGGACGCCGGATCCCCGGTCACCATCGGCACCGACAGCCAGGCCGTGATCGACGTCTTCGAGGAGCTGCGCGCGATCGAGCTGGACGAACGGCTCGCCACCGGGAAGCGGGGCCACTGGCAGGCCCGCGAGCTGCTGAATGTGGCCACCGCGGCCGGGCACGCCTCGCTCGGCTTCCCCGACGCGGGATTCCTGGTCCCGGGCGCCTGGGCCGACCTGGTCTCCATCCGGCTGGACTCCGTCCGTACGGCGGGTGCGTCCAAGCCGACCGCGGTGGAGTCGGCGGTGTTCGCGGCGAGCGCGGCGGATGTGCACTCGGTCGTCTCGGGGGGCCGCCGGATCGTGGCGGAGGGGCGGCACATGCTGGGCGACGTCGGCGGGATGCTGGCCGACTCCATCGGCGCATTACACGAGTAGCTCAACGGGGAAGAAGGGGACATGGCGGACGCGACGCTGTTCGACGACATCGGGGTGCTCTTCACCGCGGATCCGGAGCGGGAGGAGCTGACCGACGCCGCCGTGATCGCCGCGGCGGGGGAGGTCGTCTGGGTCGGTCCGGCCAAGCAGGCCCCTCCCGCCGATCGGCGGGTCGACTGCGCCGGGGCCGCCGTCGTCCCCGGCTTCGTGGACAGCCACGCCCACCTGGTCTTCGCGGGCGACCGGAGCGCCGAGTTCGCCGCGCGCATGGCGGGCACGCCGTACTCCGCGGGCGGGATCCGCACCACCGTCGCCGCCACCAGGGCGGCCGACGACGCCACGCTGGAACGCGGCGTCGCGCGGCTGGTCGGCGAGATGGCGCGGCAGGGCACGACGACCGTCGAGATCAAGAGCGGGTACGGGCTGAGCGTGGCCGACGAGGCCCGCTCGCTGCGGATCGCCCGGGAGCACACCCCGGAGACGACCTATCTCGGTGCGCACGTCGTGCCCCCCGGCGTGGCCGCCGACGACTACGTCGCCCTGGTGACGGGCGAGATGCTCGACGCGTGCGCGCCGCATGCCCGCTGGGTGGACGTGTTCTGCGAGCGGGGGGCGTTCGACGGCGACCAGACCAGGGAGATCCTCTCCGCCGGGCTGCGGGCGGGTCTGCAGCCCCGGGTCCACGCGGGCCAGCTCGGCCTGGGACCCGGGGTGCGGATCGCCTGCGAGCTGGGCGCGGCCTCCGCCGACCACTGCACCCACCTGTCCGGCGAGGACGTGGCGGCGCTCGCCTCCTCCGGAGTGGTGGCCTGTCTCCTCCCTGGGGCGGAGTTCTCCACCCGATCTCCCTACCCCGACGCGCGCCGCCTCCTGGATTCAGGGGTTACCGTGGCATTGGCGACCGACTGCAATCCCGGCTCCTCGTTTACTTCGTCGATGCCCTTCTGTATCGCCCTGGCGGTGCGCGAAATGCATATGACCCCGGTGGAGGCTTTGCGGGCGGCGACGTCGGGAGGTGCGAAAGCCCTGCGTAGAGAGGATGTGGGCGTGATCCGGGTGGGATCGAGAGCGGATCTTGTGTTACTCGACGCCCCCTCGTTTATACATTTGGCTTATCGGCCGGGAGTGCCGCTTGTGGCCTCGGTTTGGCGATCGGGACAGCAGATCGCATAAAGGCACATCGGCCGAAAGTATGAACTAAGAATCATCCATTTGACGTACCACGTAAGGGAATTCTCCCTTCACCCCACTCGTTGGTCGGGGCGAACGGGATGTTCGACGTGGAGCGCGGGAACGCCCACAGGAACGGGGTGGCAACGGATGGTTCAGACGAAGAGGCCGCAGCGGGAGGAGCAGGTCGCGGAGCGGGACCTGCTGGGCACCTATCTGGTGGAGATCGGCCGTATCCCTCTGCTCACCGCGGAGCAGGAGGTCGAGCTCGCCAAGCGAATCGAGGCCGGCCTCTACGCCGAACAGCTGCTGGACAGCGCGCGCGCCGTCGCCGGCGAGGCGGATGTTCCCGGCGGCAGCCGTACCGCCACGCATGAGGAACTGGAGCGGATCGCCGTCTCGGGGCAGCGGGCCAAGGACGAGTTCATCCAGGCGAACCTGCGTCTCGTCGTCGCCGTGGCGCGCAAGTACTCCGGGCGGGGCATGCCGCTGATCGACCTGGTGCAGGAGGGGAACCTGGGCCTGGTGCGCGCGGTCGAGAAGTTTGACTACCAGCGGGGGTACAAGTTCTCCACCTACGCCACCTGGTGGATCCGGCAGGCCGTCGGCCGGGCCATCCACGAGCAGGCGCGGCCGGTCCGGCTGCCGACCCACGCGGGGGAGCAGATGACCCGGCTGATGCGGGTCCGCAGGGACATGCTCGCCGAGTTCGACGTGGAGCCGACCGACGGCGAGCTCGCCACCGCGCTGGAGCTCCCGATCGAGCGGGTCAGGGAGCTGCGGCGCTGGGCCTCGGAGCCGATCTCCTTGCAGCTCGGGGTGGGGGACGACGACGAGACCGAGCTCGGGGACATGATCGCCGACGAGAACTGGGCGGACCCGGAGGCGCGGGCGCTGGAGGTTCTGGAGCGGGAGCGGCTGGAGGAGTGGCTCATCGGGTTGGGCGGGCAGGCCCAGGAGATGCTCCGCTGGCGTTACGGTCTCGTCGACGGACGCGAGCACACCCTGACCGAGATGGGCGAACGGTATGGGATCGGGCGGGATCGGGCCCGGCGGATCGAGCGTGAGGCCCTGGCCAGGCTGCGTAAACTCGCCACAGCGGGCCGGGCCGCCTAGCCCGGGGGTCGAGGGGGGTGCGGGCCAGGAGGGGGGCTCCGCACCCGCCGCGATCGCGGGGGGCAATCCGGGTGGTCAATAAAGGGTGGTACAAACTCGGGTCAATCCATACCATATGTGATCCTGGCCACATTTCCTCTTAAATGACCCTCGGGATGTTATGCTGATGAGACCTGTTCAGCGGGGCTTGCGATGGAGTCGGAAGTACACAGCGCACTAAGCCCGGATCGCAGGCTCTCGCCTTGGGCGTGACGTCACCGCCGACGGCAAAACGAGTAGAGAGCTCACGAGGCAGGAAGCCCCTTATCTCCGATTTACGGATGAAGCGCAAGCATGGGGGAAGCCGCCCGCACAGGGACGTTCGGAGCGAATCCGCACGACAAGAGGAAGGCAGTACAGAGGGGGATCAATGATCTTGACGGCTGACGAACAGCGCCACACCTGGTTCGAACGGGATGTCGTCCCGATCACGGGCCAGCTCTACGCGTCCGCGATGCGCCTGACGCGCAACACCGCCGACGCCGAGGACCTGGTGCAGGAGACGGTCGCCAAGGCTTACACCTCCTACCACCAGTTCCGCGAGGGCACCAACCTCAAAGCCTGGCTGCACCGCATCCTCACCAACAACTTCATCAACGACTACCGCAAGAAGCAGCGCTCTCCCAAGCTCTCGGTGACCGAGGACATCGAGGACTGGCAGCTCGCCGCGGCCGAGTCCCACAGCTCCACCGGGCTCAAGTCGGCCGAGGCCGAGGCGCTGGAGCGCCTGCCCGACTCCGCGGTGATGAACGCGCTCCGCGACCTGCCCGAGGACTTCCGGATGGCCGTCTACCTGGCCGACGTGGAAGGCTTCCCGTACAAGGAGATCGCCGAGCGGATGGGCACCCCCATCGGCACCGTCATGTCCCGGCTGCACCGGGGCCGGCGCCAGCTCCGTACCATGCTCGCGCAGTACGCGCGGGAGGAGGGCGTGGTCAAGGCGGACCTGCCCGGCCAGCGCCAGGCGGCCTGACCCCTCAAGGCACCCGCATGCGCAGACGCACCCGGTAACCCAGGGCGTCGACGCGGATCTCCATCAGGTCGCAGAGCTGCCGGGTGATCCACATTCCGTACCCCCGGGGCGCCTCCGGAACCGGGGGCACGTAGCCGGGGAACCGCGAAGGCGCGGTCCCCGCCGGGTCGACGATCTCGCAGACGAACTCGCCGTCGTCCGTCCACAGATAGGCCGCGCCGTGGCCCGACCCGTGCTCGACCGCGTTGTTGGCGATCTCCGCCACCCCGAGGACGAGCGAGGAGGTCCGGTTCCGCGGCAGGCCGGCCCGGAGCGCGTGATAGGTGACGAAGTCGCGGAGGTTCTTCAGCTCCCGCAGGGAGAAAGACATCGTCCTGGCCGTCTCCGGCGGCGCGCCGAACGGCTCGGCGTCCCCGTCCAGCACCAGGTCCTCCGGGACGACGTACCGGTCGTTGATCGTCTCCCCGCCGCGGGTCAGCAGCAGCGGATGGGTGCGCATGGCGTCCGCCAGAACCTCGGGCGCGACGATCCTGGCGTCGTACATGCAGGCCACCCGCGACCCGCTCGTCGTGAACGCCCGGTTGACCATCGCCTCGTACCGCGTCCACTCGCGGACCTCCCGGGGGTCGCGCCCGTACCACACCGGCTCCCCGATGATCTGCACCTTGTCGCTGTCGTGCTCCCGCATGAAGTCGTTGTAGGCCGAGATCGTGCGCGGGGGGTGGAGGTACCAGCCGTCCGACAGGAAGAACAGGATCTTCTTGGCGTCCCGGCCGAGCGTGTCGTGGAGGAGATCCACATTGTCCTGCCTGGTCACCACCAGGGAAGGCAGCCCGGCCTCCAGTCCCTCGTCCAGGAACGGGACGGCCGACGCGAGGAACTCCTCGTCCGTCTCGAAGGGGAGGACGTAGTGCGCGAAGGTCATGCGGACCCGCCCGGGAACAGGCGCAGCCGGGACCGGCCGACCGCGCCCACAGGCCTGATGCCGGGCGGTCGAGACGGGTGCGTGAGGTTGCGTGCGTTCGCGCCGTTGGCGGGCACGCGACTCAAACTAACAAGGCTGTGCGAGGGGGTAAAGAGGCTCCTTCGACACGCGGGCGCCCGCCCACTCGCCGAAGACCCCGATCTCCACCCGGTCACCCGTGGTGACCTGGGGCGGGAGGTACGCGTACGCGATCGAGAGATTCACTCGACAACCGTAGCCCCCACTGGTCACGCGCCCCGCCGTCCGCCCTCCGACACGCACGGGTTCGCCGCCGAGACAGACGACGGGTGCCCCTTCGGGTTCCTCGTCCAGGACCAGGCAGCGGAGCGCGCGCCGCGGCCGCCCGTCCAGCAGGGCCCGCCGGCCGATGAAGTCCCCGTCCCCCGTGCGCACCGCGAACGTCAGGCCCGCCTCCTCCGGGGTGGTCTCCGGGGTGATGTCCAGACCCCACACGCGGTACCCCTTCTCCAGCCGCATCGAGTCGATCGCCCGATACCCCGCGGGGAGCATGCCGGACGGGGTGCCCGCCTCCGTCAGCAGGTCCCACAGCGTCAGCCCGTACTCGGACGGGCAGTAGAGTTCCCAGCCGAACTCCCCGACGAACGTCACCCGCTGCGCGAGCACCGGGACCCCGCCCACGCTGATCTCCCGTGACCGCATGAAGCCGAAGTCGAGGGGGTCGTCGGTGACGCGGGCCAGAATCTCCTTGGCCTTCGGTCCCCAGAGGCAGTAGCACGCGTGCGCCGAGGTGACGTCGGAGGTCTCCACCCCGTTCGCCCGGAGCCAGGCCGCGTCGTGCCTGCCGAAGGCCGTACCGGTGATCAGGCGGAACCGGTCCTCGTCGAGCCGGGTCACCGTGAGGTCGGCCTCGATGCCGCCGCGGCGGTTGAGCAGCTGGGTGTAGACGACCGAGCCGACCGGCCGGTCGATCCGGCCCGCGCAGACCCGCTCCAGCGCCGAGACGGGGCCGCGGTACTCCAGTTTGGCGAAGGAGGACTGGTCGAACAGGCCGGCCGCGTCCCTGGTCGCCAGGCACTCGGCCCGGACGGCGGGGGACCAGAGACGGCCCGCCCAGCCCCGCGGCCGTACCGCGTCCCCGCCCGCGGCGGCGTTGGACTCGAACCAGTTGACCCGCTCCCATCCGGCCTTCTCCCCGAATGCGGCGCCGAGCGCGAGGTGGCGAGGCCAGGCGGGTGATCGGCGCAGCGGGCGCGCCGCCGTACGTTCCTGTCCGGGATAGACGATGTCGTAGTACGTGCTGTAGGCGTCGATCGCCCGGGTCCGCGCCCAGGTCCCGCTCCGCGCGTACGCCCCGAATCTGGCGACGTCCATGCCGAAGACGTCGTACTCGGGGGTGCCGTCGACGATCCACTCCGCCGTCACCTTGCCGACGCCCCCGGCCGCGGCGAGCCCGTGCACACAGAATCCGGCCGCCACCCAGAACCCGGCGACCGAGGTCTGGCCGAGCAGGAACTCCCCGTCGGGGGTGAACGCCTCCGGACCGTGCACGGTCTTGACGATCGGGGTACGGCCGAGGGCGGGAAGTCGGCGAACCGCGGACTCCCACGACTCGGCGAACTGCGCCGAATCCGGGGGGAAGAGCGTGCGCGGCTCGTCGAGCGGGGTCGTCGTCTCCCAGATCTTGGGTGCGCGGACGTAGCCGCCGACCAGAATCCCGCCCTGCTCTTCCCGGAAATACACGATGTTGTCGGGATCCCGCACCGTGGGCGTGTCGCCGGGGACGCCGAACCCCTCGGTGACCACGTACTGATGCCGGATCGGGACGATCGGGACGTCTGCTCCGCCCATCCGCCCGACGACCCCCGCCGCCGCGCCCGCCGCGTTCACCACCGTTTCGGTCCTGATCCGGCCGGGTTCGCCCCCGGTGAGGGTGCGCACCCCGGTGACCCGGCCGTTCGCGACGTCGATCCCGGTGACCCGGACCCCGGTACGGATCCGCACCCCGAGCCGGCGCGCGCCCTCCGCCAGGGCCCGCGCCAGCGACGCGGGGTCGAGCCAGCCGTCGCCGGGGAGCCAGGCCGCGGCGAGCACGTCGTCCACGGCGAGCAGCGGGAGCCGCTCGGCGGCCTCGGCCGGGGTGAGCAGGTCGAGGGGGAGCCCGTAGGTCTCGGCCGAACTCGCCTGCCGGGCCAGCTCCTCGACCCGGGCCGGGGTGGTCGCCAGGCGCAGCCCGCCCACCCCGTGCCACCCCGGATCCAGGCCGGTCAGCTCGGCGAGCTCCGGGTAGAGCCCGGCGGAGTACATGATCATGCGGGTCTGGCTGATCGTCGAGCGGAGCTGGCCCACGAATCCCGCGGAGTGCCAGGTCGTCCCCTCGGTGAGGTTGTGCTGCTCGACCAGGACCACATCGGTCCAGCCCAGGCGGGCCAAGTGGTAGGCGACCGAACACCCGGCGACGCCACCCCCGATCACCACGGCCTGTGCGTCGTCCTCACGGTACATCGGTGCCTCCTCGGAGCCTTGCCACCACTTGATCATGCGTGATGGATGTCCGGATGGGTAGCCGGGTAGGGGGAAGCCGTACCGGAAAAGGGCCGAACCAAAAGCGGGATCGGCTGTCCGAAAACATTCCTGTAACGCGGAGCCCGATCAGACGATCAGACAGACAAAGATCGCGGTTCACATCGCCGCGGAATACGTACGCATTGACTCCAGTCAGCTTCGCGTGCAAGGGAGACCGCATGCCGCACTCCATCGAAGAGATCGTGGAGATGGTGGCGGCCTGGGCGGGTACCCCGGTGAAATACCGGCAAATCAAGGGCGGACTCAGTCACCGAATCGGTTTGGTGGAGACCCTAGATCACGATATTGTGTCGGCAACCGAAATTCGGAACGCGCAGCCGCGAGGGACCACCCGGCCGGCGCGCACCGGAGATCGGCAGCGGAACGGGCACCGGTGGCTGCTGCGTGTACTTGATCCCGAGGTCGCCTCGGCGGGTCTGGGAATCCCGTTGGAACAGGAGATTCTCAACACGGGGCACGCGGCGGTCACCGGTGTTGGGGCACAGATCGTGCACCGGCTCCCCGGAGTGCCCGCGCTCCTGCTCGAATACATCGACGGTCAAACCCTGGACGCCGCCTCCGTCGGCGAGCCGCGGCTCATCCCCGACATCGCCGCCGCGTGCCGGAAACTCCACGCCGGGCCGCGATTCGTGAACGACTTCTCGATCTTCCGCAAACTCGACGAACTCCTCGGGCGGTGCCGGAAGCACGGGCTCGGCATCCCGGACGGCTACCTCGACCGGCTTCCGCAAGCCGACGAGATCGAACGGGTGCTGCGGGCCCGGCCCGCGGCCACCGTACCCTGCCACAACGACCTGCTCCCGGAGAACTTCATCCTTCAGGAGTCACCCCGGCGGGTCCGCATCGTCGACTACCAGCTCTCCGGGAACAACGACCACGCCTTCGAACTCGGCGACGTCGCCGCCGAGGCACGTTTCGACGACGACCAGGTCGAACAGCTCGTCTACGCCTACCACGGCGGATACGGGGCCGGCTACGGCGCCGGGTTCGACCGGAGCGCGGCCCGGGACTCGCTCGACCGGACCCGGCTCAACGCGATCATGTCGAACTTCACCTGGACGCTGTGGTTCTCCGTCCACCACGGGCTGCTGGCCGGAAAAGCCGCAGACGCCGACTTCGACTACGCCCAAGAGGCGGCCGACAAGTGGGCGCGAGCCGTACAGGCCCTGGACGACCCCGGATTCGGCCGCCTCATCGACGAGGTCCGGAGGGCTTGATGCTTCGCGCGATACCGTACGCCCCAAGGAGGCCCTGTGGCCAAGACCCCCCACCTGGACGACGACAGTAAGCGATTGGCGGAGCTCGGCTACAAACAAGAGCTCTCGCGGACCTGGAGCGGATTCTCCAACTTCGCCATCTCGTTTTCGATTATCTCGATCCTGGCCGGCTGTTTCACGACCTTCGGCCAGGCGTGGAACAACGGCGGACCGATCGCCATCTCCTGGGGCTGGCCGATAATCTCGATCTTCATCTTGATTATCGGCCTCTGCATGTCCGAGCTGGTTTCCGCGTATCCCACCGCGGGCGGCATCTACTGGTGGGCGGCGAAGCTCGGTAAACCCGTCCACGGCTGGTTTACCGGCTGGTTCAATCTCATCGGGCTCATCGCGGTCACCGCGTCCGTCGACTACGGGTGCGCGACGTTTCTCAACATCACCATCGGCCGGTTCAGCGAAAGCTGGACGAATTTCCTCACTCCGCTCAACCGGACCTTCATCCTCTTCGCCGTGATCCTCGTCCTGCACGCGCTGATCAACATCTACAGCCACCGGCTGATCTCGCTGCTGCAGAACGTCTCCGTCTACTGGCACGTGGTCGGCGCGGCCGTGGTCGTCCTCATCCTGATCTTCGGCCCCGAGCAGCACCAGTCGCTCGACTTCGTCTTCACCGAGACGTTCAACAACTCCGGCTTCGCCGACTCCGCCTACTGGTTCTACATCCTGCCGCTCGGCTTCCTGCTCACCCAGTACACGATCACCGGCTTCGACGCCTGCGCCCACGTCTCCGAGGAGACCCAGGGGGCAGCCCGGAGCGCCGCCCGCGGACTCTGGCAGTCGATCTTCTACTCGGCGATCGGCGGCTGGATCCTGCTCCTGGCCTTCCTGTTCGCCGCCACCGACGTCGACGCCGTCAACAAGGAGGCCGGATTCGTCGGCGCCATCTTCACCTCCTCCCTCACCCCGACCATGGCCACCGTCGTGTTCGGCATCTCCACCATCGGCCAGTTCTTCTGCGGAATGAGCTGTGTGACCTCGATGTCCCGGATGACCTACGCGTTCGCCCGGGACGGCGCCATCCCCGGCTCCCGGCTCTGGGCCAAGGTCGACCGGAACCGGACCCCCGTCAACGCGATTCTGGCCGGCTGCTTCGCCGCCCTGCTGCTCACCCTCCCCGCCCTCTACGAGGCCCCGAACGGAGCTCCGCTCGCCTTCTACGCCGTGGTCTCCGTCGCCGTCATCGGGCTCTACCTGGCGTTCCTCATCCCCATCTGGCTCCGGCTGAAGATGGGGGACCGATTCGAGCCGGGCCCGTGGAACCTCGGCCGCTGGTACAAACCCCTCGGCTGGATCGCGGTGATCGAGATCGTCGTGGTCTCGGTCTACTTCGTCATGCCGGTCGTGCCCGCCGCCGTCCCGTTCAGCGACGACTTCACCTGGACCGCCGTCAACTACGCCCCGATCGTCCTCGGCGTCATGGTCGTCTCGGTGGGGCTGTGGTGGGCACTGTCGGCCCGCCGCTGGTTCACCGGCCCCCGCCGCACCGTCGACGACACCCCCGAACCCACCCCCGAAGGCGAGCCGGTCGGCTGACCGTTCACCGTGCCTGACCGGCTGAGACCGGTCTCTTACGGGTCGCGTGCCGTCTGAATGGGCCGTGCGGATCGAATCGGTCCGTACGGACTCTTCGCGATGGGCGCTGTCGTGCCCGCTTGATCATGGACTCCCTCGCCGCACGCTCGGTGCGCCCGGCCTTCCGGCGCGGTTGCCGTCACCGTCGTAGGCGACCGGCCGGTGCACGGCGTTGCTCCGGAGTCCGTTGACGACGGGAAACCAAGTTTCGTCGGTGCTCGTCACGCGCCGCAGGCTACGCGAACGACCGGCGGATTCCGATCGTCGCCACTCATCCGATCGGGTCGCGGACCTGGTCGAGGCGGCGGGCGACCTGAGCCGGATGGGTGAGCTGCGGGTAGTGCCCCGCTCCGGCGATCTCGGTCACCCGGTGGCCGACGACCGGCGGATCGGCCGAGCCCACGAGGATCTCCACCGGGACGCTGACCCGCTCCAGGAGCGACCGTGACGTCTCGCGTTCGGCGAAGGCCGTCCGCATCGCCGCGATCACACGGCGCGCCACCCCCGGACGGCGCAGGTCCGCCGCGGCGCTGGCCACCTCCGGCCCCTCGGGAACGCCGAGCACGGCGGCCAGGCGAGCGGCGGACATGCGGCGCAGTAGGGGTACGGCCAGGGCGGAGCGGGTGAGCCGCGAGCTCGGAGCCTGCAGGAACGCGGGGGCGATGAGAACAAGCGCGCCGAGGCGTCCGGGATGTTCGACCGCGAAGCGGAGCGCCGGCCCGCAGGCCAGCGAGTGCGCGACCAGCGTGGGGCGGGTTCGCACCGGGCGCATCAGGTCCGCCAGCCACGCGTCCGTCGGCTGGGCGGTGGGAGCCGAACGTCCCAGGCCGGGCAGGTCGGGGGCGAGGATCGGGCCGGGCAGGTGCGCGGCGAGGGGCGCCCACAGGTCGGCGTTCATCGGCAGCCCGTGCAGCAGGACGTGGGCGGGCCGGTGCGCGTCTCCCATCGTCCAGGTGCGGCCGCGGAAGCCGTACGGGCTCAGCCACGGCGACGCGGCGCCGAAGCGGGTGGCCACCAGGTCGTCGGCCCACGCGCGCAGGGCGCCGGGGGCCGGGGGCATCTCCAGGCCGGCCGCTTCGGCGAGCGCGCGGGCGGAGGCCGTCGGGTAGCGGTCGCTCGACAGGAACGACAGCGTCTCGGGGTCGGCGCCGGTGATCTTCCGGGGCAGGCGGCGCACGAGGCCGACGGGGATGGTACGGCGCGGCGCCCGAATACCCAGGTGGTCGGCGATCATGCCGACCAGCTCGGGCAGGCGCGGCGTCGTGTCGTCGAGCACCCAGTGGTCCCGTCCCGCAGGCGAGGTGGGGAGCTCCGCCAGGAACCGCGAGAGGTAGTCGATCGTGACGATCGGCAGGAAGACGTCGGGACCACCCGGGAGCGCGGGGAGCCGCCCGTTCCAGAGGTCCTCGACGAGAGAGGCCAGGCCGATGTACTGACCGGGACCGATCACCGTGCTGGGATTGGCGACGGTCAGCGGGACCTCCAGCTCGCGGGCCCTGGCGCGCACCGCGAGATCGGCCTCGGCCTTCGACGCCTCGTACGCGCCCAGCTTGGCGTAGTCCGGGTGAGCGTTACTCACCCGGTACCCGCTGATGTGCACGAGGCATCGCAATCCGGGCAGCGTGGCGGCCCATTCGAGCACGTTGAGCGCCCCGGTCACGTTGGTCGCCCGCGCCTCCTCCACGCCGAGGCCGAACGCGAAGCGGGCCGCGGTGTTGTAGACGTCGCGCACCTGCGGCAGTCCCGTGAGCGGTCGGGTGATGTCGGCGGTGACGACGGTCAGCCGGCCGGCGTCGACGCCCTGTGCGTCCAGCCAGGGGGTGAGGGTGTCGTTCCGTACGGCCGCCGCCACCTGTTGTCCCCTGCCGAGCAGCTCGGCGACGAGGGAGCGGCCGATGAAACCGGTCGCACCGAAGACGATCGCGTCCATGAACACCTTCTTAATAGATCGGTCTACATATTTTTTTGGCATAAAGAGAGCCCGCCTGAGTGCGGCGGGCCCGGGTCAGCGCAGCAGGGTGGCGAGTTGGCGGGTGACGCGATCCAGTGGCTCCCTGCTGCGGTGCGCCTTGGCCAGCAGGAGAGCCCCCTCGATCAAGGCCAAGATCGTGACCGCGAGGTCGTCGGCGTCCCGGCGCCCCTCGAGTTGCGCACGCAGAGCAGTCGTCCACGAGGTGTACACCTCCGAGCAGGCCTGCTGCAGCGTGTCGCTGGAGCCGGCCATCTCGAGCGCCACGGTGGCCACCGGACACCCCTTGTGCCAGCCTGATTCCTCCAGCCGATCGCCCAGGTGCAGCAGCACCCCTTCGGCGAACTCCGCCACGGACGTGCTGGACTCGGCCAGGCCCTCGAAGGCGGCGCCCGTCGCCTGGCCGGCCTGTCGTATCGACTCGGCGACAAGCTGATCCTTGCCATCCGGGAAGTGGAAGTAGAGCGAGCCGCGGGGTGCGCCGCTGACGGCGACCACCCGATTGAGCCCGGCGCCGAAGTATCCCCCGGTCTCGACCAACTCCTGCGTCGCGGTCAGTATCCGGGCCCGCGTCGCCGTTCCCTTCTGTCCCATGGCCACAAAAGTAGACCGTTCTGTATATTTTCTCAACCTGCTCCGCAGAGCGCAGGACTCCGGCCACATCCGCCCCGACGTCGACGGCGACGACGTCTTCACGCTCGTCACCGCGGTCAGCCTGGTCTCCGAACGGATGACCGCCATGGCCGACCGTCACGAGCACCTCCTCTCCGTGGTCCTGGACGGACTCGCCGCCCGCAAGACGGGACCTGATCGGATGGCCTCCTAGCGGTGCGGGGAATCGCAGAAGCACACCTGGTACATCGGCGTCATCTCCTCGAGGCGTTCCGCGTACCCGGGTCGGCCGAGATCCCGGTAGGCCCTGGCCCACAACGGCTTGAGGTCGGCGAAGTAGCAGGACGGGCTGTTCGCGAACGTATCCTTGAGCACCAGCAGCGCGGAGGCCGGGTGTCCGGCGTCGAGGATGCGCGCCGCGGTGGCCAGCACAGGTTCGAGCGGCGTCTCCTCGGTGAACCCCGGCTCCTGATCGGCGTAGGCGCCGGCCGGGGCGAGGACGCCGATGCCGTCTTCGCCGATCTCGTGCCGCCACCCCTCCGGGACGTCGAACTCGATGTCGAATCCGGTGTCCCGGACAACCGTCGTGCCGTTCCACGACGACCCGAGGTAGCGCCGATCGGGGTCCGGATGCACGTCGAGTACGGCGGCCAGCCGGTCGGCAAGCCCCCGGTCCTGGTCGCGCCACGCCGTCTCCGGGGTGTCGCGCCACCGCCGGAGGGCCCACGACAGCATGAACTCCAGGCCGATACGGGTGTCCGCGCCGATCAAGGTGACGCCGCATTCGTCACCGCCAGCCAGGGCGACCGGATGGTCCGGCCGCCCGAGTTCCGGCGCGGGCACCAGCCAACCGGCGTAGCCGCCGTCGCCCAATGAGCCGAAGGGCACGAACTCCGGCACGGCGAACATCGGTATCGCCGGTTCCCGTGCATGTTCGTCGAACTCGGGATACGCGTCGCAGCCGTCGGGCGGGCGGGGAATCGCGGCCAGGTCGAACATGAAGTCGTAGTGGGTTCCCAGCAGCGTGAAATCGTAGCTTTCGTTCTCCTGGTAGAAGGCGTAGGCATGCTGCCAGACGATGTCCACCAGTGTGCGGAGCGCGGGCGGGGTGGGAAACGGGAAGAGGTCGTCAACCCATGGCGGCGGCAGGTCGGTCACGGCACCGGAATGTAGTCTCCACCGCCGACATTTGCCTCGATACCGAAACAAAGGATTCCGTGTCTCCTGGCATTGAGAGCGGTAGGTGGCCTCTGCTCGCGACAATTGGTCTCGGGTCGAGAATCCCCGGTCGCGTGCTTCAGCCGGTCGCATACTGAGGGCGACCGGCCGGCCGGTAGACCTGTAGCGTTGCGCCCTTCGGGAACGCCCGCGATTCGACCAGGTCAAGCGCTATGTCCAGCCCGGTGTCGGGGAACAGCCGGGTGCCTTGGCCGACGACCACCGGGACGATGAGCAGATTCATCTCGTCGACGAGGTCGTTCTCAAGAAGCCATCGGGTCAGGGAGCCGCTGCCGTGCACCTGCAGCTCACCCGCCGGTCTGGTCTTCAATTCGCCGATGGTCGCCGCGAGGTCACCGGAGAAGACGGCCGCGAGGGTACTGGAGAAGACGATCGTGTCCGCCCACTGCGGTTCGGTGAGCGTGTTCGACGCGACGTACTTGGGCCGGGTGTTCAAGGCGGCCGCGATGGGGCTGCTGTCCGGGTCCATCACGCCCCAGTAACCGGCGAAGAGCTCGTAGGTCCGCCGACCGAACAGGAACGCGTCGGCGCGCTGGTAGACCTGTTCCACGAACGCCCTCGACTCGTCGTCGGAGTGTCCCAAGGCCCATCCACCGCGCTCGAATCCGACGTCGAGCGCATTCGGCCCGCTGTTCGCCTGCATCACTCCATCGACGGAGACCTGCGTGTAGGTCGTCAGTTTCATAGTCGAGGTTCCCTTCTCATCGAGGCGCCTGTCGTGGGCTCCCTCACTCTTCTGACAAACATCTCCGCCTCAATGCGGCACCGTCTTCCGGATTTCTTTCGTGAATTTTCCGGCGGGTCGCGACCGGAGATCGTGTACATACCGCCCGGTAAGCCTCGGAGCGGCCGCCGACCATCGCTTGGATCAACGTTGAACTCCAAGGTCGGATGCTTCGCAGTCGCCGGCCAAACTTGGTGGCCACACGCGTGTTGTCGGTGGCCGGTACGGAATGGTCGGACCCACGCGTGACCTCGGCACGGTGGCTACACTCTGGCCATGAGGGCTGCAGTCCGCAGGAGATACGGCGCGCCAGACGTGGTTCGCATCGCAGAGGCACCGAAGCCGTCTATCAAGAAGAACGAATTGCTGGTCAGAGTCCACGCGACCACGGTGAATCGTACGGACTGCGCGGCACGCGCGGCCGACCCCTTCTTCTGGAGATTCCTCACCGGATTTTTCCGGCCGCGGTTGACGATCCTCGGGAATGAGTTCGTGGGAGAGGTCGCGGAGACAGGCGACGACGTCACGTTGTTCCGAGTCGGAGACCGTGTGTTCGGATTGAGTGACGCCGCTTTCGGGGCCCACGCCGAGTACCTGTCGATTCCTCAGGACGGCATGCTCGCCCTCATGCCGGAGGGCCTCGACTACGATCAGGCCGCCCCCAGCACCGAGGGCGCGTACTACGCCCTCACCATGATCAAGGGGGCGGGGATCCGGGAGGGGCAGGACATCCTCGTCTACGGGGCGACCGGGGCCATCGGGTCGGCGGCGGTCCAGTTGGTGAAGAGCCTCGGCGCCGGTGTGACCGCGGTCTGCGCCACCGAGAGCCTGGAGCTGGTGCGGGGCCTGGGGGCCGACCGGGTCGTCGACTACACGACCGAGGACTTCACCGCCGACAAGCAGAGATACGACGTCGTCATGGACGCGGTCGGCAAGAGCACGTTCGGCCGATGCAAGAGGCTGCTGAAACCGAGTGGGATCTACATCGCGTCGGAACTGGGCCCTGGGTGGCAGAACCTGTTCTTGGCGCTTGTCACGCCGCTGCTTGGCGGCAGGAAGGTCAGGTTCCCGATTCCGAGGCCGGATCCGGGGATACCGCAGTACCTCAAGACACTGATTGAATCCGGTGAGTTCACCCCGGTCATCGACCGGCGGTATCCGTTGGACGACATCGTCGAGGCCTATCGATACGTCGAAACGGGCAAGAAGATCGGCAATGTCGTCATTCTCGTCGATCCTGCAGATCGGCCCGCCCAGAGCTAGACGGTCGCCAGACGGTGCCCGGCCTCCAGTAGGATCCCGGGCTTGCCACCAGGGGTTTCACCGCGCTTGCGGGCCCTTGCGGACAACCTGCCCATGATAAGCGCTGCGGAAGAATAGGTTGGATCGGGCGCGTTGTCATCGTTATCTGGCCCATATCATAGACTTCGGCAACCCTGTTCTCGCTGTCCCTATGAAGGATTTCCTGAAAATGGTCCCTCCTTGGCTGGAATCACGTATCGTGACGGGCTTGGCCGTTCTTATCCTCGCAATCGCAGTAACCATAGTCATAGGTCCCTGGGTTTTCTGGTCCGTAACCACGTTCACTCATAACCTTTCAGTCGAGAACCGGGCTGAGGATGAGCTGGGTAGGTACATCTCCAGAGTCGAGGTGCTTTCGCCGAAAGGGCCGGATGACGTTGACAGGATTCGAGATGCTTCCACCGGGCTCAATCTTGAAATCGTGGAAATCTCATGGCGCAGCGATGTTGTTCATATTCTTGTAGACGTCTCGGATAATGGATTTCTGTTCGACACGGGCACCGAACACGTTTGCTTTCAGGCTCGTGCTACTCCGAGGCCACAGCGGCTTATGCTTTTCGAAACTCACAGAGTGGATTGCCGTTGAGCCACCTGGGGCTCGTGGAACTCTGAGAGGCGCGGTGGGCTCGGTGAGCCGCTCGGAGTCACCGCATTCGGCGGCATAGCCGTGGCCTGTACCGCGATCGACATCCGTGACTTCACCCCGGCCTCGCTGACCTGGCTGGGGTTTGACTGTCCCCACGAGGTATCGGTCACGCCTTCCCCGCACTCACCGTAGTTCGGGGAGAGCTAAGTGGTGCCGGGTCGGCGGATGTGTTCTATGTCTGCGGCGGCGCGGAGGACGGCGGAGTGGTAGTGGGCGGCGGCGGACGTACCCAGCCAGGGGAGGTGGCCGAGGATCTCCAGAATGACCAGCCCGTGGATCCGGCCCCATAGTTCGAGGCCCAGTCCGAACGCGGCAGGCGGCAGGCCGGGGGAGACCAGTTCCGCTGCGGTGGCCAGCGCGCGAGTCGCCTGAGCGTCTTCGCGGGGCGTGCGGATCCCGGCGATCTCGGACGCGGTCCAGTCGCTGAATATCACGTCGGTGAATACCGCTCCGAGGCGGCGGGCGGCGCCGGTGGTCGGCCCTCCCTCGGGTGCCTCGTATCCGGGGACGGGTGTCCCGTAGATCAGCAGGAAGCGGGCCCGGTGCTCGACCGCCCACCGGCGGTAGGCCAGGGCGATCCGCACTATCCGTTCCGGTGCCGGCAGGGCCCGGGATTCCTGTCCGGCGGCCTGGATCGTGTCCGCCAGCGCGTTGTGCGCGTCCGCGACCAGAGCGGTGATCAGGTTGTCCCGGCTCGGGAAGTAGTGGTAGAGCGACTGGACGGTCATGCCCACCTCGCGGGCGATCCCGCGCAGTGTCATCTGGCCGGAGTCGGCGGCGAGCTGGCCGAGGGCCACGGACTTGATCTCTTCGATCGTCGCCGCCCGTTTCCTTTCGCGCAGCGAACCTTGCCGGAGCGGGACTTCGTGCACCGCTGGCCACCTTCCGTCCGGGACGTCGTCGACATCGTGAGCGGCCACGGCGGCCGTCCGCGCCGCCGTACAGCATCGAATTCTAACAGCATCTGGATTGACTAACATTGTTAGGGAGGTCTATCTTCGTTCGAGAAGTCGAACCATGTAAGGAGATAGCTTCATGAATGCCTCAGCCGGCACTCCCCACGCTCTCGCCTCCACTGCTGAGGACCCGCCAGGACAACGACAGGACCGCTCCCGGCGCCGGGTTCTCGCGGCCGGCCTGCTCCTGGCGGTGGAGGGCTTACTGATCGGCGTCCCGTTGGTCGTTCTCGGCCAGGCCGTCAACTGGCCGCAAGGACTCGGCGATCCGGCCGGCGTCACCCTGCCGCTGGTGGCCGAGAACGAGGGCGCGGTCCGGGTGGGATACCTGGCCTATCTGGCCTACTCGTTGCTGTTCCTCCCGGTGATCGCCGCGCTGGTGACCGTCTGCACCACCACCGGGGGACGGCTGAGCCCGATCGCCAGGGTCGCTGTGATCCTGGCCGCCGTCTCCGCACTCGCCCGCGCGATCGGGATCCTGCGCTGGCTCACCGCGATGCCGACGCTGGCCGCCGAATGGGCCGAGGCCGACCCCGCGATGCGGCAGATCCTGGCCGTTCAGTTCCAGACGTTGAACGACTACGGGGGCGGGATCGGCGAGCTGCTCGGGGTCGCCGCGTTCGGTGCCGCGGCCGTGGTCTGCACGACGATCGCCATCCGCGAGTTCGCCCCGGTCTGGCTGACGTGGCTCGGCGTGATCGCCGCCGCCGCAACCACACTCCCACTGGCCGAACTTGCCGGGGTGGATGCCGGGGCACTGACCAGCGTCGGGGTCACCGCCGTCCAGCTGTGGTTCCTCGCCGCAGCCGCTTTCCTGATCATGCGCGTCGGAAAGCGCTGATCTTCCCACGCAGCCGCGATGGCGCAAACCGGCTCGCGGACCGGTGGGCGAGTGGCGTGATCGATGAGACGCCATGCGTTTCAAGTGCAAGAATGGGTGGTATAGGTGGTTTCCCGGTGGTGGCCTTAGGATCCGCCACCACCTCCGAACGGTGGCTACACTCTGGTCATGAAGGCCGCTGTGCGCAGAAGATACGGCTCGCCGGACGTGGTCAGCGTCGAAGAGGCGGAGAAACCACCGGTCAAGGAGAACGAATTACTCATCAAGGTCCACGCGACCACGGTGAACCGCACGGACTGCGGCCTGCGCGTAGCCCACCCCTTCTTCTTGAGACTCATCACCGGGCTTTTCCGGCCGAAGGTGACCATTATCGGGACCGAGTTCGCCGGAGAAGTCACGGCGACAGGCGGTGGCGTTACCTCCTTCAAGGTCGGCGACCGGGTGTTCGGCTTCAACGAAGCCACTTTTGGAACCCACGCCCAATACCTATCGGTTCCGCAAGGCGGCATGCTCGCCCTCATTCCGGCGGGCGTGGGCTACGAGCAGGCCGCCCCCAGCACCGAGGGCGCGTACTACGCCCTCACGATGATCAAAACCACCGGTATCCGGAAGGGGCAAAACGTCCTCGTCAACGGCGCGACCGGGGCCATCGGCTCAGCTGCGGTCCAGCTCGTGAAGGCCCTCGGCGCCGGTGTGACCGCGGTCTGCGCCACCGAGAACCTGGAGCTGGTCAGGGGCCTGGGGGCCGACCGGGTCATCGACTACACGGCCGAGGACTTCACCAAGGACAAGCAGGAGTACGACGTCGTCATCGACGCGGTCGGCAAAAGTACGTTCGGCCGGTGCAGGCGGCTGCTGAAACCACACGGAATCTACACCTCGTCGGAGCTGGGCACCTGGGGGCAGAACCTGTTCCTGACCCTTGTCACTCCACTGTTCCGTGGTAGGAAGGTGAGATTTCCCATCTCGGAGCGGGATCCGGGGATTGCCCGACACGTCAAGGAATTGATCGAGTCCGGAGCATTCACCCCCGTCATCGACCGGCGATACCCCCTGGACGATATCGTCGAGGCGTACCGGTACGTCGAAACCGGCCGGAAAATCGGCAACGTCGTCATCGTCGTCGACCACTCAAACGAGGTCGACGAATAGCCGCACCCGACCTGCGACTTCCTCGTCGATGACCAGAAAACCCAATTATGGCCGCCCGTCCGATACCCTCGACCTGATCGGCCTCGGGAGGACGGGCTGATATCAGAATGCGTTCGGATTTAAACTCGTGCTGTGAGTATCAGGGATGCCGACGCAGTCACTTTCTCCGACCTGTCGAGGAATCCCCGAGCCGTCGCCGAGCGTGCGGCCCGGCTCGGGCGAGTCAGGGCGACCCATCGCGATGCCCCGGACTTCTATCTGACCGCCGCCGACCGCGAAGAGGAGCGCGACCGGACGCTGGTCACGGCGTCCAGGCTGTTCCTCGCGTTGATCAAACACGACCCCGCCGCGCATGCCCTGCCCCTGGCCATGCCCGAGGTCTTCCCGTGGGTGCGCCACCTCTCCAGGGCCGAACTGCGTGCCTTCACCGTGGAGCTGGTATAGGCACTCTCCGACGCGGCGGAACTGGACGTCGATCTGACCACCCGGGAGGATATCGCCGGGTGGCGGGCAACCGCCCGGATCAAGGCCGATCCCGCACATTATGCAGAGGCCCGCAAGCCTACGAGCGGTGACTTCGGGTCGGTAGAGGTTTCGCTGTGAGCCCGAAGCGAGGGGACAGGGTCACGGTGCCACCGCACCCGAAGGACACCGAGTAGCCGACCGATCAAACGCCGGACGGGGCTTCCGCGGTATCAACGCCGGATTCGCGGGGGCTATGCGGCGCCGTGTCGGCGGATGCGCTGCCTGTCCGTAGCGGCGGATTACGGCGGAGTGGTGGTGGGCGGCACCACGATCCCCGTCCGCGAGTTCGCTCAGCCCGGGCTGACCTGTTTGGGGGTGATCGTCGCCGCAACCCGTTCCCGCTGGCTGAACTCACCGGGGTGGATGTCGGGCCACTGATCAGCGTCGGGGTCGACGCCGTTCAGCTGTGGCTCCTCACCGCAGCCACTGTCTGCTCACCTGTGCAGGACAGCGCTGATCTTCTCCCCCCCAGCAGTCGGCGGCACCGGTCAGTTCGGCTCGCAGCGCTCCGCACCTCTCACTGTGGAACCTGTCTTCTCACTGTCCGCTGCCTTCGACCGCTTCTCTTTAGAGGCACTGATGTATCGGCGGGGTTCGTTTCCGGCACAGCAGCTACTGGGCATATGGCTCGTCAGCCCAAGCACTGTTTTTGCGATGGGCTATGTCCGCTTTCGGTAATCATCTGGTCGAATGGCCCTCAAACCAACTGTAGAGTCGTTGGGCCCGGTCACGCTGCGGTTAGGTGATGTTCAGGGTCGGCAGTGTCCAGTATCTGATTTGTGGCGGACTCATTGGGTTACATGGGGATTGTCGACCCGAACAGTGAAGCCATGGTTACGGAATGCTCCCGAGGTTGGCGTGGAATACCCCAATCGGCCCCGAGTAGGCTCTAGCAGGCTCGTAGCTCGGCATGGCGACGATTCCACGTATCCAGATCGCTATCGCCAACAAGGCGCTTTCGCCGGGCGGAGCGCTGTATCCAAGGCCCTGCACGTCTCGGCAGAGTTTTCGGTCGGCAATCTATTGGTATGGCCAATTTCCTCATTACCGACATCGAACAAGCGCTACCCCGATGCTTCGTCAGCCAGCTCGTCATGATGAAGCCCCTTGGACACCTTGATCGTTTGCCAAGTAGTCCGCTGAGATCGGGGCAATAGGTGGACAAGGTGCAGCCGATCATGCATCCTGAGCATGGGTGACAAATTGGGGAGTGTTCAGTAAATATCTGTGTCGAACCGCAACCACAGCTTGATCTTAGTTGGATGCAACCCAGATCCCCGATGAGCCACTTTCACGGCTCCCGAGCAGGGTTCGCCGTGGCTAAAAGGCATGAATTAGCTGATCATGCACACCTGCGGTGCGTGATCGGTTTGCAGATTAGTGTGGAAGATGGTTACACGGAAGACGGATATGGCGCACTAGAAAAGTCTTGGTGGAACCGGTTTTCCTAGGAGGACCTGGCGATCGGCGCCATCCTTTCGAGTACACCTCTCGCATAGCCTGGCAGAATGGCTAGTGCTTCCTGTGGTTATGCGTTCTCTTCACCGTAGCCGCCGAACACGGGGTGCCAAGGATCATGAGAAGATCGAGGCTCGTCCTAAGAATATTCTTGATCGGTGTAGTGCTGTTCAGCGGGAATACACTCGTCCCGAATTTTGTGGCGACTGCGGCGTTTGCCGTCGCCGGAGCCGGTGGGTCCGGACCTCTCCCCGCCAAGCCCGGCGACGGTCCGGGCGAGCGGTCCGCCGTGGCTGAGGCGGATAGAGACAAGGTCCTGCCTGCCGGATGGCGTTCCTCCGGTGACCTGGCGCTCACCACGGCCGGCGACGCGACGGGATTCCACGTACTGGTGGCCAGAGCGAGCGTCGGCTACCAGTGGTACACCCTCACCACGCTCTCCGAACCTGGCATGGAAACCGATCAGTGGGTCGGGAACGCATGTATGACCGGATCGGGTGACCATATCGCCGTCGTGTACGCCCCACGGCACTTCACCAATCGCGAGAGGCTTTTCGCCAGGGGAGCGTTCGCGGCGGTAGTGGAGGTCGCAACCGGTAAGGTCACCAAGCTCAAAGACCAGGTGACCCTGGCCTACTTCAACCCGGGATGCGGAGCGGGTTCACGCGTCGCACTCACCCAGGGAGCGGCCGAGGTCCGGCCCAGCAGCCGCCTCCTCATCTATGACACCGCCAAGAACCAGATGTCTCCTGCAGCGGTGGTTCCTGGGCAGGTGACCTCCGCCGTGCCCTATCAGGACGGCCTCGTCGCGGCCAAGGGCACCACACTTGTGGGGATCTCCGGCTCGGGTGCGGTGAGGACACTGGTGAAGACCGGTTCAGTTCCGTTCGACGTGCAGACCGACAATCAGGGCGGGATCTACTTCGCCGAGTATGGCCACGGTGACGTGAGGGTCCGCTATCACGCCGATGGTGAAACCCGGACCATCGCAACAGGTGGCCTTGGGCGCCTCTCCATCCGGGTCGGCACCGAAGGGAAGATCTTCCTGGTAGGGGATGCCGAGGTGCAGGCACCCTTGCCGCAGGCGGTGTCCGTACTGGCGGCTCCATCGCAAGGGCGGGTCTCCTCCCACGGTGAACTGGTTGTGCTAAGCGCGGCTCGCAAAGGGCTACGCCAAGGCGTTCTCGGTGACCCGACGGACACCGGAATCACCGGCGTGAGCCAGGACACTCCAGGAGCCGAGCCGGTCGACGTCGCGACTCTGGTTCCGGGGACAAAGTCACAGGTGAGGTTCGAGATTCTTCCGGATATCCGCATGGCGGCACAGGGTGACACCGGAAGGGTCCTCAATCCGCAGCTGGCAGTCGGGAAGCCTGCTCAGAACAAGAAGCCCCGGGCACCGATACCTTCGATGACCACCGGGGAGAGCACCGTCGATGAGGGCTACACCTGCGCGGTGCCGCGCAACGACCCGAGGATCCAGGTGTACCAGCCCCACTGGCGGCAGGTCGAGTGGGCGGTCAACCAGCTGGTCCTCAAGCGGCTCACTCTCACCCGGCCTGCGAACTGGAAGGGATCAGGGTTGCCGGCCTGGTCGCCTCAGGCCATGTTCACCCCGCAGGATCTACGAGGGGGAGGCAGGGTTCCCTCCGGCATCGTGCTCGGCATCCTGGCCCAGGAGTCGAACCTGTGGCAGGCCCAACGGAACGTTCTCGAAGGCGAGACGGGAAATCCCCTCGTCGGCAACTACTACGGCGTCAATCTCTACGACAGCAACCCCGACAACGACTGGTCGATCAACTTCGCCGATGCCGACTGTGGCTACGGGGTGTCGCAGCAGACCGACGGGATGCGGAAGGCCGGATCCGAGCGGCCCGGTGAGACCGCCCTCCACCCTGACAAGCAGAAGGCGGTGGCGGTCGACTACCTCACCAACATAGCGGCCGGTCTACAGACCCTGACGCAGAAATGGAACCAGATCTGGGACGACACGAACGGCTCGGTTCGAGCTCACGATGGAAATCCCGCAAAGGTCGAGAACTGGTACTTCGCGGTCTGGGCATATAACTCGGGATGGCATCCCCGGGCGAGTGCTCCTGCAAACAACAATGCGTGGGGAGTCGGCTGGGCCAACAACCCGTCAAATCCGATATGGCGGCCGGGGCGTCACCCATTTCTGGATGGAAACGCCTACGTGGATGCTGCAACGCCGCAGTACTGGCCCTATCAGGAGAAAGTTCTGGGGTGGGCTGCGTGGCCAATCACAAAAACCTACTACTCCGGAGGCATTCCTCAAGAGCAAGCAGGCTACAATGCCGCATGGTGGACAACCCCCGTTAGTCGCTCACAGATCGTTCCTGTGGTGAGTATTGCAACATCGTTCGCAGTGGATCCGAACGCATTCTGCATATCGGCGTCACAGAGTATTGAGCACAACTGGTGTGTTCCAGGATCGAGTACGCCTGGAGCTGTGAGTGCCGGTACGTGCGTACGGCTCGACTATCGATGCTGGTGGCGTTTCCCGAAATCATGGAAGGCCGACTGCCCGACAACCTGCGGTAATGAGGGGGCAATCCGATATTCGGAACCGCACTATGCGTACACCGAGAGAGCGGAGCCAGAGGACCACTGGACACCGTGCTTGACTCCAGGGCTTCCGGCCGGCTCCCTGATCGTGGACGACGTCGCAGCTACGGCTCCTGCCATTCGAGGCGGGTGCAACAACCTCGGGTGGACGAACTCGGGTTCGCTGACGTTCACCTTTGGCAGGAACGCCACGGGGCAGGTGCCGTCAAAAGCAGACTTTCAGCAGCTCGGCAATGGTTTTGGCGGTCATGAGTGGTTCGCCTACACGCGCAATTCCGGAAAGAACGGTGGCCAAATGAGAGTGACCGGTACTTGGGAATTGAGCGGAGGTCGTCAGATCAATGGATGGGCCCGTGTATTGGTTCATATCCCAAAGCGCCGTGCGGAGACGCAGCAAGCTCCCTACACGATACACCTCGGAAACGGCCAGGAAAGGAATCGTTACCTTTCGCAAGATAGGGGAGAGAACACCTGGCAAAATTTAGGTGTTTTCCAATTTTCCGGCAGCCCGAAAGTGAGTTTGACGACACTTAATTATGAAGGTGACGGAACTGCCGCTATTTCGTGGGATGCAATCGCATTCCAGCCGTTGACTGCTAAACCAAAGCACTTCGTGGTTGGCATGGGAGATTCCTATGCTTCGGGTGAAGGAGTCGGTAACTATTCCTACGAGTCGAATAAGGACTATAGGAAGCCAACCTGGAACGCCTGTCGGCGAAGCAAAGATGCGTGGATTCGGAAGGCGAAACTCCCGGGTGAGATTAAGACCATAGGTGAGCTGGCGGACACGTTCGATCCAAAACTCGATTTTGCCTTTGTCGCCTGTTCTGGAGCAGAGACTGAGGACATGATCGCAGAATCATGGGAGCACTGGACGAATCCATTTAACTGGGATACTTACAGAGACTACGCAGAGGGCGGATTCAGGGAAGCAACCCAGTTGCAAGCAGGATTCCTCGATGAGAATACGACGCTTGTCGCGCTCTCTATCGGGGGCAACGATGCGAGGTTCTCTGACGTAGTGAGCCGTTGCTACATAATCTCATGTGCAACTCAATCGTACGAGGCCGATATTCGGCGCGATATCAGCAGAACGGTTCATACGGGTGAATACAGTATCCGTCGGGTTTTGGAAGTCGCAAGCATGCGGGTGGGGAACGAGACTCGCCGGCTAAAGGCCAAGCTCATGCTCATGGGCTATCCAAAGCTGGTGGACGATGTCTACTGTATGCCTGGTTATGACGACGACGAGCATCTAATGCTCAATCGTCTCGCAGATCATTTCGCTGCAGAGCAATCTGCTCTGACTGCCTCCCTTAGATCCATGGGCATCGACACGCATTACATGAATCCCATTCCCATCTTCGACGGTCACGGAGCCTGTAATAACCGGCCTCCAACACCGAGTTGGGATCTGTGGATCCACGGGATCGTATTCGATGGTACCGGGGGTGGGGACTTTGTGGGACTGCATCCGGGATGCATCTCGGACGGCAATCGTTGTGCGAGCCGAATCTCGTTCCACCCGAAGTCGCAAGGTGCTGTGGCCTATTCGCAGGTACTTCAAAACTCATTGACTGATCCTGCTGTGGCGTACTCGGGCTGGTAGGACGTTCCGGTTTGTCCCAGTCTCCAATTAAATAGATGCACATTCTCTATGGTGAACTTTCTGGGGGGTAAATGAAATGAGGCCCGGATCGGGATTTCGGAGCGAGTTGGGCTGTATCCTGATTGTGTTGCTGACCATTCTGATCGTGGTACTCGTTCCGGTGGGCCTCGTTGGGGCTTTGTTTTACTCTCAGAATGTTTCCGCTGAGGAGGACGCAAGGCGGCATCTCAATGTGTTCATATCGCGGCTGGAGGTGGTGAAGGTATTTGGGTCGGATGGTGCCTCTCGAGTAAGAGGCTCCATCGAAGGGCTACGAATTTCGATACAGGAGCTGACATGGAGCGGAGGAAACCTTCACCTTCATGTGGAGGTGTCTGCTCCAAGCGGATTTCTATTTGGATTCGGTAGTACAAACTTCTGTCACTATGTTCTGGGTGAACCGGGCTCTGGCCTAAATGCCCGATTCACTGTTGAGCAAGTTGGCTGTGTTGGCTAGCAGATCTGGATCTGGATATAGGGGTGGCTATTTGTTGAGCCTCCGGGTGCTTGGATCTGTCTTCAGCATCTAGAGTCCCGAATATATTCTGGAGGTGCGCCATGAAGTCGAAAGTGGCATGCAAGGTCACGCTGAGTACTATGGTGCTTCTGGCCGTCACGGCCTGTGGGACGACATATGCGCACACTGCGAGGCAGGAGGAGGCGGCTTGGCCGTCGCCGCACCCGACGCCCACTCCTACCTCGGCGGCGGACCTGGTTCTTCCGCTGGACGCCTACGATCTCAGCGCCTCCGAGCGTGCTGAGGTGCAGCGGGCAAAGATGAAGATCATCGACGCGTGTATGCGTGCGTTCAACCTGAGGTTGAAGCTGCCCGATGGCCGGCCCATCGCCTATCCCAAGAACGCGGGCTACCTGGGCTGGCTCGGCGAGGACCAGGTTGCGAAGTACGGCTACGTTGGTCCACCGGGTCAGCGTGAGGAGGCGGTCGCCGCGGTGACCGGTCTCCGGGGTTTCGCGCTGCCTGATTCTCATGCCGGCGTGCTGATGGGAGAGATCTCCTCCTTCAACGGGGAGGCGGTTCCGGCAGGTGGCTGCAACAGCGTGGCGGAGTCGCAGCTGAGCAGGGGGGCATCGGTGACCGGTGCCGTCCGGCAGTATGAGGAGCGGCAGCTCCATATGTTCTCCGACGACGCAGCCCAGACCGCTTTTGAGGACCCCCGGCTTGGGGCCGCAGATCGTGCATGGAGCACATGCATGAAGGGGTCGGAGTACCACTACTCCAACCCTGGGGAGGCTGAGGGTGATCCCCGATGGGCGAGCAACGCGATAGACGAGACCCCCAAGTCTCGCGGGACCGAGGTAGAGATCGCCACCGCGACTGCGGACGAAGCTTGTCGGCGTCAGACCAACTACAACGGTGTGCGCCTCGCGATCTATGCTGATCATCAATTGGCGATTATCAAGAAGAATAAAGCCGTCCTCCTCCGGATCAAGGAAATTCACAGGACTAGGCTGGAAAATTCACGCCGGATCAACTCGGTTATGGCAACGCCTTCATGGTGATCATTGGGAGGTACAAGAAGGCTCCTGCGGAAGTGGGCTCGGAAAACAGATCACCCAAATATATAGTGCGGTCTATTCTGCATCAGAGTGGAAGGGATATGTGGGTTGCTGTCCGATCATCGTTCAGTTAGACGCCTTCTATTCGGGTCCTTCGCAGCCTATCTAGTGCTACCTTCTCACGTCGGTATCGCAATGGAATTGCCTACTCCGCAGGTTGGTTCAGCGGTTCACAGTTCAGCAGCGACGGTGTCGTGTGGAAACTGGCTGGCGGACCCCGGAGCGATCACCAGTTGGCGGAGAGCCCCTGCTGTGGTTGCAGGAACAAGCTTCGCATACCCCGGTAACCCCTACGCCTACACATGGAGGGCAATTGATGCGGTGCATCTAAATGGCATTACCTTCGGCTGGTCGAAGATGTACTTCGGGTACGCGGATACCGACCCCCCGCAGGGCGAGCGGATCAAGACAGGCTGGTGGAACAACGCAGATGGTCAGCACTTCTGCGGCTGGGGGAGTAGAGAGTACCGCTCGATAAACAATGTAAACGCGGCGTATACCGCAGGAATTCGAAAGGCTGAAGCCTCACGCATCAAGACGTTGGGGAGTATCTGCCCGCCAGGGGTCGGCTGCCCAGCCGGAACCGAGGGATGGATGGGCGCGAACAGCGTTCCTTGGTGACTCCCTGGCTCGGGTATCGCGTCGGTGACCCGCATGCAGGCAACGCGACCTTCTCTCCGGGTGTTCCGGCGGGAGCCGCATGCGGCGGGCATCGACGGGGCCGCCGAGCGAGAGCGAGCTCCCGACGATTGACGTGACGCCGACGGTTGAACTACGAGATTCCCACATACCCTTCTCGATCATCGAGAAGGCGTGAGCAGCCGAGTTCATCGCCGATCTTGGGTGAACGGGCCATGGCCCTGAGCGCTGCGGCCGGCCCGGCCTTTCTCGGGGTGTCCTCGGTCTTGCAGGACTTGGCAGACCAACGCTCGACACGTCAGCTTCGGCGAGATAGAGCCGACATGCTGAAGGCCCTCATACGATGATTTTTCCGGTAGACATTGGGGCAGGGCTCCGGGTGGGTCTGGCCGCGATCGGTGAGGCCGCGCCGGTGCCGGGAAATGAAGTCGGGGTGGGTGGGTTCCCGTCCCAGCTGAGGAGGTCTGTTGCCGGAGCTTGTGGTCGGGCCGCTGCTGCGTTACGCCGACGAGACGAGCGCCACGGTCTGGGTGGAGACCAGTGAGCCGGGCACGGTCCGGGTGCTGGACCGTGCGGCGGAGACCTTCAGCGCGCACGGGCACCACTACGCGCTGGTGGAGATCGACGGCCTCGCACCCGGGGCGCGGCTGCCGTACACCGTGTCGCTCAACGGGGAGACCGTCTGGCCGCTTACGGCGGACGGGCCGCCCAGCATGATCAGGACGATCGACCCGGCGAAGCCGTACCGGGTGGTCTTCGGGTCCTGCCGGGCCGCGGAGGCGCCGACGGTCGGCTCGGACGTGCTGCGGATCTACGCCGACCGGCTGGCCGCCAAGCCGGAGGAGGAGTGGCCGGACACCCTGCTCATGCTGGGCGACCAGGTGTACGCCGACGAGGTGGACGACTTCGAGGGGTACGCCGAGCTGTATCGGGCGGCCTGGACCGAGCCGCTGGTACGCTGGCTGCTGTCCACGATCCCCACCGCGATGATTCTGGACGACCACGACCTTTGCGACGATTGGAACACCTCGCAGGCGTGGCGGGACGCGATGCAGAGCCGGCCGGGCTGGCAGGACAAGGTGAAGGCCGGGCTCGGCAGCTACTGGATCTACCAGCATCTCGGCAATCTCGCCAAACCGGACGCGGTACTCACCGGAATCCGGGAGGGCGGCGGCGCGTACCTGGACGAGTTCGCCGTCCGGGCCGATCAGGAGCCGACCTCCTACAGCTGGAGCTACTCCCGCGACATCGGCGGTACCCGGCTGATCGTGCTGGACAGCCGGTGTTCCCGGGCGCTGGAGCCGGGACGCCGGGCGATCCTGGACGAGGTCGAGTGGGCCTGGTTCGAGAGCCAGGCGGTCGGCGGGATGGAGCATCTGCTCATCGCCACCTCATTGCCGGTCTTCCTCCCGTATGGGGTGCATTACGGGGAGGCGTGGAACGAGGCGGTGTGTGCGGGAGTCTGGGGAAAACGCTGGGCGAGATTCGGGGAGCGCATCCGCCAGGCGGTCGACCTGGAGCACTGGGCGGCGTTCCGCAGCTCCTTCGTGGCGATGTCCAGGATCGTCAGGGAGATCGCGCTCGGGCGGCGGGGCACACCCCCGTCCTCGGTGCTCTTCCTCTCCGGGGACGTCCATTTCTCCTATGTCGCCCGGCTCAAGCTGCCCGGCCGGGTCGCGCAGATCGTCTGCTCGCCGATGCGCAACCCGCTGCCCAACGCGCTGAAATGGATCAACCGGGTCGCGGCCGTCATCGGCAGCGGCTGGCTCACCCGCGGCCTGGCCAAGTCGGCCAAGGTCTCCTCGGCGCCGGTCCGCTGGCGGATCGAGGACGACCTGAACTTCACCAACTCCCTCGGCCGGCTGGAGCTGTCCGGCGACTCCGCCACCCTCCGCTGGTTCCCCGACAGACCGGCCAACCCAAACAAATCCCTCAGCCGCTACCGGCGGAAGCCGATCGTCGTCGGCCCCGAGTGACCCGGGCGTCGCCCGTACCCGATCTGCCGAGGTCAAGTGCAATGCCCTCTTTGTCGCTGGTACGGGCTGCGCCGGACGGCCACATGCGGCGTGCAACCGGAGCTCGGTCCGTCCCCGGTTTCGTGTGGCCGTGCGTCGCCCGTACCCGATGGTTGTGAGGCCGGTACGGGTTGCGCCGGGTGGTCGGCCTGTGGTGTGACCACCCGGAGTTCGGTCTGTCCGCGATGCCGCGTGGCCCGGCTCAGCCCGTACCCGATGGTCTGTCGGGTCCATAAGGGCTGCGCGGACGGTTGACCTGCGACAGCGGCACGCATGCGACGGACCGCCCCATCGCGGTGCCGGAGCCGGGGGAAGCCGGTCGCGAGGCGGCCCGGGGCGTTGATACCCGGCGGATACACGGCTGAGCGTCCGGTGATACCCGGCGAATACCTAGCGGACGGAATAGGACTCCAGAGTGGCCACCGCGTCGTGAACGGCGGTGCGCTCCCAACGACAAGGGGTCCCTGATGCGTGTGCTGGTGTGCGGTCTGCTCGGTCTGGCGGTGCTGACCGGCTGCGGAGGAGCGCCGGCCCCTGCGGCCGACGGCGGTGGTGCCACGGTGGACAAACTCCGCGAGCGCGAGACCGTCATCGCCACCTGCATGAAGCAGAAGGGTTTCTCCTACACCCCCTCGGTCAGCCGCCCGAAGAAGGCCGAGGCGAACCCCGCCGACTACGCCGCGATGAAAGCGGACCGCAGTAAGCACGGCTTCGGTGTCTTCTCCGCCTTCGTCTATCCGAGGCCGCCGGAGCCGCAGGCGCCCGACCCGAACCGGGCGACGATCGACGGTCTGTCCGGCGCCAAGCGGGAGGCCTACCTCAAGACCATGAACGAGTGCCGGGTCACCGCCCTCCGGCAGGTGGACGGCCTGAAGGTCACCTCGCTCGCCGACTATCAGGATCAGATGAGCACGGAGATCGAGAACATCGACAAGGTTCTCAACGGCGACCCGGGGCTCCTGGAGCTGGCCGCGCCGTTCGCCGAGTGCCTGAGGTCCAAAGGCGAGCGGGTGACCTCCACGAAGCCGATCGCACTGAGCTTCCGCGGCGTGGAGATATGGGGCGGGCAGGCCGACCGGCTCGGCAAGGCGGGCACCGTCACGGCGGCGGCGGCCAGGCCGTACCTCGCCAAGGAGATCAAGTCGGCGCTGGCCGACCTGGAGTGCGGCAAGGACTTCTACGCGGCCTTCATCCCCCTGCAGACGCGGCTCACCAACGAGGCCAGGGCGAAGTACGGGTTCCAAGAGCGGTGATGCGTACCCCTCGTGGCAAGTTGCTGCTTGTGCTGGCCGTGGTCCTGGTGATCGCGGGGGCCGGCTGGGGGGTGGGCACTCTGCTGCGCTCCCCAGCCGACGAGGCCGCGGCGCGCAAGCCACCCGAGCCGTCGCTGGTCACCGTTGCGGTCGAACGGCGCAAGCTGGTCGCCACCCTCGTGGTCAGCGGCACGCTGGAGTACGGCTCACCGCATCCGGTCTCGCTGGCCGGGGTGGTGGGCGGCGGCGAAACCGCTCAGCGCGTCACCCGCGCTCCCCGGCGGGGCACCCTGAAGGAGGGAACGGTGCTGATGGAGGTGAACGGGCGCCCGGTGTTCGTCTTCGCCGGCAAGGTGCCGATGCACCGCAGCATCGTCCCCGGCGCCAAGGGGGCCGATGTCGAGCAGTTGCAGAAGGCGCTGCGCAGGCTCGGCTACCGCGCGCCCGGAGGAGGTGTGTTCGACCAGGCGACCGTCGCCGCGGTGACGCGCTTCTACGCCAAGCGGGGTTATCAGGCCCAGCAACCCACCTTGGAGCTGCGGCAGCAGCGCGACGGACTGCGCCGGGCGGTACGGACCGCGCAGGAGGTGCTCACCACCGAACGCAAGACCTTGGAACAGGGCGCGGACGTGCTCCCCCTGAAAGTCAAACTGGCCAACGCCCGGCTGGATCTGAAGGAGGCCGAACAGGAACTGGCGAACGCGCGGGCCCAGGACCGCACCCCCGAGGACGAGGCCAAGATCGAGGCTGCCGAGAGCGCCGTACGGGCGGCCGAGGAGAAGCTGCTGGCGGCCCAGCGGGAGCTCGCGCAGGCCACCACGGGTGCCACGCCGTCGCCTGCGGACATCCGCCTGCTCGAACTCCGGGTCGCCAACGCCGAAGCGGAGCTGGCCGCCGCCAGGTCGGCGCTGGACCGCGTGTGGGAGGAGGCCGGGACCGCACGGGCGAAGCGGCTGACCGAGCTGAGCAAGGGCGTCCGCGTGGCGCGCGAGGCCGTCGTCACCGCCGAGCAGGCGCTCAGGCAGGCCAGGCAGCTTTCGCCCGTCAAGCTGAAGGTGGCCAACGCCGAACGCGACCTGGAGGACGCGCGGGCGCTGCTGGCCGAGTTCTCCCGGACCTACGGCACCACGGTCCCGCCCGGAGAGGTCGTCTTCCTGCCCAAACTGCCCGCCCGGCTGCACAAGGCCACCGTCAAGGCGGGCGAGCCGGTGGACGATTCGGTCGCCACCGTGACCGGCTCCGCCTTCGTGGTCTCGGGCTCGGTGGACGTGGCCGAGGCCGAGCGGCTGAAGGCGGGTCTGGACGCGAGCATCGAAACCGAGGCGGGCACGACCGTCCCCGGCACGCTGACCGCCCTCGGCGGACGCGACGCGAAGGGCGCCGTTCCGGTGGCGATCACTCCTGCCTCGATGAAGGGCCTTACGAGGCTCGCCGGCGCGCCCGTCACGGTCCGCGTGACCATCGGCGCCACCGACCGGGAGGTGCTCGTGGTCCCCGCCGCGGCGGTCGTCACCGCCGCGGACGGCAAGGCCCGGGTGCAGGTGGAGATCGCGCCTGACCGGACCAAGGAGGTCGAGGTACGCACCGGCCTTTCCGCCGACGGAGCCGTGGAGGTGACCGGCGATCTCAAGCCGGGCGACCAGGTGGTGATCAACAGTGCCTGAACCGGTCATTCTGCTCCACGATCTGACCAAGGAGTTCCCCGCCGATCCGCCCGTCCGAGCGCTCTCCGCTGTCAACCTAAGAGTTGAAAAATCGGATTACGTGGCCATAATCGGGCCGTCGGGATCGGGAAAGTCCACCCTCCTCAACACACTCGGCCTGCTCGACCGGCCGACCGGCGGCGGCTACCGGCTCGACGGCATCGAGACCACCGCGCTGAAGGACCGTGCGCGGACCGTCATCCGCGGCAGCAGGATCGGTTTCGTCTTCCAGTCCTTCCATCTGCTGCCGCACCGCAGCGTGCTGGAGAACGTCATGCTGGCCGAGGTCTACGGCGCGGTACCGCGCGCCGGGCGGCGGGAGCGCGCGATGCAGGCCCTGGAGCGGGTACGGCTGTCGCACCGGGTGGGCTTCCCGCCCGGCAGGCTGTCCGGCGGTGAGCGGCAGCGCGCCGCCATCGCCCGCGCGCTCCTGGGCGAACCGTCGCTGCTGCTGTGCGACGAACCCACCGGCAACCTCGACAGCAGGAACACCGACGCCGTGCTCGACCTGTTCGACGAGCTGCGCGACCAGGGGATGACCATCGTGGTCATCACCCACGAGACCGAGGTGAGCGACCGGGCCGGGCGCCGGGTGCGTATCACCGACGGCGTTCTCACCGAGGAGTAGACGTGCACCCGCGTGACCTGCTCAACGAGGCCGTGGCGGGCCTGATGGCCCGGCCGGTGCGCTCGGCGCTGACCGTGCTGGGCACCGTGCTGGGCATCACCACACTCGTGATCACTCTGGGCGTCGCCGCGACGGCGGGTAACCAGATCGTCGGCCGCTTCGACGAGCTCACCGCCACCTCCGTGACGGTCGAAGTCCCGGAGAACCCCGTCCCCCTGGTCGATTGGGCCGACGTCGGCCGGGTGACCCGGCTGCGCGGGGTGGTCTCCGCCGCCGCGCTCGCCGAGGCGAAGGAGAGTGCCAACCTCAGCGTTCGCTCCAACGACATCGTGGATCCGACCAGGGTCACCGACCAGACGCTGACCGTGGTCGCCGGCAGCCCCGGCCTGCCCGCGGCGGTCAAAGGCAGGATGGTCGAGGGCCGCTTCTTCGACGCCGGGCACATCGCCCGCGGGGACAAGGTCGTCGTGCTGGGCGAGCACGCGGCCAAGCTGCTGGGCATCACCCGGCTGACCCGGGCCCCGGCCGTCTTCATCGGCACGCAGGCGTACACCGTCATCGGCGTGCTGGGCGACCTGAAGCGGGAGAAGAACCTCACCGGCGCGGTGGTGTTGCCGCCGACCGTCGGCAAGCGCTACGGCCTGAGCACCGTGACCCGGGTCCTGGTCAACACCGGCCTCGGCGCCGTGGAACTGATCGCCAAGCAGGCGCCCGCCGCGCTCAGCCCCGGCAACGAGGCGCTCCTCCAGGTCATCTCGCCGCCCAGCCCCACCCGAGCGCGCGACGCGGTGGAAGGCGACGTCAACGCCCTTTTCCTCATCCTCGGGCTGGTCTCCCTGGTCGTCGGCGCGGTCGGTATCGCCAACGTCACACTGGTGACCGTGATGGAGCGTGTCGCCGAGATCGGCCTGCGCCGTGCCCTCGGCGCCGCCCGCCGGCACATCGCCGCGCAGTTCCTGCTGGAGTCCACCCTCACCGGGCTGACCGGCGGCGTCATCGGCGCCTCCGGAGGGATCGTGGTGATCGTCGCGATCTGCGCCGTCAAGCAGTGGACCCCGGTCTTGGATGTACGGCTGGCCCTCATGGCGCCTGCCGCCGGTGCCGTCGTCGGGCTGCTCGCGGGCCTGTATCCGGCCCTGCGGGCCGCTCGCATGGAACCAGTTACCGCACTTCGGTAGATATGGTGCATTTCATGACATCCCTGCTGCTCGTCGAGGACGACGCGGTGATCCGCACGTCGGTCAGCCTGGCCCTGGAACGCTACGGCTACCACGTGGCCACCGCCGCCGACGGGCTGAGCGGTCTGGAGGCGGCGCAGGCGGGCGGCCACGATCTGCTGCTGCTGGATGTGATGCTCCCCGGCCTGGACGGCATCAGCCTGTGCCGCAGGATCCGGGAGACCAGTCAGGTGCCCATCCTGCTGATGTCGGCCCGCGGTGACGGCCTGGACATCGTCGCCGGGCTGGAGGGCGGCGCCGACGACTACGTGGTCAAACCGGTAGACCTGCCGGTGCTGGTGGCCAGGATCCGCTCGCTCCTGCGCCGGGCCGCCGTCGCCGAACCCCAGCCCGCGTCCGGGCAGGCCGCCACGAGCGCGGTGCTCACCTTCGGCGAACTGAGCATCGACACCGGGGCGCTGGAGGTACGGCGGGCCGGGCAGCGCGTCGAGCTGAGCCCGACCGAGCTGCGGCTGCTGCTGGAGTTCGCCGCCAATCCCGGCATCGTGCTGGAACGGGCGACGCTGCTGCGCACCGTGTGGGACTACGGATGGGACGGTGACAGCCGCGTGGTCGACCTCTGCGTGCAGCGCCTGCGCAAGAAGATCGGCGCCGAGCGCATCGAGACGGTCCGCGGGTTCGGCTACAAGTTGAGCCCCACGTGAATCCGGCCTCGCTGCGCTGGAAGATCGCCGCCCTCGTCACGCTCGCCTGCACCGTCGTCGCCGTCGTGGTCGGAGTCCTGGTGCACCAGGCGACCTGGCAGCGTGCCCTGAACACAGGCGAGAACGAAGCCCGGAAAGCCCTCGACGAGTCACTGGCCTCCGCCAACCGGCCCGGCGGTACACCTGACAACGTGGTGCTCGTCGAAGAACTCCCCGACGCCTTGGCCGCCCGGCTGCAGCCCGGCGGGCAGGCGATCTGGTACGGGGTCGATCATCGGAACGAGCCGTGGATGTGGGCCGCCCAGCCGTACGGAAGCGATGGTCGTGAGGCGGTGAGCGTACAGATATCGATGATCTCGGAGGTGTTCAGCCAGCAGGCATTCGACCGCGACATGGTCAAAGCCGCTCTGCTCGCCCTGGCCGGGGTGGTGCCGCTGTCGGTGCTGGCGGCCGAGCTTGCGAACCGGCGGCTTCGGCGCATGGCCCGCACCGCCCGCCGGATCGCCGACGGCGACCTGGCCGCCCGCACCGACGCGAGCGGCCGGGACGAGATCGCCGAGATCGGCGCCGGGCTCAACTCCATGGCCGCGAGCCTGCAGCGCCGGCTGCTGGCCGAGCAGCGCTTCACGGCCGACGTCGCGCACGATCTGCGTACTCCGCTGATGGGCCTGGTCACCGTGGTCGAGCTGCTGGAGGAGGGCGAGGTGACCGATCTGGTGCGCGACCGGGTGCGGGTGCTGCGCTCGCTGGTGGAGGACCTGCTGGAGGTCTCCAGGCTGGACGCGGGCGCCGAGGTCGCCGAGCGGGTGCGGGTGCCGCTGGCCGAGGTGGCCGCGGAGTCCGCGGCCCGGGTGGGGGTCGAGGCGCGGGTGCTGGCCTCGGGGGATCCGGTGGCCGAGACGGATCCGCGTCGCCTGGACCGGATCCTGGCCAACCTCCTGCTCAACGCCCACCGCCACGGTGCGCCCCCGGTGGAGATCGCGGTCCGGGACCACGTGATCGAGGTACGCGACCGGGGACAGGGCTTCCCGCCGGAGCTGCTGGCCGGCGGCCCGGAACGCTTCCGCACGGGTGCCGCCGAACGCGGCCGCGGCCACGGCCTCGGGCTGACGATCGCGCTGGGGCAGGCCGAGGTCATCGGCGCTGAACTGACCCTGGCCAACGCCGACGGCGGCGCCGTCGCCGTACTCCGCCTTCCCCGTCCGCCGGCAGGCTGATGCACAGGTGATACCGGGCCGAGCGCGGGTGGAGACACGGCCACGGCCGTACGGACACGTGCGTGACCCACCGTGGTCGGTATGCGCCGTTCCTTCATATTTCTGCTGCTGGCGAGCGTCCTGTCGGGCTGCGGAGCCGTGCCGTCCCTCTCCGGGGCCATCGTGCCCCACGCCGTGTCCGGCCTTCCCTTACCCTGGCCGGTCGAGGGCCAGGCGGCGGTCGAGGTGGAGGGCATGGGACGCCTGGGTGTCAGCGGCTCCCCGAACCCGGTGCCCATCGCCAGCGTGACGAAGGTCATGACCGCCTACGTGATCCTGCGCCGGCACCCGCTCCGGCCCGGCGACGAGGGCCCGCTGATCAAGGTTGACCGCACGGCCGCCGACGAGTCCTTCGTGCCGCAGGAGTCCACCGCCCCGGTCCGGGAAGGCCAGGGGGTACGGCTGCGCCGCCTGCTGGAGCTGATGATGGTGCCCTCGGGCAACAACGTGGCCCGTCTCCTGGCCCGCTGGGACTCCGGTACGCAGGAGCGCTTCGTCGTGCGGATGAACGCCACCGCCCACGGCCTGGGTATGGCCGACACCAGGTACACCGGCGCCAGCGGCAACGAGGACAGCACCGTCAGCACCGCGGTCGACCAGCTCAAACTGGCCAAGGCGGCGATGCGCGACCCGGTCTTCCGCGCGGTGGTGCGGCAAGCCGACACAGCCGTCCCGAGCGACGAGAGAAGGCTGCCCAACACCAACACGCTGCTGAACAAGCACGGCGTCATCGGCATCAAGACGGGCTCGGGCACCGCCGCCGGCGGCAACCTGATGTGGGCCTCCCGCGTGCGGGGCCGCCTGGTGCTCGGCGTGATCCTCGGCCAGGCGGCCGACACCAATCCGGTCGCCGCCAAGGCGGCGGCGCTGGAGGCGGGCGGCAGGATGAGCGCGGCGGTCGAACGGTGGCTGCTCACGCGGCCCACGGCTGTCGGTGAAGCGGAGATCTCCGAAAGCGACCCGGGGTGGTCCGCACTCGATCGGTTCGGGCCGGGGACGGTGCCTCTTTTCTTCTTGTACGGGCTGCGCCGGATGGTCGCCCTGCGGCGTGATCGATCCCTGCCCGAGCAGGATTGGCCAGGCTTAGCCCGTACCGGATGGCTTGTACGGGCTAAACCGGATGGTCGCCCTGCGGTGGGCTCGGTCCGTCGCGCCGATTCCGCGTAGCCCGGATTAGCCCGTACCGGGCGGTTTGTCGGTGTGTGTACGGGCTTGGCCTGTCAGCGCGGAGGCCAACGGGTCCGGCCGGCTCCGGGTGCGGGAGGTCAGGCGGCGGCGATGAGGCCGACGGCGCCGAGGGCCAGGGCGACCCCGCCCATCTGCATGAGGCGGAGGCGTTCGCCGAGGATGTATCGGGCGAGCAGGAGGGTGCTCGCCGGGTAGAGGGAGGCGAGGACCGCGATCAGGCTGAGGAGGCCGCCCTGCTGGACCGCGAGCAGGTAGAAGATGTTCGCCCCCATGTCCAGAACACCGGCGGACGCGATGACCCGGAGCGATCCGGCGCCGGGGCGCAGACTGCGGGCGGTGACCAGGGCGATGGTGACGACGAGGGCGATCGAGCTGAATCGGGCGCCGAGCAGGGGCCACAGCCCGGCGTCGGCCGGGGCGACCTTGAGCAGGATGAAGAAGCCGCCGAATCCGGCGCCCGCGGCGAGCGCGGCCAGGACGGGGGCGAGGGTGACGCGGCCTCCGCCGCCGGGCTCCCGGCTGATCAGGGCGACGGCGAGGATCGCCAGCGCGATCCCGAGCAGGGCGAGCGGCTTGGGCCGTTCGCCGGTGATCAGCCCGTACACAACGGGGATCGCGGCCGAGGCGATCGCGGTGGTGGGCGCGACCACGGACATCACCCCGGAGGCGAGGGCCCGGTAGAAGATGACGAGGCCGCCGCCCCCGGCGAGTCCGGCGAGGGCGCCCCAGGCGAGTGCGGCGGGGCTGAAGCTGCCGGGGAGGAACGGGATGAGGGCGACCAGAAGTGCGACCCCGGCGATCTGGGATATCGCGACGACGGCGTAGACGGGGGAGCGTTTGCTGGCGAGTCCGCCGAAGAAGTCGGCCATGCCGTAGACGGCCGCGGAAGCCGTCGCGAGTACCACTGCCGTCACGAGTTATCCCTTACCTTTTCATGCTGTATCTGTAGGATTAACCACGGCAAATCACCTCTAGTGCGACAAACCATTCACAAGGGGTCAATTGCCTATCAAGTCAGTTGGTTATCTCAGGAATGCCGGGAACTCCCCGGCGCTCCGCGTGGACATCGACGCGACCTCCATGCCGGTCAGGCGTGCGGGCGCTCGCACGACACGGCCTGGGTACATCTCTGGAGAGCACCTCTTCATCGACGGGCGGTGACCGGTGACCGATTCGGGTGCGGCGATCGACAAGCTACAAGCCGAACTCGCTGCGCTTGGGGTGGCCGAAGCGTACGCCATAGGGGATAACTTCACGCTTTCCGTATGGATCGGACTTGTTATTTCTTATCAGGATGGATTCTATCGATGGAAAGAAGGGGCGGTGAAATGCCGCCATCTGGGTACTGATCCGGTTGGCTGCGCCACGCGGGTCGCACGCCGCTATCACGAATTAAAAGCGGATGCTCCGCGTTGGTGGAAGAAGCACGTGAAAGGTCTTCCCGGTAGCGACGTCGGGGGTGATCGCTAGCAGTTTAGCCGGGGGGCGAAATGTTGAGGTGCATGGGGTTTCGTTGTGCTGCCATCGGGGTGTTACTCGCGGTACCCGTCGTCAGCACGGTCTGTGCGTGCGGGGCCGCGCCGACGGTCCGGAAGATGAAGTCGATCGCGTCCCCGTTACCGGTCGCCACTCCTCAACCGAGTCCGAGTGACGCCCTGGCGATGCCCGTACCACCTCCCGAGCGGGACATCAACTGCATGAAGAGTAAGTGTATCGCCCTGACATTTGATGACGGACCGGGCAAATACACCAACCTTCTCCTGACGATGCTGGCGAAGCACCAGGCCCGGGCGACGTTCTTCGTGGTCGGCGCGAACGTGGTCGAATCACCTCGGGGGCTGTTGCTCCGGATGGTCCGCGAGGGCCATGAACTGGCCAATCACACCTGGGACCACCCCTCGCTCCCGTCGCTGCCCCCGCTCGCCCTGCGAAGTCAGCTGCGCCGTACCCAGGAGGTCGTGATGTCGCTCTCCGGGGTGCGGATGACCCTCATGCGCCCGCCGTACGGCGCCACCGACGCCAGGGTCGCCGCCGAGGCCCGCCGCCAGGGCCTGGCCGAGGTGATGTGGAGCATCGACACCATGGATTGGCGCGACCGGGACTCCTCGTTGGTGGCGCGGCGGACACTCCGCAATCCCAAGCCCGGTGCAATCGTGCTTTATCACGATATTCACCCGACGACGATCTACGCCATTCCGCGAATACTCCAAGGACTGGAGCGACAAGGTTTCACCTTCGTCACGGTTTCCGAACTCTACGGGGAGCGTAAGCCGCAGCCCGGCGCACGCTACTTCAAACGGTGAACGCGCCCGCGGACATCGTCGGCGAGGTGATCCGGGGATACACCTTCGACGGTCCCACACTCGACCTCGGCGCGCTCGTCGTCGACGGGGCGGCCGACCCCCGGGCCCGGATCCGGATCCCGCTCGGCATGCTCAACCGGCACGGCCTGGTCGCCGGGGCGACCGGGACCGGGAAGACCAAAACCCTGCAGGTCATGGCCGAGCAGATCGCCGCCGCCGGAGTCCCGGTCTTCCTCGCCGACATCAAGGGCGATCTCTCCGGTATGGCGGAACCCGCCGAGCCCGGTTCGGCCGCGAGCGCGCGGGCCGCCGAGGTCGGCCAAACCTGGACACCCACCGGTTTTCCCGTCGAGTTCTACGCGCTCGGCGGGACCGGGACCGGGGTTCCGCTCCGTGCCACGATGTCGTCGTTCGGCCCGACGCTGCTCGCCAAGGTCCTCGGGCTCAACGAGACCCAGGAGTCCTCCCTCGGGCTGATCTTCCACTTCGCGGACCGGAACGGCCTGGCCCTGCTCGACCTGAAGGACCTGCGCGCGGTCATCCAGTACCTCGTCGGCGACGAGGGGAGTGAGGCGCTCAAGAACATCGGCGGACTCTCCCGCCAGACGGCCGGGGTGATTCTTCGCGCCCTGGTCAACTTCGAGGACCAGGGGGCGGACGCCTTCTTCGGCGAACCGGAGTTCGACACCAGGGACCTGCTCCGGGTCACCCCGGACGGACGCGGAGTGGTCTCCGTGGTCGAACTCGCCGCGCTGCAGACCCAGCCGGCGCTCTTCTCCACATTCCTGATGTGGCTGCTCGCCGACCTTTTCCAGGAGTTGCCGGAGGTCGGCGATCTGGACCGGCCCAAGCTGGTGTTCTTCTTCGACGAGGCGCACCTGCTCTTCGCCGGCGCCTCCAAGGCGTTCCTGCAGGCGATCACCCAGACGGTCCGGTTGATCCGCTCCAAGGGGGTCGGCGTCTTCTTCGTCACGCAGACCCCCAAGGACGTGCCGCCGGACGTGCTCGCGCAGCTGGGCTCCCGGGTCCAGCACGCCGTCCGGGCGTTCACCCCGCAGGACGCCAAATCGCTGAAGGCGACGGTGTCGACCTTCCCGAACTCCGCGTACGACCTGGAGGAGGTCCTCACCCGGCTGGGCATCGGCGAGGCGGTCGTCACCGTGCTCTCCGAACGGGGCGTGCCGACCCCGGTCGCCTGGACCCGGCTGCGTGCTCCGGAGTCGCGGATGGGGCCCGCCGACCCCCAGAAGATCGCGGAGATGGTACGGGCCTCGCCGCTGGAGGCCAAGTACGGCGAGGCGGTCGACCGTGACTCGGCCTACGAGCGGCTCACGGCCAAGCTCGCCCCGCCGCCGGAGCAGGCACCCGAGGCGCCCGCGCCCGCCGCGCCCGAGCGGGGCGGGTTCGACGAACGCGCGGAGCCGTCGATGCTGGAGAACGTCCTGGAATCGAAGCTGCTCCGGTCTTTCGCCAGGTCGGCGGCGTCCTCACTGGGCCGCGAGATCTCCAGGTCCATCTTCGGCACCGGCAAACGCCGCCGGTGACCGCGGAGCCGCGGCTCCGGTACGGCCGGGGTCAGCGGCGGGGGATGACGCCGCAGACGATGCGGTCGCCCGCGTCGCCGGTCTTGTTGGTGGCCTCGTCGGGCCCGGCTTTGCCGCCGGGTCCGGTGTACCGCGGGGGGATGTGGGCGTAGTTGTCCCGGGCCACGTGCACGATCACGGCGCTGCCGTCCGCGTCCCTGAGATCCTCGGGGTGGAATCGATCGGTGAACGAGGCCGCCTCGGCCGACCCGTCCTCGCCGGCGAGCAGCGTGGGCAGGTCGCCGGTGTGCTCACCGTGGAGGTGTCCGCCGACGTCGGCGTGCGGACCGGCGGAGAAGAAGGGGGTGACCTTTCCGGTCGCCGGGTCGACGGATTTGGGGTCGCAGATCCCGACGGAGTGGATGTGAAATCCGTGGTAGCCGGGAGACAGTTTCCAAACCCGCCCGGTTATCCGTGTTTTTCCATTCTTGGCCAGATTTATGGACACCCAGCCCGCGGAATTCCCGTTCACATCCTTGAGCTGGACCTGGAGGGGCTCCTTGTCGGTGTCCGTCGCCTGCATCGCCATCGTGGAGGCCGCGATTCCGCCGATCACCGCCACCGAGACCGCCGCGATCACCAAGCGCTTGATATTACGTGCCACGGGATTCTCCTTCAACCAGACGGCCCGCTGAAGAACGAGCATGCCGCATTGCGGAGGGAAATCCGCAGATGCCCGTGGCGTGGCGCCGCGCAAGCCGTACATTCCCGTGGACGTTTATTCATAAGAGCCGATTTTTCGGCAACCAATAAATTGGCGGGCTATTCGGGGTGGACAGACGCGCCGGAAACGGGTGACGGCCCGCCGGTGGGGTGCACCGGGCGGGCCGTCGGGACAGCGGTGAAGCGGGGCGTCAGACGCTGGCCCGCTTGGCTCGGGCGGCGGCGCGGCCGCGGATGGCGGCGTCCAGCACGACCTTGCGGATGCGGACCGCGGTGGGGGTGACCTCCACGCACTCGTCCTCACGGATGAACTCCAGCGCCTGCTCCAGGGTGAGCTGGCGGGGCGGGGTCAGCTTCTCGGTCTCGTCGGCGGAGGAGGAGCGCATGTTGGTGAGCTTCTTCTCCTTGGTGATGTTCACATCCATGTCGTCGGAGCGGGAGTTCTCCCCGACGATCATGCCCTCGTAGACCTCGGTGGTCGGCGAGACGAACATCGTGCCCCGCTCCTGGAGGTTGAGCATCGCGTACGCGGTGGCCGGGCCGGTCCGGTCGGCGACGAGCGAACCGGTGTTCCGGGTGCGCAGCTCGCCGAACCACGGCTCGTACGCCTCGAAGACGTGGTGGATGAGGCCGGTGCCCCGGGTCTCGGTGAGGAACTCGGTCCGGAAACCGATCAGGCCGCGCGCCGGGACCACGAACTCCATGCGGATCCAGCCGGTCCCGTGGTTGGTCATGTTCTCCATCCGGCCCTTGCGGACCGCCAGGAGCTGGGTGATCGTGCCGAGGAACTCCTCGGGGGCGTCCACGGTCAGCCGTTCGACCGGTTCGTGCACCTTCCCGTCCACGAGCCGTGTGACGACCTGCGGCTTGCCCACGGTGAGCTCGTAGCCTTCCCGGCGCATCTGCTCGACCAGGATGGCCAGGGCCAGCTCGCCCCGGCCCTGCACCTCCCAGGTGTCGGGGCGCTCGGTCGGCAGGACCCGCAGGGACACGTTGCCGATGAGCTCCCGGTCCAGCCGGTCCTGCACCATCCTGGCGGTGACCTTGGCGCCCTTGACCTTGCCGACCATGGGCGAGGTGTTGGTGCCGACGGTCATCGAGATGGCGGGCTCGTCCACGGTGATCAGCGGCAGGGGACGCGGGTCCTCGGGGTCGGCGAGCGTCTCACCGATCATGATGTCCGGGATGCCGGCGATCGCGATGATGTCGCCGGGGCCGGCCTGCTCGGCGGGTTTGCGCTCCAGGGCTTCGGTCATGAGCAGCTCGGAGATCCGGACCTTCTCGATCGAGCCGTCGGTACGGCACCAGGCGACCTGCTGCCCCTTCTTGATCGTGCCCTGGTGGACGCGGCAGAGCGCGATCCGGCCGAGGTAGGAGGAGGCGTCGAGGTTGGTGACGTGCGCCTGCAGGGGCGCGCCCTCCAGGTAGACGGGGGCGGGGATCGTCTTCATGATCGTCTCGAAGAGGACCTCCAGGTCCTTCTCCTCCGGCATGCTCCCGTCCGCGGGACGGGTGAGCGAGGCCCGGCCGGCCTTGGCCGAGGCGTAGACGATGGGGAAGTCGATCTGGTCCTCGGTGGCGTCCAGGTCGAGGAAGAGCTCGTAGGTCTCGTCCACGACCTCGCCGATCCGCGCGTCCGGGCGGTCGACCTTGTTGATGCACAGGATCACCGGGAGCTTGGCGGCGAGCGCCTTGCGCAGCACGAAGCGGGTCTGCGGCAGCGGGCCCTCGGAGGCGTCCACCAGCAGCACCACCCCGTCGACCATGGACAGGCCGCGCTCCACCTCGCCGCCGAAGTCGGCGTGGCCGGGGGTGTCGATGATGTTGATGGTCAGCCCGCCGTGGCGGACGGCGGTGTTCTTCGCGAGAATGGTGATGCCCTTCTCGCGTTCGAGGTCATTGGAGTCCATGACCCGCTCGTCCACATCCTGGTTGGCGCGGAACGCCCCGGACTGCCACAGCATGGCGTCCACGAGCGTGGTCTTGCCGTGGTCGACGTGCGCGATGATCGCGATGTTCCGCAGGTCTTCGCGGCTGTTCATGGGCATGTAAGGCTGTGCTCCTGTCGAGGGGCGCTCTGATTCGCCGGGGACGACCGCCAGACTTGTGCGGCTTAACCAGTCTAGTTGACGCGTTCACACCGAAGACCCGGCCGTCAAGGTCTGTCGCGCACCGGACTTCGCATCAGCCAGAACAGCAAAAAGTGATCCGAAATTTCCGAGCAGATCATGTTTTTTCGCTCGCATTGGGTATGCGGGGGGTCGCGCAGCGGATTTAGCCTTGAGTCCATGCGACTGATCACCATGGAGGACGTCCGGACGGCGTCCGAGGCCATCAGAGGGACGGCCGTCCGGACCCCGCTGCTCCCCGTCCCCACACTGAGCGGAGCGAGCGGCGGGTTCTGGGTCAAACCGGAGAACCTCCAGCCGATCGGCGCCTTCAAGATCCGCGGTGCGCACAACGCGCTCGTCGCTCTCGGGCCGTCCCGGGCCGCCCGCGGCGTGGTGACCCACTCCTCCGGCAACCACGGCCAGGCCCTGGCCTACGCGGCCCGTGTCCTCGGCGTCCCGTGCGTGGTCGTCTCCCCGGAGAACGCGGCGCCGGTGAAGGTCGCGGCGATGCGTGACCTCGGCGCCGAGGTCGTCCTGGTCGGGTTGGACGAGCGCCTGGACACCGCCGAGGAGATCGCCGCCGATCGCGGCATGGCGTTGATCCCGCCCTTCGACCACCCCGACGTCATCGCCGGTCAGGGCACGGTCGGCCTGGAGATCCTCGAAGACCTCCCCGACGTCGACGTGGTGCTGGTCCCGGTCGGCGGCGGTGGACTCGCCGCGGGCGTGAGCACGGCCGTCAAGGCGCTGCGCCCCCGCACCGTGGTGCTCGGCGTGGAGCCCGGGCTCGCCGCGGACGCGCAGGAGAGCCTGGTGGCGGGCGAGCTGATGGCCTGGCCGGCCGCGCGCACCTCACGCACCGTCGCCGACGGGCTGCGGTCGACCTCGCTGTCGGAGCTGACCTTCGCCCACCTCAAGGAGCACCTCGACGGGATCGTCACCGTCTCCGAGGAGGAGATCAAATCGGCGATGCGGGAGCTGGTCAGGGCGGCGAGGCTCGTCGCGGAACCCAGCGGCGCGGTGACCACGGCCGCCTACCTGGCCGGGCGGACGCCCCCCGGCCGTACCGTCGCGGTGGTCTCCGGCGGGAACACCGATCCGGCTTTCCTGGCCACACTGCTGTAGAGAGGCCACGCTCCGCAGGGCCGCACTCCGGTGGCCGGGCTCCTGTAAAAAGCTCGTGGCCGCCCCGAGGGGTTGGCCGGGCGCCGATCGGCGCAGGGGAGGATAAGGGGGTTTCCCGGCGGGCGGTGGAGCCCGGCGGACGACGAGCGGGATCGCTTCAGATCGGAGGGACGCAGGTGGCGCCGTACTTCTCGGTGATTCTCCGTACGCGGGACGGGGTGCACATCGACGCCGCGCATACGCCGTACCGGTCGGCCCTGCACGCCGGTGAGCCTCCGGTGGCGTCCCTCAGACACACCGGGGTGGTCTCCCACGGGGCGCCGGCCGGTCGCGAGCGCGTGGGCGGCGAGCAGCCCAGGCTGGGGATCGTGCTCGCCCACGGCTTCACCGGGTCGTGGCGGGAGCAGACCACGCGGCGGATCACCCATGCGCTGAGCGCGTTCGGCGGCGTGCTCTCCTTCGACTTCCGCGGACACGGCCGGTCCGCGGGCGAGTCGACGGTGGGGGACTCGGAGGTCTTCGACGTCGAGGCGGCGGTCCGCCACGTCCGGGGGCTGGACTACGACCGGGTGGCCGTGGTCGGCTTCTCGATGGGCGCCGCGACCGCCGTACGCCATGCCGCCCTGCACGGCGGTGTCGACGCGGTCGTCGCGGTCAGCGGGCCGAGCCGCTGGTACTACCGGGGGACCCGGTCCATGCGCCGGGTGCACTGGGCGATCGAGCAGCCGCTCGGCCGGGCGGTGGCGCGCCTGGTCAAGGGGACGCGGGTCCGGTCGGCGAGCTGGGATCCGGTGCCCGCCGCCCCGCACGAGGTGGCCGGGCTGATCGCGCCGACCCCGCTGCTGGTGGTGCACGGGGACGCCGACGCGTTCTTCCCCGTCGAGCACGCCTATCAGCTGTACGGCGCGGCGCGCGAGCCGAAGGAGCTGTGGATCGAGCAGGGGTACGGGCACGCCGAGTCCGCGGCCACCCCCGCTTTGATCAACAAGATCGGGCGGTGGATTCACCACCGGATACCGTGAAGATCCCCAGCTCAGGACAGAGAAGCATAAACAAAGACATGGAGAAGTAATAGGCGAAAACTCGACGTTTATCGGGTAGATGTGGGGCACCGGCGCGATCGGTACAGCTATCGGCGCAGTGAGGAGCTCCAGGTGACGAAGAGCATCTACGTAGCGGGGATCGGACGCCGCGACGGCCGCCAGATCGTGGAACTCGGCCTCGCGGAGCTCCTGTCCACCCGGGTCGACCGGGTCGGCGTCTTCCGCCCCATCACCCACGACGGCGAGGACGTCCCCTGGGGTGACCGCACCCTGGAACTCCTGCACGAGCGCTACCGGCTCGTCACGCCCGCCCCGGACGCGCGGGGGATCTCCAGCGCCGAGGCCGCCGAGCTCTACACCGCACAGGGCACCGAAGCGCTCATCAGCCGGATCGTCACCCGCTTCCACACCCTGGAGCAGGAGTGCGACGGGGTCCTCATCCTCGGCAGCCACTTCGAATCCGACGACCTGCCGCGGGAGCTCGGCTTCAACGCCCGGCTCGCGGCCGAGTGCGGGGCCCCGGTGATCGCCGTCGTCGGCGGGCTGAACCGCGACGCCGACGAGATCAACATGCAGCTGCGCAGCGCGTACCAGACCTTCACCGACCTGCGGTGCGAGGTGCTCGCCGTGATCGCCAACCGGATCGGGGACGGACTGGACATCGATCCCGGCCTTCCCGTGCCCTGCTACGTCATCCCGGAGAACCCCGTGCTCTCCGCGCCCACGATCGCCCAGGTCGTGGCGGCCGTACGCGGCACACTGCTGCTCGGGGACGACGAGTCGCTCCTGCGGGACGTCCGGGGGTACGTCTTCGGGGGCGCCACCATCCCCGTCTTCCTCGACCACCTCACCGAGGGGTCGCTGGTCATCGCGCCCGGCGACCGATCCGACATCCTGATCGCCGCGATGTCCGCGCACGCCGCCTCGTCCCCACCGCTGGCCGGGGTCGTGCTCACCCTGGGGGAGAAGCCGAACGCCCTCGTCACCAAACTCGCCAAACGCCTGGCCCCGGGTGTCCCGGTACTGTCCAGCGCGAAGAACAGCTTCACGGTCGCCAATACGCTCGGCGGGCTCGAAGGGCGGCTCGACCCCGAGAACCCCCGCAAGGTCGAGATCGCGCTCGGCCACTTCGACCGGCACGTCGACACCGCGGACCTGTCCGGCCGCATCGAGCTCGCGACCTCCGACCACGTCACCCCGATGATGTTCGAGTACGCGCTGCTGGAGCGGGCCAGGGCCGTCCGCCGCCACATCGTGCTGCCGGAGGGGACCGAGGAGCGGATCCTGCGCGCCGCGGAGATCCTGCTCCGGCGCGGGGTGTGCGAGCTGACCCTGCTCGGCGCGGAACCGGACGTCCGGCGGCGGATCGCCGACCTCGGTCTGGACCTGCCCGGGGTCAGGTTCACCGATCCGGCGGACTCGCTCCTGCGCGACCAGTTCGCCGAGCGGTACGCCAAACTCCGCGCGCACCGCGGGGTGACCCTGGAGCTCGCCAGGGACGTGATGAGCGATCCCAACTACTTCGGGACGATGATGGTCGAGGTCGGCATGGCCGACGGCATGGTCTCCGGCTCGGTCCACACCACCGCGGCGACGATCCGGCCCGCCTTCGAGATCATCAAGACCTCGGAGGGCACGTCGACCGTCTCCAGCGTCTTCTTCATGCTGCTGCCCAAGCAGGTGCTGGTGTACGGCGACTGCGCGGTCAACCCCGATCCCACGGCCGACCAGCTCGCCGACATCGCGATCTCGTCGGCGGCCACGGCGGCGCTGTTCGGCGTGGAGCCCCGGGTCGCGATGCTCTCCTACTCCACCGGTGCCTCCGGGACCGGCGCCGACGTGGAGAAGGTACGGGACGCCACCCAGATCATCCGGGAGCGGGCACCGGAGCTGCTCGTGGAGGGGCCGCTTCAGTACGACGCCGCGGTCGACCCCACGGTCGCGGCGACCAAAGTGGCCGACTCCGCGGTGGCCGGCCACGCAACGGTCCTGATATTTCCGGATTTGAACAGGGGGAACAACACGTACAAGGCGGTTCAGCGTTCCGCCGGGGCGATCGCCGTCGGGCCCGTCCTGCAGGGGCTGCGCAAACCCGTCAACGACCTCTCCCGGGGCGCGCTCGTCTCCGACATCGTCAACACGATCGCCATCACCGCCATCCAGGCCCAGCGCCCCGGCTTCTGACCTGGGCTTACGGCTCACATCCTGATCGGGTACGGGTGCAGCCGGGCCGGTCCGCGCTTCGCACCCGAGCAGGCGCCGCCTGAGGCTGTACGGCTGTCGCGGCGTTCGCCGTACGACGGCATGGCCCGGCGGCTGCGCCGCGACCTCCGGCCCCGTCCGATCCGGTACGGCTGCCGCGAGGGCGGGCCGGTGGCTCGCCTGGAGGTGTGGCCGCCCTGTGGCGGTACCGGCCGCTTCGATCCCCTATCGGGGTGAGCACACCTCGGGTCTCAGCGGGACTCCATGAGTTTCCGCAGGCCGTCGAGGATCGTGGTCAGGCCGAAGGTGAAGTCGGTGTCGGGGACCTCGTCGGGCATGGAGAGCACCCCGGAGGCGACCACGTCGGCCAGCGCGGGAAAGCGCTCCGGATCGGTGAGCTTCTCGTAGAGCCGCTGGCTGGCGAGCATCATCTCATCGGTCAGCTGCCCGGTCTCCTGCTCGGCCCTGGAGAGATCACGGCTGAGCCGTACCTCGCTCCAGACGTGGCCGGTGACGAGCAGGAGAACCGAGAGCTTCTCCTCGGGGCGCAGCGGTGTGCCGACGAGGGTGCGTAGCCCGGCGTCCATCCACATCATGTGGTTCGGCCCGACCGGCGGGCCGCTGATCGGGATCTGGATGAGCCACGGGTGGCGGCGGTAGACGGCGAGATGCCCCCAGGCCCAGCTTTCCATCGCGGTTCGCCAGCTTTCCCCGGGTTCCGGGAGGGGTGGTTTGTCGCCGAGGGCCGTGTCCACCATGAGCAGGAGGAGTTCCTCCTTGTTCGCCACGTGCCGGTAGAGGGACATGGTGGTGAAGCCGAGCCGTTCGGCGACCCGGGCCATGGAGAGTGCCCCCAGGCCGTCGGCGTCGACCAGCTCGATGGCCGCCGCGACGATGCCGCCCAGGCTGAGGCCGGGCTTGGGTCCGCGCCGAGGCCGCTCCCGCAGGCCCCAGAGGAGCTCGATGCTCGCGGGCAGCCCGTCGTCGCTCTGGTCGTCTTTCGTCACCCGGTGCTCCTCGTCGTTCGTTGACAGCCATCCTAAAGCTGTGTATATGATAAACATATTGGTATGCGAGATACACAGTTTGCTGGATACGCAGTGAGCTGGTGTGTCGCGTCCACTGATCGATGCCCCGGCGGCGGGGCGTCATGTGCGCCGGCGGATACGCGGTCCGCCGGGCATCCGGCTCGACCGCGCGAGGGAGACGTCCCGATGCCACGGCCGGGCACCGGAGGAAGGTTCACCGTGGAAGGGCGGAAGGTGTGAACGACGACGTCGTCATCGAGGCGACCGGGGTCGAGAAATCGTACGGTCGCGTGAGAGTGCTCACCGGCGTGGATCTCCGCGTGGAGAAGGGGACGATCTTCTCGCTCCTCGGCCCGAACGGCGCGGGAAAGACCACGATGGTGCGGATCCTGGCCACCCTTATCAAGGCCGACGCCGGTTCGGTCCTGGTCGCGGGGCACGACGTGGCGCGCAACCCTGTGCGGGTCCGCCGGTCGATCAGCCTGACCGGGCAGTACGCCGCCGTCGACGAACTGCTCACCGGCGAGGAGAACCTGCGCATGATGGGCCGCCTCTACCACCTGGGCCGGAAGGCCGCCTGGAGGCGGACCGACGAATTGCTGGAGGCGTTCGACCTCGTCAAGGCGAGCCGGCGGCCGGTCAAGACCTACTCGGGGGGCATGCGGCGCCGACTGGACCTGGCGGTGAGTCTGATGACCAGACCACCGGTCCTCTTCCTCGACGAGCCGACCACCGGACTCGATCCGCGGAGCCGCCAGGCCATGTGGGACGTGGTACGGGACCTCACCGTCACCGGCACCACGATTCTGCTGACCACCCAGTACCTGGAGGAGGCCGATCGGCTGGCCGACCGGATCGCGGTGATCGACCACGGGAAGGTGGTGGCCCAGGGCACGCCCGACGAGCTGAAACGGCAGGTCGCGAGCGAGTACGTGGAGCTGGTTCTCGACGACGGGGAGAACTACGACCGGGCGTTGCGTGGCCTGGGCGCCGCCGCCGTACACACCGATCCGCAGCTGAGAAGTGTGAGCGTGGCCTCGGACGGGAGCCCCGGGGGGTTCCGGCGGATCCTCGAATGGGTGGAAGGTCAGGGGCTGGCCGTCACCCGGGTCCGGGTCAAGAGCCCCTCCATGGACGACGTCTTCCTGGCGCTCACCGACAACCCCGACAAGTCCACACGGTCCGACAGCGTTTCCCGGAAGGTGGGAATCTGATGGCCACCCATTCCCGGCTCTACTGGGCGTTCAGCGATTCCCTTACCATGATCGCCCGGAGTCTCCGGCACATCACCCGGAACTTCGAACTGCTCTTCCTCACGGTCGTGCTGCCGGTGTTTCTGCTCCTGCTGTTCGTCTACGTGTTCGGCGGGGTCATCGACGTCGGGAGCGCCTACGTCGACTACGTCGTACCCGGGCTCATCCTGATGTGCGCCGGATACGGGGCATCCATGACGACGGTCACCGTCGCCCACGACATGGTCAACGGCATCGTCGAGCGGTTCCGCTCGCTGCCCATCGTCAGCTCGGCGATGCTCACCGGGCACGTGGTCGCCAGCCTCGTCCGCAACATGATCTCGGTGACCCTCGTGGTCGCGGTGGCGCTGCTGATCGGTTTCGGCCCGACCGCCGGACCGCTCGGCTGGCTGGCGGCGCTCGGCATGATCGCCCTGTACATCCTGGCGATCTCCTGGGCCGCGGTCGCGCTCGGGCTGATCGCCAAGACCGTGGAAGGCGCGAACGGATTCAGCTTCTTCATCCTGTTCATCCCTTATCTGAGCAGCGCGTTCGTGCCCGCTGAGTCCCTTCCGTCCTGGCTCCGGCCGATCGCCGAGAACCAGCCGATCACCCCCACGGTGGAGGCCGTCCGCGGATTCCTGATGGGGACCCCCCTCGGGAACAGCGTCTGGCTCTCCTTCGCCTGGTGCGGCGGGATCCTCCTGATCTCCGTGATCGGCGGCACCTACCTCTTCAAGCGCCGCACCTCCCGCTGACCCGCGTGTACGGCGGGCGTGAGGCGCGGCAGCCGTACCGGATCACCGGGGGCCGTCCCGATTCGAATCCCACAGGGGCGATTCGAATCGGGACGGCCTTCGCCGTGGCGACGGCGTCGCCTTCGGTACGGCGTGCGCGGGCCGGCGCCGCGGTGGCCGTACCCCTTCACCGCCGGTACGGGACACGGCGCCGCCCCGGTCCGATACCCGTGGGGGTGGTATCGGACCGGGGCGGTCGTCTGGGTGCGGGGCGTGCCCGCGGGTCAGCCCAGGAGGTGCTTGAGCGCACGCTTCATGAAGTCGGTGCGCATCGCCTGGGTGGTCAGGCCTTCGACCCCGAATCCGGCGAAGACGGTGTCCTTGGTGGTGAGGACGCTGCCTTCCTGGAACGGCTGGTCGCTCCTGGCCCAGTCGCCGACCGAGGAGGCGGAGCCGGGCGGCGGGCCGCTCACGGTCCAGCCGCCGAGGTCGGTCTCGAACGAGGTTTCCGCGGCCGTCGCGCCGTCCGCGGTGACCTTGAAGTCGTCGAGGAAGACGCCGAGGCCCTGGGTGCTCCAGTCGCTGATGTAGGCGATCGAGATCTCCACCTGCTTGCCCGCGTAGGCGGTCAGGTCGATCGACCACTGCTGCCAGCCGCCGGAGGCGCCGGAGGCGGCGTGCCAGGCACCGCTGGTCCCGGTCGGCTCACAGTTGACGCCCTGGTAGCGCTGGGTGAACGGGTGGATCTCCCGCCAGCCGCCGCTGTTCGCGGTCAGGCAGCTCTCCCCGGTGTTCTGGGTGGTGTGCCCGTTCTGGTCGGGGAGGGTGGTCCAGTCGTCCTGTCCGGCGGTGCGCGCCTCGACGGTGAGGAAGTCCCAGTTGGCCTCGGTGTCGTAGGAGGTCCAGAAGGAGAGGTTTCCGCTGGACTTCCCGGTCAGGTCGATGCTCCGGCTGAGCCGCTTGTAGGAGATGTCGGCGAGGCCGCTCGGGACGAACCAGCTCCCGGTGTGCGGGGAGAACGGCGCCCCAGGGCGGTCCCACTGTACGGCCGCGCCCGTCGCGAACTGCGGGAACCGGTCCGGCGGCAGGATCGCCGAGGTGGAGACGAGGGAGGCGGTGTGGTCCTGGTTGTTCGCCGAGTCGCCGCCGTTGAGAGATCCGTTGAACCCGGCGAACCCGTTCGCCGCGCCCTTGAGCGGGAACGGCGTGCCGGTGTTGCCGTCGGTGCCGCCGTCGCTCACGTTGACGTAGGCGCCCAGGTAGTACTGCTGGAAGTCGTTGAGCACCGGAAGGCAGGGCGGATCGGAGGGGACGGCGCACTCGGGCTGGGCGGTGTCGGGCTGGAAGTAGTAGCCGCCGTCGGCCGCCTGGGCGAACGAGGCGTACTTCCCGGAGTGGACGAGTTTGCCGCCTTCGTTGAGGTAGTCGCGTACGGCCAGTTCGATGTCGATGCCGAGCCTGGCCACGGTCCCGCCGACCTGGGTGGTCTCCCGCGGGATGATGTCGTCGCCGGTCTCCCAGACCACCGCCTTGTAGTGGCTCAGCACACCGAGCGGGTGGGGGGCCTTGCGGCCTGCGGCGTCCACGTCGTAGACGTCCGAGGTGTATCCGGCGGCGGTGAGCGCGGTGGCGTGGTCGTCGGCGTACTTGGCGGTCGTCACGCCCTGTACGGGGCTGAGCCCGGTCACGTCCTCGGCGGCGAGGATGAGCACCTTGCCCCCGATGTCGGCGGCGACCCGGTAGGTGAAGTTCGCACTGGTCTTCCGTTTCACCGGGGCGGTGAACCAGACCTTGACGCTGTCACCCGGTTTGGCGTTCTGCACCGTGCCGCGGCGGTAGTGGTAATAGGTGTCGTAGTCCTTGCCGTACCGTTCCCCGCCCTGCCAGGCACGGGTGGTCGTGGTCTTCGTCCTGCCGCCGTTGATCTGGTAGTGCATGAGGACCGGGCCGAGCGACCGCTTCACGTTGACCTGGACGGGCTGGTCGCGGCCGTGGCTGACCTCGAAGGCGTCGACGACGAAGTCGGGCGTGGTGTTGCCGAGGTGGCTGACCGGTTCGGTGGGGTTCGGCGCGGACTTCGCGACGTCCAGGGCGAAGGGGAGGTTCTTCACGAACTGCTCCTGGACCAGGTTCTCGTCGTCGGGGAAGACGAAGCCGCAGCCGTCGCACCCTTCCTCAAGCTCGGGGGTCCACGCCAGGGTGCCGTAGGCGGCGTGCGCGTGGTCGGTCGTCTCCCCGTTCGTGGTGTAGAGCTCGGCCCCGAGGTCGGGGTCGAAGCCCGGCACCGCGGGGTTGGCGTCGGAGCCGGTCAGCGCCTGGTAGATCGGGTCGTCCGCGGTGGCGGTGTTGACCTGCCAGCCCATCGGGTAGAGCAGGAGCGCCCCGTAGGAGTGGTAGTTGACCTGCGCGCGGAACTTGATCCGCCGCAGCAGCCCGTCCATCGCCTTGGTCTCGGGTTCGGAGGCCGGCCCGGGGCCGCGGTAGGTCTCGCTGCTCGGGATCGCGCTCGACCCCTCCTCGTCGTACCCGAAGTTGGTGGGGAAGTTGCGGTTCGGGTCGACGCCGTCGACGCTGGTGATCTGCCCGTCGTTGTTGTTGTCCCGCAGGGTCTTGCGCCAGAGCCGGTTGTCCGGGGAGGCGAAGGTGTAGTCGTACCCGTCGGGGTTGGCCACCGGGACGAACCAGAGCTCGGTCCGGTTGAGCAGGCTCTTGATCTCGCCGGTGTTCTTGTTGGCGATCAGGTACTTCAGCAGCCGCATGTCCACCTCGGTGGAGATCCATTCGCGGGCGTGCTGGGTCGCCGAGTAGAGCACGGCGGGCCGGATTCCGTCGGGGAGGTGCCGCGCGCCCCTGGTCACCTTGACCGCGAGGATGTCCTTGCCCTGTGTCGTCTTACCGATCCGCCGCAGCTCGGTGACGTCCGGATTGGCCCGGGTGATGCCACGGAGCTGGTCGGCGATGCCGCCCGGCTCGGAGTAGGACCGCCACACGTTGAACCCGGAGGCCGCCATGGTCCGCGCGGCCTCAAGCTGGGTCTGACCCGCCTCGTTCCGTACGGGCGACGGCCGCAGACCCCGGCGCTCGAGCTTTTTGACGTCGGCGGGACGCAGGGTGAGCTCCAGGTGCTCCCGGTTGTTCGCGACCCGCTTCTGAATGATCTCCAACCCGGTGAGCTCCAGCTCCTCCGCGGTACCGGGCGCGGCGTCCAGCTGGTACAGCTCGATCCGCTCGTCCTGCGGGAGCGGGTTCACCGGCGCCGCCTGGGGTTGGTTCTGTTTGGCGTCCGCTCCGGTGGCGAAGATCATACTGAGACAGAGCGACACGGCTGCGGCGGCGGACAGGGCCGTTCTTCGGGGGGTTTGGAACACAGGGGTCCTCTCCGTTGTACTCCGGCCTCGTCGCCGGAGTCACGGCTGGCACGATCATCCGAAATATCCGCCTAACTTGCTGTTTGGGCAAGGTCCACGGGATGGCCGGATGCGGACAGCCCGTCCGCCGATTGCGGGCCGGTCGGATTCGTGGCGTAGGAAACCCGCTGGTGCTGTTGATTTTTAAGTGGTATCGGTGGCAGCACCTCATGATCACCTTCTATAGTTCGCTCTGTTCTGTCGGTGCACCGCCCCTGATCGGGGCAGCCGGCAGCCGCCGAATCCCGTACGCGGGAACCGGGGACCCAAGGCGTCATGTGCCGGTGCTAGGGACTTCCCCAGACCAGCACGGTGGGGTGAGTCGGTGCGCTTGCGTGCCGTAGGGCGACTCCTGGCCCGAACCCGTCAGCTAACCCGGTAGGCGTACGAGGAGAGGAGAGCGAGTGAAGCTGGGCCGGGCATGCGCCTTGGCGGTGTCGGTGCTGACGGTGCTCCTGGTGGCGGTCGGACCCGGGGCGGCCGAGCGGCTGGCACCACCGAGCAGGCAGGATCAACTGCGCCAACTCACCAAGGAAGCCGCGGCCCTCTCCAAGGCGTACCGCGGCGAGATCCAAGCCCTCGAAGAGGCCAAGCTGGCCGCGAAGAGGGCCGACGCCCGGGCCGAGAAGGTCGCCAAGGACCTCAAGTCCGCCCGTGTTCAGGTCGCCCAGATCGCCCAGACCACCTACATGGGGGCGAAGGTCGACACCACCATGCTCCTCGCCTTCAACGGCGACGTGCAGGAGGTCCTCGGCCAGGTCGCCACCCTGGAACACCTGGCCCGCAACAAACGCGAACAGATCTCCAGGATGCACAGCCTCTCCCAGCAGGCGATCCAGGCCCAGGAGGCCGCCGACGAGCGGGTCGTCCAGCTCAAGAAGGACATCGCCGAACTCCGCGCCAAGAAGAACGAGGTCGAACGGTATCTCGCCAAGCACGGATACCAGTCCCCGTCCGGCGCGAACGGCCTCACCGCCCGGATGCAGCTCGTCCGCGACCTCACCCTCCAGCAGTTCCCGATGCCCTACGGGTACGGCTGCCTGCGGCCCGGCGACAGCGGCGAACACGGGGTCGGCCGGGCGTGCGACTTCATGCTGAGCTCCGGCGGGCGCGTGCCGAACGCCGCCGACAACGCCCGCGGCGACGCGATCGCCCAGTACTACATCGAGAACGGGCAGCGGCTCGGCATCATGTACATCATCTGGCGGCAGCGCTACTACGACATCCGCACCGGCACCGGCTGGAAAATGATGAGCAACCGCGGCGGCAACACCGCCAACCACATCGACCACGTCCACGTCTCGGTGCTCTAGCCGACCTTCGTCCCGGTACGGCCGGCACGGCGCGAGCCGTACCGGCTTAGGCGCCGCACGGTCTTAGGTGCGGGCCCGATCGTCCCGGAGCTCGGGTCGCTCCGGGAAACACCGGGGTGGACACGGACCCTCGCAAAGGATGCGACATCCGGCCCAGCCGCATTGCCGGGCTCCGGCGGGCTCCCGGGGAGATCGGGTGCCCGCCGATTCACGACTGCTTCGGAAACAGGCGGCGGGGCCGGAACCCCCGTCGAGGATCCGTGTCCAGGCTTCATACAGCTCAGAGGCTGAGGGCGGATGCAGAGACTGGGGGCGGATTCGTCCGCATCTGCTGTGATACGGCGGGTACGGCCCGCGGGCGCACCGGTTGCGGTGGGACACCCCCCGGTCTCAGCCGGGTGGCTCCCCACCGTCGACGTTGATGGGGAGGACGACGCCGGGCCCGTAGACGTACCGCGTCGATCCCGGGACCCGCCGGGCCTCGCGGCGCCGGAGCCGGGCGGAACGCTCCTCCTGCTTGATCCCTTCGGCGTCCGCCCGTACCGCTGCGTCCGCCCGTACCGGCGAAGGACGCCGTTCGAAACCTATCCAGATCAGGAGCCGCCGGGTTAGCGTGCTCACGCCGGGGTGTCCATGCGCCGCCGGACCTCCTCGTCGAGCGTGAGGTCGAAGGCCCCCAAAACCTCCTCCAGCTGCTCCACCCCGCTCACCCCCACGATCGGGATGATCGGCGGGTCGCCTCCGGCGAGCCAGGCCAGCACGAGCTGGTTCGGGGTCACCCCGAGCTCGGCGGAGAGATCGCGCAGTAAGGCGAGACGCCGCGTGGTCCCCGGATGGTCGTACGCCTCAGGCAGGGGCCGGTCCCGCCTGGTGTAGGCGCCGCTGATCAGCGATGTGTAGACCCAGAGGACCAGGTCGGGCTCGTGGCGTACGTAGTCGAGCGTCTCCTCGCCGACCTGTCCCACCGCGCCCTCCGGCAGCGCGGCCCCGGGGCGGGGGCGGATGTAGGAGTGGCGGAGCTGGAGGTTGGTGTAGCCGGTCCGGCCCTGTGCCGCCGAGTAGGCCCGTGCCCGTTCGACCAGCCACGTCCGGTGGTTGCTCGCGCCGAGCAGCCGTACCCTTCCCAGCTTGGTCAGCGAGTCGAACGCGTCCAGCGTCTCATCCAGCGGGACGCGACGATCTTCGATGTGGGCCCAGTAGACGTCGACGTGGTCGGTGCCCAGGCGGCGCAGGCTCCCCTCTATCCCCTGCTTGATCGCGGTGGCCGAGAGTCCCTCCGCGAAGTCCATGGTGCGGTCGCCCGGGACGGTGGGGCGGGCACCCACCTTGGTGCTCAGCACGACCCGGTCCCGGGCTCCCCGGCTCGCCAGCCACTTGCCGATCACGGTCTCGCTTTCGTCCCCGGTCGCGCCCTCATGCCAGAACGCGTAGCTGTTGGCGGTGTCGACAAGCGTGCCCCCGGCGTCGGCGAACCGGTCGAGGATCGCGAACGCGGTCTTCTCCTCGATCAACGTCCCGAACGACATCGCCCCCAGCGCGAGCCTGCTCGCCGGGAAGGACGTCCGGCTGTTTCCCAACGTGATCTGCTGCATGGCCGCAGTCAACAATCTGGAGTGCACTCCAGGTCAAGCCGCGACCGCCGACCCTTCTCCGGTACGGCGCCGACGCGCGTCGCCTGTGTGGCAGGGAACCTGGTGATCGTTGTGCTGTGCGTACCCGTTGTGGGTCGCAGAGCGCAACGATCACGCTGGAGTGGGTGTCGGTGGTTGTTCCGGGTTGAGTCGTGGTTGAGGGTCCGGTACGGCGTCGGCGCGCGTCGCCCGTGTGGCAGGGAACCTGGTGATCGTTGCGGTGTGTGCGCCACCGGGGGGTCACACATCGCAGCGATCATGCTTGGGAGGGCGTCGGAGCGTTGACCTGGAGTGCACTCCAGGTGCCAAGATGAGGGTCTATGAGCCTCTATTCGCCGGGGGAGACTGCGGAAGAGACCGGGTTCAGTCTCGACACGCTGCGCTATTACGAGAAGATCGGCCTGCTGCCGCGGGTGCACCGGAACGCCTCCGGCCAGCGCCGGTTCAGCGATTCCGACCTGTACTGGCTGGCCCTGCTCCGGTGTCTTCGGGTCACCGGTATGCCGATCGCGGAGATGCTCACCTTCGCCGAGCTCACCCGCGACGGCGGCGACGACACCTTCGTCGAGCGCATGGCCCTGCTGAAAGCCCATGACCGCCGCATCGAATCCCAGATCGCCGAGATGCGGGAGAAGCAGCGCGCCATCCGCGAAAAGATCGCCTGGTACGAGGACAACATCCCGTAAGCCCAGGTGAAGGCCACTCAGGCCCGATGGCGCCCCCGCGGACATCGGCCTGAGCGCCTTTCCGCGATGGCCCGCTGCCATCCGGTCACCGGGCTGGCGTGCTCACGCCGGGGTGTCCATGCGCCGCCGCACCTCCTCGTCGAGCGTGAGGTCGAAGGCCTCCAGGGTCTGCTCCAGTTGCTCCACCCCGCTCACCCCCACGATCGGGATGATCGGCGGGTCGCCCCCGGCGAGCCAGGCCAGCACGAGCTGGTTCGGGGTCACCCCGAGCTCGGCGGACAGGTCGCGCAGTACGGCGAGACGCCGCGTGGTCCCCGGATGGTCGTACACCTCGGCCAAGGGGCGGTCCGGACGGGTGTAGGAGCCGCTGATCAGCGATGTGTAGACCCAGAGGACCAGGTCGGGCTCGTGGCGTACGTAGTCGAGCGTCTCCTCGCCGACCTGCACATGCGCACTCTCCGGCAGCGTGGCCCCGGGGCGTGGGCGGATGTAGGAGTGCCGGAGCTGGAGGTTGGTGTAGCCGACCCGGCCCTGCGCCGCCGAGTAGGCCCGCGCCCGCTCGACCAGCCACGTCCGGTGGTTGCTCGCACCGAGCAGCTGTACCTTCCCTTCGTCGGTCAGCGCGTGGAAGGCGTCCAGCGTTTCGTGGAAGGGCACCCCGCGGTCCTCGATGTGCGCCCAGTAGACGTCGACGTGGTCGGTGCCCAGGCGGCGCAGGCTCCCTTCGATGCCCTGCTTGATCGCGGTGGCCGAGAGCCCTTCCGCGGAGTCCAGCGTGCGGTCACCGGGGACGGTGGGGCGGGCGCCCACCTTGGTGCTCAAGACCACCCGGTCCCGGGCTCCCCGGCTCGCCAGCCACTTCCCGACGACCGTCTCGCTCTCGTCCCCGGTCGCGCCCTCATGCCAGAACGCGTAGTTGTTCGAGGTGTCGATGAGCATCCCCCCGGCGTCGGCGAACCGGTCGAGGATCGCGAACGCGATCTTCTCCTCGATCAACGTCCCGAACGACATCGCCCCCAGCGCGAACCTGCTCGCCGGGGAGGACGTCCGGCTGTTTCCCAATGTGATCTGCTGCATGGGCCCAGCCAACAATCTGGAGTGCACTCCAGGTCAAGCCCTTGCCGGACCCCGTCCGGTACGCCGGTCGGCTTGGCCGGGCCGCGATCCCGCAGCCCTCAGAGCCGTACGGCGGGGGCGGGGTTGAGGGGGGACAACGCGGCGGAGAGGTCCGGGTGGGCGGTGAGGAAGTCGCGGGCGACGGGGTCGGTTTCGGCGAGCCAGGCCAGGTGCCGTACGGCGTGCGCGGCGACGTCGTCGAGGTGGATGCGGGCCGGGGAGGGGGACGTGGGGGTCTCGGCGTGCGCGGTGGACGTGTGGGGGACGGGGCGGCCGGGGAGGTCGGGCCGGGGGTCGGGGCACATCGCGTAGGTGAGGACGATGTGGCCGGCCGGGTCGTACCGCCAGCTGGTGGAGTGCAGAAGCGGGTCGCCCGACGGGCCGAGGCCGAGGGCCGCCTGGTCGGGGTGGGTGCCGGGGCGGAGCTCGGTCTGCTGCTGCCGGTAGGTGAGGGCTCCCGCGTCTACCCGGATGAACAGCACTTCCACCACTGGATGCGAACTCATTGCAGCAGCATTCTAGAGGCAGGAGTGATTTCCCTTCGGAACCTCCGCACAAAGTCGTCGACTTAACGACACAATCTGTCGACTGATGTCACACTTTCCGTGACGATCGGACGAGGTACCCCCTAAGAGGCCATGGCAGCCAACAACCTCCCGCTTGAGCCCAACGCCTTCGTCGGCCGTGGGCCTGATGTGGACGAACTCCTGCAGCTGGTGACGGTGTCCAGGATGGTGACGCTCTGCGGGACCGGAGGCATCGGGAAGAGCCGGCTCGCGCTCCGCGTCGCCACCCGGCTGACCGAGGGGTTCCCCGACGGCGTCTGGCTGGTCGAACTCGCCGGGCTCACCGGCACGGATTCGGTGACCGCGCAGCTCGCGGCCGTGCTGCACATCCGGGAGGAGGGCACCCGGCCCCTGGTGGAGACCGTCGTCGACGCGCTGGACGACCGGCACCTGCTGATCGTGCTGGACAACTGCGAATCCATGATCGACGAGTCCGCGCGGCTGGGGATCACGCTGCTCACCCGCTGCCCGCGGGTGTGGATCCTCACCACCAGCCGGGAGCCGCTCCGGGTACCGGGGGAGACGGTGTGGCGGGTGCCGCCCCTGGAGACGTCGGAGGACCTCACCCCGTCGCGGCTCCTCCGATCCGAGGCGGTACGGCTCTTCGCCGCCCGGGCCGCCGCGGCTCGCCCGGACTTCGAGGTGACCGCGGAGAACGTGGTGGAGGTGGCCGGCCTCTGCCGGGCCCTCGACGGGATGCCGCTCGCGATCGAGCTCGCCGCGCCCATGATCCGGTTCCTGTCGGTGGATCAGATCGCCGCGCGGCTCCGCGACCGGTTTCAGCTGCTCGCCGGAGGCGACCGCGGTGCGCCCGAGCGGCAGCGGACGCTGCGGGCCACCGTCGACTGGAGCCACGAGCTGCTCACCGAGGCGGAACGGGTGCTGCTCCGCCGCCTCACCGTGTTCACCGGCGGCTGGACGCTCACCCTGGCCGAGGGGGTGTGCTCCGGCGCGGGGGTCTGGCCGCAGGACGTACTCCGCCTCATGTCCGCGCTGGTCGACAAGTCGCTCGTGGTGGTGGACGGCGAGGCGGGGGGCGAGGCCCGCTACCGGATGCTGAACACCGTCCGGGAGTACGCGGCCGAGCGGCTCGCCGCCTCCGGCGAGGAGGACGGTCTGCGCAGGCGGCACCACGCCAGGCTCGCCGAGCTGGCGGAGCGGGTCAGCTGGGCGATCAGCCCGCGGGCCAAGCAGCCGTGGCCGGTCGTCCGCCGGCTCATCGAGGGGCTGGACGCGATGCGGACCAACGGGAACACGGTGCTCCGCCTGGCGCTCGCGGCCGGAGACCACGAGGCGGCGCTCCGGATCATCCTCGCCCTCCGCCTGCTCTACCTGGGCAGCGGCCGGTACACCGACATCGTCGACTGGCTCGACCGAGTGCTCGCCGACGCCGCGGCCGAGCTCCCGCCGGGGCTCCGCGCCCAGGCCGTGGTGTTCCGCGCCGAACTCGCCCTCGCCCAGGGTGACACCGCGACGGCGCTGGCGTACGGCGAGACGGGCCTCGCCCTGTGCCGCGCGGCGGGGGAGCGGCTGGGGGTCGCCTCGGCCCTCATCCTCCTCGCGACGGTCGCTCCCCGAATGCGGGGCCCGGCGACGGGGGAGGTCCGCAGCGGTACGGACATCGAGTCGCGATCGGCGCCTCGGCGCGAGGTCGTCGAAGACCGGGATGGCTCCGGCGTCTCAGCCGAGAGCGGTGTGCGGACCTCGGTCGGGGGACGCGGCGGGGTCAGGCGCGATCCGCCGGTGGCCGGATCATCGGCCGGTACGGACGACGGGTCCGACCGCCGACCTCGGCACGAGGCCGCCTGCCGCGAATCGGGGACGGGTGCCGGGGTATCCGCGTCCGCCGAGGCGGGGCCCGATCCGCTGGCGGAGGCGATCGAGATCGCCCGTGAGCTGGACGACCCGCGGATCGAGGCGTTCGCGTACGAGGCGCGGGCCAGGCTCGCCTTGGCGGCGGGGCGGCTGCGGGAGGCGCGGGACGCGTACCGGACGGTTCTGGGGATCTCCGACCGGCTGGACAACCGGTGGGGGACGAGCCGCGGGCTGCTCGGGCTGGCCCGGGTGGCGGAGCGGCGGGGGGACTCAGGCGGTGCCCGGGCGCGCTACGAGCAGGCGCTGACCATGATCGACGGGCTGGATGCCCGCGCCGAGATCGTCAACTGTGTGGCGGGCCTGGGGCGGATCGACCTCGCCGAGGGGGCCTGCGACGCGGCGCGGCGCCGGTTCGCCGAGGCGCTCCGGCTGAGCCTCAACACCGGGCAGCGGACGGGCGTCGCCCGGCGGCTGGGGGAGTTCGCCCGGCTCGCCTCCCGGGAGGGGGACCATCGGCGGGCGGTACGGCTCGCCGCCGCCGCCGAGGCGCTCCGCGAGGCGGCGGGGGCCGGACGGGGCCTGAGGGCGGGGGCCGATCTCGATCTGCTGCTCGAACCGGCGCGGAAGGCGCTCGGGGGGCCGCTGGTCACGGTCCTCTGGGACTCCGGGAGTGGGATGACGTTGCGGGAGGCGGTCACCTTCGCACTGGACCCGTCGGCCGGGGACCATGCTGTGGCGGGGCCGGAGTACGGAGCACGCGGATCGGCGTCGCTTGAGCCGGCCCCGGTGGAGGCGGCCTCCGCGGACCGTCCGGCCGATCGGCGGCTGAAGCCCGACAGGTCCGGAAACATCCTGACGAGAAGGGAGCGAGAGGTCGTCGCCTTGATCGCCCGTGGGTTGAGCAACCGCGGCATCGCCGCCGAGCTCGTCATCAGCCCCGCGACCGCCGCCCGGCACGTCGCCAACATCCTCGGCAAACTGGGGTTCGCCTCGCGGACCCAGGCCGCCGCCTGGGCGATCGAACGCGGGATCTCCGATCGCGGTTGATCGGCGATCTACACATGTGCAGGGTGGCGGAATGCACCGGTGAATGGGTGATTCAGGGCATGTGCCCGGGTGGTCCCGGGCCTAGTTTGGAGCGTGTGCTCAGCCGTCCACCCCCTGGGCCGCCAGGGGTGGTTGCCGCGTACAACGGCTGATCATGCACGTTGCGTGCCCCGCGGGAAAGCCGGACGTCACCTCGGAGGGGGGGTGGCCGAAGGCGCGGGGTACGCGGCGGCGGGTCCGGGTCGCGCAGGACCCGGGCCCGCACCCACGGGCCCGGACGGTGTTTCAGCGAGGCCACCGGGCCGGTCCGGGAGACGACGCGCCGGCGCGCTCCGCGGACCGGAAGGACACCGGCCCAGGCATGACACGACGACCCGGCCGATGCCCTGATTCCTCATGGACACGACCCTCGCCCGGATACATCGGTACCTACATGGTTCTGCGCATGCGCCGCCCCCGCGGCGCCCGTACAGTCCGGGCATGACATCCGGGGCGCGGGGCTGTCCGGCGAGTGGCGCGGTGCTCGGCCGGGCGTACGAGCTGGGCGATCGGCCCGCTCTCATCGAGATCGGCGGCGGTGGCGTCCTCGGCGGCCGGACGCTCGCCACGACCGTCGTCCGCGCGGCCTCCGGGCTCCTGCGGTGCGGTGTCTTCCCCGGCTACACCGCGGGTGTGTACGTCGACACGGTGACCGCGCACCTCCTCGCGACCTGGCCGGTCCTGGCGGCCGGAGGCACCGCCGCGACGCTTCCCGCCGCGGCCCCCGCCGAGTGGCTCACCCGGCGGCTGACCCGGTGCGACGCCCGAATGCTGATCACGACCCCGCGGCTCGCCGCCACGGCGCTCCGGCTGGCCGACCGTTCCCGGGTCCGCCGGGTGGTCGTGATCGGCTCGGACCCGGTCCCCGAGACCTGCGCCTACGCCGAACTGCTCACCGGGCCCGGCGAACCGGCCGTCCCCGGCCCCGGGTCCGTACCGCTCCGCGATCCGGCGGCGCACCCGGCCCTGCTCACCGTGGAGGGCCCGCTCAGCCGTGCGGAGCTGGTCGCCGGCGGCCCGGCATCCGGGTTCGCGCTCGGGGAGCTCGGGGAGAAGGACGTGCTCCTGGCGACGTGGCCGCTGGACGGCGGCGCCGCCGTCACCGCGCTGCTGACCGCGGCGCTGACCCGTGGCACCCTGATCGTCGCCGCTCCGGGCCTGCCCGCCGCGAAGCTCCCCGGCGCGCTCCACGACCACGGCGTGACCGTTGCCGCGCTCACCGAACCGATCCCCGCCGAGCACTCCCGCCCCGGCCTTCGGACCCTGCTCCGACCTCGGTGATCCGGTACGGCCTACGGCCGCGAAGGCCCGTACCGGACGGGTCAGGCCAGGGCCTGCGCGGCGAGGGGGCGCAGTTCGTCGGCGTAGCTGACCGAGACGCGGCGCATCACCCCGTCGTCGCCGATGGAGTACTGGCCGAGCCGCCAGAGCGGGGGCGAGTACGCGTGGATGGAGACGGTGCCGTCGACGCGTCCGCTGAGCCGGTGGATGTGGTCCGGGCCGAACGAGAAGGACTCCCCGGCGGGCACCACGGTCTCCACGTGATCGCCGCCGATCCTGGGGTTGCACTCGGTGAGCGACCCCGAGACGACCTTCACCGCGCCGGAGGAGGTGTCGTGGTCGTGCCAGCCGGTGTCGTCCTCGGGGCGCCAGCAGAGCAGCCAGACGTCCACGTGGGCGTCCCGGTAGAGCGAGGCGTAGTGGCGGCCGTCGCCGTCGGCGTTGAACGCGACGTGGTGCGCCCAGAGGTCGGGCTGCGCCGCCAGGTCTTCGACGAGCGTGCGTAACTCGCGTCGGTGCAGTTCCCTGGCGGGAAGCGTGTCCCAGCTCATGATGGTGTTCCTCTCCGCGTGAGCAGCCGGGCCGGATTGTTCACTCGCAGGGCGTGCCCGGCGGCTTCGCCGAGACCGTGCCCGTGGCCGAGTTCGAGCGGGGAGGCGTAGGGGCGGTCGGAGCCGTTGACGATCACGTCGATGCCGAGGACCCGGATCGCCGCGTCGACCGCGCGGGGCCCGTACGAGGAGGTTTCGAGGTAGACGCCGCCGTCCACGACGCCGCGCGGATCGCCGCCGCGGGCGCCGAGCCGTTCCTCGTGCAGGGGCGCGAGCCCGGCGAGCAGGGCGAAGCACACCCGGAGCCGGGGGTGGCGGGGCCGGCCGTAGGCGTGGAAGGCGAACCAGGCCGCGTGCATCTGCTGGACGTACGGCACCATCGCGGCCCACCACACCGGTGTGCCGGTCTGGGGGGAGTCGTCCGGCTTGCCGCCGGTTTCGACGGCGCGGTACGGCGCGCGGCCCCGGCGGGGATCGGGAACCGGCGTGCCGCCCGTACCCGCGTCCGCGTAGTGGAGGCCGTAGAGGCTGGGTGACTGCCTGTGTTCCGGGCTTTCGCGGTTGGCCACGCCGTCGGGGCTCAGGCCGGTGTTTGGCAATGCCACCCCGCCTTCTCCCGATAAATCGGGATTCTTCGGCAGGCGCGGCGCACGAACCGGTCCGGGGTGCACGAAAAGCGGCAGGTCGCGGGCTTCCAGGAGGCCGAGGAGGGGGGCGCAGTGGGCGTACCCGGCGTCGTCGGCGAGCGCGGTGGCCGGGAGCTGGAGCCCGGCGAAGCCCTGGTCGAGCCGGTCGGCGAGCCCGGGTGCGTCGATCTCGCGGAGCCCGGCGGCGGCCCAGGCGCCGAACGGGGCGCCGAGTCCGGCGGCGTCGTCGTGGTAGGCGGCAAGGAGCGGCGCCGCCTCCTCGGGCGGGAGGTACTCGATCCCGAGCGGGCTGGAGAGGGAGATCAGCGCGCGGTCGACCCCGTCGGCCCGGACCAGGGCGGCCCGCCGGTCCGGGTCGTGGGCGACGGGGTCGAGGTCGCTCGGGGGTTCGCCGTCGAGGTGGAGGGTCCAGCCGTCGAGCCTGGGGGGCCTCCTGCGGCGGCGCAGCGCGGCGACGAAGGACTCCGTCCACAGATGCTGATGGACGTCGACCCCACCCCCGCTCACCACGTCATCTCCCTGTTCCTAAGCTTGTTTTGGCTGGTCAAGTTAGGTGAATCGGTTCACTGAACCGATTCAGTAACCAATCTTAGTGAACCGGTTCACCCCGCGCGCTGTCAAGGCGACGACATCCGCGACGTCCGCCCCCGGACCGCGGGTGGCGACGACTAGGCTGTTCGCGTGCCCCAGCCGAGGAAGCGCGCGACGATACGCGAGGTGGCCAAGGCGACCGGCCTGTCCCCCGCCGCGGTCTCCTACGCCCTCCGCGGGATGCAGGTCTCCGAGGAGACGATGGAGCGGGTCCGCCAGGCCGCCGCCGAGCTGGGCTACGAGGCCGACCCGATCGCCCGCGCGCTCGCCAGCGGGCGGACCGGGATGATCGGCCTGCTCTGCGGCTCACTGGAGGACCTCTGGCAGCAGTCGCTCGCCGTGGGCATCGGCCGGGAGCTGCTGGACCGCGATCGGTACGCCCTCATCCTGGACGCCGGAGGCGACCCCGCGCGGGAGATCCTCCTCGCCCAGCGCCTGCGCGACCAGCGGGTGGACGGGCTGATCGTGCAGCCGCTGGACCCCTCCGCCGCCCTCTGGCGCGACCTCGCCCAGGCGCTCCCCGTCGTCTCCGTCGGCGACTCGCTCGACGCCGGGGCCACCGTGGGCGAGGTGGTGTTCGACAACCAGCTGGGCGTCGCGCTCTCCCTTGACCATCTGCACGAGCTCGGCCACCGCCGGCTGGCCGTGCTCACCCCCACCCGCCCCGGCACCCCTGATCGGCCCGCCGACCGATACGTGCTCGCGGCGGCGGAGCGGCTCGGGCTCGACGTCGCCCTGTGCACCTCGCCGCAGGCGCTGGGGGAGGCCACCTCGGTGGCCCGCCGGGTGCTCGCCGGCCCGTCCCGGCCGACCGCGGTGTTCTGCCTCTCCGATTCGATCGCGTACGGCGTCTACGCGGCGGCGGCCGAGCTCGGGCTCGCCGTCCCGGGCGACGTCTCCGTGATGGGATACGACGACCATCCGATGTCCGGGCTGCTCAGCCCCGCCCTCACCACGGTCGACTGGGACATCGCGGGTATCGTGCGCACCGCGGTCGAACTCGTGCTCGCGGCGGCGGACGGCGAGCCCCGCGCCCGCCGTACCGTCCAGGTCCCCTCGCTCCGCAGGCGCGGATCGACCGCCCACCCCGCCCGCTGAGGTTTTGGGGGGCGTCGCGCCGTGTGATGAGCGGCTTGGCGAGGTGGGAGTGGCATGATCGATATTTGCCGTTGAAGGAGCGACGATGAATGATCCCCGTGAGGTGCTGACCCGGTCGGCACCCCCACCCGACCTGGTGATTCGATACGGTTCCTGGCCTGATCACATAATCGACGTACGGCTGCCGCACACCGAGGCGCCGGCCCCTTTGGTCGTCTTGCTGCACGGGGGGTTCTGGCGGGCGGAGTACGACCGCACCCATACCTGGCCCATGGCCGCGGCTTTGGCGGAGCGGGGATACGTGGTCTGCACCCCGGAGTTTCGGCGGATCGGGCACGAGGGCGGCGGTTGGCCGGGCACCTTCGACGACGTCGCCGCGGCGGTGGACGCCCTGCTCGGCCAGGAGGCCGAGGACGCGGAGGCGCCGCAGGGCGAGGCGGAGGCCGAGGGTGAGCCGAGGCGGACGGGTGGGCTGCTGATCCGCGCGGTGGGACGGGACCGGGTGGACCTGCAGCGTGCCGTGGTCATCGGGCACTCGGCCGGCGGCCATCTGGCGTTGTGGTCCGCGGCGCGGCACCGGCTGCCGAAGGGGTCTCCGGGGTTTCGGGAGGAGCCGCTCCCGATCCGCGGGGTCGTCGCGCTGGCGGCGGTGTGCGATCTGGGGGCCGGAAGCGCCCTGGGGTTGGACGACGGGGCGGTCGACGAGCTGCTGGGCGGGTCGCCCGAGGAGCGCGGGGAGCGGTACGACGCGGCGGATCCGTCGCGGCTGGTCCCGTACGACCTTCCGGTGGTCCTGGTGCACGGGGCGCTGGACGAGCAGGTCCCGGTGGGGCAGAGCCGGGGTTTCGCCGCGGCGGCCGGCGGCCTGGTGGAGCTGCGGGAACTTCCGGCGACCGAGCACTTCGGGGTGATCGACCCGCTCTCGCCGGCCTGGCCGCACGTGCTGGCCGCGGTCGCGGAGGCCTGCGACAGGTCACCGTCCGCGCGGCGGTGAGGGGCCGTGGCCCGCGGCCGAGGAGGTCGGCCGCGAACCGGTTCCCCGTCGGTGCGGTCTAGTCGTCGCCGAGCACCAGGCTGAGCAGCCAGCTCACGATGCCGATGATGAGCGCGCCCCAGAAGGCGGCCATGAATCCCTCGACGGCGAACGGGATGTCCAGCCCGTCGGCGATCCAGCTCGTCAGCCAGAGCAGGCCCGCGTTGACCACCAGGGCGATCAGGCCCAGGGTGAGTATGTAGAACGCGCAGCCGATGGTCTTCACGATCGGCTTGATGATCGCGTTGACCAGTCCGAAGATCAGGGCGACCGCGAGGAGGGTGCCGATCTTGGTCGCCGTGGTGTCCGCGTCGACCGTGATCCCGTCGACGAGTTCGGTCGCGGCCCACAGCGCGGCGGCGACGACCACAATCCTGATGAGGATCTTCATGCTTCCGATCCTGGCACGTATTCGGGGTCTCGTGGAGTGGTGAACGGGGTTCGGTCGCCGGATCCGCCGTCGGTTCGGGGGCGCCGGGCGAGGTCCTCCGGTGTTTCACGGAGAAGGTGGTGTTTCGTGCCCATGCCTCCACGCTAAGCGCTGGGACGGTACGGCGTGCGGTCCGCCGGTGAACCCGCGGGGAAAGCCACGGCGGTGGCGCCCAGGAATCCGCGGTTCCCCCGCGGGCAGGACGGACGGCCGCGACCGTGTACGGCGAGCCGCCGGAACGTCCGGCCGTCCCGGGCCGGGCGGGTGGGGGTCCCGCGTCCGCCCGATACGGTGCCGCGCGGCCGGGCCGGCCGTACGGCGGGGGAGTCCGCGGCGGGCTCGTCGCCCTTGGCCGGTCCCCGGCGGCCGAGCAGGGACGCGGCCAGGACGAGCATGAGGATGATCTCCGCGAAGAGCACGGTCCGCTGGGCCAGTCCGTCACTGGTGAGCAGGAGCCCGGCCACGCCGAGCAGGCATCCCCCCGCGATCCAGGTCACGATTCGCGCGGTCGCCTCCAGCTCCGGGATTCCGGCGAGCCTCCGCGCGACCAGCAGCCCGGCGCCCGGGATGCCGAGCAGGGCGGCGCCCGCGCCGTACCGGTGGATGTATCCACTCAAACTCACCACGTCGGCACCGGGGTCGGTGGGGAAGTACGCGGCCAGGAGCAGTCCGAGCGCGGCGAGGGCGAGCAGCCACTGCGCCAGGGGGTGTACCCCCGGGCGGAGTTTGGAGAGCGCCAGCCCGAGCGCGACCAGCCCGGCGGCGAGGGAGGCCATGCTCGCCCCGAGCACGGCGGCCCCGTCCGGGTGGTGCGCGTACACGCTGATGAGCCCGGTGGTGCCGATGGCCATGTGGAGGTAGATCATAAACGCGAAGGCCAGCACCGTCCCGGTGACGGTCAGGCGGGCGTAGGTGCGGGTCACTGCGGCGGTCCTCTTCTTCGTTCGGGGTGTGCATCGAACGTACGGACCGCGAGGGGGGTGAATCGTCCGGCCAGGTGGGGATCTTCCCCCTGCGACTCCGGAGGGAGAACCCCTAGCTCCGCACTGCGTCCCAGGGCGTCGGCGGAGCGGAGGAGTGGTACCTGAGGAGGAGGCGATCTGGGCCGTCGGGAGGGTTGACCACGCCGACCTGCGGCGATGCGGCCGCTTCGGATCGGCGGGACGTCATCTGGGGGAGTATGCCCCTAAGGGGGGTCACCCCCCGGGTTCATGGTCGAGGAGTGAGTAAGCCCCGTACCCGTTCCACGGCGTCCGATCGGCGGGCCACCTGGGGCAAAGGCAAGACCCGGCCTGCGGGGCAGGCCGGGTCACGGGGTCAGCGGAGGGATTTCAGCGAGGAGATCACCGTGGTGATGTCCCGCCAATGGCGGCGGTGGGTGTCGGGAATGCTCATGAAGATCATGGCGGGCCGCTTCTTGCCCACGTTGACCAGGCCGACGGCGGAGACGGACTCCCTGCTCTTCCCCTTGACCGTGTACTTCGCGGTGAAGACCAGGAGCCAGCCCTTGCGCTTGCCCGCCTTGAGCTCCTGGGAGGCGCGCCAGGAGACGGTGGTGCCCTTGGGGTGGAAGCGGAGCGTCCAGCGGGCGATGTCGGCGGCGGCCAGCCGGAGGTTCTTCTGCGGCTCCAGCGGCATCGGGGCCGAGGCGATCCAGGCGGGGGCCTTGTCGCGCAGGGTGCCCTTGAGGAAGCGCTTGTGCGCGAACGGCGAGGGCGGCGCGGTGCCCCAGGGGCTGACCAGTTTGGCGTAGGAGATGCCGGTGCGCCGGTCGGTGATCCGCCCCTTGGCCTTGGTGGCCTTGCCGGGCAGGGCGCCCAGCCGCTTCTTCGCCGGCGGCGGGGGAAGCTTCTCCACACCCGGGGGCTTGGCGGGGGTGACGGTCGGGGTCGGCGTGGGCCCGAGGCCGCCGGCCGAGCCCGGGGGGAGGGTCACGGTGGCGATCGGCGTCAGGGTCACCGAGGTGCCCGGCGAGGGAACCCCCGCGGCCAGCGGCACCGGGGTCGCCTGGGGCGGGGCGTCGGTGGGCGACGGGGGGACCGAGCCCGCGGACGGGGAGGGCAGGGCCCTGTTGCCCAGCGGCGCGGCGGCGACCTTGTCGTCGGCGGACGGCCGGTTGATCAAGAAGAAGGCGACACCGACCACGGCGACCACGGCCACCCCGCCCGCGACGAGGCGGTAGATGACCCGCATGGGCAGATCGCCGATTCGAGTCCGCTTTGAGCTGCGGGGATCCGGCTGGGGCGCCGGCTGCGGCGGTTCTTCGACCTTGATCCGGGGAAGCGGGGTGGTCTCCGCTTCGGCGAGCACGTAGGTCGGCTGCCATTTGGATCGGTCGGTGTTGTTCCATTCACCCGGCTCGTCTGACACGGCGGGAGCTTACGGCAATCCGACCTCATTCCGGGCCTGGTCAAATCACGCTTTGAGAACGAAGAACCCGACGAACAGTGGCAGAGGTGGCTAACCCCACCTTTCACTTCAACCTCATGAGATACCACCACGAATCGTCAATTTGGGTGTCAGTGCCCTCCTCGCGGTCGGCGTCGGTCGGCGTGTGGTGGTTTGGGTGACGGCGGCGGGTGCGGTGTGTGGGTGATCGTTGTGGTGTGCGGCCCCCAAGGGGTGCGGACAGCGCAACGATCACTGGGCCGTACGGCTGGGGCGGCGGCTGGGTCGGGTGGTGGTGGCCTGTGCTTCGGCGGTTGGCGCGGTGGTCTGCGGGGTGCGTTTCGCGGCAGGCCGGCGGCGGAAGGTAGCACGGTGATTACGTGGTGAAGTCGCCGGGTTTGGTCGGGCGTGGGACCGGCGGTCCGGTGGGGCGGGAAGCAGGCGTGTCAGGGGGCCTTTGGGGGGTGCGTAGGGAACGCGTCAAGGTTCATGTGGTTCGCATATGGAACGCGTTAAGACAAGGCAAATGTCCCTTTTGAGGATGTTTGCTCAGTCTGGGCCCATGGGGGACGGGCTCGGGAGCGGTCGTCCGGCCACTCCCGTCGTGGCGCATCCGGGGCGCCTTCCCACACAAGACAAGGACTGAAGAACCAGATGGGTGACGTGATCTTCATCGTCCTGACAGTGGCGATCTTCGCCCTGTTCGGGCTGGTCGTGAAGGCGGTGGAACGGCTGTGAGGAGTAAGCACGCCGACTCACGCCCCGCCTCGCTCCGGGATCGGAGCGTTCGATGACACCGGACAACCTGATCGGCCTCGTGCTCGCCGTGGGCCTGGTGGTCTTCCTGGTCGCTGCCCTGCTGTTCCCGGAGCGGTTTTGAAATGAGTACAGCCTGATGAACCCCACACTGGCAGGGATCCTCTTCATCGGATCCCTCGTCCTCGCCCTGGCGCTCGTGTACCGCCCCTTCGGCGGCTACATGTACCGGGTCTACACCGGAACCGGGCACCTCGCTCCCGAGAAGTTCATCTACCGCCTCATCGGCGTCAAAGCGGACTCCGAGCAGCGGTGGGGCACCTACGTCCGGAGCATCCTCGCCTTCTCCCTGGTCTCCGTTCTCCTCCTGTACGGCCTCCAGCGGCTCCAGGACAAGCTGCTGTTCAACCTCGGCTTCGACCCCGTGGTCGACCACGTCGCGTGGAACACCGCGATCAGCTTCGTCACCAACACCAACTGGCAGGCCTACTCCGGTGAGTCCACCATGGGGTACCTCGTCCAGATGGCCGGGCTCGCCGTCCAGAACTTCGTCTCCGCGGCGGTCGGCATGTCCGTGGCGATCGCCCTGGTCCGGGGCTTCGCCCGGAGCAAGACCGACCTGCTCGGCAACTTCTGGGTGGACCTGGTCCGGGGGACGGTCCGGATCCTGCTGCCGATCGCCTTCGTCGGCGCGCTCGTCCTGGTGGCGGGCGGCCTGATCCAGAACTTCAACGGAATCCAGACGGTCGCCACCCTGGCGGGCGGCGAGCAGAGCATCACCGGCGGTCCGGTCGCCTCCCAGGAGGTCATCAAGGAGCTCGGCACCAACGGCGGCGGCTTCTACAACGCCAACTCCGCCCACCCGTTCGAGAACACCACGAGCTGGACCAACTGGTTTGAGATCTTCCTGATCCTGGTGATCCCGTTCACGCTCACCCGGACCTTCGGCCTCATGGTCAAGGACAAGCGCCAGGGCTACGCGATCCTCGCCGTCATGGCGACCCTCGCCATCGCCAGCGTCACCCTGGTCAACCTCGCCGAGATCTCCCACAACGGGACCGTGCCGCAGGCGGTGGGCGCCGCGACCGAGGGCAAGGAGGTCCGGTTCGGCGTCTCCAACTCGGCGACGTTCGGCGCGGCCACCACCCTGACCAGCACCGGCGCGGTCAACTCCTTCCACGACTCCTACACCGCGCTCGGCGGCGGCATGCTCATGTTCAACATGATGCTGGGCGAGGTCGCGCCCGGCGGGGTCGGCGCGGGCCTGTACGGCATGCTCATCCTCGCCGTGATCGCGGTCTTCGTCGCGGGGCTCATGGTCGGCCGGACCCCCGAGTACCTGGGCAAGCGGATCGGTGCCCGCGAGATCAAGTTCGCGGCGCTGTACTTCCTGGTCACCCCGGCCCTGGTGCTGATCGGTACGGCGGCCGCGATGGCCTCGCCGGAGCAGCGGGCGAGCATGCTCAACACCGGCCCGCACGGTTTCTCCGAGGTCCTCTACGCCTTCACCTCGGCGGCCAACAACAACGGTTCGGCCTTCGCGGGCATCACGGTGAACACCCCGTGGTACGACACCGCGCTCGGCCTGGCCATGGTGTTCGGCCGCTTCCTGCCGATCATCTTCGTGCTCGCCCTCGCGGGCTCCCTCGCCGCCCAGCAGCCGGTGCCGGTCTCCGCGGGCACGCTCCCCACCTATCGGCCGCAGTTCGTCGGCCTGGTCGTCGGCGTGACGGTCATCCTCGTCGCCCTGACGTACCTGCCGGCGCTCGCCCTCGGCCCGCTCGCAGAAGGAATTCGCTGACCATGACGACCCAGGTCCTCAACACTCCCCCGGAGAAGGCCCCGGTCGGGCGGGTCCGGGCCGGCCTGCTCGATCCCAAGCTCATGCTGACCTCGCTCCCCGACGCGTTCCGCAAACTCAACCCGGCGACGCTGTGGCGCAACCCGGTCATGCTGATCGTGGAGATCGGCGCCTTGTTCACCACCTACCTCGCGATCAAGGATCCCTCCTTCTTCTCGTGGTCGATCGTGGTCTGGCTCTGGCTGACCGTCCTGTTCGCCAACCTCGCCGAGGCGGTCGCGGAGGGACGCGGCAAGGCGCAGGCGGCCACGCTCCGCCGTACCAAGCGCGACACCCTGGCGCGCAGGCTCCGGGGCTGGAAGCCCGGCGGCAGCACCCCCCGGGACGCCGCGGTCGACGTGGTGGGCGGCCCCGACCTCAAGCAGGGCGACTATGTGATCGTCGAGGCGGGGGAGCTCATCCCCGGCGACGGCGACGTGGTGGAGGGCATCGCCACCGTCGACGAGTCCGCGATCACCGGGGAGTCGGCGCCGGTCATCCGGGAGTCCGGCGGCGACCGGTCCGCCGTCACCGGCGGCACCAAGGTGCTCTCCGACCACATCGTGGTCAAGATCACGCAGAGGCCCGGCGAGAGCTTCATCGACCGGATGATCGCCCTCGTCGAGGGGGCGAACCGGCAGAAGACGCCGAACGAGATCGCGCTCAACATCCTGCTCGCCGCAATGACGATCATCTTCCTGCTCGTCACGGTGACGCTCCAGCCCCTGGCGATCTACGCCAAGGCGCAGAACCCCGGCGTCCCCGACTCCCTGGCCATCACCGCCGACGGCGTCACCGGCGTCGTCCTGGTGTCACTGCTGGTCTGCCTCATCCCGACCACGATCGGGGCGCTGCTCTCGGCGATCGGCATCGCCGGCATGGACCGCCTGGTCCAGCGGAACGTCCTGGCCATGTCGGGCCGGGCGGTCGAGGCCGCGGGCGACGTCAACACCCTGCTGCTCGACAAGACCGGCACGATCACCCTCGGCAACCGGCAGGCCTCGGAGTTCATCCCCGTCCAGGGGGTGTTCGCCGCGGACCTGGCCGAGGCCGCCCAGCTCTCCAGCCTCGCCGACGAGACGCCGGAGGGCCGCTCGATCGTCGTCTATTCCAAGGAGCAGTACGGCCTGCGTGAGCGCGAGATGATCGTCGGGGACACGGGGGAGCCGACCGCGGAGCCCGTACAACTCCACTTCGTCCCGTTCTCGGCGACGACCAGGATGAGCGGCGTCGACACGCCCGACCGGCAGATCCGCAAGGGCGCGGCGGCCGCGGTCATGCGCTGGGTCCGGGAGAACGGCGGTGACACGGGCAACGTGGGCACGCTGGTCGACGGGATCAGCGCGAGCGGCGGCACGCCGCTGGTCGTCGCGGAGCTGCCGCAGGGCGGTACGGCCAGGACGCTGGGCGTCATCCACCTCAAGGACGTCGTCAAGGCCGGCATGCGGGAACGCTTCGAGGAGATGCGCCGGATGGGCATCCGGACCGTCATGATCACGGGCGACAACCCGATGACGGCCAAGGCGATCGCCGAGGAGGCGGGGGTCGACGACTTCCTCGCCGAGGCGACGCCCGAGGACAAGATGGCACTGATCAAGAAGGAGCAGGAGGGCGGCCGGCTGGTCGCGATGACCGGGGACGGCACCAACGACGCCCCCGCCTTGGCGCAGGCCGACGTGGGCGTGGCGATGAACACCGGGACGTCGGCGGCGAAAGAGGCCGGCAACATGGTGGACCTCGACTCCAACCCCACCAAGCTCATCGAGATCGTCCAGATCGGCAAGCAGCTGCTGATCACCCGGGGCGCCCTGACCACCTTCTCCATCGCCAACGACATCGCCAAGTACTTCGCCATCATTCCGGCGATGTTCGCGGTGGTCTATCCGGGCTTGGACGCGCTCAACATCATGCGTCTGGCGAGCCCGCAGTCGGCGATCCTCTCCGCGGTCATCTTCAACGCGGCGATCATCGTGGGGCTGATCCCCCTGGCGCTGCGCGGAGTGAGGTACGTCCCCAAGAGCGCGTCCAAGCTGCTCAGCCGGAACATCTCCGTCTACGGAATCGGCGGGATCATCGCCCCGTTCATCGGTATCAAACTCATCGACCTTGTGATTCAGTTCCTTCCGGGGATGTCCTGACATGCGCATGAACAGTTGGATTCGTCAGCACTTGGCAGCATTGCGGGCGTTGCTCGTGCTCACCGTGCTGCTCGGAGTCGCCTACCCGGCGGCGGTCTGGGCCGTCGCCAGGGTCCCCGGCCTCAACCACAAGGCCGAAGGCTCCCTCATCTCGGTCGACGGGAAGACCGTCGGCAGCGAGATCATCGGCCAGTCCTTCACCGACGCGGAGGGCAATCCCCTCAAGCAGTACTTCCAGAGCAGGCCGTCGGCCGCAGGAGCCGGCTACGACCCGCTCTCCACCGCCGCGAGCAACCTCGGCCCCGAGGACGTCCTCGACACGCTCCCCATCCCGGGTGCCAAGGACGATGAGGGCAACCCGGACGAGGGCAAGCAGAGCCTGCTCACCCAGGTGTGCGCCCGGAGCAAGGCGATCGGCGAGCTCGAAGGCGTCGACGGCGGGCGCCCGTACTGCACGCAGGACGGGGTCGGCGCGGTGCTCAAGGTCTTCCCGGACCGAGCCGTCAGCGTCAACCAGGCCTGTCCGGCCACGCCGTTCGTCGCCGCCTACCAGGGGCGCCCGGTGGAATGCGGTAAACCTGGCGAAGACTACGCGAGCGGCCGTACTGTACCGATAAGGGGGAACATCAAGGCTGTGGTCCCGCCCGACGCGGTCACCGCGAGCGGCAGCGGCCTCGACCCGCACATCACCCCGGCCTACGCCGAGCTGCAGGCCCCCCGGGTCGCCACGGCGCGGGGGATGGACGTCGGCAAGGTGCGGGAGCTCATCGCCGAGCACACCGTCACCCGGACGCTCGGCTTCATGGGCGAACCCGCCGTCAACGTCCTGGAGCTCAACCTCGCCCTGGACCGGGCGAAGGCCGGCTCCTGACCGGCGGGACACCGGCGGGTCGAGTAGAGGAGGAGATCGACCGGAGGGGAAACCGGACACCGGTGTACCCTCCGAGGCTCCAGAGCACCGAGGCACGGAGGTGTGAGTGGCACGGGGACGGCTCAGGATCTACCTCGGCGCGGCGCCGGGGGTGGGAAAGACCTACGCCATGCTCGGCGAGGGCCACCGGCGCCTGCACCGCGGTACGGACGTCGTCGTGGGACTCGTGGAGACCCACGACCGTCCGCTCACCGCCCAGCTGATCGAAGGGCTGGAGGTCGTCCCCCGCAAGACCATGGTCCACCGGGGGGCGACCTTCACCGAGCTCGACGTCGACGCCGTGATCGACAGAAGACCCCAGGTCGCGATCATCGACGAGCTCGCGCACACCAACGTCCCCGGCTCCCGCAACGCCAAGCGCTGGCAGGACATCGACGAGATCCTCGACGCGGGGATCGACGTGCTCTCCACCGTCAACATCCAGCACCTGGAGTCGCTCAACGACGTCGTCGAACAGATCACCGGGGTCCCCCAGCGGGAGACCGTCCCCGACGAGGTGGTCCGGCGGGCCGAGCAGGTCGAACTGATCGACCAGACGCCCGAGGCGCTCCGCCGCAGGATGGCGCACGGCAACGTCTACCCGCCGGAGAAGGTCGACGCGGCGCTCCGCAACTACTTCAGGGTCGGCAACCTCACCGCGCTGCGCGAACTCGCCCTGCTCTGGCTCGCCAACAAAGTCGACGACCAGCTGGACAAGTACCGGGCCGACCACGGGATCGCCGGCACTTGGGAGGCCCGGGAACGGGTCGTCGTCGCGCTCACCGGCGGCCCCGAAGGCGACACCCTCGTCCGCCGGGCCGCCCGCATCGCCGCCCGGGGCAAGGGCGCCGACCTGATGGCCGTGCACGTCACCCGGAGCGACGGCCTCGCCGACGCCGGCCACGCCAACCTCGTCCGCCAGCGGACCCTCGTCGAAGACATGGGCGGGACCTACCACCAGGTCGTCGGGGACGACGTCCCCCGGGCGCTCATCGACTTCGCCCGCGGGGTCAACGCCACCCAGCTCGTGCTCGGGGCGTCCCGGCACGGGCGGCTCGCCCAGCTGTTCACCCGGGGAGTCGGGGTGACCACCACGGCGCTGTCCGGGCCGATCGACGTGCACCTGGTCACCCACGAGGAAGTGGGCAAACGCTCCCGGCACAGCCCGCACGGGGCGCTCACCCGCCGCCGCCGGCAGATGGGGTTCCTGCTCGCCCTGATCGGGGTTCCGCTGCTCACCATGGGCCTGTGGTGGTTCCGCGAACCGCTCTCCCTGCCCAGCGAGATCCTGCTGTACCTCTGCCTGGTGATCGCCGTCGCGCTGACCGGGGGAGTGTGGCCCGCCGTCTTCGCCGCGGTGGCGGGCTCGCTGGCGCTCAACTACTACTTCACGCCTCCGATGATGGAGTTCACCATCGCGGAGACCGAGAACGTGCTCGCCCTCCTGGTGTTCGTCCTGGTCGCCGTGGCGGTGAGCTACGTGGTCGACCTGGCGTCCCGCCGGACCCGGGAGGCCGCCAGGGCGGGCGCGGACGCCGAGGTGCTCTTCACGCTGGCCAGCAGCGTCCTGCGCGGGGAGGGCGCCCTCAACCAGCTGCTGGAACGCCTCCGCGAGACCTTCCGGCTGGACGGGGTCACCCTGCTGGAGCGCCGCCAGGAGAACCACGCCTCGGCCGACGACCCGCTGGACTGGCAGATCCTGGCCACCGCCGGACCCGCCGCCAGCACCTGCCCGGCCGAGGACGACACCGACATCGTCATCGACGAACATCTCGTGCTCGGCCTGCGCGGCCGTACCCTGCGCGCCGAGGACCGCCGGGTGGTCGAGGCGTTCGCCGCCCAGGCCGCGGTGGCCTTGCGGCAGCAGCGGCTCACCGCGGAGGCGCGCACCGCCCGGCCGCTCGCCGAGGCGGACCGGATGCGCACCGCGCTGCTCGCCGCGGTCAGCCATGACCTGCGGACCCCGCTCGCCTCGGCCAAGGCCGCGGTGGACAGCCTGCGCAGCACCGAGATCGACTGGAGCGAGGAGGACCGCAAGGAGCTCCTCGCCACCGCCGAGGAGTCGCTGGACCGGCTGGACCGGCTCGTCGCCAACCTGCTCGACATGTCCCGGCTCCAGGCCGGGGTCCTCGGTATGGCCGTCGCCCCGCTCGCCGTCGAGGAGGTGATCCCCCGCGCCCTGGACGAGCTGGGCCGGGCGGCCGTCGGAGTCCGGATCACCATCCCGGACGGGCTCCCCGAGGTCCAGGCCGACCCGGCGCTGCTGGAACGAGTCCTGGTCAACCTGATCTCCAACGCCCTGCGCTACAGCCCCGAGGGGCGGGCCGTGTACGTGACCGCCTCCGCGCTCGGCGACCGGGTGGAGATCCGGGTCATCGACCGCGGGCCGGGGATCCCGACCGCCGATCGCGAGCGGGTCTTCCTGCCGTTCCAGCGGCTCGGCGACCGGGACAACGACACCGGGGTCGGTCTCGGGCTCGCCCTCTCCCGGGGCCTGGCCGAGGCGATGGGCGGCGCCCTCACCCCGGAGGAGACCCCCGGCGGCGGCCTCACCATGGTCGTCGCCCTGCCGGTCATGCCGCGATCCATCAAGGGGCGCCGATGACCCGGGTCCTCGTCGTCGACGACGAACCACAGATCCTGCGGGCCCTTCGGATCAACCTCGCCGCGCGGCGCTACGAGGTCGCGGTCGCCCGGGACGGCGCCGACGCGCTCCGGCAGGCCGACGCGTGGCACCCCGACCTGGTCCTGCTCGACCTCGGCCTGCCCGACGTCGCGGGAACCCAGGTGATCCGCGGGCTGCGGGCGCGGCTCGCCGTACCGATCATCGTGCTCTCCGGCCGGGTCGGCAGCCGGGACAAGGTGGAGGCGCTCGACGCCGGAGCCGACGACTACATCACCAAGCCGTTCGCCGTCGACGAGCTGTTCGCCCGGATCCGGGCGGTCACCCGGCGCGGCGGCCGGCACACCACGGAGACGCGGATCGGCGAGCACATCGTGGACTTCGTCCGTCGGACCGTCTCGGGAGGGGTACGGCTGACGCCGACCGAGTGGCGGCTGCTGGAGGTCCTGTCCCGCGATCCCGGCACGCTGATCGCGCACGACCGGCTCCTCACCGAGGTCTGGGGCCAGGCCTGGGTCGGCCAGACCGGCCATCTGCGCCAGTACATGGCCCGGCTCCGCCGCAAGCTGGAGCCCGATCCCGCGCACCCCCGCCACCTGCTCACCGAGCCCGGGATGGGGTACCGCTTCCAGCAGCAGTGAGCCCGGCCGCTCCCGGGGGAGGCGCCGCGTGGGCTCGGCGCCTCCCCCGGGAGCGGACCGAAGCCCTCCGGGAAGGTCAGCGCCGGGCGACGCCCAGAACGTGGGTGACGTGGGAATGCCGGAAGCGTTCCAGGGACTCCACGACGAGTCCCGCGCTCTCCACGGCGGCGATCGTGTCCCGGTTGGGGTGGCATCCTCCGCTCACCCGCCACCAGAGCGGGGTGGCGAGGTCCTCGGCGAACGCGGTGACGGGGTTGGCCGAGCGGACGTGCTCGTAGAGGCGCAGGGACCCGCCGGGCCGGAGCACCCGGGCGATCTCGCGCATCGTGAGGTCGGGCCGCGGCGCCGTACAGAGCACCAGGGAGCAGACCACCGCGTCGAATCCGCCGCTCGGGAACGGCAACCGGTCGAAGCCTCCCAGCACGACGGTGGCGGCGGGGGCGACCGAGGCCGCGAGCCGGGCCAGGGTCGAGTCGGGTTCCACCGCGACGATCTCGGTGACGGTCGCCGGGTATCGGGTGAGCTTGACGCCGTCGGCGGAGCCGAGCTCCAGGATCCGGCCGGCGAGGCCGTCGACGAGCCGGGCGCGTTCCGGGCTCCGGGCCGAGCGGGGGTGGTGCAGCTGCTCCATGCCGTCGCCGTGCTCCATGGTGACCGTTACGGTGCGGGGCGTCGCGCGGCGGTGATCGGGAGGCTCCTCGGCCGGTTCGCCGGCGCTGGGTAAGGCGGACATCGGACTCCTTGCGAGATGTACATCATCAAATATCTACCGGCGAGGTGGATTGTGTGGGTTTCTTGACGTTTTCCTGACGCCTGTCCTGATAATCGCTATGCGCTGTTGACAAGGTCCGGGGCGTGAAGCCGCGGCCTGCGGGCAGTCGATGCTGTGTGACTCAGGTTTGGCCGGGGGAGGCGTATCCGCTCGGCGCCCACTACGACGGCGTCGGGACGAACTTCGCGCTCTTCTCCGAGGTCGCCGGCCGGGTCGAACTCTGCCTCTTCGCCGACGACGGGACGGAGAGCCGGATCGACCTGCGGGAGACGGACGGATTCGTCTGGCACGGGTACCTGCCGGGGGTGGGGGCCGGGCAGCGGTACGGCTACCGCGTGCACGGCCCCGACAAACCGGAGAACGGGCACCGCTGCAACCCGGCCAAGCTCCTGCTCGATCCCTACGCCAAGGCGATCGAGGGCACCCTGGACTGGGACGAGGCGCTGTTCGGCTACCGGTTCGGGCGTCCGAACGTGCGCAACGACCTGGACTCCGCACCGCACGCGATGCGCTCGGTGGTGACAAACCCGTACTTCGACTGGGGGGTGGACCGGCCGCCGCGGACGCCGTACCAGGACACCGTCATCTACGAGGCCCACGTCCGCGGGTTCACCATGCGCCACCCCGGCGTCCCCGAGGAGCTCCGCGGCACCTACGCCGGGCTCGGGCACCCCGCGGTCGTCGACCACCTCACCTCGCTCGGGGTCACCGCGCTGGAGCTGATGCCGGTCCACCAGTTCGTGCACGACGACGTACTCCTGGAGCGCGGGCTCGTCAACTACTGGGGGTACAACACGATCGGCTTCTTCGCGCCGCACAACGACTACGCCTCATCGGCCCGGCGGGGGACACAGGTCCAGGAGTTCAAGGCCATGGTGAAGGCGCTGCACAAAGCCGACATCGAGGTGATCCTCGACGTCGTCTACAACCACACCGCCGAAGGCAACCACCTCGGGCCCACCCTCTCCTTCCGGGGGATCGACAACGCCTCCTACTACCGGCTCGTCGACGACGACCCGCGCTACTACGCCGACACCACCGGGACCGGCAACAGCCTGCTCATGCGCAACCCGCACGTCCTCCAGCTGATCATGGACTCGCTCCGCTACTGGGTGGAGGAGATGCACGTGGACGGCTTCCGGTTCGACCTGGCGGCCACCCTCGCCCGGCAGTTCCACGAGGTCGACCGGCTCTCCGCCTTCTTCGACCTCGTCCAGCAGGACCCGGTGATCTCCCAGGTGAAGCTGATCGCCGAGCCGTGGGACGTCGGCGAAGGCGGCTACCAGGTCGGCAACTTCCCCCCGCCGTGGACCGAGTGGAACGGCAAACACCGCGACACCGTCCGCGACTTCTGGCGGGGCGAACCGGGCACCGTCCCCGAGTTCGCCTTCCGTCTCACCGGCTCCAGCGACCTCTACCAGGACGACGGCCGCCGACCCGTGGCCTCGATCAACTTCGTCACCTGCCACGACGGGTTCACCCTCACCGACCTGGTGTCCTACGACCGCAAGCACAACGAGGCCAACGGGGAGCTGGGCCGGGACGGCACCGACGACAACCGCTCCTGGAACACCGGCATCGAGGGACCCGCCGCCGACCCCGACATCACGGCGCTGCGGGAACGCCGCAAACGCACCTTCATCGCCACCCTCCTGCTCTCCCAAGGCGTGCCGATGCTCTCCCACGGCGACGAACTCGGGCGCACCCAGCGCGGCAACAACAACGGGTACTGCCAGGACAACGAGCTCACCTGGGTGGACTGGACCGCGCTGGACCGGGACCGTTCGCTGATGGAGTTCACCCGCGGGCTCACCGCGTTCCGCCGGAAACACCCGGTGTTCCGGCGGCGGCGCTTCTTCCGGGGGGACGCCTCCACCGGCGAGCTCAGCGACCTGGCCTGGTTCACCGCCGGGGGGCGTGAGATGGCCGACGAGGACTGGAACGCCGACCACGTCAAATCACTGGGCGTCTTCATGAACGGGGACGCCATCACCGAACCCGGCCGCCGGGGCGAGACGGTCCGGGACGACTCGTTCCTGCTCCTGTTCAACGCCCATCGGGAGACGGTCCGGTTCACCCTCCCCGCCCAGCGGATCGGCGAACGTTGGATCAAGGAGATCGACACCGCCCTCCCGTTCCTCCTCGACGACGGCCTGCTCAGCAAGGTCGGCGACGTGGTCGACGTCGAACCCCACTCCCTCCAGGTCCTCCGCCGCGTCTGACCCCGCCCGGCGGGGTACGGCCGCGGAGCGGCTCGGTTTGTGCCGGTACGGTCACCTGGTCAAGGCTCAGGAGCCGGTTTCGGCCGCGACCAGGAGCCCGTCGCGTCGGACGGTTTTGGCGAAGACGAGCAGGATCGTCCCCACGAGGTAGCAGATCCCGGCCGCGAGCGACAGCCACCAGGGGAAGTCCGCGTACCAGCCCACATGCTCTTCGCGTAATCCGTCTCCCGCCCACGGGCCGTAGAGCAGGAGCATCGTGTACGGGGCGACGGCCAGCGCCACGGCGGTCCGCACGCCCGGGGTCCCGCCCCGCAGCCACACCAGGGCCGCCAGGGCCAGCGCGATCACACCGGCCGCGGCGTAGACCCACAGTTGAGCTTGGAGGGCTTCCAGGGCGCGTTCCACGACGAAGCCGTCGAGGGCCGACTCGGGGTCGGCCGCCCGCCGCCGGACGGAGGGCAGGAACACGAGCGAGCCCGCAGCGACCAGCAGCCCGCACACCGACGCCACCAGCAGACACGCGACGGCCCACCCCGGCCCCGGCCTTCCCCGCTCCCGTACCGCCGCGCCCCCGTCCCTCGGGCGGTTCGGTCCGGTGAAGAAGAGCAGGCCCGTCCCCACGAGGTGGCAGAGCGCGGCCGCGCCCGCCAGCACCAGCACCGCGTCCCACCACAGGCCGGGCTGATCCTTGTTCGCGGCATCCGCCAGCACCAAGCCCAGGAACAGGTAGAACGGCGCGTACGGCGCGAGCACCAGAGTCGCGACAGTCTGTACCGCCCGGGTGCCGCCCCGCCACCACGCCCAGGCAGCCACGGCGAGTGTGATCACACCGGCCGGGGTGTACCCCCATGCGAACAACTGCAGGGAGAGGGGCACACTGTCGGGGAGTTCCACCAGGGCTTTCGGGTCACGCTGCAGGTCCAGCAGGAGAACGAGCGCGCCGATCCCGATCACCAGCTCGCACAGGGACGCCGCCAGCAGACACCCGGCGGCACGCCCCATGCGCCATGTCTTGAGGCCTTTCATCGCCCCCACCCTTCCACGGCCGACGCGCCGCCGGTACGGCTGCCGCGCGCCGAAGCCTGAGGCCGTACCGTACCTTCGGTCTCTCATCGCATCGGGCGATCAATCGATCATGGACGGGTCCACTTGGGAACCACTTGCGGTCGCGGCGGAGGAACGCGACTCCTCCACCGCGTGTGAACCCCTCTGAGGTCTGGGTACGGCCTGGGCCGATTCGGCGGATGTCCGGTACGGCCCCGGCGGCCCGGACGCAGCCCGTACGACATACCTCCGGTCGAGTGACCGGGTGGCGGTGGCCGCTCAAGGCGGTGGTGCGGGCCGCCGGCCGTGTCCGTCGTGGTGGTCGAGGGCGAAAGCCCAGGTGACGAGGGAGGAAGCCGTCCGGAACGGGGTGTCGTCACCCGCTTCCGGATCGGAACGATCACCGTTTTGGAGGGGTGGGGAGGGGTACCCACCCTGATCATGAGGGACTATGAATCGCTCTCGTCGGAGGAGCTGCACGATCTCGCGGTACGGCGGGCGGTCCGCCACGCCGACTTCGGTTTCCTGTGGGAGCTGCTCAAGGCGATACCGGCCGCCGAGGCGGTGTCCGGCCATCCGGACGCGACCACCCGCGATCTGACCAAACTCGCCGGGCTGATCAGCGACGCCATGACCTCCGGCAAAGGCGACATCGCGGAGGCGCTCCGGCCGTTCTACCTGCACTACCTGATGGAGAACGGGTCCTGAACCGGCTACGCGCCCGGGAAGACCTCCCACTCGGTGCACGGCTGCAGCGCGTAGTGGTGAAAGATCATGCCGACCTGTGCCGCCGCGGAGTTGATCTGCACGACCTCGTCCCCGGGCCCGCAGACGCACTCGGGCGTGCCCTCATGTGCCACCACATCCCCTAGTGGCATCACATGAACGTTCATGAAAACCTCCCAATTGCCCCATTCTGGGATAAATACGACTTTAAGTCCTTTGGGGTGGGTTGGCTAGTCCTTGGGGTGCGGACTCGGAATCCTTGACCTTTGCCGGGTCTTCGCAGCTCAGTCGTCGGCCTGTTGAGAACCGGTCTCGGCTACGTGGGGGAGTGCGACACGGTGGACGGCCTTGGTGAAGACGAGGAGGGTCGTCCCCACGAGGTAGCAGATCCCGGCCGTGATCGACAGCCACCAGGGGAGGTCCGCGTACCAGCCCACATGTTCTTCGTGCAGGTACGACCACAGGCTGAAGGATGTCCACGAACCGAAGACCAGAAGCGTCGTGTACGGGGCGACGGCCAGCGCCACGACGGTCCGCACGCGCGGGCTTCCGCCTCGCCGCCACACCAGGGCGGCCAGGGCCAGCGCGATCACGCCGACCGTGGTGAATATCCACAGGTGCGCATGGAGGGTTTCCAGGGTGTCGCTCGCGTTGTAGTCGTCGACCAGGCCCGACTCGTGGTCGGCCGCCCTGCGCCGGACGGACGGCAGGAAGACGAGTGAGAACCCCGCGGCCACCAGCCCGCAGATGGACGCGGCCAGCAGGGACGCGACGGCCCACCCCGGCCCGAGCCTTCCCCGCTCCTGTACCGCCGTGTCCCCGCCATCCGGGCGGTTCTGCGCGGTGTGGAAGAGCAGGCCCGTCCCCGCGAGCTGGCAGAGCAAAGCCGCGCCCGCCAGCACCAGCACCACGTCCCACCACAGGCTGCCATGCCAGTTCTTGTCCGTGTAAATCGGCGCTATCAGCCCCAGGTACAGGTAGACCGGCATGGACGGCGCGAGCACCAGTGTCGCGAAAACCCGCACTCCCGGGGTCCCGCCGCGCCACCGCGCCAAGGCCGCCAAGGCCAGCCGGATCGCACCGACCACGAGGTAGGCCCAGATGTCCCAAGGCAGGGCATCCACCGTGGTGTCAATGTAGACGCCTAGACCGTCGCCGCCCGCTTCCTGGGCCTTCAGCTCCCGTCGAAGGCCGAGGAAGACGACGAGCGTGCCGGTCGCGATCAGCAGTTCGCATACGGCCGCCGTCAGCAGGCACCCCACGGCGAGCCCCGTACGCCACGTCCTGAGGCATTTCATCGCCCACGCCCCTTCCGTGATCGACACAGCGCCGGTACGGCGCCGCGCGCCGGGGCCTGAGGTCGTACCGTCGGCCCCTTGCCGTGTCGGGCAAAAATCGATCATGGAGGGGTTCGCTTGGGAACCGCTTGCGGTCGCTGCTCTTTGTCCGGGACGAATCAACCGCGGTCAGTGTTGAGGACCGGGGTCGGCGGCGTGGGCGAGCTCGCCACGGCGGACGGCCTTGGTGAAGACGAGCAGGGCCGTCCCCGCGAGGTAACAGAGAGCGGCCGTGATCGACATCCACCAGGGGAAGTCCACGTACCAGCCCACGTGCTCCACCCACAGGCCGTATCCCGGCCACAGGCTTAAGGACGCCGACGGACCGAAGAGTAGAAGCGTGGCGTACGGGGCGACGGCCAGCGCCACGAGGGTCCGTACGCGCGGGGTTCCGCCCCGCCGCCACACCAGGGCGGCCAGGGCCAGCGCGATCACGCCGGCCGCGGCGTAGACCCACAGCTGCCCCTGGAGGGCGTCCAAGGTGTTGTCCGCGAAGGAGTCGACGAGGAGGCCCGACCGGTGGTCGGCCAGCCTGCGCCAGACGGAGGGCAGGAACACCAGGGAGGACGCCGCGACCGCCAGCCCGCACAGCGACGCGGCCAGCAGGCACGCGACGGCCCACCTCGACCGGAGTCTTTCCCGCCCTCGCCTCGTGTCCCCGATCTTCGGGCGGTTCGGTCCGGTGAAGAGGAGCAGGCCCGTCCCCACGAGATGGCAGAGCAAAGCCGCACCCGCCAGCACCAGCACCAGGTCCCACCACAGGCTTGGACGCAGTTTGTCCGCGTAATCCGTCCCCAGCAGGCCCAGGAACACGTAGAACAGCGTGTACGGGGCGAGCACCAGCACCGAGAAGACCCGTACCCCCGGCGTCCCGCCCCGCCCCGCCGAGGCCGCCAAAGCCAGCCGGATCAAACCGACCGCGAAGAGGACCCAGATGAGCGAGGGCAGGGTGTTCACCGTTTCGTCCAGCCAGCCGTCATCACCTAGGCCGTCGTAGAGCGATGCTCTCTGGGCCTTCAGCTCCCGTTGGAAGCCCAGCAGGAGAAGGAGCGCGCCGACGCAGATCAGCAGTTCGCATACGGCCGCCGTCAGCAGGAATCCCACGGCACGTCGTGCGAGCCGCGTCATCCGACTTCCCATCGCCTTCGCCCCCTCCATGAACCGATCATGGAGGGGTTCGCTTGGGACCCACTTGCGGCCACTGCGACGATGTCGGCGTTCATGCTTGCACCGCGAAGGCACCGGCGTGATGAGGTCGGCGTCTTCGACCGATGGGAGTGTCAGGCTTTGGCTCGTCGGTGGCGGTACCCTCGTCGCCTGCTCCGGATCAACCTCACCTGCGGACTGAAGAGGGTTCGTCGTACCCCACCGGTGGCTCACACGGGGCGTTGCCGCAGAGCGGTTCCGGTTGGTGGGGCCGCGGTAGCCGTACGGCCCGTCAGGCCGGGATCGTCGGTACACACTCGCCCGGGTCGGTGCCACTACGGGGCGAAGCCGGTGTTTCGGTTGCGTGGGGGCGGACGGGTTTGGTGAAGACAAGCAGGGTCGTCCCTGCGAGGTAGCAGATCCAGGCCGTGAGCGACAGCCACCAGGGCAGGTCCGCGTACCAGCCCACATGCTCTTCGCGCAAGCCGTTTCCCGGGTCCGGGTTTATGGATGCCCACGGGCCGAAGACCAGGAGCATCGTGTACGGGGCGACGGCCAGCGCCACCAAGGTCCGCACGCCAGGGGTTCCGCCACGCCGCCACACCAGGACGGCCAGGGCCAGCGCGATCACGCCGGCCGCGGTGTAGACCCACAGGTGCGCATGGAGGGCGTCCAGGGTGTGGCTCACGTTGTAGTCGTCGACCAGGCCCGACTCGTGGTCGGCCGCCCTGCGCCGGACGGACGGCAGGAAGACGAGTGAGAACCCCGCGGCCACCAGCCCGCACAGCGACGCGGCCAGCAGGCACGCGACGACCCACCCCGGCCCGAGCCTTCCCCGCTCCCGCCCCGCCGTGTCCCCGCCCTTCGGCCGGTTCGGCGCGGTGCGGAAGAGCAGGCCCGTCCCCGCGAGCTGGCAGAGCAAAGCCGCACCCGCCAGCACCAGCACCAGGTCCCACCACAGGCTTTGATGGTAGTACGAGTCCACGTAAATCGTCCCGAGCAGGGCCAGGTGCGGGTAGACCAGCATGGATGGCGCGAGTACCAGCACGGCGAAGACCCGGACCCCCGGTGTCCCGCCGCGCCGCCACGCCAAGGCCGCCACGGCCAGTCGGATCGCACCGACCACGGTGCAGCCCCAGATGAACCAGGGCAGGGCGTTCAGCGTGAAGCCAAGGAAGGTGGCAACATCGCCCTCGCTCGCTATCTGGGCCTTCGCCTCCCGTTGAAGGCCCAGGTAGACGACGAGTGTGCCGATCACCATCAGCAGGTCGCATAAGGCCGCCGTCAGCAGGCACCCGACGGCGCGTCCCATGCGCCACGTTTCTCGGCTCCGCATCGCCCACACCTCTTCCACGGATCGATCATGGAAGAGGCTGCTTGCGGAACACTTGTGGTCGACAGCGCGGACCACGCGCTCCGGAGCCGCTGCTAGCTGCCCGGATACTTCGCGAACCACTCGGTGGAGTACGACACCATCCCGCCCTGGAGCATCTGGGTGGCGAAGTCGTCGGCGAGTTCGGCGACGGCGGCGCGGCCCTCCAGGGCGACGAGCCACTCGCCGGGGAGAACGGATTCGCCGTGGAGCACACCCAGGATGTTTCCGCAGATCGCGCCGGTGGAGTCGCTGTCCCCGGAGTGGTTCACCGCCAGCAGGAGCGCCTGCTGGAACGGGGAAAACCCGGCGTAGGCTCCCATGCCCTGCCCGCGTGGCGGCGCGGGCGGCTGCTCCACCAGCGCGCAGTAGACCGCGATGGCGAGTGCCTCCTCGGCGACCCAGGCCCCGCCGAGCGTCTCGATCTTCTCCGGACCCGGGTCGCCCTCGTCGACCAGGACCAGGGCGGCTCGGAGTGCTCGCGAGGTCTCCTCGTGGCCCGGGTACTCGGCGAGCAGTTTCATCGAGTCCACCACGGCCTGGCGCAGCGGCAGCCCTTCCACCAGCAGGTGGATGAGCACGGCGAAAGCCCCGGCGGCGAGATAGCCGGTGGGATGGCCGTGCGTGAACTGCGAGCATTCGGCGGCGAGCCGGAAGACCTCCCGCGGGTCGCCCCCGATCAAGCCGAACGGCGCGGAGCGCATGACCGTGCCGCACCCCTTGGAGTTCGAGTTGATCGGGCCGGCCTCACCCAGCGGGGCGGGGTTCGCGGCCGGGGCGCGCAGCCCGGACATGCAGGCGTTGCCCGGTGCCCGCTGCGAGTACAGCCAGGTCTGCTCGCGAAGCCATCCGGTCCGGAAGAACGTGTCGTCGCCGGACGGTGGAGCCTTGTGGTTCTGAGTATCCAGCCAGCGCAGATAGGCGTTGTGGATCACGGAGGGGACGTGAGCCTGACCTCTGGTGATGACTCGGACGTTGGCCCGCAGCAGACCCTCCACCGTGAACAACGTCATCTGGGTGTCATCGGTGATCAGCCCGGTCGAACCCCGCCAGGTGTGGACGAAGCCGGTGACCCCCTCCGGCCCGTGCAGGTCGCGGATCCGGGCTATCGACTCGAACTCGATCGGCGCGCCCAGCGCGTCCCCGATGGCCCCGCCGAGCAGGCACCCCCTGACCCGGCTCCGGTACACCGCCGACCCCTCAGCAGAGTGATCTCTCACAGATACCCCTCCCCGTGTGACAGAGATCAACATACGCCCAAAGCCACCCCTTGGCACCTATTTGTCGTACGACGTGAGCTGCGCGACGCTCCGTTCACCACTGGGAAGGGAGGCATCCGCCATACGAGGGATCGCCCCGCTGATCGTCGTTTGGGCACGTGGGCACGCAGGATTGCCGGGTAGTGGCTCCATCGAGGCTTGGACGCCGAGACGAGGGAACCACTCCTGTGGATGGATGCCCAACGTGAGCGGGGCAGCAAATGTAACGCGGTGCTAGTTACATTTGAGGGCTCGCTGGTTACATTTCAGCGCTTGCGACGTCGGCGGCGCTCGGGTCCCGGGGGTGCAAGATTGGTCGTGTCATGCCGTACGGGCATGCTTTTGTCGGTCTCGGGTGGGTATCGACCTTCCGCGGGATGCCCGAGCAGCTCCCGATGCGGAAGGAGCCGACCATGAGCAGCCACTACGCGGAGGAGATGCGGAGAAAGGCCGAGGAGATCCTGTCCCGGGCGCGGGAGGACTCCGCGTTCGCCGACCGGCTCAAAGCCGATCCGCGTGCGGTGCTCGCGGAGATCGGGGTGCCGGAGAACGCCCGGCTGGTCGACCTCCCGGTGGTGCTGCCCCAGGAGTGCGAACAGACGTGTGTGGACTTCACCTGCATCTTCACCCCGTCGCTCTGCCCGGAGACCTGCCTGCCGTTCGGGACCATCGTGTTCTGCGATGTCGCCACCCACGTCTGATTCGGTCGCAGGTCCGGACCGCTCCGCGTATGCCCGATGAGTGCGGGTACGGCCGAGGTTCCCCTGCTTCCCGTCGTCCTCGCGGCGCTGGCCGGCGCTCCGGACCGGGACGCCTGGGAGGCCGTGCGCTGGGAACACGGGAACGGCTTCTGGATCCGCGTCCGCCACCTCGCCACGCGGGTGCCGTACCAGGGCTGGAAAATCCACGTGTCGAGCTGGGCGGGTTCCGCGGAGGACGTACTCCGGCGGGCGCTGGCGGTGTTGATCGGGGAGCGGGCGACCTTCAAGGTCGCCGGATCGAACGCCGTGCTCCACTACCTCAACTCCGGTAGGGGAGGGGCGAGCCAGGTAGGTAAGTTCATCACGGTCTATCCACAAGACGATGGGCATGCGGTACGGCTCGCGCGGGCCCTTGACGACGCCGTCGGCGGGCTGCGGGGACCCGGGATCCCCTCGGACCGGCCGGTACGGGCGGGCAGCCTGGTCCACTACCGCTACGGCGCCTTCGTCGGGGGACGGGAGTTGCAGACGCCGATCGGTGAGATCGTCTCCGCCCTGGTCGACGGCGACGGGCGGCTCGTCCCGGATTCGCGTCAGGAGTTCTACGTCGCGCCCGCCTGGGTGGCCGACCCGTTCCTCGACGCCAGGGTCTCGGCCGACCCGCCGGAACCCAGCCCGCTGATCGACGGGCGCTACCTGGTGCTGGGCACGCTGCACCGGTCGCAGAGTTCAAGCGTCCACCTGGGCGTCGACCTGGACGCCAAGACACGCGTCGTGGTCAAGCGGGCCCGGCGCGACAGCCTGATGGGCATGGACGGCCGGGACGGCCGCGACCGGCTCCGCACCGAGGCCGCGCTGCTGCGCCGCCTGGACCGGGTGGCCGCCGTCCCGCGCGTCCGCGACCTCGTCGCCGCGGACGACGAGGTCATGCTGGTCCTGGAGGACGTCCCCGGCATGACCCTGGAGGAGCGGGTGGCCGAGCTCCAGCGGTACGGCCGTCGCCTCCCGGTCGAACTCGCGGTCCGATGGGGGCGCGCGCTCGCCGCGACGCTGCACGACGTCCACCGGGCGGGGGTCGTGCACAGCGACGTCAAACCGGCCAACATCCTGGTCTCCTCCGACGAGTCGCTCCACCTGATCGACTTCAACATCGCGGTGGATCCGGCCGAGGAGGCCGGACGGGCCGGCGACCGGGGCGGGACCCGGGGATACGTGTCCCCCCAGCAGCTGGCGGGCGAGGCGGCCACCGTCGCCGACGACGTCTACGGACTCGGCTGCGTCCTCTACTACGCCGTCACCGGCGCGCAGCCGTCGCACACCCCCACCGGTGCCCGGCCGCGTCCGATCTCCCTGCTCAACCCCGCGGTTCCCGCCGGTTTCCGCGAGGTCGTGGACCGTTGCCTGGACGCGGACCCGGCGCTTCGCTTCCCGTCCATGGCCGACCTGGGCCGGGCGCTCGCCGCCGGCCACGGGTCCCCGGCGGCCGACGAGGTCCCCGCGGAGGCGGCCGAACGACGTCGATCCCGGGAACTGGCGAGCCGTCTCGCCGAGACCCTGTGCGCCGCCGGGCGACCCAGTCCCCACGGCGACGGGTTGGTCTGGCTCAGCGCCCACGCCTCGGGCCGGGGCACGCTCTCCCGCGACCTGTGCCTGGGCGGCGCGGGAGCCGTACTCGCGCTGGCCGAGCTGACCGCCGAGTTCGGCCGCCCCGAGCTCGCGGACGCGCTCGCGGCGGGCGCACGCTGGCTGGAGATCGCCCCGGCCCCGGGCGGCGACCCGCTGCCGGGGCTCTACGTCGGCGAGTCGGGCATCGGCGCCGCGCTGCTCCGGGCCGGACAGGTCCTCGGGGACGATCGGCTGGTCGACGCGGCGCTGGCGCGCGGCCGGGCGGTCGCCGCGCTGCCGCACGCCTCCCCCGACCTCTACAACGGAACCGCCGGCCGACTCCGATTCCACCTCCTGCTGTACGACGCCACCGGCGAAGACGAATGCCTGCGTGCGGCTCGGGCCGCGGCCGACGTCGTGGCCGGACGCGCCGAACGGTCCGCCGCCGGCGGGTGCTTCTGGACGTTCCCCGACGGTTACGGGGAGATGAGCGGGCACGCGTATCTCGGCTACGCCCACGGAGCGGCGGGGATCGCCGACGCGCTGATCGATCTCGTCGAGATCACGGGGGATACCCGCCACGTTCCCGTGGTGGCGGGCGCCGCGGCCTGGATCGCCGATTCGGCGGTCGACGTGCTGGACGACGGACAGGGACTGGGCTGGCCCGCCCGGCCGGGGACGGCGCCGTCGGTCCCGTTCTGGTGTCACGGCGCCGCGGGCATCGGCCACTTCCTGCTCCGGAGCGCGGCCCGCGGCCTGGTGCCGGGTGCGCGGGACTTGGCGGAACGGGCTGCGCTCGCCACGGCCTGGGGAGCGCGCTTCGCCGGTCCGAGCCGGTGCCACGGGCTCGCCGGCAACATCGAGTTTCTCCTGGACGCGTACCAGGCGACAGGTGAGGTACGGCGCCTGCGTGAGGCCCGCGTGCTCGCCCGGTTGCTCGACGCGTTCGCCGTGGACCGTGACGGGCGGCTCGCCTGGTCCGCCGACGTGCCCGACCTGATCACCCCCGACTACATGGTCGGCTATCCGGGGATCGCGCTCACCCTGCTCCGGCTCGCCGACCCGGACCGGCGGCCCGGCCAGCTCGGCCTGGCCGGGTTCCGGCACGCCGCGGCTCCCGCCGGGCCCGCCCGCTGAAGCCTTTTGTCCTTGAGCTCTCTCCCTGGCGTTCACGGCGGCTCGGCCTCGGGGCGGTGTTTCTCAAACCCCGTGGAGCTCGGCCCATCCGAATTTCGATCGATCGGGCGGGACCGTGACGAATTCCAGCGGATTCACCGTCGTACGAGCCCGCACAGCGCATGATCTGAGCGTGCGGGCCGATCGCCGGAGAGGGTTTCCATCGCCGTGGCGCCGTACGAACTCCGTATGTCCGCCCGCATAACGCTGTGAGTCTTGATATTTCTGACTACACAGAGCATTGTGCGGACCGCAGGTAGGGACAGAGAGGCGGGGCATCGTGGTGCGTGTCTACCAAGCGATGATCCGGGACGCCGCGGATCGCCTCGGCCCGCGGTTGCGCGGTACGTTCGCCACCTGGTTCCGGTACGCCGACGACGGCGCGGCGGAGGTCGAGCTGAACACCGGCGGGGTACGCGTCCGGCTGCACGACGGCCCGGTCTGCGGCCGCTACATCGCCGACACCCCCGACCGGTTCAAGACCACCGTCAGCTGGGGACGCGGCACCAAACACCGGGCCGACTGGTGCACGATCGCCGTGGACAGCCTCGACGAAGCGGACCCGGAGCTGGACGGCGCCCCCGGCTTCGTCCCCGCGTTCCTGCGGACCAGCCGCGCCACCGACGGGTCCGTCCCGCTGGAGAGCACGCCGCACGAGATCGACGTGTCCAACCTCGGCGAACTGCTCGCCTGGCTGACCGATCAGAACCGCCGGGTCCCCGTGGTCGTCCTCACCCCCGATCCCCGCACCCCGAACATCCCCGCGGTGAACGCGGCCCGCCTCGCCGAGGCCCTGTCCGGGATCGCACTGATCGCGCGCCTGCGGGACCAGGCCACCCAGGACAAGATGAACGCGGCGCTCGGCGAGAGCCTGGTGGTCTTCGGCGGCGGACTCCGCACCTATCTGCCGGAGCTGCGGGTGGGCGGGGAGACCTATCCGCACCGGCACGCCGTGCGCAGCGGCAACGCGCTGCGGGAGCTGGGCCCCCGCGCCCTCGACGTGGTGATCAGCGCCGTCACCCGGGAGTCGGTACGGCGTGCGCTGCCCGAGGACGTCAAACAGGCCACCCGCTTGATCACCGGTGTCCTCGCCGGGAAGCTCAGCCTGGAGCAGATCGCCAAGAACGCGCCGTCGCCCGCCCAGCTCGCCCAGTCCAGGCTCCGCGATCGGCTGATGGCCGTCACGGTCCCCGCACCCGCGGCGGCCCGCACGCCCGTACCGGAACAAAGGGCTCCCGAGCCGTCACCTGAGGCGGTCGCCGAGCCCGCACCCGTGGTGACCGAACCCCCGGTTCCCGCCACGGCCGACCCGCACAGCGTGCTCACCGATCCGGCCGAGATGGCCGACCGGATCGCCGCCCGGGTGGCGGTCGAGCTCCGCGGTGAGATCCTCGCCGCGCTGGAGATGGCCTCCGGCGAGACGGCTGCCACCGGCGTGGAAACGCGGCGTTCGATTCAGACGATGTCCGCACACATGTCGGCGCTCCGCCGCGAACTCGACCAGACCCGGCGGCAGGAACAGGCCGCCGCCTCCCGGCAGGCGGAGGCCGAAGACCAGACCGCGGTGCTCGAATCGGAGCTGGACCGCCTCCGGAAGGCCCACGACCAGCTGGAACTGGACTACGAGGAACTCGCCGACGAGGAACGACGCGCCAGGGAACGCATCCGCTGGCTGGAAGGGCGGCTCGCCGAACTGTCCCAGCCCGTGTACGACGTGGCGACCCCCAAGGAGGTCTGGCGGCCGGAGACCCTCATGGACGTCCTGCTACGCGCCCGCGACACCCTCACCCGCCTCAACCTGCCCGAACCCCTCGACAACGAGGCCGCCAAACTCGACATCACCCACCCGGGCCGCTGCCGGCTCTGGGCCGGGAAGACCTGGGACGCGCTCCAGGCCCTGGACGCCTACGCCACCGCCCGGACCAGCGGCCGGTTCCACGGCGGGTTCTACGACTGGTGCGTCCAGCCTCCCCCGGGGCTGCCGTCCATCACGCTCACGATGCTGTCCATGCGGGAGTCCGAAGCCGTGTCGGGCCGGCCCAAGTTCCGGGACGCCCGCACCTTCCGCGTCCCCGCCGAGGTCGACCCCTCAGGCGGGGTCTTCATGCAGGCCCACGTCCGGCTCCAGCGCGTCGGCTACCCCGCCCCCCGCATGTACTTCCACGACGACGCCGGCGGCCCCACCGGCAAGATCTGGATCGGCTACCTCGGCGAACACCTCCCCAACACCCGCACCAACTAACCAACCCACCGGTACGGGCATCCGCCAGGTCTGCGGAGCCCGGAGCCACCGCACACTTCTCAGAGGTCGGCGACCAGTACTTGATGTCGCGGCGGAGTTCGGTCGAGGAAGCGCACGGTGAGCCGTACGGGATCGTTGCGGCCTTCCGGGACCTGTAACGGTAACCGCTGGGATCTGCTTCAGCTCACCGGGGCGGCGCCCACGCCGACCGTGGCGGATACCCCACCCGCCGATGTTCCGCATGGGCGGACGGCCTGGGGTGGGGTTCCGCGGATCGGCTGGGGTGGGATTTCGCGTGGCTCGGTGGGTGATGTCGATCGGTGGCAGGATCTGCGATGGCATCGGCCGGCCGAGGGCCCCGGGACGGAGACGCCCGGCGGCGCGTACCGGGCTCGGCGGCGGTCGCAGGGCGATGAGGAGGAAGTCGTGTCGGACAGTTTCATGCTGGCCACCCGGATCCCGATGACGCGGGAGGGCTTCGAGCGGTGGCTGGACACCCCCGCCCCGGATCCGGGCGCCATCGCCAATCCGGGCGACATGTTCGACGGCTGGTTCTGGAACGGACGCCGGGCGGACACCGAATGGGGGAGTGCCGAGGTAGGGGTGACACCACGGGACTTTTTCGGCGGGCTTGTCGTGCGGGCGTGTTCGGGTGCGTCCTCGGTGGGTGTGCTGCTGCACCGGGAGGACGCACTGGAGGCGTACCTGTTTCACCTCGGCTATGCGGAGTCGACGGTGCACACGGCGCTGCTGATGTTCGCCGCCGCCGGGGCGTTCAAGTCCGAGCCCGCCGAGGACACGGTGCTCTTCTGGGCGGAGGCCGGCGGAAGCCTGCGGGACGCCCGGTGGGACGGGTGGCTGGCCGTGCTGTCGGTGGGCAAGGACGGGGCGCGGTTCACCGGCACGGTCGACCTGGCCGATCCGATCGCCGGCCTGCGATCGGTCGAGGACCGCTTCTTCGCCATGGTCGACCGCCTGGCCGAGGAGGAGGAGTCGTGGGACTCGGACTCGGGTGCGCCTTACCGTACGGACACGCCTCGGGATCCGGCGTTCACGGATCCGGCGGTGCTGGAGCGGCGGTGAAGGCCGTCACCTGCGTGGCGTGAGCCGCGGTTCAGCCGTACATGCGGAGCTCTGCCGGGCCTTTCCAGACGGCGGCGATCTCGTCGAGGGGGAGGTTCAGCGCCTCGCTCAGGGCCACGATCGTGCCGAACGCCGGTGAGGGGAGCCGCCCGGTCTCGATTTTGCGCAGCGTCTCCGGTGAGATGCCTGCGGCCAGCGCGATCTGGGCGAGTCCGGTTTCGCCCCGTGCCCGCCGGAGCAGGGAGCCGAGGCGTCGTCCGGCTTCGATCTGCTCCGGGGTCAACGGGTTGCGAACCATGGCCTCCACTCTACGGCCCTTCGCGTCCCCGGTCGCCGGATGGCGGAGGGCTGTCTTGCGGAGTGCGACGCTCAGTTCTGCGTGGAGATGCAGAACGGGTGGCCGGCGGGGTCCAGCAAGACCCTCCGCTCCTCGGGATGCGGTTGGGCCGGGGGCTCCACGGCGCCAAGGGCCAGCATCCGTGCCTGGGCCGCCTCCAGGTCGTCGACGCCCAGTTCCATGTGCGCCTGCTTCCCCTGGGACGGGTCCGGCCAGGTCGGACGCCGGTAGTCGGCGACCCGGATGAAACCCAGTCCCGGTGAACCCTCTCGGCCGAGCAGGACGAAGTCGTCGCTGGAGTAGACGACGGGCAGGCCGAGGGCTTCGCCGTAGAAGCGGGCCAGCTCGGCGGGGTCCGGGCAGTCGAAGTCGACGGACAGCAGACGGATCGCCGGTGCGGTTGTGGTTCCAGTGCTCATGGGAGGGACATTAGGACGAGACCAGGACAGCTCCGGTCCTGGTCATGGGGAACAATTCAGGATGTGATCGGCACTTCCGCCCGCCTGCTGCGACTGGTCTCACTGCTGTCCACCCGGCCGGCCTGGACCTGCCGCGAGCTGGCGGAGCGGATGGCCGTCACCGGGCGCACGGTGCGGCGGGACATCGCCAGGCTGCGGGAACTCGGCTACGGCATCGAGTCCGACCCCGGGCCCTGGGGCGGCTACCGCCTCGGCGGCGGTACCCGGGTGCCGCCACTGATCCTCGACGACGAGGAGGCGCTCGCCGTGGCCGTCGCACTACGCGAGGCCGCGTTCAGCGGCATCCTCGGCAGCGACCTGGCCGCGGTGTCTGCGCTCCTGAAACTGCGGCAGGTCCTCCCGCCCCGGATCGCGGACCGGCTGGGTGAGATGGACGCCGTCTTCGTCCACACCCCCAGGCCCGAGCGGCATCGGATCTCCCCTGACGTGCTGCTGGAACTGGCCGCCGCCTGTCGCCGCGGTGAGCGCACCCGTCTGTCGTACCGCGATCACGCGGGCAAGGACAGCGTCCGGGACGTCGACCCCTACCGCCTGGTGCGCACGGGTCTCCGCTGGTACTTCGTCGCCCGGGACGTGGCCCGGAACCAGTGGCGGACGTTCCGGGCCGACCGGGTGGTGCGGGTACGGCCGACCGGGCAGCCGGTCGAACTCGGCGACCCGCCCGACCCGGTCCTCCTCGTCTCCCAAGGCATCGCGAGCGTCGTGTACCCCCTCTACGGGAGAGTCCGGCTCCCGCATCCGATGGAGGCGGCCCTGCTGCTGGTGCCACCGACGATCGGCACCCATCATCCGGACGGGCCGGATGCCACCGTCGTCGAGATCGGCGCCAACGACGCCGACGAGCTCGCCCGGTACCTCCTCGGCCTGGGCACCCCACTGCAAGTCCTATCCCCGGACGACGTCCGGGAGGCTCTGCTGCGCCGTATCCGGGAACTGTTCGAGGGCAACGGGGGCGGCCGGTCCTCGCCGTAGGCGTTGCGCGGACCTGTGAGGTCTGAGACTCAACCGGTGTCACCGGGGGCCTTTACCGAGCGGCCGCCGGTGCGGAGGCGGAGCCGGTGCCAGGGCACCTCCGCGTGGCGGGCAGCAGGCCGTACAGGCGTCGGATCTTGGGTTTTCCGGAGTGGGTACGGCGCACGCGTGCCCGCTGCGGGCGGGGGTCGGGTGAATCGTCGAAGGGATTGGTATAATAATACCGATAGTCGATCTCGCCCATGGAGTCATACGTTGATCAACATCAAGTCCGCGCGGGAAATAGAGCAGATGCGGCCCGCCGGAGAATTCGTCGCCCAGACCCTCGCAGACCTCGCCGGCCGGGCGGCGGTCGGCGTCAACCTGATGGACCTCGAACACCACGCCCGCGAGCTGATCCGCCGCCGGGGCGCCACCTCCTGCTACTGGGACTACGCCCCCTCGTTCGGCAACGGGCCGTTCCGCAACGTGGTCTGCCTCTCGGTCAACGACGCGGTGCTGCACGGGCTGCCCTTCGACTACACCCTCCGCGACGGCGACCTGCTCAGTTTGGACTTCGCGGTGTCCGTCGACGGCTGGGTCGCCGACGCCGCGGTCAGTGTGGTCGTCGGCACTCCCGACGGCGAAGACCTCAGGCTCATCCGGGCCACCGAGGAGGCGCTCGCCGCCGGGATCGCGGCGGCCCAGCCCGGCAATCGCGTCGGCGACGTCTCGGCGGCCGTCTCCGCCGTGGCCGCCGCCCACGGATATCCGGTGAACGACGAGTACGGCGGACACGGCGTCGGCCGGAGCATGCACGAAGAGCCACACATCTCCAACGTCGGACGCGCGGGCCGCGGCTACCGGCTCCGGCCGGGGATGACCTTCGCCATCGAACCGTGGTTCGCCAGGACGACCGACCGCGTCGTGCACGACCGCGACGGCTGGACCATCCGCTCCGCCGACGGCTCCCGCACCGCCCACTCCGAACACACCGTCGCCGTCACCGAGACCGGCGCCCTGATCCTGACCGAAGGAGTCCCCCGGCTCTCCATGGCGACGTGAACCGCGCCGTCACCCCGGGACGACAAGCACGGGGACTCGATTTCGGCAAGAGCGGTGCGGGAAACCATCCGGTCACGCTGTCCGGCGAGAGCGTGACCCCCGTCGATTTCGCGGTTCGGGCGTATCCGGAGGATCATTGACACGAGCCGTGGTTTCCCTCGACGATCTCATGTGTGGTGTCGCGGAGGTTCGTCTCCTTTGTCGTGGCCGCTCTTCTCGCCATCGGACTGATTGTCGCCATACGCTGGCTGAGTTCCGATGAGACCGAGCCGCAGGCGAGTAAGTGCTCAGGCGACGCCGTACAGGTGCGCCTGGCCTCCTCGCAGGACAAATTCGGGGTGCTCCAGCAGGCCGCCCGGGACTACAGCGGGCGTCAGGTCGGGGGGAAATGCGCCGAAGTCCTGGTGGAGTCGGCGAACTCCGGCACCGTGATGCAGGCCTTGGCCCGAGGCTGGAACGAGCAGACCGACGGACCTCGCCCCGACGTGTGGAGTCCGGCGGCGAACGCCTGGACGACCCTGGCCAGGCAGCGGGTCGGCACCGCCGACGGCACGCCGCCGATCCCGGAGGGCAAGGCGACCCCGATCGTCACCTCGCCGCTGGTGATCGCCATGCCCGAGCCCATGGCGCGGGCGATCGGGTGGCCGGACAAGGCGATCGGCTGGGCCGAGCTCGCCGAGCTCGCCGCCGACCCCCGGGGCTGGGCCCGGTTCGGCCGTCCGGAGTGGGGCGCGTTCAAGCTCGGCAAGACCAACCCAGAGTTCTCCACCAGCGGCCTGAACGCCACCATCGCCGCCTACTTCGCCGCCGTCGGCTCCACCTCCGACCTCACCGTCCGCGACATCGAGAACGCCAAGGTCAAGGAGTTCGTCGGCAAGGTCGAGCGGTCGATCGTGCACTACGGCGACATCACCTTGACGTTCCTGGCCAACCTGCAGCGGGCCGACGACAAGGGCGCCGCGCTGCGGTACATCTCCGCGGTCACCGTCGACGAGAACGGGGTCACCGACTACAACCGCGGCAATCCGTCCGGGGCGCCCGAGACCCTCGGCAAGCACGCTCCGCCGCGGACCAAGCTGGTGGCGATCTATCCCAAAGAGGGCACGCTCATCCATGACCATCCCTATGTACCGCTGACATGGATGGATTCCGGCAAGAAGGCCGTCGCCGACGATTTCCTGAAATATCTCCATTCAGCGCCGGTACAGAGCCTGTTCCAGTCGTACGGCTACCGCAGCCATGACGGTAAGCCGGGACCGCTGGCCACACCCGAGTACGGCCTGCGGCCCGACGCGAAGATCGCCGAACTCAACGCGCCGTCGCCCCAGGTGCTCGCCAAGATCCTGGAGAGCTGGTCCGAACTGCGCAAACGGGCCAACGTCCTCATCGTGATCGACAAGTCCGGATCCATGGAACAGGAGGCGGCCGGCACCGGGAAGAACCGTCTGGAGGCGGCCAAGGACGCCGTGGTCAAGGCGTTGCCCCAGTTCCGCGCCGACGACAAGGTCGGGCTGTGGGCCTTCTCCACCAAGCAGAACGGGGACCTGGACTACGTCGAGCTGGCCCCCGTCCAGGCGATAGCCCGGCACGGCACCGCGCTGCAGGACCGGACTCGGGAGCTGATCCCCGGCGGCGGGACCGGCCTGTACGACACCATGCTCGCCGCCGTGGAGAAGACCAAATCCACCTACGACCCTGAGGCGATCAACGCGGTCGTCTTCCTCACCGACGGCAAGAACGAGAAGAGCGGCGGGCTCTCCCTGGAGAACCTTCTGCCCAAACTGCAGCCCACCGGGGAGCAGGACGTCCGGATCTTCACCATCGGCTACGCCGACGAAGCCGACCAGGAGGCCCTCCAGCAGATCGCCACCGCCTCCGAAGGCGCCAACTACGACGCCTCCCGAGCCGACGCGATCGACCGGGTGTTCACGGCGGTGATCTCCAACTTCTGATGAAACGCCTGATGAAGGAGTTACGCGACCCCTGGGGCCTGCTGCTCGGGGCCACGGCGGGCGGTGTCGCCTGGGCCGCGAGCGTGCACCCCGCCGCGGCCGCGCTGGTCGGCGTCTCCTGCTGGGTGGCCAAAGCCGGCGTCGGCGCTTACCAGACGCGTGGCGAAAGCCGTACCGAACTCGGCGTGGACCCCCGCAGCGGGGAGGCGGAGTGGCTGAGACGGGGCGGCGCGGCGGCCCGGCAGTTCGCCGAGCTGGCCGCGTCGCTCCCGCCCGGACCGGTGAGCGAGCGGATCGAGGCGCTGGCCCCGCACGTCGACGACGCGGTCACCACGCTACGCCGGTTGGCGGGCCAGGCATCCCTGGTGGATCGGGCCGCCGCCAGGATCGACGCGGGTTTCCTCCGCCAGGAACGCCGGCGATTGACCCACGCACAGCAGCAGGCGACTCCGGAACTCGCCGCCGAGCGGGCCCGTTCGCTCGCCGGAGTGGAGGCGCAGCTCGCCGTACACGATCGGCTGACCGGAACCTGGAGCCTGCTGCTGGCCCGCCTGGAGTCCGGCGCGATCGGGCTGGAGAGCCTGCTGGCCCGGGTGGTGGAGCTGTCGGCGCTCTCGGCCACCGGCTCACCGGAACGGCTCCGGGCGCTGGACGAACTGTCCGAGGAACTCGACGGCATCCGGCAGGCCCTGCACGAGACCGAGGACATCACCAGGACCGTCCTGGACGGATGAGGGGGCGGCCGTGCTGGGGCGGATCAAGCGGATGTGGAGGAACCTCGCCGATCGGCGGGTCGACCCCCGCGAGCAGATCAGGCAGGCCATGGAGGAGGGCAGACGCCGGCACCACCGGCTGCGTGAGCAGGCCGCGATCGTCATCGGCAGGGAACACGAACTCCGGGCACGCCACACCCGGGCGCAGGACCGGGTGGCCGACCTGGAGAGCCGGACCACGCAGGCCCTGGTCCTCGCCAACCGCGCCCGGACAGCCGGAAACCCGGACAAGGCGGAGGCCCATGAGCGTCAGGCCCGCCTGCTCGCCGGGGAGCTCGTCAACGCGGTCGAGGCCGTCGGGCAGCGGGAGAGCCAGCTTGACCAGGCCGTTCAGGCCACCGAGGTGGCCCGCTCCACGGTCGAGCGCAGCGCGCTGAGTCTGCGCAGGCGCCTGGTGGAGTTGAGCGCACTGCTCTCCCGCGCCGAGCAGACCCGTATGCAGCTGGAGATCAACGCTGCTTTGCAGCGGCTGGACCCGGTCGCGTCCCAGGGGGACCCGCTGGCCCTGGAACGTCTCCGCGAACGGGTCGACGACGATCACGCCCGCGCCTTCGGCGAAGCACAGGCCCTGACCGGCCCCGTCGACCTCGACCGTGAGCTCCGCGAAGCCGTCGTCGACGACATCCTGGACCGCCTCCGGCGCAAAGCCGAAGGCGAGTGAGGCTCCCGCTTCGCGACGGCCGTAAGATCCGGAGATCGCTCAAGAGGTTTCCGCCGGAAAAGGCGATGGGGAGCGGCCCATCAAGGGCGGCTCCCCAGCCTTAGTCCTGGGCAGCTTACAGGTGTTGTGAGACATTTGAGCGCATATTTGGGAGAGACTCAGCCGGGCCTTCTCCGATCGACAACCGTCACCTGGCGACCGGAAAATCCGCGAAACCATCTACATAGTGATTATGGGTGATCAGTTCCGTCTCCCAGGCACGATCACTCGGCAGCCGAGTCAGGGGCGGAGCAGGTGGAGGATCTGCGCTGATCAGGTGGAACTACTACAGTAACCATGGACAGAGGGGGATACGTGGCCACTGTGACTCGGCCCAAGGTTGAGAGTGCCTTACCGAGTGAACTCGTTGATTGGGTTCTCTCCGGTCGGATCAGGATGCCATCTTTCCAACGGTCCTACCGATGGGATACCCATGATGTCACCGAACTTTTCGACAGTATTCTGCGTGGGTATCCGATTGGAAATCTGCTGGTCTGGCAACGCTCAGCGGCTGCAGAAGTCGTTACCATCGGTCATCTTCAGATTGATGCGGCTGAGCGTGGTGACGCCTACTGGGTTGTCGATGGACAGCAGCGGATAACAAGCTTGGTAAGCGCACTCACGGCTACATCGGAGACAGTGGATCCTAGGTTTCGGATCTATTTTGATCTGGAAGAGGGCAGGTTTGTCTCGCTTCCTCGACGGAGAAAGCCTGCAGATCACTGGATGCCTATGGCCCTTGCCCTGAACACTGCGCGGGCGAATGCCTGGATCAGGGCTCGGCCTCAACTTGATGAGCGTCAGATTCTATTGGCTGATCAGGTTGTCGCTGCAGTCAGGGACTATCGGATTCCCATGTATGTGGTCACGGGTGACGACGATCACGCGCTGCGTGATATTTTCGATCGAATGAACACTTTTGGGAAGCCGTTGAAGAGCGCTGAGGTTTTCAATGCTCTTCATTCAGTCTCAAGAGAGCATCGACCGAGTGACTTGCGTACACTCTCAACGAGTGTCCGATCTTTCGGATTCGGTGAGTTTTCCGAACAAGTGCTGATGCAGAGCCTGTTGGCCATTCGTGGTGCAAAGGTGGACCGAGACTTCCGGAGGGAATTCAAGGACGACTCCGATAGGCAGGATGCCTTTCGTACTACTGAGCGGGCACTGGGTCATGTGGCTGACTTTCTTCGCGATGTGGCTGATATACCCCATGTCCGCTTATTGCCATATTCTCTCTATGTGCCGGTCCTTGCGCGCTTCGTGGCGAAGTTTGGTCCTCCGCAAGGTCGGGCTGCCGAGCTTCTGCGTCGCTGGATCTGGCGGGGTGCTGTCCTCGGTGTCGCACCTCAGGGAAATACGGTGGGTATTCGGCAGGGTGCGTCGGCTGTGACCGGGGACCCGGTGTCGAGTGCGGATCGTTTGCTGCGTCTCTTGCCGACCAAACCCGGACAAGTCTGGGAGCCTGATCTTTCGCAGGTTCAGCTGAACAGGGCTCAGGCGAAGATCAACACCCTCGGACTTCTCTCGCTGCGTCCCCGAAATCTCCTGAAATTGGACGCACACGGCAGTGCTCTGGATGTAAGGTCCATCCTTGATGAATCCGCTGTACTGGTGCCTATAATTCCTGGTTTGAAGTCTGCTCTAGGGCAGAGTATGGCAAATCGGATGATCCATCCAGTATCTCGGTCGGTCGACTTATATGAGGCCTTGACGGGTGGATCTATCGAGGCCGAGATACTGGGGAGTCACTGTCTGGATGGCAGTGCCATTGAATTACTGCGAACAGGTGACGAGTTGGGGTTTCTGCAGCGTCGTGCCAAGGCGGTTCGAGAGGTGATCGCTAATCACGTGCAGGATCGTGCACTCTTCGGGTTCCGTGACGGTCCTGATCTTGCTTCTCTGATGGAAGACATGGAGGAGGAGAGTGGGCTCGCGTAGCGTGACAGCTGGTGTCTACTTATCCAACCGGCGCGTCGGTACTCTCGGTTATCTCGACGGCAATACGTGGTTCGACTACGAGGATCGGGAACCAGGACATCCTGTCCTCGGACAGGCGTTCGAGGCCGAACCGAATCGTCGGCGGACCGCCAGTGGTGCGCTGCCCGCATGGTTCGCCAATCTCCTACCGGAGGCAGGGAGCGGCCTTCGTCAGATAGTCGGCAGGGAGCTCGGTCGTAACAACCCCCACGACTTTCAGGTAATGACCTACCTGGGCGATGACCTCCCCGGAGCTGTGCGGGTCGTTCCGGATAGCGATCTCGGTGAGATCTCGGGACTCTCCGAACGGCAACCTGAGATCGGCGGCCAGATCGTGCGCTTCTCCCTGGCCGGCGTACAGGCGAAGTTCTCGATGAGCTGGGAGGGCAAGGGCTTGGTACTTCCGGCCTCGGGCCGAGGAGGTGACTGGATCGTCAAGCTTCCCGACCGCAGGTTCCCCGATGTACCCGCCAACGAGTTCGCGATGCTCCAGTGGGCACGCCATGCGGGTATCGAGGTGCCTGAGCTTGAGCTGATCAACGGAAGCATGTTGAAAGGGCTGCCGGAGAACCTCATAGCTCACGACGAGTACGCGCTGGCCATAAAACGTTTCGATCGAACGCCTGGCGGTCGGGTCCATCAGGAAGACTTCGCCCAAGTGAGGGAGGCTTCGGTGGAGAGCAAGTACGACCGAGCCACCTACAGCGGGCTGGCGAGGTTCCTGAAAGTGGTGTGTCCTCAGGACATCGCGGAGTATGTCCGCCGACTGGCAACCATGGTCGTGATCGGCAACCTCGACGCCCACCTGAAAAACTGGACTCTGCGCTACCCCGATGGTCGCACCACGCGGCTGTCACCCGCCTACGATTTCGTCTCCGTCTCCGCCTATCCGGAGTTTCGCAACGACGAGCTGGCCTTCGCCCTCGACGGTGGGAGAGTAGCCAGGAACATCACTATGGATCATTTCCGAAGCTTCGCCCGTCGCGCATACCTGGATGTCGATGAAGTCGTTCCCATCGTGAGCAGAACGGTCGGCATACTCGCCGAAACCTGGCAGCAAGTTGCCCGGGACTGCCCGGTTCCCGATTTCGTGCGTCAGCACATCGATCAGAGGATTGCTTCACTCCCGCTGATCCGGGAAGCTCGGCCAACCTCGGATTGATCGGGAGGCGGATGTCTTGCCGTCCACAATGCCTGAGCCGCTTGCTTCCGGAGTCACAGAACAGTCCCACTGCCCGAAGCTCCCTGGTCGGGGTTGATCCGGCCGGAACGCCATCCTGGCTCCGGATGCTGCGGGCGTCGAAGCCGACGATGGACAGCCCGTCCTCGGCGGCCACCCGACCGATTGGGCGATCACATCAACCGAACCGTGGCGGGGTGTCGGTATGGGCGCGGCCTGTCCTGCCCGGCGGCTCACCCGTGGCGACCTCGCTGAGGACGGCGTGTACCGCGACGGCCACTCTGGCCGGGGAGTAGCGCGCCCGGACCGCAGCGGAGTGGCGGGCCGCGACCTCGGTGTCCGGGCCGGTGGTCGCCAGCTCGACGAGGCGTTCCCGGAGTTCGCCGACGTCTTGGTAGAGGACCTGAGGATCGTCGCCGGTGACCTCGGGATAGGCGCCGATCCGAGGAAGAAGACAGTGATTGGCGGTGGCCATCGCTTCCAGGGTCGCGACGCCGAGGCTCTCGTGCGTGGCCGTGCTGATCTGGATGTCGCTGTGCCACAGCGCCGTGTAGTAGTCGTCGATCGGCAGGTCGTCGCCGTACTCGATGCGGCCGGGATAAGCGGCGGCCAGGTCCCGGAGACGGCCGGCCCACGGAGACTGTTCGGGGAAGCGCCTGGTCACCAGGATGCGCGCCGCGGTGTTTTCGAGGGCGTCCGCCGCCACGTCGAGAAAGACCCCGGGCTGTTTGGCGGTGTTCGGCGCATGGTTGAACACGACGGTGATGCCGTCGCGGACATCCGCCCGCCGGGCCGCGTCGATCCTTTCGAGGTCGAGGGGCAATCCCACCACACGGAGTTTTCCGGCGAGCGCGTCGGCGGCCTTCTCGCTGACCGAGCGAACGCCGCCGAGAATCGTGCTGCGCATGTAGTCGCTGACCGTCAGAACCCGGTCCGCCGCCATCAGGTTGCCGAGGTCGGCCCAGCGAAGCTCAGGGTAGTGCTCGAACCGGAAGAGGTCGGTCTCGTCCCAGTGGCTGCCGTGCGTATAGGTCACCAGTGGCAGTGCGGCGGTGTCGTCGAGCACCCACCGCAGGTCCGCGGTGAACGGCCAGAACGCGTGGAAGGCCAGCACCACGTCGTAGCGCGCGCCGGTGACCGCGGTCTCGACCGCCGTGAGCATCTCCCCGGTCCACACCGTGCGCCGCCGGGCGTCCGACGCGACGACGTCCACGTGCAGGCCCAGCCCGCGCAGGCCCGTGACGAGCGCCGCGGCCGAGGTGACGCCGAATCCCAGCGCGGCGCTGACCTCGACGGGACCGCTGTCGGCCGTATGGACGTACGTTGCGACAAAGAGGATTCTCAAAAGGTTCCTCCTATGGGACGTTTCTTGTGTCGGATGCGTGCACAGTCAATGTGATCGGATCCTTAATGTCGATATTTGATGATCTGCATAAGAAACGACCTGCGGGAACACGCCTATTCGTCAATCGGCACACCCCGTGCCGTGACATCGCCGAACGCCTCAACAACGATCCGGCGCAGCAAATTGTCCAGGTATACGTGGGTGTGGGGGGAAACGGGAAAAGCTCATTGCTGCGCACCCTCCAGAACCGGTGCGCCTACCGCCTCCCCCGCGAGGAGTGGGAGGAGGTCCGCGGCTATCCCGACGATTACTTCGTCGACGCGCTCAGCCGTACCCCCGGCGCGGAGAAGGTGCCGACGGCGCTCCTGGACTTCGGCGTTCAGCCGTCCGGTGTGAACCGGCCGCAGGAGCCGCTCAGCGCCCTGTTCATGCTTAAGCGGCAGCTGGCCGAGTCGGGAGTCCGGACGCCGCGGTTCGACTTCGCGGCCGTCTCGTACCTGCACCGATCCGGTACGGACGTGCAGACACTCATCGCCGAACTGTTTCCTCGCTCGGAACTGCTGTCGGCGGCCGGCATCGCCGACGCCTTCCTGCAGATACCGGTGGTGCAGCTCGGCACCGCGCTGTTCGAGTGGATGAACCGCAGACTCGACAATCTGGCCGAACAGCGGAAACTGCGCCGCCGCGTACCCCCCGAAGTGGTGAACGAGGTACTCTCCCTCGCTCCCGAGCCCGAACTTATGGAGGCCCTGCCCCGGCTCTTCTGCGAGGATCTGCGCGCGGCGCTGACCGGCCGCCGCACCCCGCATCGGATCGTGCTGTTCTTCGACACCTATGAGGCGGTGGCGGGAGAGGGCAACCGTTCGCGGTTCGGCAACGTCGGCGGACCACGCTGGATCAGATCGCTGCTCGGCAACCTGCCGCTGGCCGACGGAGCCGTGGCCGTGGTCGCGGGCCGCGCGGCACCCACCTGGTCCCGGGCACTCGTCGAGCCGATCCCCGAGCGGTACATCAAGATCGACGCCTTGGGGGCGCTGCCCGACCGGTTCGCCCGGCTCTACCTGGAGGATGCGGGAGTGCGCGACCCGGCACTTCAGCAGGCACTCCTCTCCTACGCGAACGCCGAGACCGGACTGGTCCATCCGCTGCTGCTCGGCCTGTCCACCGATGTGGTGCTCACCGCCGCCGAACACGGCCGGGACCTCCTGGCCGCCGACTTCCCCGCCGCCCCGGAGCTGCGCGACAAGGAACGGGCCCTGGCCGCGCGGCTGCTGTCACAGGTCGACGACGAGATCGAGGAGGCCGTCGCCGCCGTGTCGGCCGCCCGGTCGTTCGACAAGCACCTGTTCTCCCACCTGGGAGCGGAGCTGGACTTTCCCGCGACGACGGCCGTGTTCCGGCGGCTGAGCTCGTTCTCCTTCGTCACCCCGGTAGCCGGGGAACAACGGTTCGCCCTGCATCAGCTGCTGCGCCGGGCCATCTCCCATGTCGCACCTGAACTCGTCCTCCAAGCCCACGAGGTGCTCGCCGACTACTATGGCGCGGTGGGGGAGCCGAACGAGTTCACCAGGCGGGTCGAGCACATCTACCATCGCACGCGGCTCGATCCGGCCGACGGAGTCCGGCTCTGGCTCGCAGAAATGGACCGGGTGCTGTCGGTCAGCCGGTTCGATCTCTGCAGATCCCTGCTGAGCGTGCTCGACGACCTCGACATGCCTTCCCCCGAGGTCTCGCGCGCCTGCGACTACCAGGTGGTGCGAGCCGAGATCGCCCTGGGCCGCTGGGCCGAGGCCGAGGAACGGTTGACGGCCCTCCCCCCGGAGGAGGCCCACACCCACCTGCTCCAGGGCGAGCTGGCTTTCGTCCGAGGTGACTTCGACGGCGCGAAACACCATGGCGACCTGGCTTTGGCGACAGGCGGGAGCGGTACGGCCCGGCTCCCGTTCCTGCTGTTCTCCGCCAACATGATGCTGTTTCTCGGCCGGTTCGAGGACGGCAAGCGCATGTGCCGCGAAGGGATTACGATCATCGGTCCCGCGGGGGACGGGAACACCGCCGTTCTGTGGCACACACGCCTTGCGTCCATCGAGTTCTTCTCGGGGGAGATCGAAGCCGCCAAGGAGCAGCTGACGTTGGCCGCGCGGCGCCTGCGCGACATTCCCGAGGCCAACCGGGACCGTCAGGCGGAAGCCGGGCTGCGGCAGGAGGAGGCCGTCGTCGCCGAAGCCGAGGGCCGCGCCGAGGACGCGCTACGCGGCCAGGCCGAGGTGCTGCGCATCCGCCGTGAGATCGGCGACGTCCGCGGGGTGGCCCACGGCTTGAACGGCCTGGGGCTGGCGGCACTGCAGATGGGGGACGCCGCCCAGGCCGAGGAGCAGTTCACCCAGTCCGCCGTGCTCGCCCGCGACCTCGGAGAACGTCTGCTGTACGCCAAGGCCACCCGGGGGCGCGCCGAAGCCGCGACCCTCGCGGGGCGGTTCGACGACGCGGATCGGCTGGCGGCCGTCGCCCTCGACGGTTTCGAACGCGCCGACATCCCCTACGACATCGTGCACGCCTGGATCACCCAGGCCAGGGTGCATCGAGCCCGCGGTGACGAGCGCGCCTGGCTGACATTGGCCGACCGGGCCCGGCGAGAGATCGAACGGGAGGGCTTCGGCAGCCTGTACGCGCGTTGCCCGGAGATCCGGCCTCCCTCGGCCGAGCGGATGGCCGCGGCGATGACGGCGTTCGCGGCGGGCGACGCGCTGGGCGTCCCCTGGGAGGGCTCACCCCCGGACGCGATCGACGCCGGTCGCATCGCCGGGATTCCCGCCACACGATGGGGCTGGCCTCGCGGCGCGACCTCCGACGACACCGCGCAGATGCTCCTGGTCGGCGAACTGCTGGCGGAAACCGGAGGACGTCCGACGGCCGAAGCCTTCCTCGCCCGGCTTGCCGCGCAGGAGGACGAGATCCGCGGCATCGGCCCGACCACACGCCGCGCCCTGCGGCACTTTCACGAGACGGGCCTGCCGCCCGAGCCGGCCGCCGACGACCGCGCCACCAACGGCGCGGCGATGCGGATGCTCCCCGTCGGCTGGATCACGCCCGCCGCCGACCCCGACCTGCGCCGCCGGCGGGTGGAGGCGCTGTCGATCGCCACCCATCGGGTGCCCGGGTCCATCGCCGCGGCCTGCGTCGTCGCCGCGATGGCCTCCTGGGCGATCGAGGGGGTGGGCGTCACCGCCGTCCTGGCCGCAGCCGGGGCGGAGGCCGATTGGGTCGCCGAGCGATACGGCGAGCCCGCCGCCGTACGCGCCGCCCTTGACGGGACCTGGATCCCTCCCGCCGACGGCATCACCCTGGACGCGCTGGAGACGGCCGCCGCCGTCGTCCACGTTCTGCGGACGACGGCGGACCTGGACTCGGCGTTGCACCGGTCCGTTCTCCTGGGCGGCGACACCGACACGGTTGCCGCACTTGTCGGCGGGATCCGCGGTGCGATGGCTCCCGGCGAGCTCGCCGGCCTTCCCTGGCTCTCCCTCGTGGACTTTCACCAGCCCACAGACCTGGCCGAACGGCTGCATCGCCTGCGCGTGGCCTGGTACAGCGGGTGATCGAGGAGGTCGCCGCCGGGATCCGGTCGGCGACCCGGCCGATCGCCGTACTGGCCGGGTCGGGTGTGTCGCAGTCGGCGGGAGTGCCGACCGGGCAGGATCTGCTGCGCGAGCTCGCCCGGCGGCGCGGTGCGGACGCCGGCCACGATCCGGTCGCCTGGTACCTCGGGTCGCTCGACACGTTTCCCGACTACTTCGGAATGGTGGGAGACGGTACGGACGCCCTCCCCGATCCGATCTTCGATCGGCCTTCGGCCACGCCCGCGCATCGGGCGATCGCGGGATTGGCCGCAGCCGGGCTTGTCGGGCCGATCCTCACGACCAACCTTGATCGCCTGCTGGAGCGGGCGCTGCACGAGGCAGGGGTGCCCTTCGACGTCGCCTACGAACTCGACACGCTGACCCGGGTCAGCCTTGACGGAGTGGTTCTGCTCAAGCTGCACGGGGACTACCAGGACATCGGAATCCGGCATACCGCGCCCGTCACACACGCCTACCACCGCGTGATCGACGACCTCCTCGACCGGGTGTTCGCCGGATTCGATCTCCTGGTCTGCGGGTGGTCGGCGAGCTGGGACGTCCCGTTACGGCGTGCGCTGTGCCGGGCGGTGCACGGACGCGTCTGGTGGCTCCAGTGCGGGGAGCCGTCCGAGGCGGCGCGGCGGATCTTCACGGTACGGCGCCCGACGGTGGCCCGGGTGCCGGGCTCGGACGAGGGTCTGACGGCGCTCAGCGCACTCCTGCTCGGTACAGACCGCGATGCGCGATGTGGTCCAGCACCGGGTCCGGCACCAGATAGCGGATCGGCTGACCACGGCTGACCCGCCGCCGGATCGCCGTGGAGGAGATCTCCCAGACCGGGACGTGCAGCAGGGTCACACGGTCACCAAGCGTCGGTGCCACGTCGACCCGTTCGTACCCCTGCCGCGAGCAGAACACGAAGTGCGCCAGGTCGGTCAGCGACCGGCTCTCATGCCAGGTGCCGATCGACGCCAGGACGTCGGCACCCGCGATGAAGAACAACCGGGTTCGCGGGCCGTGTATCCGCCGCAGTTCGCGGAGCGTGTCGACGGTGTACGTGGGGCCGGGCCGGTCGAGCTCCATCCGGCTCGCGGTGAACCGGGAATCCGCGGCGACGGCGAGCTTTGTCATCGCGTACCGTTCTTCGGCGTCCGAGACCGTACGGAGGTCCCGCTGCCAGGGCCTTCCCGCCGGGATGAAGACCACCTCGTCGAGGCCGAGCCGGTGGGCGGCCTCGCTGGCCTTCAGCAGATGCACGTTGTGGATCGGGTCGAAGGTGCCACCCATGATGCCCAGACGGACGGTCACGACTCAGTATCGGCGCCCGCCGTACACCGCCGATAGAACCGCGTCCGACAGAAAAGCGATCCGTGCCCGAGATGAGCAAGGCACCACCGGGCATGTGACCACGACGAGTCGCGGAGCCCCCGTCGCACCACCGGGCGCTGAGAACGGGTGCTTCATGTTTCCTTGATCAAAAACTCGAGGTCGCGCCAGAACTTGTCGAAGGACGGGGAGTTGGCTCGGGCCAGCTGGACATCGAACACCTTCGTGAAGCCTGCCTGGTGGGCCATCGGGTCGATGGCAAGACCCGGAGGGAAGTGCCTCGACAGTCTCTCTTTCGCCCCACGGATTCCTTCTGGATCAGTTGGAACCGCGACGTTGTCCGCGAAGCCGTAGACGCCGGCCAGTGAAGGGGCGGCTGCCAGGAACCATGCCTCGAACTCTCGTTTCGCGATGACAACGCTGGCCGCGACATCCGAGCGGCAGGCGCCGATCCGCTCCTTCAAGGAAATCGCCAGCTGAACGGGACAGTCGTCATCGGCGTCGATGAGAACCATCAGGCCGGAGCCTGAAGGCTTGCCCCGCATCGCAACCGTTACTGCGGTTTCGACGCCGGTCCTCTTGATCAAAGAGTTCCGAGGAACCCGATAGGGCTGCGGAATGTTGGCATAGGCTCCAGGAACGATCAATGGGACCAGCCGTCGTAGCAGAGTCGGCAGAGCGGCGACTTCTCCATGCCCCTCGACGATCGTCACAATGGTCGCGGAGTTCACCGGCCGTCTCCAGACTCGGAGGCAGGTGACATGAGCCCACTTCGGTGGAGTTCCGCCACACTCATGACCTTGTCGTCCACAAGAGAGCGAACCTCGGTACCGACGGGTCCGATTCGGCTGACACCCTCCGTGTTGGCCACCACGACGAGGTGGGAGAGGTCGGCGCTCTCGTTGTCGAGCAGATCCGAACTTTGCGTGGTGACGATCACTTGGGTACGGCGTGCCGCCGCGACGAAAGTTCCGTAGAGGCCGCCGAGGGTGGACGGGTAGAGGGCCTTTTCCGGCTCTTCCAGAGCGATCAGGGGGATCTCTCCTGACAACGCCCTCGGTTGGAGGAGCGCGGCGAGCACACCCGCCGCCCGTAGGGTGCCCTCGGACAGCGATTCCCGCTCGAAAGTCGTAATCACCGGATCAAAGTGCCGTTGGCCCGAGGTGATAAAGCGCCCCTGGACGGTTGAGTAACGGCCTTCCAGTTTCCTGTCGATACCGACGGCGTTCTCCACCAGGGCCGCGAGAGCGGAGTCCAGGGTCTCCTTCGCCTCCGGATGCTCATCTGCCAATGCACCAAGGACCTGCCCGAGATGCTCACCCCTGGGACCCAGCACATCGGTGGGGCGTAAGTCCTGGTCGATCTCCCGCAACACCGATGGATCCAGATCGTAGAACCACGATGCGGTCAGCTGCTCAAGGATCCGCCCGAAAGGGAAAGCGTCCATCTCCAAGCTGGCGATCGCCGGGAGCGCCAACCGATCAGTGCGAGTCAGCTTGACACCCAGATCCATGGTGCGGGAGAAGGATGGTCCGCCCTCGATCCCCACTTCCTCCCGCGCGACGATAAAGCTATCGCCGTCGGGGTGAGGTGCGCGGATCTCAAGGTGAAAGAAACTGGTCTCCGCCGACGGCACGTTCATGGTGAGCTTGATCTCGAAGGACTCCGCGGTACCCGCCCCAGGAGTGTGGTGGAGCAGAGCGGCGAGCCCCCCACGACGGGTTATCGCCTGGGCGGGGGTGTCCGTGAGAGCGTCGACGACGAATCTGATCGCGTCCAGGAAGTTGGATTTTCCGGACGCGTTGGGTCCCACGATCACGGTAAGCGGGCCAAGAGTGACGTCACAGTCAGCGATGGATCGGAAGCCTCGGACCTGCACCCGGGAGATAGACGGTGTGCTGCTCATGACCTCACCAATTCCTCGTCCCGGCGATCGGTGCCTCGAACCGTGCGATAACCCGCATCATGCGATCGGCATGCTGCCGCCCGGAGTATCCGCCATGACCCGGCCGTCTAGATCGTATCCCTTGGCCGCGCTGATTCCCGCTGGACAGGAGAGGGTTGGCACCCTGGGCGGCCTGCCGGTGCGCGTGGTGGGTACGAGCTGCGCGTTTCCCGGACAAACGGGTGGCGGTCGAAGGCTTCCGGATCCGGTGGTACGTCCATGCGGCGCAGGCGGCCTCGGCGTCGAGGTGTCGAATACCGGCGCAGCGGAGGTAACCCAGCTCTGGTTCGCCTGCTCCTCTCACCCTCCATCCTGGTGCCCCTGCCGTTTGCTCCCATTGCGATTGAACATGTCATCCATGGTTACCAGCACTAGGTCTCGCCGGTTCCCCGCGTCCGCCATGAGGTCGGGGTGGAAGCCGGCCCTGCTGAACATGGCCAGGTGCGCATCATGGGCACGTGCGCCGAGGAGCTCGCGAATGTGCTCCAGGCGGGCCAGGTCACGGGCGTCACGAGGCCGGTTGGTGCATTTGGCCTCACCGATGAGGGCGACCCTCGCCGAGCTGGTCCGCGGCATGTCGCCAGGCGCAAGGCTTGCGACGTCGAGCTGGTGGCTGATGCCGTGTTCGCGACAGGCCACGGAGGTGGTGCCGGTCCAGCCGATCTCCATGCGCTCAGCCAGCGAGGTGATCGTCCACTCCCTCGCCAGATGCTCGAAGTGCGGGCCGAGGATGTGGGTGGCGAACGTCTGTCGCGCCTGTGACCAGGCCTGGGCAGCCCTGCCGCGACGCTGGAACAGTTGCAGACGCGGCAGGGTGATCGTGTGGTGGAACCGCATGATCGGGTCGGAGATGGCCACGATGGGTTTGCGCTGCAGCAGCAGGTCCTCGTCCTGGGAGTCCTGTGATCGAACCGCCTCAATGGGCTATGTGCCCAAGGCGCGCGGCTGACGATCGACTGGAAGCTCGGCCTTGCCGACGGGGTGCCCACCCAGACCCGCGCCTACGACGGCACGCCCGTCCGACTCCTCGATGCATCGCCGAGCGCCCGAGACGGCTGCCACGCCATTCAGATGCTTACGAACAGGTGTCCGGCGGCGAGAGTTGTCGCGTCGGGATCTGTGGTAGCCCGTGGCGGATGCCTCGGGCTACCCGCCGCCAGGTCAGAGCTCCCTGGGCCTCGGGAACAATTTGAAAGGCAAGCCGCTGACCCGCCTATCCGTGACTCCTATGTCGTTACTCGAATCCCTTCACCACCTGACGCGGCGTCAGACGGTGATGCGGTAGGCGCGGATCACCGTCTGCTCGACCGTGTTGCCCGCAGTGTCTGAGGCCTTGGCGCGCAGCGATACAAACCCATCGCCGCGGGGATGGTCAAGGACAACCTTCATGTGCCGGACGTCGGCCTTGGCCCAGGTGACGCCGTCGTCGTAGGACACCTCCACCGACAGCTTGCGCAGGCGGCCCGATGTGCTGCCGGGCATTGCCCGTAAGGTGACCGGCACCGTGAAACGGCGGCCGGCGGGCGCGGCGTTTCGCTGGTCGAGTTCGGGCGCGAACGTCACCACGGACAGTGGCAACCGGACGGTCTCGCCCTCCCCGGGGGTGTCCGAGCGGAAAGTCCACGCCGCCGACGAACGCGTGCTCAGGGTGGCGGGGGCGCCTCTTTCGGCCTCTGCCACCAGCTTGTAGTCGCCCGGCCCTGCGGGTATGGGGAACTCCGCGTTCAGGGAAGGCGTCTCGGCGACCGGCTTGCCGTCGCGGTAGAGGACGGTGCGTTCGGTGGCGCGCGAGGACCAGCCGAGTGAGCCTCGCCCGTCGCCGTGCAGCCACAGGTTCGTCCGGAGGACGTCCCCGGTGCGGATTGCGTCGCCGCCTTCCTGATCACCTGCGGGCATTGAGGGACCGAACACGCCACGGTTCCACCGCTCGGTGACGGTCCTGCCCGGCCTGTAGCGGGCGAAGCCGGAGTCGAACCGGTTGAGCCGTCCATCCGTGCCGTACTCGAACATCATGCGTTGCCAGCGGATGCCGCCATCGGTGTTGAGGTACTCGGTCTGCGTGAACGGCGTCCCGAACCATGTCGGCGCCAGGTAGGAGAAAATCTTCCCGTCCCTCGGCCAGGCCCGGCTCGACGCGGCTACTCTCGCGTCCGGCAGATGGCTCGCGTAGTCGGTGCGCACGGCCACCAGGTCATTCTGCGCCACCTTTCGCTGGAAGCCGGTCACCATGCGACCCCGCACGAACCAGGTCAGCCGGTAGGCATAAGGACTGGGATTCGTCGGGGCGGCCCACTGGCCGGCCACCTTGGTCAGCACGTCCCCATCGGTGGTGTCGGGACCGAGCTGCGCCGTGAACAGGCGGTCGAAGCTTTTACCGACCAATGTCGTACGGCCCAGGCTCCCATCGCGGTCCCGCCACTGGTACATGATCTCTCCGAGCAGGGGAACGGCGTCCGCACGGGGCGGCTTCACCGAGATCGGCCGGGCGAGACGGGCGTCGGCGGCCACGGACCGGTCCCTGTCGAGGTCCACGCCCGGATGGAGGACGCCGGCGACGCCGTCCTCGCCGAGGATGTGGGCCTTCACCAGGTATCCGCCCTTGGGCAGCCGCACCGTGACCGTGCTCTCGCCGGCCAGGAACACGTCCAGGTCTCTGCGCCCGTCCAGCGAGTAGACGTCCGTCCCATAGGTGTCGGTCGGCCGCCCGGCTCGGTCGGTATGGACAATGGTCAGGTCGTAGCTCTCGACCTCCTTCTCCACCGCCACCGGCGTGCTCACGGACACGCCGTCGGCCCCGGTCGCCAGCACGTATCCGCCGAGGAAACCGTCGGGCACGTCGGCGCGGGTGTCGGCGGTGACCGTGGCCTCCGCTTGGCCGCCCGCGGGTACGGTCAGGGTGGCCGGTGTCACGGTGAACGCCTTGCCGGCGCGTGCCTCCAGGTTCAGTGTGACCGGGGTGTCCAGGTGATTGCGGTAGACGAGCTTCCTGGGGACGGGCTCGTCGTCGCCGTGCGGCCAGACCTGCTTGGGGAAGCCGATGCCTGCCGGTTCCGCGGTCACGACCTGGGTGGTGGCGCGGTCGGCGTCGACCCGGCCTGCGCCCTGCGTGTAAATGCCGAGCTCCGGATTCGGCGTGGCCGAGGCCATCAGCGCGCTCTTCAGCGTTCCTGCCTTCCAGCCGGGTCGCGCGCCCGCCAGCAGCGCCGCGACGCCCGCGACGTGCGGCGTGGCCATGGAAGTGCCGGACTGGGCGACATACGGCCCCGCCCCCGGGCTGTCCTTGCTCCGGGCGGCGGTGATGTCCACGCCAGGGGCGGTGATGTCCGGCTTCAGGCCGCTGTCGCCCACGCGCGGCCCGCGGCTGGAGAACGACGCCGCCTCCTCCGTCTTGCCGACGGCGCCCACGGCGAGGGCCGCGTCGGCGCTCGCCGGGGAGTTGACGCTGCGGTCGGCACCGTTGTTGCCCGCCGCCACCACGAACAGCGTGCCGTACTGCTCGGTCAGTGCCTGGACGGCCTGCTCCACCAGGTCGTCCTCAGGTGTGTCGGGAGCGCCGAGACTCATGTTCACCACGCGGGCGCCCTGCTCGGCCGCCCACTGCATGCCCGCCAGGATGGCGGACTCCGCGCACGACAACGACTCGCACACCTTGCCGTCCAGCAGCGTCGCACCGGGTGCCACCCCGCGGAGCCTTCCGCCGGAGGACTCGCCGCCGCCCGCGATCGTGGACGCCACATGTGTACCGTGGCCTACGGTGTCCCGCGCGTCGCCGGTGCCGGTGAAGTCGGCCCGGACGGCCACCTTTCCCGCCAGATCCCGATGGGTGTCGTCGATGCCGGTGTCCAGCACCGCCACCTTGACACCCGTCCCGGTCAGGCCGCGCGACCAGGCGCCGGGGGCACCGATCTGCTTGACGCTGGCATCGAGCGACACCCGCCTGCGGCCGTCCAGCCAGATCTTCGCCTTGCCGCCGGTGACGTCCTTCCAGAACCGGGCCGCGCCCGTCCGCTCCTGCCGTACGGCGAAGCCGTCCACCGGGGCGAGCGGCCTGACCTGTGTCGCGCCACGCAACGTGCGCGGCGCGGCGCCCGCGACGATGAGAGGCAGCCCACCGTTCCGGTCGTCGTAGCCGAGTTCGAGCAGCCCGGTCACGTCGAACAGGCGCGGGTCGAGACGCTTGTCCCTCAGCAGCGCGACGGCGTCGCTGGGCAGCACGCGCAGTCGGCCGCCGCGCTCCTCGGTGGTGAAGGTGATGCCCTCCCTGCCTTCACCCGGTTCGATCGTCGCCGTCAATTCGCCGTGGACGGTGACTCGGTCGCCGGTGACCAGTGTGATGGTTTGTGTCCTTCGCGACCTATCCGTAGCGTTCTGCTCGGTCAGACCGACAGGATGCGGCGTCGCCTCCGGCCGGGCTGTGGAAGTGGGGGTCGCAGCCGCCGGTTGGGCGGCGAGCGCAGCGGCCGCCAGCAGTAAGACCGCGGCCGCCCTTGATCTCTTATGCACTGAAGGAACTCCAGAGACATCGGTGGTGGATCACCATGTATCCACCGATGACCCCGATCCACTTCACGGTGGCCAGATGACCTGGGTGGTCAGTGGGGACGGCACCGCGGCGCCAAGTGGGCGGTGACGGCGGCGATAGCCTCCCAGGGTTTGACGTGGCGCGGGCTCGCCCTAGTCGACGTCACCGCTCCGAAGAGCGATCACGGTTGTGCGCGGTCGACCCTGAACTCTCTGGAACGCCCTTGCATCGCAACCTGTGCCGCAACCCTCCGAGCCGCCCTCCGTCTATCGTGATCAAGCGGCAGACTTATGTGTGGCGAGGATGTCCCCGTTCACTCGGAAGCCTGGAGCGCACGGCCATGAAGTACACCGTCTCGATCGAGATCGCCCTGCCGCTGGAGAGGGCGGTCCGGCTGCTCGCCGACCCGGCACACCTGCCGATGTGGCTGCGCGGTCTGGTGCTGCATGAGCCGCTGAGCGGGGTGCACGGGCAGGTCGGTACCAAGTCGCGGGTCGTGATGCAGATGGGGCGGCAGAAGTTCGAGGGCACCGAGACCATCACGCGCCGGGAACCGGCGGACCTGCGCGAGATCCCGACGGGGAGCGTCGTTCACTTCGACCGCGAGATCGTCGGCGAGGGCATGTGGAGCGCCGTGCGCGACCGGCTGACCGAAGCCGGTCCGGAGACGACACTCTGGGTGAGCGAGAGCGAGTACCGGTTCAGCGGCTTGCTGATGCGGCTGGTGGGGCTCCTGATGCCCGGCGCCTTCCGCAAGCAGTCGCAACAGCACATGCAGGACTTCAAGGCGTTCGCCGAGCTGGGAAAGGACGTCCGCGAAGCGAAGGACTGATCCGCTTGCGAACGGCGGTCGCCGACAACATTGCGGCCAGGGGTTGTGGCCGCGTAGCCACCCGCTGTAGCCGCCGGCTCGCCGCGGCCGACAAGGCCCTGCAGCACCTGATCCGGGCCCCTTCGGCACGGCCCTGATCGCTACCGCGTCGTGACCCGTGGCGACCCGACCGGTTGGTTCTCCGCCCGCGGCAACGACCACCCACCGCGACCTGCCCCCGAGCGGAACGACCCGGTTTTCAATCCCAGCTCACCAGCAGAAACGACTCATGCCTTGAGCTGGGAGCAAGCAGAACCCACCCCGACGCGTAGCCCCGGCCTTCTGGTCAAGCCTGGCTGGGATGTTCACATGAGACGGCGTCGGCAATCGGGCCGAAGCCGGGGGCTGGAACGTCCGATCATGTGTCGGATTCGTGCCGAAGAGCAATCCGCGAGCAACCAATGCCGCGCCTTGGCCGCACCAGAGGCGACTTGAGACCCTCCAAGAACCGAGAATCCCCAGCTCAGCGCACTGAGCCAGGGATTCTATCGGGTGCGCCGTCAGGGACTCGAACCCCGGACCCGCTGATTAAGAGTCAGCTGCTCTGACCAACTGAGCTAACGGCGCCTGCGATGCACTAACTCTAGCGGCTTTCCGGGGGTGATTCATACCGGGGGCGCATCCCGGGGCGGGCGGGCGGGGCCGGGGCCGGGGGAGCCGTACGGAATGGGCGGGAATCATGCCGGTACGGCCAGGTGCCGGACTTCGGCGGGTGTGCACGTGGGCTCCGGGTGACTCGGATGCCTGCTTGGCGTATCCGGCCGGTCGGCTGCTCCGAAACCGTTTGGCCGGTGGCGGCGGGCGGTGGACACTGCCGGTATGGATGACGGGATCGACACGGATGTCGCAGGTCTGATCTACCTGGGGCTGCGGGACGGCGACCTGGACGTGGGGTCCCTCGCCGAGTTCGCCGGACTGCTCCGGGTGACCGGCCGGGGCGACGCACTCGTCGACGAGGCCCTCCGGCGTTCCGCCGGGCTGTCCGCCGAGGAGGTGGCCCGGCTGGCGGAGAGGCTGCTGGACCTGGCGGGCTTCGAACCCGGGTTTGACCTGAAGCCGGAGGCGTGGCCGGTCCTGCGGGACGCGCTGGACACCGTCGAGCGCGACGTACGGGCCGCGGGTATCGACGGGGAGCTGGTGCTGGAGTCCGCGGAGTGGGACGTGCAGACCGGGTGCGCCCGGGTGCGGTTCCGTTTGCAGCAGGCGAGCAGCGCGCTGCCCGCGGTGCTCGCGGACCGCCCGGTGCGGGCGCTGGTGGAGATCGCCGACTCGGTCCAGGGGCTGGTGACGGAGGAGTTGTGGACCGTCTGGCCGCTCTGCCCCGAGCACGTGGTCGGCCTCCATCCCCGCAGGTTCGGGGGCAAGGCCGTCTGGTCCTGTACGGCCGCGGGCGGCCATGTCGTCGCGCCCATCGGCGAACTTCCCAGGTCTGTGCCGTGAACTTGCGACCGTTCCGATCGGGCTGATCCCGGGGTGCACCGGTTGATTCCGAGTCGGGGGTGTACGTCTGCCGCGGGCACGGCCGCAGGGCCGTACCGGATCCCCACCATGTGATCGTTGCGCTCTGCGTGCCCCGAAGGGGGCACACACCACAATGATCAGAGAACGTCCGAGGCCATCCGTGGTCCGTCCTGGGCGGTGGGTGTGGTGTCCGGTCCGGCGAGGGCGGCGTCGATGCGGTCGCGGGACCAGGGGGTGGTGAGGAAGCCGCGTTTGACGTTGAGGATCTGGATGTCGGCGGTCCAGGATCTGATGCCGGGGATGCGGCCGAGGGTGCGGCTGGTGAAGTGGTGCAGGTCGACGGTGGTCGGCATGATCACTTCGCAGAGCATGGAGGATTCGCCGAGGGTGGCCAGGATGAGGCGTACCCCGGGGTGGCGGTGGAGGGTGGCGGCGATCTCGTCGAGGTGACCGGGTTCGACGGCGAGCCAGAACAGCACCTCCGCCTCGTAGCCGAGGGCGGCCGGCGGGGCGAAGGAGGCCACGGCGGCGCAGCCCCGTTCGATCATGCTGTCGAAGCGCCGCCGTACCGTGCTCTCGGTCACCCCGAGCCGTTTGGCCACGGAGAGGAAGCCGGCCCGCCCCTCCACGCCGAGGATGCCGAGGATGTCCATGTCCATGGCGTCCAGGTGACCGGCTTCGCACCGGTGCTGGACGTAGACGGCGGACCGATCGCCCACATCGGTCGTGAGCAGCTGACGGCTCCAGTCGTAGGAGACCTTGTAGGTGTGCATGACGAGGTCGGCCTGGCTGCGCAGCACCCCGGGGATGCGGTGCACCTCGTCCACGAGCATCGTGTACAGGGCCCGCCGCTTGCTGGCGATGAGCTCGAACACGATGTCGTGGCTGCCGGTGACGATGGTGATGAACCGGACGTCGGGGTTCTGGGCCAGTCGCCCGGCCACTTGGAGCTGGCTGCCGGGGGCGCAGTTCAGGCGGACCACGAACGCGTCGACGGGGCCGGAATGCTCCATGTGCGGGGCGACGGTCACGCAGAGGAGTCCGTCGGCGATGAGCTGCTGGGCACGCCGCGCCACCGTGCTGGTGGAGGTGCCCACCAGCTGGGAGATCTCGGTCCAGCTCGCCCGGCCGTTCACGAGGAGGGCCGCGAGAATCTGCCGGTCGAGCGGATCCAGATCGTTCATTGCCAGCATTTTTCCGTGCTTGTCAGGTGTTCAGCACGTTTTTTAAGAAATCGCGGACGGTGGCGTCCCAGAGCTCGGCCTCTTCGATCTGCGGGGAGTGCCCGGAGTTCTCGAAAATCGCCAGCGTGGAGTTCGGGATCAGTTCGGCGATGGTCTCGCTGCACGCCAGCGGGGTGACCCAGTCGTGCCGGCCGACGGTGATCAGCGTCGGCGCCGTGACGGACGGCAGCTGCGGCTTGAGGTCGTAGTCGAGCTGGTTGACGGAGAACGCGAAGTTGTGCGTCCGGTAGTGGTACGGCGTGGCGTCCGCCCGTACGGCCGTCAGCGACGGGTCGTAGTTGTGGTCGTAGAGCGGGAGGATCTCGGTCCAGCACTCCTTCATGTCCGCGTCGTCCCAGACCGTGCCGTCCATGATCCGCAGGAACTTCGCCATGTCGAGCTCCACCCGGGCCGACTCCAGGGCGTTGCGCCGCGCCGCCTCCTCGTTGGCGTTGTCGGCCGAGGTGTCCCGGAGCACCAGAGCGCTCACCCGGTCCGGATGGGCGATGGCGTACTCCATCGCGATGAAGCCGCCGTAGGAGCCACCGGCCATGATGATCTTTTCGGCGCCGATCCACTCCCGGATGGCCTCTACGTCGGCCACCCACTGCTCGTGGGTGAACGGGCCGTTGTCGTCGCTCGCCCCCGACCCGCGGGCGTCGAACACCACGACGCGGTAGCTGTCCGCGAGGCGGCCGAAGCTCGCCCGCGGCTCGGCCATGGAACCCAGGCCCGGCGCCCCGTGGTGGGCGATGATCGTGGGCACCCCGGGCCGCTCGCCCAGCACCTCGATGTGCGTCCGGTTTCCGTTGACGTTCAGATACACAGGCGTACTCCTCGGATGATTCAGGCGTTTCAGGCGATGACGATGTCGGCGAGCGACTTGGGGTAGGCGGTGAGCCGGCGCGGCCCGCCCTCGGTGATCAGAACCGTGTCGGAGATGCGGTAGCCGGCGTGGCCGGGGATGTAGATCCCGGGCTCGCTGGAGAGGATCATGCCGGGGGCGAGCACGGTGTCGTCCCCGTCCTCCAGCCACGGCGGCTCGTGGAAGCCCAGCCCGATGCCGTGGCCCTGCCGGTGCCGCAGGTACTCGCCGAACCCGGCCTCCCGGATCACCGCCAGGCAGGTCTGGTTGGCCGAGGCGCAGGTGGCCCCCGCGAGCAGCGCCTCGGTGCCGACCTGCTGCGCCTCGCGCACGGTCTCGTAGTAGCGCCGCTGCGCGTCGTCGGGCTCGCCGAGGAAGAACGTGCGCTCGCTCTCCACGAACCGCCCGCCGACCGCGCAGCCGAGGGAGAGCATGAACGACTCGCCGTGGACGAGCCGGTCCCCGCCGGGGAGCCGGTGCGGTTGCGCGGAGTTGGCCCCGCCGTACACCAGGCCGCCGGTGAGCATGGGCACGACCACGATGTCGGTGTGCTCGGCGTACATCATCCGGGAGCCGAACGCGGTGACGTGCGCTTCCAGCTCGGTCTCGGTCGGCAGGTCCCCGCCGCCGGCCAGCGCGTCGCGGACGAGCGCCACGCCGGCTTCGATCATGGCGTCCGCTATACGGGCCGCCTCCTCGTGCAGGACGATCTCCTCGGGCGTCTTGCGCTGCCGGGTGGCGCCGACGGCGTCGCTCACCCGCCAGCGGGTTCCGGGGAACGCCGTGGCGAGCTGGACGGTACGGCCCACGGCGGTGGAGGGCGCGTAGCCGGCGGTCGCGGGCAGGATGTCCAGGTGCCGGGCGAGTACGGCGAAGGGGGGCACGACCCCGGGGAACTCCGGGTAGGCGAGGATCTCGGCGTACGCCCCCTGGTCGGCCGCGTACTCCCGCTCCAGGTCGGGCACGAGCAGGAGCGGCGATCCCTGCTCGGGCAGGTAGCAGGCGACCGGCCGCTCGTTCGGGAAGTGCTGGAACCCGGTCAGGTAGGCCACGTCCAGCGGGTCGTCCAGAAGCAGCGCCGACAGGCCCTCCTCCGCCATCGCGGCCCGGACGCGGTCGAGCGCACCCGAGTGGAAGGAGGCGGGCAGCCGCTGGGAGAAGGTCACGATCACTCCGTTCAGTGGGCGCGGTGGTTGCGCGCGTCGTTGTAGGCGACCGAGAGCAGGGTCGCCGCGACGACGAGGAGGAGGATGGCCAGGGAGGGGAAGAGCGTGGTCCACCAGGCGGTGGCCAGGGACCCGGAGAGCTGGGCCTTGTGCATGATCGCGCCCCAGGACCAGCTGTTCGGGTCGCCGAGGCCCAGGAAGGACAGGCCCGCCTCGGACAGCACGGCCCGCGAGGTGGTCATGACCACCGAGACCGCGACGATCGGCATGACTCCGGGGAGCATGTGCTTGCGGATGATCCAGAGCGCCGATCCGCCGACCACCTTGGCCGCGGAGATGTACGGCAGGGGCACGATGGACAGCGCCTGCGCGCGGACCACCCGGGCGACCTCCGGCCAGCTGAACAGGGCGATCACCACGACGAGGGTCTGCACGCTCGGCCCGGCCAGCGCGGCCACCAGGATCATCAGCGGCAGGACCGGGAGCGACAGCGAGAGGTCCACCAGTACGCCGAGCGGGCCGTCGATCCGCCGGAAGTAGGCCGCGGCCACCCCGACGAGCAGCCCGATCACGATGGCGAGCGCGGACGCGCTGACCCCGACCAGGACGCTGACCCGGGTCCCCCAGACGACTTGGGCGAACACGTCCTGGCCGAGGTCGTCCGTACCGAACCAGTGGGCCGAGCTCGGCGGCAGGGAGGTGTCGGTCCCGTACCCCTCGGGGAAGGGGGCGATGAGCGGGGCGCAGAGCGCGACGAGGATGAGCGCCAGGAGCACGGCGGCGCTGCCCGTCCCGAGCGGGTTGCGGCGGAACGCCCGCCAGGTCCGCTGGGCCGGGGTGAGATCGGGTGCGGCGGACAAGCCGCCGACGACGGGGGTGGTGTCTGTCATGAGGTCCGCACCCGGGGGTCGAGGAAGCCGTAGGCGAGGTCGGTGATGAGGTTGGCCACGACGACCGCGGCGGCGAGCAGGATGAAGGCGCCCTGGAGCACCGGGTAGTCCTGCTGCCCCACCGCCTCGTAGATGGCGCGGCCGATGCCGGGGTAGGCGTAGATGGTCTCGGTGAGGATCGCGCCGCCGAAGAGCGCGCCGAGCTGGAGCCCGGCCAGGGTCGTGGTCGGCAGGAGCGCGTTGCGTACCGCGTGCTTCCAGACGACCGCCCGCGGCCGTACCCCTTTGGCCTTGGCGAGCGCCACGTAGTCTTCGCCGAGGGCTTCGAGCAGCGTGGACCGCATGGAGAGGACGAAGTTGCCGAGCTGGATGAGGACCAGCGACAGGCCGGGGAGCACCAGGTGGTGGAGCATGCTCAGGGTGGCGTCGAAGCCGGTGGCGTCCAGGTTGATCGCGCCGCCGATCGGGAAGATCGGGATCACCACGCCGAGGGTGTAGAGCAGGAAGACGCCGATGCTCGGCACGAAGAGCGACTGTGCGGTGATCCCGGTCACCTGGACGATCCGGTCGGTCAGGCGGTGCGCCCGGGTGGCCGCCAGCACCCCGAGCGGGATGCCGACGATCACCGTGACGGCCAGCGCGGACATGGTCAGGATGAGCGTCCAGGGCAGCCGCTCCAGCAGCACCTCGGTGACCGGCAGGGCCTGCCGGAAGGAGATGCCCATGTTGCCCTGGAGCAGCTGGACCATGTACTCCGCGTACTGCACGAACAGCGGCCGGTCCAGGCCGAAGTCGGCGAGGAGCTTGGCGCGGAGCTCCTCGGTCATGTTGGGGTCGGCGACCGCGAGGACCGGGTCGCCGGGCAGGAGCCGGACCAGGAAGAAGGCCACGGTGACGGCGAACCACAGGGTCAGCAGACCGCGCAGCAGTCGTATGCCGACGAACTTGAGCCGCACCGTGACCTCCTTGTCTGGTTATCTGGCGGCGGCGTCGTCTAGGAGACGGGCTTGACCTGGGCGAGGGAGAGCGGGTTGACGATGGAGAGCAGCTCGCTCGGCATCGGCAGGAAGTTGCCCCACTTCGCGGAGTGCGCGATGTTGAAGGTCTCGACGTACATCACGTTGTCGTAGACCTGCTCGTGGATGATCTTCGCGGCCTCCTGGATCGGGCCCTTGCCCTCTTCCACGGTGAGCGCCTTCGAACCCTTGTCGATCAGCGCGTCCAGCTTGGGATCGGAGACCTGGGCGTAGTTGATGAAGCCACCGGTCTTGAAGGCCAGGGCGAGGTTGGACGCGGGGTTGTCCATGATCGCCCAGGAGCCGGCGTAGATGTCGAAGTCGCGCTTGTGGCCCTTTTCGACGTAGGTGTTGCGCTCCAGGCCCTGCAGCTTGATCTCGATGCCCGCCTGCTTGGCCGAGTCACGGACCATCGGCGCCCACTTGGCGATGTTGGGGTCGGCCTGGTCGTACATCATGCTCAGGCTGAGGTTGGTGATCCCGGCCTCGGCGAGCAGCTGCTTGGACTTGGCCGGGTCGAAGGCGTACTCCTTCGTCGTGGGGTCGAAGTAGTCCGGCTGCGCCGGGGTGAGCACGCTGGAGTTGGACGACTTGGCGAAGCCCTGCAGCGCGATCTTCCGGATGGCCTCGTAGTCGACCGCGTGGGCGAGCGCCTTGCGGACCCGGACGTCGTCCATCGGCTTGCGCTTGGTGTTGTACTGCATGTGCGCCCAGCCGAGCGACGGCACCTCAAGCAGCTTGATCGAGGACTCGTTCTTCAGCGTGACCGCGGTGGAAGGCGGGATCACGTTGCCGATGAGGTCGATCTCCCCGTTGCGCAGGGCGAGCACCTCGGTGTTGACGTCGGGGAAGACCCGGAAGACGACTTCCTTGACCGACGGCTTGCCACCGGGGGCCAGGGGGAAGTTCTCCACGGCCTCCATCACGTACCGCTGGCCGCGCTCGACCTTGGTGAGCTTGTACGGGCCCGCGCTCACCCAGTCCTTGTCGTTGGCGAACTTCTGGATGTTCGGCGCCTTGGAGAACACGTGCTTGGGCACGATCGGCATCCAGAAGCCGATGTCGCTGAGGAAGGCGCCTTCGGTCCGGTTCAGGTGGAACTTGACCTCGGTGGGGGAGACGGCCTCGGCCTTCTCCAGCGGCTCGACCAGACCGCCGACGACGCCGAACGGCTCCTTCTTCACCGCCATGATCGTGTAGACCACGTCGTCGGCGGTGAGCGGGGTGCCGTCGGACCACTTCATGTCGTCGCGGAGCTTCACCGTGGCGGTCTTGCCGTCCTCGGAGTAGCCCCACTCGGTGGCCACGTACGGGATGCGCTTCCCGGTGTTGTCCATCTGGGTGAGGTGCGGGTACATCAGGTTGGTGACCCAGGAGTCGGTCCGGCTGTTGCCGTTCAGCGGGTTGAGGTTGACCACGTCGGCGGTGGTGCCGATGGTGATCCGGTCCGCGTTCGCCGGGGCGCCCGCGTTCGGGTTCCCGCCAGATGAACCGGACGAACCGGATGACCCGGGGGTGCTGGGCGCGCACGCGGCGAGCCCGGCGATGAGTCCCGCCGCGACGGCGGTGACGAGGGCACGACGCATCAGTGCCACACCTCTTCCAATACGCGCAGCACGTTGCCGCCCACGACTTTACGAATCTCGTCGTCGGAGTACCCGTGGACGACGAGCCAGCTGATGATGTTCCAGAAGCACTCGGCCGGGTTCTCCAGGCCGTCCACGTACGGGACCTTGTCGTACGGGACGCCGTGGTGCGCCTCGTTGAGCGACAGGTGCTCGGCGAAGGTGTCGTGCAGGCCGACGTGGTCGCCGAAGAGCGTGTCGGGCCCGAAGGCGACGTGGTCGATGCCGACGAGGTCCACGCAGTAGGTGAAGTGGTCCATCACCGAGTCGAGCGAGTGCAGCGGGTGCGCGGGGGAGAGCGTGGTGTGCGGGGCGGCCTCCAGGCCGATGACCCCGCCGCGCTCGGCCGCGGCCTTGATCGTCTCGTCGGTCTTCATCCGGTTGGTGGGCCAGACGCCCCGGGCACCCGCGTGGGTGATCAGGATCGGCTTGGTGGAGTGCCGGATGGTGTCCAGGCAGGTGATGTCGCCGGAGTGGGAGATGTCGATGGCGATGCCGAGCTTGTTCATCCGGGTCACGGCCTTCTCCCCGAAGAGGGTGAGACCGCCGTCGGACTTCTCCTTCAGGCCGCTGCCCAGGGTGTTGGACTCGCTGTAGGCGATGCCCATCTGCCGCACGCCGAAGCCGTACAGCATGTCGATCCGGTCGACCTCATTCTCGATCATGGTCGATGCCTCGAGGCCGAGCACCAGGCCCATCCGGCCGGAGTCGTGCGCCTCGTGGATGTCGGAGAGGCGCTCGACCTTGACGAGGTAGTCCTGGTGGGCCAGGTCGGACAGGCGCATGCCGATGTCGGCGACGACGTCGTTCCACTTCCAGCCCATCTGGCTGGTGATGCAGCAGGTGCCGTCCATCAGGTTGTCGAAGACGACGGTCATGCCGGAGCGGGCCAGGCCCTCGAATCCGGTGTGGTGCCGCGCGCTCCGGTTGTAGTCGGGGGTCTGGCGGATGTCGGTCGGGAAGACCGAGGGGTGTTCGTGCAGCGAGACGACGATGTTCTCGCTCAGCAGTTTGGCGACCCGGTCCCGCTGGGCCGAGTCGAGGCTCAGGCCTTCGTAGGCGGGTACTCGGCCGAGTTCGGGCACGAGGTCGAACACCCGGTAGTCGGTACCGGCCTCCAGGTACTCGTACGAACGGTAGCCGGAATAGCGCTTCGCGGGCTCCAGCACGATGCGATGTCCTCCTTCGGAGTCTGGACAGGCCGGTCTGCACGGCTGTTGACAGGACTTGCGGGGATTCGGTGAAGATCGCAGATATTGTGAAGTCTTTCAGCGAACTTGGCAGGGAGCTTGCCAGAATTCGGCATATTGGTCAATACTTGTGTTGTTTTTCGGTTGTCTAGGTGGATGTGGGCGGAATGATGGGTCTTGAGAGGGTCGGCGCATGACCGGCTCACGGGCAGCCGATCCCCCTGCGCTGGAGATCCGCGACCTCGAGGTCACCTTCAGCGGCTCTCGGGGCGGCGTGCCCGCCGTACGCGGTGTCGACCTCGTGATCAGGCCGGGGGAGACCCTCGCGCTGCTCGGCGAGTCCGGCTCCGGCAAATCGGTGACCGCCCGCGCGATCATGGGCCTGCTGGAGGGCCCCGGCGTCGACGTGCGCATGAGCCGGGCACAGGTCGGCGGCCGGGACCTGCTCACCCAGGATCCCGAACAGCGGCGGCTGCTCCGCGGCAGCGTGATGACCATGGTCTTCCAGGACGCGCTCTCCGCCCTCAACCCGGTGCTCACCATCGGCGACCAGATCGGCGAGCTCTTCCGCACCCACCGGGGCGCCACCCGTGCCCAGGCCCGGAAACACGCGATCGACCTGCTGAAACTCGTCGGCATCCCCGCCGCCGAGAGCCGGGTCCGCGACTACCCGCACCAGTTCTCCGGCGGTATGCGCCAGCGCATCCTCATCGCCATGGCGGTCGCCCTCGAACCCGACCTGCTCATCGCCGACGAGCCCACCACCGCCCTGGACGTCACTGTGCAGGCCCAGATCCTGCGGCTCATCGACCGGCTCCGCCGCGAACTCGGCACCGCGGTCCTGCTCATCACGCACGACCTCGGGGTCGCCGCCGAGGTGGCCGACCGGGTCGCCGTCATGTACGCCGGACGGATCGTCGAGACCTCCGCCGTCGAGGAGATCTACGACCGTCCCGCGCACCCCTACACCGAGGCGCTGCTCGCCGCGATCCCCGACCTGGAGCGACCCAGCGAGCAGCTGCTCGCCATCCCCGGCGCCCCGCCCCGCCCCGGCACGGTCGGCGCCGGATGCGCGTTCGAACCGCGCTGCTCGCGCAGCTCCTCCCTGTGCGACCGGGAACGTCCGCTCCTCACCGTCCTGCCCGGCAGCCCCCACCGAGCCGCCGCCTGCCACCACACCCAGGAGGTGCTCGATGCCGGCACCGGCTGAGCCCGTACTGCGCGCCGCCGACCTGCACAAAACCTACGGCGGCGGCCTCCTGCGCCGCGGGGGCGTGCACGCCGTGGCCGGGGTGAGCCTGGAACTCCACGCGGGCGAGACCCTCGGCATCGTCGGGGAGTCCGGCTGCGGCAAGTCGACCCTCGCCCGGATGCTGGTCGGCCTGGAGCACCCCGACTCCGGCCAGGTCACCTTCCACGGCAAGCCCTTCGCCCGCGGCCGCAGGATCCCGCGCGAGGTCCGCCGCCGGGTCCAGATGGTGTTCCAGGACCCGCTGACCTCGCTCAACCCCCGGATGACGATCCTGGACATCGTCGCCGAACCGCTGGACGTGCACCGCCTCGCCAAAGACCGCACCGCGCGCCGGGCCCGGGTCGGCGAACTGCTGGAGCTGGTCGGGCTCGCCCCCGAACTGATGAACCGGTTCCCGTATGAGTTCTCCGGCGGCCAGCGGCAGCGGATCGGCATCGCCCGGGCCCTCGCCACCGACCCCGAGGTGATCGTCTGCGACGAGCCGGTCTCCGCGCTGGACATGTCGGTCCAGGCCCAGGTGGTCAACCTCCTCTCCGACCTGCAAAAACGCCTCGGGGTGGCGCTCGTCTTCATCGCCCACGACCTGGCGGTGGTGCGCCACGTCTCCCACCGGGTCGGCGTCATGTACCTGGGCCGCATGGCCGAGCTGGGCGACGCCGCCGACGTCTACGGCGCGCCCGCGCACCCCTACACCGCCGCGCTGATGTCCGCCGCGCCCGTACCCCGCCCGCAGGCGCGGCACCGCGAGCGGATCGTCCTGGCCGGCGACCCGCCGAGCCCGGTCGACCCGCCGTCGGGCTGCCGCTTCCGCACCAGGTGCCCGCAGGCCGCCGACGTCTGCGCCTCCGACACACCCCCGCTCCAGGGCCCCGGCACCCACCTCGCGGCCTGCCACTTCGCCGCGTTCGGCGCCTGACTTTCAGGACCGGTACGGGCTACGCCCGTTCTCAGGCCGGGTACGGCACTGCGGCTCGCGCTCCCTGTGCCGCGATTGTGTGGGCGCGGTAGGAGCCGCTCCGTACGGCGTACTCGGACGTTTCGCCTGTCCCGGCCGGTGTGGTGCTTCGCGCCGGTTCGGGGACGGTCAGCCCGGCCCCGGCAGGGTGAGCGCGGCGAAGACGGCGCGGTGGTCGCCTCCCGGCAGCGGGAACACCCCGAAGTCCTGGACGGCGACGCGCCGGTCGGCGAGCACGCGGTCCAGGGTGACCCACGGGATCGGGGTCGGCCAGTCGCCGTACGGCCAGGTGGCGGTGAGCCCGTCCCCGATCACGTCGGCGGCGTCGCGGTAGCCGGTGGAGATCAGGTCGCGCAGGATCCGGTGGTCCAGGGTCGCGTTGAAGTCTCCGGCCAGGATCCGGACGGGTGACGACGGATCCGCCGGGGGCAGCGCGCGGAGCCCGGCTGCCCAGCACTCGTGCCGGTCCGCCGCGGACGGGGCGCACGGGTGCACCGACACGACCTCCACGGGCGGCCCGCCGGGCACGGAGAGCAAGGCGCGCACCTGCCGGAACCCCCCGATCTCGATCGCGGGGTGTTCGGCCCGGACCGGGTGCCGGGCGTAGACCCCGGACCCGCCGCCGCCCGCCGCGGCCCTGACCAGGCGGTACGGCAGGAGCGTGGTCAGCCCGGCCTTGCGCAGCGCGGCGACGGCGCCCGGGGTGAGCTCCTGGAGCGCCAGCACGTCGGCCCGCTGTCGCCGTACCAGCTCCACGATCCGTTCCGGCGGCACCTCGCCGAGGGCCAGGTTGGCGGCGAGGACCCGCAGGCCGGGGCCGGCCGCGGCGGGGTTCATGTCCGGCAGCGCCCGGGGAAGCACGGCTCCGGCGAGCGTCGCGGTGACGACCAGCGCACCGAACAGGGTCCATCTGCGGCGCAGGCCGAGCGCGAGAACCACGGGGATGAGGGAGGCGACCGCCACATAGGGGGTGAACGGCACGAGCTGCACCCAGGTGAACCCGGTCTCGAAGTCACCCAGCCGGAGCGCCGCCCACACCGCGAACGGCATGACGCCCAGCCACAGCATCAGGGTGACGGCGTGGTGGAGCACCGGTCTGCGCGGCTTTTCGGTGATCTCCCGAGCCGTGTCCCGCTCCGTGGCAACCGCGGTCATGCGCCCCCCGTCCGCTTGCGTCGGGGCGCCCCGCGAAACCGTGGCCGGACGGCCACGGCGACGTCCCCACGGCATTGTGCCCTGGGTCCAAAGCCCCCGGTGCCACGTCCCGGTGCCGAGTGCGGGCAAGGCGAGTGGGGCCTGACCGGACACAGCAGGTGTCCGCGCAGGTCGCCTTGGGTGGGCCGGGTACGGCCGACACGGCGCCCGGCGCGGTTCCCGGCGGGTTCCGCCCAGGTCATGCCGGGTCCACCCGGCCTGTGACGAACCGGTCGGCAGGGGGCGCCGGTAAATGGGAGGACCACGGGATGAGATGTCGATCACAATGGGGTTGTGGCGGGATTCGAGGGATACGAGCTCGCGGCGGACGCCGGTCCGGCGCGGTGGGTGGCCGACCGGATCGGGGAGTTCGCCAAGAACGTGACGTCGGTGTTGCCCGGCGGGTTCGAGGCGTATGCCAGGGTCTTCCATCCGGCCGGCTTGGGAGGGCGAGCCGTGACCTGGCGTGAGGTGGCGCAGGCCAACGGCCGTACGGCGCATCCGGCGATGCAGTGGCCCTCGATCACCGGGGCCGAGCGGTTCGCCTACGGGGACGTGCAGCCCGGGATCTGGGACACCCCGCCGGAGGAGGGCGCGCTCCCGCCGGATCTCGCGAAGGCCCTCGGCGGAGTGCTCGTCCGGTTCACCGCCACGCCCGATGTGGCCTGGTACGCGGTCTGGGAGGGGCATGGTGGGTTCGAGCCCCCGTCGCAGGCGCCCCGGTTCGAGATCCCCCACCGGGAGATGTTCCTGCTGAAGGGACGGGCGGGGACGATCGCCGAGGCCCCGCCGCTGGCCGGCTTCACCGCGACCCCGAACCTGTGGTGGCCGGACGACCGGGCCTGGTGCGTGGCGACGGAGATCGACTTCAACACCACCTACGTCGGGGGTTCGGCGGACGCGGTCGCCGAGCTGCTCGCCGTACCCGGCCTTGAGGTCGCCGCGGTCGACCCGGCCACCGGGATCACCTTCGATTCCGACACCGTCAACCCCCGGCCCAGGCCGCAGGAGCGGACACAGTACGTGGCGGGGACCGGCTACGACAGGGTCTACGTCGACGGCCCGGCGGACGCGGTCGCCGACCCCCTCGCCGTGCCGGGGGTTGCGCCCGCCGCGATCGATCGGGACACCGGAACCGACGGCCCCCGCCTATGACCGTCTTCCCGGCAGAAAGGACATCGGTGAGGAATCGGAATCAGGCCGTCGAGCTGAGAATCAAGACGATAACGAGGGCGGCAGGGCCGACGGTACGCCGGTAAAGTTCCTTATGTAGGCCAAGGATCGGATTCACGCTGCGGGGTTGAGGCCGAGGCCGGCTCGCTTGTCGTGTCGCTGACAAGAGACGGGTGGATGGGACTTCTCGATCGCTTTCGCCGTAGCCTCGATCGCAGACCTGCGGATCTCCGCGATCCGCTGAACCGACCCCCGATTCCCGCCGAACCGCAGCCCCCGATCGCCCCGGCCCGGCCGCCCGGCCGCCACGCCTCCCGCCGCGACACCGCCCCGCACCCCTCCCAGTACGTCGCCCCCGTCGGACCGTGGCTGCCCCCCGGAACCGGGATCGTCGTCGCGGGCCTCAACATCGTCGGCGGCCTGCTCTACGTGGGCAGCGGCCTGCGCGCGGTCTCCGGATCCGTGGCCGAACCCGCCCTCATCGACCCGCGGCTCCCGGTGGACCACCGGCGGCCCGACTGGGCCGGGCACGAACTGGACTACTGGCCGTCCTACGACGCCGTCTCCCCCGCCGCGCGCGCCGCGTACCTGTCCTGGCTGGCCGACGGGCGGCGCCACCCGGAAGTCCCCATCGGCTACGTCTTCCTCTACCTGTACGGCCTGGAGCGGCGCGCCCTCTACGAGCTGTGGGGCGGCCACCCCGCCGCCGAGCACGAACTCCCGATCATCCGCGAGGAGGTCCGGCGGCTCACCGGGCTCTTCCCCGGCCAGGCCTCCTTCCAGCGGTACACCGGCGAGTTCGAGCAGCTGCTGGACGTCATGACCATGACGGCGCGCAACGTCCACGCCGGGCCGGTGCCCGCCCCCGCGCGGGAAGGGGCGCCGCCCGCCCGGCTCCGCGTCGGACTGGGGGAGTTCGCCGCCTTCGGCCTGCCGATACCCGCCGAGTGGGCGCTGTCCTGGCTCCGCTCCGACCCCGAGTACCGGCTCCGGACCGTCGCCACCCGCTGCCCCGACGAGTTCGACGGGCTGTTCCGGCTCCGCTACACCTCCCGCCACGGCCCCGGGATCAAGGTACGGCCCGGCGGCGAGGAGATCGCCCTGGAGTACCGCCCGGCCAGCTCCGGCTTCCGGGGCGCCGCCAAGCTGACGCTCAGCGGGACCACCGACGTGCTGAAACAGGCCGGACCGCTGCGCAAGCTCGCCGCGATCGCCGACGAATGCGCCGCCGAACTCGACACCTACAGCCGGTTCGTCGGCCGGGTCCCCGAGGAGCGGGCGAGCCTGCGGGCGAAGGCGCTGCTCCCCGTCGAGCTGGTGGACTTCCGCTCCGGCGAGGTGGGCCGGGCCGTCTCCTGGGCGCGGGACCGGCTGGGGCGGCGCGAATCGGCGATCGTCCGCGCCGAGGAGTTCGCCGCGTTCATCGCCAAACCCGGGGTCAACCCCACCAAAAAGGACGCCCTCGGGCTGATCCGGCTGCTCGGGGTGGCGGAGGTCGGGGTCGAGCCGGACCCCGGGCTGGGCGGCCCCATCCCCTTCCAAGGTCCGATGGTTCTCTTTCGCACGCTGAGCGGGCCGCCGCCGGAGGCCTCCGAGGCGTACCAGACGGCGACGCTCCTGCTCCACCTCGCCGCCGCGGTGGCCGAGTCCGACGGGGTGGCCTCCGAGGCCGAGCACCGGCATCTGGTGGACCACCTGGAGCGTTCGCTCCACCTGACCGGGAGCGAACGCCGCCGCCTCGGCGCCCACCTGAGCTGGCTGATGGCGACCAAGGTCAAACTCAGCGGGCTGACCCGGCGCATCGCCATGATCGACGACCGGCAGCGGGCCTACGTCGCCGAGTTCCTGGCCGGGGTGGCCGCCGCCGACGGAGAGGTCTCCACGCCGGAGGTGAAGACCCTCACCCGGATCCACCGCCTGCTCGGCCTCGACCAGCCCCCCGCCGTCGTCCCGTCCCCGCCTCGGCCCGCGACGCCGTACGGCTCCGCGGCCCCCACCGGAGTCCGCCCGGGCGAGCCCGAACGGGTCTACGTCGTCGAACCGGAGCCCGCCACCGCGCCGATGGAGCGGATCCCGGCCCAGCCGGAGCGCGCCGTACCCGCCCTCCCGTCGCAGGTCCGGCTCGACCCGGAGGCGATCAAACGGAAGCTGGCCGAGACGGAGCAGGTCAACGCGCTGCTGGGACGGATCTTCGCCGAAGAGGAGGAGACGGCCGCCCCGGTCGATCCGGCCACCGTCTCGGAGGAACCGGTCGCCGGGCTCAACGCGCAGCACTCAGGGCTGCTCCGGACCCTCGCCGGCGGCCACGAACTCTCCCGGGCCCGCTTCACCGAGCTGGCGGCCCGGTGGAACCTGCTGCCCGACGGGGCCATGGACCAGGTCAACGAGGCGGCGTACGAGCTGGTCGGTGAGCCGCTGCTCGAAGGAGACGACCCCATCTCGGTCAATCAATATGTGTTTGGAGAAATGCTCTCGTGACCACCGCAATCCCCATCCGTCCCCGTGAACGCGATGCCCTGATCCAGTCGCTGCGGGCCGGGGTCGTCCCGCGGCTCGGGCAGTGGCACGTCCAGGTCGGGCGTTCCGCAGAGGTCCAGGCACTCGTCACCGACATCGACCGGCTCGGCCACGGCGGCTCCGCCGTACGGTTCGTCATCGGCGACTTCGGTGCGGGAAAGACGTTCTTCCTGCACCTGGTACGGTCCATCGCCCTGGAGCGGCGGCTGGTCACCGTGCATGCGGACCTCACCCCCGACCGGCGGCTGCACTCCACCAAGGGCCAGGCGCGGAGCCTGTACGCCGAGATGATGCGGAACATGGCGACCCGGGCCAAGCCCGACGGGGGAGCGCTCTCCGCCGTGGTGGAGCGCTTCGTCTCCACCGCGCTGGAGGAGGCGCAGCGGACCGGGACCAACCCCGGGCAGGTCATCCGCGCCCGCCTCGCCCACCTGGCCGAGATGACCGGCGGCTACGACTTCGCCGAGGTCGTCGCCGCCTACTGGCGCGGGCACGACAACGGGGACGAGCAGCTCAAGTCGGCCGCGGTCCGCTGGCTCCGCGGCGAGTTCTCCACCAAGACCGACGCGCGGGCCGCGCTCGGGGTGCGCACCATCGTCGACGACGCCACCTTCCACGACCACCTCAAGCTGATGAGCGTCTTCGTCAGGCTCGCCGGATACGAGGGCCTGCTGGTCTGCCTGGACGAGATGGTCAACCTGTACAAGCTCGCCACCATCCAGGCGCGGAACTCCAACTACGAGCAGATCCTGCGGATCTTCAACGACACCCTGCAGGGCAGCGCGCGGCACCTGGGCTTCGTCTTCGGCGGCACCCCCGAGTTCCTCACCGACACCCGGCGCGGCCTCTACAGCTACGCGGCCCTGCAGTCCCGCCTCGCCGAGAACACCTTCGCCGGTGGCGGGCTCGTCGACTACTCCGGCCCGGTCCTGCGGCTCTCCTCGCTCACCCAGGAGGACCTCTACGTCCTGCTCACCAAGATCCGTCACGTCTACGCGCTCGGCAACCCGCAGGCGTACCTCGTCCCCGACGACGGCCTCTACGCCTTCATGCAGCACTGCGCGAGCCGGATCGGCGAAGCCTACTTCCGCACCCCCCGTATGACGATCAAGGCGTTCTGCGACCTGCTCGCCGTCATCGAGCAGAACCCCGGGGTGGACTGGCGGCGGATCCTGTCCACGGTGGACGTCGCGCAGGAGGGAAACCCCGACCTGGTCGGATTCGAGGAGGAGGCCGCCGGGCCTGCGGGGGCCCGTGGCGATGACGACTTCGCGACCTTCCGGCTCTGACCCCGCCGCCCCGTCCGGGGCGTACGGGCTGCTGCACCCCGCGGTGCGGCGGTGGATCTGGGACGAGGGCTGGACCGGGCTCCGCGACATCCAGGAGACGGCCATCCCCGAGGTGCTGGCGGGCCGCACCGATGTGCTCATCGGCGCGGCCACCGCCTCCGGCAAGACCGAGGCGGCGTTCCTGCCGATCTGCTCGGCGCTGGTGAGCGAGCCGCCGGCCGTACCCGGATTCTCCGCGATCTACGTCAGCCCGCTGAAGGCGCTCATCAACGACCAGTACGATCGGCTGGACCGGCTCTGTACGGATCTGGACATCCCGGTCGCCCGCTGGCACGGCGACGTCGGCTCGGACCGCAAGCACAAGCTGACCGAGAATCCCCGCGGGATCCTGCTGATCACCCCGGAGTCGCTGGAGGCCCTGTTCGTCCTGCGCGGCTGGAAGATGTCGCACCTCACCGGGGCGTTGCGGTACGTCGTCGTGGACGAGGCGCACTCCTTCATCGGCACCGAGCGCGGCGCCCAGCTCCAGTCGCTCCTGCACCGGCTGGACCTGGCGGCCCGGCGGCGCGTCCCGCGGATCGGCCTGTCGGCCACCCTGGGCGACATGCGGCTCGCCGCCGAATTCCTCCGGCCCGGCGACGGTGGGAAGGTCACACTGATCACCTCGGACTCGGACGCCCAGGCGCTCCGGCTCCTTCTCCGCGGCTACGTCGAACGGGAGCCCGACCCGGCGGAGACCCGGGACGAGCCGGACGAGATCGCCGACCACCTCTTCACCACGCTGCGCGGCAGCCACAACCTGATCTTCGCCAACTCGCGGCGGGACGTCGAGCACTACACCGACCTGCTGAGCCGGCGCTGCGAGCGCGCCGGGGTACCGGGCGAGTTCGTCCCGCACCACGGCAACCTCTCCAAGGACATCCGCGAGCACGCCGAGAGTCGGCTCAAAGACCGCTCCCGGCCGGTCACCGCGGTCTGCACCGCCACCCTGGAGCTGGGCATCGACATCGGCGCGGTCGCCTCGGTGGCCCAGATCGGCGCCGCCCCCGGGGTCGCCGCGCTCCGGCAGCGACTCGGCCGGTCGGGGCGGCGCGGCGAACCGGCGGTGCTCGGCCTGCACATCCGGGAGCGTGAACTCATCGGGACGAGCCCGCCCGGCGACGAGCTCCGGGAGGAGCTGGTGCAGGCGATCGCCGTCGTCGAGCTGCTGCTGCGCCGCTGGTACGAACCCCCTCCCTCCGCCGCGCTGCACCTGTCCACGCTCGTGCAGCAGCTGCTCTCCCTCATCGCCCAGCACGGCGGCGTCTCCCCGAGCGACGCCTACCGGACCCTGTGCGTCCAGGGGCCGTTCCGCGCCGTCGACCCCGGGGTGTTCGGCGCCTTCCTGCGGGACGCGGGCGCCGCCGACCTCATCCGGCAGGAGCCCGACGGCCTCCTCCTGCACGGGACGGTCGGGGAGCGCCTGGTCAACCACCACAGCTTCTACGCCGCGTTCGCCACGCCGGTGGAGTACCGGGTCGTCACCGAGCGGACGACCCTCGGCACCTTTCCGATGGATCACCTCCTCCCCGACGGAGCCCTGCTGATCTTCGCGGGAAGGCGCTGGAAGATCCTCAAGGTCGACACCGAGGCGAGGACCATCGAGGTGGCCCCCTCCTCGGGCGGCCGACCCCCGAGGTTCACCGGTTCCGGCATGGCCGTCCACGACCGGGTCAGGCGGGAGATGCGGCGGATCTACCAGGACACCGCGGTGCCCGTCTACCTGGACGCGACCGCCCAGCGGCTGCTGGAGCAGGGGCGCGCCACCTACCGGCGCTTCGGCCTGAGGTCGGACTCGCTCGTCGGCTGGGGCAAGGACACCCTGTTCTTCCCGTTCCGCGGGGACGTCATCATGACCACGATCGGCTTGGCCCTGCTCGGCCGCGGGGTGGAGATCGATCAGGAGGGCGCCGGGATGACGCTGAACGGTACCTCCCCGGCCACCGCCCACACCCGTCTGCGGGAACTCGCCTCGGCCGCCCCGCCCGCCCCGGAGGCCCTGGCCGCTCTCGTCCCGGACAAGCGCCTGGAGAAGCACGACCACTTCCTCGGGGAGGACCTGCTCACCCGCGGCTACGCCGCCCGCCACCTGGACGTCCCCGGCGCCTGGTCCGCCCTGGCCGAGCTCACGGCCGGTGGACGCCACCCCGACTAATCGGTACGGGCGAGACATCCCCACCCCGGCCAGCCTGAGTGTCTCAACAGCGTTTCCGGGGCCGGGTGGTAAGTACGGCTGGATCCTAGGTGCTGGTCGCGCTACATCCGCACTTCTCGCGCCGCGCCCTTTGCGGCGCGAGAATGCGCGCGGCGGTTCGTGCCGCGCTGGTTTGTGCGCGGCACGAACCGATCGCGGTCAATGTTAAAAAATACTGTTCTTGTAAGCTCGACTTCACTTAACGGGGTACCGCACGTCCAAGGTTGTCACCCGAACCGGGCCCATCTGCACGGCTCCCTTCGGTGTGTCGCTCACCGACCGGCGGTAAGGGCTTCCTGCAACTGCTCGTAGGTGGGGGAGAGCCGGTGGAGGAGTTTCACGGCGCCCGCGTCGTCCCCGACGACCAGGGGGTACTGGAGTCCGCCCACCAGGCGGGCCTGGAGGTCGGCGATCTCCGAAGCCCGGCCGTATCCGATCTCGCCGAGCCAGTGGGCGGCGTCGGCCAGCCTGCGGGCGGACACCCGGACGGCGAAGTGGGTGAGGTGGTCCCGGTAGCCCTGATCGAGGTCGGCCCCGACAATCTCGATCAGCCGGTTGACCACCTCCGTCGGCGACGGGGTGGAGCCGAGGAGTCGAATTGCCCGGGGAATTGATTCCCGGAGCATGGTGTGCACGTCGAGGTGGCGAATTCTTTCGAAATTCATCCACATGGTGAATGACTCGGCGGGGTATCCGATGGTATCGGTCCGCCATGAGGCGATGAATTCGTCGACGGGCATCGTGGCGTAGGGGAATCCTTGCGGGTCGTGCATGAGCACGGTGTCCTCCTCAACGCGGAGGACCACCGCGTAGTGGTCGGCGGCGATGGGCCCGTTCATGTTCGGCTGGTGCCGGAACAGCCCCATCTCCACCGGCCCGACCAATGCGGGAGATGACGGATTCGCACGTCGGAGCCGGGCCACCGCCTCCTCGGCCGTGCCGCCGCCGCTGCGTTCGGCCCGCCAGCCCATGAGCTCGACGGTCTCGTCGATCGCGATCAGGGGGTCCAGGCCGTGCGGGTCGAAGAAGATCAGATCGTTCTTGTCGAGTTGCGCGCCGAACGGCATGCCGGTGAGCACCTCGATCGCCGAAGGAGGGGGAGCTTCTTCTCCGAGCATCATTCTCAGGGAATTTGAATAGCAGTACGGGCCGGATCCGATGTATCGAAGTCGCATGGCCGGAAGCCTGACAATTTCACCGGGAATTGTCCAGCTGAATACGCCGACAATTTCCGGAGACCAAAATCACACAGGAAAAAAGCGGGAGACCGGTGACCGGTCTCCCGCTTCCGGCCTTCGTGTCGGTCAGGCCGTGCGCGCGGGTTCAGGACCGGCGGCGAGGGCTTCGCGGAGCTGCTCGTAGGTGGGGGCCAGTTGCCGGAGGAGGTCCATCGCGGTGGCGTCGTCCTGGACCACCAGGGGGTACTGGAGTCCGCCCACCAGGCGGGCCTGGAAGGCGGCGACCTCCGAGGCGCGCCCGTACCCGATCTCCCCGAGCCAGTGGGCGGCGTCGGCCAGCCTGCGGGCGGACACCCGGACGGCGAAGTGGGTGAGGTGGGCGCGGTAGCCCGGGTTGAGATCCCCTCCGACGATCTCGATCAGCCGGTGGATCGCGTCCGCCGGGGGCGGGGTGCCGCCGAGGAGTCGAATTGCCCGGGGAATCGAGTCCCGGAGCATGGTGTGCACGTCGAGGTCGCGGATCTTCTTGAAATTGCGCCACATGGTGAATGACTCGGCGGGGTATCCGATGGTATCGGTCCGCCACGAGGCGATGAATTTGTCGACGGGCATCGTGGCGTACGGGAATCCATGCGGATCGTGCATGAGCACGGTGTCCCCCTCGACGCCGAGGACCACGACATAGTGATCGGAGGCGATGGGCCCGTTCATGTCCGGCTGGTGCCGGAGCAGTCCGATCTCGACCGGCCCGACCAGTGCGGGCGATGACGGATTCACACGTCGGAGCCGGGCAACTGCCTCCTCGGCTGTGCCGCCGCCGCTGCGTTCGGCCCGCCGGCCCATGAGCTCGAGGGCCTCGTCGATCCCGATCAGCGGGTCCAAGCCGGGCGGGTCGAAGAAGATCAGACCGTTCTCGTAGAGTTGCGCGCCGAACGGCATGCCGGTGAGCACCTCGATCGCCGAAGGTGGGGGAGCGTCTTCTCCGAGCATCATTCGCAGGGAATTTGAATAACAGTAGGGTCCGGATCCGATGTATCGAATTCTCATGTCCGGAAGCCTGGCAAGATCTCTTGGGAAGGGTCCACCGGCTAGGCCGACAATCTCTTGAGATGGGCCGACAATCTCTTGAGACCGGAATCCCGGCACACAACAGCGGGAGACCGGTGACCGGCCTCCCGCTGTCGACCTGCCGTGGCGCTTAGGCGGGCTGGTAGACGAGGTTGAGCACGCCGGTGCTGAACGTCGTGGACTCGACGAGCTTCAGCTCCTTCTGGACGCCTTCCCCGAAGAGCCGCGCGCCGGTGCCCACCACGATGGGGTGGACGAGGAGCCGGAGCTCGTCGAGGAGGTCGTTCGCGAGCAGCGTGCAAACCAGGGTCGCGCTCCCGGTGATCGAGATGTTCTTGCCCGGCTGCTCCTTCAGTTTCGCGATCTCGGCCATGACGTCGCCGCCGATCACCGTGGAGTTCTGCCACTCCGGGTTCTTCAGGGACTGCGAGACGACGAACTTGGGCGTGTTGTTGAGATAGTCGGCGAGCTCGGCGTCCTCGCCCTGGTGGTTCGGCCAGTAGCCGGCGAACTCCTCGAAGGTGACCCGGCCGAACAGGAGCGTGTCGGCCTCGGCGGCCTGGGCGCCGACCGCGGCCCCCATCTCGTCGTTGAAGTAGGGGAAGTGCCACTGGTCCGGCCGCTCCACCACGCCGTCCAGGGAGATGAAGAGGCCGGCGACTGTCTTACGCATGATTCATCCTTCGTACGTGGGCTATGCGGATCTTCAGGTCGCGGTCGGCCGACCGTGACCAGGGGGCTGAGGGTGTGGGTACGGGGCGGAGGCCGGGCTCCGCCCCGTACCGTGCGGCGGTCGGCTCAAGGCGGCCGACCGCCGCCGTCCGGGGAGGTCAGGCGGCGAGGGTTTCGAGCCAGGAGCGCCAGGACCGCTCGGCTTCGACCGGGTCCGCGTCGCCGAAGAGCTCGTGCATGAGGATCAGCGACCCGCCGAAGCCGCCGACGAACCGGTACAGCGCGTCGTCGGTGCGCACGCCCAGGGTCTGCGGGTTGGACACGTACACGACTCCCTCGGCGGCGGGCAGTCCCGGTACGGCCACCCGCGCGGGGTCGCCGACGGCGGCGGTTCCGGCCAGGCCGAGCGCACGGACGATCCGGGGCCGTACCGCGTCCCAGCCGTCCGGCACCGCGGAGAAGACGGTGAGGGGGACGGAGACGCGCCCGGGGAAGCGGTTGACGTACTCCACCAGCGTGCGGAAGTACATCTCCCCGCCCATTTTCATGGACTCGTACTCCCCCTCCCAGTCGTCGCCGGGAAGGAAGCCGCTGGTCACCGTACGCAGGAAGGTGCTTCCATCCCGTCCTTCGATGAGGAAGTCGTAGGCGATGAACCGCCCGTCCCCGTCCTCCTCGCTCCGGTAGGCGAACCGCTTGAGCGGCTCCCACGAGGTCACGGTCGCCGACGGGGTGTACCCGCCGAAGGTCAGCCGGACCGTGCCGCCTTCCTTCGGCTCCACCTCGCTGCGCCCCATGAACCAGGAGTCGATCCCGGGGCCGGTGGAGATGGCCTCCCACACCTGCTCGGGGGTGGCGTCGACCTCGGCGGACATGTCCACTTCGAATCCGTGGCCCATCTCAATGCTCCTTGTCCTGGTCCTTGGGGGTGTCGTCCGTGCCGGAGGTGTCCGGTGGGGTGGCCACGGCCTTGACGCTCGGGTGGATCGCCACGATCAGGCGGTGGTCGCGGCCACCTTCCGTGCTTGCGTCGTGATATTTGCTGACAAGCCTGGCGACAGTGGTCGACAGTTCCTCGGCGAACGCGGCGCGGTCGGCCGCGGAGGCGAACCGGACCTCCCCGTCGAGCGTGAAGGTGGCCAGCCGCCGCTGCGCCTTCGCGGCGCCGGTGACGAGGGCGCCGACGTCGCGGACGAGCCGGGCGGCGACCGCGAGCAGCCAGCGTGCCGAGAGCCGGTCGGGGGATCTGGCCGGGTCGGGTTCGACCGCGGCGAGCGCGGCCGGTGAGATCACGTACGACGCGGCGGTCGCCCGCATCACCCGCTCGGTGCAGTTGCCCTTGCGCCGCTCCTCGACCAGCTCGACCAGCCCGTGCCGCTCCAGTGCCTTGAGGTGGTAGTTCACCTTCTGCCGGGGCAGGCCGACCTTGGCCGCGAGTGTGGTGGCCGACGCCGGCTCGGCGAGCTCGGCGAGGAGCCGGGCCCGCACCGGGTCCAGCGAGACCTCCGCGGCCGCCGGGTCCTCGATCACCGTGACGTCCAACATGGCGCCCACCCTGCCACCGACAATTTTTGTTGTCAAGACAAGGTGAATGATCCGGACATTTAGTGCGATATCAATCTGAAGTGGCCCAGGATCTTCGCGTTCACCCGCAGGTCCGGACCACCGGGGGCGCGGTTCGGGACCTGCGGGGCTTGGGCGCTCAGGTCTGGTCGTCCGATCGGTCGGAGGTCGCGGTCTCGGGCTGTCCGGTGGAGACGCAGGGGGCCGATGTCTTCGCCGGGGCGACGTTGCGGCGGAACCGCTGGGGCGCGTCGACGTTGCCGGCCGGGCTGTAGATCGTGATGACGGCCGTGTACGCCTTGCCGTCGTCGGCCACGTGGACCGCCCTGCCGACGCCGAGGTGGGTGGTGTTCTTCCACACCAGCTGGGTGAAGTGGCCGGCTTGCTGGGTGTATCCGGGGCGGTCGAAGTCGTACGCCTCCGAGCCCTCGTACCAGGCGGCCACGGCCTCCCCGGGGGCGAGCTCGGCGGAGGAGTCGGAGTCGATCGCGATGAAGCCGTTCTCCCCGTACGGATGGGTCCGCTGCTCCAGGAACGAGCCGCGGCGGGCCGTCTCGCGGGCGCGGAGCCTGGCCAGGTTGGACAGGCGCACGTCGAGCCGGAGCGGCTGTGCGGAGTGCCGGGCCCGGCACCGGTTGACGGCGTCCCTGGTCGCCTTGGCGAAGCCCTCGTCGGAGAGGGCGGCCGCACCCGGCGGGGCCACGGCGGCCAGCAGGCAGGCTTTGACGATTGTGGTGATCAGAATCTGTGACATGGGGCGCCCCCGCGGTCCGGTCCGAATTGATTTGATGCTCACACAGATCATCCGAATGGCTACGTAGCGACACGGATTCGTGGCGGGGTGTGTTCGATGCCCTGGGTTTACCAACCCTAGGGGGGTATGGTAGTTTCCTGCCCGACGGATACCCCCCATGGGTACATGGGAGATGGAGGAGACCATGTGCGGTGAATGCGCCTGCGGTACGGCGGACGCGCCCGTGAAGGACGTCGTCGCCGAGGAGGAGGCCGCGGAGGGGATCCTCCAGGGCTGACCGGCACCGGGCACCCGGACTCCGCCGGGTGGGCGTGGGTTCCGAACCGCCCACCCGGCGGCGAGGTGATCCGGATCCCGCCTGGTCGCCGGCGGTATCGTGGCCGCCGCGCTCGGCGCCGTACCCGCTCCGCGCCGACGGGCGTGGCCACCCGACCCTGCCAAGGGTATATACCAGTAGGGGGTATATTTCCCCCGATGTCGAACAGAGCGGACCATCAGGAGGGTCACCATGAACACACCCGCCAAGCTGGCAATCTTCGTCTCCGGCCTCGCCGTGACCTTCGGCGCGGCCATGGGAATCGGGACCCTGTTCCCCACATCCGCCGCGGTGTCGGCGGCGGAGAACCCGCCCACGACCGCGCCACCGGGCGACGACGGACACAGCCATCCCGCGCCCAAGGCCGCCGCGGAGGTGCCGGGCGGCCTGCAGATCTCCCAGGACGGCTACACCCTCACCCCGCGGACCACGGAGCTGGCACCGGGCGAGGCGACGGACTTCCGGTTCACCGTCACCGGGCCGGACGGCCGCCCCGTCACCGACTACCAGGTGCTGCACGAGAAGAAGATGCACTTCATCGTGGTGAGACGGGACCTGTCCGGCTTCCAGCACCTCCACCCCGAACTGCTGGACGGCGGAGTCTGGTCGATACGGCTGACACTGCCGGAAGCGGGCGCGTACCGGGCGTTCGCCGACTTCGCCGCGACCGGCGGCGAGCCGCTCACCCTCGGCATGGACCTGCACGCGGCCGGCGACTATCGGAGCAAGCCGCTCGCCGAGGTCACCCGGACCGCCGTCGTCGGGGAGTACACGGTCGCGCTCACCGGTGACCTGGTCCCCGGGAAATCCGGCAAGCTCACCCTGAACGTCACCAGGAACGGCGATCCGGTCACCGACCTGGAGCCCTACCTCGGCGCGTACGGACACCTGGTCGCGCTCCGCGCCGGCGACCTCGCCTACCTGCACGTCCACCCGGACGGGGAGCCCGGAGACGGCAAGACCGCGGCGGGGCCGGGGATCGTCTTCCACGCCCAGGCGCCGAGCCCGGGGGCGTACCGGCTCTACCTGGACTTCAAGCACGCCGGGACGGTGCGCACCGCGGAGTTCACCCTGACCGCCGGGGGGAAGGCCGACGTCAAGGCGCCGGAGCAGACCACCCCGGACGACGGGGGCGAGGAGCACGGCGGTCACTGAGCGGTTCTGTCGTACCCCGCCGCTAGGGTCGCCCGGGAACCGCCGTGGAGAATGGGAGAACCCCGATGCACGTCCCCGAGGACCTCGCCGAACTGCCGTACGCGCGCAAGCTCCGGCCGCATGAAGGGGCTCCCGAGGCCGAGGAGCACCACGACGCGGTCCACTTCGCCGACGCCGAGTTCGAGGACTGCGAGGCGGAGCACGCCAGGTTCGGCGAGTGCGCGTTCACCGGGGTCGACTTCACCGGCGGGCGGCTCTCCCGGGCCCGGTTCGACGAGGTGTGGATGCGCGGCACCCGCTGGGTGGGGACCTACCTCGGCGAGACCGAGTGGCTGGACGTCACGGCGATCTCCGGGGTCTTCGCCGGCCTGCAGGTCTTCGGGTCGGAGCTGCGCCGGGTCGTCTTCCGGCGGTGCAAGTTCGACGCGGTGAACCTGCGGTCGGCCCGGCTCACCGAGGTGGTCTTCGAGGACTGCGTCCTGCGTGACGTGGACTGGGGCGGGGCGACGCTGACGAACGTGCGGTTCCCCGGCTCGACCCTGGAGCGGGTCCGGCTGTCCAAGTCGACGCTGACGAAGGTCGATCTCAGTGAGGCCGCCGAGGTCGGGGTGGCCGACGGCTACGACGGGCTGCGCGGGGCGACGATCGGCGAGGCGCAGCTGATGTGGATGGCGCCGATGTTCGCACAGGCCCTCGGCGTCAAGGTCGCGGGGCGGTGACCGGAAACGGGCACTTCACCCTCGCGGCCGTGGGTAAGCGGTGCGTCTCCGGGGAGCGCACGATCGAGGCGACCGAGCTCCGGACCCCCTTCAAGACCTACACCACGACCGTCGGTGGACCGCACATTCCCTAGGCCGCAATCACACGTCGTCTTCCAGGCCCCCGGCCCGATCGGCCGGGGGTCTGCGCTGTTTGTCCGGTTCGGCCGGATCCCGTACCAGGTGATGTGGGCGTAGTTGTTGTGGTTTGGCCGGTGATGTGGAACGACTGAGGGGAGGCGATGGGAACCGGGAGAGGCGGAACGGGATGCCGGACAGGGCGGGGCTGCTTGTGCTCATGGGATCCGGTGAGACGAGCCCCACCATGGTCACGGTGCACCGCGCGATCGCGCGCCGCCTGGGCGACGCGCCGCGCGCCGTACTCCTGGACACGCCGTACGCCTTTCAGGAGAACGCGGCGCTCATCTCCGCCCGCGCCCGGCGGTACTTCGCCGGGAGCGTCGGGCTCCACGTCGAGGTGGCGCGGGAGCCGCACCAGGTCAAGGAGGCCGACTGGGTGTTCTCCGGCCCGGGCAGCCCGACCTTCGCGCTTCGGCGCTGGACCGGCGGGCCGGTGGGGCGGGAGCTCGCCGGCCGGGTGCGCGCGGGCGGCGGGGCCACCGTGCTCGCCTCGGCGGCCGCCTGTACGGCCGGGGTCTCGGTCGTGCCCGTCTACGAGGTCTACAAAGTCGGGGCGGAGCCGCACTGGCTGGACGGGCTGAATCTCCTGGGCCGACTCGGGCTGAAGGTCGCGGTGATCCCGCACTATGACAACGCCGAGGGCGGGACGCACGACACCCGCTTCTGCTACCTGGGCGAACGGCGCCTGGCCCGGATGGAGTCGCTGCTCCCCGAGGGGGCCGGGGTACTCGGGGTCGACGAACACACGGCCGTGGTCCTCGATGTGAACGCCGGGGACGCCGAGGTGGTGGGGCGCGGCGGGGTGACGGTACGGCTCCGCGGCGCCCAGCTCGTCCTGCCCGCGGGGACCTTCGTCTCCCTGGCCGAGCTGACCGGGTTCTTCGCCGGCGAGGGCCTGGCCGGTCCGCCGCCGGCCCGGGTGCCCGGGGGTGAGCCGGCGCGGACCGCGCTCGGCGAGGTGATCCAGGCGTGTGAGCGGCGGTTCGACGCCGCGGCGGGGGAGCGGCGGGCGCAGGCCGTACTGGACCTGGAAGAGGAGATCACCAGATGGGCCGCCGACACCGAGGAGGATGAGGGCGGGGTCGCGCAGGCGCGTGCCGTGCTCCGCCACCTCGTCGTCAGGCTGGCCCGTGCCGCCGAATCGGGTGATCAGCGGGACCGGCTCGCCCCGATGGTGGAGCCGCTGCTCACGGTCCGCGCCGACCTGCGGCGACGTGAGCTGTATCACAGTGCGGACGCGATCCGGGCGGCCCTTGCCGCCGTCGGCATCCACGTCCAGGACGGGCCTGACGGGGTTCGCTGGTCTTCTCGCTAGCTTTACCGTTCCGTGCCCTGCATGGTAGATCTGTTACCTTTTCGTGGCGTTTGAGTGATTTGTCGGCTAGTGTCCGTTTAGAGACCAGTGACCGGGACCTCAAACGGAGGCCGGCTGGTCGCCCCCGCGGAGTCCCGCGACTCGTGGACCCGCCTGTGCTACGGACACTTCACCGTCCTGGCGATTCTGGAGCCTCTTCATGACTAATGCCATAGAGACACCATTGCTGCAGGGAACGACGAAGGCCTCGTACTACTGGGACGACGGCTCTGGCATCAATGGCGACACCGGAATGCCGGCTTCCGGCAAACCCATGCAAAAGGGGCTGTTCGCCAGCCCCAGCTGGCCCCTCGGCACCGAGGGCTACGTGCTTTACGAGGGGAAGAAGGAGAAGTTCTTCATCGGTGACCGCGGTCCGGGCATCCCCTCCAACAAGGGCGTCATGCTCGACATGGACGGCAAGACCTTCGCCGCGCTCACCGGCGGCAGCTGGAACCAGTCGACCCTCACCGTCGAGGGACACGGCCTCGGGCACATCCACGTCACCTACCACGTGACCAAGTGGGGTCCCGGGATCGGCAAGAAGGGCCAGCCCCAGGCGTTCTCCACCGGCGCGTGGAAGGTCAAGGAGCCCGACCCGACCGTCAAGCCGGTCAACGGCGTCAACACGGTCTCGGTACCCCTCAAGCCGTTCACGCCGGCCCCCGCGGCCACCGCCGCCGACACCGGTGCAGCGATCGCGCCGCTGCTCGTCGGCCTGCTGGTCACCCTCACGCTGCTGGCCACGCTCGTCGTCACCTACCTGCGCATGCGGCAGGACGGTCATCACGCCAACCGGGCCTAGGGTCTTTGCCGTGATCATGCCGGGCGACGGGCGGCCGATCGCCTGAGCAGGGGTATCCCCTCGACGAAACGCGGGTGTCCGTCAGGACGCCCGCGTTTCGCCGGTTGTGGATGACTTTCCCGGACTCGGTGGAGTTCGGCCCGGGCGTCTGCGTCGACCCGTGGCCGTACCCTTTCTTCGGCGAGGCGGGCGGTCCGGCCGGGGAGCCGGATCCAGGTCTGGGGCAGGAGGAGCAGACGACCTTCACCGTGTTCGACCCGCAGACCTTGCCCCCGGGCGTCGTCCTCGGGGAAGACGGAAGGATCGGGGGGCGCCGACCAGACCCGGCGTTCACACCGTGCCGGTTCCGGCCTGCAACGGGCCCAGGCTGTTCTGGTGACGATCCCGGTCGACCGCCCCTGCGGGCCGAACGCCGGGGCAACGCCGGCGCCGTACGGGCGTTGAGGGGCAAAAGCTGACCGGCGCGCTGTGCCGTGGGGGCCCGGTACAGCGCGCCGGTCGGTTCAGGGGGTCTTAGGGGTTACTTCCCGAAGGCGAGGTCGTATCCGGTGCCGCGGTCGCGGTAGACGCGGCCCTTGCCCCACTCCAGGACCTCGAAGTCGACGACGACCACGTTGGAGCGCTGGCCGGTGAGCTCCCGCATGAGCAGCTCGGAGAGGTCGATGATGGCGGGCACCTTGTGCTGGGCGACGGCCCACTCGGCGGGCCCGAAGTCCTCGATGACACCGGTCACACTCTTGCCCTGGTAGGTCACCTTGACCTTGGTGCCGAGCGGCCAGTACGGGCTCGCGATCGTCTGGTATCTCATCGGCTTGCCCGACGCCGTGGCCGGGTCCCAGAAGGAGGTGGCGGTGGCGCTACCGGTGGGGAGCTTGGTCAGCAGCTCGGCGGGGACCTTCGGCTCGTGGGCCGGGCCCGAGGCCGTGGCGCCCGCGGGGGCCGTGCCGGCGAGGCCGGTCGCCAGAGTGAATGCCGCTACCGCTGCGATTATCGCCTTCTTTGACCGCATGGGGATCCTTTCAATCGGCACAGGGCGGCTCCGCGGGGGCGGAGAAGGACGTCGCGGGCGTGCGATGGCAGCACGAAGAGAGGTCGTGGCGACCTCGATCAGGGATTCGCGGGGTCGGACGACCCGGCGAGTACGGCCTCACGACGACGGCGAGGCGGTGCGACGGCCCTGTGCTGGGGGAGACCAGCGAGCTGATCTGTATCGGGAAGATGTCAAGTTCTTGGGTATTGCATTTTCCTAGCAAAGGGAACGATAGAGCAAAATGTCCAAGAAAAGTGATCGATGCCCGAATTAATGGTAGATCTTCTGGTGCGTCGGTAAAGGTGGTCTTGGTAGGCAGGCGTCAGCCGTGCCCCGTACGTATCAGCAGTGTCCCTATGGCACTCAAGTGACGCTGAAACCAGCTTTATTCGGCAATCTCCTCTTTATCCAGAGAATCGGCGCGTCGCGGGACCAGGTGGGTATCACTTCGTCCCGGCCCCGCCCGCCAACCCCTTGAGGTGCCGGCACAACCGCCCGCGGAGTCCCGCGGGAAAAAGACAGTGCCGTCCGTATTCGACAAGGGGCCCGCGCATGACGCCCGCAGAGATCTGCTCAGACCTGATCCGCCTCGACACCAGCAACCACGGCGACGGGCGCGGACCCGGCGAACGCACCGCGGCCGAGTACGTCGCCACCCTGCTCAGCGACGCCGGGATCGAGCCCGTCGTGTTCGAGTCGGCGCCCCGCCGTACCAGCGTCGTCGCCAGAATCCCCGGCGACTCGCCCGACGCGCTGCTCGTCCACGGCCACCTCGACGTCGTCCCCGCCGACCCCGGCGAGTGGCGGGTCTACCCGTTCTCCGGGGAAGTCCAGGACGGCTGCGTCTGGGGGCGCGGCGCCGTCGACATGAAAGGCACCTGCGCGATGACGCTCGCCCTGATCCGGCGGTGGGCGGCCGAGGGGGTGCGCCCGCGGCGGGACCTCGTCCTGGCGTTCCTCGCCGACGAGGAGGCGACCGGCGAGTACGGCGCCCGGCACGCCGTCGTCCACCGCAGGGAGCTCTTCGACGGCTGCACCGAGGCGATCGGCGAATCCGGCGGCTACAGCGTCCACGTCAACGACGACCTGCGGATCTATCCGGTCGCGGTGGGGGAGCGCGGCACCGCCTGGATGAAACTCACCGCCCACGGCGTCGCCGGCCACGGATCCAGGCCCGCCGTCGACAACCCCGTCGCCAGCCTGGTGGAGGCGATCGTCCGGCTCGCCGCCCACACCTGGCCCGTACGGCTCACACCCGGAGTGGAGGAGCTGCTCACCCGGCTGGAGGACGCCCTCGGCACCGTCATCGACCGCGACCGGCTCGACGCCGAAGCGGCCCGGCTCGGCGCCGTCGGCACCCTGTTCCGCGGCACCATCCGCAACTCCGCCAACCCCACCATGCTCGAAGCCGGCTACAAGGTGAACGTCGTCCCCAGCACCGCGCACGCCTACGTCGACGGCCGGTTCCTCCCGGGCCTGCGCGAGGAGTTCCTGGCCACCGTCGACCGGCTCCTCGGACCCAAGGTGACCAGGGAGTTCATCTCCTTCGAAGACGGCGTCTCCGTACCGACCGGCGGCGGCCTCCTCCCCGAACTCTGCGACGCGCTCCGGGCCGAGGACCCCCAGGCCAAGCCCGTGCCGTACATCATGTCCGGCGGCACCGACGCCAAGTCCTTCGCCGGGATCGGCATCCGCGGGTACGGCTTCGCGCCGCTCATGCTCACCGAGAACCTCAACTACACCGGCATGTTCCACGGCGTGGACGAACGCGTCCCCGTCGACGGCCTGGAGTTCGGCGTCCGCGTCCTCGACCGCCTCCTGCGCTCCCGCGCCCTCACCGCCACGATCCCCGAACAGGGCGTCTCCGCCGACCAACTCGTTCCAGGAGCGTCCTGACGGCCTCGGAGGCGCCGTACGGGACATGGTTCCGGCGTTTGGCGTCCAGCTGCGCGCGGGTTCTCCGGACAGCCGGAGCCTTCCGCCGAATCGGTGTCGGGGGTTCGGTCGTCGCCGGGTACGGCCCTGGGCGACTCACACCGACCGCTCCGCCTCGGAATCCGCGAGCACCGAGCGGAGTTGCTTGGCGATCTCCCGCGCAGCGGCGGCCTTTCGCCGTCGGGGGTACGGACACCAGGCGGCTTTCGTGCCGCTGTCCGGGTGGGGGATGCCATCGGGGACCGGCTCGGCTCAGCCCGTACGGCCGTTGTCGGGTGATCGTTGTGTTGTCCGCACCCTTTGGGGTGCACACGCCGCAACGATCACCTGGACTTGTCCTGTGGGGAGGTGCCCACGACGGTCGCGCTGACGTGTGGTTTGTCAGACCTTGCGGCCGACACCCGCGACGACCTGCAGCATCGTCTCCGGGGTCTCCTCGTCCGACCACCAGTCCTGGACGTTCACCACACCCGGCGGAAGCACCTCAAGCCCGTCGAAGAACCGCTCGATCTCGGACTTGAGGCGGAAACACATCGGTGCCGCGGAGTACTTGGAGATCTCCTCCAGTTTGGCCTTCGCGCCGGGGTCGCTGGTGTCGGTGCAGAACTGGGAGATGAGGAGGTGGCTGCCGGGCGCGAGACGGTCGCGGTAGTTCGCGACCAGCCCGGCCGGGTCCTCCTCGTCGGTGATCAGGTGGAAGAGGCCTGCGAAGATCACCAAGGCAGGCTCGTCGAGGTTGACGAGCGCCCGGACCTGCGGATTGGCGAAGAACCCGTCCGGGTCGCGTACGTCGGCCTGGATGCAGGCGACGCCGTCCGCGTCCATCAGGGCGTTGTTGTGGATCAGTACGATCGGGTCGCTGTCGGAGTAGACCACCCGGGCGTCGGGGTGGACGGCCTTGACCGTGTCGTGCACGCTCGGCGAGGTCGGAATCCCGGCGCCGATGTCGAGGAACTGCTTGATGCCCTGGCGCGCGCACATCTCAGCCACGCGGAGCAGGAAGTTGCGCTGCGCCTTGCCGAGGACCGGGAGATCGGGGGCGAGGGCCATCACCTGACCTGCGCCGACCCGGTCGATCTCGTAGTTGACGTCTCCCCCGAGCACGTAGTTGTAGGCGCGGGCGTGACTCATCTGGGTAGCGTCGATACCTTCGGGCACTACCTGCGATTCACTCATTGGTCTCCTGTGCTCGTTTCATGTCGCGTGGCCGCCCCCGAGGCCGGGCGGGCGTCGTTGCCCACCGATAGCTTCATATCTTGTCGCGAGAAGGATCTATAGACATCTCATGACTTTTGATGACATCGTCATGTTTGGTGGATAGAGCTCGTCAATCTCAGAGTTTGATGTGAATTATCACGCTCCAGGACTTCGGGGTCTTGTGGGCTATTTGTAGTGATATATCCGAATTCATGGAGTGGGTGACGCCGGGCTGGAATCCGAGTCCACCCGATCGACGGGCAACCTGGAGCCCAGATATTTACCGCCCGGGTAAAGTTGTAGTGGTGGGTAGGGTTGGCGAACACCGCGTGATGTGCCACTGTCGTCACTCGTGGATACCGGGGTGGGATCCGCACGAGCAGAAGAGCAAGCGCTCAGCCGGATTATTCGCATAGCAACGGACGCGCACCGTCTCCTCGACGGACCGTTGACGTCGATGAGGGGCCTGACCTGGGTCGGAGGCGGCGCCGACCGATTCTCCGACGAACTCGCGCATGTACGGCGCAATCTCCAACAGGCACTGGGAGAGGCCGTGGAAAGCGTCACCGCCCGAGTCAGGCAGCTCGGCGGGCATGCCCCCGCGCCCCCGCCGCTGCAAACCCAGGTCGCCGTGGCGGGAGTCAGACCCGGATCGTTCACCGGCATCAACCCGGCAAGGTTGGAGCACCTGATCGCCGACCTTCGGCGGGCCGGCGAAGGGCTCACCCAAGCCGGCTCCCGGCTCTACGGCGAACTCAACGCCATCTGCGTCCCCGCAGAACCCGGCCAGAGAGTCGGCAAAACCGGGGAGTGGGCCGGAACCCAGGTAACAGACCTGACCCGGCGCCTCGACTCGATCCGCCGAACCGGCCCCAACCTCCCGTTCAACGCGGCCATGACCGGCTACGGCCTCTTCGGCGACCACGCCCCCGACCCAGCCAACGCCGCCAAGGTTCTGGGGTGGGCACAGGCAGGGAACAAGGATGCGTTCACCGAGCTTCTGAGAATCCAGGAACGCGGTACCTCCCCGGGCCTGGCGGCACGGGTCAACATCTGGTGGCTCACCCTGGACGAGAACACCCGGGCCGCACTATTGGCGAGCAACCCCGCCGGTATTGGCAGGCTCAACGGAATCCCGTCCGGAGTCCGCGACACCGCCAACCGCACCGTCCTGGCCCAGCGCAAGGACGCCGCCCGCCAAGCGTTGAACGACATCCTGTCCCGAAGACCAGAGGGCTGGAAGGAACAGGCCGAGGAGCAGTCGAGGATCCTCAAACGGATCGGCCAAGTGGAACGGGGACTCGCCGCGGGTGGAACCAACGGTCGCCCTGCCGCACTATTGCTCGCTTTCGACCCTGGCGGCCCCGTGGGCCGAGCGGTGATCTCCTACGGCAACCCCGACACCGCAGAACACGTGGTTGCCTACGTCCCGGGTCTCAGCACAAATCTCGACGGGGCAGCCGGTGACTTCCAAAGGGCTTGGAAGCTTCTGGATCGTACACAGCCGTATTCGAAGTCCGTTGCCTCGATTGCTTGGCTTGGATACGACGCCCCGCAATTATCAGCAGATGTTCTTATCAAGGGTAAGTCGGTGGCAGCTGACGATGTGGCTGATCGAGGAGCACTCATATTGGCGGCTTTCGCAGATGGTCTAAAGGCAACGCATCGTGGCGATGGGGATTCGCACATGACTGTGTTAGGGCATAGCTATGGTTCGCTTGTCACGGGGAAGGCAGCTGTGCTTCGGCCGGGAAGTTTTGCTGATCGGCTCATATTTGTGGGAAGTCCTGGGGTGGGTGTTGGCCACGCGGCAGAGCTGAGAATCGCCCCTAAGAATGTATGGGTAGGGGAGGCGCTATTCGATCCTGTAGCCGACCTCGGCAGGTTTGGTGAAGATCCGGGCAAGGTCGAGTTTGGCGCTCGTCCGTTCCCAGTGGAGCCTGGGCCGCTGTCAAGTGCTCACTCAAGTTACTGGGATCAAAACTCCACTTCACTGAGAACAATGGCTAAGATAGTGACGAACCATGAAGATCTTGCCGACTTTCCTGTTCATGATCCCTCGGCTCGCTGAGCAAGGCCGAGGGACGGTCCGCTATGGACGTAGCCCGTGTCCGACCTGGTGTGGCGTGTCCGAAGAATCCAGTAGTTGTCAGGGAAGTGGCCAAGGGGTCTGTCTATGCCTAGATCACTGAGAACGGTCCTCGCGGTGGCTATGCTCTCCATACTGGTGAGTTGTGGGTTTGGGGGAATATCGATGCGGCGCAGTGAAAAGCCTACAATCACACAGGAACAAGCCATTGCCCGATTGGAGCAATTGGTTGCTGAGGCAGTCGCGAACATCGATCCCAAACCACGCTTGGAGTTGTTCGAACCCTCGCTAACACCTGGGAATTGTCTAGATCCGATGGATGGGGGATCGGAAGACAGATTGGTTCTGTCGCGGGCATACTGGTTGCGTGGAATATCGAAAGATGGAGTGGTTGAGATTGCCGGTCAGGTAAAGCGCAACTGGGAGCAGAAGGGGTATCGGATTAAGTCGACGGGTTTCGACTCCAATAAGCCGGATATCAGTGGTTTCAGTGTTCCTGATGATTTCATTCTGTTGCTTGAACGGACAGAGGAAGGCGGTCTGTATCTCGGCGTCACATCCACTTGTATCTGGCCTAACGGGACTCCCGAGCCGAGTTCCGAGTCCAAGTGACCAGCCCCGCAAATGGTTCAGAGCACCCTGTGTCGGTGAACAACCGCTTGGGCTCCACGAAGATCGGCAGCGACCCTGTCTACCTAGGCCGACGGATCCCAACGTGGTCAGGGCATCCAGCGGCACGCCGTACCGAACCGATATCCAGCACCTCGCTCGGCCGGTCGAGCCCGTGTTCGGGAGCGAGATCCTATTGGTTACCGATGTCGTGGGAGATCCTGGTACAGTTGCCGACGTCGCGCCGCTAGCTCAGTCGGTCAGAGCAGCTGACTCTTAATCAGCGGGTCCGGGGTTCGAGTCCCTGGCGGCGCACTCATAATCAGGCTGCTGAACTGCGAGAACTCGTAGGACAGCGGCCTTTTGGTTTTTGTTCCGTGTCCCGCGCTCACGCATGCAGGTCTTGCAGATCGGTCGTATCGCCGCTCCGGCAAATGTGCTGAGCGTGTTGTGCCGGTGCGGACCTTAACCCGTTACGGGTGGGAGATCACACACGGGCTGTCCGGCGTGAAGTCGGCTGGTCGAGGGCTTCGTCATACCGCGAGTTCCGGCCATCCAGAAGCTTGAAGATCAAAAGCGTTCTGATCACTTCGGCTGGTGCCGGGACACGTGTCCTCCTCGTCACCGAGGGCTCGGCCAGGCTAGACCACTGGTCCAAATTGTGGACCAGTGGCCTTGTCCAGTGGTCCACAATGCGCTAGTTTCGCAGTCCGCGGGTCGAACCCGCTTTCCACCCCTGAGATCAAAGGTGGTCCAGTTGTGAGATGGAACACCCATGTCGCCGCAATCGCGGTGATCGCGACCATGACCGTTCTCGTCAGTGGCTGCACGTCCTCCACGGAGGGCTCCGCGGAAGCCACGAAGGTCGCGCTCCTCCTGCCCGAGAACCAGACCGCACGCTGGGAGCAGCGGGACAAACCCGCGTTCGAGGCGGAGCTCGCCAAGGCGTGCCCCACGTGCGAACTCCTGTACTTCAACGCTGGCGGCGACGCCGCCAAGCAACTGAGCCAGGTCGAATCGGCGCTGACCGAAGGCGCGGACCTGCTCGTGATCACGCCCGTCGATTCGACGGCGTCCGCGCCCATGGTCGCCCTGGCCGACGCGCAGAAAGTCCCCGTCGTCAGCTACGGCCGCGTGATCAACGACGGTGGAGCCGACTTCGCCGTCCGCTTCGACAATGTGGAACAGGGCCGTGTCGGCGCTCGCGCGCTCGTCGACAAACTCGCCGCCGACGGCGTTAAGGGCGGCAACGTGGTCATGATCAACGGCGATGCGCGCGACTCGGTGGTCGGCCTCATGAAACAGGGGGCGCGCGCCGCCCTCCAATCCGGCTACACGATCGCCGCGGAGTTTGACACCCCGGATTGGTCGGCGGAGAACGCGCAGCGGCAGATGCAGCAGTCGATCACCAAACTCGGGCTCGACGGCATCGTCGGGGTGTACGTCGCCAACGACGGCATGGCCGCCGGCGTCATCGCCGCGCTCAAGGGAGTCGGCGCCGACCCGATTCCTCCCGTGACGGGACTCGACGCGCAGCTCGACGCCGTACAGCGCATCGTGGCCGGTGATCAGTACGCGTCGGTCTTCCTCGACATCGAGGAGCAGGCTCGGATCACGGCGAAGATCGCATCGGCCATGGTGCGCGGCGAAGCGGTTCCCGCGGCGCTCCAGAACGGCACAACCGACGACGGGTCGCACAAGGTCCCCTCGTTCCTGCAGGTGCCCGTGCCGGTCACGGTCACCGACATCCAGAAGGTGCTCATCGACAGCGGCTACCTGAAGGTGGAAGAGATCTGCACGAGCGAGTACAAGGCGGCGTGCGACAAGGCGGGGCTGCGCCAACCATGACGCCCAAGGCTTCTCCGGTGATCTCGATCGATCTGGGCGGCACAACGGTGCGCGGTGCCCTCGTCGCCTTCGACGGCACACTCCTCCAATCAATCAAGCAACCCCACCAGGCTGGCAACGCCCCCAGCCAAGTGCTCGCGATCATGCGGCAACTCGCCGCCGAGGGAACGGCGCGCCAGGCCGTCGTCGGCTTGCCGGGCCGGGTCGACCGGTCGACCGGCACCCTCGAATTCGCCACGCAGAACCTCCCCGGAACCGACTTCAGCGGTCTCTCGGCGTCGCGACTCACCACCGAAACCGGTCTCGTCGTCGAACTCGCGAACGACGCCGAGCTGGCGGTTCTCGGCGAAGCGGCCTTCGGTGCGGGTAGCCGCCACGGCACCACCGCCTATCTGACCTTCTCGACCGGTGTCGGTGCCGCCGCGGCGGCAGGCGGCCGGATACTCGCCGGTTCGATGACCGGATACCAGATCGGGCAGTTCCCGGTGCTGGGGACCGCACGCCCGATCCTCAACGAACTCAGCTCGGCGTGGCGCATCCGCCTCCTCGACGAGGAGACCGGAACCCGGGCATCCGACATCCAAACGGTGATCGAGCGAGCCGACTCCGGTGAGCCGGCTGCGGTCCGTACCTGGGCGGATGTCGTGGACGGAGCGGCCGCCGCAGCCCTCTTGATGTGTCTCACCTGCTCGCCCGACGTACTCGTCATCGGTGGCGGGATCGCGCGCGGCGGCGGCGAACGCCTGCTCGCCGCAGTGCGGGAGCGCGTCGACCGGGACGCAGGCGCCCGCCTCGGTCTCCGGACCGAGGTACGGGCCGCGGCGCTGGGTGACGACGCCGGCCTTACCGGCGGAGCAGCCTGGTACGAGGCCCGGACCGCGATGGGTGCCCGGACATGACGACCACCGCGGGCGTCGTCCCGACTCTCGAACTGGACGGCATCAGCAAGTCGTTCGGTGCCGTCCGCGCGCTCACCGACGTCTCCATGCGGGTGGGCACGGGTGAAGTCGTCGCCTTGGTCGGCGACAACGGCGCGGGCAAGTCGACGCTGATCAAAACGATCGCCGGAACGCATGTCCGGGACTCCGGCACCATGTCGTTCGAAGGCGTCGTGGTGCATCCGCGCACCCCGAAGGAGTCCGTACGGCTCGGTATCGCGACCGTTTATCAGGACCTCGCACTCTGCGACAACCTCGATGTGGTGGCGAACCTCTTCCTCGGCCGGGAGCCGTCGAAACTCACGGTGCTGAACAGCCTCGACATGGAGAAGACGGCCCTCGAACTGCTTTCGCGCCTCTCCGTGAAGATCAAGGATGTGCGCGCCGCCGTCGGATCGCTCTCGGGCGGCCAGCGGCAATGCGTGGCGATCGCCCGGTCCCTCATCGGCTCGCCGCGGCTCGTCGTCCTCGACGAACCCACCGCGGCGCTCGGCGTCGAGCAGACCGCCGAGGTGCTCGCCTTGATCGATCGCCTGCGGGACGACGGGCACGCCGTACTCATGGTGAGTCACAATCTCGCCGACGTGTTCGACGTCGCCGATCGGATCGTCTGCCTGCGCCTCGGGAGGGTCGTCGCGGAGTTCCGCGTCGAGGAGGCCACGGAGGACGCGGTCGTCGCCGCCATCACGGGGGCGACCGACAGCCAGGCGCACCGGCGCCGTGCACAGCGGGCCGCGAAGACGGGGGAGAGCCGATGAACACGACCGTCGGCCATCGCCTCGCCGGTTTGCGGTCCGGTGAGCTCGGCCCACTCCCGGTGATCGTCGGCCTCGTGCTCATCGCGATCCTGTTCCAGCTGGCCAACGATCGATTCCTGTCACCGCAGAATCTCTTCAACCTGAGCCTGCAGATCGCGTCGACGGGCGTGATCGCCCTCGGAATCGTGTTCGTGCTCATGATCGGTGAGATCGACCTGTCGGCGGGTGCCGTCAGCGGCGTCACCTCGGCGGGAATGGTCGTGCTGAACATTCGGTACGGCTGGGACCCCCTCCTGGCCGTCGTGCTCGCCGTCGTCCTGGGAGCCGCGATCGGATTGCTGCACGGCGTCGTCTTCAGCAGGCTCGGCGTTCCGTCGTTCGTCCTGACGCTCGGAGGGTTGCTGGCCTGGCAAGGCGTGCAGCTTCTGATCCTCGGCACCACCGGGGCGATCAACATCCCCTACGACGGCCTGATCGCGGCGCTCGCGAACACGGCCCTGCCGGCCTGGTGGGGCCACGTGCTCGCCGCCGTCTTCGTCGTGGTCTCCGCCGCGGCGATCCGCGTCGACGCGGCCCGTCGCCGTACCCGAGGTCTGTCGGAGCGCCCGGCGCTGGGATCGTGGATCCGTACGGCGATCGCCGCCGCCGTGATCGTCGCGGTGACCCTCGTGTTCCAGCAGTGGCGCGGCATTCCGCTGTCCCTCCTCATCTTCATCGGCCTCGTGCTCCTGGTCGAGCTCATGCTGCGGTACACCGTGTTCGGACGCCGGCTGGTCGCGGTAGGGGGGAACTCCGAGGCGGCCCGCCGTGCCGGTATCCGGGTCACCCTCGTGAAGGCCGCGGCCTTCAGCCTGTGTTCCGCGTTCGCGGCGTTCGGCGGGGTGCTCGCGGTGTCGCGACTGTTCGCGGTGAACCAGAACAGCGGAGGCAACGACGTCCTGCTGAACGCGATCGCCGCCGCGGTCATCGGCGGCACCAGCCTGTTCGGCGGGCGTGGGACCGCGTACTCGGCGCTGCTCGGCATGCTGGTGATCGGTGCCGTCTCGAACGGGATGGATCTGCTGAACCAGTCCTCGGCGACGAAGTTCATCATCACCGGGATCGTGCTGGTGGCGGCCGTGGTCATCGATTCGGTGGCGCATCGGCGAAGGAAGGTGAGCGGACGATGAGCCTGGACGCGTTCCTGCGGCAGGGGTTCCTGCCGTTCGAGGCCGCGTTGCGACGCCAGCCGTCCGAGCTCACCCGCGTCGTCGCCACACTGCGATCGTCGGTGCGGAACGTACGGCGGGTGCCCGAGCGGCCGGTGTTCGTCGCGATCGGGGCGAGCCTGGCAGCCGTCGCCCCGGCGGTCGAGTTGCTCAGGGGCCACGGCATCGCGGCTCGCCGGGTCAACGCGGCGGAACTCGAGCATCGCCCGTCGGCAGATCCGGGCGACCTGGTGGTCGCCGTGTCGCAATCCGGCCGCAGCCGGGAGACCGTGGGCGCCCTGCGGCATGTGACGTCACGCACCCTCGCGATCGTGAACGTGACGGATTCGCCTATCGCGGCGCGCACGGACGAGGCGATCCTGCTAGGTGACCTGCCGGACAGTCTCGCCTCGACGATCGGGTACACGGCGACCGTCGCGGCGGCGTCGATGCTCGCGGAGTCCTGGGCGCTCGGAGCTCCGTCTCCCCATTGGGATTCACTCGGCGATCGCCTCGCCGTGTTCCTGACAGCGGTACCTGACGAGATCACGCTCCTCGCGGAGCTGCTCGACGAAGCCCACGTCGTCGACGTCGTCGCGCCCGTGGAGCACCTGGGCGCGGCCGAGGCCGCCGCGCTCCTCCTGCGCGAGGTGCCTCGCGTGCCCGCGGCGCCGTTCGAGTCCCGCCAGTATCTGCACGGGTTGATGGAAGCGGCCGGCCCCGGCACACTCCACCTCGTCTTCGACGGGCCCGACAGCGTTCACCTGCTGCCGAGCCTGGCGAAGGGGTCGGGCCGGGTGCTGCGATTCGGATCGAACGCGACGACGTACGGGCCGGAGGGCGACGGCGTGCTCACGATCTCGCCACCGGCCGTGTCCGCCGCGGAAACGTCGATCTTCACCGCGGCGGTGCTTCAGCAGGCGGCCCGGCTCGTGTCGCGCTCGCGCTCGATCGACCCGGACGAGTTCCTGTTCCTCGACACAGACATCAAACTCGGAGATGAGGTGGTCGAAGATAATGAGCCACGGAGATGATCGGCCGCAGCCGCGGCACGGAGAGGGGAACACGATGGCGGACGGTTCGCTGCTGCACCGCAGAATCAGCGATGCGTTACGCGAGCAGATCGAGCGTGGGGAGCTGGCACGTGGCTCCCGCGTGCCATCGGAGCGCACCCTCGCGGAGCAGTTCGGCGTCAGCCGCCTGACGGTCAGACAGGCCCTCAAAGACCTCGAACTCGAGGGGCTCGTCCAGGTGATCGGCGGAATCCGGTGGATCACCCGCCTTGAGAGCTCGATCGAGGAGGGCGGATCGGGACTCGTGAGCTTCTCCGATCTGGCCGCCGCCAACGGATTCCGGGTGACCTCGCGGGTGCTCACGTACCAGACGCGGTCGAGCACGCTCGACGAGGCCTCGGTGCTCGGGATCGCGCCCGGCGCCGACGTCATCGACCTGGCCCGTCTGCGCTTCCTCGACGGGGTGCCCGTCGTCGTCGACTACACCCTCATCCCCGAAGCGGTCGCCCCCGGCCTCGAGGGCGTCGACTTCACGACCGAATCGCTCTACGCGATCCTCGCCGAACGGTTCGGCGTCCACACCGTCAACGCGGAGTGCGTCATCGAGGCACGTGGGGCGAGCCCCGAGCTGGCCGAGTACCTCGGCTTGAGCGCGGGGGAGCCGATTCTGGAGATCATCCAGCTGATCTACGACGATCGCGGCCGCGTCGTCCAATCGGGCCGGAGCGTGTACCGCGGCGACCGATACCGTTTCCGCGCGCTCCTGGAGTCGGGCCGTGGTGCCAGGAGAACGGTCAACCGAGCCGTGGAGCGCGTGACCGACCCGTCGCCGAACTTCGGGAAGGTGCTGCGGTGAGGATCTCCGCGAGCGGGGCGGTGATCTCGGGCGCCTGGGTCGCGGGCGACCTCGAGATCCATGACGGGCGGGTCGTACGCTGCGGACTCCCGGCGACGGGCAAGGGCGTCGTGCTGCCCGGGCTCATCGACGCCCATGTCTGCGGGTACGCGGGCGCCGACTTCAACACCGCGGACGCGGAAGGCATCGCGATCGCGCGCGCCGCGCTGCTGCGTGACGGGGTGTTCGCGTTCCAGCCGACCGTCATCACCGATGACGTGGACGTGATGGTCCGCCAGTTCCGTCGGATCGCCGACGCGCCAGGCGAGGCGCACGGGCTCTCCGGAATCCTGGGCGTGCACGCCGAAGGGCCGTTTCTCTCACCGGACCACCGCGGGGTGCATCGACCCGAGTTCCTGCGAAAGCCTGACATCGACATCGTGACGCGGCTGCGTGAAGCGGGGCCGTTGACCACCCTCACCATCGCCCCCGAGCTGGACGGCGCGCTGCCGCTCATCTCCTGGGCCGCGCGCCAGGGAATCGCGGTGCACCTGGGCCACACCGGCGCCGACGCGGCGACGGCGCGCGAGGCCTTCGCCCGCGGCGCCCGCGGCGTGACGCACCTCTTCAACGGGATGGCGCCGTTCCACCACCGCGAGCCGAACGTGGCGGCGGTGGCGCTCGCGCGAAGCGGCATCACGATCCAGCTCATCGCCGACGATGTACATGTCGCGACCGAGGTCGCCGAGACCGCGCTCCGCGCGGCCGCCGATCGGATCGTGCTCGTCACCGACTCCACCTCGGCCGCCGGGGGCGCCGACGGGCCGCTCACGATCGCCGGGCTGTCCGTCATGGTGGTCGACGGTGTTCCCCGGCTCGCGGACGGAACCCTCGCCGGCAGCACCGTCACGCTCTTCGAGCAGGTGGCCCGGCTCGTCCGGCGCGGCTGGGCTCCGGACACGGCGGTCAACCTGGCCAGCCGCGCCCCGGCCCGCACCCTGACACGCGCCGGATCGGGCGAACTACAGCTCGGCGGGCTGGCCGACCTGCTCGTCACAACCGACGACTTCCGGCTGGACCGCGTCCTCCAGGCCGGCGTGGACGTCAAGCGCTGACCGATATCCCCGCCCCTACTCGGCTTCGACGACCTCCGACCTGCCGGACTGGCGCGTGGCTTCGAGGGGTTTCACGTCGATGCGCATCCACGGGTACATCGGCGAACGCCGGAAGATCGAGACGGACGGCAAGGTCATCTGGCGCGGAGGACGTCCGGCCGGTGACGTACGGGCCGTGCCCCGCGGGGACACCGTCGTCTTCTCCGGCATCCGCGGCGACCACACCTTCGCCTGGAGGGGTGACCAGCCAACCGCGCGGAGGGGCGGTAAGAACTTTGCCGTTGTGACCGGACGAGACGGCCGCGTCCGGTCACCTGGCATGCCGGGATCGGCGACGTCAGCGCTTCACCTTTCCTTCTTGGTCGCGACGATGAGTTCGACGGGGCCGGGGATCACGGTGACGTCGCCGAAACCGCTCTCCCGCAGGAGGCGTTCGTAGTGGTCGATCTCGTACAGGCGGCTGACACAGGCGTCGATCCCCATGAGGAAGTACGACCAGAAGAACTGGGCAAGGTGACACACATCAGGGCCGAAGACGTCTTCCCGCAGCCTCTCCACGCCTTGGCGTAATTGCCTCGTGCGCAGGACTTCAGACATTCTTGCGTACGACTTCGGAAATCGACACCGTGTTTCCGAGCGGAGCACGCCGGACTCACGGTAGTCGTCTTTGAGTACCATCAGTTCCTTGGAGCCGTCGGCACGGACCCCGATCAGAGCCTTAGTCGACGACCACGCGTTCGGAACCCTCAAGCCGCCCAAGACCACATTCGGACCTGGGCTTCTTCGTAGGCGAACCGAATGGTCAAGGCCGTGCAATTGCACGGTCGGTTGCTCGGTGGTTACTCTTCGGCCATCGGCACCTGTGAACACGCGGTGGCATTTGGGGTATTTCGGGGACGGCGGAAAGGGGTGGAGCGTTACAAGGAAACGCACTTAGGTATGGCCTTACACAAAGGCTAGCGACTCTTGATCAGCGGGCCGGGGTTCGAGTCCCTGGCGGCGCACCCGTTAGAAACCCTGGCTCAGGGCGCTGAGCCAGGGTTTCTCGGTTCTTAGCGGACCTCCGCCAGCCTGCGGATAGACCGAGGTGCTCTATCAACGGCTAGGTGCGTGTGGGTGTGGCCTATTTCCGTGATCCACATTTCCAGGAACACGATCATGTTGAGTCGGCTGCAGGCCGGTGCTGGCGTTGGGATACTGCTGTGTGTCAACCATAGAGCTTCAGGCGGTCGTGTTCCTCGGCGACTTGCTGGTCGACCTCGGGGACGGTGGACAGATGCTACACCTGCAGAATGTTGCTGACCTTCTAAGGGGGAACTTCGGCGAGCTGGTTTTGTTCGCGAGAAGTGGATCTGGATCAAACTCTCGCGAACAAAACCAGCGAGCCATTTGTCGAGCACGCACGAGCCCTCGGTAGGCACCTTGATCTGTGATCTTTAGCGTAGGGCATGCGGGGTTGGCAATGGCACGTGCCCGCAAGGCGTAGATGCTTGACATCGCATCCATTCGGGCGGCGGCAGTCGCGACCGGTATTTAGTGATCTTCTGCGAGGAGATCAAGAGGGCCAGGGCCGCCATCGCAAGACAACCCCCTCGACATCAGCGCACCCGAACATGCCTGTGGGCGCGCTGCCTGTCATCCAGATGATCTTCTTCCGTCATGTTCTACGTGAGTTCACCGGTGTCAGAGGACTCTGGAGTGGCCAGAAGAGATCGGGCCTGAGCCCCCCAGCCACTGACGTAACTGTTCGCCGAGGCCATCCGAGCTACGGCTGATGTGATCTTGGAGAGTGGCTTGCGAAGCTGGCGGCTGAGGTCTTTCCCCGAGTCGATGACATGGGACATCTCCAGGAGATAGCCGATGGCCTCGTTTGCGATTTCCTCCAGATCAATGAGACTGCTCAGGATCTCGTTGGTCTCTTCGGGACGCTCGTTGAGAGGTAGGCTCTCAACATGGGCGAGGACTAGGCGGACGCCGGCGTCGGCTGAGTACAGCCGCTCTGTGCAGTGTTTCGAGCTCGTATCCATGTCGTTCGCAGGCCCACTGATTGCGGTCGCGAAACGCAGTATGACGGCCAGCATCGCCGTTGGCCGACGTTCCCCTTCCGTGAGCCTGCTGATTTCTGGAAGAAACGCGTCACAGGCTTCCATGATGGCTTGCAAGGAAGCGGTCAGATTCTCCAGATCGTCGACTATGGCCACCATCTCGACTTCGATCTGAGCGTAGGCGTCCAGTAGCCCCAGTGCGTCTTCTTTCTCGTCGATGGTGACGACGTCAGAGTTGACGACTGCGCCGTGCAGGATACGGGCCGGTGTGAGGATGTCGAATCCATTGCGAATGCCGAGTTCCAGCGTCTGGCGAAGAGCTTCACGAGCCTCGATCAGTCCGCCCTTGGTTCGGCCATACATGATGGTGCGGACCTTGGCGAGATAGAAAGGCAGGTCCGCTGCGTCGGCCGCGTCGCGGAGCTGGATCGTGGGTTTCCCTGTTCCCTGCCGGAGCGCCAGCTCCCAAATCACGTTGGGGTTGAGGCCAGTAAGATCGGCGATGACGAGGTCGGCCTCCTTGACGTGGCGGCAGATCTGGTCGGCGATTTCCCCAGTGCTGGGCAATTCGTCCGCTCGGATTGGGGTGATACCGAAGGCTGCGCAGGCAGTCTGAATAACGTTCTCGTAGACAACGCGCATTTCTTCGTAGATCTTCAACTTGGGGCTTCCCGCTTTGGCGTAGGGATCCCCGAGCGGTCCGAGTACGAAACACGACCAGGTTCCACCCAGTTCCTCTGCTGGGGCCCCGGCAATGGGGATATTGGCGATTGTCAACGAACCTCCTCATATTCTCTGGCGTGGTGGATACCCGATTTGATGTGCTCTGCATGAACGGGAACCTGCTCGAGTCCGAGCGCTTCCATCAACAGGGCTGTGGGGATGCGGTAATGGCGGCCGATGCGTAGGACAGAGCAGGGAAACGCGTCCGTGTGGATCAGCCGGTAAGCAGTGGCACGACAGATACCGAGGGCTTTCGCCGCGGTGGGAAGATCGAGTGTCAGCGGAAGGTCGAATGCTTCCGCGAAGGTGAGCGGTGTCTTGATCAACGGCGCGCTCCGATCGCGCGAAGCGAGATGTGTCCCGTCGCCGCATCATCCAGCGGCCGTCGTGCGCGGAGGACGATATCGGCAAGTCCCAACCGGTAGGCGAGCGTCCCAAGACGTTCACCCTCGATCCGGGTGGAGTCAGCGACGAAACGGAGGGGAGCGGAGAGTCGGTCAGGCCGTGGTGGTGGAATGAACTCCAATTCCCAGCCGCTTTCGGCGTACGACTCTAGGTCGTCGCGTGCCATGAGGTCGCACGAGTCGTTGACCGGTCGCTCCCGTCTGGCGGCGCATGCGAGTGCCCAGGTGCTCCTCGATGCGGCTATGAGGAGACTCTCACTGGCATCGAGCCGGTTCAGGTCGATGTTGTGCAGATTCTCCAGGAAGGCGGTGACGAACTCGGCCTCCAGATCCTCGCGAGATTCGCGGAAGCGGCTGGAGATCATGGACATGACGCGAGTCATCCATGGTTCGGCCAGCCAGACCGCAAACAGGAAACTTAGCTCTTGGTCGGGTTCGCCATGCCGTGCTGCCAGGATTGCAGCACGCCAGACGGCTTCGTATGGCCTGTTGCCCCTGATCGAGGCTTTCGCCTCCTGCGGAGTGAGACGGATCAGGCCGGAACTCGTGTCAACCAGCAGACCGGGATGCTGCTCGACAACGCGCGTCTCGATTGTCTGGAACAGGACGTTTCGTGGACGCAATGTCATTGATCTCTCCTCAGTACTGTTGATCGAGAACGGCGAGGAGCTGCTGGATGGCTGGATGCCGGTCCTCCCGTACTGTCGCTAGGAGCGCATCAAATGGTGCGGATCCGTCGGGGGAGAGGTAGGCGAATCGCTGCCAGGCGAGCATGGTGTCGCGGAGGCGTGACCCTGATCCGTGCGAACGTGTCACCCGACGAATGAGAATGGCTACCGAGCGTCTACCAGACTCCTTCACGATGTGCGCCTGGAACCAGGTGAGATATCTGGACAGGAGCCTGGGAAAGAGTGTTGTGGCGTAGCGTGTCTCCGCTTGGCCTGACTCCGTCCATCGCGTCAGCTCCTGCAGGACAACCGTCCGGTCACCCTGGTAGAACCGGTCCATCAGGGCTTCATCGATAGCGTTCGCGATGCGTGGGGCAGGATCCAAGTCTGAGTTTCGGATGAGCCTGACGACCAAGCCTAGGATGGGTGCGGTAGGCGTGGTCTCGGCACTGCCGCCGCAGGTCAGCGCTGTCACATAGCGGAGCCGCTCGTCGGTGCTGCCGGCCCAGCCGCCGAGCTGGGCGAAGATCTCGTCGGCATGTGTCATCTCAGCCACGAGGGTTCGCAGCGCGGCAGCGGCGACCTTTGGGCCGCGTGGGTCGCGGGAAACGGCGCTGGCCCGAATCCGAGTCAGTTGCAGGTGTCGTGGGTGGACAACGGCCGACGTTGCGAGTGCCTGGCCTGCGGGCGGGATCAGTTCGGCCTCGGGCACACTGCGCAGCCACTCGGCGGCTGGCTCGGCGAGCGGGCCCCGCCAAACCTGACGGAGGATTGCTTTCGCCCAACGGCTGCGGGCGAAGACCACCCGGACCGGTGGGTCGTTGTGGCTATGCCTGACCGTCTCGACTCGCACGCCGACAGGGCGCAGGAGCGTTTCCAGAGACCGAGGGGCCGCTTCGTTGGGAACCGTTCCTGCGATGCGTGCCAAGCGCCGAGCCTGTTCCGATACTGTTTCGGGCGGTTGGCCGACGAAGGCGGCCGCCGAAATCAGGACGTGGCGGAGGTCCTTGTCCAGGAACCAATCAGGGATGAGTTCGTGGACTTCTCTGTCCGCCCCCTCGTCAAGAGTCGATCTGATCGCGGCAAGTCTGCTTCTGTGAAGGTGGTCAGACGTATCGAGAAGTGCTTCGAGGACGTCCATGGCGTCTTGGGGAGAGCCGTCGCGTGAGAGTACGTTCCTGAGAAAACCCGGGGGAAGACCTCGGGTCACAAGACCTCGTTCCGATTCCTCTGGGACAGCCGCTCTGAGGCGCGCCGCGAAGACCTCTTCGGCGGAGGGCGGCTGACAGCGTACGAGAGCAGGACCGATGAGCCCCATCGTCCGATCGTCGAGACGGACCCCTTCAGGGAGGATCACGACCATTACCGCGTCCGCTGCCATCAGCCTCTCCCTGACCGCCACAATAGCCGCGCGGGATTGCATCAGAAGACTCGGTGAGCCATCTACCAGATAGCCGTCAGCCGCGCCTGGTTCGGGCGTCCAAGTCGCGAAATCGACATCCGGGCTCAGGCAGCGAATGATCACCTTGTCGTTCCGAAGGCCTGCGAGAAGGGCGCAGGCCACGGTCCGACGTCCTGTGCCGCGTTCTCCGGCCAGGAACAGGAGCCCTTCGCGAAGACCCTTCCTCGCTTTGCGGATTCCCCTTACCGGCACGAAGCCAGGCACGGGTTCGACAAGCAAAGACCCGATCAGGTTGGGGCTCGCAGACGGCACCTCCAGAGGCGACCGGGGATGTGTGCAGGACTGACTGCCTTGAACCCTTCCGTTGTTCAGGTTGTGAGCGATGTTGATAAGGAACTGGAAGGGTTCCTTCGACGCGTCGTCATGCATCACGGCTCCAGGCGATCTGGTGGCCTTGAACGACGCCGTTGTTGATGTTTCCGTGTTTCACGTGATTGCTCATCCACATCGGCGGCCGTGAACCAGGCCCTCCACGTGGATCGGCGGATGTGGAGACGTTCTGGATCAGTCCTGTAGACGGGATGGGAACATAGAGGTAGCCCGGTTGGTGGAATCTCTTCGACGTCGCCTCTACCTTCGTGAACTGGCTCGGGCGAAGAGTGGTACGACCGCCCACGACAGTATTCTCGAATACCTCGGAGGACAGCAGGATCGCGGTGAAGGTGACGTCCGGATCGCTTTCCTCCAGAGCGCGATACAGGGGCTGGCTGTTCAGGAGTCGCGAAACCGTGTTCGTCGCGGCGGAGACGCCGGGGGTATCTGGACGCCGGTCATCCAGCAAGCCGGCATGAAGGGCTAGACGGAGTCGGAGGCGGATGCCTTGTGAACGCAGTTCTGGTCTCATGTCACTCAGGCGATGCTGTACGTGAGCGGCGAAGGGATCGATGAGCCGCGCGAGAGCTTGAATGGGGAAGGCTGCGAGGACGCCGTCGCCTTTGAACACTCTGAAAGCGAGGGCGTCCCAACTTTTGCCGAGTCCGGACGCCTCACAAGCGTCTCGAATCACTCGCTGGAAGTACAGGGAGACATCTGGCAGCGCAGTGTCGGGATGGGTGGTGAAGCCTTCTACATCGGCCGCCAACAGCGCTCGGTACTCCTCCATGGGAGAGCCTCTCTATGATCGGATGGGCACCCCAACTATGCGCGATGGTGATGAGGGCGGCTGCCTAGGATTTGGCACGGCGCTGTCCACTTTCGGACAGGGAAACGAGGTGATCCCACCTCAAGATCACAACGCGCCTCTGCTCGGTCTCGACGGTTCCAGCGCGACGAAGCCAGTGGAGTGCGTTGTCGACGGACTGGCGGCTTACGCCCACGGATCCTCCGATCTCCTCATGGGTGAGCCTGACCTCATGCATGCCATCCGGCCGACGGCGGGCGAAGCGGAGAAGTGCATGACACACTTTCCTCTTGGCAGGAAGATGGATAATTAGGGTGTGCCAAGCGTTTATGTCGGCAACTCGAATCATGGCTTGTCGCCGCAATTCATCGCCAAGCTCCGATTCTCGGGCAAGCTTAAGAAACTGATTCGCCTGTAGCGTTGATATCTGGCATCGAGTCACGGCCTTAATTGAGCAGGATCGGGGCATTCCCGAGAGTATGCCAGTCGCTCCTAGGGTTTCTTTATGCTCAACAATCGAAAGAAGTATTGGCTTGCCGTCTGGCTGCTCCCTGACTGCCTTTACTTGTCCGTCAAGAAGTAGGATGACGCGATCAGGCAATGTTCCCTGGTGGAGGATTGATTCTCCGGGAGACACGCATCGGGGGTGCCCGAATTCAATCAGCCCGTCCAAGAGGGCTTCTGGAATCTTCACCCTACCCACTATTGTCGAGCTAAAGGATGTAATCAAGATGTTTGGAAAAGTGAGCTGAGTCACATAAGGGGAGGTGTAGGGTCGGAGTGTAGATGATCATTCATGGGAATCGAATATGTTGGGCCTTTCATGTTTCCGGTTGTCGGCACGTCAGGCTTCAGGTGATGGCGATAGGTGAGGTCCTGAGCCGGGCGGACAGTCCGTAAGAGCGATGCTTACCTTGAGTGTTAATCTCTGTTTCTTCGAACGACGATCATGCGGATCGACCATCAAGGATCACTCGTACGCGCTTGTATCCACAAAGGCGACACCTATGCTGACCGCGTTGCCCCGCGATCTGCCGGAACGCACGATAGATCCCCACGATCGACCCGCGAAGAGCGATCCTGCGCTTGATGTGGGTGCGGGTGGGCGCGCCGGCCTGATGCGGCTCCTGGCAGGCGATGTACGGATTTTCGCTGTTGGCAGCTGGGCGGGAACCTGGCAGCGGATCCTGGCCGGTCTACGAGCACAGGCAGATGCGGCGGGATTGATCACCTGAGAGGTGGGCCTGGACTCCGCCATCGCCCGGGTGCATCAGCACGCCGCCGGGGCTCGCAAGCAGCCTGACCTGCCGTCTCATGATCAGCGGGTCTGGGGTTCGAGTCGTCGGCGGCGCATTACGACAGTAGTCATGATCTGGTCATACTCCACTCAGTGGAGTATGACCAGCATCGTTTCCGGGACCTATTCGGGGTCACCGTCACAAATCTTTTTTGGTCGCGACGATGAGTTCGACGGGGCCGGGGAGTACGACGACGTCGCCGAAACCGCTCTCGCGTAGCAGACGCACGTAATGCTCGATCTCGTACAGGCGGCTGACGCACGCGTCGACCCCCATGAGGAAGTACGACCAGAAGAACTGGGCGGCGAGCCGTTCCGGGGTGCGGAACTCCTCGCAGATCAGGATCCGGCCGCCGGGCGGCAGGGCGCCGTGGGCTTTGCGGAGCAGCATGCGCGCCGTGGGGATCGGCCAGTCGTGCAGGACCCGGACGAACGACAGGGCGTCGTACCCGGCCGGGAGGGGTTCGCCCAGGAAATCACCGCCGACGAACCCGAGCCGGTGCCCGTGGGGGCTGTCGAGGCGGGTACGGCCGACCAGCGGCTCCGCTTCCGGCAGGTTGTAGACGTCCACGCGCAGGTCCGGGGAGTGCGCCAGCAGGTGGGCGGCGAGGGTGCCGTCGCCGCCTCCGACGTCCAGCAGGCGTGACCCGGGCGTGTTCCACAGTAGCTTCGCGTGCGTGCGGAACGTCTGGACGAACGGGGTGAGGCCGGCCGCCATGCTCTGTTCGAAGCCGGCCAGTTGCACGGCTCCCTGGGGTGGCCAGGCGAAGGCGTGCGGGGGGATCGACGTCATGCCGCGGAGTACGCCGGCGAGGTCGCCGTACAGCATCCGCCACGGGTAGCGGTCGCGGTCGAGTTCCAGCGATCCGGGGCCGACGACTTCGGCCGCCGCGCGGCGCAGGCCGGGAACGGCTCGGTATCGGGTCAGGGTGTAGTCGTCGACGACGGCTTCGGCGCGGACCATGCCGAGGCTTTCCAGGCAGTCCAGCAGCTTGAACAGGCGACCGGGAAGGACGTCCAGCCGGGCGCCCAGCTCGGCCACGCCGACGTCGGCCTCCTCCAGCGCGTCGAGCAGGCCGAGGTCGAGCGCGGTCCGTATGACGTCCATGGCTTTCGAGCCGTTGGCGAGGAGGCTCATGAGCGCTCGCGGCGAGTAGGCGGTGCCGGTCATCGGCCGACCTGCTTGCGTTCGACGTCCACGGCGTCCATGAAGGCGTCGACTTCGGCGATCGTGGTGTAGATGTGCGGGGCGACGCGGAGGGAGCCGCGCCAGCTGCACACGATGCCGCGGCCCGCCAGCCTGTTTCGTACGTGTTCGGCTCCCGGGAAGCGCAGGCAGACGACGCCCCCGCGGCTGTCCGGGTCGCGCGGCGTGAGCACCTGGATGTCTGCGGCGTCCGCGCGTTCCAGGATGCGGTCGGTGCAGGCGAGTGAGTGGCGCCGGATCTCGTCGATGCCGACGAGGGCCAGCAGGTCGAGCCCGACCCTGGAGATCATCGGCCCCAGGGGCATGGGGGTGCCGCCGGAGAGGCGCCGGGCGTCGGGGGCCCATCCGGCGGCCGGTCTGAAGCCGGTCGGGTCGGCGCCGGCGAGCCAGCCGGTCGCCGCCGGTCTGAGTTCGGGCAGCAGGTCGGGGCGGATGTAGAGGAACGCGGTGGAGGCTCCGCACATCCATTTGTGCGCGCCGCCCAGCAGGAAGTCGACGCCGAGGGCGGTGACGTCCAGGGGGACCGCGCCCACGGTCTGGTAGGCGTCCACGATGACCTTCGCGCCGACCGCGTGCGCGCGGGCGACGATCCGTTCCAGGTCGAGGAGGGCTCCGGTCGCGTAGGCGCCGTGGGTGACGCACACGCACCGGGTGCGTTCGTCGATGGCGGCTTCCAGCGCGCCCACGTCGTGGCCTTGCAGGGGTACGACCTCCAGGTCCGCCCCGTAGCGGGCGAAGCCGCGCCACAGGAACGGGACGGTGGGGAACTCCAGATCGGTCGTGACCACTTTGGTGCGCCGGCCGGTGAAGTCGAGGCAGGTGGCGACGCGGGCGAGGAGGGTGCTCAGGTTGACGTCGGTGACGACCGATCCGGGTGGCGCGCCGATGAAACCGGCCACGGCGTCGGCGTAGGCCTGCGTCTGCTCCAGCCAGCCGGACCATATCTCGTCCCGCCAGTTGACCAGGGTCTGCCAGTAGCGCCGCAGGACCGTCTCCACCCTCCGGGGTATCGCTCCGGTCGAGTTGCTGTTCAGGTACAGGCAGGTTTCCAGCAGCGGGAACTCGGCGCGTAGCGTGGCCTGGTCCATCATTTCTCCGCCTGCGCGGTTCGCTCGGTCCCGGGGGCGTATCCGTCGCCGCGGTCCCAGCCCGCGGTCATCCGCTCGCGGACTTTCCAGAGCGGGCGGAAGAGCGGCTGCGTCATCCGGCCGGTCAGCACGGTGGTGGGCACCCCGTCGAGTGCCGCTGTACCTCTGCCGACGCCGATGGTCCGGCGGACGAGCATGAAGTGGGTGAACAACCAGGTCTGATACGCCTCGTCGACATCCATCAGACATTCGAACGTGCGCTTGAGGTCGAGGTGCTCAGGGTCCGGTACGGCGTACACGTCGTAGACGGAGGTTCCCCGGCGGTCCACGAGCCGGTCGAGCGCCTCCGACACGAACCCCGCGGCCAGCTGCACGCGGTTGAATCCCGGGGACTCCTGGCCGCTGCCCTTGCCAAGGTGCCGTCTGATGGTCTGGTAGGTGTCGGGGGTAAGCGTCTCCAGCACGCGCATTTCGCCTGCGAGGCACCGGCTGATCCGGATGATGCGCTCCAGCCGGGCGGTGGCGCTCCAGAGGTCGTCGCCCTCCAGTTCCCCGACCAGCTCGGTCAGTTCGTGCGTGAGGAGCTTCAGCCACATTTCCTGCACCTGGTGCACGATCTGGAACATCAACTCGTCGGAGCAGACGAGTTCGTCCGCGGGGGACTGCAGGGTGAACAGCTCGGAGGTCTTCAAATACAGCTCGTAGTCGAGCTTCCCCTCGCCCACAAAAGTCTTGAGCACGGAATTGAATATCGGCTTCGACACCTCATGGCGAAGGTCGTCGACGGTGATGCACGCTGTGTTCACAACACTCTTCTCTCGCCGTGAACCGGCATATCGGGGAGACACCGAACGGCGAAGCCACTCGGTGTTCGTTTGGTACGGGTGTACGAAGGCGGTTTGAGCCGGCCGCCCTTTGCCACGCCCACACTGCGGCGAACCGGTCCGGCGGACCAGGCCTTATTACTCATTCGTGGCGGATCTCGCTTGTGGCGGATGCCGCCCGACTCACCGGCGTGCCGCCGCAGGGGTTCGCGCGATGAGCGCCGTACGGGAACTCAGGCTTCGGGCACCACGTCCTGGACACGCCGCCTGAAGTGGACGGCGTAGAGAACGGCCTGCGGCGCCGTGGAGCGAAAGGCGTCGTCTACGGTCGAGAACGCGATGCGCGGCGCCTTGTTCTTCGCTCTATCGGTCCGGAATCGTCAGCAGTTCGGTCAGCGCGGGATTGTCGATGTCGGCGCCGAGCACCCGGGCGGACGCGAGCGCCTGCCCGTCACCGAGGCGGTACCGGTGGAGGTGCGCACGCACCACGAGTTCCCGCATGTCGCACCGTGCGGCCAGGAGCGCCAAGGCCGAGACGAGCGGCCTGGCCCGGTTGTGGTCCCCGCGGGCCAAGTCGTTTGTGATCGTCGCGTCGAGCACGTATCCGTGGACCCATTGGTAGCGGTCGGGTACCCGGTTGGAGCGGAACGCCGCTTCGCCGAGCCAGTCCCTGGCCGCGACGTGGTCGCCCCGGCTGGCGTTGAGCAACCCTAGGCCGCGTGCGGCCATGCCCTGCCAGCAGGGGTCCTCGACCTGACAGGACAGCGCCCAGGCCTTCTCGAACCGGTCGGCCGCGAGCTCCAGGTGACCGGCGTGCAGATCGAGCTCCGCGCGGAGGGCCTGCGGCCAGGGCAGGAACGCCATCCAGCGCTGCCGGTGCGCCAGGCGCAAGGAGCGCGTCAGCGCGGCGGAGGCCTGGCTGCGCTCGCCGCGCAGCAGGTGAGCCCGTGCCGCGATCGACAGCGACCACGCCTCCTGCCGCTGGTCGTCGCGCAGGTTCGCCCGCTCGATCGACTCGTCGAGGTATCGGAAGGCGGCAGGGTAGTCGCCACGGTCGGAGGCGTTCATGCCACGGACCCCGAGGATTCCGGCGATCTCCTCGTCGGTCTCGGCCAGCGCCAGGGCTTTCACCAGAAACGCGTCCGCGGTCGTGCGCCGGCCCGCCTGCACCTCGACGAACCCCAGCACCCGGTGCGCCGTCACGGTAGTGGCGCGGTCACCCGATCGATCGGCCAGCAGGATCGCCTCGTGCAGGACCGCGGCGCCTTCCTCGTCCCGGCCCCGCACCGCGTGGACCAGCGCGCTTCCGAGAGCGCAGAGCGCGCGGGCCTGCAGGGCGACGTCCCGGCATCGGGTCGCCTCGAGCACGGCCCGGCGCAGGCACTGGATGCCTGCGTCCGCGGCACCGGCCGCGATGGCGGCACGCCCCGCCTCAAGCTGACTCGTGGCCGCCGCCCTGCCGCTCAGCGGCAGAACGATCAGCGAACCCGCCCCCACGGTGGCCGCCTCCCGAAGCGCCGCCGAGGCTTCGACGCCGAGCTCACGCCGCAGTACGTCCTCGCACACCGCGACCTGCCGCATGGCGCCGACCCGGTCACCGTTCACGGCCAGGCTCCGCACCAGCAGTTCGTGGTTGCCCTCCTCCAGCGGATTGCGGGCCACGGCACGCGCGGCGTACGCGATCGCGTCACCCGCGTGCCCCGACGCCAGCAACGCCACCGCAGCCTGGCGCAGTCGCGCCTCGACGGCTCCCGAGATCCGCTGGCGCTCCACCACGAGCCAGGACTCGAACTCCGGGCTGGAGGCCAGGTCCATGCCTTCGAGCAGCTCGCCGTCGAGGTCCAGGAGGGGGGTGGGGTCGGCGTGTTCGCGGTTGAGCAGCAGGACGTCGACCACCACGTCGTCGCCGAGCGCGGTGACCACGGGGTCGCCGGTGAGCACGCCGGGCAGGCCGAGAGCGCGGCGCAGCTCGGCGAGCGTCCACCGCAGGGCACCCAGCGGGTCGTCGGCGTCGCCGAAGAACAGCTCGGCCAGGCGTCTGCGGCCGGGCGGCCGTTCGGTCAGCAGAACGTAGGTGAGGAGGGCCCATGCCTTACGGCCCCGCGGCGGCCGGACCGCTTGGCCGTCCCGCTCGACGGATGGAGGTCCCAGCAACCGGACCTTCAACATGAAGCCCACCTCCTTGGCGGTGCACCTGGCGTGAAGCCGCCGGAACGGCCCGATTCGATCTTGACACCGGTCGGCGGCCCACGCACGGGAGACCGGTCATCCGGCTCTGACTCAGCCTGCGGCCAGGGCCTTCACGTCCGCGGTCGTCAGCGGCTTCCCGCCGATGCCCCAGTCACCGCTCTTGACCTCGTCGACGACGACCCAGGTCACCGGGCGCATGTTCTCGCCCTCGATGCCCACCATCGCCTCGGTGAGCGTCCGCACGATGTCGGCCTTCTGGTCGTCGCTGAACACACCTTCGATGACCTTCACGTTGATGAACGGCATTTTCCCCTCCGTGGTTCACCTGGCGCGCCGGCACGTCCGGCGGGCTATGCCATGACGATGCGGCACGGGGGTGTGAGCGACCGTGTGACGAATCGGCCGCCTCGGCGCCGGCGAACCGGCGCGGACGCACACGCTTCTTCACACGTCGACACCGCAGGCTTCTACTCATCCTCCGGAGCGGACACGCGTCACCGTGTCCGGGAGAAGGGAATCCATGAACAGGGTGCAAGCCGTACACGCCGCCAAGGAAACGGGAGCGAAGGCGTCGTCGGCTTCGACCGTCAAAGTGTGCCACCGGCCGCCGGGGTGGGACCGAGAGGTGACGGGCGGACCGGGGCCACCGGGCTCCTAAGACGGGAGGGGCCCGGTCGGCCGGGTGCGCGGATCCGTCGTCGGACCGCGCACCCGGCTCCGCGGGCGGGCGGCCTGGCCCGCCCGCGACCTCGCGGTTTTCACGGCTCAGGCTTCCGACATCGGCTACGGGCCGCGCCGCCGTACAGGCAAGGAGAAGTACGTCATGGCCGGAAAGGCTGTCATCAGTTTGACCACCGGGTTGGAGGATACCGAGCGGGTCACCGTGGCTTTCCTCGTGGCCGTCGCCGCGGCCGAGGAGGGCCGGCCCACGCTCATGTTCCTCACCAAGGAAGCGGCCCGGCTGGCCCTGGAGGGCGTCGCCGTGGCCGTCGCGTGCCACGGCTGCCCGCCGCTGGCGGACCTCGTCGACCGGTACGCCAAGGCGGGCGGGAGCTACCTGGTCTGCCCGATCTGCTTCGACTCCCGCAAGCTCGACAAGAGCCTGCTGATCGACGGTGCCGAACTGGGCGGGACCGTTCCCATGTGGAAGTGGATCGGAGACGAAGGCGCGACCACCTTCAGCTACTGACGCGGGCCGCGTCGCCAGAGCGCTCTCCGCCGGTGTCCTCCTGGCTGGCGCGCTGATTTCGATCCGGACGGTAAGGCCGACATCCTCTAGCGGGACGGCACTTTCGCGATCTGGCCGATGAACGGCGCCCAGTTTAGAGGGTCTGTGGATCCGGGAGGGTACATCGCGTCGCGGTGGGAGTCTCTGGGCGTGACCCGAGATCCGGTTCCGACGGCCACCGCGGTCCCGGATTTCCGGAAACACCCGAGCCTCCGGTGGTAAACGTCAGGGCCAGGCGGCCATAGCCCGCCTGGCCTTTCGCCATGCTCCGGCGCCATATCGAACGCGGCGCGAGGGTCGTGCAGCGCCGTCTCACGCTCACGCAGGCGCCGCATGTCGGCGGTCGTCACCTGCGGGCGGGCTTCCGTCATGCTCCGGGTGGCGACCGCCGGGTCGGCGCGATGTCCTGTCGACACCCCCACCTGTGAGCCTCACCTGTGCGGCAACGCGATGGCAACACGGCCTGGATATCAAAGACTCGGCTCAGGAACAAGTGAGAGTTTCCGCGGAGTCGCCCGGCTGGGAATTCGGCGAACAAGCCGAATCCCAACCGGAATGAAGAGCGATGGGGGAGGAATGAACTCTGAAGGTCAATATCTGCTTCAGTGGTGCATAGGGTCGCCTTCGACAAACCGATCCGGTCAATAAGCGGGGACGTATTCATGCTTCGAATTTATGGCTACGCACAGGCGGATCCTGAGTTCTACGCCCCATTGTCACGGATTTCCGAGGCCGGGAGGCGATTCACACCCGAGGGTCTCTCCGACGGCTGGACCTGTGCCACTCACGACATATGGACCGTCTGGCGTCATCCCGAGGTGGTTACCCCGGACCAGGGATGGAAGGTGCACGTTTCCGCTCGCCTTGACCGCGCCGACTTCGTGCTGAACACGGTGGCGCGGGCCTGCGATGCGGAGAAGGTGGCCTTCAAGCACCTGTCCGCGGAGGCGTTCTTCCTGTTTGTTCATCACAAGCATGGGCCTAGGTCGCAGGCAGGGAAGTTCTGCGCCCTGTATCCGGCCGATGAACGGGCCGCCCTGCGCCTGATGGAACGGCTGGCGCGGGACCTCGCTGAGGAGGAGGGACCCTACGTCCTTTCCGATCGGCGCTTCCGCGACTCGCGCACGGTGCACTACCGCTATGGCGCGTTCCGGTCACGGAGCCGGATGCTGGCGAACGGCGATCGGGAAAGCCTGGTCCGCGACGGCAACGGCCTCGACGTACCGGACGTGCGGGGTGTCTCCTTCACGCCGCCTCCCGGCATCGAAGATCCTTTCACCGAGCCGCCGGACGGGGTGTGCGGGGGCCCGGTGACGATCCACGGCTATGAGATCGTCCAGGTCCTCCAGCACAGCAATGCCGGTGGGAGCTACCAGGCCAAGGACACCCGGACGGGCCGCATCGTGTTCGTCAAGGAGGCACGCGCGCACAACGGCCTGTTCTGGGATCGCACCACGGCCGTCGACCGGCTACGACGGGAACATCGGGTGCTCACCGAGATCCACCTGGCCGTCCCCGGCGCCTGCCCCGAACCGTTGGACTACTTCCAGGAGTGGGAACACGAGTTCCTGGTGACCGAGTTCGTCGAAGGAACACCACTGAACAGGTGGATGGCCCGGCACTCGCCGCTGATCCAGTCCGGTCGGAGCGTGGCCGACTTCGACGCCTTCTACGGCAGCTGCACGCGGTTCCTCGACGAGCTGGACCATGCCCTCGGCCGCATCCACCAGGCCGGCTACCGCTATGGCGATCTCAATCCTCGAAATGTGATGGTGAGCCCCGCCGGAGCCAGGCTGATCGACTTCGAGTCGTGTGAACACCGCACCGCTCCACTCATCCGCATGGGTGCGAACGGATACATACCGCCCGAGGAACTTGCTCTGGAGGGCCCTTTCGCCTGGGACGAATACGGTCTTTCCGCCGTCGCACTGGGCCTGATCATGCCATTGCACTCGGTGATCCAGCGGAGTTCGGGAAACCTGCGCCTGCTGCGCAGGGACGTCGAGCGGCACGCTCCCGTTCCCGCCGAGCTCTGGCGGCGTGCCACCCGGTTCCACAACGAGCGGGACACGGCACAGCGGCTCCCCACGCCCGAGGAGCTCGACGAACGACCGCGGGAGAGCCTTGGACGGTTCGCCGAGCAGGTCAGGATCGGGCTGGCCGACATGGTCGGCGTCGAGCGGCTTGATCGAGTCTTCCCCACGGTTCCCCGCGGGTACGAGACGAACCTGCTCTCCGTCGCCTACGGCTTGGCCGGCATCCTGCACGCCTTGCAGGTCACCGGCTCCACGATCCCGGCCGAGCTGGTCGAACGTCTTCGCGTCCAGGCAGTGAACGGCGGCGCCGACCTTCCACCGGGACTGCACATCGGGGCGGCCGGCGTCGGCTGGATTCTCGCCGATCTCGGGCTTCTCGACGAAGCCGGTGACCTGCTCACGGGCGCTGCCCGTCATCCTGTGCTGGGTACGTCGACCACGCTGGGCGAGGGGCGGGCCGGCATCGGTATGGCGGCTCTGCGCATGCACCTTGGCACCGGCGAGCAACGTTTCCTCGACATGGCCGTCGCCTCGGGCGAGGCCATTGTCGGCACGGGCGATCTGCGCTCGACATTGGGACCGGACAACGCCCGCGGGCTGCTGCACGGCCGGTCCGGCCTCGCCCTGTTCCTGCACCGGCTGGGCGCCGTGACCGGTGACCACCGGTATGTGCGACAAGGAAGGCGTCTCCTGCATGGGGAGCTCGACCTGGCGATGGAGATGCCGGACGGTGCGCTCTCTTTCACCGACAACGATCTGACCAGGCGTTCCATGCCCTATCTGTTCAGCGGCTCGGCGGGTGTCGGGTTGGTGTTGGGCCGGTACGCGGCCGACGCCGCCGACGAGCGGATCGCCGCTGCCCTGCCACGTGTCCTCAGCGATTTCCATAAGAACTGCTGCGTGTTTCCCGCGCTGTACTGCGGTCTGGCGGGTCTGGCGTTCGCGCTCGCGGACTACGCCGACGTCGTTTGGGATCCGAGAGCGGCGGACGACGCCGTGAAGGTCGCCACCGGCTTGGTCAAATACGCGATCGAAGGTGGGCAGGGCGTTCGCTTTCTTGGCGACGGAAACCTCAAGTTCAGCGCGGAGCTCTGGAGCGGCGGAGCGGGTGTACTGCTGGCCCTGCATCGGGTGCTGAACGGTTCTTCCGGTCATTTCCTGTTGCTCGATTGAACTCCACTCGATATGGGACTCCGGCCTGTGATCCGCTGGCCGGGAATGCGCTATCGATGGGGAGGGGGTGAAGATGATGTCTGATGTTCTTGCTCTTCAGGAGCTTGGTGTCGAGCAGGGTGTGGATGCCGCTGCGTATCCCACTATCGGTGAGATCAGCACGTTCAGCTGGTTTAGCTGCAGCTGATTTCTGCTGATATAGGTGAATGATGTGCGGCCGGTGTCTGGTTTTTCGGATGTCGGCCGTACCATTTGTTGGATCCTATTTCGCTCGTTTCGGGTTCCGGCCTGTGATCCGCTGGCCGGGAATGCGCTATCGATGGGGAGGGGGTGAAGATGATGTCTGATGTTCTTGCTCTTCAGGAGCTTGGTGTCGAGCAGGGTGTGGATGCCGCTGCGTATCCCACTATCGGTGAGATCAGCACAGCGAGCTTCTTCAACTGCAGTTGATGCCTGCGGATTCAGGTGAATGATGTGCGGTCGGTGTCCGGTTTTTCGGATGCCGACCGTATCATTTCCTCTCTCATATTCTGTGCGTCATTTGCATTGATTATCAGCCAACCCGCAAGATCGGCTCTGTGTCGGTATTCCGTTTCATACCCCGTCGAGTTCGCGTCGCGACAGATCGCGGGGCGGTGTCACCCGCCGGATCACATGGTGGTGCCGAATGCTTCATGGAGCCGTAGGCGCTATCGGCACGCGATAAGGGGGAGATTCGTGGCTGGGCCGACAGGCATCACATCACGAAGGCTGCGGAACCGGATGAGCCGGTTTCCGGGAAGTGTCGGATCCGAGACGAAGGAGCGACCATCCCTGGTTTTCAGTGAGTCACTGGGAATGCCACACGGTTTGGGAACGGAGCCCCAACCATGGGTGATCAACCTGCTCGGGCCGGTGGACGCGCGACGCGCGGGACACCTTGTCACATTGCCGCCACGGCGCAGGAGTCTGCTGACACTGCTGGCGCTCAGAGCGGGCGGCGTCGTCACGGCCGAGCACCTGGCGGACGGGCTGTGGGGCGAGGAGGCCCCGCCCACGGCCGTCCGCACGCTCCACGCCCACATCGCCAAACTTGGTTCCGTTCTGGGGGAACACGAAGGAAGACGGGTGATCCAGAGGCGGGACCCCGGCTACATACTGAACGCGGATGCGGTGCATGTCGATCGAGACAGGTTTGAGGACCTGGTCACGATCGGCCAGAAGTCCTCAGCGGAAGGGCGGTTCGCCGAATCGGCACGGAGCTTCGACGCGGGCCTGAGGCTGTGGCGAGGGGAGGCCCTGTCAGGTTGCCGAGTGTACGGGTGGGCCGCCGCCGAGGCCGGCTACCTGGAGGAGCTAAGGCTCCAGGCGTTTGAGGGCCTGTTCGCGGCGAGCTTGGCCGCGGGCGTGTATGACACGGTGGTCGGGAAGGTCGAGCGCTTGGTCGCCGAGTATCCGCTCCGCGAGCGGCTTTGGGAACTGCTGATCGTCGCGTTGCAGGTGACCGGCCGGTCCGGTGACGCGCTCATGACGTATCAGCGGGCCCGCCGCACGATCGTCGACGAGCTTGGCATCGAACCGGGGGAGGGGCTGCGGCACGTCGAGGCCTGCGTTCTTGAAGGGGCCACCGAACCGCGGTCGCTGCTTCGCCTGGCGGCGCCCACCAGGACGGGTCCGTCGGCCCCCGAACCGGCCACCCTGCCGCAGGAGATGAGCACCCTCATCGGGCGGAAAACGGACATCGCAGAGACAGCAGCCGTACTGAACACCGCCCGGCTGGTGACCCTGACCGGATTCGGGGGAAGTGGGAAGACCAGGCTGGCGGTCGCGGTCGCACGGGCGGTGGCGGCCGACTTCGCCGAGGTCGTGTTCGTCGACCTGGCCGCTACAGGCGACAAGGACGCCGTCGGGGACGCGATCGCGTCCGCGCTGGGCATCCGGCGAGAGCCAGGTGCTCGTAGTCTTGATCAACTCGCTCGGCGTGTCTCGCAGGCACGTGTGCTCATGGTTCTCGACAACTGTGAGCGTCTCGTGGGTGAGTGTGCGGATATCGCGCAGGTCCTGCTGACGCGCTGCTCCCATTTGAAGATCCTCGGGACGAGCCAGGAAGCTCTGCGCCTGCCGGGGGAGGTGGTCCGCGCCGTATCGGGGCTCGGCCTTCCGGATCCGGACTTGGTACGCACCGCCGCAGACCTTGTCGGCTACGACGCGGTCACGCTGTTCTGCGAACGCGCGGAGATCGGGGACGTCGCGGCGCTGTCTCCCGTGGACGCGCGCGCCGTCGCCGCCATCTGCGCGAAGTGCGATGGATCACCCCTCGCCATCGAACTGGCCGCGACCAGGGCGAGGTTGCTGACCCTGCCGGAGATCGCATATCGGATGAGGGACCCGTACTCGGTTCTCACGAACGGGCCACGCGGATCACGTCCGCAGCACCGGGCACTGCGCGCGACCGTCGAATGGAGCTACAACCTGCTCGGCGCCGAGGAACGCAGCGCCTTGCGACGGTTCAGCGTTTTCGGAGGCGCGTTCACGCTGGAGGCGGTGGCCGCCGTACATCCGGACCCGTCGGTCCTCGAAACAGTGGGCCGGCTGGTGGACAAGTCGCTCCTCAAGCCCCTCTTCACTCTGTCCGGGATGCGCTACCGGCTGCTTCGGACCATCCGGCGCTATGCACTTGAGCAGCTCACGGCCCGTCCCGGGGAGCATACTCAGGCACGCCGCGCCCATGCCACGCACTACCTGCGCTGTGCGGAGGAGACCGAGCGGCGACTTCAGGGACCGGAACTGGGTGACCTCGTGAAGGAGCTCGCCGAGCACCATGACGACATGCGGGAGGCGGTGAACTGGCTGATCGGCGACGACCCCGAGTCCGCGCTCCGCCTGGCCGCGGCGTTGTGGCGGTACCACCACCTGCGCGGCCGGTACGCGGAAGGGCGCGACTGGCTCAGGACGGCGCTCGCGGCGTCGGCCACCGGCATGTCGAGGCGGGTTCTGGCGAAGGCGTACTGGTCGGCGTCGAGGCTCGCCGTACTGGAGTGTGACTATCAGGAGGCCGAAGCGCTCGCGGCGTCGGCCTTGGAGACGTACGAGGCCGAGCACGATGACGACGGCGCGGCACGCTCCCTGGCACTCCTTGGTGAGATCTCCCGCGAACTGGGCGACGACGGCCGGGCGATCGAGCTTGGCCGACGGTCGTTGGCCGTGGCCGAGCGGGGTGGGGACGAGTGGGCCGCCGGTCACGCGTTGCGGTCTCTCGGCTTCGCCTCCTGGCTCCGCGGCGACTTTGCCGGAGCCGCGCTCCTGTCCAGCAAGGCGGCCCGGCTGTTCGACCGGTTGGGTGATAGCGAGCGGTTGGCCTGGTGCCGCCTTGACCTCGGCGCGGTGGCCTTCTACACGGGAGACCTCGGCGCGGCTTCCTACCACCTGGGCCTGGCGCTGTCGGCGTTCCTGGAGATGGACTTCGACGAAGGCATAGCCTGGGCGGAGAACCTGCTCGCCCTCGTGGACCTGCGGCTGGGTCGGCAGGACGCCGCTCTAGGACGCCTCGCCACCAGCCTGCGGCTGCACCATGAGCTGGGTGACCGGTGGCGTGCGGCCGTCGTCCTCGGCGCGCTCGCGCGCGCGGTCGCCGTCTTCGGCGAGGGTGAGTTCGCGGCCGAACTGCTCGGTGCGGCCGAGCACATCCGGCAGGAGATCGGGACACCCGTACCGTCCTGTGAGCGTGCCGCGTACGAGGAGACCCGGGCCCTCATCAGGGGCATGGTCACCGCCTCGGCTTACCAGGTCGCCGTCTCCTACGGCGTCGGTCTCGACATCGAACGACTGTGGCAACGGATCACAGGTCTGCTCAGTCCGGTGGCTTCGGGCACTCGCTGAACCACCGGCGTGTCACGCGTGATCGGAGTGAGTCGGCACGCTCCAGTCGCCCACCAGGTCGGCGTACCGGGGAGCGGTGGCGACCAGCTCCCCGTGCGTCCCGGACATCGCGGTCGTCCCGTCCAGAAGCAGGATCCGGCGGGCTCGGCGGGCGGAGCTGACGCGGTGCGCGATCACGATGAGGGTACGGCCGCCGGCGGCGAAGGCCTCCTCGGCGCGGGCCTCGGCGACCGGGTCGAGGAGGCACGTGGCCTCGTCGAGCACGACGACTCTGGCTGTGGAGACGTAGACCCGGGCGAGGGCGATGAGCTGGCGCTCTCCGGCGGAGAGGGTCGCTCCGCCGACGCCCAGCGGAGCGCCGTACCCGCCGAGGCGGTCCACCAGGGGGCGGATGCCGAGCGCGTCGACGGCCAGGTCGAGTTCAACCGTCGACGCGCTCGGGCGCAGGTAGGCGATGTTCTCCCGCAGGCTCCCGGTGAACACGTACGCCTCCTGCGGGAGCAGCGCCATTATGCCGCGAAGATGCGAGGCGTCGATCTCGGCGAGAGGGGTTCCGCCGAGCCGCACGGTGCCGGCCTGGGGGACGGCCAGACCGGTGAGGAGCGCGGCCAGCGTGGACTTGCCGATACCGCTCGGCCCCACGACCGCCAGGTGCTCCCCGTCGGGAACGCGCAGATCGAGGTTGTCGATGACCGGTGCCGCGTGCGGGCCGTAGGCGAAGGTCAGCCCGGTGACATGGATGTCGCCGGACTCGGGTGTGCCACGCCCGACGTGCTCGGGGGTCGGCGGGACCGTGCTCGTCTCGGCGATCCGGTGCAGGAGCACGCCCAACTGCCGGGCCCACGACGCGACGGTCCCGGTCAGCGAGTGAAGGGCCGGGCTCAGCGTGCCGACCAGATAGGTGGTCGCGCCCACGAGTTCACCGGGGGTCATCCGGCCGGACCGCAGCAGCCATGGCGCCGACGCCAGGACCAGGAGCACCGGCATCGTGTCCCCCAAGGCCACGATCACCGTTCGGATCGACAAGGTTCGGGCCAGGGCGAGGCCCGCTCGCGCTTGCGCCGTGGCCGCCTGATCGACGACTGCGCCCGCGCTGTCGACCGCGCCGGCCGCCACCACGTCGCGCAGGCCCTCGAAGGTGTCCGTGGCCACGCTTGCCATCGTCTCCTCGGCCAGGACCATCTCACGTTGGCGAACGGCGAGTGCCCGTGTCAGCCAGGCGAACAGCACCAGGCACAACGAAACCAGCGGAATCGTGATCAGCGCGACGACCGGGGCCAGGGCGGCCAGTCCGGCCAGCGCCAGAACCAGCGACGCGATCGCGGGTCGCAGGGTGCGCAGAAGCGCGGCGACCAGGTTCCGGACCGCCTCGGTCTGCCCGCTCAGCCGCGCCACCACGGCGCCGTCCTGGCGCTCGTTCCCCTCGACGGCACGTCGAAGAGCCGCCGACACGACGATCCGGACCATCGCGTCGCGCACCGGTTCCACGATCGCGGCCAGCCAGGGAAAGGCGTTTCGGGTCGCCGTTCCCTGGACCACCGCCGCCAGGCCGAGCACCCCCAACCAGGCCAGCCCAACCAGTGGCCGTCCGGAGAGGAAGCCCTGGTCCAACGCCGCCGCCACGGCGAATCCGGATATCAGCGCGGGCAGGGACTCGACGACCGACCACGCGCCGAGGAACATCAACGGTCGCCGCCGCCGGGCCAGCTCCCGGGTCAGCAGCCGCCACCCGGCCCGGCTCACCGTACGGTCGTACTTGGTCATGCCGACTCCCTCGCGCCCTCACCGGCCAGGTCCGCGCCGTCGGTCGCGAACATGGCGCGGTAGGCCGGTTCTCGCCACAGCAGGTCATGCGGCCCCGTGGCCCGTACTCGTCCGTTCTCCAGCCACACGACCAGATCGGCTCGGGCGGCTGTGCCGGCGCGATGCGCGACGACGATGCGCGTACGGTCGGCGAGCAGGCGGGTCAGGGACGCGGTCACCTGGGCCTCGGTCGCGGTGTCGAGGCTGGAGGTGGCGTCGTCGAGGATCAGCACACGGCGTTCACGGGTGACGGCACGGGCCAGACCGAGCCGCTGCGCCTCTCCTCCGGACAGCGGCGCCCGAGCCAGGGGGGTGTCGTAGCCTTCGGGGAGCCGTTTGACGAAGTCGTGTGCGGACACCTGCCGGGCGGCGTGTTCCACCTGCTCCCGAGTCATGTCCCGAGAGCCGTACGCGATCGTGCCGTGGATGGTTTCGCCGAGCAGGGCCGGCCGCTCGAAGGCGTAGGAGACCGCGCGCCGTAGCTGGTCGGGCCGTACCTCCGTCATCGATGCGCCGTCGAGCAGCACCTCGCCGCGGTCGGGAGCGAGCAGGCCTCCGGCAAGTGCGGCGAGCGTGGATTTCCCCGCTCCGGACCGCCCGACGACGGCGACCGCGATGCCGGCGGGAATCGCGAGATCGATCCCGTCGAGCAGCACCTCGCCGTCAGGGTGCACGGTCACCGAGCGGAACACGATCGCGCCCGGGCCCTCCGGCAGCGGCCGTTTCCCTCCGGGGCCGGGCGGCAGGGCCAGCACCTCGGCCAGCCGGGCTGTTCCGGCCCGGATGTGTACGAAGCCCATCAGCTTGTCCACCACGCCGAGCAAACCCAGTGCGACGCCGACATAACCGGCCACCGCGATCCAGGATCCAGGGGTGATCCGTCCGGCGGCCACACCCATCCCCGCCGTGGCGAGGACCGCGATCTGGGTAACCGGGCTGAGCAGGGCCACCTTCCACACCGCGCGGCGCTGGATGTTCCAGATCGCCCGGCCTGTCGCGGTGAGGTCGGCCAACGGCGTCAGAACCCGTTCGACCTCGCGATCCAGAGTCCCGCCGGCGCGGATGGACCGTGCCCCGGAGACCGCCTCCACCAGCCGGGCCGCGAGCGTCCCCTGGAGTTCCTGGTAGTGCGTGATCGACTGTGTCGCCTCGGCGGTGAACCGCCGGAACAGCGGGACTGCCACCGGCATGAACACCACGAAAACGGCCGCGAGCGTCCAGTCGATGAACACGAGCCCGACCAGCCCGCCGACGGAGAGGACCAGCGCGTGGACCATGGACAGGACGACCGACACAAGTCCGGAAGCCTCGGAGGCCCCCGTCACCATCCGGCTGCTCACATCGCCCGCCGCGAACCGGCGCCGCCCCGCGATCCCCGCCCGGAGAACCCGCTGGGTCAGGGCCCGGCGCAGCGACAACTCGACGACGATGCCGCTCGCCGAACCCGCCCACACGCTCAGCATGTCGATGACCAGGCCCGCGGCGAAAAGGGCTCCCAGCCAGGCGAGCGCCGCCTCGGCGTGCGCACCGGCGACGGCGGTGTCCACGGTTCGCGCGATCGACGCGGGCAGCGAAAGCGCGATCACCACATCGGCCGCGGACGACGCCACCAGCACGGTGGTCCAGACCGGCGCCCGCCGCACGGAGAACAGCAGCATGCGCGCAGGTGAGTTCACTTCCTGAGCCGTGATTCCGTCATCGTCATACAACCCGTTGCGCGGCCGGTCCACTCAGCCCCCGTAAGTATGTGAGGCGGAGTGGGTACGAATACCCACTCCGCTGCTTTGGTTGTGACTTCCCGGATCACCAGGCTGTTTGGTCAACCGCGTACCTTCGTACGGGGCGAACCGGCTATGTCGTCACGTGGTGGGGTACGTGTAGCTGGTGCAGGTGATCAAGTAGCAGGTGAGATTGCAGGTGACGGGCTTACACGGCTTGAGGCCTTCGACCTCTGAGATCGGTAGCATTTCCAGCGCGTGGATATCGATTGACATTTGTTTTCACCTCCTTTCTGAATAGTGGGCGACTTTCATTCCCGGGTGTCCTCCCGCTGGGTGCCCGATGGGTTTTCGCGCACGTCGAACCGGGAGGAAACCAAGGAAGCATGAGTTGTCCGGGCAGCAAGGGGGGGGCCTTCCGGCTCGGCCGTATGGCTCCTAAGGACGGAGAAGGCGACGGGTCGGTTCGGGACCCTGCTCACCGTGGCCTCCGGTGCGTGGTTCCAGATAGACGAAGTCCTGTGGTTCGTGCCGACCGGCACGGGGCAGGCATTCGCGGAGGTTGACCGGGATCACTTCGTCACCGCCGCTGTGCATGATGAGCAGGCGGGCGATGATCCGGTCGCAGAGCCGGGCGAGATCGCGTGAGCCCAGGTCGTCGGTCACCGGTGGGGCCACCGTGGTCGGCGATGAGGTCATAGGTCACACCTCCCCGGCCGGGTGGGCCGACTGGATGCGCCGCTGCCGGGTGTCCGGGTGTGGGCAGGTGAGGAGTTCGTCGGGCATCCACATTCGGGGGCCGCCGTAGCGCAGCCGCAGCAGGAAGGCCAAGGCGCCGCCGAGGCCGGTGTTGTAGGCCGGGTGGACCTCGGTGCCGGACTCGTCGGGCAGGACCATGAGTTCGTCGCGGAGGGTGTTGCGGGCGTACATCGCCGTGGCCAGTTCGGCGGCCCAGTCGTGGTAGCGCCGCTCACCGGTGAAATCGGCCAGGTCGAGCAGGAAGTCGGCGTCGCCGGACAGCCCGTGGCAGGAGCCGGTGCCCGAAGTCCACATCCCCTGGCGGATCGCGGCGCCGGCTTTTTCGGCGAGGTCCCGGTGGTGTTGTTCCCCGGTCGCGACCCACAGGCGAATCAGGAACGTGCCGACGCCTGAGGAGCCGCTGCACCAGTGCCGCATCCGGTCGCGGGAGGCGTTCTCCATCTCCCCGCCGGGCCACCAGGCCGCGTCGCCCTCGACGTCGGCCACGGCCGTCAACGTCCGTGCCGCACGCTGTGTCGCGTCCAGATACTCGGTACGGCCGGTGGCGAGCCAGGAGTACAGCAGGAACGTGCCGGCCCCGGCCACGCCGTGTGCGAAGCCGTAGTGGACCAGCCCGGCCAACTCCGAGTCGAAATCCTCCGGGATCGGCCATACCGTCAAGCCGTCCTCCCGCTCGTGGGCCGCTTTGAGCACGCAGTCGGCGGCTGTCACGATCCGGTCCCGCAACTCCGAATCGCCGGTCGCCAGCCACAGGTGCAGCTGAGTCATCCCGGCGCCGGCCGCGCCGTGGCATATGTCGTGGTTGGGCCAGACCACCGGTACCCGCTTGGCCAGTTCGATCGCCTGTGCGGCCATCTCGTCGTCGCCCAGCAGGCCGGCGGCGTCGTACAACGCCCAGGCCGTTCCCGACCGGCCGAAGTACAGCCCTGGAAGGAGGCGGGGAACGTCGTACCGGCGACGCTGAATCCACCGGGCCGCGGTCGAGGTCCCCTCATGCAGCCGGTGCCCGCCGAGCAGCCGGGCGCTGTGGGTGAGCACTCCCAACACCCCGCTCGCGCCGTGCTGCACATTGCACGGGTCGGTCGATTCGCCGGACTCGCCGACCGTCCACAGCCGGGGGCTCTTCGGGTCCATGGCGGCGAGGATGTGGCGCAGTCCGTCGCCGATCAGCCGGTCCACCTGAGTCGTCGGCAGACGCCCGTCGCCCGTTTCGCCGCCGGGGTCGACCGGCGTCAGGGTGGCCAGGAACTCCCGCGCCTGGGCCAGGGTCCACCGTTGCTCGGGATCATCCTTGGTCAGGCCCAGCACCAGCGGCGACAGCTGCCGCAGCGTCGGCATGTCCACGCCGAGGAGCCCGACGAACTCGGCCAGTCGTTCCTCGCCGGAACGGACGGCAGGCACATCCTTGGGCAGTAGCGGATCCACACCGGAAGCCAGGTGGATGAGCGTCGCGCCGAGGCTGTACAGATCCACCCGCTGTGAAGGAGCCCTGCCGAGCCTGTCCCCCGATATCTGCTCCGGCGCTCCGTAGGCGGGGGTGAAAGCCCGGTAGACGAGGGAGCCGGGAGGAACCGCGAGCTCCAGATCGATCAGACGCAGCCGGCTGTCCGGTGTGACCATGAGGTTGTTCGGATTGAGATCACGCAGCACCAGGCCCTGCTCGTGGACCGCGGCCACGATTTCCACGAGTCGGCGGGCTATGTCCAGGGCTTCGATCGGCGGCACCCCCCGGCCCCGCGACTCCGTGCACCACTCCGCCACCCGGTTTCGCAGGGTGACGCCTGGGACGAGCTCCTGCACCAGGAACAGGTTGTCCTGCTGGGTCACCAGCGCCACCTTGCGCGGCGCCAGCCCCAGCGGGCTCAGCAGATCGAGGACGTTCGCCTCGTGCCGCAGCGTGTCCTGCGCGTCCAGGCCGGTCGGCATGCTCATCACATGGGGTCGTGCCTGCTTCAGGATGACCTCGTCCCCGGTTCGCTGATCCGTTCCCCGGTAGACCCCGCCACGGTAGGAGTGCCGGATCGCCCTCGCCACCACGAACCGATCAGCGATCAGCACCGGCTTGGCGTCCGTGTTCGCGGCCGTGGGCTCCGGCTCGGGCAGCGGAGGCTCGGCCCACGTCGGCGGGCTGTACCAGGCCAGGCGCCGGTCTTTGTACGTCTTCCCGTCCGGGCCGGTCAACCTCGACTCGAAACTCCCGTCGTTGGTGAACACCGGCTCGGCGCCGAGGACGCCGAAACGGTAGTACACCAGGCTGCCGGGACGCAGCCGCCGGTCGGACAGGATCACCGGGCCTGGCAGGCCGTCGGTCGCGATGTCCAGTTCCATGGCGAGGTGGCGAAACCGCTCGTCGTCCCCGGGGTACGCGGTGATGAACTTCCCGCCGCTGCCGCGATCGCAGTTGACGGACAGCAGATCGGCCAGCCGATCCGGATCGCGGGCGAACTTGAACGCGCAGCCGGCCCCGATCAGGACCGTCGCGACACGCGCCAGCACGACCGGCGCGGACAGTTGCGTGGCCGACACGTGCAGCTTCCACCCCTGATCGAGGATCCGCCCATCGGGTGGCGTGAGAGAGCACCAGAACTTCCCCGGCTCGAACCTCCAGCCCCCGGCGCTCTCCCGCGCCAGCACCGCCAGAGCGATGTCCTGCAGCAGCCGCGAGTCGTCCACCGCTGCCGGGCCTTGTGCGCGCTGGGTCCCCTTAGTGCTCATACGTCCCCCGTCGTCATCTCGGCACGAGTCCAAGTGCGGGGTTGGACTCTGTGATCCGGCCACATCCTGAAGAAGAGGACGTGCACTCGTTCATGAGCGGACCCATTGATAACCAAAGGCTGTTGCCGTCGTGTTGTCACGCAGATGGCGGCCCACCGCCGCTGACGCTGCGGACATCCGCTTCTCGGCAAACTGGGACGGGGTATCCCGCATCGGTCCACACCTTCCTGCTGTAGAGGATCAGGACGGCGGACTCCCCATCTACGCAATCGGCCACCCCGCGTGCACCGCCCTACCCCGGTGGCACCGACGGGTGGCTTGCGTGAAGGATGACCACCCGGTTGGGCGGTGTCGGACCGGTGGCAAGCGGGCATGCCGTATCCATACTTTCGCCACCGCCGGTACGGGTGACACCGGCCACGCCACCGGCGCCAAGCGTGAGCACGTGCTCCGGATGACGGGTCGGCGGCCATAAGCGACGCTTCGTCGAGGAAGAGAGCATGGTCATGTCGGTTGGGTGGATCGGTCTCGGGCGGATGGGGGCGGCGATGGCCCGACGCCTGGTCGACGCCGGCGAGGACGTGACCGTCTGGAACCGTACGGCGGCCAAGGCCGCGCCGCTGGCCGCCGCCGGAGCGCAGGTCGCGGACTCTGTGGCCGGGGTCGCAGGCTCGAACATCGTGTTCGTCATGGTCTCCGGGCCCGCCGACGTCGAGGAGGTCGTCGCGGGGCCTGCCGGGCTGCTCGCGGCGGACGTCCTCCCACAGGTCATCGTCGACTGCTCGACGGTAGACGTGGCGACCTCGGCATCGATCCGCCAGGCCGCCGCCGAGCGCGGAGTCCGGTTCCTCGCGTGTCCGGTCAGCGGTAATCCGCATGTCGTCGCCGAGGGGGAGGCGGTGCTCGTGGCCTCCGGGCCGTACGACACCTATGAGCGTGTGCGCCCGCTTCTCGGATCGATCGGAAAGAGCGTGATCTGGACGGGTGAGGGAGAACAGGCGAGGCTGGTGAAGATCTGCCACAACCTGTACCTCGGCCTGCTCGTGCAATCCCTGTCGGAAGTGACGACGCTCGCGGAGAAGGCCGGTGTCTCGCGGGCTTCGTTCCTAGAGTTCCTGAACAGCACCGTTCTCGCCACAGACTGGGTACGCAAGCGGACGCCGGATCTCCTGGCGCTGGACTGGACCCCCACGTTCACCACGGAACTTCTGCGCAAGGACTTCGATCTCGGTCTTGCCGCCGCGCGCGAGGAAGAGGTGACGATGCCGCTCGCGGCGATCGTGCTTCAGCTCATTCAAGCGGCGATCGGTCGCGGGCACCGCGACGACGACTTCCTCTCGCTTTTCGCGGTACAGGCCGAGTCCTCCGGAATGACCGTCACCGCAGTCGCGAAGTGAGGGCGTAGGGGCCGAGCCGGTTCCGTCCACGCGGCTCAGGTCGCGATCGCCGAGTCGGCCGGGGCCGTTCGCAGCCCGATCTCGCCGTTGCACATCCGTTCAGTGGCATGTTGCGGTTCTGTACCCGTCGCGCAGGCTCTGCACAGCCCGTACCCGGCCGAAGGGGGCAATCCCGCACGACAACGAGTGCTCCTTGCCTTCTTGAGCCGGACACTCGCGGAGAAAGAATGAGCGCTATGTATGCGTTTGTCACAGCGAACTTCATTGGGCGGGAACTCGGATACTCCCTTCCCGGGTGGCGGGTGGACGATCCTGTTCATCCGTTCCTCGGCGGGTGGGACACGTGTGCGGCAGCCGTCAGGGAGGCGTTCTCTCCGGAGGAGACGTACCGGGAAAGGCTCGGCGCGCTGCTTGGCCCGGTCCGGGCGGCGGGGTTTGAAACCATCGAGTTCTGGTCGGGACACCTGAATCCGCTCTGGGCGACCGACCGGCAGATCGGCGTGGCACGCGAGGTCGTCGATGGGCTTGGGCTGCGGGTTGTCGGATTCTCCGGGTACATCGGGGCATCACGGGAGTACGCGGAACGGACCTGCCGGATCGCAGCGGCCCTCGGCACACCGCTGCTCACCGGTGGAGGCGGGGCCTTCTTCCGCGAGGAGCGGGCCGCCGCGCTCGGCCTTCTGGACAGGTACGGGCTGCGCCTGGCCATCGAGAACCATCCCGAGCACCCGACCCCGGAGGTCCTGCTGGCCGAGGTGGGAGGAGACGCCGAGCTGGTCGGCGTCAACCTCGACACCGGGTGGTGGGCCACCCACGGCTACGACGGGGTGAAGGCCGTCGGGGAACTGGGAGATCGGCTGTTCCATGTCCAGCTGAAGGACGTCGCCGCAGTCGGGACGCACCATCCCACACCGTTTGGGACAGGCGTGGTGCCCGTTCAGGAGGTCCTCGACGCCCTGGACGGGTACAGCGGTGCGATCTCCCTGGAGTACCTCGCCGCCGACACCGATCCGATCCCGCCCTGCCGCGACTTCCTCAGCCGCGCCCAGGGACGGTAAGAGCACAGCCGGGTTTCATCGCTTCCGGTCACCCTCGAAGGCCGGACGCGACGACGGCGAAGCGCGTCGTACCGATCGGGATCGTGGATCTCAGCCGCTCAAGGGGGCGGGCGAAGCCGACATGGTCGTGTTCGGTCCGGAGCCGACAATTGACTTGCGTTCGCCGGACCTCCTCCCCCTAATGTCGGGAGCATGGCAGTCGATCACGACGAGCTGGTGCCGCTGCGGGGATTTCCGTGGGCCGACCTTTCGCATCGGCAGGCATTGGCCGAACTGGTGTTGCTGTGTAGTCCCCGGGTCCCGTGCTCGATGAACACCAGCACATACAGCCGCTTGAGCAGTACCGTCTCCACCACGAGGAAGTCACACGCGATGATCGCTTGAGCCTGAGCGGCCAGGAACTGCCGCCAAGTCGGCCCGGCGCGGCGGGGCGCCGGCTTGATCCACGCCGGGTTCTCCCGCGCCATCCGCACAATCAATGTCTTGACCGGCCGACGTGTGCCGGGCCGCCCCGGACGCCGTCTGTAGTTCTCGCGGTAGAGCGTAGTGAAGCGCGCCTCCACCTTCCGGTCCACCATTGATGCGCCCTCATATCCAAGGAATGTCCGGAGCCCGGCCAATCCTTACACCACCACTTGGAGCTTTCCGGCCCGTACGGCCAGGCAGATCATCCACACGCTCCAGGCCAGGTAGCCGAGGAAGTTGGCCAGGTCGGTGCCGGGCACGTCGAGGGGGATGAGCAGGCCGGAGAGGATGGCGACGGCGGAGACGGCGCCGAGGGCGATGAACCAGCGCGGGGCCGGCAGGGCGCGTAAGACCAGGATCGTCCAGGCACCGGTGAGCAGGTAGCCGAGGGTTTCACCGAGGCCGCTGCCCAGGTAGCTGTGGAGCACGGTGAAGATCGTTTCGGCGGTGACCCGGTCGGCGGCGTGGGCCAGCGCGGGCACCGCGAACGGCCAACGGAGCAGGCCGATCACCTGGACGAGCCCGGCCAGCACGCCGACGTGCACCGAGAGCGCGGCGGCCGAGCTGTCCTGGAGACGGCGGCCGAGCAGGACCGCGACCGGGATGAGCGATCCGGCGCCCAGCGCGAGCAGCAGGAACAGGGCGGTGACGGTCGACTGGTCGGCGGCGAACCTGGCGAGGATCTCGGTCGGCGGCTCGGCGAGCACGTCCGGGTATCCGAAGACGATGCCCAGGCCGATGAAGGCCAGGTTGGCCGCGATGACACCCGCGACGAGGATCGATCTCATGGCAGACTCCTACTCCATAACTCTGAACGATGTTTAAATTAAACGCCGTTCAGAGTTATTTGAGAAGAGGCTAAGGTCATCCCGTGACACGAGGACCACGACGCTCCGTCCAGCCGGACGCCGTCCTGGACGCGGCTCTGGAGTTGATCGACGAGGGCTCACTGACCATGCGCGCCCTGGCCACCCGGGTCGGCCTGACCCCCGGCGCGCTCTACACCTATTTCCCCGACCGCTCCGCAATCGTTGCAGCCCTGGCCGACCGGCTCCTCGCCGAAGCCGACCTGTCCCTGCTCGACGACCCGTCCCAGTCCCCCCACCAGCGCATCGAGAACTACTCCCTGGCCCTGCGCGAGGTTCTGCTGGCCCATCCCGCCGCCGTCCCCGCCATCCTCGGCGCCGCCTTCAACGGCCCGGTGGCCCTGCACGTCGGCGAATCCCTCCTGGGCGTGCTCCCCGACGCCCGCGCCACCTACACGGTGATGGTCTACGTGCTGGGCTCCATCGCCCTGGAAGCCGCCGACCTCGAAGCTTTCGGCACTCCCCCGCCCCCGGAACCGGACAGAATCGCCGCCCGACGCGCCGTTTTCGTCATTGACCCGGAGCAGTTTCCTCGTACGTACGGAGAGATCGACGCCATCGCCGCCTACAACTCAACCGGGCAGTTCCGGTGGGGGTTGCACCGCGTACTGGCTGGTCTGAGCGGTTCTCAGCAGTCTGGATGTCAGCACTGATTCGTCTTGGCGTCCTGTGGGGCTCAACAATTGGATTCGATGCTTGACCTGCCGGTTCGCGACGACGTCAGCTGGCGACCCGGTACTCGTTGATAAGGCCTCCGAGGATCGCTCTGCGATGGACTCGGTGGTTGGCCATGCCGCTCGGTTGGCGGATCCTCGCCGAGCACGACGCCGCTGGTACGCCGCTCACCCGCGACCGCCTTCGCGACGCCGTCCGCGAGACCGGCCAGTCCATTTCCACCGACCGGGCGGAGCACTGCTCGCCCTCCCCCGGTCTGAGAGGGTCTTTTGAGAGTGAATGTGATCCCGACCTGCGGCACCCCGAACGTTATCTGGACTTCCTCGCGGCTCGGCGCGAACTGCTGGCCCAGGCGTCGCAGTCCTTCCTCACCGAGCTCCGCGACGGCGTGCGGGCCATCGGTGCGGCAGAGCTTCGTCCGCTCGTGGTCGTCACAGAGAAGAAGGACGACGTCCGCGCCGCACAGATCACCTTCCTCGTCGCTGAACTGGGCCGCCGGGGGTTCGCCGAGCCCGCCCTCGACAGCGAGATCGCGGACCCGGCCAACGGCGCGGCGCTGGCCGTCGCCGAGGCCTTCTGGCCGGACGGCCTGCAAACCGGCCAAGGTCAGCCGGTTGTACTGGAGCTCGACCCGTCCACCGCAAACCTGCCGCGTCTGGAAGAGCTCGGCTATCTGGTCTTCACCTCGGTCGACGCGTTGCTCGGCTACGCCGTACGGCTGAATCAGGCGGCGTCCGGCGAGGAGGAAGCTCCGCCCGAGGAGCCGTCACCCGATGGTGGCCCGGTCGCCCTGGAGTTCGAGAAAGCGATGCGTGAGCTCTACGAACGGGCCAGGAGTGAGGCGAACTACCACACCACGTACTTCCTCGGCATGCTGGCCGAGCTCGGAGCACTCGTCACCGCACGCAAACTCCTTTACGCACCCGCCGTCTCCGACGGCTTCGCCATCCTCTGGGAACGTGGCCGCCTGGACCTGACCGTCGAGGCCTTGGTGATCCAGCCGCGCTTCGCGGACCTGTTCACCACTCAGGAGATCGAAATCGCCCGGCACCGCCTCGACCGCTTCGGCTACTGATCCCGATCCTTTCTGGTCTGCGGGAAGCCAGGATCTCGCGGATACCGGTTGCGCTGTTCCGATCGACACCGGCCGAGGCGATCGACTGCGGCGGCGCGGTGGACGGGCGGGAGCACACGTACGAGGACAGCGGGTCCGGCGAGGGGTTCACCGAGCTGGACCGGGAACTGCTCGAACGCTCGATCGCAGCCGGTATCCAGGACCGGATCAGTGCGCGCAGCGAGGTGCCGTCGGGCTAGCGCCGCAGGGCGCAGGAGCGCACACGTCCCTCGGCGCACTCATCCGGCGCGGGGTGAACACGGTGGCCGGGCAGGTCGACTTCAGCTACCGCCGCCCGTCACGACGGGCCGGCGCGTACACCGACATCGTGCCACCGTCGATGGTGCGCGCGGTCCCGGACACGCTGCTGGTGATCGACACCTCCGGCAGCGTCACCGGCGAGGTGCTGAACCGGCTGCTCACCGAGGTCACCGGGATCATCGACGGGGTGGCCGGACCCGGCCGTCGGCTGCGGGCGTTCTGCTGCGACGTTGGCCCGCACCCGGTCCAGACGGTACGCCGGGCAAGCGACATCGAACTGGTCGGTGGCGGCGGCACCGACATGCGGGCCGGCATCGCCGCGGCCATGGCCCTGCGGCCCCGGCCGGACCTGGTCATCGTGCTGACCGACGGCGAGACCCCGTGGCCGGAGCGGCGTCCCCCTGCACACGTGATCGTGTGCCTGATCGGCGACGGCGGGCACGCGCCCGACTGGGCCACTATTGTGCGTATCCCGGCGGATTTGTCCAGGCGGGTGCCGGCGAGAGGAGAATCATGACGACGCGGTACGCCGACGAGCCGAACCCTAGCCGCTGTACGAGTGGCGGGAGCGCGGCTTCACCGTCGCCGAGGCACGGCAGTGGATCGACGACGGCTTCTCGATCGGCGACGCGGAACGCTGGCGCAAGTCCGGCGTCTACACCGCGTCCGACGTCCGGCCGTGGCGCACCGTCGGAGCCACCCCGTACACCGTGGACCTCTGGCTGCGGGCCGGGATGACACCGCGGGACGCGGTGCGGTGGCGCGAGTTCGGCTACCCACCGGAGGAGGCGGCCGACCGGCACCTCGCTGGAGAACGCCCCCACCCGCGCGGCCGGCTGTGGCGGCTGCTGCACCGCAAAAAGAGCACCGGCGCCGCCTTCGCCGATGAGGAGCGTTCCCGCAGCATGCGCGAGCTGCTGCGAGCCGGCATACCGGCGGCCAAGGCGCGCGCGTACGTCGAGGCGGGCTGGCCCGGCGCCGAAGCGGTTCCCTGGGCCGGACGCGGCGTCGAGCCAGGACAGGCACGCGTGTTCCAAGCGCTCGGCCTGTCCCCCCGCGAGGCCGGGCGCATACTCGACTCGGGGGAGGACGCCATCTCCCTGATGACCGGATTCTGGCGGGCCGGGATACCGATCGACGAGGTGGCCGTTTGGCGCGGCGGGTTTCACCGCCGCCGAGGCGGCCCGGATGCGCGCAGAGGGCACCGACGTCGAGCAGGCCCAGGTGCTACGGGCATTGACCGAGGGCGACGGACCCTGACGGCTCACCGCTCGGATTCACCACATGCCTATGGAGAGGATGTCCCGCAGTGCCGCTTCGGCCATCAGTGCAGCGTCCATCACGGACTCCACTACCCCAACAGGTATTCTTTCACCGAGTCCGGCACCCTGGACAAGCGCAGTGAGCACCACGATGGGCTCTTCCCCGTCAATCACCGGCAGGGCCTGCGGTAGCAGCTCGCGCGCGGCGTACGCGTCCCTGGACGTAATCGCCTCAGCGATGATCTGCTTGGCCACTGGCGACGCCTGGGCCGCATCGGTGCAAAGGCCCAGGACAGTCAGTCCGAGCCGGACGTAGAAGACAACCTGTTGACGCGGCGGCCGGTACTCCAGGAACGCCTTGATCATCGTGGCGGTGGCAGACGCCGACGCCCGGCCTGCCCGTGCCAATAGCAGCGCATATAGGCAGGCCGCCATAGGCCTCTCCCAGCTTTCAGTCGGGACACTGCGGGCCAACATCTCAAACCCCGCCTCAGCTGTCGCTTGGGCGAGCACCGCCACCTGACGCCCTTCCAGCAGTCGTTCGCCGATTCCGTGATGTCGGGTGAGATGTTCCAGTGCTTCCTTCCATCGGCCCGCACGGGTGAGAGCGCGGGTGCCATCGTGGAGCAGTACTCGCCACACCCACTTCACAAGTTCGGCGTGACCGGCGCCGACGACCAAGTTGTGAAGGTGTGTCGTTGTCGCACCGATCCTCACGTCGCCCAGGTCCCGGACCGCATTCAACAGCCCCTCGAACGTCCGGTAGGCGGCATCGGCGTCACCCTCGCGGGCGTGCAGACGTCCGAGATTGATGAGCGGCTGCAGCGACAGCTTCGCTACGTCCACCGTGAACGGCCTACCCTCCCGGAACAACAGCGCCTGCTGCCGACACAGCTGCCGGGCGAGGTCGGGGTGACCGCCGTCGCTCAGGAGCAGAGCGGCGAGGTTGAGCGCTCCCGCCCCGCGATCCAGTGCGTCTTTCCCACCCGCGGCCGCGTCTTTCGCTCGCGTCTGCACCTGTACGATGCGGGCCTCGAGGTCCAGGCACCGTGGCTTGCCGCCCGGCACCAGCGGGAAACGGAGGGTGAGTTCGTCCAGATTGTGGAAGTACGCTCGGGTCGTGGACGTCACGGTGCCTTCTCTCATCAGCCCAGCCCGAAGGGCCTAGGTAGGGGCTACCACGTGATGACGAACCGAGTGTCCGGCCGGTTGATGACGTATCCAACCGTCGGCTCCCCGGCCGAGGCGCTGACGGGGTAGGCGGTGATGACCGGTTGCTCGGGTCGCGTGTGGTCCCATTGGTGCAGCAGCTCAACGAGCTGAGCCGCGAGCTTGCCGGCGCCGGGGCCGTGTGCGGTCACGCCGAGTTCGTAACCGTCCTCGCCTGCGGGGCGTGCGGCCACATAGGCGAGCGTCCCGTTTTCATACAGCGCTGCGCCCGCCCACCTGCGCGCTGGGTCGGCGAGCCCTCGCTCACGTGCGGCCTTTCCGGTGGCCATCCGGCCAAACGGCGCTCCGCTGGTAGCCAGCCACAGGTCCAGGTGTTCGGCGGGCTGCTCGTCGGTGACGCGGATGCCGGTCCATTTCCGCACCGCGGAGTGCGTGAGCGCGTCCTTGAGGCCGTCATCGACGGCCGAGCCGCCCCGGAAGACGACGTCGTCAGCCAGTCGGACGGGCGGGCGCTCGTGAGCGGTGGAGCCGCGCATGTCTACGAATCCGCACACCAGTGCCTTCCCGGACGAGGTCAGGCGGCCAGGTGCGACCAGGTCGAGGGCGATGCTTCGGGTCAGACCGCTGTCGTGCAGCTCCATCGGGACCACCAACCGGCCACCGGGCCCGAGTTGTTCCCACCACGGACCGGGGATGCTCCACGCCCCTGCGGTCACGATGATCCTGTCGTACGGCGCGCCGTCAGGGTAGCCGTCGGCACCGTCCCCGACGAGTGCCCGTACTCGTTCGTGTCCGGCGGCGGCCAGGCCGGAGCGGGCCTGGGCGACGATGTCGTCGTCGATGTCGACCGTGACCACCGAGCCGTTCTCGCCGACAAGCAGATCGAGGAGGGCGGCGTTGATGCCCGTTCCGGCGCCGATCTCCAGCACGTGGTGGCCGGGCTGCGGGTCGAGCTGGCCGAGCATCGCGGCGACCAGGTTCGGGTGGGAGGCGGAGGAGATTGTGGTGCCATCAGCGGTGTGCTTGGTGCGGACGACCTGCGGTAGGTATGCCTCCCGTAGGTCCACGCCGGGCAGGAACAGATGCCGGGGAACGGCGGCGAAAGCCGCCTTGATCCGTGGAGAGGTGAACGTTCCACGCCGGTCAATGGAGTCGACGAGTGCGGCGCGCAACTGCTCCGGGCTGGGGCTCTGAGGTTCGGGGTCGGTGGTCACCGCGTTCAGGGTAGCGACCACCACCTCATCAGGAGCGCTGGTCAGACCCAAGTCAATGTCCGGTATCGAGGCAAACACCACACGTGCAGCCGTCGCGGAGAGCAGGCCCTGTTCTCCAGGCGGGATTCCGGCGCGGTTCCAGGCGAACAGGATGATGTGCGCGAGGACCGCGCGAAGGCCGCGAGTCAGCAGGCCCTGCTCGAACAGGTGGGCCAGCGCGGTGCCGGTGTCTGTGAAGGCGCGGCTCCAGTTCGGTGCGGCCGCGAGGGGACTGTGCGCTGCCGGACTGGAGGCGGTGATCAGAGCCTGCACCTGGTTGGCGGCCAGGGACCCGGGCGCCGGCGGTCTGGCGGCAGGGGTGCTCAGACGGTGCCCGGCGACCCTCGCCCACACGTCACCCTGCTCGTACCAGCCTTGGCGGGCACCGCGCAGCAGCTGTGCGGCGAGGATCAGCCCGAGCTCACGTCGTAGGTACGGCTGGCCGCCTTCAGCCGCGTGGCTGAAGTGCTTCAGGAGGTGGAAGCTGTCGGCGTGGAACAGTTCGTGCACGACGTTCATGGCCTCGTCGCCGCCGAACGCACGGGTTTCCGGCTCGTACACCTGCACGGCCCGATGGCGCACCTGCGGGCTGGTGGCCACCTCCTCCAGGAGTGTTCCTGCCTGCTTATCCTTCCCTTGAGCGGGTAATATGCGCACACGCAGAATCTCTCCGGCTTCACCCTTGCGTAGGAACCACCAAGCGGAGATCAGGCCCGCGACCTCGGCGGCGATGAGCCGGTCGGTCATCGCGATGGCCACGCGTTCGGCGGTGTCGGCGCTACCGCACGACAGGCTCACCTGCCGCCATCGGGTGGGCGGGTCCATGTGCTCCGCTTCGTGGGCGTCGTCCGGGGCTAGTTGATCAGCAGGCATGTTTCCCATCCGGGGATCGTGGTTGCGGTCATGGAGTGCAGAATCAGGGCGGCACCGGCCCGGCCGTCGATGAGACCGTCCGCGGCACAGTGTTCAGCCGTGTTGATCAAGGCGGTGAGCAGACCGGTCAGGTGGTCGGCGATTGCACTGGTGGAGGCATCTGTTGCGGCCACCCGGACGGTGGCGGCGAGTCCGGCCCAGCCGTGGCACAGGCCGGGATCGATGATGCGGACCAGCTGGCGAGGGTCGGACAGGCTGTTGAGGATCGCGCGGTCGGCGAGTAGTAGCCACTCGCGGGCGTTGAGGGCGTGCGCGGCCAGTTGCATTGCGCGGGCGATGCCCGGTGTGCCGTAGCACCAGGACGGACGGGTTGGCCCGGAAAGGACGGAGCCGTCGCGGTGGGCGGCGAGGACGATGCGCTCGGGCCACCACGAGCCGGACATGCCGGCCTGCTGCCAGGCTTCCAGCCAACAGCAGATGCGGTCCATCGCCTCGGCCTGCCCGTCCACGATGACGCCATCACGCGCAGCCAACGCCATCAGGGCCAGTGGGCCTGCGATGCCGTGCGCCATTCCGAGGTCGGCGTGGCCGTGGGGGAAGTCGGCCGGTGAGCGACCGCCGGGGATGTCGTGCGTCCACCAGCCGGGCACCTCCGTCCCCGCCATGTCGTCGGCTTCCACGGGGAAGGTGAGCTGAACCAGGTAGTTGAGAAGCTGCCGGAGCTGGTCGCCGTCGGGGTCGCGGCGCAGTAGGTGCGCGCCCAGCCCGGTCAGCCCGCTCACGAGATCGTATTCAGTACGGGCAGGCCGCCGCCGGGCCTCGATCCGCGCCTCCGCGGCCTCCAGTCGGGCAGCCACCGTCTCGGCCACAACCTTGTCCAGTAGCTGCAGCGCCCGCTCGTACTGGACGTGTGGGGCTACGGTCGCGAGCGCGAACGCGACCGCGGGTGCGCCGAACCACAGACCGGCGCCGGGTCCGGCCTCCAACGGGGCGAACGTCGCGGCCTTCAGCCACGCGTGCACCCGATCCCAGTTACCGGTTCCGGCGTGGGCGCGGGCCGCGTGCAGCAGCGAGACTCCCGCGGCCCCTCTGCTCAGGGATTGTGTGCGCCAGCGCAGGCTGTCGTCCTCGATAGGGCTGGGTACGGCGAGCATTTCGGCGATGCGGTCCGCCGTCGCGCTCGCCCGGCCCGCGAGGTCATCGTGACGGACGGTGCTCATCCTTGGGACCCCTTCCGGTGGGCATGGGCCAGCGCGACAGCGCGCGCTAAGCGGCGGCATGTTCGTTCCGAACCCGGCTGGAGGCCGATGGCGCGCACGTGGTGCAGGTGCAGCAGTGGCGTCAGCACCTCGCTAGGCGTCAGATGGGTGCCGTCCAGGACGGTGGCGTACGCGGCGGCCGAAAACATGCGCCTCTTCCAGACATCGGCCAGCTCACCCCGTCGATGGGGATGGTCCTGGTCGGCCAGAGCGACGGCCTGCCGCAGCAGTGCCCGATCGAGTGCGTCGCCGCTGGCATGAGGTCGTTCCAGCAGCCACCGCATGCCCTCCTGCGCCGAGTCGGCCATCGCGGTCACCAGGGCAACCATCGAAGCCGCGGTGAGTGCCCGCGCGTCCACCGTCCGGACGCGGGCCAGCAGACGAAGCTGGGCGGTGGCAACGGCTGAGTCGGCGGCGAACAGCTCCTCGGCGGCCTTCAGCGCGGCTTCGGCGCCGTAGCGGGCGGTCTCGGGCTGGTAGGTATCGAGGACGAGGTCGGCGGCCAGCCCGTGTGTCCGCAGCTCGGCCGCCCACCGCCCGACCAAACTAGCCACCGATCCCCATGCGGCAGGGTCGGCGAGATGCAGGCGCAGTCGCAGATGTGAGCGCGGGTCGCGGAAGCGGATGAACCACCAATGCTCCACGAGGTCACCCGCGAGGTGCACGAGGCCGGGCAAGTGCTTGGTCAGGATCACGTCGTGCATCGCGGGGCTGGCATAAACCTTGGCTGACACCACCCGCCCGCCTGGTAGGACATCATCGTCTGGCCTGATCATGGGGAGTGGCGCCCTGGAGGCCAGTACGGTGGGCGGGTCAGCAGCCGGGCGGGCGGAGGCCACAGGGATGACGATCTCGTGAGCGCGGCCCCCGATCCAACCGTGATCGGCGGCGTCCGGCGCTTCTGTCACGGTGGTGGCCGAAGGGTTCTTGTCGATGTAGGCCCGTAGCAGCGCCAGGTCCATCGGCTCCTCAAGGCTCAACCGGAGTCGCCGATCACGCTCCCCGACATACACGTTCTCTGGCAGTCGCAGCCGGGCGCGCACCTCCTTGAATGCCCGCTCCCACTCCATCGTGGAAACCTTCGGCCCCGGCAGCGCATCGGCGCCCACCTGCCACCGAGCCGCCGCCAGGATGGTGCGTCCGCACCGCAACCGAGGTAGGAACGGCAAGTCGGCGGCCGCACCCCATGAGAACGGCGTCACCTCAGCCGAAAGCGCGCGCGGAAGCTCAAACAACAGCCTGGCCAGTGGCGGGACGCCTTTCAGAGACGCGGCGTTGGACAGAGTCGGTTCCACCAGCCGCCGCTCGGCCACATGCACCACATGAAACCGGTCAGCGTCGACAGTGACGGCCAAATCGTCGACCCCGATCACGTCATTGCCGTCGTGGTGCTCAGCCAGCGCGATCACATGCGGGGCCAGCCGAACGGTGTGGGTCACGTTCTCCAACCGCCGATGCCAGGGCACACATGACACCTGGGCCCGCCCCGCGCCGCCGACCGAGACGGGCAATTGCCGGTGCACGGCTGCCATCCGGCGCCGCTCAATCGCCGAGATCAGATCCAGGAACCGGCCCGCGCACGCGGTGCCGCTACGGCCCACCCCCGTGATTGCCAGCGTGAACGTCCCCTCCTGTAGGTAGGGGAGACTGCTCGCGCGTACCTCGGCGCACACCTCCGCATCCGTGACGACAGCGGGCAGTTGGCCGCCACTCAACCGCCCGATCAACTCCTCGTCGAGAACGACCTCGATCGTGCCGTTGAGCGCGGCCTGCTGCGCGAGCGCGAACAGCTGCTCGTCCCGCTCCGACAGCGGCGCCCGCTCCTCCGAGCCGCCCGAATGGTGGGCTGGGAAACCGATGCCCGCCACCGGGTCGACAAGCTGGCGAAGCGGGACCACCGCGCCGACGCCGTACCGGTTCACGAATTCCATGTGGTAGGCGCGCCAGGCGGGGTGACCGGCCGGATGCCGGCTCAGCCGGGCTAAGGTTCCGGCCGCGACAGAGGCCTCCGCCGCCACCTGTTCGGGCAGCGTCACCGCGCAGTCGAGCAGCAGGTTCACCGTCAGCGGCTGCGTCTCGGCGGCTGTGCCGGTCAACGCCCGCATTCGCGACGCGACCACTTTTCGGGCGGGAGCATCTACGTGGCCGGTGCGGGGTCGCCCGCCCAGCAGCGCACGGATGACCCGCAGCTCGGCCAGCAACCTCTCGGCTACTTCTCCGACATCGGCGAAGGTATCTACCTCGGCCAAGACGTGGGTGAGGCCGTCAGTGCACGTGGACGGGGGCCTCAGGTTGCTCACCAGGACGCCGAGCCTGATCAGCTCGGCCACCATGCCGTCGGCTGCCGCCTGCGGGGAGTCGTGCTCGGCGGCTAGCCAGCCGACGAGGGCGCCGACGCCGACCGAGCTGCAGGCGAGCTTGAGCGACGCCTGGACAGCCGGGCTAAACCCGACCGACACGTGCTCGATCCTGCCCCAGCTGGGGTCGGACGCGGGCGGTTGCCACATCACTTCCAGCCGGTCACCGCGCACCTGTAGCAGGTTGTTTGCGACGACCCGTAACCGCCGTCGCACCAGTGGGTCGGCCTCCAGCTGGGCGATCACCGCGGCTAGCCACACCATGTCGGCTCGGACCTTGGCCCGGTGGACGCCACCCCATGTCACCGTCGCGTCAGACCCGAGTCGGACAGGCGCCACCCCGGCGAATAGACCGAACGGTGTGGATCGCCCGCGCACCCGCACCATGTAGCGGGCTAACGCCATCACCATTCGTCGCACCTGCGCTGGACCAGGGCGATACCCCGAGCACACAGCCTCCACCCCGGCCGCAAGGCCAGGGCTGGCCACAGCCACCGCGTCGGCGAACTCGGGATGCGCCCATACGCTGGCCAACCACGCACAACCTTCGCCCACCACGGCGTCGCCGTGGAGGTTCGGCCACACGTCGAAGCGGGGAGCGTCGACTGCGCTGATGCGGATGAGCGTCGCGTCCACGTGCCGGAACAGCGACGGCCTGTCGGCGGCCACGAATCCTCCGGAAGATCGCCAGATTGGGAACAAGCAGAGTTGGTGGAGGTTGGGTCCTCCTCCGGGGCAGGGGAGGACCCAACAGGTTGGCAGGTGGGCTAGCAGTCGCCCTGAGCCTGGGTGTCGCAGCCGTTGTCGGTGTCACCGCTGGCCGGCGGAGCGCCGTCTCCCTGCTGGATGGTGACGTCGAGGTCGAACGTCGAGGTGTCTGCCGTCGAAGCCATGGGCTTTCTCCTGTCGTAGCGGAACGCGTTGTGCCTGGGTCAGGGGTAGCTGACGTGCTGTTCACTCCGTCTCGGGTTACCCGTACAGCATCCGCCTGCTGAAGGCACGATGGGGGAGCACGCTGTGCGTGCCCACACCGTGCCCACACGCTGACCGAGAAGGGACCTCCTGGTGGAAGCGCCATCCCTGCCGCTACCGGATCTGCTGAAACACCTCCGGGCGCGTGCCGACATCACTCAGCAGCAGTTGGCGGATAAGCTCAGCGCCATCACCGGCACGTACACCATTACCCGGCACGAGATCGGGCGATGGGAGCAAGGCCGTGTCCGGCCCACTTCCTGGCTGCCCCCACTGGCAGACGCCCTCGATGTGGGCAGGGAGGTGCTGGAGAACGCCCCTGATAGACCCGGGAAGAAAGGGCGAGGATCTCGCCCCGTCCCGGAGGACGACATGGAGCAGGTGAGCGAGGTGCTTCGTCGGACGTTCCTGCAGCGAGGAGTCGCAGCAGCCGCGGTCTCCGCCCTGGACACACCTGACGACCTGCGGGTCGTCCAAGCCCTCAACATCGTTGGTGCCGACCATCTCGGCAGTGTGGTGGACGGTTTGGGCGAGCTCATTGACCACTACACCCAGACGATCGGCGCCCTTCCGCCTGCGGACGTGTACGACGAGCTGCTCACTGTCCGGTCGTATGCCACTGGCCTGCTCGCCCACGCCGGAACTACCCGGCCGAGTACTGAACTCGTCCTGGCCACAGGGTGGCTCTCGCACCTTCTGGCCGTTGCCGCATGCGACATGGGGGAACACGCGGCCGCTCGCGTGTGGTGCTCTGACGCCGAACGCCGAAGCAGGGAAACTGGGTATTCAGAGCTGGAGGCGTGGGCGACTCTCACAAAGGCCATGATCGCCTGGTATCAGGGACAACCTCGCCAGTCAGCCACACTGTCAGCACGCGGCCAACAGGTCATCGCCAAAGGGACCATCGTCTACGCCAAACTGGCTTCCCAGGAGATGCGGTCCGCGGCGATGGCCGGTGATGTCGACGGGATGAGTCGCGCCCGACGTACGGCGGTTGCAGCGATCGCTGCACTTCCTGCCGATACCCCTACGAGCGGGGCCTTGTCCATCGCGCTAACGGACGATCCGCCCTACACCGCCACATCTCTTCTCTATGTCGGCCGCTACCGGGAAGCCGTCACCACCACCAACCGCGTCATCGAGACCGTCTACCAGCCAGAAGCCCGCCAGAACGGTGGACATCCTTCCGGATACGCCCGATCCCTGCTGATTCTCGGACTGGCCCAGGCTGCCCTGGGCCGACTGGATGAGTCGATAGCCGCCGGCCACGCCGCGTTGGAAGGAAGACGACCTGTCTGGCCCACGATGGTGCTCGCCGACAAGCTCGACAAGGTTCTGGCCCAGCAATACCCTGGCGCCCGCCAGACCGTTGAATACCATTCCCGCTACATGGAAGCGCTCGACACTCCGGCTGCGCATCAGCTGCAACTTCCGCGGGCAAAGGAGCGTCAGTGACCGACTTCAGCCTCGACCACATCGCCGACATCACCGCCTTCGTGGACATCCAGGCTTCTCCACCCGACGACAAGCCCACTGCGCTCTTCCTCTTCGGCACCAACCAGGCCCCGCCAGTTGAGATCGCGGCCGAGCGCCACCACGCCGGCCTCGCCCCAATGATCATCGTGACCGGTGGGGTGAACCGGCACAACGGGATTATCGAAGGCCGCACCTTCCAGCGGCTCCTCCTTGAGCGCGGCGTACCCGAAGACGTCATCCGCTGCGAAGACCACTCTGCCAACACGTGGCAGAACGTGGAACTTGCGCTGCCTTTCCTCCTTGAGGCCATCAAGTCCGGCCTGACGGTCACGGCGGTGTCGAAGTGGTTCCACCGGCGCTCGATCCACATACTCAAGACCGTGTTCCCCGACATCGGACCCTTTCACGCCATCGGCTGGGAACCGATCTACGATGACCAGGCTGTGACCAGGTCATCTTGGCCACACGTCCCGGGAGGCAAACGGCGGGTGCTCAGGGAATGGGATGAGGTCTCCCGCCGGATCGAGGAAGGAAGCCTCGCCGGACTACAGCATGACAATGGCAGCTGGCGGTGAAGAAGCTCCGGCGCCCCTTCAACGTGCTGAGGGGTTGCTGACGGCACTTACAACCGACTTGCGTTCGGACCGTTACGGCGGGGCTTGGACGGCCGGACCGTGCTCATCGACGTCTTCTGCATGGACGGCGCCGCCCTGTACGGCCAGATCCTCAAGGACGCCACCGTCGTCCATGAACGCCTCCCGCACAGCCGCTACGCCCTGGACATCCCCTACATCGCCCGCGAAAGCACCGCCGAGGAGATCACCACCCTCCGAACCGCCTGGACCACCGGCACCTGAACAAACCAGACCACAGCAGAGAGTCGGGCTTTCTTCACCCGTACTGCCTATTAGCGCCGAGTGGTTCGGAAATGACTGGTTCCGTGATTGTGATATGGGTTACATCGCTTCTGATGTAGATTTCGCGTTCTAGGTGGCGCGCCATCACAAACTCTACGATGATCAATAGGTGTACTGCCCCCGACCGACGTACCCGGCGGAAGAGCCGCGTACGGGCGACCTGGGAGTCACACGCTCTGGCATGTTCTACTCGCCGATTTGGACTGATCATGAGAGGTCTCGGATGCCGACGGAGCACATCGAGGCTCCCAGAGAGGTTCCTGATCGGCAGCAGCCTGGTCGGCGACTCTGCGCGATTCTGCTCAACCCCGCCCTGCGGTCGATGGCGACCACGATCACCTATCGGAACGTGGAGGCGGCCTTGCAATTGGTCAGCTGTACGGAATTGGCCCTCACGAACCTGCTGGACCTGGCGACGAAGGACGCCCCGGAGCTTAACCGGAGCACGATCAGCAACCAGGGCATCGAAGCTGCACGAGACCAGATTTCGCAGGCCCTGCTTGGCGCGGATGAGGTGCTGCTTGCCTGGGGCACGGGCGGTATGACGGGGCCGGTTCGAACCGTGCTTCGTGCTCAGACCGAGTGGCTGTTCGATGCGCTGAAGGAGCGGAGAATCGGCCATGTATGGACGATCACCGACAAACCGCGCCATCCCTCCCGCTGGCGGCAGTACGTGGGGCCGGAGAAGCAGAGAGTCACGGGAGATACCTTCGAGGAGCGTCTCTCCAAGGTTCTGATCAAGACCTCGCTCAGCAGCGCAGCAGGTCGCGTGATTTTTGATCGCGCCTTCTGACCTGCCCTGGCACAGACGCAGACCCGGCAAAGTCTTGTTCAAGATTGACCGGGCGGTTACTCTCGCCGCAAGCGAGGTGGCCGGGGCGATGGGGAGATTGGGCGGATGGCGCTGGGCCCGGAGGAGCGTCTGGGACGCTACGGCGAAGCGTTCGTGACCGCTATTGCCGAGTCGGCTGGTCTCACGGTGCTCAGCAAGCGGCCTGCGGACTTCTATCTGGTGGACCTTGAGATCGGACACCCTGGCCCTCGTGGCCGGATGCGCACGCCGATCCTGAACGTGCAAGTGAAGTGCACTCAGAATGCCGTCGTAACTGACAATCTCGTCCAATACAAGATCAAGGCCAGGTACTACAACGATTATGTCCGACCTTGCCATGAGTTCGGCAATCCGATCTTTGTCGTAGTGGTAGTCGCACCCAAAGAGTTCGAAAATTGGGCGGACGTCAGTAGAGATCGGCTGGTTCTACGCGAAGCTGCCTACTGGACCTGTCTTCACGGAGAGAAGCCGAGCAGCTCGTCGGGCGATTCCAAGGTCCGGGTAACCTGGCAGCGAGATGATGAACACCTGCTGGACAAGAAAACCCTCCTGGCGATGTTTGATCATGCGGAGCGGATGAGGTACAGCAGGGAGGGGGTGTTCCAAGTATGACGTCCCCGTGGTTGTTGACGAGCGATGCCGATCTCAGTCCGGAGCCCATTCGAATTTACCTTCGAGCGCATGGCTGGCATCTCTTTGAAGAGCAACCTCGCACCGAAGTATGGGCAACGACCGTCGATGGAGAACAGGCCGAAGTGGTCGTACCCAAGCACACCAGGCTGTTCGACTATGAGAAGCTCGTCCATCGGCTGCTGGAGGACCTGGAAGTCTACGAGGAACGCAGTATCCCCCAGATACTGATGGATCTCACTACAGCCGTTGTCGATCGTCACCAGGTTCGGCTGCAGCCCACTGGTGTGCCATCAGGCGTCATTTCGATGAGCGACGGCACCAAAGCGTACGCCAGTTTTCGCGATCTCTTCCTGAGTGCGGTCTACCGTGCCTCATTGGCGCAAAGCGGACAACCGCTTCAGCCGGTGGAACCTTCCCGAAAGCCGGACCGGATCTACAGCTTTCTCAATGCGATCAGGCTCTTGGCACCGACCTCCGGTAGCTATGTGTTGACCGCAGAGGTCCCGCTTGCCGGAACAGGACCGGAGCAGTTGCCCTTGGATGTCCCAGATCGGGTCACCGGAATGCTCCCGCCACGCCGCGTGTCTGTAGCCCTGCAGGAAGGGACTCAAGGGGCATGGAAGGCGGCTCAGGAATACCTTCTCGGAGGCAGTCGGGATCTCGAGGTATTTGAGAGCTTTGCGAACGAGACCTGGGGCCTAACAGCCAATCTATGCGAGGCCCTGGTAGAAATCTCCTCAAAGGGTCGGGTCCCCTTTAGCCTGAGGGTCGCCTACGCCACCCAGTGGGAACACGACCACCCGGCTCCCCTGCTCGAGTTCGACGCCGAGTTGATTGATGCCCTTCAGGCTGGCGCTGAGTTTCTGCGTGGGCGGTTCACCAAGTCAGAGGTGCTCTTCCGCGGGACCGTGGCTCAGTTGGACCGCGCGCCCACCCAAGGGCCCGGCGGAGCGGTCCTGCTTATCCGACCCGAGGCCGAGCCGAGGGCCAAGCGTCGGCGAGCCCACGTCGATCTAGACGAAGCTCGGTACAACCTGGCGATCAATGCACACCAAGATGGCAGGGAACTGCTCGTTCAAGGTGACCTCGTTTATGAAGGGAACCGTTGGCGTCTGCTGCGGATCCAGACCTTCCAGCTCGAGGAACCATTCGACTGATCCTTCCCACCCGGTCGTATTTAGGGGTAGCAGTGTTCGGCAGGAATGCCGCGGTCATGGTGAGGAAGTAGGAGATCTGTGGTCAGTGGGGCCAGTCAAGTCGAGGGAGAAGACGGCCCTTCCAGGATACGGCTGGAGGATCTCCTGCCAGGGGCGGTCGTCGTCGGACTCGCTGCTGGCCGCCGTTGCACGGTGGTGCGGGCGGATTTACGGGGGAGCAACGCTGTGGAGGTGGTGTTCCAGGATGAGAAAGGCGCCTACGACACGGTCATTCTCTACCGGGAGCATGAGAGCAGGTTGCGCCTCGCCAAGCAGGAGAGTAAGCAAACCTTCGAGGGAGATCCGCATGCCTTCCGATTGGCTGCGGAATCGCTCCGGCTGCGGATGGCAGGCCTGTTTGATCCCATGCTCGCTGTTGCGACATCGGAACTCGAGCCTCTGCCTCACCAAATTCGGGCCGTGTACGGTGAGCTCCTGCCCCGAACTCCCCTCCGCTTCCTCCTTGCAGACGACCCTGGCGCTGGGAAGACGATTATGGCTGGGTTGTATATCAAGGAGTTGCTCCTCCGGGGTGACCTTGAGCGCTGCCTGATCGTCGCACCAGGCTCGCTGGTTGATCAGTGGCAGGCCGAGCTGATGGAGAAGTTCGATCTGCAGTTCGAGATACTTGCCAGAGGGGTCGGAACGCAACTCCCTCCCCAGTTGATCGCGCGGATGGACCAGCTGGCCCGAACTGATGACCTGCGAAGCCTCGTCACCCGCACCGACTGGGACCTGATCATCGTGGATGAGGCTCACCGTATGTCGGCGCACTGGTATGGCGGCGAGTTGAAGACCACCCGGCGCTACCAGTTGGGACAGGCTCTCGGTCAGTGCGCCCGCCACCTGCTGCTCCTGACCGCCACCCCGCATGCGGGCAAGGAGGAGGACTTCCAGCTTTTCCTCGGTCTGCTGGATCCCGACCGGTACGCGGGAAGGTATCGGCAAGGGGTTCATGAGGCTGACTATGAGGGCCTCATGCGTCGCATGCTTAAGGAGGAGTTGCGCACCTTCGAGGGCAAGCCTTTGTTCCCTGAGCGGCGGGCGTACACCGTGCCTTACCGGCTGTCTCCCTTGGAGAGGGAGCTATACGAAGCGGTGACCTCCTACGTGCGGGTCGAGATGAATCGGGCTGACCGCCTGAGGCAAGCGGGCGACTCCCGGCGGGGCAATACCGTGGGCTTCGCCCTTACCGTCCTGCAGCGCCGCCTTGCTTCCAGCCCTGAAGCCATCCTGAACTCCCTCCGCCGGAGGCGAGAGCGCTTAGCACTCCAGCGGCAGGAACTCCTAACGGGTCGTCCTTCCGTGGTACCAAACGAGACGGCGGAAGGCATCTTCGGTTCCATCAGCAGAGATGATGCCAAAGACTTCGAAGCTCGCCTGGATGACCTGGGCGGGGAGGAGCTGGAGAAGCTGGAAGAGGAGGTAATCGATGCCTCGACAGCAGCGCGCACTGTAGAAGAGCTTGACGCTGAGCTCATCAGTCTGGGCGCCTTGGTGGAGCTGGCGGCCCGCGTCCACCGTTCAGGCCAGGATCGCAAATGGTTGGAGCTGAGTCGGCTCCTTCAAGACGACGAAGAAATCCGCGACTCCAGCGGCCTACCCCGCAAGATCATTCTGTTTACCGAACATCGTGACACTCTGAACTACTTGGTCGCTCGTGTCAGGGCCCTGCTGGGTAGCACAGAAGCGGTGAAGTCTATCCACGGCGGCGTCAGCCGGATGGAACGGCTACACGTCCGAGAAGTGTTTACTCAGGATCATGAAGTACGCGTGCTGGTGGCCACCGACGCTGCCGGCGAAGGCCTCAACCTGCAAGCCGCCCACTTGATGGTCAACTATGACCTCCCCTGGAACCCGAACCGACTGGAGCAGCGGTTCGGCCGGATCCATCGCATCGGCCAGCAAGAGGTCTGCCATCTGTGGAACCTGGTCGCGATCGAGACCCGGGAGGGCGCGGTCTTCCAGCGCCTGCTCGACAAGCTGGACAAGCAACGGGAGGTCTACCGGGGCAGAGTTTTCGACGTGCTCGGTGAGGCCTTCGAGGAGCGCCCCCTTCGGGAATTGCTGCTCGAAGCCATCCGGTACGGTGACCAACCTGAGGTCAAGGCGAAGCTCAACGAGATCATTGACCGCAACGTTGGAGAGGGCCTGGAAGAGCTCCTCGCGAAGGAGGCACTCCACCACGACATGCTCAGCGAGCAGAACGTCGCCGAGACCAGAGCCCAGCTCGAAGAAGCCCGGGCTCGGCGATTGCAACCCCACTATGTGGAGGCATTCTTCCGTGCAGCCTTTCACCAATTTGGTGGTCGGCTTGCGGAGCGTGAAGGTGGCCGTTCGGAGATCAGCAACGTTCCCGCCATCCTTCGAGAACCGGGAAGAGCGCTGGGCCGAGGCTCCCCGGTGCTCCGCCGGTACGAGCGCGTGGTTTTTGAGCGCAGCAGACGCAGATTTTCAGGCAGGCCGGATGCGGCTCTACTAGCCCCTGGCCACCCACTCGTCGATGCTGTCGTTGCCCTCACTATCGAGCGGCACGCCCACACCCTGCGCAGCGGGAGCGTCCTCATCGACAGGGCCGACCTCGGGACCACGCCGCATCTGCTGGTCGCCGTCACCCAGCAGATCGTAGATGGCCACCCCAAGCCCCGGACGATTGACAAACGCTTCGACTTCGTGGAGCTGAGACCCGATGGCTCAGCCGTACCCGCCGGCCCAGCCCCCTACCTCGACTACGAAGCTCCTGAGCCGGATGAATCAAGCGTGGTCGCCAGACTCACCATCGAACTCCGAGCTGAGCCGTGGCTGACGGGCGGCTACGAAGAGGTCACTCTGACCTGGGCGATTGAGCAGGCCGGACCTGACTACCTCTGTGAGGCACTTTCACGTGTACGACCTCGCGTGCAGAAGCATCGGGAACAGGTCACCCAGCGGCTGACCTTGGAGGCGGACTATTGGTACGCCCGCTATCTGGAGCTGATCGATGGCGAAGATAGCGGGAGGAGCCAACGGCTCAAGCCCGAAACCGCTCAGCGACGAGCCCGAGAACTTGAGGCCCGGCTGGAGCGCCGTCTCCGTGGCTTGGCGCAAGACGAAGAGCTGAGGCTTCGTCCACCTCAGGTGGCAGGTGGCGCACTGATTCTTCCGCAGGGCCTGCTCAATCAGGCCCAAGGGGCTGGGGATCGCGACAGGGTCTTCGCGGCCAGGGAGCAAGAGGCCATTCGGGCTGTAGAACGGCGGGCTGTCGACGCAGTCGTCGCAGCCGAGCACCGTCTAGGCCGAGTGCCGGAAGAGATGTCCACCAACCACAGGGGCTTCGACCTCCGTTCCTGGAGCCCCGGCGGTGAAGAGCTTCTTCACCTGGAGGTGAAGGGCCGGATCTCTGGGGCTCAAGACTTCACCGTGACTCGGAACGAGGTTCTCCACGCCAAAAACGCTGGAAATCGCTACCGCCTGGCGCTGGTTCGGGTTTCGCCGCGGGGCCCCTCCCACGATGAGATTCGGTATCTGATCGAACCCTTCGCCGAGACCAACACCGACGATTTCAACGTCACCAAGTTTGTCTTCCACTGGGATCGCATGTGGGCGCGCGGTGGACCCCCCTGTTGAACTCGTCGACCTGTCAACCGCCCCTGTTTCCCGGGAAGACTTGGCAGGTCGTCAGTCCTACGCCCTACTCTGATACGTGGACCACGAGCCGGGCTCTCACCGAGTTCGATCGGTGCCGCACCAGCCACTTAGCCGAAAGTCGGGCCCTGCATGTCGAGCACGCTCAAGCGTAAGTTGATCGAGGTCTCCCTCCCGCTGGAGATCATCAACAAGGAGTCCGCGCGCGAGAAGTCGATTCGGCACGGTCACCCGTCCACACTGCATCTATGGTGGGCCCGCCGTCCACTGGCGGCCTGCAGAGCGGTCCTCTTTGCACAGCTCGTCGACGACCCATCAGCTCACCCGGACCGGTTTCCTACGGAGGAGGATCGGGAGAAGGAGCGCAAGCGACTGTTCCGGCTGATCGAACGACTGGTGGTCTGGGAGAACACCACCGATCCGGTGCTCCTGAAGGAAGCCCACGAGGAGATTCTTAAGTCGACGGGGGGTAAGCCCCCTACGATCCTTGACCCCTTTGCAGGTGGTGGCTCTATCCCGCTTGAAGCTCAGCGGCTCGGTTTAGAGGCGTATGCTTCTGACCTCAATCCCGTTCCAGTTCTGATCAACAAAGCATTGATCGAAATCCCGCCAAAATGGGTCGGTCGGCCTCCAGTATTCCCTGGAGCAGCCGACGAGGTAGGAGTGGACGCGTGGCCGAACGCAACTGGGCTGGGTGAGGACGTCCGCCGCTATGGCCAGTGGATGCGCGAGGAAGCCGAGAAGCTGATCGGCAAGCATTATCCTAAGGCGATTCTAGCCGATGGGACCGAAGGCAACGTCATCGCTTGGATCTGGGCGCGAACTGTGACATGCCCGAACCCTGCCTGTGGCATTCAGATTCCGCTTACCAAAACATGGTGGTTGAGCAAGAAGAAGGGGAGGGAAGTATTCGCTATACCTGTCATAGAAGGCCGCGTCGTGAGTTTCAAGCTTAGTCAAGAGATTAAGCGGGGACCCTCGAAGGCACAGGATGGCACCGTTGGCCGGACGGGGGTGACGTGCATTGCCTGCGGGAACAATTCCGCTCTGGCGCACGTACGAGCGGCAGGCAAGGCTGGTCTAATCGGTCACCAGCTCATGGCAATTGTTGCCGAGAACAGGAGAGGGCGCGCTTATCTATCGCCGACTGAAGAGCAGGAACTCGCGGCCCAAATCGATCGACCGGAAGATATTCCGGAGACCGAGCTTCCCGAGGCCGCGCTAGGTTTTAGGGTTCAAGGCTACGGTATGACGCATCATTCGGACCTGTTTACGAATCGGCAACTAATCTTGCTGGCTACATATAGCAAGCTGGTAGGAGAAGTCGCGAGCAGAATTGTGGCGGACGCGATTGCGGCTGGTTATGGTGATTTTGATGCCGAAGAGCGCGCTCGTGCTGTTGGTCTATACCTAGCTCTTGCTGTTAGTAGAACTGCAGACCTCAATAACTCCTTGGTTACGTGGTCAAACAGCCGCGATCAAGCAAGAAACCTGTTCTCTCGTCAAGCGATCCCCATGGCGTGGGACTTCGTCGAGGTCCACCCTTTCGCAAAGGCCGCCGGGGATGTTGGTATATCGGTTGAGACGGCTGCGAAAGTTCTTGCGCAGTTGCCATCGAGATCAGTGGGCAAGGCTGAGCGAGCTGACGCATCTACTCGAAGCTATGATGGCTGCCTGGTTGCAACAGACCCACCATATTATGACAATATTGGATATGCTGATCTGGCCGACTTTTTCTATGTCTGGCTGCGTCAATCTGTGATTTCGATATACCCAGAAGAAACAAGTACGATGCTCACGCCAAAGGCAGATGAGCTAGTTGCCGATGCAATGAGATTTGGCGGCGACAAGCTTAAGGCTGAGCAGCATTTTGAAGAAGGATTTGTGAAGGTGTTTTCTCAAATCCGGGAGTCTGCCCCATTTGACATCCCCATTACGGTCTTCTATGCGTTTAAGCAGGCAGAGGGAGATGCCGACGGCGTTGCGTCGACCGGATGGGAGACAATGCTAGCTGGACTGGCAAGAGCTGGGTTCAGCGTCACGGGGACATGGCCAATTAGGACCGAAAGATCAGGTCGCTCTCGGGACAACGAGAGCAACGCCCTCGCCTCGTCAATAGTCCTAGCCTGCCGCCCCCGACCGGAGGATGCGGGGACCATTAGCGCAAAGGTCTTCCTAGACTTTCTCCGGGATGAACTCCCGGACGCTCTCAACAAGCTGCAGCAGGGGGCCATCGCGCCGGTGGACCTCGCACAGGCAGCGATTGGGCCGGGCATGGCAGTGTTTTCACGATACGCGGCAGTCATCGAGGCGGACGGTAAGCACATGCTGGTGCGTACCGCCCTCAAGCTGATCAACCAGATCCTCGATGAAGTCCTCTCTGAGCAGGAGGGCGACTTCGATGCCGAGACTCGGTTCTGTGTGAAGTGGTTCACTCAGTACGGCTGGAACGACGCTGACTCAGGCACCGCAGACACGCTGTCACGGGCGATGAACACAACCGTGGAGGCGGTGGAGCGAGGCAGTGTGTTCCGCGCGAAGGCGGGACGTGCCCGGCTGTTAGCCTTCGAGGAACTCTCGGCAAACTGGAACCCGCTGACTGACGATCGGATCAGCCTGTGGGAGGTGGTCCTCCGCCTGGCCAAGGCCTTAGCCGAAGTTGGCGGACAGGAAGCGGCCCGGCTAATGGCGCTGGCACGCCAGCGCGTGGACCTGGACGCGGCTCAGGAACTCGCCTACCTGCTGTTCAGCCTCTGTGAGAAGCGCAACTTAACCCAAGACGCGATCCTGTTCAATGGTCTGGGCCAGTCCTGGTTTGACCTCACCTCATCCTCCCTCAAGCTCGCGGCCACCCTCCCGAAGCCGGTCCAGGGCCAGCTTGACCTCATGGAACTGGGTGATTGAGCAGTCGTGGCGTCAACAAGGAGAACCGTGGCCGAGACGAGCGTCGCATACTGTTGTGAGATGCGTCACTTTCGGTTGGTTTTGTCTGGGATCATTGGGGTTGGAGGCTGACGAAAGCGAGGGGTCGAGTTGGCGGGGATGAGCAACAAGGCGCGGGTCCAGGAAGGCTTTACTGTGTTGGCCGAGGGCCTCGAGCCCTTCGTGGACGAGGTGATGTCGGCTGCTGCCCAACCGCCAGACGCTGACTGGGTGAAGTTGCTCGAGGCTAGGGATGTCGTCAAGTTTGGCACCAACCGTAGTTACGCCAAGAACGACCCCCAGGTCCAGCTTCGTATGATCACCGAGGAGTGGCGGGCGGGCTTCAAGGACCGGTTATCCCGTGCTGACCAGTCACTCGCCTCGTTGCTCCGTGGTCACCGTGACCGTCTCGCACACAACCAGTCGTTCAGCGCGGATGACACCACCCATGTACTCGATCTGATCGAGCGGCTGTTGATTGCTGTCAACGACGTGACGCGTGCGGGGGCCGTACGGAAGCTGCGCCGTGACCACGAGCGTGCGCAGTACGAGGCAGAGACTCGTAGGGCGGTTAGAGAGGCGCACTCCTTCTCGGGAGTGCTGGGCGAGTCTGCCGGATTGACCCTCAAGCCCTGGCGGAAGGTAATCCAGCCCCATGCCGACGTTAGCTCCGGGAGGTTCAAGCAGGCAGACTTCGCCGCAGACCTCTACGAGGTGGCCGAAGGCGCGGAGGAGACTGAGTACTCCGACCCGGTCGCCTTCTTCCAGCGGACCTACCTCACAGAGGGTATGAAGAAGCTGCTCACCAACACCGCGCGACGGCTGAGCGGAGATGGAAGCGCGGAGCCGGTCATCAACCTGATGACCAACTTCGGTGGCGGCAAGACCCATTCCATGCTCGCTCTCTATCACCTGGCCTCGGGATGCCCTCTGGCCGATTTCCCCCAGGAAGTTCAAGACCTGCTTTCTGAGTTGCCTATGCCCACCAAGCCGGTGAGGCGGGTCACTCTGGTCGGCACGGAGATCGCCGCTGCGAGTGGCGTAGAGCACAAGGATGCGCAAGGGACGGTTCGCGTACGGACTCTATGGGGAGAGCTCGCCTGGCAACTCGGAGGCCGGGCCGCCTACGAGAAGATTCGCGTGGACGACGAGGCTGGGACCAATCCCGGTTCGAAACTCCGTGAGCTAATCAAGGAGTACAGCCCGTGCCTGATTTTGATCGACGAGTGGGTGGTGTATGCACGCCAGCTCTTCGCGCGCGATGACCTCGACGGTGGCACCTTCGAAACTCAGCACGCGTTCGCGCAGACGCTCACTGGAGCGGTCAAAGCAGCTCCGGGTGCTCAGCTGGTGGTCTCGATCCCGGCCTCGGAGAAGTTGGTCGGCACGGATATTGAGGATAGCGATTCCGGGGTCAGCGACACCGAGGTCGGGGGGCTCCACGGCCGCAAGGCCTTGATCATGCTGTCGAAGGTGATCGGGCGGACGGATTTCAACTGGCAACCGGCTTCACCCACCGAGATCTTTGAGATTGTCCGCCGGCGGCTGTTTACCGAGCCGGGTGCCGACGGTCGAGCGGACATCGCGTTCGTGGCTCGCGCCTTCGTCGACTACTATCGCGGTCACACCGGAGAGTTCCCGCGGGACTGCAGCGAGATCGCCTATGAGCGGCGCATTGCAGCCTGCTACCCGATCCATCCCGAGTTGTTTGATCGGCTCTACAAGGACTGGTCGATCCTGGACCGCTTCCAGCTCACTCGAGGCGTACTTCGGGTCATGAGCACGGTGGTGCACGCGATCTGGAACAAGGGGAACGACTCTGATCCGTTGATCATGCCGGGTTCGTTGCCGTTCAACGTGCCGGAGGTCTCTGGTGAGATCACTCAGTATCTGGGTGACCCTTCCTGGCGAACTATCGTCCAGACCGACGTGGACGGGGAGACTTCGGTTCCGGTCCAGATCGACGTGATGCGCACCACATTCGGGAAGCGCTCCCTGACTCGGCGACTGGCTCGCACCATCTTCTTCGGCTCAGCGCCGTTGGCTCAGACCGAGCATCGTGGCATTGAGCGCCAGTATGTCTGGCTGGGCACTGCCGTTCCGGGGGATACCTTGGGCAACTTCGGCTCGGCCTTGGACTTGTTAGCGCAGCGAGCCACCTACTTCTACCCAGAAACGGGCCGGTATCGCTACAACACAGCACCCTCGATCACCAAGAAGGCACAGGATCACGCCGAACGACTCCGCACCGAACCCGAGGTGGTCTGGCAGGAGCTCGTTCGACGCCTTAGCGAGCAGGCCGCTGGTGTCACTCCCATCAAGGTGCACACCGCGCCTGAGGATACTTCCCACGTACCGGACTTCGAAGAAGCCCGGCTCGTGATGCTGCACCCTCGCTACGCCCACGCTAGGGGAGAATCCGACTCCTCCGCACAGGGTTTTGTGGCTGACTGTCTGAAGCACAGAGGCTCAGCCCAGCGGGTGAACATCAACCAGCTCGTGTTTCTTGCCCCAGACAAGAAGCGACTAGAGGAATTGGAAGACGCGGTCCGCTACTTCTTGGCTTGGCGAGATGTGGTGGCTCGCAAGGGACCCGAGGAGTTGAACCTCAACCCTCAGCAGGCCAACATGGCCGAGAACCAACGAGCGGACTTCGATCACACCGTTGATCTTCGGATCTCCACGGCCTATCAGTGGGTCCTCTATCCCAAGCAACAGGAGGCCAACCGTCCCTGGAAGGTCGACGCAATTAAGGCAGAGGGAACCGAGACCAATCTCGGAAAGCGTGTCTATGAGCTCCTCCGCCGTAAGGAAGAGCTGGTGGACCGCTACGGCTCCTACCCGATTCGGATGCATCTGGACGGTCCACTGAAGAAGGTATGGGAGACCGGGCATGTCACTGCTGGCACGCTGTGGGACCTCTACCGCAAGTACCCCTATCTGGACCGCCTCCGCGACCGTTCGGTTTTGGAGGCCGCCGTGCAATCCGCTATGGATCAGGTCTTGTGGGAAACTCAGGGTTTTGCGCTTGCTGAGGGCTATGACCAGGAGGCCGGCGTGTACATCGGCCTCGCCATTCCGCCGCACGATCGCTTCAGCCTCCCCACCGATGGCACTCTCCTCGTCCGCCCGGACGTGGCTGAGGAACAACGTCGCCGCGAGAAGGAGATCGTAGAACGCGAGCGTGAGAAGGATCAGAAGGGCCCCGACCCTAAAGAGGTGGTGCCCGACGGTAGTAGTGACGAAAGTGCCACGGGCAGGGAAACAGGCCGCGAGGGGGGCACCCCACCCCTGCCGGAGCCTGAGCCGAGGGTCGTCCCCAATGCGCGCTTCTTCGGTACTTTTCCAGTAGACCCCGCTCGCGCAAGCCGTGACTTCGGCAGGGTAGCCCAGGAAGTGCTCCAGCACCTACAGTCCCACGCGGGCGCGACATTGACCATCAAGGTTGAGATCGAGGCGGCCCACCCAGAGGGCTACCCCGAAGACAAGGCCCGGACGGTTACGGAGAACGCCAGGACCCTGAAGTTCGAGAATTACGGCTTCGAAAATGAGTAGAGGGTCGAGCACCCGTGTGGGCGGGTACACGAAAATCAGCGGAGGCGGGGAAACCAGATCGTAGCCGGACGCGCAGACACCCGTCCGCGTGAGGAGACAGCGAGAGCAGCTGACCCTACTCAGTGGGCACAGAGCTTGAGTCCCTGGAGGCACACCCGACAACAACCCCAGCTCAGCATTGATCAGCGTACTGGTCGGCGATGGCTTCCTTGTGGCCTCGGGCTGCCCCGGGGCCGCAAGATGGGGCTGCCGGCTCAAGGCCAGTTAGAGCCCGTGCACCTCACCGTGGCCAACCGACGGAAGGGACACCCGTGGCCCCATAGCACCCAGGTGGCAATATCACGTTTGCTGAGGGTCAGTGGCTACAGGTTTATGGTCAAGACCGTATCGGATGATCGATCCTGCTAGGCGATTGACTGAATCGAGCAGTTCCGCAGGTGGCAGCATGAGATCTAGCGCATGCTGGACGATCCCGATTCCAGCACGGTGAATCATGTGATGGTATGGCTTGCTCTCCCCCTTGGCATATACGAGGTGTCCAAGAGGGAGGCCGAGCACAGTGCAGTAGGCAAGTGCTTGGTAGAGATCATCACTATGCCCAGCGGGGGCTGTGGAGATCTTGTACTTGACATCCACTACTGCTGCCGGGTGCTCGGTGCCGTTGGGAGCTGTGACATATCGGATCAGGTCGGGTCGCAGCGGCACCTTCTTTCCGTGGTCGAGGTGATGCTTGCGATCTTGTAGTGCACTGCGCCCGCCGTAGGGGTGGAAAGCTTCGGACAGAGCGACGGTGACGAAGTCCTCAAAGGTCCGCCACATCTCGATCAAGAGGCCGTCCACTCGCAGGGTCCTGCCGTCGTTGAGTTCGCACGATGATCCACTTAGCACGAGTTCCGCGAGCCGCAATGCTGTGTGATACCGAGCATTAAGCCGTGTAGCCCTCCAACGCGGGAGTGGCCTGCCCGGCATCAGCGCTGACACACCTGTCAACCGTGACAGTACATGTCGCAGCATCCTACGGGTGACGACTGTCAGTCCAGGTAGGCGCAGCAGTCGGCCCGTGGCTGCCAGAAGGAGCTGGTTCTCCGCTATGTCCACAGCGAACTCGTCGTAGCGCACTTCGACGGGCAGCAGCAAGCCGTACCGCCGTCTGACCTGGTCAGCCTCACGGATCCGCCCACGGACGAACTGCAGCGAATCCTCCACGGTGTGATAGCTCTGGAGGACGCCCTGACGCAGCGTCCGCTCGGCAGATCGGGCGAAGGCGTGGGCGAGCGCGGGAACGACGTCAGGTTGCTCGCCGACATCGATCTCTTCTTGCCGCCATCCGCGCTGCGACTGGCTGTAGCCGAAAAGGAAGAGCACCCGGTCGATCGGTGTTTTTGGCTTGATCCGGACTGACATGCCGCCAATCGTGGCGGCGCCGATGTACCCATTATCGCGGACCCGCCAGAGCCCGGACCGCGGACCGGGCGTGACCCGTACGGCCTTTGATGCCAGCAACGCCGCAACCTGATCCGATGACAATTCAAAGTCCTGTGGCGGGCCGCCCTCAATGAGGCTGATCACGAGAATCCTCGACGCAGGCTCTCTAGTCCATACCGTTCGGTCACGTTGGTGCCGTCGCCGTAGTGGTGCTCCTCGAGGAGCGGCAGGATCTGCGTACGCCAGACCCGCTCGAACCCCTTCGCGTTGTGATAGATCACTGGACGCATCAGATATGAAGGGCCGATCTTGAAGTCGCGATCCTCGATCCGGGCGTTGAGTTCGTCCAGCAGTTGCGCAGCCTCGTCAGAGAGATTGTGGCGGGCTAGCCAGCGACGTAGCAGGTCTGCTGTCGGCTTCTCCTCGGGATGCAGCTCCATGAAGGCGAATCGCCGCCGCATCGCGGCATCCACTAGGGCGATCGACCGGTCAGCCGTGTTCATCGTGCCGATAATGATCAAATTCCTGGGCAGGGTAAACGGCTTACCCGCCTCATCCGCTGAAGAGTAGAGCAGGTCGATAGCATTGCCCCGGTATTCCAGCAGGAAGTAGAGCTCACCGAAGATCTTCGCGATATTTCCCCGGTTGATCTCGTCGATGACAAGAACGAAGGCCTCGGATGGCCGCTGCCGTGCAGCGTCCACCAACCTGAGTAGCGGACCAGGCAGCGGCTTGAACACCACTCCTTGTCCGTCGGGTGTCTGGACCGGGCGGAACCCCTCGAAGAAATCTTCATAGGCGTACGACGGGTGAAACTGGACCAGCTTCACGTTCTCTGGTTTGCCGCGTGCGACGTGCTGGCCGAGATGCTGTGCGATGAACGTCTTTCCTGTGCCTGGCGGTCCGTACAGGATGAGCTGTGGCCGGTCGCGGAGCAGGTCCACACACTCCTGCAACCACTCCTGATCGATCATCAACTCTTCAACCAGTTCTACCGTGATATCAGGAAGCATGGCCTCCCGCGCTAGAGGCTCGCCCGCCTCCTCCATGACCAGCAGTTCCAAATCATCAAGGAACTCGGTGAGATCGAGCACATCATGCTGGGTGGCTAGCTTGGCGGACATCTCATCCGGTAGATCGGCGAGGTCAACCGGATTGTTCCCGTTTAGCCATTCGACCGGTCTCTGCAGGCTCGCTCGGCTCTCTACGCTCGCACGGATGGCCGTCCCGCCGCGAAGGTGGCCTAGGTAGACCTTCCCGCCCTCGTTGGTGAGTACCAAGTCGTCTTCGCGCATTCGGCTCAGAAAAGCGTAGAATTCTGCGGTCTTCTTCAGCTTGTCGCTGTATGACCCATGAGCATAATCCTCTTCGACCGCCGCTTTGATGGCTTCCCGTGACGCTCCTGGCGGTAGTTCCCGTAGTTTTGCGGCGGGCAATGAGCAAATTCCATCGGTGAGCCATTCATGTAGTGCGCTCTCGCCATGAGAGTTTGAGCCTCGCACCAACCAAGCCCGCTTTGGCCGCTCGGGATCCTCCGCACCATCGAGATCTTCGGCAAGGAGCTGTTGGAGATCTGAGTCGTGGAGTCTACGTGCGGGAGGCGCCGTGCCTAGAATAGTGGGAAGACCGTCATCTTCAAGCATCTGTTGCCACTGCTTGCGCAGCTCTTCGTCGACTCGGGCCGCGTCCGGCAGACATCCGTCGGTGTCCAGCACCCGGTGCCAGCCTTCGGGTCGTTCTCCTTGAAGCCAGTGCACTAGGCGCGCTTCATCGAGACCCGCATATGTCGCGAGGTCGCCGGCCGCGACCCAGTTCCCCTCTGGTACTGCCTCTGCCAGCTGCTTGGCAGATTCGAAGCAGGCCTTGTTTCGTTCCCAGTGCCGATAGCCGCTTCTGGCTGCTTCAAAGAACGGTTTCGGCTGAGGATATGTGGCCAGCGCGACTCGGCCAAGCGGAGTCGCGAACCAGCGACCGTTGGATTTCGTAATCCATCCGCACTTCACTAGGTCGACGCTGTACCACTGGAAGTTCTTCTCCGGCGTCGTGGATCCGGTCGCAGCCTGTTTCCATTCCTCGTCAAGATTTGGAAACTCGTGCTCGACGAGCGCCCATAACTCCCGAGCCCGCATGCCCGCTGGGTATTTCGTTAGGATTCGCATACCCACGAACTGGGCACGAGCTGTCAACTCAGTCCAAGCTGTCACGGCGAGTAGTTCGGTCCTTCCGATCTCGATACTTCCGATCAGGCGTAGATCATCTGATCCAAGTGGTCCAAAGTGATCCAGCTGAGTAGTGTCGTAGCACATGGCGTATGGCTAACTCGCTCAGCGACGATTGCATTGAAGGCCAATCAAATGCGCCTATTTCGAGAGCCCCGCGCGAGGTTCCATCAGCTGCAACTCGCCCCCGAGTTGGGATCGAAGTGTAAGGTCCTCGCGATCCGTCGCTCCTAGCAACAGGGAAGCCACCACTTACCCTCGACTTGAAAGGTTCGCCGGGGAAGCATCCTTCGATCGACCTCCACATTTCGTCAGCTCATCGCCGTCAGGGTGAACGAGCTCACCGCTCCCATGGCCCGAAATCTCACCATTGGCCCGGCAAGTATACTAGTGTCCGATACGCTATCGGAGGTGATTTCAGTAGAATAGTGTGGTTGGATCGTTCACCGGACGATTCTTAGCGATCCAGATGATGAGGCTGTAGCCAGGGGTGATCGAGTGGGGTTCTGCGTGGCGTCGTAGATTCCCAGGACAGTCATCCTGGTGACAGCGAATAAACCCGGAATCGTGTTCTCGAAGGCTTGGTAGCTGTCCGTAGTTTATCCGTATTACGACGGGAGATGTCGTGGAGACGGGTAATGGGTGCTCTTGGGCGAGATCGGGGCGTCCATCATCGGCTGACCCGCTTGCGCTCGATTTCGACGGCATCCATGAGGGCATCGACCTCGGTAATCGTGTTACGGATGAGTGGGGCAACGCGTAGGGAGCCACGCCAGTTGCGCACCGCGCTGCGGTCGACTACTTGGTCTCCACCTCGGGCATCTCGGAGCCCTGGCCATGTGGGGCGGCTTCGCCAACCTCTGGGAGCGTGGCCGCCTGGATCTGACCGTCGAGGCCTTGGTGTTTAGCCGCGCTTCGCGAACCTGTTCACCGAACAGGAGATGGAAGTCGCCCGGCACCGCCTCGACCGGTTCGGTTATTGATCCTGATTTGCAGCCATATCTCGTGAAAGCCCTCTATGCTCCCGTCGTGTCGCATGATGGGGCTGCCTGGCGGGTTGCCGAAACCTTGGTGGAGTACCGGGTCGTCGTGCCCGATGAGGATCGGGCCGGGCTGGTGGCTGCGGAGCTGGCGGAACGGGGGCATCGGTGGGTTTGTGTCCGGCCGGTGTATCTGCCGTATCTCGACCCCCAGCATGCGTTGTTCGGCAAGCCGGAGTTCTCCCGGCCGGAGCTTGACGGCTGGTGGCAGGTCTGTTCCCTGGTGGATGAGGAAACACCTTCCGAGGAGGAGGAGTTCCACCAGCGGGCGTGCGAGCGGGCCGAGGTGGCGGGCGTCGCCCGTACACATGGAGGTTTCACCGACGGTGACGCCACCGGGCTACGCGAGACCATGCTCAAGCACCTCGACAGGGCGGGCCTGGTGCATGAGCTGAGTGCGGACGAAACCTATGTACGGCGCCGCGCGGCGATCGCGGCCTTCGCACCGGTGAAAGCGGTTCTGGTTCCTTGCACTCCGCTGGACTCCGGCGATTGGACGCCTGACGACAAGTCGTTCCTTGAGCTGATTCGAACGACGGTCGGGGAGCTTCCGGATGCCTCCGAGGACTCGCAGTGGTGGCTGACGGACGAGGTGGAGGAGCTGGCAGACGATTACGAGCTGCTGTTTGAGCTTTCGGATTCCGTCATGCACCAGGGCACCTGCTATCCGCACACTCCCCGTGGGATTCCTCTGCTTGCCGCGCTCGCCGCCAACCGCGCCGTCCCGCCGGCGTACCGGGCGGTTCTCCTGCTGTTTCTCGCCGAGGCGGCGACCGCCGGACGTCGGCGTCTTGCCGCCGACGCGGATCGCAGGGTCGCCCTGCGGCTCGGGTTCGACGAGTCCGCGGACGAGTCGGCGACTCGGCGCACGGTGGAAGCCGTGGCGCCAGGGCTGCTGGCGACCTGGGAGAACGAGGGTGAAGCCGTCCGGTTCGGGCTCGCGGTTCTCGCCGCGGCCTGCGCGGACCCCGTGCAGTGGGCCGACATCCGGCCGTACGTCCGGCTTCTCTCCGACGATTCACGGGATGAGCACCGCACCCTCGCCCTTCAGTTGATCGACCATTTGATCGGCGACGATGCGGAGAGCCTGAAGGACGTGGTCGCGCGGGCGTTTGGGGCCACCGATACCGACGGCCTGGACGTCAGCCCCTTCGCCCCGATCGCCTGGACCGGCCTGAGCGTTCTCGAGCTGATGGCCCAGCGCCAACTTTCCTCGCTCATCACCGATTGATCCACGAACCCCGCACCCCCCAACGGAGCGGACGCCGTACGGCGGCCAAGCCGGCGGACGGGCTCTGGAGTGATCCGAGTACGAACTGCGGTCGGGTCATGCGCCGAGCGGCTTCCGTCCACGGCGCGTCACCGGATCGAGCGTCGGCACCGAGTTGTACGGCTCATGCGGCGCCGCCCGTACTTTCGGCAAGCGGTAGTCCGCTATTACGGGGTTGACCCATGACGCTTCAGCCCTAGGTAGTGCTGGCGCGTCTCCTCGGGCAGGTGCTCGATGGCGAAGCGCAGGGTGACCCGCGGCATGGTGGCCGCATACCGGTCGAGGATGTCGAGCAGCCTGCCGCGGTCCGTGTCACCGGCACCGCGCAGGCAGCCGCCCACAACCTTGTTGATCAGGTCGTGGGGGTCGTCGATGAGGATTTCCGCCAGGGCGAAGGTGTCGTCGACCTGACCCGCGCGCATGAACCACAGGGTGCTGTAGATCGCCACCCGGCGTTCCCACCAGTTGGGCGACTCGGCCAGCCGGTAGAGGAGGTCGCGGGGCTGGTCGATCAGGTAGCCGCCGATCACCTGGTGGCCGCTGACGTCGACGAGGTCCCAGGTGTCGATTCGGTCGATCCGTCGCAGGTACAGCTCGAAGAGCTCCTTGCGCCGTTCGGCCGTGGTCCGCTTCTTGACGGCCTGCTTGCCCATGATGCTCACCGCGCCGACCCGTACTTCGTGGATCGAGCTGTCCAGGAGTTTGTCGATCTCCGCCGGCGGCATGTCGGCGTACTTCTTGCCGAGGGCGAAGATCTGCCCCATCCGCACTCCGAGGAAGTCGTTCGACGTGCGGAAATGCCGTCGGCTCCGCTCCAGGTCGACAGGCGTGCCGTGTGTGCGGAGCTCGGCGACGAACGCTTCGGCGGTCAGCTGCGGGGAGTCCGGCATCAGGTCCTTTCCTTCTGGTCGTCGCCGGGTACGGGTGAACCGGCACCTGCGCGGACCGGCTGAGGTTTCTCAGGCACAACCACGCCCGAAATGCTGCGATATGTGCTGAAGACTACAGGTTGAGGTACGCCGGATACGGATCGCCAGACGGCCGCGTACTCGGGCATGTCGTGCGGACCATCACGGCGATGATTACGGCCTCGCCGACCGGGCTCGAACCGGCGTCCACCCGGTCCCGAGCCGGGCGTTCTACCACTGAACTACGACGAGGCCCCGTCCATTGTGCGGCACCGCCGACCGGGCTCGAACCGGCGCCGACCTGGATGAAGAGCCAGGCGTTCCACCACTGAACTACGGCGGGCCGCTCCCAGTGTGCTGCACACCGCCCGGCTACGCCACGGGATATCGGCCAGATGCCTAATCGCCGGGAGACTCCACCACCGGCAGATCGCTGACCACCACTCCCGAGGCAAGCCCGTGGCGGGCGTCGGCGGCCAGTTCAGACCGGACGCCTTTGCCGCTGAACACCCCGGCACGCCGCAGCAGGGCGGCCCACACCGGGTCGGCGATGCTCACCCCGTGCACCAGTTCGGGTGTCGGCCGGAACACCGCCACCCCGCGTCGCGCGGCGGGAGCCGTCCAGCCCGACTGTTCCGGGTCCAGCCCGGCTGTGCGGCAGGCCGCCGCCACGTCGGCGCGGGTGCAGGCGCCGGTGCCGTCCAGCACCTCCCACGGCAGCGGCAGCGCGGCCCACACCGCGGTGTTGGGGTCGACGCCGCCGCCGGTGCCACGATGCCAGGCGGCCAGGTCGGCGGCCATAAGGCGCATCACCTTGCCCGGGCAGGCCACGTCCAGCAACTCGAGCGCGTTCGACGACGCCAGGCAGGCCAGCCACCCGGCCCGCGCCGCGTTGTAGGCGAGTGCCAGATTGTTCCACGTGGTGGAGTCGTCGCCCCGCCGAACGATCATCGTGGTGCGGTCGACGGCCGGATTCCAGCGGGTACGGAGCACGTCGGCGCCGTGCCGCATGGCGGCCGACCACTGGCCCAGCAGCCGCCCACGCTCCTCGGCGGTCAGGTGCTCCAGGACATCGGGGCTTGCCCGCGCCTGGGCGATCATCCACCAGTCGCTCCGATCCTGATTCGCACACCGGTCGAGCAGGACCTGGGCGACCTCGTCGAACGGGTTCTCCCGACCCGACAGGCTGAACTCCCGGCGCAGCTTGCGCCGCGCGGTGTAGTACGCCGTGAAGCACGCGGCGTCGACGTCGGCGGCGAACCGCTCCAGCGGGATGTCGGCGGCGAAACCGATGACTCCCACCATGAGCAGCCGCCGCTTGTTCTGCTCGGTGCGGAGGGTTCCCGCCTTGGCGGCGATCCGGCCCAGCATCCTGAACCGGCGGTTGTACTGCCGCTTCGACAGCTCCATGCCCGCGGCTTCCCGAGCGTCCCGGTTGAGCCGGTCGTTCAGGAAATCACCGCGGTCCGGGGCCCAGCCGATCCCGTCTCCCATGGTCGCCGCGAACTCCAGCAGCGACTCGGGATCATCGGGGTCCACCTCGATCCGCTGCTCGAACAGGCGGTTCGCCGTCGCGACCTGCCGCGCTCCACCGACGGCCCTGGCATAGTCGGCGGACATCGAGGAGAACCAGCCCTTCCTGCGGGAGGAATGCTTGGCGGCCCGCTCCAGCACCAGAAGCTCGCGCCGTGACAACCGCCCGTCCAGTACCTGCAGCACCAGGTCGGCGACGTCCTCGGGCCGGTAACGCCGGTCCAGCGACTCGTACAACTCGGTCAGGATCTCCGGGCGTGACCGGTGCCTATCCCTATGGAACTCCATGGAAAGCCATGATCCCGCTGGTTGTCTCTGACTTCGATCGGATTTCATACGACCGGTGGTCAGGTGATGTCGCGGGGGGTCCAGCCTGGGGGAGTTACGGTTCTAGGCCGTGCACTTCGAACCTATGTTTACGTCTCCGAGTGCACCTCGCGGAAGTTCGGAGGGCGGCGACCCCGAAAGTGCGGTGAAATGGGCTGATGAATGGCGACAAAGAAAGGGTCACCATAGCCGGTGAATCGGCGCCATGCGTCGAGCTTCTTATCGGGATTGCCAGGACCGGCGAGCTTGGTCCGCTGCGTTGCGGTATGACACTGGGAGAGGTTCAGGAACACCTGGGTCCCTTCCACGACCGGATGCGCGATAGGCGACCCCGCCGCTGGCGGCCCCGCCTGTATTTCTGGAACGACCTTGAGGTGCTGATCTGCTTTGACAGGGTGATCGGCATCACGGTCCCGATGTGGCAGGAGTCGCTCGACCTTCCTGCGGTCGTGACCGGCTGGGAGGCGCCCTGTCCGCCCCGCGTGCCGTACGAGACCGTGGTCGCAGCCCTGGACGCGTCGGGCATCACTTGGGTCGACGCGCCGGAAGAGGTGATGGAGGACGCCCGGGCGATCCGCATCCCGCGGTCGAACACGCTGATCACGTTCTGGGCCGTGGACGGGTCGTCGCGCACCTACAAGGTCTTCATGCTCCCGGCGGACCGGAACGGTAGCGCATAACCCCGGATAGGGCATTTGTGTAATTCGTGGTGAATACTGGGGAAACGACGATCGCTTGCCGTGATTCGATCTCGGGCGCTCAAACACCGCAGCACTACCGAGGTGAGCGCGGAGACGAGCCGGCAGGGTCGGGCGGCCCAGGGCGACGCCGTAGCAGGCCACCGAGCTGTAGTCGTCGACGATCGCGTCCGAGGCGACGAGCGCGGCCTGTCGTCCCTACTGCGGTGGGATCAGGAGCAGCCCGCGTCGCAGGCGTCCGCAGTAGCCGATCAACCCTCACTGACCTGGCCCGCGGCGACGTGGAGGCGGCGGGTGGTGTGCACGGCGGAGAGCATGCGGCGGTCGTGGGTGACCAGCAGGAGCGTCCCCTTGTAGGCATCCAGGGCGGACTCCAGCTGCTCGATCGCCGGGAGGTCGAGGTGGTTGGTGGGCTCGTCCAGGACGAGCAGGTTGACGCCCCGGGCCTGCAGCAGGGCGAGGGCGGCCCGGGTGCGTTCGCCGGGGGACAGGGTGGTGGCCGGGCGGAGCACGTGGTCGGCGCGGAGGCCGAACTTGGCGAGCAGGGTGCGGACCTCGGCGGGGGGCAGGTCGATGAGGGCGCCGAAGGCGTCCAGGAGCGGTTCGTCGCCCTCGAACAGCGCGCGGGCTTGATCGACTTCGCCGACGACGACACCGGGGCCCAGCGAGGCAGAGCCTTCGTCGAGCGGGAGCCGGCCGAGCAGGGCGCCCAGGAGGGTGGTCTTGCCGGAGCCGTTCGCGCCGGTGATGGCGATCCGCTCGGCCCAGTCCACCTGCAGGTCGACCGGTCCGAGGACGAAGCCGCCGCGCCGCAGGACCGCTCCGCGCAGGGTTGCCGTCACGGCTCCCGAGCGGGGAGCGGCGGCGATCTCCATGCGGAGCTCCCACTCCTTGCGGGGCTCCTCCACGACGTCCAGGCGCTCGATCATCTTGTCGGTCTGCCGGGCTTTGGCGGCCTGCTTCTCCGATGCCTCCGCGCGGAAGTTCTTGACGAACTTGTCGGGGTCGGTGGCCTTGCGGCGGGCGTTTCTGACGCCTTTCTCCATCCAGGCGCGCTGGGTACGGGCCCGCGTCTCCAGGGCGGACTTGGTCTCGGCGTACTCCTCGTACTGCTCGCGCGCGTGCCGCCGGGCGACCTCCCGCTCGTTCAGGTAGGCGTCGTAACCACCGCCGTAGGCGCGGACCTGCCCCTGGGCGAGGTCGAGTTCCACGACCCGGTTCACCGTACGGGCGAGGAACTCGCGGTCGTGGCTGACCACGACGACGCCGGCGCGCAGCCCGGTGACGAAGCGTTCCAGCCGGTCCAGACCGTCCAGGTCGAGGTCGTTGGTGGGTTCGTCGAGCAGGAAGACGTCGTACCGGCTGAGCAGCAGCGAGGCGAGACCGGCCCGGGCGGCCTGACCGCCGGACAGGGAGGTCGTCTCCTGGTCGAGGCCGACCGTGAGTCCGAGTTCGGCGACCACCTCGACGGCCCGTTCGGGCAGGTCCGCGCCGCCGAGGGCGAGCCAGCGCTCCAGGGCTTCGGCGTAGGCGTCGCCCGGGTCGCCGCCCACCAGGGCCTCGGTGGCCACGTCGAGGGCGTGCTGCGCGGCGGACACGCCGGTCCGCCGGGCGAGGAACTCCGCGATCGTCTCCCCGGACCGCCTCTCGGGCTCCTGCGGCAGGTGGCCGATGTTGGCGGTGGACGGGCTGAGCCGTACGGAGCCGTGCTCCGGGGTGTCCAGGCCGGCGAGCAGGCGCAGCAGCGTGGATTTGCCCGCGCCGTTCACACCCACCAGGCCCACCACGTCTCCGGGGGCGACGACCAGGTCGAGGCCGGAGAACAGGAGCCGGTCACCGTGTCCGGCGGCGAGGTCTTTGATGACAACTGTGGCGCTCATGAGGAATCCAAGGTTATCCGGACGGGGAGGAGGGCTGTACGGCTGCCGCGGGCCCGGCGTCGCGGCTGCGACGGCGCCTGTCGCCAGTCGGCGACAACAGGTTCGCGGACTTCCCGGACGGCCACTTCGATGTGATCAACGCGCATAGCGTCTACTCACACCGCCCGATCCATGTGATCGAGGAGTGCTACCGGCGCATCGGCCGCATCATGAAGCCGGACGTCACCTTCGACCGCACGGAGGGCAAGGAACACCAGGTGCTGCGGGAGGACTTCCTACTACCGGACCTAGACCCTGGTGGACCTGGCCGCCAGACACGGCCTGGTCGCCACGTTCATAGGCGACTGGGAGAGGCTCCCGCACAAACAATCCATAATCCGAGTGGTCCTGCCGCGGTGACATTGAAAAAGGTGGTGCGGGACAGGCGGCCGGCGCCTCGGTGAAAACGAATCGTCGCTTCGGACGGTGACTCACATGGAATGAGGAGGTTGTCCACCGCGCCCGGCACAGTTCCCGCACCGATTATTCAACCGGCCTCCCGCCCGCGGGGCAACCGGTTTACCGCGGGGTGAAGAGGGAGGCGTACACCGGCCGCCCGTGTTCGGTCACGACCTGGCCGGTGAGGCCGCCACCCGTGACGGTGGACAGCCTCAGGTCGAGGTAACGCTCCTGCTCGACCAGCTCGACCTTCCGCGTGGGCTTCGGCATCCAGGACGCCACCTCCTCCGTCCGCGCGGCCCGGTCGCTCCGCAGCAGCTCGCGGAGCTCGGCGAGGCCGGAGGCGTCGTACGGCTCCGCGGGACCCGGTACGGGCTCCGCGTGCCACGCGGCGACGCCGTACGCGAAGCACACCAGCGCCATCCACATCTCCGCGAAGTACACCGGGTCGGGCGCGAGCTCCAGCCCGGCGAAGGTCTCCCCGAGGAAGAACAGCGCGCCGAGCTGACCGGGCATGAGCTCCAGCCGGCTCTGGAACTGGGTCAGGACGGCCCGCTTACGCGAGAGGATCTGCTCCAGGTGCCCGCGGGGCGGCAGCCCGTACCCGCGGTTGAGGTCGGTGATGGCGGGCCACAGCTTGGCGTAGTTCTCGCGTCCCCGCAGCTCCAGGGCCTTGGCCCGCAACTCGACGGGGAGCACGAAGAACCACTGGTCGCGGCCCTCCAGGTATCCGCCCTGGCCGGACTGGACGCAGCAGGCGTCGTCGAACCGGCGGGTCTGCCCGGCGGCGATCAACGCCGATGAGCACAGGGCGTGGTTCTGCGCGCCGTCCTGGATGTAGCCGATGTGCAACGGCACGATGGCCACGCCCTCGGGGGCGCCGTTGTGCAGCTCCACCTTGCCGTAGGTGACGACCTGCTTGAGCTTCAACCCGGAGCGGGGCGGGACGAACCCGGGACGGGACGGTCCATGGATCGGCACCATGGTCAGCGTCCCCGCTCGCTGGGGGGTGCCCAGCCGGTAGCCGGTGAGGTCGAGGGGGGCGGGCACGATCGTGTCGAGCCGAGTCAAGGTCGTCCTCCTTCCAGACGGTTCAGTACGGCGGTGCGGATCCAGTTCCGGCCAGGTGCGCAATGGGCGAACATCCACGGCAGCAGCTCGGCGAAGTCGTCCTGGTGCCAGAACCTGCGCTGCGGAAGCCCGGGCGCGGGGTTGCGCAGGGTCAGGTCGTCGCGTCCGCTGAACGTCGCCTGGCAGAGCACCACCGGGACGGTGACCCCGGCGCGCGGCAGGGTGGCCGCGACCCGGGCCAGGTCTCCGGGCAGCAGGTTCTCGTATCCGTCGGTGACGATCGCCACCAGATCCGGTCCGGTGTCGAGCGCGTCGAGCAGCCCGGTCGCCAGGTCGGTGGCACCTTCGGGGTTCGCCTCGCCGCCGCCGACCTCGATCACGGTGAGCTCCTCGACCACCTCCGCCAGCACCAGGCGCAGCGCGCTCGCCTGGGACAGCACCGCCCACTCGCGGTCGCCGTACCCGCGCATGGATCCCGAGGTGTCCAGCACCAGGGCCACGCTCCCCGGCAGGCGGGGCAGGCCGCGGGTCACCTCGGCCGTGTACCGGGCGAGCGCCGGACGCAGCTCGGCGGCCGGGCCGCCCCGGTACAGATGGACCAGGGTCGCGGCGACGTCCCCCCGGTTGGTGGGCGTCACGATCGGTTCGTGTGCCCGTACGGCCTCCAGCGGGACGGGCGGATCCGTGCGAGCCGTCGCGCCGTGGGTTCCGGGCGCGTACAGGTACCAGACCCGCTCGATCGCCGTGGCCGGGTCGGCGGTGAAGCGGAGCAGGCGGCTCCGCAGGTAGTCCGAGCCGGTGTCGCCCTCGTCGATCCGCCGGGCGCACGCCCGGGCGGTCGCCTTGCCCAGCGCGTGTTCGAAGCAGTCGACCAGGGCGGGGCGACGGGCTTCGATGAGCGCCGCGGCGTCCGGATGCTCCAGGACGAAGGCGAGTACGGCGCGGGTGGTGTGCTTGTGGTTGGCCCGCAACCGGCGCAGCGCCAGCAGGACGGTCATGGCCTCGGCCGGGGGCAGCCCGAAGAGCAGCGCCCGGGTGACCTTGGCCAGAGTCCGGCGGGTCCGCTCGTCCAGGCCCGCCTGGGACGTGGCCAGGGTGTGCAGCAGCACGCGGGCGCGCTGCGACGAACGCACTCCGGGCACCAGCGCGAGCAGCGCGTACCCTTCCGGGTCGCTCAGCCCCGCGGTCCGGTGGAGCTCCGCGTCGTCCCAGGTCAGATCGCCGCTCCGGGTCAACGTCAGCGGCGCGGTGTGCGTCTGGAAATGGGAGAGAACAAGGGGAATGTCCACTCCGGGAGTGTAATGATCTCGGCATCGGGGGTGACACCGGTTTTCCGCCCGGTACGGGCTGCGCCCCCGCACCCCGTACGCAGCCGTCGCCGTGGACCCGCCGAACGCCGGTCCGGCGGACCGGGCCGGAGCCGGAACCCGTCGTCCGGTTGGACGCGACCGCGCCGAACCGTCCGCCGGGGTGTATCGCGGAGTGGGAGAACGGGGTCCGCATCTGGGCTCGGACCTGGTGCGAGATCATCGAGGACTGTGAGGATCGGCTCCATTTCTATCGTGATCGGCTGAACCACGATCCGGCCACGGAGGACGCGGTCGAGTACCTCAGGCGGGTGCACGGCTCGGTGCTGCCGGAAGCCGTGACCGTTTAGCGGAAGGAATTCGCCGACTTCGGTCCGTACAACACCGTTTCTATGGGGTCGAAGCCGTATCAAGGCGATGGTCGGGACGGCGAGATCCCGCCCGGTCAGCCGGGCGGGATCTCGTTCGTCGCGGTGGGTCAGACGGTGGACAGGGCGACCGTGGGGGAGAGGCGGGCGGCGCGGATCGCCGGGTAGATTCCGGCGATGCTGCCGACGACCAGCGTGGCCGCGACGGCGCCGCCGATCGCCCAGGGCGGTACGACGGGCGGCCAGTCCCGCGACAGCGCGTACCCGGCGGTGGCGAGTGCGCCCAGCACCGCCCCGGCGACACCGCCCAGTGCGGAGAGCAGCAGGGATTCCACCAGGAACTGGATGCGCACCTGCCCCCGGGTGGCTCCGAGGGACCGGCGCAGTCCGATCTCCCTGCGCCGCTCCAGCACCGAGATGACCATCGTGTTGGCCACGCCGACCCCGCCGACCAGCAGCGCGACCGCGCCGAGGCCGAGGAGCAGGTTGGTGAAGGCGCCCGCGGCGGCGGCCCTGGCGGCGAGCGCGTCGGAAGGCCGGCTCACGTTGACCTCGTTCGGGTTCTCCGGGTTGACGGTACGCGGCAGCACCGCCCTGACCGATTCCACCGACTCCTCGGTGGAGCGCTCGTAGAGCGTCGTCGGGTGTCCGTCGAAGCCCAGCAGCCGCTCGGCGACCGGGAAGCCGACGAGAGCCGAACGCTCGATCTCCGGGGCCAGGCTCATCGGCGTCAGGATGCCGATGACGGTGAACCATCGGTTGCCCAGCCATACCCGCACGCCCATCCTGGTGATGCCCAGCCGTGTGGCCGCCTCCGAGCCGAGGACGACGGCGGGTTGCCGCTCGGTGGCGGCGTTCAGCCAGGTTCCCTTCGCCACCCGGCCCTCCAGGGTGGTCAGCAGCTCGGCGGACGCCGCCTGAACGGTGAGTCCGCTGGTCACCGCCTCGGGGATGCGGTCGGTCCGGCGGACCGTGGTGTCGATGACGCCGACGGCCGAGGCGGTGCGGACCGGGCGGATGCGCTTGACCATGTCCACCGCCTCGGGCGGGAGTTTGGCCTGCTGGCCGAAGACGGTCTGGCCGGGGGTGACGGTGAGCAGGTTGGTGCCGAGCCGGTCGATCTGCCGGAGCAGCTCCGCCCGTGAGGAGGACGAGATGCCGATCACCGCGATCATCGTGGCGATGCCGATGGCGATGCCGAGCGCCGACAGGAACACCCGGGTGGGCCGGGCCCGTAGCCCGGCCGCACCCACCCGCAGCACGTCGGAGGGGCTGAGCCGGGCGGGGGCCGGCGGGCGGCGGCGGGTCATGTGCGGGCACCCTTCGTGATCTCGGCCGGACGGCCGGCGCCGTCGCCCTCGTCTTCCACGATGAGGCCGTCGCGGACCCGGACCCGTCGCGGGCACCACTCGGCGATCTCCATGTCATGGGTGATGATCGCGATCGTGTTCCCCGCGGCGTGCAGATCCCGCAGGACCCCCAGCACCTCGGCGCCCGCGGCCGAGTCCAGGTTCCCGGTGGGCTCGTCGGCCAGGATCAGCGGCGGATCCCCGGCCACCGCGCGGGCCACCGCGACCCGCTGCTGCTCACCGCCGGACATCTGGTTCGGCTTGTGGCCCAGCCGGTGGCCGAGGCCCACCCGTTCCAGGGCCGCCGCGGCCCGCTCCCGTCTGACCTTGATGGGAACACCGGTGTAGAGGAGGCCGTCGGCCACGTTGTCCAGCGCGCTCACCCCGGGCGCCAGGTGGAACTGCTGGAAGATGAAGCCCAGGGTACGGCCGCGCAGCGCCGACAGTTCGCGGTCGGACAACTCGGCCACGTCGAACCCGTCGATGCGCACCGTGCCGGCGGTGGGCCGGTCCAGGGTGCCGACCAGGTTGAGGAGGGTCGACTTGCCGGACCCGGACGGCCCGACGATCGCGAGCAGCTCACCGGTCCCGATCGTCAGATTCACCCCGCGCAGCGCCGGTACCTGCCCGCCGTAGACCTTCGTGACCTCGCTGAGCTCCACGACGTACGGCGGGCTCATGTCGCGGGCACCCCGACCTTCATGCCTTCCGACAGCCCCGTTCCGCTGATCTCCACCAGGCCGCCGCCGAACCCGCCGGTCTCCACCGGCACGAGCCGGGTGGCGGTGCCCTCCACCACCTCGACGCCGAACCCGCCCTCCCGCAGCGCCAGCAGCGCCTCCACCGGGACGGCGAGCACGTTCTTGCGCCGCTCGCTCTCCATCTCCACCTCGACCGGGGCCTGGTCCAGCTTGGTCTTGGGGGTCTTGGTCAGCGTGATCTCGACGTCGACGGTGGTTTTGCCGTCTTCTCCGCCGTTCGTGTTCTCCCGCTTGGCCACCGTGCCGACCGAGGTGATCCGCCCGGTGGCGCGTTCGCCGCCGGGCAGCTCCACGGTGACCTTGGCGCCTTTCCTGGCCAGCGCCTGATCGGTGGTGTTGAGGTCCACGTGGACGAGCCGGCGGACGCCGCTGACCGTCAGGACCGGCCGGCCGGGTCCGGTCTTGGCGCCGACGGCGGCCTGGGCGACGGTGACCCGGGCCACCGAGGGCAGGAACACCACCTGGGTGGCGTCCACCCGGCCGGTCACGGGCAGGCCCTGATCGTCCTGCCACTCCCGGACGGCGAGGTAGGTGGCGTAGCTGAACCGGTCGTCCACGGTCATGTCGTCGCCGTAGCCGAGGGCGCGCAGATTGCGCTCCAGCTGCTCCACGTCGGGGCCGTTGGCGATCCCCCACCGCAGTTGCCGATAGAGCGGCAGCTTGCCGTACATGAGGACGACGGGTTTGCGGTCCACCTTGAGCAGCGGACGGCCGCGGCGGATCACCGCGCCTTCGGCGGGAACCCAGGTCACCGTGCCGGAGGCGTCGGTGGCTACCTGGCGCTCACCGGAGTAGGTCAGCGAACCGTTCACGGTCTTGGTGTCCACCAGGTCCTGCCGGGTGATCGGCGCGGTGGCCGGGACCGGTGCCGCGCCGGGTGCCGCCGCGCCGGCACCCCCGCCGCCGATGACGGTCGTCGCCGTCCAGACGGCGACGACGGCCGCGAGCAGCCCACCCCCGGCGAGGGTTAGGCCCTTCCTCACAGCGAGAACCCCTCTGGTGCGAACTTGACGCAGATGTCCTTGATCTTGTTGATCTTCTCTTCCGGCGTGCCCGTGGGGAACTGCCATTGGACGCTGCCGTCGGGGCCGGGGTCCTTCATGTCGATGCCGTTCTCGCGCATGCACTGCGCGAACTTGGTCAGCTTGTCCAGGTACTCCGGGTCGACTTTTTGTGTGCCCGCGTCGGCGAACGCGTCCTTCAGGAGGGGCCTGCACTTCGCTTCGGCCTTCTTGGCCGTCTCCTGCTGCTCCGCGCTCGTGTTGTACGTGAAGCCTCCGTCGGGGCCGGGGTCCTTCATGTCGATGCCGTTCTCGCGCATGCACTGCGCGAACTTGAGTGCTGCCGCCCGCCGATCGGTGGGCTTCGCCGAGCCGGAGGGTGCGGTCGTGCCGCCGTTCGCGGAAGCCACCCCGTCGTTCTTCGCGGTCGTGCCGCACGCGGTCAGGGCCAGTGCCAGCGGTACGACGGCCAGGAGGGTTTGAATCCTCATGAGTGAGCTCCTAGACGCCGCGGGTCGTTCGCCCGGGGCGCGAGCACACTTCACCTGTCATGGTGCTAAATCCGGGTAAGCCCGGACGGCTTATCCAGGGTTAACACCGTCCGTGCCACCCTCAAAGGGACAGGGAGGGGGCGGGATGCGGGTACTCGTCGTCGAAGATGAGGAAGAGCTGGCCGACACCATCGCCCGGGGCCTGCGGCTCCACGCGATCGCCGTCGACGCGGTCTACGACGGGCAGGAGGCGATGGAGCTGTCCGGACACGTCCACTACGACGTCGTCGTCCTGGACCGGGACCTCCCCGAGGTGCACGGGGACGACGTCTGCCGCGCCCTCACCGCCACCGGAGCGGCCGGCCGGATCCTGATGCTCACCGCGGCGGGGCAGATCCGCGACCGGGTCGACGGGCTGTCCCTGGGCGCCGACGACTACCTGGTCAAGCCGTTCGCGTTCGCCGAACTGGTGTCCAGGGTCCGGGCGCTGGCCCGCCGCGCGCCCCGGGAGGCGGCTCCGCCGCTGGAGCGAGCCGGGATCCGGCTCGACCCCGCCCGCCGTACCGTCGTCCGGGACGGGCGGGAGGTCACGCTGAACCGCAAGGAGTTCGACCTCCTGCACGAGCTGCTCCGGGTGGACGGCGCCCTGGTCAGCTCGGCGGCGCTGCGCAAGAGCGTGTGGGACGAGCACGCCGCCGCGGGCACCGGCGCGCTGCGGGTCACCCTCACGTCGCTCCGGAAGAAGCTGGGCGCCCCGTCGTTGATCGAGAACGTTCCCGGCAAGGGATACCGGTTGTGAGGGCCCGGGTTCGCGCGGCCCGGCTCTGGTGGAACCGGCGAGGGCTGCGCATGCGGCTCACCGCGCTGTACGGCGGGTTGTTCTTCGTGTCCGGATCCACCCTGCTCTGGCTCAGCTACCTGCTGACCGCGCAAGCGCTGACCCGGCGGTTCGACGTCAAGTTCTCCATGCGGAGCGATCAGCCCGACACGGTGACGCAGGAAGCGGTGAAAGAGGTGGCGCAGGCGGGCGTCGACGTGCGGCTCGACGGCGCCCTCGACGAGATGCTCCGCTCATCGCTGATCGTCATGATTCTGATCGGGGTCATCGCGGTGCTGCTCGGCTACCTGGTGGCCGACCGGGCGCTCCGTCCGCTGGACCGGGTCACCGAGGCCGCGGAACGGCTGTCGGAGAGCAACATGCACGAACGGATCGCGCTGACCGGCCCGCAGGACGAGGTCAAGCGGCTGGCCGACACCTTCGACGCGATGCTCAACCGGCTGCACCGGGTGTTCGAAGCCCAGCGCAGGTTCATCGGCAACGCCTCACACGAGCTGCGCACCCCCCTCACGATCAACCGCACCGTCCTGGAGGTGTCGCTGGAGGAACCGGCCGCCTCGGAGGACCTCAAAGCGCTGGCCCGGGCGCTGCTCGGCACCAACGCCCGGTACGAGCGGCTGATCGACGGACTGCTGCTGCTGGCGCAGGCGGAACAGGAACTCACCGTCCGCAAGACGGTGGACCTGCGGCACGTCGTCCTCACCGCACTCGAACAGATCGAGATGAGCCCCCGCAAACGGCCGGCCGCCGTCCACCGCGACCTGACCGCCGCCCTCGTCGAAGGCGACCCGCTCTTCCTGGAGCGTTGCGTGTTCAACCTGGTGGAGAACGCGATCAAGTACAACGTCCGGGACGGCGAGGTCTGGGTGAACCTGCGGGTGGAGGACGACGGGGCCGTCCTCACCGTGGAGAACACCGGCCGGCCGGTCCCCCCGTACGAGATCGACGACCTCTTCGAACCGTTCCGCAGACTTCAAGGCGACCGGATCCGCTCCTCTCAGGGCTCCGGCCTGGGCTTGTCCATCGTGCGCGCCATCGTCGACGCCCACCGCGGGTCCCTCTCCGCCGCCGCCCGCCCCGAGGGGGGTCTCGTCGTGACGGTACGGCTTCCCCGCTGACGCCGTACGCCGTCGGTACGTCAAGGTGCTTGACCGGGAGGGGGCCACGGCCCGGCCACCGAGAACCCCGTGGGTGGCTCGGTGGTGCCGGATGCCGTGGCCGTGTGACCGTCACCGCTGAGGGTGCGGACCTTTCTCAGGCCCCGATCCCCTCGGGAGCGAGCTTGTTGCAGATCGCCCTGGCCTTGTTGACCTTCTCCTCCGGGGTGCCCTGGGGGATCTGAATCTGGATCCGTCCGTCGGCGGCGGGGTCTTCCATGTCGATGCCGTTTTCGCGCATGCACTGCGCGAACTTGGCCAGCTTGTCCAGCGTCTGCTGGTCGGGTTTGCGCCCGCCCTCGCCGCCGGCCACGTCCTTCATGAAGTGCCGGCACGCCTCCTGGGCCTTCTGGACCTTCGCCTGGTCCCCCGGCCCCGATTTGATTCTGATGCCGCCCTCCGGCCCGGGGTCTTCCATGTCGACGCCGTTCTCGCGCATGCACTGCGCGAACTTGAGTGCCGCCGTCTGCCGGTCGACGGATGCCGAAGGCGAGGCCGAGGGGGCCGTCGTGCCGCCGCCTGCGGAGGCCACACCGTCGTTGGTCGCGGTGGTGCCGCATGCGGTCAGCGCCAGCGCCAGCGGCACGACGGCCAGGAGTGTCCGTAGTCTCATGAGTGAGCTCCTTGATCGCGGGTTGTTCACCCGGGTCGGGAGGTCAACTTCACCTGTTGTGGTGCTAAATCCCGGTAAGCCTGGGCGCCTTGTCCCCAGCCATCCGCCGAAGCGGGACTCTCGGCGCTGAAGGATCCCGACGTCCGCCGGATTGTCCTAGGCCGCGAGATCTAAGCCGGGGTCGAGGGTGACGCGGTCGGCGACGGCGACGGCCAGGCGCCGGCTGAGCGAGCCGGTGCGGGAGACCACGGTGACCCGGCGGCCGGCGGCCGTCAGCCAGATCGCCAGCTCGGCGAAGTACCCGTCACCGGAGCCGATCACGATCCGTTCGAAGCGGAGGTCGATCCGCGCGGTGTACGCGGCCTCCACCAGCGCCTGGTCGGCGCCGTCGGGGCCGGCGCGGGTCAACAGCTGAACGCCTGGGAGGGCGAGGCCTACGGCGAGCAGGGAGCGTGGGTTGACGGCTACCACGAACTGGTCTAGGCGGCCGATGGCGACAAGCCGGGTGTAGGCCCGCATGACTTCTCGGACGTCCGCCGTGGTCGGGCGGCCGGATCCGGTGAGGTTCTCGATGTCGAGCAGGTGAATGGCGCGGTCTTTGCGCAGGGTCTGCAGGCGGGAGGAGAGCACCATGACGAACCGATCCCTTCACAGCGAAGGCGTGTCGTATCCAAGTGATTCCATTAGAACACCTGTTGACTCAATCAACCAGACTTTTTGAGGACGTTGCATTAGCCCACCCGATTGCAGTACGGTCGGATGCACAGGAAAGGGGTGTCCCATTGGGGAGAGACATCCAGGTCACCGCCGCCGACGTGGCGCGGCTGGCCGGTGTGGGCAGAGCCGCCGTGAGCAACTGGAGGCGTCGCCACGACGACTTTCCGCAGCCCGCCGGGGGGACGGCCACCAGCCCGTCCTTCTCCTACGCCGACATCCGGCGGTGGCTTCAGGCGCACGGGGAGAGCAAGACGTTCCCCGAACGCGAATGGCTCTGGCAGGAGCTTCGCCTGATCGTCGAGGAGGACGACCTTCCCGCCCTCATCGCGGACCTCGGCGTCTTCCTGCTGTTCCTCCGGCGGGAGGCGGGCGCCTGGCGACGGCTCGCGGCCAAGGACGACACCGAACTGGCCCGGCTGCTGCCCGAACGGATCCGAGGGACGTGTACGGGCTTCGCCTTCCCCGCGGACCTCGGGATCGCCGAGGCCGGGCTGATGCGCCGGGTCGGCGAACTCGCCGGCGACCAGGGAGTGCTGGAAACGTTCGAGTTTCTCCGCCGGCGCTACTTCGAACTGCATTCCCGGCGCGTTTACACGACCCCCGGCGAGGTCGTCACCCTCATGCTCGACCTGCTCGGCGACGACGTCGGCTCGGTCCTGGATCCGGCCTGCGGCTCGGGGAGCTACCTGATCGGCGCGCACGACCGCTTCACCGGCGTCACGCTCAAAGGCCAGGACGCCGATCACGCGGTCGCCGGCCTCACCGCGGTACGGCTCGCGCTGCACGGCGCCGACTCCGACCTCCGCTGCGGCGACTCCCTCCGCGCCGACGCCTTCCCGCAGGCGTCGGTGGACGCGGTGGTCGGCAACCCGCCGTTCAACGACCGGAACTGGGGCTACGACGAGCTGACCGCCGACCCCCGATGGGAGTACGGACTGCCGCCCCGGATGGAATCCGAACTCGCCTGGGTCCAGCACGCCCTCGCCCGTCTCAACCCGGGCGGTACGGCGGCGCTGCTCATGCCGCCGGCCGTCGCGAACCGCAAATCCGGCCGCCGGATCCGGACCCAGCTGCTGCGTCGCGGGGCACTGCGAGCCGTGATCGCCCTTCCCACCGGGAGCATCCCCAACACGGCGGTGGCGCTGACCGTCTGGGTGCTGGTCAAACCCGGCGACGGGCCCGCGCCCGGCCACGTCCTGATGGTGGACACATCCGACCGCGACGACTACGCCGACCTGGCGGTCGGCTCCTGGCGCGCGTTCCGCGAAGGCCGCCCCCTCGACGAAACCGTGAGCCGGGGCGTCCCGCTGATCGACCTGCTCGACGACGAGGTGGACCTCACTCCCGGGCGCCACCTGTCCACGGTCGGCGAAGCGCCCTCCGCGGAGCAGGTCACCGGGGTCACCGGCGAACTGACGAAACTCCTCGGCGTCGTCGGCGACCTGATCCCCACTGTGGACGCCGACTCCCGGAGTCTTCCGCTCGTACCGGTGTCGGAGCTGGTACGGCGCGGCATGCTCACCCTGCTGCAGCAGACTCCGGTACGGCCCGGCGAGGGCTCCGACGTCCCCGACGGCACCCGGGTGCTCACCGCCCGCGACGTCGTGGAAGGCCGTCCCGCCTCGGGGACCAGCCCCGAGCACGCGGTGGGGAGGGCGATCGTCGTCCAACCCGGCGACGTGGTGGTGCCCCAGGTCGTACGGACCTTGGTCGCCACAGTCGTCACCGAGGGCGGTGCGGTCGCGGGATCCCACCTCAGCGTGCTCAGACCCGACCCCGCGCAGCTGGACCCCGATTTCCTCGCGGGCTTTCTGTGCGGCTCGGAGAACCTGCGCGAATACAGCTCCCTGTCCTCGCAATATCGCGTCGAGGTGCGCCGGGCCCGGATACCTCTGCTCCCGTTCGACGAGCAACGCCGATACGGTACGGCCTTCCGGCGGCTATCGGCGTTCCACGCCGCACTCCGCGAGGCGACGGCCCTCGGCGAGACCCTGGCCCAGCGGATCGCCGACGGCCTCACCCACGGCACCGTGACCCCACCCGGCGAGAAAGACGACACCGGACGGATCGATGAGAAAGCCCGCCGCAAGGCGACCCGCCAACACTGATTGGGAAACGGGTTGGCACCAGAAGTACACGGACTTCATCTGGTCGGTGGCCGATCTGCTGCGCGGTGACCGTCAGTCGGAGTACGGCAAGGTGGTACTGCCCTTCACCATGTTGCGCCGCCTGGACTGCGTTCCGATTCGGCTCTCCGGCTGAAGGTGCGTCCGTGCTTCCGGGACGTCACGGCAGGGCCCGGCGCCGTACCGGAAGCGTCACCGCGGACACCGATTTCTTCAGAAGTCTGTGCGGGTAGGGAACACCGGAGACGGCAATCGGCGTATCGCTTGTACCCGAAGACCCGAAGACCCGAAGACCCGAAGAAGGGAGGCCCGCGGTGGACGACTTCGTCGGGTTGATCGGTTCCTTCGCGGAGGAGGATCTGCTGGTCGCTCCGGGGCGGGGTGATGAGGAGACGGCGTGGAACACGCGGTGGATCGGTGTTCCCGAGGGTGGGGTGGACGCGGAGGAGGTCTGCGGGGCGCTGGTTCGGCTCGGCGAGGTGCTTCGTGTTCGTTTCGCGGCGGTGGAGCCGCCGCTGACGTTCTACGGCTGGCATGATCGACAGGCTGGGCAGCTCCGGCTTTCCCTGCGTTCCGTAGGGCCGCACCGGTTGCCATTCGGCCGGCCTTACCGGGTGTGCGTGGACCCGGCCGAGGTCGCCGCCTCCGTGGCGGCGGATGTCGCGCCGGGGTTGGTCGAATGGTATGAGCTGGAACCCGCGGATGCCGTCGAGGAGGAGAGCGAAGCCGAAGAGGCGACGTTCGCGGTGTACGTCGTCCCGCTGGGTGGGCGCACGCCGTGATTGGGTATCCCCGCGCAACGGCGAACCCGTCGACTCCCGGCCCGCCGAAAGCGTCTCGCTGAACCGGCTTCACTTCCTCTGACCGCAGGCGTCTTACGGGCTGGCTGCCCGCGTCCGCGATCATCGTGGGGATGTCTGTCAAATCGGGGTCTGACAAGGATGCCGGTCGGGCGGGTCGGCCGGGCCGTGTCGTACGGACGTGCGCCGGGCGGGATAGCCGATCTTTCTCCAGGTCCGGGCCGACCCGGTCATGACGGGGGCGGGGCGCGCTTGCCGATCACCGGAAAGTCGGGAAGGTCCGAGGTTGCATAAGAAGGTTTCCTAATTAATACTTCGATGAGCAGGCCGTTTCTTCTCACCATTCTCCCGTGGGATGTGACGGCCTGTCTTTTCGGCAGTGGTCGATACCGGTGCCACGGTTCGATGCCGGTCCGCGCCCTCTGTCGTGGTGTCCCCGGCGACGTTCGGCACGTACTCGACCGTCGCTCCGGCGCGAGCGGCGCCTCCGCGACGGGTCGTCGCGACCATGGCATCCGAGCATGCCTTCGAGGATCTTTGACAGTCGGCGCTTACTACTTCCCTGGGATTGGCTCCACTGGTGTCATCGCGGCGGGGTGCCTGTGTATCGGACGGGCGCGGGGTTGCTCGGCGAGCCGTTGGGGCCCGGTGCGGGAGGGTGGGGAAACTACGTATTGCATAGGAAAGTTTCCTATCTAATACTCCGTTGAGCAGGTAATTCGCTTCAGTTTTCTTGTCTGGGCGTGACGTCATGCCATGCCCTGGGAGTTGAAGGAGGCACCATGGTTCGACGTCTTGCCGCCGTGGCGATGCTGGCGGCGGTCTGCGCGGTCTCGGCCCCCGTCGCAGCGCAGGCCGCGTCATACGAGGACGTTCTCTACAGTCCGTTGACCGTTGGCGGCTCTTTCTGTGTTTCCAAGTACGGCCCGAGCTACGTCGCCGGTGCCTATGAGTCGGTGTTCTTCTACTGCTACGGGCCCAAGGTGCGCGCCGACGAGCGGGAGGCCTGCCAGTACATGGCCCCGGGCCGCTACGTCATCTCGGCCAGGCCCGGCATCGGGGGCGCCCTGGTGTGCCGCCTGGCCGTCTGACCTTCAGCCCGCGCGCCGGAGTCGGGCCGTCGCGGGCCGGTTCGCGGACCCGCGGCGGCCGCGCCGACACGTTCGGCAGAGATTGCAGGGAATGTCAAGGATCTAAGTCAACTTCTGTAGGAGGCATCATGGTTCGACGTGCCCTTGCTCTCGCCGCCGCCGCGGTTCTGGCGGCCCTGGCCATGTTCACCGCCACCGCCCCGGCCCAGGCGGCGGCTCCGCAGAGTGCCGTCGCGGCATCGTCGTCGGAAGACGTTCTCTACAGCCCGCTGGTTGCCGGGGCCTACTGCACGGCGCGGTATGGGTCCACCTATTACGTCGGCGCCTACGAGTCCTGGACCTTCTACTGCTACAGCGGCAGCCACCCCAAGATTCATGCCTATGATCGGCAGGCATGTGAGTACCTCAGCCCCGGTCGCACGGTCTACTTCGTCAGGCCCGGCGTGGGCGGTGCCTTGGTGTGCAACCTGTCCGTCTGAACTCGGGCGGAAACCCTGACCTGCTCGTCGGTTGCCGACGGGCAGGTTTGTTGCGTGCGGACCCGCGGTAGTCGTACGAGGCCGTTCGGTAAGGGTTGCGACATCGGTGAAGGATCATTGTCAAAGCAGTATTGCATAGGAAGGTTTCCTATTTGATACTTCGTTGAGCAGTACGTTTCCTCTCATTGTCACCCAGTACGGGCTCCGCTATGTCGTTGAACGGCTGCCCGTCGTGTGTAGGAGGCATCATGGTTCGACGTACCCTCGCTCTCGCCGCCGCCGCGATTCTGGCGGCCCTGGCCATGTTCACCGCCACCGCCCCGGCCCAGGCGGCCACCCTCGGCAAGACCGCCGCCGCGGCCACGGCGTACGAGGACGTGCTCTACAGTCCGATGGTCGCCGGGCAGTGGTGCTCCTCCAGATACGGTTCGAGTTACGATGTCGCCGCTTATGACGGCAGCACGCTTTACTGCTACTCCTGGCGCGGCAGGACGAGCGCCGACGCGTATTCGATCTGCAAGTACTTCCGTCCCAGTTCGGTGGTGCTGAGCTACTTCCGTGACCCCTCCGGGAGCTCCGCGTTGGTCTGCCGCTTCCAGATCTAGGTCCGACGGCCGAACGGCCCGGCACCGATCATCGGTGCCGGGCTTTCCGTGTCACCGGCCCTCGCCCGGGCCGCGGGTGAGCGGGGCGGGAGCCGGGGGCTGCCAGGGCAGGCGGCCCTCCACCTCCATTTGCAGGGAGAGGCTGAGAAAGGTACGGATCAGGACGATCAGCGCGAGCACCCCGACGCCCGCGAACGTGGGGGAGACCGCGACGGTCCTGATGATGTCCCCGGCGACCAGGAACTCCAGGCCGAGCAGGATCGCCCGGCCGAGTCCCTGCCGGTAGTGCCGGTAGGTGGCCTCCGCGGAGTCCCGCCGGAGCCTTCGGTAGACGAAGACGCAGGTGACCAGGGACGCGCCGACCACGATGACGGCGACTCCAGCCAGATCGATCGCCCGGCCCGCGGCCTCGACGACCGACTCCAGGTCCACGGCCGACTCCCCCTTTCGGACGCCGGGGAGCGCCGGGTACGGCGTACGCCCGTACCGCTCCTCGCCCGGTACCTCCCCCCTACCCAGATCGCGGTGTCACCCCGCGTTCCCCTCTGACTCGGCGAGAAAGAACAAGTCATCGACCGCTGCAAGGTTGGGTCTGTTCAAGGTGATCAGGGCGAGCTATGAAAGGCGCAGAGGCTGTCAAGTCCTGATATTTCCGGGCAAGACGGGCGCCTACCCCCCGCGATCGAAACGGAGAACGTATGAGCCGACTGCGCAAGGTGATCGTCTCCATGGTGAGCGTGCTCGCCATGGCGATCGCATTGGGGGTTCACGCCCCTCCCGCGAACGCGTCCGTCCCCAACGTCTGGGGCTTCGCCTACGTCAACGTCGCCGCGGGAGTCCCCAGCCTCGCCCACCAGGCGGGTAGCTGGGCACCGGGCCTCAACGTCTCCGTCGCCCCCGGCGGCCTGCCCGGTCAGACCATTGTCAAGTTCCCCGGCATCGGTGTTCCGGGCGGTGTCGTCCACACCACCGCGGTCGTCGACGCGCCGCATTGGTGCCAGGTCGAGAAGTGGGGGCCGTCGGGCACCGACGAGGTCGTCTCCGTCCGCTGCTACCAGTACGGCGGCGCGCCGGCGTTCGCGCCGTTCACGGTGGTCTTCCAGGAGAGCTCGGGTCCCCTCCCGGCGCCCAAGGCGTTCGGATACGTGCACTGGGGCGGTCTGGCCGTCGCCACGCAGTACAACTCGGCCCTGGCCGTCAACACGGTGACGCCGGTGACCACGGGACGCTGGGACGTCGCGCTGCCCGGGCTCGGGTCCGCCGGATTGTCGGGCAACGTGCAGGTGACCGCGGTCAACACGACCCGGCCCGTGCGCTGCAAGGTCGCCCGGTGGAGCGGGAACCTCGCCCAGCAGAACATCCGGGTGCACTGCTTCGACGGGACGCTCAACCCGTACAACACCGGCTGGACCCTCACCTACCACCGGGAGCGCGCGATCACCGGCATGGCGCTGCCGCCGAAGAACTTCGCCTACACCTTCGACAACAACCCCGCGCTCAGCCCGTACGTCCCGCCGGCCCCGGTCAACTACAACTCCCAGTCCGCGGTCAACACGATTCAGACCTCGGGGGTCGGCTTGCGCCTGGTCACCTTCCCCCAGGTCGGCACGCGGCCCGACCACGTGCAGGTGACCGCCTACGGTTCGGGGCCGGAGTACTGCCACCTGCAGGGGCTCTGGTTCACGACCGGGGTGGACGCCTACGTCCGTAACGTCTCCTGCTGGAACGCGACGACCAGGCAACCCAAGGAGTCCCTGGTGACCTACACCTCGGCCCACTAGCCCGGCGGTTCGGACGGGGTCCGGCCGGTGTCGTACGGCGTGCGCCGGCCGGGCGCCGGAGGGCGACGGGGTCCTGACTCGTCGTGCACGGCCAGTCAGGATGATGGGAAAGGTTTGGGTCGTTCGTCAGGTTCAGGCCACGCGATGAATGGTGCAAATGTGGTCAAGCCGGATACTTCCCTTATGGGATTCGAGCGCCTATCCTGCGATCGAACGGAGAGTTCAAGGAGTCGACTGTCAAGGGCGATCGTCACGCCGCCGGGTGCACCGGCCGTCGCGGTCGTGCTGGTACGTAACCATCCTCTGGTACAAACACCTCTGATTTCCGTACATCCATTCACAAGCCAGGGTTGGCGATGTCGGCCTGACCGACTCCCGCCCTACCACCCCTCGGTCCCTGCGTCTTCGGATGTTCCTGACATCCTGTAAAATTCACAGTAAGATGCACATCGTTTGAAATGTCGTGATCATACGGCCCGTGGGATAGGCGCGAGATCAGGAGAGGCTTACATGGCTCAGGACGACCACCTCACGTCCACTCGTATCCGGAGAACCCAAGGGGGCCTCCGCGATAGAGCCCTGTCGAAGTCCAACGACATGTCCGGCGAGGTTCGCCTTCCAGGATCCGGATCCGTCGTCGCCTGCGCCAGGTACGGCGCGGTGCGCAACGGCGTGCGCAAGATGACGGTGGACGCCATCGCCAGCCTGGAGGCGTGGATCGCGGCGCTGGACCAGGCCGGTCCGCACCGGCGTGACACCGGGAATCCGGCGGACCTCCGCCGGCGGTAGCCGGGGATCGGGCGCACGGCCTCGGTGGTAAGAATGGGTACCGTGGGTACCCGCGCCGAGGGAGGACGATGAGTCGCTGGGCCGAGCTGACAGGAGGGAACTCCGGAGCCGACTACGCGTCCAGGTTCGCCTCGCTCGCGGCCTCGGGCGTGGACGTCCACGGAGAGGCGACGCTGTGCGCGTCGCTGGTGCCGCCGGGGTCGCGCGTGCTCGACGCGGGATGCGGGACCGGCCGGGTGGCCATCCGCCTCGCCGAGCTGGGCTACGACTGCGTCGGCGTGGACCTCGATCCGTCGATGCTCGCCGAGGCCCGGCGGGCCGCACCCGCGATGACCTGGATCGAAGCCGATCTGGCCGCGCTTGACATCACCCCGGGATTCGATCTGGTGCTCGCCGCGGGCAACGTCGTCCCGCTGCTCGCGCCGGGCACGGAGGCGAAGGCGGTGACGCTCCTCGCCGGCGCGGTCCGCCCCGGCGGCCTGCTCGTCGCGGGGTTCGGGCTGGACGCCGCGCACCTGCCGGTTCCCCCGACCGCGGGGCTGGCCGAGTACGACGAGTGGTGCGCCGCCGCCGGGCTCGTCCTGGAGCGGCGCTTCGCCACCTGGGACCGGGCGGAGTACCGGGGCGGAGGCTACGCGGTGAGCGTCCACCGCCGTCCCGGCTGAGCACGACACAAGGATCCCGCGCGGCCCGTACCGGGTGCCGTCACCGGCAGTTGGCCCAGCCGACGCCGGCGCTGTGGACCCGGTTGCCGCCGGAGAACCGCACGCACTTGCCCTTGCTCGGGAGCAGGACCGGGCCCGCGTAGAACTTGAACGCGCCCCGCTGGGTCGCGGTCGCGCCCTTCTGGACCTGGAGGGTGACCCACACCGGGGTGGCCTTGCCGATGTGGGCGGTCTTCATGGTCACCGCACAGGTGAGCCCGGTGCGCGTGCTGTAAAGCTGGTACGTCCGCCCGCCGGGGAACGGCTGCGACCGCTGGAGGTAGTAGCCCGATCCGCGCCCGGCCTTGTTGCAGACCTGCTGCGGTGTATAGGGGTTGACCGCCGGGGCGGGCGCCGGTTTCGGCGGGGTCGGCTTGGGCGTCGGTGCGGGCGGGGTGGGCCGGGGTGTCGGTTTCGGCGGGGTCGGTTTCGGGGGTGTCGGACGGGGGAGCGGCACCGGGTCGACGGTCGGCTCGACTTTCGGCGGTTCGGGGGCCGGTGGCCGCGGCGGCGTCGCGGACGGCGACGGAGGGTTGGCGGGCGCCGGCTTGGCGGGTGTCCCGGTGGGTCCCGGCGCCGGGTCGGGCGGCGTGTCCGGGGCGGGGACGGCCGGGGGCTTCTCCGCCGGCGCCGACGGACCGATTCCGGTCGCCCGGGGCGGGGGCAGGGCTTCGGAGGCGGGGTTTCCACCCGGTTCGGGCTGCATGGTGTCACCGGTGGCCGGGACCTCGGTCGCCTGGCCGACCGGGACGGCCGAGCCCGCCGACTGGGGGCTGAGGTAGCGTCCCACCGCCCAGAATCCCAGTCCGGACACGAGGATCACGACGATCGCCGTCGTCAGCACGATCGGGAGTGCCGCCGAGCGTCCGGCCCGCGGAGGGTGCGCCGGGGCGTGTGGCCCGGGGCCCGGTGGCGGGCCCCACGGGGCGGGCGGCCCGTTCCACTGCTGCGGCGGTACGGCGTGCGCGGCTCCGCCCGGCGCCGGGGGCGGGGTGACGGGCAGGGTGGGGCTCGGCCCGTACGGGGGCCGTCCGGCCGTGCCGTACCCGGGTTCGGCGGGCCGGCCTCCGGGTGGGGCCTGGTGCCAGGGTGGCGGTACCGGATCGGTGGTGCCGGGAATCGGCGGGACGCCGCCGGTGGGGGACGGGGCAGGGTTGGTCGGGTACTCAGGCGGGTAGCCCGGCGGTGGCGGACCGGGGTTACCCTCAGCCGGGCCCGGAGGTGGTGCTTGCCCCATCGCCATCCTTCCAGGAACCAATCAGACGAATCCGGAAATCTCGGGATCTCATGACATTCTGTCAATCTCGTCCCAAGAGACTCAGAAGTTTCATGCTATTCACTGGTTCGTACGGCTTTGCCGTCGGCGGTGAGTGATCGTCGATCACCCGCCGGAGGTGTGATGGCGTCCCAGATGCTTCGTGCCCTTGTCGGGTGAAATGGAGTCCTGTGTGTGATTTCGGGTGGTAAGTCCGATTCGAAGGGGAATCATAGAGACGCCCCCCGTGAAGGTGATCCGTCCGTTCTTGGGCGTATGAGACTCCTTGCCGAAGGAGGGGGCATGAACAGATCCTGGGCAGCGGGCGCCGGTTTGACCGTCGCCGTTCTCCTGGCGAGCGCATGCGACGTCGACCACCCGTTCACCGTGGCGAAGATGTCCAACCAGGTGCGACCCGCACCGGCGGCCGAAGAGCCGTATCAGGCGCCCCCCGCCGGAACGGCGACCGAGGCGCCGACCATGAGCGAGTCACCGGGAGCGCCGGGCATACCCGTGCCGACGGGACCGGCGACGCTGAACATCGCGGAGTCGCAGTTCGGCTCGATCCTGGTCGGAGTCGACAACAGGACGCTCTACCTCTTCGAGAAGGACATGGACGGCACCTCCGCTTGTCTCAACGAGTGCGCACTCGCCTGGCCGCCTTTCCTGACCGAGGGTGAGCCGACGGCGGGCCAGGGCGTGGATCAGAAGCTGCTCGGCACGATCACCCGCCCGGACGGGAAGAAACAGGTCACCTACAACGATCACCCGCTCTACTACTACATCGCGGACAAGCAGTCCGGCGACGTCCTGGGCCAGGGCCTGGAGGCGTTCGGCGCCAAGTGGTTCGTCGTCAACTCGCACGGGGACAAGGTCGAGGAGTAGGCACGCCGGATGGCGGTGGCCGGTCGCGGCCGCCGCCATCGGCGGTCGCTCCCGCCCCGGACACAGGTCGGGGGATCGCTCACGCGCTACGATCTGACCGTGCAAGACTTCAAACGTGTGTGCGATATTGCGATGAGTCTGCCGGAGGTGACCGAGAGCACCTCATGGGGGACGCCGTCCTTCAAGGTTCGCGGGAAGTTCTTCCTCCGCTGGCACGAGGACCCCGAGCTGGTGGTGTTCAAGGTGGAGCTGGAGGAGCGTGCCGCGCTGGTCGGAGAGCGCCCGGAGACCTTCCTGGTCACCGGCCACTATGAGCGGTATCAGCTGATGCTGGTCCGCACGGCCGACCTGCCCGACGACGAACTCCGCGAGCTTGTCGTCGAGGCCTGGCGAATGGCCGCCCCCAAACGCCTCCTCGCCTCCTTCGACGGCTGATCACGAGAAACCTCCGGCTCGTGAGCGTGGCGGCGCCCAGCCGGGTAGACGGTGGATAGGCGCGGTCGCCGGTGCGCCGGAGGCCGGAATAGACGGGGGCGCACCGATGTTCGGGCGCTTGAGTGTTCAACGGGATCATGGAGGCGTGACATGAGCGAGTTTTCCGACGACGTCAAGGCGTTGTTCCAGGAGCGTGCCCACGCGTGGGTCACGACGGTCCGTCCCGACGGTTCGCTGCACAGCACGGTGGTCTGGGTCGACGTCGACGGCGACGACGTCATCTTCAACACCGCGGTCGGGCGGGCGAAGGAGCGGCACCTCAGGGCCAACCCCCGCGTCTCGGTGAGCGTGCTCGACCCGGGCAACGACTATCGCTTCGCGAGCGTCTCGGGTGAGGGGAAACTGGAGCTGGAGAACGCCGATCCGGTGATCGACCGTCTGGCCAAGAAGTACCTCGACGCGGACTCCTACCCCTTCCGCAAGGAAGGAGAGCAGCGCATCACCGTGCGGATCCGGCCCGAGGAGGTCATCTTCAGCTCCGGCGGGTGACCTCGCGGATCCCCGGTCGCGCCACGGCCGGGGACATCCCGGTGCCGCGGTTTCCCATCGCCTCGCCGTACCTGCTCGCCCTCATCGCGACGACGACCTTCTTCGCCAAGGTGCAGCGGGCCCGGCGCACCTCGGCAAACCGTTCGTCCGCGGCATCGTCTGAGGGGAGCGCTGCGAGCAGTCCGCTTTGTGCTCGTCCTGACCTACGACCGCGACGGATCCCGCCTTCACTGTGTACGGGTCCAAGGTGCGCGGCCCGTCTACTGAGCCGGCTTGGCCTCGTCGGCGGCCCCGGCCCGCTCGCCGCAGAACACCGCTTTGAGGAGGTTGTCCCGCGCCTTCGGGAACGCCTGGGCCACATCGGGTGCGGCGTCGCCGTAGGTGATCGAGGCGGTCAGCGTCTTCTTGCCGTCGGGCGTGCCGTACATCACCGACACGTAGCCCCCCGCGGTGCTGCCGTTGTGATGGAGGACGGTGCCGCAGTTAGGGCCCAGATCCTGCACGTACGTCCCGAGGCCGTAGCCGCCGAAGGGGCCGACGCTCTTCGGGTGCGGCTTGCGCATCTCGGCGAGCAGCTTGGCCGACAGGAGCCTGCCGCCGTTCAGCGCGGAGAAGAACGTGTGGAGATCCCGGGTGGTCGAGATCATGTCACCGGCGCCGGCCGTCATGGAGGGGTTCTGGCGGGTGACGTCGATCACCTTCCACCTGTCGGTGGCGTCTTGGTAGCGGAAGTAGCCGCGGAGGTGCGGCCGGGGGAGCTCCGGCGAGGTGCCCGGCACCACGGTGCCCCGCAGCTTGAGCGGACCCAGGATCCGCCGCTTCATCTCCTCGGCGATCGGGTTGCCGGTGACCTTCTCGATCAGCAGCAGGGCCAGCGTGTAGTTGGTGTTGGAGTAGCTCCAGTTCGTCCCCGGCTCGAACCGCGCCGGCTTGGACAACGCCGCCCGCACCAGCTCCTCCGGCCGGTAGGTCTTGAACCGGGCGTCCGCCCACTCCTTGCCCGTCGAGGGGATCAGCGACTCGATCGACCCGTCGGGGCGAAACTCGCCGGTGTAGTTGTACAACCCGCTGGTGTTCTGCAGCAGCATCCGCACCGTGATCCGCCGGTCCAGCTTGAACTCGGGCAGGTGGTCGGCCACCGGGGCGTCCAGTCCGATCTCGCCGTCGGCCACCAGTTGCAGTACCAGGGTCGCGATGAAGGGCTTGGTGCTGCTGCCGATCCGGAACCGCCCGTCCGCCGGCGGCTTCGCGTTCGCGCCGAGCCTGCGCCGCCCGGCGCTGCCGGCCCACTCGCCCCGCTCATCGTTCACGCGCGCCTGCACGCCGAGGAAACCGGCGTCGACGATCGCCTGGACGGCCTTCTGCAGTTCCGGGCGGTCTTGTCCGGCGGCATCCTTCGACACGGCCACGCGGCTGTCCGCGGCGGCCACCCCGGGTGCGATCGTCCCGGCCAGCAGCCCGGCCGCCAGAGCTGTGACCGCCACCGGATGGGACGCCCTCGGCGCCCGGCCCCCGGAGTTCTCGGCGCTGTGGGGGGATGTACTCATGGTTGATTCTCACTTCGCGATAGTACGTGTTTTGTGCAGCTCGAAAGCTATGTTGCATTCGAAATACTGTCAATCAACTCAATGTATCTTCCCAGGTAGATGTCATTAATTGGAGCAATGACGCTGGGCTCGAATGCAATGCGGTGTTGCAATGACTGGCGGCGAAGACAATACTGGCGGCATGCCAGGAGGACGATTGACCCAGCAGGACCGCGAGCGCATCGCGTCCGGACTCGCCGACAAGCTCTCCTACGGTGAGATCGCCAGGCGGCTCGACCGGCCGACCTCGACGATCACCCGGGAGATCGCACGCAACGGCGGCCCCGCCGGCTACCGGCCCCAGCAGGCGCACCAGGCGACGATCCGGCGGGCACGGCGCGGCACACCGGCCCCCACGCATGCGGCGGCACCGCCGGTCGCCACACTGGAACAGGAGATCATCGAGATGGCGGTCAGGGCGGGGATGCCGAGAATGACCGCGCGCGTGCACCACGACCTGATGCTGTCCGAGGACGGCAGACGCACCGCGGCCGAGCTGACCCGCAGGCTGGAGGTCAGCCCGGCCTCCGTCTCCGTGGCCGTGAACTTCCTGGTCCAGCACGGATTCGTCCGGCGTGAGCGCGATCCGCGGCGGCGTCGGGACACCTACGTGGTCGACGACGACGCCTGGTACCACGCGATCATGGTCAGCGAGCGGCGGACACTCGAGACGGCGCGGGCCACGACGGCGGCGGCCGAGACGTATGGGCTCGACAGCCCCGTGGGGCAACGGCTGGCCAAGACGGCGGCGTTCCTGGAACGCGTCAGCCTGGACGTCATGGAGTCGGCCGACCGCTGGCGCACCCTCCTGGCGTGACGGGTCCCGGCGGTGCGTACCGCCACCACGGTCGGACTGGTTCCCGCCCTCACCTAAGGACCGGGGTCGGTGTTGAGGCCGCACTCGTATCCCAGGATCACCGCCTGTACCCGGTCCCGGAGCCCGAGTTTGGCGAAGATCCGTCCGATGTGCGTGCGTACCGTCCCGCCGGACAGGCACAGCTCGCGGGCGATCTCCGCGTTGGACCGGCCACGGGTGATCAGCACGAGGACCTCCAGCTCGCGCTTGGTCAACGCCCGCAGCCGGCCGGCCCGCTCCGGCGGCCGTACCGGCTCCCGGGCGACGAAACAGTCGATCAGCCGCCGGGTGACGCTCGGCCCGGTGACCGCCTCACCCGAGGCGACCGCCCGTACGGCCGACACGAGATCGCCGGCGAGGGCGTCTTTGAGCAGGAACCCGCTCGCCCCCGCCCGGAGCGCGTCGTAGACGTACTCGTCCAGGTCGAAGGTGGTGAGGATCAGGACCTTGGCCGTACCGACGTCACGCCGGATGCGCCGGGTGGCCTCCACCCCGTCCATCCCCGGCATGCGGATGTCCATGAGCACCACGTCGGGACTGGTCTCGCGGACGACCGCCACGCCGTGGGCGCCGTCTGCGGCCTCGCCCACGACCCGGATGTCGTCGGTTTCGTCGAAGATCATGCGGAAGGCGGCGCAGAGGAGCGGCTGGTCGTCCACGAGCACCACCCGAGTCGGGCGGTTCTCCGCCGGGGTGCCGCCGGTCACGGGGAGACCTCCCCGCCGACCGGAAGCCGCGCGTACACCGACAGGCCACCGCGTGGATCACGCCCGATCCGCAGCTCGCCGTCGAGCATCCGGACCCGTTCGGCGATGCCGCGCAGGCCGTTGCCCTCCTCGGGCCTCAAGATCCCGACCCCGTCGTCGCCGACCTCGACCGCCACATGATCGGATGCGAAGGCCAGGCGGACGTCGGCCCGTGCGCCGGGGCCCGCGTGCTTGACGACGTTGGTGAGCGCCTCCTGCACGATGCGGTAGACCGCCAGGTCGACGCCGGTGGGGAGGGCCGCAGGGTCGCCTTCCACCCGGAAATCGACGGAGATCCCGGCCGCGCTCACCCGGTCGGCGAGCGCCGGGAGCCCGCCGACCCCGGCCGGCGGGCGCCGGTCCCCGTCCTCGTCCGAGCCGTTCCGCAGGGCCCCGAGAAGCTGCCGCAGCTCCGACAGTGAACCCCTGGCCACGGAGACGACCTCCCGCATGGCCCGTTCGCTCAGCTCCGGGCTGCGCCGCCGGGTCGCCACCGCCGCCTGCGCCTGCGCGACGACGACCGACAGCCCGTGCGCGATCACATCGTGCATCTCGCGGGCCAGCCGGGTCCGCTCCGCCAGGACGGCGAGCGCCGTCCGCTGGCGATGCTCGCGCTCCAGATCCGCCGCATGCCGGTGGGCGGCCAGCAGGCGCTCGTTCCTGCCGCGCACGCCCTCGCCCCAGGCGAAGGCCAGCACCAGGGCGAACATGGCGCCGATCGACAGGCTCACCGCTTCGCCGAGCAGGTCGGTCAGGGACGTCACCGGCACCCTGACCCACTCGCCGCCCAGCTCGGCCTTGCTCCCGAAGCTCTCGGGGAGGGAGACCTTGCTCCCCCTGCCCCGGGGGCGGAGCAGGTTGACCAGGCTGATCGCGTACACCCCGGCCGCGGCCAGGCCGAGTGCGGCCCGGCCGACCCACCGCGGGAGATCACGGCAGGTCAGGGCGGACAGGGTGATCGGCACGATGAGGTCGACGGGCTGCAGGGAGACGAAGAGGTCGAGGTGGTGCGCGCCTCCGCCGGCCAGGGCCGCCAGAAACGCCGGGAAGGGCCATCGGTGCCGGGCGAACAGCGCGGCCGTCATGACCGCGCTGCAGAACCACCACAGCGACTCCTCGCCGCCCGAGTCCGGCCTGGACGTCGTCACGAGGGCCACGGCGACGGCGGTGTCCGACAGGGGAACCCGTTGGCCGACGAGGAATCGGCGCAGCTCACCGAGGAAGCGCACCAGCCCATCGTAGGTTTCGGCGCCGCGCCGCACATCAGAGCGGACTCGTACTTCCCGGGCGGGGATCTCATCCTCGGGGAGGGGGGGATCCGGCGTCCGGGCAGACGACGGAGCCCGCTCGCCGCTGCGACCTTGAGGGGCATGACCACACTTCTTCGGCTGGGCGCCGTCGCGCTCCTCGCCTGCTCCGCCGCATGCGGATCGGGCCAGGCCGACCCGGGGGGCGCCGACGGCGAGACGGAACTCCTCAACCTCGGCAAGGAGCTCGCCCAGTGCCTCCGCCAGAACGGCATTCCCGATTTTCCCGACCCGCTGGTGAAGGACGGCAAGCTGGTCATGCCGAGCCGGCCGGCGGGTCAGGACACCACGTTCGACCGGGCCCTGAAGAGCTGTGATTCGGTCGCCAGGAAACTGGACCAGTCGGGGGCCGGCGACCGGTTCTCCGACGCCGACGTCGCCAAACTCCGCGCCTTCGCCCGGTGCATCCGCGAGAACGGGGTCCCCGAGTGGCCCGACCCCAAATCCGACGGCAGCTTCCCGATCCTCAACACGCCGCTCGACGGCAAGACCGAGCGGCTTCAGCGGGCGCTGGAGCCGTGCCGGAAGCACTGGAACAAGGGATGGCGGGTGTCATGAGCCGGCCCGCTCCCCGATCGCGGGGCCGGACGGTGGTCGCCGTGGTCGTCGTGGCCCTGGTGGTCGGCGCGACGGTCGTCTGGTGGACCAGGGCGGGCCAACCCGGGCCCGCGGCCACGCCGTCGCAGGTGACGACCACCACGGCGCCGGTGGCCCGCGGGACCGTCACCGAGCACCTCCAGCTCACCGGGACCCTCGACTACGAAGGCGAGTATCCGGTGGTTCACCAGGGCGATCCCGGGATCCTCACCGCGGCGGCCTCGCCCGGCTCCGTCATCCGGCGGGGTGAGCGGCTGTACACGGTGGGCGACCGCCGCGTGTTCCTCCTGTACGGGAAGCTTCCCGCGCACCGGGAGTTCCGTCTCGGCATGACGAAGGGCCCCGACATCCGGCAGCTGGAGCGGAACCTGGTCGCCCTCGGCCTCGACCCGGACCGGCGGATCGACGTCGACGACCGGTTCACCTGGGCCACCTCCGCCGCGATCCGCCGCTGGGAGGCTGACTGGGGGGTGAGCTCCTGGCGCCGTACCGGCCGGCTCCCGCTGGGCACCGCCGTGTTCCTGCCCGGCCCGCTCCGCGTCGGGCAGGTACGGGCCGGGCTCGGCACCACCGTCGGGATGAACGCCGGCATCCTGGTCACCACCTCCACCCGGCAGGTGGTCCGGGTCCGGCTTACCACCGACCGGCGGCACCTGGTCAAGCCCAAGGACAAGGTCGACATCGGCTTGCCGGGCGTTCGCGAGCTCAAGGGCACGGTGACCCGGATAGGCCGGGTGGCGACCCCGCCGCAGACCTCGGCGGGAGGCCAGGTGGCCACCGTACCGGTCACGATCACCGTCGAGCTGCCGCCGGGCCCCGACCTCGACCAGGCCCCGGCCCAGGTGAACATCGCGGTGCGCACCCGGGAGAACGTGCTGACCGTCCCGGTGACGGCGCTGCTCGCCCGGCCGTCCAGCGGATACCAGGTCCGGCTCGTCTCCGGCCGCGTCGTGGAGGTGAGCCCCGGCCTCTTCGACGGCGCCGCGGGCACCGTCGAGGTGAGCGGGGAGCTGACGGAACGGGACGAGGTCGAGGTGCCGATCCGATGACGGCCGTACTGGACGTTCGGGAGGCGTGGAAGGTCTATCCCGGGACCCCTCCGGTGGAGTCGGTGCGGGGCGTCTCCTTCACCGTCGAGCGCGGGGAGCTGACCACCGTGGTCGGAGCCTCCGGCTCGGGGAAGACGACGCTGCTGAACCTGGCGGCCGGGCTGGATCGGCCCACCTCCGGCACGATCCGCATCGCGGGACATCCGATCGAGAATCTCTCCGACCGCATGCTGTCCGGACTGCGCGCACACCGTCTGGGGGTGGTGTTCCAGCGGTTCCACCTGCTCACCCATCTCAGCGTGACCGACAACGTCGCGATGGGGCTCCTGTATCGCGGTGTACCGGCCGGCCTCCGCCGTGCCGCCGCGTCGGAGGCGTTGGAGCGGGTCGGCCTGTCCCACCGGGCGGGCCATCGGGCCGATCGGCTCTCGGGGGGAGAGCAGCAGCGGGTGGCGATCGCCCGGGCGGTCGTGGGTCGGCCTGAACTGGTGTTCGCCGACGAGCCGACCGGCAACCTGGACTCGGTTTCCGGGGCGGGTGTGCTCGAACTCCTCGGCGAGCTGAACCGCGACGGGACGACCATCGTCGTCATCACCCACGACGCGAAGGTCGCCGCGGCCGGACGTCGCCTCATCGAGATGCGGGACGGGCGGATCGTCCGTGATTCCGGGGGGACCCCATGACCCTGAGCACGGAGCTCAGGCCGCCGCGCCTGCGCGCCGCCGACCTGCTGCCCGTGGCCACCGGCGGTCTGCGCACCAGAAGGGCCCGGCTCCTGCTGTCGATCCTCGGCATCGCCATCGGCATCTCCGCCATCGTGGCCGTCCTCGGCATCACCCGGTCCAGCCAGGCCGACCTGCTCGCCCGCCTGGACCGGCTCGGCACGAACCTGATGACGGTCTTCAACGGCAGCAACCTGTCCGGCCGGGAGGTGCCGCTGCCCGCCACGGCCGCGCTCACCATCCGGCACACCGAGGGCGTCGAGGCCGTGGCGCCCACGGCGGAGCTCGACGGGATCGGCGTCTACCGATCGGACCTGATCCCGCCGCAGATCACCGGCGGGCTGTCGGTGCGTGCGGCCGACTCGTCCCTGGTGCCGACGTTGCGCGGGGCCACGCTGGTCGGGAAACACCTCGACGAGATGATCGGCGGCTATCCGGTCACCGTCCTCGGGCACGCGGCCGCCAAGACCCTCGGCATCGCCGACCTCTCCGGCACCCCCCGGGTCTGGATCGGCGGCCGGTGGTACACCGTGATCGGCATTCTCCGCCCGCTTGAGCTGGCCGCCGAGATCGACCGGTCGGCGCTCATCGGCTTCCCGTCCGCCGCGCGGGACTTCGGGCACAACGGCCGGCCCAGCCGCATCTACGTGCGCAGCCGGACCGAGCGCACCCAGGCGGTCTCGGAGCTGCTGGCGCGGGCCGCCAATCCGAGGAGCCCGCACGAGGTCGCGGTCAGCCGGCCCTCCGACGCGCTGACCGCCCGGCTGGAGGTGGCCGACTCCGCCACCGCGCTCTTCGTGGGCCTCGGCGCGGTCGCCCTGCTGGTCGGCGGGGTCGGCATCGCCAACGTGATGATCGTGTCGGTGCTGGAGCGGCGAGCCGAGATCGGGCTTCGCCGGGCGCTCGGCGCGGCGCGGCGCCATGTGGCCGCGCAGTTCATCCTGGAGTCGCTTCTGCTCGGCTTCGCCGGTGGGGTGGTGGGCGTGCTTGCGGGGGCCGTCATCACCTGCGTCGTGGCGGCCGGGCGGGGCTGGCAGGTCCTCATCCCGCCGGAGGCCCTGGGCGGCGGCCTGGTCACGGCCGTGGCGATCGGCACGCTGTCCGGGATCTATCCGGCGATGCGCGCCGCGTCGGTGCCGCCCACCGAGGCTCTGCGCACCTCCTGAGCACGGCCGGTCCCGACGGATCGCCGGTGCGGACAGGGTGCCGAAGAGTGGGGTACGGGCTGCGCCGGGTACGGCGTGTGAGCCGGCGTAGCCCGTACCCTTAGACTCACGGTGGATTCACGCTTGGTGACTTTAGGTCGCAGATAGGTGAGTTGGTCGTGGCTTATCCGTTGGTTCCGCGGATAGCGGAGAGCGCGCTGCGAGAGCTGGTCGCCGCGTTCCGCGTGGTGGTGCTGAACGGGCCGCGCCAGTCGGGGAAGACCACGCTGCTGGAGGGGTTCAACCGCCGGGCCGGAGGGACCTTCCGGACCCTCGACGACGAGGACACCCTGACCGCCGCCGTGGAGGATCCGGCCGCCTTCGTCCGGCAGCGGCCGGGACCGCTCATCGTCGACGAGATCCAGCGCGGCGGGGACCGGCTGCTCCGCGCGGTGAAACGGGCCACCGACACCGACCGGGACCGGGGCCGGTTCATCCTGTCCGGGTCCGCGAGGTTCCTCACCGTGCCGACGCTCTCGGAGTCGCTGGCCGGGCGGGCCGCGTTTCTCGACCTGTGGCCGCTCGCCGTCGTCGAACGGGCCGGGACGGAACCGGACTTCCCGCTCCGGGTGGCCGCGGGGCCGCAGGACCTGCTCGCCGCCGACTCGCCGTGGACCAGGGAAGACTATCTGCGGATCATCGTGGAGGGCGGCTACCCCGAGCCGCTGTACGAAGCCACCCCCGGCCACCGGGGCCGGTGGTTCCGCGACTACCTCACCACGATCGCCACGCGGGACATCCGGGAGTTCGCCACGGTCCGGCACAGCGAGGCCGTGCTCCGGCTGCTCGCCCTGCTCGCGGCCCGCCTCGGCACCACCCTCTCCCGGAGCGGCCTGGCCCGGGCGATGGAACTCGGCTGGGAGACGACCCGGAACTACCTCGGCTACCTTGAGGTGGTCTTCCTCACCGGGGAGGTGCAGGCCTGGTCGGCCGGCGCGGGCTCCCGGGTCACCAAGGCGCCCAAGGTCTTCCTCACCGACACCGGGCTGGCCGCGCATCTGCTCGGGCAGACGGCGGGTTCGCTGGCGGTCCCCGGCAACCGGGCGCTCGGACCGCTGGTGGAGACCCTGGTCTTCACCGAGCTCACCAAGCTGCTCTCGTTCCACGACGTCCCCCCGCTGCTGTGGCACTACCGCGACCGGGACCAGCGCGAGGTCGACTTCCTGCTGGAGCTGCCCGACGGATACGTGGTCGCCATCGAGGTGAAGGCGAGCACCTCCCCCTCCTACGACAGCGCCAAACACCTGGCCTGGCTCAGGAAGCGGATCGGCGACCGGTTCGCGCTCGGCCTGGTGCTCCACCTCGGGCCGCGGAGCCACTCCTTCGGCGACCGCATCCTCGCGTTGCCGGTGTCGGCGCTGTGGAACCACGGCCTGCCCGCCGACCGCCCCCAGGTCAGGAGCGGATCCGCAGGTTGACCGCCTTGAGGCGGGCGTAGGCGTCCGCTTCGGTACGGGCGTGGCCGCTGGACCTGTGGGGTCCGCCGCGCCCGCCCGCCTGCGGCGATGTGCGGTTCAGGGGTCGATGTCGCCGACAGGCCGGATTGGTTCCGGGCAAGGTCTTGTCATCGCTCTATCTATACGTATCCTTATGCGTATAGTGTCCATGTATCCTTATACGTATAGGGACGAGGATGTGATGATGCCCAATAAAACGATCTACGTTTCGGATGAGGATCTGCCGCTGTTCCAGCGGGCGCAGGAGATCGCCGGAGGCAAGCTGTCGACGGCGATCAGCGCGGCGCTGCGACGTTATGTCGAGATGGAGGAAGGCCGCCTCGAAGGCTACGACGAGATCATCGTCAAGGTGGGTGTGGGCACCGGCCGCAAGCAGCGTTTCTCCGGCGTGCTGCTCGGCGAGTGGGGACGCACCCAGGGTGAGCGGATGGAGATGCTCAAGGTGTACCGCTCGCGGCAGGGCAAGTACGTCCTGCACGTGGACCGATCACCCGAGTGGACGGACGGCCTCGAGGGCGAGAACTGGCTGGAGAAGATCACCTCCCGGGGCGCGTGGCGGACCTACCTGGGGTTGACGGACTCGAACTGGGGCTTCGTCCAGGGCGAGTCGACGCTTGAGGTCTTCGACGGACTCGAGGAGCTGCGCGGCAGGATTCCCGAAGAGTTCTACGACCTCATCGCCAATCTGGGGCGGCACCCCGCCGTGGAGGACCTCGACATCTGACTCCTCCCCATCTGAAGTGAACACCCTCTGAGCCGGACGGTTCACGACAGGCGACCGTCCGCTATTTCGTCATGCCTTCTTTCTCACCCCGAGTACCTGGAGAACATCGAATGCCCCCCGCAATCACCGCCGAAGGACTGGTCAAGAAGTACGGCGACACGGTCGCCTTGGATGGAATGGACCTGTCCGTCCCCGAAGGCACGGTGTTCGGGCTCCTCGGCCCGAACGGCGCAGGTAAGACGACGACCGTGCGGATCCTCACCACGCTGCTGAGGCCGGACGCCGGCCGGGCCGCCGTCGCCGGGTTCGACGTCGTCGCCGACGCGGACCGGCTTCGCGCGCACATCGGTGTGTCCGGCCAGTACGCCGCCGTCGACGACCATCTCACCGGCGCGGAGAACCTGGAGATGGTCGGCCGCCTCTACCATCTGGGCGCCAAGCGGAGTCGGCGGCGTGCCCGTGAGCTCCTGGAGCGTTTCGACCTGACCGACGCCGCCGATCGCCCGGTGCAGGGGTACTCCGGCGGGATGCGACGCCGCCTCGACCTGGCCGGGGCGCTGGTCGCCGACCCTCCGGTGCTGTTCCTGGACGAGCCCACGACCGGCCTCGACCCGCGGGCCAGGACGACCCTGTGGGACGTCGTCGCCGAGCTCGTCGCCGGAGGCACGACCGTACTGCTCACCACCCAGTATCTGGAGGAAGCCGACAGGCTGGCCGAAACGATCGCGGTGGTCGACCACGGCCGTGTGATCGCCCTCGGTACCGCGGACCAGCTCAAGGACCGGATCGGCGGCGACCGGATCCAGGTGACCGTGGAAAGCGCCGTGGACCTGGAGACCGTACGGCGGACGCTGGCCCCGCTGGCCATCGGAGACGTACAGACCGACGCCGTGGCGTCGCAGGTCACGATCCCGGTCGTGAACGGCGCCGCCGCGCTCACCGCCGCCCTCGGCCGGCTGGCCGCCGAAGGGGTCGTCGTCCGCGACGCCGGGCTGCGCCGGCCGACGCTGGACGAGGTCTTCCTCACCCTCACCGGGCACCACACCGTCGAGCACACCAAGGAGTCCGTCCGATGAGCACCCTCCGGTTCGCGCTGGCCGACGGTATGACGATCGCCAAGCGCAACGCCATCAAGATCAAGCGAGCGCCCGACCTGCTCGGCGGGGTGGTGATCCTGCCGATCGTGTTCGTGCTGCTGTTCGCCTACGTGTTCGGCAGCATGATCGACCTGCCCGGCCTGTCGTACCGGGAGTACATGATTCCCGGGATCTTCGTCCAGACCATCGTCATGAGCGCCCAGATCACCGGGTACACGCTCACCCTCGACCTGCAGAAAGGCATCTTCGACCGGTTCCGCACCCTGCCCATGGCGCCCTCGGCGGTACTCACCGGCCAGACCCTCAGCGACCTGATCACCAACTTGACCAGCATCGTCGTGATGGCGCTGGTCGGGCTGGCCGTCGGCTGGCGGATCCACACGTCGCCGCACGAGGCCGTACTGGGCTTCGTTCTGCTGCTGCTGTTCGCGTACGCCTTCTCCTGGGTGACCGCGGCGGTCGCCCTGGCCCTGCGCAAGCCCGAGGTCTTCAACAACCTGGCCACCATCGTCTCGATGCCGCTGGTCTTCCTGTCCAACGCGTTCGTGGACAGCGCCCGCCTGCCCGGGCCGCTGCGGGCGGTCGCCGAATGGAACCCCGTATCCACGATCATCCAGGCCGCCCGTGAACTCTTCGGCAACACCGGCTCCGCGATGCCGGTGCCGGACGCCTGGCCGCTGCAGAACGCGGTGACGGCCTCACTGCTCTGGTCGGCGCTACTCTTGATCGTGTTTGTACCCCTATCCACCCGGCTGTACAAGCGAGCTGTCAGCCAGTGATCCCACGCGAGGGGACGTCGCATATGGAGCCGCAGGCACGTGCCACCGACGACGACCGCGAGAAGGCCGTCCAGCGGCTCCAGCAGGCGTTCGCCGAGGGAAGCCTCGGCGCCGGTGAGATGGACGAGCGGCTCGAACGGGCGCTCCTCGCGAAGTCCCGCAGCGATCTACACGCGTTGGTCTCCGATCTCGGGGACGACGTGGTCCACCTGACCCACGGTTCCGGGAGCTTGAAACGAGCGGGCGACTGGCGGGTCCCCCGGGCGCTGCGCATCGACTCCGAGTACGGCAAAGTGCGGCTCGACCTGTCCCGAGCCCTCATCCGGCATCCGGAGATCGACATCGAGCTCCGGCTCCCCTACGGCTCCGCCGTGATCGTCCTGCCGTCCGGCGCGAGCGCGAACACCGACGGGGTGCACACCCAATGGGGCCGGGTGACCTGCAAGGTGGCGGACTACGCGCGTCCCGGCAGGCTGCACGTCAACGTCACCGGAGAGCTGACGTACGGCCGTTTGATCGTCCGCAACGCGCACCGGTGGTTCGGCACCCGCCGATAGACCGCCACTCGTCGACCGCGAGCGGAGCCCGGGGGCGCCCTGCCCGGTCGAAGGGCACTGGCCGCCGGCACGGGGAAACGGGCTCGCGCGCCGTGACGAGTTCGCCGGAGGGAAAGTCGCCCTCGCCCCGTCTCGGCGGTTGTTACCGTCGGCACATGATGCAGGAATCAGGGAAAAGCTGGACATATGTACTTATGACGCCGGACGCACTGGTTACGGACTCCCTTTCATGGATCATGGAAAGACTACGTTCAGCCGACTTCGTTCCCGTCGCCGGAGCACTGCTCCGCGTTGACTCCGCAACCATGCTGAGCATCTACGACACTCCCCCGCGAAGGAACCAGCGGGCCCGGCCTCCGCGACGCGCGTTCGACCTGTGGTACGGGCTGGGCCCCGCATACGTTCTGCTGCTGCAATACGACAAACCTGACGCCTGTACTGCGCTGTTGAAGGTCAAGGGAGCGACGGATCCGAACGCCGCGCAGGCTGATTCGATTCGGTACGCCGGCGAGAACGTGCTCATGAATTTGGTCCACTGCCCGGACGACGAAATCTCGGCGATCGATGAGCTCACCAAACTCCTGGGGGAGAGCCGCGCCGTCAATCTCCGGCAACTCGTCATCGCTCCCAGCGGTCGGGTTCAGTACTTGACGGTCGACACACTTGATGACGCACTGCCCGTACGCAGCGGCGGCACGGCGCTGTCTGTGCCGCTCATCGTCAACGGCATCCGGCTGCGTATCGCACAACACCTGGCCATCAGCGGGTTTTCGAGCGACAGTGCTCTTTCCCTCCTGGCGGAAGCCAGGTCGGCACTTCGTCGAGAGCGCGATGAGATGGCTCGGGCCGCCGTCGGCTCCGGGCGGTTCGATGTCGCGCGTGCTCACGCCGGACCGCTTCACGACCTCCTCCACCGTGTTGCCCGACAAGTGGGGGAGCCCGTATTGGGTGAGGCGCTTGTCGAGCTCTCCGCCTTCACGAGTTCGAAAGGCGATTGGGCTGCCACGAAAGAGGCCCTGAACGCCGGATCTGTCTACGTCTCTGAGGTGGAAAGCGCGGTCCTGGAGATGAGTACGTATCTATGACCCATGGCCGGGGACCGCTCGGTGGTCGGACTTCGGTCGGCTCGTCTCGGCCTCCAACCTGCTCGAAGTCGTCCGGACGCGGCCGGGTCCGACCCCTACCGGGGTCCGATTCTTACAAGACTGTCTGGTCACAGGGTGGGTAGCTTCGTTCGCATGGACATGATTTCCCGTGCCGAAAGGTACCTTCACCTGCATGGACGCCTGATCGATCGGCTGAGGTTCGAGGCCTTGTTCGCGGGTGGGTCCAAGGAGCGGGTGCTGGACGTGCTGAGCGGCTACCAGAACGCCGACGGCGGGTACGGCAACGCCCTGGAACCCGACCTCCGTGGTCCGGGCAGCCAGCCGGAGCCGGTTGAAGTGGCGTTCTGGATCCTGGACGAGCTCGACGCCTTCACCGGTCCCCGGGTGAAGGCCGCCTGCGACTATCTGCTCGGCGTCACCGCCGCCGACGGGGGTGTTCCGTTCGTACTGCCCAGTGTGCGCGACACCCCTCGGGCGCCTTGGTGGGAGACCGACGACGACCCGCCGGGCAACCTCGTCCCGACCGCCTCGATCGCCGGGCTTCTGCACAAGCACGGGATCGCGCATCCGTGGCTGGGCCCGGCGACCGAGTTCTGCTGGTCCCGCGTCGCCGCCATCGGGGAGACCACCCCCTACGAGGCGCGGGCGGTGATCACCTTTCTCGACCTGGTGCCCGATCGGGCGCGGGCGGAGGCGGAGTTCGCGCGGCTGCGGGAGGCGATCCTGGCGACGGTCGAGTTCGACCCGGACGCGGGCGGGGAGGCCCACTCCCCGCTGGACTTCGCCCCGGAGCCGCTCCGGCTGCCGCTGTTCGAGTCCCGGATGCTGGAGCGGCACCTCGACGCGCTGGTGGCCGAGCAGTCGGCGGAGGGCGGCTGGGCCGGGAACTGGCCGATGTGGACGCCGCTGGTGGCGCACGAGTGGGGTGGCTACGTCACCGTGGCCAGGCTTAAGACCCTGCGCGCCTACGGCAGGCCGGCCTGACGGTCACCGTCGGTGAGATTGTGTCGGTGCGGGCGCATACCGTGGAGGCATGTACGCGGAATGGGCCCCCACACCGGAGCTGACCGGCCGGGTCACGTGTTTCTGGCGTCTGGTCGCCGAGGCCGCCGGCACCCAGCTCGTGGTGCCCGACGCGTGCGTCGATCTCATCTGGGGTCCGAACGGACCGTTCGTCGCCGGCCCCGACACCGGCCCGGCCTACACTCCGACGGCCACGGGGGACACCTTCGTCGGCATCCGCTTCAAGCCGGGATCCGTCGGCGGGCTTTTCGGCGTCCCGCTGTCCGAACTGCGGGACCTGCGCGTCCCCGTCACCGACCTCGACGCGTTGTCGGTGCCCGACGAGCCGTCCGGCGGCAGGCTGGGTGCTCTGCGGTCCGTCGTCACGGCCCGCCTGCGCCGGACCTCGCCGCCCGACAGGTCGGCCCCCGCCGTCGCGGCGGCGCTCCGGGGCGGTCGAAGCGTGGCCGAGGTGGCGTGGGAGCTCGGATTGAGCGAGCGCCAGCTCCACCGGCGTAGCGTGGCCGCGTTCGGTTACGCGCCCAAGACCCTGCAGCGCGTCGTCCGTTTCCAGCGAGCCCTGCGGCTGGCCCGTACCGGCATGCCGCCGGCCGAGGTGGCGACCGCGGCGGGCTACTTCGATCAGGCGCACCTGTCCCACGACGTCAAGCGACTGAGCGGCGTGCAGCTGCGCCACCTCGTCTAGCGACCCACCGTGAGCCGTACGGACGCGTCCGTACCTGGCGATCGGCGCTACGTAGGGTCACCGAGGTCAAATGAGGGATCGCTGGACGGGGTGTTCAGTCGCCGGGGAACGCGCGGTGGTCGTGCGGGACGAAGGGCGGTCATTCGGGAGGTCGGCGGAAGGCCAGGGCGAGGGAGCGGAGGGCGAGGGTGAAGCCGACCAGGAGGAGGGTCCAGCCGATGAAGGTGTAGAGGCGGACGTGGGGGGCGATCCACGGACCGGCTTCGGTGGTCATCAGGAGGATGGCGGCGATCACGGCGGTGGCGGCCATGATGGCGACGATCACCTGCTGGACGAGGCCGCTGAGGAATCGGCGGTCCCGGGGGTCGGCCAGGGGGCGGATGTTGACCGAGAGGCGGCCCTGCTCCAGATCCTCGGTGATCTTCCCGATTCGGCGGGGGAGGCGCTGAAGGAGGGGAAGGAAGGCGACGAGCCTGCTCTCCAGGTCGGCGCGGACCGCTTCGGGGGCGGTGGCCTCCGCCATCAGCGCGCGGCCGTGCTCGCGGGCGAGGGAGACGACGTCCAGACCGGGGCTGATCAGGGCGAGGGTGCCGTCGAGGGCGGCCAGCGCCCGGAATGCGGCGGCGATCTGCGGGGGGATCGCGAACCGGTGCTCGTTGATCAGCGCGAACAGGGCGGCGAACATGCTTCCGCTGCCGGTACGGGCGAAGCCGGATCGATAGCGGAGCATGAGCAGGCCGAGGGCGCGCTCCAAGTCGCGTTCGGCCAGGCCCTCGGGCCGGTCCAGCATCTCGATGAGGGCGTCGGTCGCCGCGATCGCGTCGTCTTTGTCGACGGCGAGCAGCAGCATGCCGAGCGCGGTGCGGGTGGCCTCGTCGAGGCGGCCCACCGAACCGAAGTCCAGCAAGGCCAGGCCCCCGCCGGGGGTGATGAAGACGTTGCCGGGGTGAAGGTCGGCGTGGAAGACGCCACTGAGGACGATCTGGTCGAGTACCTCGTTGAGCAGGGTCCGCGCGATCCGCAGCCGCTCCTCCGCGCTGAAGCCGTTCAGGACGTCGGCCGCGTCGCCCACCGGGACGCCGTCGATCCGTTCCATGACCAGGAGCGTGCTGCCGGAGTACTCCTCGTAGGCCTTGGGGACCTGGATTCCCCCGCGCTGGGCCGCGGCGACGCTCCGCATGTTGTCCAGTTCGACCGAGTAGTCGAGTTCCTCGTGCAGGGAGGCCGCGAACCCCTCGGCGAGCCGGGAGACGCGCAGGGACCTGCCCCACGGGGTCACCCGCTCCAGCCGGTGCGCCAACCGGAGAATGATCTCCAGATCCGCGGTGACCTGCTTGCGGGCTCCGGGTCGCTGGACCTTGACCACGACGTCCCGGCCGTCGAGCAGATAGGCGCGGTGTACCTGGGCGACCGACGCCGAGGCGAGCGGCTTGGGGTCGACGGTGCGGAAGACCTGGCCGACGGGCCGGCCGAGCGCGGCGGCGATGGCCGGTTCGATCTGCGACCACGGCTCGGGCTCCGCGCGGGTCTGCAAGCTGGAAAGCTGGGCGATGAACTCCTGCGGGACCAGGTCGGGGCGGGTGGAGAGCATCTGGCCGAGTTTGACGAAGGTGACTCCGCCCGCGTTCAACGCGTCCCGGAGTGAGCGCGCGAGCTTGGAGGTGCTCTCGTAGCGGGTCGGCCACCGGCGTCCGCGCAGGTATCCGCCGAGTCCGTGCTTGACGGCGATCGCCGTGACCTGGGTGTAGCGCCTGGCGCGTCGCCGCCGGGCCTTCCAGCCGGTGAACAGGGTCTTCACGGGTGGCAGGGTGCCGGTCGGCGCGATGACCTCCAGCGCGACCAGGGCTGCGACGCCGAGCACGAAGACCCAGGCGGCGGCGAGGACCAGGAAGGCCAGCCCGGTGCCGAGCGGCACGATGAGCCGGGTGCCTCGGACCAGGCCTGCGAGGTTCGCGAGGTACACCCAGATGGACCCCAGCGCCGTGATCATTATCAGCCCGGTCAGGATGGTTCGGGGCCACCCCACCGGGATCCCCAGAATGCGCCGGGTCATCAGCGCGACCAGTGTGGCCAAGGCGAGCGTGCCGAGGACGGCTGTCAGTTCCCCCACGTCGGCTCCGCTCCTCAGCGTCCGCCGGTCTGGTCCGGCCGATCGTCCGGTGGTGGACCCGGTGCGGCCGAGGCCTCTTGGGCCGCGTCCGGTTCGACGTCGGAGTCGCCGCCCTGCGGAGCGGTTTTCCGCAGGGCGTCCAGAACCCGCCGCTCCTCTTGGTCGATCCAGCGCATCGTGGACTTGGTGAAGTGCTTGCCGTACCGGAACAGCAGCTCGGGGGCGCCCAGCGCGGCGGCCTGCTCCGCCTCCGGCAGCCGGTCACCCGGCAGCACCGCGTCGATCACGCTCTCGAACTGCGTGAAGATCTTCTTTCGTTCCTCAAGCAGTCGTCCGACGAGGTCCGGGCCGCTCTGGCCGGCGAAGAAGAGTTTCACGAGGTTCTCGTCTCTGATCTGGACCGGGGAGGAGATCGATTCCAGCCACCACCGCAGCGCGGCACCGCCTTCTTCGGTGATCTCCCAGCGCTGCCGGGAGCGGGGACCCTCGGCCTCGCCGACGGGCCTGATCAGGCCTTGCTCGGCGAGAAAGCGCAGCTGGGGGTAGAGCTGGCCGTTGCTGATGCCCCAGAACGCCTCCATCGACCGCTTCGCCGCACGGAGGATCTCGTATCCGCTCTGCGCCTTGAGGGAGAGGAAACCGAGAATCGCCCAAGCCGTAGGGGTCAGTTCCACCTGGGGCGGTCTGTTCGAAGCGTCATCGGGGCCCGTCACCATGACCCCACCTTAATACATCTGGCAGACATATTCTTAGATTGACGTCTATGTAGCTGAACTGGGGAAATGTCGCTGACGTTGGGATTTAGGTGAGCTGACTGGTTTGACCGCCAAACACTCTCCGTACTGCTATGTCTGCCCGACTTATCAGTCGGAAGGTGTCGTAGGTTCGTGAAAGCCGGGAGATGACTCTGGGGAGTTCTGCCGGCGGCAGGACTGGGCGCGACGATGTTCGCCGCCCTGCCGGACCCCGAGGAGCGGCCCGCGGGCACCCGATCCGGGAGGAGACCCGGGCGCGGTTGGGGTTCTACGCTCACGTGAAGTGAAGGCGGAGGAGCGGCGCATGTGGGTGCATCTGGAGACGGAGCGGTTGCTGTTGCGGCGGTTCACCGAGGCGGACGAGGACGATCTGGTGGCGTTGGACGGGGATCCGGAGGTCACCCGGTTCATCAACGGGGGGAAGTCCACGTCACGCGAGGACGCGCGGAGCAGGATCGCCCGGTGGCTCGGTCAGTACGAGGAGCGGGACGGGTTCGGGTTCTGGGCGGCGGTGGAACGGGGGTCGGGGCGGTTCCTGGGCTGGTTCGAGTTCCGGCCGCCGGGGGGTGAGCCGCCGCCGGGAGAGGTCGAACTGGGTTACCGGCTGCGCCGCGAGGTGTGGGGCCGGGGGCATGCCACCGAGGGAGCCCGGGCATTGATCCGAAAGGGCTTCACCGAGCTCGGGGTGGAGCGGGTGATCGCCCACACGATGGCGGTCAACCTCGCCTCCCGCCGGGTGATGGAGAAGTCCGGCCTGGTGTTCGTACGGGCGTTCCACCAGGACTGGCCGGAGACGATCGAGGGCTCCGAGCACGGCGACGTCGAGTACGCGCTGACCAGGGCCGAGTGGGAGGCACATCCCGAGCCGAGGTGACCGGTGTGGTGTTGATCTGGACAGGCGTCCGCCCTGGCGGGTCGGCCTTGGACGGACGCCGGTGCCCGGGGCGGCTCGTCGCCTGGCGGGTGAGGTCGCCGTGCGGCCTTGACTCCGGGGGGGTGGATAAAGGCCGAACGGCGACCTCGGTTCAGGGGAGCCGGTCGGAAATCAGCCGGCGTTGAACACCAGGATCCGACTGTGCTTGTTTTCAGCCAGGCGGGCAGGTGAAGCGCAGCTCATTTGAGATCTTGGTGCGGTAATCCGGCACAAAGCCCCTGATGACGGTTCGCCAGCTATGCGTACCCTCCCCGTAGCAGCCGTACTGAACATAGTGGTCGGAACCGCGGGACACGGTACGGGTTGAGACGTCTATCCAGCGAATGCCGCTCCGGCGCTGAACTGAGATCGAGCCGTAGCTGTCCGACGGGCAGGAGGAGTGAATGCTGCCGTAGCCGATGACCACAGCGCGGCGTCTGGTGGTGAGGCCGATGTGGACATCGCAGGAGGCGGCCGCGGACGCCGCCTGGGCGGAACCCGCACCACCGACTGCGGACGTCGCCTGGGCGGAACCCGCGCCGCCGGCCACCAGCAGCCCTGCCGTCAGGGTGGCCGCGGCCAGTGACGCTGAGATGCCTTTTGTCTTCATGCTTGTTGCCCCCATATCCATGGTTGACATCGGATGAGCCCCCCCGTAATCACAATGAGGATTTTCGGGCAGTCCTACATTCGCCGGGCTTCGCCGTCGGATCTGTCTGGGCGGTCTGGACAATCGAGGGGCCGTGACCGCCGTATCCCGGCGGGTCATGTGGGAATCGTCGTGCGATGCACGATCGCCGTGCGCCCCCGACAGACAAGGGGGTCACACGGCGATCGCGGTCCGAGGACAGGCCGACTACGCGCTAGCAGGAGACGCGGATCCGATTCGAGATCTTGGAGCGGTACCCCTCCGGCAGGAGACCCCTGACGACGGTTTGCCAGGACTGCGTGCCCGAACCGCGGCAGTCGTACTGGATGGTGTTATTGCCACCGGGCCTTATGGAGTAGCTTGCGACGATCAGCCAGCGGAGGCCCGTCCACCGCTCGATTGAGACCGAGCCCCTGGTGTCCGACGGGCAGGAGGAAGCGATGCTGCCGCTGCCGTTGATCAGGTAGCCGCTCTTGTAGGTGTTGCCGATGTGCACTTCACAGGAGGCGGTCGTCGCCGTGGACTCGGCCGCGGCGGATCCCGCACCACCGGCCACCAGCATTCCAGCCGCCATGGTCACAGCGGCTAGCGATGCAGAAATGCGCTTCATTCTCATGGTGCTTCCCCCATACATATTGTTCGGCGTTCGTCCCGTTCAGCCCCGTCGAAACGAACACCATGAGGGTCTCCGGCGACTGTATATTTTCGGTATATATCCGGATTTTTCGCACGTTCCATGGCGCCGATCGGTCGTGACCCGTTCCCTGTGGATGCAGGGGTTAAGGATGCGTATGGAGTCGGCGGTTCGGCGTCAAGATGGCGTATGGAAGCAGGGTTGGCCGCCCACCCTGTCCTGACAATGTGGACAAATCTCCTCACAGGAGGACTTAATGTCCACAGTGCTCAGCCCCGCCGCCCCCGCGGCCGAATCCTCGGGCACCGGTGACCGGCATCGGCTCACCGTCGTCGGAGGGCTGGCCGCGCTCTCCCTCGACGCCATGGCCTCGGTGGCGTACGGGCCCGAGGCCATCGTGCTCGTCCTGGCGCTGGCGGGCGGACTGGGGCTCGGGTTCACCCTTCCGGTCACCCTGACCATCGCGGCGCTCCTGGCCGTCCTGGTCTTCTCCTATCGGCAGGTCATCGCGGCCTTTCCGGAAGGCGGAGGCGCCTACGGGGTGGCCAAGGCCTACCTGGGCCGCCGGGCCGCGCTGACCGCCGGAGCCTCGCTCATCATCGACTACGTGCTCAACGTGGCGGTCTCGGTGGCCGCCGGGGTGGCCGCGCTGACCTCGGCGATTCCGGAGCTGCTGCCGTACACGGTCTGGATCTGCCTGGCGGTGCTCGGGCTGATCACCGCGGTCAACCTCAAGGGCATCGCGCACAGCGCGCACGTCTTCATCGCCCCCACCGCGATCTATGTCGGCTCGATCGTCCTGGTGATCGTCGCGGGGCTGGTCCGCGGGGAGCCCGCGACGGTCTCCCCGGAGCACGCGGCGCAGAGCCTGGAGACCGTCGGGGTGCTCCTGCTGCTGAAGGCGTTCGCCAACGGGTGCGCCTCGCTGACCGGGGTGGAGGCCATCGCCAACGCGGTGCCCTCGTTCAAACGGCCGAGGATCGTACGGGCGCAGCGCGCCGAACTCGCCCTGGGCGGGCTGCTGGCGGTCATGCTGATCGGCATCGCGGCGCTGATCGAGAAGTTCTCGATCGCCCCGGTCGAGGGGGTGACCGTGCTCGCCCAGGTCACCCAGGCGGCGCTCGGCGACGGAGCGCTCTTCTACCTGGTGCAGTTCTCCACCGTGATCCTGCTCGCGCTCGCCGCCAACACCTCCTTCGGCGGTCTTCCGGTCCTTGCCCAGCTGCTGGCCAAGGACAACAACCTGCCGCATCTGTTCGCGCTCCGAGCCGACCGGCACGTCCACCGGTACGGGATCGCGTTCCTCACCGTGACCGGCGCGGTCCTGCTGATCGTCGCGGGCGGGGACATGAACCTGCTGGTGCCGCTCTTCGCGATCGGGGTGTTCGTCGGCTTCACCCTCTCCCAGTGGGGCATGGTCCGGCACTGGCGGACCCAGCGGCCGGCCGGCTGGCGCGGACGGGCCGCGCTCAACGGGTTCGGCGCGCTGCTGACGCTCGTCGCCGCCGTGGTGGTCACGGTCTCCAAGTTCACCGAGGGCGGCTGGCTGATCGTGGTCGCCCTGCCGCTGCTCGTCGCCGTGATGGAATGGGTCAACCGCTCCTACACCCGCATCGGCGACCGGCTGGAGCTCGGCGAGACCCCGGTCCCGCCGAGGCCGGGCCGCTCGCTGGTGGTCGTCCCGGTCAACTCGGTCAACCGGCTCACCCGGGACGCACTGGCCGCCGCCATGTCGCTGGGCGACCGGGTGGTGGCCGTCAACATCGCGCACGCCGAAGAGGAGGAGGCGGCGCGGACGTTCACGCGGGAGTGGGAGCGCTGGCATCCCGACGTCACGCTGGTGCAGCTCTACGACGCGCATCGACGCCTGGACACGCCGCTGCTCGAATACCTCAAGCGTGTCCCCGAGACCCACGTTTTCGTGCTGATCCCCGAGGTTGAGCCGGAGCACGCCTGGCAGCGGCTGCTGCAGAACCAGCGCGGCGCCGTACTCGCCCGGGCCCTACGCCGCGGCACCGACACCGTCGTCTGCCGCATGCGGTTCCGGGTCCGGGCGCAGGGCTGACCGGCCGCCGGGAACACAGGCGGATCAGTCTCCGGCTGTGTTCTACGTCAGGGGACCGGAGGGGGCGGCTGTGCAGGCCGGGTGACAGCGATGTGTGCTGGCGATGACAGGGCGTCTCGGCACGCTGCGGGCATGGACATCGTCAACACCCATCAGGCACATGCGTGGAACGGCTATGAAGGCAGGCACTGGGCCGATCGGCACGACAGGTACGACGCCATGGTCGGCGGCCTCAACGGGCCGCTGTTCGAAGGGGCGGTGATCGAGCGTGCGCATCGGGTCCTCGACATCGGGTGCGGCGCCGGCGCGACCACCCGGATCGCCGCGCGGTCGGCACCGGACGGGCACGCGTTCGGCGTCGACCTGTCGGAGCCGATGCTGGAGCGGGCGCGCCGGACCGCGGAGGCGGAAGGGCTCGGCAACGTCACCTTCGAACAGGGGGACGCGCAGGTCCATCCGTTTCCGGAGGCACACTTCGACGTGGCCGTCAGCCGGGGCGGGATCATGTACTTCGCCGATCCGGTCGCCGCGTTCGGCAATATCGGCCGGGCGCTCAAGCCGGGCGGCAGGCTGGCCTTCGTGTGCGGCCGGGACTCCGGCGAGGACGAGGCCGCCCGGCTGTGGCAGGCCATGGCGCGGCACGTCCCCCTGCCCGACCCGGCGGAGGACGACGCGCCCGGACCGGTGAACTTCACCAATCGGGACCACATCGTCGAGGTGCTCACCAAGGCGGGTTTCACCCAGGTGACGGCCACGCCGTTCGAGACGGTCTCGGTGTTCGGCCGGGACGCGGAGGACGCCGCCGAGTTCGTCTTCGGCTGGGGGCCGGTGCGTCACTGGCTTCGCGACTCGGATCCGGCGGCCGTGGCGCGGGCCCGGGAGGCCGTCGTGGCGGCGCTTCGCCCGTTCGAGATCGACGGAGCGGTGAGGTTGACGGGACCCGTCTGGCGGTTTACGGCCCGCGTCGGCTGAGGTGGGTTTCGATCAGGGCGAGCGCGTCGGCGTGGCTGAGTCCCCGACCCCTGCCGTAGGCGGCCTCAAAGGCATGTTCGCCCAGTTCGGCGCGTAGCTCGGGGGCCGTCGCCGCCAGGTCGGAGTCGAGAGCCTCCAGCGTGCCGAGGAGAGCGTGCGCGGCGCCGAGAAGTTCGGCCGCGTCGGCCGGTCGGCGCTGCCGGGCGCGCAGCCGGGCCAGGTGGGCGGCGAGGGCCGCGGTGAGCCGGGCGTCGGACGCCGGGTCGAACACGCCGGCCAGATGCCGCTCCGCCGTCGTCAGGTCGTCGCCCGCCATGGCCAGCTCCGCCGCCGCGCATTCGAGGAGCACGCGGTACGGGGGGCCGGTGTGCGGGCCGGCGGCCTGCCGGGCAAGGTCGAGCTGCCGTGCCGACTCCGGCAGGTCGCCCGCGCGGCGGGCCAGGTCCGCGAGGGTGATCCTGGCGAAGACCAGCTGGTCCGCGCTGAGCGATTCGGTGCCGATCAGTTCGCGTAGCTCGGCCGACGCTCGGTCGGCGTCCCCCGCGCGGGCCCGGGCGTCGGCCGCCCACACGCGCTGCGGGACGGCCCGGTCGGACGGGTCGAGTTCACGCAGCAGGGCGACCGCCTCGTCCAGGTCGGCGACGGCGTCCTCGAACTCCCCGGCGGTGGTCCGCAGGTCGGCCAGCGATGTGAGGGACCACGCCAGGCCGCACCGTTCCCCGATGGCCCTGAACCCCGACACGGCGCCGTGCAGGTCGCGGCGCATGGCCTCGAGGTCGCCCGCGTCGCCGTACAGCGTGGCCCGCAGCAACCGTGCCAGGGAGCGTGTCCAGGGGTCGGGGTGCGACAGCCGTGACTCGACGACCGCGACCGCCGAGGGGTCGCCGGTGACCAGGGTGACGACGGGCTCGACCAACGCCACCGTCGGATGCCTCGCGTCGAGGTGCGGAAGCAGCCGCCGGACCCGGTCCGCTCCGGTTCCCGTGGCCAGCAGGTGCAGGGCGCAGGTGACGGCCTCGGCTTCGAGCGGGGCCGGACCGGGGAGATCCAGGGTCCGTCGTGTCCAGGTGGCCAGGGTGTGGTGGTCGCCGCGGACCAGCCAGTACGTGCCGAGCGCCGCGCACAGCCGGTGGGCGGTGGCCGTGTCCCCGGACTCGCAGGCGAAGCGCAGGGCGCCCAGCAGGTTGTCGCGTTCGGCGGTCAGCCGGGCGATCCAGGGCAGCTGGCCCGCGCCGCGCAGTTCCGGTTCGGCGCGTTCGGCGAGGCCGGTGTAGTAGGCGGTGTGGGCGGCCCGGACCCGGGTGAGCTCCCCGTCGCGTACCAGTTCGTCCAGGCCGTACGCGCGGATCGTCTCCAGCATGCGGTAGCGCTCGCCGTCGAAGCCCAGCAGCGACTTGTCGGCCAGTGAGGTCAGCTGGTCGACGGTCGTCGCCGCCACCGCCTCGGCGCTCTCCACGGTGATGTCGCCGGGGAACGCGGCCAGTCGCCGCGCGAGCAGGCGTTCGCCGTCGTCGAGGAGGTCCCAGCTCCAGGCGACGACCGCGCGCAGCGTCCGATGCCGGGGTTCGGCGGCGCGGTCGCCGCGGGCCAGCAGCGTGAACCGGTCGCCGAGGCGGGCCGCCAGCTCGTCGAGGGGAAGGGAACGCAGCCGGGCGGCGGCCAGCTCGATCGCGAGCGGGAGTCCGTCGAGCCGCCGGCACACGTCTTCGACGAGACGGGGGTCCAGGGTGAGGCCGGACCGTACGGCCACCGCCCGGTCGGCGAACAGGCGCGCCGCGAACCCGGGGGCGAGCGGGGGCACCGCATAAACCGTCTCGCCCGTGACGCCGAGCGGCTCGCGGCCGGTGGCCAGGACACGCAGGCCCGGGCAGCGGCCGAGCAGCTCCACGGCGAGGCGGGCCGCCGCGTCGCCCACATGCTCGCAGTTGTCCAGGACGAGCAGCGCGTCGCCGAGACGTTCCAGGGTCTGCGCCAGGCGCTCCACCGGGGCGCCCGGATTCTCCGGCAGGCCCGGCCCGCGGACGCCGAGCGCGGCGGCCGCGGCGTGGGCGACCGCCTCCGGGCCGGACACCGGCGCCAGCTCCACCAGCCACGCCGTGTCGGCGCCGTCCGCCGCCACGGCGGTCGCCAGCCGGGTCTTGCCCACGCCGCCGGGACCCACCAGGGTCACCAGGCGGTTCGCCGCCATCAGGCCATGGACGCGGGCCCGCTCCTCGTCCCGGCCGATCAGCCCGGTGAGCGGCGGGCGCAGGTTGCCGCGCGGTCGCGCCGCGGTGGTTTCGCCGCGCAGGACGGCCAGATGCGCTTTGCGGAGCTCGGGGCCGGGCTCGGCGCCGAGTTCGTCGGCGAGGAACGCGCGGAACTCGGCGTAGGCGGCCAGCGCCTCGGCCTGGCGTCCCTCGGCGTGCAGGGCCAGGATGAGCAGGTTGCGGATGCGTTCCCGGAACGGATGCCGTGACGCCAGCTCGGCCAGCGTGGCGACCAGGCCGTCCGATCGGTCGGCGGCCAGCGCGGCCTCCGCGTGGTCCTCCCGGGCGGTGAGGCGCAGTTCCGCCAGGCGCCGGCGTGCCGCGTCGGGGGCCTCCTCCGGGATCTCTCCCCGCCACAGCCGGAGACCTTCACCCAGCAGGTGGAGCGCGGCCGACGGTTCTCCGTCCCGCAGGGCGCGGCGTCCCGCGCCGGCGAGGCGTTCGAACCGCCGCGCATCCACCGCGTCGGCGGGCAGGTCGAGGAGGTAGCCGCCCGGCGCCGACAGCAGCCGGGGCGCCGGCAGCGCGCGGCGGAGCCGCGCCACCAGCGACTGCAGCGCGTTCCCCCAGTCGCCGGGCCCGCCGTCCGGCCATACGGCGTCCGCCAGCGTGTCGGCGGGGACGGTACGGCCCGGGTCCAGCGCGAGCCTGATGAGCAGCGTACGCAGGCGGACGCCGCCGATATCCGTCTTCTCGCCGCCCGCCACGACTTCCAGCGGACCGAGGATCCCCACCCGCACGGCTTCAACGTAGTGATTTCGGCGCGGCCGGATCAAATCCGCCGCCGCCGGTCCCCGCGGGGGGCCGGCGGCCGTCTCGCCAGTCCGTCCGAGACGGCCGCCGGTGTCTTGAACGGGCTCGACGCCCGGTGTGGCCGACGGTCAGCAGGTGACGCGCAGTGGGCCGGAGGTGCTGATCACCACGGTGCCGTCGATGTTCAGTGACAGGTGGCTTCGCCAGGACTGCAGGCCCGATCCGGAGCAGTCGTGGTCCACGGTGGTGGGGGACCCGATGGTGATCGGCTTGCTCTTGACATTGATCCAGGCACCGCCTAGCAGGCGCTGAATCGCGAGCGTGCCCGTGGCCGTGCAGTTCGCGACGGTGACGGAAGTGCGGATCGTCGTGCCGATTTTGGCGATGGCGGGATGTGAGGCGACTGAGCAGGAGGCGGCCGTGGGTGCCGCCTCGGCGGCGGCTCCGCCTGCCACCAGGATTCCCACCGCCATGGTGACCGCGGCCAGGGATGCTGAGACACGTTTGTTTCTCATGGTGTTGCCCCCGTACGTGTGGTCGAGCCGTGCAATGCCGATGATCGGCTTGCCGGACACCATGAGGATTGGGGACGGCCGTATATTCGCCGTATATTCGGCTGCTCAAGTAAGCGTCCTGTTTGCTTCCGGGCGGCGGAGCGCGAGGTCGGGAAGGCCGCCGGGGTGTGGCCGACGTCGACGCCCGGCGGGACGAGGGCGTCGATCGCGTCCAGGACGCCGGGCGGGAGTCGCGCGGCCCCAGGTGGCCGGTGAGCCGGCCCAGGGTGCGCGGGGCACAGGCCCCTGACGATGGGCCAACCCTTTAGGTTAGGCTTGCCTAATTCAGAAGTGCGCCGTGTGCGCGGCAGACCGGAGGAACGCGAGTGCCCACCCTCGGCCGTGACATCTTGTGGCGAGCGATCGGCGGACAGTGGCGGCACTCGGTCCGCGGGTCCGTGCTCGCCGCCGGACACCAGGCCGGGGAAGCCCTGGTCCCCGTGGTCATCGGCCTCGTCATCGACGAGGCCGTCTCCCGGGAGGACCCCGGCGCGCTCATCCGGTGGATCGTCGTGCTCGGCGTGGTCTTCGCCGTGCTCTCCGTCAGCTGGCGGTTCTCGGCCCGCGCCGCCGAGCGGGCCTCCCAGCAGGCCGCGCACCGGCTGCGGACGGAGCTGACCGAGCGGGTCCTCGCCCCCCGGGGCGGCGCCGAGGCGGGCCGGCTGCCGGGTGAGCTGGTCAACGTCGCGACCGAGGACGCCCGGCGGGTCGGCGCCGTCAACGTGGCCTTCTCCGCCGGGATCGCCGCGCTGGCCGGGCTGATCGTGGGCGGGGTGGCGCTGCTGCGCGTCTCGGTGCCGCTGGGCCTGCTCGTCCTGCTGGGAACCCCGCCGCTGCTGCTCCTGGCGCACCTGCTGGGCAAACCGCTGGAGCGGCGCAGTCACGTCGAGCAGGAACGCGCCGCGCACGCCTCGGGGGTGGCCGCCGACCTCGTCGCCGGGCTGCGGGTGCTCAAAGGCATCGGAGCGGAGGCCGCGGCGGTCGAGCGCTACCGCCGTACCAGCAGGGACTCCCTCACCGCCACCCTGCGGGCCGCCCGGGCCCAGTCCTGGCACGACGGCGGCATGCTCATGGTCACCGGGGTCTTCCTCGCGCTGGTGGCGCTGGTGGGCGGGCGGCTCGCGGTGGGCGGGGACATCAGCGTCGGCGAGCTGGTGGCGGCGGTCGGCCTGGCGCAGTACCTGGTGAACCCGCTCTCCGTCCTGTCCTGGGCCAACGGCGAGTTCGCGCAGGGCCGCGCCTCGGCCGCGCGCATCGCCGCCGTGCTCGCGACGCCACCCGCCGTCACCGGCGGCGCCGGCGGGCCGCCCGGCCCGGTCCAGGGCCGGATCCGGCTCCGGGAGGTCTCCCACGACGGGTTGCGCGGACTCGACCTCGACGTGGCGCCGGGCGAGCTGCTGGGGGTCGTGACGGCGGACCCCGCGGCCGCGGATTCGCTGCTCCGGCTGCTCGGCCGGTCCGCCGACCCCGCGTCGGGCACGGTCGAACTGGACGGGACGGCGCTGACCGCGCTCGACCCCGACGGGGTGCGCCGCGCCGTCGTCGTGGCCGAACACGACGCCGACCTCTTCGAGGGGAGCCTGCACGACAACGTCGCCGCCGCGGCCGCGAGCCCGGCCTCGGTCGAGACGGCCATGGCCGGCGCGGCGGCGGACGAGGTCGCCCACGCGCTGCCGCGGGGTGCCGCCACCGTCCTCACCGAGCAGGGGCGATCCCTGTCGGGTGGGCAGCGGCAACGGGTGGCGCTCGCCCGCGCGCTGGCCGCCGCCCCACCGGTCCTGGTCCTGTGTGATCCGACCACCGCGGTGGACGCGGCCACCGAGGCCCGGATCGCCTCCGGGATCCGCCGGACCCGGGCCGGGCGGACGACGATCGTGGTGGCGACGAGCCCCGCGCTGCTCGCGGCGACCGACCGGGTGGTGTTCATGGAGGGTGGGACCGTGGCCGCGGAGGGCACGCACGCCGACCTCGTCCGCGACAGCCCGGCCTACCGGGCCGCGGTGCTGACCTGATCACCGTGGCATCCGATCCGCAGGCAATCCCAGCGAAGGACAGGGGAGCGATGAGCCGCACCGAGGAACCTCAGGCCGTCGAACGCGAGCGGCTCGCCGTCGCGAGCCCCGCGCAGGTCCGGGCGGCGGTTCGCGCGCTGGCGCGGCCCCACCTGGGCACGGCGCTGTCCGGTCTGGCGGTCCTGACCGTCGCGACCGGGGCCGGGCTGCTCACCGCCCCCGTACTCGGCCACATCATCGACCTGGTCACGCAGGGCCGGGCGGCCGACGCGATCACCTTCCCGGTCGTCTGGCTGATCGTCATCGCGGTGGTGCAGGGGACGCTGACCGCGCTCGGCACCACCCTCGTCGCCCGGCTGGGGGAGAGCATGCTCGCCACCCTGCGGGAACTCTTCGTGGAGCGGGTGCTGCGGCTTCCCCTCGGCCGGATCGAGCGGGCCGGCTCCGGCGACCTGACCTCCCGGGTGACGGGCGACGTCTCGGCGATCACCAATGTGCTCCGCGACGCGCTGCCCGCGCTGGCGCGCTCGGTGCTGACGATCGGGCTCACCCTGGTCGGCCTGGCCGTGCTGGACTGGCGGTTCGCCCTCGTCGCCCTGGTCGCCGTGCCGATCCAGGTGTACACCGTGCGCTGGTACCTGGGCCGTGCGGTCCCGCTGTACGCGGCCCAGCGGGTCGCGGTCGGCGACCAGCAGCAGCAACTGCTCGGCACGGTCGGCGGCGCGGCCACCGTACGGGCGCTGCGGCTCGGGGAGACGCATGTCCGGCTCGTCGGGAGCCGCTCCCAGGCGGCGGTGGACCTGGCGCTGCGCGGGATCCGGCTGATGACGCGGTTCTACTCCCGGCTCAACCTCGCCGAGTACGTCGGGTTGTCGGCGGTGCTGATCACCGGGTTTCTGCTGGTCCGGAGCGGACAGGTCAGCATCGGTACGGCCGGGGCCGCCGCGCTCTACTTCCACAACCTGTTCACGCCGATCAACATCCTGCTCGGCCTGCTCGACGACGCGCAGGTCGCCGCCGCGGGGCTGGCCCGCCTGGCCGGGGTGGCGTACGGCGAGCGGGCCCCCAAGACCGTGACGCGACCGGCGATTCCCCCCGGCCCCCCGGTCCGCCTCAGCGGTCTCGGATACGCCTACCAGCCCGGTCACCCGGTGCTGCACGACGTGAACCTCGACCTGGCGCCCGGCGAACGGGTCGCCCTGGTCGGGACGAGCGGCGCGGGCAAGACCACGCTCGGCAAGCTGCTGGCGGGGGTGCACCGGCCCGGCCTCGGGTCGATCACGATCGGCGGGACGAGCCTGCCGGAACCGGGGGAGGTCGCCGCGGACCGTATGGTCGCGCTGGTCACCCAGGAGGTGCACGTCTTCGCCGGCCCGCTCGCCGACGACCTGCGACTCGCCCGGCCGGAGGCGACCGAGGCGGAGCTGTGCGCGGCCCTGGACCGGGTCGGCGCGCTCACCTGGGCGCGGGCGCTCCCGCAGGGGCTTGCGACCGTGGTCGGCGAGCACGGCCACCGGCTCTCCCCGGCTCAGGCCCAGCAGCTGGCGCTGGCCCGGCTCGTCCTGGCGGATCCGCCGGTGGTGGTGCTGGACGAGGCGACGGCGGAGGCGGGCAGCGCCGGGGCGCGGCTGCTGGAGGCGGCGGCGCTGGCGGCGACGGAGGGCCGGACCGCGCTCATCGTCGCGCACCGGCTCACCCAGGCCGCGTCCGCCGACCGCGTGGTGGTGCTCGACCGGGGGAAGGTCACCGAGTCCGGCCCGCACGAGGAGCTGGTGCGGGCCGGAGCCGGTTACGCGGCGCTGTGGGAGGCGTGGTCGGACAAGCGGCTTCAGCCGGACGTCTGATCCATCGCCTCGGCGAGGCTCCGGGGACGCAGGTCGGTCCAGTGCTCCTCCACGTACGCCAGGCAGGCCTCCCGGGATTCCTCGCCGTACACGGTCTCCCAGCCGGGGGGCACCTCGGCGAAGGTCGGCCAGAGCGAGTGCTGGCCTTCACGGTTGACGAGGACGAGGAAACGGCCTTCGGGGTCCTCGAACGGGTTGGTGCTCACGGATCGTCTCTCCTCACTGCGCGGGGTCGGCGGTCGCCGTGGTCAGGATCTCGGTCAGGTCGTCGGCGAGGCGCCGGATCGTGCCCCGGTCGAACCGGGTGGTGTCGTATTCGAAGAGGCAGGTGACCTCCCCGGCGCCGTGCGGCTCGAAGAACGCGAGGGTCAGGTCGGCGTTGCACGCCCCGGTCGGGACCGGCTGGAAGGTCAGCCCGAGCGCGTCGAGGGGGCCCGGGTCGGCCTGCTCGTGGTGGACGAGCATCACCCGCGGCGCGGGCAGCCCGAGTTCCCGCGCCACCCGGTCGAACGGGACGTCCTGCCGGTCGTAGGCGGCCAGGTCGGTCTCCCGGACCCGGCCGAGCAGCTCGCGGAAGCCGGGGTCGCCCCCGGTGTCGGTCCGCAGCGGCACGATGCCGGCGAAGCAGCCCACCAGGTCGGTCAGCGACTCCTCGGCCCGGCCGGCCACCATGGTGGCGACGGTCAGGTCGGTGCCGGCGCCGTGCCGGGTGAGCAGGGTGGCCAGCGCCGCGTGCAGCACCATGAACATGCTGGTGCCGGTGCGCGCGGCCAGGTCGTCGACGGCGGCGTGCAGCTCGGGGGGCAGGGGGAAGGCCAGATGGTCGCCGCGGGGGTCGCCTCCCGGCGGCCGGTCGTACGGCAGCGCGGGCCCTTCGGGCAGGTCGCGCAGCGTCCGCCGCCAGTAGGCGAGCTGCCGTTCGGCGACGGCGCCGGTGAGCTCGCGGGCCCACAGCGTGTAGTCGGCGTAGGTGACCGGCAGGGGGTCGAACTCCGGGGCGTCGCCGCGGAGCCGTGCCGTGTAGGCGTGGACGAGGTCGCGGGTGAGCGGGACGACCGACCACTCGTCGGCGCCGAGGTAGTCGAGCCGGAGCAGGAGGGCCTCGGCTCCGGAGTCGTCGGTGAGCAGCGTCGCCTGCAACGGCGTCTGCCGGGCCGGGTCCGTCTTCCGGCCGGCGATCTTCCGGAGCGCCCGGTCGAGGTCGGGGACCCGCGCGTGTTCGAGCCGCCACCGCGCCGGTTCCTGGACGGGGTGCCCGTCGCGTTCGGCGAAGACCGTGCGGAGCGGTTCGTGCCGGGCGACGACGTCGCCGAGCGCGGCCTCGAGCGCCTCGGCGTGCAGTCCGGCGGGTGCGCGGAGGGCGAACGCCATGTCGGGGACCCGTCCGGTCCCGGACCGGTGGCGGGTCCACTGCCATTCCTGGGGCGGGGCCGCGGGGAGTGTCGCCGGGCGGGCCGCCGGGCCCAGTCGCGGCCGGGTACGGCCGTCGGCGCCGTCCAGCCGGTCGGCGAGCGCCGCGGGGGTGGGCGCCTCGAACACGTCCCGCAGGGTGAGGTCGGCGTCGAGCAGGGTCCTGACCCGGCCGAGCAGTCGCATCGCGGACATGGAGTGGCCGCCGAGCGCGAAGAAGTCGTCGTGCAGCCCCACCTCGGGGAGCCGCAGCACCTCGGCGAAGAGCCCGGCGAGCGCCCGCTGGCGTCCGCTGCGCGGCCGGGCGTCCCCGGTCAGGGCGGACCAGTCGGGTACGGGCAGCGCCCGGCGGTCCAGCTTCCCGTTGGGGGTGAGCGGCAGCGGCCCGTCCAGGATCGCGATCGAGGAGGGGACCATGTACTCGGGCAGCAGCCCGGCCAGATGCGCGCGGAGCTCCCGGGGGTCGGGCCGGTCGCCGGGCTCCGGCGGCTCCGCCGCGTGCGGGAGGTCCCGCTTGAGGACGGCGTATCCGATGAGCCGGGTTTCCGGGCCGGTCCGGTCGGCGACGACGGCGGCCTGGGCGACGGCCGGGTGCCGGGTGAGCGCACCGGCCACCTCGCCCGGCTCGATCCGGAAGCCGCGGATCTTCACCTGGTCGTCGGCGCGGCCGAGGAAGTCGACGTTCCCGTCGTGCCGCCAGCGCGCCCGGTCCCCGGTGCGGTACATCCGGCTCCCGGGCGGGCCGAACGGGCAGGCGACGAAGCGTTCCGCGCTGAGGCCGGGCCGCCCCAGGTAGCCTCGGGCCAGCCCGCGTCCGGCGACGTACAGTTCACCCGGTACCCCCGGCGGCGTCGGCCGGAGCCGGTCGTCGAGGATGTGGACCCGGGTATTGGGGTCGGGGACGCCGATCGGCACCGCGCCCGCCCAGTCGGGTTCGGCGGGCCACAGGGTGGAGTTGACCGTGGCCTCGGTCAGGCCGTAGGCGGCGAGGAGCCGTACCCGCCCCGCCCAGCGGGTGATCACGGCCGGGGGGACGGTCTCGGTGCCGACCAGTACGGTCGCCCCCTCCGGTGGGTCGCAGCCGTCGGGGAGCGCGGCGACCAGCGAGGGCGGCAGGATCGCGTGGGTGATCCGCTGGTCGACGAGGAAGCCGGTGAGTTCGGGGCCGGGAGTCCGGACGCAGTCCGGGGCGATCACCAGGGTGCCGCCGTGGCAGAGCGCCATGCACAGTTCGAAGACCGTCACGTCGAATCCGGGGGAGGCGAACTGCAGCACCCGGCTGTCCGGGGTGAGGCCCATCCGGTCGACGGCGGTGGCCACCAGGCTGGAGATCCCTTCGTGCGGGACCACGGCGCCCTTGGGCCGGCCGGTCGAGCCGGAGGTGTAGATCACATAGGCGGCCTGGTCCAGGGCGATCGGCGGGAACCCGTCACCGGTTCCGGCCGGTTCCGGCCGGTCGCCGAGGCCGGGGTCGTCCAGGATCAGCGTCCGGACCCCGTCGACGGCGGGTACCTGTCCCGCCGTCCGCTCGGTGGCGACGACCACGGTCGCCGCCGCGTCGGCCAGCATGTAGGCGAGCCGGTCGGTGGGGTGGGCCAGGTCGAGCGGGAGGAAGGCGGCGCCCAGTTTGGCGGCGCCGAGGATCGCCGCCACCATGTCCGCGGACCGGGGGGCCGCCACCCCGACGACGCTTTCGGCACGAACCCCGGAGGAGGCGAGCCGCCGGGCGATCCGGTCGGAGCGGGCGTCTAGTTCGGCGTAGGTGAGCGAGATGTCCGCGTCCGTCACGGCGACGGCGTCCGGCCGTTCGGCGGCGCACCGCCGGAACAGGCCGGGGAGGGTGTCCTCGTCCACGGGCCGGTCGGTCCGGTTGAAGCCGGTGAGGACCCGGTCGCGTTCGCCGGGGACGAGCACCTCGATCCGGCTCACCGGCAGGGCGGGGTCGGCGGCGACCTGGCGGACCAGGGTCTTCAGCCGGTCGCCGAGCAGGGTGACCGCGTCCCGGTCGAACAGGTCGGACCGGTATTCGAGCACGCAGCCGAGGCGTTCCCCGTCGTCCACGAAGGAGAACACCAGCTCGAAGCGGGCGGTGCGCACCTCGGCCGGTTCCGGCAGCGTCTCCAGACCGGCGAGGGTGAAGGGGTCGGCGGAGCGGTTGCGGTAGCCGACCATCACCTGGAAGAGCGGGTTGCGGCCGGGGGAGCGCACCGGGTTGACCTCCTCCACCACGGCCTCGAACGGCACGTCCTGGTGGGAGAAGGCGGCGAGCGCGGTCTCGCGCACCCGGTCGACGAGTTCGGCGAAGGCCGGGTCGCCGGAGAGGTCGGTGCGCAGCACGAGGGTGTTCACGAAGAAGCCGACCAGCTCGTCGAGGGCGTCGTCGCCGCGGCCGGAGACCGGCAGGCCGAGCGGGAGGTCGTCGCCGGCGCCCAGGCGGTGCAGCAGCGCGGCGACCACGGCGTGGCACGCCATGAACATGCTGGCGCCCCGCGCCTGGGCGAGCCGCCGCAGTCCGGCGCAGTCCGCCGGGTCCAGTTCGAACGCCAGCTCCCCGCCCGCGGGGCTGGGCCGCGCCGGCTGGGGCCGGTCGGTGGGGAGCTCGATCCGCTCCGGGACGCCTTTGAGCGCCGTGGCCCAGTAGGCGAGCTGCCGGGCGGCCGTGCTCGCCGGGTCGTCGCGGTCGCCGAGCAGGTCCCGCTGCCAGAGGGTGTGGTCGACGTACTGGACGGGCAGCGGCGCGAACCCGGGGGCCGCTCCGCGGCGGCGCGCGGCGTAGGCGTCGGAGAGGTCGTGCAGGAGCGGGCCGTCGGACCACTCGTCGACGGCGATGTGGTGCAGGACCAGCGCCACCACGTGCTCCCGGTCGCCGAGGCGGACCACGACGGCGCGCAGGGGCGGCTCGGCGCCGAGGTCGAAGGGGCGGTCCAGCGCCTCGGCGAGGACCGCGGGCAGGCCGTCTTCGTCGGAGTGGACGAGCTCGACGGGCGGCCGGGCTTCCTCGGCGGGGAGGATCCGCTGGTACGGGTGGCCCGGCGGCCCGGCGATCAGGGTGCGGAGCGGCTCGTGCCGCGCGGTCACGTCGGCGAGCGCGGCGCGCAGCGCCTCGACGTCGAGGTCGCCGCGGAGCCGGAGGACGATCGGGTAGTTGTAGGTGGGCGACGGGCCTTCCAGCTGCTCGATCAGCCAGAGCCGCCGCTGGGCGGGGGAGAGCGGCGGTCTTTCCGGGCGTTCGGCGACGGGGCGCAGGACCGGCCGGGTCGCCCCGTCGGAGGCGGCGGCCCGCCCGGCCAGCTCGGCCACGGTGGGTGCCTCGAACAGGTCTCGGATGGACAGCTCCGCCCCGAGCGCGGCCCGGGCCCGGGCGACCAGCCGGGTGGCGATGAGGGAGTGCCCGCCGAGGTCGAAGAAGTCGTCGTCGACGCCGACCCGTGCCACGCCGAGCAGTTCGGCGAACAGGTCGCACAGCACGGTCTCCTGCGGCGAGCCCGGCGGGCGGCCGGCGGTTCCGGCGGTCACCTGGGGCCGGGGCAGCGCCCTTAGGTCCAGCTTGCCGTTGACGGTGAGCGGCAGCCGGTCCACGGTCGTCAGCACGGCGGGGACCAGGTAGCCGGGGAGCCGGGCCTTGAGGGCCTCCCGGACCGCGGCCGCCGGGTCGGGCTCGGCCCCGTCCCGGGGCACGATGTACCCGATCAAGCGCTTGGTCCCACCCGGTCCGGTGTCGGCGACCACCGCCGCGTGGTCCACCAGCGGGTGCTCCTCCAGCGCCGAGGCGACCTCGGCGGGCTCCACCCGGTGCCCGCGGATCTTCACCTGGTCGTCGGTGCGGCCCAGGAAGTCCAGGTTCCCGTCGGGGCGGCGGCGCACCAGGTCCCCGGTTCGATACATCCGGGCACCCGGCTCGGCGGCGAACGGGTCGGCCGTGAAGCTCGCCGCGGTGAGGCCGGGCCGCCGGTGGTAGCCGCGGGCCAGCCCGACCCCGGAGATGTAGAGCTCACCCGGGGTCCCCGGCGGCACCGGGCGCAGCGCCGCGTCCAGCACGTACGCGCGGGTGTTCCAGATCGGCCGCCCCACGGTCGGCGTCGCGCTGTCCTCGGTGGACGCGCCGAGCGTGTTGATCGTGTACTCGGTCGGCCCGTACAGGTTGTAGCCGAACGTCCCCGGGGTGTCCCGCAGCGTCGCCCAGACGGTCTCCGACACCGCCTCGCCGCCGAGCAGCACCAGCGGGGGCCGGTGCCCCGCCAGCAGACCCGCCTCGATGAGGTGGTGGGCGTAGGTGGGGGTCACGTTGACCACGTCCACCCGCTCCCGGTCGCAGTAGGCGACCAGCGCCTCGGCGTCCCGGCGCAGGTTCTCGTCGCAGACGTGCACCTCGTGCCCCTCGACCAGCCAGAGCAGCTCCTCCCACGACATGTCGAAGGCGAAGGAGACGGTGTGGGCGATGCGCAGCCGCCGTCCCCCCGCGGCCGCGATCGCCGGATCGAAGATGGCCTCACGGTGGTTGAGCTGCATGTTCGTGAGTCCCCGGTACGGCGTGACCACGCCCTTGGGCCGGCCGGTGGAGCCGGAGGTGTAGATCACGTAGGCGGGGTGGTCCAGCCGGTGCGGCAGGTCGCGGGCGAACTCGGGGAGGTCCCCCGGCGGGAGCGTGCCGAGCTCGTCGAGCAGGACGCGGGCCACCCCTGTTTCCGGGAGCGCCGCCGAAGTCGCGGCGGTGGTGACGATACAGGCCGGAGCGGTGTCCTCCAGCATGAACGCCAGCCGCTCCGCCGGATACTCCAGGTCCAGCGGGAGGTAGGCCGCGCCCGTACGGAGCACCGCGAACAGGGCGACCACCATGTCGGCCGAACGGGGCAGGGCCAGCGCGACCACCCGCTCCGGCGCGGCGCCCCGGCTCACCAGCAGCCGGGCCAGCCGGTCGATCCGCGCGTCGAGCTCGGCGTAGGTGAGCCGTTCCGCCCCGAAGACCAGCGCCGTCGCCTCCGGGGTACGCGCCGCCTGCTCCCCCAGGAGCTCGGCGACGGTCTTGCGGGGCAGGGGCCGGTCCGGGATGCGATGCCCGGCCTCGACGTCCCGCCGCTCGTCGGGAAGGAGCAGGTCGAGCGAGCCCGCCGGGAGTTCCAGGTTCCCGGTGAGCCGGTCCAGCACGGTGGTGAACCGGTCGAGGAAGGCCGCCGCCTCGGCGGGGGAGAACAGGTCCGGCCGGTAGGCGAGGGTGAGGCGCAGCCGCCGGCCCTGGGTGACGATGAGGGTGAGCGGGTAGTGCGTGGCGTCGGCCGAGACGGCGTCCACGATGCCGTGCCGGCCGGTGAACTCGGCCATCCGCGTCTCGCCGTCTGAGTCGCGGAGCACGAACAGCGTGTCGAAGAGCCGGCGGTGCCCGCTCTCCGCCTGGAGTTCGCCAAGACCCAGATGCTCGTACGGCATCAGTGCGACCCGCTCGTCCTGGACCCGGCGGAGCAGGCCGAGCACGGATTCCCGCGGGTCCAGGGAGATCCGCACCGGGACGGTGTTGAGGAACATCCCGATGATGTGCTCCACGTCGGGCACGGCGGTGGGCCGGCCCGCGACGGCCGCGCCGAAGACCACGTCGTCGCGGCCGACAGCGGCGGACAGGACCAGCCCCCAGGCGGTGTTGAGCAGCGTGTTGAGGGTGACCCCCCGCCCGCGCGCCGTGGCGCGGAGCCGTTCGCCGAGATCCTCGTCGAGCACGGTGTCCAGGTCGCGTGGGATGACCGGGTGCATGCCGTCGTCGGCGGGCCGGACCAGGGTCGGCTCGTCGAGCCCGGAAAGCGCGCCGCGCCACGCGGCACGGGCGGCGCCGGGGTCCTGCCCCGCGAGCCAGGCGAGGTAGTCCCGGTAGGAGCCGGGGGAGGGCAGCCCGCGGTCGTCCCCGGCCCGCTCGTACAGGTGGAAGAGGTGTTCGAGGAAGAGCCAGGCGGACCAGCCGTCCCAGAGGATCAGGTGGTGGCTGACGACCAGCCGGTCGTGGTCGCCGAGCCGGATCAGCAGCAGCCGGGTGAGCGGCGGCCTGGCCAGGTCGAACCGGCGGCCCCGGTCCTCGGCGAGGAGCTCGGCGATCCGTTCCTCCTGCTCGGCGGAGGTCAGCCGGGTCAGGTCCACCTCGCGGAGCGGGATCGGCACCTCGGCGCCGATGAACTGCACGGTCCGCGGCGAGGCGTCGGCGGTGAACCCGGCCCGCAGACTCGGGTTGCGGGCGAGCAGCGCGCCGAGCGCGCCGCGGAGCCGGTCGGCGTCGAGGGGTTCGGCGAAGGTGAAGACGTCCTGCGCGGTGTAGACGTCGACGGCGTCGCCGTCGTACCGCGCGTGGAAGAAGATCCCTTCCTGGAGCGGGGAGAGCGGCCAGACGTCCGCGACCGGCACCCCGCCGATCCGCCGGAGCCGGGCGAGCTCCTCCTCGGCAGGCCGCGGCAGGTCCTCGGCGGGCGCGACCTCGGCCCCGGGCGCCGCGGCGGCCAGCGCGGCCGGGGTGCGGTGGGTGAAGACGTCCTTCGGGCTGATCGGCAGCCCGGCCCGTCGGGCCCGGCCGGAGACGGCGATGGAGTCGATGCTGTCGCCGCCGAGGGCGAAGAAGTCGTCGTCGGGTCCGGCCGCGGTGCCGAGCACCTCGGTGAAGATCCGGCACAGCAGCTCCTCCCGCTCGCCGGCGGGTGCCCTGACCCGGCGGCGGGGTGCCTCGGGGGCGGGGAGCGCGGCCCGGTCCACCTTCCCGTTGACCGTGAGCGGCAGCCCGTCGAGGACGAGGACCGCGCTCGGAACCATCGCCGCGGGGAGGGCGGCGGCGAGCGCGGCCCGCAGGGTTTCGGCGTCGAGCCCGGCACCGGGATCCGGGACCGTGTAGCCGATCAGGCGGCCGTCGCGGACCGTCACGACGGCCTGGGCGACGCCGGTCAGACCGGAGAGCCGCGCTTCGATCTCGCCGAGCTCGACCCGGTTCCCGCGTATCTTGACCTGGTGGTCGGTCCGGCCCAGGTACTCCAGCGGGCCGTCCGCGCGTCGCCGTACCAGGTCGCCGGTGCGGTACATCCGGGTGCCCGGCGGGCCGTACGGGTCGGCGACGAACCGTTCCGCGGTGAGCCCGGGGCGCCGGTGGTAGCCGCGCGCCAGCTGGTCGCCCGCGATGTACAGCTCGCCGGGCATCCCGGCGGGCACCGGCCGCAGGCAGGCGTCCAGGACGTACAGCCCGGTGTTCCAGACCGGTTCTCCGATCGGTGTCGTCGCGCCGTACGGCTCCCGCGCCTCGGCCCGGCTGACCTGGACCGTCGCCTCGGTCGGGCCGTAGCAGTTCACCAGCGGCACCCCGGTCGACTCCCGCCAGCGCCGGGCGGCCTCCCCGGTGAGCGCCTCGCCGCCGACGAAGGCCCGGCGCAGACCGGCCGACCAGCCGTCTTCCCCGAGAAGCCCGGGGATGAGCGAGGGGACCAGGTCCAGGACGGTGACGCCGCGGTCGCGGACGAGGCCGGTCAGGTGGACCGGGTCGAGGTGGGCGTCGGGGTCGGGCAGCACGATCGCGGCGCCGGAGCAGAGCGGCCAGAAGATCTGCCAGACCGAGGCGTCGAACCCGGCGGAGGCCTGCTGCAGCATCCGGTCGCCGGGCCCGATCCGGAACTCGTCCTGCGCCCAGGCGAAATGCCCGGCGATCGCCCGGTGCGTGACCACGACCCCCTTGGGCGTCCCGGTCGAGCCGGATGTGTAGATCAGGTACGCCGGATCGTCGGGCCCCGCCGGGCGTACGGGATCGGAGCCCGGTACGGCGACGCGCTGCCCGGGCTCCGGGGTGCCGAGAGGAGCGCGGGCTGCGGGAGACCCGGCTCCGGGGCCGACCTGGGTGTGCTCAGCTGTGCTGTGGTCGCGATGCGTGGGATCGGCGGTTTCCGCCGGGCGTACGGGATCGGAGCCCGGTACGGCGACGCGCTGCCCGGGCTCCGGGGTGCCGAGAGGAGCGCGGGCTGCGGGAGGCCCGGCTTCGGGGCCGACCTGGGTGTGCTCAGCTGTGCTGTGGTCGCGATGCGTGGGGTCGGCGGTTTCCGCAGGGCGTACAGGTGGCGTGTCGAGGAGGACGGGCGTGACGCCGTCGAAGGCGGGAAACCCGGTCTCCGGGGTGGTCACGACGGCTCGGGCGCCGCTGTCGGCGAGGGTGAAGGCGAGCCGGTCCGCGGGGTGGGCGAGGTCGAGCGGGACGTAGGCGGCGCCCGCCTTCAGCACACCGAGAAGGGCGACGATCAGCTCGGGGGAACGCGGGACGGCGACGGCGGCGAACTCCCCGGGGCCGGCGCCCAGTGCGGCAAGCCGGTTCGCGAGGTTCTGCGCCCGGTGATCCAGCTCTGCGTAGGTGAGCTCTCCTGCCGCGGAGGCGACGGCGACGGCGTCGGGTGTCTCGGCGACCCGGGCTTCGAAGAGCGCGGTCAGGGTCTGTGCGGGTATCTCCCGGCTCGCCCCTGCGAGGAGGCCTTCGTCGGAGAGCAGGTCGATTCGCCCGATCGGCCGGTCGGGTTCGGCGACCGCCGTGTCGAGCAGGTGGGCCAGCGCCGCCGCCAGTCCCCGGGCGGTTTCGGCGGAGAACCGGGCGGTGTCGTACTCCAGCCGGAGTTCGAGCCGCCGCCCCGGCAGCGCGGTGAGCGAGAGCGGATAGTGGGAGGCGTCGCGCACGTCGACCCCGGTGACCTCGAAGGTCCCGCGCAGGTCTCCGGTGAACGGATAGTTCTCGATCACGACCAGGGTGTCGAAGAGGCCCCGCGCGCCCGGCTCGACGACCCCGGCGAGCCGCTGGATCTCGGTGAGGCCGAGGTGCTGATGGTCGAGCAGATCGGTCTGGGCGTCCTGCAACCGGGCCAGCGCGTCGGCCGGCCGCTCGTCCGGCCGCCAGCGGACCCGCACCGGCAGGGTGTTGGCGAGCAGGCCCACCAGCGACTCGACCCCGTCGACCTCGGGGTGGCGGCCGGACACGGTGGTGCCGAACACCACGTCGCGCTCACCGGTGAGCCGTCCGGCGAAGATGCCCCAGGCGCCTTGGACGACGGTGCCGAGGGTGAGCCCGTTCGCCCGCGCCCACCCGGTCAGCGCGGCCGTCCGCTCCTCGGTGAACTTGTGGACGACTTCTCCGATCGAGCCGGGTACGGTGTCCGCGGCCCCCGCGACCGGCGTCGGACCCGGCAATCCGTGCAGCGCCCGCCGCCAGGCCTCGCGCGCGGCCTCCCGGTCCCGTCCGTTCAGCCAGGCGAAGTACTCCCGATAGGCGGTGTCCTCGGCACGGTTTCCACCCGACACCAGGTCACGCAGCATGACCGGTACGGACCAGCCGTCGGCGACCAGGTGGTGCAGGGTGAGGACGAGCCGGTGCCGGTCGTCGCCGAGGACCAGCGCGGCGCGGAGCAGCGGCGGCGCGGCCAGGTCGAACCGGTGCGCCCGCTCCTGCGCGGCGACGGCTTCGGCGACGGCGTGGACCGGCTCGCCGGAGCTCCGCGCGTCGACCTCCCGCCACGGCGGGATCGCCCGCTCGGGGACGAGCTGGAGGAGGGATCCGTCGTTCAGCCTGCGAAAACCCGCCCGCAGCAGCGGATGCCGGTCGAGAAGGCCCTGGACGGCGTCGCGGACCGCCCGGGGGTCGGCGACACCGGTGAGCTCGATCACCTGCTGGACGGTGTAGACGTCCGCGGCGTCCTCGTCGTACACCGCGTGGAAGTACAGCCCCTGCTGGAGCGGGGTGGCCGGCAGCAGGTCGGCGACGCCGCCCGCCCGCAGCCCGTCCAGCTCCTCCTGCCCGATCGTCACCAGCGGGAAGTCCGACGGGGTACGGCCTCCGGCGCCCGGCGCGGCCGCGTGCGCGGCCAGCCCCCGCAGGGCTTCGACCCAGGCGTCGGCCAGCTCCGCCACGTCGGCCGGGTCGAGCACCCCGCCCGGCCAGGACCAGGTGGCGCTCAACCGCGGCCCACGGGGTCCGTCCTCGACGATCGCGTCGATCTCCAGCGCGTGGGTGATCGGCATCCGCGGGTCCCGCCCGGCGGTGAGCGGCTCGGCGCCCGGCGGTGGCTGCCAGTCCCCGCCGTCGGCCCGGAACCGGCCAAGATAGTTGAAGAGCACCTGCGGGCCGGTCGGATTGCCGTGTCCACGGCGGAGCAGCCCGTGGTTCAGGCCGGGACCCGGCAGGGAACGCAGCTGCTCCTTGATCCGCTTGAGCGTCGTGCCGGCCGCGGGACCACCGGTGTGGAAATCGGCCCGGTCGAGCTCCCCCGGATCCAGCCGGACCGGGACGACCGACGTGAACCAGCCCACGGTCCGGGAGAGATCTGCCCCGCCCGCCACCGCGTCCTGCTCCCGGCCGTGCCCCTCCCGCTCCAGGACGAGCACCCCGGAGGTTTCACCCCGCCATCCGGTGACGGCGACGGCGAGCGCGGTCAGCAGTACGTCGTCGACGCCTGCCCGGTACGCCGTCGGCAGGTCGGCCAGCAGCGGCGCGGTCACCTCGGCCGGGAGCGAGATCGTCAGTGTGCGCCGGGTGGTCTCGACGTCGGCCGCCGGGTTGAGCGCCCGCAGCGTCCGCGAGCCGAGCGCCGGCACGGGCTCGCGTGTCAGCTCCCGCCAGGCCTCCCACTCGGCCTGCCGATCCCCGGCTCGTGTCCCGGCGTCCAGCAGCTTCGCCCAGCGCGGGAACGAGGTGCCCACCGGCGGCAGCCCCACCGCCGTCCCTTCGGACAGGGCGGCCGCGGCTGCCGCCAGGTCGGCCAGGACGATCCGCCACGACACCCCGTCGATCACCAGATGGTGCGCCACCAACAGCAGCACCCCCGGCGCGTCCGGGCCGGGGTCGAGCCAGACCGCACGCAGCATCCGCCCCTCCGCCGGAGCCAGCCGCGCCACCGCCCGCTCCCGCTCCCGCGTCACGATCGCGTGCAACGTGTCCGTGGGTTCCCCATCGATCGCGTGGTGAATGCCGGCTGTGGCTTTCGCCCGCCCGGGGCGTGCGGTGTCGGCGGGAACGGTCTGCGGCCTACCGGTTCCGGCTTCGGCTTCCACGGCGGGAGAGGTCGGCGGGAGCTCGCCGGCTCGGGCCGCGTCATCCGTACCGGGTGAGTTGTCGGCGAGGATCTGTGCCGTTGGTCCGGTGATGAGCCGGTGCTCCGCTTGTTCGGTGATCGGGCCGGTGAATGGCGGGGGAAGGGCCGAGCCGGTGTCGTCTGCGGGCGGGGTATCAGCCGTACCGGATGGGTCGCCGGGTTGTCCGGGGGCGGCTGTCGTGGGGTTGCCGGCTGGGGCCGCGTCAGCCGTACCGGTGTCGGGGAAGGACACGTGGTCCAGGAGGTCGGCGGCGCGGACGGTGCCGGGCGGGGGGACGTCCAGGGTCCAGGAGGGGCGGCTCAGGCGGGCGCGGAGCATGCCGTGGTGGTCGAGGACGGCCTGGAGGGCGCCGGTGAGGAGTTCACGGGTGAGGCCGGCGGGCACCTGGACCGCGACCGACTGGTGGAAGCCGTCGATCGGGGCGTTCAGGTCGCGGAGCCAGGAGACGATCGGGGTCGGCGGGGCCGAGCCGATCCCCGGATCGTGGGCCGGAGCCGAGGCCGCGGGGGTCGCGGCGCGGGCGAGCGCGGCGACGGTGCGGTGGCGCAGGACGTCGCGGGGGGAGAAGGCGAGTCCCGCGCGGCGGGCCCGGCCGACCAGCTGGATCGCCAGGATGCTGTCGCCGCCGAGTTCCACGAAGCCGTCGTCGGCGCCGACCGAGGGCAGCCCGAGGAGTTCGGCGAAGAGCCCGGCCAGCAGGTGCTCGGCGGGGGTGGCGGGGGCGGCCGTGCCGGTGGCGGCGGTCCAGTCCGGCTCGGGCAGGGCGTCCCGGTCCAGTTTGCCGTTGGGGGTGAGCGGGAGCGTGCCGGGAAGCACGACGATCACGCCGGGCACCATGGCGTCGGGCAGGCCCTTCGCCGCGTGCCGCCGCAGCTCCGCCGGGTCCAGCCCGGCGGAGCCGGTCACATAGCCGACGAGCCGTTTGACGCCGCGGTGGTCGGGGCGGGCCAGCACCGCCGCCTGGGCGACGCGGGGGTCGGCCATGAGGACGCTCTCCACCTCGCCCGGCTCGATCCGATGACCGCGGATCTTGAGCTGGCCGTCGTCCCGGCCGAGGAAGTCGATGTTCCCGTCGGGCCGCATCCGGACTCGGTCGCCGGTCCGGTACATGCGGTCGCCGGGCGCCCCGTACGGGTCGGCGACGAACCGCTCGGCGGTCAGGCCGGGCCGGCCGAGGTACCCGTGGGCGAGCCCGCGGCCGGAGACGTACAGCTCACCGGCGACTCCGCGGGCGACCGGGCGCAGCGCCGAGTCCAGGATGTAGCAGCGGGTCCCGGGGTCGGGCACCCCGATCGGCACCGGCCCCGCGGCTTCGGGGTCGGCGAGCCAGAGGGTGGAGTTGACGGTCGCCTCGGTGAGGCCGTACGCGACCACGACCCGCGTCCGCCGTCCCCAGCGGGCGATCAGTTCGGCGGGGACGGCCTCGGTGCCGACCACCAGCACGCCGCCTTCGGGCAGGTCGCAGCCGGCGGGGAGCGCGGCGACCAGCGACGGCGGCAGGATCATGTGGGTGACCCGGTGCTCGGCCAGGTATTCGGTCAGCTCGGGACCGGCCACCCGGCGCTCCGCGGGGACGATCACCGCGGTGCCGCCGACGCAGAGCGACATGACCAGGTCCCAGACGGCGACGTCGAAGCCGACCGAGGCGAACTGGGCGATCCGGCTGCCGGCGTCGACGCCGAGCCGTTCCCGCGCGGTGGCGATCAGGCTGCCGACGCCGTCGTGGGAGACGACGACTCCCTTGGGTCTGCCGGTCGACCCCGAGGTGTAGATGACGTAGGCCGCCTGGTCCCGGAGCGGACCCGGCAGGTTCGTGTCCGGATATTTGTTGAGTTCCGATGAGGCGTCGACAAATATCCGGACAAGTGATTCGGGGAGGTCGCCGGCGAGCCCGGCCACGGTGACGACGGCCCGCGCCCCGGCGTCCTCGGCCAGGTATGCCACCCGATCCGCCGGGTTGTCCAGATCGAGCGGGAGGTAGGCCGCGCCCGTCTTCATCACCCCGAGCAGCGCGACGACCAGGTCCGCCGAGCGGGGTACGGCGGTCGCGACCACCTCCCCGGGCCGGATCCCCCGGTCGCGCAGCAGCCGGGCGAGCCGATTGGCCCGCGCGTTCAGCTCGCCGTACGACAGCAGCTCCGGCCCGCACACCACGGCGGGCGCGTCCGGCGCCGCGGCCGCCCGGCGCTCGAAGGCCTCGGTCCAGGTCGGTCCGCCCGGTTCGCCGGGCGTCCCGGCGAATCGGGTGAGCACCAGCTCCCGCTCGGCCGGGTCGGTGAGCCCGATCGAGCCGAGCGGCCGGTCCGGGTGCGCGGCCGTCCCGGCCAGGACGGCGAGCAGCCGCCGTTCGTGCTCGGCGAGTTCGCCGGGGGAGCAGACGGCGGCGTCCGCGGCGAGCTCGATCCGCACCCCCTGGGGTCGGTCGTACACGGTGACGATCAGGTCGTCGACCGGCCCGGTCGCCAGCTGGTGGGCGGACACGGCGAGCCCGCCGAAATCCGGCTCCGCGTGATGGGGGAGCACGTTGATCGTCGGGCCCACCAGCGAGCGGAGCCCGCCCGTGTGCCCCAGTTCCTTGGCGAGCTCCTCGCCCCGGTACCGGGAATGCGGCATGATCTCGCGGACCTGCTCGATCACCGCCGCGAGGAGTCCGGCCGGGGTCGTGCCGGGCCGGACCGTGAGCCGGAGCGGCAGGACGTTGGACATCATGCCGGAGCCGGACTTCAGCTCCGGGTCCACCCGCCCGGTCATCGGCAGGCCGAGGACGAGGTCCTGTTCGCCGGAGGCCCGGTGCAGGTACGCGGCGACGGCCGCGATCGCCACCCGGGAGAACCGGGTCCCGGCCGCCTCGGCGAGCCGGCGCAGCTCCGCGACGAGCCCCGCGGGCGGCTCCACGATCCGCCGGTGCACCCGTACGGCCCGCTCGGCCGGGCACTCGACCAGGCGGGCGGGCTCCTCGGGGAGTCCGGCCAGCCGGTCGTGCCAGAAACCGCGGTCCACCGCGTACCGCGCCGAACCCCGATACTCCAGGTCACCGGCGACCAGCCGGCGCAGCGACTCGTCCCGTACCGCGTCCGGCTCCGCCCCCGAGTACAGCGCGGCGGCGCGCAGGAGCAGGCATTGGATGCCGAATCCGTCGGTGACCAGGTGGTGGTAGCGCTGGTACCACCAGATCCGGTCGCCGGACAGCCGGATCAGCGCGTGGGCGAAGACCGGACCCTCGGCCAGGTCGATCGCCCGGTTCAGGTCCGCGTCCATCCAGGCGCGGGCCGCCGCCTCGGGGTCGGGTTCGCCGGACAGGTCGAGCAGGGCAGGCGTCCAGTCCGGGCGGGGCCGGGGGATCTGGACGGGCCGGCCGTCCCGCTCGCCGAAGACCACGTGCAGGCCGTCGGCGAGCAGGACGGTACGGCGGACCGCGTCGGCGAGCCGCGTCAGGTCGGGCCGTTCCCGCGGTTCCCCGGCCGGGGTGGTGAACTCCACGTAGAGGCCGACGTTGTAGGCCGGGTTCTCCGGCTCGATCCGCTGGGCCAGCCAGATCCCGGTCTGCGCCCCGGTGAGCGGCAGCGTGAACGCGTCGTCGTACATCGTGTGGGTGCCCTTCCGTCCCTGCCGGCGGTTTCGTCGAGGCTGCTTGGTCGGCCGTGGCTACTTCTTGAGCAGCGGCTCGACCTGATCGATGGCGTACGGGATGCTCAGCACCGTGTTGAAGGACAGCGCGGCGCCGATCGGCGGGTCCTGGTAGGTGACGAAGAGGTCACGCCCCTCCTTGGCCACCTTCAGCTCCTTGTAGACCGAGTCGTTCTTGATCCGCTCCCAGGGCTCCTTGCCCGTGGTGAGCCACACCAGCCGGTCGACCTCCAGGATGTTCAGCCCTTCGGAGCCGAACTCGACCACGTTGGAGGCGCCCGCCTTCCGGGTGATCTCCTCGGGGACGGTGAAGCCCATCTCGGCGAGGAAGGCGGACTTGGGGTCGCCCTTCTGGAAGGCCGAGTACTGGCCGGGCTTGAAGCTGTCCGCGGCGACGGCGGTCTTGCCCGCCCACTGCGGGTTGGCCTCGCGGACCTTGGCGAACCGCTGTCCGATCCCGGCGATGAGCTGCTGGGCCTTCGCCTCCTCCCCGAGGGCGCGGCCGGCGAGCAGGGTCAGCTCCTGCCAGGGTGCGGCGTAGGGGTCGAACGCCTTGGGCTGGGCCACCACCGGGGCGATCTTGGAGAGCTGGTCGTAGTGCTCCTTCTGGATGCCCGAGTACATGGCGAAGATCAGGTCAGGCTTGAGCGCGACCAGCTTCTCGGTCTTGACGCCGTCCTCGCGCAGGCCGAGGACGACGGGCTCGGTCCCGCCCCAGGCGTCCTTGGCCCACGGCCAGTCGGTGAACGGCTTGCGCTGGAACCAGTCGACCACGCCGACCGGCTTGAAGCCGAGCGCGAGCACCGGTTCGTGGTCGCTCAGGCCGATGGTGACGATCCGCTCGGGCCGTTTGGCGATCTGCGTGGTGCCGTATCGGTGGTCGACCCGGATCGGGAAGGCGCCTTCCGCGCTCGACGAGGCCGCGGCGGGCTGGGCCGTTCCCGGGGTCTTCTCGGCGTCGGCGCCGCACGCGGCGGCGGCCAGGCTGAACAGGGTGAGGGTGGCGATCGTGGTGAGCAGCCGCCGGGCCGATCGCGGAGCTGCGGGGAACCTGGGGGACATCGTTTCCTTTTTCAGGCTCAAGCCGACGCCCGATGCCGAGTTCCGGAGTCTGCCGCGACCGCACAGGCTCGGGCCGGATTGGGCGCACGCCTTACCGATAGAGCATCAACAGCGGGATACTAAGGTAAGCCTTACCTATCTTCAATCCCTCCGGAGTGCTTGCATATGGGAGATAGGTGAGGTATGCCTTGCCTAACCGTAAGATCGGATCCCTGTGGCATCTCACAAGGCGACGGCGTCACGGCGGGCCGCTCCGGCGGTGACCCCCCGGCCACGCAGGCGCTTCCCGCTCGTCGGCGTCGCGGCCTGCGCGCTCGCCGTCCTGTGCCTGCTCTCCCTGATGCTGGGCAGCCGGGCCATCCCCGTCGACCAGGTGGTGCGGGCCCTCCTCGACCCGGACCACCCCGGGCTCGACGCCCAGGTGGAGGCGATCGTCCGGGGCACCCGGTTCACCCGCACCCTCGTCGCGGTCCTCGCCGGAGCGGCCCTGGGCCTCGCCGGAGCCGTCATGCAGAGCCTGACCCGCAACCCGCTCGCCGACCCCGGCCTGCTCGGCGTCAGCGCCGGCGCCGCCTTCGGCACCGTGGTGGCCGTCGGCGCGCTCGGCGTCGCCACCCTGCGGATCTCCCTCTGGTTCGCCTTCGCCGGGGCGGCCCTGGCCGGAGTCACCGTCTACCTGCTCGGCAGCCGGGGACGCGCCGGCGCCACCCCGGTCAAGCTCGCCCTCGCCGGAGTGGCGACCACCGCCCTGCTCGACTCCCTCACCAGCGGCTTCGCGCTCACCGACCCCGAGGCGCTGGACCGCTACCGCTACTGGTCGTCGGGATCGGTCACCGGGCACGAGACGGGGACGCTCCTGGAGATCCTGCCGTTCCTGGCCGCCGGGACGATCCTCGCGCTCAGCACCGCGGGCGCGCTCAACGGCATGGCCCTCGGCGACGACGCGGCGATCGCCCTCGGACACCGGCTCGCGTGGGTCCGGATCCGGGTCGCCCTCGCGGTGACCCTGCTGACCGGCGCCGCCGTCGCGGTCACCGGCCCCATCGTCTTCGTCGGGCTCGTCGTCCCGCACCTGGTGCGGATGGCCGTCGGCCCCGACCACCGCAGGCTGCTCACCGGCTCGCTGCTGGTCGCGCCGTGCCTGCTGCTCGCCGCCGACATCCTCGGACGGATCGTGGCCCGCCCCGCCGAGATCGACGTCAGCCTGGTCTGCGCGCTCCTCGGCGCGCCCTTCTTCATCGCCCTCGTCCGCCGACGCCGCCTCGCGGAGCTCTGACCGATGCCCGTCCTCGAACTCACCCGGTCCCCCGGGCGCCTGACGTTCCGGTTCTCCCGGCTCGCCGTCTCCGGTGTCCTCCACCCCCGGCTCATCTTGGTCTGGCTCGGGCTCGCCGCCGTCACCTTCCTCGTCTTCTGCCTCGCCGTCGGCTTCGGCAGCGGCGACCACACCATCGCGCCACCCGGGGTGGTGGCCGCCCTGTGGGGTACGGGCGACACCGCCGACCTCTTCGTCGTCCGGGAGCTGCGGCTGCCGCGCGCCGTCACCGCCCTGCTCGCCGGAGCCGCCTTCGGCCTGGCCGGGGCGATCTTCCAGGCGGTCGCCCGCAACCCGCTCGCCAGCCCCGACATGCTCGGCATCACCCAAGGGGCCGGGGTCGCCGTGGCCGCCGGCGTGGTGCTCGGCCTCGGCTCCGGCCTCGGCACCCAGGTGCTCGGGCTCGGGGGAGCCGTCACGGCCGGGCTGCTCATCTACCTGCTCGCCTGGAACCGGGGTACCACCGGATACCGCATCGTCCTGGTCGGCGTCGGCATCGGCTGGATGTGCTCCAGCCTCACCTTCTACCTGGTCAGCCGGGCCGAGCTGTATCAAGCCCACCAGGTGGTGGGCTGGCTCGTGGGCTCCCTCAACGACCGCGGCTGGGCGCACGCGCACCCGCTCGCGCTCGCCCTGGCGGTGCTGCTGCCCGCGGCGCTGCTGCTCGGCCGTCCCCAGCGCGCGCTGCAGCTGGGGGACGAGACGGCCGGGGCGCTCGGGGTCCGGGTGCACCGCGCGCGGGTGGCCCAGCTGCTCTGCGGGGCCGCCCTCGCCGCGTTCGCCACCGCCGCCACCGGCCCCATCCTGTTCGTCGCGCTCGCCGCCCCGCAGATCGCCCGGCGGCTCGCCCGTACCGGCGCGCCCCCGGTCACCGCCGCCGCCCTCACCGGGGCGGCGATCGTGCTCGCCGCCGACCTGATCGGCCAGCGGCTCCTGGCCGATCTGATTGTGCCGGTCGGAGTGGTGACCGGGGTGCTCGGCGCCCCGTTCCTGCTGTGGCAGCTCGCCCGTACCCAGGGCTCGGTCGCACGGGAGTGAACCCGGCAGGGCGGTCGGGTACGGCCGTCCGGCCGTGAACTCCCGGACCCGGAACGCCGGCCCGCTCACCGGCATCGGCCTTCGGCGGCGGCTCCTCGCGATCCGGTGGCTTCGCCCGTACGGATCGCGAGGGCTTGAGGCGAACGAAACGCCGCCGAGGTCAGCGGGTGAGCACGTACGGCCGCCGGTCGGCGCGGAGCCGCCCGGCGAGGGAACGGGTGATCTCGCCGACCCGGACCGCGGTGGCCGACAGCAGCGTCGAGGTGAGGCCGTGGGTGTGCTCGGTGGCGCCCTGCACGTAGAGGCCGCAGCCCATCGAGTCCGCGACGGCGATCCGGTAGTCCCGCTCGATCCGCAGCCCGCCGCCCGGGAGCCGCCGGCAGTGCTCCCCGGCCGCGCCGAGCAGGGTCAGCGGGTCACCCGGCCGGTAGCCGGTGGCGTACACGACGACGTCGGCGTCCAGCGCCGTCCGCTCCCCGGTGGGCAGGAACTCCACCACGGCCCGCAGCCCTCCCGCACCCGCGACGACCTCGGTGAGCCGGGAGGCCGACATGATCCGCAGCCGCTCGACGCCCCGGACCTTCTCCTGGTAGTGGCGCCGGTAGAGCTCGTCGATGAGATCGAGGTCGACCACCGAGTAGTTGGTGGAGGCGTGGTAGCCCATCAGCATCTCCTTCACCCGCGGCGGCGCGGTGAAGAAGTGGTCGACCGCCTGGGGGTCGAAGACCCGGTTGGCGAAGGAGCTGTCGTCCGCGGGGACGTACCCGTACTTGCCGAAGACGGCGCACACCTCGGCGCCGGGGAAGGCGCCGTGCAGGTGCTCGGTCACCTCCGCGGCGCTCTGGCCCGCGCCGACCACGACCAGCCGCCGGGGGTCGCGCAGCCCGGGGAGCCGGAAGAGCAGCTCCGAGCTGTGCCAGACCCGCTCGTCGTCGACCGTACCCTCCGGCAGGAACGGCTCCAGCCCGGTGGCGATCACCAGGTTGCGGGTCCGCCGGGTGGTCAGCTCGCCGGAGGCCGCGTCCCGCCGGGCCACGACGTCCAGGTACTCGACCCGCCCGTCCACCTGGACGGGGGTGACCGCCACCACCTCGGAGCCGTATTCCACCTGGCCGGCGAAGGGGGCCGCCGCCCACTCCAGGTAGTCGTGGAACTCCTCCCGGGAGGGGAACATCGTCTTGTGGTTGATGAAGTCGGCCAGGCGCCCGCGGTCCCGCAGGTAGCTCAGGAAGCTGAACTCGCTCGTCGGGTTGCGCATCGTGACCAGGTCTTTCAGGAACGACACCTGCATGGTGGTGCCTTCCAGGAGCATGCCGCGATGCCAGCCGAAGGCGGGCTGCCGCTCCAGGAACACCGTGTCGATCGATTCGCCGGTCTGGGTGTGGTGCTCGCGTAACGCGATCGCCAGGGCGAGATTGGACGGTCCGAAGCCGATGCCGACCAGATCGTGGACGTGCTTCTCCGCAGCAGACATGGGGGCCTTTCAACAGAGGGCGCCAGGGGGGAGGGGGCCGCGCGGTACGCCCGGAGGTGGAGGCGTTCGCCCGGCGGCTTCCAATGATCCAACAGTTCGGTTAGGTTAGGCTCACCTAAATCTTGAGCCTAGCCCGTCCTGATCCCCCTCACAAGGAGACCCCATGCGGATCGTGATGTTCGGCTACCAGACCTGGGGGCACCGCACCCTGCGCGCGCTCCTGGACACCCCGCACGAAGTCGTCCTCGTCGTCACCCACCCCCGGAGCGACCACGCCTACGAGAAGATCTGGGACGACTCGGTGGCCGACCTCGCCGCCGAACACGGCATCCCCGTGCTCCTGCGCGACCGGCCCGAGGACGAGGAGCTGACGCTCAGGCTCAAGGAGGCCGCCCCCGACCTCATCGTCGCCAACAACTGGCGGACCTGGATCCCGCCGGAGATCTTCAACCTGCCGCGGCACGGCACCCTCAACGTGCACGACTCGCTGCTCCCCGCCTACGCCGGGTTCTCCCCGCTCATCTGGGCGCTCATCAACGGGGAGCCGGAGGTCGGGGTGACCGCGCACATGATGGACGAGGAGCTCGACGCCGGGGACGTCGTGGTTCAGCGCGCCGTCCCCGTCGGCCCCGAGGACACCGCGACCGACCTGTTCCACCGTACGGTCGACCTCATCGGCCCCGTCGTCGAGGAGGCGCTCGCCCTCATCGCCTCCGGCCGTACCGACTGGACACCGCAGGACCGGTCGAAGGCGAGCTTCTTCCACAAGCGGTCGATCGACGACGGCAACATCGACTGGACCTGGCCGGCCGAGGACATCGCCCGGCTGGTCCGGGCCCAGTCCGACCCGTACCCGAACGCCTTCACCCACCACCGGGGCGAACGCGTCCGCGTCCTGAAGGCCTCGGTCTCCCGGGGGATCTACGGCGGCACGCCCGGCCGGATCTTCATCCGGGAGGGCGACGGCGTGGTCGTCGTGGCCGGAGCCGAGGCCAGACGGGGGCGCAGCCACGGCCTGGTCGTCGAACGCGTCCGCACCGAGGACGACCGTGAGCTTCCCGCCGTGGAGTACTTCCGCACCATGGGCGGCTATCTCAGGTCGAGCCCTTGAAGACCGTAGGCCCGGCCCCGGGCCGCGATCCGGCCGCTCCGGGATACGGTTCCGTCATGGGTGGCTGTCGCACGCCGGATCCCCGGCCATGAAGATCGCGGAACTGGCGGCGGTGGTCGAGGACGAGACGGCCGCCATGACCGAGCTGCTGGCCGAGCTGGTGCGCGTCCCCAGCGTCGGCGGTACGGCGGCGGAGTCCGCGATCCAGGAACGGCTCGCGGAGTGGCTGCGCGCCGAAGGGCTGGAGGTGGACCACTGGCCCATCCCGATCGAGGCCCTCGGCGCCGAGCCGGACTTCCCCGGGATGGAGGTGCCCCGCACCCAGGCGTCCGGGCTGGTCGCACGGCTTCCCGGCACCGGCGGCGGGCGCTCCCTGATGCTGGTCGGCCACGTCGACGTGGTGCCGCCCGGGGACCTCGCCGCCTGGACGACGGACCCCTACGGGGGTGTCGTCCGGGACGGCCGCCTGTACGGGCGGGGCGCCTGCGACATGAAGGGCGGCCTGGTCGCCGCGCTTTTCGCGGTACGGGCGCTGCGCCGGCTCGGGCCGCGGCTCCGCGGGGACCTGCTGCTCGCGTGTGTGGCGGGTGAGGAGGACGGCGGACTCGGCGCCTACGCCCTGCTGCGGCGGGGATGGCGGGCCGACGCCTGCGTGATCCCCGAGCCCACCGGCCTCGGCGTGGTCCCCGCCAACGCCGGTGCGCTGACCTTCCGGCTGACCGTGACCGGCCGGGCCGCGCACGCCGCCCGGCGGGACGCCGGGGTGAGCGCGGTGGAGCGGTTCTGGCCGGTCTTCCAGGCGCTGCGCGAGCTGGAGTCCGCGCGCAACGCCGCGCCGGACCCGCTGATGCGGCGCTGGACCCTGCCGTACGCGATCGAGATCGGGATGGTCCGGGCCGGTGACTGGTCGTCCACCGTCCCCGGCGAACTGGTCGCCGAAGGGCGTCTCGGGGTGATGCTCGGCGAGTCCGTCCCGGCCGCGCGGGCGGCGCTGGAGCGGGCCGTCGCCCGGGTCTGCGCCGCCGACGACTGGCTTCGCGAGCACCCGGTCCGGGTGGAGTGGTGGGGCGGCCAGTACGCCGCGGGCCGCCTGCCCGCAGAGGACGGCGGCCTGCTGGCCGCCCTCACCCGGGCGCACACCGCGACCGCCGGCGGACCGCCCGAGGTCTGGGGCGCCCCGTACGGCAGCGACCTGCGCCTGCTCACCGGGCTCGGCGGCATCCCCGCCGTCCAGTACGGCCCCGGGGACGTCGACCTGGCCCACGCCCCCGACGAGTGGGTCGCCGTGGCCGACGTCGCCGCCGCGGCCCGTACCCTCGCGGCGCTGGCGGCCGCCCACTGCGGCTAGGCGGGGGCCAACGGCTTCGGCTCGGCGGTGAACACCCGTTCCCCGGCGAGCCAGGTGCCGAGCACCGCCGTACGGCTCGCGATGTCGTGCGGGTCCAGCCGGCGGAGGTCGCGATCCAGCCAGGCCAGATCCGCCGTCATCCCGGGGACGAGCAGTCCCCGCTCCCGCTCGGCGAACGCCTGGTAGGCGACCCCCGCGGTGTAGGCGGTGAGCGCCTCCTCCAGGGTCACGCGCTCGCCGGGCAGCCAGCCGCCGGCCGGTTGCCGCTCCGCGTTCTCGCGGGTCACGGCCACCGGGAGACCGGACAGCGGCCGGTGGTCGGTCACCGGCCAGTCGCTGCCGAAGGACACCCGCGCCCCGGACCGGAGCAGTGAGCCGATGGGGTACTGCCGCCGGGCCCGTTCGGGACCGAGCCGCGGGATGGTGAGCTCGACCATCGCCGGGTCGGTCCGTGCCCACAGCGGCTGGAGGTTGGCGATCACCCCGAGCTCGGCGAAACGCGGCAGATCCGCCTCGTCGAGCACTCCCACATGGGCGATGACCGGGCGCCGGTCCCGCGGCCCGTTGACCCTGATCACGTGCTCGATCGCGTCCAGCGCGGTGCGCACGCCCGCGTCGCCGATCGCGTGCAGGTGCGCCTGGAACCCGAGCGCGTCGACGGCGGCCAGCGTCCGGAGCAGCTCTTCGTACGGCCAGATCGGCATGCCGCGCGTGCAGGGGTCGTCGCCGTACGGCGCGAGCAGCGACGCCGTCCGGTTCTCCACGATGCCGTCGACGAAGAACTTCACCGTGTTCGCGGTGAGCAGGTCACCCGCTGCGCGGACCCGCTCCCGGATATCGGCGAACTCCTCGGGCTGATCGCGCCACCGCTCCGGGTCGGCGCGCAACCCCAGGTTGACCCGGGTGGCGAGGAGCCCGCGCCCGGCCGCCGTCAGATACGCCTCGACCGTTTCGGGCTCCACCCAGGCGTCCTGCACCCAGGCGACCCCGGCGGCGGCGAAGATCTCGGTCGCCCGGCGGAGCGCCGCCACGGTGTCCTCGGCGGTGCGTGGCGGGGCGACGCGGAGCACCGCGTCCACCGCGTCCCATTCGAGCATCGTGCCGAGGAGTTCGCCGTCGGGGCGGCGCGCGAAGACCCCGCGGGCGGTGTCGGGCGTCGCGGCGGACAGGCCGGCCCGCCGCATGGCCTCGGTGTTGCACCACAGCGTGTGGTAGTCCCAGGCGCGGAGCGCGACGGGGCGGCCGGGCACCGCGGCGTCCAGCCACCTGGCGTCGAACAGGCCGTCCGGCGCCAGGGTCGAGTCGTAGCCGGCACCGGTGATCCACTCGTCCTCGGGGTGCGCCTCGGCGTGGCGGCGTACCTCCTCGACGATTTCCGCGACGCCGCCGTGGCCCTTGAGCCGAGGACCCGACGCCTCGAAGCCGCCGTGGTCGGGATGGCAGTGCCCGTCGCCGAACGCGGGGAGGAGCAGGCCGCCGTCGAGGTCGACGGTCTCGTCGGCGTCCCCGGCCAGGGCGGCGGCGCCGAGGGCCTCGATCCGGCCGTACCGGACGGAAAGGGCGTGGGTGACGGCTCCGGTCCCGGTCCAGACGACGCCGTTGCGGAAGAGGGTTCGAGTCATCGGCAACCTAAAATGAATCGCGTTAGTTTTGCGTGGAAAGGATAGATTGTCCGAAGCCTGGGCAACAGGGGGTGGGACGACAATGCCGCGGCGTGCGGGCAGGCCCAGCAAACCCGTGCTGAGCAGGGACGTCATCGCCCGTGCCGCCCTCGGGCTCATTGACGAGGTCGGCGCGCAGGGGTTCTCCCTCGCCCTGCTCGCCCGGCGGCTCGGCGTCCGGCCCTCCTCGTTCTACAACCACGTCGCCGGCAGGGACGACATCCTGGCCGCGGTCCGCGAACTGGTCTCCGACTCGATCGACGCCACGATGTTCGCGGAGCTCCCCTGGGACGAGGCGGTCGTCCGATGGGCGTACGGCTATCGCGCCGCCTTCGCCCCCCACCCCCCGCTCATCCCGCTCCTGGCCACGACCCCCGTCACCGGGGCCGTGCGCACCCTGCGCATGTACGACCAGGTGGCCGCGGGCCTGGAACGCGGCGGCTGGCCCGCCGGGACGGTCATCCCCGTCCTGGTCGCCCTGGAGTCCTTCATCCTCGGCTCCGCCCTCGACGTCGTCGCTCCCCCCGACATGTTCGACAGCGGGCCCCTCGACGCCGAGGCGCCCACCTTCGCGGCGAGCGTCCGGGCCCGCGACGCGGCCGCCGCCGCCCGGGGGTGCTCGCCCGCCGACCTGGCGTTCGAGGTCGGCCTGCGGGCGATGACGGCGGGACTGCGCCGGACGCTCGGCGAGCTCCGCGCCTGAGGTACGCCCGGATCCCCGAGCGCCTGAACCCGGCCGTTCCCGCCGGTTCGGCCGTGCTCCGACCGCAGTCCGTGTCTTTGTGGCTTGAGCGAATATGAAGACTTTTTCTAACTCTGATTTGGATTCTGAGGTATAAAGATCTCACCACAATCGTTTCAAAGGTGTTGGCACATGATCGACCGCACTCGTCTCTCCACCCTCCTCGACCGTGAACGCGACGCGTTCCGCGCCCGCAACCCGCGCTCGGCGGCGGCCTTCCAGGCGGCGCGCGCCCACCTGTTCGGCGGCGTGCCGATGACCTGGATGAACAAGACGGCCGCCGGTTTCCCGCTCTACCTGGCGCGGGCCGGGGGAGCCAAGGTCGTCGACGTGGACGGGCACGAGTACGTGGATCTGTGCCTCGGCGACACCGGGGCCATGGCGGGCCACTCCCCGGAACCCGTCGTGGCCGCGGTCGCCGAACGCTACGGCCGCCTCGGCGGGGCGACGGTGATGATGCCCACCGAGGACGCGGCCTGGGTCGGCGCCGAACTCGCCCGGCGGTTCGGCCTGCCGTACTGGAGCTTCTCGCTCACCGCCACCGACGCCAACCGGTGGGCGATCCGGCTGGCCCGCGCCGTCACCGGGCGGCCGAAGATCCTGGTCAACAGCTACTGCTACCACGGCAGCGTGGACGAGGTGCTGATCGTGGTGGACGGCGAGGGGCGGCAGGTCTCCCGCGAGGGAAACGTCGGCGCGCCGGTCGACCCGGCCGTGACCTCCCGGGTCGTCGAGTTCAACGACCTGGCGGGACTCGAACGCGAGCTGGCCTACGGCGACGTCGCGGCGGTCCTCATGGAACCCGCGCTCACCAACATCGGCATCGTGCTGCCCGAGCCCGGCTACCTCGACGGGGTGCGCGAGCTCACCCGGAAACACGGCACACTGCTGATCAACGACGAGACCCATACGTTCTCCGCCGGGCCGGGCGGCTGCACGGGGGCGTGGAATCTCACGCCCGACATCGTGACGATCGGCAAGGCGATCGGTGGTGGCATACCCAGTGGGGGCTACGGACTGTCGGCCGAGACGGCAGCGCGTATCGAGGCGATGAGCGGGCTCGACCTGGTCGACATGGGCGGAGTGGGCGGCACCCTGGCGGGCAACGCGCTCTCCGTCGCGGCGATGCGGGCCACTCTCGAACACGTCCTCACCGACGAGGCCTTCGCCGGGATGACCGAGCTCGCGACCCACTTCGCCAAAGGGGTCCAGCAGGTCGTCGACGCCTACGCGCTGCCGTGGTCGGTGGTGCGGCTCGGGGCCCGCGCCGAGTACCGGTTCGCCAGCCCGGCCCCGCGCAACGGCGGGGAGTCCAACGCGGCGGGCGACCCCGATCTCGACGACTACCTCCACGTCTACCTGGCCAACCGGGGTGTCCTGCTCACCCCCTTCCACAACATGGCGCTGATGTGCCCGGCCACCACGCCCGCCGACGTGGACCGCCACCACGAGATGTTCGAGGCGGCGGTGGCGGAGCTCGTCGCGTGAGCGCCGCGGCACACCTCGACGAGATCGACCGGATCCTCCTGCGCGAACTCCAGCGGGACGGCCGTGCCTCCTACACCGCGCTGGCCGAGGCCACCGGCCTGTCGGCGCCCGCCGTACGGCAGCGTGTGCAGCGGCTCAGGGACGAGGGGGTCGTGCAGATCGTCGGGGTCACCGACCCCATGGCGCTGGGGCTGCCCGTGATGGCGTTGATCGGGGTGCGGACCGACGCCGACGTGCACGCCGTGGCGGACCGGATCGGCGAGCTGTCCGGCGTGATCTACGTGGTGCTCACCTCCGGCTCCTTCGACCTCTTCGTGGAGGTCGTGTGCGAGAAGCCGGCCGAGCTGCTCAAGATCCTGAACGACCACGTCAAGCGGGTCCCCGGGGTGACCCGCGCCGAGGCGTTCACCTACTTCGGCATCCACACCCACCGCTTCGCCTGGCCCGGCACCTGACCACCCCGCCCACACCCTGGAGGTACCGGAGGTCACCCACGGTGATGGGATCGCTTGACGTGCGCGCCGTTCAAACTCCATGGTTCATGTACGTGTCAGGCCCATTGCGGTGAGGTCTGAAAGTGAGCCTCGGGAGATCCTGCCGGACGACAGGGCCCGGGGCTTGCGGCATTTCCGGCCCAGGTTCGTACGTCGATCGCTTGCATCCGTGAGGCTGAGGTTCGATCCGGAGAGTCTGTTTCCTTGATCTCTGTTCGGCTAAGCCGCCTCGGTACCTATCCCGGGGGCGCCTTGAGTTTCCTGGTCCTGCCACAACAATTCATGAGCTTCCGACGACGGTAACCCGGGTGAGCCTTGGTTGGAGCTCCAGATTTATCGCATTTGCTCAGGTTGAGGGTGGCTGGCTTTGGTGGATCGAGTCGCGATTCAAGAGCGAGGGCGAACGATCGCACGAGCTTAGAAGTTATGCAAGGATTTTCCTACGGTAATACGGAAGTCAGATTGGGTAGCGGCTTCAACCACGGATGTTCAGGCTTTTGAGAGAGGCTGGAGCTACAACATGCTTCGGAAAAAAGTTGTAACTCCAGCTAGAGGCATCCGCAACCTGGAGTACCAGGACGATGGCCTGCATGCAGGGCATATCTAGGGATATTGGGTTCCAGGCGGACCTGAAAGGGGGCGCTGAGTCGGCTTGGTGGTGGTTCGGCTTGATTTTTGTGTCACTTTGGACCGCATACGGTGGCAGACTCAGTGCATAGGACGGGCCTCCTACCCGCTGAGTTCACGGTTCGGCGCTGGTAGGAGGCCCGGCCGGACTTAGCTTTGTCCGGCGATGAACACGATCCACACGATGGTTCTCAACAAGGCCAGTGCGGTTCGTGCCCACTCATGCAACCGCGGAGAGCGGCTGCCATTGTGACGGTTCTCCTCCACCGGATTCCTTTCTACGCAAGGTCTCCCTGACCCGGCGACATCCGCTCAGGGCACGAGTGTGGAGGATCACTGTCAATCAGCAATCTTGCCACTATTGGTGCGGACGCCTCCCGAAAAATCCACATTATTTCTCCATATCGTGGGCGTCAGTCGGCCGGTTTCTCCTGCTGTACGGCTTCTACCTGCGGAGAAGGGTGCACAAGAAAGCGCCGTCCCGTATGTGGGTTTTGATCTTGTGGGTATGCCTTACTCGTATAAATGCTGACATTTCGCCTTAAGCGTGAGGTTCCCCGGTCAGTTGGGACGGGCTTCGCCCGGGGTCGGCCCGCCCAGCACCTGGGAAGGAAGGGTTCAGCACATGAACCGGCAGGTCAGGGCGGGCGTCGCCACTCCGCTCGATCCCGGCCGGTTCGACGGACCCGTCGACAAGGACCGACGTCGACGACGATGAAAGGGGCATCGAGGTGCTGGAGAAGAAGCTCACCGAGGCGCGCTGGACCCATGTCGCGCTGCCCAGCTGCGATCTCGACAAGGCGATCGAGTTCTACACCGGGATGACCCCGCTCGTCGTGGTGGCCCGGCACGAGGACGAGGACGGGCGCAATGTCTGGCTCTCCAACGACAGGCAGGTGGAGTCACCGTTCGTGCTGGTGCTGGTGGAGTTCGCCAAGGACAAGGGGAAGCCCCAGCCGCAGCTCACCCCGTTCGCGCACCTCGGCATGGAGGTGCCGGACCGCGAGGACGTGGACCGCATCGCGGCGGAGGCGCGCGAGCTGGGCTGCCTGCACTGGGAGCCGACGGAGCTGCCGCCGCCGGTCGGCTACGTCTGCGCGCTGAAGGACCCCGACGGCAACGTCGTGGAGATCTCGCACGACCAGAAGGTCTTCGAAGAGGTCCGCTCCCTATGGGGGAGTTGACCTCGGTCCGCGTGGCGGTGGAACGCTGGTCGATGATTTGGCCGACCGGTGCGCCGAACGGCTCGCCAAGTCCAAGCGGCCGGTCCGGTTTGAGGTCGTGGCGGCGCTGCGCCGTACCTCCGTCGGCAAAATCCGCACGTTCCTGCGGAAGTCGGGATCTGAGTGACCCCGGCCCCGGATCGGCCTGTAGGAGGCGGCATACTACCGACATTCGGGACTTTGGGGACTTCTAGTGAGAGAGGTGACGACATGCTCGCCTCCACCAGTGCCATCGCCGACATTCTGCAGCTCCGCGGGGAGACCGGCTGGCTGAGTCCCCCGCTCGTCCCGATCCACCGGACGGCGGCGGTACGGGGCACCGCCCGCACGGTACGGCTGGCGCCCGGCCCCGGCCCGGAAGGCCTCAATCCGCTCCATCGGTTGCTCGACGGGAGACTGTCCGGCCGGATCGTCGTCGTCGCCGGAGCCGAGGCGGCGGCCGGAGCGGTCTGGGGGAGATCCTCACCCTCGCCGCCCTCGGGGCCGGTGCGGCTGGCGCCCTGGTCGAAGGCGCGGTCCGCGACGTCGCCGCCATCGCCGAGCTCGGCTTCCCGATCTGGGCGCTCCGCGAGGCCACCGTCGGGCCCGGGCCCGACGTCCACGTCGCCGTGATCGGCGATCCTGTCGAGATCGACGCCGTGACGGTCTCCGACGGCGACCTCCTGGTCATGGACCGGAGCGGTGTCGTCATCGCCTCACCCGAGATCCTCGCCGAGGCCGCCGAGTACGAGGTCGCCGAAGCCCGGGTCGTCGCGGCCCTCCGCAGCGGCGCCCCCCTGGCCGACGCCTACCGCCACAAGGCCGAGACGGTCGCCCGGCTTCGCGCGGGTTTCTGACCGGCTCGGCCGTCGAGGTACGGCCGCGGCCGTACCTCGACACGGCTGCCGCAAGCCGTCGGGGCTGCCGCCGGTCTTGGACCGGAGCGGGGTTGTGGCCGCTGACCAGACCCGGTTGCCGGGGTCGTCTGATGGCGCCATCAGCACCTCGGGTACCGGTGGCCTCATAAGCTAAGTACATGACAGCCGAGGAGCTCGCCATGCTGGATATTGCTGAGATCGCCAATTTGCTGGTCGAACGTACTGAGAAGCGTCGGCAGGCTACCTTGGCTGCTCTCGATCCGAAACGGCGCGCTCAATTCGGCCAGTACTTCACTCCTGCGCAAGTTTCGGACTTCATTGCGTCACTCGCCCGATTCCCGGTATCTGGCTCCGTTCGGATCCTTGACCCTGGTGCCGGTGCCGGGTCTCTCTCAGCTGCCCTCGTCGCACGCCTGATCAAAGAGCGGCCGGATCTCTCCGTGACACTCGTGGTCTGTGAGATAGACGAAATCGTCCATCCAGCACTTGATGAGACTCTTCGGGACTGTCGGGAACAGGCAGGTAGCGTTGGTGTGGAGATCGAAACCGTCCTGCAAACAGGTAATTTCATTGACTGGGCAGCTGGTGGCTCGCTCCTGGATACTACTCCAGAACCGTTCGACCTGGTGATTACTAACCCGCCCTACAAGAAGCTCAGTCGCGCTTCTCGCGAGCGGAATATTGTCGAATTCCATGCATGTGGCGTCTCAAATCTCTACGCCGCTTTCCTTGCGATGAGCGTGAATCTGCTCAAGCCCAATGGTCACCTTGTGGCGATCACACCGCGCAGCTTCGCCAACGGCCCCTACTTTCGGCCTTTTCGGCAGTTCTTCCTGGAGAAAATGCACCTTGACCGCCTCCATGTCTTCGAGTCCCGATCGACCGTCTTCGGAGACTCCGACGTCCTCCAGGAGAACATCGTCTTCAGTGCCAGTCGTCAATCCAGACAGGATCGCGCTCCTATCACGATCTCTATCAGCGCCGGGTACCATGACACCCCACGGACGCGCACGGCGCCGCATCGTGAAGTCGTCCAACCGGACGATCCAGAGCAGTTCATTCATATCAGCGGCGCCGACGATGATCGTGAGCTAGCCGAGATCCACTCCCGGCTCCCTGCTCAGTTGCCTGAGCTCGGGCTCAGGGTTGCCACCGGTCGTGTCGTCGACTTCCGGGCCAAGGAACACCTGCGTCAAGACCCTGGGGCCGATACCGTTCCTCTGATCTATCCCCTACACATGCGTGATGGTCGAGTCACCTGGCCTGTCCCGGGAGCTCGTAAACCAAACGCAATCGTCTCAAACGAGACCACCGTGAAGCAGTTCTTTCCTTCAGGAAACTACGTGATCGTTAAGCGTATGTCATCGAAGGAGGAACGACGCCGGATAGTCGCAGCGGTCTTCGAAGTGGAGACGTTTCCCAATGCAAATATTGGCTTCGAAAACCACGTGAACGTCTTCCATACCAACGGACAAGGTCTTTCCATTGAAGTCGCTCGGGGTCTCGGACTATGGCTTAACTCCACCGTTCTGGACAGAATCATCCGAAGGTTCAACGGGCACACGCAGATCAACGCAACTGACCTGCGCAATCTGAGGTACCCGTCCCTTGCTGAGCTGATGGCCATGGGGACGGTCCTGGGCGCAAGCCCCTGGCCGGATCAAGACAAACTCGACGACTTGGTCACGCAGCATGTGGTCGCCTGCCAGACTAAGCGGGGTGATAACGCCACGGCCTAAGAGCACCCCGTCGGCCGAGATGGTTGCGAAGATCATGGAGGCTCAGGGCATCCTTCGCCTCCTCGGCTTCGACGACGAGCGGTGCAACGAGCGATCCGCCCTGGTCCTCCTCGCCCTGCTAAGGTTGCCGCCCAGCGCGTCTTGGCCAAGCGCTGAGCGCCCCATGCTACGGACCGTAGAGATCATGGACTGGCTGCGCACCAATTACGAAAAGGACTACAAACCCAACACCCGTGAGACTATCCGCCGCTTCACCCTCCACCAGTTCGTCGAAGGCGGGCTCGTTGTCGCCAACCCCGACGACCCTGGGCGGCCTACGAACTCGCCAAAGAACTGCTACCAGATAGAATCAGCCGCTTTCGAACTGATCCGGCTCATCGATTGTCATGCATTTGACGATCAGCTTGCTGCCTATCTGGCCATGATGCCCGGCCTGAAGGCGAAGTACGCCATGGAACGTGACCTGTTGCGTATACCGGTAACCCTCCCCGACGGAACCGAGGTAAAGCTCAGCTCTGGCGGTCAGAATAAACTGATCGTTCAGATCATCGAGGAATTCTGTGCACGCTTCACCCCTGGCGGCCAAGTTCTCTACATCGGCGATACCCAGAAGAAGTGGAGCGTCTTTAAAGAAGACGTTCTCGCCAGGTTGGGCATAGCTGTGGACTCACACGGCAAAATGCCAGATGTTGTGGTTTACATTCCTGACCGCAACTGGCTCGTATTGATTGAGGCAGCCTCCACACACGGTCCGGTCGATTCCAAGAGACATGGCGAATTGAAATCTCTATTCCATGGCTCGACTGCTGGCCTCGTCTTTATCTCGTGCTTCCCATCCAAGGTGGTGCTCAGGGAGTACCTGAAGGACATTTCATGGGAAACCGATGTCTGGTGTGCCGACAATCCAACTCACCTTATTCATTTCAACGGCGATCGGTTCCTAGGCCCGTATGAGTAGAATCAGCGGTGCCCAGTACTATGGGCATCTCGGCGGAACGGGGCCGTAGCGCGTACGGTATGGTCGGCGTCAGCTCAGGTCCCGAGGACATCAAGTTGCTGCGCCGCCTGCTCAATAGGAGCATCTGAGGTCACCGGCTCAATCGCGGCGGCCGGGAGGGGCTTCCACCCAGTCGAGGGCGCCTTTCCGGGAGACGGGCCGGAAATCCCCGATGGGGCGGCCGGTTTCCAGGGCGGTCGCGGTCGCCTTCAGGAGCGCCAGGAAGGACGGCCAGTCGGCCTTCTCGGCTGGGCCCACCTCGTGGGAGAACTCCCCTGCTTTGCCGGTGGCCGTGTCCACGACCAGGGTGTCACCGTTGATCGCTATCGCGAACGGGACCAGATGCCCTTTCCACCAGCCGTCCGCAGCGGCGTCGGTGTCGGTGCCGCACGAGTACTCCCAGTCCTCGGAGAGGGATTCGACCGGCATGAGACCGAAGAAGGGCGGGCCGAACCCGTCGTACTTCGCGCCGTCGTGGCGGAGCAGGGAAGCGCGCAGGTCGTCGGGGAGGGCGGCGCCGATCCGGGCCTCGACTTCGGCGATCGCCCGGGGACGCGCCGGTCCCTTCAGCGTCCGGTAGGTGACCGGGTACTTCGCGGCGAGCCGGCGCTCGATTCGGCGCCAGACCGCGTTGACCCGCGCGGCGACCGCCGGGTCCGGGCGGCGGACGACCGGGGGACGCCGATCCGGGCAGTCGGCGGCCCGCGGTTCAGGGGTCGGCGGCGGCGTCGGAGTGGGCTTCGGGGGCGAATCCGGGGTGGGCGACGGGCGGGGGCCGCCCGCACAGCCGGAAGGGTAGCCGGACGGCGGCCGGGTCGCCCAGCGGAGTTCGCAGCCGGCGGTGACGGTGGGATACCGGCCTCGCAGCGCCGTACCCCGCTCCAGCGAGGTGGCCACGTCCTCCAGAAGCGTGAGGTAGGAGGAGCGGCCTTCGTAGCGCACCCGCTCGGCGTGGACTTTGACCCCGACCCTGCCCGTACGAGGGTCGACGAACAGGTCGGACCCGTCGTCCGCCACGGCGAACGCGAGCAGGCTCCCGTGCCACATGCCGCGTTCCGGGTCGGCCTCCCGAAGCGATCCGCCCATCACCAGGGCCCGGCAGTGCTCCGCGCTCGCCTCGGCCATGCTCCACAGGTCCAGGAGGCCGTGGGCGGGCGGGAAGTGGAATCCGGAGGAGGCCGGCGACAGCGGAAAAGTGGGCTGGGAACCGCCGTCGGCCCCGTTGTGGCGGAGCAGTGAGGCGTACAGGTCGTCGGGCAGCCTCGTCCCCCGCCACGCCTCCCACTCCGCGATGTCGGCCGCCGTCATGGGCTTCCTGAGGGTGCGCAGCGTCGCCGAGGCGCGGGCGCCCAGCCAGCGTTCGATGCGGTCCCACGCCCCGTTCACCCGCGCGACGATCGCCGGATCCGGTTCCCGCGGCGGGGGCAGGGGGCTCGGGTCGGCGTCCACCGGCTCGGGCGGTTCGGCCTCGGGTTCCCCGTGCCAGAAGATCGGCGCGCACCCGGCCGCCCGCGCCTGGTCCGCGGTGAGGGCCCGGCCGAGGATCCGTGCCTCCGCCTTCAGGTCCCGGTTTCCCCGGCCGTCGACGCAGCGCAGGGGCGTCCACAGGCTCGACGACGTGATGAGCATGGAGCATTCGGACGACCCGGTCACCTGCGCGGAGCTCACCGCACCGCCTGCGAGCAGACCGATGACGAGCGGAATTCGCATGGCTCGGGCCATACGTGACCTGATCATCCCGGTACCCTAATCACGAGATATCTGCTTCTTATTTATTTCATGACTTATATGTTTATTGCGGTTTGTGCTCTTGCGGTCCGCCCAGGCGGGGTCAGGGGCGGGTGAGGTAGGCGTGCAGCTTCCTGGCCTCCTGAATGAGCTGTCCGTTGCCCTTGCGGCGGGCGACGAAGTCGGCGAGCGCGGGAATGTCCGCCCGGGCCTCGGCCCAGCAGGCGAAGGCGCTTGCGTCGACCAGCAGGCTGCGCAGCCCCCGGACCGTCTTCTCGCCCTTGCCGGGCAGCAGGATCGGCAGTGCCGCCTCCATCGCGTTCCAGACCTGCCGAAGTGAGCCGTCCGTCGCGGCCTCCCGCAGGATGATCCCCACCCGCACAGCCGACTGCCCGCCGTGCTTCACCCTCTGCGCGAGCAGGTTGCCCAGGGCTTGGGCCGGGAGGTCGCCACGGGCGGCGAGGCCGAGGACCACGGGCATCCCGACGGGCCGGGAGTCGAGCAGGCACCCGGCCAGCAGCGACATCGTGGCCTCGCCCGCCGGCCCGTGGCCGAAGGCGAGCTCGTGGAGGATTTCCGGTCCGATCCCCGCGAACCCCCAGCGGGTGGTGGTGAACGACAGGAAGCGGGTGAAGTAGGCGGCGTTGAGCTCGCGATGCCAGGGCAGGACCGACGGCCAGAGATCCGACGGTTGCGCGACGTCGTCCGGACGGGGACCCGTGAGCACCCGGTCGATCAACGGAAACCCGGTCGGCCGGTACTCCACGGTCACGGTGATCCGGGCGTCGCGCGCCTCCTCGGGCAGGGATGCGGCGGGGTCGCTGAGAACCTCGGTGCGATCGCCGATCCGGTAGGCCCATCCAAGGGTCACGGTGGGCACGGGTACCCCGCCGGCGGTGAGCAGCGCCGCGACCCGACGTCCCTCGGGAGAGGTGAGCCGCGCGGTGCGGGCCAGGACCTCCGGGTCGAGGTCGCGGGGGAGGCGCAGGAGCGCCTGCGCCAGGTCGGCGGGCATCGGCGTCGCCCCGGCCGCCTCGTAGGTCTCCAGCCGGGTGAGGAACTCCTCGGCGTCCAGCCGCCCGTCCGACCAGGTGGGGGTGGCGAGCAGCATCGGGGGGAGGACACCGGCGCGCAGGGCGTGGAAGATCTCCGCACATCGGCTGAGGGTGATCCACCGGTTCCCGGGGGTGAGGTCCGGGTCCGGGAGCTGCCCCACCCGCGACTGAGGGCTGCCGAACTCCCTCGCCAATGCGTCCACCCAGAGAGCCGGATTGTTCCACCTACCCCAGAAGGTGGAGTTGTACAGCCGCGGATGGGTGAGCCGGCGGATCAGATGCGTGCGAGCCGTCTCCCGGTCGGCCGCGGCAAGCGCGACGAAAGCCGCGAGGACCCGCTCGACGCTCCGCCAGCCCTCCAGGTCCTTCCACGAGGTGAGTTCGATGAGCTCCTCGAACGACTCGATCGGCGCAGGGAAAGGTACGGCCTGCGGCGGCTCCGGCAGTGTGAGGGAGTCGAACGGATCGGCCGGCTCCTGTACCGGCTCGGGCAGGGCCACCTCGCCGCCGAGCAGGGGAGCGAGCTTTTCGGCCGACTCATAGGGGAGCACGGGGACCGCCTGCTTGATCGTGTCCAGCCCGGCCGGGCCGAGGTGCGGAGCCAGCTTGAGCGCGATGCGGACCGCGCGATCCCGGACCTCCGGCGAGTTGTGGCCGAGGGCCGGGACGAGCGCGGGGGTCACCTCGTCGGCCAGGCCCGGCGAACGCCGTACCGACCGGTCCAGCCAGGTCAGGCCGGAGTCGACGAGTTTGCGCTCGGGCCGGAACAGGACCCCTTCGAGGGCCTCGGTGAGCTCGAACGGGTCCGGCTCGTCCAGGCGGCGCAGGTGCTTGAGGGCGAGTTCGGCGACCTTGCCCGGGGCGGCGGGAAGCAGCCGGACGTAGTCCCGGGAACGTCCCGCGACCTGCTCGGCGGTGGGCTCCAGAGCCTCGTGCAGCCGGACGAAGTAACGCAGGTCGGCGGGGGCGCCGCCGCGCAGGAACCTGCTCACGCATCCGGCGAGCAGCATCTCGCGCCGGGCGGGGGAGGCCGTGGCGATCAGCCTGGCGATCCAGGGGTCCCGGTCCTCCTGCCACTGGAGCGCACGTCCGACGCCCTCGGCCTCGAAGATCCGGGGGAGCATGCGCGTGAAGAACGGATCATCGGTGATCTCCGTGTTGATCGGCTGGACCGCGGACACCCAGCCCACGGTGAACAGGTCGTGCTGCGGGGGTTCGGCCCCGGTACGGCGGAACAGCTCGATCGCGAGTTTCACCCCCCAGCCCTCAGGTGTGCGAAGCCGGAGCGCGAGCCGCCCGGCCAGGTCGGCCTGCCAGTCCGGTGGCCGCGTCGCGAGAACCCTGAGGAGAAGCTCCTGCTCCCCAGGCTTCTGGGCGGTCCACCGGTCGGTGTACTCACGGCGGTTCAGCCAGGCGGCGACGGCCGCCGCACCGCCGATCGTCGTGGCCCCCGCCACCCGGAGAGCGGTCCCGAACTCGTGGAGGCTCCCCCACCGTCCCGCCCGGTCGCGAAGGACGGCCAGGTGGCCGGGGAGCTCCCGCGCGATCCGGCGCCGATCCTCGTCGCCGAGGGCGGTGACGTACTCGGCGAGTTCGGCGGTCCGCCTCCTGTTGATCAGGTCACGCACGTCATCCCACGCGGTCATCGGACCTCTCCAATCACAATTGACACTGAAATATCAGTCTTAGGTAGGAAAGCGCACGCCAGCGGCAGCAATGGTGGGCCGGCCCCGGGTTGTCGCGGAGGCGTGACGAGGACATTGCCAGTCGGCCCCGACATTTTCGGAGCCGTTCCCGGCGGGCTTCGGCCGGTGCGACGGCGGTTCCGTAGTGATCACCCCAGCGCGCCGACGGGGCACATCTCGCGCGGGTAATTACAATCCGCAAGTGAATGTGCACCCAGGGTGGTTGGCCCCGGTTTTTGAAGGAGAGAGACCATGCGAACTCCCGTACGGCTGGGCATGGCCGCCACGCTGATCGCGGGCATGGCGACGGTCGTGGGCGTCGTCCCCACCGCCCACGCCGCGTCCGGCACGGCCCGGGCTCGGTTGCCGATCGACGTGGACATCCGCATCAGGCTGCTGCATTCCGGCAAATGCCTGGACGTGCAGGAACAGAGCACGTTGAACGGCGCCGCGATCGTGCAGCGGGACTGCTCCGGCCAGTCCAGTCAGCGATTCCGGATCGTCAACGCCACAGGAACGTTCCGGATTCGGACGTTCGCCGGCAAGTGCCTCACCGTGAACGGGGCCGGGGACGACAACGCGAAGGTCGTCCAGGACGACTGCACCGGCCGGCCCGGTCAGGTGGTGAACCTGGTGGGCAGCGCCGGGAAGGCGGGAACCGAGCTCCGGGTCAACGGGTATCTCAAGTGCCTGGCCGTTCAACCGGCCGGGAACGCGCCGCTCGCTCCGGTCGCCTGCGGGAGCGGACTCAACAACGACCGGTTCCTCTTCGAGAAGATCTGAACCGCCGGGCCCGAGGTCGGAGCCGGCCTGGAATCAGTCGCCGGCTTCGACCCAGTCCAGCGTTCCCTTGTTCACGGCCGGCCGCCAGCTGCGGATGGGACGGCCGGTCTCCAGCGCGGTGGCGGTCGCCTCAAGGAGCGCCAGGTAGGACGGCCAGGCGACGTCTCCCTCCAGGGTCAGCCCCTCGTCCTGATAGAACTCACCCGTCTTGCCGGTGGCCGGGTCGGCGAACAGGTTGCCGCCGTCGGGCGCGCCCGCGAACGGGATCAGACGCCCGTGCCACCAGCCGGTCGCGGAATTGTCGACCACGATGTCGCACAGCATCCTCCAGTCATCGGCGATCGCCTTGACCGGCATGAAGCCGTAGAAGGGGGCGGGGCCGAACCAGGCGCCTCTGTGCTTTGCGCCGTTGTGGCGGAGCAGAGAGGCACGCAGGTCGTCGGGGAAGACGACGCCCATCCGCGCCTCGGCTTCGGCGATGGCACGGGGGTCGGCCGGGCCGTTCAACGAGCGGTGGGTGTCGGGGAACTCGCGGGCGAGGCGGCGTTCGATGCGCCGCCAGACCGCGTTCACCCGGGCGGCGACCGACGGGTTGGGCCTGCGGACAACCGGGGGGTGGCGCTCGGGCCGGCAGCCGACAGCCCGTGCCTGCTCGGGGGTGAGCTTCGGAGGCCGGGGCGGGGGACTGGGCTTCGGTTCCGGTGTGGGTGACGGGCGGGGTCCACCGGCACAGCCGGACGGGGCGGAGGTCGACGGCTCGCCCGCCCAGCGGAGCTCGCATGTCGCGGTGACCGTCGGGTAGTGGCCCCGCAGCGCCGTACCGCTCTCCAGTGAGGCGGCGACGGCCTCCAGCAAGGTGGGATAGGACGGCCAGCCGCTGGGTCCCTCGTAGCGGACGCGTTCGTCGCGCACCTTGACGCCGACCCGGCCGGAACGCGGGTTGACGAACAGCTCCGAACCCTCGTCCGATGCGGCGAACGGGACCAGGCTCCCATGCCACCGACCGCGTTCGGGGTCGGCCTCCCGGAGCGTGCCTGCCATCACCAGGCTCTCGCAGTTGGTGTCGCCCGCGTTGCCGATGCTCCACAGGTCGAGGAGCCCGTGGGCCGGGGGAAAGCGGAACGCGGAGGACGCCGCCGGAGTCGGCAGACCGAACTTGGAGCCGTCGTCGACGCCGTTGTGCCGGAGGAGCGACGCGTACAGCTCGTCGGGAATCCTGGCCCCGCGTTCCCGCTCCCACTTCGCCACGGCCTCCGCCGAGGCGGGATGGCCAAGACTGCGCAGCGTGGCGGAGGCGTGGACGCCCAGCCAGCGCTCGATGTGGTCCCACGCCCCGTTCACCCGGGCCGCGATCGACGGTTCCGGGGCCCGTGGCCGGTGGGTGGGGCTTGGGCCGGGAGACGGCATGTGCTCCGGTTCCGGCGACCCGGCCTCCGAACCGTCGCCCCAGAGGATCGGCCGGCATCCGACGGACCGTGCCTGATCCGCGCTGAGCGTCCGTGATCGGAGCCCCGCCTCCGCCTCCACATCCCGGTTCCCTCGTCCGTCATTACAGGTGAGGGAAACCCAAGGACTGGACGACGAGAACAGCGACGTGCAGTACACCGGCTCGATCACCTGCGCAGAGCCCACCGCGCCCCCGGCGAGCAAGACGACGGCAAGCAGTAGCCTTCCCCACCGACCCATCCACGACCTGAGCATCCCGGCACCTTAGCCATGGAATATGCGTTGGATGCTCATTTCAGCATTTATATGTTTATTGAGGATCTGCAGCTTTGCGGGCTGGTACGAAGTCAGCCACTGACGCCCCCATCGAGCCACCTTCACGGATGGCGAGTGCGATGCCGGTGGTTCATCCGGGCAGGCCGGTGTCCGGAGCGTAGAGGTCGTCGGTGAACTCCTGGCCCAGGTGCGCTCGCACGCTGGCCGCAAGGGCCACGACACGTTCGGCTCCGCCGACGGACCCGATGCGGCGTTCCATCACCACCAGGCGGCGTTCGAGTACTTGGGCGGCATGTGGTGTCTCCTCGGCTGGCCGGATGACCCGGGGGCAAGGTCGTGAACGGGCTCGTATTCGAGGTGCACGCTCACTGCAGCTCAGCTCTTTTCGTTCTCGTCGCCACGTGGTCTCGGTCCATGGTTCGGAACGGGTGCCGAAGGTCCTGTACTCACTCTCACCTTCGCAAACAGATCAGAAGATCGTCTGGGCCCATCCTTGTCGCAGTGCCGGAACCCGACACACCAATTGATCGGTACGCCTGACAAGCCCCGTCAACTATGGCGTACTTACACCGTTCCCAATTATCGATGCCCACGTTACGGTCATTTGTTGGGTAGATCCTCCCGGATGGTCGGCGAGGCGTCTTTGTGTGTCATCGGAGGAGAGCATGATGGCGCGAGTGAACCTGCGTGCTGCGTTCATGAGAGGTATGGCATCCTCCGTCACCGCTCAGCAGGTGTTCACCAACAGGGCGGACGAGATGGCCGCGTTCCGCCGGTCGCTGGACGGACTTCATCAGATCTTGGACGAGGCTGAGCTCTCACCTGTCGTCGACCGGGTTCAGGGGCGTCGCAATGTTCTGACCTTTTACGGGGTGGGAGGTATCGGGAAGACGACGCTCTCGCATGAACTGGAGCGTCGCCTCCTCGAAGAAGCACAGGATGCGGGTCACGATGACGTGGTATCCATTCGCATTGACCTCTCCGAGGAGGGCGCAACCGACATTGAAGGATTGTTGCTCCGGATTCGGGCGGGGCTGGGAAGGCTGGGAAACCGGTGGCCTGCCTTCGACTTGGCTCTGGCTTCCTATTGGGCACGCGCACACCCGGGCGAGTCTTTACAGGAGTTCTTGGATGCGCTGCCGACGGTGCGGCGTGCATCGCGAAGCATCGGCCTGAACGATCAGATCGCGGCGAGTGTCGCTCAGATCGTGCCCGCGGGTGTCGGGGGATTGGCGGGGCTGGCTCAGCGTGCCGCGCTGGGCACCTACCGCATCATTCGGGACCGGGTGCGGGAGGGTCGTTTGCTTGGCGAGTGCGAACTCTTTGCTGAGCTGGTGGAAGCGGACGCGGATTATGAGACGTTGTCGTTCTTTCCGTATCTGCTCGCCTGGGACCTGGAGCGGCAACGGCGAAGTCGGCGGCCCAGGGTATGCGTATTCCTCGACACCTTTGAAGTGTTCGGCAGTAGGACGGACCGGATCGAAGAGCGTTTCCTGCAGCGGTGTGTATATCTTATGCCGAACATCCTCTTCGTAATCACGGGGCGTAATCGGGTTGACTGGGCGGACAGCGGGATCAAGGGTGAACTGGACTTCACCGGCCGAGAGCGCTGGCCATATCTGCACTTCAACAATGACTCGATCGAACCTCGGCAGCATCTTGTGGGCTATCTGTCCGACGTCGACGCCGACAGCTATCTTCGCGAAGCACTCACACGGGACGGCTTGCCTGCGATACCAAGCGAAGTACGGGAGCGCATCATCGCCGGTGGGCAGGGTCTGCCGCTTTACCTGGACTTGTCGGTGTCGCACTTTGTTGAGCTACTGGCACGTGGTGGGGATCCGTCGGTGGACGATTTCGGTGGATCATTCACTGCGGTTGCCAGTCGGTCGCTTAGGGATCTGCCTCAAGAGGAACGCGATCTGGTGCGTACGGCGGCGCTTGTCGACCGTGTCGACGCCGCACTGCTGAGGGCCGGGCAGCCAAGCCTTTCAGATGGTGCTGTGGCCCGATTTCTCCGGCGTCCCTTCTTGACGCATGATGACGCCTACGAATATCCATACGCTTTGCATATGGCATTGCGGTCGGCAATCGGCGAAGCGGATCGAGGGCTTCCGGACGGCTGGTCCGACCGTGACCGTCGCGAAGTCGCCGCCCGACTGCTCGGTCGGCTGGGGGAACGGCTGGGACCCTCCGCCGGTCGTGGAGTCATCGCGCAGGCCCTCGAATCAGGTCTCAAGCTGTCCGGCGGGTACGGAGTCTTCGACGACTGGATGGTTCGGGCCACGCAGCGATTGGTGGAGGCCGGGCAGTGGACGGGCATCGGTGCGGGACTCACCGTCCAGAGAACGGATGTGTCGGATTTCCGGGCGATGCATGCCGCGATTCAGGGGATTCAGCTTCGTCGTTCAGGGAGTGCTTCCGAGGCCGTCCGGGTTCTGGACAACGCTGCTGAGGAAGTCGGCGCCAACACCCTGGCTGCACAGCTGGTACGCCTTCACCTTGCGCACGCCCTGCGAAATCAAGGGAACTACACGAGAGCCGCCGATATCTATCGAGGGCTGATTGACGGTGAGTTCGACGCGGCCGCCCGGTACTGGCTCTGCGATTACGACTACCTCAACGGGCGCTTCGTGCGTGCACTTGCAACACTGCAAGCCCACGGAAGCCGTGATGCATCCGACAAAGGTGAATGCCTTCGACTGATCGGACATATCTGGCGGGTAAACGCTCGCTTTGCCGAAGCCGCGGATTCATACACCGAGGCGATAGAACTGGCACGTGCAGAGGGGCTTGCGGCTGCGGAGGCGAAAGCACTGGCCAACATGGCTCAGACAACGTGCTGGCTTGGGGATATGTCCGCTGTTGCCGAGGTGGCGAGCCAAGCTCGTGGGTTGCTCGATCTCGTGCCGAATCCGGTCGAGCTCGTCAAAATCCGTTCCGCCGAGGCCGTTGCCGCAGTGATGGCCGGCGAGTTCGGGCTGGGATCGGACGCGGTGGATGGGACCAGGCGGCTTGCGGATGGGATCGGTTACCGGGGAGGTCACAACCTGGCTGATGTAGCGGAGATTCTTCTTCACGTGCGTACGGGTGACTACGACGGTGCCCAGCGGACGCGCGTAGAACTTGACCAGCGGACGCGTTCCTCGGGTGGAAACACCTATTGGGTGGCGATCGCGACCGCTTGGATCGACGGTGTTGAGATTGCGGTCGGGAGCCGCCCCGTCGTCGATTGGATAGATGAGGCGGTCACCTCGCTGAGTCGCTGGGCGGAGTTGACCGCTCCTCGATAGTGTCTCCGGGCGGAAAGCAGATGGCATGAGGCGGGGGTAAAGCTCGATGGGCGACCGGGTACGGGTCGGGCTGGCAGGGGTGGGGATCATTGCGCAGACCCATCTGGAGGTTCTTGCGGCGCTTCCGGTCTCCCTGGAGTTCACCGTGGACCCGAACCTTGCGGAACCACCCGTGTTTCGGGGAACCACACCCTCTCACTATCGGGATCTCGCCGATGCACTAACCGCGCATCAACCCGATTTGGTGGTGATCGCCACCCCTACCGAGACACATGCCGATCTTGTGGCCCAGGCGCTCAGAATGTCGCCCGCTCGCGTGCTGGCTGAGAAGCCGCTCGTCCACGATCCTTCCTCACTCGATCGATTGCGTTCCATGAACGACGCGGATGATCTGCGGGGGCGGCTGTTCACAGCGCATCATTTTGCATTCTCGCCTGAGGTCGGCTGGGCCGAGGAAGTGATCGACAAACATCCGGAATGGGGGCCGGTTACCCAGATCACGTCGGCGTTCTACGATCCGTACATCCTCCGGGGCGATCAGGCGTTCGCCTCGTACGTTTCCAGCTGGATGGACTCCGGCGTGAACCAGCTCAGTATGCTGGCCCGATTCGTGGACCTTCTGGCGATTACTTCCGGTGGTCAGACCGACGGCGGGTCGAGTGCCTGGTACACCTTCAGCTACCGTTGCCGGGGCGTGGTGGGCACCGCTCGGCTGCGTACCAGTTGGCTCACCGGTTCCAGCAGCAAGAAGACGGTTCTCACCTTCGGGCAAGCCGGGGTGGAGGTCTGGATTGATCACACTGCGATGACCGGTTTCGCCAGTCGGGACGACGTGTTGCTTGCCGTCTACGGCAACGACGGTCGAACACCCAGGAAGGTCGCCCACTACCGGCCTCTCTACGAGAGCCTCCTGTCCGATCAGCCCGATCCGGTTCTGGGGTTCGACGTCGCAGAGACCGTCGTCCGGCTTCAGCATGCCGTCCCACCGGCCTGATCGAAGGGCGGCAACCAGATGGCCAGGCCACCTGGCGCGGGTTGTCCGAAGGGGATTGTTGGGCGCTGCCTCCCGGTCCGCTGTGGTCGGGGGGCGAAACCCGCGAGAATCAGTTCCTCGCCACGCCAGCCGTCCTGTTCCAGTCGCAAGGGAAGCCGGTGGGCTCCCGGAGCGAGGTGGTCGGTTCGGGGAAGGGTACGGACGCGGCGGCCAGGGGAGACAGTCGGCACCTCGAGTTATCCGGGCTCGGTTTCGGTGACCTCGGCGCCGAACGCTTCGGCCAGTTTCTCCCCGTCCTCAGGCGGGAGCACGGGGATCGCCTGCTTGATCGTGTCCATTCCGGCGGGACCGAGTTTCGGCACGAGCTTGAGGGCGATGCGGACCGCGCGGTCTCGGACGTCGGGCGCGGAATGGCCGAAGGCGAGGACGAGCGCGGAGGCCAGTTCACCGGCCAGGCCGGGCGAACGCCGTACCGAACGATCCAGCCAGGTAAGGGCGGAAGCGACCAGTTTGCGTTCGGCCCGGAACAGGACGCCTTCCAGCGCCTCGCCGAGATCGAGCGGATCAAGGTCGTCCAGGCGGCGCAGGTTGGCCAGGGCGAGTTCGGCGACGTTGACGGGGGCGGCGGGCAGCAGGCTGATGTAGTCCCGGGAGCGTTCGGCGATCTGCTCGGCGGTGGGTTCCAGGGCTTCGTGCAGCCGGGTGAAGTAGCGCAGGTCGGCGGAGGCGCCACCGCGCAGGAACTTGCTTACGCATCCGGCGAGCAGCATCTCGCGCCGGGCGGGAGAGGCCGTTGCGACCAGCCCGGCGATCCACGGGTCGTCGGCCTTCTGCCATTGGAGCACCCGCCCGGCCCGCTCGGCCTCGAAGATCCGGGGGAGCATGAGCTCGAAGAACGGGTCGTCGGTGACCTCCGGGCCGGTCGGCTCGGCTCCCGCCACCCAGCCCGCGGTGAACGGGTCGTGCACGGGAGGCTCCGCCCCGGTGCGGCGGAACAGTTCGACAGCTAGTTTCACCCCCCAGTCGCCTGAGGTGCGAAGCCGGAGCGCGAGCCGCCGGGCGAGGTCGGCCTGCCAGTTCCGAGGACGGGACTCGAGCACCTGAAGCAGTAGATCCCGCTCCTCCGGCGACTCGTAGGTCCACTCGGTGGTGTACTCGCGGCGGCCCAGCCAGATGGCGACGGCGGCGGCACCTCCGATCGTCGCGGCACCCGCGACGCGGAACCCCTTTCCGAGGTCAATGAGGTCAAACCTGTCCAGGCTGTCCCGGAGCGCGGACAGGTGACCGGGGAGCTCCCGCGCGATCAAGGCCCGGTCGCCGTTGCCGAGCGTGGCGATGTACTCGGCGATCGGGGCGGCCTCCCCGTGGTTGATCAGGTTGCGGACGTCATCCCATGCGGTCATCGGACGCCTTTCATTGCCAGTGCGGCCTTCAATGGATGCTGCGCTGTCGGTGCGGCGGGACAGTGAGAGCACATTCCCACCCGAGTCCGACATTTCCGAATAGGTTGCCGCGCTTGGGTCGGCAGGCGTGATCGCGATAACCGGTGCGCGGTCGGGCCGTCGGGCGAGCCTGAGAATGAGATCAGGCGCCCGTCCCACCAGTGGCCTCGGGTTCGCCGTTGACAATCGCGATGATGGCGCTTGAGTCGACGATCATGCGGGCAGGCCGGTGTCCGGATCGCAGAGGCTGTCGGTGGACAGCTTGTCCTGGCCCAGGGCGGCTCTCATGCGGGCCGCGACGGGCAGGATACGGTCGGCTTTGCCGACGGCCCCGTCGCGGCGTTCCATGGCTTCCAGGCGGCGTTCGAGCACTTGGGCGGCGTGTTGTGTTTCCTCCGCCAGCCGGATGACACGGCGGGCGAGGTCGTGAATGGGCTCGTGTTCGAGGTCCACGCCCACTGTCGCTCAGCTCCTATCGTTCTCGTCGCCGTTCGTAGCTCGAACCCGAGCGACGTTTCTGCTGGAATCCGATCGGCTACTGATTGTGATCACTGGCTGATGTCGGATCCATAGGACGTACGACGGCAAAGCTGCGTGGGAGGCGGTGCGTCAGGAGGCCGGGGGGACGATGTGGATTTCGAAGCCTTCGCCGGTCACCACCGCGCCTACGCGGATCTTGCGGGTCTTGCGGAGCTCGACTTCGCCGTCGACCATGACGTTGCCTTCGGCGATGAAGTGCTTGGCGGCGCCGCCGCTCTCGGCGATCATGCAGTACTTCAGCAGGTCGCAGAGGGGGATGTAGTCGTCTGCCAGCTCAAACGTCTCTCGCACCCTCCCAGGATAGAGGGGTTCGGGCCGGCGTCCGTCCAGCTGAATGGACTTCTCGGACATATCGCCAATTTGGGGCACGTATTGACTGGTCGGCGATGACGAGATACGTTCCGGGGGATTCGCGGTGGTTCGAGGGAAATCCGGTGAGATGCCGGTGCGGTCGCGCCACTGTGTCCGGAACGCAGGTTCCGGGAGCCAGGTCACTTGGCCACCGCGTCCTCAACGAGTGGGCGCGTAACCCAAGGAGGCATCGCATGAGTGACCTGACCACCTCGGCCCCGATCTCGCTTCCGGCCTTGAGCCGCTGGCTCCTGGCGGTCCCCGTCTTCCTGCTCCTGGCCTACCTGGTCACCTTCGATCAGGGCGTCGTATCCCAGGCAGGCGACTACCTGCACGAACTCATGCACGACGGGCGGCACCTGCTCGGCGTCCCGTGCCACTAGACGCCGCATGATCCGCACCCTGCTGGTCCGGGGCCTGCTCGTCGGGCTGGTCGCCGGGCTTATCGCCGCTGTGTTCGCCTACGTCGTCGGCGAACCGGACATCGACCGCGCCATCGCGCTGGAGGAAGCGGCCGCGGCCGCCGAGTCCGGTACGGCCGAAGGCGGGCACAGCCACGACGAACCCCTGGTCAGCAGGCCGGGGCAGCGATTCGGGCTGTTCCTCGCGCTCGGCCTGTACGGGCTCTCCGTCGGCGGGATCTTCGCCCTCGCCTTCGCCGGCCTGCGCGGGCGGGTGGGGCCCCGCTCCGAGGGCGCGCTCGCGATCACCATGGCCGCGGTCGCCTTCGCCGCCGTCGTCCTCTTCCCCTTCCTGAAGTATCCCGCCAACCCGCCGGCGGTGGGCGACCCCGAGACCATCGGGACGCGTACCACCCTCTACCTGGTCATGGTCCTCCTCGGCCTGCTCTCCGTCGCCGTCGCGGTGACCTCCGCCAACCGGCTGTCCGGCCGGGGCCCGGCCGTCCGCCGGACCGTCGGCGCGGCCGGTTTCCTGATCCCCGTCGTCGCCGGGCTGGTGCTGCTGCCGACCGTCGACGAGGTTCCCGCGGGCTTCCCCGGCACCCTGCTGTGGGACTTCCGGGTCGCCTCGCTCGGCACCCAGCTCGTGCTCTGGGCGGCGCTGGGCGTTCTGTTCGGGATCCTCTCCGAGCGGGCCGCACGCCGTACCGGGCTCGGGGCCGCGGTCCGGGCTCCCGTGCCGAGCTGAGCGGGTGCGCCGGTTAATCCTGGTTCGCCACGCCGTCACTCCGGGGATGCGCCGGGCGTGCTTCCCGTCGGGGGAGCACGCCGACCCCGCGGGCCTGCGCCGGGCCGCCGCGCTCGCGGGGGCGTTCCCCGGCCTGTCCGGGGTGTACTGCTCGCCCGAGCCCGTGGCGACGCAGACCCTGGCGGCAGCCGGGCTGCGCGGTACGGTGGCCGGCGCGCTCGCGGCGGCCGACCACGGGCGGTGGAGCGGCCTGCCGTACGCGCAGGTCGCGGCGGCCGAGCCGGAGGCGCTGCGCCGCTGGCGCGAAGACCCGGACGCCGCCCCGCACGGCGGGGAGAGCATCGCATCCATGGTCCGCCGGGTGTCGGCGTGGCTGGACGGGCAGTCGTCGCTGGACGGTACGGCCGTCGTCTGCTGCGACGCCGGCCCGATCAGGGCGGTCCTCGCACGCGTGCTCGGGCTGGACCCGGCCGCCGCCGACCGGATCGACCTGGCGCCGCTCTCGGTCACCCGGATCGCCTCCGCCGGCCGCGGAGGCTGGCGGGTCGGGGGAGTCAACGGACAGCCCCGGATACCTGACCTGCTATGACATGAAAAATCGATGTATGAGGTGGTATGCCGTGGGCCTGAGGGAAGGAGCTCTGTGACCGTCACCTATCCGTTCAGCGCGGTGGTCGGACTCGACGACCTGAAACTGGCGTTGATCCTCAACGCCGTCTCGCCGCGGGTGGGCGGCGTGCTGGTCCGGGGGGAGAAAGGCACCGCCAAGTCCACCGTCGTCCGGGCGCTCGCCGCCCAGCTGCCCGCGATCGAGGTCGTGTACGGCTGCCGCTTCTCCTGCGACCCGGCCGCGCCCGACCCCGCCTGCCCGGACGGGCCGCACGGGGCCGAGGCGCCGGGCCGGACCCGCCCGGCGTCCCTGGTCGAGCTGCCCGTCGGCGCCTCCGAGGACCGGCTCGCCGGATCGCTGGACCTGGAGAAGGCGCTCACCGACGGGGTCAAGGCCTTCGAACCGGGCCTGCTCGCCGCCGCGCACCGGGGCGTGCTCTACGTCGACGAGGTCAACCTCCTCCACGACCACCTGGTGGACCTGCTGCTCGACGCGGCTGCCCTCGGCACCTGCTACGTGGAACGCGAGGCGGTCTCGGTGCGGCACGCCGCCCGCTTCCTGCTGGTCGGCACCATGAACCCCGAGGAGGGGGAGCTCCGGCCCCAGCTGCTCGACCGGTTCGGGCTCACCGTCGAGGTACGGGCCTCCCGGGAGCCGGCCGAGCGGGCCGAGGTGGTGCGGCGCAGGCTCGCCTTCGAGGACGACCCTGCCACGTTCGCCGAGCGCTGGACCGCCCAGGAGGCCGAACTGGCCGGACGAATCGGGGAAGCGCGGGAGCGGGTCTCCCGGGTCGTGCTGCCCGACGCCAGACTGCTGCAGATCGCCGAGGTCTGTGCCGCGTTCGACGTGGACGGCCTGCGCGCCGACCTGGTGACGGCGAACGCCGCCGTCGCGCACGCCGCCTGGCACGGCCGGACCGAGGTGACCGCCGAGGACGTACGGGCGGCGGCCCGGCTCGCCCTGCCGCACCGCAGGCGGCGCGACCCGTTCGACGCCCCCGGCCTGGACGAATCCCGCCTGGACGACCTGCTCGGTCAGGACGACCCGGATCCCGACCCGGATCCCGACCCCGGACCCGGCGGTGGCTCGGACCCCGGTTCGGACCCCGGGCAGGGACCCGCGCAGCCAGACCCGCCCGGGGAGACCGCGGCCGATCCGCCCCCGGCCGGCACCCCCGGACCCGATGCGACGTCCCCCGACGCCGAAGGCCCGGACTCCGGGGAACCGGGAGCCGGTGCCACGCAGAGCAGGACGGCCGCGCCAGGCGAGCCGTACCGGGTGCCCGTGCTGTCCGTCCCCGGGCTGGGTGAGGGCGCGGCGGGGCGCAGGTCCCGGGCGCGCACGCCGCACGGCCGGACCATCGGGTCCCGGGTGCCGCGGGGACGCGTCCGGCGGCTGCACCTCACCGCGACCCTGCGCGCCGCGGCGCCGTACCAGGCACGCCGAGGACGCAGCGGCCCCGGGATGCGAATCCGGGGGACGGACCTGCGGGAGCCGATCGCCGAGGGGCGCGAGGGCAACCTGGTGCTGTTCGTCGTCGACGCGAGCGGCTCCATGGCGGCGCGGAGCCGGATGCGCGCGGTCAAGACGGCGGTGCTGAGCCTGCTGCTCGACGCCTACCAGCGGCGGGACAAGATCGGTCTGGTCACCTTCCGGGGCGCGGGCGCCGAGCTGGCCCTCCCGCCGACCTCCTCGGTGGAGGTGGGGGCGGCGCGGCTCCGCCTGCTGCCCACCGGCGGGCGGACCCCGCTCGCCGCCGGGCTGGTCAAGGCCGCCGAGACACTGCGGGTGGAACGGCTGCGCGACCCGGACCGGCGCCCGCTGCTCGTCGTGGTCACCGACGGCCGGGCCACCAGCGGGGGCGCCGCCGACGTGCCCCGCGCGGCCGGGCTGCTCGCCGGGACGGCGGCCGTCGTGGTCGACTGTGAGAGCGGGATGGTCCGGCTCGGACTCGCTTGCGACCTCGCGGCGAGGCTCGGCGCCCGGCTCGTCCCGCTCGACTCGCTTTCGGCCGGAGGCGGCCTGGACGGCCTGGTCCGCGACCATCGGAGGGCGGGTTGACCGTGCGCGGTGCTGTCTGGCGGGGTGTCTTTGCGATCGGTGCCGGGCGCACGCCGTACGATCCGCCGATCGCAGATCCGATCCGGACAGACCGGTACGGCTCGCGCGGCGCGGCCGGATGCCCGGCGGCGGGACGGTTTCCGCGACCATCGGAGGACGGGTTGAGCGCGCGCGGTACGGCTTACGCGGCGTCGGCCGTGCTTCGTGGTGCAGGGCGGGTTGACGTGTCGGCGGGACAGCCGGTCCACCTGTCCGGTGACGGGCTGATCGGGCGGAGGCACGGAGTCCGTCCGCCGGTCGCGGACGCGGGGCGGGCGCGGTACGGCTCATGCGGCGCGGCCGGCTTCCCGGTGGCGATCAACGGGGGGCGGGCGTCCGCCGTACAGGCCGAGGGGTTCTTCGACAGGGAGGCGGGCTGACATGCCGCAGGGACAGCCGGAGTATGTGCCGGACGACGGGTTGACGACCCGGCAGCGCAGGGTCCGGCCGTTGCTGATGGTGCACACCGGGCCGGGGAAGGGGAAGTCCACGGCCGCGTTCGGGATGGCGCTGCGGGCGTGGAACCAGGGCTGGCCGATCGGGGTGTTCCAGTTTGTGAAGTCCGCCAAGTGGCGGATCGGGGAGGAGCGGGCGCTCACCGTGCTGGGGGAGTCCGGGCAGGGCGGCTCGGTGACCTGGCACAAGATGGGTGAGGGCTGGTCGTGGATCCAGCGGCCCGGCACCGAGGCCGACCATGCCGCGGACGCCCGGGAGGGCTGGCGGCAGATTCAGCGGGACCTGACCGCGCAGACGTACCGGTTCTACGTCCTGGACGAGTTCACCTACCCGCTCAAATGGGGCTGGATCGACGTGGACGAGGTGCTGACGACCCTGGCGGAGCGGCCGGGGAACCAGCATGTGGTGATCACCGGCAGGGACGCCGACCCCCGGCTGATCGAGGCCGCGGACCTGGTGACCGAGATGGGGAAGGTCAAGCACCCCATGGACGCCGGGCAGAAGGGGCAGAAAGGCATCGAGTGGTAGCGGTACCGAGGCTGGTGATCGCCGCCCCCGCCTCCGGGAGCGGCAAGACGACCGTGGCGACCGGTCTCATGGCGGCGCTGCGGAGCCGAGGGCACCGCGTCTCCCCGCACAAGGTCGGCCCCGACTACATCGACCCCGGCTACCACGCCCTGGCCACCGGCCGTCCCGGGCGCAACCTCGACCCCTGGCTGACCGGGGAGGAGCTGATCGTCCCGCTCTTCCTGCACGGGTCCCGGGGCGCCGACGTGGCGGTCGTGGAAGGCGTGATGGGGCTGTACGACGGGGTCGGCGGCGAGGACTTCGCCTCCACCGCGCACGTGGCCCGGCTGCTCGACGCGCCCGTGGTGCTGGTGGTGGACGCCGCCAAGCAGAGCCGGTCGGTGGCCGCGCTGGTGCACGGTTTCGCCTCCTTCGACACCCGGGTACGGCTCGGCGGCGTGATCCTCAACCGGATCGGCTCGGAGCGGCACGAGCGGATCTGCCGGTCTGCGCTGGAGGAGAGCGGGATCACGGTGTTCGGGGCGATTCCCCGTACCGACGACGTCGTCACCCCTTCCCGGCATCTCGGGCTGGTGCCCGTCGCCGAGCGGGGTGGGGCCGCGGTCGGCGCGGTGGACCGGATGGCCGACCTGATCGCGAAATCTTGCGACATAGAGGGACTTGTCGGGCTGGCTGGGTCGGCGCCGCAGCTGTACGGCGAAGCGTGGGACCCGCCGCAGGCCGTACCCGTGACCCGGCCGGTCGTCGCGGTCGCGGGCGGGAGCGCGTTCACCTTCGGATACACCGAGCAGGCCGAGCTGCTGCACGCCGCCGGAGCCGACGTCGCCGTCTTCGACCCCCTCCGTGAGGAGTCCCTGCCCACGGGGACGGCGGCGATCGTCGTCGGCGGCGGGTTCCCCGAGGTGTACGCCGCCGAGCTCTCCGCCAACGAGCCGCTGCGCAAGCAGGTCGCCGCCTTCGACGGGCCGATCGCCGCCGAGTGCGCCGGGCTGCTCTACCTCGGCCGGGAGCTCGACGGGCACCCCATGTGCGGCAGGCTCGACCTCACCGCCCGGATGACGCCCCGGCTGACCCTCGGCTACCGCGACGCCGTGGCCGTCTCCTCCTCCCTGCTCACCCGGGAGGGGGAGCGCTTCCGCGGGCACGAGTTCCACCGGACGGCCGCCGACCCGGCCTGCGGATCGCCTCCGGTCTTCCGCTGGCGCGGCGGCGCCGACGGCTTCGGCGACCCGCTGCTCACCGCCTCCTACCTCCACCTGCACTGGGCGGGCACCCCCGAAGCCGCCACCCGCCTGGTACAGGCGACCCGGTGACGATCCGGTCGGTACCGTCGACGTCCATGGGGATGCCGAAGGGGAACGTGCGGCGAGTCGCGATCATCGGTTGCGGAGGCAGCGGCAAGACCACCATCGGCCGTCGCCTGGCCGTCGCTCTCGGCACCCAGGTCACCCACTTGGACGCGTTGTTCTACGACAGCGAGTGGAACAAGCTGCCTCAGGAGAGGTTCGCCGCCCTGCAGGAGGAGCTGGTCGCCGCCGAGACCTGGGTGATCGACGGTAACTACGCCGCCACCCTGCCGATCCGATTGCGTCGCGCCACCCACGTCGTCTTCCTGGACCTGCCTGCGACCACCTGCCTGTGGGGCGTCGTCCAACGCCGCCGGCGCTACCGGGGCGGTCAGTACACCGACGGTGTCTACGACCGCGTCACTCTGGAGTTCATCAAGTACGTCTGGGGCTACCGGCGGCGGATGGCTCCGCGGGTACGGGCGCTGCTCACCGAACACGCCACCGGCGCCCAGGTCCACGTCGTCACCTCGCGGCGTGCCGTCGACCGGTTGGCCGCTCAGCTGGAGCACGCCACCCGCCGGTGACCCCGTTCGCCACCCGGCGGTCGATCTCCAGCTCGCGCCAGCGCTTCGGCGCTCCACCGCAGCCCGCGCGGCAGCCGTACCCGACGTCGGGAGCCGGGCCGCCGAAGCACGTGTTTCCGGCTTGGCCGACATCGGACACACGACTGGGACATCTCCCGATCTAAACTGATCGAAGATAGGTCGTCGATCGTTCTCGGGCCAAGCCCGGGCCGCCCACGGTGACGGGTCGTGGACCGGCCCGTCGGACAGGTCAGGAGATCGTGTGAGCGACATCATTCAGCCGCGGACCCCCGGCGACGCACGGGTGATCGGCAAGGTCCTGGTCGCCGTGCCGCCGCCGGTGCTCTTCGCATTGCTCGCCGACCCGCAGGAACATCCGCGTCTGGACGGAACCGAGTGGGTGCGGGGCGTGATCGAAGGTCCGGAGCGGCTGGAGTTGGGTTCGGAGTTCCGGATGCGGATGAAGGGCTACAGCGTCACCAACACCGTGGTCGAGTTCGAGGAGAACAGGCTGATCGCCTGGCGGCACTCCCACCGGCACGTCTGGCGCTGGGAGTTCCGCGAGGTCCCCGGCGGCACCGAGGTGACCGAGACCTTCGACTACCGGGCCAAGCGCGCCCGCTTCTTGGTCGAACTCTTCGGCCTCCCGAAGCGCGCGGCGACTTCGCTGGAGAAGACCCTCACGGCGCTGCGGGTTCGATTCGGCTGACCCCGGCGGCAGCCGTACCGGACGCTAGGAGCCGTCCTCCAGGTCGCCTTCGGCTTTGAGGTAGACGGCCTGGAGGGCGTGCAGGACGTCGGGGTCGGGGTGCTGCCACATGCCGCGCTCGGCGGCCTCCAGGAGGCGTTCGGCGATGCCGTGCAGCGCCCACGGGTTGGACTGCGACAGGAACGCCTGGTTCTCCGGGTCGAGCACGTAGACCGAGGTCAGCTTGTCGTACATCCAGTCGGCGACCACCCCGGTGGTGGCGTCGTAGCCGAAGAGGTAGTCGACGGTCGCCGCCAGCTCGAAGGCCCCCTTGTAGCCGTGCCGCCGCATCGCGGCGAGCCAGTTGGGGTTGACCACCCGGGCGCGGAAGATCCGCGCCGTCTCCTCGGAGAGCGTTCTGGTACGGACGGCGTCGGGCCGGGTGCTGTCGCCGATGTAGGCGGCGGGGGCCTGCCCGGTGAGCGCGCGGACCGAGGCGATCATGCCGCCGTGGTACTGGAAGTAGTCGTCGGAGTCGGCGATGTCGTGCTCGCGGGTGTCGACGTTCTTGGCCGCCACCGCGATCCGCCGGTAGGTGCGCTCCATGTCGTCCCGGGCGGGCACCCCGTCCAGGTCGCGGCCGTAGGCGTAGCCGCCCCAGACCGCGTACACCTCGGCCAGGTCCGCGTCGTCCCGCCAGTTCCGGCTGTCGATCAGCGGGAGGATCCCCGCCCCGTAGGTGCCCGGCCGGGAGCCGAAGATCCGCAGCGTGGACCGCCGGTCGTCCCCGCCCGAGCCCCGGTCCGCCCGCACGTGCGCGCGCACGAAGTTGGCCTCGTCCGGCTCGTCCAGCGCCGCGACCAGCCGTACCGCGTCGTCCAGCATCGCCACCACGTGCGGGAACGCGTCGCGGAAGAAGCCGCTGATCCGCACCGTGACGTCGATCCGGGGACGGCCCAGCTCCTGCAGGCCGATCGGCTCCAGGCCGGTCACCCGGCGGGAGGCGTCGTCCCAGACGGGCCGGACCCCGAGGAGGGCGAGCACCTCGGCGACGTCGTCCCCGGCGGTCCGCATCGCGCTCGTGCCCCACACCGAGAGCCCCACCGAACCCGGCCACTCGCCGTGGTCGGTCCGGTACCGCTCCAGCAGGGATTCGGCCATCGCCTGGCCGGTCTCCCAGGCCAGCCTGCTCGGCACGGCCCGGGGATCCACCGAGTAGAAGTTCCGGCCGGTCGGCAGCACGTTGATCAGCCCGCGCAGCGGGGAACCGCTCGGACCGGCGGGCACGTAGCCGCCGTCCAGGGCGTGCAGCACCATCTCGATCTCGTCGACGGTGCGCGCCAGCCGGGGGACGACCTCGGTCGCCGCGAATTCCAGGATCTTGACGATCTGCTCGCGGTTCCCCGGGGAACCCGCCGCCGCATAGACCTCGGTGGCCGCGGCGGGATCCCAGCCGCGCCCGTCCATGCCCTCCACGAGCGTCCGGGCCAGGGCCTCCGCCTCATCCACGTCGAGGCGTCCCGCGGTCCCGTCTTCGGCGAGGCCGAGCGCCTCCCGCAGGCCGGGCAGGGACTCGCGGCCCGCCCACATCTGCCGGGCCCGCAGCATCGCCAGCACCAGGTCCACCCGGGCCGCGCCCTCCGGCGCCTGCCCGAGGACGTGCAGGCCGTCCCGGATCTGCACGTCCTTGATCTCGCAGAGCCAGCCGTCCACGTGCAGCAGGAAGTCGTCGAACCCGTCGTCGTGCGGACGGTCCTCCAGCCCCAGGTCGTGGTCGAGCCTGGCGGCCTGGATGAGCGTCCAGATCTGCGCCCGGATGGCCGGGAGCTTGGCCGGGTCCATCGCGGCGATCGAGGAGTGCTCGTCCAGCAGCTGCTCCAGCCGCGCGATGTCGCCGTAGGAGTCGGCGCGGGCCATCGGCGGCACCAGGTGGTCCACCAGCACCGCATGCGCCCGGCGCTTGGCCTGGGTGCCCTCACCCGGGTCGTTCACCAGGAACGGGTAGATCAGCGGGACGTCGCCGAGCGCGGCGTCGGTCGCGCACGAGGCCGACATCCCGGCGGACTTGCCGGGCAGCCACTCCAGGTTGCCGTGCTTGCCCACGTGCACGATCGCGTGCGCCCCGAACTCCGCCGACAGCCACCGGTAGGCGGCGAGGTAGTGGTGGCTGGGCGGCATGTCGGGATCGTGGTAGATCGCGATGGGGTTCTCCCCGAAACCGCGGGGCGGCTGCACCATCACCACGACGTTGCCCGCCCGCAGTGCGGCCAGCACGATCTCGCCATCGGGGTCGCGGGACCGGTCGACGAAGAGCTCACCCGGCGGCGGCCCCCAGTGGCGCTCCATGTCGGCGCGCAGGTCCTCGGGGAGGGTGGCGTACCAGTCGCGGTACCGCGACGCGGGGATCCGCACCGGGTTCCCGGCGAGCTGCTCCTCGGTCAGCCACTCGGGATCCTGGCCGCCCGCCGCGATCAGCGCGTGGATCAGGGCGTCGCCGTCCAGGTCGTCGACTCCTGGGAGCTCGCCGATGTCGTAGCCGCGCTCGCGGAGCGCCGTGAGCAGCCGGACCACGCTCGCCGGGGTGTCCAGGCCGACCGCGTTGCCGATCCGGGAGTGTTTGGTGGGGTACGCCGACAGCATCACCGTGATCCGCCGGTCCGCGGGCGGGATGTGCCGGAGCCGCGCATGCCGTACGGCGATGCCCGCGACCCGGGCGGCGCGCTCGGGGTCGGCCGCGTAGACGGTGAGACCGTCCTCGTCGATCTCCTTGAACGAGAACGGCACCGTGATGATCCGGCCGTCGAACTCGGGGATCGCCACCTGGGAGGCCGCGTCCAGCGGGGTCAGGCCGTCGTCGTTGGCCTCCCACGCGGCGCGGCTCGTGGTCAGGCAGAGCCCCTGCAGGATCGGCACGTCCAGCCCGGCCAGGTCGCCGACGTCCCACGCCGCGTCGTCTCCCCCGGCCGAGGCGGTCGCCGGGCGGGTGCCGCCCGCGGCGAGCACCGTCACCACCAGGGCGTCCGCCTGCCGCAGGGTGTCCAGCAGCCCGGGTTCGGCGGTGCGCAGCGAGGTGCAGAAGACCGGCAGCGCCCGGCCGCCCGCGTCCTCGATCGCCGTGCAGAGGGCCTCCACGAACGCGGTGTTCCCCGCGACGTGGTGGGCCCGGTAGTAGAGCACCCCCACGACGGGCCCCGTCCCGGTCACCGGGCGCTCCAGGACCCCCCAGCTCGGGGTGGGGGCGGGCGGGGCGAAGCCGTACCCGGTGAGCAGCACCGTGTCGGACAGGAAGCGGGACAGTTCGGCGAGGTTGGCCGGGCCGCCGTGCGCCAGGTAGGCGTGCGCCTCCGCGCACACCCCGCCGGGCACCGTGGAGAGCTCCATCAGCTCCGCGTCGGGGGCCTGCTCGCCGCCGAGGACCACCACCGGACGGGACCCGGCGAGCAGGAAGTCCAGGCCTTCCTCCCAGGCCCGGCGTCCGCCGAGTAGCCGCACCACCACCAGGTCCACGCCGTCCAGCAGCGCCGGAAGATCGTCGGCGGTGAGCCTGGCCGGGTTGGCCGGCCGGTAACCGGCACCGCTCGCCCGCGCGCTGAGCAGGTCCGTGTCCGAGGTCGACAGCAGCAGAATCACAAGGTCCCCCTTCGGGGTCCGCGCCCCGGTCGTGGTCGAACACGACGGCTGGAGTCTCCTGGCTCCCGGATCGACGCTCACCCCGGCCTTCCCATCCGTCGCCGGACAGTGGCCTGCCGTGGGGTTCGCTCCCCGGTCACAGTGGCGGGACCGCGCCGGACTCACACCGGCTTCCTCCCTTGACCGTCGTCTCCGATCAGACTACGGCGTGTTCGGTTCGCGCAAGAGGGCGGAGTTAACATCCTCGACGTGACCTATGCCGACTTTCCCGGGCGAGTACGGCGGGACGCCTGCCCGGGGGCGCTTCAGGTGCACCCCGCGGCCGACGGCGGGCTCGCCCGGATCAGGGTTCCGGGCGGCCTGCTCACCCCGTCCCAGCTGGGCGAGCTCGCCACCGCCGCCACGGGGGCGATCGAGCTGACCTCACGGGCGAACGTCCAGATCCGCGGGCTGCGCCCCGGCGCCGAACGTGACTTCGCCCACAGGATGGCCGAGGCGGGCCTGCTCCCCTCGGCCACCCACGAGCGGGTCCGCAACATCCTCGCCTCCCCGTTGAACGGTCTCGCCGGTACGGCCGATCTACGGCCCCTCGTCGCCGAACTCGATCGGGAACTGTGCGCCAGACCCCGGCTCGCCGACCTGCCGGGACGCTTCCTGTTCGCCCTGGACGACGGTACGGGCGACGTCGCCGGCCTCGGCGCCGACGTCGCCGCGATCTCGATCGGCCCCGGCTTCGCACCGGTGCTCGGGGGAACCGACACGGGGCTGCGGGCCCCGTCCGCCCTGGTGGTGCCGCTGATGCTCGCGGCGGCCGAAGCCTTCCTCGCCGAATGCGACGCCCAGGGCGTCCAAGCCTGGCGGGTGATCGAGCTGCCCGATGGGTCCGCACGGATCGGCACCCGCCTGGGCTCCGCGTTCGGCGCCCGGGACGGCCTGGAGACCGGTACGGTGACACGCGCGGCCACGCAGTCGGACCCGCAGGCCGTACCGCACGGAACAGACCCCCGGGACAGCCGGGGATCTCGCCTCCGGGAGATCGTCGGGGTCCTTGAGCAGGCCGACGGGCGGGTGGCGCTCGGCGCCGCCGTCCCGCTCGGGCGGCTCACCGCAGCGCAGGCCCGCGCCCTCGCCGAGGCCGCGGAGGCGGCCGGGGGCGGACCCGGGGGAGGGGAGGTACGGCTGACGCCGTGGCGCGGCGCCGTCGTCCCCGGCCTGCCCCAGGCCGAGGCCGGGCGGTGGGCGGCGCGGCTCGCCGAAGCGGGACTGGTGACGGATCCGGCTTCGCCGTGGATCGGGGTGAGCGCGTGTACCGGGCTCCCCGGGTGTGCCAAATCTCACGCCGACGTCCAGGCGGACGCCGGGCATTGGGTTCGAACCCGCGAGATTCCTGGCTTGACCTGCGGTTTTCCGGAGACGTCGGTGACACCACCCCGGGAGGATGCCGGGAATCCCCTGCCCGGTACGCTCCCGGTGCACTGGTCCGGCTGCGCCCGGCGTTGCGGTCGGCCGGCCGGGCCGGTCACGGACGTCGTCGCCACCGGAGCGGGCTACCGCGTCGAAAGTCCCGGCGACCGATCGGGCGGCCCGACCGGGGAGAACGACGGAGACGGCCGGGGCGCAGGTGGCTTGACGCGCGCCGGCATCGGGGAAACGGCGGCCGTGAGGGGAAGAGGTTGACGGACTACATCCGGGACGGCGCGGAGATCTACCGCCGTTCCTTCGCGACGATCCGCGCCGAGACCGACCTCACGGAGGTGCCGGAGGACGTCGCCGGGGTCGCGGTCCGGATGATCCACGCGTGCGGCATGGTCGACCTCGTCGCCGACCTGGCCTGGTCGCCCGGCGTGGTCCGGCGGGCGCGTGCGGCCCTGCGCGCCGGGGCACCGATCCTGTGCGACGCCATGATGGTCGCCTCCGGGGTGACCCGCCGACGGCTCCCGGCCGGCAACCCGGTGCTCTGCACCCTGGGCGAGCCGGGGGTTCCCGAGCTGGCCGACCGGCTCGGCACCACCCGGAGCGCCGCCGCCCTGGAACTCTGGCGGGACCGGCTGGACGGCGCCGTCGTGGCGATCGGGAACGCGCCGACCGCGCTCTTCCGGCTGCTGGAGATGACGGCGGAGGGCGCCGGGCGTCCGGCGGCCGTCCTGGGGCTGCCGGTCGGTTTCATCGGCGCCGCCGAATCCAAGCGGGCGCTCGCCGAGACGGACCTGGAGTACCTGGTGGTGCACGGGCGACGGGGTGGCAGCGCGATGGCCGCCGCCGCGGTCAACGCGATCGCGAGCGAGGAGGAGTAAGCGCGATGAGCGGACAGAGCCAGACCACAGGCCGGCTGTGGGGGGTCGGGCTCGGCCCCGGCGACCCGGAGCTGGTGACCGTCAAAGCCGCCCGGCTCATCGGAGCCGCCGACGTGATCGCGTATCACAGCGCCAGGCACGGCCGGAGCATCGCCCGTTCGGTCGCCGCGCCGTACCTGCGGGGAGACCAGGTCGAGGAGGCCTTGATCTACCCGCTGACCGTCGAGACCACCGACCACCCGGGCGGTTATCAGGGCGCGATCGACGAGTTCTACGCCGCGTGCGCGGACCGGCTCTCCGCCCACCTGGACGCCGGGCGCGACGTGGTCGTCCTCTGCGAGGGCGACCCACTCTTCTACGGCTCCTACATGCACATGCACAAGCGGCTCGCGGACCGGTACCCCACCGAGGTCGTCCCCGGGGTCACCTCCGTCAGCGCCGCGTCCGCCGTACTCGGGCGTCCGCTGGTGGAACGCGACGAGACCCTCACGGTCCTGCCGGGAACCCTCCCCGAGGACGTGATCGCCGAACGGCTCGCCGCCACCGACTCGGCGGCCGTGCTCAAGCTGGGCCGGACGTTCGGCAAGGTCCGCGACGCGTTCGCCAAGGCGGGCCGCCTGGACGAGGCCTGGTACGTGGAGCGCGCCACCACCGGCGGCCAGCGGATCGAGCCGCTCGCCGAGGTCGACCCGGCCACCGTGCCCTACTTCTCCCTCGCCCTGCTGCCCAGCTCGCCGCCGCCCGTCCCGCTCTCCCCGAGTCAGCTGCTGCCAAGCTTCCTGCTGCCCGTCGCCGCCTCGTCCGAGCCGGTGACCGAGCGGCCCGCCAAGCTCGTGGCGGACGAGGTCGTAACCGCTCGGGAGGGGGCGCGGGGTCCGGGAGCGGTGGTGGTGGTCGGCCTCGGGCCGGGCGGGCGGATGTGGCTCACCCCCGAGGCGCAGGACGCCCTCGCCCGCGCGGACGTCCTGGTCGGCTACGGCCCGTACCTGGACCGGGTGCCGCCCAACCCACGCCAGCGGCGGTACCCGACCGACAACCGGGTGGAGGCCGAGCGCGCCGCGCACGCGCTGGAACTCGCCGCCGCCGGATCCCGGGTCGCGGTCGTCTCCTCCGGCGACCCCGGCGTGTTCGCCATGGCCAGCGCGGTGCTGGAGGCCGCCTGCGAGCCGAGGTTCACCGCCGTCCCGGTCCACATCGTGCCCGGGCTCACCGCGGCCCAAGCCGTCGCGGGCCGGGCAGGCGCACCGCTCGGGCACGACTACTGCGTGCTGTCCCTCTCCGACCTGCTCAAACCCTGGGAGGTCGTCGCCGAACGGATCACGGCGGCGGCCAAGGCCGACCTGGTCCTGGCCATCTACAACCCGGCCTCGCGTAGCCGCACCTGGCAGGTCGCGGCGGCGCGGGACCTGCTGCTGGCGCACCGCGCGCCGCAGACCCCCGTCGTGATCGGCCGTTCGGTCGGCGGGCCCGGGGAGAGCCTGCGGATCACCACCCTCGGCGAGCTCGACCCGGCCGAGGTGGACATGCGCTGCCTGCTCGTCGTCGGCTCCTCCACCACCAAGGTCGTCGACCGGGACGGCGGGCCCGTGGTCTTCACCCCCCGGCGCTACCCGGCGTGAGCGCCGAGCCAGGCCACCGCCTCCGCGACCGTCCGCACGGACGGCACCCGCGGCGGTGCCGGCGGACGCTCGACCATCACCACCGGGAGCCCCAGCTCACGCGCCGCGACCAGCTTCGCCGTGGTCATCGCGCCGCCGCTGTCCTTGGTGACCACGACGTCGATCCGGTGCCCGCGCAGGAGCGCGAGCTCCCCGTCGGGCGTGAACGGCCCCCGGCTGAGCAGCACCTCCAGGTTCGCCGGGAACGGCGGCTCGGGCGGGTCCACCGATCGGGCCAGGAACCACAGGCCGTCCAGGGGGGCGAAGACCGGCAGGCTCCGCCGGCCCGTCGTCAGGAACACCCGGCGTCCCAGCGCCGGCAGCAGTTCGGCCGCGGCGGCGAGCGAGGCGGTACGGCGCCAGTCGTCGCCCGGGCCTTCCGTCCAGCCCGGCCTGCGCAGGATCAGCAGCGGGACGCCGGGTCCGGGCCGGGCCAGGCGGACCGCCTCGGCCGCCGACGCGGTCATCCGGGCCGCGAACGGATGGGTGGCGTCGATCACGGCGTCGATCCGGTGCGCAAGGAGCCAGTCGGCGAGACCTCCCGCCCCGCCGAAACCGCCCTCACGTACTTCGCCGACGGGCAACCGCGGGTTGGTCACCCGGCCCGCCAGCGAGGAGACCACGTGCAGCCGGGGGTCTTCGGCGAGGACCGCGGCGAGCGCCCGCGCCTCGGCCGTACCGCCCAGAATCAACACGTTCATCAGGGCGACCCCTCTCCTGCGGCCCGCCGATGAGCACGCAGCCGCGGTACGGGTGGACCACCGGCGCGTGCGCCACGGTGGGCACCACCGGTCGGCGAGGAGATCACGTGCAGACGGGGGTCGGCGGCGAGTGCCCGCGCCTCGGCCTTACCGCCCGGAATCAAGACTTTCACCCTGTCCCTTTCCCGGCGGTGCGTCGATGAGCACGCAGCCGCGGTATGGGTGGACCACCGGCGCGTGCGCCACGGTGGGCACCACCGGTCGGCGAGGAGATCACGTGCGGCCGGGGGTCCGCGGCGAGCGTCCGCGCCTTGGCTGGACGGCCCGGAATCAGCACGTTCATCAGGGTGACCCCTTTCCCGGGGCCTGCCGGTGAGCACGCAATTGCGGTTTGGGTGGACCACCGGCGCGTGCGCCACGGCGGCGACCGTCGCGGCCTACACCGCGCTGCTCACCGGGGAGTTCCCCGACCCGGTGGAGATCCTGCTGCCCAAGGGGCAGCGGCCCGCCTTCGCCCTCGCCCGGGAGGCGCTGACGGCCGCCTCGGCGAGCGCGTCCGTGGTCAAGGACGCGGGCGACGACCCGGACGTGACCCACGGCGCGTTGATCACCTCGACGGTACGGCACGGCGCCCCCGGGAGCGGGGTCGTCTTCACCGCCGGACCCGGGGTCGGCACCGTGACCAAGCCGGGCCTCCCCCTCGACGTGGGCGAACCCGCGATCAACCCGGTGCCCCGCCTGATGATGCGTGAGCACGTGGCCGAGGTCGCCGGGCGGTACGGCGGGACCGGGGACGTGGTCGTGGAGATCTCCGTCGCGGACGGGGAGGAACTGGCCCGCAAGACCTGGAACCCGCGACTCGGCATCCTGGGCGGGCTGTCCATTCTCGGCACCACCGGCATCGTGGTGCCCTACTCCTGCTCGGCGTGGATCGACAGCATCCGGCGCGGCGTCGACGTGGCCCGGGCCGCGGGCCGTACCCACGTCGCGGGCTGCACCGGAAGCACCTCCGAACGCGTCGCCGCCGAGCTGTACGGGCTGCCCGAGGACGCGCTGCTCGACATGGGCGACTTCGCCGGCGCCGTGCTGAAGTACCTGCGCCGGCATCCGGTGCCCCGGCTCACCGTCGCGGGCGGGATCGGCAAGCTCGCCAAGCTGGCCGACGGCCATCTCGACCTGCACTCCAGCCGGTCGCAGGTGAGCAACGCCTTCCTCGCCGGACTCGCGGGCGAGGCGGGCGGCGACGCCGGGCTGGTCGTGCGGATCACCGGGGCGAACACCGCGCTGGAGACCCTGCGGCTGTGCCAGGCCGCCGGCCTGCCCATCGGGGACCTCGTCGCCGGACGTGCCCGGCGGACCGCCCTGGACGTCCTGCGCGGTGCGCCCGTCGATGTGGACGTCGTGGTCGTCGATCGGGCGGGCGTGATCGTGGGGCGTGCGGGTCCCTAGGGCACACCCGGTCAGGTGCGGCATCGGGCGGCCGAGTAGAGGTGGCTGTCGGGGAATCCCTCCGCGGCCAGCGCCCGCCCGACCACGATCACGGCGGTCCGGACGATCCCCGCGTCCCGCACGAGGCCCGCGATGTCGCCCAGCGTGCCCCGCAGGACCACCTCGTCCGGGCGGCTCGCGTAGGCCACCACCGCCGCCGGGCAGTCCGTCCCGTAGCCGGGGATCAGCTCCTCGGCCACCGCCTCGATCCGCTGGACGGCCAGGTGGAGCACGATCGTCGCCCCGCTCCGGCCGAGCGTGGCCAGGTCCTCTCCCTCGGGCATGGGCGTCGCGCGGGCCGAGGTCCGGGTCAGGATGATCGTCTGACTCACCCCGGGGACGGTGAACTCGCGTTTCAGCGCGGCCGCGGCCGCCGCGAACGCCGGGACACCCGGCACCACCTCGTACGGCACCCCGGCCGCGTCCAGCCGCCGCATCTGCTCGGCCATCGCGCTGAACACCGACGGGTCACCCGAGTGCAGGCGGGCCACGTCCAGCTCCGCGGTGTGCGCGGCGACCAGCTCGGCGACGATGCCGTCCAGGGTCATCCGGGCCGTGTCCACCAGGCGCGCCCCGGGCGGGCAGACGTCCAGCAGCTCCGCCGGGACCAGGGAGCCCGCGTACAGGCAGACCGGGGCGGCGGCGATCAGCCGGTGCCCGCGCAGGGTGATCAGGTCGGCCGCGCCCGGTCCCGCCCCGATGAAGTACACCGTCATCCGGTCTCCTTGGTCAGCGTCCATACGGTCACCGGCATCATCGCCCGCCAGCCGGTGAAGGCGCCGACCGGGGCGGCCCGCTGCACCGAAAGCCGGAGCAGATCCCCGCCGCGGCGGGCGTACCACCCGGCCACCACCGCCTCGGACTCCACCGTCACCGCGTTCACCACCAGCCTGCCGCCCGGCCGCAGCGCCGCCAGGCACGCCTCGATCAGGCCGGGTACCGTCGCGCCGCCGCCCACGAAGACCGCGTCCGGCCGGTCGAGCCCGGCCAGGGCCGCGGGCGCCGCACCCACCACGACCGAAAGGCCCGGGACCCCGAGGGCGGCGGCGTTGCGCCGTACCCGATCCGCCCGGTCCGGCCGGCTCTCCACCCCGATCGCGCGGCAGGCCGGATGGGTGCGCATCCACTCGATCGCCACGCTGCCCGCCCCCGCGCCGACGTCCCACAGCAGTTCACCCGGGACCGGGGCGAGCCGGGAGAGCGTCACGGCCCGGACCTCCCGCTTGGTGAGCTGCCCGTCGTGCTCGAACGCGTCGTCCGGCAGGCCGGGCACGCGGGGCAGCACCGCCGTGCCCGGGTCCGCGCGGCACTCCACCGCGACGACGTTGAGCGGGTCGGCCCGGGCGACCGGCCAATCGCGCGCCGACGCGCGGCGGACCCGTTCGCCGGGTCCGCCGAGCCGTTCGAGGAGGGTCAGCGCGCTGGCGCCGTACCCGCGATCGGTCAGCCGGGCGGCCACCTCGGCGGGGGAGTCCCCGCCGGCGCTGAGCACCAGGATCCGCCGGTTCGGCTGGATCAGCGGGTACATCGGCTCGATCGCGCGGCCGACCAGGCTCACCACCTCGGTCCGCTCCACCGCCCAGCCCAGCCGGGCGCAGGCCAGCGAGATCGACGACGGATGCGGCAGGACGATGATCCGCTCCGGGCCGACCAGCCGGGCGAGGACCGTTCCAACCCCGAAGAACATGGGATCGCCGCTCGCGAGTACGCAGATTCGTCGTCCGTCGTGCTCGGCGAGGAGCGCGGGCAGGGCCGGCAGCATCGGCGAGGGCCACACGACCCGCTCCGCCCCGGTATCCGGAACCAGGTCCAGCTGGCGGGCGCCGCCCATGAGCACCTCGGCCTCGCCGATCTCCCGCCGGGCCGAGGGGGACAGGCCGTCCCAGCCGTCGGCGCCGACCCCCACGACCCGGATCGGTTCAGACATTGCCCAGAACCCGGGTGATCTCTATGTGGATCACCACGCGCTCGGGGTTCGGGCGGGGCGTGCGGTAACGCTCGGCGTAGCGGCGCTCGGCGTCGGCGACCTCCTCCGCGGAGTCGAGCACCCTGGCCCGGCCCTCCAGCGTCGACCAGCGGCGCCCGTCCACCTGGCAGACGGCCACCGCGGCGCCCTGCTCCGCGGCGCCGATCCGGCGGGCCTTGTAGGAGCCGCGGGAGGTGATCACCCGGGCGGTCGCGGAGTCCGCGTCGAGCGTCACCCCCACCGGGACCACATGGAGGGTCCCGTCCGGGCGGACCGTGCTCAACGTGCACAGGTGACGCTCCCGCCAGAACGCGCGGAACCCCTCACCACGCTCTCGAATCTCCACGAGCCCCCCTGAAGTCATGTCCGCGACATGCTAGCCGCAGGGCCGTACCGCGTTCCGCACGGGACGTCGTCCGCCGCCGAAGGTCCCAAGAAACCGGGACCATCGCTCCGTTGGCGGGAGCCGTACGACACTGCCCGCGAAATCCGGAAAACGGTGTGATTGAGGCAGCGCGAAGGAGATCGCGAAGAGGCAGAAGGAGCCGGAGATGGCCGTCATCGAGGGACGCAACCAGACCACCGCACGTCGCGACCACCGCCAGGCCGGCGGCACGGTCCGTCCCGCGGCCGTGGACCGGGTCTGGGCCGTCACCCGCATCGCAATGGGATGGATCTTCTTCTGGGCGTTTCTCGACAAGACCTTCGGCTGGGGTTTCGCCACCCCCGCGAACCGCGCCTGGATCGAGGGAGGGAGCCCGACCACCGGCTTCCTGAAGGGGGCCTCCGACGGGGCCCTGGGCGGATTCTTCGGCGGGCTCGCCGGGCAGGCCTGGGTCGACTGGCTGTTCATGGCCGGTCTGCTCGGAGTCGGCGTCGCGCTCCTGCTGGGGATCGGGATGCGGGTCGCGGCCGCCGCCGGCGGACTCCTGCTGCTGATGATGTGGGCGGCCGCCCTGCCGCTCGCGACCAACCCCTTCATGGACGACCACCTCGTCTACCTGCTGGTTCTCATCGGGCTGGCCCTCGCCGGCGCCGGTGACACCTGGGGCCTGGGCAGATGGTGGAGCGGGACCGATCCGGTACGGCGCCTGCCGCTGCTGAAGTGAACCCCGCGGCGAGACGGCCCGTCCCCCGTCGGGGACGGGCCGTCTCGCTCGCCGGGGACCTTGGCCACCACGGCCGGGGACGTTCGCCGTTCGCGGGTCCGTCGGCCGAGGGGGACACTGGAGGAGGGGACACGTTCACAGGGGGCGGACCGGCTGTGCGCCGCCGGGCGTGTGCACCGATGAAACCCGCCTCCCGATGCTGTTTACCTTTGGATTTGTTTACATTCGCGGCGGAGGGGGAACGTCATGCCGCTCAGTGTCAAAGACGTGATGGGGGATGTCGCGATCGCCGTGCTGGAGCAGACGACCTTCGCCGACATCGTGGCGGTCATGGCGCGCTACCGGGTGGGCGCGGTCACCGTCGTGGACGGGGAACGCCGCCCGGTGGGCGTCGTCTCCGAGGACGATCTGCTGCTCAGGGAGACCGAGGCCGACCGCCGTGACCCCTCGGGCTTCCAGAACGTGCGGAGCCGCAACGAGTATGCCAAGACGGCCGGTGTCACCGCCGCACAGATCATGACAAGCCCGCCGATCGTCGTCACACCGGGGACGGCCGCGCGCATGGCGGCGCAGATCATGCACGAGAACAAGATCAAGCAGCTCCCGGTGATCGACCCGATGGACGGTCACATCGTCGGCACAATCCTGCGATCCGACCTGCTCAAGGTCTTCAACCGCCCGGTGATCGAGCTGTACGGCGAGATCGTCACGGTGCTGAAGGACCAGGTGCTCGTCGATCCGGAGCGACTGCTCATCGACATCCGGGACGGCATGGTCAGCGTCGCCGGGATCGTCGAGCGACACTCCCAGATCGCGCACCTCACCGAGGCGATCCGCCGGATCGAAGGCGTCGTCGACCTACGGGTCGACCTCGCCTACGACCGCGACGACGTCGGCCTGCCCCCGGAATGACCCGGGTCCGTACCCCGACCTCAGCCGGATCGATGCATCGCCCCGGCCATCTGGGCCACGTCGTCGGCCGCGTCGCCGATCAGTTTGGCGGCGAGGTCGGAGAGGGCCCGTCCCACGGCCAGCTCGTCGCCGATCTCCGGTACCGGCCGGTCGACGGGGTTGCGCCGAGCGCGTCCGACGCTCTCGTGCCGAAGGCCGTTCCCCGTCGAGAGCACGACCCGGGCCATGGTCACGGAATCGTCGTCGTCTTCGGTGATATAGATCTGCACGTCCCACTGCTTGGCTTCCATCGCGAACACCTCCCATCCCATCCTCAATGAAGCCACAGCACTTTTGACCGGTTTCGTCCTGAAATTTGCGTATTTAGTAAGAATATGTGTCTCAATTGGGGGATATCTAAAGTCAAGGGCGCATGAGGACACGGGGAGATCGGGATGCGCGTCGTGGTCGCCGGAGGACACGGAAAGATCGGGCTTCGGGTGGAGCGGCTGCTCACGGGACGCGGGGATGAGGCGTCCGGTCTGATCCGCAACCCCGATCAGGTACCGGCGGTCCAGCGCACCGGGGCGCACGCCGTTCTTTGCGACCTGGAGCGGATCGACGTCGACGGGCTCCTTCCCCACCTGGACGGTGCGGACGGGGTCGTGTTCGCGGCGGGCGCGGGTCCGGGGAGCGGGCCGGCCAGAAAGAACACCGTCGACCGGGGCGCGGCCGTGCTGCTGGCCCAGGCCTGCGAGCGGGCGGGTGTGCGCAGGTTCCTCCAGATCTCGTCGAAAGGGGCGGGTGTTCCCCCGCGGCCCGCGGCCGATGAGAGCTGGGCCGTCTACATCACCGCCAAGACCGAGGCGGAAGACGACCTCCGCGGGCGCAACCTGGACTGGACCATCCTGCGTCCGGGGATTCTCACCGACGAGCCCGGCACGGGGCTCGTCGACCTGGCGGAGCCACCCATGCCCCACGGCAAGGTCTCCCGCGACGACGTGGCGAAGGTGGTCGTCGCGCTGCTGGACGCCCCCGACACCCGGCATCTGACCCTGGAGGTCATCGGCGGCGCCACTCCCATCCGGTACGCGGTGCACGCGGTGGTCACCATTCTGGGCTGATCCGTTGCGGCGATCAGCCGTGGACGTGGTGGATGTCGCCCGTCATCCTGCGGCTGTGCTCAAGCAGCTTGGGGTAGTCGGAGGCTATGCCCTGCAGCAACGCCTCGACGGCCCGCTCGACCTCGGAGCCGGTGGTGGGGGCGTGACCGAAGAAGGCGCGGTAGTGCACGAGCGACCCGAGCATGTCCAGCACCAGGTCGTGGTCGACGTCGTCCCTCAGGTCGCCGCGGGCCTGGGCCTGCCTCAGCATCCGGCCGACTGCCGCGCGCGGCGGGTCGAACAGCACACGCATGAAGGTCTGCCGGAGCTCGGGGTCGGCGGTGCAGTCGGCGAAGAGCGGGCCGAGGACGTCGGGCCGGATGCGCCGGAACGCCGCCGTGAACACGTCGATCCCCTCGTTGAGGTCGCAGACGGTGCAGCCGGTGTCGGGCGTGGTGACCTCGCCGAGGCGCGCGGCCAGCGCGGCGAGGACGAGATGGCGGCTTGACGGCCAGCGGCGATAGATCGCGGGCTTGGTGGCCTCGGCCCGCCGCGCGACCTCCTCCAGGGTGAGCCGCCGGTACCCGACCTCGTCCAAGACGGCGAGTGTCGCCTTCAGTACGGCCTGGTCGATGTGCGGGTCGCGGGGACGTCCGGCCCGGGCGGGTTCCATGACGCCATTCTAGCGATATGTTACGGTACGGCTCGTAATGAAAATCCCAGGAAACGGGAGTGAATCCATGTCCGGGCACCCCATACCGGCGAAGGCGGGCCGACGCGAATGGATCGGCCTCGCCGGACTCGCCCTGCCCACCCTGCTGGTGGCGATGGATCTGTCGGTGCTGATCCTGGCCACCCCGGCGCTCGCGGCCGACCTCCGGCCGAGCGCCACCCAGTTGCTGTGGATCACCGACGTGTACGGGTTCCTCATCGCCGGATCGTTGATCACCATGGGCACGCTGGGCGATCGCATCGGACGGCGGCGCCTGCTGCTCATCGGCTCGGCGGCCTTCGGGCTCACCAGCCTTCTCGCCGCCTTCTCCACCAGCGCCGAGATGCTCATCGTGGCCCGTGCCCTGCTCGGTGTGGCCGGGGCCACGCTCATGCCCTCCACCCTCGCCCTGCTCCGCACCATGTTCGCCGACTCCGGGCAGCGCACCGTGGCCGTCGGCGTCTGGGTCGCCGTGTTCACCGGGGGGACCGTCGCCGGGCCGCTGCTGGCCGGTGCGCTCCTGGAGCACTTCTGGTGGGGGTCGGTGTTTCTGCCGAACCTGCCGGTGATGGCCCTGCTGCTCATCGCCGCGCCGCGGTTGCTCCCGGAGACCCGCGATCCCGATCCCGGACGGTTCGACCTGCTCAGCGCGGCCCTGTCCGTGGTGGCCGTACTATTGGTGATCTACGGTGTAAAGCGGGTCGCCGAGGACGGGCCGCACATCGAGGCCGCGGCGGCGATCGTCTGCGGAGTCCTCGTCGGGGGGATCTTCGTGATCCGGCAGCGCCGGCTCACCCATCCGCTGATGGACCTCGGCCTGTTCCGGGTGACCGCGTTCGGCGTCTCCGTGGGGATCAACGTCCTTATCGGGGTGGTGATGGCCGGGATCTTCCTGTTCGTCGCGCAGCACCTGCAGCTGGTGCTGGGGATCAGCCCGTTCGAGGCGGGTCTGTGGCTTCTGCCGCAGACCGCGGGGATCATCACGGCGTCCCTGCTCACCACGGTGATCGTCCGGTGGGTACGGCCCGTCCACCTGGTGAGCGCGGGCCTGGCCCTGGCGACCGCCGGACTGCTGGTCCTGGCCCAGGTGGACGGGGACACGGGCCTCGCCGTGGTCATCGGCGGCTCGGTCCTGCTGGGCGTGGGCGTCGCGCCCGCGTCCACCCTGAGCACCGACCTCATCGTCGGCTCGGCGCCGCCGGAACGGGCGGGAGCCGCATCGGCGATCTCCGAGACCGCCGGTGAACTGGGCAACGCACTCGGCATCGCGGTGCTCGGCAGCCTGGGCGTGGCCGTGTACCGCACCACCATGGCCGGGGCCGTTCCGCCCGCCGTCGCCCCCGAAGCCGCCGACGCGGCACGGGACAGCCTGAACGGCGCGATAGGCGCCGCGGCCGGGCTGCCCCCGGGCGCCGCCGCCGAGCTCCTCGACGACGCCCGTACGGCGTTCACGGCGGGGTTTCAGCTCAGTGCGGTCGCGGGCGCCGTGGCCACGCTGACGGCGGCGATCATCGCGGCGCTCCTGCTTCGGCGCGTCCGGCGGGACGCCGAGGAACCCGTGCCTGCGGCGGCACCCGCGGCGGGGAAGACGAGCGGTGACGCCGGCACGCCGGCCTGTTTGTCGGCAATATCAAACGAGGTCGGTGACTCCGATAGGTCGGCGCATGAATAGATAATTTGTCCGAGTAAATGGGCGAGTGCAAAGAAATATGAAATGTTGATCGGCGTAGCCACTCCACGGAGCCGAATCCGGCATATGGGTCGACAGCCGATGGAGCCGAAAACTACGTTCAAAAGCTGACGACGATGGCCGAAGCCTCTCCTAGGGTGGGCCGGATGAGGGTCACCCGGGCTCGTCTCACGGATACGGCGTTGGCGCTGGCCGGGATTCCCGTCCTGCTGGCCGGGACCATGGTGTCCGCGCGGACGCGTGTTCCACCGTTTCAGGCGCTGGATCCCCTGGCGTACATTCTCCTGGTCCTCGCCGCGTCGGCGTTGCTCTTCCTGTCGCGACACCCGATTCCGGTGCTCGCCGTGACGCTGGCCTGCAGTGCGGGGATGCTGATCGAGCACTATCCGTACGGACCGGTGTTCCTGCCGCTCTGCCTCGCCCTCGCCGCGGTCGTGATCCGGCACGGGGTGCCGGTGGGGCTGGCGGCGTACGCGGTGACCGCCCTGACGCTGCCGATCGGCGACGCGATCGGATCCGGCCCGGGTCGGTCCTGGACGGAGGGCATCCCGTGGAGCACGGTGATGCTCGTTCCCTTCGCCGCCGGGGTGGCGGTCCGGACGGTCCGGGAGCGGTGGGCGGACCAGGCGAAGATCGCGGAGGAACTGCGTGTGCTCCGGGCGCAGGAGGAGAGGCTGGCGATCGTCCGGGAGATCCACGATGTGGTCGGGCACAGCCTCGGCGTGATCAGCATGCGGGCGGGAGTGGCGCTGCATGTCGCCGAGCGGTCCCCGGGCGAGGCGCTGGAGGCGTTGCGGGCGATCCGGACGGCCAGCGGAGAGGCGCTCGGCGAGTTGCGCTCCACCCTCGACGTCGTCAGGGAGCTGCGGCCGCCGCCCGGGCCGGCCGAGGTGGGTGGGCTGGTGGAGTCGGTGCGGGCGGCCGGACAGCGGGTCGACCTGCGCCTGCGGGGGGATCCGGGAGGGCTGCCGCTGGTCGCCGGGCACGCGGTGTACCGGATCGTTCAGGAGTCGCTCACCAATGTGACCAGGCACGCGGGTCCGGCACGGGCGACCGTGGAAATCGACTACGGCTCCGAAGAGGTTCACGTCTCGGTCGTCGACGACGGGAAGGGATGCGGAGCCATCGGGGCGGGCAACGGGATCACCGGGATGCGGGAGCGGGCGGCGGCCCTCGACGGCACACTGGTCTGCGGTCCGGGGCGGGAGGGCGGATTCGAGGTGCGCGCGCGGCTGCCGGTGAGCCGCCGGACCAGGGGAGGGGAGGGGGACGGGTGATCGGAGTGCTGATCGTCGACGACCAGTCCCTCATCCGTATCGGTCTGCGTGTTCTCATCGACGGGGAGGACGACCTGTGTGTCGCCGGGGAGGCCGAGGACGGCCGGCGGGCCGTCGAGCTCGCCCGCCGCCTGCGGCCCGATGTGGTGCTCATGGACATTCGGATGCCGGGCTGGGACGGGCTGGCCGCCCTTCGGGAGATCAAGTCCGATCCGGCGCTCTCGGACGTCCATGTGGTGATGCTGACGATGCTCGAGGTCGACGAGTACGTCTTCGAGGCGCTGCGGAGCGGGGCGAGCGGCTTCCTGGTCAAGGACGCCGAGCCGCAGGAGGTGCTCCGGGCGATCAGGGTGGTGGGTGGCGGCGGCTCCCTCCTCTCTCCCTCGGTGACCCGGCGGGTGATCGACGAGCTGGCGGCCCGTCCGGCACCGCCTGTACCGCATCGCAGGTTGCACGCCCTGACGGCCAGGGAGAGGGAGATCGTCGGGCTGGTGGGGGAGGGGCTGACCAACGACGAGATCGCCGCCCGCCTGGTGGTGAGTCCGGCGACGGTCCGCACCCATGTGGGACGCGCCATGGTGAAGCTCGAAGCCCGGGACCGGGCACGCCTGGTGGTGATCGCCTTCCAGTCCGGCCTCGTACGTTGAACAAGGTACGGCGAAAGCCGCTGCAGCGCTGACGACGCGTGCGCCGTACCCCATCATGCTCTGCGGCATGAAATGGATAACCGGCCGCCGTTCCAAGTGGCTTGTGATCGTGGTCTGGCTGCTCCTGGCGCTCCCCATCGCCAGATTGGGAGCCGATATCCGCGACATTCAGCAGAACAACTTCGCGCAGTTCACCCCGTCGAGCGTGGACTCCACCCAGGTCCGGGAGATCCTGGCCGCCCGGTCGGGAAGTCAGGAGATGGCGGGCATCGTCGTGTACGCCAGGGAGTCCGGGCTGACCGACGGGGACCGGGCGGTCGTCAAACGTGACCACCCCGGGGTGGAGACCTATCCCTCGGACGACGGTAAGGCCGTGGTGGCGGTGGTCCCCATCGACGGCACCGACGAGAGCCAGGCCTACGACAGACTCCACTCCCTCCGGGAGCAGGTCCATCGGGACGTTCCGGACGGGTTGCGGGTGGAGGTGACCGGCCCGGCCGGCTTCTTCGTCGACAGCGCCGACGCCTTCCTCGACGCGGACCTCACCCTGCTCCTGGTGACCTTGGGCGCGGTGGCGTTCTTCCTGCTGGTCATCTACCGCAGCCCGATACTGTGGCTGCTCCCGTTGCTGGTGGTCGGCCTCTCCAGTGTGCTCTCCCAGGGGTTGGTCTACCTGCTGGCCAAGCACGCCGGGATCGTGGTCACGGGGATGAGCTCCGGCATTCTGACCGCGCTCGTCTTCGGCGCCGGCACCGACTACGCCCTGCTGCTGATCTCCCGGTACCGCGAGGAGCTGCGGGGACAGGCCGACCGGCATGCGGCGATGGCCACCGCCCTCCGCGCCGCGTTTCCGGCGCTGGCCGCGTCGGCGGCGACGGTCGCGCTCGGCGTGCTCTGCCTGCTCGTGGCGGACGTGCGCTCCAGCGCGAGCCTCGGGCCGGTCGCCGCGGTGGGTGTGCTCTGCGCGTTCCTGGCGATGACGACGTTCCTCCCGGCGCTGCTGCTCGTCTTCGGCCGGTGGGTCTTCTGGCCGCTCGTTCCCCGGCCGGGACAGCGGGAGCGGACCGGCGTGTGGGGCCGGGTCGGCACGCTGGTCGGGAGAAAGCCCCGGGCGGTCTGGGTGGGCACCGTGCTCGGGCTCGTCGTTCTCACCCTTGGTCTCACCACCGCGAAGATCGGGATTCCGGGCTCGGAGGCCTACCATCAGCCGCCGGAGTCGATCAGGGGACAGCATTTGATCTCCGCGCACTTCCCCGGGGGCTCGACGGCTCCGGCGGACGTCGTCACCGACGCGGCGAACGCCGACCGGGTGTCCAAGATCGCCGCAGCCACCCCGGGAGTGGCCCGGTTGCTCCCCGCCGAGACCCTCGACGGCGGTGTGGCCCATCTTCGGGTGATCTTGAACGACGCGCCGGAGAGCGACCGCGCCGGGGAGACGATCTCGCGACTCCGCACCGCCTTCGAGGGGATCCCCGGTACGCGGGTGGGCGGGATCACGGCGACCCAGGTCGACACCGCGGCGGCCCATCGCCGCGATCTCACGCTGGTGATTCCGCTCGCCTTGCTGGTGATCTTCCTCGTGCTCGTGGTTCTGCTGCGCTCCCTGGTCGCCCCGCTCCTGCTGATCGTCACGGTGGTGCTCACCTTCGGCGCGGTCCTCGGCGCCGGATGGCTCCTCTTCGACCGGGTCCTGGGTTTCCCCGCCCTTGGCTACGACGCGATCCTGCTCGGTTTCGTCTTCCTGGTCGCACTCGGCGTCGACTACAACATTTTCATGGTCGGGCGGATCCGCGAGGAGACCCGGCGGCTGGGGGATCCCCGTACGGGAGTGCTCCGGGGCCTGGCGTTGACCGGTTCGGTCATCACCGGTGCCGGTCTGGTGCTGGCCGCGACCTTCTCGGCGCTCACCGTCCTCCCGCTGGTGTGGGCGGTGGAGTTCGGCGTCCTGGTGGCCTTCGGGGTGATCCTCGACACCTTTCTCGTCCGCTCCGTGCTGCTGCCCGCGCTCATGCTGGACGTCGGCGAGCGTTTCTGGTGGCCGTCGAGGAAATCGCGGTACGGGCTGGAAGCCGGCGTCGAGCCGGTGCGCGCCGCCGAGCCCGCATAGGTGATCAACCGGGGCGGTCGCCTATGCGGGCTTTCGGCAGGCTTCAGGCCGTACCTGTTCCGTCGGCCAGGTGGGCCACGACCGAGTGGCCGCGTGGGGAGAGCCGGTAACCGGTTCCGAGGCTTTCGGTGAGGCCCAGCTCCTTGAGTTTGCGGACGTCGCGTTTGAGCGCGAGCTTGTCGCGGCCCAGCCGCTCGGCGAGCACCGCGGCCGGGGTGGCGGGCAGCTCCCCGACGAGGCGGAGCAGGTCCGCGGTCCAGGGCCCGCTCCGGGAAGCCGTGTCGAGCCGGGTCAGCCTCCGGCGGATCTCGGCCAGGTCGTCGGCTTCGACGTCGGCCTGCTCGCGCAGGGCGATCCGGGGGTCCGGCCCGGCCAGGTGCAGTCCTATCCGGTAGAGGTCCCCGTCGGGGAACCCGGCCAGCTCCCGCCGGAGTTCGTCGAGGGAGGGGTATCCCGCGCGCCGGGCTTCCCCGGCGGTCACCGAGTCCTCGCCGATCCGCTCGACCGTGTCGATCTCGACGACGCCGACGGAGGTGCGCACCCGGCTGCCCGGGCGCACGGTGCTCCGCTTCCAGCGGCGGAAGGCCAGCGTGACGGTCCCGTCCGCGATGCCTTCCAGGGTGCGCTGCTTGAACAACATGGCTCTCCTCCGTCCCGCTGACCGCACTGTAAGGCAGCCCCCGGGAAAATTCGGCGGGGTAGAGGGATCTGCCCGATACGATCCGCAGTTATGGCTGAACGTCCCCTCTGGCTGATCGACATCGACGGCACCGTCGCCCTGCGCGACGGGCGTGGCCCGTACGACTGGGATCGCGTCGGGGAGGACGTGCCGAACCGTCCGGTGGTCGCGGTCGTCCGATCACTGATCGCGGCCGGCTATCCGATCGCCTACGTGTCGGGCCGCCCGGAGCGGTGCCGCCGGCAGACCGAGATGTGGCTGAGGGCCAATGTGGGACGGCCGGACGCGGTCGAGGGACTGTGGATGCGCCGGAACGGAGACCGGAGGAAGGACACCGTGGTCAAGCGGGAGATCTTCACGCAGCACTTCGGGAACCGCGAGGTCATGGGAGTGATCGACGACCGGGAGAGCGTCGTCCGCATGTGGCGGGACGAACTGGGGCTCACCGTGCTCCAGTGCGCGGAGGGCCGGTTCTGATGAGCGCGCACGGGTGGGCGAAGCACGGCGGCCCGGAGTTCGCCGAGATCGCGGAGCGGTACACGATCCTGCGCTGCCAGGTCGGTTCCGGCCTGCACGGTACGGCGATCGCCGGGACCGACGACCGCGACGAGATGGGGATCTGCGCCGAGCCGCCGGCCTATGTGATCGGTCTGCGCAGGTTCGAGCAGTACATCTTCCGCAGTCAGCCCGAGGGGGTCAGGTCCGGGCACGGGGACCTCGACTTGACCGTCTACGGTCTCCGCAAGTGGCTCAGACTGGCGCTGGACGGCAATCCGACCGTCCTGCTCACGTTGTTCGTCCCGGAATCGGAGATCGTCTCGATCAATGAGCTGGGCCGTGAGCTGCTCGACGAGGGCCCGGGCTTTATTTTGTCCCGGCAGGCCGGCCACCGCTTCCTCGGATATCTGCACAGCCAGCGGGAGCGCATGGTGGACCATCCGAACGGGAAGCGCACCAACCGGCCCGAGCTCATCGAGCGGTACGGATACGACACCAAGTTCGCGGGCCACATGATCCGGCTGGGCGTGCAGGGGGTGGAGCTCCTGGAGGAGGGGCGGATCACCCTGCCGATGCCGGAGCCCTGGCGGTCCACGATCGTCTCAGTGCGCAAGGGCGAGCACTCCAGGGACGAGGCGCTGGACATGGCCGCCGAACTGGAGTCGCGGATCGGCCGCCTCATCGGCTCGTCGAAGCTCCCCGAGTTCCCGGACCGGGACCGCGCCGACGCCTGGCTGGTCGACGCGTACCGCCGTACGTGGGCCGCGGCCGGACACTGACGGACGGTACGGGGCGCGGTGGGTCATGATGGGGGGGAGGAGGTTGCCCATGGACCGGCCGGTGCTCGTCTACGACGGAGACTGCGCGTTCTGCACCACTTCTGTGAAGTTCATCGAGCGCCGTATGCGGCTCGACGCCCGGATCGTCCCCTGGCAGTTCGCCGACCTCGCCGCGCTCGGGGTCACCCGGGAGCGGGCCGAGTACGAGCTCCTGTGGGTCGAGCGGGCCGGCCGGGTGTACGGCGGAGCGCAGGCCGTCGCCAAGGTGCTGCTCGCCGCGGGCCTGCCGTGGTCGCCGGCCGGGCTGCTGCTGCGCCTCCCACCGCTGCGCTGGCCGGCCCACTGGGCGTACCGGCTCGTCGCCGGCAACCGCCACCGCCTCCCCGGCGGCACCCCGGCCTGCTCCCTCCCCGCCGCCGAACGCGCGAAAACCGCTCCCGACGGAGACTGATCCCGGGCAGCGGTACCAAGACTGGCGTGATTTGTCGGGCATATCACATAGCCTCCCGGTCATCGGTCGTTGGGACTTGAGTGATTGGTGGGGCGTGTGGTGGCACAGAACACGTATCTGGAGCTCTCCGAGGACGGCGGAGGGGCGCACAAGTACTACGAGGTGATCGTCTCCGGGCTGGACGTGACGATCACGTACGGACGGATCGGCGAGACCGGGCAGACCAAGACGTCGACCTTCGCCACGGCGGAGAAGGCGCTGGCCGCGGCGACGAAGAAGATCGGTGAGAAGACCCGCAAGGGTTACGCGCCCGCGGTCCGCGGGGTCCGGCAGCGACGCGCCGTCAGCAGGCGGGTCATCCAGAGCACCCGGTCGACGGCGCGGCAGGCGCCGGTGCTCTGGCGTTTCGCCAGCGGGGCCGCGGCCTTCGGCATCTTCATCGACGAGAACCGCTGCTGGGTGGGGAACCAGAACGGGGACGTCTACACGGTCACCCACGGGGGAGAGGTCACCGGCCGCTTCCGGTTGCCCGACGGTGTGAAGTGCATCGTCGCCGACGACTTCTGGATCTACGCGGGTGCCGACGACGGCAAGGTCTACGACCTGAGCGGCAAGGTGCCGCGGGTCGCCTACGAGATCGCCGAGGACGTCGACATCTACTGGCTGGACATCGACGACGGGGTGCTCGGCGTGTCCGACCGGGGCGGCCGGATCACCACGATCAACCATGAGGACGAGTTCCAGTGGGCACGCAGCGGAGCCGGCGACTACGCCTGGATGGTCCGCTGCGACCGGGACGCGGTCTACCACGGGCACTCCAAGGGGGTCGCGCGCTACGCGGCGGCCGACGGGAGCCCGGTCTGGCACACCCCCACCAACGGCGACGTGCTGTTCGGCTGGCAGGAGCGGAGTTCGGTCTACGCGGGCACCTCGCGGGGCAAGGTGTACCGGCTGGGCAAGGCCGACGGTGCCGTCGAGGCCGTCTACACGTGTGACGCCGCGGTGTTCTCCTGCGCCACCGCTCCGGACGGCCGCTATGTCTTCGCCGGGGACAGCAGCTCCTCGGTCTACTGTTTCGATCAGGGCGGCGAGCTCCTCTGGAAGCTCGCCACCGGGTGCGGCTCCGCCTTCTCCATGCAGTTCCTGGACGACCGCCTCTACATCGTCACCACCGACGGCACGCTCGCCTGCATCGACGCGAGCGAGCAGGCGATCCACGCCGCGCAGGCGGGCACGGTTCCGGTGCCGTTGGACGTGAAGGCGGCGGCGGGGCTGGCCGCGGTGGAGCCCACGGTGACGCTGGAGGTCGCGGCGCAGTCCGACGAGGGGGTGGTCGTGGAGTGCGTCCGCGAGGGGGACAAGCTCCGGGTCCGCGTGGTGAGCCCGGGTTACGAGTCCGGGTGGTACGTCCAGTTCCCCAAGAACGTCCGGGAGGCGGGCGCCCGCTACCTGGTGGACGGAGTGCGTTCGTCGGGACGCGGGGGTTTCTACCGGTCCTACGGCGAAATCAAGCGCCTGCTCTGACGGTCGGCGGTACGGGCTGCGCCGGGGTGATCCCGGTCTCGTCGTGGTGCGGCGCAGCCCAAAAGCGGGTAGCCGAGTACCGGGGGATAGTGGCCGGATCGGCGGTCTTAGGATGATTGCGTCTTGAAGAGCCAGAGTCGTTGGTCCTCTGCGCGGAAGTGAGCCGGAGAGGGGAACGTCGCGGATGTGGCGCTGGGCACGCGCGTTGCGCCGTATCGATCGGACATCCCCCGCCGATCCGGTCAGCGGTGTGGATCGCGGTGTGAGCCGGACCTTCGCCGCGTTGCGCGTGCGGAACTTCCGGCTGTGGGCGGGCGGCCAGCTGCTCAGCCTGATCGGGACCTGGATGCAGGCGATCGCCCAGGGCTGGCTCATCCTGGAGTTGTCCGGGTCGGGGGTGGTGCTCGGGCTGGTGGTCGCCGCGCAGTTTCTCCCGGTTCTGCTGCTGGGGCCGTACGGAGGCCTGATCGCCGACCGGGTGCCCAAGCGGCGTCTGCTCATGGTGACGCAGAGCGCGCTGGCGGTGCTCGCCCTCGGCCTGGGCCTGCTGACGATCACCGGTGCGGTCCGGATCTGGATGGTCTTCGGGTTCGCCCTGGCCTTCGGCCTGGTGAACACCGTGGACAATCCGGGCAGGCAGAGCTTTGTGCCGGAGATGGTGGACCGGCCCCTGGTACGCAACGCGGTGACCCTCAACAGCGTCATGGTCAACTCCAGCCGGGCGCTCGGCCCCGCCGTGGCGGGGGTGCTGGTCGCGACGGTGGGTGTCGGCGTCTGCTTCCTGATCAACGCCGCGAGCTTCGCGGCGGTCCTCGTCGCGCTGGCGCTGATGCGGGAATCGGAGCTCTTCGCCGGTGAGCCGGTGGCGCGGGAGCGCGGGCAGCTCCGACAGGGCCTGAGGTATGTACGGCGGACGCCGGGCCTGCTGGTGCCGCTGCTGATGATGGCCTTGGTGGGCACGCTCGCCTACGAGTTCCAGGTGGTCTTGCCGCTGATGGCGCAGGTCACGCTGGGGGGTGGGGCCGAGGCCTACGGTTTCATGACCTCGGCCATGGGCGCGGGCGCGGTGGTGGGCGGGCTGGCCATCGCGACGTGGGCGCGGACGGGGCTGGGTCCGCTCACGGTGGCGGCGTTCGCGTTCGGCGTGGCCATCCTCGCCGCGGCGGCGATGCCGACCCTTTCCACGGAGCTGGCGGTGCTCGCCCTGGTCGGGGCGGCGAGCACCGGCTTTCTCGCCACCGGCAACGCGACCTTGCAGCTCACCAGCGAGCCGAGGTTTCGCGGGCGGGTGATGGCCCTGTGGTCGGTGACGTTCCTCGGCAGCACCCCGATCGGCGGTCCGATCGTGGGTTTCGTCGCCGAGTACTTCGGCCCCCGGTACGCGCTGGGCCTGGGCGGGGTGGCCTGCCTGCTCGCGGGCGTGCTCGGCCTGCTCTTCCTGCGCCGGATCCCGCACGCCGAGCGCCGGATCGACGAGAGCGCCTGAGGCTCGCTATATCTTGTCTCCCGATGTATGGTGTCGACCATGGGTTCAAAGACGATGACGGAACCGGCGTTCTTCATCCTCACCGCGCTGGTCGACGAGCCCCGGCACGGCTACGGGATCGTTCAGGAGGTGGCCGAGCTCTCCGGCGGGCGGGTGCAGCTCAAGATCGGCACTCTCTACGGCGTGCTCGACCGGCTCACCGCGGAGGGACTGGTGGAGCTGGACCGGGAGGAGGTCTGGCAGGGCCGGTTGCGCCGCTACTACCGGATCACCGAGCCCGGCGCGCACGCCCTCGACGCCGAGGCCGTACGGCTGGCGGAGAACGCCAGAAGCGCACTGGACCGGTTGCAGGGCCGCCACGGTGCGGTCCGGATCGCGGGAGGCCTGGCATGAGCCTGCTGGAGGAGCGGTACCGCCGGGTGCTGCGCGTGCTCCCCGCCTCCTATCGCGCCGAGCGCGAGGAGGAGATGGTCGACGCCTTCCTGGAGAGCGTCGGGGAGATCGCCGACGCCGACGAGCGCAAGCCCCGCTGGTCGGAGGTCGCCAGTGTCGTGGCGCTCTCCGTCCGGGTCCGCCTCGGCGGGATCGGCGCCGCCCCGCGCGCCTTCGCCGCGGGCGAGACGGTCCGGCTCGTCGCGCTCCTCGGGCTGCTGTTGAACGCGGTGCTGAGCGCCATGCATCTGGGGTGGCTGCTCCGGGTGGCCGGGGTGTTCGGCCCCATCCCGGACTTCGGCCCCGGATTCGGTCTCGGCTGGTCGTCACCCGGGTCCGTCCCGATCGTCGAGGGACTGGCGAGCGTCGCGTGGATCACGGCCTACGCGGCGTTGATCGGTGGCAGGCCCGGCGTGGCGAGGGCGGCGGCGCTCCTGGCACTCCTTCCCGCCGGCTGGGATCTGGCCGTCGACGTGGTGGCCGCGGTGAGCAGTGCGAATCCCGACCGGATCAGCGTGCTTTACCTGCTGTTCGGCGTGATTCCGGCCCTGGCGTTGCTCGCCGGTTTCCATCGGGACGCCCCGCCGGTCCACCGCGCGAGGTGGATGATCGCGGTACCCGTCGCGACGGGTGTCCCGCTCTGGCTGCTGGGCGCTTCGCTGCTGGGCTGGAAGCCGGCCCCCCTTGCCTGGATCTGGGCGGACACGTGGGGGATCGCCGGTTTGATCGTGGTCGTCGCGGGTGTGGTCTGCCTGGCCGTCCACCGTTTCAGCCCGGGGCGCCGGACCCCGGCCTGGCCCCTGGCGCTGGCGGTCCTGGCGCTCTTGCTCCTGCCCCTCCGGGTCCAGGCGTCGATCGACTACCTGTCCGTTCCGGAGCTGCGCGGTCAGGCCCCCCTGGTCGTCGCGCTCACCGCCGCCTTGCTCCTGGTCGCGGGGGCCTTGCTGATCTCGGGCGTCCGATCGGCGCGGCGACTGCCCAAGGATCCGGCCGCTCCCCGGCCGGCGTGACCGGGGCCGACGCCCGTCCCACGCACCCCACCCCAAAGCGCGAAATTTCCTATAGTGGCATGAAATGTCCACTTCTCGTGCTGGTACGGCTGCGCCGGGCGGATCACGGCCGTCCGGGGCCGAGCTCGTCCGCCCGGAGCGCGAGGAGCACGTCGGCCCGGACCAGCTCGGCCGGGCTCGCCGCCCCGAGGAGCTGAAGGATCCGCCGCAGCCGGTAGCTGACCGTGTTGTCGTGCACCGCGAGGCGCTGGGCGGTGATCCTGGTGGACAGCCCGGCGGCGAGGAACACCCGGAGCGTCTCGATCAGCACGGGACTCTGCCGCAGCGGGGTCAGGACGGCCTCGGTGAGCCGACGGGCGTCGAGCGGGTTCTCGATGAGGAAGACCTCGGGGATGACCCGTTCGAAGGGGACGACGGTCCGGTCGGCGCCCATCCGCAGCCCGGCTTCGAGGGCGGTGAGCGCCTCCCGGCAGGAGGCCCCGGCCTCGCCGAGCCGGGGACGGGGTTCGCCCAGCCCGACCACCAGCCCGGCCGGGATTCCCGGCCTGGTCGCGGCCCGGGCCAGCGCCTGCGCGACCCCGGGCGCGTCGGCGAAGACCAGGACCATGGTGGAGCCCTTGCCTCCGGCGAGGACCCGGCTGCGCAGGCGCGGGCGGAGCGCGTCCAGGACGGTGGACTGGGCCCGGGTGAGGGCGAGCAGCGGCGACTCCTCGGACATGCCGATGGCGGCGGCGCGGTGCGGCACCTGGGCCCGTACCCCGACGAGCCGGGCCCGTTCCTCCACCTCGGCCGGGTCCAGCGGCTCCCCGCCGGCGAGCCGGGAGACCAGGTCGGTGGCGATCTGATCGAGGTGGGCGGCGGCGGTGCTCCGGGTCCGCCGGTAGGCGTCGGTGGACGCCTCGATCATGATGTCGGTGACGGCGGCGAGGTTCTGGCTGAGCTCGGTGAACGGGACGGGGCCGAGCGGCGGCCCGGTCGCGGTGAGCCGGCGGAGCAGCAGTCGTTCGGCCGCGTGCCAGGAGGCCACCACGGCTTCGACGGGGACCCCCTGGACCGCCCGCCGCTCGCCGAGCCCGGCCGCCGGCCCGAGTTCGGCCGGGGTGGGGCCGCGCCGCTCCGAGAGGGCGGTGAGCATCGCCCGGATGTTGGGGGCGACCACGTCGGCGAGGTCCTCGACATCCATCCGGGCCTGGTCGTAGCCGGGGAGCCGCTCCCAGACGGCGGCGAGCAGGGCCGCGGCCAGCTCGTCCACCTCGTCCAGCAGAATCCGCGCGCGTTGTGTCAGATCCACAAATCAGGCCCTCCCATCTTCCGGTTCGGCCACGTAGTAGGACCGACATGTGGCCATGGACTATGGGATATCACAGGCCAGATCCCCCAGCGGGCCTAGGTGAGGAGGACCTTCGTGAGTACCCGGGTCGCCAGCAAGGAGTCGGTCGCCACCGATCTCGACGATCACGCGTTGGAGCCGGTGCCCGCGCACCGGCGGCAGAGCCTGCTGAAGATGATCATTGTCCAGATCGGCTGGAACATCAGCGTCAGCAGCTTCCTGGTCGGGGGAGTGGTCGGCGGCGGCACCACCTTCGCCGAGGGCATGACCGCCATCCTGGTCGGAAACCTGATCCTGGTGGCGGTGTCCTCCCTGATCGGCCTGGTCGGCTACCGGACCGGCCTGTCCAGCTACCTCGCCGCCCGGGTGGTGTTCGGGCGGTACGGCGCCGTGGTGGTCTCGCTGCTGCTCGGCGTGCTCGCCATGGGGTTCATCGGCGTGCTGATGGACACCTGGAGCGGGGCGGTGAACAAGCTCATCCCGGCCATCCCCACCTGGGGCTTCACCCTGACCTTCGGCATCGCCATCACCACGACGGCGATCCTCGGCTTCAAGGGTCTGGCCAAGTTCTCCGCCATCGCGGTCCCCATCGAGGTCGCCATCGCGCTGCTGGCCCTCTACAAGATCGGTGGTGGTGAGGGCGGCTTCGCCGAGGTCGTCGCGCAGACCCCCGCGGTGCCCATCGGGTTCGCGGTGGCCGTCGGCGCGGTCATCTCCACCTGGATCACCGGCGCCGCGCTCGTCAGCGACGTGGCCAGGTTCGCCATCCGTCCCCGGGACGTGATCATCTCCTGCTTCTTCGGCTTCGTCATCGGCGCGGGCGTCTTCGAGACCATCGCCACGGTGTCGGCCATGTCCGTCGGCAACAGCAACTTCGTCATCGTCATGCAGGGCCTCGGGCTGCTCGCCCCGGCGGCGGTGATGCTCGTGCTCGCCCTCTGGAACACCGCGGACAACAACCTCTACTCCGCCTCGCTCGCCTTCACCAACGCCTCCAACACCATGGGGATCCGGATCGGCAAGCCCGTCTGGACCATCGTGTCGATCATCATCGCGGTCGGGGTGGCCTTCGCCGGGTTCGCCGGTCAGTTCCTGGTCTTCCTCCAGATCATCGGCCTCATCGCCCCGCCGTTCGCCGGAGTGCTGATCGCGCACTTCTGGATTCTGGCCCGCCGGGGCACCGGCGCCGAGCTCCTCGCCGCCGCACCGAAGATCCGGATCGAGGCGCTGGCCGCCTGGGTGATCGCCGCACTGCTCTCGAAGTACACGGGCCTGCTCGTCGTGGACGCCATCGAAGGACTGGTCTACGGATTCGCCTCGTACGCCGTCCTGGGTCTCGCGGTCGCCTCCCTGGGGCGCGGCGGCTCGGCCCGGGATCGGCGCGCGCAGGCCGTACAGGAAGGAAACGCCTCATGAAGTTCGGCCTCGGAGTGCCGACGGGAACCGAGGGGTTGATGTACCCCGTCCCGTACGCCGACGTCCACGAGGCGGTGGAACTGGCGCTCGCGGCCGAGCGGCTGGGCTTCGACTCGGTCTGGGGCAACGACCACGTGACCACCCAGCGGTACGTCCGCGCCGAGTTCGACGAGCCGCCCAGGTACTACGACCCGTTCTCCTACCTCAGCTTCGTCGCCGCGCTGACCACGCGTATCCGCCTCGCCACGGCGATCATGGTGCTTCCGTTCCGGAACCCGGTGGTCGCCGCCAAGCAGGCCGCCACGCTCGACCGCCTCTCCGGGGGCCGGGCGGTGCTCGGGGTCGGCATCGGGGCCTACCGCGAGGAGTACGAGGCGATGAACCCCGAGGTGAAGCTGCACCGGGGTGAGCACGCCGCCGAGGCGATCCAGGGTCTGCGGGCGCTGTTCACCGAGCGGGAGGCGACCTTCCGCGGACGCTGGGTGAACTTCGCCGACGTCCAGTCCTTCCCCAAGCCGGTCCAGGAGACGCTGCCCATCCTGTCGGGCGGGAACGCCCCGGCCTGCCGCACCCGCGCCGCCCTGTACGCCGAGGGCTGGCTGCCCGCCTGCCTCACCCCCGCCGAGGTGGCGGCGGGCCGCGCCGACATCGCCGCGCAGGCCGAGGCCGCCGGGCGGGTGCTGCCCGCCGGGTTCGAGGTCGCCCTCCAGGTCGCGGTGAGCATCGCCCCGACCCACGAGGAGGCGTGGGCCAGGTTCCGCGCCTCCCAGCTCCACAACCACCTCGTCTCCCTCTCCAAGACCACGCTGAAGGACCAGGGCGTGGAGAACCTGGCCGCGCGCAACCTCATCGGCACTCCGGAAAGCGTCGCCGAGCAGGTGGAGGCCTACCGCCAGGCCGGGGTCGACACCCTGGCCGGCCTGCTGTTCGCCGCCAACACGGTGCCGGAGACCCTGGACATGATGGCGGAGTTCGGCGAGACGGTGATCAACCGATGACGGATCTCCGCACGCTGAACGATCGTCGCCTGGTACGGCTGCGCGGCGCGCTCGCCGAGGCGCCCTTCGACGCGGTCGTCCTCACGAGCCCCGAGAGCGTGCTCTACGCCACCGGGTACCGGAGCGTGGCCGGGCCGATGTTCCGGGCGCACCGGATGGCGGCCGTGGTCACCGGGGACGACCTCTGGCTGGTCTGCCCGGCCGCCGACACCGCCCCGGCCGCCGACTCCGGGGTGCCGGAGGACCGGCTGGTCCCGTTCGGCCGGTTCTACTTCGAGTCCGAGGGGCCGTCCCCGCTCAGCGAGATGGCCGACCGCAACACCGACCTGTACGCCGCGCTCGCGGTCGCCCTGCGGGAGGCCGGCCCCGGCCTGCGCTACGGCGTGGAGGGGCTTGTCGCCGACCCGGGCCTGGCCGCCGTCGCCGGGGAGGCCTCCGTCGAGGCGGAGGGCTGGGCGTCGGCCGTACGCGGCGCCAAACTCCCCGGGGAGCTGGAGCTGCTGCGGCATTCCGCGCTGCTGGCGGAGGCCGGCATCCAGGCGGCGATCGACGCGGCCCGTCCCGGGATCACCGAGCGGGAACTCGCCGGGATCGTCGCCGCGACCATGGTCGCCGGGGGTGGTGAACCGCGGTTCGTCGTCGCGGTGACCGGCCCGCGCTCGGCGCTCGCGGACGCGCATCCGACCGACCGCTCCTGGGCTCCGGGGGAGCTCGCCCGGTTCGACGTGGGCTGCGTGTACCACGGCTACTGGTCCGACATCGGGCGGACCGCCGTACTCGGCGAACCCGACGCCCTGCAGACCGCGAACTACGCGGCGATCCTGGACGGCCTGGACGAACAGGTCCGGCTCGCGAAACCGGGGGTTCCCGCCGTGGAGGTCTTCGACGTCGCCATGGAGGGGGTACGGCGCGGCGGCGTCACGCCGTACCGGCGCCAGCACTGCGGGCACGGGATCGGCCTCTCGGTCTACGAACCGCCGATCATCGCGCCGGGGGTGGGATCCGAGCTCGCCGAGGGTATGACCTTCTGCTTCGAGACCCCGTACTACAAGCTCGGCTGGGGCGGCATGATGGTGGAGGACACGCTCGTGGTGACCGGGTCCGGCGTGGACCTCTTCACCCATGCCCCGCGCACGCTCCCGGTGGTGCCCGCGTGACCCGCTACCTGAACCGGCTCGCCTGCCTGCGCTGCGCGGCGCCGTACGACGATCCGGCCCTTGAGCTCATCGGACGGGGCTGCCCCGCCTGCGAGCGGGACGGTGTGCCGTCGAACGTCCTGCCGGTGTACGAGGTGTCCGCCGCGGCAGTGCTGCCCGTCGACCGTTCCCAGCCCGGTCTGTTCCGCTACCGGGCGTTGCTTCCCCTCCGTCCGGAGACGCCGGCGGTGAGCCTCAATGAGGGCACCACCCCCTTGGTCCCGCTGGAGCGCACGGCGGAGCGGCTCGGACTCGGCGCCGTCCACGTCAAGGACGAGACCCGCAACCCGACCTGGTCGTACAAGGACCGGCTCGCCGCGGTCGCCACGGCCAAGGCCGTCGAGCTGGGGGTGGAGGCGGTGGTCGTCGCGAGCACCGGCAACCACGGCGCGGCGGTCGCGGCCTACGCGGCCCGCGCCGGGCTGCCCTGCGTCGTCCTCACCCTGGCGTCGGTGCCTCCGGCGATGAAGACCCTCATGCAGGTGTACGGCGCGCGGGTCGTGGCGCTGGAACGCCCGCCGGACCGGTGGAGCCTCATGCGCGAGCTGGTCGCCGAGCGCGGCTGGCTCCCCATGTCGGGCCACGCCAACCCGCCCGTCGGCTCGATCCCCTACGGCGTGGACGGCTACAAGACGATCGCCTACGAGATCTTCGAGCAGCTCGGCGACGTCCCCGACGTGGTGATCGTGCCCGCGGCCTACTCCGACGGCCTGGCCGGGGTCTGGCGCGGTTTCGCCGACCTGGCCGCCCTCGGCGTCGCCCGGCGGACCCCGCGGATGGTGGCCGCGGAGCCGTTCGGCCCGCTCGCCCGCGCCCTGGCGGAGGGCACCGACACCGCGGGACCCGTGCCCGTCACCGGCTCGGTCGCGTTCTCCATCGCCTCGCCGTACGGCACCTATCAGGGTCTGGACGCGCTGCGGGCCTCCGGCGGGCACGCGGTCCCGGTCCCCGGGGACGCGCGGACCCTCGACGCGCAGCACCGGCTCGGACGTGAAGGCCTCTACCCGGAGGCGTCGTCGGCCGTCGCGCTGCTCGCGCTGGAGGAGCTCGTCGCCTCCGGCGCGGTCGCCGCCGGGGAGCACGTCGTCCTCGTCGGCACCTCCACCGGACTGAAGGACGTCGGCGCCACCGCGGGCACCCTGCCCCCGGTGCCGGTCGTGGAGCCCACGCTGCGGGCGCTCGACGCGGCGCTCGCCGGGGAGGCCCCGTGAGGCTCGCCTTCTCGATCTCCGGGCATCGGGACGCCGCGGACGCGGTGGCGGTCGCCAGGCTCGCCGAGGGCGCCGGGTTCGACACCGTGTGGATCACCGAGGACTACTGCGAGCGCGGCGCGTTCGCGGTGGCCGGGGCGATCGCCGCCTCGACCGGGCGGATCCGGGTGGGCATCGGCGTCGTCAACCCCTACACCCGGCATCCGGCGCTCATCGCGATGGAGCTCGCGGCGCTTGAGGAGATCGGCGGCGGCCGGACGATCCTCGGCCTCGGCGCCAGCAACGCGCATTGGATGAGCGATCGGCTCGGCATCCCCTTCGACCACCCGATCGGCAGGCTCGCCGAGTCGATGGAGGTCATCCGGGGGATGATGACCGGGTCGCCCACCCGGGTCGACGGCGCGCACTTCCGGGTGGACGCGGCGCTCTCCTTCACACCCCCGCGGACCGTCCCGCCGATCGTGCTCGGGGTGAAGGGTCCGCGCGCGCTCGGGCTCGCCGCCGAGCGGGCGGACGGGCTCCTGCTGTCCTTTCTCTCCTCGCCTCCCTACGTCGCCTCGGTGCGCGAGCGGGTGGGGCCCCGGATGGAGCTCGCCGCCTACATCGGGGTCTCGGTGGACGGGGACGCCGCGGCGGCGCGGGACCGGATCCGCCCCATGGTCGCCACCTTCCTCGGCGTCCACGGCGACCACGAGATCACCCGGACCGCGGGGCTCGGCCCCGAGCTGTGCGCGCGGTTCCGCGAAGGCTGGCTCGCCGGCGCCCCCCGCGTCGACCTCGTCGACGACGGGTTGCTCGACCTGTTCACCGCGTCCGGTACGGCGCGGGACGCGGGCGACGCGCTGGCGCGGTTCGCCGCGGCGGGGCTCGACGTCGCGGTGGTCCGGGACGACGGGGGCGCCGACCCCGGGCTGCTGATGCGTACGGCGGCCCGCCTGTGGCCGGACCACCCGGAGACCTGAGGGGCTCGGGGCCGGTCCTCCGGCCGGCGTGTCGCGCGGGTTCCGGCGTCCCGGCGCGACACGTCGGCCCCGGAGTCCGGCGGTTGAGGTTACCTCGGGCCGCGCCTGGCTCGAACTGGTATTCTTCATGGCCGTGCAGGCGACCCTCTCACCCGTCGCCGGGGGTCGATCTGCGGCCTTCGCGGCCTTGGTGATCTCTGTCTCCACGGTCGCCGCGCATCCCGCGCTCCGGTGGCCGGTCCGCCTGGGGTCTTGCTCCCGAATAGATCACCGGATATGTTCCGTTCCTTGCGGTGTGCTGATGACGACCTCTCGCCGCACCGACAACACCCGCCGGCGTGATGTGAGGTGGGACGGCCGAGATGGATGAAGGCGAGCGTCGATCCGCGCTCCCCGAGAACCTGCACGAGCTGTTTCCCGACGGAGGCGGCGGGCGGGTGCTGCGGGTGGGGCTCCCCGAGGGCTCCCTGGTCTGGCCGGACGTCAACTATCCCCAGCATCAGATCCCGGACCGCCCCGCCTACTGGGTGAGCGAGGACCGGGCCACCGGCGCGCTCTGGGCCCGGCTCCGCGCGGAGCATCCGCGGTCGGGCCTGTGGCCGCTCCTCCTCGACGACTCCGCGCAGGCGTGGTCCACCGGGCAGATCGCCCCGGAGCCGGTCAAGGAGATCGACAACTACGACGCGGGGGCCTTCCTCGCCGAGGTGTGGACCGACGTGGTGGACGCCCAGGGGGGCGCCGACGACGAGTTCGAGGACTTGGCCCCGTTCGGCCGGGAGTGCCCCGGGCTGGCCGGGGCCGGGGTGCTCATGGAGGATCCCGGCGTCGTCGCCGACTGGTACGCGCGCATTCTCGGCGACCGGGGGATGCCGGTGGGCCTGGTCGCGGTCGAGCGGGGCGCCGACGCCCTGGCGGCCATGGGGTGGCAGGGGGCGCTCAACCACAACGCGTGGACCGCGCCGCTCGCCGCCGTCGTCCGCAGCTGGGAGGAGCGGTTCGGGGCGCGGGTGGTCGCGGTCGGGTTCAACTGCCTGGAACTGAGCGTCGCGGCCCCGCCGGTCACGACGCGTCACGCCCTCCACGTGGCCGCGGAGCACTGGGCCTTCTGCCCGGAGAACCTCGTTCAGGGGCCCGGCACCCTCGCCGGGTACGCCGAGGAGATTCGCAATCGCAACACCTGGTCGTTCTGGTGGGATTGACGGTAAAGCGCCCCTGGACTCCGGCGGAGACCAGGGGCGCGGTCGACGGTTATCGGGTGACGGGCCGGGCCAGTCTCTCCAGCGCGGCTTTCAGCGCCGCTTCGTTCTTGGTGAAGAAGTCGGCGGTGGCCACGCAGTTCTGCTGCCACCACTGCACGTATTCGGAGATGTGCGGGAGTACCACGGGTATCGCGACTCTGAGGGCGTTCGCCTGAAAGGCGTCGCGTACCGTCTTGTCGCAGGCGTTCTTCGTCGGGCCGGTCTGGACCAGGGCGGCGTGGACGACAATGCGGAGATCCTTGGCCAGACTCGGGGGGAGAGCCGGATAGGAGCCGGCCTCCCAGAGCCGGAAGACCTCCCCGATGAACTCGCCACCTCGGTGCAGCGGGATGTTCGTCCCGGGCCTGCAGATGCTCTGCAGGGTGTGCTCCAGCCGGTCGCCCACGGTCAGGACGATACCGAGCTCCCGTTTGCAGTCCGCGGGATTCGCCGCCGTCGCGCATCCGGCGGCGGCCGGACCGGCCGGCGCCGCCTGCGCCCACGCGCCCGAGGCGAGAACGGCGGAAACGGCGAGGGCGGCGAAGGTTCCCGTGCCCGCGGTGAGAATTCGAGTTATGTGGCTCACATATCCTCCCGGTGAGAGATTCAGCGCCCGAAATCGCGGGCGCACGCTCTACCCTTCCCGGTTCACACACCCCGACGAGGGCCTTGGCTCTCATTTGGAGATTGGGGGGTGCAATTCGTGCGCGGTTCGCGGTAAAAAGACCCGACACTGACTTGGCTCTGAGCCAGGCTACGGTCATTGGTCCAGCATGTACGTTTTTCGCGGTTATATCTGGAATTTTGAGGCGCTGAGTGGAGAAAGTGGCTGTTCGGTATTCACGCCGAGAGATCGGGATTTCTCAGCCTCTGTCGGTGTGAAGGAGAATCCCCCAGACTTTCCATCGGAGCGGGGGCGTGGGTGTGTACGGCCGACCGTGGCGGCAAGGCTTCGGCGGTCACTCCGTGTGAGCACGGGACCCGGGCGGGCGACTGGAGCGCGGGTGTGGCGTTCGGTTTCGCGGTGGGGGGACGCAGTCCATTTCGGGTGTCCGATATGTCGGCGGTCGCCGGCCGGGTGGACGGGGCCGGCGCGGGACCCGCGACCGGCGTCGGAGAAGGAGGTGGAACGTTCTTTCCCATGGACCGCAATGTTCACTTATATTGGCTGAACGGTTCTGAACTGCTGGTATGTGAGTGGTGCGAGTCGTCTGCGGGTAATCGCTAAGCCCGGTCACTCGTCCGTGTGCTCTGGATACTGAATATTCAGGCCACGGCTCGGTGGGCGAAACACCCGCCGGGGTGAGCCCAGCGTAGAGGCTCCGTCACATCACCGAGTTAAGGGTGTGCCGTCAAGTCGTTAAGACTATTGAACGAACCTGCCTGAACAATCTTGCGCGCCCCCGCCGTCGAGCCGGAATCTCGCTGGCGAAACACCCCGCTCACGTCTTATCCCCCCAACGTGAAGGGAGCGAGATGAGGTTTCGAGGACGCTTCTGGACCGCCACCGCCGTCGGTGCACTGGTCCTGTCCGCAGGAATGATCCCTACGGCAGCCAGCGCGGCGCCACCGAGCCTGAACGACACCCTCAACGCCGCCATGCTGCAGAAGAGCCAGAACAAGGCTTACGCGGCTAACGCGGTCGGTGAGAAGCAGACCCAGGTCAGCGTGCAGCGCGAGAACGGCGCTTGGGCGTTCGGTACGTCGGGGATCCTGGCGCCGTCCGGTCAGGACACCTACCCGGAGGCCTGGATCTTCGTCGCCAGGAACGGCCCGAGCGGATGGAAGGTGGCACTGGAAGGAACCCCCGAGTTCGCCGGCATGATCGCTCAGTCGCCCGACGGCCTGGTGGGCAAGGCGGAGAAGAAGACCTTCGCCAACCACACCGCCAACGCCCTCAAGCTCGCCCAGGCCGGGGCGGTCGGGGCGCCGGAGGCACACGGCGAGGGTGACGGGCACGCGCACGGGACGGACGCCGCCGGCGGCGCCGCCGCCGCGGCCCCGATCCAGACCGGGCTCATGCTGCCGTTCGCCGAGGGCGACAGCTGGGCCATCATCGGTGGCCCGCACGGCTGGAGCGGCCAGTCGCGGCCGTTCAGCTCCATCGACCTGAACAAGGTCTTCGGTTCGGGCGCCTACCAGATTCTGGCCGCACAGTCCGGTCGTGCCTACGACATGTGCAACAACGGCGGGCACGTCCGGATCATCCACGACAACGGGTGGACCACCGAGTACTACCACCTCGCCAACGAGATCCGGCCCACCGGCCAGCAGATCGCCAAGGGCACCTATCTCGGCATGACGAGCGTCCGCATCCCCTGCGGTGGCTCGGCCGGGAGCAACCACGTCCACTTCGCCATCAAGCAGGGCACCTCCTGGGTTCCGCTCGCCGGCAAGATCGTCGGTGGCTGGGACTACTACGAGGGCGCCCAGGCCTACGGCGGCGGCGCCCGCCGCAACGGCGTCTCCGTGGGCGTCCGCGGCAAGATCCAGAACTACGGCACCGGCACCGGCGAGCCGCCGACCGGCAACACCTTCGAGAACGCCGACAACTACAACATCCCCGACCGAGGGCAGGTCGAGTCCCCGATCAGCGTCACAGGGGTCCCGGGAACCAAGAACAGCGTCACGGTCTACGCCGACGTCCACCACACCTGGATCGGCGACGTGCAGCTCGACCTGATCGCCCCGGACGGCTCGACCTACCGGGTCAAGAACTCCGACGCCAACGACAGTGGAGACATCCTCCACCAGACCTACACCATCAGCGTCTCCAACGAGACCGCCAACGGCACGTGGAAGCTTCGGGCCACGGACGTTTCGGTCAACGACAGCGGCTACATCGACGCGTGGAAGATCACGATCTAAGAGATGGCCGGTAAGAAGTCCCTGATGAGCGTGCTCGTCATGGTACTGGTCACCGCCGCGGCGCCCGTCGCCGCGGCGGAACCGGCCGCCAGGACGGGCGGCCCTGCGACCGCGGTAGCCGACACCGCGGTCAGGGGTACGGCGGAGAACCCGCGCCAGTACCGCGTCGACGGGCCACGCACCAAAGAGCAGCGGACACGGGTCGCACGCACCGGTGCGGCCATCGACGCGATCGAGCACTCCTCGATCATCGTCAGCGCAACGCCGAGTGAGGCCGCGGCCATCCGCCGTCTCGGATTCTCCGTCTCCGAGATGATGACCGCCCTGGACTTCCCGCCCGCGGACTCCCGGTACCACAACCACGCCGAACTCACCGCGGCGGTCGACCGAGTGGTCGCGGCGAACCCCGCGATCGCCAGGAAGACCGTGATCGGCCGGTCCCACGAGGGCCGGGACATCGTCGCAGTGAAGATCAGCGACAACGTCGCGGTCGACGAGAACGAGCCCGAGGTGCTCTTCACCGCCCATCAGCACGCCCGTGAGCACCTCACGAAGGAGATGGCGGTCTACCTGCTCAACCTGTTCACGAGCGGGACGGAAGCCCGGGTGAACGACCTCGTCGCCTCCCGGGAGATCTGGATCATCCCCGACGTCAACCCCGACGGCGGAGAGTACGACATCGCGACCGGCTCCTACCGGAGCTGGCGGAAGAACCGGCAGTCCAACTCCACGGCTGTCGGAACCGACCTCAACAGGAACTGGGGTCACAAGTGGGGCTGCTGCAACGGCTCGTCGAGCTCGGGGAGCAGCGACAGCTACCGCGGTCGCGCGGTGGAGTCGGCACCGGAGATCAAGGTGGTCGCCGACTTCGTCCGTTCCCGGGTCGTCGGCGGCAAGCAGCAGATCACCAGCGCGATCGATTTCCACACCTACGGCGAACTCGTGCTCTGGCCCTACAGCTACACCTATGACGATCTGGCTCCGGGGCTCGACCGCGACCAGCTCGACACATTCACGGCGATCGGTCGTTCGATGGCGAGCTCCAACGGCTACACACCGCAGCAGTGGAGCGACATGTACATCGCGGACGGCACGATCAACGACTGGCTCTGGGGAAATCAGAAGATCTTCAGTTTCCTCTTCGAGATGTATCCCAAGAGCGGCAACGGCGGTTTCTACCCACCCGACGAGGTCATCGGGCGGGAGACCAGCCGCAACAAGGAGGCGGTACTCCGGCTCCTTGAGTACGCCGACTGTCCCTACCGGGCCATCGGCAAGCAGGCGCAGTACTGCGGCGGCGGGCGCACCTTTGAGAATGCCACCAACTATGACATTCCCGATCAGGGCACCGTGGACTCGGCTATCACCGTGTCAGGAGTGCCCGGCAACGCGCCGGCCGCGATGCAGATCTTCGTCGACATCCACCACACCTGGATCGGTGACCTGCAGATCGATTTGGTCGCTGGAGACGGCTCCGTCTATCGCCTGAAAGACACCAATTCCAGCGATAGCAGCGATGTCCTTCACGCCACCTACACGGTGAACGCCTCCTCCGAGGTCGCCAACGGGACCTGGAAGCTCCGGGTGAAGGACGTCTCGGTCAACGACAGCGGCTACATCGACGCCTGGAACATCTCTTTCTGAGGAAAACCATGAGATTCCCCCTCTTCATCGCCGCCTGCCTGCTCGCGGCGGCGCTTCCGGCCACGCCGGCCTTCGCCGGGCCCGTCCCGGGCGCCCCCGCGGACACCCCGTCGGCCGGCGCCCTGGGCGGCGCGCCCCTGTCGCTGGCACCGGCGCCCAACATCTCGGTCGCCAACGTGAAGGCGCATCTGTCGCAGTTCCAGACGATCGCCAACAACAACGGCGGCACCCGGGCGCACGGCAGGCCCGGCTTCCGCGCCTCGCTCGACTACATCAAGGCGAAGCTGGACGCGGCCGGATACCAGACGACGATCCAGTCGTTCGTCTACAACAACGCGACCGGGTACAACCTGCTCGCCGAGTGGCCGGTCGGTGACGCGAACAACGTGATCATGATCGGTTCACACCTGGACTCGGTGTCCGCCGGGCCGGGCATCAACGACAACGCCTCCGGCTCGGCGGCCATCCTCGAATCCGCGCTTGAGGTCGCCCGCTCGAATTACCAGCCGACCAAGCGTCTGCGCTTCGCCTGGTGGGGCGCCGAAGAGGTCGGCCTGCGCGGGTCCAGGTACTACGTCACCAATCTCGCGGCGGCGGCGCGCAGCCGGATCAAGGCGTACATGAACTACGACATGGTCGGCTCGCCGAACCCGGCGTACTTCGTCTACGACGGCGACGACTCCGACCGGCGCGGGTCGGGCCCCGGACCGGCGGGCTCCGCGGAGCTTGAGCGGCTCCTGCAGGACTACTTCACCTCGATCGGCGTGCAGACCGAGGGCACCGACTTCGACGGCCGGTCCGACTACGGTCCCTTCATCGCCGTGGGCATCCCCGCGGGCGGCACCTTCACCGGGGCCGAAGGGATCAAGACCGCCGCGCAGGCACGCAAGTGGGGTGGCACGAGCGGCGTCGCCTACGACCGCTGCTACCACCGCGCGTGCGACACGACGTCCAACATCAACGACACCGCCCTCGATCGGAACGCGGACGCGATCGCGCACTCGGTGTGGAACCTGTCCGGTGGCACGAGCGGGCCTCCCGGCACCTCCTTCGAGAGCACGACCAACGTGAACGTGCCCGACCTGGGTTCGGCCGACTCGACGATCACGGTGTCGGGTGTGCCGGGCAACGCGCCCTCGGCGCTGCAGGTGTACGTCGATCTCCACCACACCTGGATCGGCGACCTCCAGGTCGACCTGGTCGCGCCCGACGGGTCCGTCTACCGGGTGAAGAACAGCGACAGCAACGACAGTGGCGACGTCCTGCACGCGACGTATCCGGTCAACGCCTCTTCGGAGGTGGCGAACGGGGTCTGGACGCTCCGGGTCCGGGACACGTCCGTGAACGACACCGGCTACATCGACGGCTGGAAGCTGACCTTCTAGACCCGCAGTTAGCTTGATTTATACAGATTTATCAAATTTGAGATGGATATCGTGGGGTTCCTGGAAGAAGATGAGGGCTGTGTAACGGCCGTCGAGTTCTCCTGGAGCCCTGCGATGTCACGGCGCACCAATCCATCGGGGGTTATTGCTGGAGGAGGCTCCGAACTGGAAGAAGCCCTCCGTGCGGGCCCCTTCGACCGAGCGCTGCAACTGGCGATTCAGTCGCGGGGGTTGAGTCTTGACCGCATCCACTCACGACTGGTCGAACGGGGGATCCCGGTCAGCGTCGCGAGCCTGAGCTACTGGCAGCGCGGGCTCTGCAGGCCGGAACGGACCCAGTCGTTGCGTGCGGTGCGCGCGATTGAAGAGATCTTGGAGTTGCAACCGGACTCCCTGGTCACACTGATCGGGCCCCGGCGTCCGCGTGGACGCTGGCTGGGACATGTTCCAGGCTCGCTTACTTATAGGGAGATATGTCCGGTATATACCGGATTGAGTGATCTCCTGGAAAAGATAAACAATCCGGTCGACGGCCAGCTGGAAACGCTCAGCCACCACGAGCGTTACATGGTCGGTTCGCGGAGGGAGGAACTCGCCGCCCGGTCACGCGTGGTGTTCCGGGCCCGGCAAGATGGCGTCGACCGCTATGTCGCCATCCATCACAATGAAAACCTCGCGGCGGCCCCGGACGGATTCACCAGCGATTTCTGCAGGGTGGGGCGGGTCCGTGCCGATCCGGCCGCCGGTCTCACCGCCGTCGAGCTCATCTTCGACCACCCGCTGGCCGAAGGGGAGACCTATCTGGTCGAGTACGAGTTCTCCTACAAGAGCGGCGGTCCCGAGGCCGCTCAGTACGTCCGGGGGTTCCGCTTCCCGACCAGGGAGTATCTCCTTCAGGTCCGCTTCGACAAGGCGGCCGTGCCACCGCGCTGCTACCAGATCTGGCAGCCCAACGTCGGCACGCCCCCGGTCGACCGGTCCGAGCTCCGTCTCAACAACTGGAACTCGGTCCACATCTTCGAGTTCGAGTCCCAGCCCGGGGTGCACGGGATCCGATGGGAGTGGAGCTGACCTTGACGTGACGGGGCCGTCGATCCGGGTGCACCGGGTCGGCGGCCCTTCGCCGTACCTCCAGGTGATCCACCCTTTATCACCCGAATGTGATGATTCGATCGCTCTATGTGGTTTATAGGGTGATTTGAGGAGATGATCGGGAGAAGCGGGGGGAGTATGGGAGAAGACCGGCCGACTGACGGGCTACGGAACCCCCCTCCGATCGGACCCGGGCACCGCGTATCTTCCGTACGGCGGAACCGGCTCGTGGTGGACTCCGGCCGGTTGTGGTCGGGTGGCATGGCGACCGCGCTGGCCACCGCGACGACCGCGCTGGTGGCCCTGCTCGTCGCCCGGGGAGTCTTCCGGGTCGGGGTCTGGCTGCCCGACGGGGACCGGAGCCTGGTGGACGCCTCCTTGGGCCGGCTGATGCTCATCTCCGCCATCGCGGCCCTGCTCGCCACCGCGTTCCTGCACACGCTGCTGGTGACCGCGTCCAGACCGCGCAGGCTCTTCACCGGCACCGTCGCGTTGATCACCGCGGTCGCGGCGCTCTGGCCGTTCGGCGGGGGAGGACCGTTCGCCGGCCAGGTCGCCGCCGCCGCGGTCGCGTTCGCCGTCGGGGCGACGATCTGCGGGCTGCTCAACGTCGCCGCGGCGTCCTCCACCCGGGTCCGGCCCCCGCCCCCGCGTCCGGCCAAGCCGTTTCAGTCCTGACGGGCCGCACTCCACGTCGGTCGCCCGCCGTCACACCTTCACCGCGTACAAGCCGTCGTCGGCGCGGTTGAGAGAGGCGACACCGAAGTAGGCGACTCCGTCGAACACGGCCGGCTTCGAGACCACTTGTTCGTGGTGTACGTCGAAACGCCATCGCCGGCGGCCGTCGGCGGCGTTCACGGCGTACAGTCCGGATCCGGCTCCGACGTAGACGGCTCCGCCGTTCAGCACGGGCGTCGACACGAAACCCCCGTCGAAGCTGAAGTGCCATCGCGCGCTTCGGCGATCGATGTCCAAGGCGTGCAGCCCCGACCCGCTCGTGAAGAAGAGAACCCCTTGTGCCGCCGTCGGAGTGGAGCTGCCTTGCGTCTTGAAACTCCATTGCTCTCGCCCTGTGGCGGGGTCCAATGCGCTCATCGTCCCACTGCGGATGACTTCGACGGCGAATTTGGGCACGGAGACGCCGTAGAGGACTCCGTTGATCAAGGCGGGGGCCGATTCCACAATGCCTTGGGCGAAACTCCAGCGCTCACTTCCGCCGACGGTGTCCAGGGCGTAAAGTTTGCCGTCGTCGCCGCCGATGTAGACGATGCCTCCGGCGACCGCCGGGGACGAGCGCAAGTCGCCTCTTCCGACGGTGCGGCTCCACCGTTCACCGCCCGTGGCGGTGTCCACCGCGTACAGTTTGCCGTTGTTGCCGCTGACGTAGACGGTTCCTTCGGCCACCGCCGGGGTCGAGAACACGGTGCCGCCGGTGGCGAAGCTCCACCGTTCACGGCCGGTGGCGGTGTCCACGGCGTACAGTTCGTTCCCCGAGCCGGTGTAGAGGACTCCGTCTACCACCACCGGTGAGGAGTGCGTCGGGGACTGAGCCACCTTGAGGTCCCATCGCACGTGCCCGGTGGCGGCGTCCACGGCGGACACCGTACCGAATCTGCTGATGACGTAGACCACCCCGTCGCGCACCACCGGCGGCCCGTCGACGGGTCCGACGGCGGAGACGGACCACCACTTGAGCCCGGGAACGGAGGGCCGGGGGCCGGGGCTCGGGCCGAACGTCGACGTGGGCCGGCCCCTGACGGTCCCGGGAGCGTCGTTTATTCGGAGGAGTGAGCCAAGGAGGCCGGCCGTGGCCACGCCGGTGAGGCCGAGCAGGATACGTCGGCGAGAGTAGCCTCTGGCGAGTTCGGGCGCGGGCGCGTCCACGACGAAGGCCGCCGCCGAACCCGAACCGTGGTAAACGCGGATGGCGGCCCGTTCCCGGTGGGGCGGATTCGCGTCGGCGTCCGTGGGCGGCGGCTCAGGCGCGGACCGGGTTCGCGGTTCGGCCGGTTCCCTGTCGACCAAGGTCCGCGGGGCGGCGACCGCGGTCGGCGGATCGGCCGCCGAACCTGGACCGTGGTGCTCCCGGAGGGTGGCCGGTTCCCGGTAGGGGGGCGGATTCGCGTCGGCGTCCGTGGGCGGCGGCTCAGGCGCGGACCGGGTTCGCGGTTCGGCCGGTTCCCTGTCGACCAAGGTCCGCGGGGCGGCCGGGACGTCGGGGGCCGTGACCGGCAGGGGCCTGGAGACGCGGGTCCGTACGCCCTCGGCGACCGCCGCGGGGAGCCAGGTGCTGTCCGTGAACCGCCCGTCCACGGTGATGTTCGCGGCCACCTCGTCCAGCAGCGCCGTCACGGTCGGCCGTTCCTCGGGTTGTTTGGCGAGGCACCGGGCGATCAGGGCTCGCAGCCGGGGCGGGACCGATGTGAGGTCCGGCTCCTCGTGCACGGTGCGATACCACTGCCCCTGCCATGAGCCGCCGCCGAAGGGGCCGGTTCCGGTGGCGGCGAACGCCAGCACCGATCCCAGGCAGAACACGTCACCGGCCGGCCCGACAGAGGCCCCGGTCAGCTGCTCCGGCGACACGAAACCGGGTGTGCCGAGCGCGAGACCCGTTCCGGTCATCCGGCTGCCCTCGGTGGCCAGCGAGATCCCGAAGTCGATGACCCGGGGTCCGTCGTCGGCCAGCAGCACGTTGGACGGCTTCAGGTCCCGGTGGACGACCCCGGCGGCGTGTATCGACCCCAGAGCCTCGGCCAGCCCGGTGGCGAGGGCCAGCACGTACGCCTCGTCCCAAGGCCCGTACTCGCTCACCGCCTCGTCGAGTGACATCCCGGGGATGTACGCCGTCGCGAGCCACGGTGGGGATGCCGCCGGATCGGCGTCCACGACCCCCGCGGTGAAGAAGCCGCTGACGGTACGGGCGTGGGCGACTTCGCGGGCGAACCGCTTGCGAAACCCGGGATCGTCGCTCAACTCGGGCCGGATGATCTTTACGGCGACCGCCCGGCCGCTCCGCGAACGCCCGAGATAGACCCGGCCCATTCCACCCGCGCCCAGCCGCGTGACGATGCGATAGCCCCCGATCCGCTCGGGATCCCCCGCCTGCAGCGCTTCGAACTCCGGCATCTGTCGCTCCTCGGCGTCCCCCACCCGGTACTGGTGATCAGTACGATATTCCGATAGATCGATCATTAGATTGGATAATTGGGGGATTCTCGGCAGGCCCGAAAGGGTTACCGCAGCGCCGCGCGTGCGAACCCGTGATCGGTCACCGCATGCCCGGGCTCAGCTCGCGAGGTGCCCGGCGAGCCCCGCGATGTCCGCGGGCCCGGTACGGCAGCAGCCGCCGATCAGCAGCGCGCCCTCGGTGAGCCAGGAGGCGACCGCCTCGCGCCCGAGCGATGGGCGATCGGACCACGTACGAGTGGTCTCATCCCATTCACCCCCGTTGGGGTAGGCCACCCCGGGTTTTCCGGTGACCGCGCGAGCCTGCCGCAACGCGGGTCCGACCTCCTCCGGCGCGCAGCAGTTGACGCCGACCGCGATCACCTGGTCGACGCCGGCGGCGACCGAGAACGCCTCCTCCAGGCTCTGCCCGGCCCGGGTCCGCCCGCCGTCGACCGTGTAGGAGAGCCAGACCGGCAGCCCGGCCCGGCCCGCCGCGTCGATCAGCGCGGCGCCCTCGTCCGCGTCGGGGACGGTCTCCAGCGCCAGGACGTCCGCCCCCGCCTCGGCGAGCACCTCGATCCGGGGGAGGTGGAAGCGGGTGAGTTCGGCGACCGACAGTCCGTACCGCCCCCGATACTCGGACCCGTCGGCGAGCATCGCCCCGTAGGGCCCGACCGACGCGGCGATCCACAGCGGCCGTCCGTCGCCGGCGTCCCCGGCGCGGGTACGGGCCTGGGCGGCGAGCCGTACCGAGGTCCGCAGCAGTTCGGCCGTCTCGGCGCGGCCGAATCCCCGGGCGGCGAGCCCCTCGAAGGTCGCCTGGTAGCTCGCGGTCGTGGCGACCTGCGCCCCGGCCCGGAAGTAGGCGAGGTGGACGTCGGCGATCGCCTGCGGCGCGTCGATGAGGAGCCGCGCCGACCAGAGCGGGTCGGACAGGTCGTGCCCTCGGGCGCCGAGTTCGCTGGCGAGCCCGCCGTCCAGCGCAGTCGGGATCACCGGTCTCATGGGCCGAGTCTAGGCGGCCCGCCGTACCGCCCGATGGACAAGGCGCCCAGGGCATTTATATTGCAAGGAGACCGGAAACTGGGGGTACACATCGTGTCACTACGCGACGACGCCAGCGCGCTTCAGGACGATCTCGTACGGCTCCGCCACGACCTGCACCGGGAGCCGGAGCTCGGGCTCAGCCTCCCGCGAACCCAGGAGCGGGTGCTCACCGCGTTGCAGGGTCTCCCGTTGGAGATCTCCCTCGGGGAGCGGCTCAGCTCGATCACCGCGGTGCTGCGCGGATCCCAGCCGGGGCCGACGGTCCTGCTCCGCGGGGACATGGACGCGCTCCCGCTGACCGAGAGCCCGGACGGCGACCGGCCCGTCTCGCAGGCGGAGGGCCGGATGCACGCCTGCGGCCACGACCTGCACACCACGATGCTCGCCGGGGCGGCCACCCTGCTGTCGGGGCGGCGGGACTCCCTCAAGGGGGACGTGGTCTTCATGTTCCAGCCCGGCGAGGAGGGCCACCACGGCGCCAAGATCATGATTGAGGAGGGCGTGCTCGACGCCACGGGCAGCCGTCCCGTCGCCGCCTACGCCCTGCACGTGGTCTCCTCGCTCCTCGCACGCGGCCGGTTCCTCTCCCGTCCCGGGCCGATGATGGCGGCCGCGGACACCGTCCACGTGACCGTGCGGGGACTGGGCGGGCACGCCGCGGTGCCCTACCGCGCCAAAGACCCCATCCCGGTCGCCTGCGAGATGGTGACCGCGATGCAGACCATGGTGACGCGGGCGTTCGACGTGTTCGACCCGGTCGTGGTCACCGTCGGCAGCTTCCACGCCGGCACCGTCGACAACATCATCCCCGACCAGGCCCGCTTCGACGCGACGCTGCGCACCTTCTCCGAGGCCAACCACGCCGCCATCGAGGAGCGGGTGGTCGGCCTCATCCGCGGGATCGCCGCCGCCCACGGCCTGGAGGTGGAGATCGAGTACCGGCCGGGCTACCCGGTGACGGTCAACGACGCCGCCGAGGTGGAGTTCGTCGCCGGGACCGTGCGCGAGGTGTACGGCGAGGAACGCTATCTCCCCTCCCCCCAGCCGTTCACCGGCGCCGAGGACTTCTCCTTCGTCAGCGGGGAGGTCCCCGGCGCGTTCGTCGCCCTCGGGGCCTGCCCCGCGGACCGGGACCCCGCGAACGCGCCGTACAACCACGCCCCCGACGCCGCCTTCGACGACTCGGTCCTCGGCGACGGCGCCTCCCTCCTCGCCGAACTCGCCCTCCGCCGCCTCGCCACCACCGGGCCCGCCCCCGACGCGTAGCCCCGCTCCGGAAGCCGAATCATGGCCGGTAAGCCCGAGACCCCCACGGGCTTACCGGGTTCGGGTCGTGGGTACGGCTGTTGCGCTAGGTCCGCACTTCTCGCGGCGCGGTGGCTTTCCGCCGCCCCGCCGGTACCCGGCGTGTGACCCCGCTCCGGGGGTCAGGTCGTGGTTGGCAAGTCTGAGGTTCCCTGCGGGCTTGCCGGGTTCGAGTCGTAGGCACAGCTGTTGCTTAAGTGCGTTAGGTCCCCGCTGCTCGCTCTGCAGCGGCTTTCCGCTGTCCCATCCGCCCCCGGCGCGTAGCCCCGCTCCGGAAGTCGGATCATGGCCGGTAAGCCTGAGGTTCCCTCCGGGCTCACCGGGTTCCGGTCGCAAGTACGGCTGGATCTTAGGTGCCGGTCGCGCTACGTCCGCACTTCTCGCGTCGCGCTCTTTGCGGCGCGAGAATGCGCGCGGCGGTTGGTGCCGCGCGGTCTTTGCGCGGCACCAACCGACCGCGGTCGATGTCAAAAAACACTGTTCTTGTAAGCGTGATCGCACCTAACGCGGTATCGCACGTCCACGGTTGTCACCGGGACGGCTCTTACCTGCCCGAGCCCCGCACCTGAGACCCGGCAAGCCGAGGCGCCCGCCCCGCGACGATCAGGGCCGAGCGATACGGCGTGGAGCGGTTAGGATTCGTATGGTGTTGTTTCTCGAGATTTTCGGAGTGCTGGTCGCGATCCAGGGTTTCGGATCGGCCGCGTCGGAGCTGTTCGGCAAGGGCCGCAGCTGGGGTCTGATGGGGATTGCGGAGGACTTTCAACCCTTTTCCGGCATCCTGATCGGCTTGCTGGGGGTCCTGCTCATCGTGGCGGGGGAGAAGGGCCGCCGGGCCAATCGAGCGAAGAGACAATAACGGTATTCCCCATTGACTTGGCGGGGAATAGCGGTTGATTCTGGGGTTCCGGACCGACCCCTAAGGACGTCGTCTTGTCTCTGTGGAAGCCTGACCCCACGTTCTATCCCTCCCCTCGTGACGCAGCCTCCGGCCCCCGGGAGAAGCTCGCCTACGTCGGGGCGTTCGATCGATCGGCGGAGCGGCCTGACGCGATAACCGTCGTGGACACCGACCCGGAGTCACCGTCCTACGGCACCGTGGTCGGCTGGACCGATCTGCCCCACACCGGAGACGAGCTCCACCACTTCGGCTGGAACGCCTGCAGCAGCGCGCTCTGCCCGTACGCCCCCCACCCGCACACCGAGCGGCGCTATCTGATCGTTCCCGGGCTGCGTTCGTCGCGGATCTACGTGCTCGACACCAAGGATCGGGTCGCCCCCGAGGTCGTGAAGGTGCTCCAGCCGGAGGAACTGGCCAAACGGGCCGGCTACTCACGGCCGCACACCGTGCACTGCGGACCGGACGGGCTGTACGTCTCCGCGCTCGGCGGCGCGAACGGCGAGGACGGACCCGGGGGCATCGCCCTCCTGGACCACAGGTCGTTCGAGGTGCTCGGCCGGTTCGAGGTCGACCGCGGATCCCAGTATCTGGCCTACGACTTCTGGTGGCACCTCAACCACGACGTGCTCGTCTCCTCGGAGTGGGGGACACCGAGCATGATCGAGGACGGGATCGTCGGCGAGCTGCTCCTCGGACGGCAGTACGGCCATCGGCTGCACTTCTGGGACCTGCGCCGGCGTAGGCACCTCCAGGCGGTGGACCTCGGCGACCAGTACCAGATGGCGCTGGAACTCCGGCCCGCCCACGATCCGACGAAGACCTACGGGTTCGTCGGCGTCGTGGTGAGCGTCGAGGACCTGTCCGCCTCCGTCTGGGTCTGGTACCGGGACGGCGCCGAGTGGGCGGTCCGCAAGGTGATCGACATTCCCGCCGAGCCCGCTTCGGCCGACGACCTGCCGCCGGTGCTCAAGCCGTTCGGCGCGGTTCCGCCGCTGGTGACCGACATCGACCTCTCGGTGGACGACCGGTACCTCTACGTGTCGTGCTGGGGGACCGGGGAGCTCAAGCAGTACGACGTGACCAACCCGTTCGAGCCGATCGAGGTGGGGTCGGTGCGGCTCGGGGGCATCGTCCGGCGCACCCCCCATCCGGCCCGGCCCGATGAGCCGCGGGCGGGCGGGCCGCAGATGGTCGAGGTGAGCAGGGACGGCAGGCGGGTCTACGTGACCAACTCGCTCTACGGCTCCTGGGACGACCAGTTCTACCCCGACGGGGTGGGCGGCTGGATGGCCAGGCTCGACGTGGCGGACGGCGGCGGCCTGACCGTGGACGAGCGGTTCTACCCCGACTTCCGGGGGCTCCGGCCCCATCAGACCCGGCTCCAGGGCGGCGACGCGTCCTCCGACTCGTACTGCTACCCGTAGAGCCCGTCCGTGACGATCACCACGGTGCTCCTGCTCGGCGCCTTCCACGGACTCAACCCGGCGATGGGCTGGCTCTTCGCGGTCGCGCGAGGACTGCAGGAGCGCAGCCGCGATCTGCTGCTCCAATCCCTGCCGGTGATCGCGCTCGGGCATCTCGGCTCGGTGGCGCTGGTCGCGGTCGTCGTCGGCGTCACCGGTTCGGTGCTCACCGGAGGCGTCGTCGCGATCGGCGGGGGTGTGCTCCTGGTCGCGTTCGGGCTGTGGCGGCTCCTCTCCCGCAGGCACTTCCGCTGGGTGGGGATGCGTCTCTCCCTGACGCAGCTCGCCGGATGGTCGTTCCTCATGTCGTCGGCGCACGGGGCGGGGTTCATGCTCCTCCCCGTGCTCACCAGCGTGGAGGTCACCGGGGCACCGGGCCCGCACAGCACGCACGCGCTCTCCGGGGCACTCTCCGGCGGTCTGGCCGTGGCCGCGATCCACACGCTCGCGATGTTCACCGTCGCCGGGGTGATCGCCGTGATCGTCTACGAGTTCCTCGGCGTGACCGTACTCCGCCGCGCCTGGTTCAACCTCGACCGCATGTGGGCCGTCGCCCTCGTCGCCGCAGGCGCCATCACCATCGCCACCAATTGGTAGCCAGCCCTGGTAATCCCTGCAAGGTTTCCACATCCGTGGTTGCGAGTGCGGCTGGATCCTAGGGCTGGTCGCGCTACGTCCGCACTTCTCGCGCCGCGTACTCTGCGGCGCGAGAATGCGCGCGGCGGTTCGCGCCGGACGCCCTTTGTCCGGCGCGAACCGACCGCGGTCGATGTCAGAAAATACTGTTCTTGTAAGCTCGGGTTCCCTTAACGGGGTATCGCACGTCCACGGTTGTCACCGGAATCGTGTGCACGCGCGGGAGCCGACCACGCTGTTCCCTTGGTAGGCCTCTCAGCGGGAGATCAACGACCTCAGGAAGAAGGCGACGTTGGCGGGGCGTTCGGCGAGGCGGCGCATGAAGTAGCCGTACCAGTCCTGGCCGAAGGGGACGTACACCCGGACGGCGGAGCCTTCGTCGACGAGCCGGCGCTGGGTTTTGGCGCGGATGCCGTACAGCATCTGGAACTCGTAGCTGTCGGGGGTGCGGCCGTACGTGATCATCGCGAGGTGCTTGGCCACCTCGATCATCCGCTCGTCGTGGGTCGCGATCATGGGTCGCCCCGCGCCCGCCATGAGGATCTTCATGCAGCGGATGTAGGCCCGGTCGACTCCGGCCTTGCTCTGGATCGCGACGGAGGGCGGCTCCTTGTAGGCGCCTTTGACGAGCCGGACCCGTGAGCCGGCTCGGGAGAGTTCCCGGCAGTCCTCCTCGGTCCGGTACAGGTACGCCTGCAGCGCCACCCCGACCCAGGGGAATTCGGCGCGGAGCGTGTGGAGGATCGACAGCGTGGAGTCGATCGTGGTGTGGTCCTCCATGTCCAGGGTGACCAGGATGTTCCGCGCCGCCGCGGCCCGGCAGATCTGGTGCGCGTGCTCCAGCGCGATCTTCTCCCCGTCGCCGGGGAGGGCCTGGCCGAGGGCCGACAGTTTCAGGGAGACCTCGGAACCGGGTTCGAGCCGTTCGATCAGCGCGAGGTAGGCGTCCCGGATCGCCTCGGCCTGCGGCAGGTCCAGGGTGTCCTCACCGAGGACGTCGATGGTGACGTCCATCCCGGCGCCGGCGAGCCGCCCGACCACGTCGACGACCTCGTCCAGCTCCTCGCCGGCCACGAATCGGTCGACGACACGGCGGGTCAGGGGGGATCCGGCGATTAGCCGGCGGGCCGCGGCGCTCCGTGATGCGCGGAGGAGAATGGATGCGAGCATGTCTGGACGGTATGTCCGGGGCGTCACCGGGGAACATCGACAGACGCCACGAATCATTCATACATATGCTCAAGAGCGATGGAACTGCAGGATCTCGTCGACGAGGTGTCGAGGGTTCTCGGCGGACCGGCCACCCTGGAGGACAGGGCCCTCCGCCTGCTCGCCTATGCCCCGCACGCCACCCCGCTGGACGCCGTGCGTCAGGCGTCGATCCTGCGCCGGGAGGCCTCCCCGGCGGTACGCCGGCATTTCCAGCGGTACGGGATCGACCGTGCGGTCGCCCCGGTCCGCATCCCGGCGGACCCGGAGGCCGGGGTGCTCGGCCGGATCTGCGTCCCGGTCCGGCAGGGCTCGGTGATCCGGGGCTTTCTCTGGGTGCTGGACGAGGGTCAGGAGATCGACGAGCGGCGGCTGCGCCCCCTGGTGGAGCGGCTCGCCGTTCTGCTGGCCGGGGAGGCGCGGGACCGCGCCGGGCAGGGCAGGCTCGTCCGCGATCTGCTCACCGGGCCGGAGGAGGCCCGGGCGGCGGCGGGGGACCGGCTCGTGGATCTCCGGCTGCTCGTTCCGGGACGGCACTACCAGGTCGCCGTGGCGGCGCCTTCGGCCCCGCTCGGCGAGGGAGCCGCGGCGCTCGGCTGGGTCGGCGAGGACGCCACGGCGCTGATTCTGCGGGAGGGCGAGACGGTGGCGGCGGGGGGGATCGGCGGGGTGCGCACCCAGCCGCACGAGCTGGCGGAGAGCTGGCGCGAGGCCCGGGACGCGGCCGAGGTCGCCCGGGTCGTCCCCTCCTTCAGGCCGGTCGCCCGCTGGTCCGAGCTCGGGGTCTACCGCACACTCATCCGGCTCCGCGACGCCGATCTGCGCGGCGCGGTGGCGGGCCCGGTGCGCAGGCTGCTCGACGCCGGTGACCTCGAACTGATCCACACGGTCGAGACGTTCCTCGATCGGGCGGGTCACGTGCAGGAGAGCGCCAGGGAACTCAGCATCCACCGGCAGACCCTCTACTACCGCCTGGAGAAGGTGAGCCGGATCACCGGGCTGGACCTCGACGACGGCCGGGCCCGGCTCGAACTCCACCTGGCGTTGAAGGCCGCCCACCTGGTGGACCGCTGACGCCGGCTAGGTGAAGATCTCCGGCGGCGGGACGGGGACGGGGATCTCCTGGCCGTCGCGGATCGGCGGGAGCGCGCCGCGGAACCGGTCGAGCTCCTCGTCGTGGACGACCCGCCCGCGGGGGATGGAGCCCGCGCTCCGCCGTACCAGCGTCTCGATCGGCAGGGGCTCGCCGGAGGCGGCGACGATGAGGTTGCCGAAGTGGCGGCCGCGCAGGACGCCCGGATCGGCGACGACGGCGACGTGGGGGAACACGGAGCGGATCGTGGCGACCAGCCGCCGGGCGAAGGGCAGCGGCGGCCCGTCGGCGACGTTGACCAGGTACGTCCCGGTGGGGCGCAGGACCCGGAGCACGTCGTGGAGGAACTCCAAGGTGACCAGGTCGCCGGGGATCCGCGCGCCGATGAAGGCGTCGAGGATCACCAGGTCGGATTCGCCGTCCCGCAGCGCGGCGAGCCCGCTCCGGCCGTCGGTGATCCGGATTTTGATCCGGGGCGGGGCCAGCTGGCTGCGGACCAGTTCGACCAGGGCGCCGTCCGGCTCGATGACGATCTGGCGGGATCCCGGGCGGGTTTTCGCCACGTAGCGCGGGAGGGTGCAGGCGCCGCCGCCGATGTGGACGACGTCGATCGCCCCCTCGGGCTCCAGGCAGTCGATCACGTCCGCCATATGCCGCACATACTCGAAATCCAGGTATGTCGGATCGGAGAGGTCCACGTAGGACTGGGGCACCCCGTTGACGCTGAGCAGCCAGCCGTCCTCGCGGTCGAGGTCGTGCAGAATCTCGGCTTGCCCGGAGCCGATGCTATACAGACCCGGTATCGGGCTGGTCTTACGTTTCATCCCTGGTGGATTATACGATCTGCCGCGATGCGCACACGCGGACTGCTCGTGCTCTTCGCAGGCTTCGTCGGCATCGTCCTGGTAGCCGGTGGGGCGATCGTCACGCTGTCCCTGCGCGTGTCGGGCAGCCCCGAGGCGACCTCGCGCGACTACTTCGACGCCTGGGACGACGGGGACTTCACCGCGATGCGGCGGCTCACGGCCGATCCGCCCGCCGATTTCGAACAGCGGCACACGTCCCTCGACGCCGATCTCCGGGTCGAGGTCACCCGGGTGGAGCCCGGCTCCCTGCGCAAGACCGGGGAGGAGGCGAGCGTCACGTTCACGGTGACGCGTGAACTCGCCTCGATCGGCTCGTGGAGCCATGAGTCCACGCTGCACCTGGCCGTCGTCGACCGGCGCTGGAAGGTGGTCTGGTTTCCGGCCACCCTGCATCCGGCGCTCACCCCGGGCGGCAGGCTCCGGTTGACCGAGTTCCCCCCGCCGCCTGCGCCGGAGCCCGACCCGCCCGTCACCTTCGACCCCGGCGTGCAGGGCCCGCCCGAACCCGTGGACCGCAACGGGCGGCCGCTGCCGGTCGGGACCGGGGCGGAGCGGCACATCCGCGCGCTCGCCGCCCGCTTTCCGGTGGCCGCCGAGCCCGCGCCGCCCCTGGCGGAGTCGTCGGCGCCCCCGCCGGTCCGCAAGAGCGCCTGGGCGATCGAGCTGGAGGTCGACGGCAGGATCGCGCGGCGCCTGCGGCTGTTCGGGGAGATCCCCCTCCCCCTGCCGCCGAGGCCCGTCGAATCGCCTCGGCCCCAGCCGAAGCCGCGGCGCGCCGGACTCAGGACGACGCTGGACGCGGGGCTGGTCCGGGCCGCCGACCGGGCCCTGGCGGGGGTGGGCCGGGCGGCGCTCGTCGCCGTCCAAGCCTCGACCGGGGAGATCCTGGCCGTGGCCGACACCCTGCCGCAGGAGACGGGGGCCTTTCTCGGCAGATATCCTCCGGGCTCCACGTTCAAGGTGGTCACCGCGGCGGCGCTGCTCGCCGGGGGGATGGGCCCGGAGACCCCCGTCGCCTGCCCCGGCACGGTCGTCGCGGGGCAGCGGGAGTTCGTGAACCCGGGCCGGTTCGACCTGGGGACGGTCCCGTTGCGCAGGGCGTTCGCGCAGTCGTGCAACACCACGTTCACCCGGCTGGCGGTGGAGCGGGCGGGAGCCGACGCGCTCCTCGCCCAGGCGCGGGTCTTCGGCTTCGTGGACGGGCCCGTCTATCCGGGGGTGCCCGCGGTACGGGCCGACTTCCCCGCCCCGACGGGGCCCGCCGACCTGGCGGAGGCGTCCATCGGGCAGGGCAGGGTGCTGGCCAGCCCGCTCTCCATGGCGCTGGTGGCCGCGGCCGTGGCGAACGGCACCTGGCGCCCGCCCCGGCTCGTCGCGGCCGCGCTGGCGAACCGGACCGGGCAGGCGGCGGCCCCCCGGGCGCTCGACCCCGCGATCCTGCCGGGGCTGCGCTCCCTGATGAGCGCGGTGGTGACGGACGCGAACGGTACGGCGGCCGGGGCGGGCCTGCCGTCCGGGGTCGCCGGGAAAACCGGTACGGCCGAGTTCGACGGGTCCGGGGGCCGGGGGGAGCACGCCTGGTTCCTCGGGTACCGGGAGGATCTGGCGTTCGCGGTCTTCGTGGCGGGCGGCGGGTCGGGTGGCCAGGTCGCGGCGCCGATCGCCGCGCGGTTCCTGGCGGGGGTTCGGTAGCGAGGTTTGCCATCGGTGCCGGGGGCCGTAGCCTTGGCGGTGCCGCCCCGGTCCGGTGTGTGGGGCGAGACGGGGAGGAAGCCGTGAAGCTGAAGCTGGATCTCCACGACATCTACAACAAGGGCCAGAGCATCGACCGCGCGCTGCAGGGCATCATCGACGAGGCGGTGGCGAAGCGGGCCCCGCTCATTGAGATCATCCCCGGGAAAGGCTCAGGCCAGCTCAAGAAGCGGGTGATCCGGTTTCTGGAGCAGAAGGAGATCAAGGCGCTGTACCACCGGCTGGAGAAGGACTCCAAGAACTTCGGGCGGCTGTTCGTTCATTTCCGGTGGAAGTGAACGGGTTCAAGTCTCCCCGGTCTGGGGGATCGGCGCTTCGGGGACGGCGGAGCCGCGCCAGAGGTCGATGGCCGACGGGCGGGACGCCACCCCGAGTTTGCCGTAGATCCGGTTGACGTGGTTCTTCACGGTCTTCTCGCTGAGGAAGAGCCTGCGGGCGATCTCCCCGTTCGAGAACCCGGCGGCGATCAGGTCCATGACCTCGGCCTCACGCCTGCTCAGTCCCAGCCCGGTCTCGAACGCTGTGTCATCGACTCTCATTCGGCCTCCGGGACACGACATAATCATGCCGCTGGCCCCCCGAACTGGCGGCTTTAGCCTCCGTAGCTGACAGCGAGCATATAGGCGGATGTCCGGAAACGCGCGATCTTTCATAGACGGCCTGGTGCCGGGCGGGGAAGGGAGTCCCTCCTCAAAGCGAAAGTGGCCGGTCCCTGAGGAACCGGCCACTTTCAGTGGGGTGAGTGATGGGACTTGAACCCACGACATCCAGGACCACAACCTGGCGCTCTGCCAGCTGAGCTACACCCACCAAGCCCGCCGTGATCGAACCGAACGCGGCGTATGTAGAAAGTGTAGCGGGCCCGACGCCCGACTTGCGACGTGGTTAGGTCTCCGACACGCGGGAGTTTTCCGATTCGGCGAGAATCGCCCCCGCGACGTCACGCGCCGTGGCCGAGTCGGGGCCGGGCTGGGGGACGAACACGGCCGCCCGGTAGTACCGCATCTCCAGGATGCTCTCCATGATGTCGGCGAGCGCCCGGTGGCCGCCGGTCTTCTCGGGCGCGGCGAAGTAGACCCGCGGATACCAGCGGCGGACCAGTTCCTTGACCGACGACACGTCGACCATCCGGTAGTGCAGGTAGGCGTCGAGCGCAGGCATGTCGCGGACGATGAACGACCGGTCGGTGGCGATGGAGTTCCCGCAGAGGGGGGCCTTCTTCGCCTCGGGCACGTGGCCCCGGATGTAGTCCAGGACCAGGGCTTCGGCCTCGGCCACGGTCACCCCGGTGCCGAGCTGGGCGAGCAGCCCGGAGGCGGTGTGCATCTCCCGGACGACCTGCGTCATCTGGTCCAGGGACTCCGGTGGCGGCTTGATGATCACATCGACCCCCGCGTCCAGCGGGTTGAGCTCACTGTCGGTGACGACGCAGGCCACCTCGACGAGGGTGTCCCGCTCCAGGTCGAGCCCGGTCATCTCACAGTCGATCCACACCAGCCGGTCGTTCATGTCTCCAGCGTAGTGTGCGTTCAGGGTGCCACCGCGAGAGAGCCGAGGATCCGATCCACGTTCGCCGTCCCCAGGTTGTCGGGCATCGAGATGTAGAGCACCCCGGGACGCTGCCCGGCGCCGCGGTCGACCACGACGATCGCGAGCGTCTCGGTCGACCACTTCCACCGCTTGGCCTTGGCCTCGTTGAAGGTCAGCTTGGCTTTGACCAGCCAGCCGTCGCGCCCGCCGACCTTGATGGCCTTGTCCTCGACACCTTCGGCCTCGTGCTTCTCCGGATAGTAGTTCCGGTTGAAGTACGAGAGCAGGCTTCGCGCGGAGGCCTTCAGGTCGTCCGGCCCGCCGTAGGAGATCCGCCTGGCCAGCGGCCCGGAGTAGGCGTTGCCGATCCAGTCGTTCTGCCCCTTGTAGCCCTCGTGGGAGACCTTCTGGAACCCAGCGGTCCACCCCTGCTCCTGCGGGTTGTCGCTGTTCACCTCGTCGCTGTTCGGGATCCGCCAGCCGTCGGTGAGGAAGGTGTAGCTGAGGCCGGCCTGCGGGTCGACGATCTTCCCGTCGACCGGCCGGGGGAGGGCCCCTCCGGTGGGAAGGTCCGGGGGGATCGTGGTCGGCGGCGTCGTCGGCGGCTCGGTGGTCGGCGGGGCCTCCGGCGTCGGGGTGACGGTGACGGCCGGCGGGAGGGCGTTCGGTTCGGTCGGCGTGCTCGTCCCGGTCAGGGAGATGATGAGCACCACCACGACGACGACCGCGACCGCGGCGGAACCGCCGATGATCCACGGGAGGAGGCTTTTGCCGCCCGGCTGGTTGGGCATCACCGAGGTGTCGCCCCGCCACGCCTCACCCGCGCCCCATTGCGGGCCCGGCTGGGCCGGGGACGACGCCTGCCCCTGCCATCCTCCGGGGCCCTGCGGGGGACCCTGGCCGTAGCCCCACTGCCCGGCGCCTTGCCCGGGGGCGCTGTGGGCCGCGCCGCCCTGCCAGGAGGGGGGCTGTCCGGGGCCCGAGGGGCTCTGCCCCTGAGGGGCGGGCGCACCCCAGGAGGGCTGCGGCGGCTGGGCCTGCGGGCCCGCGGGTGTCGTCGGCTCCACGGGGTGGGTGGCTTCGGTCCACTGGTTGCCGTCCCACCAGCGCAGGAGGCCCGGCACGCCGTACGGATCGGGGTGCCAGCCGGGAGGGGTCTGCGTGGTCATGGCGCCAGGGTAGGGCAGTCGCTGGAATATCCGTGTAAAAGAGTGAAATGCCGTGTTCGGTCTAGCATCGGAACCGCACCGTCCCCTTGGCGCTTAGCGGGTCGCCGGGCTGCACGAGTGGAGAGGTGATCCGCAGGGTCAGCGTCTCCCTGCCCTCGCCGCTGCCCTTGGGGGTCAGGACGAAGGGAACCCGCACCGACGTCTGATCGGCGCTGACCCGTTCCTCCTGCTTCCCCCTGGGCTGATCGCCCTGGAACCACTCGTAGGTGATCAGGCCCGCCTCCCCGTTGGTCGCGATCACCCCGTGCAGTCTGACCCCGTCCTCGTCGCAGCCCTGGACGCCCTTCGGCGCCTCCACTTTGACGCTCTGCACCACCAGCGGCGGCATGGGCCGGAGCAGCCACCAGGCGACCCCGGCGACGATCAGCGCCATGATCAGCATGGTGATCACGGGGAGGACGCGCCCGCGCCGCCGGACCGCCCTCCGCTTCCCTTTGCTCTGCGCGCCCGGCCGTTCCGCCTCCCGGGTCTGCCCCTGCTGCCAGATCTCCGCGGCCCGGGTCTTGGCCTGCGTCTGGGTGGGCACCCCGGGGCCGAAGCGCATCTGCACCTCCCCGGTGGCCGTCCGGCTTGAGCCCGTGTCGGCCGTACCGGCGTCGAAACCCGGTGGGGTACGGGCGTCGCCGGGTCCGGGCCCGCCCGCCGACGTGACCCGCAGCAGCGTCACGGCCTCGGGGGCGTACCCCTGCGGGAACGGCTGCTCCCCGGTGAACTCCCGCGTGGGGATCGGGGCCGCGAGCCGGTTCGCCGAGTCGATCAGGGCGGTACGGGTGGTGAAGCCCCCGGGGAGCCGGTCGCGTCCGGCGAGCAAGGCGTCCCGCGCGGCGACCAGACCGCGGGACTCCGCCGTCGCCGCGCAGTGGGCCAGCAGCGCGGCGGCCTGCCGGTCCGGGCCGGCCCAGGCGTCGGCGAGGCCGCGGGCGAGCGTGGCCCACGCGGCGACGTCCGCGTGCGCCGGCACCGTCTCGCCGCGCAGGGCGACGGCGAGCCCGGCCTCGTTCAGCAGGGCGGCGCCGTCGGAGTCGATCACGATCGTCCCGGCGTGCAGCGCGCCGTGCACCAGGCCCGAGGCGTGCAGCGAGAGCAGGGTCTGCAGGGTCTCGATGAGAACGGTCGCCGCGCTCCCGGCGTCGGGGCCGGGTCCGGTCGCCCCCAGCTCGGCCAGGGTCGGCGTGGCCGGGCGCGCGGAGAGCAGCCAGACCTTGCCCTCCGCGCCGACCAGGTCGGCGACCGGAACCAGGCCGGTCACGCCCGACTGGGTGAGGTGCCGGACCGCGGTGACCGCGGCGACGAGTCGTGCGGGGGCGCCGGGGACGGCGAGCAGGCCGGGGTCGATCAGCAGCGCTCCCGCCGCGGAGCCGTCCGGTGCCAGCGCGGCGTCCCAGCCGCCGAGTTCCGAAGATCGAGGTCGCCCTGCCAGCAGATAGCCCGCGACAGACGTCATCGATGTACCGCCTTCCATCCGGCCGTCACCTCAGTGTCACTGTTTCCACGGCCCCGGTCACGCGCGAACTTAATCGGGAGTCCCGGGCGGCGACGACGGGTCGGGCGGGGTCGTGGTCGGAGGCGTCGGGGACGGCGTCGTGGGCGTGGGGGTAGGCGTGGGCCGCGGGGGCCTGGGCCGGGGCGGGGGTTCGGTGACCACCGGGGGCTCCGCGGACGGCGTCGGCGACGGGGTGCGGCTCGGCGTCGGCCTCGGGGTCGGCTTGGGGGTGGGCGTGGGACTCTGCGACGCGGTGGGTGCCAGCTGCGGGGGTTTCGTCGTGGGCGCCGCCGAGGTGCTCGGCGCCGTGCTGGGCGTCGGCTCGGGCGACTCCGTCGGCTCCTCGGACGTCGGCTCGTCGCTGACCGCGGGCTCCACGGTGGGCAGGGTCGGCGCCGGGTCCGTCGCCTGGATGAGCCGGTCGGCCGACCGCAGCTCGGGCGAACCGCCCGAGGTGGCCAGGACCGTGATGACGGTCGCGGCGACGGCCAGGGTGCCGACCCCGACGGCGATCTTCACGGCGTTCGCGCCCAGGAAGCGCCGGGTGGCGGCGCCCGCCTGGGTCAGTTCGGTGACGCCGACCGTGGTGCCGCCGGCGGGCCCGGGCTCGCTGCTCAGCGGGAACAGCGCCGCGAGCAGGCCGGCCGAGCCGGCCAGGCGCCGGCGGCCGCGGTCCTCCCAGTCGGGTCCGTACCCGGCGAGTGCCACGCTCTCCAGCAGGTTGACGAAGGCGCGGGCGTCGCGGGGGCGGTCGGCGGGGTTCTTGGCGAGTCCCTGGGCGATGATCGGCTGGAGCGGGGGCGGGACCTCCTCGATCGGGACCGGCGCCACCTGGTGCTGCCGCGCGAGCGCGGCGAGGTGCTGGGAGCGGTACGGGCGGGTGCCGGTGAGGCATTCGAAGAAGACCGCGGTCGCGGCGTAGACGTCGGTCGAGGGCCCGGCGGGTGTCCCGGCCCACTGTTCGGGGGCCATGTAGGCGGGGGTGCCCGCCGTATCCGCCTGCTCTCCGGACCGGGAGGCGATGCCGAAGTCGACGAGCTTGGTGGTGCCGTCCTGCTCCACCATGACGTTCTCGGGCTTGTAGTCGCGGTGGACGACGCCCCGGGCGTGCGCCGCCGCGAGCCCGAGCAGGGAGCCCTTCAGGACGGTGAGCGCGGCCTCGGGGCCGGTGGGGCCCTCCGAGCCGAGGAGCATCCGGAGCGAGACCCCGTCCACGAGCTCCATGACGATCGCCGCTCCGGCGTCGGACTCCACGTACTCGTAGAGCCGGGCCACATGCGGGTCGTCGAGGCGGATCATCATCCGCGCCTCGGCCCGGAAGCGGCCGAGGAAGTCGTCGTCGTCCCGGAGCTTCCCGGAGAGGTACTTGATGGCGACGGGTACCTCGCCGGTCACGTGCTCGGCGAGGACGACCCGTCCGCTCGCCCCGGCGCCCAGTTCTCGGATCTCCGAGTACCCGGGTACCGACCAATGTTCCTGCATGAAAGGATCCCCCTGCCGATCCGGCCGTCTGAGTGGTTTTGCGGAGACCCCCCTGGAACACACCCCACCAGCACGGTAGCGTCCCAAACGCGGTGTTGATTCGCAGCTTTATCACGAAATAGTTACCACATTTTGCTGTTTGGTGTGAGAGTCGGCCACATGTCAGCATCGATCACCCGATGCCGCTCGGGCTTGGCGTCCTCGGGGAGGCTGCGGTGCAGGTCAGCGAGATCTCGGCCCGGTTCGACGTCGTCGCCCCGGCCGCGCCGACGATCCGGATCGCCCGCCAGTGGCGGCCGGTGACGCCGAGCCGCCAGGAGGAGGAGACCTTCCGGCTCTGCGGTCCGGGCCCGGTGAACTCCAGGGTCTGGATCCGCGCCGCGGAGCCGTCGCCGTCGACCCACTGGTAGCGCACGGTCGCCGGGCCGCCCGAGACCGAGATCTCCCCGGAGAAGGCGAACATGGCCGGACAGGAGCCGCGGTGCTCGGCCGGGGAGGCCGTGACCTTGGCGGTCACCCGCGGCGCGCAGGCGGGTACCCGGTACTCGGCGACCGTCGGGCCGCCGGGGAGCGCCGGCTTGGTGGCGACCCTGACCCGGACGGTCCGGCCGCAGGGGCGGGAGGGCAGGTCGGCGGTGAACGTCCGGGTGTAGGAGGCGGCGCCGTCCAGCCGGGCGGGCACCCCGGGGATGCGGACGGCCGGCCGAGGATCTACGAGGCCCGCCTCGAGCGTGATCGGGCCCGGCTTGTCCGCCCGCACGGTGACCGTGAGCCGGACGCGTGCGCTCGGGGCCGGATCCATGGCGACCTTCGCCGTGACGCCGGTCACCTTGACCTGACAGGGCGGGGCGGACACGCTCTTGGCCGTCCTCTCGCGCTGGGCCGAGGCGGTCACCCCCCACCGGGTGCCGCACAGGGGCTCGTTCAGGGTGAATCGGATCTCCCGCCGGTAGTTCGTCCGGCCGGAGAGGGGGATCGACCGGGTGTGCACCACGGCCCCGCCCACGGTGAAAGCCACCTCGATCTTCACGGCGGCCTTGCCGGCCGTGGTGACCGTGAGCGTCGCGGAGGCGACCTGGGCGGCCCCGCCGGCGGGCGCGGCCGGGGCCAGAGCCGAAACCTCCGCCACGTGGCTGTGCGGAGGATCCGGGGCGGGCAGGATCGGGCCGGACCCGAGATACCGTACGGCCCGGACGGGCGGGCCCGCCCGTCCGGCGGAGGGCGCACCGCTCTCCACCAGCTTCAGATCGCTGATCACGATGCCGGTGACCGTCCCGCCCGCCGGTACGGAAGGGCTGGGCGAGACCGTCGGCGAACTCGTTTCCGCGGGGGTGGGGGAGGGCTCTGCGGACGGTGTGACGGGGGGCGCCACACCGGGGTCGGAGGTGGCCGGCGGCGCCGGGTCGGGCGGCTGGCCGCCCTGGCCGGTCGGGGGCGCGCCGTGCGCCGAGGTCGTGGGGGCCGGCCCGTCCCCCGCCACCGGAACCTCGTCGGACCCGGACATCAGGTATCCGGTGACGGCGGCGGCCACCACGACCGCGACCGCGGCGGCGGCGAGCTTGACCCCGCCCCGGCGGACCGAGGCGGTCACCGATTCGAGCACGGTCCGGGAGAACGTGGTGCCCGCGGACGGGGTCGGCGCCGCCGCCCCGGGGAAGAGGGCGACGAGCGATCCGGCGAGTGCGGCGAGGGCCCGGAGGCCGTTGCGTTCCCAGTCCTGGCCGTAGGCGCCGGCGGCGACACGCTCCAGCTCGGCGAGGAACGCGGTGGCGGTCAGCGGGCGGTCGGCGGGGTTCTTGGCCAGGCCGTGGTGGATCAGTTCGCGCAGCGGCGGCGGCGCCTCGTCCGCCGGGACGGGGGCGTTCTGATGCTGGTGCATGAGGGCGGCCTGGTGGACGGCCTGGAAGGGCCGCCGTCCGGTGACGCACTCATAGAAGACGGCCGTGGCGGCGTAGACGTCGCTCGCCTGGGAGGCGGCCCCGCCGGTCCACTGCTCGGGCGCCATGTAGGCGGGGGTGCCCGCCGCGGTGGTCAGCTCGCCGCTGCGCACGGCGATGCCGAAGTCCACGAGCCTGCTCCGGCCGTCCGCCTGGACGAGGATGTTCTCCGGCTTGTAGTCGCGGTGCACGATCCCCTGGGCGTGCGCGGCGGCCAGGCCGCGCAGCGAGCCCGCCAGGACGGCCAGGGCGGCTTCCGGCCCGGTGGAGCCGTGCTCGCGGACGAGCGCCCGGAGCGGCGCCCCCTCCACGAGCTCCATGACGATAGCGGCCCCGGCGTCGGTCTCCACGTACTCGTACATCCGGACGATGTTCGGGTCGGTCATCTCCACCAGGAGCGCCGCCTCGTCCCGGAACCGGGTCAGGAACCAGGGGTCGGCGCGGAGCCGTCCGGACAGGTATTTGATGGCGACCGGAACACCGCTTGAGTCGTGGGAGGCGAGCACGACCCGGCCGCCCCCGCCTGCACCGAGATCCCTGACCTCGGTGTACCCCGACACCGTCCAGTCGCTCATGGCGCGCTCCGCTCACCGTGCCGAGCGTGGTCGAGCCGGCTGTCCCGGTTCCGTCGGGGCCGCGATCCCCGGCACGCTCACCCGTACAGCCTGGCCCCCCTCGGTTGCAGTGGGGTTACAAACGTCTTGCTATATGTTCCGGCACCTCAAGCCCCGGGGCGAGCCGGGGGTCGGGTACGGGCTCGCCCCAGCTCACGGCGAGGGGCAGCACGCCCGCCCAGGTCGGGAGCGCGTAGTCCTCCTCCTCGTCCGAGGGCGGGCCCTGCCGGACCTTGACGGAGGACTCGTCGAGGGAGAGCGCGAGGACGGTGGTGGCGGCGAGCTCCTTGCGGTTCGGGCGGCGGGTGGCGTCCCACTGGCCGGGCACGAGGTGTTCGGTGAGGTCGCGCAGGGCCGCCAGATGCTCGTCGGGGTCCTCGACGAGCCGCGGGACACCGTAGATCATCGCGGATCGGTAGTTGGCGGAGTGGTGGAAGACCGAGCGGGCCAGGACCAGGCCGTCCAGGTGGGTGACGGTGACGCAGACCTCGCCGCCGGCGTGCAGGGACCTGCTTCCGGTGGAGCCGTGCAGATACATCGTGTCGCCGCTGCGGCCGTACAGCGTCGGCACGACCATCGGCGAGCCGTCGACGATCACGCCGAGGTGGCAGATGAGACCGGCGTCGAGGATCGCGTGCAGCTGGGCGCGGTCGGTGCCGGCGCGCTCCCGGAGGCGGTGGAGGCGGGTCCTGGGCGTGGATGAGAGGCTCATGCCACGTACGCTACGACTTGAGTGGACTGGCATTAGAGGTCCACTTTGTCGAAGTTCTGGAGGACCACTTTGCCGCGCGGGAGCGTCGACCTGCCCCTCGTCCTCGACCGTGACCTGGCCGAGCCGCTCACGGTCCAGCTGACCGATCAGCTCCGTGCGGCGATGCGTTCGGGTGCCGTCGAGGCCGGGGAACGCCTGCCGTCCACCCGCGAGCTCGCCAGGATCCTCGGCGTCAGCCGTACCGTCGTCACCGACGCCTACGAGCAGCTCTACGCGGAGGGCTGGCTGGAAGGCCGCCACGGCTCCGGCACCTTCGTCGCCGACGTCCTGATAAAGGACCTGAGAAGCGGTGCGGCGGAAAGGCCCGGCCCCACGGAGCGCGCGGTGGAGCGCGCCAAGCCGGAGATCGCCGCCGACCTCCGGCCGGGCCGGGCGTGGGTCCGCGACATCGACCCGGCGGTGTGGCGGCGGGCCTGGCGGCTCGTCGCCGACTACCTCCCCGGCGACGAGCCCGATCCGTACGGGCTGCCCGGCCTGCGCCGAGCGCTCGCCGAGCACCTGCGCCGGGCCCGGGGCATCCACATCGGGCCGGAGAGCGTCATGGTCACCCGCAGCACCGCCAACGGGATCGACATGATCGGGGCGACGCTCGTCAAACCGGGCGACCGGGTCGGCGTGGAGGAGCCCGGCTACATCGCGGCCCGCACGGTGCTGCGGGCCCGCGGCGCCGAGGTCGTCCCCTGCGCGGTGGACGAGCACGGCGTGGTCGTGGAGGAACTGCCCGCGGACCTCACCCTGATCTACACCACCCCGGCGCACCAGTACCCGCTCGGGGGGCGCCTGCCGGTCCCCCGCCGGGGGCGGCTGCTCGACTGGGCCCGCCGGACCGGGGCCTACGTCGTGGAGGACGACTACGACGCCGAGTTCCGGTACGACGTCGCGCCGCTGCCCGCGCTCTACAGCCTCGACCCCGACCGGGTGATCCTGCTCGGCACGCTGTCGAAGTCCTTCGTCCACGACCTCGGCATCGGCTGGCTGGTCACCCCGCCGAGGCTCCTGCGCAGGATCGCCCACACCCGGCTGATGCTGGACGACCGCACCCCCGGCCCCACCCAGGAGGCGGCGCGGATCCTGCTGGAGCGCGGCGACCTCGATCGGCACCTGCGCCGGATGCGGCTGGAGTACGGGCGCCGCCGCGCGGCCGTCGTCGAGGCCCTCGGCGACGTGGTACGGCTGCGCGGGGAAACCGCGGGACTCCATGTCGTGGCGGAGCTGCCCGCGCAGGCCGTACGGCGGGTGGTGCGGGAAGCGGCCGAGCAGGGCATCCTCCTTGACACCCTGGAACGGCACCATGGGGGGCCGTCACGCGTGCACGGCCTGGTGATCGGCTACGGCTCGGCGTCGCTGACCGAGATCAAACGGGCGTGCCCAGTGCTGCGCCGGATTCTTGCAGGTTCCGCGCCCAGCGTTCGGGAACGTTCAAGGTCTCCTCTCGGGGGCGAGGCACCTCCACCAGAGGTGTCTCGGGTCCGGTGATCCTGCGGATGTCGACGGAGCCGGGATCGGCGTCTTCGGCGCCCGGCACCTGGGAGTGGCCGAAGTGGCCACCTCGCGCCCAGAGTCGTCTGCTGTGACCGGTGCCGAACGAGTGCGGGTACGGCAGCGGCGGTCCGGCGGGCCAGCGCGGGGGCACCCCCCACATGTCCAGCCAGGTCAGGATCCGGTCGAGGCCGTTGAGCTCACCGTCGGTGAAGGGCTCGGCCAGCGAGCCGATCACCTGGATCTGGGCGCACACCCGGCCTTCCCGGTTGGTGTCGAGCTCTCCTTCCCGTCGTCGCAGGCCGCACGCCGCCCGGGTGGGCGGCAGCATCTGCACGATCTGATCCATCACCGGGTTCCAGACCAGGTGCGCCGGCCTGTCTAGTTGAGCGAGTCGTTGTGCCACCGACTTCGCCGTGACCTTGCTCGGGTCGGCGGTCCAGGTGAACCAGACCGCTCGTGGGGCACCTCCAATCATGGCTCCACCGTCCTTCGGAACGGTGATCCGACCGGCATGCGGCAGCCACGCTAGGGCCACATCTCCTCCTGAGGCGTCCTCGGTCCGCTCGTTTTCTACCCCCAAGCCACCGTGTCGACTCTCCGGTTTCGCCCGTTTTCTGGCTGATTTCAGGATGTTGGGGGTAGATGGGAGAGTCCTGGGAAACTCACACATCAATGGGCACAATGAGGGATCCCGGCGGCCTTCCGGGGTGGACGCCCCGTCAGGTACGGCCGGCCAGGCGGCGCGATCTCCGCCTGCCGAGGGCGTCCCGGACCAGCGCCCAGAGCGCGGCCCACGTGGTCAGCCCCGCCAGCACCATGAGCACGTCGGCGGCCTCGAACCGGCCCAGCAGGAAGAACGTCTCGCTCACCAGGACGCCGAGCGAGACGCTGAGCGCCAGCGCCAGGGCGGTCGCCTCCAGCGGGTTCGCGACGTAACCCTTGCGGCTGAGCATCGGGCGGATCGCGGCCACCACCGCGAAACCGGGGCCGAGCAGCAGGAAGGTGAGGGAGGCCACCAGGCGTACCGGCCCGGGGGCGCTCTGGACGACCGTCAGGGTGAGCCAGCCCGACGCGGCCAGCAGCAGGAAGAGCGTTCTGGGTACCCTCACGACCCGCCTCCGTCGGCTCGGGTCGGCGGCACGAACTGGTAGATCACGCCGCCGGAGTTCCTGGCGAAGACCCGGAACCTGCCGGAGTCCGCCACCGCCTTCTCTATCCGGGCCACCGTGCCGGCGGGGAAGATGCCCGCGGTCTCGGTGGCGAAGCGCTGGGTCCGGTTCAGGACGAGGTAGGAGCGTGCCCCGGGCGGCACCCGCGACATCAGCCGGATCAGCGCATCCGCCGGATCGGCCAGCAGCTCGGGCAGGGTGGGCACGAAGGCGGGGATGCCCTCCCGCTTGGCGGGGAGCTCGTCCAGCCAGGTCTGCTCGAACCGCTCGTAGAAGTCGTACGCGCGCGGCAGGAAGAACGTCGGCGCGACGATCTGGGAGCCCTGTGGGGCGGCCTGGTGCAGCCGCCGGACCAGCTGCGCCTCGGAGGTGGTGAAGTAGTTGGTCTGCTCCTTGCCGTAGTTCCCGAAGAGGAAGCCGGCGATCATGCCGACGAGTACGACGGGCAGGACGGCGAGCCGGATCCAGGAGCGGCGGGAGGGCAGGAACAGGGCCGCCGCCAGGAACGCCGCCGCCGGGAGCGCGAAGAGGTAGACCCGGAAGATGATCTCTCCGCCATACCCGCCGCCCGCGAAGAACGGCAGCGGGGCCAGGCCCAGCATGAGCAGCGGAAGCATCGGCCGGCGCAACTGCCGGAGTCTGCGCAGCAGCCCGGCGACGGCCAGCAGCCAGACCCCGGCCGAGAGCGCCCGGTCGGCGAGCGCGACGATCACCTGTCCCGGGGCGACCGAACCGCCCAGCTCGATGAAGCCCTGGCCCACGTTGCCCCCGGGGTCGCCGAGCTCGGCGAGAATGTCCGCGAAACGGCTCTGCAGCAGCTCAAACGCGACCCAGAGGTCCCAGCCGACCACGATCAGGCCGGTGGCGACCAGGAGCCCGAGGTTCCGATGGCGCCGGAGCAGGAAGAGCGCGCCGAGCGCGGCCACCAGGATCAGCGGGGTCAGCTGATGGGTGGAGGCGATCGCGACGATCACCGGCAGCAGCACGAGGAACCAGGCGAACCGCGTCCTCCGGCCGGACGGCTCGGGCGGGACGGCCGCCAGATCCCCCTGCGGGGGTCTGCCGATCCGCCGCTCGGCCAGCCCCCGGGTGAACCGTCGGAGCACGATCCCCAGCGTGACCAGGTAGAGCAGGAGCGCGGTGGCCTGCGGCGAATAGTAGTCCTGGCCCACCCAGGAGCAGGCGTAGAAGACGAAGACCCCGCCCCAGACCAGCTGCCTGCTCCGGGTCACCGTGCGATAGATCAGCAGCAGCGGGATCAGCATCGCCGCGTTGAAGAAGGCGGGCGCCCACTCCGCCAGGGCGAGGGTGGCGTCCTGCACCCCGGTGGCCCGGGCGATCAGCGCGGTGAACGAGAAGAAGCCGGGCCACTGGCTGTAGGCGGCGAGCGCCCCGCCGTCGGGGTCGGTCGCGCCGTGCCGCAGAAAGTAGTCGATCACCGAGACGTGTTTCCACGCCCACGAGTACCGCAGCTCCGGATAGAGGATCGCCGGGGTGGCGTGGAGTATCGCGATCAGGCCGAGCACGTACCCGGAGAGCCACACGGCGCCCGTCCGGCCCAGCGCGGTCACAAAACCCGCGGTGAGCACCACCAGGGCGGCGAAGTAGGTCACCGGGAGGACGGTCAGCAGCCCGAGGTCGGTCATCTCGCCGAGCGGCACCGACCGCAGGGAGAGCGCCCAGAGCAGCAGCGCCAGCGGGAGCGGAAGCTTGGCCGCGAGCCTGCCCGCCCGTCCCGCCCTCCGCTCCGGACGGGCCTTCGTCTCCGCCGGTACGGGCTGAGCCTGCGGTACGGGCTGAGCCTGCGGTACGGGCTGCGCCTGCGGTACGGGCTGAGCCGGGACACCGGGCGCGGGGGCCCGGCTCGGGCTCGTCCGGGGGGCGAAGGGGGAGAAGGCCGGTTCGGCGAACATCCCGGTCCCCCGCAACCGGCCGGCCAGATAGCCCAGCACGGTCGCGGTCATCCCGGTCACGGTGGCCGGAAGGCGCCGGGGGCGGATGAGGCCCTTCAGGAGGGCGACGCGGGCGACGGCGAGCTGCGGCTCCAGGACCTCGGCCCGCCCGACCCGGTTGACGACCGCGGCCTTGGTGAGGCCCTCCACATAGCAGCGGGCGCGGAAGTAGGACCTTCGCGCCTGCCGGTCGGGCACGCGGCGCCGTACCGCGGCCGTCGGATCGTAGATCAGCGAGGAGCCCGGGTGGCGTTCCAGCAGCCGGTGGCAGAGTTCGGTCAGGTTGCCGGTGAACCCGCCGCAGAGGGCGAGGGCGGTTCGGCGGAAGGAGACTCCGGCCCCGGTGAAGTCGGTGACCGAGGTACGGGTGCCGGGCATCCCCTGATAGGAGCAGTCGACCGCCCAGTCGAACTCCGGGGGGAACCACTTCGGCCGGCCGGTCGCCCAGTTCGCCCTGATCTGCCCGCCCACGCCGAGTACCCGGGGATCGGCGTACGCCGCGAGCAGGCACGCCGTCCAGTCCGGCTCCGCCGCGGAGTCCTCCGACAGCAGCGCCACCACGTCTCCGCTCGCGGCGGCCACCCCCGAGTTGGTGGAGCCGACGGCGCCGCGCTCCTCCTGGTTGTGGATGACCCGGACCCCGGAGAACGACACCCGCGCCTGCTCGTACAGCTCCGGGCAGTGGTCGATCACCACGATGACCTCGTCCGGCGGCATCTGCTGGGCCCGGACCGACTCCACCGCCGAGACCAGCCCGTACCACCGTTCCGGGTCGTCGGCGCAGATCACCACGGACAGCGTCGGCCGCGGACGCACCGGCTCCGGCGGCGCGGCGGCCCCGCCGGGGGCGTTCCAGGGCCCGGGGGCCGGATGCGGTGGCACGGGCGGATGCCCGAACCGCGGTTCCGCCGGAGCTCTGGGGGCAGGGACGATCGGAGAGGCGGGGGAGAACGCCGCGGGGAAGACGACGGCCTCGGGTTCGGCTGTGTCGAGCGGCTTGTGGCCAGGGTGCCGCGGGGCGATGTCCGGCGGTGCGGGGGAGGCTCCGGGCCGCGGTTCCTCGGGGGCTCCGGGCGGAGGGACGATCGGGGGCGCGGGGGAGACGGCGGCTTCGGGTTCCGGGGCGGGACGTCTTGGTGTCGGCGTCCGAGGTGCGGGGGAGGCTCCGGGCCGCGGTTCCTCCGGGGTCTCGGGGGGAGGGACGATCGGGGGCGCGGGGGAGACGGCGGCTTCGGGTTCCGGGGTCGGCGTACTCGGCGCTGCGGGAAAGGCCCCGGACCGCGGTTCGGCCGGGACTCGGGCCGGAGGGGACCACGGAGAGGCGGTCTCGGGCCCCGGAGCCGTGGGTGACCTGGTATCCGCGTGTGTGTTCGGCGGTACGGGAGCACCGCTCGAACCGGGCCGTCGAGGGGGCGTGGTCGCGGGGGAGGCCGACGGTACGGGGACGTGGCCGATGGCGGCGACGTCCGAAGCGGGAGACGTGGGCTTGGCCGCGCCGGTGCTCGGCGGCGATGCCTTCGGCGGCGCCTTGAGGGTGGGATGCGTGGCCGCCCGGACGGGCGGTGGGGTCGGGGGAGACGTCTTGGGTTCGGGATCCGCGGCCGGACCGGAGTCCCGCGGACGCGGGGAGGAGGTCGTCGGGGGCTTCTTCGCGGCCGGTTCCGCTCGGACGATCCGGCGGGTCACGGTGGCCGAGGCGTCCGAGCCGGGGCGGTCGGCCCCGGCGGGGGGTTTCCGGGGCGTCTGCCGGGTCGTGGTCTCGGTGCCGGCGGGTTCGGGCGGTGCGGGTGGCCTGCGGACGACCGGGAAGGACACGGTCGCCGAGGCGGGGTCCACCGGGCCGCCTGGCCGCTCCGGTCCGGCCGGGGGGTCCGCGTGCCGGGTTTCGCCGCCGGGAGGAGGTGCGCTTTCCGGCCGGGGGAACCGGCGGGGGGCGGGGGTCCAGCGGACGACGGTTTCGCCGACGCCTTCGGCCGTACCGCCCTTCGGGGGGGAGGCCGGCCGGACCGGTTTGTGTGGGGTCGGCCGGGTCCGGTCGTTCTCCGGCTCGTCGGGGGGCTCCTCCGGGGCGGCGTCGATGCCGCCGGGCGCCTCGGCGGGGGAGGGGTGACGGGGCACGATCGGGCGGGGGCGGGTCGCCCGGACGTCCGACCCCTCGTCGCCGGGTTCGGGGGCGTGGTCGTCGCCGCGATTCTCGTCAGTCATGGGTGCTCTTCGTCAGCCTCGCCGTCCGTCAGCCTCACTCGGGCACGCCCTGATTCTGCGCCGTTCCCGGGACACCCGAAAGAGGATCTCACCACCGGGCCGTCGGATGATTCTTTTCCGTCATATCCGGCTTGGAGGGTTCCGTGGATTCCCGAGACGGGACGGTCGGGCCGCGCCCGCCGTTTACCGGTTCACCGCAGCGGCTGCCGGACGTAGGGGTCCCGGCCCGCCTCCGCGTACGCCTCCAGCACCCCGTCCCCGGTGAGCGTGAAGTCGCACCCGTCGGGGTCCTTGGAGTTCCACTGCATCACGGCCTTGATGTTCGGCAGCCGCTTCAGCACCTGCGGGATGTCCCGGTACCAGTTCGCCCGGGCGGCCGGGTCCCGCGGGTCGCTCTCCGAGCCGTACTCCGCGATCATCAGGGGCTTCTCCGCGAACCCGTTGGCCTGGAACCAGTCGTAGGTCGGCTTGACCGTCTGCTCGAAGTCCTGCCACGGGGCGTTGCGGCAGCGGGCGAAGTTGTACGGGTCGTAGCTGATCCAGTCGACGTAGTCGTGGCCCGGGTAGAGCGGCTTCCAGCGGTCCCGGTACGGGTAGTAGCCGGTGACGCCCCAGACCCAGACCGCGTTGTCGGCGCCGGCCGCGCGGAACCGGTCCACGATGCGCTTGTAGGCGGCGACGTATTGCTCGGGCGTTCCGGACGATCCGTCGTCGTTGTCCTTCTCCCCGTCGAAGCCGACGAAGACCGGCTTGCCGTAGTCTCTGACCCGCCTGGCCTGGGCGTCGATCAGCCCGTCGAGGGCGCCGCTCGCGATCTCCCCCCACTCGATCTGGGTGTTCCGCCCCCAGACCGAGGACTCCCAGCCGAGCAGCAGGAGCCGGTCCTCGCCCAGTTCGGGTTCGTCGTCCCGCAGGAAGTTCCCGGTCGTCCCGGAAGACATGTCGTGGTAGGTGAAGAGGAGGTCGAGTTTGCGGCCGATGCGCTGTTCCATATCGAGTACGGCGGTCCGCAGGCTTCCTCCCGCCGCGGGCGGGACGTACATTCCCCACCAGGCGCCGCAGGGCGGGACGAGTTTGGCGCTGGGCCGGCACGAGGGGTCCGCGCTCGGCAGCGGGCTTGAATGCGCTTCGGTCTGGGTGTTGCCGGGACCCAGCAGGGTGAGGAGGACCCGGTCGCGGTTGGCCGCGACGGCGTAGATCCCTCCGGCGATCACCAGTAGCCCGACGGTCGCGACGACGGTCCAAAGTAGGGCGTGTGCCCGGCGTGGCCGGGCATGCCTCCCTTCGTCCTGAGGCATCTGTCCTCCATTGAGATGTAGTGACACCGCACGCGACGAGATCGGTCCGCCGATCGGGTGCGCCTTTCGTCCCCTGAGGGGCGCACGCCGGTGAAAGCCGTTGTGAGCAGCATAGGAATCGGGCTTGCAGCTCGCTTGCCGGGCCACTTAAGCACATTCCGGCGCCCACTTGAAGACTCGGGTCGGTGAACCCCCTGACCCCATGTGAGCAGGCTATCGAGCTGCCTACTACCCCATAAATGCGGATATTTCGCAAGGTTACTGTTGTCTACCCAAACCGGGCTATTGACAATGGAAGTCATGAATAGTCAACTTCATGGGGAAATTGCGATGTGAGCCACTGCATTCTCCCGAAATCCCCCGGTCGGCGACGTCGTGGCTCCACCCCCACCCCGCGATCCGCCGCCCGGAGATCCTCCCCACCCACGGTCCCGCCGTCCCACGAAGACCGCGAGGCCGTCGCCAGCCGGAAGGAGCACACGCATGAGAGGAAACACGGGCTTGGCCTTCGGGGCCGCGATCACGGGGCTCGTGCTGGCGTTGTCCGCGCTCCCCGCGGCGGCCGCCGGGCCCCGGGCCGCACTCGGCCCGGCGTCGGAACCGCCCGACGCGCTCGCCGTCCGCGCCGCCGACGCCTTCGTCCAGGCCGATCCCGCAGTCCTGTTCACCTCGTCCGAAGACGTCGTACGGCGCCTTGGCACGGTGGCGGGGATCGGCGGCCTGCGGCACGTTTTCTTCGGCCGGACCCACGCCGGGCTCCCGGTGCACGGCGGGGACTTCGTCGTCACCGTGAACGCCCGCGGGGAGGTCCTCAGCACCTCGGTCAGCCAGACCAAGGCGCTCGACGTCCCGACGGTCCCCAGACTCACGCCGATCGAGGCCACCCGGATCGCCCGAGCCCTGCTCCCCGTCGCGAACTTCAGCACGGCGCCCGAACTCACGGTCGTCGCCGTGGACGCGGGCCGCCTCGCCTACAAGGTCGTCGTGCACGGCGTCCGCGGCCACCTCCCGAGCATCCTGCACGTCTACGTGGACGCCCTGACCGGCGCGGTCATCGACTCCGACGACCAGGTCCGGGCCGGAAACGGCAACAGCCACTACCACGGCCCGGTCGTCTTCAACACCCGCCGAATCGTCTCGACCTACTCCATGGAGGACCTGCCGCGGACCGGGGTCCGGTGCGGCGGGCAGAACGGGGTCGTCTACAGCGGTCCCGACGACAACTGGGGCAACGGCGTCGGCACCAACCTGGAGACCGCCTGCGTCGACGCCTTGTACGCGATGGGCAAGATGTGGGACATGCTGTCGAGCTGGCTGAACCGTTTCGGGGTGGACGCCAACAACCGCGGGTTCCCGATCCGGGTGGGCTACAACGACGTCACCGGCTATTGGAACGGCAGTGACGTCAACTTCGGCCGGAGCCTCGACCGGAACCGGCAGTTGACCTCCTTCGACCAGGTGGGCCACGAGTTCGGTCATGTGATCTTCCAGTACACCCCGGGCAGCTTCACCGGGCTGGCCGAGAACGGCCTGGCCGTCGATGAGAAGCCCGCGCTCAACGAGTCCAGCGCCGACATCTTCGGCGCCCTGACCGAGTACTACGCGAACGAGTCGGCCGCCTACGACCCGCCGGACTTCGTCGTCGGCGAGGAGGTGAACCGCCTGGGGACGGGGCCGGATCGGTACATGTACCAGCCGTCGCTCCTCGGCGACGCCGACTGCTACACCTCGTCGGTGCCGAGTATGGAGCCGCACCGGGCGGCCGGGGTGCAGAACCACTGGTTCTACCTGCTGGCGATGGGCAGCGCGCCGGGCGGCGGACTGCCGAACAGCCCGGTCTGCCAGGGCCCCGCGGTGGTCGGTCTGGGCATCCAGAAGGCCGGGAGGATCTTCATGGAGATGCTCAACCGGAAGACCACGACGTGGTCGCACGCCCGTGCCCGAGCCGCCTCCCTCAGGGGGGCGAAGGAGGTGTACGCCCCGTCCTGTGTCGAGCACGCCCGGGTCAAGGCCGCCTGGCAGGCGGTGGGCGTCGGACCCGCCCTCGGCGAACCCGCCTGCCCCTAACCCCACCAAACCACGACCAACCCCTTGAAGGTGGGTAACTACCCGTTCCCGCAGCAGGTCTCCTGCCTCGTCTATAACATCCGTGTTATGAATTGGGGGTGCTTGGTGCAGGCGATGAAGCGATGGATCGCGGAAGCCCACACGGTGGATGAGGAGTGAGTGATGGGCGAGCGAAGGGCCTGGGCGGACAAGCGAGACGAGATCATGGGTCGTCCGGGTGCCGGGGTCGCCTATGAGGCGGCTCGGATCCGGTTCGAACTGGGGGAGGCCGTACGGCTCCGCCGTGAGGAACTCGGCCTTTCCCAGACCGAGCTGGCCAGACGGGCGGGGCTGAAGCAGCCCGCGGTGGCGCGCTTCGAGGCGGGCGGGACCATGCCCACGATCCCGATGCTGGAACGGCTCGCCGGCGCGCTGGACATGCGGCTCACCGTGGAGTTCCGGCTTCAGGACGCGAACTGACCCCGCCGGATCCTCACGAAGGGGGATCGGGCGCGGGGCGGGCGCCGATGTCCAAGAGGAGCCGGAGCGTGGGCCCGGCCCGGAGCGGGTCGACCGGGAAGACGTGCCGGGTCCACCAGCGTGCTACCTCGGGGGTCGGCCCCGGGTGCACCAGGGTCGGCCCGGCGTAGTCGTCCAGAGGCGGGTCGTAGACGAAGCCGGGGACGACGCCGAGCCGTTCCAGCGCGAAGACGACCTTGTCCCGATCGGCCACCAGCAGCGGGACCCGCAGCAGCGGCTGCGGCCGGTCCTCCCATACGGCGGCCGCGCTGAAATGGCTCTCCTGCAGCATTCGTGACCCGAACAGGCGCCGCTCCCGCTCCCGGTCGACCACGTCGAACCGGGTGCGCAGGTAGGCGAGGGTGCGGGGGCCCGGCCGTCGGCGCCAGTCGCCGGTGTCCACCGACATCCACGGCTCGAAGGCGTCCAGTTCGGACCGGTGCGCCTCACGGGTGAGCACCCGGGTGGCGAGTGCCTTCCTCAGTTCCCCGGGCCGGGGATCGCACCGGTGCCCGGTCCACTTGATCACGCCGGTCGCCTTGAGCAGGTGCCAGAGCGGCCGGACCAGCCCGGTGGCGTATACCGTCTCCCGCAGGCTCGGCCGGAGCGCGCCGAGTACGTCGCGGCGCAGGCCGCCGGGGATCAGCAGCGCGTCCCGCAGCCGGCGCAGGGCCGGGAGTTCGCGAGGGTCCTCCACCGCGAGGAACCCGCCGCCCATGGCTCGGGCGTGCTTGGACAGGCTGAACAGACCGTACGCGCCGAAGGTGCCGGCCGGCCGGTCTTCCACGGCCGTGAGCCTGGCGTGTGTGAGCATCGCGTGCGCCGCGTCGTCGATCAGGGTGAGTCCCCGCCGGTCGCATTCGGCGCGGAGCCGCGCGAGGTCGTCGGGGAGCCCGTACAGGTTGGTGGAGACCACCCCCGCCAGACCGGTCCAGTCCACCCGGGGCACGTCGATGTTGCCGTTGCGGGGTGAGACGGGCGCCATGACCGGGGTGAGTCCGGCCACGAGCACGGTGAACAGCACGGTCTCGCAGTTGGTCGGGGCGATCAGGATCCGGTTCCCGGGGGAGAACCGGTGGCGCAGGGCGAGGTAGAGGCCGATTCTGGCCGAGGGGACGAAGAGGCATTCCCGCCGGATCCGCTCCGCCATGATCGAGCTCAGCTGTTCCTCCGCGTCCAGGGACCGGGTGCTCATCGGCGCCCCAGCTTGGCCCGGAGTCCGCTGTAGCCGCGCAGGGCCCGGTCCGCCGCGCCGTACAGCAGCGGGGTGTCCAGGATGAGGCGGCGTGCCGCGTTCGCCGGGACCCGCCGGAGCGCGTGCAGGGTGCCGCCGGGGGAGTGCCTACGGACGCAGCCTTCCCCCACGGTGACCGTGGCGGTGTGCAGCTGCCGCTTGTACAGGTAGTTCTCGCCGGGACCGAGGTCCAGCCTGCGGATACCCGCCGCGGCTGAGGCCTCGGCCATTTTCAGGTGCTGGATCAGCCCGGGGGAGTACCGCCCGTACTCGGGGTCGTAGGCGGGAAACCAGCTGATCAGCGAGGTGGCGGTACGCAGGCCGAAGTGCCCGGCGATCGGGCGGCCGTCGGCGTGCAGCACGCACAGGGCGCCGAGCGGGCCGTGGTGCAGCCGCCGGACCAGCTCGGCGACCCAGGGCCGCTCGAACCGGTCGGCGCGGCCCATCCGCCGGTACTGGTCGGACTTCCAGCCGAGCACCCGGCGCAGCAGGCTCTCGTCGGACACCTCGGGGTCGAAGCCGACCGGCCCCGCGTCTCGGGCCAGGCGCCGCTCGGTGTACCGGGTGTTCTTGACGACCTTCGGCGCGGAGTTCCGGAGCGCGGCCAGGTAGGCGTCGTAGCCGTCGCCCACGTCCATCACGAAGGAGTCCATGGTCCGGGTGGTGTGCGGGGCGAACCACGGCTGTCCCCCGACGAGGAGCCCGAATTCGAAGACGTCCAGCCCGGCCTCGCGCAGCAGCACACGGAGATCGAGCTCGGGCAGGGCCTCGGGGCGGGCGACGATCCCCTGGCCGAGGGAGACCCACCCGGCGATCGCCGTACCAACTCCGAATTTGCCCCGCTCAAACGGGAAAAATCCGCAAATATCCGCTCCAGCGGAGAGCACCGCCACCCGGGCGTGCGGCAGGACCTCCCCCGCGGCGATCGTGAACTCCGGGCTGAGGAAGGGGTTGTCCAGGTGCGGCACCGCCCCCTGGATCTTCCGCCAGGCCGCGACCTCCGCCGATCCCAGCTCGGCGGGCCGGACGACCGAGACCCTCATATCCCGCGGCCCATCCGGTTGAGCCGGGCCACCACGGTGTCCGCCGACACCCCGGCGGTGACCGCGAGGGCCAGGTACACCCGCGGCTCCCAGGGCCTGCGCCGGGCGGCCCGGCCGATCCAGCGCAGCGCGGTCCGGGTGTGCCCGAGCGCCGCCTCGGCGAAGGCGATCTTCCCGGCCAGCCGGGCGTACCCGCTCGGCGCCCCGGCGAACTCCGGATAGCTCGTGAGCATCCAGCGCAGCGCAGAGGAGATCGTCTCGCTGGACTTCACGAAGTCGAAGTAGGAGCCCGAGTGCATCCGGATGCCCACCCCGAGCTGCGGCACGTTCCGGATCCGGGTGCGCCGGGACGCGCGGAGCAGCAACTCGTAGTCCTCCCCGTAGCCGCCGGGCAGCTCCTCGCTGACCAGCCCGAACCCCTCGGTCAACGCCTCCCGCCGGATCAGGTAGGTGGACGGGTGGAGCGCGGAGAGCTGACGGCGGAGCAGGTCGTCCTGGGTGACGTGGGTGAGCGGGATCGGCCGGTCGTAGCCGGTCTCGTCGTTGAACAGCCGGATGCCGCAGGTCACGAACTCGACGGCCGGATCCTCCCGGAGCGCGGCGACCTGCGCGGCGACCTTGCCGGGGAGCCAGAGGTCGGTGTCGTCGCAGAAGGCCACCAGCTCGGTGCCCGCGGCGGTGATGCCGGTGTTGCGCGCCCCGGCGATGCCCGGTCGGCGGGAGTTGGCCAGCACCCGCACCGGCCGGAGGGGATCGTCGGAGGTCAGCGACTCGTCCGGTTCGCTCTGGTCGAAGACGACCACGGTGGCCAGGAGCCCCGGATACTCCTGGGCGCGGATCGAGGCGAGCGTCTCCCCGAGCAACCCGGTGCGGTTCCGGGTCGGGATCACGACGGTGATCCCCGGCTGGTCTTTCACGGTGGGCGTCCCTTCAGAAGGTGTACGGCAGGCGGGTGACGCCGTTGTCGAAGTTGGATTCGAGCAGGACGGGCTCGCCGGCGGACCGGATGTCCGGCAGCCGGGTGAACAGCTCACGGAACATCACGGTCATCTCCCGGCGGGCCAGGTTCGCCCCCAGGCAGAAGTGCGGTCCGGGCCCGCCGAAGCCCACATGCGGGTTCGGATCCCGGGTGACGTCGAAGACGTCCGGCTCCTTGAACACCGTCTCGTCCCGGTTCGCGGAGACGTAGAGCAGTGCGACCTTGTCCCCGCGGGTCAGTTCCTGCCCGCCCAGCTCGCAGTCCCGGGTGACGGTCCGGCGGAACTGCATGATCGGCGTGGCGTGCCGGACGATCTCCTCGATCGCGCCCTTGATCCGGGCGTCGTAGTCGCCGAGCAGGTGTTCCCGCTGATCGGGGGAGTCGGTGAAGAGCTTCAGCCCGTACGCCAGCGCGTTGCGCGTCGTCTCGTTCCCGGCCACGAGCAGCAGGGTGAAGAACGACCCGAGCTCCCGCCAGGTCAGCCGCTCCCCGTCGTGGTCGGCGTTGACCAGCGCGGACACCAGGTCGTCCCCGGGTCTGCCCCGCCGCTCGCGGCCCAGGCGCACCACGAGCCGCTGCAGGTCGACCAGGGCGTACACGTTCCCGGCCGCCATCCGCAGGGTACGGACGAGGTCGGCGCGGACCCCGGTGTACTCGGTGGAGACGTCCACCCGGCGGTGCACCCGGGCCCTGTCCCGCTGCGGCACGCCGACCATGTCGCAGATCACCCGGATCGGCAGCCGGGCCGCCACCTGCCGGACGAAGTCCCCGGGTCCTTCGGCCAGCACGTCGTCGACGATCTCGGCCGCGGCCCGCCGCAGGTCGTCCTCCAGCTTGGCCAGCATCTTGGGGGTGAAGGCGCGGGCCACGATCCGGCGCAGGCGGGCGTGCCGCGGGTCGTCCATGTTCACCAGCGCCTCGCCGAAGACGTGTTTCACCCAGCCCGGCGGCTCGGGGGTGGAGACCGACGGCTCGCTGCTGAACAGCTTGGGGTTCCTGCTCGCCTCGACGACGTCGGCGTGCCGGGCCACCGCGTGGAACCCCGAGCCCTTGCGCAGCAGGGGAACCCTGCGCTCGGGGAAGAACGCCAGACCCTCCCGGGCGCGCAGCCGGGCGAAGGCGGCCTCGCGCCGGGCCGGCGGCTGCCGCCAGAAGGCCAGGTCGGCGAGGTCGATCGGGTCGGTCACGGTCCGCTCCAGATCATGAGAAGCCCCGCCATCGACAGGGCGGCGACGACGAGGGTGACGAGGGGGTGCCCGAGCCGGGCCGGGGCGAGGGTCTGGCGGATGACGAAGACGACGATCAGCACGGCGACCAGGGCGATCCCGAACGGGGCCCACGGCCCGCGCTCCGGGGCGGGTACGGCCTCCGGCTCCCCCGGGGCTCGCGGGCCGGGCGTGCCCGCCTGCCGCGCGGCGGCGAACACGGCGGCGTCGCGGTTCCACAGGACGGTTCGCACCTGCGGGGATCGCGCCAGCGCGGTCCTGATCCGCATCCCCCATCCGGCGGGATAGCCCAGCTCGCTCTCCAGGTACGCGTCCTGGCCTCTCGTCGAGATCAGGAGCGCGCCGGGCCCCGCGTCCCGGAGCGCCGCGAGCAACGAGGAGACGTCCCGCGGGTCGGCCGGGAGCGCGGTCCCGGCGAAGGTCACCCGTTCGATGTCGCGGGCCCCGAGCGGGATGCCCCGGGCCTGCGGGCCCAGGTGGAGGACCCGGACCCGTCCCCGGTCGGCGGCATGCACGGCGTTCACCGCCGCGATCTCGCCGTCGGAGAACCAGGAGTACCGCTCGTCCCCGTACCGGGCCACGAAGAAGGACCCGGCCAGCGCGGCCACGGCGGCGAACGCGAGGGTGAGGGCGAGCCAGGCCCGCCCGTCCCGACGTTCGCCCGCGGGCAGCCCGGTCAGGGCCGGGTACCGTTCGGGGGTCAGCCGGTCGCGCAGGCGGCGGGTACGGACGGTGTCGGGGACGCCGGGCAGGAACGCGTAGGCGGCGAGCAGCGCGATCCCCGGCAGCGCGAAGAGGTAGACCTCCGCGAAATCGGCCGTGGGCAGGGCGAAGAGCGGGGCGAGGAGCAGTGCCAGCGCGGAGCGGTCGATGACGTCCCGGCGCATCCGGCGGAGCTGGCCGAGCCCGGCCAGGGCGAGCAGCGTGGCGCAGATCAGCAGCCGGAGGTCGAGCATGAACCGGGGCACCTCCCCGGCCGGGGAGGCGGTCCCGGGGAAGGCGAACCAGGTGACGGCGAGCATCGCGAGCAGGATCGGGGGCAGCCACCCCGCCCGGTGGTGCCCTGCGGCGACCATCAGGACGCAGACCCCGAACATCGCCGCCGGTACGGTCTGCGACGAGGCGAGCGCCACGGCCAGGCAGCCGATCAGCAGGGCGGCGAGTGGGACCCGCCCGGCCGCGCGGGACGGCCACTGACCGGAGATCCCGTGATCGTCCCGGCCGAACCAGGTGACCAGGATCGCGGCGAACCCCAGGTACAGCAGGTAGGTCACCGCGCCGGGGGAGAAGAGGTCGAGTCCCGCCCACTGCGCGACGACGAAGATCCCTCCCGCGAGCCACTTGGCCCGGCGGTCCGCCCGCATCCGGCGGAACAGCAGCAGCAGCGGCACCGGGTAGAGCAGGTTGACCACGACCGGGGTCCAGGTCAGGATCGGCCCGAGGTCGCTCACGCCCGCGGTCCGCAGCGCGAAGGCGACCCCGGCCAGGACGCCGGGTGCGCCGCCGGGCGGGCTCTCACCGGTCCGCAGGATGTACTCCACGACGCCCGCGTTCCCCCACGCCGCCGCGGAACGGGCGTGCGGTTCGACCAGCGGCGCCGCGGCGTGCAGGCAGAACGCGATCGCGGCGAGCTGGATCGAGAGCAGGTACGGCCGGTGTTCCGGCCGGCCGAGGGTGATGAAGAAGGCCGTGACGATCAGCGCGAGCCCGATCAGCGCGGCCGGGGGCAGCACCGAGACGAGCCCGAGGGCGTCCGCCTGGTAGAGGTCGACCCCGGTGTAGGGCCCCGGGGTCAGCTTGAGCGCCAGGAGATAGAGGACGAGGCCCTCGACGACCAGCAGGCCGGGGAGCCAGATCCGCACGTGGTCGACGAGCGAACGCCGTACGGCCGTCCGGGCGAGAAGGACGTCCGGCCGCACGATGGGCGTGACCACGGTGGTGGCGTGCGGATCCGCGGTGGGGTCCACGATGATCACGGTCGGCTGCTTGGCCACCAGGGTCGGGTAGCCGCCGACGATCACCATGACCAGCGTCGGGGTCTCGTCGGGGGAGGGCATTTCCCGGCGGATCTCCAGCGGGGTGTCCCGGGGACGCTCCCGGCGGAGCAGGCCGATCAGGCCGGGGGTGACGGCGGCCGCCACGACGAGCTGGCTGCCGAACATGGTCACGCCGAGCCAGGTGAGCCCGCCGAGGAGGAAGGCCGCGGTGCCGGAGGAGATCACCAGCGCGCACAGCAGGCCCTGGATCACCAGGAGCCGCCGCGACCGGCTCTGCGCGCGGAGCACCCCGAGATAGATCTCGATCACCGCGTGCGGGAGCGTGGCCAGGGCCAGGAACCGGAGCACCGGGGCGGAGTGCTCCGCGAACTCGGGTTTGCCGACGATCGTGACCAGCCACGGTGCCAGCAGCACCGCCGCGCCGACGATGGGGGTGAGCAGGAACAGGGTGCGTTTCAGCGCGGTTCGGCAGTTGTCGGCGAGCCGGCTCGTGTCGAAGGAGCCCTCGACGGTGAGCGAGATCGCCATGTTGATCGCGAGCATGTCGAAGACGCCCGCCAGGGTCACCGCGGCGCCGAAGTACGCCGCGTCCTCGAGGGAACCCAGCCGCGACACCAGGACCGGCATGAGGTAGACGCTGGTGAGGATGAGGACCTGGCCGGGCAGGTCCCCGGCGAGGAACCGGCCGATCCGCCGGGCGGTCGGCGGGGTGCGGTATCCGGTCTCCCGGGCGTGCCGGGGCACCAGGTTCCGGAAGATCAATATCGTGACCGGGATCACGGCCAGGGCCGCGGGCACGGTCCAGGCGAGGAAGATCCCCTGGCCGGGGAGGAGCTCGGCGAGCGCCGCGACGATGACGATCTTGGAGACGCCGACCCCGATCCCCACCAGCGGAACCCAGGAGGCCTTGCGCAGCCCGGTCATCACCACGTCCTGCAGGGTGAACACGCACCACAGCACGACGGAGAGCAGGAACCACGCCTCCTCCGGGAATCCGCCGAGCCCGTAGCGGTGGGCCTTCTCCCCCGGGTCCTGGGTGAGCAGGAAGCCGCCCGTGGCGATCGCGGCCGCCGCCCCGCCGACGAGGTAGGCGAGCCGGATCAGCCGCCCGGTGCGCACCCCGCCCTCGGGGAGGAACCGGGTCAGCGCCCCCACGAAGCCGAAAGAGGTCAGCGCGGCGAGCAGCCGCATCGCCGCGATCAGCGCGAACCCCCGGCCGTAGTCCGCCACGGAGTAGAACTTCCCCGCGATCGCCCAGTACGCCAGGCCCAGCACCCCGGTCGCCCCGGCGTTCACCATGAGGGAGTAGGCGTTGCGCAGCAGCGGATTGTTCAGATCCTTGGGCAGGCGGTTCCAGAGCGCGGCCCAGCGGGGCGGACGCCCCGCGCCCGCCCCGACGTCATGGGTGGTCGTCTCAGTCACGGCGCACGACCCGCCGCAGGCCGTACCGTGTCCTGCGCACCACCGCGTACCCCTTGGTGAGCACGCGCTCCCGCAGATAGATCCGGCCGACCGACCGCCCGGCGGTCGCCCGGCGGAACCGGTCGATCGAGGTGGCCGGGCCGACGGTCAGCCGGGGGAGCGCGTAGCGGTCCGGTCCGTCCCCGCCGAGCAGGTCGTTGGCGACGGCGCAGGCCGCCGTGTAGCCCGCGGCGCGGACCTCGGCGCGGACCCGGGCGCTGGAGTAGCCGTACGGATACGCCATCGTGGTCACCGCCCGGCCCAGCCGGTCCTCCAGCAGCGCCTTGTTCCGGCGCAGCTCGTCGCGGAGCCGGGCCGTGGGCAGCTGGTCCAGCTGGGGGTGGCTGTGGCTGTGCCCGCCGATCTCCACACCGCACTCCGCGGCCTCGGCGAGCTGACCCCAGCTGAGCATCCGGTCCAGGCGGCGCCCCGCCTCCTGGTGCCCGGCGTCCTGCACCCAGCCGCTGGTCGTGAAGACCGTGGCCGGGAAGCCGAACCGGGTCAGGATCGGCAGGGCCTCGGAGTGGAAGTCGGCGTAGCCGTCGTCGAATGTGATTACGACGGGTCGCCCGGGGAGTCCCCGTCCGGCGTCGAGCAGGCCGGAGAGGGTCAGGGGGGTGAACCCGCCCTCCCGCAGCGCCGCGAGCTGCTCGGCGAAGGCCGCCGGGGTCACCGCGAGCGGCCTGGTCGCAGCATTGGGGCGATCGGTGACGGAGTGGTACATCAGCACCGGAACCCTGACGGTCATCTCGCTCGCTCCGTTCCCCTCCGACCCCGATCGCCGGTCAGTCTCGATCCCCGCCGGTCGACGCCCGCCGGAACGAGCGGCTCAGGCGGCCGACGGCGTAGCCCGCGGTGGTGAAACCCAGGCCGAGGACGATCGCGGTCGCCCTGGACACCCCGGACAGATCACCTCGTACGGCTTGCGCCAGCCCGCGCAGCACGCCCCGCGGCAGGGTCTTCACGACGTGCGCCCGCTCGCTGGACAGGCCGTCCGCGCTGCCCACGCTCCGGGTGACCTGCGCCTTGGAGAGCCCTTCGGCGTAGCAGCGGGTGCGGAAGTAGCCGAACCGGGAGCGTTCGCCGGGGATGCGGTGCCCGATCGCCGCGCGCGGCTCGTAGAGCAGCACCGCGCCCGGTCGCTCCTGGCTCAGCCTGATGCAGAACTCGGTCTCCTCACAGCCGAGCGGACGCTTGCCCCGGCCCCGGCCGATCCCGGTGCGAAACCCTCCGACCTGGGCGAAGACCTCCCGGCGGAACGAGGCGTTGCCGCCCATGAGGTTGCGGACGGGGGAGCGGCCGGTGGGCATGCCCCGGTAGGTGCAGCCCACCGTCCAGTCGAACTCCTCGGGAAACCAGGACGGGCGCCGCCTGGCCCACAGCGGCCGGGTCAGCCCGCCCACCCCCACGGTGGACGGGTCGTCGTACCCGGTCAGCAGGTGCGCCAGCCAGCCCGGGTCGGCCACGGCGTCGTCGTCGAGGAAGGCCACGATCTCCCCGGTCGCCGTCGCCACCCCGGTGTTCTTGCCGCCGGACAGCCCGCGCTCCTCCCGGTTCGCCACGACGATCGCGTCGGGGTGCTCCCGGCGCAGCCGCCGGTACAGGGCGGGGTTGTGGTCGACGACCACGATGAGCTCGTCCGCGGGGTGGGTCTGGACCCGGATCGAGTCCAGCGCCGCCGCGATGTCGTCCAGGCGGTCCTCGGTGTAGACGCAGACCACGACGCTGACCGTCCGCCGGGTGCGTTCCGGCGTGCCGCGCGTCGCCGTCTCGGGTCGGCGGCGGGTGGACAGCGGCGCCGGGCCGGTCATCGCGGGTCCCGGGTGGGCAGCGGCGCCGGGGCCCGGCGCGTGAACGGCTTGCGCCGCTCCCGCAGGATGGTCTTGAGAACGCGCCAGCCGTCCCGCAGGACGCGCAGGTTGCTCTCGCCGTGGATCCGGTTCCGCTCGTGGCTGGGGATCTCCTGGATGCGCAGCCCCGCCCGGGCGGCCCGGATGTTCATCAACGTCTCGATCTCGAATCCGGGGCAGTCGAGGTCGAGGGTGTCCAGGTGCCGGGCCCAGAAGGCGTTGTACCCGTAACACAAGTCGGTGTAGCGGGTGCCGTAGAGCCAGTTCACCAGTCCGCCCAGCATCCGGTTGCCGACCCGCCGGCCCAAGGTGATGTCGTCGCTCCCGCCACCGTTGGCGAAGCGTGACCCCTTGGCGAAGTCGGCCCCGGTGACCAGGGCGCCCACAAACTTGATGATCTCGCGTCCGTCCGTCGAGCCGTCGGCGTCGATCATGACGATGATGTCGCCGGTGCACGCGCGGAAGCCGGAGGTGAGGGCGTCGCCCTTGCCTTTGCCCTTCTGCTGGACGATCCGGAGCCCGGGGCGGAGCCGGCGGGCCACGGCGACGGTGTCGTCGGAGGACCGGCCGTCGACCAGGACCACCTCGTAGATCCAGTGCGGAAGGGTGGCGAAAACATGCGGGAGATTCTCGGCCTCGTTGAGCGCCGGGATGACCACACTGACAGTGGGAGAAATTGCTAGACTCGCTGTCAGAGGGATATAGGGGGTCAAATTTACACTAGGCTTTACATTTGGTAAGGACGGAACAAAGGATTTGGTGCTCTCGGGGGTCATGGTGCTGGGTCCTTTCGGACGGTCTGTCTCTCGTAACGGGAGCCAAACTGACCGGCGCGACTGAACGGGCGCGCAAGCTTTCCGTCCCGGTCCGAATGGGGATCGTGTGGAGAGTCTCCTACGGGGTGCTTGCGATCTGCTTAATCGGGGCTTTAAGCCAGGGGACCTCCTGAACGGACGCCGGTGAAAGGTGTCACCGCCGGATGACACAGCTGGGGAACACGGGTGACCGCTCCTGACGACGCACTTCAGGGACGGTTTGGCGCACGTAGCCGGGCGAAGCCCTTCAGCACCCGATCGGCTCGCCGGTAGAGGCCGGGGTGGCTGAGCACCAGGGCTCGGGTCCGGACGAACGGAACCCGGCCCAGCCAATGCGCCGAGGCGGCGAGTGAAGGCCGGGAAATCCGGCCCTCCGCGACCGATGATTGGCCGCTTTTAAGCCAGCCTTTGTATTCTTTGCCGCCTTTGCCCATATCGATGGAATGCAGTCCGGCCTGTGCCGCTGCTTCGGCAAGCCGGAGATGGTGCACCATTCCGGGGGAATAGCCGGAGTAGGCGTCATCGTACGCCGGGAACCACCCAACAAGTGTGTGTTTTGTGCGCAAACCGAAGTGTCCTGCGATAGGAGTGTCGCCTGCGTAGAGCATCGTGAGGCATCCGGCGAAATCCTCGCTCCGGTGCCGGTGCGTCTCCTTCAGGAGCGCGACGATCCACGGCCGGGCGAACCGGTCCACCCGGCCGGTCCTGCGGTACTGGTCCGACTTCCAGCGCATCAGCCGATCGAGGAGGGCGGGGTCCGCCGCGGCCCAGACGAATCGGAGCTCGCCGTGCTCCCGGCCGAGCTTGCGCTCCTTGTAGCGGATGGTCTTGAAATTCTTGGGCGACGCGGCCCGCACCGTCTCGGCCCAGGTCTCGAAACCGGAGGTGAGGTCCATCACCGGCACCGGGTGCACACCGGACTGGTACGGGGCGAACGCCCGCTGCCCGGGGACCAGGTGGTCGAACTCGAAGACGTTCAATCCACATCCGCGGAGCAGCTCCCGGCCGTCCAGCTCCAGGTCCCGATCGCTGATGACCGCGTGGCAGGTGGTGAGGAACCCGCCGAGGGGGCGGCCGATGCCAAATGGATGTCGCTCATACGGGAAAAATCCGACTATGTCGGGACCGTCGTTGATCACGGCCACCCGGACGTGGTCGCGCAGGGCTCCCATCGCCAGGGTGAACTCCACCGACAGAAAGGCGTTGTCGAGTGACGGAGTGGACCCCTGGAGCTCCCGCCACCGCCTCCTCTCGCGCTCACCTAGGTCGTTCGGGTGAGTGACGGTGATCTGCACCGGTCGATGCCTCCTTGTGGAAATCCTCGGCGTTGGCCCGGGGGTTGGGTCTCCGTCAGGCCGGTCTCCGCCGGAAGCGGATCTCGGTCAGCGGCTCTCGACGTCCGCGGTCGCGGTCCGGGCCTTGACGGACGGCGAGAGCGCGCCCATGGCCCAGAGGAAGCCGCTGACGGCGGCGACGACGATCACTCCGACCTGGGGGGACCACGCGTCGAAGGCGAGCATGCCCGCCGCCGTCGCGGTGTTCACGACGACGCTCGTGGCCGTACCGATCACCAGGGCGGACTGGAGGTCCCGGCCGCGCGCCGCTCCGGCGGCCGCGAGTCCCGGGAGGACGAGCAGGAAGACGAGGGCGCACGCCGCCCTGATCGGGCTCGCCACGTCGGCGAGCACCAGGGCGGCTCCGGCTGCGGAGGCGACCAGGGCGACCCCCACGGCGAACCACCGCAATCGGCGAACGATGCCTTGCACTCCCGCACTCCGTAGTGAGCATTGCGAAACCATATCCGTGGACGCTCGCCGCTCCTATGGGAACAACGTTGTCGGTCATCCCCAATGGGGATGCTTATTGACTCATTATGGTTTACCGGATCACAGATAAAACCTGTAGCTGGTGCACGATTTAATGTGAATTTTCGTCCTCTGTCGGGTCTGTTCCGGACGGGAGGGGGGCCGGGGATTCCCCGTGCCAGGCGAGCTCACAGTGGGAGTCACCGCCGTCGGAGAAGATCGTGATCGTCGCGGCGCCCGGGGCCGAAAGATCCGTCACGGTGATCGAGAGCGTGACGTCCGCACCGCGGCCGAGCCGTCCCCCGCCCGGGGAGACCACGGCGTCGCCGCGGACCACGGCGCTCCACGAGACGGCCGCGTGCCTCGCGGTGAGCGTCATCGTGCCGAGGCCCAGCTCGTCGACCGGGTCCGGGCAGTCCACGGCGAGTACGGCGCGGCGTGGCGGCCTGGGCGAGGCGGTGGGCCTGGGCGCCGGGGTCCTGGACGGGCGCAGGATCGGACGCCGGGTCGCCCGGGACGTCGGAGCCGGCGGCCGGGGGGCCGCCTGCACCCGGGTCGGACCGGGGTCGGGACGGAGTGCGTCCTTCGGGCCGGGAGCCGGGCGGTCGGCCGACGGGGTGCCGGCGGGCGGGTACGGCGCCGCCGGGGGCTTGGCCGCCTGGACGGAGCCGGGTGGGTTCTGCTGGGCGGCGCCCACCGCCGCGACCCCGAACATCACCGCGAACAGCCCGGCGACCGAGACCGCGATCGGGCCGGGGCGGCGGCCCGCCGGCCGTACGGAATGATCGCGGACGACGGGGAAGCCGTTCGCGGCGAACCCGCCGGCCCGCCCGCCGGCGGGGCGCGTCCGCGGGGGTCGCGGTGCGTCCGCGGCGTCGGCGACCTTCCGCCCCAGCGACAGCGGCGGCCGGCGCGGCGGCACCGCCGCCAGCAAGGCGGCCGCCGAGACGTGCCGGCGCCGGGCCAGGTCGCACACCGCGCATCGGACCACGTGGCGGGTGACCCGCTTGCGGCGCAGCGGTCGCAGCCCTCTGGTCTCGGCGGCCATCGCCTCCATCAGGACGGCCAGGTCGGGGCACCTGGTCATGCCCGGGCCGGTCAGCACGTCGGCGGCGGCCGCCCGCTCCAGCCGCTCCCCGGCCCGGGCGAGGATCAGGCCCGTCCGCTTCGAACTCGTCCCGAGCACCGCGGCGGCCTCGGCGACGCCGAGGCCGTGCCGCGCCACCAGGATCAAGACCTCCCGCTCCTGCGGCGCCATCGCCCGCAGCGTCTCGGAAACCGTCCGGGCCGGTTCCGCGACGGGTGCCTCCTCCGCGACCGGGCTCCGGCCGTTCGACGTCCCCGAGGGAGGGAGGGGCCGCCCGAGCAGCCGGGCCCGGGTCATCGCGTAGAGCCAGGGCCGGAACCGCCCGAGGTCGGTGAGCCGGTGGATGTGCCCCGCGACGCCGGCCAACGTGTGCCGGACCGCCTCCGCCGCGCCCGCGTCGTCGTAGAGGATCGCGTGGCAGTAGTCGTAGAGGCGTTCGCCGTAGGCGTCGTAGAGCTCCGCGGTTGCCTGCGGCTCGCCCCGCCGCAGCGACTCGGCGAGCTCACGTTCCTCGGCATGTCCGACAACTCGCCAACCAGGCACAGGTCCTCCCCCAGGCTAGGGGCCGGCCACCACGGAATCAGCTGGGGTTCACCTGGCCCACACCGCTATGACGCCCGGTTTACTCAGTGGGTTGACTTCGACCCTAATGACATGACTTATGAGGGCAATGTGACTGATGGGAAAAATAGCGAGGTATAACCAATCAGCCTGAGATCTCGCCGGACATTAAGGGAATTATCAAATAATTGATGGATCGTTCCTACCTGGGCGGATTTCGGAGACAAGCGCTGGAGAAGGCGCCGGCCGGTCCCGGCTCCACCGCGGCACGTCGCCGGGCCTTGACCGTGACAGCCCCGTCGAGACGCGTTCGGGTGACCCGGATGGTTTTCACGCTTCAGGTCTGGTCCGCGCCGAGTGTCGCCGTACGGCGTCCGATCGCATGCCGGGGCGGGTCGCGCGATCGGCCGGGCGACGCCCGGCCGGGATCACTGGTTCGTCGACGCGGGGGTGGTCGTGGAGGGCTTGGGGCAGTTGGGGGCGCAAAGCCGGCGGGAGATGCCCTCCAGGAAGAACTGCGCGACCTGCTTGATGTCGGTGGCCACGTAGGCGTCGCCGTTCGTGGCCTGGGCGATCGCCGCCATCCGCTCCTTGCCGGCCACGGCGTCCTGGCCGAAGGCGATGATCAGGATGCTGACGGGGCGGCTCTTGTCGAACTGCGCCTTGAGCTTCTTCAGCAGCTGCTCGTCGGTGAGGCCGCCGCCGGGGTCGTCGTTGCCCTGGCCGTCGGTGAGGACGAGGATGGTGTTGATCTTATCGGGCTGGTAGCCCGCCACCATCTCCTCGTACGCCGCGGCGAGCGTGTCGTTCAGCCCGGTGTCCCCGTTCTGCTTGGCCTGGATCTGCCCGAGCCGCTGGTTGATGAACTCCCGGCGGGTCATCCCCTCCACCTTGCCGCCGAGCGGTCCCACCTTGACGAACTCCCGGTGGTCCACCCCCTGGCCGTCCAGATGCGTGGAGAACTCCCAGACGCCGATCTCGGACTTGTCGTTGAACCGCTTCATCCCCTCGACGGCGGTCCCGGCGATCGCCTGCATCCGGGTCAGGTTCGTGCCGGGTACGGGCAGCGCCATCGTGCCCGAGACGTCGAGCAGCGCCAGCATCCGGGTGCCGAGGTTGAGCCTGCTCCACGCCTGAGCGATCTTGTTGACGGTGCCCGCGCTCGGCTTGCCGATGGCGCCCAGCGGCTTGGTGTCGATCCCGGCGCTCTTGGCGACCGCCTCACCCGCCTTGCCGTCGGCCGTACGGAACCCGGCCTTCTGCAGGATCCCCCGGCCCTCGGCGCCGACGAGCTTGGCGCGGAACGCCTCCGCGGCCTTCTTCTTGGCCGGGTCCTCGGCGGCGACCACGTAGGGGTAGTCCAGGCTGAGGGTGCCGTCCGAGGGGTAGAGCGCGACCGCGGGGTCGGCCGGCTTGGACTGGTTGAACGCCCACACGTCCCGCTCGGACACCAGGCCGAGCGGAGCGCGCTTGGACGGCTTGCCGAACGTCGAGAAGAGTTTCTCCGCGCTCTGCACCGAGGACTGCGAGAGCTGCTTGAGCACCCCGGCCAGCTGCTCCTGGGCGCCCGGGGTGTCCCCCAGGGCACCGGCGCCGGCGACGATCGCGCCGAGGCCGGCCGCGTTCCGGGCCGGGTCGGGGGTGAGGAGCCGGATCTGCGTGGACTCGGTGGCGCCGAAGGAGTGGACCAGCTCCATCAGTTTGGCCCAGCCGGGCTCGGGAAGCCGCTCGGCCAGCGCGTCCGCCGCGGACTTGGCGGTGGCCATGACGATCGGCGAACTGGCGATCGAGGGGGAGGAGGCGATGACCGACGAGATCGCCTTGCTCTTGGCGCTCGCCGCCAGCCGCGCCGCCCAGAGGCTCGAATCGGGGATCCAGACGTCCGCGGTGAGCGTCTCGCTCGCCCCCGCGAGCCCGCTCACCACCCGGGAGGAGTCGACCTTGCCCACGGTGACGGCGTAGCAGCCGGGCTTGTTGAACTTCTCCGCGATCTCGGCCACCGCGGGGCGGATGTCGGGGGAGGTGGTGACCTTGAGCGCGATCGGGGAACCCTCGGGGCACCCGGTCTCATCGGCCACGAGGACGTACGCGGCGACCGCCAGGAGAACGGCGAGCGCCACGGCGCTGGTGAGGGCCACCAGGATCTTGGCGCCTCCGCCGGAGCGTTTCGTCCGGCGGGAACGCCCGCGGTCGCCCGGGTCGGTGTCGCCGTCTGCCCGCCGGCCGCGGGACCGGCCGGACCTGGGCTCGTCCTCGTAGTCGTCCCCGCCCCGGGGGCCGTCCTCGCGCTCGCCGAGGAAGGCGTAGCGCCGTTCCGGCTCCTCGCCCGCGGGTTCGGTACGGCCGACGGGCGGGTGCTCGCCCGTGCGGTCGCGGACGGGGGCCGGCTCGTATCCCCGGGCGGGGTCGGGTCCCTGACCGGTCTCGATCGGGACGCGGTAGGCGGGGTGGATCGTCGGCTCGTCGTATCGCTCGTCGGGGGAGGCGATCCGGTACTCGCCGGTGCTCTCGTTGAACCCCGCGTCGTACTGCGGACGGTCCTGTTGCGGCGTGCCGTACTCGCGGCTGAACTGGTCGTCGTAGTACGCGCCGCCCGCGGGTCCGGAGGGTTCCGAGCCGTGGGGCCGCTCTGAGCCGTACGCCTGATCTGAGCCGTAGGGCTGATTGGAGCCGTAAGGCTGGTCCGTGCCGTAGGGCTGGTTCGTGCCGTAAGGCTGATGCGCTCCATACGGACCCTGGTGATCCGAGCCGTAGGGTTGACTTGATCCGTAAGTCTGACCTGAGCCGTAGGTGTTGTCAGAGCCATAGGCCGGATCCGTACCGCCATAGGCAGGATCCGCACCATAGGAGCGATCTAAGCCGTAATTGCCGTCTGCCCCATAAGGCTGGTTTGAGCCGTAGGTGCCGTCGGAGCCGTAGGCCGGATCTCCGGTGTAGGGACGGCCGGAACCATAGGGCTGGTCCGCCTGGATCGGGCCCGTGTTCGGGCCCGTGTAGTCGAGGTCGGGGTGCTGGCGACCCGAGTTCGGCTGATCGGGGTATGGATAACCTTGATCATCGTTTCGGTGGCGTCCGCCCACGAGTGTCCTCTTCGTTCTACCGTTCCCTCAGCGGAGAGACCTTTAGGAAGCTTATGGCGTAATGCTTACGGAACCATACTGTCATCCAATAGGTCGGCAAAATGGCCATCCTACTGCGACGACTACGCTACGCGTTCGTAATCGTACTCAGGGTGTCCGGCTCCGAACGCGATACATCTTGACACTCACCCCGGTACCGATACGCTGAGGGGACGCGATATGTCGTGTTACGGGAGTACGGGGCGATGTCCGCCATAGAGGCACGAGAGCTGGTCAAGACCTACGGTACGCGTGTCCAAGCCCTGGCGGGCGTCACATTCACCGCGGCCGCCGGATCGGTCTGCGCGCTGCTCGGCCGCGGCGGCGCCGGGAAATCCACCACAGTCAAGATCTTGACCACGTTGATCAGCCCGGACTCCGGGGAGGCGTCCGTCGCCGGATTCGACATCCGCCGCGCCCCCGACCAGGTCCGCCATGTCATCGGCGTCGTCCGCCAAGCCGTCGGGGACGGGCGGCGGACCGCCCGCGAGAACCTGCTCAAGCAAGGCGCGGGGTACGGCTTGCGCGGCGCGCTCCTGACCGCCCGGGTGGACGAGCTCCTGGAGCGGTTCAGCCTGACCGAGGAGGCCAACCGCCCCGTCCGGGGTTACTCCCGGGCCCTGCGCTGCCGCCTGGACATCGCGATGCAGCTGGTGCATCGGCCGGACGTGCTCTTCCTCGACGAGCCCTCCGCCGGGCTGGACAGAGCCGCCCGGTACGGACTCTGGGCCGAGCTCACCGGCCTCACCCGGGACCACGGCCTCACCATCCTCTTCGCCACCGGCGAGCGCGAGGAAGCCGAGCTCAACGCCCACCGCGTGGTCATCGTGGACCGCGGGAGGATCGTCGCTTCCGGCGCGCTGCAGGAGCTCACCGGGAGCCTTCGCGGCGACGCGATCCACATCAGGCTCACCCAGCCCGCCAGGAACGGGGAGATCCGCCGCGCTCTGGAGGAGCTGAGCGAGGTCGCCGAGGTCGTCGTCAACGGCCGCGTGCTCTACGCCCACGTCGACGACGGCGTCCGCGACGCGCCCGTGGTGGCGAGCGCCCTGGAGGCCGAGGGCCTCACCGTCGCGGCCATCACCGTCGGCCGCCCCTCCCTGGACGACGTCCACTTCCGCCGCACCGGCCGCCAGCTGTACTGAGCCCCCGCCCGTACGGGCCGTACGGGCGGGGGCTCGTCGATCCTTTTCGGTCAGGCGCTGTACGCCCAGTCGAGGAGATGGGCGGCGTCGTGGTACCGGGAGGCGGAGCTGTACTCGTCCAGGACGGCGCCGACGATGAGCCAGCCGTCCCGGTCGGCGGCGAACAGCAGGCAGAACCCGGCGGCGTTGGTGAACCCGGTCTTCACCCCGAGGGCGTCGGGGTAGGTGCGGAGCATGGCGTTGGTGTTCCGCCAGCTGTGCGCGTCACGGCCCGGCCCGGTGGGAAGGGTGTACCGCGACGTGTTCACGATCGAGGAGAAGACGGGGTCCAGGAGGGCGAGCCGCGCCAGCCGTACCTGGTCGGCGGCGGTGGACAGGCCCAGGCGGCCGTTGCGGTCGGGGTCCGGAAGCCCGTCGGGGTTCGCGTAGAAGGTCTGGTCCATCCCGAGTTCGGCGGCGTACCGGTTCATCTTGGCGACGAAGGCCTCCTGGCCGGGGCCGTAGGTACGGGCGAGGGCCTCGGCGGCGTCGCTCGCCGACTCCAGCATGAGCGCGTACAGCAGTTCCCGGGCCGTCAGGACTTCGCCGGCGCGCAGACCGGCGTGGGTGGCCCCGTTGGCCAGGGCGTGCCGGACGTCGGCCTGCGTGATCCGGATCTTGGTGTCCAGCCTGCCTTCCTGCAGCACGACGTAGGCGGTCATGACTTTGGTGAGGCTGGCCACGGGACGCTCTTCCCGGGCGTTCTTGGCGTAGACGGTCCGCCCGGTCTGGGCGTCGTACAGCAGGGCCGACCGGGCGTCGAGCGCGGGACGTCCCGGCGCCACATCCTCCTCGATCGGGATTTCGTCCGTGGGTACGGCGCCGAGCGCGGCTTCGAGGCCGGCGAGGGTGTCGGCGAACCCGTCGGGCCGTTCGCCGGGGAACCCGTCCTCGGGCCCGGCGGGGGGCCGGGGGTCGAGCGTGGTTCCGGGGTTGGCGGACGGCGACGCCAACGCGGGCGCGGCCGATACGCCGATCAGCAGACCCATGAGCAAAACGATGACGATGTGTGCGATCCACACGGTACGTCGCAAGGTTCCTCCCGAAAGAGATCGAGGCTCGGGAAGTGTGACGGTCCGATCGCGGGGAGACGCCGATCGACGGCGTGGTTCACTCTCCCGGGTGATGAGGCGATCGCCCAAGCCCCTTGGGTGGTTCATCAATCTTTGGGGGTGTATCTAGAAGAATATGCGGTTTGTCAAATTTTGTGAAGATTGATGAAAAGGATCTGTCATGGGCGACGGGGGAAAGCGTGGTTCGGTTAACGGTACGGCCCGGGGCTGTGGGAGAACCGTGTCCCGTCGAGCGGCGGACATCGGCCCTGAAAGCCATCGATCCAGGTCATGGCCGGGAGATCGGCCAACCGAAACGGCCGCGGTGCCGTAATCGACCGGCGATCGGGAACATATCCAGATAGGCCATCCGGAGACCGGACCCGCACGGTACTCACCTGCTATGTCCGGACATTCACGAATCCCGACATCGCCGACCGGGCCGCGACGGCCGGTCGATCCGGCTACCTCTCTCAGCCGGAGTCGCGGGCGGGCTCGGGGGTGGGTGAGGTCTCGGTCTCCGCGAGGGCCGCGGCGGACCTGCGCCTGCGCCTGCGTCGCCAGCCGAAGAACCCCAGCAGCCCCGCGACGACCACGGCCATGATCAGCCCGGCCGCCAGCGGGGACCGGGTGAGATCCAGCAGCCAGCCCCAGAAGACCCCGGCCCCGATGATCCACGGAGGGGTCCAGAGCAGCGCGCCGAACGCGCTCGCCACGACGTACCAGGGATAGGAGATCCGGAGCACCCCGGCGACGCTGGGCAGGGTGTGCCGGAGCACCGGAACCCAGAAGCACCCGAACACCGCGAGCGCGCCCCGCTTGCGCACCAGGTTCTCGATGGTCTGGATCCGCTGCCGGCCGATCCTGGTGCCCAGCTTGGAGGCGTAGAGCTTCTCACCGACGAAATGCCCGAACCAGTAGTACCCCTGGAACAGGGCGAACATGATGAGCACGCAGATCGCGGCCCAGAGCCAGAGCGGCATGCCGAGCCAGCCGGTCTCGGTGACGACGGATGGGGAGAGCGGGGAGAGCGACTTCATCCGGATCACCGCCGTCGTCTCGAGAGCTGATTGGTCGCGATATTAGGAGAGCCTAACCTCACCGGCTGCTTTCGGCCACGCCGGGAAGGCGGTCGCGCCGTACCGGCCAGCTTACGGACGCCACTCGACGCTCGCTGGAGCGCCTGCCCCGCGGCGTGCCCCGATCAGTCCCACAACCCGGTCAGCTCCAGCGCCTCCTCCGGTGAGACGGCGTGCCGCACCCCCGGCACCGGATGCCCGAACGGGTCGAGCAGCCGCCAGCCGCCGAGCTGCACCACCGGCGCCCGGCCGCCGCGCATGGCGAGGGCCAGCTCCGACAGCGTCCCCCACGATCCGCCCACCACGATCACCGCGTCGCCCGATTTGACGATCACACTGTTCCGCGCCTCGCCGATCCCGGTCGGGATCACGATGCTCAGATCCGGGTTCGCCTGCGTGCGGTCGGCCCCGGACAGGATCCCCACCACCGTCCCGCCCGCGCCGCGGGCACCCGCCGAGACCGCGGCCATCACCCCGCCGTAGCCCCCGCAGATCACCACGGCTCCACGCCGTGCCAGCAGGCGCCCGACCTCCCGGGCGTGCGCCTCCTCCGCCTCGGTGCAGTCCTGCGGCCCGCAAACCGCCACCTGAATCCCCACAATCCCATCTTCCCCACCCCGTACCGGCTTAAGAACTCCCAACATGATGATCTTTGTTGAGGTTTCATCTCTTGCTGTAGCGGGCGGTGAGAGAAGCACGGGTGGTGCGGGCAAACCCTAAGAAGTCGGCGCCGAACCGCGCGGACCTCGGCTACCGCTAGGACCACGTCCATGGATCGGCTGCTCTGACCGAGCGGCTCACCGGCTGCGAATACGTCCACGAGACCAGGGAACTCACGGCGGACGGCTCCCGCCTCACCGACCATTCGGGACTCACCGTACGCCTGGCGCTCACCGCCACCAGCGCGCTGCTAACGTCGGACCCCACCAGGGCGGCCACGCCTGCCGAGCCGGAGCTCACCTTGTTCTGAACACCACCGGCCGGTTCGCGGTCGGCTGTCCGGGCCACGCCCCGTCAGCCGAGACAGGACCAGCCGCAGGATGACCGCCTCGACCAGCACCGCCTCGACCAGCACCGTCACGCCCCGCGTCGGCGCCCGTGTCCTCCTGTTGGACCCCGCCGACCGCGTACTGCTCATCCACGCCCTCGACCCCGCCGACCCCGCACATCACTGGTGGGAACTGCCCGGCGGCGGCCTAGACGACGGCGAAGATCTCCAGACCGCGGCCCGCCGCGAAGTCGCCGAGGAGACCGGGATCATGCTCCCCGCCCTCGGCCGCACGCTGTGGGTGCGGGAATCCCGGTTCCGGTACAAGGGCCGCGACCACCACCGCATCGAGCACGTGTTCCTTGGGCGCACCCCCAGTACCGCGCCGCAGGCCGCGCTCCGGCCCACCGAGAACGAGAAGGCCGGGCTGATCGAACGCCGCTGGTGGCCGGCGGACGAACTGCGGCAGTGCCGCGACAAGCTCCTGCCCGCCGAACGGCCCGCCCTGCTCGACGACCTGCTCTCCGAACGGTTCAGCCCTACACCGCTCACCCTTGTCGGCTGACCGTCCTCGGCGTGCGGGCTGCTCGACGGTACGGCCGGAGCGGGCGCCCGAGGCGCCGACCGCGGGCGCATGCGGTGACCGGGCCTCGTGGGTGCCTTCCACGATGAGCTCGCGGATGAACTCGGCCGACGCGGCGAAGACGTGGGACGGCCGTGAGCGGGGCCGACTCCTCAGGAGGCGTTTCCGGTCGCCAGGGCGGCGCGGCCGCCGGCGAGCTCGGGGATGTGCATGTACAGGGTCGACCTGCTGACTCCGAGTAGGCGGGCGATGGAGGCCACCGAGTTGTCGGAACGGGTGGGCAGGTCGCGGGCACGGCGGGTCACGGAGGAACTCGTCAACGCCTTCAGGCGAGTGTCGAGCAAGGAGAACGTCCTGTTTTAGTGGCCGACGCCGCGCCGACCGCCCCGGACGGGAGGGTGCGGCAGGTGTTCCCGGCGGTCCGCGGCGGGGAGCGGACTCTGCGCGACCTGGTGCATGAGTGCATCTTCTGACATGGGCGTCGACTTTCCGGCGGGCTGATGTCCGTCTCGCGCGACGTCAGCCGATCGACGTACGGGGAAGGTCGGCGAAGCGGTCGAGCAGACGGGTGAACTCGGCTACGAGGTGGTCGAGCAGGCGCCGCCCCGTTTCCGGGGTGGCCGGGTCCACGGGGTCCGTCGTGCCGTTGATGCGGGCGATCCAGTCGTGCTCGGCGACGAAGGCGCCGGGAAGGGCCGGCGGGGTGCCGCCGGGAAGCGAGGGCGTCCGTGCGGACTCCTCGCGCACGGGGAGGCCGAGGCCGAGCAGGAGGGCGGCCTCGAAGGCCCCGGCGTGCCCGGGGACGTGCGCGATGCCGGCCTGGCGGGCGAGTTCCACCAGGCGGTCGCCGCCGAGGGTCCAATAGGAGGCGGCGGCCACCGTCACCTCGTGGTCCAGGACCGCGTCCCGGGCGGCCTGGCGGACCAGGTCGTCGTTGCCGCCGTGGCCGTTGAAGACGACGACCTTGCGGAAGCCGGTGCGCGCCGCGCTCTCGATCAGGTCGCCTAGTACGGCGAGCAGCGTGCGGCCGCGCAGGGAGAGGGTGCCCGGGTAGGGCAGGTGGTGGTGGGAGGAGCCGTAGGCGAGGGCGGGCGCGACGAGCACCGCCGCGCGTGCGCCCGCGGCGGCCCGCAGCGCCACCTGCTCGCTCACGACGGTGTCGGTGCCGACCGGCAGCCGGGCGCCGTGCTGTTCGGTGGCGCCGATCGGGACGACCAGGACCGCCTCGGGTGACAGCCGGGTGAGTTCGGAGCTGGTGAGCTCGCCAAGGATCATGTCGCGGACTCCTGACGTTCGGGTGCGGTCGACGGCAACCTACTACGAACCATTTACGCACATGACGCCCGACCCTGTCACGGCCTCGGGTTTCGACCCGTGGGTTGGCGGAAAGGCCCCCGACCAGGGGTTCTTACAAACTATTTTGGTACTGTGACCGAAATGAAGTCCATCTCCACCCGTCCGCAGATCCGGATCCGCCTCGGCATCGTCGTTCCCACGGCGAGCGAGAGCGTTTTCCAGGACGCCCTGGTCCATCTCCAGGGTGTCGACGCCCGATGGGTGCGTTATCAGGACGAAGACGAGATACGGTCCGCGGTGCGCGAGGTGCTCCCCGAGGTCGACGCCTTGTTCTTCGCCGGGCCGATGCCGCTGGACCGGTGCCGGGACCTGCTCCCCGAGGAGCTCCCCGTCGCGGTCGCCCGCCAGGGGCCCATCGACCTGGCCCTGGCGCTGCTGCGCGCCCGCGAGCAGGGGCTCGCCCTCGCCCCCGCCAGCGTGGACACCTTCGACGAGCAGGTCGTGGAGGAACTCGCCGGCGAGCTCGGCCTGCCGGTGCGGGCGATGCGCGTGCTGCCGTACGCCCCGGGTCAGGAGGTCGAGGACGTCGTCGGCTTCCATCTCCGGATGCGGCGGCGGCACCAGACCCACTACGCGGTGACGGGACGCAGCCTGGTCTACGCGCGCCTGCTGGAGAGCATCGACGTCCCGGTGCTGCGGTCGGTTCCGGTGGTCGCCTCCATCCGGTCGGCGATGAACGAGGTGGTCCTGCGCGCGGTTTCCGCCCGGCACTCCAACCTGCGCTTCGCGGCCGCCGTCTACCGGTTGCTGGAGGACTCCGGCCTGTACGAGGCGGGCGTGGAGCGGGTCAACACCCTGCGCATGTTCTTCGACGCGCCGGAGTTCGCGGAGACCTGGGTCGAGCCCCGCGGCGATCAGTCCGTGCTGGTCTTCGCACACAAGGGCCTGCTTGAGGAGATCACCAAGTCCTGGACCGCGGTGCCGTTGATCGAGGATGTCCGGTCGCGGCTCGGCGTGCGCATGGCGGTGGGCTTCGGGGTGGGCGAGTCGGTGCGCGACTCCGTGCGCCACGCCGAGATGGCGGTGCGCCGGGCGATAGCCGAAGGCGGTGACACCGGCTACCTGATGACCGAGGGTGGCCTGGTCATCGGGCCGATGGGGACGGCGACGGGGTTGTCGCGCTATGCGTACAAGACCGACGACCGGACCGACGGCGGCGGGTTGCGCGAGCTGTCGCAGGCGGTGGGCCTCGGCGTCTCCACCCTCTCCCGGCTGGCGGACCTGGAGCGACGGCTGGACGGCGCGGGCGCGAGCGCCGAGGAGATCGGGCAGGCGCTGCGGGTGAGCGTGCCGAGCGGCCGGCGCATCCTCCGCGTCCTGCGCGAGAACGGGCTCGCGTCCCTGGCCGGGCTCTCCCAGCCGAGTAAGCGCGGGCGTCCCAAGGGGCTGTACCGGCTGGACATCGGCAGTCGGCTGAGCGATACGGGACAGACCATCTGATTTCGCTCAGAGACGCGGGGTCTTGACGCGACTTACCGTTCCCTGCACACTTAGGGCCATTATACGAACCATTTACGAACATGGTCGTAAATTTGTGCTTCTCCCCGGAGGCTTCGGGGAGAAAGGAGCAAAGCGTGAAGCCCATCCAGCGTCGACGCCTCTTAGAAGGGGGTGTTCTCCTGCTCGCCGCGGGCCTGGTCAGCGCCTGCGGCGTCTTCGGGGGTACGACGGGAGAGACCGCCACGTCCCCCGATTCGGGTCCGGTTGCCCTGGAGTTCTGGACGATCAACCTGAAAGAGGGCTACACGCCGTACATCGAGGGTGCCATCCGCCGCTACGAGCAGGAGCGCAAAGGCGTCACGGTGAAGTGGGTGGACATCCCCGACTTCGAGCAGACCCAGAGCAAGCTGCTGGCCGCCATCAGCGGCGGCGCCACCCCGGACGTGGTGAACATGACCCCGTTCATCCTGCCGAAGTTCGCCGCCACGGGAACGATCCACGCGCTTGACGACCTGGTCCCCGACATCCAGGCCGTCGCCGGGGAGTACGCCCCCGGGTTCTGGGACGCCGGGGTGATCGGCGGCAAGTCGTACGCGATTCCGTTCTACGGCAGCGTCTCGGCGCTCATCTACAACACCGAGCTGTTCGAGAAGGCCGGGCTCGACCCGGGCAAGCCGCCGGCCGACTGGAACCAGGTGTTCGACGCCGCGAAGAAGATCCGCGAGAAGACCGGCGTCTCCGGGTTCGTGCAGACCCTCGACGACTTCAACGACGCCGGAAACCCCTCCGACATCCTGGCCGGGCAGGCGGGCGTCCCGCTGCTCTCCGCCGACGGCAAGAAGGCGGCGTTCGCGACCCCGGAGGCCGTCGCCCACCTGGAGCGGTACGCCGCGGGCGTCAAGGAGGGCTGGATCGACCGGACCTCGGTGAACGGCGGCGTGATGGACGGCGCCAAGGTCCTCGCCCAGGGCAAGACCGGGATGGTCTTCCTCGGGCCGTGGATCCTGCGCTGGCTGAAGGACAACACCGACGCGGAGACCTTCAAGAGGTTCAAGGTCGCCGCGCACCCGGCGGGCGCGGGCGGGGCGGCCAACGGCTTCCTCCAGCAGTTCGCCGTCCCCAAGTCGAGCAAGAACCCCAAGCAGGCCCTGGACTTCGCCCGGTACTTCAGCTCCACGGTGCTGGAGCTGGCCAAGCAGGCGCCGGTGCTCCCCGGGATGGTCTCGGTCGCCAAGGACCCCCACTTCCAGTCCACCCCCGAGATGAAGGTGCTCGTCGACCAGCAGATGAAGTTCTACTGGCCGAAGCACCCCGCCGTCGGGGAGCTGTTCGCCTCGCTGCGCACCCGCTTCCAGTCGGCGTACCTGGGTGACAAGACGCCGCGGCAGGCGCTCGACGAGGCGGCGGCCGACTGGGACCGGATCCTCGCGGCGGGGCAGTGAGCGAGCCGGTCGGCCGGACCGCGGAACGCGGGCGCTCCTGGCGCCGGGTCAGGGACTCGCGGTGGGGATGGCTCTTCGCCGTCCCCGCCGTGGGGCTGATCGGCGGCTTCGTCCTCTATCCCGCGGTGAACACCCTGCTCTTCAGCTTCACCGATTTCAACGGCCTGACCCCGGCGTCCTTAGTCGGCCTGGGGCAGTACGCGGCGCTCGGCGCCGACGGGGTGTTCCATCGCACCCTGCTGAACTCCCTGCTCATCACCGGGGCGGTGACGGTGCTGCTGGTCTGCCTGCCGCTCCCGGTGGCCTACTGGATCCACCGCGGCATCCCGCTGCGGCGCTTCTTCCGCACGATGCTGTACCTGCCCGTGGTGGTGCCCGTCATCGTCTCGTCGGTGGCCTGGAAGTGGCTGCTCGACGACAACGGGCTGATCAACTACCTGCTGGTGGCGGCGGGCGTGACCGAGCGCCCGATCTCGTGGCTCTCCGACCCGGGATGGGCGGTCTGGTCGGTGATCGGCGTCATCGTGTGGCGGGCTTTCGGGATCTACCTGCTGATCTATCTGGCGGGGCTGGCGACCATGCCGGAGGAGCACTTCGAGGCGGCGGCCATCGACGGCGCCGGGCATGTGCGGACGTTCGCGAGCATCGTGGTGCCCCGGCTGCGCGGTTCGATCGTGCTGAGTTCCGTCATCGCCTTCGTGGCGGCGATGCGCACCTTCGACGAGATCTACGTGCTGACGGAGGGCGGCCCGGTGAACGCGAGCAAGAACACCGCGTACTACATCTGGGAGTCGGCCTTCTCGTTCTTCAAGTTCGGATACGGCAGCGCCATGGCGGTCGTGCTGCTCCTGGCCGTTCTGGCGATGGTGCTGATCGGTCTGCGACTGGCGAGGAGATCGTCGTGAGGGGACGGACCAAGCAGGCGTTCCGGCCTGTCCCGCGTATCGTGATCATGGTTGTCCTGGGGATCTCCTCCCTGGTGGCGATCGGCCCGCTGGTGTGGCTGGTGTCAACCTCGTTCAAGAGCCGCGGGGATGTGTTCGCGGTGCCTCCGGAGCTCATTCCGGCCGACCCCACCTTGGACAACTACTCCCACGTATGGACCCAGGCCGACGTCCAGCAGTACCTGGCCAACAGCCTGCTGGTGTCGGTGGGCACCGTGCTGCTCAACGTGTCGACGGCGGCTCTGCTGGGATTCGCCTTGGGCAGGTTCCGTTTCAAGGGGCGGCGGCTGCTGTTCCTGCTGGGGCTGAGCACCATGATCATCCCCTTTCCGGCGATCATGCTGCCGCTGTTCGTCACCGTGAAACAGCTGGGACTCACCGACAACCTGCTCGGGATCATCATCCCGACCGGGGCGATGACCCTGTGGCTGTCGGTCTACATCCTCCGGGAGGCGTTCCTGGGGCTGCCGGACGAGCTGGAGGAGGCCGCCGTGATCGACGGCTGCTCACCGCTCCGGCTGCTCTTCCAGGTGATGCTGCCCCTGGTGAAGGCACCGCTGGCCACGTCGGCGATCCTGGTGTTCACCCTGACCTGGAGCGAGTTCCTCTGGCCGCTGGTGATCATGCGGGACCACTCCCGGTTCACCATCTCGGTCGGCCTGCAGTACTTCATGTCGACACTGACCTCCAACTGGCACCACATCGCCGCCGTCGCCGTGATCGCCTCACTGCCGGTCGTGGTCGTCTACCTGGTGCTCCAGCGCTACTTCTTCTCCGACGTGCTGGCCGGATCGAGCAAGGGATGAGCGTCATGAGAGTCATACGGCTGGAAGCCGTACCCGTCTCGGTGCCGCTGCGGGAGCCGTTCACCTCCGCACTCGGCGTCCAGGCCGTCTCCGACTACGGGATCGTCATCGCCGAGGCCGACGACGGGTCCGTCGGGCTGGGCGAGATCTCCCTCATCTGGCACGGCGACGGCGCCGCGCTCTGCGGGCTGGTGAACCGGGTGCTGGCCCCCGCCGTGGTCGGCGCCGACCCGTTCGAACCGACCCGGTTCCAAGCGGTCGCGGCCAAGTTGCTCGCCTTCGGCCGGCACTCCCTGACCGCGGTCGCCGCGGTCGAGACCGCGCTGCTCGACCTGGCGGGCAAAGCCGTGGGCCGGCCCGTCTGCGACCTGCTCGGCGGCAAGGCGCGGGACCGGGTGCCGCTGTCCATGTCCCTGCCCATCGGGCCTGCGGAGGAAGTCCTGGCCCGGGCCCGCAGGCTGGTCGGGGAGGGGTTCACCACGCTGAAGGCCAAAGGCGGCGGGGACGGCGACCGGCTGGTCGAGCTCGTCGCCCGGCTCCGGGAGGAGTTCGGGCCCGGGCTCGGCATCCGGGTGGACCTCAACATGGCCTGCCCGCTGGCGAAGGACGCGCTCCGGCTGATCCGCAGGCTGGAGCCGTACGACGTGCTCTCGGTGGAGCAGCCGCTCCCCGCCGACGACGTGGACGGCATGGCGGAGCTGTGCGCCAGGTCGGAGGTGCCGATCATGGCCGATGAGAGCGTCTGGACCACCGGCGACGCCTGGCGGGTGCTGCGCGCCCGGGCCGCCGACCTCGTGAACGTGTACGTCCCCGAGGCCGGCGGTCCGCTGCAGGCCCGCCGGATCACCGACATGTGCGCGTCGGCCGGGGTCGGCGTGGCGATCGGGAGCATGCCGGAGCTGGGGATCGGTACGGCCGCCGCGGCGCACGTGGCGTTCAGCTCACCCCGGCTGGACCAGCCGAGCGACGTGGCCGGGCACCTCTACCACGCGGACGACGTGGTGCACGGCACCCTGGTGATCGAAAACGGGTTCCTGCTGCCGCCCACGGCCCCCGGGCTCGGGGTCGAGCTCGATCGCGACCGGCTGGAGCGGTATCGGATCGCCGCCCCCACGACCAGCTCCGTGCTCTGAAAGGGCGAGGATAGTTTTGCGTTATCTCGACTGCAACACCTTCATCGGCCGCCCCGCCGGGCACCGGCCGTACCTCACCCGGGCGGTGACGGCGGCGGATCTGGTCGGCGAGATGGACCGGGTGGGCGTCCACGAGGCGGCGGCCTACCACGTGCTCGCCCACGAATACGCCCCCGAAACCGGCAACGACCTGCTGCTGAGCACCCTGGCCCGGGAACCCGGGCACGTCCGCGCCCGGATACACCCCGTCGGCGTGGTGCTTCCGCCGCACACCGGGGAGATGCCGGAACCGGACCGGCTGCTGGCCGGCCTGCTGGCCGCCGGGGTCCGCATGGCGCGGGTCTTCCCCTCCTCGGCCATGGCCGGGCACCGGTTCTCCCTCGCCTCCTGGTGCTCCGGCGAGCTGCTGACCGAGCTGCAACGGGTGCGCATGCCGCTCGCCGTCGACTTCACCCTGTTCCGGCGCGGCGAGCCGCCGTGGCATGAGATCCACGACCTCGCCGAGGGGTATCCCGGGCTGCCGGTGATCCTCATGGACGTTCAGGGCCGCAACAACCGCACCCTGTATCCCCTGCTCAAACGGTACGGCAACCTGCACGTTCAATCGGCCGGGTTCAACGTGCACCGGGGGCTGGAAGACCTGTGCGCCCGGTTCGGCGCGCACCGGGTGGTCTTCGGCTCCGGCTTCCCGCTGCGGACCATGGGCGGGGCCCGGCTCCAGCTCGACCGCGCCGACCTGACCGAAGCCGAGCGCGAACTGATCGCCTCGGGCACCCTCACCCGGCTCCTGGCCGACGTCGAGACGAAGGAGACGGTCACCGATGCCCGTTGACACCGGCACCGCGCACCGGGACAAGTCGGCGCCGACGGACTGGCCGCTGGTCGTGGACGCGCACTGCCACCTGGGCGCGTTCCGCAACTTTCACATCCCGGGCCACCACGCCGACGCCATGGTGGAGGTGATGGACCTGCTCGGGATCGACGTGGCCGTGGTGGCCGCGCACGCCGGGATCCACGCCGACTACCGGTTCGGCAACGACCAGGTGCTGGCCGCCGCGCGGCGCCACCCCGGCCGGGTGCTCGGCTACTGCTGCATCAACCCCAACTACGCGGCCGAGGTCCGCGACGAGCTGGAGCGCTGCTTCGCCGAGCCCGCCTTCCGCGGCATCAAGCTCCATCCGGAGCTGCACGGCGACTACCCGCTCGACGGGCCCGCCTACCGGCCGGTGTGGGAGTTCGCCGCCGAACGGGGCATCCCGGTGCTGTCGCACAGCTACTTCGCCGGAGACCCGCTCGCGGTCTTCGCGGCCCTGGCCGACGAGTACCCCTCCCTCCCGCTCCTGCTCGGGCACGCCGGACTGGACTACGGCCTGGACCGGGTCGTGGACGTGGTCGGCGCCCGGCCGGGCATCCACCTCGATCTCACCGGGCCGCTCTCCTGGGACGGCGTGGTCGAGTTTCTGGTCCGCGAACTCGGCGCGGAACGCCTGGTATACGGGAGCGACATGCCCTTCATGAACGCCGCGCTGCAACTCGGCGGCTGCGTCTACGCGCGGGTGGACCGCGCCGCCAAGGAGCGGATCCTCGGCGGCAACGCGGCCGCGCTCTTCGGACTGGAGGTGGGGCCATGACCCGGCTCGCCGGACGTACGGCGCTGGTCACCGGGGCGGCGCGGGGCATCGGCCGGGCGATCGCCGCGCGACTGGCCGCCGAGGGGGCCCGGGTGACCGCCTGCGACATCCTCGCCGACCGGCTGGCGGCCACGGCCGCGGAGCTGGGGGTGGAGCCGCTGGTGGCCGACGTCGGCGACCACGAGGCCATGGAGCGTCGGCTGGAATCGCGGGCGGAGCCGTACGACGTGGTGGTGAACAACGCGGCGATCGCGCCGCGCATCCCCCTGGCGGACCTGCGCCCCCAGGACCTGCGCGAGGTGCTGCGGATCAACGTGGAGGCGGCGGTCTTCCTCAGCCGGGCGGCGGCACGCACGATGCGGGCGGCGGGGCGGGGATCGATCGTCAACGTGGCCTCGGTCAACGCGATGCGCGGTTCGCCCGACATGCTCCATTACAACGCGTCCAAGGCGGCGCTGGTGTCGCTCACCCAGACCCTCGCGCTGGAGTACGCGGGGTACGGCGTGCGGGTGAACGCCGTCTGCCCCGGGTCGACCTGGACCGAGATCTGGGAGGAGGGCGGCTGGACTGAGGCGGACCGCGCCGGGTTCGCCGCCCGCATCCCGCTGGGCAGGTTCGCGGCCCCCGAGGAGATCGCGGCGGTCGTGGCGTTCCTCGCCGGGGACGACGCCTCCTACGTCACGGGCCACGCCCTGGTCGTCGACGGCGGCCTCACCGTGGGCATGTAGGTGGGGGCGCTCTTCTGCGGTCCCCTGGATCTGGTCGGCGAGGGCGTCGACACGGTGCTGCGCAATGTGGGCGAGCGCGCCGGCGTCGAGCGCGTCGCCCCGGCCGTCGCCTATCACGCCGTTCGCGACCTGCTGCCGCACAACCCGCTCCACCGGGTGGCGACCGGCGGGGCGGGCGTGTGTTTCGCCCCCGACCGGGGCCGCTATCCCGACCCCGCCCTCCGCCCGGCGGTGAGCCCGTTCGCCCAGGGGAGGGATCTGCTCGGCGAGCTCTGCGACCGCTCCGCGAGCGCCGGGGTGGGCGTGGACGCGTGGGCCGTGTACCTGCACGACGACGGGCACGACCCGGCTCGGCCCGGCATCGTGCGCAACCTGTACGGCGACCCCTATCCCGAGCTGCTCTGCCCGGCCGACCCCCGGGTCCGGGCCTACGCGACGGCGCTCACGGAGGACCTGTGCAGCTACCCGATCGGGTCGGTGCTGGCGGAAGCCCCGCACTGGCTTCCTTTCGGGCACGGGTACGGCCACGAGCGGCGTTCGGTGGAGCTGGACCCGACCGCCGAACTCCTCCTCGGCCTGTGCTTCTGCCCGTACTGCCGCGCGGCGGCCGAGGCGCGCGGGGTGCGTGTGCCGGACCTCCTGGCCGCCGCGAAGGCGCACGTCGGCGCCTGCCTCACCGGTGGTCCGCCCGGATCGGCCCGGCCGGTCCGCGACGCCGGGCTGGGCGAGTACCTCGACGCCCGGTGCGGGCGGGTGACGGCGCTGATCACCGAGCTGGCGGCGACGGCGGCCCGGGCCGGGGTCGGCTTCCGGCTGCTCGACCTGTCCGCCGGTCTGCTCGGCTGGGCGGACGGGCGGCCCGCCGGCGCCTGCGGCGCCGCCACGGCGAAGAACCTGGGCGTGGATCCGGCCGGGGTCGCCGCCGTCTGCCCGATCAGCCTCACCCCCTACGCCCGGGATCCGGAGCGGGTACGGGCGGAAACGCTCGCCTACCGCGCGGAGGCCGGGGCCGGCGCCCGGCTCGGCGCCGTACTGCGTCCGATGAACCTCGACTGCGACTCCGTGGAGAACCTCGCCGACAAACTGGTCATCGCCCGCGATCTCGGCCTGGATCGCATGGACTTCTATCACTACGGCCTGAGCCCGCTCACGGCTCTGGACCGTATCCGCACAGCTCGCGCCATCGCCGCCGACCGACCCCCAGCCGAGGAGGAACCAGGATGGCCCAACGCAGGCGCATCCTCTTGTCCGGACTGATCGCGGCGACGACGATCGCGGGCTCTCTCCCCGCCCACGCGGCGCAGCCCCCACTCCCACCCCCGCCCCTGGCCGGACAGCAGGTCTGGCCGACCCTGACCGACTCCTACATCCAGGGCGTGCGCCAGGCCCTGCGATCCGGGACCGACCTGTGGGGCGAACACCTGATCGCCCAGCCGGAGGGCCCGACCTTCGAGAACATCAAGGACTACCTGGTGCCCATCGCCACGGGAGGCGTCGCGACCGGCGAGCCGAACACCGGGGCCACCGGCATCACCGACACCGCCTACCACTACCTGCCGCTCACCCTGCCCCCGGGCGACACGGCGGACACCCAGTCCCCGCCCGAGCCCACCGAGAACCACTACGCCCTGCACACCGCGGACGGCAGCGGGATCACCGCGGACTGGCACACCCCGTGCGACTCCGCCCCTTGGACGAAGGACTACTCCGAGGCGTTCACGGCCCGCTGCGGTAACTTCTGGCAGGCCCAGTTCTTCGTCGGCGGCGAACGGTACGGCTCCGACCTCGGCCGCCTGAGCGGCCAGCGGCTGCTCGACGGCTACCTCCCGGTCCTGCGGACGAACTACCGGGACGCGGCCGGGGTGAACTACACGCAGGAGTCCTTCGCCGCACGCGTGCCCGAGACCTCCTCCCTGGTCAGCTTTGTGAAGATCACCGCAACCGGTGGCCCGAACGCCCGCGGCACCCGGGTGCGCGTGCACATCAGGGACCCGAAGAACCCCGGCCTCGTCCTGGACGGGCCCAAGGTCAAGGCGGACCGGGGGGTGTACCTGCTGGCCGACGGCAGTCCCACGCTCACCGGCAAGGACCTCACCTACGAGCTGGACCTGTCCCGCGGGCCCCGTACGGTCACCTTCGCCGTGGTCAACAACCCCGCCCAGATCCGGGGCGGCGGCACGTCGGCGCTGCGCAGGTACGACTCGGCCCGTGAGGAGGTGGCGCGCTACTGGCGGAAGAAGCTGTCCGCCGGTGCGAAGATCTCGATCCCCGAGCGGTACCCGGCCGACGCCCTGCGCAACCTGCTGATCCAGAACCTGACCATGGGCTGGCGCTACAGCATCGGCAACTTCTACGAGCAGCAGTACGTGCCGGAGATGGTCGACACGGTCTCCTCGCTCGGCGAGTTCGGTTTCACCGAGGACTACCGGCGGAACCTGCAGACCCTGATGGATCTGACGAAGGAGGGCGGCCCCGCCTACCCGGTGATGTACCGCAACTGGGAGCAGGGGTCCAAGCTGCTGGCCACGGCCCGCTACCACCGGCTGACCGGCGACCGGGCCTTCGTCGAGCGCAACGTCGGCAAGCTCCGCGGCTACCTCGACGACTACCTGCGGCAGGCCGCAGCCGACCCCCACGGCATCCTGGAGAAGCAGCGCTGCTGCGAGGACAACTGGACCGCGGGGTACTGGACCCACGCCCAGCTGGTCTCCTGGTGGGGCTGGCGGGACATGCTCCAGGTGTTCCGGAGCATCGGCCGCCAGGACCTGGTGGACGCCTACTCCGGGCCGTTCCAGACCTTCGACGCGAAGCTGCGCGCCGCCGTGGCCGCCTCCAAGGTCGAGTTGCCGGACGGCTCCCTGTTCGTGCCCCGGGAACTCTTCTCGGGCACGGCCCCGTACGAGTCGATCACCGAGAGCCGGGACTCCAGCTATTGGAACCTGCTCGCCCACTACGGCTACGCCTCGGGGTTCTTCACCGAGGAGGAGAACACCAAACTCCTCAAGTACCTGCACACCCGCGGCGCCACGTTCCTCGGGATGATCCGCTTCAACTACACCGGGCAGGCCATCGGCGACTGTCGGCCCGACGGGCTCGCGGGCTACGAGGGCACCGGCGTCGACCAGGTGTACGGCTACCAGTACAACCGGTTCCTGGCGGCGGGTGACCAGCCCGACCGCCAGGTGCTCTCGCTGTACGGGCAGCTCGCCCACGGGTTCGCCCGCAACACCTTCACGGTGGGTGAAGGGGCGAACGTCGACCCCTGCCCCGGCAGGTTTCACCGGGGGACCTGGCTGTCGCCGTTGAGCGCCAACAACGCGTCCTACCTCAAGAACCTCCGGGAGATGCTGGTCCACGAGGAAGGCGACGAACTCGGGGCGCCCACCGGTCTGCGGCTGGCCTCGGCCACACCGCGCGGCTGGCTCGCCGACGGCAAGCGGGTGGGCGTGGCCGACCTGCCGACCGTGTACGGCCCGCTGAGCTACCGGCTGACCTCCCGGCTGGCCAAGGGCGTCGTCCACGCCGACGTCCGCATGCCCGCCCGGCTCGGCGGGGCGGGCGTCACGCTGCGCCTGCGCGTGCCCGCCGGCCACACCCTGGTGGCGGCCTCGGCGGGCGGACGCCCGCTGCGGGTGAACGGCGACACCGTCGACCTGACCGGGCTCCGCGGCCAGGTCGCCGTGACCGCGAGGTTCACCCGCTGACCGGCCCTGCCGGGGGCGGTTGACCTGGCGATGGCGCGCCGCCCCCGGCAGCGGGCGGGCGGGGTCCGGGTTAGGCTCCGGACCCCGCCCGCCACCCTCTCCCCGTTCTCTGTGAAAGGCACACCATCATGCACCTGGTTCACGGCTTCCCGGCCGACGGCCCCGCGCGCTGGGCGGTGCGTGACGGGGACGGCGATCGCCTGCTCCCCGCGGAGTTCTCGCTCGGCGCGGCACTCGCCGCGGACCTCGATCATTTCCGTCGTGCCCTGGAGGCCGTCGGCCGTCCCGGGAGGCTGAGCCGGCTCCGCGCCCCGGTCGACCCCTGGACCGAGGTCTGGGCGGCCGGGGTCACCTACCGGATCTCCCGGGAGGCCCGGACCGAGGAAAGCCGCGACCCCGACATCTACCAGCGGGTCTACGACGCGCCACGTCCCGAGCTGTTCTTCAAGTCGCTCGGCTGGCGGGTGCGCGGCCCCGGCCAGGCCGTCACCGTCCGGCCGGACTCGGACTGGAACGTGCCCGAGCCCGAACTCGCGCTGGTCGTCTGCGCGAGCGGGGAGATCGCCGGGTACACCGTCTGCGACGACGTCAGCTCCCGGTCGATCGAGGGGGAGAACCCGCTCTACCTTCCCCAGGCCAAGATGTACTTCGGCGCGACCGCGCTCGGCCCCGGCATCCGCCCGGCCTGGGAGGTCCCCGACCCGTACGACCTGGGCATCCGGATGGCAGTCTCCCGCGACTCCCGGCAGGAGTGGGCGGGCTCGACCGGCACGTCCCGGCTTCACCGGCGCCTGGACGACCTGGTGGCGCACCTGCTGCGCGCCGACCGCTACCCCCACGGAGTGATCCTCTCCACCGGTACCTGCCTGGTCCCCGGCGGGGACTTCACCCTGCTTCCCGGGGACGAGGTCCGCATCGAGATCGACGAGATCGGCGAACTCGTCACCCCCGTCCGGCGCATCGACCAGGTCGAACCCTGAGCCGCACCGGACCCCGGCCGGCCGTGCGCTAGCGGGTGACGAGGGAGTGGCAGGCGATCGCGGCGGCGGCGACCACGTTGAGGGAGTCGACGCCGCGTTCCATCGCGACGGCGCTCATCGGGATGCAGACCGGGAGGTCGGCCTCGGCGAGCCAGCGGGAGGAGAGCCCGTCCCCCTCGGAGCCGAGGAGCAGCGCCGTACGTTCCCCCATCTCGACGTCTCCGATGGGGACGGCCCGCTGGTCGGGGGTGAGGGCCAGGGTCCGGAAACCGGCGGCCCGGAGCTCGCCGAGCCCGGCGTGCCAGTCGGTCATCCGCGCGTACGGCACCGCGAACACCGCGCCCATCGACACCTTGACCGCCCTGCGGTAGAGCGGGTCGGCGCAGCGCGGGGAGAGGATCACCGCGTCCACGCCGAGCGCCGCCGCGCAGCGGAAGATCGAGCCGACGTTGCCGTGGTCGACCAGGTCCTCCAGCACCAGGATTCGCCGTGTGCAGACGAGTCCGGTACGGCCTGCGGTCGGCTCTCCGGAAGCCGAAGGCGCCGGGCCGAGCAGGTCGCCGACCGAGGGGAGCGGAAGCCGGTCCATGGAGGCGAGCGCACCCCGGTGCACCTCGAAGCCGGTGATCTCCTCGATCTCCGAGTCGTCCAGGACGTGCACCGGGGCGTCGATCGTGTCGAGCAGGTCCGCGAGTGGCTCCAGCCACCGCCTGGCCAGCAGCACCGATCGGACCGGGTACCCGGCGCCCACCGCCCGGCGGATCACCTTCTCCCCTTCGGCGATGAACAGCCCGTGCTCGGCTTCGAGGCTTTTACGCAGCTGCACGTCGCGCAGCCGGGCGAAATCACTGAGGCCCTCGGTCACCGGGACCTCCGGCTCGGCGTGTAACGCACACCCTCTCCTTCGGTAATGGCTACATTACTCTTCGCTGTCGTCCGGTTGGGATACACGCTGAGCGGAGGCGACGATGTCGGACCAGCATGTGTGCGCACGCCCGGACAGCTGGTTGCGGGACGCGCGGACCGCACGTCTATTGTCCTGGCTGACGCTGGGCTGGCTGACCCTGGAGAGCGGGATCGGCCTGTCGGCCGGTCTGGCCGCGCACTCGGCGTCGCTGATCGGGTGGTCCCTCTCCTCGCTGGTGGAGGCCCTCGCCGGGATCGTGGTGATCTGGCGTTTCACCGGCAGCCGCACCCTGTCGGCCACCGCCGAGCTCAGGGCCCGGCGGGTGGTGGCGGTGAGCTTCTGGGTCCTCGGACCGTACCTGGTCGTCCACGTGCTCCACGACCTGGGCTCGGGGCACCGGGCCGAGGAGTCCGCGCTCGGTGTCGCCGTCACCGCGGTGAGCCTGGTGACGATGCCGTTTCTGGGCGCGGCCAAGCGGCGGCTCGGCACGCGGCTGGAGTCCGCGTCGACGGCGGGGGAGGGTACGCAGAACCTGCTCTGTGCCTGGGCGGCGGGCGGGGTCCTGGCCGGGCTGGCGCTCAACGCGGTCGCCGGGATCTGGTGGGTGGACCCGCTGGTCGCCTTGATCCTCGCCGGGGTCGCGGTGTACGAGGGCAACCGCACCTGGCACGGCGTGACCTGCTGCCCGTGACCTCCCGGACATTGCGCCGGTCGCGACGGCGCTGACAGGCTTTTCCGCCTGGACATCCGGGTTTGCGGCGGCGGGCTTCCGGATCGGCTCATCACTCGGCAGGGTGAGTGACGTGTCGAATGACGTACTCCCCGCAATTGGAATGCGAGGCTTTCCGGGCTTGACACCTTTCGGGGAGGAACCATGCGACGCACCGCGCGAACCGCACAGATCACCGCTCTGACCACGGGTCTACTGATCGGACTGGCGTCGACGCCCACCTGGGCGTCACCTCCCGCGGACGGCATGGCCGTCCCCGATCCCCGGCCCACCAACGAGACGTCCGTCACCTACCACACAGTGCCGCCGGGTGGGTACATGTCCCATGAGGACGCGGTGAAGGTCGTCATGGAAGCAATGAAGGACAAGGTCAGGGGAGGCGGGTCCGAGTCCGGGCGGGGCCGTCCCAAGCCGGGTTACGGTCGTCCCGGGATGGGGTACCCGATGTCGGGCCACGGCCGTCCTGGGATGGGTTACCCAAGGTCGGGCCACGGCCGTCCCGGTATGGGCTTCTCCCGGCCGGATCGTGGACGTCCCGGGATGGGTTACTCCCGCCCGGGTTATCGGCCCGGGATGGGCTACGGGCCGGGTCAGGGCCGCCCCGGGATGGGCTATCCCCGCCCGGGCCAAGGTCGTCCTGAGACGGGCTATCCGGGGTCCGGACAGGGTCGTCCCGGGACGGGCTACTACGGGCCCGGCCAGAATCGTCCGGGGATGGGTTACTCCCGCCCGGGTTATCGGCCCGGGATGGGCTACGAGCCGGGTCAGGGCCGCCCCGGATCGGGCTACTCCAGGCCGGGTCAGGGTGGTCGTCCGGGGATGGGCTACTCCAGGCCGGAAGGTCGTCCAGGGACGGGGTACACCAGGCCGGAGCAGAGCCGTCCCATGGCGGGCCCCTCCCGGCCGGGCGGCAGCCGTTCGTTCGCGGGCCACGCCGATCCGGGCCGGGCGCGCCCCGCGGTGAGCGCCCGCTCGGCGATGCTGTACGACGCGCAGGCCGGGCGGGTCCTGCTCGCCAAGGACGCCCAGCGGGTACGTCCGGTGGCGAGCCTCACCAAGGTCATGACCGCCTACATCGTGCTGAAGGAGGGCAGGCTGGACGACAGGATCCGGATCACGGAGGCAGACGTCCGGCACGCCCGGACGAGCGGGGCCACCCACGCCGCGCTGCGACCGGGGGAGGTCTTGACCACGCGGGAACTGCTGTACGCCCTCATGCTCTCGTCGGCGAGCGACGCCTCCGAGGCGCTCGCCCGCACCTACGGCCCGGGTGTCCCGCGATTCGTCGACAAGATGAACCGGTACGCGTCCAGGCTCGGGATGCGGCAGACCCGCTACGTGAACCCGGACGGGCTTCCGGAGACCGACCGCTCCGGACGCGGCGGCTTCTCCACCGCCTCGGATCAGGTGCGGCTGGCGCGGCTCGCCCTGCTCGACCCCGCGTTCACCTCGATCGCGAGCGCGCCCCGCTACACCCTCGCCGCCGCCCAGGGACGGCCGGCCCGTACCTGGCGTAACACCAACAGCCTGCTCACCTCCTACCGGGACGCCGTCGGGGTGAAGACCGGCTTCACCTCCCCGGCCGGCTTCTGCCTGTCGTTCGCGGCCCGCCGGGACGGCCGGCTGCTGATCGGGGTTCTCCTGGACGCGACGAAGAACAGCTCGGCCAGCCGCTTCCGGGACGCCGCCCGCCTGCTGGACTGGGCTTACAGCGCGGACCGGACTCCGCTCGTCGCCACGGGCGAGTCCGCCGCCGGCGCGACGGGCTAGCCCCGGGCGACCGCTGTGCAGCCGGGGCCGGCCGGGCGACTCTCGCCCGGCCGGCCCCGTCGTGTGCCGCGGGGTGTGCGGTACGGCGGCTCGGACGCGGTGTCAGGCGAGCCAGCCGGGTGGGAGGGCGGGAGAGCAGCGGGCGCGGGCGGCGGGGGAGAGGAACGGGGTCAGGGAGCGCAGGGTGGGCCGGGCGTCCGCCAGGTGCGCGAGACCGAGGCGGGGAAGCTGCTCCAGGAGGTTGGCGGCGTAGACGTCCGCGAGGGCGTGCCGCAGCGGAGCGTCCACGGTCAGGGTGGAGCCGTCGCCCAGCCGGAGTTCCGGCGAGTCCGGGACGGGGAACGCGCCGGGGGCGCGGTGGGCGAAGGCGTAGGCGAGGGTCTCCGCGGAGGGGCCGACGACCGAGCGGACGACCGGGCGGGCTCCGGGGGTCAGCAGGGGGCGGCCTCCGGCGGGTGATCCGTACACCGAGTGCAGGAGGCCGCCGTGGACCACCCAGTCGGGTTCCGCCCAGGAGTCGAGGATGCGGGCGGTTCCGGTGAGGTGGTCCAGGAGCGTGCGGCCGCTGTGCGGAACCCGGTCGGCTCCACAGGTCCGCAGCAGGGCGACCGCGATCTCGGAGATCACGCGGGGGCCTTGGCGGTCCGGGCCGGCGAAGGCCTGAGGAGATACCTCTTGATCGGCACGGTGGAGACCTCCTCCTCCGACGCCGAGACCCCCCGGACGCAGTCGATCAGCGCGGTCAACGCCGCGTGGTTCGGCTGATAGACCGCCAGGTCGGTGGCGAGCGCGAGGTGGAGCCCCCGATCCCGGTAGATCAGGCCGTGCTCGGCGAGCAGGGCGAGCGCGGCCGCCACGTCGTCGTCGGTGACGCCGGGGTGCTCGGCGCGGGCCGCGGCCGTCAGCGCCGGCGAGCCGGTGAAGCGGTCGCATGCCAGGTAGAGGGTGCGGGCGAGGCCGTCGAGCACGGTGAGCGGGGCGCCGGCGCAGGGCCGGGTGTCCCAGAGCAGCAGGTAGGGCGGTCGGTCCATCATGACGAAGACCGAGGAGTCGTGGACCCGGAACCACTCCTCGACGGCCTGGCCCAGCGCCTCGGTGTAGGCGGTGACGTCTCTGCCGTCGGCGTACCGGAAGGTGAAGAAGTAGGCGAGGTTGGCGAGTGCCTCGTCGTCCAGCCGGTAGACGTACCGGTAGGAGGGGTAGGGCCGTACGTCGGTCAGGCCGTACTCCGCGGCTTTGCTGTGGTTCGGGCTGAAGCGGTCGAGCCGGATGGCGGAGGCGCCGCCCGGCGGGGGAAGGTGCGCGAGCAGCGGGAGCGCCCGGGCCATGCGCGCGTACTCCTCGGGTGGCTCTCCGGGGAATCCCCAGAGCAGGTTCCACTCGGGTTTCACCCCGAGCTCCAGGCACCATTTGAGCAGCTGGACGTTTTGGATGCCGCGGACGCCCTTCCGCATCAACGCCAGCACCGGGTCGCTCAGGCTCTCGATTCCCGGCTGGATGTTGTCCACCCCGGCGGCCTTGAGCAGCCGGATCTGGTCCTTGCGCAGATTCGCCTTCGTCTCGTAGAAGACCTGCAGGTCGAGTTTCCGCTCCGCCAGCCACGGCAGGTATTCCCCGAAGTACCGCATGTCCAGGATGTTGTCCACCATGGAGACCTGGTGGACGTCGTACCGCTCCGTCAGGGTCTCCAGCTCCCGCATCGCCGTGCGCTGGGACTTGCGGCGGAAGGTGAGGCCGGTGCCGTTGAGCCCGCAGAAGGTGCAGTGGTGTTTCTCGCCCCACCAGCAGCCCCGCGAGGTCTCCAGCACGAGTCTCGGGCTGAGCCCCCAGGCGGCCGCGACCGCGGACGCCTCGGCGAAGTACTCGTCGTAGTCGGGGGCGGGCAGGCTGTCCAGGTCGGTCACGGCCGGTCGCACCGGCAGGCCGACGCCAACGCCTGCGCCCCGGGTGCGCAGGCCGCGGACGCGACGTACGGGACGTCCCCGCTGGAATGCGGTGACCAGCTCGCGGAAGGCGTCCTCGCCTTCGCCCGACACGACGGCGTCGAGCGCGGGGAAGTGTTTCAGCAGTTCGATCCCCATGGGGTCTTCGCAGTTGGCCCCGCCCATGACCGTGTAGACGTCCGGTCGGCGCCGCTTGATCTCCCGGGCGATCGCCAGCGAGGACATGTTCTGCTGGAAGACGCTGGTGAACCCGACGAGGTCCGGTTCGCGGCCGAGGATCTCCTCGGCGGCGGCTCGGACGAAGTCCGCCGCGCTCGCCCGGGCGCGGATCAGGTTCTCCGTGAACAGCGGGAGGGCTTCGGGCTCGCAGCGCCTGGTCTTGCGGTGCGCGACGTCGCCGCCGTGGATGATCCGCGACAGGTAGGCGTCGTCGTCCTCACCGGGGGAACCGGTCGCCGCCGGCGCGAAGACCCACTCCCCGGCGAGGTCGTGGGTGGCGGGTGCGCCCGCGGCCAGTTTCCCGTAGGCCGTCTCGCCGATGATCCGGGCGAAGGCGAAGCCCTGATAGAACACCTTCACCTCGGCGCCGAGTGCGGATCCGAGCGATTTGAGCAGCCCGAGGGCGAGTGAAGGGGTGTCGAGCGGGCCGAACGGGGCGGAGACCAGGGAGATCCGGAGCGGTGTGGAACGTTCCATGTTTCCGGCGGGGCTCATCTGTCGCTCCATGATCTGCCGAACTCCAGGATCTCCCGCAGGGCCGGGTCGCCGGGTGTCTGAGAGCCCAGCCCTTCGCCGAGCCGACGCGCCGCCTCGCCCAGTTCCGCGGCGCGTCGTCCGTAGGCCTCGGGGTCGTCGCCGGATCGGCGATCGGCGAGCCAGGCGTTGAACCTGGCGGCCTCAAGGTAGATCAGGTAGGCGTGGGTCATCACGTCCCTGCCCAGCAGCCGGCCGGTGAGCGGGGAACGGACGGGGGCGCCCGGCGCCGGGACGGCGGCCTCGGGACGGAACTCCCACAGGCGCCAGAGCTCCTGGTGGGCGTACTCGTGCAGCAGTCCCTCGGCCACCAGGCCGACGTCCTCCTCCGACGCGTCCACGAAGATCCCGCCGAAGTAGGTCAGCCGGCAGCTGTAGCTCCGCCGGGGGAGCGTGGCGAGGCTCGGTGTGATCACGATGGTCCGCACCACCTCGGCGAAATCGGCCGCCAGGACGGGGGAGAAAGCGCGGATCAGCCGGAGCGCTTCGGTCACCCGCGCGACGCGGGGGTCGGTGGGACCCGGTGCGTCACCGGCCGGGTAGAGGTCGGCCGGGATGAGGTCCGCGAACAGCCCGGTCCTCGGGTACATCGCCACCAGGTCCTCGGTCAGCCGTACCGCCGTGGTGGGGAACACGTCCTCCAGGCGGTTTTGGCGGAGGGTGAGGACGGCGTCGTGGGAGTGGCAGAGCCGCCAGTAGCCGCCGGGTGGCCGGCCCGGCGCCGACCGGGGGGACAGGCCCAGATGCAGGGCGAGTCTGCGCAGGCACTCGTCGATCTCCACCGGGGTCCGGTCGTGGTCGCGGAGCGCGTGCAGAAACGGATAGATCTCCGGGTTTCCCCGGCTCTTCCCGTTCGGCCGGGCGAGGTATTCCTCAAACGCCTCCAGGACGTCCCGTCGGCCGGAGAGGTGCTCCCGCTCTTTCAGCGAGCGCAGCAGACGGATTGCCAGGGAGAACGGTTCACGTATTCGGCGGTTTTCCCCGCCGGATTGGTGCGTCACCAGGTCACCGATGAGATGCATTGGCACTTTCCCATAGGAAAACAAGCCGGCGGGGGACGGCGTCCGGGCCTCGGGTTTTTGTCTTTGCGGATGTCGTCCGGCGGAATATCGGCCGAAGTCCGACCTCCGTTGCCGAGATGCCCGGCGCCGTCGGCGGGTGAATTCTGTTTCAGGGTGTTTCGCGGATTTCGGCGGATGGGTGGCTCAGAAATCCACACCCACACTGACGTGTACGTTGTTGACGACGGGGTCGGTCCGGCCGATCGGAATATTCGACTTCAGGATCTCGGCGAGCTCCTGATTCTTGATGACCAGATTTCCGTCTCGGTCGACCGAGAAATGCTCCCTGGTGAGCGATTCGTTGACGGGTAGATCGAGTTCTGTCGAGGTTCTCTTCGTCATGACCGATCTCCTTGGGTCGTCGAAATTGCGGCTCCCAAGGGGAACCTACGTCCCGGGATTGGTCACGTCAACGTCTCATCCAGGTCTTGCGAAAATGATTTTCCTGACGGCCTGGCCTTGCAGTGGCTTTTCTCGGCTGACATTTATGAATCATTTGGTCAATGATTGTCAATCGCCGTCATCCGACAAATGCCTAAAAACCCGGGTGAGGAGAAGCCCGGATCGCCCACCTTGACCGGATGCCGGGCGTGACCCGCCGCTCAGCCGGTGATCGGGTAGTCCCAGCTCCGGCAGATCTCGTGCAGGCCTTCGGGGGTGTGGTCGGGGAAGGGCGCGGCCTGCTGGATCCGGCCGGAACTGATCTTCTCCTTCCAGTCGCCGAGGCCCCGCTTGAAGGAGGTGCCGCTCTTGCCGTACTCCAGCATCCCCGGCTCCCAGGCGAGGCCGAGGAAGTCGCACAACCCCCGGCCGACCCGTTCCGGTTCCGCGGTGAGCTCCTCGTACCGCACGGTGATCCCGGGGAGCTCGGTGCGCGCCTCGTTCAGCGCGTTCATGTAGCCGAGCACGTTCTCGACGGTCTCCTCGACGGTCCACTTGGGGCGGGCCTGATGCCAGGAGCGGGCGATCGAGGCGGGGTGCCGGAGGAGGAAGACGTGCGCGGCGCCGGGCCAGCACTGGGCGATCCGGCGCCACATGAAGACGTGGTTGGGGGTCTTCACCACGATCCGGGTCTTGCCGCTCTTGGCCAGTTCGGTGTCGAGGATGCGGTCCCAGAGGAGGTGCTCCAGGTCGCGCGCCGACATCCCCAGCTCCTTCATCGCCTTCTGCACGTAGGAGGAGCCGAGCTCGACGTGCATGTGCCGCAGATGCAGCTCATGCGGGGCGTGCAGTGTGGAGTGGCTGCCGAGGACGGACTTGAGCAGGGTGGAGCCGGAGCGTACCGAGCAGTGGATGAACACCGGGTCGGGAACCAGCCGGTCGTCGTCTGAGCGGCCGCCGCGCGTGCTGGGGCTCGCCGGGCCGACTCGGGTGAGCTGGTATCCGGTCAACCGTTGCAGGGCATCGTTGACCCGTCGTTTGATGTCCATTGAGGCAAGTCTCCCGACTTGTCCTGAAAAAAGCCTCAAAGAAGCCTGATGGGAACCTGGCATTCCACTCGGAGTGCCCTAGAGCGCGGGAAGGCAGGCGATGCCATCCCCGTCCTCGTCGGGATACCAGGCGAACTCGGGGTCGAGGTCCTTGATGTAGGGGCCGTACCCCGCGTCGTTCGCCTCCTTGCAGCTGTCGAATCTGGGATCGGATGCCGCCGTGTTGGTCGGCGAGGCCGTCGGCGACGGCGAGGCCGAGGGGCTCCCGGTCGGGCTCGGGCTGGCCGAGGGTGTCGCGGTCGGGGTGGGACTCGGCGGGGCGGCGGCCGGCGACTGGCTGGGCGACGGGATGGCCGACGGGATCGCGGGCAGCGAGAACGAGGGCGCCGGCGGGCTCGGCGGGGCGGTCACCGTGGTCACCGTGGTGACGGTCTCGGTCACGGTGGTCGTGGGCGGCGGCGGGGCCGGCGTGGGCGTCGGTTCCGGCTCGGTTACGGTCGGGCTGGTCTCCGAGACCGGCGCGGTCCGCGAGAGGGAGTCGTCCCCGGCGAGGAACCCGCCGGAACCCCCGGTGATCGCGGCCGCCACCAGGGCGAACGTGCTGAGGGTGATGATGCCCGAGCGGAGCAGCTTGCGCGCGGGGGAGTTGTACTCGGGACCGACCATCATCCGGGCCAGGGCCCGCCCGGGGTCCATGCTCCGGTCGTCGATCCAGAGCGGCCAGCCCGGCGGTGGCGGAGGGAGCCACCACGGGGGCTGCCACCCAGGGGGTGGTATCCAGCCCTTGGGCGGCTGCGGCCAGTACGGCGGGGGGTTGAATCGCAAAGTCATGAGGATCCGGCATCCTTGTACAGATCGACTTGACGAAGTTATCAAGGATTGGGGGCACTCTGTCCAGAGTTGATCCCTAAACCTGGGCCGCGGGGGAGATTTGTTGGGGCTGGATCGCTCCCGGTGGGGTGGGACACCTGAACGGGCCGGCCCCCGGCTCCCGGCGATCATTTCAAGCGGGCGGTAAGCGGCGTACAAGGTCTTGGCCATACAAACATGGCATGACCTCGCGAATCGCCCCCGTACTCCTGCCGGTCCTCGCCGGTGCCGTCGGGTCCGCCGTCAAGCTGACGGTCGCCGTGATCGCCTTCACCGGCGCCTACATGGGGGCGCCCGGGTCCGGGGTCACCACCACCGCCGCAGGCCCGATGGACGGGCAGTCGATCACGCTCTCCGCGCGGGAGGAGGCGACGGCCTCCTACACCGCGACCCGCCCCGAGCCGCTTCCCTGCCGGGAGGAGGCCTGCGGGCGGCGGCCCGTCGTGGTGGAACTGCCCGAGTCGGAGCCCTGCTCCGCCGCGTTCGCCGTACGGAGCGTCCTCACCGCCAAGGCCGGCGTCGCCGACGTCCGCTACTCCTGGCACCTCATGCGCAGGGATCCGGCGACGGGGAGCTGGGAGCCGCACGCGGCGAGCGGGCGGCACGGCTTCACGGTGGGCCCCGGCGGCGAGACACGTCCCGTCGAGTGGCGGGCGCGGGTCGCCGACAACCCCGGCCGGTACCGCGCCGAGCTCGTGGTCCTGTCCCCCGGCGGAATCAAGGTCCCGGTGAGCGCCGAGTTCCGGGTCGGCTGCTGAACCCGCGCCCACCGCAGGGGACGTCGGCCGTCAGCTCGCGGTGATGCGCTCCAGGGACCGCTGCGCCGCCTCGATCCACCGGGGGACCCCGACCCGCTGCGCCACCGCGAGGGCCTTGGTGTAGTGCTCGTGCGCGGCCTCCGCGTCGGACAGGTGGGTGGCGAGGTCGCCCAGCGTCTGCGCGACCGGCCAGAGGGCCACCACCCCCGTCCCCGCCCCGGCGATGCGGTCGGAGAACGGGTTCAGCGTCTCGTAGGCCTCACGCATCCGCTCGACGTCCCCCAGCAGCATGCCCGCCAGGGCCCGCCAGGTCATGACCAGCTCGTACAGGAAGTCCGGGCGGACCGGCGGCCGCTCCTCGGCGGTCCGGCGGGCGTCCTCGACGTGGCCCGACGCCGCCAGGGAGAGGGCGTAGGCGTCCAGCGTCCACTTGGCCCCGCGCCGGTGCGCCTGCTCCAGCGCCGTGACCATCTCGGCGGTGCGGCTCTCCACCAGCAGCAGGCAGAACGAGGCGATGAGCGGGAGATCCTGCCGCCCCTCCAGCATCCCCGACTTGGCGGTCGCCTTCGCGGCCTCGCCGTAGGCGCGGGACGCCTCCCCGTACCGTCCCGCGATCATCAGCCGCTGCCCGCGATACCAGGCGACGACGGAGGCGGGCGCCGACAGGTCGTACTGGGCCGCCAGGCGCTCGGCCATCGCCACGGCGGCGTCGGCCGAGGCGAAGTCGCCCCGGGCGGCGGCGCACTCCATCAGCACCAGGTGGGCCAGGGCCTCCACCTCGACCTTGCCGGACTGGGCGCCGACCGAGAGCAGCTCCTTGCCGATCGCCTCGCGTTCCCCGACCGCGGGAATCCCGTACGACTGCCGGAGTCGGCCGCTGAGCGCGGCGGCGAGCAGATGCGGGTCCCCGCTGCGCCGGGCGAGCTCCTCGGCCTCCAGGGACGCCTGGTGCCCCCGCCCGGTCGCCGAGCCCTCCAGCTCCAGCGCGAGGGTGGTGAGCAGCGAGGCCCGCAGGGTCTGCTCGGCCTGGGGGAGCTCCTCCAGGGCGCGTTCGGTGACGTCGACGATCTCCCACGCGGTCCGGCTGAAGTCCCGGGCCATCCCCTTGTGCGGTACGGCGAGCGCGGCGATCACCCGGGCGGTGAGCTGCATGTCGCCCAGCGGCAGGGCCGCGTCCATCGCCTCCCGCCGGTAGGAGCGGGCCGCCGACATGTCACCGGCGAGCGCGAGCGCGCGGATCAGGTTCAGGGTCAGGGTGAGGCGCCCCTTGATCACCTCTGCGGGGGTGCTGCCGGGGACCGGGGCGCAGCGGTCGTAGGCCTCGATGGCCCGGCCCCACAGGGCGGCGGCCTCGCGGTAGGCGAACCGCCGCTCGGCCTGCTCGGCGGCGAGACCCGCGTAGTGGACGGCCTTGCGGGCGGTCTCCACCGTGCCCGCCGCGTCGTAGTGGTGGGCGAGCGCGGCCACGTCCTCCGGGCGCAGCCGTTCGATCGCCTCCGCCACGTGCGCGTGCAGGCGGGAGCGGCGGAGCCGGGACGCGTCGGCGTACAGCGTGTCGCGGACCAGCCCGTGGTCGAACCGGAGGATGCCCGGCCCCGGCTCGGCGATGAGCCCGGCGAGCAGCCCGGCCTCCACCGCGTCGACCACGGCGTCCTCGTCGTCGGTCACCGCCACCAGGACGTCCACGTCCACGTCCCGGCCGATCACCGCCGCCTGCAGCAGCACGTACTGGGCGCTCTGCGGCAGCCGCGCGATCCGGCGCCGGAGCACGTCGCGCACCCCGGTCGGCACCTTGGCGATGTCGTTCTCGGTGTCGAGCAGCCGGGCGGTCTCCCGTACGAAGAACGGGTTGCCGCCGGTGCGCTCGGCGATGGCGCCGAGCGCGTCCTCGTCGACCTCCCTGGTGCAGGTCGCCCGGACCAGCTCGGCCACGGCCGCGGAGGACAGACCCCCCAGGTTCACCCGTACCGGGCCGAGGCGGGCCAGCGCGGCCAGCACCTCGGCCTGCTGCTCGCTCAGCTCGCTCTCCCGGCAGGTGACCAGCAGCAGCACCCGGCTCGGCGCGAGCAGGCTGGGCAGCGCCCGCAGCTGGGCGAGGGTCTGGTCGTCGGCCCAGTGCAGGTCTTCCAAGGTGATCAGGAGCGGCGCCTCCTTGGCGACGACGGCGAGATAGCCGCCGACCGCGCGGTGCAGGCGGAACCCGCCGGAGACCTCGTCCTCCTCGGAGACGACGGCGTTGTCGTCCAGCAGCGGGGCGAGCAGCCTGCCGTACTCCCCGGTGCCCCGGACCTCGGTGAGCGTGCGCAGGACCTCCACCCAGGCCCAGCCGGGCGGGGTCGCGTTGCTGTCGGGGCAGCTGCCCGAGGTGCAGATCCAGCCGGAGGAGGCCAGCCGGTCGGCGAGCCGCCGGACCAGCGTGGACTTGCCCGCCCCGGCGTCCCCGCTCACCAGGGCCACGTTCAGCCTGCTGCCGAGCGCGCGCGAAGCCGAGTCGAGCAGGCGGGAGAGCTCGGTGTCCCGGCCGACGAACGGCTCGGCGGGCGGCGCCGGTTCGAGCAGGACCGGTACGGCCTGCGGCGGATCGAAGACGTGGACGGCGCGCCGGGCCGGGCGGTCGGCGAGGTCGAGCCCGGGATCCTGGTTGAGGATGTCGGACTCCAGCTTGCGCAGCGCGGGACCGGGGTCGATGCCGAGCTCGTCGGCGAGGGTGTTCCTCGCCCGGCGCAGCGCCGCGAGCGCGTCCCCCTGGCGTCCGCATCGGTAGAGGCCGAGGGAGAGGAGCCGCCAACCCTCCTCGCGCAGCGGATGCTCGGTGGTGTGCGCCTCCAGGTCGGGGACCGTCTCGGCGTGCAGCCCGAGGCGCAGGCCCGTGTCGGCCTGCCGTTCGCGGGCGACCAGCCGCAGTTCGGTGAGGCGGGAGACCTCGGCCTCGGCCCACATCTGGTCCGCGAAGCCGCCGTACGGGGTGCCCCGCCACAGCCCGAGCGCGGTCCCCAGGGACGCGCGGGCCGATTCGGGGTCGCCGGCCTCCAGCCGTTCGCCCGCGAGGCGGGTCAGCGCCTCGAAGTTGAGCGCGTCCACCCGGTCGGTCATGGTGCGCAGGGCGTACCCGGACGTCACCGTGACCAGCAGCCGGCTCTGGGCGCCCTTGGGCCGGCCGGGCTCCAGGACCCGGCGCAGCCGGGAGATGTAGACCTGCAGGCCGGACAGTGCGTTGGGGGAGGCGTCGTCGGTCCACAGGTCGTAGATGAGGGTGTCGACGGGGACGACCTGGCCTCGGGCGACCAGCAGCCGGGCGAGGACGGCACGCTGACGGAGCCCGCCCAGGTCGAGCTCGTCCTCCCCCGCGTACGCCTCGACGGGTCCAAGGACGCGAAACTGTACGGCCGTCATGTCAGCCGCAACCGAACGCGGAGCCGCCAGGCCGCACCAGGTGATTGGTCACTCGCCGCTTCTCCCTCCTTGGGAACGCGCTGCGGCCCCCACCGCTTCGACGCTCATGAGATCTCAATTATCCGCATACTCCGGGCATGCGGTCACCAGGTGAGTTGCTGTGAACCGGCTCGTCCGCCCGGCGGCGGGGTGTGAGCCTACCGCTGACCTGCCCCGGCCGACTCCGGGGTGGGGTCACCGGAGCCGTTGCGCCGCTTCAGCAGCGCCCACCCGCCAAGGGCCAGCCCGCCCCAGGGAATCTCGATCACGTAGGTGTAGAACCAGAACAGCAGGACCGCGGCCGTCGCGGCGCTCGGGGGCGCCCCCATGGCCACCAGGGCGGTGGCCGTACCGATCTCGGTGAACCCCGAACCGCTCGGCGAGACCACCGCGGTGGTGAGGACCCGGTTCAGCGCGAAGGCGGCGACCGTCTCCGCCGCCCCCGGGTAGGCGCCGGTCGCGTGCAGGCAGGCGAACAGGAGCGCCAGCTGAAGTCCGAGGAAGGCGGCCATGCCGAGGGTGAGGCCGAGCCAGCGGGCGTGCACCACGTCGGTGATGTTGCCCCGGAGCCTCTCCAGCCCGGTCGAGGCCCGGCCCGGTTCCCCGCGTAACCTGGGCGGCAGCAGCCCGTTGAGCCGGTCCAGGATCCGGCCGAGCCGCGCGGCCGCGGCGTCCCAGTAGAGGGCGGCCCCCGCCGTCACCACGATGGTCGCGATCATCAGCGCGCCCACCACGGCGGCCGAGGTCACCGAGTCGCTCGGGGAGCGTCCCGCGATGAGCAGGGCCACGATGCCCACGGCGGGGAGCAGGAACCGGAAGAGCGTGTTCCACACCCCGGTCACCACAGTCATCACCACGACGGGACGGTTCGGATGGCCCCATCCCCGCGTCATCGTGAACGTCAGCGCCACCCCGGCGGCCCCGCCGAAGGGCAGCAGGTTGCTCACCGCGCTGCCGGCCGCGTTCAGGCTGAGCGCCTGCAGATGGGTGAGCCCCGGCAGGGCGGAGGTGAGGACGAAGGTGTAGGCCCACAGGCTCGCCAGCCAGAGCGCGGTCAGCAGGGCGATCGTGGCGGGGGCGAGCCGGCCCAGCTCGGTGAGGACGTGCGTCCACTCGGTCCCGATCAGCCGGGGCAGGAACACGATGAGGGCCGCGGCGAGTGCCAGGGAGATCACCGACAACCCCGCCCGTACCCACGTGTTCTTCACGATGCCCCAATCACCCCGCTCGGTCTTGACCCGGGCCATGCTAAGTCGTCACGGCCCGCGGCGCGTCGATCGCCGGAAAGAGCGTCGCCACCGGGCCGGGAAGGTCACCGGGGGGCGGGTTCGTCGAACGGGTGACGGAGCCGGGTGCCCGGGGGGAGATCGCGCCGTACGTACCATTCGGTGCCGAAGACCACCCGGAACAGGGGCCGCGGCAGCCGCAGGAAGACCGAGAGGGTCCGCTCGCCGTCCCCGCCGGTGGTCTGGGTGGTGTGCGCCGCCATGCTGGCCCGTTTGGCGGCGGAGTACCGGCCGACCTTGACCCGGTGGGTGATCGTCTCCGACGGGGAGTAGGCCCGCTCGAAGCTGCGCAGGTCGAACTCCGGAGGAAGCCGGTAGATCCGGGAGACCAGGCGCAGCGCCCGCATCAGCAGGCCGCGGTCGACCGTCGCCTCCAGCACGATCCGGGTCCCGGCGATCTCCGCCGCGCGCACCCCGACCCGGTGGACCTGCACATGGTCCGGGTGGCCGTACCCGCCCGCCGGATCGTAGATCGTGACCAGGTCGGCGCTCTCCTCCTTCAGGATCGTCGCCAGGCGCTGCGCGGCCTCCTCCACGTCGGCGTCGATGAAGGAGTCCCGCGGACGGTCCACCGGCGCGCCACCCTCACCGGCGAGCCCCGAGTCGGTGTAGCCGAGGAGCTCGACCCGGGCGCAGCCGAGCGCCTTCGCCGACCGGTCGAGCTCCTCAAGACGGGTCTCGCCGAGGGCGCGGTCCGTCGGCGCGGCCAGGCCACGCTCACCCGCGGTGGCGACGACCAGGACGACCCGATGGCCCTGCGCGGCGAGCATGGCCATGGTCCCGGCGGTGAGCAGGGCCTCGTCGTCGGGGTGGGCGTGGAAGAATACAGCGGTACGTGGCACTCAGACATGATCCCACGCCGCGTTTGAGGAGGGCATGGCGGTTTGAGGATTCTGCACGTCAGCGACTGCTTCCTCCCCCGTCTCGGCGGTATCGAGGTCCAGGTGGGAGATCTGGTCCGCGCGCAGCGGGAGGCCGGCCACCACGTCGAAGTCGCCACCGCCACCCCCGGCGACTCCGGTCACGGGGTGCATCGGATCACCGCGCGGATCCCGTTCGACCTGCCGCTCCACCCCCGCGGCGGGCACCACCTGCGCCGGCTCTACGCCGCGCGGCGGCCCGACGTGGTCCACGTCCACCTCGGCGCGGTCTCGCCGTTCTCCTGGACCGCGGTGCGCACCGCCGTACGGGCGGGGCTGCCCACGGTGGTCACGGTGCACAGCATGTGGGATCCGGTCACCCGGGCCGTCTACCGCCTCCTGGACCTGCTGACCGGGTGGACCCGCTGGCCGCTGCTGGTCACCACGGTGAGTGAGGCGGCGTCCCGGCCGATCCGCGCCGTGGCCGGCCCGCGCATCCCGGTGCGCGTCGTCTCCAACGGCCTGGACGTCGACGCCTGGCGTCCGGTACGGGCGACGACGCCCCCCGCGGCCTCGGCGGCGTCCCCGGTGCACATCGTGGCCGTCGGCAGACTCGCCCCGCGCAAGCAGCCGGTACGGCTGCTCAAGCTGATGCGGACCGCGCGGAGCCGGGTCCCCGGGGAGACCCCGCTCCGCGTCACCGTCGTCGGGGACGGCCCCGCCAAAGGCGCGATGGAGCGTTACCTTCGCGCCAACGCGATGTCGGACTGGGTGGCGCTGCCCGGCCGGTTCACCCGGGAGCAGATCAAAGAGCTGCTGGCCTCCGCCGACGTCTTCGTCGCGCCCGCCCCCCGGGAGTCCTTCGGACTGGCCGCGCTGGAGGCCCGCACCGCCGGCCTCCCGGTCGTCGCCCGGACCCAGAGCGGTGTCGCCGACTTCGTCGAGTCCGGCCAGGAGGGCCTCCTCGGCGGCAGCTTCGAGCAGCTGGCCGCCGCGATCGCCCGCCTTGCCCGCGACCCCGCCCTCAGGCGGCGCATCCAAGCCCACAACCGTGAGACCGCCCCCGTCGACTGCACCTGGCCGGCCGTCATAGAAGCCTTCGACGACACCTATGTCCAGGCCACAACCCGCACCAAATCCCACCGCTCAAACCGATGACCCCAAGGGCCCTACCTGGTGGCAAGTATGGCTGGACCTTAGGTGCTGGTCGCGCTACGTCCGCACTTCTCGCGCCGCGTACTTTGCGGCGCGGGAATGCGCGCGGCGGATCGTGCCGCGCTGCCTTTTGCGCGGCACGATCCGCCGCGGTCAATGTTTGAAAATACTGTTCTTGTAAGCCTGAACTCACCCAACGGGGTATCGCACGTCCGTGGTTTTGGTCCGGCCCGCTCTCCCGCAGGTTGTCAGCCGCGGTTGAGGACCAGGAAGCCGTCGCGGTCATAGACGATCTTGTAGCCGCTCTGCAGGAGGGTGTCGATCTGTTCGCGCTGCCGGTCGGCTGAGGCGAACGGGTAGGCCCATTGGAGGGTGTCGGCGACGACCCAGGGGGCGTTTCTGGGGGTGTTGTCCCAGAGGAGGACGGTGGTCCGCGCGCTGAGGGCGGGACCGAGGTGGTTGACGGCTTCGACGGTGACGCCGTCGGGAACCTTGGAGATCGCCTCCTCGGCGGCGGCCGTACGGGGGGTGCTCCGGTAGAAGGCGGGGTCGACCAGCTGCTTGAAGGCGAAGTTGGGGAGGAGGGTGACGGAGACGGTGAGGACGCAGGCGGCCCATGAGGTCCCGATGACGCGGGCGCGGACCTGGTCGCGGGGATCGGGGGCCGGGGCCGGGCCGTCGGGGGTGTCCTCGGCGGGGTCGTCCGCTTCGGGTTCGCGGTGCGTGGCGAGGGCGATCCAGCGGGTGATCCGGGTGACGCCGTCGACGGCGGCGAGCATGACGATGACGATGACGAAGGCGTTGTACTGGAAGTCGGCCTGCCACCACAGGACGCGGTCGCTCAGCAGGCGTTCGAGGACGAGCGGGATCGCGGGAACGATCAGGGGCGAGGCGAGGCAGGCGAAGAGGACCGGCCAGAGCAGCAGGCCGATGGTGCCGATCTTGGCGCCGTGGCTGAACAGCAGGGCGAGGGTGCCGATGGGGTCGCCGAGCACGTGGAGCGCGGCCGAGGCCACGTCGGGGCCGAGGTGGTTGTAGGCCCAGAAGTAGGCGGAGTCTCCGCCGGCGGCGGGGATGAGCACGTTCCGGGTGAGGGCCATGGCGGAGAGCCCGCCGGCGACGAAGGCCGCGCCGACCGCCCAGCGCCGGGTGACCAGGAGGTAGAGGCCGAATCCGGAGACGAGCAGGCCCATGTCCTCTTTGACGAGGAGCAGGCCGAACGCGGCGAGCGATCCGGGCAGGATCCGTCCCGCGTCGAACCGCTCGATCATGATCGCGGTCAGCACCGGGACGAACGCCACCTCGTGGAAGTCGAAGTTGACGGCTTGGGCGACCGGCCAGGAGATCAGGTAGGCGACGGAGACCAGGTAGGCGGGGGCCGTGCCCATCCGGCGGCGGGTGTACCGCCAGATCCAGGGGACGGCCAGGGTGAACAGGACGGCTTGGGCCACCAGGAGGGTGGCGGGCCCGTCGTGGATCCAGTACAGCGGGGCGAGCAGGGCGAGGATCGGGCTGAAGTGGTCGGCGAGCTGCAGGAAGTCGACGACGCCGAACTTGTTCACGCCGACGGCGGGGCTGTAGGGGAGCCCGAATCCGGACCAGCCGCGTACCGCCTGGTCGAAGATGACCAGATCGAAGACCGACGCCCGGTGGAGCCCGAACTTGACCAGGCTGAGCAGGGCGTAACAGGACGCGGCCACGGTACAGATCACGGCGAGGGCGATGACGTGCCGCCGGTGGCCGCCGGGTCGTACGCCGATGCTCGCGGGGGGTTGCAGGGCGCTGACTGTCACGGCGGAAGCCTACTGTTTCCCCATCGGTCCGATGCGGGCCGCCCTGGCCTGCGGGCCCGTCGTCAGTCGAGCGCGATCCGGTGCCACTCCTCGATCCTGGTGATGTGGACGGTCGCCCACGACCTGGCCACCTCGGCCTGGCGGTTCGCGATCGCCGCGCAGATCGCCTCGTGGTGCCGGCGGAGTTCCTCGACGGCGGCGGGCCGGGTGAGCCCGCGGCAGGTCTCCGCGCGGATCGTGGGCCCGGACAGGCTCTCGATGAGGGAGCAGAGCACCTGGTTTCCCGAGCCGAGGGCGATCCGCCGGTGGAACTTCAAATCGTGTGCGACGAGCTGCTCGGCGGTGGGGTCCCCGGGCAGCGCGGCGATCATGTCCCGCAGTTCGCCGACGTCGTCGTCGGTCATGCGCTGGCTGGCGAGGGCGGTGGCGGCCGGTTCGAGGACCCGGCGCACCTCGAAGAACTGCAGCGCGGTGGTCTCGTCGTGCAGGTCGACGACGAAGGACAGGACGTCGAACAGGAGTGAGGGGTGCAGGCTGGTGACGTAGGTCCCGTCGCCTTGCCGGACGTCCAGCACGTTGATGAGCGCCAGGGCGCGGACCGCCTCGCGGAGCGAGTTGCGGGAAAGGCCCAGTCGATCGGCGAGGTCGGCTTCCCGGGGGAGCCGATCACCCGGGCTCAGCTTCCCGGAGAGGATCATTCCCTTGATCTGGTTTATCGCCTCGTCCGTGACTGCCACATGCCCTCCCAGGCATTGGGTGCCTCCTAGCGTAGGTGAAATTTCGCGCACGTGGTGGGGAAGAGGCGGCATCCTGATCTCATGGGGCACCCGCTTATCCGAAAGATCGTGTTAGTTCAGGGCATCCTGCTGGCAGGCCTCCTCACGATCGTCGTCGCGGCGCTGGGCCCGTGGACCGCGGTGCCGAAACCCGATCGGGCCCCGCCCGATCCGGTGCCGCCGGTGACCCCGGCCGAGGCGGCCGTCTGGGGCGTCTACACCGCGCTCGGGGACTCCTTCTCCGCCGGTATCGGCGCGCTCGCCGACCGGGAGACCGCGTCCCGGCCCGGATGCGGGCGATCCGAGCTCTCCTACGCCCCGCTCATCGTCACCGAGTTCCTCTTCCGCGGCGGCAACCGCTTCCTGGCGTGCAGCGGCGCCCGGGTGGCGTCGCTCTTTCGCCGGTACGGCGGCCAAGGCCCGCAGGTCGACGGGGTGGACGGGCGGGCGAGCCTGATCACCCTGACCATCGGCGGCAACGATCTCGGGTACGCAGGCGTCCTGAAGAACTGCGTGACCAGCGTGCTCTGGTCGGACTCCTGCCGGGAGCAGCAGCCGGAGATCCTGGCCCGGATCGACGTGCTGCGCGCGGACCTGGCCAGGCTGCTCGGTGAGCTGCACCGCAAGGCGCCGCGGGCCAGGATCGTCGTGATGGGCTATCCGAGGCTCTTTCCGGAGCGGCCCTCCGGGTCGGTCGACTTCGTCGGCGCCGACGAGCAACTCTGGCTCAACGAGATGACCCGCCGGGCCAACGAGGTGATCCGGCAGACCGTCCGCGGGGTGGACGAGGAGATCGTCGCGGCGCGGGACGGGGGGAGCGCCGAGTTCGCCGACGCGTTCACCGCCTTCGACGGCGGGGAGGCCGGGACCGCCAGTCCCTACCTGCACGCGCTCAACGTCGACTTCCCGGTGAACGTGGATCCCCGGAGCTTCCACCCGAACGAGGCGGGCAACCGCCGCCTCGCCGAGGTGGTCCGGGCCCAGGTGCACGCGGGACCGGGCCGGCCGCTCGCGCAGCCGTACTGTCTGATCACCCCACGCAGGAAGGACGCGGACTCGCGGGGCTCGTGACGTGGGCGCGCTGGACCGGGACGGAGATGTCGCCCGCGGTGAGCTTGGCCGGATAGCCGGGGATCACCCCCAGGGCGGTCTCCGCCGAGACGCCCGGGCCGGTGAGGGCCACCGCGCAGGTGGTCTCACTGGACAGGGGGACGTCGGTGAGGACGGTCAGCCGTCCGGCGCAGACCGTGGTGTCCCCGGTGACGTCGAAGCTGGCGAGTTCGAGGGTGAGGCCCGCTCCGCAGGCCTTCATCGCGGCCTCCTTTCGCGCCCAGATCCGGTAGAAGGCCGGGCCGTGGGCGATGGGGATCTCGCGGGGGTGGAGCAGCCGGCCGACGTCGTGGGAGCGGTCGGTCTCGATGTCGGCGACGTCGATTCCGACCTCGTGCACCCGGGAGACGACGACGGCCGTCTCCCAGATCGCGTGGGAGAGGTTCCAGGACTCGGGGACCGAAGGGCTGATCAGCACCGGTTTGCCGTGCGGTTGCCCGCATCCGGCGCAGGGGGCCGCGCCGAATTCCAGCTCCCGGGGCCCGGCACCGCCGTAGGAGGCGAGGACGAGCCGAAGAAAGATGTGGGATTCGAGGTATCTGTCCCGGTCGGTCGGTCGGATGAACCGGGCTGCCCGCTCCTCCTCGGCGGCTGAGAGCACGCCCCGGTGAGGTGTGAGGTGCCCCGCGGCCGTCCGGCGGTCGATGTGCCATATATCGGTGATGTCCTCCACGGAAACCTATGGTGCCCGATCGCGCGTGATCTGTGATCCCACCCGGCGGCCCGGGAAAACCGCTCGGCCGTGCAAATCGGTCGTCATGGTTCCGTCAAGAACCGCATCCACGGGATAAGCCCGGGTAGGGCCTCAGTAGGAGGAGTCATGAGCGAGGACGATGGCGTGCTACAGCCCGCCGACAGCCTGGAGACCGACGATCTTCGAGCGGACCCTCTCGACACCGGCCTGATCCCACCCGACCGGTGGTCGGCAGGGCAGAAGTTCGGCACCACCGCCGACGAGCAGCGGCAGGGGGAGTCCCTGGATCAGCTGCTCGCCGAGGAGGAGCCGGACGTCGACCCCTACGCGCCCGAACCGGGTGAGTACGAGTCGACCGGAGGCCGTCGCGCGGGGCGCCTCGTCGCGCCCGACGAAGGGGCACACGGCGACGTGGAGTCCGAGATGATCGCCTCGGACGTGGGCATCGACGGAGGGGCGGCCGGAGCCGAAGAGGCGGCGGTCCACATCGTCGAGGAAGAGTAGGGTGCCCGAAGCCGAGGGCCACCGCCACGGCGCGGTGGTCCCGGTGGCCGCCGCGGCCGCGCTCGGCGGGTTTCTCTTCGGCTACGACACCGCGGTCGTCAACGGAACCGTGGGCGCGCTGGAGAGCACCTTCGGGCTGAGTCCGGCCGCCCTCGGCTTCATCGTCTCCTCCGCCTTGATCGGCTGTGCGGCGGGCGCCTGGTTCGCCGGGCCGCTCGCCGACCGGCTCGGCCGGGTCCGGGTGATGCTGCTGGCGAGCGTCCTGTTCTTCGTCAGCGCCCTCGGCTCCGGGCTCGCCTTCGATCCGGTGGTGCTCACCCTTTTCCGGGTGATGGGCGGGCTCGCCATCGGGGCCGCCTCGGTCATCGCCCCCGCCTACATCGCCGAGATCGCCCCGGCCGCCCTGCGGGGACGGCTCGGCTCGCTGCAGCAGCTGGCGATCGTGACCGGGATCTTCCTCGCGCTCCTCGTCGACTACGCCCTCGCCGGGCTGGCCGGCGGCGCCGCCCACGACGTGCCCTGGGGCGGCGCCGCCTGGCGGTGGATGTTCGCCAGCGCCGCGCTCCCGGCGGCGATGTACGGCGTACTCGCGCTCCGGATACCCGAGTCGCCGCGGTACCTGGTCGCCCGGCGCCGCCTGGGCGAGGCGCGCGAGATCCTCGGGCGGCTGGTCGGCGGGGACGTCGACGGTCGGATCGGCGAGATCGCCAGGACGCTCACCCTGGACCGGCCGGTCCGCCTCGGGGATCTGCGCGGCCCGCGCCTGGGCCTGCTGCCGATCGTCTGGGCCGGTGTGCTGCTCTCGGTGTTCCAGCAGTTCGTCGGGATCAACGTGATCTTCTACTACTCCTCGGCCTTGTGGCGCTCGGTGGGTTTCACCGAGCACGACTCCCTGCTCATCACGGTGATCACCTCGGTCGTCAACATCGCGACGACCTTCGTGGCGATCTCGCTCATCGACCGGGTGGGCCGCAGGCCGCTGCTCCTGACCGGTGCCGCGGGCATGACGGTCACCCTGGGCCTCATGGCCGTCCTCTTCGCCACCGCGCCGATCGTGAACGGGGCGCCGGTCCTCGGCGACCTGCCGGGGAAGGCGGCACTCGTCGCCGCCAACCTCTATGTGGTCTTCTTCGGGTGCAGCTGGGGCCCGGTCGTCTGGGTGCTCCTCGGCGAGATGTTCAACAACCGGATCCGCGCGTCCGCCCTCGCCGTGGCCGCGGCGGCCCAGTGGGTGGCCAACTGGCTCGTCTCCGCGACGTTCCCGGTGCTGGCGGGGGTCGGCCTGGGACTGGCCTACGGGCTGTACGCGGTGTTCGCGCTGCTCGCCTTCGTCTTCGTCGCCACCGGGATCCGGGAGACGAAGGGGATGGAACTAGAGGACATGGCATAACTTACGGATCACTGACATCGTAACCGGATGAATATCCCCTGATCCCCAATCATGAGATCCTTCACCAGGATCTTGGAGAAACGGGGTAGTGGGGTGGGGACGATCGAAGCCGTCGAGGAGCTTCAGGAGTCGGCGGTACGGACCAAGTCCTGGTTCTCCAGGTCGTGGCCGAGCAGTCAGGCGCCGCCCCGGCTCGGCCCGGCGGCACTGGCCATCACGACCGTGACCAGCGTCGGGGCGCTCGCCACGCTGGCGCTGATCGGCTTCCTGGTGGGGGAGCCCGTACTCATCCCGTCGCTGGCCGCGAGCATGGCGCTGGTGGCCGGGGCGCCGAGCACCCCGCTCGCCCAGCCGCGCAACGTCGTGGTGAGTCAGCTCGTCTGCGCGCTGGTGGGGTTCGCGGCCCACTGGACGCTGGGGTCCTCGCCGTGGAGCGCGGCGCTCGCCGGGGGGCTCGCCCTCGGTGCGATGCTGGCCTGCCGCGCCTCGCACTCACCCGCCGCGGCCACGGCCATCATCGTCACGGTGACCGGCCCGCCGATCTTCCCGTTCCTGCCGCTGCTGGCCCTGTCGACGGTGGTGATGGTGGCCGCCGGCTTCGCCGGAGCCCGGGCCCAGGGGATCAAGTACCCCGTCTACTGGTGGTGATCGCACCCGGCAAGCCGGTGTTTTACCCTGTAGACCGACGCCTTGGTTGAGTGAGGCTTCCGGAGGACCGGCGGAGGTTTCGACGGAGTTCGGGTTCCAACCCTCCGAGCTCTGCTCCGCCGGTCCGTTCTGTGTGCGTCCCGACGGCGGGGGATCCGCCGGTAGGCGCACTCGGCTTTCCCGTCTGCCGGCGGTGGTGCGTGCCGCCGTGGGCTTCGTCAGGACCCCGGCGGGATCACCATTGCCTCGGATCGGCACACCCGGTCTCTTATTGCGAATTAGTCGCAGTTAATATCTGCACGCGACTAGTTTCCCCGTGAAGCGAGACCATGTATGAAGCGCCCCCTGATCGCCTTGCTCACCGTCCTCGGGCTCACCGCCACGGCCTGCGGCGGGACCGATCCAAGCCGTCCAAGGAACACGGACGACACCGTGGTCGTCTCCGTCGGCAACGCCGTCGAGACGCTCAACCCGATCCTCGGCTTCGGCGCCGACGGCGGATCGATGATGTTCGACGGACTGGTGACCCGGGACGACGACCTGGAACCCGTCCCCGCGCTCGCCTCCGCGCTGCCGACCACGTCCGCCGACGGCAAGACCGTGACCTTCACCCTCCGGCCGGGGGTGAAATTCCACGACGGGACGCCGCTGACCTCCGCCGACGTCGTCTTCACCTACACCGAGGTGCTCGACGAGAAGAACAACTCGCCCATCCGCGGCGACTTCGCGGCCATCGACAAGGTGGAGGCGTCCGACCCGGCCACCGTGGTGTTCACCCTCAAATACCCCTACGCGCCCCTGGTCCAGCGGACGACCCTCGGCATCGTGCCGAAGAACATGGACAAGAACACCTTCGGCACCCGGCCGGTGGGCACCGGTCCGTTCAGGTTCGAGTCCTGGACCCCGGGCGACAAACTCGCCCTCACCGCCAACCCGGACCACTGGGGCGGGGCACCGGCGATCAAGCGGCTCGTCGTCGCCTTCGCCGCGGACGACAACGTCCGCGCCACCCGCATGGCGGCGGGCGAGTTCGACGCCGTCGTGCTGCCGCCCAAGCTCGCCGCGTCCTTCCGCGGCAAGGACGGCCTGACCGTGTACGACGTGCCGAGCGCCGACTACCGGGGCGTCATGTTCCCGCTGGAGCGGCCCGTCACCGGGGATCCGGCCGTCCGCCGGGCGCTCAACCTTGCGGTGGACCGCAAGGCGATGACGGACGGCATCCTCGCCGGAACCGGCAAACCCGCCTTCGGGCCGATCGCCCCCGGCACCAAGTGGCACGCGGACTCGGTCACCGGCCCGGCCGCCGCCGATCGGGCGGGCGCCGCCAAGATCCTCGACGCGGCGGGCTGGACGGCCGGTTCCGGCGGGCTGCGGGCCAAGGACGGGGTCCCGGCCAAGTTCACCCTCATGTATCCCGCCGGGGACTCGCTCCGCAAGGAACTCGCGCTCGCGGTCGGCTCCGACGCGCGCAAGGTCGGCATCGAGGTCGACGTCGTGGGGCTCGACTGGGACGCCATCGAGGGGCGCATGGACAAGGACGCCCTCCTCATGGCGTGGGGCAGCCCTTACGACCCCGACTACATCAACTACAACCTGTTCCACTCCAGCCTCGCGGGCCAGGGGTTCTTCAACCCCGGCAGACTCCGCGACCCCGAGGTGGACCGCCTGCTGGCGCAGGGGCGCGAGTCCGTCGACCAGGCCGTCCGCAAGCAGGCCTACGACGCCTTGCAGCAGCGGATCCAGGATCGGCAGGTCTGGCTCTACCTTCTCTTCCTCGACCACGTCTACGTGGTGCGCGGGAAGTGGAGCGGGATCGCCCCGGCCGTGGAGGCCCACGAACACGCGATCGGCGGCCTCTTCCGCGACATCCACAAGTGGCGGCCGACGCCGTGAGGGCGCGCGCCATCGGGCGCATGGTCGCGTGGCGGCTCCTGTTCGCCGTACCCCTCCTGCTGATCGTCACGGCGGTGATGTTCGCCCTGGCGAAGGTCTCCCCGTTCGACCCGGTCCGCCAGTACCTGGGGGACCGCGCCTCGCTGACCTCAAGCGAGGTGGTCGAGCAGATCCGGCGGAACTGGGGCCTGGACCGGCCGGTCCTGGAGCAGTACCTCACCTGGCTGGGCAATCTGCTCCGGGGCGAACTGGGGGACTCCCGCTCGCTGCACCGGCCGGTGGCCGAGATCATCGGTGAGCGGCTCGGCTGGACCCTGCTGATGGTGGGCCTGGCCCTGGTGCTGATGCTGGTGGCCGGACTGGTCGTGGGCACGCTCGCCGCCTGGCGGGAGAACTCCTGGCTGGACCGCGCGATCAGCGGCGGCGCCCTCGCCAACGAGGCGGCGCCCGTCTTCTGGTTCGCCCTCATCGTCATCTCGGTCTTCGCCGTGCGGCTGGGCTGGTTTCCGGCGGGCGGGCTCACCGACCCGGCCGCGACCTCGATCACCCCGGGGGACGTGGCCCACCATCTCGTGCTGCCCTGCCTCGTCCTGGCCGTCTCCCAGTCCTCCTGGCTCGTCCTGTTCGCCAGGGAGTCGGTGCTCGGCGTGCTGCGCGAGGACTTCGTCGTCGGCGCCCGGGCCCGTGGACTCCGCGAGCGGACGGTGCTCGTCCGGCACGCGCTGCGCTCCGCGCTGCTGCCGTACATCACCCTGATCGGAGTGCGTATGCCCGAGCTCGTCACCGGGGCGATCCTGGTCGAGACCGTGTTCTCCTGGCCCGGCGTCGCCTCGGTCTCGGTCGAGGCGGCCTTGGCGGTGGACTTCCCGCTGCTCGCCGCGGTCACCCTCCTCGGCACCCTCGCCGTGCTGCTGGGGAACCTCGTGGCCGACGTCTGCCACGTCCTCGCCGACCCCCGGACGGTGGCCGATGCGTGAGGTCGCTGGCACCCGCAGGCCGTACGGACACCGGGTCGCGCTCGCCGTCCTGGCGATACTCGCCGTGGCGGTCCTGGTCGTCCCGCCGATCGCGCAGGTCGACCAGCGGCTGGTCGACCTGTCCGCGGCCGGTCTGCCGCCGTCCTTCGCCCATCCCTTCGGCACCGACGAACTCGGGCGGGACGTTCTGCTGCGCAGCCTGTACGGCCTGCGGGTGTCGGCGCTCATCGGACTGGCCGCCGCGGTCACCGGGGTCATCCTGGGCACCGCGGTCGGGCTGCTCGCGGGCAGCCTCGGCGGGCTCGCCGACCGCCTGCTCATGCGGGTGGCCGACGGGGTCCAGGCCCTGCCCCACCTGCTGGCGGGGATCTTCGTCGTGGCGCTCTTCGCCCCCGGCGTGGTCGCGGTCGTGGTCTCCGTCGGGGTCACCCACTGGCTGACCACCGCGCGGATCGTCCGGTCCGAGGTGCTCAGCCTGCGCTCCCGTACCTTCGTCGAGGCGGCGATCGGCGGCGGGGCCGGCCGGGCGCGGATCGTGTTCCGGCACTACCTGCCCCATCTGCTGCCCCAGATCATGCTCGCCTCGGTGCTCCTGATCCCGCACGCCATCTGGCACGAGACCGCGCTGAGCTTCCTCGGGCTCGGGCTGCCGCCCCACCTCGCCTCCCTCGGCAACATGATCAGCGACGGGCAGCGCTCGCTGCTCACCGGGCATTGGTGGTCCAGCGTCTTCCCCGGGCTGTTCATCTTCGTCCCCACGCTCGCGATCTCGGTGGTCGCCCGCCGCCTGCGCGATCGCCTCAGCCCGCGCCGCAGATCGGAGCTGACCCTGTGAACGGCCTCCTCGTCCGCGGGCTCACCGTCCGCTTCCTGCTGCGCCGGGCCGTCGTGCACGCGGTCGCCGACGTCGGCCTCACCCTGACCCCGGGCCGGTGCCTGGCGGTGGTCGGCGAGTCCGGCTGCGGCAAGTCCGTCATGGCGCACGCCCTGCTTGGGCTGCTCCCCGCCAACGCCCGCGTCGAGGGGGAGGCCTGGCTCGACGGGGAACTCCAGCTCATCGGCGCCCCCGAGCCCGTCCTCGCCCGCCGGGTGCGCGGGCGGCGGATCGGGCTGATCCCGCAGAGCCCGGCCACGCACCTGACCCCGGTGCGGACCGCCCGCTCCCAGCTGCAGGAGACCCTGAAGGAGCTGACCGGCGCGGGGGGCTCCGCGGCGCGGCTCCGCACCCGCGCGGACTCCCTCGCGGCCCGGGCCGGGCTGGACCCCGCCGACCTGGACCGGTACCCGCACGAGCTCTCCGGCGGTACGGCGCAGCGGGTCGCCAACGCGCTGGCCCTGGCCGGGGACCCGCCGATCGTCCTCGCCGACGAGCCCACGACCGGCCTGGACCGGCCCTTGATCGAGGCGACCATGGCCGAGCTCCGCCGGTTCTGCGACGAAGGGCGGGCCGTGCTGCTGATCACCCATGACCTCCGGGCCGCCGAGCTCGTCGCCGACGACATCGCGGTCATGTACGCCGGGCGGATCGTCGAGACGGCCCCCGCCGGCGACTTCTTCGCCGGTCCCCGCCACCCCTACGCCGACGGGCTGCTTCGGGCCCAGCCGACCCGCGAGTTCACCCCGATCCCCGGGTTCGCGCCCGAGCTCACCGCGCTCCCCGACGGGTGCGCGTTCGGTCCCCGCTGCGGCGGGGCGGACGCCGCCTGCCGGAGCAGGCCCGAGCCGCGGCCCGCCGGCCGGGACCGGCTCGCCGCCTGTCACCACCCGTTGGAGGGCCGGGATGCCTGACACCTGTGCGCTGGAGGCGGCCGGGGTCACGGTCGCCTTCGACCGGCGGGCCGCGGTGCTGGATTCGGTGTCGTTCCGGATCGAGCACGGCGCGGCGGTCGGCCTGGCCGGGCCGAGCGGCTGCGGCAAGTCCACGCTGGCCCGGGTGCTGGCGCTGCTGCTCAAGCCGTCCGCGGGCTCGGTCCGGCTGGACGGGAGGCCGGTCACCGGATGGCGGTACCGGGCGCCCCGCGAGGCCCGTACCGCGATCGCGTTGATCTTCCAGCAGCCCAGGGCCGCGGTCGACCCGCGGCTGACGCTCGCCGAGATCGTCGCCGAGCCGTTGCTCGCGTCCGGGCGGGCGGGCCGCAAGGAGGCGGCGCACGCGGCCGCGTCCCTCGCCGAACGGACCGGGCTCACCGCCGACCTGCTCGGTCGCAGGCCGCACGAGGTCTCCGACGGGCAGCTGCAGCGGGCGTGCGTGGCCAGGGCGCTCGCCCTGGAGCCGCGGTACCTGGTCTGCGATGAGATGACCTCCATGCTCGACGCCTCCACCCAGGCCTTCCTGGTGGCGGCGGTCGAGGAGTACCGGGCCCGGACCGGGGCCGGGCTGCTGGCGATCAGCCACGACGAGGCGCTGCTGGCCCGCTGGTGCGACGAGGTCCGTACCCTGCCGTGATCTCCGCGCGGCGAGGCCGGCCCCGGGGAGGAGCCGGCCTCGCCGCCACGCCTTGCCGACGTCCGTCCCTCCCGGCGTCCCTCGCCGACCCGGGAGAGGACGGACGGATCCGCGACTCAGCCGGAGTGCCAGAGCGGTGGGCTCGGCGGTGTGGAGTCCTCCCGGCCCGGCAGGTCTCCGGCGGTCAGCCGGAGCCGGCGGATGAGCCGGGCGATCTGGATGCATTCGATCTGCGACAGTTCGGCCATCCCGGCGTTCGTCTGGGCCACGGCCCTGATCGCCTGCTGGGTGACCCGGCGGCCGGTCTCGGTGAGCTGGGCGAGTTTGGTCCGCCGGTCCGCCGGGTGGCCGACCCGGCGGACCAGGCCTCTGGTCTCCAGCCGGTCCACGGTGTTGGTCACCGTGGCCGGATGCACCATGAGCATCTCGCTGAGTTTTCCCAGGGGTAACGAGCCGCCCGGCGCGAGCATGAGCACCATGAGCGCCTCGAAGCGGGGCATCGTCAGGTTGTGCGGCGCGAGCGCCGCGTCGATCCGTTCTTGGATTAGCTGCTGGGCGCGTACCACGGAGATCGCGGCGGCGATCGCGTCCCGCGCCTCGAGCCCGGCGTCGCCCCACTGTCGCCGGATCTCCTCGATCGGGTCCAGCGTCGGAATGGAGCCCTTGGTGGTCGTCATCTCACCCTTCCCGGCCCGCGGCCGCGAGCCGAAAACCTTCCACTCAAATACTTCTTATTTCGAACTATCGGGTTATATCTAGCCTGGTTGATCTAGAATACTGCGTCCGAAATTGATTGGTTATGCACTGGCGGTCCGCGGGTGCCAAATGACCCGCTATATCGATCATCGGTTCGTGTACGGATGTCGGCGCCACGACCTTGGCATGTCGTAGTGATGCCGTTTGGGGGTCACCGACATGACATGCCGGCGTGTGCGAAATACGGTGGATCCTCCCTTTCAGGAGCCCTCTGTGCAGCTCGCGGACGCCGTACCGAAGACTCGCGGGAACGCGCCGCCGGAGGCCGGGGAGGCGGCCGGTAACATCCGCGTATCACTCTTTCCCCATCAGTAGAGGAACGTCATGCCACAGGCTCCCGTCAACGTCACCGTTACCGGCGCCGCCGGCCAGATCGGCTACGCCCTGCTCTTCCGGATCGCCTCGGGCCAGCTGCTCGGGCCGGACACGCCGGTCCGGCTGCGCCTGCTGGAGATCCCCCAGGCGGTCAAGGCCGCGGAGGGGACGGCGATGGAGCTCGACGACTGCGCGTTCCCGCTCCTGGCCGGCATCGACATCAGCGACGACCCGCGGGTCGCGTTCGACGGGGCGAACGTCGCCCTCCTGGTCGGCGCCCGGCCCCGGACCAAGGGCATGGAGCGCGGTGACCTGCTCCAGGCCAACGGCGGCATCTTCAAGCCGCAGGGCGAGGCGATCAACGCGGTCGCCGCCGACGACATCCGGGTCCTGGTGGTCGGCAACCCGGCGAACACCAACGCGCTGATCGCCCAGGCCCACGCCCCGGACGTCCCCGCGGAGCGGTTCACCGCGATGACCCGCCTGGACCACAACCGGGCGCTCTCCCAGCTCTCCGCCAAGCTCGGCGTCCCGGTCACCGCGATCAAGCGGATGACCATCTGGGGCAACCACTCGGCGACCCAGTACCCCGACCTCTTCCACACCGAGGTCAACGGCAAGATCGCCGCCGAGCAGGTGGACGGCGAGTGGCTCCGCGAGACCTTCATCCCCACCGTGGCCAAGCGGGGCGCCGCCATCATCGAGGCTCGGGGGGCCTCCTCGGCCGCCTCCGCGGCGAACGCGGCGGTCGACCACGTCCACGACTGGGTGAACGGTACGGCCGAAGGCGACTGGACCTCCGCCGCCGTGGTCTCCGACGGCTCCTACGGGGTCCCCGAGGGGCTCATCTCGTCCTTCCCCGTGGTCTCCGCCGGCGGTCGCTACGAGATCGTCCAGGGCCTGGACATCGACGCCTTCTCCCGGGAGCGGATCGACGCCTCGGTCCGGGAGCTGGTCGAGGAGCGCGACGCCGTCCGCGGTCTCGGCCTGATCTGACGTCGGCATCCGACGCCCGCGGGGGGCGGCCCGGCCGTCCCCCACGGGGGGCCGGCGGCGCCCGCCGGGCGTCAGCGGGAACGTTCCCGGGGGACGCGGCGACCGGCGTCGCCGACGATACGTTCGATCAGATCCTCGTAGGACTGCCCCTGGGCGGTCGCGGCCGTGGCCGCCACCGAGCGGTCGGACAGCCCGGGGCAAGGGGTGACGTCGAGCACCTGCGGGCCGTCGGGGCCGAGGATGAGATCGACCCTGGCCAGGTCGCGCACCCCGAGGACCCGGCCGGCGTCCATGGCCGCCTTGGTCACCACGGCCAGCTCCGGCGAGGTCAGGTCCGGGGGCGCGATGTACTTGACCCCGTTCTCGCTCATGCGCACGTGGATGTCGCACAACCGGCCGGCCGATCGGATCTCCACCGGGATGAGGGGGCGCAGCCCCCGCCCCACCAGGCAGACGCTGAGTTCGACGCCTTCGACGTACTCCTCCACCAGGACCTCGCCTCCGTGGGCGAAGGCCGCCATGACGGCGGCGGGAAGCTCCTCGGGCGTCTCGACCAGGTGCACCCCCACGCCCTGGCACTGCCGCGCCGGCTTGACCACGACCGGGTAGCCGATCCGTTCCGCCCCGGACCGGAGCGCGTTCATCCCCTCGTAGTGGCGGATCGCCTCGGCGTCGACGGAGACGAACTCGGGCGTCGCGACCCCGGCGCGGTCGAGCATGCGCTTGGCTCCGGGCTTGTGCGCGATGAGGGCGCACGTCGCCGAGTCCGAGCCGAGATAGGGCACCCCGAGCCCCTCCAGGACCGCGGTGATCGAACCCTGCTCGCCCTCGACCCCGTAGACCAGCGGGATCACCAGATCGGCTCCGTCCAGATCGGGCCATTGCGCGTCCGCGGTGATTTCCGTCACTTCGTGGCCGCGATGCCGAAGCGCCACCGCGACGTGATGCGATGACCTGAGGGACACCGAACGCGTATGGCCCCAGCCTCCATGGATGAGCACGATCCCGTTCAAGGCGTCTCCCCGCTCCTCTCTGCCCGCGCGTCAACGTATCAGACGCCGCAATTACTAAGAGGTCTGATATTTCGAATAAGAGATGTTGCTCAGGCAATTGGTGGGGTTGTTGGGATACGCCGGATCGAACCGGGTGGAGAACGCCTCAGGCCGTACCGCATCGCAATCCGAACCGGTTCGCCGAGCCGTGCCGGGTCCCGGCACAGGCGGCGAATCCCCGCTTCGGGTCTTGCCAACCCAGGCGCGGGTCCACGCGTCTCACGTGCTGCGAATAAGTAATGAAAATTGTGCATCAAATCTCTCATGTCGCATTAGAGGACACAGGGGTGTTTGGCGGCACAGGGTGCCACAGGGTGTGCAAAGGGGCGGGGCTCATCCCGGGAGGGTGGGAGATGGCACGGAGGACCGCGACAGGAAACGACGTTCTGCGCAAAGTCGGCGGCTGGCCGAAAAGCAGCCTGCTGGGAACCCTGGAGGAGCGGACCAGGGACGAACTGCTCCGCCTCGGCAGCCTCCAGCAGTACGCCACCGGGGAGATCCTGCTCATGGAGGGCGAGCGCTCCACCCACGTGTTCCTCCTCATCGAGGCGTGCGTCAAGGTGACCTCCACCACCGAGGACGGCAAACTCGCGCTGCTCGCGATCAGGATGGGCGGCGACCTCGTCGGCGAACTGGCCGGGCTCGACGGGGAGCCCCGGGTCGCCACGGTCACCGCGGCCGGGCCCTGCGTGGTCCGCCGCATGTCCCAGGAGGTCTTCGTCGACTTTCTGACCCGGCATCCCGCGGCCTCGCTCGCGGTCAACCGGAGCGTCGCCGGCAAGCTCCGCCACGCGACCCGCAGGCGGGCCGAGTTCGGCAGCCGAGCCACCTCGACCCGGCTGGCCAGAGTCCTGCTCGAACTGGCCAGGAACTACGGGGAGGCCGGCGAGGAGGGGGTGGTGATCGGCGTCTCGCTCACCCAGCCCGAGCTCGCCGCCCTGGTCGGCGCGGCCGACCCCACCATCCACAAGGCGTTGACCCAGCTGCGGCGCGGCGGAGTCGTCGAGACCGGGTACCGCCGGATCGTCATCCGGGACATGGCGACGTTACGCCTGCAGGCGGGAATGTCGCCAAACTCGTGGGATTACGAGGTTCCGGGGGCGCCGGGGACGGACACTGGGCGGATCTGACCATCCGCCTCCGGGCGTCGCAGGGTCCCAGGGAGAGCCAGATGACCGACGCTTCCGCCTCCGTTCGCCGACTGTGCGTCGCCGTGGACGTCGACGACGGGGGGCCGGACCCGCTCGGTTCCGGGCATTCGCTGCCGCATCTGGTGGCCCGGGCGAGCTCGGCCACCGGACTCGACCGGCTCTGCATGCAGCAGGACGCGGAGGCGGGCGGCGGACTGCTCCTGCTGCTGCCGCCCGGGGTCGACGAGGCGAAGGTCATCGGCGACCTCCTCGGCGAGCTGCGGGCCGTCCTGTGGCGGCACAACCGGCACGCCGGCGCCTCCGGGCGGATCCGGCTCCGGCTCGCCTTCCACCAGGGGCTCACCCGGATCGGCGAGGTCGGCTTCGTCGGCCGGGCCGTGGACACCGTACGGCGGCTCTGCTCCTGCGCCGAGCTTCGACGCGAGCTGATCCGGCACCCCGACGCCGATCTCGCCGCGATCCTCTCCGAGCAGCTGTTCGACGACGTGATCGAGCATGAGCGCCATGGGCTGCGGCGCTGCTCCTTCCGCGCGGTCGACGTCCGGGAGGACGGGTGCACCCGCCGGGCCTGGATCCACGTGCAAGGCGTTCGCGGCGACGCCGTGCCGGCGCCGCGCAGGGGCGAAAGCCCGGACGGGCGGCTCGTGACCTGAGCGGGGGTACGGCGCGCGGCGCGTCCCGTACCCCCGCGGATCAGGCCAGGGCGGCGATCGCCAGCCAGCCGACCGCGGAGATCAGCATCACCGCGCTCCAGCCGATCGCCGCGGCGACGTATCGGTGCTTCGCCACCGCGATCTCGGCGAGGACGCCCACCACCTCCCACACCTGCGCGCACTGCTCCCGCGCCCCCGTCGCGGCGGCCGGGGCGTCCGGGCGGGGGCGGCTCGGGAAGGAGAACCGGTTGGCACCCGGCAGGGGGACGGTCCGCGGCCGGATGGCCTGGATGAGGTACCACCAGCAGATCGCGAGCGCGACGAGGAAGGTCGCGAGCGTCGCCACCAGCGGCACGAGCACCGGAAAGGCGGCCGAGCCGAGTACCGGGCGGATCTCCCCGATCTGGGTGGCCATCAGCGCGGTGAGCCCGGCGTGGGCCACGACGATGGTCCCGACCTTGCCGTCCGCCTGAGAGGTGGCACTCTGAAACGAGGAGAGCGTCGCCAGCGCGACATGCAGCTCCTCTCCCGGGGACAATTCCGGGTCGGTCCGGTGGGGATTCGTGGGTGTCTTCTCCGCGGTCATCTCTACCTCCGAGAATGAGTGAATCTCGTGGGGCGCGGTGTGAACATGGAGAACTACCGCCTGAGTGCGTGTCCTATGTCTCAGGGGAATGTCATCATTTGACGGATTCTCTGCGTCATGGATCCGGGGAACTTGACAGGAGCGGGGCAGGAAACCGGTTGCCGAGCCTTCTGGGTGTATTGTCATAATTCGTGATATGTCATGGACTTTTACTGCGAATCTGAGTGATTTTCCGGCGTCCGCTGAAGAGTGGCTCCGCGCGGACCTGATTCGGAACACGGTTCCGCTGACCATCCTGGCCCGGATGCGGCACGAGCCCCGGCGGGACGACGTGACGCTCGGCTGGTACACCCGCGACGGCGAGGTGCACGGGGTCGTCCTGCGCACGCCGCCCTTTCCGCTGGTCCTGGGGAACATCCCGGCGGACTCCGCCGGCGAACTCGCCTCGGTGCTGCGCGGTCACCGGGAGCCGCCCGGCGTCAACGGCCCGATGGAGTCGGTGCTCGCCTTCCACGCGGCTTGGGACCGGCCCGAGTCCACCCGGATCACCCATCGGCTCTACCACCTGGAGAGCCCGACGCCGCCTTCGCCGCGAGGCGCCGCACGGGCACTCGGCCCGGCGGAGGAGGACCTGGCGGTGGACTGGTTCGCCGCGTTCATGGCGGAGGCCGAGCCGGAGAACGCGGACGCGGACCACAAGGACTACGTCAGGTCCAGAATCGGGCGGCGGGAACTCGTGTTCTGGGAGGTCGACGAAGAACCGGTGACGATGGCGGGATTCTCCACACCGATCGAGGGGATGTCCCGGATCGGACCGGTCTACACACCTCCGGCCCACCGGAGGAGAGGGTACGGCTCCGCGGCCACCTGGGCGGTGACCGAGGCCGCGCAGGCGGCGGGGGCCGATCGGGTGCTGCTCTTCACCGACCTCGCCAACCCGACGTCCAACTCGATCTATCAGAAGCTCGGCTACCGGCCGATCACCGACTATCTGATCGTGTACTACGCGTGATCCGACGCCGGGTCCGTTCACCGGCCTGATTGGGGAGTACCGATGATTCAGGAGTTCGAGTCCGTCGACCCCGGGTTCAACGCGGACCCCTACCCGGCCTACGCCGCACTCCGGAAGTCCGACCCCGTATGCCCGGTGACCTTAGCCGACGGGCTGTACGCCCGGCTCGTCACCCGGTACGAGGACGCGAGATCCGTCCTTGCCGACCCCCGGTTCGGCAAGGACCCCCGGCTCGCCCCGGCGGACTGGCGGGAGGCCGGGCGCGGGCGTCCGCTGGAGGACCGCTCCGGCCTAGGCACCCACCTGCTCACCGTCGACCCGCCCGAGCACACCCGGTTGCGTACGCTGACCTCCTCGTTCTTCACCCGCCGCCGGGTCGAGGCCCTGCGGCCGCTGGTCGAGAACACCGTGGACACGCTGATCGGCGGTTTCGCCGCGCGCGGGCACGCCGATCTCATCGCCGAGTTCGCCGTACCGCTGCAGGCCACCGTGATCAGTGAGATCCTCGGCATTCCCGCCGCGGACCGGGCCGACTTCCAGCGCTGGTCCGACGATGTGGTCCTCTCCCGGGCGGGCCGGGAGAGCCGCCGTCCGGAGGCGCTGCGCAACCTGCTCGGCTGCATCTCCGCGCTCGTCGCCGCCAAGCGGCGCTCGCCGGGCGAGGACGTGGTGAGCGTGCTCGCCGGGAGCTCCGGCGGCGCGGACGGCCTGTCCGAGCAGGAGTTGCTCGCCGCGGTGTTCCTCCTGCTGGTGGCCGGATACGAGACGACCGTTCACCTGGTGGGCAACGGGGTGCTCGCCCTCCTGGACCACCCCGGGCAGCTCGCCCGGCTCCGGGCCGAGCCGGAGTCGATCGGCGGCGCGGTCGAGGAGATCCTCCGCTACGACGGGCCGGTCGAGACGGCCACCTGGCGGTTCCCCGTCGAGCCGGTGGAGGTCGGCGGCACCCTGCTCGCCCCGGGGACGCCCGTCCTGGTCTCCCTCGCCGCCGCGGACCGGGACGGCGACCGCTTCGCCGACCCCGACCGGTTCGATGTCGGCCGGGAGGACGCCTCCGCGCACCTGGCCTTCGGACACGGGGCGCACTACTGCTCCGGTGCGGCGCTCGCCCGCATGGAGGGCCGGATCGCGCTGGGCGCGTTGATCGGCCGGTTGCCCGGCCTCGCCTTGGCCGTACCCCGCTCCGAGCTGCTCTGGCGCCGGAGCTTGACAATTCGCGGCGTGCAGGCGCTTCCGGTGGATTTTGGCCCCGAGAAAATATGAGGATATTTCCATAACTTCGTCATGTCAGATATCAAGAAGGTGCTTGTCATTATTAATAGGGGTATCGACGGGTGGCAGCTCGCGACATAACGTTCTGATGCGGTTCCGTATCGCGTTTTCCCGCCAACCGATCACGCGGATCCGCAGAGGGGGTCGTTTATGCGTGAAGTACCTCTATCGGAATTGGACTACGGCTCCTGCCGATACTCCCGTGACGCCTGGGAGAAGCGGACGAGCGAGGAGATCACCAAACAGCGGAACGTCGCGACGTTCCACTTGGTCCGCCGTCCGTCCCTGACCGGTCAGGTTCCGGCGGGTGATCCCCTGTCGTTCACGACCGCCAGCACCGGATCCGGGATCTACATCACGGTCGGGCACTACGTCGAGCATCAGGTGAGGATCAACGCCAGCCACTCGGAATCGGTCTTCATCCACGACGGGACCGGTGGCCTCCAGAAACTCATCGACAGGCAGGTGTTCCCGCAGCAGTACGTGGTCGACTGGGTCTACACCGAGCGACCCGCCTGCCCGGACGTCTACTGGAGCATGAGACGGGTGGCCAAGGGCTGCAAGACCGAGCTCCAGGAGGTCGAGAACCTTCAGCGCCTGCGCAAGTGGGACGTGGGGGAGAAGGGGTTCGAGCCGTACGGGCAACGGGACGACCTCCAGATCACCGTCTACAGCTCCTTCACCGGCGCCAAGGAGATCGGCCAGGCCGCCGTCTTCGCCCCGGTCAGGCGATCCGTCGTCAACGACCTCACCAACCGGCTGACCGAGCTCTACCAGGAGGACTACGCGGAGCGGGGCAGGGGGACCGAGGAGTACGACCTGGACGAGTACGAACGGCGGATCCCCGAGGACTCCCGGGACATCGCCGAGAGCGAGCTCCCCAGCTGGACGGACTACGAACTGCGCCTCAGCCAGGTCCGCCTGTTCAGGGAAGCACTCGAGGAAGAAGCCGACAAAATCTACAACAACAAGAAGGACGCGCTCAACACCACGGAAGACAACAACGGGGACGCGGACATGGTGGACGACGACAGCACCTGACCTCCACCCCGGCCGCCGGAGCCGGCCGTTCGCACCGCGGCCGGCTCCGGCGCCGCCCACCCCTCACGGCCCCGCCTCCCACAACGCACTCACCGGCATCGCGAGCATGCGCGGCCCGAAGGGGAGGGTTTGGGTACCGGTGTAGAGGACGATTCCCGCAAGGAGGTCGTCACCGACGCGGTCGGCGAGATGGCGTAATCCACGCAGGTCACTCTCATGCACGGTTGAGGCGGCCTTGACCTCTATCGCGATCACCTGTCCTCGGCGATCCTCCAGCACCGCGTCGACTTCCACCCCGTCCTTGGTTCGGTAGTGGTAGAGCTCCGCGCGATGGTCAGACCACTCCAGTTGACGGGCCAACTCCATGAGCACAAACCCCTCCAGTAGCGGACCGAAAGGTCCGTCCGGTCGCAGCAGTGTGCCCTCGTCGATGTCGAGCAGGTTGGCGGCGATACCCGAGTCGACCATCGAGACCTTGACGGTCCCCACCGCGCGGGAATTCAGGTTCCTGGACCACGCGGGGATACGTTTGATCAGGAAAACCTCCTCTAGGAGGCTGAGATAGCGGGTCACGGTGTTCCGGGCAAGCCCAAGTTGGTTGCTCAGGGCGCCAGGTACCAGAAGGCCGCCGGACCGGGCCGCGATCAGCCGGATCAGGGCCCGCATCTCGGCACCGCGCTCGATCTCCGAGAGCTGGACGACATCCCGGTTGACAAGATCCGCGACATAGGAATCCAGGAACTTCTCACGGCGACGTGGATCCGCCCGGGTGACCGCCTCGGGGAACCCGCCGCGCACGATCCTCGTTGCGTATCCGGCCCGGGGCTCGGTGGATTCATGGCGGAGGCGATGGCCATGGGCGAAGACGGCGTCGATGAAGGAATCGGGAGTGCCGTCGATCTCCCCCTGCGAGAACGGCCAAAGCTCGATGGTCTCCATGCGGCCGGGAAGGGTATCCGGGAGCCCACGCAGCCCGAGCACCCGGGAAGATCCGGTGAGGAGAAAACGGCCAGGCAGGGGATCGGTGTCCACCACTTCCTTGATGGCGAGCATGAGGGAGGGCACCCGCTGGATCTCATCGATGACCAGTGGTCCCGGCCCGGCGACGAACTCGGTGGGATCAAGCTCCGCGGCGTTACGGGTGACGGCTCGGTCGAGGTTGCGCCACTCGGCCCCCATGCCGGAGGCGATTGCACGTACCAGAGTGCTCTTACCGGCCTGTCGTGCACCGTTCACCAGGACCACCCGGGTGTCGGCCAAGGCGGCTTCGACAGCGGCTGTGATCCGCCGGGGCAGCATGCGGTTCATCTGGGGTTTCGACCGTGGTGACATGTACTTAGCATGCCATGGCCATTGTGATCAGTGGACGTTTGGTCGCTGGGTTGCTGGACGTTTGGTCGGTGGTGTGGTGGACGTTTGGTCGCTGGGTTGCTGGACGTTTGGTCGGTGGTGTGGTGGACGTTTGGTCGCTGGGTTGCCGGATGTCTGGTCGTCGGCGGAGGGACGAGGAGGGTGAGGAATCGGAGGATCTGCCATGGGATGGAGAAAGAAGTAAGAAAGCCAGGCCACAAGATGGCCTGGCTGGGGTGACAACTCCGGAGCCGAGGTTTTTGCGGGGCTTCGGCTGTGTCTGCGTTCAGGGGAGCACGCGCGGTCCGAACCCCGTCCAGCGCAGGTCGGGCGGGAGGTGGCCCATGTCGTTGTACAGCAGCAGCGACGGCTCCCTGCCGTCGTAAAAGTTGATCGCCGTCAGCGCCGTGTTTCCGCCGCCCAACCCGAACCACCGCGCCGACGGCGCGTCGAGGGCGTGCCGCACCAGCCAGCCCACCTGATAGGCGTGGGTGACCAGGACCTCGTGGGTCTCGGTTTCGGCGGAGCGCGCGAACCGGTCGATCAGTGCGTCCGCGAGCCTCGCGCCCGCGGCCGCTTCGGCGGCGTCGTACCCGTCGAAGAACCCCGCCCACGCCGGGGGTATCTCATCCGGCACGTGCGGGACGTGGTCGATCAGTTCGGCCGCTTCCCGGACGGGAACACCCGCGAGGCGCTCGCCGATGATCTGGGCACACCGGACCGCCCGGGGAAGTGGCGAATGCCATACCGCGTCGATCGGCAGGGAGGCGAGACGATCCGCCACCAGTTCCGACTGCCGCCGTCCCACCTCGGTCAACTCCCCGAACGGGCTCGCCTCGCCGTGCCTCACGACGTACAGGTGCCGGGTCGCCATCACCGCTCCCTTTCTGCAAAGCCGGACGTCTGCCTTATCCGGATGCTGACATTCTGATTTCCGCCGGACAACCTCATCCGGCGACCTTGCGGTCCCGACGGCCCGTCACCGGCCGCCGAGCGGTACCGACGGGACCGGGGACGAGCGGGCTAGCCAGGCCGGAGTACGGCATGGGCGGCGTTGAGGCGCCGGGCCTCATCGCGTTCGGAGTGGTCACCCGACACCGCGTCCGCCCAGGCGAGTAGCCGGCGCAGGTGGGCGTCGGCCGTGTCCGTGGTGACGGCGGGGCTGCCGAGGGCGACCTCACCGCTGGTCCCGTCGATGGTGACCAGGGTGCCCTCGCCGACGGTGCGCCCGCCCGCTCCCACCGAGGCGACGTCGACGGTGAGACCGGTGACGCCGACGACGGCGGGCTTTCCCATCGCCCGGGCGACGACCGCGGCGTGGCTGGCCGGCCCGCCGCGCGCGGTGACGATTCCCGCGGCGGCGGCCAGGCCGCGCATGTCGTGCGGGGAGGTCTCCGGACGCACCAGGACGACCGGGCCGTCGACGGCCATGCGCACCGCGGCGTCGGTCGTGGTCGCGATCCTGCCGACGGCGACGCCGGGACAGGCCCCGACGCCCCGGGCCAGGATGTCGGCCTGCGCGGATGCCGCGATGCGGGGTGTCCGGACGTGGTGAAGGTGCCGGGGCGAGATCCTCAGCAGCGCTTCGTGTCGTGTGATCACGCGCTCGTCGGCGAGGTCGGTCGCGAGGCGTACGGCGGCGGCTCCGGTGAACCGGCCGGGCCGGGCCTGCAGCAGCCACAGCTCGCCCGTCTGGAAGGTGAACTCGACGTAGCAGGCATCGCGGTAATGCCCCTCGACCCGGCTCAGGGCGTCGATCAGGGCGGTCCACACGGCCGGTTCCCGGTCGGCGAGTTCACGCAGGGGCCGGGTCGTCGATCTGCCTGAGACGACGTCGTCGCCCTGGCGTCCGAACAGCACATCACCGAACGGGACGTCCTCCCCGGTGCCTGGGTCACGGCTGAAGGCGACTCCGGTGCCGCTGCGGTCGTCGCGGTTCCCGTACACCATCGTCTGCACGATGGCGGCCGTGCCGAGATCGTGGGGGATGTCGTGCAGTTCGCGGTAGGTGTGCGCCCGCGGCGTGTCCCATGACGAGAAGACCGTCTCGACCGCCAGCTCCAGCTGCCGGCCCGCGTCCTCCGGGATCGTCCGGCCGTGTCGCCGGAGGAGGTCCTCGACCGCTTCGATCGCGCCGATCAGCCGTGCTTCGTCGTCGCGGGGCTTTCGCTCAAGGGCTTCACCGGGTTCGACGTCGGTGCCGATGATCGCTGAGGCGAAGGTCGACAGGAACCGCAGTCGTGAGTTCAGCGCGAACCGCGGATCGCCGGTCTCGGCCGCCAATCCGGCGGACGCTTCGGCCGTGAGACCGAGGTTCAGGATGGTGTTCATCATGCCGGGCATCGACACACTCGCCCCGGAGCGGACCGACAGGGCAAGCGGCGCCCTCGCCCCGCCCAACCGGCGTCCGGTCGCGGCCTCCAGGTCACCCAGGGCGGTCGCGAGTTCTCCGCCGAGTCCGTCGGGAAGACGCCCCGTACGCAGGAACGCCCGGCAGGCCTCGACGGTGACGACGAACCCGGCGGGCACCGGCAGCCCAAGGCGGTGCAGCACCACGAGGCCGTGCGCCTTGGCCCCCAGGGTCTCCGCGCTCTCCTCGGTCCGCGCGCGGATCGGCCGAATCCACCTCATCGGGGGATCCCGAGCGTGACGAGCAGGTCTTCGTGAAGCTCGGCCCACACCGTGTGGTAGGACGCGACGTCGTCGGTCACGTACGCCAACGCGCCGGAGGCGGCACGATCGAGGGCGTCGGCGAGGCGGGTCCGATATCGGCCGAAGCGAGGCAGCGCCGCGGCCAGCTCGGCGCAGACGGGTGCGGCCCGCCGGTCCAAGTCGGCGAACCGGCCGAGCACACGGGCGTCGTAGGAGGGGTCGCCGTGGTCGTTGGCGGTCATGACACCGTCGACGGACCGCAGTTGCCAGGCCGCGCAGAGGTCGAGCAGCTCCGGGTTGAGCAGGAGAAAGCGCCGGAACCCCGCGGTCACCGCGGTGCGGGCGCCGGCCGATTCCAGCTCGTCGGCGATCCGCTCGGCGTCCGCGGCGCGGCCGGCGTCCGTCAGGCCCCACACGTCGAACCCGCGGCCCAGATACGTGACAAGACCGTCGACCGCGAGGTCGATCAGCGTGGACTCGGCCGCGGACTCGGTCAGTCCCGTGGCCTTGGCCACGCGGGCGACGCCGACATGGCCGCAGCAGCGCAGGGAGTGGAGGACCAGGAGGGAAGGGTTGGGCCGGGTCATGTCGTGGCTTTCCGTGACTTTGTGCCGATCTCGGTGTCGGCGGCCGCGTAGGCGGCGCCTCGCCCGCGGGCCCGGGCGACGATCACACCGCCCTGGACGCGTACGGCGGCTTCCGTCTCATCGCCGACGCCGGTCAGGCCGGCGGCCGACGCCACCGCGGCGTCGTCGTCGATGACCAGCCGCACGTGCCGCCAGGCCTCGGGAGGGAACACGCGCCGCAGGGAGGCGGTGAGGTCGCCGACTCTGAGCCGCACGAGATTGCCGGTCTCGGCGGGGTCGTCGGTGACGGCGACCACCGTGACCTGTTCACCGGGTCGGGCGGAGCGGACCGCCTCCTCGCTTGCGGCCAGGCGGCGAGCCCCCAGCACCGTCACCAGGCCGTCGGCGCCGAGGTCGACCGAGTCGCCGGTGATCTGGTTCGCCAACCCCGTGGGCGGGACCCAGGCCTGGCGACATGGCTCGGCGGGCTCGACGTAGGGCAGATGGGCCGGTGCCCAGGTGTCGGCGAGGTCGAGGGCCGCCAAGTGCCGGCAGGCGCGGGTCAGGTCGAAGGGGTCGCCGAAGCCCGGTGCCGTCTCGGCCAGAAAGCCCGAACCGGCGAGCAGTGTCTGGACGAGCCCGGCCAGCCGCACGCGCCGCGGCGCGGTGTCCTCCGGTGCGCAGGACTCCAGCCCGAGGGCGAGCAGCAGGGCCTCCAGGCAGGCGATCTGCGCCAGCGCGGTGCGCCCGGCGTCGTCGTCGACGACGCCTGCCAGGGAGCGCAGTTGCAGGCGGCCCCCGGTGGCGGTGTCGCCGGCCAGCGGCAGCCGTTCCAGCCACGTTCGAGCGAACGCGTCGAGCGCGTCGGCCGCCGTCCCCGGCGATGCCGCGGGCGCGACCGTGTCGACGTTCTCCACCATCTCAACGAGGACCGCCAGATACAGCGCCCGCTTGCTCGGGAAGTTCGAGTACACCGCTCCCCGGGTCAGCTCCGCCCGCTCGGCGATCCGGTCGACCTTCGCCAGGGCGTAGCCGTACTCGACGAACTCCTGTCTCGCCGCCGCCAGCACCGTTGCGCGGGTGCGTGCCTGCTGCTGCGCACGCGTCAGTCGAACCATCACCACCCCTTCCCTCCACGACTCAAGTGGAATGCTCCAAGAATCCAGATGATTATGTCATCTGGATAATGTTGTCGCCTACAGAGGGGGTGTCGCGCAGGGAAGATGGGCGATACGCGTTTGACCCAGAAGATCAGGGTGAGAAGTTCGGCCGGTCCAGCCGATCGTGCTGCCCGTCTGGCGTGGGTGTGCGTCCGGGCCGGTGAGTGTCGGCGGAACTCCCGGCGGCGGTACGGCATGCTGCTCGACTCGGCGCACGTACGGGCTGGAACTTGGGCAAAGGAGCGCGGCTCGTTCACCGGTCCGTCGAACATGCGACACGCGCGATTCGCGTGTCGCATACTCGAAATTCGACCACTGGGCGCGCCCTGAGGGATTCGAACCCCCGACCGGTGGATTAGAAGTCCACTGCTCTATCCGGCTGAGCTAAGGGCGCCTGGATCGGGGTGCGGCCGGCGCAGTCGCTGATCCGACGCGAGGCTAGCATAACCGCCTGCCGCCGAGACAGCGGCGGAATATTCCGCGGGTACGGCGCCGGACCGTCTTCAGGCTACCGGGCGGCGGTGTCGTGGGCGCAGCCCGTACCGGATACGGGCGTGCCGGTGTCACAGGCGTTCGAGGGGGAGTTCCACGGTGACGGTGAGGCCGCCCTCCTCGCGTGGCCTGGCGGTGACGGTGCCGCCGTGGGCTTCGGCGACGACCCGGACGATGGACAGGCCAAGGCCGCTGCCGCGGTCGGAGCGGAGCCGGTCGCCGTGCAGGCGCCGGAACGGCTGGAAGATCGTCTCGATCTCGTACGCCGGCACGGGGAGCCCGGTGTTCGCCACGACGAGCTCGATCCGGTCGGCCCGCTGCCGGGTGTTCACCCAGAGCTCGCCCTGCTCGTGGTTGTGCCTGATCCCGTTCTCCACCAGGTTCTGCACCAGCCGTTCGAGCAGCACCGGGTCTCCCGCGGTGGGTGCCGGGTCGAGCAGCCGGTGGATGGTCACCGCGGTCTCCTCGGCCTGCCCGGACACCTGGTCCAGGGCGTGCTCGACCACGTCGGTGAGGTCGAACGGCTGCCGGTTCAGGATCGCCCGCTCGCCTTCGGCCAGGGCCAGCAGGCCGTCGATCAGCCGTTCGTGCCGGGCGTTCACGATGAGCAGGGACTCGCCGAGCCGTTTGACGTCCTCGGTCGCGTCGGGACGCCGTACCGCCACGTCGACCAGCGTGCGGTTGATGGTGAGCGGGGTGCGCAGCTCGTGTGAGGCGTTGGCGACGAACCGCCGCTGGCCGTCGAAGGCCTTGGCGAGCCGTCCCAGCATGGTGTCGAAGGTGTCGGCGAACCGCTTCACCTCCTCGTCGGAGCCCTGGTAGGCGATCCGCTCGGTGAAGTCGTGGCTCTGCGCGACCCGACCGGCGGTCTCGGTCACCTTCCGCACGGGGTCGAGCGCCCGGTTCGCCGCCCGCCATCCGGCGCCCACCGCCCCCGCGGCGCCGAGCAGGACGATGAGGGCTCCGACGTTGCGCACGTTCTTCAGAGTGTCCTGCTGGTAGATCTCGCGGACTGTGGCGGCCCGGTCGACGGCCACGCGGTAGGTCGGGTGGTCCCGCCATAGCTGTTCCGGTCCCCACTCGCCGTTGCCGACGACGTACCGGGGATTGCCGAGGCCGCTGCGGGGTTCGAGGCTCCGCCAGACGACGACGTACACGCCGGCGAGCACCAGGGTGCCGAGGAGCAGGAAGACGGCGCCGCAGGCGAGGGCGAACCGCGTGCGCACGGTGACGGGCTTCCGCTTCACGGGATGCGGTACCCCGCGCCGGGCACGGTCTCGATGACCGGTGGGTCGCCGAGTTTGCGACGGAGTTTCATCATGGTGGTCCGTACGGTGTTGGTGAACGGGTCGATGTGCTCGTCCCACACCTTCTCCAGCAGGTCCTCGGCGGAGACGACCGAGCCGCGGGCGCGCAGCAGCTCGGCGAGCACCCCGAATTCCTTGCGGGCGAGCGGGATGTAGCGGTTGCCGCGGAAGGCCTGCCGGTGCGCCCAGTCCAGCCGGACGTCCCCCCGCTGCAGGATCGGCGGGTCGGCGGGCCTGACCCGGCGGCCGAGGGCGTGCACCCGGGCCAGGAGTTCCTCGAACGCGAACGGCTTGGGCAGGTAGTCGTCGGCGCCGAGGGAGAGGCCGGCCACCCGGGAGCGGACGTCGGAGGCGGCGGTGAGCATGAGGACGCGGACCAGGGCGCCGCGCTCGGTCACCGTCCGGCAGACGTCGTCGCCGTGCACCTTGGGCAGGTCCCGGTCGAGGATGAGCACGTCGTAGTCGTGCACGGTGAGGCGGTCCACCGCCTCGGCGCCGTCGTAGGCGACGTCCACGGCGAGTGCCTCGGCGCGCAGCCCCTCCGCGATGGAGTCGGCGAGCATCCGCTCGTCCTCGGCGATGAGTATGCGCACTGTGTCTCCTTGCTCCCCCGGGGCGCGCCGTGGCCAGAATGCCGGGAGCGGCATAACGCCGACATAACCGGATTCGACGGCGGCCACGTTATCGATCAAGCGGTGGACTCTCCCGTTTAGCAGAGATCAACCAGCCCTAAGCAGGAAATAGTCCGACAACTCTTTGAAAGATCCCTGTCCGCGCACGGCGTGCGGGGCCGGAAGCGCCGAGTCGACGGCATCTCGCTAGTTACATCCTGATTTATCCCTTTTGAGTGTGTATTGTCTGGCTCATATCGGCTGTTCACCACAGGTAAGCGGGCTCGTCATGGTTGTGCAACACGCTGTCACCCGGCCGCAGGCCGTCCCGGGACGGAGCGGGTCGTGGCCCGCGTGACCGGTACGGCGCCGCGCAGAAACGGCGAGGTCTCGTTCTGGTGGTCCTCGATCGGCCGGGACGCCCCCCGCGAGTCCCTGCGCGGCAGCCTCGACGCCGACGTGGTGATCGTGGGCGGCGGCTACACCGGCCTGTGGACCGCCTACTACCTCGCCGAGGCGGATCCGAGCCTGCGCGTCGTGGTGCTGGAGAGCCGGTTCGCCGGCTTCGGCGCCTCCGGCCGCAACGGAGGCTGGCTCACCTCGGCCATCGCCGGAAGCCGATCCCGGTACGCCGCCGCGCACGGCCGCCAGGCCGTCGTCGACCTCCAGCGCGAGATGATCCACACGGTGGACGAGGTGCTCGCCAGGCTCGCCGCCGAAGGGGTGGACGCCGACGCGGTCAAGGGCGGGGTGCTCTCGGTCGCCCGGAACCGGGCCCAATGGGAGCGGACCGTCGCCGCGCACGCCGAGGAGACCGCCTGGGGGGACCCGGACGCGACGCTGCTCGACCGGGACGCCTCCCTGGCCCGTATCGCGATCGCCGACACCAGGGGAGCCCTGTTCAGCCCGCACACCGCCCGGATAAACCCCGTCAAGCTGGTCCGCGGGCTCGCGGCGGCGGCCGAGCGGCGCGGGGTCGTTCTCCTGGAGGACAGCGAGGTCGTCTCCGTCGCGCCGGGCCGGGTCCGCACCGCCGCGGGCGCGGTCGAGGCCCCCGTGGTGCTCCGCTGCACCGAGGGCTTCACCGCGGCGCTGCCGGGTCTGCGGCGGTCCTGGCTGCCGATGAACTCCTCCCTCCTGGTCACCGAACCGCTCGGCCCGGAGCTGTGGGAGGAGATCGGCTGGGACGGCTGCGAGACGCTCGGCGACATGGCGCACGCCTACATGTACGCCCAGCGCACCGCGGACGGCCGGATCGCGCTCGGCGGCCGGGGCGTCCCGTACCGGTACGGCTCGCGCACCGACGCCGACGGTGACACCCCGCCGCTCACGATCCGGCAGCTGCACACGGTCCTGACCTCGATGTTCCCGATGCTGCGGGACGTCGGGATCGACCACGTCTGGTCCGGGGTGCTGGGCGTTCCCCGGGACTGGTGCGCGCAGATGAACTTCGACCCCACCACCGGCCTCGGCCACGCCGGCGGGTACGTCGGGCACGGGGTGGCCACCGCCAACCTCGCCGGGCGGACCCTGCGCGACCTGGTGCTGGGCCGCGACACCTCGATCACCACGCTGCCCCACGTCAACTGGGCGGGCCGGAACTGGGAGCCCGAACCGCTGCGCTGGCTGGGCGTGCAGGCCATGTACGCCGCCTATCGGACCGCGGACCGCCGCGAGTCCCGCTCCGGTTCGGGAACCTCCGTCATCGCCAGGATCGCCGACAAGGTCTCCGGCCGCCACTGACCCCGGGCGAGCAGTCTTCGGCATCCGGTACGGCCGCCGGCGGGCCGTGTGCGCCGTACCGATCCGGAGCCCTTCGCCGCCGCGGCGGGGGACCGCGCCGCCCGTCATCGCCAGTCGGTATCGGCCGCCTGCCTGCGGCCGAGAGCGATCAACACCATGATCACCGCGTACGTGCAGAGCAGGGCGAGCCCGGCCCACCAGGGGAGCGGGAAGTATCCGGCCGACGGCGCGTAATGCGCGGTCACCTGGGGATACTCCACCACAGTCTGCCTTACGGCGAAGCCGGCGGCCGGGGTCAGCCGCAGCAGCCACTCCGAGACCGCGTCGGGGAGCAGCGGAATCGCCGTGACGGTGTAGGGCAGGGCGATCAACGTCAGTCCGCCGAGGATCGCCGCCCAGCCACGGCGCAGCCACACGCCGAGCCCGTAGGCGAGTACGGCGCAGAGCGCGAGCGCCACCGCGACGCCGGCGATCACCCGAGCTCCGGTCAGGACCGGCACCGGCCGCACCGGGATGCCGTTGCCCGTCAGGATCGCGACGCCCACCGGGAGGACGACGCCGACGGCGAGCAGGCCGGTGACGAAGACGGCCGCCCCCACGACGGCCGCCCGGACGGCTGTCACGCGTCGGGAGACCGCCTCGCGAGCCGTACGGGCACCGCGGCGGGCCGCGACGATCTGCACGATGATCAGCGCGATCGCCAGACCGGGCAAGGTCGTCTCAGCGGTGCGCACGCCCTCCTCGCTCAGCGGCCCGATGTCGCCGGTGCCGCTGATCGTGATGACGCCGTCCTTCTCCACGGCGCCCGACGCGTTGTGCCGCTTCTCCCAGTCGGTCCGGTTCATCTCGCCGACCGGGTCGCCGCGCCACGCGCCGGCGGCGCCGCCTTCGACGGTGACGTTGTCGAAGACGCCGACGGCCTGGGTGAACCGGACCTCCTCGATCGCACCGCCGAGGCCGGTCTCGCGGAGCGTGAGGTCGCCGGGGGAGGCGGCGAAGAGGCCGACCCGCACGGTGTCCGGCAGTCCGCCGAGCTTAGCCGTCCCGACGACGACCCACCGTCTGCCGTCGCCCGACTCTGAGCCGGTGATCGTGTCGCCCGACCGGGTCAGGCGCAACCAGCGCGGGGACGGACCTGAGACGACGCCCGCGCTTCCGGCCACGTCGTGCCGGTAGTCGTACTGGAACCGCACGCCGTGGCCGCCGGTTGTCATGAGCGCCGCGTAACGCGAGCCCTGCCGCAGGCCGTCCTTGACGATGATCCCGGCCTTGGCCCACGGCACCAGCCCGGACACGATCCGGTCGTGGTTCGGCGGAGGATAGGTGATCGTCCCGGTCATCGAGGTCATCCGGACCGTGATGGAGCCCTCGCGGCCCAGGTCGCGATGGAGGAACCAGAACCTGTCGCCGACGGGGGAGCCGTCGACGGCGACGGGAACCTTCGGGCAGGGGCCGTCGCAGGACGAGCGGTCGCCGGAAGCGGACAGCAGGCCGGGCGCGATGACGGCGAGGGCCGCGGCGGCCAGGGCGATCAGGCGGCCCGGGCGGCGGAACGCGAGCCACTCGCGCCGCAGGAGTTCGGTGGTCGACATGCCGCCGGTTCTACAGATCGGCGGGTAACACGGCCCGAATCGGCCTTGTCACGCCGGTGTTAGGTCCGCTGGGGCATGCTGAAGGCATGCTCAGGGTGCGCAGCGGGACCGTGGAGGTACGGTTCACAATCTTGTATGCCGTCGTGTTCCTCCTGTCGGGCGCCGGACTGCTGGGCCTGTCCTTTCTGCTCTCCGGCGGCGGCGTGAGCAGCACCGTCCCCGCCGGGAATCCCCCCGCCCAGGGCGGTCTCGCCCAAGCGCAACAACGCATCCAGGAGCTGGCGGACCAGCTGGCCGCGGTGCACGCGGAGCAGGAGCGTCAGCTGCTGACCGGATCGCTGGTGGCGCTGATCGTGATGGCGGTCGTCTCATTGCTTCTCGGCCGGGTGCTGGCGAAGCGCGTGCTGCGGCCGCTGCGGCTCATCACGGGCGCCACGCGGCGCATCTCCGCCGACAGCCTGGACCGGCGGCTGGCCGTCGCCGGCCCGGCCGACGAGGTGAAGGACCTCGCCGACACCATCGACGAGCTGCTCGAACGGCTTGAGGCGTCGTTCACCGCGCAGCGCCGCTTCGTCGCCAACGCCTCCCACGAACTGCGTACGCCGCTGGCGACGATGCGGGCGTCCATGGACGTCGCGGTCGCCAAGCCCGACCCGGCCGCCTCGACGGTGGCGCTCGCGGACCGCCTGCGTACGCAGCTGGACCGGGTCGATCACCTGCTCGACGGGTTTCTGGTGCTGGCCAGGGCGCAGCACGGCACGCTCGCCGATGCCGCCACGGTGGACCTCGGCGACCTCGTCGGCGCGGCACTGCGGGAAAGGTCGGCCGACGTGGCGGGGAAGGGGTTGAGCGTGACGGTGGGGGTGCCGCCGGGAGTCTCGGCTCAGGGCAGCCCGGCGCTGCTGGCGCGGTTGGTGGAGAACGTCGTCGACAACGCCGTGACGCACAACGGGGACGGCGGATGGATCGGGATCACCGGGTCCGCGAGCGAGGAGGAGACGGTGATGGTGGTGGAAACCGGCGGAGAAGTCCTCGACCAGCGGGAGGTCGACCGGCTGGCACAGCCCTTCGAGCGGCTTGGCGGCGAGCGCACCGGCTCCTCAGGACTCGGCCTGTCCATTGTGGCCGCCGTCGCCGCTGCCTACGGTGGCAGTCTCACCCTGCTCGCCCGGCCGGAGGGCGGCCTGCGCGTGTCGATCACGCTTCCGGTCGCCAAGACGCCGGTGGCGGCATGAGGATCCTCGTCGTCGAAGACGATCACGCTCTCGCCGAGGTCGTCGCGGAAGGACTGGGCGACCAGGGGATGGCCGTCGACCTGGCGCACGACGGGCTGGCCGCCGCCGCCAAGCTCGACCTCACCGCGTACGACGTGGTGGTCCTGGACCGGGACCTGCCCGGCCTCCACGGCGACACGCTGTGCCAGATGATCACTGAGCGGGCGGACCGGCCGATGGTGCTGATGCTGACCGCGGCGAGCGCGCCCGGCGACCGGGTCGGCGGGCTGACCCTGGGGGCGGACGACTATCTCGGCAAGCCCTTCCACTTCCCGGAGCTGATCCTGCGCATCCGGGCGCTGGCCCGCCGCAAACCCGACGCCCGCCCCCGGACGCTGCAGGTGGCCGGGATCGAGCTGGACCCGGTCCGCCGGACCGTGGTTCGAGACGGGCGGCACCTCGCGCTTTCGGTGAAGGAGTTCGCCGTGCTGGAGGCGCTGCTGCGGGCGAGCCCGGGCTTCTTGAGCGGCGAGGCCCTGCTCGAACGGGTCTGGGACGAGCACGCCGACCGGTTCACCAACACCGTCACGGTGACGGTGGGCCGGTTGCGGCGCAAACTCGGCGACCCGCCGATCATCGCGACGACACCGGGAATCGGCTACCGGATCGCCTAGCCGGTCCGCGAACCCGCGGCGGCATTCAGGCGAACGACGCGAGCGCGGGACGGCCGCCGCGGGACGTACGGCCCGTGGCGGCGTCTCCATGGCAGATGACCGTCAGCGCCCGCGGGTCACATACAGGAAGCCACCGGCTGCGACGGTGTAAGAGTCGCTGGTTCTGATCTTCTTCGTCGCGGTGTCGATCTCGCGGACCTGTATCCGGGCGGGTTTGCCTTCCGGTTGCAGGACAAAATGAACGGTGATCTTCGTGGGGCCGGTCCACGCGATCGAATCCACCGCCCCCTCGGTGCGGGGCATGCGGATGTTCATGACGGACTTCTTCGTTACCAGGTCGTGGATCTTGAGGATTTCGCGGCCATCCTCATAGTCGATGGTTGCCGCACTTCTGCCATCGGCCGCCAAACCATAGGGAAGGACCAAGTCTTTCACCGGAGACTTCGCGTGGAGCAGCTGCCGCCCCTGCACCGTGAAGACGAAGACGTCGGACGTGTCGTACTCGTCGTCTTCCCACTTGGCCAGCACCTCGTCGCCGTCCAGGCTGAAACCGGAGAAGAGGAAATTCCATGGAATCGTTCCCAGCCGGGTGCCGGTGGCGACGTCGTAGATCTCGGTGGGCCGCTTCTCCTTCCTGTCGTGGTCGTACTCGTCGTCGTAGTCGACCGCCAGACGCGTGCCGTCCTGGGAGAGCGTCACCGCCACGTCTCTCATGAGATAGCCCCGCACCAGCACCTCATCCCTGATGACATGGACCTTGCCGCCGAGCTCACGTACGACCAGGCGTCGGTCGCCCTTCCTGAAGTAGGCCACCCGCCGGCCGTCGTCGCTCACCGCGAGCGGCGTGATGGCGTTCAGAGGCTTGCCCTTGGCGTCGAGGGGCCTGACGTACGCGTCACGAAGCCGCTCCCGTCCGCCGTCGCGCAGGTACAGGATCCAGTCCCCGCACGCAGGCGCGGAGCGGACCTTCGCGTAACATCCGTCGAGCCAGGCGTACCTGATCGCGCTCGCGTCGTTGAGCCGGTCGGCCGGCTGCGCGTGGACGGCAAGCGGGGTGTGCGCGATCAGCGCGAGGGCTGCCAGGAACGTTGCCGTGATCCTCATGGGGCCTCTCTTCCCCTGCACTGCGCGGAGTCGATGCTCGCTCGGATCGTGTCCGGTCTCAGGCAGTGCCGCCGTGGAGGGCGCCGGGACCGTCTGCTTCGTGAGACTTCCGGCGGACAGGGCGAGTTGGACACGTTTTAGTCACGGCCGGTGGCCGCGATCCGGGGGTCCGATGCGGCGGCGGGAGCGGGCCGGTCAGGGGCTGATGGCCAGCGAGATGAACGAGGCGAAGATGGCGAGGTGGACGCCGCTCTGCAGCAGGGTGGCCCGTCCGGGGACCACGGTGAGGGTGCTGACCACGACGGTGAGGGCGAGCAGCACCATCTGGGTGGGGCCGAGGCCGAGCAGGAGCGGGCCCTCCAGCCAGATGGAGGCGACGGCGATGGCCGGAATGGTCAGGCCGATGCTGGCCATGGCCGACCCCAGCGCCAGGTTGAGGCTGGTCTGCATCCGGCCCCGCCGGGCCGCCCGGGTCGCGGCGAGGGTCTCCGGCAGCAGCACCAGCAGGGCGATCACCACACCCACCATCGAGTGCGGGAGTTTGGCCACGGCGATCGCCGACTCGATCGCCGGAGATTCGATCTTCGCCAGACCGACCACCGCGACCAGCGCCACCAGCAGCAGCGCGAGGCTCGCCAGGGTCCTGCGGTCGGACGGCGGTTCCGCGTGTTCGTCGGCGTCGACGACGGCACCGTCGGTGGTGATCGGGAGGAAGTAGTCCCGGTGCCGGACGGTCTGGGTCACCACGAAAAGTCCGTACAGCACGATCGAGGCGACCGCGGCGAACGCGAGCTGCCCGGGGGAGAAGACCGGGCCGGGGCTGCTGGTGGTGAAGGTCGGCAGCACCAGGCTGAGCGTGGCGAGGGTCGCCACGGTGGCAAGGGCCCCGCCGGTGCCCTCGGCGTTGAACGCCGCGACCTTGCGGCGGAGCGTCCCGGCGAGCAGGGCCAGGCCCACGATCCCGTTACAGGTGATCATGATGGCGGCGAACACCGTGTCCCGGGCCAGGGAGGCCGACTCCGGGCCGCCCGAGATCATCAGGCTGACGATCAGCGCCACCTCGATGACCGTCACCGCGACCGCGAGCACCAGGGAGCCGAACGGTTCGCCCACCCGGTGCGCGACCACCTCGGCGTGGTGGACCGCCGCGAGCACCGCGCCCATCAGCAGGAGGGCGACCAGGATCACCGGGATCACCGGGAGTTCTCGCCCCCACAGAACGATCAATGCCAGCACCGCCAGGACGGGGGTGACAACGGTCCAGTGCACTGCGGATCGGGTGAGACGGTGCATGGGTCTATTTTGCCTGACCACTTAGTGTAGATAACAAACTGATCGTCCCAATCGTTAGCGAATCATTGATCTTCTCCCCGCTGATCGCCGCCCCACACCTGGTGAACACCGTGCCGTTCACAGCGGGAAATCATGAAAGACGCCGGACTCCAGGTCGCCGGATCCGGTCCGCGACGGCCGGCCCGGCGGAGCCCGTACCGTGCCGTGGGGGTGACGCCGCACCAGGTGAAACGGTCCGGCCGGGCGTGTCGTCGCCGCGGACGAATCGGCGGCGGCAACTCTGTGCCGACGGCCAAGGGACCGGACGGCATCCGTGGCGATACTCGGCTCATGGACTTTGCGTTGGTGGAACGTGAGCTTTCCACGTTGGTCAAACCCGGCGACCCCGGGATGGCGTTCGGCGTCTACCGGGACGGCGCCGCGGTGTTCACCGCCGCTCAGGGCGTCGCCTGCGCGGAGTTCGGCGTCCCGATCGACGCCCGGACCCGCTTCGACATCGCCTCGTCGAGCAAGCAGTTCACCGCGGCGTGCGTCCTGCTGCTGGCCAGGGACGGGGCTTTCGGCCTCGACGACGACGTCCGCACCCTAATCCCCGGGCTGAGCCTTGCGGTCCCGGTCACCGTACGGCAGCTCCTCCAGCACACCGGCGGCCTGCCCGAGTGGTACGCGCTGACACCGCTCAGCGGGCTCGCGTTCACCGAGATGACCGAGGAGCGGCTGCTCCGGCAGCTCAAGGGGATCCGCCGGACCAACTTTCCGCCCGGTACCGACTTCTCCTACTCCAACACCGGCTACGTCCTCGCCGCCGTCCTGGTCCGCGAGGTCACCGGGAAGTCACTCGCCGCGTTCGCCGATGAACGAATCTTCAAGCCGCTCGGCATGGACGACACCGTGTTCCGGGACGACCCGTCCGTACCGCTGCCCCGGATGGCGTACGGCTACGCCACCGACTCCGGCGAACCCCGCCGCGCCGACACGATGGAGGCCGCGGTCGGCGACGGCGGGGTGGTGACGAGCGTGCGCGACCTCGCCCCCTGGTTCGGCTTCCTCGCCGACGGCCGGGTGCTCGGCGTCGACCTGCGGGACGCGCTCGTCGAGCAGGCGGTGCTCGACGACGGGACGGTCCTGCCGTACGCGTTCGGCGTCTACCACGGCGAGGTGGCGGGGCAGGCGTGCTTCGGGCACGGCGGCAAGATGCACGGGTACACCTGCGACCTGCTCTTCTTCCCGGCCGCCGGACTGGGCGTGGCCCTGCTCACCAACCAGACCGCCGTCAACCCCTCCCAGGCGGGCGAGCACCTCGTACACCTGCTGCTGGGTGCGCCGCCGGCCGCGGTTTCGCCCGCCGGGACGACCCCCGGAGGCGAGGTTCCGGTCGGGCACTGGCACGACCCGGCCACCGACGAGGTGTTCACCGTGACCACGGCGGAGGACGGGGGGATGGACGTCTACTGGCACGGGATAACCCTGAGGTTCACCGAGGGGACGGACGGCGACTGGCACGGCACCGGCCCCGCCTCCGGGACACGGCTCGCCGCGGAGGGCGGCCGGCTCACGTTTCACCCGCTGATCAGATCCCGGAGGCCGACCGTGCTGGTCCCGTGCCGGGCACCGGACCCCGCGCCGATGCCGGACGCCGTCTACCTCAGCGAGGAGCTGGGCGTGCTCGCCACGGTCGCCGGCGGCACGCTTCACGTCGGGCTCTCGCTCCGCCTGCCGATCGAGCCGGGGCCCGCGGGGGCGTGGCGGGCGGGGCCGTACACGCTGCGCCTGGACTCCGGGGACCTGCTGGTCAGCGGAGGCGGGCTGCGCGGATTCCGCCTTACCGGACAGCCGGCGGGCACCCGGGCGATCGGTGTCCCGCGTTGATTGTGCGCGGGGACGAGACGGCGGCCTCCGGCTTTGGCCGCTCCGTCAGTGATTCCCGGCCACCCGGCCGCCTAGGGTCCGGCTAGATCCGTCTGTGGGAAGGAAAACCGTCCATGCATGACCTGCTGCTCAGCCGAGGCACCGTCCACGACGGGTTCGGGGGGCCCGCCGCGGACGCCGACGTCGCGATCACCGGAGGCCGGGTGGTCGCCGTCGGACGGGACCTCGGCCGGGCACGCAGGACGATCGACGTGGCGGGGCTGATCGTCGCGCCCGGCTTCGTCGACCCGCACAGCCACTCCGACGCCGTGCCCTTCCTCGACGACCCTCAGCCCTTCAAGCTCCACCAGGGCGTCACCACCGAGATCGTCGGAAACTGCGGTTTCTCCTGCGGACCCGTGGACCCGGAGAACCCCGGCTTCGCCGAGATCGTCACCGACCGGGTGTTCCCCACCTTCGGCGACTACCTGGATGCGGCCGAGGACGCCGGGCTCAGCAACAACCTCGTCCCGCTCGTCGGGCACAACACCCTGCGGCTCGCCGCGGGCGGGATGGACGGCACGCTCACCCCCGAGGCACTGCGGCGCATGTGCGAGCTGGCCGGGCAGGCGTTCGAGCAGGGGGCGGCCGGGTTCTCCAGCGGGCTGGAGTACGTCCCCGGGGCGTACGACGGCACCGCCGAGCTCATCGCGCTCGCCCTGGTCGCCAAGCGGTGGAACCTCCCGTACACCACCCACATGCGCAGTGAGAGCGAAGGGCTCGCCGACGCGCTCGACGAGGCGTTCACCGTCGCCTCCCGGGCCGGGATCCGCCTCCAGCTCTCCCACGCCAAGGCGTCCGGCCGGGCCGTGCACGGAGCTTCGGCGATGTACCTGGAGAAGCTGGCCCAGGCACGCCGGTCGGGTCTGGACGTACGCGCTGACCTCTACCCCTATCGGGCGTTCGGCACCGGCCTGGTCGCGGTGCTCCCGCCCATCGCCTGCGAGGGCGGGGAGGAGGCGCTGCGGGCGCGCCTGGCGGACCCGGAGCGGCGGGCGGCCCTGCGCCGGTTCGCCGAGGACCCGGACACCGGCACCGGGGTCGGTTTCTGGCGCGAACTCCACCCCGACGACGTGCAGATCCTCAACCACTCCGACCCGGCCATCGCCGGGAAGCGCCTGGCGGACCTGGGCGGGGACCCCTGGGACGCCCTCTGCGACCTGGTCCGGCGGGACCCCCAGGCCGACGGCGTCTTCCACACCATGCACGAGGACGACGTGCTCGCGTTCATGGCGGATCCGCTGATCTCCATCGGCTCCGACAGCGGTGTGCCCGTCGGACCCAATCATCCGCGGACATACGGCACCTTCCCTGTCTTCCTCGGGGACTACGTCCGGGATCGGAACGTCGTCCCGATGCCCGAGGCGATCCGCAAGGTCAGCTCGGCCGTGGCGGTTCAGTTCGGGCTCACCGACCGGGGCTGGCTGGGTCCCGGCGCGGTCGCCGACCTCTGCCTCTTCGACCCGGAGACCATCGGTCACGCCGGCACCTACGAGAACCCCGCCGTCCGCCCCACCGGGGTCCGGCACGTCTTCCTCGCCGGTCACGAGGTGATCGCCGAAGGCGAGTTCACCGGGGGCCGGCACGGTCGGATGCTCCGGCGGGGCACCTTGTGACCGCCGGCGGCCGGGTCGCCCTCGGCACCCGGTCGTGTCCGACCCGGAGGAGCCCGTGAAGGACCTCCAAGACACAGTCCTCCAAGACACGGTCCTTGAAGGCGCGGTGCCGCGGACCTGGCGCTCCGGCTTCGGCTGAGCGGGCCCACAAAGCCGGAAGGGTGAAGTTGAGCCTTCACGCCAAGGCGGCGGGGCTTTCCCGGCGGGATGCTGGAAGCATGGTCGAACTCCTCACCTCGGCTTCCGCCGGGGTCCGCATCGTCACCCTGCACGGCACCCCGGATCTGGCGCGGGCGGCCCGGCTCCTGCGCCGGGTCTGGCAGGCCGGGCCCGGGGACGATCCACCCCTCGCGCTGGACGTGATGTGCGCCCTCGCCCACACCGGCGGATACATCGGCGGCGCCTACCTCGACGGTGAGCTCGCCGGGGTCGCGGCGGGCTTCCTCGCCGAGGGGGCCGGCCTCCACTCCCACGTGGCGGGGGTGGTTCCCGAAGCCCAGGGGCGCGGTGTCGGCAAGGCGCTCAAGGCCCATCAGCGGGCCTGGGCCGCCGAGCGGGGCCTGACCGGTGTCTCCTGGACCTTCGACCCCCTGGTTCGCCGGAACGCCTACTTCAACCTCAACCGGCTGGGCGCGACCGCCGACGCCTACCTCCCCGACTTCTACGGGCCGATGTCCGACGGCATCAACGACGGCGACGTCTCCGACCGGCTCTTCGTCACCTGGCCGATCGACGCCGGGCCGATCGACGTCGAGGACGGGTTCGCCGCGGCCGTACCGATCCTGGACGAGACGGGAGCCGTACGCGACGCCGGGAGCGCGCCGCGCCTGCGCTGCCCGACCCCGCCCGACGTCGAGCGGCTGCGCCGGGACGACCCCGCGGCGGCGCGGCGCTGGCGGGCCGCGCTCGGCACCGCGCTCGGCGGGGCACTCGCCGACGGCTATCGGATCACCGGGTTCACCAAGTCCGGCTGGTACCTCCTGGAGCGCGACGACGCCCGCTGAAGGTATCCGGTGGTCCTCAACCCAAGGTGGCGGGAGCAGAGCCCCCGCGCGGACGGGCGTCCTTGCGGCCCCGGCCGGGGAAGAAGACGAGTCCGACGTCGAGTCCGGCCCGGACCGGCTGCTCGACGAAGTCGAAGCGCCGCTCCGGCGAAGCTGAGGGCAACGGGGTCCGGGAGGAGAAGTTCCCCGCGGAAGAGCGGGCGGTCCCGTGCCGCCGGTTCCGGCCTCGGCTCGTCCCGCTCCCCTCCCGGCCGATCAGGGGGTACGGCCGCCGGCGGTCGGGTCGGGGCCGCAGGCCGTACCGGATCTTCGTTTGCCGTGCGGACGGTCAGGCGTGGCGGGTGCGGGCGCGGCGCTTGGCGGCGTCCTCGCGCTCCAGCCACCACTCCACCAGGAGCAGGGTGACCGTCCAGCCAAGCCAGCCGCCGATGGTCGCGACGGTCGTGCGGAGCGTCGCCTCGTCGGGGATGTGATCGGCGAGCGCGACGACGGCCAGGACGACGAAGATCCGGTTGGCGATGATCGCGTAGGTAAGCGCGAAACTGCGGAGCATCCACCGGCGGTGGTCGACGAACCGGCGCTGCCTGGCCATCCGGAATCCGGCCACGGTGCAGCCGAGCCACAGCAGGGCGAGCATCACGCTGCTGACCGCCACCGCCGGGCCGTGCGGGGTGGCCGCGCCGATGACCAGCCCGGTCAGGCCGCCGGGGACGACCGCGGCGACGTAGATCCGGCCGGTCCACCGGTGGACCTTGGGGTAACGCCGCCGGAACCACGTCCAGACCTGGAAGAAGCAGGCGACCATCGCGATGGATCCGGTGACGACGTGGATCACCACCAGCGGATAGTGGGCGGGGAACCCCTCCGGCTCCATCACCCGGGACAGGGAGGGGTCGCCGGTGAGATACGGCGGGAGGGAGAAGCCGATGAACGAGAGGGTCAGCAGACCCAGGGGCGCGATCCACGGCCGCTTCCACCAGGGTCTGCGGGAGAGGCCCGGTCCTGCAGGCCCGGAGGCGGACTGCGGTGAAGGGGTCCCCGTAGCGGTTGTCATGAGAAAACTCCGATCATGCCGAAGCTATTGGTGTATGACGTACACTCGGGGGGTGGTTGCGGTGGGGCGCTCCGAGCGTCCGGTCGATCCAGATAATGGTTCCATCGCGCGGCCAGGCCGGACGTCACTCTGGCTCCGTACTCCGGCTATCACCCAGGAGGAGTACGACAAGCTCAGCAAGGTCGCGCCGGTGGTCGCCTACCCGGAGAAGCCGTGGGCGCTGCCCTGGCAGGACCAGCTCACCGTCGTCGGCAAGGCACTCGGGCTCTCGGCCCAGGCGGAGCAGCTGCGCGCCAAGACCGACGCCCACATCGCCTCGCTGGCCGCCGCGAACCCGGCGCTCAAGGGCAAGTCCTTCGTGTACGCGGCGACGAACCAGGCCGACCAGCTCAACGTGTTCCGCGCCGACGACCCGCGGGTGGCGCTCCTGGTCCAGCTGGGCATGACCGTCAGCCCGAGCGTGGCCGAGCTCGACGCCGACCCCAAGGCCGGGTCGTACTTCTACCCCCTCAGCTTCGAGAACGCAAGCAAGATGCGGTGATGCAGGGCCTGGTCCGCAACTTCCAGCCGGCCTATCGGCTCCCCGGCCGCGACCCACGTGCGCTCTCGGCGCGCGTTCGGAGCGGTTCATTCCACTCGTCTTGGCCGGTGGCGGTGAGGATGCCGGTTACGGGCGACGCCGCTGCCGGCGGGACTCCCCGATGTTCACGATCACCCTCCGTCGAGCGATCGGCGGATGTGGTGGGCGGCGGACTTCGCCCACCGGTTCACTTCGTACCGGTCACCGGCGAGCGCGTCCAGTACGGGCAGCGCCGCCTCGGCCGCGGCGCCCATCTCCCGCAGTCGGCGGATCGCGGTCTGGCAGCGGTTGCGCGTCGAAGCCTCCTCGCCGACCCCCTCCAGCAGCGCCGGAACCGTGGCGCGGGCGTCACCGGCGATCAGCCAGAGGGCCCACGCCACCTCGTCCCGGATCGGTGCCGCGCGCCCGTCGTCCAAGAGCGCCCGCAGGACGGGCTCGGCCTTGTGGGCGGCGGGTCCGAGTCCGCCCAGCCGTCGGCACGCCTGGGTTCCGGCCCAGGTCCCCCCGGCATGGGTGAACCCGTCAGGCCCGCCGGCGGCGAGCGGCAGATCGCCGAGGACGGCGGTGAGCAGGGCCGTCGTCTCCTCGACCGGGTGTCCGAGCCTGGTCAGCGCGTCGATGGGGGCGAGCCGCCAGGTAAGCGGCGCACCGGCGGCCAGCGCGCGCAGCGCGGCGACCGTCTCCGGGCCGGCCGCGCGCGGTCCGAGGTGCCCCACGGCCTCGCACACCTTGCCGGTGACACTTCGCCGGACGTTGTTCGGCCGTTCCCCGCCGAATCCGGTGAGCAGTGCGGTGAACTCGGGAAGGGCGCAGGCCTTGGGGCCTGAGGGCCAGGGCAGGATCCCGTCGAGGATCGCGCCGATCTCGGCGAGGTCGGCCGGGTCGGCGAGCCGCGCCCGTACCGCGGGCATCAGCGTTTCGGCGAACCGGCCGACGCGGGGGAGGAGCGCGGAGGTCTCGGCGTCGACGGGCCGGGTGAGCAGCCGGAGCACTCCGGGGACGCACCGCTCGTCGCCGCCGTCCACAAGGGCCTCCAGCGCGAGGGGAGTGAGGCGGGGGTCCTCCAGCGTGGCGGCGACCAGGTCGGCGTACCGGGTGGATTCGGGGTCCTCGGCGTCCCGCAGCCAGCGGCCGATGTGGCGGAGCGCGGCCTCGCGTACGTCGGGATGGGCATGGGTGAGCAGGTCGCCCAGGACGGGGCCGAGTCGCCGTCCGAGCCGCGGATTGTGGCGGTGGATCCGCTCCGAGGCCATCGAACAGAAGGTGTGGGCCCAGCCCGCGTCGCATTCCCCGGCTTTCACCAGCGCGAGGAGCCGGGCGATCCAGCGGCTCGCGGCGTGCGGGACCTGCCACAGGCTCGCACCGACGGACGAGGGGAGGTCGTCCCACTCGGGGTCGGTCCACGGCAGCAGGGACAGCGCCGCCGCGACCTCGGGGTCCAGGAAGAGAGTGAGCGCGTCCACCAGGTCGTCGGACAGGTCCGCCCCCGTCTCGTCGGCGATCTCGCCGGTCTGCTTGTAGCGCGGCCCCGGGAGTGCCATCGCCAGCGAGAACGCCGCGCCGAAGCGGACGGCGGCCGGGAAGCCGGGGGCCGTGCATCCCGTCAGGAACGGGCGGTGCCCGGGGAACCGGCCGAGCGCGACGAGCAGGGCGATCCGGGTGGCCGGGTCGGGCTCGGTCCCCACCCGGGCACGCAGCGCGGCGGGCAGGCGCCCGTCCTGGGTCGCGTAGCAGAGCACGAACGCCGTCATCCGCCGAATCTCCAGGTCGGCGTGGTCCAGCCGGGCCAGGAGCACGTCGGTGTCGGGGCTTCCGGCGGTCACCACCCGCTCGGCCCACTCCTCCCGGGCCCAGTCGGGCTCGTCGCTTGGAGTGTAGGTCAGGCCGAGGTCCTCGGTAAGCGCGTTCATCACCCGGTCGCACCGGCCGCCGGGCTCGGTCAGCAAGGAGGAGTTGAAGTCGAGCACCACGGCCTGCCAGTCGACGTCCATCGGCTCACTATCGGCGCTCCACGGATCACCCGTCTACGGAAATTTCTGGCGTTGAGCGGATCGATACGATTCCGTCCAGCCTGTGGGGGTGCAGCATTTTGCGGCTGCCGCGTGTCCTTGGGAGCAAGGAGGCGCGCTGAATGGCCAACACTGATCTAGGCGGGTTCGAGGACTTCCTCGTACGGCGATTACCCGCGCTGTATCGCTTCGCCCTGACGCTGACCGGCAATCCGCACGACGCGGAGGAGCTGGTGCAGGAGGCGTTGACCCGTACCGGTGCCGCGTGGTGGCGTGTTCGGCGCAAAGACGACCCGGAAGGGTACGTGCGGACCACCATGGCCCGGATCATGGTGAACCGATGGCGGCGCCCGCGGCGCGAGCGGCTGGTCGCCGAGGTACCGGAGTACGCCGGCGCCGACCACGAGATGGAAAGGGTCGTCCAGGACGCCGGGGTTGCCTCGCTCCTGGCCCGCCTCCCGCCCCGGATGCGCGTGATCCTTGCCCTCCGCTACGTGGAGGAGCTCGGCGACACCCAGATCGCCGAGATGCTCGGCTGCACCACCAGCACGGTACGGAGCCAGGCGTCCCGCGCGCTGGCCAAGCTGCGAACGGTCCAGGAGATGGAGAAGGCATGAACCCGGCGGAGCACCGAATCACCGAGTACCTGCGCGAGACAGGCAGTAGGTATGAGGTCCCCGCCTCGCTAGGCGCAGACATCCTGAGTAGCGTACGCCGGCGCAGACGGCGGCGCCGATTACTGGCCGTGACGATCGCGACTCTCGCCGCGGTCCTGGTCGTGCCGGGTACGGTGGTGCTCGGGAACCTGCTGTCGGCACGCGGAGCACCGGACTCCGCGGCGCACGCGCCGCCTGTCGGCGTGACGTCGCGGATGCTGACGGAGTTCGTCCGGCCGCAGGATCCACGCGTGTTGCCGCGGTTGCTCGAAGACGGCTCGTCGTTCCGTGCGATTGCCCTCAACGGTGTAGGCGACGTGCTGGGGACCACAAGGAAATCGGATCGGTCGGGCGTGGTCGGCGGGCCGCAGGGGGTCTGGCTGGCCTCGTGGGAGAACAGCGCCGTTCTCCGGAAGATCAAGGGCGGTGCCGAGGACCCCTCCCTGTGGACCATGGCCGCCGGAGACCGGATCTCCGTGTGGTCGGAGGGGGTTGGGCTGGAGGGGAGGCGGCTGGAGTGCGTCGAAGACGGTTCCACCAGTCCGTCCCGGACGCTCGACGACCGCTGGGAGAGCAGGGAGAGATTCTTCGCCGACCGCGACGTCGTCGTCTGGACCCGGAACGACAAACGGCGACTGGCGATGGCCCGCTCCTGCTCGGGCACGCAGCGGACCCTGCCCGCCCAGGGGCAGCTGAAAGCACTGTCATACCCCTACGCCTATCTGCGTCAGGGCACCAAGCTGACCCGGATCCACCTGGAGTCCGGAAAGGTGAGTCCCCTTCCCGCCCAGCCGTCCGCACGGGATGCGGCCCGCGGCTTCGTCATGGCGGCCGGCGACGACGTCGTGGCCTGGGCCGCGGGGAGCACGCTGACGGTGCTGCATCTTCGGACCCAGGCCAACCGGTGGACGCCCCTGATGCCGCAGGCCACCGACGATCTCTACATCGGCAGCCTGACCGTCGGTGACCGTCTGCTGGTGTACACGGCGACGCATTCGCACCGTGACGAGGCCGTCTCGCTCGTCTACGACCTGCGGACCGGCCGGCAGATCACGGTTCCCGACGAGGTCATGGCGGCGGGAGACCGGCTGCTGTGGCGGGACGGCGACACGTACCGGCTCGCCAGGGTTCCCGGATAGCGCATCCCGTACGGCCTGCGGCGGCTCGGCCCGGGTCGCCGCAGGCCGTACGGGATCGGTGGTGGCCCGCTGGGGCCGTACGGATAAGTAATGAGGAAATGTCACCGTTTGGGATGTAGGACCCGGTGTGGGGCTTCCGATCAGAGGGAAATAAGGTAAGGCTTACCTACACAGTCCTGCCCCCTCGGAGGAATCGATGTTCGCTGCCGCCCGATCGCGTGCCCGGGTCACGCTTACCGCGGTCGCCACCCTGACCGCGCTCACGCTCGCGGGATGCTCGGGCACGTCGGCCACCTCGAACCCGGCGCCCTCGACGCCCGGCGCCGCTAGCCCGGCCGGGGACGCCTTCCCGGTCACGATCAAGAGCGCGCTCGGCGAGGTGACGATCGAGAAGAAGCCGGAGCGGATCGCCACCTGGGGCTGGTCGACGCAGGACGCGGTACTCGCCCTCGGGATCGTGCCCGTCGCGATGCCGGAGAACAAGTACGGCGGCGAGGGCACCGGGGTGCTCCCCTGGGACGCCGACAAGATCAAAGAGCTCGGCGGTCAGACCCCGGTCCTGATCGGCGGCACGGACACCGGCGAGCTCCCGGTCGAGGAGTTCGTCGAGGTCAGGCCCGATATCATTCTGGCTCCGTACTCCGGTATCACCCAGGAGGAGTACGACAAGCTCAGCAAGGTCGCGCCGGTGGTCGCCTACCCGGAGAAGCCGTGGGCGCTGCCCTGGCAGGACCAGCTCACCGTCGTCGGCAAGGCACTCGGGCTGTCGGCCCAGGCGGAGCAGCTGCGCGCCAAGACCGACGCCCACATCGCCTCGCTGGCCGCCGCGAACCCGGCGCTCAAGGGCAAGTCCTTCGTGTACGCGGCGACGAACCAGGCCGACCAGCTCAACGTGTTCCGCGCCGACGACCCGCGGGTGGCGCTCCTGGTCCAGCTGGGCATGACCGTCAGCCCGAGCGTGGCCGAGCTCGACGCCGACCCCAAGGCCGGGTCGTACTTCTACCCCCTCAGCTTCGAGAACGTCGGCAAGATCAAGACCGACGTCCTGGTCATGTACTTCGCCACCCAGAAAGAAGCGGACGCCTTCGCCGCCGACCCGGTCATCGCCGCGATGCCCGCGATCAAGGAAGGGCGGTTCGCCCCGATCGTCGGGGAGTCGTTCGTCATGGCGAGCAGCGCGCCGACCGCGCTCTCCATCCCGTGGATGCTCGACAAGTACGTGCCGCAGCTCGCCGCCGTGGCGCAGAAGGCCGGCTCCTAACCCGGCACGACGGTGACGACCCCCACATCGGCGCCGCCCGGGGACAAGGCACCGGCGGCCGGGTCCGGCGGGCGGCGGTCCCGCCTGCTCCTCGGGCTTGTGGTCACGCTGGTCATCCTGCTCGGAGCCTGCGCGCTCAGCCTCGCCGTCGGAGCCAACGCCCTGCCTCTCGGCACGGTGTGGCAGGCGCTCACCGCCTACGACCCGGCGGACCCGAACCATCTGGTGATCGTCGAGAAGCGGGTGCCCCGCACGCTCATCGGCCTCACCGCGGGGCTCGCCCTCGGCGTCGCCGGGGCGGTGATGCAGGGCCTGGTCCGCAACCCCATCGCCGAACCGGGCCTGCTGGGGGTCAACTCCGGGGCCGCGCTCTTCGTGGTCGTCGCCATCACCCTCTTCGGCGTCCACCAGGTCTCGGGCTACGTGTGGTTCGCCTTCCTGGGCGCCGCCGTGACCGGGGGTTTCGTCTACGGGGTGGCGAGTTTCGGCCGGGACGGGGCCACCCCCGTCAAACTGGTGCTCTCCGGAGCCGCGGTCACCGCCGCGATCGCCTCGGTGGTGACCGCGATGCTCCTGGCCGACCGGACCGTCCTGGACGCGATGCGGTTCTGGCAGGTCGGCTCGCTGGCCGCCCGCGGCTATCCGGTGTTCTGGGAGACGCTGCCCGGGATCGTCCTCGGCCTGATCCTCGCCCTGGCGGTGAGCGGCTCGCTCAACGGCCTGGCGCTCGGCGAGGACGTCGCCCGCGGCCTCGGCTACCGGGTGGGCCTCACCCGCGGGGCGGGTGCGCTCGCCCTGGTGCTGCTGTGCGGCTCGGCGACCGCGGCCACCGGGCCGATCGCCTTCGTCGGCCTGGTCATCCCGCATGTGGTACGGCGGTTCGCCGGGCAGGACCACCGGTGGGTCATCCCCTACGCGGCGCTCGCCGGACCCGTGCTCCTGCTCGGCGGCGACGTGATCGGCCGGGTCGTGGTCCGTCCCGGTGAGCTTCAGGTGGGGGTGGTGACCGCGCTGGTGGGCGGGCTGTTGTTCATCGCCGTGGTGCGGCAGCGCAGGAGGACGAGCCGGTGAAGACCATCGAGGCGCCGACGACGGTCGCGGCCCTGCGCCGCCGGGCGGCCCGGCGCGAGGCGGGCGTCGTCGCGGTGCTGGCCGTGACGGCCCTGGCGCTGGGCGTCGTCGGTCTCACCTACGGGAAGGCTTCGGTCACCCCGGCCGAGGTCCTCGCGGCGATCACCGGCCGTGCGGACGCCATGACCGGGTTCGTCATCCTGGAACTGCGGCTGCCCCGCCTGATCGCCGCGGTCGTCGCCGGGGCGTGCCTCGCCGTCTCCGGGGCGCTCTTCCAATCCGTCCTGCGCAATCCGCTGGTCAGCCCCGACATCATCGGCGTCACCCAGAGCGCGGCGACCACCGGGGCCGTGGCGTTGCTCGCGTTCGGCCTCGGCGGGCTCGCCCTGACCGGCACCGTGATCGGCGGGACGCTGCTGGCGGCCGTACTCCTCTACGTGTTGGCCTGGCGGGACGGCAGCGGATACCGGCTGGTCCTGGTCGGGATCGGGGTGGCGGCGGTCAGTGCCGGCCTGGTGTCCTACGTGCTCACCCGATCCGAGGTCCAGGACGCGCAGAAGGTGTACGCCTGGATCAGCGGCAGCCTGGCCCGGGCCGAGTGGGAGACCCTGGTCCCGCTCCTGCTGGGCGCGGCCCCGCTGTTTTTGATCACCCTGCCGCTGGCCCGGCGGCTGACCGTGCTTCAGCTGGGGGACGACACCGCCGGCGCGCTGGGTGTGCACGTCCGGCGCTCCCGGCTCGGGCTGCTCGCCGTCGCCGTGTGCCTGGCGGCGGTGGCGGTGGGGGTGGTGGGCCCCATTTCGTTCGTCGCGTTGGTCAGCGCCCCCATCGCCCGGCGGGTCGTCGGGGCCGGGGCTCCTGCGCTGTCGGCGTCCGCTTTGGTGGGTGCGGTCATCCTGCTCGCCTCCGACCTGGTCGCGCAGTTCGCCGTGCCCGGCCTTACCTTGCCGGCCGGCGTGGTCACCGGCGTGGTGGGCGCCCCGTATCTGCTCTGGCTGATTCTCCGCTCCCGCAGTGCATAGTCCGGCCCGCGGGTCCGCGTCACCTGCGACCCGGAGACGGCGCTCCCGTACGGCCTGCGGCGGCTGAGGCGGGCGGTGGCCCGCACGGTGGAGGCCGGGTCCTGGGTACGGGCGTTTTGGCGGCGATCGGGGCCCGGCTTCCCTGCGGCTGGAGCCGAGGGACATCCGCCGTTTTCGACGCGTCGGCGTTGCCGTGGTGCTCGTCCGTCCGGCCTTGGGCGGTGGTGAAGCCTCGATTTCGACCCGGTCCCGCCTTAATTGGAAAGCGTCCTCTAAGGTGTCTCGGCTGAATTATGCGACTCGGATTTATTACGTCGGATAACAATCCGAATTCCCCGTGTTTGATTGTTTGGATTTGGGGAATGGATGTGGGTTTCATTCTTAATTGTTGATCGTGCAACATTATTAGACTTTGTCGCCATATGTTTGCAAAAGGGAATCGGATTGGCCGAAAGAATTTCGGGCGGGCTTTATCCGCGTGAGGCCATGATGATCTTCGCCACGGCCCCTGACCGGTGTGTTCCGTGGGCTGTCGTGGCGTGCTCGACCGCTGTCGAGGATTGGTCTGGACAGAGAGAATACCTGATGTCTTAATAAGAGCACACGGGGCGCTCTTCATCCTTGTCAATGAATCCAGGGGCGTTGTCGTTAACCGCCGGAAAGGGGTGGTGTGTGCGCAGGATGCTTACCGAACGCACCGCAGCAAGCCTGATCTACGACAATGCCTTCTCACGGGATCAGGTGGGCCGCATTGGCGTCGAGCTCGAATGGCTCGTGGTCGACCAGGGATTTCCGCAGCAACGCGTCCCCATCGCCGACATCCGCTCCTGTCTCGGCTTCGCCGACGAGGGGCCGCTCCCCCAAGGGGGGTTGATCTCCTACGAGCCGGGAGGCCAGCTCGAACTGAGCAGTGCCCCGGCCGACACCCTGGCGGGGTGCCTGGACGCCGCGGCGAGCGACCTGGCGCTCATCCGGGACCTGCTGGGCCGCCGTGATCTGACGCTGGTGGGCAGAGGGCTGGACGATCGACCGGCCGTCCTGGTCAACGACCTTCCTCGCTACCGGACCCTGGAGCAGAACTACAACCGGTTCGGCCCGAGCGGCAAGATCATAATGTGCAACGCCGCGGCGATCCAGATCAACGTGGAGGCCGGGGACGCCTCGCCCGGGTGGCGGGGCTGGCGCCGGCGCTGGTGGCTCGCGAACACCCTGGGCCCGATCCTCATGGCGATGTTCGCCAACTCCCCGGTGTCCACCGGAGGGATGGCGCACTCGGCGCGGCAGATCCACCGTTTCCAGGCGGATCCCTACCGCACGGCTCCGCTCTCCCTGCTGGGCGACCCCCGGGAGAACTGGATGAACTACGTGCTGGACGCGCCGCTGCTCGACGGCTCGGGGCTGGGGTCGACGATGCGGGAGTGGCTGCGGGGCGGCGGGTCGGCCGGGGTCTCACCGGAGGAGCTCGACCTGCACGTCCGGTCGATGGTTCCCCCGGTACGGCCCCGCGGGTACCTGGAGCTGCGGATGATCGACGCTCAGCGCGACGACAACTGGGTCGTCCCCCTCATCGTGGTCAGCAGGCTGCTCGACGACGCCCTCGCCTCGGCCGAGGCGATGCGGGTCGTGGAGTCGCTTCCCCAGCCGCTTCGGCCGGAGGACTGGGTGACCGCGGCCCGCGAGGCCATGCGGGACGCGCGCCTCGCGGAGGCGGCCGGCCGGTGCATGTCGATCGCGATCGACGCCCTCGGCCGGTGCGACGTCCCGCTCTGGGCGCGCAGGCTCGTCCTCGACTTCGCCGACACCTACACCTTCCGGTCCCGGTGCCCGGCCGACGACCTGCTGGTCGAGGAGGCGGCCTAAGGTCTGCTCGGCGGGTCTCGCTCTCTGATCCACGGGTCGCCGGCGGACGTGCTCCGCCGGCGATCGCCGCTTCCTCGGGCCGCCGGACCCGGCGGCCGCCCCGAAGTGCACAGGCCAGGGACGGGCACGCACTGAAGTATAGAAAACTTGACATGACGTCAGCTCTGTTTTACCTTCCTTCGTGTCGGCAATTTTTTACATGGGAGCGGCATGTCGTACGAGGAAAAGGGCAAATGGATCTACCTTCTGGTGATCCTCGGCACCTATGGGACGTACATCGCCGTCATTCTCGGGCGCGCGGGAGACGTCCCGCTCGCCGAAGTGGCCTATGTGGCGCCGATGCTGTGGACCATCGGCGTCTCCATCGTCCTGTCGATCGTCGGCCGGATCGTGGTCGAGATCGCCAAGCCCAGCGAGTCCCACCGGCTCGACGTCCGTGACAAGGACATCCACCGGTTCGGCGAGTACGTCGCCGGCACCGTCCTCGGCATCGCCATGGTGGTGCCGTTCGGCCTGACCATGATGGAGGCCGACCACTTCTGGATCGCCAACGCGATCTACGCGGCCTTCGTCGTGTCGGCGCTCACCGGTGCCTGCCTGAAGCTCGTCGCCTATCGGCGAGGATTGTAGCCATGGGCAAGCCCACCAAGGTCACCAATTCCATCCGCGCGCTGCGGTTCGCCCACGGCGAGATGACCCAGGCCGAACTGGCCAAACACGTCGGAGTAACCCGGCAGACCATCATCGCCATCGAACAGGGCCGCTACTCGCCTTCGCTGGAGATGGCCTTCCAGATCGCCCGTGTGTTCAAGGTGCCGCTCGACGACGTCTTCCAGTACCCCGACGCCGAGGACTAGATCCCGCACCGACCACCTCAAGCCCGGGAGGAGAACCCCCCGCGGCCTTCCCAAGCACGCCCGAAATCAGGGAGCAACCATGAGTTCACCCAAGCGTGTGGCCAGACTCGCCGGAGTCTTCTACCTCGTCGTCGCCCTCTGCGCGTTCTTCGCCCACTTCTACGCCCGAGGCACCGTACGCGTGCCGGGCGACGCCGCCGCGACCGCCGACAACATCGTGGCGCACGCGACCCTCTTCCGGCTCGGCTTCGTGGCCGACCTGGTGACCGCCACCGCTTCCCTCTTCGTGGCGATGACGCTCTACCGGCTCTTCAAGCACGTCAACAAGGACATCGCAGCCGCCATCGTCGTCTTCATGGCCATCGGCACGGGCATGACCCTGGTCAACCTGATCTTCCACTTCGCCGCGCTGCTGGTCGCCACCGACGCCTCCTACGCCGGGCTGCACACCGGCGGGTCCGACGCCTTGCTGCTGCTCCTGGTGGACCTGCACCATTACGGGTACGTGATCGCCGGGATCATGTTCGGCCTGTGGCTGCTGCCGATGGGGTACCTCGCCTACACCTCGGGCATGTTCCCGCGCGCCCTGGGCGTCCTGCTGATGATCGCGTGTGCCTGCTACCTGATCGACACCCTGACGAGGTTCCTGCTGCCGGATCTCGGCACGACCTTCTCCCAGATCGTCATCATGCCGACCGTCGTCGCCGAATTCTGGATGGTCGGGTATCTGCTCGTGATCGGCGTGAAAACGGCCAAGACGGCCCGCCACACACCGGTGACCGCCTGAACCTGCGCCAACGCCGAAGGCGGGGCGTGCGTCCCGGCCGATGACGGCCCACGGCGGACGAACCGTCGGCCTCCCCTCAGGTGAACGGCCGTCCCCGGTCGTCGCCGAACGCAGGAAGCGAACAGGAAACGCATTACCCCGGTCCGACGAAAGGGCACGCGGATGAAGGCGATGGTGTTCACGCGGTACGGCGCTCCGGACGTCCTCACGCTCCAAGAGGTGGCGAAGCCGGCTCCGGGGGACGACGAGGTGCTGATCCGAGTGCGTGCGACGTCGGTGACGTCGGCGGAGTGCGCCATGCGCCGGGGAAGGCCGCTGTGGGGCCGGGTCGTTCTCGGCCTCGGCAGACCGCGAAAGCGCATGCGGACCCTTGGGCTGGAGGTGGCGGGGGAGGTCGAGTCCGTGGGCCGGAACGTCCGGAGATTCGGCGGCGGCGACCAGGTCTTCGGATTCACCGGCTTCACCCTTGGCGCCTGCGCCGAGTACGTGTGCCTGCCCGAGAAGGCGTCGCTGGCGCCGAAGCCCGCCAACCTGAGCCATGAGGAGGCGGCCGCCGTCGTCGACGGGGCGTCGACGGCGCTGTTCTTCCTCAACGGCAAGGCGAACGTCCGGCCTGGGCATCGAGTCCTGGTGAACGGCGCCTCGGGGAGCATCGGCACCTACGCGGTGCAGCTCGCCAAGCACTTCGGGGCGGAGGTGACCGGGGTGTGCGGGACCAGGAACACGGACCTGGTCAGGTCGCTGGGAGCCGACAAGGTGATCGACTACACCAAGGAGGACTTCACCCGGAACGGCGAGAGGTACGACGTCGTCTTCGACACCGTGAACAAGAGTTCGTTCCTTCGGTGCAAGGGATCCCTGACCCGGAACGGGTGCTATCTCCCCACGTCCGGCCTGATGAACAACGCACTGATGCTGTGGACGCGTATGGCCGGAGGCCGGCGGGTGTCAACCGGGATGTCCGTCGAGAAGAACGAAGCACTGATCTTCCTCAGCGAGCTCATCGAAACCGGCGGCCTCAAAGTAGTCATCGACCGGCGCTATCGGCTGGAGCAGGCGGCCGACGCCCATCGCTACGTTGAAGAAGGCCACAAAACCGGAAACGTAGTGATAGCTGTGGGATGAGGCGGCGGACTCCGGCATGTCAGCGCGTCCTCACGTGGGTCGCCGGAAGCCGTCCCGGCCCGGCCGGGTTGCAGGACCACGGAGCCGGTACGGCCGCACCCACTCTTTCGTCCGTGGGGCGGTGGCAGGACGGACCGCCCGGATGAGGGAGACGCCGCAGGCCGTACCGGCTCCGGTCCTCCGGTGGGATGACGAGCCGGTTCGGTAGAGGCGGAGACGCCGCGCAGCTCCGGCCTGTCGCCCATGTCCGGCCCGACTCCCTGCGTGTTCTCCGGCGATCGTCAGCCAAGGGACTTGCGGACTGCGATTTCTTGAATTTTGACGATCTCCATGAAGTGCCGTGCATATTCTTCGTGAATAATAAAACGCCTGTTGTCAAGTCCTCGATTATTAAGTAAGTCATCAAATTCTGAAAGATATCCTTTGCCAGGTGCCTTGTCGACATAGAGATACGATTAGTGGGTCGCGAAGGGGGCGTCCTATGGGAAACGTTGTGGACTACGTCAAGGCCGAGTCCCTCGACAGAGGCGCTCAGCAGCTGACCCAGGCCGAACTCGAGCGACTGGAGGAACTGCTGTCCCCGATGACCGGCGACGGTGGATACCGGAGCCCTGAAAACGTCCCCGTCCATGGGCGCCGGGCGTAGGCGGGGCACCGCTCCGTACCCCGGATTCGAGGTCCTGATGATCCCCGATGCGGTCTCCTGCGATCCACGCGCTGGACCCGGCACGCGCCGGGGAGGGCGCGGGACCGGTGTTCGGTGAAGTGGAGCGGACGGTGCCGCCCGGCGAGGCCGGGAAACGGGCGGCGGCGGCACTGACCGCGCTGGGCCTGCGGACGGAGTTCGCGGACGTGGGCGGGGGCCGCGATCCGACCGCGTGGTGGTGCGGACTGCACGGCGACGGGCAAGACGGCTCACCGGTCGCGTGCGGGATGGGGAAGGGGCGCCCGGAGGAAGCCCGCGTGGGCGCGCTGTTCGAGGCCGTCGAGCACCACCTCACCGGCCGGTCCCGGTTCGACCCCGCCGTCGTGGAACCGGCCGAGCCTTTCGGGCTCGCCGCGGGGTTGTTTCGGGAGGACGCCTGCGCGCCGCTGCTGGCCGGGATGCCCGGCCGGCGGATGGCCTGCCTGCGCTACCGCTCCCTCGGCGGGGAAGGGGAAGCGCTGGTGCCGCTGTTTCTGTCCGGCCCCTGGTACACCGAGACCGGCGCCGCCCGGCTCCGTGACCTGGCCGGGGACGACTGCGACTACGCCCACCTGATGCGCTACAGCTGCAACAGCGGCTCGGCCGCCGGTGTCACTGCTTCCGACGCGCTGTTGCACGCCCTCAACGAGACGATCGAGCGGGACGCGCTGTCCCTGTTCCTGGTGCGGGCCTTCCTGAGTCGTGCCCGCTTTCGGCCCAGGTTGATCGATGCGGAGACGCTTCCGTACGGCCTCGCGCGGGCGCACGCGACAGCGGGAGAGGTGACCGGGTCGCCGGTGCATCTGCTGGACATCGGCAGTGACGTCGGTGTGCCGACCATGCTGGCGTACACGGCTCCCACGTCCCGGCATCCGCACCGGCGCGGCGCCGGCACCTCGCTGAGTCCGGCCTACGCCGCCTGGCGCGCCCTCACCGAGCTCATCCAGGTCACCCTCGGGGAGGGTTTGCCGCAGTCCGGAGCTCTCAAACGTGGTGATCTGACGGGGCTGGCGGCGCACCCCGAGCTGCACACGTGTGGGCGGTTCGATCTCACCGGCCTCCTGGGTGAGGCGCGTGTGATCCCCTTTCCCCGGGCCGTCGAGGTGGCCGAGCCATCCGAGGGCCAGGTGCGGAGGGTGGCCGCGATGCTGGCCGCCCGGGGTTACCGGGCCTACCACCGTACGATGTGCGCCCTTCCCGGCGGGATCACCGCCGTCCACGTGATGGTGCCTGGCATGGAGCGATTCATGCTGATAACCGACGGCAACCTGGTCATCCCCGGCCGTAGAGGGCAGGCAGCCGCGGCCGGGCGGCCCTTTCCCCGGCCTCCGGAAGGGTTTCCAAACGATCGATGCCTGGCTATTGGCGGCACTATTAATGAGGCGGCCGGTTTTTCCGGTTTATAAAGCTGCCTGTGTTGGTGTTTGGTTCTCTTTTCGACTTATGTCAATACAGTAGACTTATGTCATTGCGATATCGGCAGAATCGCAAAGCGAGGGCGTCCGTCGCGCTCGGCGTTCTCCTCTTGGCGCTGTCCACCGTGTTCCTGTTGGTCGCCCCGCGACTGCCCGGGGGATCGGGGACAACGGTCGGAGCCGCCTCCATCGTGGCGGCGGCGGCCAGCGCGATGGCGCTGGGCAACGGCTTGGTGCAGTTCCTGTCCTGGTGGCGCAGACGAGCCGCACCGGCGCCCGCGCCGACGTCGGCCGACATCGCCACCGCGAAGGACATCCTGGGCGGTCTGGTGACCCAGCAATGGCGTGACGAGACGGCCCTGCGCTCACTGTGCGATCCGGAGCCCATGCCGCTGCCCTGGCGCTCGACGCGGCGGCGCGAACTCGTCGACCACCCCGAGATCATCGCCAAGGGCACCGTGGCCTTCCCCGGCTTGGGCTTGCACATCGCGGACATGGTGCGCAACTTCCGCGACCTTCGCTGCCGTCGGCTGGTCATTCTGGGCGATCCGGGTACCGGCAAGACGACACTGGCCGTGCAACTGGTGCTCGAACTGCTGCGTACGCGGCGGCCGGAGGAACCGGTCCCGGTGCTGCTCTCGGCTGTACGCTGGGACGACCGCCTCTACCCGAACCTCCAGGACTGGCTGGCGGCGAGCCTGGCGTCGGACTACCCCGCACTGCGCGCGGAGAGCCTCGGCCCCGACATCCCGGAGACGCTCGTGGCCCGCGGCGAGGTGCTGCCCGTCATCGACGGGCTGGACGAGCTGCCCGGCTCCGCCCGCGTGGACCTGCTCACCGCGCTGAACCGCTCGATGCACGAGAACGACCAACTCGTCATCACCTGCCGTACGGACCAGTTCGCGAAGTCCGTCCAGGAGGTCGGCGACGTCCTCACCGCGACGGCGGTCATCGAGCCACAGCCCATGACCCCCGTCGCGGCTGCGGAATACCTGCGGGCGTGCCTTCCCCCCGTGCCGCATCCCGCCTGGCCCCGGGTCCTTTCTGCGCTGCGTACGGGCGCCGCCCCCGCGCTGTCCGAGGTCACCTCGACGTCCCTGGGGCTCTGGCTGGTCCGCGCCACCTACATCGCGCCGCGGGTGGATCCCACGCCGCTGCTGGAACTCGGGCGCGGCAGCACGGCGGAACTGCACGACCATCTGTGCGACCAGCTCATCCCCGCCCTGGTGAGTGCCCGCCCACCCGCCGACAACCCGGCCCAGCCCTTCCGGCCGCAGCACGCGTGGCGCCCGGAGCAGGTCGGACGCTGGCTCACCTACCTTTCCCGCCAGCTCCAGTTCAGCGAGGACGACCCACGCGACATGGCGTGGTGGCACCTGGCCCGCCATGCCTCCAGCCGCGCGGTCCGGGTGTGGTCGGGCATCGCGATCGGAATCGGGGTCGGGCTGGTCTTCCTGCTGCTGACCGGGATGCCCCACGCCAGCCTGGGCATCGGCCTGCTGTCCGCGCTCGTGGTCCTGATCATGATCGGGTCCTGGTTCACCGAGCCGCCGGGCCACGCCGACTTCCAGCTCCGCGACAGAATCCCCCAGCTCCTCCGCGTCCTGCGGGACGGGCTGATCGTCGGAGCCCTGGGGGCTCTCGTCGGCTGGCTCATGGCCAGCCCGGTGGGAGGCACGAAGGTCGGTTTGCTGGCCGCGCGGGACATCGGCCTGCTCTCCGGCATCGGGTTCATCGTCGTACTCAGCCTCATCCGCTGGGTCGAGCACCCCACCGCCGCCGCGACCGCCAGATCCCCTCGCTCGACCTGGCGGGCCGACCGGAACCTGACCGTCATCCGGATCGTCAGCGGGCTCGTGGTCGGACTCATGGGCGGGGCGATCGGGCTGAAGGCGCAGCTCAGCCCGAGCGTCGCGATTGTCGGCGGGCTGCTGCTGGGACTGCTGTTCGGGATCATCCTGGGACGCCACCACGCCTGGCTGGCCTACAAGCTGACCGTCCCCCGGCTGGCCGCCAAGGGGTGGGTGCCGCTGCGGGCGATGGACTTCCTGGACGACGCCCACCGTCTGGGTCTGCTGCGCACCGAGGGGCCGTACTACCAGTTCCGGCACGTCGAGTTGCAGCAGCATCTCGCGCGCGGGCGGCAGGGGTCCCCCGCGAAGGAAGGACGGAGACCGCCAAGAGCCCGGACATCCGGCCGGCGAACGCGAACACCGTCCAAGGAGATCTGACTCCGGCCGGGAGCAACCGCTTTCGCCGGGACGGCACCAGGTCCGAAGGGGGCAGGGCATGACCACGATGGAAGAGACGCCTGCCACGCTGCGGGAGGACGTCGCGGCGCGGGTGGCCGACAGGAGTGAGCAGCGCCGCCGGAAGATCGCGGTGCTCGCCGAGCCGGGCGGGATCGCCCGGGCCGACGAGCCCGAGCGGGTGGCCGACCGCATCGACCGGCTCAGCCACCACTACCCGGGCATCCGCCCGATCGACCCAGCGGCGATCACCGCGGCCGAACCGGCGGCCGTCACGGCGGCGGCGGTGGTGCTGGAGCGGATCATCCAAACCAACGACCTGCTGCCCGTCGGCTACCTGGAAGGCGGGGCGGTCGCGGCGCGGGCGGTCGGGCGCGTGGTCATCCGCGACGTCCGCGGACGGCCGACCGGATACGGCACCGGCTCGCTGGTCTCCCCGGAGCTGCTGCTCACCAACCATCACGTGCTCACCGACGCCGCCACAGCCGGCCAAAGCGTCGTCGAGTTCGACTACCAGGACGGTGTCGACGGACGGCCCCTGCCGCCACAGAGATTCTCCCTGGACCCGGACCGGTTCTTCTTCGCCGACGAGCAGCTGGACTTCGCACTGGTGGCGGTGAAGGCCGGCCCGGGCGAGCTGGCCCGGTTCGGGTTCAACCGGATGATGGCCGCCGAGGGCAAAGCCATCGTCGGGGACTTCGTCACGATCGTCCAGCATCCGGGTGGGGAAAGGAAGCAGGTCGCCCTGCGGGAGAACCGCATCGTCGACATCCTGGAGCTGTTCCTGCACTACCAGACCGACACCGAGCCGGGCTCCTCCGGCTCTCCGGTCTTCAACGACCAGTGGGAGATCGTGGCCCTGCACCACGCCGGCGTCCCCGATCCCGACCGCGACGACTTCGGCGGCGTCATCAACGAGGGGGTGCGGGTCAGCCGACTGCTGGACTTCCTGCGCGGCCGGGCGTTCCCGCCGGCCCAGCAGGCCCTGGTCGACCGGTTGCTCACCGACCGCGTCGGCCTCCCGTCAGCCTCACCGGCCTCGGACGCGCCGGCCGCCCGACCGGCCGAGCGGCGGGAGACGGTGGGACAGGCGGCTGACGGGCAGATGCCGCTGACGCTCACGCTGTCGGTCCCCGTCGACGTCCTGCTCCGCGGCGAGCCGGTCGAGACGGCCCGTACGGCCGGGGCGGTGCCGGAGGCGATCCAGATCGATCCGGACTACGCACACCGGCGCGGCTACGACCCGGGCTTCCTGCCAGGCGGGCATCGGGTGCCGCTGCCCGCCCTCGACCCCGATCTCCTCGCGCTGGCGGCCCGCAACCGGCAGGCCGGCGACGGGCAGGAGCATGTGCTGGACTACCACCACTTCAGCGTGGTGCTGAACCGTCGGCGGCGGCTGGCCTTCTTCACCGCGGTCAACATCGACGGGGAGACCAGCGTCCGTATCCGCCGCGATCCCGACCGATGGGTTTTCGACCCTCGCCTGCCCGACAGCGAGCAGACAGGGGAGGAGGTCTACCGCGACAACCCCCTGGACCGCGGCCATCTGGTCCGCCGCCTGGACCCAGCCTGGGGCGCCGGCCAAGCCGTGGCCAAGGCCGGCAACGACGACACCTTCCACTTCACCAACTGCACCCCGCAGCACAAGGACTTCAACCAGAACCGGACCACCTGGGCCGGTCTGGAGGACTACATCCTGGAGAACGCCGACAACCGCGACCTGAAGGTCACCGTCTTCACCGGCCCGGTCCTGGCCGCCGACGACGACCCCTACCGAGGTGTCCAGCTGCCCCGCCAGTACTGGAAGGTCGTGGCGATGACCAAGCAGAACGGGGAATTGTCGGCCACCGGCTACCTGCTCAGCCAGGATCACCTCATCGAGGGCCTGGAAGCCGCCGGCGAGGATTTCTCCTACGGCGCCTACAAGACCTACCAGGTCCCGATCCGGCGCATCGAGCACCTCACCCGGCTGTCCTTCGACACCCTCGCCGACGCCGACCCGCTAGCCCGAATGGAGGTGACGGACACCGCGGCACGGGAGATCACCCATCTTTCTCAGCTCACCCTCTGACAATCGCCTCGCACCTACCCTGCCCTCACCGAGGCGGTGGCGACCTTCTCCCCCGGTCGCCGGGAGACTGGTTCACCATCAACTCCTGCCTCCTCCCACCACCGCTCATAAGTGATCAACATGCCGATTCCGGGTACGGGCTACGCCGAATTGGGCGCCTGGGTCCTGCGGCCGGTGTCCGGTTCACCCTGATGCCGGTGTCCGCCGCCACCGAGCAGAAGCTTCGCGAGGCCATGGCCCGCCTGTCGGCTGGCGAGCCCCTGCACACCGACGGCGCGCTGACCAAGGAGAACCTGGCATGCGAGGTGAAAGTCAGCCACGCCACCGTCCACCGCGTCGAGGAGATCCTGGCTGAATGGGACGCCAAGGTGGCCCGTCCGATGCTCCGTACGCCGGGAGAAGTCCAACGCGACGAGACAATCGCCGACCTACGCAATCGACTACGGGACGCCGCCGCCAGGGCGACCGAACTCCGGGGCAGGCTCGACGCACTCGCCACGATGATCGCGAACCAGTACTACGAGAACCTCGAACTGAGAAAGAAGGCATCGGCCCAGCGACAAGGCCGGGTTTCCGCCCTACCCGCGTCAACCCCCAGGCCGTAGCCTCGGCCGGCGCCGGCGCTCGCCAAGAACCTGGGCCGTCTACTCGAAGCGCAGGCTGTCGATGGCGTGGAGGTCGATGCCGTACTGGGCGTAGACCTCCGTCGTATTGATCGAGGTCAGAGACTCGCGCGCGATCCCGAGACGCGCCGCCGCTGCCCAGACCTCGTCCTCGCTGTCGGCTTCAACTTCCAGATACGGCGGAATGCTCGGCCACTCATCGACCTCCAAGCGCACCGCACCAAGCCGATACGAGGTCCGGTAGTTCTCCTGGTAGGTACGTGGCGCCAGCCCAGCTAGCTGAAGAAGCGCATGCGCCTCCGCGAAGTCGCTGACCACGACCTCCGTCTCATGAGTGCCGTCGACCTCGTCCGACAAGATCTGCTTGACGCACAGAGTGACGGTCTGGCCCGTATCACGGAGCCGGACCCACTTGCCCACCAGAGCCGGGATGGTGTCGTAGACGTAGCGTCGCTGCAGCTGCCGATCGCTGACCTGCTCCCCGCCGGCCTCGTCAATGAGTTGCCGGACCTTCTCCGGGTCGACCTCCAAGGCCTTCGCCTCGTATTCGATGCCTGCCATGAACGGGTTCCTTCGCTTTCCCGCCGGGCCGCCATAGCCGGGCGCCACTCACCATAGATCACGCTGACCAAGCGGTACGGGTCCAAGGTCGCCGTCGATCACCTGTCGTTCGAGGTGAAACCGGGGCAGGTGACCGGGTTCCTCCTCTCTCAGCTCACCCTCTGACAATCGCCCCGCACGCCGACCCGGCCCGCACCGAGGCGGTGGCGACCTTCGCCCCCGGTCGCCCGGCGACCGGTTCATCGAGGATTTCCTGCCTCCTCCCACCACCGCCACTAAGTGATCACCATGCCGATTCCGGGCACGGGCTACGCCGAATCGGGCGCCTGGATCCTGCGGTCAGTGACCGGCTCCACCCGTCGTCGAAACGCCTCCCGCAGCCCCGGTCAGTGCCAGGGGGCTGGTTCGGGTTGCGGCTCTCGCCCTCACAGGCTGGGGTGCCATGTCCTTCCCAATCGGGTCACTCGCAGCATTCTCAAGCACACCGATTGACCGCAGGAGGATCGCAGACTGATCCTCAACACGTCGGAGCATGCGATTCCCAAGGCGCGTGGTTCGCCAAGTGTCCTGGGAGGTGTGGCTGCGCGAACCGGCGTCAGGCGAGAACTCTGAACTGGAAGGAGGTTCCGATGGCTCTACGGTTTGTGGGCAAAGATCCAGAGTTGGATCACAACGGATCCCCTACGATCTACGAGGACGGGGACACATACATCCTCCAAGGATGGGTGATCGAGGATCCGTTGACCCTTGCGGAGATCCATGAATTTCAGCCCATCCCTGATGGCGAGGCGGTCATTCGTTTTCCGAAACGGATGATGCCACTCTTCCCGGAGGTTTACTGTGCGGCCGACGACGAGCGCCGTCAGCGTGGCGACGGCGACGCGTAACGAGTTTGCCGAACTACTCGAGTCAGCCCAGCACTCGGCTGTGCACTTGGAGACACGGGATGTCTATGCCGTCGGTGACCCGTTCTTCCAAGCGTGGAAGGCCGGAGAGCCGTTCGACCGATCCGAGCGTGATCAGGTGTGGAAGGAGATCCTGGTCGGTCCCGTCAGCCGGGGTGTGGAGATCCGGCGGGCACGTATTGTGTCCGAACCCGTCTCGGACTACATCAGGTACGAACACTCGATCACTGTCTATGCCAACATCGCGGCCGGTGAGCAGGTTAGGTGGCTGTCCCGTCGCCTCGCCTCCGACCTGGCTTTGCCGGGAAACGACTTTTGGTTGTTCGACGGCGAAACCGCGGTGTTCAATCACTTCACCGGGGACGGTGAATGGGTGGGGACGGAGGTCCTTGTCGACCCTGCAGTCACGAGGCTGTGCGCGTCGGCCTTTGACGCGGTCTGGGATCGTGCCACACCCCACCAGGAGTATCGGCTCAGCTGAGATATGCGACCCACATGTCGGTTTCCAGCGTAGAAGCGGCACGTAGGGCTCTTGCCCTACGGCTTCGCGAGATACGTGTCGAACGCGGCCATACGGCCAAGGAACTGGCGAGACTCGCCGGGTGGCATGACGGCAGCAAGGTCTCCAAGATCGAGCACGGCAGGCAGACACCTTCCGCCGACGATATCCGTGCCTGGTGCCGTCATTGTGACGCGTCGGATCAGATCGACGATCTTATGGAGAGCATGCGGATCGTCGAGGGGATGTACGTCGAGTGGAGACGGCGGCAACGCACCGGGATGCGCCGTCTTCAGGAGTCCTATGTGCCGTTGTATGAGGCGACCAGCCACTTTCGCATCTACCAATCGCTGTGTGTGCCCGGCCTTCTTCAGACGGAGGAGTATGCTTCGGTGCTGCTTGGGGCGATCATCTCTGCCCAAGGCGTTCCTGATGACACACAGGCCGCTGTCGCAGCCCGCATACGGCGGCAGCAGGTTCTCCACGAGGGTACTCGCCGGTTCGCGATTCTCCTGGAAGAGTCCGTGCTGCGCACGGGTCTGGGTGGGTCCGAGGTCATGGCCGGTCAGCTCAACCGGTTGACGGCGGCGATGTCGTTGCCTCGGGTGAGCCTTGGAATCATCCCGGCAACCGTCAACCGGACCGCTTGGCCGACTGTTCCGTTCTGGGTCTATGACGAGAATCGGGTCATCGTCGAACTGCCGTCAGCCGAGGTGACGATCACACAGCCTCGCGAGATCGCGATATACACCGCCACATTTAGGTCTCACGCCAAGGACGCCGTCTATGGCATACAGGCTCGGGCCTTGATCGATTCAATCATGAGTGAAATCTCTTGATCTGACATTGACGAGCATTCTTCAGCACAGTTATCGGCCGCTGCACTGCGCGGGTCGATCCTTGAGGTGCCTCCGTGGCAGGCATTACCGCCTTAGATCAGATGGTTCGGAAGGGAGATCTTCTAGTGCTTGAAGACTTCGAGCTCAACCGGGTCGAGGCGTTCTTCCGGAAGGTTGCCGACCGCTTTCCTCTTGTTGAGTCTGTGTCCACGGTCGTGATCACGCATCTGCTGCCTGAGCGGCCCGTGTTCTTGCGCGCTGTTGATCGCATTGCTCCGGTTGTATCGGTTTTGCCCAAGCCTAAGTCGATAAATGCGGCTGCCCTGCGTGAGATCAGCAAAGCCATGCCCGTGGGCGAACTGGACCGTGCCGCGCTTGCTGCACCCGACCACGCTCTAGCCTTCCTGGAGTCACAGGCGGCGGGCCGTAATCTCGTACTCCTGGATATCGGCGGATACTTCGCACCCACCCTGGCATACCTGTGCGACCAATTCTCAGGTCAGATCAGCGGCGTCGTGGAAGATACCGAGAACGGTCATCAGCGTTATGCGGCGTTGGCCAAGCTGCCGTGTCCCGTTCTCAGCGTTGCCAGATCTCCTTTGAAGGAGCCTGAGGACTTCCTGGTAGGGCAGTCGGTTACCTTCTCGACAGAAGCGCTGATCCGATCGCGCGGCGACATCCTCAACGGACGTCCGGCCACCGTCATCGGCTACGGCAAGATCGGCCGATCTATCGCCTCGATGCTCCACGCGAAGAACGTCGGCGTTACCGTGTACGACTCCGACCCCGTCCGCCGCGCTCAGGCCCTCTCCCAAGGATTCAGGTCAGCGTCGACACTCGCCCAAGCACTTAGAGGAGCGGGGGTCATCATATGCGCGACAGGAAACCTTGCACTCAGAGAAGACGACTTCGCAGCCGTGGCTAACGGCGCGTACATTGCCTCGGTAACAAGCAGTGACGATGAACTGGAGCTGGCCGCGCTCGACGCGCTATATGAGCGGACCTCAGCGGGGGAGTACATCACCCGATATGCACGGACCGGGCACTACTTCTACGTGCTGGCAGACGGGAACGCGGTCAACTTCCTGCACGGCGCGAGCGTCGTGGGACGCTGTCGGGGGGCAGCGGCTGCATGCGATGGACGCCGCCGATTCGGTGAACGCGGTGGCCGTGGGGCGGTTCAACGGTAAGCCCGTGATCATCTCCGGCGGCGACGACGGCAGCGGCGGCGGCAAGGTGGAGATCTGGGATGCCGTCGGCGGGCAGCGGCTGCACGCGATGGACACCAACGGTTCGGTGTACACGGTGGCCGTGGGGCGGTTCAACGGTAAGCCCGTGATCATCTCCGGCAGCGGCTCTAGCTCGAGCGGCGACAAATTCGTGGGCAAGGTGGAGATCTGGGATGCCGTCGGCGGGCAGCGGCTGCACGCGATGGACACCGGCGGTTCGGTGTACACGGTGGCCGTGGGGCGGTTCAACGGTAAGCCCGTGATCATCTCCGGCAGCGGCTCTAGCTCGAGCGGCGACAAATTCGTGGGCAAGGTGGAGATCTGGGATGCCGTCGGCGGGCAGCGGCTGCACGCGATGGAAACAGCCGATTTCGTGTCCGCGGTGGCCGTGGGGCAGTTCAACGGCCAACCCGTGATCATCTCCGGCGGCGGAGATCTGCTCCAGGTTTGGGCGACCTCATTGCCCGCCGATCTCCTCAGCGATGTATGCGCCCAGGTATCTCGCCCCCTCACCCCGGCCGAATGGATCGAACACATCGGGATTGACGACGCTTTCCGACAGGTGTGTCCAGACCAAGGTTCGACGTACGCTCCGCCGTGAACTCCCGGACCGGATCCGCATCCTCGGCGCCGGCCGCCAAGCTCGCGGCTTTGTAGCGCGATCCCGCCTGGCGACCGGTTCCCCAGTACCGCCTCAACCGTTCGGGGAACCTCGCCGGTACTTACGTTGGGTTCGGCGTCTGGGCTGCTTGGGGCCGCACACATCTGTTGAGACCGGGTACGGGCTGCGCTGGGGAGCGGGCTGCGGGCGCCGTACCGGATAACGGTTCAGCCTGGGGGTGGACAGTCTGTGGTCCGATGTGCGGGACGGGGTGGGTGGGTCACGCTGGCGGGCATGATTGAGTTGCGGGAGTTGACCAAGCGGTACGGGACCAAGGTTGCCGTCGATCACCTGTCCTTCGAGGTGAAACCGGGGCAGGTGACCGGGTTCCTCGGGCCGAACGGCGCAGGGAAGTCGACCAGCATGCGGGCCGTACTCGGCCTGGACGCCCCCACCTCCGGGGAGGCGCTGGTGGGCGGCCGGCGGTACGCCACGTTCCGGCGTCCGCTGCACGAGGTGGGCGCGCTGCTCGACGCCGGGGCGGTGCACCCGGCCCGTACCGCGCTGGACCATCTGCGCTGCCTGGGCCGGAGCAACGGGATCGGGCGGCGCCGCGCCGAACAGGTGCTTGAGCTGGCCGGGATCGCCGAGGTCGGGCGGCGGCGGGTCGGCGGTTTCTCGCTGGGGATGCGGCAGCGGCTGGGGATCGCCGCGGCGCTCCTCGGCGACCCGAAGGTGCTGCTGTTCGACGAGCCGGTCAACGGGCTCGACCTGGACGGGGTCCGGTGGATCCGGGAGCTGCTCCGCGGGTTCGCCGCCGAAGGCCGTACCGTCCTGATCTCCAGCCATCTGATGAGCGAGATGGAGCTCGTCGCGGACCGGCTGCTCATCGTCGGGCGGGGACGCCTGATCGCCGACACCACCGTCGAGGAGCTGGCCGAACGCTACCAGCGGGGCGTGATCGTCCGGACGCCGCAGCCGGAGCGGCTCGCCGCCGCGCTGGAGGCCGTCGGGGCGAGGGTCGTCGCCGAACCGGACGGGCGGCTCGCCGTTCGCGGAGTGGACGCCGTCAAGATCGGGGATCTGGCGGCGGAGGGCGGCATCCCGGTGTACGAGGTGACCCGGCGCGGCGCCACCCTGGAGGAGGCGTACCTGCAGCTCACCGCGGAGAGCGTCGAGTTCGGGGGAGCGGCGGCGTGATCGACGCCGTCGCGGCGGAGTGGCTGAAGCTCCGTACCGTCCGCTCCACCTACTGGATCGTCGGCCTGGCGTTCGCGACGCTGCTCCTCGGCTCGGCGATGGCGCTCTCGGGGGTGAGCGGCTGGGACAGCCTGCCGCCGGAACGCCGGGTGCGTTTCCAGGCTGTGCCGATGGAGCAGGTCATCGCGCCGATCGTCCAGCTTTCCCTGGCGGTCCTCGCGGTGCTCGCGATCACCTCCGAGTACGCCACCGGGCTGATCCGCGCCACGGTCACGGCGGCGCCCCGGCGCTGGACGGTGCTCGCCGCCAAAGCGTCCGTGCTCGCCGCCGTCACCCTGGTCGCCGGGACCGCGATCGTGTTCGCGATGTTCTTCCTCGGCCGTCTGATCGTCGGCGACCGGCCGATGCCCGGGCACACATCCCCGATCCCGGAGGAGATCCCCCGGCTGATCGCCGCCACGGTGACGATCACGGTCGTCGCCCTTTTCGGCCTCGGGCTCGGCGCGGTGCTCCGCTCCACAGCGGGGGCGCTCAGCGTGCTCTTCGGGTTCGTCTTCGTGCTGCCGCCCATCGTGGGACTCGTGCTGCCCGAGCCGTGGGACGCCCGGGTCGCCGCGTTCCTGCCGCCCGGTCTGGCCGACGGGCTGGCGGGTACGGTGGCCGACCCCGTGCTGTCCCCGCTCGCCGCCGGGCTGGTGCTGGCCGGATATGTCGTGATCTCGCTGGGCGCCGGGGTCTTCGCGCTCACCCGCCGAGACTGCTAGAAGCGGGCTCGATCGGCAGTGCTTCCGATGCCGGGTCCGGGCGACCGTTCCGGGGTGCGGTGGCCGAACCTGTATCGAGGTGTCCGCGCTCCCCGAAGGGGCTGTTGAAAGCAGGGGTTCGTGCCCGAACCGTGAGACGCGGCGGTCGCCGTGTCCCCATCGCCGGTTCCGGCAGACGGGCTCACGGGTGCGGTGGCCGAGCCTGCGCCCGCCGGATATCTGCGTATGTGCTCACCCACAGGGACTGCTGGAGGCGGGCTCGATCGGCATGCGAGAACACCGGGTAGGCTCGCCTGCCATGGTGACAGCCGGACTGATGGAGGAGATTCCGCTCGAAGGCGGGGACGTGACCGCCGGCGTGGTGCGGGTGGGGGACACGGTACGGCGTCCGCCCCGGCCCACGGCGCCCGCCGTACACGCCCTGCTCAAGCATGTACGGTCCCGCGGGTTCGCCGGGGCGCCGCAGGTCATCGGGGTGGACGACCAGGGGAGGGAGATCCTCACCTACGTGCACGGGGAGACGGCGCTGCGCCCCCTGCCCGACTACGCGGTGACCGAGCGGACCCTGGTGGAGCTGGCCCGGCTGCTCCGCCGGTACCACGACGCGGCCGAGTCCTTCGTGCCCCCGACCGACGCGGTGTGGGAGTCCGGCTCCAATGTGGACGACGAGCCCGAGCTGATCGGGCACTGCGACGTCACCCCGGAGAACGTGGTGTTCCGTCTGGAACGTCCCTACGCCCTGATCGACTTCGACATGGCGCGGCCGACGACCCGGCTGTTCGACGTGGTGACGACGCTCCGGCACTGGGTTCCCCTCGCCGACCCGGCGGACCGCGACCCTCGGCAGGCCGGGCTGCAGGCCGGACCGCGGATCCGGCTCTTCTGCGACGCCTACGGGCTTACTTCTGAGGAACGGCGGAAGGTGCTGCCCATCGCCCGTCTCCGCTTCCAGCGGTCCTACGACGAGATGGCCGATCGCGCGATCACCCACGGCGGCGGCTGGGCTCGGATGTGGGACCAGGGGGCGGGGGAACGGATCCAGCGGGCCCAGTCCTGGCTCACCGCGAACTGGGGCGAACTCGATGCCCACCTGGCGTAGGTCACACAGCCGGGCCCTCGGTCTGGCGCTCGGCTTCGCCCTCGACAAGATCTTCGCCGACCCACGCCGTGGCCACCCCGTCGCCGCGTTCGGGCGGGCCGCCGGTTTTCTGGAGAAGCGTCTGTACGGCGACTCGCGGGTCCGCGGCTCGGTCTTCGCCGCACTCTCCGTGGGCGCGGTGGCCGGGGCCGGGATCGCCCTGGAGCGGGTCACCCGCTCCGGCCGGGGTTCGGCGTTCACCCAAACCGCCGCCACCGCCGCCGCCACCTGGGCTGTCCTCGGCGGCACCAGCCTGGCCCGGGAAGGCGAGCGGATGGCGCGCACCCTGTCCGACGGCGACCTGACCGCCGCCCGGGGCCGGCTCGGCCACCTCTGCGGCCGGGACCCCTCCCGGTTGGACAGCGCCGGAATCGCCCGAGCCGCCTTGGAGTCGGTCGCAGAGAACACCTCCGACGCGGTGGTCGCCCCTCTGTTCTGGGGAGCCTGCCTGGGCGTTCCCGGACTGCTCGCCTACCGGGCGATCAACACCCTCGACGCGATGGTCGGCCACCGGTCACCCCGCTACCAGCGGTTCGGCTGGGCCTCGGCCCGCCTCGACGACCTCGCCAACCATCTTCCCGCCCGGATCACCGGACTCCTCGGCGCTGTCGCCGCCCCCATCGTCGGCGGCTCTCCACGCCGGGCGCTGTCCACGATGCTCCGGTACGGCTACCGCCACCCCAGCCCCAACTCCGGTGTCTGCGAAGCCGCCTTCGCCGGCGCCCTCGGGGTACGGCTCGGCGGTCTTAACCACTACGCGGGCCGCGACGAGTTCCGCCCCCACCTCGGCGAAGGCGCCCCGCCCACCCCCCAGGACCTCCGCAACGGCGTCCGCCTGGCCCGCACCGTCAACCTCCTCGCCCTCGCCACCGCCGCAGCCATCACCCTCCGCCCGTCGCGTGAGCGGCAGCAGACCGGCTGAGCCAAGTAGGCCGAACACAGGTCAGGCTTCTTCCAGATTCCTGAGGAGTTCGAACATGCCGGACGAAGGATTGTCCTTGGGAAAGAGCGTGCCGTTCCGCTTGCCTCGTCGTGGTCGCTGTGGCATCCGACTAGCCGATCAGCCCAAGCGCACGGCGGATGCCGGACTGGTCTATGTGGGGGAGTGCTCCGAACCTACCGCGCAGATAGGCGTCTTCGAGATTCCGGGAATTCCGTACACGTTCACCCGCGAATTCAGCGAGTGCCCCCAGGTGGGTGGAACCGTCGTCACGCTTCTCGGTGAGCCAAATTTCGTCCCGGTTGAGATGGTTGAGCAGGCTTGTAGCATGTGAGGTGAAGATAAGCTGTGCATCTCGCGGGTTGGTCGCCGGGCTGTGAAAGATTGTCAGTAGCTCTGCGGACAGGATTGGATGCAGGTTTGCATCCAACTCATCGAGAATTATAACGGACCCTCTTCTTGGGGCTGTCAAGACAGGCCCGATCAGGTGGAACGAGGTCTTGGTTCCCTCAGATTCGGAACTGAAATTTAGAGGTATATCTCCTTCGGAGAATCTCAGGCCTCGGTGCGTCTGAATTTCCTGGATCTTGCGGGCGAAATCCGAGACAAGTGGCTCGTCGAATCGGCGTGCGATTGAGAGGGCCAGGGCGCTGTGGGTCAGCAACTTACGGGTTCCGGAAATGCCACCAAGGCCTCGCTGTAGCTTAAGCTCCAGGCCGTCCCGCTCAAAGATTCGCCTGCGATTCTTCTCCGGATAGTGGAACAGACCTTCGTAGAGAATCCTCGCCTGGGTGAGTGCGAGAACATACTCGAATCTCACTCCTTTTATGGTCATCTCGACGGAGAACTCGCTAGGCATGGTCGGGCCTGTACCGAACGCGAATGGGTCGATGGGGATTTCGTCTTCCCAGAAACGCAGGGAGTGCTGAACGGCGTCGCGGACCCAGGAAAGCGCCGCCACGACATTCGACTTTCCCGAGGCGTTGGGGCCGAACACTGCGGCGACGGGCAGGAGGCTCGCGCCGAGTTGTGGAGCCGGACGGGCCTCTTCCCGATCATCGATCGCCACCATCGAAAGCTCGACCCGCTCTCTGATGGAGCGGTAGTTCTTTGCATCGAATCTTATCAACACTATGCCACAATATTCGCTGTTAGTCGTCGATGCAGATGAAATCTGTAACCATGGGACGGAGACTGGGCTTGAAACCAGTTAAAGTGTGAGTGTGCTGGTTGCCCAAATCCGACTAAATCCTGAATTTGAAATTTGGGGCGTTCTGTGACTCCATTAACAGATGGACAGTACGACCTGACCCCGGTTGGTGGGGAGCTCGCCAATCAGGGTGTGCGGGCGCGTATGCGGTCGTCGAGGAGGAGTAGGTCGGCCACGAGGCGTTCGGGGGTGTGGGCCGCAAGTTCCAGGTCGGCCACCACCACGTGACCTCCTGCCGGAGCGGTGCACGGGTAGACGGTGAGCGTTTCCGGCAGCCCGGTGGCATCGACGTTCCGGGGCAGGTAGGTGACCGTCCACGCCTCGACCGCGTCTCGGACGTCCATCAGTTCGTCGCGAAGCAGGTTGTTGCCGATGCGAACCGTGGGTGCGTCGATAGCCTGCACTACATCTGAGACCAATGACACCAGCCAGACAGGCGGATGTTCCTCCAAAGGTCTAGCCCCGCCCTGCGCGACCGGATAGCGCGTATAGAAGCCGAACGATGCGGTGAACGACCACCTGTGCAACACCCCGGCGGTCCATCGCGAGTGGATGATGTTCTTGGGCATATCGTTGAGGCGGCCCTGGGCGATACCACTCGTCCCAGCCGCCTCGAACAGCTTGCCAAAGGCATCAACCCTGCGGTTGCCCACCATCTCGGCTTCGATGGCATCCGGATCCGCCCACTGTTCGGCCGTCATGCCCTCCGAGTGCCAGGAGACTGGGGCCTCATAGGCTTCGGTTACGTGGGCGTCGATCACGTCCATGAGGTTGCGTAGCCGTCGCGCTTCCCCGTGCCAGCGCTCAGCGGGTACCTGCGAACCCGTTGAGAGCGTCCATTCATCGAGCGCCATGGGGCCATCCTTTCTTATTCCGGTGGCTTGGGCCGGTACACGGCACGGATTTGCCCTTCAAGTCGAGGGTCGTTGTTGAAGGCTCGGTTGAGCAGGCGGGCGAAGGCCCGTTCGGCGCACCACCACTCAACCGGTCTTCCGGCACCCGCCACCACTTGATCAAGCGCTCGATCCAGTAGTTTCGGAAGGCCGCTGCGCGATGAATGCGCCCACCGTGAATAAAAGTCGCCGGTGCCTTTGTCGATGAACTGGTCGTACCGCCCTTTGGCGTCAACCAGCACCTCAACCGAAACGCCATCGCGCTGTTCAACCCGGGCTGCGTCGAACATCACCGACTTGCCACCGTGCACTACCAGGTATTCGCGGTCCGCGGGGCCGCCGCACTCGCGCCGGACCCAGCCCTCATAGTCGGCGTTGAACGGGGCGCCGTGGTGGCGGGGCGGGGCCACGATCCAGCCCGAGCCGAGCAGCGTCGCCGCGTACAGCAGGACCAGGTTGTGGCCTTTCCGCATTTGGACGTACGCGTCCTCCAGCCGGGCCAGGGCCTCTGCCAGATGCGCCAGTCCTTCCTGGGGTAGCGGGGAGAGAGCACCGTCCGCGATCGGAGCCAAGATGCTCGCCGCCGTCTCCACTCTTTCCCTGGCGGACTCCAGCGGCTCGACCGGGAGCCCCTCGGCGATGGCGCGTAGACGCGCGGCGAGATCAGTGATCAAAGACATCCGGACCGCCGTTCGTCTCCGGAGGGGGAAGCGACGTCGACGCCTCGCGAATCACCCGAATTCAGCACCCAACGGTCGGCGGCAGAGAGAACGGCCTTACCCCGGTGACACTTCGGAAGTGCGTCCCGCCGGGAACGTACGGTCGGTATCGTCATGTATGCAAGGAGTTATTCCGGAATGGCATGCCGCAACGGCCGCCGGTGGGATTCGCCCTTGTGCCTAGCGACACCGGGTTGCTCAGCTGTTCAAGCTGGGGCGTCGAATCGCCGGGATAAACCTGATACCTATGTGCGTGGGTGTTTTGCGCAAAGAGTGAGGGGACTCGGTGGCGAGGAACGGGGCGTTGCTGGTGGCGGGGACGGCCAGTGATGCGGGGAAGAGTGTGCTGACCGCGGGGATCTGCCGGTGGCTGGCACGGCAGGGGGTGAAGGTGGCCCCGTTCAAGGCGCAGAACATGTCGCTCAACTCCTTCGTCACCGCCGACGGGGCCGAGATCGGGCGGGCGCAGGCGATGCAGGCGGCGGCGTGCGGGATCGAGCCCACCGCGGACATGAACCCGGTGCTGCTTAAGCCGGGGAGCGACCGGCACAGCCAGGTGGTGGTGCTCGGCCGGCCGGTCGCCGAGGTGGACGCGCTCGGGTACCGGGAGCATCGGGACCGGCTCCGCGAGGTGGTGCTCGCCTCCCTGGAGCGGCTCCGCGAGGCGTACGACGTGGTCATCTGCGAGGGCGCGGGCAGCCCGGCCGAGATCAACCTGCGGGCGGGGGACATCGCGAACATGGGGCTGGCCCGGCCCGCGCGGCTCCCGGTGCTGGTGGTGGGGGACATCGACCGGGGCGGGGTCTTCGCTGCGCTCTACGGGACCCTGGCGCTGCTGGATCGGGAGGATCAGGCCTTGATCGCCGGATGGGTGATCAACAAGTTCCGGGGGGCGCCCGAGCTGCTCGCGCCGGGACTGGACATGCTGCGGGAGCTCACCTCGCGGCCGGTGCTCGGCGTGCTGCCGTGGCTCGCCGGACCGGAGATCGACGTGGAGGACTCCCTGGCGCTGGAGCGTCCGGCGGCGACCCCGCTGCCGCCGTACGGAGCGCAGACCCTGCGGGTCGCGGTGGTGCGGTATCCGCGGATCTCCAACTTCACCGACCTGGACGCCCTCGCCGCCGAACCCGGGGTCGTGGTCCGGTTCACCGCGGATCCGGCCGAGGTGGCGGCGGCGGATCTCGCCGTGCTGCCGGGTTCCCGGGCCACCGTCGCCGATCTGGAGTGGCTGACCGAGCGGGGGCTCGCGGCGGCCCTGACGCGGCGGGCCGCGGCGGGTCGGCCGATCCTCGGGGTGTGCGGCGGATATCAGATGCTGGCCGGGACGATCCACGACGAGGTCGAGTCGGGGCGGGGTCTGGTGCCGGGGCTGGGGCTGCTGCCGACCCGGGTGGAGTTCGCCAAGGCCAAGACGCTGGGGCGGCCAGCGGGGGAGGGGTACGGCCATCCGGTGGCCGCCTACGAGATCCATCACGGGCTGACCACGGTGGAGGGTGACGCGGACCGCTTCCTCGACGGCTGCCGGGTGGGGGGCGTCTACGGGACGACCTGGCACGGGGCGATGGAGAACGACGACTTCCGCCGGGCGTTCCTGGCCGATGTCGCGCGGCGGGCGGGCCGCTCCTTCGTCCCCGCGCCGGACGTGTCGTTCGCCGCGATCCGGGAGGCGCGGCTGGACGCGCTCGGCGATCTGGTGGAACGGCATTTGGACACGGCCGCGATCTGGCGCATCCTTGAGCATGGAGTGCCGACCGGCCTGCCGGTCATTCCACCCGCCGGCCTGGGAGGCGCGTCGTGAACTTTCTGCTCTTCGTGGTGACGGTCATGGTCGTCGTGATCGGTGTGTCGATCCTGCTCCGCGATTCCCGGGCACGCCGGGCGCTGGCCGGCAGGCCGAAGCAGGAGAGCCCGCGCGAGATCCTCATGCGCCGGTATGCGGCCGGGGAGATCGACGAGGACGAGTACCTGCGCCGAATGTCCGGGCTGTCGCAGAGCTGGTGATCACGCGCGGGTCCCGGCACCGGGTCAGGAGGGCTGGAAGCTCCCGGTGAGCTCGCCCTTGGCGATCGCGTTCTGATCCAGGCTCTTGCCGATCTCGACCGGGCTTTGGGTCTCGGCGTTCTGCAGCGGCTCCTTCAAGGCGTAGACCTTGAACACGTAGCGGTGCCGCTGTCCGGGCGGGCACATGCCGGCGTAGGCGGCCTGCCCGTTCGATCCCTTGAGCTGCGTCCCCTTGGCGGGCACGGCCCCTTCGGCCACCTCGGTCGCGGCCGGGTCGATGTTCAGGACGACCCAGTGGACGTACGGGGGATTCGGCGCGTCCGGGTCGTCCACCACGAGGGCGAGTGAGGTCGCCTCCTTGGGCACCCCGCTCCACTGCAGCGGCGGCGAGATGTTCTCTCCCTTACAGGAGTACTTCACCGGGATGTCCGCACCGGCGGCGAACGCCGAGCTGGTGACGGTGATCGACGCGGTGGCGGGGGCGGAGGAAGCCGGGGGTTTCGTGCCGTCCTGGCTGCTTTCGCCGGTACCTGACGAGCATCCGGCGAGGGCGAGGATGGTCACGCTGATACAGATAAGCCGCTTCATACCCGGGATTGTTGCTGGAGTCGCCGTTGTTTTCAGCATTTTTCGCTTATCAAGATTTACGAGTGTTCGGCACTGTTATGTCGGTGCAGGTGGGCATGGGTTTTTGTGGTGTTATGTCGAGATTCTGAGGTGAAGCCGCCTCGTCTATAAAGTGATAAACGGTGAAATAATGTAATAAGAGATCATGGAGGCGTCGAGTAACGCTCGGGCTCGATCGGTTAACGGGATAAAGACACATAATCGAGCTGGGTACGGCCTGCGGGTGCCCAGACGCCGGACTCCGGCGGAGCAAGCGTCCGCGCAGCCCGTACACCGTCTGACTCGGGCATTGACCGGCCCGGCACCTGAGGGCGGGCCTTGGCGTGGCCTTGTTCCGCCGGGCGCGTGCACCGCGTCGGCCCCGCGGTGCACGCGTAGCCCGTACATGATCGGAAGGGTCCACGGAGCCGGTACCCGACCGGGTTCCGGCGGCCCGGCGCCCGCCGCACCGGGGCGAACCACCCGTCGGGCACGCCGGGGAGAAGCGCCGGCGGACATGTTGCCGGGACCGGGAAGCGAAGACCAGGATGAACTGTCCGGGTACGGTACTCGTCCGGCGATGGCGGGAACATCAGGATTGCCCCATGACAGCAGTGATTGAGGCCGAGGGACTGAGCAAGTTCTACGGCCGGCGACGAGGGCTGGAGAATCTCACCCTGACCGTCGCAGCCGGGGAGGTGTTCGGATACCTCGGGCCGAACGGCGCGGGAAAAACCACCACCATCCGGCTCCTCCTGGACGTGATCAGGCCGACCAGAGGCCGGATCAGGATCCTGGGGAAGGACCCCCGGGACCACCGGGTCCGCGCGCGGATCGGCTACCTCCCCGGTGAGCTCTCCCTGGAGGGCACCGAGCGGGCGAGGGAGTACCTGGAGTTCCTCGCCCAGGTCAGAGGGTCCGGCAGGAGTCAGATCCCGGTGCTCGCCGAGCGGCTGGAGGCGGATCTGTCCGTCAGCATGGGCAAGCTTTCCAAGGGCAACAAGCAGAAGGTCGGCCTGATCCAGGCGTTCATGCACAATCCAGATCTTCTGGTGCTCGACGAGCCGACCAGCGGCCTGGATCCGCTGGTTCAGCAGGAGTTCCTCGCAATGGTCCGCGAGGCCAGGAACGCGGGCCGTACCGTGCTCATGTCCTCCCACGTGCTCGCCGAGGTCGAGCACGTCTCCGACCGGGTGGGGGTGGTCCGCGGGGGCCGGCTCGTGGCGGTGGAGGGTGTGGCCGCGCTGCGCGAGAAGGCGATCCGCCGGGTGGAGTTCCACTTCGACGCGCCCGTTCCGCCGGAGGCGTTCGAGGGGCTGCCCGGGGTGCGTGACCTGAGGGTCGAGGGTACGGCGGTCCGCTGCACGATCGACGGGCGGCCCGACGCGCTGATCAAGGCCGCGGCGCGCTTCACGGTCGTGCACATGGTGAGCGAGGAACCCGACCTGGAAGAGATCTTCCTGGCGTACTACAGCGAGGAGGAGGACCATGCCTACGCTGGTGCGTAAGACCCTGCGGGACTACCGGCGCTCGCTGATCGGCTGGACTGTGGGCATATGCGCGTTCCTCACACTTTATCTGTCGATATATCCGAGCATTGCCGCCAACCCCGACGTGTACGGCGATGCCGCGCTCGCCAAGTACCCCGGCGCGCTCCGCGACCTCATGGGAGGTCTCGACGACATCGCCAGCGGTGCGGGCTACCTGCAGACCCTGGTCTACCAGCTCTTCGGGCCGCTGCTGTTCATCGTCTGCGCCGTTCTGCTCGCCAACCGGGCCATCGCCGTCCCCGAGGGGAAAGGCACCCTGGAACTCACCCTCGCCCTCCCGCTCTCCCGGAGCCGGATCGTCCTGGAGCGGTGGGCCGCCGTCGCGGTCGGGCTCCTCATCGTGACCGTCGTCAGCTTCGCGCTGGTCACGACCATGGTTGCGCTTGTCGACATGAACGTCGAGGTGGACCGGGTTCTCGCCGCGCACACCGGGCTCTACCTGCTCGCCCTGCTGGTCGGCACCCTCGCCCTCGCCATCGGGGCGATCACCGGCCGTAAGGCGGTCGCCTTGGCGGCGTCCGGCGGGGTGGCCGTCGCCTCCTACGCGATCGAGTCGCTTGCCAAGAACGTCGACGCGATCTCCTGGCTGCGCTGGGTCTCCCCGTTCCGCTACTACGCGGACGGAAACCCACTCCGCCTGGGCTGGCCCGTCGGGGACTACCTGATCCTCGCCGCCGCCATCGCCGTCCTGCTCTTCACGGCGGTCCGCGCCTTCGACCGCCGTGACGTCGGGGTGTGAGCGTGGCACGTGACCGAATCGGGTAAAACGGAGCCCCGGGACGACCGGGGCTCCGCGGCTGAGAGGGCCGGAGTAGGGTTGCCGTCGGTGCGCACCGCGAGGAGGGGACGTGGCCGGAAACGGTGACCTCTCCACCCGGATCGGCGAGGCCGTCGGGGTTCCCGCCGACCTGCTCCGTGAACCGGTCTCCGTCGTGGTGGACGCCGTGGACACCGGCCGCCCGCCCGGGCGGGACGCGATCGGCCGCTGCCGCGAGGCCGCGGCGCTCGCCGCAGAACGGGGCGCCCCGCTGAAGGCGCTGGTCGAGGCCGTACTGCTCGCCGCGGAACACCTGACCGCATCCGGTACGGCGTCCGCGCCGATCGCCGCGTTACGCCGTACGATCCTCACACTCATGGACGGCTACGAGGCCGCCCAGCGCGCCGCGATCAGAAAAGAGGTCGAGGCCCGCAGGGAGTTCATCCACGATCTGCTGCACGGCAGGGCCGAACGGCTCGCCGAACGCGCGGAGCACTTCGGGCTCGCTCTCGCCGAGGCGTACACGGTCACCGTGGCCAGGCCCGCCCAGTCCCCGATCGGCGCGGATCCCGTCATCCGGCGGATCGAACACCTGATGATCGCGCGATTCGGGTCGCACAACGTCCTCGTCACCGGAGAGGACGGCCTGCTCGTCTGTGTCTCCCCGGGCACCCTCCCCGCGGCGGTCGGGGAGTTCACCCACCACGTCAGGGCGGCGCTGGAACCCGGCTGGCGGATCGGAGTCGGCCGCCCGCACCACGGACCCGGCGGGGTGGTCACCTCCTACCGGGAGGCCTGCGGGGCGGTCGAGCTCGGCGATCGGCTCGGCCTGCGAGCCCCCGTGCTCAAAGCCGCCGACCTGCTCGTCTTCCCCGTCCTGCTGCGGGACCGGGCGGCCATCGAGGACCTCGTCGGCTCGGTGCTCGCCCCGCTCCGCCAGGCCAGGGGAGGCCCGGGGCCGCTGCTGGCGACCCTGGAGGCGGTGTTCGCCGCGCAAGGCAACCAGAGCGCCGCCGCCCGCAGACTCGGCATCAGCTCCCGGGCGGTCACCTACCGGCTGGAACGCATCCGCCGGCTCACCGGTTTCTCCCCCGACGACCCGACCCAGCGGTTCACCCTGGAGGCCGCGGTCCTCGGCGCCCGGCTGCTCGACTGGCCCGAGCACCCGTTCCCGCACGATCGGTGACTTGATACGATCTTGATCGACATCGTCGGATCGAGGGGAATCGCATGCGTATCGACAAGGCCGACCTCGCCGCTCCGACGCGAGGGGACATCGCGCTCTAGCCGCTCGATCGGCACCCTCACTCCTCGCCTCGGGGCGGTCACAGGCACTGACCGATTCCCTCCTCCGAGGAGCAACTTTTGCGTGCCCGTACATCCGCGCGTCTTGGCGCGGATTTTTCCAAGCTGTGGACCGCCACGGCCATTTCCAACATCGGCGACGGCATCACCATGGCCGCCGGACCGCTGCTCATCGCCTCCCTCACCGCAGACCCCGCCGCGGTGGCCGCCGCCGTCTTCGTCCAGCAGCTGCCCTGGCTGCTCTTCGCCCTGATCAGCGGGGCGTACGTCGACCGGGTGGACCGGCGGCGGCTCATCGTCGTGGTCAACCTGCTCCGCGGTCTGGCGCTCGCCGCCCTGACCGTCACGGTGGCGACAGACCTGGTGAGCCTCCCGGTCGTCTACCTCACCCTCTTCCTGCTCGGTGCCGGTGAGACCCTCGCCGACACCGCCGCCGGGGCGATCCTCCCCGCCGTCGTCCCGCCGGAGCGGCTCGCCGGCGCCAACGCCCGGCTGATGGCCACCTTCACCCTCGGCAACCAGTTCCTCGCCAAACCGCTCGGTGCGGCTCTGTTCGTCGTCGCCGCCGCACTGCCGTTCGGCGTGGACGCGCTCACCTTCCTGGTGGCCGCCGCGCTCATGGCATGGGTACGGCCGATTCCGGCGCAGCCGTCCGAGCCCTCCGCCGGGCTGCGCGCCGAGATCGCCGCGGGGGTTCGCTGGCTCTGGCGGCACCGCCTGATGCGGACCCTCACCGTGAGCATGGGCCTGTCCAACGTGGTGTTCGGCGCGGCCTTCTCGGTCTTCGTCCTCTACGTTCAGCAGCGGCTGGGCCTGTCGGAGCTCGGGTACGGCCTGCTGCTCACCACCTTCGGGGTCGGCGGCCTGGTCGGCACCGGCCTGGCCGCCCGGCTCCAGGCCCGCTTCGGCGCCGCGGTCCTGCTCCGGGCCGGGCTCGTCGTCGAAGCATCCACCCATGCCGTCCTCGCCCTGGCCACCACGGCGTGGATCGCCGTGCCCACCCTGGTGTTCTTCGGCATCCACGCCATGGTGTGGGGCGTCATCGCGGTGACCCTGCGCCAGCGGGTCGTACCGCCGGACCTGCTCGGGCGGGTCGGCAGCGTCAACGCGCTCTTCGACGTCGGCGGTTCCGCCTTGGGCGCCCTTCTCGGCGGGCTGCTCGCCTCGACCCTCGGCATCACCGCCCCGTTCTGGACGGCCGCCGTCGTGGTGACCGTCATCACGATCGTCGCCTGGCGTCGACTGGGGGAGGCCCCTGGGAAGTAGCACCATCCCCGCCAGGCGGGTCCCCCTCGGGCCCGCCTGGCCCTTACCGGATCCATACCGATCAGGTCAGATCGCTTGAAAAAACGACGAACACGAATTGTCTAATCGATGTAACTAATTGCTATGGCGGTTGATATGCCGAAATCCCCCTGATATCGGAGAGCTGGATTGTCCCTGGGAGAGGTGATCGCACGAGCGGGATCGGCGCTTGTCGGTTCGGAACGGGCTCGGCATCTTTCGGCCGAGGCGGCGGATGCGCTGGACTGGGCCTGCGCCGAACTGCGTCGCACCCTCCACGGCTCAAGCGCACCCGAGTTCGAGGAAGCCCTTGCGTCGTTGACCAGAGCCCAGGACGCGATCGGTGAGATGTGCTCCACCCTGGCCTTGGCGGAGACGGCAATCCACGCCTACCTTCGCCACCTGGGCGTATCTGACACCGACGCCCCGGTCACCACCGTTGCGCCGGAATCGAGATCGGCGAGGGCCGTCGGCACGCCTGGTGCCGGGCCCTCGAGGAAGCCGGGTCGGGATACGCCGGCTGCGGCTGATCAAGGTGTTGCCGCCGACACTGAAAGGTACTGGAAACCGGACGGGCTTCCTGAAACGATTCCGGTTGAATGGGGGGCTGGAATTTCGAATAGGAAGGGTACGGGAATACGCTGGCATGATCCCTTGAATCCTCGTGGAAGCGGTGTCAGGATCGACAAGGGAGACCCAGATAGTGCATGGCCGTCACAGCGAGTTGATCACGTTATTGTTCGTTACAATGGCAAGGTGATCGGGCGTGACGGGAACCCGATAGAGGGATCGATTAAAGTTTATTTCGAGAATGCCCATATTCCGTTCAGTGAATGGTCGAAGTGGTCGACATGGCACACTCCATGAGTGATGATGTCCGATTTCCGGAAATGCGGCGGGAGATAATCTCCGCGGTCAACGCGCTGGCGAGTCCCGAGCACCAGCAGAGGGTGTGGATCGATCGGGAGTATCCTCATCCGGGATACTACGACGACTTCACTCTGAATATACATATTCTCTATGATGACACGGATGTCCTGGAGAACACTTCATCGTGCATCGGGGACTATCTCAGGTCGCAGGATGAAGTCGACGCCCTAACAAAGCTTGCCGCCGCGATCGACGCGATGTTCGCAGCTCTGGGGACGGAACTTGAGGACCTGGATTACATGAGATCCCCGTTCTGGGGTTCCGTGGTCAGCGCTGCCGCTGCCGCGGTTCGTGTTCTAGCGAATGAGGGCGACCAATCCGCGAGAACTTAGGTCTCACGGCAGAAGCAGGAGTTTGCCGGTGGTGCGGCGGCTTTCCAGGTCCTCGTGCGCCTTGCGGGCGTCGTCGAGGTTGTAGCGCTGGAAGATGCGGACGGATAGGGCGCCGGAGGCCAGCAGGCGGAAGATGTCGGCGGTGCGGGTGCGGAGTTCCTCGGGGGTGGCGAGGTAGGCGCCCAGGGAGGGGCGGGTGAGGAAGAGCGAGCCTCCGGCGGCGAGCCGCTGGGGGTCGACGGGGGAGACCGGGCCGCTGGCTTGGCCGTACAGGGCCATCATGCCCCGGGGTCGCAGGGAGTTCAGGCTGCCCTCGAAGGTGGCGGCGCCGACCCCGTCGTAGACGACGTGCACGCCGGCGCCGCCGGTGAACTCCCGGGCGGCGGTGGCGAAGTCGTCGTAGCGCAAGACCTCGTCGGCTCCGGCTTCCCGGGCAATCTTCTCCTTCTCCTCGGTGGACACGGTGCCGATGACCCGTCCGCCGAGGAGTTTGACCATCTGGGTGAGGAGCTGCCCTACTCCGCCCGCCGCGGCGTGGACCAGGGCCACATCGCCCGGCTGGACGGGGTAGGTGGAGTGGGTGAGGTAGTGCGCGGTGAGCCCTTGCAGCAGTACGGCGGCCGCGTCCTCGATCCAGACACCGGAAGGGACGGCGATGACCTTGTCAGCGGGGATCACCGCCTTCTGTGCGTATCCGCCGGGAACGTTCACCCAGGCGACGGGGTCGCCGACCGCGAATCCGGTGACGTTCTCGCCGAGGGCCGAGACGGTGCCCGCGCCCTCGACCCCGGGGACGAACGGCATCGGCATGGGGTAGAGACCGGTGCGCTGGTAGGTGTCGATGTAGTTCACGCCGGAGGCGGCGACGTCGATCAGGATCTCGCCGGGACCGGGGAGGGGATCAGCCAGGTCGCGTGGCTCAAGAACCTCGGGTCCGCCGAGGGACGAGACGACTACCGCGCGCATGGCTGCCTCTTTCGCGAAACGACTTCTGATCGTTCACGATATCGCCCCGGAGCTTTCCGCTTGCTGCACCGGGGGTGTGTCCCAGCCGAACCGCAGTGCCTCCCCGGCGATCGCGAGGGTCTCGTCGATCCGGGTGGAGAGCTCCTCCAGGTCCGTGGTGTCGGGGTGGATGCAGAGTCCGGTGCCGACGCGCACCGCGGCCCAGAAGAACTCGACGATCAGGATTGGCCGTGGATCGGCTTCCGGGTCGATGCCCCATCGGGTGGCGATCGCGTCAGCGAGCTGTTTCCCGACTTTCAGGTTCCGGCGGAGGTTGCCGGCGAACAGAATCGGACTCATCTCGGCAAGTCGTACAGACTTGCGAAATCTCTGTGATCTTTCGGTGTTACTGAGAATAGTCGTTTGCATGATGGTACGCCATGCGGTGCACAATGCTGCGAAGGGTGCTTCGTGGTCGAGGCGCAGCATGAACTCGGCGAAGAAGGCGTGCTCGGTCTCGACGAAGCAGGCCAAGGCGACCTCTTCCTTGGTGGCGAAGTAGCGGAAGAACGTCCGCTGGGAGACGTTCACGGCCGCGGCGATCTCATCGACGGTGGTCGTCTCGTAGCCCTGGGTGAGGAAGAGGTCGAGCGCTGTGTCGATCAGGGCGGTCCTGGTCTGCTGCTTCTTGCGTTCCCGTAGCCCGCTGTCTGACATTGTGACCTTCCTCTCAGATCGGTCAGTCGCTGATAAATGTCAGTAGCTGACTGATTGGTCTAGTATATGTCAGCAGCTGACACTTAATGTACTTATGCCCCCGGGGGAAAGAACCACCATGTCTCAGGCGAACGCTGTAATCGACCCACCTGCTCAGGTTCCGAAAGGCCCGCAGGGTCACCCGTGGCTCACCCTTCTCGCGGTCTCGCTCGGCGTGATCATGGTGATGCTGGACGGCACCGTCGTCGCCATCGCCAACCCCGCCATCGCCGCCGACCTGAACACCACACTCGCCGACCTCCAGTGGATCACCACCGGATACCTGCTCGCCCTGGCCGTCTTCCTCGTCACCGCGGGCAAGCTGGGTGACCTGTTCGGACATAAGCGGATCTTCGTCGTCGGCATCGTCGGATTCACCCTCACCTCGCTGGCGATCGGCTTGACCTCTTCAGTCGGCTGGCTGATCGCGTTCCGGGTGCTCCAGGGCCTGTTCGGCGCGCTGCTGCAGCCCGCCGCGCTGGCGTTGCTCCGCGCGGCGTTCCCCCCTGAGCGGCTGAACATGGCGATCGGCATCTGGGGTGCGACCATCGGTGTCTCCAGCGCGGCCGGCCCGATCATCGGCGGCGTCCTGGTGGAGAACGTGAGCTGGCAGTCGGTCTTCTTCATCAACGTTCCCGTCGGCATCGTCGCGTTGATCGTCGCCGTTCTGGTGATCAAGGAAAGCAAGGCGGGCATCCTCTCCAAGATCGACGTTCCCGGGGTGGTCCTGCTGTCGGGTGCCATGTTCGCCCTGATCTGGGCGATCATCAAGGCCCCGGAGGAGGGCTGGGGTTCCGGCTACACCCTCGGCTTCCTCGGCGGGGCGATCCTGCTCACCGCGATTTTCCTCTGGTGGCAGACCCGGGCCGTGGAGCCGCTGCTCCCGCTCAGTCTCTTCCGGAACATGTCGGTGTCCATGGGCACCGTGCTGATGGTGCTCGTCGCCTTCTCGATGTTCGGCGCGATGTTCTTCCTCACGTTCTTCTTCCAAGGCGTGCACAGCCTCTCACCCCTGGAGGCGGGTCTGCGGATGATGCCGATGAGTGCGGGCATGATCGTCGCCTCGCCGCTCGCCGGGTTCCTCATCGGCAAACTCGGGCCGAAGATCCCCATCGTGGTGGGCATGCTGCTCACCGGGACGGCGATGTTCCTCCTCTCCCGGCTCGGGATGGACGCCGGCTACATCGACACCGCCATCCCGTTCGTACTGCTCGCCTTCGGTCTGTCCCCCGTCATGGTCGGTGCGACGGAGATCATCGTCGGGAACTCGCCCGAGCACCTCAGCGGGGTCGCCTCCGGCATGCAGCAGTCGGCCATGCAGGTCGGCGGATCGCTCGGTACGGCCGTGCTGGGCGCGCTGATCACCGCCAAGGTCACGGACGTGCTCCCCGGCCACTTCGGCGCGACCGGGCTGCCCGTCCCGTCGGCGGAGCAGGTCGACCAGATCAAGGGCGTGGTCGCCTCCGGGTTCGCCCCGGTCCCCCCGGGCACCCCCGACCAGGTGGCCTCTCTGATCGAGAAGGCCTCGCACCTGTCGTTCCTCGACGGCATGCACCTCGGCTTCACGGTGAGCACCGGCGTCGCGGTCTTCGCCGCGGTCCTCGGCCTCCTGGTCAAGGCCGGCCGCAAGACCGACGCCCCGGCGGTCCACGTCGGATAGCCCAGGACAGCCGTGAAGGGCGGCCGGCTTCTCCAGGGAAACCGGCCGCCCTTCCTGTCTTCCGGCTCACCACGGCGGGAGTCCCGGCCCAGCCGTGTGCCGGCGCCATGAGGCTCCGTTCCCGGGACTCATGGCGCTGTCCGTGCTCAGGCCGAAGCCGTCACTGGTCGATGGCCCAATTGCCGCACCTGGATACATTGTCGATGCGAGCGCACGCCCGTACGGCGTAGTGCCAGCTGTAGACCGACTGGGTTCTGAAGACGTTGAACGGGCCGCACTGTTTCCAGCCGCCGCCGTAGGAGCGCACACGGTTGTCGTCGCTGAAGTACCTGGGCGATCGCTGGCTCATCGTTCGCCTGCTCCGGTCGATCCATACCTGGTCGCCGGAGCGGAACCCCGTCTTGATCTCGGCGCGGCTGTAGCGGTCCAGGAGACTCTCGTTCTGCAATTCGACCCTGCGGCCGTTGAAGTTGAACGACGCTCCGCTCTCGACGGCCCGGAACCGTCCGACCACCGCGGTGCCGTCGCATTCGGCGGGGGTCGCCTGGGCCGTTCCCGGCGTCAGCGCCGTAAACGCCGTGACGCTGAGCAGGATGGCGGCGAACGCACCACCGCGACGCTTGATATTTCGGTTTCCCATGAAATTCTCCTTTGATTCTTTCCAGGTCCTGAGTCCAGGACGATTTCCTGCGCGGAATCCGCGGGATGGCTGCCGCCAGGCCGGCGACGACGGAGAATGCTCATCGCTTACGTGGCTTCGCACCCCTGTTCGCCGTCACCGGCGTCCCTCGTCAGCGGCGCCGCACTGGAAACACAGGCGATATTTGCCGCTGATACCGACCCCTGGCAATAGAAAACCGACGAGATGGGATACTGGGACGTCTCTCCCACCATGAGCTGCGGCTTCTTAGCCTGCTGGGATATGGGTGGGACATGCTTCTCGATTGATGGGACCATAACGGAGGGGGCGATGACCCTGACGAAAGAGATTGAGCAGTTCGCCGCCCGCCTCCGGGTACTCAAGAACCGGGCGGGGAGAAGCTCCGAAGCGCTGGCCAAGTAGACCGGAATCAGCCGTTCCAGCCTCCATCGTTGCTGCGCGGGCACGAAATTTCCGGCCGGCCACGGTGCGGTTCACGCATTCGCCGTGGCACGTGGGGCGTTGGGTGCCGGCCCGGCTGCTCTCCGTACGTGCGCTTCGCCTGGTCCGGGGACAAGCGGCGATCGAGTTCCTTGGCCGACGTGGACCGGCTTACGTCCGGACCGCAGACGCCGGATCCTTGCGACCATCGCGGTACGGCAACGGGAAGCCACCCTGCCTGCGCGGGTGCGGCGGTATGTCACATTCATGGGCTTGCTTTCCCTCGTATGGGGTGAGGACCGGGAAGGCAAGGAGGAAACGGATATGCCAAAGGAGATCACGGTTGTCGGGGGAGGGCTGGCGGGGCTGGTGGCGGCCATCGCGTGCGCCGAGGCCGGGGCGCGGGTCACGCTGCATGAGGCCCACGCCACGTTCGGCGGGCGAGGCCGGGCGACCGCCGCGCCGTACATCGCCCATGAGGGGGCACACGTCTTCTACGCAGACGGCCCGCACTGGAGCTGGCTCACCTCGCGGGGCCTGACGGGTCCGCTCGGCAGGCCGCCGCTCCGGGACGCCGTACGGATGGGATTCCTGCACGGCGGCCGGATGCGCCGCCTCCCGCCCGCCGGGTTCCTCCGCCTGATGGCGGGGCGGGGCAGGAAAGCCCCCGTCGACGAGGACTTCTTCACCTGGGTTTCCAGGACCCACGGTGCGGAGACGGCCAGGGTGGCCGCCAACGCGATCGGCGTCGTCACCTACGACGCCGACACCGGGCGTCTGTCGGCCGCCTTCGTGTGGGAGTTGCTGCGGCGGGTGTTCGCGCCGGCTCCGCCCGCCGTCCGATGGGTGATCGGAGGCTGGCAGGCCGTCGTCGGCAGGCTTGTCGACCGGGCCCGCGAGCTCGGGGTCCGCCTGGAACCGAACTCCCGGGTGACCGAGCTTCCCGGTGGGCCGGTGATCGTGGCGACCGAGCTGGCCTCGGCCCGGGTGCTCCTCGGCGATGCGTCGCTGACCTGGGAGAGCGGGAACTGTGCGATGCTCGACCTGGCCGTCCGCCGGGACTCGCGGGACCGTTTCATCTGCTTCGACCTCGACGGCGGCGGCTTCCACGAAAGCTATTCGATGCAGGATCCGACGGTCGCGCCGGAGGGGGAGTCACTGTTCCAGATCGACATGCCGGTCCGCCGGGACGAGGGCAGGACGGACGCCCGGAGGCGGGTGGAGGAGCTCGCCGACCTGACGGTCCCCGGCTGGCGGGAGCGGACGACCTGGCGGCGGTCGGGGTTCTCCAAGGGTCGTACCGGAGCTCTGGACCTGCCGGGATACACCTGGCGGGACCGTCCCGCGATCGACCGCGGCGACGGCGTGTTCCTGGCGGGTGACATGGTGGCGGCGCCCGGTATGCGCGGTGAGATCTCCGTCAACAGTGCGATCAAGGCGGCCGAGGGGGCGGTGCGTGCGGCGGCGGGCAAGGTCGGGGCGGCGCCGTGACCACGGCCCACGACGTCTTCCAGGCTCACCGGAACCTGCTGTTCAGCCTCGCCTACGACATTCTGGGCAGTGTCGCCGACGCCGAGGACACGGTTCAGGAGACCTGGCTGCGCTGGTCCGGGGTGGACCATGCCGGGGTAGGCAACCCGCGCGCCTACCTGGTGCGGATCACCACCCGCCTGGCGCTGGACCAGGTGACGCGTGCCCGTTCGGCCCGGGAGGACTACGTCGGTCCCTGGCTGCCCGAACCGCTGTGGACCGAGCGGCCGGAGAGCGGCGGGGACCCGGCCGAGGACGTCGTCCGCGCCCAGACCGTCGCCTTCGGCTTGATGGTGGTGCTGGAGACCCTGTCGCCGCTGGAACGCGCGGCGTTCGTGCTGCGGGAGGCGTTCGGGTTCGAGCATTCCGAGATCGCCGTCATCCTCGCCCGGTCACCCGCCGCCGTTCGCCAGCTCGTCCATCGCGCCCGTGAGCACGTTCAGGCCCGCCGCCCCCGGTTCGCCGCGGAGCGGGCCGTCGCGCAGGCCGCCGCGGAACGTTTCCTGGACGCGGCGCTCGGCGGCAGTTTCGACGGCCTGATGGAGGTTCTCGCCCCCGACGTCACGCTCTGGTTCGACGGCGGGGGACAGGTCCGTACGGCGCTGCGGCCGATCCGGGGGAACGACAAGGTGAGCCGTCTGCTCGCCGTCGTGGCCCGGACCGACCGGCCCCTGGACGTCCGCTGGTCGCGGGGCGACGGCCCGCCGACCGCGCTGATGCTGGCCGACGGGACGCCGCTCGGCGTGCTCACCGTGGTCACCACTCCGGGCGGGGAGCTGATCAGGGAGGTTTACGGGCTCCTCAACCCGGCCAAGCTCACGCACCTCCGGCCGGCGGAGTGATCGCGCACCCCGATCCCGTCGGTGAACGTCGCCGTGGGAGCCGGGGGTGGGCGGCGGAAACCTCCGTGGATTCCGGCGATGCGTCTTCGGGTGGGCGGCTTCCCGTCTATTACCGCATACACGGTCGATGACATGCGGAAAATCGGCAAACTAACGAACTTGCGTTCGATCATGTTATGAACGTATGTTCGATCCGAAGTCTACAGCCGTGCCTCTCCCCCGGAGGCGATTCGTGCGCCTGGGGAGAGTGACCATGAACGGGTGGACCGCCGACAACCGTGCTGATGCTGACGCGACGGCCGAACCGCTGGGCGAGGAGGAGACGTGAGCAGAGTGTACGGAGACCCCATCGAGGCATGGACCCGGGACGGACGGCCGGACCGGTTCCTCTGGCGCGATCGCCTCTACACGGTGGAACGGGTGCTCGATCACTGGGTGACCTCCCGCCAGTGGTGGAAGACCACCGAGACCGACCTGGGGGAGCGCCGGTTCTGGCGGGTCGAGGCGACCCCGGACCGGGAGGTCGGGGTCTACGAGCTGCGGTACGACACCGCGAGCAACGGCTGGCTGATGCTGCGGGTCTGGGACTGAGCGGTGCGCCCGTTCACCCATCTGCACGTCGCCTCCGCCTACTCGCTCCGGTACGGCGCCGCGTTTCCGGCGGCCCTCGCCGCGCGGGCGGCCGAGCTCGGCATGGACGCCCTGGCGCTGACGGACCGCGACGGGATCTACGGCGCGGTCAAGCACGTCCAGGCCTGCGTGAAAGCCGGTATCCGGGCGATCGTCGGCGTCGACCTGGTGCTGGCGGACGATTCCGCGCCGGGGAAGCCGGCGAGGGTCACCCTGCTGGCCAAACCCGGCGGGTGGGGCGCGCTCTGCCGGGTGGCCAGCGCGGCCCATCTGGGGCAGGCCGGCGCCCGGGGCGCCCCCGCGGTGACCCGTGAGTCGATCGCGGAGCAGGCGCAGGGGGAGCTGGTCCTCTTGCTCGGCCGGGGGTCGGACGTCGGGCGGGCGGTGGCCGAGCATCGGTTCGACGACGCGCGGGACCTGTTCCGGCGCTGGCGTGAAGCGGTCCCGGACCTCGCCGTGGAGGTCGTCGACCAGTACGGCTACCGCGAGGCGAGCACGGCGGCCCGGATGCTCGCCTTCGCCGACCGGGTGCGCGCCAAGGCCGTACTCACCAATCAGGTGCGGTATGCGGATCCGCAGGACGCGCCGGTCGCGGACGTCCTGGACGCGGCGCGGCGGCTGGCGCCGCTGCACCCCCGGCATCTGGATCAGAGCACGTCGCACGCCTATCTGAAGAGCGGGAAGGAGATGCTGGAGGTCGCGGAGCGGATCTGCGGGCCGGACCGGGCGGCGATCGGCCGGTTGCTGCACACCACCCGCGAGGTCGCGGAGGGCTGCGTGCTCGACCCGGACGACGTGCTGGCGATGCGCGTGGGCCGGGTCCACCTGCCGGAGGTCGGCCGGGATCCGGTGCCGCTCCTGCGCAACCACTGCGAGGACGGACTGATCCGCCGAGGTATGGAACGATCCAAAACGACACGGGCCCGGCTTGAGGACGAGCTGCGCGTCATCGAGCGGAAGAACCTATCCGGATATTTCATCGTCATCGCGGAAATCGCCAGCATGATTCGGCACATCCCGGTCCGCTGCGCCATCCGCGGATCCGGCGCGGGCAGCCTGGTCAACCACCTGATCGGCATCAGCGAGGTGAACCCGATCGAGCACGGCCTGCTCATGGAGCGCTTCCTCTCCGACGGCAGGATCGGGCTCCCCGACATCGACCTCGACGTGGAGTCCGCCGCGCGGCTCGACTGCTATCGGGCGATCTACGAGCGGTACGGCGAGACGCGGATGGCCTGCGTCTCGATGATGGAGACCTATCGGGCCCGCAGCGCGATCCGGGACGTCGGCGCGGGGGTGGGCCTGCCGCCGCACGAGATCGATGTGATCGCCAAGGCGTTCCCGCACATCCGGGCACGGCAGATCCGGGCCGCGCTGAACGACCTGCCCGAGCTGCGGGCGAGTGGGCTGGACCAGGCACAGCTGCGTCAGGTGTTCGCCCTGGCGGAGCGGCTCGACGGGCTGCCCCGGCACATCGCCATGCATCCGTGCGGGGTGCTGGTCGGCAACGGCGGGCTGCGGGACCGCACGCCGGTGCAGCACAGCCTGATGGGTTTCCCGATGAGCCAGTTCGACAAGGACGACGTGGAGGAGGCCGGTCTGCTCAAACTGGACGTCCTCGGGGTACGGATGCAGTCGGCCATCGCCTACACGCTCTCGGAGATCTCCAGGGTGGACGGGGTGACGGTGGATCCGGACGCGGTGCCCCGGGACGACGCCGCGACCTACGACATGATCTGCTCGGGCCGTACCCTGGGCTGCTTCCAGATCGAGTCGCCGGGTCAGCGGGAGCTGGTGGCCAAGCTGGAGCCCCGGACCGTCCACGATCTGATCGTCGACATCTCGCTGTTCCGCCCCGGACCGGTCAACTCCGACATGGTCACCCCGTATCTGGAGACCCGGCACGGCTGGCGTGTCGCGAAATATCCGCATGAAAGTCTGCGGGAGGCGCTGGCCGAGACCCACGGGGTGGTCGTCTTTCACGAACAGGTTCTCCGGGTCGTCGACGCCGTCACCGGCTGCGGCCTCTCCCACGCGGAGAAGGTGCGCCGGACGCTGAGCGACCCGGACCGGCGCCAGGACGTCCGCCGCTGGTTCCTGGCGAACGCCCGGCCGGACTTCGACCCGGCGACGGTGGAGCGGGTGTGGACGATCCTGGAGGCGTTCGGCGCGTTCGGCTTCTGCAAGGCCCACGCCGCGGCCTTCGCCCTGCCCACCTACCAGTCCGCCTGGCTGAAACGGCACCACACCGCGGCCTTCTTCGCCGGGATCCTCACCCACGAGCCGGGGATGTACCCGCCGCGGGTCATCCTCGACGACGCCCGCCGATGCGGGGTGGAGATCCTCCCGCTCGACGTCAACCGGTCCGGCCGGAACTGGGAGGTGGAGAAACGCCCGACCCCGGACGGACCCGTCTACGGCCTGCGGGTTCCGCTGTCCGCGGTGAAGGGGGTCTCCGACGCCGAAGTCGAGCGGATCACGGCGGGCCGCCCGTACACCTCCCTCGCCGACTTCTGGGCGCGGGCGCGGCCGTCCCGCCCCGTCGCCGAACGCGTCGTCGAGGTGGGGGGAGCCGACGGCCTGTACGGGCTGAGCCTGGCCGGTCCCCGCTGGCGCCCGGGGCGCCTGACCAGGCGCGATCTGATCGCCCAGGTGGGGGCGCTGGCGCGGGGGCCGTCGGGGGCGGGGGCGCAGATGCCCCTGGAGTTCACCGAGCGCATCGAGCCGGGGGAGCTGCCGGAGATGACCGAGGCCGAGGCGGTCCGGGCGGAGCTGGAGATCCTGGGGATGGACGTCAGCCGGCACGTGGTCGGGTTCCACGAGGAGCTGCTCGCGGAGCTCGGCGTCGTCCGCTCCCGCGACCTGCTGCGCTGCCGGAACAACTCCTCGATCCTGGTCGCCGGGGTCAAGGTCGCCACCCAGACGCCCGCGGTGCGCTCCGGGCAGCGGGTGATTTTCGTGACGCTGGACGACTCGACCGGGCCGGTCGACCTGACGTTCTTCGAGTCGGTCCAGGGGGCCTGCGCCGCCACGGTGTTCGGGTCCTGGCTGCTGGTGGCGAGGGGGGTGGTCCGCCGTACCGGCGCTCGGGCGGTCTCCCTGCGCGCCGAGGCGTGCTGGGACCTTCCGGCGCTTGAGGAGCTCCGCGCCGCCGAGGGGCCGGACGCGGTGCGGAGCCTGGTACGGCGTGCGCCCGCAACCCGCGACGGGGGCGTCGGCGGCCGGGCGATCGAGTACGGCAACGGCTACCGGCTCTCGCCGTACGCAGACCTCGGGCCCGTTCCGTCTCCGGCGGCCGGCCTGGCGGCGAGCGTGCCGTCCGCCAGGCTCTGGCACGCCAGCCAGGGAAGCTCCGGGGACACCGGGCGCCGACAGTATTTACCTCGGCACTGATCCGGGGTTGCGGATTCTCGACGATCGGCTTTCTACATTCTTCGTTGTCCCGTTCAGCCGATCGAAAGTGAGACGCCATGAAGCCCTCCGCGCTTCTGATTCCCCTGATCGCAGCCGGTGTGGTCGCGGTGACAGCCGTCCCCGCCAACGCCGAGGTGAACTCCTTCAGAGTGACGGTGAACCCCGGTGAGGAGATCTTCGCCAGCGGTCCGCTCAAGAAGACGAAGGACTCGCTCGGCGCGGTCCTGGTGAAGCTGGAGGAGAACGCCGCCAACGCCGAGGTGAAGGTCGGCAACTGCAAGGGCAAGTACCTCGGTGCCGCCGCCATCGTGGCGAACGACCACCGGCCGGCCGTCGCCGCCGCCCAGATCCCCACCGGCCAGTGCGTCAGGCTCAAGGTGAAGAACAACGGCACGGCTCCCACGGTCTTCGCCGGTACCTGGTCCTTCTGAGCGACCCGTCCCCGCGAGGGCCTGTGACCGGGCCCTCGCGGTCGGCCGTACTTCGCGGGTATCCGGCGGATGCGCGGGCGGGATGCGCTCCGACCTGTTACTAATGGGGCAACGTCAGATCGGTAACGGGGTCCGTCATGCGCCGTGGGGCGATTGCCGCTGCTCTGTGTGTCGCGCTGGCGGCATGCTCCGTCGTCTCGCGGCCCCAGGTCGGCGGGACCGGCCCGGCGCCGCCGTCGGCGACCGTCGCCGATCGGGGCGGGCCGCAGCCCGCCGTGGCCGAGGCGGAGGCGGAGCGGATCGCCCGGCGCTATCTGGAGGTCGCGGGCGAAGCCGACCTGCGTAGGGACCAGCGGCTGCTCGCCCAGGTGGAGGGCGGTACGGCGCTCGCCGTGCACAGTGCCCTCTACCGGATTCTCCCCAGGCCCGGCCGGATCCCCGGCGATGTGACGGACCGGTTCCTGATCCCCAAGTTCACCGGGTATCCGCGGTGGTTCGTCGCGGAGGGCCGGGGGCATGCCGCCGTGTTCGTCCGGCGGTCGCCGGGCGCGCCGTGGCTGGTCCGCCATCGGGTCACCCTGCAGGGGCCGCTGCCGCGGGTCAAACGGGATCGGGACGGATACGCCGTCCAGCCCCGGGAGGTTCCGGACCCGGCCGTCGACCACGCCCAGCTGATCACCCGCGGCGGATGCGGCGATCTCTGTACGGCGCTCCGCCGCCACCACCGCCTGTTCGCCGGCGCGCGCTGGCGGGCACGGGTGCAGATCCGGCCGGGGCAGGAGCGCTACGCGCTGCGTACGGCCGACGGCGGTTCGCTCGTCTGGTACTTCCTCGATCACTCGTTCACGGCGGTCAGAGGCGAAGGCGGTCACCCGGTCACGATGGAGCAGGAGGCGGCCCGCATGCTCGGCGTCGCCGAGCTCACCCGCAGGATGGACTGGCGGTCGAGCTACCAGGCCGTCGCCCACGCCGGCCGGGGGCGGACGCTCTGGCTCGGCCTGGAGCTGCCCGGCTGGGTGAGCGTCACCGGGCGGTGACCCGGGGCGTCACCGCAGGCCCCGCCGACCGGCCCCGGCGGGTACGTCGAGGCGGACGGTGGAGTCGGTGGTCATCTGCTGGGCCCGGGTGATCTCCCAGATCGTCGCCCCGCACAGCAGCGCGGAGACCAGGACCGAGGCGGCCTGCGCGTGGCCGGTCCCGGTCAGCAGCGGGCCACGGGAGAACACCAGCGTCCAGACCGTCACCAGGCAGCTCGCCCACCAGCAGGTGAGCAGGGTGAGCCAGGGGGCGAGGGTGAGGCGCCGGGGGGAGGAGCTGCCCCGCCAGACGTCGTGGACGATCAGGGGCGGCAGGACCAGGTTGACCAGCGGGACGAACCACACCGCGATCGCCCATCCCCGGCTGAACCGCGGCCTGGTCAGCCCGTACACCTCGATGGTCTGCCTGGCCCGCCACAGCCAGCCCAGGTAGGACCCGGCGGTGGTGAGGGCGATTCCGGTCGCCAGCAGGACAAGCAGGGCGAAGACCGTGACGGCCCCGACGACGGGGTTACCTTCCGATTCCCTGGGCATACCGCCCATGGCGGCGATCTCTCGCATCAACGTCTGGCCACGGGTGGCCTCGAAGATCGCGAGAGCGGTGACCGCCAGGACGTTCGAAACCAGTAAAACGCAGGTCCACATGGCAGGCCGAACCGGCGCACTTGGCGCATAGCGCATGATGTCTCCCCCCGCATGCGCTTGATCACAGACAGTGCCTACATATCCCGGGGTTGGACACTCCTAACCCAAGATCGTTCCATCTCTGTGACCGGTAACGGGGGCGTAGTACCGGTTCAGGTGACGAATCCGGACTCCCAGGCCCATGCCGCGACCTCCACCCGGTTCCGTACGCCGAGTTTGGTCTGGATGCTGCCGAGGTGGGTCTTGACGGTGGACAGCGAGACGAAGAGCTCGGCGGCGACCTCCTGGTTGGTACGGCCCCGCGCGACCAGCCGGACCACGTCCAGCTCGCGCTCGGTGAGCGGTTCGGCCGGGGCCCGTCCGTGCCCGGTCGTCGAGGGTTTGGCCAGATGCTCCAGGAGCCGTACGGTCACCGACGGCGAGACCAGGGCGTCTCCGCCCGCGGCGGCCCGGATCGCCTCGATCAGCAGGGTGGGCCCGCTGTCCTTGAGCAGGAAGCCGCACGCTCCCGCGCGCAGCGCGCCGTACACGTATTCGTCGAGGTCGAACGTGGTGACGATGACCACGCGGAACGGCTGGGCCACCCCGGGGCCGGCCAGGATCCGGGTGACCTCTATTCCGTCGAGCCGGGGCATCCGGATGTCGAGCAGGCACACGTCCGGTCTGAGCCGCCGCGCGTGCTCGACGGCCTCCGCCCCGTCGGCCACCGACGCGACGACCTCGATGTCCGGCTGGGCATCCAAGATCATTTTAAAGCCGGTGCGAACAAGCTGCTGGTCGTCGGCGATGAGAACCCGAATCGTCACATAGGTGATTCTGTCACCTCGAAAAAGGGGGCAGTCCGTACTAATCAGCCATTCGGCTGACCCGTCGGCCATCGGATAGCACCACCGGCCGATCCGGTGACGGCCTTGCGACACCCATGATCGGTCGTATGAGTGAAGACGTGCTGTCCGGCATCGGCCTGGTCAAGAGATTCGGGGAGACCGTCGCCCTCGGCGGCGTCGGCCTGCAGGTCGCCCGAGGCGAGGCCGTGGCGATCATGGGCCCGAGCGGGTCGGGAAAATCCACCCTCCTGCACTGCCTGGCGGGGATCACCCGACCCGACGCCGGCCGGGTCCACCTGCTCGGACAACGCATCGACACGATAGGGGAGCGGCGCCGCAGCGAGCTGCGGAGAACCCGGTTCGGCTTCGTCTTCCAGTTCGGCCAGCTCCTCCCCGAACTCCCCGCCGAGGAGAACGTCGCCCTCCCCCTCATGCTGGGCGGGATGCCCCGGACCAAGGCGGTCGGGCGGGCCCGGGACTGGTTCGGCCCACTCGGGCTCACCGGTAAGGAGCGGCGACGACCCGGTGAACTGTCCGGCGGCGAGGCACAGCGGGTCGCGATCGCCCGGGCGCTCGTCACCGAGCCGGCCGTGGTCTTCGCCGACGAGCCCACCGGCGCACTCGACCAGGCCACCGGCCACACCGTGATGGGGCTGCTCGTCGACTCCACCAGGAAAGGCGGGGCCTCGCTGGTCGTCGTCACCCACGACCCGGAGGTCGCGCGCTGGTGCGACCGCGTCGTCGAGGTACGCGACGGACTCCTGCGCGGCGCCGCCGGCGCGGAGGCCGGCCGGTGAGCGCGCTCCTCAGACTGAACGTCCGGCTGCTGCGCGGCGGCGGGCGGGGCGGCCTGCTCGGCAGCGGCCTGACCCTCGTCGCCGTCGCGGTCGCCACCACCCTGCTGCTCTTCTCCGTCTCGGTCAACGTCGCGTTCGCCGACCGGGCCGCCCGCGAAACGTGGCGCAACCCGGCCCCCGCCGAGAGCGGCGCCCGGGTGATCCAAGCCGTCGGCACCGAGTTCGCCGGCGGCAAGCCGATCGTCGTGGTCGACCTCGCCGCACTCGACCCCGGCGCCCCCGCGCCGCCCGGACTGCCCCGGTTCCCCCGGCCAGGGGAGGTATGGCTCTCCTCCGCGCTCGCCGAACTGGCGGCAGAGCTCCCCGCCGACCGGCTCGCGGCCAGATTCCCCGGCGAACGGGCGGGTACCGTCGGGGACGACGCGCTCATCCACCCGGACGAGCTCGTCGCCGTGCTCGGGCATCGGCCCGGCGCCCCCGCCGTGACCGCCGAGCGGCCGCCCGGCCCCGACCTCACCTCCGTCTCCCCGACTCCGATCAAGGACTTCGCCGGTACGGAGACCCGGCTCGCGGTGAACTACCGGATTCTCGCCGCCGTCGCCGCCGTACTCATGATCGTCCCGCTGCTGGTCTTCGGCGGCGCCGCGGCCCGGCTCACGGTCGCGCGCCGCGACGCCAGACTCGCCGCGCTCCGCCTCGTCGGGGCCACCCCCGGCCAGGTCGTCGGCATGACCGTGGCCGAAGCCGTGGTCACCGCGCTGGCCGGCTCGGCGGTCGGCACCGTCCTGTACACCGTGGCGATCCCGGTACTCGCCCGGATCGAGATCGCCGGTGGGGGCTGGTACGCGGCGGACCTCTGGCCGGGGATCCCGATCGTCGCCGCGGTGCTGTTCGCCGTACCGCTGCTCGTCGGGCTCAGTGCGGCGATCGGGCTCCGCCAAGTCGTGGTGAGCCCACTCGGGGTGGCCAGACGGCACACGCCGCCCGCCCTGCGCGTGATCCGGGTCCTGGCCTTCGTCACGGCGCTGCTGGTCGTACCCTTCATGAGCCCGGAGGTCGGGGTCGGCGTCATCCTCACCGTGATCGGCCTGGTCTTTCTGGCGATCAACCTCGTCGGCCCGTGGGTGGTGGCGCTGATCGGCCGGATCACCGCCGCGGTCGCCCGGCGGCCCGCGGGACTCCTCGCGGCCAGGAGGCTCGTGGACGACCCGCGGTCCGCCTGGCGGACGGTGAGCGGGGTCGCCCTCACCGGGTTCGTCGCCGGTTTCGTCAGCCTGCTCAGCCCCGACCCGAGCGCGTTCACCCGCGACACCCCCGGCGACCGGCTGGAACTCACCGTGCCCGCCGCACAGGCGGCCGGCACGGCCGACGCCGCCCGCCGGAGACTGGCCCAGGCGGGGGTGCGGGCCACGGTGACGGCGGAGGACACCCGGCTCCAGGGCGCCGACCGGGTCGCGACCGTCGTCGCGACGGTGAGCGGAGGCGGCGACGAGGCGCTGGACCGTGGCCGGACCGCCCTGCGCGACCTCGTCCCCGGACAGCCCCCGCAGGCGAGCCGGGACCGCGACGCGCAAGCCGTCTCCCTCTTCACCGACATCCGCACCGGGACCGTCGTGGTACTCGCCGTGTCGTTCCTCGTCGCCGTCGCCGGAGCCGGGATCACCGCCGCCTCCACCATCTTGGACCGGCGCCGGACGTACGCGCTGCTCCGCCTGGCCGGAACCCCCCTGGAGGTCCTCGATCGGGCCAGACGGTCCGAAACCATGATCCCCCTCACGATCATGGGCGGCGGGGCGATCCTCACCGGACTGTTCGTCGCGGCGCCGTTCGCGACGCAGGTCGGGCTGAATCCCGGCGGCCTCGTCACCCTCGCGATCTGCGTGAGCCTGGGCGTCGCCGGGGTGATCGGCGCCGGCGCGCTCACCAGGCCCCTCCTCAAATCCGTGACCGAGAACCCGGCCCCCCGCCCCGACTGACCGCTGCCGGTACGGGGCAAAGCCCGAGGTCGTCCCGGGGAGCCGCTCGCGCCGCGTCCGGCGGGGGCCGCACCCGGAACCGGTTCGTGCCGCCCTTCGCGCGGCACGAACCATCCGCAATCGATGTCGGCTGGGAAGAGCGCGATGCCGGTGTGGGGGACGGCAGGATAGGTTGACGTGTCCGAGGCGGCGGTGCTCGGTTTCGTGGTCGCCGGGCAGATGATTCCGCGTGAAGGGGCTCGGATGAGTGTTGACCTTTGGACACCAGGCACCACGGTGTCGACCGGGCGCCTGCTGCTGCGGCCGTGGGAGGAAGGGGACGTCGAGGACTGCTGGGCGGCCGTCCACGGGGACCCCGAGATCGGCCGCTGGATGCCGTGGGCCGAGGACTACACCGTGGAGACCGCGCGGGACTGGTGCACCGTGCACGCGCACGCCAATCCGCGCACCTCGCTGAACTTCGCGATCGTCCCCCAGGATCGGTCCGGCTCCGCCCCGGTGGGGGGCCCGGCGGTCGGCTCGATCGGGCTGACCCGCTTCGCCGCCATGGCGCGCGTCCCCACCGTGGAGATCGGCTACTGGCTGGCCGCCCCGGCGCGGGGCCGGGGCTACATGTACGAGGCGGTCGGCGCGCTGTCCGTGTACGCCTTCGAGACCGGGGCCGAGCGGGTGGAGATCCTGGCCGCGTCCGGCAACGAAGCCTCGCAGCGGGTCGCGCTGAAGTGCGGTTTCACCCGGGAGGGGACGCTCCGCGGCGCCGGGCGGGTCACCGGGGGAGTCGTCGATCTCGTGGTGTTCGGCCTGCTCCCCGGGGAGACGCCGTGACCGGGTGCGCCGACGTCGATCTGCGGCACCACGGCGACACCGAAGTGGGTCCGGGCCTGACGGACCTCGCGGTCAACGTACGGCCGGACACCCCGCCACGTTGGCTCGCCGACCTGCTGCGGGAGTCGATCTCCGAGCTGTCCGCCTACCCAGACCAGCGTGCCGCGCGGGCCGCGGTGGCCGCCCGGCACGGCCGTACCGCCGGCGAGGTGCTGCTTACCGCGGGGGCCGCGGAGGCGTTCGTGCTGCTCGCTCGGGTGCTGCGGCCGGAACGGGCCGTGGTGGTGCATCCGCAGTTCACCGAACCCGAGGCGGCGCTGCGCGCGGCCGGCCACCGGGTGGACCGGGTGCTCCTCCATCCCGGCCGTTTCCTCCTCGACCCGGCCGCGGTCCCGGCGGACGCCGATCTCGTGGTCGTCGGCAACCCCACCAACCCGACCTCGGTCCTCCATCCCGCCGAGGCGGTCGCCGCCCTGGCCCGGCCCGGCCGGACCCTCGTGGTGGACGAGGCTTTCGCGGACTGCGTCCCGGGGGAGACCGAGAGCCTGGCCGACCGGGGTGACCTGCCGGGGCTTGTGGTGGTCCGCAGTCTCACCAAGACCTGGGGGCTGGCGGGGCTGCGGATCGGATACCTGCTCGCCGAACCCGCCCTCGTCGCGGAGCTGACAGGGGTCCAGCCGCTCTGGGCGGTGTCCACTCCCGCGCTGCTCGCGGCGCAGGCCTGTTCGGCACCGCACGCGGTCGCCGAGGCGGAGGAGTGGGCTGTGTCCCTCGCCGCGGATCGCGCCCACCTCGTGGCGACGTTGGCCGAGGCGGGGGCCGAGGTCGTGCCCGATCCGCGAGCCTCCTTCGTCTGCGTTCGCCTCCCCGGGGCGGACAAGGTACGGCTGGCGCTGCGGGATCGCGGCTTCGCGCTTCGCCGGGGGGACACCTTCCCCGGTCTCGGCCAGGATTGGCTGCGTATCGCCGTACGCGACAAACAGACCACGGACCGGCTTGCCGCCGCGCTCGCGAACGTGCTCTGACCCATCTCCCCGAAGGAAGTGACCCGTGGTGGAAACGACCCTGCTCGACGAGACCCTCGCCCTCCTCAGCCCGCCGGACGGGCGGGCGGCGGAAGAGGCCCGGGCGCACCAGGACCGGCTGACCAAGCCGCGGGGCGCGCTGGGCGCCCTGGAGGACGTGTCGGTGCGGCTCGCCGGGATCGCGGGCGCGTGCCCGCCGCCGATGCCCGCCCCGGTGTCGCTCGCCATCTTCGCCGCCGACCACGGGGTGCACGCGCAGGGGGTGTCACCCTGGCCGCAGGAGGTGACCACCCAGATGGTGGCGAACTTCCTCGCGGGCGGGGCGGTGGCCAACTGCTTCGCCGCGCAGGTCGGCGCCGAGGTGATGGTGGTCGACGTCGGGGTTGCCGGTGACATGACCGGCATGTCAGGACTTGTCGCCCGTAAGATCGCGTACGGCACCGCGGACATGACCCAAGGGCCCGCGATGACCCTCGCCCAGGCCCGGGACGCGATCGAAGTCGGCATCACCGTCGCCCACGGGCTGATCGACCGGGGCAGCCGCTGCCTGATCACCGGGGACATGGGGATCGCCAACACCACGGCCTCGGCGGCGCTGATCGCCTGCCTGACCGGTAAGGACCCGGCCGAGGTCACCGGGCGTGGCACCGGAATCGACGACGCGGTGTACACACACAAGATCGAAATGGTCCGGCGCGCGCTCGTCGTCAACGGGCTCGACGGTGCCGGCTCCCGGGACGCGCTGCACGTCGTGGCCGCGGTCGGCGGGCTGGAGCACGCGGCGCTGGCCGGATACCTCCTCGGCGCGGCGAGCAGGCGGATCCCGGTCATCCTCGACGGGGTGATCGCCGGGGCGGCGGCGCTGGTCGCGTCCGCGTTCGCCCCCGTCGTCGCCGAGTACTGCGTGGCCGGACACCGCTCGGCCGAACCCGGGCACGCCGCCGCGCTCGACGTCCTCCGGCTCCGCCCCCTGGTCGACCTGGAACTCCGCCTTGGCGAAGGCACCGGCGGCCTCCTGGCGTACCCCCTGGTCAGCAGCGCGGTCCGGGTCCTGCACGACGTCGCCACCTTCGACTCCGCCGGCGTCACCGACAAGGACGCCCCCGCGTGACCTCCGGACGCCGCCTCCGGTCGGCGTCCCGGTGCACCACCCCACGGATCCTGTACGGGCACACCCGGCGAAACCGGCTACCCAGCCCGTACAGGATCGCCCACCTACGAGCATGTGAACTCGTATGCCTCCTTCGGGGAAGCCGGTTAGGAGAGAGCGCGTTGGCGGCTGGTGTGGCGGAGCCGGGGTCGGGCTAGAGTCGGGCGTGGAATGACCTTTTGACATGAGAAGAATCGCCCGTGATTCGCGCGACCGCTCGGATTCGTGCCAAGCTCGCAGCACTCCGGCTCAGAGAGAGCGTCACTCTCGGTCCCGTGCTTACCGATACGCAGGTCTCACAGTTCGAAGCCGACCACGGCATCCGGCTACCGGAGGAGTTCTGGTGGTTCGTGACCCGTATCGGTCACGGCGGATACGGCCCCGCCTGCGGATTACTGCCGATGGAGCGGTGGATATGCAGGGGAGCGGCGAAGAGAGGCGAAAGGCTCGACCAACCGTTTCCGGTGGATCCCGATCTGGAAGTTCCCACCAGCCTCGATATGCATGACGGGATTGTGGGTTCCTGTCCCGGTACCATCCAGGTCGCCGATGGTGGCTGCACCACCTACACACTGCTCGTTGTCACCGGGTCCGGTCGTGGGCGCCTGGTCGAGGATTACGGCGATCTGGCCGCTCCGCGATATTGCGCCGACTCCGACTTCCTTTCCTGGTACGAGCGCTGGCTGGACTTCGTCCTGGCGGGACACCGAAGTCTGACCTCGTTCTCCCACCAGATGGCCGGTGACGAAGACCGGCTTGTGGCCACGCTCCGGCACGACCCCAGCACGGCGCGGCGCCGCGCCGCCGCTTACACGTTCATCACTTACCCGGGTCCAAGTGACATGCTGGTCGGCAGTCTTCTTCAGGCTTTGGCGGCTGAGCCTCATCCGGCGGTCCGAGAGACGATTCTGCGCGCCCTTGCCGCACAGGACGAGGATGACCCTGAGCTGCCGACTGCGGCTCTTGCGGATCCGCATCCCCGCATTCGCTCCCTCGCGGCCGGCATGGTGGATTCGAGGACTCCGAATGTGCACAGCGGCCATTCACCGAGATGAGGGGCTCATGGTTGCCCCATAGCCCCGCCTATGCGAGTGAGACGCCGGGTCAGTGAGCGTGGTCGGCAGCCGCATCCGGCTGGGCGGCCTCATCCCGCGTCGTCCTGCACTCCCGACCGGACTCGATCAGGGAGGCGCAGGTTCGTGGTGTTTCTCCGGCCCCGCCGGGCTGGTGTGGTGGGAGCCGAGTGGGGTGTTCGGGGTGGACGATGCCGAGACTCGACAAGATCGAGACCATTATGTCGCCCGCAGTGTCTTGAATGGGGTCCTTCCAGGTCAGCGAGGAAACGCCCGTGGGGCCACATAGAGGCCAGCAACCTGTTTTGAGCCATCAAGGGCTCAGATGGCGCTATTTTTCTTGTCTGGTTACAAGTAGCCAAAAGGGTGCGTGAGGCCGGTCGACGACAACCGATAGGTTTACCCCATACCTAACGTGCGAGGCACACTTCGATGGGAGATCCTGCAATGCCGCCCTACCTGCTCGGTCTGCGCCTCCACGGGCGCCGGGTTCTCGTGGCCGGCGGTGGTCGGGTGGCCCAGCGGCGCGTGCCCACCCTGCTGGGAGCGGGCGCCGAGGTGCTCCTAGTCTCGCCCGAGGTGACGCCGGCGCTTGACGATCTCATCGCGGCCGGGCGCATCACCTGGCGCCGCAGGCCGTACCAGGCGGAGGACTGCGCCGGGGTGTGGCTGATCCAGGCGTGCACGGACGACCCCGTGGTCAACGACGAGATCGCCCAAGAGGCCGAGCGTCGGCACATCTGGTGTGTACGCGCCGACGACAAGGACGCCTCCGCCGCGTGGACCCCGGCGAGCGGCCAGGTCGACGAGATCGGGATCGGAGTGGTGGCCGGGGGCGATCCCCGTCGCTCCGCGGGTGTCCGGGACGCGATCGTCGAAGCGCTCAGGGACGGCACGGTGGACGCCAGGCGGGGCCGCGCCCGGCCGGTCGGCGTCGCCTTGGTGGGTGGGGGGCCCGGCGACCCCGGGCTGATCACCGTCCGCGGCAGGCAGCTGCTCGCCCAGGCCGACGTGGTCGTCGCCGACCGGCTCGCGCCCAGCGCGCTCCTGGACGAGCTGCCGCCCGACGTCGAGCTGATCGACGCGGCGAAGATCCCGTACGGGCGTTCGCTCGCCCAGGAGAAGATCAACGAGGTGATCGTCGACCGCGCGCTCGCGGGCAAGTTCGTGGTCCGTCTCAAGGGAGGCGATCCGTTCGTCTTCGGCAGAGGGGGCGAGGAGCTTGAGGCGTGCGCCGCGGCCGGGGTTCCGGTCGTCGTCGTCCCCGGTGTGACCAGCGCGATCGCCGTACCCGGATCCGCAGGGGTACCGGTGACCCATCGGGGGGTCACCCAGGAGCTGCACATCGTCTCCGCCCACGTGGCGCCGGGGGACCCGGCCTCCACCGTCGACTGGGCCGGACTGGCGCGATCGACGGGCACGCTGATCCTTCTCATGGCCGTCGAGCGCATTTCGGTCATCGCCTCAACATTGGTCCGGTACGGACGTTCTCCTGAGACTGCCGTAATGGTGGTACAGGACGGTACTCTTCCCACCCAGCGCACTCTCGTCGCGACGCTGTCCGATGTCGCGGAGCGGGTGAAATCGGCTGGAGTTCGACCTCCGGCGATCGTGGTCGTCGGTGATGTTGTCAGGGTCGGCCAGGAGATTGAAATGGTTCGAGCGGGGCAGATTCCGTGACATCTGCGGCCAAGAAGCCAGGACAGGCGAACTCGCCTGACGGCGGCGTTCCGGTGGGCTCCGGCAGCATGGAGACCGAGCCGTCGATGGGCGAACAGACACTTACCTTCACCGCGATCTCCGCGGGGACCCCCGACCCCCGGGAGTCCGCAGCGGCCCGGGTCGAGGACGACGATCCGCCCACAGGCGAGATCGACCTCCCCGGCGACCTGGCCGGGGACACCGTCTACTCGGACTTCGGCGCGTTCGAGGACTCCGAGGACGACGATCTCGCCGCCTCCGGAGACGATCCGGCCGGTTCACGCGATCTCGACGATCCGATCGACCTGGACGATCCGGTGGCCCTCGGCGACCTGGACGACCTCGACCTGGAAGACGACCAGGACGATCGGGTTGATCTGGACGACCTGGCCGGAGACGACGTCGGCAAGTCCGACCGGGACTCCGGGAAGATCGACGCGTTCGACTTCGGTGTGGGTGCGCGGCCCGAACGTGAACCGCGCGTCCCCGACCCGATCGCCAAGCAGGTCGAGGCGGCGCTTTCGACGCTGCGCGAACTCATCGGCGGGATCCGGCTCGGACTGGAGCTGCCCGGGGTGGAGAAGGCGAGGAAGTCCCGGCAGGAGATCCTCGCCCAGCTCGACGACTACGTGGTGCCCAGGCTCACCTTCTCCACGGCACCCGCGCTCGTCGTCGTGGCCGGATCCACCGGCGCGGGCAAATCGACCCTCGTCAACACCCTCGCGGGCGCGAAGGTCAGCGCCACCGGGGTACGCCGCCCCACCACCAGCGTCCCCGTCCTCGTGTTCCACCCGTCCGACCGGGCTTGGTTCCAGGAGGGCGGTGTCCTTCCCGACCTGGTCGCGACGGCCGGGGCGCCGGAGCAGGCGCAGATCGTGCTCACCGAGACCGAGCGGCTGCCCGAGGGGGTGGCCGTACTCGACACCCCCGACATCGACTCGGTGGTGGAGGAGAACCACGCGGTCGCGCACCGGCTCCTCGCCGCGGCCGACCTGTGGGTGTTCGTGACCACGGCCGCCCGGTACGCCGACGCGCCGGCGTGGCGGCTGCTCCGCCTGGCCAAGGAGCGCGGGGCGAGACTGGCGATCGTGCTGTCCCGGGTGCCGGGGCGGTCGAAAGACGTGGTCGTCGCCCACTTCACCCGCATGCTGGAGGACTACGGCCTCGGTGACGTGGAGCGGTTCGTCATCCCCGAGTGCGCGGTGACCGACGGCAGGCTCCCCTCGGCCGAGGTCACCGAGCTGCGGATGTGGCTTGCCGAGCTCTCCGTGGACGAGGAGAGCCGCGACCGGGCCGTCCAGCAGACGCTCTCCGGGGTGCTGGACAGTTTCCGGACCCGGATCCCCGAGCTCGCGCGGCACCTGGAGGCCCAGGTCGCCTTCCGGGCGGAGATGCGCGCCGACGTCGAGGCGGCGTACGGCACGGCGCTGGCGGAGATCGACGAGGCGATGCGGAGCGGCTCGCTGCTCCGCGGCGAGATCCTCGCCCGATGGCAGGACTTCTCCGGAACGGGGGAGCTCATCCGAAGCCTGCACGTCGGCCGCTCCCGCCGGCTCCGCGCGCCCGGGAGCAAGCACCAGGAGCCGGCCCGGGCCGGCACGTTGAAGGCCGCCATCCGCTCCGGACTCGAGGCCGTGATCATCGCTGCGGCGCATCGGGCGTCCGAGGAGGTCGTGGTCCGCTGGGGCTACCGGGCCCCCGCGGGGACCGCGCTCGCCGCGACCCCGGGGCTCGGCCGGGCCTCCGAGGAGCTGATCCGCCGGGCCACCCGTGCCATCGGCGCCTGGCAGGAGCACGTCCTGGAGCTCATCCGCACCCATGGGGTGGCCAAGCGATCGGTCGCCAGGGTCGTCTCGTTCGACGAAGAGGCGCTGGCGATGGTCTTCACCGTCGGCCTGCTCGGCTACGGCACCTCCGACGTGCGGATCGAGACGGGGACGAGTGTGATGCCCCAGCGGCTGCTTCGTGCCCTGTTCGGCGCCGAGTATCTGCGGAACATGAGCGCCAAGGCGCGCAACGACCTGCGGGCCCGGGTCAGCATGCTCTTCGACGAAGAGATGATCAGGTACGCCGACGCGCTCGACCACGCCGGGATCCCCGACGAGAACGCCGCCACCCATCTGTACCAGGCCACGTACAACCTCGAGGTCGCACGATGACGACAGTCACGACGTCCGGCAACGATCTCGCCGCGCGCCTGACCGCGCTCTCCAGGATCGTCGAGTTCGGCGCCGACCGGGTCGAGCCGCGGGCGCTCGCGGAGGCCAGGCAGTTGCTCGGCCGGGCCGGGGACCGGCTGGCGCTCTCGGGCGAGCACACGGTGGTGGCGCTCGCCGGTGGCACCGGCAGCGGAAAGTCGACCCTGTTCAACGCGGTCTGCGGGTTGGACCTGTCCCCGGTGGGGATGCGGCGGCCGACCACGTCGAACACGCACGCCTGTGTGTGGGGCCTGGAAGGGTCGGGACAGCTGCTCGACTGGCTTGGCGTCCAGTCGCGATACCGGTTCAACCGGGCCAGCGCGCTCGACCGGGACGACAACCGGCTCCACGGTCTGATTTTGCTCGACCTCCCCGACCACGACTCCATCCGGGCGCTCACCGACTACGAGGCCGATCGCATGATCGGTGTGGCCGACCTGATCGTCTGGGTGCTGGATCCGCAGAAGTACGCCGACGCGTCGGTCCACCGTAAGTACGTCACCGAGCTGGCTGGGCACGACGCCGTCACCGTGTTCGTCCTCAACCAGATCGACCGCCTCACCCCCGACGAGGTGGCCGAATGCGTCGATGACCTGCGGGATCTGCTGCGGCGGGAAGGCCTGGAGAACCCGATCATCGTCACCACCTCGGCGCTGACCAGGAAGGGCGTCGACGGGTTCCGGAGCGTCGTCGCCCAGATCGTGGCCACCAGGCGCGCCTCGGCTCAGCGCATCGCCGCGGACCTGGAGCGGATCGTGCCCCAGATCACGCCGCCTCTGCCCCCCGTGGAGATCGACGTGGTGGTCGATCGGCAGCGCCGAACGGGGCTCACCGACGCCCTCTGCGACGCCGTCGGGGTCGCCGCGGTCGCCGACACCGTGGAGAACGTCTACGCCGCGCGGTCGGTGGAGTGGGTGGGCTGGCCCTACGCCCGATGGGTCACCTCCCTCGGCACCGACCCACTGCGCACACTCAACCTCCACGGCTTCCGGGACGACATCAGGGCCGGCCTGACCGCGGCGTCGGTGAGCGCACAGCCCGCCGAGGTCGACAACGCCGTACAGTCCCTGGTGGATGGGGTAAGTTCCGGCATACCGGATAACTGGCGCTATGGCATCCGCGACATCGCCCGGGCCAACTCGGCGAACCTCCCCCGGGCGCTCGCCGATGAGCTGGTGAGCGTCGCCCCACGCCTGGATCACGTGCCCGGCTGGTGGCAACTCATGCGTCTGTGGCAATTTCTCCTGGTCCTCCTCGCCGTCGTCGGGGTGGTCTGGGCGGGCTCCCTCCTGCTGTTCGGCGTGCCGGAGTCGCAGACACCGGTTCCCTGGGTCGCCGCCGGGGTCGCCGTATCCCTGGGTCTGGGTCTGCTCACCGCCGTCGTCAGCCGCAACGTGGTCCGGCGCACCGCCGCCGCCGACCGGGAGCACCTCGAACGGGAGATGCGCGGGCGGGTCGAACGGATCGCCGAGGAGTCCGTGATCCTCCCGGTGGAGGGGGAGCTCGCCAGGTACGGGGAGTTCCACACGGCCCTGGCCACGGTCGGCGCGATCCAGCGGCCCATGGCGGGCCTGCGCGGATAGGGCTTCGGCTCCCCGGTCCCGCTCCGTACCGCACACGCCCCACCGCGCCCAACACACGTCGACTGTCGCCGGCCGCGCCGACGCGGAGCCGTCGATCGCCGCGTCGGTGAACGACGCAAGCGGGGAGGCGAGCCGCCGTACGTCGGGGGAGAGCGCAGGCGCACGGTGGGATTCCCGGTTCGTCGCATCGGTCAGGCGGCACGGGTCCGGCCATCGGGCCACCCTTCGCCGTCCTCGGCCGGAAGGCCCGCCTCCTCCGGCGGCTCGTACCCGGAGGAGTCCCCGTAGGACGACTCCCCGCCGTCGTCGATGGGTTCGACGCCCTGGGCCCACTCCCCGGTGTCCTCGTCGTGCCGCTTCATCGCCTGAGAGTCGCCGGGGATCGTCCACGCCCGGTCGGCTTTGCTGAACGTCGAGACACCCCACCGCAGGTCGTGGCCGAGGGCGACGGCTTCGAGCTCGATGGAGACCCGCCGGGTGCGTCCGTCCTCGAAGCTGCGGACGTTGAGCCTGCCGTGGGCGATGATCCGCTGTCCCACCCGGACCGACTGATGGACGTGGTCCGCGAGCTGACGCCAGCAGCGGACGTTGAGATAGACCGTGTTGCCGTCTTTCCAGCTCTCGGTCTGGCGGTCGAACTTGCGGGGTGTGGACGCGACACGCAACGTCAGGACGTGCACCCCGTTCGCGACTTCGGCGATCTTGGGTGTGGCGGTGACGTTGCCGACCACGGTGATATACGTTTCGTTCACAACGGCCTCCTGTCCTCAACGGGCCCGGCGCGCTGCCGAAGGCCACCGGACAAGCGTGGCCGAGCACCCGTCGGCCGACCTCGACCGAGCGCCGTTCTGTGGAAATCCCCACTCCCGACGATCACACCTGTGGACAACACGGGGAGCACCTCGGACAGCGCCCCGTCGCGAGGGGCAACCGTGGAGCCCGCCGACGGCGAAGCCGACGCGGGGGAATTGCGCAGACCGGTCGGCTGAAGGGTCGTGACGGCGTGGCCCTGCGCGGACGGCGCCGAGGTGGGGAGGGCGTCTGCGTCGGCGGGCGGACCGTTCGGAGGAGAGCATCCGCGGCGGGGCCGGCCGGGTGTGCCGGTGTGGGTTGCGGGAGTGGATTTATTCACCCGCGATGGATCGGATCCTCGGCGCCGACGGCGGGACCGCATGGGGATGCCGATCTTCAAACCGGACTTCGGTCCAGGTGAGACCCCTGCTTGGTGCATGCCGGATCACGCGGAGACCGGCCCGGCCGGGATGTCTCTCCAGCGGTGGGAGTTCCGGAGGAGGTCAAGAAGCCACCGGTTCAAGTCGCACTCTGCACGAGGCGCAATTATTGTGTTACACAACGTGATAGCAGTTGTGGCCTCACGGCACTCCGGGTGATCCGCGGATGATGGGGGAGGGATGTTGGCTCCCAGTCGGGCTGGTGTTGAAGGCGATGTGAGAAGGCGGCGGCGAACCGCGTGGCCGATTCGTCGCTGGCCACTGCTCACGCAGCGGCATCCCCTGATCGTTTATGTGGGCGCGGTCGTCTCACTCCACCTGTTCGCGATCGGGCTGTTCGCCGCGCAGACGGAGCTGCGCTGGCGTGAGCTGCTCACCTTCGTGGCGTTGACGATCTGCGGCGCGGTCTGCATCGAGGCCACCCGAAGACTCGGCATGCCGGCCGGGGTCTCCCGTGACCTGCTGTCCGCGTGGTGGCTCCCGGCGGCGCTCCTCCTACCGCCGGTCTACGCGTTGCTCGCGCCGGTGCCCCTGCAGATCCTGCTCCAGTTGCGTGTCCGCCCGACGATGCTCTTCCGCAGGGTGTTCAGCGCGGCCGCCATCGGGTTGTCCGCGCTCATGGCCTCGCTGGTGTTCCACGGGGCGGTGCCCGCGCCCCTGGAGAGTCCGAGCGCCTGGCTCCTCGGCTCCGGCATGAAGATCATGCTTGCCGTCGTCTGCGGGGTGCTCTTCACCGTCGCGAACACGGTCCTGGTCGCGGTCGCCGCGCACACCTCCGACCCCAAGGCCAGGTGGCGGGGTCTCTTCTGGAACCGCGAGACCCTCATCCTCGACATCGTCGAGCTCTGCCTCGGGGTCCTCGTGGCGATCACCTGCGCCCTCAGCCCGGCGCTGCTTCTGGTCACCCTGCCCCCCGTGGTCCTGCTCCAGCGGAGCCTGCTCCACGCCCAGTTGCAGGCGGCGGCGCGTACCGACGCCAAGACCGGCCTGCTCAACGCGGCGGCCTGGCAGCGGGAGGCCGACACCGAGATCGGGCGGGCCCAGCGCACCGGGGAGACCCTCGGGCTCCTCATCGTCGACATCGACCACTTCAAACGGGTCAACGACGGCTACGGGCACCTCGTCGGAGACCAGGTGCTCATCGCGGTGGCCGGGACGCTCCGCAACCAGCTCCGTGACTACGACGTCGTCGGGCGGTTCGGCGGCGAGGAGTTCGTCGTGCTGCTGCCCCGGGCCGACGTCGCCGAGGCCCGCAGGGTCGCCGAGCGGCTGCGCTCCCGGGTCGGCCGGCTTGCCGTCCCCGTAGACGACACGTTGATCACGGTCACGATCTCGGTGGGGGTCGCGATTCTCCGCACCCACGGGGACGACCTGATCGAGCTTCTCGCCGCCGCGGACCTCGCCCTCTACCGGGCCAAGGAACTCGGCCGCGACCGGGTCTGCGTACCGGTGGTCGCCACGCCCGCCCCGAGCACAGGGGATGAGGCCGCCCAACCGGGCTGAGGCCCGTCAGTCGGCCTCCCGCCAAGAGGTCGTCGACCACACGGGCGCGTGATGTGAGGGATGTCCGGGATAGGTGGGGACTGAGGGCGGCGATGGGTCGCGGCCAGGCCTTCCTCGATGACAGCACTGGACGAGAAAGGCCCTAGGCTTGCTGACATGCCGGAGTACATCTACACGTTGCAGCGCGTGCGCAAGGCGCACGGGGACAAGGTTGTCCTTGACAACGTCACGCTGTCGTTTCTGCCCGGGGCGAAGATCGGTGTGCTGGGTCCAAACGGCACGGGAAAGTCCACTCTGCTGAGGATGATGGCCGGTCTGGAACAGCCCTCCAACGGTGAGGCCCGGCTGATGCCGGGGTTCACCGTGGGAATGCTTCAGCAGGAGCCCCCGCTCAACGAGTCCAAGACGGTGCTGGGCAACGTCGAGGAAGGCGTGGCCGAGACCAAGGCGATGATCGATCGGTATTACGAGATCGGCGAGCTGATGGCCACCGACTACAGCGACGCCCTCCTCGAAGAGATGGGCAAGCTGCAGGAGCAGCTCGATCACCGCAACGCGTGGGATCTGGAGGCGCAGCTGGAGCAGGCGATGGACGCGCTGCGCTGCCCGCCTCCCGACGCCGAGGTGAGCAACCTTTCCGGTGGAGAACGCCGGAGGGTGGCGCTCTGCAAGCTTCTCCTCGAACAGCCCGACCTGCTTCTTCTCGACGAGCCCACCAACCACCTCGACGCCGAGAGCGTGCAGTGGCTGGAGTCCCACCTGGAGAAGTATCCGGGGACGGTGCTGGCGGTCACCCACGACCGGTACTTCCTGGACAACGTCGCCACCTGGATTCTGGAGCTGGACCGCGGCCGCTGCTACCCCTACGAGGGGAACTACTCGACCTATCTGGAGGCGAAGGCCGCCCGGATGAAGGTGGAGGGCCAAAAAGACGCCAAGCGCCGCAGGCGCCTGGAGGACGAGCTGGAGTGGGTGCGCTCCAATCCGAAGGCACGCCAGACGAAGAGCAAGGCCCGTCTGCAGCGCTATGAGGAGATGGCGGCGGAAGCCGACAAGTATCGCAAGCTCGACTTCGAGGAGATCCAGATCCCGCCGGGCCCGCGCCTGGGCTCCGTGGTGATCCAGGCGTCGGGACTGACCAAGGGGTTCGACGACCGGCTGCTGATGGAGAGCCTTTCGTTCGACCTTCCGCGCAACGGCATCGTCGGCATCATCGGCCCGAACGGGGTCGGCAAGACGACCCTCTTCCGGATGATCATGAGTTCGGAGAAGCCGGACTCCGGGTCGATCACGATCGGTGAGACGGTCAAGGTCTCCTACGCCGATCAGAGCCGCGGCGGCATCGACCCCGGCAAGAACGTGTGGGAGGTCGTCTCCGACGGGCTCGACCACATCAAGGTCGGTCACGTCGAGATGCCGTCCCGCGCCTACATCGCGGCCTTCGGGTTCAAAGGTCCCGACCAGCAGAAGAAGGCGGGTGTCCTCTCCGGCGGAGAGCGGAACCGGCTCAACCTGGCGATGACCCTCAAGCAGGGCGGCAACGTCCTCCTGCTCGACGAGCCCACCAACGACCTCGACACCGAGACCCTCTCCAGCCTGGAGAACGCCCTGCTCGACTTCCCCGGCTGCGCGGTCATCACCTCGCACGACCGGTGGTTCCTGGACCGGGTGGCGACGCACATCCTGGCCTGGGAGGAGGGCTCCAGCTGGTTCTGGTTCGAGGGCAACTTCGCCGACTACGAGAAGAACAAGATCGCACGCCTGGGTGCCGAGGCCGCCCGCCCGCACCGGGTGACCTATCGCAAGCTGACCCGCGAGTAGCGTCTCCGTCCGCCCGGTGGCGTCGGCGTCCACCGGGCGGGCCCGCTCACGACCCTTGGCACGCTGCGGTGCGGGCGGCGGCCTAGCCGGTGGGGGCGTTGATCAGGCTGTGCGCCGCGTAGACGAGGTAGTTCCATAGCTTGGTCTCCTGCTCCTCGGGGAGCTTGAGTTCCTCGACGGCGTCACGCATGTTCTTGAGCCAGGCGTCCCGCTCGCGTTCGCCGATCACGAACGGGTTGTGCCGCATACGCAGCCGCGGGTGGCCGCGTTCCCGGCTGTAGGTGTTCGGGCCGCCCCAGTACTGGATGAGAAAGAGGCGCAGGCGTTCCTCCGCACCCTCGAGGTCGGCTTCCGGATAGAGGGGAAGCAGGACCGGGTCCTCCGCCACCCCCTGGTAGAAGCGGTGGACGAGCCGGCGGAACGTCTCCTCACCGCCGACGGTCTCATAGAAACTCTCGGATTCGGACACGTAATCCAGATTAGGCCCTCTTCCGGGACGGTTCGGCCCGTGAGCCGTCGCCCCCGATCGTGATTCGGGGCACACGGTGCCGGTGCCGCGCCGGGCTTGCCCGTACCGAGGTCTCGGCGTGGAACGGAGCGCGGCCCCGAGGTGGGTCAGGAGGGGGCCGCGGCCAGGGAGATCCCTTCCCGGTCGAGTGCGTCCTTGACCCGGACCCGCAGTTCCCGGGAGACCTCCCACTGCTTGAGCGGCGCGGTCTTGACCACGACCCGGATGACGACGGCTTCGTGGGAGATGGCCTCGACGCCCCACACTTCGGGCTCTTCGAGGACGACCCCTTCCTCCAGGTCCCGCCAGAGTTTCACCGCGGTCTGCTTGAGCACCTCGCGTACCCGGGGGACGTCGGAGTCGTAGGAGACGGGGACGTCGAACACGGCCCGCGCCCAGCCCTGGGACTCGTTGCCGACCCGGATGATCTCGCCGTTGCGGACGTACCAGACGGCGCCGTTGACGTCGCGGAGGCGGGTGATCCGCAGAGTGACGGCTTCGACGGTGCCCTGGGCGTGCTGGACGTCGATGACGTCGCCGACGCCGAACTGGTCTTCGAGGATCATGAACAGACCGGAGAGGAAGTCCTTGATGACGTTCTGGGCGCCGAAGCCGACGGCGACCCCGATGACGCTCGCGCTGGCCAGCAACGGGCCGAGGGGGATGCCGAGCCGGCCGAGGATGGTGAGGACGGCGGTGCCCAGGATGATGATCGAGGCGATGGACTTGAGGAGGGAGTCCATGGTGCGGGCCCGCTGCCGCCGGCGTTCGGCGAGGAGCGCCGGGTTGCCGTCGAAGACCGTGGCGGTCCGGTAGCGGAGCCGTTCCGGCATGAGGCCGGTTCCCATACGGGTGGTGAGCTTGCCGATCAGCCGGTTCACGATCGCCCGGATGACGAACGCGATGATCAGGATCAGGAAGAGGTCCGCGACTCCCGCGACGAGGGGGACCCACTTGGCGTTGTCGAACATCTGGTTGAAGAGCGGGCAGATGAGCCCGTCGGTGCAGGATTCCATCAGCGCCTCGTCGGCCGGCTTGACGGGGAAGGTCGGGCTGGGCAGCGGCGAGGAGGGCGGTGCCGGTGTGGGCGTCGGCGTGGGTACGGACGTCGGTGTCGGCGTCGGCACGGGCACGGGTGACGGGCTCAACCCAATCAGCGCGGCCACGGGCGAGAGCACGAGGCGGATCCCCCTCGGATCGGATCGGGACTGTTACCTGGACATTACCGTCCTTTAGCCCCAGATCCGGCCGTTGTCATATACGCCGGGGAGCGGGAGCTCTCCGTCCTGGGCTGTTACAGGCGGACGGGGAGCGAACCGATGACGACGGCTGGGCGGTTACACGCACCCGGAAGCGTGGTCCTCGCCGTATCCGAGGGAGACACCCCTCATTCCCATACGGACGGTGCCGTATGGAGCCTATGAAGTCTTCCGTGCGGCCTCCGGGCGCCGGCGGGATGGACGCACAGGCGAAACCGGCGGGCGCCCGACATCCGGGGTCCGGATGTTCCGCACCGGACGTCCCGCCGGCCTCACCGTCGACCGCACGCGGCTGTGCGGATCCTTGTGAAGGCCTACGGCGGGGAGACCTCGTTCGGTCCCGGCGTAGGCGCTTCGCGGGCGAGCCCTCACTCGCCCACCGCTGCGAGGACCCGGGCGACCTTGGTCGCCGCACCCGCCGGGTCGTCGGCCCGGTGCATGCGCTCCCCCCAGGACCACCAGTAGTACTCCGTCGTCGCTTGGGCGTGACACGTGACGTTCTCCGCCAGGCTGGTCGCACGAGGGTTGATCACGCGGACGAAGGCTCGTCCCGACTGAGTCCGTACGACTCGCGCCAGCAATCCGTGCGAGTCCAGTGCGCAGACCAGTCGTTGCAGATGCCCGAAGTGTTCGTCCCCCACCTCGTGCCCACCTCCTGAGAAATCCCGGGCAACGGATGTGTGCGGAGGGTCTCGTTCCGGCCGCGTTCCGTTGCTGCTCCGCTCAACATGACTTACAAGTCGACAGCGGTCAACGTGCATAGCAAGCTCTACGGGGCTGTGGATATGCCATGCGGTGGCAGAGATCCCCGTCTGAGAAGAAGGTTCCGTCACCACAAGAGTTGTCAAGTCACACACACAGGTTGGGTCGGGCTGTCATCATCTGAAGGAAACGCAGTGGTCAACAGGTGTCACCCTGTGTTAATCGGTTGACTCACCGGTCGGGGCATGTAACTGGATGTACACGTCCAGCCGCAGGAGAGGGGCCGGGTTGTCCGGAAGGCAGCACAAGGAGATCGAGATCGCCCGGCGGATCCGTGCCAAGGGGATGGCGGCCGGGCAGAGCACGGCCCAGATCGCCGAAGAGGTGCATGAGACGTGCGGGCCCCAGTTCAACACCACGAAGATCAAAGCTCACCGCCTCTCCCACGGGATCGCCCTCGCCGATGTCATCGAGCAGGTTCGAGCACTGTTCGAGCGGGACGGCAAACCGCCGCCGGGGATCGGCGAGACACTCCTGTCGGCCTATGAAAGCGGGATGAAGCGTCCGGGTCCCGAGTATCTGCACTACCTGTGCTCGGTGTATCGGGTGGAGCCCGACGCGCTCGGGTACGACGGGCCGTGCATCTGCGGCCACGGCCATCGCATGCCCGGCGTCGTCCGGGGGGGATGCGCGGACGGGCTGGATCAGTCGCCGCCCCCTCGGGAACTCTGGCTGCAGCCGGGCTTCGCCCCGCCGTTCGGGGAACGGCGGGGGGACGAGGAGGAGGAGGTGCTCCGCCAGACGCTCCTCGACGTCCTCGCCCGGACCGGCCACGAGCTGGACGCGCAGGTCCTGGGGGCGGCCGACCGGGTTCGCCGCCGGATGGAGGACACCCTGGTGTCGGCGAGCGTCTCTCCCGCGATGCTCGACCAATGGGAAGAAATGATCATGGGGCTGGGCCGCCAGTACAGCAACACCGCCCCGCTGCGGCTCCTCTGCGACGTCCTGCTGGAGTTCAGCGGCGTCCGCCGGGCGTGTGAGCGCCGCCAGCCCATGGACCTGCACGAGCGGCTGTGCCGGATGGCGGCGCAGCTCTCCGGGCTGAGCGGCATGATCATGATCAATCTGGGCGACCACCGGCTCGCCCGCTCCTTCTTCCGGACCGGCAGGACGGCGGCCGACGAGACCGGTGATCGGGCGCTGCGGGCCTGGGTCATCGCCAGGGAAGCGCTGGTACCCCTCTACTACGGAGACCCACGCGAGGCCCTCACCCTCGCCAAGAAGAGCAAGGACCTGGCCGGCCAGACCCCCTGCGCGGCACAGGCCATGGCGCCCGTCGTCGAAGCCCGGGCCCTGGCCATGCTCTCGGGGTCGGGGCGCAAGGACGTCGTCGACCAGGCCAAACGGGCGCTCTCCAGGGCCAGGGCCGCCTACGCGCAGATGACCCCGTCGGAGAAGGACGACTCCGCCTTCGGATACACCGAACGCCAGCTCTACTTCCACCAGGGCGACGCCCTGGTCAAACTCGGGCAGGCCATGGAGGCCGACTTCCTTTTGGAGCAGGCGCTGGCGAAGTACGGCCCGCATGAGTGGCTAGATCGGACCCTCATCGGGTTCGACCGGGCCAAGTGCAAGATCCTTGAAGGGGACGTCGACGAGGCACTGGAACTGGGGCAGCGGACGGTCGAGTCCCTCGCATACGAGTACCGCACGGACATCGTGATGCGCAGAGCCCACGAGCTCGCCAAGTCCGCGGAGCTGGGTGGTAAGGCCAGTTCCTCCAGGCTCCGTTCGTACAAGGAGTCGCTCAAGGAACAGCAGGGGCGGCCCGGTACCTGATGCGCATCCGCCGGTATCTCCCCGCCGATCGGGACGAGGTGCTGGCACTCCATCGGGCCGGGCTGGCCGACGTCGGGGTACGGCCCGGCGACGGCGTCTACTACGAGGACGACCTGTCCCGAATCCCGGAAATCTATCTCCACGACGGGGGAGAGTTCCTCATCGGCCACATCGACGGACGGGTGATGGCGATGGGCGCGCTCCGGCGGGTCGGCGACGGGGTGGCTGAGATGTGCCGACTCCGGATCCACCCGGACTTTCACCGGCGCGGACACGGCTCGGCGATGCTCCGGGCGCTCGTCGATCACGCCCGGAGTCTCGGCTACACCGCACTCGTCGCGAACACCACCCTGGGCCAGCGGGCCGCGCTCGCCCTCTACCGCAAGTACGGCTGGCGCGAGCTCGGGCGGGCACGGGTCGGTGAGCACACCGTCGTCTATCTCGGTCGGCGGCTGGATCCGGCCGATTGAGGGAGGGGTCTCAGCCGCAGCAGCCGCCTCCGCAGCATCCTCCGCCGGAACCTCCGCGCGGCGCGGGGTCGCTCCCGCCGCGGCCGGTCACGGCCACGGTGGAGAGAAGTTTGACGGTGTCGTCGTGTCCCCCGGGGCAGACGGTCGGATCGTTCGCCTCGGCCATGGGACGGTTCTGCTCGAAGGTGGCTCCGCAGGCGCGGCAGCGGTAGTCGTATCGCGGCATGTGCCTAGCGTACGGGGCGACCCATCGGGTGGGTACAGGTCCCGGCGCCGCGGCGACGAGAGATCGCCGACGGCACCGGGGTCACCGTCTCACGCGGCCGATCGCGAGAGATAGGGCGCCCAGAGCGGGTCGCTGTCGTAGTGCGAGCCGATGAGCCGCCAGTGCGCACCCCGGGGGACGACGGGGGCGAAGGGCAGGGCCCATCCGAGCTCTTCCAGCAATCTGTCAGCCTTGCGATGGTTGCAGGACATGCAGGAGGCCACGCAGTTCTCCCAGGTGTGGGTACCCCCTCGGGAGCGTGGCACCACATGGTCGATCGTCTCGGCGCGGTGACCACAGTAGGCGCAGAGATAGTCGTCGCGCCGCATGAGCGCGGCGCGGGTCAGGGGGACACGGGACCGAAAAGGGATTTTCACGTACCGGCGTAACCGGATGACCGACGGCACGTCGATCACCTGTGTCGCCGAGTGCAGGACCGTACCTCGCTGATCGCGATGAACGACGTCGGCCTTGTCCCTCAAGATGAGCACGACGGCACGGCGCAGGGAGAGCGTCGTCAGCGGCTCGTAGGTGGCGTTCAACAACAGAACCTGGCGCATCACTCGACCCCCGCCGGGGTCGTCCAGGCACACTTGGCACAATCATGGGTCGCGTCGGTGATTTCACCGGGGCGCGACCCGGTTTGTCGGCCGCTGTCAAGCGGCCCGGGCGCATCCGTCACGAGGACCTCCGCCGGAAGCCCTGCGGACCCTTGCCGCAGCGGCCGTCCTGGTTAAGTGTGGCGTTTGATGCGGCCCTCTCGCCACCCCATAACGCCTCGGCCGGTGTGACGGGCGGACCCTCTGGCTGCTTTATAGCCGCTTTAGCAGTTTAATACACTCTGTGGAGGGAAAGATGCCCTAAAGGGCCTTAGTGTCTTTTTTGGTGCTGGGGTGGCGAGCGAGAAGACGTCCGGTGCGCCGTGAACCGAGGCCTTAGAGTGCCTCACATGACGCCGCGACACCCGTACCCATCCGCGCCCCGCCAGGACCTCGTCGAGGAGGTGCACGGCGCCCGGATAGCCGACCCCTACCGATGGCTCGAGGATCCGGACTCCCCTGACACCCAAGGCTGGCTCACCGCCCAGGACGCGCTCTTCACCACCGCGAGCGTCGACTTCGCGGGTGTCGGGGCCTTCCGGGAGCGGGTCGCCGAGCTGACCCGTACCGGCTCGGTCGGCACGCCCGTCTGGCGGGGGAAGCGGCGGTTCTTCACCCGGCGGGACCCCGACCAGGAGCACGCGGTGCTCTACACCGTCTCCCCGGAAGGGCAGGAGCGCGCCCTGCTCGACCCGATGGAGATCGATCCCAGCGGGCTCACCACACTCGACACCTGGTCGGTGGACAAGGAAGGGCGGCTTCTCTCCTATCAGATCTCCGTGGGCGGTGACGAGAACTCCCTCCTGCACGTGATGGACGTCATCACCGGGGCCGTGATCGAAGGCCCGATCGACCGGTGCCGCTACTCTCCGGTCGCCTGGCTTCCCGGCGGCGAGGCCTTCTACTACGTCCGGAGCCTCCCCGCCGAGGCGGTCCCGGCGGGCGAGGAGCAGTACCACCGCCGGGTCTACCTCCATCGGGTCGGGACCCCCGAAGGGAGCGACGTCCAGGTCTTCGGCGAGGGCCTGGAGAAGACCAACTACTACGGGGTCTCGGTCAGCCGGGACGGACGTCATCTGCTGATCAGCGCGACGAGGGGGACCGCCCCCCGCGACGACCTCTGGATCGCCGACCTGACCGCGTCCCCGCCGCACGCACCCGAGCTGATCGTCGTCCAGGAGGGGGTGGACGCCCAGACCGGCGGCCAGGTGGGACGGGACGGGCGGCTGTACCTCCGGACCGACCGGGACGCGCCCCGCGGCCGGCTGTGCGTGACGGACCCCGCCACCCCGGACGCGTCGAACTGGCGTGACCTCGTCCCCGAGGACCCCGCCGCGGTGCTCCAGGACCACGCGATCCTGGACGACCTGGAACCCGCAGTGCTCCTGGTCGGCTGGACCCGGCACGCGGTGAGCGAGATCACGGTGCACAGCCTGGAGACCGGGGAGCGGATCGGCACGGTCCCCCTGCCGGGCCTGGGCTCGATCGGCGGGATCTCCGAACGCCCGGAGGGCGGCCACGAGGCCTGGTTCGGCTACACCGACCACACCACGCCGGGCACCGTGCACCGATACGACGCCAGGACCGGCCAGACGACGCTGTGGGCCTCCGCGCCCGGCACCGCCGAGATCCCGTCCGTCACCACCGAGCAGGTGGAGTACACCTCCAAGGACGGGACCACGGTACGGATGCTGATCGTCTCCTCCGGTGGAGGCGGCGGGGCCCCTGAAACACCCAGGCCGACGATTCTGTACGGGTACGGGGGTTTCGGGATCTCCCTTACGCCCGCCTTCTCGGCGGCCGTCCTCGCCTGGGTCGAGGCAGGCGGTGTCTACGCCATCGCCCAGCTGCGCGGGGGCGGCGAGGAGGGCGAGGACTGGCACCGGGCGGGCATGCTCGGCGCCAAGCAGAACGTCTTCGACGACTTCCACGCGGCGGCGGAGCGGCTCGTCGCCGGCGGGTGGACCACCCCGGACCGCCTGGCCGTCTCCGGCGGCTCCAACGGCGGCCTCCTGGTGGGTGCCGCGCTCACCCAGCGCCCCGACCTCTTCGCGGCGGTGTCCTGCTCGGCACCGCTGCTGGACATGATCCGCTACGAGCGGTTTGGCCTCGGCCAGAGCTGGAACGTGGAGTACGGCTCCGCGGACGATCCGGCGGAGTTCGCCTGGTTGCGCGGCTACTCCCCGTACCATCACGTTCAGGAGGGGGTGGCCTACCCCGCGGTGCTGTTCACCGTCTTCGACTCCGACACGCGGGTCGACCCGTTGCACGCCCGCAAGATGTGCGCCGCGCTCCAGCACGCCCAGTCCGCCGACCGGCCGGTCCTGCTCCGCCGGGAGACCGAGGTGGGCCACGGGGCCCGCTCGGTGAGCCGTTCGGTGGACCTCTCCGCGGACGTCCTCGGCTTCCTGGCCGCTCAGACCGGGCTGACCCCGCCGGACCCCGCCTAGACGGGTACGGGACCACCGGGGCATGCCGACGGCGCGGCCTCGGTGGTCCGGCCCGGACGGATGCGAATCAGGAGCGGAAGACGACGGTGCGCCCGCCGTTGAGCAGGACGCGCCGGTCGGTGTGCCAGCGCACGGCGCGGGCGAGGGCCAGGCACTCCAGGTCCCGGCCGACGGCGGCGAGCCGGTCCGGGTCGTGGGTGTGGTCCACCCGGGCGACCTCCTGCTCGATGATCGGCCCTTCGTCGAGGTCGGAGGTGACGTAGTGCGCCGTCGCGCCGATGAGCTTCACACCCCGTGAGTGGGCCTGGTGGTACGGGCGCGCGCCCTTGAACGAGGGGAGCGCGGAGTGATGGATGTTGATCACCTTGCCGGAGAGCTTCGCGCAGAGGTTCTCGGAGAGGATCTGCATGTACCGGGCGAGCACCACCAGGTCCGCCTGGTAGTGGTTGACCAGGGTGAGGATCTCGTTCTCCTGCGTGCCCTTGGTCTCGGGCGCGACCGGGAGGTGGTGGTAGTCGATGCCGTAGGACTGGGTGAGCGGCCGCAGGTCCGGGTGGTTGGAGACGACGGCGACCACCTCGATGTCGAGCAGGCCGCTGCGCACCCGGTAGAGCAGGTCGTTGAGGCAGTGCCCGAGCCTGCTCACCATGACGAGCACCCGAGGCTTGATCGCCTTGTCGTGGAGCTCCCACTCCATGGAGAACTCGGGGGCCAGGGCCGCGAACGCCGTACGAAACCCGTCGGCGTCGCCCCCGGTGAACTCGACCCGCATGAAGAAGCGGGCCTCGTACGGGTCGCCGTACTGCTGGCTTTCGGCGATGTTGCATCCGTACTCGGCGAGGGCCCCGGAGACGGCGGCCACCACCCCGGGCCGGTCGGGACAGGACAAGGTCAGCACGAATCTACTCATACGAGGCCCTCAACGTGGCTAGGACGGTCAGCGGGCGAGCTGGCTCAGGTCGCGGGAGGCGCCCGTGGAGGCCGACGTCGTCAACGCGGCGTAGGCCTGCAGCGCGGCGCTCACCGGACGGTCGCGGTCCCGCGGACGGTACCCGCCGAGCTCCGCGAGCAGCCGGGTGCGCCGGAGCGCGAGCTCGGAGTCGGCCACCGCGAGGTTGATGGAACGCCCCGGGATGTCGATCTCGATCGTGTCGCCGTCCTCGACCAGGGCGATGATCCCGCCCTCCGCGGCCTCGGGGGAGGCGTGGCCGATGGAGAGCCCGGAGGTGCCGCCGGAGAAACGCCCGTCGGTGATGAGCGCGCACGCCTTGCCGAGGCCGCGCCCCTTCAGGAAGGAGGTGGGGTAGAGCATCTCCTGCATGCCGGGGCCGCCCTTGGGTCCCTCGTAGCGGATGACGACCACGTCGCCCGGCTTGACCTTGTTGCCGAGGATCCCCTCGACGGCGCTCTCCTGGGATTCGAAGACCCGGGCGGTGCCGGTGAACCGCCAGAGCGACTCCTCGACCCCGGCCGTCTTGACGATGCAGCCGTCGGGGGCGAGGTTGCCGTAGAGCACCGCCAGGCCTCCGTCGCGGGTGTAGGCGTGCTCGTGGTCCCGGATGCAGCCCTGCTCGCGGTCGAGGTCGAGCTCCTCCCACCGGGCGTTCTGCGAGGCGCCCTGCGTGGTCCGCACCCCGCCGGGGGCGGCGTGCCACAGCTCCGTCGCCTCCGGGGAGGCGGTGGGCGACCGGACGTCCCAGGCCGCGAGGTACTCGGGGAAGGAGTCGCTGTGGATGCTGTGCACGCTGCGGATGAGCAGACCCGCCCGGTCGAGCTCGCCGAGGATGGCGGGGATGCCGCCCGCGCGGTGCGCGTCCTCCACGTGGTACTTGGCGGTGGCGGGGGCGAGCTTGCACAGGCAGGGGACCCGCAGGGAGATCTCGTTGATCTCCTTCAGCCCGAAGTCGACGCCGGCCTCCCGGGCGGCGGCGAGCAGGTGCAGGATCGTGTTGGTGGAGCCGCCCATGGCGACGTCGAGGGCCATGGCGTTGGCGAACGCGTCGTGGGTCGCGATGGACAGCGGCAGGACCGAGGCGTCGTCCTCGTCGTAGTAGCGGCGGCACAGGTCGACGACGGCCCGGCCCGCGTCCTGGTACAGCCGCTTGCGCGCGACGTGGGTGGCCAGGGTCGTGCCGTTCCCGGGCAGGGCGAGCCCGAGCGCCTCGACCAGGCAGTTCATGGAGTTCGCGGTGAACATGCCGGAGCAGGAGCCGCAGGTCGGGCAGGCGCTCTCCTCCATCTCCAGGAGCTCGGCGTCGGAGACGCTCTCATCGGCGGCGGCGATCATCGGGTCGATGAGGTCGAGCTTGCGGCCCGCGGTCCCCTTGCCCGCCTCCATGGGCCCGCCGGAGACGAAGACCGTGGGGATGTTGAGCCGGAGCGCGGCCAGCAGCATGCCCGGTGTGATCTTGTCGCAGTTGGAGACGCAGACGAGGGCGTCGGCGCAGTGCGCGTTGACCATGTACTCGACCGCGTCGGCGATGAGCTCGCGCGAGGGGAGGGAGTAGAGCATGCCTCCGTGCCCCATCGCGATGCCGTCGTCGACCGCGATCGTGTTGAACTCGCGGGGGATGCCGCCGGCTTCCCGGACCGAGTCGGCGACGACCGCGGCGACCTCCCGCAGGTGCACATGACCCGGTACAAACTGGGTAAAGCTATTGGCGACGGCGACGATCGGCTTGCCGAAGTCGGTCCCCGCCACACCGGTGGCCCTGAGCAGTGCCCGGGCACCGGCCATGTTCCTGCCGTGCGTGACGGTACGGGACCTGAGGGTGGGCATATCGGTGCGCTCCCATCGCGAGACCTACGTCTCTAGATGGTACGGGTCACGTCCTGCCCGCGCACAATCAACGCGGCCTTCCCGGGCCCGGCCGGGCCGTCGTCAGCTGGGCGGATACCGGGTCGGCAGGACCGCTTCGGCGGCCTCGGCGATCTCCTGGACGTCGGCCGGGGTGAGGCACTTCTCCCGCTTGGTGATCCAGCTCCGGACCCTGCTCCCGTCGAAGACGTCGACTTCCCTGATGTTGAGGACCTTCCACGGGATGGAGGGACCGTAGATGGCCAGCGACGGGACGACCGTGATCTCACGCCCGAGTTCGTCGCTGATCAGCTTGGCCGCGGTGCTGGCCTCCCAGTTGGCCTCGTCCAGCCGCGCCTTCTGGTTGAAGGGGCCGTGGAAGAGCTTGCGGTGCGACATCGCGCGGACCGGCAGGCGCTTGTCCCACTTCTCGGAGTCCACGGCGTAGATGCCGGTGGGCCCCACCACGAGGTGGTCGATCTGCGCGTCGCTGTCGGGCAGCGCCCGGGCGTGGAGGGAGTAGTACCCGTTCCGCTCCAGCCGGCGCAGCTGCGCCTCGGTCCGCCGTTCCGCCACCGAGGCCCGGCGCCACGCCGAGACCGACGAGACGGTGCGGGCGCGGTAGACGGTGTCGGCGATCGCCGCGATCACCGCGGCGGTGAGACCGACCCGCCAGTTGAGCAGGATCGTGAACAGGACGGCCGCCCCCAGCGAGACGATGAGACGCCGTCGCCAGTGGGCGTACTCCGGTTGCTGCAGGAACCCTTTGAGGGACGCCCGCTCCACGGGAGCGTAGGTCGTGGTCTCCTCGACGTCCGGGGTGCCTGCCCGGGGAGGTCGCTCGCTCACCCAGATCGGGGATTGCGCGTTGGCGTCTTCCGGGGTGTTCGCAGAATCCACACGAGGCAAGGTAGTTGACGCGCGGTTACCTGCCTAGTGTTGTGTAGTTCATACTTTTATCGCCGTGTTGTTCCGGTTCACCCGGGTGGAATACGGGTATTATTACGTTCCCTTTTCTCCGTTCCCTGGTGCAGGTTACGCCAAACTCGGCGACCGTCGGTGCCCGAGGGCCGGGATTTCTTGATGTGACTCCGCTCCGTCACCGTTTTCCTTCTCGGCTATCGAACATCCATTCGTTCGGCTGGGAGAGTTTAGTGGGAATTTGCGGGAGACAGCCCTCACCCCTCTGGTCAGGGTCCGCCCGGAAGATTACGTTGACATCATGGTCAGCGGGATCGAGATCCTCGGGATACTGATCGCGGTGTCCGGAGGGATGTTCATAGTGATCGGTCTTCTCGTGGTCGCCCCCACGCTGAAGCGCTCCCAGGAATCACGGGTGGGTTCCCTGCCGCTCTGGTTCAACGGCCCGGGCGGTGCGGAGGAAGGCGTCGGCACCTCCAGGCTCGTCCTCACCGACCGCCCCGCGCACTGGGCGGCCGGCGGCACGGCCGACTGGACCGAACTCGCCAGGACCGCGGAGCCCGCCCGGGGCACCGGCGGCGCGTCGGCGGGGTGGTGACATGCCGATCCTGACCTCTCCGCAGGCCGACGACGTCCGTACCGCCATCCGGCACGCCGCGCTCCGGGCGGACCTGCGGGTGGCCGTCTTCATGGGCTCCGCCCAGGGGCGCGCGCGCGACTACGCCGAGCGGCTGCACGCCGCGCTCGGCGACGAGCAGGCCCCCCGCGCCGTTCTCGTCTTCGTCGACCCCGGGACGCACGCGCTGGAGATCGTCACGGGCGCGCTGATCCGCGGGCGGGTCACCGACGGGCAGTGCCGCCTCGCCGCGATGGCGATGGTCACGGCCTTCAGCGCCGGGGACTACGACGGCGGCCTCGTCCAGGGCATCGAGATGCTCACCGAGTACGCCACGCACAGCTGAGGTCCGGTACGGCCTGCGGGCGGCCCGGCGTCGCCCGCAGGCGGATCCGCTCAGTCCGCGGGGTCCAGGGAGAGCCGGAACTCCAGGTGGGTTCCCCCGGCCTCGCCGCGGACCGTGCACCGCGCGCCCGGCCGGTCCAGGTGGACCATGAACCCGGTGAGCTGGGCGTTCACCGCCTCGACCATCGCGCCCGGCATCCGGATGTTGACCCGCCAGGCGCCCCGGTACCTGATGTAGAGCAGGATCCCCGTCCCGCCCGCCTCGATCGTGCAGCCGGGCCCGCCCACCGTGTGCGGGTCGTTCCCGGTGAGGAGGTGCCGGGTCCGGCCCACCGTGAGGTGGAGCGGAGGCGTCTCGTCTCCCCCCGGCGCGGGGACCGGAACCGGCCCGGCCGGAACGGGCGGACGTGCGGGCGGGATCCGGGCCGAGGGGTTCCGTTCCGGCGGGGTCGCCTCCGGGTGGAGCCCGTCCGGCAGGACGAGGGTCGGTGTGGGCCGGGCCGGCGGCGCCGTCCGGAGGCGCTCCGGCGTGGGATCCGGGGAGACCAGGGCCTGCAGAAGGTGGAACGCGGTCGGCCGGAGCGCGGGGTCCTTGCTGAGGCAGCGTTCGACGACGGGCCGCAGCGCCGCGGGTACCCCGCTCAGGTCGGGTGCGGTGTTGAGGATGTGGTGCGGGAGGGCGTTCAACGGGACGCTGCCGAACAGGGTCCGGCCGGTGGCCGAGAAGACCACGGTCGCGGCCCAGGCGTAGACGTCGGCGGCCGTGCCGACCGAGCCGACCTCGAACTGCTCGGGCGCCATGTAGAGCGGGGTGCCGAGGAGCCTGGTCGTCGGGCCCAGTGTGGTCTCCACCGCCCGGGCGATGCCGAAGTCGACCACCCGGGGCCCGTCCGGGCCGATCAGGACGTTGCCGGGCTTGAAGTCCCGGTGGATCACCCGGGCGTCGTGGATGGTGGCGAGCGCGGTGGCCAGCGAGATCGTCAGGCGTTCCAGGGCGGGGCCGGTGTAGGGGCCCCGCTCGTCCACCGCCCGCTGCAGCGACGGTCCCTGGACGTACTCGCTGACGATGTACGGGACGTGCCCGTCCACGTCGGCGTCGAGCACGGCGGCCGTATAGGCGTGCCGGACCCGCCGGGCCGCGGCCAGCTCCTCGGTGAAGCGGCGGCGGGCGTCCGTCTCGCTCGCCCATCCGGCGCGGAGCACCTTCACCGCCACGCGTTCGCCTCCGGGGGCCTGAGCGAGGTACACCAGCCCCTGGCCTCCCTCCCCGAGCTTCCCCATGATCAGATACGGCCCGATGCGCCGCGGGTCGCCGGGGGTAAGGGGTTCGAAGTGGCTCATGCGTTCAACACCGTGACGACGATCAGGATGACCACGAAGACCATGAGAGCGAGGACGATCACGGTGGCCCTGCGCTGGGCGGGTGTCCGCTCGGTCGCCCGCTCGGCCGGGATCCGTGGCGCCGGTATCGTGGCCTGCGGCCGGGACGCCGTGATCGGCGGCTTGGCGACGACCGCGGACCGCCCGGGCGGCCAGGGCTCCTTGATGTACCCGTCGATGTTCACCGACAGGCGGCCGGGGGCGACGAGCCGGGGCCACAGCGCGGCGGCCTCCCGGAGCCGCTCCCGGGTCCCCTGGGGCGGGAGGGTCCGGCAGCATTCGGCGAGCAGTTCGACGTAGGGGGTGGTCATCACCCGCTTCAGAACCTCCTGGTCGATGGCGAAGGTCTCCGCGTTTTCCTGAACGCAGCGGACGACCGCCCAGGCGAACTTGTAGTAGTCGGAGTTGGCGTCGAAGGCGGCGCCCTGCATGCCTTCGGGGAGCTGGTAGATCTCCGGATCGACCCGGGCGAGCGCCCCCACACCGCTCAGCGGGACACAGGAGTCGCAGTCGAGGAGGAACACCTCGGGGCGCGGGTCGACGGTGAACACCGCGTTGCGCAGCTGAAGGTCACCGACGGCGTAACCGCGGGTGTGCAACCAGTTCACGGTGCTGAGCAGCTGCCCGAGCACGGCGAGCTTGTAGGGCGGCTCGTAGTAGGTCGTGCCGATCCGCCGGGCCCGCTCGGGGCCGCGGGTCAGCACGTCCAGATGCCGGGGGGAGACCCTGGTCCGGCCGTCGGGCAGGGTGTGCTGCTCGAACATGGCCGGCGGCGCGAGCCGGATGAGGATGCCCTGGACGTACCCGGGACCGCCGACCGCGGCGACCGGCCAGGCGCAGCGCCGGTCCAGTTCGGCCCGCTCCTCGGCGGGCAGTTCCCGCCGCCAGCGCACCATGTCGATCAGCATTTTCTCGCGCATGCCCGCGATGGTGTCCTCGCTGTAGCGCTTGTAGACGTACTGTTCCAGGTCCGGCCCGGTGCACAGCCGCATGTCGTCGGCCTGGCCGCCCGCGCGCAGCCCCCGGTCGGGCAGTCCGGGGTCGGCGAGCCGGAGCGGATCCACCAGGAGGGGGAGTTCGACGTCGTCGTCCATGGCCCCGGTGCTCATGTGACCGCCAGATCGTGCCGGCCGGACCAGAGCGCCACGACGGTCCGGTCGTCGTCGAAGGTGGAGAGCCGGAAGTCGACCTCCCGGAGGAAGAGGGGGAGCTCCGGCGGTTTGCGCCAGGTCTTGGCGAGCCACGAGGCGAGCGGGCTCGTCCCGTCGCCCATCGCGGCGGCGAATCCGTCGCTGCTCAGCACCAGCAGGTCGCCGGATTTCCACCGGAGCCTGCGGACCGTGGAGTCCTCGGGGTTGGCGGGGAGCGCCGCGGTGACGTTCTCCGGGAGGTCACCCTGCTTGCCGGGGAAGACGGGAATCCACATGCCGTCCTTCAGCCAGTACGCCGGGGAGTCGCCCACGGCGGCGCAGACCGCCTCGCCCTCGCCCCCGGCCGGGATCACGGCGACGGTGAGGGTGGTGGAGGGGGAGTCCCTGGGCACCCGTCCGCCGGCGTTGCTCCCCGGCTGAGGTTCGCCGAGCCCGCCGGTCGACCGGCGGATCCGGTCCGCGATCGCGGTGTAGAAGGCGGGCCAGTCCCAGCGGCTGGGGTCGGCGTTGCTCCGCAGGTGGTCCTCGGCCACCTCCACGGCGGCGTGTACGGCCGAGGAGGCGGCCCGTTCGGCGTGCTTGGCGCTGCCCAGCCCGTCGGCGACCGCCGCGATCACCCACGCCCGGTCCGCGCTGAGCCGTACGGCGAACGCGTCCTGCCGGGGCTCGCCGCGGAAGGCGTGCTTACGCCCCCGGACGCTCGCCGCCCGGACCGTCGTGGCGCCGATCATCCCTCCGTCGAGCGCGATCCCCGAATCCCGCGAGGTGCTTCCGTAGGGCAGGTGTACCTGGATGGGCCGCGGCGGCGGGCCGAGGGTGAGCCGGTGCTCGTCGGCCTGGCCGGTCCGTTCCGGCCGGTTAGGCGGGACGGGGCGCTCCTGCGGGCCGGGGCGTCCCTGCGGGGGCTGCCCGGCGGCGGGTCGTCCCCGCTGCGGCGGGCCGGCGGTACGCCGCAGCCGCAGCAGCAGGACGCCCAACCCGATCAGCGCGATCAGCAGCAGGATCAGCAGTGTCCAGAGGGGGAACCCGCTGTCCTGTTCAGCCGGTTCGCGGGTTTCGGTGCCGGGCTTCTCCGGTGCCGGGAGGTTCGTCGTCGCCCAGCGCCGGGCGTTGTCCTTCACATCTCCGCCGGGTGACCGCATCGCGTGCATCTCGGCGGTGGTGAGCGAGGCGGAGACTTCGTCGACGATCTTTTTGACGTCGTCGCCGAGCTTGTCGGAGACGAGGGGGACCATGGTTCTCGGGCGGGAGGCATTCTCCGTGTCGCCGAGCGGCAGGAGCTCGTCGTTCGTCGCGATCCTGGGGTCGGCGGTCGACATCAGCGCGAGCTGTATCCGCTGCTCTTTCAAGTCCTTGACCGGATCCGAGGTGGCGGTCCAGGTGCCGAACCGCAGGCCGTGGGGCTTGGCGTTCAGCCGGTCCCGCCACTCCGGTGCGAAGATCGAGTCATGGCCGACGGTCCAGCCCGCGGCTGCCTTCACCCCCGTCAGGTCGCCGAGTGACCAGGCGTTGTGCTGCTTCGCGACCTGCCTGAGCATCACGAAGGCCGGTCGGGTGGACGCCTTGAGCGGGTCGAGGACCCGCAGGCCGTTCAGGGCGGTGCCTTTGACGGCCTCCGCCACCTTCTCGACGGTGCTCGGGACGGTCCGGCCGAGACCGCTCAGCAGATCCAGGGTGTCGACGGCGGCCACGGCGGGGACGCCGGCTGTGGTCAAGGCCTTCCTGATGCTCTCGACGGACGGGGTGCCGGCCGTCTCCTTGCCCGTCGGCCCGCCGTCCGGCTTGACCTCGGTCAGCAGGATGTCGTGGCCCCGGGCGCTCAGCACGGCCGTGTAGATCTCCGCGAGCAGTCTGCTCTCCGGGTGGCCGTAGAAGAAGACGGCGATCTTCTGCGGGGCGGACTTCTCCGGAGCGGGCGCGCCCGCGGTCGTGGCGTCCTTGGGCGCCCCCGCCCGGCCCGCGTCGCCCGTACAGCCCGCCAGGACCGCGGCGGTGAGGAGGGCGAGCCCCGCGGCCGCGGCCGTGCGGACGGAGGTCATGGGAGCCGGCATTCGAGGTGCCGCATTCCGACGGGGACGCGAAGGCTGAACTCGCTCTTGCTGACCGATATCCCGATGCTGTCGGAGACGGCGCGGGCGATGCCCTCCAAGACCTGGGTGGCCTGGATGGCCTCCTTGGCGACGTAGGCGAGGGAGCTTCCGCCGAGCTTGGTGGCGATCTGGCAGAGCGAGCGCTCGGTCACCTGATCGAACCCCATGGCGGCGATGTGCGGCCGATGCCCGAAGGAGGTGTCGGCGAGCCGGTCGCGCAGCGGGAGCCAGACCTGCGGCGGCTGGGTGCTCTCGCCGACGTAGGGCTCCCCGTCGGTGATGAAGAAGACCACGGGCTGCTTGAGCTCGTAGTCCTGGCGGAGCCTGCGGCAGTCGGCGTCGATGATCCGGAAGAGGGCGTCGAAGACGGCGGCGTAGTTGGTCTGCCCGCCCTTGGGGAGCTCCGGAACCCTGACCGCGTCACAGGGCCGGGTGAGCGGCAGGATCACCTGTGCCTGGTCGGAGAAGGCGACGATGCAGATGTGCGCCGCCTCGCTGACCCCGGGGTCGCCCGCCTCAAGCTGGAACAGGAGCTGGCCGACGCAGTTGGAGAGCACCTCGTGCGGGGTCGGCCGGCCGTCCCGGCGGGGCGCGTGCATCGAATAGGAGACGTCGCACACGATGTAGAAGGGGAATGCGCGGGGGCGCGCGTAACCGGGGAGCGGTTCCGGGATGTATGGCATGTGGGGCGCCTCAATGACCTAACTGGTTGATTGTCCAGGAGAGGGTCCGCCCCCGTGGCCCTCGATTCGGGTCTGCACAATAGGCGAAAGGCGCTGCCCGACTGGCGCCTTCACCGATATTGGACTACCAAAAATCGGTATTATTGCGATTTGTCCAGAAAATGTGGTTGATCACTGAATCTCCTCCCCCTCGGTGTGATTCTCAGTGACCGCGACCTCTTGGATATCATCATTCGACGACATTTCACCGGACAGGCCGATTACAGAATTCTGACCCCGCGGAACCACCGGACGGGAGAGCCGGTCTGGTACGGCCGCCGCGGCGCGCTCAGCCGGAGAGGGCTTCCACCAGGCAGGCCGAGACGTCGGCCAGGAGGGTGTCGGGCTTGATCGAGACCCCGGCCACCACCGAGAACACCGTGGTCAGCCTCTCCAGCGGGAAACCGTCCGCCTCCGACGGCTCACCGAGCAGCGGCGACTTCGACAGCGAGGTGACGCTGCGCTGCCAGGCCTCCAGCACCTCCTCGGGGGAGGGCACCCCGAAACCGTGGCCGACCGGGGCCGCGTGGCGGAGCCGGACCAGGGCGCTCTCCCCGAAGTCGAGCGCCACCCGGCACCGTTCGGCCAGCGTGTCGTCCCGCACCCAGTCGACGGCCGCGCACTTGCGGCGGCAGGCCGAGGCACAGACCCCCAGCGCGTGGGCGACGTGGCTGTGCTGCCGGTCCAGATAGGAGCGCCAGCCCAGCGGCGGCTCGATTGCGACCCGCAGGCTCCGCGCCACCGCGGACTGGTCGGACTTGGTGTGATCGCAGGAACGCTCGCCCAGGACCCCGAACCGGCTTCCCTCCGCGGTGAGCTCCGCGGGCCAGCGCGCCGGATCCCCCGCGTGGCCGAGCACCGGCTCCCACGCGAGCAGCGGGAGGTACTCCGAGGCGATGTGGATCGCCGCGATCATGGCGCTCATCTCCCTCCGCCGCCAGCGGGCCTCGATCACCTCCAGGAGCAGCCGGTAGGCGGGCCGCAGCGAGGCCAGCGCCCCTCGCGGGCGCTCCCGCGCGGACTGCGGCATGTGGCAGGCCCGGGCGCGGTTCTGCAGGTCCCGGGGGATCACCGCGACGCCCCGGCCGGGCCGCGGCACGCCGGGCGCGACCGGGAAGGGGTGCTCGATCTCGGTGCCGAAGTCCTCCGCGTCCAGGTCGAGCAGGCGTTCGCCGAAGGCGCACAGCGCGGTGACCCGGGCGGACTTGACGGGGTTCGACAGGTGGGCCGGGGCGAGCGCGGCGACGTCGCCGAAGGAGTACCGGCGGGCCAGGGCGACGAGGAGATCACGAGCCGAATCCACTCGATCACCCTACTCATGTCCTGGGGTGGGGGTGATCCACCCAAGGTAGGGCAACCGGGGTGGTGGGCTTGCGGGGCCGTTGACCCGATCACGGGCGCATGGAGCCGGTACGGCCGGATCCGGCGTCGATGAGCCTCCCCGCGTAGCCCGTACCCCACGAAGTCCGGGTGTTCCGGGCGTACGCCGTACTTCCCCTCGGGCCGGAAACGGCGGCGGCCGGGCGGGGATCATACCCCGCCCGGCCGCCGCCGGCTCCTGGATCAGGCGGTCGCCGTACGGTCGCGCTCCCGGGCCCGCAGCGCGCGCCGGACGCCGTCGGCGCCCTCGATCAGCAGGCGCCGCAGGGCGTGCGGCGGATCCTCGGCCCGCAGGTACCCCTCGGTGGACTCGATCGTCGACGGGTCGATGGCGAGCGCGGGGTAGCAGCCCGTGGCGAAGGTCTGCGCCGTGTCGAAGGTCCACTCCGACCAGATCCGCCCCACCTCGGCGAAGTACTTCTCCGTGTACGGGGCGAGCAGCTCGTCGTGGCCGGGGTGCAGGAAGCCGAGCACGGTGGAGCGGAGCACCGCCCCGGTCAGCGTGCCTCCGATGATCTGCTGCCAGGCCCGCTCCTTGCCCTCGGGCGTGGGCAGCGAGGCACGGCACATGCCGGCGGAGCGTTCGCCGGTCGCGGTCGGGTCCCGGCGCAGCTCGTCGTCGATCTCCTGGGCGGAGGCCGCGCCGGCCGAGACGAGGCTGTGCAGCACCGTCCAGCGCAGGTCGGCGTCGACGGTGAGCCCGTCGGGGACCGACTCACCCGAGAGGATGCCGCGCAGGAAGGCGACGTCGGCGTCCGAGGAGGCCACCCCCGCGAACGCGTTGAGGTAGGCGAGCTGCTTGTCGGAGCCCGGGGCCGCGTCCTTGACGAGCTCCCTGAGGGTGTCGGCGAGGAGGGCGAGCCCCTTCGCCCGCCAGGCCGGGTCGGTGTACTGCCGGACGGCCAGGGTCGCCTGCCGCAGCACCGTCTGGGTCACGGTGATGTCGGCGACGGACCCGATGCCGGAGCAGACCAGCCGGATGTAGTCGCGGGTGGCCATCTCGGCGTCCCGGGTCATGTCCCACGCCGCGGACCAGCACAGGGCGCGGGGGAGCGACTCGGCGAACTCGGTGATGCCCCCGTTCACCAGCGTGGCCAGGGACCGCTCGTCCAGGCGGACCTTGGCGTAGGTGAGGTCGTCGTCGTTGACCAGGACCAGGTCCGGCCGCCGTTCCCCGACGAGCTCGGCGACCTGGGTCTTGGCGCCGACCACGTCCAGTTCCACCCGGGTGCGCCGGACCAGCGAGCCGTTTTCCCGGTCGTACAGACCGATCGCGACCCGGTGGGAGCGGAGGGTGGGGTACTCCTGCGGAGCCTCCTGCAGCACCTCGAACTTCGTGAAATTTCCGGATTCGTCTACGTCGAAGGACGGGCGGAGCGTGTTGACCCACGAGGTCTCCAGCCACTCCTTGGTCCACGAGGACAGCTCCCGGCCCGACGTCCGCTCCAGGTGCGTCATCAGGTCCTGCAACGTGGTGTTGCCCCAGGCGTGCTCCTTGAAGTAGGCGCGCACCCCGGCGAGGAAGTTGTCCAGGCCCACCCAGGCGACGAGCTGCTTGAGGACGCTCGCGCCCTTGGCGTAGGTGATGCCGTCGAAGTTGACCTCGACCGCCTGCATGTCGGGGATGTCGGCGGCGATCGGGTGGGTGCTCGGCAGCTGGTCCTGGCGGTAGGCCCAGGCCTTCTCCACATTGGCGAAGGTCGTCCACGCGCCCTGGCCCCACCGGGTGGCCTCGGCCTGGCAGAGCACCGACATGTAGGTGGCGAACGACTCGTTCAGCCACAGGTCGTCCCACCAGCGCATGGTGACCAGGTCGCCGAACCACATGTGCGCCATCTCGTGCAGGATCGTCTCGGCGCGCCGCTCCACCAGGGCGTCGGTGACCCGGGACCGGAAGATGTAGTCCTCCAGGAAGGTCACGCAGCCCGCGTTCTCCATCGCGCCCGCGTTGAACTCGGGCACGAAGAGCTGATCGTACTTGCCGAACGGGTAGCGCAGGTCGAAGACGCGGTGGAAGAAGTCGAACCCCTGCCGGGTGACCTCGAAGATGTTGTCCGCGTCCAGGTGCTCGGCGAGCGAGGCCCGGCAGTAGATCCCCAACGGGATGCCGTCGTGCTCGTCCCGGACGACGTGGTAGGGACCGGCCACGAGCGCCGTGATGTACGTGGACATGCGCTGCGTCGGGGGGAAGCGCCAGCGCTTGGCCGCCTGGAGCCCGCCGTGCCCGCCCAGCGTGGACGCCGGCAGTTCGACGATCTCGTCGGGGGCCGTGTTGGAGACGGCCTGCCAGTCCGCCGGAGTGATCACGGTGAGCTGGAAGACCGACTTCAGGTCGGGCTGGTCGAAACAGGCGTACATCCGGTGCGCGTCGGCGGTCTCGAACTGGGTGTGCAGGTACACCCGATCGTCGACCGGGTCGACGAACCGGTGCAACCCCTCGCCGGTACGCATGTAGGTGCAGTCCGCGTCGATGCGCAGCTCGTTCTCGGCCCGCAGGTCGGGGAGGGGAAACCGCCCCTTCGCCGAATCGTAGGCGGCCGGGTCCAAGGCGACGCCGTTCAGCACGACCTTGCGGATCTTTGCCCCCGCAAGGTCGATGAAGGTCGACGCGCCGGCTTGCGTACAGCCGAAGCGCACCGTCGTCACACTCTCGAACCTCTCCTCGCCCTCGGTGAGGTCCAGCTCCACCTGGTACGACTCGACGGTGAGCAGCCGAGCCCGCTCCCGGGCCTCATCGCGGGTCAGGTTCCCTGCCACATCCGCTCCTTACGCACTTCGCGAAGACAGCCCACGGTTTACGTGGGGTTGACTGAACGATGACTGAATCCTGCCATGCAGGACAGGAAATACGGCAAGCGTATCGGCGCCGGCCTCCACGGCCACGCCCCCCCGAGCCCGCCGAGTCCATCTCTACCCGATCAGATCATCGTTCGCGAGGGAATAGTCCCGGCACGGGCTCGGGTTGTCGAAGCCGAGACAGTTGTTTGATCAGTGGAGCTGAACCGTGACCGAGCGAACGCGCGTTGACTTCTGGTTCGACCCGCTCTGCCCGTGGGCGTGGATGACGTCCAGGTGGCTGACCGAGGCCGCCGCCGTGCGCGACCTGGCGCCGCGCTGGCATGTGATGAGCCTGGCGGTCCTCAACGAGGGCAAGGACATCCCCGACGACTACCGGGAGCTGCTGACGGGGGCGATCGGCCCGGTGCGGGTCTGCGCCGCGGTCGCGGAGCGGTACGGCGAGGACGCCCTCGGCCCCTTCTACACCGAACTCGGGACGCTCTGGCACAACGAGGGGCGCGGGGAGTTCCGCGACGGGTGGCGGACGGTTCTGGCGGAGGCGCTGGAGCGGGCCGGGTTCGACCGCGGGCTCGCCGACGAGATGGACTCCGACCGGCTGGACGGTGCGGTACGGCGTTCGCACGGCGAGGGCATCGGCCTGGTCGGCCAGGAGGTGGGCACCCCGGTCATCGCGGTCGAGGGGGTGGCGTTCTTCGGCCCGGTGGTCTCCCCGATTCCCCGGGGGGAGCAGGCGGGGCTGCTCTGGGACGGGGTTCGGCTGGTGGCGGGAACCGACGGGTTCTTCGAGCTCAAGCGCAGCCGTACCCGCAAGCCGGTTTTCGACTGATCTGTCAGGGTAAGAGGCGGTTCCATGCGGCAGAACTACATCGACGGGGCGTGGACCCCCGCGATCTCGACCCGATCGGCGGGGGAGCGGACGTCCGACGACGGACCCCCGGCCGCCGAGGCGATCGACGTCCTGAACCCGGCGACCGAGGAGATCCTCGACCGGGTTCCCGCGGGTTCGCCCGACGATGTGGACCTGGCGGTCGCGGCGGCCCGCGCCGCCTTTCCCGCGTGGGCCGAGACGGCCCCCGCGGCCCGGGCCGCGGTCCTCTCCCGGGCCGCCGCGCTGATCCGGGAGCGGGCCGAGGAGATCGCCCGGATCGTCGTCGCCGACCTGGGCGCGCCGCTCGGGGTCGCGCTCAAGGTGCACACCCTGATGCCCGCCGCGGTGCTGGACTCCTACGCCTCACTCGCGCAGACCTTCCCGTTCGACACCGGCCGGGTCGGCAACTCGCTGGTGGTCCGGGAGCCCGTGGGGGTGGTGGGCGCGATCACCCCGTGGAACTACCCGCTGCACCAGGTGGTCGCCAAGGTCGCCCCGGCCCTGGCCGCGGGGTGCACCGTGGTGGTGAAACCCTCGGAGGTCGCCCCGCTCGCGGCGTACGAGTTCGCCGCGATCCTGGCCGAGGCGGGGCTCCCGCCCGGGGTCTTCAACCTGGTCGGCGGCACCGGCCCGGTGGTGGGCGAGGCGATCGCGGCCCATCCGGACGTGGACGCGGTGTCCTTCACCGGCTCGGTCCGGGCCGGGCGCAGGGTCGCCGCCCTCGCCGCCACGACCGTCAAACGGGTCACCCTGGAGCTCGGCGGCAAGTCGGCGAACCTCATCCTCCCGGACGCCGACCTGCCCCGCGCGGTCAAGGTCGGGGTGGCGAAGGCCTTCCTCAACTCCGGCCAGACCTGCTCGGCCTGGACGCGGATGCTCGTGCCGGAGTCGAGCTATCCCGAGGCGGTGGCACTCGCGGCCGAGGCGGCCGCCGGGTACACCGTGGGCGACCCGCTCGCCGCGGACACCCGGCTTGGGCCGCTGGTCTCCGCCGCCCAGCGCGAGCGGGTCCTCGGCTACCTGCACCGGGGGGTCGAGGAGGGGGCACGGGTCGTCGCCGGCGGCACCGAGGTGCCCGCGGGCCGCGGGTTCTACGTCCGGCCGACGGTCCTCGCCGACGTGCGGCCCGGCATGGTCGTCGAACAGGAGGAGATCTTCGGCCCGGTTCTGTCGGTCCTGTCGTACGCCACCGAGGACGAGGCCGTCGCGATCGCCAACGGCACGCCGTACGGCCTGGCCGGCGGGGTCTGGTCGGCCTCGCAGGAGCGGGCGGTCGCGGTGGCCCGGCGGCTGCGGACCGGCCAGGTCGACATCAACGGCGGCGCCTGGAACATCCTGGCGCCCTTCGGCGGCTACAAGCAGTCCGGCGTCGGCCGCGAACTCGGCGTTCACGGCTTGGAGGAGTACCTGGAGGTCAAGTCCCTCCAGCTCTGACCGGCCTCGGGTGCGAGCCGTCCGAGGCCGCCCCCGTCCCCGGCGGGTGGGAAGGAGCGGGCCCGAGGCCGTACCGGATCTTCCGGCCCGGTGGGTGTACGGCCTGCGGCGGCCCGCGCCGGGTCAGCGCAGGCCGGACATGATCTTGCGGCGGACGTCCTTGGGGAGGTGGTCGATGTAGAGCGTCCCGTTCAAGTGGTCCGTCTCGTGCTGCAGGCAGCGGGCGAGGTGCGCCCGGCCCCGGACCTCGACGGGGCGGCCGAGCCGGTCCACGCCCCGGACGGTGGCCCCGACCGCGCGGGGGGTCGGCTCGTAGTGGCCGAGGACGGACAGGCACCCCTCTTCGTCCACGACGCTCTCCACGTCGTCGACGGTCAGTTCGGGGTTGACCACGTGCCCCTTGCGCCCCGCGCAGTCGAACACGAAGATCCTCAAACCCACGCCGATCTGGGGCGCGGCGAGCCCGACCCCCTCGGCGGCGTACATGGATTCGAACATGTCGTCGATCAGCCGCCGCAGGTCCCGGTCGAAGGTCGTCACGGTCTCGGCGGGGGTACGGAGCACCGGGTCGCCGAGCTGGCGGATCTCGTGGACGGTCATGAACACTCCGGGAGTAAGAGTCGACGTGGCGGTGTGGCCGTTACTCTATCGGGCCTGACAGACTAGGGCGCTGTGCGTGTCTACATCGGGGCCGACCATGCCGGCTATGAACTCAAGAATCACCTGGTCACCTGGCTCAAGGAGCAGGGCCACGACCCGGTCGACTGCGGTCCGTTCGTCTACGACGGGCAGGACGACTACCCGCCCTTCGTGCTCCGCGCCGCGGCCGGGACGGCGGCGGAACCGGGGAGCCTCGGCATCGTGATCGGCGGCTCCGGCAACGGCGAGGCGATCGCCGCCAACAAGGTCGCCGGGGTACGGGCGGCGCTGGTCTGGAGCGAGGAGACCGCGACGCTCGGGCGTGAGCACAACGACGCCAACGTGATCAGCGTCGGCTCCCGCATGCACTCCCAGGAGGAGGCGACCCGGTTCGTCGAGGTCTTCCTGGCCACGCCGTACTCCGGCGCGGAGCGGCACACCCGCCGGATCGAGATGCTCTCGGCCTACGAGCGGACCGGCGAACTGCCCCCGCTGCCCTAGGACGGCAGGTCCTCCGGCTCGCTTTTCCGCGGGCCGGAGGCCTTACCCCGTGATTCGTGCTGCCTGCCCGACTCGTCGCGGAGGGGCCGCGAGTCGGCGGCCGCCTCCTGCTCGGGCGAGGTCCGTGAGACGTCGCGGGCCCGCATCGCCGTGATCGTCGTGATTCGCATCCCCTGGATCGCCACCAGCCCACAGTACGGCCGGAGCGCGGCCCCCACCAGGGTGGGCCGGTCAGAACATCAGGCCGCAGTGCGGCTTGACGCCCCAGGACATCGCCGTGGACAGGTGCGCGACCGCCCCCGGCCGGTGCTCGGAGACCAACCCGGCGGTGTGGTAGGAGCCGAGGGACTCCCCGCCGAGATAGGCCGAGCCGAGCGCCTGCACCGGGACCGTCAGATCCGCGGGGTCCCCGGTGGGCGTGCAGGTGCCCCCCGAGCGGTCGCCGGAGAGCCGGAAGCGCCGCTCGTTCCACGGGCACACCGGGTCGGTCACGTCGATCACGACGTCCACCGGCGCGGCGTAGGCCCGCATCCCCAGCGCGCGGTCCACGTCCACGAGGCGGACCCAGAGCTCGTCCGACCAGGTGGAGTGCAGATGGCGGGGCTCGGCCAGCAGCCGGGTCAGGGGGTCGTCCACCGGGCCCTGGGCGACCACGGTGGAGACCAGGTCCCGGTCCAGGAGCTGCCGCCACGTCACGGCGTACGCGGCGGGGTCGAGGGCGACCAGGTCGACCAGGGTCAGCTCGCAGTCGGGCACCCCGTGGGAGTCCCATCCGTCTTTGATCCGGAACAGGGCGTAGCCTCGCGGCCCGGTCGCGTCCTCCACGATCACGCCGCGCAGCGGTCCCGACCCCCGTCTGCGGCTTTCGCCGTCGGACAGGCGGGAGTTCCAGCGCGCCTCCGTCCGCTCGTATCTGCCCGGACGAAGCGGCACCGCCTCGGCGTGCACCTTCGCCAGGTCCTGCCGGGCCTCGTCCACCTTGCCCGGCCGCAGCAGCCGGACCCGCAGCCCGGGATCGTCCGGGGCGTCCCGGACGTAGGCCGTCGACCCCCGGGTGGGGATGCGGTACGACAGCTCGTGCGAGGCCACGCCGTAGCCGTACCGCCGGTAGATCGGGGACTCCGAGGCGTACAGCGCGGCCACCGCCTCCCCGCCCTCGTGCAAATCGGTGAGCTGCCGGGTCATCAGCGACCGCAGGATTCCGCGGCGGCGATGGGAGGGGTCCACCGCGACCGCCGTCACCCCGGCCACCTCGCGGACACCGCCGGGAACCGCCATCCGCAAGCTGTACAGGGCGGTGCCGCCCACCGGTGCGGAGCCGTCGAAGGCGACCAGGGTCCGGTCGAACTCCTGCATCGCGCTGAAGAGCGCGCCTTCCGTCTCGTCTCCCTCGATGTTGAAGGCCTCGACGTCCACGGCCGCGAACGCGGGCCACTCCTCGGCCTGGACCGGCCGGATCGGATAAGAGTTCATACTGCCCACGCTAGCCAGAGTGGGCCGTGGCCCGCGAACCCTTATCGGGGGCCCTGATCAGGCTCGTCGCGCGGCGCACGGGCAAGTCGGATGCTCATCCGGCCTCGGGAACGATACAGTCAAACGCATCATGAGTCCCCGACCGGCGTCGTTCATCCCAGCTCGGCTCCGTGCGTTCCTGGCCCCAGTGGGGTACATATCCCGGTTCGCACGGCGAGGGCCGCACGCCAGGGATCACGGCCTGCTGATCCTACTCGGACTCGCCTCACTCCTGCTCGGCGGGTTCGCCGCGCGGTTCTCCCCGGTCTGGTTCTCCCCGAGCATCCTCATCCTCGTCGTGCTCGTCGGCGGGCTCCAGCTCCGCCTGCGCAGCCTCGTCCTCCTGCTCGCCGCGGTCGTCGTCTCCGTCGGCTACATCGCCGTCGTGCTCGGGCTGCCCGCGGTCGGCCCCGGCCTGCTGGTCACCCTCGCCGTCACCACCACGCTCGCCGTGGTCATGGCGCGCACCCGGGGCAAGCTCGGCGTGCAGGGCCTGCGGGGCGACGCCATGCTCCTGGAGCTCCGAGACCGGCTCAAGAGCCAGAGCGAGCTGCCGAGGCTCCCCCGGGACTGGGGGGAGAAGGTCGTGCTCAAGCAGGCGGGCGGCTCCTCCTTCGGCGGGGACTTCGTCGTCTCGCTCCGGGAGGGGAACCGGCTGGAGGTGGCGCTCGTCGACGTCTCCGGCAAGGGGGTCGACGCGGGCACCAGGGCGCTGATGCTCTCGGGGACGTTCGGCGGGCTCCTCGGCTCGGTCGCGGGCTCGGACTTCCTCGCCGCCTGCAACAACTACCTGCACCGGCAGCGGGAGAGCGAGGGCTTCGTCACCGCGGTCCACCTCCAGGTGGACCTCGACTCCGGGAAGTACACGATCACCTCGGCGGGGCACCCGCCCGTGGTCAAGTTCGACGCCGGGACCGGCACCTGGCTGGTCGCCGCGACCAAGGGGGTCGTCCTCGGGGTCGTGCCCGACCTGCACTGCGAGCCCGACAGCGGCACCCTTCGCAAGGGCGACGCCCTCCTGCTCTACACCGACGGCCTCATCGAGCAGCCGGGACGGGACATCGACGCAGGGCTGGACAAGCTCCTCGGGGAGGCGGAGCGCCTGCTGGCGTCCGGCTACCGGGAGGGGGCCAGAGCGCTGGTGAACACCATGTCGGCCGGTCACAACGACGACTGCGCCCTGGTCCTGATCTGGCGGCCCTGACCCCGGCGACCGAGATTCACGGCCCGAGTCCGGTACGGGCCACGCGGTTACAGCCAGCCGGAGTCGGTGGCGATGCGGATGGCGTCGATCCGGTTGCGGGCCCCGGTCTTGCACATGATCCGCGAGAGGTGGTTCCGGACCGTTCCCACGGAGAGGAAGAGGCGTGAGGCGATCTCCGCCGAGGGGGAGCCGTCCGCCGCGAGGCGCAGGACGTCGACCTCCCTGCGGGTCAGCGGGCTGTCCGCGGTCTGCAGCGCGGCGATCGCGAGCTCGGTGTCGATCGCGCGGTGGCCCGCGGCCATCCGGCGGATCCCGGCGGCCAGGCTCTCCGGCGCCACCGTCTTGCCCATGAACCCCAGCGCGCGGGCCGCCAGGGCCCGGCGGGCCAGACCGGGGTTGGGCCGGACGGAGAGGATCAGGACCCGGCACGCCGGAGCCTTCTCGTGGACCCGCGCGGCGACGGCGAACCCGTCCGTGCCCGGCAGTTCCAGGTCGATCACGGCGATGGCCGGCTCGAACTCCAGGACCGCGGGGACGACGTCCTCTCCGCTCTCCACGTCGGCGACGACGGTGAGATCGGGTTCACCGTTGAGAAACTCCACGAGCCCGCGGCGGGTCAACGGCGCGTGCTCGGCAACCAGAATGCGGATCAAGACAGTCCCTCGCTCGGTTTCCGCTTCCAAGAGTGATCGCATGGTGGCGCAGTGTCAACGCAGTCTCCAGGTTGGGTAGAGGTTACGCAAGTCCTGCGGCGGCGGCGCGGGCGGCCTCGCGGGGTTACGATCGACCACAGGGTTTCTCCGATGCGGGGGTAGCAGAACATGAGCTGGCTCTACGTGGCCGGGATCGTCATCTTCCTGGTGGGGTTGATGGCGTCGATCGCCCTGCACGAGATCGGCCACCTGGTGCCGGCCAAGCTGTTCAAGGTCAAGGTGACGCAGTACATGGTGGGGTTCGGCCCGACCCTGTGGTCACGCCGCAAGGGGGACACCGAGTACGGGGTCAAGTGGATTCCGATGGGGGGCTACATCCGGATGGTCGGGGCCCTCCCGCCCCGGGCCGCCGACGAACCCGGCAAGGTCCGCCGCAGCTCGACCGGGCCGTTCCAGAACCTGATCGAGAGCGCCCGCGAGGTCGCCCTGGAGGACGTCCGCCCCGGTGACGAGGACCGCCTCCTCTACCGGAAGAAGTGGTGGCAGAAGGTCGTCATCATGGCGGGCGGCCCCGCGATGAACTTCGTGGTGGCCTTCGTGGTCTTCGCCGTCGTGCTGATGGGCTTCGGCGTGCAGACGGCCCAGCCGGTCGTCAAGACCGTCTCCCCGTGCGCGGTCCCCGTGACCGAGACGCGGGCCTGCGCGGCCGCGGACCCGATCGCCCCCGCCGCCAAGGCCGGGATGCGACCGGGCGACCGGATCGTCTCCTTCGAGGGCAAGCCCGTCTCCTCCTGGACCGAGGTGAGCCTCGCCATCCGGGGGCACGGCCCCGGGCCGACGGTCGTCGAGGTGGTGCGCGACGGCCGGACGGTGCCGATCCAGGTCGAGCTCATCGGGCAGGACCGCCCGTCGCTGACCGAGGAGGGGAAGATCGACAAGAACGTCGGCTTCCTCGGGATCACCCCGACCGCGGAGTACGTCCGGCAGGACCTGGGCGCGGTCACCGCCGCGATGTGGGACATGACCGTCCGCGGCACGCTCGCCATCGTCAATCTGCCCGAGCGGATGGTCGGGGTCTGGGAGGCGGCGTTCAGCGGGGAGAAGCGCGACGCCAACGGGCCCATCGGGATCGTCGGCGCGGGGCGGATCGCGGGTGAGCTCGCCGAGAACTCCGACTCGGGTCTGGAGATCATCATCTCCTGGCTGATGCTGCTCGCCGGTTTCAACCTCGCCATCGGCCTGTTCAACCTGATTCCGCTGCTTCCGCTGGACGGCGGCCACATCGCGGGCGCGCTCTGGGAGGGGTTGCGCGGCGGTGTGGCCAAGATGCTGGGCCGCCCCAACCCCGGCTACGTGGACCTGGCCAAGGCGCTGCCGCTGACCTACGCCATGGCCTTGATCCTGGTGACGATGGCGGGCCTGCTGTTCTACGCCGACCTGGTCAACCCGGTACGCCTGTTCGGCTGAGGCTCGGGCCGGCCGGATGAGAAAAGCCCCGCTTTGCGGGGCTTTCTTCATGTGAGCTCGCCGGGGACGTCCCCGGAAGCCGAACGCGGCCCTGCCGGCCGGTGATCCCGTGGTGCCCCGGCCGGATCAGTGACCCACGGGCACCTGGTCGTGGTCCTTGGCGGCGGGGTGGGAGCGGAGCGGGACCTCCTTGAGGACGAGCGCCAGGAGGAACGCGGCGACCAGGAACGGGACCGCCCAGAAGAACACCGTGGTCAACGAGTCGGCGATCGCGGTGAGCACCCCGGACCTGACGGGCTGGGGCAGACCGTTGATCGCCTCGGTGCTCAGCTGCCCCACGTCCGGAAGCTGCGCGGCCGCTCCGGGAACGCTCGCGGCGAGCTTCGCGGTGATCTGGGAGTTGAAGATCGCCCCGAACACCGCGACCCCCACGGAGGCGCCGACCATCCGCATGAAGGCGACGGTCGAGGTGGCCACCCCGAGGTCCCGGACGGGGGCCGCGCTCTGTACCGCGAGCACCACGACCTGCATGACCAGACCGATGCCGGTGCCCAGGACGACCATGTATACGCCGGAGACGACCAGGGAGGTGGCCGCGTCCATGGTGGACAGGAGCCACATGCCGAGCGCCGCGACGGCCGTACCGATCACCGGGAAGACCTTGTATCGGCCGGTCTTGCTGATCATCTGCCCGGAGACGATCGAGGTGAGCAGCAGGCCTCCCATGAACGGCAGCAGGAGCAGCCCGGCGTTGGTGGCGCTCGCCCCCGAGACCAGCTGCAGGAAGACCGGGAGGAAGCTGATCCCGCCGAACATGGCGAAGCCGGTGACGAAGCTGATCCCCGAGGAGACCGAGAAGACCGAGTCCTTGAACAGGTGCAGGGGGAGCAGGGGGTCGAAGGCGCGCCGCTCCACCAGGGCGAAGACACCGAGGAGCAGGATCGTCGCCCCGCCGAGCGCCAGGATGAGCGGGGAGCCCCAGTCGTACTCGGTGCCGCCCCAGCTCGTGACGAGGACGAGGCAGCTGACGGCAGCGCTGAGCACCGCGGCGCCCGTCCAGTCGATCCGGACCCGCTCCCGGGTGACCTTGGGGAGCTTCAAGGCGGTGATCGTGACGAGCAGCGCGGCGATGCCGAGCGGCATGTTGATGTAGAAGATCCACCGCCAGGAGAGCTGGTCGGTGAAGAAGCCGCCGATCAGCGGACCGGCGACCGAGGAGAGCCCGAAGACGGCGCCGAAGTAGCCCTGGTACTTGCCGCGCTCCTGGGGCGGGACGACGTCCGCGATGATCGCCATGGCGATCACCATCAGGCCGCCTCCGCCGATGCCCTGGATCGCGCGGAAGACGATCAGCTGGGTCATCGTCTGGGCGAGACCGCACAGGATCGACCCGATCAGGAAGACCGCGATGACGAAGACGTAGATGGGCTTTCGCCCGTAGATGTCGCCGAGCTTTCCGTACAGCGGGGTCACCACGGTGGACGCCAGCAGATAGGCGGTGACGACCCAGGAGATGTGCTCAAGCCCGCCGAGGTCGCCGACGATGGTGACGAGCGCGGTGGAGACGATCGTCTGGTCGAGGGCGGCGAGCAGCATGCCGAGCATCAGGCCGGAAAGGATCATCAGGACCTGGCGATGGCTCAGGCCGGCCTCTTGGCCGGCCTTATGGTTCAAGGTTTCGGTCACCCGCACTCCATGTTTACCTGTGATTTCCCCGGATTTTACATGCAGCATACATATGTATCCTACATATGTCGACTGATATTATTTGGGGATGAATGAGTCCGTTTCGCCCGGAACTGCGATCGACCATGCCCTCTTCCGGCTGCGTGGGCTCTGGGCCAAGCCGTTCCGGCAGAGGCGGGCCGTCGAAGCCGGCAAATCCATACAGCTGTCGCACCTCATGGTGATCAGCGCGATCTTCCGGCTTCAGGAGGGCTCCGCGGAGGAGGTCACCGTCGGCGCGGTCGCCGACTTTCTCGACATCGATCCCTCGACCGCCAGCAGGCTGGTGCAGGACACCATCACCGCGGGGTACGCCGAGCGGGGCAGTTCGGCACTGGACGCGAGGCGGGCGCGGCTGCTCCTCAGCGAGCGCGGGCGGCGGTTGCGCGAGGCGATGACCAGGCTCCGGCTTGAGCACCTGGACGAGGTCATGGGCACCTGGTCCGAACCGGACCGGCAGACCTTCGCGGCGCTGCTCACCCGCTTCGTCGCCGACGTGACCCGTAAGCCCCCCGATCACTCCCGGCTGGTGGAGATGCTCGAAGAGACGGATCGGCCCTGTAGCGGAGACCGTCCGCCGCCGTACCCCAGGTGATCGTTGCGTTGTCCGCACCGTCTGAGGTACGCAGACGGCAAGGATCATGTGAGTGGCGTGTCGGCGGGGGCCTACTCCTTGTTCTGCGGGTGTTCGCCCGGCCGGTACGGGTGACTCGTCCGCCGCTCCTCGGCCTTCAGGCGTCGCCGGTGCTCGGCCACAGTCGTCCTGGGCGGTATGGGGGCGTGATGCCCGTGGTTCGCCGGTGGCTCCGGCAAGGTCAGCGAGCGGGTTCCGGGTCGTCGGCCGCCTGCGCGCGTGAACCCGTGTGGGCCAGGGCGAAGGCGGCGACGAGCAGCAGGGTGAGCCCCCCGTCGAACACCAGGATGTCGGTGGCACCGTCGACTCCGCCCTGCACGGTGTAGACGGCTCCCGCGACGGTCAGCAGCAGCTTGTTGGCGATGACGACGGCCCAGAGCGTACGGCGGCCGCGTGGCCGCCGGGCGAGCGATGCGAACAGCGCGGCGAAGGTGGCCAGGCCGACCATGCGCCAGGTTTCGACGACCTTGGTCGAGGCGGTCGCCTCGCTCACCTGCGCGATCGCGAAGACGGCGGAGGCGAGGGCCGCCGCGGCGGCGATCCACAGCAACACCTGTGCGACGACAAGCGGCTTGCCGTGTCTTTCAGAACTCACGTTCGCACCGTATCAGGAAATAAACCTTCCCAAATAAGGAGTATCATCCCTCGTCTCAGTGCATGGAGATGTGTACGTGGTCGTAGTGGTTCTGGGTGATGCTGCCGCGGTCGCTCATGGCCCGCCAGGCGCCGATCTTGCTGCCTCCATGCCAGATCTTCTGCCGGTAGATGATGTACTTCACGCCGAGTTTGCGGGCGTTCTTCATCGTCCACGCGGAGATCTCGTCGCCGAGTTTCACCTGCCCGGCGCTTGGCATCCGCCCGGCCGAGCTGAGCATGAAGTCGCAGGCCCTGCCCTGGGGGTGCTCCCCGCCTCCGGGGTCCACCCGGTAGCAGCCGACGACGAAACTCAGGTCGAACCGGTTCTTGACGGCGTTGAGCATGAGGCGGGTACGCGGGGTGATGTTGTCGCTTCCGGTGGGGAGCTCGGGGACCCAGGTGCCGTTCTTACGGCGGCCCGGTGCCAGCAGGTAGGAGTCGAGTTTCCGCTTGAGCTCGTTGATCAGGTCTTCCGCCGCGCGCCGCTTCTCCTTGGCCTCGGCCGCGGCCTCCAGCAGCTCCGTCGTCCGGGCGGAGGCGGCGTCGCGCGCCTGGGCGAGGGTGTCGCGCACGCTCATGAAGCGTTCGAGGGTGGCCAGCTGGGTGTCCGACAGCTGCCGCAGCAGCGAGGTCCGGCTGAGAAAGTCCTGGGTGCCGCCGTCGTTGATCAAACCCACGATCGAGTTGAAATGCGGGTACTGGTAGATGGCGGTGATGAGCGAGCCGAGCTCCTTGCGGGCCGCTTCGAACGCGGCGCCCGCCTCGGCGACCTTGGCCTGCGCGGCCTTCTCCGCCTTCTCCGCCCGCTGGTGGGCCACCCGGCGCTCGGTGTAGGTCGCGATCAGCGCGTCGACCTGCTTCTCCAGCTTCTTCACCTGGGCGAGAAGCTCTTTCTCGCTCGGCTTCGGCGCGCCGATGCCGAGATTCCCGGCGGGCCGGGCTTGCGCGGGGTGGGTGAAGCCTGTGGTGAGGACGGTCGCCGTCACCAGAAACGCGGCCACGCGGGCACGCCGAACACCCACTCGTTCTCCTCTCCTGCTACCGACCGGGTTAGCTGACGGGTTCGGGCCGGAGCAGCCCTACCGAGACGGCCGGTACGGCTGCCGCGGATTCACCCCTGTGCCGTGGCCGGTGGGGCGCACACCCCTGATCACGGCGCTCTGGGTCCCCGGTTCACGGGCCGGTGCCCGCGATTAGGTGGGTCAGCTTGAGACTGACATGAGACCGGATCGTAGTAGTTGATGCGATTGTTCGCGACTTTGTCGGACATCTTTTACCCCACACAAGGCTTGTGGTTGTCGAGAACCCTGTGGGGAAGGATGTTGTGAGAATCGCGCATCTGCTGGAGTGGTGGACATGCTGATCAGCGACCTGTTGCGCTACAAGGGGAGTGCGGTGACGACCCTCCCGTCGTCGGCGACCGTGGGAGAGCTCCTCGCCAAACTGGCCGAGCACAACATCGGTGCACTCGTCGTCTCCGACGACGGGCGGACGATCGCCGGAATCGTCTCCGAGCGCGACGTCGTCCGTCGGCTCCACGAGCGGGGCGCGGCCCTGCTGGAGGCCACCGTCGGATCGATCATGACGACCGAGGTCCGGACCTGTGCGCCCGGCGACAATCTGGACACCGTCCGGCGGACCATGACCGAGCGGCGGTTCCGGCACCTGCCGGTGGTGAGCGGTGGCCGGATGGTGGGGATCATCAGCATCGGTGACGTGGTGAAGAGCGCGATCTCCGAGCTGGAGGCCGAACGGGAGTACCTGGTCGGTTACATCCAGAGCTGATCGGATGCCACGTCGGCCAGGGTGATGCTCTCCAGCGTCGCCTCCTCCGCCTCGCGCAGCGCGTCCCACAGGTGCGCGAGGGGCCGCGCGGCGCCCGGGTAGACCCCCTGCCGCCTTCCGGTGTGCGGCGGTCTCAGCGGCGGACCCTCCACGGCCCGGACGATGTCGGCCAGGGTGATCTGGGCGGCCGGGCGGGCGAGCTGGTATCCGCCGTCCCGCCCACGCCGGCTGCGCAGGATGCCGGACTTGCGGAGCTGGAGCAGGATGTTGTCGAGGAAGCGCCGGGGGATGCCCTGGGCACGCGCGATCTGCTCGGCGTGCACCGGGCCGGGTGGCGCCGACGCGAGTTCGGCGCTCGCCCTCAGCGCGTAGTCGACCCGGGCTGAGACGCGCATGTCGGACTCCGGAGTGAGGTGGTGGGACGGGACCGGCCGCACGTGCGAACGCCGCCGCGGCCGGGTTCTCTCACACGGGACGCTGGTCGAGGCCCCAGCGACGTCGTAGTGCGTTGTCCGCCGTGTTGAAGAGGGCGTCCACGGCGATACCGATGATCAGAATGACGATCATCGTGGCGATCAGCCCCGGGGAGTCCGCCAGTTCCCTGGCGTAGTGGAGCTGCTCACCCAGGGACGTCTGGTTGGCGATGATGATGACGATCTCCCCGGCCATCAGGCTTCGCCAGGCGAAGGCCCACCCCTGTTTCAGGCCGGCCAGGAACGAGGGGAGGGAGGCGGGCAGGATCAGGTGCCAGTAGAGCCGCCAGCCGCGCAGGCCCAGCACCTTCCCCGCCCGGAGCAGGATCGGCGGGGTGTAGTCCACCCCGGTGATCAGTCCGTTGGCGATCGACGGGGCGGCGCCGAGGACGACGACGAAGAGAATCGTGCTCTCGCTCAGCTTGAACAGCAGGATCGCCAGGGGGAACCAGGCGATGGAGGGCATCGTCTGCAACCCCGTGATCAGTGAACCGAACGCGGCGCGCAGCGGCCGTACCCGGGACACCGCGGCCCCGATCACGAGGCCGATCGCCGTGGCGAGCGCGAACCCGGTGACGGCCCGGCGCAGGGTGACGGCGATCGCCTGATAGAAGGCGGGGTCCTGGAGGCGGCCGAACAGGTCGGTGAAGACCGCCGCCGGGCCCGCGAACGCGTACTCGGGCCGCCAGCCGCTCCAGACCACGAGCTGCCAGATCGCCAGGACGATGGCGACGGCCAGCAGGACGGGCCACAGGCGGGCCCACACCCGCGTGGCCAGGCTCGCCCGCCGCGGGGCCGCGGTCTCCAGCGCGTCGAGTCCGGTCAGCAGCCGCTCAGTGGTCGCCATGGCGGCTCACCTCCTCGCGGAGCCGGTCGGTGACGGTCGCGGCGAGGGAGGCGACCTCGGGGGAGTCGGTGCGCCGCGGCCGGTCCAGCAGCACGTCGAAGATCTCCACCACCCGGCCGGGGCGGCTGGAGAGCAGGACGACCCGGTCGCCGAGGCGCACGGCCTCACGCACGTTGTGGGTGACGAACAGGACGGTGAGTCCCCGGTCCCGCCAGATGCGCTCCAGCTCGTCGTGGAGGAGGTCCCGGGTCATCGCGTCGAGTGCCCCGAACGGCTCGTCCATGAGCAGCACGTCGCAGTCCTGGGCGAGCGCCCGGGCGAGCGCGACCCGCTGGCGCATGCCGCCGGAGAGCTCGTGCGGGCGCTTGGCCCCGAATCCGCCGAGGTGGACGGTCTTGAGCAGCTCGGCGGCGAGGGCCCGGCGTTCCGCGCGGGGCCGCCCGTTCAAGGCGAGCTCGACGTTGCGCTGGACGGTGAGCCAGGGGAAGAGCGCGGGCTCCTGGAACATCATGGCCACCCGGCGCCCCCCCAGGTGGATGCTCCCGCCGGTCGCCCGGTCCAGGCCCGCGATCAGGGAGAGCATGGTGCTCTTGCCGCACCCGGAGGCGCCGAGCAGGCAGACGAACTCGCCCGTGCCCACCTCTAGGGAGACGTGGTCCAGGGCGAGCAGCCCGTCCTGGCCGTACCCGTATGTCTTGGAGACGGCGTCCAGCCGGACCGCGGGCTCCGCGGTCCGGCCGGCGGGCGCCTCCTGCGCCCGCATGGTCATCGGTCGTTCACCTCGGGTGCGCCGGTCTCCTTCAGGACGGTGTTGAGGATGCTCAGGTCGTAGATCCCGTTGAGGTCGACCGGTTCGAGCAGGCCCACGTCGACCGCGTGGTCGGCGCTCCCCTTGAGGGAGGAGGCGATCGGGTCGTTGGTGAACGTGATGTTCTTGAAGACCGCGTCGAGGATCTCCGGCTTGAGCGCCTTTCCGGAGAGGCGCTCCAGGACCGTGTTGACGGTCTGCGCCGCCTCCGCCGGGTTGGCGTTGATCGCCGCGTTCGCCTCAACCTGGCTCTGCACCAGCTTCTTCACCAGGTCGGGGTGCTGGGTGAGGAACTCGGTGCGGACGATCAGGTGGGTGATCACGAACTTGCGGTCCGGCCACAGCTCCCGCTCGTCCAGGAGGATCTTGCCGCCGCTCTCGCTGACCAGGCGGCTGGCGAAGGGCTCGGGCACCCAGGCGCCGTCGATGTCGCCGGTGGCGAAGGTCTGCAGGGTCTGGGAGTTCTCCTGCGGCACGATGTGGACGTCGCCGCCCCCCTTGGTGTCGGTCTTGAGGCCCTGCTGTTTGAGCCAGTAGCGGATCGCCACGTCCTGGGTGTTGCCCAGCTGCGGGGTGGCGACCTTCTTGCCCTTGAGGTCCGCGGCGGACTTGATCTCCGGCTTGACGACGAGGAAGACCCCGCCGGAGGCCGCACCGGAGATGATCTTGATGGCCTGACCCTTCGACTTCGACCACGCGTTGATCGCCGGGTTGGGGCCGATGTAGGTCGCGTCGATGGCGCCGGAGAAGACCGCCTCGATGGCGGCGGGTCCGGCGTTGAAGGTCTGGGTCTTCAGCGTCGCGGCGCTGCCGAGGTTCTTCGCGAAGATTCCCTTCTCGACGCCGTAGAGCGCCGTCGCGTGCGTGACGTTGGGAAAGTAGCCGAGCCGTACCTCTGTGGCCGCCGTGGCCGCAGTCGTGCCCCCCTGAGTGGTGGTCTCCGCGCCACCGCACGCCGCAGCCAGGGCTGTCACCGTCAAGGCGACCACTGTGACCACGAACCCTCGAACTCTGCGGACTTCCACTGAAACTCCTCTATTCCTACTTAATAAGTGGGATATAGCGGGATTGAAGCCTGTCGGACGGGAATCGTCAAGCGCTCGTTATCAACCTGTGGCCGAAAGGAACGGCGGCTCCGCCTCGGCCCGGGACTCGTGATCAACTGCTCTAGCATCGTGCTCGTGACGCGATGGCTCGACGACGATGAGCAGCAGACCTGGCGTGCGTTCCTGATGGGGACCCAGGCGCTGTTCGACGCCCTCGACCGAGAGCTGCAGCGGGACGCGGGGATGCCGCACGCCTACTACCGGATCCTGGTCGTGCTGTCCGAGGCCCCGGACCGGAGCATGCGGATGAGCACCCTCGCCGAGGCGACCGGCTCCTCGCGCAGCCGCCTCTCCCACGCCGTCACCCGATTGGAGGCGATGGGCTGGGTCCGGCGGGAGAGCTGCCCGGGTGACCGCCGGGGACAGCTCGCCGTGATCACCGACCGGGGCTACGAGGTTCTCACCCGGGCGGCCCCCGGACACGTCGAAGGCGTCCGCCGGCACCTGTTCGACCTGCTCACCCCCGAGCAGGTCGGCAGCCTCCGGGAGATCGGCGAGGCGCTCACCCGCGGGGGGCGGACCCCTTCCTAGCTGTCGAAGCCCGTGGCCGTACGGGCGGATGCCGAGGCTTTGCCCCCACAGGCCGCGGCCGTGCCCGATCGCACCGTCGCGGCAGGCCGGACCCGCGGGCCCGCAGACCGCGGACGGCGGGCGGGCAATATCGTGGCCTGGTGCCCGGCTCGCGGGATCACGTGGAGAGGAAGTGCAGGACATGGAACGTGTCGCCGTCGTCACCGGAGCGGCCCGCGGAATCGGGGCGGCCGTCGCGAGAAGGCTGGCCGCGGACGGCATGGCGGTCGCCGCCCTCGACCTGGACGAGGCCGCCTGCGCCGACACCGTGGCGCGGATCGTCTCGGCCGGCGGGACGGCGATCGCGGTCGGCGCGGACGTGAGCGAGGCGGATCGGGTGGAACGGGCGGTGGAGCGGGTCGTCGCCGAGCTCGGCCCCCCGGTGGTCCTCGTCAACAACGCCGGGATCATCCGCGACAACCTGCTGTTCAAGATGGGCGAGGAGGACTGGGACCTGGTCATGGGCGTGCACCTCAAAGGCGCCTTCCTGATGACCAAGGCGGTCCAGGGACACATGGTCGACGCGGGGTACGGCCGGATCGTCAGCCTGTCCAGCACCTCCGCGCTGGGCAACCGGGGGCAGGCCAACTACGCCGCGGCCAAGGCGGGGATCCAAGGGTTCACCAAGACGCTCGCCCTGGAGCTGGGCCGGTTCGGGGTGACCGCCAACGCGGTCGCGCCCGGCTTCATCGTCACCGAGATGACGGCGTCCACCGCGGCTCGGGTCGGCGTGGAGTTCGAGGAGTTTCAGCGGGCCGCGACCGCCCAGATCCCGGTGCGGCGGGTCGGCTACCCGGAGGACGTCGCCCACACGGTGTCGTTTCTGGCGAGTGAGGGCGCGGGGTTCGTCTCCGGACAGGTGATCTACGTGGCGGGTGGACCCCGGGGGTGAGCTGACAGCGCGCCTTCGGCGACGTACCGTGATGGCGGGAGGGTCGCCGTGTCGATGTGCTCTGCGGAATCCTGTTCGGGTACGGCTGCCACGCCGTACGACCGGTGCCTGGCTCATCTGGATCGAGAGGAACTGGACCGCGCCCTCGCCGACCTCGGTCCCGGCCGGATGCTCGACGTGCGCGGGGTCGTGATCACGGCCGAGCTGCTCGCCGTGCTGCTCGGCCGCATCGGCCAGGGTCTGGGCCGGGTGCGTTTCGACGGGGCGGTCATCGCCTGCGACGCCTGGTTCTCCGGCAGGCGCTTCCAGGGCGACGTGTCCTTCGACGGTACCCGGTTCCTCGGGGCCGCGTCCTTCTACGGTGTGCGCTTCGAGCGCAACGCCTCCTTCCGCGGGGCGCACTTCCTGGGCGCGGCGTCGTTCGCCGACGCGCTTTTCGCCGGGTACGCCGTCTTCGACCACGCGGTCTTCCACCGGGACGCGGTCGTGAGCGCGGCCGAGTTCACCGAGGGGGCCTCCTACGAGGGCACGGTCTTCGCCGGATACGCCTGCTTCGACGATTCCCGTTTCGGCAGGGACGGATGGTTCCGCGGGGCCCGGTTCCGGCAGGTCGTGTCGATGAAGGGGACGACGTTCCACCGGGACGCGAGCTTCGCCGGAGCGGTGTTCGGCGGCCGGGCCTGGCTCGGCCCGATGACGGTGGCCAGGCAGCTCGTGCTCACCCGGGTGCGCAGCACGCGGGCGGTGACCGTGGCCGCGGTGGCGACCCGGGTGGACTGCGCCGGCGGGTACTTCGCCGACGGCACCACCCTGCGGCTGCGGCGGGCCGCGCTCCTGCTGGAGAACGCCGTCCTGGTGGGTACCGTGCGCGTCGAGGGGGCGCCGCGGCCCCTGCCGCGCACCTGCGAGCAGTTGATCGGCGAGGATCGGCAGGCCCTGGTGCTCTCGCTCCGGGGTGCCCGCCTCGACGACCTCCTCCTCGGCGACGTGGACCTCAGCGGATGCCGGTTCACCGGGCTGGCCCGGCCCGACCGGGTGCGGTTCTCGGGGAGGGCCGGATTCGCGGATCTGCCCGCGGGGCTGCGGCGGCGGCGCGGCTGGCCTCCGGTGGCCTGGCAGGGCGGGCGCCGGATCCTCGCCGACGAGTTCACCGTCCCGTTCGACCCGGCGCAGGTGGCCGCCCTCTACCGGCATCTGGCCGCCGCGCTGCTCCCGGAGGATCGCCGGACCGCCGCGGACTTCCGGTACGGCGAGATGGAGATCCGGCGCCGGAACGCGCCGCGCCTGATCGAGCGCTGGCGGCTCGGCCTGCACTGGATGCTGTTCGGGTACGGCCTGCGGCTGCGTCGCGGGCTGGTCTGGCTGCTCATCCTGATGCTGGCGGCCACGTTCGCCACGCTCACCCGGAACGGTGTGGGTTCGGGCCCGACCCGTCCGCACGTTGCCCCGGGGCTCAGGAGTACGGGTCATTGACGACCGGCTTGCGCCGTGCACTCCATCAGTCGATGCTACTCAATATCAGCATTTAGCTCTTGCATCCGAATTGCCCGCATAGCCGGGTCTGGGTTGAGAGGGTGGAGCACGCATGGCCAAGCACGCCCGCAAGAAGCGACACCGCCGTAAGAAGAAGGCGAATCACGGCAAGCGACCCAATTGTCGCTGATTTCCCCCATCTAGGGATAAATTCCCTGATGGCGCTATTTAACAATCGGTGTCATGCTTATTGACATCTCACGGTAGGCACCCCTATGTAAGAGGGGCTGAGAATCAGCCGACCTTCTTGAGTAGGTGGGAATGTCAACAGAATCTGATTCCGTTTCCGGGGAAACGCAGGCCCGGTTCGAACACCGGGCCCTGCAAGCCGGGGCTTTCGACCGGATCGGCGTCCGGTACGACGAGGCCTTCCCCCACAAGGAGGGCCAGCTCGCCGCCGGGGAGTGGCTGCTGAGCCGGCTCGGCCCCGGCGCCCGGGTACTCGACGTCGGATGCGGCACGGGCGTTCCCACCGCCAAGAGACTGGCGGACGCCGGACTCCTGGTCACCGGGATCGACATCTCGCCGGTCATGCTGGAGCTGGCGAGGGAGAACGTCCCCGAGGCCAAGTTCCTCGAACTCGACCTGCTCGACCTCGATCCGGTGCAGGAGGGCTTCGACGCGGTTGTCGCGTTCTTCTCGCTGCTCATGCTGCCCCGCCGGGACATCCTGCCCGCCCTGCGGCGGCTGAACGAGATGCTGGTCCCGGGTGGGCTGCTCTCCCTCAGCATGGTCGAGATCGATCTGGACGACGTCCCCTTCCAGTTTCTCGGGGCCCCGGTCCGGGTGACCGGCTACCTCAGGGACGACCTGAGGGCGGTCGTGGAGGAGGCCGGGTTCACCGTGCTGGAGGAGAACGCGATCTCCTACGCGCCCGCCACCATGCAGGCCCCGCCGGAGATCCAGCTGTTTGTGAACTGCAGAAAAGGTGCGTCCTGACGATCCGGACAGGAAGGGTTGGCGTGTCTGCGGATCTACGCGACAGCCTGGTTTTTCTGAGCCAGGCCACCGGTGCGATCGGCTCCAGTGTGGATCCGGAGGAGGCGGGCGCCCGGCTGCGTGAGGCGGTGGTGCCGATCCTCGCGGACCGGGCGGCCGTCTACCTCGCCGGCCACCTGGTGTCCGCGGAGGAGACCCGGCCCGACGTACCGCAGCCGTACCGGCGTCGGACCGGGGACCCCTCAGGCGATCTTGGATCGTTCTACGAGGTGCTCCTCCCCGCCGAGCTGGTCGTCTGCTCGCCGTGCGACAACCCGCTCACCAAGGCGCTCGTCACCGGGCGCCCGGTCGTGGAGGAATCCCTGCTCGCGGTCCCGCTCCGGGTCCGCGACCAGAGCCTCGGGCTCGTCGTGCTGCTCCGCTACCCCGGCGGCAGCCCGTTCACCGACCTTGATCTGCTCGTCGCCACGCAGCTCACGGAGGCGGCTGCCCTCGCCATGCACCACACCGACCTGCACCGCAGGCACCGGGTCGCGGTGGAGACGCTGGTCCGCGGCCTCCATCCGAGCAGTCCGCCCAGGCTCTCCGGAGTGGAGATCGCCTACCGGTACCAGCCGGGGAGTGAGACGGCGCGGGTCGGGGGCGACTGGTTCGACGTGATCCCGCTTCCCGGCGGCAGGGTGGCCCTGGTCGTCGGGGACGTCATGGGCCACGGGCTGAGCGCCGCCGTGATCATGGGCCAGCTCCGCACCTCGGTGCAGACCCTCGCCTCGCTCGACATGCCGCCGGAGGAGGTGCTGCGCTCCCTGGACGAGACCGCCCAGCGGCTCGCGGCGCAGTCCATGACCACCTGTGTCTACTGCGTCTACGACCCGGTGCTGCGGCGGTGCACGATCGCCAACGCCGGCCACATGCGTCCCATCCTGGTGCACGAGGACGGCAGGACCGAACTGATCTCGACGCCGCCCGGTCTCCCCATCGGCCTGGGGCGCCCGCCGTTCGAGACGATCGAGATCGCGGCGGACGACGACTGCCAGCTCGTCCTGTACACCGACGGCCTGGTCGAGGCGCGGGGACAGGACATCGACACCGGTGTCGAGACGGTGTGCCGGAAACTCACGGCCGGGCAGGCCGGTCGGCTCGAAGACCTCTGCGACGACCTCATGCCCGAGCAGCGGACCGACGACGTCACGCTGCTCATGGTCCGTTTCCGCGGCATAGCCAGCGGCAACGTCGCCAACTGGTATCTGGAGCCCCAGGCCCGTACCCCGAGCCGGGTCCGGCGGATGGTCGGCAGGGCCCTCGCCGAGTGGAAACTGGACGAGCTCATCCCGAGCGCCGCGCTGCTCGCGAGCGAGCTCGTCACCAACGCGGTGCGCTTCGCCTCCAAGCCGATCGGGATCCGCCTGATCCGCACCGATGTGCTCCTGTGCGAGGTCACCGACGACGACCACCGGCTGCCCCAGGTCAAGAGCCCGATGCCGACGGACGAGGACGGCAGGGGCCTGCGGCTCGTCAGCGAGCTCGCCGAACGCTGGGGGGCGAACCGGGTGGTGGGCGGCAAGGTCGTCTGGTTCTCCCTCGGCATCCCCGAGGACCGGTTCTGACCGCGCCGCGATTTCCGTGCCCCGCGCGTGATTGACGGTCGGATGTGGGTAGACGCGGCGTGGGGTCGACGGGACACCGACGAGGAGGCGCCTTGATACGTGTGCTGATCGCCGAGGACATGCACCTGATTCGCGGGGCCTTGGCGGCTCTGCTCGGCCGGGAGGACGATCTGGAGGTCGTCGCGGAGCTTGCGGACGCCGCTGAGCTGGTACGGCGGGCGCGGGCCACCCGGCCCGACGTCGCGTTGATCGACATAGGGCTCCCGGGTCAGGACGGGATCAGCGCCGCGGCCGAGCTGCAGGTCCGGGTGCCCGGCTGCAGGTCGGTGATCTTGACCGGGTTCGGCACCCCGGCGGCGCTCCGGCGGGCCCTTGCGGCGGGCGTGCACGGGTTCGTGGTCAAGGACGTGCCCTCCGAGGAACTCGCCCGATGCGTCCGCAGGGTGGCGCGGGGAGAACGGGTCATCGACCCCGCCCTCGCGGTCGCCGCGCTGAGCGGCGAGGACAGCCCGCTCACCGCCAGGGAGCTGGACGTCCTGCGGATCGCCGCGGAGGGCGCCGCGGTGGGTGAGGTGGCCAGGCGGCTCTACCTCTCCGAAGGGACGGTGCGCAACTATCTCGCCCGGATCATCGGCAAGGTCGGGGCACGCACCCGGGTCGAGGCGATCATGATCGCCCGGGACGAGGGCTGGCTCTGGCCCGCCGACGGCCGGAACCCGGGACTGGTCCGGGCCCGGCCCTCACGCATCCGCTAGGCGCGCGGCGGACGTCAGGCGGGGGAGGGGCTCGCGGTCCGCCAGTGCCCGACGAGGTCGGCGTAGAGCGGCGATTCGGAGATCAGCCGCTCGTGGACGCCGAGCGAGACGCGGGTGCCGTCCATCACCAGGATGTGCCGCGCCCGAGCCGCCGAGGTGAGGCGGTGGGCGATCACGATGAGCGCACCGCCGCGCCGGGCGAACGCCTCCTCGGCGCGGGCCTCGGCGGCCGGGTCCAGGTGGCAGGTGGCCTCGTCCAGGACGACCAGCCGGGCCGGCGCGAGGTAGGCGCGAACCAGGGCGATCAGCTGCCGTTCCCCGGCGGACAGGGCGCCGGGGTCGACCTGCGCGTGCAGGCCGCCGAGCCGCCGCACCAGCTCGGCGCCGCCGACGGCCTCGGCGGCCCGCTCGATCGCCGGCGCCGGCGTGCCGGGGGCGTGGTAGAGGAGGTTTTCGGCGAGCGAGCCGCGGAAGACGTACGCCTGCTGGGGGATTAGGACCCGGGCGTGCGCCATGGCCGGGCCGGTGGGGGAGCCGTCGACGAGGATCTCCCCGCGCTGCGGCCGGAGTACCCCGGCGATCAGGGCGGCGAGGGTGGACTTGCCGATCCCGCTGGGACCGACCACGGCGATGTGGTCGCCGTCGTGGACCGTCAGATCCAGCCCCGAGACGACCGGTTCCGCGCCCGCGCCGTAGGCGAAGACGACCCCGCGCAGCTCCAGCCGGGGCGCCGCGCCCACCGGGACCGAGCCGTCCGGCGCGGCGGAGAGCGCGGTGGAGGGAGCGGTGGAGGCCGGGCGGCATTCGGTCTCCAGGATCCGGTCGAGGGTGACCGCGAGCCGTACCCCGCTCACTCCGAGGCCCTGGACGAGCGAGCCGAGCGTGGGGGTGAGGGACTGCATGACGAAGGCGAGCGCGCCCAGGATCACCCCGGGCCCGGCCCCCTCGCGGATCAGCCAGGGGGTCCCCGCCAGCAGGAGCAGGACGGGCAGCCATCCTCCGACGGCGAGCGCCAGGGTCCGGACCGCGGTGAGCCGGGCCAGGACGTGCGCGGCCCGCGCCTGGCGCCGTACCGCCGACCCGACCGTGGCGCGCGTCCGGTCGGCCGCCCCGCACGCGGTGATGTCGCGCAGCCCGGCGACCATGGTCGCGACCGACTCGGCGGTGTTCTCGTCGGCCAGGATGAACGCCCGCTGGCGGCCGGCGAGGGCGGGCAGCGAGGCGAGGAAGAGCACCAGCCCGACCAGGAACGGCGGCAGCACCAGGACCAGGACCTCGGGCATGAGGGTGAGCAGGCCGAGCACCACGCTCACCAAGGTGAAGACGAACGTCCGGACCACCGTGATCACCGCCGCGTAGGAGTCGCGGGCGAGCTCCACCTGGTGGCTCATCCGGGACACGGCGGCGGTGTCGGCCCGATCCCCCGGGGTCCCGGCCCGGCTCAGCGTTCCGCCGACGATCCGGCTCAGCAGATCGTCGCGGAACGGTTCGACGACCGAGGCCAGCAGCAGGAGGATCTGCCGCGCGCCGACCGCGGCCACGGCCCAGGAGGCGCCGAGCACCGCGAGCCAGCCGAGGCCGGTGAGCGGGCGCCCGGCGGCGAACCCGTCGTCGACGGCCCGGGCGACGGCGTGCCCCGTGGTGAAGGCGGGCAGCGCCTCGGCCGTGGACCAGAGCAGGAACGGCACGAGCAGGGACGGCCGCCGGCGGATCGGCGTGATGACGATGTCGAGGATCCGACCGCAGTGGGCGAGACCGCCGATCATGAGGCCTCCCTGGGGGTTGGGCGCGGGGCCGCGACCTCCCGGCGACCACGGGACGGGTACGGCCGCACGGTGGACGCGGGGATCACGGCGTGCCGCCGGAGTCGGGGAGGGCGGTCTGGAAGACCGCGCGGTACTCGGGGTTCTCCCAGAGCACCTGGTGGGACGCGTAGGCGCGGACCCGCCCGTCCTGGAGCCAGACCACCCGGTCGCTCCGCGCCGCGGTGGCCACCCGGTGGGTGACGATGAGGCGGGTGCGGTCGCCGAGGCGCTCGGTGAGGGCGGCGGTGACCTGGCGTTCGGTGACCGTGTCCAGGCTGGAGGTGGCGTCGTCGAGGACGAGCAGCCGCCCGTCCCGCGCGAACGCCCGGGCGAGCCCGATCCGCTGGGCCTCGCCGCCCGACATGGGGGCCTGCGCGATCGCCGTGGCGTAGCCGTGGGGGAGCCGCCGGATGAACCCGTCGGCCCCGGCCTCCCGGGCGGCGGCGCGGATCCGCTCCTCGCCGGGGACGCGTGCGCCGAACCCGACGGCGTCGGCGACGGTCGCGCCGAGCAGGACCGGCAGCTCGAACGCGTAGCCCACGGCTCCGCGCAGCTCGTCGGCGGAGAGCCGGCGCAGGGGGATCCCGTCCAGGAGCACCGTGCCGGTGTCGGGGTCGAGGAGACGCCCGGCGACCGCGGCGAGGGTCGACTTGCCCGCCCCGACCGCGCCGACCACGGCGACGCACGAGCCGCCGGGGACGGTGAGGTCGACGTCGGCCAGGATGTCCCGTCCGTCGAGCCGGACGCCGACTCCGCGGAGCTCCAGGCGGCCGGGGCCGCCCGGCAGGAAACCGTCGCCGTACGGCACCGCGGGGAGTTCGAAGAGGCCGGCCACCCGGCGGGCGGCGGCGCGGGCCCGGGCGACGCGCCCCACGTAGCCGAGGGCCGAGGCGATTCCGGCGCCGAGGACGACGTAGCGGGCGGCGGCGAGGAGCTCGCCGACGGTGAGCGCGCCTTGGGCGAGCCGGACACCACCCACCGAGAGCACGGCGATCTCCAGAAACGGCACGACGACCGCCGCCTGGACGCCGGCGTTGGCGTGGACCCGCCACAGGCGCAGCCCGGCCTCGCGCAGCCGGGGCAGCGGGACCAGGACGCGCCGTGTCTCCTCCGCCGCGGTTCCCGCGGCGGCGATCGTCCTGGCCCCGGTCAGGGCGTCCAGGAGCCGGGCGGAGATGTCGCCCTGCGCCTGCTGGTAGTCGGCGGCGACCCCGGTGGTCTCGTGGAAGAAGGCCCGGAGCACCACGGCGATCAGCACCAGCCCGACGGCGAGGGTGAGGGAGAGCCACGGGTCGACGAGGGTGAGCACGACCAGGCTGCCCGCCGCGGGGATGACCAGGGTGGCCGCGTTGATCACGGCTTCGGGGGCGCGGCCCACCTCTTCGGCGTTGACGCCGGTCCGGGTGAGCAGGTCTCCGTGGGTGAATCGCCGGGTGGAGGCGACCCCGGTGTCGAGGATGTGCCGGACGGTCCGGTGCCGGAGCCAGGCGGTGGCCCGGGCGCCGCCCGCCCCGCCGGCGAGGATGCCGAGGACGTCGCAGACGACGATGAGGGCGACGACCGCCACGCACGCCCAGAGCACGGGTCCGGCCGCACCCCCGGTGACGAGGGTGTCCACGGTCCGCCCGAGCAGGTGGGGCAGGGCGAGGTCGGCGACGGCCCCGGTGAGCGCCGTCACCGCGAGGATCGCGAGCCAGGGCCCGCCGCGCCGGGCCACGCCGGTGATCAGCCGCCCCGGCTCCGGTACGCCGGTCTGGTCGGGTGGGGGCAACGGGTCCTCCCTGGGAACCTCGGGTCGTCCGGGTCTGCCGGGACGCGCACGCCGAAGGCCCCGGGCGGGATGAGGAGCCTTACTCCGCCCAGGGCCCGCGGACGTGTTAGTGGTTGCCGCAGAGAATGCTGAGGCTGCTGTTCTCGTGCGGGGTGCAGCCGATGAGGCTCAGCGAGCTGCCGCCACCGTGGTGTCCGCCGCCGGCGGGGGCTTCCATGCCCTGAAGGTCGAGAAGTGCCATGGTCCTACTCCTTAAGCGAGGGCCTGCTGAATGAGGGCCTGCCGGTGATGCACAAGCGACTGCGGGCGACTCAGTGGTTGCCGCAGAGAATGCTGAGGCTGCTGTTCTCGTGCGGGGTGCAGCCGATGAGGCTCAGCGAGCTGCCGCCACCGTGGTGTCCGCCGCCGGCGGGGGCTTCCATGCCCTGAAGGTCGAGAAGTGCCATGTTTTCCTCCTTTCGAAGTGTGAGATGGGGTGTCCCGCTTAGCCGGTGGTGGCGAGAGGCTCTCCGCGGTCGAGCCCCCGCTCCGGTGTCCGGCCGGGCGGTTGGCAGAAGGGGAGGTGAACCGGCTGCTCGTGCAGCACGGTGCCGAGGGCGAGTAGGATCCCCGCCGTTCCCGTCGCAAGGTCCATGGAGAGCCGCAGCAGCTGGTTGCCGGGAAAGGCGAGTTCACCTCGGTAGGGCAGGGCGTGCCAGGCCAGCCGGGGGATCTGGTCGATCGCGCGGGGGTCGGGGTGGGGCACCCCGGGGCGCAGGCCCATCCCGAGCGCGGCGATGACGCTGCCCCGGCCGGCGAACAGCCCCGACTGCACGTAGTAGGGGAGTCCGGTCACCCGGACGACGCCGTCGAGGGCCTCCCGGAACTCGGGGTCCTCCCGGTGCCCGAGGTACCTCGACAGGACCAGTCCGATGCCGAGCGACCCCTGGTCGAGGTAGAGGTTGGTGCGCCAGGTCTGCCGTACCTGGAGCTGACCGTCCTCGCGGACGACACACCTGCGCAGGTCCTGGCGCAGGGCGGTCGCCGCGTGGTCGAGCAGTCCGGTGTCGCCGGTCCGCTCGTAGGCGTGCAGGAAGAGCAGCGCGACGCCCGACGAGCCGTACAGCAGCCCGGCGTGCGGGTAGGCTCCCCCGCTGAACTCGGGGACGTCCTCGACGCGGCCCAGCCGGTCGGCGGAGAGGTCGACGGCCCGCTGGGCGAGGCGGAGGAACTCCCCCTCGCCGGTCGTCTCGTGGAGGTGCAGCAGGTTGAGCCCGATGCCGGCCAGGCCGTCGTTGAGGTTCAGGCCGAGCAGCTCCCACCGCTCGCGCAGGCAGACCTCCACCAGGTCGAGGGCGTCCTGGCGATGTCCCAGCAGGTCAAGGACGTGTGCGACGCCGTGCAGGCCGTCGTAGAAGCCCACTCCGGTTCCCGGCTCCGGCTCCGCGGCGCGCTTGCGCAGCCAGTCCTCGTGGTCGGGGAAGCGCCCGGCCCCGGTCGTCGCCAGCGCGTAGAGGACCCCGGCGGCGCCGTACCCGAGGTTGATCCCGCCGCCGGGCAGGAACTGGGCGATGTCCCCGGGGAAGAGCCGGTCGGAGCGTTCGGGTGTGGCCGAGGCGAGGATGGCGCGGCGCATGGACTCGCGGACCCGGGTCCAGTTCTCCGGACCCGGTACGGGGACGTCCGGCTTGGCCGGGGCGGCGGCGCTCCGGGGGTCGCCGAGAATCGTGCGGACCGCTTCGTCGACGTAGGCGCGCCGCACCGGGAACGTCGTGGCGACGAGTTCGGCCAGCTGCCGCACCTTGGGGCGGTGCATCCACAGGAGCACGGTGGCCTGCGGGGCGAACAGCCCGAGCCGCAGGCAGGCCAGGGCGTACTCGTCGACCTCGACGCCGACCCGGTCGGGCGGCGCCCCGAAGCCCGGGTGCGCCAGGGCGGAACGGGTCCGGTCCTGCGTGAGGGTCGCGACCTCGAAGTCGATGAGGACCGGCCGGTCGTCCTCGCCCACCAGGATGTTCAGCGGGTGCAGGTCGCCGAAGACCACCCCGCGCCCGTGCAGCTCCCGCACGGTCTGTTCCACCCGGGACAGCATGCCGACCACCCAGTCCGCGTACTCGGCGACGTCGGAGGGCTCGCAGTCCGCCCGGATCAGCGGGTGCCGCTGGATCGCGGTCTGGCTCAGGGTCGTCCCGTCCACGAACTCCTCGACCAGGAAGTGGTGGTCGCCCAGGGTGAAGTAGTCGATCAGGGCGGGCACCGCGTCCAGTCCGGCGAGGCGCTCCAGCATGTCGCGTTCGTGCCGCAGGCGGGCGACCGCGTCGCGCCCGGCGGCGTCCAGGCCGGCGTGCGGCCGCCCCTCCTTCAGGATGACCTTGGTCCCGGTCCTGGTGTCCACCCCCTGGTAGACGCCTCCGCCGTTGGAGAAGTGCAGGACCTGCTCGATCCGGTAGGGCAGTCCGGCGACGGTCACCGCGTTGCGCGCGGCCAGGTGCGGGGTGAGGAAGCCGGGGAGCGTGACCCACTCCGGGACCGCGAAGGTGGGTCCGCGCCGGTCGGGGACGAGCTCGCCGTCGGCGTTCTCGATCGCCAGGACCCGCTCGCCGCTCTCGGTGACGCAGTGCCGCTCGGCGAAGCCGCCGTAGCGCACGTACAGCGGTCCGGGGCCGTAGCGCAGGTCGCTCAGGATGTAGGGCCCTTCGACGCCGTCGAGGATCCCGGAGAGCTCGTCCAGGACGAGCTTGAGCCGCTCCTCGTCCACGGGGTAGATCGTCACGAGCTTGCCGCTCGCCCCGCGGGCGGCGTACTTGGAGTTGGCCATCATCAGGACGCGCGCGCCGCGCAGGAACTTGAAGGCGATCCCCGCGTTCGTGCAGTAGTCCCAGACGGCGTTCAGCGTGCGGTCGACGTCGTCGCGGCAGGCCGAGATGTGGATCTTCCAGCCCTGTGACGGCAGCCGGTGTCCCTCGGGTGCGTAGTGCATCCAGGTGTCGGTCTCCTGGTGCTGCCATCCCTCCGGCAGGGGCCGGGCGAGAATCGGGAAATCCGGGTGCTCGGCTCGCCGCTTGTCAAGTGTGTCGTAGAAGAGCGGGTCGGCGAGGCAGTAGATCTCATACTTGTCGATCATGAGATAGCCTCCTTTGCGCGGTCAAGGAGAGATAATTCCGGCTAGCCCCAGCAATGCCTAGTTACATACGCCACCGTCGCTATATGCGAATCTCACATAGGGAGTCGTGAATCCGGTCACGCCGATATCGGCGTACCAGGGGAGAGCCGTGGTCAGGCGAGCTTTCCGGGGACGGCCACCGTCAGGGTGAAGCGGCCGTCGGCACTGCGCACGTCGGACCGCCCGGCCACCGCGGCGACGCGGTCGCGCACATTCGCCAGGCCCTCGCCCGCCATGACCGTCCGGGTGCACCCCCGGACCCCGTCGTTGGCCACGGTCAGGGTGATCAAGCCGTCGGCGTCCCGGAGATCGATCTCGCATCGGCGGGCGGCGCTGTGCCGCAGCACGTTGGTGACCGCCTCGCGCAGCACCGTGGCGAGCAGGTCGCCGGTCTCCCGGTCCGGCTCCGCGGGTCCGGTGAACACGCAGGCGACGCCCGCGGCGGCGAGCGCCGCGCGCAGGCCGGCCACCTCGTCGGCGAAACGGGTTCCGCGGTACCCCGCGGCGAGCTCGCGGAGCTCGACGGCGGCGAGCCGGAGCGACTCGATCACCACGGTGAGCTCGGCGTGGACGGCGGGCAGGTGCTCGGACAGGCCGCGTGCCGTGTCGCCGTGGAGCCGGGCCACCCAGAGCCGGTGCCCGACGAGGTCGTGGAGGTCTCGGGCGAAGCCCGTACGGACCTCGGCCACCGCCCGCGCGGCGACCTCCACCTGCCGCGACCGGATCCGGCGCAGCCGGACCGTGAGCCGCCAGACGGCACAGGTAAGCACCGCGACGGGGAGCAGAGAGATCGCCGACAGTACCCAAAGGGAATCGAGCACCGAAATCTCGATTTATGAGTTGATAAAGTAATTAATATATCAACTCTGATAAATTCTAGAATGTCAAGTAGATGGGTAAAATCGATATGGCAAGCGGAGTCAAGCCGGGGTTACGGATTACCGGAGCCACGGATTCCGGGCTGGGCCGATCGCGGTGAACGACCGGCCCGGCCTCGCGTCACGGGAGCGGTACGGCGGGCACGCCCTCGTGGACCGCGGTCAGGCCCCGCGCGTAGAGGTGGCGGGCGAACCGCATGAGCGTCGCGAGGTGGGGGGTCCACAGCTCGCCCTGGGCGTCGCCGTCGAGGCCCGACTCCAGGTAGGACAGGAGCGCGGCGTCCCTCGTCGCGTCGTCCGGGAGCACCCCGTCCGGGCCCGGGCCGGCCGCCGCGACGGCCCAGCCGAGGGTGTGGCAGGCCAGGCAGAGCTCACGCAGGAACCGCAGGGCCCGCGGCGCCCGCCCGGGCAGCGGTGTCGGCAGCGGGGAGAGTTCCCTGGCCATGCCCATCACCTGTTCCCAGGTGACCCCGACCCGGGCCAGATGCGCCTGCCGGTCGAGCGGGCCCTCGACGGGGTCGCACAGCAGGGACTCGCCGAGGACGAACATCGGCCGGTTCGGGGGGTGCCACAGGACCGGCTCCGCACCGTTCTCCCGGTACCGCCCGGCGGGGTCGGCGAAGCAGACCGACCGGCGCAGGCCGTGGTGGTCGTTGCCGGCCAGGCTCGGCAGTTCGCGGTGGTCGACCAGGTTGGGCACCCGGAGCAGGGCGGGGTGGCCGTTCGGGGCGAGGAACTCGGCGAGTCTTTCGTCGTCGCCCCGCGAGCCGGGGTCGGGGCGGGTTCGGCACCACGCGGTGAACGCGTGCGCGACCTCGCAGGGCGCGATCACCGCGAGGGTGGGGAAGTACTCGTCCGCCGCCGCGACGACCCACGTGTAACCGGCGAGCAGCGCCACCCGGGAGGCCGCGCCGTTGGAGCTGACGGAGTTGGCGTACAGCGACAGCACCGCGTCGGGGAACCGCCGGGCCGCCCGCTCGGCCGCGGCCGGCAGGGACGGGACGGGCTCGACGTCGTCCTGGACGACCAGGTGATGCGTGGTCCCGTCCGGGCAGCGGGACCACGCCGCGAGCGCGGTGCGGAGCGGGTTCGGCGGGCCGTCGGGCTTCGGGTCGTAGACGATCCCCGTCGCGTCCCCCAGCCGCTCGGCCAGGGCTTCGGCCGCCTCGGCCCGCCGGGGGTGGGCCATCACCGTGACGCCGACCGCGACGCGGCTGCCGTCAGCGCGCGGTGGGCTCGGCATAGGGCCCCGCCTCCCAGACGTCTTCGGGCGCGAGCCGGTCGAACAGGGACAGCAGCGAGCCGATCGCCCGTTCGATCGCGCCCATCTGCTGGCGCATCGCCTCCGGCGGGGGTGCCTCCGCCAGATCGAGCCGGGCCGCCTCCTCGACGGCGAGCTGGGTGAAGGCGAGCAGCCCCTCCAGGGCGTGCCGGTGGGCGGGCAGGTCGGCCCGGATCCCCGGGTCGCCGTGCCGCCAGGCCCGCAGCCCGGTGCGGAGCGCCTGAACCTGCTCGAGCGCGGTCGGCAGGTCGGTGCCGACGAGGCTGTGGAAACCCATTCCCGCCATCGAGGCGACGCCCGGCGGCAGCAGGTCGAAGGCGCCGATCTGGCCGCGGAGGTACTCGGCGACGCGGGCGGTCTGCCGTTCGGCCCGAGCCAGGTCGGCGAAGTCCGCCGACGGCGTCTGCCCGGCCCGCGGCGGGACGGGGCCGGGCGTGGGGCGGGCGTGCCGGGGGTCGGCGTGCAGCCGTACGACGCGGCGCTTCTGGATGGGAACCGGCTCGCCGCCGCCGATCAGGGTGGCGACGATCATCTCGGTCATCTCCGCGGCGACCAGGTCGCCGGTCTCGGCGTCCACCTGGATGTACCCCAGGTAGGACGACCGCCCGTCCTGGGTGAGCGGACCGGCGCGCACGGTGAGCTCGCAGTCGAGGCAGGAGAAGGAGTAGACGGCGGTCGGCCGGTTGTCCGTGACCCCGTATCCGATCTTGGTCGCGGTCATCGGCGCGTTGCGGAACATGGCGCTGGTGGAGGGGTCGGAGAAGCGCATGTCCGCCCAGGTCCCGGAGATGCGTTCGAGTTCCGAAACGACCCCGAGGCGGTTCAGCCCGGGCGTGCCGGTCATCTGGGTACAGAGCATCTCGAAGGCGAGCACGTCCCAGGTGAGCATGAGGAGCAGGTCGACCGCGGGCGCCTTGGGCAGGTCGGGGTAGGCCACCTGCACGGCGCCGGGTTCGGGGTTCTCCGCCGGGCCGGCGCCCGGCCCCTCGGCGACGCTGTGGGTGAGCAGGGAGTTGAACCCCTGCCCCCGCGCGAAGGTCCACTCCCGCCGGGGACCGGGGCCCTTGGGGCTGCCCGTCGCGGCGTGCACGCTCTGCCAGACGTAGCGGACCGGGACCGCGGCGGCCGAGCCGCCGAGTACCTCCCGGTCGACGACCCCGTCCACCTCCTGCCAGCGGTACGGCACACCGCGCGGGGTGAGGAAGTCGTTGCGCATCCGGACGTGCAGCCGGTACGGGAACTCCGGGTCGAGCCTGCGGCGCCGGCTGACCTGCGCTCCGGTCACCGCCGCGACGAGCTCGCCCGGGCCGCCCCCGCTCACAGCGCCCTCGCCACGGCGAGGAAGGAATCGGCCGGGGAGGCGAGGCGGCCAAGCCGTTCCCGGTAGTCGAGCTGGCGTTCGTACAGCTCGGTCCGGGCCGACATGTCGTCCAGCAGCGTGGTCATCTCGTCGAGGACTTTGCGGCGTTGCAGCACCCCCGCGGTGCGGAAGCAACCGGTGTAGGGGTTGTTCGAGAGCACCGGGGTGAGCAGGTCGTACCACCCCCAGGGGAACACCCGGAACGGGGTCATCGTGGTCAGCGTGGGCACCGCGGCGTCCAGCCAGGCGGGCGCCCCCACGGCGTGCCGGTGGTACACCTTGTCGTTCTGCAGCAGCAGGGTGGGCACCCCGGCGAGGGCGGCCTGGGTGAGGGTGACCGACGCGGCGTTGGCGGTGATGAAGAGGTCGGCGCCGGTCAGCCGCTCGTGGAACGACGCCGGGGGAAGCTTGATCAGGTGCCGGTACTCGATCCGCTCGTCGATCGGGAAGTCCCAGGCGCGCGGTCCGACGTGCACCACCTGGAGCGGGCGGCCCAGGGCGGCCAGGTGGCTGTGCACGATCCGCGGCATCGCGTGGATGAGCTGGTCCATCTCCGGGGAGTTGACGACGTTGACGTACTCCCACGCGGAGTTGACCAGGAAGACCGTGGGCCGCCCGGTGCGGTCGCCGCCGGGGGCCGGGCGGACCGGGGCCGCGCCGCGCAGGCCGCCGCCGATCATCGGGGTGACCGCGACGTTCGCCTCGCTCGCCGCGGGCCGGTTGAGCGGGCAGTTCCGGATCAGCAGGTCGCACTCCTCAAGGAGGCGGGGGAAACGCTTGCGGTAGCCGCCGTAGAAGTCGATGCAGTAGTCGGCCGCCCGCCAGTCGTACTGGTCGAACCCGGCCAGCGGCAGGTCGCCGTAGCGTTCCCGCAGCAGGCCGACGCTCAGCCCCGACCAGGAGGCCGAGTAGTTGAGGGTGAACGGGTCCGCGGCGACCAGGCAGTCCGGCCGGAAGTTCCGCATGATCGTGTCGAACGTCGCCAGGTTGGCCTCGGGGGTCCCGGCGTCCAGGGGCAGGGTCGCCAGCCCCAGGTCCCTCAGTTGCGGGACCGCGTCCGGGGTGGCGACGAACCCGACCTGGAACCGGTTTCTGGGTAACTGCCTGGCGAAGTCCGCGGCGATGCTCACATCGCCTTTGGACAGGTGGCCGAGGCCGAGGAAGAGCAGCTTCATCGGGACTCCTTGAACATGGGTCGGCGCGGTCTTCCGGCGGTGCCGCGGCCACACCGGGGGTCTGCGGTTGCGGTACGGCCTGCCCGGCGTGTCGCCCGTGTGATCGTTGTGGTGTCCGCACCCTGGGGGGTGCGGAGAGCGCAACGATCACCCCGTGCAGGGGACGGCCGGGCCGGGAGCCGTCCGCCGTACCGGGCGCCCGGGTGCCCGGACTCCGCCCGGACAGGACGGCGTGGGGTACGGCCTGCGGCGGGCCCGGCGCAGCCCGTACCGGCCCTCACCCGCGGGGTACGGCGATCCGGCGCAGGATCGTCTCCACGTCGGGGAGCCCGTTCAGGGTCCGCAGGTAGTCCTGCCGGGCCGCCTCCACCCGGTCGCGCCCGGGCCCCGGCGCGAGCAGGCCGACGAGCGTCTCCAGCCCGGCCTCCTCCCGGAAGACCTCGATCGGGGTGATCAGGGCGGCGAAGGGGTTGCCCGCGAGCAGGGAGCGCAGGAAGTGGTACCAGCCCACCGGGAACATGTGGAACGGATAGGGCTCCCCGATCCGGGCGAACACCTCCCGCGCGGACTCCGACAAGGTGCCGTCGTCGGCGGTGAGGGAGTTGCGCACCACGGCCGAGGGGACGCCGCCGAGCGCCAGCCGGTGCAGGCTCACCGAGACGACGTTGTTGGAGACGTGCAGGTCGACGGTGCCGGCGAGTTCGGCGAAGCGGGCCGGGGCGAGCGGCCCCAGCGGGTGGTAGCCGGGTGGGGCCCCGTCCCGGAAGACGGGGGAGGGTCCCACCGAGACCACGTGGGCGTGCTCCAGGAGCGGGGTGAGCAGCCGTTCCAGCATCTCGGTGCACGCCTGGACGAAGGCGGTGACCCGGGGGTAGGCGGCGTGGCTGCGCTGCCAGGTCGCCCCGGCGACGAGGACGACGGGTTTGCCGTCGTCCAGGCCGAGCGCGGCGCGGATCTCGCGTGCGGGGGGTCGTGCCGTCGCGGGGGGTTCGGCGAGCAGCGGGTAGGGGAAGACGCCGGGCTCCGCGGGCGCCGTCGGGTGGTTGAGCGGGCAGGGTCTCAGCCGGAACGAGAGACCTTTGAGGGTGATCTCCCCTTCGTAGCGCGCCTTGAAGCCGTAGGTGTCCAGCCAGGCGCCCTCGCGACCCCAGGAGAAGTTGTCGAACGTGCCGATCGGGCATTCGAACACGTCCAGGTCGTCCCGGGTGAGGCCGTAGTGCCGGTCGCAGAAGTCGTAGTTGAGGAAGTCGGCGAGCACCACCAGGGCCGGCCGGTGGACGTGCTGGATGTCCGCGAGCTGGATCCTGTTGATCTTTCCGGCCCCGGGGATGACGACGTGGTGGGCGAACCCGGCCTCGGCGACCGCTCCCCGGTGGGTCGGCGGGATCAGGAAGAGCGGGGTGAAGCCGGTGCCGCGCATCCGCCGGGCGAACTCGGTCGCGATGGCGAGTTCGCCGTGCGCCCAGAAGCTCGTGACGATGAACAGCACCACCCGGGAACCGCTCACGGGATCGGGAACCGGCCGAGCGCGTCGCGGACCGCCGGCTGGTCCGGGTAGAGCTCCCGCATCATGGTGGCGATCAGCTCCCGCTCCGGCAGCGTGACGTCCATGTACAGCGCGACGAGCGGTTCGCAGAGGATCGCCCCGAGCGCGGGGTAGGGGACCCGGCTCCGCGGTCCCGCCTCCGCGGCCTCCCGGATGGTCTTCCCGACGTGGGCGGGGTCCCGGCCGTCCTCGCCCGGGGTGTGCGCGGCGAGGGCGTAGGCGCTGACGAAGTACGGCTGCCACGCCGCGGCGGCCTGTACCTCGATCAGCTCCTGCGAGCCCTCACCCGCCTTGTCCCGCTCCATGTCCAGGTAGGTCTTGTAGATCAGGGAGCTGGGGATCATCGTCCGGAGCCGGGCCCGGAGGTACTGGGCGAGCCAGTGCGCCGGGTCGGTGTACAGGATGTCGTTGAGCGTCTCCAGCGCCTCGTTGAAACTGGCGTGCTTCTCGAAGCCGGAGACGTCCGCCTGGAGCATGGCGACCACGGCCAGCGCGTAGGGGAAGGCCGCCTGGGGGTTCTCCCAATCCTCGGCGTACTGGTCGTTCAGCCGCTCGACGAGGGGGTCCGCCCGGCCCAGTTTCGCCGCCACGACAATCGTCTGGAACAGGTTCTCGTCCGCCTGGGTGATCAGCCGCACTCTTCGCCCTTTCCGTGTCTCAGGTGGCCTCTGCGGGGGTGACCGGCTGGAACTCGTCCCACCCGATGAACTCCGCGTACTCCTTGTAGACGCCGCCGCAGCGGTCGTTGTGGACGCAGCCGTGGCAGCGCTGGTCCTTGACCCGGGTGAAGTCGTCCATGTACGACTCGTAGTCGTCGAGCACGAAGGTCCGGTAGAGCATCTTGAACTTGTTCTCGTCCCAGTCGAGCATGTACTGCTCGTAGCCGGGGATCGCGCAGTACGGGAAGCCCTCCATGGTGATCACGCTGCCGCGCCTGACCGCCCGGTCGATCGCCTCGAAGACGTACGGCTGGATCTCGTCGTAGCGCGGGGTGACGTCCCAGAAGTTGCGCAGCGCCGTGCCCGAGGTGTGCAGCGCCGAGATGTTCACGTGGTCGGCGCCGAGGTCCAGGCAGAGGTCGATGATGTCGGGCAGCTGGGTGTAGTTGTCCTTGCACACCACCGAGTTGGTGCGCACCCGGGCGCCCAGCTCCTTCATGTGCCGGATGCCCTTGACCGCCTGGTCGAAGCTGCCCAGCGAGAGGCTGATCCGGTCCTGCACCAGCGCGGTCGCCCCGTGCATGGAGACGATGAACAGGCTGACGCCCTTCTCCACGACGGTCTTGGCGTACTTCATCTGGGCGAACTTGCGGCCGTTGGTCTGCAGGAAGACCGTCGGGTAGCCGAGTTCCCGGATCTCGTCGAGGATCTCCAGGAAGTCCCGGCGGATCGTCGCCTCGCCCCCGTGCAGGTTGACCGCCTCGTACCCCTGCCCCGCGTGTTCCCGCAGGAAGCGCGAGACGCGCCTGCGGACGATGGTGTCCTCCTTCATGAAGGGGGAGTCGACGATGCAGAACGTGCACTTGCTGTTGCAGATGTCGGTGAGGTGGATGCTGAGTGCCTTCATGACCTACCCCTCAAGCTCGTCCTTGTCGTACATCTCATAGCCCTGGTTGACGAGGTGCGCGTCGTCGGGCGTGTACACGGCGGAGCCCACCTCGAAGTACTCGTCGAGGTTCTGCGGCGTCAGCTTCGCCAGGTCGTCCTCGTCCAGGCTGCGCAGGAGCAGCGTCTGGACGTCGGTCAGCTCGTACTCGGCCAGCGCGGTGTCCGGGTCGTTCAGCAGCAGCTCGCCGAAGGCCGGGTCGGCGATCGCCCGTTCGAGAACCACTTTGATCTCGGTTCGCTCGGCGGGGATGTGGGTGAGGTCTTGGTCGGTCACGTTCTGCCCTTCGGTTCGTGTCGGCTAAATGGGTGCCAAGCTCTCGCCCGTGAACCGGGCCGGGGCGGACACAGGCTGGTCCCGGCGCATGTTGAGCACCTGCCAGGCGTCCATGAAGTCGTTGCTCTGGATCGCGTTGAGCCGGGCGATCTTCGGGGAGACGGCCTCGGCGAGCTCCTCGGCGGTCCGCCCGTCGATCTCGTCGAACTCGTAGACGCGGAAGTTCTGCGGCCGGTACGAGTGGTCGAGGTCGTTCGCCAGCCAGCGGTAGTTCGCGTCCAGCAGGCGCTGGTAGGCGTCGGGGAACTTGCGCAGCCGCATGCCGTACGCCTCGGGTTTGGCGCCCATCAGCGACTTGGGGGCGACGAAGTAGCGGTTCACGTTGAAGTAGTTGATGGTGTCGGCGTTTCGCTCCAGGAAGCCCGCCGTCTCGTCGAAGCACTCCTCGTCCTCGTGCGGCAGCCCGGTGATGATCTCCAGGTCGGCCCAGATGCCGATCTCCTTGCACCACCTCAGCACCTGCTCGGCCTCGGCCAGCTTGACCCGCTTGTCGATGACCCGGAGCATCTTGGTGCTCGCGGTCTCCAGGCCGAAGGTGAGTTTGCGGCAGCCCGAGTCGTGCAGCAGCGCCAGCCGCTCGTAGGTGAGCCCGTTGAAGCGGGCGCAGTCCGACCAGTGGAACTTCACCCCGTGCAGCACGACCCGGCTGGCGAACTCCTCGACGAAGCCGTTGATCAGGTTGAAGTAGTTGTTGAACAGATAGAAGTACGGCGTGCCGTACTTGGCGGACATGCCCGCCATGTGCTCGATGACCTCGTCGACCTTGGCGTGCACCAGCTTGGTGCGCTCCAGGCTCTCGGTGCAGAACGCGCAGGAGTACGGGCAGTTGTAGTTGAAGACGTACGGCAGGACGAGCCGCCCCTCGAACCCGTTCCCGGCGTTCGCCGCGTTCGCGTCGTTGGCGACCCAGCTCAGATAGGCGGGGAACCGATAGAGCTGCATCAGGTTCCACATCTCGTCGGTCTCCCGCTTGCGCGGGCTCGCCTCCGGGCGGTGCCGGACGAAGTTCGCGTAGTCCTCCAGGCGCAGCCCGTCCAGGTCGGGGGGGATGATCCGGTGGATCGCGTCGGGCGCCCGCAGCACCCGGTCCCCGCGTACCCGGGCCACCCCGGGCCACGTCGTCGCCATCGGTACGGCCGGACGGCCGCCGGCCAGGGCGAACACGGCGTCGACGGCGGTGTCCTCGCCCGGCCCGGTGATCAGGTAGTCGAACTCCTCGACGCACGCCGACCACCAGCTGTGGAAGGCGTCCTTGAACTGCATGAGGTAGTCGAGGTTGTTCCCGCCCATGATGATCGGCTTGCCGTAGTGCCGCTTGACGTGCGAGGCGATCACGGCGGCCGAGTGCATCTCCATCCAGGAGAAGTCGCCGCCCGCCGACACCCCGACGACGTCGGCCCCGTCGATGTCCTTGCCCGCCAGCAGCCGGGCCGCGAAGGCGTCGAAGAACTCGTTCGCGCCGCCCCGCACGTAGGAGATCACCGCGCGTTCGTCGTAGAACGGGCGGAGGTCGGTCTTGGTGAACTCCTTTCCGTGCCACATCCGGGAGAAGTCGGAGTTGAGGTCGTGGTGATCCACCTCGATCCCGGCCGCGCGCATGCTCCCGGCGACTACACCGGGACCGAACGGCGGCAGGTTCATCCGGGTGAACATGGTGTGCTCGCCGGGCGCGTCCACGATAAGCACCCGTGGCGCGGGCCGGCCCGATTGGATGATCTCGGCTGTCATGACGGTTCAACCTTTCCCGGCAGGCAGCGATGCGATGAAAGAGGCCGCGGCGTCCAGCGGCGCGGTGGTTGCCAGCTCGGCGGCGAACTCCCGCGCCGCCTTTCGGTAGTCCGGGTCCCCGCAGACCGCCTCGATCGCCTCGCCCAGCCGCTGCGGGTGGATCGTCGACGGGTCGAGCGCGATGCCGAGGCCCAGTTCGGCGCAGCGGCGGGCGATGTACCCCTGATCGCCGGTGATCGGCACCAGGACCAGGGGGAGTCCGCGGATCAAGGCCCGGCCGACGGTCCCCCACCCGGCGTGGCTGACCACCGCCGCGCACCGTCCGAACAGCTCCTCGTGCGGGACGGGCCCGGACGGCCGCAGGTTCGCCGGGAGAGGCCCGAGGACGGCGGGGTCCGTCGCCGCGGGCAGGGTCAGCACCGCGTCCACGTCGAGCCGCCCCACCGCGGCGACGACGGCGCGCAGGTACCGGTCCTGCGCGCCGGCCCGGCCGCCGAGGGAGGCGCGGGACGCGGTGCTCGTGGTGACGGCGATCGTCGGCCGGCCCCCGGCGTCCGGGGCGGGGGGCGCCGCCGGTCCGGGGGTGAGCGGTCCGGTCAGGCGGACGTGGCCGGGAAGCGTGTGGGCTCCGGCGAAGCCCGGGGTGGTGGGGATCAGATGCAGGTACGGCGAGATCCGCCCGAGCAGGTTGGTTCCGTCGGGCGGCAGCCCGAGCTCGTCCCGGGCGGGCGCCGCGTCGAAGTGCCGGGCCGTGTGGGGCGGGATGAAGGCGAGGTGGGAGTCGAGGGCGGGTACCGGGGTGCACGCCAGGGAAGCCCACGGCAGACCGGCCAGTTCGGCGGCGAGACCGGCCCCGGGGGCGAACACGTCGCCGACGACGACCTCGGCGTCGACGCGCTCGGCGGCTTCCAGGACGTCGTGGGTCATGTGGGTGACGGAGCCGAAGAACCGGTGCCGGAAGAGTGCGGCGCCGTCGCCCGTCGCGAGTGTCCCGGGCGGGATCGGTTCGCGGGAGCGCCAGCGTGCCGGGGTGAGGACCCGCAGTTCCGGGGCGATCCGCGAGGCGGCTTCGGGTTCGGCGAAGACGGCGACCCGGTGGCCGTGCGCGCGGAGCCGGAGCCCGAGCGCGCTCATCGGCTCGGTGTGCCCGGGCTCGCCGTAGGGGACCAGCAGCAGCCGGCTCACGGTCGCGGCTCCGCCGGTTCGAGGAGGGTCCTGGCGCGCATCAGGTTCGCCGGGGTGCCGATGTCGAGGAACTCCCCGTCGTCGAAGGGGAGGCCGAAGACGCGGATCCCGACGCCGATCGCCTCGTTGAAGACGTCGCTGAGGAGCGACTCCGGCCGGCCCGTGCCTCGGGGGAGCCGAGCCAGGAAGTCGTGCAGGAGTTCGGTGAAGGCCGGGGACCAGACGGCGATGCCCCAGGTGTTGGCGACGGGGGCCACCGCGGGCTTGTCGACGACGGCGAGCGCTCTGTGGGTGGCGGGGTCGATGACGACGGGGGCGAGGGATTCCGGCTGGGCGGTGGGGAAGAGCCCGAGGCTGAGGTCGGCGTCGCGGGCCTCGTGGAAGTCGAGCAGCCGGGCGAAGCAGTCGGAAGGGGTGACGATGGTGTCGGGCATCCCCATGCAGACGGTGCTTCCGGCGACGAAGGGCCGGGCCAGGTCGAGGGCGTGCGGCATCCCGCGGGGCTCCTCCTGGCAGAGGTAGCCGAGGGCCAGCCCCAGTTGGTCGCCGCCGCCGAGGTAGCGCAGGACCTCCCATTTGGCCGGGGAGACGATGACGAGGACGTTCTCCACGCCGCCGCCGCGGAGGGCGTGCAGGATGTGGTCGATCGCCGCCCGGGGGGCGAGCCGTCCGTCGCCGTCGGGCTGGTAGCCGATCTGGATGAGCTCCTTGGGTGCCCGGTACGGCCACAGGCGGGAACCGAGCCCTGCGGCGGGCACGACTCCGAACGCTCTCGCCATGCGGACTCCCTGGGACGGTACGCGGGTTTGCACCGTTCCGTACGGCGGGTGCCGGGAGCCGGTGCTCAGGGGCTGGATCTTCTCCGGAAGCGTAAGCTCCGGCGTCCGTGGTTTTGTTGTGGTGATGTTGTGGTCGGCTTTATCGGTGTTCACGCACTAGCTCGGGTTCTGACTGGTTGTTACGGTCTGGGCAAACGCATCGGCGACATCGGGAAAGCAGGTCGCGCATGACGGGAGCAGTGTCGGTGTCCCCGCAGGTGAGCGTGGTGTTGCCCCTGTTCGGCAGCCACCGCGCGGTGCAGACCCTGAGGGCGGTGAGCCTGGCCTGGCTGGCTCAGGACGTCGCGTGCGAGGTGGTCGTGGGCGCCGCGCCCGAGACGCCGGTCGGCGCGCTGGCCGACTTGATCCGTACCGGCAGACTCCGCGTGGTCCGGACGGAGCCGGGGGACCAGGCCCCCGGGCGGCTCCGCAACCTCGCGGTGCGCTCGGCCCGGGCGCCCGTGCTCTACCTCAGCGACGGGGACGTCGTCCCGCTCGGATCGAACTACCTTCGCCGGGCCTTGGAGGTCCGCGAGGACGCGGTGTTCGTCCAGCCCTGGATGTACCGCCTGGTCGACCCGGGCGGGTACGAGCGGGTGACCTGGCCCTCACCCGGACGCGGCCGGATCTGCTTCGTGACCGACGACGGCGCCGGCGGCCTGGCCAGGCTCACCGGTGAGCGGTTCGCCTGGCACGGTTCGCTGCTCATGGTCCAGCCGCCGCCGGAGGCCGGCTACGAGGAGGACTCGCCGGAGATGTACTGGCGCTCGCCCTACCACTGGGGCGGGGTGCTGGTCGACCGGTCGCTCTTCGACGAGGTGGGCGGATACTGTCCCCGGTACGTCGGGTGGGGGTGCGAGGACGACGACCTTCTGGTCAAGCTCTCCGGCCGGGCGCGCCTGCTGCGGGGCTGGCGCGGCGCCCGTGCCCTCTCCTGCCTGCACTTCGAGCACCCCCGCACCTACCGGGGCGCCGGCCTCGACGCCAACCGGGCGCTGCTGGCGGACCGGGTCGCCTCGGGCGCCGAGCAGATGATCAAAGAGGACCTCGCCGCCGGCGCGGACACCGTGCCGTAGCCGGACCGCGGCCGAGCCGACCCGGGCTCCCGCCGAGGATTCGGTACGGCCTGAAGGCCTGTCTCGAAGTCAGGTACGTGCGACGGCCACAGCTCCGGCACCGTTCGCGTGATCGTTGCGCTGTCCGCACCCGCCGGGGTGCGCATTCCACAACGATCATGCGGGTGCCGTACCTGCCTCGGATTCCCCGAAGGTCGCCGGGGTCGGCCCGGTGCCGCCTTCGTACCCGGTGATCGTTGCGCTGTCCGCACCCGCTGGGGTGCGCATTCCACAACGATCATGCGGGTGCCGTACCTGCCTCGGATTCCCCGAAGGTCGCCGGGGTCGGCCCGGTGCCGCCTTCGTACCCGGTGATCGTTGCGCTGTCCGCACCCGCCGGGGCGCGCATTCCACAATGATCACGCGAACCGGGTGCGGCCGTGGACCCGACGGGGCCGCCCCCGCCGTACCGGATCCACGACACGGTGCATGGGCCGGGCCGGGACGCCGCGCCCTCGTCGCCGGAACGCAGCCCCTACCACCACACACAGGCTGCGTCATTCGGGTCCGGGGCGAGGAGCGGGGCGCCGTCGGGGATCCGGTACGGCCTCAGGCGGCCCTACCCGGCGGCGCGGCGTCCCGGCCTTGGCGCGAACCGCGTCGCCCCGCGGCCGGACACGTGATCGAATCGGACGTCGCGGCCGGCTCAGATGTCGTTCCACCGGAACAGCCAGACCGCCAGAGTGGTGATCACGGCGGCGAACCCCAGCAGGATGCCGAGCTCGGGGAGGATCGCGGCGGGGTCCAGCCCGCGGGCCAGGGAGTCCAGCATCCCGGTGTTGAGGTGCCGGAGCGGGAAGACCTCGGCGACGTTCTGGAGCCACTGCGGGGCCATGGAGAGCGGGAAGAACGAGCCGGAGAGAAACGCCATCGGAATGACGATCAGGTTGGAGACGGCGTTGGCCGTCTCGACCGATTTGGCCTTCGCCCCGGCGAGCAGCCCGATCGCGAGGAAGGCGAGGGTCCCGGCGAGGATCAGCGGGATCGAGGTCCACCAGTGGCTCGCCAGTTTCAGCCCGAAGAACCCCACCGCGACGGCGAGGAAGATCACGGTCTGGGCGAGCGCGATCCCCAGGCTCACCAGGACCCGGGCTCCGGTCACCGCGGGGAAGCGCACCGGGGTGAGGGTGAGGCGGCGCAGGATCCGCTTCTCCCGCCACAGGACCAGCGTGGAGGCGGCGGTGAAGGTGGCTCCGGTGGCGATGGCCCAGCCGAGGATGCCCGGGGTGAGGTACTGGATCTGCGGCAGCGCCTTGTTCTCCACCTGGTTCAGGGTCAGGGAGAATCTGGGAGGCTGCCCGGTGGTCGCCAGGTTGGCCGCCTGGATGATCCCCTCCATGACGCTGCGCACGATCCCGGACGAGGTGGTGTCGGCGGCGGAGAAGTGCATGACGACCTGGTCGCCCCGCTGCTGGACCGCCGCCGCGGCGTCGCCGTTGCGCACCTGGGTCAGGGCCTGCTCGGCGTCGTCCAGCCGGGAGATCTGCAGGACCTTGTCGACCTCCGCGCGGCCCTGCGCGGGGAGCAGGTCGATCATGGGGACCGCCCCGATCGTGATCAGCCTCGACTGGGGTGCGCCGCCGGACTGGAAGAGCCCGCCCATGATGATCAGGAAGATCAGCGGAAACAGGATCGTGAAGAACATCGCGGCACGATCCCGGACGAAGCCAAGGAACATGATCCGAGAAAGGGTGGGAAAGCCCCTCATGCCCGGTACTCCCGTCCGGTGAGTTCGAGAAAGACGTCTTCCAGGGTGGCGCCGCGCACCGAGAGCCCGGTGAGGGCGTTCTTGCCGGCCAGCACCGACAGCACCCCGGAGGGATCCTTGGTGGCGATGGTCAGCGACACCTCGTCCTCGCCGACCTCGGCGTCGGGGAAGAGCCCGGCGGCCTCCTCCACCGGCAGCGTGCCGGCCCGCACGGCGATGCGGGTGGCCGAGCCGAGGCCGCGGACCAGCTCCGCGGGCGGCCCGGACTCCAGGATCCGCCCCCGGTCCATGATGGCCACCCGGTCGCAGAGGATCTCCGCTTCGTCCAGGAAGTGCGTCGTCAGCACCACCGTCTTGCCCTGGCCGTTGATGTCGCGCAGGACGTCCCACAGATTGCGCCGGGCCTGCGGGTCCAGGCCCGCCGTGGGCTCGTCCAGGAAGACGATGTCCGGGTCGTGGACCAGCGCGCACGCGATGGAGAGCCGCTGGGCCTGCCCGCCGGAGAGCTGTTCCACCCGGTTGCCCGCCTTCTCCGTCAGGCCGAACCGCTCCAGCAACTCGTCGGCCACGGTCTGGGGGACCCCGTACAGCGAGGCGAAGGCGCGGAGCTGCTCCCGCGCGGTGAGGCGTTCGAAGAACGAGGAGACCTGCATCTGCACGCCGAACCGCGGCAGCAGCCGCGGATTGCGCGGCCAGGGGGACAGGCCCAGCACCCGGATCTCCCCGGAGTCCGGCTCACGCAGCCCTTCGATCATCTCCAGTGTCGTCGTCTTCCCCGCCCCGTTGGGTCCGAGGATGCCGAAGAACTCCCCCGTCTCCACTTCGAGGGAGACGCCGTCCACCGCGTGGGTGTCGCCGTATCGTTTACGGACGTCTTTGACCACGATGGCGCGGTCGGCCGGCTCGTGGGGTTCCTGCATCGCGACTCCTTTGCGTGACGACGGGGGTGATCGCCGCCGGTCCGCGCCCGCGGCGCCGGGACCGGTGGAGGCTGGGGTGTGACCGTGCGGAGGAAAGGACGTCCGGTACGGCCTGCGGCGGCGTTCTCCGGACGGCTCCCGGGCGCGGGGCGGGGGGTGCCGCTCCCCGGCCGCCGCGCCCGCGGCCAAGAGCCGGGCGGCAGGCGTGACCTGTGCCGACCGGCGGCCTCACCACAGCCCCTCCGACACCTCGGCGGGTCGTCCGTGCTCGACGAAGAACCCCTTCAGGGTGCGGGTCAGCTCGTGGACCAACCGGGGTGGCAGGTTCGGGTGCGCGGACGCCCGGCCGATCGCGGCGACCAGGTTGGTCTGCTCGGTCTTCAGCCAGGTCAGCGCCGCGGCCCGGTCGGGCAGCACCGCGTGCGCGGTGTGCGGCTCCCCGGCGTGCAGCAGCCGGACCGCGTAGTCGGCGGTGAGCAGGTACCAGCGGACCAGCCGGTGGACCGCGGCCCGGCGCTCGCTTTGGGAGTCCTCCCGCCGGCTGAGGTGCTCGGCGTAGCAGCGGACGAGCTCGTGCAGCCGGAACCGGCTGCCGCTGCGCCGCTCCACCAGGTTGGCGCTGCTCAGCTGCCCGAGCAGGTCCCGGGCGTGCACCGAGGTGGTCCCGCACAGGACCGCGGTGGCGTCGGCCGAGACCTCGCCGCCGAGGGCCAGCCCCATCATGCGCAGACAGCGCCGGGCGGGTGTGGTCAAGGTCATGTAGGAGCGGTCGTAGGCGATCTTCACGCTCGACCGTTCGTCGCCGCGGACCCGCAGGGCCTCCAGCCGGTTCGCGCCGCTCAACTCGTCCAGGTACTCGCCGAGCTCGGTGTGCGGCCCGGCGGCGGCGAGCTGGGCCGCGGCGATCCGCAAGGCCAGCGGGAGATGGCCGCAGAGCCGTACCGTCTCCGCCGTCGCCTCCGGCTCGGCGGCGACGCGGGCCGGGCCGAGCACCGAGGCCAGCAGGGCACGGGCCTCCCCGTCGGTGAAGCCGCCGACCTCGATCCGCCGCGCGCTCTCGTGCGCGACCAGCCCGGCGAGGTTGTTCCTGCTGGTGACGACGACCGGGCACGCCGGATTCCCCGGGATCAGCGGACGGACCTGGTCGGCGCTGACCGCGTCGTCGAGGACGATGAGGATCCGCCGCCGGGCGAGCAGGGAACGGTACAGCGCGGACGTCTGCTCCACGTCGCCCAAAGTGTGCGCCTGGGGGACCCCGAGGCCGCGGAGCAGGGCGCGCAGCGCCTCGAGCGGGGTCAGCGGCGGCGCGGCGGCGTGACCGGACAGGTTGAGGAAGAGCTGGCCGCCGGGGAAGGTCTCGGCCACCTGGTGCCCCCAGTGGACCGCGAGCGCGGTCTTGCCCGTTCCCGCCGAGCCCGTGATCACGCACAGGGACGGGCCTGTGGAGCGCTCCCGTCCGGGGCCGCGGAGAAACGTCCGCAGCTCGTCGAGGGGACGGTCGCGGCCGATGAAGTCGGGGACGTCGGCGGGCAGCTGGGCCGGGGTGACCGGGACGAGGGGGACCCGCCCGCCGGCCAGGGGCACGAAGTCCAGGCTCGGATCGGCGCGCAGGATCCCGACGTGGAGCTGACGCAGTTCGGCGGGCGGGTCGAGGCCGAGGTCGTCGCCGAAGCGTCTCCTGGCGTGCTCGTACGCGCGCAGCGCGTCGGCGGTACGGCCGGCGCGGTGGAGCGTGAGCATGAGCTGGGCGGTGAGCCGGTGCCGATGCGGGTGGCGGACGGCGAGGTCGGAGAGCTCGTCGATCACGTCCAGGTGCCGCCCGAGGCGCAGCTCGGCGTTGATCCGCTCCTCGACCGCGGTGAGCCTGGCCTCCTCCAGGCCGCAGCAGAGGCGCTCACGGATCTCCTCGGTCGCGGTGTCGGCCATCGGCGGGCCGCGCCACAGGTCGAGCGCGCCGCGGAGCAGATGGGCCTTGTCGGCGTCGTCCTCGATGCATCGGGCCTCGGTGAGCAGGGTGCGGAACCGGTGCGCGTCGATTCTGTCGGCGTCGCAGGTGAGGACGTACCCGTCGCCGCGGCGCACCAGGGAGACGCCGTGCCGCTCGGCACCGGCCTTGGTGAGCACCTGGCGCAGTCGGCTGACGTGCGCCTGGATCGTTCGCCGGGCACTCGGCGGGGGTTCGCCGGGCCACAGGAGGCTCTCCAGCCACGCCACGGGGACGAGCCGGTTCGCCTCCAGCAGCAAAGCCGCGAGGACGAGTCGCTGTTTTCGTTCACCGACGTCGACCATGTGCCCCATGGCCCATGCCTGCACCGGTCCCAGTACCCGAAACTCCATGTCAGCACATCCGGTGGACAGAGTGGGATCATGAGTTCGATCGCCGGCCCCTGAGACTCCGAGGGGCGACGCAGACATTCTCGCCAGTCACTGACCCAATATCAATGAATGTCGTAAATAACCTGACATCCGATGTTTTTTAGTTGTGGGTGAGGGAGTCCGGACCTGCGTGGTTGTGGGCCCGCTGTGGGTTTCCTGGGGGACATCCCCGCTGTACTGGGGCGTTGCGGGGATTCCGCTCACTCTTAATTGAATCCGGATTCGGAATTAAATGCCCCGGAACGTGCGGAAGATTGAGTGATCGGAGATTCTCTGCACGCGGTACGGCTGCGGGCGCGTCAGGTGAAATCCCTACTATTCGCCCGATGTCCTAGATGCCGGCCTGAGTCACCCCTCGCTGCCCACCCCACGCCGCCTCCGCCAGGATCACGCCCGACACGGTTCGGAGCCCGCAAGCCGTGACGACGTCCGGACCGGTGGCCACACCGACCGGGCCTGGACGAGTCGAACCGGCCCGGCGGGAACCGGAGATCGCCGGGCAGGGCAATGTGGGGGAAGATTTATCTGTCGCACGGAGCTGGAAACACGTGAGGCCCAGGCCGGGGAACCCCCACTGACCTGGGCCTTCGCCACTTGGAACGGGTGACCGGGATCGAACCGGCATGGCCAGCTTGGAAGGCTGGAGCTCTACCATTGAGCTACACCCGCGCGAACCCGTGGAGATCTGCTCTAGACTTCCTCAGGTCGACTAGGCGCAATCGTACCGGCTTTTCAGGGGTGCGTGTGCGCTTAACCGCACCGGGGTGTGGCGCAGCTTGGCAGCGCGTCTGCTTTGGGAGCAGAAGGCCGCAGGTTCAAATCCTGTCACCCCGACGAGCGACTCCTAGGCTCCCCCTGCTTGCAGGCCCTTTGGGCGCTGCTTCGCCAGGGGGAGTCGCTCGATTTATCCCAGGAGGATGACCTCCTGGAACCTCCACTGTGCGGGGGCTGGCGCCCCCGCACGAGCGGCTCCCGGGCTTCCCCTGCTCGCAGGCCCTTTGGGCGCTGCTTCGCCAGGGGGAGTCGCTCGATTTATCCCAGGAGGATGACCTCCTGGAACCTCCACTGTGCGGGGGCTGGCGCCCCCGCACGAGCGGCTCCCGGGCTTCCCCTGCTCGCAGGCTCTTTGGGTGCTGCTTGGCAGGGGGAGTTTCTCGGTTTGTTCCGGGAGGGTGGCCTTCTGGGGTCTCCGCTATGCGGGGGCTGGCGCCCTCGTATGAGCGGCTCCTGAGCTCTCTCCGCTTGCAGGCCCTTCGGGCGCTGCTTCGCCAGGGGGAGTCGCTCGATTTATCCCAGGAGGATGACCTCCTGGAACCTCCACTGTGCGGGGGCTGGCGCCCCCGCACGAGCGACTCCTAGGCTTCCCCTGCTCGCAGGCTCTTCAGGTGCTGCTTGGCAGGGGGAGTTTCTCGGTTTGTTCCGGGAGGGTGGCCTTCTGGAGCCTCCACTGTGTGGGGGTCGGTGCCCCCGTATGAGCGGCTTCTGGGCTCGCGGAGAGGGTCTGCTGGGATTTCCGCTTCGGGCTGTGCCCCGCGTGGTCTGGGATTGTGGTTGGGGCGTTGTCCCTCTTTTTCTTGTGGGTGACTCCTGTCGGCGTGGCTTTTGGGCGCTGGTTGCCAGGGGAGCTTCTTGGCTTCTTTCGGGAGGTGACCCCTTCTGGGGTCTCCGGCAGGGCCGGTGCCCCCGTCGGCGCTGGCGGGGGCGGGAACGTTTAGAGATTCACCGAGGCCTGGAGGTCCATGCGGGTCTCGGCGAGGACGAGGTCGACCGCGTCGGCGAGGTCACCGCGTTCGGCGAAGGCCGCCCGCTGCCGGGCGGCGGAGCTGCCACGGGCGACGGCGGCCGCGGCGAGTTCGGACACGGTTTTCCAGTCCCCGAACTCCTCCAGCACCGGCCGGAGTTCGTCGAGGAGACGGAAGACCATGTCGCCGGCCGGAATCGGCGTGACGTCCGACGGTCCGGACAGCTCCCCTTCCAGACCCCATCGCGCCGCCCGCCAGATCGCGACGCGACGGAGTTCGGGACGCGGGGGACGTGGCGGTTCGCCTGCGGCGACGGCGCGGCACTCCTGGATCACCAGGGCCCGGAAGAGCCCGGCGATGAGCAGGATGTCGGAGATGAGGGGACAGGAGTCGCAGACCCGCAGCTCGACCGTGGGCACATGGCAGGAGGGCCGTACGTCGAAGTAGACCATGCCCCGATCGGAGATCACCTTTGATCTGATGAGGTCGGTGACGAGCCTGTCGTATTCGTCCCAGGAGTTCACGCCGTTGAACGGGCCGGCGGTCGGCCAGCGTTGCCAGAGCATGGTGCGGAAGCTGGCGTAGCCGCTGTCGACCCCGAGCCAGTACGGCGAGCTGGCGCTCAGCGCGACCAGGGTGGGCAGCCACCCGCCGATGCGCTGGGCGACGACGACGGCGAGGTCGCGGTCCCTGAGCTCGACGTGGACCTGGGTTCCGCAGATGAACTGTTCACGCGCGAGGAGCTGGTAGTCGTCGAAGATGCGTCGGTATCGGGGGCCGTCGGTGGATTCGCCGCCGTGGGAGTCGACAAGGGGGAGGGATCCGGCCGCGGCGAGGCCCAGTCCCATGGGTTGTGCGGTCTCCACAAGGGTGCGGCGGAGCTCGGAGAGGTTCTGCCCCAGGTCATGCAGGTCGACGCAGGGCAGGCTGTTGCTCTCGACGGTCGAACGCTGGAGTTCGGTCACGAAACCGGGGAGGCGATCGAGGAGCGCGTCGGCGCGGGGCACGACCTTCCGTGTCGTCAGGTCGACGACATGGAACTCCTCTTCAACGCCCAGAGTGAAAGACGCCACGTATGGACGATACGTCCCCTACTTACATCCGTCTGTCAAATGTAGTCAGCAAATTGTACGGAAAAGTGCCCATACGGCCTTGCCGCCGTCATCGAGGGGATCCCAGCCCCATCGATAGCTGTACGTCTCCACGATGTAGAGTCCGCGACCGCTCTCGGAGATGAAGTCGGGTTCCTTGGGTATCGGGACCGCGTCGCTGGGGTCGGCCACCGCGCACATCACATGCGCCGGCTGCCGCATCAGCGTCAGCGTTATGGGGCGCCCGCTGATGAGCGCCGCATGGCGGATCGCGTTGGTGACGAGTTCCGAGACGACCAGCGCCGCGTCGTCGACCAGCGGGGCCAGGCCCCAACTCTGAAGTGCGGACCGTGTGGCGTCACGCGCGACCCTGACCGAACCCGCGCCCGTGCTGAGGGTGTACGTATGGGACGGCGGGGTGGTCACACGCGGCCGGAACACGCTCTCCAGCTGGCCCCGTAGAAAGCGGCGTTCACCGGTCGTGGTGGTGGATACCGGCTCATCGAGCATTCAGCCTGATCCTCCCCATGGTTGTGCCCACCCTGTTTTTTGCGCGTTGAATCAGTCGGCACTTGCCCAGACGTCGGCAATAGCCGCAGATGCACCACGCCATCATGAGTCACAATTGAACCTCCTGCAAGGCCCAAATGCACGTGCAGTTGCTGTGTGCACGCGCAGATGCGCTTGGGGACTTGTCATAAGTGGCGCAGGGTGGCGACACTACGTAGGCGGATCAATCTGTGAGGGGTGGGAAGTGACGCCGAATTCGCACGGCACCGGTCCGACCGCCCTGCGCATTTTGCTCGGCTCGCAGCTGAGGCGGCTGCGGGAGCAGCGGGGCATCACCCGTGACGAGGCCGGATACAGCATCCGCGGCTCGGAGTCGAAGATCAGCCGGATGGAGCTCGGCCGGGTCGGCTTCAAGGAGCGGGACGTGGCCGACCTGCTCACCCTCTACGGCGTCGTGGACGACGAGGCCCGTACGGCCATGTTCTCGCTGGTCCGCCAGGCCAACCAGCCGGGCTGGTGGCACCGGTTCACCGACGTGCTGCCCGGCTGGTTCCAGGCCTACGTCGGCCTGGAGGAGGCGGCCTCCCGGATCAGGACCTACGAGGTGCAGTTCGTGCCCGGCCTGCTGCAGACCGAGGACTACACCCGGGCGGTGATCCGCGCGGGATCCCCCGAACTCGCCGCCGACGAGATCGACCGCAGGGTCAGCCTGCGCATGGCCCGCCAGCACGTGCTCACCCGGCAGGGGCACCCGCTGATCCTGTGGGCGGTCCTCGACGAGGGCGCGCTGCGCCGCCCCATCGGCGGGCGCGAGGTGATGCGGGACCAGCTGGCGCACCTCATCCACGTGATGAAGTACAGCAACGTCACGATCCAGGTCATGCCGTTCGGAGCCGGTGGCCACGCGGCGGACGGCGGCGCCTTCAGCATTCTGCGCTTCCCCGAGCAGGACCTGCCCGACCTGGCGTACACGGAGCAGCTTGCCGGTGCCCTCTATCTGGACAAACGCGAGGACGTCGATCGATACAGCCTGGCCATGGAGCGACTTTGCGCGAGCAGCACGACCCCCGACGAGACCGCCGACCTCATCGACAAGATCGCTCGGGAAATCTGAATCGGCTCGCTGACACGCTGAGGTGCGGCTCTGCCCTACACTGGCGAGCGGCGCGGGACTCCCGCCACAGCCGAGCATGCCCCGCGCCGCTTACGTGGGCGCGGCGCGGTGACCGTCACGGTAGCCGTACGGTGTGAAGCGCCCGCGATCCACCCCAGCTTGATCAAGGAGACCACCCCGTGAAGACCGCTGTCGAGGAGCTCAGCCCGACCCGGGTCAAGCTCACCGTCGAGGTGCCGTTCGAGGAGCTCGAGCCGAGCATGCAGGCGGCATACAAGAAGATCGCGCAGCAGGTGCGCGTCCCCGGCTTCCGGCCGGGCAAGGTTCCGGCCCGCCTTATCGAGCAGCGGTTCGGTCGCGGGGTGGTGCTTGAGGAGGCCATCAACGAGGCCGTGCCCAAGCTCTACGGCCAGGCCGTGGAGGAGTCGGAGATCTTTCCGGTGGGCCAGCCGGAGAACCTCGAGGTCACCAAGCTTGAGGACGGCGTCGAGATCGAGTTCACCGCCGAGGTGGACGTGCGTCCCAAGTTCGACCTCCCCGCGCACGAGGGCATCGAGGTCGTCGTCGACGACGCCGACGTCTCCGACGAGGAGATCGACGAGCAGCTGAACGGCCTGCGGGACCGCTTCGCCACGCTCACCGGGGTCGAGCGCAACGCCGAGAACGGCGACTACGTCTCCATGGACCTCTCCGCCTCCATCGACGGGCGGAACATCGAGGAGCAGCAGGCGAGCGGCGTCTCCTACATGGTCGGCGCCGGTTCGGTGCTCCAGGGCCTGGACGACGCGCTCCTCGGCATGGCGGCGGGTGAGACCAAGGCCATCGACACCACCCTGGTCGGCGGCGAGAACGCCGGCGAGGAGGCCGAGGTCACCATCCTCGTCCACAGCGTCAAGGAGAAGGTCCTTCCCGAGCTCGACGACGAGTTCGCCCAGATGGCCAGCGAGTTCGACACCCTGGACGAGCTCCGCGAGAGCGTCCGGGGCACCCTGCGCCGCAACAAGCTGATCACTCAGGTCTCCCAGGCGCGGGACAAGGCGGTCCAGGGGCTGGTCGACCAGATCGACATCCCGCTGCCGGAGAGCGCGCTCCAGACGGAGATCGACACCCGGAAGCACAACCTCGACCACCAGATCGCGGGCAGCGGCCTGAGCCGTGAGGCGTACTTCCGGCTGCAGCAGACGACGGAGGAGGACGTCTTCTCCGAGCTGGAGGAGAGCTCCCGCAAGGCCCTGAAGACCGGCTTCGTCATCGACAAGCTCATCGCCCAGGAGGAGATCGGCGTCAACGAGGCCGAGCTCACCGAGTTCGTGGTCCAGCGCGCCGCCCAGATGGGCGTGGAGCCCAACCGGTTGGCGCAGCACCTCGCCGACAGCAACCAGCTCACGCTGGCGATGATGGAGGTCGTGCGGACCAAGGCCGGCAGCATCGTCGGGGACGCCGCCAAGGTCACGGACGAGTCCGGTCGCGAGGTGGACCTCAAGGCCATCTACGCCGAGCTCTCCGGCGACTCGGACGAGGCCGCCGAGTCCGACGAGGAGACCGAGCCCGCCCAGGGCTGAGCCACCGGGCGCCACAGGTCGTCGCGGTACGCCCTCACCGGTGTTGCGGTGAGGGCGTCGCCGTGTCGGCCGGGGCCCGGCGCAGCCTGCGCCTTCAGCGAAAACCTTCGGATCCGGGCGCTAGCTGTCTTCGGGGCGCGTTAGGGTCGCAACACAAGACCAACCGTTTCGACCTATCGGAAGGTGAAGCTGTGGCCAGCCCGCCGACCTTGTTTCAGCCCGCGAGCTTCGGGCCCGAGTCGCGTGGCCGTGAAAACGGATCTCTCCGGCTCGAGGACCAGCTTTATCAACGACTGCTCCGCGAACGCATCGTGTTTCTCGGCACCCAGGTCGATGACGAAGTCGCCAACCGGATCTCCGCTGAGCTGCTGCTTCTCGCGGCGGACGACCCCGATCGGGACATTTGGCTCTACATCAATTCGCCAGGCGGGTCGGTCACCGCGGGCATGGCGATCTACGACATGATGGAATACGTACCGAACGATGTGTGCACGGTGGCGATGGGGCTCGCCGCGTCCATGGGGCAGTTCCTGCTCTGCGCCGGTGCACCGGGCAAGCGTTACGCGCTCCCGCACGCGCGCATCATGATGCATCAGCCGTCGGGTGGCATCGGCGGCACCGCCGCCGACATCGCCATCCAGGCCGAGCAGATGCTCTACGTCAAGAAGACCCTCGCCGAGCGGATCGCCCACCACACCGGTCAGCAGGTGGACCAGATCGAGAAGGACTCCGACCGGGACCGCTGGTTCACCGCGGAGGAGGCCAAGGACTACGGCTTCATCGACCAGGTGGTTCGCAACGCCCGGCAGGTGCCCTCCAACGGCCCCGTCTCTTAACGGAGGAAGAAGTTGAGTGACCTGATCCGGCCGGGAGACATCAACGGCCGCTACGTCCTTCCGTCCTTCGTCGAACGTACGACGTACGGCGTGAAGGAGATGAACCCGTACAACAAGCTCTTCGAGGACCACATCATCTTCCTCGGGGTGCAGATCGACGACGCCTCCGCCAACGATGTCATGGCACAGCTGCTGACGCTGGAGTCGCTCGACCCCGACCGGGACATCAGCATCTACATCAACTCGCCCGGCGGTTCCTTCACCGCCATGACGGCGATCTACGACACGATGCAGTACGTCCGGCCGGAGATCTCCACCATCTGCCTCGGCCAGGCCGCCTCGGCCGCGGCCGTGCTGCTCGCGGGCGGGACACCGGGTAAGCGCTTCGCCCTTCCGAACGCGCGGATGCTGATCCACCAGCCGTCGACCGAGGGCGGTGGCCAGGGCAGCGACATCGAGATCCAGGCGCGTGAGATCCTGCGCATGCGCGACCTGCTGGAGTCGATCGTCGCCAACCACACCGGCCGCCCGGCCGCCGAAGTCCGTCGCGACATCGAGCGGGACAAGATTCTCACCGCCGAGGAAGCCAAGGCGTACGGGCTGATCGACGACATCATCACCACACGCAAGAAGCGCCTGCCGGTAGCCTCTTCGTAGGTGTTCGACGGCCTGCGCGGGGCCTGGGTCGGGTCTCGCGCGGGTCCCGTCGGCGGTGCCGGTTTGGGCATGTTCCGGTGCGACTCGCCGACAGGGGGCTCACTGAGGGCTGGGAAGGCGGTAACGTCGAAACCTGAGCGGACTACTCATCCGCCGTGGTTCACCAGAACCGGCCCGCCAAGGCAAGTAGTGCGCGGTCCCACGCAAAGGAGTATCCGGGTGGCACGCATCGGCGACGGGGGAGACCTGCTGAAGTGCTCGTTCTGCGGGAAGAGCCAGAAGCAAGTGAAGAAGCTCATCGCCGGTCCCGGGGTGTACATCTGCGATGAGTGCATCGACCTGTGCAACGAGATCATCGAGGAGGAGCTCAGCGACTCCCCGGAGCTGAAATGGGACAACCTTCCCAAGCCCCGAGAGATCTGCGAGTTCCTCGACGCGTACGTCATCGGCCAGGACAAGGCCAAGCGCGCCCTCGCCGTCGCCGTCTACAACCACTACAAGCGGGTCCAGTCCGGTACCGCGGGGGAGCGTAACCGCGACGACGGCGTCGAACTCGCCAAGTCCAACATCCTCCTCCTCGGGCCCACCGGCTCGGGTAAGACCCTGCTGGCGCAGACCCTCGCCAAGATGCTCAACGTCCCGTTCGCCATCGCCGACGCGACCGCGCTCACCGAGGCCGGCTACGTGGGGGAGGACGTCGAGAACATCCTGCTCAAGCTCATCCAGGCCGCCGACTACGACGTCAAGAAGGCCGAGACCGGCATCATCTACATCGACGAGGTCGACAAGATCGCCCGCAAGAGCGAGAACCCGTCGATCACCCGTGACGTCTCCGGCGAGGGTGTGCAGCAGGCGCTGCTGAAGATCCTTGAGGGCACGACCGCCTCCGTGCCGCCGCAGGGCGGCCGCAAGCACCCGCACCAGGAGTTCATCCAGATCGACACCACGAACGTGCTGTTCATCTGCGGCGGTGCCTTCGCCGGCCTGGAGCGCATCATCGAGTCCCGGATCGGCCGCAAGGGCGTCGGCTTCAACGCGGTCATCCACTCCAAGGACGAGCTCAACGCCACCGACTGCTTCGCCGACGTGATGCCCGAGGACCTGCTCAAGTTCGGCATGATCCCCGAGTTCGTCGGCCGGCTGCCGGTCATCACCAGCGTGCACAACCTCGACCGCGAGGCGCTCATCCAGATCCTCACCGAACCGCGGAACGCCCTGGTGAAGCAGTACCGGCGGCTGTTCGAGCTGGACGGCGTGGAGCTGGAGTTCACCGAGAACGCCTTGGAGGCCATCGCGGACCAGGCGATCCTCCGCGGTACCGGAGCGCGTGGCCTCCGCGCGATCCTGGAGGAGGTCCTCCTCTCGGTGATGTACGAGGTCCCGAGCCGGGAGGACGTGGCGCGGGTGGTCATCACGCGCGAGGCGGTCCTGGAGCACGTCTACCCGACGTTGATCCCCCGCGACCAGATCGCCTCCAAGCGCACTCCCAGGGAGAAGAGCGCCTAGCCCGACACGCCCGGAGCCCGGCGCGGCAGGTGGCCGACTACCTGGGCACACTCGGTGTGCCGATCCCACTTGGGCAGGGCTCCAGCTGCCCCTTACCGGCGAACCGTGCACTGGCTCGATAGGACCGGCCGTCTCGGCGGCTGACCGTCCGGCTACCCCTGCCCGGTGGACCGTTCACCCCACCCAGCGGTGTAACGGGTCCGAGCGCAGCCGAAGGCGCCGCGCACGCCGTACACCGTCACCTGCCCGGCCAACGGCCCCCGCAGGCGTCCGGCGGGCGGTCGGTGATCCTCACGATGCGCCGCCAGGGCACGGACAGCGCGACCTCACCTGCCGGGCGGCAGGGGTTTTCGCCGGTCGGCTCAGACTGTGGGCACCCCGTCGGTGCCCACAGAGGCGTGGACTCGAAGCCCGAGTCGGGTCTTTGCGGCCGGTGGGCAGGCGACTTATGAGGGCGGCGTGACTCCAGGTAGTGGATTTCGGAAGGTCCTGTGGTCAGGGCCCGTCACGACCCGAATGTCGTGGTGGTATAGATCGTCACTCTCCGTCGTGGTTTTCGGGCCTGTCCGGGCAACCGGACCGGATTGTCGAGACCGGCACAGACCGACCGAGGAGCTCGATTCCGATTCCCCGGCGAGGCGGGCCGGGATTCCAGGCGGGGCAGGGGTGAAACACGTTCTGGGAAGACGTGAAGGCGGCGCCCGGGTCTGGGCCGGGAGCCGCCTTCACCTATGGAACCGGGTCGTACGGGGGCTTCGCCCGTACCGCGCCATGGGTCAGGTCTGCTGCAGGTGCGGCTTGAGCAGCGTGCTCCACGCGGTGACCAGCTTCTCGTATTCCCCGGGGCAACGCTGGGCGCGGGCTTCGGGAAGCACGCCGTTGCCGACGAGGTTGGTGTACCGCTCGGGAGCGGACCCGTACAGCCAGCAGAGGTAGTTGTAGGCCCGCTGGGCGTCCAGGGAGTGCTCGTCGAAGAACGGGAGCTGACTCATCTCCGAGTTCTGCGCGGCCACGGCGTAGGTCTGCGCGATCCGCAGGATCGAGTCGCCGTCCATCTTCTGGGAAAGGATGATGTAGACGGCGAGCTGGTCGGCGGCGTCTTCCTCGCGCCCGGTGCTGGGCAGGTCGTAGATGTCGATCACCGCGTGTCCCAGCTCGTGGAAGAACGCGTTCTCGATACTGGCCACCGCGAACTTGGTGTTGTCCTCGTCGGTCTGGGCGAGGGACCGGTAGCGGGTGAGCGCGTCGGCGACGAACTCGTAGCAGAGGATGATCGTCTTCTTCTGCGGGTTGTAGAAGGCGTTGACCTGACCGCACTCGGCGGCGGCGACGGTGATGTCGTAGGGGAGCCGCAGCGAGGCGCTCACCGAGGTGGTGAGGGACTCCAGGACCTGGCCCTCCCGGAGTGCGTCCGCGATCGGCTGGTTGGCCGACTCCGTCACGTCGGCGTAAACGGGTACGAACCTGCCGCCGGAGGCCTGGGGCGGGCTCGCGCTCGGGCTTGCGGCCCCGGTGGGCTCCGAAGTCGGCGACTGCGCGGCCGCGGGCGGCGAGTCCGGGTACGGCGGCGCGCCGTCGGCCACGGCGACGATGAGCGCGACACACCCGGCCCCGAGCAGCAGGACGGGAACGAGGATGAGGGTGAGCCAGAGTCCCGCCCGGCTCTTCTTCGGGGGCGGCGGCGGGGGACCCCAGGGCTGCCGCGGACCGTAACCGGGTGGGCCGTACGGCGGCTGCCCACCGTACGGAGGCTGCCCACCGTGAGGGGGGCCGCCACCGTAGGGAGGTGGCGGCGGCCCGCCGTACGGGGGTTGGCCGCCATAGGGCGGTGGGGCCGAGTAACCAGACATTTGTGTCCTTCGTAGCGATCAGGTTCCCTTATGATCCCATCGTGTCGCGCTAGCAAGCGGCTTGATACTGACTTGTAGGTCCTATCGCCGTCGGCAATACACTTGTGCGCTGTGACAACTCCTTTCCTGCCGACGCAGTACGCGCCCGCCGACGTGGAGGCCCGCAGCTACGAGCGTTGGGTATCCGAAGGGCGATTCACCGCCGACCCCGGAAGCGGCCGGGAGTCGTACAGCATTGTGCTGCCGCCGCCGAACGTCACCGGTGTCCTGCATGTCGGGCACGCGCTCGACCACACGATTCAGGACGTGTTGAGCCGGCGGGCCCGGATGCTCGGGTTCGAGACGCTCTGGCTGCCGGGCATGGACCACGCGGGGATCGCGACCCAGAACGTCGTCGAACGAGAGCTCGCCAAGTCCGGCCTCTCCCGGCACGACCTCGGGCGGGAGGCGTTCGTCGAGCGGGTATGGCAGTGGAAGGAAGAGTCCGGCGGCCGGATCCTCAGCCAGATGAAGAAGCTCGGCGACGGCGTGGACTGGTCGCGTGAGCGCTTCACCATGGATCCCGGTCTGTCCCGCGCGGTGCAGACCATCTTCAAGCGCCTCTACGACGACGGCCTGATCTATCGCGCCGAACGCATCATCAACTGGTGCCCCCGATGCCTGACCGCGCTCTCCGACATCGAGGTCGAGCACAGCGACGACGAGGGCGAGCTCGTCTCGATCCGGTACGGCGATTCCGCCGACGGGATCGTGGTCGCCACGACCCGGGTGGAGACGATGCTGGGCGACACGGCCGTGGCCGTGCACCCCGAGGACGAGCGCTATCGGCACCTCATCGGGACCTCCGTCGAGCTGCCGCTGACCGGCCGGCGCATTCCGATCGTGGCGGACGAGCACGTCGACCCGGCGTTCGGCACCGGAGCGGTCAAGGTCACCCCGGCGCACGACCCCAACGACTTCGAGATCGGGCGGCGGCACTCCCTGCCGTCGATGACCATCATGGACGAGCGCGGCGCCATCACCGTGCCCGGCCCGTTCGAGGGGCTCGACCGCTTCGAGGCCCGGCCGACCGTGGTCGCGGCGCTGCGCGCCGAGGGCAGGATCGTCGCCGAGAAACGGCCGTACGTGCACGCCGTCGGGCACTGCTCCCGGTGCAAGACCGTGGTGGAGCCCCGGCTGTCGCTGCAGTGGTTCGTCTCGGTCGGTCCGCTGGCCAAGGAGGCGGGCGACGCGGTCCGGGACGGCCGGACCAGGATCCACCCGCCCGAGCTGGCCAAGCGCTACTTCGACTGGGTCGACGACATGCACGACTGGTGCATCTCCCGGCAGCTGTGGTGGGGACACCGCATCCCGGTCTGGTACGGCCCCGCGGGCGAGGTCGTCTGCGTGGGCCCGGACGAGGCGGTGCCCGAGGGCTACACCCAGGATCCGGACGTGCTGGACACCTGGTTCTCCTCGGGGCTCTGGCCGTTCTCGACCCTGGGCTGGCCGGAGTCGACGCCCGACCTGATGCGCTTCTATCCGACCACCGTGCTCGTCACGGGATACGACATCCTCTTCTTCTGGGTCGCCCGGATGATGATGTTCGGTCTGTACGCCATGGACGGGCAGCCGCCGTTCCGGACCGTCGTGCTGCACGGCATGGTCCGCGATCAGTACGGCAAGAAGATGTCGAAGTCGTTCGGCAACGTGGTGGACCCGATCGACTGGATCGAGCGGTTCGGTGCCGACGCCACCCGGTTCACCCTGCTCCGCGGTGCCAACCCCGGCTCCGACGTGGCGATCAGCGACGACTGGGCGGCCGGATCGCGGAACTTCTGCAACAAGATCTGGAACGCCACGAGATTCGCGTTGATGAACGGCGCGACCGTGGCGGAGCCGCTGCCGGCGCCCGCCGAGCTCACCGCCGCGGACCGGTGGATTCTGTCCCGCCTCCAGACGGTGACCACCTCGCTGGACGCCGCGTACGAGGAGTTCGAGTTCGCCAAGATCTCGGACGCGCTTTACCACTTCGCCTGGGACGAGGTCTGCGACTGGTACGTCGAGCTCGCCAAGATCCAGATCGCCGGTGGCCGGGACAACACCAGGATCGTGCTCGGCCACGTGCTCGACGCGCTGCTCCGGATGCTGCACCCGCTCACCCCGTTCCTCACCGAGGAGCTGTGGCGGGCGCTCACCGGAGGTGAGTCGATCATGGTCGCCACGTGGCCGGAGGCACGGACCGAGTACGCCGACGCCGCCGCAGAGGCCGAGATCGCCGGTGTCCAATCGCTCATCACCGAGGTCCGCCGGTTCCGCTCGGACCAGGGCCTCAAGCCGGGACAGCGGGTGGACGCCCGGCTGACCGGGGTGCCGGCCGAGCATGAGGCGGCGGTGCGCTCACTGCTGAGACTCAACCCGGCGTCCGAGTCGTTCACGCCGACCGCCACGCTGGTGGTGCAGGAGGTGACGATCGAGATCGACACTGCGGGAACGATCGACGTCGCCGCGGAACGGAAGCGGATGGAGAAGGACCTGGGGGCGGCCAGGAAGGAAGCCGCCCAGGTCGCGGCCAAACTCGGCAACGAGGAGTTCATGGCGAAGGCGCCCGAGGGCGTGGTCGTCAAGGCGCGGGCCCGGGCCGCCCAGGCCGAGGCCGACATCCAGCGCCTGGAGGCTCAGCTCGCCGCCTTGCCGTCCGCCTGAGTCGTTCGCCCATGTGGCCTGCCCGGGTTCTCCGGGCAGGCCACATGCGTTCTCGGTACGGCTGCGCGGCCGATCGGCGAGTTCTCCACGGCTTTCGCGGCAAAGCGGGTCCGAGGCATCCGTGATCGGTGCTAGAGTTGCGTCTCGCAGGCAGCGAAGACGCCCAGTCGGGCCCTTCAGAGGGCCAAAGATCCGAAAGGGTCCTGGAAGCTCAGCAGCCTGTAATCCTCTCTGAACTACCTCTGCAGCCACGTCGTTGGATGCGGTCGCCGCCGGATGGTGACGGTCGATTCGACACGAGGCAGGTGGAACGGTAAATTAGAGGGGTTGCCCCGAGAGGGGCAGAGGCGTAAAGTTGATCGTTCGCCCACCGGAAGCCGGTTTGACTGGCAGGTGGGAAAATGGTAAACTTGAAGTCACAACAGAACGGAAGACGCTCCGGGCGGTCGAGACTCCGGTGGAGACCGAGCGGTGTGCGTGCGTTCCTTGAGAACTCAACAGTGTGCTAAAAGCCAGTGCATTTGTGATGTATTGAACCCCTGTCCTGGCCGGGTGTCCTTGCGGACGCCGACACGGCCGGGTGGGATTCCTTTGGTGAACACCCCGAATTTCCTTGGGGTGGTTTGCCGGGATTGTTTCCAGACATTGTTTGGAGAGTTTGATCCTGGCTCAGGACGAACGCTGGCGGCGTGCTTAACACATGCAAGTCGAGCGGAAAGGCCCTTCGGGGTACTCGAGCGGCGAACGGGTGAGTAATACGTGAGTAACCTGCCTTCAGCTCTGGGATAAGCCTGGGAAACCGGGTCTAATACCGGATACGACACCGGCCCGCATGGGCGGGTGTGGAAAGT
>NZ_BLRH01000036.1 GCF_025996515.1 Rhizohabitans arisaemae
GCAGCAATCGCCACCGAATTCACTGCGTCAGCTTGCCTATCCAAGACTAAATACTGACCGTCATTCGTAGAAATCATCTCCTCATTCGCCGGTCCAGTGTGGCCTTCCAGAACCGCACGTTGGGTACCGTCGGCATTCCACAACCGTACTGTCCCATCATGGGAACCACTTGCCAGCCACGAGCCGTCGG
>NZ_BLRH01000037.1 GCF_025996515.1 Rhizohabitans arisaemae
GTTCTGGACGGCCCGGATGGCAGGCACGTCCTCGAACTCGTCATCCCGCTGCGACGCCGAACCGCCCCCGCCCCCACGACGCCGGCCGCGCCGGTCCGGCCGCGCCGGCTCGGGCACGGCCTGTACCTGCCGGGCAGCGAGTGGCTGTCGGTGGCGATCCCCTGCCCGCCATCCTGCCAGGACCAGGTCCTGGCCGTCCTCGGCGACGTCGCCCAGGACGCGGCCGGGCTCGTCAACCAGTGGTTCTGGCTCCGCTACCGCAACGAGCGGCACGGCCCGCACCTTCGCGCACGCTTCCACGGCGACCCCGCCGCGCTCACCGCGACGGTCCTGCCCAACCTCGCACAGCGATGCGCCGACCTCGTCACCGGCAGGCTGGCCAGCGGCATGCACGTCGAACCCTACGATCAGGAGATCGAGCGGTACGGCGGCGACCAGGCGATCAGCCTGGCCGAAGCCGTGTTCAGCGCGGACAGCTCGCTGGTGCTCACCACGGTGGCCGCAGCCCGCGACGACGACACCTTGATCACCATCGCGGCCCTGTCCGCCGCCTCGATCGCCCAGGCGGTCGCCGACAGCACCCGGGCCGCTGTGGACGTCGGGGGCCTGGACCGGCCCGCCCGCCGCCGCGCCACCCGGCTGCGCCCGCTCACCAGGAACGCCGC
>NZ_BLRH01000038.1 GCF_025996515.1 Rhizohabitans arisaemae
CTGCTCCCAGGTGCCGGGTCCGGAGTCCCAGACCATGGTCGGGGCGTTGAAGCCGCCACCTGCCCTGGCGGTCCAGGTGAACAGGCCGGTACGGGCACCGGGGTAGTCGTAGAAGGCACCGATGTCGGTCAGGCCGTCACCGTTGAAGTCACCGCCGACCGGCTTGGCGCGAGGCTGCTCAAAAGTGCCGACGCCGGAGTCCCAGACCATG
>NZ_BLRH01000039.1 GCF_025996515.1 Rhizohabitans arisaemae
AAGGCGAGGCCGACAGGCGTAGTCGATGGATAACGGGTTGATATTCCCGTACCCGCGGGCGCGCGCCAATATCGAGGCCGGTGATACTAAGGGTTTCACGCCTGCGACAGCAGACCTTCGGGTGTGGTGTCGTGTGGGGTGTGCCTGACCTGATCCGGTAGTAGGTAAGCGATGGGGTGACGCAGGAGGGTAGCCCATCCCGGGCGGTGGTTGTCCCGGGGTAAGCATGTAGGGCGAGAGGC
>NZ_BLRH01000040.1 GCF_025996515.1 Rhizohabitans arisaemae
ACGGTTCGCTCGACGCGCTGATCAGGGAGATCAGGAAACTTCTCAACGGCCTGCTGGACGGGATCACAGCGGACAACCTGCCCACGGGTGACCTCACCGGTCAGCTCGGTGGTCTTACCGGTCAGCTTGGCGGCGTCACGGGTGGCCTGCCTGTTTCGGGGTTGCGGGTGGCCGGCGGGGACGACGGTTCGCTCGACGCGCTGATCAGGGAGATCAGGAAACTTCTCAA
>NZ_BLRH01000041.1 GCF_025996515.1 Rhizohabitans arisaemae
GCAGGTCGGAACTTACCCGACAAGGAATTTCGCTACCTTAGGATGGTTATAGTTACCACCGCCGTTTACCGGCGCTTAGATTCTCAGCTTCGCGGCTCACGCCGCTAACCGGTCCTCTTAACGTTCCGGCACCGGGCAGGCGTCAGTCCGTATACATCGTCTTACGACTTCGCACGGACCTGTGTTTTTAGTAAAC
>NZ_BLRH01000042.1 GCF_025996515.1 Rhizohabitans arisaemae
TTCGCTGCCAGGCCTTGTCGGTCAGCTCACCTCGTCGTACCACGAGTGATCATCTAACCGCACCCACCGTGATCATTTGTCAGACATCGCCTAACACCCTAAAACGGGCGCTATGTCGCGGACCTTCTATTCTGGAACGATCCATGCGTGTCTAACCAGGATCTCCGGCCCCCGCGGCCACGTGACAGCGGTCATATCCCCGCTGCCGACCTAGCGACAGCTGTCCCTCCTTTCCGGCAAACCGCCTCGCCACACTGGTCCGCATGCTCGACCTCGATCAGCTGACGACGGTCGCCGGAGTCGTTGACCACCAGGTGTTTCAACGCGGCGACGACGGGACTGCCACCGTGACTCTGCGGGGCGAGGCCCGGGTCGCCCCCCTCGAACTCCGCCGCGACGGCGCCCCGGTGGCCGCCGTCGCCCATCCCGGCCTATGGCAGGCGACGGTGGCCCTGCCCGCCGGCGGACCCTACGCGCTGACCGCGCACAGCGGGGACGCCGACGTCCCCCTCGCCTCCTCGCTCCGCGTCGGCGATCTGTGGCTGCTCGCCGGGCAGTCCAACATGCAGGGCTGGGGCATGCTTGCCGCCGCCGAGCCCGCCACCCCCGACGTGGTGATGTTCGACATGTCCCGGCGCTGGCGGCCCGCGACCGACCCGCTGCACGAGCTGCCCGTCTCGCCGGACCCGGTGCACTGGGCGGACATCCCGCAGACGCATCGCGAGCAGTTCACCGCGCTCAGCGCGGATCGCGGCGCGGGGCTCGGCATCCCGTTCGGGCGGGAGTACGCGAGCCGTACCGGGATCCCGGTCGGCCTGCTCCCGGCGGCGCACGGCGGCACCACGATGGCCCAGTGGTCGCCGGACTCGGCACACCTGGGCGGTTCCTCCCTCTACGGCTCCCTGCTGAACACCGTCGCCGCCGCAGGCGGCCGGGTGGCCGGGGTCCTCTGGTACCAGGGGGAGACCGAGCCTTCGGCCGACGGCTTCCTGGACCGGCTGCGCGGGATCGTCAGCGCGCTCCGCCGCGACCTGGACGACCCCGGCCTTCCCTTCTTCCATGTTCAGGCCGGGCGGATCGTCGCCCCCGAGGAGCTCGCGGACCCGGTACGGCTGACCGCGGTCCGCGCCGCGCAGGCCCGCTTCGACGAGGCCGGGGTGATCGGGGCGGCGACCGCGGTCGACCTGGGTCTGGACGACTGCTGCCACCTCGACACGGCCGGTCTGGCCAGGCTCGGGCGGCGGCTCGCCCGGCTGGCCGTCGGCGACTCCGGCACGCTCCGGCTCGCGGAGCTGAGCGTCCGGCGCTGGACGATCGACGGCGGCGCGATCGACGCCGAGATCAACCTGCGCTTCGCCGGGGTGACGGGGCGGCTCCGGTCGGACGGCCCGGTGCACGGGTTCTCGGTGCACGACGAGACCGGGCGGGTCGTGCCGGTGCTGTACAAGGCGGAGGCACGTGACTCCGAAGTCCGGCTGCTCCTGGGCGGGCCCGTGCCGGACGGCGGCCTCTGGCTGAGTTACGGCCACGGGCTGGACCCGGCCTGCGACCTGGTGGACGAGGCGGATACGGCCGCCCTGGCGTTCGGTCCGGTGCCGCTGTGAAGCTGCGCAGGCGGCGATGGCCGCTCCTCTATCTCACCCTGCTGCCGACATTCGTCCTGCTGGCGGTGTTCTCCTACTATCCGGCGATCAACGGGATCGTCCGCTCCTTCTTCGACTGGCATCCCGGTGGGGAGTCGCCGTTCGTCTGGCTGGAGAACTACGGCCGGATGCTCACCGACGACCTGTGGTGGGGCTCGTTCCGCAACCTCGGCTTCATCTTCGTGTGGTCGGTCACGATGATGTGGGTCTTCCCGCTCATCGCCGCCGAGCTCCTGGTCATGCTCTCCACTCAGCGGCTGCGGTTCGTTTTCCGCACGCTGCTCCTGGTGCCGCTGGCGTTCCCCGCCGTGGTGAACGTGCTGCTCTGGTCGTTCATCTACAACCCCCGGGACGGCATGCTCAACACCTTCCTGCGGGAGGTCGGGCTCGGCTTCCTGGCGCACAACTGGGTCGGCGACCCGGACACCGCGCTGGTGGCGCTGCTGTTCGTGCAGTTCCCGTGGGTGGCCAGCCTGCCGTTCCTGGTGTTCTCCTCCGCGCTTGAGGACATCCCCAAGGAGGTGTTCGAGGCCGCCGAGCTGGACGGGGCCGGCCGGCTGCGGAGGTTCTGGCACATCGACCTGCCCCTCATGACGCAGCAGTTCAAGCTGCTGCTGGTGCTGTCCATCATCGGCACCCTCCAGTACGGCCTGCAGGCGGCGCTGGTCACCGGCGGCGGCCCGGACGACGCCACCCAGGTCCCGGTGCTGAAGATGATCTCCGCCGCGTTCAACGCGAACGAGTGGGGCTACGCCGCGACCCTCTCCACCACCCTGTTCCTCCTCACCCTCGCGATCAGCGGGATCGCCTTGGTCATGACGAAGCGAGGTGCCCGCGATGGCGTCGAGTAGCCGGATGGGACGGGCACGCCGGACCAACGTGATCGCGGGCACGCTGCTCTCGCTCTTCGTGGCGGTCGGCCTCGGCCCGTACGTGTTCATGGTCGTCACCTCGGTCAAGACCAACGACCAGTTCAACGAGTCCTACTGGGTGCCGACCTGGCCGTTCCACTGGGACAACTACGCCGCCGCGTGGCGGCAGGTGAGCCCGTACCTGTACTCCTCGGTGATCGTCGCGGGACTCGCCATCGTCGGGTCCGTGGCGTTCAGCGCGGTGGCCGCCCACGTGTTCGCGCGGTACCGCTTCGCCGGGCGGAACCTGCTGTTCGCCCTGATCGCGGCGCTGCTGATGGTGCCCCCGCTCACCAGCCTCATCCCGCTCTTCGTCCTCATGCGGGACCTCGGCATCCTGGACAGCCGGCTCGTGCTGATCGTCCCGCATGTGGTCTCCGGCGCCATCCTCGGCGTGGTCCTCATGCGGACCTACATCGCAAGGATCCCCGGCGAGCTGTACGAGGCGGCCGGGGTGGACGGCGCCGGCGGCATCCGGATGTTCCTGTCGATCACCTTGCCGCTGGCCCGGCCCGCGATCGGGGTCGTCAGCCTGCTCACCGTGCTCAATGTGTGGAACGACTACTTCTGGCCGTTCCTCACCGTCTCCACCGACGAATACCGGACCATCCCGGCGGGCCTGGCGTTCTTCGCCGGGCAGAACGTCACCGTCTGGGGGCCGCTCTTCGCCGGATACACGATCAGCAGCATCCCCCTGCTGCTGCTCTTCACCTTCGTGTCCCGCGCGTTCCTCGCCGGGATCCAGGGCGGCCTCGCCGTCAACCGCTGACCCTCCGACCCAGCCGTACGCCTCTGCACGCACGAGAGGATCATCCCCTTGAGAAACCCAACCCCCCGACGGCCGCAGCGCCTGCGCGCCGCGGTGACCATGACCACGGCCGCCCTGCTCCTGTCCGCCTGCTCCGTACTGGGCGTCGGGGAGGAGAAGAAGGCGCCGGAGGGCAAGGTCGTCATCACGCTGGCGGGGCCGAACCAGTGGAACGACAGCGGCTCCAGCTTCGGCCCGGCGTGGGAGGCGCTGGTCCGCAAGTTCGAGGAGCGGGAGAAGAACATCCAGGTCAAGACCACGGTGATCCCGCTGCAGAACCTCTTCCAGACGATCTCCACCCAGCTCGCCGCGGGCACCGCGCCGGAGCTGGTCTTCGCCCAGGCCCCGCACGAGCCGCACACCGCCCACGCGCTCGACGACCACCTGCGCAAGCCGAATCCGTACGTGCCCGGCAACCAGCAGTGGATGGACCTGTTCCGCGACGAGTACTACAGCTTCGACACGGCCGCCGCCAAGAACAAGAACGGCAAGATCGAGGCCATCCCGTTCAACGCCATCGCGCTCGGGGTCTTCTACAACAAGGAGGCGTTCGCCAAGGCAGGGGTGAGCGCGCCTATCAAGACCTGGGAGGAGTTCCGCAGCGCCTGCACCAAGCTCAAGGCGGCCGGCTACACGCCGATCACCATGGACAACTCCGAGATCGCCCCGACCTGGCCGCTGAACGCGATCTGGACGCAGCTCGCGGACAAGTACTACGACAAGTGGAACGTCTTCACCGCGGAGGGCCAGCCCGGAAAGGCCGACTCCCTGCCGCTGAAGGCGGTCACCCGGGCGATGAAGACCGGTGAGCTCAGCAGCAAGCTCCCCGAGGTGGCCGAGGCGTTCAAACTCCTCAAGGAGTACGTCGAGTGCGGCCGGTCCGACTGGTCCGGGGTGACCAACCTCTCCGGCTCCATGATCGGCTTCCAGGACTTCGCCAAGGGCGAGGCCGCCATGGCCTGGGGCACGGACTACGTCGACGAGTCGCTGCGGGCCAACGCCAAGTTCGAGTGGGGCTCCATGCCCTTCTGGAAGATCACCAAGGAGACCACCCCGCTCTCCACGGAGGCCGAGCCGCGCTTCGGGTCGGGCCTCGGCGGCACCGCCTACCTGATCCCCTCCACCGTCAAGGGGGAGAAGTTCGACGCGACGCTGAAGTTCCTGCAGTTCATCACCTCGCCCGAGGCCAAGGACTGGCTGCACGAGACCGGGGGCCTCCCCATCATCAAGGGGGTCGACTCACCGCCCACCACCGCGGGGCTCGCCGAGGGCGAATGGGGCAAGTCACCCCGTCTGGGCGTCGGCATCGGCCTGGTGCTCGGACCGATCGGGACCTCGGCGCACAGCGTTCTGGACGGGTACCTGCTCGGCAAGCGCGATCTGAAGAAGCAGGTCGCCTCGATGGACGACTGGTGGGACAAGGCCGCCACCCAGTTCGTCAAGAACTTCAAGTGGGACCAGGAGGACTGGGCCAAGTGACGACCGGGCGGGATGCGACTTTTGTCACGCGGATCCCGCGCAACAGGCGACCGTAGTACCAAAACCGCCGCGGTTTGTCGGGTTAACGTCGGCCCATAACCCCCCTGGAGGATCACATGAGTCTCTCCGTCACCCGTCGCCAACTGCTCGCCCAGATGACCGCGGCCGGAGCCGCCGCGGCCGTGACGGGGCTGGTGGTCACCACCGCCGCCCCGGCGGCTGCGCAGGCCCCCACCCTTCCCGCAGGGCCCCTGCCCAATCCGCCCGCCGAGGCCGCGGAATGCATGTGCGACGCCGCCAAGCGCTGGCACAGCATCCCGCGCGGCGCGGCAACCTCCATGATCGGCAACTGCTCGCTCCACCCGTGGGGCAAGTGATGACCGCCACCGCGGTGGTCGACCCGGCCACCGGTGAGGTGCGCCTCACCAACGACCTCATCCGGCTGCGCGTCCACAAGACGGTCGGCCCGTTCGGCAAGTTCCCCAAGGGGTACACCGGCTACACCCTTGAGCTCAAGCAGAGCGGCACCTGGGTGCCGATGGCACGAGCCCGCTACATGAGCGCGATCTGGTACCGCTCCGACATCTGGGGGCGGGACTTCCTCCACTACATCATCCCGGAGACCGTCACCGTCAATCAGGTCGGCGGCGGGGCGACCGCCACGTTCACCCATCTGATCGCCGACTTCGACAACGTGCTGTGGGAGTTCACCTTCTACTTCGGTCTCGCCCCGAACTCCAATCTGATCGAGGCCAACTACTACCTGCGGCCGAGTGCCCCGCGTAAGCTCCTGCAGTTCTGGGGGCCCAAACTCTACGTCGGCGAGGGCTCCTTCCAGGGGGCCAGGGACGAGGCGTTGCTGCCGGGCCTGGAGTACCTGGGGGCAACCGGCCGGTCGAGTGCCAACCCGGGCATCTCCCCGGACGCCCGGCACTGGTTCAACCCCAACCCGAGAAAGGTGACGCTTCCGGTGATGGCCGTCCGGCATGAGGGCCGGATGGTCGGGCTGATGTGGGAGCCGACCGCCGCGACCGGGGTTTCGAGCTCGCCGTCCATCGCCTTCGCCTCCCCGAACTGGCTGGAAGGCAAGGACAACCACCTGCTCGGCGTCTTTCTCCCCGGGGTCCCGGGCCATGTCGCGGAGAACGGCCTGCGGGCGCACACTCCCGCACAGATCGCCGGCAACCAGACGATCGTCCTGCCCACCGGGTTCTTCGCCAAGCCCGCCACCCGGATCATCGAGGCCCTGGAGTACGCGGTCACGGTCCGCAGCGGGCTTCCCGCCCCGCTCGCCCGGCCGCACGGTGACTCGGCGCTGCTGGAGCTGCTGGCCACCGCGCTGACCACCACCTCCTGGGATCCGGCCACCGCCAAGTGGCACCACATCTACGGCTGGAACACCCCGACCCCGGAGCCGGCCACCATCATCTCCCTCACCGAGGTGGCCCCGATGCTGCCCACTGCGCTGGCCACCGCGGCGCGCAACGTGGCCGCGGCGGCTCTCACCGCGACCGTGGACAAGACCCTCCCGCTGGCGCTGCGCACCGGCGGGATCGCCTCGGTGCTGAGCACCGACCGGACCAAGGTCAACGAGATGATCACCGACCAGCTCCCGGACGGGGGCTGGACCAGGAGCCCCACCGAGGAGGCCGAGCACTGGCTCCACGCCCAGAAGGGGCAGCCCGAGCCCGGACACATCTGGCCGCCGAACAGCCGCGGCCAGGGCATCACCGCCACCTACGCCCTCCCCGTGCTGAACCACGCGCTCATCACCGGGGACTCGGCGGTGGTGACGGCCGGGCTGAAGGCCGTCGACGATTTGGACACCTACCACATTCCCGGTGGGCTCGCCCATGACGAGATGCCGGAGTACCCCTCCCTGCACGGGGCGTTCTGGGGGATCCACTGCTACCTGAACGCCTATCAGCTCACCGGGAACCCGGCACACCTCGCCCGCGCCGTGTACTTCGCCCGGACCGCCCTGGCGTTCGTCTACCTGTGGTCGTACGGCCCGCAGCCGGTGCCGAAGGGCCTGGTGCATCCGACCGAGGTCAACGGCACCGACCTGTTCCAGCAGCCCAACCGGGACGTGATGCGGTACGGGGCCCTGGTCGGGTACGGCGCGAGTCAGTACCAGCACCACTGGCTGGGCATCCTGGTGCAGTGGGTGGGCCTGGTGGCCTGCCCCGCGTTCCTCCGGCTGAGTCCGCTGGACAACTCCCAGCCTTGGGGCCAGATCGCCGAGGGCATCATGAACAGCACCTTCGCCCAGATGTACGACAAGGGTTCCTACAACGGGTACTGGCCCGACGCGTTCAACCTGGAGACGTGGGTGCCGAGCGGTCCCACGATCTTCCCCGGGCCGCTGCTCGACGTCTTTCTCTACTCCAAGTACGGAAAGGACATCGGCGCCCGCACCGGCATCGTCCGCGATGCCACCCGGCGGATCCACGTGACCAGCAGCGTCCAGCCCGGCTCGCTGACGCTCCTGCCGGCCGGTGTCCGCTTCACCCTGCAAGACCCCAACTGGACCCATGTCCGGGCCATCGTGGCCGGGCTCACCGCCACCTCCGTCACCGTGGACGGGACGGCCCTCACCCAGGTGATCGACCTGGAGTCGGCCGACCAGTGCTGGTCGGTCACCTCCACCGGGCTCGTCTTGGTCAAGGTCAGGGTCCAGGCCTCCCCGCGCCTCATCCAGGTGCAGTAACCCATCGGGTGCCGGGCTCCGGCCCGGCACCCCCCAACCAGTGAGACCAAAGGACGAACCACACATGCGGCTGATGCGATACGGCGCGCCTGGGGAGGAACTCCCCGCCGTCTGCGACGACACCGGGGTGTACGACCTGGGGCCGGTCACCGGCGACGTCGACGGAGCCTTCCTCGCCGGGGACGGTCTGGTACGGGCCCGCCGGGCACTCGCCGAGGGCACGCTGCGCAGGCTCGCGGACACACCGGAGGACCTGGGCCTGCGGATCGCGGCCCCGATCGCCCGGCCCGGCGCGGTGATCTGCATCGGGCAGAACTACGCCGCGCACGCCGCCGAGTCCGGCTCGCCGCCGCCCGAGCAGCCGGTGCTCTTCCTCAAACACCCCAACACGGTTGTCGGGCCCTACGACGAGGTGCGCATCCCGCGCGGCTCCGCCCGTACCGACTGGGAGGTGGAGCTCGCGGTTGTGATCGGGAAGCGGGCGCGGTACCTGGACTCCCCGGCGGACGCCGCCGCGCACATCGCCGGGTACACCGTCTCCAACGACGTCTCCGAGCGCGAGTACCAGCTCGACCGGTCCGGCGGGCAGTGGTCGAAGGGCAAGTGCTGTGAGACCTTCAACCCGCTCGGCCCCTTCCTGGTGCCCGCCGACGAGGTGGCCGACCCGCAGGACCTGCGCCTGCGCTCCCGGGTCAACGGCGAGATCCGGCAGGACTCAAGCACCGCGGACATGATCTTCGGGGTGTACGAACTGATCTGGCACCTCTCACACCACCTTGTCCTGGACCCCGGCGACGTGGTCAACACCGGTACCCCGGAGGGGGTCGCTTTGTCGGGGCGCTTCGAGTACCTCAAGCCGGGAGACGTCGTGGAGGCGGAGGTCGACGGGCTCGGTCGGCAACGCCAGCGGATGACGATCGCCCCGTAATGCGCGTCGGGCTCTTCGTCACCTGCGTGAACGACCTGCTCTTCCCCCGAACCGGGCGGGCCGTGGTCTCCGTACTCGAACACGTCGGAGTGAAAGTTGAGTTTCCCCTCGATCAGACCTGTTGTGGTCAGATGCACGGAAATTCCGGGTATCGGAAGAAGGCGGGCGGGTTGCTGGACCGGTTCGGGGAGGTCTTCGCCGGGTACGAGGCCGTCGTCGTCCCGTCCGGGTCTTGCGTCGCGTTCCTGCGGGAACGCCACCCCCACGTCTACGAGCTGTCGGAGTTCCTGATCGACGTGCTCGGCGTCGAGGATGTGGGCGGGGTCTTCCCGCACCGGGTGACCTACCACCCGACCTGCCACGGGATGCGCATGCTGGGTCTGGGCGACAAGCCGGTGCGCCTGCTGGCCGCCGTCGGCGGGATCGAACTGCTGCCCCTGCCCGGCGCCGCGGAATGCTGCGGCTTCGGCGGCACGTTCGCGCTGAAGAACGCCGGGGTCTCCGCGGCGATGCTCGCCGACAAGTGCGCGGCGATCCGCGGCAGCGGGGCCGACTACGTGGCGATGGCCGACAACTCCTGCCTCACCCACATCGGCGGCGGGCTCACCCGGACCGGCGGCCCCCGCGCCGTGCACTACGCCGAGATCCTCGCCGGGAGGCCGTGATGTCCCAGGCCGAGGCCTTCCCCAAGGCGGCGGAGGGGAAGCTCGCCGACACCCGGCTCCGCGCCACCCTGCGGGGCGCCACCCACACCATCCGGGACCGGCGGACGGCGGTCGTCGCCGAGGTCGGCGACTGGGAGGACCTGCGTGAACTCGGCCGGACGGTCAAGGAGGAGGCCCTGGCCGACCTCGGCTCCCTGCTCGCCCGGTTCGAGGAGCGCGCGACGGCGGCCGGGGCGACGGTGCACTGGGCCCGGGACGCCGCGGAGGCCTGCCGGATCGTCGCCGACCTGATCACCGTCACCGAGGTGGTGAAGGTGAAGTCGATGGCCACCCAGGAGATCGGACTCAACGAGGCGCTGGCCGCCCGGGGCGTGCACGCGGTGGAGACCGACCTCGCCGAGCTGATCGTGCAGCTCGCCGACGACAAGCCCTCCCACCTGCTGGTTCCTGCGATCCACTACAACCGGAGCCAGATCCGCGACCTCTTCGACGCCTCGATCGCGGCGGGGGTGGACGACGATCCGGCCGCGCTCGCCGAGGCGGCCCGGCTGCACCTTCGGGAGCGGTTCCTCACCGCCTCCGTCGGCGTCTCCGGGGCCAACTTCGCGATCGCCGAGACCGGTTCCCTGGTCGTGGTGGAGTCGGAGGGCAACGGCCGGATGTGCCTCACCCTGCCGGACACCCTGATCTCCGTGGTCGGCATCGAGAAGATCGTCCCGCGCTTCGCCGACCTCGGGGTCTTCCTTCGGCTGCTGCCCCGCTCCTCCACCGGGGAGCGGATGAACCCCTATACCTCGATCTGGACGGGCGTGACACCCGGCGACGGGCCGCAGGCCGTACACATCGTCCTGGTCGACAACGGACGTACCAGGGTTCTGCGCGACCCGGTGGGAAGGCAGGCGCTGCACTGCATCCGCTGCTCGGCCTGCCTCAACGTCTGCCCGGTCTACGAGCGGGTCGGCGGGCACGCCTACGGGCACACCTACTCCGGCCCGATCGGCGCGATCCTCGCCCCCCAGCTCACCGGCGGGCATCGCAGCCTGCCGTTCGCCTCCACCCTGTGCGGCGCCTGCTACGAGGTCTGCCCCGTGAAGATCAATATCCCGGAGGTGCTGGTCCACCTGCGCGAGCCGCCACCGGCGGAGCAGCCGGTCATGGGGGCGGTCTCCGCGGTGCTGTCCCGGCCCCGGTGGTATCGCGCGGGACTGCGCCTGGCCCGGTGGTTCGCCGCGATGGCCCCGGCCCGCCGGCTGCCCTGGCCGCTGTCCCGCTGGACCGCCGTACGGGACCTGCCCCGGCCTGAGCAGGAGACCTTCCGCGACTGGTGGACCAGGACGCATGGCCGCACCTGAGCCGGGTCGGCGCGGAGGCCTGCCCGGATTGTCGGACACGACGGAAGTTCGGTCGGGTGAACCGATCGATCACGGGGGAGAGCGAGGGGATGAGTGATGGGTGCGCGAGGTCCCGGGACCGCACGGGAGGAGATCCTGGCCCGGATCGCCGCGGCGGCCGTACCCCCGGCGCGGGCACCGCGCCCGCAGGCGGCGATCAGGGAGGGGAGCACCGTGATGCTCGCCGAGCGGATCGCCGAGTACCGGGCGACGGTTGTCGAATGCACAGACGCCGACTTGGCCGACGTGCTTGCCGAGCTCCTCGCCGAGACCGTACACCTGGTCGTCCCCTCAGGGTTGCCGCCCGAATGGCTTGACCGCTGTTCGATGGACGCCGTGGCCGACAGCCCGAAACATCCGCTGACCGCCGCCGAGCTGGACCGGCCCGGGACAAGCGTGCTGACCGGCTGCGCCGTCGCGATCGCCCGGACCGGCACCGTCGTCCTGGACGGCGGCCCCGGCCAGGGCCGCCGCCTGCTCACCCTCGTCCCCGACCACCACATCTGCCTGGTACGCCCGGGTCAGACGGTGGACGACGTCCCCGACGCCCTCGCCGCCCTCCCCGACCCGGCCCGGCCGCTCACCTTCGTCTCCGGCCCCTCGGCCACCAGCGACATCGAACTCCGCCGGATCGAGGGCGTCCACGGCCCCCGCCGCCTGAACGTCGTCATCATGGGCGACAGGTGACGTCGATCGCGCCCGGCTCGGCGCAGCCCGTACACATCACGCCAAATGATCGTTTGTACTTCCACGCTCCAGGAGATCACGGTCGTGATCGACCCGATTGAGCCTCAGCAAGCACCAAGAGCTCAACCTCCTTGGAGGCGTCGCCCCGCGTGAGGAGCGTCAACCAGCCGAACAACCGGACCATCAGCGGGTACAGGAGGCGTAGGAACACGAGTGCTGAGGGTAGAAGGCCAGGTCAGATGCCATGGACGAGTTTGGCACCGCACAGGCAAACCCAAGCTGATACGGCACTAGTCCGACCTGGCTGAAAGGCGCCCTCCACGCATTTTCAGTGCATTTTCAGTACGCCCGTCGAACCTTTCGGTGTCAGGAAGAAGAGCACTCTTCCACCGGAAGGAATCATGAAACTTAACCGAATGATCTCTGGCGGGCTCGGCGTGATGATGGCGACGGCGCTGGGTTTCGTGGGTGCTACGGTGACGACTGTTGTGACCGCCACACCGGCGCACGCCGCTTCCGTCCCCGACGGCCAGATCACCCGTTCCGAGGTGCTCGCCCGTGCCCAGAACTGGGTCAACCGCGACGTGAAATACAACCTCACGCGACGCCCGGGCACGCTCTACACCGACGTCGAAGGCGACAACAGGTACGGCCCGGACTGCTCCGGGTTGGTCTCCATGGCCTGGCACATCACCGCCAACTCCGGCAAGGGCGGCAACAGCACCGACGACTTCGAGACCTGGGGCGGGAAGACGTACCTGGGCAGCCTGCACGACCTGCTGCCCGGAGACGCGATCCTCAAGAACGGTCATATGGAGCTGTTCGCCAGGTGGAAGAACCCCGGTGACCACAGTCAGGGGGCCTGGACCTACTCCCTCAACGGCACGGGCAACCCCGACGGCAACGGCTGGCAGAACGACTGGGCCAAGGGCCCGACGGTCAACTCCCACGGCCAGATGGGCGACGAGTCATGGTCGAGCATGCAGAACTACCGGCCGATTCGCTACAAGAACATCGTCAACGATCCTGCTCCCGCTCCTGCCACTCCCTCTGGTGGTCCGGCGGTGGTGCACGAGGGATATACCAGCGTGTTCACGCGGAATGCGGCTGATGGTCATATCCAGGAGACGTATCTGCCGAGGATCGGTTCGCCCTGGTACAGCCAGGACATCAGTGCGGGTGCCGGTACTCCGCCGTCCGCGACGAAGCCGGTGGCGGTGGTGCACGATGGCTTCACCAGCGTTTTCACCATTAACGCGTCGAACGGGCGTCTTCAGGAGACCTACCTGACCAGGGTTGGTGCGGCCTGGGTGACTCAGGACATCAGCGCCATCGCCGGTACGCCGCCGGCGGCCAATGTGACACCCGCCGTTGTCTACCACGACGGTTACACAAGCGTTTTCACCATTAACGCGTCGAACGGGCGTCTTCAGGAGACCTACCTGCCGAGGATCGGTGCGGCCTGGGTGACTCAGGACATCACCGCCATTGCCGGTACACCGGCGTCAAGCGGCGCGCCCGTGGCCGTCTACCACGACGGTTACACCAGCGTCTTCACCATCAACGCGTCGAATGGGCGTCTTCAGGAGACGTATCTGAGCAGGATCGGTGCGGCCTGGGTGAGCCAGGACATCAGTGCCATCGCCGGCACCCCGGCGGCAACCGGTACCCCTGCCGCTGTCTACCACGACGGCTTCACCAGCGTTTTCACCATTAACGCGTCGAACGGGCGTCTTCAGGAGACCTACCTGCCGAGGATCGGTGCGGCCTGGGTGAGCCAGGACATCAGTGCCATCGCCGGCACCCCGGCGGCAACCGGTACCCCTGCCGCTGTCTACCACGACGGCTTCACCAGCGTTTTCACCATCAACGCGTCGAACGGGCGTCTTCAGGAGACCTACCTGCCGAGGATCGGTGCGGCCTGGGTGAGCCAGGACATCAGTGCCATCGCCGGCACCCCGGCGGCAACCGGTACCCCTGCCGCTGTCTACCACGACGGCTTCACCAGCGTTTTCACCATCAACACCTCGGACAAGCACCTCCAGGAGACGTACCTGAGCAGGATCGGCGCCGCCTGGGTGACCCAGGACCTCAGCGGTTCCGGCACTCCGCCCGCCACCCCGTGAGGAACGGCGATGCCGCACCGGAAACCCGGTGCGGCATCACCCTTTGTACGCTCCGATGAGATTCCGGTATCCGTAAAACCTCAAGCGGGAGCTAGTGCCGTATCAGCTTGGGTTTGCCCTGTTTCGTGGCGACATGCCGATCGAGGTCCCCCCACGGTCGGCATGATCGCCGCAGACTCAGGGCACGTCGAGTATCAACGCACTGATTTGATCTTCAGAGTGAGGCTGACGCCTGCTTTGCCCGCGTACGCGACCATCTCTTCCAGGGTGGAAAGCCGCTCAGAGGCCGCGGCGACGGTGTGCCCGTGCTGGTCGGGCAAGCGAGTGATCTGACGTTCTGCCGTGGTGATTGTGTTGGCGACCACGCCGAAGAGCTCGGCCAGCCGGTCGGTGCACTCCCTTCGAACGGTGCCGCCCCAGCGCTCGGCGATCGCGTTGGCCTGCGGGGCGCGCACCGGTGTTGTGATGACGCGGGCGCCGAGTGAGGTGAACACCTCGTCGAAGACCGCCGTGAATTTTGCATCGCGGTCGCGAATGAGGAATCTGATGCCCTCGGCCCGCTCCCCCAGGATCATGACCAGATTGCGGGGACCACTGGGCAAGTAGATATAGGTGGCGGCGGCCTGGGCAGGCAGCCGTACGAGGGCACCGGCGGCCAGGATGCCGACCATGGAGATCGCGGCCAGGAGCACCGAGGTTGTGGAGGGGGCCACGCTGCTGGGCGGCACCTTGCCGCGCGGCCATAAGAGCACGTTCTTCCAGGGTGTATGCCGCGGCTGTAGCCGCATGCCAGATGATCAGCCGTACGAACCGGGCCATCTGTCTGCAGAACGAGGAGACGGAATGACGACAAGCGGGATCGGGGCAACCGCGTCGTTCCGGCGGCCGGTGGTGGGCACCGTGGCGTCCATGTCCGGAAACACTATGACATTGGCTCTTTAGCCTGCCAGACTAGTCAGGCGCGTTGACCGACCTCGGTCAACGCGGCCTCTGCTTTCCGCGCCAACAGCACCAATCACCCCGACGGCACCCGGGCCTGACCGGTCGGCCGTCCACCGAAGAGCTGACGTGACAGGGAGTGGCGGTGGAGTTTCGGCTGCTCGGGCCAGTCGAGGTAACGGTCGGCGGGGTCCCGGTCCCGCTGGGCGGAGCCAAGCCCCAGACGCTGCTGGCGGCGCTGCTGCTGGAGCACGGGCACATCGTGCCGATTCCGCGTCTGATCGACATCATCTGGCCAGACGATCCGCCGAAAACCGCCAAGGCGGCGATCCAGACCTACGTGAGGATGTTGCGGCAGACGATGGCCCGGCACGGCGTCGCGGATGTGATTCTCACCCGCGCGCCCGGTTATCAGGCCCAGATCCCTGCCGGATCGCTGGACGTCGCCCTCTTCAACCAGCTTCTGGTCCAGGCGCGCCGGGCGAACACCCCTCAGGAGACCACGGAGTTGCTCAGCGGCGCGCTGGCGCTGTGGCGCGGTCCCGCCCTGGCCGGACTGCACGGCTCTCTGCTGGCCGGGGAGGCCTCCCGGCTGGAGCAGCTGCGGCTGACCGCCACCGAGGAGCGCATGGACGCCGACCTGGCGCTGGGCCGGCACGGCCAACTGGTGGCCGAACTGGCCGCGCTGGTCGGGCATCATCCCGCCAACGAGCGGTTGCGGGGGCAGTACATGACCGCGCTGTACCGGCTGGGCCGCCAGTCTGACGCCCTGGCCAGTTTCCGGGAGGGACGCCAGGCGCTGGTCGAGGAGCTCGGGGTGGACCCGGGGCCGGAGCTGACCTCGCTGTATCACGCGATCCTGCGGGGTGATCAGGTCCTGCTGGCCCCGCCGTCCGACCGTACGGTCCGGGTCACCGTGCCGACCCAGCTGCCGCTGGTGCCCGCGGACTTCACCGGCCGTACGCAACAGACCTCCGCCCTGGCCACCGCACTGACGGCGGGCCCTGCCTCGATCATCCAGGTCATCGCGGGCCGCGGTGGCAGTGGCAAGTCGGCCCTGGCCACGCACGTCGCCCACGGGGTCGCGGCGGCCTTCCCCGACGGCCAGCTGTACGCCGAGCTACGCGGGATGAGCGACACCCCCGCCGAGCCCGGTGAGGTGCTGGGACGGTTCCTCCAGGCGCTCGGCGTGGAGCCGTCCGCCATTCCGGCCGCCACCGCGGAGCGGGCCGAGCTCTACCGCGGACTGCTGGCCGGGCGCCGGGTGCTGGTGCTGCTGGACGACGCCGCCGACGAGCGGCAGGTGCGCCCGCTGCTGCTGGGTGGTGGCGGCTGCGCCGTGCTCATCACCTCGCGCAACCGGCTCGGCGGGCTGGCCGGCGTCCGCCGTACCGACCTGGACGTACTCGATCCCGACGAGGCGGTCGAACTGCTGGTCCGGATCGTCGGGGCCGACCGGGTGGCTGCGGAGGAGCCGGTGGCCCGTGAGATCGTCGAACTGTGCGGCCGGTTGCCGCTGGCGATCCGGATCGCCGGCGCCCGGCTGGCCACCCGCCAGCGCTGGCCGCTGCGGCTGCTGGCCGACCGGCTGACCGACGAACGGCGCCGGCTGGACGAGCTGACGATCGCCGACTTGGAGGTGCGGGCCGGTTTCGAGCTCAGCTACCGGGGGTTGGACGACGACGCGCGCCAGACGTTGCGGCGGCTGGGCCATCTGGGGGTGCCGGAGTTCGCCTCGTGGGTCGTCGCCTGGCTGACCGACGCGCCCGAGACGGTGGCGGAAGACACGGTGGAGCGGCTGGTCGACGCGCAGGTGGTGGACTTCAGCCGGGTCGACGACCTGGGCATACCCAGGTACCGCGTACACGACCTGGTGCGGATCTACGGCTGTGAGCGGGCCGAGGCGGAGGAACCGGCGGGGGCGCTGGCGGCGGCCGTGGGCCGGGTGCTCGGCGGCTGGCTGACCCTGGCGAACCAGGTGACCGCCGACGCTCCGTCCGACGAGATCGACTGGTTACACCCCGCCGAGGCATTCCCCGTCTCGTGCGAGCTGACCGCGCAGGTGCTGGCGGCCCCGCATAGCTGGTTCGACATCGAACAGCCCGCGCTGGTCGTCGGTCTGGAGCGGGCCGCCGCGCTGGGCCTGCACGAACTGGTCTGCCAGTTCGCCTCGGCTCGGCTGGGCCCGTCGTTCCTGGGTGTCAACCGGTTCGAGTCCCGGGAGCGGATCAACCGGTCCGCGCTGGCCGCGGCCCGCCTGGCGGGCGACCGATACGGCCAGGCCACCATGCTGGCCGAACTGGGAAGGCTCCGATACGACCAGGATCACTTCCCGGAGGCGCGCCGGATCCTGGACGAGGCGCTCGGCGCCTTCCGTGAGCTTGGCGACGCGCGGGGCAAGGCCGTGGTGTTGTCCGGACTCGGCGTGATCTGCCGGGAGGCGGGCCGCCTGGTCGAGGCCCTGCACTTCCTGGACGAGGCCGACGCGCTGCTCAAGGAGCTCGGAGCGGACGCCGGATACCCGCGGCGGCTGGCCGCCTCGGTGCGGCTGGAGCGCGGCGACTACCCTGCCGCCTGGTCCGGCCTGGAGGAGTGCCTGGCCGGGTACCGCCGCGCGGGCAGTCGCCGGGGCGAGGGGGTGACCTTGCGCACCATGAGCCTGTTTCACCGGGCGACCGGCCAGTACGTCCCGGCGATCGAGGCCGCCGAAGCCGCGATGGCCATCTTCGGCCAGCTCGGCGACAAGCTGATGGAGGCCTATTCGATCCGTACCTGGGCCAAGGCCCATCTGCGCCTGGGCCATACCGACCTGGCCCTCGGCCCGCTGGAAGCGGTGCTGTCGACCTGCCAGGCGATGGGTGACCGCTGGGGGCTGGGCGTCGCGCTGCGGACCCTCGGCGAGCTCCATCTGGCCGACGGCAATCTGAAGGACGCGGCCGCCTGCCTGACCGCTTCGATGGAGGTCTGGGAGGGCATGGACGCCCCGCTCTGGCGCGCCCGCACCGAACGCGACCTCGCGCTGCTGTACGAGGCCCGGGGTGACGCGGAGACGGGGGCAGCGCTGCGGGATCGGGCGGTCAAGGTCTTCCACATGTACGGCGCCCGCGAATACGGCGAGCTCAATGGGGGTGCGGCCATCCGCTGAAAACCACCCTCCACGGATTCTCAACGAATTTTCAGCACGCCAGTCGAACCTACCGGTGTCAGCACGAAGCAACACCCTCCACACCGGAAGGTACTTATGAGACTGAACCGCCTGATCTCCGGCACCCTCGGCCCCATCGTGGCAGCCGCTGTCGGCTTCGCGGGAGTCACGGTCACCACTGTCGCGATCGCCACACCGGCGCACGCCGCTTCCGTCCCCGACGGCCAGATCACCCGTTCCGAGGTGCTCGCCCGTGCCCAGAACTGGGTCAACCGCGACGTGAAATACAATCTCACGCGACGCCCGGGCACGCTCTACACCGACGTCGAAGGCGACAACAGGTACGGCCCGGACTGCTCCGGGTTGGTCTCCATGGCCTGGCACATCACCGCCAACTCCGGCAAGGGCGGCAACAGCACCGACGACTTCGAGACCTGGGGCGGGAAGACGTACCTGGGCAGCCTGCACGACCTGCTGCCCGGAGACGCGATCCTCAAGAACGGTCATATGGAGCTGTTCGCCAGGTGGAAGAACCCCGGCGACCACAGCCAGGGGGCCTGGACCTACTCCCTCAACGGCACGGGCAACCCCGACGGCAACGGCTGGCAGAACGACTGGGCCAAGGGCCCGACGGTCAACTCCCACGGCCAGATGGGCGACGAGTCATGGTCGAGCATGCAGAACTACCGGCCGATCCGCTACATCAACATCGTCGACGACCCGGCCGCACCGTCCTCTCCGCCTACGGACGGCACAGGGATACCGGCCGACTACAACGGCGACGGTCTCGATGATGTGGCCGCGTTCTACGACTACGGCAGGGGCCGTACCGCCCTGTTCGTCTGGTCGGCCAAGGCGGGTGGCGGGTTCAACTGGCCGACCATGGTCTGGGACTCCGGCGTCGGCACTTTTGAGCAGCCTCGCGCCAAGCCGGTCGGCGGTGACTTCAACGGTGACGGCCTGACCGACATCGGTGCCTTCTACGACTACCCCGGTGCCCGTACCGGCCTGTTCACCTGGACCGCCAGGGCAGGTGGCGGCTTCAACGCCCCGACCATGGTCTGGGACTCCGGACCCGGCACCTGGGAGCAGGCCCGCGTCAAGGCCGTCAGCGGTGACTTCAACGGTGACGGCTTCGGTGACATCGGTGCCTTCTACGACTACTCCAACGGCCGCACCGGCCTGTTCACCTGGTCCGGCAAGTCAGGCGGCGGCTTCAACGCCCCCGGCATGGTCTGGGACTCCGGCGTCGGCACTTTTGAGCAGCCTCGCGCCAAGCCGGTCGGCGGTGACTTCAACGGTGACGGCCTGACCGACATCGGTGCCTTCTACGACTACCCCGGTGCCCGTACCGGCCTGTTCACCTGGACCGCCAGGGCAGGTGGCGGCTTCAACGCCCCGACCATGGTCTGGGACTCCGGACCCGGCACCTGGGAGCAGATCCGCACCAAGACCATCTAGATTCGCGCGACACCCACACCCCCAGGCGGCGGGCGAAACGCCGCCTGGGTCGGCCCACCGCGTACTTCCAGAGTGATCATTTTCCAAGGAGAAGGACATGAACGCGGATGTTTCCCCTGGCTGTCGCACGAACCCCAGCAAACCCGCCATTCTCGTGCTGATGGTGTTGACCGCCCTCGTCGGTGGACTCCTCGCCGCCGGCACCGGCACCGCGGCAGCGCAGGCGCCCAGTCCGACGCCGACGCCGACGGCCGCCATTCCCGGTCCGGCGGGCCCGCCGGTGCCCGCCGCAATGGCGGCGACGCTCGCCTCCGCCGCATGCGTACCAGGCGGGGAGACCAGCGATGACGCGGCCATCGCCAACCAGCTAAGACCCCAGATGAACGGCCCCCGTCTGGGACGGAGCGTGAACGCCTACAACGTCTCATGTGCCCGGATTGTCACTACCACGACCAGGAGCCGGAACCTGGACAAACGGGCGGCGGTGATCGCGGTGACCACCGCCATCACCGAGAGCACTCTGCACAACTACACCGTCGCCGTCGACCACGACAGCCTGGGACTGTTCCAGCAGCGTCCGTCGCAGGGGTGGGGGACTCCGGCCCAGCTGACCGACCCGGTGTACGCGACCAACGCGTTCCTCAACGCCATGCTGCGGAGGTTCCCCAACAACGGCTGGATGAGCGGGGACATCGGCGCCATCTGCCAGACCGTGCAGGTTTCCGCGGTACCGGACGCCTATGCCAGGGAGGTCCATGACGCCCAACTGCTCGTCGATGCTCTGTGGAACTCGGCACCGGCCTCTCCGCCTTCGGACGGGGCTGGGTTACCGGCCGATTTCAACGGCGACGGCCTTGGTGATGTGGCCGCGTTCTACGACTACCCTGGGGCTCGGACGGTGCTGTTTGTCTGGACGGCCAAGGCCGGTGGCGGGTTCAACTGGCCGGTCAATGTCTGGGATTCC
>NZ_BLRH01000043.1 GCF_025996515.1 Rhizohabitans arisaemae
GGTGGTGATGGCGTGCCTTTTGAAGAATGAGCCTGCGAGTCATGGTGTGTGGCGAGGTTAACCCGTGTGGGGGAGCCGTAGGGAAACCGAGTCTGAATAGGGCGAATGTCAGTCGCATGCTGTGGACCCGAAGCGGAGTGATCTACGCATGGGCAGGTTGAAGCGCGGGTAAGACCGTGTGGAGGACCGAACCCACCAGGGTTGAAAACCTGGGGGATGACCTGTGTGTAGGGGTGAAAGGCCAATCAAACTCCGTGATAGCTGGTTCTCCCCGAAATGCATTTAGGTGCAGCGTCGCGTGTTTCTTGCCGGAGGTAGAGCACTGGATGGCCGATGGGCCCGACAAGGTTACTGACGTCAGCCAAACTCCGAATGCCGGTAAGTGAGAGCGTGGCAGTGAGACTGCGGGGGATAAGCTCCGTGGTCGAGAGGGAAACAGCCCAGATCACCGACTAAGGCCCCTAAGCGTGTGCTAAGTGGGAAAGGATGTGGAGTTGCGCAGACAACCAGGAGGTTGGCTTAGAAGCAGCCATCCTTGAAAGAGTGCGTAATAGCTCACTGGTCAAGTGATTCCGCGCCGATAATGTAGCGGGGCTCAAGTGCACCGCCGAAGTCGTGACGCTCACACGTTAGCCCAGCCGGGGAGACCCGGTTCAGGTGTGTGGGTGGGTAGGGGAGCGTCGTGTGGCGGGTGAAGCCTCCGGGTGACCGAGGGGTGGACGCCATGCGAGTGAGAATGCAGGCATGAGTAGCGAATGGGCAGTGAGAAACTGCTCCGCCGGATGACCAAGGGTTCCTGGGCCAGGCTAATCCGCCCAGGGTAAGTCGGGGCCTAAGGCGAGGCCGACAGGCGTAGTCGATGGATAACGGGTTGATATTCCCGTACCCGCGGGCGCGCGCCAATATCGAGGCCGGTGATACTAAGGGT
>NZ_BLRH01000044.1 GCF_025996515.1 Rhizohabitans arisaemae
GGAGTCGGTGTTGCCGGGCCATTCGGTGACGTCCAGCATCCACGGGTGGATTCCAGGCGGCGGTGCCACCTTCCCTTCGCGAATGAGGGATTTGGAGAGCTTGGCGCCGGTGTCGGTGAGTACCATCGGGGTGAACACCCGCGGAGGCGGTGGCGGTCCCGGGAGCTGTGCGAAGGCTTCGTCGACCAGCTGACAGCCGTAGGCCCAGTCACCGCCTTTGACCATCACCGACAATGTGACGTGGTCGCGGGCTGCCAGTCTCTCTTTGACCAGATTCCGGTAGAGGGTGGCCAGATCGAGGTAGGCGTCGGTGTCGGCGGTGATCGAGATCTCGTAGTCGCCGTGGTCGGT
>NZ_BLRH01000045.1 GCF_025996515.1 Rhizohabitans arisaemae
GGCGCGGCTCTGACGGCTTGTAGGCACACGGTTTCAGGTACTGTTTCACGACCCCTCACCGGGGCACTTTTCACCTTTCCCTCACGGTACTCGTGCACTATCGGTCATCAGGGAGTATTTAGGCTTACCAGGTGGTCCTGGCAGATTCACACAGGATTTCTCGTGCCCCGTGCTACTTGGGATCCCCTCAACAAGCCGCTCCGATTTCGCCTACGGGACTCTCACCCTCTACGGCCGCCCTTCCCAGAGCGTTCGACTATCGAAACGGTTTCTCACTTGCCGCAGTCTTGGCGGAGACTGCAAGAAGGTCCCACGACCCCGGACACGCAACGCCCGCCGGCTATCACACATGCCCGGTTTAGCCTCATCCGCTTTCGCTCACCACTACTCGCGGAATCACTGTTGTTTTCTCTTCCTACGGGTACTGAGATGTTTCACTTCCCCGCGTTACCACCAACCGCCCTATACATTCAGGCGGCGGCAACACCGCATTACCGGTGCTGGGTTTCCCCATTCGGACATCCCCGGATCAAAGTCTGGTTGGCGACTCCCCGGGGCTTAACGCAGCCTCCCACGTCCTTCATCGGCTCCTGATGCCAAGGCATCCACCGTGCGCCCTTAAAAACTTGGCCACATAGATGCTCGCGTCCACTATGCAAATCTCAAACAACAAACCC
>NZ_BLRH01000046.1 GCF_025996515.1 Rhizohabitans arisaemae
AGACGACGTCGCGCCCCGGGGGGTGCGGGGCGCGACGTCGTGGTGGGGCGGATGGTCTCAGCCGAGGAAGAGGTAGTCGGACTTGTAGGGGGACTTGGCCTTGGGGGTGCGGGCCGGGTCGCAGGCGCCCGCGGGGGCGACGCCGCCGACGGTGTTGAGCCGCAGGATCTGGGTGGTGTGGGCGAGCAGGCCGCGGCCGGCGCCGCTTTGGGTGGCGTCCAGGACGAGCTCGGGGATGTTGCCGTCACCGTTGGGGGTCCGGGTGACGGCCTTGCCGGT
>NZ_BLRH01000047.1 GCF_025996515.1 Rhizohabitans arisaemae
CCGGGGTTCTTCCACCTGGCGAACAGCTCCATATGACCGTTCTTGAGGATCGCGTCTCCGGGCAGCAGGTCGTGCAGGCTGCCCAGGTACGTCTTCCCGCCCCAGGTCTCGAAGTCGTCGGTGCTGTTGCCGCCCTTGCCGGAGTTGGCGGTGATGTGCCAGGCCATGGAGACCAACCCGGAGCAGTCCGGGCCGTACCTGTTGTCGCCTTCGACGTCGGTGTAGAGCGTGCCCGGGCGTCGCGTGAG
>NZ_BLRH01000048.1 GCF_025996515.1 Rhizohabitans arisaemae
GTGTTAAGCACGCCGCCAGCGTTCGTCCTGAGCCAGGATCAAACTCTCCAAACAATGTCTGGAAACAATCCCGGCAAACCACCCCAAGGAAAATTCGGGGTGTTCACCAAAGGAATCCCACCCGGCCGTGTCGGCGTCCGCAAGGACACCCGGCCGGGACAGGGGTTCAATACATCACAAATGCACTGGCTTTTAGCACACTGTTGAGTTCTCAAGGAACGCACGCACACCGCTCGGTCTCCACCGGAGT
>NZ_BLRH01000049.1 GCF_025996515.1 Rhizohabitans arisaemae
GCCCCGCGTCCCCGCACCGGCGGAGGCCGTCCGGGAGGTCAGCGGGTCCAGCTTGGACTGCAGAAGCTGCTTCAGCTCGGGGTCCAGCCACCCGTTCACCCACGCCCCGCCGTCCGGGGAGTCGTTCACCTCAAGCCAGGAATCGGCGTACCCCCTGCGGGTGTCGCCGTCGGGGGAGTCGCCCCGCAC
>NZ_BLRH01000050.1 GCF_025996515.1 Rhizohabitans arisaemae
ATGTCGATGCCATGGTCTGGCTGGTCAGTAGGATGCTCGCCGACCCCAAGCACTTCTACCGCTCCTATACCACCGCCGAACTCGACAGGATCATGACTGCACGCCCCACCATCAAGACGAGCGTGCGCGCCCGCGAGATGAACCTCTACCGTCGCTACTTCGATCTGGTGGCCGACGGCAGCAAGACCATCGAAGTCCGCGTCCAGTACCCCAACCTGCGCAACCTCGCCGCCGGCGACCACATCCGGTTCGTGTGCGGTCGTGACGACGCCCTTACCCGCGTCAAGCGTGTCACCCGCTACCCCTCCTTCGAGGAGATGCTCGACACCGAAGGCCCCGAGAAGGTCAACCCGACCAGCCCCCGCGACCAGCAGCTCGCCAATATCCGCCGCATCTACGG
>NZ_BLRH01000051.1 GCF_025996515.1 Rhizohabitans arisaemae
GAAGTCGTAACAAGGTAGCCGTACCGGAAGGTGCGGCTGGATCACCTCCTTTCTAAGGAGCACTGGGCTCGCCGGACTTGTCCGGTGGGTCTGCGCCGCGTTCCAGGACGCGTGTTCCTGGCGTGGTTGCTCACTTGTGGAGCACTGGTTATTCGGTTCGGGTGTCATGCCTGGTTCCGCTAGTACCGTCAGGATGTCTTCGGATGTCCTGGAGGGGAACGGGGTCCGGGGTGGCGCAAGGGTCGGGCACACTGTTGGGTTCTGAGGGAACGTCGCGTCTCTCGGTCGCGGGCCTTTGGGTCCGGTGGTCGCAGGGTTTCCTGTGGCGCCGGGTCTTGGGGGTCTGGTCCGGGGGGCCGGGGTTTTCCTCTGATCGAGTCTTTTGATTCGCACTCCCTTTCCCAGGTCGTCTGTCATCTTGCGGTGGCGGTGCGGTGTGGGTTGTGGGTTTG
>NZ_BLRH01000052.1 GCF_025996515.1 Rhizohabitans arisaemae
CGACACCGCCGAACCCGTCTGGACCGGCGAACACCCCGACCGGATCCCCCTCTCCTCCACCGAGAGACGACTCTGGTTCCTCGACCAGCTCACCCCCGGCACCACCGCCTACACCCTCGCCGGCCGCATCACCCTCACCGGCGACCTCGACACCGGCGCCCTCACCGCCGCCCTCACCGACGTCGTCACCCGCCACGAAACCCTGCGCACCGACTACCCCGCCGACGACCAAGGCCCCTACCGGCGCATCCACCCACCC
>NZ_BLRH01000053.1 GCF_025996515.1 Rhizohabitans arisaemae
ACTGGCGCTGGCGAGGAGGGTGCGGCCGTTTGCGGTGAAGGCGCAGACAGCGTTCACCCCGCCGGTGTGGCCGGTGAGGTTGGCGATGGGGTGGCTGGTGGTTGGGTCCCAGATTCGGATGGTTCGGTCGTAGCCGGCGCTGGCGAGGAGGGTGCGGTCGTTTGCGGTGAAGGCGCAGACGGTGCGTATTCCGCTGGTGTGGCCGGTGAGGTTGGCGATGGGGTGGCTGGTGGTTGGGTCCCAGATTCGGACGGTTC
>NZ_BLRH01000054.1 GCF_025996515.1 Rhizohabitans arisaemae
AGACTCGGTTTCCCTACGGCTCCCCCACACGGGTTAACCTCGCCACACACCATGACTCGCAGGCTCATTCTTCAAAAGGCACGCCATCACCACCACCACAACATGAATGCTGCGGCGGCGCGGCTCTGACGGCTTGTAGGCACACGGTTTCAGGTACTGTTTCACGACCCCTCACCGGGGCACTTTTCACCTTTCCCTCACGGTACTCGT
>NZ_BLRH01000055.1 GCF_025996515.1 Rhizohabitans arisaemae
CCCGGCCGCCGTCTTGTAGTCCGCCACCAGCCCCCGGTACAGAGCGTTGGTGTAGGTACCGTCCGCGCCCGGCTTATCGAGCGCCTGACTGAACCTCTGCACCGCCGCGTTCACGGCCAAGCCGGTCGCCGCGACGGCGGCGCCGTGGGTGGCGACGAGCCGACTCGCGAAGGCGGCGTTCTCGACGGAGAGATGGCGGTAGCCGTTCGCCATCGACAGCCAGGCCGCGGCGTTCGGCACCACCGCCACCTGGTCCGGCCATTTGTATCTCTCCTTCCCGTACCAGCTCAGGAACCCGGCGGCACCCCCGGTCCCCCGATGTAGGTCGAGCAGCGCGACCGGGTTCGCCAGATGGTCGGCGTATCCGCCCGGGTCCGGGATCAGCGGACTTTCCATGGTTCTTTCCACCGCAGCCGAGTACACCAGGCTCGCGGCGGTCGAATAGTGTTCGTAGGTCGGAACGGGCTTCCCGCTCGCCCGCCTCAGATAGCCGTTGAGTATCGTGTTGGCGTCCTGCAAGGCGCCGTTCTGCAGCGCCTTGATGATCTCACTCGACCAGACGTCCACCTTCTGCTCGATCGTGTGCAGCTGATCCTGGATCTGGTAGAGCTGGTCGATCGTCACCTGCTGCAGTCTCAGGACCTCGCCGAACCGCGCGAGCATCTCCGTGTAGATGAGGTTGAGATTCTTGTTCACCGCGTCGAACTGCTTGATCATCGCGATGTGGAGATCGTTCACCTCCTGGCGGAGCTTGCCGAGCTCGATCAGGGTCTGCGCCTCCGCACTGGGCTGACCGGCCTGGAAGAGCGGGAGCAGCGCGCCGACCGCCCCCAGGATGTTGCCGGTGAGCACCACCGAGCCCAGCGAGAAGAGCGCGTCGCTGAATCCCTTCGCGGCGATCACCGGCAGGAAGTCGTTGATGGCGTTCGCAATCTTCAAGGCCGCGTCACTGAGGTACCGCGTCTGCTTCTCGGCCTCCTTGTCGAACCAGCCCATCACCGTGGTGGCCGCCTTGAAGCCCTCGGCGAGCCCCTTGAGTACCTCCCGGCGTTTCGCTGCGTCCTCTTCCGCCTTCTCCAAGGGCGTCTTGCAGGCCGCGGGGTTGCGCGGAGCGGGACAGGTCGGCGCCGGAGGAGCGGAGGTCTTCCAGAGGAACGCGCCGTCGTACCCGTTCTGCAGTTCGTCGATCGCGCGCACCGCGGCGTCGACGTTCTGGTTGGTCAGGGCCAGCAGATGGGCCACCCTGGCGTCGAGCGCCTGCCGGCGCCTGGGGTCGCCCGCCGGGTATTTCAGGACCTCGGTGAGGCCGGCCACCTCTTTGATCACAGGATCCGCCAGGAGGTCCTGGAGCACGGTGACGGCGGTGATCCCGGACCGGACACCGATCTGCGAGTTCCAGACCCGCACCGCGGGATGGTCGGCACCCAGCTCCTGCGCCATCCTCCGAACCCGCCCGGCGGCGAAGACGTTTAGCCCGTCCAGGAGATGTTCGATCTCCCTGCTGGTGGACGTCTGGGTGGCGAGCGCTTCGTCCCAGTTGTTGTACGGCGAGATCGGTTGCGCGCCCATCTCGACCAACCCGGCCTTGAGCGGTGCGGCGACACCCGCCATTCCCGGCAGCACCTGGCCGATCTTGGCGATCCTCCTTAGAAGATCCAGCCGGGTCTTCACTTCGGGTGCCTCCGCGAGTTTCGACGAGACCCCTGCGGAAGCGTCCTGGTACCGGCTGAGGTACTCCGCCTCGGTCAGCCCGGGAGAGGCCAGCGCGAGCGAGACCAGGTATTCACTGAGCAGCACATCGTGGCCGGCTTTGGCACTCTTCATCTGTACGGCGACGGCGTGCAGCCTGGTGGTCAGGGTCTCCAGTTCGGTGGCCGCCGGATCGGCGTGCGCCGGGGTCGCCGGCGCTCCTTGCACGAGTGTCGCCGTGAGCACGACGGCCATCGCCGTCGCGGTCCACCGGCGGAGCCGGCCGCGCCATCCCGGGTGGGGTGGCGCGCCGTACCTTCTCCGTCTCGACCTCAATGAGGGTCCTCTCGTTTCGGTCCCGGCCGCGCGGCCCGGCCGGGGGGTTCGCCGGACGCCCGGCCGCCGTTTCCGGGCACGCCGCCGGACACGGCCCTCCGGCCCCGTTCGAGGCGGTGGGTACGGCGACGTGGACGGGCCGGCGAGGGGCCCGGCTCCCCGGCCCCGTGACCGGGCGGGGCCGAAAGGCGGGCGGGCTGCCGCCGGACGTGCGGCTGGGTGGTTCCCGGGCGGGCACCCGGTGCGCGGCGGCGGGCTCGGTGTCGTCGGCCCGAGGTGGTCGCCGCGCTCGTGTGCGCCACCCGGTGATGAACCGCGACGGCGGGTCGCGGTGGGTGAGGGTCACGGCGGTGGACCGCGAGCGGGCCGGAGCACCGGTCGTGACCGCGGATGTCCTACCGGAGGCGAGCGTGCCCGGTGGGCGACCCGGCCGGGGGGCGTTCGTGGGGTGACCGCACGTCGCTCATAAGCATTTCCTAAAGATCGACTTGTCCACGGGCGCAGAGTCGTTCAGATCACTTGCGAGCGCCTTGGTTTTCACTGGGGATGACTGGATTTGACTCGAACACCCCGGAAAACGATCCGAATACCTGGGAAAACACGAGTCGCCGCCGCCGCGGAACAATCCGCGACGACGGCGACCCGCCGTTCGAACTCAGCTTTGGGCAAGCAGAAAGCGCATAATTTACTGCATGATGCCGCCCTGACGGTGGAAGTTTGCCTCACCCGCCGCGTCGATCCGGGCCACTCCGTCGAATTCCATCGAATCGGCGGGACTTGACTGCGGCGCGCAGTGTGATTTAGGTCGCTTGCAGGGATCTTGGTTCTTACTGGTGCCGACTGGCAATGACTAGTACCGACTGTTCCGATACGAATACCATGGAAAATCCAATTCGATTACCTCGGAAAACACGAGTCGCCGCCGCCACGGAACAATCCACGACGACGGCGACCGGCCGCTCGAACTCAGCTTTGGGCAAGCAGAGAGCGCAAAACGTACTGCATGATACCGCCGTGGCGGTAGTAGTCCGCCTCACCCGGCGTGTCGATCCGGACCACCGCGTCGAACTCCGCCGAACCGGCGCGGACCTTGACGGTGGCGGGTATCCGGCCCTCGTTCAGCTCCTCGATCCCGACGATCTCGAAGGTCTCCTCCCCGGTCAGGCCGAGCGACTCCGCGCTCTGCCCGGCGGGGAACTCCAGCGGGAAGACCCCCATGCCGATCAGGTTCGAGCGGTGGATCCGCTCGTAGGATTCGGCGATCACCGCGCGGGCGCCGAGCAGCGCGGTGCCCTTGGCCGCCCAGTCCCGCGAGGAGCCGGAACCGTACTCCTTGCCGGCCAGGACCACCAGCGGGGTGCCCGCCGCGGCGTAGTTGACCGACGCGTCGTAGATCGTGGAGACCGGGGCCCCCTCCTGGGTGAAGTCCCGGGTGAACCCGCCCTCGGTGCCCGGCGCGAGCCGGTTGCGGAGCCGGATGTTGGCGAAGGTGCCGCGGATCATGACCTCGTGGTTGCCCCGGCGCGAGCCGTAGGAGTTGAAGTCCTTGACCGCGACGCCGTTCTCCCGCAGGTAGGTCCCGGCGGGCGAGTCGGCCTTGATCGAACCGGCCGGGGAGATGTGGTCGGTGGTGACCGAGTCGCCGAGCAGGGCCAGCACCCGGGCGCCGGAGATGTCGTTCACCGGGGCGGGCGCGGCGGGCATCCCGTCGAAGTAGGGCGCCTTGCGGACGTAGGTGGAGGAGGGGTCCCACTCGAAGGTGTCCCCGGTCGGGATCGGCAGGGACCGCCAGGTCTCGTCGCCCTTGAAGACGTCGGCGTAGTCCCGGAGGAACATGTCCTTGCCGATCGAGGACCGCACGACCGCGGAGACCTCCTCCGGCGCGGGCCAGATGTCCTTCAGGAAGACGGGCTGCCCGTCGCTTCCGACCCCGAGCGGCTCGGTGTTCAGGTCCACGTCCATGGAGCCCGCCAGCGCGTAGGCGACCACCAGCGGCGGCGAGGCGAGGTAGTTCATCTTGACGTCGGGGTTGATCCGGCCTTCGAAGTTCCGGTTGCCCGAGAGCACCGCGGTGACCGCGAGGTCGTTCTCCTGGATGGCGGCCGAGATCTCCTCGGCGAGCGGCCCGGAGTTCCCGATACAGGTCGTGCAGCCGTACCCGACGAGGTTGAAGCCCAGCTTGTCGAGGTAGGGCGTGAGCCCGGAGCGCTCGAAGTAACCGGTGACCACCTGGGAGCCCGGCGCGAGCGAGGTCTTCACCCAGGGCTTCACGGTGAGCCCCTTGTCGACGGCGTTCTTGGCCAGCAGCGCCGCGCCGATCATGACGTAGGGGTTGGACGTGTTCGTACAGGAGGTGATCGCGGCGATCACCACGGCGCCGTGGTCCAGCTCGAAGGTGCCGCCGTCGGCGAGGGTCACCTTGCACGTCCGGTGCGGACGGCCGTTCGGCGAGATGGACGGGGCGTCGGAGGCGGGGAAGCTCTCCTCGCCGGCCTCGTCGTCGGAGACGTAGTTCAGGACGTCGTGCCGCCAGGTCGTCTTGGCCGCGGTGAGGGCGATCCGGTCCTGCGGGCGCTTGGGCCCGGCGATGGACGGGACGACGGTGGCCAGGTCGAGCTCCAGGTACTCGGAGTACTCCGGCTCGTTGGCGGGGTCGTGCCAGATGCCCTGGGCGCGGGCGTAGGCCTCGACGAGCGCGAGCTGCTCGGGGCTGCGGCCGGTCAGCTCCAGGTAGGACAGGGTCTCCTCGTCGATCGGGAAGATCGCGCAGGTGGAACCGAACTCGGGGCTCATGTTGCCGATCGTGGCCCGGTTGGCGAGCGGCACGGAGGAGACGCCGTCGCCGTAGAAGTCCACGAACTTGCCGACCACACCGTGCTTGCGCAGCATCTCGGTGATGACCAGGACCAGGTCGGTCGCGGTGGCGCCGGGCGGGAGCTGACCGCTCAGCTTGAAGCCGACGACCCGCGGGATGAGCATCGAGATGGGCTGGCCGAGCATGGCGGCCTCGGCCTCGATCCCGCCGACGCCCCAGCCCAGGACGCCCAGGCCGTTCTCCATGGTGGTGTGGGAGTCGGTGCCGACGCAGGTGTCCGGGTAGGCCTTGCCGTCGCGAACCATGACCACCCGGGCCAGATGCTCGATGTTGACCTGGTGGACGATACCGGTGCCCGGCGGCACCACCTTGAACTCGTCGAACGCGGTCTGCCCCCAGCGCAGGAACTGGTAGCGCTCGCGGTTGCGCTCGTACTCCCGCTCGACGTTGCGCGCGAAGGAGTCGGGCCCGCCGAAGAAGTCGACGATGACCGAGTGGTCGATGACGAGCTCCGCGGGCGCGAGCGGGTTGATCTTCGCCGGGTCGCCGCCGAGGTCGCGGACCGCTTCGCGCATGGTGGCGAGGTCGACCACGCAGGGCACGCCGGTGAAGTCCTGCATGATCACACGGGCGGGCGTGAACTGGATCTCCACGCTGGGCGCGGCCTTGGGGTCCCAGGCGCCGAGCGCCCGGATGTGCTCGGCGGTGATGTTGGCGCCGTCCTCGGTGCGGAGAAGGTTCTCCAGCAGGATCTTCAAGCTGTACGGGAGGCGCCCAGAGCCCTCGACGGCGTCCAGCCTGTAGATCTCATACGACGCGTCGCCCACGCGCAGCGTGTCACGGCTGCCAAAGCTGTTCGCGGACACGAGTGTTCGCCTCCCTGAATGACGTCTTGGTCTCGCTATCCTCCCGCACCGCGGGGAACGCCGATTCAGTTAGGCACGCCTAACCTGCCGCCCCTCCCCCGAGGTGTCTTGATGTCAAGATATCTCCAAAGTATCTCGACATCAAGCTACCGCGTGGGCGAGCGGGCGTGATCGCAGGTCAGACGGCCGTGAAGGACGGGTAGAGGCGCCAGACGAGCAGACCGACGACGGCGATCGACAGGATCGGGGCCAGGATCTTCATCTCGAACTTCTGCCCGGTCTTGATTCCGATCTTGTACGGCAGCAGCCAGCGGCCCTTGATCGGCCAGAGCACCGGACATCCGCGCTCGGTGAGGCAGTCCCCCACCACGTGCGCCAGGCAGCCGACGCCGATCGCGACGCCGAGCCAGTCGTAGCGCACGCCGATCAGCATGAACGCGCCCAGCGCCCCGGCGGCGAGGACGACGTTGATCGCGGCCGAGGCGAGCCGCTTCTTGGGGATCCCGATCCCGATCGCCCGGAACGCCAGCCCGATCATCAGGAAGACCACGACGTCACTCGCGACCTTCGAGTACGAGGCGAGCAAGTGCGCGCCGAAACCCATCAGCGCCGCGAAGAGGATCGAGTGGGTGGCGTTGCGGTGGCCGCCGCTCACCCAGTTCACCGCCTTGCTGAGCGCCCAGGTCACCGGGCCGAACGTCTGCGCGATGGTGGCGGACGGATGGTCGAGGTCGGGGAGCATCGCCGCACCGGCGCAGACCAGCGCGCCGGCGACCAGTTCGGCGGGTCCGACCGGCATCCCGGTCATGGTCAGCGCCGGCACCCCGGCCAGCCACACGAGTGCCCCGCTGAGCGCGTGGCTGTGCCCCATCATGCGGAGCCCCGGACAGCCGAATCACACAATGTCATGATCAGGGATGTTAACGAAATCAGGCCGTCCGGACGCGCGGCACACCCGATGAGACAAGGCTTTTCGTCGTCGGCCCACCGGATCGGGGCCGGATTCCCGGGACCGCTTCCGGCACCTGACGGCCGGATCCCGGAGCAGGACGGCCGGACAACGGAACGGTCCTAAACCCACCCATTTCGGTGCGGCGTGATTACCCCGTCACGAAAGCGACCCCCCAGCCCTCTCGCGACGGGGCAACCCCGCACGTTTGGTCAAACGCCATGTGCTCCCGGCTAGTTCCCGCTTCCAAAAGAAATTTCAAGATTTATCTGGCCGGGCTGTCCAGGGCCGGGACACACCCGTGCCGGCAGACCTGTGAACTTCTCCAGTAAGCCGGCGGGACCGGCACGCGCCCCCTCAAACACCCAGCTCACACCGTATGTCCTCGGATCCGGCCCACCCTCGGCGACCCGGGCCCGGCCGGGCGGGGCGGGCACCGCGTCCGGCGCCGTGCGCCGGATCACATCTCCGGCGGCATTGCACACCGACATGTAGCGATATATCGTTGAAGTACCGGTGAAAGTCATAGAGATTCCTAAGAAGGAGGATCCGGTGGGCGCATCACATACGATGGGCGGCTCCGCCCGGCACTGCCGGGGAGGCTTTGTATTCGGCCGGATAGCCGAGGAGGTTTTGACAGCGATGACCCGAGGAGGCTTCCAAGGACGGGGCAAGGGTGGCTTCGAAGGGGGGCCGTGGCACCACATCGGCCAGTTCTTCAACCAGGGCCCCGGATTCCCGTTCGGCGGCGGCCCGCCGTTCGCCCGGGGACGCAAGGCCAAGCGCGGCGACGTCCGCGCCGCGATCCTGGCCCTCCTGGCCGAGGAGCCCCGGAACGGCTACCAGATCATCCAGGAGATCGGCGAGCGGAGCCACGGAGCCTGGCGGCCGAGCCCCGGCGCGGTCTACCCGGCCCTGCAGCAGCTCGCCGACGAAGGCCTGGTGATCGCGGCCGAAGGCGAGGGCCGCAAGACGTTCCGGCTCACCGAGGCCGGCCAGGCCTACGTCGCCGAGCACGCCGACGAGGTGAACGCGCCGTGGGAGGCGATGACCCCGCACATCGACGAAGGCGTCTTCGGGCTCTTCGACCTCGCCCGGCAGGCGGGCGCGGCGATGGTCCAGGTGGCGCACAGCGGAAACGAAAGCCAGGTTGAGCAGGCCAAGCAGGTGCTGATCGAAACCCGGCGCAAGCTCTACCAGATCCTGGCCGACGGGGGCGACCAGGAATGATCCCGGCCGATCGGCACGACGACCTCCGGGTCGGGGACGCCGAGCGGGACGCCGTGGTCGCGGCCCTGCAGGAGCACTTCGCCCAGGGCCGCCTGACCGCCGACGAGCTCGACGAGCGGGTCGCGGCGACGCTTTCCGCCAAGACGGCCGGGGCGCTCCGTGAGATCACCCGCGACCTGCCCGGGCCGGAGCAGGCGCCCCACCGTCCCGAGCACCCGATCCACCGCGCCCAGGTTCCGCACCGCCGTCCGGGTGGGACCGGACGTCACCGGGGGGCGCCCTGGCTTATCCTCCTCATCCTGTTCGTCATCGGGGTCTCCGCCGGATTCAAAGGCCTGCTGATACTGGGCGTGATCGCCGCCGTCGTCCGACTCGCGGCCCACCGCCGGCACATGCGTCCCGGGGGACCGTGCCGCCGACTGGGCTCAAGGCCCCACCTGACCTGACCGCCGCTCCCGCACCGCGCGACCGGGGAACCCACCGGGGGACCACCACTCCCCCGGTTCGGGGTTCGGCCCCCACGGCGATCCGACGACGACCTCACAGAGTTCGACGACCGCGCGGACGTCAAGGTGATCGTTGCGAAGTGCGCTCCCCAGATGGTGCGGACAACACAACGATCACCCGAGGCAAGGCACACAACCCACCTGTACCCTCACCGTGTTTCGCGGGTTCCCGACGGGCTTGTCCGGCCCTCGTGTCGGTCGTGCTCGCGGCCTGAGCCGCCCCAGCCCGCACCCCGGCCGGAACGGCCCGCACCAGGCCGCACCCAATCCATCCGGGATCGCCGCATCCCCGCCGTACCACCCCCAGGCCGTACGCCCACCGCGACCCGGTCCCTGAATTTCAGATGATCATTGCGCTGTCCGCACCCCCCAGGGTGCACACACCACAACGATCACCCGCACAACCCAGGCACCAGCCCCACCCCGACCAAGAACCCATGATCATTGCGCTGTCCGCACCCCCCACGGTGCACAGACCACAACGATCACCTGTACGACCCGGGGGCGGGCCAAAGCCTCACCAGCGGAGCAAAGCCGCCACACCGTCGTGCCCGGCGATCGGCTCGGCCGCGGGCTCCTCCAGCATCGTCACCTGGGCGGACTCCCCCAGGGCGAGCTCGATCATGCGTTCCCCCAGCCGGCTCTCCGGGATCAGCTCGGCCGCCGCCGCGCCGGGCGGGACCTCACCGCGGGGGGACAGGCGTCCGTCGGGCGCCCTGCTGCCCGCCCACTCCATCGCCTCGTCGAGCAGCAGGTGGGCGACCCGTCCCTGCTGGAGCGCGCCCAGGGTGTCCCCCAGGCCGACCGTGCCCGGTCCCCCGGCCAGGGCGACGTCCCGTACGGCGACCGCGAAGTCACGGGCCTGCGTCAGCCGTACCGACTCCATCTCCGGCGCCACGGCCTCGGCGAGCCTGGGCGCGGGCAGGGTCTCCACCACCTGGGAGAGCCGGACGATCTCACGGTGGCCGTTCTGCGGCAGCCCGGCGACCACGGCCTCGACCAGGCGCGGGTCGCCGGTGACCACGAGCATCTCCCATTCCAGTTCCTCGGCCCGCCGGTCGATCCGCGGGCCGAGGGAGGCCAGGAAGCGCAGCGTGTTCTCGTCGACCCGGCGGTCGAAGCCGTCGCGCTGGGACGCCGAGCGCTGACCGAGCCCGGGGTTGTCCGCGCGGGGCCCCTGCTTGCGCCGCCAGTCGTCGGTGTCCAGGTCGAAGGCGATCGTCTCGACGTCTCGGGCGAGCCCGAAACGCTGGTCGACCAGGCGGACCCCCGCCCTGGAGACGGCGGCCACCCCGGCGGGGGCGCCGGCCGTGGTGGCGGCCACCAGCGGGCGGACGTATGCGGTGGGTTCGATGACGGCGAGGTCGCCGAGCGGCATCTGCAGCGTCAGGGTGCGCAGCTCGTCGCGGCCGATCGTCGCGAAGAGCGCCCGGCCGAGCCCGGGCTCGCTCGCGTCGACCAGCCGGTCGATCTCGGGCTTCAGGGCGTCCAGCCGGGACAGGACCGTGGACTTGTGGTCCCGGTAGCCGTCGGCGGCGACCCGCTCGCGCAGCGCGGCGAGTTCGTGGGCGATCCGCAGACCCCAGGCGGGCCGGGTCGTCCCGGCCTCCCGCGGATCGGTCGTGACGTAGACGGACAGCACCCCGAGGTCGTCCGTGAGCGCCGCGAGATCACGAACCGTGGTCTGATTGAGAATCACGCTCATTCCCCCTTTGTGGCGCTCTTCCCCTTTGTGCCGATTCTGCCTGGACATCAGCCCCAAATCATGACGAAACCGCTTAAATAGCACGTGCTGATATCCACGCCAAGAATCTACGGGTGGACCGTCCGCCGCGACATGCATAAGGATCTTGAAAGCGGGCAGCCGTGACCGGGTGACGCCGGGTGCGGCTCGGTAACCCACCCACATCCACGCCGCACCCGGCGACCCGCCACGGCCGTCAGCCGAGCTTGGACATGACCTCCGCGGCGATGAGCTCCACGTGGTCGTGGTCCGACATGTCGAGCACCTGAAGGTAGATCCGCGACGCCCCGATCTCGGCGAGCCGCCCGATCTTGTCGACCAGCTCGTCCGGCGTCCCGGCCAGGCCGTTCTCCCGGAGTTCGGCCGGTTCCCGCCCGATCGCCGCCGCCCGGCGCGCCACCTCGGCCTCGTCCCGCCCGCAGCAGACCACCTGAGCCGCCGAGTAGACCAGGGAGCGTCCGGTGGACTCGCATGCTTGCCGCACCCGGGCGAAGGCGGCGTCGACCTCGTGGACCTGGCGGAACGGGACGTTGTACTCGTCCGCGTAGGTGGCGGCGATCCGCGGGGTACGGCGGGCGCCGACCCCGCCCACGATGATCGGCGGCCGGGGGCTCTGCACGGGCTTGGGCAGCGCAGGGGAGTCCGCCAGCCGATAGTGGGAGCCCTCGAAGGAGAAGGTCTCGCCCGGCGGTGTCTCCCAGAGCCCGGTGACGATCTCCAGCTGCTCCTCCAGGCGGGCGAACCGGACCCCCTGCGCGGGGAAGGGGATCCCGTAGGCCGTGTGCTCGGCCTCGTACCAGCCCGCCCCCAGCCCGAGCTCGACCCGGCCGCCGCTCATCCGGTCCACCTGGGCGACGGTGATCGCCAGGGGTCCGGGGAGCCGGAAGGTGCCGGCCGAGACCAGGGTCCCCAGGCGGATCGTGCTCGTCTCGCGGGCGAGTCCGGCGAGGGTGATCCACGTGTCGGTCGGTCCGGGATCGGGGTCCACCCCTCCCATGTGGAGGTAGTGGTCAGACCGGAAGTAGGCGTCGAATCCCAGCCGTTCTGCCACCTTGGCCAAGGCCAGCTGATCGTCGTATGTGGCGCCCTGCTGCGGCTCGGTGAAGATCCTCAAATGCATGGATCAATCATGCACTTTCTCGATACCCCGGACACAGCAGGGGAACCCCATTCACAACCGCGGACGCCTTGATAAGGTATACGTCAAGTAATCGATCAGTCACTCTCGGGAGCGCCATGTCGCCCAGGAGACTCGGAGCGGACGGCCGGGCGCCGCGTTCGCTGGTCATACTCGCGGCGTCAGGGCTCGTCCTCGTCACCTCCGTCGCGATCTGGGCGCTCCCCGGCGCCGGGCCGGACGACCGCCCCCTCGGCGGGCCGGGACGGGTCGCGGCGTCCACGACCCCCACGCCCAGGGTGACGGCCGGACCCACACCGCCCGTCCGCCCGTCGGGCTTCATCGGCTTCGTCAACGCCGTGAAGAACCCCCGTTACGACCTCCCGAGCACCGCGCGGCGCACCGGGGCCCGCTGGTTCACCCTCGGCTACATCACCGCCCTGCGTGACGGGTGCGCCCCCACCTGGGCGGGCATGCCGGACAACCCCGTACTCAAACGGGTCGAGCCGCTGCGCGCGATGGGCGGCGACGCCGGTCTGGTCTTCGGCGGGCCGGGCGGGCCCGAGCTCGCCCAGACCTGCAAGGACGTCCGGCGCCTGACCGCCGCCTACCGGGCGGCCGTCGACGATCCGAAGGTCCGGCACATCGACTTCGAGGTGACCGACTCGTTCGACCTGGACGCGGTCCGCCGCAGGGCCAGGGCCGTCGCCGCCCTCCAGCGGGAGCGCCCCCTGCAGGTGACCTTCACCCTGCCCGCGACGCGGGACGGACTCGACCCCGACGACCTGCGGATGCTCGGCCTCACCCGGGCCGCCGGGGTGAACGTCTCCGCCGTCAACCTGCTCTCCTCCCCGCCCCTGGCCCTGGTGCTCAAGGGCGCCCAGGCGGCCCATCGCCAGGTGTCCCGGGCCCTGCGGCTGCCCGGCGGCCCGGCCTGGCAGCGGATCGGGCTCACCCCGGTGCTGGCCGGTCCCGCGGACCTGGGCGTGCCGGAGGCCGAGCGGCTCGTCGGCTTCGCCACCTCCCACGGCCTCGCCTGGCTCTCCCTGCGCGGCGCCCGGCCCACCGACGAGGTCGCCCAGATCCTGCTTACCGCCTCCCGCCGGACCTGACCCCCGTCCGGGTACGGCGACGCGGAAACCGCACCCCGTGTCCCCCGGTTCACCGGCCCCTCTTCATTCCCAAAAGGGAAATTTGGCGTCATAACCCCATATGTGTAATGACATATAGATCTCTAATGCCGTGTCGTGACTGGTAACCGCCACTCAATGTGCGGCATGCTAAGCCCGTTTGGAGTGTCCCGGCAGGCGGGCCTCCAGGGGATCACTCTGTCGGCGAGGAGTGCCACGCACCATGGCCAGATTCAATCCGGCACCGGGCTGGCCCACCCCACCACCGGGCTGGGAGCCGCCACCGGGCTGGCGCCCGGATCCCGACTGGCCGCCGGAGCCCCCCGGCTGGCGGTTCTGGATCGAGGACGACGAGGAGCCCGCGGGGCCCGAGCCGGTATCGGACACCCTGCTGCTGGACGCGGCCTTCGAGCCGCCGAACCCGGCGCCGCCGGCGGAACCCGCGCCGACCCCGCGCAAGCCGTACCGGGCCCTGTCCCGCGAACTCAGGATCGCGCTCTCCGTCGCGCCCGTCGTCGCCCTGCTCGTCCTGCTCGGCTCGATGGTCGTCGCCGCCGCCTCGTCGGTGACCCCCGTCGCCCAGCAGGAGAAGCTGGCCCCGATCCCGGGGCCGACCACCTACGCCGACGACTCCCTCTGGACCGACGAGCCGGCCGTCCCGGCGGCCACACCCACGCCCACCCCGGCGCCGGTGTACACCCCGACTCCCCCGCCGTACACCCCACCGGCGGTCACCACCCCGGCACCCGTCACGCCCACACCCACGCCCACGCCAGCGCGCACCACTCCCACCCCGCCCCGCAGCCCGGCCCCGACCCCGACCCCGACACCGTCGCCGTCCGCCACCCCGACCACCACTCCCACCCCCACGCCCGGCCAGGCCGCCGTCCACGAAGGCCGCGGCGACAAGGTCGTCCAAATCCAGCTGACCGGCCCGTCCCTGCTGGCCCTCACCCACGACGGCTCGCAGAACTTCACCGTGCACACGCTCAACGCGAGCGGCGGCAAGCAGGACCTGCTGGTCAGCGCCACCGGTTCCTACTCGGGCACCCGCCCGGTGAAGGCGACCGGACCCGCGCTCCCCGGCTCCCTCAACATCCGCGCCGACGGCGCCTGGAAGATCACCGTCAAGCCCCTCGACTCGGCCCGGACCTTCACGGGGACCTCGCTGACCGGCCGGGGGGACGACGTCGTCCGGATCAGCCCGGCGACCACGACCCAGGTCACCCTGGCGGTCGCCCACACGGGCACGCGCGAGTTCGTCCTTTCCGGCGGCGCCGAGCAGAGCGTCCTGCTCACCGCGACCGGCAATCACACCGGCGACGTCACCGTGCCCGCGGGCACCGAGTACCTCACCGTACGCGCCGACGGCGACTGGACCCTCACCCGCCGCTGACCCGGGCCACGGCACCGCGGCGCGGGGGCGTCCCCGCGACCGCGGTACCGGTCTCTCAGCCCCGCCTCAGCAGCGCCACGCATTCGACGTGGTGGGTCATGGGGAAGGCGTCGAAGGCCCTGAGGTCGGCGAGCGGGTAGCCGCGCTCGGCGAACCAGGCGAGGTCGCGGGCGAGGGTCGCCGGGTCGCAGGAGATGTAGACGATCCGGCCGGGGGCGATCCGGGCGATCCCGTCCACCACCGTGCGGCCCAGCCCGGCCCGGGGCGGGTCCGCCACGATGAGATCGGCCGAGCCCTCCTCCCGCGCCGCGAGGGAGTCCTCCACCCTGCCGCGTTCGATCCGGACCTGGGGAAGGTCACGCAGATTGTGCTTGGCGTCCCGGACGGCGGCGGGATCCGACTCGACCCCCGTCACGCGCCCGGTGGAACCGACGGCCTCGGCGAGCGCCGCGGTGAACAGCCCGGCCCCGCAGTACAGGTCCAGCGCGGTCTCCCCCTCCTGGAGCTGTCCCATGGCAAGGAGCGCCTCCCGGAGGGTCGCCGCCGCGCCGGGGTGAACCTGCCAGAAGCCGATGCCGCTGACCCGGAACGACCGGCCGGCCACCGTCTCGACGACGGATCCGCGCCCCCGGACCTGACTGACCCTGCCGCGCCCCTCGTCGACGAGGACGGCGGCCTCGGCGTCGAGCTGCGGCAGGGTGACCTGGCGCCGGCCCTTGGGGTTGACCACCACGGCCCGATCCCCCGTCGAGGACGCGATCACCTCGACCGTCGCCGCGCCGCGCCACCGCCGGCGTTCCACGCCGACCGCCTCGACCTCGTCGTGGGCGATCATGCACTCGTCGACGGGCTCGACCGTGTGGGACCGGTGCCGCCGGAGGCCGACCACGCCGTCCGGCCGTACCGCGAACTGGACCCGGGTCCGCCACCCGAGTCCTTCGGGCGCCCCGGGCACCTCCTCCACGACGACCTTCCAGTCGAGATGGGCCAGCCGCTTGAGCTGCTCCTCCACCACGGCGGCCTTCAGCCCCCGCTGGGCCGGGAGCGCGACGTGCTGCCAGTCGCAGCCGCCGCACCGCCCGGGGCCGCTGAACGGGCAGGGCGCGACCACCCGGTCGGGGGACGGCCGGAGGATCTCCACGGCGTCCGCGCGGAGGAAGCGGGGCGCGCGGCCCGTTTCCGCGTCCGGCTCGTCCAGGATCTCGGCCAGCACCCGCTCGCCGGGGAGGGTGTGCCGGACGAACACCACCTGTCCCTCGTGGCGCGCGACACACCAGCCCCCGTTCGCGACGGGTCCAACCTCAAGCTCGATCATCGGTTTACTCGCTCCTCGGTACGCGTCTCGCCGTACGGCCTGCGAACTGCCCCCGGCGCTAACGGCTCGGGACGGCCCTTGAGCCGGTCCGACGAGGCGAGCTGCCACGGCACACTGATCACCATGATGCCGGGCGTGAAGAGGAGACGTCCCTTCAGCCGCAGGGCACTCTGGTTGTGGAGCAGATGCTCCCACCAGTGTCCCACGACGTACTCGGGGATGTAGACGGCGACCACGTCCCGGGGCGATCGGCGCCGTACCGACTTGACGTAGTCCAGGATCGGTTTGGTGATCTCCCGGTACGGCGAGGCCAGGATCTTCAAGGGGACGGGGACTCCCCGGCGGTCCCACTCCTCCTGCAGCGCGCGCGACTCCTCGTGGTCCACCGCGACGGAGATGGCCTCCAGGGTGGAGGGCCTGGTCGCCCGTGCGTAGGCGAGGGCCCGCATGGTGGGCTTGTGCACCTTGGAGACGAGCACGATCGCGTGTGTGCGGGCCGGGAGCATGGTGTCGTCCTCCTCCGCGGGCACCTCCAGCTCCACCGACACCTGGGTGTAGTGGCGGTTGATCCCCTTCATCATGAGGAAGAGCATCGGCATGGCGATGCAGACGATCCACGCGCCGGGGATGAACTTGGTGATCAGCACCACCACGAGCACCAGACCGGTCATCAGCGCGCCGAACCCGTTGATCAACCGGATCCGCATCATCCGGTGGCGTTCCTTGGCGTCGGTCTCGGTCCGCAGCAGCCTGGTCCAGTGCCGGACCATACCGGTCTGGCTGAGGGTGAAGGAGACGAACACCCCCACGATGTACAGGTTGAGGAGTTTGCTCACGTCGGCGTCGAACACCCAGATGAGCAGGCAGGCGAAGGCCGCCAGCATGACGATGCCGTTGGAGAAGGCAAGCCGGTCGCCCCGGGTGTGCAGCTGGCGGGGGAGGTAGCGGTCCTGCGCCAGGATCGAGCCGAGCACCGGGAATCCGTTGAAGGCGGTGTTGGCCGCGAGGAAGAGGATGAGCGCGGTCACCGCGGCGATCACGAAGAAGAGCACGGTGCCGTCGCCGAAGACGGCCGAGGCGACCTGGGCGATGATCGGCTGCTGGTAGTAGTCGGGACCGGCGGGCTGCCCGTTGATCAGGATGTCGGTGGCCGCGTGGGTGGGCTCGGTCACCTTCACCCCGGAGGCCAGGCCCAGCGTGATGATGCCGGAGAACATCGTGACGGCGAGCACACCCATGAGCAGCAGGGTGGTCGCCGCGTTCTTGCTCTTGGGCTTGCGGAACGCGGGCACCCCGTTGCTGATCGCCTCGACGCCGGTGAGCGCCGCGCACCCCGAGGAGAAGGCCCGGAGCACCAGGAGCGCCACGGCCAGGCCTTCCAGTCCTGTCTCCTGGGGCACGATGTCGTAGTCCTTGGTCGGCGCGACCAGCTCCTCCCCCAGGACGAAGAGCTTGAAGAAGCCCCAGAGGATCATGCCGATCACGGCCACCATGAACGCGTAGGTCGGGAACGCGAAGGCCATCCCGGACTCGCGGATCCCGCGGAGGTTCATCAGGGTGAGCAGGACGACGATGCCGATCGCGACCAGCGGCTTGTTCTCCGCCACGAACGGAATCGCCGCGCCCACGTAGTCGACCCCGTTGGCGACCGACACCGCGACCGTGAGGACGTAGTCCACCAGGAGCGCGCTGGCCACGGTCAGACCGGCGTTCTTGCCCAGGTTCTCGTTGGCGATCTCGTAGTCGCCGCCCCCGCTGGGGTAGGCGTGCACGTTCTGCCGGTAGGAGGCGACCACGGTCAACATGATCACGACGACCCCGGCCGCCACCCACGGGCTGTAGTGGAAGAGGGTGACCCCGGCGATCGAGAGGATGACGAGAATCTCCTGCGGGGCGTACGCCACCGAGGAAAGCGCGTCGCTGGCGAACACCGGGAGCGCGATGCGTTTGGGCAGCAGTTGATCGTGGAGCTGGGTGCTGCGCAGCGCCCGCCCCAGAACCACCCGTTTAACAAGATCCGTCACCTTGGACACGACTCACGATGCTAGTCGGGCCGGACGCTCGGCACGGCATCGGCACACACGATGCCGAATCGATGCGGTCAGAGATGCGGTAAGAGTAGACAGACGAGCGTGTAGTCTGCGGCGGACCCTGAGGTGCGAAAGGACGGCCGTGCATATCGTAATCATGGGATGCGGGCGCGTCGGCTCGACGCTGGCCCACATCCTGGAGGACAACGGTCACTCCGTGGCGATCATCGACCGCGACCCGTCGGCGTTCCGGCGCCTGCGGGCGGGTTTCCGCGGACGCCGCGTGACCGGCATAGGTTTCGACCGGGATGTACTCGTCGACGCCGGAGTGGAGAACGCCAGCGCGTTCGTCGCGGTGAGCAGCGGAGACAACTCCAACATCATCTCCGCCCGGGTGGCCCGGGAGACCTTCGGCGTGGAGAACGTGGTGGCGCGGATCTACGACTCGCGCCGGGCCGAGGTCTACCAGCGCCTCGGCATCCCGACGGTGGCCACCGTACGCTGGACCGCCGACCAGATCCTGCGCCGGGTCCTGCCCGAGGGGGCCGAGCCGCTGTGGCGGGACCCGACCGGCACGGTCGTCCTCGCCGAGGTCACCGTGGAGCCGAGCTGGATCGGCACCGACGTGAGCCGGGTCGAGGAGCATTCCGACGCCCGGGTCGCCTTCATCAACCGCATGGGCGAAGCCTTGATCCCCGACTCCGAGAGCGTCGTCCAGGACGGGGACATCCTCCACGTCATGGCCGTCGAATCCGACCTGGAGCGCATCATCGAGCTGCTCTCCGCCAAATACGAGGGGGGCCACTGATGCGCGTCGCCATCGCCGGCGCGGGTGCCGTCGGCCGGTCCATCGCCGTCGAGCTCCTGGAGAACGGCCACGAGGTCCTGCTGATCGACAAGGACCCGGCGGCCATCAAGATCGACTCCGTCCCCAGGGCCGAATGGCTGCTCGCCGACGCCTGCGAGATCTCCTCCCTGGACGAGGCCGGGCTCAACCAGTGCCACGTCGTCATCGCCTCCAGCGGGGACGACAAGGTCAACCTGGTCGTCTCCCTGCTGGCCAAGACCGAGTACGGCGTGCCCCGCGTGGTCGCCCGGATCAACCACCCGAAGAACGAGTGGCTCTTCAACGAGTCCTGGGGTGTGGACGTGGCCGTCTCGACCCCGCGGCTGCTCTCCGCGCTCGTGGAGGAGGCGGTCTCCGTCGGGGACCTGGTCCGGCTGATGACGTTCCGCCAGGGCGAGGCGAACCTCGTCGAGCTCACCCTGCCCGAGGACGCCCCCGTGGTGGGTCAGCGGGCCGGCTCGGTCCCGTGGCCGCGCGACTCCGCCCTGGTGGCCATCCTCCGGGAGGGACGGGTGCTCGTCCCGACGGCCGACGACCCCCTGGAGGCCGGAGACGAGCTCCTCTTCGTCGCCAACCAGGCGGTCGAAGACGAACTGGCCAACCTCCTCTCCCCCCGCTGACCGACCCCACCCCACAGGCCCGGGCGCCACGACCCCGGGCCTGTACGGGCTGCGCCACTCACCGGCCGTCCCGCGCCGTCCGCGCAAGACCGCTCTGCGGTGCACGATGTGCCATGCGGCTCCAGGCCCTGAGAGGCTCATGGTTGCCTGCCCGCGCAACGCGGCGGTGTTCAATCTCGTGCCCGATCGGGACAGGACACCACCTCGCCGCTAGGTACATGTACACATCAGGGGCAAGGGTCACAGCCTGGAAAGCAGCCGCTCAGGTCGAGGGGGTGGCGGTGCCGGCGATGGGGGTACGGCCGCGGGCGAGCAGCCAGGCCATCGCGCCGAAGGCGGCCACCTGGAGCGGCCAGCCGAGGGCGATCTTGGCTCCGGCGAGGATGGCGACGCCCGCCTCCCAGCCGGGACCGGCGGCCAGGTAGATCGGGTACTGGACCAGGACCCGCAGGAAGCACGGGATCGCCAGCAGCCAGGTGAGCTTGGAGCAGAGCTTGACGATTCCGGGGTCGGACCGCCAGCCGGTGGGATCGCCGGTAACCGAGCCGATCAGGAAGCCCATCAGCGGCCAGCGCACCAGGATGGACAGGGTGAGCCCGGCCGCGTAGGCGGCGTTGTAGAGGATCCCGGGCAGGAAGGCGTCCTCGGCCCGGCCGGAGCGGAGCGCGAAGAACGCCGCGATGGCGATGCCGATCAAGCTGTTGATCACGAACTGGGGGGTCGACCGCTGCACGATCCGGACCGCCAGAAGGACCAGCGCGCCGGCCGCCCCGATGATGAGGGAGAGTTTCAGGTCTTTGGTGAGGAGCCAGCTCCCGGCGAACATGAGGGTCGGCACCGCCGCCTCGACGATCCCCCGGACACCGCCGAGCGCCTTGGCGAGCTGGGCCCGCACCACCGTCTCCACGGTGTCGTGCGCCAGGACCTTCTCTTCGGGGGATTCGGTGGCCTGTCCGGGCTTGCCGGGGCCTTGACCGGACGCCGCTCCGGCACCGGCGACGGACTCGGTCATTCGCCCTTCACCCCACGCAGCTCGTATCTCGGGTTGAACATCACCTTGCGGCCGTCCTGAACGCTGATCAGGCCTTCGGCCCGGATCATCCGACCGGGTTCGATCCCGGCGATCCGGCGACGGCCGAGCCAGACGAGGTCGATCACGTCTGTGCCGTCGTAGAGTTCGGCTTCCAGGGCGGGCGCGCCGCCGCGAGGACGTAGGGTCACGGTCCGAAGAGTACCGGCCACACACGACCGTTGCCGTACACCACAGGAGGCGATGGGCGTGGCTCCCGCGCGATCGGTGTCTTCCTGGAGTTCAGCGGCCTCCAGCTCCGCTTGGCTCGAGGTCAGCCGTCTGAGAAATCCACGCCATCCGCCCTGTTTAGGGGGATCTGACTGAGCACTCATGATGCTTCCAGACTATGGCATGAGCCGTCACATCAACACGTGTGTCACGCAAACCACGAAACAGCCAGAAAACCGAGATCAGGGCTCGAATCGATAGCCCATTCCGGGCTCGGTGATCAGATGCCGGGGGTGCGAGGGATCCGGTTCGAGCTTGCGGCGGAGCTGGGCCATGTAGACCCGCAGATAGTTCGTCTCGTTACCGTAGGCGGGTCCCCACACCTCCTGCAGCACCTGCCGCTGGCTCACCAGCCGCCCGGGGTTTCGCACGAGAAGCTCAAGGATCGCCCACTCCGTCGGCGTCAGCCGTACGTCGTGCCCCTCCCGGGTCACCCGCCGCGCCGCGAGGTCGACGGAGAACGCCGCGGTCTGCACGACGGGGGTCTCCGAGGCCGGGACGCCCCGCCGCACGGCCGCCCGGATCCTCGCCATCAGCTCGTCCATGCCGAAGGGCTTGGTGACGTAGTCGTCGGCGCCCGCGTCGAGCGCCTCGACCTTCTCGTACGAGCCGTGCCGGGCCGACAGCACGATCACCGGGACGGAGGTCCATCCCCGCAGCCCGCGCAACACCTCAAAACCCGAAATGTCGGGCAAGCCTAGATCGAGGATGACCACGTCGGGATGGTGGGAGGCCGCCAGCTCCAACGCGGTCCGGCCGTCCCGGGCCGCGTCCACCTCGTATCCGCGGCTGCGCAGATTGATACTGAGCGCCCGGATCATCTGCGGTTCGTCGTCCACCACCAGGACACGCGTCATCGAAACCCCTCCTGCAGCCGGGCGGAGCACCGCGGACACCGAGCACTCCCCCGCCGCCCACGGGGGAGCCGACCACGACGATCAGCGGATCTCGGTGATCTCGGGCCCCCGCTCGAACGGGTTGAGCTTGGCCCGGTTCTGCTGGGCGTTGTGCTCCTCCAGCGCCTGGAGCGCCTCGGTGGGCAGCCGCAGGCCGATGAGCTCCTTGGGCGCCATCGGCTGGGCGCCCCGGACCACCACAACCCCGGCGAAGGCGTCCTCCAGCAGGGCCGCGGCCTCCCGGTCCAGCGCCGCCTTACCGCTGATCACGCCCCGCAGGAACCACCGCGGGCCGTCCACGCCCAGGAAGCGCACCGCCTGCTCGCCGGCGTCCTCGACCGGGATCCTCGCCTCCAGCTCGGCGCCGAACGGCCCCTCCGCCTCCTCCGTCGTCCCGCCCGAGGAGGCCACCTCGTCGGCGATCTCCCTGCGCAGGTCGTCCCAGATCCCGCTCTTCTTCGGCGCGGCGAACGCCTGGATCTGGAGCGCGCTCTCCCCGGTCAGCACCGTGGCGGCGACGACCTGGTCCTCGGCGAGGTTGACCTGGACCTCGAAGTCCTGCGAGATCGGCACCCGCATCCCGCCCAGATCGATCCGGTCGTGCTCGGGCACGTCGTCGGCCTCGTCCCACGGACCCTGGGTCCGCCCGGGGGCGGCACCCTCCTGCTCCGCGGGCTCGACGATCTCCTCGCCGGGCTCCTCACGACGGCGACGTCGGAACACTACCTCACGCTCCTTGCTCCTCAAGGGCGCCCTGCGGACGACCGCGGGGCGCCGGGGTCTCTCATGGTCCGGTGGATCCGAACCCGTCCGTGCCTCGCACCGAACCGGGCAGCCGGTCGACCTCGTGGAACCTGGCCCGCTCGACCCGCTGGAACACCAACTGGGCGATGCGATCGCCCCGCGCGAGCCGTACCGGCTCCTTGAGATCGGTGTTGAGCAGCGTGACCTTGATCTCCCCGCGGTATCCGGCGTCCACGGTGCCCGGCGCGTTGACCAGGGTAACCCCCAGGCGGGCGGCGAGCCCGGACCTCGGATGCACGAACGCGGCGTATCCGTCGGGAAGCGCGATCGCCACCCCGGTCGGCACGACGGCCCGCTCGCCGGGCGCCAGCTCCACGTCGCACGCCGCGTAGAGATCGGCTCCGGCGTCCCCGGGGTGGGCGTAACCCGGCAGCGGCAGCCCGGTGTCGAGCCGGTGAATCAATACCTCAACGGTGTTCACAGGTTCACCTCAACAGTCACGAGGGCCGACCCTACCGCCTGCGCGCCGACTGGGCCCCGGTGACTCCGCCACAGATCACATCGCGTCGCCGGGTTCCGAGGATACGGCCTTGGCGGCGGCCTTGGGCCCGCCCTTGGGCGGGCCCGGCTCGGCGGCGGGCGGCGCGGGCGGTTTGGGCCCCGGGCGCTCCGGGCGCAACTCGGGCAGCGCCCGGTAGATGACCGCGGCCACCGGTACGGCCACGGCGGCTCCGGGGATGCCGGCCAGGGTGCCGCCGATCGCCAGCACGAGAATGATCGCCAGCGGGTGGAAGCGGACGGCCCGGCCCACCACCAGCGGCTGAAGCAGATGGTTCTCGATCTGCTGCTCGATGATGAGGATGCCGACGAAGACCAGGGCGAGGATCCACCCCTTGGCGCTCAGCACGATCAACGAGGCGAGGCCGCCGGCGAACAGGATGCCCACCACCGGGATGAAGCTCGCCAGGAAGATGAGGACCGCCAGCGGCGCCCAGAGCGGCACTCCCATGACCACCAGGACGATCGCCATCGCCACGCCGTGGATCGCCGCCACCGCGACCGTGCCCTGCACATAGCTGGACAGGGTCCGCCAGGCGACCCGGCCGGCCCGGTCGACCCGGGGTGCGACGCGCCCGAACGCCTTGAGGAACCACTTCCAGATCCCCGCGCCATCCTTGAGCAGGAAGAACGTGATGAACAGCACCAGGATGATGCTCGCCAGCACCTCGACCGCGACGGTCGCGCCGGTCAGCAGCTGACCCGCGATCCCGGGCTGCTCGAACTGCTTGGCCAGCTGCGCGAACCACTGCTGGAGCTGAGCCTCCTTCAGGTGGAACGGCCCGGCGGTGAGCCAGCCCTGGATGTCCTCACCCGTCTTCTGCACCTGCCTGGCGAGCTGGGGGAACTCCTCGTTGGCCCGGACCCCGATCAGCACCCCGGTCCCGATGATCACCACGAACGCGGTGAGCAGCGAGAGCCAGGTCGCGGCCATGGGCCCGAGGCCGATCCGGCGGAGCCGGCTGAACAGCGGGTAGAGGAGCCCGGTGAGCAGCAGGCCGATCGCGCAGGAGAGGAAGACGAACTTGAGGATCGAGATGACGTTGAGGAGGTAGTAGACCACCGCGCCGAGGACGAGCAGCCGCCAGCCCCAAGCCGCCATGGTCGCGAGCACGGGGGGAACAAGCGACGAGCGGCGTTCTTGATCTGGCATCACGTATCCAGACTGGCACGTTCCCGGCCCGAACGCGCGGATGGCGGCCTCGATTCGCATGACACGCCCGCCGATCGCGTGCGGCACACCGCCCGGGCCGCCACGTGCCGCACGGTGATGAGGGAGACTGGTGGTAAGGAAGCGTCTCACCCACAGGAGATCTCATGCCGGACAAGGCGGAGAAGCCAGACGTCGGCTGGCGGCTGGTCGGCGGCGTGGCCGCGATGGTGGCCGGCTACGCCGCGCGCAAGGCCATCGTTTTCGGCTGGGAGAAGGTCACCGGCAAGAAGCCGCCGGCCAATCCCGACGACCCGGAGATCCGCCTGACCGAGGCGATCGGCTTCGCCGTGGTGATGGGCGTCGGGATGGAGGTCGCCCGGATCCTGGCGACCCGCGCCGCGAACAAGCGCTACAGAACCTGGGCGAGCCGGGCCGCCGACACCGCGAACCGGGGGGCGACCGCTTAGAGCGGCCGTTGTGTCAGCGGGGTGACGACCATCCGGCCCCGCTGACAGATCTGCCCGTCGAAGGCCGCCCGTACCTGTACCGTCTCGTCCGGGGGAATGATCAGGAGACCGACCGCGCGCGGGCAGGGTTCCTCCCCGGCGGCGGGGACGACGGCCCATCGCACCCGGAGCCAGGCTTCCCCCGCTCCCCCCGGCTCCAGGATGACCCGGGCCCGGGTTTCCTGCCGCTCCCGGACCGTCTCGGTCCGCAGCGCGTTGCCGTCCGCGTCGATCGCCGTCAGGCCGACGTACCCGTAGACCCAGCAGGGGGCCGGGCCCTTGTTCTGGAAGCGGATCTGCGCGGAGCGCCCGTCCTCCCCGAACTTCTCGCTTGGAAAGGACCGCGTCGTCAGCATGTCGGTCCGGCACCGTTCGACGGTGCCGGGCTCCGGCGGCTGGACCGTGGCCTTCCCGGTGATCGCGGGCTTCTGCGGCGGGGTGGCCACCGGATCGGACGCCCCCGGGAACAGGCCCGCCGACGAGGTGAGCGGCCGAGGATCCCCGGCCAGGAGGGCCGGGCCGACCGGGCCCGAGCCGCACGAGGTGACGAGCAGGCTCAACGCCGCGAGACACGGCAGGGAGGCGGCCCGCCACGCCACGCCCGCGCTCCCGGACGAGCGGGACGGGACGCCCTTCGCACCGCCGGCGGACATCGCCTCACGCCCCTTCCAGAGCCGACAGGAATCCCGTCGCCCAACGGTCGACGTCATGCAGCGACACGCGTCGGCGCATCGCCCGCATCCTACGCATGAGGTCCCCCGGTTCGGCGTGCATCGCGGCGAGGAGCACGTTCTTCATCCCGTCGATGTCGTACGGGTTGACGAGGAAGGCCTGGCGCAGCTCGTCGGCGGCGCCGGCGAACTCGCTGAGCACCAAGGCGCCCCGCAGGTCCCGGCGGCAGGCGACGTACTCCTTGGCCACCAGGTTCATCCCGTCCCGCAGCGGGGTCACCACCATGACGTCGGCGGCGAGGTAGAGGGCGGCCAGCTCCTCCCGGCCGTAGGAGGAGTGCATGTACCGCACGGGCTGCGCGCCGAGGAGGCCGTGCTCGCCGTTGATCCTCCCCACCTGCAGCTCGATGTCGTCCCGGAGCAGACGATACTGCTCCACCTGCTCCCGGCTCGGGGTGGCGATCTGCACCAGGACCGCGTCCCCCGGCTCGATCGAGCCTTCGGCGAGCAGCTCGCCGAAGGCGCCGAGCCGCTGGCCGATGCCCTTGGTGTAGTCCAGGCGGTCCACGCCGAGCAGGATCTTCCCGGGATCTCCCAGCTCCTCGCGGATCCGCTTGGCCCTGGCCACGACCTCGGGCCGGCGCACCAGCTCGTCGAGCTCCCCGAAGTCCACCGAGATCGGGAACGACTGGACGCGGACCGTCCGTTCCCCCGCGAAGATCGCGTTTCCCTGGAAGCCGTACCCCACCAGGCGACGGCACAGGCGCTTGAAGTTGGACGCCGCGCCGGGACGCTGGAAGCCCACCAGGTCGGCGCCGAGCAGACCTTTGACGATCTCTTTCCGCCACGGGAGCTGGTGGAAGAGCTCACTCGGCGGAAAGGGGATGTGCAGGAAGAACCCGATCCGCAGGTCCGGCCGGAGCGCGCGGAGGAGGGCGGGCACGAGCTGGAGCTGGTAGTCCTGGATCCACACCACCGCGCCGGGCGCGGCGGCCTCGGCCGCGGCCTCGGCGAACCGCTCGTTGACCCGGCGGTAGGCCTCCCAGAACGTCCGATCGTAGACGGGCGGCGCGATGACGTCGTGATACAGCGGCCAGAGGGTGGAGTTGGAGAACCCCTCGTAGTAGAGCTCGATGTCCTCGGCGGAGAGCGGCACGGGGACGAGGTGCATCCCGTCGTGGTCGAAGGGGTCGATCTTCTCGTCGGCCGAGCCGGCCCAGCCGAGCCAGCCGCCCTCCCGCCGCCGCATCAGCGGGGCGAAGGCCGTGACCAGGCCGCCGGGGCTGCGTCGCCACGCGGAGTCGTCGACTCGGTCCACCGGCAACCGGTTCGCGACGATCAGAAAGCTGCTCGATCCCACGGAATCCACCCTAGGGGCAGGCGGCGCGACCCGGGGTGATCGGGGCGGCCGCGCCCGGTGGCGTCTACTCGGGGAGCTCGCGCGGCGGGGGCGTCAGGCCACGTTGTCGGCGCAGATCCTGCCGTACGGCGTTCGCGAGTTTCCTGGTCGCCAGCCGGTTCAAGGTCCCGCCGGCCACGGCTCCGGTGAGGAACGGGCCGAGTGTGGTCAGATGCCGTCCCAAGGTGCGCATCAGACGGTTGCGCAGCGCCGTCTTGGTCGCCACCCCGAGCGCGATGGTCACCGACCCGGGGGCGAGCGGGTTGATTCCGCGCTGTCGCGCCCACGAGGTGACGTACTGGGCGGCCCGCTCGGTGAGGCTGCCCGGCACCTGGACGCCGTAGACCTCGTGCAGCTCGGCGATGAGCTTGACCTCGACCGCGGAGACCACGAGTGTCTCGGCGACGAGCTGGGCGGGCACGGTCAGCAGCAGCGGCGGTGCGGCGAGCTCGACCGCGGCGAGAGCCCCGCCGACCGCACCGACACCGGTGGTGGCGTTGGCGGCGGTGTTCACCAGTTTGTCGGCGAGCTCCTCACCCATGAGTCCCGGGTGATGCTTCTGAAGGGTGTGCAGATCGCGGATCGGAATTCTCGGGGCGATGGATTCGAACACCTCTGCGAGCCAGCGCCCGCGGCCCACCCCGGACGTCGCCGCCTGACGTGCTCCGGCGGCCAGTGCCCCGGTGAGCCGACCGAGCAGCATCCCGCGCTCGGCACGGTCCAAATCCTCGCCACCGGACAACCGTCCGACGAGCTCGGCGACCTCTTCGTTGCGTTCAAGGTCCCGTCCCGGCTCATCGGACGGCTGACGGTCGGCGTCGGGTGACACGGAAACTCCCCCTTAGGCCGCGCACTCCCGGCAGACCTGCTGTCCGCCCTTGTCCGATGCCAGCTGGCTCCGATGGTGAACCAGGAAGCATCTCGAGCAGGTGAACTCATCGGCCTGACGGGGAATCACCCGCAGGGAGAGTTCCTCGTTGGACAGGTCGGCACCCGGCAGCTCCAGCGACTCTGCGAGTTCAGTCTCGTCGATGTCGATGGTGCCCGATGACTTGTCAGCCCGCCGCGCCTGGAGTTCCTGGAGGCTGTCCTCGCCCAGGTCGTCGTCGGTCTTGCGTGGGCTGTCGTAGTCGGTAGCCATCGCTTACTCCATCCCCCTCATCTATGTTGCTGTGCCTCTCTAAGCTGATCGGCTTTCATGTCCGGTTGGATCCCGTCGCGCGCTTGTAACGCTCAACGGGCTCAAGTTGTGCCCGATCCGAGCTGGAAATTCTGTGATGCGCACTCTTTCTGGACACACACTGAACCTCCTGGCACGTCGGGACGTCGTCAAACCGCCACCATAGTTACGCAAATATGGCGAAAATCGCAGCTTTTGACGTTGCCCTGGGGGCACCGAGGGGACATCCAACCACATCCAAGGGCTTCTCTTGGTATCCCTCCGCGATCCGCGTGGCGGACACGGACACGGCAGGCCGACTAAGAGCGCGGCAGCCGTACGGTCACCACCAGACCGCCCCCCGGGCGCGGTATGGCGGTCACCGTACCACCATGCGCGCGTACCACAGCACGCACGATGGACAACCCGAGCCCCGCGCCCCGCGCCGAGTCCACCCGGTCGGCGTTGAGCCTGCGGAACGGCTCGAACAGGTCGTCCACCTCGTAGGCGGGGACGTGCGGCCCGGTGTTGGACACCTGGAGCAGGACCTCCCCCTCCGAGCCGCCGACCCGCACCCAGACCTGGCCGCCCTCGGGCAGATTGTGCTTGATCCCGTTCTCCACGAGGTTGGCGGCACAGCGCTCCAGCAGCACCGGATCGCCCACCGAGTCCGCCTGGTAGAGCTCGGGGGAGACCGTCACGGAGTTCTCCGCCGCGAACGGCGCCAGTTGCTCGATCGCGGTCTCGGCGACCTCCCGCACGTCGACCTGCTTGCGCACCTGGAGCTCCCGCTCACTCCGGGCGAGCAGCAGCAGCCCCTCGATCAGCCGCTCGTTGCGGGCGTTGGTGCCGAGCAGGGTCCGCCCGAGCACCTTCAGATCGTCGGAGGCCTCCGGATCGGAGATCGCCACCTCCAGCACGGTCCGGTTGATCGCCAACGGGGTGCGCAGCTCGTGCGAGGCGTTCCCCACGAACCGGCGCTGGGTGTCGAAGGCGATGTTGAGCCGGGTGAGCATCGCGTCGAAGGTGTCGGCCAGCTCCTTGAGCTCGTCGTTGGGGCCCTGCAGGTTGATCCGCTCGTGCGCCAGCGTGCTGTGCGAGAGCCGCCGCGCCGTGGCGGTCATCTCCTGAAGCGGGCGCAGCGCCCGGTCGGCGATGAAGTAGCCCACGATGACGGCGAGGATCCCCACCCCGATCAGCGCGATGATCGACCGGCTCACCAGCCCGCTGAGGATGCCGTCCATCAGAAGCTGCCGCTGGACGTCGACCTCGTTCGCCCAAAGCTCGGTCACCTCTCTGGGGATTCCCGGCGGAAACGACACCCGGAACCGCAAGCCCGCCTCCACGGCCGGCTTGATCAGGATGTACACCACCCCGAGCAGCACGGCGCCCGCCACGAAGAACATCAGGGCATAGGTCAAGGTGAGCCTGGTTCGCACACTCACCCGGCCGGGCAGCCTCTTGACCGTCTCGGTGAGCGAGGTGGTCCGGTCCCCCTCCCGCGGCAGCCCGTTCGGCGCCGACGCAGCCGGTACGGGCTGCGCGCCGCCGTCCGGCGCGGGCGGTGGGGCCGGCGGGCCGCCGTACGGCGGTGGCGTGGTCACAGCCGGTATCCGACGCCGGGCACGGTCTCGATGACCGGTGGGTCGCCCAGCTTCTTCCGCAGGGTCATCATGGTCACCCGGACCACGTTGGTGAACGGGTCGATGTTCTCGTCCCACGCCTTGTCCAGCAGGTCCTCCTGGCTGACCACGAGCCCTTCGGCCCGCATCAGCTCCTCCAGGACCGCGAACTCCTTCCGGGTCACCTGGATCTCCCTGCCGTCCCGGAGCACCACCCGGCGGCCCGGGTCCAGGGTGATCCCCGCCCGCTCCAGCACCGGGGGCAGCGCCGTGGCGGCGCGCCGGCCCAGGGCGCGGACCCGGGCGACGAGTTCCAGGAACGCGAACGGCTTGGCGAGGTAGTCGTCCGCGCCGAGGTCCAGCCCCTCCACCTTGTCGTCGACGTCGCCGGAGGCGGTGAGCATGATGATCCGGCTGCTCGACCGCGCGGCGACCAGGGAGCGGCAGACCTCGTCCCCGTGCACCTTGGGCAGGTCGCGGTCGAGCACGATGACGTCGTAGTCGATGTAGCCCGTCCGCTCCAGTGCCCCGGCCCCGTCGTAGGCCACATCGACGGCCATGGCCTCCCGGCGCAGGCCGGTGGCGATCGCGTCGGCGAGCACCCGCTCGTCCTCCACCACGAGCACGCGCATGTTCGAGGTCACCTCCCTGTGGTCCCCGGTCCAGTCACCGGGGACGGCATCCCATTGTTGTCATATTGCCGGTAAGCCCGGGGTAAGGCACCCGGGCGGACCGTCAGGTTTAGACCATCCGGCGGCATGGGTAGAGGCAAATCCAAGCCCACGGGCGCGTCTGGCGGCGCACCCGGGCCGCTTCTCCCTCATGACAGGGATACCGTCCCCCCGGAAAGAAGGTGAAATGGGCGAGTTCACCAACACGATCGCAGACCGGCTCAACCAGGCCTACCAGGGCCTGCGGGAGGCCGAGTCCAACGGAGACGACTTCCTCGCTGAGACGCTGATCGCGGACATCGAGGACCTGCGCAGGCTCGCCACCGAGCACGGCGTCGACGTCCCGCGCGTCGCCTAGCAGGACCTGCCGGAGTTGTGGAGCCGTACCCGAACCCGGGTACGGCGCCGCAGCCCCCGCCTCAGGCGTCCCGCTCGGGGTCGAGGGGGACGAGCAGATCGTGGAGCTCCTTGAAGAGCCCCGGCGACGCGCAGAGGGTCATGTCCGGGCCGGCGGGGCGGCCGTGCAGCCCGCCGATCACGGCACCCGCCTCGCCGGCGATCAGGCCGCCCGCGGCGAAGTCCCACACCTGGGCGCCCCGTTCGAAGTACCCGTCCACCCGGCCGGACGCGACCGAGCACAGGTCCACCGCGCAGGAGCCGCCCCGGCGGATGTCCCGGACCCGGGGAATCACGTGGGTGAGGACCTCGGCCTGGACCACGCGGCGCCCCCGCTCGTAGCCGAAGCCGGTGGCCACCAGCGCCCGGTCGAGCGGCACCTCCGTGGTGCAGCGCAGCCGCCGCCCCGCCAGATAGGCGCCTTCACCCTTGGCGGCGGTGAAGACCTCCCCGAGCGGCGGGATGTCGACCACCCCGGCGACGATCTCCCCGTCGACCTCCACGGCGATGCTGACCGCCCAGGCGGGCAGGGCGTACAGGTAGTTGACGGTCCCGTCGATCGGGTCGACGATCCAGCGGACCCGGGCCCCTTCGCCGCTGGCCCCGCCCTCCTCCCCGAGGAAGGCGTCGCCGGGCCGGGCCGCGAGGATCCGCGAACGGATCAGCCTCTCCGCGGCCCGGTCCATCTCGGTGACCACGTCGGTCGGACTGGATTTGGTGCCGACGACCTCGAGCCGTGCCGGACGCGAGTCGAGCAGCATCCGGCCCGCCTCGCGCGCCACGGAGACGGCCAGCTCCAGGAGTTCCCCGGTGTTCACTGTCATGGCACCCGATTGTCCCCTGCCGACCGGCCGGACCTCACAGCAGCTCCGGCCGCCTCCACTGCGACCCGAGCACGTGCGTCCCGAGGAACGCGAGCACCGTCTCGTACCAGACGGCGATGTTGCCCGGACGGTTGATCCAGTGGTTCTCGTCCGGGAAGTAGAGGTACTTCGCCTCGACCCCCGAGGCGATCAGATCCCAGAAGAGCCGCTTGGACTGCGAGATCGGCACCCGGTAGTCCCGATCCCCGTGGATCACCAGCATGGGGGTGCGGATCTCGCCGAGCGCCCGGCGGGGGTCGTTCCGGGCGTAGCCCGGCCCGCCCGGCGACCCGTACTCGCGGTGCCAGTCCAGGGCGTAGTCGGTCGTGCCGTAGAACCCGTCGATGTCCCAAAGCGAGGCGTGGGAGACGATCGCCCGGAACCTGTCGGTGTGACCGGCGATCCAGTTGGCCATGTAGCCGCCGAACGATCCGCCGATCGCGGCGGTCCGGGAGGCGTCGATCTCGGGCCGGACGACGCAGGCGTCGGTGACGGCCATGAGGTCGGCGTAGGTGCGCGGCCCCCAGGACCCCCATCCCCGGGTGAGCATCCCGGGGCCGTAGCCGGTGGACAGGCAGGGGTCGGGCATGAGCACCGCGTAGCCGCGGGCGGCCATGGCCCAGGGGTTCCAGCGCCACTGCCAGCCGGTCCAGCTGCCGAGCGGCCCGCCGTGCACGGCGAGGATCAACGGCACCGGGTGGGCCTCGGACGCCCCGTCGGGCAGCGCCAGCCAGGCGCGGAGCTCGGCGCCGTCGTCGGCGACCGCGTGCACCTCGGTGAGCGTGCCCGGGACCTCGACGGGTTCGGCGGGGCCCCGCAGCGGGACGACCTCGCCGGTGGCCATGTCGATCCGGACCGGTGCGGGCGGCTCGGCCACGGTCGAGCGCAGCGCGTACAGCGCCTCAGGTCCGGCGCACAGGTCGGTGTAGGCGGCGTCGTCGGGCGTCAGCCGTACCACCTCCCCGGAGGCGAGGTCGGCGCGGAAGACGGGCCGGCGGCCGTGGTCGTCGGCGCAGAAGTACAGGACCGAGCGGTCCCGGGCGAACGTCGCGTACTGCATGAGGATCTGTTCGCCCAGCTCGCGGCCCTCTCCCGACTCCAGGTCGACGAGCCAGAGCGCGAACGACGGGGGCAGCTCCTCCGTGGGGTGGGAGGAGCGCAGGCAGGCGGCGAACCGGCCGTCCGCGGAGATCGCGATCGGGCCGCCGTAGGCGTGGTCGTGGCCCTGCGCCGAGGCGAGGGTGCGGCGTTCCCCGGTGCGGACGTCGACCGCGACCAGGTCCTGGCGGATCTCGCCACCGGCCTCTGGCACCGCCCAGCTGGTGAGCAGGCTCGTCCCGTCGGGGGTGAGCGCGCCGGCCGCGTCGTCGAGCGCGCGCCCCGGGTCCGGGGTGAGGTCCCGGGGTTCGACGAGGCCGCTCTCGGGGTCGGCGGGCAGCGACGCCGCGAAGAGCCTGGGCTGGTCGGGCCCGAGGTCGGCGTCCCAGTTCCGGACGGGGAAGCCCTCGTGCAGGATCGCCGCGACCCCCGCGTCCTTCCGTGCCTTCCTGCGCGCCTCGTCACCGCCGGCCTCCCCCGGCAGCACCGAGGAGGGGAACACGACGACGGGCGACGCCTGCGCGGCGTGCACGCCGGTGATCCCGCCGGGCCGGGAGGCGATCCGCCGGGCCTCTCCCCCGTCCACCGGGAGCAGCCAGAGCGAGGGTGTGTCCTCCTCCCCACGCGCGGAGACGAACAGCAGGTCGCCGGTGTGGGTGAACGCGGCGGCTGACTCTCCCTTCTCAGATCGGGTCAATCTGCGCGCTGGGGTGTCCCCCGCAGGGTTGACCTGCCACAACGCGCTGTCAAAGGACCTGCCGTCCTGCCGGGGCGTCTGCACGGTGCAGACCAGACGCGAACCATCGGGTGAGATGCGCAGCGACGACACTCGGGGAATCTTGATGTACTCCTGAAGATCCTTAAATGGGCTCATTCGCGCAATGTACTCTTTGCGGACAAACCTCCATAGGCTCTTAACTGAACAGACAACAACTCGTGTCACAAGAGACCGGCTCCGGCTCGCTGAGCAGGTCGTTCACCATTGACACGAAACGGGGATGCGTCCCCGCCGTGCCCGCCCGGACCAGCCGCAGGCCGAGCCGCCGCGCGACCTCCGCCGCCTCCACGTCGAGGTCGTAGACGACCTCCATGTGGTCCGAGACGAACCCGATCGGGACGAGCACCACCGCCTCGACCCCCGCGGCGTGCAGCGCGGTCAGATGGTCGCAGACGTCCGGCTCCAGCCACGGCACACTCGGCGGGCCGCTGCGGCTCTGCCAGACCAGATCCCATTCCCGATCCCCCGCGACCAGCCCCGAGGCGACCCTGAGCTGGGCCTCGTACGCCCCTCCGCCCGGACCGGCGTTCCGCGCCATCGCGACGGGCACGCTGTGCGCGGTGAAGACGAGCCTGGCCTTCCCGCGGTCCCCCTCGGGCAGCCCGGCCAGCGCCTCGGCCACCCGGTCGGTCATGGCCGCGATGAAACCCGGGTGGTCGTAGTAGTGGCGCAACCGTACGATCTCCGGCGCGTCCGGCACGGCCGCCCTGGCCCGCGCGATGTCGTCCAGATACTGACGGCAGCTCGAATAGGAGCTGTAGGCCGAGGTGAGAAACGCGGCGGCCCGGCGGACCCCGTCCGCGGCCATCCGCCGTACCGTGTCCTCAAGGAACGGATGCCAGTTCCGGTTTCCCCAGTAGACGGGGACGTCCACCTCCAGCGCCTCGATCAGGTCCCGGCACTGCGCGTTGATCGGGCTGACCCCGCCGAAGCCCAGATAGTGCCGCTCCACCTCGTCGAGCCTGGCCGCCGGGACGTTCCGGCCGCGGACCACGTTCTCCAGGAACGGCCGGACGTCCTCGGGGCGCTCCGGCCCGCCGAAGGAGACGACCAGCAACGCCTCGTAACTTCCCATGCTCCCATCCAACCCCACGAGGGGGCCGGTGGCGGCCTCAGGGATAGGCGCGGGCGTACGCCTCGGCGAGGTTGAGCACTTTGCGGACATATGCCCAGGAGTGGTTGTACCGCCACACCGCCTGCTCCAGGCGTTTGCCGCCCTGACCGGCCTTGTTGGCGCACAGGTAGCGTGCGGCGGAGGGCACCGCGTCGTAGGCGCTCCAGACGTCGGCTTTGCCGTCTCCGTCCCCGTCGAGGCCGTACGCGCGCCAGGTGCCCGGCATGAACTGCATCGGGCCGAGGGCGCCCGCACTGGAAGGTCCGTTGTTGCGGCCGTGGTTGCTCTCGATCTGACCGATCGCCGCCAGGACGCTCCATGACAGACCCGGACAGATCAGGGCGGACTGCTTGTAGAGCTCCAGAAAGCTCGCCGGTCTACCCCGAACCGGTGCCGGTACGGGGGCCTGCGGCCCCGGCGCGGACGGGGTGGCCGCGGGGCGGACCGGGACCAGCGGAACCACCTGCGCCCGCCCGCCCAGCAGCCGCCGCAGGTCGGTGCCGAGCGCCCCGACCCGGTCGACCGGCGCGTTCACGAGTACGGCGACACTGCGCATCAGTCCGAGCCCGCGCCCGGTGTCCAGGCTGACCAGGCCGTCCACCCCGGGGATCCCCAGCGGCGCCGAGCCGCCCACCCGCAGCCGCCGCTCGTGGACCGCGTACTCCCCGCCGACCCGCATCCCCAGGCGCGCCCGGGTCTCGTCCGCCAGGATGAACTCGCCCTGGGCGAGAGCGCTCCAGAGTTCGGGGCGCGCGGCCACCGCGGGCGGCGCCCAGGAGCGGAACTCGGCGGGATCCACGGCGAGCAGGTTGATCCGGTAGGTGTGCAGCCGGACCGAACCGCCGTCGACCGCCGTGACCTTGGAGACGCCTTTCAGGGTCGCGATCGCGTGCAGGGTCTCCTGCGGGACCGGGACGGGGGTGACCGCGATCAGGCGGGGCGGCACCGGCGTCACCGAGGGCGCCCCCGCCGCCCGGCTGGGCGCGGGCACCGCGCTCGGAACCGCCACCGGAAGGGGCGCCGGAGGCGGGGGGGAGGGGACGTACGCCGCGACGGGTCGCGGCGCACCCGCCCTCAGATGGGAGACGCCGATCACCGTCACGGTGGCGGCGGCCACCGCGGTGAACGCGACGGTCCATCGCAATCCGGTCACCGGAGGAATACCCGCCCGCCCGCTCACGCTTGGTTCACCGGAGCCAAATCATTTGCATCGCCGCGAAGGTCTCCATAAGGATCGTTGGGTGCACATGCGGTTGGGGAAGGACGGGGGATGAGGGCGTACCGGGAGTTGTTCGAGGTGCCCGGGGCTAAGGGATTCGTGCTGGCGGGCTTCATCGGGCGGATGCCCATGTCGATGCTCGGGCTCGGTGTCGTGCTCCTCATCTCCGCCATCACGGGATCGTATGCCACGGCGGGCGCCGTCGCGGCGATCGTGTCCCTCTCCTTCGCGGTGAGCGCGCCGCTCTCGGGCCGCCTGGCGGACCGGTTCGGGCAGCGCCGGGTACTCGTCCCCATGATCCTGCTGCACGGGGCGGGCCTGTCCGCGATGATGCTCTGCGCGAAGGTCGGCGCCCCGGTCTGGACGCTCTTCCTGACCGGGGTGGTCACCGGCGGCGCCGCGGTCTCCCTCACCTCCATGGTGCGGGCGCGGTGGGCGCATGTGCTGCAGGGCTCCCCGCGCCTGCACACCGCCTTCTCCTTCGAGTCCGTCGTCGACGAGGTGGTCTTCGTCGGCGGCCCGGCCCTGATCACCGGGCTCGCCACCCTGGTCGACCCCTACGCCGGGTTGATCCTCACCCTGGTGCTCACCCTCGGCGGGACCCTCGCCTTCGCCTTCATGCGCCGCACCGAGCCGCCGGTCCGGACCGAGGGCCGGGCCAAGGGCTCCCCGATCACCATCCCCGGGGTCGCCCTGCTCTCGGTGGTCTTCCTGGCGATGGGCTCGGTCTTCGGCTCCGTCGACCTGATCACCGTCGCCTTCGCCGAGGAGGAGGGCGCCAAGGGCCTCGCGGGGCTTCTCCTCGGGGCCTTCGCGGCCGGGAGCATGGTCTCCGGGCTCTGGTACGGCGCCCGCCGCTGGCAGGTCCCGCTGCAGACCCGCTACATCCGGGCGCTCGGCCTCTTCGCCGTCGGGCTCACCCCGATCCTGTTCATCGACGAGCTGTGGCTGATGGGCGCCTACCTGTTCGTGGCCGGTTTCGCCATCTCTCCGACGATCATCAGCGGCTACGCGCTGATCGAGCGCCTGGTCCCGTCGCACATGCTCACCGAGGGCATGGCCTGGGTCTCCACCGCGGTGGGTTTCGGGGTGGCGATCGGGGCGTGGGCCGGCGGACGCCTCACCGACATGTACGGCGCGCAGAACGCCTACGCGTTCGCGTTCCTGTGCGGGGTGCTCGCGATCGTGGTCGGCCTGGGCGGCTCGGTCCTGCTCCGCGAGCGACCGGCTCTCGGCGACTCCGCGCACGACTGAGACACCGCGCACGACCAAGGGGCAGGGTTTCCCCTGCCCCTTGGTCACACCGGCGCGATCACTCCAGGACCGCGGTCATCAGGACGTGGATGACCATGCCCATACCGAGCGGCATGATGTGGGTGTTGCGGGCCGGACGGTCGTCGTCGTCCGGGAACATCTTGATCCACTCGTCGTTCACCAGCGGCCTGAGCTCGTCGCCGACCACGTTGAAGATCACCATCGCGATGTCGTCCGTACCGCCCCCGGCGTTCTCCACGATCGTGCGCATGTGCCGGAAGACCAGCTCGACCTGGCGGGCCGGGTCCGCCGGGACCTCACCCGTCTCCGGGTCCATGCCGTGGATGCCGCTGGAGTAGACCATGTTCCCGGTCCGCACCGCCATCGGAATCGGGGCGGTGCCGTGCCGGACCCCCGGCACGTCGATCACCTGACGGCGCCTGCCCACTCAGACCACCACCATGTCGCGGTGGTACCGGTTCAGGCTCCGCGCCCCACCCGGCTCGCAGACGAACAGGTCCTCCACCCGGGCGCCGACCCGGCCGGGCCGGAACACCGACGGCTCGATCGTGAACGTCATGCCCTCTTCCAGCACCGTGTGGTCCTCCTCGGAGATGAACGGCCGCTCGTGGGTGTCCAGGCCGATGCAGTGGCCGGTACGGTGGCGGAACCAGTCGCCGTAACCGGCGTCCACGATCACCTGCCGGGTGGCCCGGTGCACCTCGGCGGCCGTGTTCCCCGGGATCGCCGCGGCGATCCCGGCGGCCTGCGCCGCGATGACGATCTCGTAGACCTCCCGGTACTCCGGGCCCGGCTCACCGAGCTGGATCGTCCGGCCGAAGTCGGAGCAGTAGCCGTCCACGACCGTACCGAAGTCGAACGAGACGCCCAGACCCTCGACCAGCGCGTTGACGCTGACCCGCGTGGTGGCGTCCCGCCCGTCCCCCGGTCCCATGGCGAACACCCCCGTGTCGAAGGAGGGGGTACGCCCGCCGTGCCTGCGCATCAGGTAGTCGACCTCGGAGGCGATCTCCAGCTCGGTCGTCCCGGCCGCGACGCTGGAAGTGATCTCGGCCATGACCGTGTCGCAGATGAGACTGGCGCGTTCCAGCGCCGCCAGCTCGTCCGCGGACTTCACCCGGCGCAGCGGCCCCAGCACGGTGTCCAGGTCGACCAGGCGCACCTCGGGCAGCGCCTGCAGGATACGCACCACGGTGGCGCCCATCGCCCGCGCCGACACCGCGACGGTACGGGGCGCGCCGCCGCGCCGGAGCAGTCCCGCGAAGATCGCGGCCGCGTCGTCGGCGTTGGCGACCGCGACCACCTCGCCGTTCACGCCACCGGGCAGGTTGAAGGCGGCGTACCCCTGCGGGATCACATAGACCGGCTCGGTGCCGGGACGGAAGAGCGCCCCCGCCACCCACTGGTTGGCGTACTCGAAGTTGCCGAACGAGGCGAGCCGCCGGGGGAACCCGGTCAGGTACTCCAGGTCCCCCGAGGGCGGGCAGAAGGCGAGGTCGACCCCGGCCGCGGCGAGCGCGTCGGAAAAGCGGGCCCTGCGTCCCGCGTGGTCCAGGCCCATCTCAGCCGACCGGCTTCCAGCGGCTGAACACCGCGCGCGCGTTGCCGTGGAACACGTCGCCGCGCTGCTCCTCCGAGAGCCACCCGATCCCCTCGACCACCGGCTTGAGGTCGTCGAGCGTACGGCCCACGGCGGGGTCGAAGCCGGAGCCGATGCCGGGGGCCTCGGTGGCGAACAGGCAGCGGTCCGTTCCCACCACCTTGAGCAGCAGCTCCAGCGCCTCCGGGCTGTACAGCACGGTGTCGAACCAGAGGCGGCGCAGGCTGTCGTCGAAGGACTCGGCGTTCTTCTGCAGCCGTTGCGCCCGCCACCGCCCGATCTGGTACGGGATCGAGCCTCCCCCGTGGGCCACGATGAGCTTCAGGTTCGGGAAGTCGGTGAAGACCCGCGACTCCACCAGGGAGAGGATCGCGATGCTCTCCTCGGTGATGAAATGGTTGGAGTAGGACTCCCGAGGGTTGGCGCACCCCGCGCTGTGGATCAGCGCCGGGACGTCCAGCTCCGTCATCTTCTCGTAGAGCGGGTACCACCACTCGTCGCCGAGCGGCGGGGTCGCGTAGTCTCCCTCGCCCGGGTCCGGGTTGATCACGCATCCGATGAAGCCGAGCTCGGTGACGCAGCGCTCCAGCTCGGCCACGACCGCCGCCGGGCTCACCCCGGCCGACTGCGGCAGGCCGGCGACCCCCGCGAACACGTCCGGGTACGCCGTGACCTGCTTGTGGATCATGTCGTTGACGTGCTCGGTGTACCAGTGCACGATCCGCTCGGGCTTCTGCGAGTGCATCATCGCGAACGGCCGGGGCGAGATGAACTGGGTGTCCACGTTCAGCTTGCGCAGCAGCTCGATGTGCGGCTTGGCGGCCTCGACGACCTCCTCCTCGGAGCAGGCGGGACGGCCCTTGCCGTGAAAGCCCTTACTGGCTATCAGCTGAGCCTGGTAGGCGTACAGGGCCAGTGGGGCACTGATGTGCCCGTGCACGTCAATGATCTGCATGTCTTCGACGGTAGGAACCGGCGCCCGGCGGCGTCCAACGCGGAGTGCCGATGCGAACCATCGGAGCCGCCGATGGTATCGCGTACGCTGCGGGAATGGCGGAGCTCAGGCATTACCGGTACTTCGTGGAAATCGCCCAGCGGGGCAGCTTCACCGCGGCGGCCGCCTCGTTGCACGTGACCCAGTCGGCGCTCAGCGAGCAGATCCTCATGCTGGAGCGGCAGCTGGGCTGCCGGCTCTTCGACCGCGGCCGCCACGGCGCCCGGCTCACCGCGCACGGGGAGGCGCTCTTCGACCAGGCGATGATGCTGCTGAGCGTCGCCAACGAGCTGGAGCAGTCCGCCAGATCCCTGCAGCGCCACCGGGGCCGCCCGCTCCGCCTGGGGGTCACCATGGGGCCGCTGCTGGTCTGGCTGCCCGAGGTGCTGGCCGGGCTGACCGGCTCGCCGCAGCGGTACGACATCCGGATCGAGGACATCACCACCGCGGAGATCTTCCTGAAGGTGAGCATCGGCCAGCTGGACCTGGGCATCGCCAGCCTGGGCGAGGGCGGGCTGGCCGTGGCGCCGGGCACCGGGGTCGAGGTCCACACGCTCTTCGAGGACGACTGGGTGATCATCGTGCCGGACGGGCATCCGTTCACCGCCGACGGGGCGGTGCCGCTGTCCGCCCTCCGCGACCAGCGGCTCGTGCTCTTCCCCCGGCAATACTCCCTGCGCACCGTGCTGGACGACTTCTTCGCCCGGGCCGGCGTCTCGGTCTCCCCCGCCATCGAGACCGGCTGGCTGGAGATGGCGCTCCGCTTCGTCGAGCTGGGCATGGGCATCACCGTGGTCCCCCGCGCGGTGACGCTGCTCTACCACAACGTGCACGTCGTGGAGATCGACGAAGCCTACAAGCCGCGCCGCGTCCTCTCCGCCCTGTACCGCTCCGACACCCCCCGCCGCAAAACCATCGAAAAACTCCTCCACCTCGCCCGCGAACGCCTCCCCCCACAGGGCACCTGGCCCCCAGAAACGGACCGTTCCACCCCCTAGCACCGATACGGGCTGCGCCTGGCCGGGAAGAAATAGCCAAAAAGGCCACTGCCGGTAAGCCTGAGTTTCTTACGGGACTTCCGGGTTGTGGTGTAAGCACGGCTGGATCCTAGGTGCTCGACCATTTACGTACGCACTTCTCGCGCCGCGTACTTTGCGGCGCGAGAATGCGCGCGAGGTCTGTGCCGCGCGCTTTTTGTGCGGCACAGACCTCGCGGTCAATGTTAAAAAATACAGGTCCTTAAGCTCAACCTCGCTTAAGGCGGTTCGCACGTCCACGGTTGTGACCGGGGGCACAGCTACCTGCCCGGCCCAGTATGCGTGGTCGAGGTCACAACCTGGACGTGCGGACCGCCTTAAGAGAAACCACTCTCACAAGCCTGTATTTTCTGACATTGACCGCGAGGTTCGAGCCGCACAAAAAGCGCGCGGCACGAACCGCGCGCGCATTCTCGCGCCGCAAAAAACGCGGCGCGAGAAGTGCGTACGTAGCGCGCCCGACCCTAAAATCCAGCCGTACTTACAACCGTGACCCGGGAACCCCGCAAGAAACCTCAGGCTTAACGGCTGTGGCTTGCCCCGGCCCATTCTCACAGGGTGGGCACCTGGGGGATTACAAGTCGAGGCCGAAAAGCCGTACGGCGTTGTGGTACAGCACGTTTTCCAGGGTTTCGTCGGGGAGGCCGAAGGACAGGTATCTGTCCACGGTGGCCTGGACCGGGCAGAAGGGGTAGCCGGTGGCGAAGAGGAAGCGGTCCGCCAGGTAGGTGCGCATCGCCAGCACGTAGTCGTGTTCGCCGGGGAGGCCGGGGAAGTAGACGTCGGGCAGCATCCAGACGTTGGGGCGGCGGAAGGCGACGCCGAGGGCGGCCTGGGCGTGCGGCCACCCCCCGTGCACGTTGACCAGCGGCAGGCCGGGGAAGCGGATCGCCACCCGCTCGAAGCGGAGCGGGTCGCTGAAGGACAGGTCGGGCCCGGTCTCCCCGCCGCCCATGAGCAGGACGGGCAGCCCGGCCGCCAGGCTCGCCTCGTACACCGGGTCGATCCGGGGGTCGTCCACGTAGGCGGGTTCGTCGGCGACGCCGGGTTCCAGGACGATCGCCCGGGCGCCGGAGTCGCGGAGCCCGGCCACCGAGTCGGCCGCGCCTTCGGCGAACGGGTCGACGGCGGCGTAGCCGAAGAAGAACCCGGGCCGCTCCGCGCAGGCGGCGAAAACCGGGGCGTTGCCCTGCCCGCCCCACCACCTGTTGGGGGCCCGGGCGGGTATCCCGGCCCGCACGATACCCGCGGCGGCGCACTCGGCGAGGTAGCCGTCTAGGTCCTTCCCCTCCATGGCAGGGGCCGGGGTCCATCCCCGGGCCCGGACGTTGCGAAGGGTCCGCTCCAGATTGACGTAGGTCCGGTCGGGCAGGAACGCCGCTATCGGCGGCCGGCTGCGCGCGTCGACGATGCGCGGGTCGCTCACCCTGGTCTCCGTTTCTCGGTGCTGAATCGCGATGGTCGGGTCTCGGCGACCGTGAGCTCGCCCGCGCGCAGGCAGGCGGAGCTGTGGCCGGCGCCGACCTCGCGCGGGGCGGGGTCGGCGGTGCGGCACGTGTCGGTCACCAGGGGGCAGCGCGGGGCGAACCGGCACCCGGCGGCGGGCAGTCCCTCCCCGCGGGTCCGCCGTGGACCGGCCGGGCTCGGCCCGGGTTCGAAGGACGGCGCGGAGTCGATGAGGAGCCGGGTGTACGGATGCCGCGGCGCGGAGCAGACCTGTTCGGCGGGCCCCTGCTCGGCCACGGCCCCGGCGTACATCACGACCATGCGGTCGGCGAGGTGGCGGACCACCGGCAGGGAGTGGCCGATGAAGAGCATCGCGGTGCCGTACCGCTCCTGGATCTCCAGGAAGAGGTTGACGATCTGCGCCTGCACCGAGACGTCCAGCGCGGACACGGCCTCGTCGCAGACGAGCAGGGCCGGTTTCAACGCCAGTGCCCGGGCGATCCCGGCCCGCTGGGCCTGGCCGCCGGAGATCTGGTGCGGGTACCGGCCGGCCAGCGCGGGGTCCAGGTGGACCGCGCGGAGCAGTTCGGCGACGCGGGCCCGCAGCGCCGCCCCGCGGGCGACCTTGTGGATGACGAGGGGCTCGGCGATCGACCAGCCGACGGTCTTGCGGCCGTCCATCGCCTGCACACTGTCCTGGAAGACCGCCTGGACGGCGGCGCGGTAGCCCCGGCCCGATCCGGCCAGCAGCTCGGGAAGCGGCCGCCCGCCGTAAAAGATCTCCCCGGAGTCGGGACGTTCAAGACCGAGGACGAGGTCGGCCACGGTGGACTTGCCGGAGCCGGACTCCCCGACCAGGCCGACGATCTCGCCGGGGCCGACGGTGAACGACACGTCCCGGACGGCCTGCACCGTACGGGCGCCGGCGATGAAGGTCTTGCGGAGGTTCCGCAGTTCCAGCAGCGGGGTCACATCCGCCATGCGGGTTCCCTCCCCGGCTCCCCGGCGAGATGGCACGCCACCTCGATCCCGCCCACCGGGCGCAGGGCGGGCTCCGACGTCCGGCAGCGGTCCTCGGCGCGGGGACAGCGGGGCGCGAACACGCAGCCCGAGTGTGCGACCGGGCCCTGGGCCATCGCGGGCAGGGGTGTCTTGCGCGGCCCGTCCAGCCGGGGTACGGCCGCGAGCAGCCCCTGCGTGTAGGGGTGGCCGCGGTGCCGGTAGATCTCCGCGGTGGGTCCCCGCTCCACCGTCCGCCCGCCGTACAGCACCAGGGTGTGCCGGGCCAGGCGGGCCACCACCCCGAGGTCGTGGCTGATCAGGATCATCGCGAGGTCGCGTTCGGCGCGGAGCTCGTCGAGGATCTCCAGGATCTCGGCCTGCACCGTGGTGTCCAGGGCGCTGGTCGGCTCGTCGGCGATGAGCAGGCTCGGCTCGGTCACCAGCGCTCCGGCGATCATCGCCCGCTGCAGCATGCCGCCGCTGAACCGGTGCGGGTAGTCGTTCAGCCGGCTCTCGGGGTCGTGGATCCCGACCCGGCTGAGCAGCGCGACCAACGCGTCCCGGCGCTCGGGCCACCGTCCGGCGGCGCGCAGCCCGTCGACGAGCTGGGCGCCGATGGTGCGGGTGGGGTTCCAGGAGCCGGACGGGGACTGGAAGACCATGGCGATCCGGCCGGCCCGGAGCCGGCGCAGCTCCTCACGGCCCAGGCCGAGCAGGTCGCGCCCTTCGAAGGTCATCGTCTCGGCCCGGACGGCGACGGCGGGGCCGAGCAGCCGGCTCACCGCCAGGGCGACGGTGGATTTGCCGCTCCCGGACTCGCCGACCACGGCCACGGTCGCCCCCGGCTCCAGGTCGAAGCCGACGCCTTCGACGGCGGGGCGGGCGGTGCCGGGGTAGCGGACGGTCAGGCCGCGCACCGACAGGATCGGGCTCATCGGGTTCCTCCCGCCCGGCGCATCCGATCGCCGAGGGACATGAAGTTCAGCGCGGTCAGGAAGACCACGGCGCCGGGGAGAACCGCGGCCCACCAGGCGGTGAGGGCGTACTGCTTGGCGTCCGCGATCATCAGGCCCCACTCGGGGGTGGGCGGCTGGGCCCCGAGGCCGAGGAAGGAGAGGCCGGTCAGCGCGACCAGGGCCTGGCCGAGGTCGAGGGTGTACCGGACGAGCACCGCGTCGTAGGTGTGCGGCACCACGTGCCAGCGCAGGATCTGCGGGCCGGAGGCGCCCAGGGTGCGCGCGGCGCGGACGTGCCGGTCCCGGAGCAGCGAGATCACCTGGCCGCGGACCATCCGGGCGTAGCTCGGCCACCAGAGCACCGTCAGGGCGACCAGCGCGGCGGTGAGGCCGCGGCCCAGGGAGGCGGCGACGGCCATCGCGAAAACCAGGTAGGGGAAGGCGAGGAACAGGTCCACGACCCGCATGAGGATCCGGTCGAGGATCCCGCCGGACCAGGCGGCCGCCGCGCCGTACACCACGCCGAACACGGCGGCGACGGTGACCACGATCAGGGCGGCCCCGATGGAGTTGCGGGCGCCGTACACGACCCGGCTGAAGATGTCGCGGCCGGCGTCGTCGGTGCCGAACAGGTGCCCGGCCCCGGGTGGCCGGAACCGCTGGGAGACGTCGAGCCGGTAGGGGTCGAGGGGGGCGATCCAGCCGGGGGCGATGAGCAGCACGGCGATCACCAGGACGGTGGCGCCCGCCCAGAGCTCGGTCGGGGTGGGGCGGCGCCACCCGCCTACCGCGCCGGAGGTGGGCTCCGTCGTGGTCATCGCGCCTCCTTGAGCCGCGGGTCGAGCAGCGGGTAGATCGCGCCGACCAGCGCGTTGATCAGGACGAAGGCGACCGTGGAGAGGAGGGTGACAGCCATGATCGCGTTGTAGTCGAAGGCGGAGAAGGCGTGGTAGGCGTAGAGCCCGAGGCCCGGCCAGGAGAAGATCACCTCGATGATCACCACACCGCCGAGGCTCCAGCCGAGCTGGAGGCCGAGCATGGTCACCACCGGGTTGAGCGCGTTGCGCAGCGCGTCGGCGAAGACGATCCGCCGCTCCTTGACGCCCCGGGCGCGGGCGGTACGGACGTAGGGTCGCCGGAGCTGCTCCTCCAGCGAGGAGCGCATCAGCGTCATCGCCACCGCGAAATGCGTGACGACCAGGGTGGTCACGGGGAGCGCGAGCGTGCGCAGCGCCTCGCCCACCAGCGTGAGGTCGCCGGTGAGGGCGGTGTCCACCAGCCCCATCCCGGTCACCCGGGGCACCCCGGTGCCCTCGAAGTCGAAGTTGCCCGCGACCGGGAACCACCGGAGCCGCCCGGCGAAGACGATCTGCAGCAGGAGCCCCACCCAGAACACCGGTACGGCCACCCCGACCACGGCGCCGAGGCGCAGGAGCAGGGTGTGCGGTCCGCGGGGCCAGTAGGCCCAGGCGATCCCGGCGAGCACCCCGAGCACCGCGTAGATCAGGGAGGAGACGAGGATCAGCTCCAGGGAGGCGGGCAGCGCGGAGAGCAGGTCGTCCAGGACGGGTTGCCGGGTCTGCACCGATCGCCCGAGGTCACCGGTGAGCAGGTCACCCAGATAGCGCCCGTACTGCACGATCAGAGGCTGGTCGAGCCCCATCTCGGCCCGGACCTGCGCCACCTGCTCGGGGCCGGCGTCCAGCCCTGCGGCGAGCCTGGCCGGGTCGGCGGGCACGATCCGGCTGAGCAGGAACGTGACGGACACCGCGCTCCACACCACCACCAGGATCCAGGCCAACCCGGTGACCGGCTTGAGCAGCCGTCGGGCGACCGGTGGCCGCATGGCTCGCTCCCTTCCGCCGCAGCGCGGCACGACCGGCGATGGGTGTGGGTGACGGTGTCGGGCGGGGATGTCCGGCGGAGGGTCGACACCGCCGGGGAGGTCGCTCCAGGAGCGGGTGACCGGCGGGCTCGGGTGGGTCCGGGCCGTGTTCGGGGCGAGGGCCGGGTGGTTGGGGGATGGGGTGGGCCGAGGGGGTCCCGGGCGAGCCCGGCGGGAAACGGCCACGTCAGGTGGGGTGGCCGAGCCGATCCGGTCGGCGGTCGCCGGGCCCGGGAGTCCTTTGATCTTTATACGCTAGTCGGGGAGAAACATCTATCCCATCCGTTTTGTCAATGTAAGTCCTTACTAGCGCGGATTCATGCCTGCCGGGTGTAGAAGAACCGGACGAGCACCACGAAGTCGATGGGTTCGTAGCTGACGGTCCACTTCTTCCGGACGGGCTGGTAGATGTCGGCCGCGGGCAGCCAGATCGCCACCTGGTTCTCGATGATCGACTCCTGGACCTTCCGCAGCGCCGCCGTCCGCGCGGTCTCGTCCAACGTGCCGCTGATCTCGCCGAGCCCGGCGTCGAGCGCCTTGTCGGAGTGGTAGGCCCAGTTCAGCCCGCCCTTGTCGGCCCGGGCCGCGGTCGTGTAGTTGCGCAGGATCGAGGTCGGATCCGGGGTGACCATGTTCAGCACCACGAACGACAGGTCGTGCGCGGTCTCGGGGTTGCCCTGCAGCGAGACCATCTGCGGCCAGGCCACCAGGGTCTGCTTGACGGTGATCCCGAGCGGCTTGAGGTTCTCGGCCAGGAGCGTGCCGAAGAACTCCTCCCAGGCCAGGCCCTTCAGCCCGAGGTAGCTGATCGTGAACCCGCCCTTGGGGTGGCCCGCCTCGGCGAGCAGCCGCCTGGCCTCCGCCAGGTTCTGGGAGAACACCGGGAACCGCGGCTCGAACGACACCGTGGACGGCGGCAGCGGGCCGCGCGACTCCTGGGCCCGCCCCTTGAAGTACTCCAGGTATGCCTTGTAGTCCACCGCGAGGGAGATGGCCTTGCGGACCCGCACGTCGGCGACCGGGCCCTTGGCCGCCAGGTTGAAGAAGACCGTGTTCACGCCGAGCCGCGGCTGCTCCACCGCCTTGACGTCGGGGCACGCCGCCGCCTGTTCGGTCTGGTCGGTCCCGATGCCGCCGATCATGTCCACCTTGCCCTGGCACATCAGCTGGACCGCGGTGGTGACGTCGGGGTCGGTGCGCAGGGTGACCTTGGTCGGCGTCCCCGGCTCGAATCTCTGCCAGTAGCCCTCGAAGGCGGTGAGGTTGATCGCCTTACCGCGTTCCCAGGAGCCGAGGGTGTACGGCCCGCTGCCCGCCGCGTTGGCCGCGAACCAGTCCTTGGCCCAGGGGTCGGCGTCGGTCCGGTGCGCCTCCGTCGCCTTCTTGGAGACGATCGGCAGCTTGGGGAGCGAGCCGGGGAAGAAGGCGTCGGGCCGCTTGAGTTTGAAGACCACGGTGTCCGGGGCCGGTGTCTCCACCGCGTCCACACCCACGAAAAGCGTGGCCGGGCCCTGGTTGATCCCGAGAAGCCGGTCGACGCTGGCCTTGACCACCCCCGAGTCCAGAGCCGACCCGTCGTGGAATTTCACACCGGTGCGGAGCGTGAGCGTGTAGGTCGTGGCGTCGGCCGAGCCCTCCCACTTCACCGCGAGCGCCGGGCGGACCTTGGTCCCGCCGGGCTCGTACTCCAGCAGGCCCTCGTAGGCCTGCCTGGCGAAGAGGGCCGCCTCCGACGAGAAGGCCAGGTGGGGGTCGAGTGTCTTGGCCTCCGCGATGTTGGAGAAGACCGCGGACACGGCGGCGGCCTTCCTCTCACCCGGCGGCGTCACCTGGGTACATCCTGTCAGCGCCACAAGGGCGGCCACCGCGATGACCACAAGCCGACTCCGCATGACGTCACCTCCTAGAGGGGTGTGGGCCGTTGCAGAGTATCCGGTCCCGCTTTATCCGAAATGTCCGGCTAGTCTTGGACATATCCATCCGCAAGGTCCGCGGCAAGCGACTCCGGGTCCCGCAGCGCGGGCGACCCGTAGCCGCCCCCGCCACCGGTCATCACCAGGACCCGCGCTCCCTTCGCCAGCCGCCTGGCCCCCGTCTTCAGCACCGTCTCGCGCACGTCGCCGGTGACGATCTCCCCGTGGGTGGGCGCGCCGTCGCCGCCCCCGTGCAGTCCCCAGCCGGGTAGCGTCGACCGCTCCAGCCAGAGCGACAGGTAGGTCTCCTCGGCGAGGGTCTCGTACTCCCGGACGATGCCGAGGCCGCCCCGGAACCGGCCTTCCCCGCCGGAGCCGTCCCGCAGGCCGTACCGGAGCACCCGGATCGGGTACCGCGACTCCAGCACCTCGACCGGGTAGTTCTTCAGGTCCCCCGCGCCGTAGTTGATCATGCCGTTGGCGCCGTCCCCCGACGAGGAGGCCCCCCAGCCGACCGCGGTCGCCTCCCCGGTGACGTACCGGCCGCCGTCCGGGAGCGTGCCGACGAACGTCACGTTCATCGGGTCGGCGGGCTGCCCGGCGACCACGGCGTCGGGCAGCGCGTCGGCGAGCGCCCGGATCACCAGGTCGATCATGAGCCCGAGCGGCGGGTAGTAGTAGATCGTCGCGTGCGGCTCGGCGACGTTGAAGACCGTGCCCGGCGGCGCCACGACGGACAGGTTCCGGAACGTGCCGTCGGTGACCGGGACATTCGGGTTGATCAGGCACTTGTACGCCAGCCGGGCCCCGGCCACGGTGCCGGGCAGCGGGGAGTTGACCGACCCCGCGGTGGGGCCGCCCGACCCGGTCAGGTCGATCGTCATCCGATCCCCGGACACGGTCACGGTGACCTTCACCGGGACCGGGGGCAGGCCCGGCCCGCCGGAGTCCATCGCGCCCTCGGCCCGGTAGACGCCGTCCGGCACGGCGACGACCGCCTCCCGGTCGAGCCGCTCGCACTGGGCGAAGATCTCCTCCGCCGCGGCCTCCACCACGTCGACCCCGAACCGCTCGCAGAGCTCGACCATCCGGCGCTCGCCCGTACGGCACGCGGAGATCTGGGCGTGCAGGTCGCCCCAGACCGACCGCGGGAGCCGGCTGTTGCGGGTGATGTAGTCCAGCATCTGCGTCTGCGGCTCGCCCGCCCGGTAGACGTAGGTCGGGCCGAAGCGGTAGCCCTCCTGGTAGATCTCGGTCGTGTCGACGGGGCGCCCGGCCTCCTTGGCGCCGATGTCGATCCAGTGGGCCTTGGTGGCGCCGAAGCCGACCAGCCGGTCCCCGAGGAAGATCGGCGAGAAGATCGTCACATCGTAGGTGTGGCTGCCGACCAGGTAGGGGTCGTTGACCATGAACACGTCGCCGGGACGGTAGTGCTCGGTCCCGCCCAGCATCTCGGTGGTGACCTTGATGCCCGTCTCCAGGTTGCCGAGGAACATCGGCAACCCCGGGGACTGGCCGAGCAGCCTGCCTTTGCGGTCGAAGACGCCGACCGAGCAGTCCTTCATCTCGTAGATGATCGGCGTGTAGGCCGACCGGGCCAGGTTGTTGTTCATCTGCCGGGCGATCGAGGAGAACGCGTTCCGGACCACCTCGACGGTGACCGGATCCACGGCGTGCTCCGGCGGCGAGACGACGGTCATGAGAGCCTCTCCAGAATCAGATGGCCGTGCTCGGTGACGGTGGCCTGCCAGCCCGGGGGGACCAGCGTGGTGCATCCGGCCTCCAGCACGACGCACGGGCCGGCCAGACATGTGCCGGACCCCAGGTCGGTACGGTCGTAGACGGCGGTGTCGTGCTCGGTACCGGCGAAGACGGCCCGGGTCCGCCGGATCGGGACCGGCTCGGGCCCGGCGCCGATCGGCGAGGTCCCCGGGCGGGGGCGGACCCCGATCGCGGCGAGGCGCAGGTTGACGAGCTCCACCGCCTCGGCCGGGTTGCTGTGCCCGTATCGCTCCCGATACGCCAGGTGGAAGCCGACGGCGAGGGTCTCCAGTGCCGCGTCGTCCACCCGGTCGGGCACCGGCACGGTGAGGGTGTACTCCTGGCCCGCGTAGCGCAGGTCGGCCGCGCCCCGCAGCACCATCCGGGACCGCTCCACGCTCTCGGCGGCGAGCAGTTCCCGCGCCTCGTCCCGGAGCGCGCCGAACTCGGCGGCCATCCGCTCACCCGGCACCCGGACGCCCGGCGCCCCCGTCAGGACGGCGAAGAACGGCCGCACCAGGTCGTGCCGGACGTCGGCCTGGAGCATGCCCCAGGCGGACAGGGTGCCGGGCGAGGCGGGGACGACGACCCGGGGGATCGCCAGCTCCTCGGCGAGCGCGGCGGCGTGCAGCGGCCCCGCGCCGCCGAAGGCGAGCAGGTCGAAGTCGCGCGGATCTGTGCCGCGGGCCACGGTCAGCTCCCGGATGGCGTCGGCCATGGCGGCGTCCGCCACCGCCACCGCGCCCTCGGCCAGGCGGGTCGCGGTCAGGCCCAGCTCGGCACCGACCCGGGCCAGGGCCCGTTCGGCGGCGGCGCGGTCCAGGGCGACCGTGCCGGCCATGTGGGTGTCCGGGGGGATCCGGCCGAGCACCAGGTTGGCGTCGGTGATCGTGGGCCGTTCCCCGCCCCGGCCGTAGCAGGCGGGCCCCGGAGCCGCCCCGGCCGACTCCGGGCCCACCCGCAGGCCGCCGGACTCGACGTACACGATCGAGCCGCCGCCGGCGCCGAGGGAGTACATGGTCACCGACGGGGTGAGCACCGGGTGTCCCTCGATCTCCAACTCCACGTCGATGTCGGCGACACCGTTCACCACCAGCGAGACGTCGAACGAGGTGCCGCCCATGTCCACGCAGATCAGCCGGTCGGAGCCGAGCTGGGCCCCGATCCGGACCCCGGCCACGGTGCCGCCCACCGGTCCGGAGAACAGCGTCTGCACGGCCCGGCGCACACCGGCCTGCGCGGTCATCACCCCGCCGTTGGACTGCATGACGTGCAAAGGTCCGGGCAGGCCGTCCTCGGCGAGCCGGCTCTCCAGGCGGCCCAGGTAGTCGCTGATCTTCGGGGTGACGTAGGCGGAGACCAGGGCCGTGGAGAACCGCTCGTACTCCCGCCACTCCGGGGCCACCTCGTGCGAGGCCACCACCGCCAGGCCCGGCGCCGCCGCGGCGATCAGCTCCTTGGCCCGCCGCTCGTGCCCGGGGAACCGGTGGGCGTGCAGGAAGCAGACCGCCACCGCGTCGTAGTCCCGGGCGAGGGCGGCCCCGAGCGCGGTCAGCCCGGCCTCGTCCGGCGCGATCAGCACCTCGCCGCCGGCGCCGGTCCGCTCGGCCACCTCGAACACGTCCCTGCGGCGCAGCAGCATCGCCGGCCGCCGGTACCGGATGTTGTACATCTCCGGGCGTCCGGCCCGGCCGATCTCGTAGACGTCCCGGAACCCGGCGGTGACCACCAGCGCCAGCCGGGCGCCGGACCGCTGCAGCAGGGCGTTGAGCGCGGTGGTGGTGCCGTGGATGAAGTCGCCCACCTCGGGCAGGCCCACGCCGAGGCGCTCCACCGCCTCCAGCACGCTGGAGTCCTGCCGGCCGGGGACGGTCAGCGCCTTGGCCGTGCGCACGGTGCCGTCGGGGTCGACGCAGACCGCGTCGGTGAAGGTCCCGCCGATGTCCACGGCCACCCGGTATCGGTGTCCGGCCGTCTCCACAGTCATCGCTCCGTTCCCGTCTTGGTTCTGAGGTCGAGCAGGTCCAGGGTCGCCTCGCCCGCGGCGAGCCGGGGCAGCAGGATCCGCTCCCCCTCCGCCCGGGCCAGGGACGCCGCCAGCGTCACCGGTACGTCGCCGGCGGGCACCGCCACCGCGCCGTCGCCGTCCAGCACGACCACGTCGCCCGGCGCGATCGTCACCCCGCCGATCCCGACCGGGACGTCCGGCTCGCCGGGCACCGCCTTGTCCGCACCGCGCGGGCTGACCCAACGGGCCCACACGGGCAGGCCGAGAGCGACCAGCTCGTCCAGGTCGCGGACCGCGGCGTCCAGGAGCAACCCGGCGGCGCCGCGCGCCTTGGCCTGTACGGCGAGCAGCTCGCCCACCAAGGCCACGGGAGCCGATCGCGGCATCGTCGCCACGAGCACCTCCCCCGGCCGGATGCGGTCCAGGGCCAGGTGGACGCCGAGGTTGTCGTCCTGGCCGCAGCGCACGGTACGGGCGGGGCCGGCCACCCGGCTGCCCGGCACGACCCGGATGAGCGGCCCGTCCACCAGGCCCCGGCGGCCCGCGGCCTCGTACACCGTGGAGACGCCGAGCTCCGCCAAACCGGTCACAGCCGGTCCCTCAGCTCGGGCGTCATCCGCTGGAACGTCTCCACCTGGGCCGTCTCGGGGCCCGCGCCGAGGTAGCGGCTCTGGTAGGCGCGCTGGACCGCCCGCTCCCGGTAGTGCCCGGCGAGGTAGGACTGGGAGGTCATGGCCGCCATCGCCGCCAGCTTGCGATCGAACACCGGGGTGATGTCCAGGTAGACGTCGGGCTTGTAACCGCACTGCTCCGGCTGGTGGGGTTCGAAGGCGAACATGGCCGGGGGCGGGATGGTCGGGAACGCGGCGGGCACCCCGCCGGCCCCCATGGCGAGCAGCCGCGCCTTGACCGCGGCGGCCGAGGCGACCGGGTGGTCGGGGTTGAAGGGGTCGGCCGCGGCGTGCACGAGCAGCACCTCCGGCCGGGTCCGCAGATACACGTCGACCAGGCGCCGCATCGCTTCACCGGAGACCTCCAGCGGGTAGTCGCCGAGGTCCAGCGCCAGGTACTCGGCGCCCACCTCGGCGGCGGCCTTGGACCCTTCTGCGTGCCGGCGCTCCTTCACCGCCTCCACCGTCTGACCGGGCTCGCGCCACAGGTCCCCGGACTCGCCGCGTTCGCCGTAGGAGAGGCAGACCACGGTCGCGGTCCCCCCTGCCGCGGTGTGCAGCGCGACGGCGCCGCTCGCGCGCCAGACGAAGTCGGCCGCGTGCGCGCTGACCACCAGCATCGAACCGGCGTTCGTCATCGGGTCCACCTCACCATTGCCATGCCGCAGCCGGTTCCGGCCTCGGTGCGATAGGCCGGGATGTAGTCCACGACCTCCATGTCCAGCGCCGCGCAGGCGCCGCCGACCGTGAGCCAGCCCATGGCCTCACTGGTCCCGGAGACGAAGTCCTCCCCGGACAGGCCCGCGATGGCCTCCTCGTCCCGGTCCTTCATCGCGGCCAGCACCGCGCGGTCGATCTCCTCGTCCACCACGAAGTGGCTCAGGCCGCCCGAGGCGACCACCGCCACCCGCAGGTCCTCGGGGTAGGCCTCGATCGCCGCCGCGACGGCCTTGCCCAGGGCCCAGCAGCGGGCCGGGGTCGGCCGGTTGGGCTCGAAGTAGGTGTTGAGCAGCAGCGGCACGACCGGCAGGGGTTCGGCCGCCCGGTCCATGATCCGGTTGCGGACGAGCACGACGGTGTGGCCGATCGACTCCCCCGGCGGCTGCGCCCGCACCTGCGCCACGTCGAAGCCGGAGCCGTTGAGGTGGCGGATGAGGTGCTCGCCGAGCCCCGCGTGGCAGGGGTAGGTCTCGGGCTTGTCCCCGTACAGGGCCCAGGCGGCGGTCGCCACCTCGGGGAACCACAGCTTCTCCGGCGGGATGGCCTGGACGGTGTCCCCCCAGTAGACGGCGAACGTGGGCATGCTGTCCGCGCTGAACAGCTCGTGGTGGTCGTCGCCGACCACCACGACCACGTCGGGGGCGACCCGCGCCAGGGTCTCGGCGAGCGTGGCCACCGCGGTCTGGGCGCGGGCGTGCAGGCCGGCGAACGCCTCCTCGCCGATCCGCTCGGCGATGCCGTCGGCGGCCCGCTCGGCCACCAGGTCGTCGTACTCCCATCTGCGCCGGTGGTAGACGAGGTTGGGGTTCTTCCGGTCGTGCCTGGCGTACGAGGCCCACAGCTCGCTGGGCATGCTCATCTGCGGGGTGTGCGACACCCCCAGGCCGAGGACTAGTCGTGCCATGTGTGTACCTTCCTTGGGCCCCTGCGGACGCGTGGTTCAGCCGCCGTGCAGGGTGTACAGGGCTTCGGTCGGGTCGACGCGGGCGATGCAGGCCCGGCAGTTGGTCGAGCAGAGGCGCCCGCCGTAGAAGATCAGCGGGGGGCCGGCCTCGGGCGCGCGCCACAGTTCGGCGACGCGCCCGACGAAGAGCGTGTGGTCCCCCTCCCGATGCGCCGAGGCGACCTCGCAGCTCAGCCGGGCCAGCGTGCCCGGCAGGAGCGGGTCGCCCGTGGCGCCGGCCGCGACCGGGACGGTGCCGAAGAGCTCCGCCTCCCTGGCCATCGGCCGGGCGAACCGCAGCGCCGTGTCCGCCTGCGCCTCGGCCAGGACGTTCACGGTGAAGTGCCCGGCCTCGCCGATCAGGTCGGCGGTGTAGGACCGGACGTCCACCGCGACGGCGAGCAGCTGGGGCCGGAGCGAGACCGACATCACGGCGCTGGCCGTCATGCCGTGCCGTTTGCCCAGGTGCCCCACGGTGATCACCGTGACCCCGGTGGCGAACAGGCCCATCGTGGCCCGGTACGCGCGATCGGGAGACATCTCGGGCCCGGCTACTTGGCGCCGAGCGCCGAGTCGCGCAGCGCCCGGCCTTCGCTGAGGATCTCCTCAAGCAGTTCCCGGCCGAGTCCCATGTCGGCCGAGCGGGCGAAGAAGGAGGCGACGAACATCGGCTCGCCGATGTAGAACCGCTCGTAGTGCGCGAGCCGCTGACCCACCGCGTCCCCGGCCAGGTCCCAGGCGAGCTTGGCGATCTGCACCCGGTCCACACCGGGCATGTCGTCGGCGCCGGCGAAGTAGGTGTTGGCGAACTCGGCGACCTCCCCGGTGAACTCGCCCAGGGTGGGGGTGAGCATCAGGCCGGCGGCGCCCGTTCTCTTGATCACTTCCAGCATGGTGGTGTAGAAGTCCGGGAAGAGCAGGCCGGAGGCGCTGAGCGCGTCCCCGTTCACCCAGTAGGTGCCGGTGTCGGTGACCCGGGGGTCCTCCTCGCACCGGAAGAGCAGTGCCTCCTGCGCCTTGTACATCGCGGCGAGCCGGCCGAGCAGCTCCCCGACGTTGGGGAACGCGTCGGTCTTCACCGAGTTGCACATCTTCATCGCGGTGGCCACGGTCAGCGCGGCCCGCACCGTGGCGCGGTGGATGGACAGGTGGCCGGAGAACGCGGCCACGCCGGTCATGAAGCGCATGTTGTTCGCGGCCTGCAGGCTGTTGTAAAAGAAGACCCGCTCCCAGGGGACGAGCACGTCGTCGAAGACGATCAGCGCGTCCATCTCCTCGAACCGCGAGCTGAGCGGGTGGTCGTAGACGTTGCGGTCATCGCCCGGGACGAGCGGCTCCCGGCAGATGATCTTGACGCCGGGGGCCGTGGTGGGAACCGCGAAGCACATCGCGTAGGCGTCGTCGCCGGGCCCGAACTGCCGCCCGTTGGGGAAGACCAGGATCTCGTCGGTCACCGGAGCCGCGGTGGCGAGCTGCTTGGCCCCGCGGATGATCAGTCCCTCCGGGGTCTCCTCCTTCACCCTCAGGTGGATGAAGGGGTTCGCCTGCTGGTGGGACGGCTTGGAGCGGTCCGACTGCGGGTTGCCGAGAGCGTGGGTGAGAAAAAGGTCGTTGTCCCGCACGTAACGGACGTAGTCGGCCACCTTCTTGGCGCCGCCCTCGCCCCACTGCTCGAACCAGTCGGTGCTCTCCCACATCCCGGCGATCAGGGCCGCCATGAACTCCGGGCCCCGGCCCAGGCACCCGTACGACGCCTTGGCGAAGGTGTGGTACGCCTTCCCCTTCGCCTTCAGCTCATCCTTGCTCTTGGGTACGAGGAAGCTGATGTCGTGGCGCTCCCCGGTCGCGGGGTCGACGTAGGTGAGGATGTCCTGGAACCGGTTGTCGTGCTTCATGTCGTAGAGCCGGGCGTAGCTCTGGATCGGCTCACGGAACGCCGGGTACGTCGTCACGTCCACCACGCGCTCACCACCGACGTACACCTCGCGTGGTGCCCGAAGTCCCTCGATATATTGCTTTCCAGTGCGGATCACGACGTATTGCCCTCCGTGCGATATCCCGACTTTGTCGGGTTGCCCTGATGCTAAAAATCCGTGATCTCCGCAGTCCAACGGGCGTTCCCGATGCGATCCATCGGTCCGGCCGATCTGTGTTTTCCGACATCGACCGCGACGGTCCGTGCCGGATAGCGAACATCCGGCACGAACCGCCGCGCGCATTCCCTCCCCGCAGAGAGCGCGGCGCGAGAAGTGCGGACGTGGCGCCTCGGGCACCTAAGGTCCAGCCGTGCCGACAACCACGAACCGGGGAGCCCGGGAGGCGGCCGACCCGTCCGTTGCTGTGTTTTCCCACACAGACCGGGCTAGGGCGCCCGGCACGTAAGTCCCAGCCGTGCTCACACCCACGGACCGGGAGCCGCCTGACCATGATCATTGCGCTATCCACACCCCAGAGGGACCACACACCACAACGATCACCCCGGCAGAGACCGTCCGGAGGACCTGCAGGGCGCCGCCGGGCCGGTGCCGGGGCTCTCCCGTACTCAGGTGCCCATGTGGGTCTAGGCTTGGGAATAGTTCATGAGTAATGTTCGCGTTTATGGTGGCTTTCCGTAATTGGGCGGGAAATCAGACTGGCTCCCCCAGTGAGGTCCGCACCCCCGCGAACACCGGGGACGTGGCGGACGCCGTACGGGACGCGGCCGCGTCCGGCCGCCGGATCAAGATGGTCGGGACCGGCCACTCGTTCACCGGGATCGCGCTCACCGACGGGATCATGCTCCGGCCGGACCGGCTCCGGCGGATCCGCGAGGTCGGCCCGGACCGGGTCACCGTCGAGGCCGGATGCCCGCTGAGCGACTTCAACGCCGAGCTGGAACGGCGGGGGCTCGCCCTCGCCAACATGGGCGACATCATGGTGCAGACCGTCTCCGGCGCCGTGCAGACCGGCACCCACGGCACCGGCCGGGACGCGGGCGGGCTCGCCGACCAGGTCCTCGCCCTGGAGCTCGTCCTCGCCGACGGCTCGGTCGTCACCTGCTCCGCCGACCGCGACCCCGACCTCTTCGACGCCGCCCGGGTCGGCCTGGGCGCCCTCGGGATCGTCACCGCGATCACCTTTCGGGTGGAGCCGTCGTTCCTGCTCCACGCCGACGAACGCCCGGCCACCCTCACCGCCCTGCTGCACGGGCTGGACACGCTCACCGAGGGCAACGAGCACTTCGAGTTCTACTGGTTCCCGCACACCGAGGGGTGCCAGGTCAAACGGAACAACCGGACCCCGGGCCCCGCCCGCCCGCTCGGCCCGCTGCGGGACCTGTTCAACGGTGAGTTTCTGCAGAACACCGTCTTCGGGGCGATCTGCGCCACCGGGGCGTGGATCCCGGCGACCGTCAAACCGTTCAACCGGGTGAGCGCCGCGGCGCTCGGGGTGAACGTGTACAGCGACGCCTCCTACAAGGTCTTCACCAGTTCCCGCAGGGTCCGCTTCCTCGAACAGGAGTACGCGATCCCCCGGGAACACCTCGCGGAGGCGCTCCACCGGATCCGGGAGACCGTGGACTCCTCCCGCTGGCGCATCGGCTTCCCCGTCGAGGTCCGGGTCAGCCCGGCCGACGACGCCTGGCTCTCCACCGCGTACGGCCGGCGGACCGCCTACATCGCCGCCCACACCTTCCACCGGACCCCCAACCCGGAGTACTTCGCCGCGCTGGAGGAGATCCTGACGTGGTACGGCGGACGGCCGCACTGGGGCAAACTGCACACGCGCGACGCCGGGTACCTCAGGACCGTCTACCCCAGGTTCGACGACTTCCGCGCGCTCCGCGACCGGCTCGACCCGGGGCGGCTCTTCACCAACGACTACCTCGACCGCATCCTGGGCACCGCCGCTTCCGGGCAGTAGCCACGGACGGCGCCCCGCACGCCATACAATGAGCCGCCGTGAGGTCACCGGCTCGGCGGCGAAGCCGTCCGAGGGGAATCCGTTCGGCGTCGCGAACCCGCTTCGGCACAGCACAACCCCTAGGACTTACGGGTGAAGACCTTTAAAGTGTGATCGGCGTCACATCCCTCCCCGGGATTCGATGCAGGCGATGTTAGGACATGCCGGGTACGGTGCTGGAAGGCAACCGGAACACACGAGAGACTCAAGGGTCCGGGGGAAGAGTTAGAAGAGATCGACGAAGGGACTCGTATGCAGGAGCTCCGTCTCGTCGCGGTGAGTGAGGACGGCTCGTATCTGGTGCTGGCGTCCGCCGGCCGCGGGACCCGTTTCACGCTCCCCGTCGACGATCGGCTCCGCGCTGCGATTCGCGGAAACTTCTCCCGTCTCGGCCAGTACGAGATCGAAGTGGAGAGTCCGTTGCGACCCAAGGAGATCCAGGCCCGTATCCGGGCCGGAGAGACCGCGGAGGAGATCGCCGCCACCGCGGGCATCCCGGTGGAGCGGGTCCGCTGGTTCGAAGGCCCCGTCCTCCAGGAACGCGAGTACATCGCCGTGCAGGCGCAGCGGATCTCCGTCCGGCTGCCCGGCGAGTCCGGCCCCGGGCCGATCCTCGGCGACCTGGTCAGCGAACGGCTCACCCGGCGCGGCGTCCCGGCCGAGGAGATCGACTGGGATTCCTGCAAGCGCGACGACGGCATCTGGCGGGTGAAGCTCGGCTTCATCCTGGACGGCGTCACCCGGCACGCCGAATGGCTCTTCGACCCGCGGCGGCGCCACGTCAGCCCCGGCGACGAGGAGGCGCACCGGCTCTCCAGCGGCAACTACGAGGAGGAGATCGAGCGGGAGAACGCCACCGTCACCCCGTTCGTCCCCCGGCTCGCCGCCAAACTCCAGCCGCTCCCGCCCGTCATGATCGAGCGCGATCCGCCGCGGTCGACCCTGCAGCCGCGCAACTCGACGCACCTGCCGGGCTCACCCCCCGTCTACACCTTCGAGCCCAGCGCCACGACGCCTCCGGTCGCCGCCCCGGCCGCAGGCCGTGTCTCGGCACCGGTCAACCCGTACGGAGACCCCGTCCCGGCTGAGCCGACCCGTCCGGACCAGCATGTTTCGGACGAAGCCGTGTCGCAGCCGCCCGCCGAGCCCGATCCGGTGTCTCATAAGATCGTGTCCGCTCAGCCTGAGACCCAAAGGCCCACGTCGGAGCAGGTGCCGTCCGTGCAGACGACCGCCACCCCGCCCGCCGTGGACCCACCCGCGACCCGTGACGTCGTCCCCGCCGAACCGGCGGCGGCGACGCCGCAGACCCGTGCGCCGGAGCCCGTCGAGCCCGCGGCCGCTCCCCCGGACCAGGCGAAGCCGGACCCACGGCCGACGTCACCCGCCGCCGCGGAGCCGACACCCGCCCGGGTCCGGCCCCCGGCTCCCCGGCTGGCCCCGAACCGCGGCCCCTCGGCGCAGCCGAAGGCCCCCGCGCCGAGCCCGGCCGCGGCCGCGCCGCGCCCGCAGGTGGCCGGTCCCAAGCCCACGCCGCCGCGCAAGCCGCCGGCCCCCGGCCTGATCCCGGCGCCCGCGGCCCGGACCCCGCTGCCCAAGCCGCCGGCGCCCGCGGCCCCCGAGACCGAGGCCCCGGCCCACACCGGCAAGACCCCCAAGCCGGTCCCCGGGGGCAAGCCGGCCGAGCCCGAGCCCACCCGGCCCGCCCGCAAGTCGGGACGGGGCCGGCGCGCCTCCGTGCCGAGCTGGGACGAGATCATGTTCGGCGCCCGCCGCTCGGACTAGGACTGCTCCGAGCCGGGTTCCCCCGCACGGGCGACGGCCTTCCCGCGGCCTTTGCCCCGGCGGGCCGGCGGGTCCGCCAGGTGCGCGGACCCCCAGGTGACGAAGGATTCCAGCGACCGTTCGGCCGCCTCGATCCGGGTACGGAGCGCGGTCCGGTCCTCGGCCTCCCGGATGGCGAGCGTCGTCTCCACGGCCTCGGAGGCCAGCCGGAGCACGGCGTCGTCACCGGCGGCGATCAGCGCCACCCGGTAGAGGGCCTGGGTGGCCAAGGCCCGGGACCGGTACGACTCGGTCTTGGCCTCCAGGTAGCGGTCGCCGTCCCGGCCCTCCCACGTACGGTGCCAGCGGTCCAGCTGGGCGCGCCGGAAGTCGGTCACCGCCGAGGCGAACGCGCTGTAGGTCTCCATCCGCTCCTGGCGAAGCCGCTCGTCGCGGGTGAACCTCTCGGTGCGCACCGTGTTCAGGTGCTGGAAGTAATACGTGACCCCCGAGCCGAGCAGAGTCCCCACCACGGCGATGAACGCCGTCAACGCTCCGTCCATGGCGGCAATTCGACCACGGACCTCCGCCCCCGGAAAAGAGTGATCAGGTATTCCGGCCGGGGTGCGGCTCGGCGAGGAACGGGGTGATCCACGCGGGCGTGACGGTCCGGGCGAACTCCGCGCCTTCGGCCGTACCGATGTCCTTCGCCGGGTAGCCGCCGCTCCCGGCTCCCACACCCGCGATCACCGTGACCAGGCCCGCGCGACGCTGGAACCAGCTCTCCCGTACGGTCCATCCGACCACGGCACGCCGCTCCACCACCGCCTGCCTGCGGGTGAGGGAGCCCTCGCGGACCGAGAAGCGGCGCCCGTCGAAGGCGTGACCGAGCCAGCGGTACCGGTCCAGGCCCAGCGGGATCCCGGCCAGCGCGAGGACCAGCCCGGTCACGGCGACCGGGATCGAGGCCAGGGCCACGCCGGCCGCGGCGACCAGGGCCCACGGCGCGGTCGCCCGGAACAGGCGTCGTCTGCGCGCCGCGGGCGGATGCCGGGTCAACGGGGTGGTGAACGGCCCCACGACCCGCCCCGCCACCTCCCCCGCCGCCGCCCGCGGGGCGACCGGCAGCAGCTGGCCCCGGGTCGTGGAGTCACCCAGCCCGGCCACGATCGCCCAGAGCCGGGCGACCCCGGCCCGGCGCTCCAGCACGCTGTCGACCAGCTCGAACCCGCGGATCCTACGGCGTTCCAGGGTGACCGTCCGGCGGGTGAACAGACCTCGCTCGGCGACGAGGGAGGAACCCTGGACCCGCAGGGTGAAGCCCCAGTTGAAGATCGCGTACATGATCGTGCCGAACAGCGGCATGGCGATCAGGATCAGCACCGCCGCCACGGCGACGAGCCAGGGGCGGTCCCCCATCCAGCCGAGGAACCGCCAGGCCGACCGCGGGTCCACCGCGTACTCGCCGCGCAGCTGCGAGACCAGGCCCGCCGCACTCGCCAGCAGCGCGAACGGGGTCAGCAGATAGGCTCCCGAGAGCGGTCCGAACAGCAGCCACCGCACCGGCGCACGAGTGATCACATCGCTCTCGCCGCCGGACGCCGCCGTGCGCGCCGGGCTCTGGCGCAGCAGCAGCGTGCGCACCCGCCGGGCCTCGGCGAGCGTCAGGCCGTCGAGTTCCCCTTCCTGCTCGCCGCCGCTCGCCCCGGTGTCGACGCGCAGGACCGCCAGGCCGAGCAGCCGATGCGGCAGCGACGCGCTGACGTCCACCCCGCGGACCCGTTCCAGCGGGATCGTCCGGACGGACCTGCTCACCAGGGATCGGGTGAGCTCCAGCCGGTCCCCGACCACCTGGTAGGTGAAGGTGGCCCAGCGCACGGCGGAGTAGGCGACGGAGAACGCGAAGATCACCGCGGCCACGCCGTACGAGACCGGGGAGAAACCGCCGAAGAAGAAGACCCCGACCAGGGGGATGAACATGGAGGGGAGCATGCGTACCGGGTCCAGCAGGAGCACCAGCGGACTGAGCCGGTGCACCGGGAACCCGAAGGACGGCGGCTGCGAGCCGTACGGCGTCCCCGGCTCCTCCGCGTGGGGCGTCCCGCCCGATCCGGGGTACGGCCACGGCGGGCCGTTCGGCGGGACCTCCCCGTCCGAAGCGGCGTCCGGCGGCACGGCCGACGCTCCCGGCGCCTGCGGCGAAGACCCCGCGGAAACCGGCCGAGGGCCGTCGGCACCCCCCGCCGGCCAGGCGCCCGCCTCGGGGGGAGGGGCGACCGGCGGGACGGGGTCGTGCGGCGGCCGCGGAACGCCCTCCCCGGTGTCCCGCGGCTGCGCGACGGGGTCGCTCATGTTGCGTCGTCCCGCAGCTCGTGCGCCCGATGGGCCAGCTCCTCCGCGAGCCGGGCGGCGACGGCGTACTCCAGCCCTTTGATCGACGAGGAGCCCGCGTAGGACGCGGTCTTGATCTCCAAGGTGCCCAGCCCGAGCAGGCGTTCGAGCCAGCCCTGCTTCTTGTCCACCGTCTGGATGCGGCTGACCGGGACGAAGACCCACTCCCGGTTGATCCAGCCGGATCGGGCGAACACCACGTCGTCCCGGAGCTCCCAGCGGTGCACCGCATACCGCCGGAACGGCTCCAGCACCACGAAGGGGGCCAGGACCGCCCCCAGGGCGACGGGCAGCCAGCCCAGGTTGGCGGTGAGCCAGCCGGGTAGCCAGGAGACCTCGTCGCCGCCGAACCACGACGCCACCAGGAGCGCCGCGCCCACCATGAGGACGTAGCCGAAGACGGCTTCGGCGAGCCACATGGCGATGGCCCGGCGGGACACCCGATGTGCCGGATCGCGGAAGGGTGCGGTCACCACTCCAGATTAGGCGCTGCCCCCGTTGCCTGAAACGTCCGCCCCGACCCGGCCGCGCCGCCCCCAAGCCGCTTCCGGACGCCGTCACCGCAGGTGGGGGGCATGTTGACCGGCCCCGGCCCGGGCTCACGCCGCCCTGGCGCCGTACCACCAAACAAAACCCAGACCAACGGGTGATCCCGCCCCCTCGACGGCCGAGCTCCTTGATCTGGGCGGGGTACGGCGCCGGCGTGCTCCCGCGGGCGCGCCAAGCGCCCGGCGGGTCTGACCGGTACCGCCGGAGACGGTGGGACGGCGCACTGACAGATCCGTCGCCCCAAGCTCAGCCGGACCCGGAAATCCGGCTGTGACCTGGGCGAACCTTGGCCACCTGGATGTCCGTCACCCCTATCAGCGGGATATCAGGGAATTGTCAGAGCCTTCCGGCAGGGTGGACCCATACGCTGGAAGGAAACATGCCGATGCGATACGCGATCGAGGCACACGGCCTCGTCAAGCGATACGGGAAGACGACCGCCCTGGACGGCGTGGACCTCACGGTCCCCGAGGGCAGGCTCCTCGGGGTGCTCGGCCCCAACGGGGCGGGCAAGACCACCGCCGTCCGCATCCTGGCCACCCTGCTCCGGCCCGACGGGGGCACGGCCACGGTGGGCGGGTACGACGTGGTGCGCCAGGCCCACCGGGCCCGGCACATGATCGGCCTCACCGGGCAGTACGCCGGGGTGGACGAGTCCCTCACCGGGACCGAGAACATCATCCTCATCGCCCGGCTGCTCGGCATGTCCCGGGCCGACTCCCGGGCGCGCGCCAAGGAGCTGCTGGAGCGATTCGCCCTCACCGACGCGGGTGGCCGCGCCGCCAGAACCTACTCCGGGGGAATGCGGCGGCGGCTGGACCTGGCGACCAGCCTGGTCGGCCGCCCCCGGGTGCTCTTCCTGGACGAGCCGACCACCGGGCTCGACCCGCGGAGCCGTACCGATCTGTGGGACGTGGTGCGCGCCCTCGTCGCCGACGGCGTCACCGTGCTGCTCACCACGCAGTACCTGGAGGAGGCCGACCAGCTCGCCGACGACATCGTGGTGTTCGACCACGGGCGCGTCATCGCGAGCGGCACCTCCGACGAGCTGAAGGCGCGGACGGGAAACCTGGTGCTGGAGGTCCGGCCCCAGCGCGAGGAACACCTGGACCTGGTGATCCAGGTCGTCGGCGACATCGCGGGGGTGACCCCGGTCCTGGAGGGCGGCCAGGTGGTCACCGGGGTCACCGACCCCGCCGTGGCGCCCGCCGTGGTGCGCCGGCTCGACGACCTCGGTGTGGTGGCCGCCGAGATGTCCCTGCGGAAGTCGACTCTGGACGAGGTCTTCCTCTCCCTCACCGGACACCGCACCGAGGAGAACCCCACCGCCAAGGAAGGTGCCCTGGTATGACCGCGATCACCAGCCCCCGGGTCAAGGCGCCCTCCGTACGGGTCGGCCCGCTGAGCACCCTGCGCCAGACCATGACCCTCGCGTGGCGGAGCCTGGTGCAGATCAAGCACAACCCGATGGAGCTGCTCGAACTGAGCCTGCAGCCCATCATGTTCGTCCTGCTCTTCGTCTTCGTGTTCGGCGGGGCGATCGCCGGATCGACGGAGAACTACATCCAGTTCGCGCTCCCCGGCATCATCGTGCAGAACGCCGTCTTCGCCACCCTCACCACGGCGATCGGCCTCAACACCGACATCGCCAAAGGGGTGTTCGACCGGCTGCGCAGCCTGCCGATCGCCCGTACCGCACCGCTGGCGGGCCGGGTCATCGCCGACCTGACCAAGCAGGTCTGGTCCATCGCGATCGTGCTCGGACTCGGCATGCTGCTCGGCTTCCGGTTGAACAACGGACCGGCCGGGGTGCTCGGCGCGACCGCGCTCCTGCTCGTGGTGGCGCTCGCCGTCTCCTGGGTGTCCGTTCTCATCGGGGTGATCGCCAGTGAGCCGGAGAAGGTGCAGATCTTCGCCTTCGTCCTGCTCATGCCGCTCACCTTCACCAGCAACGTCTTCGTCCCCAGCGCGACCATGCCGGGCGCCCTCCGCGCCTGGGCGGAGATCAACCCGGTGTCCGTGCTCGCCGACGCCGTCCGGGGCCTGCTCAGCGGGGGGCCCGTCGCCACCCCGATCCTGCAGTCGCTGCTCTGGGCCGCCGCCATCACCGTGGTGTTCGCCCCGCTGGCGATCCGCGCGCTGCGCCGTAAGACCTGACGCAGTCGATGTCCAGCCCGGCGACCTCCTTGAGGACCTCCTCACGGGTCATCCGACGGCCGTACTCCAACGCCTCGGCGAACGCCGCGGCCCCGAGTGCGGCCGTCGCCGCGTCGGCGATCCGCGGGGTGTCCCGGCAACTCAGGTTGGGGGTCCCGCGGACCGCGTCCGCGCCCCCCAGCAGCCGGGCCGCCGTCGCCGCGTCACCCCGCATCACCGCCACCCCAGCCCAGCCGACCACCACGTCCGCCAGAAACGCGCAGCTCATCGTCGCGGTCCGGTTCCGCAGTGCCTCCCGGTGCAGCCGCCAGGCCCGCGCCGCGTCGTGTTCCTGTCCGGCGAGGAAACCGAGGTCGTTGAGGAGGATCGCGTCCAGGTGGACGCCTCCCTCCCGGATGCGTCCCACCCCCTCGGCCGCCACGGCGTAAGCCAGCCGGGCGCCCTCCAGGTCCCCCCGCAGGCGGGCGATCGCACCCGACACCAGGTCGACGAAGACCGTGGCGAACTCGTCCCCGGTGGCCACCGCCTCCGTCCGGATCTCAGCGAGCTGTGACCCGGCCCCCGCCACGTCGCCCGTGTAGAAGACCGCCGCGGCGAGCCTGGCCCGCAGGAAGAGCAGTTCGTCCGGCGGGCTGAACTCCTCGGTCACCCGCAGCGCCTCCTCCAGGAACCCGACCGCCTCCCGTGCCTCCCCCCGGAGCTGGGAGACCTCCGCGAGCACGGTGAGGGCGACGCCGATCCCCCAGCGTTCGCCGACCTTGCGGAAGACGGCGAGCGCCGCGAGGGTCTCCGACTCCACCCGCGCGAAGCGCCCGTCGTTGAAGTGGACGAAGACCTCGTACATCCGCTGGACCGCGTCGATCCACGGATCGACGGCCGCGGCGGCCTCGGCCGTACGGCGTCCGGCGCCGGTGGTGTCCCCGCCCAGCAGGGCGAGCATCGAGCCCGCCATGAAGATGAGCGGATACGTGGGCACCACCCCGGCCTCGTCCATGATGCGCACGGCCTTCCGCAGATCCCGGAAGGCCGTGCCCTCGACCCCGTGCTCCCCGTAGGCGTTGAGCCCGGCGACGGCGTAGACCAGCGCGAGCCGTTCCGCCGGCACCGAATGCGGCCCGGCCTCGAGCAGGCGGATCACCTCGTGGGCCCGCCGGCGCGACTCGGCGCGACGGCCGCGCAGCCATCCGTACCAGCCCAGGGCGCAGACCAGGCGGACCGCCAGCCCCACGTCGCCCGAGTCGACGGCCCAGCGCAGCGCCGCGCCGAGGTTGTCGTCCTCCAGCCACAGCCGCCGGAGCCAGATCAGCTGATCGGCCCGGCGCAGATTCGGCTCGGCCGTCTCGGCGAGCTCGGTGTAGCAGGTGGCGTGCGCCCGCCGTACCCGCTCCTCCTCCCCCGCCTCGGCCAGGCGCTCCGCGCCGTAGGCCCTGATCGTCTCCAGCATCCGGTAGCGCGACCCCTCGAAGGTCACCAGGGACTTGTCCACCAGCCTGGACAGGACGTCCAGTACGTCGTCCGGGTCCAGGCCGTCCCCCGCGCAGACCCGTTCCGCCACCTCCGGCGTCAGCCCGCCCGCGAACACCGAGAGCCGCCGGGCCAGCACCCGCTCGTCCTCGTCCAGCAGGTCCCAGCTCCACTCGACGACCGCCCGCAACGTCTGATGGCGGGGAAGCGCGGTCCTGCTCCCCCGGGTGAGCACGGCGAACCGGTCGTCCAGGCGCGCGGCGAGCCGGTCCACCGAGAGCGAGGAGAGCCGGGCCGCGGCGAGCTCGATCGCCAGGGGGATGCCGTCCAGCGCCCGGCAGATCGCCCCGACGGCGTCGGCGTGCTCCTCGGCGCGCAGCTCGGGGCGGACCGCCCTGCCCCGGTCGGCGAAGAGGCGGGCGGCCGGGAAGTCGAGGACCGCCCGTGCCCCCTCGGGCGGCGACGCCAGCGGGGGCACCGTCCACAGCCGCTCCCCGGTGATGCCGAGGGGCTCCCGGCTGGTGGCGAGGATGCGGATCCGCGGGCATTCGGCGAGCAGCCGGTCGGCGAGCGTCGCCACCGCGCCCACCAGGTGCTCGCAGTTGTCCAGGACGAGCAGCGCGTTTCTGCGGCGAAGCGCCGTCACCAGGTGGGAGGTCAGGTCGACGTCCCCGCCGGAGGCGAAACCGCCCAGGACCGCGGGGGAGAGCCGCTGCTCGTACAGACCGAGCGCCGCGGCCACGGCCCGCGGCACCTCCGCGGGGTCGGTGACGGGGGCCAGCTCCACCAGCCAGGCGCCGTCCGCCCCCCGGTCCGACGGCTCGGGCCGCGCGGCCGCCGCCTCCACCGCGAGGCGGGTCTTGCCCGCACCGCCGGATCCGGTAAGGGTCACCAGGCGGTGCTCGGCGAGCATCCGCCCGACCCGTCGCATCTCCGCCTCACGCCCGACGAAGCTGGTCAGGCGGGCCCGCAGGTTGCCGTGACGCCCGGACGGGAACCCGGCGGGCGGGGCCGCGTCCAGCTCCGGGTCGCGGCGCAGCATCGCCAGGTGGAGCGCGGTCAGCCGCGGGGAGGGGTCGACGCCGAGTTCACCGGCCAGCGTCGACCGGGCGTCCTCGTAGGCCAGCAGCGCCTCGGCCTGGCGCCCGGCGCCGTACAGCGCCCGGATCTGCGTCTCCCGCAGTCGCTCGCGCAGCGGATGCTCGGCGATCAGCCGGGCGAGTTCGGGGAGGGCCTCCTCGTGCCGCCCGAGCGCGACCCGCGCCCACGCCCGGTCCTCCAGCGCGGCGAGCCGCAGCGACTCCAGCCGCGACGCCTCCGGGCGGAGCGTCTCGTTGTCGGCGAGGTCGGGCAGGACGGGGCCGCGCCACAGCTCCAGCGCCCGATCGAGCAGGGCCTGTGCCGCCTGCGCGGCCGAGGGGTCCTCATTCGCCACCATGTCCCGCCCCTGGGACGCGAGCCGCTCGAACCGGTGGGCGTCCACCGAGTCCGGCTCCACCGCCAGGCGGTACCCGGCCGGATGCGCCTCGATCGGGGCCCGCAGCAGGGTCCGGAGCCGGGAGACCAGGGCCTGCAGCGCGTTCGCCGTCGCCGCGGGCGGCTCCTCGCCCCAGACCGCGCCGACCAGCGTCCGGGTCGGCACGATCCGGCCGGCGTTGAGCACGAGCGCGGCGACCAGGGCCCGCAGCCTCCGGCCGCCGACCGGCACCGGCTCGCCGTCCCTGCTCACCTCGAGGGTCCCGAGGACGGCGAAGCGCTCGCCGCCCTCCCGGGCCCGGCGCGGGGCTCCCGGGCGAGGCGTTGTGGTCATACGTCGATTCTCGCGGATCCCAGGGCCGTCGCGGTCCGGTCACCCTCGTCCCGTGAACCGCGTAGCATCGGCGTCGTTATGAGCGAGCGACACGGCCGCGCCGCGGCCCTATGGGCGGTCATCGGGACGATCACGGTCCTGGTATCGGGGTGCGGAATCGTCGGGGCGCGGTCGCCCGGGGCGCCGGTGGTGGACTCCATGACCGTGCTCAGCCCCCGGTTCCGATCCATGGGGGAGCTTCCGACGGAGTACTCCTGCCGAGGTGAGAAGGTCAACCCCCCGCTGAGGTGGTCGGGAGTGCCGGCGGGTGCCAAGTCGCTCGCGCTCGTCGTCGACGCCGTCGATCCGCACACGGGCGGCTACGTCCACTGGATCGTCTTCGACATCGATCCCCGGGCGACCGAACTCGCCGAGGACAGCGTGCCCGCAGGGGCTCGGCAGGCGCTCAACACCTCCGATGACAAGCGTTATTCTCCCCCGTGTGTCGCGGAGAACAATTACCGCTTCACCGTCTATGCCCTACGGAATCCCGTGGGTTTGCGTGATGGCGCGCCATTGGCACGTACTCTTGAACGCATCGCCGACGAGACGGTCGCCCGGGGTCGTCTCACGGCGTCGCACATCGAGTGATCCGCTGTTCACCTGACGTATTAGTAAGCGACAGATATTCACGTAGGGTGTGACAACGGTCATAGTGGTCAGACACAATCGGATGCTAATCCCTGGGCGCCGGTGATCAATGGGGACAGATCGCGTCGATGGCCGCGCGATCTCACCGGTGCCGACGGAAGGCCATTGGCTTGAGGGTGGTGCTATGCCTGGGGTCGTAATCGGCCTTGTTGTCGTCGTGCTCATAGTGCTTGTCGTTGTGGCGCTGGGCATGCGGACAATGGGCCGAGCGGATAAGCCGGATCGCTCCGAGAAGGAGTGGGACCGGCCGAGTCGGGCCGGTCGGCGTAACGCCTCCGAGGACCGTGAGGAGCGTGCGGAGCCCGTCGAGCAGACCGGACCACGTCCGCGTCCGGGGCGGCCCGTGCCCCGGCCGTCGGCCCGCCCCTCGTCCCGCTCCAAACAGCCTCCGCCGGGGCGCCCCCGAGGCCGCCGGGGGGTCGACGAGTGGGGTGAGTCCGACGACTACGACGCCTCCTACTGGGAGCGGGTGCGCGCCGACGAGGGGGGCTTCGGAGGGTCTCTCGCCGGCCGACGCGCCGCTCCGTCCTCGGCCCCCGTCCCGGAGGACAGGCGCCCCGCCGCACCGGCGGCGGCCCAGAGCGCCGATCTCCCGAAGCGGAACACGCCGACCGCCGCCGAACTGGCGGAGAACAAGACTGTGACGTTCGCCGTCGGGCAGGGTTCGCCTGCCGCGGCGCCCCCTCAGGCCCCTCCCGCCACCGACCCGATGCGCCTGAACACCACGGGACCGGTCACCTCGCCCGGAATGACCCCCCGGGGCGCGATGCCCGGGGCCGGACCCCGGCCCGACCCGCTGACCGACCCCCGCCTTTCGGTCCCCTCGGCCGCCTCCCCCTCCTGGAGCCCCTCCACGCCGACGCCGAGCCCCTCCGCACCGGCGGGCGGCAACGGCTACGGCTACTCCGCCCCGGCCCCCGAGCAGCGGCCCGAGCCCGCCTCCTGGCAGTCCTCCGGCTCCACCACCTCCGGCTCCTGGAGCTCCGGGGGCGGATCGGGCTCCTCCGACTCCGGCTGGCCTGCGCCGAGCGGCGGCCCCCAGGCCTCCTCCGGCTGGGACAGCAGCTCCTACCAGGGGTACGACACCTCCTACTCGTCCAGCTCGGCGACGTCGGGCTCCTACGAGGTACGGGAGGGCTGGGCCACGATCGACGACGCCGACTCCTACGCCAAACCCTCCCCCTACGGCGGCGGCGGGTCCTACCAGTCCCAGACCGGGCCCTCCGCCTCCCGCGGCCGGTCCGGTGAGGACCTGCTGTCGGGCAGCGGCTCCCTCAACTCGGGAGGCTTCCCCTCCCCCACCTACTCGGCCCCCTCCCCCTCCCCGACCCCCTCCCCGACCCCCTCCCCGTCCTCCTCCTACGGCGGATACGAGCCCGCGGCGACCCCCGCGCCGGGCTCCTACGCCCCGCCCGGTGCGGGAGGCCCCGAAGGCGAGCGGGAGCGGAGCTGGCCCTCCTACGACGACCTCTACGGCAACACCCCGTCCTCCCCCTCGGGACGGCACGGCTCCGGTCAGGGCGGCGGGCACCGCCGCTCCGCAGACGGCGACTATCCGGAGTACTATCGCTGATCTTTTCCTCCTCCGACCAGGCGCGGCGTGGGCACTTTCCCCGCCGCGCCTTCGTCATGACTTGCCAGATGCGACGACTCTCGGTTAACAGTGTTCCACTTAGAGTTACCGACATCGGGCTTCAAGGAGGAACCATGGGTCAGCAGCCACCAGGCCAAGCGGTCACCGAGCCTGCGCAAACCGTGAACCACGCCCACGATCCGCCATACCGATGGTCCCGGATCCGATCGGTGATCACCCACGACGTGCCGGCCTCCTGCGTCGTCTTCCTCGTCGCCGTGCCGCTCTCCCTCGGCATCGCGGTCGCCTCGGGAGCCCCGCTCATGGCGGGTCTGGTGGCGGCGGTCGTCGGCGGCGTCCTGGTCGGGCTCCTCGGCGGCTCCGCCGTCCAGGTGAGCGGCCCCGCCGCCGGGCTCACCGTGATCGTGGCCGAGCTGGTGCAGACGTACGGCTGGCGCGCGACCTGCGCCATCACGCTCATGGCCGGCCTGCTGCAGCTCACCCTGGGCCTGCTCCGGGTGGCCCGCACCGCGCTCGCCGTGTCACCCAGCGTGGTGCACGGCATGCTCGCCGGCGTGGGAGTGGTGATCGTGCTCGCCCAGCTCCACGTCGCCCTCGGCGGCAGCCCGCAGAGCTCGGCCGTGGCGAACCTGCGGGAGCTTCCCGAGCAGCTCGTCCGCAACCACACGCCGGCGGTCGCGGTCGGGCTGCTGACCATCGTGGTCCTGCTGCTCTGGGCCCGCGTGCCGCACCGGCTGCGGTCGGTTCCGGCCCCGCTGGTCGCGGTGGTGATCGCCACCGCGATCTCGCTCCTGGCGGGCTGGAACGTCGAGCGGGTGGACCTGCCCTCCTCGATCACCACGTGGACCGGCCCGCTCTGGCCCGACGGGGACTGGCAGCAGATCGCCGGGGCGGTCATCGCCGTCGCCCTCGTGGCCGGCGTCGAGTCGCTGCTCTGCACCGTCGCCATGGACCGGCAGCATCGCGGCCCCCGGGCCGACCTCAACCGGGAACTGGCCGCACAGGGCATCGGGAACACCGTCTCGGGCGCGCTGTGCGGCCTGCCCGTCGCGGGCGTGGTGGTGCGCAGCACCGTCAACGTCCACGCCGGCGCCCGCAGCCGGTGGTCCACCGTCATGCACGGGACGTGGATCCTGCTCTTCACCCTGACGCTCAGCTCGGTGATCGACCTGATCCCCCTCGCCGCCCTCGCCGCGATCCTGGTCTTCATCGGGGTGCAGATGATCAACCTAGGTCACATCCGCAACCTGCACCAGCACCGGGAGGCACCCGTCTACCTGGTCACCCTCCTCGGCGTCGTCGTCTTCGGCCTCGCCGAAGGGGTGCTCGTCGGGCTCGCCGTGGCCGGGGTGGTGGCGCTGCGGCGGCTGGCCCGGGTGTCGATCCGGGTCGAACAGCGCGACGACGGCCGGCACGTGACCGTCTCCGGTTCGCTCACGTTCTTCGGGGTGCCCCGGCTCGTCGCGGCGCTCCAGTCCATCCCGCCCGGAACCCACGTCGACCTCGACCTCAACGTCGACTTCATGGACCACGGGGCGTTCGAGGCACTCCACGACTGGCGCCTCACCCACGAGCGGTCGGGGGGCGCCGTCGACATCCACGAGATCCACGACTCCTGGTACGAGCGCCGCACGTCCGGCGACACCGGGCCCCCGGTCAAGGTACCGCCGGCGATCCCCGAACGCTGGTGGCTGCCGCGCTCGGATCGGCGCCGCCGCCACCGCCGCGGCCTCACCTCCGCCCAGGCCGACCTGCTCGCGGGGACCAGGGAGTACCAGACCCGGACGGCGCCCCTGCTGCAACCCATCCTCACCCGGATGATCCGCAAGCAGGAACCGTCCCACCTCTTCATCACCTGCGCCGACTCCCGTCTCGTCCCCAACATCATGACGGCGAGCGGCCCGGGCGACCTGTTCACCGTCCGCAACGTCGGCAACCTGGTGCCCCGGTACGGGTCGGAGACCGCCGACCACTCGGTGGCCGCCGCGGTGGAGTACGCGGTGAGCGTGCTCCGGGTCAGGGCGATCACCATCTGCGGCCACTCCGGCTGCGGCGCCATGGGCGCCCTGATGAGCGGCGGGGAGAAAACCGCCGAGCTGACCGAACTGACCCGCTGGCTGGAACACGGGCACCACTCACTCGCCCGCTACCTCGACTCGCCCGGTCCCGACACCCTCGACCGGCTCTGCCAGATCAACGTGCTCCAGCAGCTCGACAACCTCCGCTCCTACCCCGTCGTCGCCGATCTGGAGGAACGGGGCGAGCTGGAACTCGTCGGCCTCTACTTCGACCTCGCCACCGCGCGGGTCCACGTCGTCGACCACGAGACCCCGCGAGGGGAACCCGCCCTCCCCTCGATCGGCGGATAGCCCGGGGGCCCGGAGACCGGCCGCGCGACGGCGGCCGGTCTCCGGGCCCGGGGTCCGCGGCGGACCTGAGACAAGGATCGGGCTCCGCCCGTACCCACGTGAATCCCACACGTGGGCAAGGACCCCGAGCACCCGCGGGGCGGAATCCGCCTCAGGCCGAGAGGGACTTCTCGCAGCGGGCCAGGCGCTTCTCCAGCCGGTCCCGGACACTCGCGGCGGACGGGGGCTCCTTCATCGCCTGCCGGATGACCTGCGCGGCCTCCTCGAACTCACTCTGCTTGACCAGCCAGACCGTGAGGCGGTCGGCGACCGTCGCATTGGTGTTGCCCGCCGCCACCGCCCGGCGCCACGACGCCACCGCGGCGGCGAGATCGCCGTCCTTCTCCGCCTGCAGACCCACGTGACCGGCGAGGACGGCGACACTGCTCTCGTCGCCCTGCGCGTCCGCCGCCGTCACCAGCGCCTCGCCCAGCGCGACGCGCTCCCCCGCGGGCAGCGGGTTGGCCTTGTCCTTGCCGAAGGCGAGGCCGATCAGCCGGGTCATCAGCACCGGCCGCGCCTGCACCGGGCTCTTGCGGAACAGCTGGGTCAGCGTGGGGACGTCGGGCGACGCGCCCGCGTGCTCCAGCAGGCGGCGCCAGGCCTCCCCGTCCTCCGGGCCGGCGTCGAGCGCCCGCGCGTAGGCGGCGAGGACGTCCTCCTCCGCCCCGCCCCGCAGGCGCACCGCATCGGCGACGTCCAGCCACGCCTTGACCGCGAGAGGATCCCCCACCTCGTCGAGCCGGTCGGCGACGGCACGCAGCTCCCCCTCCACCCGGGACAGGGCGTCGGCGTCCGCCTCGGACTCATGGGCGGCCCGCAGCTCGGCCCACGCCACCTCGGCGGCGGCGAAGGCCTCCCGCGCGGCGGCGTCGGAGCCCGTCCGCTCCGGCCTGGATCCATCGATACGGTCAAGCAGGTCGATCACGGTTAAGGGCGTCGCCAAGGTCATCGCCGGTACCGGGGCGTCGATCTCATCGATCACGTCCGACGGCTCCCCGTCCGTCACCGGGCCGGGCTCGGCGGCAACCGGCTCGTCACGGACGGCGGGTGGCTCCTCAGGCACGAGGGTGTGCGCGTCCGGCTTCGCGGGGCTCTCCTCGTCCACAACGGGGTCCACGGCGGGAGCCGGTGTGGCCGCCCGCACGGGCTCCTCGGCCGGGGACGCGTCGGCGGCAGGCGCCGGAGCCTCCTCCGGGGCGGTCTCCTTCGATCGTCTCTTGCCTGTCAACCAGGCCCATAGACCCATCTGACTACCTCATCAATGTACGGAAACATCGCCTGAGCAGGACCTCCGCCCTGGTCGACCCTGAAAGCGTGAGCCGTTACGGCGTCGCCGACGGTGCGTGACGGTGATCACGACGCTCAGGGTGTCCGAGGAGGCGCTCGGCGTGTGATCGGTGGGGGTTTCAGCTAGGCATTGCACCACAACTCCACCGATCATGCACAGCCAATGCCATCTTCCGCCCAACAGACGAGACGGATGGGGCGGAAGAAGCGACCGGATCACCGGCGCGGCGGACGAGTCGGACTGTAGGCCGGGTTCTGTAGGCCCGCGTGTGCGGGCCCGGCGACCATCCATCTAGGACCGCGGTTGCCCGCGGCCTCGTGCGGTCTACCCGTGGACTCGGGCGGGCAGCCCTCGAACGCCCACGCAGGGACCCCGGAGGATCCCCTCTTGACCTTGCTCCGGGTGGGGTTTACCGAGCCGCCCAAGTCACCTTGGGCGCTGGTGGTCTCTTACACCACCCTTTCACCCTTACCCTCCCCTTCCGGGAAAGGCGGTCTGCTCTCTGTGGCACTGTCCCGCGGGTCACCCCGGGTCGGCGTTACCGACCACCCTGCCCTGTGGAGCCCGGACCTTCCTCGGCGGGATCCCTCGCGGAACCCCGACGCGGCCGCCCGTCCGGCTCGTCCGCCGTACCTCCAGCCTAGAGCCTGCGCCCGCCCCGCGCACACCGGCCACCGGACCACCAACCCAACCGTGCCTCCATGACCGCCCGGCCTTGGTCGTGAGCACGGCCGGATTCCAAAGCCCGTTTCGATGTCAGACAGCCCCCGTACCGTCCACCTGATCCTTGCCGTGTGCGCACCCCTCAAGGAACACACAGCACAACGATCACACGAGCGAAGCGGGGTACGGCCCACGCCGCGCTCCGAGCCACCTTCAGCCGTACCGAACGCCACACCCGTGATCGTTGTGCTGTACGCACCCCACGAGGAACACACAACACAACGATCACCAGAAAACCCCGAGCCGCCCACAGCCGAACCCCATGATCATTGCGGTTTGCGCACACTCAAGGCACGTACAGCGCGACGATCACGTGGACGACGTACGGGCCGCAGGCCGCACAAAGACCACCAGGATCCGAACCACCTGCACCCGACACCAGATGATCCTTGCCGTACGCGCACCCCCCAAGGAACACACAGCACAACGATCACCCAAACGACGTACGAGCCGCAGGCCGCACAAAGACCACCAGGATCCGCACCACCTGCACCCGACACCAAATGATCCTTGCCGTACGCGCACCCCCCAAGGAACACACAGCGCAACGATCACCCAAACGACGTACGGGGGCGTGGCCTCGTCGGGTATCGGGCTTCGAGACAGGGCTTAGGTGCCGGTCATGCTAGGTACGCACGTCTCGCGCCGCGGCCTCTGGGACGCGAGAATGCGCGCGGCAGTGGGTATCGCGACCTTTGTACGGTACCCACCGACCGCGATCAACGCTGACGAAGACCGCCGCAGGTCACCGTGGAACGGCGAGATGGGCGGTGTCGTTGAAGGAGTGGACCACGGAGGGGCCGTCGGGGTAGAAGTCGATGTGGGAGAGGCAGGCCACGTCCAGGTGCATCCGGTACAGGGCGGCCGGGGGTGCCAGCAGGGCCATCCGCAGCAGCATCTTGATCGGGGTGACGTGTGAGACGGCGAGGATCGTCCGCCCCGGGTGGGCGGCGAGCAGTTTCTCCCTCGCGTCCTTGACCCGCCGGGCCGCGGCGGTGAAGCTCTCCCCGCCGGGCGGCGCGACCCCAGGATCGTCGAGCCAGCGGGTGAGCTCGTCCGGCCACTTGTCGCGGATCTCTCCGAAGGTGTGTCCCTCCCACTCCCCGAAGTCGGCCTCCCTGAGCCCTTCGACCGCCTGGACGGGCAGGTCCAGGGCCCCGGCGACGATCCGCGCGGTCTGCATCGCCCGGGTCAAGGGCGAGCTCACGACCACGTCGATCCGCGGTTCGCGGGCCAGCCGCCGTGCCGCGGCCTCGGCCTGGGCCACCCCCTGCTCGGTCAGCTCCACGTCGCCGAGCCCGGAGAAGCGGCGTTCGACCGAGAGCGGTGTCTGGCCGTGCCGCAGGAGCAGCAGCGAGGTCGGCTGGTCGCTCGGCCCCATCCACCCGGTCCGTGGCCGCCCGCCGGAGTCCGTCTCCGCCTCGGCCCGCTGCGCGGGGGCGGGTACGGCCTCGGGCCGGGTCACGCCTTTCGCCTGCCAGGTGAGCCCTTTGGCCGCCGCGTCCATGGCCTCGTTGGCGAGCCGGTCGGCGTGCGCGTTGCGCTCGCGCGGGATCCAGGCGTAGGTGACCCTGCCGAGGTCACGCGCGACCCTGCCCGCTTCCAGCGCGAGCGGCCGCAGTCCCTCGTTCTTGATTTTCCAGCGGCCGGACATCTGCTCGACCACGAGCTTGGAGTCCATCCGGGCCTCCACCGTGGTGGCGCCCAGCGCGGCCGCGGCCCGGAGTCCGGCGATGAGCCCGCGGTACTCGGCCACGTTGTTGGTCTCGGTGCCGATGGCCTCGGCGACCTCGGCGAGTGTCTGGCCGCCGACCGACCGGACGACGGCGCCGTACCCCGCCGGGCCGGGGTTGCCCCGGGACCCGCCGTCCGCCTCGACGATCACTTTCAAGGGATCAGAGTCCCGACTCGGGGGTCCGGACCAGGATGCGGCGGCACTCCTCGCAGCGGAGCACCTCGTCGGCCGCGGCGGCCCGGATCCGGTTGAGGTCGGCGACGGCGAGCGAGACCTTGCACCCGTCGCAGCGGCCGCGGAGCAGCCGGGCCGCGCCGACGCCGTACTGGCCCCGCAGTTTCTCGTAGAGCGCCATCAGGTCGCCGGGGATCTCCTCGGCGACCGCCTTGCGCCGCTCGCCCGTGGCACCGGCCTCCTTGTCGATGTCGGCGAACGCGACGTCCCGGCGGTCCTCGACGGCGGCCCGCGCCGTGGCGACCTCGTCCCGCTCGGCGGTGAGCCTGGCCACGGTGGATTCGGCCGTCTCCCGCCGCTCCATGATCTCCAGGACCACCTCCTCCAGGTCGGACTGGCGACGCCGGAGCGAGGCGAGCTCGGACTGCAGGCTCTCCAGGTCCTTGGGGGAGGAGACCTGACCGGAGTTCAGCCGCGTCTGGTCGCGCTCGGCCCGGGCCCGGACGGCGTCGACGTCGGATTCGGCCTTGACCTGGTCCCGGCCGAGATCTGCGACCTCGGTCTCCGCTGTGATGATCTGGGTGCCGATGCGGGCCAGCCGAGTCTTGAGCTCGTCCAGCTCCGCCAGTTCGGGCAGAGTACGGCGGCGGTGCGCCAGTCTGTCGAGGGTCGCGTCGAGTTCGGCGAGCTCGAGAAGGCGGATCTGGGCTTGCTGGGCTGCTTTCACTTGTCCCTCACAGTTGTCCACGCGTCGGTGACGGTCGCGGATACGCGCGTCTCCACCGTAGTGCCCTGCGCACCCAGGGCGCTCTCCACAAGCGCGGCCGCGTCGCGCAGCCACGGCCATTCGGTCGCCCAGTGCGCGGCGTCGATCAACGCGGGGCCGCCGACTTCCATGAACTCACTCGCCGGATGGTGCCGCAGGTCGGCGGTGAGGTAGACGTCCACCCCGCCGGCGCGCACGTCCTCAAGGAGGGAGTCGCCGGCTCCCCCGCACACCGCCACCCGGTGGACGGGGGCGTCCGGGTCTCCCGCGACCCGGAGCGGCCCCGCCGTCTCCGGGAGCCCCGCCGACGCCTGTGCGGCGAAGTCGCCGAGGGACATCGGCTCGGACAGGAGCCCGATGCGCCCGAGCCCGGGCGACCGCTGCGGGTCGGCGCCGGGCACCGGCCGGATCGGCCGCAGGGGGCCGGTCAGCCCGACCGCGCGGGCCAGCGCGTCCGAGACCCCGGGGCGGGCCACGTCGGCGTTGGTGTGCGCGGTGTACAGGGCGATGTTCGCCCGGATGAGCCGGTGGACGAGCCTGCCTTTGGGGGTCGTGGCCGCCACCCCGTTCACCCCCCGCAGGAAGAGCGGGTGATGGGCCACGATCAGATCGGCCCCCCACTCCAGCGCCTCCTCCAGGACGGCGGCGACCGGGTCGACCGCGAAGAGCACCCGCCGTACGGGCTCCGCCGGGTCGCCGCAGACGAGGCCGACCGAATCCCAGGACTCCGCCCAGTCCGGATCGTAGGCGGCTTCCAGCACGTCGAGTACGTCACACAGTTGCGGCACGGCCCGAGAATACCGTGATCACGCTGGCCCGGGGCTCGCCGCCGGACGGCCCCGCGTCCGAGCCTGCTTGAATGGGCGGGGTGGACGCCGACCGGGCGAGGGCCCGCTTCACCGCCGCCAGGGTGGCCAGGCTCGCCTCCCTCACCCCGGACGCCTCCGGCGGCGTGCGGCCGCACCTGGTGCCGGTGACCTTCGCCCTCGACGGCGACACCGTGCTGACCGCGATCGACGACAAGCCCAAGTCCACGACCGACCTGCGCAGACTCCGCAACATCCGGGCCTGCCCGCGGGTCTGCCTCCTCGCCGACCACTACGAGGAGGACTGGACCGCCCTGTGGTGGGTGCGCGCGGACGGCCGGGCACGGGTGGTGACCGAGGAGCCGGAGCGGCTCCGCGCCCTCGCCGCGCTGCGGGCCAAATACCCCGCCTACCGTGGGCGGCCGCCCGGCGGGCCGGTCGTCGCGATCGAGGTCGAGCGCTGGTCCGGCTGGTCGTTCACGCCGGGCTGAGTCACCTCGAGTCCGGAACGCCCCGCGAATCGACCCGCTAACCTGGGGTCGTCCCGTCCGGAGCCGTGACCGGCGAGGGGAGGCGGGGTCGTCCGGCCGGGCTTCAGCCGTACCATCGACGCCGTGACTTCCCCGGTCGCCGTAGGTTGTCTTTGAGAAGTACGACTCCCGGAAGGTGTCGATCGCGATGCTTGACCCCACGGATCTCTATGAGCTGTCCGACGACGTTCCCGACCTGACCGATCCGGTCCTGCTCTGTCATCTCGACGGATTCGTCGACGCAGGCTCGGCCGGGCGGCTCGCCGCGAGTCATCTGCTCGACGGTCTTGAGCACCGTGTGGTGGCGCGGTTCGACACCGACCGGTTGCTGGACTACCGGGCCAGGCGCCCGGTCATGGTGTACGACGCCGACCACTGGGAGAGCTACACCCGGCCCGAGCTGGTCGTCTACGCCGTGCGGGACACGGTGGGCCTGGATTTCCTGCTGCTCACCGGGCTGGAGCCGGATCGGGAGTGGGAGCGTTTCACCGCCGCGGTGCGCGGGCTGGTGAAACGGCTCGGGGTGCGCTTGACGGCGACGTTCCACGGCATCCCGATGGCGGTGCCGCACACCCGGCCGATCAGCGTGATCGCGCACGCGACCCGGCCCGAGCTGGTCGCCTCCTACCGGCCGTGGATGGGCAAGGTCCAGGTGCCGGGGAGCGCCGCCGCGCTGCTGGAGCTGCGGCTGGGCGAGGAGGGCCACGACGCGATGGGCTTCGCCGTACAGGTCCCGCACTATCTCGCCCAGACCGAGTATCCGCACGCCGCGCTCGCCGTCCTGGAGACGCTGAGCCTGGCCACCGGGCTCACGCTCCCCATGGACGGGTTGCGGGAGTCTGCGGACCGCACCCTGGCCGAGATCGAGTCGCAGATCGCGGACTCCCCGGAGATATCCTCCGCGGTCACCGGTCTGGAGGAGCAGTACGACGCGTATACCCGAGCCGAGGATCGGGGCAGCCTGATGGCGGAGGAGCCGGGCACGGTGCCGACGGCCGACGAGCTCGGCGCGCAGTTCGAGCGGTTCCTCGCCGAACAGGACAGGCGAAACGAGAACCCCGGAGGGGACTTCTGATCTGGCATCTTCCCACCACAGAAGACAAACTAACTGGAAACTTTCTTAAAAGAAAGCATTGACGTCACGGCCTGAGCGCATTTACCTTCACGTCAACCCCCCCGGGGACCGGGGCAGGCCCCAGTTCCCTGAATCGACCGGAGGTGAGGCCCGTATGGCCTCTCGTTGGCGTGCCTCGCTCTTGGCCGTAGGCGCAACCCTGTCCCTCGTATCCGGCACCCTCGTCGCGGTCGCCGGCGCGGCGGCGGCGGTGGACCACGAAACCTGTCGCCCGGACGGGCTCTACAAATCCCCGGGCGTAGCCGCGCCCTACTGCCTCGTCTACGACGAGAACGGGCGCGAGAAGCTCGGCGCCGACCACGGACGCCGGATCATCGGATACTTCACCGGATGGCGGCACGGCAAGACCGGCCAACCCGCATATCTCGCCCCGGACATCCCGTGGAGCAAGATCACACACATCAACTACGCGTTCGCCCACGTCGGCACCGACAACCGCATATCGGTCGGCGCGAACAACGCCAACAACCCCGCCACCGGCATGGAGTGGCCGGGCAAGGCCGGGGCCGAAATGGACTCCGCCTACACCTACAAGGGCCACTTCAACCTGCTCAACAAGTACAAGAAGCTGAACCCCGACGTGAAGACCCTGGTCTCCGTCGGCGGCTGGGCCGAGACCGGCGGAATCATCGGCGAGACCGGTGAACGCTCCCCCACCGGCGGCTTCTACAACATGACCACCACCTCCTCCGGCGGGGTCAACACCGCGGCGATCAACACCTTCGCCGACTCGGCCGTCCAGTTCATCCGGACCTACGGGTTCAACGGCGTGGACATCGACTACGAGTACCCCACCTCGATGAACAACGCCGGGCACCCGCTCGACTGGACCATCGCCAACGGGCGGCGCGCCGGGCTGATGAAGAGCTACACCGTGCTGATGAAGACGCTGCGGGAGAAGCTCGACGCCGCCTCCGTCGCGGACGGCAAGTACTACATGCTCACCATCGCCTCGCCCTCCTCGGGCTGGCTGATGCGGGGCATGGAGACCTTCCAGGTGCTGCAGTTCCTGGACTACGTCAACATCATGTCCTACGACCTGCACGGCGCCTGGAACGAGTTCGTCGGCCCGAACGCCGCCCTCTACGACGACGGCAAGGACAACGAGCTCATCAAGTGGAACTACTACGAGCAGCAGCAGTACGGCAAGATCGGCTACCTCAACACCGACTGGGCCTACCACTACTTCCGGGGGGCGATGCAGTCCGGCCGGATCAACATCGGTGTGCCGTACTACACCCGGGGCTGGCGTAACGTCCAAGGCGGCACAAACGGCCTATGGGGCAAGGCACCCAGCACAACGTGCAACATCGGCCTGACCACCTGCGGCGACGGCGCCCGCGGCATCGACAACGTCTGGTTCGACCTGGAGAACGACAAGGAGGTCGCCGGCGGCGGCAACCCGCTCTGGCACGCCAAGAACCTCCAGGACGGCAAGTCGGGCTCCTACATCGGCGCCTACGGCCTGACCCCGGCGACCGACCCCGACGACCGGCTGACCGGCACCTACGCCGCGCACTACGACGCCACGCTCAAGGCCCCCTGGCTGTGGAACGCCACCAAGAAGGTGTTCCTCTCCACCGAGACCACCGAGTCCCTCGGAGCCAAGGCCGACTACGTGGTGAACAACGGCATCGGCGGCATCATGATCTGGGAGCTGGCCGGCGACTACGCCTACGACTCCGCCAAGGCCGAGTACGGCATGGGTCACGTGATGACCAACCTCCTCTACGACAAGTTCAGGACCGCCACGCCGTACGGGGCGGCCGTGTCCAAGGTCGCCATCCCGAACGAGAAGCTCAACGTCACCGTGGAGACCTCGCAGTTCGCCAACGGTGACAACCTCTACCCGATCAACCCCAAGCTGACGATCACCAACCGCGGCACGACCACGATCCCGGCGGGCGCGGAGTTCCAGTGGGACTACGCCTCCGCGGCACCGGGCACCGCCTCCGACCAGAACGGCTGGCAGCTCCGGGTGATCCGCAGCGAGCACACCGGCCCCAACGTCGGCGGGCTCAAGGGCGACTTCAACCGGGTCTCCATGAAGCTCCCGTCGGCGCTGCCCCCGGGTGCCTCGGCCACCACGACCTACGTCTACTACCTCCCGGTCCCGGGCCCGATCAACTACACCGTCACCTTCGGCGGCAAGACCTACGGCCTGGTCCAGGACAACGCCCGCGGCGCGATCGTCACCGAGCCGACCGCCGACCCGACCGGTTCCTGCACCGACCCGGCGTGGGACCGCAACGCGATCTACACCGGAGGCATGAAGGTCTCCCACAACAACAAGGCCTGGGTGGCCGGCTGGTGGAACCAGAACGCCGAACCCGGCGTGAACTCGGTCTGGACCGAGCTCGGGCCGTGCACCGGCAGCTCCCCGACGGTCGACCCGACCGGCACCTGCGTCGACCCGCCGTGGGACCGCAACGCGATCTACACCGCGGGCATGAAGGTCTCCCACAACAACAAGGCCTGGCGGGCCGGCTGGTGGAACCAGAACAACGAGCCCGGCGTCAACCCCGTCTGGACCAACCTCGGTCCCTGCTAGCGACGGATCCGCGTCCGGAGTAAGACGTCCCCGGGTGTGACCCACCCGGGGAACAGGGAACACACTGAACACGACGGGCGAGCGGCTGACTCGGGTCCAGCCGCTCGCCCGTCGGCCTTTTCCCCGGGACCGCGGGCCGGGCGGCGCCGCCGGGAAAGCGGGGTCGAGGATCGCGTCCTGTACGGCCCGCGGCCCGGCCGGGCCGCGGGCCGAACCGCCCGATCCTCCCGTCCGGCGAGGGCGGCGGTGCACCCGGTGCCCCGGAGATGGCACGATGTCAGGCAACCACCCCCGCAAGAAGGAGGCCGTTCCCGGTGAGGCGACTGCTGACGGTCCTGATACTCGCCTGGGCCGGGGTCGCCTGGCTGTCGGCCCCCGCGAACGCGCACAACGTGCTGATCGACAGCGATCCCAAGAAGGACTCCTCCGTCGCCTCGGCGCCGCGGAGCGTCACCCTGGTCTTCGACCAACCGGCCCGGCAGGGCTTCGCCCAGGTCACGGTCACCGGACCCGGCGGCACCCGATGGGAGCAGGGTCCGGTGAAGGTGAGCGGTGCGAAGGTCACCTCCCCGATCAAGCCGCTCGGCCCGGCCGGCAAGTACGTGATCGGCTACCGCGTCCTGTCCTCCGACGGCCACCCCATCTCGGGCACCGTGCGCTTCACCTTGACCGCCCCGGGACCGGGCGCGTCGCCCCCGCCGGCGTCACCGTCTGCGTCGTCGCCTGGATCCGCGGCCGGGTCGCCGTCGCCGTCCACGGCACCCGTCGCGGTGCAGGAGGCGCCCCCGGCGCAGGACCTCAGCGCGGAGGCGGCGGAGGCCGCGCAGAACGGCGGCGCGGGGGTCGCGGTGGCCGGGATGGCCGTGGCGATCCTGCTGCTGGGTGTCGGCACCGTCGTCGCGCTCCGGAGGGGCCGCCCGGCGCCCTCCGGCGACCAGGACGCGAAGGGCGCGAGCGCATGACGGCGACCCAGGCGACCGGACGGCTCGGCAGCCGTTCCTCCCACGTGGTGGTCGCCGGGCTGCTGCTCGGCGCCTCGATCGCCGTGATCGTCGGGACGGCCTTCACCACCGAGGAGCCCGTCCCGGGGATCCCCGCGCCCGGACCGTTCGTCAACTACGGCGTCCCGATCGTCCGCGTGCTGCTCGACGTCGCGGCCTCGCTCGTCGTCGGACTGAGCCTGCTGCCCAAACTGCTCGGCTTCGACCGCCCGGACCGGACCGAGCCGGTCATGCGCCGGGCCAGGGAGGCCGCGGTCACCGCCGCCTGGGGGTGGGCGCTGGCCGCGTTCACCGCGATCGTGCTCCAGACGGCCGAGCTGTACCCGGACCGGTTCCCGACCCCCGGCCTGGTGATGCAGTACGTGGGCGACGTGGGCGCCGGGCAGGGACTGCTGCTCAGCGGCGCCTGCGCCCTCGCCTACGCCGGGCTCGGCCTGCTGGCGGTCCGCTTCGGCGAGAAGGTGCCGGCCGAGTTGCGGATCATCGTCGCGTTCTTCGGGCTGCTCCCCATCCCGGTCACCGGGCACGCGGTCAACTCGGTCTGGCACGACCCCATCATGATCGGCATGGAGTTCCACGTGATGGGCTCGGCCGCGTGGGTCGGCGGCCTGCTCGCCGTGATCCTCTTCGTCGCGCGGGACCGGGAGCTCCTCGCCCGGGCGCTGCCGAAGTTCTCCAAGGTGGCCACGGTGTGCCTTGCCGTGGTGGGTGTCTCGGGGCTGATCAGCGGCCTGTCCACGATCGCGCTCACCCCGGGCACCGAGCTGCCGGGCTCGCTGTTCACCACCGGGTACGGGATCCTGGTGCTCGCCAAGGTCGCCTGCGTGGCCCTGCTCATCCCGCTCGCGGCCCACATCCGCTTCCGCCTGCTCCCCGCCGTCGTGGCACGGCGGGGGACGGCGGTCATGGCGTGGGCCGCGACCGAGATCACGGTGATGGGCGTGGCGTACGGGGTAGCGGTGGTGCTGACTCGCGCGTCCGTAGCCGGCTGACCAGCCCGGGGCCGTACAGCGTGACGAACCAGGCCACGACGAGCACCCCCGCCGCGACCGGCGCCGACGCCGGGACGAGCGGCGGGGCGTAGTAGAGCGAACTCTGGGCGGCCAGCGCGCCGTACCCGCCCGCCGTGATGAGCAGCGCGCCCGCGACCGCGCGGATCCGGGCCTCCATCGGGATCATGAAGACCAGGTCCACGACGAGGGCCGTGGCGACGAGGAAGAAGGGGATGGCCGACGGCGGGAAGTCCGCGACGAACAGGAGCGGCCAGATCACGCATCGGTAGGCCACGTAGACGGCGGCCACGACGGTGGCGGTGAACCGGAACCCGACCAGCATCCGGGCGACGACCAGGGCGAACATCACCGCGGCCACCATGTACACCGGGTACACCCAGTCCGCCGCCGGGAGGGAGAAGTTCACCACCATCTCCCGGTCGACCGGGCGCTCCATCTGGTCGGCGGCGAACTGCAGCAGGATCGGCTCCGCGTACGGCTCGCCGCGGTCCCAGGCCATGATGCCGAAGACGCCGTACTCCTGGTGCTGCGCGGGGAAGAGGGTGTTCTCCATGCAGTAGACGAAGAGCGCCAGCAGCCCGAGGTCGCGGATCCGGCCCGGCGCCGCGCAGACGTACCAGCCCCGGATCACCCCGGCGATCATGAACGCCGTGCCGATGTACAGCAGCATGTGGGAGGGGCTCCAGGACGTGATGTCCAGACCGTTCACCCTGTGGTTGATCAGGTCCAGGGGCACCGCGACCAGGAAGGTGCCGGTGCCCCACTGCATCAGGCGCAACGCGAGGCGGTCCACGCCGAGCCCGGTGTAGGTGTGCACGATCACCAGGGTGACGACGATCCCGGTACCGACCGAGTTGATCAGGTGCGGTGGGGCGAGGTCGTCACGGAGCCATTTGAAGTGCCAGGAGACGTCCCAGGAGGAGCCGAGGACCTTGAGGAAGAACGCCGTCACCCACCCGCCGTAAAGCAGGTACAGAAGTTCGACGGGCGTCTCACGTCCTGGTTCGCCACGCTCCCAGTGCGAGAGGGCGGTGTTGACCAGAGGCTGTATGGCGGCTGGTACCTTCACCCGCTGAATGATGCCGTTCCTCACCTAGACCGCGCAATCGGGGATGTCCCCGATATCCCTACAATCCCAAAGCGCGCTCAGCGTATCCGACACTTTGGGCTTCCCGCAGCTCACCGTGGGTATCCCGCCCCACCCCACCGTGACCGGACGGCTACTCAGGAATCGTTAAGAACTCCTCGGTAAGGTCTGCTTATGAGGTTTCGGGGGACGTTGTCGAGGCAACGCCGGATTGTCGCCGTGGTGCTCGCGCTTCTCCTCGCCGGCGGGCTCACCTGGTTACTCGTTCCGGGTGAGACGCCGGTCCGCACGTTCGAGCAGCGGATCGAGGTCGTGGACGGCCCGGCCGACGACCAGCGGGTCTCCCTGGACACCGCACTCCACGTCCCGGAGACCGGCGGGCCCCACCCCGCGGTGCTCCTCGGGCACGGCTTCGGCAGCAGCAAGGAGGCGATGCGCCCGCAGGCGCTCCGGCTCGCTGCGGAAGGATACGCGGTCCTCACCTGGTCCGCGCGCGGCTTCGGCCGCTCCACCGGGGAGATCGCGCTCAACTCCCCCGACTACGAGGTGAAGGACACCAAGCAGCTCGTCGACTGGCTCGCCCGCCGCCCCGAGGTCCGGCTCGACGCCCCCGGCGACCCCCGGGTCGGCATGGCCGGCGGGTCGTACGGCGGCGCGATCGCGCTCCTGACCGCCGCCCACGACACCCGGATCGACGCGATCGTGCCCCAGATCACCTGGTACGACCTCGCGGACTCCCTCTTCCCCAACGCCGCCGGGACCGGGGCCGCCGAGGGTGTTTTCAAGAAAGCCTGGGCCGGGCTCTTCTTCGGCGCCGGCGGCGCCGACGTCCGATCCGCCGCGCTCGCCCGTACGGCCGAAGGCGGCGCGGCCCGGGGTGAGGGCCCGGCGATCCCGCAGGGGACCGTCCAGTGCGGCCGGTTCCTCCCCGCGATCTGTGAGATCTACCAGAAGGTCGCCGAGTCCGGTCGCCCCACCCCCGAGGCCGTCGAGCTGCTCCGCCGGTCCAGCCCCTCCTCGGTCCAGGGCCGCGTCAAGGTGCCCACCCTGCTGCTGCAGGGCCTCAACGACTCGCTTTTCCCGATCGACCAGGCCGACGCCAACGCCAAGGCGATCGCCGCGACCGGGGCCCCCGTCGAGGTGGCCTGGTTCGACGGCGGCCACGACGGCGGCGACGGCGAGGCCGACCGGCTGCACGAGCTCACCCGCGGCTGGTTCGACCGCTGGCTGGCCAGGGAGTCCGTCGAGACGGGCCCGGCCTTCGCGGTGACCCGTCCAGGCGGACGCGACCCCGGCACCCGCCGCCTGGTGCTGCAGATCACCGGGGCCGACCGCTATCCGGGAATCTCCGGGACGGCGACCCGCGAACTCTCCCTCACCGGGGAGCGGCAGGAGATCGCGAACCCGGCGGGCGGATCCCCGGCCTCCATCTCCTCGGTTCCCGGGTTCGGCAGCCTGCTCGGCGGATTCGCCGGGGCCTCGACCGCGCTGGACATGCCGGGGCAGAGCGCGGTGTTCGAGACGGCGCCGCTCACCGAGAGCCTCCAGCTCACCGGGGCGTCCACGATCCGGCTGCGGGTCACGCCCGGGGCGACGGTCTTCGTCAAGCTCTACGACGTGTCGCCCGGCCAGCCGGGCACGCTCCCCCGCGGTCTCGCCGCACCGGTCCGGGTACCCGCGAGCGGTGAGGTGAGCGTCCGCCTGCCCGCGGTGGACCACCGGTTCGGCGTGGGCCACCGGCTCCGGCTGACGGTCACCTCGACCGACATGGGGTACGCGACCCCCGTGGCCCCGGCCGTCTACCAGGTCGCGCTCGGCTCCCCGACGCTCACGGTGCCCGTCGTCGACGAGCTGGGCGGCGCCGCCTCGGGTCCCCCGTGGTGGACCTGGGCGATGCCGCTGGGCGCGGTCGTGGTCGCGGCGGTCCTGCTGCTCACCGGCCGCCGGGCCGGCACGCCGGCGCCCGCCGACGACGTCGCCGTCCCGGCGCGGGAGGAGGTCCCGCTGGTCATCACGGGACTGACCAAGCGCTACCGCAACGGGGAGCTCGCGGTGGACGACCTGTCGTTCCGGGTGGAGCGCGGCCAGGTGCTCGGCCTGCTCGGGCCGAACGGCGCGGGGAAGACGACGACGCTGCGCATGCTGATGGGGCTCATCGTCCCTGATGCCGGACAAATCCAGATTTATGGGCAGAAAGTCAAGCCGGGCGCGTCGGTCCTCTCCCGGCTCGGCTCGTTCGTCGAAGGCCCCGGCTTCCTGCCCCACCTGTCCGGCCGGGCCAACCTGAAGCTGTACTGGCAGGCGACCGGCCGCCCCGCCGACGAGGCCCACATGGACGAGGCCCTGGAGATCGCCGACCTCGGCGCCGCGCTGGAGCGCCCCGTCCGCACCTACTCCCAGGGGATGCGGCAGCGGCTCGCGATCGCCCAGGCGATGCTCGGCCTCCCGGACCTCCTGGTCCTCGACGAACCCACCAACGGACTCGACCCACCGCAGATCAGGGAGATGCGCCGGGTCCTCATCGACTACGCCGCCACCGGCCGTACCGTGATCGTCTCCAGCCACCTGCTCGCGGAGGTCGAATTGACCTGCACCCATGTCGTCGTGATGCGGCGGGGACGCCTCATCGCCGCCGGCGAGGTCAAGGAGCTGATCGCCTCGGAGCGCCACCTGGAGGACGCGTTCCTCACCCTGATCGGAGACGAGGCGTGACCGTCAAGACCGCCCCCGGTTACCGGCCCGGCCGGACCCTTCCGCTCCGGGTCGAGTTCGTCCGGCAGTTCCTGCGCCGGAGAACCCTGCTCATGTTCGGCCTGCTGCTGCTCCTCCCGTGGATCCTGGCGGTCGCGTTCATGGTGGGCCGGCCGAGCCAGGGGAACCGGGCACCCAACCTGAGCGACCTGGCCACGGCGAGCGCCCTCAACTTCACCGCGTTCACGCTCTTCGTCTCGGTGGGCTTCCTGCTCGTGGTGGCGGTCGCGATGTTCTGCGGGGACACCGTGGCGAGCGAGGCCAACTGGTCCTCGCTCCGCTATCTGCTCGCCGCGCCGGTGCCCCGGGGCAGGCTGCTCCGGCAGAAGCTGGTGGTCGCCCTCACCTACTCGGCGGCGGCCATCGTGATCCTGCCGCTGATGGCGCTGCTGGTGGGGACCGTCATGTTCGGGTGGGACGACATCCAGCTCCCGGGGACCGGGCAGACCCTCGGCGCCGCCGACGTCCTCCCCCGGTTCGGCATCGTGATCGCCTACGCGATGATCAGCCAGCTGGTCGTGGCCGGCCTCGCCTTCTACCTTTCGGTGACCACGGACTCGCCGCTCGGCGCGGTCGGCGGGGCGGTCGGGCTGGTGATCATCAGCAACATCGTGGAGGCGGTGGAGGCCCTCGGCGTCTGGCGTGAGGTGCTGCCCACCTACTGGGCCATGGCCTGGCTCGACGTCATCCAGCTGGAGATCTCCTGGGCCGGCATGATCAAGGGTTCCGCGGTGTCGGTCTCCTACGCGGTGATCTTCATCGCGCTGGCCTTCCGCAGGTTCCGCACCAAGGACGTGGTCTCCTGACCTCCGGCTCCGCCCGTACCGACCATCCGGACGCACAGCACCCGGCTCGGTCGAACGGATCGCTTTGGTCGTCGTGGTAACACCACGGCGACCGGAGGTCGGCGGAGCGGCGGTCTACCAGTGCGGGGGACGTTCGTCGAGCAGCCGGGAGTCGTCGTCGCCCAGCCAGTCGCCCCAGCCGATGTCGGTGTCGTCCGTCGTCTGGTCGGGAAGCACCGGGGGCGCCTCGTCGAAGAGGTCGACGGGGCGCTCGTCGTCAGGACCGTGCATCACCATCTCCACCTCCGCAGCGCGTTCGCGCCATGGTACCGCGCACGGCATGATCAGTCCGCTAAGACGCGAAGCGCGGGCGGTGAAGAGGTTTCAGACCGTCCCGGCACCGGAACAATCACAGGGCTCTCCTCCCGCAACATGCCCGCACGGAGGGCGGCCAATCTATAGGATCTCCAGGTGAAAGCTTGCCTGAAGCGACCCCCGTGAGGCGGCATGGAAGCCCCCGCAGAATGGCGCCAGGACGGCAACCTCCCCGCAGAGCCCACCGGCTTCGTCGGCCGGAGCCGTCTGCTCGCCTCGATCAAGCGCGCCGTCCGGACGTCGCGCATGGTCACCGTCACCGGCATCGGCGGCGTCGGCAAGACCCGGATCGCGCTCCGCGCCGCCCGGGAGATCCGCTCCCGCTTCCCCGACGGGGTCTGGGTCGTCGACCTCTCCCGGCTGCAGACGCCCGACCTGCTCGCCCACTCCGTCGCCGCCACCCTCGGCATCGTCGACAACACCCCGCGCCCGGCCGAGGAGGTGCTCGCCGCCTACCTCACCGGCCGGCACGCGCTGCTCATCCTGGACACCTGTGAGCACCTGGTGGACGCCTGCGCCCACCTGCTGGAGGGTCTGCTGGACCAGGCCGAGCGGCTTCACGTGCTGGCCACCAGCAGGCAGTCGCTCGGGGTGCTCGGGGAGCAGTCGATCCTGATCAGCCCGCTCGAGGTGCCCCCGCCCGACCGGGCCACCCCGACCGGCGAGGCGGTCACGCTCTTCCGGCAGCGCGCCGAGGAGGCCTCCCCCGGCTTCACGATCGACGAGGACAACCTCGCCGACGTGGCGGAGCTCTGCCGCCGGCTCGACGGCATCCCCCTCGCCATCGAACTCGCCGCGGTACGGCTGCGCGTCCTGTCGGTCCGCCAGATCCTCAACCTGCTGACCGATCGGTTCGCGCTCCTGTCCGGCGTCGGCCTCAGCCCGCTCCCCCGCCACCAGACGCTCCGCGCCGCGATCGGCTGGAGTCACGAGCTCTGCGAGCCCAAGGAGCGCCGGCTGTGGGCGCGCCTGTCCGTCTTCGCCGGGGACTTCGACCTGGACGCGGCCCGCGACGTCTGCTCGGGGGAGGACCTGTCCCCCGACGAGATCCTCGAACTCGTCACCGGACTCGTCGACAAGTCCATCCTGCTCCGTCAGGGCCAGCCCTCGGGGGTGCGCTACCGGCTCCTGGACACCGTCCGCGAGTACGGCCAGGAGTGGCTGGAACGGCTGGGTGAGCGGGATCTGCTGCTCACCCGGTACCGCGACTACTACCTGCGGCTGGCCCGGCGCGGCGAGCAGGCCTGGTCGGGCCCCCGGCAGGTGCACTGGTTCATCCGGATGCGCCACGAGCACGCCAACCTGCGGGCCGCGCTCGACCACTGCATCGGCGACCCCCGGCACACCTCCGCCGGTCTCGACCTCGCGGCCTCGCTCTGGTACATGTGGGTCGCCTGCGGGCTGTCCAAGGAGGGCAGGCATTTCCTGGAGCGCGCGCTGGCGGCGAGCCCGCAGCCCAGCCCCGCGCGGTGCAAGGCGCTCTGGACGGCCTCCTACATCGCCAGCGCCCAGGGGGACATCCCGGCGGCGCTGCGGTTCGCCGAGGAGTGCGGGGACGACGCCGTGCGCATCGGCGACGACCCCTCGGTGGTGCTCGCCACCAAGATGCTCGGCACGGCCGCCTACCTCCAGGGCGACCTCACCAAGGCGATGGCGTTCCTCGGCGTGGCGATCGACCACGGGCGGGGCGTGCGCGGGCTGGACCCGCGTCTGCTTCCCGCGGTCGTCGAGCTGGCCCTGGTCCTGACCGCCTGCGGCCGGCCGGACGCGGCGATGCCGCTGCTGCGGCACTGTGTGGGCGTCTGCGTCGAACGGGGCGAGCTGTGGCTGCGCTCGTACGCCGACTGGGCTCTGGCGATCACCCAGCGGTCGATGGGCCTGATCGCCGACGCCGTCTGCAGCGCCCGGGAGGCGCTGCGCATCAAGCGGCACTTCCACGACGTGCTCGGGATCGTGCTCTGCGTCGAGACGCTCGCCCAGCTCGCGGTGGACGACGGAGACCCGGAGCGGGCCTCGCGGCTGCTCGGCGCCGGTCAGGCCGGATGGCGGACGTTCGGGGTGCCGCAGATGGACTCACCGGTGCTGCGAGCCGACCACGACCGGTGCGCGCGGGAGTGCCGTCGCCTCCTCGGCGAACAGCGCTACAACGAGGCGTTCGCCGAGGGGAGCGCGATGCCGCTCGACACCGCGATTCACTACGCGATCGGTGCGGCTCCTTCGGTCACGGTTGCCTAAAGGGCCTGATAGCGCGAGCTCCGGGTGGAGAACTCGATGTGCCCGCGCACCCAGTGCTCCAGCCCCGTCACGAAGGAGCGGACCTCCGCGGTGCCGGCCCACCGCTCGACGGCCGCCTTCCGGGCGGCGAACGAGTCGATCGACCCGGCGTGCATCCGGGCCACCTCGTCCATGGCCGACTGGGTCGAGCAGCCGGCATGTTCCATGATCACGGTGACCAGGTTGTGCCGCGCCCGGTCGCTCCCCCGTTCCTTGGCGTAGGAGAGCAGATCGTTGTCCCAGCCGATGAGATCGCACGCGATGTCCCGGAGGGCCTGGACGTCGGGGTGGTGCCACACGTCCGCCGGCACCCGGTATCCACCGGCCACGTCGATCAACGCGAGGCAGGTGTAGGTCGCCCCGGTGATCCGGCGCATCACCAGATAGTCGCCGAGGCCCGGGACGATGTCGGCCTCCCGGTTGGCCGCCTCCCACACCTGGGCGAACAGATATTCCTTCACCGTGGTCCGCCAGCGGTCGAACTGCTCCGGGCTGCTGCACCGGCCGACCCGGAACCGCAGGTCGCGCAGCGCCTGGACAAACAGGTCGTCACCGGGCCTCGGGTCGGGTTCGTCAAGGACCGACAGCAGCCGGGGGATGGCGCGGGAAATGGGCCCGGCCCGCCCTCCGGTCCTGGCGGATTCCGCGAACGCGTCGTCGAAGGCGAAAAGCCAGTTGTACCAGTCGTTGAGTAACCGGAGCATATCGGGCGGCACGGTGGGGTTTGTGCGCGCCGTAAGCCAGCCGATTTCGGCACGGCGGAAGTCCTCGATCGTCCCTTGTTCATCAAGCATTCCCGACGCTGCCAACCAGGCAAAACTCTCCCGGTTGACCCGGTCGGCATGGGCGTTCACCTCACTTGGAAACGGGCACGGCAGCTGCGGAATACACAGGTCAGAGCGGATCGCCCCAGTCAACGGTGAATACACGTCTCCATCATGGCCACAAATGACCGCAATGGCCATACTAACAATTTTCTCCAATATTAGGACAGCAATAAATGCATGATGGAGCACGCCCATTTGCGCGTGCAAATGCGCTATTGCAAATGCACGTGAAGAAACGCCACCGCCGGGTGGGCCAATCGAGAAACCCCGCCTTTTCGCACCGGCCGCGTGCCGTGGCCCCGGCGGACGGGCGAGGCGGCGGCGCCGCCGCTAATCACACAGCCGGGCGCGGAGCAGCTCGGTGTCCGCCTCCGTCCAGCCGTTCGCGTCCAGCCAGCCCGCCACGCCGCCGTACCGCCGGTCCAGCGAGCCGAGGAACCCCTCCATGATCTGCGCCCGGGGCAGGTGGCTGTCGGCCGGGCGCGAGTCTAGGTCGGCGGCATAGGTGGAGCTCGCGCGCAGTCTGCCGATCACCTGCTCCAGCCGATCGCCCGTCCGCGTGTAGTCCGCCACGACCTGCGCCCGCTCCACCCCCGCGACCTCCAGCGCCAAGGCGACCACGACCCCGGTCCGGTCCTTGCCGGCCGCGCAGTGCACCAGGGCCGTCCCGTCCCCGCCGGAGAGCACCCGGAGCGAGGAGACGACGGAGTCGGGCCGGGCCTCCAGGTAGCCGAGGTAGTGGCCGACCGTACGGCTTACCACCGGGCCGTTCTCCGCCTGACCCACCCAAGGAAGCACCGCGTCCACGTCCACGGCCAGGTCGGCCTCCACGTCGGTGCGCGCACCGCCCTCCGCGAACACCGTGTGATGGTGGATCGTCACCTCGGGCACCCGGGTCAGTGGCCCCGGCCCCTCCAGCATCACCTCGGCGTGTGAGCGGAGGTCGACCACATGGCGGAGTTTCAGCTCGGTGACGAGGTGGTGCACGTCCCGGTCGCTGAGGGCCTGCAGGTTGTCCGAGCGCAGGATCCGCCCGGGCCGGGTGGTCCCGCCGCCCTGGACGGCCAACCCACCGAGATCACGAACGTTGACGGCTCCATCAAGGTTTATCCATAGGGTCACCACAACAACCCTACATGTCAGTGTTTGATACCCCATGGACTTTTTTTGCCGTGACTGCCGGAGTCCGCCACCGGGTGTCGGTCACCTCTGATAGGACTTTCCGCGTTCCCCCCGACCGAGGAGCCGCCATGTCTTCCCTGCACCTCACCCGGTTCGCCGGTCTGCCGGTCCGGCCCGTCCCCGCGGAGGGGCCGCTCACCGGCGACGTCGCCTGGCGGATGAGTGTGGAGTACGAGAGCAAGGACACCTTCGACGGCCTGTTCGACCGGTTCCTCGCGCTGCCCGGTGCCGAACGGGTCCGTGCTCTCGTCGTCGGCGCCTGGCACCCCTTCCCCTCCGAAGGTCATTCCTCCGGTGACGCGGTCAGGCGGATCGCCGAGTCCGCGAAGCGGCTGCCGGAGCTGCGGGCGATCTACCTCGGCGACATCACCCAGGAGGAGTCGGAGATCTCCTGGCTCCAGCAGAGCGACGTCACCCCGCTGCTGGAGGCGTACCCCGCGCTGGAACGGCTTGAGGTACGCGGGGGTTTCGGACTGAGACTCCAGCCCGTCAAACACGCCTCGCTCCAAGCCCTGTGCGTCGAGTCCGGCGGGATCCCGGCCGAGGTGGTCTCCGCCGTCTCCCGCTCCGACCTGCCCGCCCTCACCGAACTGGAACTCTGGCTCGGCATCGAGGAGTACGGCGGGGACGCCACGCTCGCCGACCTCGCCGGGATCCTGTCCGGCGAGGGGCTGCCCGCCCTGATCCACCTGGGCCTGCAGAACAGCGAGATCCAGGACGAAATCGCCACGGCCGTCGCCTCCGCCCCGATCGTGGCCCGCCTGGAAACCCTCGCCCTGTCCATGGGCACCCTCACCGACGACGGCGCCGAAGCCCTCCTGTCCGGCCAGCCCCTCACCCACCTGCGACGGCTCGACCTCAGCCACCATTACCTCACCGACGCCATGATGGAGCGGGTGACCGCCGCCCTCCCCGGCGTCAAGGTCGACCTCGGTGACCAGGAGGAGCCGGACGACGGCGAGTGGTTCTACGTCGCCGTCTCGGAATAGGCGCTTCACCAGGGCGCGCCCCGCGCCGGTCCCCCGGATTCGGTACGGTCTGCCACGGCGCACGCCGTACCGGCATCGCGTGCGCCGCATCCGGAGCCGTCCGTTTCCAGCCCACCCCGTGCGTCGGCGGATTCCGACGCCGATACGGCCGGCGGCGGCACACGCCGTACCCCCCGTACACCGCCCGCCGATCCTGCGGATTCGGCACGACGCCGTATCCGCGCACCCCGTGTCACCCGCCGGACCCCGGCCTTCGCGCCCGGCGCCCCGGAGGCGGCGGGGTGTCGGTCACCTCTGGTAGGACTGGGCACCACTTCCCCGCCAAGGAGCTTTTGTGATCAACGAACGCCTCACCGAATTCGCCGGCCTCCCGGTCAAGGGCCCGGATCGGGACACCGAGCTCGACGGCGACACCGCCTGGTGTCTGGGCCTGGGGTACGACTCCGACGAGAACTTCCACGATCTCTTCGCGAGCTTCCTCGCGCTTCCGGGGTCGGAGCGGGTGCGGGCGCTGGTCATCGGGGCCTGGGATCCCGAGGTCGCCACCGAGGAATCCTCCGCGCCGGTCGTCGACGCCCTCGTCGCAGCCGCCGGGCAACTGCGCGGACTACGGGCCGTGTTCCTCGGGGACATCGTCCAGCACGAGGCGGAGATCTCCTGGATCCCACAGTCCGACGTCACCCCTCTGCTGGAGGCGTACCCCGCGCTTGAGCGGCTGGACGTGCGCGGCGGGGACGCGCTGAAGTTCCGGCCGATCCGGCACGAGTCGCTGCGCACCCTGCGGATGGAGACCGGAGGGCTCCCGGCCGAGGTGGTCTCCGCGATCGGCCGCTCGGAGCTGCCCGCCCTCACCCACCTGGAACTCTGGCTGGGCACCGAGTGGTACGGCGGGAACACGACCACAGCCGACCTCGCCGGCATCCTCTCCGGCGAAGGCCTCCCCGCCCTGACCCACCTCGGCCTGCAGGACAGCGAGATCCAGGACGAGATCGCCACGGCCGTCGCCTCCGCCCCGATCGTGGCCCGCCTGGAAACCCTCGCCCTGTCCATGGGAGCCCTCACCGACGACGGCGCCGAAGCCCTGCTTTCCGGCCAGCCTCTCACCCACCTGCGACGGCTTGACCTCAACTACCACTTCCTGAGCGAGGAGATGATGAAACGCGTGCGCACCGCCCTGCCAGGCGTCGAGGTCGACCTCGGGGATCGGCAGAACGCGGACGGCGATCGGTTCTACATCGCGGTCTCGGAGTAGGCGCGTCATCGGGCCGGACGCCTCCGGTGACACCGGAGGCGCACGCCGTACCCGCACTCCGCCCGCTGACCTCCCGGATTCGGTACGACCGGGGGCGGCGCACGCCGTACCCGCACAGACCGCCGGACCGTACCCCGGCCTGCGTACCGGAGGCATCGGGATGTCGGTCACCTCTGATAGGACTGGGCACGTTCCCCCCGCAAGGAGCTTTCGTGATCTACGAACACCGGACCGAGTTCGCGGGCCTCCCCATCGCGAGCCCCGAACCGGACACATCGCTGCACGGCGAGGCTGCCTGGGTCCTCAGCCTGGAGTTCGAGGCCACCGAGGCTTTCGACGAGCTGGTCGCGGGTTTCGTCGCACTCCCGGGATCGGACCGGGTACGCGCCCTGGTCATCGGCAACTGGGATCATGAGTACTCCATGGATCAGTCATCGGAGGAGGTCGTCCGGAGCCTCGCCGCGTCCGCCGGGCAACTGCCCGAACTCCGGGCGCTCTTCCTGGGGGACGTCATCCGGGAAGAGATGGAGATCTCCTGGATCCGGCAAAGCGACATCACCCCGCTGCTCGAGGCGTTCCCCGCGCTGGAACGGCTGGAAATCCGCGGCGGCGTCGACCTGGAGCTCCGACCGGTCACGCACCCCTCGCTCCAGGTCCTGCGGATGGAGTCCGGCGGACTCCCCGGCCCGGTGGTCGCGGCGATCAGCCGTTCGGAGCTGCCCGCCCTGACCCGGCTTGAGCTCTGGCTGGGCACCGAGCAATACGGCGGGAACGCCGGCGTCGCCGACCTCGCCGGGATCCTCTCCGGTGCGGGACTCCCCGCCCTGACCCACCTCGGCCTGCAGGACAGCGAGATCCAGGACGAAATCGCCGCAGCGGTCGCCTCCGCCCCGATCGTGGCCCGCCTGGAGACCTTGGACCTGTCCATGGGCGCCCTCAGCGACGAGGGCGCGGAAGCCCTGCTGGCGGGACAGCCCCTCACCCACCTGCGCGGCCTCAACCTCAGCCACCACTTTCTGACCGACGCGATGATGGAACGTGTGCGCGGAGCCCTTCCCGGCGTCGAGGTCGACCTCGGCGACCGGCAGAAACCTGACGGCGAGCGGTTCTACATCGCGGTCTCGGAGTGAGCGTCCGCTTCACCGTGGTCGGGGTGCCGGGTGAACGCCGTACCGAACTGTTCTCCCAGGCGGTACGGGCCCGCGGCCTGCCCGCGCCGGCGGTCCTGCCGTGGCGGGAGCTGCTGATCGGGGACCCGGTCCTGCCCGCCGAGACCACCCACGTCCGGGTGGACTCCCCGGGTGGGGACGTCGAGACCGACGCCCTGCTCCGCGGTGCGGGCGATCCCACCCGGGTGGACGGGGGCGCGCTCTGGTACTCCCGCCTGACCGGGGCGCTGCGGCGGGTCGCCGAGCTCACCGCGGGACGGGCCCGGCTGCTCAACGACCCCGAGGAGATCGGGGTCATGTTCGACAAGCGCCGTTGCCACGCGCGGCTCGCCGCGGCCGGCGTGCCGGTCCCCCCGGCCCTCCCCGAGGTGACCGGCTATCGGGAGCTGCGCGAGCGGATGGCCGACGCCGGATGGAACCGGGTGTTCGTCAAGCCCGCCCACGGCTCCTCGGCCTCCGGGGTGATCGCGCTGACCGCCCGCGGCGACCGGATCACCGCGACCACCTCGGCGGCCCTCGGCCCCGCCGGGCTCCACAACTCCCTGCGGGTCCGGACCTACACCGACCCCCGCGACGTCGCCGCGGTGGTGGACCGGATGGCCCCGGACGGGCTGCACGTGGAACGCTGGTTCCCCAAGGCGGGGCTCGGCGGCCGGAGCCTGGACCTGCGGGTGGTCGTCACGGCGGGCAGGCCGACCCACGCGGTGGTGCGCACCAGCCGGATCCCGATCACCAATCTGCACCTGGGCGGCGCCCGCGGCGACCTGCCCGCGGTCCGGGCCCGGCTCGGCGAGCGGGGCTGGCAGGCGGCGCTGGAGGTGTGCGTCCGGGCCGCGGCGTGCTTCCCGCGGAGCCTGGCGGCAGGGGTCGACCTGATGATCGGGTCGGACTGGCAGGAGTTCGCCGTGGCCGAGGTCAACGCGTTCGGAGACCTCCTCCCGGGCTTGGACGGCCTGCCGGGCGGCGGCTCCGAAGGCCTGGACACCTACGCGGCGCAGGTGGAGGCGGTCCTGTGCACGACATGAACGAAATCGTCGGCAGCCATGACCTACTGCTGGTGACCTTGGACACCCTCCGCTTCGACGTCGCCCAGGAGTCGATGGAGTCCGGCCTCACCCCGGAGCTGGCCCGGGTGGTGCCAGGCGGGCGCTGGAAACGCAGGCACGCCCCGGGCAGTTTCACCTATGCCTCGCACGCCGCGATGCTGGCGGGATTCCTGCCGACGCCGACCGAGCCGGGCCCGCACCCCCGGCTCTTCGCCGCCGCCTTCCCGGGGAGCGAGACGACCGGCGGGCGGACCTGGGCGTTCGACGCCCCGGACCTGCCGTCCGGCCTGGCCCGGGCCGGATACCACACCGTGTGCGTCGGCGGGGTGGGCTTCTTCAACAAGCTGACCCCGCTCGGCTCCGCCCTGCCCGGTCTCTTCGCGGAAAGCCACTGGGAGCCCTCCTTCGGGGTGACCTCACCGACCTCCTTCGAGAGCCAGATCGAACGGGTGGCCGAGGTCGTGGCCCGGGCCGGAGACCGGCGGCTCTTCCTGCTGGTGAACGTCGCCTCCCTGCATCAGCCGAACTGGTTCCACCTGCCCGGGGCGACCCGGGAGCACGGTGACACGCGGGAGAGCCACGCCGCCGCGCTGCGGTACGTGGACCGGCACATCGGCAGGCTCCTCACGCTGATGCGACGTCCTTGCTTCGTCGTCATCTGCTCAGATCACGGTACGGCCTACGGCGAGGACGGCCATACCGGGCACAGGATCGGCCACGAGGTCGTGTGGACGGTGCCCTATGCCGAGTTCATCCTGGAGAAAGACCTATGAGTAGCCCCTATCAGGGATATGTCTATGCGTATCCGCATAAATCGGCTTATCGGCCGCTGAATCCTCGGCCACGCCTCGCCGACCTGTGGGCGGAGGAGAAGCGGAACTCCCTCTTTCTCTACGTGCACATCCCGTTCTGTGAGATGCGCTGCGGATTCTGCAACCTGTTCACCCGGACCGGCGCCCCCGAGGAGCTGGTCGGCGCCTATCTGGACGCCCTCGACCGCCAGGCGCTGGCCGTACAGGACGCCCTCGGACCGGCCCGCTTCGCCCTCGGCGCGATCGGCGGCGGCACCCCGACCTACCTCTCCCCCGCCGAACTCGACCGGCTCTACGGAATCGTCGAGCGCTTCACCGACCCGCGGGCCGTCCCCTTCTCCGTGGAGACCTCCCCTGCGACCGCCACCCCAGACCGGCTCGGCGTGCTCGCCGACCGCGGGGTACACCGGATCTCGATCGGGGTGCAGAGCTTCGTCGACGCCGAGGCCCGGGCCGCCATCCGCCCGCAGCGGCGCGCGGAGGTGGAGAAGGCGCTCCGGCACATCCGGGACTCCGGCGTGCCCGTCCTCAACATCGACCTCATCTACGGGATCGACGGGCAGACCCCGGAGACCTGGCGGTACTCCCTCGACGCCGCCCTGGCCTGGGAGCCGGAGGAGATCTACCTCTACCCCCTCTACGTCCGGCCGCTCACCGGCCTGGCCAGAACCGCCCGCGAATGGGACGACCAGCGGCTCACCCTCTACCGCCGGGGCCGCGACCACCTGCTCGCCGCCGGATACGAGCAGACGTCCATGCGCATGTTCCGGCGGATCCGGCACGAGCCGACCGCCTACAGCTGCCAGGGCGACGGCATGGTCGGGCTCGGCTGCGGCGCGCGCTCCTACACCGGGGGGCTGCACTACTCCTTCGACTACGCGGTGGACGCCCGGCAGGTCCGGGCGATCGTCGACGACTTCGTGCGGCAGCCGGCCTTCGACCACGCCGAGGTGGGCTACCGGCTCGACGAGGAGGACCGCCGGCGCCGCTACCTGATCCAGTCCCTGCTCCAGGCCGAGGGGGTGGAGACGGCCGCCTACCGCGAGCTGTTCGGCCGCGAAGCCCGTACCGACCTGTGGGAATTCACCGCGACCGGCTGGATCGAGCCCGCCACGGGCACCACCGAGGATCGGGTACGGCTGACGCCCGAGGGCCTGGCCCACTCCGACGCGATCGGCCCGGCGCTGTTCTCGCCCCGGGTCGCCGCGCTCATGACGGCGCACGAGGCCCGCTGATGCTCACGATCCTCTACCGCGGCCCCCTGGCGAGCTGCGACTACAGCTGTGGGTACTGCCCGTTCGCCAAACGGCGGGACGACCCCGGGCGGCTCCGGGCCGACCGGGCCGCCCTGGAACGCTTCACCGGCTGGGTGGCCGCGCAGGACGAGCCGATCTCCGTGCTCTTCACCCCGTGGGGAGAGGGCATGGTGCGGTCCTGGTACCGCCGCGCCGTGGTCGAACTGAGTCACCTGCCCCACGTCGGGCGGGTGGCGATCCAGACCAACCTCAGCTTCCGCCCGGATCACCTGGCCGACGCCGACCTCTCCCGCCTCGCCCTGTGGGCCACCTACCATCCGAGCCAGGTCACCCACGAACGGTTCCTGGGCAAGTGCCGGACCCTGGCCTCGGCGGGGGTGCGGTACAGCGTCGGCGTGGTCGGGCTGCCCGAGCATCTTCAGGCGGCGCGACGGCTCCGGGCCGACCTCCCCGGACACGTCTATCTCTGGGTCAACGCGTCCGAGGGCCTCGTCTACACCGACGCGTCGGCGGCGCCCTGGCAGGAGATCGACCCGCTCTTCCACTACAGCCGTGACCCGCACCCCAACCTGGGGCTGCCCTGCCGTACCGGATCCTCGGTGATCACCGTGGACGGGGACGGCACGGTCCGGCGCTGCCACTTCCTGCCGACGACGCTCGGCAACCTCTACGACGGCTCGTTCCGCGACGCGCTGCGGCCCCGGCTCTGCCCCGCGACGCGGTGCGACTGCCACATCGGGTACGTGCACCTGGAGCCGACCGGCCTCTACGACGTGTTCGCCGGCGGAATCCTGGAACGCATCCCGGCCCGCCTGCACGGCGACCGGCCCGGCTGACCCGTCGTCCGGCGCCCCCGCGAACCCGGAGGACACGGCGACCGGCATAGGCGCCCCTCGGCTACGGCCCGCCGGAAGCCGACCTTCCCATTCTCCGCGATCCGCCGGGCCGACTCGGTCCTGATGACGGACGAGAGCCGGGCCGTCACGCCCGGCCGTCACGAGGAGCCGCCGACTACCAGGACCTGCTGCAACGCCCCCGAGTTCCTGGAGGCGGTGCCGTGACCGGCGACGAGGACTTCACGGTCGTCCCCGAACCCGGCCACCTCGTCGACCCGGTGGCCGGATACGCGGTGCGGGCCGCGGATTCGATCGCGGGCGTGGCCGGCGAGCCGGAGTCACCGGCCTGGGGAAACGACGGCATCGGGCCGACGGCGGACCGTCGATCCGCACAACCGCGGAGCCGTGGCCCGGCGGACGGAGGCCCCCGGGATGGGCGGACCGCCCGCTCCGGATCGGCGGCCCGATCCAGCGGCCCGGCCCACCCCGGGGAGGACCGGCGGAGGTGTACGGGAGACCGTCCACCTCGCCGGAGACGGCCGCCTCGCGGCGGTCAGGTCTCGCGCTCGGGGCGGTAGTCGGCGGCGTCCACGCCGAAGGTCCACGCCACGCCCTCCCGCGCGGACCGGGTGGCGGGCGGGACCCGGAGCCAGTAGGTGCGGAACGTGCCGTCGGGCTCGGCGGTGGAGTTGACCACCTCGACCATGACGACCGGCTCGTCGCCGGGGAGGTCGATCCGCCAGAGCACCCCGGTCTCGTCCCGGTGGGCCGGGGTGGCGCCGAGGTCGGCCAGGTAGCGGTCGTATCCGTAGTACTCCAGCATCACCCGGCGCAGCTCGGCGTTCTCCTCGTTCATGATCCGCTTGGCGGTGAGCCCGTCCAGCCCGGCGATGAAACCGGGCGGAACGGGCATGCCGCGCCAGGCGTACAGCGAGAAGCCGTCCGGGTAGCTCAGCGCCGGGCCGTCCCCCCGATGCAGCCGTCCCGGCTCGTCACGGTGAAGCTCGGCCGGGCGCTCACAGACGATCGCCACGCGTTCGTAGGGCCACCACCACCCGGCCGACCTGGCGACCTCGGCGAGGGCGGCGATCACGTCCGGCACCGCCTCGCCGTACAGTCCCTCGAAGGTGGCGAGCCAGGGGGCTTCGTGCTGACCCAGGACCGCGTCCAGGGTGACCCGGCGCAGCCGCCGGGCATACTCCGGGCTCTCCGCGTCGGCGATGCCCCGGCGGATCCTGCCCACCAGCCCGCTCACCGGCTCCCAGAGCCGCCCCCCGGCCAGCGACCAGGCCCGCGGCCAGCCGCGGGGCCCGAGCTCGGCGGCCTTGGCCGTGCGGGCGGCCTCCCACGGCCGGGTGAGCAGCACGTCCCGCACGCAGGCCCCGGGATGGTGCGCCTTGAACTCCAGCCCGCCGGTGAGCCCGGCGGCCCGCAGCTCGGGACCGGAGCGCTCCGGGTCGGTGAGCAGGCTCGCGAACACCGCTCCTTCGCGCGGGGAACGCGCCCAGAGGATCCGCGTCGGCTCGGCGAGCCCCGCGGCACGGTAGGCGGCTCGGATCCCGGCCTCGGCCCGGGGGCGGTCCGCGGGGCCGGCGGCGAAGGCGACGGCGGCCCACTCCCCGGCGGAGACGGCGAGACGGTCGAGTTCCACGGTCGCCATGTCAGTCGGCCACCATTCGGACGGCGCCGGGGGTGTACTCGCGCTGGCGGACCACCCGGTACCACCCGGCGGGCAGCGAGATCGCGGCGTGCTCCTCGTGCACGACCCGGCCTCCCGAGGGCAGGTGCAGGTGGGAGGGACGCATCGGGTCGGGGTCGCTCAGCAGCATGCCCGGCCCGACGACCGCGTGGGCGTGCCCGGTCGCCTCACCCAGGGCGAGCACGAGGCGTCCCCGCCCGTCCCGCGCCGCCGGTGAGGTCGACGCGGACGCCGCGAGGGCGTGCTCCTCCGCTATCGGAACGATCAGGACATCCCCTTGGCGATACATGTCGCGCCCTCTCCCTCGCACTGTCGTCGACTCGATGCACGGAAGCTATCGGCGCCCTCCGACATTTCCCGGCGGGCTCCGGACGGCCCGGATCGCCGGGCCGGTCACGCGGGCCCAGCCGGACGCACGGGGTGGACCGGACCGATCCCGCGGCGTCCCCGAGTCCGAGCGGCACCTGCCGACGCGGAACTCAGAGTGATCATTGCGCTGTGCGCACCCCACAAGGCCCACACAACACAACGATCACCCAGCCCAACCCGTGCAACCCAAACCAAACCCCCGACGCCGCCCCCGAAATCCGATAGCAGCGACCAACACGGCACTCCAGAGTGATCAATGCGCTGTACGCACCCCACGAGGCGCCGACAACGCAACGATCACCCACCGCAGGCCGCACAGGCCAAGCCCCAAACCACACACCGACACCACCAGGAACAACCCTCAGCAACCCGCACGACACACCAGAGTGATCAATGCGCTGTGCACACCCCACGAGGCGCCGACAACACAACGATCACCCACCGCACGCCGTACAGGCCGAACCCCAAACCACACACCGACACCACCAGGAACAACCCTCAGCAACCCGCACGACACACCAGAGTGATCAATGCGCTGTACGCACCCCACAAGGCGCCGACAACACAACGATCACCCACCGCAGGCCGTACAGGCCGAGTCGGGCTTCCGGGATCGGGCGCGGGACCGGAGGCGGGCGGGATCCGGCGGCCTCCGAACCGGGTGGCGGGATCTCCGGCCATGGGCTGGGGCGTGTAGGCACCGTGATCACCTGGACCTGGTAGCGTCCCAGCTTGGTGTGAAACAAGGAGATCGTGACGAATGACGACTTCGCGGGGAATCGAGGTACCGGGGTACCAGGTACTCGGCGTGCTGGGCCAGGGTGGGTTCGGCGTCGTCTACCGGGCGCGACAGCTCTCCGTGGGGCGCGAGGTCGCCCTCAAGGTGGACAACCGCGTCCTGCTCTCCGAACGCGATCAGCGCAGGTTCCTCCGCGAGGTCAACGCGGTGGGCGCCCTGTCGGGCCACCCGCACGTCGTGGAGATCTACGACGCGGGGGTGCTCCACGACGGCAGGCCGTACATCGTCCTTGAGCTCTGCACCAACGGCTCCCTCAACGACCGCCTGCGCGGCCACGGCCCGTTCGCCCCGGCCGAGGTCCGGGACATCGGGGTGCGCGTCGCCGACGCCCTCGCCGCCGCGCACGCCCACGGGGTGCTCCACCGGGACGTCAAACCCGCGAACATCCTGATCAATCGGTACGGGATGGTCGCGCTCGCCGACTTCGGGCTCGCGGCGATGCCCGTACCCGGCCAGGACCTGTCGGTGACGCTGGAGTCCCTCACCCCGGCGTTCGCCCCGCCGGAGGCGTTCGAGCTCGCCGGGCCGTCGCCGCTGGGCGACGTGTACTCGCTCGCCGCCTCGCTCTACGCCCTGCTCTCCGGCCGGCCGCCCCGCTTCCCGCCCGACGGGGTGCCCAACGTCGCCGTCATCCTCGCCCTCCACCGGCAGCCGATCCCCGACATCCCCGGCGTTCCCCCCATGTTGACCGAGGTGCTCCGGCGGGGGATGCACACCGATCCGGCCACGCGGCTAAGCGGCGCCGCCGCCCTGCGCGACGCGCTCGCCGCCGTACCGCTCTCCGCCCCGGAGGCGGGCCGGCCCCACCACGCCGCCCCCACCGGTCCGCCGCCGGGGTACGGACCCACCGCGTCGCGATCGGCTTCCGGGGAGCTCACCGCCTCCCACGCGGCCGCCCTTCCGTCCGGTCCCGCCGGCGTCGACGTGGGAACCCCGCCGGGCGGCCTCCCCATCCGTCCGGGCGTCTCGCGGCGGACGGGCAGCCCGCCCGGCGGACCGGTTCCCGCCGGCTCGCCGGGACGCCGATCGCGGACGACCGAGGCGGAACACCGGACGCGGCCCCCCGCGGCGGCGCAGCGGACCCTCGGCCGCGATCGGCGCGGCGCCCTCCGGTCGGGGCGGGTCACGGCGCTGATCGCGGCTTTGGGCGTCGTCCTCATCCTCGGCGCCCTCGGCGCCGTCGCGCTCGGTGCCCTGGAGGAGGGCATCCCCGGCGCCTCCCCTTCGACGATCACGTTCGCCCCCGGGGCGCCCGCCGGAGACGAGACGGACTACGGCACGCCCACCGTCACGGCCGGGTGCGCCGCGGCCAAGGTCTCCGGCGCGCGGGCGCGCTGCGTCAAGACCGCGGAGTGCTGGAGCGGGCTCGTCGTCATCCTCGGGAAGGTGGACGTCAAACGCCGGGGATGCGAGGAGGCACACGCGTGGGAGACCTTCGCGATCGCCCCGCTGCCGATCGACGCGATCACCAACGACCTGGACGACCTGGAGCGGCACCCCCAGGTCAAGCGGGTCTGCGCCAAGTCGGTCCTGCTCGCCTCACGGCTCGCCGCCGCCCGCGCGGTGCCCGTCGCGTCGTGGGACGTCTCCGTCCTCCCGCCGACCCAGGGGGCATTCGACCGGGGTGTCCGGGTCTACCGTTGTGTGGGCACCGTCGTCGGGCGGGACGGACCGGGAAGCTTCTTCCGGCCCAGGACCTGACGCCTCCCCCCATCCGGAGGGGAGGCCGGGGAATCGCGGAGGACATCGGTTCGCCGGATGCATACCCTGGGTGACGACGGCCAGGCGGAGGTACGGATCCTCGGCCCCGCCGACCGGGCCTCCGGCCACGCACCGGACCGCTCGATTCCGACGCGTTCACGAACCGCCGGCGATGTCGCCGAGTCCGTGAACGGCGCCGAGGGCGCGGCATGAAATCTCAAAATCCTGCGAACATTCATTCGCAAGATGCATAATCATGAGAGCGCGTTTAAACATACGTACGAATCTTATGCAAAGTTCGCCCAGAATCCGTAAATCTCCTCAATCCAGACCGGACCTGCTCGGAACGCGGCGGTGCCCGGATCTCACCGGGCACCCGATCGGGGGACGCCCCATCCCACGGCGTTCCGAACCGGCCGGCGACGATGCGGCCGGTGCGACCCCGGCGTTCCGAGACGGCCGATCACACAAGGTGGGCAGAGACATGGACGAGTTGGACGACAAGGAGATACTCACCCAGTTCGCGGGGCGCACCCAGCCCGCGGCACCACTCCACCCCTTCAGGAACATGGTCCTGACGGACTCGCTCGCCCCGGTCACCTTGATCACCGGGCACCGGACCCCGGACGAGGCCGCACACCTGGTGTGCGGACGCCCGGGACGCTTCGGGGACGTGGTCCGCCACACCCGGGTCGGCCTGCTCCGGGAGGCCGAGTTCCTGGTGCGGCCGACCCCCGCCATCCGGTTTCCGGAACACGTCTCGGTCGTCCTGGCCCGCTCCTGGACCAAGGAGGACGCCCGCCGATTCGACGGCTGCTTCGGCCCGATCACCTGGTGGAAGGAGAAGGAGGAGGAGAGGGATGCCTGAGATCGCGTTGCGGCTCGGCGCCAGTCCCTGGCAGCCGACGGACGACTCCCGGACGGTCCTCGCCCTGCACTCCTACGATCGCCCGCTCGCGGGAATCGTGGCGCAGGTCGGCGGGTACCTGCTCTTCGAATGCCTGCAGGGCCACGTGAACGACACCTCCCTGTGGGCCTACGCCGAGCTCGCCGGGACCGAAGTCTCCGCGTTCCGGGCGGCGCGAGGGCCCGTCGGGTGGGACCTCGCCGACCACGTGCTGCTCACCCGGCCGGTGCTCGCGGGCATGGCCGTCGACGACCGGCTGGTGCTCACCACCCGGATCGAGCCGGGGACGCCGACCCGCACCGAGTTGACCCGCGTCGCGCTGGCCAGGTTCCGCCGGAAGATGACCCGCGGGCTCTCGGCCGTCACCGGATGGCTTCAGGACCACGGCCCGGTGCCGAGCGCGGCGTCCTGACCCCGATCACCCGGCCGACCCGGCGGCCCGCTGCTCGGCGATGTCGTCCTCCATCGCCGAGCACAGGCCGTTCAGCGCCACCGCCAGCGTGCGGAGCATCTCGACGTCCATGCGGAGAAGCACCCGCTGCCGCCGCTCCCGTCCGGCGTCGACGATGTCCCCGATCATTTGCCGCCCCGCGCGGGTGAGCTCGATACGACGTACCCTGCGATCAGCAGGGTCTTCGGCACGGCGAACCAGGTCTCGGGATTCGAGACGGTCGACGATGCCGGTGGCCGTGGCGAGCCCCACCCCGAGGTTCGCCGCCAGGTCGTGTGTGGGGATGCCGTCGTCCAGGTTGAGCAGCATCAACACCCTGATCTGCTGAATGGTGAGATTGGCGTTGAGGAGCTCGTCGGACTGGTCCCTGGTGTGCAGGCGTATCAGATCCGCCTCCATACCCTCGATCTGCTCAATCAGCCGGTTCTTCTCATCCATTGACCAGTCCTCGGGAACTATTACATCGCTTAATCCGTATAGTCAGCTTGACACGAAGTTTCCCACCCCGCGACCGAAGGACCCGCCGATGTCCAAGCTGGCCAGGCTCAGCCTCGCCAACCGTAGCGTCATCGCCCTGGCGACGATTGCGATCATGATATTCGGGGGGCTGATCACTCCGTCCCTGCGTCAGGAGCTCATCCCCTCCCTGGAACTCCCCGTCGCCGCGGTCGCGACCGCCTACCCCGGTGCCTCCCCCGAGGTCGTCGAGCGGGAGGTCACCGAACCCATCGAGAACGCCGTCAAGGGCATCGCGGGTCTGGAGTCGGTCACCTCCACCTCCAGCAGCGGGTTCTCCACCGTTCAGGTCTCCTTCACCTACGGAATCGACATCAAATCGGCCGTCCAGGAGATCGAGCAGGCCGTCGGGCGCCTGGGACCCCGGCTCCCGGCAGACGTCGACCCCTCGGTCCAGGCGGGACGCTTCGACGACTTCCCCGTGGTCATCCTCGCCGCGAGCTCCGCACTCGACCAGCAGCGGCTGGCGGACCAGCTGGAGAAGACGGTCATCCCCGAGCTCACCGCGATCGACGGCGTCCGGGACGCCCGCGTCGCCGGGGTCCGGGACAAGGAGATCGCGATCCGCCTCGACCTGGGCAAGGTGCTGAAGGCCGGTCTCACCCCGAGCGGGGTGACGAACGCGCTCCAGGCCAACGGCGTGGTCCTCCCTGGCGGAACCCTGACCGAGGGCGGGCGGACCCTGGCGATCGACGCCGGGCGGTCCTACGCCTCGATCGACGAGCTGCGAAACCTCACCCTGGCGCCCGCCCCCTCGCCCGCGCTCGCGATCCCCGGACTGGCCGCGCCGAAGCCCGCCAAGGCCGTCAAGCTCTCCGACGTCGCCGACATCGACGTCCGGGAGGCGACCGCCCGCGCGCTGACCAGGACCAACGGCCAGCCGACGCTTGGCATCCAGGTGGTCAAGGCCGCCGACGCCAGCACCGTCGCCATCTCCGACGCCGTCCACGCGAAGCTCGGCGACCTGCGCACGGCGATGGGCAACGGCGCGGACCTGACCGTCGTGTTCGACCAGGCGCCCTTCATCAAGGACTCCATCCACGGGCTCACCACCGAAGGTCTGCTGGGCCTGGCGTTCGCGGTCCTGGTCATCCTGCTCTTCCTCTTCTCCTTCCGGTCCACCATCGTCACGGCGGTCTCGATCCCGCTCTCCCTGCTGATCGCCATGATCGGCCTCTACGTCAGCGACTACTCGCTCAACATCCTCACGCTCGGCGCGCTCACCATCGCGGTCGGCCGGGTCGTGGACGACTCGATCGTGGTCCTGGAGAACATCAAACGGCATCTGGGGTACGGCGAACGCCGCCGGGACGCCGTGCTCACCGGCACCAAGGAGGTGACCGGCGCGATCACCGCGTCGACGATCACCACGGTCGCCGTGTTCCTGCCGATCGCCTTCGTGGGCGGGCAGGTCGGCGAACTCTTCCGGCCGTTCGCCGTGACGATCGCCATCGCCCTGCTCGCCTCGCTGCTGGTCTCCCTCACGATCATCCCGGTGCTCGCGTACTGGTTCCTCAAGCCGTCGACGGGGGTGGACCGGACCGCCGCCGAGGAGCGGGAGCGCAACGGGATCATGCAGCGGACGTACGTCCCGATCATCAACTGGGCCGTCAGGCGCAAGGCGCTCACCCTCGCCCTCGGCATGCTCGTCTTCATCGGCACGATCGCGCTCACCCCCGCCTTGAAGACCAACTTCATCGACTCCTCCGGTCAGAACACGCTCTCGGTCACCCAGACGCTGCCCCCGGGCACCGATCTGGCCACCACCGACGCCGCGGCGCGCAAGGTGGAACAGGCCATCGGCGCGCTCACCGAGATCGAGACCTACCAGGTCACGGTGGGCTCCACCGGCTCCGCGCTGCTCGGCGCGGGCGGCGGCAACCAGGCGCGCTTCTCCATCAGCACCGACCCCGACGCGGACCAGGCCGCCTTCAAGGACCGGCTCCGCCGGGTGCTGGACGGCCTCACCGACGTCGGCGAGGTGAAGGTGGCCGGGCAGCAGTCCGGGTTCGGCGGCTCCTCCCTGGAGGTCCTGGTCCAGGCTCCGGACGAGAAGGTGCTGCGGTCGGCCACCCAGATGGTCACCGACATGGTGCGGGGCATCGAGGGTGCGGCGGACGTGACCAACGACCTGGAGGCCGCCGAGCCGGGGGTCGAGGTGGTCCCCGACCGGACGAAGGCCGCCAAGGCCGGGCTGTCCGACGCGCAGATCGGCCAGGCCGTGCAGCAGTCGGTGAGCGGGTCCCGGCGCCCGATCCTGGTGGGCGGCGAGACGTACAGCCTGGTGATCCGCGGCGGAATCATCCCGCTGACCGTGAAGGACCTCAAGGGGCTCAACATCGCGACCCCGACCGGGAAGACCGTGCGGATCACCGACGTGGCGACGGTCCGGGAGGTCGACCGGCCGACCCGGCTCACCCGGATCGACGGCGCCCGCAGCGCCAAGGTGACCGCGAGCCCGTCGGCCGACGACCTCGGCAGGATCAACACGGCGCTCACCGCGAAGCTCGCCGAGCTGAAGCTCCCCGCGGGTGCGAAGGCCGTCATCGGCGGCGTCAGCGCCGATCAGCAGGAGGCGTTCGGCCAGCTCGGCCTGGCGCTGGTCGCGGCCGTCGCCATCGTGTTCGCGGTCATGGTCGCCACCTTCGGCAGCCTGATCCAGCCGCTCATCCTGCTGGTCTCGGTGCCGTTCGCGGCCACCGGAGCGCTCGGCCTGCTCCTCGCCACCGACACCCCGCTCGGCGTGCCCGCGATCATCGGCCTGCTCATGCTGGTGGGCATCGTGGTCACCAACGCGATCGTGCTGATCGACCTGATCAATCAGTACCGCTCCGCCGGGCTGGGCGTCCGCGAGGCGGTCGTGGAGGGCGCCCGTCACCGGCTCCGTCCCATCTTGATGACCGCCGTGGCCACGATCTGCGCGCTCTTCCCGATGTCGCTGGGGCTCACCGGCGGGGGCGTCTTCATCTCCCAGCCGCTCGCGGTCGTCGTCATCGGCGGTCTGATCAGTTCCACCCTGCTCACCCTGGTCCTCGTCCCCACGCTCTACACGTTGGTGGAGGAGTTCAAGGAGCGCCGGAAGTCGCGCCGGGGCAGGCGTTCGGTCACTCCGCGTGAGGAGAGGGAGGTACAGCCGGTCGGTTGACGATACGGTGCGTACGGCTCCCCTGCCGGGAGCCGTACACGTCTTCCCGCGTGTCGCACCGATTCAGCGGCGAATCGTCGGTTACTGTCCAGTTGTGTCCGTGTAGACGGCTCCATCTATGAAGGACGGACAGGTGGGAAACACGATGCGCAGCTTGGCGACCTACCTAGGCATCGCTGACGACGTCCCCTATGGAGACGACGAGATCGAGGACCTCGATGAAGGCGTCGACGGCGACTGGCCCGACGAGCCGGCCGAACTCACCCAAATCGTGACCCTTCAGCCGCGAACCTACAACGACGCCGTGTCCATCGGCCACCACTTCCGGAACGGCATTCCCGTGATCATGGATCTCTCCCGGATGGCCGACGAGGACGCCAAACGGCTGGTCGACTTCGCCGCGGGGCTCATCTTCGGCTGCCGGGGCGGCATCGACCGGGTCGCCACCAAGGTGTTCCTGCTCTCCCCACCCAACGTCGAGGTCACCACCGACGCCCGCCACTAGACCCGTCTTCTCCGGCCACGCCGTCCGCGGACCCCGCGGACGGCGTCGTGGCATCCGGGCCGCGGACCCCTTCAGGGAGTTGTAACTCAAAAAGTCCCGCCCGCCGGTCCGCACTGCCCACCGTCACCGATCCAACCGGCCGTATCAGGCGTTTTGCCGCTTCCCTCACCCTCAGTCACCGCTGGCGGTGGAGATTAGGTCTTCGATTCCGGGCCCGCTCAGTGTATAGAGAGTGGAACATCATGATGGATTGGGTGGGGATCTGATGATTCGTCAAGCCAAGTGGGTCGAAGATGAGAGGATGCCGCACACGCGTGTCAACCCGCGTGAGGCCTGAATCACACCGGGATTCTTGGCCTGGAGCATACGTTTCCGCACTGCCGCCCGGGATTCTTCGCAACTACGGACATCCTCCTCCCGCAGGATGAGGGCTAATCCAGCCAAACGACTGATCTGGATTTGATACAGCACCCACTACCGTGAACGGTGTCAGCAACGTCGATAGGGGATTGACCATGGGCACAGAGTCACCCGCCAGGCAACGGTGCCGGGGACGAGGCATGCTCGCGCGGCAGAACCGGATGCCTTCGGCCGGCTCCGCGCGGAAGATCCGCCCCGCCGTCATCGAGGCCCGGGGAGAGATCGACCTCCTCGGCGCCCAGGCACTGCGCAAGGCCATGGCCGACGAACCGGCCAGGCATGTCATCGTCGACCTCAGCCAGGTGACGTTCTGCGACGCCAGCGGGCTCGGCGCCCTTGTCGCGGCGCGCAAGCGGCTTCTCGCCGAAGGCGGCAGCATCCAGGTCGTGGGTGCGAACACCCACATCCGCCGGCTGTTTGAGATCACCGGGCTGGACCGGGTCTTCCCTCTGCACGAGAACCTCGACGAGGCGTTCGCCGCCTGACGGGCGACGAGACGACGGGCCCCTCGCGCGGCGCCCGCGTTCACGCCCCACCCCTCACGCACCGCCCGCCCGCATCCGGGCGTCGCCGCCACGACCGACCGACCCCCCACCCGGTCCCTGCCCAGGCCGAAGCCGGGGTCCGGCGAGTCAGGCGACATCACAGGGCATCGACCAGCTTGAGCATGTGCTTGATCTGCGCCGACCGGGAGACGTCCATCTGCCGCGCCATCGCCTTCGCCCCGGTGTTGGCCCCGCTGTCGGACTCCACCCGGGCCATCTGGATCGAGTCGTCCAGCAGCGAGATCATGAGATTGAGGAACTCCCGGTCGAACCGGTCGAGCGATCCGCTCTTCAGCCTCTTGATCTGCTGCTTGCTCGGACCGGGCATGCCGCCGTGGGAGGCGTGTGCGTCCGCCTTCCCGGTCAGCGGCTGGTCCCACGCGCGCAGCCAGCCGGACATCGTCCGGACCTCGGTCTCCTGAGTGGCCCTGATCGCCGCCGCGAGGCTCCGGACCTCGGCTGCGGGGGACCGGTCGGCCGCCAGCTTGGCGATGTCCATCGACTGACGGTTCTGCGCCACCATCATCTGGAGGAACATCACGTCGGCCGGGTTGACCGCGTCCTTGGCCGCCGGGCCGGTCGCCGGTCGTAGGTGGGCCGGTTGGGCTTCGGCGACGCTCCCTGCGGCGCATCCGCCCAGCGCCAGGACCGCGAGTACGACGAAGGGGAGGAGGCGAGGTCTCATGGGGGGTGCTCCGGCGAGTCTGGTCGGGGTCGGGAGAGTGCCGGTGATCCGTGCGGAACCCGCACGGATCACCCGGCGCCCCGGCCGCGGCATGGCCGACCGCCCGATCGGCCGGCCGCGGCCGGGGGGTCTCGGCGCTTAGAAGACGACGTCCGAGCAGGTGTAGAAGGCCTCCTCGCTACCGACGACCCGCTGCCAGATCGAGTAGATGATGTGGCGGCCGGTGCGCTGCGGGATGTTGATCGTCCAGTTGGTGAACGTGGTCGGGTTCTGGTTGTTGAAGGTCTGGATGTGCACGAGGTCCGACCAGCGGAGCGGCTGGGTCGGGTTGAACCCCGGCTTGGTGATGTAGAAGGAGAAGTTGCTGGCCGAGTGCGGGGCCGTCGCGTGGTACGTGATGGTCTGGTTGCCCGACGACATCTGCCTGGCGGGCCAGTCGGCGCGCGGAAGGTCGAGGCCGCGGTACTTCGCGCGGCCCGCGCTGCACAGCTGACCGTCGGGGATGAGCTGCTGGTGCCGTCCACCGGCGTTGAGCAGCGAAACCTCGTGCCAGTCGTAGAACGCCTGGGTGCCGCCCGCGGCGACCGCAGCCCGGCACGCCGCGGACTGCGGACGCTCAGGGCCTTCCTGCTTGCAGACGTAGGCGCGGCTGGGCGGGTTGGACATGGAGCCGTGGGCGCTCGCCGGGGTCGCCGGGGTGAGTACCACGAGGGAGGTTGCGATTGCGGTGGCGATCAGAGCCACTTTGCGTCGCACGTGCATGGGGGGTCCTCCTTGGTGGGGGTGAAGATCTCTGTTGTGCCAGGCCAGGGATCGTTGAGCCGTTGTCGGCCGAGCTCAGCCCCTGGTACGCCCCCCGAGGGGGGCAGGGCCGCTCACCGCGAGCCGGTGGTCGGCCCGAGTTCTCTCACGGCCGGTCCTTCACGCAGGGACGATGACGGCTGACCCACCATTCCGCTCCGCCACCGCATCTCCTCCGAGGAGGACCGTCCTTACTAACAAGAAACCTTACTAAGAATTAACTATCGCCGACAGTGGGAAAGTTCGCAAGCACCCTGATACCGGGCGTTCCAGGATGGGATAGTCCGTTCAGGGAATTCCTCCCCCACCCTCGGCCACGGCACGTCCGGGACGAGCCGCAGCCCCGTGCGGGCTCGGGTTTGCGGGCTCAGCCCCGTACCGACGCAAGGATTTGCGGGATCGGCCCCGTATCCACGGGGAATCTCCGGCCGCCCGGAGCGCGGTGGCACAACCTGCCCGGCGGACCGGCTATGGAGCGCCTCGCCGCCTCACACAGTCGGCCCGCCGGACATTCCGGCGCACTATCCGCGGTCACCAAGCCCGCCGCCCGGCCTTCCCGCAAAGTCGGGCGGCGCCACCCCCATCGGCCGAACCCGGTGGCGCCGTTCCCTTACCGTCCTCTCGTTCCGCCCGGCGACGTCACGTCGCCGGGACGGCCTGCTCGGTCGCCGCTGTCACCAGTCGGCGCCGTCCTGCGTTTCCCAGTCGCCGCTCCCGAGGAGTCGGCGCTGTCTCGGTCGATCGCTTACCGGGTCGGCGTCGTCAGAGTCGCCGCCAGAGCGCCGGGACGTTGGGGGGTTCCCAGCCGGTGAGCGAGGGATGGGGCTGTCGGCATTCGTACTGCACTCCCGCGTAGGTCACCCGGTCACCCGCACGATAGGAAGTGTTCGGGGCCCACGTGGTGACGCCGCCGGTCGTCTGGGTGTCCGTGGGCGAGTGGCTGACCGTCGGATCATCGGTGATGGTCGGGGAAGGGTCGACGCCGAAGTAGACGTCGGAGCAGGTGTAGAAGGCCTCACCGCTGTCCGAGCGCTGCCAGATGGAGTAGATGAGATGCCGCCCGGACTTACCGGCCGGAAGCGTGGCGTTCGTCACGTACGCCTCGTTCTGGATCGGCGGGTTCGTGACCCGGTGGAACGGGGTCGCCTCCAGGTCCGACCACTTGAGCGGTGTCGTCGGGTTGTAGCCGTCCTTGGTGACGTAGAACTCGAACGTGCCGGGATGCGGTGCCGTCGCCTTGTAGCGGAAGGTGTACGGACTGCCGGCGTTCAGGTTCGTCGTCGGCCAGTCGGCCCTGGCCTGGTCGAAGCCCCGGTACTTGTCCCGGCCGCCGCTGCACAGCTTGCCGTCCGGAATGAGCGACCGGTGCTGCCCGTTCGCATTCGCCTGGTTGACCTCGTTCCAGTCATATAGCGGCTGGGTTCCGCCAAGTGCGACCGCCGCCTTGCAGGCGGGAGTCCTCGGGTTCTCAATGTTGTCCTGGAAACACATCCAGGTCCGGCTGGCGGGAGTCTGCATGCTTCCGTGGGCGCTCGCGGTGTTCACCGCCCAGATGGAGACCGCGACCGGTGCCAAGACGACGAAAGTGACCAACGCAGAGGTACGCCGTTTGCTCATGAGGCCTCTCTTGTATCTCTGAGCCCCCTAACTCTTAGGAAAGTTTCCTAAAAGTAATGGTGAATGTAGCCCCGAGATCCCACGCTTGTCAATCAACTCGACGCCGGGAAAACACCGGTTTGTCAACTAGAAAGCTGGTTTATCGCCCGATAGATACGTTTGTCCGAGACTGGGTGTGGAGTGCCGAGGGTCTGCGCGAAGTAGCTCACCCGGAGTTCCTCCAGCATCCAGCGAATCTCGGTCCGGCCCTCGCCCGGGGGCAGCGCCTCGAAAGCCGCACGGACCGGGGCAATCTTGGCCATCCACTCCCGGTCCCGCTGCGGGTTCTCCGGCAGCTTCTCCAGCCGCCGTTCCACCGCCCGCAGATAGCGGTGGAGATCCGGAAGCCTGCGCCAGCCGGTGGCGGTCACGAAGCCCGGATACACGAGCGCGCCGAGCTGGGTCCGCACATCGGCGACGGACGGAGCCAGCACCGGACTGGAGAGTCCCTTCAGCAGGAGGTCGACGCTCTGCGCCACGGCGAGGATCCGCTCCACCTTGACCACGACGTCCAGCACCGTGTCGCTCAGATCCGACCGCACCCGCTCCGAGAGCCTGGCGAAACCCTCCTGATCCCAGGCCGGTCCACCCGCGTCGGCGATAAGCTTGTCCGCCGCGCAGGCCGTGCAGTCGTCGAAGAGGTCGACGGCGCTCCCGTGCGAGCTGAGCACCAGCTTGCTCCGGTTCGACAGGGTGCCGAGGACGTACTTCACCGGGGACGGCGCGTTCAGCAGGATGAGCCTGCGGGTCCCCGTCCACATCGCCCGCCGCTGCTGCTCCCGGGTTTCGAACACCCGGACGGCCACGCTCTCCCGCTCGTCCACGAGCGCCGGATACCCCTTGACCCGCCCCTGCTCGAACAGGTCGGGCAGCCGGCCGAAACTCCAGCCGCGCAGGCCACGCCGCTCCACCCCGTCCCCGGCCTTGGCGAGCGTCTCGCGGAGCCTCGGGGTGAGCCGGCGTTTCAGCTCGCCCAGCTCCTTGTCCTCGGCGATCTTGCGTCGGTGCTCGTCCTCGACCCGGAACGTGATCCGCAGATGGTCCGGGACCCGGCCGAGGTCCCAGCTCCCGCCGGGGATCTTGAACCCGGTGAGGCGGAGGAACTCCCGCTCCATCACCTCGCAGAGATCGCCTTCCCGCGGTTTCGCCGCGGCGAGCACCGCCTTGGCGAAGTTCGGGGCCGGGACGAAGTTCCGCCGGATCGGCTTGGGCAGGGACTTGATCAGCGCGGTGACGAGTTCCTCCCGCAGACCGGGGATCTGCCAGTCGAACCCCTCCGGACTCACCTGGTTGAGGACGGCGAGCGGGATGTGCACGGTGACCCCGTCGGCGTCGGCGCCCGGCTCGAACTGATAGGTGAGCGGGAAACGCAGGGCGCCCTGCCGCCAGACGTCGGGGTAGTCCTGTTCGCTGACCCCCTCCCCCTGGATCAGCATCGCCCGTTCGAAGGTCAGCAGGTCCGGCTGGGCGCCGCGGGTCCGCTTCCACCAGACGTCGAAATCCCGGACCGAGCCGACCTCGGCGGGGATCCGCCGGTCGTAGAAGTCGAACAGGGTCTCGTCGTCGACCAGGATGTCGCGCCGCCGCGCCCGGTTCTCCAGCTCGGCCACCTCGTCCAGGAGCGCGCGGTTCTCCTTGAGGAAGCGGTGATGGGTGTCCCAGTCCCCCTCCACCAGCGCGTTCCGGATGAACAGGTCCCGGCAGAGCTCGGGGTCGATCCGGCCGTAGTTCACCTTGCGTTGGGCGACGATCGGCACGCCGTACAGCGTGACCCGCTCGAAGGCCATCACCGCGCCCTGCTTCTTCTCCCAGTGCGGCTCACTGTAGGTGCGTTTCACCAGATGTCCGGCGAGGGGCTCGATCCACTCGGGCTCGATGCGGGCGTTGACCCGGGCCCACAGGCGCGAGGTCTCCACGAGTTCGGCGGACATCACCCAGCGCGGCGGCTTCTTGAACAGCGCCGAGCCGGGGAACAGGGCGAACTGGGCGTTCCGCGCCCCCTGGTACTCGTGTTTCTCGGTGTCCTTGAGCCCGATGTGCGAGAGCAGCCCGGCCAGGAGGGAGACGTGGATCCGGTACGGCTCCGCGGGGGTGCTGTTGAGGTGCACACCCATGGATTTGGCCATCTGCCGGAGCTGGCTGTAGATGTCCTGCCATTCCCGGACACGGAGATAGTTGAGAAACTCCGCCTTGCACATCCGGCGGAACTGCCCGGAGGACAGCTCTTTCTGCTGTTCTCGGAGATATCTCCAGAGATTCAGGTAAGAGATGAAATCTGACTCTTTATCGGCGAAGCGGGCGTGCCGCTGCTGGGCCGCCTCCTGCTTGTCGGCGGGGCGCTCCCGAGGGTCCTGGATGGACAGCGCGGCGGCGATCACCATCACCTCGACGGCGCAGCCGTTGTCGTCGGCCGCCAGCACCATCGTGGCCAGCCGCGGGTCCACCGGGAGCTGGGCGAGCTTGCGGCCGAGCGGGGTGACCTCGTTCCCGGAGAACGCCCCCAGCTCCTGCAGGAGCAGGACGCCGTCCTTGACCTGACGGCGATCCGGGGGTTCCACGAACGGGAATGCGGCGATGTCGCCGAGCCCGAGGGTCGTCATCTGCAGGATGACCGAGGCGAGGTTGGTGCGCAGGATCTCCGGATCGGTGAACTCCGGCCGGCTGAGAAAGTCCTCCTCGTCGAAGAGCCGGATGCAGACCCCGTCGGAGGTACGGCCGCAGCGGCCCTTGCGCTGGTTCGCCGAGGCCTGGGAGACCTTCTCGATCGGGAGCCGCTGCACCTTCAGGCGGTGGCTGTAGCGGGAGATCCGCGCCGTGCCCGGATCGATGACGTACTTGATGCCCGGGACCGTGAGCGAGGTCTCGGCGACGTTGGTGGCGAGCACGATCCGGCGCCCGCGAGCCGGCTGGAACACCCGGTGCTGGTCGGCCGCGGAGAGACGCGCGAACAGCGGGAGGATCTCGGTGTCCCGGAGGTTCTGTTTGACCAGCGCGTCCGCGGTGTCACGGATCTCCCGCTCCCCGCTGAGAAAGACGAGGATGTCCCCCGGACCTTCGGCGCAGAGTTCGCCGACCGCGTCGCAGATCGCCGAAACCTGATCCTCTTGATCCTCGGTGATGGGCCGGTAGCGCACTTCCACGGGATAGGTGCGGCCGGAGACCTCGATGATGGGCGCGCCGACCGGCCCGGCCTCGTCGCCGGCCGGAAGCCGCGCGGACGCCGTACCGGCGCCGTCGACGCCGATGTGGGCGGACGCCACTCCGCCGGGCCCGCCGTAAGCCTCGCCGGTCTCCCCCGGCTCGGCGGAGGATCCGGTACAGGCCGCAGGCCGCGAGTCCGCCGTACCGGCGCCGCCACCGGGTTCGGCGGGACCGGCCGCCGACGGGGCGGATTCGGTACGGCCGGAGGGCCGCGAGTTCGCCGTACCGGCGTCGGCGCCGTGGTCCGGCCGAGGGCGGCGGGGCGCACGGCCCCCGCGTCCGCCGTCACCGGAGACCACCGGAAAACCGGCGAAATGCCGGGAGAACCGCTCGGGGTCGATCGTCGCCGAGGTGATGATCACCTTGAGGTCGGGTCGCTTGGGCAGCAGCTGCTTGAGGTAGCCGAGGATGAAGTCGATGTTGAGGCTGCGCTCGTGCGCCTCGTCGATGATCAGGGTGTCGTACTGGCTGAGCATCCGATCGCTCTGCAGCTCGGCGAGGAGGATGCCGTCGGTCATCAGCTTCACCAGGGTGGAGTCGCCGATCTGATCGGTGAACCGCACCCGGTAGCCGACGACTCCCCCCAGCGGGGTCTTCAACTCCTCGGCGATGCGTTCGGCGACCGTCCGCGCGGCGATCCGGCGCGGCTGGGTGTGGCCGATCAGGCCGCGGACCCCGCGCCCCAGCTCCAGGCAGATCTTGGGGATCTGGGTGGTCTTGCCGGACCCGGTCTCCCCCGCGACGATGACCACCTGGTGGTCCCGGATCGCGGCGAGGATCTCGTCCCTCTTCCGGCTGACCGGCAGGGCCTCGGGATAGGTGATCTCCGGGACGTTCTCCCGCCGCACCGCCACCCGGGCCTCGGCCGTCTCCACCTCCGCGGCGATCTCGGCGAGCACCGAGCGCCGGGCCGCCGGGTTGCGGACCTTCCGGACCCCGCCGATGCGGCGGCGCAGCCGGTGCGCGTCCCGCGACATCAGGCCGGGCAGGCGCGCTTCAAGGTCTCCGAGCACGGGGTCGGCAGGTTTCACAGGTGGCTTTCCCATACATTCGCAAGGATAGGCACCCCGGTCCTGCGAGCTGCCATCGCGGGCAGGCCGACACGGACGCCTGGCCCCCACCCCATGATGGCGACATCGGCGGCCGCGCGCGAATCGATTTCCGCCGATCGGCCGGCCGCCGCCCCGGATCACCGGCGGGATCGGGAATGCCGCCGCGTCGAAACCGGCGTTCGACGTCGCCCGTGTCTCCCCCGATCCGATCGATTCCGTACGGCCGCGCCCGCCGGCGTGGCGTCACGCCGTACCGGCTGGAGGTCAGCGTGCCGGTAGGCCGAGCGCCGCGCAGGCCGCGTCCACGGCGGCCGGCCCGATCTCCTCGGCGGGGAGGTGGGCGAACTGCACGGTGCAGTCCGACATGCCGCCGATCGCCACGACCGCACGCGCCTGGGCGGCGAGCAAAGGATCGGGGCCGATCAGCAGCGTGGTCAGCCGCGCGCGCCAATCCCACAGACGATCGGTCAGGTCGAGGCCCGCGAACGCGCTCAGATCGCGCACCACCATCACGGTGACCGCCCGGTGCCGGTAGAGGAGGTCGAAGTACCCCTGCAGGAGTTCCCGGGGATCGGCGGAGGCCACCGCCTCCCGCTCCGTCAGGAACCCCTCGACATCCTCGATGAGCGGCTCGACGATGCTGCGAACCAGGTCGTCCCGCGAGGCGAAGTGGTAGTAGAGCGCGGGCTTGGTGATGCCCAGACGGTCTGCGATCTCCCGCAGGCTCGTCCGCCGCACCCCCTGGCTCACGAACAGCTCCCGGGCCACCTCCTGGATCCGCGCCTTGGTGCCGGACGGTTGGGCAGACTCCACCGATCGCCTCCTTCGCAGGTTGTCCGTCGATTCTATCCCCTGACCTTCCGGTAAGTAGAATACATCCACAACTGACCTTCCGGTAAGTAGAATCATGGCTTACCATCCGTTAAGTAAGTACGGACGAAGGGGTCTCATGCGCATCCTTGTCTCCGGCGCGAGCGTCGCCGGCCCGGTCCTCGCCTACTGGCTCCGCCGGTACGGCTTCACCCCCACCGTCGTGGAACGCGCCCCCACCCTGCGCAAGACCGGCGGCCACGCGGTGGACCTGTTCAAACCCGCCGTGGAGATCGTGGAGCGAATGGGCGCCTGGCCGCGGATCCTGGAGCACCGCACCGGGACCGACCTGATCACGATGGCCGGTGACCGGATCAAGCGGCCCATCGACGTCGAGACCAGCCGGTTGACGAAGGTGATGTCCGACCGGCACGTCGAGATCATGCGCGACGACCTGAGCGAGATCCTGTACGACACCGTCAAAGGCGAGGTGGAGTACCTCTTCGACGACTCGATCACCGGGCTGCGCGACGACGGCGACGGCGTCGACGTCACCTTCGAGCGGACCCCCGGGCGCAGGTTCGACCTCGTGATCGGCGCGGACGGCCTCCACTCCAACGTCCGCCGCCTGACCTTCGGCGAGGAGTCGCGCCACACCGCCTACATCGGCTCCTACCTCGGCGTGATCTCGCTCCCCAACCATCTGAACCTCGACGGGCGCATGATGGTCTACAGCGGGGTCGGCCGGATGGCGGGCGTCTACGGCGCCCGGCGCCTCGGCGAAGCACGGGCGATCTTCATGTTCCGCAGCGCCGCGGAGCTCGACTACCACCACCGGGACATCCCCCGGCAGAAGGAGCTGCTCATCCGGCACTTCGCCGACCTCCCCTGGGACCAGGCCCCTCGGCTGATCAAGGAGATCGACCGCGCCACGACCTTCTACTTCGACTCCATCACCCAGGTCCGGATGGACACCTGGTCCCAGGGCCGGATCACCCTCGCGGGCGACGCCGGCTACTCCCCCGGTCCCGCGGTTGGCGGCGGGACCAGCCTCGCCGCGGTCGGCGCCTACGTCCTCGCCGGACAGCTCGCCGCCGCCGGCGGCGACCATCGGCGGGCTTTCCCCGCCTACGAGGCGGAGATGGCCGAATTCGTCCGGCACAGCAGAGCCTTCGGCCTCCGCACCGCGAAAACCATCATCCCCGACACCGGAACCCGGGCGTGGGCCCTCGCCCAGTCCGTCAGGCTGATAAACACCCTCCCCGGCGGCCTGGTCCGCTTTGCCCTGAAGCTCTCCCGCAGCGGCAGCGGCCCCCACAACGACTTCCCGATCCGGGACTACACCCCCGCGAACCCGGTACGGCCGTAGGGCACCGGTTACGCGTCGAACCGACCCGCCGACGAAACCACCTCGTGGCTCAGGTACCGCCCAGGACCGGAGCGTCCCCGTACAGTGCGGCAAGGTCGACAAGGACGAGGTCGTCGCGGAGGCCGGCGGCCCGCAGAACGTCGGGATGGAATCCGTGCAGGGAGAACAGGGCGAGCACCGCGTCCCCGGCCTGGTGGCCCTGCCGCTCCAGCAACTCCCGGATGCGCTGCAGGCGTTCCACGTTTCTCGTTCCGGCTGACCTGAACGAATCCTGTCGGCCGAGCGGGAGGGCCGGACAACCGGCGGGAGTCCTGGGCGAGGGGTTAGCTCCGGATTCCGGCAAAGAGGTCGTCCTCGCGGTCGGGGGCGGCGACGCGGCTCATCCGGCGGATGAACGTCTCACTCGCCAGCATGAGCCGCTGGGCCTCCTCCGGCATCGCGAGGAGGAAGGCGCCGTCGCTCTGGCTCGCGTGCGCCTTGAGCGCCTTGACCTTGCGGTCGAGGTACGGCAGGACGTCGACCACACTGGTGATCAGCTCATCGGGGGTGCCGAAGTCCTCGGAGGGATCGAAGTCGCCCATGTCGATCCCGGCCTCCCGCATGTAGGCGACCATCTGCCGCATCCCGGAGCGGGGCAGGGCGGTGTAGTACAGCTTGTCGGGGATCCCGGTGCCCTCGGTCGCCGCGACGGCGATCCGGTGCGCCTGGATGTGGTCGGGGTGCCCGTACCCGCCGTCCTCGTCGTAGGTCACCACGACCTGGGGGCGGTAGCGCTCCATGAGCGCGCCGAGCCGGGCCGCGGCCCGCTCCACCGGGATGTTGCAGAACGCCTCCGGATGGTTGTTCGCCGCCCAGCCGACCATCCCCGAATCGCGGTAGCCGAGCGTTTCGACGTGGGTGACACCCAGGTGGCCCGTGGACTCCTTCAGCTCGGCGAGGCGCCGCTCGGCGACCGCGGCGACGTCGTGGCCGTCCTGTCCGGGCTTCACCCCGCCGGGTCCGTCGCCCTGCTCCCCGTTGGTGCAGGTGACCAGGACCGTGCGGATCCCGGCCTCGGCGTAGCGGGCCAGGATCCCGCCGGTGCCGAGCACCTCGTCGTCGGGATGCGCGTGGACCGCCATGAGTGTCAGCACTTGATCCATTGAGTCCCCCAGATTCCGTTGCGTCCACCGGTGACGGACCGACGATACCGAGCGCGGCCGACATCTCCGGCCGCGTGTCCGCGGCCGTACCGCGGAGCGACCACCTGGACGCTCCGGGTCACCTTCAGGACCTGCCACAGCGATTCACGACAAATCCCCCCAAATAGCTATATAGAGATAGTTATCTAGACAAACAGCCCAACCAAGCCACATTGCCCTATAGGATCACAGAGATCTCAGAAAATGCACTTTATTATAACTTTATAGCAAATATCGATACGCCCCATTAGTTATCCGAAATGGGACATTATGGGATCTTGACGAAGATCCACCCCATGGCGAAGATTTCAGCCAAATGCACGTTTCCTACCGAGGTGAACCACTGCCCGGAAACGTGCGCCAACTGGAGGAATCTCTCATGAGGAGTTCTCTCAATGGCAGGAGAGCAGGCCGCGTCGCGGTCGTGCTCACCCTTCCCATTGTCCTGAGCCTCAGCTCCATCCCCGTTCTGGCGAACCTCTCCCCACCCGTGTCCGAGGTCGCCCCCGAGCGGCCGTCCAGCACGGAGCAGAACGGCGTGGCGCTGATGCGCGTCATCGTCCCCGACGAGGCCGGGATCGACCGGCTCAACGAGCTCGGCGTCGACCTCGCCGAGTACAAGAAGCCCGTCGAGGGCGGCTTCGAGGTCCACGCGGTGCTCAGCCCCGCGGAGGCGCAGCAGCTGCGCGACCTCGGCTTCAACGTGGCCGGGGTCATTTCCGACCAGAGCGACTTCGCCGCCAACAAGGCCGACCGGCGTGAGGCGATCGCCGCCCAGACCGAGGCCGCGTCGGAGACCGACACCCTGACCCCGCTGCGGGCCGAATGGTTCACCAGCCTCGACAACCAGCGATTCCTCTCCGTCGAGGTGAAGTCGAGCGCGACCGACGCGCAGACCGTGCTCACCGTCACCTGGGACAAGGGCCGCGGGACGCCGCCGGACTCGGGCGGCACCGCCACGATGTCGCGGTTCACCGACGTGGGCCAGTACATGTACCACCGGTTCAACGCGCCGGTGAACATCGCCGACACGCCCTCCAAGGTCACGATCACCAGCAGCCGCGGCGGCACGGCGACGGTGCCGGTGACCAAGTGGCTGGGTCTCCCGCGCAAGGCCCCGAGCCCGCACTACGTCGCGGACTTCGTGGACCGGTACATGGACGCGACCGAGGTGACCAACCGGATCACCGCGCTCTCCAAGGAGTTCCCGAGGATCTCCCAGCTCATCGACCTGCCGAACAAGACCAACGGCTACCGCCGGGCGGCCCAGGCGCAGTTCGGCACGGTCGCGGCGAGCACCTTCCACGTCGTCTCCAAGGCGTACGGCCACCAGGGCGGCAACGACCTCAGCGTGGCCGTGGTCAAGCCGGACGCCCCCTCCAGCCCGCTGAGCGTCACCGTCACCGGCAAGGACCTCGTGGTCAGCCTGGCCACGGACGCCTCCGGCGCGGCCGTCAGCACCGCCCGCCAGGTGGTGGACGCGATCAACGGCAACAGCGGCGCCGCGGCCCTGCTGACCGCCGCCGTCTACCGCACCAGCCCCGGTGACGGCGTGGTGGCCCCCGCCCCGGCGACCCGGCTGACCGACAACCTCAAGGCCCCCGCGACCGTCTCCCGCGACCCGTTCCAGGTGAAGGCGCTGCGGATCGGCAAGGACCGGAGCGGCTCGAAGGTCGGCGTCTTCCTCTACTGCCAGGAGCACGCCCGCGAGTGGGTGACCCCGCTGACCTGCGTGGAGACCGCCGAGCGGCTGCTGCGCAACTACGCGCGCGACAACCAGACCAAAAAGCTCGTGGACGACCTCGACATCTTCATCATGCCGACGGTCAACCCCGACGGGTCGCACTACAGCTTCTACGACTTCAACATGCAGCGTAAGAACATGACCAACCACTGCCCGCTCACCCTGGGCGACCCGGCGGTGCGCAACAACTGGGGGGTGGACCTCAACCGCAACTTCTCGGTGGGTTCCATCTTCGACGGGTACAGCGGTGCCTCCACCAACTGCACCAGCGGCAACTACGCCGGTCCGGGCGAGCTGTCCGAGCCGGAGGCGCGCAACGAGGTCTGGCTGACCGAGCGGTTCCCGAACATCAAGTTCGCGATGAACACCCACTCCTACGGCGGCTACTTCATGTGGGCTCCGGGGGCGTACAAGGTGCCGAGCCGCGAGACGCTGCCGCGGGTCGACTTCGGCACGGAGAACTTCTTCTGGGAGGCCTCGAACAAGATCCTCTCCGGGGTGCAGTCCTGGCGGGGCAACGGCATCTGGCCGGGCCGCACCGGCCCGATTCCGGACGTGCTCTACTCCGCGGCCGGCAACAGCGCGGACGAGCACTGGACCAACCGCGGCATCATCGGCTGGAGCTTCGAGGTCGGCGCGGACGTCTACAACCCGGTGACCAAGCAGTTCGAGGGCGTCGGCTTCCAGCCGCCGTTCACCGAGGGCCACGAGGAGGCCATGGAGTTCGCCTCCGGCCAGATCGCGATCCTGGAGGTCGCCCGCGGCTACTCCCGTGACCGGGAGGACCCCGAATCCGACCTGGAGATCACCGGGCGGACGGACACCACCACCACGTTCACCTTCGAGCTGGACGAGCCGGCCAACGTGTACTACACGCTGGACGGCAGCCGGCCCACCCTCAACTCGCCCAAGCTGACCGCCGCGGCGATGCGAGAGGGAGCGCAGAAGATCACGGTGGACAGGACCACCCGGGTCCACTGGTTCTCCGTGGACATCCGGGGCAACGTCGAGGACGGCTACAAGCCTGACGGCAAGGGCCACAACTACCAGAGGGAGACGGTGCGGGTCGGACGCCACTGACCCCTGCGGCTCCAGGCGGCCATCGGTCTCGCACCGGTGGCCGCCGTTCCGTATTCCGGACCGGTACGGCCTCCGGCCGCCCTCGACCCACACGATGCCGCCCGAGCCACCTCAGGCCGTACCGGCCCCCTGTACACCCATCGCCGAATGATCATTGCGCTCTCCGCACCCTCCAGAGTCCACACACCACAACGATCACGAAGACGACACAGGGAGCCACGGATCACCCGAACACCACCGAGATCACCAACGACGCACTACCCACCCCAGCCGCCGAATGATCATTGCGCCCTCCGCACCCTCCAGAGTCCACACACCACAACGATCACGAAGAAGCCGGCGGGCAGACCGAGGATCGCCGAGATCACCGGCGATGCGGCCGTGACGGCGGTCACCCGGTGATCGTTGTGTTCTCCGCACCCCCTCGGGTGCGCACAGCGCAACGATCACGCGGGCGGCGTGGAGCTGTGGCCGGATCGCGCACCCGGCTTCGAGACAGGTCGCCCGGAGCGCAACGGCTTACGCGGCCGCAGGCCGTACCGGGCTCTCATCGAACCGGCGTGGATCCCGGGCCTGACGGCACGGCGCACCCGGCGCCCGGGGAACCGGGCGCCGGGTGTTCGACCCGGTGAAACCGGTTACGGCATGGCCGCCAGATGCGGCTTGACCGTACGGGAGAAGTTCCAGTTGTGGGTCGCGTCCCAGTTGATGGACCAGGTCATCGCCCCGCGGATGCCCGGGTAGGCACGCGGCGGGACGAAACTGCCGCAGCTGGTCCGCTTGGCCAGGCAGTCCAGGGCGTTGTTCACCATGGACGGCGCGACGATGCCGCCGCCGGCCGCCCCGGGCCCGGCGGGCAGGCCGAGCGCCACCTGGTCTTCACGCAGGCCGTTCTCCAGCTGGATGCAGGCGAGCGCGGTCATGAAGTTGATCGTGCCCTGGCCGTACGCCTGGGCCTGGTCGCAGCCGAGCATCGTGCCGGAGTTGTAGTACTGGGTGAACACCACGGTGAGGATGTCCTTGATGGCCAGCGCGAGCTGGAAGTAGGACCCGCCGGTCGACTGCATGTCGATGGTCTGCGGCGCCATGGTGATGATCAGGCCGGGCACCCGGCTGTGCAGCTGCCGCAGGGCCTGGGCCATGTAGGTGGCGTTGAGGCCGTTCTCCAGGTCGATGTCGATGCCGTCGAACCCGTAGGTCTGGATCAGGTTGTAGGCGCTGTTGGAGAAGGCCGTGGCCGCCGCGGAGCTGGCCACCTGGACCCGGCCGAGCTCACCGCCGACCGAGAGGATGACCTTCTGGCCCCGCGACTTCAGCGTCGCCACGTCCGCGGTGAACTGGGCGTTGGTGTAGCCGTTGAGCGCGGTCGAGAGCTTGGGGTCGATGCTGTAGGCGAGCTCACCGGGGGTCGAGGTCGCGTCGGCGAAAGCCACCGCGACCAGGTCGTAGTCCCTCGGAACCTCGCTGAGCCGGAGCGCCTGCGCCGGGTTGGTGAAGTTCTGCCAGTAGCCGGTGAGGAAGTGCTTGGGCAGCGGGTCGACCCGGCAGCCGTCAGTGGTGCCGGAGACCGAACCGGACGCGGCGGACTCACCGATGGAGTTGTACGCCTTGACGGTGTAGGTGTGCGGCTCGCAGAGCCCCAGGCCCGAGATCGTGGCGGTGGTGCCGGTCACGGTCGCCCGCACGTTGGCACCCTCGTACACCCGGTAACCCGTCACGGTCCCGGAGGAGCCGGTCCAGGCCAGGGTGAGGGAGCTGTTGGTCTTGCCGCTCACGGTCGGGGTGCCGGGGACGCCGGGCACGCCCTGGCACCCGGAGGTGGTCCCGGTGACCGAGCCGCTCGCCGCGGACTCACCGACGCTGTTGTAGGCCTTGACGGTGTAGGTGTGCGGCTGGCACAAAGCGAGGCCCGAGATCGTGGCGGTGGTGCCGGTCACGGTCGCCCGCACGTTGGCACCCTCGTACACCCGGTAACCCGTCACAGTCCCGGAGGAGCCGGTCCAGGCCAGCGAGATGGAGGTGTCGGTCACCCCGGTCACGGTCGGGGTGCCGGGGGTGCCGGGCACGCCGCCGGTGTCGGTGCAGGAACCGCCGTTGAGCTTGCAGTTCAGCGGGAGGGCGCTCGGGCCGCCGGGGGTGCCGAGGAAGCCGAAGGTCCGCGACGCGCCGGGGGCGATGCTCCCGTTCCAGCTGAGGTTGTCGAAGACGTAGTGCTGCCCGGTCCTGGTCATCCGGGCGTCCCAGGAGGAGCCGACCGAGATCCCGGCGGGGAGGTCGAACTCGACCTTCCACGAGGCGAGCGGGGTGGTGCTGCCGTTGGTGATGGTGTATTGGCCCTGCCACCCGGAGCCCCAGTCGCCGGTCTTGACGAAGGTGGCGGTGGCGGACGCGGCGCTCGCCGGTCCGGTGGTCGCGATCAGGGCCGTCGCCGCCAATAAGGCGGCGACGCACAGGCGGATGAAACGCATGTGGTGCTCCCTCAGGGAGGGCCGGCAGGGCTGAGGGCCGCCGTGCCGGCAGTGGGGGGTCTGTCGGCGCGATGCCTGCGCCGTCTCCGGCACAGGCCCAATACTTTTAATAAAGTTTCCTAATAGATGTGCGTGATCGTAACCCGATCGACATCACTCCACAAGAGCCCGAACCCCACCAAACCGTTCCGGTACGGCCGCCACAGGGCCCACCCGTCGCGGTCGACCCCTCGCTCACCGCGCGATCCCCCCGAACACTCCCCGTGATCGTTGCGCTGTACACACCCTCCAGGGGCCACACACCACAACGATCACCAGAGCAGACTGCCGGCACCCCGCCCCACATGATCACTGCGCTCTGCGCACCCCAGCGGGAGCACACAGCGCAACGATCACCAAGCAGCTGGGGCGCGGCCTCGTAGGACGTGCGAGAGCCCCCAACTCGCCAAATGATCGTTGCGCTGTACGCACCCTCCAGGGGCCACACACCACAACGATCACCAAAGCAGACTGCCGACACCCCACCCGGCATGATCGTTGCGCTCTGCGCACCCCAGCGGGAGCACACAGCGCAACGATCACCGAGCAGTGGGCGCCGCTTCGTAGGACGTGCTAGCCCCGGACGCGCCGAATGATCGTTGCGCTGTGCGACCCCGCAGGGGTGCACACAGCGCAACGATCACCGGAGTCAGACCCGGGTGCGGCGGACCACGGCGAAGAAGCCGGGGATCCTGATGGAACTCGTGTCCGAGTCGGGGTCGATGGCGGCCAGCTCGACCCCGCCCGAGGTCACCTGCTCCCAGCCGTCCTCCGCCCGGAAGTAGCGGTCCAGCTCCTCGCCGCCGAAGCGGGAGGAGTGGTTGACCCCGGCCCGCTCCAGCGGCCGGACGAGCGTGGCGGCCCGGCCGCGGTCTCCCCCGACGAAGCCGAGGTAGCCGAAGGAGGACTCCTCGTAAGCCGGTTCGAGGAGGATGAGCACGCCGCGGTCGCCCGTCAGCTCGGCCACGGTCTCGGCGAAGCCGCGCCGCCCCGCGTCGTCCAGGACGTGCAGGACCGCGCGGACGAAGACGTTGGCGTCGCCGATCTCCATGGCGAGGGCCGTGCCCTCCTCGGGCCGGGTGGCGTCGAGGGTCTGGAAGGCGGTGCGCGGGGTCCGCACGGACTCGGCGACGGCGTGCGCGATCGCGCTGGCCGAGACGTCGGTGCCGACGGCCGCGGGGAACCTGGCGGCGAACGCCCGGGTGAACCGGCCGTTGCCGCAGCCGATGTCGACGACGGGAAGCGAGCGGTTCATGTGCTGGAGCGCGACGTCGACCCAGTCGGAGAGCTCCTGGTCGTTGTCGGGGTCCCACAGGACGTCGCCGCCGGACCCGGTGCGGTCGACCCCGGCCCAGAACCGCTCCCACGCCTCACCGGTGTCCCGGCCCGCGAGGGTGTCCTCCGGCCCGTCGGCCGCGGGGAGCTCGTGCGACGAGGTGAGGCCGAAGTCGGCGGCCCGCCACGTAGCCGGGTCGTCGATGAGCCGGTGCAGGATGGCGCAGAAGGCGTCGAACATCTCCTCGACCAGGCCGTCGGGGAACAGCCCGGGGAGGAAGTCCCAGTTGAACTGGAGCTCCCCCGCGACTTCGAAGACCTGGAAGTCGATCGAGACCTGCGGGGTCTGGGAGATGGAGTAGGTGGCCTCGCCGAGGGAGGCGGCGAAGGCGCGCGGCGGATGGCCGGCGAGGCTGGTCATCACGATGGGCATGGCGGGGAGCATGGCGCCGCGCTTGCGGGTGAGGGCCCGCAGGACCTGGACGCCGCTGAAGTACCGGTGCTCCAGGTCGGCCCAGAGCTGGCCCTGCAGGGCCTGCGCGCGTTCGGCGAAGGTGCCGTCGGCCTTCTCGACGGCGAGGAGCATCGTGGTGGTGGTGTCGCCGAGGAGCCCGTTGATGTCGGGGTGAAGCGGCAGGCGGTTGAAGATGGGGAAGTTGATGGTGAACCGCTCGGAGCCGCTCCAGGCCCGGAGGACCTCGGCGAAGACGGCGGCGAGCAGGCCGGAGGGCGTGACGCCGTACTCGGTGGCCTGGGCCTTGAGCCGGTCCCAGGTCCCCGGGTCGATGCGGTGGTCGCGCCGGTCGAAGCGGATCGGCTTCTCCTCCTGGTCCGCCGGGCGGGCGGGGAGGACGGGGGCGGCCGGCAGGGTGTCGAGGCGGTCGAGCCAGTAGAGCTCCGAGCGCCGGTAGACGTCGCTGTCGGTGAGCCGGTCCCGGCCGCCGAGAACGTAGTCCCGGAAGCTGAGCCGCAGCGGGGGCATCTCCTCGTCGGGGTGTTCGTAGAGCTGGACCAGGTCGGGGATGAGGACCTGGAAGTAGCTCCAGGCGTCGGAGATGAGGAAGTCGAGGCTGAGGTGGATGCGGACCCGCCAGGCCGGTCCGGGGAGGATGGAGAGCCGGACGTCGAAGAGCGGCCAGTGCCCGTCGTCGAGGACCTGGTGGGAGAGCCGGGAGCGCAGCGCCTCCAGCTGCTCGGCGGCGGCTACGGGGTCGGCGTCGCTCAGGTCCAGGACGTCGATGTCGTAGTGCGGCGGCTCGGCGAGGACCTGCTGCAGGGCGTCGGGCCTGATGATCGTACGGAGCGCGTCGTGCCGCTCGACGAGTCTGCGCCAGGCGGTCTTGAACCGCTCGACGTCGAGGTGGTCGCTCTCCCATTCGAAGTAGCCGTGGCATCCGACGTTGCCGAGGTCGACGGCGTCGCCCCGGCCGACCCACAGCGCCTGCTGGCATTCGGTGAGCGGGAACGGGGTGAACCGGTTCGCGGGGTCGGGTTCGATGGCGGACATGCCGCCGAAGTCCGATCTGCCCTCGGTTTTGCTGACGCCGATGAGCCCGGCGAGCCCTTCGATCGTGGGACACCGGTAGAGGTCGGGGAGGCTGAGTTCGACCGCGAACGCCGTACGGACCTCGTCGATGAGCCGGAAGGCGAGGAGGGAATGCCCGCCGAGCTCGAAGAAGTTGTCCTCGACGCCGACCCGTTCGATGTTGAACAGCGCCGCCCAGATCCGCTCCAGCCGGGTCTCGATCTCGTTCCGCGGGGCGACGATCTCGGTGCCGTCCCCGGTCCCGGTCGGCTCGGGCAGCGCCCGCAGGTCCAGCTTGCCGTTCGGCAGGCGGGGCAGCTCGTCCAAGGCGACGATCACCGCGGGCACCATGTACTGCGGCAGCCGCCGGGTGACGTGCGCGCGGATGATCCGGGCCTCGGCGGAGGCGGGGGCGACGTAGGCGACCAGGCGCAGACCGCCCCACTCCTCCGGCCGCGCCGTGACGACGGCCTCGGCGACGCCGGGCGCCGACCCGACGACGGTCTCGACCTCGCCGAGCTCGACCCGGAACCCGCGGATCTTCACCTGGGCGTCGGAGCGGCCGAGGAGCTCGATCACCCCGTCCGGACGGTGCCGCGCGAGGTCCCCGGTGTCGTACAGGACGGGCTCGGGCTCCTCGGGAAGGGTGGTGGGGCGGAACTTGGCGGCGGTGAGCTCATCCCTGCGGTGGTAGCCGGCGGCGACGCCCGCCCCCGCGATGTGCAGGTGCCCCACGACCCCGACGGGCACCGGCGCGCCCGCCGCGTCGAGGATGTAGGCCCGGGTGTTGGCGACCGGCCTGCCGACGGGGACGGGCCGGGTCTCGCGGATCTCCTCGGGGGTGGCCTGCGCGGTGCAGTCCTGGCCGGCGCCGATGTCCAGGCAGGAGAGCGCGTTGGTGGTCTCGGTGGAGCCGTAGGTCATGACCACCCGGAACGGGGTGTCGACCGGTGGCCAGCTGTGTACGCGCTCGGCGGTGGTGACCATGATGCGCAGCCGGGTGCCCTCCGGCCAGTGCAGCGGCCAGACCCGTTCGGCGAGCGCGGCGACGAGCATCGTGTGGGTGATCCCGGAGGAGACGAGCCAGTCGCGCACCTGCTCGGGCGTACGCTCCTCGACGTCCCCGACGTGGATCGCCACGCCGAGCGCGAGGTAGGGAAGCCACTCCATAAGCTGGACCGCGAAGCCGGGGGTGGAGAGCCAGGAGGCCCGGTCGCCCGGGCGCACGCCGTACGCCCGGCCGGTCCAGTGCACGAGGTTGACCAGCGCGCCGTGCCGTTCGAGGACCGCCTTGGGACGCCCGGTGGAGCCGGAGGTGTAGATGAGGTGGCTGACGGTGTCCGCGGTCAGCGTCACCTCGGGCGCCTCGTCCGGCTCGTCGTCGAACTCGGCGCCGTCGACCCGCAGGACCCGCACCCCGCCGGGCGCCCGGCCCTGCAGCGCCTCGGTGACCAGGACGACGACGGGCTCGGCGTCCTCGACCATGTGTGTGAGCCGGGCGTCGGGGTTGACCGGGTCGAGCGGGACCAGCGCCGCCCCGGTCTTGAGCACGCCGAGGGTGGCCAGGACGAAGTCGGCGCCGCGCGGGCAGAGGAGGCCGACCCGCTCACCGGGTACCGCGCCGAGCCGGCGCAGCAGGCCGGCGATCTTGTTGGTGCGGGTCTCCAGCTCGGCGAACGTGACGACCCGGTCCCCCTGGACCAGCGCCGGGGCATCGGGGGTCGCGGCGGCGTGCTCGGCGACGAGCCGCGGGTAGCTCGTGTCCGGCCAGTCGGCGGCGGTGTCGTTCCAGCCGGTGAGGATGCGGGCGCGGTCCTCCCGGGTGAGCAGGTCGAGCTCGGACACCGGGCTGCCGGGGCGGGCCCGGGCGCTCACCGCGAGGGTGACCAGCTGCCCGGCCATCCGCTCGGCGGTCTCGGGCAGCCACAGGTCGGCCGCGGCGAGCAGCACGCCTCCGTCCTCGGAGACGAGCAGGCACAGGTCGCCGGGGATCCGCCCCTGGTCAATGTGGGCGAGGGCGACGGTGACGCCGCCGTCCGCGGGGGCCGTACCGCCCGGTACGGTCTGGGCGGCGCCGGGACGGGCCACCCGGGCCCGCAGGGTGCCCAGGGTGTCGCCGGGATCCACGTCGTAGCGGTGTACCCGGCCGGTGGATCCGGTCAGGGGGATCTCGCCGACGCCGCTGTAGCGGTGCAGGAAGGCGAGGAACAGCGCGGTCCACCAGTCCTGGGTCCGCCCGGTGATGGGGACGCGCACGGAGTAGTGGCCGGCCGTTCCGTTGACGGACCGGCCGCGATCGGTCGGCAGGTCGAGAAACTCGGGGGTGGTGACCTGGGCACCTCGGGTGATGGCGGGGGTGGTCACGGCGTTACCTCCTTGGGGGCCTATGCGGCGGCGGTCTCGGGGCCGGCGATGCCGGGGTGCCGTGCGGGGACGAGTCGCACGGGCAGCCGGCGGAGGCCCCAGGTGAAGTTCGATCCGTTGTAGACCGGTTCGCCGGTGAGCTCGATCCGTTCGACGCGAGCGACGAGCTCTTCGAGGAACGCGACGAGTTCGATCCTGGCGAGCCGCGCGCCCAGGCACAGGTGGGGGCCGTGGCCGAAGGCGATGTGGCGGTTGGGTGTCCTGCCCACGAGGAAACGGTCCGCCTGGGTGAACACCTCCTCGTCCCGGTTGGCGGAGACGTTCCACAGGGTGACCTGGTCTCCGGGCTCGATCCTGACCCCGCCGACCTTGGTGGGGCGTACGGCGGTCCGCAGGGCGTGCACGCCGGGGGTGGTCCAGCGGAGGATCTCCTCGGCCGCGGTGGCGGCCGTGGCGGGGCCTCCGGCGCGCAGGAGTTCCCATTGGTCGGGGTTGTCGACGAAGGCGAGCACACCGCCCGCGGCGGAGTACCTGGTGGTCTCGTTGGCTCCGGCGAGCACGCCGTTGCAGTTGAAAATGATCTCCTCGTCGCTGAGCGGGCGCTCCCCGCCGGGGACGTCGGCGACCCGGCGCGCGGCGGCGACGGCGCTGACGAAGTCGTCGCCGGGGTGGCGGCGACGGCGGTCGAGGAGGTCGGCGAAGTAGAGGAAGATCTCTCCGTGGGCGCCGCCGCGCTCGGCTTCGTCCTCCGACTCGAAGGCGTCGGTGGTGATCTGGCCGAGCCACTCCCAGTCCTCCCGCGGGATGCCCATCATGGTGCAGACCACATAGTTGGGGATGCGCTTGGCGACGTCGATGAAATCGACCTCGCCGGCTCGCACCCCGTCGTCGAGGACCTCGGCCACCACCTGGCGGACCAGGGCCTCCATCCGCGGCATCTCGGCCGGGGAGAAGGCCCGCTGCAGGACGCGTTTGAGGTGGGTGTGGTCGGGGGCGTCGGAGACGATCAGCATCCGCTGGGAGACGGCCGCGACGGCCTGGCCGTCGGTGTCGAGCCGCATGCCGAACCGGGAGCTGAAGCCGGCATGGTCCGCGTACACACCCACAATGTCTCGATATTTGCTGACAACCCAAAAGTCCGGTCCCCCGTCGGCGGCCTCATGCCGATAGACGGGTGCGTTCTCCCTCAACCAGCTGAAAACCGGCCAAAACCTGTTCTCGGCGAACATCCGGGTGTCATGCAGGTTCACGCGCATGTCGGCCTCCCCTACCGGCGCGCCTGCGGCGGGCGCATGTCGGTCCAACGCTCGTCCACGTGGCGCGCGCACGCGTTCTCGTCACCCGAGAAGCCGGCCGGGCGCCAGCCGCCGGGCACCCGGGCCGCCTCGGGGTGGAGTGCGTACTGCTCCGCGTCGTTGACGAGCACGGTGTAGCGCCGGTGATCCTCGTTCACTGCGGCTCCTCTCGGGGTCGCGCGCTCATCGCGCGGCGGCTCGGTGCGACGGGTTCGCGGACGGCGCCCGGACGGCCGGCGGCGGCCCGGACGGTCCGGGGACGGATTCGGACGCGGGCTCGGGGTCGCCGAGCCCGGCCAGCAGCGGGAGGAGCGCCTCGGCGTGCTCCACGGCGAAGTGGTGGCCCCCCGGGAACCGCCTGCGGCGGAACCCTCCGGCCGCGTAGCCGGCCCACCCGTCCAGCTGGGCCGCGGTGACGGTCTCGTCGGTCTCCCCGCCCCACGCCTCGACCGGGCAGGGCAGCGCGGGCTCACCCCGGAGCTCGTAGTCGAGGGAGAGGCGGGCGTCCTGCCGGAGGATCTCCAAGGCGATCTCCCGGCTGTCCTCGTCGAGGTCGTCCGCGCCGAGTCCCCGGGCGTCGAGCAGCCCCGCCAGCTCCTCCTCCCCCTCGACGAGTCCCCGGCCGGCCCCGGCCCAGGAGTCCGGGGGACGGCAGGCGGCGACGACGAAGGCGAGCGGCCATCGGCCGTACCGCAGTCCGAGGCTTCGGGTGATCTCGTAGCCGATGAGCCCGCCGAAGCTGTTCCCGAACACCAGGAAGGGGTGGCCCGGGGGCATCGCGTCGACGAGCTCCCCGGTGACGGCCTCGACGACCGCCTCGACGCTCTCCGGCGGCGGATCGGCCCAGCGGTTCTCCCGGCCGGGGAGCTGGACGCCGATCACCGAGAGCCGGTCCCCCAGCCGGTGCTGCCAGGAGCGGAACCACCCGCATCCGGCCCCGGCCTGCGGCAGACAGAGCACGACCGGGCGGCCGTACGGCTCAGGCCGCCAGCTCACCAGCCATCGGGCCTTCACCGCTCCGTCCTCTCCGGGCGGACCCCGCGGCGGCCGCAGGCGGCGTTCACGTCCCCACCCGGGTGTCGGCCAGGACGAGGTCGGAGACGCCGGAGACGGCGGCGATGCGGTCCAGCTCGGCCGCGACCCCGGCCGCGGTCGGCTGGGCGAGCAGGTGCCGCATGGTCAGGCGCAGGCCGGTGAGGCGCCGCAGCGCCGAGACCGCCCGCGCGGCGAGCAGGGAGTGCCCGCCGAGCTCGAAGAAGTCGGCGTCGACGTCGTCGAGGGGCCGCCCGAGCAGCTCGCCGAGAACGGCGCACACCTGCCGCTCGCGCTCGCCGGCCGGAGGCCGTCCCGTCGGCGAGGCCGGCGAGCTGGTGAGCGCGAGCGCCGTACGGTCCACCTTGCCGGTGGTCGCGACGGGGAGCGCGGGCAGCACGTCGACGACGACGGGGACCATGGAGGAGGGCAGGGAGTCCGCGCAGTGGGCGAGAACCCGCCCGGCCAGCTCGTCGGGGTCCGTCCCCTCGGCGGCCGGGACGACCGCGAGCCCGGCCGCGTCGCCGGAGACGGTGACGAAGGCCGCGGCGGCGTGCACCCCCTCGACCCGGGTGGCGACCCGTTCGATCTCCCCGAGCTCCACCCGGAAGCCCCGGATCTTGACCTGGTCGTCCCGGCGCCCGGCGTATTCGAGCTGCCCGTCGGCCCGCTGGACCACCATGTCCCCGGTGCGGTACATCCGGCTCCCGTCCCCGGTGAAGTCGTCGGCGACGAAGCGGGAGGCGGTGAGCCCCGGGCGGTTGCGATAGCCGCGGGCGATACCGGGTCCGGCGAGGTAGAGCTCCCCGAGGGTACCCGGGGAGACCGGCCTGCGATCGTCGTCCAGGACGTAGGCCCGGTAGCCGCGGATCGGCCGGCCGATCGTGGTGACGTCGTCGCCGGCCCGGCTGTCGGCCCAGGTGGCGGCGATCGTCATCTCCGTGGGGCCGTAGACGTTGAGCACGCGCCGCCCTCCCCCGGCGAACCGCCTGGCGAGGGCGGGCGGGCAGGGCTCCCCGGCGACCACGATCACCTGCGCGGTGGGCAGGTCGTCGGCGCAGGCGGCGAGCAGGGACGGGGTGAGGCACACGGTACGCGGCCTGACCCCGGCGATGGCCGCGTCGACTCCGTCGGCGAGGTCGACGATCGCGACGCCCTGTCCGTGCAGCAGGTACAGCAGCGTGCACCAGAGCCACCCGTCGAACGCCGGGGAGACGGCGTTGACGCCGAGTCCCCCCGAGGGCAGGTCGAGGTCGGCGAGCGCGTCGAGGTGGGTGTCCAGGCCCCGGTAGGTGACCTCGACGCCCTTGGGCCAGCCGGTGGTGCCGGAGGTGTAGATGATGTAGGCGCAGTGGTCGGGATGGGATTCGGCCGTCCAGGCCGGCCGCCCGGTTCCGGCGAGCACGGCGGGGTCGAGGGTGCGGGAGCGCGGCGGCGCGACACCGGGCGGCAGCCCGGTGCCGAGCAGGATCCGCACATCCGCGTCGCGCAGGACGAAGTTGAGCCGGTCGGCGGGGTGCCGGTCGTCGACGGGGACGGCGGTCGCCCCCACCTTCCAGATCGCGAGCAGGCTGGGCACCACCCAGCGCGACCTGCCGAGGCAGAGGCCGACCGGTGTCTGCGGGCCGACCCCGGCGGCGACGAGACCGGCCGCGAGGGCGTCGGTGTACTCGGCGACCTCGGAGAATCGGAACGTGCCGTCGGGTGCGGAGACCGCGGTCGCCGTGGGCGCATGCCTGGCCCACCGCGCGACCGCGCCGAAGACCCGTCGTGCCGTGGCGTATCCGCCGTGACCGCCGGGCGTCGAGCTGTGGATCATCAGAGCTCCTGGGGTTGTCACACGGGTCACCCAGCCGGCGATCGCTCGTCGGCCATCTGCCGTGGAAGTTAGGGAATCTCGGTTAAACGGGGGTTACTCGGACGTGACGCCGTCGGCCGCGGGGCAAGGGTCCGCTCACACCCGGACGAGGTCGGGGTCCGGCCGGGCCTCGGTGTGCGGGGCGTCCGGCAAACCCTGTTCCGGTACGGCGGCGTCCGCGGATCCGTCCGTCTTCCCCCGGGAGCGGAACCGGACCGCGGGGGCGGCCATGGCCGTGGAGAGCAGGGCGATCACCACCATGATCGCGAACAGCTCACCTGTCAGGACGCCGAGGCTGAGCCCCACGTTGAGGACGACGAGCTCGGTGAGGCCGCGGCAGTTCATCAGGAGGCCGATCCGGGTGGCCTGGTCCCAGCTCTCGCCCACGGACCGCGCGGCCAGCATGGAGCCGCCCAGCTTGCCGGCGAACGCGACCACCAGGAAGGCGAGGAACCAGCCCCACATCTCGAAGGAGAGACCCAGCGCGTGGAGTTTGGTGTTCACCCCGGTGATGGCGAAGAAGATCGGGAGGAGCAGCACCGTGGTGAGCCCGCCGATCACGGACCGGAGCTCCTCCACGACGGGGGAGTCCCGGGGGATGGTGAGCCCGAAGAGGAAGGCCCCGAAGATCGCGTGAATGCCGAGCGAGTCGGTGGCCATCGCGCTGAGGAAGACCAGGACCAGGGTGAGTGTGGCCGCGGAGGTCCCCTTGCGCATCCACGGCTGGTGCAGCACACGCTGGAGCACCGGCCTGACCACGAGCATCAGCACCGCCACGAAGCCCACGGCGAGCACCAGGGTGAGCAGGACACCGCTGAGCGAGCCGGTGCCGAGCATCGTGACGACCACGGCGAGCAGGCACCAGGCGGTGATGTCGTCGACCAGCGCGCTGCTCAGCGCCACCCCGGCGATCTTGGTGTTCTGCAGACCCGCGTCGCTGAGCATGCGCGCCATCACCGGCAGGGCCGAGATGCTCATCGCCACCCCGACAAACAGGGCGAACGGCGCGAAGGACACCCCCGGCGGGGCGAAGACCGGGTATGCCGTGACCGCGAGCAGGATGCCGGAAAAGAGGGGGAGCGCGATCCCCACATGGCTCACCATCACCGCCAGCGGGCCCGACCCGCGCAGCATCCGGATGTTGAGCTCGGTCCCGGCGAGGAAGACGAAGAGCACGGCGCCCAGCTGGGCGAGCACATTCAGCTTGCCCAGTACGGCGTCGGGGAACAGCCAGGCCGAGGCCGCGGGGAAGGCGAGTCCCAGCACCGAGGGCCCGAGCAGGATGCCGGCCGTGATCTCACCGACGACGGCGGGCTGGCCGATCCGCTGCGCGAGCTTCCCCGCGATCTTGCAAACCCCCACGATGAGGGCGATCGCCACCAGCAGGCGGGTGATCCCCGCCGGCCCGGACCCGGCGTCGGCCCCCGGGCTCTCCCCGCCCGCACCGCCCGATCCGCCGCCGAGGATGACCACGGCGAGGATGGAGGGAAAGACGACGAGCATGCTGTAGACCGCGCCGATACGCCAGCGGCGCGGGAGAAACGACGTCTTGCTTTCCATGATCACACCTCAAAGTCATGCGGAGCGGGCGACGGCGGCCAGCGGGGACGTCGCGGGGAGGTCGTCCTGGGGCGGCCAGAGCAGCCCGTGCGTCCGGGCGAGGGAGAGCACCTGGTCCAGCATGATCTCCAGCTGCAGACCGACGCGTCCGCCGAGCGCCCCGTCGAGCCCCATCGGGGTCTCGGCCGTGGCGACCGCCATGCCGAGCGGCGTGGGCCAGCCGCGCAACGCGTGCACGATCGTCCGCATCGTGGCCAGCGTCAAGGCCGCGCCCTGCGCTCCCCCCGCGAGGGACACGCAGCCGACCGCCCTGCCGTCGAGGAAGGGCCGCGCGTCGTCGGCCAGCTCGTTGAGATAGTCCAGCGCGTTCTTCAGCAGCCCGGAGACGCTTCCGTGGTAGGCCGGGGTCACCAGGACCACCCCGTCCGCGCGGGCCAGGGCGTCCAGGAAGCGGACGACGTACGGGCCGTGCAGGTCACCCGGCCGGTAGAAGGGGAAACTCAGCTCGGCTCCGCGGAAGAAGCTCACCGTCGCCCCGCGTCGCAGGCAGTCCTGAGCGCACCAGCGGGCCAGTCGTTCCGTACGCGAATCGGCGCTCAAGGCGCCACTGAGCACAGCGATATGCGGCGCTACAGACATTGTGACTCCAGTCTGGTCAGTTGCGGGTGAAAGGTGGTCAGGAGTCGGAAGCGCCGGATCCCTGGTGCTACCCCCTCCAGACCCGGATCGGCCGGTCGGCCCCGAGGAACTCCAGCCGGCCCCCGGACAGCAGGCGGACCCGATGACCCGTCGCGAACATGCGGCTGCCGTCCGCCGCGAAGGGATCGGGCAGGAACCGGGTCACCGTCGCGGCGGGATCGTCGAGGTAGCCGCGTGCGAGCGCGACGCCCCCCACGTAGAGGAGACCGACCGCGCCGACGGCGACCGGCTCGAAGTCGGCGTCGAGCGCGTGGAGCCGGCAGCCGCGCCGGGGCGGCCCGATCAGCACGCGCGGTCCTTCCCGCCCGTTCTCCTCCACGACGCGGCGGGCACAGGCGATCGCCGTCTCCGGGAACCCGTAGAGCTGTGGCTCGACCGCCGCCGGTGCGGCGGAGCCGGACACCGCGCGATCGGCGAGCGCCACGCCGGACGGGTCGGCCCCGGGCCGTACCGGACGCCGTTCCCCGCGCTCACCCCGTGGCTCCCCCACGACGAGCTCGGCGCCGCTCGCGAGCGCGTGCAGGATCTCCAGGACGATCAGGCCGCTGGAGAACCGCCCGGACGGCGTCACCCGGTCCCCGCTGCGCACCGGCGGCAGGAGTGCCCCGTCGATCAGCGCGCCGAGCTGCCGGTGTTCCAGGATCACCCCCCGTGACTCCGGTTCCTCGGGCCGGTAGAGCACGCACGCGGCACCCGCCGGCCGGATCCCGGGCAGCGTTCCGTGGCCGTCGGCGACGTCGTCCGGCCAGCTCAGAATGTGCAGATCGAGGTGTTTGAGCCACCGGGCGGAGGGGGTGACGACGAGCCGCGCGCCGCTGTCGGCGATCACCAGATCGCGCCACGTGCCGACGTCGTCGACGTCGACGGGCAGCCACGCCGCGCCGGACAGCGCGACGCCGAGGAGCGCGGTCAGGGCGTCCGCCCCGACCGGGAAACACAGCGCCACCCGGTCCTCGGGGCCGACGCCGAGCGCCGTGAGCCGCCGGGCGAGCCGCTCGGCGGAGGAGATCAGCTCACCGTAGGTGATCCGGCGGCGCCGGACCCCGATCTCGGTGACGGCGGCGGCGCCGGGCTGCCGCTCGGCGATTCGGCGGATCCGGTCCACCACGGTGACCGGCGCGTCACCGCCCGTTCCGCGCCCGGCAAGGGGGCGCATGTCGTGCCACAGCTCGGCGACCTGGGTGAGACATTCCTCATAGGTGCTCACAAAGCCGATGGGCGACCAACCACCGGGTACCGCATCATATAGGGGCCAAATCCCGTATTGTCCTTCCACATTTACGACAACCTGGAAATACCGCTGCGGTGGGCCAGTCGCCATTGGTCCCTCCAGGATTCACCCCAAAAATCAGTATCGGCCGCACGATGCCGAACGCCGGTTGCGGCGCGGTTACGCGCGAAATTTCGCCATAACTGGCCACATTTCCTCATAACCCAGCGTTAACTCTGGCTCCTTAATCTCGGCCCGCGGATGAAGCCCCGATTCACCCGGTGTGAACGGTTATTTCACCCCCGGAGGTCCACATGACCAGGTTGGCGGAATTCCACAGACGTGCCACCGAAGAACTCTCCGCAGAGGATCCCGACCTGTTTCTCCTGCTAGAACGGGAGATGAGCCGCCAGAGGAGCACCCTCGCCATGGTGGCCGCCTGCAGCACGGCACCGCCGTCCGTCCTCGCCTGCGCCGGGAGCGCGCTCGCGAACGTGACCACCGAGGGTTACCCCGGGGGCCGGTTCCACGCCGGCTGCGACGTCGTCGACGCAGTCGAACGGCTCGCGGTGACGCGGGCCCGCGAGGCGTTCGGCGCCTCCTACGCCAACGTGCAACCCCACTCGGGGAGCTCGGCCAACCTGGCCGTCCTCTTCAGCCTGCTCCGGCCCGGCGACACCGTCCTCGGCATGGACCTGGACGCCGGGGGCCACCTCACGCACGGGTCGCCCGCCTCGGTGGTCGGACGCTACTTCACCGCCGTCGGATACGGCGTGGGCCCCGACGGCCACGTCAACCTGCACGAGGTCGCCGAGCTCGCCCGACGGCACCGGCCCAAGATGATCATCTGCGGGGCGAGCTCGTACCCGCGGGTCGTCGACTTCGCCGGATTCCGGCGGATCGCCGACGAGGTGGGCTGCTGGCTCATGGCCGACATCTCCCACGTGGCCGGGCTGGTCGTCGCCGGCGAGCACCCGAGCCCCGTCCCCCACGCCCACGTCACCACCACGAGCACCTACAAGCAGCTGTACGGGCCGCGCGGCGGCCTGATCCTCTCCGGCCCCGACGCCGACCGGCCCGGGCCCGGGACCAACGCCACCCTGGCCGGCACCCTGCAGCGCGCGGTCTTCCCCCGGGCGCAGGGGACGCCCGACCTCGCCGCCGTCGCCGCCAAAGCCCGCGCGTTCGCCGCGCTGGCGACCCCGGGGTTCCGCGCCCTGGCCCGGCGGGTCCGGCTCGACGCCGCGGCGCTCGCCGTCGAGCTGCAGGACCGCGGGCAGAACCTGATCACCGGGGGGACCGACAACCACCTCGTCATGATCGACGTCGGTGCCAAGGGCTACACGGGCGTCGTGATCGAGCAGGCGCTGGAGGAGTGCGGGATCATCGTCAACAAGAACCGCATCGTGGGCGACCGCAAATCCGCCCGGGTCACCTCCGGAATCCGGCTCGGCACCAACACCCTGGCCCTGCGCGGGATGGAGCCCGCGGACATGGCCGTGTGCGCCGAGCTGTACTGCCAGGCCGTCGGCGCCGTGGACCAGCTAGACGACGTGAACTACCGACTCGACCCGGTGACCCGGGACGAGATCAGGGTCACCGTGAACGGACTCTGCGAGACCTTCCCGCTGCCCGGATACGACTACTGACTCCCGCTTTCCGATGACGCACGGAGGTTCTCCAGGTGAGCGACATCCTCGCCGACCGACTGGCCGGCATGCCGGCGTCCCGCCGGGCGCTGTTCGAAGCACTCACCCGGCGGGCGGCACCGGAGACCGGCACCGAACCGGACGGTCCGATCCCCCGACCGGACGGACGACCGGGGGTTCTGTCGTTCGCCCAGCGCCGGCTGTGGTTCGTCGACCAGCTGCGGCCCGGTAGCCCCGCGTACAACGTGCCGGTGGCCACCCGCATCCACGGCCCCCTGGACGCGGCCCGTCTCCGCGACGCCCTCCAGGCCCTGCTCGACCGGCACGAGGTGCTGCGCACCGTGTATCCCGCGCACGACGACTCGGGTGCCTCCGAGCCGGTGCCGCAGGTCCTGCACGGGTACCGCCTGCCGCTCCCGGTGACCGACGTCGACGGCGAGGCGGGACTGCGCCGGTTCTTCGACGCCGACGCGGGAGCGCCCTTCGACCTCGCCGGCGCGGTGCCCGTCCGGGCCTCACTCGCCCGGCTCGGGCCGGAGGAGCACGTGCTGCTGCTCAACCTCCACCACATCGTCACCGACGGCTGGTCGATGCGGCTGCTCTACACCGAGCTGGAACACCTGTACGCCTCGGGCGGCGCGACCGCCGGACTCCCGGCCCTCCCCATCCAGTACGGCGACTTCGCCGCCTGGCAGCGCCGGCGGGTCGACGGCGACCGGCTGACGCGGCTCAAGGACTTCTGGACGGGCGAGCTCGACGGCGTCGCGCCGACCGACCTGCCCACGGACCGGCCGCGCCCCGCCGTCTTCGACCACGCGGGCGAGTCGAGCTTCATCGAACTCCCCGCCGACCTCATCGCCAGGCTGCGGGAACGGGGCCGGGCCGAGGGCGCGACCCTCTACATGACCCTGCTCGCCGGGTTCGCGGCCGTCGTCGCCCGCTACACCGGGAGCGACGACGTCATCGTCGGCACCTCGGTGGCCGGGCGGGACCACCCCGCCGTCTCCGACCTCATCGGCTTCTTCGTCAACACGCTGCCGCTGCGCATCCGCACCGGCGGCGACCCCGAGTTCCGCGAGCTGGTCCGCAGGACCCGTACCACGACGCTCTCCGCCTACGCCCACCAGGAGCTGCCGTTCGACCTGATCGTCGACGCGCTGCGCATCCCCCGCGACCCGAGCCGTCCCCCGCTGACCTCGGTGATGTTCCTGCTCGACGACGCGCTGGACACCGCGCCGAAGCTGCCGGGACTGCGTACCGAGCCGGTCGACTTCGACGCCGGGACCGCCAAGTACGACCTCATGATCAGTGTGCACGACGCCGGGTCGAGCGTGCGCGCGATGGTGCAGTACCCGAGCGCGCTCTTCGACGCCGAGACGATCGAGGCCCTGCTCGGCCACTTCCTCACCCTGCTGGAGGCCGCGGCCGGCGACCCGGGCACCCGGCTCTCCCGGCTGCCCCTGCTCGGCGGGGGCGAGCGCGAGAGGATCCTGCACGACTGGAACGACACCGCCGCGGAGTTCCCCGGGCACCTGTGCCTGCACCGGCTCTTCGAGGAACGCGCCGACGCCGCCCCGGAGGCGACCGCCCTGCGCTGCGCGGGCACCGGCGAGACGGTCGCCTACCGGGACCTGGACGAGCGGGCCAACCGGCTCGCCCACCACCTGATCGCCCACGGCGTGCGGCCGGACCAGCCCGTGGCGCTCGCCCTGCGCCGCGGCGTCGACCTGGTGGTCGCCGTCCTCGCCGTCCTCAAGGCCGGCGGCGCCTACGTGCCCCTCGACCCCGGCTACCCGCCGGAACGGCTCGCGTTCATGGTCCGCGACGCCCAGGCCCCCATCGTGATCACCCGTACCGAGCTCCTCGGCGGAATCCCGGCCGACGCCCACACCGTCCGCGTGCTGCTCGACGCCGACCACGCCGAGATCGCCGCCCGCCCGCACGACCGTCCCGACTCGGGCGTCACCTCGCGCCACCTCGCCTACGTGATCTACACCTCGGGCTCCACCGGCCCGCCCAAGGGCATCGCCCTGGAGCACCGGGGAGTGGTCAACAACCTCCTCGACCTCAACGGATCCCACGGGATCGGGCCCGGCGACGCCGTACTCTCCCTCTCCTCGCCCAGTTTCGACATGAGCGTCTACGAGATCCTCGGCATGCTCGGCGCCGGGGGGACCCTGGTGCTGCCCGACCCGGTGAGCGCCAAGGACCCCGCCCACTGGGCCGAGCTGATCGTCCGCCACGGCGTGACCGTGTGGAACTCCGCGCCCTCCCTGCTCGGCCTCCTCCTGGACCAGCTGGAGCACGCGGGCGGGCCCGCCCTCCCCCTCAAGGTCGCCTTCCTCGGCGGGGACTGGATCCCGGTCGCCCAGCCCGGCCGCATCCGGGCGTTCGCCCCCGGCCTTGCGTTCACCGCGCTCGGCGGAGCCACCGAGGCCTCCATCCACTCCACCGTGTTCCACGTCGGCGACGTCGACCCGGAATGGCGCAGCATCCCCTACGGCAGGCCGATGGCCAACCAGCGGACCTACATCCTCGACGAGCGATCCCGGCCGGTGCCCGCCGGCGTCCCCGGCGAACTGCACCTGGGGGGCGTCGGCCTGGCCCGCGGCTACCTCAACCGGCCGGAACTGACACAGGAGAGGTTCGTCGTCGTCGAGACCGAGCCGGGCCGGCCCGAGCGGCTGTACCGCACCGGCGACATCGCCCGGCACCGGCGCGACGGGGTCCTCGAACTGCTCGGGCGGACCGACTTCCGGATCAAACTGAACGGGCTGCGGATCGAACCCGGCGAGGTGGAGAGCGGGCTCCGCGCCCTGCCGGGCGTCCGGGAGTCCGTCGTGACCACGCGGACCGACGGCGGCTCGGCCAAGCTCGTCGCCTACGTCGTGCCCGACGCCGGCGCCGAGCCCGACCCGGCGGTCCTGCGCGCCGCGCTCGGCGCGACCCTGCCCGCGCACGCCGTACCCTCCGCCGTGGTCGTCCTGGACCGGATGCCGCTCAGCCCGAACGGCAAGGTCGACCGCAAGGCCCTCCCCGCGCCCGGCGGGCGGGCGGCACCCGGCCGGCGGCCGGACTCCGGCGACGACCCCCTCGCCGCCTCCATCGCCGCGGTGTGGCGGGACGTGATCGGGACCGGCGCGATCGGCCTCGACGACGACTTCTTCGCCGCCGGAGGCGACTCCTTCGCCGCGGTCCGCGCGATCCGCGCCGTCGAAGGCGACCTGCGGGTGGTCGAGCTGTTCACCCACCCGACGCCCCGCCGGCTCGCCGCCAGGATCAGAGCCCTGCGGGAGGCCCCCGGAGAAGGGCCCGAGCACACCCTGCTGCACCGGCTGACCCCCGATCGGCCCGGCGGCCCGCCCGAGCTCACCCTCGTCTGCTTCCCGCACGGCGGCGGCGACGCCATCATCTACCGGCCGCTCGCCGCGGAGCTCCCCTCCCGCATCGCCCTGTGGGCCGTCTCACCGCCGGGCCACGATCCGGCCCGGCCCGGGCCGATGATCCCGGTGAGCGAGTTCGCCGAGCTCGCCGCGGACGAGATCATCCGGACGATCCGCGGCCCCTACGCGGTGTACGGGCACTGCGCCGGGGTCGTCGCCGCGCTGGAGACCACCCGGGTCCTGGAGGAGCGCGGGCAGCACCCGTGCGCGCTCCACCTCGCCGCCGCGATGCCCGAGGACGACCCCGAGTACTCCCTCGAACTCGAACGGGTTTCCACCGACGACGACCTCGTCGCCCACCTGAAAAGCATGGACGGGTTCGACGGCGTCCTGGACGAGCGGGACCTCGCCGCCGTGCTGCGGATGGTCCGCCACGACATGACGGAGGCCGCCCGATTCTTCGCCCGTACCCCCGACGGCTATCAGACCCGGCTGTCCACCCCGCTGACCTGCATCATCGGCGATGCCGACGACGCGACGGCCGGATACGCCGAAGGTCACCTGGCCTGGGGGAGGTACGCCCGGGAAGTGGGGCTCTCCGTGATCCCCGGCGGGAGGCACTACTTCGCCAAGCATCTGCCCGAACAGCTCGCCGAGCTGCTGACCGAGATTCACCGGCTGGACCGGTACGACGGAGGAGACCATGAGTGACCTCGCAGAACGGCTCAGCCGGCTCCCGCAGGGACAGCGGGCCAAGCTGCTGCGCCACATGCGCAACCGGATGGAGTCCGGGCCGGCGGGCCGCGCGGCGCTGGTCCGCCGCGACCACGGCTCCCGGGCCAGGGCCTCGTTCCAGCAGGAGCAGATGTGGTTCGTCGACCGGCTCGGCGCCGGACGCACCCGGAACAACATCGCCCTCACCGTACGGCTGCGCGGGCTCCTCGACACGATCGCGCTCCGCGAGTCGGTCAACGCCGTGGTCCGCCGGCACCAGGTGCTGCACAGCCGGCTCGTCGAGATCGACGGTGTGCCGTGGCAGGAGCCCATCCCCGGCTTCGTCGTCGGAATCACCACCACGGACCTGTCCGAGCACGAAACCTACGAGGAGATCCAGCGGGAGCTCACCGAGCTGACCACGGCCGACGCGGCGACCCCGTTCGACCTGGCCGCGGGCCCGCCGATCCGGGCGAGGCTGATCCGCCTCTCCGAGGACGAGCACCTGCTGCTGTGGGTCGTCCACCACATCGTGTGGGATCCGGGGTCGACCCGGGTCTTCGCCGAGGAGCTCACCGAGGGGTACGCCGCGGCCGTCGCCGGACGGCGGGCCACCCTGCCCGAGCTTCCGGTGGCCTACGCCGACTTCGCCGCCTGGCAGCGGGAACGGCTCGACGGCGAGCGCACGTCGGCCCTGGCCGATCAGTGGCGCAAGGCCCTCGCCGGCTCCCAGGCCACCGAGGTGCCGTCCGACCACCCGCGCAGCCCCGAGACCGGCGCCGAAGGACGCGGGCTCACCCTCACCGTCGAGCGGGAGACGCTCGCCAAACTCACCCGAGTCGCCGGGGCCCAGGACACGACGATCTTCGCGACGCTGCTCGCCGCCTTCAACGCCACGCTGCGCCACTGGACCCGCTCCGAGGACATCGTGGTCGGCACCGCGAGCGCCTCACGCCCCCACCCCGACCTGGAGCGCCTCATCGGCTGCTTCGTCAGCATGATCACGCTGCGGACGGAGGTCTCCGACGACCTCACCTTCCGCGAGCTGATCGGGCGCACCTCCCACACGATCATGGACGCCTTCGCCCACAGCGAGCTCCCCTTCGAGCAGGTCGTGGAGGCGGTACGGCCGCCGCGCGACCCGCTGCGGCACCCGCTCTTCCAGATCGAGTTCACCTCGCTCGGCCGCTGGGGCGCCCACCGCGCGCAGGCCGCCGGAGTCGAGTTCTCCATCGAGCAGATCCACGACGGCGCCGCCAAGTTCGACATGAGCATGCTCGCCGGCGAATCCGACGACCTGGAACTGTCCCTGGAGTACAACACCTCCCTGTACCGTTCCGGAACCGCCTCCGCCCTCCTCGACGCCTTCGGCCGGGTCATCCACCAGGTCGCCGCCGACCCCGACATCCGCGTCGGAGACCTCACCCTGGTGGACCCGGAGCGGTCCCTGCGGTCGGCGCGGGAACTCGCCCCCGGCGCCCCCGCCCTCGAGACGTCGCTGCGCACCACCCTCGGCGAGGCCTTCCGGGCCGTCGCGGCGGCGCGCCCCGACGCGGTCGCCGTCCGCTTCGGCGACACCGTGGTCGACTACGACACGCTCGACCGCTGGTCCGATCGGATCGCCCGGGAACTCCTCGACCGAGGGGTCGGCAGGCAGGAGCCCGTCGGCGTCCACCTGCGGCGCGGACCCGCCCCCGTGGCGGCCGTCCTCGGCGTCCTGAAAGCCGGCGCCTGCTACCTTCCGATCGACCTCGGCGCGCCGCCCGAGCGGATCCGGACCGTCGCGGGCGACGCCTCCGCCCGGCTCGTCCTCGTCGACGAGGGGTCCGGCTCCCCCGTCCCCTGCCTCCTGGAGCCGATCGCGGTCGGCGCGCCGCCCGCCGGGCCCGTCACCGCGCCGCCCCCGATCGCCGAACCCGGCGACCTCGCCTACCTGCTGTACACCTCCGGCAGCAGCGGGACCCCCAAGGGGGTGATGATCGAGCACCGCTCGGTGACCCACTTCACGCACGCCATCGCCGAGGCGTACGAGATCACCTCCGCCGACCGGGTCCTGCACTTCGCCCCGCTCACCTTCGACGTCTCGGTGTTCGAGATCTTCACCTCGCTCCTCGTCGGGGGCGAGCTGGTCGTCGCCGACGACGCGCAGCGCCGCGACCCCGCGCTGCTCACCGAGCTCATGCGCCGCACCCGGGTGAGCGCCGCCGAGCTGCCGCCCGCGCTGATGCCGCACCTCGACCCCGACGAGCTGCCCGACCTGCGGCTGGTCTCGGTGGGCGGCGAGGCCTTCCCCGGGCACCTGGTCGGCCGGTGGACCCGCGGCGGGCGCCGGTTCTGGAACGGCTACGGCCCCACCGAGGCCACCGTCGCCGTGACGCTCATGGACTGCGTCGGCGACCACGACCGCAACCCCCCGATCGGACGGCCCATGGCCGGGCATCAGGCGCACGTCCTGGACGACCGGCTCCGGCCGGTCCCCGCCGGCGCCCCCGGCGAGCTGTGCGTCGCCGGGCCCGGGGTGGCGCGCGGTTACCTCGGCCGGCCCGAGCTCACCGCCGACCGGTTCCCGGACAACCCCTACGCGGACGGCCCCCTCACCGAGCGGCTCTACCGCACCGGCGACCTCGTCCGATGGCTCCCCGACGGCAACCTGGACTTCCTCGGACGCGCCGACCGCCAGGTCAAACTCCGCGGATTCCGCATCGAGCCCGGCGAAGTCGAGGCCGTGCTCACCGGGCATCCCGACATCGCCCAGGCCGTCGTCACCGTCGTTCCCGGAGCCGGCGGCGAACGGATGCTCGCCGGATACGTCGTCCCCGCGCCCGGCCGGACGCCCGGCGCCGACGAGCTGCGCGCCCACGCGGCCGGGCGGCTCCCCGCCTACATGGTCCCCGTGATCGTCGTCCTCGACGCGCTGCCGCTCACCCCGCACGGCAAGGTGAACCTGGGCGCGCTGCCGCCCCCCGCCGACGAGACCACCGCCACCGGCACGGCGCCCCGCGACGCCGTCGAGGAGAAGATCGCCTCCGAGATCGTCGCGCCGCTGCTGGACCGGACGACCGTCGACGTGGAAGGCGACTTCTTCGCCCTCGGCGGGAGCTCGCTCCAGGCCACCACCGCGGTCGCGCGGGTACGCGGCCTGTTCGGCATCGACATCGCCCTCGCCGACTTCTTCATCCGGCCCACCGTCGCCGGGCTCGCCGACCTGGTGAAGGAGGCCCAGCGGGCCGCCGCCGCGGAACAGGACCGCCTGCTCGCCGTCTTCGACCAGGTCGAGTCGATGAGCGACGAGGACGCCGCACGCATGCTCCTCTCCCTCCAGTCCTCGGGAGACCGGCCGTGAACCCCTACTTCGGTGATCATTGCGCTCCGCGCACCCCACCAGGCACACACACCACAACGATCACCAGAAAGCCTGAGCCGCCCACAGCCGAACCCCGTGATCATTGCGGTTCGCGCACCCCACGGGGGACGCACAACACAACGATCACGCGAGCCAAGCGGGGTACGGGCTACGCCGCCCTCCGACCTGCCTTCAGCCGTACCGAACGCCACACCCGTGATCGTTGTGCTGTCCGCACCCCGCGAGGAACACACACCACAACGATCACCCCAATCACACCGCGAACGCCGTACCCAACCGCCCATGATCATTGCGCTGTACGCACCCATCCGGGTGCACACACCACAACGATCAACGGAACGGGGGTACGGCCGTGAGCGCCGGGATCGACGAGGCGGCGCTCGCGCTCCTGCCCGAGCACAAGCGGGAGCTGGCCAGGCTGCTGCTCGCGGCCCGGGCACCCGCACGGGACGCCGTACCGGCGCAGCCCGTGCCCCGGCGCGAGGACGCGCCCGTCCCCGCGACCCCGACGCAGGCCCGGCTGTGGCGGTACGCGCAGGCCGGGGACGCGGCGGCCGGCACCGGATCGCACGCCGTACGGCTGCGCGGCCCCCTCGACCCCGGCGCGCTCACCGGCGCGCTCACCGCGGTGATCGGCAGGCATGAGGCGCTGCGCACCGGCCTCGGCGAAGGACCGGACGGGCTCCGGCAGCACGTCGCCGCCGAACCGCACCTGCGCCTCCGTGTCCTCGACCTGAGCGGCACCCCGCACCAGGACCAGGCCGCGCAGGTCACCCGGCAGGTGCACGCGAGCGCCGGGCGGCCCCTCGACATCGCCTCCGGCGAAGGCACCCGGTTCACCCTCATCAAGCTGCGCGAGGACGAGCACGTGCTGATCCTCGCCGCGCACCTCGCGGTCTTCGACGGATGGTCCTCCGGGGTCTTCCTGCACGATCTCGCCGCGGCGTATCGCGGCGAGACCCGCGCGGCGCCCGCGCTGCAGCTCGGCGACTACGCCGTCTGGCAGCGGGGCTGGCTCGACGGGCCCCACGGGGCGGCCGAACTCGGCCACTGGCGGACCGCCCTCGCCGGGGTGCCCGCCGCCCCGGCCCACGACGGCTTCACCCGGGGCCACCTGCCCGTCGGACTCGACCCGGAGGTCACCGACGCCGGGATCGCGGTCGGCGCGTCACACGGGGCGACCCCCTTCATGACGCTGCTCGGCGCGCTCGCCCTGGTCCTCGCCCGGAGCCGGGGCAACCCCGACGTCGTCATCGGAACCCCCACCGCCGGCCGGGTCTTCCCCGGCATGGAGGACATGGTCGGACAGTTCACCACGGTCGTCCCGATCCGCGTCGACTGCTCCGGCAGGCCGACCTTCGCCGGTCTGCTCCGCCGGGTCAGGACCGCCGTCGCGGACGCGCTCGCCCACGGCCGACTCCCGGTGGACACCCTCGCCCGCGAACTCCGCGGCACCCCGTACTCGGTCCTGTTCGCCCTCCACAACTACCCCGTCGTCCCTCTGGACCTGCCCGGGATCGAGGTGGGCCAGGTGACCGGTCCCCCGGCCCGGCACCTGGAGCTGTACAGCCCCGACCCCCGGACCGCCGAGGCGTGCATCGGCCTGGTCGAACGGAAGGGCCGCATCGGCGGCACCGCCGAACACAACCGGAACGCCATGACGGCGGACCAGGTCCGCGCCCTCGTCGACGGCGTCGGCGAGATCCTGGCCCTGGCCGCCGCCGAACCCACCACCACCTATCCGTGCTGAGCAACACCGTGGGAGGAGTCATGCTCACGCCCGAGCTGCTCTACTGGGAGCTCACCGAGACACCGGTGCGCGCACTCCGCGACGAGATCCGCGAGATCCTCGACGCCGCCCCGATCGCGCAGGCCCGGCGGTGCCGTGACCCACGGCCCATCCACCGGGCCCTCGGCACGGCGGGACTGCTCGCGCCCCAATGGCCGGTGGAGTACGGCGGCCGCGGCGTCAGCCACGTCGCCGCCGCGGTCCTCGTCGAGGAACTCGCCATGCACGACGTGCCCGACCTGCTGCACACCCTCACCGTGCAGATCGTCGGCACGACCCTGCTCAACTGCGCCACCCCCGAGATGAAGTCGCGCCACCTCCCCGGATTCGCCGCCGGGGAGACCTACGGCTGCGTGCTCTTCAGCGAACCCCACGCCGGCTCCGACCTTTCGGTGCTCTCCACCCGTGCCGTCAGAGACGGCGACGGCTACCGGCTCTACGGGGTCAAGACCCACTCCATCTTCGCCCGCCTCGCCGACGTCGCCCTCTGCCTGGCCCGCGGGGACGACGACGCGCTCACCCTGTTCCTCGTCCCCCTCACCGGTGACGGGGTCGCCATCAAGCCCATCGAGGCTCTGGGCGACGACGACTTCCACGAGGTCACCCTGGACGGGGTGTACGTCGGCGCCGACGCGGTGGTCGGGGAACCCGGCCAGGGCTGGGCCATCGTCGTCCAGACCCTGCTCTACGAGCGGACCGGCCTCGACTACTACGTCAAGGCCCTGCGCTGGTACCGGGCCGCGGCCGGACGGCTGAACGGCGGCGGCAGCCCCCAGGACGCGGCCGGGCTGGCCCGGCTCAACACCCGCCTGGTCACCGCCGGAACGCTGGTCCGGCGCGTCCTCACCCGGCTGGACCGGGGCGAACTCGGCGAGGACGAGGCCGCGGCGGCCAAGTGGTACACGACCGAGCTCGCCGCCGACGTCGCCTGGTGGGCCGCCGAACGCCACGGCGACCGGGCGCTCCTGGCGGAGCAGGACGGCGTCGCCGACCCTCTCGACACGGCCGTCCGGGAAGCCCCCGGCCTGCGCATCTCCGGCGGAACCTCCGAGATGATGCTGGAAACCCTCGCCCGCCTGCGCCTGGACTCCGGTGTGGAGGTCCGGCCATGACCCGCGCCGCAGCCTCCTGTGATCGTTGTGGTATGCGCCCCGTCCGGGGCACACACAGCGCACGGATCACCATGCCCTTCGCCAGACACCACGGAGGTAGACCGTGACCACGCAGGACCCGGGCCACCGCGAATGGTGGACCGAATGGGAGGAGGAGGAGCCCCTCTTCCGTCAGCTGCGGCTGACCGTACGACAGGCGCTGCTCGCCGGCGGGGAGAACCCCGCCGACGCCTGGGCCGCGCTGACCGACGTCGGCGCCTGGGACTTCGGGACGCCCGTCGACCGCGGCGGCCTGGACCTCGGCCACGAGGTCGTCACCATGCTCAGCGAGGAGGTGGGCAGCTCGACCCAGCCCATCCCCCTCCTCGGCACGCTCGTCGCCCTCGACGTCCTCGGCGTGCTGGACACGCACCGGGACCTGTTCGACGCGGTCCGCGGCGGCGACGTCCCCGTCGCCATGCCCGGCCGGCTTCCCGGGCTCGCCGGCTGCCTCGCCACCGGGCTGACCTGGCGAGCCGACGGCGACTCCGCCGGCCGCCTGAGCGGCACCGCCGGGCCGTTCGCCGTCGGCGTCGAACCCGGCGCCCTGCTCACCCTGGCGCCCGCCGAGGACGGGCCGCTGGTGAGCCTGCTCACCCTGCCGAGCCCCGGCGTCGAGCTGCGTACCCTCACCGACCGGGGTGGCGGCCCCACCGCGATGGCCGTGCTCACCGACGCGCCGGTCTCCGCCGAGGCGATTCTGCTCCGCGGGCACGAGGCCGAGCAGGCGCTCCGGCGGGTCGGGCTGCGGGTGGCCGTGTACCAGGCGGCGATGCTGATCGGCCTCACCGCGGCCACCCTCACGGCGGCCGTCGAACGGATCCGCAGCCGCCGGTCCATGGGCAAGGCGCTCGTCCAGCACCAGGCACCCCGCCTGCGCGTCGCGGGACTACTCGCGCGTCTCGACGCCGTACGCTGGGCCGTCGCCGACGCCGCCCGGTCCCTGGACCGGCACACCCTCACCTCCACCGAGGCGGCGGGGCTGCTCGCGCTCACCGCCGAGACCGCCCTCGACGTCACCCGGGACGCCGTTCACCTGCACGGCGCGTCGGGTCTCGGCCGCCGCTCGGTGGTCGCCACCTGCTACCGCCGGGTCGCCTGGGAGGCCCTGCGCTGCGGTCGCCCGACCCTGCTGTGGGAGACGGCCGCCGGCACCCCCCAGCCCACCTGATCGTCCCAGCCCACTGATCGTCGAGAGGTACGGCTACGCCGCCCCACGCTCCCGTGATCGTTGCGCTGTCCGCACCCCTGAAGGGCCACACACCACAACGATCACCTGGGACGGGCTCACCGGGATGACCACAGTTGAAGATCGCCCCCGCGTGTCCGTCCGCAGAACGGCGCACGGGGGCCTGTCGTCGTGACCGCCGAGAGGTACGGCTACGCCGCCCCACGCTCCCGTGATCATTGCGCTGTCCGCACCCTTGAAGGGCCACACACCACAACGATCACGCGGGAGGCGAGGAAACCGAGGCCGGTCGCCGCCACCCTCTACCCCGTGATCATTGTCCTGTCCGCCCCCCAACGCAGCCACACACCACAACGATCACACGCGCGGAGGCCACGTCGCCTCCGCCCTCCCTTGCTCCCGTGATCATTGCGCTATCCGCGCCCAGGAGCGGCCACACACCACAACGATCACGCGGGAACAGGCTCGCTGGATATCCACAGATGAAGATCACCCCCGCGTGACCGTCCACAGAACGACGCTCGGGGGTCTTTTGTCATGAGGGCAGGGCGAAGACCGATCCGCATGAATCTCAAGGCTGCGGAGCAGGCGACGCTCGCCCTGGCGGCCAGCCAGAGTGGGATGATCACACGCGAGCAGGCTCTGCGGCAGGGGATGTCCCGCAAACAGCTCTGGCATCGCCTCCGGACGGGCAGGTGGCGGCGTCTCTGCTCCGACATGGGGAAAGCCGGTAAGCGTCGCGCGGTCTACTCGACCTTCACGGGGCCTTTGAACCGTTCGGCCCGGATGTGGGGCGCGGTGCTCCTATGTGGCCGCGGCGCGGTCCTCAGTCACGAGTCGGCCGGCGAGATCTGGTCGCTCTCCGAGCCCCGCCCGGACAACCGCACCGTGCACATCACCGTGCCCAGCGGACGCACCGTGCGCTCCCCCGAACCCTGGATCAAGATTCACCATTCGTCCTACCTCACATCGTCCACGCATCCGAGCAAGCGGCCACCGTGCACCCGTGTGGAGGAGACGGTGTTCGATCTGACCCAGAGCGCGACAGGACTGGATCAGGCCACCGCCCTGATAGCGGAGGCCGTACGTCGAGGAATCACCACCCACGCCCGGATCGTCGGCATGATCCGGAAGCGCCCGAAGATGAGATGGCGAGCCGAGATCCTCGAGACGTGCGGCGAAATCGCCGACGGCGCCCAGTCCATACTGGAGCTCCGCTATGTCCGCGATGTGGAGCGCCCGCATGGGCTGCCCAGGGCGCAGCGGCAGGTCCGGCGGAAGGCCGACGGTCGGGGCATCGTCGTCGACAACCTGGTCCGTGCCTATCGGACCAGAATCGAGCTCGACGGGCAGCGAGGTCACACCGGGGACGGCGTCCTGCGAGACATGTGGCGGGACAACCAGGCGGCCGTCGACGGCGAGTTCACCCTCCGCTTCGGCTGGAACGACGTCACCGGCCGGCCCTGCGAGATCGCCGCGGTGCAGGCCACGGTGCTCACCGCCAACGGCTGGACCGGACGGTTGAGACCGTGCCGACCGGGCTGCGGCGCGGAGCGCACCCTGCGGGCTCTCAGCTCAACAGGTGCGGCCGGTCCTGTCACAGCCCAGCGGGTACCCCCAGGGCCGGATGGACCCCACGGGCATGGTGTGCCGACCGACCGTACGGACCTGAATCGGATGGCTCCGGGACCAAGCGGCGTCGTGGCGCAACGCACGATGTCCCGCTCCGTCGCCCTGGATGGCGGAGCGGGACATCGGATGGGTGACGGGGTGCCGCCCGTCACCTCCCGTGGAGGCTGCGCAGGTACTCGTAGTTGGTGGGCAGGACGCGCATCAGCTCGCGCTGCTCCTCCTTGACCTTGGCGAACAGCGACTCGGCCGCCCGGATCGAGTCGTCCTTATAGGTGAGCGCGGGCAGCGGGTGGTCGGGGAGACAGCCGAGGCCGGCGAAGATGCAGTAGTAGCTCCCGTTTGTCCAGAAGTTACGGAACTCGGCTTCGAAATTGCCGTAGTAGTTACTCTCGTCCGTCACAGGCTGGTTGACCGCCAAGCCGGCCTTGTAGGTCTCCATCTTCTCCCGGATGGCCTCCGGCAGGTACAGCTCCTTGTTCGCCTTCCAGAACGGGGTGTCCTGGCGGGGGGAGAAGTAGAAGTGCGCCTGAATGAAGTCCCGCGTGTCGTCGAACATCAGCTCGATCTCCCGGTTGAACCTGTCGACCAGGACCGGGTCGAAGCGCTTGTCCGGGAAGTGCTTGGCGAGCTGGTAGATCGCCGCGTAGATGAAGTAGATCCCGCTCGACTCCAGTGGCTCCAGGAAGCACGAGGCGAGGCCGATGCTCACGACGTTGTTCACCCAGGCCCGGCGGTTGCGGCCGACCCGGAAACGAATGTGGTTGAGCCGGGTGTTCTCCGGGTCGAGGCCCCACAGCCCGCAGAAGTCCCGGGTCGCCTCGTCCTTGCTCGCAAACTGGCTGGAGTAGACGTAGCCCGTGCCAAACCGGCCCAGCATCGGGATCTTCCAGGTCCAGCCCGACGGCATGGCGATCGCCGAGGTGTAGGGCTCCACCCCGTTCGCCTCGTCGTCGTGCGGGACGGCGGTGGCCACGGCGCTGTCGTTCATCAGATGGTCGCTCATGTCGATGAACGGCTCGTCCATGGTCTTGTTGATGAGAAGACCGCGGAATCCGGAGCAGTCCACGAAAAGGTCGCCCTCAAGGGTCAGACCGCCCTTGGTCTTCAACGCGGTGACATGACCCCGCGAGTCGAGGACCGCCTCGGTCATCTCATCCTGAACGTGACGAACGTTCTGCTTCTCCGTCGCGAAGCGCCGAAGGAAATCGGCCACCAGGTGGGCGTCGAAGTGCCAGGCGTATCGGGTGGCGTGGGTGCCGTCCGCGAAACGGGGCGCGAGGTTGGCGTCCATCAGCGGTGGCTCACGGAAGCACGCGTAGTCGAACGGCTCGGTGGTCCGGCCGTTGTGCACGTTGTTGTACCAGTAGTGCGACAGCGGAATCTGGTCCTGGTCGGGCAGGATTCCGAACGGGTGGAAGAAATGGTCGTTTCCGCCGTCGTCGAGGGTGCGGGTGGTCGACACGGCCGGACCGGGGGTCCGCCAGTTGATGAACTTGACCGCCATCTTGAAGCTGGCGTTGCACTGGGTCATCCACTCGTCCTCGGGAATGCCGAGGTAGTCGAAGAACGCCTTCTGGAGATTGGGCACGGTCGCCTCGCCAACGCCGATCTTGGCGATGGTCGGCGCCTCCAAAACCGTGATCCGCACCGTGCCTTGCAGAGCCTTGCCGAGGTAACTGGCCGTCATCCAGCCCGCGGTACCACCGCCGAGGATGACCACGTGCTTAATGCGATTGTCCACTACGCACTCCGTTTCCATCAGAACCTTGCGCCGGTCGGGAGGCGCGGTGGTCGTCGGTCACAGTGGTGACCGTAAAAGGTTCCAGTTAGACAGTGGTTACGCGAAGTACGGCGGCCTTGAGCATCAAAGGTAGTGATCGCCATGGATTGCGCAACCCCAAAGCGCGAATTTTCTGACGATCATCGAAAACCCGGGCGTAACCCCGTCCCGTTACCGTGCGGGTCCGACGCCGACCGGGTGACGAGACTGTGGTCCCCGCGAACGGAAAGCGACCAGGAGGGCACCATGACCGCGACCATGCCCATCACGAGAACGGTGTTGCCCGATCATCGTGACTCGATGTGGATCGGGGGTGCCTGGACGCGGCCGAGCGTCGATGAGCGGTTCACCGTCGTCGACCCCACCACCGAGGAGGTCATCGGCAGTGTCCCCGCCGGCTCGGCCATGGACGCCGGACGGGCCGTGCACGCCGCCGCCGCGGCCTTCCCCGGCTGGTCGGCGCAGCCGCTGCAGGCACGGCTGCGCCCGCTGCGCAAGCTCCTTGAGCTGCTTGAACGCGACGCCGACGGGTTCGCCGACCTGATCACTCAGGAGGTCGGCATGCCCCGGCAGCTGTCCCGCGGCGTCCAGGTGGAGTTCGCGCTCGGCGTGCTGCGTTCCTACCTGGAACTGGTGCCGAACCACCCGTTCGAGCAGCGGATCGGCGGCTCCCTCGTGATCCGCGAGCCCATCGGGGTCGTCGGCTGCATCACCCCGTGGAACGTCCCCCTGCTGCTGGTCGTGCAGAAGCTCGTGCCCGCGCTCGCGGCGGGGTGCACGGTCGTGCTCAAGCCGAGTGAGGTCACGCCGCTCAACACGTTCCGGCTCGCCGACCTCCTCACCGAGTGCGACCTACCGCCCGGTGTGGTCAACCTGGTCAGCGGCTCGGGTCCCGTCGTCGGCTCGGCGATCGCGAGTCACCCCGACGTGGCGATGGTCTCGCTGACCGGGTCGGCCCGGGCGGGACGCCACGTCTCCGCGCTCGCCGCGGACAGCGTCAAACGGGTCCACCTGGAACTCGGCGGCAAGAACGCCAACATCGTCCTCGACGACGCCCCGCTGGACCGGGCGGTCGGCGCCGGCGTCCGCCAGGCCTGCTTCAACTCCGGCCAGGCGTGCCTCGCGTGGAGCCGGATCCTGGTTCAGCGCTCCCGCTACGCCGAGGCGGTCGAGATCGCCGCCGCCACCGCGGACTCCCTGCGCGTCGGCGACCCGTTCGACGCCGGCGTCGACCTCGGGCCGGTCGTCTCCGCCGTGGCCCGCGGGCGGATTCGCGACTACATCCTCCTCGGCGAGCAGGAGGGCGCACGGCTCGTCACCGGAGGGGCCGCTCCGCCTCCCGGCCTGGACCGGGGCTTCTTCGTCCGTCCCACCGTCTTCGCCGGTGTCCACAACGACATGCGGATCGCCAGGGAGGAGATCTTCGGGCCGGTCGTCGTGCTAATCCCCTACCAGGACGAGGCCGACGCGGTGCGGATCGCCAACGACAGCGAGTACGGGCTGCACGGTGCGGTCTGGTCCGCGTCGGAGGAGCGCGCGCTCGCCGTCGCCCGCCGGATTCGCACCGGCCGCGTCGACGTCAACGGGGCGCCTTTCAACCTTCTGGCGCCGTTCGGCGGCTACAAGCAGTCCGGCAACGGCCGCGAGCTCGGGTCCTGGGGCCTGGAGTCGTTCTGCGAGGTCAAGTCGATCCAGCTCGGCGAGAGCGACGTCCAGGTGACGGTCGGCGGCACAACCTGATCCACCACCGGGTTCCGCAGACCCGCACGGCCTCTCGACCGGGGAGAAGTCTCCGCGGGAGGCCGTTGATCACGTGGCGGTCTCCTCCGATGTCCGGAATCGGCCACGCCGGACAGGTGGGTCTCGTCCGCCCTGGGGTATACGGCAGATCTCATCCCCGCCACGAGAGGGAAACCATGGCCTTCCGCATCAGGCATCTCGGCGTCGCCGTGGCGATTCTCGCGGGTTCGCTGTCGGTGTCCCCCGCTGCGCAAGCCCAGGCCTACGGGAACTTCGTCTGCGAGGACGGAACCCGGCATCGTGTCTCCACGCTCGTCCCCTACGTCATTTGGGGAACCGGCTGCACCGGTTCGGGATCAGGCGCGAGCAGGGTCGTCATTTCCTCCGGTCCCGACGCCGGCGTGTACCAGTGCCGCGAGGCGAGAGTCCTCCAGGGCACCCTGCTCGGGCAGCAGTGCTGAAATCCCGATGACCGGCGTGTTCCGCACGCCTCGGGACGGGCGCACAACGCAACGATCACCCGGGAGCCGGGAACTCAGTCGCGCGGCCGACCCCCACCCCCGCCGTCAATCATGGGGTGAATGAGCTTGGCGGCCATCGCCTTGCGCACCGAGTCGACGCGGGAGACCGCGCCGAGTTTGGCGTAGATGTTCGTGAGATGCCGTTTCACCGTGGCCTCGCTGATGCCGAGTCTGGTGGCGATCTGCGAGTTGGAGAACGCCTCGGCGGTCAACCGGAGCACCTCCATCTCCCGGGTCGACAGCCGCCGCGGCGTCCCTTCCCGGGGGTCCCCCCCTCCGCCGAGGGTCTCCCGGGACACCGAGAGCAGGACGTTGCGCGGACTCTGGTACACGGCGTGCAGGGCGGCGATGAGCTGGTCCCTGGCGATGTTCTTGACGAGGTAGGCGGCCGCGCCGCAGTCGAGCAGCTCCTGGACGATCCTGGAGTTCTGGTGCATGGTCAGCACGATGACCGAGACTTCGGGACAGGTTCTGCGCAACCCGGTGACGACGGCCCGGGCCCCGGGCCCGGGCATCTCCACATCCAGGACGAGGATGTCGGGACGGAGCGCGGTCACGATCTGGACGGTCCGGTCGCCGTCCGCGGCCTGTCCGACGATCTGGAAGGCCGGATCGGTCTGGATCAGCTGGGCGAGGCCGTCGCGAAAGAGTGTGTGATCGTCGGCGAGGACGACCCGGATGGATGGCTCGTCGGGAGCGCTCACGGCGTCACGGCCCCGACCGCTTGGACGACGTCCCGCCGGCCTCGCCGCTCGCCCTGCCCCGCTCCACCTCACGACGCTGCCACGTCGTGAGTATGGGGTCGTCGGACATGGGAATCCGTACCTCCACCGTGGTCCCCTCCCCCGCGTTGCTGAGCACGGCGACCGTTCCGCCGAGCAGCGCCGCGCGTTCCCGCATGGACGTCAATCCGCCGCCCTTCTTCCGGGCTTGGGTGGCCACGACGTCGAATCCGCAGCCGTGGTCGCTGACGGAGGCGCGCAGCACCCCGTCGGCTGTTTCCAGCGCTACGGCGAGTTCGGTGGTACCCGAGTGCAGCATGGCATTTCGAACGGCTTCGCGGAGCAAAATGTAAAGTTCTTCCGTTACCTCCCAGGGAAGGGAGATTGGCGGCCCCTGAACGTCGACGGAAACGCGCGTGGACCGGGGTACCGTGGTCCGCAGGTATTTCCGCAGCGCGACCTCCAAGCTGTCGTCGCCGACCTTTTCCCACAGGTCCGCCGAGAGCTGTCTGGTCCCCTGGAGCCCCTCTCTGATCGCCTGGCGGGCGGTGGCGAGGTTGTTCGCCGCGCGTTCGGGGTCGTCGTCCCGGTACACCTCGTACAGGTCGAGCTGCTGGAGCGCCACCCCCATCCCGTGCGCGATCCGGTCGTGCAGGTCCCTGGCGATCCGGTGGCGTTCGTCCTGGTAGGCGGAGAGCAGCTTGCCCAGCAGGAAGTTGACGTAGGGGACCGACCCCACCGCGAGCCGCACCATGATGGAACGGTGCAGCTCCAGGCCGATCGTGAGGACCCCTTCGACGGGATGGTCGTCCTCGGCGACGAGCCGCTGCGCGAGGACGGGAAACGCGGCCTCGAACATGAGGGCCGCCGCGTGCAGGGACTGGGTGGGGTGGACACCCGCCTGCGCCCGCTTCGCCCCGATCTCCATGCTGAGCGGCAGTGAGGTCCGGTCGTCCAGATCCAGGTTCCACCAGCGCGCCAGGACGTCCTTGGTGACCAGGGACGCCTGAATCTTGAGCTGCTCCTGAATGCCGGCGTCGGTCAGGACCGGACTCCCGGTCGCGGCCAGGTGCCGCTCGTACTCAATGAGGACCGCCTGGCAAATAAGATCAGGATCGTAGCGTATTGTCCCCTTGACGTACTGATGATCCTTGTCGGCCTTCGCCATCCCACACCTCGAAAGCTCGGGGACAGATCTTCTTTTGAGCGGGGAATATGATGTTCCATCTACACATGGCATCGGACTAACGCAGATGTTATGGAGCTCCCCTGGGTAGAGCAAGACATCTGACCCTGTTTGTCCATGTCTGTGGGTTACCTACGGAAAAATGCGGAACTCACAGTGAAACATGGGGATCATCAGACTTCTGGCCTGACATTAAAGCCTGTCAAGTCCACCCCTAACCCCGACAATCAACACAAACCTATATTGAACACCATCTCGCCTCTTTCAGCATCTTTGCAGCATTATCCCAGTGTGGGCCCGTGCATCCGCCCGTGCCGGGCCGACCGGCCCGGGCGCCGGCCGCAGAGTCCGGTGCGCGCGCGCCGTACCGGGCCCGTCCGAGACCGCGAAAACGATGTGGCCCCGCCCCCGGTGGGGGACGGGGCCACGGAGCCGGCTCAGCCGATCCGAGGTGGGAGGTCAGACCGGCGTCGCCATGGCGTCGCGTGACGACTCAGGCGTGGAAGGGTTTCCCTCACCGCCGTCACCGGTGCTCGGCATGTCCCGGATGGAGCGGACCGGACCGGCCAGCAGGGTGAGTCCGCCGATCACGGTGATGCCGCCCGCGAGCAGCAGACCGGCCGTGAGCCCGAGGGTCTCGCCCACGCCGCCGCCGATCGCGTAGCCGAGGGAGAGCGCGCCGTAGACCACCGCGAGCGCGGTGCCGCTGACCCGGCCCATCTGCTCGTTCGGCGTGACGCCCTGCACCAGGCTGAGCACGTGGATGTCGTACATCGGGCTGACGAAGCCGATGATCGCCTGGATCACGATCAACCCGACGAAGGCGCCCACGGCCCCGGCCGACGGCAGCAGCGCGTAGCCCGCGCCCAGGACGACCGCGGTGATGACGAGCGTGCGGCCGAGGGTGAAGAACTCGGCGACCTTGCCGGAGAACACCGCGCCGACGATCACGAACACGCCGCCCACCGCCGCGGCGGCACCGACCTGACCGGGGCTCAGGCCGAGCTGCTTGTACGCGTAGACGATCAGGAGGGCGTCACCCATCGCGGCACCGAGGTTGACCACGCTGCTGGACACGAACAGGCTGCGCAGCGTCGGGGTGCCGAAGAGCGTGCGCATGCCCTCCTTCATCTCGAAGGCGGCCGACTGCTGACGGTCCCTGGTGCGCCGGCGGACGTCGCGGTCCCGGATGAACAGCAGGGCGACGATCGAGATGAGGAAGGTGAAGGCGTCGATCGCGACCGCGCGCGCGATTCCGACGAACTGCATCAGGGCACCACCGGCCGCAGCGCCGACGACCTCGGCGAGGCTCCGGCTGATCTGCAGCTTGGTGTTGCCTTCGACCAGGTTCTCGTTGCCGACCAGCTGCGGCAGGTAGGACTGGTAGGAAACCTCGAAGAACGTGGTGAGGATGCCGGCCGTGGCCGCGACGATGTAGAGGTGGGCCATGCTGACCGTGTCGAACGCGAAGGCCACCGGAATCGATCCGAGAGCGATCATGCGGCCGACGTCGGCGACGATCATGATCGCTCGCCGGGAGAACCGGTCCGCTACCAGACCGGCGATCGGCGCGAGCACGAAGAACGGGAGGAAGCGCAGCGCGCCGAGCACACCGGCTTCGAACGCGCCCCCGCCGAGAACAACAATGGCGATGGTGGGCAGTGCCAGCAATGAAATCTTGTCGCCGAAATTGCTGGCTGTCTGACCAGCCCAGAGCCGATTGAAGTCGGCGTGTTTGTTGAGTGCCATTTCAACGTCCTCTTTCCTTTTCCAGGGGAAGGGCTTGGATCGGTGGCCCTCGGGCAAGTCTGGGGATTAGCCTGGGAACAGTCGCACCGTCGAACGTTCATCACCTCCCGACAGCCCTCATCGGGGGAGCCTCACGTGAGGCTAAAAACCCAGGGTTATCGCCCGGTTACGTGGGATTCGACGTCATTGCCGATGTCTCCCGAGGCGTAACCAAACCCATCTAGTTTCGCGATGCCGACGCAATGATGGGAGAAACCTATGACCGTTCTGAACGGGCCGGACGACGTGCGTTCCCCGTCTCCCCCGGATCTGCCGATCGCCGCCGTTTCGCGCGCGGTCCGGCGGAACAGCCGGCGCATCCACCGGCTCGATCCGGGCGACTGGCGGGCGCTGACCGGCCATGTCCGTGACATCGGAGCGGATCCGGACACCCTGCTTGTCGCCGCGTTCGCCGAGGTGATCCGTTCACGGTGCAAGAGCCCCGAGTTCACCCTCGCCTACCGGGCCTTCCGTACGCCGGTCAAGGCCGTGACGGCCCTGGGGCACGCCGCGACGTTCGCCGCGGAGGTCCTGGAGGTCCGGCGATCGATCGCCCGCGCCGTGCCCGGCCCCGACGCGGCCGGCCTGCCCGTGGTGTTCGGCGCCCTCGCCCAGGCGGACGCCGACGCGCCGCTGAGCGTGGGTTACACCGAGGACGCGGGCGGGCTGGAACTGTGGTGGGACTTCGACGCCGAGGCGTTTCCGCCCGGGCTGATCGACGGAGCCGTCGAGTCCTTTCAGGCGCTGCTCCACCGGCTCACGGATTCCGCGACCTGGGCGCAGCGCCGTCCCGACCCGCTGCCGGAGGCCGATCGCGCGCTCATCGCCCAGGTGAACGACACCGCCGGGCCGATCCCCTCCGTCCTCCTGCACGAGATCGTCGCCGCCCAGGCGGAGGCGCGGCCGGACGCCGAGGCGGTCGTCGACGGCCGGCGCCGGCTCTCCTACGGCGAGCTGGCGCGGTACGCCAACCGCATCGGCAGGCGGCTGCGCGAGGCGGGCGCCGTACCGGGCGAGCTGGTCGCGATCGTCATGGAGAAGGGCTGGGAGCAGTACGCCGCCGTCTACGGCGTGCTGACCTCGGGTGCCGCCTACCTGCCGATCGACGCGGGGGTGCCGGCGGAGCGGCTGGCCCGTCTGGTGGAGCGAGGCCGGGTCCGCCACATTCTCACGCAGTCGTGGCTGGACGAGCGGCTTACCTGGCCCGCTCAGGTGACACGCCACCGGGTCGACCAGGAGTTCGAGACCGGGGACGCGAGCCCGCCGCCCTCGGCGCAGAGCCCCGGCGACCTGGCCTACGCCATCTTCACCTCGGGCTCGACCGGGGAGCCCAAGGGCGTGATGGTGGACCACCGCGGAGTGGTCAACCTCATCACCGACGTCAACGCCCGTTTCGGGGTGGGACCGGAGGACCGGGCCTTCGGGATCTCGGGGCTGCACTTCGACGCCTCGATCTACGACGTGTTCGGGGTGCCGGCGGCGGGTGGCACGGTGGTCCTGCCCGATCCGTTCGAGCGCGCCCAGCCGGACCGGTGGACCGATCGGGTGCGGACGGAGTCGGTGACCCTGTGGAACTCCGTACCGGCGATCATGGAGATGATCGTCGGGCAGGCCGAGATCCGGGACGATCGCCCGCTCGAGTCGCTGCGCCTGGCCGTGCTCTCCGGCGACTGGATCCCCCTGACCCTGCCCCGGCGGCTCCGCGCCCAGGCCGGGAACGTCAACCTGATCGGCTCAGGCGGGCCGACCGAGACGATCTGCTGGTCGGTCTTCTACGAGATCGGCGAGGTCGACCCCGCCTGGACGAGCATCCCGTACGGCAAGCCCATCACCAACCAGCGCTACTACATCGTCGACGGCGATCTGCGGCAGCGGCCCGTCTGGGTGCCGGGGCAGATGGCGGTCGCGAGCCCCGTCGGACTCGCCCACGGGTACTTCGCCGACGAGGTCCGTACCGCCGCGCAGTTCGTCACGCTCCCGGAGACCGGGGAGCGCGCCTACCTCACCGGGGACATCGGGCGGTACCTCCCCGACGGCAACATCGAGATCCTCGGCCGTGAGGATCACCAGGTGAAGATCCAGGGCTACCGGATCGAGCTCGGCGAGATCGAGGCCGCGCTGCGTGAGCACCCGTCGGTCGAGGCGGCCGTGGTGGTCGCCCCCAAGAACGGTTTCGGGGTGCGCCGGCTCCACGCCTACCTGGTCGGACGCGGGGTGGACACCCGTGAGGTACGGTCCGCGCTGCGCGCCGTGCTCCCCTCCTACATGGTGCCCTCGTCGCTGGACGTCCTCGACGCGCTCCCGCTGACCCGCAACGGCAAGATCGACCGGCTCTCGCTCACCGAACGGGCGGGCGGCCCCGCGCCGGCGGTCCGCGCGGCCGTGGAGCCGGACCGCTCCGGTGAGCCGAGGAACGCGCTGGAACGCCTGATCTGCCGGCTGATGAGCGATGTCCTCGGCGGGGAGCAGGTGGACCGGAACGGCAACTTCCTGCGGCTCGGCGGAGACTCCCTCAGCGGCACGCGGCTCGCCTACAACCTGCGCGAGCTGCTCGACGTCGAGGTGCCGCTGCGCCACGTCTTCGACAACCCGGTCGTCGCCGATCTCGCCCGGGTCATCTCCGCTCACCCGGTGCACGGGACGACCGCGGTCGAGACCGCCGAGCTCATCGAGGCGCTCGGCGAGGAGACCGAGGTCGCCGAACCCGTCCCCGTCCGACCGGCGTGCTGAGACCCCGTCCGACAACCGGCGGAATCACCTCTGATTCCGCCGGTTTCCGGCTCACGGAAACGCGATGCCCCTCGGCTTTTGTCAACAAACCCGGCCCACATGCGCGACACCTGGGGAGCTCCCGGCCAGGCCGCTTCACAAAGCCGGACCGTCGTCACGCAGGCCGCCGGCCGAGAAAGAAACATCCAGGTGGCAATAATTCTTTTCAGCAAACCACCGCCAAAGCATTTGAAACATTCTTTTCGATTTCCCATCGAACCGATTTCCTCAACTATTCTCAACTCACCGATGATCGGGGGCACATCTTCACGCGTCACGATAGATCTCAACTCCGATTCGATAAAGAAGGGTTTCGTCACGGTGCCGGGCCGAGGTTCCGGGTGTTCCACCCGATTCCGGGCTCTTTCCGATGTCATATCGCCGATCTCCCGTGCCGATGCCCGCTGCATGCCGTCGCGCGGCCTACCAGGCAACGAGGTCGGTGAGGACGAGAAGGTGGGTCGAGTACTGCGTGATCATGAAGACGCGGTACGGCAGACGCCGGCGTGAGCGGTTGCCGACGCTCCAGCGGCCCAGGGCGGACACCGCCAGGCCGAGGCCTCCGGCGAGGACCAGGCACGCCGCGCCCAGCAGCCCGGGGGCGCAGATGAGCGCGCCGGTCACGAAGGCGACTCCCACCGCGCCGGCGCCGAGGCCGACGACGATCTTCGCTCCGCGGTCCCCCCAGATCAGCGGGAGGGTACGGCGTCCCGCGTCGCGGTCGCCCTCGATGTCGGAGAGGTCCTTCGCCAGGCCGCCGATGCCCATCCAGGCCGACATCGCGACCGCGAAGACCAGCATCGCCGAGTTCACCGGGATCCCCGCTGCGTTCATGCCCGCGAGGTAGGTCACGATTCCGGCCCCGACGACCGCCACCTGGACGCCGGCCACGGTGTTCTTCAACGGCGCCGGTCCGGTGGAGTAGACCCAGCCGAGGACGAGGAGCAGCAGGGCGAGGACGAAGAACCGCTCGGAGACCCCGGCGGCGAAGAGCAGCCCCAAGGTGCCGAGGAGCATCGCGAGCCGGCCGGCGGTGACCGAGGAGAGGTCGTCGCGGGCGATGGGCCGGTTGGACCCGTTCGAGCGGTCCTCGACGATGTCGGCCGCCCCGTTGACGAGGTACACCGACCAGGTGAGGAAGAGCCAGGCGCTCGCTCCGGTCATCATGGTTCCCCAGGTGACGCCGCTGAGCCCGCCGGCGGCGAGGAGGGCGCCGACGACGAGGCGGAGCTGGAAGATCACCTGAACCACGGGCCGGGCCTCGACCCAGGCGAGGCGCAGTGTCCGCCAGTTGGGTGTGACGACCGTGGACGCCGATGCGCTGATCTTGAACGATTGATGCGTCATTTCCCGCCCCAATACGGTGGAGGCTACGTCTGCGCATTAATCGTTTATCTAGGAATGAACCCTCGTATATCCCGCAAGGCGCGTATCGGACTACGACTAACGTCGTAGTCCCCATTACACCTTGGGGGCAAATACCTTGATCGTGGCTTCGGGCAATTCGTACCGTTCACAGTGAACCCACCCGCGCGGCCAGGCGAGCCGGCCAAGCCGGACCGGGGGAGATTCGGCGAAAGGACGACACGAAATGCTCACCGCAACCATTCCCACAGTGGTGGCCCGTTGCATGGGGCAGTTCCGTCTAGTGATCAACGATCAGCAGGTCGCCCACTGGCGGGCGGGCAAGGCCCGTGCCCTGTTCCAGTACCTCCTCATCAACCGGGGCAGGCTTGTGCACCGCGACCGGCTCCAGGAGGTGCTCTGGCCCGACTCCTGCGATCGCGGCTCCAGCTCACTGAAGGTCGCGGTGCACGCCGTACGGCGGATCCTCGCCTCCTACGGCGCGGACGAGGACTTCACCCTGGTCCACCAGGACCACGGCTACCTGCTCCGCGCCGAAGGCGTGTGGGTGGACGTCGACGAGTTCGAGCGCGCGTTCCAGCGCGGCCGCCTCGCCTGGGTCGCCAAGGACCACCTCCAGGCGCTGGAGTGGTTCCGCCGCGCCGCCGAGCTGTACACCGGGGACTTCCTGGCCGGCGAGACCGGTGACTGGATCAACGAACAGCGCCAGTGGATCCGCGGCATCGGGCAGCGCGCCCTGACCACGCTGCGGGCCGACGCCCTGGAGCGGGAGGACTGGCCCGAGGCGATGCACTGGTGCCGGCGCATCCTCGACCTGGACCCCTACCATGAGGACACCTATCAGACCCTGATGATGATGCACGGCGAGCTCGGCGAGCTGGGCCGCGTCCGGGACTGGTACGAGCTGTGCCGCATCCGCCTCCGCAACGACCTCGGCATCGAGCCGACCGACCGGACCGAGCGCATCCACACCTCGCTGCTGCGCAACCGGGCGCGCACCCACCTGGTGGCGGTCGCCGGAGCCCGGTGACCCCCCGATCCCGTCAACCCCATCCCAGCCACGCGGAGGACTCCCGTGAACACCCTCGTGACCACGCTGCTGTGGCGGCTGCTTACCGTCTTCGCCGCCACGATCCTCACCTTCGGACTGGTGGGCGGGCTCGCCCCCAAGCAGCCCGCCGGCCGCCAGCGCGGTCCCTGGGCGTACGGCGTCAGCCGTACCCGCCTCTTCTCCCCGAGAGGCCGGCTCCGGCTCGCCTGACGTGCCCGGAATCGGCTGACGGCGTGTCCCCCATCGTGACAAGGTGACTTCCATGGCTTTCACGGGCTTCTCCGCGGAGACCTTCGCGTTCTACGACAGGCTCGCCGCCGACAACACCAAAGAGTTCATGAAGCGCGAGAAGGCGGTGTACGACCGCGCGGTCCACGCCCCGATGGCCGCGCTGGCCGAGGAGCTGTCCGGTGAATTCGGCGAGGTGCAGGTGCTCCGGCCCCAGCGTGACTCGCGTTTCTCCAACGACAAGTCCCCCTACAAGATCTATCAAGGCGCCTACACCGACACCGAGCCGTGCCTCGGCTACTGGGTTCAGGTCGACGCCGGCGGCCTCTACGTCTCCGGACGCTTCTACCCCTGGGCGACCGAGCAGGTGACCCGCTTCCGCGCGGCCGTCGAGGACGACGTCACCGGTCCCGGGCTGGCCGCGATCGTCGCCGTGCTGCGCGACGGCGGGTTCCAGATCGGCGGCGAGCGGCTCAAAACCGCCCCGCGCGGCTATCCGAAGGACCACTCGCGCATCGACCTGATCCGGCACAAAAAGATCGACGCCGGGCTGCGCTTCGCCCCCGCGGCCTGGATGCACACCGGCGAACCGCTCGCCCGGGTGCGTGAGATCTGGCGGGCCCTCACCCCGATGCTGGACTGGATCTCGGTCAACGCCAAGCCCACGCCCTGATCCCGGTACGGCCCTGACGGAAGGCCGATCGGGAAGTCCAGGCGCTAGGGTTCAACAATGGCGATTAGCAGCACGAACCCATCGGTACGCCAGGCCGTCATCCTGGCCGGAGGTCAGGCGACGCGCCTGCGGCCCTACACCGACGACCGGCCCAAGGCGATGGTGCCCGTGGCCGGCAAGGCCATTCTGGACTGGCAGCTCGAGTGGCTGTCCGTCCAAGGAGCCGAGCACGTCGTGGTCTCCTGCGGTTACCGGGCCGACGTCCTGCAGGAGCACCTGCACGACCACCCCTACCCTCTGAAGATCGAAGTGGCGGTGGAGTCCGAGCCGCTCGGCCGGGGCGGGGCGCTCCGGTTCGCCGCGGGACACCTGCCCTACCGGGACGAGCTCTGGCTGGCGCTCAACGGCGACGTCCTCACCCGTTTCCCCCTGGGCGAGATGGTCGACCGGCATGTCTCGGCGGGCGCGATGGCCACGATCGCACTCGCCCAGTACCGTACGACCTGGGGCATCGCCACCCTTGACGACGAAGACCGCATCGTCGGCTTCGTCCAGTCGCCGCGGCTGCCGTACTGGATCAACGGCGGCATCTACGTCTTCGACCCCGGCGTGACACCGCTCCTGCCGGTCAAGGGCGACCACGAGGACACCGTGTTCCCGCAGCTCGCCGTGGACAAAAAGCTCGCCGCCCACAAGATCGAGGGCTACTGGCGGGGCGTCGACACCGTCAAGGACGTCAACGAGGCCACCACCGAGATCGGCCGCCTCGGCTGGTAGCGGACGTCCGGATCGCCGTCCCGGGGACCGATCCCGGGTCGCCCGTCCCACCGTCGGACGCCTCACCGAGACGGCAACCGGTTCCGCCTACGCGGACGGCGTCCCACGGTCAGGTCGCGGGGGATCCGGGTCCGGGGGCGGCGCCTCGGGCCGCTCGGACGCCGTGACCTCGGCCAAACGCTCGTGCAGCCGGGCCCGGATCTCCTCCGGGGTGTACGCGCGGCGCCTGCGCTCGGCTCGGGCGAGCACCACCCCCGTGGCCGCGACCCCCGCGAAGCCGGCCAGGCCGATTATCTTCCACCACCGCATTCGCATACCCATAGGCTAGTTGCGTGAGTGACGCGAGCATCACCCTCGACGAGGCCCTGGAGCTGACCAGGACCGGCGACGTCTGGGTGTTCCGCGGGCGTTCCGGGCCGGACCGCGCCATCCAGATGACCACCAACAGCCCGGTCAACCACGTGGGGATGTCCGTGGTCGTCGACGACATGCCGCCGCTGATGTGGCACGCCGAACTCGGCAAGTCGCTGCCCGACCTGTGGTCCGGGACCCACCAGCGGGGCGTCCAGCTGCACGACGCGCGGGACGCCGTCTCCGTCTGGGCGAACCGGTACGGTCAGCGGGCCTGGCTCCGCCAGCTCGACCCGGCGATCACCCGGGAGATGGAGGACGCCGTGCTGCGGACCGTGGCCCGCCTGGACGGCACCCCCTTCCCGTCGACCGCCCGGCTCGCCGGACGCTGGCTCCGCGGCCGGATCCCCCGGATCCGCCTGCCCGGCCGCCGGCGGGCCGGCGAGGACGGGCAGTGGGGGGAGTCCGCCCTGGAGACCGCGTACTGCGCCGAGGTGGTGGCCGTCACCTACGAGGCGATGGGGCTGCTCCCCACCGGCCGCCGGCCGAACTGGTACGACCCCGGGCGGTTCTGGAGCGGCGACGACCTGGGAATGGTCGAGGGCTTCCGGCTTGGGGGCGAGATCTCGGTGCGGATCCCCGCCGACACCGGGCGGACGCGGCGGCGCTGACCGTCATCGGTTTCTCCCGGCGAAGGCGAGCACGAACAGCGGAACGGGGAAGAAGAGCAGCCAGTCCGCGTACATCTCCGTCCAGCCGGCGCCGGCCGTGACGTCCCGCTGCGCGGCCCCGCCGGGATCCGCCTGGACACCCGGCGCCGATTCGGCAAGCGGGTCCGGCTCGGCGTGGACAAGCCGTCCCACGTCGGCGTCCCCGGGCACCGGCCCCGAGGCCAGGACACCGGCGATGAGCGCCGTCGCCGAGGCGACGGCGAGGACGGCCACGGAGATCCGCCATCCGGCGCGGCGGCCGAACCGGCCCGGCAGCTCGGCGAGGGTGAAGGCGAGACCGGCCACGTTGTAGGCGACCGCCTCGACGGCGAGCCGGACCACGCCGAGCTCGGTGCCGCGGGCGAGGCGGAGCCAGATGATGAACAGGGACGCGGTCCACGCGCCGACGGTGCCTACGGCTACGAGCAGGATCCGGAGCGAGCGGCGGATCCGGGCCCGGGCCGGGCCGGAGCCGACGAGGGCGAACCCCGCCCCCGCGCCGAGGAGGACCGCCGACATGCGGAGCAGCCCGGTCGCGTCCTGCGGGTGCGGGCCGGTGTCGGCGAACGTCACCCCGGCCACCAGGACGCTGGTGATCGCGGCGACGGCGAGCGGCGCCCAGTCGATCGTGTGGACGAGCGGGGAGAGCCTCTCCCGGACGACCCGGATCACCGACGATGGGGTCACCTGGTCCCCTGACGGGCCTCGGGCGGCGGGCGAAGTCCGGGCTCCGTCCCTATGTCGGGCTCGGCCGCCGGCCTTCCGCCGTCCGGGGCTCCCGTCCACGCCGAGGTGAGGAACGATTCGGCCGGGGCGGACCGGCCTTCAATCTCAATCGGTGCAGGCATGACGGGGTCCCATCGGGTGTGTCAGACGATTCCGGCCGGCTCCGGCGCCCGTGGGCCGAGCGGAACGGCCCGCTGCCCTCACCGATCCGAAGAATCAGCATCTAAATTGAATTACCGAGAAAACGGACAATTAGGTGCTTGCCTACATTCACCCCACCACCCCACTGGATCACCGATCTCGCTGTTCACCGGGAAGCGTCCGCGGATTCACCGGCGGATTTCCCATACGGACGAGATCGGTGTCGGAGTCACCCGGGCCGCGTCGGTCCACGCGAATCCCGGAGCCGCGTCGCCTCTCCCCGGCCCCGGAGCGGACTCAGGTCACCCGGCGAGCGCCCGCCGCACCGGCCCCGACCGGACGTGCTCACAAGGATGTGCTGACGACACGCTACCGTGACCCGATACGGCCGGGCACACCCGAAATGCCCCGGCAGCCCGTCGATCGGGCGCGAGCCGTACACCGCCTGAAGCACAGCTCATCACAATCTGTGCTTTTTACGACTAACAGTCGTGTTATCAATCCAATCACGCTTAAAGAGGGTCAACCCGGAGATACGATCTCCTCCACGAGATCGTTCGCGGAGCACGGGAGCAGGCCATGGGCGAACAGCGGCGGGTACCGCTTGGGGTCGACGTCACGCAGATGAGCCACGCCAGGGCCTACGACTATGTGCTCGGCGGCAAGGACAACTACGCGGTGGACCGCGACGGAGCCGAGCAGGTGATGGCGCTCGCCCCCGACCTTCCCGTCGTCGCCATGGCCCAGCGCAGGTTCCTGATCCGCGTGACGGAGATGTGCGCCCGCCTGGGAATCGACCAGTTCCTCGACATCGGCACCGGGATCCCGACCTCCCCCAACGTGCACGAGGCCGCGCGGGCGATCATCCCCGACGCCCGGGTCGTCTACATCGACAATGACCCCATCGTCCTCCTGCACAACAACGCCCTGCTCGCGGGGGACGACGGGGTGGTCTCCATCCAGGCCGACGTACGCGACCCCGACGAGATCTTCAAGCATCCCAGCGTCCGGCGGCACATCGACTTCGAGAAGCCGATGCTGCTGCTCTTCGTCGGCCTTTTCCACCTGGTCGACGACGAGGACGACCCGCCCGCGCTGGTCGCCAGGTTCCGCGACCGGCTCGCCCCCGGCAGCCACGTCATGATCTCGCAGTTCTGCACCGACGGCAGCGACCCCGCCGCCAAGGCCAAGATCGAGGAGATCTCCGAGCACTCCACCGCCTCGATGAACTTCCGGACCCGGGCCGAGATCGAGCAGATGTTCGACGGCTTTGAGATCCTGGAACCCGGCGTCGTGGACGTCCAGGAGTGGTGGCCGGACGAGAAGGCGCCGCCCACCGCGCTCAAGGTCGCCGCGGGGGTCGGCCGGCTCAACTGACCCCCGGCGACGACTGAAGGGGTGTCTCCCGCACCGGGAGACACCCCTTCAGTCATGTGAGGGTCAGTGGTTCGCGGACGAGCCGTTCACCGCCAGGATCCGCTCCGGCACCTCAACCGCGGGGAAGATCCCGCTGTCGATGATCCCGTGCTCGTGGTAGGCGGCCTCGATCAAGGCGTAGGCCCGCGGCTCCAGCTTCCACAGCGCCCGGTACTCCCGCGCGGTGTGCAGCGGGACCCCGACCTCCCTGGCGATCTCCGCCGCCCGGGGGACGTGCTTGCGCTCGATCTGACTGTCCCAGTATTCCCGGGCCGCCCGAAGGAGCGTCGCGCGCTGGGCCGTGTTCACCACCAGCGGGGCGGCGGGGGCGTCGAGCATCTTGAACTCCTCCGCCTCGTCCTCCGCGAGCGACATGGCGAGCGACATCGCCGCCGACGGCGGCTCGGGCTCGGGCTCCCATGGGACCGGCGGCTTCAGGTCGATCAGCGTGGAGGTGTTGTAGAGGGCGCCGATCTGCCGCAGCAGCGCCTCCTGGCGTTCGGTGTCGACGGCGAGTCCGGTGTGCTCCACCGCCTGGTCCATCGCCCGGTCCAGCCTGGCGAGCGCGGCGCGCATCTTGCGGTCCGAGGCACCGGTGGCGCGCAGGGCGCGCGCCCGCTTGGCGGCGAGCGCGACCCGGGTGAGCCGACGGTGGGCGTCCACGTCGCTGGCGGTGCGGTCGCTCACCTCGGCAAGGCCGATCCGGACCAGCGCCCGCTCGGGGGTGATCCGCCAGTTGATGCGGTGGCGGCCGGTGATGCGGTGCCGCTCGATCCTCATGCCGCGCTCCCAGAGCCATGCGGCAACCAGCGGCGCGGCGAGCCGGAACATGGCCTCGGCGAGGCTGCGCGCGTCCATGCTGGACAGGACGGCCGACAGGCCGGTGAGCGCCCACACGGCGACGCCGTCGATGCCCGCGGCGTAGTTCTCGCGCATGTTGCGGCGAGCGCGCACCGCGCTGGTGATGACGGCGACTTCGATGAAGGCGAAAAGCAGGAGCCGCAACGGCCCGTCAAATCCGAGCACGTCTCCGGAGAACCGCCACATGCCCTGGGCGGAAACCCCGGTCGCGATGCTGGCGGCGACGATCGTGAGGATGTCCTCGGTCGGACGCGGCGCGATGAAACGCTGGAAGAACCGCTCTCCCACGCGGTATGTGGCGCGCAGGGCGAAGTAGGCCAGGCCCAGGACTACCAGGGCGACCGCGCAAAGAACGATCGTTCCGACCGGATGGTCCGATGCGAAGGTGGTGATTTGATCAATGGGTGGCATCAGTCACTGTCCGTCAGTCTCGATGTCCGACAGGATACTCGGCGATCATTCCAGGTTTTTGACGCCTTGTTTGCGAAACACGCGCGAACCCGTGGGACGGGAGTGAAGCTGACAGCCTCCTGTTATCAATCCCGTCCCACCCTGTCGACCTGCGGCTTCACCGGAAGCGCGGTTACGGGCCGACCGGTACGCGCCGCGCCCCGCACCCCCTCGGGAGTGCGGGCCGGGCTAGGCCCCGAGGGTGTCCAGGACCTGCTGCCCGTACTTCGCCAGCTTGCTCTCCCCGACCCCGCTCACCTTGCTCAGCTCGTCCAGCGATGAGGGCGACCGGGTGGCGATCTCCCGCAGGGTGGCGTCGTGGAAGATCACATAGGCGGGAACGCCCTGCTCCTTGGCGGTCGCCGCCCGCCACGCGCGCAGCCGTTCGAACACCGGCAGGGCCTCCTCAGAAAGCTCGGCCGGTGCCGCCGCGGCTCCACGGGACTTGGGGGCGGCCGGCTCCCTCCGTACCTTCACCTCACGCCGCATCAGCACCTCGCGGCGGCGGCCCAGCACCTCGCCGCTGGATTCGGTGAGCACCAGCGTGCCGTAGTCGCCTTCGACGGCGAGGAGCCCCTGGGCGAGCAGCTGGCGGACCACGCCGCGCCATTCGGACTCGGTGAGCTCGGTGCCGACCCCGAACACCGTGAGCGAGTCGTGCCGGAACTGCGCCACCTTCGGCGTCTGCCGGCCCAGCAGGATGTCGATGAGATGACCGGCCCCGAAGCTCTGCTGCCGCTCCCGCCGGAGCCGCAACACCGTGGACAGCAGTTTCTGCGCCGCCACCGTGCCGTCCCACGCCTCCGGCGGCGACAGGCAGGTGTCGCAGTTCCCGCAGGCGACCGAGCCCTGGCCGAAGTAGTCGAGGATCCTTCGCCGGCGGCAGTCCACCGTCTCGCAGAGCGCCAGCATCGCGTCCAGGTGGACCCCGAGCCGGCGGCGGTGCGCGTCGTCGCCCTCGGAGACGTCGATCAGCCGGCGCTGCTGGATCACGTCCTGCAGCCCGTAGGCGAGCCAGGCGGTGGCGGGGAGCCCGTCCCGCCCGGCGCGCCCGGTCTCCTGGTAGTAGCCCTCGATGGACTTGGGCAGGTCCAGGTGCGCGACGAACCGCACGTCGGGCTTGTCGATCCCCATCCCGAACGCGATGGTGGCGACCATCACGAGCCCGTCCTCCCGCAGGAAGCGGGCCTGGTTCTCCGCCCGCACCCGGGCGTCCAGGCCCGCGTGGTACGGCAGCGCGGCGACGCCGTTCGCGGTCAGGAACTCGGCGATCTTCTCGACGGAGGAGCGGGAGAGGCAGTAGACGATGCCCGCGTCCCCGGCGTGCTCGGTCCGGAGCAGGCGCAGCAGCTGCCGTTTCGGCTCGTTCTTGGGCTCGATCCGATACCGGATGTTGGGCCGGTCGAAGCTCGCCACGAAATGCCGGGCCGCCCCCAGGTTGAGGCGGGAGGCGATCTCGGCGTGGGTGGCCTTGGTGGCGGTCGCGGTCAGCGCGATGCGGGGCACGTCGGGCCAGCGTTCGTGCAGCGCCGACAGGGCGAGGTAGTCGGGCCGGAAGTCGTGTCCCCACTGCGCCACGCAGTGCGCCTCGTCGATGGCGAACAGGGAGACGTCGCCCCGGGCGAGCAGGCTCAGCGTCGAATCCAGCCGGAGGCGTTCGGGCGCGAGGTAGAGCAGGTCCAGCTCACCCGCGAGGAAGACCGCCTCGACCAGGCGCCGTTCGTCGTGGTCCTGGGTGGAGTTGAGGAAGCCCGCCCGCACCCCGAGCCCGGTCAGCGCGTCGACCTGGTCCTGCATGAGCGCGATGAGCGGCGAGACGACCACGCCGGTCCCCCGGCGGACCAGGGCCGGGATCTGGTAGCAGAGCGACTTGCCGCCACCGGTCGGCATGAGCACGAGCGCGTCGCCGCCGCCGACGACGTGCTCGATGATCTCCTGCTGGCCCTCCCGGAAGGTGTCGTAGCCGAAGACGCGCCGGAGCACCCGTGCCGCGTCGCTGATCTCGGAATCGTTCTCGGGGGAGGACATCGCGCCAGTCTACGAGGGCTAGAAGGCGGCCGGGCGAACTCGACGCGGCTCCTGTGGACAACGCGACCCCTGTGGAAAAGTCCCATGCCACATACCGGACCGGCCTTGCCGCGGGGCCGCGTCTGCTAGATCATTAAACGCGATTCCGCACCTTGAAGTCCCGCGCCCCCGAAACAGGACAGGCGTCCCGATGATGACTCGTTCGAGGGTTCAGAGCGTCCTGCTCGTCATCCTGAGTGTGGTGGTCTTCACCTCCGGCGCGGCCGAGGCGAACGGCCCCCGGTGGAAACTCGTCGAGGGCGCCGACATCGGCCACGCCAGCGCCCTCGCGGACGTGACCGCGACCGGGCCGCGCGACGTGTGGGCCGTCGGCTACGGGTGCAGCTCCGCGGACCGGGCGGGCTGCCCGGCGGCCGAACGCTGGGACGGCACACGCTGGCAGGCGGTCACGCTCCCGCGCGGCGGCGCCACCCGGATCGAGGCGGTGAGCGCCGCCGGGCCGGACGACGTGTGGCTGGCCGGAAACGGGTCGACCACCTGGGCCGCGCACTGGAACGGCTCCGGCTGGACCGCCTACCAGCCGTTCGGCGCGTCCGCCGAACACAGCGTGAACGACGTCGTGGCCTTCGAAGGGCGCCCCTGGTTCACCACGGGTGTGCGCGACCGGGCCTTGATCGTGACCTGGACGGCCGGTGGCGGCTTCGCCGTGGAGTACGACTCCCCGGGCTACCTTGAGTCGATCACGGCGTACCCGCCCACCGGCGAGCTCTGGGCGGTCGGCACGAACGGCACGCGCCCGCTGGTGGTGCACGGCACGGGCGGGGGGACCACCTGGGCCGAGAGCCCGACCCCGGCGCACCGCAGCGACTTCCTCGCCGAGGTTCTGCAGGTCGGCAAGGACGACGTCTGGGCCGTGGGCAACGAAGGGCTGACCCCCTCCGCCCAGCGGCCGCTCGCGCTCCACTACGACGGACGCGCGTGGAAGCGGGTCCCGGTGCCGATCGCCAAGGGGCGGCTCTCCGGCCTCGCCGTGGACGCCTCCGGGATCCTGTGGGCGAGCGGCGTCGACTTCTCCCGCGGCAAGCAGGTCCTCTTCCTCCAGTACAAGAAGGGCAAATGGGTCCCGTCCTACGGCCCCGAGATCCCGCTCCGCGCCCAGCGCGCCCACGACCCCCAGACCGTCACCCGGACCGCCCTCGTCCGCGTCCCCGGCGCCAAGGACCTGTGGGCCGTGGCCGCCGCCGGCGGCGGCGACTACGAACAGCACTTCATCCTCCGCCGCCGCTGACGTGCCGGCCCCCGTGCCGGCACGTCGCGACGCCCCCGCTCCGCCGCCCGGCGTCTCCCCGGTCGCGGGTACGGCGGAACGCCGCCGCCGGGCTCCGCCCGTACCGGACCACCTCCCGACGGGCGGGTACGGCGAAACGCGACCGACCCCGTCCAACCCCGGACGGGTACGGCGGAACGCCCCCGGCCCGGCTCCGTACCGGACGTCGCCCGATCGCGGGTACAGACCGGGAACCCGGCTCCGCCCGTACCCGACCGTCCTTGATCGCGAGTACGGCGAAACGCGGCGAACCCGGCCCCGCCCACACGATTCGTGGACAGGACACGGCGGGTCCGGCGGAACGCCCCCGGCCCGGCTCCGTACCGGACGTCGCCCGATCGCGAGTACGGACCGGGAACCCGGCTCCGCCCGTACCCGACCGTCCTTGATCGCGAGTACGGCGAAACGCGGCGAATCCTGCCCCGCCCGTATCGGACCTCGCCCGGTCCCGGGTACGGGCGGAACCCGGCTCCGCCCGCGCGATTCGTGGTCAGGACACGGCGGGTCCGGAAACGGGGCCGACGGCCCTTCAGCGGGATGGGGCCGAATCCGCAGGCCGTCGGGCCCGATCGCGCAGGAGATCCACCGCGAGCAGGGTGAGCCAGAGCCAGTTCACGCCCACCAGGACGCGCTGGACGAGACCCGCGTAAGGCAGGTCGGCCGTGAAAACCTGGCCGTACCAGATGAAAAGCGCCGACGAGGCCACCGCCGTGGCCACCGAGTAGAGGCGCCACCCGCCGGGGAACCGGACCGCGGCGGCCACGCAGGCGGCCGGCAGCCCGAGGAAGACGGGCAGGGCGCCCAGGTCGTGGAGGAGGTGGGACACGCTCGTCTCAGCCGGGATCCCCGCCGGGGCACCGGGAGGGTAGCCCTGCATCGGGTCCATGACGAAGACCCCGGAAACGATCAGGCCGAAGCCCACGAGCCCGATGAACAGGGCGATCCACCGCGAGTCCAGCACCCGTCGGACGCCGACCGCGAAGGCGACCAGCAGCAGGCCGAGCAGAATGAAGTTGACGATCTGGATCCATCCCCGGCCGCCGAGGGCGAGGTGGCTGCCGGAATGGTAGACGGGATCGTATCCGGGGCGCAGTGCCCCTTCGATCAGCAGAACGGCGTAGAAAAGCGGCGGGCCGAAGGCTCCGCACCGGAGGAGTGCCCGAGTACTCATACCCGCAAGCCCATCCGCGACGGCCGGTCCGGCGCTTTGGCCGTTCGGCCAGACGGGAAACCGAATGGCCAGGGACCGTCGCGACGGCCGCGCATAGGCTCACCGACATGACCAACGTGCCGCGCCGGCTCCTCCCCGCGGAGCTGGCCGTGCTGGAGGGGTGGTCCCCCGGCCGGCGCACCGTACGGGACTGGGCCGCCGACACGGCGCTCTTCGCGCTCGCCGTGCTGGTGGCGGTCGAGCAGGCGCGTGAGTTCCCACCCCCCGGGGTGGACTTCATCGCCGGCTGGCAGATCGCGGTCAACCCCTGGGTGGGGGCCGCCGCCTGCCTGGCCCTGTGGTGGCGGCGCCGCTTCCCCGTCGCCCTAGCCGTCGGGATGGTCCCGGCGCTGGCTCTCTCGGCGTCGGCCATCGGCGCGGTCGCGGTCTCGCTCTTGACACTGGCCGCGCACCGGCCTTGGCCCCGAGCCGCCGTGATGACCGGCCTCTGCCTGCTCACGGTCGGCTACTACACCGTGTACAGCGACGTCCCCGGCGAGTCCCGGCCGGTGATCGCGGCCATGCTGCTCCTGGTGTTCGGCGGGCCCTTCTGCCTGGGCATGGTGGTACGGGCGCGCCGGCTGCTGCTGATCAGCCTGCACCGGGACGCCGAGGTCACCGAGCGACGGCACCGGCTCCGGCTCGACGAGGCGCGCCGGGACGAGCGGGAACGGCTCGCCCGCGAGATGCACGACGTGCTGGCCCACCGGATCTCACTGCTCAGCGTGCACGCGGGCGCGCTCGCCTACCGGACGTCCCAGGCCAAGGCCCGGACCGGTCCCCCGCTCCAGGCCGACGAGGTCGACGAAGCCGTCACGGTGATCCTGGGCAACGCCCGGCTGGCCCTGGACGAGCTCCGCGAGGTGCTGTCGATCCTGCGCGTGGGCGAGGGCGCCGACCCCGGGTCGCCCGCGCCTCCCGGCCTGAGCGACCTCCCCCGGCTCATCGACGAGGCCGGCGCGGCCGGGCAGCGGGTACGGCTGGCGGGCGGCGAGACGATCGAACGGGCCGCCGCGCTCCGGCCCCACCTGCAGCACACCGTCTACCGGACCGTCCAGGAGGGCCTCACGAACGCCCGCAAGCACACGCCCGGCGCCCGGGTGACCGTGTCCGTCGACGGCGAACCCGGCGACCGGCTCGTCGTCACCGTGGAGAACCCCCTTCCCGCGGGGTCCCCGCCCCGCCCGGCCTCCGGGACCGGCAACGGGCTGGCCGGCCTCGCCGAACGGGTCACCCTGGGCGGCGGCAGTCTCGACCACGGCCCGAAAGACGGTTTGTTCCGGCTGGTGGCGCGGTTACCGTGGCAGACATGACCGGAGAGCCGATCCGTGTGCTCCTCGTCGACGACGACCCCTTGGTCCGCGCCGGCCTGCGGCTGATGCTCCGCGGCGCACCCGACGTCGACGTGGTCGGGGAGGCCGCCGACGGCGCCGACGTGCCCGACGCGGTCAGGCGGCACACGCCCGACGTGATCCTCATGGACGTCCGCATGCCGCACCTCGACGGCATCGCGGCGACGAGGGCGCTCTCCTCCCGGACCGGCCGCCCGCCCAAGGTGATCGTCCTGACGACGTTCGACGCGGACGCCACGGTCATCGAGGCGCTCCGCGCGGGAGCGGTGGGCTACCTGGTCAAGCACACCCCGCCGGAGCAGATCGTGGAAGGCGTACGCCGGGCCGCGGCCGGTGAGCCCGTGCTCTCCCCCGGGGTGGCCCGCGCGCTGATCAGCCACGTGACCGAGGGGACCGACTCCCGCACCCGCCAGGCGCACGACCGGCTTGCCCGCCTCACCGAACGGGAGCGCGAGGTCGCCGTCGCGGTCGCCGACGGCCGCTCCAACGCCGAGATCGCCCGGCTCCTCCACCTGTCGGTCGGCGCGGTCAAACTCCACATCTCCAGCGCCCTGGCCAAACTGGACCTCACCAACCGCACCCAGCTCGCCGTCCTCGCCCACGACGCCCGCCGCCACCCCGGCTGACCCCTCACACCCCAGTCGGGTACGGCGCCAGGCAGCATGCCCATCTCCCACGTCCTTGGTCACGGCCACTGTGGAATGCGGCCAACCCCGCCCTGCTCCTTTCGGTCAGGAGTGTCTGGCGAAACGCGACGACCCCAGCACGGGCTCGTACCGGAAGCTCAGCACCTGACCGGCTCGGCCTCGGAATTACCCTGGCCACCGATTACTCATGTCCACTCACGGCAGACCCGGTCGATGTCGTCGATCATCCGGCGCCAGCTCGGCAACGTGGTGACGAGGCCGGTTGGGTCAAGCCGCTCCAAGAGTTGCCGACGATGCTGCGGAAAGCGCTTGTCGGCACGATCCCGCCGCCGACCTGTCAGATCGCCCGCTTTGAGAAGGCATTCGGCGAGCATCGTCTTGGGGTCGGCAATCTTCTCAACCTCACCTGCTTTGGGGAGTCCCAATGCCTGCCGACCTCGGGGGTTTCCGGCGACCTGCCGAATTGCGCTCTCGTCGAGAAGGAGCCATGCCTCGGTCATACGTACTGGAATGATGGGAATCAGGGAGGTCTTCTCGACGATGTTCTGGACCGCGCTTTCGATCTCGGTCCGGCGGACTCCGTGCCCTGCGTTGTCGGAGTCACGATGAACGACCACGAGATCCGGGGTTTCCTCCATCAGCTCGAGCCCTGCCGTCACCCGTGACGTGACATCCCTGGGTACCTTGCGGAGAAACGAGAAATCAGGCTTGCTGAGCCGGACATCAAATCCTCTGTCGATGAAGAGTGCCTCAACGATGTCCGCCAACGGCATATCGGAAGTCCCCTCGGCGATGAAGAGCCCGGAATACGAGCACATCGTCAGCCCTCCGTCTCCGATGAGAGCCGGAGCTGCGCACCTGGCGGTGCGACGAGGTAGGGGATCACATCGGCTTTCGAGAAAGTTGGCCCACCCTGCTTTGCTCGCCATGACCCGCGATACGGAAGCAGGGACAGCGCTGAGACCACCCGGCCGTCGGGTGCCCGTTGCGGCCGCGTCTCGGCCAGGAGCAGATCATCGGGATCGCAGAGCTGTACGACCCCGGGGGCGTGTGTGTTGATGACGACCTGCCGGTAGGGGTTGGTCGCACCAGGGCGTTCCGTCGCGTCGACCGACAGATCCCGGACCAGTTCCACCATCGCGGGCAGGTTCGCCGGGTGGATCCCGTTCTCCGGCTCCTCCATGCAGATCAAACCGGTTACCGTCGGGTCCTCCAGAAGCACGCACAGGGCCAGGAAGCGCAGCGTCCCCTCGGACAGAGCCCGCGCGGGAAGCCGCAGGCCACCGCGTTCCTGCAGGTACAACGTGAGAACCTCACGCGCCGGGTCCGGTTCCACCCGAAGACTCTCCACCCCCACACCGGAAAGGTCGGACAACCGGTCGGCGACTTGGGCGTACACCGCCTCCTCATCCTGGACGCCGACGTCATGGTCGGTCTCGACGGCCATTCGGAACAGCGTCGCCGCCAGATGCCGACCGTCGGTCCCCAGCGATCTCGGTGCGGCGAAGCCGTCGGGAGCCCGCAGCGCCGAGGGCTCCAGCGCGAGCCGACGCCAGCTCTGCATCTCCCGGCGCGCTGCGACGATCGTCGGGTGAGAATCGGCGCCGGTGACGCTGCTGAGGACGGTGCGGCGGGCCTTCCCTGCAGCGATTCTGGGCGGCGGTTGGTCGTGGCTGCCCCGATCACCGTGCACGTGGATGAACGTAAGGTCTTCCCACGACTCCGTGGTCAGGAAGACATCGCTTTCTCCCTGACCGATGACGACGGTGTCTCGGAAGTTCTCGGCGCTGTGGGGAAATCGCATATGCCGCGCGATGTCTCCGCGCTTTACGGCACGCAGTTCCTCATGGGCCAAACCCAGTCTGCCGACGCCTCGCCCAGTAGGCGGAGACTTGAACTCCAGGACGAGGTCGTAGCGGAGGAAAGTGGCGGTCGCCTTGGCAATGACACCGAGGTCGTCCTCCACCTCCGCCGGAACGATCATCTCCGCAGTGAGCGAAATACGGTGTTCCCCGTCCCGATAACCGTCCCAGAACAGATCTCTCGGGTCACCGCCCGGCGAACCGGAGGCGCCTCGGACCCGCTGAGCCGCCTCAGCCAGGGTTTCATCGGCCAGATAGGACAGAAACTCGATCGCGTCGAAGACGTTCGACTTGCCTGTGCCGTTGGCCCCGGCGATACAGGTGAACGGCCCGAAGTCGATCTTCACGTCCAGGAGATTCTTGAACCCCTTGACTTCAAGCCTGGTCAGCACAGCTCTCGTCCCTCCCGCGTAGCGCTCGCCCCCACACGCGCCCACAACCGGCAGCCGATTCACCGGGCGTGTTCTCCGGATCAACGACGATCTCGTAGGTGACCACGCCGCTGAGGAATTTGTCATGGTCAGTAGTACAAAATCTTCGGTCAGGCTATACCGAGATCGGACTCATCCCAGGCGAACGGCCGACGTGAGCGTGGCTGCTCCTGAGACCACCCATCCGGCTCCGCCCGTGCCGGACCTCCCCATCACGGTGTAGGCACGCGTGGGAAGCCGACTCGACCGGTACCGGCCTTCCCGTTCCTCGGGACGGCCGGACGCGGCGAACCCGGCTCCGCCCGTACCCGCCAGTTCTTGGCCATGGGTACGGCGGAAGGCCGGTGGGCGGGCTTGGCCCGTACCGGATCCGGGGTCAGGCGCCGAGGTGGGTGAGGCGGAGGCGGCAGGCCAGGTGGAGGGCGAAGCGGGTCTCGGGGTCGTCCAGGTCGGCGCCGAGGATCTCCACGATGCGCCGGACCCGGTAGGAGACGGCGTTGTAGTGGAGGTTGAGGCGTTTGGCGGCCAGGCGCGGGGACCGCTGGGCGTCCAGGTAGGCGGCGAGGGTCTCCACGGCCTGCAGGCTACGGCTCGGGTCGAGCGCGTCCAGGGGTTCGAGGAGTTCGTCGACGACCCGGCGGCTGAGGGTGGAGGCGGCGGCCTCGGCGAGGATCCGCTGGACGCCGGTGGCGTCGAACTCCTCCAGGAACGCGCCCCGGGAGACGGCGCCGGCGCTTGCCGCGCGGGCCTCGATCGTGGTGGTGCGCAGCCCGTCGAGGCCGGGCTGGGCGGTGCCGAGGCCGCAGCGGAGTTCGACGCCGGGGTGGCGGGCGAGGAGCGCGCGGGGCAGTTCGCGGGCGGCGCGGCGGAGCCGTCCGCCGGCCTCGTGGCCGCTGCCGGTCGAGGTGCCGAGGATGAGCAGCGCGTCCTCGACGGTGGCGACGTTCCAGTGGCCTTCGGGGGTGCGCGGGTTGCGGAGCACGTGCATGACCATGGTGTCCAGCAGATGGCGCCGCGCGGCGAGCGCCTGCGGGTCGCCGGCGGCGTCGCGGCCGACGCCGACCCAGATCGCGACGTGCTGCCCGTCGACGGGGAGGCCGAGGACGCGGGCCCGTTCGACCAGGCGGCTCGCCTGGGTGCGGTCGGCGACGACGAGCTCGGTGAGCAGGTCGGAGCGGCTCTGCCCGGGGGCGATCTCCCGGGCGAGGGCGGCGGCCCGCATCCGGGCGATCGCGGCCGCCGCGGCGGGCAGGATCAGCTGGGCGGCGTCGCCGGGGGCGTCGAGGGCGCCGAGGTCTCGGCCGTCGATCCGGATCGGCTCGCCTTGGGCGGTTTCGCCGTCGAGGAGGAGCACCTCCACGCCGAGGGTGTCGCGCAGCCCGGTGAGGAGGAGGGCGACGTCGCCGGAGGGTTCCCGTTCGCGGATGGCGGCGAGCGCGGCCTGGGCCCGGGCGAGGGAGTCGGCCGCGCTGTCCCGGGTGACCCGGTCGAGGTGGAGGAGGACCTCGGCGACGTCGAGCGGGTCGGCGATGGCGAGGACGGGGAGCTCGGCGCGGTCGGCGAGGTGCCTGACGGTGATCGGCAGGTTGGCGGTGCCGAGGAGGACGACCGCGGTGAGGTCGCGCTGCGCCGCGCGCCGGATGGCGATGTCCAGCTCGTAGGGGCGCGCGGGGCGGACGACCCGGCTGGGGACGACCACGACGGAGGAGACGGGCGCGTTCTCCATCGCGTCCAGCGCGTCGACGGAGGTGACGACGCCCAGCGGGCGGTCGGTCGGGGGGCCCGCCAGGAGCCGGAAGGGGACGGGGGCGCCGGGGGCCAGCAGATCGGAGACACACACCATGTCCGAAATTATGCCCATGTCACATAAAGTGGGCAAAGTTTGTTCTCCCAGATCTAGGTAACCCCCTGACCTGCTGCGAGGCTTTCCGCCATGCAAGGAGGGAAACACGTGAGCGCTCGCCGGATCACGCTGGACGACGTCCGTCCGCTCGCCCGCGGCTGCGCGATTCTCGGCACCGGCGGCGGGGGCGACGTCTCCACCTCCACCCTGGCGGCGGAACGGGCGCTCAAGGACTACGGCGACGTACCGCTGGTCACCCTGGACGAGCTCCCCCGGGACGGGCTGGTGCTCCCGCTCGGGTCGATCGGCGCGCCGACGGTCTCCCAGGAGATGCTGATGAGCGGACGCGAGCCGAGGCTCATCCGCGAGGCGGCCGAACGGGACCAGGGCCGGCCCGCGGTGGCCGTGATGGCCTCCGAGATCGGCGGCGGCAACGGGGTCGAGCCGGTCGCCTGGGCGGCCACCCTCGGGCTCCCGCTCCTGGACGCCGACGGCATGGGCCGGGCCTTCCCCGAGGTCCAGATGGTCTCCATGTACGTCGCGGGCCTGCCCGCGGGCACCGTGGTCCTCGCCGACGTGCAGGACAACCTCACCCTGATCCGCCCGGTCGACGGGCTCTGGTCCGAGCAACTGGCCCGCGCGGTCTGCGTGGCCTCCGGCGCCACGGCCCTCATGGCGGACTACATCCACACCCCGGCGGAGCTGGCCGGAGCGGTGATCGAGGGCTCGGTGAGCCGGGCGCTCGCGATCGGCCGGGCCGTCTCCGACACCCAGGACCCGATCGGCGCCCTCGTCCGGACCCTCGGCGCGGCCACCCTCATCACCGGCAAGATCATCGAGCTGGAGCGGCACACCGGCGGCGGCTTCGTCCGCGGCAGCGTGGTCGTCGACGGCGTCGGCGAGTGCCGGGGCCGGATGCTCCGGGTCGAGATCCAGAACGAGAACCTGGTGGCCCTGGAGAACGGCGTGGTCCGGGCGAGCGTCCCCGACCTCATCACCCTGGTCGACGCCCAGACCGCCGAGGCCGTCTCCACCGAGTCCCTCGGCTACGGCCAGCGGGTCACCGTCCTGGCCTGGCCGTGCGCCCCGCTCTGGCGCACCCCCGCCGGGCTCCGGACCGCGGGACCGGCCGCCTTCGGCTACGACATCCCCTACATCCCCGTCGAAGAGGCAGCCCATGCGAACGTCTGACCGCACCGCCGACCTGCGGGTCGGGGTCGACGTCGGCGGCACCAACACCGACGCGGTCGTCCTCGACGCCGCGAACCGGATCGTCGCCTCCACCAAACAGCCCACCAGCCCCGACGTGACCGCGGGGATGCGCGCCGCCGTCAGCGCCGTCCTGGCCGAGCTGGGCGAGGACCGGTCCCGGGTGGGCCGGGTGATGCTCGGCACCACCCACGCCGTCAACGCGATCCTGGAGCGTCGCAGACTCGGCCGGGTCGCGGCGGTCCGGCTCGGCGCCCCCTCGTCCCTGTCCATCCCGCCGCTGGAGTCCTGGCCCGACGACCTGCGGCGGACGGCGGTCGTGTCCACCACCACGCTGCGCGGCGGATACTACGTGGACGGGCGGTCCCTGGCCGACCTCGACCGCGACGGGCTCCGCCGGTTCCTCGGCGCGGTCGCCGGGCGGGTCGACGCGATCGCGCTCACCGGCGTCTTCAGCCCCGCCTCGCCGGAACAGGAGCTGCAGGCCGCCGAGATCACGGCCGAGGAGCTCGGCCCCGACGTCGCCGTCTCCCTCAGCCACGAGATCGGCGCCCTCGGGCTGCTGGAGCGGGAGAACGCGACCGTGCTCAACGCCATGCTGTACCGGGTGGCCAGGCACGTCCGCGACGCCCTCCAGGCCGTCCTGGACGAGCACGGCCTGCGGGTCTCCCGCTACTTCACCCAGAACGACGGCACCCTGATGGAGGTGGACTTCGCCGCACGGTACCCGGTGCTCACCATCGGCTCGGGGCCCGCCAACTCGATCCGGGGCGCCGCCTACCTGTCCGGCTTCTCCGACGCGATCGTGGCGGACGTCGGCGGCACCTCCACCGACCTTGGCGTCCTGGTCAACGGCTTCCCCCGGGTCTCCTCGGTGGGCGCCGAGATCGGCGGGGTTCGGACCAACTTCCGGATGCCCGACATCCTCGCGCTCGCCCTCGGCGGCGGTACGGTGATCGACGGCGACGGCGTCCCCGGGATCACCTCGGTGGGCTATCGGATCGGCGAGGAGGCCCTGGTCTTCGGCGGAGGCACCCCCACGATGACCGACGCGTGCGTGGCGGCCGGCCGAACCGGCCTGGGCCGGCACCGGGTACCCGAACGGCTGCGCCGGGCGCTGGCGGCCGCGGTGGGCCACGCCGACGAGCGGGTGGCCGACGCGGTGGACCGGATGTCGCTCGGCAAGGCCGGCATGCCGCTGGTCGTGGTCGGCGGCGGCGCCTTCCTCGTCCCGGACGGCCTGCCCGGGGTCGCGGCGGTGGTACGGCCGGAGCACGGCGGCGTCGCCAACGCGGTCGGGGCCGCGATCGCCCTGGTGAGCGGCTCGTGCGAGACGATCGCCCCCGCAGGCAACGGCCGCCGGGAGGCGGTGGAGGCCGCCGCGGAGACCGCGCGGCGCCGGGCGGTCCAGGCAGGCGCGGACCCGTCCTCCGTCGAGATCGTCGAGATGTCGGAGATCCCGCTCAGTTACCTTCCCGAGCCGTCGCTTCGGGTGCAGATCAAGGCGGCCGGGCCGCTCGGAAAGCTCTAGGAGATCCCCCCATGCGTCTTCCCCTGCGCACTCTGGCCCTGGTGTCCGCGCTCGGCCTCGCGGTCGCCGGGTGCTCCGGCGGCGAGGTACGGCGTCCCGCGGCCTCCTCGGCGCCGGCCGCACCGACCGCACCGTTCGTCTACGCGTTCAACCTGGACGTGATCACCAACTGGGATCCGGCCACCTCCTCGTCCAACGAGATCATCGCCTTGCAGAACGTCTACGAGACGCTGACCAAGTACAACCCGGAGACCAGAAAGGCCGAGCCGCGGCTGGCGGTCTCCTGGACCGCCTCACCCGACGGCAGGGGCTGGACGTTCAAGCTGCGCGAGGGGGCGAAATTCCACACCGGCAAGCCGGTGGACGCCGCCGCGGTGAAGGCCTCGATCGAGCGGACCCGGAAGATGGCGGGCTACGCCGCCTACATCTGGGACTCGGTGAAGGCGATCCAGGTGGTGAACCCCACCACGGTGCGGTTCTCGCTGAGCTACCCCGCGCCGCTGGACCTGATCGCCTCCGCCGGGTACGGCGCCTACGTGTACGACACCACGGCCGCCGGGCGGGGCGACCTCAAGGCGTGGTTCGCCGAGGGCCGGGACGCCGGCTCCGGCCCGTACACGGTCGGCACCTGGGAGAAGGGCAGGGAGACCGAGCTCACCCTGAAGGCCTTCGACGACTACTGGGGTGGCTGGAAGGACCCGGGTCACTACCGGGACGTGCGGTTCCGGGTGACCCCGGAGGAGACCACGGCCTGGCAGCTGCTGAAGCGGGGCGAGGTCGGCTTCATGGAGCGGGTGAGCCCGCAGCTGTTCGCGCAGGCGCCCGCCGACGGGGTGCAGACGTCGGAGACGTCCTCGTTCCAGAACCTGCTCGTGCTGTTCAACACCGAGTCGACGGATGTGCGGGTGCGGCGGGCCGTACAGAAGGCGATCGACTACCAGGGCCTGGTGACGGCGGCGAAGGGGTCGATCGTGCTGGGGGGCGGGCTGGTGCCGGAAGGGCTCCTCGGCCACGTCCCCGGCGATCCGCCGGCGCAGGACCTGGCGGGGGCGGAGGCGCTGCTCAGGGAGGCGGGGTACGGCCCCGGCGGCAGGGAGCTGACCCTGCGGATGACCTTCGCGCAAGGCGACTCCGACCAGCAGCTGCTCACCACCCTGCTCGGGTCGGCGCTGTCGAAGCTGAACGTGAAGCTGGAGGCGGCGCCGCTGCAGTGGAGCGCCCAGTGGGACCAGGGCAAGGCCAAGGACCCGAGCAAGCGCCAGGACATCTTCGTCATGTACTGGTTCCCCGACTACGCCGACGCCTACTCCTGGTTCAACAACGTGTTCCGCAGCGCCGAGAACGTGGAGTTCAACCTCTCGTACCTGAAGGACCCGGCGGTCGACGCCAAAATCGACACGCTTCCCGAGCTCACCGCGACCGACCGGGCCGCGGCCGAGAAGGCGTACGGCGAGCTGCAGGCCACGCTGATCGACGAGCGGGCGGCGGTGGCCGTCCCGTACGTGCAGCGGTACCGCCGCGCCTATCTGGGCGGTGTGCAGGGCTACGTCGACAACCCGGCCTACCCGAACGTGGTCTTCTTCCACGATCTGCGCGCGGGGCGGTAGCGGGTGCTCCGGCTGCTGATGCGCCGGCTCGGCCAGGCTGCCCTGGTCGTGGCCGGCGTGGTCGGCCTCACCTTCGTCGTCACGCGCCTGGTCCCGGGCGACCCCGCGGTCGCCTACGCCGGTCCCCGGGCGAGCGAGGCCGAGCTGGCGCAGGCCAGGGAGCGGTTCGGGCTCGACGAGGCGGTCCCGGTCCAGCTGTGGAACTATGTGCGGGATCTGTTCGCCGGTGACCTCGGGATCAGCCTGCGCACCCGGCAGCCGGTCTTGGACGATCTGGCGCTGGCCTTCCCGGCCTCGCTGGAGCTGGTGGGCACGGCGTTGTTCGTCGCGATCGCCGCGGGGATCCCGCTCGGTGTCCTAGCCGCCCGCTATAAGGGGAAATTTCCGGATCTGTCGGTGCGGTTCTCCTCGATGCTCGCGGTGTCGGTCCCCGTGTTCTGGCTCGCCCTCGTCCTGCAGACCGTGTTCGCGAGCAACCTCCGCTGGTTCCCGGTGGCCGGAGAGTACGACGCCGCCCTCGACACGACCAGCCCGCTCACGGTCTACACGAACGTCACCGTGGTCGACGCGCTCCTCACCGGCAACTGGCCGATCCTGGTCAGCACCCTGCACCACCTGGTGCTCCCCGCCCTCGTGGTCGCCGCCTACCCCATCGGGCTGATCGCCCAGATGACCCGGGCCGTGCTGCTGGAGGAGGCCGGCCAGGACCACACCCGGCTCGAACGCTCCCTGGGGTTCGGCGAGACCTCCATCCTGGTCCGGTTCTCGCTCCGGCCCGCGCTGAACCCGGTGCTCTCCCTGATCGCCCTGGTCTTCGCGTACGCGATCGTCAACGGGTTCCTGGTCGAGGCGGTCTTCAACTGGCCGGGCCTCGGCCGGTACGCGGCCGACGCCATCCGATCCCTGGACACCCCGGCCGTCGCCGGGGTCACCCTGCTGGTGGCACTGCTGTACGTCCTGGCCAACCTCCTGGTCGACCTGGTCCAGGGGATCCTCGACCCGAGAGCGAGGACGCGATGACCGCCGCCCTCCACCGGCTGGCCCGGACCGACCGGCTCGCCTTCGCCGGGCTGGTCATCCTCGTCCTGATCATGCTGGCCACCCTGCTCGCCCCGTGGATCGCGCCCTACCCGGCGGACGACCCCCGGCCCGTGGACGCGCTGCTGCCGCCGGGCGCCGAGCACTGGTTCGGCACCGACCAGGTCGGCCGGGACGTCCTCACCAGGATCCTGTACGGCGCGCGGACCTCGCTGTTCATCGCGGTGTCGACACTCGCCCTGTCCGCCGCGGTCGGCGTGACCCTCGGGGTGGTCGCCGGGTACGCGGGCGGCTGGATCCGGGATGTGATCATGCGGGTAACCGACGTCTTCCTCGCCTTCCCGGCGCTGCTGCTCTCCCTCGCCCTGGCGGTGGTGCTCCGGCCCAGCGTGACCACCGTGATCATCGCGATCTCGGCGACCTGGTGGCCGTGGTACGCCCGGGTGACCGCCGCGGCGGCCACCTCGGTGTCGGCCCGCGCCTACGTCGACTCGGCCCGCTGCCTCGGGGTACCCGCGCCGCTGATCGTCTTCCGGCACGTGCTGCCGAACGCGCTCACCCCGGTGCTGGTCCAGCTCTCCCTGGACGCCGGAGGAATCATCCTCACCGCCGCCGCCCTCTCCTATCTCGGTCTCGGCGCCCAGGAACCGACCGCCGAGTGGGGGCTCATGGTCGAGCAGGGGCAGGCCCTGTTCACCACCGACTGGTGGGTGGTCACCTTCCCGGGTCTCGCCATCCTGATCACCGCCTTCGCCTTCAACACCCTCGGCGAGGGTCTGCGCTCGATCCTCGACCCGCGAAGGACGGTCCGATGACCTTGATCTCGGTACGCGACCTGCGGGTACGCATCGGCGAGCGGGTCATCGCCGACGTCCCCGAACTCGACGTGGCGAGGGGCGAGTGCGTGGCCGTGGTCGGCGAGAGCGGCTCCGGCAAGAGCACCACCCTGCTGTCGATCCTCGGGCTGGTCGAGGGCGCGCAGATCTCCGGGAGCATCGAGGCTTTCGGGGTGGACGTCCGCACCGCGAGCCGAAGCCGGCTGCGGGAGATCAGAGGCGCGAAGATCGCCCTCGTCATGCAGAGCCCGCAGGCGGCCCTCAATCCGACGCTGCGGCTCGGGACGCTGCTCCGCCGGGCGTTGAAACGGCACGGCGTCGCCGGGGCGGAGGCGGAGCGGCGGACGGCGCAGGCCGTCGCCGACGTCATGCTGGAGCCGGCGATCCTGCGCCGGTACCCGCACGAGGTGTCCGGCGGGCAGGCCCAGCGCTTCGCCCTCGCGCTCGCGCTCGCCCTCGGCGCCGAGGTCATCCTGGCCGACGAGCCGACCAGCGCGCTGGACGTGACCGTGCAGGCCGAGGTGGTCGCCGTCCTGCGGCGGCTCCGCGCCGAGCGGGGCCTGGCGGTGCTGCTGGTCTCGCACGACCTCGCCCTCGTCTCGATCGTCGCCGACCGCGTACTCGTGATGCGGGAGGGCCGGGTCGTGGAGAGCGGCCCCGCCGCCGAGGTGTTCGCCCGGCCCCGTGACCCGTACACCCGAGAGCTGATCGCCGCCGTGCCCGTACTCCCGGAGGCCGACCGTGTTCACGACTGAGACCCTCGCCTTCCTTTCGATCGTCACCGAGCACGCCCGGGAGAACGGCCCCGCCGAAGGCACCGTCCCCCACCCGAGACCCCCGCTTCTGGACGAACTCCTCGTGGACGCCCCCGAACCCCCGGAGACCGACCATGCTGACAGCTGAGAACCTCGTCCTCGGCTACGGCGCACAGCCCGTGGTGCACGGGGTGGACCTCTCCCTGGGCTCAGGCGGCGCCGGTCTCATCGGGGAGAGCGGCTCCGGCAAGACCACCCTCGCCCGGGCGCTGCTCGGCCTGATCAAGCCGCGTTCGGGCCGGGTGCTGTACGGCTCGCGCGAGGTCATCGCGATGGGCCGCGCCGAACGGGCCGCCTTCCGCGGCGCCGTACAGCCCGTCTTCCAGGACGGCAGCGAGGCGCTCAACCCCCGGATGCGGGTCGGCGCCTCGATCACGGAGGCTCTCCGGACCCACCGGCGACACGAGCCCGGCGTGGCCGAACTGCTCCGGGCCGTCGGCCTCGATCCGGCCCTGGCCGACCGCAGACCGCACCAGCTCTCCGGCGGCCAGCGGCAGCGGGTCGTCATCGCCCGGGCCCTCGCCGTCCAGCCGAAGACCTTGATCCTGGACGAGCCGACCAGCGCGCTGGACGTGACCGTGCAGGCCAAGGTGCTGGACCTACTGGAGCGGCTCACCGCCGAGCGCGACCTCAACTACCTGCTCATCACGCACAACCTCGCCGTGGTGAGTAGGCTCTGCAGCACCTCACACGTGCTGTTCGCCGGGCGGGTCGTCGAGTCCGGCCCGACCCGGGCGCTGCTGACCCGCCCCGCGCACCCCTACACCGCGATGCTGCGCGACGCCGTCCCCCGCATCGGCGGCCCGCCCCCGGGAACGGCCGACCGGACCGAGGCCGCCCCCGCCGGCACCGGCTGCCCGTTCCGCCTGCGCTGCCCCCTCGCCGACGACCGTTGCGCGGCGCAGCGGCCGGAGCCGCGTGTCCTGGGCGACCGCACCGTGGCCTGTCACCGCGCCGAGGAGGCTCTCACCGCGCGTTGACCCCGAGCCGCGGCAGCCGTACCGAGCCCGCCACCCGGCGGTCCCGGTGACGTGCGGGGGCCGTCCACCGAACCCGGACGGCTGCCGCGGCCCCACCCCCCGCCGCAAATCCCGTCACCTCTTTATCCGTAGGTTCCGGGTCCGAGTCCCAGGCGTCCCACCGGACTGGTCCAAGGCCGACTCGCCATTGCGGACAACCTGAAGCGGTGTCCCCTCTTCGCCGGTGGCCCGCCCCCGGCCTTAATCGGCGACAAGCTGGACCTGGTCTGCCTGCTCGCGCTGGCGGCGCAGCTCGTAGGTGCCGGGTGCGATACCGGTAAAGGCGTGTTCGGGGTGCGCGAGGTAGGCCGTGGCGCCCTCCTCGACGGTCAGCACGCCAAGCACCAGTGCGCGGCCGGACCGGTCAGGGCTGAAGAACGCCGCGCCGGTCGCGACCAGGAGGTGGGTGTTGGCCTGGGCCTGGCCGCGGACGACCGGGACGCCGGAGGTGGGGATCGGGGTACGGGCAGGCTCCCCGGTGACCGGCACGACGGCGACGTCGCCCTGAAACTGCAGGCCGGACAGGATGGGGATCTCGGCCTGCCGGTCGAGGTGCTCGTCGACGGTGACGCCGAAGACGGCGATGGCCTGCTCGATGGTGGGCATCTTCTCGGGGCTCCTCAAAGGTCAGGATCGGCGCTGTGCCTGGGCGTACTGGGCGGGGGTGAGGCCGTAGGTCCAGGCGGCGGCCTCGATGGGGTCGGTGCAGTGGGCGGGGACGGTGAGGCCGAAGCGGCGGCGGGTGCCGTCCCGCTCGACGGTGCCGTTGGTGCACAGCAGGACGCGCACGTTCGTGGGGTATACGCCCGGGGGGACGTCGTGCAGGGTGAGCGTCTGGCCGGGGTTGCCGGGGTCGGGCGCGGCGGGCCCGATCTGGGCGAGTCGGGCCTCGGTGACGAAGCGGTCCCAGCCGCGGCGTTCGATGGCGCAGCGGCGGATCTCGGCGTTCGGCTCGCGGATGATCTCGTCGGTGGTCAGGGTGTCGTCGACGACGGCCCGGGGGACGTGGGTGCCGTGCCAGAAGTACAGCCCGAACCCGTCGACCCAGGTGACGGCGGGTCCGTCGGGGCAGTGGAGCCGCAGCCTGGCCAGGTCGCCCTCGCCGACCTGTTCCCGGCGCAGCTCGTCCGGGGGCGGGCAGAGGAGGACGAAGTCGCGGAACGGCCACCACCACCAGGCGGCGGGCGTGGACCGGATGCCCGGCAGGCAGGCCCGCCACAGCAGGCGGATCGCGCCGCGGATCGTGTCCTGCCGCGCGCCGCCCACCGCCGCGTCCACCGCCGACCGCACGTCCGCGTCCGCGGCCTCGGTGACCGTGGCCCGGGTGCCGGTGGGCGTGCCGCGCGGCGCGGTGTCCGCCGTCGCGGTGATCTCGGCGTGCAGGGCGGTCGCCGCCGCCCCGTGCACCGGATCGCCCGCCACGCCGTCCGCCGCGGCCCGGACGGCGTCGCGTACCGCCCGCCCGATCGTCTCGCCGGCCGTACCGTCCACGGCGCGATGGACCGAGTCGAGGACGCGGCCGTTGCGGTGGCCGGTGACCAGGCAGGCGGCGATCGGTGCGGCGAACGCGCCGACGAGCGGCGAGGGCACCCACACGACCCGCTCCGGGAACGAGACCCCGATCTGCCGGTAGCAGGCGCGGGCGGCCGACTCGAACGCCTGCCTCCCCTCGGCGGAGACGTCCTGCTCGTCGGTCGCGGGACGGGCCGAAGCCGGTGCGCTCACAGTGGAGACCTCCCATGCCGGCGGCCTGGCTCCGCCTCAGGACGCCGCAATGTATACCGTGCCGCGCGGAGCTGTCCACGCCCGCGATCACGCGTCCGATGGGCCGAAACGCCTGCGGGCAAGGTCATTTCGGCGGTAGCTTAGCGGGGCTTTGTCGTGACATAGCGATGGTGATCCGTACATGTGTTCTAATGACGTTGTGGTCATCGAGGAAGCACTACGGGCTCGTCCCGACGACTTCGCCGCGTGGCACGCGTACGGCGACCGGCTGCTGCGGCAGGGCGACGCCAGAGGCACGCTGATCCGCCTTGAGCAGCGCCTGGCACGCACCCGCCCCGCCGTTCGGCCGGCCGTGGAGCGCGAGATCGCCGACCTCGTCGCGGAGCACGAGGGCCGATGGGACGACGGGCTGCCGGGCAGGGCGCGGGTGCGGTCGCGCCGGTACGGCTTCGCCACGGAGGTGGCCGTCGAGTGGTCGGACGATGTCCGCGAGGTCGTGGAGCAGGTGCTGTGCGCCCCGTTCGTCACCACGCTGAGGATCACCTCGAACGCGGCGGCTGACGAGGACGATTACGGGGACGACGAGGACTCGTACCTGGCCGTGGACCGCGGCGAGTTACGCCCGGGCCGTCTGGACCTGCGAGCCCTGGCCGGGCTGGACCTCGGGCGGCTCACCGAGCTCGACCTGTCCTACCTGAGCGTCGGCTTCGACGGCGCCGAACTCCTCGCCACCCTGTTCGCGTCGGACCGGTTGCGCGCACTCGACCTGCGGTACTGCCGCATCGCCGACACCGGCCTGGCGGCGCTCGCCGCCTGCCCGCACCTGGGCGGGCTTCGCCGCCTGCACCTGCAGCGCAACAGGGTGACCGCCGAGGGCGTGCGGTCGCTGCACAGGTTCACGGAACTGACCGAGCTCGACCTGCGCTACAACGACCTCGGAGAGGCGGGCGCGCAGGCGCTGCTCGCCGCCCCGTTCGCCGGATCCCTCACCCGGCTGTGGCTGTACGACTCCGACGTGGGCCGGGACGGCGTGCGGAAACTGGCACAGGCCGCGAATCTTCCGCCGGGGCTGCGGAGCATGTGGAGGTGCGTGTGAGCATCGGACTTCGGGACCGGTTCTTCGCCCTGTCGGCAGGGAACGCCCCCGCCGAGGAGGTCGCCGTGTATCGGGCGGAGGTGGACGCGACCGACGCCGGACCGGCCGCGACGGTGGACGGGCTGGAGGTCTGCTGGCATCCGTCGGCGCGGTTCAAGGCTGTGCGCTTCATCGACGCCGAGCTCGTCGACGAGCGGGTTCGGGAGCTGTTCGCCCGGCCCAGCGCGGACGCGCCGTACCTGGCCGCCGTGTTCGCGGATCCGCACGAGCTGTCGTTCCGCACGTTCGAGAACATCGTCCCGCTGGACCGCCTCCTGCAGGCCGTGCCGCTGGAGATGGAGCTGACCGGGCGGAGGGAGCACGCCGAAGGGGTGTTCTCGTTCTCGCTGCGCCTGCCGGAGCAGGCTCGCGACCGGCTGGCGCGGCTGGACGGCATGAACCTGTACGTGCCGCCGCTGAACGCCGCCTCCCGGGGCGGCGAACGGTTCATCTTCCACTCGGCGCTGCTGGCCGAGGCGTTGACCGTGGCGGTGGCCGACGCGCTGCCGCCGTCCGTGGCGGAGGGGTTCTCGCACGTGAACCCGGTGTTCCGGTGCAACGGGTTCGAGCCCGGTGACGCCAAGTTCCACCTGCATCGGGACACGCCGTACTACGACGCGACGCGCGGGCACATCTCCCGCTACACGCTGCTGCTGTACCTGACCGGCGGTACGGGCTCGCCGGCGCTGGACCTGGTCGGCGGCGCCGCGCTCGGCGAGATCGGCGCCTTCACATGTGTGATCTTCGATCAGCGGTACGAGCACGAGGGCGCCCCCTACCGCGACGGCCGCAAGGTGTTCCTGCGTACCGAACTGATCTTCACCGCCGGCGAGGTCACCGAGGCGCCGGAGATCGGCGCGCTGTTCGGCAAGGCGTGCTACCTGACCGGCGAGAGCGTGTTCGCGCCCGAGCTGGCCCGGCACGCCGACGCGTACTACAACCAGGTGGCCGCCGCCCACTGGGACGGCTGGGGCGAGGGCCCCGCCCGCGAGACCTTCCTGCACAAGGAGTTCCGCGGGGTGCACTTTGTGACCAACGGCTACGACTTCTGGTTCCCCGGGACCGACGCGCTGCCGCCAGCGGAGTGCGCGGCCATCACCCTGCTCGACTACTTCAACTGCAAGCTCGGCGACACCGCGTTCCGCGCGCTGTGCCGGACGGAGGTCGTCGAGGCCGAGGATGCCGGCTGGATCCCCGAGTTCCTGCGGGACAAGCACGGCCACTCGGTCATGACGCGGGTGGACAAGTCCGCGTTCTTCCCCGAGCCGGAGCGGCCCCACGGCGCGATCTGCTGCCCGTTCCACTCCACCGGGCAGTTCGACCCCACGCGCTTCGACGAGGTCGTCAAGCTCTACACCGACGCCCAGTCCTTCGCCCAGGCGCACATCCTGCCCGCGCCGATCCTCATGCTCGGCGAGGATGTGGCCCTCGACCCGGACCGGTTCGTCATCCAGGACGGCCTCATCCACGTGCTCGGCAAGAACGCCCTCACGCCGGTCAACTTCGCCGCCTGCTGGAACGACGAATCCATCCCCGAGGACTATGTGGTCGTCGCGGCCAAGGTCGACGTGGAGCGGTTCCTCGTACCACCGATCATCTACAACGAGTCCGCCGGCTGCCGCCACCTCAGGTTCGACTTCTTCCGCAACTCCTGGATGGTCGCCCACCGGCGGGCCACCATCCCCGTTCCCAGGATCACCGAGCTGGGCTGGGCCGATCCCGAGGACAGCCGGGCCTGGCGGCGCGAGGTGGACGACTCCCTCATCGACGACGAGCACCCGCTGGAGCCCAGCGACCTGTGGGACGACGAGGAGGACGACTGGGACGACGAGGACCAGGAGTGAACGGCCGGACCCGGTCCTGCGCCTGCCGACAATCCTGCTTGAGGATCTCCCGGAAGGTGGAGCGGTCAAAACCGCGACCGGGGATCCGACACGCAGTTCCGCTGAGCGAGACGTTTCCATAGGCAAGCCCCTCCCGCGCGGCCGATCATCGGGGCATGGCTGAAGCGGCACCCGCGAGGATGACACCACGCGCGGATTCCGGCTCGCCCGCTACGGCGAGGCGGGGCAGGGGTCATCGGACGGAAGGCGCGTACGGGCGAGTCCGGCCCGAGTACGAGGCCGCCGCCGAGGGGTACCGGTGTCCGGTCACCCGCTTCAGCCACGTGACGGGGGAACAGCGACCCGAGGAGATCCCATGCCAGGCATTCTGCTGACCCTGCTGGTCTGCTGCGCCCTCGCGGCGGCGGTACCGCCGCTCTGGCGCCGGCTCGCCCGGACCTTCAACACCCAGGTCCACCGGATCAACCAGTGAACACCCCGGACGGGCTGAACGGACTGGAGGGCCTCGACCGGCGGCGGCGTGAGCAGGTCGCGGCGGCCTGGCGGCACGTCAGCGCGGACCGGCTGCGGGAACTGCTCTGCGGCCTGGTGAACGTCCCCAGCCCGACCGGCGGCGAACGCCGCCTCGCCGAGCACATCACGGGCACCCTCGCGGCCACCGGCATCACGGCGACGACGCAGCCGCTCGACGACCGGCAGGCCAACGCCTGGGGCCGGTTGCGCGGCGACGGCAGCGGCCCCGACCTCATGCTGTATGCGCCGATCGACACGCTCACCACCGGCCGCGAGAGCGAGGACGTCCCGTGGATCGGCCCCGAACTCCGCCCCGACATGCGGCCGGCCGCCCGGGTCGAGGGCGACCTGGTGATCGGGCTCGGCGCGGGCAACCCGAAGGGCCACGCCGCCTGCGTGCTGATGGCCGCCGAGGCCGTCCACCGCGCCGGGCTGCCGCTGACCGGGGACCTGCTGGTCGCGTTCGGGGCGGGCGGTATGCCCGCCAACGCGCCGCCCGGCGGGGAGCGGCGCAACATCGGGCAGGGAGTCGGCTGTTCGTTCCTTCTCGAACAGGGGGTCTGGGCGGATTTCGCGGTGATCGCCAAGCCCGGCTGGACGGTCTCCCGGGAGGAGGTGGGGCTGGCCTGGTTCGAGGTCGTCGTGCACGGCGTCCACACCTATGTCGGCTCACGCCACCGCCTGCCGTACGAGAACGCGATCGCCCGGGCGGGTGAGGTCGCCGTACGACTGGAGCGGTGGTTCGCCGAGTACGCCGAGCGGCACACCGCCGGGACGGTCGCCCCTCAGGGCGTCGTCGCCGCGGTGGAGGGAGGGTGGCCCCACCTTGCGGCCGTCACCCCGGCCGCGTGCAGGCTGCTGGTGGACCTGCGCCTGAGCCCGGGCACGAGCCCCATGGCGACCAAGCGGGAGTTCGGCTCCGCGATCGAGAGGATCCGCGGCGAACTGCCCGGCACCGCGGTGACGTTCGAGATGGTGCTCGCCGTCCCCGGCACCGCCTCCGATCCGGGAAGCTGGGTGGTCAGCAGCGCCACGGCCGCCTGGGAGGCCGTGGAGGGGCGCCCGCACGAGGTGATCCGCGGCAACAGCGGCGCGACCGACGCCAACATCCTGCGGAGCCGGGGCATCCCGACCGTGCGGATCGGCATGCCCAAGGTCGCCGACGTGCCGTTCGAGGTCGACTTCTCCATGGGGATGAACACCGCCGACGTCCGGGAGATGGAACGGCTCACCCGACATCTGATCCGCACCGCCGTCGACACGGTCACCCGGTCCCGATCGGAGGTGGGCCTGTGACGAGGACCGGCCCCGGTGGCCTGGCGTTTTCTCGTGGAACGTACCAAACTCCTTTCCAGGTCTCCGAGCCATTTGGGAGGTTCCTGTCATGACAGTGCTTTCGTCCACCTCACCGGAATCGTCGGCGGTCACCGCTCCGACGGGAACCGGCGACGCCGAGGCGATGAACTCCGTCCTGGGAAAAGCGCGCCTGATCATCGAGGCCTTCACGGCGGAGGACGACTCCCTCTCGCTCGCGGAGCTCGTCCGGCGCAGTGGAGTGGCGAAGGCCAGCGTGCACCGGCTCGCCCAGGAGCTGCTCGCCTGGGGTTTGCTTGAGCGGGCCGGGAACCGGTACCGCCTGGGCCTGCGGCTCTTCGAAATCGGCCAGCGGGTGCCCCGGCAGCGGATCCTGCGTGAGGCGGCCCTGCCGTACATGGAGGATCTGCTGCTCGTCACCCAGGAGACGGTCCACTTCGCCATCCACGAGGGCCTGGACGTGCTCTACGTCGAGAAGCTCATGGTGCACCGGGGGCTGAAGAAGCAGTCCCGCGTCGCCGGACGGCTTCCCCTGTACTGCACCGCCACCGGGAAGGTGGTTCTCGCCTTCTCTCCCCCGGCGCTCTTCCACGAGGTCCTCCGGGGCGGCCTCACGCCCTTGACCAATCGGACCGTCACCCAGCCCGGACGACTCCAGGTCCAGCTCGACAGGATCCGGGCCGAACGCCTCGCGATCGAGGTCGAGGAGACCAGGCTCGGCTACACGAGCGTGGCCGTACCCGTCTTCGGGGACGCCGGCGCACTGGCCGGCGCACTGTCGATCACCGCGCCGACCTTCCGGCTGAACCACATGAACCACGGCCGGTTCACGGGCGCGCTGCGCACCGCGGCACTCGGCGTCTCCCGCGCGCTCCAGACGACGGGCTGACCTGCGTCTCGTCGACGACCTCCGCCGCCTGCGCCGCACCGGCCGGACGGCGGGCCCGCCGTTCGGGCGCCGTACGGCCGGCAGGCACGGACTCAGTTCCGGCGCCTCATCCGGACACCGGGTGTTTCGCGAGGAACGCAAGGCTCACCGCGTTGTACCGCGCGGCCTGCTCGTGCTGGGGCCAGTGGCCGCACGCGTCGAACAGCACCAGCTCCGAGCCCGCGACGGCCTCGTGCATGGCGGCGGCCTCGGGTACCTCGCCGAACGGGTTGTCGCGGCCCCACACGATCAGGGTGGGCACGGTGATCCGGGCGAGGTCTTCCGGGCGGAGGATGTTCCGCTCCCGAACCTCCATGTCCTGCAGGCACAGCAGGTTGTCGATTCCCGCGACGAAGTCGGGCCGGTGGTAGATGGCGTGCCTGATCGCGATCAGTTCCTCGGTCGCGTCCTCGGCGTCGGCCATCAGCAGCCGCATCCGTGCCCGGGTCAGCTCGACGTCGTCCTCGGCGACCGCCTTGCGGGTGGTGGTGCGGATGCGCTCCATGACCTTCGGGTTGGCCACGGTGCCCCCGGCGCAGAGCAGTTGGAGGGAGGCGACCCGCTCCGGGGCGTCGATCGCCGTACGGGCGCCGACCCATCCGCCCAGCGACTCCCCGACGATGTGGGCGGCCTCGATCCCGGCGGCGTCCAGGTAGGCGAGCAGATGATCGCGGTAGCGGGGGATCTCATAGGGGAAGTCCGGTTTGCCGGTGTAGCCGTGCCCGAGCATGTCGACGGCGTGGCAGGCGTACCGCCCGGCGTGGGCGCCGATGTTGCGGGCGAACGCCTCCAGGTGGCCGCTGGTGCCGTGGAGAAAGATCACCGGCTCGCCGGCCCCCGCCTGGAGGGAGCGGGTCGGCACCCCGCCGGCGTCGACGGTGGTGACCCGGAAGTCGAGGCCGGCCAGTTCGGTCCAGATGGTGTGAACGACGGCGGTGGATGTCATGGGGTGCTCCAATGGTCGGGGACGGGGGTTTCCCGTCGCTCAGCGGTGCTGGTTGATGCGGTGGACCTGGGTGTTGCTCCGGGTGAGCACCTTCCACAGTGCGTAGGCCGCGGCCGGCATCACGACGAGGATCAGCAGCTTCTTCACGGGTGGTCTCCTCAAGGTCTGGGTCACGGATGGCCGACGGAGCGGAGGAACCCGTCGACGACCGCGTGGTAGGCGGCGGGCCGCTCCTCCTGCAGGTGGTGGGAGACGTGGTCCATGACGTGCAGGTTTCCGCGCTTGACCATCCGGGACAGCATGAGCGGGTAGTCCGGGGTGAGGAAGGCGTCCTCGCGTCCCCAGATGAAGAGCACCGGCGCCTCGATCCGCCCGAGCTCGCCGGTGAGGTCCTGCCAGTCGCCGCGCGGTGAGTCCGACATCGCGGCGAGCTCCCGCTCCCCCGGGTCCAGGCTCTGCCGCCAGCGGAGGTCGACGGTCTCCTCGGGCAGGCGGTCGGCGTCGTACCACTCCAGCCGGGTGATCAGGTCTCGCATCTTTTCGCGGGTGGGACCTTCTCCGCCGTAGTAGACGTCGCGGGCGTTGCGGCCGCGGCGGCCGCGCTCGGGCAGGGGGGCGAGCGGCCCGTGGAAGACCGGCATGCTGCCGGTCACCACGAGGGAGCGGACGCGGCCCGGATACCGGGCCGCGAGGCACAGCGCGATGGTGCCGCCCCAGGAGTTGCAGACGAAGTCCGCCTGTTCCAGGCCGAGGGTGTCCATGAGCGCGACGGTCTTGGCGGCGTGGAAGTCCCACATCGGCCCGGAGATCAGGCACTTGTCGGACTTGCCGTACTGGAGGAGGTCCACGATCAGGCAGTGCCGGTCGGCGGAGAAGTACGGCGCGACGGGGCCGAAGTCGCTCCAGCCGGTGCAGCCCGGGCCGCCGCCGTGGAGAAAGACCGTGTCCGGACCCGCGCCGAGCTCGTGGAAGTGGTACGTGACGCCGTCGGCGTCGGCGAACCGGCTCTCGGGCGCGGCACCGGCCGGAGGCGCGGGAGGACGAACGGGCGTGACGGTCATCGGGGTTCTCCTGAAGCACCGGGATCGAGTACGGCGACGCCCATGCCGGTGAGCCACTCGGGCATGGGCGCGTAGACCAGCGGTGTGCCCGGGATGAACCCGAGGGCGGCGGCCATCACCAGCCAGGCGCGCAGCTCCTGGCCGCCGTTCCCGGCCGCGGACTCCACCTCGTCGGTGGTCATCGACGCGTAGCGGCGGAGGCGGCCTTGCTCCAGGTCGTCGAGGAACGTCCGGTCGAACTCGGGGAAGATCGTCGGGCGCGCGGCCACGATGATCTCCCGGCGCCGCTTGTCGTAGCGCTCCCACTCGCCCCGCCCGTTGATCCAGGCGTCCACGAGGAAGGTCTCGTCGTCTCCGTGGGGATCCGTCCAGTCGCTCGGCCACGGGAGCCGGTGGGACAGCCCGCCCGAGGCGATCACGACCACGCGCCGACCGGCGGCGATCCGCCCGACGGCCGCGGCCAGGTTCTCGCCGAGCCGCACGCAGCGCGCCGGCGTGGGCAGCGGCCGGGCGAAGACGTTGACGACCAGCGGCACCACCGGCACGTCGAGGCCGTCGAGCAGGTACTGGATCGCATGCGACTGCCCGTGGTCGATCTGCAGCCGGGCCGAGATCGCCACCTCGGTACCCGCCTCGACCAGGTCGGCGGCGAGGGCCTGCGCGAACTCGGGGTCCGTCCGCTGCGGGCCCTTGGGCGTCCCCGACTCACCGGCGGCGACGACCTCGCCGACGCCCAGGGTGAATGCGGGGATCAGGTCGAGCCAGAAGCCGCGGAAGTGGTTCGACCCGACGATCACCGCCACGTCCGGGCGCGCCTCCGCGATGCGCCGCCGGGCGGTGCCGAGGGCGTCGCGGAAGGCTTCGGCGCGGTCGATGTGGACGACCTGGTCCCAATGGGTGTTCATCAGGGTTGAGTGGGACGCCCCAACCCCCAGCACGATGTCGGACATCGGATTGCCTGGCTCCCTTCCTTGTACGGCCGCGGCTCAGTCCGCAGTGGCGTCGGCGGGCTCGACGCCCTGGGCACGCAGCCGTTCCAGCCGTTCCTCGGTGGTGTCCTCGGCGAGCTTGCGCCACTGCAGGAGCGAGTCGTCGGGGCGGTAGAGCTTCTCCGGCGGCGCGTCGGTGACCTCGACCATCCACTTGTCCTGACCGGAGAACTGGCCGTGGAAGAGCCACCGCACCGCGCCGAGGTACTTGGCGTAGAACGGCAGCGTCCGCAGGCCCTTCTTGAAGTCGGCCAGCACGCCGACGTACAGGTGGTTGCCGGCGTCCACCGGCACGTAGAACTCGTAGTGGATGAAGGTGGGGTACACGATCCGCAGGACGCCCGGCATGCTGACGGACGCGAATCCGGGGAACCCCTGGTCCGCGATCGTCGGGTTGACCTTGCGATGCGAGGCGGTGTTGCCGATGTTCGCGGTCCCCTCCGGGGGACGGGCCTTGTACCAGGCCAGCCCCGACCACCTGCCGAGCCCGGGGAAGTCCGCCTCCCAGAACTGCTCCTGCTGCACCCGGTAGATCCAGCGGCCACGCTTGATGATCTTGGTCTTGTTCCAGACCGGCATCGGCTTGAACAGCCGCCACAGCGCCGTACGGTGCAGATACTTGGCGTGCCCCTCGTCGTAGCCGTTCTCGCAGGCGAACCGCCAGTTGCCCGTGCGCGCCTGGATCCGCGCGCCCACCACCGCCGGGTTGCCGACCAGTTCCTCGGGCAGCTGCCCGTCGATCGGGTGCGGCTTCTCGCCGTCGCCGACGTACACCCAGACCATGCCGAGGCGCTCCTCGACGTCGTACGTCGGCTGGGTGACCTTGCCGCAGATCGGGGACTGCGGCCCATCGGTGATCGCGGCCTTGAGGTCACCGGTCGCAAGGTCGAAGGTCCAGCCGTGGTAGACGCAGGAGACCGTGCCGGGGAACTGCTTGCTTCCGTAGCTCAGCGGCACCCCCCGGTGCGGACACCGGTCCTTCATACCGAAGACCTTGCCCTGGTCGCGGATGACGAACAGGCGCTCGCCGAGCAGGGTGACGGCGCGGGGCTTCTCGCCGACCTGCGAGGAGAAGCAGACGGGATACCAGTAGCCGCGGAACCCGGCCGCGGCGGCCTGGTAGTGCGGCCAGCTCGACCAGTCCTGGCGGCCCGGCAGCCTGCCCGCGCGATGTTTCCGGACCGGCTTGCGGACGGGCACGGGCTGGGGGTTCACGGTCTCGGTCATGTCTGCTCCACGGGTCCTCACGGCGGCGTCGCCGGCTGCGATCGAGATCGCCGTACACCGGTGCCGAGAGCAGACCATCCGGCCGGAAGCGCGGACAAGGAGTCCGGTTCGCCTGGCGGAACACGGTGCCGGACGGCGCGTACGGCGAAGGAATCCCGCGGACGGTTCCGGTGAGCGGTCCTCATCGGAGGACCGCGCGGGCCGCCGTACCTACATTCGACGGCGAAGCGCATCGCCCAACCCCTTCAAGGAGGCCTGTGGTGACCACGTCCGAGACCGTGTCGGCCGACGTCCTGGTCGTCGGTGCCGGACCGGCGGGCCTGTACGGCGCCTACTGCGCCGGGTTCCGCGGCCTGACCGTCGTCGTCGTCGACGCCCTGCCGCAAGCCGGCGGCCAGGTGACGGCCCTGTATCCGGAGAAGCAGATCCGTGACGTCGCCGCCATTCCCGCGATCAGGGGCCGCGACTTCGTCGCCGCCCTCGTGGAGCAGGCGTCGGCCTTCAACCCGACGTACCTCCTCGGCCGGCAGGCGACGACCCTTGAGCACCGCGACGGCGAACCCGTCGTGACGCTGGACGACGGCACGGTCGTCCACGCCCGCGCCGTCGTGCTGACCTCCGGCATCGGCACTCCGACCCCGCGTCCCCTGGAGTGCGGCGAGGAATGGCTCGGCAGAGGCCTGTCGTACTTCGTGGTGGACCCCGGGGTGCACACCGACCGGGACGTGGTCGTCGTGGGGGGTGGCGACAGCGCCCTGGACTGGGCGGACGCCCTCGATCCGATCGCGCGGTCGGTCACCCTCGTGCACCGCCGGGCCGCCTTCCGCGGGCACGCGGCCACCCTTGAGCGGGTCCGGGCCGGGCGGACCCGGATTCACACCGACACCCACGTGATCGCGCTGGACGGAGACCTGGCGGCCGGCCGCCTCGCGAAGGTGACGCTGCGGTCGAGATCCGGTGACGAGACGGTGGCCGCGGCCGACCACGTGATCGCCGCACTCGGCTTCATCAGCGACCTGGGCCCGCTGCGGGACTGGGGCCTGGAACTCCGGGCGAGGTCGGTCGCCGTCGACCGCTCGATGCGGACCAACCTGCCCCGCCTGTACGCCGCCGGCGACCTCGCCGACTACGCGGGCAAGGTGAGGCTGATGTCCGTCGGCTTCGGCGAGGTCGCCACCGCCGTGAACCATGTGGCCGTCGACCTCGATCCCACCCTCACCCTGTTCCCCGGCCACTCCACCGACGGCCCCTGACCCCGCCCTCGCGAACACCCCTAGGAGGGACACCCATGAGTTATGTGATCGGCGCCGACTGCATCGACGTCCTCGACCGCTCCTGCGTCGACGTCTGTCCGGTCGACTGCATCTACGTCGGCGAGCGGAAGAGCTACATCAACGCAACCGAGTGCATCGACTGCGGCGCGTGCGAGGTCGAATGCCCCGTTTCCGCGATCACCGCAGATCGCGCCGCCCTCAAGGACGGGAGATGGAACACCCACCTGGAGGACTCCCGCACCTTCTTCTCACAGCCACTTCCAGGCCGTGACCGGCCCCTCGGCGACCCCGGCGGCGCGAGACTGATCGGCGATGTGGGCACCGACACCGCCTTGGTCTCCGATCACCCCGCCTCTTGACGGGGGTGCATTTGACGTAGCCGCGGTCTCGGGGCGACGTCAGGGGGTGAGTTGGAGGGAGTGGGAGAGCACGAGTCCGGCCGCGCCGAGGAGGGTGGAGTCGTCGTGCAGGGCGGAGAACGCGATCTGCGGCAGGCTGCCCGGATGGGCGGCCGTGCGCTGACGTACTCGCTGCTCGATCTTGCCGCGCAACGCTTCGCCGCCCGCGACCACGTCGCCGTGCAGGATGAACAGCCCGGGGGCCAGGAGCTGCTGGATGTTCGTGATGCCGACGGCAAGGTTGTCGACATACCGGTCGAACAGCTGAGCCGCCCCGGGGTGGCCCTTGGCGGCGAGACGGGCCAGCGGTCCGACCGTCAATGTGGACGCCGAGGGCAGATTGAGCCGGGCCGCCTCATCGCGCAGCCAGCGGTGCGTGGCGATGGTCTCCCAGCAGCCCTGCTGACCGCAGTGGCAGGGGAGGCCGTCGACCTGCACGATGCTGTGCCCGATCTCGCCGCCCGCGCCGCCCGGCCCGCGGTGTACCGAACCGCCCAGCACCAGCCCCACGCCGAGTGCCTCTCCGGCGTAGAGCGAGGCGAAGGTGGACAGCCCACGTCCCTGGCCGAACCAGCGGTCACCGAGCGCTTGGACGCGCGGGTGCAGGTCGACGTAGACGGGCAGGCGGGTGTGCTCGGCGATGAGCGGGCCGATCGGCAGGCCGGCCAGGCCGGGAGCCAGGTTGACCTGCACGATGGTGCCGCTGTCGGTGTTGACCATGCCGCCGACCGCGATGCCCACGCCGAGGGCGACCGGTCGGTTCGGGGCGAACAGCTCATCCAGCGCATCCGTAACCGCCTTGACGACTTGGTCGGTGTCGCGGGTGTCTGCCGGGTACTCGCGTCTCGCCGTGGTCAGGATCGAGCCACCCGCGCTGACGAGCGCGGTCTCGACGTGTCCGGGCAGCAGATGGACGGCGGCGATGGGTGGGCTGTTGGGAGAGAACCACAGCGGGCGCGACGGCTTGCCCCCGGCCGCGCTGCTGGGTTGGGGATCGCCCTCGGCCAGCATCTCGCTATCGATCATCGGCTGCACGATGGCGCCGATCGTCGCCCGGCTGACCTCGGTGAGCCGGGCCAGGTCCGCGCGGGACAGCGGGCCGACGTCGTAGAGCGCTTGCAGCACCCGGGCGCGATTGACCTGGCTGACCGTGTTCGGGGAGATCAGCGGCGAGTGAGGCCGAGGCGGTGGGGCTGTCGCCGCCGGGCGTGTCGACTCCGATTGCACGCTACGGTACCTCCCGATCCGGATGGAACGCCCAGTGCAGCGCGCCCAGAGCGGGCATGGTCGCGCGGGATCTTTCCCCTACGCCAATATACGAGTCGCGCCGGTGATCGTTGTCCCATATGAATGCCGACAAGTCGTCCTCCTCGTGGCCCGGCTCAGCCGACCAGCGGGAAGGAGTGGGACAGCACCAGGCCGGCCGCGCCGAGCAGGGTGGCGCGGTTATGGGCGGCACCGAAGGTGATCTGTGGTTCGGCCGCGGATCGCGTCGGAAGGTGGCTGCGTGCTTGCCGCTCGACGCGGCCGCGCAGCGCCTCACCGCCGGCGATTACGTCGCCGTGCAGAATGAACAGGTTTGGGGCGAGGAGTTGCTGCAGGTTCACCACGCCGAGGGCGAGGTTGCGGGCGTACCGCTCGAACAGTTCCTTGGCGTCGGCGTTGCCGGCGGCCGACAGGCCGGCCAGCAGTGCCGTGGTCATCGCGTGCGCGGTCGGCAGACGTAGCCGGGCGGCCTCTTCGCGCAGCCAGTCGCGTGTGGCGATGGTCTCCCAGCAGCCGCGCTGGCCGCATCGGCAGGTTCGTCCACGGATATCCACGATGGTGTGCCCGATCTCGCCGCCGGCCCCGTCCGGCCCGCAGTGGATGGCGCCGTTGAGGAACAGGCCCGCGCCGATCGCCTCGCCGATATAGATGGACGCGAAGGACTGTTCGCCTCGGCCGGGGCCGGACCAGCGGTCGCCCATGGCCTGGGCCCTGGGATGCAGATCGAGGTGGACCGGCAGGCCGACCCGCTCGGAGACCAGCGGCCCGAGCGGAAGGCCGGAAAGCTCCGGCATCAGGTTGCAGGCGAGAATGGTCCCGCTGGTCGATTCGACGATGCCACCGACCGCGATACCCACGCCGAGGGCCCGGGCCGCGCTTCCCGCCAGAACCGCGTTGAGTCGGTCGACCACGCAGTCGACCACCGTGGCGGCCGGGGCGGCGGCTCGGAAGGGCCCGCCGGCGTTCGCCAGTATCTTGCCGTCGGCGCTCACCAGCGCGGCCTGCACCCAGCCGGGCACCAGGTGTACCGCGGCCAGCGGCGGACTGTCCGGAGCGAACCACAGCGGCCGGGCCGGCTTGCCGCCGGGAGTGGCGCCCCGTTGCGGTTCGCCCTCCGCGAGGAGTCCCCCCTCAAGGAGGGGCTGCACGATCGATCCGATGGTGGCCCGGCTGACCCCGGACAACCGGGCCAGCTCGGCCCGGGACAGCGGCCCCAAGTCGTGGAGCGCCTGCAACACCCGGCCCTGGTTGACGCGCCCGGCCTTGACTGCGGTCATCAGGACGGTTGGCTGCCGCCGGGTCGGCTGCCCGGGCGGGGGTGTCTTGCTGGGTGGCCGCACCGCACTACCGTCCTCACTAAGTATGTACGGAAATCTAACATACCGATTCGAACACGGATAGTGGTGGCTTGCAAGACAAACGATCTACCTGGCACGTTGGTTTTCAAGCCGACAAATGCGACCAGCTGGGACCTATTGACAGGGGAAGGTATGTAGCTACTCTTAACTAACCTCGCGACTCCGAACCACCCCCCGCGAGGCGGATCTTCAAGCAAGAAACGGTGTGACATGAAAGTAAGGCGTAGGGTTCAGCTGTTCTCACTCATCAGCGTCGCGGGGCTGGTGGCCACGGGTTGTGCGGCGGGCGGTGGCGGTTCCTCCGCCTCAGGGACCACCCTTGACCAGGAGAGATGCGACCAGATCACGAGTGGGACGGCAGCCGGCGCCACCACGTCGCTGAAGCAGCCGAGCGGAGGTGACCAGAGCCTCCGCGTCCAGCAGGCATCACTCAAAACCGAGCTGCCCAGGGCCACGGTGGGAAGCAAGAAGACCATCAGTTTCGTCGGCGGTGCCTACACCGGGACCACCGAGGCGTACTGGAAGGACCTCGCCGGCAAGTTCGAGGCGGCCAACCCAGGCTACAAGGTCAACATCCGGATCATCGACTGGAACAACATCGACCAGCAGGTCAGCACGATGATCCAGACCAAGCAGTACCCGGATATCCTGAACCAGAACAAGTTCTCCGGGTGGGCCGCGAACGGACTGCTTCAGCCGGTCGACTCCATGGTCTCCCCGTCGGTCGGGAACGACTTCATCCCCTCGTTCAAGCAGAACAGCTACTACCAGGGCAGCCAGTACGGGCTTCCCTTGATCGCCAGCACCCGCGCGCTGTTCTACAACAAGGACATCTTCGCCAAGGTGGGGATCGAAAAGCCTCCGGCCACTTGGGCAGAGCTGGTCGCCGCCGCAAAGAAGATCAAAGAGGCCGGGTACACCGGGTACGGCCTGCCGCTGGGCGGCGAGGAGAACCAGGGCGAGTGGTCCCTGTGGATGTGGTCCAACGGCGGTGAGTGGAAGTCGGGCGACACGTGGGGCGTCAACAGTGAGCGGAACGTTCAGACTCTGAACTTCCTCAACTGCCTGACCCACGTCTACAAGGTGACGCAGCCCAACCCGGGGCAGACAAACCGTACCGACGGCGTCTTCCGGCCGTTCGCCAACGGCCAGACCGGCATGATCATGGGGGCCAGCTTCGCCCCCAGCCTGTTCAAGCAGTGGAACGCCAACGTCAACTACGGCGTCGCCCCCATCCCGTTGAACAACGGCACCAAGCCGTTCACCCTGGGGGTGCAGGACTACCTGGTGTCGTTCAAGAACCCGGGCAACACCGAAGCCGTGTCGAAGTTCTTGAACTTCTTCTACCAGAGCGACAACTACGTGCGGTTCCTGACCAGTCAGGGCTTCCTGCCGACCACGCAGTCGGCGTCCACCGCTCTGAAGAGCGACCCGAACTTCGCGCCGTATCTGGATCTGCTGCCGATCGCGAAGTTCTACCCGTCCACCGACCCCGCCTTCCCGAAGGCACAGGGCACCCTTGAGGCGCAGCTCGGCACCGCGCTGACTCCGGGAGTGGACCCCAAATCGGTTCTGGACCAGATCCAAGCGGCGGCGACGCAGGGTAACGGCGGCTAAGTGGCGTCACCGATGATGCGGCGCCACCGATGGCGGTCGCTGGCCTGGATCTCGCCGAGCATGCTGCTCATCATCGCGGTGATCACGCTGCCTGCGCTGCAGATGGTCTGGACGTCGCTGCAGCTCACCGATGAGACCGGAGTCAGCCACGGTTTCGCCGGCTTGGCCAACTATCAGCGCTTGTTCGCCGAACCTGCGCTGGCAGGCGTCCTGAGCAACACGGTGGTGTGGGTGCTGCTCGTGGTCGGCGTGTCCATTGTGGCCGCGCTCGGCCTGGCGCAGTTCCTGAACAAGCGATTCTTCGGGCGGCGCCTGGTGCGCTGGGCGCTGATCGTGCCGTGGGCCGCATCGTTGGTGATGACCTCGACGGTGTGGCGGTACATGCTCGAGGGCGGTAACGGGATCGTCAACCGGTTCCTGATGGACCTCGGCCTGATCAGCACACCGATCGGCTGGTACCAGGACCCCCGGTATGCCTTCTGGTCGGTGGTCGCGGTGGGCATCGTGGTGACCATCCCGTTCACCACCTATGTGCTGCTGGCCGGGTTGCAGGCCATCGATCCGCAGGTGTACGAGGCCGGAAAGATGGACGGCGCCGGTCCGTGGAAGGCGTACCGGTACATCACCCTGCCGCTGCTCCGCCCGTCCCTGGTGATCGCCACCATCTTGGTTACCATCTACGTTTTCAACTCGTTCCCGGTGATCTGGGTCATCACCGGGAGCAACCCGGGGAACTTCTCAGACACCACTCTTACCTGGGCATACAAGATCGCCTTCCGTGAGCAGTTGAACACCGGTGAAGGAGCCGCCCTGTCGGTGATCAACGTCCTGATCCTCGTCGTCGTGATACTGCTCTACCTCCGTGCCGTCGACGGCGACCGTGAGCGGCAGTCGTGGCTGGGCCGCACCTGGGCGGCGCTGACCGGCAGGCTGAGCGAGCGATGGGGTCGGAGCGGTTCGGCAGGTCCTGTCCCGGCAGCGGCATCCGGCCGGGTGCGCCCACGGGTGTGGCCGCGGCTGCGTCCGGTGGTGCTGCCGCTGGCCGGCCTGCTCATCGCGGCGTTCTTCCTGGCCCCGTACGCGGTGATGTTCCTGGGCTCGTTCAAGGACGGCGCCGAGCTCTACGCGGTGCCGGCCACCTACCTCCCGCAGAACTGGGAGTGGAGCAACTGGATCGACGTCTGGGAGGTGCTGCCACTCGGCATGCTGCTCCGCAACAGCCTGATCATCGCGGTGGCCTCGACCGCGCTGGTCCTGCTGATCGCGGTGCCGGCCGCGTACTACACCGCTCGCAACCGGTTCGCCGGCCGGACGACCTTCATGAAGCTCGTGCTGATCACGCAGGTCCTCGCCCCTGTGGCCTTGGTCGTCGGCATCTACCAGGAGGTCGTCTACGTCGACGGAGTCAACCAATACTGGGCCATCGTCGTGGTCAACGCGGCGTTCAACCTCGCCTTCGTCACCTGGATCATGAACGGCCAGTTCGCCGGCGTCGACGTCGCGATCGAGGAGGCGGCCATGATGGAGGGGCTCGGGCCGGTGCGCCGGATGCTGCGCATCATGCTGCCGGTGGTGCGCCCGGGTCTGGTGACCGCCCTGGTCTTCACCTTCATTCAGGTGTGGAACGAGTTCGTCATCTCGCTGACCGTCTTCAATGACCCGACCAACGACCGAGTCACCCTGCCGGTCGGCATCCAGCAACTGGTCGGCCTCAACGAGACCAACTACCAGTACCTCTTCGTCGCCTCACTGATCGCCACGGTACCCGTCGTGGCGCTGTTCATCGCCGTCGAGCGGCATCTGGTGGGCGGCCTGACCGCAGGGAGCGTCAAATGATCGAGTTGACCGCCGGGAACGCCGCCATCCGCGTGGACCCGGCCGACGGCGGTCGCCTGACGTCCCTGCGCGTCGGCGACGCGGAGCTGCTGGGCACCGGCGGCGCGGGCCCAGCCGGCCTGAACCGGATCATGTACGGGAGCTTCCTGATGGCGCCGTTCGTCGGCCGTCTGGAAGGGGCCCGGTTCACGTTCGCCGGCCGGGAGTGGACGGTACCGGCGAACCTCGCCCCGCACGCCCTGCACGGTCTCGTCTTCGACCGGCCCTGGGACATCGACGGCACCGGGGCCATCGGCATCGAACTGGACGAGCGATGGCCTTTCGGCGGCGCCGTACGGCAGGAATTCGAGCTGGGGCCGGACGCGCTGACGGTACGCGCCACGGTGACCAACGAACGCCGCTCCATGCCGGCGATCGTCGGTTTCCACCCGTGGTTCGCCCGCAGGATCGCCGGCGGACCGGAGCTCACCTACCGCTTTGAACCCGGCCTGCGCTATGTCTGCGACGAGGACGGCATCCCGCGGCATCTGTCCGCCTCCACCGGCCCGCGGCCTTGGGATGACTCCTTCACCTCCGTCGCAAACCCACCGATCATCCGCTGGCCGACCCTTGACCTGACCGTCGCCAGTGCGGCCGGCCACTGGATCGTCTGCGAAACCAAAGCCGACGCCGTCTGTATCGAACCGTTGTCCGGACCGGTCAACGGCCTGAACACCCACCACTACCAGCTCGTCGAGCCCGGAGCGCCATTGCAGTTCTCGATGACGCTGCACTGGGCCGTGCGACAGCCAACCGACAGGAAGACAGCATGACCGTCTTGGACTCATTCTCGTTGCAGGGCAAGGTCGCCGTGGTCACCGGAGCCAGCCGCGGCATCGGCCGGGCACTGGCCCAGGCACTGGGTGAGGCGGGCGCGGCGGTCGCGGTGACCGCCCGCACCTTGGAGGCCGCCGAGCGGGCGGCCCGGGAACTTCAGGCCTCCGGGATCACGGCGCTGCCGGTCGAACTCGAGGTGACCGACCCGGCTCAGGTCGATCGGATGGTGGAGCTGGTCAGCGGGCGATTGGGCCCGATCGACGTACTGGTCAACAATGCCGGCATCAGTATCGGCCGGGCGGCTCTGGACACCCCGCCTGAGCTCTGGCGCGAGGTGCTGGCCACCAACCTGGACGGGCTCTGGTACTGCAGCAAGGCGGTCGGGGCGCAGATGGTCGCACAGGGCGGCGGGAGCATCGTCAACATCGGTTCGATGTCGGCCATGATCGTAAACCGGCCCCGGTGGCAGCCCGCGTATCTGGCCTCCAAGGCGGCGGTGCACCAGCTGACCAAGGCTCTGGCCGCCGAGTGGGCACCGCACGGGATACGGGTCAACGCGCTCGCCCCCGGTTACATCCTCACCGAGGCGTCCCCCGTGGACCAGCCGGAGTACCGCGAGTGGTGCGTCGAACCCGCCGCGATGAAGCGGTACGGCCTGCCTGAGGAACTCGGCCCGGCGGTGGTCTTCCTGGCCAGTCCGGCATCCAGCTTCATGACGGGCTCGGTCGTGGTGATAGACGGAGGATTCACTCTTTTCTAGGTGGATCAGGCCGGGCTGCGGTGAACGCTGACAGGTCGGTAGTGGAGGGTGGTCGTATCTGCTCGAGAAGAACGAGCGGATACGGGCGCAGGCAGGCTCCCGAGCTGGAGTTTCCTCCTCCTACTACTTCCTTTCGGTCACCCCAACCCTAGTTGGGGAGCCGTCCGGAAGATCTAGGGCACCTCAGCCATCGTCACACGGCAATCTCTGTCTTCGGGTGGTTCGCCCTAGTCGCGCCCAGCAGACTGAACCTGTTTCATCCCTGGGAACCCGATGATTGTGCGGAACGGTCTTGCTGGGGCTTGAGCGGAGCCTGCGGAGGATGCGCCGGCTCTTGAGCCGACAGCGGCATCGCGGTCTCCTCCATTGTCCGCAAGTCACCGAGGCCGGTGGCCCTTCCTTTTGCGGCCGGTCGGCACGGCCCGGCGGCCGGAGCTGTTCTGTGTGGGTTTCTGTGCCTTCCGCGGTACCGGTTTCTCCGCAGGGGCGGCGGGGGTGCGGCCTCGCGAGCTGTTCGCTGTCCTGCCGCGGACGATGCCGATGAAATCTTCCACCAGGTCGGTGGTCGCGTCCGTGGGCCAGGCCAGCGCGGCCTGCGACTGCGGTGCGTCCGGCACCGGCCGGTAGGTGAGGTCCCTGCGGTGGTGAAGGCGTGCCAGCGACTGGGGTACCAGGAGAATTCCCGTGCCGGCCGCCACCAGCTTGATCGCTTCCGCCGTCGTGGTCGGGCGGGTGTGCGCGGGCAGCCCGGGGCGGATCGTCCACTCGATGGTGTCGTCCAGGGGATGGAACACCTCGTGGTCGACGAGGTCGGAGACGGCCACCTCGTCAGCGGCGGCCACCATGTGGTCCTTGGGCACCACGGCCACCGTGGTCTCCACGTAGAGAGGGATCACGCTGAGACCGTCCCGGTCGATCGGGAGCCTGACGAATCCGGCGTCGGCGCCGCCGTTCCGCAGGAGTTCCACCACCTCGGCGGCGGGGACCGCGATCAGGGTGATCGGCACGCCGGGCATTCTCTCGGTCCAGATGTTGACCCATTTCGCAGGTGTCACCCCGGGCACGTACGCCAGTCGAAACACTCTGCCGGTCTCTCCATCAGTCACTTCCTCAGGGTACCGATGTCAAAGGAACCCGTTCCGGTTGACTACTCTTGACGCCATGATCTCGCCCAAACCGAAGACCATCCAGACGATGAAGCCCGCGACCGCGGCCAAGAAGCTGGGTGTCCTCCTCTCGGCCACACCCGCCGAGTTCCAGGCGGGTGTCGTCTCCAGGGACGAGCTGAACCAGTTGCAGTCGGCGCCCCCCGCCTGGCTCGCCGACCTGCGCCGCAACGGCCCGCACCCCAAGCAGGTCATCGCCGCGAAGCTCAGGGTCTCCATTTCCGGCCTGATCAGAGGTGGGATCACCGAACCGCTCACCACCGCTGAGATCGACGCGCTGAAAGCGGAGAACCCGGCGTGGCTGGAACACGAGAGGTCCATCCAGGCCGAGGTCCGCAACGAAGAACTCCGCCTCAAGGAACGCTAGACGCCTGAGATCCCGCACGTCTCCGCCCCCGGACGCGTGCGGAAGGCCGAGCGTCTGGGCGGAACGTTCACCGAAGTGAGATTCCGGGTCGCCCAGGATGAGGTCGGTGACAGCATCGACATCCTGGTCGTGGGCGGGCCAACCCACGTCTTCGGCATGACCTGGCCGTCGACCCGCAAGTCGGCGGCGGAGCAGGCTCCGGGCGAGCTGGTGTCCCGAGGACGGGGCATGTGAGAGTGGCCGGCCGCGGCGCGGGTTTTCCGGCCCAGGACTGTGCCGTGCCCCGGGTGATCTGGTGGCCGCGGGGCCCGAGGTCGAACTCGAGGTGCCCATCCGTACGGCGGCGGCGGAGAGTGACCGCCGGGAGTGAGGACCCGGGATGCCTGAAAGCGGGTCGCCGATCACCACAGCGCCACCCGCCACCGGCATCGCTCGCCAGGACACTCCGGCGGATCACGGTTCGTGATCGTCCAACTTCGCCGCGGCGTCGCGGAGTAGCCCGGGTGCCAGCCGGCGATGGACGGCGGACAACGGAGGCCACACGCTCCGGCCCAGACGCCGGTCGTAGTACAGGAAGGTCCCCAGCGACACCCGTCCCTCGGCCGCCTGGACCAGGAGGTTTCCGGTCAGAAACCAGGAAGCGGCCTCGAGCCGGATCCAATCCTCGCCGCGTTCGGCGATCCGCCATCCGGCCACGGTGTCCGGCGATCGCCCCCGGCTGAGCCGGAGACCGAGCAGACCACGCCAGATCAGCAGCTCCGCGAGGCTGGGGACGTCGCCGAACATCGCCCGAGCCCACTGCTCCGGGGTTGCGTCCGCGTCCGTGGAGAGGGTGAATCGGTCGGCGTAGTCGATGCCGGGCAACGAGCTGAGCGCGCGGACGGATTCGGGGACGTTGTGCGTCCCCACGGCACTGTCAACGGTCATCTCACGGTCTCCATTCATGTATACGCCTCCGTATAAACTGAGGTTATCCCGTTTTATACGGTGGCGTATACATAGTGGAGAGGTGAGGTGAGGCACATCGTGGGCGCAACTCGCACGACGCGCGACAGGTGGATCGAGGAGGGGCTGCGGGCGCTGGCCGCCGGCGGCCCGGACGCCGTCCGCGTCGAGGCGCTGGCGAAGCGGCTCGGCGTCACGAAAGGCGGGTTCTACGGGTCCTTCGCCGACCGCGACGCGCTGCTGAACGCGATGCTGGACGCCTGGGAACGGGAGAGCACCGACGAGGTGATCGACCGTGTCGAGCGCGAGGGCGGCGACCCGAAGGCCAAGATCCACCGCGCAGGCGTCCTCACCTTCTCCGACGACCGCCTGCTGCCCGTCGACCTGGCGATTCGGGACTGGGCCCGGCGCGACGAGGCGGTCGCCGAGCGCCTGCGGCGGGTGGACAACCGGCGCATGGCGCTACTGCGCGAAATGATCGGTACCTTCTGCTCCGACGCCGACGAGGTCGAGGCACGCAGCCTGCTCGCCTTCTGTGTGGCGATCGGCGAGCACTTCCTCGCCGCCGACCACGGGGACCGCACCCGGGCCCAGGTCCTTGCCCGAGCCGCCGACCTGCTACTCGACCGCCCCCGCGACGACCACGGCCGCTGATCGAATCTCGGCCGGCACCTGAGTCCGATGACGGTGAGGGGTGGGCTCCCGGCCGCTGGGCGCCTGACCGGGAGCCGGGGAACCGTCAGGGGATGAGGGAGACGTCGGGGAAGCGCGTGTCGGGACCCTCGAACAGGCGGGTCGGCTTGCCGCGCAGGTGCAGGTCGAAGAAGGCCCCGACGTAGGCGCGCTGGGCCGCGACCGATCGGCCGGGATCGATCGTGCCCACGTAGTCGGCGACCGGCACCGTGGGGAGCTTCGCCGCGATCTGCGGCAGCAGCGGCTGCAGGTCGGTGAACGAGCCGTGGGCCGCTCCCGTGAAGCGCAGTTCCCGCTTCCACCCGGTCGAGGCCCGCCAGAACGACTTCCAGCTTGGCTCACTGTCGCGGGTGTGGGTCTCGGCCGCCAGCTGCAGGAACGGCTTGGTCACTCCGCGCGTGGCCACCGGGCCGACGTAGGCGCCGTCGAGGTTGACGCCCGCGTCCACGCGGGCGTCGTCGCGGGCCAGCTGCGCGGCGACCGACCCGCCCAGGGACTGTCCCAGCGCCCCCACTCTCGACAAGTCGGGCGCGCCGCGCATCCCCTCGGGCAGCACGCCGCCGATCGGGCGGCCGTGCGCGAGGGCCGCGACCCGGTCCAGGACATAACGCATGTCGGCCAGGCGGGCGCGTGAATGCCGGGCGAGCAGCTTGGCGATGACCCGGGGGGTCAGCTTGGACGGCAGCGGCAGGGCGCGCACCAGGCGCCCGCCGGGGAACTCCACCTGGTCGGCCTCGTAGGTGTGGTCGACGGCGACGACCAGGTAGCCGCGCGAGGCCAGGTCCTCGACCAGGCTGGTTCCCAGGGTGCGCGGTCCGCCGTCCCCGGAGGCGAACAGCACCACGGGCAGTTTTCCCGCGCGGGACTCGACCGGCGCGCCCGCGCGGGCGTGGGTGCGGGTGGCGGCCCAGCGGACCGCGCCCTTGGCGATACCCATGGGCGGCGCGGAGTGCCGGTCCCAGTCGGCGGCGGCCAGCGGCGCCATGTGCGGCGCGGGCGGCCCGCCGCCCACGCCCGCGGGGTACCACAGGCTGACCATCAGTTCCCGGTACGGCTTGGCCGCCACCAGAGGATCGGGCCGTGAGCGGTCGACCAGGCGCAGCGCGACGGTCCCGACCGGGTACGGGCCGCCCGGCGCGGGCAGGCTCACCTCGATCGCGGGTCCGGCGGGTGCGGCGCCGGCTGGAGTCAGAAACACCGCCGGCGCCAGTACGGCCAGAGCCGCGGCTTTGACGAATGTGGCGACAAAGGACATGAGAAGGCTCCTCCAACGAATGAAAAGGGGGGTGTGGGACGAGGCTGGCAGGCGGGCACTCCCGCGGGCCAGCGGCGCAGGTCGCATACGCGTGTGCGACTTTCGGATGATGGTCGTCCTCGGGGAGGAGAGGGAGCGAACCCGCACGACAACTAGGGTGAAGGCCATGAAACCAACCGGTCGTCCGGCGGCCCGCCTCGCCGCGCTGAACCGGTGGTCGACGGTGCCCGCCGACGCGCTCCTGGCCGCCGCCCTGTTCACGGCCACGCTCGGGCCCGGCCAGGTGCTGTCCGGACCCGCGTGGCTGCCGGCGCTCCAGACCGCGCTGGTGGCGCCGCTGGCCTGGCGACGGCGCGCCCCGATGACGGTCCTGGTCGCGATCGGCGTCGCGGCGGCCGTCCAATGGGCGCTGGACGTGCAGCTTCCCGCCGACGCCGCTCTCCTGGTGGCCCTCTACACGGTCGCCGCGCGCCGCCCGTGGCGCCACACCCTGGTGGCCGCGCTCGCGCTGCAGGTCGGGGTACTCCTGGCCGCGGCCCGCTGGGCGCCGCCGGGCCGGTTCCCCCTCACGGCCGCCGCGTTGAGCGCGATGGCGGCCGCCGCCGTCCTGGCCGGTCTGTGGATGCGGACACGGCGGGCGTACGTGATCTCCTTGGAACGCGACCGGGAGCAGCGGGCGCGGCTGGCGGTCGCCGAGGAACGCGCGCGGATGACCCGCGACATGCACGACATCGTCACCCACAACCTGTCGGTCATGGTGGCGCTGGCCGACAGCGCCGCCCACGTCCGCCACAGCGCGCCGGACCGGGCGGCGGCCGCGGTGGAGCAGATCGCCGAAACGGGACGTCAAGCTCTGCAGGACATGCGCCGCTCCCTGGGCGCCCACGATCCGTCCGGCCCGTACGGCGCCGCCACCGCCGCGGAGGAGGAACATCCAAGCCTCGCGAGCACACCCGGACTCCGGACTCCCGCCGGGGGTGACGGCGCGGATCCTCTCCGCGGGCGAGAGGACGTGATGATCCGGCCCATGCCCGGGATCGCCGAGCTCGGCCCGCTGGCCGAGCGGATGCGCGCGGCCGGGCTGCCGACCCGGCTGCGGGTGGCCGGTGACGTCGAATCCGTTCCCGCCACCGCCCAGCTGACCATCTACCGGCTGGCCCAGGAGGCCCTGACGAACACGCTGCGGCACGCGCCCGGCGCCGGCGCCGACGTCCGGGTCCGGGTGACGGCGCGTCGTGCCGAGGTGGAGGTCGTCGACGACGGTGCTCATCCCCGGGTGTCCGGCGTCCCCGAGCCCGAGTCGGCCGGGCGGGGGCTGGCGGGCATGCGGGAACGGGTGTCCGCCTACGGAGGGACGCTGTCGGCCGGACCGGTCGGCGGCGGGTGGCGGGTGGCGGCCGTGCTGGATCTGGGGGCGCCGCGATGATCCGGCTGCTGATCGCCGACGACGAGTCGCTGCTGCGGATGGCCTTTCGCATGGTGTTCGAGGCCGAGCCGGACATGGAGGTGGCCGGGGAGGCGCAGGACGGTGCGCAGGCCGCCCTGCTGGCACGGCGGCTGCGCCCGGACGTGGTGCTGATGGACGTGCGCATGCCCGGCTTGGACGGCGTCGAGGCCACGCGCCGGATCGTGCGGGACAGCCCGCGCTCGCGGGTGATCATTCTGACCACCTTCGACCTGGACGAGTACGCGTTCGCCGCCTTGACGGCGGGGGCGGCCGGATTCCTGCCGAAGAACACCCGGCCCCCGGAGCTGCTGGGCGCGATCCGCAACGTGGCGGCGGGGGAGGCGGCGCTGTCGCCGCGGGTGACCCGCCGCCTGCTGGAAAGGTTCGCGCCGCAGATGACGCCGGGGCCCGCCGCGCGCGATGAGCGGCTGGCGCGGCTGACCGCGCGTGAGCACGAGGTGCTGGCGCAGGTGGCGCGCGGGCTGTCCAACGCCGAGGTCGCCGCGGCGTTGCATCTGGCCGAGGCGACGGTCAAGACCCATCTGAGCCGGGTGCTGGTCAAGCTCGGGCTGCGTGATCGCGCCCAGGTGGTGGTCTTCGCCTACGAGAGCGGGCTCATCCGTCCCTCGGCCCCCTCATGACGAAATCCTCAGGCGGCAGGCCGTACCCGGCCCGCCGTCGTCCGGGTCGACGGCCTGAGGCCGGTTCAGAACAACAGCCGGTCGAGCAGTTCCGCGCGCGTGTGCACGCCGAGCTTCGCGTAGATCGACTTGAAATGGTGCTTGACCGTGTGCGGGCTGATGAACAGGTCGGCCGCGATCTCGCCGTCCCGCCGGCCGGTGAGCGCGCGCGTGGCGATCTCGATCTCGCGCGGTGTGAGCAGCGCCAGCCGGGTCGGCGCGATCGCGCGCGACGTCTCGTCCCGCGCGGTGATGACGGACACGATCACATCCGGCTGGTCCGGCAGCCGCTGTGAGGTGACGGTGAGCTGAAGCCCGGCCCACCGGCCGCCGTCGGCGATCCAGGTGGCCACGACCCCTTCGTCGTCGCAGTCGAAGAGCCGCTCGACCTCGGGGCGGACCTCCCCGAGCCGGTCCAGCAGAGCGACCGCGGGCCCGTTGAGACGACGCCGTGCCCGCCCCAGATCGGTCAGCACCACCGGGGTGCCGCACCGGTCCAGCGCTTCGGCCAGCTGGACGCGCTCACGCTCGTTCGAGGCACGCTCCCGTACGGCGGACACGGCGATGCCGAGCACCGTGGCCGCGACGTGCGCCGCGGTGCGGTCCTCCTCGGTGAACTCCGGCTGTCCGTCCCGCCTGGCCAGGTTCAGCGTGCCGACCACCTCGGCACCGACGACGATCGGGGCGCACAGCACCCGGGCCATGGCGTGCGGTGTGAACACGTCGTGCACGATCGGGAGCTTCAGCCACTCCTCCCTCGGCATCAGCGAGTCGCTGTCGCAGACCCGGCGGTCGCGCAGGGCGTGCTGGACGACGGGATCCCGGTCCCGGCCGTGGCGTTCGTAGCTGTGCACGTAGTAGTTGCCCAGGCCCCGCACCTCCGCGGCGGCGGGACGCCCGGTGGCGTGATCGTGGACGTAGACACCGGCGGCGAAGGATTCCAGGCGCCCGGGTGCCTCGTCGAGGAAGCGGCTCAGCAGGCGTTCGACGGAGGGTGAGGTGACCAGTTCGGCGACGAGCGTGGGCGGCAGCGACCGGACCGGCTCAATGGGAAGGTTCCCCATGTGGTGCTCCACTCTGGATGCGCTCGGCCGGGCGGTGCCGCACCGAAGCGTCCGCCCAGACTAGCTCCACCCCCACCATCAGGGAAGATGCCGCGGACCGCCAGCCGCAGGGTCCGCTGAGCGGACCAGTTGCACGTCAAAGTCGGCAGCCGGCCCGGCCCTCCCTGCGCATCGGATCCCGGTGCCGCCGCACGGAACGCCGATCGACTCGTTCACCCTCGCCGACCTGACGAGACGTCCGCAGGACACCGCACCCGTCGGGCGCTCCACGGCGCGGCCCGTACCGCTTGGGCGGGGCGTCGTTCACATCGGCCGGTCCGGGGGCGGACACGCCGATGACCTGCCCGTGGATGCGAGCAGGCCATCGGCGTGCGGGGAGCCGTCATCCGGTCAGACGGCCGCGGACGAAGAGCAACGACTCGCGGCTCGGATCGGATGTCAGCGAGACCACGCGCCCGATGAGCATCCAGTGCGAGTTGTTGCGCAGCGTTCCGGCGAGTTCGCACTCGAACCGCGCCGCGGTGCCGGTCAGCAGCGGAGCCCCGAGCACGCCGGGTACGTGGTCCACGCCCACGAACTTGTCGGGATCCTTCGAGGCGAACAATTTTGCCGTGGCCGCCTGGTCGGAGGCGAGCACGTTCACCGCGAACACCCCGGACCGTTCGATCGCCGACCACGTTCGCGACGTCGCCGCCAGGCAGACCAGCACCTGGGGCGGCTCCAGGGTGAGCGAGGTGAAGGCGTTGACGGTGACGCCGTACGGCTTCCCGTCGACGGTCGTGGTGACGACCACGACCCCGGTGGGGAACTGGGCGCACGCCGACCGGAAGGCGGCGGGGTCGGGCATCGGCGTCATCGTCGTCGGCTCCAGACACGGCTCACACGACGCGGTCGGAGTCATGGCGTGGTGCGCAGGGCCGGCGCCTGGCCCGGGTCGAGTCCCATGGAGATCAGTCCGGCCATCTCCGCGCACGCCAGCGCGTTGGGCGGCATGATCGGGCCGGTCATGGCGTCACGGAGCATCCGCTCGTAACCCCGCCCGCGCATCAGCGAGTTGAGTCCGCCGGCGGTCGTACCGAGCGTGGAGATCGTGTGGATCACCGTGCCGACCATCAGCTTCGCCCGCAGGAACGCGGCACAGGTCGCAAGGCTCGGCCCGCTGTTCTCGTCGGCCTCCCACGCCGCGTGGTACATCATCAGCCGAGCCGCCTCGACCTGGGCCGCGATATGACCCATCGCGGTGCTGATCGTCGGGTGGTAGCCCATCGGCTGGGCGTGCCCCTTCGCGACCCGCGTCCCGAGCGCGCCCTGCAGCCACTCCGCCATCGCCTCGGCGACGCCCAGGTAGCAGCCCGTGTACCCGCCCCAGGCGATGTGGGCCTGCGCCACGATCCAGTTGCCCAGGAAGTCGCCGAACTCGCACAGGATCAGCTCCTCGGGCACGAACGCGCCGGTGATCTGGACCTGGTTGCTGCGGGTCGACCGCATCCCGAGGGTGTCCCAGTTGTCGGTGACCGTGATCGCGCCGTCCTGGCGCGTCGGCATCAGGAAGCCGACCACGTGGGTCGGGTCGTCCGCCCACTCCGGGTGGGCGAACATGAAGGCGTAGTCGCTCGCCTCCCAGAGGGAGGCGAACATCTTCATGCCGCTGACCTCAAGCCCACCCGGCACCCGGCGCGCCGACAGGGACGGCATGTAGGTGGCCGGCAGCAGGCTGGAGGCGGACGGCTCGGAGAGCGGCGCGCAGATCAGCGCGCCGTCCCGCACCACCAGGTCGGCGACCCGCTTCTTGGCGTCGGCCGGCACGGCGTCGAGGACGGCGATGATCCGCGTCGCCACGTAGTGCATGTTGAAGCCCAGCGCGGTGGAGGCGTCGCCCTTGGCGAGCGCCTCGACGAGGGCGAGCCACTGGGTGGTCCGGGCGCCCAGGCCGCCGAGGTCTCGCGGCAGCGCGACGCCGTACAGCCCGGATTCGCGTAGCTTGCCGAAGTTCTCCGCGGCGATGCTGCGGTCACGGTCGTGGTCGTCGGCGTGCGGGGCGAACTCGGCAGCGAGCCGGGCGCCCAGTTCGGCCAGTTGCCGACTGTGTTCGTCGAGTTCGAAGTGCATGGTGCCTGTCTTCCTGATCGTCGGTGGGCCGGCGCCCTCAGGTCCACATCGGAGGACGCGTGGTGTCGAAGCTGGTGTGGACGACTTTGGTCGCGGTGTACTCAAGGAGGGTCGCGGTGGCTCCCTCGCGGCCGAATCCGCTCGCCTTGACGCCGCCCTGCGGCTGGCCGAGCGGTGTCGCGAACCAGGTGTTGACCCAGACCATCCCGGAGTCGAGACGGTCGGCGAGGCGGTGCGCCTGGCCGAGGTCGGCACTCCACACCCCGTTGGCCAGCCCGTACGCGACCCGGTTGACCCGGTCGACCACCTCGTCCTCGGAGGTCCAGGCCTCGACGGTGAGCACGGGCCCGAAGAACTCCTCGCGGGAGGCGCAGGTCAGGCCGTCGGGGGACGCCAGGACGGTGGGACGGTAGTAGCTGCCTCCGGCCAACTCTTCGGACATCTCGGGTGTACGGCCGCCGGCCCGGAGCTCGGCTCCCTCCGACAGCGCGGCCTGGACCCGCTTGGCGACCACGTCGCGGTGCCCGGCCGTGATCAGCGGGCCGAGCTGGGTCGCCGGATCGAGGGCGTCGCCCACGACGATCGCGTCGGCGCGCGCGGCGACCCGCTCCAGCAGCTCGTCGTACCGGTCGCGGTGCACCATGAGCCGCGAGGAGGCGAAGCACACCTCGCCGTTCGCGGCGAAGATGCCGGTGAGCACGTCCTCGGTCACGGTGGACAGATCGGCGTCCGGGCACACCACCATGGACCCCTTCCCGCCCAGCTCCATGACGGTCGGGATCAGCCGGTCCGCGACGTCGCCCAGGATGCGGCGCCCGGTCTCGGTGCCCCCGGTGAAGCTCACCTTGGCCACCCCCGGGTGCGACACCAGCGCACGCCCGACGTCGTGGCCGAATCCGGTGACGACGTTGACGACGCCGGGCGGGAACAGGTCCTGCACCAGCCGGACGAACTCCACCGTGCTGACCGAGGCGAGTTCGGACGGCTTCACCACGACGGTGTTGCCCGCCGCCAGGGCGGGCGCCAGCTTGTGGGCGACCGAGATCAGCGGCGAGTTCCACGGGACGATCGCGGCGACGACGCCGACCGGACGCGGCTCGGTGAAGACGTGGGCGCCCGGGCCACAGGGCACGGTCCGCCCGTGCAGGTCCCGGACGACGCCGGAGAAGAAGCGGAAGATCTCCGCGGCCGTCGGCACGTCGATGAATCCGGCCTCGCGGACGGCCCGGCCGTTCTCGGTCGCGAGCAGGGCCGGCCACCGCGCGGCGTCCTGGGTGAGCCGTTCGGCCACGGCCCACAACAGGGCCTGCCGGGTGTCGAGCGAGGTCTGCCGCCAGGTCTGGAACGCCCGCTGAGCGGCCGCGACCGCGCGGTCCACGTCGCCTGCCGTACCCTCCGCGACCTGGGCCCAGACCCGGCCGGTACTGGGATCGACGGCGGGGAACGAGCGGTCGGCCGGTACCTCCTCGCCGCCGACCAGCAGAGGCTGCGGCGCGTCGAGCGTGAGCCGCGCGGTCGCGGTGTGCGTCGCGGTCACGTCAGAAGCCGATGTGCTGGGAGTGGAACGGGTTGTCGATGCGGATGCGCCACGTGCCGTCGGCCTGGCGGCAGAAGACGTTGCTGTCCACGGCGCCCATCTCGATCGGCTGCCCGTCCGGCCCGGTCCCGGCCAGATGCCACCTGAGCGCGACCAGGACGACGTCGCCCGCCTCGACCCGGTGCAGTTCCTCGACCGTCAGGTGGGGCTTGGTGTCGATGAACTGCTGAAGCGCCTCACGCAGGGCGGGCACCCCGCGGACGGGCTCCGTCCCCGGAGCCGTCCGGAAGACGGTGTTCTCGTCCCAGCAGGACATGGCCAGATCAAGGTCGCCGGCGTTCATCGCCTCGACGAACAACTCGTTGAGCTCGGTGACACTGTTGCGCGAACCCATGGGTTGCTCCTCACGCTGGAAGGGCTGAATGTCCCCCCAACGTAGGTTTGGCCGCCGCCGCCCACATCCCACCCGAACGGGGTTCCCCCGGCATCCCCCACCCAGGGGATACCGATCGTCACAGGTCGCACCCGGAGCGCACGAGGTCGGTCTGGAACGCCGGTCGCCACCCCCTCACCTCCGTGATCGTTGCGCTCTCCGCACCCCACAGGGTCCACACACCACAACGATCACCGCGCGCACAGCCACACCCGCACCCGGACACAGCGCCGGACGACCCGGCTCCACCCGTACCGAACCTCCACGAGGTCACGCCCCCGACCGGAACACACCCACCCGTCCATGATCGTTGCGCTGTACGCACCCCACAGTGGCCACACACCACAACGATCACCGCGCGCACAGCCACACCCGCACCCGGACACAGCACCGGACGACCCGGCTCCACCCGTACCGGACCTTGAGAGCCGGGTACGGGCCGCGGATCAGACGAGGGGGCCGTCGGTGAGGAGGGGACGGAGAACCCGGAGGGCGGCGCCGCGGCTGAGTTCGTCGTGGACGGTCTGGTTGCGGAAGCCGCGCAGGCAGCCGTAGCAGGAGGTCTCCTCGCCGCAGTCGCAGTCGGAGACGCGGGCGAGCGCCGCCTCGGCCACCCGGTCGAGCGCTTCGGCGATGCGGACGGCGGCGCCGGCTCCGCCGGGGACGGTGTCGTACACGACGATGCCGGGCCTGCCGCCGGGGCGGGTGTCGAGGGTGCCGCCGATGTCGTCGCGGCTGAGCTCCAGCCGCTGCGCGGCGCCTTCGAGGAGGGCGTAAAGCAGGGACAGCCAGTGGCCGCGGCCCGCGTCGAGCGGCATGGCGAGGGGGTCGAGGGTGAGGCTGAGCAGGTCTGTCTCGTACGGGTGGGCGAGTGAACGCTGCCGGAACGGGCCGGTGCAGTCCGTGCCGCGCAGCAGATGGGGGTGGCTTCTGCCGTACTTGGCACCGACGGGCATCCCGGTCCCGCACCAGTCGCAGATCAGGTAGCCCGCCCGGGTCGGCCCCTCGGAGATCGCGATGAGCTGCCCCCGGGATCCGGCCCGGCTGTGCAGGACCGCGCCACCGGGGGACCGCCAGACGCGTTCCCGCACCTTCTCCGCGGCGTGGGACAGCACATGGGTGCTCCCGTTCCAGCTGCGTTTGGGGGGTGTCATGGTGGTACTGGTGGGTTTGGACTCGGCGACGAACCCGAACTCAGGCACGTAGTACCGCCGTGGCGGGCCGTCCGCGACGACCGAGCAGGACGGGCAGATCGGGTCGAGGTCCTCCTCACCCTCCCAATAGCACCGGCAGTGCTCGCAGATCAGGTAGTGCTTCCCGACGAGTTCCCGGTCGGGCAGCCGGTACACCCCGCCGGATCGCCACAGCAGCCCACCGGCCACGACCTGGGCGCCGGGGGCGTACTCGTAGATCGCCGAGGTGAGGTCGCGGGTGAGTTCGAGTTTGGCGCCGACCGGCTCGCCGGAGTACGCGGTCCGCAGCTCGACGGTGTCCACCGGGAACCCGTACTTGGGCAGCACGTTCCGCGCGGCCAGATAGCCGAGAAGGTTCCGCCGCGTCAGGGTGTTGATCGTGTTGCCGTAGCGGAGCACCAAATGGTTCCGCCCCTGCTCGAAGGCCTGGCGGCGGCGCTCCTCGAAGACCTCCACATCGGCGGACAGCTGGAGCCTGATCTCCTCCAGAAGCTTGGCCAGGCCGCCGACCCACTCGCCGGTGTCCACACCGATCTCCCGCCGGACCCGTTCCGGCAAAACCCGCAGCAGCGACCGCCGCACCCCCTCCGGCACCGGGGTCAGGAACGAGCGGACCCTGGTGGCCGGGGGCGCCGCGCCGACGAAGAACTCCCCCGCGGTACGCCACGTCTCGCCTCCGCTCTCCTTGGCGTGCCGGAAGAACGCGGCCAGAGCGATCGAATGGGCGTGCCTGCGGTCGATCCGCTCGTTGCCGACGGGCACGTACGGTGCCCGCACCCGACCGGCGATCATCGATGTGGGGTCCTGGTAGCGGGTGAGGTCGTGGGAGCGGCGCTGCGCGTAGGTGACGACGAGCGCCGCGGAGTCGGTACGGCGTCCCGCCCGGCCCGCGCGCTGCACGTAGTTGGCGGTGGTCGGAGGCATGTTGCGCAGGACGACCGACTGCAGCTCACCCACGTCCACGCCGAGCTCGAACGTGGTGGAGCAGGAGAGCACGTTGACCTCGCCGCCGAGGAACCGCCGCTGGATGTCGGCGGCCTCGGCGCCGGTCCACTGGGCGGTGTGCTCCCGGGCGACCAGCGGCACGGGCCGCATCGTCCGGTAGAGGACGCGATAGTGGTTGTCGTCCCGCTCGACCGGCGGCGGCTCGAATCGCTCCAGCGTCCCGGTGCACCGCAACGTGGGACACACCCCCCGGACGGCGACGGCGACCACGCGGCGGCAGAGTGCGCACCGGTGGGCCGGCCGATCGGCCCGCGCCAGCCGTACCCAGGTGTGATCGATCTGGCGGACCGTCCCCAGCCCTTTCTCCTGCCGGACGGCGAGCCACCCGTCCCGCCAGCCGACGATCAGCTTCCAGCAGCCGCGAAGCACCGACTCGGGGTCGTCCGGGGAGCCCACGGCCACAAGGACCCGCCGCACATAGTCGAGCCGGCGGTTCACCCCCCGGGTGGGCAGCCAGCTGAACACCCGACGCGACGGCTCGGCCCCGTCCTCACGGACGAAGCGGGGCCCGCGGCGCGGGTCGAACGCCTCGTCGCCCGGATCGACCCCGTCGGGCATGTCCAGCACGCTCTGCTGGCGCAGGGTGCGGAGCAGCTCGGACAGGAGCGCCCAGCATTCCTCGTCGGTGAGCCCCAGCGAGCGGAGCGCGGGCGGGACGGCCCACCGGCGCTCCCGGTCCAGCTCCACCCGGAGCAGCCCGAGCCCTTCCAGGGACTGCCGGTCGTCGAGGGCGACGAGCTCCTGCATGACCCAGAGGCCCGTCGTACGCTCCCGTTCCTGCCGTGACATGCGCCGATGGAAGACGTGTGCCCGGTCGGCCGCCTTGGCCGTGTGGTACACCACGTCGGCGACGGTCGCGCTCTCGTCGTCCCTGGTGGCCGCGACCAGCCCTTCCAGGATGAGCCTGCGACGCTGGATCCCGGCGTAACTCGACTCCAGGTAGGGGGCGAAGAACGCCGCCGACTGCCTGCTGTCGCTGAAGCACAGCAGCTTGCGGCCCTGTCCCGGCTGGTCGGCCGTCTCGTCTGCGGCCGCTTCGGGGAGCGCCTGGTACAGGGCGGTGGTGAGCACCGACACCGCCGCGTCGTTGCCGCTCTCGAACCGGCGCACCATGCCGGCCCCGCGCGCCCCGCAGGAGCCGCACCCGGCCGGGGAGTCCTGGCGGGTGTTGAGCCGGTGCACCGGCCAGAGCACGGTCGCCGCGCATCCGCCCCGTCCGCAGGAGAGCCCGGCGGCGGAGTGGAGTCCGCCGCAGGCCGCGCAGAGGTACATCCGGTCACCGCGGACCTCCGCGGCGTTCTCGGCGTCCTCGTCGTCCTCGTCCGCGACCACCGGGGAGTCGCCGAGCAGCAGCCACACCCGGTGCTCCTCGTGCCGGAGCCGCTGGGCGAAGACGAGTCCGTCCCCTTCATGCCGGACCGCCCCGATGAGGTGTACGGCGCCGCAGCGCTTGCAGGCGCCGAACTCCAGCATCCGGCCCCGGCAGGACGGGCAGGACTCGTGCCGGCCCAGCGAGACGTGGGGACCGGCGCCGGTCAGGCAGGTGAACGCGCCCTCGGTGGCCCGGGCGAACAGGTGGTACCGCGCGGAGAGTACGGGCGAGCCCGCGGCGTCCCGGGTCCTGCCGCCCACCGCGACCAGGGCGGCGAGCGCGGTCTCCGGCCGGTCCCCGGGGTCGAAGAGCAGCCGGGCGAGCTCGCCGAACATGACCGGCCCGCCGGACAGGCGGGTACGGAGCTCGGCCAGACCCCGCTCCCGGGCGAGCGCGTCCGCGGGTCGGGTGGCCGGGCATCCGTGTTCCCGGGCGAGCCGCAGGATCTCGGCACCCGGATCGGGGGCCTCGGCGAGGTCGCGGTAGGCCTGACCGGACAGGGGACCCCAGAACGGGCCGGCCGGGTCCGACGGCGGGGTCGCGGTGACCAGGTCCTGCCGGGAGGGATCGCCCGGCACCCACTCGAACGGCACATCGAACAGCTTGCCGGCGAAGGAGACGACCGCCGCCGGGTCGTCGCCGACGGTCGCACTGGTGGCGAGGGACTGCGGCGGACGCCCCGGGGAGACCCGGTCGTACAGGCGGCGTAGCAGCATCGCCACCTCGGCCGCCTTGGCCCCGTCGTACACGTGCGCCTCGTCCAGGACGACGAACCGCCAGGTCCGCCCCTCGAACAGGTCGAGGTCGGCGGGTCGGAGCAGGAGGTACTCCAGCATGGCGTAGTTGGTCAGCAGCAGATGCGGCGGCCGGGCCCGCATCTCCTCCCGGCTGAGCAGCTCGTTCGGCAGCCGCCGTTCACCGGGGTCGAGGGACTCGAAGTCGTCGGTGCCCCGCTCGGGGGTGTCCCCGGTGTACCGGCCGAAGGTGATCTGCGGAGCCGCGGCGAGCATCTTCCGCAGCCGTTTCATCTGATCGTTGGCGAGCGCGTTCATCGGATAGAGCAGCAGCGCCCGTACCCCCGGTCCGAGCTCTCCGCGGGCGTGCTCGGCGACGAGCGAGGCGAGGACGGGGTAGAGGAAGCTCTCGGTCTTCCCCGAGCCGGTGCCGGTGGCCACCACCAGGTTCCGCCCGGTCACGGCCTTGCGTAGCGCCTGCTCCTGGTGCCGGTGGAGTGGCCGGTCCAGCGGAAGGTCGTCGCTCGCCAGCGTCGCGAAGGCCGGGTCGAGCACCCCTTCGGCGATCAACGTCCGCAGGGTGGCCCCGGCGGCGTACCGGGGGGTGGCCTCCAGCAGCGGCCCCTTGGTGAGCGCCGGGTTACGGGTGATCTCGGCGGAGAGCGCCTCGGCGATCCGCGGATCCCGGACCGGCAGCAGCGAACGCAGGTAGCGCCGGTAGCCCTCCACGATCAGGTGGCCGGTCTCCAGCGGATCCAGTGTGTGACCCACCTGCTCAGCTCCTCTCCGCACCGGGTCCGATCAGAAGCTCGGCCAGCACCAGGTCGATGGCGACGAGGTCGGGCGCGACCGTCGCGAGCCGGACCCAGTCCGCGCGGAAGGTCTGCTCGGCGGCCCGGCACGCGGTGTCGCCCCGGGCGGCCCGCCGGGCGACGAGCGCGAACGCGGCCGACGCCGCAGGCGCCGAGTACCATCCGCGCCGGTTCCGCGGGTGCCGGCGGCGGTCGATCTGACCGGTCAGCTCCTTGCGTTTGAGCAGCGTCCGTGCGGCGTCCGCAACCTGCAGGGCGACCTGGCCGAGGAGCCGCAGCGGCTCCTCGCCCCGCGCGTCGAAAAGCCTGCGGGCCGCCGACATGCGGGTGTCGGCGTCGAGCAGCGCCCGGGGCACCACGTCGGCGGCGCGCCAGATGCCCTCGATCTGCTGCGGGGACAGATGCGCCATCCGCTCCACCTCGGGCCCGAACCGGCCGACCGCCGCCAACGGGTCCACGCCGTCGCCGAGGATCCGGGTCAGCGCCTCGCCGCACTGCCGTTCCGCCGCGGCCAGGCAGTCGGGGTCGGTGAGATCCCCGGCGAGGACGGCGGCGGCCGGCGCGACGGGCCACATCCGCCGGGCGGGCGCCGACCCCGCGGAGCCGGGTACGGCCGAGGCGGCCAGACCGGAGGCGATGAGCGCGACGATCAGGCGTCCCGGCTCCAGGCCGAGGTCGACCAGGGTGGCGAGCGCCTTGGCCGGTTCGGCCAGCAGGGGCCGGGAGCAGCTCCGCCGGAAGTGCGGCACCTCCGGGAGCGGTCTGATCGACGGGGCGAGGTCGATCAGCGTCCAGATGCGCCGGAGGTCCTCGATCCCGGCGGGGAACGGGCCGCTCCCGGCGACGAAACGGGAGAGCTCCGTCTCCTCCGGGTCGTCGCCGGTGAAATGGCCCTCGCCGCCCGCGACGAAGTGGTGATCGGGCCGACGCGGCCACTCGGCCGGCACCCACGGATCGTCCACCTGGAGGTGGACCAGGAGCGGCCCGGCTTGGCGCAGCTCAGGGGGCAGCGGGATCCCGCCGTCCGGGTCGACCGGCACCACCAGGGGGTCCCGCCACGGCGCGGCCGCCGGGTAGACGCCGGCGCTGAGCCCGTCGACGGCGACGTGGCCGGCGAGCCGGAGCAGCCCGCCCGCGTGCTCCACCCCCCGGGCGAGCTGCCTCGGCCGGACACAGACGAGCCGGATGACCACACCGTCCAGATCGAGCAGCAGGTCGGCGCGTTGATGCTCGTGCACCGTGTCGGCGATCCGGGTCAGGTCGTAGCGCGCGGTGCCCCCCTGGGCCGCGCCGTTCGGCGGGACGTCCTGAACGGACTGCCCGCCCACGACCACCCGAAGCGGCGGGACGAACCGGGCCCCGGGGATCCGGACGAACAGGCACCCCGGCTCCTCGGCGAAGACGTCGGTGACGATCCGGAGCGGACCGGCCCGCCATTTCAGCGTGCTGTCGGCCCGCTCGTGCATCACCTGGAGGTGCGCCGGGGTGACGACCAGCGGCTCGGTCGCCGTCCCCGTCCGGTACTCGACGACACCGGACAGCGCGTCGGCGGCGAACCCGACGGTGCTCGGGATGACCGCGGCGCCGTCGGCGGAGCCGATCTCCGCCCGTCCCGCCACAAGCCCGGCGACCCCGAACATCCGTACCCGCGGGAAGAAGCGGGTGGTCAGCCCCTCCGCGACGAACACCGTGAGCCGGGTCCCGCGCCCGAGCGGCCCGCGCACCGTGATCTCGTACGCGCCGAGGAGCGGCCGTGGCACCGCGTCCCACAGGTCGTCGACCGTGGTCGGTTCGCCGACCGTCCGGCTGCGGGAGACCAGCGGCGTGTCCTCGCCGCTCATCCGGACGTCGATCAGCCAGGTGGTGTCGGCCCCCGCCTGGCCCGGGAGCCACACCTTCGGCGGCGCGGCGTGCACCGGGGTGCCGTACGGCGTCGCGGCCCCCGCCACCGGGTCGCCCGTGAGGATGCGCGGGCGGGTGTGCCCCCGGACCTGGCGGCGGCTCGCCGGAATCCCGGCCAGCCCGAGCGAACGGACGTGCTCCAGCGAGACCTGCCGGAGCCGCCAGCCGTTCCAGCCCAGCGGGAGCTGCCCTTCCACGACGACGCCGAGGTCGCCGTCGGCGACCAGCTCGTGCTCGGCCGGGTACACCGCCCAGACCACGTCGGGCGCCGGCGGCAGGGCCGGGGAGAGCCGCCGGCCGTCCTCGGCGAAGAGCAGGAGCGGCGCCGCCGGGTCGATCACCTGGAGCTCGGCCTGGTGGAACCAGCCGGCCAGTTCCACCACGACGGTCCGTACCGGGCGCAGCAGGCTGAACGTCGTGGACGGCGCCCCTTCGGCCACCCCCGCCCACTGCGCCTGGCTGCGGATCGTGGTGGTGACGCCGTCGGCGGTGACGTTCCAGCGGGCGAGCCCGTCCGGGGTGTCGCTGATCGCGGGCAGCACGACCTCGACCCCGCGCCCGAAAGGGTCGAGCGCGATCCGGGGATGCTCGCGCCGGATCCCGCCGCCGCGCCGTACCCGATGCCGGTCCAGCTTGAGGCGCCCCTGCCCCGTCAGCTCCTGGGCTCGGGCGAGGACCCGGGCGGGCAGGCCGACGCCGTCGAGGTCCGGAACGCGGTCGCGGAGCCGGTCGACCAGGTCGAAGCTCCGTTCGACGAAGTCGTGGGCGTACTCGGTCCCGTGCTGGAGGAACCGCCGGGCGGGTACGTCCAGGACGCCGATCCTGGTCTCCTTGCCCGGTTCGGTGGCCCAGTCGAGGAAGCCCTCCGCGTCCAGCCCCGGGTCGGCCCCGGCCCGCTGGACGAGCAGCCGAAAATAATCTTCCAGGCAGAACGTCGGAATCCCGGTATGCATGAGGATCGGCCCCACATAAGGCATCGGCATATCCGGAAATGTCGGCATTCCGAGGGCGTCGAGCGCGGTGGCGAAACCCTTGCCCCAGATCGGCTGCTCGTCCACCCCGCCCGGATGCCCGATCGCCGTCCAGAGCGACCGCCAAAACTGGCCCTGGCGGTAGTCCCGGGCGGCCACCGCCGTCATCGCGACCGCCACACACGCGGGCCACCGGGTGAAGAACGTGCCCGGCGTCCGCCCGCTCGCCACCCATTTGGCGTAGACCCGGCCGAGCACCGAGGCGACCTGCACACTCCTGTGGTCCGGGATGTCGACCTCGGCGACCAGCGAAGAGCCGCGCAACGACCGCGACCACGCTTTGTCCCGCAGGTTCAGCAGCTCCGTCGCGCCGACCTTCCGCACCTCACCCATCGGCACCCACCCAAGCGACGACGCCTCCCCCCGAAGTCCGCGGCCCCCCTCGCCCGCGACGAACTCGCCGATCCGGCTTGCCCGCGTGACGGCACCCCCGCCGGCACGCTCCAACCACCGCCGACCGCGCGGTACCGCTCACGACCTCCGGAGCGGGCGCGCGCGGGTCACCCCTCCCCGTGGCCGCGGCCCTCCGTCGGCCGCCCCTCACCCCCGACCTCGCCGAGCCGCCGTCCGCCACCGGCGCCCCTCCTCACGCTCCAGAGACCGTGGTCTTCACCTCTGATGACGCCTGACCCCCCGAATCAGTGGTCCTCTCCCATGAACCGCTCGAATTCCGCTATCGCCCGCTTTCCACAACAATCCGGACTCCGTCCTGGGGCTTCACCGCCTGAACGCCGCGCATCGAACCCCGCAAGACAGCGCGAACAGCCTCTTTTCAGCGTAATCGATCGATCGATTTATGCCGATACCCTCTTTTGCACCGAGGCTTTGCATCGAAGGGCGGCATCCGCCCGTACTCCCGCTCCTCGTTCCGATGCCGCACCCGCCCGCCAAAGCGTGAGCGGGCAACGGCCCGGGCGACCTCTTCGAAGCCTCTCCGGCCTGGCGGGGTGACGGCAGCGGGCTGTCGCCGTAACGCGGCACCCGCGGTCACGGGGCCTTCGGGAACGCGCGTCGAAGGGGAAACGGATGAATTGATGTTCTCGCCGACACCGAAGCGGTCGGCGACCGGCTCGCCAGCCGGAGTCGGCTACCCCGCACGACCACGGGCCCTTCGGGAACGCGCCGGGCTCAGCCCTCGCCGCGTAGGACCAATGTGGCGTAGCCGTACAGCCCGAGCCGGGCCATCAGGGAGGCGACACCCTCCCGGACGAACGGGTAGACATCCAGCCAGGCCACGGTGTCGGAGAAGGCCGTCACCGCGACCCGGTCGGTGAGGTCGAGCCGGTCCCGCAGGCTCGCGTCCCGGGGGGCGTAGGTGGCGACGAGGGAGAGGGAGACATCGGCGACCGGCCGGGATCGCTCCCCGACGAGACGGCCCGCCACGTCGAAGGTGAAGGCCAGCGAGTGCTCCGCGGACGCCGTACCCGACGCCAGGGACAGGTGCAGCCGCTTGCCGTCACCCGGCGCGAGACGTTCGGCGGAGCACGCCACCACGGCCACGTCCCGCAGTTCCATCAGCCCGGCGACGACCTCGGCCGGAGAGTCCGCCCTCCCGATCGTCACGTGATCACATCCCGTCCACCGAGGGGTGCGCGGCGAGGCACCGTACGGCCACCACCATACCCACGCCATAACTCTGTGTAACTATTGAAAACATAGGGTAATCAGAGCGTCACGCCTGCGACCGGTAACCCAAGGCGGTGCACGGAACCCTGCAGGCCGAGACCGGCTGGGCGGCGGAACCGAGACGACGCCGGCCACCGGGGCGGTGGGTGTTGCCCCGCAATCGCGCACCGCGCCGAACACCGCTCATGACCACATCGCACACCTCGATCAACCCCATTCTGGGATGATTCGTCAGATCTGCCGCCTTATGGTGAGGCACGGAAGGATGGTCGACGGTGTTCGCAGGGCTCAACACAATCGATTGGGCGTCCAAGGAGCACGCGCGCGGGAGCGCGGCCGACGTCCCCGACATCCTGCGCGGCCTGCTGTCGGAGGACACCGTGACCCGGGAGCGGGCCCTCGACGACTACCTCGACGCGCTGCACCGCGACGGCGAAGTCCTGATGTGCACCGTCGCGACCGTGCCGTTCCTGCTGGAGGCGGCCGTGTCTTCATCCGTCCCCGACCGCGGCGAACTCCTCGCCCTGCTCGCGAGCGTCGCCGCCGACACCCCGGAGGACAAGCCGCATCGCGAAGCGGCGCGGGCCGTCCTGACAGGCGGACTGGCCGACCTGCTCCCGCTGCTGGACGACGACGACCCCGCCGTCCGCCGACACGTGCCGGAAACCCTGCTGGCCTGCCGGGACCGGTGGGACGCCGTGCTTCCCGCGTTGCGGGACCGGGTCGCCCGCGAGCCCGACCCCGAGGCCCGGGCCGCGATGACACAGGCCGTCGGCCGGGCCGCCCGATCCCTGACCGACGGTGCGGAGGCGGCTCGGACGATCGCCTGGCTGACCGCGCAAGCCGGCAACGATCAGGATCCGGCCGTGCAGCTCCGCGCCGTCGGCGCGCTCGCGGCGATCGATTCGGACGAGGCCGTCAAAATCGCCGTCCGGACGGTGCGCCACCTGTTCACCACGACCATGACGCCACCGCTGGCCGCGGTCGAGAGCGGGCGGCAGCCGACCACGCTCACCGGCGTCCTCCGCCACCTCGCCGAACGAGCCGAGGCCGGCACCCGCCTCCCCTGGCTCGGTCCCATCACCCATGACGTGCACACCGCGCTCGGGCCCCGGATCGCGGAGCGCCAGGCGCTCCTCGCCGACCTGCTGCGAACCCCGAACTGGGAGGTACGGCAGGCCGCCTGCTACGCGGCCGGCGAACTGGTCCGAGGGTGGCGCAGCCCCGACTACGCCGAACTGGCCTGCGAGGTCGCCGCCCTGCTCACCGACGACGAGCCGCGGCTGAGCCGAGCCGCCGCGAAGATACTCGCCGACTTCGGCGAGGAGGCCGCCCCCGCGGCCGACATGATCGCCGATGCGCTGTACTCCGCCAGGCCCGGCACCGACGGCACGGACCTGTCCGGCTGGTTCACCGTGTACGGAAACGGCGACTTCTCCCCCAGCCCGCTGCTGTCCGCCCTCGCCGCCGCCGGTGACCAGCGCGCGGTCCCGGGCGTCCGCCGCGCGCTGGAACTCGACCGGCTGCCGGTCAACGTCGCCGGGCTGCTCGACGGGATCGGGACGAACGCCCTGGAGCTGCTGCCGCTGCTGCAGCGCCGGATGTTCGACCTGCACAACGGCGCCGACGACCGCGAAGTGTGGAAGGCCGGCCTGCTGGCGACCGCGATCGGCCGCCTCGGCGCCCAGGCGAGCGCCGCCGTACCGGACATCACCCAGCTCCTCGCCACCGAGGTCACGGTCCGCCCCGCCCTCAACGCGCTCGGCGAGATCGGGCGGCAGGCGGCCGCCGCCGCCCCCGCCGTGGAACGCCTGCTGACCAAGCGGGACCCCGCGCTCCGGCTCGACGCCGCCGCGACCCTGTGGCACATCACCGGCGACCCCGCACCGGCGGTCGACGTCCTCCCGGCGGCGCTCCAGGACGACAACAGCCGCATCTGCGTCCTCGCCGCGCAGCTCGCGACCACCGTGGGCCCGGCCGCCGCGGAGATCCTTCCGTACATCAAGCAGGCCCTGCTGGCCGCCGAACCGCTCTCCTGGGCGAGCGTCCAGGCCGCCGTCGCCCTCTGGCGGGTGAGCGGGGAACCGGAACCCACGGTCACCATGCTGATCGAAATGGCGAGCCGCAACATCCAATACCTGCGGCCGGCCGCCGCCTGCTTCGCCGAGATCGGCCCGGGCGCCCGCTCCGCGCAGGCCATCCTCACCGGCGAACTCCGCCAAGCCCGGCGCTTCAACAACAGCGGCGGCGGCGTCTACCTCAGCAACGCCGTCAGCGAAGACCTCGACTTCCTCCGCACCTGCACCCGCGCCCTCAACCGCGTCACCGCCTAGCCGACGTGCGAAACCAGACCTACCGCACGGCTCTAGAGCGCTCAGGCGACGAGTAGCGAGCAAGATCACAGGAATTCCCTTCTTCCGGAAAACGCCGAGCCTACGGTTCCTCAGCGCGGAACCCTTTGAGGATTGACCGGCACCCGGCACCCGGCACCCGGCGGCCCTGCGGGATGACAACAGCCGTATCTGCGTCCTCGCCACCACCGTGGCCCCTCCGCCGCAAAGATCCTCCCGTACATCAAACAGGCCCTGCTCGCCGCCGAACCGCTGATTCCGGGTCAGCGGTGATCGGCCGGGGAGTGGAAGCCGGACTCGTAGGCCGCGATAACCGCCTGGGTTCGGTCTCGGGCGTTCAGCTTGGCGAGGACGTTGCCGACGTGGGATTTGATGGTTTCGCCGCCGACGACGAGTTCGCCGGCGATCTCGGCGTTGGACAGGCCGCGGGCCATCAAGCGGAGAACATCGGCTTCGCGAGCGGTGAGCCTGGCGATGCCGGGATGGGGACGAGCTCCGGCGCGGGAGACCGCCAAGGCTCGGACGGCGGAGGGAAACAGCAGGGAGTCTCCGGCGCTGACGACGCGGATGGCCTGGACCAGGTCGGCGGGACGGGTGCGTTTGAGGAGGAAACCACTGGCTCCGGCGCGGAGCGCGTCGTAGACGTAGTCGTCGTTGTCGAAGGTGGTGACCACGATGACCTTGGGTGGCTCGGCCAGGGCGGTGAGCAGACGGGTGGCCTGGATGCCGTCCACGGAAGGCATCCGCACGTCCATGAGGACCACGTCGGGCCGCTGTTGCCGCACCATGGGCACGACTTCCGCACCGTCGGCGGCCTCGCCCACCACCGTGAGGTCGGGCTCCGCCTCGACGATGATCCGCAAACCGGCCCGGATCAGGTCCTCGTCGTCGGCGATGACCACGCGCAGCGTCATGACGCCGACCTTATCCCCCGCCGACCTTTAGTGACGGTGGTGGAACGGGAGCCGGACTGAGACGTGCCATTCGTCACCGATACGTCCCGCTTCGGCCTGACCCCCGAGCAGAGTGACGCGTTCTCGGATGCCGGATAGGCCGAGACCGGTCCTGGTGGTGCGCGAAGGAGCGGACGCGGAGTTGCGGACTGCGATCTGGAGATACCCGTCCTCGACGGTCAACGTCAGCCCGGCCGGGCCCGTGCCATGGCGCAGGGCGTTGGTGAGCGATTCCTGGACGATTCGGTAGCCCTCGCGGGAGACCGACGCGGGCACCGATGCGAGATCTCCGCATACGTCGGCGCGGATTCCGGTGGTCCGCTCCAGGTCAGGCAGGTCGGCGAGTGTCTTCATCGGGTGGGCTGCCTCGTCCGGGGTGGCGGAGCTCTCACGGAGCACACCCAGCACATGGTCGAGCTCCTCCAGCGCCGTACGGGCCGTCTCCTCGATCGCGCCGAGCGCCGTACGGGCCGCTTCCGGGTCCCGGTCCAGGGTCCGGGCGGCGGCCGCAGCCTGCACCGTCACGATGTTCAGTGCGTGCCCCACCGAGTCGTGCAGTTCGCGGGCGAGCCGGTTGCGTGCGACCAGTTTCCTCGCGTGCTCCTCCAGCGCCGCGAGCCGCTGGGCGGGGGACGGGCCAAGCAGGGCGGGCGCCGCCTTGGCCAGCAGCGCGCCTGCGGCCGCCACCAGGTAGACGAGGATCACCAGGGATCCGATGCCCAGCAGCGGGCCGCCCCACCAGACTCCCCGTACAGCGCTCAGACCGTAGGCGTCCGCCACATGGATCGGGTCGCCAGTCACCGGGAGCAGCACGGCCCAGATCGCGAACGGCACCAGCGCCAGGGTCAGCCCGGACATCACCCCGCCGACGCCGAGATGCAGGGTGTACCAGGCGGCGGTGCGCCGCCGCTCGTCCCAGGTGCGACCCGCGAAACCGGCGGGCCGGGAGTCGAGGCCGGGCGGCAGATCGATCGCGGCGCCGAGGAGTCCCCGCGCGGCGGCCGTCTCCAGCGTCCTGATCGGCAGCACCAGCCCGCTGGCGGCCACCAGCGGCAGGACGGCGGCGAAGACCGGCGGTTGCACGATACCCACCGGGCTGAAGGACCCGTCCGTCAGGCGGAGCACCTCGCCGATGATCGAGCCCGCCATCATGTACGGCATCAGCAGCGCACCGCCCATGATCAGGCAGACCCATCGCCGGTAGGTGGTGCGGTCGACGAGTGGGGACAGCATGCGTGGAATCATCCTCGATGGCAGGACTTGCACGCGCCGCGGGTCCGGTGGTGATATCCGATCGCGGCGGTGCCCAGCATCAGTCCCCAGGTCAGGAACAGCACGTAGATCCACTGGAACACCCACGGTTCGATACCTGTAGCAGGGTCGGAAGTCATGAGGAACGCGCGCCAGCTGCCCATCACGCCCACCGGCACGAGCATGGCGCAGCCGACGGCTGCGGCGGTGAGCGGCATCCAGCGGGGAATCCACGACGGCGTCCAACCACGGGCGAAGCCGACGGCCAGCAGTACGGCCACGGCGGCGAGGACGACGGTGTCGCCGAAACCCGGGCTCCAGAAGTGGATGTCCTTGAAGAGCTCCGGCTTGGTCAGCGCGAAGTGGGAACCAAGGCCCCAGGCGGTTTTCAGCGCGCCGTATGCGAGGGCGAGGGGGATGGTGGCGAAGGCGGCGAGTGTGCTCCACCGCTGCCAGTAGGCGGGTTCCGGCCCGACCGGGTGGTCGCCCCGGCCGCAGCGGACGCAGACGTCGCGCCGTCTGCGCTGATGGCGCCAGGTGGTGACGGCGATCGCGAGGCCGGCGGCGACGGCGGTGAACCTGATGCCGGTGCCAAGCCAATCGATCTCGATGGGGCCCAGGACCTGCGTGGTGTCCCCGACGATCACCCCGATTCCCCCCATGATCAGAAATATCACGTCAAAGGGGATCTGCGGGGCGGCGTAGCCGAGGAGGATCGGGGCCGCTACCCAGCCTGCGGGAATCAGGCCGCGGAGGCGCGTGTCGGTGCTCATTCTCCAAGATTCGCGCCGTGGCCGCCCGACTCCTTCCCACCCAGGCGTGAACACCCTCCCCCACACGGGGGATTTCCCGGCTCTCTCGCTTACCAGGCCGCGCAACGGCGCCAGGCTCGCGCCCTTGCCGACACATGTGACAACGCCAGGACCTCGGCCACTGATTCGGTACGACTGCCGCCTGCTGCGGCCCACCGCTCACCGGCAGACTATCCAGCGACCATTTCGTCACGACTCCAGCGACCAGTTCACCGTGATCATGGCGACCAATTCACCACGACCACAGCGACCATCTCACCATAGGTGGCATAAGAGACATCCCAATGCCAGCCCACTCAGCATCGCTACCTTCTGAGCATCAACCGCTCGACATCCCGCCAGAACTTATCGAACGACGGTGCGTTCCGCCGTGCTTGCGGCATATCGAAGTCTGCGGTCAATCCAGGCTGGTCAACCGTCTCCTTGTAGGGGGTTCCGTCCGTCTTGTGCGCCGTGAGCCACTCCTTGGCGCCTCTGCGGCTCTCCGGCTCGTCCGGCGCAACCAGTGAATCGGCCAGTCCCCGTTTCCCTGCCAATGAGGGCGCGGCCGCCATGAACCACGCTTCGAACTCCCGATTGGCCAGAACCACCGAGAGCTCCTTGTCCTCGCGCACCCGACGAGCCCGTTCCAAGAGTCTCGGCCCGAGCTCCGCCGGACAGTCGTCGTCGGCATCAAGCAAAACAAGTACGCCGCCGCGCCCGGCGACATGGTAGGCTGCCTGGTCGACGGCGCTCTCGATTCCTCCCGGAGCGACAAGTCGGCCGCGGTGCCGGCGAATGGGTGGAGGGAGGTGGATATCCCAGACGCCCAGAGCGTGAGCGATACGCCTCAGCAACAACGGGAGCGCTTGAACCTCTCCGTGTCCCTCCACGATGGAGGCGATTACCACCGGTTCCGTCATTCCACTGCCATGGGGCGAAGCTGGTTAGTTCTCATCAGTTCGCCGACGGTGACCTGGTTGTCGGCCACCAGGCGACGGCTCACCTCATCCGCCACGCCGATGTCGGTGACCCCGTCGGACATCATCACCACCCGAACGGACTCCATGTCCACATCGTCGCGGTCGAGCAGATCGGGGCTCTGCGTGGTCACCACGATCTGAACCCGCTCACTAGCCTCGGTCAGGGCATCGAAGAGAGCACCGGCGGCCGCGGGATGCAGGGAGATTTCCGGCTCTTCGATCCCCACCAGGCTGACCTGCCCATCGAGTACAGCGGGCTGGAACAGCGCCGTGAGCAGACCGACCGCCCGGAGCGTTCCCTCAGACATCGCCCCAGGTCCGAAGACCACACCGTCCAGGCTGTCCTCGGCCCGCATCGCGATGGTGGAGTACGCGTCGATGACCTGCTCCGAGACGCTGATCCGTCCGGGTACGATCGCCCTCACATAGTCGTTGAGTCTCCGCCACATCTGCGGATACTCCGCCTTGATCGTTCCCAGGACCGCCCCGGTGCGCGCCCCCACCGGATCCAAGGTCTGACCGGGAAGCCTCGGCTGCGGCCGCCGTAGCTGGGAGAGCTCCAGCTGGTAGACGAGCATCGAACGAAGACTCCGGTAAACCTCGCTGAAGACCCCCTGAGTCGCTGCGACCGGGAGGTAGAGACGGTCTTGTTCAATGCCGCCGCCGTCGAGCACAAGGCCGTGCATCACACGAAAGCCCGCGGTGCCGGCATCTCGAACTCCTCTGATCTCACACCATTCACCACGCACGACCAAGGTACGACGCCCTGCGCTGTCCCGATCGATGTGGAGACCGTACTGGACAGGCGTGCTCACACCGTCCCACGAGATCATGAAATCAAGGACTATCCGGAATCCGTCGATGTCCCGACGGGTTCTGCGAAGCAGCTCATCGATACCGCCGCGCTTCTTGACCGCGTCGGACGGCGTTGTGTCGAGCGCATCCGCCACGAATCTCAGCGCGTCAAGGAAGTTGCTCTTGCCCGCCGCATTGGGCCCGACCAGGATCAGCAACGGCGGGACGCTGATATCGCAGTGGGCGATACTGCGGTAGTCGGTCACCTGAACCCGCTGGAGAAACGGCGTGAGACCGACCATCCGCCCCCCATAGTGGTCCGCATCTTATGGGTGGGCGCTACTGGGTTCGAACCAGTGACCCCTCGCTTGTAAGGCGAGTGCTCTACCGCTGAGCTAAGCGCCCGGAGACCTCGATGCAATACCTTACGGCACTCAGCCCGTTCTCCGCGCCATCGTTTGACGTCGGGGCGGGTACGGCGGGACGCCGCGCGCCCGGGACGCTAACCGCGGGAGGTGAGCCGGCCGAGGACTCGGTTGAGGGCCGCGGCGACCTCCTGGGTGAGCTCGGGGGATTCCTCGGGGCCGGACTCGGCCTCGGTGCGCCGCGCCGCTCTGACATGCCCGCATCGGCGGCATTCCACCTCGCCGAGGCGGCAGACGAGGGCGGTTTCGTCGCAGTTCTCGCAGCGGTCCAGCTCGGCCTGCCAGTCGTGGATTCGCTGGCACTGCGGACAGACGAGCACCTGGGACTCGTGGCGTACCCCGCGTGTCCACGGACTGGCGCCACGAGCCGGATCGGTCTGCCGAGCCCCGCAGCGATAGCAGGGCATATCGCCTCCGTCACCCTCGCGCCCTACGAAGGTGCCGCCCTAAGAAAGCTGGGCCAGCACCTTGCGGTACTCCTCGACGTCCCGCGCCTCGGGGATCGGACTGACGACCCTCCAGCGCACGATGCCGTTCTTGTCGAGGATAAAGGTTCCACGCCCGGCGACGCCCTTTTCCTCATCGAACACACCGTACGACCTGGCGACCTCACCGTGTGGCCAGAAATCCGAGAGCAGCGGGAAGGTGTAGCCTTCCCGGTCGGCCCACGCCCGGTGGGAGAACACCGAGTCCACCGAGATGGCCAGAACCTCCACGCCGTCGCCCGCGGTGGGGATGAAGTCGTCGAGAAGCGCACCGAGCTCACTGCGGCAGACACTGCTGAACGCCAGCGGATAGAACACCAGGACGACGTTTTTGCCGCGATGGTCCGAAAGCTTGACCGGCGTGCCGTGCTGGTTCTTCAACACGAAATCCGGCGCTTCGGAGCCAACCTCAACCGTCATGTTGTCCTTCCCCTCATCCAACCGTGGATCTCGGCCGCCGACGTCGCGGCGGTCGGGCCTTGCGAGGTCGGACAGCCGTAATCGTTGCTCGGGCGAGGCGGTGTCGTCACCCGCCGCCCCTCCCGACGAGTCACCCGCCGACCCCGGCGTTCGCGCGCCACGCGATGCTCAAGCCATGGCGCGCGAGCGCTTTACCGGCGGGCCTTGGGAGCGACCAGTCTCGTTCCCGACCAATCACGGGCAGCACTGATGCTGCTGGTCTGGGACAGACCGGCGGTCGCGGCGTCCTCGCCGATGTCACTCGGCTCGACGTGGCCGTCCCTGCCCGCCTTGGGCGTCAGAAGCCAGATGTGGCCGCCGCCGGCGACCGAGGTCAGCGCACCGATGAGCGCGTCGACGAGATCACCGTCCTCGTCCCGCCACCAGAGCAGCACGACGTCCACGACCTCGTCGAAGTCCTCGTCCACCAGCTCGTTACCGGTCAGCTCGGCGATGGACTCACGAAGCTCCTCATCGACGTCCTCATCCCAGCCGATCTCCTGCACCACCTGACCCGGCTTAAGGCCGAGTCGCTCGGCCAGGCCGCGCTCGCCCTGCGCCTGACCCGCGGTCGCGCTCACGTAAATCCCTCCTGCTCGGGTGGGCCCGCCTTATGCGGTTCACAGCCCTTGGCCATTCAAGGGCTTCGCTGGCACAGTCCACACGTTACGACCCGTGGTCGTCAACGGTCGCCACGGTACCGAACCGTATCTGGGCCGCATTCTGATGAAACCGCCACGGACATGAGACCGTAACGACATCCGGCCGACCTGGTGAGAAGGTCCGCGCGCTCATGACCGCACACGCCCACCTGGCTGCCTGAGATCTCATTCTTCTGATGGTAAATCCCTCTGAGCTGGGACGATTACCGCGTCAGGGCCAGGGAACACCAGGCCGGTGTGACCGTCTTCGAACCGTACAACGTACGGCGGACCGCCGCCAGCCCCGTGCACCTCGACAATCTCTCCTCCGCGATCCCGCTCGCCCACTGTGTTTCCGTGGACCAGAAGCCGATCGCCTACATCCGCGTGCAATCCGATCCCTCCTCTCCGTGATTTTATCTGTTGTTCCCGTTCTCAACGGAGTCGTGCGGGTCGCGCTCCCCGAAACGGTCGAGAAGCGGAAAACTCCTGGGTAAGCGGCCCACTGGACACGGAGCGGGGAAAACGTCCTACCATCGGGGGTCTGGGGCTGTCTTCCAGCAGGCCGCCGCACCGGGACCTCACTCGGTTACCCAACGGTAGAGATGCGCTTTCCGGTGTAAGCGGCAAGGATGGAAGATGACCACACACCATGAAAGAGGCTGTACAAGTCCCATTCGACCTCGGAAGGCGAGACCCTGTGGCTTCCGGACGCCAGCGCTCCTCGATCATCAGTGACGGCCTACCCAGCCAGCTCCCTGATGTCGATCCCAGCGAAACCAAAGAGTGGCTTGAGTCACTGGACACCGTCGTCAAGACGGAAGGGCGTACCCGCGCCCGGTATCTGATGCTGCGGTTGCTCGAACGGGCGCGAGAGCATCAGGTCGGCGTGCCCGGCCTGCGTAGCACCGACTACATCAACACCATCCCCCCGGAGCGCGAACCCTGGTTCCCCGGTGACGAATACGTCGAGCGTCGCATCCGCGCCTACATCCGGTGGAACGCCGCGGTCATGGTGACCCGCGCGAACGCCCGTACCAACGTGGGCGGCCACATCGCCACCTACGCCTCGGCCGCGTCCCTGTACGAAGTGGGTTTCAACCACTTCTTCCACGGCAAGGACCACGGCGAATCCGGCGATCAGGTCTTCTTCCAGGGACACGCCGCGCCGGGCATCTACGCCCGGGCGTTCCTGGAGGGGCGGCTGAACGACAACCAGCTCGACGCGTTCCGGCAGGAGCTGTCGCACGGCTTCCGCGGTCTGCCGTCCTACCCGCATCCCCGGCTGATGCCCGACTTCTGGGAGTTCCCCACGGTCTCCATGGGACTGGGCCCGATCTCGGCGATCTACCAGGCGCGGTTCAACCGGTACCTGCTCAACCGCAAACTCAAGGACACCTCACGCTCCCACGTCTGGGCCTTCCTGGGCGACGGCGAGATGGACGAGCCGGAGTCCCTGGGCGCGATCGGCCTCGCCGCCCGCGAGGAGCTGGACAACCTCACGTTCATCATCAACTGCAACCTGCAGCGACTGGACGGCCCGGTACGCGGCAACGGCAAGATCATCCAGGAGATGGAGTCGTTCTTCCGCGGCGCCGGCTGGAACGTCATCAAGGTCGTGTGGGGCCGGGACTGGGATCCGCTGCTCGCGGCCGACGTCGACGGCGTGCTGGTGAACAAGATGAACACCACGCCCGACGGCCAGTTCCAGACCTACTCCGTGGAGTCCGGCGACTACATCCGGGAGAACTTCTTCGGCGGGGATCCACGGCTGCGCAAGATGGTGGAGCACCTCTCCGACGACGACATCCGCAAGCTGTCGCGCGGCGGCCACGACTACCGCAAGGTCTACGCCGCGTTCAAGGCCGCCCGTGAGCACGTCGGCCAGCCCACGGTCATCCTCGCCCACACCATCAAGGGCTGGACGATCAAGGGCTTCGAGGCGCGCAACGCGACGCACCAGATGAAGAAGATGTCCAAGGACGAGCTGAAGGAGTTCCGCGACCGGCTCTACCTCGACATCCCCGACTCCGCGCTCGACGCCGACCTTCCGCCCTACTACCACCCGGGCAAGGACAGCGAGGAGATCGCCTACATGCAGGAGCGGCGGGCGGCCCTCGGCGGCTACCTGCCCAAGCGCGTGGTACGGGCGAAGCCGCTGGTCCTCCCCGGCGAACGCCTGTACGCGGACATGAAGAAGGGCTCGGGCAAGCAGGAGGTCGCCACCACCATGGCGTTCGTCCGGCTGCTCAAGGACCTCATGAAGGACAAGGAGATCGGCCGGCGGTTCGTGCCGATCATCCCGGACGAGGCCCGGACCTTCGGCATGGACGCGATGTTCCCGACGGCGAAGATCTACTCGCCGTACGGCCAGACCTACGAGTCCGTGGACCGGAACCTGCTCCTCTCCTACAAGGAGGCCGACGAGGGGCAGATCCTGCACGAGGGGATCACCGAGGCCGGCTCGATGGCCTCGACGATCGCCGCGGGCTCGGCGTACGCCACGCACGGCCTCGACATGATCCCGATCTACATCTTCTACTCGATGTTCGGGTTCCAGCGCACCGGCGACCAGATGTGGCAGCTCGCCGACCAGATGGGCCGGGGGTTCCTCCTCGGCGCGACGGCCGGCCGGACCACCCTGAACGGCGAGGGTCTCCAGCACGAGGACGGTCACTCGCAGCTGCTCGCCTCGGTCAACCCCGCCTGCGTCGCGTACGACCCGGCGTGGGCGTTCGAGATCGGTCACATCGTGCGGGACGGGCTGCGCAGGATGTACGGCGACCAGCCCGAGGACGTCTTCTACTACCTCACCCTCTACAACGAGCCCTACGTCCAGCCGGTCGAACCGGCCGACCTCGACGTCGACGGGCTGCTCAAGGGGCTCTACCGGTTCGCCGAGGCACCCGAGGGTGAGGAGAGCAGGCCACGGGCGCACATCCTCGCGTCCGGGCCGGCGGGCCGCTGGGCGCTGGAGTCGCAGCGTCTGCTCGCGGAGGAGTGGGGGGTCGCGGCCGACGTCTGGTCGGCGACCTCGTGGACCGAGCTCCGGCGTGAGGCGCTCGACTGCGAAGAGCACAACATGCTCCATCCGGAGCAGGAGCCGCGCACGCCGTACGTCAGCCGGGCGCTGAACGGTCACAACGGGCCGTTCGTCGCGGTCAGCGACTACATGCGGGCGGTCCCCGACCAGATCGCCCAGTGGGTCCCCGGCGACTGGGCCTCCCTGGGCACCGACGGTTTCGGGCTCTCCGACACCCGTTCGGCGCTCCGCCGCCACTTCCACGTGGACGCCGCGTCGATCACCCTCGCGGTCCTCACCCAGCTGGCCCGCCGGGGCGAGGTGAAGCCGGAGACTCTTCAGCAGGCCATCGAGCGGTACGGCCTGCGCAACGGGGTGACCACGGCCGTCTCGCAGCCGACCCCGGAGACCACCGACACCGAGTCGATGGGCTTCTGAACCACCCGTTGGGTGTGCCCTCCCCGGGCACACCCAACGCGCGGGGTCAGGCCTCCGGCATGGTGAAGATCCCGAACAGACCATCCGACGGGTCCAGGATGTAGGCGTAGTCGGTCCCCATCCCGCTACCCACGTTCGACTGCACGACCTTGCCGCCCAGCTTCTCGATTCGAGCGCAGGTGGCCTCGACGTCGTCGACGTACACGTTGAAGATCGCGTGGTTCGGAACCCGGCCCCCGGTGGCGTACACCCCGCCGCACTGCTCCCCGCCGCCGACGGTGATCGACCGGTAGTCGATCCCGGCCTGACGTGCGTTCTCGTCAGGGGTGAACTCCCAGCCGAAGAGCTCACCGTAGAACTCCTGGACGGCCTCGGGCTCGTCCGTGGCGATCTCAAACCAGCTGACTGTGTTGGGTTTCATGACGACTCCACACTCGGGGTACGGCTTGCGCCGCGTTGACGGGCACCGTGCGCCAGGGTGGGCACCTCAGTCCTCCTGCGGTGCGGAGGCGATCCCGAACAGTCCGGCCGAGGGGTCCAGGACGTAGGCGAAGTCGGGGCCGTTCTCGTTGCCGATCACCGAGTGCACGACCTTGCCCCCGAGTTCCTCGACCCGCGCCAAGGTCTGCGCGACGTCCCGCACGATCACGCTGAAGACCGAGTGGTTCGGAATCCGCCCTCCGGTGGCCCACACCCCGCCGCACGGCTCCCCGCCGTCGACCGTGATCACCCGGTAGTCCATGCCGCCTTGGGCCGCGGCCTCGTCCGGGGTGAACTTCCAGCCGAAGAGCTCGGCGTAGAAGTGCTGGACCGGCTCGGGGTCGTCCGTGGCGATCTCGAACCAGCTGACGGTGTTCGTCTTCATGGCAACTCCACAATCGGGGTGCGGCCTGCGCCGCGCTGACGAACACCAGCCTCTCCCCCCGTGGCGACAACCCCCTGTCGGTGTTTTTCGGGGTTTTTCCCGATGCCTTCCTCAGTCGATGGCCACCGGGTGGACCATGAAGTCCGGTACGGAACAGGCGAAGAGCTCGTCCGGCCTGGCCGGGCTGCGCTCGCCCGTCACGGCCGCGTCCGCGATCCGGTCGAGGCGGAAGACCCTGGCCGCCGCACGCAACCGGCACCAGCCGACGAGAAACCAGCCCGTCGTCCCGCCGACCAGCGCCGCGGGCTCCACCTCGCGGACCGTCCGCGTGCCGCCCCGATCGTCGTAGTGCAGGCTCAGCACCTCACGCCGCCCCACGGCCGTCTCCACGATCCGGCGGATCCCGCCGGGCCGGGCCGGCGGGGACGGCTCGGGTCTCGGCCGCTTGAGGAAACGCACCCGCCCGGCCAGTGCCCTGGCTTCGTCCGCGGCCTGGACGGGCATGGCGCCGAGGACCTTGTGGAGGGCGCGCCGGGCCTCCACCGCGTACGGCTGCGCGTCGGATCCGCCGAGCGCCACCGCGATGGCCACGGCCTCGGTGGCGGTGAAGTTCACCGGTGGCAGGGACATGGAACGGTCGAGGGCGTATCCACCGGTACGCCCGATCTCCGAGTAGATGGGGACGCCCGACTGCTGGAGGGCGGAGATGTCCCGCTCGATGGTGCGCACGCTCACCGCATACCGGTCGGCCAGCTGGCGGGCGGTGCGGCGGCGGGGCGATATCGCCCGCAGCTCCTCGACGATGGCGTACAGACGGTCGGTCCGGTTCACAGCGGGAAACTAGCGCACGGCACCGACATTTCTTGCGGAGTGTTCACGCTCCGTCAACACTCTCTGTCAAGGGCGCCGTTCCGGCGCAGCCGCCGAGCCGTTCGACCGCACCGACAGGGGATTCCCGGCCACGCAAGTGATTCGTAAGATTTGATCTCTTGGGCAGAAGGTGACGGGGTACCGGTGGAGGGCTAAACTTCCGTCGCAAATGTCACGCTTTGTAGGGAGGCGGCGGATGTCGCCCGGCAACACTCGGAAAACACCTCGCCGACTCGCGTCGAGACGGGTCACCGTGGGAACCCTCGGCGTCATCTCCGCGATGGTGCTCACCGCCTGTTCCAGCGAGACCGTCACCGCCGACTGCGTGGACGTCACCAAACGCGGCTCGGACGGCTCTTACAGCATCGTCGACGACGACAACTGCGACGACGACGGCTCCTCGACCCGCTACTACGCCGGCCGCAGCGGCGGATACGCCTGGTACTACGGCGGCACCACGACCGGGACCACGGTGAAGGGCGGCACGACCATCAAGCCGAGTGGCGCCTCGATCACCAGCCGCGGCGGCCAGGTCGTCTCCCGCGGCGGCTTCGGCGGCCGCGGCGGCTCCGGAGGCTGATCCGTGCGTCGCGCGTCGTCCACCCCCCGCCCGGGGTGGGCCCACATCGTCGAGGAGCAGGGGCTCGCGTTCCACCGGACCTCGCACCCTGAGCACCTCACCCGTCCGTACTGGGACGAGAGTGTGCACTACATCTTCAGCATGGACGAAGTCCTCACCGTCGAGGCGGACGTCGACGAGCTGCACCGCATGTGCCTCACCGTCGTGGAGCACGTGATCTCCGAGGGGCGGTGGGCCGACTTCGCGATCCCGCCCTGGTGCCACCAGGCGATCGAGGAGTCCTGGCGCCGCAGGGATCCCCACGTCTTCGGCCGGTTCGACCTGCACTACGACGGAACCGGTCCGGCCAAGCTGCTGGAGTACAACGCGGACACCCCGACGAGCCTGGTCGAGAGCTCCATCGTCCAGTGGTACTGGCTCCAGGACGTCTACCCCGGCGACGACCAGTGGAACTCGATCCACGAGCGGCTCGTCGACCGGTGGAAGGGCATCTCGGGCCAGCTGCCGACCGGCCCCGCCCACTTCGCCTGGACCAACGAGGACGAGACCGGCGAAGAGGTGATGACCCTCGCCTACCTCCAGGAGACCGCCGACCAGGCGGGTCTCACCACGGTCTCCATCGCGATCGAGGACATCGGCTGGGACCAGCTCAACCTCCGCTTCGTCGACCTGGAGCACCGCAACATCCGCACGCTCTGCAAGCTCTACCCGTGGGAGTGGGTCGCCGCCGACCGGTTCGGGCCGCAGGCGATCCGGCATCAGACCGAGGGCACCTGGGTGGAGCCGATCTGGAAGATGATCCTCTCCAACAAGGCGCTGCTCGCCGTGCTGTGGGAGCTCTACCCGGATCACCCCAACCTGCTCCCCGCCTACCTCGACGGGCCCCGCGACCTCGTCCGGCACATCCGCAAGCCGCTGCTCGGCCGGGAGGGGGCGAGCATGCGGATCGTCACCCCCACCGGCTCGCAGGAGACCGAGGGCGGCTACGGGACCGAAGGTTACGTGTACCAGGAGTTCCGGCCGCTTCCCGACTTCGACGGGTGGCGTCCGGTGCTGGGCGCGTGGGTGGTGCACGATGAGGCGGCGGGTCTCGGCATCCGCGAGACGACCGGCCTCATCACCGATGACACCTCTTCGTTCGTCCCCCACCGCATCGCGCTCTAAGGAGAATCCCCCATGGTCCTGGAAAGTATGCTCGGCGAGGTCCTCGCCCGAGGCGCCCTGGCGATCGTCGCCTACGCCGCGCTCGGCCTGGTCCTGCTGATCGTCGGTTTCTTCGCGGTCGACCTGGCCACCCCGGGACGGCTCAGCAAGATCATCAGCGTGGAGCGCAACCCCAACGCCACCCTCATCGCCACCTCCGGGCTCGTCGCGATCGGCCTCATCGTGGCCGCCTCCATCTACGCCTCCGGCGGAACCCTCCTGGAGGGTCTCCTCGCCACCCTGGTCTTCGGCCTGGTCGGCATCATCGCCCAGACGGTCGCCGCGTTCGTGTTCGACAAAGTCCTCGGCTTCGACCTCGCGGGCCTGATCCGCAACCCCGAGCTCCAGCCCGCCACCCGCCTGCTCGCCGCCACCCACGTCGTCCTCGGCATCATCACCGCCGTCGCCGTCATCTGACTCGCTCCAGCCGGAATCCAGCACGGCTCCAGCCGATCGCGGGGGCCGGGACCGTGCCTGCCCTGCGCCCTGAAGCCGTGCCCGGCATGGCCCGTACCGAGCTCGGGTTGACGGTTGCGGCCCGGCGACCTGGCACTCTAGAAGTGTGAGCACACTTCGGGCAGCGTCGCCCCATGAGGAGAGCCGGACCGTTCCCACCTGCGGACCCAAGCCGCGGACAGGCAGGCGACACCGGTCATGAGCACGCGGGAGAACACGGCCAAGCGACTCGAACGGGCGATGGGGACGCTCGGCACGGCCACGGTGACGGCGATGGAGGAGCGCCTCCCGTGGTTCCGGCGCATGTCGGCGGAGGACCGCTCCTGGATCGGGCTGGTCGCCCAGGCGGGCGTCGCCGCGTTCGTCGAATGGTTCCAGCATCCCGAGCGCGGATCGGCCCCGACCATTGAGATCTTCGGTACGGCTCCGCGGGAGCTGACCCGTTCGGTGACCCTGCAGCAGACGGTGGAGTTCGTCCGGGTCGCGGTGGAGTCGGTCGAGGCGCGGGTGGACGAGCTGGCCGCGCCCGGCGGTGAGGAGGAGCTCCGCGCCGCCATCCTCGCCTACAGCCGGGATCTGGCTTTCGCGGCGGCGCGGGTGTACGCGGAGGTCGCCGAGGCCAGGGGGGCCTGGGACGCCCGGCTTGAGGCGCTCATCGTGGACGCGCTGGTCCGGGGCGAGGTGGACGACGGCCTGCACTCCTGGGCGGCGGCGCTGGGCTGGACGTCGACCTCGGTCACGGTGGTGGTGGGCCAGGCTCCCGAGGGGGACCCCAAGTCGGTGATCGACGGCTTCCGCGACCTGGGACGGCGCGTCGGGCAGGACATGCTCGCGGGGATCCAGGCGGGCCGGCTCATCGTCATCGTCGGCGGCGCCGAGGGCCCGGCGCACGCCGCGCGGCACGTGGTGGGCAGGTTCGGCACGGGCCCGGTGGTGCTGGGCCCCGAGGTCTCCACGCTGCAGGCGGCGACCCGCTCGGCCCGCGCCGCCCTCGCGGGGCTGCGCGCGGCACCGGCCTGGCCGGACGCCCCCCGCCCGGTGCTCGCGGACGACCTGCTGGCGGAGCGGGCGCTGGCCGGGGACGAGGACGCCCGGGAGCAGCTGATCGAGCACGTCTACCGTCCGCTGGCCGGCACCCCGCTGCTGGAGACGCTGACGACGTATCTGGAGCAGGGCACGTCGCTGGAGGCGACCGCCCGGCTGCTGTTCGTGCACCCGAACACGGTGCGGTACCGGCTCCGCAAGGTGGCGGAGCTGACCGGCTACCAACCGGCGGACGGGCGGGCCGCGTTCACGCTACAGGTGGGTTTGGTGCTTGGGCGGTTGAGTGAGGCATCTATCACGATGCGTGGATGATGCTAGGCATTGACCGGCAAACTTGTATGGGGCCTACAAAAGTAGATAGCCAAAGTTCGTGCGTATCCCCATCAGTGTGGTGAAGTCCTACAGGGCAAGGTGGGTTGTGTGCTTGTCATCGTCGCTCCGGGCCAAGGCGCCCAGACCCCGGGCTTTCTCGCTCCCTGGCTTGAGCTGCCCGGCCTGCGAGACCTGCTGGCCACGTGGTCGGACATCGTCGAACTCGATCTGATCAGGTACGGCACCGTCGCGGACGCCGAGGAGATCCGTGACACCGCGGTGGCCCAGCCGCTCCTGGTGGCCGCGGGGCTCGCCGCGGCGGATGCGATCTTCGGCCGCGTCGAGGACGCCGCGGACGTCGTACAGATCGCCGCGGGACACAGCGTCGGTGAGATCACCGCGTCCGTGCTCGCCGGGGTGCTCACCCCGGCCGAAGCCCTCACCCTCGTCCGGGAGCGGGGCCGGGCCATGGCCAGGGCCGCGGCCGTCTCCGAAACCGGGATGACGGCGATCATCGGGGGCGACGAGGCGGAGGTGCTCACCGAGCTCCGGCGGCACGGCCTCACCCCCGCCAACATGAACGGTTCCGGCCAGATCGTGGCCGGTGGGACACTGGCCCAGCTGGCCGCGCTCGCCGAGTCCCCGCCGCCGAAGGCGAGGCTGCGCCCCCTGGCGGTGGCCGGGGCGTTCCACACGACGCACATGTCGCCGGCCGTCGAGCACCTGCGGGGGTTCTCGGGCGAGGTCAACCCGGGGAACCCCAGGACCCGCCTGCTCTCCAACGCCGATGGAGCCGTGGTCGAGAGCGGCGTCGAGTTCCACGAGCGGCTCATCACCCAGGTCTCGAACCCCGTGCGGTGGGATTCCTGCATGGCGACCATGTCGGAGCTGGGGGTGAGCGCGGTCATCGAACTGCCCCCCGCGGGAACCCTCGTCGGCATCGCCCGGCGCGCCCTGCCCGGCGTCGAGACCCTCGCGGTCAAGACCCCCGACGACATCGGGGCGGCCAGGGCGCTGATCGCCACGCACGCGACGGCGGCGCACACGCCGGAGTGGCGCCTGATCGTCGCCCCGCTCGCCGGGACGTTCCACGTGAACACCGAGGTCAAGGAGATCGCCGCCGGAGACGTCGTCGGCAGCGTCACGGCGCGTCGCGACGAGCATCCGGTGACCGTCCCCTTCCCCGCACGGGTGATCGAATGGTTGGCCGAGAACGGAGACCCGGTGGCTGCCGGTCAGCCTCTGATCCGTCTAGAGGTAGAGGGGTAGTGGCGTGCTGAAACTACCGGCGGGCTCCCCGGGCGCCCGAATCCTGGCGTTCGGGCACTATCAGCCGAGCAACGTCGTCACCAACGACGATCTGGCGAAGACCATCGAGACCAACGACGAGTGGGTGCGGAGCCGGGTCGGCATCGCCGAGCGGCGGGTCGCCGGCCCCGAGGAGACCGAGATCGACCTGGCCGTGCAGGCCGGCGGCAAGGCCCTCGCCGCCAGCGGGCTCTCCCCCGGGGACATCGACCTGGTGATCGTCGCCACCTGCACGCTGGAGGCCCAGATCCCCAACGGCGCGGGGCGGGTCGCCCACCGGCTCGGCATCTCGGCGCCCGGCGCGTTCGACGTCAACGCGGCGTGCTCGGGTTTCTCCTACGCGCTGGCGAACGCCAACGACGCGATCCGGGCCGGTTCGGCGACCAACGTCCTGGTCGTCGGCGTGGAGAAGCTCTCCCAGTGGGTCGACTGGACGGACCGCACCACCGCCGTGATCTTCGCGGACGGAGCGGGCGCGGCCGTGGTGGTGCCCTCCCCGACCCCGGGGATCGGCCCGGTGGTGTGGGGCAGCGCCGGGGACAAGGCCGACGCCATCCAGATCAAGGATCGCGACTCCTTCCTCCAGCAGGAGGGCCAGACGGTCTTCCGCTGGGCCACCACCGCCCTGCACCCGGTCGCCAGGGAGGCCTGCGCCCGCGCCGGGGTGGACCCCGCCGAGCTCGCCGCCTTCGTTCCGCATCAGGCGAACCTGCGTATCGTGGAGGCGATCGCCCGTAAGATCGGTGCGGACAACGCGGTCGTCGCCAAGGACATCGTCCTGGCCGGCAACACCTCGGCGGCCTCGATCCCCCTCGCCCTCTCCCGCATGATCGAGCGCGGTGAGGTGCCCTCGGGCGGGCTGGCGCTGCTGCTTGGTTTCGGAGCCGGCTTGACGTACGCGGGACAGGTCATCGAGATCCCGTAGAACTTGTACGGCTCGCTGCCCGTACAGAAACCGAAAGATCAGACAAAGGAGCACGAACGATATGGCCACCACAGAGCTGGAGATCCTCAACGGTCTCGGCAAGATCATCAACGAGATCACCGGCATCCCCGCCTCCGAGGTCACCCCGGAGAAGAGCTTCGTCGACCACCTGGACATCGACTCGCTGTCCATGGTCGAGATCGCCGTGGCGGCGCAGGACGAGTTCGGCGTCGAGATCCCCGACGACCAGCTCAAGCACCTGAAGACCGTCAAGGACGTCATCAACTTCATCCAGAACTGAACAATCCGCGAGGAGAAGCACCATCATGAGCACTGACCGGGTACGTGTGGTCGTCACCGGGCTCGGCGCGACGACGCCCCTCGGTGGAGACGTGGCCTCAACCTGGTCGGGGCTTGTGGCCGGGCGTTCGGGAGTCCGTCCGCTGAACCAGGAGTGGATCGACGTCCTGCCGGTCGGCTTCGCGGCCCCCGCCGCCGTGGATCCGACCGAGGTCCTGCCCCGGCCGGAGGCGCGACGGCTGGATCGAGCCGAACAGTTCGCGCTGGTCGCGGCGCGCGAGGCATGGCGGGACGCCGGTTCACCCGAGGTCGACGCCGACCGTCTCGGCGTGGTCGTCGGCAGCGGCATCGGCGGCATCACCACCGTGCTCTCCGCCTACGACACCTTCAAGGAGAAGGGGTGGCAGCGGCTCTCGCCGTTCACCATCCCCATGCTGATGCCGAACGGCGCCGCCGGCTGGGTCGGGCTGGAGGTCGGCGCCAAGGCCGGGGTGCACTCGACCGTGAGCGCCTGCGCGACCGGGGCCGAGTCCATCGGCTACGCCCTGGAGATGATCCGCTCAGGCCGCGCCGACATCGTCGTGGCCGGCGGCACCGAGGCGGCCATCCACCCGCTGAACCTGGCCTCCTTCGCCGCGATGCGGGCGCTGTCGACCCGCAACGACGAGCCGGAGCGCGCGTCCCGCCCCTTCGACAAGAACCGGGACGGATTCGTGCTCGGCGAGGGCTCCGGCATCATCGTCCTGGAGTCCCTTGAGCATGCGCGGGCCCGCGGCGCACGGATCTACGCCGAGGCTCTCGGCGTCGGCTACTCCGCCGACGCGCACCACATCGCCCAGCCGGAACCGGAGGGCAGGGGGATCGTGCTCGCGATGGAGCGGGCGCTGGCCAACGCCGAGATCGCTCCTTCCGAGGTGCTCCACATCAACGCGCACGCCACCTCGACCCCGGCCGGGGACGTCATGGAGGCGGTGGCGATCAAGAGCGCCATCGGCGACCACCCCGTGGTGACCGCCACCAAGTCGATGACCGGCCACCTACTGGGCGGCGCGGGCGGCGTCGAGTCGGTCGCCACGATCCTCTCCCTCGTCAACCGCCTGGTCCCGCCCACGACGAACCTCGACGATCCCGACGACGGTGTCGAGATCGACGTCGTGCGCGGCGAGGCGCGCGCCCTGCCCGAGGGCGAGATCGCCGCGATCAACAACTCCTTCGGATTCGGCGGGCACAACGTCGCGGTGGTGTTCAAGACCTTCCACTCCTAGAGGAGTCCGCAGTGACCGTGCTCGACAACCGTGCGGCGGCGACCGAGGCGGGTACCGGGGAGACGCGCGACCCGCGCGACCCCCGCACCCGGCTTGAGATCCTCTTCGACGAGGGAACGCTGCGGCTTCTCGCCCCGGCCGACCTGAGTGGCGTGCTCACCGGCGTCGGCCGCGTCGAGGGAACCCCCGTCGTGGCCTTCGCCAGCGACCCCCGGATACAGGGCGGGGCGATGGGAGCCGACGGGTGCGAGCACATCGTCCACGCCTACGACACCGCGGTCCGGGAGCGGGTGCCGATCGTCGGGCTCTGGCACTCGGGCGGCGCCCGGCTCGCCGAGGGCGTGGAGAGCCTGCACAGCGTGGGCCGGGTCTTCGCCGCCATGACCCGGGCCTCCGGGGTGGTACCGCAGATCTCGGTGGTGTTCGGCCCGGCGGCCGGCGGCGCCGCGTACGGTCCCGCGCTCACCGACCTCGTGATCCTCTCCGAGCAGGGCAGGATCTTCGTCACCGGCCCCGACGTGGTCCGCTCGGTCACCGGTGAGGAGGTCACCATGGCCCGGCTGGGCGGCCCGGAGCCACACAGCCGCCGCAGCGGTGTCGTCCACGTGGTGACCCCGGGCGACGACGAGGCGTTCGCCGTCGCCCGGCGCCTGTCGGTGCTCCTCGGCCACCAGGGCCGGGTCCGGCCGGGCGACGTCGCCGAGGTGGACTTCTCCCCGCTGCTCCCCGAGAACCCCCGCCGCGCCTACGACGTGCATCCGCTCGTCGACGGCGTGCTGGACGAGCCGGGGGTCGAACTGCACCCCAAGTGGGCGCCGAACATCGTGACCGTCCTCGGCCGGATCGGCGGCCGGACCGTCGGGGTCCTCGCCAACAACCCGATGCGGCTCGGCGGCTGCCTGGACGCCACCTCGGCGGAGAAAGCGGCTCGCTTCGTCCGGATGTGTGATGCCTTCGGAGTCCCCCTGGTGGTCGTGGTGGACGTGCCCGGCTACCTGCCGGGTGTCGGACAGGAGTGGGACGGCGTGGTACGGCGGGGCGCCAAGCTGCTCCACGCCTTCGCCGAGGCCACCGTGCCGAGGATCACGCTGGTGACCAGGAAGGCCTACGGCGGTGCCTACGTCGCGATGAACTCGCGCTCGCTCGGCGCCACCCGGGTCTTCGCCTGGCCCACGGCCGAAGTCGCCGTGATGGGCGCGGTCGCCGCGGTGCGCGTCCTGCACCGCAGGACCCTGGCCGCCGCGCCGGAGGAGGAGCGCGCCGCCCTGGAGGCCTCGCTCGCCGCGGAGCACGAGAAGGTGGCGGGCGGGCTCGACCGGGCGATCGAGCTCGGCGTGGTCGACGAGATCGTCATGCCGGAGAAGACGCGCGGGGCGATCGCCCGGGTCCTCGCCCAGACGACGCCCGCGCGGGGCGCCCACGGCAACATCCCGCTGTAGCGGCTTTCGGGGAGACCGGCCCCGTCGAACCGGTTTCGGATGACCGGTGCGCCTCCATGGCGTACCGGTCGTTTCGCGGATAGGCGTCAGACGATCCTGCTGTACGGCGGATCGCACGTCCTCACCCACGTGGTGGCGGTGGGCGTTCCGTCGCCGCTCAGCCTGGAGCGGGCCGCGTGGCCGCCGTACCGGATCCGTGTCCGTGCCGCCGCCGATGACCGGGGGTGTCCGTGTGCCGTCGGCGATCCGTCGTGGAGTGGTCGCCCGGTGACTCTTTATCGTCCGATAGAACTATTCAGGACTACATATTTCCGCATTCAACTATGCCTTTGACTCCAGGAAATCAAAGGATCGTCATGTGGTCCATTGTAAAAACCCCACCCGAGGCGACGTGATTGAAATCACTGAGATTTCAATCACCGGAAGCCCTCGCACACCTTCGAAGGGGGACGGCCGACCCGAAGGACTACGCCCTGCTTATCCCCGGTGACCGACCCAAGCCCCCTCCGATGAATTCAATCCAGATTCATACTGTTTGGGCGTTTTGTCGGATTCTTTGAATTATCTCGAATTGACACTCACCCTTGCAGCTCCCTGGAGAACTCCCCTTTAATCTGCAAAAGGTAAATATCTCTCGGGAGTCAACCGCATGCCGCCTGCCTCGCAAGCCGGGCGGATCGCCGATTCATCCCCAGCCTCACCAGGTGAGCAGGCGATCAGCCTGGTCTCACCGGACGCACCGATTCTGGAAAGCACCGTTCGCGATTTACTGACGGACGGCAGCCTCTCCGGACATCGGATCTCTATGCGGCTGCCGCTGGACGCCTCCGCCGGGCTGCTCGCGGCCCTGCTCACCGAGTCCGGCGCCGAGCTCACCGTCGGCGCCGTCCCCGCCACGACGTCCGCCGGCCCGGCGGACGGGATCGCGGCCGCGCTGAGCGCCCGAGGGGTCACGGTCTGCCGCACCCGGTCCGGCCTCACCGGCAGCCGACCCGACCTCGTCATCGACGAACGCGCCGAGCTCACCCGGGCGATGGCGGCGGAGCGCCCCGAGGACTTCGCGCGGATCCGCGGTGTGGTGGAGTGCACCGGACCCGGGACCGCCCTGCTACGGGAGCTCGACCCGCCCTTCCCGGTCCTCTCCGCCGATCCGCCCTCCGCCACCCACCCGGGGATCGCCCAAGCCGTGATCCAGACCCTGCTGCGCCGGACCAACATGGTCCTCCCCGGCAAACTGGTCGCCCTCCTCGGGTACGGCGGCGCGGGCCGATCCCTCGCCGCGGCGATCCGGGCGACGGGCGGACGGGTCGTCGTCCTGGAGGCGGACCCGCTGCTCGCGTTGGAGGCCTCGCTGGAAGGCCATCGGGTGGACGACGCCGCCGAGGGGCTGAGCCGGGCCGACGTCGTCATCACGGTGGGCCGACGGCTGTCCGTACGGCATCTGCCGCTGCTCAAGCCGGGAGCGGTCCTGGCCCGGGCCGGGGACGGGGAGATCGAGCTCGACCTCCCGGAGGGGGAGGGAATCATGAATTTTCGGATATCTCCTGATCGGGAGGTGTTTGTCATCGACGGCGGCGCTCCTCCCCCATATCCGGCCGAGAACGCCGACCTCACCCTGTCCACGATCGCCCTGGCGTGCCGGCATCTGGCGACGGCCGGACCCGAGCCGGGCGTCCGCGAGCTCCCCCGCGAGATCCACGAGACGGTCGCCAGGGCCGGGCTCACCCTCCGCGGCCTGCGCCTGGACAGCCTATGAAGTCGGAGATCCGCGATCCGTCCTGCTGGCAGCTCGGCGCCGACCGGATCGCCTGGGCCGCCCGGTGGATGCCGGCGCTGCAGGCGGTCGGCGACCGGCTCACCGACACCGGCCTCCTGCGGGACCGGACCGTCGGGCTGGTGCTGACCCTGGAGCCCAAGACCGCCAACCTCGCCCTCGTGCTCCAGGAGGCCGGGGCCCGGGTGATCGTGGTGTGCCCGGCCGCCGCGGTCACCGATGAGGTGGCGGCCGCCCTGGACCGGCGGGGCGTCACGGTGCTGGCCCGGTCCGACGCCTCCGCGTACGACGACCGCCGCTTCGCCCTGCGAATGCTCGACGCGGGGCTCGACGTCCTCGTGGACGACGGCTCCGAGGTCATCCGCCTGGCGCACGCCGAACGGCCGGGGTCGCTGCGGAACATGGCCGGGGCCGCCGAGGAGACCACGAGCGGCCTGCGCCCGCTCCGCGTGATGGAATCGCGGGGCGAACTCGCCATCCCGTGCCTGGCGGTCAACGACGCCCGGTCGAAGTACCTGTTCGACAACGTCTACGGGACGGGGCAGTCCTGCGTGATGGCGGCGCTGGACCTGTCCGGCCTGCGGATCGCCGGGAAGGTGTGCGTGGTCGCCGGATACGGCTGGGTGGGCACCGGGATAGCCCGCTGCGCCCACGCCCTCGGCGCCCGGGTGATCGTGAGCGAGGTCAACCCGTTTCAGGCCCTTCGTGCCCATCACGATGGCTTTGAGGTCCGTCCGCTGATTTCCGCCTGTGAAGATGCGGATCTAGTCTTTTCCGCCACGGGAATCGCGCATACGGTGGCTCTGGAGCACTTGATCGCGATGAAGGATTGCGCGTTCGTCGCGGTCGGCGGGGGTGTCCCCCAGGAGATCGCTCTGGCCGATCTCACGGACTCGAGCACGGAGGTCGTGAGCGTGCGTAAGAACGTCACACGCTACACCTTGCACACCGGCCGCGTCGTCCACATCCTCGCCGACGGCGAATGCGTCAACTGCGCCGCGGCCGAGGGAAACCCCATCGAGATCATGGACCTCTCGCTCGCAGTGCAGGCGCTCGCCGTCGAGCACCTGCTGCGGCACGGCGCCGAGATGCGCCCCGGCGTCCACCCGCTGCCCGAGGCGCTGGACGAACACGTCGCCCGCGTCAAACTCGACGCCCTCGGCATCCGAATCGATCGAACGACCGACCGTCAGCGCGAATTCCTGGGCAGGGGCTTGTGATCGTCGAGGTTCACAACGTAACGGTTCGCTATCAAGGCAGGGAGAAACCGGCCCTCACCTCCGTCGACCTGACCGTGGAGAGCGGCGAGCTCACCCTGGTGAGCGGCCCGTCCGGCTGCGGGAAGAGCACACTCCTGCGCCTGCTCAACGGGCTCGTCCCGCACTCCTACCGCACCACCGTCGACGGCGAGGTCCTCGTCGGCGGGAAATCCACGGCGAAACAGACCATCCGGCAGATCTCCACGGTGGTGGGGACCATGCTCCAGGATCCGCAGAAGCAGATCGTGGGCACCACCGTGGAAGCCGACATCGCCTTCGGGCTGGAGAACTCGGGCGTCGACCGCGGCTCGATCCGGCGCCGGATCGACGAGGTGGCCGACCAGGTCGGGATCGGGCATCTGCTCGGCCGCGCCTCCGCCGAGCTCAGCGGAGGAGAGCTCCAGATGGTGGCCTTCGCGGGGGTACTCGCCATGCGCCCCAAGATGATCGTCGTGGACGAGCCGCTCGCCAACCTGGACCCCCGGGCCGGATCCCGCCTCCTGCGCGCGATCCGTGCCTTCGTGGACGACGGCGGAGCCGCCGTCGTCGTGGAGCACCGGGTCGAGGAACTGCTGGAGATCCGGCCGGACACCGTCCTGTACCTGGAGGAGGGCCGGACCCAGTACTCGGGGCCGATGGAGGGATTCCTCCGCGCGGCCCCGGTCGGCCACGTCAAACTCCCCTTCGAGGTGCTCGTCTCCCGGGCCGCGGAGCTGCCCGAGCCCGTCCAGCCTCCGCCCGCGACACCGCGTCCGGGGGACGAACCCCGGCTCTCCTTCCACGACGTGGACCTGGGGTACGGATCCCGGGTCGTCCTCCGCGACGTCGGACTCGGTCTCGCCGGGCACGAGCGGGTTGCGGTCCTCGGCGCCAACGGCGCGGGCAAGTCCACCCTCCTGCGTGCCGCCGTACGGCTCGTCGAGCCGACCCGGGGCGAGGTCCGGGTGGACGGCGACCCGGTGCGGGAGCGTTCCATCCTCAGCCTCGCCACGACCTTCGGCTACGTCTTCCAAAGCCCCGGCCAGGCGTTGTTCTCCCCCACCGTGGCGGAGGAACTCGCCTTCGGGCCACGCAATCTCGGCTGGGACAAGAAGAAGATCACCGAGGTCTCCCGGACCGCGCTGGAGACGATGCTCCTCGCCGAGGAGCCGGGGATCCTCAAGCGTCCGCCGCGAACGCTCTCCTTCGGCCAGCAGCGCCGGCTGACCGTCGCCCTCGCCCTCGCCATGTGCCCGCGCACCCTCATCCTGGACGAGCCGACCGCCGGTCAGGACCTGCGCACCACGACCGAGTTCATGGCCCGGGTGAACGCGATCGACAGCGTGGAGAGCGTCTACTTCATCACCCACGACGTCGACCTCGCGCTCACCGGCGCCGACCGGATCATCGTCGTCGACCGGGGGCGGATCGTCGCCGACGCCACCCCCGTCGAGATCGCCAAGGACGAAGGGCTCTGGACGCGGTCCGCGCTCCGGGAGACCAGCCTCGTCCGGGCCGCACGAGCACACCCGCCGGGACAGCGTAGTCTCGCGCATCCGTTCGCCCTCGCACGAACCCACCACCTCGCCACCTCACCCGAAGGGAACACGCTCCGATGAGCGCCACCGACACCCCCCGTGTGCTCTCCTCCCGCATAGTCGTCTTCAGCGCCGTGGGCGCCGCACTCTACGCCGTCCTCGGACTGGTCAGCTTCGCCATCCCCGGCACCCAGCTGGTGGCGGTCCGTCCGGCCTTCGCGCTCGTCCCGTTCATCGGGAAGCGCTTCGGCCCGATCGCCGGCTTCTTCACCGGCTTCGTCGGGAACTGCATGATCGACCAGCTGCAGGGCTTCGGCTTCCTCGCCTTCTGGAACTGGAGCGTCGCCGTCGGCCTCGTGGGGGCGTTCTCCGCCGTCCTCGGCGCCAAGGCGTTGCGGCACTCCAACGAGGTGGCCCGCATCGCGCTGACCGCGGTCGGTGCGCTCGTCGCCACCGCGGCCGGCCTGCTCTTCGTCATCACCGACATGTTCATCCAGGGCATCTCATTCGAGACCTTCCTGGTGGGGAACTACTTCCCCGCGCTCATCAGCAACGGGCTCGCCGTGGTGATCCTGGTCCCGGTGCTCGACGCCGTCTGGGAGCCGCTGAGCCGCCAGGCCGGACGGTAGCCGATGGACGTCACGCCGCGTTATCTGGGAGGAGACTCGTTCCTGGGGCGTCGCGACCCGCGCGTGCTCCTCCTGGTTCCACTGCTCTACCTCGTCGCGGTGGCCGGAGTGGGGGATCTGCGCGGCGTGGCGTTCTGCGCGTTGTTCGCGTTCGTCTACTATCGCGCCGCGGGGATCCCGTGGCGCGAAGTACGGAAGAACTGGATCTTCGTCCTCGGCTTCACCGCCATCCTGGTCGTGGTCAACAGCATCCTCACCGACGCCCTGACCGTGACGGCCCGGTCGCCTGAGCTGTTCACGGTGCCGCTCACCGGAAGCGTGGTGAGCATGGCGACCCTGTCCTACTCACTGACGATCTTCATCAGATACGTCACGCTGGCCATGGTGGGATTCCCGGTCGCCTTCGCGGTCGCCCCGAACGACATGGGCGTCGCCTTCGCCCGGCTGGGGGTCCCGCAACGGCTGGCCTACGCCGTCGACCTCACCTTCCGCTTCATCCCCTCGGTCGCGGCGAGCGTGCGGGAGACGATCGACGCCCAGCGGATCCGCGGCTTCGAGCACAAGCGCAAAGGCAATCCCCTGGTACGGCTGAAGAGCCTCAAGCCGGTGGTGATCCCGGTGACGGTGAACGCCCTGGTGGAAGCGGAGGACACCGCGAACGCCATGGACCTGCGCGGGTTCGGCGGCGGACGCCGGACCTGGCTGCGCGAGTTGTCCTTCGGTCCCGCCGACTATCTGGTGGTGGCCGGTTTCCTGCTGCTCGCGGCCGGGATGACGGCGGCCGAGGTGCTCGGCTTCTCCGAGGAGGTCTGGATCCCCTGATCCCCCGTTCTCAGGTGGTGGTCCACTCGGCGCCGGCACTCGTGCCGATCACGCGGCCACCTGTTTCCGAGGGCGCGGTCGCGGTGCACGAGGGCGTCGTCCTGGCCGTCGGGCGCCGGGACGACCTGGTGCGGGACGCCGGATCCGAAGTCCGGTGGCCCGGGGTGATCCTGCCCGGCCTGGTCAACGCGCACACCCACCTCCAGTACACCGCCATGGCCGAGGTGGGGCGCCGCGCCTACGACTCCTTCGAGGAGTGGTCCACCGCCTTCGACGACGCCTATCGGGCGGCGCCGGACCCGGACTGGGCTGCCGCCGCCCTCGAGGGCGCCCGCGCCGCGCTCGAGTACGGAACCACGGCGGTGGCCGACGTGGTGACCGACCCCGCCGCCGCGGGCGCCCTGGCCGAGACGGGACTGCGGGGCGTCGTCTACCTGGAGGCGATGGGCGAGACCGACCCCACCTGGCGGAGCGCCGGGCGGGACCGTTTCACCGCCCTGCTCGACCGTACGGCCGCCTCGGGAATCTCGCCGCACGCGCCGTACACCCTCGACACGGGGGTGCTGCGGGAGCTGACGGAGCTGGCCCGTACCCGGGGCGTCCGGCTCCACCCCCATCTCGCCGAGTCGGCGCACGAGCGGGAGTACACGGTCTTCGGCACCGGGCCGCTGGCGACGATGGTCGCCGAGCTCGGGCTGGACCTGCGGATCCTGCGGGAGGCGGGAAGCGGGCTCGGACCGGCCGCGTTCCTGGACAGCCTGGGCATGCTCGGCGCGGACTGCCATGTCGCCCATGGGATCCACCTGGACGCGGGCGAGCGGCGGCTGCTGCGCGACCGGAGGGTCTCGATCGCGCTCTGCCCGCGGTCCAACGCCGTTCTCGGGCAGGGGCCGGCCCCGGTCGCCGCGCTGCTGCGCGAGCGGGGCCCCGTCGCGGTCGGCACGGACTCCCTGGCGTCGGCACCCTCGTTGGACCTGCTGGAGGACGTCCGGCTCCTGCGCGAGATCGCGGTGGCCCAGGGATACCGCGGGGCCGACCTGGACCGGCGGCTGCTCACGGCCGCGACGCGGGGCGGCGCGCAGGCGACGGGCCTGGCGGGTTCGGGATACCTCGGTCCCGGGTCGCGGGCCGATTTCGCGGTCTTCGACGTGCCCGCCGGCCCGGAGGACGTGTACCGCAGAGTGATCAACAAGGGGCGGTGCGTGGCGACGATCGTCGGCGGCCGCACCTTGGCGAAAGCTCTGATGTTTCCTGAGGCGACCCCACCGTCAACCTTTGGATGCTAACCTCTCTGCGATCTTAAATGGTGCAATTCCCTGCGAATCACCCTACGCAGTTCAAGGCGAGGTGGCATGGCTGCTCGAAGTCGGACTATTCGCTTCAGGCTCTACTCGGTACTCCTCATCCCCAGTCTTACCCTCATCGCACTATGGGGCTATGTATCGGGTTACCTGATCGGGGACGTCTTCGAGCTCCTTCGGGCGAGCGCGCTGCACACCACATACGCGGCGCCCTCGACCGACCTGGCCCTCCAGCTCCAGCGGGAACGGCTGACGAGCTCGGTCTATCTAAGCGTCCGGACCTCGGGAAACGGAGAACTCACCGAGCAGCGCGGTAAAACCGACCAATCACTGAACACATTCAGACAGCAGATCAATTCTCTTGAAGCCGAGACTTTGACGGATTCCGTCATCGTTCCCCGACTCGCCAGAATCAACGAGGAACTCGGCAAGCTCCAGCAGATCCGCGACGGAGTCGACGCCGGCAGATCCAGCCGGCTGGACGCGATCACCGGCTACAACCGGATCCTGGACGCCATCTACCGCCTCTCCGACCAGCTCGTCCTCGTCCCCGACATCGGGATCTACCAGCAGGCGCGCGGTCTTCAGCTCCTCGACCACGCCAGGGAGCAGTTCGCCCGGGAGGACGCCCTGATCTCGGGCGCCATCCGACAGGGACAGATCACCCCGGCGGAGCACCTCGCGTTCACCACGATGGTGGCCAACCGGCGCTTCCTCTACGACGAGGGCCTGGAGCAGATCGACGGCGAACTCCGCGGCCCGTGGGAGCGCCTCCTGCTGTCCAACCCCTACACCCGGCTCGCGGCACTCGAAGACAAGATCATCGCATCGCGCACCCTCCCGGCCGCCTCCTGGGGGAGCGTCACCGACCAGCTCGACTCCACGATCAACCAGATCTCGGCCGACTCCGCCAACCTGATCGCCGCCCGAGCCCAATCGGTCCCCTCCGGCGTGATCCTCCGGCTCGTCATCGCCGGCGGCATCGGCCTGATCGCGATCATCGTCGCCATCGCGATGACCGTCCGCTTCGGGCGGCGGGTGTCGACGGACCTCGCCAACCTCCGGACCTCCGCGCTCGACCTGGCCGAGGTACGGCTGCCGCGGGTCGTGGAGAAGCTCCGCACCGGCCAGCGGGTCGAGGTCGCCGCCGAGGCGCCGCCCCTCGACCTCGGCGGCATGAACGAGACCGAAGAGATCAAGGGTGTCGGCCAGGCGTTCTCCACCGTCCAGCGGACCGCCGTCGAGGCCGCCGTCGGCCAGGCCGAACTCCGCAAGGGGGTCAACCAGGTCTTCCTCAACCTGGCCCGGCGCAGCCAGACCCTCCTGCATCGCCAGCTCACCCAGCTCGACGCCATGCAGCGGCGCATCCACGAGCCCGAGACCCTGGAAGATCTCTTCCGCGTCGACCACCTCACCACCCGAATGCGGCGCCACGCGGAGAACCTGATCATTCTGTCGGGTTCGTCCCCGGGCCGGGCCTGGCGCAAGGCCGTCCCCATCCTGGACGTGGTGCGCGGCTCCATCTCCGAGGTCGAGGACTACTCCCGGGTCACCGTGCACCCGTTCCCGGCCACCCGGTTGAAGGGCCCCGCGGTCGCCGACATCACCCACCTCGTCGCCGAGCTCGTCGAGAACGCGACGATCTACTCCCCGCCCGACACCCACGCGCATGTGAGCGGCGAAGTCGTCGGCAACGGATTCGTCATCGAGATCGAGGACCGCGGGCTCGGCATCCCCAAGGAGAGACTCGCCGAGATCAACGAACGGCTCGCCACCCCCCAGGAGTTCAACCTCTCCGACAGCGACCAGATGGGGCTCTTCGTCGTCGGCCGTCTCGCGGAACGTCACGGCGTCCGCGTGATGCTTCAGCCCTCGCCCTACGGCGGAACGACCGCCATCGTGCTGCTCCCACAGACGATCTTGGAGGAGACCGAGGATGTCGCACCCGTGTTGACCACCGCGGGGGGAACGTTCACCCATCCCAAATCCGCCCCCGCGCCGAGTCCCTTCTCCGGCGAGCGGGCCTCATCCCGCGCCGACGCCCCGGTGAGCGGGCTCCCCGTCATCGGTGTGGCCGGGGACCCCGATCCCGGCGACTCCGCGGCCCTGCCCCGGCGCATCCGCCAGACCCACCTCGCGCCGCAGCTCCGCGACGGAGGAGGCACCCCGCCGCCGGCCGTCGAAGCCGACGACCCCATCCCCACTCCCGAGCAGGCCAGATCCGTCCTGACCTCCCTCGCCCGGGGACGTCGACGCCTGGAGGAGGAAGAGCGGGGGACGGAGTCGTGAGCCGACCCTCCCCCGAACCCCGACATCCGGCCCACCAGGGGGCGCGATGAGCGAGCACGAGGGCATGTGGGTCGACGAGGACGCCGGCCCCCTGGTCCGCCCGTACACACTGACCCGCGGCCGGGCCCGCCCGTCCAAGGAGATCATCGACCTCATCGCGATCGTCATCACGACAGGGGTCCTTCCGCAGGGGGCGGCGAGCCCCGAACAGCTGCACATCCTGCGCATCTGTCGGCGCGCCACCTCGCTCGCCGAGGTGGCCTCCGAGCTCGACCTGCCGCTCGGCGTGGTCCGGGTACTGGTGAGCGACCTGCACGATCAGGGCATGGTCACGGTACGGCCGCCGGCGCCCATCGCCCAGCTGCCCAGCGAGCGTATTCTGCGCGAAGTCATCAACGGGCTCCGCGCCCTGTGATCGACGCGGGAAGTCCGGCCGTGGCGTGCACGGCCGGACCGGGCGGTCAGACCGCCGCGTGCAGCCAGCGCACCGGAGCGCCTTCCCCCGCGTAGCGGAAGGACTCCAGCTCCTCGTCCCAAGGCCGGCCGAGCAGCCGGTCCAGCTCGTCCTCCAGGACGCAGCGACCCTGCGCCGCCGACGTCATGGCCGAGCGCAGCCGGTCCTCCGAGACCAGGATGTCCCCGTTGGACGACGTCATCGCGGTGAACACGCCCAGGTCGGGGGTATAGGCGTAGCGCATCCCCTCGAACTCGGCGGAGGCGTTCTCGGTCACCTCGAAACGCAGCCGCTGCCAGCCGACGAGGGCGGAGGTTATCGCGGCGGCCGTCCCCGGACGCCCCTCCCACATGACCTCGGATCGCATGGTTCCCCTCGCGGCGGACTGAGGGGTCCACAACAGATCGACTGGCACGCCGAGCACGCCTGCGACCGCCCATTCAATGTGCGGGCACAGCGCAGGCTGCGCCGAGTGGACAAACAGCACGCCACAAGCAGACACCTGACCTCCCGGAAACAACGAGGTGCGCCTTCCCCAACGTCCTCGTGCCCGGTCAATTCGGGGTATGCCCGTAAACGCGATCACCCAGGAGTGACCACGGTGGCCATTGTGCCGCATCAACACCAGAGACACCAGTCCGTATCAGGCCACCCGACATCCGAATCCCCCGCGACCGAGCCCTTAAAGAGATCATCGGTTTACGGCATGGACACGTAAAGTAGCCAAGAGATTACCAGCAGCGGTCAGGGGGGACGACCATGGATCTCGCTCAACTGCTCCACCGGCATGCGGACATCCGCCTCGTCGAGCACACCCCGGGCCGGCCCGCCCTCATCCGCCGCGACGACCTGCTCGTCCCCGGCGCCGACGCCGACCGGGCCGAGCGCGCCCTGGGCCGGTGGACCGCCCGGCGCGGCGGCACCGCCGGCGTCGGCCGCCTCACCCTGCGGCCCGCGGCCAAGGTGGACGTGTGCGAGCTCGCCGACACCCTCGGGTACGGGCGCCCCAACCACGTCCTGTTCGGCCAGCCCCTCTGGTGGGGCGGCCCCGCCGACCGGCCCGAACCCGCCGCCCCGCTCCCGGCGCCGCGTCCCTCCGCGTCCGCCAGGCGGATCACCGTCGCGCTGCCCGACACCGGGATCGCCGACCACCCCTGGTACAGCGGGGCGGACTGGTTCCTGGAGCAGGACCGGGACGCCGTGGAGGTCCTGGACGCCGACCGCGACGAGATCCTCGACTCCCAGGCCGGGCACGGCACCTTCATCGCCGGGCTCATCCTGCGCCAGGCCCCCTCCGCCCGGCTGCTGGCCTGCCGCATCCTCGGCAGCGACGGGGTGGGCGACGAGCTCGGCCTCATCCGCGGACTGGACTATCTGCGCGGGCGGCGAATCGATCTGATCAATCTCTCCCTGGGTGGGTACACCTACGACGACCGCCCTTCCCCGCTGGTGCTGGACAGCCTCGGCGCCTTCCCCGACAGCGTGGTCGTCGCCTGCGCCGGCAACGGCGGCGACCGGCGGCCCTTCTGGCCCGCGGCCCTCCCCGGGGTCGTCGGCGTGGCGGCCCTCGACGCCGCCGAGAACGCCCGCGCCCCGTACGCCGGGCACGGCCCCTGGGTCGACGCCTGCTCCCGAGGCGACCGGCTGACGAGCACCTTCGTCACCTTCGGCTCCCATCGGGGTTATGCCACCTGGAGCGGATCCTCGTTCGCCTCCGCCGTGGTGGCCGGCGCGATCGCCGCCTGCGGCGAACGGCACGGCCTGCCGATCGGCGAGGCCCGTGACCGGATCCTGGCCGGGGACAGGCGTATCCCCGATCTCGGGGTGCTCGTCCCCACCCCACGCTAGAGTGACCGGGGCGTCACTTTACGTGAAGGACGGGATTCCATGACCGTGGACGGAGTCGAGCACCTCGTCGGTGCCGCCCTCGCCGACGATCAGGAGGCGTGGAACGCGATCGTGGCCCGGTTCGAAAGACGCCTCTGGCTCACCGCACGCGCGTGCGGCCTGAACGCCGCCGACGCGGCCGACGCCGTCCAGACGGCCTGGCTCCGCCTGGTGGAAAACCTGGACTCCATCCGCGATCCGGCCCGGATCGGCGGCTGGCTCACCACGACCACCCGCAACGAGGCGTCCCGGCTCCGGCGCCGCCGGGCGGCCGAGCGGCTGGTGCCGTGCCCACCCGAGACCGCCGAGTCCGAGGATGACCCGGTGTTCACCGTGATCGAGACCGACGGGCGGGATCGGCTGGCCCAGGCGATCGAGGCACTGCACGAACCCTGCCGCACCCTCCTCGGCATGCTCCTGTCCCACGCCGAACCCAGCTACGCCAGGCTCGCCGCCGAGCTCGGCGTGCCGCTCGGCAGCATCGGGCCGACCCGCTCCCGCTGTCTGGCCCGGCTCCGTGCCCGGCTCGCGCCGGGCACCCCCTGACCCCGGAGGCGACCCTGACACCCGACGAGGAAGACAGCCTGCTGCGTGCCCTGCGCGTCGCCGCCGGTGCCGATCCGGTACCGGCGCACGTCACCCGGGCCGCCCGGGCCGCCTTCGCCTACCGGATACCCGGCGCCGTCTTCGCCGAACGCATCGCGTCGCCCCCCTCCGGGGAGCCGGGGGTACGCTGCTCACCCGGCCCCGGCCTCCCCCGGATCCTGCGCTTCGCCGCCCCCGACCTCACCGTCGACGTCGAGGTCGCGCAGACTGCCGACGGACTCGACCTCGTCGGACAGGTGCTGCCCTGGGATCGGGTGACCGAGGTGGAGATCCGCACCGCGGAGAACCGGACCCGCCGCCCGCTCTCCGAAGCCGGCCAGTTCGCCGCGGCCGGGATCCGCCCGGGCCGCCTCAGCCTGGTCTGTCACCGGACCGGTCTGCCTCCCGTCGCCACACGCTGGCTGCACCTGCCCTCGTGAGCGCGCTGCGGCCCGCCCGGGCTCGGAAAGGCCCCGCGACCCCCGAGGACACCCCGGCGAACAGGGCCGACCAGGCGGTCGACCTGGCCTCCACCGACCCCGGCCGGGCCCGGGCCGAAGCCCTCGCCGTCCTCGCCGACCCGGGCGCCGTCCCGGCGGAGCGGTCCACCGCCCACCGCGCCCTCGGTCTGGCGACCAGGGAGCTCGGCGACCTCACCGGCGCCCGGGACCACCTGATCACCGCGATCACCGTCGCCGAGGGGGCCGGGCTCACCGTCCACGCCGCCCGGGCGAAGTCCTCGCTCGTCACCGTCGAAGGCGAACGCGGCGACCTCGCCGGCGCCCTGTCCCTCGCCGACGACGCCCGGCCCCACCTGAGCGGGGAGGACCTCGCCAGGCTCTCCGTACAGCGGGGCGTGATCCTCGCCAGGCTGGGACGGCCCCGCGAGGCGGTGCGCCTCTTCGACGACGCGCTCACGGCGCTGACCGGGGACACCCGGTACCGGACCGGCACCCTCCTCAACCGAGGGCTCACCCTCGCCTACCTCGGCGACCTCGACCGGGCGGAGCGGGACCTGCGCACCTGCGCCGAACTGGCCCACGGCAGCGGCCACCGCCACCTCGCCGCCCTGGCCCGGAGCAACCTCGCGTTCATCTCGGTCCGCCGGGACGACCTGCCCGCGGCGTTCGCCCACACCGCGGCCGCCGAACCGCTGCTGTCGGCCTACCCTGAGCGGCTCGCCGGGATGTGGGTCGACCTCGCAGAGGCGCTTCTCGCCGCCCACCTGCCCGGGGAAGCCCGGGTCACGCTGGGGCGGGCCTTGCCGGTGCTGGAGGACACCGGCTCGCTCGCCGGGCTGGCCGAGGCCCGCCTCCTCCTCGCCCGGGCCGAACTGCTCGCCGGGGAGCCGAGAAGGGCCCTGGCCACCGCCGGAACCGCGCGGCGGGAGTTCGAGGCCCAGCGCCGTACCGGCTGGACGCCGCTCGCCGACGACGTGGCCGTACACGCGCGGCTCGCCGTCGACGGCGCCGACGGGACTCTGCTGGCGGACGCCCGGCGGCTCGCCGCCCACCTGGCCGAAGCGGGATGGCCCACCGAATCCGCGCAGACCCACCTGACCGCGGCGCGGATCGCGCTGCTCCTCGGCGAAGACCGGACGGCCCGGATCGAGCTCGACGCGGTCCTCGCCGCCCGGGGCGACGGCCTGACCGCGATCACGGCCCGCCGGCATGCGCAGGCGTTGCAGCGGCTGTCGGCCGGGAACCGCCGAGGGGCCTTCGCCGCGCTCCGGGCGGGCCTGCGGGCCGTCGCCGCGCGGACGTCGGGGTTCGGCGCGCCCGACCTGCGGGCGCACGCCGTGCACCGGGGACGGGAACTGGCCGACCTGGGGGTGGCCCTCGCCCTCCGCACCGGGCGCGCCGTCACGGTCCTGGCGTGGGAAGAGCTGCGACGAGGGGTCGTGACCGGTCCGGCGACCCGCCCCGCCGGCCGCCGCGGACTCGCCGCGCTGCGCCGTACCGACTCCGAGCTGCGCGCCCGGGGAGGCGGCGGGGACACCGCCCGGCTGCGCGCCGAACGAGCGCGGCTGGAGGAGGCGGTACGGCGCGAGCACCGCCGGTTGACCGCCGTCGGCGGTTCCGCCGCGGCCACCCCGGACCCGGCCCTGCTCCGGGCCGCCGTGGGCGAGGCCGCGCTGCTGGAGTTCGTCCGCGACGGGGGCCGGCTCTCCGTCGTGGTGATCACCGCACGGCGATGCGTCCTGCGCACGCTGTGCGACTACCCGGAGGTCGCCGGTCGGATCGCACGACTCCGGTACGGGCTGCGCCGGCTCGTGCTGCGCGACGCCTCCGCTCGCGCGGTCGCCGCCGCCGAGCAGGGGGTCGCCGCGGAGGCCGCCGCCCTGGACCGGCTGCTGTTCGGGCCGATCTCCACGGTCATCGGCGACCGGGCGCTCGTCGTCGTCCCCGTGGGGCCGCTCGCCGCCCTGCCCTGGACGGTCCTCCCCCGCCTGGCCGGACGACACATCTGCGTCGCCCCCTCCGCCGCGCGATGGCTGACGGCCGCGACCCGGCCACCCGGTGCCGGACCGGTGATCGCCGTCGCCGGGCCCGGGCTGAGGTTCGCGTCCCGGGAGGCGGCGATGGTACGGCGCCTGCACCCCGGCACCCGGATCGTCCGCGCCGCCTCCGCCCCGGTGCTCCGCGCGCTCGACGGCGCGTCCCTCGCCCACCTCGCCACCCACGGGGAGTTCCGCGCGGACAGTCCCCTCTTCTCCGGCCTGTCCCTGCGCGACGGGCCGCTCTTCGCCTACGACCTGCTGCGGCTACGGCGGGCACCCGCCCTGACGATCCTCTCCTCGTGCGACGCGGGGCTCGCCGTCAGCCCGGTCGAGGGGGCGCCGCTCGGCCTGGTCGGCTCGTTCCTCGACCTGGGCGGCTCCTGCGTCGTCGCCGGGGTGGTCCCGGTCGACGACGAGCGGACCCACGCCTTCATGGAGGTGTTCCACGGGCTGCTCGCCACCGGGCGCCCGGCCGCCGAGGCCCTGGCGACGGCGAGCGTCACGACGGAGGTCGCCGGGTTCGTCTGCTTCGGCGCGGGTGATCAGAGAGTGGCGACCGGCCGGGACGGATCCTCGATCCAGTTCGACCAGGATCCGACGTAGAGCGCCGCCTCGAACCCTGCCAGGTGCAGCGCGAGCACCTCGTGCGCCGCGGTCACCCCGGACCCGCAGTAGGCGCCGACCTCCTCCGCGGCGTCGACCCCGAGGGCGGCGAACCTCTCCCGGAGCCGCTCCGGGCCGAGGAACCGGCCGTCCGGGCCCACGTTCTCCGTGGTCGGGGCGTTCACCGCGCCCGGGATGTGGCCCGCCACCCGATCGACGGACTCCTCCTCCCCGCGATACCGCCGGGGTGCCCGCGCGTCGAGGAGGATCCCGGAGACGGCGACCGCCGCGGCCCCGTCCGCGTCGAGCATCGGCATCCCGCCGGGCCTGGCGGTGAAATCCCCGCGGACCTCGGGGGATTCGGCCGCGGTCACCGGACGCCCGGCCTCCACCCAGCCTCGATACCCCCCGTCGAGCACCCGCACGTCTCGGTGGCCGAAGTAGCGCAACGTCCACCAGGCCCGGGCCGCCGCCGACGAGTCCGCGTCGTCGTACACCACCACCGTCCGGTCGCCGCACACCCCCAGCTCACGCATCGCGCGCTGGAAGGCCGCGGCGTCCGGCAGCGGATGCCGTCCCCCCGCCCCTGCGGGTGCGGCGAGGTCGGCGTCCAGATCACAGAAGCGCGCCCCCGGCAGGTGCCCCTCGCGATAGGAGTCGGCCCCCGGCGGACCGGCGAGGCGCCAGCGCACGTCGAGCAGGGTCATCGTGGACGGGTCCACCTCGGCGGCGGCGACCAGCGGGGTCATCGGGTGGAGACCTCCAGTAGCGGGACGTTCTGCTCGGCCTTGGTCAGCGAGCCGTGCATGCCGACTTGAAGGGACGCACGCGCCTCACCCACCGAGGAAATGATGCCGCACTCGCCGTACGGAACCACGATGACGTCGCCGACACGCGTCAAGAGTCCCGGCAGCACCCGCCGGCCGTACCAGCCCGCCTCAACCGCCTCCTCCCGGTGCATCACCCAGGCCCGGCCGCGGAGGAACTCGCTCCACGTCTCGTGTACGGCGCGGGCGGCCCCCTCCTCCGTGTACAGGTACCGGGCGCGGGTGTCCCCGCCGATCCGGACCACCCCGGCCTGCAGGTCGGGTTCGAGGTCGAAGTCCACCCGGTCGGTGACGTTGACCATGCCGTGGTCGGCGGTGATGTACAGCGCCGCGTCGCGGGGCAGCCCCTCGGCGATCCGCGCGGCCAGCCCGTCGACGAACGTCAGGGTCCGGAGCCACTCCGGCGAACCCCACCCGTGGTCGTGCCCGTCCCGGTCGAGATCGGCGTAGTAGACGAACACGAACGAGCGCTCACCGTCGCGGAGCGCGCGGTGGGCCGCGGCCACCCGGTCGAGCGGGTCGTCGGCGCCGAAGTAGCGCGCGCCGCGGTAGACGGCCCGGGTGAGCCCGGTCCCCTCGAACCGGGCGGGGCCCACGTAGGTCACCTGGACGCCGTCCGCCACCGCGCGTTCGAAGACGGTCGGCTGCGGCTGCCACTCCTCCGGATCGACCTCGTCGGTCCAGTGCAGGAAGCTGAGCAGCCGGTCCTGCCCGGGGATGTCCACCCGGCACCCGAGCAACCCGTGGTCGCCCGGGGTCAGGCCGGTCCCGATCGACCCCAGGCTGGTGGCCGTGGTCGCCGGGAAGCCCGCGGTGAGCGTGCCGCCGGCGAGCGAGCTGAGAAACGGCGCGGCCTCGGGGTGCGCCCGCAGCAGCTCACTGCCCATGCCGTCCACGAGGAGCACGCAGACCCGGCGGACCGGATCCAGCCGTAGCCCCGTCTCCCGGGCGGAGACACCGAGCGCGGCGAGGACCGCCGGAGTGAAATCGGTGAGCGCGGCGCGCCCGTAGTCGGGGACGAACGGTCCGATCATGAAGCGGTGGACGCGGAGAGCGCCTTGGCGAACGCGAGGACGCGCGCCACCGCCTCCGGCCCGTCGGCCGCCTCGCTGACCCGCAGGGAGAGGTCGTCCGCGGTGATCGCCCCGGTGTACCCGTGATCGGCTTCGCACGCCTCCTCGCTGCAGGTCGCGGGCTCCAGGTCGATGTGGGAGATCGCACCCCAGCCGATCGTCAGCATCACCTCGGTCGGGGGGACGCCGGGGACGTAGGAGCCGGGGTCGGGAACGACCCGGGTGACCGCCACCGATCGGACGCTGCTGAGCCGGACCGCCTCGGTCGTGGTGGAGGCGTGCGCGTGCGGCGACCCCTCCTCGGGCGGATGCTCGTCGGTATGGCAGACGAGGAGTCTGGACGGGGAGAGCACCAGGACGGTCACATGCCGGAGGACTTCCATCCTCGGATCGAACGTGGCCTCGTGGTGCACCACGAAAGCGATGACGGACTCTTCTCCCAGCGCCGACTCGACCGCCTCGGCGACGAGCGCCGGATAGTAACCACTTCGATCGATGGCCTCACGGAGTCCCGTGACCGAGACTCGGGTTTCCCTCATGGGTCCATCCTGCCCTGTCCCGGGGTGCGGTTTCACCTGCGGACGGCATATCTCCTCCGCCCGGCGCCCCGGAATCGACGGATCCCACGGCGAGAGACGGTCGCTCCGACGTCCGGCGGGCCGCCGGAGCGCACGACCGGCGGTACGGGCCCGCCCCGCCCGTCCCCGGACCGAATCCGGGACCATGGGTACGGAGTCAGGAGATGGCCCCAAAGGACCGGATTTCTGTTGTACGACTATCGGAGGCTCACCAACCTGCATTCCTTGTCCAATAAAGATCTTCATATGTTTCACAGTAAATAGCGACATTTTTCGCAATGCAAGGCATTTGGTGCACCCAGTGGGGATGGTGCGGACCGCAACCACGGACGTGCGGACCGCCTTAGGCGAAGGCACTGTTACAAGCCTGTACCTTCTGACATCGACCGCGGTCGGTTGGTGCCGGACAAAGGACGTCCGGCACCAACCGCCGCGCGCATTCGCCCGCCGCAAACTGCGCGGCGTGCGAAGTGCGGACGTAGCGCGACCAGCGCCTAAGACCCAGCCACACGCACAACCGGAACCCGGGCGGAGACCTGGGGCTTACCGGCAGTGGCCTTGCCCGGCTCATGCGTACGGGTCGGCCACGGGCACGCTCCAAACGGACCGTGTCCCACCCGGTGGTGGGATTCGAGTCGACGACGATCGACCGCCCTGGACCAGCCAAGCCCGGCCTGGCCTCGCCCGACGGCTCACCCCAGGACGAGGACACCGCTCTTCCCGAACTCCGCCGGCCGCGCGCTTGGAACGCCCTCAGCCGAGGCGGCGGGGGCCTCGGTCCAGGAGCGGGGTCGTGGGTTCGCGGACGACGGCGGTGGCGCCGAGCACCGCGACCCCCCAGTCCCCGGCCATGACCGGGTCGAGCTCCAGAACGGACAGCTCGGGGATCTCGTCGGTAAGACGCCCCACCCGGATGAGCAGCTCCTCCAGCGCGCTCACCCGCACGGGTGCGGCGCCGTGCCGGCCGAACAGCAGGGGCGCGGCCCGGATGGACCGCACCAGGTCCGCGGCGTCCACCTCGGTGAGCGGCGCGAGACGGTAGGCCCGGTCCCCGAGGAGCGCCGCGGTGACGTCCCCGAGGCCGAACGAGACGACGGCGCCGAACGCGGGATCCTCCACCGCCCCGACCACCGTGTGCACCGCCGGGAGGGGGGTCATCCGCTGCACGGCGAGTCCGGACGCGCCGGCCAGCTGGCCGCTGAGCGCGGCGTACGCCTCACGGAGGCTCTCCTCCCCGCCCAGGCCGAGCCGGACCCCGCCGACGGCGCGCTGGGCCTCCGGCGCGATCGCCTTGAGCGCCACCGGCCAGCCCAGCCGCTCGGCGGCGGCGACCGCCGCGTCGGCGGAGTCCACCGGTTCCGCGGGCCACACGGTCACGCCGTAGCGGGCGAGCAGCGCCGACGCGTCGACCGGGCGCGCGGTGTGCCCGTCCGAACGGTCGCCGCCGTCGGCGGGGTCGTGGAGGACGGCGTCCACCAGGGCGCGGGCCCCCTCGGGGTCGATGCCCGGCGTGTCCGGCACCGTCCCGGACGGGCGTCTGCGCCACGCCGCGTGGCGGGCCACGTGGGCCAGTGCCCGTACCGCCTCCTCCGGGGAGGGGTAGGAGGGGATCGCCCCACGGCCGGGAGCCCCGTCGCGACCGGTGCGGCGGAGTTCGGGCGGCATGCCCCGCCGCCCGAGGTAGGTGGCGACGACGGGTTTGCGGCCGTCGCCGGCGACCCTGGCCAGTTCGGCCGCGACGGCTTCGGCCCCTTGAGAGAGCGGCGGCACGTACACCACGACGACGGCGTCCACGCCCGGGTCGTCCAGGAGCGCGGTCAGCGCCTCGCCGAACTCCGCGGCGCCCGCCCGGGCCCCGAGGTCGACCGGGTCCCTCGGGTCCAGCCCCGCGTCGACGCACGCGTCCACGGCGAGCAGCGCCAAGGCGTCGGAGTTTCCCACGACACCGATCCGGGAGCCCTGCGGCAGCGGCTGGTGGGCGAGGAGCTGGGCGACGTCGAAGAGCTGGGTGAGGTCGTCCACCCGGATCACGCCGGACTGCTCGAACAGCGAGCTGAGCACTACGTCGGGGAGGCGCAGCGCGGGCGCGGCGTGCCCCTCCGGGACTCCCCGGGTGGCGCCGCCGCTCTTCACCGCGACGATGGGTTTGCGGCGGGAGATCCTGCGGGCGAGCCGGGCGAACTTCCGGGGGTTCCCCAGCGACTCCAGGTACAGCAGGATCACCTCGGTGGCCGGATCCTCCTCCCAGTACTGGAGGAGGTCGTTGCCGGAGACGTCCACCCGGTTGCCCGCCGAGACGAACGTCGAGATCCCCATCCCCCGCTCGGCGACCCACTGCAGGAGTGCCGTGCCGAGCGCCCCCGACTGGGAGAAGAACCCCACCCGACCGGGGGGCGGGAGCCGACCGGCGAGGGTGGCGTTGAGCCGTACGTCGGCGGCGGTGTTGGCGATGCCCAGGCAGTTGGGGCCGACGACGCGCATCCCGTTCGACCGGGCGATCCTGACCAGCTCGCGCTGGCGCGCCATCCCCTCCTCGCCGGTCTCCCCGAAGCCCGACGAAACCACCACGAGTCCGTGCACGCCCTTGCGGGCGCACTGTTCCACGACCTCCAGGACGTGCTCCGCCGGGACGGCGAGGACGGCGAGGTCGACCTCGCCGTCGATCTCCTCGACGCTCCGGTGGGCGCGGACCCCCGCGACGGACCGCGCCTCCCGGTGCACGGGGTAGACGGGGCCGGTGAAGTCGGCGGCGAGCAGGTGGCGCAGGACGGTCTGGCCGACGCTGTCCGGTTCGCGGCTCGCGCCGACGACGGCGACGGACGAGGGGGTGAGCAGCCGCTGGATGGAGCGCGACTCCGCCCGGTGTTCCCGGGCCCGCATGACCTCGCGGGAGGTCGGCGTGGGCGTGAGGTCCAGCGTGAGCCGTACGACGCCGTCCTCGAACGTGCTCTCCGCCGTGTACCCGGCCTGGCGGAAGACGCCGATCATGCGGCGGTTCCCGGGAAGGACCTCGGCGACGAACCGGGACAGTCCCCGCTCCCGGGCCGCGGCCCCGATGTGCTCCAGCAGGACCGAGGCGAGCCCGCGGCCCTGATGGGCGTCCTCGACCAGGAAGGCGACCTCCGCCTCCCCCGGGCCGATCCGGTCGTACCTGACGACCGCCGTCATCTCCTCGCCGATCGTGGCGATGAGCGCGACCCGGTCGACGTGGTCGACGACGGTGAACCGCTCGACCTCCCGATCGGAGAGCCGGGGGTGCGGGCCGAAGAACCTGAAGTAGATCGACTCGTCGGAGAGCCGGGAATGGAAGGCCCGCATCCGGTCGGCGTCTTCGGGCGTGATCGGACGCAGGTGGGCCGTGCCCCCGTCCGCGAGGACGACGTCGGCCTCCCAGCGATCAGGGTAGTGAGCCTGCACACCTTTGAGACTACGGGGCACCGCCGACGATCTCACATCGTGGGAAGAGTCGAGCGCGTACGGCAACGCTTGTGCATCGACTCCGTCCCGCTGTCCGCTTCATGTCCCGAGAAGGCGAGGAAACTGTTAGGTTTTCGGCGTCGGCTTCGCCTGTTTCCCCATACGGGTTCTGTGCAACATCAAGGTGGTGACATCATGACGCGGGTTGTCGTGGTGGGCGATCTCATGACCGACGCGCTCGCACGCGCACGGTTTGCCCTCGCCAGGGCGAGTGACACGCCTGCCGTCGTCACCATGCACGGTGGCGGGTCCGGTGCGAACATCGCGTCGTGGCTGGCCGTCGAGGGGGCCACGGTCGCCTTTGTGGGCCGCCGGGGCGCCGACATCACCGGCCGGAACCGCGACATGGAGCTGATGGGGTACGGCGTGGACGCCCGGCTGGTCATGGACCCCGAGCGCCCCACCGGCACCTGTGTCGTCCTGGTGACCCACAAGGGGGAGCGCACGATGCTCTCCGACCCGGGTGCCAACGCGGCCCTGTCGCCCGAGGATCTGCCCCGCGATCTGTTCTCCGCGGGTTCCCACCTGCACCTGTCGGGCTACACCCTGGTCAACGAGGGGTCCAGGACGGCCGGAATGGCCGCCCTCGACCTGGCCCGCCGCGCCGGGATGTCGATCTCGATCGACTCGGCGTCGTCCGCGCCGCTGGAGCGCGCGGGCGCCGAGCCGTTCCTGGAGTGGACGGGCGGGGCCAAGCTGCTCTTCGCCAACGCCGACCAGGCCAAGGTGATGACCGGCCGGGACGACCCCGCGGCCGCGGCCAAGGTGCTCACCGCCTGGTTCCCCCAGGTTGTGATCAAGCTCGGCAAGGAGGGCGCGCTCTGGTACACGAACTCGCGCTCCGAGCCGGTCCGGACGCCCGCCGTCCCGGTCGACCGCATCATCGACGGCACCGGCGCCGGCGACGCCTTCACCGCCGGGTTCCTCCCGCCCTGGCTGGACGGGAAGCCCGCCGGGGAAGCCCTCGCGGCCGGGTGCGCGCTCGCCTCCCGGGCCATCACCCACCTCGGCGCCCGGCCGCGTCTCTGAGTCCCGCCCGACCCGGCGCGATTCCGCCCGTACCGGCGTCGCTCCGGGTACGCCGGGGCCTGCCCGCGACGGTTCGGCCGCGCGGCGGGTGAAACCGGTCACGGAGTGTGGCCGTCCGTCCGCCAAACCGTCCACTGGCATTTTGGACAGTGGCGTCAACCCCGTTTCCGGTCCATGGTGAAAGGAATTGACTCGGACTGTTGACGTGGAGGGACGGGTGAACCAACCGTCGCTGGACCAAGTTCTCTCCCAATGGGCGGCACAGGCGCTGAACACGGACGACGTCGACCGGTCCCTCGCCGATCTCGTCGGCCGATTCCGGGACCGCCTGCCCGCCGACCGGTGGTGCGACGTCGTGGAGACGTCGCACCCGACCCATGAGACGCTGATGCGTACCGGGAAACTCATCGCCGCGCTGCGGGACGCCAACTCGCCCATCAGCCGGACGGAGCATCGGATGCTGCGGCACGCCGCGGTCGCCGTGGGACTCTCCGCCGATCAGGTGGACCGGCTCAACCTGACGGACTGATCCTGCGCGTCGCGGGGGTCACAGGGATTCCCCGGAGGGCAGGGCGAGGACGGTGTGCAGGTCACGGGCCGCGGGCAGGCATCGCCGCGGCTCCGGGATGAGCGCGTACAGCTCCTCGCCGCGGGAGTTGATGAGGCCGGTGCGCCAGTCGGCCGGCGCGCTGAGGATGGTGCGCAGCGCGTGCCTGACGCCCTCGGTGACGTCGCCTCGGCGAATCCACATGGTGGCGACGTCGAGCTCGACCAGGAGCCGGTCCCGGATCTCCCCCAGGCCGAGGAGGCGCAGCGCCTCCTGCTGCATGCTGGGTGCCCTGCGGTCCCCGAGGTGGGCGAGCGTGTTCTCCAGGTAGAACGCGAAGCGCTGCCGCCCGCAGCCGAACGGCGTGTTCACGGTGGCCGCGACCGGAAGGCGTTCGAAGAACTCCTCCGCCCGCCGCAACGCCTGGTGTGCCTGGGCCGCGGCGCCCAGACGGGCCCAGCCGCGGGCCTCCAGCGCCGCCGCCACCACCGCGACCGCGCTGTCGGGCTTCGCGGCCATGAGCTGCGCCTGCCTGGCGAGGTCGACCGCGCGCTGTACGGGCTGGGCGTAGTACAGGTAGATGGCGGACTCCCTGGCGGTCACCCAGGCGCGCAGGATCCGGTCCTCGGTCTCCTCCGCGGCGACCCTGGAGGTGCGAAACCAGCCCCGGGCCTGCTGGTAGTCGCCCAGATCCACCATGGTCATGGCGATGACGACGCCGAGTTGCGCGCTGATGTGGCAGAGCCGCCGCTGAATGTCGGTCGTCTGGCGGAGGGCGGTGAGCCGCTGAATCTCGGCGAAGTCCAGCACCATGTCCTGGAGCTGTCCGAGCGGTGGGCTGGTCATGTACGCGAGGCCGTAACCGGTGACGGTCTGCTCCCATTGGTCGAGGCTCGCCGCGCTGACCGTGGCCGAGCTGAGGGTGCGCTCCATGCTCTGCCTGACCTGCTCCATCGCTGAGACGATGGGGGCGGTGAGGCCGCTCACGAAGACGGACCTCAACAGGTTGCGGCGCCTCATGTCGTCCTCCTCTCCCGGAATCCGCGGGCTGGGAGGCTCCTCGCCTGAGTCGTGGGGCGCACCGCGCCCCCCTGGTTTGAGCTGTGGATCACTTCGCTGTTTTCTCCCTGGCTGTGTTCCCCCTGGATCAGCCACCTCGCCCACGGTGAAATCGTGTCCGAATCCCAGACGATCAGGCCTCGTCTGGTACAGCTCGCAGAGAGCGCGCAGGTACCGCGGAGTGGGGGGAACTCCCCGTTCCCACTTGGACACCTGCTGATGGGACAGTCCGTCGGCGGAGGGGCCGAGGATCTCCTTGAGCCGATCCACGACCTGGATGAGTGTCCACTCGTGCCGGAGGCGCCATCCACGAAGAAGGGAGACGCCCTGCCGGTCGGCGATCGATTGGACCTCAATCCAGTGCAAATCGCTCATTGCGGAACCTCCTGGTGCGTACCGCTCGGTGACGGTTAGGTTACGCGGTGTGCTGCTCGGCACGGGTGCAGTTGACGCACTTGCGCCGACCCTGCGCCTGGCGGGCGCATTGCCTGGGGGCTCCGGCGAGGTTCACTGTTGTCTGCCTGCCCCTCACGACCGATGATGCGTCCTCTACGGAGAGCTGAGCCATGCCCTCGGAGCAAGCGGCGAAAGATCTGTGTTCCGCCCTCGAACTCACCGGAGACGGCTTTGCCGACGACGTGGTCCGGGCGCTCGCCCGCTGCCTGGACCGATGGGTGGTCTGGCGGGTCGACGGCGACGGGCTGTGGGGGCTGCCCAAGTGGCTGGAGGCCTACGACAAGGTGATCAAGGCGGACTCCCCGCACGAGCTCATCGACAAGGCGGCCGAGATCGAATGGCGCTACCCGCCCGCCGGCGGCCCGCGCGCCTAGGCGGTGACGGCGAGGGCGAACGGGAGCACGGCGGGCGCACCCGCGTCCCGGAGCAGCTTCGCCGCCATCGTCATCGTCCAGCCGGAGTCGACGCGGTCGTCCACGAGCAGCACCGGCCCGCCCAGCGTGGCCACGGCCCCGGCCAGCTCGCCGGGGAGTTCGAGCGCCCCGGCCAGACCCCGGACCCGCTGGGCGCTGTTGTGCCGGCCACCCGGAGCGGCCGCGGCGCCGTACCGCAGCGATCCCAGGTGCCGCAGCCGCCCGATCCGGGCCAGGCGCTCGGCGAGACCGCCGACCAGGATCGGACGGCTCGCCGACGGCAGGCTCGCGACGGCGACCGGCCGCTCGGCCCAGTCCCAGGCCGCCAGGACCTTGACCACGGCGTCGAACATCCCATCCGGTACGGGGCCGTCCGGCCCGCCCTCCCGGAGCAGCTCGCGCAGGTCGTTCCGGCCGAGGTCGGTCAGCCTGCCGAGCGCCCGCCCCGTCGTCGCCACCCCTGTGATCCGGCCGGAGAGCCCGAGCTCGGTGAGCCCGCTCGGCCACTGACGGCGGGGCTCGACCTCCACACCCGGCCGGCGCAGCCGCTCCCGCGCCGCCTGGACCCCGTCCGGGGAAGCCGATACGCCGGGGCGCCGTCCCGTGCAGTTGTCGCAGCGCCCGCACCGCTCGGCGCCGGCGTCGTCCAGGTGCCGCCGGAGGAACTCCATCCGGCATCCGGAGGTGCCGATGTAGTCCAGCATGGCCCGCTGCTCGGCGTCCCGTTCCGCGGCCACGCGGGCGTACCGGTCCGCGTCGTAGGCCCACGGCCGCCCGGTCGACTCCCATCCGCCGCGCACCCGCCGTACCGCGCCGTCGACGTCCAGGACCTTCAGCATCGTCTCCAGCCGGCCGCGGCTCAGGTCCACGTGGTTCTCCAGGGCCGCGGTGGAGAGCGGGCCGTCGGCGAGGGCGGTCAGCGTGGCGCGGACCAGGGCCTCCGGCGGGAAGGCGAGCGAGGCGAAATACGCCCAGATATCGCGATCCTCGGCGCCCGGTAGCAGGATCACCTCGGCCCGGCCGACACCGCGACCGGCCCGGCCGACCTGCTGGTAGTAGGCCACCGGCGACTGGGGCGCCCCCACATGGATCACAAAGCCCAGGTCCGGTTTGTCGAACCCCATCCCCAGCGCGGACGTGGCCACAAGCGCCTTGACCCGGTTGCCGAGCAGGTCCCGCTCCGCGGCGAGCCGCTCGGCCGGATCGGTCTTCCCCGAATACGAGGCCACCGGGAAACCCTGGTCCCGCAGGTAGGCGGCGATCTCGTCGGCCGCCGCCACCGTCAGCGTGTAGACGATCCCCGAGCCGGGCAGTTCCCGCAACGCCTCGGCGAGCCAGGCCAGCCGCTCCTCGGGGGCGCGCAACCGCACCACCGACAGGTGCAGGCTCTCCCGCTCCAGCGGCCCGCGGAGCACCAGGGTGTCCTCACCGAGCTGCTCCGCGACGTCGCGCGTGACGCGGGCGTTGGCCGTCGCGGTCGTCGCCAGCACCGGAACGCCGGGCGGGAGCTCCGCCAGCAGGGTGCCGAGGCGCCGGTAGTCCGGCCGGAAGTCGTGCCCCCAGTCGGAGATGCAGTGCGCCTCGTCGACGACGATCAACCCGGCGCCCGCCGCCAGCTTGGGCAGGACCTGGTCGCGGAAGTCGGGGTTGTTAAGCCGCTCCGGGCTGACCAGCAGGACGTCGACCTCCCCGTCCTGGACGGATGCGTAGACCTCGTCCCACTCCTCCGGATTGGCGGAGTTCACGGTCGCCGCCTGAATGCCGGCCCGCGCGGCCGCGGCGATCTGGTTGCGCATCAGGGCGAGCAGCGGGGAGACGATCACGGTCGGCCCCTCCCCGCACTCGCGCAGCAGAGCGGTGGCGACGAAGTAGACCGCCGACTTCCCCCAGCCCGTGCGCTGGACGACCAGGGCCCGGCGCCGATCCAGCACGAGCGCCGCGATGGCGCTCCACTGGTCCTCGCGGAGCCGCGCGTGCTCCCCCGCGAGCGCCCGCAGCCGCTCCTCCGCCTCTTCCCTGAGCATCTCCACATCATCGGCCATGGGTACTTGCTACCAGGTTGCGGGCGGGATCGACGAGAGGCGCGGGGATTCCCCGCACCGGTACGGCTCGCGCCGGGCCGGCCCCGTACCGAACCGGGAACCCGTGGACGACATAGTCCACAAGCCGGTCAATCGGCCGCTCACCTGGGCGTGGATCGCGGTCGAACAGGCGCCGCGTGCCCGGTCCCGTACCCGGGACCGTATCGAGTTCGCCATAATGTTCGACATGGCCCGACGGACAACCAGCCCCCCGCCAGAGGACTTCGTAGAGCGGATCGTCGACATCGACGTCGCCTCGGAGATGCGCACCAGCTTTCTCGAATACGCCTACTCGGTGATCTACCAGCGCGCGCTCCCCGACGCGCGCGACGGCATGAAGCCGGTACAGCGCCGCATCCTCCACTCGATGAGCGAGATGGGGCTGCGCCCGGAACGGGGCCACGTGAAGTCCTCCCGGGTCGTCGGCGAGGTCATGGGCAAGCTGCACCCGCACGGCGACGCCCCCATCTACGACGCGCTGGTCCGGCTGGCCCAGCCGTTCTCCATCCGCCTGCCCCTCGTGGACGGCCACGGCAACTTCGGGTCGCTCGACGACGACCCGGCCGCCATGCGCTACACCGAGGCGCGGCTCGCCCCGCCGGCGATGCTGATGGTCCAGTCCATCGACGAGGACACCGTCGACTTCAAGCCCAACTACGACGGGCAGGAGACCGAGCCGACGGTTCTCCCGTCCGCCTTCCCCAACCTGCTCGTCAACGGCGCCACCGGCATCGCCGTCGGCATGGCCACGAACATGGCGCCGCACAACCTCGGCGAGATCGTCGCCGCGGCCCGCCTCCTGATCAAGAAGCCGCACACCCCGCTCGACGAGCTGATGCGCCACGTGCCCGGCCCCGACCTGCCCACCGGCGGCACGATCATCGGCCTGAACGGCGTCCGCGACGCGTACGAGACCGGGCGCGGCACCTTCAAGATGCGGGCCAAGGTGAGCGTGGACGCCGTCACGCCGCGCCGCAAGGGCCTGGTCGTCACCGAGCTCCCGTACAACGTCGGGCCGGAGCGCGTGATCGCCAAGATCAAGGAGCTCGTCCAGTCCAAGAAGCTCTCCGGCATCTCCGACCTGAAGGATCTCACCGACCGGCACAAGGGCCTCCGCCTCGTCGTCGAGATCAAGAACGGCTTCAACCCCGAGGCCGTCCTGGAGGACCTCTACCGGCTGACCCCGATGGAGGAGACCTTCGGCATCAACAACGTCGCCCTGGTCGACGGCCAGCCGCGCACCCTCGGCCTCAAGGAGCTCCTCCAGGTCTACGTCGACCACCGGCTGAGCGTCGTCCGGCGCCGCTCGGAGCACCGCCGCCGCAAGCGGGAGGACCGGCTCCACCTCGTCGCCGGGCTCATCGTGGCCCTCCTCGACATCGACCGGGTCATCGCCGTCATCCGCGACTCCGACGACTCGGCCCAGGCCCGCACCCGGCTCATGGAGACCTTCGGGCTCTCCGAGATCCAGGCCGTCTACATCCTGGACACCCCGCTGCGCCGGCTGACCCGGTTCGACAAGCTGGAGCTGGAGCGGGAGGCGGAGAAACTCAAGGCGGAGATCGCCGAGCTCACCGCGATCCTCTCCTCCGACGAGCGGCTGCGCCGCGTGGTCTCCGAGGAGCTCGCCGAGGTCGCGGCCGCCTACGGCACGCCGCGCCGTACCGTCCTGCTGGAGTCCGCGGGCGCCGCGCAGGCGGCCGGGGTTCCCCTGATGGTGGCGGACGACCCCTGCCTGGCGGTGCTTTCCGCGACCGGGCGGATCGCCCGTACCGCGGACGCCGCCCCGCTGCCCGCCGAGGGACCGCGATCCCCGCACGACCTGCTGATCGGGGTGGTGTCGACCACGGCCCGGGGCGAGGTCGCCCTGATCACCTCGCACGGCCGGGCGGTCCGGGTGTCCATCGTGGACCTGCCGACCCTCCCGCCGGGCGCCGCGCCGCCGTCACTCGCCGGAGGGCACTCCGTCGACGAGTACGTCACCCTCGGCCCGGACGAGACGGTCGTCGGGCTGGGGTCACTCGCGGTGGACGGCCCCGGGCTGGTCCTCGGCACCGCGCAGGGCGTGGTCAAGCGGGTGGTGCCCGAGTACCCCGGCAACCGGGACGACTTCGAGGTCATCGGGCTGAAGGACGGGGACACGGTGATCGGCGCGGTGGAGCTCGCCGCCGAGCACCACGACCTGGTCTTCATGACCTCCGACGCGCAGCTGCTGCGGTTCCCCGCGAGCGCCGTACGGCCCCAGGGGCGGCCCGCCGGCGGCATGGCCGGCATCCGGCTGGACGAGGCGGCCCGGGTGCTCTGGTTCGGCGTGGTGGACCCGTCCCGCGAGTCGGTGGTCGTCACCGTCGCCGGTTCCTCCTCGGCGCTGCCGGGCACCCAGACCGGCGGTGTCAAGGTCGCGAACTACGCGGACTTCCCGCCCAAGGGCCGCGCCACCGGGGGCGTCCGCTCCCACCGGTTCCTCAAGGGGGAGGACACGCTCCTGCTCTGCTGGGCCGGACCGGCCCCCGCGCGGGCCACGACCGTGGACGGCGACCCGGTGGACCTCCCCGACGAGCTCGGCCGCCGCGACGGCTCCGGCATCCCCCTGACCCAGCCGATCCACACCGTCAGCGGATCCCTCGGCGCCGGAGAGCCGCTCCAGAGCCCACCCCCGGCCCCCGAGGACTCGGCCGTCTGACCCTCGGTGGGGGCCGGATCCCGGCCCCCACCGGGGGTAACTCTGCGTAATGCGAGTTTACGAATTTGGTGTGTTAACATTACAACACACTGCTAACGTCGAAACGTGATCAGCCCTCGACGCCATCAGAAGAACGAGATCAACGCCGCCTTCAAAGCCGCGCGTAGGGCTGGGTTGATCCCAACGGAAGACCACAGGGGACATCGCTGGGGATATGTCATATGCCCTGGCTGTGGCGAAAAGCTCAGAGTCGCAAGTACTCCGCGTATCCCAATGAACGAAGCCAAGCGCATCCATCAATTCGTTCACGACCATATCGATCATGCAAAGCCCGGTGACGGGGGTGGGGCGGTCCACCACACTTCATGAACCTGACGAAACCCTCGACCTCACACAGCGGTGAAAGCGACACCGCCATTGGAGGGAAAATGCCGACCTGGAGTTTCAAAGCGATACTTGATCAAGCTCCGAGTGACGATGAGAGCGACGCGCTCTACGAGTCAGGCCTGGATTTCAGCCCGGTGATCGGAGGGTCCGGACGACCGTCGTACCTCATGTGCGATGTGGAGGCCGACACCCTGACCGCCGCCGTCGTCGCCACCATTCACGTGGTGCACCGAATCACCGGCCTGCGGGTAATCGGGCTGGGGACGCCGGACGCCGTCACCCTGGGGGAGGCCGCCCTCCGGCTGAACGGGAGCCGAACCCAGTCGAGCCTGCGTCAGCTCGCCACGGGCGAACGGGGGCCGGGCGGGTTTCCCGCCCCGGTAGCCGCTTCCGGCGGAAAGGTGGTCCTCTACTCCTTCGCCGAGATCGTCATGTTCCTCCGCGACGTCATCGGGGACGAGGTGCCGGAGGTCTCCCTGGAGGAGGCGACCATCGACATGGCGCTGCGGCTGATCGCGAGGGGGCGTGACCGTCGGCAGACCGAGCAGATCCAGGCGATCCTGGAAGCCGCCATGGCACCGGCCTGACCTCGTTCCCCTTCCAGAGATGACCTTCCAATCTCCGGAAGGGGTTGGCCATGGCCTTCTCGTAGACGCAGTACGGCTCACAGCCCAGCCCGTACAGCGCCCTTGATACCACCATGGGAGGCCTCCCGGGTACCGAGTCCCGGGCCCGGAGAAATGCCGTACGGCCGTCAGGCGGGGACGCGGGGTGGGTGGCTCACCAGGCGGGGGAGGGACGAAAGCAGGTCCCAGGGGTCGCCGTCGGGGCCCTCCAGGTGCCAGCGGCCGATGAAACGCTCCCCCGTCTCCCCGGGGTCGAAGGCGTCGCCGGCGAAGCAGCCGGCCACGGCGAGCGCCTCGATCGCCGGATCGTCCTCCGCAAGCGTCGCCACGTGCGCGGCCACGTCGAACAGGGCGAGCGCACATCGCGCGTTGGCTCCGCCGTCCCGCACCTCGACCCGGTCGAGTCGTCGCCTGGCCTGCCCCCGGATGTACTCGGCGAGCAACTGGGTCCTGTTCAAGCCCGTCCTCCACGATTGCGTTACGTAGCCGTATCATCACGCATCGTGGTACATGCTCGCGGGATCTTTGGCGAATGATTCCCGGGACCCGGGAGACGGTTGAGAGAACGCATCAGGCAATATCAGGACTATGACCGATTCTGGTGCTTTCTCCGATCTCCTCGCGGCCAACAACGAGTACCGCCGCACCTTCACCGACTCCGGCCTGACCGGCCGGGCCGGACGCGGCCTGGCCGTCATCACCTGCATGGACTCCAGGATCGACCCCCTGGCCCTGCTGGGACTCCAGCGGGGTGACGCGAAGATCCTGCGCAACGCGGGCGCCAGAGTCACCGGCGACGTCCTGCGCACCCTCGTCCTCGCCGTCTACCTGCTCGGCGTGGACCGGGTGCTCGTCATGCCGCACACCGACTGCCGGATGGCGAGCGCCACCGACTCCGACGTCCACGAACTGATCGCGAAGGAACACGGGATCGACACCCGGAGCCTGGAGTTCCGCACGGTGCCCGACCAGGACGCGGCGCTCCGCCGCGACCTGGTCCGCATCCGCACCAGCCCGTACCTGCCGCCCGATCTGGCCGTCGGTGGAGCGATCTACAACGTGCACACCGGCGGGCTGATTCCCGTCGAGGTGTAGTCCGGAACACCTCGAGCGCGTCCGCTCACGCGTCGATGTGATCCCGGTCGACCGCGGACGCGCTCTTGACGATGAACTCCCGGCGGGGAGCCACCTCGCTCCCCATGAGCAGGGAGAAGATCTGCTCGGCGGACTCGACGTCCTCGATCCTGATCCGGCGCAGCAGCCGGTGCCGTGGGTCCATCGTGGTCTCGGCGAGCTGGTCGGCGTCCATCTCCCCCAGACCCTTGTAGCGCTGGACCGGGTCCTTCCACTTTTTGCCCTTGCGCTCCAGCTCGTTCAGCCGGCGGTGCAGCTCGGCGTCGCTGTAGGTGTAGATGACGCGGTTCTTGCCCCGCCCCTGGTTGACGACCTCGATCCGGTGCAGCGGCGGAACCGCGGCGAAGACCCGGCCCGCCTCCACCAGCGGCCGCATGTAGCGGTGGAAGAGCGTGAGCAGCAGGCAGCGGATGTGCGCGCCGTCCACGTCGGCGTCCGCCATGAGGATGACCTTGCCGTAACGCGCCGCGTCGAGGTCGAACGTCCTCCCCGAGCCCGCCCCGACCACCTGAATGATCGCGGCGCACTCGGTGTTCTTCAGCATGTCCGCCACGGACGCCTTCTGCACGTTGAGGATCTTCCCCCGGATCGGCAGCAGGGCCTGGAACTCCGAGTCCCGCGCGAGCTTGGCGGTGCCGAGGGCCGAGTCGCCCTCGACGATGAACAGCTCGCTCCGGTCCACCGCGTCGCTGCGGCAGTCGACCAGTTTGGCGGGGAGCGCGGAGTTCTCCAGCGCGCTCTTGCGCCGCTGGTTGTCCCGGTGCTCCCGGGCGGCGATCCGGGCCTTGGCCGCGGCCGCGATCTTCTCCAGGACGGAGCGAAGCTGCTGCTTCTGCGCCTTCTTGGCCTCGGCGAACAGGATCTGCAGGTCTCTGCTGACCACATGCGCGACGATCCGGGTGGCCGCCGACGTGCCGAGGATCTCCTTGGTCTGCCCCTCGAACTGCGGCTCCGGCACCCGTACGGTGATCACCGCGGTGACCCCCTCCAGGATGTCGTCCTTGGTGACGGGGTCGTCCCCGGCCTTGAGGAGCCGGGTCTCCCGGAGCTGCTCGTTGAGGGTGCGGACCAGGGCGCGCTCGAACCCGGCCACGTGCGTGCCGCCCTTGGGCGTGGCGATCACGTTGACGAACGGGCGGACCGTGGTCTCGTAGCCCTTGCCCCAGCGCAGGGCGATGTCGACGGAGAGCTCGCGCTCGACCCTCGTCGGCACCATGTGGCCGAGGTCGTCGAGGATCGGCACGTTCTCGTGGAAGTGCCCGACCCCCTGGAGCCGCAGGACGTCGCAGACCGCCTCGTCCCGCGCGAGGAACTCGCAGTACTCGGCGATCCCCCCGTCGAAGCGGAACTCCTCCTCGGTGACGGCCTCGGGATCCCGCTCGTCCCGGACCGAGATCGCCAGTCCGGGGACGAGGAAGGCCGTCTGCCGGGCCCGCGCGTGCAGGTCCTCGATCGAGATCACGGCCTCGGGCAGGAAGATCTGCCGGTCGGCCCACCAGCGCACCCGGGTGCCGGTCACCCGCGCGCCCACCCGCCCGGCCAGCCGCAGGCCTGAGGACTTCTTGAACCGGGCGGTGGGGGCGTCCGCGGCGAAGACGCCGGGCACCCCGCGCCGGAAGCTCATCTCGTGCGTGTAGCCGTCCCGGTCGACCGCCACGTCCAGCCGTGCGGACAGGGCGTTCACCACGGAGGCTCCGACGCCGTGCAGACCGCCGGAGGCGCCGTAGGAGCCGCCCCCGAACTTGCCGCCGGCGTGCAGCCGGGTCATGACCAGCTCCACCCCGGGCAGGCCGGTCTTGGGCTCGATGTCGACGGGGATGCCCCGCCCGTTGTCTCGGACCTCGATGGAGCCGTCGGCGAAGAGGATCACCTCGACCCGGTCGCAGTGCCCGGCGAGGGCCTCGTCCACGGCGTTGTCGACGATCTCCCAGAGGCAGTGGGTGAGCCCTCGGCTGTCCGTCGAGCCGATGTACATGCCCGGCCGCTTGCGTACGGCCTCCAGGCCCTCCAGCACCGACAGATGGCGTGCCGTGTAGTCCTCGGGGTCGACGGCACCGTTGCCGGGGGTGGCAACTCGGGCTGTGGTCGCAGCGGTCACGCGGGCTCCTGTTCAGCTTCGAACACGTGTGCGTAGCCTATCGGTCATCAATAACCTACGCGCCACGGCACGCTCCACCGAGCGTGATCCACGTCACAATAGCGGTAGCCGGACGGTCCATTCCGCTCTAGGCGTACACGGGGGGTGATTGGGAACGCCCGAGTCGGGTTAGATGTTGTGCCAAGTGACTGACGCCAAGGCAACACCCCGTCCCCACGCGAGTGGGGGTGATCGAAAGGCGATACGTGACTGGAGCTCTCGCCCCCACCAAGCCGCTGTTGGCCGCGGACCGATGCGACCGATGCGGCGCCCAGGCCTATATTCGCGCCACCCTGCCGCTCGGCGGGGAGCTGTTCTTCTGTGCCCACCACGGGCGCCAGCACGTAGCGGTGCTGCGTGAGAAAGGCGCCGAGATCCAGGACGAGTCGGCGCGGCTCAGCGCCACCCCCGGCACAGCCGGCGACAACGAACGCTGACCGCGACGACCTTTCGGTGAGTTCGCGCCCGTGTCCCGCGCGGGCGCGAAAGCTCATCGCGGGTGACCGCTCGCCCCGTCACCCGCGTCGTCGGCGACCGGATCCCCCGGTCGGCCCGCCGTCCCGTACGGGCGTGCCCGCGTGCCGGAAGGCCCGCGCAAGCCCGTCCGGCGGTTCTCAACGCCCGGGTGAGCCGCGACCCGGCCCTAGTGACCCCACTCCAGCCCCAGCTGGACGAGAGCGGCCGCGAAGGCCCGTTCGGGGTCCTCGCTGAGGAACTCCCACGGTGAGGCCTGCCACCGGCCGCCCACCTTGGAGAGGTGGACGCGGGCCCGATCGGAGTAGGCGCCGCCGGGACCGCACAGGTAGGCGGCGCCGAACAGGTGATGCGCGCTGACGCCGTACGGATGGGCGCTCGCCCACATCGACCACTTCTCGTCGGCCTCGCGGATCTCGGCGAGGACCTCCTCGGTGAAGTACGACCGGACCAGCGCCGGGGTCCGGTCGGCCCGAACCTCCTCCGGGAGCTCCGACAGGTCGTACTCCAGGCACTCGAAATGGGCCAGTACGATCATCGCGGTGGCCGGATGCCCCCGTGGGGCCCGCGCGACGACCTCACGCGCGAAGTGGAACATCTCCTTGTGGCTGCCGTACCACTTCTTGCACATCGCCTGCAGCCGCTCCCGGGCGCCTTCGAAGTGCGACGGGCAGCGCCGCTCGACCTCCGACCAGATCGCGTCGAGCTCCGTCCGGTCCAGCCCCATCGCCTTCGCCTGGGCCTGCAGGAGCACCCAGGGCGCCGCGTCCGAGGGCGCCAGGCTCGCGGCTTCCAGCAGCGGGTGGCGGCTCGCCTCCAAAGCGGCGTAGAAGACCTCGTAGTCGTCGTCGGAGACCGTGGCGGTGTATCCGCGACCACGGGCCGCCCACGCCTCGGCGAGCATCGTGCACCCCAGCCAGAGCCATCCGTCCGGGTCACCCGGGTCGTCGGCGCAGAGCGAGGCCAGCTGGGCGCTCCGCCCCACCGCGGCCTCCGCGAGCGCGCCGACACGCAGGACCCGGGTTTCGTGGTCGTGCCGTGTCTGGGTCAGCAGGTGCAGCCCGGCCGTCAGGCGGCCCTTGACAACCAGTTCGACGGCGTCGTCAAGGTCTAGATCCTCCCATGGCCGGTCGACGAGAAGCCGACCCACGACCTCGTCGACCTCACCGCCTGCGGGCAAAGCGCGGCGAAACAGGCCCATGGCACCGGACCCTACGTCGCCGGCCCGAGCTTGGGTTCTAAGCTGCACATCTGTGCTTATCTTGTTACCGCCGTCCGAGGGCAAGGACCCGGGCGGGGACGGCCCTCCGCTCGATCTCGGCACCCTGGGCTTCCCCGAACTCACCCGGGAGCGCGTCCGCGTCCTGGACGCCCTCACCGCGCTCTGCCGGGGACCTGTGGACCACGCCCTCGCCGTACTCGGGCTCTCCCCCGGCCGCCTCGCCGAGGTGACGCGGAATCGGGCCCTCCGGGACGCCCCCACCCTGCCCGCCGCACGGCGGTACACCGGGGTGCTCTATCAGCGGCTCGATCTGCCCAGCCTCGACCTCGGCCGGGCCGGGGAGCGTGTGGTGATCTTCTCCGGACTCTGGGGGGCGCTGCGCGTCGACGACCGGGTGCCGCCGTACCGGCTCTCCGCCGACGTCAGGCTGCCCGGCCTGCCCCGGACGGCGACCCTGTGGCGTACGGCCGTCGGGGCGGCCCTCGATCCCGTGACAGGGCTGGTGGTGGACCTGCGTTCCGCCGGCTACGCGTCGATGTGGCCGGGCGGCGACCGGACGACGGCGATCCGGGTTGTCCGCGATCGGGCGGGCAGGCGGACCGTGGTCAGCCACATGGCGAAGGCGACCCGCGGCGACGTTGCCCGTACGCTGTTACTCTCCGGGGAGGACCCCCGGACCCCGTCCGAGCTGATCGACCTGCTCAAGGAGCACGGCTGGGCCGCCGAGCCCGGCGACGGGGCGATCACCGTCGTCGTCGGCGACTGACGGCCCCGGACGGAACACGCCGTCGCGCCCGGTGCGGGGCGCGACGGCGGGCAACCGACTAGTCCAGGTAGTCCCGCAGAACCTGGGAACGCGACGGGTGGCGGAGCTTGGACATCGTCTTCGACTCGATCTGGCGGATTCGCTCACGCGTCACGCCGTAGACCTTGCCGATCTCGTCGAGCGTCTTGGGCTGACCGTCGGTGAGCCCGAAGCGCATGGAGACCACCCCGGCCTCACGCTCGGAGAGCGTGTCGAGCACCGAGTGCAGCTGCTCCTGCAGAAGCGTGAAGCTCACCGCGTCGGCGGGGACGATCGCCTCGGAGTCCTCGATCAGGTCACCGAACTCGCTGTCCCCCTCCTCACCCAGCGGGGTGTGCAGCGAGATCGGCTCCCGGCCGTACTTCTGCACCTCGACGACCTTTTCCGGGGTCATGTCGAGCTCGCGGGCGAGCTCCTCCGGGGTCGGCTCCCGGCCGAGGTCCTGCAGCATCTGCCGCTGAACCCGGGCGAGCTTGTTGATCACTTCCACCATGTGGACCGGGATGCGGATGGTCCGCGCCTGGTCGGCCATGGCCCGGGTGATCGCCTGACGGATCCACCAGGTGGCGTAGGTGGAGAACTTGTAACCCTTGGTGTAGTCGAACTTCTCCACCGCGCGGATGAGGCCGAGGTTGCCCTCCTGGATCAGGTCCAGGAAGAGCATGCCGCGACCGGTGTACCGCTTGGCGAGCGAGACGACCAGCCGGAGGTTCGCCTCCAGCAGATGGTTCTTGGCCCGGCGACCGTCTTCGGCGATCCATTCGAGTTCGGACCGGCCGCCGCCGGCCAGCCGGTCACCGTCGGTGGCGAGCTGCTCCTCGGCGAACAGGCCCGCCTCGATGCGCTTGGCGAGCTCGACCTCCTGCTCGGCGTTGAGCAGGGGAACCTTGCCGATCTGCTTGAGATAGTCCTTGACCGGATCGGCGGTGGCGCCCGCCGCGGCGACCTGCGCGGCCGGCGCGTCGTCGTCGTCGTCACTGAGCACGATGACCTCGTCCTCGGTGTCGCCGACCGGCGGAGGCGCGGGCTCGAGATCTTCGGCCTCGACTTCGACCTCGGGCGTGTCGTCGTCGACGACCACCTCCAGGTCCTCGTCGAAGTCGACGAGCTCATCGTCGTCCACGGCGACGAGGTCGATGTCCTCGTCGTCCACGGGCTGCTCGTTGACGGCGGCCGGCTTGGGCTCCGGCTTGACCGGCTTCTCCTTGGCGGGACTCTTGGCGCTCTTGGCCTCCGCAGGCTTCTTCTTGGCCGCGGCGGGTCTTTTCGCCGTGGTCTGGCGCCCGGCTTCGGCCGACCCCTCCTGCTCGCCCACGACCGCGGTCACCGTGTCCGGCTGCTCCTTGGCTGCCGCGGTGGGGGTCTTGGACTTCTTCACAGGTGAGGCGGTCCGGCGCTTGGACGTCGAGCCGCGAGACCGTTTGGGCGCCGCGGAATCGGCGGCGGTCACCATGACGGTCACACCTTCCTTGCTGAGGCTGCGCAGGATGCTCGCAGCCCGGGACAGCGGGATGCTCGCTTCCTCGAACGCATTGCGGACATCCTCGGACTCGAGGAAACCCTGCGAGCGCCCACGCTCGATCAGCCTCTGAATGACGGGCTCGTTCAGCTCAGATGGCTTGGAGCGAGTCGAACTGGCAGGCGACACGAACACCTCTCGAACGAACGCGTGGCGAGAATGGACCCAGGTGCCCCTTGCGAGGGCGGTGTGCCTCTCGGATGTGAGGCCGCGCGGATGGCAAGCCTACCTGCTCAGAATTCTGGCATGACCTTACACTCCGCACGGCCACCTCCCGGTGGTTGTCCTCCACCCTAGGCCGACCGAAACACTAGTGCGTACGTACGGGTGACCTCGATACCCGAAAGAAACCGTTCTGACCGCTCATATTCCTCAGGTTTTGTTGCCGATCGATGGGACGTGCACGGCCAAGACCGTGACATCGTCATCCTGCTCGTAGCCTGCGAGCATGCGGTCCACCAGGTAGTCAAGGAGGAGATGCGGGCTGCTTATCACCTCCGGCGCCGCCTCGGTGACCGCCGCCACGAGATCGCTGAGTCCGACGTCGAGTCCGCGCTTACGGTTCTCCACCAGCCCGTCCGAGTAGAGCACCGCGGTGTGTCCCGGAGGGACGCAGAACCGGAACTGCCTGCGGCTGCTCGGCCAGCCGAGCGGGGTGCCCGGCTCGGCGTCGCAGAGGCGGTGCGGCCCGCCGGGCACGACGAGCAGCGGCGGGGGATGACCGGCCAGGGCGAGCGTCCCCTCACCCGTGCCCGGTTCGACCACCATGTACGCGAGCGAAGTGACCTGCTCTTCCTCCTCCGTCGCGTCGAAGACGCGGTCCAATCCGGTGAGAACCGCGGCGGGCGGCGGGTTGGTCAGGGCCAGCGCGCGCATGGCGTTCCTGATCCGTCCCATCCCCGCGGCGGCCTTGACGCCCTTGCCCATCACGTCGCCGACCACCGCGGCCACCCGGCCGTCCTGGAGCACGAACGCGTCGTACCAGTCCCCGCCCACCTGCACGTGGCGGCTGCCCGAGCGGAACCGCTGGGCGAGTACCAGACCGGGGACGACGGGCATGCGCTCGGGGAGCAGGCTGCGCTGAAGGGTCTCCGCGGTGCGGTGCTCCCGCTCGAAGAGCGTGGCGCGTTCCACCGCCAATGCGCACTGGCCGGCGAGCGCCTCCAAAAAGACGCCGTCCTCTTGGGAGATCTTTCTGGGCCGGGTGAAGGAGAAGCGCAGCGCTCCGAGCGACCGGCCCGCCGCGAGCAGCGGAAGGCCGACCCACGCCTGCTCGTCGGTGTGCTGCAGGAACCCGGCGACCGCCGAGTCGTTGCCACCGGCGTCCACCAGCTGGCGGCGGAGGCTGTCGGGCGACTCGGCGAAGACCGGACGCCGACTGTTCACCGCCATCGTCATGACGCTGGAGTGCGACAGCGGGATCTCGTCGCCGGGCGCGCCGGGCACGTCCGGGATGCCGCCGCTGTTGATCAGCTTCAGGGCCGCGCGGTCGCTGTCCAGCAGCGCCACCGCGCTCCGGTCCGCCGCGAGCGCGGACCGGCCGACGTCGATGATGACCTGGACGACCTGCTCCACCGTGAGCGCCTCGGCGAGCAGCGAGGTCGCCCCCTGGAGCCTGGCGGTGCGCAGGGCCGCCGCGCCGAGCTGGTCGGTCAGGCGGGCGCGCATCTCCTCGGCCTCACGCTGGGCGGTGACGTCGGTGTTGGCGCCGACCCACTCGACGACGGAGTCGCCCCGGACGATCGGGACGGCCCGCACGTCGAAGTGGCGGTAGCCGCTCGCCCGGGTGCGCACCCGGTAGCCGTAGTCGAACACCTTGCGGTCGCGCAGCGCGTTGCGCCAGGCCTGCTCGGCGGCGTCCCGGTCCTCCGGGTGCACCGCTCCCAGCCAGCCGTGGGCGAGGTACTCCTCCTCGCCCTGACCGGTGACCGTGCGCCACTGCGGGGAGTCGTCGTGGATCTCGCCGTCCGGCGAGGTGATCCAGACGACCTGGGCGTTGGACTCCACCAGGGAGCGATACCGCTCCTCGCTCTGGCGGAGCCGGTCCTCGGCGCGGCGGCGCTCGGTGACGTCCAGTGCGAACAGCGCGACGGCGGCGATCTCACCGTCCTCCCCGTGCACGGGGAACCAGCCCATGCCCCAGTACCGGACCTGACCCGCGGCGTCGCGGACGCGTAGCTGCCGCTCCGCGTCGAAGACCGGGCGGTTCTCGGTCAGCACGGTATGGAGCGCCGACTCCATGGTCGCGCTCAGGTCCTCGTCGAGGACGTCCGTCGGCGTGCGGCCGATGTGACGTTCGACCGGAACGCCGGTGAGAGCCGCCATCGTCTCGTTGACGCGGCGGAAGCGCATTGCCCCGTCGAAGAACGCGAAGGCGAAGGGCGCCTCGGACAGCAGTCCCTGAAACAGGGCGGCGTCTGAGATGTCCACATCCGACTCCCGGGGACGGGGCACGGAGGTGTCGGTGCTCACCGTCGACACCACCGCCCTAGTGCCAGGGTACCCACGAGGCACATCTCCATAGCTGCGGGTAAAACACGAGCTAGTCTCGGAACTAGCAGGCTAACGTCTCCGACGCCGCTGCGGGAACACGCGACGTCAGGTCTACATCATGTGTGATGCACCGGTGCGGACGGAAGCCCCGGAGGCCGACGGGTAAGGAAATCATGTCATGCGGATCCGCTTAAACGTTTCATCTCGGCCTTGTGCCGGCGGACCTTCCCCAGGCTCTCCGCGTCCACCACATCCGCCACTGACCTGTACACATTCTCCGCGCCGTACGGCCCTGCGGCCTCCCGCCAGCCCGGCGGACGGACCCCGAGCCGCTTGCCGAGGAGCGCAAGAAAGATTTGCGCTTTTTGCCGACCGAAACCCGGAAGGTCGTTGAGCCTCCGCAGCAAAGCCGCTCCGTCGGGAGCGTCGCGCCACAGGGCCTCCGCGCTGCCGCCGTACCCGTCCACCAGATACGCGGCGAGCCGCTGGATCCGCTCCGCCATGGCCCCGGGATAGCGGTGCACGGCGGGCTTGGCCGCCATGAGCGCGGCGAAGGCCTCGGGGTCGCGCCCGGCGAGGTCGTGGGCGTCGAGTTCGGCGCCGAGCCTGGCGGTGATGACGGAGGGCCCGGTGAAGGCCCGCTCCATGGGAACCTGCTGATCGAGAAGCATGCCGATCAGCAGGGCCAGCGGGTTCCGGCTCAGGACGGCGTCCGCCTGGTCGTCCTGGGCGAGGTGGAGGTGAATGGCCATGTGGCAAGCCTGCCACGGGCACCCGTACCCGGTCCGTTCACAACTCGCGCGGCGTTCTCCGGGCGTGGAGTGATCCGGCTTTCCCGCGATAGGGACTATTCTTCACGTCGACAAGAAGGTCGCCGCAGCCCCAAGTACGGCGATTCGCGGCGATCCGCGTGTCATCATGCCCGAGAATGCGAGAAAGTGAGGGGTGTGAGCCGCCGACGTCCGCGAAAGGTCGACACCCGTCCACCGCCCGACGACGTGTTCGCCGAGATGCTTCAGGCGGCTCGCGAGCTTCTCGCGCTCCGCTCCCCGCTCGACGCCGAGCTGATGGTCTCCGACATGCTCGGCGCGTGGTGGAACAGACGCCTGCGCCGCGGGGACGTGGAACAGGTGGTCGGTGAAGGGCTGGTCGACTTCGCCGCCAAGGCGGGCACCCCCGCCGCCCTCACCCTCCTCATCGCGATCGCCTACCTCGGCACGTCCCGGCAGGCCGCCAAGGCCGAGGGCGCCGCCCTGGCCCTGCTGGAGTCCGGTGTGGCCACGCCCCGCTGGGCGGACCGCGTCGGTACGGTGAAACCCGCCGGATGCTACGTCTCCCGCGACGCCTACGGCGACCAGGACACCGTGATGTGCACCTTCGCCTACAGCGGGGAGGAACGGCACGCCCTGGTCGTGCTGGTCGACTACAACATGCGGGGGATGGCGCGGGACGCCTGGGTCTCCACCCAGGTGGACCGGCTCATCACCCGCCGCCGCCGGGAGGCCGAGGAGAATCCGCTCCGGCTGTTCCAGGAGATCGAGCCGCAGCAGGCCCGCGCACTCCTGGAGTTCGCCATGCGCGCCACGACCGAGAGCCGCACCCCCGCGGTCACCGAGAGCTACAGCGGCTACCACGCGTTCGCCCGGTCGCGCATCCGCTCCTTGCCGCCCGGCCGCAAGCGCCCTGCCCCGCCGCACAGCGAGGGCCCCTACAGCCGGGACCGGCGCGCGATGCTCGCCGCGGAGTTCCTCGCCTCCGACGAGGCGAACCGGCTCTCCGACCTCTCCGCCGCCTCACGCTGCGCCGACCACATCATCGACTACGGCTGCGACCAGGACTTCGACCGCCCCCTGCGGGTGAGCCCCACCAAGTGCGACACGTTCATGCTGGACTGGCTGCCGCGGAAGGTGATGCTCAGCCCGGCCGAGCAGGAGGCGATCCCGCACGTCCTGGCGGCGTGGGTCCGGTGGGCGGGCACCCGGCTGAACCTGCCGGAGCAGGCCGTACGGGCCACGCTGGACGCCGTCTGGGAGGCGACCGCCAAGTTCTCCGACGCCTACCGCGACCCCACCTCCTTCGGGCTCGACCGGCGCCTGGTGGAGCGTCTGCTGCCCGACGGGGACCTGTCGGCCCTGGCCCGGCGTGCCTTCGCGTTCCCGCTCCTGCAGGGCTGGCACGGGATCACGAATCTGGACCTCCTCGACCCGGCGAGCGAGGCCGACCGCCGGATCCTGCTCGGGATCGACCACGCCGGGGAGACCCACCGCCCCGACTTCACCGAACACCTCGCCTGGCACGAGGAGATCGCCGCCCGGCTCTGGGACGGCGACCCGCCCGAGCTCTGGGAGGCGGCCCAGCGCCTGCTGGACCTCGGGCACGACCGCCACGACGTGCTGCACATCCTGATCGAGATCGCCGAGCGGATCGGCGACGACCCCGAGGAGCTCGCCACCGCCCTGGACGACCTCGCCGACATCCCCGACGAGTTCCCGCCCACCTAGCCGGCGTCCGCCAGGCCGGAGATCGTCCGGTACGGGCCGCGCCGGACCCGGCGCCCGCGAGGGCCTCTGTGGCGGCCGTGCGAAAGCTCGGAGCGGCCGTCTGGCGGCCGTACACCGCGTAGCCGTACAAATCCCTTCACGGGGGTCGGCGAGACGCGTCACGGCCGGGATAAGAGACGACAGGAACGGGCAAAGACCGGCTATGTCCGACCAGTGGGCGCCCCGAGACCCCGCAGGCCTGCCTCCCGTCGCGGCCCGGGCGCTCTTCCGGGCCGGGGCGCGGCCCGAGACGACCGGCGGGTGGTGCCGGGGCCGCCTCCAGGCCAACCTCCTTGCGATCCCCCGGGAGCTCGCCTTCGACGCCCTGCTCTTCGCCTGGCGCAACCCGGGGCCGTGCCCCCTGGTCGACGTGACCGACGTCGGCGACCCCTGCCCGCGCCGGGCCGCGCCGGACGCCGACCTCAGGTCCGATCTCCCGGCGTACGTCCTCCACCGGGACGGCGCCGCCGTGGCCACGCTGGAGGACGCCGCCGCGCCGTGGCGGGACGACCTGGTCTGCCTGCTCACCGGAAGCGGCTTCACCGCCGAGGAAGCCCTGCTCACCGCGGGGGTGCCGCTCCGTCACCTGGAGCAGGGCACCGGCGCCCCGATGTACGTCACCGATCGCCGCTGCGTCCCGGCGGGGCGGCTGTCCGGGCCGCTCGTCGTCTCGATGCGGCCGATCCCCGGCGAGCTGGTGGCCACGGCGCGCCGGGTCACCGGGCCGCTGGCCCTGGCGCACGGCGCCCCGATCCACGTGGGCGACCCGGGCGCGCTCGGCATCGGCGACCTGGACCGGCCCGAGTTCGGCGACGCGGTGCGCCTGCGCCCGGGCGACGTGCCGGTCTTCTGGGCGAGCGGGGTCACCCTGACCGCGGTGATCGCCGCGTCCCGGATCGGGTACGCCGTCACCCATGCCCCCGGCTCGATGTTCATCACCGACCACGCCGCGTGACCACGGCCGCACGCCGTACCGGACGCCGGGCGGCACAAGGTCAGGCGAGGCGTACCCGGGGGTCCAGGAAGGAGTACGCGACGTCCACCACGAGGTTGGAGACGACGATGAAGATCGAGGCGAGGATCGCGGCGCCGATGATGACGGGCAGATCCCCGTCCCGTACCGAACGGATCATCAGCTGGCCGAGCCCTTGGAGCCCGAAGACCGACTCGGTGACGACGACGCCGCCCAGCAGCGTGCCGATGTCCACCCCGAATTGCGTGATCACGGGGGTGAGCGCCGCGCGGAGCCCGTGCCGGTAGACGACCGCGCGTTCGGGCACCCCTTTGGCGCGGGCGGTGCGGATGTAGTCCTCCCCCAGCACGTCCAGCATCGACCCGCGGGTGAGCCTGGTGTAGACGGCGGTCTGCACGAGCGCGAGGCAGAACCACGGCATGATCATGACCCTGAGGAACTCGACCGGGTCGGCGAACGGGGAGACGAAGGCGCCGGGTTTGAGGAAGGCGAACCCGAGCGGGGCGAGCACGGAGAGCGCGATGAAGATCATCAGGAGACCGAGCACGAAAGTCGGCAGCGAGACCCCGGTGAGCACGAAGAGCGTGGTCCCCTTGTCGATCCAGGTCCGCGCGTGGGTCGCGCTGACCACCCCGCCGGCGATCCCCGCCACCAGCCACAGGACCGAGGCCCCCGCGACCAGCCAGAGCGTCGCCGGCAGGCTCTGCCAGAGCAGTGTGCCCACCGGGGTGTTCAAGATGAACGACGTGCCGAGGTCCCCGTGGAACAGGCCGCCCAGGAACCGCCGGTACTGGGTGAACAGCGGGTCGGTGAGCCCGAGGTTGGCCTTGATCTGCTCGACCACCGCCTGGGGTGCGCGCGGACCGGCGATCCGCCGGGCGACGGTCTCCGCCGAACCCACGTAGAACAGGATGAACACGGTCGTGGTGACCAGCCAGAGCACCACCGCGGCGAACACGACCCGGCGGATCAGGAAACGCGCGAACATCGGGGGACCCCCTACCTTGTGCCGATGCGGTCGCCGCGCGGGTCGAGGGCGTCCCGAATGCCGTCGCCGAGCATGTTGAACGCGAGCGTGGTGATGAGCAGGAGCGCGGCTGGGAAGAGCAGGAGCCCCGGGGAGACCCGGTAGAAGTCGACCGAGTCGGCCAGGATCGCGCCCCAGCTGGGGGTGCGCGGATCGACCCCGAGCCCGAGGAAGGAGAGCGTCGCCTCGAAAACGATCGAGGTCGGGATGAGCAGGGAAGCCAGCACCGTCACCGGGGCGATCAGGTTGGGCAGCACGTCCACGAACATCGTGCGGAACGGACCCGCGCCCAGCGACCTGGCCGCCTCGACGTACTCCCGCTCCCGGATGGCGAACGTCTGACCCCGGACGATCCTGGCCATCGCCGCGAACGAGAAGAACGCGATCACGAAGATCATAAGCGGGATGCTCGCGCCGTACACCGCCGCCAGCACGATCGCGACGAGCAGGTAGGGGAACGACAGGACCACGTCGAGGACCCGGGCCAGAACCGCGTCGACGGCGCCGCCGAAGAAGCCGGCCAGCATGCCCACGGTGACCCCGAAGACGGTGGCGAGCAGGGTGGCGAGCACGCCCACGAGCAGGGAGATGCGCGCGCCGTACGCCAGCCGGACCAGCAGGTCCCGCCCGAGCCCGTCCGCGCCGAGCCAGAACTCCGCCGAGGGTCCGACCGGGATGCCCTCGGGGGTCAGCCCGGTGGTCGGGAACCGTTCGGCGGGCCCGTGCCCGGTGATCGCGGCCAGGAGCGGCGCGCAGGCCGCCAGGACGACGACGAGGGCCACCACGACCGCGGAGACGACCGCCGCCCGATCCCGCCGCAGCCGGTCGAAGGCGAGCCGCCACGGTCCGCGCCCGGCCACCGCGGGCGCGTGCTCCCCCGAGTGGACCGCCTCGATCTGCGGTTCGGTCAGGCTCACGGCCGATCACCCGACCGCGTCGCGCCGGTGAGGCGCTCCCCCGGCTCGACCGGGAAGTGGCAGGCCGCCCGGTGCTCCACGCCGAGCAGGAGCGGTTCCTCCGTCGAACAGCGCGCCTGAGCCTTGGGGCAGCGCGGATGGAACCGGCACCCCGGGGGCGGGGTGATCGGCGAAGGCACGTCCCCGGCGAGGATCACCCGGCTGCGCGCGGCCGAGGCGTCGGGGTCGGCCACGGAGGCCGCCGAGAGCAGGGAGTAGGTGTACGGATGCCTCGGCTCGCGGTAGAGCTGTTCGCCGGGCGCCACCTCGACCACCTTGCCGAGATACATCACGGCGACCCGGTCGCTCACGTAGCGCACCACGGAGAGGTCGTGGGCGATGAACACATACGTCAGGCCGAGCTCGCCCTGCAGATCCGTGAGCAGGTTGATGACCTGCGCCTGGATCGAGACGTCCAGGGCCGACACCGGCTCGTCGCAGACGATCAGGCGGGGTTTGAGGGCGAGCGCCCTGGCGATCCCGATCCGCTGCCGCTGACCCCCGGAGAACTCCGCGGGGAACCGGTTGTAGTGCTCGGGGTTGAGGCCGACCAGTTCCATCAGCTCCTGGACCCGCCGCCTGCGGGCTCGCGCGTCGCCGATCCGGTGGACGACGAGCGGGTCGGCGATGATCGATCCGACTCTCCGCCGTGGGTTGAGCGACCCGTACGGATCCTGAAAAATCATCTGAACGTCGCGGCGGAACGCCTTGAGCCCGCGGCCCGAGAGCCGGGTGACGTCCTGACCGTCGAAGACGATCCGCCCCGAGGTGACCGGATGGAGCCCGGTGACGCACCGGGCCAGCGTCGACTTCCCGCATCCGGACTCCCCGACCACGCCCAGGGTCTCCCCCGGGTTCACCTCCAGGCTCACCCCGTCCACGGCGTGCACCCGGGCGATCTCGCGCCGCACGAACAACCCCTCCTTGATGGGGAAGTACTTGCGCACGTCCTCAATCCGCAGGAGCGACATCGCCCTCCCCCTTGTCCCTTCGGCGGGTCCCCGCCGCCTGCGCCTCGTCGCGGAGCCGCTCCGCCTCGGCACCCGGCCCGACCGCCGCGCCGGGAAGCCAGCAGGCCGAGCGATGGCCCTCCCCCGCGACCGCCAGCATCGGCGGCTCCTCGCTCCGGCACCGGTCCATGACGTGGCGGCAGCGCGGATGGAAGACGCACCCCGGGGGAAGGTGGATCAGGCTGGGGGGCTGGCCGGGAACCGGCTGGAGGCGTTCCCTGGTCCCGGTGGCCTTCGGGATGGATTCGAGCAGGCCGGTGGTGTACGGGTGGTGGGCCCGGTAGTACAGCGTCCGGCGGTCCGCGTACTCGGCCGGCTTGCCCGCGTACATCACCAGGACGTCGTCGGCGATGTCGGCGATGACCCCGAGATCATGGGTGATCATGATGAGCGCGGTGTCGAACTCCCGCTGGAGCCGTACCATCAGGTCGATGATCTGGGCCTGGACGGTGGCGTCCAGCGCGGTGGTGGGCTCGTCCGCAATGATCAGAGCGGGGTTGAGCGCGAGGGCCATGGCGATCATCACCCGCTGCCGCATCCCCCCGGAGAACTGGTGGGGGAAGTCGTCGACCCGCTCCGCCGGACGCGGGATGCCCACCAGCCCGAGCAGCTCGGCCGCGCGCCCTCGCGCCTGCTCGCGGCCGACCTCGGGCTCGTGCACCCGGATCATCTCGACGATCTGCCGGCCGACCCGGTAGAGCGGATGCAGACTCGACAACGGGTCCTGAAATATCATCGCGATCCTCGCGCCGCGGAGGCGGCGGAGCTCCTCCCGCGGCATGGTGAGCAGGTCCCGGCCCTCGAAAAGCGCCGCACCGGTCACGGTGGCTCCGCGGGTGAGCCCCATGAGCGTCTGGGTGCTGACGCTCTTCCCGGATCCCGACTCGCCGACGATCCCGAGGGTGCGGCCCCGGTCCACGCCGAACGAGACCCCCCGGACGGCTTGGACGACCCCGTCCGGGGTCGGGAAGGAGACCCGCAGGTCGGTGACCTCCAGCAGACGCATGATCCGCCTCAGCCCAGCCAGATCTGGGTGAAGTCGTAGTACTGGGCGAGCGGGTTGTAGACGGCGCCCCGCACCCTGCTCGACTTGAAGAGGGGGGTGTTCTGCGACATCAGCGGCACGATCGGCGCGTCCGCCATGATCTTCTGGTTGGCCTGCTTCCAGGTCTCCGCCGCGGCCTGGGGGCTGGACGCGGTCAGCGCCCGATCGATCAACGCGTTGACCTCGGGGTTGTTGTAGGCGCCGTAGTTCGTGGAGCCCTCGGTGTAGTTCCGCCCGTCGAAGAGGGGCTGCACGATCGCCCGCCCGTTGTTGCCGAACCAGTCGGGGATCCAGCCCGGACCGGCGATGTCCCACTTGCCCTCGCGGCTCTTGGCGACGCTGGACAGGTAGCGGCCGTAGAAGTCGTCCGCCGTGGTCGCGATGAGGGTGGTCCGGACGCCGCACGCGGTCAGGTCCCCGGCGATCGACTGCGCCACCTTGGGGTGGTTGCCGTTGGTCCGATAGGGGAACTGCAGGGTGAGCCCGGCCGGATGGCCCGCCGCGGCGAGTTCGTTCCGGCACCTCGCCGGATCGCCTTCGTCACCCGGGGTGGCGTACGGCTTGACGGCCGCGTCGAAGCCCGAACTCCCCGGCGGGATGGCCCCGTTCAGCACCGTGCTGATCTTCGGTCCGCCGAAGATCCGGACGATCGCCGCCTTGTTCACCGCGTAGCTCAGCGCACGCCGTACCCGGACGTCGTTCAAGGCCCTGCCGTTGTTCGGGCTCTGCAGGTTGAAGACGAGGAACGGGTTGAGGTTCGAGCTCTCCCAGACCTTGAAGTCCGGGTTGCCCTGGAGCCTTGGCAGCGCGGAGGTCGGCACCGGCTGGTCCCAGGCCAGATCCGCGCTCCCGGCCTCGAGTTGCAGCTGGACCGCGTCCGGGCTGTCCTGGCCGAGCGTGATGTCGATGCCGTCGACGTACTGGTGCCGGATCGGGTCGGTGTCCTGGCGCCACGCCGGATTCCGGGTCAGGGAGACGGACTTGCCCGCCTGGTATCGGACGATCTGGTACGGCCCGAGTGAGACGGTGTTCGTCCGGAACTCGGAGCTGTCGGGCACGTAGGCGTCGTACTCCACCGGGGCCGGGGAGGCGAAGCTCAGCGCCAGGATGTTGAGGAAGTCGCTCGCCGGGACCCGCAGCCTGATCGTCAGCTTCCGGTCCCCGTCCGCCTTGAGACCGGAGATCTCGTTCTCGGCCATGAACCGGCTGATCTCCGCCGCGGTCCGCCCGCCCCGCTGCGCCTTGGTGAAGTACTCCTGCATCCCGGCGATGGTGCTGGTGTAGTAGCTGATCCCGCCGGAGGGCTGGACCGGGTTGGCCAGCCGCTTGAACCCCCGGACGAAGTCGGCCGCGGTGACCTGGCGGGGCGGGTTGGTGTTCCACATCACCCCCTCGCGGATGGTGAAGGTGTAGGTGAGTCCGTCGCGGCTCACCCCGCCGTTCTCGCGGGTGGGGAGGTCGACGGCGACGTCGGCGACGGGGGTGGTGGCCCGGGTGAAGTCGTTGTCCGCGGGATAGGAGATCAGCTGGCGGGTCCACGTGCGGGCGAGGTTGTATCCGGCGGTGGTGTACGTCGACGAGGGGTCGAGGTGGTCCACGTCGGCCGAGCCGATGACCTTGAGCGTGCCGCCCTTGCGGGGGGTGCCGCCCCCGGCCCCCGGGGCACCTTGACCCCCGCCCCCGCAGGCGACCAGGACGATCGCGAGCCCGGCCGCCGCCGTGACCGGGATGAGGCGTCGTCGGATCTGCACAGGCCACTCCGTTCTCCACACCGGCCGCCCCGCGCCGGGGCCCGCTCGGGCCGGTCAGTCAGACACCGTGACCATCATGTGATCTTGTGGGCAGAAGGGAGACCTTGCGGGATCCACGAACAGGCAAAGCTTTGCGGGCGTCAGCGCTCGCCGAGCTCGTCGACCGCGGCGCGCACGTCGGCGCTGGTGATCGTCGTCAGTTCGTCGGCGGTGGCGTCGCCGTCTCGGGCGGCGAGGCGGACATCCCTCTGCATCGCCGCCTTTTCCAGGAGCGAACGGGCGAACCGGCCGTTGCCCCAGTCGTCGATGAGCCGCTCCCCGCACACCCAGGAGAAGACGTCGTCCAGATCGCGCAGCGCGTCGGGTTCGAACCGGTCCCCGGCCTCCTGGGCGAGCACCTCGGCGATCTCGGTGAGCTCCGCGGGCGCGTAGGAGGGGAAGTTCACCCAGCTGTTGAAGCGGGACGCGAGGCCGGGGTTGACCGTGAGGAAGGACTCCATCTCGCGCCGGTACCCGGCGAGGATGACGACCAGACGGTTCCGGTCGTCTTCCGCCCGTTTGAGCAGTGTCTGTACGGCTTCCGCGCCGAAGGCGTCGCCCCCTGAATAGCCGGGATTGACCAGGCTGTACGCCTCGTCGATGAAGAGCACCCCGCCGAGCGCCCGGTCCACCAGCTCGTTGGTCTTGATCGCGGTCGAGCCCAGGTGCTGCCCGACCAGGTCGGCCCGATGCGCCTCGACGACCTCGGTCCGGGACAGCAGGCCGAGCGCGGCGAAGATCCGCCCCAGCACCCGGGCGACCGTGGTCTTCCCGGTGCCGGGCGGCCCGGCGAAGACGAAGTGGCGGGACATCGGCGCGGTCGGCAGGCCCTGGGACTCGCGCATCTTCGCCACCCTCAGCTGGGCGGCGATCGCCTTGACCTGGCGCTTGACCGGTTCCAGCCCGGCCATCCGGTCCAGGTCCGCCAGGGCCTCGGCCAGGGTCGGCACCGCCTGGTACACCGTGATCTCTTGGAACGCCTTGACCGTGTCGACGGCCCGGATCGTGACGAGTTCTTCGGGCCTGGCGTCCCCACCCGCCCCGACAACCCGCACATCCCTCGCCCGAGCCGCCGCATCCATCAATGTCCGGACAAATCTGGCATTTCCGAGTTCGTCGATGGTGCCGCGCCGCCGGACGTCCTCGAACATCGCGCGCAGCGCCGGTACGGCGTCGGCGGCGAGCCGCTCCTCCCGCCGCTCCAGCCGGAGCTCGGCGATGCCCAGCAGCTCGTCGGGGCTGTAGCTCGGGAACCGTACCCGGGTGGCGAACCGGGAGGCCAGACCGGGGTTGGAGGAGAGGAAGTCCGCCATCTCCTTCTCGTACCCGGCCAGAATGATCACCAGGTTGTCCCGGTCGTCCTCGGCCCGCTTCAGCAGGGCCTGGACGGCCTCCGCGCCGAACCGGTCGGTCTGCCCGTCGCCGGTGTTCATCAGGCTGTATGCCTCGTCGACGAAGAGCACCCCGCCGAGCGCCCGGTCCACCAGCTCGTTGGTCTTGATCGCGGTCGCGCCGAGGAACTCCCCGACCAGGTCGGCCCGGTGCGCCTCGACCACGTTGGGCCGCTCCAGCAGGCCGAAGGCGTAGAAGATCTTGGCCACGCTCCTGGCCACGCTCGTCTTGCCCGTCCCCGGCGGTCCGACGAACACGAAGTGCCGCAACGGCGACTCGGTGCTGTAGCCGGCCCTGGCGCGGAGCCGGTCGGCCTCGATCGACGCGGCGATGGACCGGACCTGCTCCTTCACCGGAACCAGGCCGATCATGTCCTCCAGCTCGGCCAGGGCCTCCTCCACCGAAACCGGCGGGGGCTTCTCGGCCTGCCGGGCGGACTCGTGGTACGACCTGCGGGGCACTTCGGCGGACTCGCGAACCCGCTCGTGGGGCCCCCCGTACCGCTCCTCACCGTAGGCGGCCCGGCGCTCCCCCTCCAGGACGGCGGCCCGCGCCCGGCGGGCCTGGGCGAACCGGACGCCGAGCACGCACGCCGCGGCGGCGTAGGCGATCCAGAGCGCGACGACGGGCCAGAGCCCGGCGAACGCCAGCGCGAGGGCGCCCGCCGCGGCCAGCGCCATCAGCGTGGTGAGCCAGGGGGAGACCCAGTTGATCAGGTGGGCGCAGACCGCGGCGATCAGGCCGAGGAGCATGAGAAGCATCGGCTCGCCCGCGGGGCCGCCGAACGCCCAGCCGAAGACCGGCAGCATCATGCCCCAGCCGAGCAGGACGAGCACGGTGGCCGCGACCGGCGGGCGGTGCAGCGCGAGCAGGACGAACCCCACCAGGAGCACGGCGTAGATCAGCGCGGAGCCGAGGCTTCCCGTCAGGACCAGCAGCAGCGCGGCCGTGGCCGCGAAGACCCCGGCGGTCAGCCCTCTCCGGACACCCGGGGACGACATGGCGTACCCGTCGCGCATCCGGGTGAAGAGATTCCGTGCCGGGTCGTGTCCGAGTGGCCGGGCCCTGTCGGAGTGCCGCATGTCGATGTCGCCTCCCCGTCCGCCCCTTGTATACCGCACCGTGCACGACCGCGGGCTGGACGCACGCCGTACATTGTGTTTACTCCATGGGGCCGACATGCTCACCTGAGCGTGATCGCATTGTTGACCGGGGGATTCCCGGACGCCCCTTCCGTAAGGAGCAGAAGAGAAATTAGCTGAGATAACCGTGAATATCCCGTTCTACAGCCGCGTTTCTGGTGACCGATAAGACGGAATCCGGCCCCGGCGGCGTGACGCCGGATGTCAGGAGTGCCCGCGCCCCTGATGGCGCCCCGGGCGCTCGGCGAGAACGACCTCCTTGGGCGTGATCCGTAGTGTGCCGCTCTCCTCGTCCGGGAGCGCCACTCCGCGGATCTCCACCCAGAAACGCCGGTCGGCCGGGTCGGAGACGTAGACGGCGGCCCTCGGGTCGCGCAGCGCCGCGGCCCACGCCTCCTCCCCCGCGATGATCGAAAGCTCGCCCCCGGAGCCGACGCCGGTGACCGCACCGACCGCGACCATCCGCGGCCAGCCGGTCGCGTCCACATAGGAGAGCACCACGTCCCGCCCGGTGATGAACGCCCGCCGCAACTCCCGCCGCAACTCGGGTGCGGGGACGACCTCGCCGTGTGCCCGCGGCCCCGGGCTCTCTCCCAGGATCAGCGACGAGCGCAGCGGGCCCGGGCCGCCGCTCCACCAGGCGGGGGCCGCACGGCTCAGAAAGAGCAGCAGGATGAGCGCGGGCGGCCAGATCGCCGCCGGGCCCGCCACCGGCGCCGCGATCAGCAGCACGATCCCGACCAGGGTGGCGGCGCAGGCCAGCCCCAGCCGGCGGTCCGCGCGCAGGATCGCCGGCAGGTGCGGCACGAGTCCGCCGCGACGGTGGATCCGGATCAGCGCCACCAGGAGCACCACTCCCCCCGCCGACGCCGCAGGCAGGGTGAACCGCTCGATCAGCGGGGCGGGCGGGGGGATCCGCGCCGCCAGGAGCGCGAGCGGCACCAGGAAGCACCACAGCCGCGCCACCACGCCCCAGAGGGTCACGTCGGCGTTCCGGCGGGCGGCCCGGTCCCCGGGATCGATCGCCAGCGCCGCGGCCAGGTCCCGCAGCGCCGCCACCGGACGGCCGCGCCAGACCCCGGCGAGCAGGCGGAGTACCCCGATCACGATCCCGTGGCAGACCGTGAACGCCGCCAGCCCGCCCCAGACGGCCGGCGCGCCGGTCAGGCCGGCGGCCGGGGGCACGGCCGCCAGGACGAACACGGCGACCGCGAAGGCCGGTACCGCCGCGAGGACGGCGCCGCCCGACAGAGTCAGCCACCGATCGCGGGCGAGCACGTCGGGAAGGTAGGACCACGCGGGGATGCGCCGCGCGCTCAGCACGGTCACCAGGCCGACCCCGAGCAGCGCCGCCGCCCCGGCGCCCACGGTGAATCCGGACGCGACCTGGGTCAGGACCGCGGTCGCCGCCGTCGCCAGCGCGAGCAGCACCCTGACCCGGCGGATCCAGACCTCCACCGCGCGGCGCGTCCGGGCGGTCTGCCGCGGGTCGACCGGCCAGGCCGGATCGTGGTGGGTCCGGGGCCGCTCCCAGCGCAGCCGGGTGAGGGCCAGATTGACCCGGGCCGCGACGTGGGACTCGTCCCGGTGGAGCGCGTTCCGGTAGGCGATCCCGGCCCGCCGGTGGTCCCCGCGAAGCAGCGACAGATCGCCGATGAGCACATGCGGATCCGGGTGTTCCGGGGCGAACCGCACCGCGCGCCGCGCCTGTGCCCACGCCTCGCGCCAGCGGCCCGGCATCCGCTTGAGGGCACCGCCGAAACGCAGCCGCGCGGCCCAGGAGCCCGGCGCCAGCCGTACGGCCGTCTCGGCGGCGTCCGTCGCGTCCGCGGCCCGGCCCAGCCGCTCCAGGGCCAGGCTGGCCAGGCGGTATCCCCATTCGCCGCCGGGATCGAGCGTCACCGCCTGACGGGACGCCTCCAGCGCGGGGCCCGGCTCGTCCTGGGCGAGCCGGGCGACCGCGACGGCGCACCACGCCCGCGGATCGTCGGTCTGGCGTGGGGGCGGAACGGCCGAGGTCTCGGTTTCTCCCGTGTCGATCCCCACGTTCGCCATCGTCCGCGCGAGATCACCAAATGACCAGATATCGGTATATGGCTGTATCTCTCTAGAGAGGTTCCCCAGCCGAATCCCCGGATAGTGGCCGATACAGGCCGCACCAGGCCCTTCCGCCGCCTTCAGCCGTACTCTCAGTCACTGAAAACTCCGGCTGATCCTTGAGATCTGTATCCCCCACGAGGTGCGGACACCACAACGATCACCAGACACCGGGCTACGCATGATCATTGCGCTCTGCGCACCCCACCGAGTGCGGACAACACAACGATCACCAGAACTCAGACCCGACACCGCACCCCGCATGATCATTGCGCTCTGCGCACCCCACCGGGAGCAGACAGCACAACGATCACCAGACACCCGACTACGCGTGATCATTGCGCTCTGCGCACCCCGCCGGGTGCGGACAGCACAACGATCACCTGGTGCCGGTGTACCGGATCGGGGTGAGCCGGTACGGGCTGCGCCGGAAGTACCGGGGCAGCCCGCATGAGCCGGTTCAGGAGGGGAAGCGTTCGCAGAGCCAGGCGAGCGCGAGAGGGTAGCGGTATTCGATCCCGCCGTGCTTTCCCTCGAACAGTTCGAAGTAGACCCGGTCGTCGGGGAGCCCGGCCGCCGCGACCGCCCGCCGGAACGCCACCGCGCCGAGGTCGAGGTAGTACTCGTCCGCGGTGCCCGCGTCGATCCACATCGCGTTGAGCGACCTCAGGGCCGCGGCGCCGCTCTCGGTCCCGGCCATCCGGACCGGGTCGAGGGCGAGCCAGCGCTCCCACACCCGCGGAATCAGGGCACCTGTGTCGTCGAACGGGATGTCCACGGTCCCGTCGGGGTTGGCGGAGTAGGACGCCGCGTTCGCGTAGGTGATGATGAGCTCCTCGTCGCCCTCCCTGGACAGTGGCGGACGGGTGAAGAAATCCGCTAGGAAACGGTCGAAGGACCCGTCGTAGGAGTCCCTGAGCACCCTCGCCATCAGCGGAAAGGTCGGCAGGTAGAGCGTCTCGAAGAGCGCGTCCCCGGCGTGGGTGGCGAGCGAGCCGAACACGTCGGGCCGGAGCATGGGCGTGATCATCGCGCCGTAGCCGCCGCTCGACTTCCCGGCGATCGCCCGGTGGTCGCGGCCGGGGATCGTGCGGTACCGGGAGTCGACCCACGGCACGACCTCCTCGCACAGGTAGGTGTGGTAGGCCCCGTGCCCGTGGGAGTCGACGTACTGGCTGCCGCCGAGCCTGGTCCAGCAGTCGACGTAGACCACGATCGCGGGTGGCGCCTCACCCCGGGCGAAGACGCCGTCGGCGAGTTCGGGGTACGGCTGACGCCAGGGCGCGCGATTCGCCCACATCATGACGTGTCCGGTAAATCCCTGAATCGTATAAACCACCGGATACCTGCGGTCCGAGGTGTCGTATCCCGGTGGGAGGTACACCCAGATCGGCCGCTCGTGCGGATCGCCGAGCGGGTTGTCGCGCAACACGGTGCTCTCGATGGTTCGTTCGTCGATACGTCCGGCCAGATCAGCTTTCCACGGCAGCATCTCCTCATTCTTCCCAGATCTTTCTCTTTCCCCACAAACTCCGTCACATCCCAGCGGACACATCCGCGGTACGGCGAAGCCCTCCGCGAACCGCCCGGCGGCACCCCACCGCGATTTCACACTCCCCTTGATCGACCGGCGACCGGGAACACATCCCGAGCGCACCGGATCCCGGACCGGAAACCACCGCACAGCCGGTACCGTCGGCATCCCGGAACGGCCCGGCATACGGCCGAGCGGCCCGCTAGCCCGACATAAGCCATCAAAACCGGCGTCTTACGACCTGACGGAATCTCTCGAAGAGGCGTAGCTCCACCGCTAAGCTGCCCCGCATGTGTCAATCCCCCGTGACCATCTGACCCTGTATGGCGCTCACGCAGGCGAATCGCACCGACAACCCGAAGACCCGCCGGGACAACCGGTGGGCCGTCCTGGTGCTTCTCTGCTTCAGCCTGCTGCTGATCGCCGTCGACGCGACGGTGCTGCACATCGCGGTCCCCGCGCTCACCGCGGCGCTGAGGCCGGGCTCGGTGGAACTCCTGTGGATCATCGACGTCTACTCCCTCGTCGTCGCGCCCCTGCTCCTGACGTTCGGCACGCTGGGCGACCGATACGGACGGCGGCGGATGATCATCGCGGGATACTGCGTCTTCGGCATGGCGTCGCTCGGCGCGGCGTTCGCCGACACCCCGCTCGCACTGATCCTCTCCCGGGCCGCCCTGGGCGTCGGCGGCGCCATGATCATGCCGGCGACCCTCTCCCTGATCCGGGAGGTGTTCACCGACCGGCGTGAGCGCGCCTTCGCCCTCGGCGTGTGGAGTGCCGTGGCCGCGGCGGGCGCCGCCGTGGGGCCGCTGATCGGCGGGATCCTGGTCGAGCACTTCTGGTGGGGTTCGGTCTTCCTGATCAACGTGCCGCTCGTCCTGCTGGCACTGCCGCTCGCCGCACGGCTGCTGCCCCGGTCCGCGGGCGACCGCGCCCACCGCTGGGACGCGCTCAGCGCCGTACTGTCCATCACGGCCATCCTCGGGGTCGCCGGTGGGGTGAAGCTGAGCTCCGCGCCGGTGTTCCTGGCCGGCATCGGATTCGCCGTCTGGTTCGTCCGGCGGCAGCGGCGGCTCGCCCACCCCCTGCTCGACCTCCGGTTCTTCGCCGAACGCGGGCTCTCGGTGGCGGTGACCTGCGTCCTGCTCGGCACCTTCTCCCTGATCGGCCTGGAGCTGATGCTGGCACAGTACCTCCAGCTCGTCCTCGGGGAGAGCGCCCTGTACGCCGGCGTCCTCATGCTGCCGATCGTGATCGCGGCCATGTTCGGGGGGCTCTGCGGGGCTCCGCTGCTCAACCGGTTCGGGGTACGGGCGACGATGAGCATGGGACTCGGGCTCGCCGCGCTGTCCCTCCTCCCCACCCTGACCTTCGGCGTCGAACGGGCCGTCCCGCTCCTCGTGGCCTGCCTGGCGGGGATCGGGTTCGGCATCTCCCTCACCCTGCTCGCCGCCTCGGACATCATCATGTCCTCCGTCTCACCGGAGCGGGCCGGCGGTGCCGCGGCGATCAAGGAGACCGCCTACGAGCTCGGCGCCGGCCTCGGTATCGCCGTGCTCGGCACCGTGACCGCCGTGGTCTACGCCCCGGCGCTGCGGGCGTCCGCGCCCGGCATCCCCTTCGCCGAGGCGTACACCTCGCTCGCCCGGGCGGCCGACATGGCGGAGAACATGGGCGGTACGGCCGGCGCCGCGCTGCTCGCCTCCGCCCGCGAGGCGTTCATCACCGCGCTGCACGCCACCATCGGGGTGAGTATCGCGTTCCTGACGTTCGCCGTTTTTCTGGCATTTTTTCTGCTGCCGGGACGGTCGAGGCCCCGCAGGTCACCGCATATACCTCGTTCCAGGTTTCGGTCGGTCCAACTGCGGCTTAGCGGCAGATCATCCGATTCTCCCTCCCGGAACCAGGGCATCGGTCCCACAATGGGCGTGTGCGACGAACCCTCCATGACATCGCGACGCTAGCGGCCCGGCTCGGGGTCGGCGGAATCTTCATCGGGCGCGGCTGGTCCAAGCTGCAGGCCGGCCTGGACGACGTCGGCGGCGAGTTCACCACCCTCGACGTCCCCGTGCCCGCGCTCTGGTCCGCGGTCGTGGCACTCATCGAACTCGTCGGCGGCGCACTGCTGATCGCGGGCTTCGCCGTACCGATCGCGGGAATCGTCCTGTTCTTCGAGACCTTCGCGCTGTTTCTCCTGATCGACGGCCGGGGCGGCGGGCTCACCCTGCTCACCGGCGGAAACATCGAACTCATCGTGGCGCTCGGCGCGGCGGCGATGCTGCTGGCCACCGCGGGGGCGGGCCGGGCCTCCCTCGACTACCTGATCGTCATCCGGAGGCGGGACAACGACGCGGCGGCCGAGATGGAGGCGGCCGGCGCCATCTCCGATTTCCGGTACGGCGTCCGCGGCCCCGCATCGGATCTGGACGACGAGGACGAGTTCTCCGACCTGCGCGAACCCGAGCCCGTTCCCGAACCCGTCCCGGTCGAACCGGAACCCGCCCCCACCCAGCCCAAATCGGCCCGGAACAAGCCGGCACCACCCGCCGAGCAGCCCGGAGACCCAACCGACCAGGACACCGTCCCGCACCGCCGCCCGCCGGTCCCCGACGTCCTCGTCGCCGGCGAATCCAAGCCCGCCACCCGGCGAAAGCCCAAACCCAAGTCGTCCTGACCTCCTGCTTCCCGGGCGGTGCGTCCCCGGCCGAGCGAGGTCCGGCCGACAGTCGGTACAGGCGATCGACAGCGAAACGCACTTACCAACCGTCTCCCGACCCACCCGATCCGAAGGCCGCGGAGTCAGGAGACTTCACGAGGTTTGCTCCGCTCCCGCTTGGACACCCGGTAAGCGTCCACCGCCTTACGTGAGCCACATGTCCCCGCGCTCTCTCACCGCTGCGAAGGCTTGCTGTCCCCATGACTCGGTACAGCAAATCGAAACCTAAATGAACTGACCGACCAGCGGGCTTCACGGGCGTCGTAGCCAGGGTCTTCGGTGTCCGATCACCAGGGGCGACGTTCCGCAGCCTGCTCGACGCAGGGGAGAATCGGTAGGTCCGTGCGCCTGTAACCTGACCGGTCAAACTTGCACAAGTTTGTCGACACAGGTCGGTATCCGGCGGACGACGGGGATAGGGCCGTCGAGGAGCCGGACCCGGCTCGGGGCGCGTCCGGAAGATTCTCCCGGGCCGTTTGTCGAATCCGGCCGAGCCCGCTCGTCGGGAAGGCAGAAAACAGTCACACGCAAGGAGACACCGATGCCCCAGTACGGGATTTTCGTCTACTCGCCCGCGCCCGCGGACCCGATGGACCTCTCCCCGGAGTACGCGGCGGCGCTTGACCGGTACGCCGCCCAGATCGAGGAGCTGGGCGGCAAAGCCCTCTCGGGCATCGCGCTGCAGCCCAGCACCACGGCCACGTCGATCCGCGGAGACGTCGTCACGGACGGGCCGTTCATCGAGGCCAAGGAGGTCGTCGCCGGGTTCTACATCCTGGAGGCCCCCGATCTGGACGTCGCCCTGCGGATCGCGAAGCTCAACCCCGCCACCTGGGACGGCGGAGTCGAGGTCCGGCCGCTCTTCTTCCCGCCGGCCGAGTGAGCGCCGTGACCGCCGGGGCCGGGCCGGCCGCGTGAGCGTCACCGGAGACGGCGACACGGACACGGTCGAACACGCCGTGGCGGACGCGCACCGTCGCGAGTGGGCCTTCGTGCTCGCCGCGACGGCGCGCGTCGCCGGGGATCTCGACCTGGCCGAGGAGTGCGTCCAGGACGCCTACGTCGCCGCCCTGGACACCTGGGCCCGCGACGGCGTCCCCCGCAAGCCCGGCGCCTGGCTCACCGCCGCCGCCAAGCGCAAGGCGCTCGACGCGCTCCGCCGGAACCGGGTCTTCCGCACGAAGCTGCCCCTGCTCGTGGAGCCGGACGAGGTGGACATGGACGAGCCCGACGACGACGCGGTCCCCGACGACCGGCTGCGCCTCATCTTCACCTGCTGCCACCCCGCGCTGAACCGGGAGGCCCAGGTGGCGCTGACCCTCCGCCTGGTGTGCGGGGTGAGCACCGGCGACATCTCCCGGTTGTTCCTGGTAACCGAGCCGACCATGGCCGCGCGGATCACCCGGGCCAAGAAGAAGATCTCCGCGGCCCGGATCCCGTACCGGGTACCGGGCGCCGACGAGCTGCCGGACCGGCTGGACGCGGTGCTGACCGTCGTCCACCTCTTCTACACGACCGGGCACACGGCCCCGTCGGGAGGCGACCTGATCCGCGCCGACCTGGTGGAGCACGCACTCAACCTGGCCCGGATCCTGCTCACCCTGATGCCCGACGAGCCGGAGGTCCGCGGGCTGCTCGCGCTGCTGATCCTCACCGACGCCCGCCGGAGCACCCGGACCGACGCCCAGGGGCGCCTGGTGCTCCTGGAAGACCAGGACCGGTCCGCCTGGGACCGTGCCGCCATCGACGAGGGCTGCCACCTGACCGCCGACGCGTTCCGTAGCGGCCGCGTCGGCCGGTACGCCCTCCAGGCCGCCATCGCCTCGCTGCACGCCGTCGCCGCCGACTACGCGGCGACCGACTGGCCGCAGGTACTGCGGCTCTACGACGAGCTGCTGAAGGTCTGGCCCTCACCCGTCGTCGCGCTCAACCGGGCGGTGGCCGTGTCGATGGTGTCCGGGCCGCCGGCCGCCCTCGACGAGATCGACGCGCTGGAACGGGACGGGCGGCTCGGCGGATACCACTATCTCCCGGCCGTCCGCGCCGATCTGCTCCGCAGGCTCGGCCGGTGGAGCGAGGCGGCGGCCGCCTACCGCGCGGCGCTGGACCTCGCGGACAACGCGGCGGAACGCGAGTTCCTCGCGAACCGTCTCGCCGAGGCTGTCGAATCCGGATCCGGTCGTCCGTCGGAAAGGTAACCGACGACAGACCGGAGGATTGATCACCATGGAGACGACCCGCGCGACCCGGCGGGAGTGGCTGGGGCTGGCCGTGCTCGCACTGCCCACCCTGCTGCTCTCCCTGGACGTCAGCGTGCTGTACCTGGCGCTGCCCCAGTTGAGCGCCGACCTGGGCGCGGACAGCACCGAGCAACTGTGGATCCTGGACGTCTACTCGTTCACGCTGGCCGGTTTCCTGGTCACCATGGGCACCCTCGGCGACCGGATCGGCCGCCGGCGACTGCTGCTGTTCGGCGCCGCCGCGTTCGGCGTCACCTCGGTGGTGGCCGCCTACTCGACCGGCCCGGGCATGCTGATCGCCGCCCGCGCGCTGCTCGGGTTCTTCGGGGCGACACTGATGCCCTCCACGATGGCGCTGATCCGCAACATGTTCCGCGACCCGGCGCAGATGGGCGTCGCGATCGGGGTGTGGTTCGCCTGTTTCATGGGCGGGATGGCGCTCGGCCCCCTGGTCGGCGGGGCGCTGCTCTCCTCGTTCTGGTGGGGATCGGCCTTCCTGCTCGGCGTGCCGTTCATGGCGCTGCTGCTGGTGGCCGGGCCGCTCCTGCTCCCCGAATACCGGGACCCCGGCGCAGGTCGGCTCGACCTGACCAGCGCCGTCCTGTCCCTGGCCATGATCCTCCCGGTCGTCTACGGGCTCAAGGAGATCGCACGTGAGGGCCTGGCCGTCCTCCCGGCCGCCGCCCTCGTGGCGGGTGCCGGGGTCGGCGTGGTCTTCGTACGGCGGCAGCGCCGGCTGGCCGACCCGCTGCTGGACCTGCGGCTGTTCGCCAACCGCCCGTTCCGCAGGGCACTGCTGACCACGCTCGCCCTCGGCGTGGTGATGGCCGGGGTCAGCTTCACCTCCGCCCTCTATCTTCAGGTCGTGCGCGGGCTGTCCCCGCTGGAGGCCGGGCTCTGGCTGATCCCGCAGACCGTCGTGATGGCGGCCGGGATAATGTTCACCCAGACACTGGCCCACCGGATCCGCCCCGCCCATCTCATGACGGCCGGTCTGCTGATCGCCGGGGCCGGGCTGTTCGCGCAGGTCTGGACCGACCCCGCCGACGGCCTCGCGCACGTGGTGATCGGGCTCACCCTCGCCTCCCTGGGCATCTCCCCCACGATGGCGCTGTCGATGAACCTGATCCTCGGCGCCGCCCCGCCGGAGAAAGCCGGATCGGCCGCGTCGATCTCGGAGACCGGCGGCGAGTTCGGGGTCGCCCTCGGCGTCGCGACGCTGGGCAGCCTGACCGCCTACGTCTACCGGACCGGCCTGGCCGTGCCCCCGGGCACCCCCGCCGCGGCCGAGCAGGCCGCCCGGCAGGGCATCGTCGAAGCCGCGGTCGCGGCAGGCCGGCTACCCGGACCACACGGCGCCGACCTGCTCGACGCCGCCCGGACCGCCTTCACCTCCGGCCTGACCGCCGTCGCCGGCGTCGGCACCGCCGTCTTCCTCGGCCTCGCCGTCCTTACCGCCTTCGCCTTCCGGCACATCCCCCCGACCGGCTCGGCACCCGAGACCGGGACCGGCCCGGACCAGGAGCCGGCGGTGGCCGCGACCCACTGACATCGCCGAACCGCGTGGGTACGGCGGGTGCCGGTGCCCACGCGGCGCCCGTACCCCCTCTGCCGCCGGGCAGTGGGTATACCCGGAACGGCTCCGTCCCGCCCATGCCGGGTGGAGCGGACACGCGGCTGTGTCCGGATCGCCCTCACGGGGGTCGGCCACCGCGCTCTTCGCCGTGTTCTCCCGATCGCCGTAAGCTCCGGGTCACCCGCTCGCGGCCGACCGCTCGACGCCCACCGCGCGAGGCTCGTCTTCTTCGGAGCCGGCCCGCGAGCGGGTATCCCACGGTCCGCACCTTCGCGACGGCCGACACCGCCTCGGCCCGCTCAAACGATCGGTCGAGCGTACGGACGTCAGGTGCCGCCGTTGAGGCGGACGGGGATGCGCAGGCGGCAGATGACGGCGTCGGTGTGGCGGCGGATCGCGCGGTCCAAGACCGCCGCCCGCTGGTTCTGCAGCAGCCGCTGCCAGGACCTCGGCAGATGCGACTCAGGGATGAGGACGACGAGCCGGTCGTGCGCGCCCTCGGCGACGGCGGCGTGCAGGTAGTCGACGATCGGCCGGGTCAGGGAGCGGGTCCGGCTGTGCAGCACGATGAGGGGTACGTGGGGCTGCCAGACGTTCCACGCCCGGCGCACCTCGTCGGCGGACCTGGCGTCCCGATCCTCGGGGTGGACGACGGTGAGCGCGCGGACCTCGTCGCCGAGGGACAGCGCGGCGCCGATCGCCTCCTGGGTGAGCAGGTTCACCGCGCCGACCGGGACGATGACCAGCGAGCGGCGGGGTTCGGGGCGGGCGGGTACCTCCCCCAGGTGCAGTGCGACGCCGATACGCAGGTAGGTGCGGTGCACGAGTTCGAACAGCGCGGCCAAGCCGGCGACGACGAGGAACACCAGCCAGCCGCCCTCGGAGAACTTCGCGACCAGTTGAACACCGAGGGCCCCGGCGGTGAGCAGTGCGCCCAGGCCGTTGAGGGCGACGTGCCCGCGCCAGCCGCGACCGCGTTCGCGATGCCAGTGCCTGACCATACCGGCCTGGCAGAGGGTGAAACCGATGAACACCGCGATGGCGAAGAACGGCACCAGCGTCTGGGTGTTCCCCTCGGCGACGATGAGCAGGACCAAGGCGGCGACGGCGAGCACCGTGACGCCGTACCGGTAGACCTGCCGATCGGCCCGGAGCCCGAAAACGTGCGGCAGGTGGTTGTCGTGGGCCAGGAGCGAGGCCAGGACGGGCATACCGCCGAAGGAGGTGTTGGCCGCCAGGGCCAGGATCAGCATGGTGGCGAACTGCACGAGGTAGAAGGCGATGTTGTGGCCGAGTGCCGCATCGGTGACCTGGGCCAGGACGGTCTTGGTACCGCTGGGGGCGACATGGAACTTGTCGATCAGGAGAGCCAGGCCGATCAGCATCGTCCCCAGCAGGACGCCGAGCATGACTTCGGTGAGCTGGGCCCGCTTGACCCGGGGGGTGCGGAAGTTGGGAACGGCGTTCGCGATGGCTTCGACGCCGGTCAACGCCGAGCAGCCGGAGGCGAAGGCGCGCAGCAGCAACAGCACACCGACGGTGGTCGTGGCGGAGGCGGCCGGATGGCTGGGCTCGGTGGCGGGGTGTGCACGCACCAATCCGGCCAGCACGACGGCGGCGATCGCCACGACGAAGAGCAGGGTCGGCACGATCATCACCTTGGCCGACTCCGCGACGCCGTACAGATTGACGCCCGTGATCAGCGCCAGCACGACCGTGCACAGCAGGACCCGCTCGCCGTGGAGGGCGGGAAAGGCCGAGGTGAGCGCGGCGACTCCGGCGGAGACCGACACCGCGACGTTGAGCACGTAGTCGATGATCAGTGAGGCGGCGGCGATCAGGCTGACCCGCCGGCCCAGGTACCGCCCGGCGACCGCGTACGCGCCGCCGCCGTTCGGGAAAGCGGCGATCACCTGCCGGTAGGAGGTCGTCAGCACGGCCAGCAGCACCACGATGGCCAGCGTGACGGGCAGCGTGAACCCCAGCCCCCGGCTGCCGGCCACCGCCAGCACCACCACGATCGCCTCCGGCCCGTACGCCACGGAGGCCAGCGCGTCCAGCGACAGCGAGGCAACCCCTTGCGGGACGGTCAGCCGATCCCGTTCACGGCGCTTGACCGCGCGGTGGCGGGCGGGGCGATCCGCGCCGGCGGCATCCTTGGCGCTCGCAGGCACAGCCGTCTCCGCTCCACGTCATCCGCTGCCGTGGTTCGCCCATGGCCCTGCGCGGATGATTCCCCGAAACCCCTGGTCGGAGCGTATGGAATGCGTTAAGCCCAGGCCACGATCCGCTTCGGCCCCGCGGGAATCCCACATCCTGGCGGAACGACCACATCGCCTTGCGCCGTCTTCCCGATCGCCCTGGCTCACCGTGCTCCGGTGCGGTATCCGGAGTTCGGTGAAGTCTCGGCACAAGGGAACCGGCAAACCCGTCCCGGCCTCGCGCCAGGCGTCAGCCGTACAGGTCGTCGAGTCCGACCAGGTCAACCTCACCACGCCGACGCGCCTGGGAGAGCTCCTCGGTGAAACCCGAACCGGAGTAGCAGACCAAGCGAGTCTGGGAGGTGTCGTACCTGTCGCCGCGGGCGATGAGATCGCGGATATGTCGAAGCCGTTGGAGATGTCCCTCCCCCATGATGTCGCCCCACTTGACCTCACCGATCGCGAGCAGCGGCGGCTTGCCGTCGTCGGCGTGCCCGACAGCCGCGACATCCACCTGGTGGGTGGTCCGGCCGGTCGGGTCGTTGACGGTCCCCGCGGTCACCTGAACGGGCCAGCCACCGAAACGGTCTTCGGCGAAGTGGAGCGTCCAGTCGCGACACAGCCGCTCGAAGTGCGGGCCAAGGACATTCCCGGTGAACCGCTGCCTGGCCCGCTGCCAGATCCGGTCGGTGGCGGTGGCCCGCGTGAGCTGTGGCCAGAAGGGACGCATCATCACGTGATAGAAAGTGAGCAGCGGCTCGCTGATCCGGAAGTCGGTACGGTTGGCACGGAAGGCGTCGGTCTCGCGGGCTATGAGCCCGGCGCCCTCAAGCACCGTCAGCGGATGAGAGAGCTCGTTGCTCTTACGGCCCACATGGCCGGCGATCCCACCGCGCCCGCTGTTGCCCTCGGCGATGGCGCTGAGCACCGAATGGTAGATAGCACCATCTCGCAGGTCGGGCTCCTCCGCCAGCAGGTACCTCGCTTCCAGGAACATCGGGCTGCCCGGGGACAGCACGGCCCGCACGATCCAGTCGTCGAAGTCGTCCGGATTCCGGGGCGCGTCGTAACGGATCATCTCGGTGCGGTAGGCGGGCGTGCCGCCGACGACGGCGTGAACGAGCAGCGCGAGCCGCGGGTCGGCCAACTCCCAGAACCGAGCGGCGAGCCGGTAGTCGAGGGTGTTCACCGGCAGGTCGAGCGACGCCCGTCCACGCAACGGCGCGTTACCCGAAAGCAGTCCGCCCATGAACGACATGGCCGAACCGCACAGCAGCAGCCGGGTTCGGGAGGTCGTGCGCTCGGGCCTGCGTGGAGCATAGGCACCCTGGATGGCCGAAGGCAGCGCGGGGTTGGCACGGACGAGATAGGGGAACTCATCGATCACGACGGGGACCGGACGATCCCGGCCGATCCTCAGCAGAGCATCGATCACCATGGGCCAGTCCGACGGCGTGAAAGGGATGGCCGGATCGAGGTAGCGGGTCAACGCCTTCCCGATGAGTGCGAGCGACTCGGCGTCGGTCGCCTCCTGCGCGGAGAAGTAGAACCCGCCCAGTTCCTGGCAGAGCGACTCCAGCAGGAAGCTCTTGCCCTGGCGGCGGCGCCCCGAGACGACACCGAGCGTGGCACCCGGCTGCTCGTCCGCCGCGAACTTCACCAGCATCGACCATTCACGATCACGGTCGAACATGCTCGCCGGCTTTCGCATACGGCCTCCAGAAGCTGAGAGAAGTACAGTTCTGATAACTGTACTTCTCTCAGCTTCTCACGGAAGCCGCGAGTCACGCGGGAACGGACCGGCGACAACCGGACGGAGGCGCCGCTACAGCCGGATACCGGGATGCCGGCGCTTCGCCGACACACGTCAAGCCGGTTCGTGCCACAAGGTCGTGAGCACGGGCAGGCGATCGGTCCGCGCCGCGACCGGCGGCTGTGTCGTTGGGCCCGTGACACCGGACAGCGCATCCGCTGCGCCGTGGCCGGGGATCTTGGGACCTGACAGGAGTCATGGGTGTGCCGAGTTGTCGGACACGTCGGAGCCGTTGGTGCGCTGGACAGCCTGTCGGTGGCGCTTTGATGCCGTCGGGGTGTTCACGCGTGGGCGTGGCCTGCGGTCGAGGCCGAATTTCAAGATCACTTCCCGGCCGGTAAGTGATCGTTCGCCGGACTCGCCGAGGACTCGGGCACCGCGTGCGTTGATCAACTGTCCGTCAGGAAGGCCAGGGCGTCCGAAGCGAACCGTTTGTCGGTGAACGTGCCGCTGTGGCTTCGGCCCGGGTAGACGACGAGCTGGGCGTCCGGGATGCCTTCCACCGTCTGCCGGGCCAGTTCCAGCGGGTAGACCAGGTCCCTGTCGCCCTGGATCAGCAGCGTGGCCGCCTTGATGTCATGCAGCCGTCCACGCAGGTCGAAGCCGTCCTCGGCGTCGAGGGCGATGACGGCGTCGGTGTGGTCTTCGTGGCCGCTGTCGGACAGCCACAGCAGGGCTTCGAGCAGCCTTCGGCCGATCGTCGATTCCGTGACGACCTCGGCCAGCGCGGGGCTCGGCCGCCTGCCTTGGCGTGCGCGCTCGATGTAGGCGCGCTGGGCTCGCCTGCCGATGGGGCCGAGGGCGCAGGCCGTCCCGGCCAGGACGAGGCGGTCGACCAGGCCGGGATGGTCGGCGGCGAGTTGAAGGGCGATGGATCCGCCGGTGGAGATGGCCAGCATGTTCACCGGGGCCTCGAAGGTGGTTCTGATCGCCTGCGCGTAGACGGCGGCGAGGTCGGTCATCGTCGTGCCGGGTGGCAGCCCAGGTCGGCGGTTGACGACGTAGACGGTGAAATGCTCGGTGAACGGTCGCACCAGCCGCATCGTGGACCAGCGCGCCAAGCCTCTCGGGTTGGCCGCTTGCGGGGTTTAGAGCAGGACGACCAGGGGTGGTCCTTCACCGGCCGACAGGTACGGCAGGTCGTTCAGCATGAGGTGAGCCCTTCCGTGACGGCATCGATCAGGCGGTCCATCACGGACGGGTAGATGTCGGCGTCCAGGTGTTCGGCGTACAGCGGGGTCAGCAGGACCGCGCGCAGCACGCCGAGCAGTACCTGCGGATCGCCTTCCAGCCGGGTGTCGAGGAACTGGAGCAGATCGGCCATCGGGCCGTCCTCCGCGGCGGCCATCCGCTCGGGGGTGAGCTTGGCGGCCACTGCGGCCATCTCCTGCGGGTGGGACATCAGCCGCCGGTAGAGCGGGTTGGTGTCGAGTTCGGCGACCGTGGCACGCAGGAAGCGCCGCAGGCTGTCGCGGGTGTCGGTGCCGCGGTTGAGCCCTTCGTCGATCACGCGCCGCCGCACCCCCTCGTACTGCCGCAGCATGACCTCGAAGTAGAGGTCCTCCTTGGAGTCGTAGAAGGCGTAGATCGAGGACTTGGCGATGCCTGCGGGGGTCGTCAGCTCTTCCAGTGACGTCTTGCGCAGGCCCTGGGTCGAGAAGAGGCGGGTGGCGGTGTCGAGCAACCGCTCGATGATCCGCGCCCGCTCTTCCTCGGAGAACGCCGGCGGCATATCATCTCCATATGAACAATCTGGTTTTTTGTTCATACAATACTCTGTGGGCGCCCGGCCGACGCAAGCCGCAGATCTCACCCGCTCCTTTCCGGAGGCCGACGTGAAGCCCCCGGACAAACCGGAAGTTGACGTGAGGACCCCCTACGTCAATAGCAAGGAGGTCCGGCCCAAAGACCGAACCTCCTTACAACCCAGCATCACCGAGACCTCAACCGAAGCGTCGAGTTCCGGTTAACCGGATGACTTCGGGGAGTCAGCTGCAGCCGCTGGTGCTGCCGCAGCCTTCGCAGACGTAACAGCTGCCCGCCGGACGCATCTTGGTTCCGCAGGTCATGCAGAGCGGCGCGTCCGCCGTACGGCCACTGTGGCTCTCCAGCACCGGGTCGGAAGAGGCTGCGGGCGGAGCCGGGGCGTCGGCCAGGGCACGGTCCTCGATCGGCGCGGACTGGGCGAGCGCCTCGGTGTCCACGACCACCTCGGTGTGCAGGGACGCCGGGTCCTCCCCGCGCAGCTCGGCCATGCGCTCGGCGGCGGACAGGATGCCGAGGCCGGCCCGCTCCTCATAGCTGAGGTAGTCGAGCGCGAGACGCCGGAAGATGTAGTCCATCACCGACGACGCCATCCGGATGTCCGGGTCGTCGGTCATGCCCGCCGGGTCGAAGCGCATGTTCACGAACTTCTCGACATAGGTCTCCAGCGGCACGCCGTACTGCAGGCCGATGGAGATGGCGACGGAGAACGCGTCCATGACGCCGGCCAGGGTCGAGCCCTGCTTGGACATCTTCAGGAAGACCTCGCCGACGCCGTCGTCGGGGTAGGACGAGGCGGTCATGTAGCCCTTGGCGCCCGCCACCGAGAACCGCGTGGTCAGGCTGGGCCGCTGGCTGGGCATCCGCCGCCGCTTCGGCCGCGCCACGTCCGCGGCCGGTACGGCCTGCGGCTTGGCGGCCTCGGTGGCGGCGGCCTTCGCCGAGTCGGTCTTGTCGCTCTTTTCGGTCTTCGCGACCGACAGCGGCTGGCCGACCTTGCAGTTGTCCCGGTAGACCGCGAGGGCCTTCAACCCGAGGCGCCAGCCCTCCAGGTAGACCTCCTCGATGTCCTCCAGGGTGGCCGACTCGGGCAGGTTGACGGTCTTGGAGATCGCGCCGGACAGGAACGGCTGGGTCGCCGCCATCATCCGGACGTGGCCCATCGGCGCGATCACCCGGTCGCCCATCGCGCAGTCGAACACCTCGTAGTGCTCCTGCCGCAGCCCCGGCGCGTCGACCACGTGGCCGTGCTCGGCGATGTGCTCGACGATCGCCTCGATCTGCTCGTCCTGGTAGCCGAGCTGGCGCAGCGCCCGCGGGATCGTCTGGTTGACGATCTGCATGGAGCCGCCGCCGACCAGCTTCTTGAACTTGACCAGCGCCAGGTCCGGCTCGATGCCGGTCGTGTCGCAGTCCATCATCAGGCCGATGGTGCCGGTCGGGGCGAGCAGCGAGGCCTGCGCGTTCCGGTAGCCGTGCTTGTCGCCGAGCTTGAGGCACTCCGCCCACTGCCGGGTGGCCTCGACGTGGATCTTCCGGTCCATCTCGTTGACCGTGGCCAGGCGGGCGTTGGCGTCGGCGTGCATGCCCATGACCCGGCGGTGCGCGTCGGCGTTGCGCTGATACCCGTCGTACGGCCCGACGATCGCGGCCAGCTCGGCGCTGCGCCGGTAGGAGGTTCCGGTCATCAGCGAGGTGATCGCCCCGGCCACGGCCCGGCCGCCGTCGGAGTCGTAGGCGTGGCCCGTCGCCATGAGCAGCGCGCCCAGGTTGGCGTAGCCGATGCCGAGCTGCCGGTAGGCCCGGGTGGTGTCCCGAATCTTCTCGGTCGGGAAGTCCGCGAACGTGATCGAGACGTCCATCGCCGTGATGATCAGCTCGGTGAGCTTGACGAAGCTCCCGACGTCGAAGGTGTTGTCCTCGCGCAGGAACTTGAGCAGGTTGATGCTCGCCAGGTTGCAGGAGGAGTTGTCCAGGTGGAGGTACTCCGAGCAGGGGTTGCTCGCGGTGATCCGACCGGTCTCGGGACAGGTGTGCCAGGTGTTGATGGTGTCGTCGTACTGGAGTCCGGGGTCGGCGCACTCCCAGGCGGCCTTGGCCATCCGGCGGAAGAGCGACTTGGCGTCGACCTCCTCGATGACCTCGCCGGTGAGCCTGGCGCGGAGGCCGAAGCTCCCGCCTTCCTCGACCGCCCGCATGAACTCGTCGGAGACCCGGACCGAGTTGTTGGCGTTCTGGTACTGCACCGACACGATGTCCTTGCCGCCGAGGTCCATGTCGAACCCGGCGTCCCGGAGCGCGCGGATCTTGTCCTCTTCACGGGCCTTGGTGTCGATGAACTCGCCGATGTCGGGGTGGTCCACGTCGAGCACCACCATCTTGGCGGCCCGCCGGGTGGCGCCACCGGACTTGATCGTTCCGGCGGAGGCGTCCGCCCCGCGCATGAAGGAGACCGGGCCGCTGGCCGTACCGCCGCTGGAGAGCAGCTCCTTGCTGGAGCGAATGCGGGAGAGGTTCACCCCGGAACCCGAACCGCCCTTGAAGATGACACCCTCTTCCTTGTACCACTCCAGGATCGACTCCATGGTGTCGTCCACGGCGAGAATGAAGCAGGCGCTCACCTGCTGGGGCGAGAGGGTGCCCACGTTGAACCACACGGGCGAGTTGAAGCTGAAGATCTGGTGGACCAAGGCGTGCTTCAGCTCGTGGTCGAAGATCTCGGCGTCCTCGTCCGTGGCGAAGTAGCCGTACTCGCGACCGGTCCGGGTGTAGACGCCGACCACCCGGTCGACCAGCTGCTTCAGGCTCCACTCCCGCGCCGGGGTGCCCACCGCGCCGCGGAAGTACTTGGTGGTCACGATGTTCGCCGCGTTCACCGACCAGAAGTCGGGGAACTCCACTCCGCGCTGCTCAAAGTTGATCGAGCCGTCCCGCCAATTGGTCATGACGACGTCGCGGCGTTCCCAGCGCACCTCGTCGTACGGATGAATCCCGGGCTTGGTGAAGATCCGCTTCATCTTCAAGCCCTTTCGAACCCCTTTGCCACCGCGGGTCACTGATCCACTCACCGTCTCGGTCATGACATTTCCCATCTTGGGGCTCGGTTGAGCCCGTCTCCTCGTCGCCGCGCCGTCGCCCCCGGCGCCAGGGATTGAAATCTCCACCGCCCGCTCTCGTCCCCCCTCTATTGGAACGCCGAGCCGGGCACCTGTTAAGCCCGCGTTTCCCCGTCCGGCTTGCTTTCCCGAAGCGCCACGATCTCCGCCTCGAAATCGGCCAGCGTCTCAAACCCCCGATAGACGGAGGCGAACCGCAGATAGGCCACCTCGTCCAGGTCTCTGAGCGGCCCGAGAATCGCGAGCCCCACCTCGTGGGAGGTGATCTCGGCGCATCCGGTGCTCCGGATGCTCTCCTCGACGCGCTGCCCGAGCTGGGCGAGGGAATCCTCTGTCACCGGCCGTCCCTGACACGCCCTGCGGACGCCGGCGACGACCTTCTCCCGCGAGAAGGGCTCCGTCACCCCACTGCGCTTGCTCACCATCAGCAGCACGGTCTCCTGGGTCGTGAACCTGCGCCCGCACTCCTGACACGCCCTGCGTCGTCGGATGGCGGCGCCGTCCTCGGTGGACCGGCTGTCTATCACTCGGCTGTCCGGATGACGGCAGAACGGACAGTGCACGAACGCCGCCTCCCTCCCATGCCACCACCACAAGAACACAACTGGTGGTGAATCACACTGATGTAACTACTAGATGTTGTGGTCCTAACCTAGAAGCGGTGCAGCCGGTACGCAAGTTGATGATGGTGCCGTCGCCGAATGCCCTGCTCAGAACAGGCGCGGGCCGACCCCTTCGGCGTGTCGCGCGGAGACCTCGCGCGGAGCCGTCCCCGAAGGACCGCGCCCACCCTCCCACAGGCCCGCCGGACCCCGGGAAACGGGCCCCTCCCCCACACCGAAACCCCGCGCCGCTGGGCGATTCTCATCACCGCACCGAGTATTTTCCTCACGAACCCGCCGCCGGACCGCGCCGGGACGACTACACGGTGTAATGAAGCCCCATACTGAGGTATGGATTCCGCCCACGGCACACCTGCGTGAAGCGACCTAAAAAGATCTTCGAAGTCGAACACCACTTCGATCGAACTGTCGTACGATGGTGGCGCGCGCCATTCCGAGAGGGCGCAACACTTTCGAACTGGCATTGGATAATATTGATGATTATCGATAGCGTTGCCCCATGAAATAAGGAGTTTTGCTATATGGAGGTGAACAAGTGAGCGAGCAAGCCGGTGAGCAGAGTGTCCGGCGTCCACGCGTGGAGCCCGCGAGCGAGGCGGGCAAGAGGAGCGACGGCGCTGTGAGCGACCTGGCCCTGCGGCGCAGGGATTCGCTCGGGCTCACCCCCCGGCAACGCAAGATCCTTGAGGTGATCCGGGACTCCGTGCAGCAGCGCGGCTACCCGCCCTCGATGCGAGAGATCGGTGAAGCGGTTCAGCTCACCAGCACCTCCAGTGTGTCCCACCAGCTCACCGCATTGCAGCGCAAGGGCTACCTGCGCCGGGATCCCCACCGCCCCCGCGCGGTCGAGGTGAGACTCCCGGGTGAGCCGGTGCTCTGGGTCGACCCCGACTCCAACGAGGAGCCGGTGAGCCGCCCCACCGCGGCCTACGTCCCGCTTGTCGGCCGGATTGCCGCAGGTGGTCCCATCCTCGCCGAGGAGGCCATCGAGGACGTCTTCGCCCTGCCCAAGCAGCTGGTCGGCGAAGGCACCCTGTTCCTGCTCCAGGTGACCGGCGACTCGATGATCGGTGCCGCGATCGCCGACGGCGACTGGGTCGTGGTGCGCCAGCAGCCGGTGGCCGACAACGGGGACATCGTCGCCGCCCTCATCGAAGGCGAGGCGACCGTCAAAACCTTCAAACGCCGCGACGGACACGTGTGGCTTATGCCGCACAACCCCACCTATGAGCCGATTCCCGGCGATGAGGCGACCATTCTCGGCCGAGTCGTGGCGGTACTCCGGAAGGTCTAATGCGAATCCGGACAAGTTATCGATAACGGGATTTGAGACCGGCCGAGTCTCGACTCGGCCTGTCCTTCAGCGGGGCACTCAACTACAAACCCGGACATACCTATCTACGATAGGGGTGTGACTGCCAACGATCTTGATCTTTCCGGGTTCGCGAACCGCGACGGCATCAAATGGGCACAGGCCGGACCCGGGGTGATCCCCGCCTGGGTCGCCGACATGGACTTCCCCGTTCCCGAGGTCGTACGTCAAGCCCTCGTCCACCGCATCGACACCGACCTCGGCTATCCCGCCTGGCTCGAAGCACAGGACGGCGCCCCCCTCGGGGAGGCCTTCGCCGAGCGGATGGCCAAGCGGTACGGTTTCAGTCCCGACCCCTCCCGCGTACGGGCGTACTGCGACATCAACCAGGCGCTTCAGCTCATCCTCCGCCTGATGACCAAACCCGGCGATCACATCGCGATCCACACCCCCGCCTACCACCCGTTCCTCGACACCCTCGCGGACATGGACCGTCCGGCGCTGCCCATCCCGCTCCAGGCCGGCGAGAACGGCTGGGAGTTCGACCTGGTGCGGCTCACCTCCGAGCTCGTGCGGACCGGCTGCCGGGTCCTGCTCCTGGTCAACCCGCACAACCCCACCGGCCGGGTGTTCCGCTCCCACGAACTGGAGAGCCTCGCCGCGCTCGCCGAAGAACTCGACCTGCTGGTGCTCTCCGACGAGATCCACGCCGACCTGGTCTACGCCCCCGGCAAGCACATCCCGTTCGGCTCGCTCGCCCCGACGCGGACGATCACCCTGACCTCCGCCACCAAAGCCTTCAACCTGGCCGGTGTCCGCTGCTGCGCGGTCCACTTCGGCGCGGACGGCGCCTGGGCGGCGCTGGCCGCCGAGCCGCGGCACATCTACGGCGAGGTGAACGTCCTCGGCGTGACGGCCACCCTCGCCGCCTGGCGGGAAGGCGACGCCTGGCTGGAGCGGACCCTGGCCACCCTGGAGGAGAACCGGCGGCTCGTCGCCGATCGGCTCCCGGAGGGCATCGGCTACCGTCTCCCCGAGGCCACCTATCTCGCCTGGCTCGACTGCTCCGCCCTCGGCCTCGCCGACCCCGCGGAGTTCTTCCTCCGCGAGGCCGGGGTGCTTCTGATCTCCGGGCCGACGTTCGGCCCCAGTGGTGCGGGCTACGTCAGGCTGAACTTCGCCACCCCGACACCGGTGCTGGCCGAGATCCTCACCCGGATGGACGCCGCCGTCGGCCGTATCCGGTCCTGAAGGCCGCAAGACCCGGACCGGACCGGCACCCGGCCCGGTGGACACCGCCGTCGGCCGTACCGGAGTCTCGAACACCGAGGGGCCTCCGCGTCGTGGGCAAGGCCGGGAAACCCCGGTCCCGCCCACGGCCGGAAAGGCGCCCTCGGCCGTACCGGAATCCGATCAGCCGGGAACGATGTTGACGAGCTTGGGTGCCCGGACGATGACCTTGCGGGGAGGCTTGTCGCCGAGGTAGCCCTGGACCTTGGCCGAGGCCAGGGCGAGCGTCTCCAGCTCGGCTTCCGAGACGTCGGGCGAGACCGACAGCCGCTCCCTGACCTTGCCCGCGACCTGGACGACGCAGGTCACCTCGTCCACGACGAGCAGTTCGGGGTCGGCGACCGGCCAACCGGCCGTGGCGACCGAACCCGGCCGGCCCAGCCGCTCCCAGCCTTCCTCGGCCACGTACGGCGCGACCAGCGACAAAACGATCGCCAGGGTCTCGGCGGCCTCGCGCACCGCGGGGTCCGCCGCACCGCCGGGCGACGCGTCGATCGCCTTACGGGTGGCCGAGGTCAGCTCCATGGCCCGGGCCATGGCGACGTTGAAGCGGTAGGAGTCGATCAGCCGGGTGACCGCGTCGATCGTGCGGTGGGTGACCTTGCGCAGTTCCCGGTCGCCGTCGGCGAACGAGACGTCCGGGCCACTCGCCTTCCCCGCCTCCGCCATGACCCGGAAGGCCCTGGCGAGGAACTTCTGCGAGGCGGCGGGCGAGACGTCGGCCCAGTCGATGTCGTCCTCGGGCGGGCCCGCGAAGATCATGGTGAAGCGGACCGCGTCGACCCCGAACGCGTCGATCTGCTTGCCCAGGTCGACGCCGTTCCCGAGCGACTTGGACATCGCCCGGCCCTGGTTGATCACCTGTCCCTGGTTGAGCATCCGCATGAAGGGCTCGGTGAAGTCCAGCATCCCCATGTCGTGGAGGACCTTGGTGACGAATCGGCTGTAGAGCAGGTGGAGCACCGCGTGCTCGATGCCGCCGACGTACTGGTCGATCGGGCCCCAGCGGCGGACCCGCTCGACGTCGAACGGCCCGTCGGTGTACCCGGGCGAGCAGTAGCGCAGGTAGTACCAGGACGAGTCGACGAAGGTGTCCATCGTGTCGGTGTCCCGCGCCGCCGTACCACCGCACTTGGGGCACTCCACGGTCACCCAGTCGGTCGCGGAGGCCAGCGGTGAGATCCCCTTGGGCGCCAGCGCCTCGCCGCGCAGGTCCGGCAGGACCACGGGGAGCTGCTCGTCGGGGACCGGCACCTCGCCGCAGTCCGCGCAGTGGATGATCGGGATCGGGGTGCCCCAGAAGCGCTGCCGGGACAGCAGCCAGTCGCGCAGCCGGTAGTTGACGGTCGCCTTGCCCAGCCCGCGCTCGCCGAGGATCCCGATGATCCGGTCGATCGCCTCCGCCTTGGTCAGGCCGTCCAGGGGACCGGAGTTGATCAGCCGGCCCTCGCCCGGCGTGGCGACACCGGTCTCGGCGGGATCCTCCAGGCCGGTCTCCAGGACGACCCGGACGGGCAGGCCGAACCGGAGTGCGAAGTCCAGGTCGCGCTGGTCGTGCGCGGGGACCGCCATGATCGCGCCGTGGCCGTAGTCGGACAGGACGTAGTCGGCCGCCCAGATCGGGATCCGCTCGCCGTTGACCGGGTTCACCGCGTACCGGCCCAGGAAGACGCCGGTCTTCTCCTTCTCCAGCGAGAGCCGCTCGATGTCGGAGAGTTTGGCGGCCTCGGCCCGGTAGGTCTCGAACGCCTCGCGCGCCTCATCGGTCACGATCTCGTCGGCGAGCTTGGCGTCGACGGCGACCACGAAGAAGGTCGCGCCGAACAGCGTGTCCGGACGGGTGGTGTAGACGGTGACCGGCTCGGCCCGGCCTTCGATCTCGAAGGCGACGTCGGCGCCGTGCGAGCGGCCGATCCAGTTCCGCTGCATGGTCAGCAGGCGGTCGGGCCAGGAGCCCTCCAGCTGGGCCATGTCGTCCACGAGCCGGTCCGCATAGTCAGTGATCTTGAAATACCACTGGGTCAGCTCGCGCCGGACGACCTCCGCCCCGCACCGCTCGCACCGGCCCGCCACGACCTGCTCGTTGGCGAGCACGGTCTGGTCGTTCGGGCACCAGTTGACCAGTCCGCCCTTGCGGTAGGCCAGGCCGCGCTCGAAGAAGCGCAGGAAAAGCCACTGGTTCCACCGGTAGTACTCGGGGTCGCTGGTGTGCAGCCGCCGGGACCAGTCGAAGGAGATCCCGTATCGCTTGAACGAGCCGGCCTGGGTCTCGATGTTGGCGTAGGTCCAGGTGGCCGGGTGCTCCCCCTGCTTGATCGCCGCGTTCTCGGCGGGCAGGCCGAAGGAGTCCCAGCCGATCGGGTGGAGCACGTTGAAGCCCCGCTGGAACCAGTATCGGGCGATGACGTCGCCGATCGCGAAGACCTCGCCGTGCCCCATGTGCAGGTCACCCGAGGGGTAGGGGAACATGTCGAGCATGTACCGCCGCTCACGGGTGTCGTCGGGGTCCTCGCCGGCGCGGTAGGGCTCCGACTCCTCCCAGCGCCGCCGCCATTTCTCCTGGAGGGCGACAGGGTCGTAGTGCTCGCCGGTCGGCTCGCCTCCGGCTCGCGAACGCGCCTCGTCGCGCTTGTCGGTCCCCTCGCCAGGCTCACTCACTGTGTTTCCCTCTATCCGATTGTGGTGTCCCACTTCGCCTGCCACCTCGTCCGTTCAGCTGACCGCTTCCAAAAAGAAACCCCTCGTCTCACACGAGGGGTAGCCGCATCTACGGTCTGATCCGGTCCCGGGTCCGAACCCGGGCGGCCGGCTCAAAGACGTGGTCGACGCGGCCCGCTAAGAAGCTGCCGGACGGCTCGCATACCCCAAGGGTAGCGCAGTCGGCAAGTCGTCGGCATGGCCCTTGCGGCGAAGCGGGGCGGGTCCGATCGGTGGGAAAGCCCTCCCGGGGAATCCGGCGAACCGGTATCGTCTCCGGGATACCGGGGATGCATGGTGACCCTGTCGAGATAACGGGTACATGTCGCCCTTTAGGCTTCTATGATCCAAATGTCATAGATAGTCTACTCTTTTCAGCCGTGACCCCAGTAGAGCCGAACGACGTGACGGATGCCGGACAACCGCCCCGCCAGGTGGGCAGGCAGCCCTACGGCTTGGGGGCCGGTACGGCCGAGAGCCCGTGGTCCAGCGACTCCTGGTTCCAGCCCAAGACCCCGGTGCCCCAGGAGGAACGCACTCCTCCCTGGGAGGCCTCCCGGCCAGCCACGACGGACATGGTCCCGCCCGCCGAGGAGACCGACCCGGAGGAGGGGGAACAGACCGCCTTCCTCACCCGGATCTCCGCCGACTCCCCGCGGCAGGCCGAGCGGAACCACCCCGAGCCGGTCTCCCCGTACTCCTCCGGGCACGCGGGGTCCCCGTACCCCGACCCACTCGGCCAGGCTCCGTACGGCGGCGCCCGGTACGAGGACCCCGGGCACGCCGCCGCGGGGCAGGCCCGCCCCGCGTATCCCGACCCGGCGGGCCCCGGACCGCTGGACGGCCCGATGCGGGAGCAGGTCGCATCCCCCGGGCACGGGTACGGGACGGTCCCGGCGGCGCCACGCGACACTCGCGCCCCGGGCGTCGCCCCCGGTTCAGCGCCCAGTCATGAGATCATGCCCACCACCGCCAACACCGGCGAGATCGCGGAAGGCACGACATCCATGGCCCAGGATCGCACCGGGGGGCTCGGCACAGGTCCCGCACACCATGAGGAAGCGGACCGCCCGTTCGTCACCGCGGCACAGATCAGCGGACCCAAGACCCCGCCGGCCCAGCGGCAGCACGAGCTCTACAAGCGGGTCTTCGAAGACGACTTCGACGGCGCCGACGACGACGCCGGCCCCGAGCACCGGCGCCGGGTCTGGCCGTGGGCGCTGGTCGGGTCGACCGCGCTGGCCCTCGTCGCGGCGATCGTCATCATCTACGAGCCGTTCGAGGACTCCGGCGGGACCGGTGCCGCCCGGATCCCGGTGAACAACGCCGGGGCCAAAGCCTCGGCGACCCCCAAGCCCACACCGACGCAGCCGTCGTCGGAACGGCTCCCCCGCTACCCCGGCCGTCCCTCGCCGGTGGTGGGACGCGTCGCCGACGCCCAATCGCGCCTCGGCTACGCCGCGCTCGGCACGCCCTGGCAGCGAGACCAGCGGACCACGGTCCGGCGCGAGTTCGGCTTCACGGCGCGCCAGTACATCCCCGCCGGCACCGACCATCTCGGCCAGCCGGTGTACGCGCACGTCATGTCGGGCACGCTCGACCCCAGCCTCGCCGGCAAGTACGCGGGGCCGGACGACTTCGTCCCCGTCATCAACGCGGCCGCGTACCGGCTGAAGCTCAAGTTCAGCTCCAAGGAGGCGGTCGCGACCCGGGTGGCGACCCAGCGGCTCACCGTGGACGGCCACCCCGGCGGCTTGATCGTTTACAACGTGAAGGCGTCCACGCTCGGTGAGTCCTCCATGACGATGCTGGTGGCGGCGATCGACACCGGGGCCAAGACGCCCTCGATCCTCTACATCTCCATCCCGGACAACAAGAAGAGGATCCTGCCCGACATCCACACCGTGCTCAAGTCCCTCAAAGTGATCTCGTAGCCGACCGCGCTCAGAACTCGCACGGCAGGTGCTTGATCCCGTTGATGAAGTTGGAGAGCAGCCGCTCCGGCTCACCCGCGGCGATCGCGGGCGTCCGCCGGAGCAGCTCCCGGAACATCACGGCGACCTCCCGCCGGGCGAGGTGGGCGCCGAGGCAGAAGTGGGGTCCGGGACCGCCGAACCCCAGGTGCGGGTTCGGGGAGCGGGTGATGTCGAATCGGTACGGCTCCGCGAAGACCCGGGTGTCGCGGTTGGCGGACCAGTAGAAGAGCGCGACCTTGTCGCCCTCCCGATAGAGATGCCCGTTCACCTCGTGGTCCCGGGTCGCCTTCCTGCGCATGAAGTTCACGGGTGAGGCCAGGCGGACGATCTCCTCGATCGCGCCGGGCGTGTACCCGTCCACGTCGGACAGCCACAGCTCCCGCTGGTCCGGGTTGAGGGTGAGCAGGAGGAGCCCCTGGGAGATGGCGTTCCTGGTCGTCTCGTTCCCGGCCACGACCAGCAGGATGAAGAACGACCCGAGTTCGGCCAGGGTGAGCCGCTCCCCGTCGATGTTCGCGTCGACCAGGGCGGTGAGCAGGTCGTCGCCGGGCTTCCCGGATCGCCTGACCGCGAGGTCCTGGACGAGTCCCTGGAGTTCCGCGGCCGCGGTGAGCAGAGTCTCGACCAGATTATCCGGAGGCAGGTACTCGGGATCGAGACCGCCCAGAATGATATTCGTCCGGTCGAGGACAAACCGATATTCACTCTCCGGAATGCCCATCATGTCGCATATGATCTTCAAGGGCAACCTCGACGCCACCTCATGGACGAAGTCGCAGCCGGGCCCGGTGAGAAGGAGTTCGTCGACGATTCTCGACGCCGCCAATTCGACATCCCGCTCTAATTTCCGAATCATCCGCGGGGTGAACGCCCGCGAGACGATTCTGCGGAGACGGGCGTGCCGCGGGTCGTCCATGTTGATCATTGAGCCGAAGTACTCGGCGAACTCGGGGGGCATGTCGGCGATGTTGGTCGACCCGCCGGCCGCCGAGGAGAACACCTCCGGGGTGCGGCTCACCTCGACGATGTCGGCGTAGGAGGCCAGCGCGTAGAAGCCCGGACCGCGCTCCGCGTAGGGGACGACGGGCTCCGCGAAGAAGACCGGCCCCGGCTCGGCGCGAAGCAGTTCGAATGCCCGTTCCCGCTCGGGCATCGGACGTGCCCAGAATTCCCAGTCGGAGAGGTCGAAGTCGCTCACCTTCTCGATGGCCCCAGCCGTCATCGAAAATCCTTTCCGGTTTCACGGCGAAGAAGACGCCCCGAGGACCGAGCACGCGGACCGCGGCGCGGAGTGGCCTCCTCTCCCTTCCGGGAGGCCCCCGTCCCTCCATCATGGCAGGCGAATACCGGCTGGAACCCCTTATTCCCTGGGCTATCCGAATTACTTACTCACCGGTAATGTTAGCCGCGTATTTCCCCTCGAGAGGAGATCTAGTGCTCAATTTGTCGATCCTCCTGGAGGACAGTGCCAGGGAGGCGCCTGACCGCGACGCCTTCGTCTACGGCGACCTCCGCATCCCGTACTCCATGGTGGACACGGTCGCGAACCAGGTCGCGAACCTCCTGGTCTCCCGGGGGATCGGACCAGGCGACAAGGTCGCCATATCCTGTCCGAACATCCCGTACTTCCCTTTCGTCTACTACGGCATCCTCAAAGCGGGCGCCGTCGTCGTCCCGTTGAACGTCCTGCTGCAGGGACGCGAGATCACCTACCACCTTGAGGACTCGGGCGCGAAGGCGTACTTCTGCTTCGAGGGCACACCGCAGCTCCGCATGGGTGAGCGCGGCTTGACCGGATTCAAGGACTCCTCGGTCACCGACCATTTCTTCGTGCTGCCGGCGACCCCCCTCGCCGTCGAGTCCGAGTACGGCGAGAGCTTCTGGGCGGCCCTCGGCGGCATGCCCGGCTCCTTCGAGACCGTCCAGGCGGCGCCCGACGACACTGCGGTCATCCTCTACACCAGCGGGACCACCGGACAGCCCAAGGGCGCCGAGCTGAGCCACCAGAACATGGTGATGAACGCCATGGTCGCCGACGAGATGTTCGAGCGGACGGCACACGACGTGCTGATGGCGGTGCTCCCCGTCTTCCACTCCTTCGGCCAGACCTGCATCATGAACCTGGGCATGCGCCGCCGCGCGACCGTCGTGCTGGTGCCGCGCTTCGACGCCGCGGACACCCTCGCGCTGATGGAACGGGAGCAAGCCACCCTGATCGCCGCGGTTCCGACGATGTACTGGGCCATGCTCAACGAGGTCCGCGCGGGCCGCGCCTCGGCCCCCGCCTCCCTGCGGGTGGCCGTCTCCGGTGCCGCGCCGTTGCCGATGGAGATCCTCACCGACTTCAAGAAGACCTTCGGAGTCGGCATCCTGGAAGGGTACGGCCTCTCCGAGACGAGCCCGGTCACCTCCTTCAACCGCCCGGACCGGCCCACCAAGCAGGGTTCGATCGGACTGCCCGTGTGGGGTGTGGAGATGTGCCTGATCGACGACGAGTGGCGCAGGATCGAGGGTACGGGCCGCGGCGAGATCGCCATTCGCGGGCACAACGTGATGAAGGGCTACTTCAACCGCCCGGAGGAGACGGCGGAGGTCATGCGGGACGGGTGGTTCCGCACCGGGGACATCGCCCTGCGCGACGAGGACGGCTACTACTTCATCTACGACCGGGCGAAGGACATGATCATCCGGGGTGGGTTCAACATCTACCCGCGGGAGGTCGAGGAGGTCCTGATGACCCATCCGGCCGTCTCGCTCGCCGCGGTCCTCGGGGTGCCGCACGAGAGCCACGGCGAGGAGGTCAAGGCGTTCGTCATCCGCGAACCCGGTGTGGAGCTGACCGCGGACGAGCTGATCGCCTGGTCCAAGGAGACCATGGCGTCGTACAAGTACCCCCGGATCGTGGAGTTCCGGGACGAGCTGCCGATGACGGCGAGCGGCAAGATCCTCAAGCGCGAGCTCCGCTGACCCGCGCGCGCTCATCGGTACGGGGGCCGTGCCGATGAGCGCGCGACCGGCGCGTCTAGACGATCACGGCCAGGAGAGCGACGGCCGGAGTGGAACGCCGGCCTCCCCGCTCCCCGGGACCTTGACCGACAGCACCTGGTGGAGCTGGATCTTGTTGCGGTCGAATCCGAGGCGGGAGCCCGCCATGTAGAGCCGCCAGACCCGCGCGGTGCCCCTGCCGACCTCCGCCACCGCCTCGTCCCAGTGGGCGTCGAGGTTGTCGCACCACGCCTTCAGCGTCTTGGCGTAGTGCTCCCGCAGGTTCTCCTCGTGGCGGATCTCGAAACCGATGTCCTCCATCTGGCGGATGAGGTAACCGACCGACTCAAGCTCCCCGTCGGGGAAGACGTAGCGGTTGATGAAGCCGCCCTTGCGGATGGTCGGCTCGATCCCGGTCGGCCGGGTGATGCAGTGGTTGAGCAGCCGCCCGCCCGGCTTGAGCTTGCCGTAGAGGAAGCGGAAGTACCCCGGGAGCTCGGCCTTGCCGATGTGCTCGGTCAACCCGATCGAGCTGACCGCGTCGAATCCCCCCTCGACGACGTCCCGGTAGTCCAGGTGCCTGACCTCGCAGAGGTCGGACAGCCCGGCCTCGGCGACGGCCTTCTGCGCCCACTCCGCCTGCTGCCGGGAGAGCGTCACGCCGAGCGCCTTCACCCCGTACTCGCGGGCCGCGTGCATGACCATGCCGCCCCAGCCGCAGCCCACGTCGAGCAGCCGCATCCCCGGCTTAAGGTCCAGCTTCCTGGCCACCAGGTCGAACTTGGCGAACTGCGCCTCCTCAAGGGTGGAGTCCGCCTCGGGGTACACCGCGCAGGTGTAGGCCATGGAGGGACCGAGCACCCACTCGTAGAACCGGTTCGACACGTCGTAGTGGTGGTGGATCGCCTCGGCGTCCCGCTGCTTGGCGTGCTGCGAACCGAGGCGGGCCAGGGCGCTCCGCCGTACCTCCTGCGGCGGCGGGGGAATCCGCTTGGCCCACGGCTTGGTGCCCAGGGAGATCACCGTGGCCAGCCGCTCCTTGACCGGCATGTCCTCCAGCGTGATGTTGGACATCCGGGAGAGCGCCTCGTACATGTCTCCGCGCACGTCCAGGTGGCCGGCGACGTAGGCACGCGCCAGCCCCAGCTCTCCGGGAGCCTGGGCGAGGTAGGCGACGGCGACCGGGGTGCGAACGTCGACCTGGATCTCGGCCCCCGAAGGCCCGGCGCTGCTGCCGTCGTAGGCGACGAACTCCACCGCGGCCTCCGGCCCGACGATGCGTTCGAAGATCTCCGCGAGTTTGAGTCTCATACCGCCGCCCCTTTCCGCCGGTCCGCGCGCCGACAGGCTCGCGAACAGCCTCTCCCCTTCATGCGATCACCGTCCTCTTACGCACTTCTCATAAAGATCGAGTAGCCGCCCGTGCGGGTCGTACGAGCGCTTGACGGGCCAGTACGCGTCCCCGTTGTAGAGCCGCCAGAAATCTTCCTTCTCGTAATAAGAGGTGGAGTAGAGCGATTTATGCCCATGAAGCTTGGTCACAGCTTTTTCGATGAGTCTGTTGTGGTAGCCGTCGTACTGGCCTCGAGGCAACGGCACCGTGCCCCAGAACCCGAAGTTCACATACAGGCGTCTCCTCCCCAACGGGTACAGCGGCCAATCGCCGGACGTCCGGAGCGGGCACATCCACACCGGGGTCATCCCGATCGAGCCGTGGAAGAAGTCCAGGAAGTCGGCACCCCGCTCGACCGGCACCTCGACGTCCTGGATGACCGATTCCTGGATGGGGTTGTCCCGCCAGCGATCGATCCGGGCGATGACCCCGAAACGCCGGTCGAGGCCGACGATCTTGCGGTAGACGTCCGACCTGAGCAGACGGCGCGGCCAGATGGAGCGGACCAGGGGCTGCTGCGCCCCGAAGGCGCGCGAGCACCAGAACCAGTCGGTGTCCCATCGCCAGAGGTAGTCGCGGATCGTCAGCCAGTCGCGCTGCCGGCCGCGGATCGACTTGTAGTAGATCCGCATCCCCGTGTAGTCCGACAGGTACGGCGCCCGGTCGGAGTACTGCCCCAGCGTGATGTACAGCTCGTCGGGCCCGAAGAAGGTCCCGTCCACGAAGTCGGCGCGCTCCCCCTCGTACTCCCCGGTCTCGCAGATCTCCGCCATGGCGAGCATGCACTTGTCGGCGTCGGTGAACCGCACATGGGTCAGCCGGACGTAGGGCTTCACCCGCTCCAGCTTGATCCGGATCCGCAGCGCGTACCCGAGCGTCCCGTAGGAGTTGGGGAACGCCCGGAACAGCTCCCGGTGCTCGTTGTCGTCCCGGGCGACCAGGATCCGGCCGTCGCCGGTGAGGATCTCCAGCTCCTCCACGGACTCGTGCGGCAGCCCGTTGCGGAAACTCGTGGACTCGATGCCGAGCCCGGTCACCGCCCCGCCCAAGGTGATCGTCTTCAGCTGCGGAACCACGTAGGGCATCAGGCCGTACGGCAGCGTGGCGTCCACCAGGCGCTCGTACGTGGTCATGCCCTGCACCTCGGCGGTGAGGTTCTCCGGGTCGACCGCGATCACCTGATCGAGGTCCTTCGCCGACAACCGCGCGGACCTGCTCGGCGCGCGGAAGCGGAACAGGTTGGTCGTCGGCTTGGCCAGCCGCGGCACCGCCCCCCCTGGCAGCGCGGCGTACGACTCCTTGATTTGCGCCACCGCCTGTGCGTGCGCAGACATCTGGGCGGTTATCGCGGACGATTTATCAGGCATGACACCACCCTCTGGCTCATATGGATCTCTCTGGAGCACGCTATCTCGCACCACCGACATCGGCCAGAAGGCGCCCGCGAATCCCGAGAAAACCGCGGACATGTCCAGCATGTGGGCAAGCGGGCGTGTCCCCCGACTTGAATTTGTGCGAATAAATCATGCCGTACGGCCATATGGCGCAATTCGAGCACCCCTCCCACCACCGGCCGTACCGGTTCATTCCGTACGGCCACGGCCACGGCCGCCGACCGCGAACCAGAGCACCACCACACCGCCGAGCCCGAGGAGCGCGAGCGGAACCGAGACGCCGAGGGAGACGTTGACGGCCAGCGTCGCGAGCGCGGAGAGGCCGACCGGATACCATCCCCAGCGGCGACCGAACAGCAGGGCCAGCAGACCGGCGACCGCGACGAGGGAGAGGCCCACAAGGGTGGGAAGGGCCCAGTGGAAGCCCTGCTCCCACCGGGGATCGTCGTGGCTCACCAGGTCGTCGATGACCGTGACGTTCCGGTAGACGCCCAGCGCGTGACTGACCAGCAGGAAGACGATCCAGACCCGGGCGAAGAGACTCAGCCGCAGGCGGGCGTCCTCTGAGTTCACCACCTGCGGCACTCCCGTTCGGCGTGGATGGGGACCGAGCCCAGAAAAGCGGCGTCCAGCTCTTTTACCACCGATCCTCACCTTTGACCACATCCCGGTGTCATGGAACACCCGGCCGTCGGCGAGGCGGATGGAATATCGTCCCGCTTCGAGGTTTGATCGAATCGGAGGTCTGAACCGATATGACGGCACCCCACTTCGGCACGGGACCCGCGGACTCCGGCGGACACCCCGCGGCGAACGGACCACTCGCCGGGATCCGCGTCCTGGAGCTGGCCGGGCTCGCCCCGGGGCCGTTCGCCGGCATGATGCTCGCCGACCACGGCGCCGAGGTGCTGCGCATCGAGCGTGTCAGCGTCCCCGCCGAGACCCTCTCCACGACGAGCCTGTCCCAGACCGCCGACGCCCGGCGGGCCGGCGACGACGTCCTGGACCGCGGCAAACAGACCATCGGCCTGGACCTGAAGCGCCCTGAAGGCGTCGCCGCCCTCAAACGGCTGGCGGAGAACGTCGACGTACTCATCGAGGTGTACCGCCCGGGGGTCGCCGAACGCCTCGGCATCGGCCCGGCGGACATGCACGCGGTCAACGAACGGCTGGTCTACGGCCGCCTCACCGGATGGGGGCAGGACGGGCCGCTCGCCCCGGCCGCCGGGCACGACCTCGACTACCTCGCGATCTCCGGTGTCCTCTCCCAGCTGGGCCGGGCCGGCGAACGGCCGACCCCGCCTGTCAACCTCCTCGCCGACTTCGCGGGCGGCGGGCTGCTGCTCGCCTACGGGGTGCTCCTCGCCCTGGTCGAACGGGCCGGCACCGGGCGGGGCCAGGTGGTCGACGCCGCGATGACGGACGGCTCGGCCCTCCTGTTCGGCCTGTTCTTCCCCGCGGTGCTCTCCGGCACCTGGGGGCCGCGCGGCACGAACCTCCTTGACTCGGGCGCCCCGATGTACGACACCTATCGGACCGCGGACGGCGGATACGTGGCGGTCGCCCCGCTGGAGCCGGCGTTCTGGGATCGAATGTGCGAGCGGATGGGTCTGACCGATCTGCCCGACCGCACCGACCGCGGCCGGTGGCCCGAACTCCGCCGCCGTCTCGAACAGGCCTTCCTCGGCAGAACCCGCGCCGAATGGGAGAAAGTGTTCGAGGGCTCGGACGCCTGCGTCTTCCCGGTCCTGGAGATCGCGGAGGCGCCGGGCCATCCGCACAACGCGGCGCGGCGCGCCCACATCGAGGTCGGCGGCGTGCTCCAGCCGGCTCCCGCGCCCCGCCTGACCGGCCACATCCCGGCGCCCGCGGCCGCCCGGCGGCTGGACGACCTCACCGACTGGGGCATCTCCACCGAGGAGTCCGCCCACCTGAGGCGGATCGGCGTCCTGACCTGAGCGTCACCGCCCAGCCGGGGTGAAGCTGTTCAGCATCGCGTAGCCATCCTTGACCCGGGATTTCCATTGATCCTCGGAGATCGACCAGGTGATCACGTAGACGGTCTGGTCGGTGACGATGGCACGCCGTATCTCATGGACCCGGCTCTCGGCGTTGCCATAGATGACCTCCCAATCCGCGGCCTCGCCGTGCGGGGAGTCCACGGTCTTGATCCCCGAATCGGTGATTGTGGCCCCACCTTCCGAGTTGGCCTGGATACCGCTCTCCTGCTCTTCGAGCACCGACTGGGGGCTGTCCCCGGGGTAGAGCTCCTGTGTCTGGATGTAGAGCAGCCCGGCCCCGTAGCCCGGTTCGATGAACCGCCGGGCCTCGGCTTCACCGCTCACCTTGGCGTCGGCGGGCCGGTCGATCGACCAGCCCAGCTTCCTTTCGGTGTACGGCTTGAGCGTGCCCGAGCCGCCGCTCCGCACCGGCGGTTCTTCGGTCGTGGGTTTGGTGGCCTTGGGTCCGGGGGACTTGGTGGGGGCCTTGGTGCGAGGTTTCGACTCCCCGTTCGCGGCCGGGACCGAACCGGCCTTGTCGAAGCCCGTCGAATCGGGGTCGGCCCAGTTCTGCATCAGCACCACGATGATCGGGACCAGGATAACGAAGGCCACCGCGAGAGCCACGACAAACGGCGTCCGCTTCCGCCCACGCCGTCGCGCCGGAGGGTGACGGTCGTAACCGGACATGCCCGACGTCGCCGTGGACGGGCCCTGCGGGTGGTGCGACCCGGTGTGCCCGGCTACCGGGTGCATCGGCTGCCGTATCCCGGAGCCCGGTGTGGCGCCCCACGGCGATCCGGGGGGCGGCGCCACCTGGGGCCCCGTCCGATGCGGCGCGGCCGGTGGGTACGGGGTGCCCGGGTACGGGGTACCCGGGCGCGGGGGCGGAGGAGGCGGACCGCCGTACGCCTGACCGGTCGAGGGCATCGGACCGGCGGGCCGCGCGGGGGAAGGCCGCGCGGGGGCGGGCGGCGGCGGTGCGGGGCGGGCGCCGCTCTCGATCGCGGCCAGCATGCGGTCCGCCTCCGCGGCGGGGATGCGGTGTCCCGGCTCCCGCCGCAGCATCCCGGCGAGTACGGCACGCAGCTCGGGCGCCGCCCGCGCGATGTCCGCCTCCTCGGTGAGCAGCGCGCTGAGCGTGGAGATGGCGTCGCTCCGCTCGAACGGCGAGCGGCCGACGGAGGCGGCGTACAGGGTCGCGCCAAGCGACCAGAGGTCGGATTCGGGCCCCGCGTCGGCGCCGCGGGCCCGCTCGGGGGCGAGGAAGCCCGGCGACCCGGTAACCATCCCGGTCTGGGTGAGCGAGGTGTCCCCCTGGACGACGGCGATGCCGAAGTCGCTGAGCACGACGCGGCCGTCCCGGCCGATGAGGATGTTGCTGGGCTTGACGTCCCGGTGCAGCACCCCGGCCTGGTGCGCGACGGTGAGCGCCGCGAGGACCTGCCTGCCTATCTCGGCGATCCGCCGGGGCGGCAACGGCATCAGGCTTTCGAGGGTCTTGGCCTCAAGGAGCTCCATGACGATCCAGGGACGGCCGTCCTCCTGGGCCACGTCGTAGACCGCGACGATCGCCCGGTGGTTGAGCCGCGCCGCCGTACGCGCCTCCCGGGAGGTCCGCTCGAACAGGCGCGCCTGTTCCGCGGGCGGCATCCCCGGGGGAAGGAGCACCTCCTTGACGGCGACCGGACGGTCGAGCAGGGTGTCGTGCGCCTCCCAGACGACCCCCATGCCACCCCGGCCGAGTTCCCGAATCAGGCGATAGCGCCCCGCAACCTGATGACCTACGCCGTTAGCCATTTCAGGAGTTTGACACATTTGTCCGCTGGAAACGCACCGGACACCGGGCATGGCACAGTCTTGACGATAGACCTTCTAGGCTCGATAAGTGTGCGCTTCCTCAACGACATCACCCCGGTTCACGACCTGACCTACAGCGACGTCTTCATGGTCCCCTCCCGGTCGTCGGTGGGCTCCAGACTCTCGGTGGACCTGTCGACCCGTGACGGCAGCGGTACCACCGTCCCCCTCGTGGTCGCCAACATGACCGCGGTGGCCGGACGGCGCATGGCCGAGACGGTGGCCCGGCGCGGCGGCATCGCCGTACTGCCGCAGGACATCCCCATCGACGTGGTGGCCGACGTCGTCGGCTGGGTCAAGCAACGCGACCTCGTCCACGACACCGCTATCACCCTCACCGCGCACGAGACGGTGGGTGAGGCGCTCAACCTCCTGCCGAAACGGTCGCACGGCGCCGTCATCGTGGTCGACTGGGAGAACCGCCCCATCGGGGTGGTCACCGAGGCCGACTGCGCGGGCGTGGATAGATTCACCCAGCTTTCTCAGGTGATGTCCGGAAATGTGCTGACACTGCCGACGGGTATCGACCCGCAGACCGCCTTCGGCATGCTCAACGAGGGACGGCACCGCCTCGCACCCGTGGTGGACTCCGAAGGCCGGCTGACCGGCATCCTCACCCGGACCGGGGCGCTCCGGGCCACCCTCTACCGGCCCGCGCTGGACGGGGCGGGCAAACTGCGCATCGCGGCCGCCATGGGCGTCAACGGAGACGTCGCCGCCAAGGCCGGGGAGCTGCTGGAGGCGGGTGCCGACCTGCTTGTCGTCGACACCGCCCACGGCCACCAGGAGAAGATGCGCGAAGCGCTCCGCGCCGTACGGGCCGTCCGGCCCTCCGTCCCGGTCGTCGCCGGGAACGTGGTCACCGCGGAGGGGGTCCGCGACCTCGTCGAGGCCGGCGCCGACATCGTCAAGGTCGGGGTGGGTCCCGGCGCGATGTGCACCACCCGGATGATGACCGGGGTCGGGCGCCCGCAGTTCTCCGCCGTGCTCGAATGCGCAGCGCAGGCCCGGCGCCTGGGCCGCCACGTCTGGGCCGACGGCGGGGTACGGCATCCGCGGGACGTCGCCCTGGCCCTCGCCGCGGGCGCCTCCAACGTCATGATCGGCTCCTGGTTCGCGGGGACCTACGAGTCCCCCGGCGACGTGCACACCGCCGCGGACGGACGCCGGTACAAGGAGAACTACGGGATGGCGTCGGCGCGCGCCGTACTCCTGCGCACCGCCGACGACACGCCCTACGAGCGGGCCCGCAAGGCGCTGTTCGAAGAGGGCATCTCCACCTCGCGGATGTACCTCGACCCGGTACGGCCCGGGGTGGAGGACCAGATCGACGCGATCGTCGCCGGACTCCGCTCCGCGTGCACCTACGCCGGGGCCCGCACGCTGGAGGAGTTCGCCGAGCGCGCGGTGATCGGCGTCCAGAGCACCTCCGGGTACACCGAGGGCATGCCCCTGCACACCAGCTGGTAGGCACGGCCCGGCCTGTCGCGCTCCGTGACCGGCCGGGCCGCCGCGGATCGCTGGCGCCGTGGCGGCGTTGACAGCCGCGATCCGCACGCTGGGCAGCGCAGAGTCAGATCGGGCGCCGGGTGTTCCGGAGTGCGAAACAGGGTGGGGCTTCGGGCACATCCGCGTCGCCAACCCCGTAGAGTCATCCGGTCGGCCCACGACAGGCCGGATTTGTCAGGCCGCATCGGATATCGAGGAGACACACGTGACGCTGGAGAAGCCGGAGATCGACTTTCCCGAAGGCGCCCCGCCCGCAGACCTGGAGATCACGGACATCACCGTCGGCGACGGCGACCAGGCCAAGCCCGGCGACATGGTGACCGTGCACTACGTCGGCGTTTCCTTCTCCACCGGAGAAGAGTTCGACGCCTCGTGGAACCGGGGCTCGGCGTTCCAGTTCCCGCTCGGGGCCGGCAAGGTCATCGGGGGCTGGGACCAGGGCGTCGCCGGCATGCGGATCGGCGGACGCCGCAAGCTGGTGATCCCGCCGCACCTGGGGTACGGCAACCGCGGCGCCGGGCCGATCAAGCCGAACGAGACGCTGATCTTCGTGGTCGACCTGATCGGCATCGGCTGAGGGTCCGCACTCCCGGATCCCCGGGGCGCCGCCCGCCGTTTCCCCGGAGACCTCCGGAACCCCGACGTGTGGGGGCCGCCACCCCCACACTCCGGCGGGTCGCCGGATCCCCCCGGCACCCGGTTCCCCGTCCCCGCCGCTCGTGCGGGACGATGGAAACGTGCTGCTCATCGACCTCGTCAGGACCTCCACCGCCGTCGCCGGCGAATCCTCGCGGCTGAGCAAGACCTCCCATCTGGCCGAACTCCTCCGGAGCGCCGGAGACCAGGCCGCCCTCTGCATCTCCTACCTCGCGGGAGAGCTCCCGCAGCGCCAGATCGGGGTGGGCTGGGCCGCCCTGCGCGAGCTGCCCGCCCCCGCCGCCGAGCCCGGACTCACCCCGGCCGACGTCGACTCCTCCTTCGAGGCGATCAAGGCCGTCTCCGGTCCCGGCTCCCAGACCGCCAGGAGAACACTCCTGGCCGGGCTGTTCGGCGACGCCGTACCTGAGGAACAGGCCTTCCTGGTCCGGCTGCTCACCGGCGAACTCCGGCAGGGCGCCCTCGACGGGGTGATGACCGACGCCGTCGCCGCGGCCTCCGGCGTCCCCGTCAAGGAGATCAGACGCGCCCTCACCCTCCACGGCTCGCTCCCCGCCGTCGGCGCCGTCGCGCTCTCCGCCGGGGTCGAGGGGCTGCGGGCGATCCGGCTGGAGCCGGGTCGCGGCCTGCGGCCGATGCTCGCCGCGAGCGCCGGGGACCTGGACGCGGCCCTGTCCGGATCCCCGGGTGAGCGGGTCGCCCTCGAGTGGAAGATCGACGGGGTCCGGGTCCAGGCGCACCGCGCCGGCGAGCGGGTGACCGTCTTCACCCGTACCCTCGACGACATCACCGACCGCGTGCCCGAACTGGTGGCCACGGTGCGCGCCCTGCCGGTGCGCTCGGCCGTGCTCGACGGGGAGCTGATCGCGCTGCGGGCCGACGGGCGCCCCCACCCCTTCCAGGTCACCTCCGCCCGGGTGGCCACCCGGACCGCCCCACCCGCCGAACAGGTCCCGTTGAGCGTGTTCTTCTTCGATCTCCTCCACCTGGACGGGCGGGACCTGCTCGACTCGCCCGCGGCCGAGCGCTGGGCCGAGCTGGCCGAGGCCGTACCGGAGCCGCTCCGAATCCCGCGCCTGGTCACCGCGGACCCCGAGGCCGCGCGGGAGTTCTTCCGCCAGGCCCTGGCCCACGGTCAGGAGGGCGTGATCGTCAAGTCCCTGTCGGCGCCCTACGCGGCGGGCCGCAGGGGCGCGGGGTGGATCAAGGTGAAGCCGCGGCACACGCTGGACCTGGTGGTCCTCGCCGCCGAGTGGGGGCACGGACGGCGTCAGGGTTACCTGTCCAACCTTCACCTGGGCGCGCGGGATCCGGCGTCGGGTGGGTTCGTCATGCTCGGCAAGACGTTCAAGGGGCTCACCGACGCCCTTCTCACCTGGCAGACCGAGCGCTTCCTGGAACTCGCCGAGAGCCCCGCCGACGGGTGGACGGTGCGGGTCCGCCCCGAACTCGTGGTCGAGATCGCCTTCGACGGAGTCCAGACCAGCCCCCGGTACCCGGGCGGGATGGCGTTGCGCTTCGCGCGGGTGCTCCGGTACCGGCCGGACAAACGCCCCGAGGACGCCGACACCGTCGAGACGGTCCGGGAGATCCTCGCGGCGCAGGACCTCCCGGAGGCCTAGGGCAGCGCGGTGAGCGGGCGCCAGCCGAGCGGGGTCGACAGGACCATGGTGCTGGAGGGCTGGCCGTACGGGGCGAGCCGGTCGATGAGGTCCTCGAAGGCCGTCATCGACGTCGTCGCGACTTCGAGCAGGCAGCACGCGTCGCCGGTCACCCGGTGCACCTGGAGGATCTCCGGCCAGGTCAGCACCTGTGGATCACGCAGGACGCACCGGTCGTTGTAGCAGGACATCCGGATGACGGAGATCACCCTACGGCCGGTGCGCTCCAGGTTCACATGGACGTGATAACCCGTGATCACGCCTGACTCCTCCAGCCGCCGCACCCGTTCGGCGACGGCCGGAGCCGACATGTGGACCCGGCGGGCGAGCTCGCTGTAGGAGAGCCGGGCGTCCGCCTGGAGCTCCGCCAGCAGGGCCCAGTCAACCGCGTCAATCTGGCGTTCCAAAGGTCACAGCTCCATTCGCCTTCTCCACGGCAGGTGTTCACCTTACTATCACCGTGGTTCAAGGCTCAGAATGCCGTTCCCCTTTCCATGCCCTCGAATCCGAAACTCTTCGCAAAGCATGAAATATCGGTATGTGTCGCTCGGCGGTCGCCCGCGTGGCTCACCTGGCGAGCCGGAACTCGGAGGAGACCACGGTGACCGGATAGTCGTTGGGGTTGACGATCTGAAAGTGGAGCCGGTCCGCCGGCACCAGGCGGTCGATCGTGTGGAGCGAGGTGTCCAGCGCCCGGCCGTGACCGAGCCGGTCCTCACCGTGGATCTCGCTCACGAAACCCCGGTCGGCGGCGTGCCGGCTGAAACGCAGCCGGACCCGATCGCCCCGGCGCAGCCCGTCCAGGGTGGCCCTGGCCCACAGCACGTACTCCCCCGCGGCGCGCGGCACAACCGACGCCCCCTCGGCCTCGTGCAGGTCGTCCGGGTCGACGAACTCCACGGCGAACCGCACCGACTCCGCGGCCCCGGCGGCCACCGTCTGCCGTTCCCCCTCCCGGCTGCCGAGCACACACATCCGCTTGAGCGGCTGCTCCACGGCGGGCGGCTCCGGCTCGCCGCCGACGGGCATCCCGGCGCGCAGCCAGGTGTACAGCTCGTTTCCCGGGCAGTCGGTGGCGAGGTGGTCCCGGTGGCCGTTCACCCGCCTGCGGGCCCCCTTCGCCCACAGGTGCTCGACGGCGGCCTTGATCCCGCTCTTCATCTCGGGCGTGGCCTTGTCGCCCTGACCCATGATCGCGCAGACCGCGTACCACCCGTCGTTTCCGGTGTTGGTGCCGTTCGCGGCGGTACGGCGGCCGATCCAGCGGCCCTCGTAGACGAAGCCGTGCCGGCACACCAGCGCCGTGTAGGCGACGTCCGCCCAGCCGCGCCGGTCGATGTGGAACCGCTGGATGCCGCGGACCCGGTCGTCGCACACGTCGTGGGCGTACTCGCCGAGCTTGGAGCCCTCCCAGTGGATCGAGACCCCGCCCTGTGCGGGTGTGATGTTCCGGGAGGCCGGGGAGACGAGGGGACGGGCACCCCAGTCCCGTCTCGACACGAACTTCATTTCCGGCATGAGACCTCCCGCGAACTGGTTGCATGCCGAAGGCTAGACCACAGGCCCTCCGATTTCCCGAGTGTTGTCGCGGAAGTCGCGTGATCGAGAGCCCGAATCCACCGGATCGTTCCGGGTCGCCGTCCGCATGATCCGTACGGCGCATACCCGCTGTCCTCGGGGAAAACCCGCGAAGCCCGTGGTTCCCCACCCCGCCGCCGGCCGGATCGGACGGCGCGGCGCCGCGGCGCTTTGGAAACCCGGGTGACGTTCGGCGGGAGCTCACCGGACGCGGCTCCGTGACCTTACGACGCGCGGACTTTCAGGCGCACCCCGGCGAAGCCCGTACACCTCTCCGCCGGACGTCGGCCGCGACATCCCGCGCCCGGAACCCGTCACGTGAGCCGTACGGCGCCCGCGGGCCGTTCCGCTATTTGATCATGCGGAGGGTGAGCGGATAGCGGAAGCCCCCGTCGCCCAGCGCGGCCAGGCCGCCCACGAGTGAGAGGACGAACCACGCGACCCAGACAAAGGGGAGCAGCAGGATGCCGACCACCGTGAACGGCAGCGCGATGGTCGCGATCAGCACGGTGAGCTGGAAGTTCAGTGCCTCCACCGCGTGCCGCCGGATGTACGGCGAGCGCCTGCCCCCGGCCAGCATCATGATCAACGGGCCGACGAAGAGGAGACCGCCCAGCGGAAGCAGGTGCCCGGCCGCCGCGCCGAGCCGCTCCTTGCCGACGGGCATCGGCGGGTTCCGCGACGCGAACGGATCCGCCCCGGACGGGACCTGGTCCGGCAGGTCCGCCAGGAGGGGGGCGATGTCGGCACGGGTGACCGCCGCCATCGCCGCGTCCAGCCGCAGGTCGAACTCGACCTTGTCCAGAGTGCCCCGCTCATACGCCGTCTTGAGCCGCTCGACGACGCCTTCGCGCTCGGCGTCCCCCACCCGCAGATGGCCGAGCTCCCCATCGGAAGCGCCGTACCGGCGCGACCTGGTCGTCAAGGAGTCACCCCACGTCATCGAGATCTTCCTTCCCTCGCCGTCCTCCATTGCCGATACTGGCTTGTCTCAGGGTTCGGCGCATCGGGTATCCCCCTGATCGATCCCTGAGACCGACACCCGACCGATCGGGGAGGTATACAAGGACCATGGGATGGCGGGATCGCTACGGCCTCAAACGGCTCCGTGGCCCACGGAAGGCGAAGTTCGACCGTAAGGCCAACGACACAGACATCGAGGCATTGATCGCATTCGCGAAGTCCAGGATCGGAGTGGAGTTCTACGTCGAACCCGAGACGTTCGCCACAGACACGACGGCGGTGGCCGTCGCCCGCGACGGAGAGTGGACCCGGCGACGGGTCGGTTCCCCCAAGGTGATCGCCAAGGTCGCCAAGGATCTGGCGCTCCCCGTCTACGACGTACAGATCACCGGATACCCGGCGAGCATGCGCGCCTACAACGAGCGTCGCAAACAAGACAACCAGTCTCTCTGACCCAGTCCCCTCCGTGATCGCCTGGCGAATCCGGCGCACACCCCGGCGAGGTCGTCCCCCGGCCGCGCCGCCCCGGCCCAAGTCCTCCCGGAGGGGCCCTGACACCGGACCCGGCCGCCGTCGTTTCCGCGGCCGACGCGCCACATCCCTCATGTGCCGCGGTTCCAGGCCCACCTCCGGCTCCGCCGGGACTCGACGGCCCGGGGAGCCGGTACGGCAGGCCCTGGCTCGGTTTCCCCCGCGCGGACTCCGCCCACCCGGAGCCGCAGGCCTTTGTCAAGCGGGTGCGCCGCCCTCCCGGCTTCCCCCGGTCTTCGTGGGCCGGCTCCGACCGAGATCGACACCGCCGTCGCGCGGATCCGGGCCGGTGAACCAATCCCCTTTCCCGCTCTTCGCCCCAGCCGGGCCGATCCGGAAGGTGTCGATCCACAGGGGCTTGGGATCGGGGTTCCCGGCCCCGGCGGTCCGGTTCGCCGCGGCACTCGACCAGGCCGCCCTCCTCGGTCCCCGTGCGATGTCGTCGTTTGACGGATGGGTGCGTTCCGACCGCTACGGCATGATCTCTCCTGGTCGCCGACCTCCGTGGAGCCGGGTTTTCCACAGGCAGGCACAACCGTGACGGCGACTATCCCCAGAACGCCGTTCGGTTCTCCGGGGCCGAGCCCGTTCCGGCATCCTCCCGTGTCATGAGACTCTCCTCGCAGATCGACGTCCTCGCCGCCATCCCCTACCTCATCGGGTTCTATCCCGAGAACAGCCTCGTGATCGTCGCCATCGCCGGGGACCCCTCCGGTGGGGAGCTCCAGCTCACCGCGCGAGGCGACCTCCCGCTCCCCGGCGACTGGTGGGAGCCGGTGCTGCGGGTGCTGGAGCGCGAGAAGATCACCCAGGTGATGCTGGTGGGGTACGGGCCGGGCCCGTCGGTGACCCCGGTGGTCGAGGACGCCCTGGCGCGGATACCGGTCCCGGTCGTCGAGGCCCTCCGGGTGGAATCCGACCGCTACTGGTCCTACCTCTGCGCCAATCCTTCCTGCTGCTCCCCGGAAGGCATGCCGTTCGACCCGGCGGCGAGCGCCGTGCCCGCGGAGGCCACGCTCGCCGGGATGGTCGCCATGCCCGACCGGGCCGCGCTGGAGCGCTCCATCGCCCCGTTCGGCGGTCTGACCCGGCTCTCCATGCGGCAGGCGACCGATCGCGCGGTGGCCGCGGTGCGGGAGCGGCTCGGCGGCCGCCCGTCCCCCCGCCGGACGACGGAGTTCGTCGACGAGGGGCTCGCCCGGCTGCGCGCGGCGGTCGACCTCTACCGGGACGGGGGCAGGCTCGACCACGACACCGCCGCGCGGCTCGGGCTGGACCTCCTCGTCGTGCGCATCCGCGACGACGCGTGGGTGCGGATCGACGACGGGTCCCGCAAGGCGCACACCGCGCTGTGGACGGATCTCACGCGCAGACTCGAGGAGCCGTTCCTCGCCGCGCCGACGTCCCTGCTCGCCGTGACCGTCTGGGGTGAAGGGGCCTGCACACTCGCCGGGATCGCGGTCGACCGCGCGCTCACCGCGGATCCGACCTACTCCATGGCCCACCTGCTCCTGCACGGCCTGCGGAACTTCGTGACCCCCAGGCTCATCCGGACCGGCTTCGGCGGCCCGGAGCACCTGGCCGCGGAGATGGGCCCGCCGTCCCCGCACTGGCTGGCCCCGCTCCTGATCCGCCTGGTGGACTACCGCGCCGACGACCGGCGACCGGCGGTGTGACGCGGCCGGCTCCGCCGCCCCGGCCACGTCGCACCGGCGGGGCGCCGGCCTCAGCGCGGCCCGTTCGGCCCCGGCTGATAGGGCTGATACGGCAGAGGCGCGGTGATCCTGCGGACGAGCATCGTGGCCCCGGCGACGGCGCCGGGCATGGCGAGCACCGCGAGGAACGGGATGAGGAAGACGAGGAACATCGCGGTGCCGAACCCCACGGCCAACGCCTTGTGGGCCCGGAGCAGAGCGAAGCGCTGCTTGCGCAGGATCCCCCGTCGTTCGAACGCCACCGAGCTCATCTCGACGGTCAGGAAGAACCCCGAGACCATGGCGCCCAGCACCGGGATCACGGTCTGGCCGATCACCGGGATGAACCCGAGGAAGAACAGCGGGACGGTGAAGACGAGAACCCAGCCAAGGGTGATCAGGCTGTCCCGGATCGACCGCCCGATCGACCGCAGGAGCGAGACTTCGGGTCCGTGGACCACGCCGCCGAGGTCCTCGTCGACCTGCTCGGACAGCTTCTCGTAGAAAGGCTCACCGATGATCAGTGTGACGGCGACGAAGGTGAACACCGCGATCGCCAGCCCCGCACCGACGAGCAGGACGCCGACGGCGATGCGCACCGTGTTCCGCCATCCCTCCGCCCAGGAGTCCGCGAAGGGGGTGAACGTCTCGGCCAGACCGCCGACGTTCAGAATGAGAAAGGCGAACGCGGCGACGTACAGCGCGAAGGCGATCAAAGCGGGGATCAGCCCGAAGAGCCAGCGCCCCGGGTGCCGGGCGACCCAACCGATCCCCCGGAAGAACAAGGCTACGCCGTGAAAAAGGCTAGACATATAGTGCGATCTTAGTCGGGAACGTCGGTCCTGCGACTGCGTACGGCCCACAGATCGGTGACGTCGACGTCGAGTTCGGCGAGGAGCCGCCGGACCAGCGGGAGTGAGATGCCGAGAACGTTCCCGTGGTCCCCCTCGATCCCCTCGACGAACCAGCCGCCGAGGTCGCTGATCGTGAACGCGCCCGCCACCCGCAACGGCTCGCCCGAGGCGACGTACGCGTCGATCTGGGCGTCGCTCGGGGACCCGAACCGCACCGTCGTGGACCCGACCCCGACGGCCTCACGGCCGCTCGCCGCATCGATCACGCAGTGACCCGTCAGCAGTGTGCCGGTCCGGCCGCGCATCGAGATCCACCGCTCGCGCGCCTCCTGCGGGGTCGCGGGCTTGCCGTAGGTCTGCCCGTCCAGGTCGAGGACCGAATCGCAGCCGATCACCAGACCGCGGGAGAGCGTACCGGCGACGACGGCCGCCTTCGCCTTGGCGAGCAGAAGGCAGAGCCGCTCGGAGGATTCCGCGACCACGGCCTCCTCGTCCACCCCACTGACGATCACCTTGGGGTCGAGGCCCGCGCTACGGAGCAGCGCCAGCCTGGCGGGGGATGCGGAGGCCAAAATGATCTCTGTCATGCCTATCGAGTCTAGGGCCCGCCTCAAAGCCCCGGAGAACGCCCGGACGGACGCCCGAGACCCCGACGGCCGGATGCGGATCAGAGTACCTGGATCGCCAGCAGGCAGACGTCGTCCTCGACGCTGCCGGGACGCAGACGGTTGAGCAGCGTGTCCACCCCCGGTTTCCCGTCCTGCGCGGCCGAGGTCTCGGCGGCCCGCAGCAGCGCCGCCACACCTTCCTCCAGGCTGTGACCACGCCGTTCGATCACCCCGTCGGTGTAGAGCAGCAGCAGGTCCCCGGGTTTCAGCATCGTCGTGTTGAGCGGGTACTCGGCGAACTCGACCGCCCCGAGCAGCGGCCCCGGCGCGTGCCCCAGCAGCCGGGCCACCCCGTCGCGGACCAGAATCGGGGCGGGGTGCCCGGCCGAGGTCCAGGAGAGCGTCCGATCGTCGGGCGAGAAGTGGCCGAGCACGGCGGTGCCCGTGCTCGTGATCGCCGCCCCGTCGTGGAGGATCAGCTCATTGAGCCAGCTCGCCAGCCGATCCGCGTCGGCGCCGGTGTACGCGAGCCCGATGAGCCCGGTGCTCATCTGGGCCATCAGCGTGGTGGCGGTGAAGCCGTGGCCCATGGCGTCACCGACGGCGAGCAGCACCCGGCCGTCGGGCATGAGCCTGGCCGCGTACCAGTCGCCGCCGATCCGGGCGGTCTCCCCGGCCGGGAAGTAGTGCACGGCGACCACCAGGCCCGGCGGGGTGAGCAGTCCCTTGTGCAGCGGGAGGATCGCGTCCTGGAGCTCGCGGGCGATCCGGTGCTCCTCCTCGGCCCGCCGGCGCTGCCATTTCGCCTGTTCCCGGGCGATGGCCAGATCCTGATCCCGGCGCCGCAGGTCCGTGAGGTCCTGCGCGAGGGCCCTGATCGCGATGGGGTGTCCCTCCCCGTCGAGTACCGGCTCGCTCACCAGCCGCAGGTGGCGGATGCCGTGTCTGCTCCGGATCCGGAGCTCGCCGTCGACGGCGAGGTGGTGGTGGAGCAGGGTCCGCACCTGGGACTCCAGCGCCGGAAGGTCCTCGGCGAGGACGATCGCGGGGAGCGCCTCCAGCGGAGCCGGCCCCTCCTGCGGGGCCCGTCCGAAAATGTCGTACATCTGGCGGGTCCAGGTGACCCGTCCGGTCGCCAGGTTCCACTCCCCCCAGCCGAGCCGGGCGACCCGCTGAGCCCCTTCCCAGCCGGCCACCAGCAGGTCCTCGTCGTGGGTGCGCCAGGAGACGATCAGCCCGTCCCCGGCGCGGACGGCTCGGACGCTGACGCACGCGGGCCAGAGCGCCTGGTCACGGACCTCCACGTACTCCACCCCGTCCCGGACCAGCGGCGTCCCCGTCTCCAGGGTGGCGGTGTAGTCGTCGAAGAAGCCCGAGCTCAGCACCCCCGGGGACAGGCGGAGCAGGCGACGGCCGATCAGGGCCGGCGCGCGGCGTCCGGTGACGTCCCGGGCCCGGTCGTTCGCCGCGGCCAGGTAGAAGTCGACGACCCTGTCCCGCTCGTCCCGGATCGGGGTGAGGTAAACCGCCGAGACGTGGACGACCTCGAGGGCGGAGACCACCCAGGAGGGCATGTCGAGGTCGGGTGACCGGCTCTCGTCTGCGGGTTCCGCGGACGCGATCACCTCTTCCGCGACGTCCTCGACCGCCCGCCCGCTCTCCTCCGCCATCCGCCACAGCCGGTCCGAGGCCTCCTCCGGCGGGCATCCGCACCGCTCGGCGAGGACGGCTCTGGCCTCCTCGACGACGGCCAGGTTCCGCATCCCGAGGCGGAGCCGGGTGAGCTCACCGTGGATCCGATCGGCGATCTCAGCCCGTCGATCCTTGGTGGTATGTCGCGACAAGTGGCTTTCCATTCCTCCGATTACTGTTTCATCCTATACAGCCACTTAAATCACTATCTGGATGCAATTAGTCTGATTATTCAGGACAAAATTTCAGTAAGGACGGGGAACATGAGCATCCCGCGCACCGAGCGGATACGGAGCGGCGTTTCCACTCGCGCCACCACAGCCGCCGGCCATGCCCCCGGGTCCACCGGCGCCCGCGCGCCGACGCAAGACCAGCCGGTACGGCAGGCCGCCTTTCACACCGGTCCGCTCCTCACCGGTCCCCACCCTCGGCGTCGACAGGTCCGGACGGTATGTCGAGTACGGGAGAGACCTCCCGCCGGGATGGGAACACCTGTACGACCAGGGTGGGCGGGCAAAGGCCATCGGCCCCGGAAAAGATCCGCAGTGACCCCGATGTCCGCGCGTGGGGAAAACGTCGGAGGAGCCGCGTACAGTCAATCCACCATGTATGACGGCGAGCGGCGGGCATGAACGACAACCAGGTCATCCAGGACTTCCCCGGTCTGGCCGACGCCTTCCGGCGGGAGTTGCTGGCGCACTGCTACCGCATGCTCGGTTCGGTGCACGACGCCGAGGAAGCGGTCCAGGAGACCTACCTGCGGGCTTGGCGCTCCTATGACGGGTTCGAAGGTCGTTCCTCCCTGCGCACCTGGCTCTACCGGATCGCCACCAACGTCAGCCTGACCGCGCTGGAGACCCGGCAGCGGCGCCCGCTCCCGGCCGGCCTGGGCACGCCGAGCGCCCAGATAGGCGACCCAATGGTCCGGCGACCGGAGATTCCGTGGCTGGAGCCGATCCCCGACGTGCTGGTCGGCGCCGACGGATCCGACCCCGCGACGATCGTCACCGCACGGGAGAGCATCCGGCTGGCGCTCACGGCCGCGCTCCAGCATCTGCCGCCCCGGCAGCGGGCCGTGCTCATCCTCCGCGACGTGCTCAAGTGGCGGGCCGCCGAGGTCGCCGAACTGCTGGACACCACCACCGCCTCGGTCAACAGCACCCTGCAGCGCGCCCGGGGCCGGATGAACCTGATCGCCCCGACCGAGGACGGGGTGACCGAGCCCACCGCCTCGGAGCAGCGTGAGCTTCTCGATCGCTATGTCGCCGCGTTTCAGGCCAAGGACGTCGCGGCCATCGTCCGGCTTTTCACCACCGACGCCACGTGGGACATGCCGCCCTTCACCACCTGGTTCCGCGGCCGGTCCGCCATCGCCCACGCCGTGGGCGCAATCTGCCCGGCCGGTCCCGGCGACCTCCGGCTCCTCCCGATCCGGGCCAACGGCCAGCCCGGGTTCGCGCTGTACCTCCGCGGACCCGACGGGGTGCGGAGGGCCTTCAACCTGCAGGTGCTCACCCTGACCCCCGAGGGGATCCGGCACGGCTCCAACTTCTTCGACCACTCGCTCTTCCCCGTCTTCGGACTCCCGCCGGAACTCCCGCCCGAACCCGGCCCGAGCTGACCGCACCCGCCACGGCACGTTCACAACGACCGCCAAATCCGCACCCGGCTGCCAGCCGGTCCTCGAGCCCGTCGGCGAGGGGGCGGCGAGCTAGGCCCGGCCCGCCTCGGATGGCACCTTGCCCGTGATTTCCGGGAGCCGGCCGTGTCCACGCGGGCCGGGAAGGAACCCTGCTTCGGCCGGGGACGGAACCTGCCTTCGACGGGATGGATGTCACGGTGATCCCGCCCCGGCGGTGGCGAGCGCGGAAGCCGGAGCGGTCCGCCGCGTGTCGCCGGGACCCCGGGTCACGTGAGCGGTTCAGTCTGCGCCCGGAGGCGTTCAGGTGCCTGGTGGTCCTCGCGGTCTTCAAAACCGACGGCACCGAGTAGCTCGGTGCGGCGGGTTCGATTCCCGTCCGCCTCCGCACAACGAGGGACCCCGGGCAACCCGGGTGGTCACCTGCAGGTGTCATCCTCGATGAGGCGTGGATCAACGAGCCGAACCCGTCATCGACTCACGGCTTGCGTCCGACGACCCGGCGGTTGCGCCACCGGGTCGGCAGGTTGCGCAGTTCGATGTACGGACCGCCCGGCCACCGGTCGCCGGGCCGAATCCTCACCTCACCCGGCGGAGCGGTCCGCCGCCCCGGAAAACCCCTCGTCCGCAGGTACGGCGGCAACGCGGCTCCCGGCCGTACCGAATCACGAAATTATGGCCTCTATGTGGATTTCACCCGGTATGGGCGAGGTGGCTGGGCGGGGGCGCCGGGCAGAGTGGGCGTGAACAGGGAGACTCGAAGGGAGTCGCCATGGCAACCGCCTTCATGCCCAACAGGTCGGAGCACTCCGGCTGGCTGACCTTCGCCGGACTCCTCGCCATCCTGGTGGGCTTGTTCAACGCACTCGACGGAATCATCTCGCTGGCACGCCGCACGTTCTTCGTCGTCGGCGAAGAGAAGATCATCTTCGGTTTCACCGCCTGGGGCTGGATCCTGCTCATCCTCGGCATCATCCAGATAGTCGTGGGATTCGCGATCCTCAACGGCCAGGTGTGGGGACGTGCCGCGGGTGTGGTCCTGGCGATCCTCGCCGCGATCGGGCAGCTGCTCTTCCTGCCGGCCTATCCGATCTGGTCGATCATCGTCATCGCGATGTGCGTTCTCCTCGTCTACGCGCTCACGGTCCCGTCCCGGCACGCCGTCGGCTGATCGACGAGACGGCGGGGGCCGGGAACGGCGGCAGGACCGATCGACGCGGTGCGCCGGGTCAGGTACCGGCACACCGCGCCGATCCACGTCCCGGTACGGGCACCCGTCACACCCGCACCACCGGAGGCGGCTCCCAGGCACGGGTGAGCAGGGCCGGTTCGGGCCGGTGGGCGCGCAGGCAGAGGGCGAAGTCCCCGGCCGGAGCGGGCAGCCATCCGGCCCGGAGCGGTCCCGCCGGAGGGGCGTGCCGGACGACGACGGTGAGCCCCGCCTCCGCGTCCGCCGCAGGACCGAAACGGTAGCGGTTCGCCACGTTGGGGTGGAGAAAGCGGTCCCGGTCGTAGAGGGTCAGCGACCAGAAGCCCCGGACGGGCGGCAGCTCACCCGGGGCGAAGTCGACGCGGTAGGTGTGCGCGCCGTGCAGGCGCTCACCCGCGGAGTCGAGTTCCCGGAAGAAGCAGACGGTCTCCGCGGCCCGCCCGGCGCAGACCCCCTGTCTGGCCACCGCCGTCCGGGTGACGTAGTCCGTGCCGAACGCCGCGCCGTCCCAGAACGTCGTCCAGCCGTCGGCGACCTCGACCCCCACGTCGCGGAAGCGGAGCAGCGGGGCGATCAGTTCGGCGTCGGCGGCGACGGCGGCCTCCCGGAGCAGCTCCCGGTGGTCCGACGAGTCCAGCACCGTGCGCACCAGCCGATAGACGGCCTCCTCTCCGCGAAGCGGCGGCACCTCGTCCATCACCTCCGGCAGGACGTCGAAGAACGTGGCGGGCGACACCCAGGCGGAGACGTCGTCTCCCGCCTGGAAGGCGTCGGGGAGGTCCGGCACCGCCGACCAGTCCTGGGTCTGAAAGCCGCCGTCGAACCGGGTGAGCGGGTAGGCCGACACCTGCCCGGCGAGGCGCCCGACCGGTTCGCCGACCGGGTAGAGCCGGGGGCTCACCGTCGCGATGCCGGTGGGGGATCGCAGGACCCCCGCGAACCCCGGCGGCTTCACGCCCGACCAGTGCGGCCCGACGACGAGGTAGAGGCCGGGGCGCGAGCCGTACATGGCGCCGAGTTCGGCGAAGGCGTCGGTCCGCTGGTCGCACAGCTGGTAGACCCAGTACAGGTCACCGAAGTCGGGCACCTGGACGACCACGGGCCCGTCGCCGAGGTCCAGCACGCCGAATCCGTACACGACGTCGGGGTCGGGGCAGGGCACCCGGCGCTGGCCGGGGGCGAGCCGGTCGATCAGCATGCAGAGCCGCCCGACCGGGGCGACCGGGACGACCCCGCCGAGCAGCCCGGGCTCGGGCACCCGGCGGAGCGCCGCCAGCCGGTTGTGCAGGTTCACCATCGGCCAGGCCCACAGGTAGGCGAGTCGCGCGATCTCCCGCACCACGTCGGGGGTCAGCCGCCGTTCCCCGGCCCCGGGCATCAGAGCAGGCCCCGGCGGGCCGCCTCCGCGATCGCAGCACGGCGGGAGCCCACCCCGAGTTTGCGATAGGCCGCTCTGAGGTGGGTCTTCACCGTGTTGACGGAGAGGAAGAGCCCGTCGGCGATCTCCTCGTTGGTCATGTGCGAGGGGAGGAACCGGACGACGGCCAGCTCGCACTCGGTGAGCGCCCCCGCCGGGGCGGGCCTGGCGGTGAGCACGGCCGCGGGCTGGCGGTCGAAGCGGCTCAGCACCCGGTTGCGGAAGGGGCCCGGGGAGGTCAGCGCGGTGAGGGCGGAGCGCACCGTCTGCCCGCCCTGCAGGAAGACCCGGATCGGTTCCTCGGCGGCCGCCAGCTCCAGGGCCTGCCCCAGGCAGGTCGTGGCGGTGTCGGCCGCGCCGAGGCGGCGGTGGGCGCATCCGGCGACGAGCAGGGCGCCGATCCGATCGGGCAGCGTCCCGGCGCCGTCGAGGCGTTCGGTGACCGCCCGGAGCGCGGCCCGCGGGTCGTCGCAGATCAGGTGGAGGTATCCGGTGACGATCGGATCGCCGGTCAGGGTGAGCGCCGAGGCGGCCCGGTCCGGGTCGCCGATGCGCAGGGCGATCTCCGCGTCGAGTCCGTCGCTCACCGCCCGCGCCCCTTGGACGTCGCCTTCGGCGAGGAGCACCCGGGCGCGGAGCCAGGCGAGTTCCTCCCCGACGGGCGGTTCACCGGGGAACGGTTCGAAGCGCGGATCCTCGTCGAGAAGGTGCTTGGCGCCGATGAGGTCGTCCCGCGCCCAGGCGACGCGGGCGAGCGCGGCGACCGTGACGGCCCGGACCTCCGCGCCGGCGGGGACCCGCCCCGCGGCCCGGCCGCCCCTGGAGAGCGGCTCGGTCAGGGCGACGGCGGCCTCGAGCGCGCCGTAGCGGGCCTCCGCCACGGCTCGCCAGGCTCTGGCCCGTACCCGCAGCCCGGGCAGGATCGACGGGGAGGGTGCCGACCGCAGGGCTCCGTCGGCGATCCGGAGCGCCTCCCGCGCCTGCGGGACGGCTCCTTCGCGCAGGTGGGCGAGGCCGAGCAGGAACGCGTAGGTGCCGCGGGCGGCTTCGCTGCCGGCTTCCCGCACGCCCGCCTCCAGCTCCTCGTGGTCGCTCTTCCCGGCCGCACGGGTCCGGTCGGCGCGCAGCAGCCGGGTGACCAGTTCCGGGTCTCCTGCGTCGACGGCGCAGCGCAGGCCTTCGCGGGGCCGGTCCTCTCCGGCGTACCAGCGCGCGGCCCGTACCCGCAGGCCCGGGAGCTCTTCCGGCAGGTCCCGTTCGGCCTCGGCGAGAAGCAGGTCCCGGAAGAGCGGGTGGTATCGGTAGCCGCCGTCGCCCCGTTCGACGAAGCCGGTCTCCCGGCTCAGCCGGTCGAGGGTCCGGGCTCCGTCGTCGCCGCCGGTGAGCACGTCGGCGAGCGGTCCGGTGAGGGTGCCGGCGACGCAGGTCCGCAGGAGGAAGTCACGGTCCGACCCGGTCTGGTCGTGCAGCACCTCATCCCGGAAGTAGTCGGCGAGGAAGGAGTCGCCGGCGAGCCGAATGCCCGCCATCCAGCCCCGGGTGTGGTCGAACAGCACCCGGCCGACCTCCGGGGACACGCCGAGGACGCCGCAGTACTGCGCGCACTCCTCGGCGGTGCAGGCGAGTTCCGCGCCGTCGATCTCGGCGAGCTCACCGGAGACGCGGAGCCGGGCCAGGTGCCGGAGGCGGGGGACGCGCCGCCCGGAGAGGATCAGCCGGAGGGTGTCGGGCGCGTGCAGGATCAGCGAATCCAGATCCTCCAGTACGGCGGGCGCGCTGATCTCGTGGACGTCGTCCAGGACGAGGTACACGGGTTCGCCGTCCCGGGGCACCAGGGCGGTGAGCCGGTCGAGGAACCCCTCCACGTCACCGTCCGCCGCGCCGGCCTGCTCGGTGCCGAGTGCGCCGAGGATGCAGGCCCGGAGCCGGGTGGGCTCGTTGTCCCCCCGGTCGGTGCAGAGCCAGCCGACGCGGCGCCGCCCGGCGCCTTCCTTGGCCCACTCGGCGCAGGCGATGGTCTTCCCCGCGCCGGCCGGGCCCCGGACGAGGGTCACCCGGGCGGCGGTCGCCTGGTCGAGCCGGGTGGACATCCGCGGCCGTGGCATGACGGGTACGGCGGTGCGGGGTATCGCGAGTTTGGCGGTGAACCGCCCCCGATCCCCGTTCATGTTCTGCCGCATGGGCACGATCACCGCCATGGCTCCCCCCGAAGCTCCGGCGTACTCCCCCGCTAAGGATGAAGTCGCAGTTCAGGGACATACCCTGGCGCAGCCGTACACAATCAAGCGGAATGCTCGGCGCGGTCACCGGACCAGTCGGTGTGGAAGGCCCCGCCGCGGTCGACCCGCTCGTAGGTGTGCGCGCCGAAGAAGTCGCGCAGGCCCTGGACGAGCGCGGCGGGGAGCCGCTCCCGGCGCAGCGCGTCGTAGTAGGCGAGGGCGGAGGAGAACCCGGGGGTGGGCACCCCGGTCTCCGCGGCCGTGGCGACCACCCGGCGCCAGGACCGCTGCGCCTCGGTGAAGACCTTGGCAAGCGTGGGGTCGAGCAGCAGGGAGGGCAGGGCGGGGTCGGTGTCGTACGCCTCCCGGATCCGGTTGAGGAAACGTGCCCGGATGATGCAGCCGCCCCGCCAGATGGTGGCGACGGCGGCTCTGTCGATGTTCCAGCCGTAGAGCTCGCTCGCCGCGGCGATCTGGTCGAACCCCTGGGCGTAGGCCACGATCTTGGACGCGTAGAGCGCCTTGCGGACGTCCTCCACCAGGCTCGGGTCCCCCTGGGCGATCCGCGGCCCCGGGAGGTCTCGCGCGGCGGCCCGCTGCCCGGCGTGGCCGGAGAGGGATCGGGCGAAGACCGCCTCGGCGATGCCGGTGACCGGGACGCCCAGTTCGAGGGCGTTCTGCACCGTCCACCGGCCGGTCCCCTTCTGTTCGGCCCGGTCGACCACGACGTCGACGAAGGGCCTGCCGGTGGCGGGGTCGACGTGGCCGAGCACCTCGGCGGTGATCTCGATGAGGTAGGACTCCAGCTCCCCGGTGTTCCAGTCCCGGAACACGTCGGCGAGTTCGGCGGGGCTCAGACCGGCGGCCTGGCGGAGCAGGTCGTACGACTCCGCGATGAGCTGCATGTCCGCATACTCGATGCCGTTGTGGACCATTTTCACGAAATGTCCGGCACCGTCCGGGCCGATATGGGTACAGCACGGCACCCCGTCCACCTCGGCGGCGATCGCCTCCAGCAGCGGGCCGAGCGCGGCGTACGCCTCCGCCGAGCCGCCCGGCATGATGCTCGGCCCGTGGAGCGCGCCCTCCTCGCCCCCGGAGACGCCCATGCCGACGAAGTGGACGCCCCGCTCGCGGAGCGCCGCCTCCCGCCGCCGGGTGTCCTCGAACTGCGCGTTCCCGCCGTCGACGATCATGTCGCCGGGCTCCATGACGGCGGCGAGCTCCTCGACCACCGCGTCCGTGGGCTCCCCCGCCTTGACCATCACGATCACCCGGCGCGGCCGGGCCAGCGCGTCGACGAACTCCCGGGTCGACACGGTGGGGACGAACGCCCCCTCGTCCCCGTGCTCCTCGACCAGCCGCTGCGTCCGGGCGGTGGTCCGATTGTGCAGGGCGACCCGATATCCGTGCCTCGCCAGGTTCCTGGCGAGATTGCTGCCCATGACCGCGAGCCCGGTGACGCCGATATCAGCCTTCGTCATGCGATCAGCCTACGCCCTTTACATTGTAGATCTTTAGCCTGAGGTCGGCGACCGCGTCAGCCCGGCGTGTTCCAGCACCTCCGACGCCACCTCCCGCAGCGACCGGCCCTCGTTGACCACCACATGGTCCTCCACACCCGCCCGCGCCACCCGGGCGGCGAACCCGTCGACCTCGCCGAGGTGCGCCGCCAGGTTCGCCCCCGAATCCCGGCCGCGCAGCCGCGCCACGGCCGTCTCCCGCGACACCGTCAACCGCACCACGGTGAGGTACGGCGCCGCGGCCCCCACCGTCAGGCCCGCCCGGACCGCCGCCAGATGCGCGGGCTCCAGCAGCGCCCTGGCCAGTACGAAGCGGTCGATCCCCGCCTTGCGGTACTCGGCCGTCACCGCCCGCAGATTCGCGGTCAGCAGACCGTGCACCGCCGTACCGTCCAGGTCCGGCCCCGCCCAGCAGAGCCAGTCCAGGTCCACCACCGCATGCGGTGTCCCCCGCTCGCCCAGGATCTCCCCCAGCTCGACCGCCACCGCCGTCTTCCCCGACGCCAGCCCACCGGTGAGCAACACCGCCGTCACACTCATGCCGCCCCATTGTGGTGCCAAAGCCGCGAGGCCGGCGTCCGGGTCCGGTGCGCAGGCCGCCGGACGGCCGTACCGACCTCCGGGAAAGCCCGAATCCCACCGAACCCGGACTCGCCAGGTCCACGATCGGGCGATGTACGGCCGGCTGCGCCCGGCCCGGGATTTTTCGGGGCACGGAGACGGGTGGCGCCCGCGGCCGTCCCATTGTGGTGCCGAAGCCGGGCGGCCGGCGTCCGGGTCCGGTGCGCAGGCCGCCGGACGGCCATACCGACCTCCGGGAAAGCCGGACCCGGACTGACCAGGTTCACGATCGGCTGCATCCGGCTCGGGATTTCGGGGTACGGAGACGAATGGCGCCCACGGCCGTACGATCCCGGCGGGTCGGCCCGGGCCCGATCGGTTCCCCCCGGAAGTACCGCCCGTCCCGCCGGGGACCCCGGTATGGCTCACGCGGTGGGAAGCCGGTTGGATCGGGGTATGGACGAGAGCACGCCGACCGGCCCCGGCGAGGGGCCGGCGCCCGAGGACCGGCTCGCCGCCGAGCTGCGCGAGTTCGTCGCCGAACGGCACTGGCAGCGGTACATGCGGCCCAAGAACCTGGTGATGGCGCTCTCCGCCGAAGTCGGCGAACTCAGCGAGCACTTCACCTGGACGGATCCGGACGGCGCCGCCGACCTCACCCCGGAGCAGCGGGCCGAAGTCGCCGACGAGATCGCCGACGTCTACATCTACCTGCTCCGCCTGGCCGGCTCGCTCGGGGTCGACCCGGTCGAGGCGGCGCTGGCCAAGCTGGTCAAGGCCCGGCTGAAGTATCCGGCGCGCCCATCCGGGGCGGATCCCGATACCCTGCGCGAAGCCCCCGAGACACCCGAGTGAGGAGCAGCCGTGCCGGAGGACGAACACGTGTTCACCATCACCGAGGCGCTCGCGCTCATGCCCAAGGTGCGGGCCCGGGGCGAGGAGGTCGTACGGCTCCGCGCCACCCTCGCCGAACTCACCCACGACCTGCGGGTCCACGGCCGCTCCGAGCTCGGCGGCGTCGCCGAGGCGAAGGCCTGCGAGGCCCGGCTGGGCGAGCATCTCACCTGGTTCACCGAGAAGGGGATCGAGGTGAAGAGCATCGCGCCCCTGCTGATCGACTTCCCCGCCCGGCTGGAGGGCCGATCCGTCCGGCTCTGCTGGCTCGAAGGTGAGCGCGACCTGGAGTGGTACCACCGCAGCGAGCTGGGCTTCGCCGGCCGCCGCCGGCTCCCCCACTGACCCTCCGCCACGCCCCACACCGTACGGCCTCCGGATCAAGCCCCGCAGGCCGTACCCCATCCGGTGTCCGACCCCGTGGGGACCGTACGGGCAGCACTCCACCACGCTCTCGCCGGACGTGAAGCCGTTGCCCCCCGCATGATCCTTGTGATGTGTGTCCCCTACGGGGTACGGAAAGCACAACGATCACCCGGTGCCGGAGGCCACCTCCACACCGGAGCCGATCCCGACCACACCCCAAACGCGAACAGCAACAGCCCACACCCCCGGCACATGATCCTTGTGACGTGCGTCCCCCACGAGGTGCAGAAAGCACAACGATCACCCGGTGCCGGAGGCCACCTCCACACCGGAGCCGATCCCGACCACACCCCGAACACGAACAGCAACAGCCCACACCCCCGGCACATGATCCTTGTGACGTGCGTCCCCCACGAGGTGCAGAAAGCACAACGATCACCCGGTGCCGGAGGCGATCTCCGCGAGCAGGTCGCCGGACGGCGTCCGGTAGTAGAGCACGGACCGTCCGGACCGGCTGCGGCGCAGCAGCCCGGCGTCGAGCAGGACGCGCAGGTGCCCGCCGACCGACCCCAGTCCGTACCCGGTCAGCGCCACCAGCTGGGTGGTGCTCTTCGGGGAGCCCAGCAGGGTAAGGATGTGCGCCCGCACCGGGCCGATCAACCGGCTCAGCGCCTGCGGCGGGGTGTGGTCGACCGCGTCGGCGAGGATCCCCGAACAGGGATAGATCAGGGCGTATCTATGCGGTTCCTCCCAAGCCACCCAGCCGTACCGCACGGTCGTCGCCGGAATGAACAGCAGCTGGGCGCCCTCGGCGATGTCACGCGGCGGATAGTCGTTGGCGTTGATCCGCAGACTGCCGTCCCCCAGCCAGCGCAACCCGGGACGCATGTCTTCGATCACGGCCGCCCAGCCGCCGGAACTCAGTCGCTCGGTCCGGGCGACGATGTCGGCCTCCAGGATCCGCTTCCGCCGCGGCCAGTCGGCGTCGAGGGTGTTCGTCCAGATCCAGTCGAGCAGGTCGGCGACCCGGTCCGGCAGATCCGGCCCGCGGAGCTCCGCGGGCACCTCGCCCCCGGCGGCCGTCGCCAGGTGCGCGACCGCGACGCCCGGCGGGGTCCGCCGTACCCTGCGGAGTTCATCGTGGAATCCGCGGTCGTCGTCCTCCGGCGGCGTCACCATGAAATCGGGCAGCCACCGCCCGAGCGCGGTCGCGACGAAACGCGCGGCGAACGGGTCGGCGGCGAGCATGCGACGGTACGCGGGGGCGTGCGCCTGAAACCAGCCGCGCCCGCCGGCCCCCGGATCGCCGTGGTGCAGCTTGATCAGCGCCGCGACGGTCTCGGTCAGCGCGGAGACGGCGAACCGGCTCCGCACCAGCGTCTCCACCCCGACGTGCCACAAACCCACGTTTCGCCTCCATCCGAAACTGTAACGGCATGCCCGGCTCGCCCCTGAGACTTCGGCGTATGCGTACTTATCGGGAACTGTTCCGTGTCCCGGAGTTCACCCCGTTCTTCGCCGTCTTCTCGCTCTACACCGCGGCGATGACGATCATGTCTCTGGCGGTGGCCACCCTGGTCTACACCGCCACCGGCTCCCCCCTGCTCTCCGCCCTCAGCATGTTCGGCTCCTCGTTCGCCCAGGTGATCGGGGCGATGACCCTGCTCTCCGCCGCCGACCGCCTCCCGCCCAGGAGGGCCAACGTCGCGCTCGCGGCCGTGTTCGCCCTCAGCACCTACGCCTTGGCCGTCCCCGGAATGCCGATCTGGGGCACTTTGGGGGTCATCGCAGTCATGGGCCTCGTCGGATCCCTCGGCGGCGGCGTCCGCTGGGGGCTCCTCAGCGACATCGTGCCCGACTCCGGCTACGTCCTCGCGCGATCGACCGTCACCATGGCCGGCGGGATCACGCAGGTCGTCGGCCTCGCCTTCGGCGGGGTGCTGATCGCGACGGTCTCCGCCCGGAGCGCGCTGCTCATCGCCGCCACCCTCCACCTGATCACCGTCGTGGTCGCCCGGTTCGGTCTCACCCACCGCCCGCCGCGCGCCACCGGACGCCCCTCCGTGCGGGCGACCTGGCAGGTCAACCGAATCCTGTGGTCGGCACCCGAGCGGCGGTACCTCTATCTCGCCCTCTGGGTACCCAACGGGCTGATCGTCGGATGCGAAGCGCTGTTCATCCCGTACGCCCCGGAATCGGCGAGCATCCTGTTCATCGCCGCCGCGCTCGGCATGTTCGCCGGGGACATGGCGATGGGCCGGTTCATCCCCCCGGCCTGGCGGCGCAGGCTGCTCACCCCCGCCCGGATCGTGCTCGCCGCCCCCTACCTGCTCTTCCTCCTCCCGATGCCCCTCCCGATCGCCCTGATCGTGGTCGCGGTGGCCTCCACCGGGTTCAGCGCCTGCCTCATCCTGCAGGAACGCCTCCTCGCCCTCGTCCCCGAAGAGCTGCGGGGACAGGCCCTCGGGCTCCACACCTCCGGGATGCTCGTCCTGCAGGCCGTCGGCGCGACCGTCGCCGGAGCCGTCGCCCAGTACCTGGCGGCCGGTACGGCGATGGCCGTGACGGCCGCCGCCTCCCTGCTCGTCACCCTCGCCCTCATCCCGTTCCTCCGCAGCCCCGCGCAAACCCCGTCCCGGGCCGAGCCGATCCCCGCCTGACCTGTACGGGCGACGGCGGCCCGGTCGAACCCACGGCCGCCACGGCGCGAACACCGCCTGGCGGCCGTACGGGCACGCGGCTCAGAAGGCCGTACGGGACGGCCGTGGTTCGGCGGCAAGTCAGCCGTTCTCGGGCGGCGGGGCGTAGAAGTCCGTCGTGTTGCGGACCGCGACGGCGACCTCCTCCTCGGTCCCGCCCCCCGCCAGCATCGCGGCCCCCCACGCCTGGCTGCTCAGCGTCGCGAACCGACGCGCCTCCTCCGACACCTCCCACTCGCGCGGATCCTCGATCGTCCCTCCGGCCAGGTACAGGCCCAGGCCGAGAAGGCTGAGGTCCCAGCCGACGCCGGCGGCGCCCGGGCCGTACCGCGCCCACCACTCGGGGTTCACGACGGCCGCGTGCTCCAGCTCGAACAGGGTCCTGCCGTCCGGCCCGGGCGACAGCCGCACCTCGACCTCGCTGATGTCCTTCTCCGTGGTGTTCTCACCGAAGACCCAGGTCAGCTTGAGCAGCCGGGGCGCCTCACAGCGAAGGATCTCCCCTCCGGCGTTCCCTTCGAGCTGGTACTTCCCGCCGACTTTCAAATCGCCTTTCACAGGCAGGAACCAGCGGACGATCCGCTCCGGGTCGGTGATCGCGTCCCAGACGTCCTCCATCGACGCCTTGTACTCGCGCCGCAGCACCGTCGTGCGCCCCGCGCCGGCGGGGATCTCCTTGCTGCCGACCTCCCGGCTGATGGCGTTGATCTCGCCGACCACATCGATCACGACACGACTCCTCTCCTCTTCCACCCCGACTCCGCCGAGCCGGCGAAGCCAACATATCACCCCCAACTTATATAAGTCTCTACTAACCCAACAACCCCGCGCCGACACCCATCCAAACGATCAAACGGCCGACGACACTACGCATAACTGAAACTCATCACCCATCTAAAGGAAGTATCCGACCCGCCACCACCACAACAGGAGCCAGAAATCCCCCAAAACCGACAACCCGGCCACGGCGGGCCGGGTTAGTGACACGGATGCCCACGAGCACACCGCGTGGCGTCAGAAGATGGAGAGGCTACCCATCAGCTTGGTCGCTGCTTCGAGAAGAAGCCCAGAGGTTTTGATCGCCATTGCAGCTTCGTCTGAGGCGACATCGTCGCCAGGACGCATCGGATACTCGATCTCGTTACGACGACGGCGCAGAGCCCCGAAGCCCCGGAAGACATCACCGAACTGGGCTCGCAGCGCCTCCTCCACGACATAGTGCCCACCGATGGTGGTAGGACGCAGCCCTTGATGCGCCAACACAGCCGTACAGGCGTGACGAGCCGCATCGTAGGCAAGGATGAATGCGCTATCGGGATCATCAACAATGGCTTGAGCAGTTTGCAACGTACGTCCGGAACGTTCCAACCAACCAGTGCCGTCGGCGGCCGAACCGGTGACCTTCTGAAGCTTCCCCTCTGCGAGCAGGCGCATCACGTCCGCCTCACCTCGGGTCCAGCGCATTATGCGGTCTCCTCAGCTAGCTCCTTCACCCAGACGATCGGGGAGGATTGGATTTGCTGGACAAGCGGGTCTGCCGCTTCCCGCCAACGATCACGAGTGATGAGAACCGGGTTGACCGGCATACCGATTCGGCGTTCCACCCGTTCGGCGGCGTCGTAGACGTCAGCTCGGGTAGGACGTCCGACAACCAGGACGTCGATATCGTTCGGCGGCGGTCCGGGCTCCCCTTGATACCGAGTCGCCCAGGAACCGAAAACAGCGACGGCATCCACCTTCCGGATAGCCGAGAACTCCCGCTCGATGAAAATGTGCGGCCCAAACGCCAAGGTCAGCAGTTCGGTGAGCGGCCGAGCATAACGTCCGGGCACCTTGGCTCGGACCACATGGGCTCTCCCCACCCGACGGCCCTCGATGAGATCGGCTTCCAGGAGACGTCCCACCTCACGCTGCAAGGTCGTCAGTGGTACTCCGATCCGGCCCGCGAGCTCGGTCAGAGTGAACTCCTGATCCGGCTGAAGGTAGAGCAGCGCGAGCAGTTCCACCTGATGCCGCGATCGGAAGATCGGCAGCAACGGAGGCGCCTCACTACGCATAGATGAAACTTATCACCCATCTAAAGGAAGTGTCGGCCTCCGTCCACGAGCCCGGCGACACCAGTCGGCAAGGCGTCTCGGATCCGAGGTCTTTTCGCACTTCATCCGCTCAGGCGGGGTCCCGGCCGGATAGGTTCGGCTGTCGGCGACCGGCCATCTGTGGAGGACACTCGCATACTCGGGGCCACGCGGCCCCTCCAGAGGAGGCGCCCTCCCGCAATGCAAGCCCCGAAGGGGCGAACGAGCCGAGGAAGCCCACAAAGACCAAGCCGAACAGCCCGACCCCAAGCCACGCCACAACCTACGGACCCGAAGACCCGCGGCCAGAGCGACCCCGGCGGGGGCGTGGGGGCGGCAGCCCCCACACGTGGAGGTTCCAGGAGGTCATCCTCCTGGGATAAATGACGAGACTCCCACCGGCGAAGTAAGCCCCGAAGGGGCTTACAAGCAGGGGGAGCCCAGGAGAGTCTCGTGGAGCTATGGGGATTCGAACCCCAGACCTCCTCCATGCCATGGAGGCGCGCTACCAGCTGCGCCATAGCCCCGCGCCGGATGTGATCCAGCCTGAGAAGCGTAGCGCTCTTCGCGACCACTTCGCACCTGACGGCCGGATTCCGAATCGGACGGTGAACGCGCGACGGCGTGTGGTGCCCCCTGTTGGCTGTCGCGCGTTCGGTCGGCGTCGTCCGGTGTCAGCCGGCGAGGCTGGTGGAGACCCGATGGAGGAGCGCGGCCAGCTGGGCTCGTTCAGCCGGGTTGAGACAGTCGAAGATCTCTCCGGTGACCTGGCGTTCGAGCTGGTCGATTCTGCCTAGGGCGTCTTGCCCCTTGGGGGTGAGTTCGAGTTGGAAGGCCCGCCGGTCTGCAGGGTCGGGTTTGCGGGCGACGATGCCTTCCTTTTCGAGCCCGTCGGTGAGTGCGGTGACGGTGCGTGCCGTGACTCCGAGCCGGTCCGCAAGTTCCCCCATGCGTACCCGGGTGTTTTCGGCGACGGCGGTGAGTAGCCTGATCCGCGCCGTGTTGAGGTTGTGCTCGGCGAACCGAGCGTTTGCGTATCGGGTGAACGCACGCATGGCTCGGGACATCTCCATCCCGAGTTCAACGGCGTCCACCTCCTCCATGCAGGTCATTTCCAGCCTCCCCGTCAGCCAGATGTTTACATATGTAAGTTTCACATGTGATATCAACCCTTGAAGTCTGGCACACTCCCCCCGTCCCTACCACACGAAACATTGACACAAAGTCATTGTCGGTTCTGGTAACCGATGCCACCAAGAAGCTCGATAAAATACCCAGACAACCCACTATCGGACAGCAAAGTTGGCAGCTTTCGCCAGCTCCCTCACGTACCGGAATGCCGGTCCCGAGCCCGGCGGGCCACGGCACCGGCAAGCGCCCGTGTCGCCCAAGGCGACGAGGCTCGTAGCCCTCCTGCCCGGAAGCCGGCTTCAGGGCCTGGACCGAGCCACCGTCCGGGGCGGCCGGCGTGGCCCGCCGCCGAAGGCGTCCACGCACAGCTGAGCAAACCAGGCCAGACCCGGAGTCATGATCAGCCAGCCGAGCACCGCCCAGCCCAGGTTGACGTGGGTCAGCACATGCGCCCACGCCGCCACACCCCGGGCGGTGAAGCCGTCCGAACGCTCATAGGCCATCCGGACCAGGTCGCCCGGGTGGTCTTCGGCGGCCGCCACGGTGAGCGCGACCGGCCGCCTGCGCTGGATCCAGTGCCCGATCTGTCCGCACTGACCACAGCTCCACGCGACGTAGACAGTGGCCGCCGGTGTGGCGGGACTCGGCCTCCATCGGGGTATCCAGGCCCGCACCGCCCGCCGGTACTCGTGCCATTCACGGCCAAAGCGCTCGGCCAGCCGTTCCCCCTCGTGCCAGGCGGCCAGACCGGCCCCGTAGGCGAAGGCCACCCCGGCGGCGGCCAGGAAGATCGGGTCGAGCGGGGCAAGCACCAGGTAGCCCGCGGTCATCGACACCTGCATGGGGTTGCGGACGTAGGCGTAGGGCCCGGTGGTCACCAGCCGGACCGGCGGGTCATACGGCAGGGGCGTCCCTTGCCCCGCGACTGCAAACTCCCGGACCGCGGCCAGCCCAAGCGTCATCGGAACGGCCAGGACCTGCGTGAACAGGCTGATCAGCCAGCCCGGCTGCCGCCACACCCCGGTAAGTAGGACAGGCAGGGCGAGACCGAGGCCGCCCGCGAGGACGATTTGAAGCAGCACCCGGGCCGGCAACCTGCGGCCTGTGGCCGTCCAACGGGCCAGCAGCAGCCCGGGGACGAGACAGAGCGCGATCCCCACGGCCTCCCCGGCGAGCCAGTCGGCACTCAGTACCACGACGGGTTCGCCGAACGGCATCACACCGAGGTCCAGCAGTGCCGCCGACGCCACCAGGAGCGGCACCGGCACCCACCTCACGAGCAGGGCGGGGAGCGCACCCCAGAGCAGCGCCCAGCCGAGCAAGAGATCCACCGGCAGGCCGTGGAGGACCGCACCCTGGGCGTGGAACTCCCACCAACCCAGGTTTAGGGCGAGGATGTTCACCGCGGGCAGGGTCAGCAGATTCCACGCCGTCGCCGGAATCGCGCCCGCGAGCTCGCGCTCGCCGGGCTTCCTCAGGGCGCACACCACCAGGATGAACGCCACCGGTGCGAACAGCGCCACCCCTCTGATCAATGCGGGATCGGCGACGTTCGCGGTCATCGGGTGAACGTGGCCGCGAGATAGTCCGCCGCCTCGGTCATGGCGTACCGCTGCAGCGGACCGAAGTACCAGGCCGGGTCGAAGGTCCGCCGGTAGCGCAGGGTGACGGTCAGCTCGGCCTCGTCCCAGGCGAACTCGGCTTCCCGCAGCTCCACCCAGCGGGCCAGTGTCGTGTCGTCGACCACGGCGAAGACCACCCGGCCGGGAGTGTGTTCCCGCACCCGGAGGGTCATCGCCCGCGGCTCGGCGACGGCTCCGATGCCGAGGGACTTACGTGGGGTGAAGGTGATCGTCCGGAGTGCGCCGACCGCTAGCCCGGTGCCCTCGGCCCGCAGCGGCCGGGGAAAGCCGAGCTTGAGAAACGGCGACTCGAAGGCCGAGAAATCGGGGGTCTCCGTGAGTGCTCGGCCGACGTCACCCGGCCCGGCCGGGCGGGTGACCGACACCTCCGCCGTCTGGGGCGGCGCCGCGACAGCCATACCGCCCTCGATCAGTGCGAGCAGCGCGACCGGAACGATGAACGCGTGCGGCCCGCGGCCCCTATTCCTGGCAATCGCATCGAAGATCAATCCGAAGAGTAGTCCCACGAGGTAGAACAGCGGTGCCGAGAAGAACAGGCAGACGCTCCCCTCGCTGAGCAGGGGACCTGCCAAGGCGAGTCCCACGGTGATGGCCGCCATGATCAATCCTGTGGCGTTCTTCGGCCGGGCGGTGAGCACCACGGTGATCGCGATGACTGCGGGGAGACCGATGTAGAACAGCGCGGTCTGTTCCAGCCCACGGTCATGGAGCACCCGGTAAAGCACCATCGCGACGAACACCGCAACCAGCACCGCGACCAGCAGGCGCCGAGCCCGGCCCTGGTTCGGGGAATCGGGGTCTTCCATGCCAGACTCCTTAATCGATGGGTTTAATCAGGTGATTAAACCCTATGCTTGGTCACGCGGAAGCGACAAGGGGGTTCAGGTGACCAAGCAGCCGGGCGAGGAGACGCGTGAACGGCTGATCGAAGCCGCGTCCGAGGTCATCCGGACCGAGGGGTACGCCGGGACCAGCGCCCGGAACATCGCCAAAACGGCAGGGGTCAACTCGGCGCTGGTCTTCTACCACTTCGGCGGTGTCGACCCCCTGCTGCTGGCCGCACTCGACCGTTCATCGGAACAGCGCATGACTGCCTACCAGGAGGCCGTGACCCGAGCCCGGACCCTGGAACAACTCGTGGAGGTGTCCACTGAGATCTACCGGGCAGACCTCGAAGGCGGGCACATCACCCTCTTCTCCGAACTCGTCGGCGCCGGCATCGCCCGTCCCGAACTCCGCGCCGAGATCATCAAACGCGCCGAACCCTGGATCTCCTTCATCGAAGAGACCCTGGAGCGGGTCATCGGCGGGTCTCCCCTGGCCAAGCTGATGCCCCCACGGGACCTGGCCTACGCCGCGATCACCCTCTACCTGGGTATCAACCTGTTCACCCACCTCGACGCCGACCGCACCCGCACCGAAGCCCTGTTCGACCTCGCCGCCCGCCTCGCCCCCCGCGCCAAGCTCCTGACCGTCCGCCTCCCCCGCCGCCGCACCCCGGCGCCGATTCCACGCCCGCCCGCCGCCACCTGAAACCAAGCCCGCAGCGACAACCACTCCTCGCAGTGATCGTCGGACCCCGACCTGTCGAGTCACCTCGCCAGCCGGCGGTTTCCTCCGCCACAGCCCATGTCACACACCCCACGTGACAGTAATATTACCTATCGTGACGCCGCCTCTACTTCGCACACGTCGGCACCATGAAGATCCGTATCTTGTAGTCTTCTTCCGAAGACACCCCGACGACGACCCGGCCGAAGAAATCCCCGGAAGGCGGTTTCTCAGCAGGTGCCCTGGAGGCGTACGGGTCAAGTTCGCCGCAGTGCTGGTGGCGGTCGCGTCAGCGCCCCCGTCACGGTTCTCAGGAGGGGGCTACTGGGAGGCCATGCACGGTGACATGTCGGGCTACTACGAGGTTCGCCTCGACGGTCCCAAACCCGGCGGAGGCAAGGGTCGTCATCACTACCGTCTCTACTGCCTGCTGGACGACGAGGCGAAAGACGTCGACCAGCCGCTCCTCACAGTGATCACCGGATTCGACAAGCCGTATCGCACAACTTTGCGCGCAGCCGACTACAAGTCGATACAGGATCTGGGTGCCGAATATCTCTCTCGCAATCCACGAGTGATCTCATAACGAGTGCTACCCGCGAACAAGCCTTTGCCGTCGACCGTTACGACTCTCCGAAATTCGGCGGAGACTCTCTCCGCTCGCATGGCCGGAGCGAAGCGGCTCGGTGACCGCCTTCCGATCCTCGTTCGGCAACGGCTCCACCGAGATGCGCAGGCCCAGGGCCGCAGCCACCACGGCAAGCGTGCTCAGGGTCGGGTTGACGTCCCCGGCCGAGAACAACCTGCGCACCGTCGCCGGCTCGGCTCCGATCGCCCGTGCCAGCTCGGCTTTCGACAGGCCGGCCGAGATCCGGGCGTCATCCAGCGCGTTGACGACCGCGTCAACGGCCGCGATCTTGACAGACTCCGCGACGTACTCCCGCAAAAGTTCGGGATCCTCGAGATCCCTTCGCAGATCTTCCCAGAACAGATCCTCCACGCGATCCCACCTCCCAGAATGAGTGTAACATAGATGTTACGCCACGGTGAGGGTGACAGATTCACACCGACTAGTTCCAGACGAACGAACCGCCGTCTCCATGCTGGACAGGAAACCGTCGGAGGTCGAGTTCAATGAGAATCACTCTGGTTCTCGGGGACATCACCCGGCAGGAGGTCGACGCCGTCGTCAACGCGGCCAACTCCTCGCTACTGGGCGGCGGCGGAGTCGACGGGGCCATCCACCGGCGAGGCGGCCCCCAGATCCTCACCGAATGCCGCAGACTCCGCTCGGCTCAACTCGGGAAAGGGCTGCCCACCGGCCAAGCCGTGGCCACCACCGCCGGAGACCTTCCCGCCACCTGGGTCATCCACACCGTCGGCCCCGTCCACTCCCGCCAAGAAGACCGCTCCGGACTGCTCGCCTCCTGCTATCGGGAATCCCTAAGGGTCGCCGACGAACTCGGCGCGGCCGTCGTCGCCTTCCCCGCCATCTCCACCGGGATCTACCGATGGCCGATCGACGACGCCGCCCGCATCGCGATCCAGACCATCTGCGGCACCCCGACCCAAGTGGCCGAGGTGAGATTCGTCCTGTTCACCCCGGACGCCTACACCGCCTTCGAGAAAGCCCTCTCACGACACCGGTGACCCCGTACCAGGGCCAGGTGCGAAATGGTCGCCGAGGGCGCTACGCTTCTGGAGCCGGATCACATCCGGCGCGGGGCTATGGCGCAGCTGGTAGCGCGCCTCCATGGCATGGAGGAGGTCTGGGGTTCGAATCCCCATAGCTCCACGCGACTTACCTGGGCTCCCCCTGCTTGTAAGCCCCTTCGGGGCTTACTTCGCCGGAGGGAGTCTCGTCATTTATCCCAGGAGGATGACCTCCTGGAACCTCCACGTGTGGGGGCTGCCGCCCCCACTCCCCCGCCGGGGTTGCCCTGGTCGCGGGTTTTCGGGTCCGTGGGTTGTGGTGTGGGCTTGGGTGGGGCTGGTCGGCTTGGTCTTCGCGGGCTTCCTCTGCTTGTAGGCCCCTTCGGGGCTTACGTTGCCGGTGGGGGCCTTTGTTGTTTCTCCCGGGAGAGTGAGCCACTGTGGTGGGCTGCCGCCCCCACGCCCCGCCGGGGTCACCCCGGTTACGGGTTCTCGGTGGGGGTGGAGCGGGTCGTTCGACTCAGGCCATTCCGGATTCCCCCTGCTTGCAGGCCCATTCGGAGTTCGCTTCGCCGGAAACAGGCTCGTCGTTCCTCCGGGAGGGCCATCGACTCCTGGACGCTCCACGTGTGGGGGATGCCGCCCCCACACGCCTGTTGGAGTTATCCCGGTCATGCGACGCGGGTCGAGGGCAGGTCTGATCGGCTCAAGCCATCCTGGATTCCCTCTGGTTGTAAGCCCATTCGGGGGCTTGGCCTGCCGGAGGGGGTCTCGTCGAAGGGGGACCGTCGTGAAGGTCCGATGTAGAGGCGGGTGGTGCTCAGATGAGGGGTTGGGGGACGGGGTCGGAGTCGTCGCGGTAGCCGCTGGCTTGGGTTTCGAAGAGGCGGGCGTATCGGCTGCCCGCGCTGACCAGTTCACGGTGGGTGCCCTGTTCGACGAGCATGCCGCCGCTCAGGACGACGATCAGGTCGGCGTCGCGGACCGCGCCGAGCCGGTGGGAGACGAGCAGGCTGGTCTGCCCGGCGCGGTGCTCGCGGAGCCGCCGGTGGACCTCGTACTCGGCCTGCGGGTCCAGGCCTGAGCTGGGTTCGTCGAGGATGAGCAGGTCCCGGTGTTCCCGTACGACGGCGCGGGCCAGGGCCAGGCGCTGCCACTGGCCGCCGGAGAGCAGCACCCCGGCCTGCGGGTCGTCGTCCTCCGGCCCGAAGAAGGCCCGGCTCAGCAGGGTGTCGTAGCCGCGGGGCAGGGCACGGATGGTCTCGTCCACGCCCGCGGTCACCGCGGCGGCCCGGATTCTGGCCCGGTCGGTCATCGCCGCGAGTTCCCCGACGCCGATGTTCTCGGCCGCGGTCAGGTCGTAGCTCATGTAGTCCTGGAAGAGTACGCCCATTCTGGCGCGCAGTTCGGCCGGCGGCACTTCGCGGATGTCGACCCCGTCCCAGAGGATGCTGCCCCTGGTCGGATCGTAGAAGCGGCAGAGCAGTTTGATCAGCGTGGTCTTCCCGGCCCCGTTGAGTCCGACCAGCGCGACCGACGTGCCGCGGCGGATCGTCAGGTTGACCCCGCGGAGCACCCAGGGATGCCCGGCGTCGTAGCGGAACCACACGTCGCGGAGTTCGATGCCGTGCCGCAGCGTGGGCAGGGTCGCCGGTCGCAGGGGCGGGCACAGGTCGTCGGGGAGCGCCATCACGCGTTCGTGGTACCCGAAGAGGAGCAGCGCCTGGCTCGCCACGGCGGCGTTCTCCACGGTGGCGATCAGCGCGGCCTGCGTCCCGGCCACGGCGGCGGCGAAGGCGGTGACGTCGCCGAGGGTGAGCCGCCCGGCGAGCGCGGAGTACACGGCCCAGATCAGCCCGGCGCCGCTGACGGCGGCGGACAGCGCGGCGAGCGCCGACTGGGTGAACGCCTCCCGGCGGTCGAGGCGCCGCTCGCCGCCTTGAAGGGTGGCCAGTTCCCCGAGGACCCGGCGTTTGAGGAAGTCGCCGAGCCCGAAGAGCCGGACCTCTTTGGCGGCTTGGACGTCGGTGATGAGGGTGGAGTAGAAGATCTGCCGCCGGGCCGCCGCGGACTGCCCCGCGATCATCCGGACCCGCCGCCGTTCCAGGGACATCCTGGCGAGCAGGATGGGGAGCGCGGCGAGCGCCACGAGTCCCGCCATCAGGGGGCTGAGCACGGCCAGGGCGGCGAACAGCCCGGCGAGGGCGATGACGTTGCGCGCGAGGTCGAACAGGCCGGAGGTGACCGGCCCCATCGCGCCTCCGGTGGCCTGGGTCGCCGTCCGGAGTTCGTCGAGGAACTCGGGGTTCTCGAACCGCGACAGACCTTGGAAGCCGTTCACCTTCGTGTAGAGGCGGTCCTGCAGCACCATGTCGAGCCGGCGATCCGTCTCGGCTCGGAGGTATCCGGTGAGGTGCGGCAGCACCCCGGCGAACAGCCCGAGGGCGACGAGGGCGCCGACCGGCCCCGCCACGGTGCCGGTCCCGCCGGCCGTCAGCCCGTCGATCAGCAGTTTGGTCGTCCACACGGTGGCCGCGGGCAGCAGCCCGGCCAGGACCGTGACCACCAGCTGGGACAGCACGAGGACGGGCCCGGCCTGCCGGCACAGCGAAGCCACGGCGGCCAGGCGCCGGAGCCTGGCCGCGCGTGGTGCCGGACGGCCGGTCATGTCGCGCCCGCCGCGGCCAGGATGTGGTCCGGTTCGGTGTCCGCCGCCACGATCGTCCCGTCGGGTCCGACCCGGAGGAACATCGGGAAGACCTGCAGCCCGAGAGCGTGCGCCACCCGGTCCGCGTCGTCGCCGGTGACGACGTTCGCCACACCGTCCACCGCCTGGATGAGGTCGGCCGCCTTCCCGATGTCGCCGACGACCGCCACCAGGGCGGTCCGGCCCTCGGCCAGTTCGGCGAACCGGGGCGCACGCTCGTGGCAGGTGTCGCATTCGACGTCGAAGAACGCCACGACATCGGTGGCCGCGGCCCCCGCGGGCATGGCGCGGCCGACGAGGGCGGCGGGATCGTACGGGGTGAGCGCGGCCCCGCCGAGCCGCCCGAGCTGGGCGGTGTGCTCACGGAGCCGGCGGAGTATCCCCAGGGCCAGCACCAGGTTGAGCAGGCAGAGCGCGCCGACGAACACGACGGCGGCGATCAGGAAAGGCATCGGGCACCCTCATTTTCAGGCGGTGAACAGCTCCATCAGGTCGTCGAGGCGCACCACAAGAAGCGCCCCGACGACGGCGGCGGCGAGGGCTAGGGCGACCCCGGCCGGGTGCGCCGCGGCACCCCCGGCGGCCCAGGCCACGAGCCCGGTGCAGCCGATCGCCGTCAGGATGAGATTGCGTATCACGTGCGCGGGTCCGAGCGGCGTGGCGGTGCGGCCGAAACATCGGCACGGCGTCCGCCGCCCCCGGCGCAACGCGATCAGGACACCTCCGGTCAGGACGGCGAGCGTCCCGGTGGCGGCGGCGAACCCCAGGGGCGCCGTCGGCGGTGACACCAGCAGAAGCGGCGTCACCGCCTCAGCCCCCACCAGGGCATACGCCGCCACCGCGGATCCGGCTCGGGAGAAGATGCCAAGGGTCGTGAGGGAAGCCGTGAACTCCTGGAACGCGGTACGCCCGCGGACCTTCCCGGCGACCGCGATCAGGAAGACCGTGATCAGCAGCGCCCGGCAGGCGATCTCGACGTATGGCATCTCCGCCACCACCTCGTGTCCGGGTCTGGCGGCGCCCGCCGCCAGACCGATGCCTTCCGCTTAGGCGCCGCACCTCCGGTACACGTAGCAGGCGCCGCAGTAGGTCCTGCCGCCGATGTTGGTGCAGAGCTTGCGGTAGTCCGAGCGCTCCCGGCAGTAGCAGTGCACGTACCACTCGGCGGCGGCCTGCGCCGACGCCTTCGGCGCCAGCTTCTCTACGATCCGATCACCAAGCCGGCCCAAGAGACTGGTCATGGATTCGCTCCTTTCCTAGCGATTCGGTGGACCGAAAGCTAGCGGGGAGGCATACAGCGACCGATACAGCCGCACTACAAACCGGCGGTGAGCAGCCTCTCCAGCACCGGATCCCGCCGCATCGCGCGACCGGCGAAGAGTTCCGCGGCCCGTCCGGCGTCCGCCGCGGCACGGGGATCCCCCAAGGCCGTACGGGCCCTGGCGAGCTGACGCAGGCAGGCGGCCTGGCCGTAGACGTCGCCGGTCCGGGTGGTCAGTTCCAGCACGGGTTCCAGGTCGGCCACGGCCGCCGCGGGGTCACCCCGGCGCAGCCAGAGCTCGGATCTGCTGAGCAGCACCTGCCACTCATCCTCCCGGTTGCCGGTCTCCGCGCAGCGGACCAGCGCCTCCGCCCACACGGCCAGCGCCCGCTCCCCCTCGTCGAGCAGCAGGTGGGCGCGGCCGAGCGCGGCCAGGGTGATGCTCTCGCCGTACAGATCGCCGTCCGCCCGTCGGACGGAGAGGCACCGCTGGAGCCGGTCCGCCGCCTCGGCGTACCGGCCCAGCCCGAGCAGCACCTCGCCCAGGTTGTGGCTGACCATCCCGACCCGTTCCAGCCCGTGCGCCTCGAGCAGCCGCAACGCCGCGGTGAAGTGGCCGAGCGCGGCGTCGAGGTCGCCGGTCTGCATGCTGATCCAGCCGAGGTTGTGCAGTGCCCGCCCCTCCCCGGCACGGTCGCCCGACTCCCGCCAGAGTTCGAGCGCCCGGCGCGTCAGGTCGACCGCCGCCTCGGCCCGGCCGGTCCGAAGCTCCGCGAGTCCGAGCGTCACGAGCGTGGACGCCTCCGCGTCGCCGTCACCGGTGCGCCGCGCCACCTCGACGGCGAGGCGGGCGACGGTTTCGAGCTCCTGCCAGTATCCGCCTTTCATCGCCACGGATTTGATCGTGGCCATCAGCTCGACGACGAAAAGGGGGATGTCGCCCTCCCCTGCCGCGGCCTGTACGGCTACCGCGACCAGGCAGCGCAGCTCCGTGTCGAACCACCGTACGGCCGTGGCGGGGTCGTTCAGGACGAGGCCGGTGTCGTGCCCGTCCGTCTTCCCTCCGCCGGATCCCAGATGTGGCTGAATCAGCCCGTGCATCCGCCGGCAGAGGCCGAGATACCAGTCGAGGGCGCGCCGGACGGCGTGTTCCCGTTCCTCAGGCGGTTCGCAGGCGACGGCCAGTTCCCCGGCGAACAGCCGGAGCAGATCGTGGGTACGGAAGCGGTCGTCGCCGACCGGCTCCATCAGGCGCGCCTCGGTCAGCTCGTCGAGCGCGGCTTCGGCGTCCTTGGCGTCGACGCCGGCCAGGGCGGCGACCAGTCCGACGCCGACCTCGGGCACGTCCAGCATGCCGAACAGGCGGAAGGTCCGCTGCGCGACACTCGTCAGGCTCTCGTAGCCCACCTCGAAGCAGGACCGGAGCCGCAGGTCGGCGGCCTGCAGCTCGTCCAGCCGCCGCCGCTGGTTCCGCAGCCGCCCGCCGAACCGCGCGAGCGACCAGTCGGGACGGCTCGCCAGCCGGGCACCCGCGATGCGCAGCGCCAGCGGATAGTGGCCGCACCAGTGCGCGATCTCGGCCGCCGCCTCCGGCTCCGCCTCCACCCGCTCCCGACCGGCCAGCAACCCCAGCATCAGCACCGCCTGCGCCTCGTCGAACCGGTCCACGACGATCTGTACGGCGTCCACGGTGGTCAGCGCCGACCGGCTGGTGACCAGCGCCGCGCAACCGTCGCCCGCCGGCAGCAACGGCGCCACCTGGGCGGCGCCGACCGCGTTGTCCAGGACGACCAGGACCCGCCGCTCGGCCAGCATCGACTGGTACGCGGCGGCCGCCTCCGCCGGTGCCGCCGGAACCTCACCCGGTCGCATGCCCAGGGCGCGCAGGAAGCGGCCGAGCACCTCGGCCGGACGCAGCGGCGGCAGGCCGGGGGTCGACCCCTGCAGGTCCACGTACAGCTGGCCGCCGGGGTATCGATCGGCCGCGTCGTGGGCCGCCCGCAACGCGAGGATCGACTTGCCGACCCCACCGGTCCCGTGCAGCGCGAGCACCGGCCGCCCCGCACCCGGCTCCGGATCGTCGCGGAGTACGGCCTGGAGCCGGGTGAGCTCGGCCGACCGCCCGACGAACACCGTGGGGGCCCGCGGAAGCTGCCGGGGAGCCGGGTGCCCGTCGTCGGCGGCCACGGCGCGCTCGGAGGCCAGGAGTGCGGGGTCCCGGCGCAGCACCGCCTGGTGCAGTCGGCCCAGTTCGGGCCCGGGGTCGATGCCGAGTTCGTCGGCGAGGATCCGCCGCGCGGATCCGAACGCGTCGAGCGCGCCGGCCACGTCGCCCCTCCGGTAGCGGGCGAGCATCAGCTGGGCGTGCAGCCGTTCGCGCAGGGGATACCGGCCGATCACCTCGCTGAGCAGGGCGGCGGCGGCCTCGTTCTTGCCGAGGGTCAGCCGGATCTCCGTGTGCTCCTCCACGACGCTCAGGTAGCCGTCGGTGAGGCGGGCGACCTCCTCACGAAGGGTGTGTCCCAGGGGTACGTCCTCCGCCGCCGACCCCTCCCACAGTGCGAGGCCCCGGGCGAAGGCGTCCTCCGCGCCGCGGAGGTCACGCCGGTTCAGCGCCTGGCGACCGCGTGCGGACAGCGCCTCGAACCGATGGAGGTCGAGCTCTCCGGGTTCGACCCGCAGCAGGTAACCGGCCTCCGAGGTGACCAGCCGTTCGACGGTGGGGTCGGCCATGGGCGGGAGCAGTTTCCGCAGCTGCATCAGATACGTGCGCAGGTTCGCCACCGCGGAGTCGGGCGGCCGGTCGTCCCAGACCTCCGTGACCAGTGACCGGAGCGAGACGACGTGACCGGACCGCACGAGGAGCATGGCCAGGACGGTGCGCTGTTTGGGCGCTGTGATCTTGACGGGTGAACCGTCGAGGAGGACCCGCAGGGGGCCGAGTATCCGGAACTCCATAAGCGTGCGGTCCTTACCGCGCGAGCGCGGGCCCGCCCAGGCGGCGCAGCGCGATCCCGAGCAGGCGGTCGGCGGGGTAGAACCCGCGCTGCCGGGAGTCTACGCCGTCGGGGTTGTCGCCGTAGACCACCAGCGAGCCGGCCGGTACGCGCGTCACGGTTTCGTCCACGGCGATCCCGCGGGGTACGGGGTCTCCGGGCGTCGCGACGATGCGCTTGATGTGTCGGCGCCTGCCGGGCGGCAGGGGGATGTGCCGTCCGGCGGGGGCGGGCGGAGGTTCCAGCACCACGATGTCGCCTCTGCCCACCTGGTCGATCCGCCTGCGCCGGACCAGGACCCGGTCCCCGTCGTCGAGGGTCGGCGCCATGCTCGTCCCGTCGACCGTGACCACCACGTAGCGGCGGCGGACCAGCAGGGCCGCCGCCCCCAGGACAAGAGCCACCAGCATGCCCCCGCCGATCAACTTCATCGTGTGCTCCCCCGGCCGACCCGCGACGACAGATCCGTTCGGGAAACAATCGCGTCGGCCTCGGAACGCTGTCAACCGCCCGCCCGGTCGCGGGAACCCCCGGGGGAGGGACCGTACGGCCGGCGGCGGCTCGCGTGCCGCCGTACCGGCACTCGGTTCGTGGCGAACTCGCCGACCGTCTGGGCGAACTCGTCGTCTCGCGTGCCGCCGTACCGGCACTCGGTTCCCCGGCGGCTCCGGCGGGGTCGGCGCCGTCAGTACATGGTCAGCGCCCACGTGGCGAGCTTGCCCGCCTCGGTGTCCCGCTCCGCCTCACGCTCAAGCCGCACGCGGATCTCGGGGTCCGGCGCCGGCCGGGGCGGCAGGTGCAGGTTGACGAGCCCGAGCACCGCGCTGTGGCGCAGCCGATCGGAGACGTCGCGGTCGAGGACGGCGGCGAGCCGCCCGGGGAGGCCGGGAACGCCGCCGCCGATCCGTCCGGCGAGTTCGGCGGCGGCCACGGCGGCCTCGTCCGATCCGCCGAGCGAGGCGTCCAGTTCCCGCAGGAGGGTGCGGCGGTCGTCGTCGCCGCGGGCGACTTCGGCGAGCGCGTACAGCGCCAGGCCGAGCGCGCCGCCGCGCAGGTCCGGGAGCAGGGAGACGAGGGTCTGCCACGCGCCGGGCACGCGCCGGGCGCAGCGTTCGACTTCGGGGACGAGGTCGTGCATCTCGCCGCCGGCGCGGACGAGGGCGACGAGCAGCTCCGGTGAGGGCTCCGCCGTGCGCGCCAGGTACCAGGCCGCGCTGGGGGCGTTCTCGCCGCTCAGCATGTTCAGCATCGCGGCGCGGAAGCGCGGTTCGGGCCGCAGCTTCGTGCAGGGGCCGCACAGGCATCGCTCGCGTGCCGTGGCGTACTGCTTGCGCTCCCGGTCGGTGAGCTCGGTCACGTCGACGAATCTGTCGTCGCCGTGCAGCCCGTCTTCACTGACGGACCACAGGTCGCCGCGGAGTTCCACGTAGCGCTCGTCACCGGCGAGAAGGTCGGCCAAGGGGGAGGGCTCATCCCCCAGCGAGAGCCCGTGCTTGTCCGCCAGCCGGGTGAAACGGTCCCGGTCCGCGGCGAGAGCGAGCCGGAACCAGTGCTCCCACACCCACGCCGATCGCGCGGCGCAGCCGGCGTAGTCGCGGAACGTCCACTCCAGCCGCTCACCGTCGGCTCCCCAGAGGTCTCTGTCCCGGGCGTCCTCGACCGCTTCCGACAGATACTCATAAACCCCGTTGTTTGCCGACGAGGCGGTATACATGCGGATGAACTCCTGCACGTCTTCCCAGATCGCCTCGTGCAGCGCAGCACGATCCCCATCACCCGACACTTTTAGCGAAATCAGAGCGGCACCCATGGCGGGGATCGTACTGGATCAAGAAATAGATTTGCCGATTGATCACATAATCGGCAAATTGATCACATAACCGTAAGAAATGGCGATTCCCTCGACTCCTGGATCGGCCGGACGCCCACCGCCGGCCACGGCCCGCCTCCGGACGGCGGACCAGCCAAAGCCGTACACAACCCAAAGTCAGGCGGACGTTACCGCCTCAGGTGGCCTCCCCGGCGGGGACCGTACGGCCGGAGGCAGCGCGGGCGGCGCGGCGGCGTTTGGCCGATAGGAAGGCCTCGATGACGGCGGCGGCGGGGGCGCCGATCGGACCGGCGGGGCGGGCCAGCAGGATCTCCCGGGGCGGGAAGGCCTGCCGGATGCCGATGGCCGGCAGGCCGGCGTTCTCTGCCACGCAGCGCGGGACGATGGCGACGCCGACGTCGGCCTGGACCAGCGAGACCAGCAGCGTCATCTGGCCGAGGTCGGCCACGACGGTACGGGCCGTCCCCAGGACCTCGTCGTTGACCTGGCGGAGTGTGCTGCCTTTGAGGAATTCGACCCACGCCTCGTCGGCCAGTTCGTCGAGGTCCACCGTCACCCGGTCGGCGAGCCGGTGCGCCGCCGACGTGATCAGGACGAAGTCCTCGCGGTGCAGCGCCTGCAGATGCACTCCGGGGGGTTGGTCGGCGAGGGCGGGAACCACGGCCAGGTCCAGCCGGCCCTTCGCCACGTCGATGAGCATGGCGGGGGGCTGACCGTCGCGGAGATGCACGGAGAGTCCCGGATGGCGCTTACGGAGATCGGCCATGGCACCCGGGATGTCGATCCCCTCCAATGTCTGAATAATCCCGATTCTGACCGTGCCGGTGAGCAGACCGCTGACCGCCGAGACGCCGTCGCGGGCCTCGCGGGCGGTGGCCAGCAACCGGCGGGCCGCGGGCAGGAACACCCGGCCGGCCTCGGTGAGCTGAACGGTCCGGCTGTCCCGGGCGAACAGGACCGTGTTCAGGTCGCGCTCAAGCGCCCGGATCGACGATGAGACCGACGACTGACCCAGGTGCAGCCGCTCGGCGGCCCTGGAGAAGTTGAGCTCCTGGGCGACCGCGACGAAGTGCTCTACCTGCCGCAACTCCATCTAGCGATGGTATCGATACCTGCGTCCGAAACGTTCTGTTGGACCCGGAGGGGGTTCCCCCGCGACATTGAGTGGGTAACCGTCGAGCGCGGATCGTCACGATCTGTAATCTCCGGCCGGATTCAATCACGGTCCTGACGCGCGCTCTCCGTCCACAGCCACGCCGACGACGCGGGCTGTCTCTCCTGGAGGTGTTGTGACCTCATCCGTGGTTCCCGACCGGATTCTCGTCAACGGCCGGATCACCACCCTCGCCGACTCCGGCGACGTTCCCGGCGAAGTCAGCGCCCTCGCGATCGAGGGTGGTGTGATCACCTCGGTGGGAGGTGACGGGGAGATCCGGTCGCTGGCCGGTGAATCCACCGAAGTGGTGGATCTAGGTGGTCGCCGGGTCGTTCCGGGTCTGATCGACTCGCATGTCCACTTCGTCCGGGCCGGCCTGACCTGGGACGACGAAATCCGATGGGAGGACGTCTACGAGCTGTCCACCGCACTGGAGCTGGTCGCGGAGGCGGCGCGACGGCAGCCTGCGGGCAGCTGGATCCGAGTCATCGGCGGCTTCGACGACAGGCAGTTCCGGGACGGCGGCCGGGGGCCGACCCGGCAGGAGCTGGACCGGGTTGCTCCCGATCACCCCGTCTACGTCCAGATGCAGTACACCTACGTCCAGCTCAACACGCTCGCCATGGAGGCCATGGGGATCACCGAGGAGCTGGTGTCGACTCTGACCCACCTCGGCAGGTTCGAGCGGGACGAGAACGGCGAGCTGACCGGCAGGGGGCTCGGCGTCCAGCTGATGCCGTGGTTCTACCGGCGACTCCCGGCCCCGGCCTTCGAGAACCAGGTCGCCTCGACGGCGTCCCTGTCCCGGGAGTTCGCCCGGGTCGGCCTGACCGGCTGCATCGACGGCGGCGGCTTCAACACCGGGCCGGACGTCTACCATCCGATCTACGAGACGTGGCGCCGGGGTGAGCTCTCCACCCGGGTACGGCTCTACAAGCACGGGGCCGCCCCCGGCACGGAGGAAGACGACCTCGCCGGCTACGCGCGGTTCCTCGAACCGCACTTCGGCGACGACATGATGCGGGTGTCGGGCATCGGCGAGGTGATCGTCTTCCGCAGCCACGATCATATGGACACCCCGGGCGACACCTCGCCCGAGGCGATGGAGATGCACGAACGACTGCTCACGCCGTTCGCGGCCAAGGGGTGGACCGTGCAGATCCACGCGCACCACACCCTGTACATCGACCGGCTGCTGGACGTGTGGGAGCGCATCGACTCCAAGCACCCGATCTCCGGCCTCCGCTGGACGATCGTGCACGGCGTCGGGATCACCGAGGAACACATCCCCCGGCTGCAGGCCCTGGGCGCGGGCGTGATGGTCCAGAGCCTGATGCGGTTCCACGGCGAGGAGTCCATCAAGGCCTGGGGCGCGGCGCTCATCGCCAGATCCCCGGAGATGCGCAAGCTGATCGAGGCGGGCGTCCCGATCGCCCTCGGCTCGGACGGCATGCGCGGCGCCTCGTACAACCCCTTCACCAGCCTGGAGTGGTTCCTCACCGGCCTCACCGTGGCGGGCACCCCGACGCTGGCGGAGGAGAACCTGCTGACCAGGGAGGAAGCCCTCCGTGGCTATACAGTGGGCAGTGCCTGGTGCACCTTCGAGGACGGCGTCCGGGGGCGTCTGGTTCCGGGCTACCGCGCCGACCTGGCGGTGCTCTCCAAGGACTACCTGACCGTTCCGACCGAAGAGATCCACACCATCACCTCGGAATTGACCCTGCTGGACGGCCGCGTCGTGTGGGCGAGCGGCGCGGTCTGCTGACCGCGACCACCTTGGGCAACACCCCGACGACGATGGCGCCGTCCCCGTGGACGGCGTCTCCCCATATCCCCCTTGAAACACCCAGATCTCCAAGGAACAACATGAGATCCTTCCGATCATTTCCCTACGGATCGCAGCGCGCCCTGTTCTCGATTCTCGCCGTCGGCGCCCTCATCGCGACCGGCGCCTGCAGTTCCCAGTCGAACACCGCGCAGGGGGCGCGGGGCGGCACGGACAAGCACGTCAAGTACGCCGTGTCCGGTGAGCCCGGACAGCTGGACCCGACGCTGGCCAACACCTTCACCTCCGTCGTGATCTTCGACGCGATGTGCGAGACGCTCTACGCGGTCAGCCCGGAGGCCACCATGGTGCCCCGGCTCGCCGCGGGTGAGCCGGAGTTCGGCGAGGACCACAAGACCGTCACCGTAAAACTGCGCCAGGGCGTGAAGTTCTCCGACGGCACGCCGTTCAACGCCGAGGCGGTCAAGGTGTCCCTCGAACGGCACCTGACCCACCCGAGTTCGCAGCGGAAGAGCGAGCTGGCCGCGCTGGAGAGCGTCGCCGTCGTGGACGAGCACACCGTGCGGCTGACGATGAAGAAGCCCATCTCGCCGGGCGCGTTCAGCGTCCTGGTCACCGACCGGGCGGGCATCGTCATGTCGCCGACCGCGCTGAAGTCCGCCGGGGACGACTTCGGCAACTCCCCGGTCTGCGTCGGCCCGTTCAAGTACGACAGCCGGGCTCCGCAGAACTTCGTCAAGGTGGTCAAGGACCCGAACTACTACGACGCCGCCAAGGTCCAGATCGAGAGCCTGACCTACCAGATCATCGCGGACTCGACCGTCCGGGTGACCAACCTCCGGTCCGGGGACATCGACGTCGTGGAGCGGGTTCCGACGACGGACGTCGCCGGCCTCGACGGGAAGAACGGCACGAAGATCCTCAAGTCCAACGGGATCGGTTTCATCGGCCTGGAGGTCAACGGCGGCAACGCCGGCGGGGTCGGCAAGCCCGGCAAGGTGGAGGGGCCGCTGAACCGGGACCCCCGGGTCCGTAAGGCCCTTGAGCTGAGCATCGACCGTGAAGCGCTCAACAAGGTGGTCTACAACGGCCAGTATGCCGCGGCCTGCGGGTTCATCCCGCCGGGGACCGCCCTGGCCGGGGAGGCCGCGACCACGTGCACGCCGTACGATCCGCAGAAGGCCAAGGACCTGCTGAAAGAGGCGGGCGTGACCGCGCCGGTCAAGGTCTCGCTGCTGCTCAGCAACACCCCCGAGTTCACCCGGATCGCCCAGGCCCTCAAGTCGATGGTCCAGCAGGGCGGCTTCGACCTGGAGATCAACGCGCAGGACTCGACGGCCGTGCTGGCCGCCGCGACCGCCGGGGAGTTCCAGCTGCACCTGAACTCCTGGTCGGGACGGATCGACCCGGACGCCAACATCAGCCGGTTCGTCTCCACCGGGAGCCCGTTCAACTACGGGAACTTCTCCAACCCGAAGATCGACGAAATGGTCGCCGCGGCCCGGTCGGAACCCGACGTGGACAAGCGGCGTGAACTCTACGGGCGGCTCACCACCGAGCTCGCCAAGGAACTGCCCATGATCTTCTTGGTCCGCCCGTCCTTCTACGCCGGTGTGCGCGACTCGCTGGAAGGCGTCACGACCCAGCCCAACGGGGTCGTCGACTTCCGCGCCGCGCGTGTGACCGGCCAAGGGTAGCGAGAGCCCCGTGCGTCTTCTCGCCCGTGCGGGCAGCGCCCTGATCACCCTGCTGATCGCCGTCGCCGTGGTGTTCCTCGGGGTACGGGCGCTGCCGGGGGACCCGGCGGTCGCCCTCGTCGGACAGGAGGGCGACCCGGCCGCCCTCGAGGCCGTGCGACGTCAGTACGGTCTCGACCAGCCGATCGCCGTCCAGTTCGTGAAGTACCTGGAGCAGATCGTCACCGGGAACCTCGGGACGTCGGTTCGGACCGGCCTGCCGGTCTCCGAGGTCATCGCGGGCGCGATCCCGGTGACGCTGGAACTGGCGGTGGTGTCCATGTCGGTGGCCGTCGCCATCGGCGTCACCACCGGGGTGATCGCGGCACTGGGCCGGGGACGGCTCATCGGCAGGCTGGTCGGCGTCGCGGCGCTGATCGGCCTGTCGGTCCCCGCCTTCTGGCTGGGGCTCATGGCCATCCTGGTGTTCGCCATCCTCATCCCGATCCTGCCGGCGTCGGGGTTCGTGCCGATCGGCGACGACCCCGTGGCCCACGTCACGCACCTGGTGCTCCCCGCGCTCGTCCTCGGATCGGCATTCGCCTCCGTGATCATGCGCCAGACCCGGGCCGCGATGCTGGAGGCGCTCACCACCGACTATGTCCGTACGGCGACCGCCAAGGGGCTGAGCCGGTGGCAGGTGGTGGTGAAGCACGCCCTCCGCAACAGCCTCATCGTGGTCGTGACCGTCGTCGGCCTGCAGCTCGGCACGTTGATCGCGGGTGCGGTCGTCACCGAGCAGGTGTTCGTCATCCCGGGGTTCGGCAAGCTCATGATCGACGCGGTCACCACGCGGGACTACCCGCTCATCCAAGGGGTCGTGCTGATCACCGCCACCGCCTACATCGTCATCAACCTCCTGACCGACCTGCTCTACTCGGTGATCGATCCCCGGGTGCGCGTCACGTCGGGAAGTGCGGCATGACCGCCGGCGAACTCTCCGTGAAGGGCCGGGGGGCGAAGTTCTCCCTCGTCCGCAACCGCGCCGCGGCCGTCGCGCTGACGACCGTGGTCGCGATCACGGCGGTCGCCGTGCTGGCCCCGGTGCTCGCCCCCCACGACCCCGAGGCCACCGTCTTCGACGCCGCGCTGCTCGGGCCGAGCGGGGAGCATCTCCTCGGCACCGACGACCTCGGCCGCGACATGCTCTCCCGGACGATCTACGGCCTGCGGGCGTCGGTCCAGATCGGGCTGCTCGCCGTACTGGCCGCCACGGTCGTCGGCGTGGTGCTCGGTCTGGTCGCGGGCTTCTACCGGCGCCTCGACGCGGTCGTCTCCCGGCTGGTCGACGTCACGCTCGCCTTCCCCCACCTGGTGACCGCGGTCGGCCTGGCCGCCATCCTCGGGGCCTCCGGCGTCAACGCGGCGATCGCGATCGCCATCGCCCAGCTGCCGGGGATGGTCCGGGTCACCCGGAGCGAGACCTTGCGGCTGCGGGAGATGGACTACGTCGCCGCCGCGACGGTGAGCGGCGCCCGCGACAGCCGCATCCTGTTCCGGCACATCCTGCCGAACTCGGCGAGCGCCCTGCTGGTCCAGATCAGCGTCTCGATCCCGGCGGCGATCATCAGTGAGGCGCTGCTGTCCTTCCTCGGAGTGGGGGTCCAGCCCCCGGCTCCGTCGCTCGGCGTGATGCTGGCGAACGGGCAGTCCTTCCTCCAGGTCGCCTGGTGGATGCCGGTTTTCCCCGGCATCGCCATCGTCGCGATCACACTCGCGTTCAACCTCGCCGGGGACGCCCTGCGCGACGCGCTGGATCCGCGGTCGGTCAACCGATGACGGCCATGAAGGGAGAGTCGACATGAGCCTGCTGGACGTCCGTGACCTCACGGTACGCTTCCCCACCGTCAAGGGCCCGGTGCTCGCGGTCGACGGCCTCTCCTACCACCTGGAGCCCGGCGAGATCGTGTCGCTGGTCGGCGAGTCCGGCTGCGGGAAGAGCGTCGGCATCCAGACCCTGCTCGGCCTGCAGGGGCCGCGGGCGAAGATCTCCGGATCCGCCCGGTTCGACGGCGAGGAGCTGCTGGGCGCCTCGGAGCGGAAACTGACGTCGATCCGCGGCAAGCAGATGGCCTGCGTGTTCCAAGACCCGATGAGCTCGCTCAATCCCGTGGTCACGGTCGGGAAGCAGGTGGCGGAGGTCCTCCGCCGCCACCGGGGGCTGTCCGCGTCGAAGGCCAGGCTCCGGGTGATCGACCTGTTCGAACGGGTCGGCATCCCCGCCCCGGCCCAGCGCTATTCGGCCTACCCCCACGAGATGTCCGGGGGGATGCGCCAGCGCGTCATGATCGCGATGGCCATCGCCTGCGAGCCGCGTCTGCTCCTCGCCGACGAGCCGACCACCGCGCTGGACGTGACGATCCAGGCCGGAATCCTGGAGCTGCTCAAGGAGCTGAGGGAGAGCACGGGCATGGCGGTGCTGCTGGTGACGCACGATTTGGGCGTGGTGGCGGACATCGCCGACCGGGTGATCGTCATGTACGCGGGCCGGAAGGTGGAGGAGGCCGGGGTGCGGGCGCTGTTCAACGACCCGCAGCACCAGTACACCAGGCTGCTGCTGGAGGCGATCCCCCGCCGGGGGACCCGGAGCGGTGGGGAGGACCGGCGGCTGCGCGGCATCCCCGGGACCGTGCCCACCCTGTACGACTCCCCTGACGCGTGCACCTTCGCCGGACGCTGCCCGATCGCCTCCGACCGCTGCCGCACCGAGCGGCCGGGCTTCACCGAGGTCGTCGCCGGGCAGGCCGTCGCCTGCTGGAACCCCGGCGACCGGCCCACCGTGACCGGAACAGGAGCAGGCCGATGAGAACGACCGAGAACCCGGCCGTGCCGGCGCTTCAGGTCACCGGGCTGACCAAGCACTTCAGGACCGCCGCGGGCGTGGTCCGCGCCGTCGACGACGTGAGCTTCACCGTCGGCAAAGGCGAGATCGTCGGCCTCGTCGGCGAATCCGGCAGCGGGAAGTCGACGGTCGGCCGGTGCGTGGTGATGCTCAACCCGCCCACCGGCGGCAGCGTGGTCATCGACGGCACGGAGGTCTCCGCGCTGCGGCGCGGCCGGATCCGCCGGCTGCGCACCGGCTTCACCATGGTCTTCCAGGACCCGGCCACCTCGCTCAACCCCCGCATGACGGTACGGGACATCGTCGCCGAACCCCTGGTCATCCACCGCATGGGCCGGGCCCGGGAGCACGATCGCCGGGTGTCGGAACTGCTCGACCTGGTGGGGCTGCCGGACTCGACGAGGACGCGGTTCCCGCACGAGCTCTCCGGCGGGCAGCGTCAGCGGGTGAGCATCGCCCGCGCGCTCATCGCCTCCCCGTCGCTGGTGGTCGCCGACGAGCCGACCTCGGCGCTGGACGTGTCCATCCAGGCGTCGATCCTCAACCTCATCAAGGACCTCCAGCGCGATCTGGGGTTCGCCTGCCTGTTCATCAGCCACGACCTGGCGGCGGTGGAGTACGTCGCCGACCGGGTCCTGGTGATGTACCTGGGCCGGGTCGTCGAGGTCGTCGGCTCAGAAGGGCTGAACGACCGGGCGGCCCACCCGTACACGCAGGCGCTGGTGTCCGCCGCGCCGGTCCCGGACCCGGACGAGCAGCGCACCCGGCAGCGGATCACGCTGACCGGTGACATCCCCAGCCCGCTCGCCCCGCCACCGGGCTGCCACTTCCACCTGCGCTGCCCGGTCGCGCAGGACGTCTGCCGGGTGCGGCCCCCCGAGCTCCTGCCCTCCTCCGAGGCCGGGCACCTGGTGGCGTGCCACCTCGTCTCCCCGGGCGCCGGGAACCGCCCGGCGGTGTGAGGGGTGGCGGATCGCTCCGGCGTAACCGCGCCGGAGCGGTCGTCCTGTGCGGCCCCGCTCGGCCGGACGAGAGACCAGGCGCACGCCGCACCGCAGAACGTGCCATCCGTACGGCCTCAGGCGGCACCGGCCGTACCGGCCTCCGGGAAACGCCGACGGGGCGATCGGGCTTTCGCGCTCCGCCCGCCTGCGGGACAGACCGCGCCGGGGTCTCGGCGCACGCCGTACGACATCCCAGACGGGCTGTACGGCCGTAGGCGGCGCGCGTCGTACGTCCCCGGTCCGGCCTCCACACCTGAGTCCGGGAAGCCGGCTGGCGGCTGTTCCGGCAGGTGAACCGCTCGGGCACTCGCCCCAGGCCCCGGATGTCGCCAGAATCCTCTCATGGACTTCACCACCGCCGACCTGATCGACGAGTACGGCGACACCCTGTCAAGCTGCCTCACCCAGTTCCGCTCGTACGGCTCCCGCGCCCGCTTCTCCGGCCGGATCGCCACCGTCCGCTGCCGTGAGGACAACGCACTGGTCAAGCGGGTCCTGTCCACCCCGGGCGACGGAAGGGTGCTCGTGGTCGACGGCGACGCCTCGCTGCGCACCGCGCTGATGGGCGACCTCATCGCCGCCTCCGCCGTATCCGGCGGCTGGTCCGGCGTCGTGATCAACGGTGCCGTCCGCGACACCGTCGCCCTGGCCGCCCTCGACCTCGGCGTCAAAGCCCTCGGCTCCAACCCACGCAAGAGCGCCAAGACCGGGGCGGGGGCCGTCGACGTCCCGGTCGTCTTCGGCGAGACCACCTTCACCCCGGGCGAATGGCTCTACAGCGACGAGGACGGCATCGTCACCAGCCCCCGCGAGCTGTGACCCGCACCGATCCGAGCGATCCCGCGCAGCCCGTACGGCGACGGCATGCCGCCCGGACGGCCACAGGTGGGACAGGGTGTGCGCCCAAGACCGAACACGTGCCGGTACGGCAGGGGGCGGCGCCCGCCGTACCCGAGTCCGGCGAAAGGACGGCCCAGGCCGTACGGCGCCTGGGATCGTCCCGGAAACGGGGAAGTCCCGGCTCCCCCTGACCCGTGGGGAGCCGGGACCCGGATAGGAGGGTCAGAAGCCGATCAGGGTGCAGGTGGCCTCGGACTTCTTGGTGGGGTCGCTCTCGGAGACGGCGGTGAGCTTGAGCTTGGCGGTGCGGGAGCCTCCGGCGTCGCGGTTGGCGTGCACCACGACCGTGGTGAGCTCGCCGGCCTTGGCGCTCTTCAGCGCGTTGGGGACGAGGGTTTCCCAGCCGCGGCCTTCGACGGTCGCGCTGAGGCGGTAGACGTCGGAGCTCGCGTACTCGCTGATGTCGCCCTCGGGGTGCTGACCGGCGGGGACGTCCTTCTTACCGGTGTTGACCAGCGGGAAGACGCACTTGGCCCAGCGCTGGGAGGTGGAGACGCCCACGGTGGGCAGGACCTTCACGCCGCGCCGCTGCACGCCGGCGCCGTCCAGGGAGCGGATGGCGACGGTGTAGGAGAGGACGCCCGTGCGGTCCCGCTTGAGGTCGAGGACGTAGAAGTGGAGCCGGTTGGCCTCGTCGACGTACTCGTACTCGCTGCCCGAGTTGGTACCCGCGTGGAACAGGGCGTCGGAGAGCTGACGGTAGTCGCCGATCGTGATGTACTCCTTCGTCCCGTCGGGACGGACGAAGTCCACCATCCGGATGTCCTGCGGGTTGGCGTCGATCACCCACTCGAACGGCGCCCGGTCCTGGTTCTTGGTCTTGGCGAGCAGGACGCCGGAGTCGGGGGTGAACGAGTCGGAGCCCATCCGGTCGACGACCTCGACGGTGTAGTTGTTGTAGGCTCCGCCGTCGCAGAACGGGTCGGTCTGGACCGAGCAGGCGGGGCTCTTGTCGCCGGTCGCGAGCTCGATGTTCACCCCGGCCAGGCCCTTCTCGCCGGGTGGTGCCGACCGCGCGACGACCTTGGCCACGACGAGCCCGGATTCGGCGAGGGCCTCCCGGGACAGGCGCAGGACGTTCTTCTCGTCCACCATCTCAAGTTTGATCTTGTTTCGCAGCATGTGCTGGGCGCCCATCGAACCACCGGCGGTCGGCGGGATGACCCAGCGGCTGTGCGGGCCTCCGGGGCCGTTGAAGCTACCCCGGCTGAGCATCTCCCAGATGCCGGTGTACGCCCGTCTCGCCGGGATGCCGAAGGGGTTGTTGTAGTTGTCGCCGATGCCGAGGATGTGGCTCAGCTCGTGCGCGTAGACGCCCTGGCCGGAGCTCTCGGCCTGGGTGGAGGAGCCGCCGCCGGCGTTCGGCCAGATGGTGGAGCCCGACGCCCACGAGGTCCACTCCACGTACCGGGTGCGCACCCAGTTGGGCAGCGCGGGGTCCGGCGGCCCGAACTCGTCGGTGACGTCCTCCTTGTTCTTGAACTTGATCGGCCCGAACTCCTGCCAGGTCGCCGACTCGTCCTGACCGGCGCTCAGGTAGAAGATGAAGTCGAACTCGCGGAGGCGCTCCTCGCCGACGTCGGCGACCAACTTGGCCCGGGTGTCGGTGCGGATGTTCTTGTTGCAGGCGTCCCCGGCCGGGCAGCCGGTGCCGGCCTGCATCTCCATCGCGTACTCGTGGGACTTGCCCGGCAGCTCGTACGGGCCGAAGGCCGTGAGCTCCACGCCGTAGCGCCCGCCTGAGCCTTCCATCCAGTATTCGTGGACGGTGTGCCCGCGGTTGAGGGCGTTCGGGGTGTTCAGGAAGTCCTTGTAGAACTGGGCGACCTGCTCCCGGGGGATGGAGTGGGCTTCGGTGCTCGGGTTGCCGAAGACCGTCGACTTGGGCGGCTGGGTGACCACGAACGGCATGTTCGGGTAGTCGGCGAGGACGAGCGCGCCCTTGAACGTGCGCTTGCTCCCCTTCGCCGCAGGGTCCGCCCAGTTGGTACCTGGAACGCCCTTGTAGTCGTTCCAGGTCATGTTGTCGGGGTTCTTCCAGTTCTGCGGGTCGATCGGAGCGGGCGCGTCCGGCCGGGAGGCCACGCCCGTCTTCGCCATGGCCCGAGCGTCCAGCTGCTCCTCGCTCGGGGCGTCCCGCTGCCAGGGCTGTTCCTGCGGCCAGTGGGGGGCCCGCCAGGGGTGAACCGGTTCCTCGGGCTGCGCGGCGAGCGCCGGACCGGCCGCCATACCGGCGGGAACGAGGGCGACCGCCATCACCATCAGTGCGCCCGCGAGTTTGACACGCCCCCTACGTGATGTGGACATCGACATGAATCACCTCTTCGCCGGGGGGCAGGCACGTCACCTCACCGCCCCTTTGGAGCGGACACTAAGGATCAAACCCCCCTTGGGCATCGGTCATCTGTTGAGAAGATCACCAATGCTGACTTATACAGATGTATAAAGGGGCAGCTGAGAACCTGGCCGGGATATGTGACAGGTGTGAAGATTGTCGACATGCCCGCCGAGCTTCAGCGGATCGTCGACGATCTCGCCGTTCGCCTGAACCGCCCGGTCCTCGTCGAGGACCGCCGGCAACGGGTCGTCGCCTACAGCGAGCAGTTCGGCCCCATGGACGACATCCGCCGGAACTCGATCCTCCGCCGCGGCACCACCCCCGAGATCCGCGCCTGGCTCCAGGGCACCGGGGCCTTCCAGTCGCGGGAACCGATCCGCACCCCCGCCGCGCCGCACCTCGGGCTGCTGCCCCGCGTCTGCGTCCCGGTCCGCCACCGGGACCTCCTCCTCGGCTTCGTCTGGTTCATCGACACCGAGCCGGCCATGCCGCAGGAGAACGTGGACCACGCGGTCGAGACGATCTCCCAGATGGCGCTCGCCCTCTACCACGAGAGCCTCGCCGCCGGGCTCGCCTCCCACCGGGAGCTGGAAGCCGTACGGGACCTGCTCCTCGGGGACCCCCGCGAGTCCGTCGCCGCCGCGCACACCCTCATCGAGGCCGGCAGCTTCACCCAGGCGGGCAGCGTCACCGCCCTGGTGATCCGGCCCGTCCTCGCCCCCGGCGCCGAGCCCGACGAGAGCCTGCGCACCGCCGTCGAGGAGATGCTGCTCACCGCCCGCCAGGCCGGGCGCGGCGCGCTCCACCTCGTCCGGTACGACCACGGCATCCTGCTCACCGCCGGAACCCCCCAGGCGCTCCAGCAGACCGTCGCCTCCGTCGTGGGAGTGGGCCGGCCGCAGGCGCAGCTGGCCCAGGCCGCGACCTCGTACGGCGAGGCGCTGCTCGCCGCGCAGATCGCGGCCCGGGTGCCCTCGCTCGGGCCGACCGCCGAGTGGGCCACGCTCGGGGTGTACCGGCTGCTCGCCTCGCTCCCCCCGGTCTCCCCCGGCGACGGACGGCTCCACCCCGGCCTGGAGCGGCTGCTCGCCGACGAGCACTGCGGACCGCTGGTGGAGACCCTGGAGACCTACCTCGACCTGGCCGGGAACGCCCACGAGACGGCCCGACGGCTCCGGCTGCACCGGACCTCGCTCTACTACCGGCTGCACCGGGTCGAGGAACTCGCCGGGACCGACCTGAAGGACGGCGGCGAGCGGCTCGCGCTCCATCTGGGCCTGAAACTCGCCCGGCTCTCCGGCTGGCCGGCCACCGGCTCCTGATCTTCGCACTTTCGGGTCTTGCGCGGATCACACCGCACGGTCATGATCCGGTCAACCACGTCCACTCCGGAGGGGACCCGCCATGCGAGAGTCCATTCTGACCACGGTGCTGCTGCCGGTGGCGCTCGGCATCGTCATGCTCGGCCTCGGTCTCTCCCTGACCGTCAAGGATTTCACCCGGGTCGCCGTCCAGCCCAAGGCCGTGCTGGTCGCCCTGACCTGCCAGGTGATCCTCCTCCCGCTGATCTGCTTCGGCCTGGTCGAGCTGTTCGCGCTCGACCCGCTGTACGCCGTGGGCATGATGCTGCTCGCCGCCTCACCGGGCGGAACGGTCGCCAACCTCTACAGCCACCTGTTCGGCGGCGACGTCGCCCTCAACGTCACGCTGACCGCGGTCAACTCGGTGCTCTCCGTGATCACCCTGCCGATCGTGGTGAACCTCTCCCTCACCCACTTCATCGGCGGCGGACAGGACATCGGGCTCCCCGCGGACAAAGTCATCCAGGTCTTCGCGATCGTCCTGGTCCCGGTCGCCCTCGGCATGCTGGTCCGGCATTTCCGCCAGGCGTTCGCCGACCGGATGGACAAGCCGGTCCGGATCTTCTCCGCGGTCGTCATCACCGTCGTCATCGTGGGCGCGGTCATCCAGGAGCGCGACAAGCTGGTGGACTCCTTCGCCGCGCTGGGCCTGATCACGCTGGCCTTCAGCGTGGTGAGCCTGGCCCTCGGCTACTGGATCCCGCTCCTGCTCAAGGTGGAGCGGCGTCAGGCGATCGCCTCCGGGATGGAGATGGGGATCCACAACAGCACGCTGGCGATCACCATCGCGCTGACCCTGCTCAACAACCCGCCGATGTCCATCCCCCCGGCCATCTACGCCCTGGTCTCGTTCCTGGTCTCCGCCGCCTTCGGCGCCCTGCTCGCCCGGAGCAGGCCGGTCTCCCCGGTTACCGCGGAGTCCGGCTGACTTGTGACCGGCCGGGTACGGCTGGGCCGGTACCAGGTCGCGTGGTCCGCTCTCCGCGGCGCCTTCAGACGCGGACGGCGGGGGCGTGACCGGCGGTACGGCGGAGCCAGAGCAGACCGAGGACCGGGAGGACGAGCGGGACGAAACCGTACCCCTGCCCGAACGCCGACCAGACGGTGGGCTCGGGGAACGCCGCCGGGAGGGCCAGGCTGACCGCCCCGACGACCACCACCCCGGCGAGTTCGACCCCGCAGGCCGCCCAGGCGAGCGTGCGGGAGAGCGCGCCGGGCCGGGCGAGCGCCACGGTGGCGAGGATGTAGACGGCGGCGGCGAACGCCGACAGCAGGTAGGCCACGGGCGCCTCGTCGAACCGGAGGGCGATCTGCACGCCCGCGCGGGCGCTCGCGGCGAGGGCGAAGATCCCGTAGACGGCGACGAGCAGCCGCCCCGGCCCGGACGCGGTGCCCTCGGGCACCGTCACGCGGTCCCGGTCCACATCTGCTCCAGCCGCCCGATCAGGACGGGGACGACGAAGCACGCCACCGCGATCACCGCGGGCCCCCACCTGCTCCGCTCGACGAAGCCCCAGAAACCCGCCGCGATGGGGATGACCGCCGCGCCGATGAGGTAGCCGACGAAGGTGGCCGACGCCTCCGGGCCGTCCCCGCCGAGCACGGTCGCGACGCCGACGCCCGCCTGGACGAGCAGGCCGATCTCCAGCAGGGCGAGCAGGCCCACGTGCACCATGCTCATCGGCCGGTTCCGCACCGCCGTGACCACGCTGAAGACGGCGATCAGCAGCGAGGCCGCGATCAACCCGATGGTCAGCCCGTCGATCATCGGACGGACTCCGCGCTGAAGGGGGTCATGACAAGAGGCTATCGGCTACACCCCGCACCCCCGCCATGACCCGCCCGTACGGCGAGGCGATCGCGGACCGCGGGGAAGGAGCCGGCGGAGCCCGTACCGGATCGAGGTCGGCCCCGGTCCGGTACGGACCCCGCGCCGGGGTCAGCTCTCGATGTTGGCCATCACGTGCTTGATCCGGGTGTAGTCCTCCAGCCCGTACATGGACAGGTCCTTGCCGTAGCCGGAGTGCTTGAAGCCGCCGTGCGGCATCTCCGCCACCAGCGGGATGTGGGTGTTGATCCAGACGCAGCCGAAGTCCAGCTGCCGGCTCATCCGCATGGCCCGGCCGAAGTCCTTGGTCCACACGCTGGACGCGAGCCCGTACTCCACGCCGTTGGCGTACCGCAGCGCCTCGGCCTCGTCGTCGAACCGCTGCACGGTGATGACCGGGCCGAAGACCTCCTGCTGGATGATCTGGTCGTCCTGCCGGAGGTCGGCCACGACGGTGGCCGCGTAGTGGAACCCGCGGTCGCCGAGGCGCGCCCCGCCGGCGGTCAGCCGGGCGTGGTCCGGGAGGCTGTCGACGAACCCGGAGACCCGGGCCAGCTGGTTCGCGTTGTTGACCGCGGGCAGCAGCGCGTCCTCGTCCTCCACGCCCTTGTCGTACGTGCTCACGATGCCCTTGGCCTGCTCGGTCAGGGCGTCCACGAAGTCGGCGTAGGCGCCGGGCGAGGCCATGACCCGCGTGGCCGCCGTACAGTCCTGACCGGCGTTGAAGTAGCCGGCGATCGCGATGGCCTCGGCGGCGGCCTCGATGTCGGCGTCGTCGAACACGATCACCGGGGCCTTGCCGCCGAGCTCCAGGTGAACCCGCTTGAGGTCGGCGGAGGCCGCCTCGGCGACCTGCATGCCGGCGCGGACCGAGCCGGTGATCGCCACCATCTGCGGCGTCTTGTGGCTCACCAGGGCCCGGCCGGTGTCCCGGTCGCCGCAGACGACGTTGAAGACGCCCGGCGGCAGGAACTCCGCGGCGATCTCGGCGAGGAGGAGCGTGCTGGCCGGCGTGGTGTCGGAGGGCTTGAGCACGACGGTGTTGCCCGCGGCGATGGCCGGGGCGAACTTCCACACCGCCATCATCATCGGATAGTTCCACGGCGCGACCTGGCCGACCACCCCGACCGGCTCCCGCCGGACAAAGGAGGTGTGCCCGGCCATGTACTCCGACGCCGCCTTGCCTTCCAGGACCCGGGCGGCCCCCGCGAAGAACCGCAGCTGATCCACCATCGGCGGGATCTCCTCCGAGGCGGTGAGCGGAACCGGCTTGCCGGTGTTCTCGCTCTCCAGCCTGATCAGCTCGTCGGCGCGCGCCTCGACCGCGTCGGCGATCTTCAGCAGGGCCTTCTGCCGCTCGCTCGGCGTCGTGTCGCGCCAGCCCTCGAAGGCCTTGGCCGCCGCGCCGTACGCCGCGTCGACGTCCGCTTCGCCGGAGACGGGCGCGGTGGCGTAGGCCTCACCCGTCGTGGGGTTGATCACTTCGCTGGTACGCCCATCCACGCTCTCCGCGTACTCCCCGTGGATGAAGTTGCGCAGTGTGCGCATCGCTGCTCCTATCGGTGTGGACTAGCCGGTGCTGGAAGGCCGGTTCCGGGTGGATCGATGGGCGGGAGGCTACGGGATAAAACCGGAACCGCACACCCGCCACAATGGACAATCGGCGCAGATGACCCCACCATTGGGGCAAAGCGCCTAACCGCCGGGGACAAGGACGGCCCGCCCGTTGATCTTTCCCCGGCCAAGCAGGTCGTAGACGTGGAGCGCCTCGCCCAACGGGAAGCGCTCCACCCTGACCTTGATCGCGCCACGCCGCGCCAGGTCCAGCACCTCGATCAGCTCGGGCCTGGTCCCCCAGTACGGTGTGGCGACGTTCACCGCGTAGTTCGTGGTGCCGAATCCGACCGGGACGACGCCCGCGCCGATCCCGATCAGCGTCAGATCCCCGTCGATCGCGCAGAGCGGCACGGCCAGCTCGACCGTCGTGGAGGCGCCCACGAAGTCCAGGACCAGCTGGGCGCCGAGCCCGCCGGTCACCGCGCGGATCTCCTCCACCGCCCCCGGATCGGCCCGCATGGCCAGATGCGCCCCGCTCGCCTTGGCCAGCTCCAGCTTCTCCTCGGCGATGTCCAACGCGATCACCTGCGCCGGGGTGATCGCCCGCAGGATCTGCACCGCCATGTGCCCGAGTCCCCCGACCCCGATCACCACGGCGGTGCTCCCCGCCCAGAGCTTGCCGAGCGAGCGCTTGATCGCGTGGTACGGCGTCAGCGCGGCGTCGGTCAACGGCGCCGAGTCCACCGGGTCCAGGTCGCCCAGCGGCACCAGGTGCCGGGGCGAATCGACGATCATGTAGTCGGCCATCGCCCCGTCCCGGCCGAGGCCCGGCTGCTCGATCCCGAGCTCGTCCAGCCTGGTGCAGTAGTTCTCCCGCCCCTGCGCGCAGTGCCGGCACAGCCCGCACCCCCACGCCGCGTACACCGCCACCGGCTCCCCGGCGGAGAGCCCGGTGACACCCGGCCCCATCGCGGCCACCCAGCCCGTGCACTCGTGACCCAGCGTGAAAGGCAGCGGCCTCCCCATGGCGCCCGGAGTCTCCATGATGTGCAGATCGGAGTGGCACACCCCCGCCCCCGCCACCTTGACGAGCACCTGCCCCGCCTCCGGCTCGGGTACCGCCACCTCGCGGATCTCCGGAAGGCTCTCCGCTCGATGAAGCTGAATCGCTCTCATAAATCCCCCCTGACCTCACCATATCCAGGCGACAGCCCGCTTCGACCCACCCCTCCTCAAGCCGCGCCCACCCGGCCGGGGTACGGGCTTCGCCACGCCCACGCCGCCTCCGGCCGTACGGCCCCACAACGCGCCACACCCCGCCGATGATCGTTGCGCTGTGCATTCCCCGAGGGGCGCACACAACACAACGATCACCCCCGCCAGGCGGACAGAGCCACCCTTGCCCCCGACCCGGCACAGCCCGAACCCACCCCGATGATCATTGCGCTGTGCATCCCCTGAAGGGTGCGGACAGCGCAACGATCACTCTGCGCCTGGGGTACGGGAACCACGCCGGGTCGATGGCGCCGCGCCGCCCGGATGATCGTTGTGGTGTGCAACCCCCGGAGAGTGCGCACAGCCCAACGATCACCCGCTGCGCGGACACCGAATCGCCCGCGTGATCGTTTGCGACGTGTGCACCTGGAGAGGTGCGCACAGCGCAACGATCATCCGCTGTACGGGCTCACGCCGCGCCGATCACGCGGGCTGCAACCCGCCCGAGCCGCCTCGGCCGTACCCGGATCGGTTCAGCGGGTGGCCCGCGCCAGCCGTACCTTGACCGGGAAGGCGACGGCGAGGACCGCGGCGGCGACGAGCGCCACCGCGACCGGGATCGCCGGTGTCCCAGCGACCCCGACGACAACCCCGATCACCTGCGGGAACACCACTCCCCCGGCCATCGAGGCGACCAGGACGCCCGCGATCCCCTGCTGCGGCGCCACCCCGGTCCGGGTGAGCCACATCAGCAGAGCCGGGAAGACCGGCCCGATGAACAGACCGGTCAGCGCGTACGCGACCGGAGCCACCGAGGCCGACATGGCCAGAGGCAGCACCGCGGCGGCGAGCACGAGGCACACGAGGATCAGGTTCGAGGAAGAGAGCCGGCGGCTGAGCAACGGGATCGCCAGCCTGCCCACGGCCAGGCCGCCCCAGAAGAGCGCGGTGAGCTGGGCCGCGGCCGACGACGCGTACCCCAGGCCGGTGAGATGGGAGGACTCCCAGGTGCCGATCCCGGTCTCCACCCCCGCGTAGACGAATGCGATCGACGCGAACGCCAGGAACCGGGCGCGACCCCCGGTCTTTCCCTGGGGCTCCACGGACGGCTCCGCCCCGCTCTCCGTTCCCGCGGATCCGGCGAGTCCGCGCAGCGGACCGCAGAGTACGGCCGCCACGGCGACCAGGAGAAACGTGTACCGCTCCAGCCATCCCACGATCAGCGGCCCGACGACCGCCCCCACCCCGTAGATCGCGTGCAGCAGGCTCAGCAGAAACACCCCGCGACGATCGGCCCACCGGACGAACACCGCGTTCAGGCAGAGGATGAGGCCTCCGTACCCCACCCCGGCGAACACCGCCGCCCCGAGAAACCCCGCCCACACCGGCGACCACGCCATGCCCAGGCATCCCGCGACCACGCAGGCGACCAGGGCGGTGAAGACCGTCCGGGTCTGCTGGAACACGAAGCCGAAGAGCAGAATCGCGGCGAGCGCCCCGAAGCCGTAGGCGCCGACGGCCGTCCCGCTCGCGGCGGAACCCAGGCGAAACGCCGACTGAATCGCCGGAAGCGCGGCTCCGAGGCCGGCCGTGGCCACGCCCAGGGAGAACGACATGGCCAGGGAGGCGACCACCGGGCCGGTCGCGGCCCTCACCGGGCGACAGTCAGGAGTGCCCCGACACGGTGTCGTCCCGCGCTGATACCTCCCGTATCAACTGTCATATCTCTGCACGATAGTCACAGATCACCACCAGGAGATAGGGGCATAATCTGCCCAAGATTCCTACATAGTCGAATAAGTCGCCTTATAGATCTTTAAAAGTGACGATGGCGACATGGCAGCACGTAGGCTCTTCCACGGAACCGGCCCTGGAGTGATCACCCCCGACGGATGCTCGGTCGAGCTCTACCAAACGCTCGTCCCCAACGGGGAACCGCAGCGCATCCACGCCGCCGCCGGCGAAGGCGCGTCCATCCTGGAGCTCGGCTCGGGCACCGGCCGGATCACCCACGCCCTCCTCGCCCTCGGCCACGAGGTGGTCGCCGTCGACGAATCCCCCGAGATGCTCGCCCACATCCGCGGCGCCGAGACCGTCTGCTCCCCCATTCAGGCCCTGGACCTCGACCGGGAGTTCGACGTCGTCCTGATGATGTCCTACCTCGTCGAGCTGGCGGACGACGACCGCCGGAGGGCTCTCCTCGCGGCCTGCCGCAGGCACGTCGCCGACGACGGCTGCGTCATCCTGCAGCGCCAGCCGCCCGGGTGGTACGACAACCTGGAGCGGGGTTACGAGCGCTCGGGCGAGGGCTTCCGGTTCCGGATGAAGGGGTTCCACCGCCTCGGGCCCGATGTCGTGGAGGCGACCATGGAGTACGTCGTCGGCGAACGGGAGTGGACCCAGACCTTCGTCAGCCGCCGGATGGACGACGACTTCCTGGAGTCATGCCTGGCCGAGGTCGGCCTGACCGTGTCCGGTCTCCTCGACGACGACCCCGGCTGGATCCGCGCCGTCCCCCGCTGATCCGGAACCAAGCCTGCGAAGATCGCCCACGCACTAGGCTGGTGCTTCAAACGGGACAAACCTAGGCACGGGGAGATCGCCATGGGTGGGACCGATCTGGAAATCCGCATGGCGACCGACGGGGACCGGGCGTGGATCCACCGGTTGCGGCACGAGGTGTACGCCCGCGAACTCGGCCAGCACCCCACCAACGAGCAGGGCGTGCTGGCCGACGCCCTGGACGAGGCCAACGTCTACCTCGTGGCCGCCCACGGTGGCGAGCGCAGCGGCTTCGTCAGCGTGACACCGCCCTGGGCCGGGCGCTACGCGATCGACAAGTATCTCCGGCGCGACGACCACGGGCTTCCCGGCGACGGCGGCCTGTTCGAGATCCGCATCCTCACCGTGGAACCGGGCCGGCGCGGATCGAGCGCCGCGCCCCTGCTCATGTACGCGGCGCTGCGCTGGACGGCCGCGCACGGCGGGCGCCACGTCGTCGCCCTCGGCCGCGCCGGCATCCTCGGCATGTACCTCGCCGCCGGGCTGAGCCGGACCGGTGTCCCGGTGCGTTCGGGCGCGGTCGACTTCGAGCTGCTCACCGGTGACGTCGCCGCCCTCACCGAACACGCCGTGACCCGGTACGGCGGGATGCTGCGCACGCTGGAGCCCCGGCTCCGGTGGCGGCTGGGCTTCCCCTTCCTGCCGGGCGCCGACGGCTGCGAGCACGGCGGCGCCTCCGTCGGCGCGCTGGGCCACCGGTTCGACACCCTCGCCGCGCACGGCGACGTCGTCCCGGCCGACGTGCTCGACGCGTGGTTCCCCCCGGCCCCCGGCGTCCTGGACGCCCTCGGCCGCCACCCGGACCGGCTCGCCCGTACCTCCCCGCCCGCGACCGCCGACGGACTCATCGAACAGGTCGCCGAAAGCCGCGGCATCCCCGCGGCGGCGGTCGCCGTGGGCGCCGGATCCTCGGACCTGATCTTCCGGGCGTTCCGCGGCCTGCTCACCCCGGCGTCCAAGGTCCTCCTGCTCGACCCCGCCTACGGGGAGTACGGCCACGTGACCGAGCGCGTGATCGGCTGCCGCGCCGACCGGTTCCCGCTGCGCCGTGCCGACGGCTGGCGCGTCGACCTCGACCGGCTCCAGGACGTCCTGCGGCGGCGCTACGACCTCGTGGTCATCGTCAACCCCAACAACCCCACCGGGGTCCACGTCGAGCCCGGCGACCTGCGCCGGATCCTGGAGACCGCCCCGGGCGAAACCCGCTTCTGGATCGACGAGGCCTACCTGGAGTACTCGGGCGAGGGGCGGTCACTCGAATCGTTCGCCGTGGCCTCCGGCAACACCGTGGTGTGCAAGTCCCTGTCCAAGATGTACGCCCTGTCGGGCCTGCGCGCCGCCTACCTGGCCGCCTCCCCCGGGTTCGCGGCCGAGACCCGCCGCTGGACCCCGCCTTGGGCCCTCGGCCTCCCCGCCCAGATCGCCGCGGTCCACGCCCTGCGCGACCCCGGCTACTACGCCACCCGCTGGTCCCAGACCCATGAACTCCGCGCCGGACTCGCCGCGGACCTCCGCTCCGCCGGACCGGACCTCCACATCCACGAGTCGACGGGCAACTTCCTCCTCCTGACGCTCCCGCCCCACGGCGTGGACGCGGCGGGCCTGGTACGGGCATGCCGCCGGCGCGGCGTCTACCTTCGGGACCTGTCGGCCCTCTCCCCCGCCTTCGAAGGCCGCACGGTCCGGATCGCGGTCCGGGACGCCGCCGCCAACACGCGGATCGCCACGGCCGTCGCGGAGTCGGTCGGCGGATGACCCGCGTCGAGGATTTCATCCCCTACATCGCGGTCGCCCTGGTCGCGGGCGGGATCGGGGTGGCCCTGTCGGGCAACCGCGGGTATCTGCTCCGCTGGTGCGCCTGGGCCGTCGCCGTGCCCGCGGTCGTCGCCGCGCTCCTGCTCGGTCCCGGCGGGGCCGCGGTGCTCGCCGCGGCTGCCGCGGCGATCTGCGCCACCGAGTACGCGCTTCTGACCCGCCTCCCCCGGCCCGACCAGGCGCTGCTCACCGTGGTCGCGTCCGCGCTGCCCCTCGCCGCCTGGCTCGCCCCCGGACGTCTTCTCCAGGTCTTCGTCGCCGGACTGCTCGCCGTGGCCTTGGTCCCGGTCGTCGCCGGCGACGCCGACGACGGCCTGCGCCGCCTCTCCCTGAACGTGCTGGGCGTCGTCTGGTTCGCCCCGCTGGTCGCGGTGGTGCTGCTCAACCCGGCCCTCGTCCTGGCGGTCTTCACGGCCGTGTCCGTCACCGACATCGCGGCGTCCTTCGGCGGCCGTTTCCTCCGCGGCCCGCGCCTGTCCCCCCTGTCCCCCGGCAAACACTGGAGCGGCGTCCTCGTCGGCGCCGCCGCGGGCCTGGCCGTCCTCGCCCTCCTCGGCGCCTTCACCCCGCTCACCGCCGTCGCGGTATCCCTGGGCGCCCCGGTGGGAGACCTCCTGGAATCCATGGTCAAAAGAGGGGTCGCCACCAAGGACTCCGCCACCTGGCTGGCCGACGCCGGCGGCCTCCTCGACCGCCTGGACTCCCTCCTCCCCACCCTCGCCCTATCCCTCCTCTTCTGCACCTGACCCTCCCAGGCACACCGCACCGAAAAGACTCACCCCGAAAGAGCCACCCCCGCAAGGACTCGCCTCAGAAGTCTTCTCTTCTCCGAACCAGGAAAAGACACCCCAAGCCACCACCCGGCTCACCGTGAACCCAAGCCAGAGTTTTCCGCGAGACAATTGATCACCCATTGCCCCCTCGCCCCGGGCGAAGATGAAGAAGTCAACCCCAAGGCCGGGCGAAGCCCGCCCGGGGGCGTGGGGGCAACAACCCCCACAGCAAGAACCCCAACCCAAAAGGGGGGCAAGGGGGCACAGCCCCCAAACCCACACCACAAGCCCCAACCGCAGAAGAAGACCGGACAAAGCCCGCCCGGGGGCGTGGGGGCAACAACCCCCACAGCAAGAACCCCAACCCAAAAGGGGGGCAAGGGGGCACAGCCCCCAAACCCACACCACAAACCCCAACCGCAGAAGAAGACCGGACAAAGCCCGCCCGGGGGCGTGGGGGCAACAACCCCCACAGCAAGAACCCCAACCCAAAAGGGGGGCAAGGGGGCACAGCCCCCAAACCCACACCACAAACCCCAACCGCAGGGGAAGGCTGGGCGAAGCCCGCCCGGGGGCGTGGGGGCGGCAGCCCCCACACGTGGAGGTTCCAGGAGGTCATCCTCCTGGGATAAATGACGAGACTCCCACCGGCGAAGTAAGCCCCGAAGGGGCTTACAAGCAGGGGGAGCCCAGGAGAGTCTCGTGGAGCTATGGGGATTCGAACCCCAGACCTCCTCCATGCCATGGAGGCGCGCTACCAGCTGCGCCATAGCCCCTTGGTGCCCCGCAGGAAGGTCATGTCCTTCTCAGCGGTGCGTGGTAAGTGTATCGGACTTCGTCTGCTTGGACGAATTCGTTTGGGGTGGTGCCGGGTTCGGGGTGTGCGGGACCGGGTGTACGGCTTGACGTCTCCGGGTCGCCGTGTCAGCCGTACACGTCTGGGGTCAGCGGTCGTCGCTCGCGACGGGTTCGGGGAGGGTCCCGGCGTTGTGTTCGAGGAGCCGCCAGCCTTCGCGGCCTTCGGCGAGGACGGACCAGGAGCAGTTGCCGAGTGGGCCGAGGTTGTACCAGAGGTGGTCGGGGAGCCGGAGGAGGCCGGCGATGCCGAATCGGAGGGCCGCGCCGTGGGAGGCGAGGACGAGGAGGCCGTCGGGTTCGAGCCGGTCGAGCCAGGTGGTGATGCCGTCGGCGACGCGTGCGGCGACGGCGGCGACGGTTTCACCTCCGGGCGGTTCCCAGGCGGCGTGTTCGGCGGGCCAGCGCTCTTTGATCTCGGGGCCGGTGAAGCCTTCCCATTCGCCGCCCGATCGTTCCCGGAACGCCTTGTCGGTGTGGACGGGCACGTCGGTGAGGCGGCTGAGCGCGCTCGCGGTGTCGTAGGCCCGCTGGAGGTCCGATGAGACGATCATGGTGGGGCGCAGGGTGGCGAGGAGGGAGGCGGCGCGTGCCGCCTGGGCGAGCCCGGTCTCGTCGAGGGGGATGTCCGCGTGGCCCTGGAACCGGTGTTCGATGTTCCAGAGTGTCTGCCCGTGCCGCCAGCAGACGATCCGGCGGCTCACTCGGCGGTTCCGGCGCGCGGTTTCCGCGAGCGCTGCGCCGCCGCCAGGGCGACGGCCGGGGGCAGGTCGATGAGCGGGCAGTCCTTCCAGAGGCGTTCCAGCGAGTAGAAGACCCGGTCTTCCTCGTGCTGGACGTGGACGACGATGTCGATGTAGTCGAGCAGGACCCAGCGGCCTTCCCGTTCGCCTTCGCGCCGGACGGGCTTGGCGTCGGCTTCGACGCGCATGCGTTCTTCGATCTCGTCCACGATGGCCCGGACCTGGCGGTCGTTGCTCGCGGAGCAGAGCAGGAACGCGTCGGTGATGACGAGCTGGTCGCTCACGTCGTAGGCGATGATGTCGTCCGCCAGCTTGTCCGCCGCTGCCTCAGCGGCCACGGTCACCAGCTGAATCGCTCTTTCGGATGCGGTCACGATGCGGCTTGTTCCTCCATGTGAGGGCTTGTCAGAGAGTTGTCCGGGAACTCCTGGGACGGGGTGTCCCGAGCAGCTGCCCGTTATCGGGGTTCTCCCGATCAGCGTACCCGCCCGCGCCCCCTTTCTCGTGACCGTTCATTCAGCGCTTACCCGCCGGGCCCGCCCGTCGCGGTGCCACGCCGGGCGCTCCCGCACCGTGAGGCCGGTCCGTTCGGCCGGTGGTGAACGTCGCCTTCCCGATATGACGCGGCGGCTATCGTCCGCGTATGGACATCGCCGATCACTTCACCACCACGGCCGGGGGAATCCGGCTGGCCTACCGGACATGCGGTCCTCCCGACGCCCCGCCGCTCGTGCTCCTGCACGCGCTGGCCGAGAGCGCCGCCGACTGGGACGCCGTCATGCCCGCTTTCGCCGGCGCCTGGCGGGTGTACGCGCCCGACCTGCGCGGCCACGGGGGAAGCGACCGGCCCGGCGACTACGCGGCGGAGTCGATGTGCGCCGACGTGCTCGGCTTCCTGGACGCGCTCGCGCTCGACCGGGTGGACCTGATCGGGCACTCCCTGGGAGGCCTCGTCGCCTACCTGCTGGCCGGGGCGCACCCGGAACGGGTGAGCCGGCTGGTCCTGGAGGACGTCTCGGCACCGCTCCCCCGCGAGGGCACCGTCCCCGCCCGGCCGGACGGCGACCTGCCCTACGACTGGGAGATGGTCCTGGCCGTCAGGAGGCAGATCGACGACCCCGACCCCGCCTGGACGGACAGGCTCGGCCGGATCACCGCGCCGACCCTGGTCGTCGCGGGCGGCCCCGCGAGCCACATCCCGCAGGATCGGGTCGCCGAGCTGGCCCGGCGCATCCCGGACAGCCGGACGGTGACCATTCCCGCCGGGCACCTCGTCCACGCCGCCGAGCCGCAGGCGTTCTCGGAGGCGGTCCTGACGTTCCTCAAGCAGACGAAGCCGTTCCCGTCGGCGTCCCGCTGAACCACCGTGGCAGCCTGTGTCCGTGCCCGGCCACGGAAGGCAGGTCACACGCCCGTCCCCGATCACCTCATGCGCCGTCGGCCCACCGCGAAGCGGCGGCGGGGCGGTGTCGGAGGCACAATCTCGGCCTCGCGCGCACGTTCGCCCGGTCGTGGTCCCCCCGGCCATCGGAGCCCATCGGTCACGGCTGGGCCTGTGCCGGTCAGGGGGTTGTCGCGCGGTAGAGGTCGCGCTTGTTGATGTACTGCACGATCCCGTCGGGCACGAGGTACCAGATGGGTTCCCCGGCCCCGACCCGGTGCCGGCATTCGGAGGAGGAGATGGCGAGCGCCGGGATCTCGATGAGGCTGACCTTGCCTTTGGGCAGGCCGGGGTCGTGCAGGGTGTGGCCCGGGCGGGTGCATCCGATGAAGTGGGCGACGTCGAAGAGTTCGTCGGCGTCCCGCCAGCTGAGGATCTGGGCGAGGGCGTCCGCCCCGGTGATGAAGTACACGTCCACCTCGGGGCCGTACTCCCGGGAGATGTCACGCAGGGTGTCGATGGTGAACGTCAGGCCGGGGCGGTCGATGTCCACCCGGCTCACCGAGAACCGCGGGTTGGACGCGGTGGCGATCACCGTCATCAGGTAGCGGTCCTCCGGCGCCGAGACCGTCCGATCGCCTTTCTGCCAGGGTCTGCCGGTCGGGACGAAGACGACTTCGTCCAGGTCGAAGTGGTGTGCGACCTCGCTCGCCGCCACCAGGTGACCGTGGTGGATCGGGTCGAAGGTCCCGCCCATGACGCCGAGTCGTCGCCGCGCGCCGCTGTTCCCCCTGGCCGTGTGCCCCATGCGAGGGACACTAACGCGCCCCTGTCCGCTCTCCTCCGGCAGGGTCGCAAGGAAGTCTGCGCTACTCGCCGATCCGCGACATAGAGTGCCCGATATGACGACTACGCCGGACCGAAGCCGCGTACAACTACCAGGCATCAGCTCACGCGCCTACGAACACCCCGCCGACCGCTCGGCCCTGGTCGCGATGCGCTCGCTGACCGGGTTCGACTCGGTGCTGAAGCGGATGTCGGGGCTCTTCAGCGAACGCAGACTCCGTCTGATGTTCCTCGCCTCCGCCGTACGCACCACGGAGACCCAGTTTCGCGCTCTGCACGACATGGGGCGCGACAGCGCCTACATCCTCGACCTGCCGAGGATCCCGGAAATCTACGTCCAGCAGGACCCCCGGGTCCAGGCCATGGCGGTCGGCTTCGACGAGCCGTTCATCGTGGTGACGACCGGGCTTCTGGACCTCATGGACGAGGAGGAGCTGCGTTTCGTCGTGGGGCACGAGACGGGGCACATCCTCTCCGGCCACGCCGTGTACGGCACGATGCTCCACATTCTCACCCGGCTCGCCACCCGGGTCGCCTGGATCCCGCTCGGCTACATCGGCCTGCGGGTGATCGTCGCGGCTCTTGAGGAGTGGCACCGCAAGGCCGAGCTCTCCTCGGACCGCGCCGGGCTCCTCGCCGGTCAGGACAAGGACGCCGCGCTGCGAGCCTTGATGAAGCTGGCGGGCGGCTCCCGGCTCCACGAGATGAACATCGAGGAGTTCCTCGCGCAGGCCCGCGAGTACGACACCGCGGGTGACGTGCGGGACGGTCTGCTGAAGGTCCTCAACCTGCTGGGCACGACGCACCCGTTCTCGGTCACCCGGGTCGCCGAGCTGGACCGCTGGCGCCGGAGCGGTGAGTACGACCGCATCATCGCAGGCGACTATCCGCGCCGGGAGGACGACCCGAGCGCCAAGGTCACCGATGAGGTACGGGCCGCCGCGAACGCCTACCGCGAGTCCTGGTCCCAGTCCAACGACCCCTTCATCGGGGTGCTGCGCGACGTCGCGGAGGGTGCCGCCAACGTCGGCGAGCGGATCTTCAACCGATTCGCCCGGAGGGAAAACTAGCCCGGAATCCCCGAAAGAGGTCCCCGCGCCCAGCGATGAGCGCGGGGGTGGGTCGTCGGCGGACGGTCAGGCCTTGACTTCCGGTGTCCCGGCCGATGCGGCTTCGGCCGGGGCGGGCGTCCGCTCCGGCACTCCGGTGAGCAGGGATCCGCCTCGCTTGCCGAACACGAGGTAGTCCAGGCTGAGCCGTCCGGCGCCGGTGACGGCGAGGAGCAGGCAGAGCCCGCCGAGGGTGAGCACGTACTCGTACCCGCCGTCGGAGAGAAGCAGGCCGTTGCCGAGGTGGACGTAGAAGGCCGCCCCCGCCATCACCACGACGAGCGCGAGTGAGGCGAGCGGGGTCAGCAGGCCGAGGATGAGCAGGCCGCCCCCGCCGAGCTCGGCGACCAGGGCGAACAGTGCGGAGATCTCGGGCATCGGGATGCCCAGGTCGGCGAACGACTGGGCGAGCTCGCCGTGCCCTTTCTGATACTTCTGCCAGCCGTGCGCCAGGAACACGGCACCGACCGCGACGCGGGCGACGAGTGCCCCGACGTCTTGCGCGATTCTTCTTACCATGACAGAGGCTCCTTTTCGGGCGGCCCCTCCATCGTTGCGCCTGTCCCCCGCTCGGGCTGCCCGCCGCGGCGTCCGGGCACCCAGGTCCACCCGCGACGCCGAGATGAGACCGCCGACCCGGTCTTAACCGGCCGAGCAGCGCCACATCGGGTTACAGTACGGTGCCGATTATCTTCACAAGCCCAGTCAAACGCAAGAGCCCTGCCTACGGAGGGTGATGCCCGGGCCGGGCCGGAACGGTTGCGGTCACGGCCCCCCGCCGGGGCCGTGGGACCCCCGTCGCCGACGAAAGATGAGGTGGTCCACGCTGAACCGCCCCGCGCCGTACACGAGGAAGAGCAGGGCCAGCGCGCCGAGGGCGAGCACGAGCTCGGCCCCGCCCTCCGTCACGAACAGGCCTTTGCCGGAGTGGATGAAGAGGAAGGCCCCCGCCATCACGATCAAGACCACCAGCGAGGCGAGCGGGGTCAGCAGGCCGAGGATGAGCAGGAAGCCGCCGACGAGCTCCGCCACCATCGCGAACGGGGCGGCCACCTCCGGCAGGGGCGCCCCCATCTGGGCGAACGACTTGGTGACCGCGTCCAGGCCCAGCTGGTACTTCTGCAGTCCGTGCGCGACGAAGATTGCGCCGGTCGTCACCCGGGCGAGGAGCGACGCGGCGTCCTGCACGATCCGCCACGCCGAGGTGGCACCGGCGCGGGTCCGGCCCGTGCTCACGACGCCTGCCCTCCGCCGGGGCCGCCCCGTCCTGACAGCAGGGAGTCCAGGTCGACCCGCGGCGCCGCGGTGATGTCCTCGCGCTCGGTCCTGCGCCAGCTGACGTGCCCCCGGCGCTCCAGCCAGAGCATGAAGCGGTCGAGGCCCAGCAGGGCCACGACGGCGAGCAGGAGCGTGATGATTATCTGCACGCACCCAGTCAAGCGCAACGTCCCGGTCACGGAGGGTGACGCAACACGGGTTTTACCCTCTGGTGTGACCGTCCCCGGTAAAGACCCAGGTGGTGGAGGTAAGCTCGGGCAGCCCCAGCGGCCCTCGCGCGTGCAGCTTCTGCGTGGAGATACCGATCTCCGCGCCGAACCCGAACTCGCCTCCGTCGGTGAACCGGGTGGAGGCGTTGACCGCGACCGCGGCCGAGTCCACCAGCGCGATGAACCGCCGGGACGCGGCGAGGGATCGGGTGATGATCGCCTCGGTGTGGCCCGATCCGTAGGTGCGGATGTGCGCGACCGCGTCCTCCAGGGAGTCGACCACGGCGGCGGCGATGTCGAGGGAGAGGTACTCGGCGCGGTAGTCGTCCTCGGTGGCCGGGACGACCGCCGGGTCGAAGGCCGCGGTTCGCTCGTCACCGTGCACGGTCACCCCCGCGTCGGCGAGCGCCTTCAGCGCCCTCGGGAGGAACTCGTCGGCGACCGCGGCGTGCACGAGCAGGGTCTCGGCGGCGTTGCACACCGAGGGCCGCTGGATCTTGGCGTTGAGCAGGACGGTCAAGGCCATGTCGAGGTCGGCGTCGGCGTCGACGTAGACCGCGCAGTTGCCCACGCCGGTCTCGATCACCGGCACGGTGGCCTCTTCGACGACCGAGTTGATCAGTGAGGCGCCGCCACGGGGGATGAGCACGTCGACCAGGCCGCGGGCCCGCATGAGGTGTTTGACCGATTCGCGAGTGTGACCGGGGACGAGTTGTACGGCGTCCGCGGGTACCTCGGTGGTGCGCAGCGCGTCCTGCATCACCCGCAGCAGCGCCTCGTTGGAGGATCGGGCGCTGGAGGATCCGCGGAGCAGCGCGGCGTTTCCGCTCTTCAGGCAGAGGGCCGCCGCGTCGACGGTGACGTTGGGACGTCCCTCGTAGATGATGCCGACGACGCCGAGGGGCACCCGAATCTGCCGGAGCTCCAGCCCGTTCGGCAAGGTGCTTCCCCGGACGACCTCTCCCACGGGGTCCGGGAGACCGGCGACGTGGCGGACGGCGTCGGCGATGGCCTCGATCCGTCCCGCGTCCAGCCGGAGCCGGTCGATCATCGCCTCGGCGACACCGCCTTCCCGGGCCCGGGCCACGTCGGCCTGGTTCGCCGTGACGATCTCGGCCGCACGCTCGACCAACGCGTCGGCGACGGCCCGCAGCGCGGCGTCCTTAGGCGCACGGGCCAGCGGGGCGAGGGCGGCCGCAGCGGCACGGGACCGCCGCGCCACGTCGTTGAACAGCTCGGACTCGTTCATGCGCGCTCCTCAAGACCAGTTGGGCACCAGAATGACGATGTCGTCACGGTGGATGAGCTCTCGTTCGTACTCCTGGCCGCGCTCGACGGCGAGCTCCCTGGTGGAGCGGCCGAGCAGGGCGGGGATCTCGACGGCGTCGAAGTTGACCAGTCCCCGGGCGATGACGTGCCCGGACGGGCCGCACAGATCGACCGGGTCCCCGGCCGCGAACTCCCCCTCGACCTGGGTGACCCCGGCTGGGAGCAGGGACATCCGGCGGGCGACGACCGCCTCGACCGCCCCGTCGTCCAGCACCAGGCGGCCTCGCCCGGTGGTGGCGTGGGCGAGCCAGAGCAGGCGGGTGCCCGGATGCCGTCCCCCGGGGTGGAAGTAGGTCCCGACCTCGCCCCCGGCGAGGGCCGCCGCGGCCTGGGCGGCGGCGGTCAGCACGACCGGTACCCCGGCTCCGGTGGCGATGCGCGCCGCCTCCACCTTGGTGATCATGCCCCCGGTGCCGACCCGCCCACCGGCCTTGCCCAGCTCCACGGCGGCCAGGTCCTCGGGGCCGCGGACCTCGGCGAGCCGGACCGCGCCCGGCCTGCGGGGGTCCCCGTCGTAGAGGGCGTCCACGTCGGAGAGGAGGATCAGCGCGTCGGCGTGGACCAGGTGGGCGACCAGCGCGGCCAGCCGGTCGTTGTCTCCGAAGCGGATCTCGTCCGTGGCGACGGTGTCGTTCTCGTTGACGACGGGGACGATGCCGAGGTCGAGCAGGCGGGACAGGGTGCGCTGGGCGTTGTGGTGGTGCGATCGCCGCATCATGTCGTCTGCGGTGAGCAGCACCTGCCCCACCCGCAGGCCGTACCGGGCGAAGGACGAGGTGTACCGGGCCACGAGCAGGCCCTGCCCCACCGAGGCGGCGGCCTGCTGGGTGGCCAGGTCCCGCGGCCGGGCGCTGAGCCCGAGCGGGCCGAGACCGGCGGCGATGGCGCCGGAGGAGACCAGGATGACCTGCTGCCCGCCCAGCCTGCGGGCGGCCAGCACGTCCACGAGGGCGTCCACCCTGTCCCCGTCGATCACGCCCTGGGGTGTGGTGAGCGACGAGGAGCCGATCTTGACCACGGCACGGGCCGCGGTGCTTACGGCGTTGCGCACGGCTTCCTCTCTAGCTGAAGCGGTTGTCGGTGCCGCGGGGGCCGGGTCTGACCTCCGCGTTCAATGTGGGCTGCCAGTCGAAGACGTAGCCGTCCTCCATCGAGCCGATGACGACCTCCGCGCCGGCGACGGCACCCGCCGCGGCAAGGGCTTCCTCGATGCCGAGCCGGTTCAGCCGGTCGGCGAGGTAGCCCACGGCCTCGTCGTTGGCGAAGTCGGTCTGCTTGATCCAGCGCTGCGGTTTCTCGCCGGTGACCTGGAAGACGTTGTCGCCGACCCGGCGGACCGAGAATCCGGTGTCCCCGAGCTGCTTGGGCCGGATCACCAGGCGGGTCGGTTCCTCCACGGGGGTGGCGGCGCGGGCCGCCGCGACCATCTCGGCGACGGCGAAGGAGAGCTCGCGGAGCCCCTCGTGGGAGGCCGCCGAGATCTCGAACACACGTACGCCCTTGTCCTCCAGCGACGACCGGACCAGCTCGGCGAGGTCACGGGCGTCCGGGACATCGATCTTGTTGAGTACGGCGAGACGCGGCCGGTCGTGCAGCTCGCCGTAGGCCTTCAGCTCGGCCTCGATGGTCTCGAAGTCGCTCAGCGGGTCGCGGCCGGGCTCGAAGGTCGCGCAGTCCAGCACGTGCACGATCGTGGAGCACCGCTCCACGTGGCGGAGGAACTCGTGGCCGAGCCCCCGGCCCTCGCTGGCCCCCGGGATGAGGCCGGGCACGTCGGCCATGGTGTAGACGACGTCCCCCGCGGTGACCACGCCGAGGTTGGGCACCAGGGTGGTGAACGGATAGTCGGCGATCTTGGGCCGGGCGGAACTGAGCGCGGCGATCAGGCTGGACTTGCCCGCGTTGGGAAAGCCGACCAGGGCCACGTCGGCGACCGTCTTCAGCTCCAGCACGACGTCACGGGCTTCCCCCGCCTCGCCGAGGAGGGCGAATCCGGGGGCCTTGCGCTTGGGCGAGGCGAGCGCGGCGTTGCCGAGCCCGCCGTGGCCGCCTTGGGCGATCACGTAACGGGTGCCGTTCCCAACCAGGTCGACCAGGACCTCGCCGGTGTCCGCGTCCTTGACCACGGTGCCGCTCGGCACCTGGAGCAGGACGTCCTCGCCGTTCGCCCCGTCCCGGTTCGACCCCATCCCCTGCTTGCCGTTGCCGGCCCGCTGGTGCGGGCGCCGGTGGAAGGCGAGCAGGGTCGCCGTGTTCGCGTCCACCTCCAGCACGACGTTTCCCCCGCGACCGCCGTTGCCCCCGTCGGGGCCGCCGAGCGGCTTGAACTTCTCCCGGTGCACGGAAGCGCAACCGTGCCCCCCGTCACCGGCCTTGACGTGCAGGATCACGTGATCCACAAAGTCCCCTGCCACGGTGCCCTCCCTTCAGAAAACGCCGAAGGCGGATCGGTGACCGATCCGCCCTCGTCAACTCTTGTCCGGCTTGTTCCCCGAGAGCGGTGTCACTCCGCCACTGGGACGATGCTCACGGCACGCCGACCGCGCCTACGGCCGAACTCGACCTTACCTTCGATCAGCGCGAACAGCGTGTCGTCGCCGCCGCGGCCGACGTTGTCGCCCGGGTGGAAGTGCGTGCCGCGCTGGCGGACGATGATCTCACCGGCGTTGACGAGCTGACCACCGAAGCGCTTCACCCCAAGCCGCTGGGCGTTGGAGTCACGTCCGTTCCGGGTGGACGACGCGCCCTTCTTGTGTGCCATGTCAGTTCTCCCTAGTCGAGGATCTGGGGTGCGTCCCCGATCAGGCCTGGTTGATGCCGGTGACCTTGACCTGGGTGTACCGCTGACGGTGACCCTGGCGCTTCTTGTAACCGGTCTTGTTCTTGTACTTCAGAATGCTGATCTTGGGGCCCTTGACCATGCCGAGAATCTCGGCGCTGACCTCGAACCGCCCCGCCTCGGTGGTCACGTCGCCTTCGTTGACGACGAGCACCGTGGGCAGCGAAACCGTGGAACCGACCTCGCCGGCGACCAAGTCGACGTTGAGGACGTCACCGACGGAGACCTTTGCCTGCCTGCCGCCGCAACGAACGATCGCGTACACCGCGGAACCCTTCTCTGGCTTTGGATGCTGCTGCGCCTCGTACCCCGCTTGGATTGAGCTGTGGGAGGCGCGCGAACGCAAGGCACGCCTTGGACGCGCCGATGGTTTAGGGTACCGGATCTCGGGATTCAGGTCGAACCGGCACCGTAGGTCCCACCGTATCAGCCGATGGGACCCACGCTTCGCCTACTCCGCCGATTTGGACCTGCGGGCCCGGCGCCGGGTCCTGGCGTTGCCCGCCGGCGCGGCCTCGGCATCCTGCTCACCGGACGACGGCGCCTCGGCCACCACATCGGTCACCGTGGCCCGCGAGGACGGCTTGACGGCCGCCACGGCGCCGCTGAGCGGCGCGGGCTCGGCACCCGTCTCCTCGTCCGCGGACTTACGGCGCCTGCCGCCGGACTTCTCCGCCACCGCCTTCTCCACGGCCATCTTGCCCTGGGTGCCGCGGGGCTCGGGGGCCGGCGCCACCGGCTCCTGCTGGATGTGCAGCCCCCGCCCGTTGCAGCACTCGCACGGGGTGGAGAACGCCTCCAGCAGGCCCTGTCCGACCCGCTTGCGGGTCATCTGGACCAGACCGAGCGAGGTCACCTCGGCGACCTGGTGCTTGGTGCGGTCCCGGGCCAGGCACTCCAGCATGCGCCGGAGCACCAGGTCGCGGTTGCTCTCCAGCACCATGTCGATGAAGTCGATGACGATGATCCCGCCGACGTCCCGCAGGCGCAGCTGGCGGACGATCTCCTCGGCCGCCTCCAGGTTGTTCCGGGTGACCGTCTCCTCCAGGTTGCCGCCCTGGCCGGTGAACTTGCCGGTGTTGACGTCGATGACCGTCATCGCCTCGGTCCGGTCGATGACCAGCGAGCCTCCGCTGGGCAGCCAGACCTTGCGCTCCAGCGACTTGGCGATCTGCTCGTCGATCCGGTACGCGGCGAACGCGTCCTCGCCGTCCTCTTCCCAGCGCTTGAGCCGGTCGTTCAGATGCGGGGCGACGTAGCGGACGTACTCCTCGACCGTGGCCCAGGCGTCGGCGCCGGAGACCACCAGCGAGCTGAAGTCCTCGTTGAAGATGTCGCGGACCACCCGGATCGTGAGATCCGGCTCGGAGTAGAGCAGCTCCGGCGGGCTCGCCGACTTCGCCCGCCGCTGGATGTTCTCCCACTGCGCCGCAAGCCGGTTCACGTCGCTCGCGAGCTCCTCGTCGGAGGCGCCCTCGGCGGCCGTCCGGACGATCACGCCCGCGTTCTCCGGCATGACCTTCTTCAGGATCTGCTTCAGGCGGGTCCGCTCCTTGTCCGGGAGCTTCCTGCTGATGCCGGTCATCGAACCGTCGGGGACGTACACCAGGTAGCGCCCGGGCAGGCTCACCTGGCTGGTCAGCCTGGCGCCCTTGTGTCCCATCGGGTCCTTGGTGACCTGCACCAGGACCGACTGGCCCGACTTCAGCGCCGACTCGATCCGCTTGGGCTGACCCTCCAGCCCCACCGTGTCGAAGTTGACCTCACCGGCGTACAGGACGGCGTTCCGCCCCTTGCCGATGTCGACGAAGGCCGCCTCCATCGAAGGCAGGACGTTCTGCACCTTGCCCAGGTAGACGCTGCCCACATAGGACTGTCCGGCCTCGCGGTCGACGTAGTGCTCGACGAGCACGCCGTCCTCCAGGACCGCGATCTGGGTCCGCCCGGCGCTCCGCCGTACGACCATGACGCGCTCCACCGACTCGCGGCGGGCCAGGAACTCCGACTCGGTGATGATCGGCGGACGGCGCCGCCCCAGCTCACGCCCTTCCCGGCGGCGCTGCTTCTTGGCCTCCAGGCGGGTGGAGCCACGCAGGCCCTGCACCTCGTCCAGGAAGCCCGTCGTCTTGTCGACCCGGGGCTGGCGGATGCGCACGACGGTGTTCGGCGGGTCGTCCGCCGCCGGTTCGGCGACGTCCTCCGCGCTCCGGCGGCGCCGGCGACGCCTGCGCCGGGACCCGGCGACCAGGTCGGACTCCTCCTGCTCCTCGTCGGCCTCGGCGACCGGCTCCAGCCGTTCGGCCTCGGCCTCCTCATCCTGTTCCTCGTCGGCCTCGGCCTTGGTCCTGCCCCGGCCGCGACCGCCTCTGCGGCGACGCCGCCGGCGGCTGCCCGGCTCCTCGTCCCCGTCCCCGTCGCCGCGCTCGTCGCCCGGCTCGCCGTCGAGCTCCTCGTCGAGTTCGGCGGAGTCCTCCTCCGGCCCGAGCTCCTCGGGCACGGGCGGCGGGACCGGCTGGATCGGACGTGCCGCGAGCGGCTGCGGGGCCTGGAACACCACGGCGGGCGCCTGGAAGGTCACCGCGGGGACGGCCGCGAACATCGGCCGGACCGGTTCCTCGGCCCCCTCCCCCGATACCGGGGCGAACGGGGCGAACGCCGCCTTGCGGGGCGCCTTCGCCCGGGAGCCCGCCTCCGCGGCGGTCCCGTTGGACGCCGCGGCCTCCCCCGGGCCGGGGGTCGTCTCGCCGCCGGCGGATTCCGGGGCGCCCGGCTCGGACGGCTCCGCGCCCGCCTCGGGCTCCGCGACCTCGGCCACGGGCGGGGTCTCCGGCTCGGCCGCGGGCGCGGCCGCCTTCCGGGTCCGCCGCCGCTTGACCGGCGCCTCGGCCGCGGTCTCGGCCGGCGCGTCGGACGGGGCGGGTACGGCCTCCGGCTCGGCGGCCTTCGCCTTCGCCCTGCTCCTGGTCCGGGGAGCCGGGGCCTCGGCCTCCTCGGCTGGGGGCTCCTGCGGCGTCTCGGCCACGGCCTTGGCCTTGGTCGCGCGGCTCCGCTTCGGCTTGGCGTCCGGGTCGGTCGCCGAGGCGGCCCGCTTCCGGGTCCGCTTGGGGGTCTCCTCCGCAGGCGCCTGCTCGGCGGACGGCTCCTCCGCGGTCGCCGAGGGCGGGGCCGCCGGCTCCGGAGCGGGTGTCCGGTCCTCGGCCGACGCCGGCTCCTCCCGGACGTGGACGCGGGGAGCCTCCACCTCCTCGGGAGGCGGTCCGGCGGGCCTGCTGACGGCACGCCGTCTGCGTGTCCTTGTCGGTTCTTCTGTCGTTGTATGCGTTGATGTATGCCCAGCGGTGCTTGTCACACCGGCAGCGGGCTCGTTATCGAGCATCCGGGCGGTCTCCCGTCGGCTCCCGGGCACGTTTCCGCGCCACGCGGGAGCACTTGTCTCTCGCTCATCGCCAGGCCGTCACACGGCCCGGCGCGAAGTCCTATAGGTCTGCGGCGACGTCCCCGCCCACGGAGGCGGCACATTCGCCGGCTCCGTCCACCGTCCCCTGCTCATCGTCGCGAGAGTCAGCCACGTCGCGGTCGAAGTCGAGCGGGTCGGTCAGCCCACCGGTCTCGTCATCGAGCGGCCCCTGCGCCAGCCTGATCACCTCTGGGGGTGACGGCGGCGCCAGTTCGGCCACAAGACGCAGACCAGCGAGGACGTCATCAGGTCGTACGGCGGGTGTTACGTGCCGAACAACCATTCGAAGTATGGCACATGGCGTGGAATCATGCTCCTCGCCGCGCCTGTCCGGCTCCTGACCAGCCGGTTCACCTGCTCCCTCCACAGTCAGGCCCACCACCGCTTGACGGGTGTCGAAGCGGCGCATCCCCTTCTTCGTCAGGCGCTCCACCTCAACCTGCTCCCTGGCGAGGAAACGCTCCACCGCGTCGGCGGCGTCCGCCGGCCTGACCCCCCTCAAACGAACCAGCCACACGGAGCCGTGCAGCCGATCGGCCAGGCCTCCGCCGCCGGACTCCACGACGTCCAGGGCGTCGAGGCCGGGCGGAAGGGACGCGTCCAGATCGGCACGGAGCCGCTGCGGGTCGCACCGTCTCGTCAGGCCGATCTCGAGGTATTCGGCCTCACTCGCCACTCCGGTCGGGGCGGCGCCGGCATAGGAGATTTTCGGGTGGGGACTGAATCCCGCGCTGAATGCCACGGGGATGCCCGCGCGACGCACCGCACGTTCGATGGCACGCGAAATATCCCGGTGACTGGTGAAGCGCAAACGCCCGCGTTTTGCGTAACGGACACGCAACCGCTGCGTCACCGGCGCCGGTGGCGGACCATCGGGAACAGGTTTCAGAGTTTTGCCTTCCTTCCCGTGTCGTAGGTCGTCAAGTTAAGGATAAGGCCGCTCTCACCGGCGCAAGCCCAACGGTCAAGATGACCAGGTCCCCAAGCGTGGCGCCTAGACCCTCCGCACGACCTGCGGCGGGCGGGTCCACCTCCTCCCGAAGAGCGCGATAACCGGTAACGTGCACAGTAAAGGACCGATTACCGCGACCGGCCTGGCGATCCACCAGAGCAGATCCGGTGGAACGCGATCATCGAATCCGTTACCGAAAAACCACCAACCGAGACCCCTGGCGATCGCCATTCCGGTGGTGTGGAAGAGAAAGAGCGGAAGCGCGAAACGATTGATCGTCTCATTGACCCGGTGCCAGAGCGGGCGCTCCAGCAGCCGCTCCATCCCCGGCCGGGCGACCTCGACGACACCGATCTGGAAGATCAGCAACGCGACGATGACGAAGGTGGGCGGGGCCATGTTCGACAGCCGATCGCCAGGGACCCCGACCATCGAACCCGGGTAGATCCCCGAGAACACCAATCCGAAGAGGGCGAACAGGCCGGTCCACAGGAGCGCCACGTCGTAGCGCCGGGGAAGCCGGACGATCCGCTGGTAGAACAGCCCCGCCTGGTGGGCCAGCCCCCAGACGAAGAGCATGTTCAGCCAGCCGATCCACTCCACCCCGTAGTGCAGCCGGATCACGTCCACGGCGAGCGCCGCGCCGCCGAGCCAGATCAGCGCCAGCACGTCGAACCTGCGGTGCAGCCAGAGCGCCACCGGCAGCAACGCGATCAGCATCAGGTAGACCGCGAGAAACCACAGTGGGCTGATCACCAGGAGGACGGCGCGTCCCATCCACTGCAGGTTGAACATCTCGGCCAGCAGGATGCCCAGGACGGTCCAGGTGAGGATGAGGGCGAGCGCCGGCACCGCCAGGCTCTTCAGCCGGCGGCCGACGAACGCGCCGAGCCGTACCCCGCGCGCCTGGGCCCGCTCCCAGGACAGCAGATGCACGTAGCCGCCGACGTAGAAGAAGATCGGCATCACCTGGAACAGCCAGGTCAAGATCCATAGGCCGGAGGTGAAGCCGAGCGGGCTGGTCGCCGACGGCCCGTGCGGGCCCCATCGCAGGATGGTGAAAGCCCAATGCCAGAGCACGACGACGAGCAGGCTGACCGCCCGCAGCCAATCGACGTACCGATCGCGCTTGACCTCCGCCACCCCAACCGCCCTTTGCCGCTTCGTGCCTCCATCACCTTTCATCATGCAGGCTGACCGCAGGTGATGGGGACACGGCCCGGGTAGGTCAGATCACGGTGAGCGGGAGGAGCTTCTTGCCGGTGGGGCCGATCTGGATCTCGGTCCCCATGGTCGGGCAGACGCCGCAGTCGTAGCACGGGGTCCAGCGGCAGTCCTCGACCTCCACGTCGGAGAGCGAATCCTGCCAGTCCTGCCAGAGCCACTCCCGGTCCAGGCCCGCGTCGAGGTGGTCCCAGGGGAGCACCTCGTGCTCGTCGCGCTCCCGGGTGGTGTACCAGTCGACGTCCACCCCGGTGTCCGCGAGCGCCTTGGCCGCGCACTCCATCCAGCGGTCGTAGGAGAAGTGCTCGCTCCACCCGTCGAAACGCCCACCGGCCTCCCAGACCGCCTGGACGACGCGCCCGACCCGCCGGTCGCCGCGTGAGAGCAGGCCCTCGACGATCGACGGCTTGCCGTCGTGGTAGCGGAACCCGATCGCCCGGCCGTACTCCTTGTCCCGCCGCAGATCGTCGCGGAGCTCCCGGAGCCGCCGGTCCACCGTCTCGTGGTCGGTCTGCCCGGCCCACTGGAACGGTGTGTGCGGCTTGGGCACGAATCCGCCGATGGAGACCGTGCACCGGATGTCCCGGGTGCCGGTGACCTCCCGGCCCGCCTTGATCACCTTACGGGCGAGGTCGGCGATGGCCATGACGTCCTCGTCCTGCTCGGTCGGGAGGCCGCACATGAAGTAGAGCTTCACCTGCCGCCACCCCTGGGAGTAGGCCGTGGACACCGTACGGATCAGGTCCTCCTCGGTGACCATCTTGTTGATCACCTTGCGCATCCGCTCGGACCCGCCCTCGGGCGCGAACGTGAGCCCGGAACGGCGGCCGTTGCGGGAGAACTCGTTGGCCAGCGTGATGTTGAAGGCGTCGACCCGGGTCGAGGGGAGCGAGAGCGAGGTCTGGGTCCCCTCGTACCGGTCCGCCAGCCCCTTGGCGATCTCACCGATCTCGGAGTGGTCGGCGCTGGAGAGGCTGAGCAGGCCGACCTCGTTGAACCCCGACTCGCGAACGCCGTTCTCCACCATCGCCGCGACCGTGGTGATCGACCGCTCCCGGACCGGACGGGTGATCATGCCCGCCTGGCAGAAGCGGCAGCCCCGGGTGCAGCCGCGGAAGATCTCCACGCTGAACCGCTCGTGGACCGTCTCGGCCAGCGGCACCAGCGGCTTCTTGGGGTACGGCCACTCGTCGAGGTCCATGACCGTGTGTTTGTGCACGCGGAACGGCACGCCCGGCTGATTCGGCGCGACCCGCTGGATCCGCCCGTCCGGGTGATAGTCCACATCGTAAAATTTCGGCACATACACCCCGCCGGACTCGGCGAGGCGGAGCAGCAGCTCGTCCCGGCCACCCGGCCGGCCCTCGGCCTTCCACTCGCGGATCACCTCGGTGATCGCGATGGCGATCTGCTCGCCGTCCCCGAGCACCGCGGCGTCCACGAAGTCGGCGATCGGCTCGGGGTTGAAGGCCGCGTGCCCGCCCGCCAGCACGATCGGGTCCTCCTCGGTCCGATCCGCCGCGTGGAGCGGGATCCCGGCGAGGCTCAGCGCCGTCAGCATGTTCGTGTAGCCGAGCTCGGTCGAGAAGGACAGGCCGAACACGTCGAAGGCCCGGACCGGACGGTGGGCGTCCACGGTGAACTGGGGCACCCCGTGCTCCCGCATGAGCGCCTCAAGATCGGGCCACACGGCGTACGTCCGCTCGGCGAGGGTGCCCTCCAGCTCGTTGAGGATCTCGTACAGGATCTGGACGCCCTGGTTGGGCAGGCCCACCTCGTAGGCGTCCGGGTACATCAAGGCCCAGCGGACCTCGGCGTCGTCCCAGTCCTTGACGGTCGAATTGAGCTCACCCCCGACGTACTGGATCGGCTTCTGCACGCGGGGCAGCAGCGGTTCCAGGCGAGGGAAGAGCGACTCAACAGACATGGGCCAAGCCTATGGCCTGTCCGGGAGCGGATCGACGCGTCGAGGCCCCCGGGCGGGTTCAGGTAAAGGTCCGGTCCCGGATGTGCATGGCCTGGAGCAGGCCGATGGCGATCATGTTGGCGAAGGTCGCCGTACCGCCGTACGAGACGAACGGCAGGGGCAGGCCGGTGATGGGCATGACCCCGATGGTCATCCCCACGTTGATGAAGGTCTGGAAGCCGAACCAGCAGACGACGCCCCCGGCCACCAGCGCGCAGAACCGGTCCCCCGACTCTCTCGCGATCTTCAGGCCGCGGAGCAGGATCACCCCGAGCAGCGCCACGATCGTCACCGCGCCGATGAAGCCGAGCTCCTCCCCCGCGACGGTGAACACGAAGTCGGTGTGCTGCTCCGGGACGAAACGCCCCGTGGTCTGGCCGCCGTGGAAGAGTCCCTTCCCGAACAGCTCGCCGGAGCCGACCGCGATCAGCGACTGGGTGCTGTTGTAGCCGACGCCCCGCGGGTCGGTGGAGGGGTCGAGAAAGGCGGTGAACCGGGCGACCTGGTACGGCTCAAGCAGGTTGAGGAACCACACCGCGGCCGCCCCGGACACGCTGACGGCGATCAGGAGGAAAATCCAGAGTTTGCGGATTCCGGCGAGGACGAGCAGGCCGGCGGTGGTGGCGATGAGGACGAGCGTGGTCCCCAGGTCGGGCTGCATCATGACCAGGCCCATCGGCAGCACGGCGGCGCCCAGGGCGAAGAGCAGGTCGGGGATGCGCGGCTTTCCGGCGTTCTCCCGGGTGCGGGAGAGCAGCATCGCCATCATCAGCACGAGCGCCGGTTTGGCGAACTCCGACGGCTGGAGCTGGAACCCGCCGACGACGATCCAGGAGTTGGAGCCGTTGGCGGTGCCGCCCAGCGGGGTGAGCACCAGCACCAGGCCCAGCATGGACACCAGGTAGAAGACCGGGGTGAGGGTCCGCAGCCACCGCACGTCGATCAGCGTCGCGGCGGCGAGCAGGAGCACCCCGATCGCGATGTTCATCAGGTGCCGGGAGGCGAACGCGGAGGACTCGGCCCCGTTCCAGAGCCGGGTGGACGACCAGACGAGCAGGACGCCGATCGCGGACAGCCCGGCCGCGGCGACCAGAAGCGGCCCGTCCATCCGGGTGACCTGGGAGGACACCCGGATTCTGAGCGGCGGACGGCGGCGGGCGGCGACGCTCACTGGCTCGCCGCCGACACGGTTCCGTCGGGCCGGATCGTGGGCAGTTTGACCGCGGGCCGCAGGTCGAGGTTCTTCACGGTCTTGCCGTCCTTGCTGATCCCGAACATCTTCTCGTAGATCTCCCGTACGGCGGGGCCGGCCGAGCCACCGCCCAGCCCGCCCTGGGAGACCATCGCCACCACGACGTACCGCGGCTTGTCCGCGGGGGCGAAGGTGGCGAACCACCCCGTGTCCGCCTTGCCGTACACCTCGGCCGTTCCGGTCTTTCCGGCGATGGACAGCTTGTCCAGCGGGAACCCGGAGAACGTCCCCGCCGCGGTGCCCTCCTTGGGCACCCCCGCCAGCGCGGTCTTGATGTAGTTCCGCAGCTCGGAGCTGATCGGCAGCTTGCTCGACACCGGCGGATCGATCTTCTTCACCAGGCGCCCGTCCGGGCGGACCAGGGCCCAGCCGAGCCGCGGGCTGCGCAGCTTGCCGTCGGAGGCGATCGCGGCGTAGGCCTGGGCGAGCTGCAGCGGGGTGACCAGCACGTCACCCTGGCCGATGGAGAAGTTCGCCGCGTCACCGGGCCGCCAGACGAAACCTTCGAGGCAGTTCTCGTTGGCCAGCGTCTTCAGGTAGCCGGCCCTCGAGGGATCCTTCTTGGCCACCTCCGGATAGCCGGTCTTGGCCCGGGTGCAGTTCTCCTGCTTGCTCGCCTCCCAGAGCCTCGTCTTCCAGGTGCGGTCCGGGATCCGCCCGCCCGACTCCCCGGGCAGGTCCACCCCGGTGGGACGGCCGAACCCGAACTGGCGGGCCATGAACTGCATGGGGTCCTTGGGGTTGGCGCGCGGCTTCATCCCCCCGTCCCGCAGCCACTGCTGGTACGCGAACCGGTAGAAGATCGTGTCGCAGGACTTGATCAGCGCCGTCTTGAGATTCATCGGCCCGAGGCCGATCCCCCGGAAGTTGTGGAACGCCCGGCTGCCCACGTTGATCGCGCCCGGGCAGTCGTAGATGCCGTTGAGCGGATAGCCGTCGTAGACCGCCGCGGCCACCGACGAGATCTTGAACGTCGAGCCGGGCGCGAACGTGCCGTGGGTGGCGCGGGAGACCAGCGGCCGGCCCGACTCGGCGGAGAGCAGCCGCTCGTAGGCGCCCTCGGCCAGTCCTCCGACCCACATCGACGGGTCGTAGCTGGGATAACTCGCCAGGGCCACCACCCGCCCCGTCTGCGCGTCGAGCACCACGCCCGCCGCGCCGTCCGCCCGCGGCGCCTTCTTGACCGCCCTCGTGATCGCGGTCTCCACGATGCGCTGAACCCGCCCGTCGATACTCGTGATCAGGGTGTCCCCGGTCACCGGGGCGACCTGCTCCTCGATGCCGATCTCCCGCCCCATCCGGTCCACGGCGATCCGGCGCAGGCCGGGCTTGCCCCGCAACCACTCGTCGTAGACCGCCTCCAGGCCGTCCCGGCCCACCAGGTCCACGCCGGAGAAGCTCGCCCGCAGCCCCTGCCGGCGCTCCAGCTCCTCCTGGGTGACCGGCTGCAGGTAGCCGAGCGCCTGAGCGGCCCCCCGGCCGAGCGGGTACTCCCGGATCGCCTGCACGTCGGCGATCACGCCGGGGAACTCCTCCTGCCGCTCCAGGATCTGCAGGGCCTTGCGGGTGGAGACGTGGTCGTGCACCGGGATCGGCTGGTACGGCGAACCGGGCCAGCAGGGTCTGCGGATCCCCGGCCCGCAGGGCCGTACCCGCTTCTCGATCTCGTCGAAGGGCCGCTCCAGCACGGCGGCGAGGCGTTTGAGCACCTCCCGGCCCCCGTCGGGCATGCGCTGCAGCTGCATCCGGTCGATGGAGACGACCAGGGCGGTGCGGTTCCGGACCAGGGGACGCCCCTGGGCGTCGAGGATCTGGCCCCGTACGGCGGGCACCATGACGTTCCGGGTCCTGGTCGCGGTGGCCGTCGAGGCGTACTTGGTCCCCTGCATCACCTGCACCTGCCACAGCCGTCCGGTCAGCACCACCAGCATGGCGATGACGACCACGTGCAGCACCGTCAGCCGCGTGCCCAATGGGTTCACGCCGGGCTCCTTCCCAGCTTCAGGACGAGCGGGCCGGCGACCACGTTGTAGGCCACGGCGATCGGGACCACGGTGCCGATCGCGGCCCAGGTGAGGCGTTCGTCGCCGAGCAGCACCCCGATCGCGGCGGAGGCGATCGTCCCGCCCGCCGCACAGAGGATCATGGTGACGGCGCCCCGGTCCCGGAGCCCGGCCCGGCCGGTGGCGTATCCGATCAGGCTGTAGGCGAGGGCGTGCTCCCCGATCAGGTGGTCGGCGGGCGGAAGGACGTCGGCGGTGAGGCCGATCACGAATCCGATGACGGCGCCGGGCACCGGCCCCCGGGTGAGGGCCAGGCGCACCACCGCGAGCAGGACCAGATCGGGCCCGGACCCACCCGGCCACGGGATCCGGTTCACCACCGTGACCTGGAACACCATGGTCGCCACGACCACGAGGGAGATGACGAGTCCGCGCACCGGTTCACCTCGATCCCGATCGCCTGGCGGGCGCCGCCCGCTCCGAGGGATCGGGTTCGGCGGGCCTCCGGGGCCGATCGTCGTCGTCGACCTCCGAGAGGTCGGTCTCCGACAGGTCCGGGGAGGCCGTCGGGGTCGGCGACGGGCTGGGGGTGGCGAGAGGCTTGGGCAGTACGGCGTCGCGCGGGTCGCGCGCCGGCGCGGCGACGACCACCCCGACGACGTCGAGCGCGGATATCCGGGCGAACGGCCGGACGTAGGCGATCCGGGTGAGTTCCCCGGGGGTCTCCTGAACCCGCTGGACCACGCCGATCGGCACGCCCGGCACATAGGGCCGCGCCTGGTCGGACCCGAAGCTGACGATCCGCTGGCCTTCGGCGATGGGCGCGGTGGAGTCGAGCAGCTGGAAGCGGACGAAGAGTCCGCCGGGGATGAGTTTGCCCAGGCCGCTCACCACCCCGACCTCCAGGCTGTCCTCCAGCCTGCCCCCCACCGAGGAGGCGGAGTCGGTGATCAGCGCGACGGTCGCGGTGTTCGCCCCCGCGTGCACCACCCGGCCGACCAGCCCGTCACTGTTGATCACGGTCATGTTGGGCCGGATCCCGTCCGCCCGCCCCGCGTCGAGCTCCACGGAGTCCTCGAACCCGGGCACCCCCCGCCGGGCGATCACGGAGGCGGCCACGATCTTGTACTGCCCGAGCCGCGCCGTCCCGAGCAGGCGGTTCAGCTGAGCCGAGCGTTCGGTGGAAAGCCGCTGCTCCCCCAGCTGCCGGCGGAGCCCGGCGTTCTCCGCCTCCAGGCGGCCGATCCGGTCCTGCGCCTCGGGGGCCCCGGTGAACATGGTGAAGAACGAGGTCACCGGACGGATCACCGAGGTGGTCAGGTCCTCCATCCCGCCGAACAACGACGAGCCGAGCGAGCGCAGCGAGCCGAGCGGGGACGACTCCGCGCCCCGGAAATCCACGGTCACCAGGATGAGCGCGATCGCGAGGAGAATCCCGAGGGTGAACCGGGCACGGCGGGTGTCACGCATCAATGCCTCGGTTCTGGCACCAGAACCTGCTGGAGGGCGTCGAAGTCCTCGACGCACTGGCCGGAGCCGAGCACCACCGAGTCCAAGGCGTTGTCCACCAGGTGGATGGGCATCCCCGTCTCGTCTCGCAGGCGTTCGTCGAGGCCGCGCAGGAGGGCTCCCCCACCGGTGAGCGCGATGCCCCGATCCATCAGGTCCCCCGACAGCTCCGGCGGGCACTTGTCCAAGGTCGTCTTGACCGCGTCCACGATGTTGTTGACCGGCTCCTCGGTCGCCTTCCTGATCTCCTCGGTGGAGACCACGATGGTCTTGGGCAGACCGCTGACCAGATCGCGCCCGCGGATCTCGGCGTGCCGCTCCTCCTCGGTGGGGCAGGCCGTCCCAATCGCGATCTTGATCTCCTCGGCGGTGCGCTCGCCGAGCATCAACGAGTATTCCTTTTTGGCGAAGGTGATGACGGCCTGGTCGAGCTCGTCCCCGCCGACCCGGATGGAGCGGCTGGTCACGATCCCGCCCATGGAGATGATCGCCACCTCGGTGGTGCCGCCCCCGACGTCCACCACCATGTTGCCCGTCGGTTCGTGGACCGGGAGACCGGCCCCGATCGCCGCGGCCATGGGCTCCTCGATGATGTAGACCTTGCGCGCGCCCGCCTGGTAGGCCGCCTCCTTCACCGCGCGCTGCTCCACGCCGGTGATGCCGCTCGGCACGGCCACGATGATCCGGGGCTTGGCGAACTGCCGCCGCCGGTGCACCCGCTGGATGAAGTAGCGCAGCATGCGCTCGGTGACGTCGAAGTCGGCGATCACGCCGTCCTTCAGCGGTCGCACGGCCACGATGTTGCCGGGCGTCCTGCCGATCATGCGCTTGGCCTCGATGCCCACGGCGACGATCTTGTTGGTGACGGTGTTGATCGCGACCACGGAGGGCTCATTCAGCACGATCCCGCGCCCGCGCACGTAGACCAGTGTGTTGGCGGTGCCGAGATCGACCGCCATGTCACGACCGAGGAATGCCAGCTTGTTGCCCATGGGGAAGGAGACCTTCCGAAAGGTTGAGAGGCGGGAGTGACGGATCGCGTTTGTATCGTAACGCGGTGTACCCACTTATGGGCGCACTGAGCCGGTTCCGTCCCAAGAAAATCTGAAAACCCACCCGCCGCGCCCACCACGATCATCCCCCGGTGAGACCTCGATGAGCTGGAGAAACGCCGAACAGCAGGGAATCCGCGCGCTCATCCCGAACGGAATCCGGCCCCCACCAAACATGATCACCTGACTAAAGCTTTACGGGTGCCCGCCTCCGGGTGACAGCCGATTCCGTTGATCGTCGGGCCTGCGCGGGGCGACAACCGAAAGCGCGGGTACGGGCTGCGCCCGGGCCGAACCCGATGAACCCCGCCGTGTAGCTCCCTCACACGGCAAACCCAAGCTCGCATGAGACAGTGCGACGGCCCGTACCCCGGTGGGTGGGGAGACGGGCCGTGGCGGGCGAGCTCGGTGGAAGCCCGGATCAGAGCTCCGGGAAGAAGATCTTGATCTCGCGCTCGGCGGAGTACGACGAGTCGGAGCCGTGCACGACGTTCTCGCCGATCTCCAGGGCGTGGTCGCCGCGGATGGTGCCGGGAGGCGACGCGACCGGATCGGTCATGCCGGCCAGGCTGCGGAACGCCTCGACCGCGCGGGGTCCGGCGACGACCAGGGCGACGAGCGGGCCACCGGTGATGAACTCGACGAGCTCACCGAAGAACGGCCGGGCCGAGTGCTCCTCGTAGTGCTGCTCCGCCGTCTCCCGGTTGAGAGTGCGCAGGTCCATTGCGACGATCTTGAGGCCCTTGCGCTCGATACGGCCGATCACGTCGCCGATCAGACCGCGGCGGACGCCGTCGGGCTTGATCAGGACCAGGGTGCGCTCGGACACGAGACTCTCCTTGATAAATAGTGGGAACGGCGGAAGTTTACCCGCCGGCCGAGGCGGAGCTCGCCGGGGCGGACACGAGCGGACGCGGTGCGCCGCGCCGAGTCCGCCAGACCCCCGCCGCGAGCACCCCGACCACCACCACACCCACGATCAGCGCCCACAGGTGCAACGCCCCGCTGAACGCGGTGACCAGCGCCTCGGCGTCCCCGCTGCGCACCGTCCGGACGTGGATCGCCTGGATGATCGCGCCCGCCAGGAAGCCGGCGAGCACCGCGGGGAAGCACAGCGACAGCGCGAAGAGCGCGGCGTCGCCTCCGGTGTGGCGCAGCGCCGTCGCCGTCGCCGCCGCGGCCCCCGTCGCCAGGAGCGCCATCGGCACGATCAGCGAGAGGGTCGACTCGGCGGGCACCAGCAGCCGGACCGCGCAGAGCCCGCCGACCAGCACCACGAACCCGCCACCGGCCAGGGTCCCGGTGGGGACGTGGACCCGGACCGCGTACCAGGTGACGAGGAGCGCCGTCGCCGCCGCGATCCCCCCGGCCACCGCCAGCCCCGGCAGGCCCGGACCGCCGAGGCCCTCCAGCTCCAGAAAGGTCATCGGCGCCGCCGTCGGGAAGAGCACGAGCCCGACCACGACCAGCGCGAACGAGGCCACCTTGCCGCCGAACCACGCCACCCCCAGCAGACCCAGCACGGCCACCGCCGCGACGATCACCTGTACGGTCGTGCCGAGGTCGAAGGTGGTGGCCACGGCGAGTGCGGCGACCCCGGTGGAGGGGATCAGCGCGAGCGTGGTCAGGCGCCGGCTCGGCGACGGTTCGGCCAGGCCCCCGGCGGCACGCCGCCGTACCAGGGTGTAGGCCGCGGCGAGCACCAGCCCGGCCCCGGTGAGCATCGGATAGGGCCGGAGCGTCACCTGCCAGGTCGAGGCGTCGGCGAGCGCCCACAGCGCCAGCGCCTGGGAGCCGAGCAGACTGAGCGGCAGCGTCGTCGCCCAGAGCGGGACGAGCCACCTCCTGGCCGGCTCCGGCCGCTCCCGTACCGCCGTGAACGTCGCGGGGACGATCAGCCCCGCGGCCACCCCGTGGCCGATGCGGAGCAGGGCCACCACGGCGGGCGACCCGGCGCCCGCCGCGGCCACCTCGGCGACCGCCAGGAGCAGCAGGCCGGCGACGAGCAGGGACGCGGGCCGGAACCGCCGCAGCGCCGACACGGCCAGCGGGACGGTCACCAGCATGGCGGGCAGCGCCAGGCCGTGCGCCCGGATCATGGCGAGTGTCGACACCCCGGCCGGAAGCAGATCGGCCACCACGGAGATCGTGTTGGGGATGACGACGACGGCGAGGGGGAGCGTCGTCACGACCAGAAGCCCGACGAGCGCATCGAGGACATGAGCCTGTTTGACGGAGGGAAGGGCCATGTCCGCCGACTCTAGCGCGGAGTGACGCCCTCAACACGGCGAGCGATGAAAATCGCGGCGACCCACAGGACGGCGAAGAGCGCGCCGAGGAAGTACATGGCCGGGACGAGGAGTCCGGTCGCGATCGCCGCCACCTGGGCCACACTGCCCGCGACGTACGCCCACGGGTATCTGAGCAGGCCCGCCAGCAGCGCGCACACCACCGCGAGCCCGAGGCCCACCCCCACCGCGACGGCAGGTTCCACCTTGCCCACGCCGATCGCCACCGGGGTGGCCAGGCCGACCACGACCGCCTCCATCCCGAGGACGGAGGCGCAGAGCCGCCGCATCCCCGGAGTCACCGTCATCATCGCCGCAACACCTCTGTCATCCTGAGAATCCCTTCCGCGGCTCAACCCCGGTCGGCCCGGAGCAGAATCCTGGCCTCGCCCGCGGTCACCACCGAGCCGGTGACGAGGACCCCGTTCCCGGTGAACTCCCCCGTCTCCTCCGCCAGCCGCAGCCCCTCGTCGATGGCGTCGTCCAGCCGCTCCACCACATGGACCCGGTCCTCGCCGAAGACGTCTTCGGCGATCTCGCCCAGCTCCCGCGGCGACATCGACCGCGGCGAGGAGTTCCCGGTGACGACGATCTCCTCAAGGACCGGTTCGAGCAGTTCGAGCAGGCCGGCCACGTCCTTGTCGGCCATCACGGCGACCACGCCGATCAGGCGGGCGAACCCGAACGACTCGTGCAACGCGTCGATGGTGGCCTCCATGCCCCCCACGTTGTGGGTGGCGTCCACGATGACCGTCGGCCCGCGGCGTACCACCTCCAGCCGTCCCGGGGAGGTCAGCTGCGCGAAGGCACGGCGGACCAGCTCGGGGTCGAGCGGGTCCTCACCCCCGGTCAGCGTCTCCACGGCGGCGAGCGCACAGGCGGCGTTGCCCGCCTGATGCTCCCCGTAGAGCGGGAGGAACACCTCGTCGTAGACGCCCTTGAGCCCTTGGAGCCGGAGCAGCTGGCCGCCCATGGCGATCTCCCGGCCGAGCACGCCGAACTCCAGCCCCTCGCGCGCGACGGTCGCGCCGACCTCGGCCGCACGCCTGACCAGGACCTCGGCGGCGGGCAGCGGCTGCTGCGCGAGGATCGCGACCGCGCCGGGCTTGATCACGCCGGCCTTCTCCTCGGCGATCTGGGCGACCTCCGACCCCAGGTAGGCGGTGTGGTCGAGGGAGATCGGGGTGATCACGGCCACCGCGCCCGAGACGACGTTGGTCGCGTCCCAGGTGCCGCCCATGCCCACCTCGACCACGGCGACGTCGACCGGCGCGTCGGCGAACGCGGCGAAGGCCATCGCGGTCAGCACCTCGAAGAAGGAGAGCCGGACGCCTTCCGCGTCGACCAGCTCGACATACGCCTTGATGTCCTCGTATATCTCGACGAACTTCTCGGCGCTGATCGGCTGCCCGTCGATCGAGATCCGTTCCCTGATCGTGGTCAGCTCGGGGCTGGTGTACCGCCCGACCCGCAGGGACCGTTCCCGCATCAGGGCGTCGATCATCCGGCTCGTGCTCGACTTGCCGTTGGTGCCCGTGATGTGGATCACCGGGTAGCCGTCCTGCGGCGACCCCAGCAAGTCCGTCAGACGCTTGATCCGATCGATCGACGGATCGATGTCCCACTCGACGCCTCGCGCCCGTATCTCCTGCTGGACCGATGAATAATCCACCCTGCCAGCCTACTGACGTCCCGCCCCGCCCCGGACCGGCCCCACGCCCCGGCGCCGCATACCCGCCCGGCCCGGCGATCCATCCGGAGCCGGTACGGTCGGCACCCTCGGGAAACAGCCGCAACACGCCGACATCGCCCGTACGGCGCAGAGCACCGCACCCCCAGCCAAGCCCGGCCGCCGACACTTCCCCGGGACTCTCAAGCCCCGGAAGGCGGCCGGGGCCGACTCGTGCGCCAGGTGATCGTTGGGCTGTCCGCGCCCCCGGGGAGTCACACACCGCAATGATCACCCAAACACCGGAGCCGCCCTGGCCCGAGGAACGGCACCCGGGTGATCGTTGCTCTGTCCGCCCCCTGAGGGGCACGCATACCGCAATGATCAAGTGGACGCGGGTCTTCGGCCCAAGCCGGTACGGCCGTCGGCGGCCTGGACACCGGACCACACGGAGCGGGCTCCGCGCAGCCCGTACCGCCATCGGACCGGCACGCCGCACCGGACGGCGACCCGGCGCAGCCCGTACGCGGACGGGAAACCCGGGGTCACCGACAGCGCCCGATGGCGACCACCGGGGTGAAAGGCGGTGCTCCGCGAGCGGTAGAAAGAGCATGTGTCCGTCTTCTACGACGAATGGGATCGGCGTGCGCCGGGGAGCCGCCGTTCCCTGGAGCGCGCCCGCATGGTCCGCGACCGGCTTGGCCTGACCGACCCGTCGATTCCGATCCTCACCGTCGTGGGTTCCAAAGGCAAAGGCACCGCGGCGACCCACGCCTCCGCCGTACTCGCCGCGGCGGGCCGCACCGTCGTGACCGTGACCAGCCCAGCCCTGCGCGGCGACCGGGAACGGATCCGGGTGAACGGTGCGGCCGTCTCCGTCGCCGAGTTCGAGAACCTGGCCGAGCGGCTCTCGTCGGTGCTCTCCGGCCTGCCCGCGGGCACGGGTCACCTCTCCCCGAGCGGACTGTTCACCCTCGCCGGGGTGCTGCACGCGACCACCGTCGGAGCCGACCTGCTGGTCCTCGAGGCGGGCATGGGCGGACGCTCCGACGAGGTCTCGCTGTTCCCGCCCACCGTCGTCGCGGTCACCGAGATCTTCGCCGAACACGTAGGCGTCCTCGGCGCCGACCCGCCCGAGATCGCCAGGGAGAAGGCCGGGGTGGCCGGCCCGGCGACCCGCGCGCTGGTGACCCTGCCGCAGACCCCCGAAGTACGCGCCGCGATGGACGAAGTGACCCCGAACCCCCGCCTGACCTGGGAGATCACACCGTCCTCAGCCGGGTGGGAACGGAACGCCGAGCTCGGCCGGGCCGCCGCCCGCCGCCTCCTGCGCCTCCTCGGGATCCCCCGGCCCGAAACGGTCCCCCCGGTACGGCTACCCGGCCGCCTGTCGTTCCACCCGATCCCCGGCGGGGAACTCCTGGCCGACTGCGCGATCAGCCGGACCGGCGTCGCCGTCGCCCTGGCGACCGCCCGGCGGCGCTGGGACACGATCGACCGGGTGCTGCTCTGCCTCCCCGACCACAAGGACCTCGACGGGGCGATCGGCGAACTCGCCGGGCTGCCGGTGACCTTCGTCCGGCTGCCCTACGCCCACCTGCGCTTCGAGCGGCCGGTGCCGTGGCCCGTCGTCGAGGCCGACGAGCTGGCCCTCCCGCGCGGCCGGGTCCTCGCCCTCGGCACGGTCTACTTCATCGGCCGGGTCCTCGCCCTCGCCGACGTCGACACCGAACGCCTGTTCACCGTGGATCATGTACGGCCGATGTGAAGACACGCGAAGGATTCCATGCGACGCTGAAGCATGCGGAGGCGGACCCTGCCGCTGTGGGGCGGCGCAGCGGGCCTGCTCGGCGCGCTCCCGACCGGCCTGCTCGCCATGCCGGAAAGCCCCCTCGCGTGGGCGCTCCTCGGCGGCCACGGACTCGTCGTCGGCACGGCCGTCGGCGTCATGGCGGGCGTCCGGCCACGCCGGCCGACCACCACGATCACCTCGGGGCTCCTCGCCGGACTGCTGGGCTGGCTGATCCTCCGGCTCACCCTCGCCCCCCTGACCAGGGGAGACCTCCCCGACTGGTCGGCCGCCGACGCGGGAGCCGCCTACCCCGACCTGGTGGCCGGTCTGATCCACGGCGGACTCACCGGCGTCGCCTTCCAGCTCCTGACCTACCGGAGCGCGGCCCGGCGGGGAGAACCGTCCACCCGTCCCGAACACCCTCCCGCGCCCCGAGTGGTGATCGTCGGAGGTGGATTCGCCGGAGTCGAAGCGGCGCGGCGGTTCGAACGCCTCGCCCTCCGCGGCAGGCCCGTCGACGTCACGCTCGTCAGCGACTCCAACTACCTCCTCTTCACCCCCATGCTCGCCGGAGTCGCCTCGGGGGCACTCGAAGCCCAGCACATCGGCGCCCCGATCCGCGCCGCGCTCACCCACACCCGGTTCCGGCGCGGCACCGTGGACAGGATCGATCCGGTACGGCGGAACGTCCGGCTCACCGACGGGCCCGCGGAGCCGTACGACCACCTCATCCTCGCCCTCGGAGCCGTCCCGCACTTCGCCGGGCTACCCGGCGTCGCCCGGCACGCCTTCACCCTCAAAAGCCTCCAAGACGCCGTACGGCTGCGCAACCACGTCCTCGGCCTCCTCGAACACGCCGACACCGCCCCACCCGGAGCCAGGGAAAGCCTGCTCACCTTCGTCGTCGCCGGAGGAGGGTTCGCCGGCACCGAACTCATCGCCGAACTCTTCGACCTCGTCCACGGCGTCCTCCACTACTACCCGGGGATCCACCCCGGCGAGCCCCGGTTCACCCTCCTGCACTCCGGCACCGAGATCCTGCCCGAGCTGCCGGCCACCCTCGGCTCCTACGCCGCCCGCAAACTCGGCGCGCGCGGGATCGACATCCGGCTCAGCACCCGGGTGACCGCCGCCGGACCCGGGAACGTCCACCTCTCCGACGGCGCCGAACTCCCCACCCACACCCTCGTCTGGACAGCCGGCAACCGTCCGCACCCACTCGCCGCCGAACACCCCGTCGACGCCACGCTCCGATCGACCGCCCACCCCGGTGTGTGGGCGGTCGGAGACTGCGCGCGAGCCCCCGACCCCACCGGACGGCCGTACCCGCCGACCGCGCAGCACGCGCTCCGCCAAGGCCGCGCCGTCGCCGACAACATCGACCGCGTCCTCGCCGGACGAACCCCCCAGCCCTTCCGATTCCATACGATCGGCATACTCGTCGCCCTCGGCCACCGGACCGCCGTCGCCGAAATCCGCGGCCACCGATTCTCCGGCCTCGCCGCATGGCTCCTCTGGCGCGGCACCTACCTCGCCAAACTCCCCGGATTGGAAAAGAGGCTGCGAGTCCTCATCGACTGGATCATCGAGCTCGCCTTCCCCCGTGACATCGCCGTCACCTCCGCACCCCCCGACCTGAACCTGCCCGGCAGATCCGTCACCACGTGGACACCGGCCACCCCGAGCAGCCAGGACACCGTGCCCCACCCCGTCCCCCGCCCCGAAACCCGATGACCGCCCGTCCCGGCCGCACCGCCCTCATCGCCGGCATCACCGGAGGGGCCGCCGGACTCCTCACCGGCCTCGCCCTCCCCGAGCCGCCGACCGGCGGCCTCATCCTCCACACCGTCGTCGCGGTCCTGCTCGGCGCCGGATTCGGCCTCCTCGCCACCCGGCAGAACCCCGCCGACCTGCTCTACTGGGGGCTCGCGTACGGAGCCGGCTGGTGGCTCCTCGGCACCCTCACCCTCCTGCCGCTCCTCGACGGCGGACCCGTCGCCTGGACCCTCCCCGACGCCCGGCTCCGGCTCCCCCAGCTCATCGGCCTCCTCGTGTACGGCATGGGCACCGCCGCCGTCCTCACCGCCGTCCACGGCGGGGTCCTCCGCGGCATCACCCCCAGACGGCTCCTCCGCGGCGCCACCGCGGGACTCGCCGCCGCCCTCCTCCTCATCCCCCTCACCGACACCATGACCGGCGGCATCCTCATCACCACCGGAATCATCGCCGGACTCCTCTACCCCACGCTCTTCGCCGGCCCCGCCCTCGGCAGCGGACCCGCCCTCGTCCGCGGAGTCCCCTACGGCTTCCTCTGCTGGATCCTGGCCGGCCTCAGCCTTCCCGCGCTCCTCGACGGGGCACCCGGCGCCCACTGGACCCTCGCCGCCGCCCAAGCCGCGCTCCCCCGCCTGCCCGCCTACCTCCTCCTCGGTGCCGGCATCGCCCTCGTCGACAACGCGCTCCGCTCCCTCGGACGCCTCCTGTTCGCCGACGACATCCGGCGACTCCGCCGCGAAGGCGCCGGAACCCGCGGCGTCCGCGCACTCGCCTACGGCGCGCTCGCCGGCCTCACCGGCGGCCTCCTCTTCACCGTCGTCATGGTGGGCATCGGCGTCCTCGACACCGTGGCCCGGCTCGTCGGAGCCACCTCCGTCTGGACCGGGCTCCTCGTCCACCTGCTCATCTCCCAAGCCATCGGGGTCTCCTACGCGCTCCTGTTCCATCGGCGGAGCTACGACCTGGCCTCCGGCATCGGCTGGGGAGCCTCCTACGGATTCCTGTGGTGGATACTCGGCGGCGTCACCCTCTTCCCCATCCTGCTCGGCAGCACCCCGAAGTGGGACGCCGCCGGCCTCGCCTCCGCCTTCCCGTCCCTCGTCGGGCACCTCACGTACGGGGCGGCGCTCGGAGTGGTCTACCACCTCCTCGAAAGCCGCACCAACCCCTGGTGGCTCACCCGCAACACCCTTCAAACGGCCCGGGTCACCACCGAACGCGAGCAGACCCTGGGCTCCGCACCGGCCCTGTGGACCCTCACCGTCCTCATCGCCACCACCATTCCCCTCCTCACCACCCCACCCGGGTAAACGGGGCACAACACGAGAAAGGGGCCCCTGGTGGAGCGGCCCCTTTGGCTGTCGGAGGAGGCGACTAGTGTGTTTCTCCACTGAGACGCTCACAGACCGCCGTGACGCGGACCACCGGAGGAAGCAATGGGGACTCACGAAACCGAGAATCCGACGGAGTTTCCCCACGGCATCGGCAAGGTCGCCCGCGCGGTGCTGGCCCTCAACGGCTACACACGCTACGACCAGCTGACCGGCGTCAGCGCAAAGGAACTCCTGAAGCTCCACGGGATAGGACCCAAAGCCATCAGGATCCTCGAAGCCGAACTGGCGGCACGAGGACAGGCACTCGCCGACTCGGAAACCACCGGCAGTGGTCGGAAAGCAACCGTCCAAGTCACAACCACGGATGGCCACGACACATAAGAACCGCAGGCCTGCCGACTGTCAAACCAACCCCGCCAGAAGACCCAGCCACATACCACCCCAGCCAGAAACCCCCCGCAAAACAACGAAAGGGCCACCCCCACAGGCCACCCCCCACAAAAACAGAAAAAGCCACCCCACCCAGATGACCCCCACAAAAGCATAAAAGGGCCAGCCTCTTCGGCTGACCCCTCCCACAAAAATTGTCCGGCGGCGTCCTACTCTCCCACACCGTCCCCAGTGCAGTACCATCGGCGCTGAAAGGCTTAACTTCCGGGTTCGGAATGTAACCGGGTGTTTCCCTAACGCTAAAACCGCCGAAACCCCTCGAAACACACAACCCAACAGGATTGCAGTCTCAGAATCACACAGTGGACGCGAGCAAACACCTCTCCGCGCAACCCGCGTGCGCCCCGAAGGGCAGCGGACACAGACGACGCGAACAGAAC
>NZ_BLRH01000056.1 GCF_025996515.1 Rhizohabitans arisaemae
GCCAAGGCATCCACCGTGCGCCCTTAAAAACTTGGCCACATAGATGCTCGCGTCCACTATGCAAATCTCAAACAACAAACCCGCAACCCACACCCACCCGCCGTACTCAGACGACGAAGGATCCGGGAAAGGGAGTGCGAATCAAAAGACTCGATCAGAGGAAAACCCCGGCCCCCCGGACCAGACCCCCAAGACCCGGCGCCACAGGAAACCCTGCGACCACCGGACCCAAAGGCCCGCGACCGAGAGACGCGACGTTCCCTCAGAACCCAACAGTGTGCCCGACCCGGACCCCACCCCACCAAGCGTTCCCACTCCGGAGAGCCTGCGCTCCCCGACGGTACCAACCCGGCGGGCATGACACCCGAACCGAATAACCAGTGCTCCACAAGTGAGCAACCACGCCGAAGACGTTCGCTTCGAAACGCGGTGCAGACCCGACACCATCCGACCCACCGCCTAAGCGGAGAACCGGGAAAGCCATCAGGTCCTTCAATGCTCCTTAGAAAGGAGGTGATCCAGCCGCACCTTCCGGTACGGCTACCTTGTTACGACTTCGTCCCAATCGCCAGCCCCACCTTCGACCGCTC
>NZ_BLRH01000057.1 GCF_025996515.1 Rhizohabitans arisaemae
GCAGGTCGGAACTTACCCGACAAGGAATTTCGCTACCTTAGGATGGTTATAGTTACCACCGCCGTTTACCGGCGCTTAGATTCTCAGCTTCGCGTCTTGCAACGCTAACCGGTCCTCTTAACGTTCCGGCACCGGGCAGGCGTCAGTCCGTATACATCGTCTTACGACTTCGCACGGACCTGTGTTTTTAGTAAAC
>NZ_BLRH01000058.1 GCF_025996515.1 Rhizohabitans arisaemae
ACGGTTCGCTCGACGCGCTGATCAGGGAGATCAGGAAACTTCTCAACGGCCTGCTGGACGGGATCACAGCGGACAACCTGCCCACGGGTGACCTGACCGGCCAGCTCGGCGGGGTCACGGGGGGCCTGGGTGGTCTCACGGGTGGCCTGCCTGTTTCGGGGTTGCGGGTGGCCGGCGGGGACGACGGTTCGCTCGACGCGCTGATCAGGGAGATCAGGAAACTTCTCAA
>NZ_BLRH01000059.1 GCF_025996515.1 Rhizohabitans arisaemae
AGGCGGAGCGTCACCGACATCGGGGCGAACGCCTCCTGCACCGAGCCGTTGAAGGTGTCGATGGCGGCGATCCGCGTGGTCAGGCCGGAGGGCAGGTGCATCACCTCGTCGCCGGGCTTGAGCACGCCTCCGGCGATCTGACCGGCGTAGCCGCGGTAGTCGTGCAGCTCCGGGCTGGTCGCCTTCTGCGGGCGGATGACGTACTGCACGGGAAACCGGACGTCCACCAGGTTCCGGTC
>NZ_BLRH01000060.1 GCF_025996515.1 Rhizohabitans arisaemae
CCGACAGCACCCGGGCCGCTGTGGACGTCGGGGGCCTGGACCGGCCCGCCCGCCGCCGCGCCACCCGGCTGCGCCCGCTCACCAGGAACGCCGCTAGGGACTCAACCTCTATGGATTGGACCGGCCACGCCGCCAAACTAGCCGCGACCGCTGTCCCCCGGGGCTCGCGATGGCGGGAGCCTGTGGCGAACACGCCCCGGCACGGCTTTGTCCCGCGCTGGTGGAGCAGACCTCCGGGGGAGTTCCGGTACTGGGAGTTGAACGACGGGCCCAGCGACCACGATCGGTGGCTCGCGGCGGCCTACGGCAACGAGACCCTGGTCGCCCGGGTCGGCGGTGTCCATGCCGATCACGGCCGACCAGGCGACCGGTCCCAGGAGAGCCGTCCCACATCCTCGTCCATCCTCGTCGACCCTTCCGAGCCTGGTCGTCCAGATGCTCCAGTACGCGGACATCTATGACGGGGCGGATGTGCTCGATGTCGCCACCGGCTCCGGATACAGCACAGCGCTGCTCTCCAGGTCCCTGGGGACTCGCATGTCACCAGCGTCGATGTGGACCGCTACCTCACCGAGGCCGCGTCCGAGCGGCTGGAGGCGATCGATCTCCACCCCAGGGTGCTCCCCCTGGACGCCACCGGACCTTTGCCGGCCACCTACGACCGGATCGTGTCGATGGTGTCGGTACGGCCGATTCCGGCAAGCTGGCTCACCGCCTTGCGACCAGGCGGCCGGCTCGTCACCACCATCGCCAACACCAGCTTGATCGTCACAGCGAACAAGACCGAGGAGGACGGCCGTTCGCGGCAATCGGCCGCGTGGAGTGGGACCGCGCCATGTTCATGGAGACGCGGTCGGAATCCGACTATCCGCCCGACCTCAGCCGAATGCTGGACGAGACGCGCGACCTTGAAGGAGACGACGTTTCACAAGGTCGCTACCCGGTTTTACCGGTGGACTGGAACTGGGATCTGCCGGCCATGCTAGAAGTCGTCTCCCCCGGGATCAGACACGGCTATGAGAAGGGCGAGGATGGCCGGCGCACCGCCCGCATGGTCCACGCGGACGGGTCATGGGCCAGGGCCACGGGCACGGCTGACGGGTTGCCTACCGTTCACCAGAGCGGACCCGGCGCCTTTGGGACATCCTCGACGATATCCGGCACCTCTGGGTCACCGAAGGGGAACTGCCGTTGCGAGGCGCCACGGCCTGCGTGACCCCCAGCGGCGCCATTCGCCTCATGCGCGGCAAATGGCGCGGATGGATCAGATGACTTACTTGGTCGGCGGTAGACCTGGGCCGGCGTCTGCCAACACGGCCGCAGGCGCGAGCGACGCCGGATATCTCACATGCTGTCATCGGCGGGGATGGCATAACTGGTGTGGGGTGAATCCAGCCAATCTCGGTTAATCTGACGGCCCACCACTCTGCCGATAGCGGTGAGTGCCGAGGTGAAGGACTCGGCGGGTTCGACCGCCGGTTCCTCGTCGAGGCTGAAGCGCAGGCCTTCCAGGTACGGGTCAAGGGCATCGGGATCGGAGCCGGATCGATAGTCGATGTCCAGGACGTCCAGAATGGTGATCAGCTCCCCTGATCGGGCGTACTTGAGCCGGCACTCCCCATGAAAGTCCCACTCCAACGCGAGAGCCCGCCTGTTCTGGCGAGAGAGTTTGATCGCTGCTTCGTCGCCCACGCAACGATGATCACCGATGAGCACGGTCCAGCCGCTGAATGCGCCGACCAGGAGGCCGCCGGCCTGTTCGCCACTGCCGTCCGACCCCGACCCCCACTCGCCGAATCGGTCTGGCGTCCCCGTCGCCGTGTCGCCGCCGAGCACGGCCACGGCCTCCTCAGCCGAAATGCCTTCGCGCCACAGGGCATAGAACTCCTGCATCGACACGTCGCTGGGGTCGTAGGAACGAAGCAGTTGAAAGAGATGATCGCCTGTCATGTCTGGTTCCTCTCTGGCGGGGCTGCCGCCCGGCCCTCCGGCCCGAGCGGCAGCGGTTGACTACTTGCGTTGGGCCGCTTCGTCCCCGCCCTGGAGCGGCATGTATCGAGCGTGAAGTGTCGATAGTCGACCTCGTAGGGATCCGGCTCGTCCAGCGTCGCGGTGCCGGCGAGCCGAGCATGAGGGGTCAAGCACCCGGCTGAGCCGCGGTGGCACACTGCGCATCGGATCCTGAGATGTCCGGCGCCCGGGCGACGTATCGAATGAGTGGCTCAAGCTCGAAAGACGGCACACCGTGAGAAAACGTTGGATTGCCATAGCCCTCTCAGTAGTCAACATGGCCTACGGCACAGTGATCGCGGCTTCGCCCGTACAGGCGATGAATCCCCGGCCGGATTTCCGGCTCCCCTTCCCCTGCGGCGAGACCTGGAACCTCACATCCCGGGACAACCACAATCCGCAGGACGCGAAAATCGACTTCTACGCCGTTGACGACAGCACAACCCAGTACTCACCGGTACTCGCTTCAGCGGCAGGACACGTCACGCAGGCACCCGAACCCACCCCCAACGGCGAAGTCGAGATCAACCACGGAAACGGCTGGTTCTCCAGCTACATGCACATGAGCGGCATCACGGTGCGGCTCGGCGATTATGTCGGCCAGGGACAGGTCATCGGCTATGTCGACAAAATCGGTGTTATCGGATACCCACCGGCGCCCCACCTCCATTATGAGCAGGCGTACGACTTCAACGGGGACAACAACGGGGACTTCTCGAATCCGACCAACGAGCGGCAGATCCCCGTGCTGGAAGGCCGCGTCACCAACATGGCCCAGCTGGGCGATCACTACGCCACCAGCACGAACAGCTGCGCCGCCGGTGGGCGGCAGTCAGCCGTCCAGTACGACTTCGGCCTGGACCAGCAGCTCCAGATCCTGGCCGCCCGGCCCGGCGACAGCATGCTCATGCAACGGTGGTACGACCCGAAGACGGCCGTCTGGCACCTGAACTCCCTGGGCCACCGGATCGTCGGCGAACCGGCGGTGACCGTGTTCAAGGGCGAACTCCATGTCATCGCCCGTAGAGCGGACAACAAACTCATCGACGTGTACTTCAGCCCCCGTGGCGGCGGCTGGCGATTCAACGTCCTGCCCGGCGAGGTCTCGGCCGACCCCGACGTCGCGTTCTACGGACCCAACAACAATCTGCACGTCGCCGCCAGAGGCACGAACGGGTTGCTGTACCGGTGGTGGACCACTCCTTCCGGCTGGTCCAACCCGGTCAACGTCGACCCGGGCCTGCAGATCACCGGAAAGCCGGCGATAGCCGGCTTCCACCAAGGCCTCTACATCGTCGCCAGGGCAGCGGACAACAAGATGTGGAGCTGGCTGTTCGGCGGGGGTCTCTCCGCCTCCGGGCGTCGGCTCCAACTGGAGGGAGCCGGAGCCGACGATCCGGACTTGTCCGGAGACCCGTGGGGGTACACGCTGCACGCGATCGTCCGGGGTACCGACAACCAAATCTGGTACTGGGATTTCCCATCACATCGTCCTGACTGGCACATTTGGACTTCTCCCAGCCTTATCGGCCAGAATCGGTCCGTCGCCGGTGCGCCCGCAGCCGCCGTCTACCGTGGCGCACTGCACGTCGTGGCCCGTGGCACCGACAGTACGATTTACCACTGGTGGCGGAACGGAGACGGTTCATGGAACCGGGAGGCCCCGGGCGGCCAAATGTCCGGAAATCCCAGCGCTTTCAAGTACAAGGACATGTTCCACATCACCGGCAAGAACGCCGGCGGAGGCATCAAGCACATCTGGTTCAACGGCACCTGGAATCAGGCGGACCGCAGTCTCGGTGACGGCGCGAACGAGCCCCCCAACAACGGGCCCCCCGGGACACCACCGGCCGGTACCAACCACACGGATCTCAACAGCGACGGGAAGAGCGACCTGCTCACCGTCTACGGCAACCACGAGATGCACTGGTATCCGGGCAAGGGCGACGGCTCCTTCTGGTCCGCACGCTTCATCGACCATGCCGGATTCAAGCTGATGGCCAAGGGCGACCTCAACGGCGACTCCAAAGCCGACCTCCTCGCGGTCTACGAAGGGAGCAACGCCATGTACTGGTACCCCGGTAAGGGCGACGGCACCTTCTGGTCCGCACGCTACCTCTCCGAGGCCAACTTCCGGCACATGGAACTCGCCGACCTCAACGGCGACGGCAACCTGGACCTGCTCGCCGTCTACACGGCCGGCAACGCCATGCACTGGTACCCGGGCAAGGGCGACGGCACCTTCTGGTCCGCACGCCCCCTCGACCAGGCCAACTTCAAGAACCTGGCGGTCGGCGACCTCAACGGGGACGGCAAGGCCGACCTGCTCGCCGTCTACGACGGAAGCAACGGCATGCACTGGTACCCCGGCAAGGGCGACGGCACCTTCTGGTCACCCCGCTACATCTCCCAGGCCAACTTCCGGCACATGGAACTCGCCGACCTCAACGGGGACGGCAAGCGCGACCTGCTCGCCGTCTACGACGGAAGCAACGCGATGTACTGGTATCCCGGCAAGGGCGATGGCACCTTCTGGTCCGCGCGCCCCCTCGACCAGGGCAACTTCAAACTGATGGCCCTCTGACCACGGCGATCGACCGGGCAGGCTCCTCATGCCTGCCCGGCTCGTCTCCTGTCGGTACGGCCCGGCAACCCGCCGGGGTCCCGGAGAATCTCATCGGCAGGGATCCCGCCTCAAGACGAGTCGATCGTTTGCTTCCGAGACCGGGACTTCCCATTCCGGTACGGCCTGCGGCCGCTCAGCCGGTAGCCCGCCGGGTCACCGCGGAGCCCGTACGGCTTGAGCTGCGACGCCGGGGAGACGGCGACCGGTGGCGGAGCCCGTACGGCATGCGCCCCGGGTGAATCTCCGTCGCCCTGAACGCATCCCCGATCGACCGGGACATGATCGAAATATACGCCGGATATACGGCCCGGGATCACGCTCCTGCTAAAGGATGCTTGGAGGTTCAGGAGCGATGAGGAAACGATCGATCGCATTCGCGGTCATGATGCTGTCCACGGGCACCGTGGTGCCCGCACCCGCAGCCATAGCGAGATCGCAGGCCACCGCCGCCCCGAAGGCGGCCTGCGCGGACGGCGCCAAGTTCGGAGAGCGGACCGTCCAGGGCGCGCCCTCGGGCACGCCGAACGTGCCCGACGGAACATTCATTCACGGCAGCGCGTACGTCTGGCGGGTGCAGGCCGTGGACGTCAACCGATTGATTGGCTGATTTCCCGGCACGACGGTCCCGCGGGACCCGTCGACGATCCCACGTTCGGCCTCGGCCCGGCTTGTCCAGGCCGGGTCACCCAGAGTCATGACGCGTTCGCCGTACCTAAACCTCGGGCGCCTTGCCGACGGTTCTCACCGGGCCGGACGAAGACCGCTCAATCAGATTGCAGGCCTTCAAGGAGGGGCCATATTGCGCATTCAACGACTGGTCGAACTCGCCGACTTCATCCTCGCCGATATCCACTTCCGGCCGAGCGCACTCGACTGGTCCACGCCCGCACCCGAGCCGATGGACGCCGTCTGCCTCCTGCGATCGGGCTGGTTGCGCAGAGCCGCCGCCGGGCGAACCGAGTTCCTGGACACCACCCAGGGATACATCGCTCGCCGCGGGGTGGAGAAGCGCGTCTTCGGCCGGGAAGCCCGGCTGACCTGGATCCAGCTCACCCCCGACGCCTACGACACCCTGGACCGCGGGCAGCGGCGGAACCGGGACTGGCTCTTCGCCGTGAACCCGGCCCTCGACCTGCGGCACCGGGAACTCATCGCCGCCGCCAGGTGCGGCACCGACGAGTTCGAGATAGCCGAACGGACCTACGCGCTGCTCGACGTGCTGCCGCCCCTGGGCCGGCGGCTCGGCCCGGGCACGCGGCCCCACACCCGGGTCACCCACCAAGCCATAGCCGACTCGGCCCGGGAAGCGCTCAACCACAATCCGACGATCACGATGAGCCGCCTGGCCCAGGCCGTCGGCTACTCCCCCAACCACTTCAGCCGGGTGTTCCGCGCCGTGACCGGCACGTCCGTCACCGACTACCGGAACGAGCTACGGGTACGCGCCGTTCTCGAAGAACTCGCCGACGGCGCCGACAACCTGGCCGACCTCGCGTCCAGACACGGATTCTCCGATCACGCCCACCTGACCAGAACCGTCATCCGGAAGGTCGGCCGCAACCCGTCGGAGCTGCGCCGCCTCCTGCACGCGGAACGACGAACGCGCTGTGAAACCGCGGCGGCTTCCTAGCCATCCGCCAGGTGAGCGAATCCGCGCCGGTAGGTGGGGTGGCGGCCCCGCAGGGCGTACGGCACGCTTGCCGGTACGGCCTGCGGACGCTCGCCCACGACCTGCCGCAGGCACGTACCATGCAATTTGGAATACCCGAAATCATCCCGGCATCCGCCGAATCCTCATCACCGAACCGGCAGAATTCAGATGGGCGGCCGTCTCCCAGCCCACTCGTTCGGCCTTCGTGGAGGACCCGTGTTGCGCGTTCAACGACTGGCTGAGGTCACCGGCGTCGTCCTCGCCGACATCCACTTCCAGCCGGCCGCCCTCACCTGGTCGCCATCCCTGCCGGAGACCGTGGACGCCATCTGCCTCGTACGGTCCGGCTGGTTCCGCAGAGCCGCCGTCGGACGCACCGAGTTCCTGGACGCCGCCTACGGATACATCGCGCGCATCGGGGTCGAGGAGCGCGTCTTCGGCCGGGAGGCCCGGCTGACCTGGATCCAGCTCACTCCCGACGCCTACGACACCCTGGTCCAGGGGCACCGCGGGAACCGGGAGTGGTTCTTCGCCGCGAACCCGGCTCTCGACCTGCGGCACCGGGAACTCATCGCCGCCGCCGGACGCGGCACCGACGGGTTCGAGATGGCCGAACGGACCCACGCGCTGCTCGCCGCCCTGCCGGCCCGGACCGAGCGCCCCGGCCCGGGCCGGCGGCCACGCACCCTGGTCGCGCACCGCTCCCTGACCGACTCGGTCCGGGAGGCGCTCAACCACGACCCGACGATCGGCCTCGACTCCCTGGCCAAGGCCATCGGGTACTCACCCCACCACGTCAGCCGGGTGTTCAGCGCCATGACCGGGCGATCGGTCACCGACTACCGGAACGAGCTGCGCGTGCGTTCGGTCCTCGAAGACCTCGCCCAGGGCGCCGACAACCTGGCCGACCTGGCGACCCGGCACGGGTTCGCCGATCACGCCCACTTGACCAGGACCGTCGTCCAGAAGGTGGGCCGTACGCCCTCGGCGTTGCGCCGCCAGCTGAGTACGGGACGGCGGACGTCCCGGGACCTGCGGGTCACACCCTGACCTTCGGATCCCGATATCCGATCACGGTCGCTTATACATCGCGTATACAACCCGGTGCCACTCTCGGTTCGGCTTCATCGGAGAGAGGAGCACTCGGTGAACCGACTCCTGACGACGGCACTCGCCGTCGTGGCGGCGATCGCCGCGATACCCGTGTCCGCAACCGCCTCGGCTTCGGCTTCGGCCGCGACGCTGCGGCCCCTGTTCCAGCTGCCTTTCCTGTGCGGGGAGAACTGGCGGCTGTCCACCTATCGCGGCCACGACGACTACGACATCGACTTCTTCGCGAGCGGCGGGCCCACCGCGGGCCGTACCATCGTCGCCGCGGCCGGCGGCCGCGTCCTGCGCGCCGGATGGGACGGCAGATGGGCCGACGGCAGCAACGCGCCCCCGGGAACCGTCGGAACCCGCTGGGGACTCGGCTACCACGTGATCATCGACCACGGCGGAGGCTGGACCACCGTCTACGGCCACATGGTCACCTGGCCCGCCGTCGCCACCGGCCAGACCCTTACCCAGGGACGCTACCTGGGCAATGTCGGCAAAACCGGTGCCACCCGCGTCGAGCACCTGCACTACGAACAACTCGACGACACCCTCGACCCCACCAGGACCCGGGGCGTCCGCGACAAGACCGAGGCCCACTTCAACGGCATCCCCTCCGGCATCACCACCGACGGCGACGCCACCACCGGTCCCCTCTACATCGGCGGGAGCCCCTCCCCCAACCAGTACCGCACCAGCAACAACTGCGGTGGTGGCGGCAGCGAGCCTCCGCTGCCTCCGCCCGGACCGCCCGGAACAGGCACCGGCCACGCGGACCTCAACGGCGACGGCAAGACCGACCTGCTCGCCGTCTACGACGGCGACCAGAGCATGAACTGGTATCCCGGCAAGGGTGACGGCACCTTCTGGTCCGCCCGCCGCATCGACCAGGCCCACTTCAAGCTCATGGCCAAGGGCGACCTGAACGGGGACGGCAAGGCGGACCTGCTCGCGATCTACGAGGCGACCGGGGGCCTGTACTGGTATCCGGGCAAGGGTGACGGCACCTTCTGGTCCGCACGCTACATCGACCACGCGAACTTCCGGCACATGGAGCTCGCCGACCTCAACGGGGACCGCATCCTGGACCTCCTCGCGATCTACGAGGGGAGCAACGGCATGCACTGGTATCCCGGCAAGGGCGACGGCACCTTCTGGTCCGCACGCTACATCGACCAGGCCGGCTTCAAGAACGTCGCGGTCGGCGACCTCAACGGCGACGGCAAGGCCGACCTGCTCGCCGTGTACGACGCCACCGGCGGCATGCACTGGTACCCGGGTAAAGGCGACGGCACCTTCTGGTCCGCACGCTACATCGACCAGGCCGGCTTCCGGCACATGGAACTCGCCGACCTCAACGGCGACGGCAAACGCGACCTGCTCGCCGTCTACGACGGAAGCAACGGTATGCACTGGTATCCCGGCAAGGGCGACGGGACCTTCTGGTCCGCACGCTACATCGACCAGGCCGGCTTCAAACTGATGGCCCTCTAGCCGCAACCCCTGGGCAGGCTTCCCGATCACGCCGATCGGGAGCCTGCCCGGGCGTCAGGAGGCTGCGCTCAGCGTGTCGATCTCCGTCAGCAGCTGCCGCTTGGTGGGCGCGTCCAGGTAGGAGGCGTTGACGGCGTTGCGGGCCAGGCCGGCCAGCTCGGCCTTCCCGAGGCCGAACACGTGCGCCGCGACCTGGTACTCCCGGCTGAGCGTGGTACCGAACATCGGCGGGTCGTCGCTGTTCAACGTGACGTACAGCCCCTCTGCCAGCAACCGGGGCAGCGGATGGTCCTCGATCCGGGCGACCTGGCCGGTGCAGACGTTGGAGGTGGGACAGACCTCCAGCGGGAGCTGGGTCTCCCTCAGGTGGGCGATGAGACGCGGGTCGGCGAGACAGTTGACGCCGTGGCCGATTCGCTCGGCGCCGAGTCCTTCGACGGCCTCCCAGATGGTTTCCGGGCCGGTCATCTCCCCGGCGTGCGGCACGCTGTGGAGTCCGATGGCACGGGCCGCGGCGAACACGTCCCGGAGGACGTCGCGGTAGGCAGGCCGTGCTTGCTCGATGCCTCCGACCCCGAAACCTACCAATGTGGCGGGAGGTTCCTTGTGGACATGCTCCAGAGTCATCTCGGCCGCCTCGGCACCGCATTCGCCGGGGACGTCGAAGATGTAGGCCACGCGCACGCCGTACTCCTCGGCCGACCGCCGGGCCGCCAGGTCGAGCGCCTCGGTCACGGCCCGCGCGGGCATGCCGACGACCCGGTGACTGTAAGGCGTGACCTGCAGTTCGACGTAGCGGGCGCCCTGCTCGCCCAGGTCCCGGGCGAGACCCGTCACCAGGATGTGGAGATCCTCCGGCTCGCGGACCAGCGCGTTGACCGCCTTGTACACCTGGGCGAAATGCGGGAAGTCGCGGAAAGTGTAGAAGGCGCGTAGTTCCTCCTCCGTGGTGGGCACACCGCTGCCGGGGTGGCGGCGCGACAGCTCCAGCACGGTTGGCACCGAGGCCGACCCGACCAGATGCACATGCAGCTCAACCTTCGGCAGCGCCCTGATGAACTCATCGATCGTCATACGAACGACGATAGGAGCGGCATCTCGCCCAGGCATAGAGATTGAGGGCTAATCTAACGCCAGAATGTCAGATTTGCTGTTGATCCAGCCCGCGTTGATCACCACCATGGGTGAGCCGACGATGAGCGGGCGGCGGCACAACGGCTTGTGGTCGTTTGCCGCCTTACGGCGGCCCTCCCCAGTCGGGAGAGGCCGGTACGGCGAACGGCCGGGTCACCCGAGCATGCGGGCGAATCCCTCCGGGGTGACGATGGGGATTCCGTAGGCGCGGGCCTTCTTCGCCTTACCGGACAGGGAATCGGGGTCGGCCGCCACCACGAGCCGGACCTTCTTCGTCACATTGGGATGCGGCACATAAGAGGCCTCGCGGGCACGTTTCTCCCACACGTCCTGCCCGCCGTCCACCTCGCCGGTGAACACGACGAGGTCACCCGGCTGCAGTTGGAAACGGGGCAGCGGAACCGCCGATCCGGAGGCGGCGAGAGCCTCTTCGACGGCCGTGACCGGAAGCCGGAGGAGTTCGGCGAACGGCTCGACGTCACGGCCGTCGGCGGCGACGGCCGCGAGGTAACCCCGATGCAGCCGATCCAGATCCGTACGGGACAGCCCGAGCTTGTCCGCCATGTCGACCAAGGCGTCCGCCTCGGTAACGGAGATGTGCTCGTCCAGCAGCACGTGATCGAGCAGGGCAAGGTAGTCGGCTCCGTCACCGGGCCGTGTCGTCGTCTGCGGCACACGATCGAGAAAGTGGCTCACGCGCTCGGCTGAGACGCCGCGCCGTACCCAGACCGCACCCGAGTCCTCGATCAAAGGCCACGTCGCCTTGGCCGCCTTGGCATGGACCGTCCGCCACGGGCGCACGGGACGGGCCAGGCCGAGATAGTGGCGGAGCAGCCCAGCCGCGGCCCGGGCGTCGACGAGCGCGTCATGATGTCCGTCGAGGGGGATGCCGGCCACGGCACAGCACTCGGCGAGGGTTCGCGGAGTACCCGGAAGGAACCGCTCGGCCTCCAGCATCGTGCAGATCCCCGAATCCGGGATCATCGCGCCGAGCCGGGTGAACTCGCTCCGCAGGAATCCCAGGTCGAACTCGAGGTTGTGCGCCACCGGCACGCGTCCGCGCAGCCGGTCCACGAGGGCCCCCGCGATCTGACCGAACGTCGGCGCGTGGCGGATGTCGGCGACACCGATCCCGTGGATGTGCTGCGCCCCGAGATCCCGTTCCGGGTTGACCAGGGTGCTCCACTCCCCGGTCGTCTCCCCCGCCGGATCGAGGTGGACGACACCGACCTCGATCACACGATCGTGCCGGGCGGTCCAGAGTCCGGTGGTTTCGAGGTCGATCACCGCATAGCCGATGGCCATCTGCCCGTCCTCTCCGCGTGCCCGGGATAAAAGCGTGGCATCGCGGGAAAGGACGAACAGGGCGAAATTCGGCCGCGTAACTATTCTGTGATGGACCACGACCGAAGAGACTTCTCCCGTCGGCGCATTACTTCCTTTTTGTCGGATATTTCGAGATTTCGCCAGAACAAGTGTCACCTCATTCCGGCCGCGAACCGGCGGGATCCCGCAGGTGGTCCCCGGCTAGCCGCAGGAAGGGTCGGACCGCAGACCGGCGGCGGCCTCGATCCGTTCGAGCATCGGCCTCAGCTCCTCGAACCTGGCCAGCCTGTCCGGGAGCGAACTCCAGATCCGCGTCGTGAGCTCCCGTGCCTCCGCCCGGATCGCCGCCTCGTCGACCGTGGTCACCCGGCGGTCCAGGAGCACCGGCAGGCCGTCGACGTACACGCTTCGCACCGCCGATCCGAGTTCACCGTAGGCGATCTGGTTCCTGAGCTGGGCCGCGGGCGCGGGCCACACCTGGTCCGCGTCGAGGACCGTGAAGTCGGCGAGGGCACCGGCCGCGATCCGGCCCACGTCGGCGCCGAGTGCCCGAGCGCCGCCCCGCCAGCACATGGTCAGCCCGTCGGCCGCGGTCGGCCAGGTGGCGGGTGGACCCTGGACCCGGTGGATGAGCGTGGCGAGCTTCAGCGTCTCGAACATGTTCTGGGTGTCGTTGCTGCTCGCGCCGTCGGACCCGATGGCCACCCGGGCGCCGGCGCGCAGCAGGCCCGGTACGGGCGCCACGCCGGCGCCGAGCTTGAGGTTGCTCGCGGGGTTGTGGACGGCGACGGCCTCGGACTCGGCGAACATCATCTGCTCGCGTTCGTCGAGCCAGATCGCGTGCGCGAAGGAGGCCCAGTCCTCCAGCGCCCCCATGTCCCGCAGGAACGCCACGGTCGACCCGCCGAACCGGGTCCGCGCCACGTCGATCTGCGAGCGCGCGGACAGCAGGTGGGTCTGCATCCGGGCACCGCGGGACCGCGCCAGGTCGACGGCCGCGCCGAACAGCTCGGTGGAGCAGCGCGGCAGGGACGACGGGCCGAGGAGCGGCCGTACCCGCTCGGATCGTTTCTCCCAGCGGTCCAGGAAGCGGTCGGCGCTCGCGAGCACCTGGTCCGGCCGGGCGAGCGGCGGCCGGACCAGGGCCGACCCCCCGGGGACCAGCTCCACCGGGATGGAGGAGAAGAAGTCCAGATCGGAGAACTGGATGGCCACCGAGGCGCGCATACCCAGGTCCAGGTACGCCTGCATGATCGCGTCCATGCCCTCGTCGATCCACTCCAGGTCGGCGCGCGCGCAGTCCAGGACGGACGTGGTGCCGGTGCGGATCATCTCCAGGCCGCCGACCATCGCCGAGACGTAGAGGTCGCGGGGGCTGAGCCGGGCACCGGCACCGCCGTAGCTGGCGACGACCATCCACGCGTCGAGGGGCAGCGCGTCGCACAGGCCCTTCTCGATGCTCTGGTTGGAGTGGGTGTGCGCGTTGACCAGCCCGGGGATGAGGATGTCGCCGCCGAGGTCGACGGTTTCGGCGGAGGGGTACGCCGCACCGGCGTCGGGCCCTGCGGCCACGACGCGTCCGCCGGCCACGACCACGTCGCCGATCGACCCGTCGTGGTCGAGATCGAGCAGCCGGGCCCGGCGAAGGATCAGGGTGGTCATCGGGTTCCTTTCTCAAGCCATTCGCGGAGCCGGTGCCGGAAGAGTGTTCGGGCCTCGTCTCCGGAGTGCGGCCCCGGACCGCCGTAGGGTGCGGGTTCGGCGTCGACGCATGCGACGAGCAGCGCCGGGGCGGGCGCCGCCAGCAGGGCGCCGACCGCCGCCGCCAGGTCCGCGGCGGGTGCGCCGCGCCGTACCGTGCCCGTCCAGGCCCAGCCGCCCGCTGCGGCGAGCCCGGCGAGGTCGGCCCGGTCCGCCGCACCGAGCGGCTGGCCGCCTCCGGTCTCGTACCGGCCGTTGGCGAAGACCACGACCCGCAGGTTGCCCGGTGCCGCGCCGGCCACGGTGAGCAGCGCGCCCAGGTTCATCGTCAGGTCGCCGTCCCCCTCCAGCAGGAGGAACTCCAGGTCGGGCCGGGCGAGGGCGGCGCCGAGTGCGAACGCGGGGGCGGCCCCCATCGGGTCGGAGCAGTGGTAGACCGGGTTGGTCCCGCCGCACTCCCGCCAGGCCCGTCCGGCGCTGCCCAGACTCGTGATCACTACGTAGTCCGGCGCCGCGGCGGCCACCGCCTGTGCCACATCGTTTCGTTTCACAGGGACTCTCCGGTCAGCGCGGCACGGGAGCAGAGCAGGACGACGGGGCTTCGGTGCATGGCGGCCTGCTCGAAGGCCCGCTCGAACAGCCAGTCGTCCCGCGCGTCGCCGACCCGGTGCCAGGGCAGTTCCAAGGCGGTCAGCACACCTGGGGTGACCCTGCCCTTGTACGCCTGGTAATAGAAGCCGTCTTCCGGCCCGCCCCGGTCCGCGGCGATCACCACGAGGGGGATGCGGTGGTGGTGCGCGTAGCCGGCCAGCACGTTCGCCGACAGCAGCAGGCCGGCGTTCTGGCAGACGAGTACGGCTCGGCGGCCCATCAACGACGCGCCGGCGCAGACCGCGACGCCGTCGTCCTCCCGGGTCACCCGGACATGGGTGATCTCCGGCGTATCGGTGACGGCGTCGATCAGCGCGCTGAGCCAGCTGTCGGGGAGCGACGCGGCGATCTCGGCTCCTCCCGCGCGCAGCCGGGCCGTAATCTGCGCGGCACGGACCTTGTCAGACATCGTCGCCTCCTCCCGTCGGTGTACCGCCGTACCGTCTCCCGGCGGCACGCCGCAGCAGACCGGAGCCACCCCGGGTCACCCGGACATGGGTGATCTCCGGCGTGCCGGTGACGGCGTCGATCAGCGAGCTCAGCCGGCTGTCGGGGAGCGACGCGGCGACCCCGGCCCCGTTCGCCTGAGCGGCGGGGCTGTTCTCAGGCATCGTCGTCTCCTCCTTCCGGCGTGTCGCCGTTCAGTCGCCTGGCGGCACGGCGCAGCAGACCGGCGGCGGCGTCGAGCTTCCACGCGGTGCCGGACAGCGGATGCGCCCGCCGCTCGAACTCGCGCTCGATCAGCGTGGTCAGCTCGGTCTCGGTGGGGCGTCGCCCGTCGAGCGCCCGCTCCGTCGCGGCCGGGCGCCACGGCACCGGGGCGAGGGCGCCGTACACGATCCTCGGCCGATGCCAGCGGCCCTCGGCGTCGAGCCCGACGTCCAGGGCGAGGGAGACGACCGCGAAGTCGCCGTCCCAGAGCCGCAGTTTCTCGAAGACGCCGCGGCGCTCCGGACCCGGTTCGGGCAGCGACACCGACTCGATGAACTCGCCGGGGCCGATCCGCAGCTCGCCGGGGCCGCGGTACAACCCGCCGATCGGCACGTGGCGGTCGCCCACCCGTACAGTTGCGTCCAGCGCGGCGAAGACCGTGGCCAGGTCCGAGGGGGTGACCGCCTGGCAGCGGTGGGCGTCGACGGCCGCGTGGTGGAACCGGTGGTCCCCGGTGACGGCGTAGCACGGGCAGGTGGCGCCGCCCCGCTTGTAGCAGTCGAACCCGTTGCGGAAGAACCAGCACCGTTTGGCCTGGGCGAGGTTGCCGCCGACGGTGGCGACGTCGCGGATCTGCGCGGAGGCGATCGTCTCGACGGCGTCGGCCAGCATCGGGATCCGGTCGCGCGCCCAGCGGGCCAGCTCGGTGAGGGTCACGGCGGCGCCGATCTCGACGCCGCCCGCCCGGGCGTGGAGCCGGCGCAGCGCGGTGACCGCGGTGACGGACACCAAGGTGTGCGGATTCGCCAGCCCTTGGGCGCGCTGCGTGGTGAGGTCCGTCCCCGCGCCGACGACCGCGACCTCGCCGGGTGGTTCGCCGGCGAGCGCTGCCGTCAGCTCGGGCACACTCGCCGGGGTGACGACGCGGCGTACGGGCCGAGGCGGCCGGCGCCGGGCGAACGAGGTGCCGAATCGATGCAGGATCGCGTGCATGCCGAGCGGGTACAGCCGGCGGAACAGTTCGATCTGCCAGCGCCCCGGGCGCCGGAACAGGTGGTGGCGCCTGCGGGGTGCCCCGCGCTTCTCCGCCAGCGCGCGCAGCACGACGTCGGGGGTGAGCGGCAGACTGTGGAACCGGATGCCGACGGCGTCGTACACGGCGTTGAGCACGGCGGGCGCCGGGGGGACGATCGACATCTCCCCCACGCTCTTGGCGTCGTACGGCCCGGCTTCCTCCGGTCCCTCGATGAGCACGGCGCGGATCGACGGCGCGGTCGTCGAGCGCGGCAGCGGGTAGTGCAGGTAGGAGGCGTTGACGACCCGGCCGCCCTCGTAGATCAGATTCTCGCCGAGGACGGCGCCCAAGCCCTGCACGACGCCCCCGATGATCTGGCCTTCGACCATGCCGGGGTGGATGGCGCGGCCGATGTCGTGCGCGGCCACGTAGTCGAGGATCCTGATCTCACCGGTGTCCTCGTCGACCTCGACCTGTACGGCGTGCGCGGCGAAGGTGTAGCTGGGGGAGATGTTCGGGTTGGGGATGCCCGTCCAGTACGGCTCCATCCGCTCTTCGAGGTAGTCGGTGTCGATCCGGAGCCGCCCGTCGGCGGATTCGGGGGCCAGGGCGACGAGTTCCCCGATGTCGACGGCGGCCCCCGCGGCTTCGACGCGTCCGCCGCACAGCCTGACGTCTTCCGTGCCGAGTTTCTCCGCGCCGAGGGCGCGCAGCCGTTCGGCCATCGCCTCGGCGGCCCGTTTGACGGCGTGCCCGCCCATGTGGGTGCCCCGGGACGACCAGGCCCCCATGTCGGGCGGTGCCTCGTCCCAGTCGTTCATGATCACCTGGACTCGGCCGATCGGCACGTCCAGCACCTCGGCGGCGATCTGCCCGAGGATCGTGCGCTGCCCGGTCCCGGCGTCGGACCCGCCGAACCGCACCACGACCTCACCGGCCGAGGTCACGTCGATCCCGGCGGCGCTGACGTTCCCGCCGGGGTAGGCGTAGGACCCGCTGGCGTGCACGCCGACCGCCACGCCGAGGCCGCGTGAAGGGTGCCGATCGCGCCGGTGCTCGTCCCAGCCGATCAGCTCGCGTACCGACTCCAGGCACTCCACGAGCCGCGCCGACCCGATCCGTGCCCCGGCCGGCGCGACCGACCCGGGCTCGTTCGCGTTGCGAATCCGGAACTCGATCGGATCGATCCCGGTGCGTTCGGCCAGCTCGTCGACGAGGCACTCGATCGCGAGCGCGGTCTGCGGGGCGCCGTAGCCGCGGAACTGGCCGCCGGGGGTGAGGTTGGTGTCGATCAGCCGGCCGCTCCAGCTGACCGCGTCCGGGCGGTACAGCGAACCGATCTGCTTGATCCCCGCGCGCATCACGGACGGGCCGTAGTGGTTGAACGCGCCGTTGTCGACGTCGACCTCCGCCTCGAACCAGCGGATCCGCCCGGTGTCGTCGGCGTGCGCGCGCATCGTGGTCCGGAACGCGTGCCGCGGTTTGGTCGCGGAGATCTCCTCGGCCCGGGTCAGTTCGACGAGGACAGGCCGGCCGCTCCGCATGGACAGCAGCCCGGCGATCGCCTCGTGCTCGGACACCTTGGACTTCGAGCCGAAACCGCCGCCGACCGCGACGTCCCGGCAGACCACCTGGTCGAGCCGGAGGCCGAGCACCCGGGCGAGCTCGTGCACCACGAAGTGCGAGGCCTGGGTCGACGTCCACAGTTCGAGCCGGTCGTCGTGCCACCAGGCCAGCGTGGTGTTCGGCTCCATGCAGGCGTGGGTGACCCGCGGGTAGTCGAAGGAGCCGCCCACGGTGACGGTCGACCGGGAACGGGCGAGCTCGGCCGAACCCCAGACGCCCGACACGGCTAGCGCCACGTTGTCGCCGCCCTCCCGGCGCCGAACCCGGGTCGCCCGCGCGGCGAGCGCCGCGGCCGTGGACAGCACCGGCCGGAGCCGCCGGTAGCGGACGTCGATGAGCCGCAGCGCCCGCTCGGCGGCCTCCGCGGTGTCGGCGGCCACCGCGGCGACCTCCTGCCCGACGTAGGCGACCCGGTCGACGGCGAGCGGCGGCCGGTCGGAGTACGGCTCGCCGCTGTGCTCGTAGACGACCCCGGGGGCTAGGTCGCGGTGGGTCACCACGGCCCGGACCCCGGGGACCCGCGACGCCCGGTCCACGTCGAGCCGGACGATCCGGGCGTGCGGGTACGGCGAACGCAGGATCCTGCCGACCAGCGTGCCCTCGGGCCGCGCGTCGGCCGCGTAACGCGCGGTTCCGGCGGTCTTGGCGTCCCAGTCGAGGGGCCGGACCCGGGTGCCGACTACCTTCGGTCGCATTCGGGCTCCTCGGCTCGCCGTTTCTCCATGGTGGCGACGATCGCGTCGACGATCTGGACGTATCCGGTACAGCGGCACACGTTCCCGGCCATCGCCCGGACGATCTCCTCGCGCGTCCGGTGGACGCCTTCCCGCAGGACGGCCTCGGCGCGGACGATCTGCCCGGGGGTGCAGAACCCGCACTGGAAGGCGACGTGGTCGGCGAACGCCTCCCGCAGGTCGTCGGCGCCGAGCCCGGCCGCGGTGGTCACCTCGGCGTCGACGCCCGCCGCGAGCACCACGCACGACATGACCGCGCGGTCGCCGAGCAGGACCGTGCACGCCCCGCACTCGCCTTGGCCGCAGGCCGCCTTCGGCGCGGTACGGCCGCCCCGCCGGAGCACGGCGAGGAGTGAGTCGCCCTGGTCGGCGAGGGGGTCCTCGACGATGTCGCCGTCGACGCGGATCCGCATCTCAGGCGCCCAGGGCCCGGGTCAGTTCCGGCAGGCTGGTCACCACGCCGTGGAAGCGGTCGATGCAGGCCAGGGTGGCCTCGTGCGCCGCGTCGTCGGAGTCGGCCACGCATTCGGCGGGGACGACGACGTCGAAGTCCCGGGCGTAGGCGTCGCGGATGGTGGAGTCCACGCAGAAGCTGGTCGTGGTGCCGGTCACCACCAGCACCTGCACTCGGCGCATGCGCAGCTCGCACTCCAGGGTGGTCGAGTAGAAGGCGCTGGACCGGTGTTTGACGACGGTCTCGTCCTCGGGGCGCCGGACCTCCTTCATCTCGTCCAGCAGTTCGGCGTCCCAGGTGCCCCGGCGGCAGAGTTCGAGCTTGACCCCGCGCCGCTCCAGGTGGGAGGGGATGCGGCGGCGGGTCCGGGTGGCGTCGTCGGCGTAGTGGACCTGCCGGGTGAACCAGACGGGGATGTCGAGCCGGTGCGCCAGGCCGATCGCCGCCACCACGTTCGGGATGATCTCCTGTGGGCGGCGGACCGCGTCGGCGCCGAAGGCTTTGCCGCGGGTCCCCTCGGGGTGGCAGAAGCCGTTCTGCATGTCGACGACGAGCAGTCCGACGTCGGCCCGATCGAGCTGCACGTCAAGCGGCATGCCAGTTCCTTCCCTTGGTGGAGTCCGGGGCGACCTTCTCGACGATCCGCCCGCTGCCCGGCTGCGCGAGGACCTCGCCGTCCCGGTAGATCACTTCGCCGCGGCGCATGGTGAGCTCCGGCCAGCCGCGCAGCGGGATGCCCTCGAACGCGCTCGGGAACTCGCTCTGGGTGACCTCGGGCCCCACCACGGCCTCCCGGTCCAGGTCGATCACGACGAGGTCGGCGTCCGAGCCGACCTGCAGAGCGCCCTTTCTCGGGTACAGCCCGAAGAGCCGGGCCGGGTTGTAGGACATGGTCTCGGCGACCTTCTCCAGGGTGATCCGGCCGCGCAGCACGCCTTCGGTGAGCACGACCGGGAGCATCGTGGCGAGCCCGGCGAACCCGGGCGCCTCCTCCCAGAAGCCGCGCCCGTTCTTGGCGATCGGGACGTGGTCCGACCCGATCGTCGAGATCCAGCCTTCGCGCAGCCCCCGCCACAGCTCGGCCTGGTGTTCGGTGTCGCGCAGGGCGGGCGCCACCTTGCCCACCCCCGGGCCCTGTGCGGCGAGCCGCTCGTCGTCGGCGGTCAGCGCCAGATAGTGCGGGCAGGTCTCCAGGACGACGGTACGGCCTTTGCGACGGGATTCGGCGGCGGCGTCGACGGCCATGCCGACCGTGGTGTGCGGGACGTAGAGCGGGCAGTTCTGCAGATCGGCCAGCCAGATGGCGCGCAGCAGGTCCTGTTCCTCGACGAAGTCCGGCCGGGACTCGGTGTAGGCGGCGAGGTCGTTGCCACCGCGGGCCTTGACGCACGAGGTCAGGTGGCTGACCAGGGAGTCGTCCTCGCAGTGGACCATGCACCAGCCGTACGGGCCGAGTTCGCGGATCCGCTCCATCGCCACGTAGAGCAGGGCGTCGTTGACGGTCACCAGCCCGATGGGGTTCCCGGGCTCGTAGCCGCCCATGTAGAACTTGAAGCTGGTGACCCCGAACTCCTCGGCGTACTTGGGGATCTCCTCGACCTGCTCCATCGTCGCGATGATGAAGTGGAACTGGGTGTCGACGAGCATCCGGGTGCGGGCGACCTCCAGTTCGGCGGGGAAGGTCTCGAAGAACGAGGTGCCGCTCCGGCGGTACTGCAGGACGGTCGTGACCCCGCCGATCGCGGCGGACGCCGTCTCCGAGGCGAAGATCTCTGTGAGCGGGCGCCCGCCCCCGAGGTGGACGTGCGGGTCGACCAGGCCGGGCAGCACGTACTTCCCGGCGCAGTCGATCACCTCCGCCGCGGCGGGCAGGGAATCCTCATCGCCGATCGCCGTGATCCGCCCGTCGCGCACCGCTATCGCGGCGTCGACGATGCCGTGCGGGGTGACCAGGCGGCCGCCCTTTATCAGCGTGTCCACTTGCATGACGTACTCCTTGCACACGATTTCCGGCGGTGGGCCGTCAGCCGGTCTTCACCACATACGCCGGGACGAACGAGTCGACCGCGGGCGGGTCGGCGATGACGCCCTGGTCTTTGAGGATCTGGGCCATCTGCGTCAGCGCACCGGCGTCGACCTCGGCGAGGTAGGGGTTCTCCTTGATCGCCTTGAGCACGTTGACGTCCTGCTTGCAGTTCTGGGCCGCCAGCGTGAAGTGCTCCTCCTTGTTGGCGGGGTCGTTGATCTGGGTGTCGGCTTCGATGAGCGCCGCCTGGTAGCCCTGCATGGCCTTCTGCAGCGTCTTGGACTTCTCGGTCGTGGTGACGTAGCCGGCGAACACCAGCGACTTGCCCTTGCCGGCCACCACGTAGGGGTCGCCGAGCGTCTTCAGGCCGAGCTTGGGGTCGACGGTCTGCGCCGGAGTCTGGGACGCCGCGATCTTCCCGGTGGCGACCGCCGACGCCAGCTCGTTGAACGGCAGCGCCACGAACTTGACGCCCGCGGGGTTGGCGCCTTTCTCCTTGAGCCACGCGGTGGTGATGATCTGGTTGATCCCGCCGATCTCGTTGACCCCGATCGTCTTGCCTTCGAGGTCCTTGGCGCTCTTGATCGGCGAGTCCTTGGCGACGGCGATCGCGTTCGTCGCGGCGGATTCGTCGGTGGGGGTGCCGTACGCGGTCGCGATCCACTGCAGCGGGATGCCCCGGGAAATCGCGATCATGGTGGAGAACGGGTTGGTGAAGGCGAGGTCGATGTCCCCGCTCTGCAGCGCGGACAGCCCGGCCGCCCCACCGGTGGACTTCACCGTCTGGACGTTCACCCCGTGCTTGGCGAACAGCCCTTTGGCCTGGGCCCAGTAGACGGAGATCTCGTTGCACAGCCCCAGGGTGGTGACCTTCAGGGTCTGCGGTCCCCCGGATCCGGCCGGCTGCGCCGAGTCGCCCCCGGCGTCGTCGGCGGACGTCCCGCATCCGGCGACCAGCAGCGCACCGGCCAGGACGAGCCCCCCGAGCGTCCGGCCCCGCCGGACGCGGCGGGGGGTGGAGTCTGTCTTCACGATGGTTCCTTCCTCACACTGAAATCCATGGATTGATGACCCCCTCGCCGGTGACGCGGTGGGGGGTGGGGTCGCCGCATCCGTGGGCTCGGCGGGCGTGACGCCGGGAACCGGGCGGAATCAGCTGATCTTTTGGGTGGTGCCCGGCCGCATCACCAGCCGGAACACCTCGCTGCGCAAGGCCGCGAAGTTCGGGTCCAGCTTGGTCTCGACCTGGTCGCGTGGCTTGGGCAGGTCGATGGCGATCTCCTCCAGGATCCGGCCGGGGCCCGCCGCCATCACGACCACCCGGTCCGCGAGGTAGACCGCCTCGTCGATGTCGTGGGTCACGAACGCGATCGTGACCTTGTACTCGTCGCGGACCCGCAGCACCAGATCCTCCAGGTCGGCGCGGGTCTGCGCGTCCACGGCCGCGAACGGCTCGTCCATCAGCATCACGGTGGGCTCGACGACCAGGGCGCGGGCGATGGCCACGCGTTGCTGCATGCCGCCGGACATCTGCCAGGGGTAGAGGTCGCCCGAGGCCGGCAGGCCCACGGAGGTCAGGGCCTGCTCGACCCGGTTCTTCAGTTCGGCTTTGGGGAGCCGGTAGGCCGCCGCCGCCATCGTCAGGTTCCGGCGCACGGTCATCCAGGGGAACAGGGATCGGCTGTAGTCCTGGAACACCACCGAGAGCCCCACGGGCGGCCCGTCCACCCGCCGTTCGCCGAGGGCGACCCGGCCCGAGCTGGGCTTCAGCAGCCCAGCCATGATCATTAGAAGGGTGGATTTCCCGCAGCCGGAGGGTCCCACGATCGACACCAGCTGCTGCGCTCCGACGGTCAGCGACGCCGACGTCACCGCGACGCGTGCCGCGGCGCCCTGCCCGTAGGTCTTGCTGATGTCGTCAACGACTAAGTCCATCGGATTCCTCTCGTAGCGGTGCCGACGTCACAGGTCCGACAGACTGGAACGGCGTTGCCAGCGCAGCACCCGCCGTTCGACCAGGGTGAAGATCGAGTTCAGGACGATGCCGATGAGGCCGACCAAAACGAAGGCCGACCACATGTCGACGTAGAGGAAGCTCTTCTCCGCCACGACGATCTGGAATCCGAGCCCGACCGTCGTCGCGTAGAGCTCCGATATGATCATCAGGATCAGGCCGATGCCGAGGCTGACCCGGAGGCCGGTCATGATCCGCGGCATCGCGGCCGGGATCACCACGCTGCGATAGAGGGTCCACCGGCTGAGCCGCAGACTGCGCGCGCTGCGCAGCCACATCTCGTCGACCCCGGCGACACCGTCGGCGGTGTTGATGATGATCACCCAGACGGTGCCCAGGAAGATCAAGAAGACGTTCATCCTGGAGGTGATCCCGAAGATCTGCACCGCGATCGGCAGCAGCATGGTGTTCGGCACCGCGGTGAAGAAGCGGACGGTCGGGTTGTACATCCGCGAGGCGACCGGGCTGCGCCCGAGCAGCATGCCGAGCGTCACCCCCACCACGACCGCGAGCAGCCAGCCCATCGCGAACCGCCCGAGGCTGGTGCCCGCCTGCTCGCGGAGCAGGTCCGAGGTGAACAGCGACGAGGCGTCGGCGGAGAGCCACATCCGGGAGAAGTTGCCCAGCACCTCGCTGAGCGGCGGAAAGAACACCGACGGCCAGATCCGGGCGTAGACCTCCCAGGCGGCGAGCAGCAGGGCCACCAGCCAGCCGGCCCCGGCCACGCGCGCGGCCGCACGTCCCACGCCGCCCATCCGCCCGCCGTGGGACGTCGCCGCCGGCGCGGCCGCATCGGATACTGACCGGCTAGCCAACGGAGGCCCACCTGACCAGTCGGCGCTCGCCCTGCACCAGCAGGCCGAACAGCAGCGCGCCCGCCATGCCGAGCAGCAGCACACCGGCGTACACGACGTCGGGCCGGAGCGCCTGGGTGTACTGCACCAGGACGGTGCCCACCCCGTTCCGGGCCCCCAGCAGCTCGGTGCTGATGATGACGATCAGGCTGACCCCGGTGGCGATCCGGATGCCGGTGAGGATCGACGGGATCGCGCTCGGCAGGATCACGAACACCTGACGCCGCCACCACGGCCAGCGCATCGAGCGAGCGGCGTCCAGGCGCATCGGCTCGGTCGAGGCGACGCCGTAGACGGTGTTGATCAGAATCGGCCAGAAGATCGCGTAGAGGGCGATCGAAATCTTCATCTGCGACCCCAGCCCGAAGAACACGACGCCGATCGGGATGAGCGCCGTGGCGGGCACCGACCGGAAGGTGTCGACGACGACGGCGGTCGGGCGCCGGAGGAACGGAACGCTGCTCGTGACGAGCCCGATCACGACGGCGGCCGACGATCCGATGGCGACGGTCACCGCCCAGCTCGTCACGGTGTCGAGCGCGCCGTTCAGGAAATCGCGATCGGTGAGGAGGGCCGGCAAAGCCTGCGCGACGGACCACGGCGTCGGTATGGAGGCCTCCGGGACGAGTCCGAACGAAATGATCAGCTGCCAGGCGGTCAAAAGGCTTGCGGTCCCGAGGAGCGCGAGCATCGCGCCGCCAAGCTTGCCATCCCTGGTCATCGGCCCCCCTTCAAAAATTGATCTTGAGTTGCCGGTGTTCGCAATGTAAGCGAGCCATTCCAGGACTGTCAAGTATGCGGGATGCCATCTCACATTACGGTGCGATATCTGTCGAGCCGACTTGTCGAGCGCCCAAATCACCGGACATCGGGGGCCTAAACCAATCCTTGATCGCAAATCGGTCACTATCCCCGAACAGGAGGCGTCACCACCCGGAGAAACCTGAGCCCACAGGCATCGTGACTGCTCAAAGCCGATTCGAAGGGACCCGGGGAGGGCATCGTAGAGACCGGAAGGAACCCCTAGGGCCGACCGAATCACCCTTCCCTCGTGACAACGTATTGCATTCCGAGATATCGTCTCGCATAGAGCTCATACCGCTGCTCGGGTACGGCCAGAGGGCCGCCGCGGGCCCGGTGTGGCACGCGTCAAGGCACCCCGTCGTCGAGAGCAGCCCGCACATCAAGTGCACGCTCACGACGGACCGGACTCACCGCGGCCAGGCTCCCTTCCCCGCCCCGCCGACGTTCGGAGGATCCATGCCGAAAGACTCCGCCGACGCCGCCCCGGCCATCCAGACCGTCCAGCGCGTCGCGGCGATCCTGGACGCCTTCACCACGGGCAGTCCCCGGCTCACCCTGGCCGAGACCGTCGGCCGGCTCGGCGTGAGCAGATCGACCGCGCACCGCTACGCCAAAGCCCTGTGCGCGGCGAACCTGCTCCGCTACGACCAGCGGACCGCGCTCTACTCGCTCAGCCCGCGCATCCTCTCCCTCGCCGCGGCCGCCCGCGCCGGACTCCCCATCGTCGCGACGGCGGAGCCCTTCATGAACCGGCTCCTGGCGGACACCGATGAGACGGTCGTGCTCAGCGTGTGGGACGGCGAGGCGCCCACGGTACTGCGCTGCGCCGACAACACCGATCGGACCATCGGCATCAGTGTGCGCACCGGGTCCCGGCTGGACCTCACCACCACGGCGCAGGGGAAGGTGTTCTGCGCGTACCTCCCCGCCGAGCAGGTGCCGGGAATGGCCAGACTCCTTCGCCGTTCACCCGCGCTGCGCGCCGAACTCGCCGCGATCCGCGACACCGGATTGGCCGTCAACTCGACCAACGGCGTCCGCTCCATCGCCGCACCGGTCTTCCAGAGCGGGTCCGTCACCGCGGCGATGGCCGTCATCGGCGCGACCGTCAACGTCCCCGACGACGCCGGGTCACCGATCGCCAAAGCGCTGGCCGCCGCCGCCCGCGCCCTGTCCGAACACCTGGGCAGCTCATCCCCGGCGGGAGACGCTCACGAGCCGATCAACCTCCGGTAGAGGCGGGAGTAGGCGGCCAGCCGTACCAAATCCACGACATCCCGGCGCGGGTCGTCTTCGTACGGTACGGCCTGCGGGCCGAGGCGAACCGTGTCGACTCCGCGCCGGATTCCCGACAACACCGGGGACACCGCGTCGAAAGCACCGGCCACAAGTCCGGATCGGTCCTCCCAGGCGTACTCAGACGCCGATCAACCTCCGGTAAAGGCGGGAGTAAGCGGCCAGCCGTACCAAATCCACGACATCCCGGCGCGGGTCGTCCTCGGACGGTACGGCCTGCGGGCCGAGGCGAACCGTGTCGACCCCGCGCCCGCGCAGCACCACACCGTCGGTCGAGCCGGTCCAGCCGGTGATCGGCGGCGGCTCGGCCCCGAACTCCTCGGTCCAGGCCGCCCACGCGGCCGTCACGATCGCGGCGCCCCTCGGCGTGGCCGCGGCGGCATGCACGACGTCGACCTCGACCGACACGGCGCAGACTCCCAGCGGCGTCCCGGCGCACACCGTCCGCACGCGCCGCTCCACCTCCTCGGCGAGGGCGTCCGGACTCTCGCCGGGCACGGTCACCACGTAAAGGTCGAGCTCCAGCGACGCGGGAAACAGGTCCGGCTTGTCCGGCCGCCCCGCTCGGATCGCCCCGATCCCGGCGGTGGCCCCGACCTGTCCCACGCCCGGCCGGGACCGCGCGTAGCCGTGGCACCACGCCTCAAGCGCGTCCACCACGACGCCGATGTGGGCGATCACGCCGCCCTCGGGGACCGCAGAACGGCGGGCGAGCACCGCGCCGTACCGGCCGGTCAGCCGAACCCGCAGGTAGAGGGCGCCGGGCTCCTCCCAGAGCACGGTGGCGGGGCCCGATTTGGCGACGATCGCCGCGGGTGGCGGCGGATAGGCGTCGAGGTAGGCCTCCAGCCCGGTCCCGGCGGACCCACGCCGATGGGTCCCCGAGCCCGCCAGCAGGAGTGTTCCCGACCCGGCCTCGGCGAAGGCGGCGAGTGCGGCGGCTGCGGGTGCCCTGGCCACCCCCAAGCCGAACCCCTCGGCCTGTTCGCCGGACACCCGAAGGCGCCCGGCCGGGTCGGCGCGGCCGGTCACGGCGGCGTCGGCGGGGGCGGAGTCCAGCGAGGTGTCCAGATGGGAGTAGAGCAGCGGCCCCGTGCCGTGCGTCGCGACGAGGTTCGCGCCGCTTCGCCCGTACGGCTGTACGATCCAGTCGATCTCCGGCCAGCGGGCGGCGCACCAGGCGCGCAGCGCCGTGGCGGCCGCCCGTTCGCCGCCGCGGGGCGCGGCCGTGGCGTCGAGGACCCGGAGAATCCGCGGGATCGTACTCAGAAACGGCCCCAGTCGTCGGAGGCCGGACGCCACACGTCGATGTTGCGCGGGTCGGCCGGCATCCTGCGGGCCCGGTGGGTCTCGTGCTCCTCGGGCGTGAAGACGCGGTGGCTGTCGCACAACTCGAACCGCGGGCCGAACCTGCGGTCGTGCATGTAGAACGCGATCGACGTCGACGCCGAGTGGTTGACGATGTCGGAGGCGATCGGCGCGCCCTTGTACAGCGCCCGCGCCCGCATCCGCATGACGTGGTCGAGGCTCTTCATCGCGAAGCACAGGTGCGCGACGTAGTACTCCTTGTTGTCCTGCAGCGCCAGACTGTGGTGATAGCGGTCCTCGCACCGCAGGAACGTGGTCGACCCGACGATCTGGTCTGAAGGCAGGAAGTTCAGCACATTCGTATAGAAGTCCAGCGACTCCTGGTACTTCGTCGTCGCGATGAACGGGTGCACCAGGTCGAGGGGCCGGATCTCGATGTGCGGCGGCTCGGCGTACTCCTGGAACCCGGTGAACAGCTCGACGATCAGCCCGTTGGGATCGCACACCGCGAACCCCTCGTCGCACAACGGCCGCTGCCGCTCCGCCAGGTCCAGCACCTCGTGCCCGGCGTCGGCGACCCGCTTGCGCAGTTGTTCGAGCACGTCGCCGTTCTCGACGCTGTAGCCGACGGCCGTGGTGTGGCCGTACTCCCGCTCGGGCGCGCCGATCAACTCGATCGAGTGGTGTTCGACGTCCGCGCGCAGGTAGGCGTACTCCTCGGTGTGCGCCTCCAGCTGCAGCCCGACGTGGTACTCCAGGAACTCGATCGCGGCCCGCAGGTCGGGGACCTCGATGCGGGCGTACTCCATTCCGTACGGCCCGCGGGGGCGGGGACTCCGCGCCGTTTCGCCGGTCCCCCGCGGGGTGGCGGGAGACCGGTCGGGGTACTCGTAGGAGACGATCGCCTGCCGGGCGATCAACGGACGCCAGGTCTCCCGGACGAATCCCTCGTGGGAGTCGCTGGAGAGATAGGCGCGCAGGTCGTCGTGGGTCGCGAAGTCGACCGACATGCAGTGGGCGAAGGTCGAGTCGCGGGTGCTGACGTTCTCGCCCAGCGACCAGTCGCGCATCGCGGGATACCGCGAGGGGAAGGTGGCCAGCCGGGCCAGCACCGACGCGCGGACCTCCTCCGGGACGTCGTCCTTGAATGTGAACGCCAAGGTATGCCTGATCATCGTCACCACCCGCTCAGAGAATGAAACTCAACCGCGCGCCGACCGGCAGCGCCTCGTGGCCAAGGACCGACCGGCGCAACCGGAACCGGAAGCCGTCGTCCTCCACCGCCAGAATGTGCTCGTAGCGCCCGACGTAGACGTCGAACCTGCCGTCCCGCGCACGGTGCACCACGAACGACGCGGTGACCCGAAACGAATCGTCGTCGTCGCCCGGGAACAGCCGCACGTTGGACACCAGCCGGTGGGTCCGCGACGGCGGGTTCTCGGCGTGCGCCTTACGGGACTTCAACCGCTTCACCCGGGCCCGGAGCAGATCCCAGTCGTCGGTGACGAACGACCCCGACTCGTGCGGCGACCAGCCGCCCCGGTAGTCGGTCGTCGGGATCTCGTACCGGGCGCCCTCCACGAAGAGGGCGAGCCAGGCGTCGTAGTGCCAGGAGTCCAGGATGTCGGCCTCGGCGTACAGAAAGTCCTCTACCTCGGACCGGACCACCGTACGGGCGCCGACCTGGACCGCGCCGTGGCCGTACCGGACCGTCATCGCACGTCACGTCCTTCCAGGAAACTCGCGGGCCGGTCGCCGGCCACCTGCGGATCGAAGCCGACCGCGGCTGCCCAATGCCGCCAGAACCCGCGCATCGCCCCCTCGTCGATCGACCGGCCCCGGACGCCCTTCACCTCGTCGGCCATCCCCCGGGACATGTCGCTGTAGTCGAGCCCCGGCCGCGGGTCCGCCGCGGTCGCCTCGATGCCGCGCTGCACCGCCTCGTACGCCTCGATGTCGTCGGGGGTCGCCAGGCCCCCGGGTCCGACGAAGCTGACCACGGTCTTCATCCGCAGGGCCCGCGAGGCGGGATCCTCGTGGCGGGGGACCAGCTGCCAGGCGCGGACGTCGGTCCGCCCGGGGCCGAGCGGCTCAAGCTGTCGGATGGACATCCCCTCGATGTCGAAGAGCAGCAGGTTGGGGAAGACGTAGAGGATGTGGCTCTCGTCGGCGACGTGGTGTGCCCGCCGCTCGCCGAGCCGTTCGGTCATCTCCGCCCGGTGCTCGGCGGTGCGCACGCGTTCGTCCTCGCCGAAGCGCGGCTCCCAGATCATGCTGATCCGGCCGCCGTGCCCGGTGAGCACCAGCAGTGAGTGCCCGTTGCCCAGGTTGTAGGCGTATTGGTCGTCGTCGGTGACGGCGAAGCCGTTCTCCCGCAGGTAGCCGACGAACGTGTTGTGGGTCGGGGCGAAGTGGTAGCCGTCCATCGCGTTCTCGACGGCGAGTTTCCAGTTGCCGCGCACGCCGTACAGCTGCACGCCGGGCAAGGTCTGGACGCCGCCGACGTGCTGCTGCTCGATCATCGTCATGTAGTCCGCGGCGTCGCCGAGGTGGTCGAGCAGCGGTGGCACGTCCGGGTCGAACGAGATGAAGACGTATCCCTCGTGGATCGCGAGCCGGGGGACGGTGCGCAGCCGCATCGTCTCGCGAAGGTTCTCGCCGGATTCGTACGCCGCCTCGTCGGGGATGGCCGCCACGTCGCCGTTGTTGCGGAACGTCCACGCGTGGTAGAAGCACTGGAAGAGCTTGGACGATCCCTCGGTGTCCCTGCAGAGCACCGTCCCGCGGTGCGGGCAGGAGTTCAGGAACGCGCGGACCTCGCCGGCGGTGTCCCGGCAAAAGATCAGCGGGCGTCCGGCGACGGTCCGGACCTTGAAGTCGTTCGGGTTCGCGATCTCGGTCTCGTGGCCCAGATAGAGCCAGTTCCGCAACCAGATCAGCTCGCGCTCGCGGGCGAAGACCTCATCGGACCGGTAGGCCGCGCGGTTCACCCGGAAGGTCAGCCGGTTCCAGTCCTCAATGATCATCGGTGCGGCGGTCTCGTCACGGCTCACCTGCGGCATGCAACTCCGCCTTCCTGCACACTATCCATTCATGCGAGACGCCGTCTCGCATGTCGCCAAGACTGGCTCAGTGCGCCGCGGCTTGTCAATAGACGCCGAAGGGCGACCGGACATTGACGCCACCAGCGGCGCTTGCGATGATGCGTCTCGCATAGAAAGACATCATCTTGCATTTTGTCGCTACCGAGACCGGAGGAACACATCCCGTGCCCTATGTGATCACTCCGTCCTGTGTGGACGTGATGGACAGGTCCTGCGTCGAGGAATGCCCGGTCGACTGCATTTACGAGGGCGACCGGATGATGTACATCCAGCCCGACGAGTGCGTGGAGTGCGGGCGCTGCGAGCCGGTCTGCCCGGAGATCTCGATCTTCCACCATCAAGACCTTCCCGACTCGGCGCGACACTACGAGCAGATCAACGCCGAATTCTTCGCCCCGATCGACTCCCCCGGCGGCGCCCGTAAGATCGGCCGGATCGGCCGGGACCACCCCGCCGTCGTCGCCGAGCACCCCGCATGAGCGACGTCGAGACCGACCTGCTGATCGTCGGAGCGGGGCCGACCGGCCTCTACGGCGCCTACTACGCCGGGTTCCGCGGCCTGAGCGTCGCGATCATCGACGCGCTGCCCGAGGTCGGCGGGCAGATCTCCGCGCTCTACCCGGAGAAGGCGATCTACGACGTCGCCGGGTTCCCGGCCGTACGCGGCCAGGATCTGGTCGACGCCCTGCACACCCAGGCCGCGAAGTGGGGGCCCGTGATGCTGCTCGGCAAGAGCGCGGTCGGGGTGGCCGAGCGGCCCGACGGGATCGACGTCCTGGCCTCCGACGGGACGACCGTGCGCGCCAAGGCACTGCTCATCACCGCCGGCATCGGCAACTTCACCCCCCGGGAACTACCTGTCGGATCGGCCTACCACGGCCGCGGGCTGCGTTACTTCGTCCCACGGCCGAGCGAGCTCGCCGGACTCGACGTCGTGGTGGTGGGCGGCGGCGACTCCGCCGTCGACTGGGCGCTCGGACTGGAGCCGATCGCCCGCAGCGTGACCCTCGTGCACCGCCGGCCGCAGTTCCGGGCGCACCGGCGCAGCGTCGAGGAGCTGCACGCGTCGGCCGTACGGGTGCTCACCCCCTACGAGGTGCACGGGATCGGCGGCGACCCGGTGCTCGACACGGTCGTGGTCTCGACCCGAAGCGGCGAGCGGGAGACGCTGCCGGCCCAGGCCGTCGTCGCCGCGCTGGGCTTCATCGCCGACCTGGGCCCGATCGAGGGGTGGGGACTTGAGCTGCGGCGCCGGCACATCCTGGTCGACCGGACCATGCGGACCAGCCTGCCCCGGGTGTTCGCCGCCGGCGACATCGCCGACTACGCGGGGAAGGTCAAGCTCATCTCGATCGGATTCGGTGAGGCGGCCCTCGCGGTCAACCACATCGCGCCACTTGTGGATCCGTCGCTCTCGATCGTTCCCGGGCACTCCTCAGACCTGTAGGGTGCCGGTCTACGGATGATCCGGCGCCACCCGGAGCGCGCTCCCAGGCCGCCGATGCGATCGATTTCATCCCAGATAGCGTGATCACGTATCATAATGCAATACAAAGCCTGAGGTACGGCCAGGCTCGGCGCAACCGCCGCCGGCCGTACCGCAGCCGCATTCCCGCACCCGTCGGACGCAGAGCGAGGACTCATGAACACCGAGACACCGCACCCGCAAGACGTGGCCGAACCCACGGAAAGCACCGCAGCGCCGACCATCCAGACCGTGCAGCGGGCCGCGCTCATCTTGGACTCGTTCACGGTCCGCAAACCGCACCTCAACCTGAACGAGATCACGCGCCTCCTCGGCACCAGCAAGGCCACCGCCCACCGCTACACCAAGGCGCTGCGCGCGGCCAACCTGCTCCGCTACGACGAGCGCACCACCCTGTACTCCCTCGGCCCCCAGGTGCTCACCCTGGCCGCCGCCGCCCGGGCGGGCCTGCCGATCGTCACCGCCGCCGAGCCGTACATGGAACAGCTGGTCAAGGAGGTCGACGAAACCGTCGTCCTCAGCGTCTGGGACGGCGAAACGGCGACCGTGGTCCGCTCCGCCGACAACACCGACCACATCATCCGGATCAGCGTGCGCACCGGCTCCCGGCTGAACCTCACCACCTCGGCACAGGGCCGGGTGTTCTGCGCGTTCCTCCCCAGCGATCAGGTTCCGGGCCTGCCGAAACTCCTGCGCAAGACGCCGGAGCTGCGCGACGAGCTGGAGGTCATCCGGCGGCACGAGCTGTCGGTGAACTCCCCCGCCGTGAACGGCGTGCACACCATCGCCGCACCGGTCTTCGAAGGCGGCACGATCATCGCGGCGATGGCCGTCGTCGGCACCACGGTCAGCGTCCCCACCGACATCAAGTCCCCGATGGCGTCGGCGCTGCTCAGGACCGCGCGAGCCCTCTCCCGGCGCCTCGGCAACCCGGACACCTCTCCGGCCGCGGCCGACCTCCCCGCCGCCGCCGGAGCCCGCGGACGGGCGGGAAGCTGACCGGCGCGTCCCAGGTCACAACTCGTCGATCCATTCCAGCGACGACGCGAAGTCTGCGCGCGGCGGGACGAAGACGTCGATGTTCACGCACGGCGCCTCGATCGGCTCGACGTAATGTTCCGCCCCCCGCGGCACCAGCAGGAACGACCCGGCCCGCATGCGGTGCGGGACACCCTCGACGTAGTAGTCGCACAGACCGGAGGCGATGAACACCAACTGGTCGAAGTCGTCGTGCCGGTGCGGGTTCAAGGCCATGCCCACCTCCAGCTCATGGTGGGCGATCAACACCTCGTCGGTGGCGTACACCCGGCGCCGGACACCCGGGCGCAGCTGGGTCTGAGGGATGTCGTCCCAGTTCACGACCGTGCCGAAGAGTTTGGCGTTACGGAATGTCATCGGGTTCTCCTTGCGGGGAGGCGGCGGCGCGCAGGCCGTCCGCGAGAATCTGCAGATCGGAGCCGACCACGAGGTACCCCGCGGTCGCCAGGCCCAGCGAACCGGCCGCGGCGAGCCCCGGGGACCAGCCGCCGAACGCCGTACCGGCCCGATCCGCCGCACCGCGGACCGCGTCCACCGCCGCCCGCAGCCGCTCGTCGCCCGGGAGGCACCCAAGGCTGACCGCCAGATCGGTGCTGCCGACGAAGACGACGTCCAGCCCGCCGACCACCTCCGGCCAGGGCTCGGTCACCGCCGTCTCGATCTGCCCGACCAGCAGCGGCGGCGACTCCGCCTCCGCGCGTAGGAAGGCGGCCAGGCCACCGGCGCCGAAACCGGCGGCCCGGTTGGCCAGGCTGATCGAACGGCTCCCCTCCGGGGCGAACCGGGTGGCCGCGCGGAGCTCCCGAGCCTGCTCGGCCGTACACAGCATGGACAGCTGAAGGCCCACCGCCCCGCTTTCCAGCAGGCGTGCGATCATCGGCGGATCCACCCGGGGCACCCGGACCAGCGCGGCCACACCGCAGGCGTCGGCGTGCCGTACCAGCGTGATCGCCGCGCTCTCGTCGAGGGTCGAGTGCTCCAGGTCGACGACCACGAACCGGAACCCGGCCTCGGCGGCGAGCTCCACCCCCTCGGGCACCGGCAGTTTGACGAACGTCCCCGTCACCCGCTCGCCGGCGGCCAGCGCGGCCCGAAGTTCGCGCCGGAGCCGATGAACGCCGGTGCTCATGCCCCGGTGCCGCCGCGCCACGGGACGACGTCCACCTCGGCGCCGTGATGCAGCACGAACACCGGTTCCAGCCGCGGCGCCGTGATCGAGTTCCCGGCGGCGTCGGGCAGCACCACCTCGTCGGTCTCGGTCACCACCGTGACGTGCGCCGGGCCGCCGACCTCGAGCCGGCCGTACCCCTCGGTGTCCAGGCCCAGCATCGCGGCCGGGGCCACCGTGGCGCGCCGGACGCACTCCGCCAGGGGCGCGCCCAGCGCGACGAGCTTGGAGACGCTGGTCAGCAGGTCGAAGACCGGGCCACGCCAGTTGCGGGCGCTCGTGTCCGAGCTGAGCACATCTGGCAGGAAGCCCTCGGCGATCGCCCTGCGCGCCACCTCGAAACTCAGATTGCTCTTGCCGTGGGCCGAGTCGAAGAGCACCCCGCGCTCCCGTGCCGCGAGCACCTCCGGCAGCACGGTGTCCCCGTCCAGGATGCCGTGCGGCTTGCCGGTGTAGCAGTGCGCCACGACGTCACCGGGCCGCAGATGGCCGAGTACGACCGGGAGCGGCTCCTCGGTCTCCCCGATGTGCACCATGAGCGGCAGCCGCGCCTGCTCGGCCAGATCGATCGACTTCTTGAGCAACGGCTCCCACTGGTCGCCCACGACGTCGTCGGAAAGCCGGATCTTGAATCCGCGTACGACGTCGGGGTTGGCCAGCGCCGTCTCCAGCGCGTCCTCCACGACCAGGGTGCCGGGATTGAGCAGCTCGCCGAACCGGAAGTCGATGAGGCCGAGGACCGACACGTTGAGAAAGTTCACGATCCGCATGTCCGTGGCGTCGACGACCAGCTTGCGGAACGCGGCGAAGGTCGACGCGCCCGCCGTCCCTGCGTCGGCCGCCGCGACCACCCCACGGCGCAGATGCGCCTCCTCCGCCGGGGCACCGACCTTCGACACATGCTGAAAAATGTGCGTGTGCCCCTCGACCAGGCCGGGCAGCACCGTCGAACCGGTGCAGTCGACGACCTTGGCGGCACGGCCGCGCAGGTCGGGTCCGATCGCCGCGATCACGGTGCCGTCGACGGCCACGTCGAGCCGGGCGTCCGTCCCCGACGCGGGGTCGACGACGGTACCGCCCGCGAGGACGAGGTCATAGGTGGTCTGGCTGGTTTCGGACATCCTGGCTCCCAGGTCTTTCGGCGTCGTGGATGCGTCAACCGGCGGGTGCCGCGACGACGGTGGTCAACGGAAGTACGGAATCGATCTCCACCCGGATCTCGTCACCGTCGGCGAGAAAGGAGCCACGGTCCTGGCCGGTGCCGGCCGGTGTCCCGGTGAGCACGACGTCGCCGGGTTCGAGCGCGGCGAACCACGACAACCGCGCGAGCAGCTCCGGAATCGGGAAGATCATCCCATCGCTCGTGTCATCCTGGGTCAGCTCGCCGTTGACCCAGGTGCGCACCCGGATCCGGTCCCGGTCGGGGAGGTCCTCCGGATCCGACACGGACGCACCGAGCGGATTGAAGCCGGGGAAGCTCTTCGCCAGCGTGGGCGCCTGGGTGGCGCGCATGACATCCCGCGCGGTCATGTCGTTGGCGGCGGTGACCGCGGCGACGGCGGGCCAGACCGCCTCCGGCTCGGCCTGGTACAACCGGCGGCCGACGACCACCGCGATCTCACCCTCGTAGTCCGGCTCGCGGGTTCTGAGTGCCGGAACGGTCACCACGGCTCCCGGTCCGGCCACCGCCGACGGGGCGCCGAGATAGAGGATCGGCTCGGTCGGCACCGCCCGCCCGGTGAGCCGCGCCTTGGACAGGTAGTTGAGTCCGACCCCCCAGATCGCCCGCGGCCTGCCCAGCGGAGGCAGCAGCTCGGCGTCGGCCGGCCGAGTCCGCCCGCGCACCCGGCAGCTCGCCAGTGTCTTGATCGAACCGGTCTGCTCGATCACCGCTCCGATATGCGGAAAAGGCGTGTCAAGCAGGGCAAACGTCTCGTCCTCAAGCCTGGCAATACCGAGTTTCGTGGTAACCAGCTGCACGTCGGCCATCTTTCAATGCGAGACGCCGTTCTGTCAAGCGATACGCTCGCGGCAAGCTCAGGGCTCTTGGACGCGCGTCGCGGACCCCGCCAAGCCACTTTTCCCGGCCGCTTCCGCCCGGCCCCGACAACCGGAATCCCGTCGAGCACCCGGTGCGACGGACGACACATCGCCTTCACCGCAGGTTCCGGCGTCGTGACCGGCCGCGTTGCAGTCCGGGCGAGCGCATGTCGCCGAGGCCTGTGACCTGCGGGTTATCCTCACCGCCACCAAGGCAAGGGACGAACGTGCACAGGGGCGGGAACACACCCTCGAAGTCTCGCTGGGGTCAACATCAACACCGGCTCACACGCCTGCGGCCCGAACTCCTCGTTCAGCGCCTTCCCAAACGCCTTCAGCGCCGCCTTCGCGATCGGCCCTGCCTGCCTGCTGGGCCCTGTGAAGGAAACGTTCACGACCTCGCCACCCCCCGGTTACCGGGGGAAGTGTCACCCTGCCCGCTCCCCTGTGATCAGGTACTCGACGTCTCGCCAGAGCTTGTCGAACGACGGTGAGTTCTTCCGGGCCGAATGCAAGTCCATTTGGGCCACCAGACTGGTCTGATGCTTCTTCGGACTGTACGGCCGGCCATCGATTCGACGGTTGGACAGCCACTCCTTGCAACCTCGTGGCTGCTCCGGAGCCGCCGGTGCCTGCAGGTCCACGGACAGTCCTGCACAGCCGCGCAGAGAGTCCGCAGCGGCCAGGAACCAGGCTTCGAACTCGCGATTGGCTAGTACGACAGCGACTCGAAGATCCGGTCGAGCAGCCTGTGCCCGACGCAAAAGCCGAGGACCCAGGTCGGCTGGGCAGTCATCGTCAGCGTCGAGCAAGATCAGAAATGCTGTGATCGCATTCGAATCCGAGGCCATGCGGCTGATAGTCGACTCGATTCCGCCTGGCGCGACCATTGAGGCCCGGCTCATCCGCCAGGGCATGGCGACATCGGCCCACAAGCCGGGCGTGACCTCCGCGACAAGTCGGCGAAGCAGGACAGGTACGGCCTGGACCTCACCGTCACCTTCGACGATTGCGGCGATGCGCAGCCGGCTCCCTGTCATGCCCCGGACTCCCCTTCGGAGTCGCCGACAGGCCGGAGCCAGCCCTGCCGGTGAAACTCTGGGAGCTGATCCGGGTTCTTCCGTAGAACATCCTGCATGTGTCCGCTAAGTGATCCGATCCGGCTCACCCCGGCGTCCATCTCCACGATCCGTAGCGTGGAGGACTCGGTTTCCTCGCCGTTCAGCAGGTCGGAGCTCTGGGTTGTCGCGATCACCTGAGTGTGGTTCGCCGCTTCGGCCATCGCGGACAGGACACCCGAGACCTTCGCGGGATGTATGGCCAGTTCAGGCTCTTCGAGAGCCACCAAAGGAATCGTGCCGTCCAGTGCGTCCGGCTGGTTCAACGCCGCGAGCACACCGATGGCGCGGATTGTTCCTTCGGAGAGTTGCTCGCTCTCAAACACCTCCACGTGTGGATCCCCGGCGTTGACCCTCCCGGCGTTGACCGCTTCCCAGAACGGCAGGTTCGGGTCACCGGTCCAGAATCGCGCCTGGATGGTCACATAGTCGCCCTGCATGCGGTGGTCCACACCCAGCAGGGAGGGGATCAGCCAGCGCATCCACCCGTCGACCGAGTCCTTGACCTCCGGGTACCCATCGGAGAGCGCCCGGAGCACCTGCCCGAGATGTTCACCCCGCTCACCCAGCCGAACCTGCCGGACCCGGGTGTCGTCGAGTCCGCGGAGCTGGGGAGTGTCCAACTCATGGAACCGCATTCCCAGGAGCGCCTGGAGCAGGATGTCGTAGGGCGCATAGCGCCCGAGTAGGGGCAGAAGGAGTTCGTCCGGACCCAGCCTGACGCCAGGAGCCACGTCGCCTACCCGACGTTCCCGATCGTCGACGAGACCGACGGCGTACTCAGCCCGTTCATCCCCTACCGCGAGTATGAGCGTCTCGCCCAGAACGGCGAGCGGAAAGCCGAGCCCCGGAGCCCGGCCTACGCGCACGTGGTAGGTGGCGTCCCCGCCCGCGAAGGAGAGTTCAAGGGTGATGGAGAACGAGTCAACACCCTCACCTGCGGATTCACGACCTCGCCAGAGGATGGAGTCCAGTCCGCCCCGCTGCGCGATCGCCCGGGTGGGAGAGAGTGCGAGAGCGTCCCGGACGAATCTGATCGCGTCCAGGAAGTTCGATTTCCCCGCGGCGTTGAATCCGGCCAAGACGGTGAGCGGCCCCAGCCGGACATCGCACTCGGCGACGGAGCGGAACCCCTGGACCCGGACGCGCGATACGAATGGGCGCGCCGCCTTCTGCGCATTCGTCGACACGTTGACTCCCCGTCCACTCGCCACTCACGAGGTACCCATCCGGATCTGATCAGGAAAGAGACTATGCCCACGACGCGCTCTCCGGCACAAACGAAATCGCCGACCCGCACCCTGGCGAATCGGCGACCGTGTTCGAGTGCCCCCTGCAAGATTCGAACTTGCGCACCCGGCTCCGGAGACCCCTTCACGATCATGCGTCTAGGCCGCGAATGGACTACCGCATGCGGCGGCCCTCTGCCCGCACCGATGCTTCCGCGAATACGGGGCCGTGCCTATCCTGCTGTAGGTGACTTCAATCGAGCATGAGATCACCTTCCGTACGCTCGACGGCCTCCACCTTGCCGGAACACTCGTCACACCGACCGAACCTTCAGATCACGCGGTCGTCCTGGTCCATGGTGGTGGAGTGACGCGTCACGAGAGCGGGTTCTTCACCCGGATGGCCTGCGATTTGAGCGACTACGGCTTGGCGTCCCTGCGCTTCGACCTGCGCGGCCATGGCGAGAGCGAAGGCAGACAAGAAGAACTGACCCTGTCGACCATCCTCAACGACATCCGCACCGCGCTCCAGCAGCTCCGCGAGGCCACCGGAGCCGCCAGACTCAGCTTGCTCGGCACGAGTTTCGGCGGCGGCATCTGCGGCTACTACGCCGCCCACCGACCCGACGAAGTGTCTCGCCTAGTGCTATTCAATCCCCAGCTCGACTACAAGAAGCGCACCATCGACAGCCGCCCTTACTGGCATGACGACTACCTGGACGAAGACGTCGCCCGCAAACTCACCGAGCAGGGATCCATCACCTTCACCCCCACCTTGCGGCACGGCCGGCCGCTCCTCAACGAGGTCTTCTGGCTCCAGCCACACACCGCCCTCGGCTTGATCAAGGCCCCGACCCTCATCTTGCACGGCACCAAAGACACCCTTGTGCCGATCGAGTCTTCCCGCGCCGCAGTGCCCCAGTTCACCGCCCCGTGCGACCTGGTCGAGGTCGAGGGAGCCCAGCACACTTTTGCCGTCCACGACGACCCGCAATACCTCAACCCCCAGAGCCAAGCGTGGCAGGCGTCGGTAATCCAAACGGTCGCCGAATGGCTACGTGACGGTCGCGTCCGGTCGCCGTCGTAGGGTTCGCGGATGGCGTCCAGATCGAACCGGTACCGGCGTTTCTTGACCAGCAGGAAGATATCTCGTAGCGGGTTGAGAGCCGGTCCGGGACGGACTGCGGGCATCGCGTTCGGCTTGTGCCACACGATGGCGTTGCTCAGGATCCAGCCGTCCCGCTGGAGGGGGCGGGTACAGTTCAACGCGCAGAACTGACACGTACAAGGCGATCGGGCAGTTACCAGGCATCGGCCGGATAGAGCCATGTCAGTGCGGCCAGGCTCTTGTCGAGGTATTTCTCGTGCCCGGTCTGGAGCCCATAGGCCATGTCCTCCAGCACGCCGCACCTGGCGTAGAAGGCTGCGCGCGCTCTGATCGCCCCGACGTCGTGGACGTCGGTTCGGTAGCTGCGAAGAGCCAGGGCAAGAGCGGCGGGGCCCAGGTCGCGGTAAAGGAGGCCGAAGTCATAGGCCGGGTCGACGATCGCGGCATCGCTCCAGTCGATGACCCCGGTCACCGTCCAAGCGACCGGGTCGATGAGAACGTGTTCGATCCCCAGGTCGTTGTGGGAGAACACCAGATCATGTCGGTCGGCCGGCGGTGGGGTGCCAAGGAACTCCTCCACGGCGGGGCGGTGCACCGTCGGCACCGTTCCGGCGACCGTGGTGTAGGTTTGCGCGGCCTCCTCCAGCCATAGAGCCGGCGGCTGGTCATCGGTTTCCACCAGGTCGGCCATCCGGCTGACCGGAACGGCATGCAACGCGCTGAGGAACTCGCCGAGCGTGAGAGCGATCGAGTTGCCGTGGGTTGATCGTTGCGGCAGGGCCACGTCGATCAGTGGGAGGCCGGGGAGCATGAAGTAGGCCAGGCAGCCCTGGTCGGCGACCATGAAGCTCGGCTCGGGAACCGGTAGCGGTGACAGGTCCGCGACGGCGGCAAGGAGGCGGGCCTCGTCGTTCACGCGCGCGGCCCGGCCCGCCGGATCGGACTCCTTGCTGAAACGGACGATCAACTCGTCGTTGACCTGGAAGGCGATGTTGTCCTCACCTTCGCCGAGCAGCACCAACGAGTCGATCCGATAGCCGGGCAGGTGCTTGGCCACCACGTCACGGACGCCTGCGGCCCAACCGCGATTCCGGCTTCCCATGCCACGACTGTAGGGCTCTGGATCGTTGAGCGGCGGTCGGTACGATCCAGGGACGATCAGGGATCGACGCAGGGAGGCAGGGATAACTCCCTGACTACTTCCCCTAGCCCTGACCAGCATGGATAGCCCCCAGAGAGGCAGGGGAGCGCATCACGGGCGGGGTCGGAGGCACCGATCATCGGAGGCATGGATCCCGACCTTGACCAGCTGGTCACCGGCATAGTCGCGCAGGGCTTGGACGAGTGTGAGGCCCGCCGAACCGCTGCCGACGCGATCCGAACCGTCCGGGGCCGGTAGCGGCTGAAGCCCGCGAGGATCGGTACGCCCCTGGTACGTAATCAGTGGCACATGTTCGATTGACCTGGCATTTTGTGGCACGCCCCGGACCGCAAAATGGCCAGCGTTTCCGCTGGCCATTGCCGGGTTTTGCCTGGTCGAGCCTGTGTGCCCCCTGCAAGATTCGAACTTGCGCACCCGGCTCCGGAGGCCGGTGCTCTATCCCCTGAGCTAAGGGGGCTCGACGGAGAAAAGGTTACCAGGATCGGAGGAGCGTTCGCGCCCACCGGACCGAACCGGGCTGATAGAACGTAATCGTTACCCGCATCCGTGGGGAAACCCGCACGTGAACGGCTGGAATCGGGCTAGCCTCGCGGCCGTGGCGGAGGTACTGGAGCAACAGGGGCGGGCCGTGGGACGCGTACTGGTTGTGGACGACGACGAGGTCATCCGGCATCTGATCGCGGTCAACCTCACCCTGGAGGGGTTCGACGTGTCGACCGCGGTCGACGGTCAGGACTGCCTGGAGCGGGTGGAGAGCGTCGATCCCGACGTGATCACCCTGGATGTCATGATGCCGCGGATGGACGGCTGGATGACGGCGACGCGGCTGCGGGACACCCCGGAGACGAGTCATATCAAGGTGGTCTTGATCACTGCTCGCGCGCAGGCCGACGACAAGCGGCGCGGGCTCGACATCGGTGTCGACGCCTACCTGACCAAGCCGTTCGATCCAGCCGAGCTCATCCAGGTTGTGCGTGATCTGGCGGAGGCCGCCGAACCACGCTGAACGCCGTACGGGCACCGGCGCGACCCGGGCGGCAGTCGAGGCCCGTCCCGCACCCGGCCGACGATCAGACCTGCTCCGGTCCGGGCTCCTTGCCCACAGGTGGTACGTGCCGCAACGCGGTGACGGTCAGGAGTACCAGGCCGACGGCGACCCCGACGCTCGCCCAGGCGGTGCCGTTGAGCGCGGTGGCCAGGGCGTTGTGCGCCGCGTCCGTCAGGTCCACGGCCGCTTGCCCGTCAAGCTGCCGTACGGCGCCCGCGGCTCCGGCGGCGCTCTCCCGGGCGGCGTCCGACACCTGCGCGGGGAGCCCGGGCGGCATGGCGCCGTCGATCTCGTGGCGGTAGACGGACGTGCCGACCATGCCGATCAACGCGACCCCCATGGCGATGCCGAACTCGGCGGCCGTCTCGTTCGCCGCCGCCGCGCCGCCCGCCTGCTCCGGCCGTACGGAACCCATGGCCAGGCTCGCGCTCAGCCCCGCCGTCGGACCGATGCCGGCGGCGATCGCCACCAGGCCGCCCACCAGCAAGCCGAGTCCGCCGTCCGGACCGACCTGGGTGATCATGAGGTAACCGGCGGCCACGACCACCAGCCCGCCGGCCATCACGTGACCGGGGCGCATCCGCTTCGCCAGGAACGGACCCACTTGAATGCTGACCAGGGTCGTCAGGCCCATCGGCAGCATCCACAGCGCGGCCTGCAGTGGAGGCAGTTCCACCACCAGCTGGAGGTACAGGTAGACGAAGAGCTGTGCTCCCGACAGAAGTCCGGCGAGGGTCGTCGTCGCCACCGCGGGGCTGAACGTGCGGTTGCGGAACAGGCTCGGGTCGAGCAGCGGGTTGCTCACCCTGCGCTGCCGCCGCAGGAAGAGCAGGCCGAAGACGGCACCGAAGGCGACGGCCAGGATCGGAAACGCCTCGGGCCCCTGCTGCGAGATCTCCTTGAGCCCGTAGGTGACCGGCAGGATGCCCGCCAGGGAGAGCACCACGCTGAGCAGATCGATCGGGCCCGCCTCGGGGTCTCGGTACTCGGGTAGCGTCCTCGGCGCCGTGATCAGCAGTATCACCATGACCGGCACCCCCAGGAGGAACACCGAACCCCACCAGAAGAACTCCAGCATCGCGCCGCCGACGATCGGCCCGAGGGTCGTCCCGCCGAGGAAGCACCCCATCCACACGCCGATCGCGGTGGCCTGCTGGGCGGGGTCTTTGAACATGGTGGTGAGCAGGGTGAGGGTTGACGGCATCAAGGTGGCGCCGGCGATCCCCAGGAGCGCTCGGGCGGCGATGAGTATTTCCGGGCTGGTGGAGTAGGCGGCCAGCACCGAGGCGACGGAGAACGCGGCCGCGCCGATGAGGAGCAGGCGCCTGCGGCCGATCCGGTCGCCGAGGTTCCCCATCGTGATGAGAAGCCCGGCGATCATGAAACCGTACACGTCGGTGATCCACAGCTGCTGGACGCCGTCGGCGCCGAGGTCGGAACCGAGGTGGGGCAGCGCCATGTACAGCACGCTCATGTCCAGCGCCACCAGGATCGTGGGCAGGCTCAGCACGGCCAGCCCGATCATTTCCCGTCGCCCGGCTCGTTCGGCCGAGCCCGTGGGGGAAGAGGTCTGCATGGGTGCTCCAGGGGTGTGCGCCGCTCGAGTCCGGTCACGCGGCGTCCGGGTCGGGAATGAAAAGGGAGTCTTGTATGTAAAAGAATCACTTGTCAATAAGCCTCGCGACGATTGACAAGGGATTCCTTTACGTACAAGACTCCCTGTATGAAGGAAGTCCAGATGATGGAGCGGTTCGAGCAGGCTGAGGCGCTGCTCAAACCGCAACGCGTCGAGGTGCTGCGGCAACTGGGCGAGCCCCGGTCCTGCACCGAGGTCGCGGAGCGGCTCGACCAGACCCCGCAGTGGGTCTACTACCACGTGAAACGGCTGGTGGAGGCGGGCCTGGTGACCCAGGTGTCACAGCGTCCGGTGCGCGGCATCCAGGAGGGGGTCTACCAGGCGAACGCGCGGTCCTACTGGCTCTCCCCCGAACTGCTCGGCCGGATCGACGCGCGTGGCGTCCGCGACGAACTGAGCCTCGGCTACCTGCTCGACCTGCTCCAGGACGTCCAGTCCGACGTCGCGTCGATCGCCGCGGCCGCCGGGACGGAGGTGGAGATCGATCTCCCGTCCATCGCGGTGTCGGGCGAGATCCGGGTGCCGCCGCACCGCCGCCAGGAGTTCGTCGCCGACCTCAGGACCATGATGCAGGATCTCTTCACCCGGTACGGCGGTGCGGACGGTGACGCCTTCAAGGTCGCCGTGGCGTGCTACCCGGCCTTTCCCAAGGAGACGCCGGTATGAGCGGGCTGCTGCGAATCCGGGCACAGGTGCCGGCGCCGATCCTGGAGGTGCGCCACGCGCTGACCGATCCCGCGGCGTTGCGTGTCTGGCTGGCCGAGCACGCCGAGGCCGATCTCCCCCACTCGTTCGCCTTCTGGGGCCGGTACACCCCGCAGGGTGACGTCCCGCGCCAGCGTCCGCTGTACGCCGACGACCGTACCCTGCGGTTCTCCTGGGAGATCGACGGCGTGGAGACCGCCGTCGAGATCGGCCTGACGCCGACTGGTCGGCAAACCACGATCCTGACGCTCACGCAGTCACACGTCCCCGACTGGTCGGAGGTCGTGGCGGAGGTCGGCCTGCGGAGTGTGCTGGCCACCTTCTGGCCGCTGGCGATCACAAACCTGATCGACTTCCTCCTGGGCCGCGAACTCACCCCGAAATGCGACTTCACATCGCCGCGCCTGGCGGAGCAGGTCGTCGTCGACGCCCCGCCGCACGAGGTGTTCGACTCGCTGGTCGATCCCGGGAAGGTCAGGGAGTGGTTCGGCGCCCCTCTGGAGATCGAGCTCCGTCCCGGCGGGCGCTGGGCCATGGGGGGCTTCGACCGGGAGGAGTCGACCGCGAAGATCGTGGATGTGGTGCCCGGCCGCAGGCTCGACCTGGATTGGGGATCGTTCGTGTCCAGCTGGGAGCTGGAGGGCTCGGAGGGCAGGACCCGGTTCACCTTCGTGCAGAGCGGATTCGACGAGGACAACCCGCCCTACGCGGGGTGGCTCGGCTGGCTCAGTGCCGTCGCCGACCTGCGGCGTTTCCACGAGACGTCCTGGACACCGATCTGGCTGCAAAGCGACATCCCGGGCATGCCGGAGGATGTGCTGGTCCTGGCGTCCGAACAGCCGACCGGCCGATGAGCGATCACAGCAAGGGGGCGACGCCCGTCATGGCCGGCGATTCACCCGCGGACGAGGTACGGACGGTCGTCGAGAACTGGGCGCAGGCGATTCGCGCCGGGGACCTGGACGGGATGCTCGCGAACCACACCGACGACATCCTGATGTACGACGTGATACCGCCGACGCGCCTGCGCGGGACGGCGGGGTACCGCGCGCAGTGGGAGCTCTTCTTTCAGTACAGCCCGGGTGGCGACGGGAGCTTCGACCTGATCGACCTGGAGGTCTTCGCCGACGGGTCCGTCGCCTTCTGCCACGCGATCGTCGCCATCGTCGACCTGCGCTGCCGTCTCACCCTCGGCTTGCGCAAGTCGGGCGGACGATGGCTGATCGCGCACGAACACCATTCCTTCCCGGGCGAGTCCTGACCCTCCCGCGGTGACCGCCTGGAAGCTTGGAGCACGGTACGGCCGATGTGGCGGCTCCCGGAACCGTGTACCGGGAGCCCCGCGTCGCACGTTCCGTCCCGCTGCGTGCTCCGTCGGCGCGGCATCCCGCGCACAGCCTCCGACATCTCCCCATACACCCCAATTCAATATCCCGATAAATGCCGAAAAATCCAGCCGAACATTCGCCGCCTACCCGTTTTCCACTCAGCTCCTGCGAAATTTGCGAGGGCGCGGTAAACCACTGGTAGACAGGATGTAAAAGCGGACCTGGTAACAAGCTCGGCGCACCGAGCGGCACGTAAATTACCCATGCACCGGAAAACAGTGCGGCCATGTCGCGTAGGCCGGTGACACGGACTGCCAGAGCCGGAAGCCGGTGGAACCGGCGATGCGGGCAGGAAAGGCATGGGGGCTGGGGAAGACATGAGAATCCTCAACGTGAGTGCGCTGCGGGCGGCCGACATCTGGTTGCGGCGGCCGGCCCGGGCGAGGGCGATCCTGGCGGCGCAGCCCACCCTCGACGTCCCGTCCCTCTCCCTCCTCGCCTGGCTCACCCTCACCGTCGAACAGGACGAGAAACATGCGGAGAGCCTGGCCAGAACCGCGCTCGGCCATGTCGGGGACTCACGGTTCGCCACGGCGGCGCTCACCGAGGTGCTGCTCCGGCGGGGGGAGTACGACGAGGCGATCGAAGTGATCGGCGCGGCTCGGCACCGGTTTCCCGCGATCCGGTGGTACGAGCTCACCTTGGCCGACACCCTCGTCGAGGCCGGCCGGATCACCGCGGCCGAGGATGTACTGGAGGAGGCCGCGGCCGATCCGGTGCTCCGCCGGCACGCGCTGAAGAGATTGTCGAAGCTCGCGCTGGACCGGGGCGATCACGAACGCGCACGATATTTCCTTGAACCGCTTGTCGCCCTGGCCCCCGACTATCTCGTCTACGCTTCCGACTACATTGTGCTCGGCCATCTCTACATTGAGGCCGGCGAGCCTGATAAAGCACGCGACACCTGGCACAAGGGCGCCGAAGTCTACGTCAGGAATTCGGAATTGCGCGCTCTGCTGATGCGGCATTTCGGGGAGCAGGGTCCGTCGATCGCACCGCGTATCGCCCGGGTGGACGAACGGCGGCTCGGCGCGAAACGCATCCCGGTCCGAACCCCGATGATCAGCTTCCGGACCGGGATCACGGAGGTCGTCGACACGGCGACCGCGATGATACGGCGTCCCGGGGATGTGATCGCCTTCTCCGAGAGCGCGGCGGCGGCCGGTCAGGGGCGGATGCTCCCGCTTGAGCTGGTGGATCCGAGCCTGATGGCGGCGGTTCTCTGCCGGTTCGTCGGGAAGATCGGCCCGCTGAGCAGCCCGGCGGGCATGCAGGGCGCGATCATGGAGGTGGGCCGGGCCAAGGTCGCCTTGGGCGCGGTGGCGGGGGCCGTCGGAAGACTCCTCGGCCGCCGCGGCTGGTTCTACCGGGTCACCGGGCCGGCCACCGCGATGATCGACGACGTGGCGGCCTGCATGCCGCCCCACGACCACCATCTGATCTTCGGCCCGTCGGAGGCCGACGCGCTCTCCGAGCAGCTCGCGGCGGCCCTGCGCTGCGGGGTCGCCGTCGTCGACGCCAACCACCGCTCCGGCGCGACGATCATCGGCGCGTCGCGGGAGGTCGACCGGAACTGGCTGGTCACGGCGCTCGCCGACAACCCCGCGGGCAACGAGGACGAGCAGACGCCCGTCGTCATCATCCGCCCGCTGGAGAAGGTGACCTCACAGCGCGCCTGATCGGCGGTCAGCCGAGGGTCCTGACCACCGCGTCCAGCACGGCCTCCATGTGCCACGGCCGAAGCCCCTGGTGGACGGGGAGGCCGATGAGCTCCCGCCGGAGCGGCCGGAGCTCCCCGAAACCCTCGCCGAGGAGGGGGTGCGCCACCGGCCAGATCTCGATCGCGCGCACGCCGTACCGGAGCAGCTCCGCGAGCACCCGCTCCCGATCGGTCACCCGGAGCGGGAAGAGGAGCGGGCAGACCCCCGGCCGGAGTGGCCGCAGCTCAGGCAGGCGCGCGGCGAGCATCCCGTAGTTACGGCGGCGCGCGGCACGGACGGCGTGCGCGTCGGCGCCGTACACCGACCAGGCGGTCAGCCGCGACGGGCCGCCCGCGGCGATCGTCATGGCCTCGGGCGAAATGTTCCATTCGCCGATCACCACTTCGGTCAGGCGCCCCTCCTTGGCCGCGGCTTCGGCCCGGCTGCCCCTGCGCAGGAGTGACTCGGCGGGGGCCCGGACGACCCGCGGCCCGGCCAGGGCCAGCCTTCCCGCGGCCAGCGACACCGTCGACCGCGCCACCCGGCGCCACGGCGGCCGGCCCGGCGCCCGGCTCACCGGAGTGCCCAGCACGGCTCCCCCGTCGGGGACGCCCAGGCTTTTGCGCGGGCAGAAGACCGCCGCCTCGCCCCGCGACCCGAGGGGGACGTCTCCGTCAGCGGAGAAGAGTCCGTGCGCCACATCCTCGATGACTCGAACGCCGTCCGGTACGGGCGGAAGCGGCCATCCGAAGTAGGAGACGAGATAGGTCACGTCGGTCTGTTTCGCCACCCTCGCGAGGTCTTCCTCGTCGGCGTGGAGCGATGCGTCCACCCGGTAGAAGACCACGTCGACGCCGAGCAGCCGGGCCGCCTCGACCTCCGAGCCGCAGTGGAACGCGGGCATCGCGATCCGGCTCCCCGGACCGAGCCCAAGAGAGCGCAGGGCCAGGGAGACCGCGCCCCGCCCCAGATGGGTCAGGGTCAGACCGGGCCGGTCGAAGGGAAACACCCGCGGCGGCCGTCTAAGGAGGGCGCCCGGGGCCAGCGGTGGATACACACTCGCGATCACCGGGAACCCACTCCCGCGGAAACCGCGTCGACGCCACCGCCGCGGCGGCCGGACGAGCCACCGGCATCCCCGAGGCCCGGGCGGGCCGGTGTGCGACCGGGCTCCCCCTGGCCCGGCCGATGGGCGGGATCCCTCATCGCTTCAGCACCCCCGTGAGGTCGTCGATGCGCAGCAGCCAGGCTCCGGCGGCGAAGACCGCGACCCCGGTCAGGCCCGCCGTCGCGAGCCGGAGGACCGGGACGGCCTGGGTGCCGGCGCCCAGTACCGCGACGATGGCGGCGGCGGCCGGGAGGGTGGCGAGGGCGACCTTGGCCAGCGGGCCGAGAACACCGGTGAGACCGAGCCCCCCGGTCCGGCGGGCGAGCAGGTACCCGGCGACGAGGACGCCCACCACGTAGCCCAGGGTGTGCGCCAACGCCAGACCTTGTACTGACATAAACGGAAAAAGCGCGAAATCAAGCGCGATTGTGGCGATGTTGGCGACCACGTTGATCAGCATCGGGGTCCGGGAGTCCTGCCGGGTGTAGAAGGCCCGCATGAGCAGGGCGAACAGGGAGAACGGCAGCAGCCCGAGGGCGAACATGTTCAGCGTGGAGGCGACCAGGGCGCTGCTCTGCCCGCCCATGACCCCACGCTCCAGCAGCGTCTCGATCAGGGGCCGGGAGAGCAGGACATAGGCGACGGTGACCGGCACCAGCAGGACGACGGTGAGCCGCAGCCCGCCGGCCAGCCGCCCGCGATACCCCGCTTCGTCCCCGTCGACGTAGTAGGACGCGAGCGTGGGCACCAGCGCGGTCATGATGGACACCGCGATGATGCCGTACGGCAGCTGGAAGAAGGCGAACGCGGTGTAGTACGCGGTCGGCCCGCCCTGAACCGCGTTGACCAGGTACAGCGAGACGCCCCACCCGATCTGGTTGATCACCACGTAGCCGAACGTCCACGCCGAGAGCCGGCCGAGCCTGCGGACGGCCGGGTGGCGGAAGTCGACCCGCAGGCGGAGCCGTCCGGGAAGCCCGCGCAGCGCGGGCAGGTAGACCGCCGCCATCGCCGCCACCCCGGCGGTGGTGCCCAGGCCCAGCAGCAGCACCTCGCCGGAGCCGAGGCCGCCCGGGACGGGCGCGCCGTCCACCGCCGCGGCGAAGAGCAGCAGGACGCCGATCACCACGAGGTTGTTCACGATGGGGGCGAACATGGGGACGGCGAACCGGCTGTGCGCGTTGAGCAGGCCCCCGGCGATCGCCGCGAAGCCGTACAGGGCCACGCCCGGCGCGAGCAGCCGTAACAGGGTGGTCGCCAGCTCGTGCTGCTCCTGCTGGGCGACGAGGCCGGGCACCCGGCCGCTGAAGATCGCGATGATCCACGGCGCGGCCACCGCGGTGAGGACGCAGACCGCGAGCAGGAGGGCCATCGCGCTCCCGGCGAGCACCGAGGCGGCCCGCCACGCCTCCGCGTGCTCACGGGTCTTGAGCCACTCCATCAGGATCGGGATGAAGACCGAGGTCAGCACCCCGCCGAGCACCAGCTCGTAGACGACCGTCGGGAGGGTGCCCGCGATGTTGTAGGCGTCGGCCAGCCGGGACTCGGTCACGCCCAGCGCGTACACGAGTGCGGCGATCCGCCCGAGACCGGTCAGGCGGGACAGCAGCGTGCCCACCGCCATCACGACGGCGGGCCGGACCAGGGAACGACCGGCCACATCCTGGAGAGCCCCACTCACCCTCACAGAGTGTAGTCGCTCGATTACGTGGAGCCGCCGGGCGGTATGCGGTTCCGGGTACGGTTCACCCGCACCGACGGCGTCTCTCGGCCCAGAGACACCGCGGCTTCACCTGCAGGGATCGGCTGGGGGTGGGTCTGCGCCCCAGCGGCGATCTAGGGCAGGGCGTGGGGAATGCGTTCGAGGACGGGGTAGGGCAGGAGCCCGTAGGCGTAGAAGTCGACCGCGTCGGCGCCCGCGGCCCGGGCCGCCTTCACCTTGGCCGCCAGGTGCTCGGCCGAGTCGGTGTCGGGCCTGCCGGGCCGGAACACGACGCGGAGTTCCCGTGTCTGCCCGATGAACCGGCGGTAGGCGGCGACGTCGTCGGCGACCCGCTGCGGATCCCACGCGTACGCGAGCACCCCCAGCGAGGAGACGATGTCGCCCAGGGCCATCAGGTCGACGCCGAGCTGCCAGGAGTCGTGGGCGGCCGGTCCGCCCGCGGGCCTGCCGTCGGCGTACCCCTTGCAGGCGCCCATCGCGTCGAGGAACTCCAGCCGCGAGCCCTCGGCGGCGACTCCGGCCGCCACGTCGGCGACGAGCGTGGTGACGGTCTCGGATCGCGCGCGTGCGTAGGAGACCAGCTCTGGTCCGGCGTAGGCGGTGAGCGCGGATCTGGTGACGAGCCCTTCGGCGGGCGGGTCGCCGTTGAAGATCCCGTCGAGGATCCTGGCGCACTCCCTGCGGGCGGTCTCCGCGTCGACGCCGAGGCTTTCCGCCCAGCTCATGCAGTAGGAGCAGAAGCAGAGCCCGAGGAGGAACCCGTCCATCGGCCCGAGGTCGACGAACGACCGCTCATGGTGGTATCCGTGGCCGAAGGTGCTGAAGTGCAGGGCTTCGGCGACGACGGTGTCGACCCCCTGCCTGGCCACGGCCCGGCCGAGGGCGACGGCGTAGAGCCGGACGTCGGGGTGGGCGGGACAGAGGTCGGCCGGGGATCCGCGGTCGCCGAAGCAGTTCTCGACGGTGACGTCGGGGTGTCGCAGGCCGATCGTGGTGTTGTGCAGGAAGATCGTCCAACCGTGGAGTGGCGCCTCCCTGGCCCGGGTGTGCCGCCTGAGCTCGGCGAGCGGCTCCTGGTCCGCGCCCTTCTGTACGGGCGGCGCGAGCCTGAGGTCGCCGAAGAGGTCGGCCGGCGGGACGAAGTGCACACCGTCGTGGCGTTTGGTCACCCGGGTGGAGCCGTGCGGTGTGACGTCCCGGGCACGGTGGTAGCCGGCGGCGACCGTCACGCCGCGGGCTCCGTAACCGTTGAGCACCCGGTCGAGCACCTCCCCGGTGCCCTCACCCCGCAGGTCCTCCACGAAGAGGTAGACGGAGCTGTCCATGTCAGCCCTCGTACGCGACAAAGTCGGTTTCCATCGGAAAGCCCACCACAAGTCGCCGCGAGTGGGCACTGCCCGGGGCGAACGCCGTACGGATCTCTCGCATCTCATCGCTCCTTTAGAAGAGGGTGTGGAGAACGTCGACCACGGTGTGGTCCTCGTCGACCACGGGGATGAATCTCCACTTGTCAAATGCGGTGCAGGGATGTGAGATGCCGAAGGAGACGAGGTCCCCCGGCAGCAACCCCCCGCCACGCTCACCGGTGAGGTAGGCGTGGTGGTCCTGGAATCTGGTGAGGCTGAGTCCTTCCGCGGGTCTGATCTCGCCGTCGCTCCCCCGGACCGACCGGGGGACCGGCAGTCCTTCGTCGCACGGCGCGTCGCGTTTGCCGAATCCGGCGACGGCCAGGCCCGTCTCGGGGACGGAGAGCACCTGGGCCCAGATCTCGAGGGCGGGACGGAGTTCCCCTTCGATCCGGTTGAACGGCGTCTTGGCCTCGTAGAAGCCGTCGTCGTGGGAGATGTAGGCGCCGCTGCGCAGGATCGGCAGGTAGTCGGGTCCGAGCCCGGCGAAGGCCTCGGCCACCAGGTCGAACCAGGCACTGCCCCCAGCGGTGATCACGGTCGGGCCGGGGGTCTTCGGCGCGACGATCCTGGCCGCCTCGGTGAGCTGGGCGAGGTAGACGCGGACGTCGACCCGCCCGTTCAGCCCGCCTTCGTATCCGGCGACCCCGGCGAGTTCCAGCCGCGGCTCGGCGTCGACGGCCCGGGCGGTCTCGACGAGTCCGGCGAGGGTACGGCAGCCGGTGCGGCCCCGCTCGTGCCCGAGTTCGACGAGGACCCGCAGCGGGCGGGTGCCGGGAAGGTCGGCGAGGGCCCGGACGCCGGCCGTGGAGTCGACGTAACAGAGGAACTCGAACCCGGGGTCTTCGTCAAGCTGCTCGGCGAACCACCGGAGCGCGGTCCGGTCGAGGAGCTCGTTGGCGAGGATGATCCGCTTGACCCCGGACTTGCGCATGACAAGCGCTTGGGAGGCGGTCGCCGCGGTCAGCCCCCACGCGCCCGCCGCCAGCTGGGCGTGGAACAGGCTCGGTGCCATCGTGGTCTTGCCGTGCGGCGCGAACGCGACGCCCTGGTCCCGGGCGAACGCCGCGAGGGTGGCGATGTTGTGATCGATCGCGGATTGACGGGCGACCATGACGGGCCAGACGAACGGCCCGTCGAACAATCCGTGCTTCGCAGCGGCGAACTCCTCCGTCGAGACGGGTGATCCGGGCAGCCAGAATCCCTTGGCCGTCCAGTCGAGCGTCCCCATACCGCACCTCCCTCTCGTGAACCCGGTATAGACCAGTTCCACGGGGAGCGTAGCGGCATAAACCACGCAGTTCCCACTGCGCGAGGAATTCCCTGGACAACGGCCTGCGAACCCTTACCGATCTTCCTGACTGCCGCCTGCGCAAACCCCGCCGAGCCGGTACGGCCTCAGTCGGCCGGGCGGAGCGCGCGCCCCGGGACGGCACCGGTGAGCGCTCCCCCGGCCAGCACCGGAACCCCGCCGACCAGGACGTGGTCGATGCCCACGGCGAGCTCCCGCGGCTCGTCGTAGGTGGCCCGATCCGCCACCGTGACCGGGTCGATCACAATCAGGTCGGCGACCTTCCCCCGCTCGACCGTGCCCCGGTCGGCGAGCCGGAAGCGGGCGGCCGGACGCCCCGCCAGATGGACGGCGGCCTGCTGCCAGGTCCAGTCGCCGAGCTCGCGCACATACCGGGCGAGGAACCGGGCGAACGCCCCGTACCCCCGCGGATGCGGATGGCTCCCCAGGTAGATGCCGTCGGAACCGGCGGTGTGGGCGGGGTGGCGCAGCAACGCCCGGACCGACTCCTCGGTCCCGGTGGGCGGCTGCCCGAACACGCAACCGGCGGCGAGTCCGCTGCTGACCAGCAGCTCACGGCAGAACTCGGCCGGCGACACCCCCGCCCGGACGGCCGCCTCCGGCAGGGTCAGGCCTTCGGCCCACCGCAGCGGCCCCGGTACGTGCGAAAGCCGGATCCTCGGCCACACCTCGGCCAGACCGGGCCACCAGTCGCGCTCCAGGCGCAGCCGGACCCCGGGGTCGCCGAGCTGCTCGACCACGAGGTCGAGGGAGGCCAGCGGCAGCCAGGGCGGGAGGGTGAGCATGCCGAGGATCGTGCTCCCCCGCAGGTAGGGGTAGCTGTCGAAGGTGAGGTCCAGGTCTTGCGCGTGGGCGTCCCGGACGAGGCCGAGGAGGTGCTCGGCGGGCCCGTGGTAGTGCGAGACGTGCCCGGCGGCCCCCGATCGGCGCAGGATCTCGACGACCTCGGCCATGCCGATGTGGGCGTCGGCCTCGTAGCCGCGCATGTGGGTGACGTACGGCAGCCCGGCCGCGGCGACCGGCGCGCAGAGCGCGGCGATCTCGGCGGCGTCCGCGAACCGGCCCGGCGCGTACTCCAGGCCGGTGGAGAGCCCGATCGCGCCCTCGGCCAGGCCCTTTTCCACGATCCGCCGCATCATGGCGAGCGCGTCCGGGTCGGCGGCCGACTCCGCCGGCCCCATGACGTCGTAGCGGATCGTGCCGTGCGGCAGCAGATAGGCGGTGTTGAGCGGAACCTTCCGGTCGTACCGCGCGAGCAGCTCCGCGACGCTCAGCCCGTCGCCGACACCCGGCAGGCTGCCGTTGACCGGCGCGAAGTACCGCGTCACATAGTCCAGGGTCGCGGGCGCCGAGGCCGGGGCGTAGGAGAGCCCGTCCTGGCCCAGCACGAACGTGGTGATCCCCTGCCTAAGGGCCGCCAGCTGAACGTGCGGGTCCAGAACGAGCGCGTCGCCGTGCACATGACAGTCGACGAACCCGGGCGCCACATAGCGTCCCACGGCGTCGACCTCCATCGCCGCCGTGGCGCCGGACAGCCCGCCCACCGCCTCGATCCGGCCGTCGCGGACCCCGACGTCCGCACGGTACGGCGGCGCGCCCGTACCGTCGAGCACCTCGCCGCCCCGGAAGATCACATCCAGCACCGCGCCCATCCACACACCCCTCATCGGCTTTCGGCACGCACACCGTCAAGATGTCAGGCTTGCCGGGCCCGTCTCAATACCCCGGTTCCGGTACGGCCAAAGGCCCGCCCCGCTGCTTCCTACCCCTTCCCCGGTACGGCCACCGGCCCGGCGATCCCCGCGAACGAGGTGGCCTTCGGCTCCAGGCCGAGCATCTTGCGCCCCGCGGAGATGTCCAGCGTGCGCTCGACCGCCAGGTGGCTCACCGCGTACCGGGTCAGTTGCGGCCCGTCCGCGCGGCGGGCCAGCCGGAACACGTCCTCGGCGAGGGTGGCCAGCAACAGGGCCGGCCGGGCCGGCAGGTAGTACGGCCGGGCGGGGCTGCCGAGTTCGGCGAGGACCCCGCGGAGCGCGTCGTCGAGGAGTACGGGCTCGGCGTCGGTCACGTTGAAGACCCCGATCCCCTCGTATTCGGCGGCGAGCAGGCAGGCGTCGACCAGGTTGTCGATATGGGTGAGGCTGATCGGCTGACTGCCGTCCCCCACCGCGTACATCCGCCGGCCCCGGATCGACCGCCGGAGCCTGGGCAGCAGCGTGGTGTCCCCCGGCCCGTAGATCGCGTGCGGGCGGAGGATCACCGCGTCGCCGCGGACCAGGTTCTCCGCGGACGCCTTGGAGGCCCCGTAGGCGTTGAGGTAGCGGGTGACCGGCGCCTCCACCTCGCGGGCCATCACGGTCGGCCGGAACGGGTCGTAGACGCTCGCGGTGCTCACGTGGACGAACCGGGCCCGGGGGAACGTCTGCCGCGCGGTGCGGGTGCCGTCGAGGTTGCCGGCCCAGATCTCCCGGGGCGGCCCCCAGTCGGCGACGCCGCCCGCGCAGTGCACGACGGCGTCGACCTCCGGCGGGACCCCCGGATACGCGCCGGCCAGGTCCCACGCGCGGTACTCGGCCCCGCCGAGGTGCGCGGCCGGTACGGCGGGGCGGCGGCCGTAGGCCCGTACGGTCCAGCCTCGGGCGACGGCCGCACGGCAGACGGCTCCGCCGACGAATCCGGAAGCCCCGGTTACCGCGATCTCCACGATCCGGCCGCCTTTCCTCGCGCCCTGTCGCCGGGTCCCGGCGCTCGACCAGAGCAGGCTAGCGCGCCGTTCCCCGGGTCCGGCCGGACACTTTGTATCGACAAACCGGCATAAAGTACGGAACTGCCGAATAGACGTAAGAATGACGGCCCTAACCAGAGAGGTGCCCGCCCGATGAGCGACCTGGTCGGCGACCTCCTCCGCACCTGCGACAAGACCCCGGAGGCCACGGCGCTCATCGACGGCAAAGGCCGCGCGCTCCCCTTCGGTGAACTGGGGCGGCGGGTCCGCGCAGTGCGCGACGGGCTGATCCGCGAAGGCCTGCGCAGGTCCGACGGGGTGCTCTTCGCGGTACGCCCCGGTCCCGACGCGGTCGCCCTCGCCCTCGGGATCGTCGCCGCCGGCGGAGTGCTCGTCTTCGCCGACCCCGGACTCGCCCCCGGAGTCCTCGACGCCCGGCTCCGCACGATCCGGCCTCGCTGGGTGACGGCCGAATCCCTCCTCTACCTGATCAGCGGAACACCGGCCCTCTCGCGGTTCGCCCGGAGACGCGGCCTGCTCCTGCCCAAACTGGCCGACCCGATTCCCCGTGCCGAGCTCCGCCACCTGTACACGGGGCCCTGGCTGCCGGGGATTCCGCGTGGCGCCGTACGGCTCCGCGGCCTGCTCCGCGGGGACGCCGCCGAACGGTCCTCCGCAGGACCCCCGGACGACCCCGCTGTGGTGATCTTCACCTCGGGGACCACCGCCAGACCACGTGCCGTCGTCCACACCAGGCGATCCCTCGCCGCCGGGCTCACCCTCTTCCAGGAGCGGGTCCCGCTGGACCCCGGCGACGTCGTCCACACCGACCAGCTGATGCTCGGCTTGCCCGCGCTGATCGCCGGGGCGACCTGGTCCCTGCCCGGACGCCCCGGACGGTTCGCCGCCGAACTCGCCGAACGCCGGGCCACCCACACCTTCGGCGTCCCCATCCGGCTGGCCCGCCTGGTGGAAACCACACCGCGGCTCCCGGCCACCCTCCGCCACATCCTGCTCGGCACCGCGCCCGCCCCACCCGACCTGCTCCGCCGGATCGCCGCCGCGGCACCGCACGCGCAGGTCGCGTCGGTGTACGCGCTGACCGAGGCGCTCCCCGTCGCCGTCGTCACCGCGGAGGAGAAACTCGCGCACACCGGCGGCGGCGACCTGCTCGGCGCCCCGCTCCCCGGCGTCGGCGCCACCCTCACCGACGAAGGCGAACTCCTGATCACCGGGCCGCACACGGCCCGAGGCTACCTGGGCGAGGAACCGCTGACCCGGATCGCCACCGGCGACCTGGTGCGCATCGACGACCAAGGCCGCCTGATCATGCTCGGCCGCAAGAAGGACATGCTCCTGCGCGACGGCTTCAACATCTACCCCGGTCTCTACGAACCCGCCGTCGCCGCGCTTCCCGGCGTCCGCGAGGCCGCCCTGATCGGCCTGCCCGACCCGGCCACCGGCGACGAGGAAATCGTCCTTGCCCTCCGCGCCGACCCCGGCTTGGACCTGGACCGCCTCCGTGCCCTGCTCCCCGGCGTCGTCGACGCCGGGGCCCTCCCCGACCGCATCGCCGTCCTCGACGACTTCCCCCGCACCGGCCGAGCCGCCAAACTGGACCGCCCCGCCCTCCGCCGGCTTCTCACCGACCCGGCAGGCGCGACCCTCCAGTAGGTACGGCCAAATCGCTGACGATTTCCAGGGTTCGGTACGTCGGGATGAGGACCCCCCGGGCGTAGCGGCGGCGGACCACTTGGAGGGGGGCCGCGGCGAGCAGTGTTTGAGCGATGGTGCGGATTTCGGCCATGGCGAGGGGATAGCCGAGGCAGAAGTGGGGGCCGGCGCCGAACCAGAGCCGGTGCAGGACGGGCGGGTGGGGAAGGTCGAGGTCGAAGGGGCCGTGGGCGCGGGCGCAGTTGTGCGTGACGATGAGGATGCGGTCGCCGGGGTGTACCGCGACGGGGCCGATGGCGGTGGGTGCGGCGACGGAGCGGAGCATGACCGGGGTGGGGGTGGTGATCCGCATGGTTTCGTCGATGGCGGGGTCGAGGAGCGCGGGGTCGGCGGCGACCCGGGCGAGGGTGCCGGTGTCGTGCAGGAGGGCGATGAATCGGGGCAGGAAGGTGGCGACGGTCTCGGTTCCGGTGAGGAAGAAGGCCGCGGCGGCGCCGCGCGCCTCGGGTTCGGAGAGGCCGAGGCGCCGCATCCTCCCCATCACGGTGGTCTCGTCTCCGGCGCGGTAGGCGGTGGCCGCGATCTCGCCGATCCGGTCGAGGACCTCGCGAGCGGTCCGCAGGCGGCGTCCGGTGAGTTGCCGGGTGGTCAGTTTGACCGACGAGACGATTCGCTCGCCGTCCTCGAAGAGTTCTCTGGCCCGATGCTCGTCCACGTCGCGCAGACCGATGACCGAGCAGATGGCGGCGCCGGTGAGGATGCGCATCCGGTCCACGAGGTCGACGGTCTCGCCCCGCGCCAGCCGCATGGACAGGTCGTGGAGGGGTTCGGCGAGGACCTGGGCGCAGAGCCGCCGGGTGTAATCGGGGGTGAACAGGGAGGCCAGCCGCCGCCGGAGCTCGCGATGGGGCTCGCCCTCCATGTTGAGCAGGACCGAGGGCCCGAGGATGGGGGTCCACAGGTCGCCGGAGGAGCCGGGGCCGTCTTTGCGGAAGTGCTCGCCGTCCAGGAGTACGGCTCGCGCGAGGTGGGGGTCGTTGACGGCGACGCCGAGGCCGGGGACCCGGACGACGGGGCCGAGGCGGGCGAGCCCGCGCATGAGGGGGTAGGCGAACGGGTGGGCCGCGAGATGGAGCCCTCGTTCGTGCCGCCGGGCGGTGCTCATCGGATGTCGACGTGGCCGGGCCGGTGCCGGTGGTCGGCGTACCAGCCGAGGGTGCCGATGAGGCCGTACGCGCGCAGGCGCCGTACGGAGCCGTGGACGACGGCCGCCCGGTGGGTTCCGTAGGCGCGGGTGACCCGCCGGACCCGGTTGACCAGGGCCCGGTCTTCGTGGACGTCTTCGATGGCGGTGCGGGGGAAGCCGCCGGAGCGCAGGTACAGCCAGGCGGTGATCCCCATCGCGCACCCAGGGGTCATGACATACGGGCCTAAATACGCTTTGTCGCGGTTGCCGGGGCGGAATCGCCCGAACCATGCGGCGGTCGTGACGACCGCGGGCAGCAGGCTCCGTTCCCAGTGCTTGAGCGGGAACTCGTCCTCCCGGGGCAGCAGCCGGGCGGCGACCAGTTCGAGCCCGCCCTCGAAGGCCCGCCGCATCTGGCGGACCCAGTCGGCCCGCGGCAGGCAGTCGGCGTCGGTGCGGAGCAGGTGGGTCGCCCCCTGCGCGATGGCGTGCCGCATCCCGGTGTCCGCGGCCGCGCCGGTCCCCTTCACCGGCTCGGCGATCAGTGTGACCCAGGGCCGGGTTTCGGCGAAGCGCTCGACCACGGCCGCGGTGCCGTCGGTGCTCGCGTTGTCGACGACGAGGAGGGTGAACCCGGGGTCGTCCTGTCCGGCGAGCGCCCGCAGGGTCTCAAGGATGCCACCCGCCTCGTTGTAGGCCGGGATGACCACCCAAAGTCGCATTCCACTCATAGCTCCGCGAACAGTACACCCAGGCTGACACCTCCGGCCAAGCCGAGCAGCGCCACCCGGTCGCCGGGCCGGAGCCGGCCCGCGTCGATCGCGCGGGCCAGCTGGAGTGGAAGGGTGACCGAGGCGCAGTTCCCGCTGTCCGGAAGGGTGAGCACCAGCCGGTCCCCGGGGACGCCCAAGGTCTGGGTGACCACGCCGAGGTAGGGCATGGCCACCTGATGGACGGCCACGACCGCGAAATCCTCCCAGGTGAGGCCGGTCTCCTTCAACGCGTCGAGGAAGAGGTCGGGCCCGACCAGTTCGAGGGCCTCCTTCAGCTTCCGCCCGTCCCCGCGGAAGTAGGAGTACTCCGGATCCCGAGGGTGGGCCGAGCCCCCGCCGGGGAGGGTGCCGACGTCCCAGGCCGTCGAGTCGGCGGTGAAGGCCCGGTGGAAGATCCCGCCGGTCCGCGCCGCCTCCAGGACCATCGCGGCGCCGCCGTCGGAGAGCGTGTACCCGGCGAAGGAGTGCACGAAGGTCTCCCGGTCGCGCACGCTCCAGCGCACCGCCCGGGAGGGGATCTCGCCGGAGCAGACCAGGACCCGCGGATACTGCCCGATCAGCCCTTCGGCGACCTGCATGCCGTTGAGGAAGCTGTTGCAGGCGTTCTTCACGTCGAACACCGGGCAGGTCAGCCCGAGTTTGGCGGCGACGATGTGCGCGGTGGCCGGCTCCACCATGTCCTGCGAGGCGGAGGCGAAGATCAGCAGATCCACCTCCGCGGGGCCGAGGCCCCGGCCCGCCAGCACCCGCCGGCAGGCCTCCGCCGCGAGATCGGAGGCCTGCTGGTCGTCACGGGCGACGTGCCTGCGGCGGATTCCGGTGATCCGCTCGATGATGCCGGTGTGCGGGGTGAACCCGCCGCTCTCCCTGGCGATACGCCGCTCGGCCTCCGCACTGGTGAGGATGTCCTCCGGGAGGTACGCCGCGACCCCCGCGATTCTCGCCTTCATCACTCTGCTCTCTCGCCTGCCAGAAATATCCGATATGTGGGCAGACATGGGTTTCAGCGAGACATTCTCGCTTACATCCATTTTGTGGCATTGATCGGGCGAGCGGGATGTCAGCACACCCCCGCGGGCAGGTTCTCGTCGACCCCGCTCCGCAGCAGTTCCTGCGCCCGGACCCGGGAGAGGTTCCAGCTCGACCAGGGGATGGGACGGCCGAGCCGGTTCTCCCGCCCCAGGTTCAGCAGGACGCAGCTCCGCATCGGCTCCGGGAGCGTGTGCAGGGCCGGTACGGCGTCCGCGGACAGCCCGTCGAGGTAGTACCGGTCGAGCTGGGCCACACCCCGTGCCTTGACGTTGGTCTCCGCGATGCGCAGATCCGGATTCCACCACACGAAGACCAGGACGGTGAGCGCCGTCACCAGGGTCGCGGCCCGCGGCAGCCACCCCGACCGCCCGCCGAACAGGCGTACCGCCCCGGCCAGCAGGACCAGCACGAACAGCGCGCCGATCCACCAGGTCACCGCCCCCACGAACGCCCGGAGCCGGGTCAGCCCGTACACATCGGTGTACAGCCCCAGCCGCTGCAGGGCGGAGACCAGGATCACCAAGGTCAGCCCGCAGAGCGCCCCCAGCAGACCGGCGAGCAGCCAGCGGTCCGTCCGCTTCGGACGGGGCAGCAGCGCCACCGCGAGCGCCACGATCCCCAGGACGAACGCGGCCACCGCGACCAGCTGGAAGAACCCCTGTCGGGCGTACTCGGCGTAGGTGAGGTTCGCCGTCCGCAGCACCCGCTCGTTCCCGCCGAACAACACGGCGATCTGTACCGCGACGAACAGGGCGAACAGCAGGTTCAGCGCCGCCAGCGGAACCACCCACTGAGTCCGGCCGACCGGTAGCCGCCGCAACACGGCCGGGGAGTCGTCCACCGGCCGCGAGACGGCGGCCAGCACCGAGGTGCCCACCAAGCCGGCGATGAGCACGGCCACCAGGATCCGGTACGGGACCGTGTCGACCCAGACCGGCACCGTGAAGATCCGGTCGACCAGATCCGCGAAGACCGCGTCCGCCGACGCGAAGAACATGCCGAAGAAGAACACCAGGGCAACCGTGACCACGACGGTCAGCGCCGTGGGGGCGAGCCGCTTGCGGCCCTTCATCGCCCGGACCGCCGGACCCACGAACCAGGGCAGGGTGAGCGCCGCGCGGACCATGGCCGCCCAAGAGCGGAGCATGCCGAGCCAGCCGCTCGCCGCCCCGGTCACCGCGAGCACGGCCAGCGCCGTGCCGGCGAACAGCGCCGGCGCCGTGATCCAGTCCGCGTCCCGGACGACCACCACGGCGACCAGGGCGTAGGCGGTCAGCCCGTAGGCCACGGTCCAGGCGGAGAGCCGGTGCAACGCCCCCGGGAGCGCCGCCGCGCCCACCGCGACCGCGATCAGCGCCATTCCGAGCCCGAGCCGATCGGTCGGGGCGGCCACGGCGGAGACCAGCCCGGCCGAGGCCATCGAGACCGGTAGCCACTTGGGCGTCGCGGGCAGGTCCGGCCTGGGCAAAAGCGACGGCGGGGTGTACTCGGACTGACGATGGAGAACAGGGACGAACTCATCTTTTGGCGCGTCCGCCGGCCGGATGGGGATCGCGAAGACCCCCGGCGGGTTCGCGGTGACCACGAGGCCGATGTACGACCCGATGAAGGCGCCCACCAGCATGGTGACGAACCCGATCAGCAAGACGGTGACTTCGCCGAAGAAAATCGAGCCGAACAGCGCGAGAAGGACACCGGCCCCGATTCCAACGGCCAGCCCGAGCACGGAGCCGATCGCGGCCAGCACCGCCCGGCCTCCCTCCGCGCCCAGCGGCTTCGGCTTCGGTGGGCCGGACCGGGCCGCCGCCGCACGCACCGCGGCGGTGCGCGCACCCACGCTTCCCGCCGAAGCACCCCCTGACCCGACCGCATCGGGTACGGCCGGTGCGGCCCCTTCGCCTCCGGCCCCCGAGCCGGCGGCAGGCGGTGCGGGCTCCCCCGCGGCCGATTCCGCCGAGCCCGGTGACCCGGCCTCCGGCCGTACCGAATCCGCGGGCGGGGAATCCTCCGCGGCCGCCGCGGGCCCGGGCGGCGCGACGGGATCGGAGCCGGACGGCGTCTGCCCGACCGGCTCGGCTTCGACGGACTCGGCGACGGGTCCGGGATCCGCGGGGGCCGGCTCCTCCGGCGAGAGGCCGGCGTCGCCCCGCTTGGCGTGCGGCGGACCGAGCTCGGTGGGGGTCGTCCCTGATACCTCGTTCACGGTAGTCCTTTCAGGGAGGTCGACAAGGATGCGGCAGCCGGCGGAGTGGTCTCCATCGACTCTGATCGAGCCACCGTGCAGCTCGACGATTTCGCGGGTGATGGCCAGGCCCAGGCCGGATCCTCCGGCGTCGACGGCCCGGCCCGCGTCGAGGCGGGAGAATCGTTCGAACACCCGCTGACGGTCGTCGGCGGGGATACCGGGACCCTGATCGGTGACGCTGAGCCGTACCCCGGATCCGCGCGGTCGCGCGGCGAGGGTCACGGTCCCTCCGGCCGGGCTGTGCCGGACCGCGTTGTCCACCAGGTTCGCCAGGACCTGGGCGAGGAGCCCGGGGTCGGCGCGCACCGACAACCCGGGCGGAAGCACCGAGCTGCGCAGCGCCACCTCGTCCCCGGTGAGCTCGGCCTCCCGGATGGCCTGGTCGTGCAGGGCGCGGAGCACCGTCGTCTCGCATTCGATCTTGGTGGCGCCGGACTCCAGCCGGGACAGGTCCAGCAGCTGGGCGACGAGCCTGCCGAGCCGTTCGGTCTGGGCGAGCGCGGTGCTCAGGGTCACCGGGTCGGGCTCGGAGACCCCGTCCACGATGTTCTCCAGCACCGCCCGGAGCGCGGTGATCGGGGTGCGGAGCTCGTGCGAGACGTTCGCGATCAGCTCGCGCCGCTGCCGGTCCACCTCGCCAAGGTCGGCCGCCATCGCGTTGAACGCCCGGGCGAGCTCGCCCACCTCGTCGCGGGAGGTGGCCGGGACCCGCAGGCCGTACTGGCCCCGCGCGATGGTCTGGGCCCCGGCGGCCATCTCCCGCAGCGGCTTGATCATGCCCCGGGCGAGGAGGTGCACCATGAGCAGGGCCAGCCCGCCGGCGACGATGAACCGGACGTGCGGCAGGTAGTTGAGGATCAGCCCCAGCTCGTTGACGACGAACGCGGTGAAGACGGCGAGGAGGATGACGAGCCCGAGTTTGGCCTTGATCCGGCCGAGGAAGTCCAGGGGGTTAGTCGCGGGCCAGCGCATAGCCCACCCCGTGCACGGTACGGACGACGTCGGGTCCGAGTTTGCGGCGCAGCGCCCGGATGTGGCTGTCGACCGTGCGGTACGCGGCGGCGCCGGAGAAGCCCCAGATGTCGATGAGGAGACGTTCCCGCTCGTAGACCAGGCCGGGCCGTTCGGCGAGCCGCCGGAGGAGGTCGTACTCGGTGCGGGTGAGGTGTGCCTCCGCGCCGCGGACGAAGACCCGGCGTTCCGCCGTGTCGATCTCCACCTCCCCCACGCGGATCACGGTGTCCTCGGCGGCGAGCCGGCTCGCCCGCTCGACCCGGCGGAGCAGCGCACGCACCCGGGCGACCAGTTCGCGCATGCTGAACGGCTTGGTCATGTAGTCGTCGGCGCCGACGCCGAGGCCTACGAGCAGGTCGGTCTCCTCGCCGAGCGCGGTGAGCATGAGGACCGGAACGGGCCGTCCGGCCTGTATCCGGCGGCACACCTCGACGCCGTCCAGGCCGGGCAGGAGCCGGTCGAGGACGACCAGGTCCGGCTGGTGGGCCGCGTACTCCCGGAGCGCCGTCTCCCCGTCGCCGGCCACCCGGACCTCGAAGCCTTCGGCGGCGAGCCGGGACTGTACGGCGTTCGCGATCGTCCCGTCGTCCTCGACGACCAGGATTCGCCGTCTGTCTGACGTCATGGGCGGCAGCCTAGAGGCGCGCTGTGCAGATCCGTCCTACAGATATATGCAGCTTTAATGCAGATCTTGCGGTGATCAATCCCGAAAACACGTGGAACCGGGTCAAACTACAACTCATACCTTTCAGTGGCTATGTCTTGAGCAAATCGCTAGGGTCCTGTGCGTGCCTATGCCAACGGGGGTGACGCCGGCAGGGCCTACCGACCACTCGCCGCCCGGGGGAAGGGCGATCTCGGTACGGCCGCTCCGGCGCACGACACACGACTCGGTCGACCACGAGCGCCCGAGCGTACCCGGCCGTCCCGGCCGGCCCCCACTCGGAGCGCGTCGCCAGGAGGCATGCCATGATCGGCGCCCGCATTCTCGCCGACCGGTATCGACTGCTCAACCCCCTCGGGTCGGGTGGTCAGGGCGCGGTCTGGCTCGCCACCGACGAGACACTCGACCGGGAGGTGGCGGTCAAGGAGATCCACCTCCCTCCGCACCTGGACGCCGAAGCCCGCGCCGAGACCACCGCGAGGGCGATGCGTGAGGCGCAGGCGTGCGCGCAGCTCAACCACCCGAACATCATCGCCGTCCACGACGTGGTCTCCGAGGACGACCGCCCGTGGATCGTGATGGAACTGCTGAGCGGTCAATCCCTGGAGCAGATGGTCCGTGAGCGCGGGCCGCTGCCGCCGCGGCAGATCGCCCGGATCGGCGCGAAGCTGCTCTCCGCGCTCTGGACCGCGCACAACGCCAAAGTTCTGCACCGGGACGTCAAACCCGCCAACGTCTTCCTCACCAGGCAGGGCCGGGTCGTCCTCACCGACTTCGGCATCGCCACCATCGAGGGCTACGAGACGCTGACCGCCACCGGGATGCTGATCGGCTCACCCGGGTACATCGCACCGGAACGGCTGGAGGGGGAACGCGGCGGCCCGGAAGCCGACCTGTGGTCCCTCGGCGCGACCCTCTACTTCGGCGTGGAGGGCGTCGCCCCCTACCCCGGCGACAACGCCGCCGAGGTGCTGAGCGCGGCGCTGACCCGCCCGCCCCGGCAGCCCGAGCTGGCCGGACCGCTCGGGCCCGTGCTCATGCGCATGCTCGCCCGCCAGCCCGGGACCCGGATCCCCGGCATCGTGGCCGAGCGGCTCTTCGCCGACATCGTGCGGGACCGGACCTCCTTCCCGGTCGCCCCGCGCCGCGCGCCCGCCGTATCCGGACCGGAACCCGTCCGCGCACCGGTGCCGCCGGACGAGCCGACGGCCGAACGGACATCCGAGCCGGAGCCGCGGCCCGACCGGCTCTCCCGGCTCGCCGGGCTCAACCCGATCAAGGTGGCCTCGGCGGGGGTCGCCGGGATCCTGGTGGCGGTCGTCGCCATGCTCGCGATCCGGGAGTTCGCCCCCGGATACCGTCCGGCGGTGAAGACGGCGGTGAGCCAGCCCGCGTCCTCGCCGCTGAGCGAGCGCCCCGGCAAGTTCGGGGTTCCGGTGGACCTGTGCAAACTCGTCGACCCCCAGCGGATCCGGCAGGTCTTCCCCGAACTCACCAAGCCCGGCAAGCCGGACAACTCCGGTGGCTGCAGCTGGACCGTATCCGGGGTCGGGCTCAACGTCGTCCCCTACGGGACCAAGGAACAGTGGGGCCTCAGCCCCCAGGAGGCCCGGGAAATCTTCATCAACGCGAACACCAGGACTTCGATCAGCACCGGCGAGGTGCTCTGGGCCTGGCCGGAGATCGGGCTGAAAGGCAAGCCCGTCGGCTACAGCATCACCCACCCCCTGGACGGGATCGGCGAGGAAGCCTTCACCTACGACCTGATCGACGGTCGCGGCGGGGGCGGGTTGGAAATGAGCTCGGTCGTTCTGCGGGTCAGCAACCTCGTCATCGAAGTGGGCTACACCGATCTGCAGCCCGACACCGACGACCCGGCGATCCGCCAAGGCGCGTTGAACGCCGCGAAGCTGTTCGCGGAATCACTGACCAAACACACAGGATGAGCATGGAGACCCTCGAACAGATCATCTCGCTGAAAGGCCCCCTCCCGCCGCAGCATGTGGCCGGGATCGGCCTGGGGATACTCCACTCCCTCGCCGGCGTCCACGAGCGCGGCACGCCCCACCGGGGACTCCAGCCCGCCACCATCCGATTCCGGGCGGACGGGCAGATCAGCCTCGCCGGACCCGACGAGCGGGACCGGGTCGCGCCGACCGCCTTCACCGCGCCGGAAGGCGCCGAGGCCGGTCCCACCGCCGATCTGTGGTCCCTCGGCGCCATCCTGTACACCGCGGTCGAAGGCCTCCCCCCGGCCAGGCCACCCGCGCCACCGGTCAAGGCGGGCCCGCTCACCCCGCTCCTGCTCGCCCTGCTCGACCCCGACCCGGCCCGGCGCCCGAACGCGGCGGCGCTCTGGGGCGAGCTTCAGACGATCGTGCAGAGCCCGCTCGTGGTGAGCCAGGTCTATCCCACGGCGGGCCCGGCGGCCACCGCGCCCCCGCACCCCGAGCCCGCCCCCACCCGGGCGACCCCGCGGGTTCTTCCCCCCGGTCCGGCCACCCCGCCGGCACCGGCGCCCCCACCCGTACCGCCCGCCGCCCCGGCGCCCCAGCCGCAGCCGGACACCGCCGCCTCCGCCCAGACCGGCATGTGGACCGTCCCCGCCGCTGCCTCGCCGCAGGCGAGTCCCGCTTCCCCACCCCAGCCGACATCGCCTGCCCCGCCCCAGCCGGCATCGCCGCAGTCCGCGTCGACCCCGTCTCCCGTGCCCCCGCGCCCGGTGCCCGTGGACCCCGCCGCCCAGACCGGCATGTGGACCGTCCCCGCCGCCCCGGTGACGCCGCCTGCGGTTCCGGCACCCCACGCGACGCCCGGTCCGGCCGGGCCGCCGGGGCCGATCTGGGTCTCCGGCCCGGCCGACGGCCCCGATCCGGCGACGCCGCCCGTACCGCCGACTGCGCGTCCGCCGGCCACGGCCGCGCCGCCGCCCGCCCTGCCGCCGGGTCCCGCCGCCACCGCGGCACAGGTACCGGCCTTACCGGGCGATCGGTCGCCACGGCCGCATCCGCGCGCGGACACACCCCCGCTCCCGGTCCCGGCGGTGCAGCGGGGAGAGCAGACGCACCCCGGCCCGCACCCCCAGGCACCTCCCGTCTCCACGACCCAGCCGTCGCTGCGCTTCCCCAAGCGACCGGCCGAAGCCGCGCCGGAGGCCCCGCCGACCATGCCGGTGTCCCCGCAGGCCGTACCGCCGCCGCCCCCACCCGCGAGCCGCCCGGGCGTCTTCGTGCCCCAGGCGGTCCTCCTGGCGGTCACCGCCCTCATCATGGGGATGGCGGCCGCCCTCACCCTCCTGCTCGTCCCCGCCTTCTCCCCGGTGACGGCGGCCGAACCGACGCCGACCCCCACCCCCACGGCCGCCGCCAAGGGCCGGTTCGCCACGACACCCCGTGCCTGCGGCCTCCTCACCGAGGACCAGGCCCGGGAGCTGGTGCCGAACCTGATCATTTCCCAGTTCACCCCCGGCGAGTGCAACTGGCTGACCATGGACTACCAGGCCCCCGGCAACTTCAAGTACGACCTCCGGGTCCGGCTCGTCGCCCAGAAACCCAAATCCGGCGGGCAGGAGCTGCGCGACGCGGCCGACTACGTCCAGGGGAAACGGGAGGACGCCGAGTCCCTCGCCCGGCTGCCGAACTCCAGCCGCAAGCACACCAAGCCGAAGGACCTCCCCGGCCTGGGCGAAGAGGCCGTCTCCTACGACACCCGAAGCAGCATCAACCTCTACGGCGGCTCCTACAAGGTCACGGTGGTCTTCCGGATCAGCAACCTGGTCGCCGAGGTGACCTACGAGCGCGGTCAGGCCACCAACGACAAGGACGGCCGGATCGCCCAGGGTGCGCTGAAGGCCGCCCGGTGGATCGCCGCCAGTGTGAACTCCGGTGACTGAGTTCCTGGCCGGACGCTACCGCCTGCTGGGTCAGCTCGGCCGCGGGGGGATGGGCGTGGTGTGGCACGCCCGCGACGAGACGCTCCAGCGCGAGGTCGCGATCAAGGAGGTGCTGCTCTTCGAGGGGATGCCCCCGGAGCAGCGGGAGGTCGCGTGCGAGCGGACGGTGCGCGAGGCCAGGGTGGCGGCGCGGCTGAGCCATCCGTCGATCGTCGCCGTCCACGACGTCCTGGCCGCCGACGACCGGCCCTGGATCGTGATGGACCTGATCTCGGGCCGCTCCCTGGAGCGCACCGTGGCCGAGGACGGCCCGATGTCGCCGGAGGCCGTGGCGGCGCTCGGGCTGCGGATGCTGGACGCGCTGGCCGCGGCGCACCGCCGGGGGATCCTGCACCGGGACGTCAAACCGGCCAACGTCATGATCTCCGGCTCCGGGGAGGTGCTCCTCACCGACTTCGGCATCGCGGCGCTGGACGGCGGCACCACGCAGACCACCACGAGCGCGCTCGTCGGCTCCCCGGGGTACATCGCCCCGGAGACCCTGCACGGCGCGGCGCCCGACGTCTCGGCCGACCTGTGGTCCCTGGGCGCGACCATGTTCACCGCCGCCCAGGGCCGGAACCCGTTCCACCGGGCCACGCCGATCGCCATGTTCGGCGCCGTGCTCACCCAGTCCCCGGAGCCCCCGGCCTTCCCCGGCCCACTCGGCCCGCTGCTCGTCGCGCTGCTGGACAAGGACCCCGCGAAACGGCCGGACGAGCAGGAGCTCCGGCTGGCCCTGCGGCGGATCTCGCACGCGAGCCTCCCCGTCGAATCGTCCCTGGCCTGGTTGCCGGAGTCCGCGCCAGCCCCGGCCGACCCGGTGAACCGGCGGCGCCGGACCACGCTGATCGCCGCGGCGGCCGCGGTGGTGGCCGCGGGTGTCGTGGCCGCCGTGGCCGTACCGCTCCTCTCCGGTGCGGAGGAGACCGGTCCCCCGGCGACCCGGCCGACCACCGCCCCGCCGGCGGCGGCGCGTGTCTTCGCCGAGGCCCCCGATCCGTGCGGTCTGGCCACGCCCGCGCTGGTCAAAGTCCTCGTCCCGACCACGACCCCGACGCCCACCGAGTCGACCCGGGGGCAGACCGCCGTACACGAGTGTCTCTGGAACGGCGGCGGGCACGACCTGCGCATCCGGGTCGAGCACTTCCCGGCGATCGGGAGCCGGAGCGCCCCCGAGGTGGCCAAGGCGTTCTTCGCCCACGAAAAGACCAAGGTCGTCAACGACGCGGGCACCAGTCCCTTGGGGACGACGGGCAAAGCCCGGAACGTGTCCGGCCTCGGCGAGGAGGCCTACGCCTACGAGGTCAAGGCGCTGAAGGTCTCCGTGAACAGCTCGGTCCACCTCCGCTACCGAAATCTGATCGTCAAGGTGGAGTACAGCCTGGACGGCGAGACACTGACCCCTGCCGTCGTCCAGGGCGCGCTGCGGGCGGCCCGCCAGGTCTCCCGGAAACTGGTGTCGGGCGGATGAGCTCCGAGCGGCTCCTCGCCGACCGCTACCGGCTGCTGGAGCGGCTCGGTCCCGTCGGGATGAGCACGGTCTGGCGGGCCCGCGACGAGCTTCTGCACCGGGACGTCGCCGTCAAGCAGGTACGGCTGCCGCCCGACCCCGGCGCGGCCGGACGGCTGAGGAACTCCCTGGCCGCGGCCGCCCGGCTCCGGCACCCGTCGATCGCCACCGTCCACGACGTCGTCGGGAACGGGGAGAGCACGTGGATCGTCCGCGAGCTGGTCGACGGCCGCTCCCTCGCCGACCTGATCCGGGAAGGCCACTCGGTGCCGCCGCACGCCCTGGCCTCGACCGGCACCCGGATCTGCGCCGCGCTCGCCGTCGCCCACGAGCAGGGGGTCCTCCACCGGGGGATCGGCCCCGGGAACGTGTTCTTCGCCGCCGACGGACGGGTGATCCTCACCGACTTCGGGATCGGCGCCGCCGACCCCGCGCGCACCCCGCCCGAAGGCCCGGACGGCGGTCCGCCCGCCGACCTGTGGTCGCTCGGCTCGACCCTCTACACGGCGGCGGAGCGGCGTCCGCCGTACCCCGACGGGACCTGGGCCCGCCCGCCCGCACCACCGGAGCGGGCCGGTGCGCTCGGCCCGGTGCTGCTCGCGCTGCTCACCGCACCGCCCGCCGCCCGGCCGGATCGGACGGTGCTGCTGCGCGCCTTCGAGGAGATGGCCCCGCCCCCGCAGGCGGCACCCCGGAGGAACCGGACCCCCAAGGTCGTCGCCGCGGTGGCGGCCGTGGCCGTCGTGCTCGGCGGCGCCGCCGTGTTCCTGCTGAACCCCAGTGGGGAACCCGGGGCCACGGCCGCCCCCGGCGGGCCCTCCACCGGCACGCCCACCCCCACCGCCGCCCCCCGCCGGACCTTCACGAAGGCGCGCCTCCCCGACCCCTGCGGGCTCCTCACCCGGGATCAGCTGGCCGAGCTCACGCTGGACCGGCCGTTCAGTTCGTCCAAGCAGAAGGCCACCTGCTCCTGGGGGTCCGTGAACGGCCTGCCGGCCACCCAGCGGTATCAGCTCGAGGTCACCCTCGACGTCCGCGATTCCGCCGCGACGGCCCGACGCCGGCTCGAAGAGCTCCGCGGTGTGTGGGCGAAACGGGCGGCGACCAACCCCGTCTACGCCTGGGTGCCGCCCCGGAACGCGGACGGCGTCGGCGACGCGGCGTTCATCCTCGACCGGGGGAGCCTGGACACCGGGAACCGCTACTACGTGGTGACCGTCTGGACTCAGGTCGGCAACCTCGTCGCGCAGATCGAGTACAGCCGGTTCACCAACGCCGTCGGACAGACCCCGGAGAACGCGCAGACCGCCGCGAAGTGGATCGTCGGCTCGCTGACCCGGCGCTGAACCCCGGTCCGGTACGGCGTCCGCGTGGCTCCCCGGCGGGCCGCGGTCAGGTCAGGGAGTCCCGGAGATCACGCTTGAGGATCTTGCCGACGGCGTTCCTCGGGAGCGCCGCCACCACCTCCACCCGCTCGGGCAGCTTGTAGGAGGCGATCCCCCGCTCCCGGAGGAACCCGACCACGATCTCGGCGTTGAGCTGGGTGTCCGGCTTGGCGACCACGAACGCGCAGACCCGCTCCCCGAGCACCTCGTCCGGGTATCCGACACAGGCCGTCTCGGCCACGGCGGGGTGACCGGAGATCAGCGCCTCCAGCTCGGCGGGGGCGATGTTCACGCCGCCGCGGATGATGAGGTCCCCGGCGCGGTCGACGAAACGCAGGTACCGGCCGTCCGCGCCCGCGATCTCGAAGATGTCCCCCGTGACGAGGTACCCCTCGTCGTCGAAGGGGTCCGCGGCAGCGGTCCCCGGATAGTACCCGGCGAACACCGTCGGCCCGTCGATGTGCAGTTCGCCGGGGATCCCCGGCTCGACGATCCGCTCACCGGTCGCCGGATCGACCAGCTTGACGCGCATCGCGGCCAGGCTCCCCGGCCAGTCGCCCTTCCCCGCGTCGGGCCTGGGGAAGTATCGGGCCCGATCCGCGGGGTCCGGCATGTGGACCGGGTCGGACAGGAGCGCGACGCCCTCGTTGGAGCCGAAGAAGTTGATGATCGCGATACCGTGCCGCTCCTGCCAGCCGCGGACCATCGCGACCGGAAGCGGCGCCGAACCCGAGCCGATCCTGGTGAGCGAGGAGATGTCGGCCTTGGCGAGGATCTCCTCCCGGTGCAGCAGGAGCATCAGCAGCGGCGGCGGGGCCAGGGTGTAGGTCACCCGTTCCCTGGCGATCTGGGTCAGATAGACGGTCAGGTCGAACGGCTGATGCTGCACGAGGACGCACCCGGAGCGCAGCCAGGGCAGGAACACCCCGCCGATACCCGCCATGTTCACCATGGGGAACGGGTTGAGCACCACGTCGGCTTCGGTGAGGCCGGGCGCCGCCGTGCAGATCGACTCCACGGCGAGCCAGTCGTGGTGGCACCGCGGCACCCCCTTGGGGGTGGCCTCGGTCCCGGAGGTCCAGCAGACCGTGACCAGGTCGGCCGGATCCCGCTCCGTCGCGGCGAGGTGACGCGTGAGCACCTCCGGGTCGGGTGCGACAAGGCCCAGGTCGACGACGTCGTCCGGGGCCTTGTCCACGACCCCCCAGGCGAGGACGGTCTCCAGGGCCGGGAGCCGCGGCCGGAGGTCTCGGACGAACTCGGCGCCCGCCCGGTCGGCGATCCGTACCGCGGTGACGAACGCCTTGATCGGGGTGAGCGCGCCGAGCTGGGTGAGCTCGTACTCCCGGTACTGCACCGGGAAGGGTACGGCGACCGCGCCGATCCGGACGACCGCCAGGAAGGTCGCCGCGATCTCCACGCTGTTCGGCAGCTGGATCGCGACCAGGTCACCCTGACCGACGCCCTGCTCGAGGAGGACGCCCGCGACCCGGTCCACCTCGCGGTCGAGTTCGGCCCAGCTCAGCCGTTTGACCTCGCCGCCCATCAGGTCGGCCTTGTTGAGCGGGTCGACGACGGCAGGAGCGCCGGGGCGGGCGGCCACCTGGGCGCGGAGCAGGTCGTCGACGGTCTCCCCGGTCCACCACCCCTGCTCGATGTAGCGGGCGACACGGTCGGCGGGGTGCGACGGCGGGCGGGTCATCGCGCGGCTCCAGGGGGTGAGGCGGTCCGGTGGCCTTACGGCCGGTCGAGGTGGACTTGCTCGCAGTGACACTATGAACGGCGTCGTCGATGGTCAATGATTTCGTCAAATTTCTTGATCTATGATGAAGTGCACCTCTTGCCGCTCGATCGGCACCGCGCAGACCGAGCACTGCAGCACCGGGGCCAGCACGGTGCCGCAGTCCTTGTGCACGATCTCCAGCCCCGACCCCTCGGGTGCGGGCAGCCAGCGCTGGGCCCAGTCCACCAGCAGCGCGAAGACGTCGAAGAAGGCCGTACCCCGCTCGGTCAGGCGGTAGACCGCGCGTCCGGATCCGGCGTCGTCGACGGACTCGAACACCCCGAGCTCGCAGAACCGGTGGAGCCGGTCCGCCAGGACGGTCGGCGCGATCCCGAGTTCCCCCAGGAAGTCGGTGAACCGGCAGACCCCCAGGAAGGCGGCGGCGAGCGTGGTGGTGCTCCACCGGTTTCCGATGATCTCCATCGAGTCCGGGCAGTACGCGAGCAGGTCGGTCCGGATCTCGGTGGGGACGGTCCGCCGGTGGTGCCGACGGGCGCCCAGCGCGGCGAACGAGGCGAACGGGCCGCGGTCGATCCGCACCCGGTCGGCGACGACCGCCTGGTGGCAGGTGCCGCAGGCGAGGTACGGATGGGTCGGCTCGCCGCAGATCCGGTGGTGCAGGACCGGCAGCGGCCCGAGCCCCGTGCGATCCGCCCAGTCCCGCTCCCAGATGGAGATGGCCACCAGGATGATCCACAGCTCCAGGCCCCGCTCGGTCAGCCGGTACTCGAACCGGGTCCGCCCGTTGCGGTACGCGGCGGTGGTGAGGATGCCGTTGCGCACCAGCTCCTTGAGCCGGCTGGAGAGCACCGACTCGGAGATGCCGAGTTCGTCGCGCCATCCGGCGAAGGTCCGGATACGCAGGAGGAAGGCGCGCTGCAGGATGAGCAGATTCCAGCGATCGTTCAGGAGGAGCAGTGCCTGGCCGAGCGCGCTGAGGCCGCGCTGGTCCCCGGCTTTCGCGACGTCCACGCCGCAGTCCGCCCTCATGTCCGAATTTGTCCTTTCTTCGATCCGCGTGACTCCCTTAGGCGGGCAAACGACGAAGATGTACGGCCACGACGGCCGTCGACACTGAGATTAGGGGAATTCTTCTCTTTATGCGGTCCGCCAAACCCATGCATAGCCTCGGACATTGCGCGCTGACTTCTTTTATCGTAGCTTTCATGATATTGAGAGGAGTTATCGGATGACGACTGAGCGGCCGGTGGCGATCGCCCAGGTCATGGACGAGTCCGGCGAGCCCAACCCCTACCTGCTCGGTGTCTACGCGCCCGTCCAGGACGAGATCAGCGCTTCAGATCTGGAGACCGTCGGCGAGATCCCCCGCGATCTTAACGGGGTTTATTTACGCAACGGACCAAATGCCCGATTTCCGATGCGGGGCCGATACCACTGGTTCGACGGGGACGGCATGCTCCACGCCGTGCATTTCGAGGACGGCCGGGCCCGTTATCAAAACCGGTTTGTCCGGACCAGGGCAGTTACGGCCGAATCGGCGGCCGGACGTGCCCTCTGGGCCGGGGTCATGGAAAACCCGCGTGCCAACCCTCCCGGCAACTCCCGCGGGCTCCCCTTCAAAGACACCGCGAACACCGATGTCGTCTTCCACCGGGGCAAGGTCCTCGCCACCTGGTATCTGTGCGGAACGCCGTACGCCGTCGATCCGCTCTCCCTGGAGACCATCGGCGCCGAAGACTTCCTCGGCACCCTCACCGGAGACCTCTCCGCCCACCCCAAGGCCGACGAAACCACCGGAGAGCTCTTCTGGTTCGACTACGGCGCCCGCCGGCCGTACCTGCGCTACGGCGTCGTCGGGCCCGGCGGTACGGTCGAGCACCTCGTCGAGCCGGACCTGCCCGGCCCACGCCTCCCGCACGATATGGCGATCACCGAGAACCACGCAGTCCTCATGGACCTCCCCCTCTACCAGGACCCCGAGGCGGCACGGCACGGGCGGTACAAACTCACCTTCAACCGCGAACTGCCCGCCCGGTTCGGGGTGATACCCCGGCGAGGCGCGGCCCACGAAATCCGGTGGTTCGACGCCAAACCCTGCTACATCTACCACGTCGTCAACGCCTGGGAGGCCCCCGGCCCCACCGGGGAGACCGAGATCGTCATGGACGTCTGCCGGGTCTCCCGGCCCGCCCCCTCCGGATCCGGGAACCCCCTCTCCCGCATGCTCTCCTACCTCAAGCTCGACGCCCGGATGTACCGGTACCGCTTCAACCTGGCCACCGGCCGGACCGCGGAAGGCCCCGTGGACGGCGACCACAACACCGAGTTCCCCTCGATCGACACACGCCGGACCGGCCGCCCCACCCGCTACGCCTACAACGTCGCCGTCAAGCGGTCCGCGACCAATCTCTTCGACGGCCTGCACCGGTTCGACAACCTCACCGGCGCCGTGCAGACTCATCGCTTCGGCGAACACCGGTACGGAAGCGAGGCCCCGTTCGCCCCGCGGGACGGCGGGACCGAGGAGGACGACGGCTACCTGATCACCTTCGTCGTCGACGAACGGGAAGGGAGATCCGAGGTGCAGATCCTGCACGCCGCCGACCTCGCCGCCGGTCCCGTGGCACGGGTGCTCCTCCCGGTCCGGGTCCCGCTCGGCTTCCACGCCACCTGGATCCGCCGCGACCAGCTGACCGGGAGCCGCCCGTGACGGGGTCAGCGGTCCGGTACGGCGATTCGGAGCGCGTGTGACCTCGGTGGGCGTTTCGCTGGGGCTGTGGGGCGACCGCCCGGCCGGCGAGGCGCTGACCACCGCGACCGCCGCCGACGACCTGGGCTATCCCGAGCTCTGGATCGGGGAGATGGCGACCTACGACGCCTTCGCCCTCGCCACCTCGATCGGGCTCCGCACCCGGCGGATCGCCCTCACCGTCGGCCCCCTCCCCGTGGCCGTACGGGACCCCATGATGATCGCGATGGGAGCCGCCTCGGTCGCCGACCTCACCGGCAGGCCCGTCGGCGTCGCGGTGGGGACCTCCAGCCCGGTCGTCGTCCAGGACTGGCACGGCCGGCCCCGGGTCCGGGGCGACCTGGCGCTCCGGGAGTCGGTCCAGGCGCTCCGCCCCCTGCTCGCCGGGGAGAAGGCCGCCGTCGACGGGCGGATCCTGCGAACCCGCGGCTACCGGCTGCGCCTCGCCGCACCCCGGTCCCCGATCACCGTCGCCGCCTTCGGGCCGTCCGCCGTCGCCGTCGCCGCCGAACTCGCCGACCGGATGGTGCTCAACCTGGTCACCCCCGACTCGGCCGCGCGGCTGGTCGCGCTCATGCGGGACCGGACGCCCCCCGGCCGTACCGCCCCGAAGGTCGCGGTCTGGGTGAGCGCCGCGGTCGACCCGGACGCCGAGGCGGTCGAACGGGTCCGCAGAGCCGTCGTCGGCTATCTCGCCGCGCCCGGATACGCGGAGGCGTTCGCCGAGGCGGGCTTCGCCGACGTGGTGGCGTACGCCCGAGGCCGTCCCCACCCCCGGGAGCTCCTCGCCGCGATCCCCACCGCGCTGGTGGAGTCCGTCGCGCTCCTCGGCGACGCGGAGCGGATCCGGCGCCGAATCGCCGAGTACGCCGCGGCGGGCGTGGACGAGATCGCCCTGCTCCCGGTCTGCACCGACGCCGACCCCGGCGGGGCGGGCACCCTGCGCGCGCTGGCCGGCCCGGTCGAGCGGAAACCGGCGGGTCCGCGGCAGGGCGTAGAGTGCCGATCATGACAGTCGCCCCCGGCCTGCGCGCCGAGGTTCAGATCACCGTCGAGGCGAGCGACACCGCGATCGCGGTGGGGAGCGGGGACGTCCCCGTCCTCGGGACACCCCGCCTCCTCGCCCTCGCCGAGCAGGCCACCGTGCGCGCCGTCGAAGGACTGCTGCCGCCGGGGACGACCTCGGTCGGCACCTCCGTCGCCCTGGAACATCGCGCCGCGAGCCCGATCGGGGCCACGGTGGACGTCACCGCCGAGCTGATCGACGTGGACGGGCGGCGGCTCGTCTTCACCGTGACCGCCCTGGACGGCGACACCGTCGCCGGGACGGGGCGGATCGAACGCCTCGTCGTCGACCGGGACCGCTTCCTGGCCAGGCTCGCGCGCTAGACGTGGTCGATGACGGCGATCAGGTCGCCCTCCTGGACGACGTCGCCCTCGGCGACCTCGATCTTGGAGACGACCCCGGGTTCCTCGGTGACCACCGGGATCTCCATCTTCATCGACTCCAAGATGATCAGCACGTCGTTGCCGCCGACGACGTCCCCCTCCGCCACGACGACCTCCAAGACGCTGCCCACCATCTCCGCATGGACCTCCGCCACCGCCGACTCCCCTCCTGCGCGACCGGCACTCCGCCGGTAGGACCGAGATTCGATCACAATCTCACCCGGGAGACGAGCCCCGGGCCGCAACCCGCGGCTAGGCCCTGAATCCGCGGTCGACCACCCGGGTCATCGCCTCGACGGCCCGGGCGTCGTACTCGCTCCCGGAGTCGAGCCGCATCCGATCCAGCGCGGCCGCCGCCCGGTCCCGGTCGGTGGAACCCCCGACCAGGTCGTCGTAGGCGTTCGCGGCCTTGATGACGCGGCTCGCCAGCGGTGGCCCCTCGTGCGGGGAGTCGCACTGCCTGCGGACGATCTCCGCCACCCGATCCAGGACCCCGGTCTTGCTGATGACCTCGGCACCCAGCTCGGCGATTCTGCGGGCCTGATCCCGATCCGTGAGCACCGTCGCACCGCCCGGGATCGGGTCGCGGAGCGAGAGCTGGCCGATGTCGTGCATCAACGCCGCGTACTCCAGGTCCAGCAGCTCCGGCTCGGCCAGCCCCAGCTCCCGGCCGACCGCGACCGCCAGCCGGCTCACCCGCAGCGAATGCCCCTGCTCGACGTACCCGCCCACCTCGGTCACCCGGGAGAGCGCCCGGACCGTCTGCAGATAGGTCGACCGGATCTGGGCGTACTTGCGGAACGCCACCTGCGAGACGAGCAGCGGCGCCGCGAACACCAGCAGGGCGGCCATGTCCATGCTGTGCGAGCCGAGGGCCAGCAGAATCCCCGACGCGCCCACCGCGGTGCCGAGCGGGGCGGCGTTGCGCAGCTCGTCCCGGGCCGCGACCCCGAAAGAGGTGCGAACCTGCTCGGCCCGGAGCAGCGCGGCGATGCCGGTGTCGATCAGGACGGCGAAGACCACCAGCGCCGACATCATCCCGAGCGGGATCCACCACGAGTCCCCGGGCGAGCCGATCATGCCGGCCAGGTTGTCCGCCACCGGCCGGTAGGCGAAGGCCACCATGGCGCCGGAGAGCAGCCGCCGGGACATCGCGTCCAGCCGGGGCGGCCGGTTCACCGCCAGATGCGGCAGCGCTCCGGCGATCATCCCCACCGACATGACCGCGACGACCTGAAGCGCCGAGTGGTCCACCCGGATCCCGCCGACGTCGATCAGGAGCGTGTAGCCGAACGCGGCCGCGGTCGAGATCGGGGCGACCTCCCGGTTGCCGGGCATCGTCAGCCGGGCGAGCTCCCCCACCGCGATCAAGGCGCCGAAGCCGACGGCCACGTGCGAGTCCGCCAGGCCGACCACGGCCGTGTGCGCGATGGCCGCGACCACCAGCATGCCGGCCGCCGCGATCAACAGCAGCTGGCCGGAGTCCAGGGACTGCCACGCCGACCGTCTCTCCGCCACCATGGGGTTCATCGCTTGAGTTCTCCTGACAGTCTTCGCCCGGTGCGCGGGCGCACCGGCGGCTACCGCTCCGAGACCACCTGGATGGGCATGGTCGGGTCGTCGTGGTCCTTGGTCACCACATCGTCCTCGGGCGGCGGGACGGGCTTGGAGGTCTGCCACCCCTCACGCGTCACCGCCTTGATGAACGCGGCGACCATCTCGGGGTCGAACTGGGTGCCCGAGCCCTTGCGAAGCTCGTCGATGGCCACCGGCACCGGACGGGCGCCCCGGTAGGAACGGTCCGAGGTCATCGAGTCGAACGCGTCGGCGACCGCGATGACCCGGGCGAACTCGGGGATCTCCAGCCCGGCCAGCCCCATCGGATAGCCGCGGCCGTCCATCTTCTCGTGGTGGTGCATGATCCCGGCGTACGCCTCGTCCAGGAAGTCGATGCCCTTGACGATCTCCAGCCCCCGCATGGGGTGCAACTGGATGGCGGCGAACTCCTCCTCGGTCAGATCCCCGGACTTCTGCAGCACCTTGGTGGGGACGCCGAGTTTGCCGACGTCGTGCAGCATGCCCGCGTACCGGATGGCGCTGAGCCGCTCCGGCCCCATGCCGATCTCCCGGGCGATCATCACCGACGCCTTGGACACCCGTTCGCTGTGCCCGCGCGTGTAGAAGTCCTTGGTCTCGACCGCCTGGCAGAGCGCCGCGATCGTGGCGTCGTAGGCGCGCTGCTGCGCGTGGTACTGCCCGAACGCCCAGCGGGCGACGAAGAGGGGGAGCAGCACCAACGCGGCGGAGATGGAGTGCACCGTCGCCCAGAGTCCGGCGATCAGCAGGCCGAACGTGGCGTACCCCAGGTAGGAGATGAAGAACTGGGCCAGGCCCCAGCGGCGGAGCTGCCCGGTCTGCACGTCGCCGGTCAGCCGGAGCAGCAGCCCCATCATGAGGACGTTGAGCAGCACGTAGGTCGCGGCCGCGGCGGCGAACGGACCGATCAGGTCCGCGAAGTGGGAGGGGTCGTCGGGGACCCCGGTCTCGCCGCCGAGTTCGGCGTACACCCATCCTGAGGCGTAGCCGCAGAGCGTGAACTGGGCTCCGTTGTAGAGCCGTTTCACCAGCGGCAGACCGGGCCGGACACTGAGCAGCGCGATCGCCCCGACCAGCGCCGCACCCTCCGCGCCGAGCAGGATCACCGCGGCCAGGCCCGCGGAGAAACTCAGCGAGACGGCGGCGTTCTGCACGTTGAGGAGGGTCGGCACGGACTCGCAGACCAGGAAGAGGAGCGCGAGCACCACCAGGGCGGGCCACTCCTGTGGCTCGATGCCACCACGGGCGATGACCAGCCCTGCTGCCACGACGAGAACGATGAGATACAGCCGGGCGGGCCACGGCAGTCCACGCATTGCGGCCCCCTCGCGAGGTCTCGGCCCCGTTTCCGGGGGCAGCCGAGGTTTCTTACAGCACGCTCAGGTCCAGGAGATGCCCTCGGGCCCGGATGTCCCGGTCACGAAGAGAACCACCGAGAGGAGCAGCAGCAACGCTCCCACCCAGGTGGCCTTTGCCTTAAACATGCTCAGCCTCCAGATTAGATCCTTTTACCCCGGTACCCGATGCGTTCAGCGCAGGCGGGGATCGGAAATCAGGCTACAACGATGATGCCCCTCCGTAGTGGGTTCTCTACGTTTCGTGCGCGAATCGTGAGCAAGGCGTGAACAAGTCGTCACCCTCAGCTATTCACCCATTCGCCGCCTACGACGACCGCGCCCACTCCACGGTGGCCTTCAGGCCGTCGACCAGCCCGGTGCGCGGCTCCCAGCCCAGGCCGTCCAGGGCCGGAGCGGGGTCCACCGCCATCGCGGGGAGGTCGCCCAGGCGGGCGGCGGCGAACCCGGGGTCGTCCGGGGCGCCCACGGCCGAGGCGACCAGGGTGTGCAGCTCGCGGTCGGTGGTCTGCCGGCCGGTGCCGATGTTGAACCGGCCGCCGGTGCCCGCGTTCCCGCAGGCCCGGGCGAAGGCGTCCACGACGTCGGTCACGTGGACGTAGTCCCTGGTCTGGGAGCCGTCGCCGTAGACCACGGTGGGTGCCCCCTTGAGCAGGGAGTCGGTGAAGATCGCGACGACGCCCGCCTCACCGTTCGGCGACTGGCGCGGGCCGTACACGTTGGCCAGGACCAGCGTGGTGGAGTCCAGGCCGTACAGCGCCTGATAAGTCCGCAGGTAGACCTCCCCGCTGAGCTTGGAGGCCGCGTAAGGCGACCGCGGCTCGAACGGGGAGTCCGCCCCGACCGGGAGCTCCGACGGACGTCCGTACACCGCCACCGAGGAGGTGTGGACGACCTTGCGCGCCCCGCTCAGCCGCGCCGCCTCCAGCACGGCCACGGTCCCCTCGACGTTGAGCCGGGCGTCCCGCACCGGGTCGGCGACGCTCTCGCGCACGCTGATCTGGGCGGCCAGGTGGCACACCACGTCGGGGCCGAAGTCGTCGGCGACGCCCGTGAGGGCGGGGTCCCGGATGTCGAGCCGGGTGAAGGAGAACGCCGGTCTGGATCCGGCCTCCCGGAGGTTGGCCAGGCTCCCCGTGGACAGGTCGTCCACCCCGAGCACCTCGTGCCCGTCGTCCAGGAGCCGATCGGCGAGGGCCGATCCGATGAATCCGGCCGCACCGGTCACCAGCACACGCACGACATCCTCCAGCCACCCGGGGCGGGCCCGCGGGGCCGCGGGCTCACTCGCTCTCGCCGAGCTCCGCCCGCACCTGCCGGATCCGGCTCAGCACCTTGGTACGCAGGTCCTGGGGCACGGGGTCGGATCCGCAGTGCTTGGCGACGAGCTGCTTGACGGCCTGCTCCAGACCGTACTCTCGCAGACACGGAGCGCACTCGTCGAGGTGGATCCGGATGTCGTCGCAACGGCCGGCCTCGAGCTCGCCGTCGATGTAGGCGTAGACCCGCGCGAGCACGTCGCCGCAGTCGGTCTCGTGGGGCTCGTCGCCGATCATCCCCGCACCTCCCCTGAGGAACGCACGAGACCGCGCTCCCGCGCATATCCCTCAAGTGAGGAACGCAGCATCCGGCGTCCCCGGTGCAGACGCGACATCACGGTCCCGATCGGGGTGCCCATGATGTCAGCGATCTCCTTGTACGGGAAACCCTCGACGTCGGCGAGGTAAACAGCGATCTTGAATTCCTCGGGAAGGGCGGCGAGCGCTTCCTTGACGTCGGTGTCCGGAAGATGCTCAAGCGCCTCGATCTCAGCGGATTTCAAACCCGCGGAGGTATGCGACTCCGCCCGGGCGAGCTGCCAGTCCTCGACCTCCTCGGTCCCGGCCTGTTTTGGCTCGCGCTGCTTCTTCCGGTATGCGTTGATAAAGGTGTTGGTCAGAATGCGATACAGCCACGCTTTGAGGTTGGTCCCCTGCGTGAACTGGTGGAAGGACGCAAATGCCTTGGCGAAGGTCTCCTGAAGAAGATCCTCCGCATCCGCTGGGTTACGCGTCATCCGGAGCGCGGCAGAGTACAGCTGGTCGAGATACGGCATCACGTCGTTCTCGAACCGGGCACTGCGCTGCTCCAGAGTCTCCGCGTTGGTCGCCGAGACCTCACCCACCCCCTCTAGCACGGCATCGTACGTAGACGAGGATATCCGTACGCCGCCCCTCGCCGGATCGGCAGGTCCCGGTCCGGACCGCGGCGGCCGCTCCAACACCGTGAGCATAGGGCGGGAACCTCCAAACGAAGATCTTGCGTTATCCGGTTGTACGCCCGCTGCAACACCCGCCGTCCGCCATCTGTTCCCACCTCGACGCGGGGTGACGAACACGTCGAGGTGGGGAAAAAGCTACATATCGGTCATGTCTGCACGGGAGCTGCTGTGCTGCCCATTCCCGCTATACAACTGAACGGTACCGGCACCCTCGGGCCGTACTGGACCTTCTACCGGGCCGTCGCCATGGCCCAGCTGACCGAGTGGCTGCCCACCCGCCCCTCCGTCATCGCCGACGTCTCCGGCGGCCTCGCCGAACTCCGCGGACGCTGGTCCCCCCAGGCTGCCGCCGGAGGCCACCGCGTCCTCGAAGTCCACGACTTCCGCACCGCGTCCTCCCCCGGTTACCAGCAACTCCGGGAGACCTCCTCAGGGGTGGTACGGCGGGTGCGCGCGGACTCGCTCGCCTTCCTCCCCGACGCGTGCGTGGACGCGGTGGTCGCCGAGGAACGGGCGCTCTCCCTGGAGCTCATGACCGAGTCCGCCGTCGAGGACATCGCCAGGATCCTGCGGCCCGGCGGCCGGCTGTTCACCTGCGTGGACTCCCTGGTCCTCGGCATGGCGATCCTCGCCGAACAGCACTACTGGGCCCACCTGCGGCATACCCAGGAAGTCATGCTCGTCCCCTGGCCGGACGGGAGCATCACCCGCTGCTTCTCCGCCGGACAGCTCCGCGAACTCCTCACCGAGGCCGGGCTGATCGTCGAATGGATCCGGCCGCGCACGGTGCTGTCCCCTTCCGTCGTCGACCACGTCCTGGCCGTGGACGAACTCGCGCTGGACCGCCTGGTCCGCACCGAACTCGACACCCGCCAAGACGAGGACGACGCCATCGGCATCCACCTCGTCGCCAGCGCCCGGCGCCCCTGACCGGCCCGCGTCACCGCCGGGCGCGCTCCAGGCGGCTCTGGCACACCACACACCTGGAGGCCTCCGGACGGGCCTCCAGGCGGCCCTCCGGAACCTCCTTGCGGCAGTCCACGCAGGCGCCGTACGTCCCCTCCCCGATCCGGCGCAGCGCCTCCCGGACCGCCTTCCGCTGTCTCTCCGCGACCTGGAGCATCGCCGCGGTGCGCGCGTTCTCGGTCAGGTCCGAGCCCGCGTCGGCGGCGGATCGATCCGGCAGACCGATCTGTTCACCGGAGAGCACCCCGATGGACCTGTCCAGATCGACGAGCATCGCCTCCAGGCGTGTGCGAGCGGCCGCGGGATCCACGATTCCGCACCTCCGTGAGGGGTCTGGGGGGAGAGATCGGCCCTGTCAGAACAGGGCTATTTCTTCGCCTTTATTACCCTCATCGGCTATCGGATCTAACAGCTCAGGACCGTTATTTCCCACTTTGTTGACCGCAGGCGACACGGCATACGCCGTGAGCCGTCGCGGCGCGGCCGGAACAAGCAGGTGCTTGACCTCCTCGACGTCGGTGAGCTGCGGATCCAGCCAGTCCGCCCAGCGCTCCGGCTCGATCGTCATCGGCATCCGCTCGTGGATGTGGCCGATCTCGTCCTCGGCCGAGGTCGTGATGATCGTTACGGTCCAGAGCCAGGCCTGCGGGTCCTCCTTGGGCCGACTGGGATCGCGCCAGTACTCGTACAGCCCGGCCATGGCCATGATCCCGCCGTCGGCAGGATGGATGAAATAGGGCTGCTTGTACGGCTTCTTCCCCTCCTCTCGCTCCACCGGGTACCACTCGAAGAAGCCGTCGGCCGGGAGCAGGCAGCGGCGCGCGGCGAACGCCTTCCGGTATGACGGCTTCTCCGCCACCGTCTCCACCCGGGCATTGATCAGCTTGCTCCCGATCGAGGGATCCTTGGCCCACGACGGCACCAGCCCCCAGCGCACGACCCGCAGCTGCCGTACCCCGCGCAGGTCGGCGTCCCCTTGGGGCGAACGGGTCAGCACCGCGTAGACGGGCTTGGTCGGCGCCACGTTGTAGTCCTCGCGGAGCTCCTCGGGCGTGGCGTCCTGCTCAACCTCAAACTCCTCCAGCAGCTCGTGTCGCTGCCGTGCGGAGACGTATCGACCACACATAGAACAAACATGCCAGACGGCGGTGACGATCCGGGGAAACCGGCCCCGCCGGAGGCCGGAACGGCCCCTGGCGAAGGCCTTGAACGCCCTCACCGTACCGATAGGCTCAAGGCCATGACCGCGCTCCTCTGGCCTGCCCCGACCGCGTCCGCACCGGTTGACGCGACCGTGCGGCTGCCCGGGTCCAAGTCCATCACCAACCGCGCGCTCCTGCTCGCCGCCCTCGCCGACGCGCCCGGGGTGGTCCGGGGTGCCCTGCGCAGCCGGGACGCCGACCTCATGGTCGACGCGCTGCGTTCCCTGGGCGCGGGCTTCGCCGGTACGGCCGAGGAAGGCTGGCTGGTCACCCCCGGCGCGCTGCGCGGGGACGTCTCGGTCTACGTCGGCCTGGCCGGCACGGTCATGCGGTTCGTCCCCCCGGTCGCCGTGCTCGCCGACGGCGAGGTCCGCTTCGACGGCGACCCGCACGCGCGCAAGCGTCCGATGCGGGCCCTGCTGGACGCCCTGCGCGCCCTCGGCGCCGACGTCGACGGGGACGCGCTGCCGTTCACGGTCCGCGGGCGCGGCTCGATCCGCGGCGGCGAGGTGACCCTCGACGCCTCCGCCTCCTCGCAGCTCGTCTCCGGGCTGCTCCTGTCGGGCGCCCGCTTCGACGAGGGCGTCACCGTGCGCCACCAGGGTCCGCCGGTCCCCTCGCTCCCCCATATCGAGATGACCCTGGCCATGCTCCGCGCCGCCGGGGTGACCGTCGACGACTCGGTGCCCGACCGCTGGCGGGTCGAGCCCGGCCCGATCAAGGGCGGCGAGGTCGTCGTCGAACCCGACCTCTCCAACGCCGCCCCGTTCCTGGCCGCCGCCCTGGTGACCGGGGGCCGGGTCACCGTTCCCGGCTGGCCCGCCGAGACGACCCAGCCCGGCGACGCGCTCCGGGGGTTGCTCACCGCCATGGGCGGCAACGTGCGGCTCGGGCCCGAAGGGCTCACCGTGACCGGTACCGGGCGGATCGACGGGCTCGACGCGGACCTGCGCGACGTCGGCGAGCTCACCCCGTCCGTCGCCGCGCTCGCCGCGCTCGCCGGATCCCCCTCCCGGCTGCGAGGCATCGCCCACCTGCGCGGGCACGAGACCGACCGGCTCGCCGCGCTCACCAAGGAGATCAACGGCCTCGGCGGCGACGTCTCCGAGACCGCGGACGGCCTGGAGATCCGGCCCCGCCCGCTCCACGGCGGCGCCTTCCACACCTACGACGACCACCGGATGGCCACCGCGGGCGCGATCATCGGCCTCGCCGTCACCGGGACCCGGGTGGAGAACATCGCGACCACGGCCAAGACGCTCCCCGGCTTCGACGCGATGTGGACCCGGATGCTGGGGGAGACGGCCTGAGACGGCGGGAGTACGACGAGGACGACGTCCGGATCCGGCCCGGACGTGGCTCCCGGCCGCGCACCCGGCGGCGCCCCGGCCACGTCGACGCGGTCGTCGGACTGGTGACGGCCGTGGACCGCGGCCGGTTCACCTGCCTGGTCGACACGGATACGGTCACCGCGATGAAGGCCAAGGAGCTGGGCCGCAAGGGCATCGTCGTCGGCGACCGGGTCCGTATCGTCGGGGACGTCTCGGGACGGCCCGACGCGCTCGCCAGGATCGTCGGGGCGGAGCCCCGGACCTCGATGCTCCGCCGTACCGCGGACGACACCGACCCGGTGGAGCGGCCCGTCGTCGCCAACGCCGACCAGCTGGTGATCGTCACCGCCCTGGCCGACCCCGAGCCGCGGCCCCGCATGATCGACCGATGCCTGGTCGCGGCCTTCGACGCCGGCCTCACCCCGCTGCTCTGCCTGACCAAGGCCGACCTGGCCTCGCCGGACCGGCTGCTCGCCGCCTACACCCCGCTGGGGGTTCCGTACGTGGTGGTGGAGCGAGGCTGCCCGCTGGAGGAGATCCGGGGCAGGCTCGCCGACCGGATCAGCGTCCTCGTCGGGCACTCCGGGGTCGGGAAGTCCACCCTGGTGAACGCCCTGGTCCCCTCGGCGGCACGCGCCGTCTCGCACGTCAACCCGGTCACCGGCCGCGGACGCCACACCTCCTCCTCGGCCGTCGCGCTCCCGCTGCCCGAGGGCGGCTGGATCATCGACACCCCGGGCGTGCGGAGCTTCGGCCTCGCCCACGTCTCGACCGACTCGGTGCTCGCCGCCTTCCCCGATCTGGCCGAGGGCGCTGCCGGGTGTCCCAAGGGCTGCACCCACCTCGGCGACGGGTGCGCGCTCGACGCCTGGGTCGCGGACGGACACGCCGAACCGGCCCGGCTGGAATCGCTGCGCCGCCTCCTCGGCAGCCGCGAGGGGGCGGGCGAGGAATGATGACCGAACCGGGAGCGCGATAACGTTGCCATTCATGACCGGTTACCACGATGACCTGAGCCTCGCGCACGTCCTGGCGGACGCCGCGGACGACATCACCATGCGCCGGTTCAAGGCCGTCGACCTCCGGATCGACACCAAGCCGGACCTCACCCCGGTGAGCGACGCCGACCGGGCGGTCGAGGAGTCCATCCGGGGCACGCTGCGGCGGGCCCGGCCCAGGGACGCCGTGGTGGGCGAGGAGTACGGGCGGACCGGCCACGGCTCGCGCAACTGGATCATCGACCCGATCGACGGGACCAAGAACTACGTCCGGGGCGTCCCGGTCTGGGCGACGTTGATCGCCCTGATGGAGCGGGACGAGGTCGTGGTCGGGCTCGTCTCGGCCCCGGCGCTCGGCCGGCGCTGGTGGGCCTCCCGGGGCGGCGGGGCCTGGAGCGGCAAAAACGTGACCCGGGCGACCCGCTGCCGGGTCTCGGGAGTGAGCAAGCTGGAGGACGCCTCGTTCTCCTTCTCCAGCCTCGGCGGGTGGGAGGAATCAGGACGCCTACCCCAGTTCCTCGACTTGACGCGAAATGTCTGGCGGACGAGGGCTTACGGTGACTTCTGGTCACACATGATGGTGGCCGAGGGCTCGGTGGACATCTCCGCCGAACCGGAGCTGTCCATGTGGGACATCGCCGCGCTCACCGTCATCGTCGAAGAGGCCGGCGGGATGTTCACCGACCTCTCCGGAGTGCCGAGCGCCGACGGCAGCAGTCTGATCTGCACCAACGGACTCCTCCACGCGGAGGTGCTCAAGCAGCTCGGCGGCGGGCCGCTCTCACTGCGCGTCTGAGGCCGACCCGTTCGCCAGCAGGTCCGCCAGCCCCTTGGCGGCGCGCTCACACATGTCCAGCACGCCCTCGAACCCCTGCCGCCCCCCGTAGTAGGGGTCCGGCACCTCGGCGGAGGGCGGCGCGGACGGATCGAACGAGCGGAACAGCCGCACCCGGTCCGGCGTGCCGCCGAGCCGGTGCAGCCGGGAGAGGTTCTCCCCGTCCATCGCCAGCACCAGGTCCCGTCGGCCGATCCAGTCCGCGGTGAACTGGCGGGCCCGGTGCGCCGTCGGGTAACCGCGGGCGGCGAGCGCCCGGGAGGAGCGGGCGTCCATCGGCCCGCCGACATGCCATCCTCCGGTCCCGGCGCTGTCCACGACGACCAGATCGCCCAGCCCACGCCGGTCCAGCTCCGCCCGCAGGACGACCTCGGCGGTGGGCGAGCGGCAGATGTTGCCCAGACAGACCATGCAGATCGTGTACGGCAGGGCGGGGTCACGTGGAGGGGGCAGAGCTAGCGCGGTCATATATCCATCTTTAGCATCCCGCCTGATCTCCGAGCCACCGTCCTAGATCGCCCCATAAGGTTCACAGACCCCTGCCAACCTCTTCCCGTCACGGTCACAGGCTGTTTCATTACCGTTCACCTTCCCGCTCTTTTCTTTACTCAGCGCAACGTTGAGAACCGCATGGAACAGCGGTGACCTGGGAAGGCAGAGGGAACGTGACCATTGGACAGCGCCGCCTGGGACTGGCAGCGACCGCGACGCTCGTAGCAGCACTCACAGCGGCCTGTGGCGGAGGTTCGGGTGCGGCTCCGGCTGCCGGCGACGCCTCCCGTCCCGCCGCGGAGTCCGACCGGCTCTCCGGTGAGATCAAGTCGGACGGCTCCAGCACCGTCGGACCGCTTACGACCGCGGCGGCCGAACTCTTCGCCGAGGGGAGTCCGCGGGTGCGGATCAGCGTCGGCACCTCCGGCACCGGGGGCGGGTTCGAGAAGTTCTGCGCCGGGGAGACCGACATCTCCAACGCCTCCCGCCCGATCAAGGACGAGGAGAAGGCCGCCTGCGCCGCGAAGGGCATCACCTTCACCGAGCTGATCGTCGCGACGGACGCGCTCACCGTGGTGACCGGCAAGGACAACACCTGGGCCACCTGCCTCACCGTCGAGCAGCTCAAGAAGGCCTGGGAGCCGGCCGCCGAAGGCAAGATCACCACATGGAACCAGCTCGATCCCAAGTTCCCCGCCGAGCCGCTCAAGGTGGCCGGTCCGGGGACCGACTCGGGCACCTTCGACTACTTCACCGACGCGATCAACGGTGAGGAGGGCGCGAGCCGCAAGGACTACAGCGCCTCGGAGAACGACAACGACACCGTGACCGCGGTCGCGGGTGCCAAGGGCGGCCTCGGCTACTTCGGGTTCACCTACTTCGAGGAGAACTCCGGGAAGCTCAAGGCGCTGGAGGTCGACTCCGGCAAGGGCTGTGTGGCGCCGAGCGTGCAAACCGCCCAGGACGGGTCGTACGCGCCGCTCTCCCGCCCGCTCTACGTCTACATCAAGAACGAATCGGTCAAGCGGCCCGAGGTGAAGGCCTTCGTCGACTACTACGCGGCCAACATCTCCAAGATCGCGACTGAGGCACGGTTCATCCCCCTCAACGCCGAGCAGGAGGCCACGTTGAAGAGCGCCGTCGACTCCATCCAAACCTCCTGATGGGCATGGCGGACGTATCGGAGATCGCCCCGGCCCCGCAGGCGCTGGGGCGGTCCCGCCGCCGTCACGGGGAGAGCGTGGTGAAGGCGGTCCTGCTGACCGCCGCGCTCCTCTCCGTCGCGACCACGGTGGGGATCGTGGCCGCGCTGCTGGAGCCGACCGTCGGCTTCTTCACCCACGTCGGCATCGTGGAGTTCTTCACCTCCACCGACTGGGGCCCGCTGTTCAAGCCCCCGTCGTTCGGCGTGATCCCGGTGGTGACCGGCACCCTGATCACCACGGTGATCGCGATCGCGGTCGCGGTCCCGCTGGGCCTGGCCGCGGCGGTCTACCTGTCCGAGTACGCCTCCGCGCGGATCCGCAGGGTGATCAAGCCCACCCTGGAGGTGCTCGCGGGGATCCCCACGGTCGCCCTCGGCTTCTTCGCGCTCACCCTGGTCACCCCGGTGATGCGGGACTGGTCACCGTTCGAGATCAGCCTGAAGAACGGGCTGAGCGCGGGCCTCGTCGTCGGTGTGATGATCATTCCGATCGTCGCCTCCCTCTCCGAGGACGCCATGGCGGCGGTCCCGAACGGGCTCCGGGAGGGCGCGTACGCCCTCGGCTCGTCCCGGATGACCGTCGCGCTCCGGGTCGTCCTCCCCGCCGCCTTCTCCGGGGTCGTCGCCGCGATCATCCTCGCCGTCTCCCGGGCCGCCGGGGAGACGATGATCGTCGTCATCGCGGCCGGATCCAACCCGCTCTTCACCGTAAACCCGGCGGACGAGATGCTCACCATGGCCTCGTTCATCGCCCAGGCCGGCTCGGGGGACGCGCCGGTCGGCACCGTCGCCTACAACACCATCTTCGCCGTGGGCTCGCTGCTCTTCGTCCTCACGTTCCTGATGAACTGGTTCAGCGCCCGGCTGGTCCGTCGCTACCGGGAGGTCTACGAATGAGTTCCGCACGCCCGGACAGGGGGCCCGCATGGCGCTGCTGACCACGCCGCGCTCCGCCGTACGGCTCGCCTCCGAAGGCCGGCCGCTCCGCGAGCACCTGTTCAAGGCCGCCCTGGTGGTGAGCGTGGCGATCGCGCTCGGCTTCCTGGTCGTCCTGATCGTCTACATGGTCACCAAGGGATGGCCCAGGCTCGACGCCCGGCTCTGGGAGAACCAGCCCTCCATCCGGCGACCGGAGATCGCGGGCGCGCAGTCGGCGATCGTCGGAACCCTCTGGCTGATCGGGCTCACCGCCCTCATCGCCCTGCCCACCGGGGTGCTCGCGGCCGTCTACCTGGAGGAGTACGCCGATCGCACCCGGTGGTACAACCGCGTCATCGAGCTGAACATCCAGAACCTGGCGGCGATCCCGTCCATCGTCTACGGGATCCTCGGCCTCGGCATCATCGCCCGGGTGCTGGGCCTCGGCTTCGGTGTGCTCACCGGGGCCATGACGCTCTCCCTGCTCGTCCTGCCGATTGTGATCATCGCGTCCCGGGAGGCGATCCGGGCGGTCCCCACCTCGATCCGCGAGGGCTCGTTCGCGCTCGGCGCCACCCAGTGGCAGACCGTTTCCCGGCAGGTGCTGCCGGCGGCCGTCCCCGGCATCGCGACCGGCTCGATCCTCGCGCTCTCCCGGGCGATCGGCGAGGCGGCGCCGCTCATCATGCTGGGCGCCGCGACGTTCGTCCCCTTCAACCCTGAAGGGCTGTTCGACCGGTTCAGCGCCCTGCCCATCCAGATCTACTTCTGGATCACCCAGTCGCGGGAGGAGTTCCACGTCCTGGCCGCGGCCGCGATCGTCGTCCTGCTCGCGATCCTCCTCGTCATGAACTCCGTGGCCGTGTGGCTGCGCAACCGCTACCAGAGGCGTTGGTGAACACAATGGCAGGCAGCTTGTCCAGTCCCCCCAAGACGGCGTTCGACGGCCCGAAGGCCCCCCGCGACCCCGCGTCGCTCGACCCGGTCTTCACCGTCTCCGGCCTCAGCGTCTTCTACGGCGACTACGAAGCCGTGCGCGGGGTCGACCTGAACATCGGGCATCGCGAGATCACCGCCTTGATCGGCCCGTCCGGCTGCGGGAAGAGCACGGTCCTGCGCTGCTTCAACCGGATGAACGACCTCATCGCGGGCGCCCGGGTCTCCGGCAAGATCCTCTACTACGACGAGGACGTGTACGGGGACCACGTCGACCCCATCGAGGTGCGACGCCGCATCGGCATGGTCTTCCAGAAGCCGAACCCGTTCCCCAAGTCGATCTTCGACAACGTCGCGTACGGCCCCAGGGTCAACGGCGTCAAAGGCGATCTGGGGTCCGTCGTCGAGGAGGCGCTCGTCAAGGCCGCCCTCTGGGACGAGGTGAAGGACAAGCTGAAGGCGAGCGCGCTCTCCCTCTCCGGCGGGCAGCAGCAGCGCCTCTGCATCGCCAGGACCATCGCCGTCAAGCCGGAAGTGATCCTTATGGACGAACCGTGCTCGGCCCTGGACCCGATCGCCACCACGAAGATCGAAGACCTCATGCAGGAGCTCGCCCGCGAGTACACGATCTTGATCGTCACCCACAATATGCAGCAGGCCGCCCGTGTCTCGGACCGCACGGCCTTCTTCACCGCCGAGGTCGACGACACCGGGGTCCGGCACGGGCGGCTGGTGGAGTTCGACGAGACCAGCAGGATCTTCACCAACCCGGTCGACAAGCGGACCGAGGACTACATCACCGGCCGCTTCGGCTGACCGGAACCCCCGGCCGGCCACGGCGGGGCCGCGTCGGCGACGAAGCTCACGGAACTACCATCCGTGATTAAACGTTGACAATGAAGGCAAGGCCCCGCCGCACTCGACGGCGCCGTGGCGCAGGATGGAGGTGCGGGGTGGTCAGCCCCGCAGTCGAAAGGGTCGCGAAAATGTCATCGGTTTCGAAGTATGTGATCGGCGGAGCGGTCGGCCTGTTCCTCGCCTGGCTGCTGCTGCCCGGCTGGCTGGTCTGGCTCGCCCTCATCGCCCTGGTGGCCGTGCCCGTGGTGGGCTACCTGATGCTTGACCCGGCCCAGCGGGCCAGGCTCAAGCGGATCCGCCAGAAGCGCCTCGAACGCTAGACCGCTTCGGCGGGCAGTGCCTGGACCCGCTGTACGACCTTGCGCTCGGCGTAGAAGGAGACGAACGGGATCGTCCCGGCGATGAGCACACCGAGGGAGTACCACCAGTTCCAGCGGGCCTTCAGGCTGAGGTTGAGCGCTGCCATGAGATAGATGACATAGAGAAAACCGTGCGCCGGGGCCACCACACCGACCAGGCCGGGCTGGTCGATGGGGGTGTACTTCATCACCATGGCGACCACCAGGGCGAGCAGCGCGACACCCACGATGTAGGCCATGACGCGGAACAACTTCAGCGCGGATTCCACTTGATCAGCACCTCTATCAGCGATTCGGACATGTAACCATATCTGCCGTCAGGCAGGGGCAGCGCCGCGCTCGGACTTCGCGGCGCCCCGAACGGCGTCCCGGACGAAGTGGAACCACATGAACACCCCGAAGGCGCCGAAGATCCACCACTGGGCGGCGTAGGCGAGGTTCCGCCAGTCGAACTCGGTGGGCATCGTCGGCGGAGCCACCGTGACCGGGACCGCGGCGCTCCCGGAGGTCTGGACGACATACCCCTCACGGAGCCGCACGCCCGGCCACAGGTTCACCAGCTCCCCGGTGGAAACCGTGGCGACCTGCCCGGCGGGGAGGATCTGGTCGCGGCGCGGGACGGCGTCCGTGGGCTCCGAGGCCCGCAGCCTGCCGACCACCTGGACCCGCCCGGAGGGCACGGCGACCGCCGGGTCGTCCGCGGTGGCGATCCATCCGCGCACCACCGGAATCGTGGTCCGGTCATCCATCCGCAGCGGGGCGAGCAGCCAGAACCCCTTCTTGCCGTCCTCGTAACGGCCCGGCACCAGCAGCTGCCGCGCCGCCTCGAACTCCCCCTCGGCCGTGACCTGCCTGGCGATCGACTCACTGTGCAGCGGCTCCCCCGGTGCGCTCAGCCGCGCCACCGCCACGGGGGCCGGATCCGCCGCGGCCCGCGGACGGCCGGACTCCTCGAACTCCCCCATCTGCCAGATGCCGAACATGACGAAGACGACGAGCAACCCGATGGTCACCGCATGCAACGCGAACAGGCGGGGGCTGAACAGGGTGCGGAGCATGTATCCACGGTATCGGCCGACGGGGGTGGGGTATCCCGCGACCCCGGCACCTGGTGTCCCAGGCATACCCGAGTGTTTATGGAAAAGGCTTCATTTAGCCCGCTACAGTCATGCCATGTCTAATCCAGAGATCGACCCCACCCGAAACACCCAGGAATTCCGGGCCTTCGTCCGAAAAGGCGATCAAGAACCGGAGCCTGCCAAGCGCTCACCGCTCCTCATCGGCGGGGCGGCGGTAGCTGTGCTCGTGGCCGTCGTGGTGGTGATCTACCTTCTACTCTGACGAAAGGCCGGGGGTTACGATCGTCGACCCGGAGCGTCACCGGTAGTCATTACCATACAGATCAGCACTACGTGTGACCGGATTCACAACGACACCTCCGGATGGGCCGCCAGGGTGCATGTTCGAACCGGCACGCCCGCCCAGGAGAGATCTTGATGCCCGCCATAGGAGAGGACGCCGCAGACCCACGGAACCCGGCGATCACCATTGTCGGCGCGGGCTTCTCCGGTCTCTGTATGGCGATCACGCTGAAGATGGCCGGATTTCATGACTTCGTCATTCTGGAGAAGTCCCACAGGATCGGGGGAACCTGGCGGGACAACACCTATCCCGGGTGCGCCTGTGACGTCCCCTCCCCGCTGTACTCCTACTCCTTCCGCTTGAAGCCCGACTGGTCGCGTGTCTTCGCGCCGCAGAGTGAGATCTGGTCATATTTAAACGAGTGCGCTATTGAATACGGCTTAGAAAGGCACATCCGGTTCTCGACGGAAGTTGTGGGGATCGAGTACCAGGACGCCACCCAGACCTGGCGGATCGGCGTCTCGTCCGGCGACACCCACATCTCCCATGCGGTGATCTCCGGAATCGGCGCACTCCACATCCCTAAGTTTCCGGAGCTACCCGGCCGCGAGTCCTTCGCCGGGCGGTCGTTTCACTCCGCCGCGTGGGACCACTCCTACGACTTCACCGGCAAACGTGTCGCCGTCGTGGGCACCGGCGCGTCCGCCGTACAGTTCATTCCGCAGATCGCCGAGCGGGCTGGCCACCTGTCCGTCTTTCAGCGCACACCCCCGTGGATCCACCCCAAACCCGATTTCGCGCTGCCCGAGGGACTGAAAAGCGTGTTCCGCCGCTTTCCCGGAGCGGCCAGGGGGGCGAGGCACTGGGTCTACTGGCTACTGGAGAGCCGTGCCCTGGGGTTCGTCCACGATCCCCGTTTCCTGCGCGGGCAGCACCGCGCCGCCCGGCGCCACCTCCGGAAGCAGGTGCCGGACCCGGTGCTCCGCGCCAAGGTCACCCCTGACTACACCATCGGCTGCAAGCGCGTCCTGCTCTCCAACGACTACTATCCCGCCCTCGCCAGGGACAACGTCGAACTCGTCACCGAGGACATCGCCGAGATCCGCCCGCACGCGATCGTCGGACGGTCCGGCCGGGAGCACCCGGTGGACGCGATCGTCTACGGCACCGGATTCAAGGTCGTCGACGCCATCGACGAGCAGCACATCGTGGGCCGGGACGGCCTGCGCATCCAGGACGCGTGGAAAAACGGGCCCCACGCCCATCTCGGCGTGCTCACCGCAGGCTTCCCGAACCTGTTCTTTCTGCTCGGCCCGAACACCGGGCTCGGCCACACCTCCATCATCTTCATGATCGAGGCACAGACGCACTACATCCTGGAGTGCCTGCGCCTGCTCGCCCGCACCAGGTCCCGGGCCATCGAGGTCAAGCCAGAGGCCGAACGGGAGTACAACCGCCGGATCCAGCGGCGCCTCGCCGACAAGGTGTGGAACACCGGTGGGTGCCGGAGCTGGTATCTGGACAAGAACGAGGTGAACCGCTCCATCTGGCCCGGGTTCACCGCCGAGTACTGGGCCCGCACCCGCCGCGTGAACCCTCGCGACTTCGTCCTCCACCGTTAGCGATCCGCGGCGTTCCGCCCGTACCCAACTTGCCAGGCGAGCGGGATGACTACTGGGTGTTCTCCGGTTCGCAGTACATGAAGATCCGCGTCACCGACGTCGACTACGAAGACACAGTGCTCGAAGGGCCGAAGCCCCTCCGTGAATGGTCCACTCTCCGCTGACCGACCCAAGACCGTCCCCGCCGAAAAGCCCGCCACCCGATTCAGGCCATACGCGGTTCGACAGCTCACCGCATCCTCGGTCCAGAAACGGCAGCCGGTCCCGTCCACCGCGCTTCCCGATATTGACTCGCGCGAGTCTTAGTCGGCCCGAAGCTGAGATCGAGCGATGCAAGTGCCTACTGGAGCAGATGCTCATGCTCGACGTCACCAAGCTCACCCAGTGGATCGGGGTTCTGGACGACCAGGAACGCGAAGCGGTTGACAACGGCCTGCGGCCGTACCTCGGCTTGCTCCCGAAGTTGATCACGCCCGGTCGCATGAATCGGTCTTTCCTGATGAAGATCTCGACGCGTGGCAGGTACGGCTCTCATGACAGAGGTGGTCGCGGAGGGTCACCGACCAAGCGAACACTACTCACACTTGAAGATCGCAAGGAAATCTCACCGTGTCTCGCGGCTCCGGTGTCCGGCAACAGCCGCATTATTCTTGAATCCGTCGACATCCTGGTATCCGTGGAAACCAATAACAGCTTGCATCGGTCAAGAGTAGATTGACAAGCTGTATCAATGGCAACCAGATGGCTGAAATCTCTGGCTGTGGTGGGATTGATACTGAGCGCTCTGGGGATCGGCGGGCCCTCTCCGTTCGGCCTCTACGACAGCCCGCTCCCTCCGCCCAGCGGACCCCCGCCCACAACCGGATCGTTCCTCGTACACCTTTCCGACGGCATCAGCACATCGCGGATGGCGGAGATTCGAGCGCAACTCCGCGCCCGTCCCGAGGTCCTTAGCCTTACCGAGGACCGGTCTGATCAGCTGAATATACTGGAAGGACGGCTATCAAGGGTCGATACCGGCGAGAAGGGCTTCGAGCAGTTCGCAAGATCAATCCCCGGCGTATTCGATGTTGTCGCGGGTCGTGACACCATCTGGGAAGGAAAGGTAAACGTTCAGATCTCACTCTGCCCCGGAACAGACGAGGCGGAATCGTGCCGGGGCAGGGAGCGTGGGACGGTATCTGAGAAACAGACCGTCTTTCAGCACCTGCTGAACTCACCCGGCGTCGAGAAGATTTACTTTCGTTCCATCGAGTACACGCTTAGCGAGCTCAGAGATTCCTTCTCCAAGCTCACTGCCGATGACGTATTCGAGTCGTTCAGGGTCAAGACCCGCTCGGCAGCTGAAGCCGATCACCTGATCTCCCGAGTGACCCGGCTGCCCGGCGTCAGCGACGCTCACCGACTGTAAGTACGCGAGACATCAGTGCACGCCCCACATCACTGACGCTTTCGGCGTTTATCTATTCTGTTTCCGGATTTATGCCGACAAGATCGACGGAAGCCCTGCTAGCTGCGCAAACCGGCGACTCGGATACACAGCCATACTGCAAGGCCTATTCCTCTTCTTCATCATCCGAACGAGGCAAGTCCTCGACATGAGTTCCCGAGAATCCTCCCGGCACGATATGCCAAAAAGGACTCGACCACCCAGTGGAAGCATAGACCAAATCACCGTAGTCCGCGGCGGCATCTGCGACTCGCCCCGCCGCAGGCACTACCACGGTCGACTCATCTGGCGATCGCGTACAGACCTCAGCATGCTCACGTATCGCTTGACATAGGCGTTCCACAGCGAGATAGATATCTTCCTTCAATCAGATCTCCTATCCTTTCGGCTTGTGATAAGCATAGTGCCAGGTTTCAATGATTTGCCCCTTCTTGTTGTAGACATCAACATGAACATGACACCTAGTTGGAGAGCATTCACTCCTGAATCGCACCCACCCTCGGGGAAATTCTTTGACCTTCTTATCTGCTGCGGCGACTGCTTCGTCACGACTAGCGAAGACACCCCCGTCGATATTTCTTTTACTTGGGGCATTGGATGCCCTGCCTCCAACACCAAACGCACAACCGCCTGGTTCACTGTTGTGCACCAGAATATCTGAGTCGCCCAAAGCCACATGGTAGGTGTGGGTGTCGGCGACGGTGAGGTTGTGGACCTGCTGTTCCGGTACCTGGGTGGTGGTCACCCGGGTGAGGGTGACGGTGCGGCCGTCGGGTGAGCGCAGGGTCATGCCGGGTAGCAGGTCCTCGGCGTCGAGCCAGCGCCGGTGGTCGGCGGCCCAGAACGGGTGTTCCGCGGTGGCGGTCACGGTGGCCGTGCCCGGGCCGGTGAAGGTGCCGACGGTGAGGGTGACCAGCTGCTTTTCGCCCTGGCTGCCGATCAGGATGGTGACCGGCTTGGCCGCGGTTTTCCCGGTGCGCGGATCGGTGGCGATGACCTTGTCGCCGACCTTGACTTGCTCGATGGGTTTGCGGGTGCCGTCGGCCATCAGGACGAGGGTGCCGGGCACGAAGCTGCTGAAGCAGCCTTTTCTCTTCGCCGCGTTTAAGGCATTACCGGCGGCTTGGACGCTTTTCTTGGCGGCCATCCAGCCGGTGAACGCATCCTTGGCCTTATTGACCTGAGTGGCGATGCTGCCGGCGAGCTCGCCAAGTTTCTTCCACTTCCAGGGAAGGCCGTATTTGGCCACCAGTTTGGTGGCGATGCCCCCGGCAAAGGTGCCGATGATGTTGACGACAGTCTCGCCGCAGGCCGCCAAATTGCCGGTGGTCAGGCATTCGATTCCGGCGTCGATACCCAGCTCCTTGGCGGCGATCTGAACCAGCGCGGCCAGGGCGTCCAGCAGCGCCTGGAACTGCCGGTCCTCCTCCGTTTTGGCGTTGCTGTAGTTGTGCTGCGCGGTCCACAGGTCCTCGCAGGCCTTCTTTCCGTGCCGCTTGTAGCAGTTGTCGCGGTCCCGCTGAGTCCGGCAGTGGTCGGCTCGGCCGCCGCGTTTGCAGTCGTCGGGGTCTATGCCGAGGCCGGTGGGGTCAGACAGGCCGATCGGGTTGCCGCCGGCGTAGGAGTAGGCATTGGCCCATTGCGGGCGGCGCAGGTCCAGCAGGGGGTCGGGGCTGATGAAGCGTCCGGCGGCCGGATCGTAGTAGCGGGCCGAGACCGTATTTGGAACGATCCAAACAACTCCACGGTCATATGACCGCATTTATGATTTCAAGTCGAATTTGCATGTCGGGGCAGCGCCCACATCAAACAAATGACTAAGATAACAAATCCACAACGACTCGAATTTGTTTTTGCCCTGGTTAGTCGATTCGTCGCCGGAGGCTTGGTGGATTCTCAGACTCAAGGCGGCGGGGTCGGGAGCCTGAGTCGGGTGTTTCCGGCCCTGGCTCCCGACCCCGTCTGTACGGACTCAGTCGTCGTCGTCCAGGGGACGGACGACCAAGGCGCTGCCGCCGCCCCGTCTGGTGGGTTCGGCGACCGCCTGGATTCGGCCGTGGCCGGTGAACTCGATCCCGGTGGCAGCGCCGATGAAGCCAGCCGGTGGGCCGGGGAAAAGTGCGAGCGTGTGTCCCCGAGCGGTCAGCGCCGGGCCGTAGGCGTCGATGAACGCCTGCTCGGCGAAGGTCGACGGCGTGTTGCGCTGGGTGGCTCGCGGGGCTGCGAGGGCCTCCGGCAGGGACATCCCGAAGTCGACCCGGTTGAGCAGGATCTGCAGCACGGTGGTGATGATGGTGGAGCCGCCGGGGGTGCCGACGGCGAGGAACGGGCGCCCGTCCTTCAGCACGATCGTCGGGGACATGGAGGAGCGGGGGCGCTTGCCGGGTCCGGGTAGGTTCGGGTCGGTTGCCGAGGGAATGAAGGAGAAGTCGGTGAGCTCGTTGTTGAGCAGGAAGCCCCGCCCGGGGACGACGACCCCGTTTCCGCCGAACTGCTCGATGGTGATGGTGTAGGCGACGACGTTGCCCCATTTGTCGGCGACGGTGAGGTGGGTGGTCTGCGGCCCCTCATAGGTGAGCGGATCGGGCGTTCCGCCCGCCGCGGGGCATCCCCCGTACGTTCCGTCGGGTGAACCGGGTGTGGCGGGGTGCGGCATGGCCCGCTCCCCGATCAGGCAGGCGCGTTCCCGGGCGAACCCCGTGGACAGCAGCTCCTTCAGCGGGACATCCGGAACATCCCCCACATAGCGCCCGCGGTCGGCGTAGGAGAGCCGCGACGCCTCCAGGTAGCGGTGGAGCGCCTCCACCCGGTCGCCGGTCTTCGGCAGGGAGGAGATGATGTTGAGCGCCTCCCCCACGGTCGACCCCCCGGAGGAGGGCGGCGCCATGCCGTACACGTCCAGACCGCGGTAGCCGACCCGGGTCGGCTCGCGCAGGACCGCCCGGTAGCCGCGGAGGTCGTCCACGGTCAGCAGACCCGGACGGACGTTCCTGGTCGAAGCGGGATCCACCGGCGGCCTGCGGACCGCGTCCACGATCTCGGCGGCGAGGGAACCCCGGTAGAAGGCGTCCGGCCCGCCGGCGGCGAGCTCCCGGTAGGTCCTGGCCAGATCAGGGTTGCGGAACGTCGACCCGAGGACCGGCAGGTTGCCGCCGGGGAGGAAAAGCTCGCGGGTGGGCACGATGTCCTTGAACCGGTCGAGGTTCACCGCGGTCTGCGCGATGAACTCCTCGTCCACGGTGAATCCGCGCCGCGCCACCTCGATCGCGGGCTGGAGCACCTGCCGGAGCGACATCTTGCCCCATTTGCGCAGCGCCAGCTCCCACTGGCGGACCGTGCCCGGCGCCCCGACGGAGAGTCCACTGGTCACCGCCTCGGCGAAGGGGATCGGCGCGCCGTTCTCCATGAACGAGTCCTGCCGCATCGCGGCGGGAGCGGTCTCCCGGCCGTCGATCGTGTGCACCCGCCCGGTTCGCGCGTCGTAGTAGAGGAAGAACCCGCCCCCGCCGAGCGCCGCGACGAAAGGCTCGGTCACCCCGAGGGTCGCCGAGGCCGCGACCGCCGCGTCGACCGCGTTCCCGCCCCGCCGCAGGATCTCGATCGCGGTACGGCTCGCGTCCAGGTCGACGGTGGCGACCGCACCGCCGTACCCCTCGGCGACCGGCTGTTTCTCATATGGCTTTCGCGTCTCGGCGAGAGCCGGAACGGGCAGCACCAGACCCGGGACGAGGAGGAGCCCGGCAAGATAGCGCAGTCTCATGGCACCCAGCATGACTCAGCCTTGACCGGTTGTGATCACCGCTGTCCACATCCGGACACCACCCCCTCGTGCTACTCCGCGGAGTGTAGGGATACATCCCCCGTCAGGTCGATGCCGAGGCGTCCCGAGGTGACGTAGTTTCGTCGGCGTGAAGCGTGTGCTCGATCTGGTCCTGGTCCTGGTCGTCGGGGTCCTGCAGGTCGGCGGCGCATTCGTCGACCAGCACAACCCCTGGCGGCTCTACGACGTGCGCCCGATCGACGGGCTCGCCCTCTGCCTCCTGGTCGCGGGGCCGCTGCTCCTGCTCGCCCGGCGGCGCCATCCGACGGACGTGGACGCGCTGACCTTGATCGCGGCGGTGTGCTACTCGGGGCTCGGGTACCCGGGTTCTTCGATCTTCCTCAGTCCGGCGGTCGCGGTCTTCGCCGCCATCCGGTACGGGCGGCGCCTGGCGACCTGGATCGTCACCCTCTGCGGGTACGCCCTCCTCGTCGGCCTCTCCTACCTGCCCTTCGGCGACGAGCCCATCGGCCTCCGCCGCGCGCTCGGTCTCCTCGCCTGGTTCCTGGTGGTCCTCACGATCGCCGAGGTGGCCCGGATGCGCCGGGAGCGCCGGGCCGGCGAGCTGCGCGCCGCGGCGGAGGAGGCCAGACGGCTGGCCGGGGAGGAGCGGCTCCGGATCGCCCGGGAGCTCCACGACGTGCTGGCGCACAACATCTCCCTGATCAACGTGCAGGCGTCCACGGCGCTCCACCTCATGGACGAACGCCCGGAGCAGGCACGGACCGCCCTCACCGTGATCAAACAGTCGAGCCGGGACGTGCTCACCGAGATGCGCACGGTCCTCGGCGTCCTGCGGGAGGGGGCGCCGCGGGCCCCCACCTCGGGGCTGGACCGGCTCGACGAGCTGCTCGCGGCGACCGGGGCCACCAAGACGGTCACCGGTACGGTCCGCCCGGTTCCCGCGGGGATCGACCTCGCCGCGTACCGGATCATTCAGGAGGCCCTCACCAACGCCCGCCGGCACGCCGGTACGGCCGACGTGGCGGTCTCCCTCGGCTACAGTGACCAAGAGCTCCGCGTGGAGGTCGAGAACGGCCCGGGCGACACCGCCCCCCGCACGCCGGGCACCGGGAACGGGATCCCGGGGATGCGCGAGCGGGCGACCGCGCTCGGCGGCACGCTCGGCGCCGAACCGACGTCCCAGGGCGGCTTTCTCGTGGTGGCCCGGCTCCCCCTCGGAGGGACCCCGTGATCGATGTGCTCCTCGCCGACGACCAGGCCCTGGTCCGGGCCGGGTTTCGCGCGCTGCTCGACGCGCAGGACGGCATCCGGGTCGTGGCCGAGGCGGCCGAGGGCGGCGCCGCGGTACGGCTGGCGCGCGAGCACCGGCCCGCCGTCATCCTGATGGACATCCGGATGCCCGGGACGGACGGTCTGGCGGCGACCCGCACGATCACCGCGGATCCGAAGCTGGCCGACGTCCGGGTGGTCATCCTCACCACCTTCGACCTCGACGAGTACGTCTTCGAGGCGCTGCGCGGAGGCGCCAGCGGCTTCCTGGTCAAGGACACCGAACCGGCCGAGCTCATCCACGCGGTCCGGGTCGTCGCGGCGGGGAACGCCCTGCTCTCCCCCGGGATCACCCGGCGGCTCATCGAGGAGTACGCGACCCGGGCCAAGGACCCGGACCGCACCCACGACCTCGGGCTCCTCACCGGGCGGGAGCGCGAGGTGCTGGCGCTGGTGGCCGCGGGCCGTACCAACGACGAGATCGCCGAATCCCTGGTCATGAGCCCCGCCACCGCCAAAACCCACGTCAGCCGGACCATGATGAAGCTCCACGCCCGGGATCGCGCCCAGCTGGTGGTGATCGCCTACGAGTCCGGGCTGGTCAAACCGGGCTGGTGGTGAACTCGTTCGCACGGGAAGGTAAAGGAATTGTGGCTGGCGGGCCGGGAACCGCCGGGGTTACGTTCGATGACGAGACGAACCCTGAGAGCGAGGACCCATGCGACAATCCATCGCCCGCCTCTGCGGCAAGTGCGACTGCGGATGCCCGGAGGTGTTCGTCGATCGAACCGCCCCCGAGGACCGGCAGCTGATCATCACCGACGACTTCGGACAGCGGGTGGAGATGAGCCTCGACCAGTTCGGCACCCTCGTCGAGGCGGCCAAAACCGGCACCCTCGACAGCTACCTGGCCTCCGCGTAGCCCGTACCGGATCCGCAGCCGGTACGGCGGCACGCCGCACGATCGGGGCTGCGGCCGAGCGGTTCCGCGGAGGTCGCGTGCGCGGCGGACCCGCGGGAGCCGGGATGTCCCCGTACCGGCCTCTGCGGACCATGCCCGGCCCGCGCCGGAGCCGACTCCCGCTCCGGCACGCCGTACCGGAACCTGAAGCCCGGTACGGCGTGACGCGGAAGGTCAGGCGGCGGCCAGGACGTCGGCCGGCCGGTCGAAGGGGAGTCCGTGCGCCAGCGCGACGGGCTCGTTGGTGAGCCGGCCGCCGTGGGTGTTGAGGCCGAGGGCGAGCGCCGGGTCGGCGCGGAGGGCCTCCCGCCAGCCGAGGTTCGCCAGCTTGACTGCGTACGGCAGGGTCGCGTTGGTCAGCGCGTAGGTGCTGGTGTTGGCCACCGAGCCGGGCATGTTGGCGACGCAGTAGAACACCGTCTCGTGCACCCGGTAGGTCGGGTCGGCGTGGGTGGTCGGCCGGGAGTCCTCGAAGCACCCCCCCTGGTCGATCGCGATGTCGACGAGGACCGCGCCGGGCTTCATCCGGGAGACCAGCTCGTTGGAGATGAGGGTCGGCGCCTTGGCGCCCGGGATCAGTACGGCGCCGATCACCAGGTCGGCGGCGAGGGCCTCCCGCTCGATCGCGTAGGCGGTGGAGACGACGGTCTTGAGCCGGCCCTGGTAGATCGCGTCGATCTGACGCAGCCGGTCGACGTTGATGTCCATGATCGTGACATCGGCGCCCATGCCGACCGCGATCTGGGCGGCGTTGAGGCCGGAGACGCCCGCGCCGATGACGAGCACCTTCGCCGGGGCGACACCGGGGACCCCGCCGGGGAGCACGCCGCGGCCGCCGTTGAAACGCATCAGGTTGTAGGCGCCCACCTGCGGCGCGAGCCGACCGGCCACCTCCGACATGGGGGCGAGCAGCGGCAGCGTGTTCCCCACCTGGACGGTCTCGTAGGCGACGGCGGTGACCTTGTTCTTCAGGAGGGCGTCGGTGCACGGCTGTGACGCGGCCAGGTGCAGGTAGGTGAAGAGCACCTGCCCTTCGCGCATGAGCGGGTACTCCTCGGCGATGGGCTCCTTGACCTTCAGGATGAGGTCGGCCTCGCCCCAGACCTCGGCCGCGGTGTCGAGGATCTTCGCCCCGGCGAAGAGGTAGTCCTCGTCGGTGATGTGCGACCCGCTTCCGGCGTCCCGCTGGACGTACACGTCGTGGCCGTGGCGAACGAGTTCGTGGACCCCGGCGGGGGTGACCGCGACCCGGTACTCGTGATTCTTGACCTCGGCCGGCACGCCGATCTTCATGCGGATTCTCCCTTTCCGGTGGTACAGCACAGCCGCCGCCAGGTCGGTGGCGTCAGGGTTGGCGAACACGCCCTCCGGCCGGTCGGGCCGGAGGGCGTGCGGGGATCAGAGCCGGTTCCACGCCTCGGTGAGGACACCGCGCAGGATCGACTCGATCTCGTCGAACTCGGCGGGTCCGCAGATCAGCGGAGGCGCGAGCTGGACCACGGGGTCACCGCGGTCGTCCGCCCGGCAGTACAGGCCCGCGTCGTAGAGCGCCTTGGAGAGGAAGCCGCGGAGCAGGCGCTCGGACTCCTCCTCGTTGAAGGTCTCCTTGGTCGTCTTGTCCTTGACCAGCTCGATGCCGTAGAAGTACCCGGAGCCCCGGACGTTCCCGACGATCGGCAGGTCGAGCAGCTTCTCCAGCGTCGCCCGGAACACCGGCTCGTTGCGGGTCACGTGACCCAGGAGGTCTTCCCGCTCGAAGAGGTCGAGGTTGGCGAGGGCCACCGCGGCCGCCACCGGGTGCCCGCCGAAGGTGTACCCGTGGGCGAACATCTCGGTGCCGTCCTTGAACGGCTCGAAGAGCCGCTCGGAGGCGATCATCGCGCCGATCGGGGCGTACCCGGAGGTCATCCCCTTGGCGCAGGTGATGATGTCGGGCTGGTAGTCGAACTTCTGCCCGCCGAACATCGTCCCGAGGCGCCCGAAGGCGCAGATGACCTCGTCGGAGACGAGCAGCACGTCATGCTGGTCGCAGATCTCCCGGAGCCGCTGGAAGTAGCCGGGCGGCGGCGGGAAACAACCTCCCGCGTTCTGCACCGGCTCGACGAAGACGGCGGCGACCGTGTCCGGGCCCTCCATCTCGATGGCCTTGCCGATCTGGTCGGCGGCCCATCGGCCGAAGGCCTCCTCGGACAGGCCGGGGAACCCGGTGATCTCGTCGGCCCGGTAGTAGTTGGTGTTGGGCGCCCGGTGAGATCCCGGGACGAGCGGCTCGAAGACCTGCTTCAGCGCGGGGATCCCGGTGATGGAGAGCGCCCCCTGCGGGGTGCCGTGGTAAGCGATCGACCGGCTGATCACTTTGTGCTTGAGCGGCTTGCCCTTGATCTTGAAGTACTGTTTGGCCAGCTTCCAGGCGGACTCGACCGCCTCGCCTCCGCCGGTGGTGAAGAAGACCCGGTTGAGGTCGCCCGGGGTCAGCGCGGCCAGCCGGGCCGCCAGCTCGGCGGCCTTGGGGTGGGCGTAGGACCACAGGGGAAAGAAGGCCAGCTCCTGGGCCTGCTTGGCGGCGGCTTCGGCGAGCTCGCTCCGGCCGTGACCCACCTGCACGACGAAGAGCCCGGCGAGGCCGTCCAGATAGCGCTTGCCGTGAGCGTCATAGATATAGGCGCCGTCCCCACGCACGATCATCGGCACTTCGCCGTCCGCGTATGAGGAGTGACGGGTGAAGTGCATCCATAGGTTGTCCTGAGCGGCCCGGAGTGCCGCGGCGGTGTCTGCCTGTGTCATGGCGTCGTCCCTTGATGTGCTATCTGCAATCCAGTGTGCAAGCTTTAGCCGGTTTTGACAAGCGAAACCATGCTCCACTGTAGTCAATACTCTGGAATCCGCCATTTACATGGCATTTGACAACGGATTCCGTAGGCTCTTGCCACCCCTCCGGGCGGTGTCGGGGCCGTGTGGTGGAATGGCTGTCGACCATTTGTTCCAACAACGGGGGTAATCGTGACTCCTGAGGAGATCGAAGCCGCGATCGCCGCCGGCATGCCGCAAGCCGTGGACGACCTCGCGCGACTCGTCGCCATCCCATCCGTGGCCTTCCCCGGCCACCCGATCGAGCCCGTGCACGCCGCCGCCGCGGTGACCGAAGAGCTCCTGCGCAGCACCGGGCTGCCGCTCGTCCAGCAGATCCCGATCGAAGGCAGCTTCCCCGCGGTCTACGCCGAAGCCCCGGCACCCCCGGGAGCACCCACCGTGCTCCTCTACGCGCACTACGACGTCCAGCCGCCCGGCGAGCCGTCCCTGTGGCACACCCCGCCGTTCGAGCCGACCCTGCGGGACGGGAAGCTGTACGGCCGAGGCGCGGCGGACGACAAATCCGGCGTCATCGCCCACGTGGCCGCGTTGCGCGCCTTCGGCGGCCGGTTCCCGGTCGGCGTGAAGGTCATCGTCGAAGGCCAGGAGGAGTACGCCGGAGACCGCCTGGAGGCCTTCGCCGAAGCCAACCCCGAACTGTTCCGCGCCGACGCGATCATCGTCGCCGACAGCGGGAACCCGCGGATCGGCGAACCCGCGCTGACGACCTCCCTGCGCGGCATGGGGGCGTTCACCGTCGAGGTGCGCACCCTCCGCGGCGCGCTGCACAGCGGCCAGTTCGGCGGCGCGGCACCCGACGCGCTCGCCGCGCTCATCCGGATGCTCGCCACCCTCCACGACGAGAGCGGCGAAGTCGCGATCCCCGGCCTGCCCCGCGGCGTCTGGCTCGGCCCCAGCCCCTCGGAAGAGGAGTTCCGCGCCAGCGCGGGCGTCCTTCCCGAGGTCAGCCTGGTCGGCGGAGGCTCCATCGCGGACCGGGTGTGGGCGTCGTACGCGGTCACCGTGACCGGGATCGACGCACCGTCCGTCGCCGGAGCGGCCAACGCCCTCCAGCCGTGGGCCCGAGCCCGGGTGACCGTCCGGGTACCCCCGGCCGGCGACCCCAAGACCACCCTCGACATCGTGATCGAGCACCTCCGGCGCACCGCCCCGTGGAACGTTCAGGTGGAGTTCACCGACCACGTCCTCGGCTCCGGCTTCCACTCCGGATCCGGCGGAACCCACCGGGCCGCGCTGGAACGGGCGTTGGAGCGGGCGTACGGTCAGGCGCCGCGGGAAATCGGCGCGGGCGGCTCGATCCCCCTGGTGTCCAAGTTCTCCCACCTCTTCCCCACCGCGGAGATCTTCGTCTTCGGCGCCGAAGACGACGACGCGTCCATCCACGCCCCGAACGAGCGGGTCGACCTCCGCGAAGTCCACCGAACCGCCCTGACGGAAGCCCTGTTCCTGCACAGCCTGGCCAACCCCCTCGGCCTGTAGCGGTGGCCTGAAAGAGCCGTCGGGGTCACAACCACGGACGTGCGATACCCCGTTAGGTGCGGTCGGGCTTACCTGGCCGAGCGGGTAGGTGTGGCCCCGGTTACAACCACGGACGTGCGAACCGCCTTAAGAGAAGCCACCCTTACAAGCCTGTATTTTCTGACATCGACCGCGGTCGGTTCACGCCGGACAAAGACCGTCCGGCGCGAACCGCCGTGCGCATTCGCCCGTCGCAAAGAGCGCGACGTGCGAAGTGCGGACGTAGCGCGACCAGCACCTAAGATCCAGCCGTACTTACCACCCGAACCCGGGAACCCCGTAAGAAACGTCGGGCCTGTCGGCTGCGGCCCTGCCCGGATCATTCCTACGGGTCGGGCACGTGCGCGCTCGAAACGCCCCCGCGTCTGGACTGAGGAAGGATTCGTCGCGCCGGCGGCGAATCCTGACGAGGGAAGACGCGGGTTACCGGCGTTTCGAGCCGGCCGAGCGGAGCTCGGCCCAAAGGTACAGGTCCTTAACAGCGACCGCTCTTAACACGGTGAGCACGTCCGGGTTGTCACCCTGACCGTGCTTACCGGACCAAGCGGACAGATGCGGCCCCGGCTCAGGCTCGTACGGGGAGGTCGTAGCGGCGGCGGACGCTGGAGCCCAGTTTGGCGATGTCGGCGCCGTAGACGTGGATCGAGATCGCCGTGGTGTCGCCGGAGTTGTGTACCTGGTGGATGTCGCCGGGCGGGGCGAAGCCGCTGACCTCACCGGTCCGGTTGGCGGCCGCGGCGATCGGGACCAGGTATCCGTCTTCGAGCCGGTAGACGATCTCGTATTCGGTGCCTTGGACCACCCCGAAGGCGCACCAGGAGATGTGGTCGTGGACGGCGGTGCGCTGGCCGGGCTGCCAGACGAGGGCCACGATCGAGAAGCCGGGTTCAACGTGCAGCACGTGCTGGACGTAGTTCTCGGGGCTGCCGACCCGCTCTTCGGGGAGGAGGATGTCGGCGGTGGGCAGGTTCTCCTGGAGCGCCGCGGCGACCCGCCGGGCGGTTTCCTCGACGGTTCCGGGCCTGGCGACGGCGGCCCGGATCCCTGTGGCGAGTCGGGTGAGGCCTGGGCGGAGGAGAACTGTGGTGCTCATGCCTCCACGGTGCCTGTTCTCCGTCTATTAAGTCCAATGCGTATATCGTGGGACTTCCATAGATATAGTTAATAGATGCTGGATATCGTACGGCTACGCGTGCTCGCAGCGGTCGCCCGCCACGGCACGGTGACCGCCGCGGCCCAGGCGCTGCACTACTCCCAGCCCTCGGTCAGCCACCACCTGGCGAAGCTGGAGGCCGAGACCGGCGCCAAGCTCATTCAGCGGGTCGGCCGGGGGGTCCGCCTCACCGATGCCGGCCGACTCCTCGCCGAACGCGCCGCCGAGATCCTCGGCCGGATCGACGCCGCCGAGGCCGAGCTCGCCGCGCACGTCGGGCTCAGGTCGGGCCGGGTCCGGCTGGCCGCCTTCCCGTCCGCGCTGGGCACCTTCGTCCCGGAGGCCGCGTTCCGGCTCGCCCAGGAGCACCCGGCGCTGGAGCTCCAGCTCGTCGAGGCCGAGCCGCCCGAGGCGCTGCGGATGCTCCGCGCCGGATACGTCGACGTCGCCGTGGTCTTCCGCTACCAGGGCTCCGACCCCGAGGAACCGGGCATCCGGGCCACTCCGCTCCTGGACGAGCCGAGCTATCTGGTCCTGCCCACCGGCGATCCCCGCCCGTCCGACCTCTCCGCGCACGCCGGCTCCCGGTGGATCGCCGGGTGCGACCGATGCCGCAGCCACCTGCTTGACGCCTGCGAAACCCGGGGTTTCTCCCCGCACATCGTCTTCACCACCGACGACTTCGTCGCGGTCCAGGCCCTGGTCGCCGCCGGACTGGGGGTGACCGTCCTCCCCGGGCTCGCCCTCGCCGCGCACCGCCATCCCCGGGTGGCCGCCACGCAGCTCCCCGGATCGACCCGGCACGTCCTCGCCGCCACGTACGGGGCGCCGCCCGACCCCCCGGCCACCGCGGTGCTCCTGCGGGCGCTGACCCGCGCGACCGAGGACGGGGAGGTCTCGGCCGCGGGCGCGAGTGAGGTTAGCCTGTCCTCATAGCCCCCAGCCAAGGACAGCCGTGAACAAACGCACCGTGCGGATCTGCATCGGCTTCACCGTCCTCGTCGTCGCCCTCGTCTACCTGGCCGGGACCGTGTCGGGCGCCGAACTCGGCCGTGCCGTGCGCGCGGTGCTCGCCGACCCCGTCGAGCTCCTTGCCGCCCTCGCCCTGTACGGCGCGGCCTTCTGGCTCCGCACCGTCTCCTGGCGGCTCACCCTCCCCGGCCTCTCCTTGGGCCAGGGCTGGGCCGCGCTCCACGTCTCCCTGCTCGGCAACCACGTCCTGCCGTTCCGGCTGGGTGAGGCGCTCCGGGTCACCAGCGTGCTCCGGCGCACCGAGATCACCTTCGGACCGGCCACCGCGTCCACCGTCACCCTCCGCGCCGCCGACCTGCTGGCGGTCCTGCTGCTCGCCGCCGTCGCCGCGCCCTCCCTGGTCGCCGCGCTCGCCGGTGGCTGGGTCTGGATACTTGCGGCGGCGATGGCCGTGGTCTGCGTCGCCGGGTTCGTCTGGCTGCGCCGCCGTACCGAGCTCAAAGCCCACCTGCTTCCGGTGGTCCTGGTGCTGGCCGCGCTCGCCTGGGTCCTGGAGTCGGCCGTGGTCTACCAGGTCGCGCACCTGGCCGGGGCCGCGATCTCGCCGTACGACGCGGTCGCGGTGACCGCGGTCACGATCGCCGCGCAGACCGTCGCGGTCACCCCGGGCGGTTTCGGCTCCTACGAGGCCGCGGCGACCGCCGCCCTGGCCGCGCTGGGGATCCCGGCGGGGATCGGGTTCGCGGTGGCGCTCGTCACCCATGCCGTGAAGACCGGCTACTCCTTGATCGCAGGGGCGGTCGCGCTGCTGGTCCCGGCACCGTCCTACTGGGGCCGGGTACGGCTGCCGCGGGCCCTTCCGGCGCGACCGGAGCCGCGGGCCGTACCCGCGGGCGCCCCGGTCGTCGCGTTCATCCCGGTCTTCAACGAGGAGGAGACGGTCGGGCAGGTGGTCCGCCGGCTCCCCGCCACCGTCGGCGGACGCGAGCTCGTCGTGCTCGCCGTCGACGACGGGTCGACGGACCGCTCCGCCGCGGCCGCCTCCGCCGCGGGGGCGCGGGTGATCGCCCAGCCGCGCAACCTCGGGCTCGGCGCCGCGGTCCGCCGCGGGCTCGCCGAGGCGGCCGCCCTCGGGCCCGCCGCGGTGATCTACCTGGACGCGGACGGGGAGTACTTCCCCGAGGACGCCGAAAGCCTGGCGGCGCCGATCCTCGCGGGCGAGGCCGACTACGTGGTGGGCTCACGGTTCTCCGGCGAGATCCGGCGGATGCTCCCGCACCGGCGGTTCGGCAACCGGGTGCTGACCCGCTGGGTCCGCTGGCTCACCCGGCGGCGCGATCTCACCGACGGCCAGAGCGGCTACCGTGCCTTCTCCCCGGCGGCGGCCCGGGACGCCGAGGTGATCCACGACTACAACTACGCCCAGGTGCTCACCCTGGACCTGCTGGCCAAAGGGTACGTCTACCGCGAAGTGCCCATCCGGTACGCGTTCCGGGAGTCCGGTGAGTCCTTCGTCAAGCTCGGCCGCTACCTGCGCAAGGTCGTCCCCGCCGTCCACCGCGAACTCAACTCCCCCTGACGCGCCGGGGGAACCCGCAACCCCCGGCGCCGTCCACCCGAACCGGAGCCCGGCGCCGAAACACCGGCCCCGGATCCGATACGGGCTACCGCGAGGGCGGTGAGTCCTTCTGCGGACTCGGCCGCCACCGCGGCAAGGTCGTCGCCGCCGTACACCGCGAACCGAACGGCCCCTGAAGACCGGCTATCTGAGCCGCAGGCTGTCCAGCAGGTTCGCGGTGTCCAAGGTCACATGGGGGGCGATGGCGTGATACGCCCAGACGTGCACCCATGCGTTGCCGGTGCGCAGGGTCAGGACGGACTTGATGAGCCCCGGGCCGAAGTACTGCAAGGTCAGGAAGATCACCGTGAGGGCTCCCCCTGCCATCGTGTCGTAGACGGCCCAGGACTCGAAGGCGTGGATGACGGCGTAGGCGACCCCGCCGAGGATCGCGGTCGTCACGACCGAGCCGGTCAGGCGGGCGAGACGAGGCAGCAGAATCGCGTAGATGAAGATCATGATGGGCAGCACCGTGCCGACGAGGTTCACGGTGAAGGCGAGCGGCACCCCCATCAGCAGCTGCGCCGGCGTGAGCTGCAGGATCTCATCGCTCACACTGGCGAGCTCCGCAGCTCCCTCCACGACAAGGATCACCGCGATGAGGATCGCGTCGCCGCGGCGGTCCGCCGAGCGCAGATTGAGCTGGACGTTGGTGTAACCGAGGCGGCGGAAGGCGAGATAGGGCAGAACGGCGAAGAACACGAAGTTGTACGCCGCCCAGCCCAGCACCCAGCCGAGCTCCAGCGTCTGGTTGTGGAGACCGTGGATGGTGCCGGGGAGGTGCAGGCTGTAGGCGTGCTCCCCCGCGAGGTGGCCGATCGCGAGCCCCCCGAGGCTCACGGCGATCCCGTATCCGATCAGGACGGCGGTCTCGGTACGCGCCGTGGCCCGCTCGGGGGCCCTGGCGGCGAGGTCGACGCGCGGGCGACGCCGGGTTATCGCGACGGCGATAAGGATGAGGACGACGGCGACGAGCAGGTTGAGCTGCCCGTTGATCACCTCGGTCTCCACGGGCAGCCGTTCGCTCCCCCGGATGAAGGGGAGCTCGCCCCCGGCGAGGGGAAAGACCGCGAGGCTGCCCAGGACCCAGAGCAGCGCCGTTATCCACACGCTGCGGCTTCGCAGGAGTGTTGAGAACCCGCCCTGCGACGATGCCGGTGCCGTCTTCTCGACTGACATGAATCCCCCTATTTAGCTACAACACCGTGCAATAGCTAGAGCATGTAGCTATTGCGGCAAGGTGTCAAGATGGATTCATGCACTCCGACACCCGAGACCCGGAACACGAACCGCGCTCACCGCGTGCGCGATACCGGGACCAGCTGAAACGGGAGATCAAAGATGTGGCCCGGCGGCAGCTCGCCGAGCTGGGCGGCGCGGGACAGCTCTCCCTCAACGCCGTGGCGCGGGAGCTCGGGATGCGCGGACCCTCGCTCTACCGCTACTTCGAATCCCGGGACGCCCTCATCACCGCGCTCCTCGTCGACGCCTACGCCGACCTCCACCACACCCTCGAAGGCGTGGTCGCCGACGCGCGGAACCGCGGTGAGCCCCCTGCGGAGCACCTACGGAGTTGCGCACGGGCCTACCGGGGGTGGGGGCTGGCCAACCCGGAGTTGTTCGACCTGCTCTACGGGCGCCCCGTCCCCGGGTACCACGCCCCACCGCAGACCGGGCCGATGGCACGCGGGAGCATGCAGCTGTTCACCGGCCTGGTTCGCGCGGTGCGCATGCGCCAGGAGCCCTCACCTCCGGCACCCGTCGCGGAACCGGTGGCCCCCGACGCGGATCAGGATTTTCTCCTCGCGGTTCAGCTGGCGGCCGGTTGCCACGGACTCCTCGTCCTTGAGCTCCACGGTCACCTCGCCCAGATGGCGCCCGACCCCGCCGCGCTCTACGAGGCCCAGCTGGACGCGATCCTCGATCGAATCCTCACGGCCGGTCCGGGATAGCCGGGTCAGCGGGGCATACGGCGCCAGACGGCGCGCGGCAGGACGCGCATCAGGGCGAAGACCGGTGCGAGCACCGCCGGCGCCCAGACGGTCTCCTTGCCCTCGCGCAAACCCGCGACCACCGCCGCAGCCACCTCACCGGGGGTGGTGGCCATCGGTGCCGGCGGCATCCCCGCCGTCATCCGGCCGCGGACGAAGCCCGGCCGGACGACCATGACGTTCGCGCCCGAGCCGTGCAGGGCGTCCCCGAGCCCCTGGGCGAAGCCGTCCAGCCCGGCCTTGGTCGAGCCGTAGACGTAGTTCGCCTTCCGCACCCGGACCCCGGCCACCGAGGAGAGGACGATCAGGGTGCCGTGCCGCTGTTCCCGGAGCCGCTCGGCCACGTGCAGGCAGACCGAGACCTGTCCGCCGAAGTTGACGGCGACCGCGTGGGCCGCGGAGACCGGGTCCCGCTCGTACACCGCCTGATCGCCGAGGACGCCGAAGGCGGAGATCACCACGTCGAGGTCGCCGACCAGGTCGACCGCCGTACGGACCACGTCGCCGTGGCTCTCGGGCCGGGCCGCGTCGAAGTCGACGACGTGCACCTCGGCGCCGAGCGCCTTCAGGTCGGGGGCGTCGGTCTCCCCGCGAACCGCCAGCACGATCCGGCGGGCGCCTCGCTTGACCAGCAGTTCGACCACGGCAAGACCGATTTCGCTGCGCCCGCCGAGCAGGAGCACCGAGTCGACGGCCCCCAGTGCGTTCTTCACAGGCCCAGTCTCCTTGCCAGGTCGGAACGGAAAACCCCGTCGGGATCCACGGAGGAACGGATCTCGCGCCATTCCCCCAGACGAGGGTAGGTGGCCCGGAGGGTCTCCGCCGACATTCGCGAATCCTTGGCCAAATAGAGACGGCCGCCCGCCGCCGCGACCCATTCGTCGAAGAGGGTGAGCAGGCGGTCGAGGCCGGGGACCCCGGCGGGGATGTCCAGGGCGAGCGTCCAGCCGGGCATCGGGAAGGACAGGTGGCCCGGCGTGCCCGGCCCGAACCGTTTCAGCACGGTGAGGAACGAGGCCACCCCGTGGGCGGAGAGCCTGGCCACGATGCGCCGGAGCGTCTCCAGCCCCTCGTCGGGGACCGCGAACTGGTACTGGAGCAGCCCGCGTGAGCCGTACAGGCGGTTCCAGTCCCGGACGCCGTCCAGCGGATGGAAGAACGTGGTGAGCGACTGGATCACCCCCCGCCTGACCCGGGGCGACTTGTGGTACCACGCCTCGTTGAAGGCCCGCAGGGTCCACCGGTTGAGCAGCCCGTTCGGCACCCACGGGGGCGTGGTCAGCAGCGGCCTCGGCGCGTAGGCGAGCGGGGCCGCGGAACGGACGTCCTCGCGGAGGGCGTGGTTTCCCCGGGTCAGCACGGCGCGTCCGGTGTGCGCGCCCGTGGCGAGCAGGTCGATCCAGGCGACGGTGTAGCGGTAGCGGTGGTCGCCCTCCGCCATCAACTCGATCACGTGGTCGAGGTTCCGGGCCTGCTCGACGTCGACCTTGAACCGCGAGGTCTCGACGGGCACGCAGGTGAAGGTCGCCGAGAGGATCACCCCGGTGAGGCCCATCCCGCCGACGGTCGCCCAGAAGAGCCGGTCCCCGGGGGTGAGCACCCGGATCGACCCGTCGGCCGTCGCCAACGTCAGCGAGGTGACGTGCGCACCGAACGAGGAGTCCACATGGTGGTTCTTGCCGTGGATGTCGGCGGCCACGGCCCCGCCGACCGTGACGTAACGGGTGCCCGGGGTGACCGGGACGAACCAGCCCCGCGGCACCAGGGCGCTCATCAGGTCGTGCAGGGAGGTCCCGGCCGAGGCGGTGACCGTCCCGCTCTCCTGGTCCAGGCTCCAGCCCAGGTCCAAATCGGCACAGTCCACCACGACCCCGCCGGCGTTCTGCGCGGCGTCCCCGTAGGAGCGGCCGAGGCCGCGGGCGATCAGACCGCGCCGGGGCCGGTCCGCCAGGAGCTTGGCCAGCTCTTCGGTGGTCCGAGGCCGGACCACCTGGGCCGGGGTGGGCGCGGTGCGGCCCCATCCGGTGAGAAACGTCATCGGGCGTAGACCCCCACAGCGATCAGTGCGATCAGCAGACCGGTGAAAATCTGGAGCTGCCTGTCCCGCAGGACGAGCTCCTCGGGCTCCTCCCCGACACCCCGGTCGACAAACAGGTTAAGCCTCAGCATGAGCAGGATGAAGGGCACGATGCTCAGCGCCCGGAACGGGTTGACCTCGTCCAGGGCCCACAGGCAGTAGGTGACCAGGGTGGCCGCGGAGACCATGACCCGCAGGTTGGTGAGGTAGCTCAGCGAGTAGACGACCAGGGTGGCCCGGGTCCCGCTCGTCCCGTGCCCGCGCAGCTCCGCCTCGCGCTTGCCGATGACCAGCTGGAGCGACCCGAACGAGATCACGACCAGGAACCAGCTGGTGACCGGGACGTCCACCACGACGGCCCCCGCGTAGGCCCGGATCACGTGGCAGCCGGCCACGGCGACCAGGTCCAGAATGGCCAGGTGCTTGAGCCGGAGCGTGTACGCGCTGGTGAGCACCAGGTAACCCACGACCACGAGGGGGAACCGCCAGCCGCCGGAGAGCGCGGCCACCGCGGGCGCGATCAGGATGAACGCCACGCCCAGCACCCGCGCCAGCCGTACCGGCACCACTCCCGCCGCGATCGGCCGGAACCTCTTGCGCGGGTGCAGCCGGTCCGCCTCGACGTCGGCGGCGTCGTTGAGCAGGTAGGTGCCGCTCGCGGCGAAGCAGAAGGAGACGAAGGCGATCAGGGAGAGCCCGATCCCGGCGGGTGTGGTCAGGACACCGGCGGCGGCGGGCGCCGCGAAGACGAGGACGTTCTTCAGCCATTGGCGCGGGCGGCAGGCGCGCAGGACGCCGCGGTACCGGCCGGGGCCGGCGGGGGTGGCCGACGCGGCCGACCTGCGCACGGCTGCGGGGTTCTTCGTCACACGTCCTCTGCGACCTCGGCCTGCTCGGTGGGCGTACGGCCGCGCAAGGTCAGCGCGCCCGCGACGAGGAGCAGAATACCGAGGATCAGTGCGATCAGGGGGATCGTGGTCCGGACCAGCTGAATCTGGCTCTTGGCGGCCTGCGCCCGGTCGATGAGCTCGTCGACGCTCTTGGACTCCGTGTCCACGACGGCCTCGAACGCGACGACCTTGTAAGTGCCGTCCGTGGAACCCAGGACCTCGTCCCGCCGGTGCTCCTGCCGGACGATGACCCCGCTGACCGGCTCGACCCAGTAGGTGTTGACGCCTTCGTAGACCCGTTCCGCGCTGATGTCGCCGGGGGTCTTCAGGCCGAAGACCGCGGCGGGCACGGAGGGCCGCGCGATGGCCGTGGGGTCGATCACCTGCTCGAACTTGTACGTGTCGAGCCCTTTGAGGTTCTCCTCCCCGACGAATTTGGCGTCGAGCGCCTTCCCGGCGATGGAGTTGAAGACCGGATAGGTCCGCTTCTCGGTCCCGAACGGGAACAGGTAGGTCTGCCCCTCGATCGCGACGTTCTCCTTGCCGACGTGGGCTCCGCAGCAGTTCACCGCGGCTCCGGTGAACCGGTTGAACGCGGTGCGCCGCTCGGTCATGGAGATCAGCGGCTTGTCGTTGGTCACGTCGTTGACCACGGTGACCTCGTCCCAGACGACCCGGTCCCCGGTGGACGCCGCCACGTCGCCCCGGGTGGTGACCGTGATGTCGAGCCGGCCCTCCACGACCTTGAGGTCGCCCACGCTGAAGTACTTGGCCTTCTCCGCGGCGAAGGCGATGACCGCGTACTGGTTGGCGGGCGCGGAGATGATCTTGTCGGCGATGTCGAACCGGACGAGCGGGGCCAGGACGGCGAGGAAGGCGCCGAGGGCGATCAGGATGATTCCGTTGACCCGGCGCATCGGCTCCTCCTGGTCTCCGTCCGGCGATCCGCCGTACGTATCACACCGAGCGCCGCACAGGACGCTATATCCTGAAACACGTTCTTGTTTTGCGTTATGTTAGTGCTGCGTGTGACATACGTCACGAGAGATACGGAAAAGTGACCGAATCAGGTTCCACACCGGGATCGGCCTCGACCAAGGGTACGCTCACCCACCCCCGCCTCGGTCACCTCCCCGCCCTCGACGGCATGCGGGCACTCGCCGCCTTCACGGTCCTCACCTTCCACGTCGCCATCGAGACCGGGGCCGGCCTGCGGCCGGGATTCCTCTCCACCCTCCCCACCAGAGGCGACGTCGGCGTCCCCATCTTCTTCGTCCTCTCCGGTCTGCTGCTCTACCGGCCCTTCGCCGCGGCGGCCCTCCTCGGCGAACCGGCCCCCGGCATCGGCGGCTACCTCCGCAAGCGCGCCCTGCGCATCCTCCCCGCCTACTGGACCGTGGCGGCCGTCGCGATGATCCTCTGGGCCGGGGAGCGGCTGGACGACCTCGGCTCCTGGCTTCAGATCCTCACGCTCACCCACGTGTACGACCCCGAGCCGTGGTGGACGGGCACCGGGCCGAAGGGCCTGGCCCAGATGTGGTCCCTCTCCGTGGAGATCGCGTTCTACCTCAGCCTGCCGCTCATCGCCCGGGGACTGCACGCCTTCGCCCGCCGCAAGGGCGCCGCCGACCTGGACGTGGTGGCCAGACGCCTGCTCATCGGACTGGCCTTCCTCGGCGCGATCTCGTTCGCCTGGACCGTCCTCTCCTTCTACCCGGTCTACCGGCCCGTGCTGAACGTCTGGCTCCCCCGCTCCCTGGTCTACTTCGCCGCCGGGATGGCGCTCGCCGTGGTGTCGGTGTGGGCGGGCCGCCAGGGGTACGGGCGCCGGCTCGCCGAGGCCGTCACCGCCTCCTGGGGCACCTGCTGGGCGATCGCCGCACTCGCCTACCTGATCGCGGTCACCCCGATCACCGGGCCCCGCTTCTTCGGCACCGACCGGCTGTGGACCGGCCTGTTCGAGCTGATCCTCTACACGGTCGTCGCCGTGGCCTTGGTCGCCCCGCTCGCCACGGCCGCCGGTCCGCCCACCCCGGCCCACTCCCTCCTCGGCAACCGGGTGGTCCGCTACCTCGGCAAGATCTCCTATGGTGTGTTCCTCTGGCAGTTCATCGTGCTCTACCTCTGGTTCGAGGCACTCGACCGGCAGACCTGGAACGGGGACATGCCCGTGGACCTGATCGCCGTCGCCGGGCTCAGCACCCTGCTCGCCGCGGCCACGTATCACCTGGTGGAGGTGCCGTTCATGCGACTGCGCCCGTCGGCTTCGCGGAGCCGGGCATGACCGCGGCCCGCGGGCACGTCCGCCCCTTCCGCGCCGACCTGGCCCGTTCGGTGCGCCTGTTCCGCGCCTTCCGGGTGGAGCAGACGGACCCCGACCGTTTCTACGGCCTGCTCGCGCGGGACACGGTCGCCCAGCTCCGGACCTACACCGACCTCGCCGACCGGCTCGTGCTCGACGTGGGCGGGGGGCCGGGGTACTTCACCGAGGCGCTCCGCGACGCCGGCGCCCGGCCGCTCTGCGTGGACTGCGACGCCGGGGAGATGGCGTTGCGGGACGGGGTGATCCCCGACGGCGCGGTCCTGGGCAGCGCGCTGGCGCTCCCGTTCCGGGACGCCTCGGTCGACGTCTGCTTCTCCTCCAACGTGCTGGAACACGTTCCAGACCCGTGGGCGATGGCGGACGAGATGGTCCGGGTGACCAGGCCGGGCGGGACGATCTACCTCTCCTTCACCAACTGGCTCTCCCCCTGGGGCGGCCACGAGACCTCCCCCTGGCACTACCTCGGCGGGCGCCGGGCCGCCGCCCGCTACGCCCGCAGGCACGGGCGACCGCCCAAGAACCGGTACGGCGAGAGCCTCTTCCCCGTCTCGGTGGGGGAGGCGCGGCGTTGGGCCAGGCGCTGCTCAGCGGTCGAGACGCTCGACGTGCTCCCCCGGTACCACCCGCGCTGGGCCGTCCCCGTGGTCGCCGTCCCCGGGCTCCGCGAGATCGTCACCTGGAACCTGCTGCTGGTGCTCCGCCGTCGCTGAGCGACGTCGCCGGCGCAGCCCGTACAGTCCGGTGAGAAGTGCCACGGCCCCCGCCGAGCCGGCTGCCCACGGCCCGGCCGTCGAGGTGAGCGCGGACCAGACGCGCGGCCGCCGGGTCCGGGCGAGGAGCGTCTCCTCGTCCTCGGGGTGCGTGCGCAGGTCCGCCTGGAGCAGGACGATCCGCTCGGCGCCGTCCGGGGTGCGCAGGGTCCGGCGGTGCTCCTCCCGGGTCCGCACCGGGACGCCGCTCACCGGCTCCACCCAGACCGTCCGGGTGACCTCGGCGTACATCGACGCGGGGGTCGACCGCTCGCCCGGCAGGCCGTGGCGGAGCCGCTCCACGAACGTCGGGGGGATTCGCTGGACGTATCGCCGCACCGGGACGCCGCGCAGCCGCTCCGTCCCCTCGAACCGGATGGGAAAGGCCCGCTTGAACAGCGGGTCGTAGTACATGTGGGTTCCGGGCTCCGCGCCGAGCGGCCAGCGGAAGGCGAGCCCGGACTGCCCGGCGGCCCGATCGTCGTCCACGTAGTCCGCGCAGCAGACCAGCGCCTCGCCGGACCGCCGGTCGAAGGCGGTACGGCGCTCGCGGTAGCCGACGCGCCCGCCGTCGGACGCCGTGATCGAGGTGAACTCGGTCCAGACCGCGCGACCGGTGTCCCCCGCGCCCGGGTCGCCGCGCAGCACCGTGGTGACCGTGAGCGGCACCCCCGTCCGGGCGGTGAGGGTGGCGGTGTCGAAGTATTCGGCGTGCTCGGCCCGCATCCGGATCGTCTCGGCCACGTCCAGGGGATGGCGCAGCACGCTCTGGGCGACCGGCCCCGCCAGCAGCGCGGCGAGGCAGATCAGAAAGGAGCCCAGCCCGATCAGCACTCTCATCGGGACCCTCCCCCCGAGGTCCGCCACCAGGCGATGAGCTGCCCCAACGCGATCAGGCAGAGCAGCTGGGGGACGATCTCCGGGGTGCCCGCGGCCGTGGCCAGGCCCGCGAGTCCGACCGGGACCGCGGGCGCCCAGGGCGCGGCGAGCCACCGCGTTTCCCGGTATCGGACGGTCACCGCCAGGCTCACCGCGGCGGCGAGCACCCCCGCCCAGCCGACGCCCGTCAGGCCCAGCAGGGGCGCGACCGGCCACAGCCATCGGCCGTCGGGCCGCCCCGGGCTCATCGGGCGGCGCCGGAGCAGCCCCGGGGGCCGGGCCGGTGTGACGGCGAGGGTCACCACCGCCAGGACCAGAACCGCGCCGGCGAGCAGCGCCCCCCGGTAGAGCTCGTCCGGGGTGTACCGCAAGGTCACGGTGCCCGCCTCGCCCGACGGCAGCTCCCATGCCTGCCGCCAGCCGTCCAGCCGGGCCGGGGTGAGCGGGACCCCGTCGAGCCAGGCCTTCCAGCCGCCGTTCTGGTTCTCGTTGATCACCAAATAGGACGGGCCGGCCGTGGGCCGTACCCGGATCCTGCGTTCCTGCGGCCCCCAGCGTTCGACCTCCACCGGGGTGGTCGTGGTCGCCGAAACCGCCGTGGCCTGCGGCCGCAGGACGACCGAGTCGATCCGGTACGGGCCGGAGGCCGGCGCGCTCACCCGGGTCGGGCCGTCTCCCACGGACACCGGCCGGCAGGCGGTGAAGGGCAGCGGCCGTCCGGCGGCGATGTCGTCGAGGGTGCCGCCGGTGATCCGGGTGGCGACCCGGACCCCGTCCACCTCGATCGCCGGCCCGAAACCGCAGGACGCCTGGACCGGGAAGGCGGTGAGCGGGCCGAGCGGGGCGACGCCGGGGATCTCGACGTCGAGGACCTCGACGGCGCGGGACGCGGCCGCGCCAAAGGTGATCTCCACCTTTCGCCCGGTCATCGCGGCGAAGGTGAACCGCCCGTCGGGTCCCGGCCAGCCTTCCCGGACCCCCTGCGCGGTCCGCACCGTGATCTTCACCGGCGGCGGCCCCAACACAGAATCCGGAAATATGACTTTAAGTGAGGTGAGTCTCCTGGGTCGCCCCATATCGATCAGGAGCCGGGGCCGCGGGTCGAGCGGATCGGCGTACCACCCGGTCGAAAGATCGCCGTCGAGCGCCGCGCGGCCGAGGATCGCCGGATGGCCGTTGAGAGTGGACGACGCGGTGACCTGCGGAAAAACCTGGGGAAAGGTCGTCATGTCCCGCACGGCGCCGGGGTCGGTCAGCACCGCCCGGCCGGTGAGGCGCCGCTCCCCGGCCCCCGGCGCGGCAAAGGTCCGGTCGAAGCCGTACCCGTCCTCACCGAGGAGCTCCGAGCCCGGAGGGCACGCCGACCGCTCCGGACCGGGGAAGCAGGCGGGCACCGCCCCGGTCCGGCTCAGCGAGACCGTGGGCGTCCCGCCCGCCGGACCCGGCGCGGCGGGCAGGAGAATCGTCCGGCGGGGAACGACCCCGGGGACGGTGAGCTCGGTGATCCCGACCGGCCCCCCCGGCGCCGCCCGCGGCCCGGACTCGGTCTTCTCGATCCGGATCCGGAGCCTCCTGGTCGGTCCGGGCGGCACCGGCAGCGTCCGCGGACCGGCCCCCCGCGCCACCGGGACGCGACGGCTCCCCGCGTCGGTCTCCACCGACACCTCCGCGACCCCGGACCCCATCGCGCCGCGTTCGAACGCCACCGAGACCTCGGGCACCGCCACCGGCTCGGTGAACGCCACCTCAAGCCACTCGCCGACCGGCCCCGACCAGCCGTCTGACCGCCAGCTCGTCCGCGGGTCCCCGTCGAGCGCGGCGTACGGCTGACGCCCCGGATCCCGGGTTCCGGACGGCGCGGTACGGTCGGACGCCGACGAGGAGGCGAAGACCCCGGCGATGCCGGTGAGGCGCGCAGTCGCCTGGTGGCGCCCCCACGCCGCGTCGATCAGGTCGGCGGTCCGCGGCGGCTCCCCCGCCGTCAGGGTGGCCGAGGTCGTCCGGCGAAGATCGCTGTAGACCAGCTCGCGCCGGCGCAGCGTGTCGGTGAGGACGACGGACTCGGCCGGCGCCCCCGACACGCCCGGGTCGTCCCCGAGCAGAACCGGCCGGTCCTCCTCCAGGAGCCCCTGCTCGGCCAGGGTGAGCACGGCCTCGGGCCCGCCGAGGACCCGCAGCGGCCGGTCGGCCGGGACCGTCTCGGCGATCGGCGCCGCCCCGGCCACCTCGTAGACCTCCAGCGCATCGTACGGCTGATCCAGCCAGCCCGAGGCCGCGGTCGACTGCGGGAAGCCGACCTTCGGCCCGAACCCCCGCACCCGGTCCAGCCCCGGCGACTCGGCGAGGGCCTCGTGGACCCGGCCGGGCCATGCGGTGCCGATCGTCGCGCGATCCAGGTCGTTGCGGACCAGCAGGTAGCGCACCCCGATCCGGCGGAGTGTCGCGGCGAGCGCCGCCGACCCCTCCCCCGCGGAGATCCTTTCGTCGACCGCCTGAAGCAGCCTGGCCACTCCGGGCGACCCCCACGGCACAACCGTGTGGGTGGCCCAGCGCGCCTTCTTCAGCAGCACCTGGAGGGGTTCGTCCAAGGGGCGCCCCCAGAGGTACTCCCCCCGGCGCGACCCGGGCACCGCCAGGACCATCGCCCCGGCGGGATCGCCCGCGGCCCGCTCGTCCAGCCACGCCGCCGCCTCCCGCCAGTAACCGGGCACGTCGGCGAAGGCCCCGCGGGGCGAGACGCCCGCCACCGCCACCGGTGCCACCGTCAACGCCACCAGGCCCACGCTCATCGCGGTGACCGGCAGCCGGATCGACGCCGACACCCTCCCCCACGCCGGGAGCGCGGCGAGCCCGAGGACGAGGGGCAGCCGGATCAGCGCGTCGAACTTGTGCAGGTTGCGGAACGGGGCGAGCGGACCGTCCAGCAGGTCCCGGAGCGGCTCCGCGAGCGGCCCGGCGTGCCCCAGCGTGACGATCAGGGTTCCGGCGAGCAGCGCCAGGAGCGGAAAGGGGTCCCGGATCCGCCGCAGGCCGGCCAGCCCCAGCGCGGCCACGCCTGCGGTGGCGACGATCAGCCAGGCGGCGGTGGCCTGCTCGAACGCCACGGCAACCCACGGCCCCCCGTCGACCTGGAGGAAGGAGAGCCAGCCGGAGGTACCGCGGAGCGCGTTGATCAGGGAGGTCACCGACGTGGTGGCCTCCGCCTGCTCGATGAAGGGGAGGAACGAGTAGATGTGGCGTCCCATCACCAGCAGCGGGACCAGCCACCAGAACGACACCGCCGCGATCGCGGTGGGCCACCACAGCAGGAGCCGCCCGCGCCGGGGCGAACGCCGGCGGGTCAGCAGGTAGATCGCCGGGACGACCAGGACGGCGAGCTCGGCGACCGCGTTGATCCCGCCGCACAGCAGGAAGGCGAGCGCGGAGAGCGCGGCGGCCCGGCGCGGACTCGCCACCGTGATCAGGGGCAGCAGGATCCACGGGAGCATCGCGCTCGGCAGGTGCTCGGAGGAGTTGAACCCGACCAGGGCCAGGGCGTGCGGGGCGAGCGCGTAGGCGAGGCCCGCGAGGATCCGGGTGTTCGGGGTGCCGATCCCCAGCGCCGCGGCGACCCGGACGGTTCCGGTGAAGGCCGCGCAGAGCAGGGCCGCCATCCAGAGCCGTTGCACGATCCACGCGGGCATGTCCAGCCCGAGCCCGACGGCGTAGAAGGGGCCCATGGGGAAGAGGTAGCCGTGCGCCTGGTTCTGCAGGTGCCCGAAGAAGGTGCCGTCCCACAGGTGCAGCGCCCTGGTGAGGAACCCCAGCGGATCGAACGGCATGTCGAGCTTGGTGTCGGGGATGATCTTGTCTGGCTCGGTGTTGACCGCGATCGCGGTGAGCAGGAGGCAGGCGGCGACCAGCTTGAGCCGGTGCGCGATACCCGGGTCGGTACGGTTGATCACGTCACGGGCCGCCGCGCCGGCCCGGCTCGGCGACGAGCAGCTCCCCGACGGCCGCGCCGGTCCGCTCCCAGGTGAACCGGCTCGCCCAGCTCCGGCAGGCCTGCCCGACCTCGGCCCGGCGGAGCGGGTCGGCCAGTTCCTTCAGCGCCCGGTCGACCACGTCGGCGAGTTCCTCGCCCTCGCGGACCAGCCAGCCGGTCTCCCCGTGCCGGATCGAGTCGCGCAGTCCCTCGACGTCGTAGGCGACCGAGGGGATCCCGAGCGCCGCGGCCTCGATCACGGTCAGCCCCCACCCCTCGAACTCCGAGGCCGTGACGTTCAGCGTGGCCCCGGCGACGATCGACCGCTTGTCGTCCTCGCCGAGGAACCCGTGGATGTGGACGAGGTCGCGCAGGCCGCCGGCCTGGACCAGGTCGCGGAGCGGACGGTACTCCGGGCCTCGGCCCACGATGTGCAGCCGCAGCCCGGGCCAGGCGGGCCGGAGCCCGCGGACCGCGTGGACCAGGCGGTCGACCCGTTTGTGCCCCACCAGCCGGCCGACGTAGACGACGGCGGGGTCACCGGCGGAAGGCTGCGCCGGTACGGGCCCCGGCCGGGGTTCCGGGCTGCCGTTGGGGACGACGACGATCGGGGCGAGCCAGCGCAGCCGCTCCCTGATCGAGGCGCGCGAGGACTCCGAGACCGTGACGGTGACGCTCCGCCGGTAGAGCCTGCGGGCGACCGGGCCCTCGATGAAGCAGCCGATGCGGGCGAGCCACTTCGGGAGGAAGGCGTGGAACTGCCGGTCGTGCACATGGTGGACGAGGCAGACGACGGGGGTCCGGCGCGGCACGACGGCGGGGGCGAAGAACGGTATCCCGTTCATGCAGTCGACGACGGCGTCGAAGCGGCGCCGGCGAAGCAGGAGCCAGAGCGGGACCAGCAGGTAGACGGTGAACTTCGTCCCCATGCGCCGGATGGAGACGCCGTCCCGCCGCTCCCGGGCGGCTTGGCCGGGCTCGCGCGCGGTGAGGAGGTCCACCCGGGCGCCCTGCCGGATCAGATATCGGCTGACCTGCCAGATGTACTCCTCGGCGCCCCCGGCCGCGAACTGCTGGGGTTCCCGGAAGTTGAGGACGGCGACCCGGACCCCGTGCAGCGGCGACGTACCGGTACCGCGCTGTTCCTGCGGGAGGTTTCCACCGCCCACGTTCACACCCTGCGCGACCACCGTTTCTCCTTACGCCTCCTCGCCGCCCGGACTCCGCACGGGCGCAGGACTCCCCGGCCGCGGGGCGCTCGAACGGTCCCGGCGACTGAAACCCACGACGGGGAGCCGTGGTCGGACGGCTTTCCCGGTTACCGTCCGCCGTAGTTGTACAGCGGCTTGTCCGGGGGCTCCGGGGTGCTCGTCGCCACATTGACGATGGCCACCGAGGCACCCATGGCCAAGATGGCGCCGACCGTGAGCGCAGCGATCACTCGCAACACCGGGCTTCTCCCTCCACCTGATCCTGACCGGATCGAGTCCGTGGTCTGACAGTAGAACGTGATTCCGTAAATAGCCGCAAGGTTCCCCCAACCGTGACATTCCCCACGAGATCACTCCGACCGGTCAAGCCGGAGCAGCAGCAGATCAGGTCCGGTGTAGACGATGTCGGCCTCGGGGAATCGGCAGCGGTACCTGCTTCCATTAAGAGTACAGTTGTCCGCTTTCGCCCTATCCGCCGCCTCAACCTCGACCAGGACGTACCGCACCCCCTCCGCCCGGAACACCGCCTCCAGCGGGGCGTCCGAGCCCGTGACGGCCTCCGTGAGCCGCCGCACCCGCGGATTCTCCGCCGCCACGGCGATCTCACCCCCGGCCGCCTCCACCACCAGGGTGTCGTTCCAGACGACCTCACGCCCGAACAGCTTCACCGCGGGGTCGAGCACGACCCGCCCGCCGTTCCAGCCGAAAGCCCGGTAGGCGTTCCACGGCAGCACCAGCACCCGGCCCGGCGCGGGATCGGCGGCGACGATCGCCTGAACCCTACGCCAGTCGGCGGGGTAGTCCACGGCCCGCAAGGAGCCGGAAGCGCCCCAAGCCAGCGTCGGAAGCGCCAAAATCGGGGCGAGGATCCCCACCGCCCCGGCGATCCGGCCCGCCGCGTCCCGCCGGGCCAGACCCCCGACCACGACGGCGAAGCCCACCGCCACGACCAGGGCCAGCGGGGCCACGTACACCTGCCCGTCCCGCAGCGGCCCGAACCCGGTCCAGAACACGCCGAGCCCCTTGAGCACCGCGGCGCCGAACGGAGTCGCCCCCGCCAGGGCGATCCCGTAACCCACCGCCGCCGCGACCGCCAGACGCGGACCCCAGACCTTGGCCGGGCCACGCGCCGCCCGCAGGAAACCCCAGATCCCCACCACCGCCACGACCAGCCGCACCGACGCCGACCAGAGCAGCCCCTGTCCCGGTACGGCCGCCTCGGCGTTCCATGCGCCGCCGAGGGTGAGCAGGCTGCCCGCCGTACCGAACGGCCCGTCGGCGCGGGCGGCGAACGCGTCCACCCCCGCCGGGTCCGCGGCCGCGTCGGCGGCGAGCGCCGGGATCAGCCACGGCAGGCTGAGCGCCCCCGACACCGCCACCGCGGCGAGCAGCCCACGCCGGGTCCGGGTCACGGCCACCAGCACCAAGGCGGACACCAGCATCGCCTGAAAGCCGCCGACCGCCGCGGGGACCAACGCAAGTGCCAGCCGCGCCACCCGCCCGGGGAAGGCGCCCGCCCGGGCCTCGCCCAGCCGGTGCGCAGCCAGCACCACAAAGGGGAGTCCGGCGTACCCGAGCAGCAGAGCCCAGTGCCCGAGCAGCAGCCGCTGAGCCAGGTAGGCGCTCCAGACATAGCAGACGGCGGCGGCGAGCCGGGGAACGGTCCGCCGCGACGGCACCAGCGCGGCGGCACCCGCGGCCGCCAGGACGAAGATCGCGAGAAGCACGAGTTTCTGAACGACCTGCGGCGGGACGACCAGCGAGAGGAGCGCGACGACGAAGTCGCTGGGCACCGCGCGCGGCAGGCCCGAGCCCGCCGTCCAAAGCGGAGGATCGGGCACGAACACCATGTCGTACCGGAGGACGAACCCGGGGCCGAGCGCCGGTCCGAGCACGAGCGCGCCGAGAAACAAGCCGGTCAGCGCCGGAGCGAACCGCGACAGCACCCCGCGATCTCGCAAGGCCGCGGGGAGGCCGACCGGTACCCGGGGAGCTCGGATGGTTGATCGCCTTTCGGGGAGTACACGCAGGGCGTCGTCGCACGACACGTGACGTACCAGATTTACCCGAGGGGCTCCCCCGACGCGAACCGCGACGTCGTCGACCCCGGCCCGCGCACCGCCCGCATGATCCATGTACTGTGCACCCCCCGAAGGGCACAGACAACACAACGATCACCCCACACCACAAGCACGGGCCACACCAAACCGACCCCCGCGACACCCCCAGCCCGACCGACCCCAGCCCGCGCACCGCCCGCATGATCCATGTGCCGTGTGCCCCCCGGAGAGCGCAGACAACACAACGATCACCCCACCACAGGCACGGGCCGCGCCGGACCCATCACCGGTGTGACGAACCGAAGGTCAGCGACCGGGCTCGGGGTCTCTTGGCAGGCCGAGCAGGCGCTCGCCGACGATGTTGAGCTGGACCTCGGTCGTCCCTCCGTAGATCGTCATGGCCCGTGAGGCGAGGACGCCGCGCGACCAGCGGTCCGCCCGGCCGCCCGCCCGGTCGAGCGCGGCCTCCGGGCCGAGCAACGACCAGCCGGTCTCCGCGACGCGCTGGGCGTGCCACATCCCGAGGAGCTTGCGGATGCTCCCGTCGGCCCCCGGCTCGCCCCCGGAGAGCTGCCGCAGGGTGACGCGGAGGCCGAGCGCGGCGATCGCGTGCCCCTCGGCCGCCACCCGTCCCACCTCGACCAGCTCGATCGGGGTGAGTGGCCGTTCGGCGGCGAGCGCCACCAGGTCCGCAAGCGACACCCCGGCGGTCGAGGTCCCGCTCGACAGCAGCACCCGCTCGTTGGAGAGGGTGTTCCTGGCCACGCGCCACCCGTCGTCGACCGCGCCCAGCACCAGGTCGTCGGGGACGAAGACGTCGTCCAGGAAGACCTCGTTGAACAGGGTCTCGCCGGTGATCTCGGTCAGCGGCGAGACCCGGACGCCCGGGGCGCGCATGTCGACGAGGAAGTACGTGATGCCTTTGTGTTTGGGCCGGGCGGGGTCGGTACGGGCCAGGCAGATACCCCACTCGGCGGTCTGCGCGACCGAAGTCCAGATCTTCTGGCCGGTGAGCCGCCAGCCGCCCGCCGTCTTCGTCGCGGTCGTCTTCAGCCCGGCCAGATCGGACCCGGCCTCGGGCTCGCTGAACAGCTGGCACCAGGCGAGCTCGCCGCGCAGGGTCGCGGGGAGGAAACGCTCCTGCTGTTCGGCGGTGCCGAAGGCGACGATCGAGGGGACGACCCACGCGCCGATCACCAGGGCGGGCGGGGTCAGCCCGGCGGCCCGGAGCTCGGTGTCGATCAGCACCTGCTCCAGCGGCGAGGCGCCCCTCCCCCACGGTTTGGGCAGGTGCGGCATGCCCCAGCCGCCGTCGCCCAGCGCCGCGGGGCGACGCTGCGTCGGGAGCGCCGCGATCTCGGCGAGCTCGGCCCGGATCCCGTCCCGGATCGCCTCGGCCTCCGGCGGCAGATCCACCGTCAGGGTGCGGACGACGCCGGAGACGGCCATCGAGCCGACCGCGGCGGCCCACTCCTGCGACTGGCCGAGCAGGGCGCGCAGGCTCAGTGCCCGCCGATAGTACAGGTGGGCGTCGTGTTCCCAGGTGTAGCCGATGCCACCGAAGATCTGGATCGCGTCGGCCCCGCACCGCACCCCCGCGTCCACCGCGACCAAGGCGGCCGTCGCCGCGGTGAACGACGCCTCGGGCGCGCCGGCGCCGTCCGCCGCCCGGGCGGCGTCCCACACCACGGCCCGCGCCTGCTCCAGCTCGATCAGCATCGAGGCCGCCTTGTGCTTCACCCCTTGGAACTGGCCGATCGGGCGGCCGAACTGCTCCCGCACCTTGGCGTAGTCGGCTGCGGCCCGGACGCACCAGCCCGCGACCCCCGCGGCCTCGGCGCCGAACAGGATCGCGGCCAGGTCGCCCACCTCGTCCCAGTTCACCCCGGTGAGAAGGCGATCCGCGGGCACCGGCAGCGCCCGTACCGTCACCGAGGCGACGCCCCGGGTCAGGTCGAGACCGCCGAGCCGGGTGACCTCCGCGCCCGCCGCGTCGACGACGACCCACACCTCGGTCTCGCCGACGTTCACCGGCAGAATCAGCAGATCGGCGAGGGCGCCGCCGAGCACGGGGGAGGCGACACCGTCGATCACGAGGGAGCCGTCCCGCCGTTCGCCGACGAGGTCGGAGGTCAGCGCCACGGCGGCCGTACCCGATCCGTCGGCGAGCCCGGGCAGCAGGCTGTCACGGCAGCCGGATTCGGAGGCCAGGAGCACCGCGCTCGCCAGGACGGTCGGCAGGTACGGGCCGGGGGCGGCCACACGGGCCAGCTGCTCCACGGCGACGGCCAGCTCCAGCAGCCCGTAGCCCTGGCCGCCGTACTCCTCGGGGAGGTGCAGGCCGAGCAGACCCTGGTCGGCGAGCCCCTGCCAGAAGGCGGGCCTGGTCTCCTCGGCCGCGTCGGCCGCGTCGACCGCGGCGCGGACGGCCGTCGCGGGGATGTTCCGCTCGGCCCAGCCCCGTACGGAGTCGCGCAGTGCCTCGTGTTCTTCGCTCAACCCGATCGCCATGTCAGGCCTCCGCCACCAGAAGAATGTTCGGTTATACCTCCGGATTCTAGGAGTGCCCCGGACGCCGCCGCTAGGCGGTGGCCGGCCGGACGCTCCCGATCAGGGTGAGGACGTCGGGCCAGAGCTCGCGCTCGCCGTCCGGGACCGTGACCGTGAGCAGCGCGGGTCGCTCCCGGTCGGTCTCCACGACCACCACCGCCGCGAGCGAGGAGTGCCGGACACCCGCCACGAAGTATCCGACCTCGTACAGCAGGGTCCACCCGTTCCTGCCGGTGGCGGCCACCGGCTGCGAGCCGCGCCAGGTCACCGCGGCGCCCTCGGGGTAGGACCGCAGCGTCCACCGGACCGCGCGCGCCGCGGCCGCCCGGTAGGCGGCGGGGGTGGTGAGCAGGCCGCCGAGTGAGGCAGGGAGCGGTCTCGACCTCACCAGCGCCTGCGGCGGGACACCCGCCGCGTCCTCCTCGGTCAGCACCTGCGTCGCCTTCCGGCTCATCCGCCACGGCCGCGCGAGCCTGCCGTAGGTGATCCCGGAGACGTCGTCGACCACCGGGGCGATGACCTGGGTCCCCGTCCCCTTGAGCACGGGCAGCCGCTTCAGCGCCGGAGGCGGCGGGATGAGCACGGCCGACGGGCTCGGCGAGGCCGCCGGCGCCGTCGGCGAGAGGGTCGCGGCCGGAGCGGCCCCGTCGTCCACCCCGAGCTGGCGGACGCGCGACGGCGACGGATCGGCGTCGCCGAAGCCGACGAGCACCAGGAAGGCGACCACGATCAGCACGACGGCGAGGAAGGCCGCGGCGACCGTGTAGGCGATCCGCACCGGGATGTCGCTCAGCCGGTCCCCGAGCGAGCGCCGCTCCGGGGCGGCGGGCGGCGGATCCGCCGCGGGGCGGACCGGCTCGTGCAGCGGGGCCACCTTCACATCGGGTGGCACCGGCCGACGGGGTCGGCGGGGCGGCAGCGCGGCTCCGTCGGACCACTGACTCTGGTTGTGCCCTGATTTGTCAGGGCGCCCCGCCCAATCCGGCATGGGCGAAGGCTACGACAGGTCGGGTTCCCGTGACCGGTGAACGCATCACGCTTCGGCCACGGGCAAAGTTTCTCCCCGGTTCCGGCGTGGAACAAGGCGTGCTCCCCCGGCTCCCTGAAATGTAGAAAATATGCGAAAGCTTCCACCGATCATGGTGACCGCAATGCTCGGCGCCCTCCTGGGGTGCGGAAACCCCACGATATTCGGCACCCGGGAGACCCCGTCCGCGCCGACCTCCGCGCCACAGGCGTCCGGGACCGCCGACACCGTGGTGGAGACCCGGTACGAGCAGGCGATAGCCCGTGTCCTCCCCTCGATCGTGCAGATCACCACCGGGGGCAACGTCGGGTCCGGGGTCGTCCTGGACACCGCGGGCAACGTCGTCACCAACGCGCATGTGGTCGGCAAGGCGACCCAGTTCGAGGTGACCCTCGCCACCGGCGGCAAACCCCGCAGGGGCCGACTCGTCGCCGCCTTCCCCGCCGGGGACCTCGCCGTGATCCGCGTCGAGAACGTCGAAGGTCTCAGACCCGCGCGCTTCGGGGACTCCAGCAGGGTCAGGGTCGGCCAGATGGTGCTCGCCATGGGGAACCCGCTGGGGCTGGTCGGAAGCGTGACCGAAGGCATCATCTCCGCCCTCGGCCGTACCATCACCGAACCGCAGGGCCCCAACTCACCCGGGGCGACCATCGGCGACGCCATCCAGACCTCGGCCGCGATCAACCCGGGCAACAGCGGCGGCGCCCTCGTCAACCTGACCGGCGAGGTCATCGGGATACCCACGCTCGCCGCCGTCGACCCCGCGCTCGGCGGGAGCCCCGCCCCCGGGATCGGCTTCGCCATCCCCAGCAACGTCGCCACGGACATCGCCAATCAGATCGTGAAGACCGGCAAGGTGACGAACACCCGCAGAGCCGCCCTCGGCGTCGGCGTCCGTACGGTGATCGGGCCCGACGGGGAGCCGATCGGCGTCGGCGTCGTCCGGGTCGACCCGAAGAGCGGTTCGGCCAAGGCCGGCATCAAGCCCGGCGACCTGATCGTGTCGGTCAACGGGACGGCGACCCCCACCACGGTGATCCTCTCCGAGGTCCTCGCCGGCCTGAAGCCGGGGGAACAGGCCAAGGTCGAGGTCGTGCACACCGATGGAACCGAGGCCATCCTCAACGTGACGCTCGGCCAGCTGCCCGGCACCTGACCCCGATCCCTGCGGATGACCTTGGCGAACCACATCTTTTGAGAGAGTCGGCGGCCTTTGTTGCTGTTCTGCTGAACACAGCGTCTCCATCGGGAGATCCGCGTGACCAGGGAACGGAGGGTCCCATGGCCCAGAACGAACGGAGCGAGGCCGCCGAGCTGCTCGGCACCGTCGCCAAGGTCACCGTCAAATTCGCCTACACGGCCGGCGGGACGGCCATCGGCCACCCGTACGCCGGGGCGCTCGCCGGTGAACTGGCGGGCGAAGGGGCCAAAAGGCTCGTCGAGGACATCGTCGACGGCCGCTGAACCGGCGATCGGATTCAGGAGGGGGGTCCATGGCCAAGAATGAGCCGAGCTTGACCGCCCGCGTCGCGGGCAAGGTCACCAAGGCCACGGTGAAGGCGGCCTGCAAGGCCGCGGGATCGTCCGTCGGCCACCCCACGCTGGGGGAGACCGTGGGAGAGGTGGCGGGGGAAGCCGCCAAGTGGGTCGTCGAACGGACGATCGACCGAAAGCGCGGCTGACGGTTCACGTCTTCCGGTACGGGCCCGCTTCTCGGTACAACCGCGCGGCCGAGGACACCGGTACGGCTCGGAGCCGGTGCCGCCGCAGGCCGTACCGGCCGACGTCCGGCGGCACCGGAGGAAGACCACCGGTCGGCGGGGCCGCGAGAACACGACCCCGCCGACGTCACGGCGACGCTCAGTCGACCACGCAGGCGGTCCCGTTGAGCGTGAAGCCCGCCGGCCGTCCGGAATCCCCGGTGTGGGTGGCGAGGAAGCCGATCCGACGGGACGTGTTCGGCGCGATCGTCCCGTTGTAGGCCTTGTTCGCCGCGGTCACCTGGCCGCTGGTCCCGGTGTAGTCGGCGTTCCAGCCGTTGCCGATGCTCTGGCCGTTCGGCAGGGTGAACGCGAGTTTCCAGCCGTTGATCCCGAAACTCCCGGTGTTGGTGACGGTGATGTCCGCGACCAGGCCGGTGTTCCACGCGTTCGTCCGGTAGGTGACCCGGCAGGGGACGCTCAACCCGAAGAACTCAAGGACACTCGGCATCATGCCCCAGTGCGGAAGGCTGTGGGCCACACCCTGAAGGCTGATCGCCTCGACCTTGGCGTTCGCCTTGGAACCGCCGTACCGCGTCCGGTTCCAGTTCGGCTGCGGCTGGTCGGAGTAGGCGGGGGTCTGGCTCAGCCGGTGCACGTCGGTCCACTGCTTCACCTGCTCCTGCAGGTTGTTGTGGTGGACCGCGCCGTCCTCGGTGCCGTGCCAGATCTGCATCCGCGGCCGGGGGCCACGGTAGCCCGGGTACGACGCCCGCACCAGGTCACCCCACTCCTGGGCGGTCTTGATCGACTGCCCGGTGGCGCACTCGACGTTCCACCCCCACGGGCTGGCGAAGCAGCCGAACGGGACACCCATGAACGACGCCCCGGCCTTGAAGACGTCCGGGTAGTTGGCGAGCAGGACGTTCACCATCATCGAGCCGGACGAGGACCCGACGGCGAAGATCCGGTTCGGGTCGGCGTCGTAGGTCCGCTTGGCGTAGTCGATCATGGATGCAAGACCCACCGGGTCACTGCCGCCACCCCGGCGCAGCGACTCCGGCGAGGAGGAGTCGAAACAGTTCCCCGTCCTGGTGGCCGAGGGATAGATGGCGACGAAACCGTGGCGGTCGGCATACGAGGCGAGTTCGGTGCCCGCGAAAAGCGTCGGCCCGGAACCGGTGCAGTAGTGCAGGAACATGACGACCGCCGGCTTGGCCGTCACCGTGTCCGGCACGTACACATGCATCTCAAGGTTGCTGGGATTCGGGCCGAAGTCGGTCACCTGAACGAGCGACGCCGCTTTCGCCGGAGCGGCGAGCAACGTCATGGACGAGATGAGGACGAGAACGCTGCCGAGCACAGCTCGAAGGACAGCTTTCACCACATCTGGCTCCTTGATCTGGGGGGTTGTCAGAGATCAGGGGGAGAGGCCCGCATGCCGCCCGTCCGGCCACGCCACGTGGAGGACGGGTTGGGAAAACAGACAGGGGTGTCCGAAGGCACCCCTGAGCAGCCGGTTTTTCATCGAGTGGGACTCAGCGAACTCCATCCCTCACCCATGGCGTCGCCCCACTCGCCGAACCCGGCCGCGTGGACGGCGGACCCACGTCCAAGGAACGGTGGGTCCGCCGGATTATCAGGCTCTCTGCCAGAGAGCCGGAACGTTGGGCGGCTCCCAACCGGTCAGCGCGGTGTGCGCCATGACGCACCGGTAGGTGAGGCCGCCGTAGGTGACTTGGGAACCGATGGAGTACGCGGTTCCCGCCGCCCAGGTACCACCGGGGTTGGGCGGATTGGTGGGAGATGAGGTGGGAGTCGGGTCCGGGTCGGGGTTCCCGCCGCCGACCTGGAGGTCAACGCACGAGTAGAAGGCCATGGGGGTGTCGGCGATGTTCCAGATCGCGAGAAGCTTGATCCGGCCGCTTCTACCGCCCAGGCTGACGTTGTGCGTGACCGTGGCGTTCGGCTGACGTCCGCCGTCGTCGAACACCGCGATTCGGCTTCCGCCGACGTAGTACTCCCACGTGCTGGTGGCGTGGCGAGCGGTCAGCCGCCAGTTGAAGCTGACCGAGTTCCCGACGCTCGTGGCGGGCCACGCCCTGCTGTCGTCGTTCAGCTGAGCGAACTGGGAGAGGCCACCGTGACAGTTCCGCTGGCCCTTCGGCCCTTCCACACTCTGGGGTTCGTAGATGATCGGGCCGCAGTTGGCGACGCGACCCTGGGCGCACATCGCCTGCCGACTGGGCGGAGACGAGATGTAACCGTGTGCCTGGGCCGGCGAAGCGATGAACACCGTGGCGCCGACGGCGAGTATCCCCGCCGCCAGCAGGGTGATCGTTCTTCGCATGTCGTACTCCTTTTGCTGGGGGGTGGCCTAAATTTAAAGGAAAGTTTCCTATCAGTAAATACCGCTTGACCTGATTCCCAGCCCTCTCCCAGCCTGCATCGTTCCATTCCCCGCCACACCCCCACCCACCGGCAAGAAACCTTCCGATTCCGGCCCAATGGCCTGGCGCACCCGGCGGAAAACCGCACCCCTGCACAACCCGCAGACAGACGTTTCCCGCGTTGACCAGCTCAAGGCCGACTGGACATCGGCCGAGCACCGCCCCCAGCAGGCGACCTCCATGCCTTGTCCCGCAAACACGGCGCCGATCTCAGCCCACGAACACTCGCTCCATATCCACGCCGACCGCCCAATCGACATGCACCCGCGGTGCACCCGAACACGGCCGTGAGCTCGCTTCGGCGTGGTCGGGGATATAGATGACCGATGGACGCCGGGGAGTTGCACTCGCTTGTGGCGCTGCTGCGCAGCAGGACCACAGACCTGTACGACGTCGAGGACCTCATCGGCAACCCTGGATGAGCCCCCCGCCTAGCGCTTGGGCAACGACGGCGTGGACGGTGACCTGTGGCGCAGCCGAGTCTGAACCCGTCGGCCTGGTCGGAGGGTTGCGCTCTGCGGGTCATTGGGCATGTTTGACCAAGCGAACGGCTGCGCCGTCATCGGCGGAGGTAGGTCAGGACGGCCTGCACGCCGCTTGTGTACAAGGTCGTTGTCGCTCAGGCCGGCTGCGCGAACACGCGGTTGATGTGCTTGGCCACTGCGGCGATCGCCGTGTGCGAGCACGTTGGTTTCGCGTAACGTGAGTCGCTCGATACGGTGAAGCCTCAAGCCCGGCGATGGAGCTTTGAACCTGACCGGGCTTCGCCGACACCGCAACCACCTCACAGTCGCCTTGCAGACTGTGTCAGCTGACTTTGAGCTGCTCGTCTCCGAAATCGGCGACAAGTTTGAGGGTGCCCCCCAGCGCGGCGACATAGCGGTCCAGTACCTCACGCGTGGATACATCGCCCTTCTCGATCTGGGAGATACGAGCGACAGATACGTTCATGCGATCAGCAACCTGTGCCTGGGTGAGCCCTCGACGCTGCCGCATCTCGGCCAGCCGCCAGCCCTGAGCCTCTTCACGCAGCTGACGAACCTCGTCTTCGAACTCCTCGGCGCCCCCCGCGGTCTCCACCGCGCGCTCCAGATGCCCGCTGTCGCGCCACCTGCGATAGCTGCTCATCTATCCATCTCCTTTTGCCGATCTACCAGGTAGAACTCATAAAGCCGCTCGGCTCGTGGTATCGCCTCGCGATACCACCGTTCCCAGTTACCGGCCTTGTCCCCGGCAACCAGCAGGATCGCAGCGCGCCACGGATCGAAGACAAACAGAATCCGGATCTCGCTACGCCCGATCGATCCGGGACGCAACTCCTTCAAATTCGGGATCTTCGAACCGGCGACGGTGTCCACCAGCGGGCGACCCTCAGACGGACCGTTGCGCTCCAGCACCAGAATCGCCTGGTTCACGAGCTTGTGCGTCTGCCGATCGATCTCGTATAGCTCCTCCAGGAACTCCCCAACCTCATCGGTAAAGAAGATCTCCCACTCGTCCACTGCGACTCCTTTGTCGCCGATACTTAAGGATATCCTAAACTTATCCGTGTGAGCCAAGGAGAGGATTCCGCCATGTCGGCCAGCCTGTCCCAGACACGGCTGAGCTGCGTCGGCAAACCGTTCCACCCATAGCTCGGGAGGAACAAGTGACTCAGGCAAAGGCTCGCCGTCATCGGCGGAGGTAGGTCAGGACGGCCTGCACGCCGCTTGTGTACTAGGTCGTTGTCGCTCAGGCCGGCTGCGCGAACACGCGGTTGATGTGCTTGGCCACTGCGGCGTCGCTGATGACGAGTTCCGCGGCGGTCGCGATGTTCGTCCGGCCTTCGGCCGTGAGTGCCAGCACTTCGGTTTCGCGGGGCGTGAGCTGCTCGATGCGGTCGCGCCGTCCCAGGAGTCGGCGTACGACGTGCGGGTCGATCACTTCGCCGCCCTCCGCGAGGGTTTCAAGAGCGGCGAGAAACGCGAACTTGCGTCCCGCCAAAGGAAGCACCAAACCCCCTGACCCCATCACGAAGCGCAAGCCCCCCAACCACCCCACCCCAACAACCCCCCAAAGGGGGGCAAGGGGCAAAGCCCCAAACAGCAGACAACCAAGCCCACCCACAGGGGGCAAGGGGCGAAGCCCCAAAGCTCGGGGGCGGAGCGTGGAGGCGAAGCCTCCACAAGTGGGGTTCCAGGGGTCATCCCCTGGAAAAATACAAGGAGATAGCGAAATAGCCCCCGAAACGGGGCTATGAGCACAGTAAGTGGAGGTGGCGGGAATCGAACCCGCGTCCTTCGGTACCAAGACAGGGCTTCTCCGGGTGCAGCCTGCTGTGTTTTTCTCAGCCCCGGCGATCACGCAGGCGAGTCGCCGACGGGCTCAGTCACTGTTTGGTTTCCCCTTCACCCCCGTGACCGGGCTGAACGGTTGAGCCTCCTAGCGATGCTAGACCCCGGGCCGGAGGCGCTCCCGGGCTAACAGGTCAATTCTCTCGCTTAGGCAGCGAGAGCCAGGCGAGCCTGGCTGACCGGAGTGCGCGTTTCATTGGCACTTATTGTTTACGATCGCGGATTTACGAGGTCGCCATCGCAGCCCTCGACCCGCTTCCCCATGCCTCGACATACCAAAGTCGAAACCGATCACCCCCCTGTTCAGTTGTTTAGCTCGCTCAGTATAACCGCTTCCGCCTACCGATCATTCCTGACGATGCGGGGCCGGTGGTGTGGCAGGCCGGGCGGGTGCCTTTGGCTGGAGTGGCAGGTGGGGCCTGGCTGACGGGTGATGGAGCGGCCGGGATGTCCCCGACGTGATCCGGAACCGGACTCCTGCGACCTCACCCGGCCCAGACCGCTGCGGCCGCACGGCGCCCAGGTGATCATTGCGGTGTGTGCACCCTGTGCGGTGCGGACAGCATAACGATCATGCGGCGTCGAAGGTACGGACCGCGCCGGGCCGAACCTGACGGGCCCCGGCCCGTACGGCCGCAGCCCGTACAGTGCCCCAGTGATCATTGCGCTGCGCGCAGCCCCAAGGGTGCCGACAGCGCAATGATCATCCGATTCCGGATGCGGAGCTTGCCCCAGGCTGGTCTTGGTGGCGTTCCCAGGCTTGGCCGACACAACGTCCGGGTGATCCCTGTGCTCTGTGCGCTCTGTGAGGTGCGGACAGCACAACGATCACGTGGCGACGCCGGTGCCGGACCGAGTAGCCGGAGTCCAGAAAGGGCTGTGGTGAACGCCGTAGGCCGTACCGGGTGGCGAAACTCCCGGGGAGACGGCCTTGCGCGCATCTCCCCGGGAGCCGACCGGCAGGGTCGGGCCGGTCTGGACGGCAGGGCTTCCCCCGAGATGAAGCCCTGGAACCATCACGGTGACTGAGCCCGCAACCCCCCGAGCGGTACTCAGTCATTGGGGAAGACGCCGTTTTCGGGGTCTATGGTTGCTCGGCGGAGGGAGAATTTTCCACGGCGGTGAAGAACCGGTTCGCGATGGCCTGCGCGGCGCTGCTCGGCCCGGTGCCGACGAGGACGGAGATCGCGATGTCGCCTTGCCAGCCGACGAACCAGGAGAGCTGTTTCGCCCGTTCGCCCCGTTCGGTGTAGGTCACGCTGGAGGTGATTCCGGCGGCCGGTCCGGGCATGGTGGCCCCCATCATGACCTGCAGTGCGCGGGTGGCCACCGGGTCGAGGGGGATCTCGTTGGCTTTGGGTCCGTCGGGTGCGGGCTGGGTGACGAGCTGGGGCGGACGCCAGCGACCGGTTGCGACGGCTCCGGCGACGAGCGCCATGGCGAGTGGGCTGACCCGGACGGTCTGCCCGGTCATGATCCCGGCTTCGGCGGCTTCGCCGTTCGCGGCGGGCAGCGCTCCGGAGAACGATTTGAGGGGGAGGTTCCAGTCGGTGGCCATCCCGAATTTCGCCGCGGCCTGGTTGAGCGCGGCGCCGGAGACCCGCCGGGACAGACCGGCGAACGCCGTACCGCAGCCGAGGCGGAAGTTGTCCCGCAGGGTCGGGGTGGTGCCGTTGACCGGACCGGTGTAGCTGAACCGCTCACCGCCGACGGTTCGATTCGGCGGGCAGGGGATGGGCTGGTTGAGCTTCACCCCCGCTTTGAGCAGGGCCTCCATCGTGATGATCGAGAAGGCGGTGCCCGGGGGGTAGCGGCCGGCGAGCACGTCGCGCTCCTGGTGGAGGTCCCCGTTGGACCCGATGGCAAGGATTCTCCCGGTGGACGCCTCCACGGCGACCAAGGCGGTGGGGAACTGGCCGAGGATCGACTGCTGGGCCGCGGCCTCCACCGCGCTGTCGATGGTGGTTTTGACCGGGGCGTTCTTCTTCGCCTCCCAGGAGGCGAGGGTCGCCACTTCCCGGCCCTGCCCGTCGAGGGTGACGACTTTGACGCTGGTGGATCCGGCGAGCCGGTCTTCGTACCGTCGCTGCAGCCCGGTCTTGCCCACGGTGTCGCCCGCCTGGTGCGGGCCGCCGAGCTGCTGGGGGGTGACCGCGCCGACGGTGCCGACGATGTGGACGGGGTGGGTGGGGGCGACCGGCGCCCTGTCTTCCGCGATCGTCAGGCCGGGGATGGAGCCGAGCCCGGAGCTGAGTTTGCCGTAGCGGGCGCGGTCGAACGTCGCCAGCGCCACGAAGTCGTTCGGCGGAGCCGATCTGATCTTGCCGAGCAGCCGATCCTGGGCGAAGCCGGTCACTTTGGCGAGCTGCGTCGCCGTGGTCGCGGGATTCTTGAGCTTGGCCGGATACACCCCGGCCACGTAGATCGTGGCGTTCTCCTGCAACGACTTGCCGGTACGGTCTTCGACGGCTTGCCGGTACGCGGGTGTCTCGATCACGGCGAGCCGCTGCCCCGGCTTCAGCTGCGGGTGGATGATCTCCGGGCTCCAGCGCACCTTCCAGGCCCCGTCGATGAGCCGGAGCGGCAGTTTGCCCTGGTAGGTCCAGGGTGGTCCGTTCTCACCGAGGTCGACCCGGGATTCGAACCGGGCTTCGGCGTTCTCGCCGTCGAAGTTCAGGGAGAGCAGGGAGAACCGGAACGAGGCCACGTCCAGCTGGAAGCTCGCCTGTTCCAGGGCTTTGGCGACCACTTTGGGGTCGGCGTCGGTCCGGCGCGCGGCTTCGTCGTACGCGCCGTTCTGCCAGCCCACCAGGAACTGCTTGACCGCGTCCTGCGGTGAGGGTTCGGCGAAGCAGCCGGTGAGCGTCGTGCCGGTGACCGTGCAGGCGAGGGTCGCGGCGAGGAGACGTCGCCGCCGGGGCGCCGGTGAGCCCCGGCGCGAAGCCCGTACCATCTAGTCCCCCCGCCCCCGAAGGGCCCGCTCCACGTCCCTCTTGGCCTGGCGGGCCGCGAGGTCGTGGCGCTTGTCGTAGGTCTTCTTTCCCCTGGCCAGGCCGATCTCCACCTTGGCCCGGCCGTCCTTGAAGTACAGGGCGAGCGGGACGAGGGTGAGACCCTGCTCCTGGATCTTGCTGATCAGCCGGTCGATCTCCAGGCGGTGGAGGAGCATCTTGCGGGGCCGGCGGGGTTCGTGGTTGGTCCAGGTGCCCTGGGTGTACTCGGGGATGTGGATGTTCATCAGCCACACCTCCCCGTCCCGGATCTGGGCGTAACCGTCGATGAGCGAGGCCCGGCCGGCCCGCAGGGACTTGACCTCGGTACCCGTGAGAACAAGCCCCGCCTCGTAAGTGGCGTCCACGTGGTAATCGTGGCGGGCGCGCTTGTTCTGGGCGATGAGTTTGCGCCCCTTCTCACGTGACACGGTTCAGCCTTCGCTCGATGGTCGGTCCGGTGGGTACGAGATTACCGCCACGAGACGGCGGCCTTGGCTTGTCGGCCAAGGCGGCCGGATCTCAGACGCGCAGGTACCTGCGGAGCGTCATGAACGCGGCGACGGCACAGATGATCACACCGGCGACGAGCGCCACGACGACCACCTGGATGACGTCGGCCCAGGTGAGCCGGGCGGTGAGCGCGATGTAGTCGTGGACCCGGTCGAAGACGAACACCTTCGCCATGATCAGCATGGACGCCGAGATGAGACCGCCGATCAGTCCGGCGATCATCCCCTCCAGCAGGAAGGGCATCTGGATGTAGAGGTTGGACGCCCCGACCAGACGCATGATCCCGGTTTCCCGGCGCCGGTTGTAGGCGGCGAGCCGCATCGTGTTGGCGATGAGCAGGATCGCGGCGAACACCAGGACGCTGGCGAGCACGACCGAGATCCACAGGAAGGTCTCCAGCAGGCCGTAGAAGCGCTCCAGGATGTCCTTCTGGTTGATCACGTTGGCGACGCCGGGGCGGCCTTTCACGAGGCCGACGACCGCGGCGTACTGCGAGGAGTCCTTGAGCCTGACCCGGAAGGACTCGGGCAGGTCCTCCGCCTTGGTCACCGTGGCGAGAATGTTCCCGGCCTGCTCGTTCTTGAACTTCTCGAAGGCCTGCTTCTGGTCCTCGTACTCGATCCCCGCCACCTGGGGGAGGCTCTGGAGCTCGTTCCTGATCTCGTCCTTCTGCGCCTGCGTGATCGCACCGCTCTCCCGGCAGTTCTCGAAGGCGCTGTTCTTCGAACAGAGGTAGACCGAGATCGAGACCTTGTCGTCCCAGAAGCCCTTCATCGCCGAGACCTGGGTGTTGATCATCAGGCCGACACCGAACATCGCCATCCCGATGGCGACCGTGACGATGACGGCGATGGTCATCGTGAGGTTACGGCGAAGGCCGATCCAGACCTCAGAAAAGATGAAGTTTGCCCGCATGGCAGTGGCTGTCTCCCTAAACGATCAGTATGCCTGGCCGTAGACGCCGCGGCTCTGGTCGCGAACGATCTTGCCGTCCTCCAACTCCACCACACGCTTGCGCATGGAGTCGACGATGGCCGCGTCGTGAGTCGCCATGACGACGGTGGTGCCGGTCCGGTTGATGCGATCAAGCACCTTCATGATGCCGATGCTGGTCGCGGGGTCGATGTTTCCGGTCGGCTCGTCCGCCAGCAGGATCATCGGGCGGTTGACGAACGCGCGGGCCATCGCGACCCGCTGCTGCTCACCACCGGAGAGTTCGTCCGGCATGCGGAACGCCTTGCCGTCCAGCCCGACCAGCTCGACGACCTCGGGAACGACCTTGCGAATGAACTTCCGCGGCTTGCCGATCACTTCCAGCGCGAACGCCACGTTCTCGTACACGTTCTTGTTGGGCAGCAGCCGGAAGTCCTGGAAGACGCAGCCGATCCGCCGACGCAGGTGAGGGATCTTGAAGTTGGAGAGACGCGCGAGATCCTTGCCGGCGACGTGGATCTGACCGCTGTTCGGCCGCTCCTCCTTCAGGATCAACCGAAGAAAGGTGGACTTCCCCGACCCGGAGGGTCCGACCAGGAAGACGAACTCGCCCTTGTCCACATCGACGCTGACATGGTCGAGGGCGGGCCGGTTCTGGTTCGGATAAACCTTGGTGACGTTGTCTAGATGGATCACGGGAGCCTCACGGCATGCCAGTCTAGGGGCTGGAACGGCGACGGGGGCATTCTCTGGCTCCTGTCACGAGCGACCGGGCTGACCGATCTTGTCGTTACCTCGACGTTGCGGTTGGCTGCGGGACAGTCTAGGGGTAACACTGACATGGAACGTCCATAACGGAAACAAAACGATTCGGCCGATCGTTTTACGGGTTGAGATGAGGATGACATGAGTTGCGACCACCTGGTCTGTGCGCGGTGCGCGGGACCAGTCGAGGAGGGCCGGTGCCCGCAGTGCCGGGCAATCCGGGACCGAATGCACCACAGCGGGGGTCTCGCCGGCCTGTCCCCGCTGCTCCTCGCCGCGGCACTGCTGCTACTGCTGATGTTCGCCCTGGCGATGCACGCTCAGTTCTGATCCGTCTCCCGCTTGCGGGCCCAGCGGATCTCCGCCTCGATGAAGGCGTCGATGTCGCCGTCGAGGACGGCGCTGGGGTTGCCCGCCTCGACGGACGTGCGCAGGTCTTTCACGATCTGGTACGGATGCAGAACGTAGTTTCGAATCTGCGTGCCCCATGAGCTGGTGGCCTCACCACGCAGCTCAGACATCGCCTGAGCCTCCTCCTGGCGCTTGCGCTCCAGCAGCTTGGCCTGGAGGACGGCCATCGCCGTGGCCTTGTTCTGCAGCTGCGACCGCTCGTTCTGGCAGGAGACCACGATGTTCGACGCCAGGTGGGTGATCCGGACCGCCGAGTCCGTGGTGTTGACCCCCTGTCCGCCCGGACCGGACGCCCGGTAGACGTCGACCCTGATGTCATCGTCGGCGATCTCGATGTGGTCGGCCTGCTCCACGACCGGGACGACGTCCACACCCGCGAACGAGGTCTGCCGTCTGCCCTGGTTGTCGAACGGGCTGATCCGCACCAGCCGATGCGTGCCGTGCTCGCCCCGCAGGGTGCCGTACGCGTAGGGCGCCTTCACGGTGAAGGTCGCCGACTTGATGCCCGCCTCCTCCGCGTAGGAGGTGTCGTACACCTCGGTGGCGTAGCCGCGCCGCTCGGCCCAGCGCAGGTACATCCGGAGCAGCATCTGCGCCCAGTCCGCGGCGTCCACCCCGCCGGCCTGGGAGTTGATCGTGACGAGCGCCTCGCGGGCGTCGTACTCGCCGGAGAGCAGCGTGCGGACCTCCATGGAGCCGACGTCCCGGCGGAGCGAGTCCAGCTCCCGGTCGGCCTCCTGGCGGGTCCCGTCGTCCTCCTCCTCGGCGGCGAGCTCGTACAGCACCGACACGTCTTCCAGCCGCCGGAGCAGCCCCTCGACCCGGTCCAGCTCGGACTGGAGCGCGGAGAGCTTGCTTGTGACCTTCTGCGCGCGGGCCTGGTCGTCCCACAGATCCGGGGCCGCCGCCTGCTCACCGAGGTTCGCGATGTCCTTGCGCATAGCGTCCAGATCGAGCACTGAAGCGATGCCGTTCATGGTCGCTGTAAGCTCGGCGATTTCTTCTGAAGGATCGATGGCTGCCACGTCTCACAAGGGTACGCGACTCTTCTCAGCCACGGTTACCATGCATCGGACAAGGTGTGTGCAAGCTCCGCAGGGTAGGCGGAAGGGGGAGGGCTTTGCGCAGGATCGCCGCCGTCGCGCTCGTCATGGTCACGGCCACGGCGTGCACCGGCGACGCCGAGCCGGTACGGCCGGTGGCGGCCTCGGCACCGGTCCGTGTCCCCCCCAAGGTGACCCTGGACGAGGCGGCCAGGGCGTTTCGCACCTATGTGGCCACCGACGCGGTGGCCCGGGGGTCGGGCGACGTACGGCTCGCGCAGGACCTCTCCCGGGACGGCCGGACCAGGATCGTGATGGCCCAGTTCGAGCAGTCGCTCGTCAAGGGTGAGCGGCCGGCGAGGTACGAGTGGGGTGAGCCCACCCTGCTGGTGCCGCGGCTGGACCGCTTCCCCCACTGGTTCGCGGCCGTCGCCGAGCGCCGCTCCGGGCAGGCCCGCGAGACCGTGCTCCTGGTCTTCATGCGGGTCGAGAAGGACCTGGAGCTCCGGGAGGACGGCAGGTGGCGGGTGGCCGTGCACTCCGTCCTGGACCGCGGTGTCACCCTGCCGAAGGCCGCCCTGGACGCGGAGGGGTACGCCGTCCCCCTGGCGACCTTCGACGAGAGCCTGGCGGTCAGCCCCCGGCTGGTCGGGCCGCTGCACGCGACGCTGGCGGAGGAGGGCTCCTCGGGCGCGGCGGCCGACCTGGTGGCCCCCGGCCACCACACCACCCGGTACCACGCCGACATCCAGCGGGACGAGCAGCGCTACCAGCGGGCCGGGATGCACTACGACTCGATCTTCGGGGCGGCCAACTACCCGATCTTCGCGCTGCGCACGGAGGGGGGCGGCGCGCTGGTCCTGTACGCGCTCAACCGCACGACCAAGTGGGAGGCGCAGACGTACAACGTCGTCCGGATCGACGTGCCGCCGAACGCGCTCCCGGTCACCGTCGACCCGGTCTACCGGACCCGCCTGGTGGTGGAGGAGATCCACAACTACGTCGCCGAGGTGCCCGCCAAGGGCGGCGGGCCCGTCCGGGTGATCGGCTACGACGGGGCGGTCACCCGGACCTCCGGCAAGTAGGCCGGTCCCCCGCCCGGAGGCGGGAGCCCGGCCCGAGCCCGCCTCGTCAGCTCGCGCCGTGCGGCAGGTTGCTGGTCGCGACGAGGGTACGGATCGCGCGCAGTGCGACCGAGAGGGTGGCGATGTCGAAGTGGTCGCTCTCCCAGATCTCCGACAGCGTCTGCCGGGCCCTGGTCACCGCGGCGGTGTTCGCCTCGGTCCACGCCTCAAGCCGCTCCTCGGGGGAGAGCCCCGACGTTCCCGCGACCAGGACGTCCCTGGTCAGGGAGGCGTGCGCGGCGTAGAGGTCGTCCCGCAGCGCCGCCCGCGCCATCGAGTTCCACCGGCTGTCCCGGGGCAGCGCGATGACCCGCTCCCTGAGCCTGGAGAGCTGCAGCCGGTCGGCGAGGTCGAAGTAGACCTCGGCGACCTCCTCCACCGCGCGTCCCGAGGAGGAGGAGATGCTCACCAGGTCGAAGGTGGAGTACGCGGGCACCATCGCGGCGACCCGCTCGGCGAGCTCCCGCGGCACGCCCCGGGCGACGAAGCCGTCCCGCCGGTCCTCGTAGGTGGCCAGATCCCGGCCGGCCAGGAACTTGGGCAGGTTGGGGATCAAGCCGTTGCAGCCCTTGACGAAGAACGACACCGTGGAGGCGAGGTCGAGCGGCGGACGGCGGTTGCCCAGCAGCCAGCGTGCGCCCCGTTCGGTGAGTTTGCGGCCTTCCAGGAGCATCGCGAGCTGGGTCGCGGTGTCGACCTTGGTGTCCAGCGCCTCGATCGCCCGCCAGATGGCCGGCATGTCGAACACGTCCCGGGAGACCAGGTAGGCCCGGACGACGTCGGGGGTGGACGCCCCGGTCTCCTCACCGAACCGGAAGGCGAACGTGGTGCCGCTGCTGTTCACCATGTCGTTGACGACGCAGGTGGCGATGATCTCCCGCCGCAGCGGGTGGGAGTCCATGTACGGCCTGAGGCGGTCCCGCAGCGCCGAGGGGAAGTACTGGACCAGCCACGAGGCGAGGTAGGGGTCGTCGGGCAGGTCCGAGGCGAGCACCTCGGCGTCGACGCCGAGCTTGGTGTAGGCGAGCAGGATGCTGAACTCGGGCGCGGTCAGCCCGAGCCCGGCCTGCCGGCGTTCGGCGAGCTGCTTGTCGGAGGGGAGGAACTCCAGCCCGCGGTCGAGCAGCCCGGCCTGTTCGAGCCGCCGCAGGTAGCGCGCGTGGATGTGCAGCATGTCCGGGGCCTGGGCCCGGGCCGCGGCGAGCACGACGTTCTGCGCGTGGTTGTCGCGGAGCACCAGCGTGGCCACCTCGTCGGTCATGTCGAGGAAGAGCTGGTTGCGCTGCTTGTCGGTCATCTCGCCGTCGCGGACCACCCGGTCCAGCAGGATCTTGATGTTCACCTCGTGGTCGGAGGTGTCCACGCCGGCCGAGTTGTCGATGAAGTCGGTGTTGATCAGCCCGCCGGAAAGGGCGAACTCGATCCGGCCGAGCTGGGTCAGCCCGAGGTTGCCGCCTTCGCCGACCACCTGGCAGCGCAGCTCCGAGCCGTTGATCCGGACCGCGTCGTTGGCTTTGTCCCCCACCTCGGCGTTGCTCTCGGAGATCGCCTTGACGTAGGTGCCGATTCCGCCGTTCCAGAGCAGGTCGACGGGGGCGCGGAGAATGTGCCGGATGAGCTCGAACGGCGCCATCGCGGTGACGTTCTCCTGGATGCCGAGCGCGTGCCGCACCTGGGGGGAGATCGGAATCGACTTGGCCGCCTTGGACCAGACGCCGCCCCCGGGGGAGATCAGCGCCGGGTCGTAGTCCGCCCAGGAGCTTCTGGGCAGTTCGAAGAGCCGGTGGCGCTCCGTCCAGCTGACCCCCGGGTCGGGGTCGGGGTCGACGAAGACGTGCCGATGGTCGAAGGCGGCGATCAGCTTGATGTGCTTGGAGAGCAGCATGCCGTTGCCGAACACGTCACCGGACATGTCGCCGATGCCGACCACGGTGGTGTCCATGGACTGGACGTCGTGCCCGAACGACTGGAAGTGGTACTTGACCGACTCCCAGGCCCCCCGCGCGGTGATGCCCATCGCCTTGTGGTCGTAGCCGATGGAGCCGCCGGAGGCGAAGGCGTCGCCGAGCCAGTACCCGTACTCCTTGGCCACCTCGTTGGCGATGTCGGAGAAGGCCGCGGTCCCCTTGTCCGCCGCGACCACCAGGTAGCTGTCGTCCCCGTCGTGCCGGACCACGTCGGCCGGCGGGACGACCTGGTTGTCCACCAGGTTGTCGGTGATGTCGAGCAGGCCGGAGATGAACTGCCGGTAGCAGGCGATGCCCTCGGCGAGCATCTCCTCCCGGCCGCCGCCCACCGGTGGACGTTTGACGACAAATCCACCCTTGGATCCCGTGGGCACGATGACGGTGTTTTTCACCATCTGCGCTTTGACCAGGCCGAGGATCTCGGTCCGGAAGTCCTCCATCCGGTCCGACCACCGCAGACCGCCCCGGGCCACCTTGCCGAACCTGAGGTGCACGCCCTCCACCCGAGGCGAGTACACAAACACCTCGAACTTGGGCCGCGGCAGCGGGAGGACGCTGATCGCATGGGAGTTGAACTTCAGGGAGATGTACGGCTTGCGCTCCTCGTCGGCGAGCCTGCCCGACTCGGCGGTCCTGGCCACCCGGCCCCGCGCCGCGGCGGCCGTACGGGCCCTGTCCCTGGCCCTGCCCGTACCGGCTCTGGGCAGGGGTGCGCCACCCACGCCCCTGGCCTGGAAGTAGTTGGTGCGGAGCGTGGCGTTCACCATCTCCAGATAGGCCCGCAGGATCCGGTCCTCGTCCAGCGACGCGACCTCGTCGAGCGCCGCGAGGATCTCTTCGTTGAGCGCCGCGGAGAGATCGTCGCGGGCGGCCTCGTGCGCCGGAGCGTGCCGGGCCTCGAACAGGCTGACGATGAGCCTGGCGAGCCGCAGGTTTCCCAGCAGCGCCCGTTCGATGTACTCCTGGCTGAAGGTCGTACCGGCCTGGCGGAGGTACTTGGCGTACGCCCGCAGGATCTCGGCCTGCCGCCAGGTCAGCCCGGCCGCCAGCACGAGCGCGTTGAAGCCGTCGCTCTCGGCGTCACCGCGCCACAGCGCGGCGAAGGCCTCCTGGAAGAGCGCCTTCAGGTTCTCCTTGGGCACCGCGGCCGTCGGGGTGTACCGCAGGCCGAAGTCGTAGATCCAGGCGTTCTTGGTGGCCGGGTCGTTGTCCCGGTCCACCTCGTACGGACGTTCGTCGACGACCTCCACCCCGAGGTGATGCAGCATGGGGAGCACGTGGGAGAGGGAGATCGGCTGGTTCAGCCGGTAGATCTTGAGCCGCCGCTCGCCTTCGAGCGCGTCGTAGGGCTCGTAGAGGTTGATCCCGATCTGGTTGGCCCCCGCGTCGATCAGGTGCTCAAGCCGCCGCAGGTCCGCGACCGCCGTACGCGCGGGGAAGTCCGCCTTGTACCCCTCGGGGAAGGCACCCGAGTACCGCCGGATCAGGGTGGGCGCCTCCTCCTCCGAGCAGAGCTCGTTGATCGCGTCGACGAGGTCGTCCTCCCAGGAGCGGACGGCCGCGGCGACCCTCGCCTCCAGCTCGTCGACCTGGACGTTGATCGGCAGGACCTGCCCGCGCTCCCCGCGGACGACCACGTGCAGCCGGGCGAGCGCCGACTCACCGATCATGGCGCTGTAGTCCACCGAGGCGCCGCCGAGCGCGTGGGTGAGGATCTCCTGGATGCGGAGCCGAACCTTGGTGGTGTAACGGTCCCGGGGCAGATAGATCAGGCAGGAGATGTACCGGCCGTAGTCGTCCCGGCGCAGGAAGAGCTTGACCTGCCTGCGCTCCCGGAGGCGCAGCACACCGAGGACGACCGGGACGAGCTCGTCCACCGGGGTCTGGAAGAGCTCCCCGCGGGGGAAGGTCTCCAGGATCTCGATGAGGTCCTTGCCGTCGTGGCTCTCCGGGGGCAGCCCGGTGTGCTCCAGCACCTCCCGCAGCTTGCGGCGGACGATCGGCACCCGCGAAATCGACTCGATGTACGCCCCGTGGCTGAAGAGCCCGAGGAACCGGCGCTCCCCCACGACCTCTCCGGCCTCGTCGAACACCTTGACCCCGATGTAGTCCAGGTACGCGGGGCGGTGGACGGTCGCCTTCGTGTTCGCCTTGGAGATGATCACGAGACGCTTCTCGCGCGCCCTGGCCCGGACCTCGGCGGGGAGGGCGGCGAAGCTCGCCGAGGCGATCTTGTCGGCGCGAAGAATGCCGAGACCGGTCCCGGGGATCGCCCGGAGGCCGTCCCCCTCGTCGGTCCGTTCCAGGCGGTACTCGCGGTAGCCGAGGAAGGTGAAGTTCCCGTCCGCGAGCCAGCGCAGCAGCTCGACGCCGTCCTCCAGCTCGGCCTCGCTCACCGGGATCGAGGACTTCTCCGCCGCGTCGGCCGTCTCCAAGGCGATCGCGCGCATCTTGTCGGAGTCCTCGACCGAGTCCCGCACGTCCTCCAGCACCGCGAGCAGACTCGACTCGATCTCCCGGAGCACCGGGACGTCGGCCTGGCGGTCGATCTCGATGTACATCCAGGATTCGGGAAAGAGCTGCCCGGTGCCGTCCGCGGCCTGGCCTTCCGGCAGGTTGCGGCCGGTCATGTCCCGGCGGATCCGCATCAGCGGATGCACGATCAGGTGGGTGCCGATACCGAGCCGGTCCAGCTCCATCGTGACGGAATCCACCAGGAACGGCATGTCGTCGGTCACGATCTGCACCACGGAACGGCCCGGGTCCCAGCCGTGCTCCTCCAGCGTCGGCGTGTAGGCGCGGACGAGCGCCCGCCCCTGCGGACGCATGTCGGCGAGCTGACGCTGGGCCGTCGCCGGTCCGAAGACGTTCACCGGATCACGGTCGAGCAGGTCCTCCGGCGCCACATGCCGGTAGTAGAGCCTCAGATAGGCAAGTGACTCCTCCACCCCCGGGTGACTGCCGGGTGTGTGCGCACACATCTCGGCGGCCCTCCTGAGGAGATCATCCTTCGCCTCGTCGAGCGGCATGTCGCTCTCACTCCTTCGTGAGGGACGTGGGGCCTCACCCCACTAATAAGTTCATATTTCCCACTACATTGGGCAATAGTGATGCGATGTTCGCTCCAGACATCGGGATTCATCTGAGAGCCAACATGAACTTCACCCTGGAGTAAGCGGCGGGCCCAGCCCGCAGAGGGGGCTCCTCCAGCTTCCGACCGGGTCCGGCAAGCCCGAAATCGCCGTCGTCGCCTACGCGACCGGCGAACACAGCCCGCGCCCGCCCGGTACCGGTACCCAATTCGGCCGGTACGGCAGCTCGCGCCGCCACAGCACACCTCCGGCGGTCCCCCCTCCCACGGTCCCCATTGACCGTGCGAACTCACCGCCGTACCTGATACCACCCGAAAAGCCGGGCCGCGTCAACGTGACACCGTGTCGCGGGCCTCGCGCAGCCCGTACAAGATGTCCAAATCCACGAGCAGCACCCGCCCGTCCCGCTTCGCCTCGGCCACCAGCTCCGCCTCGAACCCGGCCCCGCTATAGCACGCCAGTACGGTCTTCTCCGTCACATACCCCTTGCCCGCAAGCAGATCCCGAGCCCGCCGCAACCGCTCCAGATGCCGCAACCCCATGACCTTGTCCCACTTCGCCTCGCCCAGCGAGATCACGGAACGCGGCTCGTCGGGATAGCCGGGACTGAGCGCGGCGACATCTATCTGAATCTGACTCTTGTTGGCCGGATCGGCCACCGTCCCCCCGGCGACCACCTCGATCCCGGCTTCCTCCGCGTCGAAAGCGTCATAGCCGTACAGCTCGACGAATTCTCTACAGAGCGCTTCGAAGTGCGGCCCCATGGCCTTGGTGAGAAACCTCTGTCTTGATCTCGCCCAGACTCGGGCCGCGCCTCCCCGGCTTAGCTCCGCCCAGACGGGACGCATCACCGCTTGGTAGAAGGAGATCAGCGGTTCGGCGATCCGATAGTTCGATCTCCCGGAGCGAAACGCGTCCGGTTCCTTCCGCACCAGACCGCAGTCTTCAAGCACATTGAGCGGATGGGCGACGTCCGATGACTTGTAGCCGATGTATCCGGCGATACCGCCCCAGGTGCAGTTCCCGTTGGCGATCGCTGCGAGGACGGAGTTATAGAGGGCGGGATCCCGGATGTCAGGCTCCTCGGAGAGGAGGTATCTCGCTTCCCGGAACAGAGCGGTCCTGCGATTCAGGACCGTCCGAACAATCCAGGCGTCGAAGTCCTCCGGAGATTTCGGCAGATCACCTTCGGCGAACTCGTCCCGATACGCCGGCGTCCCGCCGACCACCGCGTGAAGCATGGCTGCGAGCTTTGGATCGGTGACCCCCCAGAACTCGGCGGCGTCCCGGTAGCCAAGCGACTGCACAACCAACTCCAGACGTGCACGCCCACGCAGCGGAGCCTGACCGGCGAGCAGCTTTCCCATCACCGACATCGCAGATCCGCAAATGAGGACCCGGGCCAAACTGCTGCCCTGATGGCTGGCCCCTCGAAGATCGATCTCCTGCTTGAGGATCGAGGGGACCGCGGAATTCGCTTTCATCAGGTTGGGGAACTCATCGATGACCAGCGGCGTCGGACGGTCCTTTGCCAATGAGAAGAAGTAGATCAGGGCATCCCGCCAGTCCGCGAACGGGTAGCCGACCGGAGATCCCGTGTGCTGTGCCAGGGCCATCCCGAAATGGCGGAGCAGTTCGATCTCCGTACCCTCGCCGGCCTCGAAGTAGAAGCCTCCCAGCGACTCGGTAAGCGCCTTGAGCAGAAAGGTCTTCCCTTGGCGCCGACGTCCGCTGACAACCCCAAACGCCACTGTGGACTGAGTCCCCGTGGCGAACCTGACCAGCGCGTCCCATTCTTCATGGCGGTCGAAGATCTCCGCCGGCTTGATCACCATACGGGATCACCTCATTACTGGACTACGTTCTACTGAACTGTAGTCCAGCATGTTCTCCCAGTTCGGGACTCCCAGAAAACAGGACGGGATCGACCCACCCGGATCACGACGAAGACGTCGAGCAGGCTTGCAGGTCGATCCCGGCTGAGGCCGTACAGGATCCTGAGAAGGAGTCAGGCGTCGGGGAGGAAGTGGGTGAGGACTTCGGGGTTGGCCATGGAGTCCAGGTTGGCGGCGCGCTCGATCGGGACGCCGAGGAGGATCTTGCGGACCGGAACCTCCAGTTTCTTGCCGGAGAGGGTACGGGGCACGCCGGGCACCGCGGTGATGCGGTCGGGGACGTGCCGGGGGGAGAGTTCGGTGCGCAGGGTCCGGCGGAGGCGCATGATCAGCTCGTCGGTGAGCTCCGCGCCCTCGGCGACGGTCACATAGAGCAGGAGGCGGCCCTCCTGGCCCAGCTGACCGGTGTCGATCACCAGGCTGTCGGCGATCTCCGGGAAGCGCTCCACCACCCGGTAGAACTCGCTGGTGCCCATGCGGACGCCGCCCCGGTTGAGGGTGGAGTCGGACCGGCCGTAGATGACGCAGCCGCCGTCGGGCAGGATCTTGATCCAGTCGCCGTGCCGCCAGATCCCCGGATAGTCCTCGAAGTAGCTTTCCCGGTAGCGCGTCCCGTCCGGGTCGTTCCAGAACATGACCGGCATGGAGGGCATGGGCTGGGTGACCACCAGCTCACCCACCTCGCCGATCCGGGCGGCGCCCGCGGGGTCGTAGGACTCCACCCGCGCACCCAGGCAGCGGCACGGGATCACCCCGGCGCGGATCGGGAGCAGCGGCACCGGGCCCACGAAGCCGGTACAGACGTCGGTCCCGCCGGAGAACGAGCCGAGCTGGATGTTCGGCGCCACGTCGTACACCCAGCCGAATCCCTCGGGGGGCAGCGGCGATCCGGTGGAGCCGATCCCGCGCAGCGCCTCGATCCCCTCGGGACGGACGCCCGCGCGCATGGACGCGACGAGGTAGGGGGCTCCGGTCCCGAAATAGGTGACCTTCTCCTCCGCCACGACCCGCCAGAGCGCGTCCGTCGCCGGGTGCGCGGCCGAACCGTCGTACAGCACCACGGTGGCTCCGACGAGCAGGCCGCCGGCGAGGTAGTTCCACATCATCCAGCCGGTGGTGGTGTACCAGAAGAACACGTCGGACTCGCCCAGGTCCTGGTGGAAGGAGAGCGTCTTGACGTGTTCGAGCACGATCCCGCCGTGGCCGTGCACGATCGGCTTGGGCAGGCCGGTCGTCCCCGAGGAGTAGACGACCCAGAGCGGGTGGTCGAACGGCACCGGCTCGAACTCCAGCGGTCCTGCCGAGGCGCGGAGCTCCTCCCACGCCAGACGTCCCGGGCGCGCCGAGCCGATCACGACCGTGGCCGCCAGGCTCGGCAGCTTGGCGGCGATCTCGTCCACGGTCGCGGACCGGTCAAAGTCCCTGCCGTTGTAGCGGTAGCCGTCCACGGTGAAGAGCACCTTCGGTGCGATCTGGGTGAACCGGTCGATCACGCTGGGCGCCCCGAAGTCGGGCGAGCAGGAGGACCAGATCGCGCCCAGCGAGGCCGTGGCGAGGAAGGCGATGAGGGCTTCCGGGATGTTGGGCAGGTAGGCGGCGACCCGGTCCCCGGAGGCGACGCCCAGCCCGATCAGGCCGGTGCGAACCCGGGCGACCTCCTCGGCGAGCTCGCCGTAGGTGAGGGTGCGCCGGTTCCCGGACTCGTCGCGGAAGATCACGGCGGTCTTCTCCGGCGTGGTCGCCGCCCGGCGGAGGGCGTTGGCGCTGTAGTTGAGGGTGGCACCCTCGAACCAGACGGCGCCGGGCATGGTCCCGCTGAGCACCGGGCCGGTCCCGCGCTCGCCGACGACGTCGAAGTAGTCCCAGATGCTCTGCCAGAACTCGGCCGGCTCGTCGGTCGACCAGGTCCACAGGTCGTCGTATCCGGCGAAGGATCGCCCGAGCCACGACATGTACCGGGTTACCTTGGCGGTCGCGATGATCTCCTCGGTCGGCTCCCAGAGCAGGGTGCCCTCGTGAACCTCGCCGGTCGGCGCCATTGCCGTGCTCCCTTCGCGTAAGCCGCTCTCGGCCCCGTCCGCGCCGAATCAGCCGAGGTCGCGGCCCCCTGGCGAGGTGAGGCGCGACACCGCCGAGACGACCGCACGAGTGTCCGAAAGGTCCGGAAGAACGATATCTGCCCCTGCTTCGCGGAGTTCACCCGCCAGGGACCTACCGGAGGCGACCCCGATCATCGCGGCTCCGCCGATCTGCGCCGCCTGGACGTCCCGCGTCGAGTCGCCGATCAGCACGGTCACCGACTTGTCGCAGGCGAAGCCGTACCGATCCTTGGTCCTCCCCTGCGCCACCTGCAGCAACGTCGCCTTCGGATAGACCTCCTCGCCGTACCCGCCCACCTCGAAGTCGACGTGCTTGTCGAGCCCGAAGGCCTTCAGCTTGTGGACGGCGTTCACCCGGATCGTTCCCGTCAGCAGTGACTGCACGACCCCGTCGAGCCTGCCGACCGCGGCGAGTGCCTCCTTCGCCCCCGGGAGCACCCGGCCCTCTGCTTTGAGCCGCTTGCGCCGGTCGGCGAAGGCCTCGCCGAGCGCCTCGATGAAGGCGGGCAGGTGCCCGTCGTCAGGCTGGATGCCGTTGATGGCCAGCGTCTCGAAGATGAGTTCGGACTCCGGACGCCCCTTCGCCGGCGCCAGCTTCACCAGCGGACGCCCCGTCACCCGCCGAAAGGCCTCCGCGTAGGCGTCTCGGGTCACGATCGCGACGTCGACAAGCGTGAGGTCGACGTTCCACAGAACGAGGCGGTTGATGGCGGGCCTCCGGGGGCGAGCATAGAAGGTGCGTGCGGCTGTCGGCGAAGCCGTGCTTAGAGTACGCCCAACAACCGACGAGGCCACCAGGCGCGGAGAACGCGCGGGCGGCTCCCACCAGATGATCGTTGCGCTGTCCGCGCCCCACCGGGAACACACACCACAACGATCACCCCGGCCACCGCAGCACCCCGGGCGGAGAGAGACCGATCCGGCGCAGCCCGTACCCCCACCAGATGATCGTTGCGCTGTCCGCACCCCACCGGGAACACACACCACAACGATCACCCCGGCCACCGCGGCCGCCGATCGTCACAACCCGGCCAGGTAACGGAGCTGTTCCTCCCGCTGGGCACCGCCGCCGCCCTCGTGGTTGTTCCACGGCCACACCGTGATCTCCTTTGGCCCCGCCCAGTGGTTGAAGGCCGCGAAGACCGTGGAGGGCGGGCAGACGTCGTCCATCAGCGCGACCGAGTAGCGGGCGGGGATCCGGCCGCGTGCCGCGAAGTTCATCCCGTCGAAGTAGGACAGGGTGTGGAACACCTGCCCGGCCGCGCCGCGCTGGGCGGAGAGGAAACGGACGATCTCGTGGTACGGATCCTGCCCGGTGATCTCCACCGCCCTGCGGAAGTGGCACAGGAACGGCACGTCGATCAGCGCCGCCGCAAGGCCCGGCCGCAGTGCGGCGACCGCCTGGGCGATCCCCCCGCCCTGGCTGCCCCCGACCACCGCGATCCGTTCGGGGTCCACGGCCGGATGCCCGGCCAGCACCTCCACCGCGCGGACCGCGTCGGTGAACACGCGGCGGTAGTAGTAGTGCTCGGGATCGAGGATGCCGCGCGTCATCATCCCGGGAGCCTGGGCGAAGGTGCCCCCGTCCGGATCGGCGGTGGCCCCGGGGCTGCCGTGGCTGTGCCCGCCCTGCCCCCGGGTGTCGACGACCAGGGTGGCGTACCCGGCCGAGGGCCAGAGCAGATGGTCGTGCGGGTAGCCGCGCCCGGCGTTGTATCCGATGTACTGCACCACCCCCGGGAGCGGCCCGCTCGCGCCGGCCGGGAGCAGCAGCCAGGCGCCGATGCGATGCCCGCCCCACCCGGCGAACCCGGTCTCGTAGACCTCGACCGAGGTCAGCGGGATGTCGTGGCGCCGGAACTCGGCGTCGAGACCGTACGCCCCCGCCTCGGCCAGGGTCCGCGACCAGAACGCGTCGAAGTCCGCGGGCTCGTCACGCTCCGGCAGGTACGCGCGAAGCTGCTCCAGGGGGAGGTCGAACAGGGGCATTTATCACTCCATTGGTGGGATATGAGGATTCTGCCCCAGTTCGAGCGGTCGGTCAGTAGGAGAGGTGGATGCGGATGTTGGTCCAGCGCTCCACCGGGGAGTTGAGCGCGTGATCCGGGTTCTCGTCCGCGTCCACCCGGCAGCCGGCCCGGGCGTCCGGCGGCGTGTCCGAGGGACAGGTCACCCCGCTCATCTGCTGCGGGGCGGTCCAGGTGACGCCGAAGTCCTCCGACACCTCGAACCAGGTGCGCTCCGCGGGGGTCGCCCCCCACTTGGGCCTGATGTACATCCCGAAGACCGGGGCGACGGCTTCCCAGGCGGGGTCGTAGCGGAGTTTGCCGTTCACGGTGTAGGAGGGGTCGTTCAGGGCGTCCCGGCTCGACCCGAGCGGTCCGACGATCATGAGAACGTTGCTGCCCAGGGTGGAGTTGTCCGGCTGGATCCAGAGCGACTCGACCCGATGGTGGTTGACCGGGCCGATCTGGATGCCACCGCGCTGCCAGGCCCCGCTGAAGGTGGGGTCCCCTCCGTCGGCGACCATCCGCGGGTTGCGCGGGGAGGTCGACAGGGTGAGCGCGCCGGGGTGGTTGGTGGTGACGCCGCCCACCGGGGTGGCCTCGGTCCCGCCGAACCGCCCGGAACCGCGGACCCGCTGGAGCACCTCGGCCACGGGCTTGGGCGCCTGGCCCGGGTAGTGGATGTAGACCTTGCCGTTGTCCTTCTGCTTCTTCGGACCGTTGACCCGGTCGCCCGCCGCCCAGTTCTCGAACTCGATGTAGTCGGGCGTCCCGGCGTCGGTCACCGGTTTGTAGGTGGTGACCAGCAGCCTGGTGGGCATGGGCTTGTAGTAGTCGGAGTCCTTCACGACGCCGTTCCCACCGGTCTCGAAGTGCTCCCACAGCGGCCGCCAGGTGGAGCGGGCCTGGTCGAAGTACTTGACGGTGGAGCCGACGGCGGTCATCGACGGCCCGCCGAAGATGCCCTCACCGCCGGAGACGTCGGTGTAGACGACGTCCTCGGCGAAGCGGGACCTGGCCGCGATGTCGTAGTTCTCCACGGTTTCGATGCTGAACATCTTGGGGGACCAGCTCGCCGGGAAGGTGGGCTTGTAGGTGGCGTACTGGTCGGCCGGTCCGTTCCAGAAGCGGTGCGGCCCGGCCTTGATCCGCCAGGCGTAGTTCGAGGCCGCGACCACGGTGGAACGGCCTCCGTCCACGCCCGTGACGTACTTGGCCGCCCAGAAGCCGGCGTCGGCGTCGAGGACGTGCCGGGCCGCCCGGCGGACCGTGCCCAGGCGCGTTCGCGTCCCGTCGGGGTCGATCCGCTCGATCGCCCCGCCGTCCACGTTGGCGAACTCGACGTGGTGGCCGACCGTGAGCCGCGGCTGGTTCTCCGCGGCGACCGAGGCGGGGTAGACGACCTGGTGGTGGTTGCTTACCCCGTTCGTCCGGTCGACGACGGGGATGGCCGGACTCGGGTTCACGGCCGGAGCACCGAGCGAACCCGCCCCGGTCACCAGCATGACGACGGCCGAGGTGGCGAAGGTCGTCTGCAGGCGACGTGAACGGAGGAGACGCGCACCAAAACGCATGAACTCTCCTAGTGATGCGTATAACCAAGGGGAAGTGCGCTCATTCAAGGAGCGCGAGATCACTTATGTCAAGACCTAAAACCTGGTTGTTGACAATTCGCCCGAATCTGCCCCAGGGTTGGTTATGCGCATCACCTCGGGGGATCACATTGGCGAGTTATGCGCATCACTAGGAGGTTCGATGAGCGCAATGCTGTCGCGTCGGCGACTGCTCGCAGCCGCGGCGGTCGTGCCCGCCGTCGCAGTCATCGGCGGGGGCCGGTCGGCTTCGGCCGCCGCGACACCCGGCGAGGTGCCGCCAGGAGCCGGTTTCCACCGGCCCGGCCGTGGGGTGAACAACGTGGCGGGGGTGGCGATCCCCTGGGAAGCCCGGGTGGAGAACCGCCCCCTGCTGGTGCGCCAGTTCGACGTCGAGTTCGACAACTCCGTCGGCGGCGAGATCACCCACGTGGCACTCGACGGGACGCGTACCAGGCTCGGCACGGTCCAGCGGCCCGCCACCACCCCGGTCCTGGCCAACGACGGCTTCTGGGCCTCGAAATACTCCAAGGCCCTCGACGGCACCCCCGGCCACGTGCTGGCCGCGTCCGTCTACGTCCTGCGCAACAAGGTCGGCCCCGGTGACAAGTACGACCCGCACAACCTGCGGGCGTGGACCACCAGCCTGGTCAACATCCGGCCCGACCGCTTCCACGGCGCCGACCACGGCAAATGGCTCGCCGACACGATGTACACCGACATCGAGGGCGGCACGAGCATCTTCGGCGGCGGGGCCTCCCCGCAGGTCGGCTCGCCCATGACCTACCGCGACGAGGCCACGGGCAGGTGGGAGCCGATCCACCGGCACTTCGAAGGCGACCCGGCCCGCACCGTCCCCCGCCACCTGCGCTACTCGGTCTACAAGCCGCTGACCAGGTACGGCTCGCCGGCCTACCTGGAGTTCGAGAACTGGGCCGCCGGCGACACCGTCGCGGGCCGCGCCCACGAACGCAACGGCCGCATCCTCGTCGGCTACCCCCACGGCAAGGTCCGCCATGTGGCCGACGTCATGCAGCGGGTGCGCGGCACCGGCAGGTTCGGCGGCACCGAGTTCGCCGAGATCGGCCAGGTCGACACCAACCACCCCGGCGCGCTGACGCTGTCCACCTCGCCCCGCACCGGCTTCAGCTGGGACCCGAACGTGCGCGGCGGCCTGCAGATCGTGCCCGCCAACCACGCCAAGTTCCTCAGCTACGACCTGGGCCAGAACTCGTTCATCGGCAAGAACCAGTGGATCATCGTGGGCCCGGTCGGCGCCAAGGCCGAGCTGCTGCAGGACCGCCGCTACCTCATCGACGGCAAGCTCGCGATCGACCCGGGCTGGGAGGCCGTCGCCCCGGTGTTCGGGCTCTACGTCCGCACCCACGTGCGCTTCCAGGTCTCCGAGGACTACGGCTCCACCTGGCAGGAGTCGCCCAACCTGACCGGCGTGCACGAGCCCCCGAACTCCCCGGTCGACCGCTGGACCAACATCCGCATTCACCTGACCTACCCGGCCGGACCCTGAAGGACCGCTTCATGAAACTACATTCGATGCGCCTGCCGGCCGTGATCCTCGCCGCCGGTCTCGCGCTGACCGCCTGCGGCTCGGGCGGCGGGGGAACCACCGCAAGCGGCGGGGACAAGCAGCTGCGCGTCTGGTTTCCCGGCAACCTCAGCAACGAGATCGCCTGGGTGAACGACAAGCTCGTCCCCGCCTTCGAGCAGCGGTACCCGGGCGTGGACGTGCAGGTGGAGTTCGTGGACTGGGCGAACCTGTCCACCCGCCTGTCCACCGCCTTCGCGGGCAACACCGCCCCCGACGTGTTCGGCCACGGCAACGCGGCGGCCGCGGGCTTCGCCGAGGCCGGGCGGGTCGAGCCGCTCGACGACTACGTGGCCAAGCTGCCGGAGACCGACCGGAGCGACCTCACCTTCCTGAACGACGGCAAGGTGGGCGGCAAGCAGTACATCATGCCGCTGCGCGGCTTCGGCTACCTGACCGCCTACCGCAAGGATCTCATCGAGGGGTCGGGCCTCGACCCCGCCAAGTCCCCGGCCACCTGGGACGAACTCCGCGCCGCCGCCGAGAAGCTGACCAAGCGCGAGGGCGGGAAGGTGACCGTGTCCGGGCTGCACATGCCGGGGGACAACCCCACCAGCATGTCGCAGGCGTTCGCCACCCTGCTCTACCAGGCGGGCGGCTCCTTCCTCTCCCCCGACGGCAAGGCCGTCGCCTGGAACTCGCCGGAGGGCGTGTCCGCGCTCGAATACCTGACCGGCCTCTACCAGGGGGACAAGGCCGTGGCGACCGGCCTCGGGGAGAAGAGCGCGAGCACCGGGGCCCAGCACCCGCTGGTCACCGGCCGGGCGGCGATGGCGCTGGTGGACGACGCCACGCTCAAGACCATCCACGAGGCGGACCCCGGGGCCGCCGCGAAGATCGGCGTCCTGCCCCCGGCGCAGAAGACGGCCGCCGCCTCCTTCGGCGGCGCCGGCAACGGCCTGTTCATCAGCGCCAAGACCAAGCTGAAGACCGAGGCGTGGGACTTCATCTCCTTCATGCTGAAGCCGGAGAACGTCAAGGAGTACACCGTCACGGTCGGCGGCATCCCCGCCCGCGCCACGGTCGCGGGGGACCCCGAGCTGGCCAAGCTGGCCTATCTGCAGCCGTTCATGGCGGCCGCATCGCAGTTCAAGGGGAACCCCAACGTGGCCACCTGGACCCAGCTCCGCGACGCGCTCTCCAAGGAGATCGAAAAGGCCCTGCGCGGGACCACCCCGCCGAAGAAGGCTCTGGACGACGCCGCCGCGGCGGGCGAGCAGATCCTCAAGGGCTGATCCCGTGTCCCTGAAAGGCACCGTGACAACCGCGCCGCGACGGGTCTCGCCGTCGCGGCGCGGCCAGGGGGTGGCGGGCTGGACGCTGGTCCTGCCGTCGATCCTGGTCCTGCTCGTCGTGGTGGCCGTCCCGATCGGGTACGGCTTCTACCTGAGCCTGACCTCGTACAACCCGGTGGAGACGACGGGCCCGAAGTTCCACGGGCTCACGGGCTACCTCCAGGTGCTCACCTCGGGTGAGTTCTGGGACGCCCTCCGGGTGACCGTGCTGTACGCCTTCGGCACGCTGGCGCTGACCGTGCCCGCGGCCCTCGGCCTGGCGCTTCTGGTGAACGGGAAGTTCCCCGGCGTCGCGCTCTTCCGCGGGGCGATGTACCTCCCACGGGTCGTCTCCCTGGTCGCGGTGAGCATGATCTGGCTGTGGCTGTACTCCCGCGAGGGCTACTTCAACCACCTGCTCGACCTGGTGGGCCTGGGCCCGGTGGAGTTCCTCACCGACGAGGCCACCGCGCTGCCGTCCCTGATCGTCATGCGGGCCTGGAAGGCGCTCGGCGGCAGTATGATCATCTTCCTGGCCGGGCTGCAGACCATCCCGAAGGAACTGATCCAGAGCGCGGCCGTGGACGGCGCGGGCCGGTTCCGCACCTTCCGGCACGTGACCCTGCCGCTGCTCATGCCCATCACGACCTATGTGGTGGTGGTCGACCTGATCTACCTCGCCCAGTCCTTCTCCGAGATCTACATTCTCACCTCGGGTGGCCCGCTCGGCTCCACCACGGTGGTGAACATGCTGGTCTACAAGGAGGCGTTCGAGAACTTCAAGCTCGGCGAGGCGAGCTCGATGGCGTTCGTGCTGTTCTGCATGATCTTCGCATTGGCGTACGCCAACGTGCGTTTTCTGTCCAGGGGGAAGAAGTGACCGGCCGCCGCTGGCTGCGGACCGCCGTGGTGGGCGTGGTGACCGCGATCGTGATGCTTCCGTTCTGGTGGCTGCTCTCGCTCGCTTTCAAACCGGCCACCGAGGTGTTCAGCTATCCGCCGAAACTGTGGCCGGAGAACTTCACCTTCGAGAACTTCGCCTACGTGTGGGAAACCACGAACCTGCCCGTGGCGCTCACCAACAGCGCGATCGTCGGCGTGCTCACCATGCTGAGCAACGTGCTCACCGCCACCATGGCCGGCTACGCCTTCGCCCGGCTCCGCTTCACCGGCAACCGGCCGCTGTTCGTCGCCACGCTCGGGGCCGCGATGGTCCCCGCGGTCGTCCAGCTCATCCCGCTCTTCCTGATCGCCCAGAAATGGCCGCTCAGCGGGGGGAACGACCTGTTCGGCGAGGGCGGCAGCGGCCTGCTCAACAGCTACGGCGGCCTGCTGCTCCCGCTGCTGGTGCAGCCGCTCAACGTCTTCCTCGCCCGCCAGTTCTTCCTGGACCTGCCCGAGGAGATGGCCGAGGCCGCCCGGCTGGACGGCGCCTCCGAGCTGCGGATCTTCTGGAGCGTCTACCTGCCGATCGCCCGCCCGGTGGTCGCCACCATCGCGGTGCTGTCGTTCACCGGGGCCTGGGAGGACTTCCTCTGGCCGCTGGTGGTGGTCTCCTCCCCCGACATGCAGACGCTCCCGCTCGCCCTGAGCACCTACGCCGCCAGCGGTGTGGTGCAGTACGGGCCCCTGATGGCCGCCACCGTGATCGCCACGGTCCCCGTCATCGCCGTGTTCCTCGCCGCGCAGCGGCACTTCGTCGCCGGTCTGGCCTCAGGAGGGGTGAAGGGATGACCCACGTCGTACTGCTTCCACTCGACGACCGCCCGGTCAACACCGGGCAGGTCGCCGACCTCGCCGACGCCGCCGGGGTCAGGCTGACCCTGCCGCCGCCGGGGATGCTCGGCGCCCGCGGTGCGGCGAGCGACCCGGCCGCCGTGGGGGCGTGGCTGGAGCGGGCCGCCCGGGACGCGGACGCCGTCGTGGTCAGCCTCAACCAACTGGTGCACGGCGGATACGTCCCCTCCCGCCGTACGACCGAGTCGATCGCCGACTGGCTGCCCCGGCTCGAGGTGCTGAAACGGCTGCCGCGAAGCGTGCCGACGGCCGCGTTCGCCGTACTCACGCGCACCAAGAACCAGGACGACGCCGGAACCGAACCGCCGTACTGGGCCGAACACGGCCGGGGCTTCTTCCGGTTCTCGAAGGCCCTGTACGGTGCCGAGCACGGCTTCCCCGCCGACGTGGCCGGCGCCCGCGCCGCGCTCCCCGCCGCCGACGTGCACGACTGGTTGCACCGCAGGCTCGCCCACCACCAGCTGCACCTGGCCGGGATCGAGCTCGCCGCCGAAGGCGTCCTGGACCTGCTCGCGGTGGTCGCCGAGGACACCACGGTGGACAGTGTCTCCACCGGGGAACGGGAATGGCTACAGACCTGGACGGACCGCTTCGACCTCGGCGGGAAGGTGCTGCTCTACCCGGGCGCCGACGAGGTCGGGGCCGTCCTGTTCGGCCGGGCGCTGACCGCCGGACGGGACCTGACCGCCGCGGTGGTCTGCGAGGTACCCGGCGGACTGGACGCCGTCGCGGTGTTCGAGGACGTCCCCGTACGGGAGACCGTCTCCGGGCAGCTGCGCGCCGCGGGGCTGCGTGAAACCGCCGACGTGGCCACCGCCGACCTGGTGGTGGCCGTACATCCTCCCGCGGAGGCGATGGGCGATCGCTACTCCGACCGGGAGATCCCGGCCTCCACCGCGCGGCGCGGGGCCGCGGAACACCTCGCCGAACGGGTCAGCGGCCTGGTGCGCGCGGGGCGCCGCGTGGTGGTGGCCGACGTGGCCGACGCGAACGGCTCCGACCCGGAGCTGGTCGCCGCGCTCCGGAGCCGGATCCGGCTGGACGCCCTCGCCGGGTACGCGGGCTGGAACACGGCGGGCAACTCCATCGGGAGCGCCGTCGCCCAAGGCTGCGCCGCGCTGACCGGTGGCCCCGGCTCGACCCGGAAGGTCCTGGCCCACCGGTTCCTGGAAGACCTCGGCTACCAGTCGGGCGTGCGGTACGCCGTAATCGACGGGGGCGACCCCGCCGGACTCGCCGACCGGCTCGCCGATTTCCCGGAGTTCGCCGACATTTACCGGGTGCGGCCCGGCAGCGTCCGCCTACCGTGGGGTCGCCCCTTCGAGGTGGACTTCACACTGGAGGACATCCCACGGTGACCAGCCACAGCCACACCAGCGCCGGGACGCCCCGATGAGCGAGCGGGGCTGGCGCAGGCCGCGCCAGGCCGACATCGCCAAGGAGGCGGGCGTCTCCCAGGCGACGGTCTCCTACGTCATCAGCGGCCGGACCGACGGCCCGAACATCCCCGAGACCACCCGGGCCCGGGTGCTGGAGGCGGCTCGAAGACTGGGCTACGTCCTCAACCCGGTCGCCCGCAACCTCGCCGGCGGCTCGACCAAGCTCATCGGCGTCTACACCTTCGAGTCGGTGTTCCCGCTGGACCACCACGACTTCTACCATCCGTTCCTGGTCGGCATCGAGGCGGCGGCCGAGGCGTACGGCTACGACCTGGTGATGTTCACCAGCGCCACCGGCTCCGACGGGCGCCGCTCGATCTACCGCGAAGGCGTCAACCGGCTCGCCATCACCGACGGGTGCGTGCTGCTCGGCAAGCACGCCGACCGCGGCGAACTCGCCCGGCTCCGCGACGACGGCTTCCCGTTCACCTACGTCGGGCGACGGGAGATCCCCGGCGGCGCGATCAGCTACTCCGCCGCCGACTACGCCTCGGCGACCGCCCGCGTCGTGGACCACCTCGCCGGGCTCGGGCACCGCCGGATCGCCTACGTCGGCACGGCCACCCCCGGGGAGTACACGGCCGACCGGGACACCGGTTTCTGGAGTTCGGTACGGCGGCACGCCCTCGACGTCGACGGCCTGATCCACCCCGCCCCACCCGGCGGCCTCACCGTCGAGGAGGTCAGGCGGCTCCGGGAGGACGGCGCCACCGCGTTCGTGGTGCACGACGCGGTCGAGGCGCTCCGCGTCCAGGACATCCTCACCGGGCTCGGGGTGCGGGTGCCGCAGGACTGCTCGCTCGCCGCGCTCAACGACCCGCCCGACGACACCCCGACCTCGCTGGAGCTGACCTGCTTCCGCATCCCGCGGCGGGAGATGGGCACCGAGGCCGTCAACCTGCTGATGGAACGGCTGGAGCGAGGTCCGGAGGCGGATCCCCGATCCGTCACCCTGCCATGCACGTTCATTCCCGGGCAGTCCAGCGGACCGGCGCCCGGACCCGTACAGAGAGGAAGCACAGCCCGATGACCGGCACAAAGGTCGACGTCCTCGTCGTGGGAGGCGGGCTCGGCGGAGTCGCCGCCGCCTTGGCCGCCCTGCGCGGCGGCGCCCACGTCGTGCTCACCGAGTCGACCGCCTGGCTCGGCGGCCAGCTGACCTCGCAGGCCGTACCGCCGGACGACCACCCGTGGGTGGAGCGGTTCGGGGCGAGCGTGAGCTACCGCGCACTCCGCGCGGGCATCCGCGACCACTACCGCCGCTGGTATCCGCTCCGCGCGGACTCCGCCGCCGACCCCTACCTCAACCCGGGGGCGGGCCGGGTCAGCCGGCTCTGCGTGGAGCCGCGCGCCGCTGTCGCCGTCCTGGACGCGATGACCGCACCCTGGCAGGCGGCGGGCCGGCTCACCGTGCTCCGGCGGCACACCCCGGTGGCCGCGTCCGTCGACGGCGACCGGGTGCGCTCGGTCACCCTGCTCGACGGGGAGACCGGGACCGAGGTCGTCGTGGAGGCGGACTACGTGCTCGACGCCACCGAGATCGGGGACCTGCTGCCGCTTACCGGCACCGAGTACGTCACCGGTTTCGAGTCCCGCGAGGACACCGGCGAACCCAGCGCCCCCGCGAAGGCCCAGCCGCTGAACATGCAGGCCGTCTCGGTGTGCTTCGCCCTCGAGCACCGGGCCGGCGAGGACCACACCATCGACAAGCCGGACGACTACCCGTACTGGCGTGATCTGCGCCCCGAGTTCTGGCCCGGGCCGCAGCTCGGCTGGACGGCGCCGCACCCGCACACCCTCGCCCCGCGCACCTACGCCTTCGCCCCGAACCCGGACGACGAGCCGGGGGCGATCGTGGCCGACCAGAGCAAGGACCCCGGCTCGGACGAGCTGTGGACGTTCCGCCGGATCCTCGCCCGCAACCACTTCCGGCCGGGAGTCTTCGGCAGCGACATCACGCTGGTCAACTGGCCGCAGATCGACTACCTGGGCGGACCGGTGTTCGAGGTGCCCGAGGCGGAGGCCGCCGGGCACGCCGACGCGGCACGGCGGCAGAGCCTGGCCATGCTCTACTGGATGCAGACCGAGGCGCCCCGCCCCGACGGCGGCACCGGCTGGCCCGGCCTGCGGCTGCGCCCCGATGTGATGGGCACCGCGGACGGCCTGGCCATGGCCCCCTACATCCGGGAGTCCCGCCGGATCCTCGCCCAGTACCGGGTGGTCGAGCAGGACCTCGCCGTCTCCGTCCGGGGTGAGCACGGCGCCGTGCGCTACCCCGACTCGATCGGCGTCGGCTCGTACCGCATCGACCTGCACCCCTCCACCGGCGGGGACAACTACATCGACGTCGCCGCCTGGCCGTTCGAAATCCCGCTGCGCGCCCTGGTCCCGCGGCGGGTCCGGAACCTGCTCGCCGCCGGCAAGAACATCGGCACCACCCACATCACCAACGGCAGCTACCGGCTGCACCCGGTGGAGTGGGCGATCGGCGAGGCCGCCGGGGCGCTCGCCGCGCACTGCCTGACCGCCGGGACCGAACCCCACCAGGTCACCGCCGACGAACGGCGACTCGCCGACTTCCGGGCGAAGCTGACCGCCGACGGCGTCGAGGTCGGCTGGCCGCAGATCCAGCCCTACTAGAAGGAAACCCTTATCATGCGTCTGCCCTCCGACCGGACGGCGATCCTCGTCAGCCTGCCCGGCAACGACCCCGAGCTGGCCCGGGCCGCCGCCGAGGCCGGTGCCGACGGCCTCAAGGTGCACATCAACATCGCCCACCGGGCGTCCGGCACGGTCTTCGGCGACCTGGACCGGGAGGCCGACCGGCTCCGCGAGATCCTCGCCGCCGGTCTGCCCACCGGCTTGGTCGTCGGCGCCGACACCGTATCCACGGCGGAGATGCGCCGGGCCGCGACCATGGGCTTCGACTACTTCGACGTCTACGCCACCCACGCTCCGGCGGACTACGTGGCCGCCTGCGGCCCGGTCACCCCGATGGTGGCGCTCGGCCCGTCCGACGACACCGCGACCGCCGCCGCGCTGGTCGCCGCCGGGGTACGGGCCCTGGAGATGTCCACCCTCGACCCGGCCCGGTACGGCACGGAGCTGGCCCTCGGCACCCTTGCCCGCCTCGCCGCGGTCCGGGCCGCCGTCGACGTCCCGCTGATCGTGCCCAGCCAGCACCGCCTCACCCCCGCCGACCTCCCCCGGTTGGCCGAAGCGGGCGCCGACGCGATCCTGCTGGGCGCCGTCGTCACCGGCACCACCGCCGCGCAAATCGCCGAAGCCGTCACCACCTACCGCCGCGCCCTCCCAGGCTGATCCCGGCAAATCCAGCCGAGGCGTGGCCAGGGAACAGCCGCGCCTCGGCACCCTGAAGCGGCGCCCTTAGGAACGAGCGACCTCGTGGGTTACACTTATTTCAGATAAGATCCGAGGCCGGAGGTGACTATGCCCCGCACAGGCGCACTGGCCGGTGCCACCCGGGTAGAGGCGGACACGGCTGAGCGTCGACTGCTCGCCCATCTGGAAGGCGGCGCCGACGCCTTTCGTCACACCAAATTGGTTCTCCAGCTGCCCGACGGGCACGACATCGTGCTGCCCCAATCGCTTGTCGCCCTCGTGTTCGCCGCAGCCCACGACCTCGCGAAAGGCAACGCGGTACTCGCCATCCCGGTCGAGACCCGTCTGACCCCGAATGAGGTCGCCCAGCTCCTGGGGCTCTCACGACCCTTCGTCGCCCGGCTGCTGGACGAGGGCGAGATCCCCTCCCAGCGTCTTCCCGATAGCCGTCATCGCCTGGTCCGCCTCCAGGATGTCTTGGACTTTCAGGCGCGTCGCGAGCGGCGAGCCGAGGGCCGCCGCAGAATAATCGAAGCCGCCGAAGAGGCAGACCTTCCCTACTGATTCCTCCTGACCCTCCGGAGAGCGCCAAGCGATGGCACGAGTCTTCATCGACACAAACGTGCTGTTTCCCTTCTCCGTCATGGACCTGATGCTCGGGCTGTCGGAGGACGCGATCCACACCGTGGTCTGGAGCGACCACCTTTTGGACGAGTGGGAGCGGGTGATCGTTCGTGAACATCACCGCTCCGCAGAAGCTGCATCGAGGATCAGCCGGACAATCCGGGAGTTCTTTGCCGATACCCGTGTTCCCGAAGACGACTACAAGCACTTGATCGACCGGATGGAAGGTCCTGATCTCGACGACCACCACCACATGGCCGCTGCCATCGCCGGGCATGCCCTGACCTTGGTGACATGGAACCTCGGCGACTTTCCCACCGGACTCCTCAGCGAGTACGGGTTGACCGTCACCGACCCCGACTCCTACTTGTGTTCATTGTTGACGCAGTGCCCACGTGAGGTGGTCGACGTCCTCTTTCGAATGGCGGCCGGCAAACGACGGCCGCCTATGAATGCATCGGAGATAGTCGACGCGCTGGACCGAGCCGGCGTACCCGTCTTCGCTCGGCGATGCCGCACTCATCTCGCCGCTACATCAGGCGATCACGGTCCATACCGGCCTGACGCCTGATCGACGCGCGAAGCACGCCGTGACAGGTACGGGCTCCGCCGGAGCCGGCGGAGCCCGTACACGAAGGCGGGGAGCTAGCCCATGTGGGGGTAGCGGTGGTCGGTGGGCGGGACCAGGGTTTCCTTGATGGTCCTGGCGTTGACCCAGCGGATCAGGTTGAAGATGGAGCCGGCCTTGTCGTTGGTGCCGGAGGAGCGGGCGCCGCCGAAGGGCTGCTGGCCGACGACCGCGCCGGTGGGCTTGTCGTTGATGTAGAAGTTGCCGGCCGCGAAGCGGAGCCGCTCGACGGCGTCGGCCACGGCGTGCCGGTCCTGGGCCATGATCGAGCCGGTGAGGGCGTACGGTGTGGCGCTCTCCATCTGGTCGAGCACGGAGTCGTAGGCCGCGTCGTCGTAGACGTGGAGCGCGAGGATCGGGCCGAAGTACTCCTTGGTGAAGATCTCGTCGGTCGGGTCCGCCGACTCCAAGATCGTCGGCTGTACAAAGTATCCTTCGCCGTCGTCGGCCTTCCCGCCCACCAGGACGTCGATGTGACCGGCTTCCCGGGCCCGGGCGAGCGCCGCGCTGTGCTTGGCGAAGGCGCGGTCGTCGATCACGGCGCCCATGAACGTGGACAGGTCCGCGGTGACGTCCCCCATGGTCAGCGACTCGACCGTGCCGAGCACGTCCGCCCGGATCCGCTGCCAGACCGACCGGGGGACGTAGGCGCGCGAGGCCGCCGAGCACTTCTGCCCCTGGTACTCGAAGGCGCCCCGGACCAGCGCGGTGGCGAGCACGGCGGGGTCGGCCGAGGGGTGGGCGAGCACGAAGTCCTTGCCGCCGGTCTCCCCCACCAGGCGCGGGTAGGAGCGGTATCCGGCGATGTTCTCGCCGACGGTCCGCCACAGGTGCTGGAAGGTCCCGGTGGAGCCGGTGAAGTGGATGCCGGCCAGGTCGGGGTCGGTCATCGCCTCGGCCGAGACCGCGGAGCCGTCCCCGGTCACCATGTTGATCACGCCGGGGGGCAGCCCGGCGGCCTCGAGCAGCCGCATGGTGTAGTGGGCGGCGAACTGCTGGGTGGGCGACGGCTTCCACAGGACGACGTTCCCCATCAACGCCGCGGAGGCCGGCAGGTTTCCGGCGATGGCGGTGAAATTGAACGGCGTGATCGCCAGGACGAAGCCCTCCAGCGGCCGGTACTCCATCCGGTTCCACACCCCGGGCGAGGAGATCGGCTGCTCGGCCAGGAGCTGACGCCCGTAGGCCACGTTGAAGCGAAGGAAGTCGATGAACTCGCACGCCGAGTCGATCTCGGCCTGCAGGACCGACTTGGACTGCCCCAGCATCGTCGCGGCGTTCAGGACCTGCCGCCACGGCCCGGCGAGGAGCTCGGCCGCCTTCAGGAAGATCGCGGAACGATCGTCGTAGGAGAGCGCGCGCCAGGCGGGGGCCGCCTGCTTGGCCGCGTCTATCGCCGCTCTGACGTCGGCGTTCACCGCGTTGTGCGTGACGCCGAGGACGTGCTTGTGGTTGTGCGGCGAGACCACGTCGATCGCCGCGCCGCCACCCGGCCGCTGCTCGCCGCCGATGGTCATCGTCAGGGACGGCCGCTCCCGGCCGAGCTCGGAGATTTTGGCCTCAAGTGCCGTCCTCTCGGGGCTGTTCGGCGCGTAGGCCTTAATCGGCTCATTCTCCGGTACCGGCACTCGGGTAACGGAATCCATATGGCTAACTCCCCTGAACTACGACTTCCTTGTCGCTTACCTCCACATCGTAAGACGAAGTGACAAATCAGGCACGGGCCAGGGCCTCCGCAAGGGAGTCGACCACCGGAACCCCCGTCCGCTCCAGATCCGCCCGCGAGGTCATCCCCCCGGTGAACAGGATCGCCTCCGCGCCCACATGGGCCGCCGCGGTGGCGTCGTCGACGCTGTCGCCGATCACCAGGATGCGCTTGGCGTCCAGCCCGAGCGCCTCGATGTGCGCCACCATGTGCTCCGCCTTGTGCCCGCCCGCCTCGCTGCGCAGCCCGTCCACCCTGCTGAAGTGCCGGTGGATCCCGAACTCCTCGACCTTGGGCACCAGCCTGCCGTGCTCCCACATCGACAGCAGCGACTGGCCGCCGCCGGCCTCCTGCCACCCCTGCAGCGCCGTACGCGCCCCCTCGCTCAGGTCGCAGGCGAGCATGAGCCGGTGATAGTGCTCGTGGAACTCCCGGTCCAGCCGGTCGAACTCCCCCTCGTCCAGCGAACGCCGGAGCAGGCGCTCGTAGAGCACCCAGATGGGCCGGGTGTAGCAGGCCCGGAAGCCGTCGTGGGTCAGCGGTCCGATCTCGTAGGAGCGAAACAACTCATTGGTCGCCCCGACCACCGCGTCGATGTCGTGGAACAGCGTGCCGTTCCAGTCCCAGATGATGTGTCTCATATCACCCATTACTGTACCCAGCCCGCTCGTCCGGCCTGTGAACGTCAGGTGAGCAGATCGGGTACTTCCTGGGTGGCGAACCACATCAGCTCGTGTGCCTCGGCCCCGTCCACGGTGAAGGACGCGTCGTCGTCCCCCCCGTCGGCGGCGGCGAGGGCGTCCATCGCCGCCTCGATGTCGGGCATGGCCGAAGGGTCGTCGACGTGTACGGCGGCGATCCGGTCGACGGGGATCGGTGAGGCGAGCCGGACCCGGGACCGCTCCTCCAGATCCGTCCCCGCCCACACCTCGGCGTCCGGCACCTCGGCGGCGAGTACGACCCGGCGGGCCGAGATCGGGAAACCGTCCGCGCGGTCGGCGGCGAGCATCCGCAGGGAGACCCGGGCTGCCTCGATCATGGCGATGTACTCGAGTTCCTCGTTGTCCCCGGAGGCGTACCACTCGGTCAGGGCGGGGGTCACCGCGTGGCCGGTGAGCGGGGCCGGACCCAGCTCACCCTTGCTCACCACCAGGGCGAGCGCGGCGAGCGTGGACGGCAGGTAGACACGCATGGGTTCCTCATCGTTTGACGGTGCGGACGAGTTGAGTGTGCCAGGACATCCCGGTGCCGGACGGCCGACCCTCCGATCCCGCCTCAGAAGCCGAACCGCGCCCGGACCTCGGCCAGGGTCTGCTCGGGCTCCACATGGTGCAGCCCCACGATCCCCACGGCGCGGGCCGCCTCGACGTTCGGCAGGATGTCGTCGATGAACACGCACTCCGGGGGTTCCAGACCCAGCGTCTCCACGGCGTACCGGAAGATACGCTCCTCGGGCTTGCGCATGCCGACCTCGCCGGAGATGACGACCGCGTCGAAGCACTCCTCCCAGCCGCTCCGGTCGTAGTGGTCGGCCCAGGAGTTGGACAGCAGGCAGGTCCGCACCCCCGCGGCACGGGCGGTGCGGAGCATGTCATACATGGCCGGAACCGGGTGGAACCCGGCGAACATCCGCTCCAGCAGCCCGTCCGGGCTCGGCGGGAGGCCGTCCAGCGTGCGGAGCCGGGCCGCCAGGTCGCGTTCGAAGTCGGCGATGGGCAGCTCGCCGCGCTCCAGGGCGTGTACGGGGTTCCCGTCGACGGCTCCGAGCTGGTAGGCCCCCATGATCAGCTCGGTCATGACCTCGCGGTAGTGCACCGGGTCGATGCGTTCCCCGATGATCCAACCCTTGATCGCATCGCTGAGGCTCGTGGTGAGCACCCCACCCCAGTCGATCAAAACGCCCTTCATGCCACCTCCGTCATCGCATGCCAGACTGCACCATATGGACTTCGCGATCAGCCCCAAAGCAGTGGAGTACCGTACGAACCTTCAAGACTTTATGGCGATCCATATTTATCCTGCCGAGTCCATCTATCATGCCTGGCGCAATGAGCAGCCCCACGACAGCCACGAGCCACCTCCGATGATGAAGGAGTTACGGGAGCAGGCCCGGGCCCGCGGCCTGTGGAACCTTTTCCTGCCCGCCGAGTCCGGCCTGTCCGCGCTCGACTACGCGCCGCTCGCCGAACTCACCGGCCGCTCCCCCGATCTGGCGCCCGAGGCGCTGAACTGCGCGGTGCCGGACACCGGAACCATGGAGACGCTGCACCTGTTCGGCACGCCGGAGCAGCGCCGGACCTGGCTCAAACCACTCCTCGCGGGTGAAATCCGGTCGGCGTACGCGATGTCGGAACCGGATGTCGCCTCCAGCGACGCCGTCAACATCGCGACCTCGATCGTGCGCGACGGCGCCTCCTATGTGATCGACGGCCGTAAGTGGTTCATCACCGGGGCCGCCGACCCCAGGTGCCGCTTCCTGATCGTGGTCGGCCGGACGGATCCGGACGCTCCTCCCCACCGGCGACATTCCCAGGTCATCGTCCCCATCGACACCCCGGGCGTGACCGTCGTCCGCAACCTGCCGCTCTTCGGCTTCCAGGACCGGCCGGGCCACTGCGAGATCGACTTCACCGGGGTACGGGTGCCCGTGGCCAATCTGATCGGCGGCGAGGGCGAGGGTTTCGCCATCGCGCAGGCGAGGCTCGGCCCCGGCCGGGTCCACCAGTGCATGCGGGCGATCGGCATGGCCGAGCGCGCGATCGAGCTGATGTGCGCGCGCGCCGTGAGCCGGGTCGCCTTCGGGGCGCCCCTCGCCGACCAGGGAGTCGTCCGGCAGTGGATCGCCGAGTCCAGGATCGCGGTCGAGCAGGCCCGGCTCCTGGTCCTCAAGACCGCCTGGATGATCGACAACGTGGGCGCCAAGGAGGCGCGGAACGAGATCTCCGCGATCAAGATCGTCGTGCCGCGGGTCGTCTGCGAGGTCGTCGACCGGGCCATCCAGATCCACGGCGCCCTCGGCGTATCGGACGACACCCCCTTGGCCGCGATGTACGCCAAGGCCCGCGCGCTCCGCATCCTCGACGGCCCCGACGAGGTCCACCTGCGTGCGGTGGCGCGCCGTGAACTCAAGCCCTACCGCTGAGGCGCGCCACCCGGCCCGGACGGTTCCCCGGACATGTGTCCGTACGGCCTCTCCGTTCGAATCCGCGGCCCCGGCGGGGTACGGGCTCAGCGTCGTGGCTCGGCCACGGGGAGCTTCCCGGTGGGCTTGAGGCGACCCATGATCGCCTTGGCCGCGGCGCGCAGGGACGGTGGGCTGTCGGAGTACAGCGCGATCGTGGTGTCCGCGCCCCGGAGCCGGCCCAGGTCGTAGGGCTCCCCGACCGAGACGACGACCACCGGCGCGCCGGACTTCGCCAGCCTGCCGACCAAGGCGACCTGGGCCGGGTTCGCGTTGCGGGTGGTCACCACGACCGCGTCGCTCCCTTTGGCCCGTGCGGCGGCCGTACCGATCACCGAACCGGAGGGCGAGTCGCCGGTCTGCACCTCCGTCACCTTCGCCCCCAGCTCGGTCAGCTCCTTGGCGAGGTCGGCGGTGACGACCCCGGCGACGAGCACCCGGTCCCCCCGCTTCACCGGAAGCCCGCCGCGCTTGACCACGGTCACCGAGGCGTCCGCGGCGCGCTGGGCGACCTCCCGGTGCGCGGCGGAGCGCAGGATCGAGCCCGCCCGCCCCGCGTCCGTCTCCCCGGTGTCGAAGAGGCCCCGGTCCCGCTTGAGGGTGAGCAGCCGCTCCACCGACAAGTCCAGCCGGTCCCGCGAGATACGCCCGGCCTTGACCGCCTTGAGCACCCCGTCGTAGGCGGCCGGCAGATTCGGCGACATCAGCAGCAGGTCGGCCCCGGCGAGCACCGACCGGACGGCCACCTCGGCGTCGTCGTACTTTTTCCGGACCCCGTCCATGTTGAGGGCGTCGGTGATGACCACGCCCTTGAACCCGAGCTTCTCCCGGAGCAGACCGGTGAGGATCCGCGGGGAGAGGGTGGCGGGCTCCCCGGACGAATCGAGCTTCGGCATGACGATGTGCGCCGACATGACGGCGTCCACCCCGCGCTCGATCGCGGCCTTGAACGGCGGTGCGTCGATCCGCTCCCACTCCGCCATGGAATGGGTGATCACCGGAAGCCCGGTGTGGCTGTCGGTGTAGGTGTCCCCGTGGCCGGGGAAGTGCTTGGCCGAGGAGGCGATCCCCGCCTCGTGGAAACCCTCCACCGAGGCACCCGTCAGCCGGGCCGCGAGCTTCGGATCGGAGCTGAAGGAGCGCGAACCGATGACCGGGTTGCGCGGGTCCACGTTGACGTCGGCCACCGGGGCGAAGTCGAGGTTGACGCCGACGGCCGCGAGCTCGGCCCCCGTCACCCTGGCCACCTCGCGGGCGAGCTCGGGGCTGCGCGACGCGCCGATCGCCATGGCCCCGGGGATCCGGGTCGTGATCGCCTCCAGGCGCGACACGATCCCGTTCTCCTGGTCGGCGCCGATCAGGAGCGGGATCTTCGAGATCCGCTGCAGGTCGTTGGAGAGCCTGGCGACCTGCTCGGGCGATTCGACGTTGCCGGCCCAGGGAAAGTAGATCACCCCGCCGACGCGGTACTTCTCGATCAGCTTGCGGAAGGTCGGGACGCCGTACCGCGCGTTGTTCTCCCCGGATACCGTGTCCGCCCTGGAGCCGTAGACCACCGGCATGAAAAGCTGGCCCACCTTGTCCTCAAGGCTCATGTTCGCCAGCATGGGTCCCACCTCGATCCCGGCCGAACTCGGCAGCGGTGTGGCGGACGGGGCGCCGCCCGTGCCGGGGGCCGACGGCGACCCGGAAGCCGCGCGGCTCGCCTCCCCGGCGGAGCAGGACGCCAAAACCACCATGGACACGAGCACGCCGAACAGGCGGGTGGACCGCTTCATACCTCGACGCTAGCCGCTCCGCGGCGGTTGTGCAGTCGGCCACGCCCGCTCACAGGCCGAGTCGCGCCAGGCCGGGGAGCTCGGCGCAGGCCGCCTCCCGGGCCGATCCCGCCGTGGGGGCGGCCCGGGCCCGCAGCGCCGCCACGGCGCACTGCTGCTGGGTGTGCCTGGCCAAGGCGGCTCTGACCAGCGGCAACGCCGAGGAGCCCAGGGACAGCGAGCTCACCCCGAGTCCGACGAGCACACAGGCGAGCGCGGGGTCGGCCGCGGCCTCCCCGCAGACCCCGCACGGTTTTCCCGCGGCCACCGTCATCGCGACGAGATCGAGCAGCGCCGGATGCCAGGGATCCTGGAACCCGGCGAGGGCGCCCAGCCCGCGGTCGGCGGCGAAGGTGTACTGGGCCAGATCGTTGGTCCCGACAGAGACGAAGTCCAGGTGCGGGGCGAGGTCCCGGGCCCGCAGCGCCGCGGCGGGGACCTCGACCACGGCGCCCGCCGACGCCAGCCCCGCGGCCCGGCAGCGCGCCGCGAACCACGCCGCGTCCGCGGCGTCGGTGACCATCGGCGCCATGACGTCCAGCCTGGCCAAGGTCCCCTCGGCCGCCCGCCTGAGCGCCTTGAGCTGCGTCTGGAGGACTTGTGGATGCCTGCGGAGCAGCCGGAGCCCGCGTTCCCCCAGCGCGGGGTTGTCCTGCCTGCCCCCGGGCAGGAAGGCGAGCGGCTTGTCGGCCCCCGCGTCCAGCACCCGCACCACGACGCGCCCGTGGGGGAAGGCGCGCAGGACCGGGCGGTAGGCGGCGATCTGCTCGTCCTCGGACGGGGGGTCGGCCCGGTCCAGGAAGAGGAACTCGGTCCGGAAGAGCCCCACGCCCTCCGCCCCGTGGTCGAGCGCGAGGGCGAGCTCCTCCGGGCTCCCGATGTTGGCCAGGAGCGGCACCGGGTACCCGTCGGCGGTCGTTCCCGGTCCCCGGGCCGCCACGAGGGCGGCGGCCCGCGTCCCGGCGCTCCGCAGCGCCTCCCCCACCCGTTCGGGGGCCGGAGCCGGGGTCACCGCCCCGGTTGAGCCGTCCACGAGCACCGCGGTCCCCGGTGGGATGGACGTCGCGCCGGGGCAGGCCACCACGGCGGGTATCCCGAGGAGCCGGGCGATGATCGCGGTGTGGCCGGTGGGCCCGCCCTCCTCGGTCACGAAGGCGGCGACGAGGTCGCGGTCGAGCGCCGCGGTGTCGGCGGGGGCGAGGTCGCGGGCGATGAGGACGTACGGCCCGCCGCCGGCGGGCGGGGTGGGGCGGCGGACCCCGTACAGGTCGGCGAGCACCCGGTCCCGGACGTCGTCGAGGTCGGCGACACGTGCCGCGAGGTAGGTCCCCGCCCGATCCAATAAAGCCCGATATTTCATGAAAGCTTCGTAGACGGCCCGGGCGGCGGCCATACCCTCCGCGGCCCGGCGCCGCACCTCGTCGGCGAGCCCGGGATCCCGGGCCATCAACGCCTGCGCCAGCAGGATGTCCCCGGCTTCGCCGCCGGTCCGCTCACCCAGCCCCTCCAGCCAGGAGGCGACCCGCTCCAGCGCGTCGAGCGCGCGGGCCGACTCGGCGGAGGCGTCGCCGTGCGGTACGGCGTCCGCGGGCGGCTCGGGGGCCCCGTCCGCCAGCCGGTACACGGGGGCGAAACCGATCCCCGGGCTCACCCCGAGGCCGCGGTACTCCGCCTCGGCCATGGCTTCGCCTCCCTTCCCGCGACGGGTCAGGGGGTCGACGCGATGGCGGCCAGCTCGTCCAAGAGGTCCTCCGCGCCCTCTCCGTCGGCGGTGATAACGATCTCGTCGCCCTGACGGACGTCGATCCCGAGGACCGCGAGGATGCTCTTGGCGCTGACGACGTCCTCCCCGACCCTGCCGACCGTGACGGGGATCTCCGCCTTCGCCGCGGCCCGGACGAAGTTCGCCGCGGGCCTGGCGTGCAACCCGACCTCGGAGACCACGGTCACCTTCCGTTCCGCCACGCCGACTCCTTCTGTTATCCCCAACATTCCCGAACAGTTCTGCGAATAACCGCATTGAACAGCGGGCCGTCTCGTCTCATCGGAGGATACGGTCTAGACCGGCCGGCCACTCGATCTCGGTCAGGTCCGCGACCACCAGGTCGGCGTCACCGAGCTGACCTCCGTCGAGTGTGGTCGCCACCCCTACGCACGACATGCCCGCGGCCCGGGCCGCCGCGATCCCGGCGGCCGAGTCCTCGAACACCACGCACTCCACGGGATCGACGCCCAGCGCGGCCGCGGCCAGCAGGAACGGCCCGGGATGGGGCTTACCCTCGGTCACGTCCTCCGCGGTGATCCGAGTGGAGATCAAATGGGCCACGTCCAGCTGCGCCAGGGCGCTCTCCGCCCACCAGCGGGTCGCCGAGGTGACCAGCGCGACCGGCGAGCCGTGGCCGACCACCTGACGGACGAACGAGGAGGCGCCGGGCACCAGCTCCACCTCGGGCAGGTCGGGATGCTCCCCGTACGAGACCACCTCGTCGAAGAGCGCCTCGATGTCCCCGCCGGGGAAGAACTCCGGGAGCACGTCCCGGCCGCGCCGCCCCATGAACCCGCGGAGGATCGCATCGTCGTGCCGGACGTCGTGCGCCCGGAGCAGCATCGCCCACATGGCCATGCTCCGGCGCTCAGAGTTGATCAAGGTTCCGTCTAGGTCGAACAGCACAGCCGGTCCTAGCGCCACTGAAAGATCTCATCCCCCTTGTCGACCCGTCCGGAGTCCACCATACGGGTGAGTCTGTCCCGGCCGACGTCCAGGGCCACGATCGGGCAGACCGGGGAGAACCCGCTCGCCACCACCGCGGCGGGGTTCCACGCCACGATCGGCTGACCCGCCCGCACCCGGTCTCCCTCGGCGGCCAGCAGCCGGAAGCCCTCCCCCCGCAGATCCACGGTGTCGATCCCCAGGTGGACGAGGACCCCTCGACCACCTGGCCCGACCACCACGAAAGCGTGCGGATGGAGCTTGGCGATCCGCCCCCCGAGCGGGGAGACCGCCTCGCCCGGCAGGCGGGTGGGGTCGATCGCCGTTCCCGGTCCGACCACCCCCTCGGCGAAGGCCGGATCGGGCACCGCGCCCAGCCCGATGACCTCCCCCGAGACCGGGGCGAGCACAGCCAGCACCGTGCTAGCCGATGAGGTCTTCGATGTCGCCGGCGATCGCGTCCGCCTCCGGCCCCACGATCACCTGAATCACCGTGCCCGCGGCCACCACGCCGTGCGCGCCCGCGGCCTTCAACGCCGTCCTGTCCACCTTGGACGTGTCGTGGACCTCCGTACGGAGCCGTGTGATGCACGGCTCTATCTCGATGATGTTCTCGGCGCCCCCGAGTCCAGCGATGATCGCCTTGGCGTCCGCCGCCATCGGTGTTCTCCCTTGTTCAGTCCGTCTGCGTCACCTTGTTCAGGCCACGCGGAGCGTCCGGGTTGATGCCCAGCCTGCGGGCGAGCGCCTCGGTGAGCAGCTGCCCGGGCACGATGAGACCGAGCGGAGCCACCCACTCCGGCAGATCCGGGCCCTTGAGGCTCAGGGTGCAGGCCGCGGCGAGATCCTGGCCGCCACCCACACCGTAGGCCGCGGCACCCGCTCCCGTCACCCGCTGGGCGAGCGCGACCGTGCCGGGGAGCGTGGGGCCGTCGCCCGCGGCCACCAGGATCGCCGGGGTGTCGGCGTCGACGACGGCGATGGGGCCGTGCAGCAGGTCGGCGTAGGACAGGCCCATGGCGTGCAGGTAGCAGGCCTCCTTGAGCTTGAGCGCGAGCTCAAGAGCGGTCGAGAAGGCCATCCCGCGGCCCGAGACCACGGCGCCCGGGACGCCGGCGAGCCCCTCGGCCACGCCGTCCACATCCCCGGGGTCGGCGAGCAGCGCCTCCACGGCCTCCGGGACCCTGACCAGGTCGGCCACGTCCACGTCGGCCCCCATCCCGAGGCCGAGTACGGCGAGCGCGGCGAGCTGGGTGGTGTAGGTCTTGGTCGCCGGGACGGCCTTCTCCTCCCCGGCCAGCGTGCACAGGGCGAGGTCGGCGGCCTGGGCGAGGGGGGAGTTCTCCCCGCCGTTGGTGATGGCCACCGTACGGGCTCCGCAGTCCTTGGCCCAGGCGAGCGTCTCGACGATCTCCTCGGTACGGCCGGACTGCGACAGGGCGACCGCGAGCACACCGTCGAGGTCGAGTTTGCGCCGGTAGGTGGTGGCGATCGACGGGGAGGCCAGGGTGGACAGGCGCCCCGCGTGGACCTCGGCCAGGTAGCGACCGTAGACGGCGGCGTTGTCGGAGGTCCCCCGGGCGATGAAGAGGGTCTGCCGTGTCTGTTTCGCGACCTCCTCGACCTCGCCGACCCTGGGGAGCAGGGCGTCCAAGGTGGCCCGCAGGGCCTGGGGCTGCTCGCCGATCTCGCTGAACATCCTGGTGGTCATACCTGCCCGCACTCCTGTGATCGCGCCGTTATCGGTCTGTTCATTGACACCTTTATCCGGCGTGTGGTCTAGTCCGGCCTAGACCAGTACGAACCCTAGCTCAGTGCACAGCACAACGCGAGATTGAAATAAGCCGGCACCGTGACAGTGAGGTGATCGGGTGGGTCAGATCGATCCGGACAGTCCCGTTCCAAAGTACTTCCAGCTGCGAGAGATCCTCCTCGAGCTCATTGAGACGGACGAGCTGCCGATCGGTGCCGCGATCCCTTCTGAGCGTGACCTGAGCCAGCGTTACAGTCTCTCGCGGATGACCGTCCGTCAAGCAGTCGACCACCTGGTCTCCGAGGGACGGCTCAACCGGATCGCCGGCAAGGGCACCTTCGTGGCCCGCCCCAAACTGGAGATGGCGCTCGCCCTCACCTCGTTCTCCGAGGACATGCGCGCCCGCGGTCTAGACCCCGGCTCCCGCGACCTGGACCGCCGCGTCATCCGGGCCAGCGCCCACCTCGCCCGGGAACTCTGCATCGAACCCGGCGACCGGGTCCACTTCATCGAGCGTCTCCGTACGGCCGACGGCGAACCGCTCTGCATCGAACGGTCCCACATCCCGATCGCCCTCGCGCCCGACCTCGCCTCCATCGACCTCACCGGACGCTCCCTCTACCGGATCCTGCGATCCCGGTACGGGATATCCCCCGACGCCGGGGAGCAGACCATAGACGCCGGCATCGCAGACCCGAGCGATGCCGACTTGCTTAAGCTCAACCGAGGAAGCGCCGTCCTGCTGCTGCAGCGCCGCTCCTACGCCTCGGGAACCTGCATCGAGCTCGTGGTGTCCACCTATCGCGCGGACCGCTACCAGTTGCGCACCGTGCTGGAGATGCCCAGGAAGGGCGCCGCGACCAGGTAACCGAGTTCATGCCTCCGCCCCCCGATTTGGAGGAGACGACGATGGGTGCCACGTCCGCCGATGTCAGCGGATCCGTCGGGCGCCGGTTCCGCACGGCCGCCGTCTCCTTCATGTCCAGGCTCGGGCGCTCCCTGATGCTGCCCCTCGCCGCCCTCCCGGTCGCGGCGCTGCTCCTGCGCTTCGGCCAGCCCGACATGCTCGGCCGCAACGGCGCCGAACCCGGCGGGCTCGCCGAACTGGAGCTCTTCGCCTGGACCGAGCGGATCGGCACGGTCTTCGCCGCGGCCGGGGCCTCCCTCTTCGACAACCTCCCGCTGCTCTTCGCCGTGGGGGTCGCCATCGGCTGCGCCCGTAAGAGCGACGGCACCACCGCGCTCTCCGCGGTCGTCGGCTACCTCGTCTTCGACCGGGTCAGCAAGGTGATGTTCCAAGGGTCGGCCATCAGCGAGTCCGTGACACTCCGGCGGTACGACCCGGAGGTCCCCGGCGGGTTCACCGAGATCCTCAACATCGGCCTGCAGAACCCGACCCGGGTACTCGGCGGGATCCTCATGGGGTTCGTCACGGCCGTCCTCTGGCAGCGCTACCACCGGACCAAGCTCCCCACCTGGCTGTCGTTCTTCAGCGGGCGCCGGCTGGTGCCGATCGTGACGGCGCTGGTCGCGCTCGTCCTCGGCGTGCTCATCGGCTGGCTCTGGCCGAGCCTCGGCGAGCTGGTGAAAAGCGCCGGCGAGGCGCTCTCCGCCGCGGGCGCCACGGGGGTCGGGATCTACGGATTCATCAACCGGCTGCTCATCCCCCTCGGACTCCACCACTTCGTCAACTCCATCGTCTGGTTCACCCTCCCCGAGTGCCAGGTCGCCGGGGGGACGCTCGGCGGCGACTGGAACTGCTACTTCGGCGGCGACCCGAACGCCGGGGGATTCATGGCGGGCTTCTTCCCCGTCATGATGTTCGGCCTCCCCGCCGCGGCCCTCGCCATCTGGCAGGCCGCCCCGCGGCACCGCCGGGCGACGGTCGGGGGGATCATGTTCAGCGCGGGACTCGCCTCATTCGTCACCGGGATCACCGAGCCCATCGAGTTCGCCTTCGTCTTCGTCGCGCCGCTGCTGTTCCTGGTGCACGCCCTGCTCACCGGGGTGTCGATGGCGATCGTCGACCTGATCGGCGGCCAGCTCGGCTTCGGCTTCTCCGCCGGTCTGATCGACATGGCGCTCAACGCCTTCAAGAGCAACACGCAGAACCTCGTCGGCATCCTGCTCGTCGGGGTGGTCTACGCGGCCGTCTACTACGCCGTCTTCCTCTTCCTGATCAAGCGGATGAACATCATGACCCCCGGCCGGGGCGCCGGCGGCGACACCGAATCGGGCGAGGTGATCGTCCTGACGGACGGTCCCGGGCCGTATCCCGGCCCGGGACCCGCCAAGACCTGACTCACACCCAGCTGGAGAACCACATCCGGGCGTACCAGTCGGCCACGGTGGTGACGACCGAGCCGAGCACCGGATAGAGCCACCAGAAGTTGATGAGCACCAGCAGCGTGTAGGTGCCGGCGATCGACGCCCCCGCCGCCCGGCGGAACGTCGGGGAGCCGCCCGGGCCGATCAGCAGCCCCAGGGCGAAGACCAGCGCCAGGATGAGGAACGGAAGCATGGGCAGCGCGTAGAACTGATACATCGTGCGGTTGTGCGCGATGGCGTAGTAGAACCAGGGGAACCAGCCGACGCCGTACATGAGCAGCACGGTCCCCGCCCGCCAGTCCCGCGTGGCGACGTACCAGGCGATCATCACCACCAGGGCGACCAGACCGCCCCACCAGATCGCCGGGGTGCCCACACCGAGGATCGTCTCGGCGCACGCGGTCGTCCCGCAGCCGGTCACCCCCTCGCGCTGATGATGGAAGAGGACCGGTCGAGCCAGGATCGGCCACTGCCAGGGCTCGGACATGTAGCTGTGGTGGGTGCTGAGCCCGGAGTGGAAACGCAGCGCGTCGACGTGGTAGGTCACCCACGACCGCAGCGTGCTGACCACGAAGTGGAACGGCCCGCCGTCCACGGCGTCCGCCCAGTTCCGGGCATAACCGTGGGCTGAGACGAACCAGCCGGTCCAGGTGAGGGTGTAGGAGACCCCGGAGGTCACCGCCAGGGTGCCCGCCGCGCCGGGGAGCTGACGGCCCAGGGTCTGCAGCACGGGGCGGGGCAGCCGCTTGGCCTTGCGCACCCCTGCGTCCCAGAACAGGCTGATCACCACGAAGGCGACGATGAAGAAGATCGCGTTCCACTTGACGGCGAGCGCCAGCCCCAGGCAGATCCCCATCCCGATCCGCCAGGGACGGACCCCGAGGCGCGGGCCCTTGAGCCACTCGGCGCCGTTCGGGGCCACGGCACGGGCCCGATCCCACTCGTCGAACCGGCGTCGCAGGTCGTCGCGGTCGGCGACCAGGCAGGCGAAGGCCGCGATGATCCAGAAGGTGAGGAAGACGTCGAGCAGCGCCGATCTGCTGAGGACGTAGTGCAGACCGTCGAGGGCGAGGAGGAACCCGGCGAGGCATCCCAGCAGCGTCGACCCCGTCATCCGCCGGGCGGTGCGCGCCAGAATGAGGATGGACAAGGTGCCGAAGAGCGCCACACCGAAGCGCCAGCCGAACGAGTTCAGGCTGAAGAGCCACTCGCCGAGCGCGATCATCCACTTGCCGAGCGGGGGATGCACCGCCTGCATGGCGCAGCGGTCGGCCATCTCCCCGGCACATTGGACGAAAATGTCGGCGTCCCCGGAGACCAGCCGTTCGGCGATCATCTTGTCGTTGGTGTTGTTGTCGTCGCTGAGCCGGAGCGTCTCCCGCTCGATCCCGAAGCGGAGCAGGCTCACCGCCTGTTTGACGTAGTGCGCCTCGTCGAAGACGATCGCCTCGGGCTTGCCCAGGCGTTCGAATCGGAGGAAAGCCCCGAAGATCGTGACGATGAGCGGGCCCACCCACCCCCAGAGCGTGCCGCTGCGCAGGATCGGGGGCAGGCGCCGCAGGAGCGACGTATCGCCTGATGACACATCAGGTGTCTGTGCGGATACAGGGGACTTGTCGTACTCGGTCACCGCCACTCGGACATGGTAGTGCCCGGACGGCGCAGGGTGGAGAGAACATTTCCGGCATTCACCTCTGGTTCCGGCGAATCCCCGGATGACCTCCCGCTCCGATGTATCACGGCGCCGCCGGGAACACTCTCACCGACGACAAGGAGTTACCCGACGACCTCCCCGGAGTCACGATGCCCGCCCCCCAGCGACCCAGCCCCGGCCGTACCCGCCCCGTCGCGCTCCCCCGGCAGGGCCCCGTACCCCGCGCCGACCCGCCGTACGACGACGAACGGGACCCCGGATCGGAGGCGCCCGCCGTACAGGGGACGCTCGCGCTCGTCTTCGAACCGGCGGAGATCCCCGCGGCTCAGGTCGCCGGGGTGCACGGTTCCCCGCTCATCTGGGGACCCCCCGGAGCCGCCCCCGACGAGCGGCGCCTGCGCCGGCTCGCCCAGGCGATGGCCGAAGTCCTCACCGGGCGGCGCCCGCCGGAGACCCTCGCCCCACGCCTCACCGACCAGGCCTACGCCGAGCTCCTGCGGGCGGGGGTGATGATCGAAACCCCGCGGGCTCCCCTGGTCGGACGGCCCCACCTCTGCCAGCCGCGCGAGGACGTCGTGGAGATGTGCGTCCTGGTGTGCTGCGGCGAGCGCGCCCGGGCGCTCGCGCTGCGGCTGCGCAGATACGGCGTCCAGTGGCTGTGCACCGACTTCGAGACGGCCTGAGGGGGAGAAACCGAAAGGGGCACCCGAGACCGGGTGCCCCTTCGGCGGATCGCCTGTCAGGCGTTCGCGTGCTTGGGATCGCCGTGGCAGCGCTTGAACTTCTTGCCCGACCCGCAGGGGCAGGGCGCGTTGCGGGAGACGTCGCCGTAGGAGGCGCGCTCGGCCGGGGTCGAGACCTGCTCGCTGTGCTGCTCGACCCCCCCGCCCTCGGCCGGGGCGGTGTACTGGAGCCGGGCGGGACGCGAGGGGCCGCGCAGCCCCGCGGCGATGATCGACCGGGTCTCGCTGACCGCGGCGTCCTCGACCGCCTGCTCCTCGTAGGAGATCGGGTTCTCCTGGACCTGGACGTCGAGGTTGAACAGGAGCCCGACGGACTCCTCCTTGATCCCGTCCAGCATGCCGCGGAACATCTCGTAGCCCTCACGCTGATACTCGATCAGCGGGTCGCGCTGGGCCATCGCCCGCAGTCCGATGCCCTCCTGGAGGTAGTCCATCTCGTACAGGTGCTCACGCCACTTGCGGTCCAGCACCGACAGGATCACCCGGCGCTCAAGCTCCCGGGTCGCCTCGGTGCCGAGCTGCTCCTCACGGCCCCGGTACGCCAGCCGGGCGTCGCCCTTGAGGATTTCGGCGAGATGCTCGGCCGAAAGCCCGGCCTGCTCGCCGCCCACCTCCTTGAGGACGTCCTCCGCGGTCACCGAGATCGGGTAGAGCTCGCCGAACGCCTTCCAGAGCTTGTCCAGGTCCCACTCCTCGGCGAAGCCGTCGGCGGTCGCCCCGGTCACATAGCCCTCGACGACCTCCTCCACGAACTCCTCGACCTGGCTGGAGATGTCGGCGCCCTCCAGCACCCGCCTGCGCTCGGCGTAGATCACCTTGCGCTGGCTGTTCATCACCTCGTCGTACTTGAGGACGTTCTTGCGGATCTCGAAGTTCTGCTGCTCGACCTGGTGCTGAGCCGACTGGATCGCCTTGGAGACGATGCCCGACTCGATCGGCACGTCCTCGGGGATGTTCAGGCGGTTCATGATCATCTCGACGCGCGCCGAGTTGAACAGCCGCATCAGGTCGTCTTCCAACGACAGGTAGAAGCGGGACTCGCCCGGGTCGCCCTGACGGCCCGACCGGCCGCGGAGCTGGTTGTCGATCCGCCGTGACTCGTGCCGCTCGGTGCCGAGGACGTAGAGCCCGCCGAGCTCGGTCACCTCCTGGTGCTCGTCGGCGACGGCCTTCTTGGCCTTCTCCAACGCCTCCGGATAGGCGGCCTCGTACTCCTCGGGGGTCTCCAGCGGCGACAGTCCGCGCTGGTGCAGCTCCAGGTCGGCCCGGAACTCGGGGTTCCCGCCGAGCATGATGTCGGTGCCTCGACCGGCCATGTTCGTCGCCACGACGACCGCGCACTTGCGCCCGGCCTCGGCGATGATCGTCGCCTCCCGCTCGTGGTGCTTGGCGTTGAGCACCTCGTGCACCACGCCCGCCCGGGTCAGCATCTTGGAGAGCTTCTCGGACTTGGCCACCGAGGTGGTGCCGACCAGGACCGGCTGGCCCTTCTCGTACCGCTCCTTGATGTCCTGCACGCAGGCGGCGAACTTGGCGTCCACGGTCTTGTAGACCACGTCCGACTGGTCCTTGCGGATCATCGGCCGGTTGGTCGGGATCGGAATGACGCCGAGCTTGTAGGTCTGGTGGAACTCGTTGGCCTCGGTCATCGCGGTACCGGTCATGCCGCCGAGCTTGCCGTACAGGCGGAAGTAGTTCTGGAGGGTGATCGTGGCGAGGGTCTGGTTCTCGTCCTTGATCTCCACCCCCTCCTTCGCCTCGATCGCCTGGTGCATGCCCTCGTTGTACCGGCGACCGTGCAGGACACGACCGGTGAACTCGTCGACGATCAGGACTTCGCCGTCCACGACGATGTAGTCCTTGTCCTTCTTGTACAGCTCCTTGGCCTTGAGGGCGTTGTTGAGGAAGCCGACCAGCGGGGTGTTCTCCGGCTTGTACAGGTTGTCGATGCCGAGCCAGTCCTCGACCTTCTCGACGCCCGACTCCAGGATGCCGACGGTCCGCTTCTTCTCGTCCACCTCGTAGTCGCCGGTGTCGGGCGCGCCGTCCTTGCCGGCCTCGCCCTTGCGCAGCCGGGGAACGATCTTGGAGAACTCGCCGTACCACTTGGCGCTCTGGTCCGCGGGGCCCGAGATGATCAGCGGTGTCCGGGCCTCGTCGATGAGGATCGAGTCGACCTCGTCGACGATGGCGTAGTTGTGGCCGCGCTGCACGCACTCGTCCAGCGACCACGCCATGTTGTCACGCAGGTAGTCGAAGCCGAACTCGTTGTTCGTGCCGTACGTGATGTCGGCCTGATACGCCTTCCGCCGTACTTCGGGCGGCTGGTTGGCGATGATCACCCCGACCTCCAGGCCGAGGAAGCGGTGGACGCGCCCCATCCACTCGGCGTCACGTTTGGCCAGGTAGTCGTTGACCGTGACGACGTGGACGCCCTTGCCGGAGATGGCGTTGAGGTAGGCGGGCAGCGAACAGGTCAGGGTCTTCCCCTCACCGGTCCGCATCTCGGAGATGTTGCCCATGTGCAGCGACGCGCCGCCCATGATCTGAACATCGTAGTGACGCTGCCCGAGAACGCGCCTGGCGGCCTCACGCACCGTGGCGAAGGCCTCGGGAAGAAGCTCGTCGAGCGACTCGCCGTCGGCGTGGCGCTGCCGGTATTCGGCGGTCAGCGCTCGCAGCTCTGCGTCGGAAAGCTCGCGGAAATCGTCCTCAATGGAGTTGACCTGCTCCGCGATCCGCTTGAGCTTACGCAGGATCTTGCCTTCGCCGGCGCGAAGAATTCTGTCGAGTATGGCTGGCACTGGATGTAAAGCTCCTCGCAGATCTGAGGGCGAGACATATTTCCTCGATGCCATGGTAGGCGAGCCGCCCCCTTGACACAGCCACCCTGAGGGACGAATACGCGTGCCCGGAGGTTCCCGCCCACGGTTCCTCCACGTCTATCCTGCCGTTTGCCGGGGATGAATAGAACTATGGAACAACAAAGTCATTGGGGGCGCTTCGGGTCCTGGATCGCCGTCGGCGTGATCACAGCGGGCTTCCTGGCCGGAGGGCTCGCCCTGGTTTTCGGGAGCTGGGTCCTCTTCTGGGTCGCCGTCGCCCTTCTGGTGCTTGGCGGGCTCTTGGCATTCGCTGTGGACATTTTTTCCGATGTCATCTTGGACGCGTATCACGTCCTCTCCGAGTCGCCGCACATCACCCGGCGGGCCCGCCGGACCAAGTAACCGGCCAGGCGCGTTTGTCGGTGGCACCGCGTACCATCACCGGTCGTGACCGACCTCTCCCCCGACGACGCGCGACACGCCGTCCTCCGCGCCCAAGGCTTCACCGGACCCGGCACGGCCGATCCCGACGTGCCCGCCATGCTCCGCCGCCTCGGCGCCGTACAACTTGACACGATCTCGGTGCTCGCCCGATCCCACGAGCTGATCGCCTACTCCCGCCTCGGCGCGCTCGGCCGGCCCGCGGTGGAGCAGGCCTACTGGGCCGAACCCGCCCAGGCGTTCGAGTACTGGTGCCACGCCGCCTGCGTCCTCCCCGTGGAGCACTGGCCGTACTACGCCTTCCGCAGGCGGGAGTTCCGAGAGCGGCGATTCCGATGGCACGAGGTGCCCCCCGTCGTGGACGAGGTGCGGGAGATGGTACGGCAGCGCGGCTCCATCACCACCGCCGACCTCGGCGGGGCCAAGAAGGGCGGCCCCTGGTGGGACTGGTCCGATACCAAGATCGCCATCGAGTGGCTCCTCGACATCGGCGAGGTGGTCTGCACCCGGCGCGAGGGATGGCGCCGCGTCTACCGGCTCGCGGAAGGCGCGATCCCCGATCACCTGCTCGGGCGGGACGTCGACGACGCCGAGTGCGTCAGGTACCTGACCGGGGTGGCCGGACGCGCCCTGGGCGTCGCCACCCGGGCCGACCTCGTCGACTTCCTCCGGCTCCGCGGGCCGCACGCGGCGCTCCTGGACGAGGCCCTCGCCGGGGGAGGCGCCGGCCTGGTGCCCGTACGGGTCTCGGGATGGGCCAAGCCCGCCTGGGCCGACCCCGCCGCCCTCGCCGGGCCCGCGCCGGCCGAACACCGGACCACGCTGCTCTCCCCGTTCGACTCGCTCATCTGGGAGCGCGCCCGCGCCGAGCGGATCTTCGGTTTCAGCCATCGGCTGGAGGCGTACGTGCCCAAGGCCAAACGGGTGCACGGATACTTCGCGATGCCCGTCCTGGCGGGGGGCGAGCTCGTCGGCCGGGTCGACCCGGCCCGGGAGGGCTCCGTCCTGGTCGCCCGGCAGCTCTCCTTCGAAGCCGACCGGCCCGGCGACGTCGCCACGATGGCGACGGCGCTGCGTCAGGCCGCCTCGTGGGTGGGGTGCGACTCGGTCAAGGTGGAGCGGGTGGAGCCCGCCGTCCTGGCGACCCCGCTGGCCGAGGCGCTCACCTGACCGCCCCGGCCCGGGATCTTCAGGTGATTTCGAGCAGGCGTTCCCGGACCGCGTAGACCACGGCCTCCATCCGGGAGTGGAGCTGGAGCTTCTCCAGGATGTTCCGGACGTGGTTCTTCACCGTGTTCTCGGAGATGAACAGCTCCCGGGCGATGTCCCGGTTGTTCATGCCCTTGGCGACGAGACGGAGCACCTCCATCTCGCGATCGGTGAGCCGGGGCACCGGAACCTGGGGAGGACGCTCGTCCTCCTTCTTGGCCATCGCCTTGAACTCGTGGATCAGCTTGGCGGCCATGGCGGGGTTGATGAGGGACTGCCCGCCGTGCACCGCGCGCACGGCGTCGGGCACCTCGTCGAGCGCCACGTCCTTGAGCAGGTAGCCGGTGGCCCCCGCCTTGATCGCCTCGAAGAGGTCCTCCTCCTCGTCGCTGATCGTGAGCATCACGATCCGCGCGCTCGGCACGGCCGACTTGATGCTCCGGCACGCCTCGATGCCGCTCCGCCGGGGCATCCGGATGTCCATGAGGACCACGTCGGGAAGGAGATCCCCCGCCCGCTCGACCGCCTCGAACCCGTCACCGGCCTCGCCGACGACCTGGATGTCGTCCTCGGCCGCCAGGAGGAGCTCAAGGCTCCGCCTGATCAACGCATGATCGTCGACTATCAGGACACGGATGGGGTCGCCTTGCCGAGCCTCGGCCGAATGCGTCACGCCTCCTCCTCGGGGGGCCAGAGAGCCGCAGAATCGCAATCATGGCATGCATCGCGGGCCTGTGAGGACAAGCGGGGGAGCCTGCCCTCACAGGGCGGGGTGTCAGGACTCGACCAGGCGGATGATGCCGTAGTCGTAGCCTCGTCTCCGGTAGACGACGCTCGGCTGGCCGTTCTCCTTGTCACGGAAGAGGTAGAAGGCGTGGCCGACCAGCTCCATCTCGAACAGAGCCTGATCGATGGTCATGGGGTCGGCCTTGTGGGCCTTCTCGCGGACGACCAGCGGCCCGTCCCCCACCATCTCGATGGGGACGATGCCGGGCTGCAGGTCCTCCGGCTCGGGCTGGGGCTCGTACACGTCCACGTGCTCGAACGACTCCGCGACCGGGGGCTGCTGCTGCGCGGACCTGCCGTTGGACGGCCCGCCCAGGACCGCGGTCAGATCGCCGACGGACGGCTGGGCGTGGTTGCCGTGGTGGATCTTACGGCGGTCGCTGAGCCGCCTCAGCCGGGCCTCAAGCTTGCCGATGGCGAGATCCAGGGCGGCGAACCGGTCGTCCGCCGAGGCTTCGGCCCGGATCACCGGGCCGCGGGAGTGGATGGTGAGTTCGACGCGCTCCCGCTTGTCGGCCATGCGCGGGTTGCGCTCCTGGGACACCTCCACGTCCACCCGGATGACCTTGTTGTCCAGGCGCTCGATCCTGGCCAGCTTGGTCCCCACGTGGTCGCGGAACCTGTCACTCACTCCTGTGTGCCGACCCTTGACGATGATGTCCACGCAAAAGACCCCCCTTCGCCTCGCATTTCGCTTGAATTGCTCACTCGCCGCTCCTCGCTCACCTCGCGACCGGCCCGACCGCGGCGAGGGCAGGCCCCTCCACCACGTCGCGGTGCCGACCGCGCTGTTCGACGCCTTGGATTCGTTTGCGTGTGAAAGGCACCCGCCCGGCCGACCTGGTCTTCGACCCCACATCCGCCTGCTGAGGGTTTCGCAGCTCTCGCGCCACTACTCCCCTTCTCCCCTGACGGAGGACATCCGGACCTCCGGGGGGGCAGGACTTACCTCTAAGCCGCACCGTGATCGGCCGACAAAAAGTCGCCTTACGTGGACCGTTTCGCCTGCGGCTGGCATCGGCTAGCGGAGCCAGAGTTACCGGCTCTGCGCAACCACGGACCCAGGCGAGTGCCATGTCCAGAACGCTAGTCCCATCCAGCCCGAATGTCAGCCGTCGATACCGGGGGCGAAGGCCCGCCGTCACTCTCCGGAATCGCCCGATATGGCGCTCCGATGACCGACTTCCCTTGTGCCTGAGCCGCTACCGCCGTCGAGAACAGGACAATCGATACTTCGGATACAAAGATGTGGCCGCTTAGTCACCATGGGAAATTTACCGTCTGTTACATTTGTGGCTTTACCCACGTTCGGCGTGTCGCGGCGAGTGTGACGGCAATCCGGACATGCGCCCCAGCACGCTCCAGCGCCACCGCAGCCTCGGTAAGCGTCGCCCCGGTCGTGACGACGTCGTCCACCACGACCACCGCGCCCGACAGCTCCCCCGGGGCCACCCGGAAGGCACCCGAGAGGTTCCCCGCCCGCCCGGCGGCGCTCAGCCCCGCCTGGTCCGCCACCCGCCGCCGATGCGCCAGCACCGGCGAGACCACGGCCGGCCTCCCCTGACGCCGCAGACCCCGCGCGGCGTGCGCGGCGAGGCGCGCCACCGGATCGTACCCCCGCCGCCGGGTCGACGACCGGGCGGACGGTACGGGCACCAGCCGGACCGCTCCGGCGCCGCCGAGCGCGACCGCGACCACCTGGGCCAGGCAGAGCCCGAGCGGGGCCGCGAGCGCGGTGAGACCGCGCTCCTTGTAGGCGAGGATCATCCGGCGGAGCTCCCCCTCGTACAGCCCGGCGGACCACGCCTGCGGCATCCCCGGGGGCGTGGGCACCGGGAGGCGCCGCCGGGGAGCCGCCCGGAGGAGGCCGGCGCACGCCGTACAGACCAAAGCCCCCGGTGCGGAACACCCGCCGCAGCGGGGCGGCAGGATCAGGTCGAGGAGCGCCCCCAGCACACGGTCACGATAGGGGGTAGGAGGGACTCCCGCCCTGGATTTCGAGGTCGTCCCAGTCCTCCTCGTCCTTGTTCCAGATCCTGACCTGGTCGTCACGGGACCCGGCGGCGAGGCTCTCGGAGTTGAACACCGCGATGGTCTCGGTGCCGGTGGGCGGCGTGAGAACCGTGACCCCCGGGCCGAAGATCGGCACACGGTAGAGCTGGAGGGCGCTCTTCGTCGCGGCCAGCACGACCACGTTCGCGTCGTCCTGCCAGGCGATGTCGCTCACCTCCTGGAGGTTCACGGCCACGCCGAGCTCGCGGAACTCGCCGAGACGGGTGCGATAGCCGTCCCGGAAGACCGTGCCCACCAGCACCCGGTACTTGCGCGCCGTCCGCAGGACGACGGCCGCCCGCATGCCGTCCCGGGAGATCCGGAGCGCGACCACCTCGCCCTCGCCCAGCTCGGGCGCGGCCACGGTCTCCACCTCGCGCAGCCCCCCGGGACCGCCGTACCACCGAAGCACCCGGGACTTGTAGGGCTCGACGTTGTCGGCCACCCACAGGCTGGAGTAGACGTCCCAGGAGGGCGCGGTGAGGCGGGTGCCCTTGATCCGCCGCTCCCAGCGGGCCCCGTCGGCCAGCTCCGCGACCAGGATCTCCTTCCCGTCGGCCAGGGCGGCCACCTGGTTCCCGTGCGCGGTCACGTGGGAGACCTCCCGCTTGCCGTGCCCGGCCTCCCCGGAGACGGGGTCGCCGGCGACCGGGCGGCCCTGATCCCCGGGCCGGGTCCGGTGCACCTTGCCCTTGTTCACGTAGTAGAGGTCCGGGGGCGTGCTGGGGAGATCGTTCCGGAAATCCTGCCGGTCGACGGCCCCGTCGCTCCCGACCCGCATCGGCACGCCGTCGATCTGCAGCTCGATCCGGTCCCACTCCTTCAACCGCTGCAAGGTCCACACCAGCTGCGCCGCCATCAGCTTGAGCGTCTCCGACGAGGACCGCACCGACCTGGCAGCCCCGCCCAGGTCGACGACGAAGGTGTTCCCCTCCCCCCGGCCGATCTCGCGGCGGAGCGTGGTGCCCTCGGGGAAGGCGGTCCAGACCGCGCCCCGCAGCGACTTCGTCGGGCCCTCAAGCAGCCTTTTCACCCACATGGTGGCCAGATCGGTGTCCGGGCTGATCGGGTCGTAGACCGTGTCGACCACGGGCCTGGACTTGTAGTGGTCGAAGAAATGCAGATCGATCGGGCGGTAGGAGCGCCGCAGGTCCGCCGGGGTCAGCCAGAGCCCCTTGGGCAGGCCGTCGATCCGCCACTCCTGCCCGACCCGGACCAGCCGGAAGTCCTGCGGCGCGTCCTGACGCTCCAGGGCGAGATAGCTCCCCTGCTTGGTGATCGAGGCGACGGCCTTTGCCCTGAGCGCGACGTGCACCTCGGCGTCCGTGGGGAGCGGCTCCTTGCCCACCAGCTGAATCCCCTCGGGGGATTCGTAGACCGTGGCCTCCTTCTGCGGCGCCCAGGCGCGGTTGGCCTTGTCGGTGAGGTACCGCCGGGCCACCGAGTGCTGCGGATCGTCGAAGCTCGCCGACGCGGCCAGGAACCCCTCCACGATCTGGGTCGGGATCCAGCCCTGGCCGGGCGTGGGCGCGATCACCCGGATGTAGGGCTCGCTCTCCGGCCCCTCGCTGCGGGTGTCGCCGTCGGGCATCACCACCCCGCCGGTGGGCACCCCGGCGCACCCGCCGGACACCAGCAGCGCGACCGTCACGGCGATCGCGCATCCGACCCTGCTTCTCACCAGTCCTCCCCCGGTGTCAGGCCGCTGCCCCAGACCCGGCGCAGCTCGATCTCGGCCGGCGCCAGCGAGAGCGGCGAACCCTTGAGCTCGCTCCCCGCCACCCTGGGCAGCGAGAGCCGGAACTGCGACCCCTCCCCGGGCAGTCCCCAGGCCTGGAGCCATCCCCCGTGCAGCAGCGCGTCCTCACGGGAGATCGCCAGGCCCAGGCCGGTCCCCCCGATCGTGCGGGCCCGCGAGGGGTCGGCCCGCCAGAACCGGTCGAACACCAGGTTCTCCGTCCCCGGTTTCAGGCCGACCCCGTGGTCGCGTACGGCCACGGCGACCGCGTCCCGGTCGACCGCCACCTGGACCACGACGTCCTTGCCCTCGCCGTGCTCGATCGCGTTGAACAGCAGATTCCGCAGAATCCGCTCGACCCTGCGGCTGTCCACCTCGGCCATGCAGGGCTCGCCGGGCAGCCGCAGCACGAACTTGATCGAGTTGCGCTCCGCCAGGGCCTCGGAGTCGCCGACCGCGCGGAGCACGATGTCCCGCATGTCGACGGAGTCCACGTCGAGGGTGGCGGCGCGGGAGTCGTACCTGCTGATCTCCAGCAGGTCGGCGAGCATGGCCTCGAACCGGTTGAGCTGGTTCTGCATGAGCTCGGCCGAGCGGGCGGACGCCGGGTCGAAGTCCTCACGCGTCTCGTAGAGCAGGTCGGCGGCCATCCGGACGGTGGTGAGCGGGGTCCGCAGCTCGTGGGAGACGTCCGAGACGAACTGCCGCTGGACCTTGGAGAGCTCCTCCAACTGATGGATCTTGACCTCGAGGTTCCTGGCCATGTCGTTGAACGACGTCGCCAGCCTGGCCAGGTCGTCCTCGCCGCGGACCTTGAGCCGTTCCTCCAACTGCCCCGAGGCGAGCCGCTCGGCCGCCTGCCGCGCCAGCCGTACCGGGGTGACCACCTGCCGGGTCACCAGCGAGGCGATCGCCGCGAGCAGCAGCACCAGGGCCACCCCGACGGAGAGCAGGATCCGCTGGACGAGGGAGATCGCCGCGGACTCCTCGGCCAGCGGGAAGAAATGGTAGATCTGATAGCCGCCCGGGACCCGGCCGCCGATCACCAGGCCGGGCTGGTCGGGTTTGGAGCCGACGTAGCGCATGGGCGCGAACTTCGTCTGCGCCACATCGCTCGTGGTGACCTTGTGCTGCAGGTCGGCGGGGACGCTGGCGGAGTCGAAGTCGAGCGTCGACCTGCCGAACCCCTCGGCCGGCGGGGCGATGATCACAACTTCGTACCGCTGGGACGGGCCGGCCCGGCCCGCGAGCGCCAGCGCCGCGTTGTCCAGGCGGGAGACCCCGGCGACCGGCTCCTCGTTCAGCAGCACCGCGGCGGCCTGCCGATCGGCCCGCGCCGCGGCGGAGGCCGAGGCCTGCTTGGACTGGACCAGCCCGGTGCTGATCTGATCCATCAGGAAGATCCCGAGGACCGCGACGACGGACGCGGAGATCGCCAGCGTCTTGACCACCACGCGCAGCTGGAGCGAGCGGCGCCAGATCCGCAGGACACGGCCCGCGAACCGCCGTACCCGCCTGCGGACACCGCGGACGAGCCGGCGGGCGGGGTTACGCCAGGAGACCTTGGTCTGGGGGGCCATCACATGTCCGCCAGGCGCGATCCCTATGCCGGTCCGGCCTTGTATCCGACGCCGCGGACGGTGACCACGATCTCCGGGTGCTCGGGATCTTTCTCGATCTTGGCGCGGAGCCGCTGGACGTGCACGTTCACCAACCGGGTGTCGGCGGCGTGGCGGTAGCCCCAGACCTGTTCGAGCAGGACCTCACGGGTGAAGACCTGGCGCGGCTTGCGGGCCAGGGCGACGAGCAGGTCGAACTCGAGCGGGGTGAGGTTGATGGTCTCCTCGCCGCGCTTGACCGAGTGACCGGCCACGTCGATCGTGATGTCCCCGATCTGCAGCACCTCGGGGGTCGGCTCGTCGGTACGGCGCAGGCGCGCCCGGACCCGGGCGACGAGCTCCTTGGGTTTGAACGGTTTCACGATGTAGTCGTCGGCGCCGGACTCCAAACCCAGCACGACGTCTATGGTGTCGCTCTTGGCCGTCAGCATGACGATGGGAACACCGGACTCGGCCCGGATCCTGCGGCACACGTCGATCCCGTCGGCACCCGGCAGCATCAGGTCGAGGAGCACCAGATCCGGCCGTGTGTCCCGGAACGCGTCCAGCGCCTTGTCACCGTCCGCGACGAACGAGGGTTCGAAGCCCTCCCCGCGTAAGACGATGCCCAGCATCTCCGCGAGAGCGGCGTCGTCGTCGACGACCAGCACGCGTCCTTTCATGGCCCCTCATTCGTGATTCAAGACATCCGTCGAAGGCTACCCGCGCCTGGCGGTTGAGTGTTACAGCGCTCCAGTGTCGTCCAGAGTGCTACCGAAAGCCGGATTCTAGGCGCTTCATCCCCCCAGTGCGATGATCTGACTGAATACGGTCATGACCCCGTCAGGAAAACGTCGTGCAACCACCAGGTCATTCCATGTTCCCCTACCCAAGGCGTGCGCGCCAACAACCCGGTCCCCGCAGTGACTCCTGACCCTCCGGTCCCACGCCGACCGGTCGCCGCAAGTCACATCTCCGGCTCGGAACGCCTCCCCGTGCCTGCACCATGCCAGGATGGAGCCCATGGCCGATGAAACCGGGGCGACCACCCCCGAATCACCCAGCAACCCGGGCTGGTCGGCCCGGCAACCGCCGCCGTACGACACGCCCTGGTCGGCTCCGGGCACCGCCCCCGCCGACACCGCGCCGAACCCCGGCGGGCCGAGTCAGTGGGGACCCCCGCCCGGCCATCCCGGCCCTCCGTACCGGCATCAGGGCCCGCCCCAGGCGCCGCGCCCCGGGGTCATCCCGCTCCGGCCGCTCGGGCTGGGCGACATCCTCGACGGCACGATCAAGACGATCCGCGCGAACCCCGCGGCGACCCTGGGCCTCTCCGCCGTCGTCGCCGCCGTCGGCGCGGTACCCCTGGTCCTCACCCAGGCGTACCTGGAGAACTCCCTCAACACCACGCTGGCCGTGGACGCCGACGCGGACGTGGACGCGGCCCTGACGAGCCTGGTCGTCGCGCTCGCCGGACTCGCCGTGAGCATTCTCGTCCAGGCCGTCGCGGCCACGATGCTGACCGGCCTGCTCATCACCGTCCTGGGCCGGAGCGTCTTCGGGGAGAAGATCGGCATCGCGGAGGCCTGGCGGGTCTCCCTACGGCGTATGGCGGGGCTGGTCGGCTACGCGTTTCTGAGCCTCGCCATCTCCGTCGCCCCGCTGCTGCTGTTCATCGGCGGCTTCGTCCTGTGGGCACAGGTGTCCGGGTTCTCCGCGGTCATGGTGCCCCTCATGCTGCTCGCGCTGCTCGTCTTCCTCGCCTGGTATCTGTTCATCTGGGCCCGGCTCTCCCTCACCGCTCCGGCGATCATGCAGGAGCGGATCGGCATCATCCCGGCCATGCGCCGATCGTGGACGCTCACCTCGGGCGACTCCTGGCGGGTGCTCGGCATCCTCATCCTCACCAGCCTGCTGGTCTCGGTCGTCGGCTCCGCGTTCGCGCTCCCCTTCACCCTGGCGGGCGGCTTCGCCGTCGCCGCCGGCGGGGTGACGATCTCCGCGGTGCTCAGCGGCCTCGGCTCCGTCATCTACGGCATGCTCGGCTACCCGGTCATCGCCGGCGTCACCGGCCTGCTGTACACCGACCGCCGGATGCGGGCCGAGGGATTCGACCTGGTGCTCCAGACGGCCGCGGCGGAACGCGCGCAGCAGGGCCTGATCCGTGAACCCGTCGACGACCTCTGGGTCAAGCAGCGGTGAACCCGATCGGCGTCGGCCGGGACGAGGCGGCCGAGGCCGCGCGGCGTGAGCTCGCCAAGCTCGAGTACCAGGAGGAGTCCTGGCTCGACCACACGGTGCGCCGGTTCCGGCAGTACGTCGAGGACCTGCTGGCCGGCGAGGGTGAGACCCTGCTCGACTCCACGCTCGCCCTCGTCGCGCTCCTGCTCGTCCTGGTCGGCCTCGTCGCCCTCATCCGGTGGCGGATCGGCAAGACCGTGCGCGCCCGCCGCCGCGCCGAGGAGGGCCTGTACGGCGAACGCGCGCTGACCTCCGCCGAACACCGGGCCGAGGCCGAGCGCCTGGCGGCCGAGGGACGCTGGCCGGAGGCGATCGGCGAGCGCCTCCGGGCGATGGCCCGCGCCCTGGAGGAACGCGCGATCCTCACGCCGTCGCCGAGCCGCACCGCGGGCGAGTTCGCCACAGAGGCGGGGCGGGAGCTGCCCGGCCTCGCCGAGGAGCTCACCGGTGCCGCGCGGATCTTCGACGACGTCGTGTACGGCGGACGCGCGGGCACCGCGGAAGCGTACGGGCGCCTCGCCGACCTCGACGGCCGCCTCGCCCGTACCCGGAGCGCGGTGTGAGCACACCGACCTCGCCCACGATCCGGGGTATCGCCCGCGCGCTCCGCCTTCCCTTGGCGCTCCTGCTCCTGATGGTCGTGGCGGCGACGGTCGCGACCCTGATCCAGCCGGACGAACGACGGCAGGGGCGTCACCTGGACCCGGCGGACACCTCGGCCCAGGGAGCCAAAGCCCTCGCCGTCCTCCTCGCCGAGCGAGGCGTGACCGTGCACCGGGTGGAGCGGGTGGCCGAGGCCGCGGAGCTGGCGACCGACGACACGACCATCGTCGTCACCTCGTCCGTGCGGGTGGGCCTGGAGCAGCTCACCACGCTCGCCGAACTCCCCGGCGACCGGGTGATCGTCGACCCGTTCCCCCAGGACCTTCCGACGCTCGTCCCCGGGGTGACCGTGGAGAGCGGGGCCCGGCCGACCTCCCGGCTGCCCGGCTGCTCCCTGCCCGCCGCGACGGCGGCCGGGACCGTGTTCACCGGCGGGGTCACCTTCTCCGCGCCGGAGCACGGGGAAGGCTGCTACCACGCCGACGGCGAGCCCACCCTGGTGTCCATCGCCGAGGAGGGCGTGCGGACCGTCGTCCTCGGCGACGGCGAGTTCATGACCAACCGCCGGCTCGCCGAGGACGGGAACGCGGCCCTCGCGCTCAACCTGCTCGGCGCCCGGCCGAACCTGATCTGGCTGATGCCCTCGCCCCTGGACCGCCCCCCGCCCGGTGAGGGCGGCGAGAGCTTCGAGGACCTCATCCCCGCCGGAGTACTCTGGGCGACGCTGCAACTCGTGATAGCCGTGGTGTTCGTCGCCCTGTGGCGGGGACGGCGCCTCGGGCCGGTGGTGAGCGAGGCCCTCCCCGTGGTGGTCCGGGCCGCCGAGACCGTGGAGGGGCGTGGCAGGCTCTACCGGTCGCGCCACGCCCACGACCGGGCCGCTGCTGCGCTGCGGGCCGGTGCGCTGGGCCGGATCACTGGTCGGCTCGGGCTGAACCACGACGCCGACCCCGATGCGATAACCCAGGCGATAGCCGTACGGACCGGACGCGACCCGGTACAGGTGGCGGAGGTGCTCCACGGACCGCCGCCCGCCGGCGACGCGGAGCTCGTCGTCCTCGCCGACCAATTGGACACTGTGGAAAGAGAGGTGCGCGGATCGTGAACGACGCGGACGCCGCACGGGAAGCCCTCGTCGCCCTCCGAGCCGAGGTCGCCAAGGCGGTGGTCGGCCAGGACGCGGTGGTGAGCGGCCTGGTCATCGCCCTGCTCTGCCGCGGTCACGTGCTCCTGGAGGGGGTGCCCGGCGTCGCCAAGACACTCCTGGTGCGCACGATCGCGGCCACGCTCTCCCTGGACTTCAAACGCGTGCAGTTCACCCCGGACCTGATGCCCGGCGACGTGACCGGCTCACTGATCTACGACGCCCGCACGGCGGAGTTCGAGTTCCGCCAAGGCCCGGTCTTCACCAACCTCCTGCTCGCCGACGAGATCAACCGGACCCCGCCCAAGACCCAGGCCGCGCTGCTGGAGGCGATGGAGGAGCGGCAGGTCTCGGTGGAGGGCACGGCCAGGCCCCTCCCCGACCCCTTCGTGGTGGCCGCCACCCAGAACCCGATCGAGTACGAGGGCACGTACACCCTGCCCGAGGCGCAGCTCGACCGTTTCCTGGTCAAGCTGACCGTCCCCCTCCCCCCGCGCGATCAGGAGATCACGATTCTGGAGCGGCACGCCCAGGGGTTCGACCCCCGGGAGCTCACCCAGGTGCGCCCGGTGGCGACCGCCGAGGACCTGGCGGCTGGCCGCAAGGCCGTCCAGCAGGTACGGGTCGCCCCCGAGGTCACCGGCTACATCGTGGACATCGCCCGCGCCACCCGCCAGTCGCCCTCGCTCCACCTGGGGGTCTCCCCCCGCGGCGGCACGGCGCTGCTCGCCGCCGCGCGGGCCTGGGCCTGGCTCGCCGGGCGGGACTACGTGACCCCCGACGACGTGAAGGCCCTCGCCCGGCCGACGCTGCGCCACCGGATCCAGCTGCGCCCGGAGGCGGAACTGGAGGGCGCCACCCCCGACGGCCTGCTGGACGGGATCCTCGCCTCCGTCCCGGTGCCCCGATGATCACGCGGGGGCGGTCGGCATGGCGCTGACCGGGCGGACGGGGCTGCTCGCGCTGCTCGGCACGATCGTGGTGCTGTTCGCGCCGCGTCCGGGACTCGCCGTACTCGTGATCGAGGGCCTGCTGCTCCTCGCGGTGGTCCTGGATCTCTGCCTGGCGGGGAGCGTACGGGCGCTGCGGTTCACCCGGGAAGGCGAGCGCCTGGTCCGGCTGGGCGACTCCGTCACCGTGGATCTGATCGTCGCCAACCCGGGCCGGCGAAGGGTCCGCGGGCTGCTCCGCGACGCCTGGCCGCCCAGCGCGCACCCGGCGCCGCGGCTCCACCCCGTCGACCTGCCCGCCGGGGAGCGCCGGCGGGTGCGCACGGTCCTGACTCCTTCCCGGCGGGGCGACCGGGAGGCCGTCCGGGTGACCGTGCGCTCGCTGGGCCCGCTCGGGCTCGCGGCCCGCCAGGGCACCCACGCCGTCCCCTGGACCGTCCGCGTCCTGCCCCCCTTCCACAGCCGCCGCCACCTGGGGGCCAAGCTCGCCAAACTGCGCGAACTCCAAGGCTCGCATCCGGCGCTGATCCGCGGGCAGGGCACCGAGTTCGACTCCCTGCGCGAGTACGTGATCGGCGACGACATCCGCTCCATCGACTGGCGGGCGACCGCCCGGCGGTCCGACGTCGTCGTCCGTACCTGGCGTCCGGAGCGGGACCGGCGCGTGCTGATCGTCCTGGACACCGGGCGGACCTCGGCCGCCCGCGTCGGCGACATCCCGCGCCTGGACTCCGCCATGGACGCCGCCCTGCTCCTGGCCGCCCTGGCCGCGCGGGCCGGCGACCGGGTGGACCTGCTCGCCTACGACCGCCAGGTCCGTACCCAGGTCTCCGGGGAATCCCGGACCACGCTGCTCCCGGCCCTGGTCAACGCGATGGCGCCCATCGAGGCCTCGCTGGTGGAGGCCGACGCGCCCGGCATGACGGCGGCGATCCTGGCCCGCGCCAGACGGCGATGCCTGCTCGTCCTGCTCACCGACCTCAATCCCCCCGCGCTGGAGGAGGGGCTGCTCACCGTGCTCCCCGAGCTCACCGCCAGGCACCTGGTGCTGCTGGCCGCCGTCGCCGACCCGCGGATCGCCGAACTCGCCGCCGGGCGGGGCGGCGCCGAGGCCGTGTACGACGCCGCCTCGGCGGAGCGCGCCCTGGCGGACCGGCAGGCGATCACGGCCACGCTGGCCCGCCGCGGAGTCCAGGTCGTGGACGCCCCGCCCGAGACGATCGCCCCGGCGCTCGCCGACGCGTATCTGGCCCTGAAGGCCGCCGGAAGGCTGTGAACGACCGCTACCCGGTGGAGGGCGCGAGATCGGGGGCCCGCTCGATGTCCGCGCTCTCCCCCGCCCGCACGGCCCTGCGGCCGAAGAGGAACACGTAGCCGAGGAAGACCGCCTCGGCGAGGACCCCGATGCCCACCCGTGCCCAGGTCGGCAGGCCGGACGGGGTGACGAGCGCCTCGATCAGACCGGCGACGCCGAGCACCACGACCAGGCCGAGCACCACGCTCATCACCGCACGGCCCTGCTCCGCCAAGGCCTCCCCCCGCCGCCGCGGCCCCGGGTCGACCACCGTCCAGCCCACCCGCAGCCCCGCGGCCGCGGCGAGGAAGATCGCGGTGAGCTCCAGCAGCCCGTGCGGGGTGATGAGCCCGAAGAAGACGTCACCCTTGCCCCTGGCGACCATCAGGCCGCCGGACAGGCCCACGTTCGCCGCATTCTGCAGGAGGATCCAGGGGATGGGGAGTCCCATCAGGATCGCGGAGGCGACCACCTGGGCCGAGATCCAGAGGTTGTTGAGCCACACCTGCGAGGCGAACGACGCCGCCGGATGGGTGGAGTAGTAGTCGGCGAACTCGTGCTCGACCAGCTGGGTGATCTGCTCCGGGGTGGCGATCGCGGCCTGGACCTCGGGATCGCCCGCCACCCAGGCCCCGAAGACCGTCGCCACGGCGAGGAAGGCGAACGCCGTCGCCGCCCACCACCGCCACACCCGGTAGGCGACCAGGGGAAACCCCACCGTGAAGAAACGGATCACCTCCCGCCAGGCCGGCGCGTGGGCACCGGTGACGGCCGAGCGCCCCTGGGCCACCAGCCAGGAGAGCCGGCCGACCAGCAGCGCGTCGCCCCCGGCCGAGCGGACGATCGACAGATGCGTGGCGACCCGCTGGTAGAGGTCGACGAGTTCGTCGGTCTCCTCCCCGGAGAGCCTGCGGCGGTCGCGGACCAGGCTCTCCAGCCGGTCCCAGCTCCGCCCGTGCACGGCGATGAAGGCGTCGATGTCCACGAGGAGAGCTTAGAGTGAGCGGCGAACCCTAGCAGGAGGGCAACCATGTCCGACGTTGTGACCGGTGACGCCGTCGTCCTCGACGTACGGGTCGCCCAGCTCCCCAGCCGCGGCGTCGCCTTCCTGATCGACTTCGTCGCGCAGACGGTCGCCTACCTCGGGTTCGTCTTCCTCCTCGGCGCCGTGATACCGAGGGTGGACCCCGCCTTGGCAACCGCGATCTACATCGGCTTCGCCGTGTTGATCTACGCGGGCTACCCGATCGTCTTCGAAACGCTGAGCCGTGGTCGCAGCCTGGGCAAACTGGCCATGGGGCTCCGGGTCGTCGGCGACGACGGAGGTCCCGTGCGGTTCCGGCAGGCTCTGGTCCGCGGCCTCGCCGGTGTGATCGAGCTCTATGGGTTCTCAGGCTCCGCGGCCGTGATCACCTCGCTGGCCAATCGGCGGGGCAAGCGTCTCGGGGACGTCTTCGCCGGAACCATCGTGATCGGCGAGCGCGCCTCGTACCGGGCGGTGCCGCCGCCGGCCATCCCCCCGGGACTGGCCGCCTGGGCGGGCACGCTGGAACTCTCCCGGCTCCCCGTGGAGCTCGCGAACACCGCGCGCCAGTACCTGCTCCGCGGCCGGGAGCTCGCCCCCGACGTCCACCGGGAGATGGGCGCCCGGATCGCGAACACCGTGATCGGGTACATCTCGCCGCCCCCGCCGCCCGGACTGCCTCCGGAGACCTTCCTCGCCGCCGTCCTCGCCGAACGCCGGACCCGCCACGAGCGCAGGCTCCGTACCGCGCTCGCCCGCAACGTCCGGCCCGCCGGCCGCCCGGCGCATCCCAGACCGGAGCCGAGCACCGACCTTCCGACCTCCGCGAGCGGCTTCGCACCCCCGGCGTAGTCCCCACGCAACCCCGAACGCGCGGTATTCCGTTAGGGCCTGTTCTGAAGTTCGGAACCTGTCCCGCCATTCACGTGACCCTTGTGGTGCTTACGCCCTCCGGCTGCACACATCACCATGATCAGCCAGGCCGTACCCACGAGGCCCGAGAACTCTCATGCGGTTCCCGGACTCCGGGGTGCGAGTACGGCTGGATCCTAGGTGCCGGTCGCACTACGTCCGCACTTCGCACGTCGCGTCCTTTGCGACGGGCGAATGCGCGTGGCGGTTCGTGCCACGTCGCTCTTTGCGCGGCACGAACCGCCACGGTCGATGTTGAAAATACTGTTCTTGTAAGCAGAACCGCGCCTAACGGGGTATCGCACGTTCACGGGTGTGACCCGGTCGGTTCTTTCCCGCCTGGCCCACTCACCTAAGACCGGGGTCAACCCGAGGTGCCCCGACTCGCCGGTTGCGGCGAGCGGCTCGGCCCTGAGACGACAGGACGGGTACGGCGGGCGCGGGTGGACCGCTCGCCGTACCCGTCCCCGGCGCCGGCCCACATCCCCTCAGGGACGGGAGCCGGCGCGGATCAGGCGCTCAGGCCGATGAGGAGGTCAGACCTCGGACCGGAGATCAGTCGTCGTCGTCATCGTCGTCATCGTCGTCGTCGTCATCATCGTCGTCCCAGTCGTGGTCGAAGAACGACTGCTGGCTCTGGGTGTTGAGGATGTCGTAGCGGAAGCCGTTCGCCCGGTTGGTCCGGGGGTCACGGATCTTGAGGACGTCGAGACCCTTCTGGATGTCGCTGGAGAAGATGTAGCCGTTGTAGTAGTACGCCGACCACGAGCCGCCGAGGATCGACTGCGTCTCGGAGAGCGGACCGCGGTCGAACCAGCCGATCTCCTGCGGGTTGGCGGAGTCGGTGAAGTCCCAGATCGAGATACCACCCTGGTACCACGCCTGGACCATGATGTCGCGGCCCTTGACCGGAATCAGGGAGCCGTTGTGGGCGACGCAGTTCTCGCGGGTCGACTGCTCACGACTGATCTTGTAGTAGCTCTTGAACTCGAGCTTGCCACGCTTGATGTCGTAGATGGCGTTGGCGCCCCGCAGCGGACCGATCTCCGCGTTGCAGGTGGCACCGCTGCCACCGCCGAGCTCGTCGGTGAAGACGATCTTGTCGCCCCGGTCGTTGAACGTGGCGGAGTGCCAGAACGCGAAGTTCGTCATGTCCTGGACCTTGTCGATGACCTTTGGATTCTCCCGATCGGAGATGTCCATCAGGACACCGTCGCCCATGCACGCGCCCGCGGCGATGTTCTTCTCGGCGTAGACGGTGATGTCGTGGCAGCCGGAGGTGGCCGAGCGGCCGTTCGGGTACGGCGCGGGCAGGCCGGGGTTGCCGCCGTCCGGGAACAGGTTCGGCGTGCCGACCAGCGCGGCCGCGGCCGGGTTGTTCAGCGGGACCTTGATGATGGAGATCAGGTCATGCGGCGGCTGGCAGTCGGGGAAGGCCGCGTTGGGGCTGTAGGAGGAGACGTACACGTAGACCGAGCTCTTGCGCCGGCTGTTCTCGGGCACGAGGGTGTGGGTGTGCGAACCGCAGGGGGTCTCCACCGCCGCGACGTACTTGGGGTTCCGGACGTCGCTGACATCGAAGATCTTGATGCCCTCCCAGGACGACTTCTCCCGGGCGCTCTGCGAGACGCTGCTGCAGGAGTTGTCGCTCCGGGACGAGTCCGTCGACAGGAACAGCAGGTTCCCGGTGATGGAGATGTCGTTCTGGGATCCGGGACAGACAACCTGGCTCACCAGGACCGGCTTCTTCGGCTTGCTGATGTCGTAGATGGTGAAGCCATCGTAGTTGCCGACGTAAGCGTATTTGCCCTTAAAGGCCAGGTCAGTGCCGAAGGCATTTTGGTTGTCGAACGGCGCCTGCTTGGGAAGGTTTGCGACGAGTTCCACATTCGGGCTGGTGACGACCTCGTCGACTGCGGGGATGGTCGCCGCGCTCGCGGGTTGCGCGGTCATCACAAGGGCGACCGCGGCCCCCGCCATTAAGAGTTTACGGCCGGGTGAGCCGCGTCGAAGACTGAACGCCATGCGCTACTGGCCTCCTGCTAGTTCCGTACCCAGTGGGGGTTGATGGTACGGAAAGTGCCCGAAATTTACCTTTCATGCAATAACTACGCGACAAAATATGGTGTGAGAAACTTTAACGGTATGTAATCTGTTTTGTCGCTTTTGAAGGTGCTAGGCTGCTCTGACTGCTCGTGAAGGAGACCATTTGCGCGCCGCAGTCCTCGCCGGTATCTCGTTGTTCCTCCTCGTTGGCTGTACCGGCAGTCCGGCTGAGAACGTGGCCGCACCACCGGTGCACACCGCGCCGGTCCTCGCCCCCGGCAAGCCCGGCGAGCCGGCCGCGACCCTGAAGCCCAGCGAGTACCCGACCGCCGTCCCGTCGGAGAAGGTCAACGCCGCCGACGTGCAATACGTCGAAAACATGATCCTTCACCATCGCCAGGCCCTGGACATGTCAGACCTCGCCCCCACCAGGGCGGCGAATCAGCAGGTCAAGGCGATAGCGTCCAGAATCAAGGATTCGCAGGAGCCGGAGATCAAGGCGATGGCCGCCTGGCTGACCAACCAAGATCTGCAGGTGCCGGAGCACCATAGCGGGACCCATCCCAACATGCCGGGCATGGCGACGCCCGACCAGCTCACCGCGCTGCGCGCCGCGACGGGCCCCGCCTTCGACAAGGCGTACCTGGAATTGATGATCGTTCACCATCAGGGCGCCGTCACCATGGCCGAGCAGCTGCTCCTCAACGGCTCCCACGTCATGGTCGAGGAGATGGCCAAGGACGTCGTCTCCGTCCAGACCGGAGAGATCAACCGGCTACGCGCCATCCAGGCCCGGCTGTAGCCGCCGAACCGGCTCCGGCGGCAGCCCCGGCCGAGGCGGCGGCAGCCCGTACGCCGCCTGCATTGACTTTGCGGGTGAGCGCCCTATCGAGCGCGGGCCGTGCACACGATCGCGTCTTCGCTCACCAGACCTGACGCCAGGAGTTCATGTACTCCCGCTGCTCCGGCGTCGAGGTGTCCACGGCGAGCCCCATCGAGTCCAGCTTGAGCCCGGCGACCTCCGCGTCGATCTCCTCCGGCACGTCGTACACGCCCGGCCGCAGCTCCTGACCCGCCAGCCAGGCCACGGAGAGGGCCTGCGCGGCGAAGGCCATGTCCATCACCGCGGCGGGGTGGCCCTCCGCCGCGATCAGGTTGACGACCCGGCCCTCCGCCAGGAGCAGCAGGCGGCGCCCGTCGGCGAGGACGTACTCGTCGGTGTGCGGACGGATACCCGGGTTCACCGCGACGGCCAGGTCGTGCAGGGCTCTGACGTCGATCTCCACGTCGAAGTGGCCCGCGTTGGCCAGGACGGCGCCGTCCTTCATGACCTCCAGGTGTTCGGCCCGGATGACGTCGCGGTTTCCCGTCACGGTGACGAAGACGTCGCCCTCGGCGGCGGCCTCGGCCATCGGCCGTACCCGATAGCCCTGCAAGGTCGCGTCGAGCGCCTTGACCGGGTCGATCTCCGTGACGATCACCTGGGCGCCGAAGCCTTTGGCCCGCTCGGCGACGCCGCGCCCGCAGTACCCGAACCCGGCCACGACGACGGTCTTCCCCGCGAGCAGGAGGTTGGTGGCCCGGGTGATCCCGTCCAGGGTCGACTGCCCCGTGCCGTAACGATTGTCGAACATGCGCTTGGTCAAGGTGTCGTTGACCGCCACCATCGGGAAGCGCAGCGCGTTCTCGGCCATCATCCGCCGAAGCCGGATGACCCCGGTGGTCGTCTCCTCACAGCCCCCGCGGACCCGGTCCAGCAGCTCCACCCGCTCGGTGTGCAGGATGTCGACGAGATCGCATCCGTCGTCCAGGACCAGGTCGGGCTCGATGTCCAGCACCCGATGAATGTGCGTGTGGTACCCGTCCCGGTCGATCCCGGAACGGGCGTACACGGCGAGGTCGTGCGACCCGACCAGCGCGGCGGCGACGTCGTCCTGGGTGGAGAGCGGGTTGGAGGCGGCGATCGCCACCTTCGCCCCCGCCGCGGCCAGGGTGACCAGGAGATTGGCCGTCTCCGGCGTGACATGGAGGCAGGCCGCGATCCGCACGTCCGCCAAGGGCCGCGTCACCGCGAAGCGCTCCCTGATCGAATGGAGCACCGGCATCGCCCGGGCCGCCCACTCGATCCGCCGCGACCCGGCCTCGGCCAGACCCGAGTCCGCGATGTCGTACACCCGTCCCCCCGTTTTGATCACACTGTGGAACGGCCTCCCGTCGCGCACCGCGCGACGGGAGGCCGCAAAGCCGGTCAGTAGCGGTAGTGGTCGGGCTTGTAGGGGCCCTCGACGTCGACGCCGATGTACTCCGCCTGCGCCTTGGTGAGCGTGGTGAGCTTGACGCCGAGCGCGTCCAGGTGGAGCCGGGCGACCCGCTCGTCCAGGTGCTTGGGCAGCACGTAGACGCCGAGGGGGTACTCCTCGGACTTGGTGAACAGCTCGATCTGGGCGATCACCTGGTTGGTGAACGAGTTGGACATCACGAACGAGGGGTGGCCGGTGGCGCAGCCCAGGTTCATCAGCCGGCCCTCGGCCAGCACGATGATGGAGTGCCCGTCCGGGAAGATCCACTCGTCGACCTGCGGCTTGATGGTGTTCTTGACGATCCCCGGGGTACGGGCGAGGCCGGCCATGTCGATCTCGTTGTCGAAGTGCCCGATGTTGGAGACGATCGCCTGGTGCTTCATCCGCGCCATGTGCTCGGCGGTGATGATGTCGAAGTTCCCGGTGGTCGTGACGAAGATGTCGGCGATGCCGACGACGTCCTCCAGCACGGTGACCTGGAAGCCGTCCATCGCGGCCTGCAGCGCGCAGATGGGGTCGATCTCGGTGACGATGACGCGGCCGCCCTGGCCGCGCAGCGCGTCGGCGCAGCCCTTGCCGACGTCCCCGTAGCCGCAGACGACCACGACCTTGCCGCCGATCAGCACGTCGGTGGCCCGGTTCAGGCCGTCGATGACCGAGTGGCGGCAGCCGTACTTGTTGTCGAACTTGGACTTGGTCACCGAGTCGTTGACGTTGATCGCCGGGAAGAGGAGGGTGCCGGCCTTGTGCATCTCGTAGAGACGGTGCACACCGGTGGTGGTCTCCTCGGTGACGCCCTTGATCGCCTCGGCCACCGCGGTCCAGCGGCCCGGCTTCGCCTCAATGGTACGGCGCAGCGTGTCGAGGATGATCCGCCACTCCTCGACGTCGTCCTCACCGGCGCTCGGCACGGCACCGGCCTTCTCGTACTCGGCACCCTTGTGCACGAGGAGGGTCGCGTCGCCGCCGTCGTCCAGAATCATGTTGGGGCCGGCACCGTCGGGCCACGCCAGGGCCTGCTCGGTGCACCACCAGTACTCCTCCAGGGTCTCGCCCTTCCAGGCGAAGACCGGAACTCCGGCCGGGGCCTCGACGGTCCCGTTCGGGCCGACCACGACGGCGGCCGAGGCATGGTCCTGCGTGGAGAAGATGTTGCAGCTCACCCAGCGGACGTCGGCGCCGAGCTCGACCAGGGTCTCGATCAGCACGGCCGTCTGGATCGTCATGTGGAGAGAGCCCATGATCCGGGCGCCGGCGAGCGGCTTGGTCTCGGCGTACTCACGGCGGACGGCCATCAGGCCCGGCATCTCGTGCTCCGCGAGCTTGATCTCCTTGCGGCCAAAGGCCGCTAGGGACAGGTCGGCGACCTTGAAGTCCATGTAGTTCTCCTTTGACACCCTGGGATTACTCCGTGAGTCTAGGTCGCCTACTCGGGGCGCGCACCTTGAGTGGTGCGAATCTAACAGAATTTTGTAAGATTACCTCTATGCGGATCACTGAAGCGGCGAAAAGACTGGGCATGTCCCCCCGCATGCTGCGCTATCGCGAATCACTCGGCCTCCTCCCGCCGACCCGGCAGAGCGGAAGCCACCGCCGATTCGGCCCCGCCGAACTCAGCGCCGTGACCCAGGCGGTCGAGCTGGAGCGTCGCTTCGACGTCTCCCCCGCCGAACTCGCCTTCGCCCTCCGCGCCCTGAGCGAGCCGGGCGTAGCGGCGGCCGTACGCGAACTCGGCCTCCGCATCGGCAGAATCGCCTCCCCTCAGCAGCGCGCCCTCGACTTCGAGAAGGAGAAGGCGCTGCGGCTCCTGGGACAACGCCCTCCCTCACCGGGCCACCCCACCACCCCCAGGTTATGACCGCGCATCCACCCCGCCCCGCCAAAGCTCGCGGAGCACCGCCGGAATCCGGCACACGGCGGCACGGTGCCCTGCCACCCCATAACCTGAAGACATGGTGAAGGATCTCTCGTGGTGCGAGGTCGACCCCATGCCGCCGGTCAACGGCGACGTCGGTTCGATCCTTGCCTCCGTCGACGCACTCCGGGGAGCTTGGGAGGACTGGCTCAAGGGCACCTCCCAGGAGGAGTTTCTGGCGGCCCGGCAACGCAGCCTGCGGCGCCACGCGATCGAGACCGGGATCATCGAGCGACTCTACGACGTCGACTGGGGAGTGACGGTCGCCCTCGTCGCCGAGGGTCTCACCCTGGACGCCGCGTCCCGGGATGGGGGCATCAGCGACAACACCCTGGAAATCATCCGCTCGCAATACAACGCCCTGGAGTTTCTTGCCGCCGAGGCGCGCGGCAAACGAGACCTATCCCTCCACTTCATCCGGCAGCTGCACGAGGCGATCACCAGCCACCAGGCCACCTATGAAGCCCGCGACCAATTCGGACGGGCCTTCCACGCCAAACTCAACCACGGCGCCTGGAAGCAGCAGGCCAATCATGTCGACCGGGCCGACGGAAGTCGTCTCGAATACACCCCTCCCGAGCATGTTCAGTCCCAGATGGAGTCTCTTCTGGAGTTCCATGGGGAGACCGAGGACGCGCACCCCGTGGTCAGGGCCGCATGGATCCATCATCGATTCATCCGGATCCATCCGTTTGAAGATGGGAACGGGCGGGTGGCCCGAGCGCTCACTCTGCTCGTACTCCTCCGTGCCGGCTACGCACCGCTTGTCGTGGACAGGTCACAGCGTGCGTCCTACATCGAGGCCCTGGACGCCGCCAACGACGGTGACCTGGGCCCACTGATCCGGCTGTTCGCCCGGCTGGAGATCGTGGCCCTCCGCTCCGAACTGGAGCAACCCGTGCTCACCACACCTGCGATCACCGGAGCCGTGGGTGTCGCCAAGGCTTACGCCGCACGACTCAATGACTTGCGCCGACGCCAGGACGCGGACCGGATAAGAACCCTGGTCTCCCTCGCTGACAGCGTGCATGAGCGGGTGATCGACTACCTCGGTGGCCTAGGCGAAGGGATACGGACGGCCTTTGCCGCCGTGGACCCGACGGCCAGGGCCACCACCGACCATGCCTCACCCCCGAGTGACCGGGCCGGATACTGGCGTAATCAACTCATCTACACCGCAAACAGGGTGGACTTCTACACCAACCTCACCAGCGGTAGCTGGTGGGTACGGTTGAACATCCGGGTCCTAGATCACACGCTGCGGTACCTGGCGGCCGTACAGAAGTCCGGACACGGCGAGACCGGGGTCCTGGTGCTCACGACCTACGCCGAGGTCCTCATTCGGCCGGTAGCCGATGAGGAGGAACCAACGTCGCCGACGCGCTGCTTTGAGCCGACGCCGCACGACAGTGTGACGTTGGTCTTCAGCGACCGGGTGGACGAGCGTTGGCCGGAAATCGTCGAGGTGATCGACCGGACTCTCGCCGCCTCCGTCGACCGATTCGGGCGGCAGCTTGGCTGAGCCGAATACGGCGGCCCGGACCACACGGACCGCCGGGCGATCTCGGTGCACGCGGGTTATCGAGATTCGGCCGGTGAGGATTGGTAGATGTCGGGTTCGAGGTAGATGACGCGGGCCATGGGCTCGGCCTCGCGGATGCGGCGTTCGGCGGCGTCGATGCCCGCGGCGATGGCGGCGGCCGTGTCGTCGTGCCTGACCGCGATCTTGGCGGCGACGAGGAGTTCCTCGGGGCCGAGGTGCAGGGTGCGCAGGTGGATGAGGCGGGAGACCTCCGGGCTGCCCTCCAGGGCCGCGACGATGCGCTGCTCGGACTCCGGTGAGGCTCCTTCGCCGATCAGCAGGGACTTGGTCTCCAGGGCGAGGACCACGGCGATCACCGCGAGGAGCACACCGATCATCAAGGTCCCGACGCCGTCCCAGACGCCGTCGCCGGTGATCACGGCCATCGAGACGCCGAAGAGGGCGAAGATCAGTCCGAGCAGGGCGCCGAGGTCCTCCAGGAGGACGACGGGGAGCTCGGGGGCCTTGGACCTGCGGATGAAGGAGATCCAGGACTGGTTCCCCCGGACCAGGTTGGACTCGCGGATCGCGGTGCGGAAGGAGAAGATCTCCGCGATGATCGCGAAGATGAGGACGCCGAAGGCCCACTGGGGGGACTCCACCGGGTGCGGGTCGCTGATCTTGTGCCAGCCCTCGTAGAGGGAGAAGATCGCACCGATGGTGAAGAGGACCACCGCGACGACGAACGCGTAGAAGTAGCGCTCCCGGCCGTACCCGAAGGGGTGCTGCGGCGTCCGGTCCCTGGCCGCCCGCCGCCCGCCGACCAGCAGCAGCGCCTGGTTACCGGCGTCCGCGACCGAGTGGACGGCCTCGGCGAGCATCGAAGAGGACCCCGTGAAAACATAGGCCACGAACTTCGCCACCGCGATGGCCCCGTTGGCCAGCAACGCGGCGACGATCGCCTTGGTACCACCGCTGGCGCTCATATCTCACCGTCCACCTTCACATCGTCCACACGGTTCTACCGCGTGATCCTCGACTTGATCTCCTCGATCGCCTCGACCGGGGTCGGATCGATACCGTAGCCGATTCCTAGATAGACACTGGCGAAGTCTCCCAGACAGACCAGGCTCGCGAGACGCTCCAGCGGGTGGGTGCCTTCGGCCACGATCTCGTGCACCGGCACACCGCGATCGCGGGCCAGCTCCGTCAACGCCTCCCGCCGCTTGACCACCTGGGGGTGCTCGTCGGTGTCGCGCAGGAGCACGAGGCTGAGCCGTACCGACTCCTGCGGACCGAAGTCCCGGCCGACCAGCGGTCCGTCGAAGGCGACGATCTGATTGTGCTGCGCCTCCGGGATCTCCCCCCAGATGGCCGGGTACTTGGCGTTCTCGTTGAGCTGGCAGGAGAACCGGTAGGCCGCCGCGGCGGCGAGCGGCGATGTCCCCCAGACCATCGGGATGGACCCGGCGATCCGGGCGGCCAAGGTCTTACCGGGGTTGATGAAGCCGTCGCTGCCCGGCCGGCACCGGTGGGCGATCGCCTCCAGCTGTTTCGCGGTCGTCTCGTAGACGTCCTCGTCCACCTGCGCCAGACCCAGCCGCCGGGCCGCGGCGATCAGGGGGACGGTGAGCCCCCAGAACGTCGCCCTCGGCTGTCCCGCAGCCGCGGTCACCGGCACGAACAGGCCCCGCGCCTGGGCGGCGATCTGAGCCAGCGGCGAGCCGGCCCGGCCCACCGCCATGAGGCGGGACCCCCGCCGTACCGCCTCCCGTGCCGTGATCAGGGTCTCCTCGGTCCGCCCCGAGCACGAGACGGCCATCACCAGGTCGGCGGCGCCCACCCAGCCGGGCAGGCGGTAGGAGCGCACCGGGACGATCGGGATCGGGCACCCGGTGCCGCAGACCGCGGCGAGCACGTCACCGGAGATGGCCGAGCCGCCCATCCCGGCGACGACGATGGACCGGGGACGGCCCATCTCGGCGAGGGACCCGACCCCCGCCTCCATCGCGTTCCGATACGACTCCCTGACCTGTGCCGCCGAGGAGGCGACCGCGCGCAGCATGCCCGACGGGTCACCGGCGGACCGGCTCGCGTCGTCGTCGAATCGGGCCGTGTCGAAGCGGGAGGTCTCTTCGAAACCGATCACGGACGGCGGGCCTCGTCGACCAGGAGCACCGGGATGTCGTCACGCACCGGATAGATCAGCCCACAGGTCGGCGAGGTGCAGACCAGCTCGTCGCTCTTCTCCTCCGCGCGCAGCGGTGACTTGCACTCGGGGCAGGCGAGGATGTCCAGCAGCCACGAATCTATTTTCACAGTCGTCAACTCCTTACGATGGCGAGGACTTCGTCGCGGATCTCCGCCATCTTGCGGGTGTCGGCGGCCTCCGCGTTGAGACGAAGCAGGGGCTCGGTGTTGGAGGGCCGCAGGTTGAACCACCAGCCCGGTCCGAAAACGGTAAGCCCGTCCAGTTCGTCGAAGGTCGTCCCGGGTCGATCGGCGTAGGATCCGCGGACCGCGTCGAGGGCGGCGGAGGCGTCGGCGACCCGGCTGTTGATCTCACCGGAGGCCGCGTAGCGCGTGTACCGGGCGAGCAGCTCCGACAGCGGCCGATCCTGCTCGCCGAGCGCGGCGAGCACGTGCAACGCGGCGAGCATGCCCGAGTCCGCGTACCAGAAGTCGCGGAAGTAGTAGTGCGCCGAGTGCTCCCCGCCGAACACCGCCCCGTGCCCGGCCATCTCCGCCTTGATGAACGAGTGGCCGACCCGGGTGCGCGCCGGGATCCCGCCGTGCTCTTTGACGATCTCCGGTACCGCGGCCGAGGTGATCAGATTGTGGATGATCGTCGATCCGGGGTGGCGGGCGAGTTCCCGTACGGCGACGAGCGCGGTGACCGTCGACGGGGAGACCGACTCACCCCGCTCGTCGACCACCCAGCATCGGTCGGCGTCCCCGTCGAAGGCGATGCCGAGGTCGGCCCCGTGCTCGACCACCGCCTCGCGCAGATCCAGGATGTTCGCCGGCTCCAGCGGGTTCGCCTCGTGGTTGGGGAACGTGCCGTCGAGCTCGAAGTAGAGGGGGACGAGGTCGATCGGCAATCCGGCGAAGACCGCGGGGACGGTGTGGCCGCCCATGCCGTTGCCCGCGTCGACCACGACCTTGAGCGGCCGGATGCCGGTCAGCTCGACGAGCGTCTTCAGGTGGGCGGCGTAACCGGCGAGCACGTCCCGGACGGTCACCGTACCGAGGACGGCGGCCGCGGGCCCGGCCCCGGAGGCGAGGATCTCGGCCGTCCGGTCGCGGATCTCGGTGAGACCGGTGTCCCGGCCGATCGGCACGGCGCCGCCCCGGCACAGCTTCATGCCGTTGTATTCGGCGGGGTTGTGGCTGGCCGTGAGCATCACCCCGGGCAGGCCCAGCGTGCCGCTCGCGTAGTAGAGCATGTCGGTCGAGCCGAGCCCGGCGTGCACCACGTCGGCCCCGCGGGCGGTCACGCCCCGGGCGAAGGCCGCGGCGAGCGGCGCGGACGAGGCGCGCATGTCGTGGGCGATCACCACCGCCGAGGCGCCCGTCACGTCGGTGAAGGCCGCGCCCACCGCTTCCGCGATCTCCTCGTCGAGCTCGGTCGGCACGACGCCTCGAATGTCATAAGCCTTGAAGATCTTGGCGAGGTCGCCCACTCCGCTCCGCCCTCATGATGTCGTCCGTCCTCGGTGACGATGAGCCTACCCGGACCGGCTTGGCTCAGCGCTCACGGCGAGGAGGCTTGGGGGCCGAGCGCAGGACGCGCAGGTGGCCTCTACGGCCCACTTCGACCCCTTGGCCGACGGGCTCGGAACCGGGTGACTGGGCGGGCCTGGCCGCCTCCCGGACGGCGTTGGCGAGGGCTTCCAGATCGTCGCTGCTGGGCTGCCCGGCTTCCGAGGGCAGCCGGACGACCTCCCAGCCACGGGGAGCGGTGAGCCGCTCGGCGTGCTCCGCGCACAGGTCATAGCAATGTGGCTCGACGTACGTCGCCAGGGGGCCAAGGACTGCGGTCGAATCGGCGTACACGTACGTGAGCGTGAAGACTGCTTGCTGCCTGCAGGCGGTACGGGAACAGCTGCGGACGGGGCTCACGGAGGGACCGTATACGGTCCTGGACTGAGTTTCCACCACCCGGCCCACTTATATCGAGCGTGTCGCCACATTCCGGACCCGACTACTCCCGTGATCTACTAGAGCTTTACCGACAGAAGGGTTAATGCCGCTCATCCCAACCGGGGTCGATCGTCTCCGGACTGAGACCGAGAAGGTTGGCGACCTCCTCCACCACGACATCGTGGACGAGTGCGCCGAGCTGGTCGCGATCGCCCGCCCGTGCCTCGATCGGACGGCGGTACACCACGATGATGTTCGGGTCGGAGTCGACGGCGGGCTGGAGCCGGCTCAGCGGGACGGCCGACCGCTCCGGGATGTCGGTGAGCTCCGCGACCGGGGGCACCTCCTCCACCGCGAACTCCACGGCCGCCAGCTGACTCCCCCAGCGGGGCTTGAGCCGGTCCACCGCGTCCAGGACGAGATCGTCGAAGCGCTGGCCCCGGGTCCTGCTGATCGGCACATGGGAGGGACCGAGGGGACCCCGCATCCCCCGGCCGTGGCGATCACGTCTTCTCGGACGTTTCGACGCGCTCATCCCGGGCAGCCCACGCTCCTCGTACACCGGTCCACGACCGCTCAGCGCCCGATCTGCGCAGGCGGAATCGCAGCGATCATCGTATCCACCACTTGAGGGACAAGTGCCCACGTGCGGGCCATGGCAAGCGGCTGAATCGTGATGAGCTGTCCCTCGGGGGTCCGCTCCTCAAGCACGCGACCGCCGTACACCGGGCCCGAGTCCCGCACCGGGTTCACCACGATGGCGTACGCCCCCTCGCTGCCCCGCGGCGCCGGGATGTCGACCTGTACGGTCCGATGGACCGGCACCTCGACCTCCTTGGCCGGGAGCGGGGCACCCCGGGCCGGGATCACCTGGACCGACACCTTGGCGTTGGTGAGCGGGGCCGAGAGGACGAGCCGCGACGGCCCCCGGTTGCCCAGCGTCACGCTGCCCAGGTCGATCGAGGGGGAGGCGGCGCTGAAGGCGACGTCCTGCTTGGCGCCGGTCCCCGTGCTCATCATCCCCGCCACGATCGGCACGTCGGCGCTGAGCTGGAGCGCGCCCGCCTGTCCGGCGAGGGCGGTGGTGAGGTCGGTCACGACCGTGGAGCCGGCGGGCACGTCGATCCGCTCATGGCCCTTGGGGGTGTACATGGAGTCCGAGGTGACGACCTTGATCCGCACGACCGTGTCCTTGTCCCCGGGCGCGGTGACGTAGAGCCGCCGCAGGCCGCCCCCCTTGGGCACCGCGGGCACGATCACGGTCGTGTTCGGCTCCACCGCCGGGGGGATCCAGTCGACGCCCTTGTCGCCGGGGTAGGCGACGCGTGCCGCGGCGGCGATCCGCCCGCTGGTGGTGCTCACCTGGACCGCCGCGGCGTCCGCGCTCGGGGCGAGGTCGCGCAGTCGGACGATCCGGCTCTTGCCCGGCTCGACGGTCATTCCCTGGGTGCTCTCGGTGAGGACCGGTCCCTCCCCCGAGTAGACCGCGAATCCGACCATCGCGGGCACCGTGTCGGCGTTGGTCAGATGGAGCGTCACATCGGCCGCGGAGGGGCCCGGGCCGACGAACCAGGTGCTCGTACCCGGCTCGATGCACCGCAGGCCCGCCAGACCCCGTTCCACGCCCGTGACGACCCGGCTGAGCTGGCCGACCTCAAGGCCCGAGGCCATCACCCCGGTGGCGCTGACGGTGAGTGCGGGCACGAGCCCCTTGAGGTCCTTGACCCACATCCGCCCCGGACTCTCGACCACGGCGAGCGGGGTCTTCTGCCCGATCCCGCGGATCTCTGCGCGCCCGTTCCCCGTGCCGGCGCCGGCGGGGGTGAGCACCGCCGTCCTGCCCTGAAACAGATCAGGACACACCGTCCGCACCGACTCCACGGCGACTTTGGTCAGGACCGGCGGAGGCGTCCATTCCGGCACCTCCGGCTGGGAGATCCGCGCCGCGCCGTACAGCGCGATCATGGCGACCACGACCAGCCCGAACAGCCCGAAACGGTTGCCGACCAGACCGGTCTTGCGCTGCCTGCTCATCCGACCAGCTCCAAGGCCTGCCGCTCCTTCTCGTCCTGTTCGAGCGCCGCGTCCGAGCTACGCCCGCCGGGAAGCGCGAGCACCAGCACGACGAACGCGAGGAGCCCCTGCCCCCACAGCCAGACGCCGCGCCAGAAATCATCCCTGACGATCTCCAGCTTGCCCCCGGTGGACGGCACCTCGAACCCCTGCGCCCAGGTGTCGACCGTCTTCCCCGGGAGCGGCCTGCCGTCGAGCGTCGCCCGCCAGGCGTCGTCCGCGGGTTCGGCGAGGACCACCGTCCGCGTGCCCTCCCCGGGCTCGACCGTGACCGGCCCGTGCGGGGGCAGGGTGGCGAGGCGGCGGCCGTCCCCGTCGACCAGGCTGAGCCGGGAGGCGGTCTCGGTGAGCTGCCAGAGCCCTGTCGTCTCGGTGATGCTCTTGCGGGTCAGCGTGGGCTGGGAGTCCAGCGTCCGCTTCAGCGACTGCGCGGTCCCGGGGCCGGAGACCACGACGTACTGGACGCCGAACGAGGCCAGGACCCGCACGTCCTCGCCGCCCCGCCCCGACACCAGCCCCCCGACGGCGGCGCTGATCCGCTGCCGGGCCGCGGCGGGCACCGGGATCTCCGTCTCGCCGATGATCGGATCCCGGCCGCGCAGCACCGTGTAGAACAGGGTGCCCTCGTCGCCGGCCCGCAGCACCAGCGTCCGCTCGCCCGCGGTGGACTTGGCCGCCACGATCGCGGGCACGACCTCGGCGTTGTCCCGGTTCAACGGGCCGGAGACCCCGATCGTGACCCAGGTTCCGGCCGCGAGCAGCGGGGCCGCGCAGGCGATCACCGCGACCGCGGTGGCGATGATCTTGCGGATCCCCCCTTCCGCCCGCAGCTCGGAGATCCGGTGCGCGGTGACCGCGGCGGCGACGAGCACCCCCAGGGCGGCGAACCCGAGCGCCACGCCCGGCCAGGCCGTCGCCTCGGGCCCTCCGGCGAGCGGCGTCACCGGCTGCCGGCTGGTGAGCAGCGCCACCAGCACCCCGAAGACCGCCAGGCCCCAGCCGCTCGCGCTGACCAGCCGCTGGCTCCGCATGAGCAGGGCCATCAGCGCGACGGCGATCAGACCGGCGGTCGTCCAGGTGGGCGGCATGCCGGGCCCGCCCGGGCTCAGCAGCAGCAGCGCCTCGGCCGAGAGCCGGGGGTCGACGAGCTCCTCGCTGTGCAGCCCGGCTTCGAGCAGGAACTGGAGGGGTTCTGCGAACAGCCGGAGGATCCAGGGGAGCAGCAGCACGACGGGGGTGGTCACCGCGATCAGCAGCGAGGTGGCGACCCCCTTGCGCAGTCCGCCGAACGCGAGGAGCGCGAGGAATCCCAGCACCGCGGCGAGGAGCCAGACCAGCGGCGCGAAGGCGGTGCCCACGGCGAGAAGGAGGCCAAGGCCCCAGGCCGCCCGGCGCGAGCCGGTGAGGAGGAGCTGCGCCAGCAGGGCGTAGACGGGGAGGAGGACCAGCACCACGGCGGTCCCGAGCCGTCCGGCCGCGACGGCGCCGGTGGCCACGGGCAGCAGCGCGTACGACGCGGCGAGCCAGATCTGGGCCGGCAGATACGGGATCATCCGCTTGGTGGCGAGGTAGGCGGTGAGCCCGGCCAGCGGTACGCAGCCGAGGAGCAGGACGCTGACCACGAGCCAGGTCTTGCCGAGGAACAGCGTGCTCAGCAGCGCGAGCACCCCGACGTACGGCGGGGCGACCTCGGCGGAGCCGATGCTGACCTCGTGGAAGGTGGAGGTGTAGAGGTTCCACAGGTCGGAGGCACCGCCGATGACGGGCACCAGGGCGCCGCCGCCGAGCGTGCCCCCGAAGATCAGGGATCTCTCCGCGACCAACGTGACCGTCAGCAGGCCCAGGCAGAGCAGGACGCCGGGGCTGGTGAAGATCCGCCGCAGTACCCCGGAGTCGGCGAGGAAGGCCGCCCCGTCGTCCTCGTCGGGCGAGGCCACGACCGCGTGGTGGCGGCCCGCCGAATCCACCGGGCCGGAGCCGGCGAAGAAGCCGCGGACCATGTCCCCGAGCCGCCGGAAGGCCTCCCCCGGTGGCGGCAGGAACGGCTTGATCGCGGTGTAGCCGTGGGCGCGGACCTTCGATCGCCGGCTCCTGGCCCGGAGCAGCCGCCACGGCTTGAACACGAGGGAGCCGACGGCGAGCGCCTCGTCGAGCGCGTTCGCCGGCTGCTTGGCGAACAGGTACACCAGCGTGCGCAGCAGCGAGCCGAAGACGTTGCGCAGCAGCGCCCAGATGAGGTTGCGGAGCGGCAGGTTGGCCGCGAGGACGTACATGGCGTTGCGGCGGTCGAGCCGCCGGGGGTGGTCGGCGGTGAAGGTGATCCGCCGCCGGCGGCGCGCGGAGGCCTCGGCGTGCCAGGCGACCGCGTCGGTGACGACGAGCACCTTGTGCCCGGCGGCCTGGGCCCGCCAGCACAGGTCCAGGTCGTCGCGGAAGAGCGGAAGATCGGGGTCGAGCCCGCCCAGCTCCTCCCAGACCTCGCGCCGGATGAGCATGCCGGCGGTGGAGACGGAGAGCACCTCGCGGACGCCGTCGTGCTGCCCCTGGTCGAACTCACGCCACTCCAGGCCGGTCTCCCGCCGGCCCGCCTTGTCGATCGTGACGCCGACCTCGATCAGTACCCGGCGGTCCATCCAGTCGCAGAGCTTGGGGCCGAGCACGCTCGCCCGCGGATCCAGCTCGGCCGCGCGGAGCAGGAACTCCAGCGCGCCCTCGTCCGGGGTGCAGTCGTCGTGGAGCAGCCAGATCCACTCACCGGAGGGATGGGGCCTGGCCAGCGGATGTTCGAGTGCCTGGCGCACCCCTTCGCCGAAGCCCGTGGAACGGGGCAGGCTGAGGACCGCGTGCGGGACCACCTGACCGGCGAATCCCTCGGTGTAGATCTCCAGGCTGCGGTCGCGACTGCCGTTGTCCACGGCGATGACGCGGTCGACGGGCCGCGTCTGGCGCAGCAACCCATCCAGAGTCTCCGGCAGCCATCGGGCGCCGTCGTGTGAGACCACGACCGCGGTGACGACGTGACGTGTTGAATACGCAGACACGAGGTTCCGGGGGATGGTGAGTTTCCCGTGGCGGTGTGGGCCGGACCACGGTCGCGCCTGGAGGGCGCGCCCGACAACGATACGGCACCGGGGACCCGGCTAGGCGTGGAGTGTTCATTATGTGATGAGTCCGGCCGCCTGCGTACGCGGCGGCCGGACCTCATCCATATATCAACTCGCCTGGCGCTTGATCCTGCGGCGCTCCCGCTCGGACAGCCCACCCCAGATTCCGAATCGCTCGTCGTGTTCGAGCGCGTATTCAAGGCACTCCGCTCGCACTTCACACGAACGGCACACCTTTTTCGCCTCTCGGGTGGAGCCGCCCTTCTCCGGGAAGAACGCCTCCGGGTCGGTTTGCGCGCACAGGGCACGCTCCTGCCAACCTAGATCCTCAGCACCGGGCGTCTGTCCCATGACCTGGTCGGTCACAGCCCACCTCCTGCCGCCCGTTATGGAGCCCCCTTCACGCCTCCCTCGTACCCACCCTCGGGAGGCCAAACAACACAGCTGTAATTACACGCGCGTGTCACTGTGCGCGTCAAGCGGCACGGTGGTATCCGGGGAAAGACGCGCTTCCCCCGGCCCATCTAGGTTCCAGACCCGTGGATCACCTTCGGTTGACTGAGGTCAGGACGAGGTTTTACCGGAAAGTCCGGCCGATTCAGCGCCCCTGGCGCCCGTCCTGGCGATCGGCGCCGTACCACTCCTGGGAGCCGTCGGCGGGGTCGGCGGCATGGGTGTTCAACGGGTCCTGCCCCGGGCGGTGGATGGCCGTCGGGGTGAGCGTGTCCGACTGCGGGGAACCGCCGTGGCCGGCCGGGACGTGCCCCTGCGGCGAATAGCCCTGCCCGGTCTGCGGATAGCCCTGGGGGTACGGCTGCGCGTACTGAGCGTGCTCGCCCATCACCGGATACGCCTGCGTGTACGCGGCCGGGTTCGGCTGTGCGGCCTGCTCCGGGGAGGGGTACGGCGCCTGGCCGGCGTCGCCGTACGGATCGCCCTGACCGTAGGCGGACCTCGCCGCCTCCTGCGCCTCGGCGACGTAGCGGTGTGCGGTGGCCGGGTCCAGCGAGATCGTGGAGTCGCCCATGGGCACGCCGGCGGATTGGGCCCGCGCCTGCTCCGACCAGGGCTGCTGCAGCGGATCGGGGGCCGGCGGAGGGTGGACCTCGCCGAAGCCCGGGGCGGGCTGGGGCGGCGGGGGCTGGCCGTAACCCGGCTGGGCGAACCCCGGCGCGACCTGGCCGGTGGTGTACATGTGCTCCGTGCCCTGGGCGGCCGGGCCCGTACCCGAGCCGTACGCCTGCGGCTGCTGGTAGGGGTCCTGGTGCCCGTACGGCGACGGCGGAGCCTCCGGCGCGGGCGGCGGGTAGGCGCCCCCGTACTGGGGGGCGGGGGCACCGATGTTCTGGTAGCCCTGGGCCTGGTGGTAGGCCTGGGCCATCTGCTCGTGCCGGATCTGCTCGGCCATCGGGTGCTCGGCCGCGGGCACGGGCTCCTCGTACTGGTCGTCCTTGCCGCGGAAGAGGTAGTCGAAGTCGTCCTGCTGCTGGGGCTGCTCCGGACCGAGGTCCACCACGACCGTGGCCTCCGGCGGCGGGGGCAGGGCGGGCTGGGCGGGCTGCGGCGCGGGAGGCGGCGGCTGGTGGGCGGCCGGCGGGGGCGGCTGGTGGGCGGCCGGTGCCGGCGGCTGCATGGGTGCGGGCTGCGGCTGGGGCGGGGCGGCGGGCTGGGGGTACCCCGAGGCCCACGGCTGCGCCTGCGGCGGGGGAACCGGCTGGGCCGGGGCCTGCGGCGGCTGCGGGTAGCCGTCCTGCTGGTACCCGGGGGCGGGGTAGCCGGCCTGCGGGTACCCGGCGGGTGGGAAGGCGCCCGGCATCTGCTCGCCGGAGCGCCTGCGCCCCGGCGGCCGTACCGCGGCCGCGCCCGCGACGCCACCGGCGAGGCCGAGGGTGAACAGCGCGGCGAAGACGACCAGGGCCAGCTGCGGCACGCCGACGAGGAAGGTCTCGAACTTGTTCCGGCCGGAGACCTCACCGGAGAACAACACACCGAGCAGGGAGATCGCGCCGAAGAGCGTGGAGAGGCCGAGTGCCCCGAGTGCGCCGTAGACGACCAGGCGCGCCCGGGGGATCGGCTCCCCGATGCGGGTCGCGAGGAGCACGGATCCGAGGAGGAGGGCTGCGGTGACCGGCCCGAGCAGGGTGTGGAGTGCCCCGCTTGCTCGGGTTCCGAAAGGAATGACCTCATCGCCGATGAGGCTGGTCTCTCCGAAGAACAGCCGTCCGAGGCTGACGAGAATGCTCGCAGACGCTGTCACAAGTAGCGCCCAAACCGCCGGTTCACGCAGCTTGTCGGGCTCCATGGTTCGCACAAGATCCCCCAAGGGTCCGTCTTTACCAGGTAACCCCGGCACTTGGGAAGTTTGGCACATCAGTCACTTAAACGTTGGGCAACCTCGAAGATCACGAAGCGCTCATGTGCACTTTCGTCTGGTAAACCCCCGGAACGACGCCGCCGATCGGCTGCTGGGACACTTGGCGCATGCACATTGTGTCCCTGGCCGGCGGGATCGGCGGAGCCCGCTTTCTGCGCGGTCTCAAGGCGGCCGCACCCGACGCGGAGATCACCGTCATCGGCAACACCGGCGACGACATCAACCTGTACGGCCTGCGGATCTGCCCCGACCTCGACACCGTCATGTACACCCTCGGCGGCGGCATCCACGAGGAGCAGGGCTGGGGCCGGACCGGCGAGACGTTCGCCGTCAAGGAGGAACTCGCCGCCTACGGGGTGGAGCCCCAATGGTTCGGGCTCGGCGACCGCGACTTCGCCACCCACATCGTGCGCACGCAGATGCTCGGCGCCGGCTACCCCCTGTCGGCCGTCACCCGGGCGCTCTGCGACCGCTGGCGGCCCGGCGTCACCCTGCTGCCGATGACCGACGACCGGGCCGAGACCCATGTGGTGATCGACGAATCCGCGGACGGCTCCCCGCCGCGCCGCAAGGCGATCCACTTCCAGGAGTGGTGGGTACGGCTCCGGGCGTCCGTACCCGCGCAGGCGATCATCCTGGTCGGCGCCGACGACGCCAAACCGGCCCCCGGGGTGCTCGACGCGATCGCGCAGGCCGACGTGGTGCTGCTACCGCCCTCCAACCCCGTGGTCAGCATCGGGACGATCCTCCAGATCCCCGGCATCCGATCCGCCCTGGAGGAGAAGACCGTGATCGGGGTCTCCCCCATCGTCGGCGGCGCCCCGGTCCGGGGGATGGCCGACGCCTGCCTCACCGCGATCGGGGTGGAGACCACCGCGCAGGCCGTCGCCGAGCTGTACGGCCCAAGCCTGCTCGACGGCTGGCTGATCGCGGAAGGCGACGAGACGAACGTGGCGGGAATCGCCACCCGGCCCCGCCCATTGATCATGCACGACGTGGAATCGGCCGCCGAGATCGCTCGGGCCGCCCTCGAACTCGCGGAGGAACTCAGATGAGCGAGACGATCGCCGACCCCGCGCCCGCGCCGGACCGGGCCTCGACCCTGACGATCTGGGGAATCACCGGCATCCCCGAGGTACGTCCCGGCGACGACCTCGCCGAGCTGATCGCAGCCGCCGAACCGACCCTGGCCGACGGGGACATCCTCGTGATCACCTCGAAGGTGGTCAGCAAGGCCGAAGGCCGGATCCGCCAAGGCAGCCGGGCCGACATCATCGACTCCGAGACCGACCGGGTCGTCGCCAGACGCGGCGAGACCGTGATCGCGCAGACCCGCCACGGCTTCGTCATGGCCGCCGCCGGCGTCGACGCCTCCAACACCGAACCCGGCACCGTCCTGCTCCTCCCCGAAGACTCCGACCACTCGGCCCGCCGGATCCGCGCCGGACTCGCCGACCGGCTCGGCGTCGACGTCGGCGTGATCGTCTCCGACACGATGGGACGCCCCTGGCGCGTCGGCCTCACCGACGTCGCCATCGGCTCCGCCGGGGTCACCGGCCTCGTCGACCTGCGCGGAACCTCCGACGGACACGGCAACCCCCTGGTCGCCACCATCGTCGCCGTCGCCGACGAGATCGCCGCCGCGGGCGAACTGGTGAAGGGCAAGCTCGACGGCGTCCCCGTCGCGGTCGTCCGCGGCCTCGCCTCCTACGCCACCGAGGAAGACGGCGAAGGCGTACGACCCATGATCCGGCCCGCCGACGAGGACCTGTTCCGGTACGGGTCCGCCGACGTCCTCGGCGCCCGCCGTACCATCCGCGAGTTCTCCACCGCCCCCGTGGACGGGGCCGCGGTCAGGCGGGCCGTCGCCGCCGCCCTCACCGCGCCCGCCCCCCACCACACCACCCCCTGGCGGTTCGTCCTGCTGGAGTCGGCCGGGGCCCGCAAGAGCCTGCTCGACGCCATGCTCGCCGCCTGGATCGCCGACCTGCGCGCCGACGGCTTCAGCGAAGAATCGATCACCAAGCGGGTACGGCGCGGCGAGGTCCTGCGCAACGCCCCCTACCTGGCCGTCCCCTGCATGGTGCTCGACGGCTCGCACAACTACCCCGACCCCCGGCGGCTCAGCGCCGAGCGCGAGATGTTCGTCGTCGCCACCGGAGCGGGCGTCCAGAACTTCCTCGTCCACCTCGCCGTCGAAGGGCTCGCCTCCGCCTGGGTCTCCTCGACCATGTTCTGCCGGCCCGCGGTCCGCGAAGTCCTCGACCTCCCCGCCCACTGGGAACCCATGGGCGCCGTCGCCGTCGGCCACGCCGCCGCCCCGCCCCGCCACCGCCCGCCCCGCCCCGCCGACGCCTACATCGAGGTCCGGTAGGCATGAGCCGGCAAGGCGAAAGCCGATAGTCCTGAGGTTTCTTACGGGCTTTCCCGGCCTGGGTTGTAAGTGTGGCCGGGGTTACAACCGGAACGTGCTGACCGTGTTAAGAGAAGTCGAGGTTAAGGACCAGTATTATCTGGCCGAGCCTCCGCTCGGCCGGCTCGAAACGCCGGTAACCCGCGTCTTCCCTCCTGTTTTTGGGCCGCTGGCGCGACCCAAAAACACTCAGTCCAGACGCGGGGGCGTTTCGAGCGCGCACGTGCCCAAGCCGTAAGCACAAGCCAATCAAGGCCAAAGCCGACAAGCCTATGGTTCTCTTACGAGCTTTCCCGATCCGGGTTGTAAGAGTGGCCGGGGTTACAACCGGAACGTCCTAACCGTGTTAAGAGAAGTCGCCGTAAAGACCAGTATTATCTGGCCGAGCCTCCGCTCGGCCGGCTCGAAACGCCAGTAACCCGCGTCTTCCCTCGTCAGGCGCCGCCGCTGGCGCGACGACGCCTTCCTCAGTCCAGACGCGGGGGCGTTTCGAGCGCGCACGTGCCCAAGCCGGTAGGAACGACCCGGGCAATTTCTTACGGGGTTCCCGGGTTCGGGTGGTAAGCACGGCTGGATCTTAGGTGCCCGAGGCGCTACGTCCGCACTTCGCACGTCGCGCTCTCTGCGACGGGCGAATGCGCGCGGCGGTTCGCGTCGGACGCTCTTTGTCCGGCGCGAACCGCCGCGGTCAATATCAAAAAATACTGTTCTTGTAAGCCCGATCGTGCCTAACGGGGTACCGCACGTCCACGGGTGGCTAGACGGCGCGGTCGGTGAGGGGGATGAGCGGTTTGCGGCGGACGCTTTGGCAGACGCCGTCGCTGGCGGCGGCCGCGGCCCGGCGTTCGGCCGGGACCTCGCCGTAGGTGGTGAGTCGCTGGCGGAGCGGCCGGCCGGTGGGCTCGACCATCGCGGCTATCTCACCGATGGTCTTGTAGGAGCCGTTCTCGGATCCGGCCATCCGGCTGATCGTCTCCTCCATGAGGGTGCCGCCGAGGTCGTTGACCCCGCCGACCAGGACGGAACGGCAGAGCTCGTCCTGGAGTTTCACCCAGGAGCACTGGATGTTCTTGATCGATCCGTGGAGCATGATCCTGGCGAGGGCGTGCACGGCCCGGTTGTCGCGGGGGGTCGGCCCGGGCCTGGCGATGCCTGCGAGGTAGATGGGCGCGCTGTGGTGGACGAACGGCAGGAGCACGAACTCGGTGAACCCGCCGGTCTGCCGCTGGAGGTCGCGGATGAGCCGCAGGTGGGCCACCCAGTGGGCGGGGGTGTCGACGTGTCCGTACATCATCGTGGCGGTGGTGGGGAGTCCGATCCGGTGCGCGGTCGTGATCACCTCGATCCACTCCCTGGTGGGCAGCTTGCCCTTGGTGAGCACCCAGCGGACGTCGTCGTCGAGGATCTCGGCGGCGGTGCCGGGGAGTGAGTCGACCCCGGCTTCACGGGCCGCGGTCAGCCAGTCCGCGATGGAGAGGTTCGTCCGGCTCGCGCCGTTGATCACTTCCATCGGGGAGAAGGCGTGGACGTGCATCTCGGGGCAGCGCGCCTTGACCGCCCTGGCGATGTCGAAGTAGGCGGTGCCCGGCAGGTCCGGGTGGATACCGCCTTGCATGCAGACCTCGGTCGCCCCGGCCAGCCAGCCTTCCTCGGCCCGGTCGGCGACCTGGTCCAGGGAGAGGGTGTAGGCGTCGGCGTCGGTCCGGCGCTGCGCGAACGCGCAGAACCGGCAGCCGGTGTAGCAGACGTTGGTGAAGTTGATGTTCCGGTTGACGACGTAGGTGACGTCGTCCCCGACGGCGTCCCTGCGCAGCCCGTCGGCGAGGGTGACCACGGCCTCGAGCGCGTCGCCGTCCGCGGTGATCAGCGTGAGCGCCTGGGCGTCGGTGAGCCCGGCCGGGTCCGCTTCGGCCTGGCGGAGCGCCGCGGCGACCTCCGGATCGGCGACTCCCCGGCGTGGGGCCTCCGCCGATTCCTTGGGGAGCCTGGTACGGAGCTCGTCCCAGTCCCCGTAGACGGAGTCGAAGTCGTCCCTGCGGTCGGCGCTGCGGCCCTCGGTGTCCACCCCGACGTGGAGGTCGACCCGCCCGGCGGATTCGAACCCCCCGTCCGGCTCCTGCCAGGGCCGCCCCTGCGGCACCGCGTCCTCGCGGGCGAGCCCGGTGGCGGGGTCGGCGAGCGCGCCGACGTGCTCGACCAGCCGCGGGTCGAGCCACGGCTCGCCGGCCTTCAGGTACTCGGGATAGATGGTCAGGCGCTCCTTGAGCAGGAAGCCCGCCTCGGCCGTACGACGCGCCAGCTCCTCGATCTGCGGCCAGGGGCGCTCGGGGTTGACGTGGTCCGGGGTGAGCGGGGAGACGCCGCCCCAGTCGTCGATGCCCGCCCTGATCATGAGCTCGTATTCGGAGTCCACCAGGTTCGGCGGGGCCTGGACCCGCATCCTGGCGCCGAGCACGAGCCGGGTCACAGCGATGGTCGCGGCGAGTTCGGCCAGCTCGGCGTCCGGCATCCCCCGCATGGCGGTGTCGGGCTTGGCCCGGAAGTTCTGGACGATGATCTCTTGGATGCCGTGGTACTCCCGGGCGATCCGCCGGAGCGCGAAGATCGATTCCGCCCGATCGGCCATCGTCTCCCCGATGCCGATGAGGATGCCGGTGGTGAAGGGGACGTTGGACCGTCCGGCGTCCTCCAGGACGCGCAGCCGCACTTTGGGGTCCTTGTCCGGCGAACCGTGGTGCGGTGCGCCCTTCCGGGTGAACAGCTCCTCGGAGGTCGTCTCCAGCATCATGCCCATGGAGGGCGAGACGGGCTTGAGCCGCTGGAAGTCGCGCCAGGTGAGAACCCCCGGGTTCAGGTGCGGGAGCAGCCCGGTCTCCTCAAGCACGCGGATCGCCATGGCGCGTACGTAGGACAGCGTGTCGTCGTACCCGTGCGCGTCGAGCCAGTCACGGGCCTGGTGCCAGCGGTCCTCCGGCCGGTCCCCCAGCGTGAACAGCGCCTCCTTGCATCCCAGGGCCGCGCCCTGCCGGGCGATCTCCAGCACCTCGTCGGGGGGGAGGAAGGCCGAGGGCACCTTCGCCGGCGCCACAGCGAACGTGCAATATCCGCATTTATCGCGACAAAGTCGGGTCAGGGGGATGAACACCTTCCGGCTGTAGGTGATGATCCCTTCCCTCCCCACGTGCGCCAGACCCGCGTCGCGCAGACGTGAGGCGTAGCCCAACAGGGTCTCCAGGTGTTCACCGCGCGCGTGCAACAGCACCGTCGCCTCGGTGACGTCCAGCGTCTTGCCGTCACGGGCTCGTGCAAGCGCCCGACGGAGCGCCGCCTCAGTCGGGGTTCCCCCTGGAATGCTCATGAACTGCACACTACGACGCTGGAAAAGACCGCCTTTCAGCGGGGCCACCCATACCGGGGCCGGTATCCCGAAAGTTCAGCAACGCTAATGAGTCATGTGCAGAAAGTCTCGATAGACGTAAATGGTTGACGGGCGCACAATTTACTTAGACGCCGGAGACACCCCGCCCACCTCGGCGGCGGAGGCCTCGGCAAGCCCCTTGGAGAGAGACCATGACCTGGCTACTCATCACCCTGTTCGTCCTCCTCGCCGTGATCGTCCCCCTGCTGGGCGCCGACTCGCGCGACAGCCGCGACTGGCAGCCCGACGCGTTCCACGCCCCGCGATTCAGCGCCGTACGGGCCCTGCGCCGCAAGCCGCGCCCGGCCCGCAAGACGCGTGCGGCGGCCGCGATCGCGCAGCCGTGCCACTGACGCAGACCCCGGGGTTCAGATCGACCGGTAGTCCCTGGGCGCCATCCGCGGCCCCCGAGCCGGGGGCCGCAACCCGGTCAGCTCGATCAGACGGGTGACCCGGTACCGCTGCCCGCGAAACGGTTCGAGCAGCTCAAGCATCCCGTCGTCGTCGACTTTGCGCCCGATCAGCACCCATCCGACCAGCGACGACAGGTGGTAGTCGCCCACCGAGACCGCGTCCGGATCCCCGTGCGCGCGCTGGCGGGTCTCCGCCGACGTCCACACGCCGATGCCGGGAAGGGCCCGCAGCAGCCGATCCGCATCCCGGTTCCCCGCCGCCTCCAGCTTCGCCGCCACCCTGGCCGCAGTGATGATCGTCCGTCCCCGTACGGCCTCGGCGCCCGCTCGATGCCATTCCCACGACGGGATCGTTCGCCACACCTCAGGCGCGGGGGGCACCCGCATCCCCTCGGGGGCGGGTCCGGGTGCCACCTCGCCGTACCGGCGCAGCAGATGGCGCCAGGCACGCCACGCCTCCTGCCCGACGACCTTCTGCTCAAGGATCGCGGGTGCGAGCGCCTCGAACAGACGTCCGGTACGGCCGATGCGAAGCCCGGCGTGTCGCGCGGCGGCCTCCCTGATCAAGCCGTGACGTGGGCCACCCGACCCGCCCACGGCGACGACCCGCTTGAGCATGTCGTGAAATTCCGTGACATCGTCCTCGGCGCCGAGGAGCGCCGGCATCGTCTCCAGCAGCCAGTCGGCGCCGGGGCCGTACGCCTCGCCGTGCACCGCGCCTTCCGCGGGACGGGGACGGATCCGCAGTGTGCCCGGGCCGTCCGGCGTGCGGCACACCCGCCAGAAGTCGCCGTCGGCCGTACGCCGCCAGACCGGGTCCCCGCCGCCGTGCGAGTGCGGGCTCAAGGTCAGCGGGATGTCGAGCGGGCCCCGCTCCCGCCAGCTCCGCTCCTTCATGGCCACCCGGAAAAACCGGGCCTCACCTCTCCGTGGCGCGCTCGTAACTGATCAGGTGGGCCTCCGCCGACGCGTCCCAGGTGAACTCCCGGGATCTGGCGGAGCCAGCTTCACTCAGCAGCTTACGGCGTGCCGGATCGGTCAGCAGCGACCGCAGCGCCTCTCCGATGGCGGCCGCGTCCGGCTCGGTGTAGGCGACCGCGTCGCCCCCCACCTCGGGCAGCGAGGCGCGGGCCGTGGTGAGCACCGGAGCTCCGCACGCCATCGCCTCCAGGACCGGCATGCCGAAGCCTTCGCTCAGCGAGGGGAACGCCACGACCGTGGCACCCCCGAAGAACCCGGCGAGGTCGGCGAAGGGCAGATAGCCGGGCCGGACGATCCGTACACCGCACGGCAGGTCGCCGAGGACGGCGGCCACGTCGTCGTCCCAGCCGCCTCCGCCGCCGAGGACGAGCGCGGGCGGATCCGGCAGCCCGGCCACGGCCCGGGCGAAGCCCCGGATGAGATTGGGAACGTTCTTACGCGGGGACGGCATGCCGAGGAACGCGACATAGGCGTGGCCGTGCAACCCGAGCCGCTCGGCGAGGTGGCCGATCTCCGCCGCGGAGGGCACGTGGAACAGGTCCGGGTCCACCCCGTGATAGGCGACGTCGATCCGGGTGGCGTCCGCCGAGAGCACCCGGAGCAGCTCGTCCCGGGTCGCCTTGGAGGGAGTGATCACCCGGGCCGCGTGCCGGACGGACGCCTTGGTGGCCGAGCGGAAGAACGAGGCCTTCACGGCGCTGTGCTGCGCGGACTCGGTGAAGGCGGTGACGTCGTGCACCGTGACGACGGTGGGCAGGCCCGAGCGGATCGGAATCGAGTAGAACGGGGCGTGGATGACCTCGGCGCCGATCCGACGGGCGAGCACCGGCAGGCCGGTCTGCTCCCAGGCGAGCCGGACGGCCCGGTGGGTGATGGCGGGCGGGCCGGTCACGATCCTGGCGGACGGCGCCAGGCGCCCGTACCGCTCGGCGTCGGCACGCTGGCAGGCTACGGCGAAGTCGGCACCCGCGCGGTCGAGGCCGCCGACGAGTCCGTCGACATACCTGATCAATGCCCCGCGATCGGCGGGCACCGCAGCGGCGTCCACAAGCACTCGAGGCGCCACTCTGGATCGCTCCCCTCAAGATCCACTACGCCTTCGGGGAAGCGTGTCCGCCTTCCCCCTCACCGTCCACCCTATTGCCAGAGCCACCGGAAAAGTGGCCGAAATCACGCCGCCGTTTCGAGGCTGTGACCGCGAGAAGGGCACAGAGCAAATCACCGACCGTGACGATCAAACGGGAGCACAAAGCGGCGATAAGCGTCGACCCCTCCTCCAGAACCGGGGCGAGCGCGGCGACGAGCACCACCTCACGAACCCCCAGCCCCGCCGGGGCGACGACCACGATCAGGCCCGCCGCCCACGCCAGCGCGAACGCCCCCGTCGCCAGGACCAGCACACCCGGCCCCCGCGCGCCGAGCCCCCACGCCAGCAGCGCGAGGTGCGTCCCGTACGCCAGCCACGCCACCCCGGCCCACCCCGCCGCGCGCAGGACGCCGCCCCAGGTGAGCGGACGCTCCAGCGGCGCCTTGCCGAGCCGCCGCAGCGCCGCCCCGACGACGGCGTCGACCACCCGGGGGTGCAGGGCGAGCAGAAGCGGTGGGAGGAGCGCCAGGAGCCAGGGATGGTGGGTGAGCGCCGTGCCCGCGGCGATCACGCCGACCGCGATCCCCGACCCGAGGAACACCAGCATCCCCAGCACGAACGCGGCGGCGCTCCGCGGCCGGGGCACCCCGAGATCCCGGCCCAGTTCCATCTGGGCGAGAAGCGGCCACAGCGAGCCGGGGAGGTACTTGCCGAGCTGGCCGAGGAAGAACACCCGCGCCGCGGGGCGGACCGGCAGGGGCGAGCCCAGGTCGGCCAGGAGCGCCCGCCAGACCAGCATGCTCGCGGCGAGCGCGACCAGCACGGCGGCCAGCGAGCCGACCAGGAGCGGCACGGAGAGCCGGGCGAGCCCCTCGCGCACCTGGGGCCACTGGTCGGCCACCGCGTAGCCGCCGAGGCCGAGCGCCACGACGACGAAGGCGGCCCGCAGGGCCGTACGCCGGGTCGGCTTGGTCATCGGGTTCGGACGGGCTCCGGCGGCCGGCTGAGCCGGGGGCCTCGGGGTCTGCCCGGGTTCTTGGTCGCCACCCAGAGATAGGTCGGCATGATCGGGATCAGGCTGCGCAGGACCGCCGAGGGAACGCGGGAGAGCAGCGCGGCGGCGGGTGTGTCGGTGGCGGCGAAACGCGTGGGCTCGACGATCGCCGGGAGGGAGTAGTCCCACACCCTGAAGCCCCGGAGCATCCGCCGCAATCCCGGCCGGGTGCGGAACCGCTCGTAGTAGTGGTCGGCCCGGCCGGTGAGCCGGACGTACCGGTCGGCGAGCCCCGGCGGAAGATAGGAAAGGAACGGGAGCTTGTAGTGCGGTTCCATGATCCCGAGCCGGTTGCCGAGCCCGAGGTAGAGCACCCCGTCGTCGGCGAGCACCCGGTGGATCTCCTTTAACACCGCATCCGGGTTCACGACGTGCTCGTAGATGTGGTTGAAGACCACGACGTCTAGGGATTTATCGGGAATCGGGAGGGATGTTCCGTCGGCGCAGACGAACTCCACCGCGCCGCCGAACCGCTCGTGCGCCTTCCGCAGCCCCGGCACGTCGATGTCGAACCCGACGGTACGGCTCGCGCCCGCCTTCGCCAGCTCGTCCGCGATGAACCCCGCCGAACAACCGACATCCGCCACGGTCAGCCCGGACAGGTCCTCACGCCCGAGAAAATGCCGCAAAATCGCGATTATCTTCTGCGCTTTCCGGCGGCGCTTCGCCTCGTCCAGCATCGCCGACTGCAGCTCGGAGTACTCCAGCTGCGCCCCGCGCCTGTCACCCATGCCACGCAACAGTACCCGCCGCCGCCAAACCCGGCCGGAGGATCAAGCCGTACGGGCGCGCAGCCGGTCGTCCGGGAGCGGCGGCGCCGGTTTGTTCGCCCCCTCCAACCGGGTGTCGGCCTCAATCGTCGTCGGTGAAGCGGTGATGCCGCCTTTCCACCTCGTTCTCGGCCTTTTCGAGTTCGTCGAGCAGACCCGCATCGGCATCGGCCAGGAGTTCGCGAAACTCCTGTTCGGCCTCTTCGTCGGCGCGGGCCGTCTCCAGCGCCCGCCGCTGGGTGTCGAAATCGGTGAACCGATCGTGGGCGATGGCGATGGCATCCTCGCTGGCCACCTGCCCCGGACCGAAGAGGACCTCCATGTCGTTCATCGCGACGAAGCGGTCCGTCGCCTCCACCCACTCCGCCATGGTGATCTGCTGTCTGCGCCGGGGCCCGCAGCTCGGCGAAGTCCAGGAACTGGGTGGTCAGCATGTTCAAAGTGGTGATCTCATCGGAGGACAGATAGTTCTTCGAGACCGTGACGTCACCCTTGCGGACATGACCGCCCTTCCACGCGGTGAGTCCCATGTTGGGTTTGGCCGGATCCGCCCGCTTGACGCTCAGCTCGGCGGCGGTGTGACCGGTGACCGCGAAGACCAGCCTGTTCTGAATGCCCGCGAAGAACGTCCTAGCCAGGTCCGAGGACTTGTCGTAGTCGACGCTGGTCGCGGCGAACGTGTCTCGCACCTTCTGGTAGAACCGCTTCTCCGAGGCACGGATCTCCCGAATTCGTTCAAGCAGTTCGTCGAAGTAGTCGAATCCGCCAGGCTCCTTGAGCCGTGCGTCGTCGAGGACGAACCCTTTGGCGAGATATTCGCGGAGAATCGTACTAGCCCATTGCCGAAATTGGATTCCTCGCGGAGAACGCACCCGGTAACCGACCGCGAGAACCATGTCCAGGTTGTACACCTGGAATTCTCGCTGAATCTGCCGTGCCCCTTCCTGACGAACAATCAACTCAGAGTTGATTGTTGCCTTTGTGAGTTCACCGTCCTCCAGGATCGCCTGGATACGCTGGCTGATGTTCTGCACGGTGGTGTCGAAGAGCTCGGCCATCTGCGCCTGGGTCAGCCAGACCGTTCCGCCGACTGCACGCAACTGGATCTGCGACCGCCCATCCTCGGTCCGGTAGAGGATCAGCTCCCCACCATTACTGACCATATCGCCTCCTCCCACCACTTTCCCTATTCATCCCGCCCAAATTTCCCCAAAATGGGATTAGGCAACGAAGTATCCCCCAACAGACCAAGCGATTTCATCTGACTTTAATATAGACAACCGCTTGTTCAAGCTTCCTTGACCTACGGAGGAGAGTTTATGACCTCTCGGAGTCTGAAATCTTGATCACAGGAGAATGGACATTCCAAGGAACTCCCCCACGGCGTTGGCCGACTCTTGCGAACCGTAGTCCGAACGACGGCCGGAGGATCAAGCCGTACGGGCGCGCAGCCGATCGTCGAGGAGGAGCAGGTCCCCCACGAGCCTCTCCGGGGCGTTCGCGGCCATCTCCAGATCGGCCACCACCACGCTCCCCCCGGCAGGGGCCGGACAGGGGTACACGGAGAGCGTGTCCGGCAACCCGGTGACGTCCACTCCCTGCGGGACGTACGTGACCGTCCAGGCCTTGACCGCGTCACGGACCTCCCCCAGCTCGTCCCGGAGTCGCCGGTTGCCGACTCGCACCGTTGCCGCGTCGACCGCTTGAACCACCCCTCCGGTCAGGGAGACCAACCAAGCCGCAGGGTGGTCTTGCAGGGGACGGGCACCGCCCTTCTCAAGTGGAGTCCGTGTGTAGAACCTGAACGACGCGGTGAACGGCCACTCGTCCAGCGCGCCGGCGTTCCACCGCGAGAGGATCATCTCCTCAGGCGCACCGGCCAGACTGCCCAGAAGGACGCCACCGCTGCCGATCGAGTCAAACGGGTTGCCGAAGTCATCCACCCGGCAACTGGATGCCATCTCGGCGGCGATGGCATCCAGATCGCCCCACTGCTCCGCCGTCATGTCCTCGGAATGCCAGACGAACAGCGTGCCGTAGACCTCGGCCACATGGTTTGCGACCACATCCAGCAAATCACGCAGCCGCCGAGCCTCCCCATGCCAACGATCGGCCTGCTGATGTGAACCCGTCGAGAGCACCCACTCGTCGATTCGCATAGGGTCATCCTTTCTCATCCGGGTGGCATGGGCCGGTACACGGCACGGATCCGGCCTTCGAGTCGATCGTCGTCCTCAAACTCGTCGTTGAACAGGCGTGCGACCTCCGGTTCGGCACACCACCACTCCACCCGACGGCCCCCACCAGCCTTAATCTGCTTAAGCGCACGTTCCAGCATCTCGGGCAGTCCACTGTTCTTCGAGCGGGCCCACCACTTATGGAACGTCCCCGTTGTCTTGTCGATGAACTGGGCGTACCGCCCTTTGGCGTCGACGAGCACCTCCACCGGTACTCCGTTCCGTTGCTCGATTCTCATCGCGTCGAACAGAACCTTCTCGCCTGTGCGCATGATCAGGTATTCGCGACCCGGCGGACCGCCGCATTCGCGTCTCACCCACTCCTCGTAATCGGCGTTGAAGGGTGCGCCGTGATGCCGTGGCGGCGCGGCGACCCAGCCGTGGCCGAGGAGTGTCGCCGCGTAGAGCAGGACGAGGTCGTGGCCCTTGCGGAGCAGGTTGTGGGCCTCCGCCAGGCGGGCCGACGCTTCGGCGAAATGTTCGAGGGCCTCGACGGGAAGCGGTGAGGAGGTGCCGTCGGCGACCGGGAAGAGGGTGTGGACCGCGGTTTCCAGGTGTTCCCGACCGGATTCCATCGTCTCAAGGGGAAGCACGTCGGCGATGGAGCGTATCCGTGCCGCCAAGTCGGTGATCAGAGACACCTGGACCGCCGATCATGTCCGATGGGGAGAGAAATCGGAGGGTTGCGGGAACCGCCGTGGTGCCGAACGAGATCGATTTGTTTTGCAGTGATCAATACGACGAAAGCCGTGAGAACCACTATAAATCCGCATGATGTAGCGGCACAGCTAAACAGAACCTTCCTCCCCAAGTCCAAGAATGGTGATTCGGGCGCTATGTCCTGATATTTGCGCAGCTCAGAGCGCCCGCGTCAGCGTGAGGCCTGGCCTTGCGATCCGGGAATCCGCGCAGCCCTGCCATCCGATCTTCACCCGAAATCCAGATCCGGCTTTCCACCGTTCAAGCCGTTTCCGCCGAGGAAATGACTTCCCGGCACAATTGACGTCCACTGCGTGGAAGATTTGTCTCCGGCAGAATCGTTTTCGTCAGGGGAGAAGGAGTGCCGCTCACCGGCGTCGGACGACAGGGCTTCTCGAGCGGAGTTGGAGCAGGAGTGGAGCGGGCGCGGCTAGCCTTACGGGCGTGTTGAACAGACTTCGTCACAGCCGGGTGCTTCGAGCGGTGCTCGTCCTGATCGCGCTGGGCTTCGTCGGGTACGGGCTGGCGCGGCACTGGGGCGAGACGCGGGCGGCGATCGCGCAGCTCTCCTGGTGGTCCCTGGCCGGGTCGGCGGTCGCGTTCCTCATCGGGCTCGGGTGCGCGATGCTCGCCTGGCGGGAGATCCTCGCGGGGCTCGGCTCACGGCTGCCGGTCACCGTGGCGATTCGGGTGATGTTCGTCGGCCAGCTCGGAAAGTACATTCCCGGCTCTGTTTGGGCCTTCGCCGCGATGGCCGAGCTGGGCCGCCGCCACGACTGCCCACCGGGGCGCACGTTCACCGCGACGATGATCTCGCTGGCTTCGACGCTGGGCTGCGGGCTGGGCCTGGCGGCCGTCACCCTCCCGCTCACCTCGGGGGACGCCGCGTCCGCATATCTGTGGGTGTTCGCGCTGATCCCGGTGATCCTCGTGGGGCTCCATCCGAAGGTGCTCACCTTCGGCCTCAACCTCGCATTGCGGGTGGCCCGCCGCGAACCCATCGAACGTAGCCTGACCCTGGCGGCCGTGGTGAAGGCAGCCGGCTGGAACCTCGCCGCGCTCGTCCTCTACGGCGTCCACCTCTACCTCCCGCTATCCGATATTTCCGGCGAGTCCGGGCTGAACCTGCTCGCCCTGGCGACCGGCGCCTACGCGCTCGCCTGGTCGATCGGCATCCTCGCCGTGGTCGTACCCGCAGGGGCCGGGATCCGCGAGGTGGCCATGGCCACGGTGCTGCTCCCGGTGCTCCCCTGGGCTCAGGGACTAGTCGTGGCGATCGTCTCCCGGCTGGTGGTCACCCTCGCCGACCTGGTCTGGGCCGGAATCGGCTCCCTCCTCGCCCGCACCCCCGACCCGGCCACCCCCGAACCGCGCGACCGCGTCCTGGAGCCCCGCTAAGCCCGCCCCGGTCAGGTCCGGTGCGGCTCCGCGCCCATCCCTCAGTGACCAGGACAAACATCGTCGCCGGTACGGAGACACGGTCCCCGCCTCCACCAAACCGAGAGAGTGATCGTTGTGGTCTGCGCACCCCCACGGGTGCGGACAACACAACGATCACCAGATGCCGCGGTACGGACCGCGCGCCGCCCCGCGGCAGCCCTTACCCCGCCAAGATGATCGTTGCGCTGTACGCGCCCCCGAACGCGCAGACAGCACAACGATCACCTGAGGCCGCAGTACGGGCCGCGCGTGGCTTGTCGGTTTTGGCTAGAGCCCCAGGAGCTGTGTGGTGTAGCGGGTCCAGTACGGCTCCGCGTCGACCGGCCGTACCCCGGCCCGCAGCCGCGCCACCCCGCCGGGCTCGTAGAGGCGTTCGATCGCCTTGGTCAGCGCACCGACGTCGCCGGGCTCCACCAGCAGGCCGTCCACCCCGTCGCGGATGTGGTCGGGGAGGGCGCCGACCCTGGTCGCGACGACGGGCAGACCGTGTTCGTGGGCGAGCCAGACGTTCTGGCTGGCGGTCGCCGACCGATAGGGCAGCACCAGGGCGTCGGCCAGTCCGAAAAGGCCGGGGATGTCGTCGGCCGCGACGTAGCCGGGCCGGAGCTCCACCCGATCGGTCAGGCCAAGCTCGGCGATCATGTTCCGGGTCTGGTCGACACCGCCCCAGAACTCGCCCGCGACGATCAGGCTCGGCCTGCTCTCCGCCCCTGCGAGTGCGTGGAGCAGCACGTCGAGTCCCTTGTACGGCCGGACGATCCCGAAGAACAACAGCGTCCGGTACGGCTGACGCGGCTCATTCCGGGCATCGGCGTTCGCGGAGTGGTGCCCGGCGCCGTCGGAGCCGGCTTGCTCCGGAGAAGGGTCCTGGAATGCGGCGGCCTGGACCGTCCGGTCCGGCGCGGTGGGCAGGTGCGGTGGGAGTGGCGCGGTGCCGACGGGTTTCCCGGTCAGTCCCCGGGCGAGTTCGCCCTGCTGCGCTGAGTGGGCGAGGACGGCGTCGACCCGGCGGAGCAGGGCCCGCATGAGGGGCCGGTCGTACGGCTTGCGCTCGTGCGGCAGGACGTTGTGGCAGAGCGCAACCACGCGCGGGCCGCGCAGCCCGTACCGGATGCCGAGGTAGGCGGGGACCTGGACGGGGCTGAGCACCACCAGGACGACAAGGTCGGCCTCGCGCGTCATCCGCCGCCCCGCCCGGATCCAGCCGATCGGGTCCCGCCAGGAGAGCGCCCGGCGGGTCCGGGGGAACACCTGTCCCTCCGGCGCCTCGATGGTCTGCTTCCCGGGGTAGAGGAACGCCGGGTACTGGGCCTTCCACGACTCCAGGAGCACCTCGTGCCCGGCGGCTTGCAGCCGGAAGGCGAGCTCCGTGGTGTGCTGGGCACCTCCCCCTTTGTACGGAAAGGTCGGGCCCACGATCGCGATCCTCATCCGTGCCCTCTCCACGTCGGCCGTACCGGACACCGTCCCGGCCCGGCGGGGACCGGATCAACGAACGCGGAGGCGCCCCCCGGCCCCATCGGACCGGGCGCCGAATCGAGCCGTACGCCACGGTTCGCGCCCGCCCGTTCCCGGGTCAGCCGCCCCGAACCGCTCCGCCCCGCGGCGGCCGTACCGGGCATGGGTCAGCCGTCCCGGGAACGGACGATCAGGTCCGCGAGGAGGGCCATCGAGCCGATGATCAGCCCGGTGAGGAAGACCATGACGGTGCTCGCGGGGAAGTAGAACGGGTGCCGGATCATGTCCCACACCCCTTTCACCACGGCGATCCCGACCAGTCCGAGGGCGGGCGGCATGAGCACCTTGAGCGGGTTGAAGTACATCACCATCCGCAGGACCTGCAGGATGTACCGGTACGCGTCGGAGACGAAGTGGAACTTCGACCGGCCGGCCCGCTGCGCGTACTCGATCGGCACATAGCGCACGACGTGCTGGTTCGACAGGAAGGCCAGCGTGATCGTGGTCACGCAGGAGAAGCCGGGGGGCAGCAGCCGCAGGTACGGCTGCGCGACCGACTTGCGGAAGGCCCGCAGGCCCGAGTTGAGGTCGGGGATGGCCGTACCGGCCAGCACCTCGGCGATCTTGCGGATGAACCACTTCGCCGGAACTCGGAGGAACTTATGCGAACCCTGCTCGGAGGTGCGCGCCCCCACCACCTGGTCGACGCCCTGATCCTTCTCCAAGATCGCGATGAGCTCGGGGATCCGTTCGTTCGGGTAGGTCAGGTCGGCGTCGGTCCACACCACGATCTCGCCGCGGGCCCGCTGCGTCCCGATCCGGCGGACCGTACCCGATCCGCCGTTCCGGTGGAACGCCACCACCCGCATGTTCGGGAACCGGGGCGCGGCCTCCTCCAGGCGGGCGAGCGTGGCGTCGGTCGAGAAGTCGTCGACGGCCAGGAGCTCGTACGGGTACCCGCTGGCGTCCATGGCCTTGCAGATCCGCTCGACCTCGTCGATGACGTGGTCCTGCTCGTTGTAGCAGGGCAGGACGATCGTCGCGTACGGCTCGGCGCCTTCAGAGGACATGCTCACGACGCGCGAGGATACCCCGCTCTACACCGGGAAGTCGCCGGGATCCACCTTGGAGGTCGGCGCGTTGCCCCCGCCGCCGCCCAGGGTGATGGTCCAGGTGGTCCATTGGACCCGGCCGCCGCCGTACGTCGTCCGGAATTTGAACGAGCTGTCGAACCTGGAGAAGTTGCAGTCCCGGGTGAACGATCGGGACCGGCCGTCCCAGTCGACCCCGGTGGTGTAGTAGAGCCGGTAGGTGCCGTCGGCGATCCCGTTGACCTTGTAGGTCGAGCCCTTGCGGACGTAGACCGAGAAGAGCTGCCGCTTCCCCTGGGCCAGGCTGATCACCGCGTCGGCGGAACCGCGGTTCCTGATCGTCAGCGGGCCGCGGCCCCGGGCGGAGAACGTCTTCACGTACTGCCCGTTGCGGAGCCGGCGGGACTGTTCCTTGAGGTCGAACTTCGGGATGTTCAGGTCGTAGTCATCGCTCTTGGCCACGAGCGCGTCCGCGGCCTCACGGATGGCGCTGATCCCGTCGGAACCGCCGAGCCGCGCGCCCGCGGACGGGGTCCCGCAGATCTCCCGGTTCTCGGTCTCCTCGCGGATCACCCCGAGGTCGCTGCCGAGGAGCTCCAGCGAACGCACCAGCTCGGTGTGCTCGGCGGAGACGTCCGCGGGCGGGGTGACCCGCTGGAGCGCCTCGGCGGCCTCCTCGGCCGCGGTCTCCGCCTTGCCCAGGCGGTCGAGCAGCGCCTTGTACGCCCGGGATTTCCCCACCTCGGACAGGGAGTCCTTGACCGGGTCGACCGCGTCGATCAGGGCGTCGCGGTACGCCTCGGGAGACACGCCCGGCGTCGACGATCCCCCCGCGTTCGTGGTCGGCGCACCGGTCGGAGGCGTCTGCTGGTCGCTCCCACCCGTACACGCCCCCAAGAGCAGGGTCATCGCGACAGCCAACGGCGCGGTCTTGATCGCACCCATCCGCTGTAGCACCGCCTCATCATCGCCTTTTTGCCAAATCTCCGTCAAGAATATTTGACCAGCCAGACGTCTATGGCGAGCCGCCACGCGCCGTCGGGCGGAGTCGTGAGCGACCGCTCGTCCTGGAGATCCCGCAGCTTGACGACGTGTACGGGGGTGCCGTAGAGGCTGATGTCGCTCTCTCTCGCCCCGAGCAGAATCGGCTGCCGGCCTGCGGCCTTGATCTTCTCGGCGAGGCGCCTGACGTCGGTGCTGGGCGGGAAGTCCGTGGAGTTCGTCCGCACCCGGGCCGTGGGCACGCCGCACATGCCGCGCACCACCTGGGTGAAGCGATCGGCGGTCACCCGCTCCGCGATGAGGACCGTGGCGTTCTTCCCGATCGCGGTGCACAGACCGCGGACCGCGGCGACCTCTCCCCGCTCGACCGGGGTGAACGCGGTGCCGATCGAGGTGACGGCACCCGGGACGACCAGGAGCAGCGACCCGGCCGCCGCGACCCACCGGCGGGGGTGCCGCGCATACACCCAGGCCAGTCCCCAGGTGCCGAGCAGGATCAGGCCCGGGACGACCAGCGGCACGAGCCGCCGCGAGGCCCACGGGTGGTCGGGGGTGATCGAGGGGAGCCACAGCGTGGTCACCGTGGTCCACCCGATCATCGCCAGCGGGAGGAGCCAGGCCCCGGCCAGACCGCGGAGCGGTCCCTGCTCCGGGAGGTCCGGGGACTGCCCGTCGCCGCGGAGCAACCGCAGGGTGAGTACGGCCGCGGCGAGCGTGGCCAGGACGACCGCGGGGGCGCCGATGTACCAGAACACCCAGTGCAGGCTGTCCTCGTAGTAGAGCCGGTACGGCTCGGGCGCGAGCCCGTTCGCGATCTGCGTCACGCGGATGAAGGCGGAGTTGAGGGCGTCGTCGGGGTTCGTGGGGATCCGGGTGACGGTCTGCAGCGCCGGGCGGAGCGCGAAACCGGCCATGACCAGGACCACCGCGACCGCTCCCGCCGCGGGCAGCCAGGCCGGGCGGGGCAGCCGTACCCCTCGGCGGGCGGCCACCGTGCCGATCAGGGTGAGGACCACGACGGCGGCGGCGATCAATGCGAGCGGCCTGATGGAGGCGCCCAGATGGGTGAGGTACGGCTTGGACAGCAGCCAGGCCGACCCCAGCCCGAGGCCCGTGCCGGCCAGGAGCCCGGCCAGGAACGACACCCCGCCCTTGGCGCGGAGCGCGATGAGCACCCCGGCGAAGGCGAGCACCGGCAGCACGTCGCGGAGCCCGTCGATCCGGACCACGATGGCGAGGCCGAACACCAGCCCGGCTGTCCCCAGCCGCCGGTCGAGCAGCAGCGACAGGGCGCCGAAGAGCAGGATGAGTGCGGGAAGCTCGCTGAAGGGCGACCGGCCCGTGTACATGATCGGGAGGCTCACCGCGAGGGTGAGCGCGGCGGGCGGCGCCCAGCGGGGTCCGGCCAGCCGGGCGACGACCCCGGCGAAGGCGAGGATCGCCAGCGCCCCGAGGATCGGGGGGACGAGCAGCAGGCCGTCGACTCCGCCGAGCCACCGCCCGGCGGCGAGCAGCATCGGCGGGCCGGGCATGAACTGCGGGACGACCACGCCGCCGGACTCGTAGAAACCGGGGCTGCCGAACACCAGCGCGGGATCCGCCCCGCCGAACGCGGCCTGCTGGAACGGAATCGGGAGTGAGCCGTGTTCGGCGATCCAGGTGGCGTACTGGGCGTAGGTGGCCGGGTCGCGCCGGACGACGATCTGCTCACCGCGCATGAGACCGTTGAAGACGGCGTAGCCGGCCGCGACGGCGAGCACCCCCGCCGTCCCCCACCAGCCGGTCTCCGGCACGGTGGGCCGGGACCGCCAGAGCAGGAAGGCGATGACGGGCAGGCCGAGCAGGAAGGCGGGCAGCGGACGGAACACCCCGCCGAGCAGGAGCGGCAGCCCGGCCAGGAGCCAGCCGGCCACCGCGCAGGCGGGCAGGGCGGTGGCCGTCGCGAGCACGCGGGCGGCGACGGGCATCGGGGTGGACCGGGTAGCGTTCATCGTCAACTGGGGAGCGTAGCGGGAGGGAGGGGGGACAGTGGCCCGCCGCCACCTGTGGTTTCTGATCTTCTTCTCCGTGGGCTGCCTGCTCAGGCTACTCACGGTCGTCGGCTACCGGCCCGCGCTCTGGTTCCCCGACTCCTACGCCTACCTCGTCTCCGCGATGCATCCCCGGCCCGACCTGATCCGGCCCGGCGGGTACTCGGGGCTCCTCTGGTTGCTGGAGCCGCTGCACAGCCTGGCCGCGGTCGCCGTGGTCCAGCATCTGCTCGGGCTGGCCACCGCGGTCCTGGTCTACGTCGCGGCCCGGGCGCTGCGGGCGCCCGGCTGGGCGGCGACCCTCGCCCCGGTCCCGGTGCTGCTCGACCCCTACCAGGTGGAGCTGGAGCATCTGCTGCTGTCGGAGTCGCTGTTCATGTTCCTGGTGACGGCGGGGGCGGTGCTCGCCCTGTGGGTGTCCTCGTCCAGGCCGACCTGGGGCCCACGGTGGGGTACGGCCGCCGCGGCGGGTCTGGCGATGGGGCTGGCGACGCTCACCCGGACCGTCGCGCTCCCGCTGATCGCGGTGCTGGTGGCCGGGCTGCTCATCGCCGGGGGACGGCCGTTCCGGCCGAAGCTCAAAACCGCCTTCGTGGCATTTATTGCCGCAATTATCCCTATTGTCGGATATATGGGCTGGTTTGCCGTAGAGCATGGAAGATTCGCTATTTCCGGAGCCAACGGTGCATTTCTCTATGCGCGGACCATGGCCTTCGCGGATTGCGCGGTGATGCGCCCGCCGCCGCGACTCGCCGTACTCTGCGATCCCACCCCGGCAGGCGACCGGCCGCCCTCCCAGGACTACATCTGGAGCGCCGACTCCCCGCTCTCCCGCCTGCCCGGCCATAAGTTCGGCGCCGCCAACAACGCGCTCGCCCAGGAGTTCGCGGTCCGCGCCATCCTCGCCCAGCCGGGCGACTACCTGGCGACGGGGCTGGCGGACCTGTGGCGGACGTTCCGCTGGGATCGGCCCGTCTACCCCGATCAGTCGATCTACGACGCCTACGAGTTCCCCGTCGTCACCCCGCCGCCGCCCACCCGGACCCCGCAGGTGGTCGGGGCACGGTTCGCCCGGATCTACGAGCGGGGGGAGATCGCCACGCGGGTCGTCGAGCCGTACGCGGGGTGGCTTCGCGCGATCCAGGACCACGTGCGGCTCCCCGGCCCGGTCCTGCTGGCCGTCCTGCTCACCCCGGTCGGCGCGGGGCTGCTGCTGTTCGTCCGGGGCGGCCGTCCCCGGGATCCGGAGCGGGTACGGCGCCCGCGGCTCGCGGCCTTGCGCACCGTTGCGCCCGCTCTCATCCCCTGGGCCTGCGCGGTCGTCCTGGTGGCGCTCCCACCCATGATCGCGGAATTCGACTACCGCTACGTCCTGCCCGCGGTTCCCCTCGCCTGCCTCGCCTGGGCGTTATGCTTCCGTCCCAATGCGTCTCGCGATATGTCCTAATATCGCTATACTGTTCCGCCTCATCACCGGCAAGGGAGCGACCGTGGTCACGTATGAAATCCCCCGATCTTGCCCCCGCACCGACCCGTCGTGACCTAACCTCTGGTTCCTAGTGAGCGAGAACAGCCCTGAGGGCCATCAGGACCGCGACCCCGAAGGACGCCGCCCAGGCTCCCGGGTGCAGTCCCGCCGTGCCGCCAAGGAGGCGCAGGCCGCCCCGCGGTTCGGCTCCCGCCGGGCCGCCGACCCCGGCAGGCCGCCCCGCCGCGGGGACCGCTCCCGCCTCTATCAGTGGCTCTCCGTGGCCACGGCCGCCGTCACCGTGGTCGGCATCCTCACCGCCTACGGCTTCTACCGCAGTCTGACAGGCAACCTCAAACGCGAGAAGATCACGGTCGTGGGTGATCGGCCGAAGCGGCTGAACAACGCCCTCAACATCCTCATCGTCGGCTCCGACGTGCGGAGCGGGGCCAACTCCAAGTTCGGCGGTCGGCACGTCGTGGGCGAGCGCACCGACACCATCATCCTGCTGCACATCTCCCCGGGCGGCGGGAAGGCCACGCTGATCAGCTTCCCCCGGGACTCGATGGTCGAGATGCCCGCCTGCCAGGCGCCCAACGGCACCATGATCCCGGCCCAGAAGGACCAGATCAACGCCTCGTTCAACAACGGCGGGATCAACTGCACGATCGACACGCTGGAAGAACTCACCGACATCCGCATCGACCACTTCGTCAAGGTGGACTTCGCCGGGTTCCGCGCCATCGTGGACGCCCTCGGCGGGGTGGAGATCTGCCTCCCCAAGGCGATCGACAGCAGCAAGGCCAAGATCAAACTCCCGGCCGGCCCCCAGACGGTCACCGGGCTCCAGGCGTTGGGTTACGTCCGGATCCGAGACATCGGCGACGGCAGCGACACCTCCCGGATCAAGCGCCAGCAGGCGTTTCTCTCCCAGGTGGTGAAGAAGGCCACCAGCGGCGACCTGCTCACCAACCCCGCGCGCCTGACCAGCTTCATCACCGCCGCGCTCAAGTCGGTCACCGTCGACGACGCACTGACGATCAATACGATGCTCACCATCGCCGAGTCCACCAAGGGCATCAGCGGCGGCAAGCTGCAGTTCATCACGGTGCCGTGGCGGGCTTACGCCCCGGATCCGAACCGCATCGAGTGGACCGAGGACGCCGCCCTGCTCTTCGAGGCGATACGGGAGGACAAGGTCGCCCCGACCCCGACTCCCACCCCGTCCGGGTCGGCCGGCCCCGCAACGCCGGCGATCAAGCCCGGGCAGGTCACAATCGAGGTCTACAACGGCACCAACAAGGGCGGTGAGGCCGCCATCGCCGCCAAGACCCTGGAGACCCATGGGTTCAAGGTCACCCTCGTCGGCGACGCCAGGAAGCCCGACGGCACCAACCAGCCCAAGACCCAGGTCCTGTTCCCCCCGGGCGCCGAGGGGTACGCCAAGCCGGTCGGAGACCGGCTGAAGAGCCCCGTCGCCCCCACCCAAGGGAAGATCAAGGGCAAGAACACCACCGTGCGGACAACGCCGAACGGCACCCCGGTGGCCGCGGTCGGCCCGGTCGTCCAGCTCATCATCGGAGCCGACTGGCAGGGTGCCAAGGTGCACACAAAGCTCCCCTCGTCAGTCCAGAGGGTCACCGGCAACGTCAATCCGTGCAAGGTTCAATAAGCCCTCATCCCTGTGAGTGCAATGCAGCCACGCAGCCACGCCCCGGCCCCTCCGCTCGGGCAGAAGCACGAACCACCGCCTGGCCAGGGCTCCGCACCCGTCCCCGCGGCCCGGACGGCCCAGGGCGAGGACCGCGTCGCGGCGGCTCAGCCGGCCATGCCGCCCGGCCTGTACACGCTCCCTCCGGAGCCGGCCGCCTCCGGGCCGCCCGTGCGGACGCCGACCGTCCAGGAGACGCCTGACCCCGGAAGCGGGTACGGGCAGAGCCCGGCCACACCCGTACCGCCGGGCCGGTCCACCGCACCCCAAACCGGAGCAATCCTCCAGACCCCGGCCACCCGCGACATCCCCGACACCCCCGGGAGCGGGTACGGGCAGAGCCCGGCCGCGCCCGTACCGCCGGGCCGGTCCACCGCACCCCAAACCGGAGCAATCCTTCAAGCCCCGACCACCCGCGACCTCCCCGACATCACTGGAACCTCCGGGAGCGGGTACGGGCAGAGCCCGGCCACACCCGTACCGCCGCCGGGCCGGTCCACCGCACCCCAAACCGGAGCAATCCTTCAAGCCCCGACCACCCGCGACCTCCCCGACAACCCCGCAACCCCCGAAAGCGGATACAGGCAGAGCGCGCCCGCGCCCGTACCTCATGCGACGCCGCCGGGGCCGGCCGAGCCCACGACGCCTGGGAGCGACCCCGGAAGGCCGCTCCCCCAGACCGGGATATGGGCCGCAATTCCCCCCGCACCGCCGACCGCACCGGCGGATTCGGACGAACGCCCCGATCCCCTTGGAGCCGGATACGGGCCGAGCCAGGCTCCGCCCGTACCGCGCCCGGGGGACGCCGTTGCGCCGGAGGGCGACCCCGGCGGGCCGCTCCCGGAGACCGGGTTGCTGGCCGCCGTTCCCCCCGTCCAGCACACGCTGCCGCCGGGCCATCGGTTCGACCTCCGGGGCCTGCGGCCGGCGGCGCAGGAGACGCTTCCGCCGCGCCGGGCGCGGGGCGGGCTCGCCGTCCCGGCGGAGCCGGAGGCCGCCGTCGCCAGTCCGGCGACGCCGGCCAAGCGGGTGCGTGAGCCGTACCTGGACAACGTCAAGTTTGTCGCGATCGCCTTGGTGGTGGCGGGGCACGCCCTGTGGGACACCACGAACGGGGTGGCCGGCCGGGCGACGTACCTGTTCATCTACACCTTTCACATGCCACTCTTTGTCATCATCAGTGGCTATTTGTCCCGAAATTTCTGGACTTCGTCGGCTAAGACGAATCGGCTGTTCGACACGCTGGTCATCCCGTACGTGGTGGTCGAAGCGGGTTACGGACTGCTCCGGCTCGCCCTCGACGGCAAGTGGAGCCTGTCCATCGCCGACCCGGCGTGGCTCAACTGGTACCTGCTCGCCCTGCTGTTCTGGCGGCTCTCCTCCCCGGTCTGGCAGCGGCTTCGGTACCCGATGGCCGCCGCCCTCATCTGCTGTGTGGTCGCCGGTCTCGCCGAACTCCCGGGCACGCTGAGCATCGACCGGTTCTTCGGACTGCTCCCCTTCTTCGTCCTCGGCCTCATCCTGCGCCCGCACCACTTCGAGCTGCTCCACCAAAAGCGGGCGCGGATCGCGGGCGCGGCCCTGCTCGCCGCCGGATTCATCGCCGCGGTCGTCCTGGTCGCGCTCCGGCCCAAGATCAGCCTTGGCCCGATCTACTTCCGGGAGAGCTACGCCGACCTCGGCAGAGGGCCGTTCATCGGGGTCGCGATGAAGCTGGTCGTCCTCACCGCCGGGGCGGCGCTCGCCTTCGCGGTGCTCGCCGTCGTCCCCCGCCGCGCCACCTGGTTCTCCGACCTCGGCACCCGCACCCTCTACGTGTACGTGCTGCACGGCATCCCGGTGCTAGTCCTGCGCGACCTCGGCGTCCTGGACCTGAAGGTGTTCCAGCACCCGCTCGGCGTGGCGTCGGTCGTCTGCGGGAGTGTCGCGGTGGCGATCGTGCTCAGCCTGCCGCAGGTGCGCGTCGGCGCCCGCTGGCTCCTCGAACCCCGCCTCAACTGGGCCTTCCGCAAACCGCAAGGGTCGAAGCCGGGCTGAATACGGCAAGCTCGCTCCCCGGTCCGTGACTGCCGGGGGGAGGATTGGTCTACTTAGGACATGGTGCACCATCTCATTCAGGGCCGGACGGTCACCATGCCCGTCGAGGTCAGGGAAGCCACGGCGGGGATGGCGACGTACCTCGTCCGGGCCGACGCCGCCCGTGCGATCATCGCGTACTCCGGCCTGGACGTGGTCGAACCCCTCCCGGGCAAGGCGGTGTGCGCCCTCGCCTTCATCGAGTACCTCGACGGGGACCTCGGCCCCTACCGCGAGTTCGCGGTCACCTTCCTCGTCGCGGGCCCGGGCGACCGGCCCGTCCGGCGGGACCGGCTCGTGCCGCGCGTCGCCGAGGTCTTCCACCCGGGGGCCGGCGCGTTCGTGCACTGGCTCCCGGTCACCCAGGCGTTCACGATGGAGGCCGGCCAGTCCATCTGGGGGTTCCCGAAGGAGCTCGCCGACGTGGACATCCGGATGCGGACGCCGTACAAACGCTGTGTCCTGCGCAAGGACGGCCGCCTCGTCCTCGACCTGCTGATCAAGCCGGGCGTGCCGGTCCCCGGCGGCGTCGCAGGCCCCTGGACCGGCCGGCGCGGCCTGGCCGTCGACGCGTACACCCACCGCGACCAGGTGACCCGGCGGGTCCCCTGGGTCTGCCGGGCCGAAGGGGTACGGGCCCGGCCGGGCGGGGCGCTGATCCGGCTCGGCAACCACCCGATCGCCAAGGAGCTGAGCGAGCTGGGTCTGCCCTGCCGCGCCCTGATGACCGGCTCGGTCCGGCACCTGCAGATGACCTTCCACGGGGCCGAGGAGGCCGGGTGAGGGCGGTCAGACGATCGGGGGACGGCCCAGCCGGAGCATCCGCCAGGCCGTCCGCCAGGCCATGGGACGCCGCTCGCCCGCCGGTTCCCGCATCCCCTCGCGAAAGCCCGCGAACCACGCCTTCAGCGCCCCGGAGGACCGCTCGCGCAGCACCGTGAGGACCATCCAGTCGAGCAGGTAGAGGGCGGCGAGCGGCCAGGGCAGGTTGCGGCGGGCCAGCCAGACCCGGTTCCTGGCGTTGAGCCGGTAGAAGTCGGCGTGCCTGGTCGGCGGGACCTGCGGGTGGTACATCACCGCGGAGGCGTCGTACTCCAGGCGGAAACCCTCGCCGAGCAGCCGCCAGGCCAGGTCGGTCTCCTCGTGGGCGTAGAAGAAGCGCTCGGGGAGTCCGCCGACCCGCATGAAGGCCGAGCGCCGGATGGCGCAGGCGCCCCCGAGGAAGGTCGTCACCTGCGAGGACCGCTCCGGGTCCCCGGCCCGCAGCCGGGGGACGTGCCGCCGCTGGCCCGGTCCGCCCTCCGGGTCGACCACCCGGAACGACAGCACGGCCAGATCCCGCTCGGCGACGAACCGGTCCCGCACCTTGGCCGCCAGCGAAGGGGACGCGTACCAGCCGTCGTCGTCGAGGAAGAGCACGAGATCGCCCGAGCACGCCTCGACGCCCCGGTTGCGTCCCGCGGGGATGCCCGCGTTGGAGAAGAGGCGGACGATCTTCACGGTGCTCTCCGCCGAGGTGCCCGGCGGGAAGGTGACCGACAGGTCGGGAACGTCCGCTCCGTTGCCGACGATCACGATCTCAAGGTCCACGTCCGCTTGATCCAGAACGGACTGCACCGCCCGGTTCAATTCGGCGACCCGGTTCCCCATCGTCAGGATGACGCACGAAATCTTCAACGCGTCAGCACCTCGACGCGTCAAGGACACGTGACTGACATCTAAGCATGATCACCGAGTCTGCCGTTGTGAGCGTGGCGGTAAATGGCCACAATGGATATAGGACCAAAGCGTATCGGAACAGTGAGTGAACCCCTACCAAACCGGAGATGACTCGCGGGATAAGACGCTTAATCCACTATGGATGGTTCCCCCGTGTTTCAGGTGAGCCGTCGTGAGGCGAGAATGCTCACCAGATGCAGGATCATCTGCAACCCGGCGACCACCGCGCAGGCCACCAGAAGCACCCGGGTCGCGGTCAGCCCGCCCATGAAGAAGTCGAGGACGGCCGCGGCCAGCACGATCAGCGAGAGCTCGATCGCTTGGATGAGCCGGTGGAATCCTATCGCGGAAGCGATCTTGCGGAGGGTGCCGAGCCGCGAGGAGCGGAGCTCGGCCGAGGACTCGGTCGCGGCGATCAACCCGGAGCGGGCCCGGGCCACGTCCACCAGGTCGGTCTCCGCCTTGATCAGAATCGCCCCGAGCGCGGCGGCGAACCCGAGGACGACGTACCAGTCCGGCTGGGTCAGCGACCCCGAGGCCCGGAAGCCCAGGCCGATCAGGAGCGCGGCCTCGCTGAAGTAGTGCCCGACCCGGTCCAGGTACACCCCCGCGATGGAGGTGCGCCTGGTCCATCGGGCCAGCTCCCCGTCCGAGCAGTCGAGGAGCAGGTACAGCTGGATCAGGAGTGCGGCGACGATCGCGGACCAGAGACCCGGCATTGCCAGGATAAATCCGGATAAAACGCCACAAAGGATCATCAGCCCCGTCACCTGGTTGGGTGACAGGGGCGTACGGACCAGCAGCCAGGTGCCGTAGATGGACAGCCGCCGCATGTACAGCAGACCCGCCCAATGCTCCCCGCTCCGGCGGTCCATCGTGGACGCCGGCTGGGCGACCTCGCGAAGCTCAATGATCGACGGACCGGACATACTCTCCCACTCGTTCCCGTACCTGCTGCGGCGTCAGCGCCAGGTGCTCCAGAATCGTGTACCGGCCCGGCCTGGTCTCCGGGGCGAAACAGACCGCTTCGGCGAATTGATCGAGGGACAGCCCCACCTCTCCCGGCACCACCGGCAGCGAGTGCCGTCTGAGGCACCGCACCACGGCGGCGAGCTTCGCCCTCGACTCGTCGTCCTCCCGGAGGAAGAAGCCGAACGCGGCGCCCAGGCCAGCGAGCTCGCCGTGGTTGGAGGTACCGGGGAAGAGCTGATCCACAGCGTGCAGGATCTCATGGTCCGCACCGCTACAGGGCCGGGATGACCCCGCAACAACCATTGCCATCCCTGACAAAATCAGAGATTCCGCCAATGTCGTTAAAAACGAGTCCGAATCCACAGAATCCTGTCGATCCAGAACGGCGTAGGCCGCGGTCCGCGCCATCGAGACCGCCAAGCCGTCCACCGGCTCACACGAGGCGGCAAGCAGCCAGTCCTCGATCGCGCTGAGATTGCTGATCACATCCCCGATGCCCGCGCGGACCAGCCGGACCGGCGCGGCCCGGACGAAATCCAGGTCCACCACGATGGCGAGCGGCATCGGCACGCCGAACGACCCCTTGCCGCCGTCGTACTCCAGGGAGGAGACCGGCGAGCAGATGCCGTCGTGCGAGAGGTTCGTCGCCACCGCCACCATGGGGATCCCCGCCAGCGAGGCAGCGTACTTGGTGGTGTCGATGGTCTTGCCCCCGCCGATCCCGACGACCGCCTCGTAGGCGCCCTTGCGCAGATCGGCTCCCAAGGAGACCGCCGCGTCGACGGTCCCGCCGTCCACCCGGAACATCGAGGCGCCGACGATCGACGAGGCGATCAAGGAGGACACCTGGTCCCCCTGCCCGGGACCGACCGCCACGGCGACGTGTCCTGAGGTGGCGACCCGGCTGTCCGACAAGAGCGAACCGAGCTGGGCCACCGCCCCTCTGCGTACGGTCACCGTGAGCGGTGCGGTCAGCATCCGGGCTAGTAGTGGCATGCGATCCCCCGTGCCTTGGCCAAGTCGTCATGGTTGTCGACCTCGACCCAGTCGATCTTGCCGATGGGCGCGACACCGATGGAGTGGCCACGAACGACGAGTTCGGCGTAACCGTCCTCGTAGTACAGCGAGGGGTCACGACGCCAGGTGGCCTCCAGGGCATCGGCCAGGTGGGCCGAGGCAGCGGGACGGATCAAGGTGGCGCCGATGTACTCCCCGTACGCCTGAGCCGGATCCATGAGCTTCGTGATCCGGGCCAGATATCCGTCGTCGGAGAGCGTGACCTTCATTTCCTCATCGGCGAGCGTCTTGACGTCGTCCACCGCAAGGAGGATGTCAGAAGGCACGGTGGACGTGAGCAGGGTTTGCTCAACACTCACCGGATGTACCGTGTCGCCGTTGACCAAAAGTGCGCCTTGTTCGAAATATTCACGGGCACACCACAGGGAGTACGCGTTGTTCCACTCCTCCGCCCGGTCGTTGTGCACCAGCGTCAGCCGTACCCCGTGCCGCCGTTCCAGATCGGCCTGCCGATCCCGTACGGCGGACGCCGCGTAGCCCACGATCACCACGACGTCGCGGAGGTCCGTCGCCGCGAAGTTGCGGAGCGCGATGTCCAGGATCGTGGTCTCGCCGTCGACCGGCACGAGCGCCTTGGGGAGCGTGTCGGTGTACGGCCGCAGGCGACGTCCGGCGCCGGCGGCCAGCACCATTCCAAGCAACTGATTACCTTTCGTAAACTCCGTCGGATTCGGGGGGTCAGTCGTCCGCGCCGAGGTCGGCCGCGTCCACACCCGAGCGCGGTGCGGCGAGCCAGCTCGTCACGCTCTCCCAGATGAACAGGCCCCAGAGCCAGACCGCGAGGAGGAAATAGGTGAGCGGAACCAGGTCGAGCAGCGCGCCGAGCGCGATGACGAGCATGCGCCCGTCCCAGCCCAGCCCGTAGAGACCCAGCCACGGCGGCGGATAGATCCGCTGACGGACCCGGTAGACCACGTCGTAGTGGTGGAAGACGAGCGCGCCGAGCAGAATGAAGATCAGCCCGTGGGAGACGCCGCTGGCGAAGCCGACCGCCGCGACGAATCCGTACTCGGTCAGCCGCAGGATCGGCGGCACCAGCCAGTCCAGCCGGCCGTCGTGGCGGCTGGAGGAGGCGGGCCCGGTGAGCAGCAGCACCACCGCCGGGGCGAAAACCGCGAAACCACGCTCGTGCGCGATCCCCAGGAAGAGCAGCACCCCGGTGACCACCCCGCCGACCAGCGCGGGCAGCAGCGGCGGCAGCTGACCCGAGGTCAGCCGGCCGAGCCCGCGCGCGCAGGCGCCGTCGTCGCGGTAGGCGACGACCGCGCTCACGGGTACCGGAGTCATGAGCATCGACGCCACGGGCGGGCTCCCCCTCTCCACCGGGCCGCGCGAGACCCGAAGGGGGCGCGGGGCACCGCCGGGCGGGACGCCGCCCGGAAATCGGGCTGATGTGTCGTCATCGCTTGAGCGACCTCAGGATTCGGCCGGCCAGCATGTAGCAGGCCGCGAGACCGCCCCAGACGATCAGGGCAAGGAAGGTGACGCGGGCGTCGAAGAGCGCCGCGGCCAGGCAGATCAGGGCCATCCGCTCCCCGATCGGGAGCACGACGATCTTCTTGAACCAGCGCAGGGCCGAGTTGCGATCGAACCGTCGCGAGATCGTGACCACCGAGCCGCCGCGCGCGGCGGAGGTCGCGGACGCCGTACCGTCCGCCGTCGCGACCGGGGTCTGCAGCGGATCCTCCGGCAGGTCGAACGGTCTGGGCGGCACGGACTGCGCGGTGGCCGGCTGCGCGCCCGCGTAGGAGAAGTCCACCATGTGCCGGACGCTCTGCAGGACCAGCGCGGCGACGGCGAGGCGCCAGATGTCGCCCTCCGCGTACCCCACGGCGAGCCCGAAGTACGCCATGTACTCCTTGACCCGGTCGAAGGTCGCGTCCAGCCAGGCGCCGAGCGGCGAGAACCGCCGGGTGTACCGTGCCAGTTGCCCGTCGACGCAGTCCAGCACGAACGAGAAGTAGAGCAGGAACGCGCCGACCACCAGGCCGGTCCGGGTGCCCTCGGCGAACCACAGCGCGGCGAGCGCGGCGAAGCCGACGGAGATCCCGGTGACCGCGTTCGGGGTGAGGCCCAGCCGTGCGCAGAACCGCACCAGATGGCGCGACCAGGAGCTGACGAAGTACGTGGTGAAGAAGCCGTCGTCGCCCTTGACCGCCGAATCCAGGCGGACCTTCTCCTCGTCCACCCGGGCGAGCCGGGAGATCGCGTGGTCCATCCCCTCCTGGTCGGCCACCCGGTCGCAGTGCAGGACCCGGATGTCGACCGCGTTGACCCGCACCCCCGAGCGGACCAGGCCCACCAGAAGCAGCGAGGTCGCCTCGGAGCTACCAAGCTCTCCCAAACGCCCCGAATCCAGCAAAAGCGCGAGTGTCTCCGCGGAGTCCGCGAAGACCTCTAAATCCGCCTTGCTCACCTGAAGCACCCCGCGGAAACCCGCGTTGGCCTCGACGACCCGGTGGAACGAGGTGCCCGCCGCCACGATCCGGCCGTACTCCACCCGGACCGGGGTGTGCAGCGTGTCGGGGGTCTCGTAGGAGACGAGCGCCCCGGTGGCCCGCGCCGGATGGGAGATCAGCAAGGCGAGCGCCTCGTCGTGCGCGACCACATCCCCCGGGACCACGACCAGCGGACCGTCCACCGTACGGGCTAGGGCCGCGATCGCCCGCAGGTCGTCGGCGAGATTGCCGCTCGCCGTGAGGTGCCGCGAGGCCGCCGGATCCTCCGGGGTGCGCGCGGAGCGGGTGACGGCGCGGAGCTCGCGACCGGCCGCGGCCAGCTGCCGGGCGAGCCGTTCGAAGACTGAGTCGGACCCGTCCGCGGGATGCCCCGGCCTGAGCCCCGTCGCGGGCGCGGTGGCCAGCACCACGGCGACGGTCGCGGGACGCTCCGCGGTGGGAGGCGCTGAGGCGGTCAACGGGCTCCTTCACATGGGCATTGGTCCGGTGAGCACGGCGAAACCAAAGGCTACGCGCCCGAGGTCGCCCAAGCCTACCGGCGAAGGCACCAAAGTGATCCGTAGACGGCGTGCTTACGCAGGGCCACTCGCCGGTAAAGTCGCGGTGTACATCTACTCGCGGTGTACGTCCGCCGACCGCGACACGACGCGGGTTGGCCCTCGCCCTCCTGCCCTAGTCCGCCGAAGGAACGCAAGGTATGACCTCACCCGACCCACAGCTGCGCAATGTAGGCGTCATTCTGGCGGGCGGCGTAGGACAGCGCGTGGGATTGAAGATCCCCAAGCAGTTGCTGAAGATAGCCGGTAAGTCCATCATCGAGCATACGATCGCCGCCTTCGATTCCGCACCCGAGATCGACGAGATCATCGTGCTGATGACGCCGGGGTTCACCGACGAGATCTCGGCGATCGCCCGCAAAGGTGGCTATTCAAAGGTGACCCAGGTCCTCGAAGGCGGTTCCAGCCGCACCGAGACGACCTGGCGAGCCCTGCAAGCCCTCGGAGACACCGACTGCAACGTGCTGCTCCACGACGCCGTCCGCCCGCTCCTGGAACATCGCATCATCACCGAGTGCGTCGCCGCACTCCAAACCTACAAAGCCGTCGACGTCTGCATCCCCAGCTCGGACACGATCGTCGTGGCCGCCCGCGGGCAGCGCGGGGAGATCCTCCGGGACATCCCCGACCGATCCCGCCTGCGTCGCGGCCAGACACCCCAGTGTTTCCGGCTGTCCACGATCCGCGAGGCGTACGAGCTGGCGCTCGCCGACCCCGACTTCGAACGGCAGCCGGCCACCGACGACTGCAGCGTCCTGCTCCGCTACCTCCCCGACGTGCCGATCGCCATCGTGCCGGGGAGCGAGCACAACATGAAGGTGACCCACCCCGTCGACGTCTTCATCGCCGACAAGCTCTTCCAGCTCGCCTCACACAACGCCCCCGTCCCGGCCGGACCCGACGCCTACAAGGAGGCGCTGGCCGGCAAGACCATGGTGGTGTTCGGCGGGAGCTACGGCATCGGCGGCGACATCGTGGAGCTGGCCCGCGGCTTCGGCGCGGCCGTCTACTCCTTCTCCCGCTCCCAGAACGGGACGAAGGTGGAGGACGCCGCCGCGGTCGCCGAGGCGCTGCGCCAGGTCTACGAGGAGACCGGCCGGATCGACTTCGTCGTCAACACCGCCGGCGTGCTGCACATGGGCAAGCTCGGCGAGACCGACGACGCCACCGTGGAGGAGACCGTCGCGGTCAACTACCTCGGCCCGGTCAACGTCGCCCGGTCGGCCATCGGCTACCTGCGGGAGACCCAGGGCTGCCTGCTCCTCTACACCTCCAGCTCCTACACGCGCGGCCGCGCCGACTACAGCCTCTACTCATCCACCAAGGCCGCGGTCGTCAACCTCACCCAGGCGCTCGCCGACGAGTGGGCCGAGGACGGCGTCCGGGTGAACTGCGTGAACCCCGAGCGCACCCAGACCCCGATGCGCACCCGCGCGTTCGGCGAGGAGCCCGCCGAGAGCCTCCTCTCCTCCAAGGTCGTCGCGCTGACCTCCCTCGACGTAATCGTCTCCAACCTGACAGGGCATGTGATCGACGTGCGCAGGCTCGACCCCGACGGCCGTACCGAAGACGACGTAGAGATCATTGCCGCGCTGCTGGAGCAGGCGGAGCAGGAGAGCGCGGAGTGAAGCGGATCATCAAGCGACTGACGGCCGACATGTCCGCCGTGGCCGTCGTCGCCGGGCTGTTGCTCAGCTACCCCCTGCTGTTCGTCGCAGCGCTGCTCGCCAGCCCGTGGATGTTCCTGGTCGTCGCGATCACCGGCTATCTGGCCGAGATCTACGCGGTCCGGGTCGCCCAGCCACTGCTTGAACTGCTCAGCAAGCTACATCTCGGCATCACGCCGCGATTCCTCATGCGGGACGCCGCGGTGCTCCTGCTCTTCGCCCGGACCATCGGGGCCAAGGAGAGCTTCGAGTTCGCCCTGCTGGCCGCGGGGACCTTCCTCCTGTACGGCCTGCGGGCGGCCCACACCGGCCTCGCCGTGTTCATGAACCGGCGCCGGGCGATGCCGGTGGTCACCCGGAACGTGGACCTGTCCGCCCTGAAGATCGCGGACGCGCCGCCCCGGGTACTCGCCGAGGCGCACGTCACCTACTTCCTCTACCTGGACGCCTTCCCGGTCTTCGGCGCCGTGCTCGGAGCGATCAGCGGCGCCGCGATCTTCGGCCCGCTGGGGGCCCTCGCGGGCCTGGCGGTCGGCCTGTCGGCGGTGCTCGGCCTGCTCCCGCACTCCCGGGCCGCCGCTCCGCTGGGGAACCGGGAGCGGGTCCTCAAGGTGGTCGAGGACCAGATCAACGCGTACAACCCCGAGGTGGCGCTCTACTTCTCCGGCTCCTCGGACTCCGCCTACCAGGTCAACATGTGGATCTCCACCCTGGAGCGGCTGGACCACAAGGCCGTGATCATCCTGCGGGAGCGCGGCATCCTGCGCCAGCTTGGCCGTACCTCACTCCCGGTTCTGTGTTTCCCGGGTGCCACGGACCTGATGAACTTCGGGCCGCTGTCGAAGGTCCGGGTGGCCCTCTACGCCTCCAACGTCGGGAAGAACATCCATATGCTGCGCACTGTCGGGATGAAGCACGTCTTCATCGGACACGGCGACAGCGACAAAGAGGCGTCCTTCAACCCGTTCACCAAGGTGTACGACGAAGTGTGGGTCGCCGGGGCAGCCGGGCGGGAGCGCTACCGGCGCGCCCAGGTCGGGGTCCGCGACGAGAGCATCGTCGAGGTCGGGCGCCCCCAGCTCGCCGAGATCGTCCGGAGTGGCCCGGACATCCCCCGGCGGAGCGTGCTGTACGCGCCCACCTGGGAAGGCTGGACCGAGGACCTCTACCACACCTCGATCACCGACATGGGCCCGAAGCTGATCAAGCGGCTGCTTGAGCACTCCCCCAAGATCCGGGTCCTCTACAAGCCGCACCCGCTCACCGGCACCCGCGACCGCAAGGCGATGGAGGCCCACGAGAAGATCGTCGCGTTGATCAACTCGGCCAACCGGGCGCAGAGCGGCGAACCGGCCGGAATGCCCGCGGGCGAGGCGAACAAACGGGCCACCGCCGCCGCCAACCTGCCCAAACTCGCCCGGAAGATGGCCAACCTCAGCCAGATCACCGCCGGAACCGGGGACGACGCCCAGCGCGCCCGCGACACCGGCCGCCCGCACCGCGGCCAAGACCTCGAGTACCAGCAGGTCGAGGCCGAGCGCAAGCAGGCCTACTGGCAGTCCGAAGACTCCTCACGGCACCGGGTGATCACCGGCCCGATGCCGCACCTGTACGACTGCTTCAACGAATCCGACCTGCTCGTCAGCGACATCTCCAGCGTCGTCGCCGACTACATCGCCAGCGGAAAGCCGTACTCGGTGACCAACATGGCGAAACTTCCCGACGCCGACTTCCGCTACAAGTACCCCACCGCCGACGCGGCCTACCTGCTCACCCCCGACCTCGCCGACCTGAACACCATCCTGCAAGCGATGGAGAAGGAAGGCGGCGACTCCCTTGCCGACCAGCGGAAATCCCTCAAAACCCATCTGCTCGGCCCCGACGAACCCGACGCCATGACCCGCTTCAACGACGCCGTCAACGACCTGGTACGGCGCAGCGCCGCCACCTGGGTGTCGCCGGCCGAAAAGGACCTCGGCCTGGAAATGGCCCGAGACCACGCCGAAGAGGACTAGCGATCCCGCGTGATCGTTGTGGTGTGGGCACCCTCAGGGGAACGCACACCACAACGATCACGCGGAGGGCCGAAGGCGGGCGAACAGCCCGATCATCATCCCCGGAGGGATGGCGACTGGCACGGCAGGTGGTACCCGATCATCAGTGGGGCCTGATCACCCTTGAGGGATCGGATCGTGAGCTCCCGAAGCTGATTCACGTTGCCTTGGGATCCCCGATCACCCCCTGAGGGTGAGGTCCCCGGTTTGACGAGAGGCCAGGCGGGAACCGGCCGTCCGGGTGCCGGCAACGGACGGCTGGGGCAACCCAGCCGCCTTCGCGCCGAAGGTTGCGACCTGAGGCCGTACCAGGTCGGCTAAAGGCGGGTCGCGCCGCCGCGGCCCAGGTCCTTGGGGCTGGTGAGGTAGCCGTAGCCCCAGCTGACGTGCATCGTCGCGTAGACCAGCGGCAGCCGTACCAGGGCTCCGGCGGGCAGGCCCCGGCCGGTCAGCACCGAGCCGGCCAGGATGGCGGCGAGGTAGGCGCCCGGGATCAGGATCGCCGGCCAGAAGAACGGGGAGACGACCAGGCCGAGGGCCATGGCCACCACGGCGACGGGCGGCGCCAGGTAGCGGAGGTTGATCGTGCCGCGGTGGGTGCGGGCGACGACGTGCCGCCAGCGGCCGTAGTGGTAGTACTGCCGGGCCAACGCCTTCAGGCTCGGGCGAGGGCGGTAGGAGACCCGCATCCGCGGCTGGAACCAGACCTGCCCGCCCGTGGACCGGATGCGGTGGTTCATCTCCCAGTCCTGGGCGCGGAGGAACGCCTCGTCGTACCCGCCGACCCGCTCCAGCGCCGAGCGGCGGAAGACCCCCAGATAGACCGTGTCGGCGGGCCCCGCCGTACCCCCGGTGTGGAACCGGGCGTTGCCCACTCCGATCTTGGAGGTCATGGCGCGGGCCACCGCCTGCTCGAAGGGCGTGTGCCCTTCGGCGGCCATGATGCCGCCGACGTTGTCCGCCCCGGTCTCCCGCAGCGTCGCCACCGCGATCTTGAGGTAGTCCGAGGGCAACATGGCGTGGCCGTCCACCCGGGCGACGATCTCGTTGACGGACGCGCCGATCGCGGCGTTCAGCGCGTTCGGCGTGCGGCCGGTGGGGTTGGGGACCACCTTGACCCGCGGATCCTCCGCCGCGATCGCCTTGGCGACTTCGTCGGTACGGTCCTGGGACGGCCCGATCGCCAGGACTACCTCGATCTCTCCGGGATAGTCCTGTTCGAGGATCTGCCGTACGGCGTCGCGGAGGTACTTCTCCTCATTGAGCACGGGCATGATCACAGAGATCGGGGGCCAGCTCATCGAGCCATCTCCGGAAAGGCGCGCGGGGGCGTCGGGAAACTGCTTCATAGTCGCGCACACGCTACTGTACGAGCGGGTGTGGACGGCAACCGAAAGGCTGCTTTGGACGTCGCATACGACTTCGGGACAGTGCGGCGAGGGGAGACGCCATGCACGACAAAGAGGACTCCGATGACGTTTCAGGGGTCCGCATCGGGGGCGACGCATACGGCGAGGTGACCCTCACGCCGGCAGGTCGGCGGGGCCGCCGCGGTCGTCTCTCCCTGCAGCGCGCCCGCTCCAAGCGGCGCATGGTCGTCGCCTCCGGTGTGCTCTCCAGCGGGGTGCTGCTGGTCTCCGGCGGGCTGTGGGCGCTCCCCAACTACGCGGCGAGCACGGTCACCCAGGTGGATGCGGGGATCACCGAGCCGGAGGCGCCCAAGGGCGCGCTGAACATCCTGCTGATGGGCGTCGACCGGCGGGACAACCTCTCCCGCAGGGTTCAGCAGCGCCTCAGACTCGGCCGGGAGCTCGGACAGAGATCCGACACGATGATGGTGATCCACCTGTCGGAGGACCGTACCAAGGCGACCGTGGTCAGCATCCCCCGCGACTCCTGGGTGTCGATTCCGGGCCACGGCAACGGCAAGATCAACGGCGCCTACCAGCGGGGTGGGGCCGCGCTCGCCGTGAAGACCGTGCAGCAGGTCACCGGACTCAAGATCAACCACTACATCGAGGTCAACGTCCTGGGGTTCATCGACGTCGTCGACTCGCTGGGCGGCATCGACGTCTGCACCAACGTTCCGATCGACGACGCGAAGCACGGCATCGTGCTGGCCCCCGGAACCCACCGCCTCGACGGGGTCAAGGCCCTCTCCTTCGCCCGCACCCGGGCCACCGCGCGCTCCGACTTCGACCGGATCGACCGCCAGCAGCAGGTCATGTCGGCCCTGCTCCACCAGGCACTCAGCGGTGGCACCCTGACGAACCCGGTCAAACTCACCGGCTTCATCAACACCACCCTCAAGACCCTCACCGTGAACAAGCAACTCGCCGGCGACATGCTCGGCCTGGTCGACCAGCTCAAATCGGTCTCCACCGACAACGTCGTCTTCGCCACCGTGCCGATCGCCGACGCGAACTTCACCACGCCCACCCGCGAATCCGCCGTCCTGTGGAAGGAGAAGGAGGCCAAGGACCTGTTCGCCCGGATCGCCAAGGACCAGCCGCTGGTCGGCCCCACCGCCTCCCCCTCGGCGTCGGCCGCCCCCTCCCCCAAGCCCAGCCCGACCCCCGCCGCGGGCGCGCTCCGGGTGCCGCCGGAGCGGATCACCCTGCACGTGCTCAACGGCACCGGCGTCGACGGCAAAGGCGCCAGATCCAAGGCCGAACTGGTCCGCCTCGGCTTCAAGATCCCCAGTGCGCCGGGCAACACCACCAGGACCGACTACGTCGACACGGTCATCCGGTACGGCCGGAATCAGGCGGAGGCCGCCAAGACCGTCGCCGCGGCCCTCCCCGGCGCCAAGCTCCGGCTCACCGAGGAGCGCTCCGACCGTATCGACGTCGTCGTCGGCAGAAACCACCCCGTCGCCAAACCCGTCAAAATCACCGCGCCTGCCGCCGCACCCACCCCCACCCCGACACCCACCGCGGCCGTCACCCCCAAAACCGCCACCCAGAACATCTGCCGCTAGCACGCATTTTCAAGGTTTCTGGGCCAGCAGGTAGGCCTGGGGGACCTTTTCGGTTCGCCGGGGTTCTCGGACGAGGCGGGCTTGGATCGTGAAGCCGGTCCGGGTCAGCTGTTCGGCGATCCGGTCCGGGTTGAGCCGATGGAAGTCGAGCGAGATCTTGTGGCCGAAGGCTTCGGCGATGTGGAGTGGCTCGTCGCCCACCTGGAAGGCGACGAGGAGATGGCCTCCCGGAGCCAGCACCCGGTGGAACTCCGCGAAGACCGCGGGGAGCCGCTGGGGGAGCGGATGAATGATCGAGTACCAGGCGACGAGGCCGGTCAGAGTGCCGTCGGAAACATCCAGATCGGTCATCGAACCCACGTCGAACCGCAGGTCCGGGTACAGCTTGCGGGCCAGGTCGACCATGGCCGGCGACAGATCGACGCCGAAGACGTCCAGCCCCAGGGAGTTCAGGTGGTCCGTGACCCGGCCGGGACCACACCCGACCTCGGCGACCGGACCACCACCGGCGGCCTGGATCAATTCCGCAAACGTCCCCAGCATGGCGCGCTCAAACGGATTGTCCCGTATCTCATCACGAACCATCTCGGCGTACTCGGCGGCGATGAGGTCGTACGCCTTCCGGGTGGTGCGAACATCATCAGGCTCGGTCATAAGCGAGCAGAGTAACGCCGTCCGCGCCTACCCGGTTACTGAGATTCCGCTCGCGGCACCGCCCGGCGACCCGGCCCAAGGCCGTACGACACCGTTCACCGTGTAGCCGTCACGATGCCGAAGCCGTCGATGACCTGTGCCGCCATCGGCCGTACCCCAGCACGTGGTCAGGGTGAATCCGTCGGCCGGTAGAGGTCGTGGAGGCCGACCAGGAGAACGTTCGTGTCCTCATCACCGACCGTTCGCAGCTCTTCCGTAAAACCCGATCCGCCGTAGCAGGCCAGGACGGTCTCCCGGGTGTCATAGCCCTTGCCGGCGAGCAGATCGCGTGCCCGCGCCAGTCGCCGCAGATGGTGGACGCCCATCGTCTCACCCCATTTGGCCTCGCCGAGGGAGAGAATTCGGCGGGGTTGTCCGGAGTCCTGAGCCGCCAGAACCGCTACATCGATCTCGATCTGCGTGCGGTTCGCCGGATCTGCCACCACCCCGGAGCCCACCTCAGCCGGGAAACCCCTGAACCGGGCTTCCCCGGCATCCAGCGCGAAATCCCGGCACAGGGCCTCGAAATGCGGTCCCACCACCTGGGCCAGAAATGTCGCCCGAGTCGATTCCCACACACTCGCCGCGCGGCGGATCTCCAGTTCGGGCCAGCGCCGCCGCATGATCGCCTCGTAGAAGGTGATCAACGGCTCGACGATCCGGTAGCGAGAACGTCCCGATCGGAACAGATCCGGCTCCCGTGTGATCAGGGCGCAGTCCTCCAGCATGTTGAGTGGATGGGTGATCAGATCAGACTTGCGCCCGACATATCGAGCGATAGTTCCATTTGTGGTGCTCCCACTCGCGATGGCGGCCAGCACGGAATGGTAGAGGCCTGGGTCGCGGATCTCCGACTCCTCCGCGAGCAGATAGCGCGCCTCCCGGAAGAGGGCGTTCCGCGGGTTGAGCATGGTCCTGACGACCCACGCGTCGAAGTCGGCGAGATCCGCCGGTGTGTCCCCTTGGGTGAACTCGTAGCGATACGCGGGAGTACCCCCGACGACCGCATGCACCAGAATCGCCAGCCGCGGATCCTCGATCCCCCAGAACTCGGCCGCGTCCCGGTATCGGAACGGGTGGATCACCATTTCCAGCCCGGCCCGGCCCCGCAGCGGCGCCTGGCCCGCCAGCAACCCTCCCATGACGGACATCGCCGACCCGCAGAGTATGAGCCGCGCCTGGCTCTCCCTGCCGCTCCCCCCAGGCCCGAGTTCCCGCTGAATGATCGAAGGCAACGCCGGGGACGTCCTGGACAGGAAGGGGAACTCGTCGATGATCACGGGGACGGGACGGTCCCGGAAACGCCGGAACATGGCGGCGATCCCGTCGTTCCAATCCCGGAAAGGGAACTCCGCGACTTCCCGCGTATACCTCGTCAGAGCCTCGTCGAACAACCGAAGCGACTCAGCCTCCGTCGCCTCGGTGGCGGCGAAGTACATGCCACCGGTGGCCTCGGCGAGCGCCTGCAGCAGGAAGCTCTTGCCTTGGCGACGCCGACCGCTGACCACGCCGAGAGTCGCACCGGGCTGGGCTCCTCGCAGGCGCCCACCTGACGCGAAATCGGTGAGCCCCTCCCACTCCCACTCCCTGGCGAAGATCCGATCGGGCTTAGCGACCATTGGCTCCCCCAACCACGCCGAGCCGAAAAATACAGAACTATACTTCCGGGAAGTATAGTTCTGTATTCTCGCAACCCGACGGTACGGCGTCCGCCAAGCCGGTGATCAGCGCGGTTCGCAGACGATGCCGTCGCCGTCTCGGTCCTGGTACCAGGCGTACTCGGGGTCGACGCCTCGCCGGTAGGGGCCGTAGCCCTTGGCGTTGGCGTCCTTGCAGGTGCGGAAACGCGGATCGACCTGGGGCTTCGGCGCACACTGAACCGACCAGACGCCGAGCTTGGCGCGCTGGGCCTTGGCCTGCTCGGAGCGGAGCAGGTCACGGTACTTGACGTTCGGCGCGTGGTTCACCACCCTGGCCCAGCCGCCCCGGACCAGGTTCTGGTTGACGAACACACCGGTGCCGCCCCACACATAGGCGAGGCGGTTGCCTGCGGAGTCCTTGGGAGTCCTGTCCCGGAGAAGGTAGGCGATCTTGCCGATGGGGAGCAGCGCCTTGGTACGGGCGAACGCGGGGTTGCTGAAGCACTGGCCCCGCTTGGGGGTGGCGATCGAGAGCAGGCGGACCCGGAAGGTCGCGCCTCTGGTGGGGACGACCTCGACGAGGTCACCGGCGACTATCTTCGTCACCTTCACCTGGACGGCACCCTTGGGCACGTTCGCGGGCGGTGCCGAGGCCGTGGCGGGAGCGGCTACGGCAAGCGGAATCGTGATCGTGGCGGCGGCGGACAGCACAGACAAGCGGAGCATGTTACGCACTAGCGACCTTCTTCGCACGTATTGGAAGAGCCGCTAAAGTAGCAATAATCCTTGATTTCACTACATATAGTGATCAATCCGATATCAATGAGCCGCCTGGCCGGAATCTTGATCATGACGAATATCGATCAACCGAAAATCACGGCCAGTCATAGCCCTTATCGCCACCCAGGCGACCCATCTAAACGATCAAGAAAAATCTGCCCTTTTAGAACCTTGGGAAGCCGCTAGATTCACCCCATGCGTCCGGTGAGCAGGTCATCCAGGTGGGCACCCAGAAACGATAGAGTCGTGGTGATCGATACCATCTGTACTCTAGTTTCACTATTTATCCTATTTCATGTCTCAATTATGCTAATCTTCGTACTTGCGCCAACCCATGCTCTCGAAGGGGACCGGCTCCTCCAGTATCGAAACAACGTCAGCGTCACCGCGCTCCTGCTGTTCGTGGTTTTCGGGGGAATCACCGCGGGTGCCCATGCTTTCCGGCTCATGGTGATGAAATGGCTCCATGCTCTCTTCACCGTGCTGTCCGTGGGCCTCTGCCTCGTCGTTCTGGCCAACCTCTGACGCTTGACCTCCCCGCTTCGCCGCCACGGGCGACGACACCGGTTGCCCGCCGGCGCACGACCCGCCGGTGAAGTCGCCCAGAGAGGGCGCAGCCTGTGTCCGTACCCGATCCGCGGGAAGCACCCCCGAGAGCTACTGTGCAGTAGTTGGATCTTGAAGTTGGTACGCTGATCCCCCGGGAGTCTGGCTTTTCACTAGGGGGATGAGATGGCCAGGGAACAGGGGCCGGCGATGACTGCTGTGTCGGCGCCGATCACCCCGGCCGCTCCGCTCTTCGGTGCGCACCCCGCCTACCGGACCTTCCGTCCGCCTTGGCACAGGCACCACCGCACCCCCGCGGACTTCGACCTCCCTGCCGTCGAACTCACCCGCTCGTCCCCGGATCGCCTCCACTCCCGCCACCTCCGGGTGTGCGAAGGCGATCCGCAGCGGGTGGTGATCGCTGGCCACGGGATCGGTCAGAGCAGGTCCGCCGGCCTCCCCGCATATGAAGTTCTGGCACGAGGCGCACCGGTGCCGTTCCCCGCGCCGTTTCCCGCCCAACCTGCCGGATTCGTCGCCGAGCCGGCTCTCGCCGGTCCCGGCGCCACCATGGTGCGCTCCGCACGTCTGCCGCACGCCGAGCGATACGCCGGCACCCCGCCGTTTCCCCGGCCGGGGAGGCGGACCGCATCGTCCCCGCAGAGCGCATCCACGTCCTTGCCCACCACTACCCCACGCGGAGAACCACGTGATTTCCGACGCGCAACACCTCCAAGGCCTCAAGGCCGACCCGGACGGATACCGGGCGACGGTCCTGTCCCTCCTCAAACGGGCCTTCGGCTGATGCGCACACCCACCCACTGGGGCGTCCACCCGTCGGAGACGGTACGCCCCTATCCCTGCGACGAGCTCATCCCCGACCCCGGGGCAACCTGGTTCCGCGGAGTGTCCGTCTTCGCCCCACCTGAGATCGTCTACCGCTGGCTCTGCCAGATGCGGGTCGCCCCCTACAGCTACGACCTGCTGGACAATCTCGGCCGCAGAAGCCCGCGCACCCTCACCCCGGGCGCGGAGAACCTGACGGCCGGACAGCCCGTCATGAGCATCTTCACCCTGGTCTCCTTCACCCCCGGACGGGACCTGACCCTCCGGATACGCCCAGGCAAGGGGTACCGGGTGTTCGGGGACCTCGCCCTCACCTACGACGTCCGATCGGAGAACGGCCGCACCACCCGGCTGGTCGTCAAGCTCCTGCTCGGCAACGCCAAGGGACCGCTGAGCCAGGCCCGCAGCAAGGCTTTGGCCTGGGGCGACCTGCTCATGATGCGCAAGCAGCTCCTGACCTTCCGCCGCCTGGCCGAACGTCAGGCCGCCCACCACTGATTCGGGCGGCACCGAAGAACCACGACAAGGATTGGCTTATGGCGATGCCCAGGAAGGGATCTCGGCTCATCATGGTGGACGAGGTCGTGTTCCGGTGGCGCGTTCGCCATAAGCCCACCTATAGCCAGGGCAACGGCTGGGTCCCGCTGACCTTCGCCGTTGAGCACGCCACCTCCCCGGGCGCCGTACTCATGGTCACCTTTCCCTGCGCCCGGCCGGACAACTGGCTTGGCCTGCCGTCCGTCGGAATCCGGCCGAATCTCGTGGCGGCCTACGTCAGATGGGCACTGGACGAGGGCTGGGTCCCCGCCCACGTGGGTCCTGCGTTCTCACTCACCCTGACCCGAAGACAGGCTGCCGACGATACGTCCGGCTACCGCCTGATCAGCCTATCCAGGTCACATTGAAGATCGTGATCAGCTCGTTGACCTCATCAACCTTGAAGTAGAGGATGCCCGACCCACCAAAGATGGCCTGCCGATACTCAGGCTCATCCGCGTAGAGGACTCGCGCGTCCCACGGCTTCTCAATCAGGTCAACAGTCGAGGCGAGCAGGGCATCAAGAGCTTCCTCTGGGAAGCCTTTCATCTGCGCCAATGCCGCCACGTGAAGCTCCACGCGGTAGTTCACCGACGCCTGGCCCATCCTGGGAACGCCTCGTCCATCGATACGAACTCCTCAGTCCGTCCTTCACGAACCGCTCGTTCGGCCCGATCGAAATCGGGGTTGGACACTGCAATCGCGTGCAATCGCCAGACATGCAGGAGCTCACGGAGCTGCTTGAAGCGCCACACCTCATGGGCTGCGTCCAAGGCACTGTGGTATTCGCCGAGGAACTGCTCATGCCATCTTTCCGGCAGGATGCGCAGAATCTCCGCTGGATCGTATCCAGTCTCATGAAGCGGCTCAGCAGACATGACCCCAGGTTAACCCGTGATCCAGACATCGGTGGCGAAACCCGGTTCGCCGTAGCGCGGAAGATAGATCGCTGGTGATGGGCTCCGGCGATTCGGTCTCGCGCAGGTTCACAGGCGGGAAGCCTGTAATCGGGTGAACCTAGGACCGCTAGTCTGCGGCCATGCTGGATGCTAGGGACCGACCAGTGCTGTTCCTTGACGTCGACGGGCCGCTCATTCCATTCGGGTCCCCACAGCCGTATCGCAGTGGGCACTCAGGCGACCAGGCAGCGTCGCTTCCCGCGGGTTCGAACCCGCTCCTGTCCAGGATCGATCCCCGGCACGGATTGTGGCTGTCCGCACTGCCGTGCGATCTGGTGTGGGCGACGACATGGATGGCCGACGCGAACGACGTGATCGGACCGATTCTCGGCTTGCCCGAGTTGCCGGTGGTGGACTGGCCGGACGAGACGGAGGAGGGCCCGCTGCACTGGAAGACGCGTGGTCTGGTCGACTGGGCGGCCGGCCGCTCATTCGTCTGGGTCGACGACGAGATCACCGATGCCGATCGCATCTGGGTGGCGGCGCATCACAACGGGCTGTCCTTCCTCCATCGCGTCGATCCTCGCCGTGGCCTCGCCCGTGCGGACTTCGCCGAAATCGCCGGCTGGCTGTCCCAGCTGTGATCGATCGATCCGCCGGTCGCACGCTCCTTTCATTCCCTGCGGACACGGACCGGGATCAAGACTGACCTGGCCGACCGGTGGTTCTACGTTTGGGTGGCGGGTGTGCGGAGGACGTCGTCGTACAGGGTGGTGGTCGGGGAAGCGGCGGGGTCGATGAACCATTCTCGCCCGAGTAAGAGGCCGAAAACAGGGAGAGGCAGCCGGATCAGGAGTCTGAAGGCGAGCGCGGCTCGACCTTTCCCGTACACCTGCGATCGGTGGGCGGCGAGGGCCGCGCGTTTCCGGGCGGAGAAGCGGCGGACGTCGACCCGGTGCGTGATCTCGGCTCGAGAGCTGTACGCCGTACGGATGACCTGCGGGTCGTAGCGGACCAGGATCCGCAGCTTGCGCATGATCGTGAGCAGGCGCACGATCGGGTCTCGCGGAAGCGTCGCCTCCAGAACCCGGATGCCGGTCAGCTCGGCGGCGAGCGCACCGATGCGATGCACCTTCACATGGTCTCGGTGACCATACCCGCCCTGAGCGTCGTAGCTCAGCAACAGATCGGCGTGCTCTTCCCGGAGCAGTTCGGCGAGCCGTTCCGCGGCTTCGTCATCGGGTACTCGGGCGAATCGCGGGCGGTCGGGCGGATCGGGGAAGAGTATGGGCCCGTGCCCGCTGTCGGCATAGCCGAGATGCACCACCCGGCCGACCCCCAGCACCGCGGCGGCGGCCCTCAGTTCATCCAGCCGTGCCTGCCCGTCGGCACCGGTCGCCTCGCCCATAACCCCGTCGCAGGCCACCGCGACGATCACCCGATGCCCCTCGGCGGCCAGCCTCGCCAGCGTCCCCCCGGTCAGGAGAGCTTCATCATCAGGATGTGCGTGAAATGCGAGGATCGTAGCCATGCCGACCCATGCTCCCAGATAGGAAACGCTTCTGAGGTGAATCCATGTGATCACGAATCCCTATGCGGGACGTGATCATTGCCACTGCCAAGGTGCCTGGCCCGACCTGCCGATCGGAGTCGTCGGCAGATGCCGCAAATTCGGGGATGGAAGGCACACCATGAACTGGCGTGGTTCACGTGCTCATTCCAGCTGATTGTTACCAACCGTGTTGCACGGGCCACGCCAGACGTGGAGGAATCAGCACAAGACGAAACTCTTCTGGAGATGGAGGACGGCACGCCCGGGCTGACCAGGCAGCAGTGGAACAATGACGGGCATGACTGACCTCGCGGACGTCCTCGGCGACCAGGAAAGCATGGTGGTGGAGTTCAAAGAGTCCGCCAACGACGGCAAGAAGATCGGGCAGGCGATCTGCGCCCTGGCCAACGACTTGTGTGGTCGAGGCGGCGGAGACCTGCTCATCGGTGTGGACAGGCACGGGCGACCGCTGACCGAGGTGCGGACTTTTGACAGCGATCTACTCAAGGTAACCGAGCACCGCGATAGCGGCAAGATCCTGCCCCGACCTTCGATGACCGTGGAGAAGGCCACGTTCAAAGGGCAGACGATCATTCGGGTTCAGGTCGAGGCATCAACGACGCCGCCGGTCCGTTACGACGGTGTGGTTTGGGTACGGCCGGGGCCGACAACCCGTAAGGCTCACACCGAGGATGAGCGGATCCTGGCCGAGCGCCGACGGGCCGCCGACGGCCCCTTCGAGGGAAGGCCCGTTCCGGGAAGCACACTGGCCGATCTTGATCTACGGCTCTTCCAGTCCACCTATCTTCCTTCTGAGGTCGCCCCGGAGGTGATCGAAGAGAACGGGCGTCCGGAACTCCTCCAGCTCAACAGCCTTCGTCTGGCCGATGCGACCGGCATACCTACGGTGCTCGGTCTGCTGGTGCTTGGCTACGACCCGAGCGCCTTCATCCCCGGCGCTTATCTGCAGTTCGTCAGATTCGACGGAGGCGATATGGCCGCCGGCATCATTGACGAGCAAGAGTTGCGGGTCAACGTGGTTGACCTCACTGAGCGATTGGTAGCCCTGATGAAGGGTCATCTCCATACCCGGGTGGTGGAACAGTCGGGTTTCCGCGAACGCCCACAGCCCGATTACCCCATTAGCGCACTGCGCGAGGTCTGTATGAACGCGGTGATGCACCGTAACTATGAGACCTCTAACGCACCGATCCGCATCCTATGGTTCGCTGACCGGATCGAGGTTTCCAATCCCGGCGGGCCTTATGGGCAAGTACGTGAAGATAACTTCGACCGGGTTAACGACTATCGCAACCCATCCTTGGCTGCTGCCATGAAGTCTCTCGGATACGTTAATCGCTTCGGCCGAGGCATTTCCCGGATACAAGCCGAGCTTGGGGTGAACGGTAACCCTCAGGCGGAGTTCAATGTTGATGCCTCGTCATGGTCGGTCACCCTGAGGCAAGCGTCATGATCTCCATCGCGTTCTTCAACAACAAGGGCGGTGTGGGGAAGACGACGTTGACCTATCACCTGGCCCACATGTTCCAGCGGATCGGGCGCCGAGTCCTTGCAGTCGATCTTGACCCGCAGGCGAACCTCACCTCCGCGTTTCTCGACGAAGACGACCTGGCCATCCTCTGGGCCGAGCCGGAGAGCCCGGCGTGGGGCGCTGTCAATCCCAAGCTGTTCGGGCCGATCGCTCGGCGCATCACTGGACAAGCCGGGACAGTGGCGGCGTCTGTCAAGCCGATCATGGAGGGCCTGGGCGACGTCCGGTTCTACGCACCGACCCGAATTGTGGACGGACTATGGCTGGTACCGGGCGACCTGGACCTGAGCGCCTTCGAGGACAAACTATCGGAAGCTTGGCCGCGTTGTGTTGTGGGCGCACCCGACGCGCAGCGAACTACCACTGCGTTCTACCGCATCATCGACGACGCTGCGCGCCAGATCGACGCCGACATCGTCTTGATAGACGTAGGGCCCAACCTGGGGGCGATCAACCGTGCCGCCCTGCTGGCCGCCGACACGGTTCTGATGCCTCTTGCCGCGGATCTCTTCTCACTCCGAGGCTTGCGCAACCTCGGTCCCGCACTCCGTGACTGGAGGACGACATGGCAGAGCCTTGTACTGCCCAAGGTGCCCCCAGCTATCCCCGCACCGACCGGCGAAATGCGCCCCCTCGGTTATGTGATCATGCAGCCCACCATGCGGCTGGACCGACCGGTTAAAGCGTATCTGCGGTGGTTGGAGCGTATCCCCCACGTCTTCGCGGAGTCGGTGCTGAACGAGGATTCCGTCCTGCGGTCCTATGAAATCGGCACCTTGAGGAACTATCAGAGCCTCATGCCGCTTGCACACGACGCACGTAAGCCGATGTTTGACCTAAAGGCTGCTGACGGCGCATTGGGAAGCACTCAGACCTACGTGCTCAAGTGCCGTGCCGAGTTTCAACAGCTGGCCGAGAACGTGCTGCAACGGCTTGTCGAAATGGGAGCATAAAGCTCGGCCCGGCCATATCGCTTATTCATAGCCATTCGCATATCTCGGTAACCATGAGCGTCATACCCAGATTCCTAACCAGGACTGCAAGGGACTGAATGGACTCATATAGGCGCGCCGGTCTGAAGCGTAAACGTCCAACCGCTAAAGGCGCCCTGATTCCTGCGGGCTATTTTATTGATATGCACAGAAACTACCGGTAACCCTAAAACAATGGGCTGGACCAAACTCTCCAAGTAGTGGTAGAACGGCGCTATGTGGCAGGTCATCCTAGGAGCATCTCTCTGTTGATCGGCGTTATCGGCGGCTTGCTTGCCGTCGGCAGCGGGAGCTCGGTCACCGAGGCCATCATGGGTGGCGCGGCAGCCGCTGGAGGCTTCGCCGGTCTTTGGATCGGGGGCAGCGCAGTGGTACGCACATGGTCAGACTCTGCCGAGAAGACACGGAAGCCACCTGACAGCCCGTAAGGCACTCGAACTTCGAAAGAGTTGCCGAGACATACGTGTCTCCCAGACTCTCCCAAGGAAGCTACTGGGGGGTCTCACCTGCGGACTCGTAGTTCACCCTTCACCCCAGGTCACATCAGGGACAGGTAAGACCATACGCAGCCACCCTTTCCGACCCCCTGTCCTATATCTACTGACATACCCCTTATCCGATAGCAGGCAGCTACAGCAACTATTTGGGCTGCAACCAGCAGAAACAGGCCCGACCTCCCAACAGCGGGAGGCCGGGTTCGGAGCTACTTGAGTAGTTGCCGGGCCATCACGACGCGCTGGATTTGGTTGGTGCCTTCGTAGATCTGGGTGATTTTGGCGTCGCGCATCATGCGTTCGACGGGGAAGTCCGAGGTGTAGCCGTAGCCGCCGAGGAGCTGGACGGCGTCCACGGTGATGTCCATGGCGGCGTCGGAGGCGGCGCATTTGCAGGCGCTGGAGAAGAAGGTGAGGTCGTCGACCCGTTCACCGTGCATGGCGCGTTCGGATTTTCCGGCGGCGGCGTAGGTGAGCTGGCGGGCGGCTTCCAGTTTCATCGCCATGTCGGCGAGCATGAACTGGACTCCTTGGAAGTCGGCGACGGGCTTGCCGAACTGCTTGCGCTCCTTGACGTAGCCGAGCGCGTAGTCGAGGGCGCCTTGGGCGATGCCGAGGGCTTGGGCGGCGATGGTGATCCGGGTGTGGTCGAGGGTGGCGAGCGCGGTTTTGAAGCCGGTCCCCTCGTCGCCGATCATCCGCCAGGCGGGGATGCGGCAGTTGTCGAAGTAGAGCTCCCGGGTCGGCGATCCCTTGATGCCGAGTTTCTTCTCCTTCGCCCCGACTGAGAAGCCTTCGTCTCCTTTCTCCACGACGAACGCGGAGATCCCACGCGCCCCGGCCGCGGGGTCGGTCACGGCCATGACGGTGTAGTACTCCGATACCCCCGCGTTGGTGATCCAGCGCTTCGTGCCGTTCAGCACATAGTGATCCCCGTCTCGGACCGCGGTGGTCCGCATGGCGGCCGCGTCGGAGCCGGCGTCCGGCTCGGAGAGCCCGTACGAGAACATGCCCTCCCCGCGCGCGGTCGGCTCCAGGTAGTGCCGTTTGAGCTCCTCCGAACCGACGAGGAGGAGCGGGACCGTGCCGAGCTTGTTCACGGCGGGGATCAGTGAGGAGGAGGCGCACGCCCTGGCCACCTCTTCGATGACGATCACGGTGGCGAGCGCGTCGGCTCCTGCGCCGCCGTACTCCTCGGGGATGTGCACGGCGTGCATATCCGCATCGACCAGAGCTTTGTAGACGTCCCATGGGAACTCGCCGGTCTCGTCGACCTCGGCGGCCCTCGGAGCGATCTTGTCGTCGGCAAGCGCCCGTACGGTCTCGCGGAGCATCTCGTGCTCCTCGGTCGGGGCATAGAGAGGGTAGCTCATACCAGAATAGTAGGACGTCCTAGAAACATCCGGTCAAGCGCGTCGGCCGTCTCGGGCTGTAACATGCGTCGGCAACCTCCGTCGCTACGAAAGGAGCATCTCGTGCCATACCGCTTGACTGTGCTGGGCACGGGATACCTCGGCACCACCCATGCCGCATGCATGGCCGATATGGGCTTTGAGGTGCTCGGACTCGACGTCGACGAGGAACGTGTCGCCCGGCTGTCGGCGGGAGAGCTCCCTTTTCACGAACCCGGCTTGGAAGAACTCCTCCAGGAGGGGATCCACTCCGGCCGGCTCCGCTTCACCACCTCCTATGAAGAGGTCGCCGAGTTCGGCGACGTTCATTTCGTCTGTGTCGGCACCCCCCAGAAACCCGGTGAGAACGCCGCGGACGTCTCCTACCTGGACGCCTGCATCGACTCCCTCGCCCCCCTGCTGACCCGGCGGGCCCTGGTGGTCGGCAAGTCGACCGTTCCGGTGGGCACCGCGGAGCGGCTCTCCGAGAAGCTGGTACGGCTCGCGCCCGCGGGTCAGGACGCCGAACTGGTCTGGAATCCGGAGTTTCTCCGTGAGGGTTTCGCGGTGCAGGACACGATGCGACCGGACCGGATCGTACTCGGGGTCCGCTCGGAGTTCGCCGAGAAGATCATGCGCGAGGTCTACGAGGTGATGATCGACAACGGTTGCCCGGTGGTCGTCACCGACTACCCCACCTCCGAGCTGGTCAAGAGCGCCGCGAACGCCTTCCTCGCCACGAAGATCTCCTTCATCAACGCGATGGCCGAGGTCTGCGAGGCCTCCCACGCCGACGTCAAACAGCTCTCCCTCGCACTCTCGTTCGACGAGCGGATCGGCGGCCGGTTCCTCAATCCGGGCCTGGGGTTCGGCGGCGGCTGCCTCCCCAAGGACATCCGGGCGTTCATGGCCAGAGCCGACGAACTGGGGGTCGACCAGGCCCTCTCCTTTCTGCAAGAGGTCGACGCCATCAACATGCGGCGCCGGGCCCGGATGGTGGACCTGGCCCGGGAGATGGTGGGCGGCTCCTTCGAGGGCTGCACGGTGGCCGTGCTCGGGGCCGCGTTCAAACCGCTCTCCGACGACATCCGCGACTCCCCGGCCCTCGACGTCGCCGTGACGATCCGCCAGCAAGGCGGAGCTGTCACCGTCTACGACCCGAAAGCCCTGGAGAACGCCCGTAAGGCGCATCCTGAGCTCTCCTTCGGCACCTCGGCCCTGCACGCCGCCCGCGACGCCCACGTCGTCCTGCTGCTCACCGAATGGCAGGAATTCTGCGACCTCGACCCCGAGGAGCTGGGCGCCGTGGTGAGCACCCGCAACATGGTGGACGGCCGCAACGCCCTCGACGCCGAAACCTGGCGCGCCGCCGGCTGGCAGTACCGCGCCCTCGGCCGCCCGTAGCCCGTACCCGCCGCAACGTCGCCAAGCGCCCGGGGCCGACCATCACCCCGATCCCGGGCACGCGAAACATTCTGTACGGGCGGAAGCCAGACCGATCACCCCGGTACGGCCCGCACCCGGCCCAGCGGCAGCCGTACCGGACACTAACCATCACCTACCCGGCAAACCATCACAGACCACACCGATCCCGGGCAAGCCTGCGGTACGGGCGGAAGCCAGACCGATCACCCCGGTACGGCTCACGCCTGGCCTCGCGGCAGCCGTACCGGACGCATCTCCTGCCCGTACGGACCCCAGCGATCCACTCGCACGGCCGGACTCGACAAAGCCAGTGCGGCCTACCCGCCGGATTAGGCAGGACGCCCGGACATCCATCCGACGGGGCCGAAGACGTCCAAGAGCCGGGTCAGGAGCTGTGCAGGGATTTGCGAAGGGCGGCGCCCTTGGCCTGGGCCTGCGCTTTCAACGCCCCCTGGAACTCGGTCATCCGGTCCCGGAGCGGCTCATCGGCCGCGCCGAGGATCCGTACGGCCAGCAGGCCCGCGTTCCGTGCCCCGCCCACCGCCACGGCGGCCACCGGGACCCCGGCGGGCATCTGCACGATCGACAGGAGGGAGTCCATCCCGTCGAGGTACTTGAGCGGCACCGGGACGCCGATCACCGGAAGCGGGGTGACGGACGCGAGCATGCCCGGCAGGTGCGCGGCCCCGCCGGCACCCGCGATGATCACGCGGAGCCCGCGGCGGGCGGCCTCCTCGCCGTACGCGATCATCTCTTGCGGCATGCGGTGCGCCGAGACGACGTCGACCTCGTGCGGGATGCCGAACTCCTCGAGCGCCTCGGAGGCGGCCCGCATGACCGGCCAGTCCGAATCGCTGCCCATCACGATGCCGACCAACGGCGTGTCCACGTCGAATCCCCTACTTTCGATCATGAGCCGGAACGGAGGTAATCCGCGGCGTGCCGGGCGCGCTCCCGCGTCTCGGCCACGGTCTCACCTTCCTTGGCGAGGGCGGTCACGTGCCCGATCTTGCGTCCTGGGCGGACCTCTTTGCCGTAGAAGTGGACTTTGATCCCCGGGTCGTGCGCCATCACGTGAATGTACCGCTCGAAGATCGCGGGGTCGGCGCCGCCGAGGACGTTCGCCATGACCACATGGGGCGCGGTCGGCGCCGGCGAGCCCAGCGGCAGGTCCAGTACGGCCCTCAGGTGCTGCTCGAACTGGGAGGTGCGCGCCCCCTCGATCGTCCAGTGGCCGCTGTTGTGCGGGCGCATCGCCAGCTCGTTGACGAGGACGCCCCCGCCGGGCAGGGCGAACATCTCCACCGCGAGCAGCCCGGTCACCCCCAGCTCCCGGGCGATCCGCAGCGCGATCCGCTGGGCCTCGGCCGAGTCCTCCGGATCGAGGTCCGGCGCCGGGGCGATCACCTCGACGCAGATCCCGTCCCGCTGCACGGTCTCCACCACGGGATAGGAGACCCCCTGTCCGTGCGGCGATCTGGCCACGAGGACGGCGAGTTCCCTGGTGTACGGCACGAACGCCTCGGCGAGCAGCGGAATCCCCGCGCCCAGCGGCTCCGCCGCGGCGGCCAGGTCGGCGCAGACCCAGACCCCGCGTCCGTCGTAGCCCCCGCGGACGCTCTTCAGGACCACCGGCCAGCCGTGCTCCGCGGCGAACTCGGCGACCTCGTCCGCGGTGGAGACCCCGCGCCAGGCCGGGCAGGGCACCCCCAATGCGGTGAGCCGCTTACGCATGACCGCTTTGTCCTGAGCGTGCAGCAGGGCCTCGGCTCCGGGTCGGACCACCACCCCGTCCGCGGTGAGTGCGGCGATGTGCTCGGTCGGCACATGCTCGTGGTCGAAGGTGAGGACGTCGCAGCCTTTCGCGACGTCCCGCAGATCCGGCAGGCTGCGGTGGTCGCCGAGGTGGGTGTCGACGATGACACGGGCCGCGCTCTCGTCGCGGGAGCCCGCGAGCAGGCGCAGCTCCACGCCGAGCGCGATGGCGGCCTGCTGGGTCATCCGGGCGAGCTGGCCGCCCCCGATGACGGTGACGACGGGCATACCGCTGGTCATGGGCTTACTCACGACGCTTGAGCCTACCCGCATCGCGGAACCGGGCCTCGCCTGCGTCGGCACGTTCGGTCCGCCCGCCGACGGTGTCAGCGAACAAATTCCACTTAAGGGTTTCGGAGCGCCAATCATGCCCTCCGGGCGATCCCGGTAGGCTATGGCGATGAACTGGTCTGTCGGAGGGTCGGCACCTCCCGCCGGGAGGCCCTGACGGTCTCCTGCCTACCCGAAAGGACCGTGCAGACCCTCGTGAGTGTTCTCAAGCGCGTCTACGAGAAGTTCGCCTACCTCGTGCACGAGCTGGCCAAGTTCGGCACCGTCGGTGCCATCGCCTTCGTCATCGACTTCGGGCTCACCAACCTGTTCCGCTTCGGGCTGGACTGGGGTCCGCTCACCTCCAAGGTGGTCGCGACCGTCTTCGCGGCGACCTTCGCCTATCTGGGCAACCGGTTCTGGACCTTCCGGCATCGTGAGCAGAGCGGACTCGCCCGCGAGTACATGATCTTCTTCGTGCTCAACGCCGTCGGCCTGCTCATCTCCATGTTGATCATCGGTTTCGTGAGCTACACGCTGGACCTCACCGACCCGGTGAGCTACAACATCGCTCAGATGATCGCGCTGGTCCTGGGGACGATGTTCCGCTTCTGGTCCTACAAGAAGTGGGTCTTCCTCCCGACGGCGGTCCCTGCCGAGGAGATCGCCGCCGAGGCCGGGCCCGACTCCGGGGCGCGGTGGACGACCACAACACAAACCCACATCTCCCCGCTGGAGGTTCCCGAGCCGGGCAAACCCATCCCGATCACCTCCGCCAACGGCCACCGCGTCATCCGGTTCGGGGAGCCGCAGGACTCCTAGCGGCTCAGGCCGGGCCGCTCACCACCCGGTTACGGGTCTCGCCGTCGGGCCGGAGAAAGACCGCGAACGCCGCCGGCCTCGGCCGTACCAGCTCCAGACGGCCGCCGTCCGCGGCGACCAGCGCCCGGGCGAGCACCAAGCCCAGCCCGGTGCCACCGCCGCCGCTCACCCCGCGTTCGAACACCCGGGAGACCATCTCCTCGGGTACGCCCTGGCCTTCGTCCTCCACCTCGATCACCACGGAGCGTTCGCCGCTGCTCGTGGTGATGGTCGCCTGGCCGCCGCCGTGCCTGAGCGAGTTCTCCAGGAGCGTGGAGATCACCTGGCCGAGTCCCCCCGGGGTGGCGAGCGCGGTCAGCCCTCGGGTACCCACCAGTTTGAGACCGCGTCCCGCGTGCCGGAAGGCCGTCTCCCACTCCTTGAGCTGCTGCTCCAGGACCGTGTCGACGTCGATGGGCCCCGCCCTGGCCTGACGCTGGCGGCGGGCGGTGGCGAGGAGTTCGTTGATCACGGCGGTGAGCCGTTCGACCTGCACGATGGCGGCCTCGCCCTCCTCGCGGACCACCTCGGGGTGGTCGGCTGCGGCGACGATCTCCTCCAGGCGCATGGTGAGGCCGGTGAGCGGGGTGCGGAGTTGATGCGAGGCATCGGTGGCGAACTCCCGTTCGACCGCCAGGAGATCGGAGATACGGACCGCGCTGCGGTCGAGCACCTCGGCCACCCGGTCGAGCTCGACGATCCCGTACCGGTGCCTGCTCGGCCGCGCGTCTCCCGAACCGAGACGATCGGCGATCTTGGCGAGGTCCTCCAGCGGCAGGGTGAGACGGCGCGACTGGACGATGGCCAGCCCCACCGCCACGGCGATCGCCACCGAGCCGACTGCGGCGATGAGCACCATCGCCCCGCGGGACTCCTCGTCGACCTGCCGCGAGTCCATCGCCACGCTCACCCGGACCCCGTTGACCGAATGGGCGCTTTCCCGGATCATCTCGTCCGGCGGCGGGGGCTTGCCTACGGTGACATGTCCATACTCCGGGGCGGTTATCTCGATATATCGGTCAGGATGGGCACGGGAGATCTGTTCCCGGTCGAGCGGCGCCTCCAGCACGGAGGCGCCCTCGACCTGTACCACGAGCTGCCTCGACTCGGCCTGCAACCCTTGTCGGGCCTCGTCCCGTACAAGACGGTTCACCACGGCGCTCAGGGGGACGCCGAGGAGAAAGACCGCGACAACGGCGACCGCGAGAGTGGAGAAGAGCAGACGACGGCGCATCTACTCGCGCTCGAACCGGAACCCGACTCCCCTGACCGTCGTGATGTACCGCGGTTTGGCGGCGTCGTCCCCCAGCTTTCTGCGCAGCCAGGAGATATGCATGTCAAGGGTCTTGGTCGAGCCCCACCAGTTGGTGTCCCACACCTCACGCATGATCTGCTCGCGGGTTACCACCTTGCCCGCGTCGCGCACGAGCACCCGCAGCAGATCGAACTCCTTGGTCGTCAGATGCAGCTCCTTCTCACCCATCCACGCGCGGCGGGAGTCGGCGTCGATTCGGACACCCTGCACCACCGGGGTCTCCGAGGTCCCGCGCCGCAGCAGGGCCCGTACCCGGGCCAGGAGCTCGGCGAGCCGGAACGGCTTGGTCACATAGTCATCGGCGCCGGCGTCGAGGCCCACGACGGTGTCGACCTCGTCGACGCGGGCGGTGAGGACGAGCACGGGCGTGCCGTGCCCCTCGGACCTGATCCGCCGGCAGACTTCGAGACCGTCCATCTCGGGCAGGCCCAAGTCGAGCACGATCAGATCGACGCCTCCCGACAGAGCCCGTTCCAGGGCCTGCGGGCCGTCAGGGCTCACCTCCACCTGATAGCCCTCGCGACGCAGGGCACGCGCGAGCGGCTCGGAGATCGAGGTGTCGTCCTCGGCGAGAAGTACGCAGGTCATGGGATCGATCGTAGGACCTTAGGCGATCGTTTCCCCCGTACAGCGCGCGGTTTGACGAGCCGTTGACACATCATTGACCTGTGCAAACACCTGAATACGGTCCATAGGGGTCGCACCACCCCGCCCCAGGGGCCGACACGCGCGCCCCCGATCCTCTCCGGTAAACGACGACGCCCGCCTGCGAAGGGCAGACGGGCGTGGCACGGGCCGGTGGACTACGAGGCCGACGGAGGCTCCGCGAACCTGGCGAGGTAGAGCTGCTCGCCCAGGCTGTCGATCAAGCCGAGCTCGGTCTCCAGGTAGTCGATGTGGTGCTCCTCGTCGTCCAGAATCTCCTCGAAGAGGCGGGCGGAGGTGATGTCGCCCCGCTCCCGCATCAGGGCGATCGCCGGCTTCAAGCGCTTCACCACGGAAAGCTCTAGGTCGAGGTCGGCGCGGAGCTGCTCCGCCACGGTCTGGCCGATGTGAAGGGTGTTCAGCTTCTGGTAGTTGGGAAGCCCCTCAAGGAAGAGGATGCGGTCGGTCAGCTTCTCCGCGTGCTTCATCTCATCGAAGGACTCGGCCCGCGTGTACGAAGCCAGCTTGGTGTATCCCCAGTTCTCCTGCATCTTGGCGTGCAGGAAGTACTGGTTGATCGCGGTGAGCTCCGCGGTCAACTGCTCATTGAGCAAGGCAATGATGTCTTTGTCGCCCTGCATGGCGGGCACCTCGGTTCATGCGGTCGGAGTGAGTGCTTCAGCCTGCCTAAGCATCGCACAGATCTTCCGGACGCATGAGCCGCAGTCTCCGCCCGCACCGATGGTGTCGCGCACCTGACGTGCGCTTTTGGCCCCCGAGTTGATGCAGTCGTGGACGTCGTTCTCGGTGACGGCCAGGCAAATGCAGACATACATAGAGCGAGGGGGCCTCTCAGGTGCGCCGATAAGGTTAGGCACACCTAAGTTACCTCACCTCGCTCCATGTGAAAAGGTGAGCTGACCCACAATGCGCAGCTCAGTGCCCTCTTGAGATCCATTCCGTCAGATGCGGCGCTTCCGCACCAATGGTCGTCGATGCCCCATGGCCCGGGTGGACCTCGGTCTCCGGAGGAAGGGTGAGCAGCCGATCCCTGATCGAGGCGATGATCGTGTCGAACGAGGAGTAGGAGCGGCCGGTCGCCCCCGGTCCCCCGGCGAACAGGGTGTCCCCGGAGAAGAGCGCGCCGAGCTCGGGGGCGTACACGCAGACCGCCCCCGGGGCGTGCCCCGGAGTGTGCAGGATCCGCAGATCCACGCCGCCCACCGTGAGCATGTCCCCGTCGGCGAGCGAGCCGTCCGGCGGGCGCGAGCCGTACACCATCTTCCACAGGACCTCGTCGGCCGGGTGGAGCAGGATCGGCGCACCCGTCGCGTCGGCCACCGCGGACGCCGCGTTGATGTGGTCGTTGTGCGCGTGCGTGCAGATGATGGCCTGGGTACGGCGGTCGCCGATCGCCTCCACGATCGCCAGGGCGTCGTGCGCGGCGTCGATGACGACCACCTCGTCGTCCGAGCCGACCAGCCAGACGTTGTTGTCGACGTCCCAGGTCCCGCCGTCCAGGGTGAACTGTCCGGAGGTCACCACCGAGGAGATCGCCTCACGTTGCGCCATCACAGCACCACCACCGATCTGAGCACCTCACCGCGGTGCATCTTGGCGAACGCGTCCTCCACGTCGGAGAGCCCGATCGTCTCCGAGACGAACCCGTCCAGGTTCAGGCGACCTTGAAGATGGAGGTCGATCAGCATGGGGAAGTCCCGGGAGGGCAGGCAGTCGCCGTACCAGGAGGACTTCAGCGAGCCGCCGCGCCCGAAGACGTCCAGCAGCGGAAGCTCCAGGGTCATCTCCGGGGTCGGCACCCCGACGAGCACCACGGTCCCGGCGAGATCCCGGGCGTAGAACGCCTGCCGGTAGGTCTCCGGGCGGCCGACGGCCTCCACGACGACGTCGGCGCCGTTCCCCTCGGTGAGTGCCCGGATGCCCTCGACCGCGTCGTCCCGCGCCGAGTTGATCACATCCGTCGCGCCGAAGCCCCGCGCCCACTCCAGCTTGCGGTCGTCGACGTCCACCGCAATGATCTTGCGTGCCCCCGCTAGCGAGGCGCCGAGGATCGCGCCGTCGCCGACCCCTCCGCAGCCGATCACGGCGACCGAGTCACCGCGGGTCACCCCACCGGTGTTGATCGCGGCGCCGACCCCGGCCATCACCCCGCAGCCCAGCAGACCGGCCACGACCGGGGAGGCGGCGGGGTTCACCTTGGTGCACTGCCCCGCGGCGACCAGCGTCTTCTCGGCGAACGCCCCGATGCCCAGCGCCGGGGCGAGCGGCGTCCCGTCCGCCAGCGTCATCTTCTGGGCGGCGTTGTGGGTGTTGAAGCAGTACTGCGGACGGCCGCGCAGGCACGATCTGCAGGCCCCGCAGACCGCCCGCCAGTTGAGGATCACAAAGTCGCCGGGTGCGACCTCGGAGACGCCCTCCCCGACCGCCTCCACGATCCCGGCGGCCTCGTGGCCGAGCAGGAACGGGAAATCGTCGTTGATTCCCCCTTCTCGGTAGTGCAGGTCGGTGTGGCACACCCCACACGCCTGCACGGCGACCAACGCCTCACCGGGGCCCGGGTCGGGGACGAGGATCGTCTGAACGGATACCGGCTCGCCCTTTCCTGGGGAGACGACCCCACGGACTTCGTACGCCATACATGCCCTCCTTTGGACAGCTGCGAGTCTATGTTCGTGTCCGTCTGACCACTTAGGTACCCCTAGTCGTCTCCGACCGGGAGCCGCCGGGCTCAGTGGCGGTCTTCCGGGTGCCCCTCCGCGTGCTCGTCGACCAGCCGGAAGAGCTCGGACCGGACCAGTTGCACCTTGGGGATGTCCGTCAGCTCCAGCCGGCCGTTCTCCCCCGCCGACTCGACGATGAGGGTTCCGTCTCCGAAGATCCGCTCGATGAGCGACTGCCCCGATCTCACCGTCTGAACCTTGGCGAGCGGAATCTCATTGATCGACTTGCTGAGGATCCCGGAGTTGATCGTGAATCGGTGGGTGGTGAGCGTGTACGACGTGGTCTTCCACCGCAGGTAGGGCAGGAACGACCAGCCGAACATGGTGAGAAGCGCGATCACGCCGACCGCGATCCGGACGATCGTCACATGCTCGAAGCCGGACGGCAGGAAGTAGAGCACGGCGCCGGCGGCCACCGCGGTGGCGACAAGGGTAAGCGCCGGCCCCACCAGACGGAGCCAGTGCGGATGAAAGCTGAGAACCTTCGTCTCACCGTCCGCGCGTTGATGCTCGGGCAGAACCATGCTCAGATCGTGGCACGCGTGCCCCGTCCGCGTCTGCCACCGTTCAGCGGCGCCTTACGTGCACGACTTCCCCGGCGCTCAGCACATGTCTCCCGTCTTCCGTCCGCACCAGCAGATGTCCGGCTTCGTCCACCCCGGTGGCGATCCCGGTGAGCAGCCGCTCGCCGGGCAGCTCCACCCTGATCTCCTGGCCGATGGTCGCGCAGGAGGCCAGGTAGGCCGCCCGCAGCCCGCCTTCGTCGGCGTCGCCCTGGCAGGCGACCCAGTCGCGGTACCGGCGCTCGATCTCGCCGAGTACGGCCTGCAGCAGCTCGTTCCGGTCGAGGCAGGCGGCGTTCTCGATGATCAAGGAGGTCGCGCGGTCGACCGGCAGCTCCTCCCGTCGCACGGAGACGTTGAGCCCGATTCCGATGATCACGGCGTTGTCGACCCGTTCGGCGAGCACCCCGGCGAGCTTGCGCTCCCCGATGAGCAGGTCGTTGGGCCACTTGAGGCGGACGTCCACCTCGGCGAGCCGCCCCACGGCCGACGCGGCGGCGAGCCCGGCGAGGAGGGAGAGCCAGCCGAACTTGATCGGCGCGACCTCGGGCCGGAGCACGAAGGAGAAGGTCAGCCCCGATCGGGAGGGGGCGGCCCACATCCGGCCGAGGCGTCCGCGTCCGGCGAACTGGGCCTCCGCGATGAGCACGGTGCCCTCGGGGGCGCACTGCCGCACCGCCACACCGAGGTCGGCGTTGGTCGAACCCGTGCGCTCCACCACACTGATCCGCCGCCACAACGACCCCGGCCGGATCAACGCGCGGGATAGCGCCGCCTCCGACAACGGGGGGCGATCAAGATGGATGTAAGGCGAGTCGAGCACGTTGCCCATCTTCCCTCCGAGCAGATCCTGATCGCGGTGAAATGCCCTACCAATCAGGAAGCAGCTTATTGTTTGTGCTTGTTCGTGCGCCGGTTCAGCCGTCGCCGCGGGAAGGCGCCGGCCGCTGTTCAGCGCGGTAACCAGCAAGAATGTGGGAGTAACGTGTTATAACGTGCATTCTAGAGATCGTGCACGGATGTCGCAGCATCACCGGTTCTCGCACCGTACTCTCCCGGACCGGATCCGGTGGCCGCGCCGTGGGACCGCCACCGTACGCGACCGGCGACGGACGGCTTGCACCCCCTGCAAGATACGCCCCCGGGCTGGGAAACTGAATACGCCTCACCCCTCATGTCAACACTAAGAGTGATATTTCGGATCTTGTAGGCACTGGCCGGACCCCGAGGGAGAGGAACCGTTGGACCCCATCGACACCGCCCCACGCCCGGGACCGACGTCCCGGGCCAGAATCCGTGTGGTCTCCGGCTCCGGAGTGCACGACCGACGGGACGACCTCGCCACCGAGGAGCCCATGGAGATCAGGCTCGCCGCCGGCGGCGTGAGCCGCACCGTCGCGATCACGATGCGCACGCCGACCCATGACTTCGAACTCGCCGCGGGATTCCTCCACGGCGAGGGGGTGATCAAGCCGGGTGAGATCGCGAGCATCGCCTACTGTACCGACGAGGACGTCCCGCCCGAGGCCCGTCACAACACCGTGACCGTACGGCTACACGGCTCCCACCTGCCCGAATTGCCATCATTGTCGCGAAATTTTGTGACTACAAGTGCTTGTGGGGTGTGTGGGACCGGAAGTCTGGACGCGCTACGGCGACGACTCCCGCACAGCCCCCAGACCGACCTGACGATCCCCGCCGAAACGCTGCTCCGACTTCCCGAACTGCTCCGCGCCAGACAAGGCATCTTCGGCAAGACCGGCGGACTGCACGCCGCCGGGCTCTTCACCCGCGACGGCACCCTCACCGCCGTCCGCGAAGACGTCGGCCGGCACAACGCCGTCGACAAACTCATCGGCGCGGCCGTGCTCGCCGGCCACCTCCCCCTCCACGACCACATCCTCATGGTCAGCGGACGGGCAAGCTACGACATCATGCAGAAAGCCGTCACCGCCGGCATCCCCGTCGTCTGCGCGGTCTCCGCCCCTTCGTCCCTCGCCGTCGACCTGGCCCGCGAGTTCCGCGTCACCCTCGTCGGCTTCCTCCGGGAAACCCGCTTCAACATCTACACCGAACCCGACCGAGTCGTCGTGGCACAGAACTGACCACGGCGCGAAACCCGTCCACAAGGGTTGATGAACGATCGACGACGGTCGCCGTCGGCGACTCCCCGCTTGACAAGCTGCTATCCCACCAGGGTTGATGACTGACCGCCACGTACAAATCCGCAGGTCACCCGGGCACTGGACGTGCCGGGCGAACCGGTCCGCACAGCCACCCCGCGGAAATTAAGACACCCAGGTCAGAGTGTTGCACTTGCTGATGTTCAGGTGTCAAGTCGCCAGCTTGTGCCGGACAATCTACCCCGAATTTCGAAGGCTGTCTCGGCCTGTTCAAAGATTGAATAGGTCCGCCCGGTACACGCAGTTGAGACTACCCCCAACCCGTATCGTTCCACCCGGGCGAGCACACCGGCTTGTAAGTATGGCTGGATCTTAGGGTCGGTCGCGCTACATCCGCACTTCTCGCGCCGCGCCCTTTGCGGCGCGAGAATGCGCGCGGCGGTTCGTGCCGCGTGCTTTTTGCGCGGCACGAACCGCCGCGCGCAATGTTGAAAATACTGTTCTTGTGAGCGTGATCGCGCCTGACGGGGTATCGCACGTCCGTGGTTTCCACCCCAACGACTCCCTCCCGATCGCCCCCCTAAGACCAGGGCAAACCAGAGGTGCCAACCCCGGTGGGAACCATCCGCCGCAGCCGGTAGGCCCGGTGTCATCCCGGGTTAGCTGGTCCTGGCTTTGGTACGAGCCGGGTAGGTGCGGTCGAGAGGGGACAACCCCGGCACACGAACCACATTGGCTCCGAAGTCTTTTACAGGGCCACCAGATCCTAGTCGCATGTACGGTCAGGGCGACAACCTGAATGCGCCAACCATGTCAAGTGGGGTTAAGCTTAAGATCGCCTGTACTTTTTGGGTTGAACCTTCGCTCGGTCCGACTAGAAACGCTGGTGAAGTAGCGTTTCCGTCCGTTTCTTACGGCACTGACGTGACGTGGGAAATACTTCGGTCCGAAAGCTGCCATGTTTCGAGCACACCCCCGACATCGCTCCAGGCCGGTCTACGCCGGAAAATGGCACGGGCCACCGCCCGCATTCTCGCGCCGCGAAGTGCGTGACGCGAGAAGTGCGGACGTAGTGCCTCGGGCAGTCGGCATCCAACCGTAATCAGCCCTCAACCCGGAAACCCCGTAAACAATCCCGGGATGGGCCGTGGGGGACTGTCAGCCGGTGTTCTGGAGGCCTGCGGCGACGCCGTTGACGGTGAGGAGCAGCAGGGTGGAGAGGCGGTCGGATTCGTCGGGGTCGGTGGTGCCGGTGCGGAGGGCGGCCAGCGCGCGGAGCTGGAGGTGGGAGAGGGCGTCGACGTAGGGGTCGCGGAGCTGGACGGCACGGGAGAGGACACGGCGGTTCTGCAGGAGCCGTTCGTGACCCGTCACCGCCAACACCAAACGCTTGGTCAGGTCATACTCGCCCAGCACCTGCTCGGTGAACCCCTCCTGGTTTCCGAGGGCGAGGTACCGGGCGGCGATGGCGCGGTCGGTCTTGGCCAGGGACATCTCCACGTTGTCCAGGAGTGAGGCGAAGAGCGGCCACTCCTGGTAGGCGGCCTGAAGCTGGGCGAGACCCGGCATGTCGCCCGAGTCGCCCTCCACCGGCGTGTCCCCGGTGCCGTTCAGGGCGACCGCGGCGAGCCCGCTGCCGAGGCCGTACCATCCGGGAAGGTTGACCCGGGTCTGCGCCCAGGCGAACACCCAGGGGATGGCCCGGAGGTCGTCCAGCGACGTGGGCGCCCCGAGACCGCGCCGGGCCGGGCGCGAACCCAGCCGGAGTGTGCCGATCTCCCCGAGGGGCGACACCTTGGCGAACCACTCGGCGAATCCGGGGGCCTGCACGAGCTTGCGGTAGGTGGCCTCGGAGGCCTCCGCGACCTGAGCGGCGATGCCGCGGAAGAGCAGGGCCGCGCTGGCCGTACGGGCTTCGACCGACGGGGTGGAGGCGCTGAGCACAGCCGAGACGACCTGCTCCATGTGGCGCCGGGCGATGGCCGCGTGGCCGTACCGGGCGAAGATCACCTCACCTTGCTCGGTCACCTTGAACCGTCCGGCCACCGAGCCGGGGGCCTGCGCCAGCACGGCGCGGTTGGCGGGCCCGCCGCCCCGGCCGAGGGCGCCGCCCCGACCGTGGAAGAGGGTGAGCCGGATGTCGTGCTGCGCCGCGAAGGCGGTGAGCGCGGCCTGGGCGTCGTACAGCCGGAGGGTGGCGGCGGCGGGTCCGAGCTCCTTGGCCGAGTCGGAGTAGCCGAGCATGACCTCCATCCGGCGCCCGTTCTTGGCGAGGCGGGCCTGGACCGGGGGGAGGGCGAGCATGCCTTCGAGAACCGAGACCGAGTTGTCCAGGTCGTTCCCGGACTCGAACAGGGGGACGACGTCGAGGACGGGGGGCCGGGTGCACGCGTAGGCGGCGAGCTCGTACACGGCCTCGACGTCGCCCGCGGACCTGGTGAACGACACCACGTACCGGGAGCACGCCTCCACCCCGAAGCGTTCCTGGATCCAGGAGACGACCCGGAACGTGGCGAGGACCTCCTCGGTCCGTTCGGAGAGGGGGCCGCCGGCCCGTACCTCGGCGAGCGCTTCGGCGTGGACGGTGGAGTGCTGGCGGACCTCCAGCTCCGCCAGGTGGAAACCAAACGTCTCGACCTGCCAGATGAGGTGCTGGAGCTCCCCGAACGCCTGCCGGGCGGCCCCGGCCTCGGTGAGGGAGTCCTGGGCCAGGGCGAGGTCGGTGAGGAGCCCGGCCGGGGAACGGTAGGCGAGGTCCATGTCGCGGCGGCGGGTCGCCCTGATCCTGGCGGCGACGAAGAGCAGCCATTGGCGGTGCGGCTCCTGCGGCGAGCGGGTCGCCATCTCCGACACCAGCGTGGGGTGGGCGTCGGCGGCCTCGTCGATCGCGGTGCGCAGCGCGTGGGAGGGCGGGGTCATCGAGGAGGCCGCGGTGAGGGTACGGGCGATCCGCAGGCACGCGGCCTCCAGCGCGCGCAGGATGTGCTCGGCCTGGATAAGGATCGCCTCCCGGGTCACCGAGGCCACCACATTGGGGTTTCCGTCCCGGTCTCCGCCGATCCAGCTGCCGAACCGGATGAAGGCCGGGGCGAGCGGCGCCCGGTTGCCGGAGCCGGGGGCGAGTGCGGCGTCGAAGGACCGGTAGACGGCGGGGACCAGCCGGAAGAGCGTCTCGTCGAACACCGCCATGGCCGTACGGACCTCGTCGAGCGGGTCGAGCTTGGTGCTGCGGAGCTGCGCGGACCGCCAGAGCAGGTCGATCTCCTCCAGGAGCCTGCGCTTGGCCTCCATCCGCTCGTGCACGCCGTGCAGCGGCCGGCTGTACTCGACGAGCCTGCCGCTGATCCGCTGGATCGCGGTGACGACCGCGCGCCGCCGGGCCTCGGTGGGGTGGGCGGTCAGGACCGGGTGGAGCTCCAGCCCTTCGGTGAGGGAGGCCAGCCGGTCCTGCCCGAGTTCGTCCTTGAGGTGCTGTACGGCGTCCGCGAGGGAGCCGGGCAGCGGCCGGTCCGCATCGACGTCGCGTTCCCGGAGGATGCGGATGCGGTAGTGCTCCTCCGCGAGGTTGGCGAGGTGGAAGTAGCAGGTGAAGGCGCGGGCGATCTGCACGGCCCGGTCGAGCGGCCACTGCTCCACCAGGGTGGCGACCTCTTCCACGGTCAGCCGCCCGCGACGGGCCGCGATCACCGCGTGCCGGAGCAGTTCGACGTCGTCGAGGAGGTCCTGACCACCGTGTTCCGCGATCACCTGGCCGAGCAGTTCGCCGAGAAGGCGTACGTCGGCTCGGAGTTCGTCGGGCATCTCCTGCCGCGCGACCGCGCGCTCTGCTTGCTCGGAACCGTCTGACATGGGAAGAGAGTATCGAGATCGAATTTTCGCCGGGATACCGGTCCCGGCCGCCAGGACACGTCGTCGATCATGCATGTGGTCACACCCCAGGTCGTGATCATGCGCTGGCACAAAGGTCTAGACCATTGTGCCAGCGCCCCGATCGACGCTTCGCGGAGGGGACCGGTCAGCCGACCCTGGAGACCGAGGAGAGGATCTGCGGCAGCCGGTCGATCGCCACCATGGCGGCGAGTCTGCGTCCGCCCCAGGCGACCGCGAGGCCGTACAGCACGGAGATCGGGGCCACCCAGGCCAAGCCGAAGGCCGCGGGCAGCACGACCGGCGTCACCAGCGCCCCCGCGACGAACATCACGCCGAACGCGTTGGCGAAGGGAAGCCAGCCCTGGCCGGGTACGGCGGTGTTGCCGAAGGCGTTGACCCGCTCGGGGACCGAGTAGGGGGCCATCGTGGCGGCGAGCACCCCCGCCCCGAGGGTGACGCCCAGCACCCCGCACGCGGCGAGCCAGGCGAAGACCGCCCCGGAGACATCCCCGGTCACCGCCCCCGCCACGACCGCCATCACGGTGAGCGTGGGTACGGCGACCAGCGCGTGGGCGAGCTGCCGGCCGGTGAGGTCGCCTCGGACGTCGGCCTCCCGGGCAAACGTCAGAAGATTGATCCAGAACGCCCGTCCGTCGGTCCCGAAGACGTTCGCGGCCTGCAGGCCGAGGAGAATCGCGGCCAGGGTGATGGGGAACAGCACCCCGAGCTCGTCGCCGACGGACAAGGTGAAGATCACTGCCACCACGACCGCAGAGAACCAGCCGACCCGGTAGCGGGGATCCCGCCACATGTACTTGAGCTCCTTGCCGGCCACCGCCCCGACCCGGCCCTCACCCAGGTGGCGGCCGCCCTTGGTCCGGCGGACCGCACTCGTCTGCGTCGTGGTGTCGACGGTGACGAGCACCCGGCGGAGCAAAACCACCCAGAGCCACCCCAGGGCGCCCACGCAGAGTGCGACGGCGGCGAGCCCCGGCACGACCGTCACGACGTCGTCGCTCGCCATGGCGTGCGCGGCCATCCCTGGCGGTGTCCAGCGGAACGCCCCGGCGACGGCGCCGAGCGTCTCCCGGGTGAACAGCTCGGGGCCGAGCCGGTTGTTGACCAGCAGATTGGGGAGCTGGACGACCACCAGGAAGCCGAGCCCGGCGAGCGCGATCGCGTCACGGCCGCGCCTGCTCCGCAACGCCTTGGACAGCCCGGTGGTGAGCGCGCGGGCGGCGACCACGCAGAAGGCGAGCGTCAGCAGGACGGCCACCAGGCCGACCAGCACCGAGATCGGGCCCCGGGCCACCGCGGCGACCCCGCCGAGCAGCACCACCAGCGACGCGATCGGCCAGACCCCGGTGACCGAGGCGGCGAACAGCCCGGCCGCCAGCTGCCGGGTCGTCAGGGGAAAGAGGGCGAGCCGGGAGGGGTCGAGCGTCTCGTCCAGCCCGAACGCGAAGAGCGGCATGATCAGCCAGATCAGGGCGAACACCGCGAAGACAATGACCAGAACGTCGGCCGCGACGTCCGCGGGGGCGAGCCGGAGCAGCGCCAGCAGGGCGAAACCCAGCAGGGCGACGAAGATCCCTGCGAGGACGGTGAGGACCAGGCCGACCTTCTTGTCGATCCCGCCTCGGGTGCCGCCCGCGATCAGCCGGAGCTTCAGCCGGACGAAGAGCCAAGCCACGACAGACCCTCCTCACCGTTCGAGGCGGCGCCGACGAGCCCGAGGAAGGCGTCGTAGAGACTCTGCTCGCCGCGGACCTGGTCGAGGGTGCCCTGGGCCACCACCTGTCCGCGGCTCATCACCGAAACCCAGTCGCAGAGCCGTTCCACCAGCTCCATCGTGTGGCTGGAGAAGATCACGGTCGACCCGGACCGCGTGTAGCGGAGGAGGACTTCGCGGATGGTGTTCGCCGAGACCGGGTCGACGCCCTCGAACGGTTCGTCGAGGAAGAGGACCGCCGGGTTGTGCAGGAGCGCGGCGGCCAGGCCGATCTTCTTGCGCATTCCGGTGGAATAGTCCACGACCAGTTTGTCCGCCGCCTCCGCGAGGTCCATGACGGCGAGCAGCTCTTCGGCCCTGGCGTCCACCTGGGCCCCGGGCAGGCCGCGGATCCGGCCGTTGTAGGCGAGGAGCTCCCGGCCGGACAGCCGTTCGAAGAGCCGCAGGCCCTCGGGGAGGACGCCGATGGCGGCCTTCACCGAGACCGGGTCGCGCCAGACGTCGGCCCCGTTCACGTAGGCCGTCCCCCCGTCCGGGCGGAGCAGGCCCGTGACCATCGACAGGGTCGTGGTCTTCCCCGCCCCGTTCGGCCCCACCAGTCCGGCGAAACTCCCCGCGGGGACGTACAGGTCGATCCCCGCCACGGCGACCTGCGCCCCGAACCGCTTGACCAGGCCATCGGTACGGACCGCGGCGGTCCTGTCGGCCTCCACCAGATCAACCCCCCTATTCAGACGCCCTGACCGACCATCCTCATGATCAGGCCATACCACCACAAGCCATACCACCTGGTAACTGCACAGGCCATCCACGGTATGACAACGACCGACATGCCCGGCACCTATCGGCCAGACACCCCCGGTTACGCTTCGGACATGGCAGAAAGAGCCCCCAAAGACGCGGGAAGCCCTCAGTCGATCGACCTGCGCACCACCGCAGGCAAGATCGCGGATCTGGAGCGCCGGCTCGACGAAGCGATCCACGCCGGATCGGCCAGAGCCGTGGAGAAGCAGCACGCCAAAGGCAAGATGACCGCCAGAGAGCGCATCCACGCCCTCCTCGACAAGGACTCCTTCGTGGAGTTCGACGAGTTCGCCCGGCATCGCTCCACCACCTTCGGCATGGACGCCCATCGGCCGTACGGCGACGGCGTGGTCACCGGGTACGGCACGGTCGACGGCCGTCCCGTCTGCGTCTTCAGCCAGGACTTCACGGTCTTCGGCGGCTCACTCGGCGAGGTCTTCGGCCAGAAGATCGTCAAGGTCATGGACCACGCGCTGAAGACCGGCTGCCCCGTGATCGGCATCAACGACTCCGGCGGCGCCCGCATCCAGGAGGGCGTGGTCAGCCTGGGGCTCTACGGGGAGATCTTCTACCGGAACGTGCAGGCCTCCGGCGTGATCCCGCAGCTCTCGCTGATCATGGGACCGTGCGCGGGCGGCGCGGTGTACTCGCCGGCCATCACCGACTTCACCCTCATGGTGAACGAGACCTCGCACATGTTCATCACCGGACCCGACGTGATCAAGACGGTGACCGGGGAGCAGGTCTCCTTCGAGGAACTCGGCGGGGCGCACACGCACAACTCCAAGTCGGGCGTCGCCCACTATCAGGCGGCCGACGAGCGGGACTGCCTCGACTTCGCCCGAGCCCTGCTCTCCTACCTGCCCTCCAACAACCTGGAGGAGCCGCTCGCCTTCGCCGCCGAACCGGGCCTCAACCCGATCCCCGAGCTCGACACCCTGATCCCGGACTCGCCGAACCTGCCGTACGACATGCACCGGGTGATGGAGCACATTCTGGACGACGGGGAGTTCCTGGAGATCCACTCGGCTTTCGCGCCGAACATCATCGTCGGCTTCGGCCGGATCGAGGGGCGCAGCGTCGGCGTCGTCGCCAATCAACCCCTGCATTTAGCGGGCTGCCTGGATATTGCCGCCTCAGAAAAGGCCGCACGATTTGTCAGGACATGTGACGCTTTCAATATTCCTGTTTTAACATTTGTTGACGTGCCAGGTTTCCTGCCCGGGACAGGTCAGGAGTGGGATGGGATCATCCGACGCGGGGCGAAACTCATCTACGCCTACGCCGAGGCGACCGTCCCGAAAGTCACGGTCATCACCCGGAAGGCGTACGGCGGCGCCTACGACGTGATGGGCTCCAAACACCTCGGCGGCGACGTCAACCTGGCCTGGCCGACCGCGCAGATCGCGGTCATGGGCGCCCAGGGCGCGGTGAACATCCTGCACCGGCGGGAACTGGCCGAGGCGGAGGACCCCGAGTCGCTCCGGGCCGAGCTGATCGACGACTACGAGAAAACCCTGGCCAACCCCTACGTCGCCGCGGGCCGGGGGTACGTCGACGGGGTGATCAAGCCGTCGGAGACGCGGATCCACATCGTCAGGGCGCTCCGGTCGCTGCGGACCAAGCGGCAGGCCCCACCCCGGCGCAAGCACGGAAACATCCCGCTCTGAGCCGTACCGATCATGAAAGGCACTTTCCGACCTTGGAAAACCCTTAATCGATCATGATCTGTTTTCTTAAGACACCCCGGCCAATCAACGATCATGAAATTGGGGGTCCAATCGGTGGAGGAGAGTGGAATCACGCTGCGCGTGGTCCGGGGCGACCCCTCACCTGAGGAGATCGCCGCGCTGGTCGCGGTCCTGGCCGGTCGGACCGGTCCGCCGCAGGGCGTACCCTCGGTATCAGCACCGGTTTCCGAACCGCTTTCGGCCTGGACCGATCGCTCGGCGCTTATGCGAGAGCCGCTTTTCCCCGGCTCGGGCGCCTGGCGGGCGAGCGCACTGCCACGCTAAATAATCAAGCAATACGGCCGGTCTCTATGACATCGAGGAAATCGGGCAATAGAGTTATTTGATCGCTCGTTGTCGAGGTCTGGAGGAGAACATGGCTGTCCCGGACCTCGGACCCCATCCGATTGCGGCAAAGTACTCCATTCTCGTCGATGTCGGTTATCTCTACGCGGCGGCCGGGGAGGTCCTCCTCCAGGTGAAGGAGCGCAGGGAGTACCGCGTCGCCGCCGACGAGCTCATCCAGGCGCTGCAGAAGCACGCGGAGGACCGCATCCCCGGCGAGCTCCTCCGCGTGTACTGGTACGACGCGGCCAGGGACCGGGTCCCCACCGTCGACCAGCGGGTCATCGCCCAGCTCCCCTGGGTCAAGGTGCGACTGGGCAACCTCAACACCCGCGGCCAGCAGAAAGGCGTCGACGCGCAGATCCGCAGCGACCTGGAGGCCCTCGCCCGCCACCACGCGGTGAGCGACACCGTCCTGCTCGCCGGGGACGAGGACATGGTGCCGGCCGTCGAGGCGGCGCAGGCGTACGGTGTACGGGTGCATCTGTGGGGCGTTGAGCCGCCGTACGGCACAAACCAGGCCGAGCGCCTGGTCTGGGAGGCCGACACGGTCGAGGTGCTGAGCGCGGATTTCCTCAAGCCGTACTTCAGCCGGGTGCCCCAGGTCGTCCCGCCGGTCTCCACCACCCCCTCCCCCGCCCAGGTCTTCGCCGGACGGACCTCCGTGGGCGCCGCCAAACCCGCCGCCCGGCCCGCACCGCCGGGAGGCCTGCCCAAGCTCGGCCCGAGCCGCCCCCGGGTCGAGGAGGTCGGCGAGCACGTGGCGCAGAAGTGGATCCTCACCCGGGGCCGGGACAACATCCGCGACCTGCTGCCCGGCCCGATCCTGCCGACGGTCATCGACACCGAGCTCCTGATCGAGGCGGAGAAGGAGCTCGGCACCTCCCTGCGCCCCTACCCCGAGGCCAGGGTGTGGCTGCGGGACGGATTCTGGGCCCGGGTCTATCGCGAGTTCGACATCGGCGTGGGCGTCTCCCCCAAGTGACGACGAGGTCCGATTTCCGCCATAAAAAGCCTGTGAGCTGCGACTATCGTTAGTTGAGTGATACCGGACTTCGACTCCTGCTACCGGGCGGTGTCGGCACGGGACGCCCGTTTCGACGGTCGCTTCTACACCGCCGTGACCTCGACCGGGATCTACTGCCGCCCGATCTGCCCGGCTCGTACCCCTGCGAGGAAGAACGTGCGGTTCTTCCGGCACGCGGCCTCCGCGGAGGCCGCGGGGTTCCGCCCGTGCCGCCGATGCCGCCCCGAGCTGAGCCCCGGGGAGCCCGGCTGGGACCACCGTGGCGATCTGATCGGACGGGCGCTCCGGCTGATCGACGAAGGTGTGGCGGACGAACGCGGGGTCGCCGGCCTCGCCGGACGCCTGCACGTCACCGAACGCCACCTGCACCGGCTGTTCACCACCGAGCTCGGCGCCGGACCGCTCGCGGTGGCCCGGACCCGCAGGCTGCTGCTCGCCAAGCAGCTCCTCACCGAGACCGCCATGCCCATCACCGATGTCGCTTTTGCCAGCGGATTCGGAAGCGTCCGCCAGTTCAACGCGACTTTTCAGGAAATGTACGGCTTTGCGCCGCGTGATCTGCGGACCGCCCGGCCCGCGGCCCGGCCTGCGCTCACGCTCCGGCTGGACTACCGCCCGCCCTACGACCACGAGACCCTGTTCGGATTCCTCACCGCCCGGGCCATCCCCGGCGTCGAGGTCGCCGACACCACCGGCTACGCCCGTACCGTCCCCGGCGGCACGATCCGGCTGCGCCCCGCCGACGGGCACGTCCGGCTCACCGTGGACACCGACGACGCCCGGCAGCTGCCCAGAATCGTCGCCCGCTGCCGACGCCTCCTCGACCTCGACGCCGACCCCGAATCGATCAACGGGGTGCTCGGCGCGGACCCCGCCCTCGCCCCCCTCGTCGACGCCCGGCCCGGCCTGCGGGTCCCCGGCGCCTACGACGGCTTCGAACTCGCCGTCCGCGCCGTCGTCGGCCAGCAGATCTCGGTGAAGGGCGCCCGTACCCTGCTCGGCCGGATAGCCGCCACGGCCGGAACCCCGCTCGCCGAACCCCGCGACGGCCTGACCACCCGCTTCCCCACCGCCGAGGAACTCGCCGGAACCGACCTCACCGGGCTCGGGCTCACCGGCCGCCGGGTCGCCACCCTGCACGCCCTCGCCGTCTCGGTCGCCGACGGCGACCTGGACCTCGGCGGCGGCGCCGAACCCGCACACGTGATCGACGCGCTGCTCCGGCTCCCCGGAATCGGCCCCTGGACCGCCTCCTACATCGCCCTGCGCGCCCTCCGCGACCCCGACGCCTGGCCCGACGGCGACCTCGGCCTGCGCCGCGCCGTCGAACGGCTGCCCGCACCCGCCGACCCCGGCCGCTGGCGCCCGTGGCGGGCGTACGCGGCCCTCCACCTCTGGAACCTCGACGCCACGGCCGTACCGGACACCACCGCGTCGGCCGCCGCCGGATGAAACCCCGTCACCGTCTCAAGGAGAACACCGTGATCCGCTCAACCGTCCTCGCGACCCCGGCCGGCCCGCTCTCCCTCCTCGCCCACGGCGACGAACTCGTCGCCGGCGGATTCACCGCCGACCCCATGGAGATGTTCGTGCGGCTCTCGCCGGACCTCCGCGCGCTCCGGCTCATCCCGGAAAAGGACCTCGGCAAGCTCAGCGAAGCCGTCCAGGCCTACTTCGACGGCGAACTCGACGCCCTCGACGCCGTCCCCGCCGTCCAGCCCGGCTCCGAGCGCCGCCGGCGCCTCCTCGCCGCCCTCCGGGCCGTCCCCGCGGGCACCACCGTCAGCTACGCCGAACTCGCCGAAGCCGCGGGCATGCCCCGTACCGCGGCCCGCGCCGCCGGCGGCGCCTGCGCCCAGAACCTGATCGCCCCCATCGTCCCCTGCCACCGCGTCCTCCCCAGCACCGGCGGCTTCGGCGGCTACTACTACGGCACCCCCGTGAAGGAGTGGCTCCTCACCCACGAACGGTCCCGCTAGCCGTTTCGGTACGACCTCCGGCCGCTAATCCCCGAACCCAGGCGGCGACCGCTCCAGGTGATTAGGATCCCTCGCATGACCGCCCCCTCAGCCGCGGATCTCCGGAAACAGGCCCCCGGCATCCTGAGCACAGCTTGGTCAGGCGCAGGGAGCAGGCCGCGGCGCCGTACCGGACTTGGGGAGGACTGGATGCCGATATGGGTCAGTCGCGGCGGACGGTGCTTTGGACTTCGTGGACGGCGATGTCGCGGGTGGCGGTGACCTGGATGGGGGTGAAGGCGAGGGGGGCGCCGGGGCCGGAGACGACGGGCCAGACGGCGGTGACGGTGAGGCGGTAGTTCTCGCCGGGCTGGTCGGCGGAGGAGCGGATGTAGCGGACGCCGCAGGTGAAGTTCCCGCCTTTGACGTAGCGGCGGCCGACGGTCCCGCACCGGGAACGGACTTCGGCGCGGTCGCCGCTCGTCCCGGGGTTGATGGTGAGGCCCTGGAGGGTGGCGGTGACGGTGGCGCTCATCACGCCGGGGATGGTGGCGGTGACCGAGCGGGTGGTGGCGCCGACGCCGCTGAGCCAGACCCAGGTGGGCAGGTTGACGTAGCTCTTGGCGTCGGGATTCAGGTTGATCACGGGTTCGGGGACGGTGAGGGCCGCTCGGGCGATCTGGGTGAGTTCGGTGAGGGTGATGCCGCCGGGTGGGGTCTGGCCTTCGGGAACCCAGAGGAAGGGTTCCAGTTCGTTCCAGCAGGAGAGGCCGCCCGGATCGGCGGCGTTGTAGGCGGGCGCCCAGTACCGGCCCTTCTTGCCGACCTTGTCCTCGAACTGTTTGAGGAACTCCTTGTGGTCCTCCTCGGTGGACCCGGGGTTGAACCGCCGCCACTGGTCGCCGACGCCGTCTTGGGCGTCGAGCATGTCCTTGGCGGAGCGGCCCGGCTCGTACCAGCAGGGCCTGGGTATCCGGTAACCGTCGCCGCCGGCGGCGCCGAGGCCGTTCCCGGTGAGGACGATCTGCGAGTGCTGCAACTCCACCCCGACCCGGCGCCCCTGCTGGAAGGCGGTCCCCTTGGGCCCGGACGGCTGGCCGGGGTCGACTTCGGCGACGGCGGGCGGCGTGGTGACGGACACGGCGACCGCGACCAGGGCGGCTCCCAGCGACAGACGTCTCATCAGCACTCCTTTGCCCGCTCGTCGGGGTAGACGGCGTGCCGGAACGCCCCCACCCGATAGGTCTCGTCGTCGCCGAGGCGTACCACCGCGACTTGGAAGTACGGCCGCCGCGCCCATTTGGGCTGGGTCGCGGCGGGCTGTCCGGTGCGCGCGTCGACGATCCGGACCTTGGTCTCGTCCACGCAGGCGTCGAGCTGCATGCTCCGCCCGGTCGTGGAGGTGATGCGCAGGTGGTAGATCCGGCCGACGCCGGTGATGGAACGCCCGCGGGAGACGTAGCTCTGCACGGATTCGTACGCCGCGCGGCTTGCCTCGCCGTACACGCTCTTGAGGTAGGTCTCGTCCCGGCCTTGGCTGACGATGGCCTTCCAGGAGTCGACGAAGTTCCGGCGGAACGCCTGAATCGCCCCGGCCTGCTGCGGATCGGCGGGGAGCGCGTCCTCGAAGACCACGCTCAGCCCGGTCGCGACCTCGACGGTCTCCCCCGAGGTGGGCGCCGAGGAGGGGACCAGGGTGTCGGCCCGTCGTTCGGCCGTCCCCCCGGGGTTGAACGGGCGGACGGCGGGTTCCCCGCACGCGGTCAGCAGCGCGAGGACCGGTACCACGACCACAGCGGCGCGCAGGCGCATCGACATGCCCCTCTGTCATCGACCGTCGTCAAGGGTAACCACCGTCGTCCGCCCCGGCCAGCCTCCCGCGCGGATCGGCATCACGGATCGGCGACCGCCTGCAGTCGCCAGGAGGGCAGCAGGTCGTCGATGAGGGCCTCGGTCTCCGGCGCCATCCCGCCCCCGTAGGGGTGGGAGGCGGACCGCCGGGAGAGCGCGTCGGCGACGGCGCGCAGCCGGGCGGCGTCGCCGGTCTCGTGGGTGGCCCGGAGCAGGTCCCGCCAGAGGTTCTCGTCGTCGGCGGCGAGGAGCAGACCGGCCCGTACGGCCGCCACGGCGGCGTCGGGGTCGCCCTGCGCCAGCCGTATCTCGTGCAGCCGGTGCGCGGCGTCGGCGACGAGGGCCACGACGTCGAACTCGAGTTCGTCCATGGCGAGCCAGGCGTAGCGGCCCTGCGGGCGCCCGGTGAGCAGGGGGCCGCGGACCAGGGAGAGCGCCTGTTCCAGCAGGGCGGCCTCGGATCGGGGGTTGCGGCCGGCCCGCCGGACCAGCTCCCGGAAGACCTGCCAGTCGGTCCGGACCTGCGGTCCCAGTCCGATCCGCCCGGCCTGGTCGATCACCAGGTTGGGCGAGCCGTCCTCGTCCCGGCCGAGCCAGTCCCGCACCCGGGCGATGCAGGCGTCCCGCACCGAGGCCTGGACCCCGCGCGGCCAGATCACCCCGCCGAGCACGCCCGGGTGCACCCCGCCGGGGTGGGTCGCCAGGTAGACCACGATCTCGGTGAGCAGCGGCAGGCGGGCGTCCTCCGACCGTCCGGGGGCGACGACCTCCAGGGAGCCGAGGACCCGTACCTCGACCGACGGGTCGGTCTCCAGCGAGGTGATCGGCCCCGTGGGGACGGCCAGCCGATCCCCTTCCTGCCGGGAGGCGGTGCGGAACAGCTCGACCACGGCACCGTACTCGCGTGGGGGCAGCAGCTGCGCCTCGACCTCGAACCCGAGCGCGTCCACCCGGGTGCGCCGGTCGCCGTCCACCTCGACGACCCAGGTCGCCTCGGGGATGTCGCCCGCGACGACGAAGCCCGCGGCGGTCCTGGTGCCGGCCCGGCTGAGGGTCAGGAGCCGCTCCAGTTCGCCGGCGTCGGGGGCGACGGCGGAGAGCAGGTAGTGCGGGGCGCAGTGGGCGCCGCGGACCCGACCGGTGAGGACGTCGGGGGCACCGGTCTCGTCGAGCGCCCGGCGGACCTCCTCGGCCTGGCGTTCCAGCTCGGGCAGGGCTTCGGCGAGGGTGCGGACGGCCCGGATCCGGTCCGGGGCGATGAGGGTGAGCTCCTCGCCCACCCCGACCAGGGTGATCTGCATCTGGTCGGACCAGAGGTTGGTGGCGAGTTCCACCGCGAGGGAGGCGAGCACGGAGCGGGCCAGGTGGCCCGGAGCGCGGAGGCTGATCAGCCCGTGCGCCGCCTCCAGGTCGATCAGCACCCGGCCGCTTCCGTCCGAGCCGATCGACACCAGGCCGGGGTAGGGGGCGGGGGTGTCCCTGTGGTCGTCGAGCCTGCGTCCTTCGGGGGCGGGCAGGCGCCAGACCCGGCCCTCGTCGTAGGCCTCCCAGGGCGCCGGGGCCGCCGAGTCCGGCGGATGCACCCAGAGGTCGAGGGTGGCGGCGGACAGGTGGACCCCGTAGACGGTCGGCGGGGTCCGTCCGCCTGCCGCGAGCGAGGCGGCCAGGTGCCGGAGCCCGATGTCGAGCATCCGGCTTCCGGGTGCGTCGGCGCCGATCCGGAGGGCCTGCTCGGCCCGGGCCGCGTCGCCGACGGGACGGGGGACGCGCCGCCCGAACACGCGCCGCCAGAGCTGTTCACGGCGTCTGCGCCCGAGCACGAGCAGCAGCCCGGCCGCGGCGAGCGAGGAGGCGGCGAGGTAGCCGAGCAGGTCCGGCGCGGACGACTCCTCGGCGGCGGCCTCCGGAACCTGCTCGGGCACCACCTGCTCGACGGGCGCCTCGGGCACGACCTCAGGGGCGGGAGCGGGGGCGGGTACGGCGGCGGGTGCCCGGACCTCGGCCCGGGGCACCTGGATGATCACCGTCGAGTCCGCGGTGATCGGCCCCCTGGTCACCTGGGTCTTGCCGTCGGCTTCCGCGGGTTTGCCCGGATGGTCGGCGAGGACGGCCGGGCGGCTCTGCTTGGCGGGGACGATGTGCACGTTGACCGCGTCGTCGGGCATGTTCAGCACCCAGCCGGGCCGGATCAGGTCGGCGATCCGCAGGCGGCTCCCGTCCGGCTGCTCCTTGTGCTTGTTGAGCCGGTAGATCTCCCCGTACCGGCGGCCGTCGCCGAGGCACTTCTCCGCGATCTCCCAGAGGCTCTCGTGGTGCCGCCCGTGGGGTGGCTGGACCACGTACACCTTCTTGGTCTGGGTGACCCGCAGGGGCTCGGGCTCGGCCACCCGGGCCACGGTGGCGGTCACCGCCGGCTGGGCGACCGGCTGCGCCAGCACCGGCACGCTCACCGTGGAGACCGAGAAGAGGATGAGCGCCGCGGAGACCAGGCGCCGGGCGAGGGCCTGGCTGCCGCCGGAGAGCGGGACGGCGACCGGCATGCCGACCCGGCGGATCCCGGCGTAGATCTCGACGATCACGCAGACGACGAGCTGCAGCCAGGCGAGCCAGACGAAGATCACCAGAACGGCGACGACGGTGCTGAGGCCGACCTGGCCGGTGAGCAGGTCGGTGTCGAAGAGCTCCGGGGAGATCGGGGAGCCGAAGAACCGGAGCAGCGCATAGGGCACGCCGAAGACCAGGGCGGCGATGGCCGCCGTCGCGCCGAGGCCCACGAGTACGTCGGCGGGACTCCGCCGCTGCTCGATGCGTGTCGGCATAACGCTCCCCTCAGCCCGCTGTCGGGTCCCCGGCCTCCGCGTCGGCCTCCGGCAGGGCTCCTGCCGAGGTGACGATCCAAGCCTCCATGTTCGGGCACGTCTTGGCTAGCGAACTGAACTGATCCACCGGCGACGACGTCTGATTGATCGTGAACCTCTCTGATCGTCGTGGTTTTCTGGGTTTGATGGCCACTGCCGGAATTCCCCTGCCCCGACGTCCCGGTCCGGACTGGAACGCCCTCGATGTGACACTCGCCGGTCGGCTCGTACTCCCGAAGGAGTCCGCCTACGCCGACGCACGGCAGCTCTTCAACCCCGCCTACGACCACATCCGGCCGGCCGCGGTCGCCTACCCGGGCGATCCGGCGCAGGTGGCCGCCTGCGTGAACTTCGCCCGGCGCCACCGGGTCCCCCTCGCCGTCCGTTCCGGCGGGCACAGCTACGCGGGCTGGTCCACCGGACCGGGTCTGGTCCTGGACGTCTCCCGGCTCAACCGGACCCGTTACGACGCCCGTACCGGCCGGGCCGTGATCGGTTCGGGCGCCCGCCTCATCGACGTCTACGCCGACCTGGCCGCGCACGGCCGGAGCATCCCCGCGGGGTCGTGCCCCACCGTGGGCATCGGGGGCCTCGTCCTCGGCGGCGGGCTCGGCGTGGTGTGCCGCAAGTACGGGCTCACCTGCGACGTCATGGAGTCGGTGCGGATCGTGACGGCGGACGGGCGGGTGCTGACCTGCTCGGCCAAGCAGAACCCCGACCTGTTCTGGGCCTGCCGGGGCGGCGGAGGCGGGAACTTCGGAGTCGCGGTCTCCTTCACCTTCCGCACCCACGCGGCCGGGGAGGTCGTGGTGTTCTTCCTCCGCTGGCCGTTCGCCTCCGGCTCGGCGGTGCTGACCTCCTGGCAGAACTGGGCCCCCTACGCCCCGGACGAGCTGTGGTCCAACGTCGTCCTGATCGGCCCCGACTCCCTCCAGGTCAACGGGGTCTATCTCGGCTCTCAGCAGGCCTGCGAGTCGCTGTTGAAGCAGCTGGCCGCGATGGTCGGCCAGGAGCCGCTGAGCCGCCGGGTCGGCCGTCACGCCTACCTCGACGCGATGAAGCTCATGGGCGGCTGTTCCTCCCTCTCCGTGGAGCAGTGCCACCGCGAGGGAAGCCTGCCCGGCCGGCGGGCGGGCGGCCGGATCCCCCGGGACGGCTATGCGGCCAAGTCCCACGTCGCGCTGCGGCCGCTGCCCGGCCCCGCGATTCAGGCGCTGCTGAACCACGTCTCCCGCGAGCGGGGCGCCACGGTGATCATCGACGCGCTGAAGGGCGCCGTGGGACGGGTGAAGCCCGGCGACACCGCCTTCCCGCACCGCGGGGGACTCTTCACCCTTCAGTACATCTCGGAGCTGAACGCCAAGCCCTGGCTGCGCGGTGTCCACGCCGCCATGGGGCCGTACATCGGGCCGCAGGCGTATGTGAACTACATCGACCCGGAGCTGGCCGACTGGCAGCAGGCGTACTACGGGGCGAACTACGCGCGGCTGAAGCGGGTGAAGGGGGCCTACGACCCGGGCGGGTTCTTCAAGCTCCCCCAGGGGGTGGGCGGGTGAGTCCTATTCGGTGACGGGACCGGCGGTCGCCTCGCCCTCCGCCTCGGAGCCGGCGAAGCCGAGCGCCGCGAGGAAGATCGCCTCCCAGCGGGCCTGGACGACGACCGTCACCTCGGCCCCGTCGGCGCCGATCTCGCAGTCGGACAGGGTGACCGCGTCGTCGGCGTGCGCTGCGACCAGCTCTTCGGCCCGGCCGCAGACGGTCTCCTCGTCCTGCAGGATCCGGGCGGTCCCGGTGGCGCGCAGGTGTTCGACGTCGATCTGGTCGGCGGCGGCGCGGGCCGCCTGCTCGGCGAGGTCGGCGGCTCTGAGCCGCGCGTTGATCGCGGCTCCGCCGTCGACCAGCAGCCCGGCGAGCAGGAACACCGCAACCGAAAAGATCACGATAAACACGGACATGGAGCCGCGGTCTTCGCGGAGAGCCTTCATTCGATCCTCCGGAACCGCTCCAGCGGCGCCACCGCCACCCCGGCCATCTCCCGCGAGGCCGAGAACCCCAGGAAGGCCACCGGGTCCAGGGAGATCTCGCAGGTGACGACCGCGCGCACCGAGCCGCCCTCCGCCCACTCGGTGCCGGTGAAGTCGAGTTTCGGCCCACCCTCGCAGGCACCGTCGAGGGCGGCCCGTGCGGCCTGCTCCGCCGCGTCCTCGGCGTCCTCCAGGGTGCGCTGCACCGAGGCGGCCCGAGCCGCGTCCCTGGCGGCCCCGTGCACCTCGCCTTGGGCCTGGACCAACCGGCCCGCCCCGACCAGAAGGATGAGAAAGAAGAGGAGGATCGGCGCGAACAGCACCATCTCCGCGGTCATCGACCCGCGTTCCCGCCCGTCCCGCCCGGGGGTCAGCCGCACTCGTCCGTCCCGTCGTCGGGGCGGAAGCACTCGACGGGCCCACCGAAGCGCGAACTGATCGTGAAGGTGAGTTCGGGCAGCAGGGGGATGACCTGGACCGCCGAACCGGTGATCTCCACTCCCCGCTGGTCGCCGTTCTCCCAGGTCCGGATCTCGGCGTTCCGCAGGAGCTCCGGCCCGACCGCCTGAATGATCCGCTCGGCCCGCGCCACCGCGCCCTCCTGCCACCCCTCGGCTTCGACGCCCGCGCTCCGGGCGATCCGCGCCCCCTCCCGCGCCGCCGCGTCCGCCACCTGCCGCCCGTGGAACCAGAGGGTGACCTGCACGATGAGGAGGATCACGGCGAGCACGACGGGCATGAGCATGGCGAGTTCGACCGCGGTGACACCCCGGTCGTCCCCCCGAGCCCGGGACCGGGGTTCACGAAGGTCCGGTACGGCCTTCGGCCCCCGCCGCGCGCGGAGGGGGGTCACTGCTGTCCGCCGCCGCTTTCGCCGAAGGTGTTCTCGATCTCCTGCGCCCGGTCCTCGACCAGGTTCCTGATCAAGGTGGCGAGACCGAGGGCGACCGCCGCGATGATCGCGGTGATGATGACCCATTCGACGGCGGAGGCGCCCCGGGTGGGTGCCTCACGGGCCCGGACCAGCCGGACCTGCAGCGCCGTCAGCAGATAATCCAACCATGGCGGGATAAATCCAGACATTATGACCCCAACATCTTCATCGCTGCCGGAAAACTGAGAAAGATCACGAAGCCGGCGCAGAGCAGCAGCTGAGCCACGAGCATCGACTGCGAACGCTCCCCCGCCTTCCCCTCCACCTCGGCGAGTTCACGCCGGCGCATCGTCGCCGACCGTGCGGACAGGGACGCCCGGACCTTCGCCCCGTCGTCGGCCACCAGCCCGAGCGCCGCCGACAGATCGCGCAGCTCGTCCACGTTGATCTCGTCGCCGAGCCGCCCGAGCGCCTGCCACGGGGTGATCCCGATGATGCGGGCGTTCCGCAGCGCCTCGCGGATCCGGGCCACCGCCCAGCCGTCGCCGACCGAGCCCGCCATCATCAACGCCTCGGGCACCCCGCGCCCCCCGGCCAGGTTCATCGAAACCAGGTCCAGGAACGCGCCCACCGTGTGCCGGAAGTCGCGGCGCTTCACCGCCGCGTCCCGCCGTACCTGCACGTCGGGCAGGAAGAAGAAGACGATCATCGTGGCCAGCGCCGCCCAGAGCGGGACCTGGAGCGAGACACCCCACTCCATCAACGCCAGCCAGCCGGCCAGCAGGGGGAACGCGAGAAACCCGGAGGCGGCGAGCAGGACCTTGGTGGCCAGGAACCCCTCGAAGGACTTGCCGATCAGCGCGAGGTCGGCCCTGGTCGACCGGACCTCCCACCCCCTGGCCGCGTACAGGCGGGCGAGCCGCTCCCCGATCCACCGCTGCACGGGGCCGGTGTCGTCCACCGAGGTCAGCGGATCGTCCTGCTCCTGCCGTACCACGTCCAAGGCCGACAGCCGCGCCGCCAGTCCCGGACGGGCCGGAAACAGATACCTGGTCAGGACGAAGAGCCCCAGGCCCAGTACGGCCCCCGCCAGCAGCTCCGGCGTCACAACCGCCTCCCCTCGCCCGGGGCGGCCGAGGCGGGCTGGTCGGCGCCTTCCGGGGCTCCGCCGAGCAGCCGGGCGGGCTTGTCGAATCTGGCGAGCCTGCGCATCCAGGCGAAACCCGCTCCGAACAGGGCCGCCACCACGACCAGGACGGCCTGGCCGAGCGGGGAGTCGTAGACCTCGACGTAATCCCGGTTGAAGAGCACCAGGAGAGCGGCGAAGGCCAGGGCGGTCCCCACCACGATCTGCACGCTCCGCCGGGTGGAGCGCCGCTCGGCCTCCACCCGGCGCCGCATGTCGAGCTCCTCGCGGGCCGAGACGGCGAGCGCGGAGAGCACGTCGCGCAGACCGGGGCCGCGGAGCCGGGAGTTGAGCACCAGCGCCGCCACCACCAGGTCGGCCGAAGGGTCGTCCAGGTCGTCGGCGAAGCGCCGCAGCGCGTCGGGCATCGGCATCCGGGTGTGCAGGCGGTCGACCAGGACGCGCAGATGCGGCTGGAGGGAGGGCGCCGCCGCCCGGATGGACGCCGGAATGGCCTGCTCCAGCCCGGCCGCGCCGGCGATCGTGTCGCGCAGCGATTCGGTCCAGGCGGCCAGCCCCTCCAGGCGGCGCATCGCCACCCGCTCGGAGGCCGCGCCGCCGACCAGCCCGTGCCAGGCCACGACCAGCAGGACCGCCCCGCCCGCGGCGACCGGCCAGCGGGTGACGACCAGCACGGCGGAGCCGATGATGGCGGCGAGCGCGGACCGGGTGGTCAGCGCGCGGAGCAGGGCCCGCCGCCGCGCCGCCCGGCCCGCCGCGTCCGGCCGTACCGGAAGCCCGCGGATCGCCATGGCCAGCAGGAAGATCCCGCCGCCGACGGCGGCCCCGGCGAGCGTGGCGAGCGGGTTCACATCCACCACCCGTATCGGGCGAGTTCCTCGGCGCAGGCGACCGGGGCGTAGGGGGCGGCGACCCCGTCGGGTCCGGGGGCGAACACCTCCGAGGAGAGGACCCGCCCGTCGCAGCCGTTCACCTCGCGCACGCTGGAGACGAACCGCCGGAGCCGTCCGCCGCGGGCGTAGTCGTTGTGCTTCTCCACGAAGACCACGAAATCGATGGCACCGGCGATGAGCATGTGCGTCGCCTCGATCGGCAGCCGCTCCTCGGACTGCAGGGCGTAGGTGGCGATGCGGTTGAAGACCTCCATGCTGGAGTTGGCGTGGATCGTGGAGAGCGACCCGTCGTTGCCCTGGGTCATCGCGTTGAGCATCGTGACGATCTCGTCGCCGAGCACCTCGCCGACGATGACCCGGGACGGGTTCATCCGCAGGCTCCGCCGGACCAGCTCCGCCATGGAGATCTCGCCCTGCCCCTCGGAGTTGGGCAGGCGCTGCTCGAACGCGACCACGTTCGGGTGGAGTTCGGCGAACGCGTCGAGGCCGAGCTCCAGGGCCCGCTCCACCGTGATCAGGCGTTCCACCGGCGGGATCTCGTTGGCCAGGGCCCGCAGCAGCGTCGTCTTGCCCGCGTTGGTGGATCCGGCGATCATGATGTTCTTCCGGGCGGCCACCGCCGCGGCGAGGAACCGGGCCAGGTCCGGGGTGAGGGTGCCGTTGCCCACCAGGTCGGAGACGAACACCTTGCCCAGACGGGAGCGCCGGATGGAGACGCTGGGCCGTACACACACGTCCATCACCGCCGACAGCCGAGACCCGTCGGGGAGCCGCAGGTCGAGCTGGGGGTTGGCGGTGTCGAACGGGCGGCTGGACAGGCCGCTGTAGGCGGCCAGGATCTGGATGAGCTCGACCAGCTCCTCGTCGGAGTCGGCGACCGGCTCCTCCATGACCTCCCGGCCGTCGGCATAGGAGACGAACACCCGATCCGCCCCGTTGATGTCGATGTTCTCGACGTCGGCGTCGTCGAGGAGCGGCTGGAGCCGCCCGACGCCGAACAGCGCGGCGTGAATGCCCGCGGCGAGCGCCTCCTCCTCCCTGGCGTCGGGTGGGGTACGGCCCGCGCCGATCTCCCCCCGGGCGTGCTCCTCCAGCACCCGCGAGATCAGGGCCCGGGCGTACTGCCGTTCGTCCTCGCCGGTCATCGGAGGCAGGCCGCTCGCCTGATCGAGGCGGCGCTGCTGCGCCAGGCGGTCCCCGACGTCCTGGCGGAAGCGCTTCACGAGCAGGTGGTCGGTGCTCACGTCCGGCCGCCGACGCCGCGCCGGACGGGACGGGGTGCCGGTTCGGCGATCCTGGTCACCAGGCGACCGGCCAGCTCACGGGCGGTCCTGATGAGCAGGGAGCGGTCGAGCCTGCCGCCCCAGCCGCCGCTGAGCAGCTCGGCGCCCTTGGGGTCGTAGGCGAGCCCGCCGAGCACGGCGACCTCCTCGGCGGAGGTGCCGACGATCCGCCGTACCTCGTCGATCGAGGCGCGGTAGTGGCGGGGGTCGGCGACGACGACCACCCCGATCCGGCCGTGTTTGATCAGGCTGAGCCGCTCCCTGAGGTGGGCCACCTGGTCCAGGCTGGGCCGGACCAGCAGGACCACCATGGCCGCCTCGGCGAGCAGGTCGTTCATCTGGGGACAGGTGCCCAGCCGCCCGCAGTCGGCGATCACATCCGCGCCGGGCATCGCGGCGAAGGCCCGGCCGAGCGGCCCCCAGAGCCAGGTCAGCCCGGCGGCCTGCTCCCCGTGGGAGAGGCCGGCCAGGACGTCGAGGCCGCCGACGAGTTTCTGGGTGTGTTCGGCGATCTGGCCTGGGTTGAGACCTTTGCGGGCGACCGCACCCAGGCTGAGCAGCCCCTTGGCGGGGTTGAGCACGCCGCCGTTCAGGTTCGGCAGCCGGTAGGCGAGGTCGCCGCCGGAGGGGTCGCACTCGGCGAGCAGGACGGTACGGGGCCAGACCGCGCCGAGGGCGGTGGCCGCGGTGGTCACCCCGGGGGCGCCCTTGTCCGCCGCGATGGCGATCAACGCCATCTCAGGACCCCGCGGGAAGCTCGGCGACGGCGATCTCCCCGCCGGCCGCGTACGCGGCGAGCGCCGGGGAGATCGTGGCCGGGACGACGACCGAGATGTGCACGGTCCCGCCGCCGGTGGCCCCCCGGCGGTTCTCCCCCGCCCAGTGGACCAGCGCGTTCGGGGCGAGCACCCGGGGTTCGCCCTTGCCGGTGCCGGGCACGTGCACCACCTGGACCCGGTCGCCGCTGCGGATCCCGGCGGGCGCCTGCCCCGCCTTGAGCGCGAGCCCGACGACGGCCTTGCCGGGGCCGAGCTCGCTGGACTTGGTCACCATCGCCTCGGTGAGCAGGGTGCCGGCGAGCAGGGGCACCGCGGCGTAGTAGCCGGTGACCTGGTCGCGGTACCGCCAGGCGACGTAGTCCAGACCGGTGTCGGCCACCTGGACCTCGGCCATCGCCTCGGCGGTGACGGGCTGTCCCGCGCCGACGTCAGAGACGATCTTGATGGCGGAGACCCGGTCTCCGCTCCGCAGCACCAGGAGGGTGGTGGCGAGGGCGCCGCCCAGGATGAGGAGTACGGCGAGGGCGGCGAGGGCGGGTTTGCGCTCCCGCGGGGCTACGGGCAGCTTTCGCGAGGCCGGACCGGAAAGCCCGGATCTGGTGGCCTTCGCGTCAGTACGGCCGTCGCGGACGGACTGCTCGCTGGTCCTCATACAGTGGCGACTTCCAGGTCGGGGGCTATTTCAGGGGGTGCAATATGGTCGATTTGGCAGATTTACCGAATTGTGTGGGTTATATGGCGCTCTGTGCTGAACAGGGGACGGGGAACCATGCTGGTGCGCCCGACGGACATCCGTCAACGTAAACCAAGCCGATGCTTACCATACGGATACCCTGCGCCATCCTCCCCAATCCCACGCGGGCCCGTGGCCAATTCCCCGTCCTGGTCGACGAGTGAAGTCAGGGCCGCGGATTTCGCGCTGGAAACGCGATCTGCGGCCTACCCTGGATCGACACCTCGGCCAAGGCCGGATGAGGAGCGGACAAAGGAATCGCCATGCGGATCGGGCTCACCGTGCTCACCACCGAGGGCTCGCGCGAAGTGCTGGTCGAGGGCGACGACGCGACCACGGTGGCCGACCTCGCCACGGCCCTCGGGGGCGTCGCCGAGGAACGGCCCGCCAACGTGGTCCGGCTCCCCCGCACCCGCGCGCCGTACGGCCTGGGGCGGGACCGGGCCGAACCGCCGCCCCGGCTCTGGTACGAGGGCGCCGTGCTCAGCCCGGCCGTCCACGTCCTGGACGTCCTGCACGACGGCGACGTGGTCGGCCTGGACGAGGACCGGGCCCCGGCCACCCTCCGGGCGGAGCCGAGCGGGATCATGGAGATCCGCCTGATCGGCGGCCCCGCCGCGGGCGCCGTCCACCGGATCGGCTTCGGCGCCCACACCCTCGGCTCCGCCGGGCGATGCGCCGTACGGGTACCCGACCCGATGCTCCCCGACGAGACCGCCGTCGTCCGGGTCCGGCCCGACGGCGTCGTGATCGAATCCGCCGGGCTCGCCGCCCTCGACGGGCAACCGGTGCACGGATCGGTCCCCTGGCCGGAGGGCGGGGTGCTCACCGCCGGCACCTCGGTGTTCACCCTGCGACCCCACGAACAGCCGGACGCGTTCCTGAACCGGCTCGCGGGCGGCGGGCTCGCCTACAACCGGCCGCCCCGGCTCCGCCCCGCCGAACGGCGGCGCCGGCTGGACGTCCCGATCGAGCCCAGACGGACCGAGGGCATGCGGCTGCAGCTGCTCGCCGCGTTCCTCCCCGCGCTCCTCGGCGTCGGCCTCGCCGTGGCCCTGCAGACCTGGTACTTCCTGCTCTTCGCCCTCATGACGCCGGTCATCATGATCGGCCAGTGGTGGAGCGACCGCCGGCACGGGCGCAAACAGCATCGGCAGGCGATGAAGGAGTACCGCAGGCGCAAGGCGCGCTTCACCGAGGAACTGGAGCGCGCCCGGGTCGCCGACCAGGCCGAGCGGCGCGCGGCCGCCCCCGACGCCGCCGAGATCCTGCTCACCGCCACCGGGCCGCGGCGGCGGCTCTGGGAGCGCCGAGGCCACGACGGCGACGCCCTGGAGCTCCGCGTCGGGCTCGCCGACCTCCCCGCCGAACTGGATCTGATCGCCGAGCGGGGCGCGCCCGGGGACTCGCCGCTCCCCGATCCGCCGATGTCCTACGCCGTGCCGGTGACGCTGCCCCTGCGGCGCCTCGGGGTCGTCGGCCTCACCGGGCCGCGGCCCCTCGCCCGGGGGCTGGCCCGCTGGCTCGTCGGGCAGGCCGCCGCCCTGCACAGCCCGCGCGACCTGTCGATCGTGGTGATCTCCGCCCACCCGGACGCCGCCGAGCAGTGGGGCTGGACCCGCTGGCTGCCGCACACCGCGCCGCGCGACGGCCAGGAGTGCGTCGCCTTGATCGGTTCCGACTCCGAGTCCGCGGCCAAGCGGGTCACCGAGCTCATCGCGAGAATCAACGAGACCGACGACGACACCCCGCCGGTCTTCCCCCGCTTCGGCTCCGGCGAACCGGGGAACGGGTTCGCCTCCTACGACGAGAAGCTCCACCACGTCCTGGTCGTGCTGGACGGGGCGCAGGCCCTGCGCGCCCTGCCCGGCATGCCGCAGGTGCTCCGCCAGGGGCCGCCCGCCGGGATCCACACGATCGCGATCGACGACGAGCAGCGGCTGCTGCCCGAGGAGTGCGGGTGCGTCGCCAGGATGGACCCGTCGGGGACCGTACGGCTCCTCGGCGGCGAGATGGACCTGGTCGGAGAGATCCTCGCCGACCAGGTGAGCGTGGCGTGGTGCGACCGGACGGCCCGGGCGCTCGCCCCGATCAGGGACGTGAGCCGGGACGACGCCGACGCGCTCCTCCCCGACGCGGCCCGGCTGCTGGAGCTGATCGAGTTGCCCGTCCCCACCGGACGCGCCGTCGGCGAGCTGTGGCGCGACGGCGGCCGGACGACCCGGGCGCCGATCGGGGTGTCCGCCGAAGGCCCGTACTCGGTGGACCTGCGGCTGGACGGCCCGCACGCCCTGATCGCCGGCACCACGGGCGCGGGCAAGTCGGAGCTGCTGCAGACGCTCGTCTCCTCGCTCGCGGTCGCCAACCGCCCCGACGAGATGACCTTCGTGCTGATCGACTACAAGGGCGGGTCCGCGTTCAAGGACTGCGCGCGGCTCCCGCACACCGTGGGCATGGTGAGCGACCTCGACGGCCGGCTCACCGAGCGGGCGCTGGAATCGCTCGCCGCCGAACTGCGCCGGCGGGAACGCCTCCTGCTGGAGGCCGACGCCAAGGACATCGAGGACTACCACCGCTCCCATCCCCGCAGACGCCGAGGGCGGCCCCTCCCCCGGCTGATCCTCATCATCGACGAGTTCGCGGCGCTCGTGAGCGAGCTGCCCGACTTCGTCACCGGGCTCGTCGACATCGCCAGGCGCGGGCGCTCCCTCGGCGTCCACCTCATCCTGGCCACCCAGCGGCCGGCCGGGGTGGTCACGGCCGACATCCAGGCCAACACCTCGCTGCGGATCGCGCTCCGGGTCACCGACAACACGGAGTCCTCCGACGTCATCGACCGGCCGGACGCCGCGCACATCCCCCGGTCCACGCCGGGGCGCTGCTACGTACGGACCGGGATGAACGCGCCTGTGGCCGTACAGACCGCTCGGATCGGCGGGCGCAGGCCCTCCGCGGACCGGCCCGTCGCCGGGCCCCGGGTCGTCCCCGTCGGCTGGTCCGAGCTCGGCCGCCCGCTCCCCGCCGCCACGGCGCCCGAGGAGGAGATGGCCGAGACCGACCTGTCCGTCCTGGTGGACGCCGTCCGCGAAGCCGCCGCACTGCTGGGAATCGGCGAACAGCCCAGCCCGTGGCTGCCGCCGCTGGCCGAGCGGATCGACCTGCCCGCCGCGGAGCCCCGCGAGGGAGAGGTGCCCCCGTTGCCGTACGGGCTCATCGACCTCCCCGCCGCCCAGACCCGCAGCCCCCTCGTCCTGGACCCGGTGCACGGCGGGCACACGATGATCGCCGGGGCCGCCCGCAGCGGGCGGACCACCGCGCTGCGGACCCTGGCCGGATCGATCGCGGCGAACGCGTCCCCCGACGACGTCCACATCCACGTGATCGACTGCGGCTCGGGGGCCATGCTCCCCCTCCTGGCGCTCCCGCACTGCGGCGCCGTCGTCACCCGCGACCAGGTCGACCGGGTGGAACGCCTGCTCACCCGGCTCCGGGACGAGGTGGGCAGACGCCAGCAGCTCCTCGCCGAGCACGGGTACGCCTCACTCGCCGAGGCCCGGCGGGCCGGGCTTCGCCTCCCGTGGCTCGTCCTCATGCTCGACCGGTGGGAGGGGTTCGTCGCCGCATTCGAGAACTACGACTACGGACGCCTGATCGAAGCGATGCTCCAACTGCTGCGGGAGGGCGCCGCCGTCGGCCTGCGCGCCGCCGTCACCGCCGACCGGTCCGGGCTGCTCGGCCAGATCTCCACCGTCTTCGACGACCGGCTCATCCTCCGGCTCGCCGACCCGGTCGACGCCGGGCTCGCCGGGATCCCGAGCTCCAGCCTGCCGAGTCCCTGGAACCCCGGACGGGCGCTCATCCCCGGCGGCTCCGAATGCCAGATCGCCCTGCTCGACCCCGACTCCTCCGGCCCCGCCCAGGTCTCCGCGCTCCAGAGGCTCGCCCGGGAGTCCGCGCGGCGGTTCCCCACGGCGGTGCGCCCGCTCCGGGTCGACGCGCTGCCGCTGCGGCTGACCGCGCCCGAAGCCCTCGCGCTCGCCCCGGGGTTCAAGCCCCCGTCGTATCTGTGGGCGCTGCTCGGCGCGGGCGGTGACGAGCTCACGCCGTGCGGGGTCGACCTGCTCACCCAGGGCCCCGGCGCCGTCGTCGCGGGCCCGCCCAGGTCGGGCCGGTCCTCGACGCTGCTCACCGCCGCGCGGTCCCTGCTCTCCCAGGGCACCCCGGTCGCGGTGGTTGCGCCCCGCCGTACCCCGCTCCGCGACCTGCCCGGGATCCTCGGAGTCCTGGACGGCGACGCGCCGGCGGCCCGGCTGACCGACCTCCTCGCCGGGCTCGACCGCTACGTGGTGCTGGTCGACGACGCCGAACTGATCTCGGCGGACTCCCCGCTCGGCGCCGCCCTGGAGGGCGTGCTCGCCTCCGGCCGGGACGCCCCGCACGGCCTGATCCTCGCGGGGACCACGGGGGACCTGGGGCAGGCGTACCGGGGGTTCGTCGCCCAGGCCCGCAAGTCGCGGACCGGGTTGATCCTGTCGGTGCAGAACCCGGCCGACGGGGACCTGTTCAACGTCCGCCTGCCGCGGGGCGCCACCGGAGGCCCCACCGGACGCGGCCTGCTCGTCCGGGTCGGCGCCGTCACCCCGGTCCAGGCCGCGCTCCCGGAGTCGTGAGACACGGCAAGGCCGGACGACACGGCTTGTGTCGCCCGGCCCGTCACGCCTGCTATCGCGTGGACGCGTCGATGTCCCCCCGGGAAGCGCTCACGAACCGCGCCGCCTCGTCGATCTCCTCCGACATCCGCTGGAACGCGGTGCGGTAGTTCTGCCAGGAGTCTCTGAAGCGGTTCGCGCGATCCCCCTTCCACGCGACACCGATCTTCGCCGCCTCACGGTCGAGAGCGGCCATCACCTGCCTGATCTGGTCCGCCTGCTGCTTGAACTGCGCGGACATGTTTTGCATCTCCGCGAGGTCGCCGCCGACAAAACCATCCGCCATGGCGGTCTCCTTCTCTCGGTCTCGATGGGCACTCGGCCCACACCATAACGTGAATCCACGCAGGCAAACAGGAATCCATAACCATCGCCTGCATTAACCGTGAAATTCATTCGAGCTCTGCAGAAGATTTCAAGCGCCATATCCGGCGGATAAAGTGCGGTCATGAGACGCGGTCAATCCCCGCAATCCGCCAATCGGCCGGTCCCGGCGCGTCAGGCGTCGAGTACCGAAGGGGATCCGATCCGTGATCGTATTTCGCCGGCCGAAAACACCGGCGGACCGGCGTGCGCCCGGCCGGAAACCGTGGTCCGGGCACGCCGGACGGGCGGCCCCGGGAATCGGAGGGCGCCCAAGTTCCGCCGAAGGGGGCGGCCTAAACTCCTCACAGACCGCGTCGGGCAACCACCGCGGTCGACGGCACCAGGGAGGATGAGGTACTCGTGCAGAAGGTCCTGATCGCCAACCGTGGTGAGATCGCCGTACGGATCGCCCGCGCCTGTCGGGACGCCGGCCTGCTCGGTGTCGCCGTCTACGCGGATCAAGACCTCGACGCCCTCCACGTCCGTGTCGCCGACGAGGCGTACGCGCTGGTCGGGCAGACGCCGGCGGAAACCTATCTCGACGTCGACAAACTGCTGAAGATCGCGCAGACGAGCGGGGCCGACGCGGTGCACCCCGGGTACGGCTTCCTGGCGGAGAACGCGGACTTCGCCCGCGCGGTCCTGGACGCGGGCCTGATCTGGATCGGTCCTCCCCCCGAGGCGATCGACGCGCTGGGGGACAAGGTCCAGGCACGGCACATCGCCCAGCGGGTCGGCGCGCCGCTCGTCCCCGGCACCCCCGACCCCGTCTCGGGCGTGGCGGAGGTCGTGGCCTTCGCCCGGGAGCACGGCCTGCCCATCGCGATCAAGGCGGCGTACGGCGGCGGCGGGCGCGGTATGAAGGTCGCCCGCGACCTGGCCGAGATCCCCGACCTGTACGAGTCGGCGGTGCGCGAGGCGGTGGCGGCCTTCGGCCGGGGTGAGTGCTTCGTCGAGCGCTACCTCGACCGTCCGCGCCACGTGGAGACCCAATGCCTGGCCGACACCCACGGCAACGTCGTGGTGGTCAGCACCCGGGACTGCTCGCTGCAGCGCCGGCACCAGAAGCTGGTGGAGGAGGCCCCGGCGCCGTTCCTCACCGGCGAGCAGCTCGCCCTGCTCACCTCCAGTTCCAAGGCGATCCTGCGGGAGGCCGGGTACGTGGGCGCCGGGACCTGCGAGTTCCTGGTCGGCCAGGACGGGGTGATCTCCTTCCTGGAGGTCAACACCCGGCTCCAGGTGGAGCACCCGGTCACCGAGGAGGTCTCCGGCATCGACCTGGTACGGGAGATGTTCCGCATCGCCGAGGGCGAGCCGCTGGGCTACGACGACCCGCCGCTGCGCGGCCACTCCGTCGAGTTCCGGATCAACGCCGAGGACCCGGGGCTCGACTTCATGCCCGCCCCGGGGACGCTCTCGGCCTGGCGGCCGCCGTCGGGGCCGGGGGTGCGGCTGGACTCGGGTTACGAGACGGGCATGACCGTGCCCCAGTCGTTCGACTCCCTGATCGCCAAACTGATCGTCACCGGGCGCACCCGGGACGAGGCGCTGCGCCGGGCGCGCCGGGCCCTCGCCGAGTTCGAGGTCGAAGGCATGCCGACGGTGATTCCGTTCCACCGGGCGGTGCTGGAGGACCCCGCGTTCACCGGCGAGCCGTTCACCGTCCACACCCGGTGGATCGAGACCGAGTTCGACAACCGGATTCCCCCCTTCGCCGGTGTCGCCGCCGAAACGGCCCCGCCGGCCGAGCGGGAGCGGGTCGTCGTCGAGGTCGGCGGGAAGCGGCTGGAGGTCGTGCTCCCCGCCGGGCTGGGGACCGCGGGGGCCGGCCGGGGCGGAGTCGCCGCCGCCGCGCCCAAGCGGGGTGCGAAGAAGGACCAGGCGAGTGCCCTGGGCGGAGACGCCCTGGTCACCCCGATGCAGGGCACCATCGTCAAGGTCGTCGCGGAGGACGGGACGACGGTCGCGCCCGGCGACACGGTCGTCGTCCTGGAAGCCATGAAGATGGAGCAGCGGCTCGCCGCCCACAAAGCCGGCACCGTCCGCAACCTGACCGTCCAGGTCGGGCAGATCGTCTCCGGTGGGACCGCCATCTGCGAGATCAAGGACGTCTGAGGACACGGTCAAGCCCCGTCGTGACGAGCGCCACACCGGCGGGGCGCATAGGCTCCTAAGGGCGGGCCCGCGAGCGCGAGCCCGGTGCCGGAGGGGGAAGACCGGTGGATGACCAGGGAATACTTTCCCTGTGACGGGAACGTTTCCGTAACGCCGTTCGTCTCCAAGGGCGAAGGAGGCTTTTGACGTGAGTGAAATCCGCCGTGTCCGACGCGTCACCGGGCGGATCGCCGCCCTTTCCACCGGACTCGTCGCCGTGTTCCTGATGGCGCTCATGGTGGCGCCCGCCGCCCACGCCGCGGTACCCAACCCCGAGACGATCCTTTCGGCCTGGAAGAGCGACCCGCTCTACGTCGAGTCCGGCTCCGCGCTGAGCTCGTCCCAGGCGAACGAAATCCGAAGCTCCCTGCGGGACTCCAAGTACCCGATCTACGTCGCCGCGCTCCCCGACAACACGGTGACCGGCGCGAACGCGGAGAATTTCCTCCGCACGCTCGGCCTGGGGATGCGCGACCAGGGAAAGACCAAGTTCGCGGTCGCCGTACTGGACGGCAACACCCTGTTCGCCAGCTCCAGCAGCCTGCGCCCCGGTGAGGCCGGCCGCCTGGCCCGCCAGGCCACCAGCGCCAACTCCGACGTGGTCGCCGGGATGAAGGACTTCGTCGACATGGTGAACGTCCGCGCCGAAGGCGGCCGGGTCAGCACCGGGACCGGCTCGTCCTCCTCCGGCTCCGGAGTCGGCGCCCTGGTCAGCCTGCTGGTCATCGGACTCGTCGGCGGGCTCGGCTTCTTCGCCTACTCCCGCAAGAAGCGCAAGGACACCGAGCGGCGCGAGGCCCGGGAACTCGCCGCGGTGAAGCAGACGGTCGACGAGGACGTCACCAAGCTGGGCGAGGAGATCACCGCCCTCGACCTCGACGTGAAGATGCTGGAGAACCGGCACGAGACCCTGGACGACTGGCAGAAGGCGCTCGACTCCTACGAGCGGGCCAAGTCCGAGCTCGTCAAGGTCAAGCGCCCCGACGAGTTCCGCGGCGTCACCGGCGCGCTGGAGGAGGGCCGATACGCCCTCGCCTGCGTGAAGGCCCGCGTCAACCGGGAGCCGCTGCCCGAGCGGCGGGTCCCCTGCTTCTTCAACCCGCAGCACGGCCCGTCCGTGCGCGACGTCCGCTGGGCCCCGCCCGGCGGCACCCCGCGCGACGTGCCCGCCTGTGCGGCCGACTCGGTCGCCATCGAGCAGGGCTACGACCCGCAGATGCGCGAGGTCATGGTCGACGGCAAGCGGGTGCCGTACTGGAACGCCGGTCCGGCCTACCAGCCCTACGCCTACGGCTACTACGGCGGCGCCGGCGACCTCATGAGCATGATGCTCGTCGGCACGCTCCTCGGCAGCGCCATGTCGGGCGGCTGGGGCTACGGAGGCTACGGCGGCGGTGACGCCGGTGGCGGAGGAGACCTCGGCGGCGGAGGCGGCGACTTCGGCGGAGGGGACTTCGGCGGAGGCTTCGACTTCGGCGGCGACTTCTAAGTCACGACAAGCGCCGTACGGCCCTCAGGCGGTTTCGCGCCTGAGGGCCGTACCCGTTTCCGGCCCGGGATCGACACCCCATCAAACCGCCAAGAAGCCGTTCCGTCTGGGTATTGCCGACCGAGGCCCGTCCCCGGCGCCGTTAGGTTGCCGGACATGGCCGAACCAGAACCGCCCCTGACGCCGGAGAGCGATGCCCCGGCCTTCGAAGTCCAGCTCCGCGGCTACAGCCGCCCACAGGTCGACGAGTACATCATCCGGACGACGCGGGAGATATGCACGCTGAAAGAGCGGCTCTCCACGGCGCTCCAGGCCACCGAGGCGATGCAGAACCGGCTGAACGCGGCCCGCACCGCCGGCAGATCCCCCCACGAGCAGCTCAGCAAGCGCTTGTCGGAAATCTGGAACCTCGCCGAGGAGGAGGCCAGGCAGCGCAAGGCCGACACGGCCGAGGAGGTGGAGCGGCTGCTGGCCGGCGCCCGCAAGCAGTCCGACCACATGCTCAGCGCCGCCCAGGAGCAGGCGGAGGAGGTGGTTGAGCGAGCGCGGCTGGAATCCGAGCAGGTCAACTCCGTCTCACGGGAGCAGGCGGAACAGATTCTGACCAGCGCTCGGGGAATCGCCGACCGGATCCTCGCGGAGGCCGAGCACCGTGCGAAAGTGATCAATGACGACGCGACCAGGCGCCTGGAGCAGCTCACCGAGATGCACGCCGAGGCGACCCGGCGACTCTGCTCGGTCCGGGACTCCCTGATCGACCTGATGCGCCGGGACGGGGCCACCGGCACCCTCTCCGAGATGGTGGCACGGCTGCTGACCGACGGGATCATCCCCGACCTCGATCCGGACGACGCCGCGCCCCGCGTCGGACCGGCGCCCGCGCAGCTCCGGGTCGCCCCCGGCGGACGCCCCCCGTACGGCGCACCCGCCCGCTACGCGCTCACCGCGACCGCGGGCTCCGACGACGAGTGACGGACGGGTGGGGTGGGATCGGTGAGACTTCTCACCCCAAGCCGGTCATTCCCCGAAAACCCTTGCGTGCGCCCAGGTGGCAACCGAGAAGATTCAGTCATGCGTCTCCGGTCGGCCCTCATGCTGAGCATCGTCACCGCGATCTCGGCGATCCCCCTCTGGCTCGCCCCCGCCCAGGCGGCGTGCAAATCCGGCAGCGGACCCGACTACCGTGGCCGCAACCTCACCCGGGTGGAGAACCTCCCACGGGACCTGAGCTGCGCGAACTTCACGGGAGCGAAACTCGACGGGGTCGACCTCAGCCAGTACCGCCTGGAGCGGGCCGTGTTCAAGGACGCCTCGCTCAAAGAGGTCGAGATGGGTCAGGCCCAGCTCAACTACGCCGACTTCCGGGGTGCCGACCTCAGTGACGCCGACCTCCTCCAAGCCAAGCTGGAGCACGCCGACCTGAGCGGGGCCGACCTGACCCGCGCCACGGTCACCCAGGCCGAACTCGACGACGCCAAGCTGGTCGGCGCCACCCTGCACGACGCCGAACTCGGCCAGGTCGACGCCCGCCGGGCCGACTTCACCCGGGCGACCCTCACCCGGACCGATCTGAGCCAGGGCACCCTGCTCAACGCCGTCTTCACCGATGCGAACCTGACCGGGGCCGACCTCACCCAGGCGAAGCTGAAGGGGGCGGGGTTCACCGGCGCCGACCTCACCGGGGCGAGCCTCATCCAGGCCCAGGACGCCGACTTCACCGGGAGCAAGGGAGTGGACGGGGAGGAGCCGCCCGTCCCCGACGAGCCCGAGCCTGACCCGGAGGACACCGGAAAGCCGGTCGCGGCCGAAGAGTCCGCGGTGGGGCGCAAGGAGCGGCCGACCGGGGTCCTGCTGGTGATCGTGGCGGCGGCCGTACTCGGGGTGGTCCTGCTCACCTGGGCGGGGTACCGGCGCCGGCGCTCGGTCGCCGACCGCAAACGGCAGCTGGTCGCGGCCGACCTCGTCCAGCTGGGCGAAGAGATCGACACCCTCGATTTCGACGTGCGGTTCCGGTTCGGTGACGACGAGGACTACCGGTACGCCGTGGACGCCTACACCGCCGCCAGGAGCGCCATGGACTCAGGGGACCTCGCCGTGGCCGCGGAAGCCGTACAGCACGCCCGGTACGCGCTGGAAAGGGTGCGGTTCAAATCGTCGTGATCGGCTGCATGAGCCGGCGCGCCGCCTCGGTGATCGAACCGGAGAGCGACGGGTAGACCGCGAACGTGTGCGCGATCTGATCCACGGTGAGCCGCTGCTGCACCGCGACCGAGACGCCGAGGATCAGCTCCGAGGCCCGCGGCGCGACCACGACCCCGCCCAGGATGATCCCGGTGTGCGGACGGCAGAACAGCTTGATGAACCCGTCGTCGAACGCCTGCATCTTGGCCCGCGCGTTGGTGCCGAGCGGCAGTTTCACCACGTTCGCCTCGACCTCGCCGGACTCGATCTGGCGGTGGCTGACCCCCACCGTCGCGATCTCGGGGTCGGTGAAGATCGCCGAGGCCACCGTGCCCAGCCGGAGGGGCTGCACCGCCTCGCCGAGCGTGTGCCAGACGGCGATCCGGCCCTGCATGGCGGCGACCGAGGCGAGCATGAGAATCCCGGTGCAGTCCCCGGCCGCGTAGACCCCGGGGGCCGACGTCCTGGACACCTTGTCCACCTCGATGAAGCCGTTCCGGTCCAGCCGGACCCCGGCCTCCTCCAGGCCGATCCCCCGCGTGTTGGGGATCATCCCGACGGTCATCAGGCAGTGGGTGCCCTCGGCGGTCCGCCCGTCCTCCAGGGTCACCACCACGCCGTCGCCGGTGCGTTTGACGTACTGCGCACGGGAACGTCCCATGACGTCCATCCCACGGCGCCGGTAGACCTCCTCCAGCACCTCCGCGGCGTCGGCGTCCTCGTTGGGCATCATCCGGTCCCGCGAGGAGACCAGGGTGACCTGCGAACCGCAGGACTGGTAGGCGCCCGCGAACTCCGCGCCGGTCACCCCCGACCCGACCACGATCAGCCGTTCCGGCAGCTCGTCCAGGTCGTAGAGCTGACGCCAGGTGAGAATGCGCTCCCCGTCGGGCTCCGCGCCGGGCAGGATCCGCGGTGTGGCGCCGGTGGCCAGGATCACGGTGTCCGCCTCGACGACCCGATCCCCGACCTCCACCGTCCGGTGGTCGCGAAGCCTGCCGGTCCCCCGCACCACCTCGACGCCCTCGGCCACCAGCCGCGCCGCGATGTCGGCGGACTGCGCCTGGGCGAGCTCCTTGACCCGCTGATTGACCAGGGGAAGGTCGACGTGGACCCCGCCGACCTCACCGTCGGCGCCGCCGTCGAAGCGCACACCGAGCGAGGCGGCGTCCATCAGGGCCTGCTTGCGCACACTGGTCGCGATCATTGTCTTGGACGGCACGCAGTCGGTGAGCACACACGCTCCACCGGGACCGTCTTGCTCGACAACCGTGACTTGTGCTCCCAATTGGGCGGCTACCAGCGCCGCTTCATAGCCGCCTGGTCCGCCGCCAACGATCACAATACTCGTCACATACTCTATTCTCCCGCACCGCGGCACCCTTCTGGTCCTCACTGGTCTACCCTTGTGTGTCGTGCCTGTCTACGCCGCTTACGGCAGCAACATGGACCCCAAGCAAATGGCTCAGCGGGCCCCTCACTCGCCCATGCGCGGCTCGGGCTGGTTGCCGGGCTGGCGTCTGACCTTCGCCGGGGAGGACGTCGGCTGGGACGGCGCGCTCGCCACGATCGTCGAAGACGCACTCGAACATGTGTTTGTGGTGCTCTACGACGTCCCCGAATGGGATGAGTCGTCCCTGGATCAATGGGAAGGCGCCCACCTGGGGATCTACCACAAGGTACGGCTGCGCGTGCAGACCCTGGACGGCGAGGTCCTCGCCTGGATGTACGTGGTCGACGCCTACGAGGGCGGGCTGCCCTCGGCGCGCTACCTCGGGATCCTCGCCGACGCGGCCGAGCGGGCGGGCGCGCCCGACGACTACGTGAAGGATCTGCGGAGTCGTCCGTGTAAGTCCATCGGCGACTGATCCGCCGCTCCCGGGTACGCTCCCCTATCGTGAACGCATACGAACTCGCCGGGGCTGCGGCGAACTCATTGAGAGAGCGCGCCGGCGTCGACTCCTTCGACGTCGCCCTGGTCATGGGGTCGGGCTGGCTACCCGCCGCCGACGCGATCGGCGAGGTCGCCGCGGAGATGGCGGTCACCGAACTGCCCGGATTCGCGCCGCCCGCGGTCGCCGGGCACGCCGGGCGGGTCCGTGCGACGGTCACCGCCTCGGGCAAGAACGTTTTAATCTTCCTGGGGCGCACCCACCTGTACGAGGGCCGGGGTGTCGACCCCGTCGTGCACAACGTCCGCACCGCCGCCGCGGCCGGTGTGCGCACCGTCGTGCTGACCAACGCCGCCGGGGGACTCCGCCCGGAGACGCAGCGGGTGGGCGAGCCGATCCTGATCAGCGATCACATCAACATGACCGGGCAGACGCCGATCGTCGGGGCCACGTTCATCGACCTCACCGACGTCTACACACCCCGCCTGCGGAAACTGGCCCTGGAGGTCGACCCCGGCCTGACCGAGGGCGTCTACCTGGCACTGCGCGGCCCGACCTACGAGACCCCCGCCGAGATCCGGATGTTCCGTACGATCGGTGCGGATCTGGTCGGCATGTCCACCGTGCTGGAGGCGATCGCCGCCCGGGAGGCCGGAGCCGAGATCCTCGGGCTCTCCATGGTGACCAACTACGGTGCGGGGCTGGCCGGCGAGCCGCTCAACCACGAGGAGGTCCTCGCCGTGGGCGCCGCCACCGCCGAGCGGATGGGCCATCTGCTCGCCAAGGTGATCGACCGGATCTGAGGAAACGATGACCTCGGCGAACCTGGCGGCGGCCGCGCGGAAGTGGATCGCCCAGGACCCCGACCCGGCTACCCGCGCCGAACTGGCCGCCCTCCTGGACGACGAGGCCGCCCTCGCCGACCGGTTCGGCGCCAAACTGGAATTCGGTACGGCGGGACTGCGCGGCGAACTCGGCCCGGGGCCGAACCGGATGAACCGGGTCACCGTCATGCGCGCGGCCTCCGGGCTCAGCGCGGTCCTCGGACCCGGCGCGCACGTCGTCATCGGGTACGACGCCCGGCACAACTCCGACGTCTTCGCCCACGACACCGCGGCGATCCTCACCGGGGCGGGCCTGCGCGCCTCCGTCCTGCCGGGCCCGCTGCCCACGCCGGTCCTCGCGTTCGCCGTACGGCACCTGCGCGCCGACGCGGGCGTCATGGTGACCGCCTCCCACAACCCGCCGCAGGACAACGGCTACAAGGTGTACTGGCGGGACGGGGCGCAGATCGTCCCACCGATCGACGCCGAGATCTCCGCCGCCATCGACGCCGTCGGCGCCGTGGACGCGCTGCCCCGCGGCGAGGGGTGGACCGTGCTCGGCGACGAGATCGCCGAAGCCTACCTCGCCGCCCTCGCCACGCTGCCGACCGGTTCGGCCCGCGCGCTCCGGATCGCCTACACGCCGCTGCACGGCGTGGGAGGTGCCACCCTGGTCTCCGCGCTGGTCCGAGCGGGATTCGCCGAGCCTGAGGTCGTACCCGCCCAAGCCCTGCCCGACCCGGACTTTCCCACCGTGTCGTTCCCCAACCCCGAGGAACCCGGCGCGATGGACCTCGCGCTCGCCCTAGGCCGGCGGACCGGCGCCGACCTGGTGATCGCCAACGACCCCGACGCGGACCGCTGCGCCGTCGCGGTGGGATCCAGGATGCTCACCGGGGACGAGGTCGGCGGGCTCATCGCCGAATACGTCCTCGCGAACACCTGCGGAGACGGCCGATCCGTGGCCACCACGATCGTCTCCTCCACCCTCCTCGCCAAGATCGCCGAGTCGTACGGCGTCCGCCACGCCCTCTCGCTCACCGGCTTTAAATGGATCATGAAGTCGGCGCCCGGGAACACCCGGCTCGTCTTCGGATACGAGGAAGCCCTCGGCTACAGCGTCGGCTCCGACACCGGGCTGCCCGTCCACGACAAAGACGGCATCGGCGCCGCGCTCACCGTCGCCGCCCTCGCCGCCGAAGCCAAAGCCCACGGGAAGACCCTCCTCGACCTCCTCGACGACCAGGCCGAACGGTACGGACTCCACGCCACCGCGCCCCTGTCCGTCCGCGTCGCCGACCTCGGCCTCATCACCGAGGCGATGGCCCGGCTCCGCGCGCGTCCCCCGGCCCGGCTGGGGAACCGCACCGTCGAATCCGTCGACGACCTCACCGCGGGAGTGGCCGGCCTCGCCCCCACCGAAGGCCTTCGCTACCACCTGAGCGGCGGCGCCCGCGTCGTCGTACGCCCCTCAGGCACCGAACCCAAACTCAAGGCCTACCTGGAAGTCGTCGTCCCCGTCACCACCACCGTCCAAGCCGCCCGGGCGGAAGCCGCCACCGACCTGGAAGCCCTCCGCACCGATCTCAGGCTCCTGCTCAACCTCTAACGAACCCGATCACGGGTGACCATGTGATTACACTAGGTCACATTGCTGATCATTCGGGGAGGCGAGAATGTCCTGGTCTGGGCAATCCTTGGAGCCGCCGTCGGGTACCCGTGACTTCCTGGCCGCCGAGCACCGGCGGCGGGAGTCGGCCTTCGCGGTGGTCCGGGGTGTCTTCGACAGCTATGGGTTCGACCCGTTGCAGACACCGGCCTTTGAGCGCCTGGAGGTTCTGACCGGGAAGTACGGGGATGAGGGCGACAAACTCATCTTCAAGATCCTGCGCCGGGGGGAACACGAGGCCACGGGAGAGGCCGACCTGGCCCTTCGCTACGACCTGACGGTGCCGCTGGCCCGGGTCATGGGCGGGTACGGCGGGCGACTGCCCATGCCGTACAAGCGGTACGCGATCGGGCCGGTGTGGCGGGCGGACCGGCCGGGCCGGGGACGGTTCCGGGAGTTCGTCCAGTGCGACGTGGACATCGTCGGCTCCGGCGCGCTCCCGGCCGACGCCGAGGTGCTCTGCGCGGTCGACGCCGCGCTCACGGCGCTGGGGGTGCCGGGCTTCCGTTTTCTGATCAACTCGCGCAAGGTGCTCACCGGTCTGCTCGACTGCTACGAAGTCCCCGCCGAGATCGGCGGGCGGGTGCTGATCACCCTGGACAAGCTGGACAAACTCTCCCCCGACGAGGTCGTCCGTGAGCTGGAGGAGCGGGGGCTGTCCGCCGCGGCGGCCAAACCGCTCGTGGAAGACCTGGTCGCCGAGGACTCGGTGCAGCGGGTGCGCTCCGCCCTCACCGGGAACGCGTGCGGGCAGGCGGGCCTGGCGGAGGTGGGCCGGCTGCTGGAGCTGGTGGGCGGGGTGGTACCGGCGGGCCGGGTCACGTTCACCCCTCGCCTCGTCCGAGGGCTCGACTACTACACGGGGGCCATCTGGGAGGTGGTCGCCCCGGGCATGCCCGGCTCCATCGCGTCCGGGGGGCGCTACGACCGCCTGGTCGCCTCGCTCGGCGGGCCCGACCTGCCCGCGGTCGGCGGATCCCTCGGGATCGAACGGATCCTCGCCCTCCTCCCCGACTCAGACGGCGAGTCCGACCGGCTTGACGTCGCGGTCACCATCCTGGACGAGGACGACGCCCCCGGGCTCCTGGCTTTGGCGGCCCGTCTGCGGCGCGCGGGGCTTCGCACCGGTGTTTACCTCGGCTCCAGCGGCAAACTCGCCAAGCAGCTAAAGTGGGCGTCGGACCGCGGGGCCCGCCACACCCTCATTCAGGGCCCGGCGGAGAAGGCCGAACGCCGCGTGACCGTCCGCGACATGGACACCGCCTGCCAGACCACCGTCCCGATCGGCGAGGTCATCGCCTACCTCGCGGACCGGCCGGGCACCGGCCCCCGGCCCGGCGGGCCGCCCGTACCGTCAGACGAGGACGGCGACGATCGAGACGGCCAGCAGGGCCAGTGAGGCGAGGGAGAGACCGACCGCGACCGGAGACCAGGCGACCTTGGCCGCGGCCGTATCGCCCTTCTTCGGCCGGCGGCTGACCGCGAACTCGGAGAGCTGCCGGGCCACCCAGTCCGCGTGGGTCACCCCCCGGAACGACTCGGCGTCCCTCTCCTTCAGACCGGGCTTGGTCGCCACACCCTTGCGCAGCGCCTGGCGCCTCTCCTTGGAGGAGGTCTGCGGGGTCCACGACCGGACGACGGTCTCCCCGGCGCTGATCCGGATCGAGTGCGAGACCGTGATGTCGTCGACCGCGCTCCACGGGATGAACGCGTCCCGGAACGGGTTGTGGACCTGTACCCCTTCGTCCCCGGCGACGATGCGCGGACGGAAGCAGGTGAGGTAGATCGCGACGGTGAAGGCGAGCAGGATGGCGCCACCGAGCAGCGCGTAGGCGTCCCGGCCGCGGAGCACCAGGTCGACGGCGTTCACGAAGGCGAACGCGAACCAGACGTAGGCGACGACGAGCGCGAACTTGGAGCGGAAGACCGTCGGCTTCACGGTCGGCCGACCGCCCATTTCAACTGCGCGAACCCCGGCTTGATCACTCCGTTGATCAGTGCCAGCCGCTCGTCGAAGGGGATGAACGCCGACTTCATCGCGTTGACGGTGAACCACTGGAGATCGTCCCAGCCGTAGCCGAACGCGGTGACGAGTTTGGCGAACTCCTCGGAGACCGAGGTCTGGCTCATCAACCGGTTGTCGGTGTTGACCGTCACCCGGAAGTTCAGGCGGCGCAGAAGGCCGATCGGGTGCTCGGCGATCGAGGTGGCGGCGCCCGTCTGCAGGTTGGAGGTCGGGCACATCTCCAGCGGAATCCGCTTGTCCCTGACGTAGGCGGCGAGCCTGCCCAGCTTCGCCGTCCCGTCGCCCGAGATCGAGATGTCGTCGATGATGCGGACGCCGTGGCCGAGCCGGTCCGCGCCGCACCACTGGATCGCCTGCCAGATCGAGGGCAGCCCGAACGCCTCGCCGGCGTGGATCGTGAAGTGGGCGTTCTCCCGCTGCAGGTATTCGAAGGCGTCCAGATGCCGGGTGGGAGGGTACCCCGCCTCCGCGCCCGCGATGTCGAAGCCGACGACCCCCACGTCCCGGTAGCGGACGGCGAGTTCGGCGATCTCATGGGACCGCGCCGCGTGCCGCATGGCCGTGAGCAGCGTGCCGACCCTGATCTTCGGGGGTCCCTGCCGGAACCCCTCCAGGACCGCCTCGACCACCTCGTCCAGGGTGAGTCCCTTGCCGATGTGCTGCTCGGGGGCGTAGCGGATCTCCGCGTAGACCACCCCGTCGGCGGCGAGGTCTTCGGCGCACTCCCGGGCGACCCGGGTCAGCGCCTCCTTCGTCCGCATCACGCCGACCGTGTGCGCGAAGGTCTCCAGGTAGCGCTCGAGTGAACCGGAGTCCGCCGCGTCCCGGAACCACCGCCGGAGTTCACCGGGGTCGGTCGTGGGCAGGCGGGTGTACCCGCTCGCCCGCGCGAGGTCGATGATGGTCTCCGGGCGCACTCCCCCGTCGAGATGGTCGTGCAGCAGGACCTTGGGCGCTTGGCGGATCTCGTCAATCGTCGGCAGATGGCTCACGGTCGCCACGTTACCGGCCGCGGCACGGTGAACACACCCCGGTGGTTCCCGTGGTCACTCCTCGTCCCGGGCGGCGAGGTCCACGGCGAAGGCGGGCAGGCAGATGGCGACGTACTCGGCGCCGTCGGGGCCCACGGAGTACCTGACGCGCTCACCCGGCTCGGTGACCACCGCCTGACCGGCGTCCACCTGGACGGAGCCCCCGTCGTGCTCGACGGTCAACGAGCCGCGCAGTACCAAGGTGTACTCGGCGAACTTCGGCGTCTGAGCGGGTTCCGACCACCCCGGGGGTGCCGTCATGTGCGCCACCGAGGCGCGCTCGTCTCCGGTGTTCACCCGCCCGGCGTACTCATTGATGATCTTCCCGCCGGGGACCGGGATCTGTGCCGCCGCTGTGATATGCCTGACCATCCACACAGTGTGCCACGTCAGTGTGCCACGTCGACCACGAGCCTGCTCGGCTCCTTGAGCTCCAGCACCCGGAACCCCGACTTGCGTTCCAGGACCAGCCCCACGGTGACCACGGCCTCGAAATCCCCGATGAGCACGACGTTGCGCAACCCCTTCTGCCCCACGTTCACGGTGTCCGGCCCGGTCCAGGTGGAGGTGCCGTCCGGACGGTGGGCGTTCGCCGGGAACATGGCGATCTGCAGGTACGCGCCGCCCTTCAGCTTCACGGGCTCGCCGGAGCCGTCCCGGACCAGACGGTCGACGTAGGAGACGCGATAGCCGGGCAGGACGCCGTCCAGGTCCAGCACGACGCGGGTGAACTTCGGATGACGCGCCGTGCGCACCCCCTTCACCAAGGGGGCCTCGGCGGGGGAGCGCTTGACCTCCACCGCTTTGACACCGGTCGGCGGGGCGAGGGAGGCGGGCGGCTCGGTGGTCGGGGGCGGGGTGGACTCCGCCGGGGCCGGGGTGGTGGCGGTGACCGCCGGAGCGGTGGAGACCGAGGCGTCCCGGACCGGCGACGGCGCCCCCCGCACCTGTGCCGGGCCCGCCGCTCCGCAGGCGGTGAGCAGGAACAGACCGGCGATCGCCATCACTGGCACACGTCGCATGGCGCGCCCTTTCTTCGGTTGTTCAGTTGGAAGGTCATCCGGTTAGATGCCCGGATCGGCCGTCCGGTTCACCCCGCCGTGATGCGGTCGATCACCAGGGGCAGCTGGTCGGGACTGCTCGACGGGCCCACTTCGCAGGCACCCTCGAGCGTGCGCAGGGCCCGGTCGAACCTGGCCGTCTCGTCGGTGTGCAGGGTCATGAGCGGCTGGCCTTTGCGGACGACGTCGCCGACCGTGACGTGCAGGGTGATCCCGGCGCCGAAGGAGACCGGGTCCTCCTTCCTGGCCCGCCCGGCGCCGAGCCGCCACGCCGCCACCCCGACGGCGAGCGCGTCCAGCTTGGTCACCACCCCGGAGCCCGGCACGGTGAGCGTCATGCTCTCGGCCGCCCGGGGCAGCGGGGCGTCCGGATCCCCGCCTTGGGCGCCGATCATGCGGCGCCAGACGTCCATCGCCGATCCGTCGGCCAGCGCGTCGGCGGGGTCCTTGCCGTCCGTCCCGGCCAGCTCCAGCATCTCCCGTGCCAGCCGCACGGTCAGTTCGACGACGTCGCGGGGGCCGCCGCCGGCGAGCACCTCGACGGCCTCGGTCACCTCCAGCGCGTTGCCGACCGCCCGGCCGAGGGGGCGGTCCATGGCGGTGAGCAGCGCGACGGTGCGCACCCCGTGGTCGACGCCGATCGCCACCATGGTCTCGGCGAGTTCCCGGGCCCGGCCGATCGTCTTCATGAAGGCGCCCGACCCCACCTTGACGTCGAGGACGAGCGATCCGGTCCCCTCGGCGATCTTCTTCGACATGATCGACGACGCGATGAGCGGGATCGACTCCACGGTCCCGGTGACGTCGCGGAGCGCGTAGAGCCGCCGGTCCGCGGGGGCGAGCCCGGAGCCCGCCGCGCAGATCACCGCACCGACGGAGTCCAGGACGCCGAACATCTCCCGGTTGCTCAGCGCGGCCCGCCAGCCGGGGATGGACTCGAGTTTGTCCAGGGTTCCGCCGGTGTGACCGAGCCCTCGGCCGGAGAGCTGCGGCACGGCCACCCCGCAGGCGGCGACCAGCGGCGTGAGCGGAAGAGTGATCTTGTCGCCCACGCCGCCGGTGGAGTGCTTGTCCGCGGTCTGCCGATCCAGGGCGGACCAGTCCATCCGCTCACCGGACGCGATCATCGCCTCCGTCCACTCGCCGATCTCGCGGCGGGTCATCCCGTTGAGGAGGATCGCCATGGCGAGGGAGGACATCTGTTCCTCGGCGACGACGCCCCGGGTGTAGGCGTCGATCACCCAGTCGATCTGGGCGCGGGACAGCTCGCCGCCGTCCCGCTTGGTGACGATGACGTCGATCGCATCGAAGCTCATGCCAGCCATCTAACCAACAATGTCCAGAGTCATACGGTTTCCAGGGTCTCCTTCGGTTCAGGCTGCCCCGGAGCCTGCCTCCTGGCCCGGAGGCCGAAGAGCGACACGACGAGGGCGACGACCCCGAATCCCGTCACCACCAGCAAGGCGGGCCGGAGCGCGTCCGGGTCGAAGGTCTGCCCGTTCGCGGTCAGCACCACCGTGATGACGGCGAGGATCACCGCGCCGCCGAGCTGGATCGAGGTGTTCACCAACCCCGCGGCCAGGCCCTGCTCCTCGTCGTCGACGCCCGCGGTGGCCTGGACGTTCAACGAGGTGAAGCTGAGCGCGAACGCGGCCCCCAGCAGCACCATGCCGGGCAGGATCACCCAGAGGATGTGCCCCGCCGAGTCCATGCGCAGGAACAGCAGATACCCGGTGAGCAGGGCGACGGCGCCGACGGCGACCAGGCGAGAGGTCCCGTACCGGTCCACCACCGCGCCCATCTTGGTGGAGGTGAGCGCGACGATGACGCCTGAGGGCAGGAAGGCGAGAGCGGTTTCGAGCGCCGACCAGCCGAGGCCGATCTGCAGATACTGCATCACGACGAACTGGAAACTCACATAGGAGCCGAACAGCACGAACACCCCGATGTTGGCCCGAGCGACCGGGCCCGAGCGGAGAATCCCCAATCTGACCAGCGGGTACGGCTTACGCGTCTCGATCCGCAGGAAGGCGGCGAGCAGCAGCACCGCGGCGAGGAGGACGAGGACGGTCCGCGGGGACGTCCAGCCGGCTTCGGGGGCCTCCACGACGCCGAAGACGAGCAGAAGCATGGCCCCGGTCCCGGTGACGGCGCCGGCCAGGTCGTATCCCTGCCGCCCGCGCTCCTGCGGCGTACGCGGAACGAACTTGATCGCCGCCAGGAGCACCAGGAGGGCCGCCGGGCCGGGCATCAGGAAGGTCCACCGCCAGCCGACCTCGGTGAGGAGTCCGGACAGCACCAGGCCAAGGGAGAATCCGCTGGCCGCGGTGGCGGCGAAGATCGACATGGCCCGGTTGCGCGCCGGGCCTTCGGCGAAGGTCGTGGTGAGGATGGACAGGGCGGCGGGTGCGGTGAAGGCGGCGCTCACCCCTTTGACGAAACGCGCCGCGATGAGCAGCCCGCCGTCGCTCACCAGCCCGCCGAGGAGGGAGGCGCCGGAGAAGACGGCGAGGGCGACGATGAGGACCCGCCTGCGCCCGAGCAGGTCGGCGGCCCGGCCCCCGAGTAGCAGCAGGCCGCCGTACCCGAGCACGTAGCCGCTGACGACCCATTGCAGTTCCGAGGTCGTCAGGCCGAGCTCGTCCCGGATGGAGGGCAGCGCGACACCCACCATCGAGACGTCGAGGGCGTCGAGGAACACCACGGCGCAGACGACCAGGAGGGTGGCCCAGAGCCGTCCGTTCCAGCGCTCGGTATCCGCTGTAGAAGTCATGTGCGCCAAGATTACATGCACATGCATTAGATGCATAGCAATTTAATGCAGATGCATTAAATCCCCGCCATGGCTATAATCCGCCCTGTGACCGAAGAAGACCTCGTGAGAACGTGGCGTTCGATGCACTGCAGACACGCGATGATCTGGGCTTCGCTGGAGCGCACGCTCCAGGACCGGCACAACGTCGGCGCGAGCGAGTACGAGGTGCTCGATCGGCTCGCCGAAGCGACGCACGGCAAGCTCCGGGTTCAGGAGCTCGCCGACGCGGTCTGCCTCAGCCAGAGCGCGCTGTCCCGCCTGATCGCCCGGTTGGAGAGCGCAGGGCTGGTCGTCCGGGCGATGTGCGACATGGACCGCCGCGGAATCTTCGTGGAGATGACCGGCGAAGGCCGAAGCCGGCACGCCGAGGCCCGCTCCACGCACCTGGCGGTCCTCGGCGAGATGCTCACCGATCAGTGGGTCGTGCCGCCGAGCCTGTCCAAGTCGGCGGGACCGAAGGCGTAGGGCAGCAACTCCGCCATCCGCACCGGCCCCTGCGGCGTGTCGACCAGAAGCTCGGGGCCGCCGTGTTCGAAGAGCAACTGACGGCATCGGCCGCAGGGGGCGAGCAGCTCCCCGTTCCCGTCCACGCAGGTGAACGCGGTCAGCCGACCGCCCCCCGAGGAGTGCAGCGCCGAGACCAGCCCGCACTCGGCGCACAGGCCGAGGCCGTACGAGGCGTTCTCCACGTTGCACCCGACCACCACCCGGCCGTCGTCCACCAGGGCGGCGGCGCCGACGGGGAAGCGGGAGTACGGCGCGTACGCGCGCAGCATCGCGGTACGGGCCTGCGCCCGCAACCCCGTCCAGTCGATCACGTGGATTCACCTCGCCGGTAGGGCAAGCCGACCGACGCGGGCATGCGCAGCCGCTGCGAGGCGAAGGCGAGCACGAGCAGCGTCACCAGGTGCGGGGTGAACTGGGTGAACTGCTCCGGCACGGTGTCGGTGACCGCGTAGACGACGAAGACGAGCGCGGCGCCGACGGCGGTGACGACCGCAGCCCGGATCCGGCTCTGCCGGACCAGCTGATAGATCGCGATGCCGACGAGCAGAATCGAGACGAGCAGCAGCAGGGCGTGCACCGACGTGCCGCCCTGCCGCAGCTGGAGCGCGTCGGTGTACCCGAAGAGGGTGGAGCCGGCGGCGAGACCGCCCGGCCGCCAGTTTCCGAAGATCATGGCGGCGAGGCCGATGTAGCCGCGGCCGCCGGTCTGGTCCTCCCGGTAGATCCCCGCCGCGACGATCGCCAGGAACGCCCCGCCGAGTCCGGCGAACGCCCCGGAGACCACGACGGCGATGTACTTGTAGGAGTAGACGTTGACGCCGAGCGACTCCGCCGCGACCGGCCGTTCGCCGCAGGAGCGGAGCCGGAGACCGAAGGCCGTACGCCACAGGATCCAGAAGGTCAGCGGCACCAGCAGGATCGCCAGCAGCGTGAAGGGTGAGACGTTCTGGGTGAGCCCCAGCAGGACGTTGGCGAAGTCGGAGATGAGGAACCACTCCTTCTCCCCCAGCGCCCGCAACGGCGTTCCGATCCACGGCAGGCTCACCGGGTCGATCTGCGGAATCTGCGGGGACTGGGTCTCCCCGCCGCCCTGCATCTCCGTGAAGATCACTCTGGACAGGTATTTCACCACGCCGAACGCGACGATGTTGATCGCCACACCGGAGATGATGTGGTCGACTCCGAAGGTGACCGTGGCGAGCGCGTGGAGCAGACCGCCGATCGCGCCGCCCAGGGCGCCCGCGACCACCCCCGCCCAGGGGTTCCCGAAGGCCACCCCGGCCCAGGCGCCGAACCAGGTGCCGAGGATCATCATGCCTTCGAGGCCGATGTTGACGATGCCCGCCCGCTCCGCCCAGAGGCCGCCGAGGCCGGCGAGCCCGATGGGGACGGCCGCGCGGACCGCCGCGTTGACCGCGCCCTCGGAGGTGAGGTCGTCCGCCCCGGTCGCCACCCGTACCACGGCGAGCAAAACGATCAGCCCGGCCAGGCCGATCAGGATCCACGGCCAGGTCAGCCTGGTCCGGCGGGCCGGGGGTGTCTGCAGCGGAACACTCGCGGTGACTCCTGTGACGCTCATCGCTCCCTCACCCCTTGACCGGTTCCGCGGTGGCGGCCAGCTCCTGGCCGACCCGGCGCTGCTCGGCTGACTTGCGGTACCTGCGGACCAGCTCGTAGGCGACGACCACGGAGAGCACGATCACGCCCTGCATGATGATCACGATCTCCTTGGAGATCTGGTGGACGTCGAGGATGCTCGCGGAGTTGGTCAGGAAGCTCCACAGCAGCGCGCCGAAGGCGATGCCGAGGGGGTTGTTCCGCCCCAGCAGGGCGATCGCGATACCGGTGAAGCCGAGTCCGGTGGGAAAGTCCAGGCTGTAGGAGTAGGACGCGCCGAGCAGCTGCGGCATGCCGACCAGCCCGGCGACCGCGCCGGAGAGCACCATGGTTCCCACGATCATCTTCTTGACGTTGACGCCGCTGGCCACCGCCGCGCTCTCCGAACGCCCGGTCGCCCGCAGGTCGAAGCCGAACCGGGTGCTGTTCAGCATGAAGTGGAAGCCGATGCCCGCCAGTGCCGCGACGACGACGAACCCGTAGACCTTCACCTCGGTCCCGGCGATCAGATGCAGCCCCGGCACCTGGCCGGAGGGCCCGATCGGCTTGGTCCCGATGTTGTTGCTGCCCGACACCGCGACGGCCAGCCGGTCGGTGTGCAGGAGCCAGGCGCCCAGACCCGTCGCGATGACGTTCAGCATGATCGTGGAGATGACCTCGCTCACCCCCCGGGTCGCCTTGAGCAGGCCGGCGAGGCCGGCCCAGCAGGCGCCCACCAGGACGGCGACCAGGACGGTGAGGGTCACGTGCAGCGGCGCCGGGAGGGTGACGGCACCGCCGACCGCCGCGGCGATCAGCGCGGCCAGCCGGTACTGGCCGTCCACCCCGATGTTGAACAGGTTCATTCTGAACCCGATGGCGACCGCGAGCGCCGAGAAGTAGTAGGTGGTCGCCAGGTTGAGGGTGAGCACCATGGTCCGCGGCTGGAAACCGTAATCGACCATGTAGCCGAAGGTCTCCAGCGGTTCGTCGCCGGAGACGAGCAGCACCACCGTGGTGATGCCGACCGCGAGCACGATCGCGAGCACGGGGGCGACCAGGGTCAAGGCCGCCGAACGGACGTTGAAACGGGAGATCATGCCTCTCCCCCGGCTCCGGTCATGGCCGAACCCAGCTCCTCGGGGGTGACGTTGTGGGGGTCCACCGCTCTGACGATCCTTCCGCCGCAGATCACCTTGAGGGTGTCGGACATACCGATGAGTTCGTCGAGATCGGCGGAGATGAGGAGTACGGCGAGTCCGCGGGCGCGCGCCGCCCGGAGGTGGTCCCAGATCGCGGCTTGGGCGCCGACGTCGACCCCGCGGGTGGGATGCGAGGCGATCAGCACCACCGGATCGCCGCTCATCTCCCGGCCGACGATCAGCTTCTGCTGGTTCCCGCCGGAGAGGGCGGACGCGTGCACGTCGATGCCCGGGGTGCGGACGTCGTACTCGTCGACGATTCTCGCGGTGTCCTTGCGGGCGCCCGATCGGTCGATCCAGGGCCCCTTGGCGTTGGGTTTCTCGGTCTGGTGGCCGAGGATCCGGTTCTCCCAGAGCGGGGCCTCCAGCAGGAGTCCGTGCCGGTGCCGGTCCTCGGGGATGTGACCGACGCCGCTCACCCGGCGCCGCCGGGTGGTCCAGCCGGTGATGTCGGTGTCGCTCAGCCGGATCGTCCCGGCGGCCGGGCGAATCCCCATGATCGCTTCGACGAGCTCGGCCTGGCCGTTGCCCTCGACCCCGGCGATCCCGAGCACCTCGCCCTTGCGGATCTCGAAGGAGACGTCGTCGACGATCGGCCGACCCTCGGGCGTACGCACGGTCAGGCCCTCGACCGCGAGCGCGACGACGTCGGTGACCGTGGACTCCCGGAGCTCCGGTACGGGCAGTTCGCTGCCGACCATGAGCTCGGCGAGCCGCCGGGCCGTCGTCTGGCCGGGGTTCACGGTCTCCACGGTGGTGCCGCGGCGGATCACGGTGATCTCGTCCGCGACGGAGAGCACCTCGTCGAGCTTGTGCGAGATGAACAGGACGGTGTGCCCTTCGCGGACCAGCCCGCGCAGGCTGGCGAAGAGCTCCTCGACCTCCTGCGGGACGAGTACGGCCGTCGGCTCGTCCAGGATCAGGATCTTGGCTCCGCGGTAGAGCACCTTGAGGATCTCGACCCGCTGCCGGTCGCCGACCCCGAGGCTCTCCACCAGCGAGTCGGGGTTCACGCCCAGGCCGTAGGCGTCGGAGATCTCGCGGATCCGCTTCCTGGCCGCGGAGAAGTCGATGACCGTACCGGCCTGGCGTGGCTCGCTGCCGAGGATCACGTTCTCCAGCACGGTGAAGTTGTCGGCGAGCATGAAGTGCTGATGGACCATGCCGATACCCGCGGCGATGGCGTCCGAAGGCGAGCGGAAGGTCACCGGGGCTCCGTTGATCCGGATCTCCCCTTCGTCCGGCCGCTGCATGCCGTACAGAATCTTCATCAGGGTCGACTTGCCGGCCCCGTTTTCCCCGACGACCGCGTGGACGTGGCCACGCTGGACCTTCAGGCAGACGTCGCGGTTGGCGACCACTCCGGGGAAGCGCTTGACGATCCCCTTCAGCTCCACTGCCGGCTCCGGCGTGGCAGTCATCCACATCCCCTTCCCGAGACCTTGCAGAAGTCCCCCACACGGTTACGTGTGGGGGACTTCCACGTGATCGCCAAGAACGCCAGGTCAACCCGTGGTCTTGTCCGGAACCTTGATCTCGCCGCTGATGATCTTCTGCTTCAGCTCGTCGAGCTGGGCCTTGATGTCGTCGACCTTGCCGCCGGTGACGGAGTAGTCGACGCCGCCCACCTTGAGGTCGTAGATCGTGGAGCCCGCCGTGACCGAGTTGCTCGCGAAGCCCTTGAGGAAGGTGTAGACCGCCACGTCGACCTTCTTGAGCATCGAGGTGATGATCACGTCCTTGACGCTCGCGTCGGCGGTGAGCGCCTGGTCGGAGTCGACGCCGATGGCGAAGGCGTTCGCGGCCTTGGCCGCCGTGAAGACACCGCCGCCGGAGCCGCCCGCAGCCTGGTAGACCACGTCGGCGCCGCCGTCGAACATGCCCTCGGCCGCGGTCTTGCCCTTGGCCGGGTCGTTGAACCCGGAGAAGTCCGGCGGCTGGGTGAGGTACTTGGTCTGAATCTTGATGTCCGGCTTGATGTGCTTGGCGCCCGCCGCGAAGCCCGCCTCGAACTTGGCGATCAGCGGGACCTGCACACCGCCCACGAAGCCGATGCTGTTCTTCTTGGACTTGAGCGCCGCGGCCGCACCGACCAGGAACGAACCCTCATGCTCGGCGAAGAGCAGGTTCGAGATGTTCGGGCCCTTGGCGGCCTCGTCGTCGACGAGGGCGAACTTGACGTTGGGGAACTCCTGCGCGACCTTGGCCACGGGCTTGGAGTAGGCGAAACCGACGGCGATGACCGGGTTGAAGCCACCCGTGGCGAGCAGCCTGAGCCGCTCCTCCTTCTGCGCCTCGGTCTCACCGGGACTCGCCTCAAGCTCGTTCGCGGTGGCGCCGAACTCGGTCTTGGCCTGGTCCAGGCCACGGGCCGCGGCGTCGTTGAACGACTGGTCTCCCCGGCCGCCGATGTCGTAGGCCAGGCCGATCTTGGCTCCCTGCGGCTTGGCAGGCTGAGACGGGTCGCCCTTGGCGGAGTCCGTGTTCTCTGCGCCCCCACACGCGCTGGTCGCCAAGGCCCCAGCCAACACAACCGCTGCAAGCCTCAAAAACTGGTCACGGCGCAAAGGTGACTCCTTCCGTTCTCCACCATCTGACAACCGTTCACGTGCGGAAATGCACGGTAACCCCCCTCGGAGGGTAGTTGGACACCACGGAGTTACCAAACCTTCGCACAGGTCCGCAACCGCTCCGTTATCGCATTACCGGTGCGTCCGTGACCGGAGTACCCCCGGCTCGGCCACCGGCGTCCGAAAACCCCGGCCGGGGCCGGATGGATCTTCCGGTGCGGAAATCGCCTGCCTGTAAGGGCTTGTCGTAAAGATCAGATATGTCATGAGATGAAGCATGGCTTCGTGGAGAGCCCACGAACCCCCTAGCCATGGGAGAACTCCCTCATGCGCCGCTGGAAGACCATCGTCGTCCCGCTGGCCGCCGCGCTTGTCACCACGCTCGCGGCACCCGCGCTGGCAACCCCTCCCCCCGGCCCCGTAAAGATCAAGATTGAGAACGGCGAAACGCAGCCGATCTTCTCCAGGGCCGACGCCATCCTGGAGAACGTCTTCGTCGAGGTCGCCGGGGTCGACAGCGACAACGACGGTCAGGCCGACCGCGTCCCGGTCAGCATCATCCGCCCCAAGGAGACCGAACAGGGCCTGAAGGTCCCCGTCATCATGGAAGCGAGCCCGTACTACGCGGGCGGCAACGACGTGGCCAACCACAACGTCGACATCGACCCCGACCCCGGGATCGCCCGGCAGGAGGCGCTGCGGAACAAGATCGCGGAACTCCAGGCCTCCGGCGCGGTCAACGCGGGCCCGTTCACCGGCTACTACGACAACTACTTCGTGCCGCGCGGCTACGCGGTCGCGCTGGTGGAGAGCCTGGGCAGCGGCGCCGCCACCGGATGCCCCACCTCGGGCGGCCGGAACGAGACCCTGGGCGTGAAGGCCGCGATCGACTGGCTGAACGGCCGGGCCCGCGCCTTCACCGCCTCCGGCGAGCCGGTCGGCGCGACCTGGACCACCGGCAAGGTCGGCATGATCGGCATCTCCTACAACGGGACGCTGCCCAACGCGGTCGCGACGACCGGCGTCGAAGGGCTGGAGACGATCGTCCCGATCGCGGCGATCTCCTCCTGGTACGACTACTACCGGGCGAACGGCGGCGTCGTCGCCCCCGGCGGCTACCAGGGTGAGGACACCGACGTCCTCGCGAAGTACGTGCTAACCCGAGCAAACCCCGAAAAATGCGCGGATGTCATAGCGGCACTGGAGCGCGATCAAGATCGGGTCACCGGGGACTACAGCCGCTTCTGGGACGAGCGGAACTACGTCAAGGACGTCCGCAAGGTGAAGGCCAGCGTCTTCCTCGTCCACGGCCTGAACGACTGGAACGTCAAGACCAAGAACGCCGTCCAGTGGTGGGACGCCCTCGCCAAGCGGAACGTGCCCCGCAAGATCTGGCTCCACCAGGCCGGCCACTCCAACCCGTTCACCCTGCGCCACGCCGAGTGGCTCCGCCAGCTCCACCGCTGGATGGACCACTGGCTCCACGACATCGACAACGACATCATGGACGAGCCGCAGGCCGACGTGGAGTACGCGCCCGAGCAGTGGGCCACCCACCGCTCCTGGCCGCTCCCCGGCACCGCGAGCGTCCCGCTCCACCTCGGCGCGGGCGAGCCCGGCACGCTCGGCCTGCTCCCCGGGCACCCCGCGGCCAAGCAGTCGTTCGTCGACCAGCGCACCCGGACCGCCGAGCAGCTCACCGAGGCCTGGCAGACCGCCGACCCGAACCGGCTCGCCTACGTGACCCCGGAGCTCACCCGCGACGTGCGGATCTCCGGAACCCCGTCGGTCACGGTACGGGCTTCGCTGAAGAACGGGCGCTCGCCGTTCCTCACCGCCCTGCTCGTGGACTACGGCACCGACGTACGGGCCACCGGCGGCACCCGGTCCACCGGCCAGCAGGTCTGCTACGGCCAGGGGGTCCCCGGCGACACCGGCTGCACCGTTCTGCGCACGCACACCACCCGGGAGGCTTCGTACAAGATTGTCAGCCGGGGCTGGCTGGACGTGCGCAACCGGCACTCCGACTCCCGCACCGAGGAGCTCCGGCCCGGTAAGGCCTACACCTTCACCTGGAGCTTCCAGCCGCAGGACTACGTCTTCAAGGCCGGGCACCGGCTCGGGCTCGTCCTGCTCTCCACCGACTACGACTACACCCTGCGATACCCGCCGGGTACCGAGATCACCGTGCAGCCCGGCCTGAGCAAGCTGCGGCTACCCATCGTGTTCGGCCGCGACGGCCTGCGCCCGTAGGAAACCACACCACGGCAATCCCCTCCCGCCGATTCCGTGAATTCGACGGGAGGGGATTGCCGTGGTTATTCAGTAGAAATTCAAATGGAGGAGGTCGAGCTGGAGACCGTCTCATTCACCGCCGCGCTCGGGCGCTGCCCCTCCCAAAGCGCGGTAAGCGCGGTCGCCGCCATCAGCCGTACACCCGCGGCGATCGCACGCTCGTCGACATCAAATGTCGGCTGATGAATATCGGCGATTGTCGGGGTATTCGGCGTGCGAACTCCCAGGCGCGCGAAACCTCCGGGGATCGACTCCAGATACCAGCCGAAATCCTCACCGCCCAGGGACTGCGGCGTGGGCACCACGGCGGACTCCCCGAGGACGCTCTGCGCGGCCTCGGTCAGCATCTGCAGACTGATCTCGTCGTTGACCACCGGCGGAACGCCCCGGACGTAGTCCAGCTCCGCCACGACCCCGTAGGCCGCGGCGACCGACTCAAGCAGCGACTTGATCAGGTCGGGGGCGGCGTGCCAGGCCTCGTCGTCCAGGCAGCGAACCGTCCCCTCGGCGATCCCCCCGTCCGGGATGGCGTTCGCCACCGAGCCGGCGTCCACCCGGCCCCAGACCAGGGAGAGCGAGGACCTGGGGTCGACCCGGCGGGAGAGCGCCGCCGGCAGCTCGGTCAGGATCTTCGCGAGCGCGAAGACCAGGTCCGCCGTGAGGTGCGGCCTGGCGGTGTGACCGCCCGGACCGCTCACCCGGATCGCGATCTTGTCGCAGGCCGAGGTGATGGGACCGAGCCGCAGCCCCACCTGGCCGACGTCCACGCGGGGGTCGCAGTGCAGTCCGAAGATCCGGTCGACCCCCTTGAGGCCGCCGGCCTGCAGCACCTTGAGTGCGCCGCCGGGCAGGATCTCCTCCGACGGCTGGAAGATCAGCCGGACCCGCCCGGGGAGGAGTCCGGCCTCCGCCTGCTGGGCCAGGAACAAGGACGTACCGACCAGCACGGTTGTGTGCACGTCATGACCGCAGGCATGACAGACACCGGGGACCGTGGAGCGGTACGGGGTGTTCTTCTCGTCTTGCAAAGGTAGCGCGTCCAGATCCGCGCGCAGGGCCACCGTCGGGCCGTCGCCTCCGACGTCGCAGATCACCCCGGTGCCACTGGGGAGAACCCGCGGATCGAGGCCGGCCTTCTCCAGCAGGCCGACGATCCGCTGTGTGGCGCGATGCTCGGCGAAACCGAGCTCGGGGTGCATGTGCATATCCCGCCGGAACGCGATCAGCTGCTCCGCGTGGTCAACAAGGAACGCGTCCAGTTGCCCCTGCAGGTCACGTCCCCGCATGACTCACCGTCCCGTCTGATGTGGCGAACCTCCGAGTGACAAAACGGTCTTCCGCAAACTCGGTGATCACCGCGTCGACGACGTCTTCAAGCGTGCCCCCATCGGCCAGGATCGCACGCTGCCTCTCATAGGGAGCGCCGTGTTCCAAGACCTCGGAGATCGTGGACAACTCTTCCGAGCAGCCAAGTCTCTCGGCCACAGGCTCAAGCTCGCGGACGAGCTCGTAGAGCGTGTCGCGCAGGGGCGCGGTCGTGCCTCTGTCATCGGTGATCACCACGGCGTCCATGCCGTAACGCGTGGCACGCCATTTGTTGTCGCGCACGACCCACGCGGTGGGCCGCGGCAGCTTGTAGCCGCGATCCAGCTGCTGGTCGAACTGCTGCACAAGGCACTGCGACAACGCGGTCACCATGCCGACCTCCCGGAGGGTCGGAATTCCATCGAACATACGTACTTCAATCGTGCCGAAATCCGGATGTGGCCGAACGTCCCACCACACCTCCTTGATGCTCTTGATCGTTCCGGCACGCATCAAGGTTTCCATGTACTCCTCGAACTCCGCCCAGTCAGCGAGCAGGTGTGGTATCCCCGCGGTGGGCAGCGCTCCAAAAACAATCGCCCTGCTGGAAGCCAATCCGGTGTCTTGACCGCCCCAGTAAGGGCTCGACGCAGTCAACGCCAAAAAGTGCGGCAGGTAGGCCGCGAGAGCGTTGACTATGGGAATAACTTTATCCCTATCCCGTACGCCCACGTGGACATGTACACCAAATGTTTGAATCCGCCATGCCAGCCACTGCATCTCTTCGACGAGCTCGTTATACCGCTGCATGGGCGCCATAACGGCGTCCCGCCAATCACTGATCGGATGGGTGCCGGTGCAGGCCAGCGCCGTGCCCCTGGGTCCGACTACGCTCTGGATACGGGAGATGGTGTCCCGGAGGTCGGCGACGGCCTCGGCAGCCGTGTGGCAGATGTCGGTGACGATCTCGATCTGCGACTGCATCAACTCATGCATGAGCTTGGGCCGAGGGGATTCGCTCAACTCGGGCAGGGCTGCCAGCACCTCTCGTGCGTCTTGGCGAAGCTCTCTGCTCTGCACATCGATGAGCTGGAGTTCCCACTCTACGCCGAGGGTCGCGCCACGCGACGGGTTGAACTCGATGGCCACGTCGAACCTCCATCATCAATCTTTCCAGGTTTGCGGTGGAGCTCGCGGCAAAATCGGCTAGCCCGTACGCCTCGTATGACACGCCCGTATCGCCCACCGTGCCCGAAAACCAGGGTTTAGCCCACGAACCGCGTTGTCTTTCGCAAAGATGGCTTTATCTACCGGGTCGTGTATGCCCATGCCCCGGCAGGCGAACCTTCGCGGCTGCGGCCTCACCCCGGACCGGACCTGTGGGACGGACGAACAGGCGTGATCTCGGAGTCGAAACCTGGAAGTGCAACCCCCATTGAGCACGATCGAGGTTATGACCTGGTGCTGTTCACCGGTGCTCAGAAGACGTCGGCGGGGACGTAGGTGCCCCAGACCTCCCTCAGGGCGTTGCAGACCTCGCCCACGGTGGCCCGGAGCCTCAGGGCCTCTTTCATGGGGTAGAGGATGTTCCCGGTGCCTTCGGCGGTCTTCTTGAGGGTCTCCAGCGCCTGCCGTACGGCCTCCTCGTCCCGGGTGGCGCGAAGGGCCGCGAGGCGCTCGCGCTGGCCGACCTCGATGGCCGGATCCACCCGGAGCGGCTCGTAGGGCTCCTCCTCGTCCAGCCGGAACCTGTTCACGCCGACCACGACCCGCTCACCTTGATCGATTTCGAGGGCGATCCGGTAGGCGGAGCGTTCGATCTCCTCTTTCTGGAAACCCCGCTCGATGGCGTTGACGGCCCCGCCGAACTCCTCGACCTTGTCGATCAGCTCCCACGCCGCGGCCTCGACCTCGTCGGTCATCGCCTCGACGGCGTACGAGCCGGCGAACGGGTCGACGGTGGCGGTCAGGTCGGATTCATACGCGATGACCTGCTGGGTCCGCAGGGCCAGCCGCGCCGCCTTCTCGGTGGGCAGCGCGATGGCCTCGTCGTAGGAGTTGGTGTGCAGCGACTGGGTACCGCCCAGCACCGCGCCGAGCGCCTGCACGGCCACCCGGACCAGGTTGACCTCGGGCTGCTGCGCGGTGAGTTGGACCCCGGCGGTCTGGGTGTGGAACCGGAGCATGAGCGACTTGGGGTTCTTCGCCCCGAACCAGTCCCGCATGATCTTCGCCCAGATCCGGCGGGCCGCCCGGAACTTGGCGACCTCTTCGAGCAGGGTGGTGCGCGCCACGAAGAAGAAGGAGAGCCGCGGGGCGAAGTCGTCGACGTCCAGACCCGAGGCGATGGCCGCCCGCACGTACTCGACCCCGTCCGCCAGGGTGAAGGCGATCTCCTGGACCGGGGTGGCCCCGGCCTCGGCCATGTGGTAACCGGAGATCGAAATCGTGTTCCACCTGGGGATCTCGTCCTGGCAGTAGGCGAACGTGTCCGAGATCAGCCGGAGTGACGGCTTGGGGGGGAAGATGTAGGTCCCCCGGGCGATGTACTCCTTGAGCACGTCGTTTTGGATCGTCCCGTTGAGCGCGTCCCCGGGGACGCCCTGCTCCTCACCGACGAGCTGGTAGAGCAGGAGGAGTACGGCCGCGGGCGCGTTGATCGTCATCGACGTGGAGACCTTGTCCAGCGGGATCCCGTCGAAGAGCAGCCGCATGTCGTCGACCGAGTCGATCGCCACCCCGACCTTGCCGACCTCCCCGTGCGCGATGGGGGCGTCCGAATCGTGCCCCATCTGGGTGGGGAGGTCGAAGGCGACCGAGAGCCCCATGGTGCCCGCGTCGATCAGCTGGTGGTAGCGCTTGTTGGACTCGGCCGCGGTGCCGAACCCGGCGTACTGCCGCATCGTCCACGGCCGCTTGGTGTACATCGTGGGGTACACCCCGCGGGTGAACGGGTACTTCCCGGGTTCACCGAGCCTGTGTTCCGCGTCGAAGTCCCGATTCGGCGGATAAACCGGCTGGATGGGCAGTCCCGACTCGGACCTGCGCTCGCTCATACGACCCTCCCCGGCTCCCGGGCGCCACGCGGGCGCTCCTGGGCCTGTCTTACCCTCCGCATCGTATTGCGCCCTCGCGATTCGGCATATGTGTCACTGATCACGTCGATCGTGTCATGACCTGCGAAACGCCCACCAGCCATCCGAGCTCGGTTCAGCAAAGATCCATAGTGGAGGATCTAGGGTGTTACCACTATGAGACATCACCGTCTGTTCGCAGGCACCTCCGCGGTCGCCGTATTCGCCCTGGCCCCCGCCTCCGTGCCCGCCTACGCGGAGACGGTACGGCCGACGAGCGGCGCCGCGGACGCCGTACGGGAGAATCCGGGTCCCGTGGACGCGGAAGGAGCGGACGCCGAGCCGGGGGCCGTACGGAACCCGCAGGTCGGCGGTGCGCTGCTCACGACCCGCGGCATCGCGGTGCACCGGGACGCGCCCAGACTCCCCAAGGTCGCGGCCTCCTCGTTCCTGATCGCCGACGCCGAGACCGGCCAGGTCCTGGCGGCCAGGAACGCGCACGGCCGGTTCCTCCCGGCGAGCACGCTCAAGATCCTCACCGCGCTCACCCTCATCCCCAAGCTGGACAAGGCCAAGAAGATCAAGCCGAGCCATGAGGCGTGCAACACCGAGGGCAGCGCGGTGGGCCTGGTGCCCACGGTCTCCTACTCGGTGGACGATCTGCTGCGGGCGCTGATGGTGGTGTCGGGGAACGACGCGGCGGTGGCGCTCGCCGAGGCGAACGGCGGGCTGAAGCCCACGCTGGCCGCGATGAACGCGGAGGCCAAGCGGCTGCAGGCGTACAACACGGTGGCGAAGACCCCCAACGGTCTGGACAAACCCGGACAGGTCAGCTCGGCCTACGACCTGGCCCTCTTAGCCCGCGACGGCCTGAAAAATCCGACCTTCCGGGGCTACATCGCGACCAAGGTGGCCGACTTCCCGGCGCCCAAGGGGAAGACCTACCAGATCGCCAACCACAACCGCCTGCTCTGGCAGTACAAAGGCGGACTCGGCGTCAAGAACGGATACACCTCCAAGGCCCGGGCCAGCTTCGTCGGCGCCGCCAAGCGCAACGGTCACACGATCATCGTGACGCTCATGCGCTCGGACGCGCCGTTCTGGGAGGACGCCAAGGAGATGCTGGACTGGGGCTTCGCCGCTCGGGGCAAGGTCGCCCCGGTCGGGCAGCTGGTCGACCCGGTCGACCCGGCCGCTGAAAAAGCCAAGGCCGCCCCCGCCGCGCCCCTGCCCACGGCCCCGGTCGCGGGCGCGCAGACGGCGCTGCAGGGGTCCGGAGACTCGCTGCCGATTCCCCTGCTGGCCGCGGTGGGGGCCGGCGGAGTCGTCGGAGCCGTCGCCTTCACGCTTTACCGTCGCCGCCGCGCCCGCAGGTCCGAGCCGTCCCTGTAGCGATCCCGCCACGGTCTGGGGTACGGCCGCAGGCCGCCGCACCGGCGCGGCCCGGCACCCCCGACCGGGGCCGGCGATGCTCGGCTGCGACGAGCTCCCGGATCAGTCGCCGCGTCCGGGGCCGAAGGGCAGCGGCGCGGGTGTCGGGTCGGGGGCGGGGCCGGTGGTGGAGGTGGCCGTCCAGGCGGCGGCGAACAGCACGTACCTCATCGTGATGTTGATCCAGACCAGGAGCCCGACCAGGACGGCGAAGGCGCCGTAGACCGGGTTTCCGGTGGTGAGGCCGATGAGCCAGGCCCCGATCAGCTTGAGTACGGCGAACCCCGCGGCGCCGAGGACGGCGCCCCGCAGGAAGGCGGAGAACGGTTCGACCGCTCCGGAGAGCCGGCTGAAGACGATCATGAAGATCAGGGTGTCCGCTGCCATGCCGACGAGGACTCCGGCGATCCGGAGCGCGACCTCGGCGAAGCCGGATTCGGTGAGGCCCACCCAGCCCAGCACCGTCGTCGTCGCCGAGGTCGCCAGGCCCGTGATCGCGGTGGAGGCGAGCATGGTGCCGCCCAGGGTGACCAGGGCGAGCACGTCGGTCGCCTTCGTCAGGAAGAAGTTCGGCGCGCGACGGGCGTGCATCCAGATGATCCGGAGCGCGTCCCGGAGCGCGTCGACCGCCCCGGTGCCGGCGTAGAGCAGCCCCAGCAGCCCGAAGACGCTCGCCCCGGCCCGGGCGTCGGCGATCTGCCGGATGGGGAGCCGGCCGCCGATCCCGGGGAGCTGGGCGTCGATCGCCGCCTGGAGGTCGGCCGCCGCGCCCGGGTAGATCGCGACCACGTAGCCGACCACGGCGAAGGCGAGCGCGACCAGCGGGAAGAAGGACAGGAAAAGGAAGTAGGTGACCGCCCCGGCGAGCATGCCCGCGCTGCGGTCCTGGTAGCGGACGACCGCCCGGATCAGGTGGTCGAGAACGCGGCTGTGCCTCCGCCCGTACCTGAGCAGGGCGGTGGCACGTGATCGCAGGTCCTGGGCCTTGTTCCGCCCCCAGGTCAGCGGGCCGGCCATCACGCCTCCCTTGTCCCGGCCGGGTCAGCCTTGGGGGAGGAAGCCCATCCGGTCCTTGACGACGGCGACGGTCTCCGCGGCGACCGCACGGGCCCGGACCGCCCCTTCGACGAGCAGGCGGTCGAGCTCGGCCTCGTCCGCGAGCAGCTTCTCGGTCCGCTCCCTGATCGGGGCGAAGGCCTCCACGACCGCCTCGGCGACGTCCTTCTTGAAGGTGCCGTACCCCTGGCCTTCGTACCGCTTCTCCAGGTCCGGGACGGAGGTCCCGGAGAGCGCGGAGAGGATCTGCAGCAGGTTGGTGACCCCGGGCTTGTTCTCCTCGTCGGCCTTGATCTCGGTGCCGGTGTCGGTGACCGCACGCATGATCTTCTTGCGGAGGGAGGACGGCTCTTCCAGCACGTCGAGGATGCCGCCCGGGCTGGAGGAGGACTTGGACATCTTGGCGGTCGGCTCTTGAAGATCGGTGATCTTCTGGACGGCCTGCATGATGTAGGGATTGGGCAGGGTGAGCGTCTCACCGAAGCGGTGGTTGAACCGCTGGGCCAGGTCCCTGGTCAGCTCCAGGTGCTGCTTCTGGTCGACCCCGACCGGCACGTAGTCGGCGTGGTAGAGGAGGATGTCGGCGGCCTGCAGGATCGGGTAGGTGAGCAGGCCCACCGAGGCCGCGCTCTCGCCGTACCGCTGCGACTTGTCCTTGAACTGGGTCATCCGGGACGCCTCGCCCATCCCGGTGAGGCATTGGAGCATCCAGGTCAGCTCGGTGTGCTGGGGCACGTGGCTCTGGACGAACACGGTGCACCGCTCGGGGTCGAGGCCCGCGGCGAGGAGCTGGGCGGCGGCCCGCCGGGTGCGGCGGCGCAGCTCGGCCGGAGAGTACTCCACGGTGATGGCGTGCAGGTCGACCACGCAGTAGAAGGCGTCGTAGGCGTCCTGCATCTCGACCCACTGCCGGACGGCGCCGAGGTAGTTGCCAAGGTGGAAAGAGGCAGCCGTCGGCTGGATGCCGGAGAGTACGCGTGGTCGTCGGTCCATACTCGATTCTCGCAGGAACACCCGCCCGCTCGCGACTCGGTACGCCGTCGGCCCGTCGGCTATCCGGAATCCGCCGGGATCTTGCTCACCCGGACCCGGGCGACCCGGCGGCCGTCCATCTCGATGACGGTGCACCGGAACCGCCCCACGTCGACGGTGTCCCCGTGGTCCGGCAGGTGACCGAGGACCGCCATGATGTACCCGGCGACGGTCTCGTACGGCCCCGGCGCCAGGGCGATTCCGGTCTCGTCGGCGAAGGCGTCCAGGTTGAGCAGCCCGTCCACCTCCATGTCACCGCCGCCGAGCCGGACGGACTGATCGTCGGTGACGTCGTACTCGTCACGGATGTCCCCGATGACCTCCTCGACCAGGTCTTCGAGGGTCACGATCCCCGCGGTGCCGCCGTACTCGTCCACCACGATGGCCAGATGGTGTCCCTCGTGCCGCATCTCGGTCATCATCGCGAGCACCCGCTTGCTCGCGGGGGCGAGCTTGACCGGCCGGACGATTTCACCGACGGGGGCGGTCCGGTCGACCGCGAGCGGGTCGAGCAGATCCCGGACATGGACGAACCCGACGATGTCATCGTAGGAGCCCCGGAAGACCGGGAACCGGGAGTGCGGCGACCCGGCGGCCTGGGCCGCGGCCTCCGCGAGCGGCGTCTCCGCGTCCATGAACTCCACCTCGGTACGGGGCAGGAGCACCTCGCGGAGCTGCCGTTTGCCCGCGGCGAAGACCTCGGCGATGACCGCCCGTTCGTCCGCGGTGAGCTCTTCGTGCCCGATGACCAGGTCGCGGAGCTCCTCGGTGGTGATGGACTCCTTGTCCGCGGTGGGGTCGCCGCCGAAGAGCCGGACCACACCGTCCGTGCACTTGGAGAGCGCCCAGATCACCGGGCGGGAGAGCGAGGCGAGCCGATCGAGAAGCGGCGCCACGAGCAGCGAGAGCCCTTCGGCCCGCTGCATCGCCAGGCGTTTGGGGGCGAGCTCCCCCAGCACCAGTGAGACGAACGCGATCACCAAGGTGATCAGGATGAGCGCCGTCGCCTCCGCCACCTCGGCGTGCAGGCCCCAGCCGACCAGGACCGGGGCGAACACCCCGGCCAGGGTGGAGGCGCCGAACGCGGCCGAGAGGAATCCGGCGAGCGTCACGCCGATCTGGACCGCGGAGAGAAACCGGTTGGGGTCCTGGGCGAGTTTGGCCACGCGCGCCCCGCGTTTGCCGATCTTGCTCAGCTTGCGGATCTGGCTCTCCCGCAGTGAGACCAGCGCCATCTCCGCTCCGGCGAAGAACCCTCCGATGACGATGAAAAGCATGACAAGCGCGATGTTGACCGCGACATGGTTCACGAGAGGAGTCCTGTGTTCGGTCGACAACGCCTCAATTAATCTGTCAGCGTACCTGTTCCATGGAGACAATGAAGTTGCTCGTCACCGGGGGTGCGGGCTACATCGGGAGCGTTGTCGCGGCTCAGCTCGTGGCCGAAGGGCATGAGACGGTCGTCTTGGACGATCTCTCCACCGGTCACGCGGACGCGGTCCCGCCGCAGGCGCAGCTGATCCACGGCACCGTGGAGCGGGACGCGGAGCGGGTGCTCGCCGAAGGCGGGTTCCACGGCGTGCTGCACTTCGCCGCCAAGTCGCTGGTCGGTGAATCCGTGGCGAAGCCGTCCCTGTACTGGCGGCACAACCTCGGCGGCGCCCTCGCCCTGCTCGAGGCGATGCGGCGGACCGAAGTCGGCCGCATCGTCTTCTCCTCGACCGCCGCGACGTACGGCGAGCCGGAGCACACCCCCATCCTGGAGACCGACCCGACCCGGCCCACCAATCCCTACGGGGCCTCCAAGCTCGCCGTGGACACCGCGCTCACCGCCTGGGCCGGGCTGCACGGCCTCGCCGCGATCAGCCTGCGCTACTTCAACGTGGCCGGGGCGTTCGGCGGGTACGGCGAACGCCACGCGGTCGAAACCCACCTGATCCCCAATGTGCTCGCCGTCGCGCTGGGCGAGCGCGAGTTCGTCCACCTTTTCGGGATGGATTACCCAACACCGGACGGGACATGCATCCGTGACTACATCCACGTGGCCGACCTGGCCCGCGCCCACCTCCTCGCGCTGCGGGCGTGCCGACCCGGTACACACGAGATCTACAACCTGGGGAGCGGAACCGGCTTCTCGGTCAACGAGGTGATCGAGGTCTGCCGCGCGGTGACCGGTCACGAGATCCCGGTGAAGACCGCCTCCCGGCGCCCCGGCGACCCGGCGACCCTGGTCGCCTCCTCGGCCAAGATCCAGGCCGAGCTGGGGTGGCGGCCGGAGCGGGCCGACCTGACGGAGATCGTGGGCGACGCGTGGCGGTTCGCCCGTGAGCTCCGCAGGCAGCACATCTCATAGATTTTGCTCCGCAACACGGATCCGGTCCATTACAATCCGCAAATCACCGGATTCGGGGTGTGACATCGTATGGCGAGTGGGTCTGAAGAGGTTTCCGCGTTTCCGCAGCGAGCCGCACAGGTTGTACTGATCGTCGCTGCGAGTGCGATCGTCGCCGGAGGGGTGCTGTTCGCCACGGGCTCGGCACCCAAGGCACAACCCGGACCGGGCGCCACCCTCGCCGCGGGGACCGTGGGGGCTCCTCCGCCGCCTCGACCGGCGAAGACCTCCAAGCCACCGCTGCCCACCCGAGGCCACCCGTCCGAGGGGCTCCCGGTGAGCCTGATCGGCACACCGGTCTCACCGCCGCGCTACCACGGGTGGACCATGACCGTGCCCGGGAGCTCCCTCCGGGTGCCCCCGGGCTTCGGCTGCACCGACCACGCCGCGATCCTGCGCGACCGAGGTGGGCTCGACCACGGCCGGACCTGGGTGGAGCTCACGGTACGCGCCGGTCGGCAGGCCGTCGCCGTCGCCGTCGAAGAGATCTCGGTACGGCGTGTCGCGCGGCGCCAGGCCGACGCCCGCCCGCGGGTCCGGTGCGTCGCAACCAAAGGTGTGGACCGGCCCACCCGCCCACACGTCACCCTCGACGGGGCGAACTCCACCAAGACGGTCGCCCCCGAGGTGTACGGCGGCCCGACGATCCACCGGCTGAGCCCCGGGGAGCCCCTGCGCCTCACGCTGAGCGTGGGCGCCGCCCGCGGTCTGTACGAATGGGAGCTCCTGGTCACCCTGGACCTGGACGGCCGCAGGGTGATCGTTCCGGTTCGGGACGGCTCCCGGCCGTTCGTCCTGGGCGCCGGGGGCGGCGGGCGCGAGGCCGCCGTCTACTGCGAGGCGCCCCAGGTGTCCCCGCTGTCGCCGAGGCGGCTGATCAGGGATACACCAGCAGGCTCATGCCGGGACCGAGGGTCACCGCGACCGCCCCGGCCAGGACCGGGCGGCTCACTGTCGCGCCGATGACCGGCGGCGGTGCCGGGACCTGGGGCTCCGGCCTCCTGATCCGCAGGGAGAGCCGATCGGTGTTGTTGTCCGGCCGGCGGTCTCCGATCCGCGGGGAGAACACCATCGCGTTCCCGGCGAACCGGCCGTCCCGGCGTGCCGCCGTCCGGAAGACCAGGCTCAGCCGTACCTTCCCGTCCGCCGCCACGCGCCGCAGGCCGCAGCCGACGTGCCGGCCACGGGCCCGGCAGGCCTTGTCCGCCGACCCGACGAAGCGCGCCCCCTTGGGCTGGAGCATGACGAAACCGTTCCTGACCGGCTGAGGGCCCCGGTTCACCACCACGGCGTCGACGGTGAACCGCCGTCCCGCGTGGACGTGCCGGCCCTCGGCGGAGAGCTGCACCCGCAGATCGGCCCCGGGGTCGACCGCGGTGCGGAGCTCCGCGTGGTTGTCGCCCGGATTGGCGTCGACGATCTGCGAGTCGAGCCCGGCCGCCGCGTGCAGCGTCCCCCGGGCGCCGGCCCGGACCAGCCCGATGATCTGGACTCCGCCGTCGTGCCCGGCCTCGGCGTCCGAGGTCGAGGGGCAGAGCACCTCGCCCGGCCGGTCCCCCGGACGGCATTCCGCCACATCGGTCCGGACGATGTCCACCTGCGGGGGAATCCGGACGACCAGGACGGGAAGGACCGCGGCCCCGGGTCCGGCGTTGTGCACCCGGACCTGGTAGGTGATCAGCTGACCCGGCTGCGCCCGATGCGGTGTCGCGCTGATCCGCACCCGGAGATCGGCCGAACCCGCCGGCATCCCGGGTTCGGCTTCGCTCGCCCGCGCGACCGGGATCCGGCCCGGCCCGGAATCGGCGTTCCCCGGAACCATCCCGTATGTGGAAATCAGCAGAAAACCGGCGAATGCCATCGCCGAGGCATGTAGAGAGAACACCCGACCCCCGAAGTTTCAGTGATCATTCAATGCCCCTTCGGGGACCGCGTCGTGACGACACGCCGCAGGCGCTTTACCCGGCCGACGAAGTGCAGTCCTCCGGAGCGAGCCGATTTCGCTCCGGCGTGAACTCCACCGGTGAGAACCAGTCCCGGAGCAGCTTGTCCGTCACCTTTTCCGCGTACATCACGCGGATCGCCTCGTTGACCGCCCGGCAGGCGCGGACGTCCCCGAGGGGCACCGCGACGCCGTACGGCTCGTCGGACAGCTTCGCCTCCAGAATGCGATACCGGCCGGGCCCCCTCGCCGCGAACCCGGCGAGGATGAGATCGTCCCCTGGCACCGCGTCGACCTCCCCGCTGCCGAGCTTGTCCATGCAGATCGCGGTGTCCGTCACCGGGACGACCTCCATGCTCACCCGGTCCCGCACCTCGGCGACGGACACCGCGCCCTGCGGCGCGCACAGCTTCTTGCCGGTGAGATCGTTCATGCTCCGGACGGGCGAGCTCTGCCGGACCAGGATCCGGCGGTGGGCGAGATAGTACGGGCCGGCGAAGAGCGCCTTGGGACTCGGTCCGTTGGGGATGGTGTGGGTGGCGAGCACCATGTCCACCTTCCCGGAAACCAGCAGGGCGAGGCGGTTCAGGGCGCTCACCCGTCTGAATGTGATTTTGTCGGGTGACACCCCCAGCTTCCCGGCGATGTACTTCGCGACCTCCACCTCATACCCTTCGGGCACTTCACCGGGCTGGTTGCGGTAAAGCGCCACCCCGGGCAGGTCGCTCTTGATGCCGATGACGAGCCTGCCCGTCTCCCGGGCCTTGTCGACGATCGACTCGTAGGGTCCGGCCGAGGGAGTCACGGGCGGAGAGACCGGCGGAGAGACCGACGGGGTCGGCCCGGCCGTCCCCGCCTCGCCCGGAGCGAGCCGCGTGACGCCGTACACGGCGAGCGGCACCGCCACCACGGCGGCGAGGGCGATCCCGGCGAGCCGAGCCCGGCCGCGCCGCCGGACGGTCTGCGTGGGAACCCCCTCCACCTCGGTGAGCCTGTCGTCCGCCCCGACGACCTCGGTCCGCGTGGGGGCGGGGGCGGGCTTTCCGCCGAGCAGGCGCAGCAGGACCTCATCCGAGGTGGGCCGGTCTCCCGGCGACTTGCTCAGGCAGGCGGCCACCAGGTCGCGGAGTGGATCGGGCAGCTCGCCGAAGTCCGGATCCTCGTTGAGGATCCGGTTGAGCACCACCGCGATGGACGGCCCGGCGAAGGGGACGGCCCCGGTGGCCGCGTAGACGATCGTGGCGCCCCAGGCGAACACGTCGGTCTTCGGCCCGATCTCCTGGTTGGCGATCTGCTCGGGGGCCATGTACGCGGGGGTGCCGAGCGCCACGCTGGTGATGGTCCCGGTGCTGTCCAGGATCCTGGCGATCCCGAAGTCGACGACGCGCGGCCCGTCCGTGGCGAGCAGGACGTTGTCCGGTTTGAAGTCGCGATGCACGATCCCGGCGTGATGGATCGCCGTCAGCGCCGTGGCGGTGCCGACCGCGATGCGCTGCAGCCGGGCGCCGCCGATCGGGCCCTCCTCCTCCACCACGGCCCGCAGCGAGGACGCCTCGATGTACTCGCTGACGATGTACGGCGTGTCGCCGTCGAGGTCGGCCTTGAGCACGCTCGCCGTGCAGAACGAGGCCACCCGGGTGGCCGCCGCGGCCTCCCGGCCGAACCGGGACCGGGCGGCGGCGTTACCGGTGAACCTGACGTGGAGCACCTTGATCGCCACGGGCTCGCCCGTCGCGCCGTGACCCAGGTACACGACCCCCTGACCGCCCTCACCCAGTCGCCCCGTGAGCTGGAATCCGCCGATCTGTCTGGGATCCCCCGAACGCAGCGGAGTCGTCTCCGGCATCCCCGTTCCCTATCCCCGTGCCAAAGAAAGGTAATGAATCGGTCAAGGCTACTCGGGACCGGTGCCCGCCGCCTACGGTCCCCGATCACGATCCCCGTACGGCTGCGGCCCCACCGGTTCGGCCCGGCACAGATCGCACCGCGGATACCGCGTGATCGTTGCGCTCTGCACACCCCCCGAGGCGCACACACCACAACGATCATCGAGACGATGTACGGCCTACGGCCGACCGGGCCCGGGCTGCGGTTGCGGCAAACCCGGCGCAGCTCGTACCGCGTGATCGTTACGCTGTGCGCGCCCCCCAGGGCGAGCAGACCGCAACGATCACCGAGACGATGTACGGCCTGCGGCCGGCCGGACCTGGGCCGCGACCGCGACAAGCCCGGCGCAGCCCGTACCGCATGATCGTTACGCTGTGCGCGCCCCCCGGGGCGAGCAGACCGCAACGATCAACCTGGTGTCTCGCACGATGTCGGCGCACGACGAGGGCCGCCCTCCGGAACGGAGAGCGGCCCTGGCCGTGTGCGCCTTTGAAAGAGATCGCCCAGATTTGTCAGGCGGACATCTTCCGCTGCAGGTTCTCGTCGAGCGCGGCGAGGAAGTCCTGGGTGGTCAGCCACTGGGCGTCCGCACCCACCAGCAGCGCGAGGTCCTTGGTCATCTGACCGCCCTCGACGGTCTCCACGCAGACCTGCTCAAGCGCGTCGGCGAAGGCCGTGACCTCGGGGGTGTTGTCGAGCTTGCCGCGGTGCTGCAGACCCCGGGTCCACGCGAAGATGGAGGCGATCGGGTTGGTCGAGGTCGGCTTGCCCTGCTGGTGCTGCCGGTAGTGCCGGGTGACCGTGCCGTGCGCGGCCTCGGCCTCCACCGTCTTGCCGTCCGGCGTCATCAGCACCGAGGTCATCAGGCCGAGCGAGCCGAAGCCCTGGGCGACCGTGTCCGACTGGACGTCACCGTCGTAGTTCTTGCACGCCCAGACGTAGCCCCCCTCCCACTTGAGCGCGGCGGCGACCATGTCGTCGATCAGCCGGTGCTCGTAGGAGATTCCGGCCGCCTCGAAGTCCGCCTTGAACTCGGTCTCGTAGACCTCGGCGAAGATGTCCTTGAAGCGCCCGTCGTACGCCTTGAGGATGGTGTTCTTCGTCGACAGGTAGACCGGGTAGTTCCGCGCCAGGCCGTACCGCATCGAGGCGCGGGCGAAGTCGCGGATCGACTCGTCCAGGTTGTACATGGCCATGGCCACGCCGCCGCCGGGGAAGTCGTAGACGTCCAGCTCCATGGGGGCGGAGCCGTCCTTCGGGGTGAAGGTGAGCGTCAGCCGACCCTCGCCGGGCACCTTGAGGTCGGTGGCGCGGTACTGGTCGCCGAAGGCGTGACGACCGACCACGATCGGCTGGGTCCACCCGGGGACGAGCCGCGGCACGTTCGACATGATGATCGGCTCACGGAAGATCACGCCGCCGAGGATGTTGCGGATCGTGCCGTTGGGCGACTTCCACATGGACTTGAGGCCGAACTCCTCGACCCGAGCCTCGTCGGGGGTGATGGTGGCGCATTTCACCCCGACGCCGTACTTCTTGATGGCGTGCGCCGCGTCGATCGTCACCTGGTCGTCGGTGGCGTCGCGGTGCTCGATGCCGAGGTCGTAGTACTTCAAGTCGACATCGAGGTAGGGCAGGATCAGCTGGTCCTTGATGAACTGCCAGATGATCCTGGTCATTTCGTCGCCGTCAAGCTCGACGACGGGCCCCACTACCTTGATTTTGGGCATTCTTGAGGTTCCCTTTCAATCAACCGGCCAGTTCCCGGTGCGGGGGTCTCCCCCGGGCCACGACTGACGTCTGGAGAGGCTCACGAGCGTGAGGCTATCGGACGCGCCTGACTCGTCTGTGGCCCACCCGTGACCGAGGCTATTGGATCTGTTTCAACGCCACGACGACCAGAGCAATGGCCAGGCCAAAAACCGCCATCATCACGACATCGACGGCTCTGTTCCGGACGGCGAGGCGGGCCACCTGGTCCCTGGGCAGCACCAGGCGGAAGACGGCCGCGAGCATCAGCGTCGCCGCGATGACGTACGCGCCGGTCATGGGGTCGTACACGGCGATTACGGTCAAGCCGATCGCGATGCCGGCCAGCACCACCAGGTACGGCCACCACGCCCCCACGCCTCCGCCCGGGTTCATCCTCCGCTCGCCCCCTCACCCTCTCCGCGAGTCCCATCCGCCACGCCTCCGGCGCCGATTCCGGATTCACCGGAAAGCGAATGGGTCATCTTTCGTCGATGGCCACCCATCTTTGATCTTTCGCCCCGATGTACTCGCTGTCGGGGCGAATCAAGCGGTTGTCCGCATGTTGCTCGATCACGTGCGCGGTCCATCCGGCCATCCGGCTGATTGAGAACACCGGAGTGAATAGATCCGTGGGAATACCAAGATAGTGGTAGACCGTCGCCGCGTAAAAATCAACGTTCGGGTAGAGGTTCTTCTCGGCGAGGACCACTTCTTCCATCTCCTGCGACATTCGATAGTAAATGTCGTTCCCGCTCGATTCCGCAAGCTCCCGCGACATCTTCCGGAGATGGGTCGCCCGAGGGTCCTCGGTCTTATATACGCGATGTCCGAAACCCATGATTTTTTCACCGGCGGCGAGCTTCTCGCGCACGGCTCGGGCCACGCCGTCCTTATCCAAGGACTCAAGGGTTCGCATGACTTGCTCGTTCGCGCCGCCGTGCAGCGGCCCCTTGAGCGTGCCCAGCGCGGCGACGACCGCCGAATGCATGTCGGACAATGTCGCGGCGCAGACGCGCGCGGCGAATGTGGAGGCGTTCATCGTGTGGTCGGCGTGCAGAACCAGGCAGGTGTCGAGGATCTCGGCGGCGCGCGGGTCGGGCCGACGGCCGGTGACCTGCAGCAGGAAGTTGGCGGCGATCCCCTGCCCGGGATCCGGCGCCGGAATGTCGGTGCCCGTTCGCGCGGCGTGGTAGCGGGCGACGAGAATTGCCTGCTGCGCGGTTAGCCGTGCGGCTTTACGGAGATTCGCCTCGGCACTGTTGTCCGACTTATCAGGATCATTGGCACTCGCCAGGCTGACAAAAGTCCGCAACGCCTCCATCGGACCATGACTCAGCGCGATCTCTGTGATGTTCGTCTCAACCAGCGGGCCGAGCTCCCGGCCGGATACAAGATCGGCTTGGTAGGCGGCGAGTTGATCTCTATTGGGAAGCGCACCGCGCTGCAGAAGATGGGCGATCTCTTCCATGGTCGTCCGGCCGGCAAGATCATGGATGTCGTATCCACGGTAGAAGAGCCGACCGTTCCGGCCGTCGATGTCACTCAGTGCGGTTGACGCGGCGACGACATCGGCGAGGCCTTTGTTGGCTTTGTCTGCCATTGTGCGATTCCTCCGGTACTGATCGCCCGAAGTCTACCTGCGAGGCACAAAGTCCGCCCAATGTGGTCCAGACCAATTTTCCCGGTCCTGACACGGTTCCGTTACCCCACGGCGGGGTAAGCCGAACGTGTAGAAACAGTAACGGCAGGCTAGCCTTTAGGAGGTCTTGCCGTGGAGGGGCCGTTTATCCGTATCGAGGACACCAGCGAGGTGTCCCCGCTACGCCCCGAGATCACTACGGTCGGACGAGGACGAGGCGTCGACATCCGCCTGGCGGACCCGACGGTCTCACGGTTGCACGCCGAGTTCGTCCGCAGGGGACCCTACCTGTACGTGGTGGACCTCGGGCTGTCCCGCAACGGGACACGTGTCAACGGAAGACCCATAGCCAGGCGGGTCTTGGAGGACGGCGACGTCGTTTCCTTCGGCGCCGCCCGATGCAGAGTCGGCGGTGTCCCCAAGGAGGACGTGGCACCCGATGTCGAGCTCCGTCGCGCGGCCGCACCCGAGCTGACCCGGCGCGAGGTCGACGTCCTCACCTCGCTGTGCCGCCCCGCCCTCTCCGACGAGGCCTTCGTCGCCCCCGCCACCGCGCGGGAGATCGCCGAGAACCTCGTGGTCACCGAGGCCGCGGTGAAACAGCACCTGCTCCGGCTCTACCAGAAGTTCCGCATCCCCGAAGGCACCAACCGGCGCACCCGGCTGGCCAACGAGGTTGTGGCGCTCGGGCTGGTCCGGCCGACCCCCATCGTGCCGTCCCAGCGAGATCGCCGGGCATCGTGATGGAACGCGCCTTTTCGGCGCCGCGAACGCGGCGCCGAAAAGCGCGGGCGGACACCGTCAGGCGCGCTCGGCGGCTTCGACGACGTTGGTGAGGAGCATCGCGCGGGTGATCGGGCCGACGCCGCCCGGGACCGGGGCGAGGTAGCCGGCGACCTCGCGCACCTCGGGGGCGATGTCGCCGACGAGGCCCCGCTCGGTGCGGGTGATGCCCACGTCGACCACGGCGGCGCCCGGCTTCACCATGTCCGCGGTGATCAGTCCGGGGACACCGGCGGCGGCCACCACGATGTCGGCACGGCGGACGTGCGAGGCGAGGTCGGCGGTGCCGGTGTGGCAGAGGGTGACGGTGGCGTTCTCGGAGCGCCGGGTGAGCAGCAGGCCCAGCGGACGGCCCACGGTGACGCCCCGGCCGATCACCACGACCTCGGCGCCGCGGACGGTCACGCCGTACTCGGTGAGGAGCGCGACGATCCCGCGGGGCGTGCACGGCAGGGAGGCGTCGTGCATGAGGACGAGCCGCCCCAGGTTGACCGGGTGGAGGCCGTCGGCGTCCTTGGCGGGGTCGATCCGCTCCAGGACGGCCTGGGTGTCCAGGCCTTTCGGGAGGGGCAGCTGGACGATGTAGCCGGTGCAGGCCGGATCGGCGTTGAGCTCGTCGATCACGGCCTCGACCTCGGCCTGGGTCGCGGTCGCGGGGAGGTCGCGGCGGATGGATTCGATCCCCACCTCGGCGCAGTCCCGGTGCTTGCCTCCCACATAGGAGTGGCTCCCGGGGTCGTCGCCCACCAGCACGGTGCCGAGCCCCGGCCGCACGCCTCGGGCGGCCAGCTTGGTCACTCGATCTCTGAGGTCAGCCTTGATTTTTGCGGCATACGCTTTGCCGTCGAGGATTTGCGCGGTCACGACTCGCCATCTTGCCATGTGCCCTTCGCCACGCCGCGCCGCGGGAGGTTGTCGAGCAGGATCCCGCCGAGCGGGATGCCCGCGAGCAGCACCAGGACGGCGGTGACGGGGCTTTCCGCGGCCGAGTTGACCGTGGCGAAGACGTAGAGGAACGCGTCGAGCATGCGGAGGCTCCGGGGAAGGGTCGGGGAGAGTCGTCCGCGAGGGTAATCGGTCGATCTCACTACCCCTACCGATAGACGCGGACAGAGTGACTATTCTCACCACATCATGAGACAGTTATGTATCATCTAAAACAGACTCGTCAAGCATGCAACGGAGCTGTCGCATCATGGTGACCAGAGATCAGATCATCTCCTCGGCCATCCGCCACCTCAACGCCGATCCCACGGCCTCGATGGCCGAGATCGGCGAGGCCGCGGGGGTCAGCCGGGCGACGCTCCACCGCCACTTCCCCAGCCGGGACGCGCTGATGGAGGTGCTCGGCCAGCGGGCGCTGGACGGCTGGGAGCGTGCCCTGGACCTGGCCGGGATCGAGTCGGCGACCGAGTCCGAGGACCCGGAGCGGATCGTCGCGACCATGCGGACGCTGATCGACTTGATCGTCCGGGACGCCGAGGAGCACGAATTCGTGCTCACCGAGCATCTGATGCTCAGATTCCCGGACTTCGTCGCGCGGTCGGCGGAGCTGGAGAACCGGGAGGTCGACTTCTACCGCGCCGCGCAGCGGTGCGGCGTACTCCGCTCCGACCTCCCGGCCCGCTGGATCGCCGGCGTCGTCTACGGCCTGCTCGTCGCGGCCTGCGCCTGCCTGCGCCGAGGCGACATCGGCAGGCGGGAGATCGACCGCCTCCTGCTGGAGACGTTCCTGCACGGCTCCATAGCGAAATAGCCACTTCACACCAGAACAACGGGGAACCCGGTGTCGATCAACGAGATAACCGTTCAAGAACCACCCACGCTGAACCCGCGGCGCTGGGCCGGCCTCGCCGTGCTCAGCGTCAGCCTGCTCCTGGTCGTCATGGACATGACGATCCTCAACGTGGCGCTCCCCGAGATCGCCACGAAGCTCCGCCCGGACTCGGTGCAACTGCTGTGGATCGTCGACGCGTACGCGCTCGTCGTCGCCGGGCTGCTCGTCACCGCGAGCGCCATGGGTGATCGCCTCGGCCGGAAACGGGTGCTGCTCAGCGGATTCGTCCTCTTCGGCATCGCGTCCCTCGCGGTCCTGCTGGTGCGGGACCCGGCTCAGTTGATCGCCGCCCGCGTCCTCCTCGGCGTCGGCGGAGCGATGATCATGCCGTCCACCCTCTCGTTGATCCGAGCGCTGTTCACCGACCCGAAGGAGCGGGCCACCGCGCTGGGCGTCTGGTCGGCGATGGCCGCCGTCGGCGTGGCCCTCGGGCCGATCGTGGGAGGCCTGCTGCTGGAGTACTTCAGCTGGCAGGCCGCCTTCCTGGTGAACGTCCCGGTCATGGTGATCGGAGTCGCCGCCGGGATCTGGCTGCTCCCGGAGTCCCGCAACCCGCTGCCCGGCCGCTGGGACGCCCTCGGCACCGTGCTCTCGATCATCGGGATGACCGCGCTCATCTTCGGGATCAAACGCCTGGGCAAGTACGGCGTCACCGAGCCCGTCGCCCTGGCCTGCCTGGCGGTCGCCGTCGCCGCCCTCGTCTGGTTCGTCCGGCGCTCCCTGCACAGCCCGAATCCGCTCCTGGAGCTGCGCCTGTTCAAAAAGCCCGTGTTCAGCGCAGGGGTCATCGCGGCGCTTGTCTCCAGTGTCGCCATGGCCGCCATCCTGCTGCTCATCGCCCAGTGGATGCAGCTCGTCGAGGGCTACAGCGCCCTGGAGTCGGGCCTGCGCCTGCTGCCCACCGCGATCGGCGCCGCCGTCCTGTCCCCGCTCGCGCCGAAGATAGCCGAGGTCGTAGGCCCCCGAACCGTGCTCGCGGGCGGGCTCGCCGTCACCTCTCTCGGTTTCCTGACGGTCTACTTCGCCCCCGCGACCTACCCGTGGATCGCCGTGGCGCTCGCGCTGATCGGCGCCGGGGCCGCGTCCCTCGCCATCGCCTCCGCCGTGATCATGTCGAGTGCGACCCCCGCCCAGTCCGGCAGCGCGGCGGCGATCGAGGAGACCAGCTACGAGCTGGGCGCCGCCCTCGGGGTGGCCGTCCTGGGCAGCATTGCCGCAGCCCTCTACCGTGACCAGGTCTCGGTGGAGGGGCTCACCGGCCCCGCAGCGCAGGCCGTACAGGAATCCCTCGCAGGAGCACTGGAAGTGGCGGCCGGGGTGGGCTCCGCCGGAGCCGCCTTGGCCGCCCAGGCGCAGGCCGCGTTCACCTCCTCGCTGGAGGCGACCGGACTCGCCGGCGGGATCCTCACCTTGGTGGCCGCCGTCGCGGTCTGGGCCCTCACTCCCCGCGACCTGGACCTCGCCGAGATCCACCACTGAGTTTTCACCATTGACCACGGCGCGAGAAGTCCGGATGTAGCGTGCCCGACCCGGAGATCCAGGCGTACTCGCGCCTCGGAGGTGAGATGACGGGTAGGCACGATTCGGGTGACAACCACGGACGTGCGGACCGCCTTAAGCACGATCACCCTTACAAGAACAGTATTTTTCAACACTGACCGCGGACGGTTCACGCCGGACAAAGAACATCCGGCGCGAACCGCCGCGCGCATTCTCGCGTCGCAAAGAACTCGACGCGAGAAGTGCGGACGTAGCTTGACCAGCTCTAAGACCCAGCAGTACTTACAAGCCGGGGCCCTCCGACATCGATCCCGGACGGGCCGCGCCGGATAAGAACCGCATGGATCGGCGCGCGCTTCTCGCACCGCAAAGAGGGGCGCGAGAAGTGCGGATGCGGCTTGACCGGCCCCTGAGGTGGTGCTTGCCGGCTGGGGCATAGTGACCGGCAGGTGAGAGCCGGTCTTGTAGTCCGGTGGTCAGTGGAAGAAGTGGCGGGTGCCGGTGAAGTAGAGGGTGACTCCGGCGGCTTCGGCGGCGGCGATGACGGCGTCGTCGCGGATGGAGCCGCCGGGCTCCACGATCGCCCGTACGCCCGCCTTGGTCAGGACCTCCAGGCCGTCGGGGAAGGGGAAGAAGGCGTCGGAGGCCGCCACGGAGCCGGTCACCCGGTCGGCCGCGCGGGCGACGGCCAGCTTGGCCGAGTCCACCCGGTTGACCTGGCCCATGCCCACCCCGACGGTGGCCCCGCCCGAGGCGAGCAGGATGGCGTTCGACTTCACCGACCGGCACGCCCGCCAGGCGAAGGCGAGGTCGGCGAGGGTTTCGGCGGAGGCGGCGGGCCCCGCCTGCAGGCTCCAGGTGGCCGGGTCGTCGCCGTCCGCGTCGACCAGGTCGGCCTGCTGCAGCAGCACGCCGCCGCTGATCGGACGCCACTCCGGGCGCGGGCTCCGGCTCAGCGGCTCGCAGACCAGCAGGCGCAGGTTCTTCTTCTCGGTGAGGACGGCGAGCGCCTCCTCGTCGAACCCCGGCGCGACCAGGACCTCGGTGAAGACCTCGGCGACCTGCCGCGCCATCGCCCCCGAGACCGGGCGGTTCACCGCGATCACCCCGCCGAAGGCCGACAGCGGGTCGGTGGCGTGCGCCTTGCGGTGCGCCTCGGCGACGTCGGCGCCGACCGCGATCCCGCACGGGTTGGCGTGCTTGATGATCGCCACACAGGGCTCGTCGAAGTCGTAGGCGGCCCGCCGGGCCGCGTCGGCGTCGACGTAGTTGTTGTACGACATCGGCTTGCCGTGGACGAGCTCCGCCTGGGCCAGGCCGGGGGCGCCGTCCGTCGCGGTGTAGAGCGCAGCCCGCTGGTGCGGGTTCTCCCCGTACCGCAGGGAACCGGCCCGGTTCCAGACCGCGCCGAGGAAGCCCGGCCAGCCGGAGGCGACGGTCTCCTCCTCCGGCGCGTACGCGGAGGCGAACCAGGAGGCCACGGCCACGTCGTAGGCGGCGGTGTGCGCGTACGCCTCACCGGCGAGCCGGGCCCGCTCGGCGGGCTCGAACCCGCCCTCGGCGATCGCGGCGAGCAGCCGGCCGTACCGCGCGGGGTCGACGACGACCGCGACGGTGCCGTGGTTCTTGGCCGCCGCCCGGATCATCGCCGGACCGCCGATGTCGATCTGCTCGACGCACTCGGCGGGGTCTGCGCCGGAGGCGACGGTCTCCCGGAACGGGTAGAGGTTGACCACGACCAGCTGGAACGCCTCGATGCCGAGCTCCGCCAGCTGCCGTACATGCTCCGGACGCCGGGAGTCCGCCAGCAGCCCGGCGTGCACCGCCGGGTGGAGGGTCTTCACCCGGCCGTCGAGGGTCTCGGGGAACCCGGTGACGGAGTCGACCGGGGTGACGGGGAGGCCGAGGGAGGCGATCCGGGCGGCGGTGCCACCGGTCGACACGATCTCGACCCCCGCCTCGTGCAGGCCGCGGGCGAGTTCCTCCAGCCCGGCCTTGTCGTAAACGGCGATCAGCGCACGCCGGATGGCGATACGACCGTGCTCCATGGTCACCCGATCCTCACTTTTCGTTCTTTGACCGACCAGCCTTCGCGGGCCATGCGGCCGACGACGTCGACGAGCATCTCGCGCTCGACGACCTTGATGCGCTCGTGCAGGGTGTCCTCGTCGTCGTCGTCCCGGACGAGGACCGCCCGCTGGGCGATGACCGGCCCGGTGTCGACGCCCTCGTCGACGAGGTGGACGGTGCAGCCGGTGACCCGCACGCCGTACGCGAGCGCGTCCCGTACCGCGTGCGCCCCCGGGAACGACGGCAGCAGAGCCGGATGGGTGTTGATCACCGTGAATCGGCTCAGCACCTGCGGCCCGAGTATCCTCATGAAGCCGGCGGACACCACCAGGTCGGGTTCATGATCGGCAATGACCTGCGCCAACGCGCGATCCCACTCGGCCCGCGTGGGATGATCGGAGAGCTGCACGACGAAGGTGTCGACCCCGGCCCGCGCCGCGCGAGCGAGTCCTTCGATTCCGGTACGGTCCGCGCCGACGGCAACGATCCGAGCGCCGTACGCCTGGTCGGCGGCGTCGAGCAAGGCCTGGAGGTTGGTCCCCGATCCGGAGACAAGGACGACAAGCCGGGCGGTCAGAGGAACTCCTTCAAACAGGCACACTGAAATGTACGGCTGGCGCGGACATGCAGGGCAACGATATCGGTCCGCAGGTCACGAGCACCAAAGTGGAGGTCAGGTGGCGACACCGGTGAAGACGCCGAACGAGCGGCGGCCCGTGGAACACGAGGGTCGGCGGTCGCTGATCCTCGCCGTCGTGGGGCTGGCGTTGACATTCCTGCTGTTCGTGATCGGCATCGGCCTGAACGTGATCGCCCTGGTGGCCTCGATCCGGGCCTCGCGCCGGGCCAAGCAGGAGGGCAAGAAGCTCGGTACGGCCAGGGCGGCGACGGCGATCTCCATCGTGGGGCTCGTCATCGGCTCGGGCATCGTCGCGACCTACCTCTACTTCCGCCCCGAGCTGGAGACCTACGCCGACTGCAAGCTGGGCGCGGCGACCATCGCCGCCGAGCAGGACTGCGTCGGCACGCTGGAGCGGGGGATGGAGCGCAAGCTCCCGTTCCTCAAGCCCGGCGAGCTCCGCTTCCCCATCGCGCCCTAGGGCTCAGTCCCGATCCCAGGCGTACGGGTCCACATAGATGATGTGACCGCCCTTGTCGTCGGATTCGTCCACGATGCCGGGCCTGGGATCGGGTACCGCCGGCCCGTCCGCCGTCACGACCGGGATGGGCTGAGTCTCCGCCTCGGTGGCGTCGAGCCAGTGCGCCGCCGGAGCCGGCGTCCCCGGCCTGGCCTTCTTCCGCAGACCGCGGATCGGCGCCGCGGTCGCCGTACGTCCCCGGCGCATCAGCCACCAGTTGCCGAGCCCCGCCGAGATACCGGCGGCCACCCCCACCTCCAGGATCAGGCTCAGCCCGACCTCCCACGCGGACGGACCCACCGCCGCCAGCCGGCCGCCCCCCAGGGAGCCGCCGGAGAGCCCGGCGAGCAGCCCGCCGGTCACCCCGGTGACCAGGCCGCAGCCGAACCCCCAGAGCGGGGCCGCCTCCAGGTTGGGCGTCGGCGTGGTACGCATCATCACCAGCCCGCCCACCGCCCCGGCCACGAACGGCACGGCCAGCACCGTCAGGAGCAGCGCCGAGCCCGCTCCGGGGCCGGGGAGCGCGCCGAGCACCGGGAGCGCGGGCACGTCGCCCAGCTGCACCCCGGTCGGCGCCACCAGGGTCCCGGTGCCCACGGCGAACCCGGGACCCGCCGCGTACGACATCGCCCAGATGACCGCGTTGGGGAGGAAGAGCAGCTGGAGCAGGACGAGCAGGGTCCCACCGACGACCCCCGGCGCCAGCACCTCGGTCAGCTCGACGACGTTGCCGAAGTTCACCACGAGGGCGATCAGCGTGAGCAGCGCGCCCGCGGCCAAAAGGATCAGCAGCGCGGCCCCGGCGCCCAGCACCAGGGACCTGGCCCGCTCCGGGAGGAGCCGGGACATCGAACGCCACGGGCCGAGGGTACGGGCCGTCGCCGCGGCGCCGGCCGCGAAGCCGAGCAGCAGATGGGCCAGGAGGGCCTGCACCGCCGAAGGGTCGGTGACGTCGTTCTGCGCGATCAGGGTGAGCAACCCGGCGAGCAGCGCGTACGGCGCCGCGAGCGAGACCCCGCCCTGGCCCACCAGGGTGAGCTGGGCGAGCCGGTGCCGGGGATCGGCGATGTCGGCCCGGCGGATCGGCCGGCGCACGGTGAGGTCGGCGTCCCTGGCCATCCAGACCGCGGCGCGGTAGAGCAGGAATCCGGGGAGCACGATCAGCCCGAGCGGCAGGAGCCCCACCCAGCCGCCGTCGATGGAGAACCCCGCGTGGTGGGCGACGAGCCAGATCTGCGCGGCGGCCCGGAACACGTCCGGCAGGCCCGAGCCGAACGATCCGCGGGGGGCCGCGATCCATCCGGCGAGGGTGAGCGTCGTCAGGACCGCCATCCCCACGGCCATCGTCCAGAGCGCCGCGAGCAGGCCGGACAGGGGGAGGGGACGCCGAGGGTCGTCGTCCCGGGCATCCGTGCGACGGGGGACACGGCGCCAGATCTGCTCAAGAATGGCCGTCACAGTACACGATGGTCTCAGGCCGGCCGGGCATTGCGCGGCTTAGCCCGCTCTGCGTGTCGCGGCCCCCTGCCGTGGTCACGCGATCGCACGTGACCACGGCAGGGGACGGGGATCAGCGCCCCCGCATGACCTCGCGCATGAGCAGCGCGGTCTCGCTGGGGGTCTTGCCGACCCGGACGCCGACCTTCTCCAGCGCTTCCTTCTTCGCCTGGGCGGTACCCGAGGAGCCGGACACGATCGCGCCCGCGTGCCCCATGGTCTTGCCCTCGGGGGCGGTGAACCCGGCCACGTAGGCGACGACGGGCTTGGTCACGTGCCGCTCGATGTAGGCGGCGGCGCGCTCCTCGGCGTCTCCGCCGATCTCACCGATCATCACGATCGCCTCGGTCTCCGGGTCCTCCTGGAACGCCGCGAGGCAGTCGATGTGGGTGGTCCCGATGACCGGGTCGCCGCCGATCCCCACCGCGGTGGAGAAACCGACGTCCCGCAGCTCGTACATGAGCTGGTAGGTGAGCGTCCCGGACTTGGAGACCAGGCCGATCCGGCCGGGGGAGGTGATGTCGGCGGGGATGATGCCGGCGTTCGACCGGCCCGGCGAGGCGATGCCGGGGCAGTTCGGGCCGATGATCCGGGTCTTGCCGCCACCCGCGACCGCGCGGGCCCAGAACTCGGCGGTGTCGTGGATCGGCACCCCCTCAGTGATCACCACGCAGAGCGGGATCTCCGCGTCGATCGCCTCGACCACGGCGCTCTTGGTGTGCGCCGGGGGAACGAAGACCACCGACACGTCGGCGCCGGTCTCGGCGATCGCCTCGGCGACCGTCCCGAAGACCGGGAGACCCTCGTGCACGGTCCCCGCCTTACGGGCGTTGACACCGCCGACGATCTTGGTCCCGGCGGCGAGCATGCGCCGGGTGTGCTTGGTGCCCTCGGAGCCGGTCATGCCCTGGACGATGACCTTGCTCTGTTCCGTCAGCCAGATCGCCATCATGCACCTACCGCGGCGAGTTCGGCGGCACGGCGTGCCGCATCGTCCATCGTGTCCACCTGCTCGACGCCGGACAAGCCCGCGTCGGCCAAAATCTGCCGCCCGAGGGTGGCGTTGTTGCCGTCCAGACGGACGACGAGCGGGCGGGTCACCTGCTCGCCGCGCTCGGCGAGGAGCCGGAAAGCCGAGACGATACCGTTCGCCACCGCGTCGCAGGACGTGATGCCGCCGAAGACGTTCACGAAGACCGACTTGACGGACTCGTCGGAGAGAACGATCTCCAAGCCGTTCGCCATGACCTCGGCCGAGGCGCCGCCGCCGATGTCCAGGAAGTTGGCCGGCCGTACGCCGCCGAACGACTCACCCGCGTAGGCCACCACGTCCAGCGTGGACATGACCAGCCCGGCGCCGTTCCCGATGATGCCGACGCTGCCGTCCAGCTTGACGTAGTTGAGGTCCTTCTCCTTGGCCCGGGCCTCCAGGGGGTCCTCGGCGGCCTTGTCCTGGTACGCCTCGTGCTCCACCTGGCGGAAGGCCGCGTTCTCGTCGAGGGTCACCTTGCCGTCGAGCGCGATCACCCGTCCGTCCTGGGTGAGGATGAGGGGGTTCACCTCGACCAGGGTCGCGTCCTCGTCCACGAAGACGGCCCAGAGCTTCTCGATCAGATCGGCCGCGCCGTCCAGCGCGGCCGCGGGGAGACCGCCCTGCTCGGCGATCTCACGGGCCCGGGAGCGGTCCACCCCGGCCAGCGGGTCGATGGCGACCTTGGCCACCTTCTCCGGCGTGGTCGCCGCGACCTCCTCGATGTCGACACCGCCCGCGGCCGAGCAGATGGCGAGGAAGGTCCGGTTGGCCCGGTCGAGGAGGAAGGAGAAGTAGTACTCCTCCGCGATCGCGCTCGCCTCTTCGATCAAGACCTTGTGAACCGTGTGGCCCTTGATGTCCATGCCCAGGATGCCGGTGGCCCTGCCGAACGCGTCGGACGCGTCGTCCGCGACCTTCACGCCGCCGGCCTTGCCCCGGCCACCCGTCTTCACCTGGGCCTTGACCACGACACGACCGGGGAACTCCGCGGCGATCGTCCGCGCCTCCTCCGGTGTGTATGCGATCTTTCCTGTCGGCACCGGGATGCCGTACTCCGCGAAGAGCTCCTTCGCCTGATGTTCGAACAGGTCCACGAAGGTCCGTCCTTGTTTCTCCGGCTTTGAATTGTCTGGATTGCCGATGACCTCAGCGATGTGCCGTAGTTCTCGGCGGCCAGTCTGGTTTCAGCCCTGGCGCGGTTCTCCGCCGTGCAGCCTAGCCGCCCCCGGACTCCGGGTTTGCCAACCGGTCGGCTTTAGCGGGAAACCTCAGGCGGCGGCGGGCACTTTGGCGCGCACCCACTCGACGATCTCCTGGGTCGTCGCCCCCGGGGTGAAGATCCTCGCCACCCCGAGACGCTCCAGTTCGACCAGATCGGCCGCGGGGATGATGCCGCCCCCGAAAACCACGATGTCTTCGGCGTCCCGCTCTCTGAGCAGCTCCATCAGCCGGGCGAAGAGGGTCATGTGCGCACCGGAGAGGATCGACATCCCGATCGCGTCGGCGTCCTCCTGGATCGCGGTGTCGGCGATCTGCTCAGGGGTCTGGTGGAGACCGGTGTAGATCACCTCCATACCCGCGTCCCGCAGCGCCCTCGCCACGACCTTCGCTCCACGATCGTGACCGTCGAGACCTGGCTTGGCGATGACCACGCGAATCCTTGCTCCGGCATCCATAACGCCTCCCGCGCTTGCTAACCGACTCAAGCGCAGATTAGCTGGACTTCCTACAAACTCATCGTGAGGGTTCCCGATCGTGACGTCCACCCGGGGAACCGGGAGACGCCGTCACGGAAAAATTTTCGCAAAATCCGCGCCCGCTACAGCTTCTCGATCGGGGCGTAGGCCAGCATCAACGTCCGCTCCCCCTCGGAGCCACCAAAGTCGATCTTCGCTCGGGTCTTGGCGTCGGAGCCCTCGACGGAGATCACCGTGCCGAGGCCGAAGGAGTCGTGGGTGACCTTGTCCCCCGGGGCGAGCGAGGGGATCGGCCTGCCCCCCTTGGGCGCCGACCGCGCGCCGAAGGCCGGACGGCGCTCCACCGCGGCGACCTTGGCGTCCTTCCGCGGATCGGTACGCCACTCGATCAGCTCGGCCGGGACCTCGGCGAGGAAACGGGAAGCCGGGTTGAACGAGGGCGCGCCCCAGGAACTGCGGACCGCGGCCCGTGACAGGTAGAGCCGCTGCTGGGCCCGGGTGATGCCGACGTAGGCGAGCCGGCGCTCCTCCTCCAGCTCCTTGGGTTCGCCGAGCGAGCGCATGTGCGGGAAGGCGCCGTCCTCCATGCCGGTGAGGAAGACCACCGGGAACTCCAGCCCCTTCGCCGTGTGCAGGGTCATCAGGGTGACCAGCCCCTGGTGATCCTCCCCGTCGGGAATCTGGTCCGCGTCGGCCACCAGGGAGACCTGCTCCAGGAAGTCGACGAGGCCGCCCTCGGGGTTGGCGTCGCCGAACTCCCGGGCCACCGCCACGAGCTCCTGCAGGTTCTCGATCCGGCTCTGGTCCTGGGGGTCCTCGGAGGCCTGCAGCTCGGCGAGGTAACCGGTGTCCGTCAGCACCTGCTCGGCCAGGTCGGCGAGCGACGCCTGCGAAGCCCGCAGCACGTCCAGGAGCGCGACGAAGTCCTTGATCGCGTTGAGCGACCGGGTGGCGACCCCCGGCGCCTCGTCGGCCCGGCGCACCGCCTCCCAGAACGAGATCCGCTCCCGGGCCGCGAACACCTCCAGGCACGCCTCGGCCCGATCGCCGATCCCGCGCTTGGGCACGTTGAGGATGCGGCGCAACGAGACCGTGTCCGCCGGGTTGGCGAGCACCCGGAGGTAGGCGAGCAGGTCGCGGACCTCCTTGCGCTCGTAGAACCGGACCCCGCCGACGACCTTGTACGGCAGTCCGCAGCGAATGAAGATCTCCTCGAAGACCCGGGAGGCCGCGTTGGTCCGGTAGAACACGGCGACCTGGCCGTGCGCCGTCGACTCCTCGTCGGAGAGCCGGTCGACCTCCTGGGCGACGAACATCGCCTCGTCGTGCTCGTTGTCCGCCACGTATCCCACGATCTTGGGACCGGCACCCTGGTCGGACCAGAGGTTCTTGGGCTTGCGGCTCTCGTTCCGGGCGATGACCGCGTTGGCCGCGGAGAGAATCGTCTGGGTGGAGCGGTAGTTCTGCTCCAGCAGGATCGTCCGCGCGTTCGGATAGTCCCGCTCGAACTCCAGGATGTTGCGGATGGTCGCGCCGCGGAACGCGTAGATCGACTGGTCCGCGTCGCCGACCACGCAGAGCTCGGCCGGCGCAGGCTCCTGCTCGCCGTACCCGACGAGCTCCCGGATGAGGATGTACTGCGCATGGTTGGTGTCCTGGTACTCGTCCACCAGGATGTGCCGGAACCGCCGCCGGTAGTACTCGGCGACGTCCGGGAACACCTGGAGCAGGTTGACCGTGAGCATGATCAGGTCGTCGAAGTCCATCGCGCCCGCCTCGTGCAGGCGGCGCTGATACATCGTGTACGCCTGGGAGAGCGTCTTCTCCATGTGCGTGCTCGCCGAGTCCGCGTACGACTCGTAGTCGATCAGCTCGTTCTTGAGGTTGCTGACCTGGGCGGAGAAACCACGCGGCGGATAGCGCTTGGGGTCCAGGTCGAGCTCCCGGCAGACCAGCGCCATGAGTCGCTGCGAGTCCGCCTGGTCGTAGATGGAGAAACTCGTGGCGAACCCGAGCCGCTTGGCCTCCCGCCGCAGGATGCGGACGCACGCCGAGTGGAAGGTGAGCGCCCACATGGCCCGGGAGCGCGACCCGATGAGCCGGTCGATCCGGTCCTTCATCTCCTTGGCGGCCTTGTTGGTGAAGGTGATCGCCAGAATCTCCGACGGGTGCGCCCCCCGTTCGGCCAACAGGTGGGCGATGCGGTGGGTGAGCACTCGGGTCTTGCCCGATCCCGCGCCCGCGACGATGAGCAGCGGGCTGCCCTCATGGGTCACGGCGTCGCGCTGCTGCTGGTTGAGACCGTCAAGAAGGGGGTGGCTGGACACGTACCTAGACTAGGCCCGCGCGCAGGGGATTCGGACCCGGTCGAATCGGAATACCGGCCGGAGCGTACGCGCTCTCCCCCCTGGAAACTCGCGAACCCCTGGGGAGACCACGAAATCATGGTTGATGTGTTGAACGAGGCCGATGTCCGCCGTGTCCTGGCTGTGGCGGCGCACCCCGACGATGTGGACTTCAGCTCCGCCGGGACGATCGCCGGCTGGACCGACCGCGGCGTCGAGGTGGTCTACTGCCTGGTGACCGACGGTGACGCGGGCGGTTTCGACCGGACCGTGGACGGCGAAGGGATGGGAGCCCTGCGCCGCGCCGAGCAGACCGCCGCGGCCAAGTGCGTGGGCGTGACCGATCTGCGCTTCCTCGGCTACCGAGACGGCGCCGTGGAGCCCACCCTCGCGCTGCGGCGCGACCTCAGCCGGGTGATCCGGGAAGTCCGCCCGGACCGCGTGATCACACACAGCCCGGAGCGCAACTACCAGCGCATCTACCCGAGCCACCCCGATCACCGCGCGGTCGGTGCCGCCGCGCTCGACGCCGTCTACCCCGACGCGCGCAACCCCTACGCCTTCCCCGAGCTCGCCGACCTGCCCGCCTGGACGGTACGCGAGGTGTGGTTGATGGGCGGTCCCGCCGTCAACCACTACAACGACGTCACGGACACCGTCGACCGCAAGATCGCCGCGCTGCGGGCCCACGTGAGCCAGACCGCCCACCGGGAGGACCTGGAGGACATGGTCCGCGGCTGGCTCGGGGCCAACGCCCAGGCCGGCGGCCTCCCCGAGGGCCGCCTGGCCGAGGCCTTCCAGGTGGTCCCCACCGTCTGACCCCAAGATCCTGTACGGCCGCCGCCCGCCCAAGCCGTCCACGATCGGCAAGCACCGCCGGGGTGGTCATTGCTTTGTATGCCCCCTCACAGGTGCGGACAGCTGGGCGATCACCAAGCGCCTGGGCCACGCCAGACCCCGGCGGCACCCCCGCGTCCAAGAAGCCACAGGCCGTACACCATCCGGGTGATCATTGCGCTGTATGCCCCCTCGGAGGTGCGGACAGCTGGGCGATCACCAAGCGCCGAGGGTACGGGCCATGCCTGGCCGGCCCCGGCGGGGTCTTCGAGGCCGGAGGGTGGGATCGGCGTGCGCCAAGGCGCCGTTCAAGCAGGCAAGGGGTATCGCACGTGCCGCCCGGGCCTCACTTGTCGTCGCCACCCCTGCGGCCGCGCCGCGAGACGAGCCAGGCGGCCAGGTAGCCGAGGGAGTTGGTGGCGAGGTGGAGGCCCACCGGGGCGAGGATGCTGCGGCTCCTCCGGTTGAGTTCGCAGAAGAGGACTCCGGCGAGCCCGGTGCTCGCCACGGCGCCCAGCGTCAGCCGTACCCCGTCGGTCTCGCCGGCCGAGGTGGCGGTGGCGAGGGCGGGGTTCGCCTTCGCCAGGTCCTGGGCGGGGAGCACGTGCCAGAGGCCGAACAGCAGGGAGGACACCCCGGTGGCGACGGCGGTGCCGTGGGAGCGGCGCAGCAGGCCGTACAGCACGCCGCGGAAGCCGACCTCCTCCAGCAGGACGGTCCCGAGGGGGACGTCGACCAGCATGTGCCTGAGGAGCGCGGACCGGTCGAGGGCGGCGGCGCGTTCGTCCTCGAAGAAGACCCGGGTGGCGGGGAGGGCGGCGCCCGCGGCGTAGACGGCGGCGACCCCTGCGGCCAGGGCCCCGCCGGCGCGCAGCCCGCGGCCGTGCCGGTCAAGGCCGAGGTCCGCCCAGGAGGCGCCGGAGCGCCGGGCGATCCCGACGAGCAGGACGGTCGCGGCGACGGAGGTCGGCACCGACCAGCGCCGGGCGTACCGGTTGTTCAGCAGGTTGGCGGCGGTGAGGACGGCGACGCCGGGTACGACTCCGGAGGAGGGCATACCGCCATTCTTGTCGACGGTCCCGGGAACCGTCAGACGAGACGGCGGGCGTTCGCCCAGCGGGAGAGTTCGTGCCGGTTGGAGAGCTGGAGTTTGCGGAGCACCGAGGAGACGTGCGTCTCGACGGTTTTCACCGAGATGTACAGCTCCCGGGCGATCTCCTTGTAGGCGTAGCCCCGGGCGATGAGCCGGAGTACCTCGCGTTCCCGCTGGGTGAGCGAGTCGAGTTCGGGGTCGATGGGCGGCGCCTCGCTGGAGGCGAACGCGTCGAGCACGAACCCGGCGAGCCGGGGGGAGAACACGGCGTCCCCGTCGGCGACCCGGACGACGGCGTCGGTCAGCTCGGTGCCGGAGATCGTCTTGGTGACGTAGCCCCGGGCGCCGCCGCGGATCACGCCGATCACGTCCTCGGCCGCGTCGGAGACGGAGAGGGCGAGGAAACGCACCGTCGAGCCGGAGCCGAGCACGCGGCGGAGCACCTCCTGGCCGCCTCCGCCGGGCATGTGCACGTCGAGCAGGACGACGTCGGGCTTGAGCGAGGAGATCGCCGAGATCGCGGAGTCGACGTCCTCGGCCTCGCCGACCACCTCGACGGCGTCGCCGAGTTCGGTGCGGACCCCGGAGCGGAAGAGCCGATGGTCGTCGACGATCACGACGCGTACCCTGCTCATGTCAGCCCCATGGTGAGCATGACCTCGGTGCCTTCGCCGGGCGCGGTCCGGACCCGGGCGGTCCCGCCGTGCCGCTCCATCCTGCCGATGATCGACTGTCGCACGCCCATCCTGTCTCCCGGCACTCCCGTCATCTCAAAACCTTTTCCTCGGTCCCGCACGAAGATCATGACCTGCTCCGGCTCGACCTCCGCGTACACAGAGATTACGTGGGTTTCCGCGTGTTTGGCGGCATTGACCGCGGCTTCGCGCATCGCCTGGAGCATCGCCTGCAACCGGTCGTCCAGTTCCCGGTCCCCGACGCAGACCACCTCGATCGGCACCCCGTGGTCGTCCTCGACCTCCGCCGCGTGCCGCCGTACCGCCGCCGCCAGCGTCGCGTCGGCGTCCCCCTTCGGCTGGTAGAGCCAGTTCCGCAGCTCCCGCTCCTGCGCGCGGGCCAGCCGGGCCACCTCGCGGGAGTTGTCCGCGTTGAGCTGGATCAGCGTGAGGGTGTGCAGCACCGAGTCGTGGACGTGCGCGGCGACCTCGGCGCGCTCCTCCTGGCGGATCCGCTCCCGCCGTTCCCTGCGCAGTTCCCGGACGAGGCCGACGAGCCAGGGGGCGACGATGACCGACACCCCGCCCAGGACCACGAGGGTGAACAGGATCCCCGAGCTCGCCTGCTTGAGGTCGCCCTCCGCCACCAGGACCCCGATCCCCCCGGTCACCACCAGGGCGAGGCCGAGCAGCATCCGGATCCAGCCCTGCCGGACCTGGGACGCCCAGCCCTGCCGCCGGCCGGGGTCGGCCTGCTGCCACAGGATGAGGGCGCCGAGTCCGCCGAGCGCGAGCGGCCACGTCGTGTCGCGGGTCTCCAGCCCGCCGAACAGCACCGTCACGGTGAAGAGGCCGAGCCCGAGGGCCGTGTAGGCGATGAGCTGAGCGGTGTCCCGGACCGGGCGCCGACCCCCTTCGCTCTCCTCCTGCGGGACGAACACCCACAGCACCGCGTAGATGATCAACCCAAGCCCGTGGGCGAACGTCAGCAGCAGGAAGGCGAGTCGGAGCACCACCGGCTCCTGCCCGAGATGGCGGGCCACGCCCTGGCACACGCCCATGACAAGCCGGCCTTCCAACGGCCGGGTCAGGCGTGCGGCGGGGGCGCTCGTCGTGGGTTCCATCTGTCTCAGCTGCACGCTACCTCCCTCACGGAGAAGCGTCACATGGATCGGCGGCCGGGCGCATCAGGGCTCTCCCCCACCCGACCCCTAGGTCTCCGGGTTGACTCAGGGGACTCCCCGATAGGCCGGACCAGGGGAAATCCGCGATGATACGGACATGGACGAGACGCCGGAGCACCGCGGCACCCCTGTGGCGACCGCCCCCGAGCGGGACGGCGGGTTGTGCCGTTCCGGCGAGAGCCGCATCCTCACCGGGGTCTGCGGCGGGCTCGGCCGGCACACCGGGGTCGACCCGGTGCTCTTCCGCGTCGGATTCACCGTGATCATCTTGGGCTCCCCGATCGGCGTCCTGCTGTACGTGGCCGCCTGGCTGCTCCTGCGCGACCCGACCGGCCAGCCGTCCCGGGTGGAGCACTGGACCTCCCGCCGTTTCGACGCCGAGACGGTGCTCGCGGTGCTGACCGGCGCCGTGGCCTTCGCCCTCGCGGTCGGCGTGGCCACCGGGGGCTTCCGTCCCGGCACCCTCGGCATCTCCGTCATCCTGGCGATCGCCCTGCTCACCGCACACGGCCGGGGTGTCGACCTGGTCGCCCTGGCCCGATCGCTCCCGGAACGGATCGGCGGGAGCCGGGTCCCCCCCGTCCCCCCGATCAAGCCGCCGTCCCCCACCGCGGTCCGGATCGACCTGGGCGCGCCGTTCGCGCCGCACGGGCCGTACGGGCGCGGCCCCACGGGCCCCGGCCACCACGCGGGCCACGCGTCCACGCCCCGCGGGCCGTACGGACACCGTCCCGAAACCACCGATCACCCGGGGACGTTCCCGCACCAAGGCGCCGACCCCACCGGGCCCGGCGACGACGGCGGCGACGCGCCGCCGATCGGCACGCCGGCCGAGGAGCCCCCGGCCAAGCCACCCCGGCGGCGCCGCTTCCTCGGAGTGCTCGTCTTAGCCCTCGCCCTGATCGCCGGCGGGGTCGTCTTCGGGATCCGGCAGGAGACCGGGGAGCCGGACGTCACACCGGCCGTCGCGACGATGTTGTTGATCATCGGCGCCGGCCTCCTCCTCACCTCCCGGACCGGCGGGCGCGGCGGCCTCATCGCCGTGGGCACACTGATCTCCCTGACCCTCATCGCAGGGCCGACCCTGAGCGGAATCCCCATGAAGCGACTCTTCGGATCCTTTGACTGGCAGCCCGTCGACACCGTGCAGATCAGTGACGACTACCGGGTCGGCATCGGCGAGGCCCACCTCGACCTGAGCTCCCTCAAGCTCACCCCCGGCGCCCGCACCACCGTCCGCACCTCCATCACCTTCGGCGAGATCGTCGTGACCGTGCCGCGCACGGCCCGGGTGGAGGTGCACGGCCGGTCCAGGTTCGGGGAGATCGCCGTGGACAGCACGCTGCGCAGCGGGGCGGACGTCCGCCTCAACCGGGTGATCGAGGCGGAGGGCCCGAACGCGCCGGTGATCGAGCTGCACCTCAACGCGGGCATCGGCGACCTGGAGGTCCGCCGTGCCGCGGCGTAGAACCGACTGGTTCGCGCTCCTGGCCGGCCTGCTCCTCATCGCCGTCGGCCTGCGCTACCTCCTCGGCCCCGAGCCGGACCCCTTCAAGGTCCTCCCGGTCTTCGTGGTCTGCCTGGGCTTCGCCGGATTCATCGGCATCCTCACCCGCTACGGCCGCAAGAGGTAGGGCCCGACCCATCGGCGGGCCCGATACCGATCCGGAGCAGGGCGGCATGTCGGTCTAGGCGAAGGATGCTCACCGGCATACGTTGCTTAGGTAGCTCTCGGTCAACTTCGGTGTGCCCGCCATGCCACAGTCGCAGTGTCGTCCGTCCGTCCGCCCGCGCCGGGGTCCGCTCACCGGGCGCCTCCTCCGGCGCGGGCGGGATCCGCCTTGGGTGCCGCGTCCAGGTAACACGACCCACCCAAGGAGGACGTATGGCCCAGCGCAAGATGACCGTCACCGTCACCGTGGACGGTGTCCGATACGAGGAAGAGGTCGAACCGCGCCTCCTCCTCGTCCACCTGCTCCGCGACCGGCTCGGCAAGACCGGCACCCCGATCGGCTGCGACACCGGCAACTGCGGCGCCTGCACGGTGATGCTGGACGGCAGGAGCGCCAAAAGCTGCTCGGTACTGGCGGTCCAGGCCGACGGCAGCGAGATCCTCACCGTCGAGGGGCTGGCTTCGGGCGACGAGTGGCATCCGCTCCAGCGCGCGTTCCACGAGGAGCACGCCCTGCAGTGCGGCTACTGCACACCGGGCATGATCATGGCTTCGCTCGACCTGCTCCAGGTGAACCCGGACCCCGACGACACCGAGATCCGCGAGGGCCTGGAGGGCAACCTCTGCCGGTGCACCGGGTACGCCAACATCGTCCGGGCGGTACGGCGTGCCGCCGCCGAGTCGCGGGAGGTGAGCGGCGCGTGACCGAGCTGATCGAACGCCCCGCACCGGAGATCGGCAAGGCGCGACGCCGCCGGGAGGACGCCCGGCTGGTCACCGGCCGGACCAGGTGGACCGACAACATCCAGCTCCCCGGCATGCTGCACGTCGCGTTCCTGCGCAGCCCGATGGCCCACGCGCGGATCCTGCGGGTGGACGTCTCGGCCGCCCGGGAGCTGCCCGGGGTGGTGGCCGCGTTCACCGGCGCGGATCTGGGGCCGGAGCAGGGGAGCCTGCCGTGCGCCTGGCCGGTGAGCGAGGACGTGGTCATCCCCGCGCATCCGCCGGTCGCGGTCGAGGAGGTCCGCTACGTGGGCGAGGCCGTCGCCTGCGTGGTCGCGACGGACCGGTACCGGGCCGCCGACGCCCTGGAGGCGATCGAGGTCGACTACGAGCCCCTGGACCCGGTGCTGGACATGGAGGCGGCGCTCGCGCCCGGCAGCCCGGGTGTGCGCGCGGGCCAGTCCAACAAGGCCTTCACCTGGGTCTTCTCCCAGGGGGAGGTGGACGCGGCCTTCGCGGGCGCCCCGGTGCTGATCGAGCGGACCTATGTGCAGCAGCGCCTGATCCCCTCGGCGATGGAGCCTCGGGCGGTGGTCTGCGACCGGCTGGGCGAGGACTACACGCTCCACTCGGCGACGCAGATCCCGCACATCCTCCGGGTGATGCTGGCGCTCACCACCGGAATCCCCGAGCACCGGCTGCGGGTGATCGCGCCGGACGTGGGCGGCGGTTTCGGGTCCAAGCTGCAGGTGACCGCCGAGGAGGTGGTCTGCCTCCTGCTCGCCAAGCGGCTGAACCGGCCGGTGAAGTGGACCGAGAGCCGGTCCGAGGGGAACCTCACGGTGCACCACGGCCGGGACCAGCTGCAGCGGATCTCGCTGGCGGCCGAGTCGGACGGCCGGATCCGCGGGCTGAAGGTGGACCTGCTGGCGGACATGGGCGCCTATCTCATGCTGGTGACGCCGGGCGTCCCGCTGCTGGGCGCGTTCATGTTCCCGGGCATCTACAAGATGGCCGCCTACGACTTCCGCTGCACCGGCGTGTTCACCACGAAGATGCCGACGGACGCCTACCGGGGCGCGGGGCGGCCGGAGGCCACGTTCGCGATCGAGCGGGTGATGGACGAGCTCGCGCACGAACTGGGGATCGACCCGCTGGAGGTGCGGCGGCGGAACTGGATCGAGCGGGAGGAGTTCCCGTACACCTCGGTCGCGGGTCTGGTCTACGACTCCGGTGACTACGGCGCGGCCACGGATCGGGCGACGGAGCTGCTGGGGTACGCCGCGCTCCGGGCGGAGCAGGCCGAGCGGCGGGCGCGCCGGGACCCGGTCCAGCTCGGCATCGGCATCTCGACGTACACCGAAATGTGCGGACTGGCCCCGTCGCGGGTGCTCGGCTCGCTCGCCTACGGCGCCGGCGGCTGGGAGCACGCCTCGGTCCGGATGCTCCCCACCGGCAAGGTCGAGGTGGTCACCGGCTCCTCCCCGCACGGACAGGGCCACGAGACGGCGTGGAGCCAGATCGTCGCCGACACCCTCGGCGTGCCGTTCGAGGACGTCACGGTCCTGCACGGGGACACCGCGATCTCACCCCGGGGCCTGGACACCTACGGCTCGCGCTCCCTGACCGTGGGCGGCATAGCCCTGCTGCAAGCCTGCGGGCGGGTCAGGGAGAAGGCCAAATCCGTCGCCGCCCACCTGCTGGAGGCCGACCCCGGCGACGTCGACTTCGAGAACGGCCTCTTCCGGGTGCGGGGGACGGACGCCGTCCGCTCCATCCAGGAGATCGCGCTCGCCGTGTTCACGGCGCACAACCTGCCGGACGGCTTCGAACCCCGGCTCGACGCCGACGCCACCTTCGACCCGGAGAACTTCTCCTTCCCGCACGGCACCCACCTGTGCGCCGTCGAGGTCGACACCGAGACCGGGATGAGCAGGATCAGGTCCTACGTCGCCGTCGACGACGTGGGCAACGTGGTCAACCCGCTGATCGTGGAGGGGCAGGTGCACGGCGGCATCGCCCAGGGCATCGGCCAGGCCCTCTTCGAGGAGGCCCGGTACGACGAGGAGGGCAACCTGCTCACCTCCACCCTCGCCGACTACCTCATCCCGTCCGCCGCCGACCTGCCGGACTTCGTCACCGAACGGACGCAAACCCCGGCCACCTCCAACCCGCTGGGGGTCAAAGGGGTCGGCGAGGCGGGCACGATCGCCTCGACCCCGGCGGTGGTCAACGCGATCGTGGACGCCCTCCGGCCGTACGGCGTCCACGACGTGCGCATGCCCTGCACACCGGAGCGCGTCTGGCGAGCTTTGGAGGAAAGCCGATGATCCCCGCGACCTTCGACTACGTCCGGCCGTCCACCCTCGGCGAGGCGGCCGCCGCGCTCGCCGAAGCGGGCGAGGACGCCAAGGTGCTGGCGGGCGGGCAGTCCCTCCTCCCGCTGCTGCGCCTCCGGCTGGCCTACCCGTCGGTCCTGGTCGACCTGGGCCGGGTCGCCGAGCTCCGCGGGATCGAGGACCGCGGCGACCGGCTGCACATCGGCGCCATGACCACCCACGACGAGGTGGTGAACTCACCGCTGGTGAACGAGCACTGCCCGTTGCTGGCGCGGGCGACCGCCACGGTGGCCGACCCGGCGATCCGGCACCGCGGCACCTTCGGCGGCTCCCTGTCCCACGCCGACCCCGCCGGGGACCTGCCCTCGGTCGCGCTCGCGCTGGACGCGGAGTTCCGGCTCGCTTCGGCCGCGGGCGAGCGGACGGTGCCCGCGGCGGACTTCTTCGCCGACTACCTGACCACCGCGCTGGAGCCCGACGAGATCCTGACCGGGGTGAGCGTGCCCAAGCTCGGCCCGGATTGGGGATGCCACTACGAGAAGTTCCACCGGACCGCGCAGGCGTGGGCGATCGTCGGCGTCGCCGCGGCCGTACGGCACTCCGGCGGCGCCGTCGTCGAGGCGCGGATCGCCCTCACGAACATGGGCGCGACGCCGGTACGGGCGCACGCCGTCGAATCCGCCCTGGCCGGGGTCCCCCTCAACGGCTCCGGCGCCGGGGTGCGGGAGGCGGCGCTCCGCGCGGACGAGGGGACGAATCCCCCGTCTGACGCCGATGCCGGAGCCGACTACCGGCGGCATCTGGCCAAGGTGCTCACCAGGCGGGCGGTGATCGCGGCGACGTCCGGCTGATCACGGCCTCCGGTGGCCGGTGCGCATGATCGGGGCTACTGTGGAAGGAGGTGATGCGAGGGAGTCAGCATGGCGATGCAGCTCGAGCATGAGTTCACGGTCCCCGTGCCGGTGGAACAGGCCTGGGCGGTCCTGCTCGACGTGGAACGCGTCGTCCCGTGCCTGCCCGGCGCGACCCTGGACCGGATCGACGGAAACGAGTTCACCGGGCGGATGAAGGTCAAGGTCGGCCCGATCACCGTGACCTACCGGGGAGACGCGACCTTCGCCGACATCGACGAAGAGGAGCACAGCCTCACCATCAAAGGCGCCGGCAAGGAGGCGCGGGGCACCGGGACCGCCTCGGCGACCGTCCGCGCCCGGCTCCACCCCGACGGGGAGACCACCCGGGTCACCGTGGTGACCTCGTTCACCGTGACCGGGCGCCCGGCCCAGGTCGGCCGGGGCGTGCTGGCCGAGGTCGGCGGCCGGCTCATCGACCGCTTCGCCGCCAACCTCGCCCAACGGCTCGTCGAACCCGAGCAGCCGGAGACCGCGGCCGCGCCGGAGACCGCGCCCGTGCCCGCGACCGTCGAGAGCATCGCCCCGGTGATCCCGCTCCCCGGCCACGCCGAGCCCGAGCGGATCCGGGACACCGCCGCCGAGGACGACGAGTCGCACCTGGCGTACGTGGTGGAGGACCCCGCCGGGGACCACGAACGTCCCAACGGCGCCCGGCGGCTCAGCGCCGTACCCACCCCGACCGCCGCCTCGGCCGCTCCGGTCACCCCGCTCGCCGACCGCCGCCTCGCCGCCACCGGCACGACCCGCTCCGCGGAGGACGAGGCCCTCGACCTCCTCGACGTCGCCGGCGTACCGATCCTCAAGCGCCTCGCCCCCGCCGCAGGCCTGCTCGCCGCCCTGCTTCTGGTGATCTGGCTGGTCCGCCGCGCCCGCCGCCCCAAGACCTGAGGCCCTCCTGCATTTTGAGCCGACCGAGCTCATCTCGACGTAAAGGCACCGTGCGGTGTGGGGCTGAGATGGCAGTGTGAGCTTGGGAGGTGTCATGAGCGTCGACTTCAGGACGGTCCATCCACGATTGGTCGAGCTGTGCAAGAAGTACGGAGTCATCGAACTGGCTGTCTTCGGCTCGGTCGCTCGTGGTGAGGACGAAGCCGGGAGCGACATCGACTTCCTCTACGTGCTGAAACCGAACAGCGACATCGGCATCGAGTTCTTCGGGTTCCACGAGGAACTGGAAGACCTGTTCGGCCGAAAGGTCGACGTGGTGTCCAAAGAGGGTCTCCACTGGGTCATCCGCGATGAGGTCCTCGACGACGCCCAGGTGCTCTATGCAGCGTGAAGCGCTCTACTTGGTCGACATCGTGGAGGCTGCCAGGAAGATCGCTTCGTACCTGGAAGATGTCACTCCGGAGATGTGGGCAAAGGATGAGATGCGCCGCGATGGGTCATCTGGCAGATCTCCATCATCGGGGAAGCGGTCGGCGGGATCTCGGATGAGACCAAAGCATCTACCCCGGAAATCCCGTGGAGGTTGATTCGGGGACTGCGCAACAACGTCGTTCACCGATACTTCGATATCGATCGAATCGTGCACAGTGCCGCACGGGTGAACGTTCCTGAATTGGAGCGGCAGGTATTATCCGCTCTACTTCAACGTACACATCCAGACCTCTTCGAACGTCTGCGGCAGGAAAGGCTGGGCATCGCCTAAGCGGCGTTTCCGCTGCCGCGTTATCCCGGGAACCGGGCATCCTGCGCCGCCGCTCAGCCGTACTGGATCTTGGTGTCGGCCAGCTAGTGGCCAAAATCCGCTCAAGAGATGATTGAAGGGCATCTGGGCGGTTTTTGTGGGAAGAACCCCGACAGTGCCATGCCGCGGCTCGGGGGGAGGACCGCATGGCGATCCGGCCTGAGTGCAGCGTCGTCGTCATCGCCTACAACGACGCGCTGCGGCTGCCCCGGGCCGTGCACTCCGTACTCGACCAGACGCTGCGCGGCCTTGAGGTGGTCGTGGTCGACGACGGGTCCACCGACGAGACCGCCCGCGTCGCCGCCGAGCTGACGGCCGCCGATCCCCGAGTCCGCTACCTGCGGCGGGACGGCAACAGCGGCGGCTGCGGCGCTCCGCGCAACGACGGGCTGGACGCCGCGCGGGCCCCGCACGTCATGTTCCTCGACTCCGACGACCGGCTTCCCCGGCACGCTTGCAAGAGCCTGCTGCTGGAGCTGGAACGGACCGGGACCGACTTCGTCACCGGCCAGCTCGCCCGGGTGTTCGAGCGGACCGGGAAGACCCAGCGATATTTCCCGCACCTGTACGCCCGGCGCCGGGTGGTCGCGGGCATCCGGGACGACCCGGAGATGTTCCTGGATGGATTCTCCACGAACAAGCTGTATCGCCGGGATTTCCTCACCGGGCACGGGATCCGGTTCCGGGAGGACATCCTCTACGAGGATCACGTCTTCTCCACCGCCGCCTTCTGCCGGGCCCGCGGCTTCGCGGTGGTGCCGTGGACCGTCTACCACTGGCACCGGGCCGACGAGCACGGCGATCACCGGACCTCGATCTCGCTCGGCATCGAGGAGATCGCCAACGTGCGGAACCGGGTGCACGCCGCAGGGCTGAGCGACGAGTACCTGCGCCGGAGCGGCTTCGCCGACCTGGTGGCCGAGCGGCAGTACCGCTTTCTCCGCCAGGATCTGCGGGTCTATCTGGCGGGGGCGGTGCCCACGGCCGACCCGGCCTGGCTGTCCGAGTTCGCCGCCGCGCTCCGGCCGTACCTGGCGGAGATGGAGCCGGGGGCCGCGGGGCGGGTGGATCCGACGATCCGGGTCTGCTGTCAGCTGCTGCGGGACGGGCGGCTGGACGACCTGGTGGTCGCGGCGCGCTCGCTCGGCCCGCCGCACGCCCCGCCGCGGCGGGTGACCCGGGCCGGCGGGCGGGTCTACTGGGGGAGTCCGGTCCCGGACGAGGGGACCGCCCGCGCCAACCTGGATCTCACCGCGCTGCATCAGGCGGAGCTGCCGTTCGGCTCGTCCCGGCTGCGGCACGAGGCGTCGGGGCTCACCCGGTCCGGGCCGGCCCTCACTTTGACGCTCCGGACCTATGATCCGTACGGCGTGCTGGACGACGTGGAGTTCACCGCGGAGCTCCACCTCCGCGGCAAATCCCGAAAAATCGGGATCAATCCGGTGCGGCAGGCCGACGGCACCCTCCTCTCCCCCATTGTGATCGACTTCGCCCGGCTCCCCAGGGAGATCTTGGGCGTACGCGGTGGCCACGACCCCGTGGTGGCGTTCACGGTCGCCGGACGGACCACGCGGGACCGGGTCCTGATCGACCCGCGGACCGAACCGGTCACCGTACGGGCACCCGGCCAGACCGTGACGGCGCACCCGATGGGCACCGCCGCGTTTCTCCGGCTCACCTGGGAGCGCCGCGGGGTACGGCGGTGCCTGCCCACGGTGGCCAGGGCGGTACGGGCGCTGATCGGCCGCCTCGGCCGGGAGGACGTCAAGCTCACCGTCTACCGGGCGCTGATCGCGGTGCTGCCGCCCCGGCGGGATCTCGCGCTCTTTGAGTCCACCGTCGGCAAGGGGTACACCTGTAACCCCCGCTACCTCTACGAGGAGATCCGGCGCCGGCGGCTCCCGCTCCGGGTCGTCTGGTCGGTGGCCGGACCCCGGGCGCACTTCCCCGCCGACGCGTGCCTGGTACGTCGGATGAGCTGGCGATACGTCTGGACCATGGCCCGGGCCGGCTACTGGGTGGACAGCCACAACCTGCCGCTGCGCTTCCCCAAGCCGCGCCGTACCCGCTATCTGCAGACCTGGCACGGCCAGGGCATCAAGACCATCGGCTTCGACGCGCCCGACCTGCGGTCGGACTTCGCCGCGCCGCGCCGGCTGTGGCGGCACGGGGTCGGGCGGTGGGACGCGCTGGTCTCCCCCAGCGCCGAGTTCGAACGGACCTTCGTCCCCGCCAACGGGTACACGGGACGGATCCTGCGGTACGGCTATCCGCGCAACGACGTCCTGGTGCGGCACGCCGAGCCGCGGCAGCGGATGCGGGCGGCGCGCACCCGCCGGGAGCTGGAGATCGACGGCGGCCGCCGGGTGCTCCTGTACGCGCCGACCTACCGGGACACCGCCAAACACAGCGGTCGGTCGGTCCGCGCCGACCTCGCCCTGATGGCCGAGGAGCTCGCCGGGGAGTGGGTCCTGGTGCTGCGAACCCATCCGGCCGATCGGTTCACGGTGCCCGAACACCTCAGGCACTTCGTCCGGGACGCGAGCGGCCACCCCGAGGTGAACGATCTGATGCTCGCCTCCGACGCCCTCCTCACCGACTACTCCTCCCTCATGTGCGACTACGCCAACACCGGGCGGCCGATGCTCTTTTTCGTGGACGACTGGGAGGAGTACCGCCGGGGTGAGCGGGGCGTGACCCACGACCTGTACGAGATCGCCCCGGGCCCGCCGCTCACCACGACCGCGGAGCTGATCGAGGCGCTGCGGGACCTGGATCGGGTGACGGCGGCCTACGCCGAGCGGTACGCGGCCTTCACCCGGGTGTGGTGTGCCGAGGAGACCGGGCACGCCGCCGAGCGGGTGGTGGAGGAGTTCTTCCGCGAGGTGGCCGACCGGTGATCGTGGACGACGTCGCGGAGGAGACGGTGTACGGCGCCGCGGGCCGCACCGGGAGGCGCCCGGTCTTCTTCGTCTGCATGGACGCGGACACCCTCGGCGGGATGCAACGGGTCACCCACACGGTCGCGCACGGACTCGGCCTGCGCGGCCACCGGGTCACGGTGATCGGCTTGCACCGCGCCGCCGCCCCCGTCGGCTACGTGGCGGAACCGGCCTACGTCCACCGGGTGCTCCAGCGGAGCGTGCTCGGCCGGGAACGGGCGTGGGAGCGGCGCCTGGCCCGCGGGCGGCTGCGGGCGCTGTTCGGCGGGGTGACGGGCTACGTGGTGATGACCTCCCCGGGTGTCGCCGCCTGGCTGGACGGGCTGTTGCCCGCCACGATGCGGGGGATCGGCCAGTACCACGGGTCCTTCGAGCACGCCCGGGCCTGCTGGCACCTCGGCGGGATCACCAGGCACTACCCGGAGCTGGACAAGGCCGTCTTCCTCAGCGAGGAGGACGCCGGCGCCTTCGCCGCCCACGCCCTGCTGCCCAACGCCGCCCATCTGGCCAACCCCCTTCCGCACTGGCCGGGGCGGGTCTCCGCGCTCGCCGTACCGCGGCTGCTCGGGGTCGGCAGGCTGGAGGGGGTCAAACGGTTCGACCGGCTCATCGACGCCTTCGCCGCGGCCGCCCGTACCGTCGCCGAACGCTGGGAGCTCCATTTGATCGGGGAGGGTGCGGAGAAGGGGCGGCTCCGGGCGCACGCGGCGGCCCGCGGCGTCGGCGACCGGGTCGTCTTCCGCGGCCGGGTCCCCGCGGCCGAGCTGGAGCGGGAGTACCTCGGCTCCTCGCTGCTCGGCCTGACCAGCGAGCACGAGGGGTTCCCGCTGGTGCTCGGGGAGGCGGCCGCGCACGGTGTGCCCGCGGTGGCGTTCGACGTCTCCGGCGGGGTCCGTGCGCTGATCCGGGACGGGGTGACCGGGGTGCTGGTGCCCCCGGGCGACGTCGGCGCGTTCGGCGCCGTCCTCGCCGGCCTCATGGCCGACCCGTCCGGGCGGCGGCGGCTCGGGGCCGCCGCCCGTACCGATGTGGCGCGTCTCCGGCTCGACCGGATACTCGACCACTGGGAACTGCTTTTCGCGGAGATCGAGCGTTAGGCCCCGATCTGTGCGTACTGCGGCGCCGGCTCCAGCGGGACCCCGGCGGCGAGCCGCTGACCCGAGGTGAGCAACGCCCCGACCGGGCTCGGCTCACGCAGCCGGCCGATCCGGTCGCGGGAGAGCTTCTTCCACTTGCCGAACCGGCGCTTGGCCGCGATCTTCTCGTATTTGGCGAGCCGTCCCGCGGCCGGCCGGGGCGCGCCGGAGAGCTGGTAGCCGTTGGTGAGCAGCCGATCCCCGAGGACCGCCTCGCACAGCGCCACCTCCCAGGGCTCCAGCCGGTCCTGCCAGCTCCCGACCCTGGCCTGGGTGACGTCCCCGTGGGTGTTCTTGTGCCACACCTTGTGCTTGGGGACGGCCTCCCCGGCGATGTGCCGCGGCTCGCACATCACCGGGTCGTACTCCTCGCCGAGGAACTCGCAGAGGCCGCGGAGTTCTGCCTCCGGGTCGGCGGTGAGGTTCTCGTACCGCAGCTGGTAGAAGGTGTCCGCGGGAAGCCGACGGGCGTGCCGCTCGGCGTAGTCGACGGCCTCGGCCCAGTTGGCGGCCGCGTGGTAGACGCTCTTGCGGTACCAGGGCATCTCCTTCAGCGAGGCGACGCAGTCCCGCCCGTCCCGGACGATGTTCACGAACTGCGCGTCGGGGAAGAGCCGCTGCAGCATGCCGACGTGGTGGAAGTAGCTGGGCCGCTTGTCCCCCCAGCGGGGCTTGCCGAAGCGCTCCGCGTAGGAGCGGAAGACGATGCCGATGGCCGAGCCGAGCGAGGGGGGGCCGGCCATGATCTCGTCGATGATCTCGTCGGCGTCGAGCCGGAGCTCGCGGAACTTGGTGTCCTTGCCGGAGGTGATCCATTTGGCGAGCCGGTAGCGGTTCTCCGGCACGCGCAGGTCGCCGTACTGACGGCGCTTGTAGTAGGCCGGAACGAGGAATCTCGTCTCCGGCGGCACCGCGATACGCGGGTGGGAGTGCAGCATCAGCTGCAGCATCGTGGTGCCCGAACGTGGACATCCGATGACAAAGATTGGCCTGTCGGACGGCATTTGAGGAACCCCCAGATTCTTCGGTGACAATAACGGCGGAACGAGCTACCTGACCCCCGCCGCAGCACGCTGCTCGGGTACCGCCAAAAGCTCTCGGGACCGCGTCTTCGCGATCACTCGCTCGCACTCCCGTGCGGCCAGCCACAGCCGGTAGACGATGACGAATTCAAAGGTCATCAGAATCGCGCCGATGGTTCCGGCGATGGGAATGAGCGCCGACGGCCCGAGGATCGGGGCGACGATGAACACCGCCATGTGAAACTCGATTCCGCTGATGACATGGCTGCGGACACGGCGCCGCACGAGTGCGATACGAAATCGGTTGAACCATGGAAAGCGCGCATGGAATCCACGCTGCAAATCAATCATCGAGGTCTCCGCGGCTATCTTGCGCGGATCGGCCTCGGGTGATTCCCGCAGGATGTCGGTGACGAAGACCGGACCGGCGCTGCGGTCCTTGCCCATGGCCTCCGCGGTCCTGTTCTTGATCGCCTCGTTGACTCGGAAGACCCGCATCCCGTTGATGTACCGGAAGAGGTCGAGAACCGTGATCCCCGCACCGAGCAGCAGATACGCGACGTCTCCGGTCATCTGGTACTGCCCGAAGGCGAGTCCGAAGGAGCAGAGCGCCACCCGGACCCGGTCGACCACGTAGTCGAGCCAGAGGCCGAACATCGTCCCGGTCCCCTTGAGCCGGGCGATCTTCCCGTCCATGCAGTCGAAGACGAAGCTGAAATGGAACAGCACCGCGCCGAGTACCAGCCAGTGCCAGCCGCCGAGGGCGAAGACCCCGGCCGCGGCAGTGCCGAGAAGAAGCGACGCACTTGTGAGCTGATTTGGGGTCACCGATGTGTGATTTGCCGTGAACAGGACAAGCCTGCATGCCAGCGGATCAACGAGAAATACGGTCCACCAAGCGTCGCGAGCTTTGCATGTGCTGCGCACATCATCCAGTGAGAACATCGGCATACATGCCAGGATGACTACCGCCCGCTGGGAAACTGAGGCGACTGGTAACCGACGGGCAATCTCATTACCGCTTCTTGACCAGAGGTTAGCGCCGATTCATCATTCCTCGCCCTTGGGAGGATTCATGCACGATAACGCCGTTAAGCCCCGGGCGCCGAGGTCGGGGACCCCGACCGCCGTGGGTGGGGATCCGGGGCGCCGGAAAACGGGGCGCCGGAGCGCGGAAAGTCCTGCGAAAACGCTATTAAATAAGGCAATTCGCCGGATTGCCGAGCTGCGTTTTCGCCGTGGTTGCCCGGACCTCTTCGCCGACCCCGACCTCGTCCTGCTGAAGGCCGGCAACCGGCTCCGGCTCGTCCGCCGATGCCGTGGCGTGGCCCCGGTCCAGGCCCGGCGGGACACCCTCGAACTGGTCCGCACCGCACTCCAGGCCGCCCGGCTCCCGTACTTCCTGGTCCGCAACTCCTCGGCGCTCACCTCGACCGTGGCCGTCTCCACCAGGCACCGCAGCGCCGCGCTCGCGGCGCTCGCCGCCACCGCCGCGTGCCGGCCCCTCTACATCTCGTCCGGGACCGACCCGGGAAGCCCGCGGCTCGGCGCCGCCCGCGGCAGTTGGCGCGGCCTGGCCGAGGTCCCGATACTGCACGTCGCGCTGTACTTCGCGCCCCCCACCGGCGGCTGGGTCCTCGGGCCGGAGTACGGCTGCACGGTGGAGTTCTGGGAGGAGCGCGGCGGCGAACTGCGCGCCCCGCAGCCGAACCTCGTCACCGAGGCCATCCCGGTCGCGGGCGAGCTCGTCCAGGCGGACGAGACCCTCTTCACCTGGCTCACCGACGACGAGGACAGTCCGGCCCCCACCCGCACGGAGTTCGTCGTGCCGCTCGTCGACGACATCGGGTTCCCGGTCGACGCGGTCTACACCTGGGTGGACGGCGACGACCCGGCCTGGCGGGCGCGCCGGGACGCCGTCCTGGCCGGCTGCGCCGACCTGCCCCCGAACGAGCACTCGACGACCGAGGCCCGCTACACGAGCCGGGACGAACTCCGGTTCTCCCTGCGCTCCCTGGCGGCCTTCGCCCCGTGGATCCGCCACATCTGGATCGTCACCGACGGCCAGGTGCCCGCCTGGCTGGACGTCGACCACCCGAAGATCAGCATCGTGGACCACAAGGAGATCTTCCAGGAGCCCGACGCCCTCCCGACGTTCAACTCACACGCCATCGAGACGCAGCTGCACCACATCGACGGCCTGTCCGAGCACTTCCTCTACCTCAACGACGACTTCTTCCTCGGCCGCCCGGTTTCCCCGCAGATGTTCTTCCACCCCAACGGGATCCCCCAGTTCTTCACCTCCCGGGCCCAGGTGCCGCTCGGGCCTCCCCTGCCGGAGGAGTCGCCGGTCCACTCCGCGGCCAAGAACAACCGGCGGCTGCTCCACCAGGCCTACAGCCGCTCGATCATGAACAAGATGAAGCACGCCCCCTACGCCCTGCGCCGCAGCCTGCTCGCCGAGATCGAACGGCGTTTCGCCGCCGAGGTACGGGCCACCGCGCACCGGCGGTTCCGCTCAAGCACGGACGTGTCGATGGCCTCCTCCCTCCATCCGTACTACGCCTACCTGAGCGGGCGCGCGGTGCACGGATCGATCGAGTACACCTATGTGGATCTCTCCGTGGCCCGCACGCCCGCCAAGCTCCGGCGCATCCTGGCCTGCCGGGAGTACGACGCGTTCTGCCTCAACGACACCGACGCGACCACGCCCGAGCAGGACGCCCGGTTCCGCAGGTTCCTGGAGCGGTATCTGCCGGAGCCGAGCCCGTTCGAGCGGTCATGACTCCAGCAGCCGGTCGACGACCCGGGCGGAGGCCTTCCCGTCGTCGAAGGGGCAGTACTTCCCGGTGAAGCGGGCGTACCGGCCGGCGTAGGCGGCGGGGTCGAGGGAGCGCAGGGCCGCGATGACCTCATCGGAGGTGGTGAGCAGCGGCCCGGGTGCCTCGGACTCCAGGTCGAGGCAGAACCCGCGGACCTCGTCCCGGTAGCGGGCCAGGTCGTAGGTGAAGAACACCATGGGGCGGCCGGTGACCGCGAAGTCGAACATCGCCGAGGAGTAGTCGGTGACCAGCACATCCGCGATCAGGTACAGGTCGGCGATGTCCGGGTAGCCGGCGACGTCGATCGCGTACCGCGCGAGCGCGGACCGATCCGTCACCAGGTAGTGGGTGCGCAGGAGGATCACGTGGTCCTCCCCGAGCGCGGCGTGCGCCCGCTCCAGATCCAGCTCCAGGGTGAACAGGCGCGTCCCGTGGTTGACCTGATGGTCGTCCCGCCAGGTCGGCGCGTAGAGGATCACCCGCTTCCCCTCGGGGATGCCGAGCCTGCGCCGGACCGCCGCCGCGACGGCGTCCGCCCGAGGCGCGAGCAGCGCGTCGTTCCTCGGATACCCCGACTCCAGGATCTCCCCCTCGTAGCCGAACGCCCGCCGGAAGATCGGGGTGGCGAACGGGCTGGGCGAGATCAGCAGATCCCACTTCGGCACGTCGTACTCCAGCCAGTCCAGCAGCTCCACCCGGCGGTACGGCATCCGCGCCAGATCGCGGCCCAGGCGCTTGAGCGGAGTGCCGTGCCAGGTCTGCAGATACATCTGCCCAGGCCGTTTGGTGTACCAGCGGGGCGCCGTACGGTTGCCCACCACAAACCGCGCCACCCCCAGCGCCTGCTCGTGCTCGCGGCTGCCCTGCAGCACGGTACGGACGCCGTCGGGGACCCGGAACTGCCCGTCGGCGGTCACCCAGACGCACTCCACCCCACCCCGCCGGGCCAGCTCCTCCGAGATCGCCCGCGGGTTGCAGGCGTACTGCCGGCCGCCGTAACCGTCGAAGACGGCGAGCTCGGCCCGGGGCGAACGGTGGTGCCGGGCGGTCGAGCGCAGCCGTACCTCCGCGTAGCGTCCCCGCTCGTCCGGCCGGAGCGCGGGACGCACCCGCAGCCCCAGGGTGTCCCCCTGCTGCGCCCGGACGCTCACCTCGTGCACCCCGGTGACATGCGGCCTCGGCAGCCGCTCCACCGCGGAACGGGCCACCGAGACGGCCGTCTCCCCCGAATCCCCGCGCACCAGCAGGTCCCAGGTCCCGCTGCGCAGCGGCAGGTCGCCCAGCGGATCCCCGACCGCGGCCGGGGTCAGCACCACGGTGAACCGGTCCCCCTCCCAGGTGACCGGGAACGTGTGCTCCTCGACGGAGCGGCGGTGGCGCAGGGTCAGCGAATCCGGGCGCCCGCCGTACTCGCCGGTCAGCACCAGCCGATCCCCCTCGAACCAGTCGATCCGGTCCACCAGCGGCCGGGAAACCCGCTCGATCGCGGCCAGGTTGCCGTGCCGGGTACGGACCACGGCCACCTCCCGGCCGTCCTTGACGTAGCGCACCGAGGGAAGGTCGCCGAGGACCGAGAGTCGGAACGTGGCCTCCGGCGCCTCGATCGACAGGTCCCAGTCGACCCCGTCCTTGATCTGGGCGGCGGCCAGGTCGCCGGGGTCCGGACCGGCGATCAGCTCCTCCAGCGGGAGCCGGGCCAGGAAACGTCCCTCCCGCTCCGACGACGCCGAGCCCACCACCCGGGTCACACCCTGCCGCCGGGTGGCGGTCAACGCCCCGACCTCCTCGCCCGCCCTCCCGCGCAGCAGCAGCTCGCCGCCGAGCACCGCGCACTCGGTGACGACGGCGGGGGGCACCGAGACCTTGATCGCGAAGCCGCCGTCGTCGATCGGATGGGCGAGCACCCCCTCGGCGATCTCCCGCCCGGACGCGGTGCCGAGCCCGGCCACCCGCCCGCTCCGCCGCACCCCGTGGCTTGCCACCGTGACGTGCAGCTCCCAGACCGCCCGCTGCGTCCCGAGCACCGCCGGGTCGACCTCGACGGCGAACCCGGTCCAGTCGTAGCACGCCGACGACCGCCCCGAGTCCGCGGTCACGTCGATCCGCTGCACCCGGCGCACCGTCAGCGGGATCCGGGTGCCGTTCTTGGCGTGCACCAGCCACATCCGGATCTCGCTCTGCGCCGGGGAGGCCACGTCCAGATGTTTGATCAGGGCGTGCCCCGCGATCCGCAGCCGCCCGTCGTGCCAGCGGGCCTCGTCGACCTTCGCCCGGAGCGCGAGCTCGTCCCCCAGCTCGAAGACCTCGTCGGGGACGCCCGTCCTGGCGTCGCCGAAGTAGGGGTAGCGGGCGTACCAGCGGTGCCGGAACAGGCCGCGCCGGACCACCTCGGCGTCCCTGATCTCCCCCCCTTCGAAGCGGAGCACCTCGCGCAGCTCGGCGACCAGACCCCGCCGCATCAGGTGCGCCTTGAGCCGCTTGATCACGGGGAGCTTGGCGAGCGCGGCCGGATCGAGGTCGTTCACGCAGTCCACGGCGAGCCTGACCAGCTCCGCCTCGTCGGCTTCGGCGACCGCGTCCAGCGCCTCGGCGAGCGCGGGCAGGTCGGAGCTCGCGATCACCTCGTCGTAGTGGCGTTTCAGCTGGGGGGCGGACTCGGCCAGGAAGGCCGAGACGTCCCGCACCGAGACGAGCCGATCGCAGATGTTGGCGAGTTCCCGGCGACGCTGCGTGATCGACCGCTCCCCCGCCGCACGGACCCGCCAGTAGTAGACGACGTCCTTGAGCACGTCCACCGCGGACGCCAGCACATGGGCGCGAACGGTTACCGGATGGTCCTCGTACATGCCCGATGGAAATCGAAAGGCATGGGTGTCCCAAAAACTCCGCCGAAACACCTTGTTCCACGCGGTCCGATCCTGGAAAAGTGTCGGCAATTCCGAGACGTGGGTTTTCTTCACCGTCTTCACGAACGAATCGATATGGGCGGCCGAATGGCTCGTCCCCCCCGATCCGAGCCGGCGCACCCCGCCGCAGGCGAGATCGGATCCACTTTCCTCCAGCGAACCGACGAGCAGTTCGTACGCGTGACGGGGTAATACGTCGTCGCTGTCGGCGAAAGCCAGATACTTTCCGGCCGCGTGGGCGGCACCCGTGTTACGGGCCGGACCGAGCCCGCGGTTCTCCTGTTCGACGAGACGGAATCGCGAATCGCGTTCGACGTAGGACTTTGCGATGACTCCGCTGCCGTCCGGCGATCCGTCGTCGACCAGAATGAACTCGACGTCCTCCAGTGTCTGTGCCGCCAGGGATGCCAGGCATTCCGCAAAATAGTTTTCGACGTTGTAAAAGGGCACTACGACACTGAGCAGCGGGGGCATGTTCATCCACTCTCCCGAGGGTCCCGACTATTTCTGGATCGCGCGATAGGCCGCCCGGAGTACCCTGGCCCCCGCGATCCGCTGCCTGCTCATCCGCAGCTGCGGCTGGTACACCGCCCAGCCGAGCAGGGCGTGCTGCCAGGGCGCGGGATCGCCCCAGGTGCCGTAGAACTTCTGACCGCTCAGGCAGATCGGCCGGAGTCCCGCCACGAAGACGGCCTCCCAGACCGCGGCGGCCACCCCGGGCGTGTGCTCGGTGCGGTAGTCGTCCAGCACCACGATCCCGCCGCTGTCCAGCACGGTGCGGGCGGCGACGATGTCCCCTTTGACATGCTCGTACAGGTGGGAGGCGTCGATGTGCACGAACCGGCAGGTGCCCGGCCGCACATGGTTGAGGATGGTGGAGCTCGGCCCCTGCACCACGCGCGGCAGGGCCGGGTGGAAGGCGCGGTAGTTGGCCTCGAACGCCTCCCGCTGCAGCGTGGAATACGAGTCGCTCATCTCCGAGCGGTTCGCGGCGTCGGGTGCCTCGGATTCGAAGAGGTCGCAGACCGTGAAGGTCTCCCCCTCGCGCAGAAACCGGCCGGTGAAGATCGCACTCTTACCGAAGTACACCCCGAGCTCCAGAAGGTCACCCCGGATGTCACGGATGGCCTGGTAGTTCAGGAACCATTCGAAGAGCAGCTGGTCCGCGTGCGGAAACCAGCCGGTGACCTGGTCTAGCGTTTTCGGGCCCGCTGTCGCGACGACCGTCATCGTGTGTCCTTTCAGCTGTTGAGCATGCGGTTGACAATGCGTGCCGAGGCTTTCCCGTCGTCAAACGGGCAGAATTTCGCGACGAACGCCGAATACGGCTCCGCGTACGCCTTCTCCCAGGAGTCGACCTCGCGCAACGCCGTGACGACGTCGTCGGTGGTACGGAGAATCGGCCCGGGCGCCGCGGCTTCGAGGTCGAAATAGAACCCGCGGACCTCGTCGCGATAACGCTCGAGGTCGTAGGCGAAGTAGACGATCGGGCGGCCGGTGTTCGCATAGTCGAACATGGCCGAGGAGTAGTCGGTCACCAGTACATCGGCTACCAAGTACAAATCCGCAATATCCGGATAAAGCCCGACATCGATTACAAAGTCTGGATATTCCTCGTAGCGGCGATCGGTGATCAAATAATGCGTGCGGAGCAGGAGCACATGGTCCCGCCCGAGCGCCGCCTGGACCCGCTCCACGTCGAGTTCCAGATTGAACAGCCGCTTCCCCACCGCGATGTGCGCGTCGTCCCGCCAGGTCGGGGCGTAGAGGATCACCCGCTTGCCCTCGGGGATCCCCAGCCTGCGCCGTACACTCCGCTCCCGCTCCTCGCGTGAGGGGTGGAAGAAGACGTCGTTGCGCGGATAGCCGTACTCCACGATCTCGCCCTCGTACCGGAAGGCGCTCCGCATGATCGGCGTCGTGAAGGGGTTGGGCGAGACGAGCAGGTCCCACCGGGGTACCTCGCGCTCCATCCAGTCCAGCTTCTCGGTCCGCTTGTACGGCATCTCGCGCAGGTCGAAGCCGAGCCGCTTCAGCGGGGTGCCGTGCCAGGTCTGCACGTACATCTGGCCCTCGCGCTTGACGAACCACGGCTGCTGCCCGTAATTGCCGACGACGTAGCGGGCGTGCGCCAAGGTCTCGTAGTACTCCCGCGTGCCCATCAGCACCGTCCGGGCCCCGTCCGGCGGGGCGAACTGCCCGTCCTTGGTCACCCAGACCGACTCCAGCCCCTCCCCCCGCGACCGGATCTCCTCGAAGACGGCCCGCGGGCTGCAGGAGTACTGGGCGCCCTCGTAGCTCTCGAAGACCACCACGTCCCGGAGCGACTCCTTCCGGGCGGCCGGGTAGCGCCGGTCGCGCAGGCGCGTCTGCAGGTAGCTTCCCCGCTCGTCCTCGGCGAGGGCGGTGCGGACCCACAGGTGCAGCGCGTCGGTCTGATGCACGTGCACCGTGAACTCGTGCACGCCCAGCGTCCGTGGACCGGGGAGCGCGCCGAGGTGCCGCCGGTCCAGGGCGACCGGGACCTCGCCCTGCGGCATCGCCGCGAAGACGTCCCAGCTCCCCGAGGCGAGCGGAAGCGGGCCCCCGAGGCCCGGCATGCGATCCGGGGTGAGCTCGACGCTGAACCGATCCCCCTGCCAGCGGACGGGCAGGCGGTGCGCGTGCCCGCTGCGGCGGCGCCGGGCGATCAGGTGCTCCGGGCGGTCCGCCCAGCCGGGCAGGTCGCCGCCGAGGATGAGGCGCCCCTGCCCGCTCCACTCCACCCGGTCGATCAACGGCCGGGTCGCCCGCTCCACGGCGCTGAAGTTGCCCCGGCGGGTGGTGACCAGCACGACCTCCCGCTCACCGGCGAGGTGACGGGGGAGGGACAGGTACTCGGCGACCCCCAGCCGGATCCGTTTCCCCCCGGCCAGCACGGAGAAGTCCCAGTCGATCCCGTCGCCGACGGCGGCCCCGAGCGAGGTGTCCCCGGTGAGGTCGGCGGCGGGCGGCTTCGCCCGTACCACCAGATCGGCGAGGGGAAACAGGGTGCGGAACCCGGTGGGCCCCGAGGAGGCGGGGGTGACCTCGGCGGCGGCTTCGACGACGGCGCCGGTGAGCCGGCTCACCGCGACGACCTTGAGGCCCTGCGCGGCGTCCCCCTTGGACCAGCCTTCCAGCTCCAGATGGCCGTCGGTGAGCTGGCACGAGGTGACGAGCGCCCGGGGAATCCTGACGTCGACGACCAGGTGGTTCTCGTCGTCGACCGAGGACTGCACCAGCACCCCGGTGGTCACCGCGTGCCGCCGGGGCGTCCGGGCGTGCACGTTCCACGGGCCGGCTACGGGTGAGGTCCGGCGGATCCCGGGGCCGGTGAGCGAGGCGTGCAGTTCCCAGGTCCACTGCCGCCACTTGCCGTTCTCCTTGAGCCAGGTCGGATCCAGCTCCGCGGTGAAGCCCGCCCAGTCCAAGCAGACCGCGGACTGGTCGGAGTCCGCGGTGATCTCGGGGCGGTGGACCTGCTCGACGGGCAGGTTGAGTACGGCGCCCGTCTCGCTCTCCCGCAGCCAGACGCGGATCCGGTGCCGGCCCCGGGTGGCGAACTCGACCCCGGGGACGTAGGCGCGGCCGGTCAGCCGGAGCTTTCCGGCGCTCCAGCCCATCTGATCCACCCGGGCGCGTAGGGTGAGCTCCCGCCCGATGTCGTAGACGGTGTCCGGAACGCCGCGCCGCCGGTCCCGGAAGTAGGGGTAGTCGGCGTACCACTTCGCGCGAAAGCGCCCCTTGCGCACCGGCCGCCGGGATACGGACCCCTGCTGTTCGTGGGCGATGACCTCCAGCAGTTCGGGGACCATCCGCCGGAGCGCGAGGTGGAACTTGAGCCGGCGGATCGCGGTGAGGCTCTCGAACACGGCGGGCTCGACGTGCTCCAGATAGGGGTTGATCAATTCGAGGAGGGGTTCCCGCTCGTCTTCGCCGACCAGGGCCATGGCGTTGACCGCGAGGTGGAAGTCGACGTCGAGGACGGACTTGTCGAATCCGGGCTTGATCTCGGGGGCGTGCTCCATGATGAAGGCGCCCACCCGCTCGACCGCGGCGAGCCGGTCGGCGATGTTGGGCAGTTCGGCGGATCGCTGGGTGATGGAGAGCCCGCCCCCCTCGCGCATCCGCCAGTAGTAGACGATGTTGCGGAGCACGTCGACCGAGGAGGCGTGGACGTGCGCGGGCACGGTGACCGGGGAGTCCTCGTAGAGCCCGCTGGGAAACTCGAATCCGTGCCGGTCCCAGAACGAGCGGCGGTAGACCTTGTTCCATATCGTCCGGTCTTGAATGAGGGGAATGAATTCCCGGACATGGGTCTTTCGCCGTGATCGACGGAACGGCTCGACGTGGAGCCAGGATTTGGTCACCCCGGCCGCGCTGAGGCGCCGTACCCCGCCGCAGGCGATATCCGAGCCGGTCTCCTCCAGTGATCCGACCAGGAGTTCGTAGGCGTATCGCGGGAGAACGTCGTCGCTGTCGGCGAACGCGAGGTACTTCCCCTTGGCCGCTCTCGCCCCGTTGTTACGGGCTCGGCCCAGGCCTTGATTCTCCTGGACCACGAGGCGAAATCGTGTGTCCCGTACGGCATGGTTCTTCGCGATTACCGCACTGCCATCCAACGAACCGTCATCAACCAGAATAAACTCAATATCATTTAATGTCTGATTTGCAAGAGATGATAGACACTCTTCGAAATAGAGCTCGACGTTGTAGAAAGGGATGACGACGCTCAACAGTGGCGTCATTGCGAAAACTCCTCGACAGCTCGGGTTCGGGGGTCGGCGACTTCAGGGATCCCCTGAATCTCCTTAGCCAGCATGGTGAGCCGTCGCGCGCCGGGTTTTACGGCAAGCCACTCTGTGGCCGCTTCATGGCGAGTTCTTGACTTATGGCTGACGGCATTGACCGGCGGATCAGCGAGGGCGCACTGATCCGAACACCACTCGCGGCCACCGGTGGTCCGCTACGCTACGTTGCCGGTGCCACCTCCCCAAGAGCCCCAATGACCCCTTTGGTCACACCGGGGGTCGGCGCCTTTCCCATGTGCACGAGCGCAAGGAGCACCGGCCCCCCATGAAGAGGTTGATCGCCGCGGCGATCGGACTGATCGTCCCGCTCGTCGTCGCCACCCCCACCACCGCCGCTCACACCGCTCGCGCCGTGGCCCGCCCCGACTGCCGGCTGGTCGCCTGCATCGCCCTCACCTTCGACGACGGCCCCGGACCGCTCACCGACAGCCTCCTGGACACCCTCAAGCGGCACGACGCCGAGGCGACCTTCTTCGTCGTCGGCCGCAAAGTGGTCCTCCAGCCGGAGACCGTCCGGCGGATCGCCGCCGCCGGGCACGAGATCGGCAACCACAGCTTCAGCCACGCCCGGCTCACCTCCCTGCCCGACAGCGCCATCCGCGACGAACTCGCCGACACCCAGCACGTCATCGAGCAGGCGACCGGCCGCAAACCCCGGATCATGCGGCCGCCGTACGGCGCCACGGATCACCGGGTCTCCCTGATCAGCGCCGATCTCGGCCTCGCCCAGGTCATCTGGAACGCCACGTCCAAGGACTGGAAGACCCGATCCCGGCAGGCGATCATCGACCGCACGCTCAAGCACGCCCGGCCGGACGGCGTCGTCCTCATGCACGACACCGTCCCGGCCACGGTGTTCGCGCTGCCGACCATCCTGCGCACCCTCAAACAGCGGGGGTACCACCTGGTCACCGTCTCCCACCTACTCGGACGGGGACTCCGGCCCGGCGAGATCTATCCGCCGTCGTTCGAGTTCATCCCCCCGGAGGAGTCCGACCGGCTCCGCCTCCAGGCCTCGCCGCACCGATAGGCGCTCAGCCCGCCGCGTCCTCCTGGTCCAGCGGGATCGTGCGGAGGAACCCGAGGAGCCTGGCCACGTCGGCGTGGGTGAGGTCGATCGGCAGGACCAGCCGGGCCACCCGCCCCCCGGCGAGCGCGAGATCGTACTTGACGATCTCGTCGAACCGCTCCCGGAGTGCCGGATGTCCGGTACGGCCTGCGGCGGGCCGAGGATCGAAGTCCGCCGCCTCCGGCTCGGCCTCATCCTCCGGCTCCACCGGCCGACGGGTACCCGGGCCCCGCGCGTCCCGGAGGAAGTCGGCCACCGCCCGGCGGAACCGGGACCGGTACGCCTGCAGGGTGCTCCCGCTCAGCCGGTGTTCATGGAGCCGGGTGAAATCGCCGAGCGTCTGCTCCACATCCAGGCGGGTGACGTCGAGGGTCCGCCAATCCGGGTAGACCGCGAGCACCCGGGCGCAGGCCGAGCGCAGGGAGAGCGCGGTGTTCTCCGGGATGAAGCCGACCTGTGCCGCCGTGTGCCAGAACGCGACGAGGTCGCGCCCGGTGGTGCCCCGCCTTCTGCGCGTGCCCATGTCTCGATGCTGACAGCGGACGCCCCGGATTCAAGCGGAATCGCGACCCGGTTTACCGGGGATCACTCCCATTCGATGGTGCCCGGCGGCTTGCTGGTGACGTCGAGGGTGACCCGGTTGATCTCGCGCACCTCGTTGGTGATCCGGGTGGAGATCCGGGCGAGCACGTCGTACGGCACCCGTGCCCAGTCCGCGGTCATCGCGTCCTCGGAGGTCACGGGGCGGAGCACGACGGGATGTCCGTAGGTCCGCCCGTCGCCCTGAACCCCCACGGAGCGGACGTCGGCGAGGAGCACCACCGGACACTGCCAGATGTGCCCGTCAAGGTCGGCCCGGGAGAGCTCCTCCCGGGCGATCGCGTCGGCTTCCCGGAGGATGTCCAGGCGGTCGCGGGTGACCTCGCCGATGATCCGGATGCCCAGACCCGGCCCGGGGAACGGCTGCCGCCCGACGATCGCGGCCGGAAGGCCGAGCTCCAGCCCGGCACGCCGTACCTCGTCCTTGAACAGCCAGCGCAGCGGCTCGACCAGCGTGAACCGCAGGTCGTCGGGGAGGCCGCCCACGTTGTGGTGGGACTTGATGTTCGCGGTGCCCGTACCCCCGCCGGATTCGACGACGTCGGGGTAGAGGGTGCCCTGGACCAGGAAGTCCACCTGCTCGTGCGCGGAGATCTCCCGCGCCGCGGCCTCGAAGACCCGGATGAACTCCCTGCCGATGATCTTCCGCTTCTCCTCCGGGTCGACCACCCCGACGAGCGCGGTGAGGAACCGGTCGGCGGCGTCCACCACGTGCAGCTGCACCCCGGTGGCGGCGACGAAGTCCTTCTCCACCTGCTCGGCCTCACCCTTGCGGAGCAGCCCGTGGTCGACGAAGACGCAGGTGAGCCGGTCGCCGATGGCCCGCTGCACGATCGCGGCGGCCACCGCGGAGTCGACCCCGCCGGACAGCCCGCAGATGGCGCGGCCGGTCGGCCCGATCTGCTCGGCCACCGCGGTGACGGCGTCCTCCACGATGTTCAGCATCGTCCAGGAGGGACGGCAGCCCGCGGCCTCGTAGAGGAAGCGGCGCAGCACGTCCTGCCCGTGCTCGGAGTGGAGCACCTCGGGGTGGAACTGCACGCCGTACAGCCCGCGCTCGGTGTCCTCCATGGCGGCGACCGGGGTGACCTCGGTGGCGGCGGTGACGGCGAACCCCTCGGGCGCCGCGGCGACCGAGTCGCCGTGCGACATCCAGACCGACAGCGCGGCCGGAAGCCCGGCGAAGAGCACCCCTTCGTCGACCACCGCGAGCGGCGTGCCGCCGTACTCGGCGATGTCGGTCCTTTTCACCTCGCCGCCGAGGGCCAGCGCCATCGCCTGGAAGCCGTAGCAGATACCGAAGGTCGGCAGGCCGGTCTCGAAGAGGCCGGCCGGGACGGCCGGGGCCCCTTCGGCGTAGACCGAGGACGGCCCGCCGGAGAGGATGATCGCCTTCGGGTTCCGCTTGAGCATCTCCTCGACCGGCATGGTCGAGGGGACGATCTCCGAGTAGACGGAGCATTCGCGGACACGCCTGGCGATGAGCTGCGCGTACTGCGCGCCAAAGTCGACGACGAGGACGGTGTCGAAGTCAGACACGTGGTTCAGGACCCCCAGTGAGCTGCGGAGTCCTCAGTCTATCCGGCCCGCTTGACCCGTCGGCGGAAAGAGCCGGATAGCGGGCTACTTCAGGCGAAGGCGCCGCATGGCCTTGAGGAGTCCGGTGAGGGTGTCGGCGTATTTCTCGTAGGACATCCCCAGCACCGGGTCGAATCCGATCAGGCTCTGCGCGGCGATCGTCTGCACCTCGGTGTATTTGAGCAGGCCTTCGGCCCCGTGGCGGCGGCCGAGCCCGGAGGACTTCATCCCGCCCATCGGGGCGTCGTAGGAGGCGAACGCCGCCCGGTAGCCCTCGTTGATGTTGACGCTGCCCGTCTTGAGCTGGGCGGCCAGGTGCCACCCTCGCTGCGGGTTCCGCGTCCAGATCGAGGCGTTCAACCCGTAGTCGGAATCGTTAGCCCGAAATATCGCCTCTTTATCGGATTTAACGCGATAGAGGGAGACGACCGGGCCGAAGGTCTCGCTCCGGCAGAGCTTCATCTCCTCGGTGACACCGGCGAGCACCGTGGGCTCGTAGAAGTACGGCCCCAGGTCTGGCCGGGCCTTACCCCCGGCGAGCACCGTCGCCCCCCTGACCACCGCGTCCGCCACATGGGCCGAGACCGCCTCCAGCTGGCGCAGGGAGGTGAGCGACCCCATGTCCACCGACCAGTCCAGCCCGGAACCGAGCCGCATGTTCTTCACCTGCCGGACGAACCGCTCGGCGAAGTCGGCGTAGACCGACTCGTGGACGTAGATCCGCTCCGCGGAGACGCAGAGCTGTCCCGCGTTGGCGAAACAGGCCTGCAGGGCACCGTGCGCGGCCAGGTCCAGGTCGGCGTCGTCCAGCACGAGCATCGCGTTCTTCCCGCCGAGCTCCAGCGAGCAGCCGATCAGCCGCTCCGCCGCCGCCTCGGCGATCTTACGGCCCGCGGCGGTGGAGCCGGTGAACGAGACGTAGTCGGCCTCCTCGAACAGCGGACCGCCGACCTCACCCGGCTCCCCGGTCACCACCTGCCAGATCTCGGCCGGCATACCCAGCTCGACCAGGAGGTCGATCGTCCACAGGGTGGAAAGCGCGGTCTGGGAGTCCGGCTTGTGCACGACCGCGTTTCCCGCGATCAGGGCCGGGACGACGTCGGTCACCCCGAGCGAGAGCGGGTAGTTCCACGGGGAGATGACCGCGACCACGCCTTTGGGGTGGCGCAGCTCGTACGCCTTGGTGGCCACCGGGAAGATCCCCTTGCGGCGCCGCGGCTTCAGCAGGCTCGGCGCACGCCGTACGTAGTACAGGGTGCACCCGGCGACGTCCACCACCTCTTCGACCGCGTGCCAGCGGGCCTTGCCGGTCTCCCACTGCACGATGTCGAGGATCTCCATCCGCCGATCGAAGATCGCGTCGTACAGGCGCTCGAACGGCGCCAGCCGCTCCTTGAGCGGGGTGGCCGCCCAGGTCCGCTGCGCCTCGCGCGCCCGTTCGAAAGCCGTGGCGACGTCGGCGGCGGTGGAGACCGGAAGCTCGGCGAAGGGCTCCCCGGTGAAGGGGGCGATCACCGGCCGGGTTTCGCCCCCGGAGACGACCCGCCGGGTGAGACGGGCCAGCATGTCGACGTTGAGCTCACGGTCCACGGTGATCGGCGCCATGGTTTGAATCCTATTCGCGCATCCTCCGTACGACTACCGCCCGGTAACCCTGGAACCTTGACGGACAGGTAGGCGTCAAACAGCCATGAACAGGACTTGTACAATCGCCGCGGCCGTGATAATCACGGGGCTCCTGGCCGCGGGATGTACATCCGGCGCGAGTAGCCCGGACCCCGCCCCGAACAAAGCGGTAAACCTCGGTGAGATCCAGCTGGTCAACTACTCCAGCTGCGACGACCTGCTGCAGGGGCTGCGCGAGGCCGCGAGCAAGAACCTCTCCCGGCTCGGATTCCACCCCGGCATCGCCTACTCCGAAGCCGCGCCCGCAGCGCCCAACAGCAAGACGGCCGCCCAGGACTCCGGCGGTTTCCGCCTGGCGGGCTCCTCCGGGTCGTACTCCACCACAAACGTGCAGGAAGCCGGGGTCGACGAGCCGGACATCGTCAAGACCGACGGGAAGCGAATCGTCAACGTCACCGACGGGGTACTCCGGGTCATCGACGTCGCCACCCGCAAGGTCACCGGCTCACTGCGCATCCTGGACAAAGAGCAGAGCTACAGCCCGACCAAACTCCTGGTCAGCGGCGACCGCGCGCTCGTCCTGGTCCAAGGCGTCCCCCTGGCGTCGGCGACGACGAAGATCAAGCCCGGCTACGCCGTGCCGTACGGGTCGAAGTTCCTTCTCGTCGACCTGTCCGCGACCGAACCCAAACTCCTCAACTCGATGACCGCCGAAGGCGAGTACGTCGACGGACGGATGGTCGGCTCGACCGCCCGCCTGGTGGTTCGCAACAGACCTGACATCACGCTCCCCAGCGCGAACCAGGGTTCCAGCACCAAGGACTATCTGGAGCTTCTGCGCGAAACCATCGGCAAAGCACCGCTGGAGGCGTGGCTCCCCCAGTACGAGATCGACGGTGAGAAGAAGACCGTCCCCTGCGAGCAGATCAGCCACCCCGACGAGTACACCGGCACCTCACTGGTGACCGTGCACACCGTCGACCTGAACACCGGCCTCCAGCCCGTCTCCATCGGCGTCGTCGCCGACGGGGACACCGTGTACAGCTCGGCCACCAACCTGTATGTGGCGAGCAACCCCTACTGGTGGGGAGTGCCGTTCATGCCCGAGCCGCTGCCCCCGCCGGTCCCGGCGCCCACACCGGCCTCCGGCGCGACCGCGGTCCCCGCTCCACCCCCCGGTGTGACCCCCGCCCCGGCACCCGCCGAGACCCGGACCCCGGCCGATCCCGTACAGACCGAGATCCCGGAAACCCGGCTGCAGGCCACCCCCACGGGCGGCCCCACCCCCGTCAAGTCACCTCTACCGGCGGACGCCGCCACCGAACCCCCACCCGTCAAGCCGTCGGCCGCCACCGTCCAGCCGCCTCCCCCGCCGAAGGAGGAGACGCAGATCCACCGGTTCGACCTGAGCCAGCCCGGCAGCCCGCGCTACGTCGCCTCCGGCAAGATCCCCGGCCGTCTGCTCAACCAGTACTCCCTCTCCGAGCATGAAGGCCACCTCCGGGTCGCCACCACGACCACCGACCAGGTTCCCCTCGCGCCCGGACCGGCCGACGAGCCCCAGCCGCAGGCGCCGACCTCAAACGGGGTGCACGTCCTCATAACCGACACCCTCCAGCAGGTCGGCGAAGTCACCGGTCTCGGCAAGAACGAGCGGATCTACTCGGTCCGCTTCATGGGGCCCATCGGCTACGTCGTCACCTTCCGGCAGACCGACCCGCTGTACTCGCTCGACCTGCGCGACCCCGCCGCCCCCAAGGTCACCGGCGAACTGAAGATCACCGGCTTCTCGTCCTACCTGCACCCCGCCGGCGACGGCAGGCTCATCGGCGTCGGCCAGGAAGCCGACGCCAAGGGCCGCATCCTCGGCACCCAGGTCTCCCTGTTCAACGTGGCCGACCCCGCCAACCCGAACCGCCTCGACCAGTACCACGAGAAGAACACCTTCTCCGAGGCCGAGCACAACCCGCACGCGTTCCTCTACCGCCCCGACACCGGCCTCACCGTCATCCCCATCGGCCGCAACGACGGCAAACCCGGCGGTGCCCTCGTCCTGACCGTCCGTGACGGCAAGATCACCAAGCAGGGCCTGCTCAAGCACCCCGAGAAGAACGGCCGGAACGCCTACGACGGCCGCACCGCCCTCCTCCGCACCATCCTCATCGGCGACTCCCTCTGGACCCTCTCCCCCTCCGGCTTCGAAGTCACCGAAACCCAAACCCTCACCGACAAAGCCTGGATCCCCCTCTCCACCCAGTAAGACGCAAAGCCGCGGAGCTCGTACGGGCTCCGCGGCGCTTTTCTCCGCGCCCGGTACGGGCTCTGCGGCTACGGACCCGACAAGTTGCTTCCGCTCGGGACGGTTCTCCCCTCGAACGCCGGAAACCGGCCACTCGGTACGGGCTGCGCGGCCCTTTCCCGTGTTCCGGTACGGGCTGCGCGGCCTTCCGGCTCGGCGAATCGCTGCCGCTCGGTACGCGGCTCTCCCTCAGCCGGCCAGGCAACCCACCGGGTACGGGCTCGCCTTGGCGGGGCACAGCTCATAGGCCTGCACTGGGTGTTTTGCTTAGACACTTCATCTATTTCACGTTGTGGTAGCACAGGGTCGCCTTATGTAACCATGGAATAGGAATTCACAGTGATTTCCAGAGTTGCCGGGTAGCTCGGCGGGCTCGACGTCGTATTGAGGACGGGCGACCGTCATGTGGCCGCTGCGGCGATGTACGCCCTGATCATTCCCCCGGCACGATCGGCGGTTACGGTGTCCCTGATCACCGAGCTTGCGGCACGGTTGCGCGCCATCGCGGACGCCCTTCCCATGGAAGCCTTGGAATCCGGCCGGGAGAGCCTGGAAACCGCGATCCACACCCTCACACCGGTGGCCGACGGTGGTTCCTCTCCGCTACCTGAGCACGCGCTGGCGCACTTCAGCGGTGCGTTGAACCATGTTGAGAACGCCCGCGGCCATATGCCGAGGTGCCATGACCTGATCATTCTTTACGCGGCGACGATTCTCGGCCATGGCTGGGTCGTCGCACCCCCGCGATACCACGGCGCCCCGTTCAACGCCGACTACGAAGACTGGGTGAGACGTGAATGCGGCGGACCGCCAGGTCGCGAGTACCTTGTCGTTCGTGGCGACGAGAAGGTCCTGTTCGACGCGGCCAGAACCGAACAGCGGGATGGCATACCAGTTGAGGTACTTATCGATGCCAAAGGCCGATACGCCCAATTCATCGACAAGGCAACCGGCGAGTTCCACTCATGGTGGGCTGAATCCAGACGCAGTGGGCTGCCCAAGCTGAAGGAGCGGGCGCTGGATCAAGTACAGGTGGGTGCGGGGCGACCAGTGGAGTGGTGGTGCGCCGAGCGCAACGTAGCCCGCCTACTCAATGGGATATTCGCACTGGACAATCGGCTTGCAGGCCGGATTCGTGCGGTGCATCGGCCGATGCCGCCGGAATGAGAAAGGATGGCTCCGTGCGAATCGACGAATGGACGATCTCGACGGGTTCTCATGTCCCGATGGAGCGCTGGCACGGGGAAGCCCGGCGGCTGCGTGATCTTCTGGACGTAGTCGCGAATCATGTGTCCGAGGCCTACGGTGTTCCACTCGTCTGGCATTCGGAGGACGTGACATCTGATCAGTGGGCCGATCTGAACGCCATCGCCGCCGAGATGGTCGCCAGCCGCCGTCTCGACGACTTCGGGAACATGCTGGATTTTGTGGGGACCAGCAGCGTTGTCCAGGGCCGCTTGTCGGATAGACCCAAGAACATGATCAACTCATTCTGGACAGCCGGCGCACTGGACGAATGGCCCTTCACCGCTACGTTCGGGTTCTACACCCGCTATCCAACCGATCAGGGTGGTGCCCGCGTCCTGCGGGAGCACTCAGTGTCCTGGCTGATCTCCCTGGTTGGTGGTGTCGTTGAAGCCTCCGACGCCGCAACGGTGCGCATCACCAACAATCGGCTCCTCGACGAACTCATCGACGTCCGCGACGCAGTTCAGGCTTCAACGGTTACCTACGTGCCGCCGGAGGTGGACGCCGCCGGGCTGCCGGACACGCTGACGGTGTATCCCTGTCCCGCCCCGGCCGGGGGCAGTGTGGTGGTCGCCGACCTGGAGCTGGCCGCGAACGCCCCCGAGCGCCTCGTGGACGACCTTCTCCTCTTGGACGACCGGCTACGCGCCCGTACTCCCTGATCTCCAGTCCCTCGACGAGGACACCCGGCGACGTGCACCTCCCGGGAACGCTGCCCTACGCCGATGATCGTCCTGTACGGGCTCAGCCGGGTGAATCAGCCGTGAGGTTCTTCGGCTCCCCAGTCTCCCCGATGCCGAGGAAGGTTCACGCAGATCAACCGCGACTCCGGTCAGCGTGCCGGCGCCTCGTCGGGCAGCCGGAGCCGGAAGCGGTGGAGGCCGCTGACTCCGCCGGCCAGCAGCTCTCCGCTCCCGGGCAGCCAGGCGACGCCGTGCAGCATGGACCCGGTCTGTACGGCGGCGACGCAGTTTCCTCCCGCGGCCACGTCCCACACACGGACCGTCGCGTCGGAGCCGGCGCTGGCCAGCCGCAAGCCGTCCGTGGACACCGCAACCGCCAGAACCGTATGCCTATGCCCGGTCAGCACCCCGCGCGGTTCCCCGTCGGCGTCCCACAGTCGCACCGAACCGTCATCGCCTCCGCTGGCAAACCACGAGCCGTCCGGGGACACCGCCACCGCACGCACCGGACCGGAATGGCCGATCAGCTCCGCCCGTTCGCCACCGTCGGCATGCCACAGCCGCACCATCCCGTCCCGGCCTCCGCTGACCAGCCACGAACCGTCCGGGGACACCGCAACCGCATTCACCATGCCCTGGTGACCCGTCAACACCCCGCGCTCGTCCCCATCGGCCCCCCACAACCGCACCGTCCCGTCCCCGCCGGCGCTGACCAGCCACGAGCCGTCCGGGGACACCGCAACCGACCCCGCGAAAGAGGCATGTCCGGCCAGCACCCCGCGCTTGGTTCCGTCGGCCCACCACAGCTGCGGCGTCTTGCTCCAGCCGGCGCTGACCAGCCATGAGCCGTCCGGAGCCACCGCAACCGCGCTTACCAATGCCGGATGACCGTGCAGCACCGGAGACGCACAACCAGCGACGCCCCAGAGCCGCACCGTCCCGACCGCACCTCCGACGGCAAACCACGAGCCGTCCGGGGACACCGCCACCGCATGCACTCCATCGGAATAGCCCTTCAGCACCCTCCGTTCGCTCCCGTCGGCCCCCCACAGCCGGACCATCCCGTCGTAGCCGGCGCTGACCAGCCATGACCCGTCCGGAGCCACCGCAACGGCCTCCACCGCGTCCCCATGCCCGGCCAGCACTTCCCGCGCGCCGCCGTCGGCCCCCCACAGCCGCACCGTCCCGTCCCAGCCGCCGCTGACCAGCCACGAACCGTCCGGGGACACCGCCACCGCGGACACCATGCGCCGATGGCCGGTCACGACCCCCTGTGCGCTGCCGTCGGCTCCCCACAGCCGCAGCGTCCCGTCCCAGCCTCCGCTGACCAGCCATGTGCCGTCCGGAGCCACCGCGACCGCGCATACCGGACCGTCATGCCCGGTCAGCACCCCCCGTTCACCGCCGTCGGCCCCCCAGAGCCGCAGCGTCCCGTCCCGGCCTCCGCTGACCAGCCACGAGCCGTCCGGAGCCACCGCCACCGCGTGAACCCCACCCTCATGCCCCACCAGTACCCCACGCTCGTCCCCATCGGTTCCCCACAACCGCACCGTCCCACCCCGGTCGCCGCCGACCAGCCACGAACCGTCCGGGGACACCGCCACCGCGGAGATGCCGGAGTCATGTCGCAGCACCCCCCGTTCGTCCCCGTCGGTCCCCCAGAGCCGCAGCGTCGCGTCCTCTCCCCCGCTGACCAGCCACGAACCGTCCGGGGCCACCGCCACCGCGGACACCTCGCCGTCATGTTCCGCCGACATGACCCGTTGATCGCCGTCGACTCCCCACAACCGCACCCGCCCGTCCCGGCCGGCACCGGCCAGCCATGATCCATCCGGGGACACGGCAACCGCGGATATCCCGAAATGGCCCGTCCGCCGGTACCCAACAGGGTGTGGAATCTCGGGCAACGGCCAGACGGGACTCAGGAACGGGATTCCGCTTTCCTGGAGCCGATCGGCGAACTCCGGCAACTCGCCGAGGTGGGTGAGCCGGTTCCCCGAGGACAGCGACTCCGCCCCGAGATCCCCCAGCAGGTGGCCGCTCCGGGCCATCAGCCGCGCCAATCCGGCCGTACCGGGTGCGTCGCACAGCCTGAGATCCGACGCCAGGGCCAGCGGTCCGTCCCGGTGGAGCCGTGCGTCGATCCAGCGCAGATCACGGGCGAGTGCGGTGAACTCCTGCGAACGTCCACCGCCGTGCAGATGGTACGCGAGGTGGTTCCGCAGGTAACCCTCATCAGGCGGCAGATCCCACCAGGCGGTGTCCGGCCCGCCCGCGACGGGCGGCGAACCCCTGAGCTGATCGATCAACCTGCGATGGGCCGCCGCCGTCCCTGCGGGCCCGAGTCCGTCCTCGGACCGGGCGTAGTCCTGGACCACCGCGTGCAGCATCGGCTCGCCGAACCGGCCTCTGCCGATGAGGGACAACCCGCCAAGCCGATCGCACAGCTCCCCGGACTGTTCGGCGGTCAGCCCCGAGCCCCGCCAGAGCAGGGCGATCACGCTCGTCGGCACCTCGACGTCCTCGGGAAAGACCCCCAGTTCCAGAAACCGGTCCCGAACCCCGAGCACCTCCAGGCTGTACTCCACGACTTCCCCTACGGCGATCTCCCGGATGTCCGGCGCCCCCGCACGGCCTAGCCGTGCCACCGCACGCCCGGCCGCGGTGTCCACCGCGGTACCCCGGGCCACATCGTCGGCGAGCCGCCTGTTCAGCAGGGCCAGTGAAAGCGCCCTGCCTCCGGTCAGCGCCACCAGCCGGGCCACGTGCTCCTCCCGCACCGACGGCAACCCCCGGGTGAGAACCTCGGCGGCCACCGGTTGCGCCATCCGGCCCACCGGTATCCGGACCGAGCCGATGGGCGGCGCCGCCGGCTCCCGTGTGATCAGCAGCAGCCGGGACTTGTCCGCGGCGAAGTCGAACAGCGTCAACCGGTCCCGGACCCCGTCGACGACGATGAGTTTCCGGCCGGGCCTACCGCCCAGGACCTCGCCGAGACGGCGGGCCATCCACTCGGTGCCGGGCGGTGCGGGCCTCTCATCCCCGATCTCTCCGATCAGCTCGCGGACGGCCGCGGCCTCGTCGGCGGCGGTCCCGTCCCGCCCGATCGTCACCCAGAAGACCCCTCCGGAGAAGTACCGCCGTACACGATCGAGATTGCAGACGTCGATCGCGAGCGCCGTCTTCCCGGATCCTCCTTCTCCCAGCAACGCGACGGGCACTCCCGTGGCCCCGCGCTTCAGCAATACTCCGGTGACCTGATCCAGCTCGTCCCGGCGCACCCAGGCGGGATCCCGCGGCGGCACCCGGTACAGGGCACCCGCCGGGCCGCTCCGGAACCACCACTGCCGACGTACCATGAGCCCCCCACCGTCGGCTGCGCACCCGATCCCAAAGTAACGGCCCCGACGCCTATCCGCTTGTACGGATACGACTCGAGCTCGTGCCGGACCCGCGATCCGCAGGCGCTGAATCACGGGCACGAGAACGCCGGCCTCGGCGAGGCGGCCCCACACCTATACAGCGGCCACGGCGGCGACCAGCAGCGCGACGCTTCCGGCGATGTCGAGTACGTATTCGGCGATGCCCAGCATGCACATGGGGTGGTCGCTGTGGTGCGCGTACGCCGTTTGGTGCGCGCTGCGGGCATCCCATCCGAGATCGGCGCCGCTGGCGTGGATCTTTCCGCTGGGCATGATGGCGGTCGTGCTCATCACGGGGAACCACTAGCCGATGAATGTACGGCGGACCGCGGACCGGCCGGGACTCACAGCCCGATGGCGGACTTCGGCCCCATGTAGGAGCCCGCGCCGGGGAAGCCGTCGCGGGCCAGCCGGGCGAAAGTCTCGCCGAAGCCCAGTGCGGTCAGGTTCGCCAGCGGCACGAACTCCACGCCCCGGATCGGGCGGCTGTCCAGGCCCACCGCGACATCCCCGACGACACCGCCGACCCGGCTCGCCGCAAAGGTGATGTGCACGACATGGGTTCCGCCGACGGGAAGGTGATCGCACACGTACAGCAGGCGGCCGGGCCGTACCTCCACCCCGGTCTCCTCGCGCAGTTCCCGGACCAGGGCCTCGGCGAGGGTCTCACCGGGCTCGACCTTCCCGCCGGGCAGCGACCACGACCGGCCGGTGCCGGTGTCCTGGTTCAGCAGCAGGATCGCGTCGCCCTCGACGACCACGCCGGTGACCCTCACAATCGGCACATCAGGACGCTACCGCCGGAAGCCGGTACACAACCACCGATCCGCCGTATCGCCGTGACCGCGGGCGCCGCCATCCTCCAAACGGGGGATGGCGAGCATCGTCCGTCCGCCGGTGACTTCGGCACGGTCGCACGATTCGAAGGCCGGGGCCTCTCTCGCACACTCGACGGGAACCCATCGAACCGAGGAGGAAACGTGGTTGCCACCCTGGGGTTGCGACCCGTCGGGGAGAGCGAGCGCCGGCTCGCCCCCGACCTCGCCAGAGGCGTCATGCTGGCGCTGATCGCCGTGGCCAACTCCGCCGTCTACCTGTACGGCCGTCCGTACGGCATCCGGCAGCACATCATCGAGCACGACCTGCCGGACCGGGTGACGGCGACGCTGAACATGACACTCGTGGACGCGCGGGCCTACCCGATGTTCGCCGCGCTGTTCGGTTACGGCATGGTGCAGATCTGGAACCGTCGGCGAAACGACGACGAAGGGCGGCGGGTCCTGAGGCGGCGCAGCCGGTGGCTGATCGCCTTCGGGGCGGTCCACGCCGTGCTGCTGTTCTCCGGGGACGTGCTCGGAGTCTACGGGCTGCTCGGGCTGGCGATATGCCGGTTGCTGCGGGTGCGCGACCGGACGTTGCTGATCATCGCCTCGGTCTGGCTCGTCCCCGTCGCCCTACTGTCGGCGGTGGTCTACAGCACGCCGTACGGCACCGCGGAGCGCACGTACTTCTGGTCGTTCGCCGCCGAGAACCCGCTGACGGCGCTGGCGCTGCGCCCGATCGAGTGGGTGACGACCCCCATCGGGATGACGGGCGTGTTCACCGCCGCGCTCGTGGGGGTCTGGGCGGGGCGGCGGGAGCTGCTGTCCGTACCGGATCGCCTGGTACGGCGGGCCGCGGTGTGGGGGCCGCTCACCGGAGCGCTCGGCGGGCTTCCCCTGGGGTTGCTCGGCGGCGGGTTCCTCGACCGGGCCGAACCCGGCGTGGTGATGGGGCTCAACGCCCTCCACATCGTGTCGGGCATCGCCGGCGGACTGGGGTACGCGGCACTGATCGCCCTGGTCGCGCAGTGGATCGGGACGAGGCATGGCCCCCTGACGACCGCGCTGTCGGCCTGCGGACAGCGCTCGCTGACGTGCTACCTTCTGCAATCGGTGGTGTTCGTGGCGTTGCTTTCGCCTTATACGCTCGGACTCGGGGGACGGCTGGGGTCCGCCGCCACGGCCCTGCTGGCGATCGGCACATGGGCCGCGACGGTGGTGGCGGCCGAGTTCATGCGCAGGGCCGGAGTACGGGGACCCGCCGAGTCGCTGCTGCGGCGCCTGACCTATCCACGTAGGTGAGAGCGAGGGCGGCGATGCTGCGAGTCCGATTCTGGGAGACGGCTTGGCGGGCCCTGCTCCTGGGTTTCCTCGGAGCGGCCGCCCTGATCTCGACGGTCGACCCGTCGGCGCCGGTACGCGATCGGGCCGTCACGCTGGTGCTGGCCGCCACCCTGGCGGTGTGGCACTGGTGGATGGTGCTGGCGCACCCGGACTGGCCGGAACGGACGCTCGCGCCGATGGCCGTCTACTTCACCGTACTGCTTGCGCTGGTGTGGGTGCTGTCCTCGCGCCATCCGGCGTACGGGCTTGTGGTGCTCGCCTGTTTCCCGACGGCGTTCGCGACGCTTCCCGGACGGTACGCCTACGTCGGAGTGGCCGCCACGTCGCTCCTCGCCGTAGGCGACGCGTCCGCCCTCCTCAGCGCCGAGATCCCCTGGCCGAGCGTTCCGGCGCTCGCCGGAACGGTCCTGGCGGCGTTCATCGGCTGGAGCATCAGGGCTCTGGAGAAGGAGGTCGAGCTCCGGTGCGCGTCGAACTTGGCGCTGGAGAGCGCCAACCTCCGTTTGGCCCAGCTCGGCGAGGAGAACGCCGAGCTGCAGGGCAGGCTGCTGGCCGCGGCTCGCCAGACCGGCGTCGCCGGGGAGCGCGGGCGGCTGGCGAGGGAGATCCACGACACCGTCGCGCAGGGCCTGACGGGCATCGTCATGCAGCTTGAGGCCGCCGAGGAGGCCGCGAACGACGCCGACGCGGTACGGCGGCGGCTGGCCGTGGCCCGGAACCTGGCCAGGGAGAGCCTGGCCGAGGTCCGCCGCTCCCTGGACGACCTGCGTCCGGGGCCGCTGGCGGAGACCAGGCTGCCCGAGGCGCTGGCGGCGCTGGTCTCCGGCTGGGGCGCCACGCACGAGACGCCCGCCACGCTGACCGTCACCGGGACCGCCCGGCTGCTGCATCCCGAGGTCGAGGTGACCGTGTACCGGGCGGTTCAGGAGGCGCTGGCCAACGTGGCCAGACACGCCGAAGCCGGGAAGACCGGCGTCACCCTTTCGTACATGGAGGATGTGGTGGTGGCCGATATCCGGGACGACGGTGCGGGATTCGACCCCTCCGCGGTGGGCGGGGCCGGCTTCGGGCTCACCGCCATGCGGCAGCGGGTCGTCCGGCTCGCCGGGAACGTCGAGGTGGAGTCCGCGCCCGGTCAGGGCACCGCGGTCAGCGTGACGGTCCCCGCGATCCCCGCCGAAGCCGAGCGGGAGGCGCGGTGAGCATCCGGCTGGTGATCGTGGACGACCATCCCGTCGTGCGGGACGGCCTGCGGGGCATGTTCGTGGAGCAGGCCGACCTGGAGGTCGTGGGTGAGGCGGAGGACGGGGAGCGCGGGCTGGCCGTGGCCGTCCGGGAACGTCCCGACGTGGTGCTGACCGACCTGCGGATGCCCGGCGGGGGAGCGGCGTTCATCGGGCTGCTGGCGCAGCGGGTGCCCTCGGCCCGGGTGCTGGTGCTGACCACCTACGACGGGGACGAGGACGTGCTGCCGGCGCTGACCGCGGGCGCGGTCGGCTACCTGCTCAAGGACTCCCCGCGTGAGGAGGTCTTCCGCGCCGTACGGGCGGCGGCCGTGGGCGAGACGGTGCTGTCCCCCGCTGTGGCGGCCCGGGTGCTGAACCGGGTTCGCAGGCCCGCCCCCGCCGAGTTGAGCGAACGCGAGAAGACCGTGCTCGCCCTGGTCGCGCGGGGCTCCACCAACAAGGAGGCGGCCGCGGCGCTGTTCATCAGCGAGACGACGGTGAAGACCCATCTGGCGCACATCTACGCCAAGCTCGGCGTCTCGGACCGGGCCTCGGCCGTGGCCACCGCCTACAGCCGGGGCCTGCTGTCCTGACGGTTTCCGTACCGGACCGGGTACGGCCTCCGGCGGCCGACCCCGCTAAGACGACGGCATCCGCAAGGCGAAGCACCGGACGCCTTCGGGAAGACCGACGGCCAGACCTTTGTCCCCGGGCAGCCACTCGACGGTGGAAACACCGCTATCGGTCCTCATCGCCGCGACGCACGAGCCGCCTTCGGCCGTACTCCACACACGCACGGTACGGTCGGCGCTCGCGCTGGCCAGCCACCCCCCGCCCGGTGCGGCCACCAGGCGGAGCACCGGACGGGTGTGGCCGGTCAGCACAGCCCGCCTCGTACCGTCGGCGTTCCACAGCCGAACCGTCCCGTCGTCCCCCGCGCTCGCCAGCCACGATCCGTCCGGAGCGACGGCCACCTCCAGCACCTCGCCGGTGTGACCCTTCAGAATGCCGCGGGCGGCCCCGTCGGCGCCCCACAGCCGCAATGAGCCATCGAAACTGGCGCTGACCAGCCACGATCCGTCGGGGGCGATCACCAGCCCATTCACCAGGTCGACATGGCCACCCAGCGTCGCGCGCTTGGCGCCACCGACGTTCCACAGCCGGACGGCTTTGTCGTCACCGCTCGCGAACCACGACCCGTCCGGGGCGACGGCCAGTGCCGACACCGGACCGACGTGCCCGCCCAGCACCGCGTGCTCCCGGCCGTCCGCATCCCACAGGCGAACCGTCCCGTCATCACCGCCGGTCGCGAACCACGACCCGTCCGGGGCCATCACCGCCGCCCACACCGGGCCCCCGTGTCCGTCGCGCGTCGCGCGTTCCGCCCCGTCGGGCCCCCACAGCCGTACCCGGCCGTCCTCTCCGGCGGTCACGAACCACGACCCATCCGGAGCGATCAGCACCCGCCACACCGAGCCGGTGTGACCCGCGACGACGGCCCGCTCCTGGCCTTTGGCACCCCACAGCCGTACCGTCCCGTCCTGTCCCCCGCTCACCAGCCACGATCCGTCCGGAGCGACCGCCAGCACGTCCGCCGGACCCCAGGGATGCGGCGACTCGGGCCACAGCGGCGACAGATGGGGAACCGTGCCGAGATGACGGCGAATCCCGGCGGCGAGTTCCGGTGATGCGCTCAGCTGGGTGAGCCGGTTTCCGAGGGACAGTCCCTCGGATTCGAGATCGCCAAGCAGGTCGCCCTTGGCGGTGAGGAGCAGGTCGAGCTCCGCCGTCTGCGGCGTCTCGCACAGCGCCAGGTCCGCCACGAACGCCTGAGGGCCCGCTCGGTGCAGCTTGGCGAGGATCCAGCGCACGTCGCCGACGAGTTCGGTGAGTTCCTGCCCGCGTTCGGCGTCAAACAGGTGATAGGTGAGGTTGTGCCACAGGTAGTGTGCGTCGGGCGGCAGGTTCCACCAACCCGCGTCGGTTGCGGGGAGCAGCGTCCTGGCTTGATCGATCAGTTTCCGGTGGACCGCGACGATCCCGTCCTGCCCCAGCCCGGCGCCGGAACACGCGTAGGCGCAGAGCGGGTCGGGCAGCCGGAGAACCGGCTCCGACCCTTCCTCCCGGCGCAGGGTGACCGGAATCGCCTCGGCCAGCCGCGCGCAGAGCCGCTCGGACCCCCCGGCGTCCAGCCCGGAGCCCTGCCACAGCAATGCGACCACACTGAGCGGGATATCGGTTTCCTCCGGGAACACCCCCAACTCCAGGCACAGATCCCGGTCGCCGACGCTCAGGGATTCCATCCCGAGTTCGACGACCGTCCGAATCGCCGCTTCCCGCTGCTGAGGGAGAGCCATGTCCGGTTCGGCCGACCCGACACCCCGCAGCCGCCCGATCACCCGCTCCATCGCCGCGTTCACCTCGACGCCCCGGGCCACCTCGACGGCGAGCCGCCTGTTCACCCAGGTCAACACCGGCGGCCAGTCACCGGCCGACTCCAGCAGCCGGCTCAGCTGGCCGGTGCGCGCCGACGGCAGGCCCAGGGTGACCAACCGGGTGGCGGCCTGCCGGGTCATCCGGTCCACCTGAATCACGACCGAGTGACCGGGCAGGGCCCGGGCCTGCCGCGTGGTCACCAGGAGCCGGGACTTCTCGGCGACCGGCCGGAACGGATCCAGCTGATCGGCGTCCCAGACGCCGTCGACCACGAGGAGCACCCGTCCGCTCGACTTCGCCAGAACCTCCGCCAATCGAGCGGTGACCGCCTCCGGGTCGCATACCTGCGGACGTTCATCACCCAGCTCGACGGCGAGCCGACCGACGGACGCGATCGTCTCGGCATCGGTCCGGTGCGGTCCGACCGACAACCAGACGACACCCCCGGAGAAATACCGCCGGACCCGCTCGTGGTGGCAGGCCGCGACCGCCAGGGAGGTCGTGCCGAACCCCTCGGCTTTCCGTACGGCGCTGACCAGGCCGACCGTCCCGTTCGACCCGCTTGCCAGTGTCCGCACCACGTGGTCCAGTTCGTCGCGGTGCACCCAGCCGGGATCCGCGGGCGGCACCCGGAGCAACGGGCCGCCGGCCGTACCCGAGCGGCCGAGCCAGCCCGTAACCGTCGTCAGCAGGCCACCTTTGACAACCGTTCCCCGACGCGCCATTCCCCACCCCGAATGTCGGCTTTGCCCCATGAACCTTCTAATTGCCTACAATCCAGGCTAGCCAGCACCAACCTCATGCAAGTTGAATAAAACAATCCGAATCTGCCGATCTCCCCAGCCCGCTATCCGTGCACCAGGCCACGCCAGGCCCTCGCAGTCCGTGACCACCCGCCAGACTCCGGGTAACCAATCCCATTTCTATAGAAATATCGATATTTAAGGAAATAGGAGTCAGGCTAGGTTGCCTGATCACCGGTGAAGGCCGCTTGCGGTCCGCCGGAGATGCAGGTACCCGGGGCAAAGGTCCTGGTCGTGCCATGGCGTCGGACGGAATGGCGACTCCGTCCGGCTGCCCGGCGGAAAACCACCGACCACTCAGCCCCCACTAACCCACATTTACAGGCTTTTCTAGATCTTGTCGGAAGATATCCGGAGTGATTGTCTGTGGGCCGAGTCATGTGATCTATCACTGATGCCCCCCGCAGGAGGTCCGGTGTCACGAAGACCCCTCATCCACTCGGTCGCGCTAGCCCTCGCCGGGGCAGCCCTCGTCGTCGCACCCGCGGCAGTGGCCCAGAACCAGACGACCGCGCCCACCCCCGACCCATCGGAGATCCACAACTTCCAGGGTGAGCACCACACCTTGCCCGACGTGGACAACCGGACGGGCCAGGTACCCCCGCCCACCGGGTTGAAGACGCGGAACGCGGGCCAGGAGATCCGGTGGAACTCCCTCGGCACCCCCGCGATCGTCAACGCCGCCGAACCGCTCGCGTCCGGCCTGAACGCCGACCCCGAGCAGGCGGCCCGGGAGTACCTCACCCAGAACGAAAGCCTCTTCGGCCTCACCGCCGAAGCCGTCCAGGCCCTGGAGCGCGTCGCGGTCAACCCGCTCGGCGACGGCGCCGCCGTACTGCTCCGGCAGCGGTTCGGCGACCTTCCGGCGGGCGCGGACGGACTCGTCGCCGTCGGGGTCAACCAGGGCAAGGTGCACTTCGTCACCTCGACCCTGTCCCGTGACACCTCGGCACCCCCGGCCGCCCGGCTCACCGAGCAGCAGGCCCTGCAGGCGGCGGCGACCGACGCCGGGATCGACCTCGCCAAGGCGACCGTCAAGCTGGCCAAGCCGGTCGCGGTGCCGAGCCCGAGCGGGGTGCTCAGCGCGTACCAGGTGGTGCTCGCCGAAGGCGTCCGCTCCGGCGAACCGGTCGCGGTCACCACGCACGTCGACGCCGTGACCGGTGCGGTGATCCTCCGGGAGAACCTGGTCGACCACGCCGACGACCCGGAGCAGGCCCGCTGGAAGGTCTTCCCGGCCGACCCGCCGGACGACTTCTCCTCCACCGACAACCGGGTGACCTGGTGCTTCAAGCCGGGCCCGGACTGTGACGCGGTGATCGGCGGCGACCCGGCGACCGGCAAGGCCTGGGACGTCGACCATCTCACCGGCACCCCGACCGGCACCAGCGTCGGCAACGCCGCCCGGACGTACGAGAAGCGGTCCAGCCCCGACCCGTTCGCGGTCGGCACCCGCTCCGGCGCCCCGGTCGGCGACCGGGACCACGACTTCCCCTGGACCAACGCCTGGTACAACGCCAAGTGCGACCCGGCCACGCTCGACGCCCCCGGCGAGGCCGACCTGGAGGCGGCGATCTCCAACCTGCACGCCATGCACAACCGGATGCACGACTGGTCCTACCGGCTCGGCTTCACCGAGACCGCGTGGAACATGCAGTCGGACAACGGCACCCGGGGCGGGCTCGGCAACGACCCCGAACTGGGCAACGCCCAGGCCGGCGCCCGGGACGCGACGATCCGCAACAACGCCAACCAGATCACCTACCCCGACGGCATCGCGCCGATCACCAACATGTATCTGTGGCAGCCGACCGCCGGCTCGTTCTACGTGCCCTGCGTCGACGGCGACTACGACATGAGCGTGATCGGACACGAGTACACCCACGCCATCTCCGGCCGTATGATCGCCGGTCCGAACAGCGGCTGGAGCGGCTCCCAGGCGGGTGCCATGAACGAGAGCACCTCCGACCTGTTCGCGATGGAGTACCTGTGGGAGTACGGCTACCGCCCGCGCGGCGATTCGCCGTACGTGACCGGTGGGTACGTCACCGGGGACAAGGTCGCCGGCATCCGCAACTACGACATGAGCAAGAGCCCGCTCAACTACAGCGACATCGCCTACGACGTGGTCGGCCAGCAGGTCCACGCCGACGGCGAGATCTGGACGGCGACCCAGTTCGACCTGCGGCAGGCGTTCGTCAAGCGGTACGGCCAAGGCTCCAAGACCGTGCAGCGCAAGTGCGCCGACGGGCGGCTCCCGCTCACCAAGTGCCCGGGCAACCGGCGCTGGGTGCAGCTCTCCTTCGACGCGCTGCTGCTGATGGCCTCGGGCGCGGTCAGCTACGTCGACCACCGGGACGCGCTGCTCGCCGCCGACACGATCCGCTTCGCGGGCGCCAACCGGGACCTGATCTGGCAGACGTTCGCCAGGCGGGGCCTGGGCGCCGGGGCCTCCTCCAACGGGCCGAACGACCCCGACCCCAAGCCGTCGTTCGTCAACCAGGTGGACCTGAACGGCAGGCTCACCCTCAAGCCGACCGGTGACGCCGAGGGCGCCGCGGTCCGCCTCTACATCGGCGACTACGAGGGACGCGTCGTCCCGGTGGCCGACACCGACCCGGCGACGCCGCTCGGCGACACCGTCGAGCTCGCCGAAGGCCACTACAAGCTGCTCGTGGTGGGCGCCGGATTCGGTCACAAGCGCCTGGAGTGGCACTCCCGCTCCGGGGTGGACCGCACCCTGTCGGTGCGGCTGTACCGGAACCACGCCTCCGCCGCGGGCGGTGCCGTCGCCACCGGCGACGGCGTCAACCAGGCCCGGCTGATCGACGAGACCGAGACCACCAACTGGGCTTCCCTGACCGGCCCGGCCGCAGGCCGTACCGTCACCGTGGACCTCGCGGGCGACGGAGCGGTGAAGGTCCGCCGGGTGCAGGTGAGCTCGATGCTCCGCCCCAACATCAACGACCCGGCCGACCCCGGCGGCCAGAACCGCTACTCGGCGCTCCGCAAGTTCCAGGTCCTGGCATGTGACGCCACCGGCGGCCAGGATTGCGCGAGCGACGCCGGATACTCGGTGATCTACACGAGCGCCGACAACGCGTTCGACGGACGGTTCCCGCGGCCCCGCGGCGCCGACATGATCATCAAGTCCTTCGACGTCCGGGACGCGAACGCCACCCACCTGCGGCTGCGGGTGCTGACCACCCAGTGCACCGGCAACCCGCGGTACGCCGGTGAGCAGGACAACGACCCGCGTGCGGCCACCGACTGCGCGACCGCCAGCCCGCTCGCGGGCCAGGTCCGCGCCGCCGAGTTCCAGGCCTTCAGCCGCTAGGAACTCCCCCAGGCCCGGCCCCGGAACCGCCCGGAGCCGGGCCTTCGGCGTTCCGTACGGGCCCGCGGGCCTCCCGAAACGGGCTCAGGATGAGCGCGCGGACGGGCGGTGCCCCCAGGTCGCCCGGCGCCACAGCCATTCGAGCGGTCCTTGGCGGAACCTCCGCAGCCAGAGCGCGGACCACAGCCACTGGACCAGGAGAACGCCACCGGCGATCGACGTCACGGTCGCCGAGGACCAGGTGGCCGGCGCATCGCCGACGAGCCGGGCGATCAGCAACACCAGGACCGTAGCGGTCAGGTAGTTGGTCAGCGCCATCCGGCCGAGCGGTGTGAAGACGGCCTGCAGCACCCGCCGTGCCGGGGTTCTGAGCAGAACCAGGACGGCGCATGTGTACGCGCCGGCCTGCAGCAGCCCGGTCACGGTGAACGTGAAGACATCTCCTGTGCCCGGCAGCCGGTGCAAGAACACGGCCGACACCGCGAAGATCAGGCACAGCGCGGCCGGCACCCGTGTCGAGCCTTCGACCCGGCCGATCACCCCGTACCTGGTCAGTGCGGAACCCAGCAGGAACAACCCGGGGACCATCGAGAAGTGGCCACCCTGGATGATCAGCGACACGGCGATGAGCGCCACGGCCGAACCCGCCACGGCCCAGCGTGGCAGCCACGTCGAAGGCAGCAGCACCACCAGGCCGACGACGGCGTAGACGGTCAGGATGTCGCCCCGCCACAGCAGGAACATGTGCGCCAGGCCGATGGCGAGCAGCACCAGGAGCCGGCGGAGCAGGAGCAGCCGGGGCCGGTCGACGCGCTCCGCGGCGGACTCCAGCAGCAGCGAGAAGCCGACACCGAACAGCAGCGAGAAGATGGGGAAGAAGCGTTGATGGACGAGTACCCCGAGCCAGTCGCCGCCGGAGTCCGGCGCCGCGGCCGCGAACGCGTCGCCCGTCTGGGCGATCGGCACGACGTTGGCGAGCAGGATCCCGCACAGCGCGAACCCGCGAACCACGTCGAGTGCACTGATGCGGGAGCGGGCGGGGGGAGCGTCCCGAGGGGAAACATGTTCGTGTGCCATGCCGCCCCATCCTGCGGAGCCGGCCGGGGCTGCTGCACGGGTCGAAAGCAGGGTTCGCGGCGGAGAAGACTGTACTTTTGACCGGTTCACCAGGAACGACCCGGCCTCCTAGGCTGAACGCGTGCACATCCCGGATCGAACGGCCCGGCCCGCCGGTGACCCGGCGGCGTCCGGAGGTCTCCGCATCGCGGCCGACGTGGGACTCGGCGCCGCGTCCGCAGGGCTGGTCGTCTTCTGGGCGTATCTGATCGCCGATTCCTGGGGCGGCGGCCACTGGTGGTTCGGCGCCGCCGTCGGCGCCGTGGTGTGCGGATTGGCCCTCCTGCGGCGGTACGGCCGCGGGTGGGCGGCGACGGCGGGGCTCGTCGTCGCGGCCACGGTCGTGGCGGCCTCCTGGCTCACCGATCTCCCGGCCGAGCCCGGCCCGGCGACGGTCCTCGGTCTGTCCGTGCTGGTCGGCTCCGCGGTGCGCGCGCTGCCGGTCCCGGCGGCCTGCGCCGTCGCGACGGGCGGGCTCGCGGTGGCCGTCGGCAGCCTGTTCACCGCGAACACGACCGACCCCCTGATTCCCCCCGTGACGATGCTGAACATCGGCGGGTGGCTGGCCGGGCTCGCCGTCGGCGTGGGAACGCGGACGCTCGCCGCCCGCCGCCGGAACCTGGCGGACGCCGTACGCCGCCACGAGCGGCTCCAGCTCGCCAGGGAGCTGCACGACGTCGTCGCCCACCACGTCACCGACATGGTGCTGCAGGCCCAGGCCGCCCAGGTCCTCGCCCGCAGGCAACCGGACCGGCTGCACGGCTCGCTGTCCGACATCCAGGACGCGGGCTCCTCCGCGCTGACCGCGATGCGGAGCCTGGTCGGCCTGCTGCGCCAGGCCGGCGAATCGGTGCCGGCCATGCTCGGCCAGGAGCACCTCGGTGACCTGATCGGCCGTTTCTCCGGCCCCGAGGTGCGTCTGCGCCTGCCCGACGGCATGGACGAGTCGGCTTGGCCACCCGAGGTGACCGGCACCGTCTACCGGGTCGTTCAGGAGTCGCTGACGAACGTCTCCCGCCATGCCCGGCACGCCCGCACCGTCCAGGTCACCGTGGCCTGCGAGTCCGGCGCCGTCACGGTCGAGGTGACCGACGACGGCTCCCCGATCCCCACCCGCCGCCGGACCGGCTACGGCCTGATCGGCATGGAGGAACGGGTGCGGGCGCTGGGCGGCACACTGCGTTCCGGGCCGGGCGGGGGAGGCGGCTGGTCCGTGCTCGCCACCTTGCCGCTGCCCGCGCGGAGCCGGCGATGACCATCGGTGTCCTGCTCGCCGACGACCAGGCGTCGGTCCGCGCCAGCCTGCGGGTCCTCCTGGAGGACGAACCCGACATCGAGGTGGTCGGCGAGGCGGCGGACGGCGTCGAGGCGGTCGCCCTGGCCAGGAGGCTGCGCCCGGACGTCTGCCTGGTCGACGTCCGGATGCCCCGCCTGGACGGCGTCGAGGTCACCCGCGCCCTGGCCGGTCCCGGCGTGGCCGTCCCGCTCCGGGTGGTGGTGGTCACCACCTTCGACCTGGACGAGTACGTCTACGGCGCACTGTGCGGCGGCGCCGCGGGCTTCGTGCTCAAGGACGCGGGGCCCGCCCTGCTGGTGGAGGCGGTGCGCGCGGCGAACTCCGGAGAGACGTTGATCTCACCGGCGATCACCCTGCGGCTGATCCGCCATGTCATGGACGACGGGACGGCGTCCGCCCGGACGCCCGCGCCGCCGTTGTCGGCGCGGGAGATCGAGGTCGCCCTGGCCGTCGCCCGGGGCCGTACCAACCAGGAGATCGCCGCCGAACTGTTCATCGCCCTCACCACGGTCAAGACCCACATCTCCGCCATCCAGGGCAAACTCGGTGTGCGCAACCGCGTCCAGATCGCCTCGTGGGCTTGGGCAAGCGGCCTGATGAGCACACGGCCTCCCCCGGGCCGGCCCTAAGGCCCTCGAAACGGTCAGCGGCGGCGGGGCTCGGTGACCGGGCGGGCGACGGGGACGATCTCGGGGGCGCCGAGCCTGATCGCGTCGGCCTCCTGGTCGGTGTCCTGCTCCTGGGAGGCCCGCTCGGCTTCGACCCGCTTGGTGTAGTACTCCACCTCGCGTTTGATCTTGTCGTCGTCCCAGCCGAGCGGTCCGGCGAGCAGCGTGGCCACCTCCTCGGCCACGGCCAGTCCTCGGTGAAAGGTCTCGATGGAGATGTGGGTACGCCGGGTGAGCACGTCGTTCAGGTGGCGCGCGCCCTCATGGGTGGCCGCGTACACCATTTCGGCCCGGAGGTAGTCGTCGGCCCCGGTGAGCGGATGCCCGAGCGAGGGATCCTCGGCGATCAGCCCCAGCACCTCGTCGATCATCGAGCCGTAACGCTGGAGCAGGTGCTCGATCCGCGCCACGTGCAACCCCGAGGTGTGCGCGAGCCGGTAGCGGGAGTTCCACAGCGCCGGGTAGCCCTCGGCGCCGACCAGCGGAATCCGGTCGGTGCACGAGGGGGGCACCCGCCCGTCGAGCCCGTGCGCCACCGCGTCCACCGCGTCCTTGGCCATGACCCGGTAGGTGGTGTACTTCCCCCCGGCCACCATGACCAGGCCGGGCACCGGGTGGGTGACGACGTGCTCGCGGGAGAGCTTGGAGGTCTCCTCGGACTCCCCGGCGAGCAGCGGGCGGAGCCCGGCGTACACGCCTTCCACGTCGTCGTGGGTGAGTGGGACGGCGAGGACCGAGTTGACGTGGTCGAGCACGTAGTCGATGTCGGACCGGGACGCGGCCGGGTGCGCCCGGTCCAGCGACCAGTCGGTGTCGGTGGTCCCGATGATCCAGTGCCGTCCCCACGGGATCACGAAGAGAACCGACTTCTCGGTACGGAGGATGATCCCGGTCCTGGAGTGGATCCGATCGCGGGGGACCACCAGGTGGATGCCTTTGGACGCGCGGACGTAAATCTGGCCGCGCCCGCCGACCAGCTCCTGGATGTCGTCGGACCAGACCCCGGTGGCGTTCACCACCTGCTGGGCCCGGACGTTGAGGGTGGTCCCGGTCTCCAGGTCGCAGACGCGAACCCCGGTCACCCGCTCGCCTTCCCGGAGGAAGCCGATCACCTGGGTCCGGGACGCGATGTGCGCGCCGTAGGAGGCGGCGGTCCTCAGTACTGTCATGACATATCGGGCATCGTCTACCTGGGCGTCCCAGTAGGCCACGGCCCCCACGAAGGCGGACCGCTTCAACGCCGGGGCGAGCCGCAGTGCCCGGGCTCGCGACAGGTGCCGGTGCCGGGGCACCCCGCGCATCAGCCCCCGCGTGGCACCCAGCACGTCGTAGAGGGCGACCCCCGCCCCCACGTAGGGACGTTCCCACCCGTGATGGGTCAGGGGATACAGGAACGGGACAGGCCTCACCAGATGCGGGGCGATCCGCTGCAGCAACAGCGAACGCTCCTGCAACGCCTCCTGGACCAGCGAGAAGTTGAGCTGCTCCAGGTAGCGCAGACCGCCGTGGATCAGCTTGGACGAGCGTGAGGAGGTGCCCGAGGCGAAGTCGCGCGCCTCGACGATACCGACGGACAGACCCCGGGTCGCCGCGTCCAGCGCCGTACCGGCTCCGACGATCCCTCCGCCGACCACCACGACGTCGACCTCGTGCCCACCCAGATAGGCAAGCGCCGCAGACCGCTCAGCCGGCCCCAACCTGCCCATGCGCGCCCCCTGTTCCGGTCGAATACGAACCCCCTGGGTTCCTACCCGGCGGTAGACCCCCCGAAATCCCCCATGTCACTAGGGTGACGTGGTTATCAGGATGGATCGCTCATTTGGGTGGATCGATTATCCATTCGCCACGTCGCATCACCCCGACGACGGTCAGCTCCTCGGAGAGCACCACCAGGTCGGCGTCCTTCCCCTCCTCCAGCGAGCCGATCCGGTGATCGAGCCCGAGCACCCTGGCCGGAGTCGACGAGGTCACCGCCACCGCGTCCGCCATGGACAGCCCGGCCAGCCGGACCGCCCGCTTGAACGCCACATCCATGGTGAGCGTGCTGCCCGCGAGCGCGCCGCCCTCGGCGAGCCGGGCCACCCCTCCGTCGACGTCCACGGTCATCGCGCCGAGCCGGTAGGACCCGTCGCCCAGCCCCGCCGCCGCCATGGCATCGGTGATCAGAGCGGCCCGCCCGGCGCCCACCGCCTTCAACGCCATCCGGACGATCCCGGGGTGGAGATGGACACCGTCGTTGATCAGCTCCACGGTGATCCGCTCGTCGTTGAGTGCGGCCCCGATCGGACCCGGATCGCGGTGGTGCAGCGGGCGCATGCCGTTGAACAGATGCGTGGCGACCGTACCGCCCGCGTCGGCCCCCGCGACGAACTCCTCGTAGGAGCAGTCGGTGTGGCCGAGCGCCGCGATCACCCCCTCGGCGACGCTCTCCGCGATCAGATCGATCGCCCCGGGAAGCTCGGGGGCGATCGTGATCATGCGGCCGTGGCCCCGGGCCGCCTTCACCAACCGGGCGAACTCCGCCGAATCCGGCCTGCGCAGGCTCCGCGGGTCCTGCGCCCCGCAGCGGGCCGCGGACAGATACGGACCCTCCCAGTGGATCCCGGCGAACAACCCCTCGTCACAGAGTTCGGCGAGTGCCCCCGTCGCGTCCACGAGATCGTCCAGCGGACCCGTCACCAGGCTGGCCAACGCGGTGGTCGTGCCGTGGGCGAGGTGAAAGGCGAACGCCCGCCGGGCCTGCTCAAGGTCACCCGACGGGTAGGAGCCCCCGGCCCCGCCATGGGTGTGCAGATCCACAAAACCCGGTACCACCCAACGCCCCCGCAGGCCGTACCCCTCCTCGGGTGCCACCCCATCGGCGATCCGGGCGATCCTCCCGTCCGCCACCCCGATCCAGCCGTGCCGCACCCCGCCGGGGGTGATGATCCTCGCGTCACCCAGAACTCTCATCAACTCTCCTAGACCGTGGAGCCCCCGGAAGCGTCGACCTCGGGGAGAAGGCGCGGCGTGCCGCCGCACGGCGATGGTAGGTCCCTGTGCCGGATCTCCGGCCGACGGGGTACCGCCGCCGGAGAAGGCTGATGTGAGGTCACTGCACGGGTTCACCGGCACAGCGCCTCGCGAACACGGAAAGGGCAAGGCGCCGGAGTTGTGAACGGGGCTGAGCGTCGATCTCGGTCGCGGGATGGCAACGTGACACTTCAGCCCCTTCTGTGACAATTAGGTCTGCTGTGGGGCTACCACGACTTGCACGCGCTGAAACTCCTTGAGGTCGGAGTATCCGGCGGTCGCCATCGTCCGCTTGAGCGCACCCATCAGGTTCATCGAACCGTCGGCGACCGACGACGGACCGTGCAGAATCTGCTCCAGCGTGCCGATCGTCCCGAACTCCACCCGGCGCCCGCGCGGCAGGTCCCCGTGATGGGCCTCCGAGCCCCAGTGGAACCCGCGTCCCGGCGCCTCGGTCGCCCTGGCCAGCGGCGAACCGACCATCACCGCGTCGGCGCCGCAGGCGATCGCCTTGGCGATGTCCCCCGAACTCCCCATCCCACCGTCGGCGATCACATGGACATAGCGCCCGCCGGACTCGTCCAGGTAGTCGCGGCGCGCCGCGGCCACATCGGCGATCGCGGTGGCCATCGGCACCGCCACCCCCAGCACCGTCCGGGTGGTGTGCCCGGCGCCGCCGCCGAAGCCCACCAGCACCCCCGCGGCCCCGGTCCGCATCAGGTGGAGCGCCGCCGTGTGGGTGGCGCAGCCGCCCACGATGACCGGGACGTCGAGCTCGTAGATGAACTGCTTGAGGTTGAGCGGCTCGGCCCGGCCGGAGACGTGCTCGGCGGAGACCGTCGTCCCGCGGATCACGAAGATGTCCACCCCGGCGTCGATGACCGCCTTGTGGTGCTGGACCGTGCGCTGCGGCGAGAGCCGCACCGCCGTCGTCACCCCCGCCCCACGGACCTCCTCGATCCGCCGGCCGATCAGATCGTCCTGGATCGGAGCGGTGTAGATCTCCTGGAGGCGCCGGGTGGCCGCCTCCCCGTCCAGGGAGGCCACCTCCTCAAGGAGCGGGGACGGGTCCTCGTACCGGGTCCAGAGCCCTTCGAGGTCGAGTACGGCGAGTCCGCCCAGCCGCCCGATCTCGATCGCGGTCCGCGGGGACACCACACTGTCCATCGGGCTGACGATGACCGGGGACTCGAAGCGATACGCGTCGATCTGCCAGGCGATCGACACCTCCTCCGGGTCGCGGGTCCGCCGCGACGGGACGATCCCGATCTCATCCAGCGCGTATGCCCGTCGTCCGCTCTTGCCGCGGCCGATCTCCACCTGTGACACGTCTGTTCCCTTGTCTCATGTTGATGGAGCCCGCCGTCCGGCGGGCTCACCCGTCCGCGCGAGGCTCAGCGGCGATGGTAGTTCGGCGCCTCAACGGTCATCTGAATGTCGTGGGGGTGGCTCTCCTTGAGACCGGCCGAGGTGATCGGCATGAGGGTGGCGTTCTCGTGGAGATCGGCGATCGTGCGCGACCCCGTGTACCACATGGCCTGCCGCAGACCGCCGACGAGCTGGTGGGCGACCGCCGCGACCGGGCCCCGGTACGGGACCTGGCCCTCGATCCCCTCGGGGATGAACTTGTCCTCGCTGGAGACCTCCTCCTGGGAGTAGCGGTCTTTGCTGTAGGACTGGCCGCGCTCGCGGTTGCGCACCGCGCCGAGCGACCCCATGCCCCGGTAGGACTTGAACTGCTTGCCGTTGATGAAGATGAGCTCGCCCGGCGACTCCTCGCACCCGGCCAGCAGCGACCCGAGCATGGCGGTGTCCGCGCCCGCGGCGAGCGCCTTGGCGATGTCCCCGGAGTACTGCAGGCCTCCGTCGGCGATGACCGGGATGCCCGCGGGCCGGGCGGCGAGGGAGGCCTCGTAGACCGCGGTGAGCTGGGGCGCGCCGACCCCGGCGACCACCCGCGTGGTGCAGATGGACCCCGGGCCCACCCCGACCTTGACCGCGTCGGCGCCCGCGTCGATGAGGGCCTGCGCCCCGGCGCGGGTGGCGATGTTGCCCGCGACGACGTCGATCCCGCTGTTCGCCTTCACCTTGGCGACCATCTCCAGCATGCCGCGGGAGTGTCCGTGGGCGACGTCCACCACGAGCACGTCGACGCCCGCCTCGATCAGCGCCTTCGCCCGCAGCTCGGCCTCCCCGCCGATGCCGACGGCGGCCCCCACCACGAGGCGGCCGTCACCGTCCTTGGTGGCGTCGGGGAACTGCTCGCTCTTGGTGAAGTCCTTGACGGTGATCAGGCCGCGGAGCCTGCCGTCCGCGTCGACGAGCGGGAGTTTCTCCACCTTGTTCTGCCGGAGCAGGGCGAACGCGTCCTCACGGGAGACGCCGACCGGGGCGGTGATCAGCGGCATGGGGGTCATGACGTCGCGGACCCGCCGGGACTGGTCGGCCTCGAAGCGCATGTCACGATTTGTCACGATGCCGAGGAGGATTCCGGATTGATCCGTCACAGGAACCCCGGAGATCCGGTAGTAGGCGCAGAGCCGCTCCACCTCGGCGAGGGTCTCCTCCGGCGAGCAGGTCACCGGATTCGTCACCATGCCCGCCTCGGAGCGCTTCACCAGGTCGACCTGCTGGGCCTGCTCCTCCACCGACAGGTTCCGGTGCAGGATGCCCACGCCGCCCTGCCGGGCCATGGCGACCGCCATGCGCGCCTCGGTCACGGTGTCCATCGCCGCCGAGATCAGCGGCACGCGCAGCATGATCGACCGTGACAGCCGGCTCGTCGTGTCGGCCTCACCGGGTGCGAGATCGGAGTACGCGGGCACCAGCAATACGTCGTCGAATGTGAACCCGGGTTCCGTGAACTTCGCCATCCCTGCCCCTCTAGGCCCGCAGACCGAGAAATCCCAGCCGCCTCCCGGAAGGTCCTTCCGTGTGCGGCACTCTCCTTCCATCGTATCGGCCTGCTCAAACGCGTAGGGAGGAAGCGGGGGGACGCACGGTGACGCGTGCATCCCCCCGCCGTCGGCGCCGCCGTGGGATCCGGGCCACGGAACCCCCTCCGTGTCCGTGACGACGGGCTCGCACGACGGCGTCGACGCGGCTCAAGCGTCGGTCACCGCCCGCCGTCTCCGCAACGCGAGAATCTGCAATTGCACCAAGATGCACCCAGGTCTACCCCAGCCCCCTTCACCACCGTCAATGACCTGCAACAAGCCCAGGCTCAGCAAACCCTGAAGGAGCCGGACAACCCGCATCAGGGCGAGTTATCCTCGCTGAACCTCTTGTTCCCTTCGAGGAGACAGCCGTCGATGCCCCCCGAGTACCGAACGACCGAGGACACCTTGACGAGTCTCGGGCTGAGCCCGGGCCAGCTGAGGCTGTACACCGCGGCGCTCCGTCTCCAGCGAGCCACCCCCCAGGAACTCGCGGACGCGATGGACAACCCGGTGACGGAGATCGCCGACGAGCTGAAACCCCTCCTGGCCCTGGGCGTCATCGACGAGAGCTCGGGAGGCTACGTCGCCCGGCACCCGGCCTCCGCGCTGGGCCGCCTCGTCGCGGACCGCCTCGACCAGATCGCGGCCGAGAGCCGCCAGATCGACGACCTGCTCAATTCGATCGACCGGCTCACCCGCCACTACGACGCGGGCCGCGACTACCGTTCGGGAAACCTCGTGGTCGAGATCGCCCGCGGCGTCGACCACCTGCTGGAGAGCGTCCTGGGCTACGCCGTGCAGTCGCCTCCGCTCACGTTGATCGCCGCGGTCCCCGACGCGCGGACGATGACCGAGGTCGTCGGCGGCTACGCCGGGCAGTGGATCGAGGCCCAGCGCGACGGCCTGCTCCGGCTGCGGGTCATCGTCCCGGTCGAGACCGTCCCGCTGCCCGGGGTGGAGGGCGAGCTCACCCGGCTGACCTCGGCGGGCGGGCAGGTCCGGACGCTGCGCAAGGTGCCCAGCTGGTTCGTCGCGATCGGCGAGGACGCGGCGGCGCTGCCCGTTGAATGGGGAGGGAACCTCCCAGAACATGGCTACAACTTCTATCTTGTCCGGTCGCCGATCGTCGTCTCCGCACTCCGGGAACTCTTCAACGAACTGTGGTCGCGGGCCCTGCCCTTCCGGACCCCGACGGAGACCGGAAACGTCCTTCAGGTCATACGGCTGGCCGCGCAGGGCCTCTGCGACGAGCACATCTCCCGCCACCTCGGTGTCTCGGTTCGTACGGTTAGGGCTAGGTTCGCCGACGCTCTCGCGGATTTGGGGGCTCAATCGCGATTTCAGGCGGGTGCCGAGGCGGCCCGACGCGGGTGGCTCGCGTAGTCACACCCGACTTGGCCCCCTTGAACCGCGGAGCGACGATAGCGTGGGATACGTGCTGGACGACGTCCCCCGCGACCCTTTCGCGGACGACCCTGAAGACCCGGCGGCGGCCTTGGGCGCACCCGAGGACGCCGAACCGCTGACGCCCGACGAGCGCAACGAGGCCATCACGGACCTGAGCGACGTCGAAGTCTTCCGCGCCCTCCTGGAACCCCAGGGCGTCCTCGGGCTCGTCCTGGACTGCCCGGAGTGCCAGGAGGCCCACTACTTCGACTGGGAGCTCCTCCGCAGCAACCTCAGACAGATGATCGACGACGGGCGTCCCCAGGTCCACGAACCGGCCTACCAGCCCAATCCGACCGACTATGTGAGCTGGGAGTACGCGCGCGGCTACGTCGACGGGGTCATAGACGCGGAAGAGAATCACTGAGCGAACGCCCGTCCACGTCGAGCACGAACGCGTGCAGCAGCGCGATGACGGGATCCTCGTCCCCGACCGCCGTACGGCGCCTCAGGGCCTCTAACAGCATGTCGGTGTGTTCCTCGTCATCGTGACCGTCGGTCACGCAATCGGCTCCGACGGACCCGCCATCGCACGAAGCCGGGCCAGCGCCCGGTGCTGGGCAACTCGAACCGCACCTGGTGACATACCCAGTACATTACCCGTCTCCTCGGCGGAGAGGCCGACGACGACCCTCAGCGTCAGGAGTTCGCGCTGGTTGTCCGGGAGCCTGGACAGCAGCGCGCGGGCGCGCGCCGCCTCGGTGTAGCGGACCACCGTCTCCTCGGGCCCGGGACGGTCGTCCGGCCCGTCGGGAAGATCTTGAGTGGGTACGGCGGCGCGAATAGAACTCCGCAAAGCGTCCGCGACTTTGTGAGAAGCGATACCGAAAACGAAGGAAGCGAACGGCCGCCCCATGTCGCGGTATCGCGGCAACGCCGCCAACACCGCGATGCATACCTCCTGCGCGACATCATCGGCAATGTGATAGTGGCCGGCCACCCGCCCAAGCCGCCCTCGGCAATAACGAACCACCATCGGGCGTACCCGACCGATCAGCGATTCGATCGCCGATCGGTCGCCCTGTACGGCGAGGCCGGTCAACTCCTTGAGATCGTCCTGGAAGACATGGTCCTCCGACCTCGTCGCAAGCCCTACCCCGGTCGTGGCGTCGGCGACGCATCCCTCGGTCACGTTAGGCATGATGCCCGCCATGATTGAACCTGTCCTCATAGCGAACGGCTACGGATTGGTCACATTGATGCGTCAAACTCGCCAATATAGCTACTTGTAATTGAATGAATGCGCAGAGTAGTGCATCTTAGGGGCGCCTTTCCCAAGAAGTCGTGCAATTCTGCCAAAAGGATGGGCTCGGTATCCGGAACCATTTTCCGGAATCGGCGGAAGCTACTATCGCGTAATAAGTGGCCGCGGCGAGATATTCGCCGCCTGATTGCCCGGCCCCGCCAAACGACAGCGGCGCCCGCCCGGTGATCCGGGCAGGCGCCGTACCGCATGGGCCCGGCACGGAAGACCGCGCCGGGAGAGCTCAGTGGCCGTGACCGTGACCGTGGCCGTGACCGGCCGCGGCGGGGGTCTCCTCCTCGGGCTTCTCCACCACGAGCACCTCGGTGGTGAGCAGCATGCCTGCGATGGAGGCGGCGTTCTGCACCGCCGAGCGGGTGACCTTGACCGGGTCGATGACGCCCTGGGCGATCAGGTCGCCGTACTCGCCGGTGGCCGCGTTCAGGCCGGAACCGGCGGGCAGCTCGCTGATCTTGTGGACGACGACGTAGCCCTCGAGACCGGCGTTCTCGGCGATCCAGCGGGCGGGCTCCACGAGCGCCTTGCGGACGACCGCCACACCCGTGGCCTCGTCGCCGGTGAGCTCCAGGTCGTCGAGCGCGGAGGCCACGTGCACGAGCGCGGAGCCACCGCCGGAGACGATGCCCTCCTCGATCGCGGCACGGGTCGCGGAGATGGCGTCCTCAAGGCGGTGCTTCTTCTCCTTGAGCTCCACCTCGGTCGCGGCGCCGACGCGCAGGACGCACACGCCGCCGGCCAGCTTGGCCAGCCGCTCCTGCAGCTTCTCGCGGTCCCAGTCCGAGTCGCTCTGCTCGATGGCGAGCTTGATCTCACGGACCCGGTCCTCGATCGCCGCCGGGTCACCGGCGCCGTCCACGACGGTGGAGGTGTCCTTGGTGACGACGATGCGGCGGGCGGTGCCCAGCACCTCGAGGCCGACGTGCTCCAGCTTGAGGCCGACCTCTTCGCTGACGACCTGGCCGCCGGTGAGGATCGCCATGTCCTGCAGCATCGCCTTGCGGCGGTCGCCGAACCCGGGCGCCTTCACGGCGACCGAGACGAAGGTGCCGCGGATCTTGTTCGTCACCAGGACGGCGAGCGCCTCGCCCTCGACGTCCTCGGCCACCACGAACAGCTGCTTCTTGGTCTGGGCGACCTTCTCCAGCAGCGGCAGGAAGTCGGCGATCGAGGAGATCTTGCCCTGGTGGAGGAGCACGTAGGCGTCCTCCAGGACGGCCTCCATGCGCTCGGGGTCGGTCACCATGTAGTGCGACAGGTAGCCCTTGTCGAACTGCATGCCCTCGGTGAACTCAAGCTCCAGGCCCATCGCGTTGGACTCTTCGACGGTGATGACACCGTCTTTGCCCACCTTGGCGAACGCCTCGGCGATCAGCCCGCCGATCTTGGGGTCCTGAGCGGAGATGGTCGCCACATTGGCGATCTCGGACTGCTCCTCGACCTCACGGGCCGAGGCGAGCAGCCGCTCGGACACGATCGCCGCGGCCCGGTCGATGCCCCGCTTCAGGGAGAGCGGCTGGGCGCCGGCGGCGACGTTGCGCAGGCCTTCGCGGACCATGGCCTGGGCCAGGACCGTCGCCGTGGTGGTGCCGTCACCGGCGACGTCGTTGGTCTTGGTGGCCACCTCCTTGGCGAGCTGGGCGCCGAGGTTCTCGTACGGCCTGTCCAGCTCGACCTCACGGGCGATCGTCACGCCGTCGTTGGTGATGGTCGGCGCACCGAACTTCTTGTCGATGACGACATTGCGGCCACGCGGGCCGAGCGTCACCTTGACGGCGTTCGCGAGGGCGTTCACACCGCGCTCGAGCGCTCGGCGTGCGTCCTCCTCGAACTCCAGGGTCTTCGGCATTTCGGGTTATCGTCCTCTCGAAACCACTTGATCTACAGGCTCGCCCCAGTCACGACGGCGAAGCCCCAGGCAGGACGCCCGGGGCTTCGGTGACATCATCGGGGTGTTTTACTTCTCGATGATGGCGAGCACGTCACGAGCGGAGAGCACGAGGTACTCCTCACCGCCGTACTTGACCTCGGTACCGCCGTACTTGCTGTAGAGGACGACGTCGCCCTCCTTGACGTCGAGCGGAACCCGCTCGTCGCCGTCCTCGTTCCAGTTGCCCGGGCCTACGGCGAGGACTCGGCCCTCCTGGGGCTTCTCCTTCGCCGTGTCCGGGATAACGAGACCTGATGCCGTGGTCTGCTCGGCCTCAAGCGGCTGGACCACAATGCGATCGCCCAGCGGCTTGATGGCGACCTTGGTGGCGGTCGTCATGTCGGACCTCCCCCTTCGGAAGTCGTGAAGTGTAAACCTCTCGCAGGAACGACCATTGGCCTGCCGTCGCGGGTGTCAGACCTGGCTCGTTGCTATTGGCACTCTCCCTGGGAGAGTGCCAACGGACGAAACAGTATGCGGACGTGCCCAGACAGTCAACACGAACACTCGGCGTTCACCCCTCAGCGGACTCCCCGCACCCCGCACCGAGCCCCACTATCATGGCGAACCGTTCGACATCGAAAAGTTTGGAGTGGACAGATGGGTGACGCCGTCGACACGATCCTCCAGCAGTGGCGTGGCGTCCGGCCCGACCTGGACCACGGCTCGGTCGGCGTCGCCGGCAGGATCGCCCGCGCCTCCCGGCTCCTCGAAGGGGGCTTGAAGGAGTTCTTCGTCACACACGGCCTCGACGCCCGGGAGTTCGAGATCCTCGCCGCGCTGCTCCGCTCCGGCCCCGGCCACACCATGACCGCGGGTGAGCTCTCCTCCTGGGTGATGATCAGCTCCGCCGCGCTGACCAACCGGGCCGACCGGCTGGTCGAGAAGGGGCTCGTCACGAGGAAGGCCGACCCGGCCAACCGGCGGAGCGTGCTCATCACCTTGACGGCCGAAGGGCGGACCCGGGTCGAGGGGGCGATCGAGGGCCGCCTCGCCGACGAGCGGCGGCTCCTGGCCGGCCTCACCGCCAGGGAGCGGGACCAGCTCGCCGCGCTCCTGCGCAAGCTCCTTCTCGCCCGCGGGGACGTCCCCACCCGATGAGACGCTAACGTGCGGAGCCGTGGAGACCGACGCCTTTCACGCACTGCTCACGCCCGACGGCCGGCGAGCCCTGTCCCACGCCGAGGAGCTCCTCGCCTCGGGTGCCGACCGGGTGGCCGCGACCGCGGCGATGCGGCGATCGCACAGTGCGGAGCTGACCGCGAGCGCCCTCACCCAGGCCCGGCTCCGCGAGCGGGCTGTGGACAAGTTCGGGGCCGACGCGAAACTCATGTACTTCACACCACACGGTCTTGAACAGGCAACACGCACAATCGTCGCCACATTGCGGGCAGAGCGTTTCTCAAGTTATCCACAGGCTGTGGACAACGTGATCGACGTTTGCTGCGGCATCGGCGGGGATCTCGTCGCGCTCGCCCGCCGGGGATTGACGGTCGAGGGCGTCGACCTCGACCCGCTCACCGTGGCGGTCGCCCGGGCCAACGTCGCCGCGCTCGGCCTCCAGGATCTGGCCAAGGTCACGGTGGCCGACGCCGCGGAATCCGGCGTCGCGGGCCACGACGCCGTGTTCGCCGACCCCGCCCGGCGGCGGAGCGGCGGTGAGCGGATCTTCGACCCGCACGCGTACTCCCCCTCCTGGTCCACCGTCCTGCGCCTGGTCTCGGGCGCCCGGGCCGGATGCGTCAAGGTCGCCCCCGGAATTCCGCACGAGCTGATCCCCGCCCGTGCCGAGGCGGAGTGGGTTTCGCACCGGGGCGAGGTGAAGGAGGCCGCGCTCTGGTTCGGCGAGTTCACCTCGGGGGCGGCCCGGAGGGCCACCCTGCTCCCCTCGGGAGAGACGCTCACCCCGGATCCGTCCCTGGGGCCGCCACCCGACGGGCCACCCGGGAAATACCTCTACGAGCCGGACGGCGCGGTGATCCGCGCGCATCTGGTGGCCGAAGTGGCCGCCGCCGTAAACGGATGGCTTCTCGACCCACGCGTGGCATATATCACCTCAAATGAATTAATCGGCACACCTTTCGCCACCGCCTATGAAATTGAGGAGGTGCTGCCCTTTTCCCTGAAAAAGCTGCGCGCGGTACTCCGGCATCGAGGCGTCGGCACGGTCACCGTCAAGAAACGCGGATCAGCGGTTGACGTGGAGAAACTACGCAAGGATCTCAAGCTCGACGGCGATCGCAGCGCAGTCGTGGTACTCACCCGAATCGGCATAAAACCATACGCAATCCTCTGTAACCACCTCCGGTGAGCACGGAAACCGGCGTTCCCCGGGAAAATCATGACCTTTTCCAAGCCGCGTGGAAGTACATCGGCAAACGGCTACAGTAAACACCTGAAATTTTCCCCGCCGATTACCAGCCGCTCAATCGCGCGAGCCGTCCGGCGCCCGAGCGCAAGGAGCCCGAAGGATGGATCACTCCAATCACACTCTCCTGCGGGCCGGAAGCCAGACCGCCGTCTCCGACCGGATGCGGGAGCTCCTCGCCCAGGCCGCCCAGGACCACGTTTACGAGCAGCGGACCCAGGGCGCGGTGCTCGACGAGATCCGGCAGCGGATGGAGGGCACCGAGTGGCTCCTGCGCGAGGTGCGCGAACGTGAACTCGGCGGGCTGAGCAGCACCCTGGCCGCGATCGGCGAGCAGCTCGACCGGATGAACCTCCGGGCACCCGGCTGGGCCGAAGGGCTCACCGCCCACCTGGACGCGATCCGCGGCCGGGTCGAACTCCTCGGCGACCTCTCCCTGCTCGGTACGGACGTGGGCGCCCTCGGCGAGAGCGTGGACGACGTCCTCGGCCGCCTGCAGTCGGTGCTGGACGAATCCCGGATCACCGCCGAGCGGCTGGGCGCGGTCGACGGGTCCCTCGCCGACCTCCTGAGGCGGGCGGACGGCCTGGAGAGCGCCGTACCGGCCGCCGGTACGGACGTCAGGCTGGCCGTCGAACGCATGGCCGAGGGGCTCGAACGGATCGGCGAACGGATCGACGACCTCCGGCGGAGCACGTCGGCCGAGCTCACCGCGCTCGGGTCCCGGGTCGAGGAGCGGGTCGAGCTGAGCTGCGCCGAACTCCGGCAGGAGCTCACCCTGCGCATGGACGCGGTGGACCACAGGGTGGGCGAGCTGGAGGCGGCCCTGGGCGAGCGTCTCCGGGGCCTGGACGGGCGCCTGGAGGCCGTCGACGACCAGCTCGCCTCGACCGGTGCGCGGATCGCCCGGCTCCCCTCCGCGCTCGACCTCGCCGATCTCCGGCAGCGGCTGATCGACCTCGTCGAGACCCGGCCCGATCACGAACAGTTCGCGGCACTCCTCAACACGGCCGCCGAGGCGGTCCACAGCGACGTGGCCGACCGTCTGGCCGGCCTGGAGGAGACCCTGCTCGCCCTCGCCGAGGCCCTCCTCCGCCCGGCGCGAAGCGGGAAAGATTAGCCCCGGACGCACGGAATTCCTCGTGGATTCCGCCTTGGCCGAGCGGATCCGCAATGATGTTTAGGCATGACAACTGAACCTGAGAACCGACTCGTGGCTCCGGAGATACCCGCCAACGCGGCCGAGTTTCAGCTCTCTCTGGCCCGCGCCCTGGAACTCCGCAGCATCCAGGGCGAAGGGTTCATCGCGGTCGACGGCGGCGCCCGCGGCAAGCGTTCCCGGATCATCCTCACCTCCCCGGTCAAGGACGGAAACCGGCTCATCGCCGAGCTGCGGGAGTTCTACGGCACGAACCCGGAGGAATCCGGGCTGATCCTGGAGGACCCGTTCGGCCAGGCGGAACTGGAGAGGTACGGCTTCAGCCTGGTCTGGCGGTTCTCCGCCATGATCAGGGGTGTCTCTCCCCTGCCCGCACCCGACCGGCAGGTCGTGGTGGCACGGGTGCGCGACGAGGAGGCTCTGGCCGAGGCGGAACGTACGATCATCGAGGGTTTCCCCCTCCCGGACCTCCGGCCGATCCGGCACGGCACGCTGCTGCCCGTCGCCCTGCTCGGCGCACCGGGGTTCACCGTCTGGACCGTCAAGGTGAAGCACGTCACCGCGGCCGCCGCGGTGGCCATGACGACCGGGACGAGCGTCGGGCTGTACTGGGTGGCCACCCTGCCCGAGTGGCGAGGCCGCGGCCTCGCCAGGACCTTGCTGCTGACGGTGCTCCGCGCCGAGGCCCCGGGGCTGCCCGCCGTCCTGACCGCCACCGAGTCGGGTCTTCCGCTGTATGAGTCGCTCGGCTTCAAGCCGGTGGGGTCCGCGCGCTGGTGGCGGTGGCGGATGCCGGACCGGGCGGCCTTGATCGCCTGATCAGGTGGGGCGGACGAGGCCCGACTCGTAGGCCACGACCACGGCCTGGGCGCGATCCCTGATCGCCAGCTTGGTGAAGATCCTCCCCACATGGGTCTTCACCGTCTGCTCCGCCACCACGAGCTCCGTCGCGATCTCGGCGTTGGACAGCCCCCGCGCGATCAGGGAGAGCACCTCCCGCTCCCGGGCGGTCAGCGCGGCCAGGCGGGGGACCGTGGTCAGGCCGACCGGGCGGCGGCGGGTGAACTCCGAGATCAGGCGCCGGGTCACCGACGGGGCGAGCAGCGCGTCCCCGGAGGCCACCACCCGGACCGCGTGGATCAGCTCCCCCGCCGAGGCGTCCTTCAGGAGGAACCCGCTGGCCCCCACCGCCAGCGCCTCGTAGACGTACTCGTCCTCGTCGAAGGTGGTGAGCACGAGCACCCGGGCGGGTATGCCTCTGCTCACGATCTGCGCGGTCGCCTGCAGGCCGTCCATGATCGGCATGCGGATGTCCATGACTACCACGTCCGGGGTGAGCGAACCGGCCAGGGTGACCGCCTGCTTCCCGTCCTCGGCCTGGCCCACGACCTCGATGTCCGGGTCGCTCTGCAGGAGGGCCGCGATGCCGTCGCGGATCAGAGCCTGATCGTCGGCGAGTACCACCCGGATAGTCATGAGTTGAGGATAGGGTCCCCGGCCCGGGAACCGCACCGGACCTACAGCGGGAGCACCGCCCGAACCGTGAACCCACCGTCGGCATCGGGCTCGGCGGACAGGCTCCCGCCCAGCAGGGTCACCCGCTCCCGCATCCCGAGCAGCCCGTGGCCGGGCTCGCGCCCCTCCTCCCGCTCCACCGGCGACCGACTCGAACCATTCTTGATAAGGAGTGATATTTCCGACTCGTCGTAACCGACGTGGACCTGCACCCACGCACCCGGCGCATGCCTGCGGGCGTTGCTCAACGACTCCTGCACGATCCTGAACGCCGACAACCCCACCCCGGCGGGAACCGGGGCCGGCGAACCGTCGACCCGGAACCCCACCGCCATCCCCGCGCCGCGCGCCTCGCCGATCAGCTCCTCGATCCTGGCCAGATGCGGCTGGGGGGCGCGTTCGGCCGCCGCGTCGGTGGAACGCAGCAGCCCCACCACCCGCCGGGTCTCCGTCAGCGCCTCCTTCGCCGCCACGCGGATCGTGCCGAAGGTTTGTACGGCCTGCTCAGGCAGGTCCGGCATCCGATACGGGGCCGCCTCGGCCTGAACGGCGATCACCGACATGTGATGGGCGACGATGTCGTGCAACTCCCGGGCGATCCGGGACCGTTCCTCCAGCACCGCCCTGCGCATCGTCTCACCACGCCGTTCCTCCTCGCTCACCGCCAGGCTGAGTTCGGCCGTGCGACGCGCTCGGATGGAGTCGCCGAGCACCGGGGGCACCGTGAACACCGCCAGGGCGAGCAGCGCGATGACGGGGTCCATCTGGGACACCAGCGCACCCGGGAGCCAGATCACCCCCACCGACACGGCGGTGGCGCCGACCACGAGCCGCCGTTCATGGACATAGGAGAGGTAGAACAGCACCAGGGCGAAGGCGATACACGCCCCCGGAGCCCACGGCCACCCCGACGACACCGGGACGAAAACCGCGACGGCCATGCCGACGAGCATCACCCGCCAGGCGACGAGCGGTGCCCGGGCCGCCCAGAGCAGCGGCAGGGTCTGCAGGAGCGAGACCGGAAGCCCGGCGGCGGCCTCGATGTGGTTCTCCTCCGACAACGGGAAATAGGTCGCGGAGAACATCCCGAAGGTGAACCCCGTGATCACCAGCCCCGCGGCCCAGGCGATCCACAGCTTGCGGCGGAGCCGACGCGGGATCGGCGTCCGGTCGGGCACACCGGGCGCCTGCCAGACCGCGTCGACGACGTTCCGTACCAGTTGATACACACCGGCGAGCGTACGTGACCGCCTGGTACCCCGCCGTCCCTCGCCGGGACCAAGTCCCGGCTAGCTCTCCGGTGTCAGGCGGTGACCATCGTGATGGGCATGGAGGAGTCCGCCGGGATCGTGAGCTCGGACGGCGAGACCCCCGAGGAAACCAGTTCGGACCCGAGCGCCGCCACCATCGCGCCGTTGTCGGTGCAGAGCCCCGGCCGGGGCACGCGCAGCCGTACCCCCACCTGCTCGCAGCGCTCCTGCGCCAGCGCCCGCAGCCGGGAGTTGGCCGCCACACCGCCGCCGATCAACAGGTGGTCGACACCGTGCAGACGGCACGCCGCAAGCGCCTTGCGGGTGAGGACGTCCACCACCGCCTCCTGGAACGACGCCGCCACGTCCGCGATGTTCATCGAGCCGCCGTTCTTCTCCACATACCGGGCCACCGCCGTCTTCAGCCCGGAGAACGAGAAGTCCAGCGTTCCGTCGTCGGCCTTGCCCCGGGGGAAGGGGATGGCCGACCCCGACCCCTCCCTCGCGACCCGGTCGATGTGCGGCCCACCCGGGAACGGCAGCCCCAGGACCCGGGCCACCTTGTCGAACGCCTCACCCGCCGCGTCGTCGACCGTCGACCCGAGCGAGGTCACCCCGTGGGCCACGTCCGGGACGAGCAGCAGCGAGGAGTGACCCCCGGAGACCAGCATCGCGATACACGGCTTGGGCAGCGGTCCGTGCTGGAGCTGGTCCACCGCGACATGGGCGGCCAGATGGTTCACCCCGTAGAGCGGCTTGCCCAGGCCGTACGCGAACGCCTTCGCCGCGGCGACCCCCACCAGCAGTGCGCCCGCGAGCCCCGGCCCCGCCGTGACCGCGATCGCGTCCAGATCCGCGAGCTTCACCCCGGCTTCCCGCAGCGCGCGGTCGACCGTGGGCATCATCGCCTCAAGGTGCGCCCGGGACGCCACCTCCGGCACCACACCGCCGTACCGGGCGTGCTCCTCGACGCTCGAAGCCACCGCGTCGACCAGCAGTGTGTGCCCGCGCACGATGCCGATCCCCGTCTCGTCACAGGACGTCTCAATGCCCAGGACCAGCGGCTCCGTCTTCACCGGCGTGCCCATGTCATCCCCTCGTGTCATCAGGCCTGGCTGCGCGGCCGTACCTGGAATCTACCGGCACGCCGTACCACCCGGTGCTCTTTGGCCAAGCGCGGCCCGGACACCCGAAACGGCGGCCGCCCACGGCAGGCACGGTCACAGCGGCGACCCGCACGGGAGACCACGCGGTACGGCCGGCGGCGGCGAAAGCCCGTACCGGGCGCTCGGCGAACACGGGAACGGGTCAGGGACCCGTGTCGCGTCTCATGACGATGGCGTCCACGCCGTCGTCATAGTAGCGGCGGCGCAGGCCGATCTTCTCGAAGCCGAATCGGGTGTACAGGTCGCGGGCCCGGGCATTGTCGGCCCGGACCTCCAGGAACACCTCCTTGACCCCGCGGCGGGCCGCCTCGTCGAGCAGCTCGCCGAAGAGCGCGCGGCCGATCCCCATGCCCTGGCGGTCGGTGCGGACCGCGATGGTCTGCACGTCGGCCTGGTCGGCGACGGCGGCGAGCCCCGCGTAGCCCACGATCTCACCGTCGAGTTCGGCGACGACGTAGTGGCGGGTCCGCGACCGATCGTCGAGTTCTCCCCGCATGGTGCTCTCGCTCCACGCGTCGAGGGGGAACATCGCCTGCTCCAGGGCGAGCACCGGGCCGAGGTCGGCTTCGGTCATCGCGCGCAGGGTCGCCGGGGCCCGGCTCACAGCACGGTCACCTTCTTGGGCGGCCCGGGGATCTTGGCGTCGGGACGGCGGAGGTAGATGGGCCGCGGGTCGGTCAGCACGGCGCCGGCGGTCCGCCCGGCGGCGATCTCCTCGGCGGCGAGCGCGGCGAGCGCCGCCGCGGAGGGGTGTTCCGGCGCGCCCGCCACGATTCTGGCGGCGCCGACGGCCTCGGGGTAGAGCTTGGCTCCGTACCCGAGTATCGGCAGGTCGCCGGGGACGTCGCCGGGACGGTCCACCGCGGGGCCGCGGACCCGGGTCCTTTGTCCGGCGTACTCCGCCCAGAAGACCTCCTTGCGCCGCGCGTCGGTGGCGACGAGGAACGGGCCGGTCAGGCCCGACTCGTAGGCCAGCACGTCGAGGGTGCACACCCCGTAGGAGGAGACGCCGAGCGCGGTGGCGAGCGCCTGGGCGGTCATCAGCCCCACGCGCAGCCCGGTGTACGGGCCGGGGCCGGTGCCCACGGCGATGTGGGTGATCTCCTCACGGGCGACCCCGGCGTCGCCGAGTACGGCGGAGACGCCGGGCATGAGCAGCTCTCCATGGCGCCGGGCGTCGATCACGGTCGACTCGGCGAGGGTGCGCCTGCCGTCGTGGAGGGCCACGGTGACGGCGGGGGTAGCGGTATCAAAGGCCAAGACCAGCACGAACTCAGAGCGTAGTCCGTTTCCGCGGTGCCGTGGCCGCCGCGTAGACGATGAGGTTCTCCTCGTACTCGCCTTTCGCCTGATCGAAGGCTCCGCCGCAGGTGACGAGGCGGAGCCCTTCGCCGCCGTACACCTTCTTCGCCGGGAACCTGTCTTTGTGCACCCGTTCCACGGAGTCGACACGGTACGCAACGGTCTTGCCGTCGCTGCGGCTGACCCGGATGACGGCGCCTTTGCGAAGGTCTTTGAGCCGGTAGAAGACGGCGGGGGCGGTTTTGGTGTCCACGTGACCGATCACCACGGAGGCTCCCCCGTCACCGGGGACGGCGCTGAGTTCGAACCACCCGGCAACCTTCGGTTTGGAGTACGGCGGCAGCTCGACCTCGCCGTCGCCGACGAGACCGAGCCGGATGAGCGGAGCCTTGATCTCCAACGCCGGGATGTCGATCGCCGTGGGGGTCACGGCCGGGGGTTCGGGCTCGCCCCGCCCGCTCCCGATCGCGTAGAGAACGGCGGCGGTCACCAGGCCCGCGGCGGCGATCCGCGTCCACTCCCGTTTTGCCACGTCGCGATGGGGCTACCGCAGGCCGCGGCGGCGAAGGAGGAAGACGGCGGCGCCGACGAGCAGCCCGGCGACGAGCACGACACCCAAGGTGGGCGCGCCCTCGTCGTCATTGTCGGCCACACCCGCCGCGGTGCCGCCGCCACCCGCCTTGGGGGCCTTGGTGGGCACGGTGCCGAGGATCTCCAGCTCCGCCTCGCCGGTGTGGTTGGACTCGCAGGTCACGTTGACCGTGTAGGTCCCGGGGACCAGGTTCTTGCTGAGCTCGGCCACCCCGGAGACCACGAGCGGATTCTCCGCGTCGGGCTCCAGGTTGACCGGCTCGAAGGCGAGGCTGGACGTGGCGAGCGCCCGAACCTGGGTGTCCCCGGTCTTCGGGCACTCAGCCGTGATCTTGATGTCCTGCCCGGCCCCGCTGAGCGTCTTGGCGGGGGTCAGCGTGACTTTGATCTCCTGGCTCCCGGCGGCGGCCGGGGCCGCGAGCCCGAGGAGCGAGACTCCGGCGATCAATCCGACGACCAACCCTGTGGCGAACCTTTGCCTGGCCCTCTTCACCCGCAGCGCTCCTCTGCACCTCGCCGGTGATCAACTACTTGGACGCCTACAAAGCAGACAGAGCCATAGTAAAAGATCTTTAGCTCCAGCGGGGATATCCGAGCGCGTTACTTTGCCGTCGGGCTCATTCCGCGCCGACCCCGAGCTCGACCGGGATGACCGCCCAGCGGGGGCCGACCCCGGTGAGGGCCAGGCTCCGCTCCTCGCCGGTCTCGTCCCGTATGATCTCGACCTCCAGCCGGTCCTCGGTCAGCCCCTCGACGAGCCCCTCACCCCACTCCACGACGGTGACGGACTCCGCGAGCGAGGCGTCCAGGTCGAGCTCGTCCACCTCAAGCAGCCCGCCGAGCCGGTAGGCGTCCACGTGGACGAGCGGGGGCCCGCCGCACAGCGAGGGGTGAACCCTGGAGATCACGAAGGTGGGCGAGGTGATCGGCCCGCGGACACCGAGCCCCTCGGCGATCCCCTGGACCAGGGTGGTCTTCCCGGCACCGAGCGATCCGGTGAGGATCACGAGGTCACCGGGGCGCAGAGCCCCGGCGAGCCGGACCCCGAACTCACGCATCATCGCCGCCGTTGAGATCATCATTGCCATCAGGCCGCTCCCTGCCGCGCGGCCCGCCGAATCAGCTCGCGGAGCGCCTCGTTGACGATACCGGGGTGTTCCAATTGCACCAGGTGCGAGGAGCCGGGCACGGTCACCAGCGTCGATCCGGCGACGGCCTCGGCCATGGCCTTGCTGTGGTCCGGTGGCGTGAGCCAGTCCTTCTCGCCCACCAGGATGGTGGTCGGCACCCCGTCCAGGACGTCGAGCGCCGCGAGTTTGTCGTGGGACATCAGCAGCGGGTAGAAGTCGGCGATCACATCCATCGGGGTCGACCGGATCATCACCTCGACGAAGTCCACCAGGGTGGGGCTCACGTTCCTGGGATCGCCGAACCCCAGGTGCCGCAGGGAGAGGAAGGCCACGTCGGTGCCGACCTGACGGCCCCGCTCCACCAGTGCCGAACCGCGCCCGAGCACCGCCACGGTGGGCCGGACGGTACGGTGCACCATCTTGGCGAGCAGCGCGGGAAGCCCGAGCGTGACCTCGGCGAGCTTGCCCGCCGAGGTGGAGACGAGGGCGACGCCGCGGATCCGCTCGCCGAAGAGTTCGGGGTGCCGGTCCGCCAGCGCCATGATCGTCATGCCGCCCATGGAGTGCCCGACCAGCACCACCGGCCCGGGCGCGAGCTGCTGCAGGACGTCGTAGAGGTCTTCACCGAGGCGGTCCACGGTGCAGTGCTCCTTGGCGCACCGCGGCGACCTGCCGTGGCAGCGCTGGTCCCACAGCACCAGCCGGTCGGTTTCCTTCAGGTCGCGGCGCTGGTAGTGCCAGGAGTCGAGGTTGAGCGTGTACCCGTGGCAGAAGACCACGGTGAGGGGGGCGTCCTCGGGCCCGTCCACCTCGGCGTAGAGTTCGAGCCCGTCGGAGGTGGTGACCGGGGTGGGGCGGCCGCGGAGCTCGCCCAGCGGCTCGTTCGCCTCGGGGTCGGGGCCCAGCCTGATCCGCCCGACGGCGTACCGCTTGGCCAGCGCCGCCGCGGCGACGCCCGCGGACGCGGCACCGACGATGGCCCCGGCGATCCCGACCCTGCGCCGTGTCGTCATCCATGACCCCCTAAGGACGTTCTACCGGGTAAACGCGTGAAACACGCGGTCCGATCCCGGTCACGATCTCGTACGTGATGGTGTTCAGGCAATCGGCCCACTCCTGTGCGGTCGGTTCGCCGTGGTCGCCGGGCCCGAAGAGGATCACCTCGTCTCCCGCGGCGAGCTCGTCGTCCCCCACGTCCACGAGAAACTGATCCATGCAGACCCGTCCGGCGATCGTACGCCGGACACCGCCCACCAGCACCTGGCACGTGTTGGATCCGTGGCGGGGGATCCCGTCCGCGTAGCCGATCGGGACCAGCCCTACGGTGGTCCTGCGTTCGGTGACGTAGCTGTGCCCGTAGGAGACCCCGGACCCGGAGGGAACCCGCTTGGCCAGGGCGATCCGCGCGGCCAGCGTCATCGCCGGGCGCAGGCCGAAGTCGCCGAGCCGAGGGATCGGGTTCAGCCCGTACGCGGCGATGCCGAGGCGGACGAGGTCGTAGTGGGCCTCGGGCACGGTGAGCGTCGCCGCTGAGTTAGCTATATGACGCTTTGCCCCACTAACACCCACTTTTTCCGCATAATTCACAGCATCATCGAACAGCTCCAGCTGGTCGGCGATCGACGGATGCCCCGGCTCGTCGGCGCAGGCGAAATGCGACCAGAGGCCGACGATCCGCACCAGCCCCTCGGCCTGGAGCGCCAACCCGTGCTCGACCAGCGCGGCCCACTCGGCCGGGGTGGCGCCGCCCCGGGTGATCCCGGTGTCGACCTTCAGATGGATCCTGGCCGGACGTCCGGTACGGCGAGCGGCCCCGGCGATCTCGTCCAGAAGCCACCCCACGCCCGCGGAGAGCTCGATCCCCTCCGTCAGCGCCCGGTCCAGCTCCGCGCCCGGGGGAAGGATCCACGCGAGCACCGGCGCGGTGATCCCCGCCGCGCGCAACTCCAGCGCCTCCTGGATGAACGCCGTGCCGAGGCAGGTCGCCCCCGCCTCCAGCGCCGCACGGGCGCACGCGACCGCGCCGTGGCCGTACCCGTCCGCCTTGACCACCATCATCACCTCGGCACCCGGTGCGCGCCCACCGAGCGACGAGACGTTGTGCCGTATCGCGGAAAGATCCACCCTCGCCTCTGCGGGGGACGCCGATGTGAGGAAACCCATCCCCCCAGTTTGTCAGGTCTGCGCAGGTCGGCGGGCCGGTGCCCCGAAAGTCGAGGCGTCGCGGACCGAGCGGATCGCGGCCGGAAGGGCCGCCAGGACGTCGCCCGCGGTGATCGGAGCCGACGACTTCCCGTCCCCGGACGCGGCGATCCGCCCGGCCAGACCGTGCAGGTACGCCGCGGCCGAGGCCGCGTCGTAGGCGGACAGTCCCCCCGCCAGCAACGCCCCGGCGAGCCCGGAGAGCACGTCGCCGGTCCCGCCGGCGGCGAGCCAGGGGGTGCCGGTGAGGTTGACCCGGACCGCGTGCCCTTCCTGGGCGATCAGGGTCGTGGACCCCTTCACCAGCACGGTCGCGCCGAGCTCCGCGGCGGCCCGGCCCGCCGCTTCGAGCCGGTTGCCCTCGATGAACTCGCGCGACTCACCGAGCAGGCGGGCGAGCTCGCCGGCGTGCGGGGTGATCAGAGTCGGCGCGGGCCGGTCCAGCAGGGTGGGATCCGCCGCGCAGAGGGTGAGGGCGTCGGCGTCGACCAGGACCGGGACGTCGGAGTCGAGGACGGCCCGGAGCCGCTCCAGGCTCTGCCGGCCGGTCCCGAACCCCGGGCCGATCACCCAGGCCTGGACCCGGCCCGGCCCGATCACGGCCTCGGGCCAGTGGGCCCGCACCTGCCGTACCGGCTCGTCCGTCGAGTCGAACCGGACCAGCCCGGCCCCGCCCCGGAGCGCCCCGCCGACCGCCAGCACCGCCGCCCCGGAGTACTGCGCGCTGCCCGCCGCGACGCCGAGCACGCCCCTGCGGTACTTGTCCGACTCGGCGGCCGGGGTGGGCAGCAGTTCGGCGACGTCGGACGCCTCCAGCGCGGTGAGGTCGGGATCGCGCAGGTACGGCCCGAGGCCGATGTCCACCAGTTCGACGGTCCCGGTGTGGCTCGCCCCGGGGTCGACGAGCAGGCCCGTCTTGTACCCGCCGAAGGTCACCGTCAGATCCGCCCGGACCGCCGCCCCCGCCACCACGCCGGAGCTCGCGTCGACCCCGCTCGGCACATCCACCGCCACGACCCGGGCCCGGGCCCGCGCCGCCAGCGCGGCCAGGGTGGCCTGCGGCTGACGCAGCGCGCCCACCCCGCCGATGCCGACGAGTCCGTCCACGATCAGGTCGGCCCTCTCCATGATCCGGCTGTCCTCGCCGACGGCGTCGTGGATCCGCCCCCCGGCGGCGCGGAGCGCGGCGAGGCCGCCCGGATGGGTCTTGGCGCCGGCCAGGATCGCGTCGACCCGGGCGCCGCGCCGGGCGAGGACGGCCCCGGCGTAGAGGGCGTCCCCGCCGTTGGCGCCACCGCCGATCAGCAGGACCACGCGGGAGCCGTACACCTCGGTGAGCAGGTGGACGCAGGCCGCCGCGAGCCCGCCCGCCGCCCGGCGCATGAGGGTGCCCTCCGGCACCCGCGCCATCAGGGCGTGCTCGGCTCTGCGGATCTCCTCGACGGAGTAGGCGGCTTTCATCCCTCCGCCACCACCATTGCGATAGCCATCCCCCCATCGTGGCTCAGAGAGACGTGCCACCGGGTGACGCCGCGCTCGTCGGCGGCGGACGCGACGGTCCCGGCGACCCGCAACTCGGGCTTCCCGTGTTCGCCGACCTGGATCTCGGCGTCGATGTGGCGGAGACCCGGCGGGGCGCCCAGGGCCTTGGCCACCGCCTCCTTCGCCGCGAATCTGGCCGCCAGGGAGCGGATGGCGAGCGCCTGTTCACCCTCGGTGAACAGGCGCTTACGCAGGCTCGGGGTCCGTTCCAGCGTGGCGGCGAACCGCCCGATGTCGACGATGTCGACGCCTATCCCAAGGATCACCCGTCCACGGTACGCCGACGGGTGCCCGGCCGCGCGAGGCTAGAAGCCGCCGCGGTGCCAGGGGCCCCAGATCGCGAAGGACAGGCCCCGGCTCGACTGGATGTTCACATAGAGGGTGTGACCGCCGGGGCCGAACGTGGATCCCGCGAACTCCGCCCCGCCGTCCCCGGGGACCGGCGCCAGCCGGGAGAAGTCGAAGATCTCACCCCGGCGGGTAAGCCCGCGCAGGTAGTTGTCGCCGCCGCCGTCCTCGCAGAGCACCAGCGTGCCCCGCGGACTGGTGGTGATGTTGTCCGGCAGGTCGAGCGTCATCGAGCCGGGCGACTCGTACAGCAGGCGGAGCCGACTGCTCCAGGTCTCGTACGCCCAGATCTGGCCGCGACCCTTCCCGAACCCCGAGGGCGGGGTGTCGCCGGGGGCGGTGGCCCCGCCCTGGGTGGAGACGAAGTACACCGTGCCGTGGTGGTGGACCGCGCCCTCCAGCCGGGAGAAGAGCGCGGCACCCTCGGCCCGGCCCTGGCCGCCGACGGCCTGCAGCGCGGTGTCGTTGCTCGGCGTCCCGGTGAACGTGGGGTCCGGGTCGTCGATGTCCACCCACTCCACGTCGTAGGCGACCCCGGCCGGCTGGGCCAGGGAAAGGTCCTTGCCCGGCTGGTCGCGGACGGCGAGCATCTGCAGGCGGCCCCCGTCCAGGATCCGCCGGGCGGCCACCGGATGCCGCGGCGGCAGGTAGCGGTAGAAGCCGGAGGGGAAGGCGAAGTTGTCCTCGGTGAGGTAGATCGCCCCCTTCCTCGGATCGCAGACCGCGGCTTCGTGGGCGAACCGGCCGGCGGCGCGGATCGGCCGCGCCGTGGCCGTACCGGTCGCCGGCACCTCGAAGATGTAGCCGTGCTTCTGGGTGAGCTTGGAGTTGTCCTGGCCGGTGAAGTCGTTGCCCACGTCGGGGCCGTTGACCGTCTCCTCGCAGGTGACCCAGCTGCCCCAGGGCATCGCCCCGCCGGAGCAGTTCATCTGGGTGCCGGTCAGGCTCGGCCCGCTGGAGACGACCCGGCCGTCCCGGGTCACCGTGAGCGTCGCGGTACCGCCGCCCGTGGCCGGATCGTAGGCCTTGGCCGGGTCGCCGAACGCCCCGACCGGCCCGTTCACCTCGTGGTTGCGGACCAGGATCGCGGTGCCGCGCGGGCCTCTGAAGGCCGCCATCCCGTCGTGGCGGCCCGGGGTCGGGCTGCCGTCGGTGAACGCCTCGCCGGCCGGGTTGAACGAGCGGTAGCGGAACCCTTCCGGAAGGTGGAGCCGGACCACACCGTCCCGTTCGTCGGGGACCGCCTGGAGCGGGCCGTAGCCGGCGGCCGGTCGTGTGGCGCCTTGTGCGGCTGCCGCGGCGACGCCGGAGAACGGCCCTCCGGCCAGTGTGGCTCCTGCGGCGACTACCGTACTCCGTGCGAGGAAGCGGCGACGATCCATGCGGCTTTGCACTCCTAACCTGGCCGGACTACCCGATCCCCGAGTCGCGCCACACTAACCCTTGCCGACATTCCGACATATGGCACATCACTACAAGATCTCCCCTACTCCACCGTGACGGACTTGGCGAGATTGCGGGGTTGGTCCACGTCGTGTCCCTTGGCGCTCGCCAGCTCGCACGCGAAGACCTGGAGCGGGACGGTGGAGACCAGCGGCTGAAGGAGCGTCGGGACCGCGGGGATGCGGATCAGGGTGTCCGCGTAGGCGGTCACGCTGTCGTCGCCCTCCTCGGCGATGACGATCGTCTTGGCCCCGCGGGCCCGGATCTCCTGGATGTTGGAAACGATCTTGTCGTGGATCACCTTCCGCCCGTGCCCGGGGACGACCACCACCACCGGGAGCCCCGGCTCGACCAGCGCGATCGGACCGTGCTTGAGCTCACCCGCCGCGAAACCCTCCGCGTGCATGTACGCGAGCTCCTTCAGCTTCAGGGCGCCCTCCATGGCGACCGGGAAGCCGACGTGGCGGCCGAGGAACAGCACGCAGCGCTCGGCCGCGAGCGACCGGGCCAGGTCGCGGACCGGACCGATCGTGGTGAGGACCTCCTGAATCTTGGAGGGCATCGTCTCCAGCTGCTCGATGACGTCCTCGATCTCGTCGCCGAAGAGCACCCCCCGGACCTGCCCGAGGTAGAGGGCGACCAGGTAGCAGGCGACCAGCTGGGTGAGGAACGCCTTGGTGGAGGCCACCGCGACCTCGGGCCCGGCGTGGGTGTAGAGGACACCGTCGCTCTCCCGGGGGATCGTGGAGCCGTTCACGTTGCAGATCGCCAGCACCTTGGCCCGCTGCTCACGCGCGTACCGTACGGCCATGAGCGTGTCCATCGTCTCGCCCGACTGGGAGATCGCGATGACCAGGGTGTCCCGGGTCAGGATGGGGTCCCGGTAGCGGAACTCGGAGGCCAGCTCCACCTCGCAGGGGATGCGGGTCCAGTGTTCGATCGCGTACTTGGCGATGAGCCCCGAGTGGAAGGCGGTGCCGCACGCGACGATCACGATCTTGTCGCAGTCCCGCAGATCCTGGTCCGACAGGCGCATCTCGTCCAGCACGAGGCGGCCGTCGGCGCCCACCCGGCCGAGCAGGGTGTCGGCCACCGCCCGCGGCTGCTCGGCGATCTCCTTGAGCATGAAGTACTCGTAGCCGTCCTTCTCGGCGGCCGAGGCGTCCCAGTCGACGTGGTAGTCCCGGGTCTTGGCGGGCCTGCCGTCGAAGTCGGTGATGGTGATCGAGTCCCGGCGCAGCTCCACCACCTGGTCCTGGCCGAGCTCGATCGCCTCCCGGGTGTGCGCGATGAAGGCGGAGACGTCGCTGCCGAGGAAGTTCTCCCCCACACCCCGGCCCACCACGAGCGGCGAGTTGCGCCGGGCGCCGACGACCAGGCCCGGGTCGGCCGTGTGCACCGCCAGAAGCGTGAACGCCCCCTCCAGGCGACGGCAGACGTTGCGCATCGCCTCGCCCAGGGTGACCCCCGCCGTCTCCTCCTCCAGCAGGTGCGCGACGACCTCGGTGTCGGTGTCGGAGCGAAGCTCGTGCCCGCGCTCCTCCAGTTCGGCCCGGAGCGCGGCGAAGTTCTCGATGATGCCGTTGTGGATGACCGCGATCTGCCCTTTGCAGTCCCCGTGCGGATGGGCGTTGCGGTCCGTCGGCGCGCCGTGGGTGGCCCAGCGGGTGTGCCCGATGCCCACGGTCGCGGGCGGCTGGGGCAGACCGGCCAGGGCGTCGCGGAGGTTGATCAACTTGCCCGCGCGCTTCTCCATGACGATCTCTCCGTCGGCGACCACCGCGACCCCGGCCGAGTCGTATCCCCGGTACTCCAGCCGGGCAAGACCCGCCACCACGACGTCCAAGGCCTGCTGATCACCGACGTAACCCACGATTCCGCACATGCGGGCCAGGTTATCGGGTGGACGTCTTCCGGGCGCCCAGGCGCAGGCCGTACGGAACCGTGTCAGTACAGTTCCCCCATGAGCAACGGCTGGACGAACGGTTCGAATCCGTATGTGGAACTCAGCCGGGGCCAGTGGCAGGCGTTGCGCCGGAACACGCCGCTCACCCTGACCGAGGACGAACTGGAGGAACTGCGCGGCGTCGAGGACCCCATCGATCTCACCGAGGTCACCGACATCTACCTGCCCCTCACCAGGCTGCTCAACCTGCACTTCACCGGCTCCCGGGAACGCGGGGGCGCGGTCTCGGCCTTCCTCGGCGAGCAGGGGCCGCCCCCGCCGTACGTGATCGGGATCGCGGGCAGCGTCGCCGTCGGCAAGTCGACCACCGCGCGGCTGCTGCACACCCTGCTGGCCCGCTGGCCGGAGCACCCGCACGTCGAGCTGATCACCACGGACAGCTTCCTCCACCCCAACCGGATCCTGGAGGAGCGCGGGCTCATGCACCGCAAGGGGTTCCCGGCCAGCTACGACCGCCGGGCGCTCGTCCGGTTCGTCGCCGCGGTCAAGGCGGGCGCGCCCGAGGTCAGCGCACCGGTCTATAGCCATCTTGAGTACGACATCGTGCCAAATGTCATCCAGACCATAAAAAATCCGGACATCCTTATTGTCGAAGGGTTGAACGTCCTGCAGCCGGCCCCGGCGCACGCCCTGGCGGTCTGCGACTTCTTCGACTTCTCCATCTATGTGGACGCCAAGGTGGAGGACGTCCGGGACTGGTATGTGGAGCGTTTCAACAAGCTCCGGCGGACCGCGTTCGCCGACCCCAAGTCCTACTTCCGGCACATCGCCGAGCTCTCCGACCGGGAGGCCGTCGAGTTCGCCCGGAACGTGTGGCGGGAGATCAACGAGCGCAACCTCGTGGAGAACATCGCCCCCACCCGGGGCCGCGCCGACCTCGTGCTGCAGAAGGGGCCCGACCATTCGGTGCGCAGAGTTCGGCTGCGCCGGACCTGAGGGCTCTAGAGTCGTGCTGTGCTACATGTCCGCGTGATCTCCCCCGGGGATCGGACCGAGCAGGTCGTCCGGATCCTCACCTCGGACCTGGGGATCACCAATGTGATCGTGCTGCCCGGCGCCGCCAGGGAGCCCGTGGGGGACGTGATCCTCTGCGACGTGGCGCGGGAGGCCGCCAACGACCTCCTCGAACAGCTGTGCGCGCTGGGTCTGGACGTCGACGGGTCGATCGCCGTGGAGCGGGTGGACGTGTCGCTCTCCGAGGCGGCCGAGGAAGCCAAGGAGGAGGCGCCGGGGGACAGCGAGGACGCCGTCGTCTGGGAGGAGTTCGCCCAGCGCACCCGGGAGGAGTCCCGGCTCACCTGGGCCTTCCTGGTGTTCCTCACCCTGGCCACCCAGCTCGCCGGGATCGCGGTGCTCACCGACTCCCCGATCCTGATCGTGGGCGCGATGGTCCTGGGGCCGGAGTTCGCGGCGGTCGCCGCCATCTGCTTCGGCCTCATCCAGCGGGACGGCAGGCTGGTCGCCGTCGCGACCCGGACCCTGGTGGCCGGATTCACGGTGGCGATTCTCCTCACCTTCAGCTGCGCGCTGGTCGCCTACGGGCTGGGCTGGATCGAGCCGGAGATGCTGGCGGCGGAGGACCGGCAGACCGCATTCATCGTCAAGCCCGACAAATGGGCATTTATCGTTGCATTGTTGGCTGGTGTGGCGGGTGTCCTCTCCATCACCGCGGGCAAGTCCACCGCACTGGTCGGGGTCTTCATCTCGGTGACCACGGTGCCGGCCGCCGGCAACGTGGCCGTGGCCCTCGCCCTCGCCTCCTGGGGCAACGTCGCCGGGTCGCTGATCCAGCTCTCGATCAACGTCCTGGGCATGGTGATCGCGGGCATCCTCACCCTGCTGGTGCAGCGCGCGATCTGGCGTCGTACTTCCCGCCTACGACCGCCGGTCGGCCGTTTGCCCGATGAGGCCGCCCCCGACTCATCCCCAGGTCGTAGATGAAACTCGGTCCCAGGGTAGATCTCCCGGCCGTACTCGGGTCGATACAGTGCGATCATGTCTATCCTCGCCACCGAGGGACTGTCGAAGCGCTTTCCACGGGTGACCGCTCTGGACCAGCTCACGGTGAACATCGGACCGGGAGTCACCGGTCTGGTCGGAGCCAACGGAGCCGGTAAGTCCACGCTGATCAAGATTCTCCTCGGCCTGCTGCGGCCGACGAGCGGACGGGCGACCGTGCTCGGCCTCGACATCGCCTCCCAGGGGGAGGAGATCCGGCGCGTCGTCGGCTACATGCCGGAACACGACTGCCTTCCCCCCGATGTCAGTGCCACCGAGCTCGTCGTCCACCTGGCGAGACTGTCCGGGCTGCCGAGAACCGCCGCCCGGGAGCGCGCCGCCGACACCCTCCGGCACGTCGGCCTGCACGAGGAGCGCTACCGTCCGATCGGCGGATACTCCACCGGAATGCGGCAGCGGGTCAAACTCGCCCAGGCGCTCGTCCACGACCCGCGACTGGTCTTCCTCGACGAACCCACCAACGGACTCGACCCGGCCGGCCGGGACGACATGCTCCGCCTGATCCGGCGGATCGGCACCGAGTTCGGGATCAGCGTGCTCGTCACCTCCCATCTGCTGGGGGAACTGGAGCGCACCTGCGACCACGTGATCGTGATCGATGCCGGAAGGCTGCTCCGCTCCTCCGGCATCGACGACTTCACCCAGGGAACCCACACCGTCTCGGTCGAGGTCGAGGAGGGGCAGGCCGAGTTCGCCGAAGCGCTGACCCGGGCGGGCCAGCGGGTCGAGGCGGACGGAAGGCTGCTTGTGATCAAAGTCGTCGACGACTCGACCTACGACGCGGTCCGTGACATCGCGTCCGACCTGGACCTCGGGCTGATCCGGCTGGAGCAGCGACGGGGACGCATCGAGGACGTCTTCCGCGAGCGGGACCACGCGCAGGGGGGTGCCGAGCGTGTCTGAACCCTCCGGCGTCATCCACGACATCGGGTACCGCCACTACGACGGACCGCGGCACGGCCGGGCATACGCCCGTACCGCGCTGTTCACCAACAGCCTGCGCGGCGCGTTCGGCCTGGGCCGGCCAGCCAAATCCAAGATCATGCCGATGCTCCTCGGGGTCATCATGCTCCTCCCCGCGACCGTCTCGATCGCGGTGATGGCCCTGTTGCGCGAGGGACCGCTCTCCTACACCGGCTACGCGGTCACCATGCAGGCCGTCGTCGCGATCTTCCTGGCCACGCAGGCCCCGTACCTGGTCGGCCCGGACCAGCGGTACCGAGTCCTCCCGCTGCTGTTCTCCCGGCCGGGCACCCCGACGGACTACATCGTCGCCAAGGTCGCCGCGATCGTCGGCGCGATGATGATCATCATGGTCCTGCCGATCACGCTGATGTTCGTCGGCGAGATCTTCGTCAACCCGCCGGGGCCCCTGCACACCGGGGACTACCTCCGGGGCGTCGGCGGGGCGTTCCTATTCGCGATCTTCCTCGGTACGGTCGGCATCGCCCTCGCCTCCCTCACCCCTCGGCGCGGCCTCGGCGTCGCCTCGGTGATCGCCTTCTATCTGATCACCCTCGCCACCTCCACCGTGCTGTCCGGGGTGCTCGAATCCCTCAGCCACGACACGGCGTCCAGATGGACCCTGCTGATCAACCCGTTCATGCTCGTCGACGCGATCCAGGTCTGGATCTTCGGCAGCCGACCGGCCCTGGGGATCGACTACCCGAGCGGCGCGGGCGGCCCGGTCGCGCTCCTCGCCGTACTCCTCCTCATCGGCGCCGCCCTCGCCATCCTGGTGAACCGGTACAGAAAGGCGGCGTCGTCATGACCGACCACTCCGCTCCGACCACGATCCACCTCGACGAGGTCTCCCGGTGGTACGGCAACGTCGTCGCGGTCAACAACGTGACCATGCGGATCGGCCCGGGCGTCACCGGCCTGCTCGGACCCAACGGCGCGGGCAAATCCACCCTGCTGCACATGATGGCGGGCTTCCTCGCCCCCTCCTCCGGCTCGGTCACCCTCGGCCGGGACCGCATCTGGCAGAACTCCAAGGTGTACAAGTCCGTGGGGATCGTCCCGGAACGGGAAGCGCTCTACGGCTTCCTGACCGGATGGCAGTTCGTCCTCTCCAGCGCCAAACTGCACAAACTCGCCAACCCCGTCGAAGCCGCCACCAAAGCCCTCAACCTCGTCGAGATGCTCGACGCTGGCAACCGGCGGATCGACACCTACTCCAAGGGGATGCGCCAGCGGGTCAAGGTGGCCGCCGCGCTCGTCCACGACCCCCCGGTGCTCCTGCTCGACGAGCCGTTCAACGGGATGGACCCGCGGCAGCGGCTCCACCTCATGGAGCTCATCACCAGGATGGGCGCGGACGGACGGACCATCCTGTTCAGCTCGCACATCCTCGAAGAGGTCGAGCGGGTCGCCCAGCAGATCGAAGTACTCGTCTCCGGCCGGCACGCCGCCTCCGGCGACCACCGGGAAATCCGGCGCCGGATGACCAATCGGCCCCACCTGTTCACCATCCGATCCAGCGACGACCGCAAACTCGCCTCCGCGCTGATCGCCGACGGCTCCACCGGCGGAGTCCGGCTCGGCGAGGACGGGCTCGAGGTGCGGGCGATCGACTTCCGCGCCTTCACCCGGCTGCTCCCCCAGGCGGCGCGGAAAGCCGACGTGCGCCTGCTCCAGGTCAGCCCGTCCGACGAGGACCTGGAGTCGGTGTTCTCCTACCTGATCTCCGGGGGCAGACAATGACCGCCGCACTCCAAGGGGCACGTCCGTGAACACGACCATCGCCCAGATCACCTACCGGGGCATGCTCGGCAGCCGCCGGGTGTTCCTGCTCCTCGGGCTGCCCGTGCTCCTGCTCGCCCTCACCGGGGTCCTCTACGCTCTGGCGAGCTCGCCGGAACGGGTGACGATCCTGCTGATGGAGCGGTTCGGGGTCGCCATGATGCTTCCGCTGCTCGGCCTGATCGTCGGAACCGGGGTGATCGGCAGGGAGATCGAGGACGGTGTCATCATGCACCTGCTCGCCAAGCCGATCCGGCGGGAGGTCGTCTCCGTCACGAAACTGATCGTCGCGGCCTCGCTGATGGCGCTGTTCGGCGCGCTCCCGATCTTCATCTCCGCCTTCGCGATGATGGGCTGGGAGGCCGACGTCGCCCTTGGCTTCGCCGTCGGCGCGCTCGCCGGCGGAGTCGCCTACGCCGCGGTCTTCCTGCTGATCTCCATCGTCACCCGGTTCGCCGTCACCGTGGGGATCATCTACGCGCTGATCTGGGAAGGAGTGGTCGGCACCGTCGCCCCCGGCGCACGGGACCTGTCGATCCAGCAGTGGACGCTCTCCATCGCCGACGCCGTGTCCTCGTCGGCCTTCCTCAAGAGCCAGGTCGCGCCGGGCTTCGCGATACCGGCACTGATCGTCACCACCCTGCTCGCCACGATCCTGGCCGGCCGCCGCCTCCGCTCCCTCACCCTCAGCGGAAGCGAATAACCCGGAAAACCATCTGCCCGCTTCTCACCGCGGGGGCGAGAAGCGGGCAGTTCACACCAGGGAGGTACGGACGACGTCGGCGAGGTCGCTGGCCACGGCGTGGGCCTGGTCCTCGGACTCGGCTTCGACCATGACGCGGACCATCGGCTCGGTCCCGCTCGGACGGATCAGGACCCGCCCGGACCGCCCCAGCACCCCTTCGGCGTGGGCGACCGCCGCGGCGAGTTCGGGTGAGGTGGCCGCCCGGCTCTTGTCGACGCCGCGTACGTTGATCAACACCTGCGGGAGGCGGGTCATGACCGACGCGAGCTCGGCGAGCGGCCGCTTCTGCCGTACCACCTCCGCGAGCAGGTGCAGCGAGGTGAGCAGGCCGTCGCCGGTGGTGGCGTGGTCGAGCATGATGAGGTGGCCGGACTGCTCCCCGCCGAGCGAGAAGCCGTTGTGCTTCATGGCCTCCAGCACGTACCGGTCGCCGACCGCCGTCTCCACGACCTCGACCCCGGCCGTCCGCATGGCAATCTTGAAGCCGAGGTTGGACATGACCGTGGCGACCACGGTGTCCTTGGCCAGGCGGCCGCTCTCCTTCATCGCGACCGCGAGGATCGCCAGGATCTGATCGCCGTCCACGACCTCACCGGTGGCGTCCACCGCCAGGCAGCGGTCCGCGTCCCCGTCGTAGGCGACACCCACGTCGGCGCCGCTCGCCAGCACCGCGTCCCGGAGCCGGTCCAGGTGCGTCGAGCCACAGCCCTCGTTGATGTTGAGGCCGTCGGGGGAGGCGCCGATCGTCTCCACGATGGCCCCCGCGCGCAGCAGCGCCTCGGGAGCGACCGTGTGAGCGGCCCCGTTCGCGCAGTCGGCGACCACCCGCAGGCCGTCCAGCCCGCCGGGCATCGTGGTGAGCAGGTGGGAGACGTACCGGTTGGCCTCGCCGTAGGCGTCCCGCACCCGGCCGACCGAGGCCCCGACGGGACGGTCCCAGGACTCGCCCAGCCGGCGCTCGATCTCGTCCTCGACCGCGTCGGGCAGTTTGAGCCCGCCCCGGGCGAAGAACTTGATCCCGTTGTCCGGTGCGGGGTTGTGCGACGCGGAGAGCATCACGCCGACATCGGCGTGGAGCGCCTCGGTGAGGTAGGCGACCGCGGGCGTCGGCAGCACACCGAGCCGGAGTACGTCGACCCCGGAGGAGGCGAGCCCGGCGACGACCGCCGCCTCCAGAAACTCCCCCGAGGCGCGGGGGTCACGACCGACAACGGCCACAGGCCGCCCATGCCCTCCGGTGACCCCGAGGGCGTGGGCGGCTGCGACGGAGAGGTCCAGAGCCAGTTCGGCGGTGAGGTCGCGCCCGGCGACCCCACGGACCCCGTCGGTACCGAACAGGCGGCCCACTAGCGCTTGCTGTACTGCGGAGCCTTACGGGCCTTCTTAAGGCCGTACTTCTTACGCTCTTTGGCGCGGGCGTCCCGGGTCAGGAACCCGGCCTTCTTCAGCGGGGGCCGGTTGGTCTCGGTGTCCAGCGCGGTGAGCGCACGGGCGAGGCCCATCCGCAGCGCACCGGCCTGGCCGGTCACGCCGCCGCCGTCGATCCGGGCGATCACGTCGAACTGACCCTCGGCGCCGAGCGTGACGAACGGCTCGTTCACCACCTGCTGGTGCACCTTGTTCGGGAAGTAGACGTCCAGCGAACGGCCGTTGATCCTCCACTGGCCGGTGCCGGGGACGATGCGCACCCGGGCGATCGCCTCCTTGCGCCGTCCGGTCCCGTAGGAGGAACCGACGACGATCGACTTCAGGGTGGGCGTCTCCTCCACGGGGGCGGACTCGCTGGTGTACTCAGACGGGAACTCCCCTTCGGGGAACTCCTCCAGCTCCAGGTCGCCCTCTAGGGGTGTCTCGACGCCGGTGGGCTCAGCCACGGTTCTCCTCTTTGCTTCCTGGCGGCGTCAGCCGCTGGCTAACACTGCGATTGCGACAGCGGCCGCGTTATTGGGCGATCTGGCTGATCTCAAACGGCACCGGCTTCTGGGCCTGGTGCGGGTGGTCTGAGCCTGCGTAGACCTTCAGCTTCCTGGCCATCTTCCGGCCGAGGGAGTTCTTGGGGAGCATGCCCTTGATGGCCTTCTCGACCGCGCGGTCGGGGCGCTTGGCGAGCAGCTCGCTGTAGGGCACGGAGCGCAGACCACCGGGGTAACCCGAGTGGCGGTACGCCCGCTTCTGCTCAAGCTTGTTGCCGGTCAGCACAACCTTGTCGGCGTTGACGATGATGACGAAGTCACCGGTGTCGACGTGGGGTGCGAAGATCGGCTTGTGCTTACCGCGCAGCAGCGTGGCAGCTTGACTGGCCAGCCGGCCGAGCACGACATCCGCGGCGTCGATGACGTGCCACTGACGCTCGATGTCGCCGGGCTTTGGGGTAAACGTGCGCACGGTAGTTGGCCTTCTTTGCTCGCGTCTTCGGGCTGACGGAATGTGACAGCTCTTTTTCGATCGGCGTCGTGGTCGGTCCGGGACACACGTCACCTCGGACCTTCCGTCTCCGTTGATCGGAGAAGACGCCGGACGCGCGCCGCGCATCGGTCGCTAAGGACCAACCCGCACACAACGAACTAGCAGGATACCGGCACTCGCAGACATGGGTCAAAACGAGTGGTCGCCTGATGGCTTCCGAGACCGGTCTCCCCGGTCAGTGTACCGGTGGGAGACCGTCCTGGGGCTCATCCGAGCCCCGCCGCAAGCTAACAACACAGAGAAATTCGGCGACTTCATTGCCTATATATCACGGCACATCTCTATATTTAAGTCCGCTATGTGGCAGACGAAGCGCTTCCGGAAAACCGGGCATAGATCACACCGCCTGGTCCACTTCGTCGTGGTCATATCCCTGGGAGCCGTTCTCGCGGTCTGCTACGGGCTCTACCAGCAGGCCCAGGCTCCCCGGCAGACAGCGACCCTGCAGTTTCACAAGGCGGGGCCCAAACCGTCGACCGCACCACCCAAGCGAGAGCTTTCCCCGCTCACCAGAGTGGTACGGCCCCGTACGGCCGAGGCGCCCGCCACCGGTCCCGACCGAACACCCGCCGACCAACCCGAAGACCCCCGGGTCGTCCTCGACGGCCGCTCCCTCGCGGACGGCGGCCAAGGCGGCGATCCCTCATCCCCGTTCGTCGACCCGGCGGGCGACCCCGCCGCGGAGGAACTCGCCTCCCTGGAGGCGAGGGTGGTCCGTCTCTCCAACAACGCCCGGGTCCGCGCGGGCTGCCGCCCCCTGCGAGTGAACCAGCGACTCGCGTACTCCGCCCGCCTGCACTCGGCGGACATGGCGGAGAAGGGGTACTTCTCGCACACCTCCCCCGAGGGGCTCACGCCGTGGCAGCGGATGGAGCGCGCGGGCTACCGCAACGGGGGCGCGGAGAACATCGGCCGCGGATACCAGACCGCGGACGAGGCGGTACGCAGTTGGATGGCGAGCGCCGTACACCGGAAGAACATCCTCAACTGCCGGCTGCGCGCCATCGGGGTGGGAGTCCACCTCGGACCGGGCGGACCCTGGTGGACCCAGGACTTCGGCTACAGCTAAAGGAGGCGAGCTTTTCCGGCTGGGGGAACGACTAGTCTCATCCCATGGGTTATCCGGGCGAGGAGGGCGCACGCGGCCGATCGCACCGCCATCAGGAAGACTGGCGTGCCCCCTCCCGGCGCAGACGCCGCAGCAAGCTACCAATGATCATCGCGGGGGTGGCGTCCGTCGCCCTCGCCATCGCGGCGGGCGTGCTCGTCGCGCTCAGCGGCGACGAGCAGGCCCCGGCCGCCGCGACCGCCCCGACCACCTCGCCCACCCCGACCAAGAGCCCCCTGGCGGCCGGGGCGGGCGTCACGGGCGAGTACGGCTTCGCCCAGTCGCGGCTGACCGACCCCCTCCCGCTCGCCCTCGACGAGGTCTTCCGGAACAAGAAGATCACCAAGGGCGGGCGGACCTACCTCATGACCGTCCGGCGTCTGGACAAGTCCTGCGCCGGCGTGATGCAGGGGACGCGCCTCCTCAAAGCGATCAAGGGTGCCGGCTGCACCCAGGTCCTCCGGGCGAGCTTCCAGGACTCCACCGGCAAGATCATCGGCACACTCGGCGTCGCCAACCTCAAGGACCTCAAGGCCACCCTCCGGGTTCAGAAGACCCAAGGAGGCACCGACTACCTCAAACCGCTGCCCGGAAAGAAAGCCACGAGCGTGCTCGGCTCCGGCGAGGCCTATGCCGGAATCTGGAAGCACGGGCATTACGCGGTCTTCGTCTGGTTCGGCTACCAGGACGGCCACCGGCCGACCGCCGCCGAACGCAAGAAGCTCAACCAGGCCGCCGCCGACATCGCGGAAGGCACCGTCTTCCCGGCGCTGGACTCCCGTTCCCTCACCGGAGCGCGCTCCCGCTGAACCCCACCGGATTCGGAAATCCGGATAGTCGCGTGACGATTCACGTCAGCCGATACGCTTGGCGTCTATGCGTGCCCAGGAGCCGGGGTCCGGACACGACAATCAGGGTGGGGAGGGACCGGCCACTCCGCCACCGAGCTTTGGTCATCCCCCTTATCCCGGGCCCCCGACAGAGTCCGTTGCATCCGAACCGTCGCACCGGGCCGGTGAGCCCGCCGGGCCGCCGAGGCCCGGTCACGAGCCGTCCCCGGCAGGCCCGCCCGCCGGCTCCCCCGCCCCGTCGGACTGGACCCCGCCGGAGGGTCACGGCGACGTCTACGACTGGTTCGAATCCCTGCCGCCGGACGAGGAGCCGCCGCGCTCCAACCGTCCCCGGCCCGGTGAGCTCGGCACGCCGGTCTGGCCGCCGCGGGCCGACGGCGAACCCGAGCAGGGCCCGCCCACCGACCCGGCGTTGCAGCCGTACGTGCACCAGCCGTCACCCGCGCCCGCCCTCCCGCCGGAGCCGCCACCCGTCCCGGCCCCGATGGAGCCGACCGCGCACAGCCCGATCATCGCGGGGCCGCCCGCCGCACCGGACCCCGGTCCGCCGCCCCCGGACGCCCCGGCGCCCGCACCGCACCCGCCCGTCTCCGGATCCGGCCGGCCCCAGAGTCCCGGCCCCACCGGGCCGGAGCCGGTCATCCCCGGCCCGCCCCAATCCGGGCCCGTGGCCGAGCACTTCACCATGCCCCCGCCCCCCTCCGGCACGGAGCCCGGTGCCCCCGGCCTGCCGAACGCCGACGCCTCCCACCAGGTTCCGGGCCCGCAGACCCCGCCCGACCCGGTGGAGCCGACGCCGCCGGCCCCGGAGCCGGCGGCACCGATCGCCTTCACGAGCCCGGTGCCGCCCACGCCCACCGAGCCCCGGCCCCAGCAGCCCGGGCCGCCCCCCACCCAGCCGTTCGACGCGTTCAGCCGCACGACCGCGGTGCCCGCGCTCCCGGAGCCCCCGTCGGGCGAGACGCGGCGGGCCGCGAGCTCCCGGAAGAAGCTCGTGGTGTGGGCCGGAACCGCAGGGGTCGTGATGATCGCCGCGGCCTCGGTCATCTTCGCCGTCCGGGCGACCCAGGAGAACACCCCGCCCCGGGCGCAGCCGAGGCCCACCCTGGACGCCGTCCCGCCGCTGCCGACCACCGAGCCGCCGAGCCCCGCCCCGGTCGAGCCCTCCCCCATCCCCACCGACCGGGTCGACTCCGAACGAACCGATGCGAAGTCCCTGGCGCTCACCGAGGTCTTCCCCGAGAAGCAGATCACCATCGCGGGCCGCGCGTTCACCCGGGTCCAGACCCAGGTCGACGAAGACTGCGGCAAAGCCGCGATGGGGCCCTTCGCCAAGGCCCTCACCCAGCAGAAGTGCCGCAGGGTCGTCCGGGCCACCTACGTCGACAAGCGACAGCGCTACGCGGTGACCACCGGCATCGCCGTCCTGCCCACCAAGGAAGCCGCGATCCGCGCGGACCGGGCGAAGAACCTCAAGAGCAACCTCTGGTTCCGGGGACTGCCGAACCCCGACGACCCCGCCGCCACCCGGGTGAACATCGCCGGAGGCTACGCGGCCGGCATGGTCTGGGGGCGCTACATCGTCTTCGCCTACGCGACCTACAGCGACGGCCACACGCCCTCGCCCACCGAACAGGACCTCGGCCCGGTGAGCAGCGCGTTCCGCGACTACACCGCGACCCCCATCGAGAAACGCATCACCGGCTGACACGCCGGGCGGCCTCCCCGGGGCCGCCCGCAGGCCGTACCGGATCCGGGGGTCGCCGGGTCGTCAGGCGCCGGGTTCCCGGGGCGGACGCCGGCCGACGGTGAGCGTGCGGATCCCCCGGGTCTCCTCGGCGCGCCGGGCCAGCTCCGCTTCGCCCGGGTAGCGGACCTCCTCCAGGGTCAGCCCGTGCGCGGGGGCGACGTTGACGGCGGAGTCCCGGACGCAGGCGGCGAGGACCTCGGCGGGCCACCCCGCCGGCCTTCTGCCGTCGCCCACCGCCAGCATCGCACCGGTCAGCGCCCGGACCATGGAACGGCAGAACGCGTCGGCCACCACCGTCATCCCGGCGATCCCCGGCGACTCCCAGGACCAGCGCAGATGCTGGAGCTCCCGGATCGTGGTGGCGCCCTCCTTGGGCTTGCAGTAGGCCGCGAAATCGTGTTCCCCGAGCAGCCGTCCGGCCGCCGCGTTCATCAGGTCCAGGTCGAGGGGGCGGGGGTGCCAGAGCACCTCGTGCCGGCGGAGCGGATCCACCCCGCCCGGCCGGTCGCAGACCCGGTAGCAGTACCGCCGGGACAGGGCCGAGAACCGGGCGTCGAAGCCCTCCGGGGCGAGCCCGACCCTGTGCACGCGGACATCGGAGGGGAGGACCCCGGCGAGCCGCCGTACCAATCCCTCCACGGGAGCCTCGGCCGGCACGTCGACGTGGGCCACCTGCCCGCGGGCGTGTACGCCGGCGTCGGTTCGGCCGGCGACGGTCAGCTGGGGCGCCTCAAGGCGCAGGATCCGGCCGAGCGCCGCTTCGACGACGCCTTGAACCGTCCGGCGGTCCGGTTGCCGCGCCCACCCGGAGAAGTCGGTGCCGTCGTAGGCGAGATCCAGGCGCAGCCGTACCGACGGGGTGTCCTCCACGCCGTTCACTCCCTCCCGGTGCCGGAGCACCGGCGTAAACACGGAGAGCCCGGTGCCCCAGGCTGGGACACCGAGCTCCTGGTGAAGCCGGAAAATCAGGCCTTGTCGCCAGTCTCGGGCTTGCCGTCTTCGGTGGCCTCGGTGGTGACCGCCTCCGTGGTCTCCTCGACCTCGGCCGTGGTCTCCTTGGCCTCCTCCGCGGCCTCCTCGTCGTGGGAGTGTGCTGCGGTCTCCTCGGCGGCGGCCGCGTTCGCAGCCTCGATCGCCTCGGCGCGTGCGGTCCGGCGGGCGGCCCGGCGCGAGGAGGTGGACGCCGCGACGGCGCCGGTGACGAGTTCGATCACGGCCATCGGCGCGTTGTCGCCCTTACGGTTACCGATCTTGGTGATCCGGGTGTAACCGCCGGGACGCTCGGCGAACTGCGGGCCGATCTCGGTGAAGAGCCGGTGCACGATGCTCTTGTCCCGGACGACGGTCAAGACCTGGCGACGGTTGTGCATGTCGCCCTTCTTGGCCTTGGTGATCAGACGCTCGGCGAACGGGCGGAGCCGGCGAGCCTTCGCGTGGGTGGTGGTGATCCGGCCGTGCTCGAACAGCGAGGTCGCGAGGTTCGACAGGATGTGCCGCTCGTGGGAGGGGCTACCACCCAGGCGGGCGCCCTTGGCGGGCTGAGGCATGGTGTTCTCCTTATGAGATCAACCGCTCCGGCCGTGCCAGGCACCGGAGTCGGGCGGGAGGACGGCCGGGACCCGCGGCCCCGGCCTTTCCCTGGGTGTGACGACGATCTAGTACTGCTCGGTCTCGGCGTACCGGCTGTCGTCGTCGTCCGAGTAGTTGTCCGCCACCGCGGTCGGGTCGAACCCGGGCGGGGAGTCCTTGAGCGACAGCGACATCTCGTGCAGCTTCTGCTTGACCTCCTCGATGGACTTCGCACCGAAGTTACGAATGTCCAGAAGGTCCTGCTCGCTCCGTGCGACGAGCTCACCCACGGTGTGGATGCCCTCGCGCTTGAGGCAGTTGTAGGAACGGACCGTGAGGGTCAGCTCCTCGATCGGCAGCGCCAGGTCGGCGGCGAGCGCCGCGTCCGTCGGCGACGGGCCGATGTCGATGCCCTCGGCCTCGACGTTGAGCTCGCGCGCCAGGCCGAACAGCTCGACCAGGGTCTTACCGGCGGAGGCGACCGCGTCCCGCGGCTTCATGCACGGCTTGGCCACCACGTCCAGGATGAGCCGGTCGAAGTCGGTGCGCTGCTCGACACGGGTCGCCTCGACCTTGAAGGTGACCTTGAGCACCGGGGAGTAGATCGAGTCGATCGGAATCCGGCCGATGTCCTGCCCGGGCTGCTTGTTCTGCGCTGCGGAGACGTAGCCGCGGCCGCGCTCGACGGTCAGCTCCATCTCCAGCTTCGCCTTGCCGTTCAGCGTGGCGATGTGCAGCTCGGGGTTGTGCACCTCGACCCCGGCCGGGGGCGAGATGTCGGCCGCGGTGACCTCGCCCGGTCCCTGCTTCCGGAGGTACATGACCACGGGCTCGTCGTGCTCGGACGAGACCACCAGGGCCTTCAGGTTCAGGATGATGTCGGTGACATCCTCCTTGACCCCCGGCACCGTCGAGAACTCGTGCAGCACACCCTCGATGCGGATGCTGGTGACCGCCGCCCCCGGGATGGACGAGAGCAGGGTACGGCGGAGCGCGTTGCCGATCGTGTAACCGAAGCCGGGCTCCAGGGGTTCGATGACGAACTTGGAGCGGTTCTCCTCCAGCTGCTCTTCAAGCAGCGTGGGACGCTGGGCGATAAGCATGTGGGTTCTCCCCTGATTCCGTGACGCCCGCTATATGACGCCACGACCGAACTATGCGTTTTGCAATGTCGTCGGCGGGGCCGCCGACAACGCGTTCGGGGTTGTACGGCGAAATCGCCGTACAACCCCGCGGAGCCGCTACTTGGAGTAGAGCTCAACGATCAGCTGCTCCTGGACCTGCGTGTCGATCTGCTGCCGGACCGGGAGCTGGTGGATGAGAATGCGCATCTTGTCCGGGACGACGCCGAGCCACGCCGGGACCTGCTTGTCACCGAACTGCGCCCGGGCCACCTCGTACGGCAGCAGGTTGCGCGACTTCTCGCGGATCTCCACGATGTCGTGCTCCCGCACCCGGTACGAGGGGATGTCGACCTTCTTGCCGTTCACCAGGACGTGGCCGTGGCGCACCTGCTGGCGAGCCGCGTCACGCGACTGGGCGAAGCCGGCCCGGTAGACGACGTTGTCGAGACGGCTCTCCAGGATCTGGAGGAGGTTCTCACCCGTCTTCCCGGCCTTCTTGTTGGCTTCCTCGTAGTAGTTGCGGAACTGCTTCTCGAGGACGCCGTACACCCGGCGGGTCTTCTGCTTCTCGCGAAGCTGAAGCAGGTACTCGGTGTCCTTCGGGCGGCCGCGACCGTGCTCACCCGGCGGGTAGGGCCGGATCTCGATGGCGCACTTGGCGGACTCGCACTTGCTGCCCTTGAGGAACAGCTTCATCTTCTCGCGGCGGCAAAGCTTGCAGTCCGCACCCGTATAACGAGCCATTGTTCTGTTACCCCTCAGACCCTGCGCCGCTTCGGCGGACGGCAGCCGTTGTGCGGAACAGGCGTGACGTCCTGGATGGACCCGACCTCAAGGCCGGTCGCCTGCAGCGACCGGATCGCGGTCTCCCGGCCGGAACCGGGGCCCTTGACGAAGACGTCGACCTTGCGCATGCCGTGCTCCATGGCACGGCGCGCGGCGTTCTCCGCGGCCATCTGAGCGGCGAACGGGGTGGACTTGCGGGAGCCCTTGAACCCCACGTGGCCGGCGCTGGCCCACGCGATCACGTTGCCGACGGGGTCGGTGATCGAAACGATTGTGTTGTTGAACGTGCTCTTGATGTGAGCGTGCCCGTGGGCGACGTTCTTTTTCTCCTTGCGACGCACCTTCTTCGGCGCGCCCTGGCGGCTCTTCGGAGGCATTGCCTAGTAACTCCTGGAGGTCATCGGTCCTGCTGCGTGTGCGGACTACTTCTTGCCCGGCTTCTTCTTACCGGCGACGGTCTTCTTCTTGCCCTTACGGGTACGTGCGTTGGTCTGCGTGCGCTGACCGTGCACGGGAAGTCCACGACGGTGCCGGATTCCCTGGTAGCAGCCGATCTCGATCTTGCGGCGAATATCGGCCTGGACCTCACGGCGGAGGTCACCCTCGATCTTGTAGTTCGCCTCGATCCAGTCACGGAGCGGCACGAGCTGCTCATCGGTGAGCTCGTGCACGCGCAGGTCCCCGCTGATGCCGGTGGCCCTCAGGGTCTCGAGCGCGCGGGTACGGCCAATGCCGTACACGTAGGTGAGAGCGATCTCAAGTCGCTTGTCCCGGGGCAGATCTACGCCGACGAGGCGTGCCATCTGCATACTCCTTCGTTTTTCGGAGGTCCTACGCGCCGCGCCCCTCCACTTCGGCTCCGCCTTGCGGCGTCGCCTGCCCGGGTGAGGGCCCCGGCCTCCGACCGGGGGTCTCTCGCACGGTTCGGGAGCGGAGTCCGCCGCCGCCTGTGCGAGTGCGATGCGTGTTTACTCTGGGCTGCTCAGCCCTGGCGCTGCTTGTGGCGGAGGTTATCGCAGATCACCATCACGCGACCGTGACGGCGAATAACCTTGCACTTGTCGCAGATCTTCTTGACGCTCGGCTTGACCTTCATAGTCCTTGTCATTCCCCAGACGTCCCATGACCCCGGTGACGGGGTAAGGGCCGCTACTTGTATCGGTAGACGATCCGCCCGCGGCTCAAGTCGTACGGGCTCAGTTCGACGACCACCCTGTCGTCGGGGAGAATCCGGATATAGTGCATCCGCATTCTTCCGCTGATGTGGGCCAGGACCTTGTGCCCGTTGTCCAGCTGCACCCGGAACATGGCGTTCGGGAGCGACTCAACCACAGTGCCTTCGATCTCGATGGCGCCGTCTTTTTTGGGCATGTCCTCCGCGCTTCACTGATCGGTCATCTGAGGCAGTTGTTAGCGGGTCGCTAACCTGATCGGCTCACTACGCAGCCGCGACCACACAGAAGCCACGTCAAAGAGAGGCACGCATGGTCATAGTGGACCGACAACGGAGTGTACGACACGCGGCACCATAAAGCGAAACGGGCCATCGCCACAGCGACGGGACCGCATGTCCTCCTGCGCCTAGCATACTCCACGACGCCTCGGTACGCGGCCCCCTCGCCAAGCCGACATGACGGGTCATTCCCTGCGAACGCCGCACCCGCCCAACCGGTGCTTCCGCCGAAAGCCTCGAATCAGACGGGTACGGCTGCTCGAAGGCCGATCGCGCCGTGCTCGTCCACACGAGCCCGACCGACGTAGTCCATCATTTCCGCCAAGAGGCCGAATGAGGTATCTAGGCCGGTCGTACCCGTTCCGACGCTGATAACGTTCGGACCCCGGCAAGAACTCGCCCAAGCTCGTCCCAGCCAACGGCCAAGGACCCGGCCCCCGAACCGCCTACTTCTTCCCGTCTTGCCGGAAGAACGTGCTCACCAGCATCACCGCACCCCACGGGAGCATGACCCACAGCGGCCACGGATAGGGAAAGTCGGAGCTCGTCACTCCGACGACGAACCAGATGGCCCAGTTGATGGCACTCGCCATGGCCCAGATGCTCCAGGACACACGCAGGCTGTTGCCGTCGTCGGCCTCCTTCACCGCCGGCGCCGGGGCCGGTTCCGGTTTGACCAGCACGTGCAGGTCCACATCGGGGAGATCCGAGGTGAGCTTCGCCAGCTCGCCCAAGGTCTTCGACCGGTAGAGCTCCTCGACCCGCTCGTTGAACTCGTCTACGTCGATACGCCCTTGGGCGTAGTGCTCCCTCAGCGACGTCGCGACCCGCTCACGATCACTGTCGGACGCCCGCATCTCCGGGGATGGCGCCATCCTGTCCCGCTCCCGTCTTCACGTCACGCGTGCGGAGTGCCGTCAGCCGCGCCTCGCCACCGTCGAGCGCGGTGAGCACCCAAGGTCCATTATGTGTCACGGCGACGCTGTGTTCGAAGTGCGCGGAGGCCTTTCCGTCGGTCGTCACCACGGTCCACTCGTCGGCGAGCACCCGGGTCCGCGGGCTGCCCAGGTTGAGCATCGGCTCGACCGCGAAGCACATCCCCACCTCGACGCGCGGGCCCTTCCCTGGCTTGCCGTAGTTCGCGATCCACGGGTCCATGTGCATCTCGGTGCCGATGCCGTGGCCGCCGTACTCCGGAGGAATGCCGTAGGAGCCCTTACCGCGGACGTAGGACTCGATCGCGTGCCCGATGTCGGACAGTCGCGCTCCGGGCCGCAGAGCGGCTATTCCGCGCCACAGAGCCTCCTCGGTGACCTCCAGCAGCTTGGTCAGCTCCGGCTTCACCTCGCCCACCGCGACGGTGACGGCCGCGTCGCCGTGCCAGCCGTCCAGGATCGCCCCGCAGTCGACGGAGATGACGTCGCCCTCCACCAGCTTGCGCTTGGCGGTGGGGATGCCGTGGACGACCTCGTGGTTCACCGAGGCGCAGATCGTGGCGGGGAAGCCCTGGTAGCCCTTGAACGAGGGGATGGCGCCCTCCGCCCGGATCGCCTTCTCCGCGATCGCGTCCAGATCCAGCGGGGTCAGCCCCGGCTCGACCGCCTTCCGCACCAGCTCCAGCGTGCGGGCCACCACCAGACCCGCGGCACGCATCTTCTCCAGCTGCTCGGGCGTCTTGATCTGAATCGCGACCTTATCCCTCTTGAACACTGTGACCCCCTCGGAGTTGATGAACGCAGAACGCCGGTCGGGAACTCCCCAAACACAACCGCCACACCCCGGGAGAGTGTGGCGGTGTATCAACGCGTGCGGAGCACCGTGGAGTCACTAGTCCGCTAACGGCCGGAGGACGGCCATGGCGCGCTCCGTGATCTCCTCCACCGGTCCGGTCGCATCGATTCCGACAAGAATTCCCTCATCAGCATAGAACGACACCAAAGGGGAGGTATCCCGCTCGTAGACCTGCAGCCGGTGCCGGACGGTCTCCTCACGATCGTCGTCCCGCTGGAACAGCTCACCGCCGCAGGCGTCGCAGACCCCTTCCTTGGCGGGAGGGTCGAACACCAGGTGCCACACCTTCCCGCACGAGCGGCAGGTCCGGCGACCGGCCAGCCGACGGACCACCTCGTCGTTGTCGACGACCAGCTCCAGGACGATGTCCAGCTTGGTGTCCCACTCGCTGAGCATCTTCTTCAAGATCTCGGCCTGCGGGACGTTCCTGGGGAACCCGTCGAGCAGGAAACCCTCCTGCGCGTCGTCCTCCGACAACCGGTCCCGGACCATCGCGATGGTGACCTCGTCGGGGACGAGGTCACCCCGGTCCATGTACTGCTTGGCGAGTTTCCCGAGCTCGGTCCCGCCTGAGACATTCGCACGGAAGATGTCACCTGTCGATATCTTCGGGATCGACAGGTGCGAAGCGATGAACTGGGCCTGTGTCCCCTTGCCCGCTCCGGGGGGCCCGACCAGAACGAGACGCACTATCGGAGGAAACCCTCGTAGTTACGCTGCTGGAGCTGGGCTTCGATCTGTTTGACCGTGTCCAATCCGACACCGACGATAATCAGGATGCTCGTCCCTCCGAACGGGAAGTTCTGGCTCGCATCGACCAGCGTCAGGGCCACGATCGGCACCAGGGAGAGAAGACCCAGGTACAGCGAGCCCGGCGCGGTCAGCCGCGTGAGTACGTAGCTCAGGTACTCGGCGGTCGGCCGTCCCGGACGGATGCCCGGGATGAACCCACCGTACTTCTTCATGTTGTCGGCCACTTCAACGGGGTTGAAGGTAATCGACACGTAGAAGTACGTGAAGAAGACGATCAGCAGGAAGTACGTCGTCATGTAGTACGCGTTGCCGATGTTGTTCGCGAAGTAGGTCTGGATGAACCTGATCACTTCGTTGGGGTTCGTGGTGTTGCCGAACAACGTCGCCGCGAGCTGCGGGAGGTACAGCAGCGAGGAGGCGAAGATGACGGGGATGATGCCCGCCTGGTTCACCTTGAGCGGGATGTAGGTGGAGGTTCCGCCGTACATCCGCCGGCCGACCATCCGCTTGGCGTACTGGACCGGGATACGGCGCTGCGCCTGCTCCACGAAGACGACCGCGGCGATGATGGCCACACCGACCACCATGACGACGGCGAAGCCGAACGTGTTCGACCGGAAGATCCGGGCCAGCTCCTGCGGGAAGACCGCGACGACCTGCGTGAAGATCAGAATCGACATACCGTTGCCGATGCCGCGGTCGGTGATCAGTTCACCCAGCCACATGATGACCGAGGTGCCGGCCGTCATGGTCAGGACCATCACGATCAACGGGAAGATGTCCTGGCTGAGGAGGACCTCCTCCTGGCACTGCGGGAACATCTGCCCGCTCCGCGCGAGCGCGATGAATGCGGTCGACTGGAGGACCGCCAGCCCGATGGTCAGGTAACGTGTGTACTGCGTAATCTTGGCGGTGCCCGCCTGGCCTTCCTTCTTCAGGGCCTCCAGGCGTGGAATCACCACCGTAAGAAGCTGAAGAATGATGCTCGCGGTGATGTAGGGCATGATGCCCAACGCGAACACCGAGAGTTGCAACAGCGCGCCACCACTAAACAGGTTGATAAGGCCGTAAACCCCTGCGGCGTCACTGCTGAGTCCCTGGGCGAGACATTTTTGGATGTTGGAGACGTGCACGCCTGGCGTCGGCAAGAACGACCCGAGACGGAACAACGCGATGATGCCGAGTGTAAACAGCATCTTGTTACGCAGGTCCGGCGTTCGGAATGCCCGGGTGATCGCGGTAAGCACGGTCCCTCCTGCGCGCCTGTTCGGCGATATCTGTCTGAGTTGAAAGGTCAGCGAGCTCGCGAAACCAAGCGAACTCTAACGCACTGCGAGCGTAGGGGCTCGTCTCGGAGCCCCTACGCTTACGCAACACTTACAGCTCGGTGACAGCGCCCCCGGCAGCAGTGATCTTCTCTTTGGCACTCGCCGAGAAGGCGTGCGCTGTCACGTTCAACGCGACTGAGATCTCACCGGTTCCAAGAACCTTCACCAATTGGTTCTTTCGGACTGCCCCATTCGCGACCAGCGACTCAACGGTCACCTCGCCACCGGCGGGGTAAAGCTCAGCCAGCTTGTCAAGGTTGACGACCTGGTAGGTCACCTTGAACAGAGCGTTCGAAAAGCCCTTGAGCTTCGGCACCCGGCGAATGAGGGGCATCTGACCGCCCTCGAAGCCACCGGGAACCGAAGTCCGAGCCTTCGTACCCTTCGTACCACGACCCGCGGTCTTACCCTTGGACGCCTCGCCACGGCCCTTGCGGACCTTCGACTTGTGCGCGCCGGGGGCCGGCCGCAGGTGATGCAGCTTGAGTGGAGAATTTTCAGCCATGGTTACTCGACCTCTTCAACCACGACGAGGTGCGTCACCACGGAAACCATGCCCCGGATCTCCGGGCGGTCCTCCTTGACGACGACATCGCCAATTCGCTTCAGCCCAAGCGAACGCAGCGAGTCACGCTGGTTCTGCTTGCCACCGATCTTCGAGCGGACCTGTGTGATCTTCAGACGGGCCATCGTCAGCTCCCAACCTTCGCGGCAGCCGCCGCCTCGGCCAGGCCCTCAGCGCGCGCCTTGAGCATCGCCTTGGGAGCGACGTCCTCGATCGGCAGGCTGCGACGGGCGGCGATCTCCTCGGGGCGGTTGAGCCCCTTGAGCGCCGCGACGGTCGCGTGCACGATGTTGATCGGATTGTCCGAGCCGAGCGACTTGGACAGAACGTCGTGGATGCCGGCGCACTCCAGGACCGCGCGGACCGGGCCACCCGCGATGACACCGGTACCGGCGGAGGCCGGGCGGAGCAGGACCACGCCCGCCGCCTCCTCCCCCTGCACCGTGTGCGGGATCGTGCCCTGGATCCGCGGCACCTTGAAGAAGTGCTTCTTGGCCTCCTCGACGCCCTTGGCGATCGCCGCGGGCACCTCCTTGGCCTTTCCGTATCCGACGCCTACCAGGCCGTTGCCGTCACCGACGACGACCAGGGCGGTGAAGCTGAAGCGCCGGCCACCCTTGACGACCTTGGCTACTCGGTTGATCTTTACGACGCGCTCGATGTACGAGACGCCCTTCTCGGCGGCGCCACCGCGGCGATCGTCGCGACGGTCACGCCGCTCGCCGCCCTGGCCGCCGCCCCTGCGTGGTGCTGCCATCAGCGGGTTCCCATCTCAGTGTTTTTCGATCGACGGACCATCAGAACTCCAGCCCGCTCTCTCGGGCGCTGTCCGCCAGTGCGGCGAGCCGGCCCTGATAACGGTTGCCTCCGCGGTCGAACACGACCGCGGTGATGCCGGCGTCCTTCGCCCGCTGAGCGAGCAGCTCACCGACCTTCTTGGCTTTCTCGGTCTTGGTACCCTCCACACCGCGCATGTCGGCCTCGAAGGTGGAGGCGTACGCGAGCGTGTGGCCCGCGGTGTCGTCCACGATCTGCACGAACAGGTGCTTGGCGGAGCGGTTCACGACCAGGCGCGGACGCGAGAGCGTACCGACGACTTTCTTGCGGACGCGCCGATGCCGACGCGATCGCCCCAGAACCCGGGCGGCCGTGTGCTTTCCAGTCTTAGTGAAGGCCATGACTACTTCCCAGTCTTCCCCTGCTTGAGACGCACGACTTCACCCTGGTAGCGCACGCCCTTGCCCTTGTAGGAGTCGGGCTTGCGCAGCTTGCGAATCCTCGCGGCAACCTCGCCGACCAACTGCTTGTCGATCCCGTCCACGTACACCAGGGCGTTGACCTTGTCACGGCGGACGATCTCAACGCGGAAGCTGATGCCCTCCGGCGCCTCGAACGGCACCGGGTGGCTGTAGCCGAGCTTGAACTCAAGCTTCGTCGGGCCCTGGGCCTGAACGGTGTAACCGACGCCCTGAATCTCCAGGGTCTTGGTGTAGCCCTGCGACACACCGGTCACCATGTTGGCGATCAGCGTGCGAGACAGCCCGTGGAGCCCACGGACCTTGTTCTCGTCGTTGGGCCGGGTGACCGTGATGCTGCCGTCTTCCGCGCGAGTGACCTCGATCGGCTCCACGACGTTGTGCGTAAGCGTGCCCTTAGACCCCTTGACCGTGACATTCTGGCCATCGATGTTGACATCGACACCGCCCGGCACGGGGATGGGCAGCCGTCCAATTCTCGACATGCTGGATTTCCTCCCCTCGTTACCAGACGTAGGCGAGGACTTCCCCGCCCACACCACGCTTGCCGGCCTGCCTGTCGGTCATCAGGCCCGCGGACGTCGACAGGATCGCGACGCCGAGGCCACCGAGAACTCGGGGCAGATTGTCCTTCTTCGCGTAGACCCGCAGTCCGGGCTTGGAAACCCGGCGCAGGCCCGCCAGAGACCGCTCGCGAGTCGGCCCGAACTTCAGCTCCACCACGAGGTTCTTCCCGACCTTGGCGTCCTCGACGTGCCAGGCTTGGATGTAGCCCTCCTGCTGGAGGATCTCGGCGATATGCGCCTTGATCTTCGAGTACGGCATCGCGACGGTGTCGTGATACGCCGAGTTCGCGTTTCGCAGACGCGTCAGCATGTCTGCGATCGGGTCGGTCATCGTCATGGCCGGTGGCCCTCCTCACCGCGGTTTCCCCGCAAGGGACCTACGGTGTGGTCGTGGATGCTCGGATGAGCGTCCGGATTGTTAGGTTCTCTCAACGCCGGAGCCCGCGACGGCGGGCTTACCAGCTCGACTTGGTGATGCCGGGCAGTTCGCCGCGGTGCGCCATCTCACGGAAGCACACCCGGCAAAGCCCGAACTTGCGGTAGACGGCGCGCGGCCGACCGCAGCGCGAGCAACGAGTGTACGCCCGGACGCTGAACTTCGGCTTGCGCGCTGCCTTCGCGATCAGTGACTTCTTCGCCATGATCAGGTCTCCTTGATGCGATCAACAGCCGCGGGAACGGCTGCTCACGCTTCCTTGAACGGGAAGCCTAGGAGCTTCAGCAGCGCCCGGCCCTGGTCGTCGTTGTTGGCGGTGGTGACAACGGTGATGTCCATACCGCGCTGGCGATCCACCTTGTCGGGGTCCACCTCGTGGAACATGACCTGCTCGGTCAGTCCGAAGGTGTAGTTGCCCTGTCCGTCGAACTGCTTCGGCGACAGGCCCCGGAAGTCCCGGATACGAGGAAGCGCCGTCGAGAGCAGCCGGTCCAGGAACTCCCACATGCGGTCCCCGCGCAACGTCACGTGCGCACCGATGGGCATGCCCTCCCGCAGCTTGAACTGCGCGATGGACTTCTTCGCCCGGGCGACGGCCGGCTTCTGACCGGTGATGGCCGTGAGGTCACGGACGGCGCCCTCGATGAGCTTGGCGTCACGTGCCGCCTCGCCGACACCCATGTTGACCTTGATCTTGGTCAGCGTGGGCACCTGCATGATGTTCTCGATACCGAACTGCTCACGCAGCTTCGCGATGATCTCATCGCGGTAGCGCTGCTTGAGGCGCGGGATCGTGCGCTCTTCAACCGTGGCGGTCATCAGCTGTCCTCACCGCTCTTCGCGGGCTCTTTCTCGTCCTTCAACTTCTTCACGTTACTCACGTGAATGGGAGCCTCTTGCGTCACGACGCCACCCTGCTTGGCACCGCGGGGGCCCTGGTGGGTCACCTTGCTGTGCTTCTTGATGAGGTTGACGCCCTCGACGACCACGCGGTCCTCACTCGGCAGCGCCCGGATGATACGGCCCTTGGCGCCCTTGTCCTTGCCGGCGATGACCTGAACCAGGTCGCCCTTCTTCACATGCAACGTCTTCGCCATCACAGCACCTCCGGGGCGAGCGAGATGATGCGCATGAACTTCTTCTCGCGCAGCTCGCGGCCTACCGGGCCGAAGATACGCGTGCCCCGAGGGTCACCGCTGTCCTTGATCAGGACAGCGGCGTTCTCGTCGAAGCGGATGTAGGAGCCGTCGGGGCGGCGGCGCTCCTTACGGGTGCGCACCACGACGGCCTTGACGACGTCACCCTTCTTCACACCCGCAGCGGGAAGGGCGTCCTTCACCGTCGCAACGATGACGTCGCCGATCCCGGCGTAGCGCCGACCCGAGCCACCGAGCACCCGGATGCAAAGGATCTCCTTTGCACCCGTGTTGTCGGCGACTTTGAGTCGCGACTCCTGCTGAATCACGTCAAACTCCTGTGTGTCACACCGGTTCTCTTCCGAGCCTGGTGGTTGCGATCCTCAGCCGCGAGGCCGCGGCTGCCTACTTAGCCTTCTCGAGGATCTCCACGACGCGCCAGCGCTTGGTGGCCGAGAGCGGCCGGGTCTCCATCAGGAGAACGCGGTCGCCGACGCCACAGGCGTTGGCCTCGTCATGGGCCTTGTACTTCGTGGTACGGCGGATGACCTTGCCGTACAGCGGGTGCTTCACGCGGTCCTCGACGGCGACGACGACGGTCTTGTCCATCTTGTCACCGACGACCAGACCCTCTCGGGTCTTCCGGTAGTTCCTGGACGACTCTGCGCCCGTCACGTCAGCCATCGCTCGGCTCCTCCGCAATGGTCACGATGCCGAGCTCCCGCTCCCGCATCACGGTGTAGATGCGAGCGATCTCGCGGCGAACGGCGCGCAGCCGCCCGTGACTCTCCAGCTGGCCGGTAGCCGCCTGGAAGCGGAGGTTGAACAGCTCCTCCTTCGCCTCCTTCAGCTTGGCGACCAGCTCCTCTTCGGTCTGGACCCGCAGCTCACCGGCGGTCAGGACCTTCGCCATCACGCCTCACCCACTTCACGCTTAACAAAACGGCACTTCATCGGCAGCTTGTGAATCGCACGCCGCAGCGCCTCGCGGGCCACGGGCTCAGCCACACCGGAGAGCTCGAACATGACTCGACCCGGCTTAACGTTGGCGATCCACCACTCCGGCGAACCCTTACCGGAACCCATCCGGGTCTCGGCGGGCTTCTTGGTGAGCGGCCGGTCCGGGAAGATGTTGATCCACACCTTTCCGCCACGGCGGATGTGCCGGGTCATGGCGATACGTGCGGCCTCGATCTGGCGGTTGGTCACATAGGAGTGCTCAAGCGCCTGGATGCCGTACTCACCGAAGACGACCCTGGTGCCGCCCTTGGCGGCGCCGCTGCGGTCGGGCCGGTGCTGCTTGCGGTGCTTGACCCTACGCGGGATGAGCATGGGGTTCAGCTCCCTTCAGCACCCGGCTGCTCGGCCGGGCCCGACTCGGTGCCGACTGCGGTCGCAGCCGACGAAACATTCTCGGACTTGGCGGCCCCGCGGCCGCCCCTCGCGCCACCCCGGCCCGCGCCGGCGCCGCCGCGTCCACGCTGCGGGCGCTCGGTCCGGTCACGGCGCTGGCTCGCACGAGCGGCGGCACCCGCCGCCTCACGCTCGGCCCGGCTGGTGGCCGCGTCGCCCTTGTAGATCCACACCTTCACGCCGATGCGGCCGAAGGTCGTACGGGCCTCGTAGAAGCCGTAGTCGATGTCGGCACGGAGCGTGTGCAGCGGCACGCGGCCCTCGCGGTAGAACTCCGAACGCGACATCTCCGCACCGCCGAGGCGGCCCGAGCACTGCACCCGGATTCCCTTGGCACCGCTCTTCATCGCGGACTGCATCGCCTTGCGCATGGCACGGCGGAACGAGACCCGGCTCGACAGCTGCTCGGCCACGCCCTGAGCCACGAGCTGGGCGTCGACCTCAGGGTTCTTGACCTCGAGGATGTTGAGCTGAACCTGCTTCTTGGTCAGCTTCTCGAGATCACCCCGGATACGGTCGGCCTCGGCACCGCGGCGGCCGATGACGATGCCCGGCCGGGCGGTGTGGATGTCGACCTGCACACGGTCGGTCGTCCGCTCGATCTCCACCTTGGAGATGCCGGCCCGCTCCATGCCCTTCTGCAGCATGCGGCGGATGGCCACGTCCTCGGCGACGTAAGACTTGTACAGCTTGTCGGCATACCAACGGCTCTTGAAGTCCGTGGTGATGCCGAGCCGGAACCCGTGCGGGTTAACCTTCTGCCCCACTATCGGGTCCTTCCCTTGGGCTTACCTGCCTGCTCGGTCCGGGACTCGACAACGACCGTGATGTGGCTGGTCCGCTTGTTGATCCGGTACGCGCGACCAAAACCACGCGGCCGGAACCGCTTGAGTGTCGGCCCCTCGTCGACCCAGGCACCGCTCACGACGAGCGTGCCTCGGTCAAGCTTGTTGTTGTGTTCGGCGTTGGCGATGGCACTCGCCAGCACCTTGCCCACCGGGTCGCTCGCCGCCTGGGGAGCGAACTTCAGCACGGCCTGCGCCTCCGAAGCGGGCAGCCCGCGAATAAGGTCCACCACACGGCGGGCCTTCCGGGGCGTGACGCGGGCGAACCGCGCCTGGGCCCTGGCTTCCATCGCTTTCTCCTCTTTCATGGTTGGGTCTGCCTCCTCCGTGGAAGGCCTCCCCGCCAAATGCTTCGGGTTTGCTAGCGCCGGCTGCGCCGGTCTTCCTTGACGTGGCTGCGGAACGTCCGCGTCGGAGCGAACTCGCCGAGCTTGTGGCCGATCATCGACTCGGTGACGAACACCGGGACGTGCTTGCGGCCGTCGTGGACGGCGATCGTGTGACCGAGCATGTCGGGCACGATCATGGAGCGCCGCGACCACGTCTTGATGACGTTCTTCGTGCCCTTTTCGTTCTGGACGTCCACCTTCTTCTGCAGGTGGTCGTCGACGAACGGGCCCTTCTTTAGGCTACGTGGCATTTCTGCGAGCTCCTACCGCTTCTTCCTCTTGCTCCGACGTCGGATGATGAGCCGGTCGCTGGGCTTGTGTGCCTTACGGGTACGGCCCTCGGGCTTGCCCTTGGGGTTGACCGGGTGGCGACCACCGGAGGTCTTACCCTCACCACCACCGTGCGGGTGGTCGATCGGGTTCATGGCGACACCACGGACGGTCGGGCGCTTGCCCTTCCACCGGTTACGCCCCGCCTTACCGATGTTGATGTTGCCCTGCTCGGTGTTGCCGACCTGGCCGACCGACGCACGGCAGCGCACGTCGACCTGGCGCATCTCCCCGGAGGGCATGCGGAGCGTGGCGAGCTGACCTTCCTTGGCCAGCAGCTGGATCTGCGCCCCGGCGGACCGGCCCAGCTTCGCGCCACCGCCCGGACGGAGCTCCACCGCGTGGATGAAGGTACCGGTCGGAATGTTGCGGAGCGGCAGGCAGTTACCCGGCTTGATGTCCGAGCCCGGCCCGTTCTCAACGCGATCCCCCTGCTTCAACCCGACGGGGGCGATGATGTACCGCTTCTCCCCGTCGGCGTAGTGCAGCAGCGCGATACGGGAGGTCCGGTTGGGGTCGTACTCGATGTGAGCGACCTTGGCCGGGATCCCGTCCTTGTCGTGGCGCCGGAAGTCGATGATCCGGTACGCCCGCTTGTGGCCACCGCCCTGGTGCCTTGCGGTCACCCGGCCGTGGACGTTACGACCGCCCTTGCTGTGCAGGGGGGCAAGCAGCGACTTCTCCGGAGTGCTGCGCGTGATCTCGGAGAAGTCCGAGACGCTCGCGCCGCGACGACCCGGGGTCGTCGGCTTGTACTTTCGGATGCCCATCTTTTTCGTTCATCCCTTATCAGTGCTGATATTCGCGTTGGCCGGATCGGCTCAGCGCGCCGCGGTAATCGTTCCTCAGCCGACCGGGCCGAAGATGTCGATTCTGTCGTCGGCGCCGAGGCTCACGATGGCGCGCTTGGTGCTGGGGCGCTGGCCGTAGCCGGCCCGGGTGCGCTTGCGCTTGCCCTGCCGGTTGATGGTGTTCACCGACAGGACCTTGACGCCGAAGATCTGCTCGATGGCGATCTTGACCTGGGTCTTGTTGGCGTCCTTGCGCACCAGGAAGGTGTACTTGTTGTGCTCGTCGATCAGCCCGTAGCTCTTCTCGGAGACCACCGGCTTGATGATGACGTCACGCGGGTCGGGGATCCTGCTCACGCGTCCTCCTCCTTGCTAGCGGAGAGCCGCGCCACGACCTGGTCGTACGCCGCCTGCGTGAAGACGACGTCGTCGCTGCACAGCACGTCGTAGGTGTTGAGCTGCCCGGCGTCGAGCAGGTGCACCTCGGCTGCGTTCCGCAGGCTCAGCCAGGTGAGCTCGTCGTCGGCGTCGACGACAAGCAGCACCCGCCTGGCCTGGGTGATCCGGCGCAGCGCCTCAAGCGCGGCCTTGGTCTTGGGCGTCTCACCCTCGACGAGGGCGGTCACGATGTGCACGCGACCGTGCCCGGCGCGGTCCGACAGGGCGCCGCGCAGGGCGGCGGCCTTCATCTTGCGGGGCGTCCGCTGCTCGTAGTCCCGCGGTACGGGACCGTGCACGACGCCACCGCCGGCGAACTGCGGCGCACGGGTCGAACCCTGACGGGCCCGGCCGGTGCCCTTCTGCCGGTACGGCTTCTTACCGCCACCGCGGACTTCGCCACGGGTCTTGGTCTTGTGCGTGCCCTGACGCTTCGCCGCCTGCTGGGCCACCACGACCTGGTGGATCAACGGAATGTTGACCTTGGCCTGGAAGACGTCCTCCGGCAGCTCAACCGAGCCGGCCTTCGCACCGGCGCCGTCGAGCACGTCGATAACGGTGCTCACTTCGTCGCCCCCTTCTTGACAGCGCTACGGATCATGACAAGGCTGCCGGCGGCACCGGGGATCGCACCCTTGATCAGGATGAGACCCTTCTCGGCGTCCACGGCGTGAACCTTGAGACTCTGCACGGTGGTACGGACGTTGCCCATCCGTCCCGCCATGCGCAGGCCCTTGAAGACGCGGCCGGGGGTGGCGCAGCCACCGATGGAGCCGGGGGAACGGTGCTTGCGCTGCGTACCGTGCGAGGCGCCGAGGCCACGGAAGCCGTGGCGCTTCATGACACCCGCGGTGCCCTTGCCCTTGCTCTTGCCCGTCACGTCGACGTGCTGACCGGCCTCGAAGACATCGGCGGAGATCTCCTGGCCGATGGTGTACTCGGAGGCGTCATCGGTGCGCAGTTCGACGAAGTAGCGGCGCGGGGTGATCCCGTGCTTGCGCAGGTAGTCGCCGAGCGGTTTGTTGACCTTGCGCGGGTCGACCTGTCCGAAGCCCAGCTGGATGGCGGAGTAACCGTCACGCTCGGGGGTCCGGACCCGGGTCACCACGCACGGACCGGCCTTGACGACCGTGACCGGCACCATCCGGTTGTCCTGGTCGAAGACCTGGGTCATGCCGAGCTTCTCGCCCAGAACACCCTTGATCTGCTTAGCCATGTCAGTGCGTTCCCTTTAAAGCTTGATCGAAATGTCAACGCCGGCGGGCAGGTCGAGTCGCATGAGCGAGTCGACCGTCTTCGGCGTCGGATCGATGATGTCAATCAACCGCTTGTGCGTACGCATCTCGAAGTGCTCGCGGCTGTCCTTGTACTTGTGCGGCGAGCGGATGACGCAGTACACGTTCTTCTCGGTCGGCAGCGGCACCGGGCCCGCGACCTTGGCGCCGGTACGCGTCACGGTCTCGACGATCTTCCGTGCCGAGCTGTCGATGACCTCGTGGTCATAGGCCTTGAGCCGGATGCGGATTTTCTGTCCCGCCATGGTGGCCTCGGTGTCCTTCGCTGCTCTGTAGGGGGTTCTCCGGCTCCCACCGGACACTCCCTGTCCTGTCAAACCCCATGCGGTCGGCGACCGCGTGCTCTATTGAGATTGTCGTACGGCTTGCGCCAGCCGCCCGGTACGCACCGGAGCGGCTCGCGATAGCCGTACACCCTCAACAGCTGTCGCGCGTCACGGCGGCCGGCCCGTGGACCGAGCCCGTCTCACGGGCCCGGTTCGGCGGTCCGGCCGCCGAGAATACGCGCTACTTCACAATCTTGATGACCCGGCCGGCGCCGACGGTGCGGCCACCCTCGCGGATCGCGAACTTGAGGCCGTCCTCCATCGCGATCGGCTGGATCAGGGAGACGGACATCTCGGTGTTGTCACCGGGCATGACCATCTCGGTGCCCTCGGGCAGCGTCACAACGCCGGTCACGTCCGTGGTCCGGAAGTAGAACTGCGGCCGGTAGTTGTTGAAGAACGGCGTGTGGCGGCCGCCCTCGTCCTTGGCCAGGATGTAGACCTGGGCCAGGAACTCGGTGTGCGGGGTCGTGGTGCCCGGCTTGATGACACACTGGCCACGCTCGACCTGGTCACGCTTGATACCACGCAGGAGCAGCGCCGCGTTGTCGCCGGCGTGCCCCTCGTCCAGCATCTTGTTGAACATCTCGATGCTGGTGACGGTGGTGGTGGTCTTCTCGGTCTTGATGCCGATGATGTCGACGGTCTCGTTGATCTTCACGATCCCGCGCTCGATCCGGCCGGTGACGACCGTTCCGCGACCGGTGATGGAGAAGACGTCCTCGATCGGCATGAGGAACGGCCGCTCGGTGTCACGCGGAGGCTCGGGGATGTTCTCGTCGACCGCGTTCATCAGCTCGATGATGGAGTCCGCCCACTTGGCGTCGCCCTCAAGGGCCTTGAGCGCGGAGACCCGGACGACCGGCAGGTCGTCGCCGGGGAACTCCTGAGCGGAGAGCAGCTCGCGAACCTCGAGCTCGACGAGCTCCAGGATCTCCTCGTCGTCCACCATGTCGGCCTTGTTCAGAGCGACCACGATGTACGGCACGCCGACCTGACGGGCCAGGAGCACGTGCTCCTTGGTCTGCGGCATCGGACCGTCGGTGGCGGCGACGACCAGGATCGCACCGTCCATCTGAGCGGCACCGGTGATCATGTTCTTGACGTAGTCGGCGTGGCCGGGGCAGTCGACATGAGCGTAGTGACGCTTCTCGGTCTGGTACTCGACGTGCGCGATGGAGATGGTTATGCCACGGGCCTTCTCCTCGGGCGCCTTGTCGATCTGGTCGAACGGGGTCGCCTTGTTGAGGTCAGGGTGACGGTCGTGAAGCACCTTGGTGATCGCCGCGGTCAGAGTGGTCTTGCCGTGGTCGATGTGCCCAATGGTGCCGATGTTCATGTGCGGCTTGATCCGCTCGAACTTGGCCTTACCCACTGCTCTCTCTCCTTAGAGATTTCTGACTGGACTTTCGTCTATTCACTCGGGCACCGGTTCCCCGGCCTCACCGGCCGGGGATCCTTTCCGAGGCTCCTCGCCTTCGTGGCCCCCGTGGTGTCCCGGGCGACGATCACCATGGCGCCCGGGACAGGGACTCGAAGACTATTCGCCTCGCACCTTCGCGACGATCTCCTTGGCGATGCCCGGGGGCACCTCCGCGTAGGAGTCGAACTGCATTGTGTAAACGGCCCTGCCCTGTGTCTTGCTGCGCAGCTCGTTGACGTAGCCGAACATCTCCGACAGAGGAACAAGGGAGTTGATGACCTTGGCGCCGGAGCGGTCATCCATTCGCTGGATCTGCCCGCGGCGACTGTTGAGGTCACCGATGACGTCTCCCATGTAGTCCTCGGGCGTGATGACCTCGACGGCCATCATCGGTTCGAGGATCACGGCGTCGGCTTTGCGCGCGGCCTCCTTGAAGGCCATCGAGCCAGCGATCTTGAAGGCCATCTCGGAGGAGTCGACCTCGTGGAAGGCCCCGTCCCGAAGAGTGACCTTCACACCGACCATCGGGTAGCCGGCGAGCACGCCGAACTCCGCGGCCTCCTGGGAACCGGCGTCCACGGAGGGGATGTACTCCCTCGGGATACGGCCGCCGGAGACCTTGTTGACGAACTCGTACCCGTCGTTGCCCTCGCCGAGCGGCTCCAGGTCGATGATCACGCGCGCGAACTGACCGGAACCACCGGTCTGCTTCTTGTGCGTGTACTCGACCTTCTCCACCTTGCGGCGGATGGTCTCGCGGTAGGCGACCTGGGGACGACCGACGTTCGCCTCGACGTTGAACTCGCGGCGCATCCGGTCCACGAGGATCTCCAGGTGGAGCTCCCCCATTCCGGAGATGACGGTCTGGGCGGTCTCGTCGTCCCGGCGCACCTGGAAGGACGGGTCCTCCTCGGCGAGCCGCTGGATCGCGACGCCCAGCTTCTCCTGGTCGGCCTTGGTCTTGGGCTCGATCGCCACCTGGATGACCGGTGCCGGGAAGTTCATGGACTCCAGGATCACCTGATGGCCGGGGTCGCTCAGGGTGTCACCGGTGGTGGTGTCCTTGAGCCCCATCACCGCGACAATCGCGCCGGCCACGGCGTTCGACCGCTCCTCGCGCTTGTTCGCGTGCATCTGGTAGATCTTGCCGATCCGCTCCTTCTTCCCCTTGGTGGAGTTGATGACACCGGTACCGGTGTCGAGCGAGCCGGAGTAGATCCGGATGTAGGTGAGCTTGCCCAGGTGCTTGTCGCTCATGATCTTGAACGCCAGCGCCGAGAAGGGCTCGTTCGGGTCCGCGTGCCGCTCGATGACCTCCTCCTCGTTGCCGACCGCGTGGCCCTTGAAGGCCGGGATGTCGGTCGGAGCGGGGAGGTAGGCGACGATCGCGTCGAGCAGGGGCTGAACGCCCTTGTTCTTGAAGGCGGTGCCGCACAGCACGGGGTTGACCGCGCTGGAGAGCGTCGCCCGGCGGATCGCCGCGATGAGCTGCTCCTCGGTGGGCTCCTGCCCCTCCAGGAACAGCTCCATCATCTGCTCGTCGTTCTCGGAGATGCCCTCGATCAGCTTGTCGCGCCACTCACGGGCGGCCTCGGCGTGGTCGGCCGGGATGTCGACGATGTCGTACATCTCGCCCTTGGCCGCCTCGGCGCTCCAGAGCAGGCCCTTCATCTTGACCAGGTCGATGACGCCTTTGAAGTCGGACTCCACACCCCACGGGAGCTGAATGACCAGGGGCGTCGCGCCCAGGCGCGACACGATCATGTCGACGCAGCGGTGGAACTCCGCACCGACACGGTCCATCTTGTTCACGAAGCAGATGCGCGGCACGTCGTACCGGTCAGCCTGGCGCCACACGGTCTCCGACTGCGGCTCGACACCGGCGACGGCGTCGAACACGGCCACGGCGCCGTCGAGGACGCGGAGCGAACGCTCCACCTCGACGGTGAAGTCAACGTGGCCGGGCGTGTCGATGATGTTGATCGTGTGATCAAGCCAGCTGCAGGTGGTCGCGGCGGAGGTGATGGTGATGCCGCGCTCCTGCTCCTGCTCCATCCAGTCCATCGTGGCAGCGCCCTCGTGGACCTCACCGATCTTGTAGTTGATCCCGGTGTAGAACAGGATGCGCTCAGTCGTCGTGGTCTTGCCCGCGTCGATATGAGCCATGATCCCGATGTTTCGGACCTTGGCCAGGTCAAGAGCGGTCATGGTGGCCACTTCTCTCGCGTCCTCGTCGTCTCGTCGTCTTCGCCGGGGTTACCAGCGGTAGTGGGCGAAGGCCTTGTTGGACTCGGCCATCTTGTGGGTGTCCTCGCGCCGCTTGACGCTGGCCCCGAGTCCGTTGCTCGCGTCGAGCAGCTCGTTCATGAGCCGCTCGGTCATGGTCTTCTCGCGCCGGGCCCGGGAGTACTGCACGAGCCAGCGGAGCGCGAGGGTGGTGCTGCGCGAGGCGCGCACCTCCACCGGCACCTGATAGGTGGCGCCACCGACACGGCGGCTGCGCACCTCAAGGGTCGGCTTCACGTTGTCGAGCGCCCGCTTGAGGGTGACGACCGGGTCGTTGCCGGTCTTCTCCTTGCAGCCTTCGAGCGCGTTGTACACGATCGACTGGGCAAGCGAGCGCTTGCCGCTCAGCAGGACCTTGTTGATGAGCGCGGTCACCAGCGGCGAGCCGTACACCGGGTCGGTGATCAGCTGGCGGCGACCGGGCGAGCCCTTACGCGGCATTTCAGCTCTTCTCCTTCTTCGCGCCGTAGCGGCTGCGGGCCTGCTTGCGGTTGCGGACGCCCTGGGTGTCGAGCGAGCCGCGAATGATCTTGTACCGCACGCCGGGCAGGTCCTTCACACGACCGCCACGCACGAGCACCATCGAGTGCTCCTGGAGGTTGTGCCCCACCCCGGGGATGTAAGCCGTGATCTCGATTCCGTTGGTGAGGCGCACACGGGCGACCTTACGGAGCGCGGAGTTCGGCTTCTTCGGGGTTGTCGTGTAGACGCGTGTGCAAACCCCGCGGCGCTGCGGGTTCCCCTTGAGCGCCGGAGTCTTGGTCTTGCTGACCTTCTCCTGGCGGCCCTTGCGGACGAGCTGTTGGATCGTGGGCACCGCGTCTCCTGTCTTGCATAGCCGGTTATCGATGAGGTGGTGCTTTCGGCAGGTCCGCCGGTGTCTGACCTGCCTGTTTTCCCTCTCGGCCGACCCCCGTGGTCGGGCGTGTCGCACCCGGTTTCAACACCAGCCGCGAGCAACCCGGTCCAGACCCGGAGACCCAGTGGGAGAGAGCGCCACGCCCCCCGCCGACGTACCCACAGTCGGCTTCAGAGCGCACGCAAGCGAGCCCGTGAACTCACAGGCACGAAGGGATAGACTACCTACCCCATTGCGCCACGTCAAAGTGGCAGAATGGCAACCGCCACAATGGGCGATCGCAACTCGCACCATAGTCCTGTTATCAGGCTCTGCGACGAGTGTACAGCCGGATCACCACTCAACCGAGCATGAAACGGCAACTTTCCCGCCGCCGGCTCGCCCGCTTATCGGGCTTATGTGGACAGATCCCTCGTGATCAACTCTACCCGATCTTAGATTCGCGGTGCGTCGGCGGCCCTGCGGGCTCCCACCCTTCCCCGTCGTGATCGACCCGCCGGTCCACCACTCCGCCGGATATTGGCGAAAGCTTCACAAGGCGATGGCCGCGGCATAACCAAAGCCGCGTTCCGGCGACCGTTGCGCTCCCGCAGCCCATGCTCCACAACGATCGCACCGGAACCGAACGGTCAGACGATCAGCAGGACGACGGTCACGATGACGGCGATCGGGGCCAGCAGCATCGCCGCGTAGCCGATGACCGATGCGGCCTTGGCGCTTCCCACCGGCACCGGCGACTCCGCGTTCACGTGATGCGCCTTGATAACACCGACTACGGCTAGGACGAACCCCACCAAGAATGCAGGTAGCAGGGCGAACCCGGCGATGCTCCAGATCAACGCCTTCCGGCCACGGGCTTCCAGCTCCTGCCCCGGAGTGCCCCACCCGCCGGGCAAACCCGTCGGAGTGGCGGCCCAACCCGGCTGTGCGGCCCCCGGATAAGGCATCGCCGGAGCCGGATAGGACGCCGGCCCCTGGACAAACCCATTGGAACCCGGCCCCCACGCCTGCCCCGCCGCAATTCCACCCGGCGCAGGCGGCCGCCCGTCGGCGACCGGACCGGGAGTCCACGACGTCTGATCCTCCGGCGGAGCCTCAGCCACGGGCAGAATGGCCCAACCGTCCTCACCGTACCCGTGATCCCGCAAGTCGACGGTCTGACTCAGATCCGGGTCGACTCCGGCGGGGTGGCTTGCGGGCCGTGGATAGGCACCGGGCGAAGACGACGTCCCCTCCGGGGAGTTCTCCCAAACCGGCCGTACCCGCCCCGCCCCCGAATCCCCGGGATGGGGAGCAGCCCCTGGTGGAGGCATCGGTACGGGCTGCGCGGGCCACGAACCCAGGCTCGGGGAAGCCGCCACCGGATGGGCGGGCCACGACCCCGAACCCGGCGGAACCGACTCAGGCGCCGCCGCTGACACGGGGTGCGCGGGCCACGACCCGCCACCGTGCGGAACGGACCCGGGCGCGGGCGCCGACACCGGGTGCGCGGGCCACGAACCCGCGGACGAACCGGTTCCCTCAGATCCTGACCAGATGTGCCCACCTGCGTAACCGGGAGGCACGGGGCCGGGGGGAGGCGCCACCGGCCGGGCGGGCCACGAACCCGCGGAAGGGGGAGCGGGCCATCCCTGACCTGCGGCAGGAGGCTCCGGCGCAGCCATCCCGGGGCCGGACGGAACCGGCCCCGCCGGACCCTGAGTCCCCCCCGGAACCACCACAGGCTGACCCGGCCACGACCCCGCGGAAGGGGGAGCAGGCCATCCCTGACCTGCGGCAGAAGGCTCCGGCGCAGCCATCCCGGGGCCGGGCGGAACCGGCCCCGCCGGACCCTGCGGAACGTACGTCCCCCCGGGAACGGCAGGCTGACCGGGCCACGACCCCATCGGCCGACCCGCTCCACCGGTTTCCGCAGCTCCGGGATGCCCGTGGCCGCCCGCCGAACCGGGGGGCGTCGACCCCGACGGAGCCGTTACGGGCTGCGCCGGCCACGACCCGGAACCCGGCGGAGCGGGGTTCGGGGGTGCCGTCGCCGGAGCCCCAGGCGGCGCCATCGGCGTCGGAGGCGCGGGCGGGGAACCCGTCGGGACCGGTCCAGACGGTGCCTGGCCCGCCAGCCCCGCCGCAGACTCCGAATCGCCGGATTTCAGCGACGGTCCGGCGACCGGCACGTCGTGGAGGATGCGGCCTTCCCGGTCGATGCCGGCGGGGAGGCTGCCGAGGGAGATCGTCAGTTCGCCGTCGTCGACTCCGGCGGCCTGGACTCCGGGTTGCGTGGCGAAGGACTGGGTCGGCCAGCGCGATATGCCGAGGTTGTCCATCTCCTCCGATTCCGGCTCGTCAGGCGAGGCCGGCTCCGCCCGTACCCGGCTCCATGTCGCAACGGCGTCCTGCGGGGTACTTCGGCGGCTGTCCGGGGAGTCAGTGGGATCGGTCCCCCGCTTCGGTGACTCGGGGAACGCTTCGCCTCCACCACTCTGTGTAGTCATTCAATCTCCTTGCGCGTATCCAATAGGTCCTCGGCAACCTCGACAACACGCGCCTACGCCGCTCATACCCTCGACTTGTCGGGATATTGCGCCTTTCTTGATGAGATCTACCCTACTTCGTGCAATGTCCAATCAGCCGACCGTGCTCCGAGTGATTCGCAATCCGTAATTGTTATCGCAATACCCGTACATGTAAGCATCCCGAATTCGCTGCATAAAAGGTGAAGGGCGCTTGGACCTGAGGTCAGGTCCAAGCGCCCTTCCGCGAACCTCGCGGCCGACCGGCGGCCTCCGGGCGACTCACCCGGGGGTGCGAATCCGGCGGAGCGTCAGCGGCCGTACTGCCCGAAGTCGTACTCCTCCAGCGGCACGGCTTCGCCCGTACCGGTGCCGAAGGTGTAGTCGGTCGTCCCGTCGTAGCCGCCGACCGTGTACATGGCCGCCCGCGCCTCCTCGGTGGGCTCCACCCGGATGTTGCGGTACTGCGGCATACCGGTACCGGCCGGGATGAGCTTTCCGATGATCACGTTCTCCTTCAGGCCGAGCAGCGGGTCCGACTTGGCGTGAATCGCCGCGTCTGTCAGGACTCGCGTCGTCTCCTGGAAGGAGGCCGCGGAGAGCCAGGACTCGGTGGCCAGCGACGCCTTGGTGATACCCATGAGGACCGGACGACCGGCCGCAGGGCTGCCACCCTCGGCGACACAGGCACGGTTGACGTTCTCGAACCGCGGACGCTCGACGAGCTCGCCCGGGAGCAGGCTGGTGTCGCCCGACTCCAGAACGTTCACGCGCTTGAGCATCTGCCGGACGATGATCTCAATGTGCTTGTCGTGGATCGACACACCCTGAGAGCGGTAGACCTCCTGAACCTCGGCGACGAGGTGGAGCTGAACCGCCCGCGGACCGAGGATGCGGAGCACCTCGTTCGGGTTGACGGCACCGGCGATCAGCTGCTGGCCGACCACCACGCGGTCCCCGTCGCCGATCTTCAGGCGCGACCGCATGGAAACCGGGTAGGCGACCTCCTCCGAACCGTCGTCCGGAGTGATGATGATCTTCCGGGACTTGTCGGTCTCGTCCACCCGGACCCGGCCCTCGACCTCGCTGATCGGGGCGACGCCCTTGGGCACACGCGCCTCGAACAGCTCCTGGACACGGGGCAGACCGTGGGTGATGTCGGTACCCGCCACACCACCGGTGTGGAAGGTCCGCATCGTCAGCTGGGTCCCCGGCTCACCGATCGACTGGGCGGCGATGATGCCGACCGCCTCACCGACGTCGACCAGCTTGCCGGTCGCGAGCGAACGGCCGTAGCAGGTGGCGCAGACGCCGATCTTGGCCTCGCACACCAGGGTGCTGCGGGTCCGGACGTCGGAGATCCCCAGGTCCACCAGGGTCGTCACCACCTGGTCGGTGATGTCGGTGCCCCGGGTGACGACGACCTTGCCGTCCACCTCGATGTCCTCGGCCACGATGCGGCCGTGCACATTGCTCTCGGCGTTCTGCGCCTTGACCAGCTTGCCCTCGTGGTCGATCTCGCCCACGTGCAGGGTGACCGTCCGGTCCGTCTGACAGTCGATCTCCCGGACGATGACGTCCTGGGCGACGTCCACCAGACGACGGGTCAGGTAACCCGAGTCGGCGGTCCGCAGGGCGGTGTCGGCCAGACCCTTCCGCTGACCGTGCGTGGAGATGAAGTACTCCAGCACCGACAGACCCTCGCGGAACGAGGACTTGATCGGACGGGGGATGGTCTCGCCCTTGGTGTTGGACACCAGACCACGCATACCCGCGATCTGGCGGACCTGCATGGGGTTACCACGCGCACCCGAGTTGACCATCATCCAGACGGAGTTGGTCGCGGGGAACGCCTCCTCCATGTCCCTGGCGACGTCGGCGGTCGCGTGGGTCCAGATCTCGATGAGCTCCTGACGGCGCTCGTCGTCGGTGATCAGACCACGCTCGTACTCGCGCTGGACCTTGTCGGCCCGCTTCTCGTAGGCCGCCAGGATCTCCGCCTTGTTCGGCGGCGCGACGACGTCCTCGATCGAGATCGTGACACCGGCCCGGGTCGCCCAGTGGAAGCCCGCGTCCTTGAGCGCGTCGAGGGCCGTGGCCACCTGGACCTTCGGGTAGGTCTCCGCCAGCTCGTTCACGATCAGCGAGAGCTGCTTCTTGCTCACCGCGTAGTTGACGAACGGGTAGTCGGCGGGGAGCGTCTCGTTGAACAGGCAGCGACCGAGGGTGGTCTCCAGCCGGTAGCTGTCCCCGGGCTCGTAGCCGTCCGGCGCGATCCAGCCCCGGGGCGGCGGCGAGTCCTTCAGCCGTACCTCGATCTTGGCCTGCGGGTCGAGCTCACGACGGTCGAAGGCCATGATCGCCTCGGGGATGGATCCGAAGACCCGGCCCTCACCGGTCACGCCCTCCTTCAACGTGGTCAGCCAGTACAGCCCGATGACCATGTCCTGCGTGGGCATCGTCACCGGCTTGCCGTCCGCCGGCTTCAAGATGTTGTTGGTCGACAGCATCAGGATGCGCGACTCGGCCTGGGCCTCCGCCGAGAGCGGCAGGTGGACGGCCATCTGGTCACCGTCGAAGTCCGCGTTGAACGCGGTGCAGACGAGCGGGTGGATCTGGATGGCCTTGCCCTCGACCAGCTGCGGCTCGAACGCCTGGATACCCAGGCGGTGCAGGGTCGGCGCACGGTTGAGCAGCACCGGGTGCTCGGTGATGACCTCTTCGAGGACGTCCCACACGACCGCACGGGCCCGCTCGACCATCCGCTTGGCGCTCTTGATGTTCTGCGCGTGGTTCAGGTCGACCAGCCGCTTCATGACGAACGGCTTGAACAGCTCCAGCGCCATCTGCTTCGGAAGGCCGCACTGGTGGAGCTTGAGCTGCGGGCCCACCACGATGACCGATCGCCCGGAGTAGTCCACACGCTTGCCGAGCAGGTTCTGGCGGAACCGGCCCTGCTTACCTTTGAGCATGTCCGACAGCGACTTGAGCGGACGGTTGCCCGGACCGGTGACCGGACGACCACGACGGCCGTTGTCGAACAGCGCGTCGACGGCCTCCTGGAGCATCCGCTTCTCGTTGTTGACGATGATCTCGGGCGCGCCGAGGTCGAGCAGCCGCTTGAGGCGGTTGTTCCGGTTGATCACACGCCGGTAGAGGTCGTTCAGGTCACTCGTGGCGAACCGGCCACCGTCCAGCTGGACCATCGGCCGCAGGTCCGGCGGGATCACCGGGATGCAGTCGAGAACCATGCCGTTGGGCGAGTTCCGGGTGTTGAGGAACGCGGACACGACCTTGAGCCGCTTGAGAGCACGGGCCTTCTTCTGCCCCTTGCCGCTGCGGATGGTCTCCCGCAGGTTCTCCGACTCGGCGGCGAGGTCGAAGGAGACCAGCCGCTCCTGGATGGCCTGGGCACCCATGCCACCGCGGAAGTAGCGGCCGAACCGGTCCCGCATCTCGCGGTAGAGCAGCTCGTCGCCCTCCAGGTCCTGGACCTTCAGGTTCTTGAAGCGGCTCCACACCTCTTCGAGCCGGTCGAGCTCCCGCTGGGCGCGGTCGCGCAGCTGACGCATCTCCCGCTCGGCGCCCTCACGGACCTTGCGGCGCTGGTCGCCCTTGGCCCCCTGCTGCTCCAGCTCGCCCAGGTCGGACTCGAGCTTCTTCTGGCGGACCTCGATGTCGGCGTCGCGGCGCTGCTCGATGTGCTGCCGCTCCACGGAGATCTTGGCCTCCAGGGACGGCAGGTCCCGGTCACGCGTCTCGGCGTCGACATACGTGATCATGTAGGCCGCGAAGTAGATGACCTTCTCCAGGTCCTTCGGGGCCAGGTCGAGGAGGTAGCCCAAGCGCGACGGAACGCCCTTGAAGTACCAGATGTGGGTGACCGGAGCGGCCAGCTCGATGTGCCCCATCCGCTCACGACGCACCTTGGCGCGAGTCACCTCGACGCCACAGCGCTCACATATGATGCCCTTGAAGCGGACGCGCTTGTACTTACCGCAGTAGCACTCCCAGTCCCGGGTGGGACCGAAGATCTTCTCGCAGAAGAGCCCGTCCTTTTCCGGCTTCAGGGTCCGATAGTTGATCGTCTCCGGCTTCTTCACCTCGCCATGGGACCACTGACGGATGTCGTCGGCGGTCGCGAGGCCGATCCGAAGCTCGTCGAAGAAGTTGACGTCGAGCACTTGTTATCCCCTCGCTAAAGAATCAGACCTCTTCGACACTGCTCGGCTCACGCCGGGACAGGTCGATGCCGAGCTCTTCCGCCGCGCGAAACACGTCCTCGTCGGTGTCACGCATCTCGATGGACATGCCGTCGCTGGAGAGCACCTCGACGTTGAGGCAGAGCGACTGCATCTCCTTGATGAGCACCTTGAAGGATTCAGGGATGCCCGGCTCGGGGATGTTCTCGCCCTTGACGATGGCTTCGTAGACCTTCACTCGGCCCAGCACGTCGTCAGACTTGATGGTGAGGAGCTCCTGAAGTGCGTAGGCGGCGCCGTACGCCTCAAGGGCCCACACCTCCATCTCACCGAAGCGCTGACCACCGAACTGCGCCTTACCGCCAAGCGGCTGCTGAGTGATCATGGAGTACGGACCCGTCGACCGCGCGTGGATCTTGTCGTCGACGAGGTGAAGCAGCTTGAGAATGTAGATGTAGCCGACCGAGATCGGGTCCTTGAACGGTTCGCCCGAGCGTCCGTCGAACAGCTTGGCCTTTCCGTTGACGCCGACCAGACGGTCACCGTCCTGGTTGGGCAGGGTGCTCCCGAGCAGACCGGTGATCTCCTCCTCGCGGGCGCCGTCGAACACCGGGGTCGCCACGTTGGTGAACGCGTCGGCCCGCTCGGCCCCCACCTCCACCAGGCGCTGTGCCCAGGCTTCCTCGATCCCCGAGACGTCCCACCCTCGTGCGGCCACCCACCCGAGGTGGGTCTCCAGCACCTGGCCGACGTTCATCCGGCCGGGCACACCGAGGGGGTTGAGGATGATGTCGACCGGGGTGCCGTCCTCCAGGAACGGCATGTCCTCGACCGGGAGGATCTTGGAGATGACGCCCTTGTTGCCGTGCCGACCGGCCAGCTTGTCGCCGTCAGTGATCTTCCGCTTCTGGGCCACGTACACCCGGACCAGCTCGTTCACACCCGGCGGGAGCTCGTCGCCCTCGTCCCGGCTGAACACGCGGACCCCGATGACCTTGCCCATCTCACCGTGCGGCACCTTCAGGGAGGTGTCGCGGACTTCGCGGGCCTTCTCCCCGAAGATCGCGCGCAGCAGCCGCTCCTCCGGCGTCAGCTCGGTCTCGCCCTTGGGGGTGACCTTGCCGACCAGGATGTCCCCGGGGACGACCTCGGCGCCGATCCGGATGATCCCGCGCTCGTCCAGGTCCGCCAGGACCTCCTCGGAGACGTTCGGGATGTCGCGGGTGATCTCCTCGGGGCCCAGCTTGGTGTCGCGGGCGTCGACCTCGTGCTCCTCGATGTGGATCGAGGAGAGGACGTCGTCCTGGACCAGCCGCTGGGACAGGATGATCGCGTCCTCGTAGTTGTGGCCCTCCCACGGCATGAACGCCACCAGGAGGTTCTTGCCGAGGGCCATCTCGCCCTGGTCGGTGCACGGGCCGTCGGCGATGACCTGGCCGACCTCGATCCGGTCGCCCTCGGCGACGATCGGCTTCTGGTTGAAGCAGGTGCCCTGGTTGGATCGTTTGAACTTGGCGACACGATAGGTGGTGCGGGTGCCGTCGTCGTTCATCACGGTGATGTAGTCGGCCGAGACCTCCTCGACCACACCGGCCTTCTCCGCGTTGATGACGTCTCCGGCGTCGGTCGCGGCACGGTACTCCATGCCGGTCCCGACGAGCGGGGAGTCGCTCTTGAGCAGAGGCACGGACTGCCGCTGCATGTTCGAGCCCATGAGCGCGCGGTTGGCGTCGTCGTGCTCCAGGAAGGGGATCATGGCCGTGGCCACCGACACCATCTGGCGCGGCGACACGTCCATGTAGTCGACCTCGTCGGGACGGATGAGCTCCATCTCGCCGCCCTTACGGCGGACCAGGACCCGCGACTCGGCGAAGGAACCGTCGGTCGCCAGCGGCGTGTTCGCCTGCGCGATGACGTGACGGTCTTCCTCGTCGGCGGTCAGGTAGTCGATCTGGTCGCTCACGATGCCGTTGACCACCTTGCGGTACGGCGTCTCGACGAACCCGAAGGAGTTGACCCGGCCGTAGGAGGAGAGCGAACCGATCAGACCGATGTTCGGCCCTTCCGGCGTCTCGATCGGGCACATCCGGCCGTAGTGGGACGGGTGCACGTCACGGACCTCGAAGCCCGCCCGCTCACGGGACAGACCACCGGGGCCGAGCGCGGACAGACGCCGCTTGTGCGTCAGGCCGGCCAGCGGGTTGGTCTGGTCCATGAACTGCGAGAGCTGGGAGGTGCCGAAGAACTCGCGGATGGAGGCGACGACCGGCCGGATGTTGATCAGGGTCTGCGGCGTGATCGCCTCGACGTCCTGCGTGGTCATCCGCTCGCGGACCACCCGCTCCATCCGGGCCAGGCCCAGGCGGACCTGGTTCTGGATCAGCTCGCCGACCGTGCGCAGACGACGGTTGCCGAAGTGGTCGATGTCGTCGGTCTCGACGACGACCGGCCCGTTGGCACCCGGCATCTCATACTCGCCGGCGTGCAGCCGGACGATGTACTCGATCGTGGCGACGACGTCGTCCTCGGTGAGCGTGCCCTGGTTGATGTCTGCGTCGACCCCGAGCTTTTTGTTGATCTTGTAACGACCGACCTTGGCCAGGTCGTACCGCTTGGGGTTGAAGTAGAGGTTCTCCAGCAGGGTCTGCGCCGACTCCCTGGTCGGCGGCTCGCCCGGGCGGAGCTTGCGGTAGATGTCGAGCAGCGCGTCGTCCTGGCCGGAGGTGTGGTCCTTCTCCAGCGTGGCCCGCATGGACTCGTACTGGCCGAACCGCTCCAGAATCCTCGCGTCGTCCCAGCCGAGCGCCTTGAGGAGGACGGTCACGCCCTGCTTGCGCTTGCGGTCGATGCGGACACCTACGCTGTCGCGCTTGTCGATCTCGAACTCAAGCCAGGCGCCCCGCGACGGGATCACCTTGCAGTTGAAGAGATCCTTGTCGGAGGTCTTGTCGATCGACCGGTCGAAGTAGACGCCGGGGGAACGAACGAGCTGCGAGACCACGACACGCTCGGTGCCGTTGATGATGAAGGTGCCCTTCGGGGTCATGAGCGGGAAGTCGCCCATGAACACCGTCTGGCTCTTGATCTCACCCGTGGTGTTATTGATGAACTCCGCCGTGACGAACATCGGGGCGGAGAAGGTCATGTCCTTGTCTTTGCACTCCTCGACGGAGTACTTGGGCGGCTCGAACCGGTGGTCGCGGAACGACAGCGACATCGTCCCGGAGAAGTCCTCGATGGGACTGATCTCCTCGAAGATCTCCTCGAGGCCGGATTGGGCCGGGACGTCCTTGCGCCCGGCCTGACGAGCCGCGTCAACCCGTCCCTTCCACTTCTCGTTTCCCAGCAACCAGTCGAACGATTGGGTCTGCAGGGCAAGAAGATCAGGAACTTCGAGCGGCTCCGTGATGCGTGCGAAAGAGACACGACGGGGACCGGCGGGTACGGCGGAGGCGTTGCGCGAGGCTGCCAACAGATGTCCTTCCGAGGGCTCGCGGCGGACTGACTACACGCACGCCAGACGACCCGGAACACACGGGATACCCAACCAGTGAAAACACGACGGTTTCGACCAGCGGAGCACACGTACACGATCATGGGTCGTCAAAGGGCAGCGCAAAGGGGCAGTGTAGCCGAATGGCCCACTACTCTCAAGTCAGTCCCCACTATGCGCTCCACATTGCCCGCAGCATCGCTCGTCCTGGCGGAAACGTCAAGCCCGAGGGCCGACATTTCGACTAACCGATGGCCGACAAGCTGGGTTTTTCTTCTGTTGCCGCTTCGCGGCGCGCCGGGGGTCGCCGCTGCCTACGACCCGGTCCGACTCACACGCCACTACAAAAACAGGAGAAACCCTTGCCGACGATCGACGCTGACGAGTCAGGAAGTTCCCCCAAGGGGGACATCCGTAACCCTAGTCTTTGCTAACAATTTAATAACACGCCCCTTTTTGCTGCTCAGCGGGCCCTTCGCCGCTCGGCTCGCCGATTGGTTCCAGCAAGCGCTTGGCTCACTGGCTGGACACCGGGCCGCCGCCGAGGAGGGCGTCCATGTTGGCGGCGAGCCAGCGATCCCCGACCTTGACCATGGTGACCCGTACCCGGTTCAAGGTCCGCTGCCACGTCGGCCGCGTGTCCCCTTCCATGATCTTCTCGGTCTGCTGGTTGATGAAGACGAGCACGTCGACCAGCTCGGGCCCGGCCCGCTCGACGGCGGCGCCCGCCACCGTGACCCGCACGCTCGCCTTGGTCTTCTTCGCCTCCGGAACGAGCACCGACTGCAGCTTGCGGTGCTCGACCGCGAGGTCGCCGGTGGTGTGCCCCCTGGCCCGGGCCAGGTCGGCCTCGATGGAGGTGTAGCGGTAGGAGAGCAGGTCCGGGACGTAGGAACGGGCCGCGTCGAGTGCCGCCTCACCGGCGACGCGTCCGCTCTGAATCCACTGGAGATCCCGGTACATGAGCACGGCCCAGGCCGCCAGGCCCACAATGGCCGCGACCATCAGGGCGAGGGCGCGCCTGAAGGTCAGCGTGCGGCGGACGGCCGCCCAGAGCCACACCCCGATCACCACCCGACGTCCACCGACTTCGCGACCAGCCAGCGGTCCCCGACTTTGACGACCTGCATGCGCCAGCGGTAGAGCCGGTCCTCCGATTTCACCTTCTGACCCTGCCAGCGGATCGTGGCGTCCGCGACGACCAGCACCTCCGCGGCGTCGCCGTCGAACGAGACGAGACCGGAGGCGCGAAGGAGCCCGGTTTCGATGGCCTTGTTCTTGAGGATGGTCTCCTTGAAGGCCTTGTCGCCGTACTCCTGCCGGGCACCGCCGGTGGACGACCGAAGTATCCGCTCGATGTCCCGATCCACCGTCCGATAGTCGATGCTCAGCAGGTCGACCGCGTGCCGTCCCGCGGCCTGGACGACCAAGGCGCGCTCGGTCTCGGTGGCCTTGGCCCGGTTCAGCGCCAACCCGACCAAGACGACGGCCGCCGTCAGCACCGCGAGGAGGGAACCGAGCACGATCAAGACGATCGCGCGTGGATTCCTTAAAGGATGAACGGGCTCATAAGGATTCATTTCCCTGCGCTCTCTCCCATCGCGTCCGATGGCGGTCGTCGGCGTAACACCGCCACGCAGGCCGCCATCTAGAACGGTGCCAGAGAACCCACGCTGTTTTCCAGACGCGGAAGGCTGAACCGTACACCGATTCCGCATACACGATGAATTGCTCGGCGCGACCCGCCTCGAATGACAATCCTCGTGACATCGGCCCGGCCATCCGGATCGAAATCCGCTGGATGCGAATATCGAAATCCGGGAAAAGCGCCGACCGTCCGAACCGATTCGACGGACCCCGGGCCCGGCGACACCCGGGTCGCCCGGGCGGACGGGGCCCGAGCATCGGCGAGCCCGGGACAAGCCCGGTGAGAGCCGTGACAAGCTGCGAGAACCCCTCGTCCGTCACGGCCGGTGACCGACCTGGGCACGCGGGCGGGCGACGGTGTTTCACCGGCGCGACCGAACGGTCCGGCCGCGAAGCCCACACACGTGGGGCCGCGCAATGGCCATCACCGGAGTCGTCCCGATTCAGCGCCGCCGCAGGCCGTCGGAAAAGCCGGGTGGGATCTGTGCGGTGCGAATCCACTTCCCCGAAGCGAGTTCGCCCCCGCCTCCGGGTGACTTCATCAGGTGGTATTGCACTGTTCGGGGAATCACCCGACACCTGGAAATTCGAACGTCATCGCGTACGGAGAAGCCGATCCCGGCCGAACGACGGACTCCCCCACCGGCGGAGCACCCGCACGGACGGCGCCACCCTGGCGCGGGCCCCATGGCCAAGCACCGGCCCCCTGGGCCCGTCCCGCCGCCCCCCACTCCCATCCGGGTCGGCGGACTCCCGTACAGGGCGATGTACGGGCCTGAGGCCCTCTTGGGGCGTGTCCCCCGCACCGGCCCCTGTGCGGGCCCCGGACAACGACGACGGGTGGCCCCCCGTGCAGGGGACCACCCGTCGTCGAATCCCGCCGCCCGGCCGGGCGACATGAATCAGTGGGTGCGACGCGTCACTTGACGGTGACGGTGGCGCCGGCGGCCTCAAGGGCGGCCTTGGCCTTGGCCGCGGCCTCCTTGTTGACCTTCTCCAGCAGCGGCTTCGGCGCGCCGTCGACCAGGTCCTTGGCCTCCTTGAGGCCGAGGCTCGTCAGGGTACGAACCTCCTTGATGACCTGGATCTTCTTCTCGCCGGCGGCCTCGAGGATGACGTCGAACTCGTCCTGCTCCTCCTCCTCGACGGCGGCGGCACCGCCACCCGCGGGGGCGGCGGCGACGGCCACGGGAGCGGCGGCCTTGACGTCGAAGGTCTCCTCGAACAGCTTCACGAACTCGGAGAGCTCAAGGAGGGTCATCTCCTTGAAGGTGTCGAGCAGCTCGTCGGTGCTGAGCTTCGCCATGGTGGTGGTTCCTCCGTTACAGGTAATGCCTAAAGTTATTGGGACCGCGTGGCCTCGCCCGTCGATCGCGCACATGGGTGCGCGGCCTCAAGGGTCAGCCTTCCGATGCGCTCTCCCCCGCGCCCGCCTCGTCGGCGGGAGCCGAGCCGCCCTCGGCCTCGGCGCGCTTGACGCGCAGGGCCTCGGCGAGCTGAGCCATGTTGACGGGCAGCGCGTTGAACACGGCGGCGGCGTGCGCCATCTTCGCCTTCATCGCGCCGGCCAGCTTCGCGAGGAGCACCTCGCGGGACTCAAGGTCGGCAAGCTTGGCGATCTCTTCGGAGCTCATCGACTTGCCGTCGATGACGCCACCCTTGATCACCAACAGGGGATTGGCCTTGGCGAAGTCCCGCAGACCCTTCGCGGCCTCGACCACGTCGCCCTTGACGAACGCGATCGCAGACGGGCCCTGGAGCAGGTTGTCCAGCTCCGTGACCCCGGCCTCGTTGGCCGCGATCTTGGTCAGCGTGTTCTTCACCACGGCGAAATTCGCATTGTCACCGAGAGATGTGCGCAGCTGCTTGAGCTGCGCCACGGTGAGCCCGCGGTACTCGGTCAGCACGGCGCCCTGCGAGCTCTCGAACGCTGTCTTGAGCTCGGCGACCGCGGTCACCTTGTCCGCCCTCGCCATGGGCCTCCTTCCGATGTGCCACCGGTGAAGACCCATGAAAAAAGCCCCGGAGCGCAGGCGCGCGGGGCTCACGGCAGAGAGATGCTGTACGGCTGAACGCACAACACTCACGTTTGAAGCTCTCATCACACCTACGCAGGCCGTTCTCCATGAGAACCTTCGGCCACCGAGCGAGTTCGCCCGGCGACGACCGGCGGTCTTTGGCTGTAGCAAGAGTACCCCGGTGAGCGCAAGAACTCCAATCGCTCACCGGGGCGGGGGAAATCATCGCTCTAGGACTGACCGGATTCCTAGCTGGAGGGCCCCGGAACCAGATCCTTGGCGTCGCCGACCTCGTTCGCGGGGGGCGCGGCGATCTCGACCGGCTCGTTGAACCCGCTGAACAGCAGGGTCAGGTCGAGCTTGGCGTCGGCGTGCGCCCCCTTGAGCACCAGCTTGCGCGGCAGGCCCTCACCGTCGACGTACATGTCGAAGGTCACGTTCTCCAGGCCCTTCAGCCCGGTCGCCTCCCGGCGCTCGGGCGCGACCAGCTTCAGCGCCTCGTCGACCGGGAAGGTCCCGCTGTAGTGCCGGGTGGCCACCCCGCCGACGGTCTCCTCCCCGACGACCTTGGCGTCCCGGGACGAGGTGATCATCTTGGTCACGGTGAGCAGGTCGATCTGCTGCAGCCGGTCGAGCACCTCCTTGGCGGGACCGGCGTCGCCATTCAGCGGCACCTTGATCCAGGGCTTGCCCTTGGTCAGGCCCGTGACCTGCCGCAGCGCCTCGATGTCGGCATAGGCGGTGTCCCCGAGCACGATCAGGCGAACGCCGCCGGGGAGCTTCTGCCCGCCGAAGGAGGCGGAGTCGACCTTCAGGTCCACCTTCAGGTCGGGCTTCTGCTGATAGACGACGCTGCCCGTCAGCGTGCCGGAGCCCTCCCTCGGGTGGGTGAGGTCGGCGACGACGTCGGTCTTGTAGGAACCGACCTGCTGGACCTTGTTGGAGCTGTCCACCAGCTGTTCGGACGCCGAGAGCGTGATCTCACCCAGGCTTGTCGTGGTGGAGCCGCAGGCTGTGAGCGTGACCATCGTGGCGGCACCGGCGACCACGAGCGCGAGAGTGCGTCTGCGCATTGAACCGTCCTTCCAGAGTTACCTCTATGACACCGGATCGCGACCGGCCCGGCATCATCCATAGGAAGGGATCTCAAATGGCCGAAAGGACTAGATCGTTGTACGGGCTCCTACCGCCGTCGGTGTACCGCCGGGTCCCCGGATCCCAAAAGAGGCACACCCCCGCTCGGGGTGTGCCTCTTGTCGCTCAGCGGCGGGAGGTCAGCTCGCGACCTCGTCCAGCTCGGCGGTCATGGCGCGGGTGACATTGGGGTCGACCGGGATTCCGGGGCCCATCGACGTGGTGAACGTCACCTTCTTCAGGTAACGGCCCTTGGCCGCCGACGGCTTGATCCGGATCACCTCGTCGAGGGCGGCCGCGTAGTTCTCCAGCAGCAGGCGCTCCCCGAAGGAGACCTTGCCGATGACGAAGTGCAGGTTCGCGTGCCGGTCCACCCGGAACTCGATCTTACCGCCCTTGATGTCGGTGACGGCCTTGGCGACGGCCGGGGTGACCGTACCGGTCTTGGGGTTGGGCATGAGGCCACGGGGACCGAGGACCCGGCCCAGCCGGCCGACCTTGCCCATGAGGTCGGGGGTGGCCACGACCGCGTCGAAGTCGAGACGACCCTTGGCGACCTCGTCGATGAGCTCGTCGGCTCCGACGATGTCGGCGCCCGCGGCGCGGGCCTCCTCGGCACGGTCACCGGTCGCGAAGACCAGGACCCGGGCGGTCTTGCCGGTGCCGTGCGGGAGGATGACGGTCCCACGGACCATCTGGTCGGCCTTACGGGGGTCGACACCGAGCCGGAGCGCCACTTCCACGGTGGCGTCGAACTTGGTGACGGAAGTCTTCTGCGCCAGCCGTACGCCCTCGAGTGGGCTGTACAGGTTGGTCCTGTCCACCTGCTCCGCGCTCTTGCGGTAGCTCTTGCTGCGCTTCACTACTCCTCCTCAGGGAGTCTGTGGTGTGGGCCAGCGCCGGCCCTGCCACGTTGTGCCGGGTGAGACGCGGGTACGCGCCCCTGGCCGACGACGCGGTCTTCCTTACCGGGTGAGGTACGGCTGCCGCGGGCTCGGCCGGAAAGTACTAGTCGACGACGGTGACGCCCATGGAGCGCGCGGTACCGGCGATGATCTTCTCGGCGGCCTCGACGTCGTTGGCGTTGAGGTCCTTCAGCTTGAACTCGGCGATCTCGCGGAGCTGAGCCTTGGTGATCGAGCCGATCTTGGTCTTGTGCGGGACGGCGCTACCCTTGTCCACGCCCGCGGCCTTCTTGATCAACTCAGGCGCCGGCGGCGTCTTCGTGATGAAGGTGAAGCTGCGGTCCTCCATGATGGTGATCTCAACGGGGATGATGTTTCCCCGCTGGGCCTCGGTGGCAGCGTTGTACTGCTTCACGAAGTCCATGATGTTGACACCGTGCGGACCGAGCGCGGTACCGACGGGGGGAGCGGGCGTCGCCTGGCCGGCCGGAAGCTGGACCTTGACGATCGCGGCTATTTTCTTTCTTGGAGGCATGGTTCTCTCCGGGTCCTTCTGCGCGGGCCTTTCCGCGCATGTGAAAGGCCGACCCGCCCGCCGAAGCGGCGGCCGGCCTACCCCACTGGTGTGGGACGCTTATCGAGTCTAGGCGTCAGATCTTGGTGACCTGGTTGAACGACAGCTCGACCGGGGTCTCTCGACCGAAGATCGAGACCAGGACCTTCAGCTTCTGCGCCTCGGTGTTGATCTCGCTGACCGTGGCGGGCAGGGTCGTGAACGGACCGTCCATGACGGTCACGGACTCGCCGACCTCGAAGTCGACGGTCGAGCGGGGAGCCGCCGCCGTGGCCTTCTGCTCCTCCGGCTCGGGCGCGAGTAGCTTGGCGACCTCTTCCAGGCTGAGCGGACTGGGCCGGTTGGAGAGACCGACGAACCCGGTGACCCCCGGCGTGTTGCGCACGGCGGCCCACGATTCGTCCGTCAGGTCCAGGCGGACCAGTACATAGCCGGGAAGGACGCGCTCCTTGACCTGCTGACGCTTCCCGCCCTTGATCTCGGTGACCTGGTGGGTGGGAACCTCGACCTGGAAGATGTAGTCCTCCATGTTGAGCGACTGCGTGCGGCTCTCGATGTTGGACTTCACCCGGTTCTCGTAGCCGGCGTAGGAGTGAATGACATACCACTCACCGGGCTGCGCGCGCAGCTCGCGTGCGAACTCCGCGATCGGGTCGACGACGGGGGCGGGCTCAGCCTCGTCCGCCGTGTCGGCCTCGCCTTGCGCACCCTCGTCGGCGCCCGCTACGACCGCTTCTTCCGACTCCTCTTCCCACGCTTCGCGGGAGTCGTCGGCCGGTTGTGGGGACTCAGACACGGTGACTGTTTCTCTTTCCGTCGATTGCTCTTGCTCTGTGATCGGGATTGCGGTGCCGGTTTAGGAGAAAATCTCCAGCACACCTGTACTGAACACCAAGTCTAGCCCGGACACGATGCCGACCATGATCAAGACGAAGATCAGGGCCACGACGGTGTAAGTAACCAACTCCTTGCGCGTAGGCCAGATGACCTTGCGCAGCTCCGCGACGACCTGCCGATAGAAGAGCGCCGGAGACGTCCGCTTGCTACCCGTACTCGGCTTGTCGGGCTTGTCTGCGGTCACGTCGCGCGTGTCGGTCGCCATGTCCTCACCTGATCCAGTCGTATCCGTCGCATGTGCCGGCGCGCCTGTTCCTGGGTTCACCATCGGCGCGGACGCCGCGCGACACAGTCCAAGTCAACACTGTCGGCGCGCTGTCGTCGGTGCGCGGACCGCATCTCGCAGGGCAAGAGGGACTCGAACCCCCAACCGCCGGTTTTGGAGACCGGTGCGCTACCAATTGCGCCATTGCCCTAAGCCGTGATCCACAAACTCCCGGACAGGCGAGAGCCGCAAGTGAACCACTAGATGCTGAAGTGTACGGGCAGAAACGCGTCACGTCGAACCAGGAACGCGACATCGGCGAAACTCGGCCTCGTCCGGATCCTGGATATGGCGCTGAGTCCGCCACGGCCGTCTGAAACGATAGAGCCATGGAGCACTCACCCGACGGGCAGGCGGTAGCACGTCCCCGCATTTCAGCGCGTATTTCAGCGATCTCCGAGTCAGCCACCCTCGCCGTGGACGCCAAGGCCAAGGCGATGAAGGCGGCCGGGCGGCCCGTCATCGGATTCGGCGCCGGCGAGCCGGACTTCGCCACGCCGGACTACATCGTCGAGGCGGCCGTCCAGGCCTGCCGCACCCCGCGCTTTCACAAGTACACCCCGGCCGGCGGGCTGCCCGAGCTGAAGCAGGCCATCGCCGAGAAGACCCTGCGGGACTCCGGCTGGCGGGTCGACCCCGCCCAGGTGCTCGTCACCAACGGCGGCAAGCAGGCCGTCTACGAGGTCTTCGCGACCCTGCTCGACCCGGGCGACGAGGTCATCGTGGTGGCGCCGTACTGGACGACCTACCCGGAGGCGATCAAGCTGGCCGGGGGCGTCCAGGTGGACGTGGTCACCGACGAGTCCACCGGCTACCTCGCCACGGTCGACCAGCTGGAGGCGGCCAGGACGCCGCGGACCAAGATCTTGCTCTTCGTGTCGCCGTCCAACCCGACCGGTGCGGTCTACTCCCCGGCCCAGGTGGCCGAGATCGGCCGCTGGGCCGCCGCGAACGACCTCTGGGTCGTCACCGACGAGATCTACGAGCACCTCGTCTACGGCGGCGCCGAGTTCGCCTCGATCGCCGTCGCCGCCCCCGAGCTGGGTGACAAGGTCGTCGTGCTGAACGGCGTCGCCAAGACCTACGCGATGACCGGCTGGCGGGTGGGCTGGATGATCGGCGCCACCGACGTGATCAAGGCGGCGACCAACCTGCAGTCCCACGCCACCTCCAACGTCTCCAACGTCGCCCAGATGGCGGCGCTGGCCGCGGTGAGCGGCGACCTGTCGGCGGTGGCCGAGATGCGCACCGCCTTCGACCGGCGCCGGCAGACCATGGTCCGCATGCTCAACGAGATCCCCGGCGTGGTCTGCCCCGAGCCGCAGGGCGCGTTCTACGTCTACCCGTCCGTCAAGGAGCTGCTGGGCAAGGAGATCCGCGGCAAGCGTCCGCAGACCTCCGCCGAGCTGGCCGAGCTGACGCTGGAGGAGGCCGAGGTGGCGGTGGTCCCCGGTGAGGCCTTCGGCACGCCGGGATACTTCCGCTTCTCCTACGCCCTGGGCGACGACGACCTCGTCGAGGGTGTGAGCCGCGCGGCCAAGCTGCTGTCCGAGGCCCGCTGACGCCGTACCCATGCGAGATCCGTTTCGGCGGGAGTGCTCCTTCCGCCCCTCGGTCCCGGAGCCGGCTCCGGGACCGAGGTCGCACCGGTCCCGGAAGACCCCAAACCACCCGCCTCGCCTGACCGTTTTACGGCAGGCTTAGGTCATGTCACGCCCGCTCCGCGATCTGCCCAAGGCCCACCTGCACCTGCACTTCACCGGCTCCATGCGCCACTCGACGTTGATCGAGCTCGCCAAGGACCAAGGGCTCCATCTCCCCGACGCGCTCGCGGAGGACTGGCCGCCACGGCTGCGGGCGACCGACGCCAAGGGCTGGTTCCGATTCCAACGCCTGTACGACATCGGGCGATCGGCCCTGCGTACCTCCGGCCACGTGCGCAGACTGCTGCGGGAGGCCGCAGAGGACGAGGTGGCGGAGGGATCGGGCTGGCTGGAGATCCAGGTCGACCCGTCGGGTTACGCCCACCGATTCGGCGGTCTCACGGCCACCCTTGAGCTCTTTCTGGACGCGGCGAGGCTCGCCGCCGAGCAGACCGGGATCGGGATCGGCCTCATCGTGGGGGCGAACCGCACCAAACACCCCCTGGAGGCGAAGACGCTCGCCCGGCTCGCCGTCCAGTACCTCGACCACGGGGTGGTCGGGTTCGGCCTCTCCAACGACGAGCGCCGGGGCCGCGCCCGCGACTTCGACGGCGCCTTCCGCATCGCCCACCGGGCCGGGCTGCTCACCGCGCCGCACGGGGGCGAGCTGGCGGGCCCGTACAGCATCGAGGAGTGCCTCGACGACCTCCATGCGGACCGGATCGGGCACGGGGTCCGCGTGCACGAGTCCGCCCGGCTGATGCGGCGGCTGGCCGATCGGGAGATCACCTGCGAGGTGTGCCCGCTGTCCAACGTCGCGCTCGGCGTGTTCGAGCGGCCCGAGGACGTCCCGCTCCGCATGCTCTTCGACGCCGGCGTCCCCGTCGCGCTCGGCGCCGACGACCCGCTCCTGTTCGGCTCGCGGCTGCTGGACCAGTACGAGCTGGCCCGGAACGTGTACGGCTTCAGCGACGCCGAACTCGCCGAACTCGCCAGGATGTCGATCCGCGCCTCGGCCGCGCCGACCGAGCTGCGGCGGGAGCTGCTGGCCGGGGTCGACGCCTGGCTGACCGGCGGCGCCTAGGCCGTACCGCCTCATCCGGCGGTCAAGACCGGGATCCGTTACGGCTGCCGCGGCGCAGAACCACGCCCCAGGCCGTACCGGCCACCGTCACCCCGCCCCGTCGGCGGACGTGCGACCGGGGAGGGAGGTTCACTCGATCGCGAACGTGATGGCCTCGTCCAGGTTCATCGCCTGGCCCTCCTCGAAGCAGTCCTGGTAGCGCTCCTCCCCCATGATCGCCAGGCATTCCTTCACGCACTGCTCGTGCTCGGCGCCGAAGGAGGCGGAGCCCATCAGGGGCAGGCCGAAGCTCCGCCAGTTCGCCTGGGCCGCGCCGAGCAGCGTGGCGGCACGCCGTACGTCCAGCTGGTCGCAAGCGATCAAGGCGAGAAGTTCGAGGTTGAGGCAGACGCCGAGAACGTCGTGGAAGCGCTGTTTGATGCGGAGCGAGGCCCGGGTGCTCTCCGCCGCGTCGACCAGGCTCCGGGTGGCGCGCTGGGCTCGGGCCCTGGCGTAGTAGGCATACGACCTGAGCCAGAGCTCGCCGCGCTGCTCGCAGGTGAGGATGCAGTCCTCCAGCACGGACATGGCCTGCTCGGCCTCGCCGAGGGCGGTCAGGGTGAGCGCGAGCTCCACGGTGGCCGGGAGCAGGCACGGGTTGAGATCCTGGTCGACGCTGCTGGAGGCGATCGTGGCGCCGAGGTTGCTCAGCGCGTCGTACAGCTCGCCGTTGAGGAACGCCGCGGTCCCCATCATCTTCCGGGCGAACAGCACCGACCGGAAGTCGCCGATCCGGCCCGCGGTGCGGCTGCACTCCTGGGCGATCCGCAGCGCGGTCTCGATGTCGCCCTGGCCGCTGACGACGTAGGAGTAGACCCAGAGCGCGCGGCAGCGCGGCACGCTCGGCTCGGGCGAGGCTTCAAGCGCCCGTTCCAGATACCGGCGCCCGACCCGGGACCATCCGCATCCCACCCAGAGGAACCAGAGCGAGGAGACCAGGTCCAGCCCGACCAGCACCTCACCCGGGTTGTCGAGGCAGTACTCCAGCGCGGTCTGGATATTGGCGTGTTCCTGCTGGATCCGGACATACCAGTACAGCTGGCCGCGCCCCGACCACGCCTGGTCTCCGCGCACGGCGAGGCGGAGGTAGTAGTCGCGGTGGCGCCGCTGCAGCGTCTCGGTCTCCTCCAGCCGCTTCAGCCACTCGGCGCCGTAGACGCGGACCGTCTCCAGGAGCCGGTATCGGATCCCGAGCGGGCCCTGCACCGGGATGAGGATGGACTTCTCCACCAGGCCCTGGACGGCGGGGAGGATCTGATCGCCCGGGAGCCGGTCGTCCGAGCAGATCTGCTCAAGGGCGGCGAGACCGCAATCCCCCGAGAAGACCGACATCCGCGCCCAGAGCAGCTTCTCCTGCGGTTCGCACAGTTCATGGCTGGAGCCGATCGCGGCGCGCAGCGTCCGATGCCGGTCCGTGCCGCGCCGGCTGCCCGTGAGCAGGTCGAGCCGGTCCTCCCCGATGCGGGCGAGGATCTCCCGCAGCGAGAGCGTCCGCAGCTGGACGGCGGCGAGTTCGATGGCGAGCGGGATCCCGTCCAGCCGATGGCACAGGTCGGCGACGAGGGGAGCGGTCTCCTCGTTCACGGTGAAGTCGCGGGCGGCGACCCGGGCCCGCTGCTCGAAGAGTTCCCCCGCCTCCGAGCGGAGCACCTGCTCTGCCGACGGATCCTCCGCCGGGGGAAGCGAGAGCGGCGGGAGCAGGTAGGAGAGTTCGCCGGGGACGTCCAGGAGCCTGCGTCCGGTGGCCAGCACACTCACCCCGGAGGTGCTCCGCAGCAGCTCGTCGACGAGCTCGGCGCAGGCGTCGGACATGACCTCGCAGCTGTCCAGGACGATGAGGAGCGTCCTGCCCTCAAGGAACTCGACGAGGCTGGTCATCTCGGAGCGCGCCGACTGGTCCCGCATCTTGAGGGCCGCGGCCACCATGTGCACGAGCAGGTCCTCATGCCGGAGCCGGGAGGCGTCCACATGCCAGATCCCGTCCGGGAACCGCTCCCGCAGCCGGTCGGCGGCCTCGACGGCGACCCGGGACTTCCCGGCGCCGCCGATGCCGGTCACCGTCACCAGGCGGGAGACCTCCAGCAGCTGCGCGATCGCCTTGAGCTCTCGTCCTCGCCCGACGAAACCGGTTCGCTGAACCGGCAGGTTGCCGTCGGCTCCGCCCACGAGCGTGCTCCCCCCTGGATCGGCCTGACCGCTATCTCTCCGTGAGGCTCTCTTTACGCATGTTATACGTGGGCGAAATGCCGTACGGAGCGAATGGATCAGGCCGGAACCGGGGCTTGTCTAACGTCATTTCCGACTAGTCAGAAATTTCCCGCTATTTGGGCACGCGGGCGACACAGAATACGGTCTGCCCGAACGGGGGACGGAACAGCTTTTCGAGGAAACGCGTGGTCGGTACGACCGTACGGTCGTAGATCTTGACCAGACGCGGGTCCGGGTAGCCGACGCCGCCCTTGCGCACCGCGAGCCACCAGGCGATGCCGCCGAGGAAGTTGATCGGCTTGAGGATCTGCGGGCGGAGGCCGGCGCCCACCACGGTGGCCCGCAGCGTCTTCGGCGTGTACCGCGTAACATGACCGACTTTTCGGTCGAAATCCCCATAAAGCTGCATATAGCCGGGAACCCAGATGACGATACGGCCGCCGGGCTTGGTCACCGCGGCGAGCGATTTCAACGCCGCCACATCGTCCTCGATGTGTTCGAGCACATTCATCATGACCACGGTGTCCACCGGGTCGTGGAGCGGAATGTCGGTCGGCAGGCCGAACTGCAGCACGTCGACGTCGTCCCGGTCGGCGAAACGGGACCGGAGCTGCTCCACGCAGTACGGGTCGAAGTCGCTGACCACCAGCCGGTCCAGCCGGGGCAGGAACTGCTCGGCGAAGTGGCCGAGCCCCGAACCGATCTCCAGCAACGATCGCCCGACGTGCGGTGCGACCATGTCGAATTCGTATTGCCTGTAGTTCTTGGCCTCATCCCCGCCGAGGTGGTTCTCAAGGGCGCCGTCACCGGCGGCCGGTTGCACTACGCGGTCATAACCTGACATGCATTCTGCCCAGACGGTTGATTAGAGCGACACATCGCCGCCTCTCCTACCCTGCTCACCCGATTATGCGCAGGGCATCTTGACCGCGGAGATTCTAATCAACGCGGCCGACCGACGCGCCGGTTCACGACCGGGAGTGGCGTGGAGCGCCGGTACGCCTGCGCCATCCACGACCCGTGACGTGCCAGAGCGGGTCACCGTACTTTACCCTGATCAACCGCTCCTGCCAGTTGTGTTCGGCGTCGTCGGGGTGCCGGGGGTACGCCCCGCCGTAGTGCGCGTGCACCACGGTCATGAGTGATTCGCGAATCACGTCGGCGTCCACCGACAGCCCCGGCCGGGCCACCGACGTCAGGGGATCACGGTCCACCAGCGGGGAGAGATACCGTCCGAGCAGCCACGACGGGGTGGTCACCTGCACCGTGGCGTGCTCAAGCACCGCCCCGCGGGTCCGGATCGCCGAGGTCGACGCGAACCTGTGCCCGTCGATGAGCAGGTCGCTGGTGATGACGGCCCCGAGCCACGCCACCGCGTCGGCGAGCATCGGCGCCAAGGAGGGGAACCCGGTGCGGCCGCGCGGCGTCGTCAGGCTGACGTGCAGACTGCCCGGACCGCTGTAGTACGGTTCTCCGCCGCCCGCCCGGCGGACCACGGGCAGGCCGTCCCGGGCGCAGGCGACCAGGTCGACGGCCCGGGTGAGGCGGTGGAACCTGCCCACCATCAGGCAGGGGGAGCTCTGCCAGATCCGGATCACCGGCGTGGACGAGGCCGAGCGCGCGAGCGCCTCATCCAGCGCGAGATTGCGAACCGGATCCAGGGTGTTGTCCACCAGTACATCGATCATGCGGCGTAGCCCTCCTGGATTCGCAGGATGGGGTGCATTGCATAGGGCTGCAAGTGCAGCCTTTTCACATGGTGATATGAATCGTCCGGCTTAGCCGCTCCGCGGCGACCTGCAGCCGCCGCGGGAGCGATTCGGCCCGGCCCAGCCGACTCGGTTTGGTGGAGACCGCGAGAGCCCCGACGACCTTCCCGTCGCCGACCGGCACGGCCGCGCACGCGGTCCCGAGGGCGTACTCCTCGTTGTCGTAGACGACGGTCCCGGGACCGTCGTCCAGACGCCGGAGCAGGTCACGCACCTCGGTGATCGTGTTCGGGGTGAGATCGAAGAGCGGGTGCCGGAAAAGGTAGTCACGACGTTCGTCCGTACCGAGCTGGCGGAGCACGCACTTGCCCAGGGCCGTGGCGTGCCCGGAGTCCTCGACCCCGACCCACAGGTCGACCCGCGGGGCGCGAGGTCCGTCGGCGACGTCGACGACCCGGATCTCACCGTCGAGGTAGAGCGAGAGGTAGACGGCCATGCCGAGTTCGTCCCGGAGCCCGCTCAGCACCGGATGAACCCGCGAGAGCAGGGCCTGGGTCCGGCTCTGCCCGTGCAGCGTGTCGACCCGCTCACCGATTACGTAGCATCCTTCATCGGTTTTCCGGAGATATCCCTCATGCAGAAGCGTGCGGAGAAGGTGGTACGTGGTGGCCAGCGGCAAGCCGGCCTGACGCGCGAGCAGTTTCGCGGGCGCGCCGCTCTCATGGCCGGCCACCGCCTCCAGCAAGCGCAACGCACGCTGCACCGAGGAGATCAGGGTCGGCTTGGACTCCCCCTCCATCACGATCAGTGCACCGCGTCGAACGTTCCACGGTCAAGCGGAATCGCGCAATTGCTCACACCGGCGGGTCGCCGACCGTGTGTCAAGCCCCATGTGCGGCCCGGCCGTCTAGCCTGATCACAAGGATTCAGCGCATTCGGGGGGATGCATGTTCACAAAACTAGGCGTCGGCCTGATCGTCTCATTTGGCCTGATGGCCACGGCGTGCAGCGGGGCGAGCACCACACGCGCCGTCGCCGAGCGACCGCCGGGCGCCGCCCCGGCCGCCGCCGCGGCCTTGCGGTTCACCGCCGAGACCGTCGCCGGGGAGGACTTCGACGGGGAGAGCCTGGCCGGCAAGCACGTGGTCTTCTGGTTCTGGTCCCCCTACTGCGCCTCCTGCGCGGCCGAAGCCCCGGCGGTCCGCTCCGCGATCGCCCGGTACGCCCCGCGGGGCGTCACGTTCGTCGGCGTCGGCGGACGCGACGACAGGGAGTCGATGGCGGGCTTCGTCAAGCGCACCGACACCGCAGACGTGACGCACATCGCCGACGAACAGGGCGAGGTCCGGCAGCGGCTCGGCGTGGCAGGGGACTCGACCTTTGTCTTCGTGAAACCCGACGGGAGCCTCACCCGGGTGTCCGGGCCACTCGTCATCACCACGCTCGCGGCACACGTCGACAAGCTGCTCAAACAGTGATCTGCTGCCGCAGCGCAACCGCCGCCCCGGCCCGGCCGCACCCGGCCGGGCCGGGGCGGCGGAGCATCGCCTTCCGGGCCTGCCTCCGGGAATCGGGCTTTGCTCCCGGCGCCTCGACGGGTTAGTGTCAGTCCATGCGCATGCGTAACTAAGTCGGCGTTGATCGGTTCAGCCCGATCCGCCCACCTCAGCCGTCCCGGCCGCCCAGTCTCGTGTTCCACGAGGCGACGCCGCCCGTAGTCCGCCCGTCCACTGCGGCTGCTGAGTGATTCGTCTGGCATGCATGGTGATCGCAACTCATGCCAAGCCGCACAACGTTTGCGTAAGGAGTCCGTTTTGTTTCCCGTTTCCGAGCCCGAAGACCACACGGGTGATATCTCTCTGCCCGAGCATCTTGAGCTTCCCCAGGCCGACGACGACGCTCCCGCCCCCGAGGTGGAGCAGCGTCCCGAACGCCCCAAGATGCGGGCCCAACTCCCCCAGCACCTCAGAAACCGAGGCCAGGACCAGCGACGCTTCCAGCCGCCCCCGGTCCCACCCCGTCAGATGACCCGCCGGCAGCACCGTCCCAAGTGACCCGGGGCCGTGGGCCCGCTCCGCTCCCACGGGGCGGGCCACGGCGTGCGGTACGGGCTCCGGCGAGAAGATCACGCCGCGAACGCCGTACCGGATCCGGGGTCAGAGGCGTTCGATGACGGTGACGTTGGCCTGGCCGCCGCCTTCGCACATGGTCTGCAGGCCGTAGCGTCCGCCGGTGCGCTCCAGTTCGTGCAGGAGCTTGGTCATCAGGATCGCGCCGGTGGCGCCGAGCGGATGGCCGAGGGCGAGTGCGCCGCCGTTGGGGTTGACCTTGGCCGGATCGGCGCCGAGCTCCCGGAGCCAGGCCATCGGCACCGGGGAGAACGCCTCGTTGATCTCGACGACGTCGATGTCGTCGATGCTCAGCCCCGCCTTGCGCAGCGCCTTGCGGGTCGCCGGGATCGGCGCGGTCAGCATGTACACCGGGTCGTCGCCGACCAGGCTGAGCGTGACGATCCTCGCCCGCGGGGTGAGGCCGTGCTCGGCCACCGCGGCCTCGGAGGCGATGAGCAGGGCGCCCGCGCCGTCGGAGATCTGGGAGGCGGTCGCCGCCGTGATCTTCCCTTCCTCGCGGAGGGTCTTCAGCTCGGCCATCTTCGCCGGGGTCGTCTCCGGTCGGGGGCCTTCGTCGTGGACGACGCCCGCCAGCGGTTCGATCTGGTCGGCGAAACGGCCTTCGGCGATCGCCCGTGCGGCCCGCCGGTGGCTCTCGTAGGCGTACTCCTCCAGCTCGGCCCGGCTGAAGCCCCACTTCTCGCACATGAGCTCGGCCCCGCGGAACTGGGAGATCTCCTGGGTGCCGTACCGCTCGACCCATTTCTCGCCCAAGGGGAAGGGCATCCCCTTCTCCAGCGCCACGGTGACCGCCGAAGCGAGCGGCACGATGCTCATCGACTCGACCCCGGAGGCGACCACCAGGTCCTGGGTGCCGGACAACACCCCTTGAGCTGCGAAATGTACGGCCTGCTGGGATGAGCCGCATTGGCGGTCGATCGTCACCCCGGCCACGCTCTCCGGCAACCCCGCGGAAAGCCAGGCGTTCCTGGCGATGTCCATGCTTTGCGGGCCGAACTGCATGACACAACCCATGATCACATCGTCCACCGCGGCGGGATCGACCCCGGTCCGATCGATCAACGCCCGCAGCACGTGGGCGGCGAGATCGGTGGGGTGGACCGCGGAAAGCCCGCCCTTCTTCCTGCCGACCGGGCTTCGAACCGCTCCGACGATGTACGCCTCTGCCACCACGCCTCCAGAGCCTGGGAGGAAAACCGAACGCTATTCGGTCAGGCTACACCCGCCCCAAATCGCGGGATCAGGCGCGCTTGGCGTCGGTGAGGGTGGCGTAGACGATGATGTTGTCGGTGTAGCTGTGGGTTCTGGGGTTGTACACGCCACCGCAGGTGATCAGCCGGAGCTCGGCGTTCTTCCGATTGGAGTACACCCGCGAGGTGGGGAAAATCCTCTTACTCGCCTGTTCGACGCCGTCCACGGTGAAAGTGGCCGTCACCCCGTCGGCACGGATGACCTTGATGGTGTCACCCCGCCGGATCAAACCCAGCTTGCTGAACACCGCGCTCTTGGTTCGGGTGTCCTTGTGGCCCAGAACCACCGACGGCCCCCGTTCGCCCGGCTGAGGCCCGTACTTGTACCAGCCGACCAGGTTCGGCCGGTTCAGCGAAGGTGTCTGGATCTCGCCCCTGGCGGTCAATCCCATCGTGTCGATCGGCGCGTTCACCCCGATCTTCGAGATCACCAGCCGGGCCGGGGCCGCCGGGCCGATCGGCTTGATCGGCGGCGCCACCGCCACCGGCGGCGGCGCCGTCAGCTCCGCCTGGGTCAACGGAACCCCTTCACCGCCCGGCCCCACCGTCGGAGCCAGATTCAGCGGCTCCGGCACCGGTCCCTGACTCGCCGGCCCAGGGCCCGGACCGGGGATACCGGACCCCACCACCTCCTGGACCGTCGGCGACAGCGTGAAAATCAAACCGACCATCACGATCGCCACACCCGCCACCGCGGCCAGGCCCAGCGCCCACTGCATCACCCGGCCACCGTCCACCCGGCCACCGGAGATCCGCTGCCGGGCGAGCATCTGCTGCTGTTGCTGCGCCTGCCCGGCCATCACCATCTGCATCACGGCCATGACCTGCTCGGGGGTGAGCGGCCGGCCCTGCTGCGCGTACTGCGCGGCGACCGCCTGCTGATAGGCGAATACGGCCTGGGCCTGCTCCGGCGTTAGCGGCTGCCCCTGAACCCCCTCGGCTCCCGGGGTCTGACCGCTCGGCTGATCACTCATGAGCTACCCCGATCAGCGCCCGCTCGCCCGCTGGATCCGACGACGCCGCACCTCCAGGCCGCCCAGCGTACCCGCGAGGGCCAGCGCCGCCCCGATCGTGACCAGGAGCGTGCCGGACGGCATCGACTCGCCACCGCCACCGGTCGCCACACCGTCCTTCGGCGTCCGCCGGACCTGCGCACCCTTCGTCACCGTCGCGGTCGCCGTAGCCGGGGACGGCGTAACCGTCACCGTGCTGGTCGGCGACACCGTAACCGTCGGGGCACCCGTCACCGTGATCGAGACGTTCGGTGCGGTACCCGACTTGATCGTGCAGGAGATGCTTCCGCTCACACCACTCCCGGAGACCTGCACGACGAACTTGCCTGCCGTGATGACCGTCGTCCCGCTCTTCGTCAACGCGACATTGGTGTCCCTGCTGACGAGCGGAATCTCCGCGTCCTCCGCGATGGCGCTCGTGTTCGCGGCTCCTTCGGAGTTCACCGTCTTGGTCCCCTCGGCACCGGTCAGGTTGAGATCGGCGACGACCTTTGTGCTGCCGGCCGGGAACTGCACCGGCGCCGTCAGCAGATCGGCCTCCGCGGCCCATCGAACCACGGCGTTGCTTCCCGCGGCCACCGACGTGTTCGTGGCGGTCAGCGTGACGTCCACGTCGTAGTCATCGGAGACACCCCACCCGGAGGAAGGCGTACAGGTGTATGTCAGGTTCCCGGTCTGGGAACCCGAGTTGGTGATCTGGACCGAGGCGCTCGGCCACGTACCCGTGCCTGTCCGGGTACACACGATACTGCCCGCCGGTGTGCCCCCTGACGCCGCGACCGTCTCGATGGTGAACTCACCTGCCGTGACCACGAGGGTGCCGACGGTCGCGTTCGTGGTCGGAATCTTGAGGGTGTGCTTGGTGCCCAACGGCAGGTTGTCACCCGCGTCGGATGTGCCGGTGAGCAGAGTGTCGTAGACGGTACTCGGAGTCGGATTGCCCGACGTCGCCGTACCCATCTTCACCTTCAGCCTTGCCGCACCCGTCCCAAGGTCTATCGGAGTGGTCAGCTGGGAGCCGGTCGCCTGCCAATCGATCTCTACGTTCGCACCCTTCCGCACCGATGTCGCCTTCGGGGTAAGGGTGATGGTGAAGTCATGGCTGGTCTGCCCTGTTCCAAGCGATCTGTTTCGCTCACACGAATAGCGTCCTGGATCACTTTGAGCAGGTTCCACAGTGATCGTCGTGGTAGGCGGAGCGGTCGTGTCCTCACAGGTGACGATTCCGGCCAGCGGGGTTTCACCTCCGGCGGTCACATGGACGCGAAACTTCCCTGGTGAAATGACTATGTTCCCGGTCTTCAACGGGGTGAACGGAATTACCAGTTCACTGGGGAGCGGAATGATCGTGCCCTTTGGCAAGGCGGTTCCGTTGGAGTCACCGACCTTCGGCTGTGTGGTGCCGTCACTTGTCGATGCAAAGTCAATGGACGCGTCAACCTTGGCTGCGTTCGCCGCAAGGTCGACTGGAGCCACCAGCTCATCGCCCGCAACGTAGGTCGCCTTCCACGTCACCGTGGAAGGCGAATCCTTGCGGACTGTTCCCGCCGCAGGGGGAATGAGTTCGACGTTCAACTTGACTGTCTGAGCTACAGGCACAGGATCGCTCAGCCCAGTGGAGACACAGTTGTATGTCACTTCCGCCGCCGCGACGGCTACCGCCGGGGTGGCGCCCAAGGTGAAAACGGCTACTGCGGTGGTCAGTCCGGCCGTGCTCAGCGCGGATGCCGTCGCGACGATGCCGCGCCACGCTCTCGACTTGAACACTGTGCTCTCCGTTTCCCGCAGCCTAGGAGTCCCTACACCCGGCGAACAACGATGGCAGTTCATGGTCACAATTTGGTGGACATCTTACGTTTTCATGATGTTGCGCGTGGGAACAAGTCGCACCTTCGTTGCCGCTGAGACCTAGGCTCGACTGGGTGGGGACCGCTCTGGGGGAGGCTGCATGAAGGAGCACGGGACCGCTGAACAGGGCTGGGAATCCGGCGGTGGCAACGAGCTGACCAGCCAGGATCTGGTGAGTATCGGGGAGCTCGCCCGTTCGGCCGGGGTGAGTTGCCGGACGATCCGCTACTACGAGGAGCTGGGTATCCTCCCCGAACCGAAGAGGTCTCCGGGGGGTACGCGAAAATATCCGTCGAACTATCGCGCGTACTTGGAGACGGCGCTCTCGCTGAAGGAGCTGGGCTTCAGCCTGGAGGAGATCAAGCTGCTCAAGGGGCTGACCGGCGGTCAGGGAATGACGGGCCGGCAGTACCACGAGGCCGTCGAGGTCGTCACGGAGAAGATGCGGGCCTTGGAGGAGAAGGTCGCGACGCTACGGCGGATCCGCGACACCCTGCGCGGGGAAGCGTCCGCGCACACCGTACCGGCCCAGTCTCCGCCGGTCTCCGTGCCGAACCCGCAGAACGCCGAATCCGCCTGAGGCTCGACCGATCTGCCGGAACCCGCCTGGCGGCCGTACTCGGCGGTGGATCACCGCCTTGAGGCCGTACCCACCGCGAAGACGCCGAGGCGGGGTGGGAGACCCCTGCGTGACGGACCGGCCGCCTTCAGGCCGTACCCGACCTGAAGGACTCCACCGAGCCTGCCGGGAGCACCCTGCACGACAGATCATGCGCCTTCAGGCCGTACTCATCCTGGAGACGCCGTGGTTTGGAGGCAACCGCCGGGATCGGGGCGGCAGAAGAAGCCGCCTGACGGCCGTACCGGCGTGCCCGCGGGGTTTTCCCGCCCCATCCGGGCGGGGCAGGGCACATACTGGCGTCAGGGAGTCGAGTTGCCCGGGAGGCCTGCGGTGGACGGCGGAATCATCCTTCTGATCTTCCTGGCGCTGCTCGCCTGCTGGCTGGTCAACAAGGTCGCCAGGTTCTTCCGGCTCCCCAAGGTCGGCTACGCGGGCATCATCATCGTGTTCGTGCTGGTCATGCTGGCCCTGTGGGGCCAGACGTTCGACCGGTAGCGCCTCAGCGGAGCTTGGTGGGGATTTCGAACCAGACGGCTTTGCCTTCCCGGGTCGGTCGGGAGCCCCACCGGTTGGCGAGCTGGTCGACGAGGTAGAGTCCGCGCCCGCCTTCGTCGTTCTCGCCCGCGGAGCGGATCCGCGGCAGCCGCAGGTCCTGGTCGAAGACCTCCACCCAGACCGACTCGGCGCCGCGCCGGAGCCGGAGGGTGAACTCCTTACCGGGGTAGGGCGCCTCCTCCTGCTCCTCGTCGTCCCACGGTTCGTCCATCGCCGCGTCGAAGCCGAACCCCCTGGAGGGGGCGGGTGCCCCGGCCGCGTGCAGGACCACGTTGGTCACCACTTCGGAGACGAGCAGGCAGGCGAGTTCGGCGCGCTCCTCGGGGACCATCCAGTCGGTGAACGCCTGGGCCGCCATGTGCCGCGCCTCACCCACCATGATCGGTTCGGCGGGGAAGGTGCGCTCGGCGACGTCGAGTTCCTGGGCGACCGACCGGACGACCAGGATCGCCATGTCGTCGTCGATCTCGCCGGGCACCGCGAGGGTGATCGTGTCGGCGATGTCCTCCACCGGGGAGTCGCCGATCCGGACCAGCGCCTTCTTCAGCAGGCCGAGCGACTCCTCGTCGCTGTAGACCTTGACCTCGGCGTCGCGGATCGGACGCCGGTCGATCAGGCCGTCGGTGTAGAGCAGCAGGGTGGAACCGGGCGGAAGGAGACGGGTCTCCTCCTTGTAGACGAGGTCGGCGTGGATGGCGTTGAGCCGCACCCCGAGCGGCTGGCCCACCTCGCCGATCTCCAGCTCGTCGACCTCGCCGTCGACCAGGAGCAGCGGTGGCGCGTGCCCGGCGTTGGCGAAGGAGAGCTCCCGCGACCAGGCGTCGTAGATCAGGTACTGGCAGGTCACGATCGGCGGGTTGCTGACGTCGGCGCCGTACAGGTCCCGCTCGGGGTTGGCGATGGTCCGGGTCCACTCGTCCAGCCTGGCCAGGATGTCCGCCGGGGACTTGTCGTCCTGGGCGAAGGCCCGGAGCGCCGCACGGAGCTGGCCCATGACGGCCGCGGCCCGCGCCCCCCGGCCTTCGACGTCGCCGATGACGATGCCGACCCGGCCCGCGCTGAGCTCGATGACGTCGTACCAGTCCCCGCCCACCTGGGTCTGGATGCCCTGGCCGTGACTGACGAGCGGCGAGGCCGGGCAGTAGCGGACGGCGATCTCCAGGCCGTCCAGGGGGGGCAGCTCCCGGGGAAGCAGGTGCCGCTGGAAGGACTCGGCGGTACGCCGTTCCTCCTCGAACAGGAGCGCGTTGTCCACGGCGAGCGCGACCCGGGTGGCGATGGCGCCGGCGAAGTCGCGGTCGAAGGTGTCGTAGTGCGGGGAGCTGCGCCGGGTGAGGTTGGAGAGCCCGAGGTACATCAGCCCCAGCACCTCGCCGCGGGCGCAGAGCGGGGCGACGATGGCCGAGGTCATCCCGATCTCACCGCACAGCCGGGCGCTCTCGTCGGTGGTCTCGTAGCCGTGGACGGTCTTGGCGAAGTCCTCGACGAGGATGGTCTCCTGCCGGCGGACCGCGGTGTCGGCGTAGTGTCCCGGCGGATACTCGATGTGGGCGCCGATCGGCCGCCAGGTGCCCGGGGGCGGCGACCAGCCGGGCACGTGGGTGGAGACGCGGCGGACGAACCGCTCCCCCTCCTTGAGCTCGATGAAGCAGTGGTCGGCGAACTGGGGGACCAGGATCTCGGCGACGCGTTTGAGCGTCTCCTCCAGGTAGAGGGAGCTGGCCAGGCGTTCGCCGATCCGCTCAAGCAGCCCGAAGCGGTCCTTTTCCCGCTCGTTGCTGCGCATCGCCTCCCGGGCCATGATCACGATGCCGGTGACGGCGCCCTCCGGGTGCCGGAGCGGTACGGCCTGGGCCCGTACATAGATCACCGAACCGTCGCCGCGGACGACGTCGAACGTGCCCTCCCACACCCCGCCCCGCAGGACGTGGGTGGCGAGCTCCACGGCGAGCGGCTGATCCTTCTCCGCGATACCGAGGGCCAGGGCGGGGGACGAGGAGTCGTCGTCAACCCGCCCGAAAAGCCGCTCTGCGAAAGGGTTCCAGTACAGAACGTTACTGAAACGATCCGTCACCACCACGGCCATATCCGTCTGGTCCAGCACCGCCATAGCCGAGAGCTGGTCCGCCGTGTCGTGGGACACATCCCCCCAACGCTTCATTCAGTTGCCGCCTTGCCGTGACCGAATGCCATCGGGCGAAACGGTCTAACGCTTGGCGACAAACACATGCACAGCGACGTCCCGCGGCAAATCCACGGAGGTGCTACTGGCCTCGTCGTCACCTATCACCCGCACACCGTTGTCGCCCGCCACGAGCGTCACCTCGCGTCCGGGTTGTATCCCAACTTGCTTGAGTTTAAGCATCACAGCAGGATCACTTTGCACTTGTTCACTAATCCGGCGGACTATTACGCGAACCCCTTCGGTCCCCGCGACATCCGTCATCGTGCTGACCAGCGATTCCTTTACCGCGTGCTCCTCCACCCCCAGCTCGGCCAGACCCGGGATGGGGTTGCCGTGCGGGCAGACCGTCGGATTGTCCAGGAGGGTGACGAGTCTGGACTCCACGGCCTCCGACATGACGTGCTCCCAGCGGCAGGCCTCGATGTGGACGTCCTCCCACGGCATGCCGATCACCTGGGTGAGGAGGCACTCGGCGAGCCGGTGCTTGCGCATCACCCGGGTGGCGAGGACACGACCGAGATCGGTCATCGCGAGATGCCGGTCGCCCTCCACTTTGACGAGCCCGTCCCGCTCCATCCGGGCGACGGTCTGGCTGACGGTGGGGCCACTCTGCTGGAGTCGCTCCGCGATGCGGGCGCGCAGGGGCGTGATCCCCTCTTCTTCCAGCTCGTAGATCGTACGGAGGTACATCTCCGTAGTGTCGATCAGGCCATGTGCGGTCAACGGCTCCTCCCGTCCTGTCTCGATGCTACGTCGGAGAACCTCCCGACTGAGAACGACTTACCCGGGCAACCTTCACCGGGTCTCAATCATCCAGCAGAACTACGGTTATGACCACGGACAACCGCCCGACTACCCGAATCATTCCGGACGGGCCGACAGTGATCGTCTTCGACGTGTCCCACGAGCATGCCAGGGTACGGCGGCTCGCGCGAGTCTTACCCGGATACGGATGACGTCCGGCCCGTACCCTGCGGTGAACGGTCCGACGACCGGAAGATCACCCCGGTGGTTCCGTGCGCTTGCCCGCATCGTAGTGACGGAAGGCGGGCACGGCCAGTCCCACGATCAACACCAGTACCGCGCACACCAGCCCGCCGCCCACCCACGCCGGCCCGGCCCCCCAGGCCACGGCGGTCGTTCCGGCGCGAAGATCGCCGAGTCGCGGGCCGCCGGCCACCACGACGGTGAACACGCCCTGCATCCGCCCCCGCATCTCGTCCGGGGCGTGCGTCTGCAGGATCGTCTGCCGCCACACGGCCGAAACGATGTCCGCCGCGCCGCCACAGGCCAGCAGGGCCACCATCAGCCAGAGCTCGTGGGCGAGTCCCGCGGCGGCCACCGACAGGCCCCAGAACGCGATGACGAGCGTGAGGGCGATCCCCTGGCGCCGTACCCGTCCGACCCAGCCCGAGGCGAGGCCGCCGATGACCGAGCCGAGCGCGATGGAGGCGTTGAGCCAACCGAAGGCGATCTCCGACCCGCCGAAACGCTGCTCCGTGATCTCGGGGAAGAGCGCCTTGGGCAGGGCGAAGGCCATCGCGATGATGTCCACGACGAACGACATCAGCACCACGGGCTGCTTCGTCAGGAAGCGGAGCCCCTCGATCACCGACCGCATCCCGGGGCGGGTCGTCTCACCGAGCGGAGGGATCGGGGGCAGCCGCCAGGCCGCGTACAGCCCGCCCAGGAAGAGCACCGCGTCGATCCCGTACGCGAGGGCGAAACCGCCGCCGGCCAGCACCACCCCACCGAGCAGCGGCCCGAGCACCGTGCCCAGGCTCCCGGCGAGGAAGTTCAGGGTGTTGGCCGCGGGAACCGCCTCCAGCGGCACCAGCCTGGGGACCATGGCCCCGCGCGTCGGCGCCGTGATCGCGAAACCGGCGGAGTGCAGCGCGGCCAGCAGGAGCAGCAGGCCGACCTGGCGGAGCTCCAGCACCGCCTGGAGGAGGAGGCCCAGGGTCGCGGCCCAGGCGACGACCGCGCCGACGATGAGGAGTTTGCGGCGGTCCACCGCGTCGGCGACGGCCCCGCCCCAGAGCCCGAAGACCATGAGGGGGATCAGATTGGCCGGGCCGAGCATCCCGACCCAGAACGACGAGTCGGTGATCGCGTAGATCTCGGCGGCCATGGCGGTCGAGGTGAGTTGAAAACCGATGAACGAGACGCTCTGTCCGAACCAGAGCCGGCGGAACGCCGGGTGCCGGAGCGGCCGTACGTCGACCGCCTGCCGCCGGATGAGGTTAAGGAGCAAGGCGCTCCACCGTCCAGACGTCCGCCGATCGTCGATATCGGAACCGGTCGTGCAACCGGTTGATCTGTCCCTGCCAGAACTCGAACGTGTCCGGGGCCACCAGCAGCCCACCCCAGAAGTCCGGTACGGGCACCGCCTCCTCGGTCGGCCAGCGCGCGGCCAGCTCGGCGTAGCGGGCGTCGAGCTCCTCGCGGGAGGAGACCACGGTGGACTGGGGCGAAGCCCAGGCGCCCAGGCGCGAGCCGTACGGGCGGGAATGGAAGTAGACGGCGGTCTCCTCCGGCGAGAGCCGGGTCACCTCGCCCTCGACGAGCACCTGGCGCTTGAGCGGGTGCCAGGGGAAGAGGAGACACGCCCGGGGGTTGGCGGCCAGCTCCCGGCCCTTGCGGGACTCGTAGTTCGTGTAGAAGACGAACCCTTTGGCGGAGAAACCCTTGAGCAGCACGGTACGGGCGCTCGGGCGGCCGTCCGGCGTGGCGGTCGCCACGACCATCGCGTTCGGTTCGGTCAGCCCCGCGGCGAGCGCCTCGGAAAACCAGGCTGTGAATTGCGTCACCGGATCCGCGGCCAGATCGGCCTCGTTGAGCGGCGTTCCTTCGTAAGTACGGCGAAGTGCCGTCAGATTCGGCACTTCCACGTCGTCGAGACTCTCCACGGGACCGTATTCTTCCCGGTTCGGCCGAGGCGATCCGCAGTGCCCCCGGCGCGTTTCGGGGGTCCGGCCAACAGAGACGACAAGGCAGGGGGTTGAATATGAGCCGCCGGTATCTTGACATCAAGGCTTCTAGCAGAGGAGGCGGCCGGGTATGTCCGACTTCAAACCCGGTCTCGAAGGCGTCGTAGCTTTCGAGACTGAGATCGCGGAACCGGACAAAGAAGGAGGTGCCCTTCGTTACAGGGGCGTTGACATCGAGGAACTCGTCGGTCGTGTCTCCTATGGACACGTCTGGGGTCTGCTCGTGGACAACAAGTTCCAGCCGGGTCTGCCCCCGGCGGAGCCGTACCCCATCCCCGTCCATTCCGGGGACATCCGGGTGGATGTGCAGAGTGCGCTGGCCATGCTCGCGCCCGCGTACGGCATGCGCCCGCTGCTCGACATCGACGAGAATCAGGCCCGGGACGACCTGGCGCGCGCCAGCGTCACCGCGCTGAGCTTCGTCGCCCAGTCCGCCCGCGGGCTCGGCCTGCCGATGGTGCCCCAGCGGCGGGTCGACGAGGCCAGGACCATCGTCGAGCGCTTCATGGTCCGATGGCGCGGCGAACCCGATCCCGCGCATGTGAAGGCGATCGACGCCTACTGGACTTCCGCCGCCGAACACGGCATGAACGCCTCGACCTTCACCGCGCGGGTGATCGCCTCCACCGGTGCCGACGTCGCCGCCGCGATGAGCGGTGCCGTGGGCGCCATGTCCGGCCCGCTGCACGGCGGCGCCCCCGCCCGCGTCCTGCACATGATCGAAGAGGTTGAGCGGATCGGCGACGCCGAGGTCTACGTCAAGCAGGCCCTCGACGGCGGCGAGCGGCTCATGGGCTTCGGCCACCGGGTCTACCGGGCCGAGGACCCCCGGGCCCGCGTGCTGCGCCGTACCGCCCAGGAGCTGAACGCGCCGCGTTACGAGGTCGCGGTCGCGCTGGAGAACGCGGCCCTCGCCGAGCTGCACGCCCGCAAGCCCGACCGGGTGCTCGCCACCAATGTGGAGTTCTGGGCGGCGATCATTCTGGACTTCGCCGAAGTCCCCTCGCACATGTTCACGTCGATGTTCACCTGCGCGCGAACGGCCGGCTGGGCCGCGCACATCCTCGAACAGAAGCGTACGGGCAGGCTCGTCCGCCCCAGCGCCACCTATGTGGGCCCACCGCTGCGCTCCGTGCGCGAGGTGCCCGGCGCCGACGAGGTCGTCGACAGGTTCTAGGCCTTCCGTCCCCCGGACCGGATACGGGATCGACGAGATTTCAGACTATGACTCTGAGTCGCCAAAGTGACCCAGGGTCACCGACTCAGAGTCATAGGTGAAATCCCCTTCCGACCATTACGCGGATCGTCCGTGATGTTCGCGTGATGTAATTCACAGCTCGCTTTGAATAGTCTTTTTAAATCAGCGTCTCTGAAATTCCCGGGCACGCGGCGCCGACCCGATCACCTGATCACTGAAATCAGATCAGGTCGTTCCTTCCCCGTCCGCCGCCGGCCCGGTAAGGCGCCACGCGGGTCCGGCGTCCGCTCGCGGACCGGCCCGCGCCACGTGGATGCGCGTACGATCTTCTTCCAGGTCGTACGGCATCCGCAGTGCGGCCGTCGACCGTTGCAAAGGGTTTTCCACAGGGTGCTTCACCATTGTGGACGCTCGTGCCGAAAGGTCGGACAGGCAGGTCCGTCCACGGTTTAGACGGCACCTGATTCCCGTTCCCGGGGAAATACCGAAGGCCGTAATCCGGCATCCCCACCGAGCGATTAATCCGGATTTTTCATACTAAGTACATAATCATCATGGAACGTCAGATCTCAGAATCCGGACCCCGGGACGAACCATCTAGGCAGGTCGATAGGCTTGGGCGAGTGGCTGACATCGTGATTCCGCAAGAGCTCAAGCCCGCCGACGGCCGTTTCGGCTGCGGGCCGTCCAAGGTACGCCCCGAGCAACTCGCCTCCCTCGCCGCAGAGGGCGCGAAGCTCATGGGCACATCGCACCGCCAGAAACCGGTCAAATCACTCGTGGGCCGGGTCCGCACCGGGCTCCGCGACCTCTTCGACCTCCCCGACGGCTACGAGGTCGTCCTGGGGAACGGCGGCGCGACCGCCTTCTGGGACATCGCCGCGTTCGGTCTCATCCGGAGCAAGTCCCAGCACCTTCAGTTCGGCGAGTTCTCGTCCAAGTTCGCCTCGGCCGTCCGCAAGGCCCCGTGGCTGGACGACCCGACCGTGATCAAGTCCGAGGCGGGATCGCACCCGGTCGCCCAGGCCGAGGAGGGCGTCGACGTCTACGCCCTGACCCACAACGAGACCTCCACCGGTGTGGCGATGCCCATCGTCCGCCCCGCCGCCGACGGCCTCGTCCTCGTCGACGCCACCTCCGGCGCGGGCGGCCTGCCGGTCGAGGCGAGCGAGTACGACTGCTACTACTTCGCGCCGCAGAAGTGCTTCGCCTCCGACGGCGGCCTGTGGATCGCCCTCATGTCGCCCGCGGCGCTGGAGCGGGTGACCGAGATCGCCTCCACCGGGCGGTACGTCCCCGACTTCTTCAGCCTGCCGACGGCGATCGACAACTCGGTCAAGGACCAGACGTACAACACGCCCGCGCTGGCGACCATCTACCTGCTCGCCGACCAGCTCGACTGGATGCTGAACCTCGGCGGGCTCAAGGGGTCCGTCGCCCGCTCCGCGGAATCCGCCCGGCGGCTCTACTCCTGGGCCGACGCCTCCGCCGTGGCCACGCCCTTCGTGCAGGACCCGGCCCAGCGCTCCAACGTCGTGGGCACGATCGACTTCAGCGACGAAATCGACGCCGCGCAGATCGCCAAGGCGCTGCGGGCCAACGGCATCGTCGACACCGAGCCCTACCGCAAGCTGGGCCGCAACCAGCTGCGGATCGGAATGTACCCGGCGGTCGACCCCGACGACGTCGAGGCGCTCACCCGGTGCATCGACCACGTGATCGAGAACCTCTGACCGTAATCACGCAGCTGCGGAACCGGGTATCGGCCGAGACGACCGTCTCGGCCGATACCGGTCTCACCCCAGGTAGGGAGAGCCGGTCCCCGGCACAGGCCGGACGGCCTGCCGGCGCATGACCCACGCCGCGAGCACCCCGCCGACCAGCCCGAACAGGTGGCCCTGCCAGGACACGCCCTGCTGGGACGGGAGAACGCCCCAGATCAGCGAGCCGTACAGCACCACCGACACGACGGCGAGCGCGATGTCGACCGTCCGCCGGTCGAACACACCCCGGGCGACCAGGTAGCCGAAGTACCCGAACACCATGCCGCTCGCGCCGATCGTCACGCTGTCGCTCGGGCTGATCAGCCAGACCCCGGCGCCGCTGACCAGCATGATCACCACGCTCGCCAGCAGGAACCTGCCGATCCCTCGCATCGCCGCGAAGAACCCCAGAACGAGCAGCGGGAGCGAGTTGGCGATCAGATGGTCGAAGCCGAAGTGGAGGAAGGGTGCCAGTACGATCCCCGGCAATCCGTCCAACGAGCGCGGCCTGATGCCGAAGCCGTCCAGGCTGGAGCCGGTGGCGTAATCGAAGATCTCAAGTGCCCACAACCCCGCGACCAGGAGAGCCACGAGGACCGCGACACGCACGGCGCCCACAAACCCTGTCGCCAGGTCGGAACGGTGGTTCGGAGGAAGACCCATGACTTCACGGTACGCAGCGGGGACCGATCGCGCGACACCGCTGAGCGGACTCACTTGGGCTGGAACCGGATCGCCCCGTCGAAACGGATCACCTCGCCGTTCATGTAGTCGTTCTCCACGAGCGAGCGGACCAGCTGCGCGAACTCGTCGGCCCGCCCCATCCGCTTGGGGAACGGGATCGGGGCGGCGAGCTTGGCCTTGAACGCCTCCGCCTCGGGACCGCTGCCGTAGATCGGGGTTTCGATGATCCCCGGGCAGATGGTGAGCACCCGGACGCCGACCGCGGCGAGGTCGCGCGCGGCGGGCAGCGTCATGCCGATGATCCCGCCCTTGGAGGCCGAGTAGGCGACCTGGCCGGTCTGTCCCTCGATCCCGGCGACCGACGCCGTGTTGATCACGACACCGCGCTGCCCGTCCGCGTCCACCGGCTCCGTCTTGGCGATCGCCGCGGCGCCGATCCGCATCAGGTTGAAGGTGCCGATCAGATTGATCTCGATCACCCTGCGGTACTCCGCCAGGCTGTGCGGGGATCCGTCCCGCCCGACCGTCCGCGCCGCGACGGCGATGCCCGCGCTGTTGACGATGACACGGAGCGGCTTACCCGTGGCCACCGCGGCGTCCACCGCCGCCGCCACCTGGTTCTCGTCGACGACGTCGGTCCGTACGAAGACTCCGCCCACCTCGTCGGCGAGCGCTTTGCCCCGTTCCTCGTTCAGGTCGGCGACGACGACGGTCGCGCCGTGGGCCGCGAGGTCGCGTACCGTGGCCTCACCCAGGCCGCTGGCTCCACCGGAGACGACTGCTGCTGTTCCGTTCAGGTTCATGACCGGACCATAACCCGGAGACCGAACGGGACTCGGCGGCGGCCCGGCGAAAACTCAGGCCTGCCGGGCCGCGACGGCGGCCTCGGCGTCGGGATAGATCTTGAACCTGCGATCGAGGCCCGTGGTCTGCAGCAGCTTGGCCACAGCGTGCCGGGGGGCGGCCAGGCACAACCCGCCGCCTGCGGCCACGGCCTGACGCCAGGTCTCGATAAGCGCGGAGAGGCCGCTTGAGTCCATGAACTCCAGCCCCTCCAGGTCGAAGACGAGGTGCGCGCCGTTCTGTTTGATGGCTTCCTTGGCCTCCTGGCGGAGGATCGGGGCGGTGAACAGGTCGAGTTCCCCCGCGACGGTCAGCACGACCACCCCGTCGTCGACGCGCCTGGCCAACCGCAGTCTCAACGGTCTCTCCTCTGCGGTTCGCGGCACTTCCGGCATGCAATCCTTACCATTCATCCGTCCATATCTCCCGTACCCCTAAGCTCACGGTGTGAACGAAGAGGCTGAGGCCGAGGGGACCGCCCCGCAGGGGGTACGGCTGCCGCAGATCAAGATGGGGCCGCTTCGTGCGGTGCTGCGACGCCTGTTCTACGCGGGAATCGTCCTCGGTACCGTGTTCCTCCTGGTTGCGCTTGATCTCGATGGGTACCGAGACAACGCCGACAACAAGGTCTCCCTACTCGACGCCCTCTACTACGCCACCGTAACCGTTTCGACCACCGGTTACGGCGACATCACCCCGGTGAGCGACATGGCCAGGTTGGTGAACATCGTCGCCATCACCCCGCTCCGTGTCGTCTTTCTGGTCATCCTGGTCGGGACCACCCTTGAGGTCCTCACCAGACGTACCCAGGAACAGATCAGAATCACCCGCTGGAGGTCCCGCGTGCACGACCACACCGTGATCATCGGATACGGCACCAAGGGACGCAGCGCCGTGCGCGCGCTCCTGGCCGCAGGCCGTACCCACGAATCCCTGGTCGTCATCGACCCGCGAGCCACCGTGATCTCCCTGGCGAACACCGAGGGCCTGACCGGAGTGGTGGGTGACGCCACCCGGAGCGAAGTGCTCAAGCAAGCCGAGGTACCCCGGGCCAAGCAGATCATCATCGCGGTGCAGCGGGACGACACCGCCGCGCTCGCCACCCTCACCGCCCGCCAGCTCAACCCCACCGCCACCATCGTCGCCGCGGTCCGCGAAGCCGAGAACGACCCGCTGCTCCGGCAGAGCGGGGCGAACGAGGTCATCACCTCGTCCGAGGCCGCCGGCCGGATGATGGGCGTCGCGACCGAGAGCCCCGCCGTGATCTCGGTGATCGAGGACCTCCTGGTCACCGGCAAAGGACTCGACCTCCACGAACGCGAAATCCTGCCCGGGGAGGTCGGGGAGCCACCGAGCAAGTGTTCGCAGATCGTGCTGGCGGTGGTGCGGGACGGGGAGATCATGCACTACGACGACCTCCGCGCCGCCCGTCTGCTCCCCGGCGACCGTCTCGTCGTCGTCGACTCCGTCTACTGAGCGCCTGGGACCGCGAAGCCGTACGGGAGTTCGAGGCGGTGGCGGGTGAGAAGTTCGCCGTCGGCGAGGATCTCGGGCGTCGGGCCGTCGGCGACGACGACCCCGCCGGAAAGAATGAGGGATCTTTCGCAGATCTCCAGGGCGTACGGCAGGTCGTGCGTGACCATCAACACCGTCACATCCAGATTTTTCAAGATCTCGGAGAGTTCGCGGCGTGACGCCGGGTCGAGGTTCGAGGACGGTTCGTCCAGGACCAGGATCTCCGGCTCCATCGCGAGCACCGTCGCCACGGCGACCCGGCGCCGCTGTCCGAAGGAGAGGTGGTGCGGCGGCCGATCGGCCGCATGCGCCATGCCGACCTTGGCGAGCGCGACCTTCACCCGCCGCTCAAGCTCGGACCCGCGTAGACCCAGGTTGGCCGGGCCGAACGCCACGTCCTCCCGTACGGTCGGCATGAAAAGCTGATCGTCGGGATCCTGGAAGACCAGCCCCACCCGCCGCCGGATCTCACGCAACCGGGCGGGCCCGACCTCAAGCCCGCCGACGTGGACCTGCCCGGCGCCGGGGGTGAGAATGCCGTTGAGGTGCAGCACCAGGGTGGTCTTGCCCGCGCCGTTCGGCCCGAGCAGGGCGACCCGCTCGCCGCGTTCGAGGGAGAGGTCGACGCCGAAGAGGGCCTGGGTTCCGTCCGGGTAGGCGTAGGCGAGCCCGGAGACGCGCAAGGCGTTCACAGCAGGCTCCCGGCCAGGATCGCCAGCGCGGTGAGCGGCAGCGTCCCCGCTATCCCCCATTGCCACCTTGATGCGGAAATATCGTCTATAACGGGAAAGGTCCCGGTGTAGCCGCGACTGAGCATCGCCAGATGCACCCTCTCCCCGCGCTCATAGGAACGGATGAAGAGCGCCCCCGCCGACCGTGCGATCACCGGAACCTGCTTGAGGTTCCGGGCGGCGAAGGCGCGGGACTCCCGGGCCACCTTCATCCGCCGCATCTCTTCAACGATCACATCCGCATATCTCAGCATGAACATGGCTATCTGCACCATGAGCTGGGGCAGCCGAAGCCTCGCGGCACCCAGCAGCAGTATCCGCGGCTCGGTGGTCGCGGCGAGCAGAATCGAGGCGACCACCCCCAGTGTCGCTTTCGCCAGAATGTTCCAGCCGGCCAGCAGGCCGTCGACGCTCAGCCAGACGCCGAGCACCTCGACCCGCGGCCCCGGCGACAGGAACGGGAGCGCCACCGCGAACAGGACGAACGGCAGTTCGACCGTCATCCGCCGGAGGATGAACGGCGGCCGGATCCCCGCGACCGCCGCCACCACGATCAACAGGGCGGCATACCCGGCGAACGCCGGAAACCTCTCCCGGTCGGTGGCCACCACCACCAAGGTGAACGCGACCACCGCGACCAGCTTGCACTGCGGGGGCAGCCGGTGCACGATCGAGTCCCCGGCCCGATAGAGCCGCCCGTGTGCGTGCCCCGCCCCCATCGCGATCAGGCGTCCGCGGCCGACCTGCCCGCCCGCCGCCGATGTTCGGTACGGCGACGCGCGGCCCACGCGACACCGCCGCCTGCCAGGAGCGTGATCGTCACCCCGATCACACCGGCCAGGCCCACCGAGATCCGCTCGTTCTCCACGCCCTTGACGCCGTAGTCCCCAAGTGGGGAATCGGCGAGATCATGTGGTTTCGCCTGCGTGTCGAAGCCGGTGTCGGCCGCCACCCGCTCCAGCCCGTCCGGTGAGCTCGACGCGTAGAAGCCGACCACACCCGCGAGCAGCAGCGTAATCACGACCCCGCCGATCAGGACGGGCCTGGTACGGCGCCGCGGCTCGGCCCGCTCCGCGTCCGCGGGTATCGGCGAGCCGTCGGCCCGACGGAGCAGAAGCGGCCGGGCGAGCGCGCGTGCGCCGTACACGAGATCGGGGCGGACGGCGAGCACGGTCGACACCGCGACCATGGTGATCAAGCCCTCGCCGATCCCGATCAGGGTGTGCACGCCGACCATCGCCGTGGCGACCGTACCGATCTCGATCGAGGACGTGCCGCCCACCGCGTAGAGCAGGGTGAAGACGAGCGCGGACACCGGGACCGAGATCAACGCGGCGGTGAAGGAGCCGATGCCGATCGCGGCCCGGCTTCTCGGGGCGAACCGGGTGACCAGCCGGAATACGCCGTACCCCACCAGAACCGTGACGATCCCCAACAATCCGATGTTGACGCCGAGCGCGGTGAGCCCGCCGTCGGCGAAGAAGAGCGCCTGGACGAGCAGCACCACCGCGATACATAAGACCCCGGTGTAAGGGCCGACGAGTATCGCGGCGAGCGCACCCCCGAGCAGATGGCCGCTCGTCCCCACGGCGACGGGAAAATTCAGCATCTGTACGGCGAACACGAATGCGGCCACCAGACCGGCCATCGGCGCGGTCCGGTCGTCGAGCTCTTTCCGCGCGCCCCGCAGACAGACGGTGACGCCGGCCACCGCCACCGCGGCGGCCGAGACGGAGACGGGAACGGTGAAGAATCCATCGGGCACGTGCACGGCAGCCTCCGTGGAGTGTGATCCACCGGCAACTTTAGAACACGTGCTGGCACCTGCAAATAACTCGCAACAGATCGATCTAACGCCGGGAGAGCATCTTCCGGAGCTTTCGGACGACCTTCCGCAGGAAGGACACCTTCGGGGTCACCCGTACGCTGAGATTGCCGTGTCCCGTGGTGAAAAGCCGGATCGTGCCCCGGCCGTTCTCCGGTTCGTCCTCGGGCGTGGCCAGCCGCACCCGGCGCTCCAGCCCCTGCGACCCGACGACCGCGAACAGATCCCAGGTGCCGAGCGGCCAGTCCGCGATCCGGGCGGTGAACGCCGCGGCCGGGTAGGCGTAGGAACCTTCCGTGAGGTCCGGTGTCGGCTCCATCACGGCGGAAACCCGACGTTTCTTCTGCTTGTCCCGGGACTGTACGACGATGTCGACGGTGGTGTCATACGCGCCGATAACGGTGAGATATGCGGTCCCGCGGAGAACCACGACCGAGCCGTCGACCTTGGCGTGCTCCAGCGAGCAGCGTGTCTTGATCCGCTTGGTCAGCTCGTACATTTCATCGGGGATCGCGGACTTCCGGAAATGCGGGTAGTTCGCGAAGACCTGCTTGTCGTCCACGATCGCCGACGACTCCGCCTCCTCGGCCGAGCAGTGGGCGATGTCCTCGAGCTCTTTGCGCAGCCCGTTCGCCACGCAGTGGGCCCGCAGGGCGTCCCAGGGCGCGAGCTGGTCCTGAATCCACTCGTTGTGCCAGCGGTCCAGCAGACGCCTGCTCTCCTGGAAGACCCGCTCCTTGTCCGGCTCCTCCATCGCGAGCCAGCGGGCCTGGAAGCGGCTGACGATCTCTTGCCGGATATGTCGCAACAAAAGGCGATTCCGGTTTTCCCCCGGCTCGACGTGCTTGGCGACCAGTTCCATCATCTCGGCGACCTGCGGGAGACGCTCCAGGTGATCGCTGCCTGCCTGGGTCAGGCTGACATGTCCGGGCCGGCGGGTCGCGTAGTAGCAGTCGTAGTCGGCGACCACCGAGATCGCTTCGGCGTTGAAGTAGACGAGCGCGGTGAAAGGCTGATCCTCACCGGTACGGAGGCCCTCGGGGAAACGAAGCCCGAGCCGCTCGATCAACGCCCGGCGGTAGAGCTTGGTGGGAGACAAGGTGTTGTACACGTTGTGCCGGTAAAGGTCGGCCTTGTCGCGACTCTGACGGAACATCGACTCCGGCACCTGACGTCCGCCCGTGCCGACCATCTTCCCCAGGACGACGTCGGACCCGTTCCGCTCGGCCATCGCGACCATGCGCTCCAGCGCCTCCGAGCCGAGATAGTCGTCGGAATCGAGGAAGAAGACGTAGTCTCCCCTGGCCCGATCCAGCGCGACGTTCCGCGGCGCCCCCGGCCCCCCGGAGTTCGGCTGATGGATGACCGTTACTTCTGGATTTTTCGTGGCATAGTCATCGAGGATGGCGGCGGAGCCGTCAGTTGAGCCGTCGTTGACGGCGATGAGCTCAAGGTTCCCCCGCCCGATACTCTGCCCAAGCACCGAGTCGAGGCATTCGCCGAGGAAATCCTCCACATTGTAAACAGCGACAATTACCGAGACCGAGGGTGCGGCCACCCGGATCCCTCCTCCAGGCGCACGAAGGCGCCTCCCGCCGTGGGAGCATCGATGATCGTTGGAAACCGGTGCCCCTCGCGGGTGCCCGTCCACCGGTGTGGTGGCCACACTAGCGCCCTTAACACAACCTTGTGCCCCGTTTCAGCGACCACCCGACTGCCGCCGAGGTCCTACATACCGCGCATTAACCTATCTTCCAGGCTTTATGCACATTCACCGCGTCCCGCATGGCCGCCTGCTCCCGGACCCGTAACCGACAGAGCACGGATGCCGAAAGAATGGACGTTCGCCCAGGTCAATGAAGCAATAGCCCATCATTCAATCGGCCCTGGAGAGATGGCCACCGACCCACTTTGGGTATCCGACGCCCCCATAAGAGCCACATTCCGGTTAGCCCATCAGGCCCACGCCACCGCCCACTGGGCCGAAGTCACCGTCGAGGTGACCCCGGCCTCCGAACACGAGGTGGCACCGGTGACCGACCAGGCGTTCGCCTGGCGCATGGACGTACACGGCCCCAATGCCCGGTACGGCGGCTCCTACGACGCCCACCTGGCCCAGGAAGCCGTCGAAGGCGCCCAAGACGCCCTGAAACGGCTTCCCGCCAACGCTCCCGCTCTACGCATCGCAGTCACCCGAATCAAAGACTCCCCCGTGGACACCGCCCCCGGCGACGTCAAACACGCCACCACCCAAGCCGTCCGGCGGGCCCTTGACATCAACGGGGACTCTCTTCCCCCATCACATCCACCCCAGAGCTGAGCCGCCCCCGTAAAGCCGTGCCGGCTCAGTCGCGCGGTAGGGCGCGAAGAACTTCACGCAGTCGAGGGACGAAAGCCTTGGGGTCGTCGGCGAAGGCGATGTGGCCGCCGGGGAAGATTGCCGGATCGATGCCCAGTTCCGCGGCGAGTGCGGTTGACGTACGGTCGCAGAGCTCGCCGGTCGAGTCCTCCCCGATTCCGATCACGATCCTGGTTCTCACCGACCGCAGCGCGTCCAAGTCGGGCCGCCAGTGGGTGGTCCCCCGGATCTCGTGGGCGAACCAGCGGCGCTCATCGGCGACCTGCTGAGGGTCGCGCTCCCCGCCGTACATCATCTCCAACGCACCCTCGGGGAGTTGGATGTTGGCCGTGACCATGAACTTCGCCCATGCACCGATCACGTCACCGGCAAGATAGGTGGCGATGAAGTCCTCGGTCTGGGCATGCAGCTGCGCACGATCCGCCAGTAGTTCGTCCAGCGGAGGTTCGTGCGCGATCACCGTATGCGCCTGCCCGGGATGAGCGATGGCGAAGGCGAGCGCGGTGACCGCACCCCCACTGGACCCGAAGACCGCGGCCTCGCCGGCGTTCAGATGGGTCAGCAGCCGGGAGAGGTCGTCGGCCCGTAGCTCCGGGGTCGAGTCCTGCTCAGGATCGTTGAGGGTGCTGCGGTTGATGCCCCGCGGATCGGTGGTGAGCACCGTGTGTTCTGCGGCGAGCAGATCGGCCAGCGGCGCGAACGCCCTGGCGTCCATCGGCGCCCCCACCAGCGCCACGAGGGGGCCCTGGCCCCGTACCTCGTAGTACAGAGTCCCATCGGGGACCTTGAGCGACCCGGTGGTGACGTTCGTCGAGTGGTTCATCGCAGCCTCCTGGACCAGCGCTGTGGTGTTTCAAAGAGGAGACTGCAGCCGTGAGCCGGAATCGTCGCTCCCAAGCAAGATTTCTTACACCGGCCCACCCGGCTTGCCTGGTGAGCCACGCCGCCGCCATCGGCCGTACAAAACGATCAAGGCTCGGACTGGGGCTTCGTAGTCTTGGCGCTCAACCAGGATCGGTCGCCATCGACCGCCGACACCCAGACATACGCACCGGAAGAATCAGCGGCCGAGGCCGGCGTCGCGGGCTTGGATGATGGCCTCGGCGCGGTCGGCGACGTGCAGCTTGGCGAAGATGTTCGAGACGTTGTTGCGCACGGTTTTCTGCGACAGGAACAGTGACGATGCGATCTGCGCGTTCGACCTTCCGGCCGCGATCAGGGACAGGATTTCACGCTCACGTGGGGTGAGCTGCGGGAACACGTGATCTTTGGAGGCCGCCGGCCCATTGGTCAGGAACTCCGCCACGCGGCGCGCGACCGTGGGGCCGAAGATTGCCTCGCCGTTGGCGACCGCGGTGATCGCCCGCCCGATCTCGGCCTGATTCGCGCCCTTCAACAGGTAGCCGCGTGCCCCGGCCCGCATCGCGGCGAACAGGGTGGCATCCTCCTCGGACATCGTCAGCATGACCACCCCGATGTGCGGGCTGTGCGCGGCGATCCGCCGGGTCGCCTCGATCCCGTCCAGCCCAGGCATCCGGATGTCCATCACCACCACGTCCGGCTGTACTTCCGTGGCCAGCTCGACCGCTTCCAGCCCGGTACCGGCCGTACCCACCACCTCGATGCCGGACATCGAGCTCAGCAGCGTCGCCAGGCCGTCCCGGTACACCGGGTGGTCATCGGCGAGGAACACCCGGATCGGCTCATCAGACATCTACCACCTCCGATACCTGTTCCAGCGGAACGGTCGCATGGACCAGTGTTCCGCCCTCGGCCGGGCAGGTGATCTCACAGTCACCGCCGAGCTCGGCCGCCCGCTCCCGGAGCGAGAACATCCCTACACCGGCTATGACATCCGCTCCGATTCCCACACCATCATCGCGTACCAGGACGTCGAGCACTCCCGCGTTCACCCTCAGGGTGATGTCGCAGCGCGAGGCATTCGCATGCCGGACGACGTTCGTCAACGCCTCCGACACGATCCGGTACGCCGCCACCTCCACCGCGGCCGGCAGCGCGTCGAGCGACTCGTCGCCGGTGACGACGACCTCAAGGCCGCTCGATCGGAAACGGTCCGCCTGCTGCCGGACCGCCCGCAGCAAACCAAGTTCATCGAGTGCGGGTGGACGCAGGTCGTGCACGATCTGCCGGATATCCGCCATGACGGTGGCGACCTCGGTGGCCGTCTGGTCGAGCATCCGGTCGGCCTCGGCGGGTGACGTGCGGGTCAGGTTCCGGGCGGTCTCGATCCGCAACGCCACCGCACCCAGGCTCGGGCCCAGCCCGTCGTGCAGGTCCCGCCGCAGCCTGCGACGTTCCTCCTCACGGGTGACCACGAGCCGGGCGCGGATACGTTGCAGGTCGGCGCTGAGTTCCGAAGCGCGTGCCGCCGCGGCCGCCTGGCGTACCAAATCGCCTAGAAGCTGCTGGTCCCGTTCGGTCAGGTCGGTCCGGCACAACACCAGTCTCCCGACCTGTTCGGCACGGTACGCGACCGGCAGCGACACCGACGGGCCTCGCGGTGAGCCGTACTCCACCACCGAGCGCTTTCCTCCCGGGCGCTCGATCTCCACCCGGACGTAGGACAGCCGGAACGCGTCGGCAAGCGTTCGTGCCACCGCGACGAGCTGCGCATCCGGGTCGGTGGCCAGTTCGAGCCGCTTGGCCAGCGTCGACACCGTCGCGTACGGATCCTCCCGCGATCCGCGCACCAGTCGGCGGATCACCCGCACCAGCCAGGTTCGCAGCGGCAGGTAGACCGCCGCGACGATCGCGAGCGCGGCGAGCGCGGAGTTTCGCTCGTCGAGCACGGTGCCGACGGCGGTGAACACGGCTACATCCACCAAGATCACCAATACGGCGAGTATGCCGTACAGGGCTGTCGCCGGGAGCAACCTGTCGATGTCGTACAACCGGTACTTGGTCACCGCGACCACCACGGCGGAGGAGGTGAGCGCGATCGCCAGACCGAGCGTGGCCCCGGAGGAGAGCTCCGGCGGCAGCACGTACCCCACCAGCAGCACGAACATGTCCACGAGCGCGGCCCACATCAGCCAGCGGATCTGTGCCCGCCGGTCGGGGTCGGCGGAACGGTAGCGGTGGACCATGACCGCGAACGGCACCACCAGGCTCACCACCACCCCGGTGTACGCGATCTTCAGGATCGGCAGCCAGAAGCCGTACGGCAGTTCGATGCCGAACGGGTCGAACGCGAGCCGCGCGATCTCGGGAGGCAGCGGCGTGGCGAGGTAGCGCGCCAACACCGACTGCGGCACCACCATCATCACCGCCGGCAGCAGCGCGGTCAGCGCGAGACTGATCACGGAAAGCCCGCGCCACAGTCTGGCCGTCGGCAGGCGCCCGCCGGGGAACATCAGGATCAGCAGCGGCAGCCCGAGCAGCAGCGTCGCGCCGAACCGCGCATAGAACCAGTAGGCGGCCGAGGCACCCGGCGTGCCCGGCGCCACGTAGATCGCGTACGTGGCCCAGCCGACGGCGAAACCGTCCAGGACCCAGGCCAGGCCGGAGATGGTCAGGACCCAGGCGACCGAGTGCCGTGGCAGCCGCCGGAGGAGAAGAACGCCTGGCAGCACCTGCGCGAGACCGGTCAGTGCCAGCGTCCAGCCCGACTCGAACCCAGCACCGCTCGGCACTTCCACCCCGCGGTTGCGGATGTCCAGAAGGATCGTGCCGATGGCCAGTGCGACGGCGGCGACAGCCAACGTGCCTGCCAGGTGGCGCGTTGCCGTCGGACCGCGCGGTGTCACGTTCTCCACAAGTTGCATTCTCGCCAGGAGTGTCCCGATTGTCCCGAGACTACCGTCCCGACCGGATCGGGAAACATCGAGGACCGAGCTCGGGACCGCCGACCCTGCGTAGCCGGGGCCGAGGACGCGGATGGTGGGACCCGGGCGGCGCACCGGCGTCCCCGTGGAAAGGAACCAACCGACGATGGACGCACATATCACCAACACACCCGCCAGGGCACGAACAGATGTCGGGGCCGCCGACACCCTACCCACCGACCGCCATGTCCCGATCACGGCCCGGACGATCCGCCGCCTCGGGCTTACGCTGACGGCCTGCACGGTGCCCTGGGCGGCGGTCAACTTCGTGGTCGGCCCCAACGGTGACGGGCTGGGCTCGCGAATCAACAACCTCACCGCGCTGATCTTCCAGTTCGGCCTGATCGCGCTGGTCACGGTGCAGATGCGAACCCGGGCGACCGGGACATCACGCGTCTCCATGATCATGCTCAAAGTCGAGCTTGGACTGCTGATCCCGGCCTGCCTGTGGTCACTGCTGCACGGAATCCTGCCCCTCGACATGCGCGATGCGACATGGCTGGCGGTGATCGACCTCTTCTGGCCGCTGTCGATGGTGGGCATGTTCGTGATCAGCATGAAGATCGTGTTCGAGGGCCGGTGGAGTGGAATCGTGCGGTGGTGGGTTCTGGTCGCGGAGAGCTGGGCGTTCGTGTCCATCCCGTCGCTCTTCGCGCTCGGCGAACCCGTCGGCCGATGGGTCGGCGCCGGCTACTTGATCGTCGGGTACGGCATGCTGGGGGTCCTGCTCGCATTGCGTCCGGAGCTGACCGTCCCCCGGCAGCTACGTCGCTGACAGAGGAACCCGCCCTCTAACGAAGAACCGCGCCAACCCCACCTCTGGCAAAGCCACCCACCAAGGCGGCGAGCCCCAATCCAGCTACAACACAGACGGCAACGAAACCGCCGCATCGGGGGCTTCAGGGGACGTCCTAGGAATCGTCCCCTGAATAGGCACTGCAAGCCACAAAGGCCCCGCCACTGACGGGCCCACACCAAACGCGCCGACGCCCGCCAGGGCGTCCGACACAACAACCACATCCACAAGGTGGCGGCGAAGCCACCACACCGGGGGCTCCGGGGGGGGTCGCCCTCCCGGGAGAACACTACGAACCACAGCGAAAAGCCCCGCCAAGGCGGGGCTTTCTAGCACAGTAAGCCGCCCCCGGTATCGAGAGACCTGATGCCGGAAACCAGAGATGATGAAGCGGCGTGCTCAGCGCACGCCTGGCTTGTCCGGCAATCGCACGACGGCGGTACCGGCCTGTGACTCGCCGAACCCCCAGCCCGCAACAAGTGAACAGCCGACCGCTTCCAGGACATCGATCCACGGCCAGTGGTCGGTGCCGCAGTAGAAGCCGCCCTCGCTGCGCGCGTCGAACTCGGTGAGGCAGAGCATGCGGAGATGGTCGCGGAGTGCGGGGTGCGCAACCGCGGCCAGCCTTTTTTCCCAAGGCTCGTCGGCGGAGCGGACGTACGTCATGTCGTGAATCGACACCAGGTGTTCTGGGCCACGCTCGGAAAACGTGGCGGCCCGCATCGCATCGGTGAGAGTGCCATCGGTGGCGACGCGCAGCAGCACGGTGAGCCAGCCGTTCAGTTTCTTGGACTTCTTGCTGGTCAGGTCGACCCCATGGCGCCCCAGGAGCGGTCCCAACTCCGCACCGTGCACCAGCACTTCACCGGCTTCATCGACCGAGGAAACGGTCCGCAGGTCGGCGACGAAGACGTCGTCGAACGGCCGGGGACCCTTGTGCCCGCCGTCACCCCACGGTCCCGTTCCTGCCAGGAGGTCGGCGTCGAAGCAGAACAACGACTCACTCAGGTCGAACCGCCATGCCCAAGGGGAGAAGGGGTACTCACCGTCCGGATCCGGAAGGTGCCTCGGCTCCCGACCTGACAGCGCGTCAGAGGTGGCCCAGGGATTCGGGAACAGGAACTCGTCTAGGGGGTCCGAGGCGTAGTACACCCCGTACCTGGCGGCGGGGTGGGCGGCCGGACTTCCACCGAGCAGTATCTCGAAGGCACCGGCCAGCGCGGCATCCCACCCGCTGAGGTCGGTCGCCGGGTCCGTCTCGGACGTCACGATGAGCACTCCTTCATGTCGTGTCGCGTGGGTCGACACAAGGTATCGGCCGCCATTGACACTCCACGGCGCCATTTCGAAGCCTGCCGCCCCAACCACAGCCAAAGTCGCAGCCAATCCGCCACACCGGGGGCTCCGGGGGGTCACCCTCCCGGAAAAACACGACGAGCCACAGCGAAAAGCCCCGCCAAGGCGGGGCTCACACCAAGAGCGTCGACGCCCGTCAGGGCGTCGAGCACAGTAACCACATCCACAAGGTGGCGGCGAAGCCGCCACACCGGGGGGCTCCGGGGGGTCGTCCCCCCGGAAAGGCACTACGAGCCACAGCGAAAAAAGCCCCGCCAAAGCGGGGCTTTTGAGCACGGTGAGCCGCACGAGCCGGCGAGGAGAATCGAACTCCTGACCTTCTGTTTACAAGACAGATGCTCTGCCGATTGAGCTACGCCGGCGTGTTTACGTCGATTCTAGCGGCTACTCAGCGGCGTCGTCGCCTGGCGATCTCGTAAAGTGCGATTCCGGTGGCCACTCCGGCGTTGAGGGATTCGGCGGCGGCGCGCATGGGGATGCTGACGAGCTGGTCGCAGGAGTTGCGGACGAGGCGGGACAGGCCTCGGCCTTCTGAGCCGACCACGACGACGAGGGGACCGTCGGCGAGTTGCAGGTCTGCGGCTTCGACCTCGCCGTCGCCGTCGAGGCCGATGACGAAGAGTCCGGCTTCGCGGTATGCCTCGAGGGCCCGGGTGAGGTTGACGGCTCGGGCGACGGGCATGCTCGCGAGGGTGCCTGCGGAGGTTTTCCAGGCTCCTGCGGTGACTCCGGCTGAGCGGCGGGAGGGGATGAGCAGGCCGTGGGCGCCGAACGCGGTGGCGGATCTGGCGATGGCGCCGAGGTTGCGTGGGTCGGTGACGCTGTCGAGGGCGACGATCAGGGGCGGTTCGGCGGCGTCCCGGGCGAAGGTGACGAGATCGTCGGGGTGAGCGTACTCGTAGGGCGGGATCTGGAGCGCGATGCCTTGGTGGTGTGTGCCGTCGGTGAGCCGGTCGAGCACGGACCGGGCGGATTCCAGGAGGGCGATTCCCCGGTCGGCGGCGAGTTTGATGGCTTCCCGGATCCGGTCGTCGTTGTCGATCCGCTGGGCGATGTAGAGCGCGGTGGCGGGGACTTTGGCGCGGAGGGCTTCGACGACGGGGTTGCGGCCGGCGACCATTTCGGGGGCTTCGCCGGATCGTGTACGGCTTGCGCCGCGTGGCGCCGTACGGCCGCCTTCGGTGGCGCCGTCTCGTGGCGACATGCCGCGGCCCTCGCGGTGTTCGGCGGTCGCCTTACGGTTGGCGCGCTGCTTGTCCTCGAACCAGTGCCGGTCTGAGGCTTTCGGAGTCGCGCCTTTGCCTTCCAGGCCGCGGCGGACGTGTCCGCCTGTGCCTTTCGAAGGTCCCTTCTTCTTGGACGGCCGCCGTGGACCCCCTGCTCGCATACGTACGAGCCTATCGGTGAATTTCCCAGCGCGGACCCTGTGGGGTGTCTTCCACCACAATTCCGGCGGCGGTCAGCTGGTCGCGGATGGCGTCGGCGGCCGCGTAGTCCCGGCGGGCCCGGGCGGCCTGGCGCTGCTCCAGGGCGACGGAGACGAGGGCGTCGACGGTGCCGCGCAGGTCGTGGGTGGCGGAGCGCCACTGGGGTGAGCCCGGGTCGAGACCGAGCACGTCCATCATGGCTCGGGTTTCGGCGAGGTGCCGGGCGACCTGATCCTTGTCGCCGGAGGCGAGCGCGACGTTGCCCTCGCGGACGACGTCGTGGACGGCGGCGACGGCCTGCGGGACGGCGAGGTCGTCGTTCATCGCGGTGACGAACGCCTCGGGAAGCTCCAAGGCGGGGCTCACGTCGTGGACGACCTCGGTGGCCCGGGTGACGAAGCCTTCGATGCGGCGGTAGCCGGCGGCGGCTTCGGTGAGCGCCTCGTCGGAGAAGTCGATGACCGAGCGGTAGTGCGGGGTGGCCAGGTAGTAGCGGAGCTCGACGGGGCGCACCTTGGCGAGCAGGTCGGGCATCGAGTAGACGTTTCCGACGGATTTGCTCATCTTCTCGCCGCGTACGGTGAGCAGCCCGTTGTGCACCCAGTAGCGGGCGAACGGGTCGCCGGCCGCGTTGGACTGGGCGATCTCGTTCTCGTGGTGCGGGAAGATCAGGTCCATGCCGCCGCCGTGGATGTCGAAGGCGGAGCCGAGGTACTTGGTGGCCATCGCCGAGCACTCCAGGTGCCAGCCGGGGCGGCCGGCGCCCCACGGGGTCGGCCAGGTCGGCTCGCCCGGTTTGGCACCCTTCCAGAGGGCGAAGTCGCGGACGTCGTGCTTGAGACCGTCGGTGTCGGTGTCACCGGCCGCGCGCATGTGGTCGAGTCGCTGGTTGGAGAGGACGCCGTACCGCTCGACCCAGGAGCGCACGTCGAAGTAGACGTCGCCTCCCGCCGCGTAGGCGTGACCGCGGTCGATCAGGCGCTGCATGAGCTCGATCATCTCGGTGACGTGCCCGGTGGCGCGGGGCTCCACGGTCGGCGGCAGGCAGCCGAGGGTGTCGTAGGCCCAGGTGAAGGCGCGCATGTTGTGGTCGGCCACGGCGAACCACGGCGTACCGGTCTCCTCCGCCCGCCGGAGGATCTTGTCATCGATGTCGGTGACGTTGCGGCAGAACGCCACCTCGTACCCCAAACGGATCAGCCATCGACGCAGAACGTCATAGTTGACACCGGATCGCAGGTGTCCGATGTGCGGGGCCGCCTGGGGGGTGGCACCACACAGGTAGATTCCCACCTTGCCCTGCTGCAGCGGGACGAATTCCCGGGTGGTCCGCGTGATGGTGTCGTAGAGGTGCAAGCTCACATACCCAGGCTAGTGCCTCAGACCCCTGCTGTAATGCGTACTCGGGATGATCGCGTGGCGTCAGCCGTGAACAATCACTTTCTCCGGCGAAACACGGACAATGACCCGTTCCATTTCCGGGGTGTCGAACCGATAGGCCTGTCCCATGTACTTCTGTGACAGTTCCTGGATCAATTCCCCCTGCGGGTCGTCGGCCAGGGAGGCCCGCCCGCGCACCTCGATGTACTTGTACGGGTTCGCCGGGTCGATCACCAGTGCGCTCAGCCGGGGGTCGCGGGCGAGGTTGCCGTACTTGCGGCGGCCCTTCACCGTGGAGAAGAGCAGGTCGTCCCCGTCCGTTTTCGCCCAGATCACCGAGGTCTGCGGTGACCCGTCCTCGTTGAGGGTCGAGAGCGTGACGAAGTTCTTCGCGTCGAAGAGCGCCCGCGCGTTTGGGCTGAGCTCGGTCATGGTCTCCCCCTAGTGATCCCCGAAGGGCACGCCTGCCATCACCGCAGGTCACACGCCCGAGTCAGGTCATTTCCACTTCCCTCTGCAACAAACTCGATACAGATTGAGATATCGCGACACGCATAGCCAAAAGGTCTCGGTTGCCCGGCCCCTGGTGGAAGCGTGAGTAGGCTCGCAGGCGTTATGGACGCGAATCCCCCTTCGTCCACGATTCAGCGCCTGGCTCTCGCCCTCGTCGGTCTCGGAGTGAGCGCACTGGCCGTGGCCGCCTGCATTGTCTCGTTCGACAGCCTCCGTGCCCTCGCCCTCGCCGGCGAAGCCCGCCCCGACCTGGCCTTCCTCTATCCCGCCGCCTTCGACGCGCTTCTCGGCGTCGCCCTGATCACGGTCGTGGTCGTCCGGACCGGTTCGCTGCCGATCCGCATCCAGGCGTGGTTCGTCCTCATCCTGATGTTCGCCACCGCGGTCTCCGCGAGCGTCTACAGCTCACTCGGCGGCGTGGCGAGCGCACCGCCGGGGCCGGTCGTCGTCGCGGTCCTCCCCTGGGTGCTGCTCGCGGTCGGCCTCTGGCTGTGGCTCCTCATGTTCCGCCACGTTCGACCGGTGCGTTCCGCCTCGACCGGCATCGAGGACATCGTGCCCTTCGACCCCGAGCCCGTCCCGATCCCGGTCACGGCACCCGATCTTCCCGCGGTGCCCGTACCGACGCTTGAAGTGGATAAATCCCCTCTTCCTTCGCCGATCTGGGACCGTCCGCCGTCGAAACCCGAAGATCCGCCAAACGTCTACTTCGCCCATGTCTGGCCGGATGTCAAAGTCGCCCCGTACCCCGAGGAGCCGTCGGAGCCGCATGAGGAGAAGGACCCGATCGTCTGGGCCGGGGAGCCGCTACCGGCGCTGCACGAGGCCGCGGAACCGACCTCGCAGAACCCCGATCTCATCCCTTACCCGGATGAATCCGCCCGGGAGCCGGCTGTGGAGCAGGCCGACGAGCCACCGAGTCCACCCGGGGACGAGGCGGCGACCTCCCCGGTGAACCTGCTCCCCGCGCCGACCCCGGAGCCCGTCGAACCGGATGTGGAGGAGCCGGTACGGCGCCACACGCCGGACGCCCCGGGCAAACCCCCGCTGGAGCGGGTCCGAAGCTCCCCCGTCCCTCCCCTGGACTGACCACACAAGCGTCTGTACGGCTTCCAAGCGGCCCGCTCCTGTCTCGAGGGCAGGGGCGGGAAACAGCCGACGAGGCTGAAGGGACGGGCTCAAAACGGTGTGGGCGGCGACTCAGTCCGCGCCGGATGAGTCGCCGCCCTTCTCAGGTGAAGGGGTGTGCCCTTCCCGAGTCTGACTACATCCCACTACCGGGCATACACGGCGAAGGGTGTGGGAATGCAGATTCACCATAAGTGACGCTGCAAATAGGTAAAAGGTTGCGCGAAATCAGCGGGAAATCGTGCGCATGACGAGCGCCGTCGCGATGGCGGCCACACCTTCGCCGCGACCGGTCAGACCGAGACCGTCCGTGGTGGTGCCCGCGACGGTGACCGGCGCCCCCACCGCCTCGGAGAGGGCCTGCTCGGCCTCGGTCCTCCGAGGAGCGAGCCTCGGCCGATTGCCGATCACCTGTATCGCGATGTTCCCGATTGCGAATCCGGCCTCCCGCACTTTACGGGAGGCCTCCGCCAGCAGTATCGTGCCCGAGGCACCCTTCCAACGGGGATCGGCCGTGCCGAACAGTCCGCCGAGGTCACCTAGGCCGCTGGCTGAAAGCAGGGCGTCGCACGCGGCGTGAGCGGCCGCGTCTCCGTCCGAGTGGCCTGCGAGCCCGTCCTCTCCAGGCCAGTGCAGACCGGCCAAATAGAGTGAACGTCCCGATTGAAACGGGTGAACGTCGACTCCGACGCCCACCTGTGGCATCGACATGCTCAAGAGGAGGCGAGCACCTCGTCGAGCAGGGCTTCCGCCTTGTCTTCGTTCGTCTTCTCCGCCAGCGCCAGTTCACTGACGAGTATCTGGCGAGCCTTGGCCAGCATCCGCTTTTCACCGGCGGACAGGCCGCGCTCCTTGTCGCGACGCCAGAGATCGCGGACTACTTCCGCGACCTTGTTGACGTCGCCGGAGGCAAGCTTTTCGAGATTCGCCTTGTAGCGACGAGACCAGTTGGTGGGCTCTTCGGTGTGCGGCGCGCGAAGCACGTCGAACACCTTCTCAAGCCCCTCTTGACCTACGACATCACGTACACCGACGAGTTCGGCGTTGTCCGAAGGCACTCGAACGGTAAGGTCGCCCTTGTCGACCTTCAAGACCAGGTAGATCTTGTCCTCACCCTTGATGGTGCGAGTCTCGATGGCTTCGATCCGAGCAGCCCCATGGTGGGGGTAGACGACGGTGTCGCCGACCTGGAAAGTCATGTGACAAGTACCCCTTCCGCTGGTTCAAGGGTACCACGCCCTTCTCGCCCCTCGAAACAGCGAAAAGGACATAAGTGCAGGTCAAGACGGCAACTTATCACTTGACAGGTGCCCGACTTGATGCTGTCGCCCCACTCAAACCGTCATCGAATCGAGATCGAAACGGCTGGCCGACCAACCCGCTGTGTGCTGTCCGACACGTGCTGTTCATACTTAAAAGATCCCGCCGTCATTAACCTGACCTGGGAGGTAACTATCGTGAACGGTCCACATCATGATGACTCAGGTCTACCTCCCATTCATATCGAAATCCCAGATGACGCGCGCGAGCTCGAACCCGAGGTCCGCGCCTACCAGCGGGAGCTCCGCCATCGCCGGCGGGCCGACCGGCTGCGGCACCTCCGTGAGCGCATCGGCGTCAAGGGACCGATCGGGCCGATCGTCGCCACGGTGGCCCTTCTGATCGCGATCTCCGCGACGATGTTGATCACCTTCACCCCCAAGCAGGGCAACCCGGTGACCACCACCCGGACCGGCCAGAAACCGCCCGATCTCCAGCTCCGCATGGGCGCCTCAAACGTCTGGGTGCGTCACCTGCGGCCCGCCGTGCTCTTCCTGGTCCCGCCGGACTGTCGATGCGACCCCGTCATCGACGACCTGCGGACGCAGGCCCACGCCGAGGGGATCCCGTTCTACCTCGTCACCCGGCACCCGTTGAGCCGCCCCGGCACCACGGTGATCAGCGACCCGTCCGGGCGGATCGTCACCGCCTACCCGCGCACCGGGCCCACGGCGGTCTTCATCCACAGTGACGGGGTGGTCGGCGCCATTCTCCACAATCTCCACACGAAACGATCCCTCAGCGGACAGCTGCGGCGTCTGCGCCTGCCGTGGGCCCCCGTCATGACCGCGGTCACGCCGAGCTGACCCGACGCGCATGCCGAATCGCACGGCCCGGTCACAGACCATCCCCCCAGCACGGCTATCTTGTCTGATGGTGTTCCCCTACCCTCAGCGAGGAGAAATCCAGCCGTGTTCCGCCCCAGCCGACGCACCGGTAGCCGTCGTGGCGCCATCGCCATCGCCGCAGCCCTCGTAGTCGCTCCGGCGCTGGCCGGTTGCGGCGCGGGGTTCGACGCCCAAACCCTGAAGCCGTACCACCCGACGGAAGGTGCCAACAAGGTGGAGCGCGGGATCAGCGTGCTCAACGCCTTCATTCTCGGCCCCACCCCCGGACAGACGCACACCGCCGGATCACCCATCCCGGTCTACCTGACCGTGATCAACAAGAGCGGTGCCGACGACCGGTTCACCGTGGCCGGCGCCGAGAAGACCGGCTCGCCGAGCGCCCCCATCACCGCGCCCGTGGAGAAGCCGGTGAGCGTCGGCGCGCAGAGTTTCGAGGTCTTCCTCGCCGGTGCGCCCGCCCACCGTGGCGGTGAGTCCTCGCAGCTCACCCTGAACTTCGAGAAGGCAGGGCAGATCACCCTGCACGTTCCGGTGATCCCGCGGAGCCGCGAGTTCGCCACCTTCCCGCCACTGCCCGGCGCGCCCTCGCCCGTACCGAGCCCGACGCCGTCGGCCACCCCCACCGCCGAGGCCACCGAAGCCGCGCACTAAGGCTTTGCCCGTCAAGGACGCCGTCTCTCCAGTGGACGGCGTCCTTTTCCATGTGTACGGCCGACACAGCGGGCCGGTCACAGTCAACCCTCACCTCGTACAGGTGATCGTTGCGCTCTGCGCTCCCTCCGCGGTGCATACACCGCAACGATCACCGGGGTACGGGCCGCGCCGGACCGATCCCGGCGACATCCCCGGCCCAAGCGACCCCACCCGTACACCGTTCGCATGATCGTCGCGCTCTGCGACCCCTGCGCGGCGCGCACACCGCAACGATCACCCGGGGATACGGGTTGCGCCGAACCGAGCTTGAGGGAGGGGCGCTCGATTCCGTACGGCGGAAGAGTCGCTGACCGGGCCGGCCTTGGTGGCGTCCCGGTTTGAGGGGATGTGCGGTTCCGTACGGCCGAGGTGGCGCACGCCTGCCCCTTCCGGACAACGCGTCTTCTCCGGGTACGGCTGACGCCGTGTCGGCCGTACAGTCCTCTCAAATCCGCTCAGGCACCCACGCATGGCCGTACAACCCCATCAACCGACATGTCGCCACACCAGGCGAGCCGGTCAGGGAATCGGGTGGAAACAGGTGATCTGGAAGGAGGCGGTCTCCTCGACGGTGCCGGGGAGGGCCTTGATCCGCTCGGCTAGCACGGCGGGGTCGGTGTGCCAGGCGCTCGGCCCCATGGCGACGATCGCGGTGACCTCCTCCCGGCCGAGCTTGAGCGGGACCTCCAGGGTCTTCGCGCCGGCGGAGGTGAAGTGTCCGGCCAGGGTGTCGCCGACCCTGGTCTCCTTGTGTTCGTCGACGGTGAGCAGGCCCAGCGTCTCGACGAGTCCCCGCAGGTGCCTCGGGGTGGGGGTGACCACGACGAGGACGCCGGAGGGCTGGAGCACCCGGTGGAACTCGGCGCCGTTGCGTGGGGCGAAGACGTTCAGCACGGCCGCCGCGGACGCCGTACGGACGGGGAGTGGTCGCCAGACGTCGGCGACGACGGCCCCGATGCGCTCGTGGGCCCGGGCGGCGCGCCGGAGGGCGTACTTGGAGCTGTCGACGGCGAGACCGATCCGTCCGGGACGGTCCCGGAGGACGGCGCTCAGGTAGTAGCCGGTGCCGGCCCCCGCGTCGACGATCAGCCCGTGTTCGGGGAGCCCGGCGGTGAGCGCTTCGGCGAGGGGCGCGTAGTGGCCCGCGTTGAGGAAGCCCTCCCGCGCGGCCACCATGGGGGCGGTGTCGCCGGTTCCGGCTCCACGCTCGGGGCCGCGCAGGTTGACGTACCCCTGCCGGGCGACGTCGAAGACGTGCCCGCCCGCGCAGCGGACCGATTCGCCGGCGAGGGTCGTCTCGGATCCGCAGACCGGGCAGATCAGGTACGGGATGACGTCGCGCAGCATACGTCCATGATGTCAGCCCTCGGCGGGATCGAACTTGTAGCCGAGTCCGCGGACGGTGAGGATGTGCCGGGGGCTGGAGGGGTCGGATTCGATCTTGGCGCGGAGCCGTTTGACGTGCACGTCGAGGGTCTTGGTGTCCCCCACGTAGTCGGCGCCCCAGACCCGGTCGATCAGCTGGCCTCGGGTGAGTACCCGCCCGGCGTTGCGCAGGAGCACTTCGAGCAGCTCGAACTCCTTCAGCGGCAGCTGGATCGGCCTGCCGGAGACGGCGACGGTGTGCCGGTCGACGTCCATCCGGACCGGACCGGCGGCGAGCACGCCGAGCCCGCTCTCCTGTTCGTCGCCCCGGCGCCGCAGGACCGCCCGGATCCGCGCGACGAGCTCCCGCGAGGAGAACGGCTTGGTCACGTAGTCGTCGGCGCCGAGCTCCAGCCCGACCACCTTGTCGATCTCGCTGTCCTTCGCGGTGAGCATGATCACCGGGACTTTGGACTTCATCCGCAGCGCCCGGCACACCTCGGTCCCGGGCAGCCCGGGAAGCATCAGGTCGAGCAGGATGAGATCGGCGCCGGACCGGTCGAAGGTCTCCAGCGCGTCCGGGCCGGTCGCGGCGACCGCCACCTCGAAGCCCTCCTTGCGCAGCATGTAGGAGAGGGCGTCGGAGAACGACTCCTCGTCCTCCACGACGAGTACGCGGGTCACGTCACAGCCTCCAACGGGATGTGTTCAGGCAGGTCCGATGTGCCGTAGGCGGGGATGCGGAGGGTGAACGTCGACCCGGAGCCCTCCTTGCTCCAGACCGTCACCTCACCCGCGTGCGCCACGGCCACGTGTTTGACGATGGCGAGACCGAGTCCGGTGCCGCCGGTGGCGCGCGACCTGGCGGCGTCCACCCGGAAGAAGCGCTCGAAGATCCGTTGCTGGGCGCTCTCGGGGATGCCGATGCCCTGATCGCTGACGCTGATCTCGATGTGGTCGCCGATCCGCCGGGCGCTCACCACGACCCGGGTCAGCTCGGGGCTGTAGGCGACGGCGTTGTCGATGAGGTTGCGCAGCGCGGTGACGAGCAGGTCCTCGTCGCCCCAGACGCGGAGCCCGTCGGTCCCCGCGGCGACCAGGGTGATCTGCTTGGCCGCCGCCCGGGTGACGCACCGGTCGATCGCATCGTGGATGACGCCGTCCACCCCGACCGCCCCGGGGACGGGGATGGGCTCGCCGCCCTGAATGCGGGAGAGGGTGATGATGTCCTGGATGAGGTACGTCAGCCTCGCCGCCTCGTACCGCATCCGGCCGGAGAAGCGCCGTACGGCCTCCGGGTCGTCGGCGGCGCCCTGCACGGTCTCGGCGAGCAGGCTGAGCGCCCCCACGGGCGTCTTGAGTTCGTGGCTCACGTTGGCCACGAAGTCCCGCCGGACGGCTTCGACGCGGCGCCGTTCGGTCTGGTCCTCGGCGAGCACCAGCACCTGTCCGTGCGAGCCGAGCGGCGCCACCCGGACCGCGAAGGTCGTGGGCTCCTTTCCGAACCGCTGCCCGGGCACCTCGATCTCGCTCTCCCGGATCTCGCCGTCCCTGCGGACGTGCCGGGCCAGGGCCACCAGTTCGGCGGCCATGAGGTGGTCACCGCGGACCAGCCCGAACGCGCGTGCGGCCGAACTGGAGCGGAGTACCCGGTCGTGGCGGTCGAGCACGACGGCCGAGGAGGGGAGGACGGACAGGACGGAGGCGATCCCGTGCGGGAGTATCGCGGCCTCCTCGTCACCGGGGAGGTCCTGCGGGACGCCTTCGGTCTGGCGGACGGCGAGCACCGCGACGACCCCGATCGCGAATCCGGTCAACGCGGCCAGCCCGGCGAAAAGCTCAGCGCTCACATCCTCGATGGTAGGTGCTGAAAAAGGGCCGATTAGCCTCTGACCTTTGCATTCCCGGAGAGTTCATCTCAGGGTCGGGCCTCGTTCACCCGGTCCGGCTTACGTTGACGGCATGCGTGACACCTACCACGACGAGCTTGACGCTCTCACCCACCGGCTGGTGGAGATGGCCGCCCTGGTCCGCTCCGCGATGGCCGACGCGACAACCGCGCTCCTCGACGCGGACCTGCGTACCGCGGAGGCGGTGATCTCCGGGGACACGGAGGTGAACAGGCTCTTCACCGAGATCGAGGCATCGATTCTGGAGCTGATGGCCCGCCAGCAGCCGGTGGCCCGCGACCTCCGCATGGTGATCACCGCCCTGCGGATGGCGACGGACCTCGAACGGATGGGCGACATGGCCGAGCACGTCGCCAAGATCGCCCGCCTGCGGTACCCGGACTCGGCCGTCCCCCCCGAGCTCCACCCGGCGATCCGGGAGATGGGCCGGATCGCCGAGGGTCTCGTCGCCAAGGCCGGCAGCGTCGTCCGGACCCGGGACGTGGCGACCGCGCTGGAGCTGGAGACCGACGACGACGCCATGGACGGACTCCACCGCGAGCTCCTCACCCGGCTGCTGGCCAAGGACTGGCCACACGGGGTGGAGCCCGCCGTCGACGTCACCCTGACCGGGCGGTACTACGAGCGGTACGCCGACCACGCGGTCCGGATCGCCCAGAGCGTGGTCTACCTGGTCACCGGCTCGCACGCCGCGGACGCGGCGGTCACTTCCCCTGGTTTTTGACGGCCTCGATCGCCGCCCGGGCGGCCTCCGGGTCCAGGTATTCGCCGCCGGGCTTGAGCGGCCGGTAGTTCTCGTCGAGGTCGTACCGGAGCGGGATCCCGGTGGGGATGTTCAGCCCGGCGATCTCCTCGTCGCCGATCCCGTCCAGGTGCTTGACCAGAGCGCGCAGCGAGTTCCCGTGCGCGACCACCAGGACGGTACGGCCTGCGGCGAGGTCCGGGACGATCGCGTCGTACCAGTACGGGAGCATCCGGTCGACGACGTCGGCCAGGCATTCGGTCCGCGGGATCAGCTCGTTCGGCAGGCTCCGGTAACGGGCCTCGTGCACCTGGGAGAACTCGTCGTCGTCCGCGAGCGGCGGCGGAGGCGTGTCGTAGGAACGCCGCCAGAGCATGAACTGCTCGTCGCCGAACTCGGCGCGGGTCTGGGCCTTGTTCTTGCCCTGGAGCGCGCCGTAGTGCCGCTCGTTGAGCCGCCAGGACCGGCGGACCGGGAGCCAGAGCAGGTCCGCCGCGCCGAGCGCGATGTCGGCGGTCTGGATCGCGCGGTTGAGCAGGGAGGTGTGCACGACGTCGGGGTGGACCCCCGCGTCGACCAGGAGCCTGCCGCCCCGCGCGGCCTCGCCCTCACCCTTGTCGTTCAGCCCGACGTCCACCCAGCCGGTGAACAGTCCCTCGGCGTTCCACACGCTTTCGCCGTGCCGTAGCAGCACCAAAGTCGCCATGCCGACCAGCCTAGCGACCCGGCGGGGCGGGACTTCCCCGCGGTCAGCCCTCGGGACGCTCGATGAGCGAGGCGAAGGCCTGGAGGTTGGCGAGGGACTCCCCCCGTTCCCGCCGCCAGGCCCACTCCCGCCGGATCGCCGAGGCGAATCCGAGTTCCAGGGCCCGGTCGAAGGACTCGTCGGAGTAGGTGAGGACGCATCCGAGGATGCGGTCGATCTCGTCGGCGTTCACCGAGCCGAGGGGGACCCGGCCGACCAGGTGGACGTCGCCGACCGGGTCGAGCGCGAAGTGCACCCCGTACATGGAGCCGTTCTTGGTGAGCAGCCAGCGGTAGAACTCGGCGTGGTTCTCATCGGGCCGCCGGCAGAAGAACGCCTCGATGTGCAGGGCCTGCTCGCCGACGATCAGCCAGGTCATGGTGGTGAGGCGGTGACTGCCGGGCAGTTTGACCAGGAACGCTCCCGGCCGCGGATGCTCGTAGGACAGCTCGGCGTCCGAAAGGGCCGCTTCGATGATCTCTTCGGTGTTCACCGGTTGACCGCCGTGGGCAGTCGATGCGTCGCCGTCATGGCACGGGTATACACCTCCGACAGCCGCGCCGCGGTCGCCGACCAGCCGAAGGCCGCCGCGTGGGCCACCGCGCCGCGGGACAGCGACCCGCGCCATTCGGGCCGGTCGATGAGCCTGCGCAGGACGCGGGCCCATTCCCTGGGGTCGTGTCCGTCGACGAGGACGCCGGACACCCCGTGCCGTACGGCGGTGCGGAGCCCGCCGACCGCGGCCGCCACCACCGGGGTGCCGCAGGCCTGCGACTCCAGGGCGACCAGGCCGAAGGACTCGTTGTGCGAGGGGACGGCCGTCAGGTCCGCGGCGAGGTACCAGTCGGCGAGTTCGTGCTGCGGACAGGGCGGCGCCAGCCGTACCAGATCCGCGATGCCGAGCGTTTCGGCGAGTTCGGTGAGGTGGGTGGGCCGGGCGAGTCCGTTGCCGCTGGGTCCGCCGACGCAGGCGACGACCAGGCGTGAGCGGAGGGCGGGGTCCGCCGAGATCAGCCGGGCGACGGCGCGCAGCAGCAGGTCGGGGGCTTTGAGCGGCTGGATCCGGCCGACGAAGAGCAGGACGATCGCGTCCCGGGGGAGGTCGAGCCGGTCACGGGCCTCGGCCGCGGACCCCGGCCGGAACACCGACAGGTTCACCCCGGGGTTGACGACGGAGACCCGTTCGGGGGTCGCGCCGTACAGGTGGATGAGCTCCTCGGCCTCGGCCTGGGTGTTGGCGACGAGCCGGTCGGCGACGTCCACGACCTGGTCCTCGCCGAGGACCCGTACCGCGGGTTCGGGCCGGTCGTCCTCCGCGAGCAGCAGGTTCTTCACCTTGGCCATCGTGTGCATGGTGTGGACGAGGGGCACCCCCCACCGCTGCTTGGCGAGCCAGCCGACCTGGCCGGAGAGCCAGTAGTGGGAGTGGATGACGTCGTAGCGGCCCGGTTCGTACATCGCCTCGGTCCGCAGTACCCCGGAGAGGAACGCGCAGAGCTGGCCGGGGAGGGACTCCTTGCTCAGCTCTTCGTACGGCCCCGCGGTCACGTGGCGGACCAGGACGCCGGGGGCGAGCTCGACGGTGGCCGGCAGGTCACGGGCTGTCTGACGGGTGAAGATTTCGACTTCTACGCCGAGTCCGGCGAGGCGCTTGGCCACCTCGACGATGTAGACGTTCATGCCTCCCGCGTCACCGGTCCCCGGCTGGTCTAGGGGGGAAGTGTGCAAACTAATCGTCGCGACCCTCTTGACCAGGGGCGCCAGTCTCGGCACCAATACCACCTCCACGGCTCCAAGGGAGGTACAACCACGGTGGGTCCGGTTGGATTCCCCGGCGCAGGCGGCGGCTCTGGCAGGATTGCGGGGTGTGACGAGGAAACCGACCGCGGTGGTGACCGGGGCGAGCAGCGGAATCGGCGAGGCGACCGCGCGGCGGCTCGCCCGTGAGGGGTACGACGTCGTGGCCGCGGCCCGGCGCCGCGACCGGCTGGAGCAGCTCGCCGAGGAGGTGCCGGGGGTCCGCCCGGTCACGCTGGACGTCACCGACGAGGACTCCGTGCGCGCCTTCGCCGAGTCCGTCGCCACCTGCGACGTGCTGGTCAACAACGCGGGGGGCGGGCTCGGGGTGGAGACGGTGGCCGAGTCCTCACCCGCGGACTGGCGGTGGATGTACGAGGTGAACGTCCTCGGCACGCTCCGGATCACCAAGGCGCTGCTCCCCAAGCTGATCGCCTCGGGGGACGGGGTGCTGGTCATGGTGACGTCGACGGCCGGCTTGATCACCTATGAGACCGGCGGCGGGTACTGCGCGGCCAAGCACGCGCAGACGGCCGTGACCGAGACGCTCCGGCTGGAGCTGTGCGGGGAGCCGGTCCGGGTCGTGGAGATCTGCCCGGGGATGGTGCGGACCGAGGAGTTCTCCCTCAACCGGGCGCGGGGTGACGCGGAGACGGCCGCGCTGCCGTACCAGGGGGTGGCGGAGCCTCTCGTGGCCGACGACGTCGCGGACGCGATCGCCTGGTGTGTGACCAGGCCCTCCCACGTCAACGTGGACCGGCTGGTGCTCCGGCCGCGGGCCCAGGCCGCCCAGCACAAGGTGCACCGGGTCGGGGCCGGCGACTGAGGATGCGGCCGATCGGAGCCGTGACGCGGGGGACGACCGGGTACAACCGGCTGCGCCGCTCCGATCGCTGGCTGACCGCCGTCCACGGGGGGCTGCTGCGCTCCGCCGACCGCCCCCTCGTGGTGGATCTGGGGTACGGCTCCGCCCCGACGACCACCGTGGAGTTGTTCGACCGGCTGCGGGCGGTCTGCCCGGCGGTCGAGGTGGTCGGGGTGGAGATCGATCCCGAGCGGGTCGCCGCGGCCAAGCCGGCCGAGCGCCCTGGGCTGACCTTCGTCCACGGCGGCTTCGAGCTGCCGGTGGCCCGGCCGCCGACGCTGATCCGCGCGTTCAACGTGCTCCGCCAGTACGGGGAGGAGGAGGCGTGGCGTGCCCTGTACGGCCTGCGCGACCGCCTCGCCCCGGGCGGCGTGCTGGTGGAGGGCACCTGTGACGAGCTCGGACGTCGCTGTTCCTGGTTGACGGTGGACGCCGACGGCCCGCAGACGATCACCTTCGCGGCCCGCCTGGCCGATCTGGACCGCCCGTCGGAGCTTGCCGAGCGCCTGCCCAAGGTGCTGATCCACCGCAATGTCCCCGGTGAGCCGATCCACGAGCTGCTCACCGCCTTCGACCACGCATGGGCGGTCTGCGCGCCGTTCCGGTCCCACGGCGTCAGGGCCCGCTGGATCGCCACCGCCGAACTGCTGGCCGGGACCAGGCCGGTGGCCGTACGGCCTCCGCTGGGCGGGCGGCGGAGGTGGCGGCTGGGTGAGATCACCTTTGCCTGGTCGGCGGTGGGGGGATGAGCTCTACAGGGGGTCGTACTACGCAGGTTAGACTGACCACGTGAAAGGTCTGGGTGAGCTCGAACGACACATCATGGACGTGCTCTGGGCGCACAGCGAGGCGCTCACCGCGCGTGAGGTCGGTAAGGCCATGGCCGACCGGGACCTCGCGCCCACGACGGTCATGACGGTCCTCGACCGGCTGACGCGCAAGGGGTTCCTGCGCCGGGAGCGGGACGGCCGCGCCTGGCGGTACCACCCCGCCGAGAGCCGGGACGCCTACGTCGCCGAGCTCATGCTCGGCGCCCTCGACCTCACCGGAGACCGAAACGCCGCATTGGCGCACTTCGTTCGATCGGTTTCCGGCCCCGAGGCCGAGGCGCTCCGCCGAGCCCTCTCCGGCCTGCACAGCGAGCCATGATCACTGCGCTGGCGCTCACCGTGCTCGCGATCGTCTGCGGGCTGGTGGCCGAGGCTCTGGTACGGGCGCGCTGGCCGTGGCAGGATCCGCGGCCGGCGATCATTCTGTGGCAGTCGGTCGGGCTCACCTGGGGTCTGGCCACCACGGGTGCCCTGCTGGGGTACGGGCTCGCCCCGTACGGCGAGAGCGTGGCGTCCGGGCTGGTGCTGATCGTCACCGGACGGCTCCCCTTCGAGCCGTACCCGTCCCAAGGGGTCGCGCTCAGCGCGGGGCTGACGCTGCTGTCGCTCCTCATCGCAGTCATGATCGTCGCCACCGTCCAGGTCATCCGGGCCCGGCGCCGCCATCGCCTGCTGCTCTCCCTGGTCGGCCGGGGCGATCCGGGGGTGCCCGGCGTCCTGGTGCTCGACCATCCGAGCGCCGCCGCCTACTGCGTCCCCGGCCTGCGCTCACAGGTCGTGATCAGCGCCGGCACGCTCCGGCTGCTGGAACCCGCCGAGCTCACCGCGGTGCTGGCACACGAGATGGCCCACGGCCGGGAGCGGCACGACCTGGTGGCCCTGCCGTTTGCCGCGCTCCGGCGCGCCCTCCCCTGGTCGGACCTGGTTCGGGAGGCGCAGTCCTCCGTCGACCTGCTGATCGAGATGTGCGCGGACGACTGGGCGAGACGTACCTCGTCGCCGCGGCTGCTCGCCACCGCGCTGCTGCGGTTCGGCGCCGCCGGGGGTGCTCCGGTCCCGCAGGGGGCGCTGGGCATGGGCGCCGAGAACCACGCCGTCATCACCCGGGTGAACCGCCTGCTCGTCCCGGCACCCGCGCTGCCGAGGTCCCTCCGGCTGGCGATCCTCATCGTCTCCTTCGCCTTGACGATCTCCGCGCCCATCCTCTGGCTGATCCCGACCTGAGTGACGATTCTCACAGCCTTGTGCTTGCTCTAGCTAGCAATTTAGTTTGCAATTGCAAGCATAGTGACGCAGACTGAGGGTATGGAACTACCCAAGGTCGGCTCAATCGGGGAGTACATCCGTGAGCAGCGGACGCAGGCGAGGATTTCCCTCCGTCAGCTCGCCGCTCAGGCAGGCGTGTCCAACCCCTACCTGAGTCAGATCGAGCGGGGCCTTCGCAAGCCGAGCGCCGAGATCCTGCAGCAGATCGCCAAAGGACTGCGCATCTCAGCCGAGGCACTGTACGTCCAGGCCGGGTTCCTGGAGAACCGCGAGCCCGACAGCGACGTGTTGACCGCGCTCCGGGCGGACGGAACCATCACCGAGCGCCAGCGCCAGGTGTTGATCGACATCTACGAATCGTTCCGCAAGGAGAACGACGCGAAGTCCGGGGGGTCTGAAGACGGGGACGACGCCGACCCCTTGCGCGAGCAGGAGAGCGAAACCACGGAGGGACAGCACCATGACCATCGCCACCGAAGTCAAGAAGATCACTGAGACCAAGGCTTTCCACGCCGTCGCCGGCGCGGGCGACCTCGCCTATGAGAAGATCCGCGAGATCCCCGGCCATCTGCACAGGCTCCAGAGCCGCCGCGGGACCAAGGAGTTGCCCGGGATGGCCCGCGACTACGCGCACACCATCGGTGAGAAGGCCACCAAGCTCTACGACGAGCTCGCCCACCGCGGCAAGAAGGTCGTCGACCGGATGGGTGAGCACCCCACGGTCAAGAAGCTCCGCGAATCCGGCCGCGGTACCGCCGAGCCCAGGACCATCGGCCCGGCCAAGAAGACCAACGAGAAGGTCGGCTCCGGCACCCGCAAGACCGAGCGCTGACGCCCGATCACCGGACCCGTCCTCGTCGCCGGGGGCGGGTCCTTTTGGGTACTCTGAAACCGCCGAGTGAAATGGAGCCATGATGCACGATGTTTTGGACTTGATCTTCTGGTTCCTGGCGATCGCCGTGTTCGGGTTCGCGGTCTGGGCGCTCATCGACGCGGCCCGCAGACCGGCTCAGGCGTTCGCGTACGCCGGCAAGCAGACCAAGCAGATCTGGCTGATCATCCTCGGCTTCGCCACGCTCTTCGGGCTCGCCGCCGCCGTGCAGTACATCAGCGCGCTGAGCATCTTCACCATCGCCGCGGTGATCGCGACCACGATCTACCGGGTGGACGTCTGGCCCGCGGTGAAGCAGATCGGCAAGGGCGGCTCTAGCTCCTGGTGACCCGCCGTACCCCGGCGGAGAGCCACTCCGCGAGGCGCATATGCCCCTCGGCGGTCGGGTGGACCCCGTCCTTGAGCGCGAGCTGCGCCGCCTCCCCGGTCCCCGCCCGCGGATCACCCTTGATCCATTCTTCGCCGATCGGATCGATGAACGGCACCCCCGCCCGGACGGCGACCCCCGCGATGGCGTCCCGCACCCGCCTCCCCGCCGCCGGGGCGTCCCCGATCCAGATCGGGCCGACCAGCACGACCGGCACCCGAGGCCAGCGGTGCCGGATCCGCTCCAGCAGCCGGGTCGTCCCCGCGGCCACCTTCTCCGGGGGATGCCGCCGATCGTTGTGCCCACCCGAGACGACCAGCAGATCGGGCCGGGGCCGCCAGGCGAGCTCCCGCTCGAAGATCTGGCTGAAGTCCTTGCCGACCCTGCCCCGGGCGACCAGACCGGTACCCGGCGCCGCCGCCACGATGATCTGCCAGCGCAGCCGGCGCGCCGTCTCCGTCGCATAGCTCCGCTCCGGCGGGACGCTCCCCCAGCCGCTCGCGAAGCTGTCGCCGATGAACATGACCACCTGCGGCCGGGACCGCTCCGGCCCGGCACCGGACCGCTCAGGCGTGGCGCCGCAGCCGATCACCATGGTGAGCAGGCAAGCCGTGACCAGGAGCGGAACAACCCTCACCGCGTTCACGCCTCCCGGCCCTCAAGATCAGAGGTGGAATTCTACCCAGCCGGGGCCGCCTCGGGCCGAACTCTGATCTCATTCGGGTGCAGATCGGGCACCGTGAACCCCAGCTCCCGCAGCGCCGCCACGGAGAACGGGGTCTGCGCGCGCTTGGCGCCGTCCTCCACCTTGACCACCCCGCACCGCCCGTCGTCGTGGGCGAAGGCGACCACCCCCTCGGCGCCCGACTTCACCAGCAGCCCGGGGACCGCCCGCATCAGGCGGTTCTCATCGCGTTCCGTCCCCGACGTCCACTCCGGGTGCGCGCGCATGGCGTCGGCGACCTCCCCCTCGCCCAGGCGGACCAGCATCCGGTAGGCCCGCGCCACCCCGGCGAGCGAGACGAAGAACAGCGGCGCACCGCAGCCGTCCACCCCGGTGGCGGCGACCAGCTCCCCGGTGTACTCCTCGACCGTCGCCCGGATCGCCCGCTGCAACGGGTGCGTGGGGGCGAGGTACCCCTCCGGCGACCAGTCGTTGCGAACACAGGTGGCGAGCATCGCGGCGTGCTTACCCGAGCAGTTCATATAGACCGGACTCGCGGCCCCGCCCCCGCGGATCACGTCGTCCGCCGCCTCGGGATCGAACGGAAGCGCCGGCGGGCAGCGCAGCATGCCGTCGTCCAGGCCCGCCTCGGCCAGGATCCGCCGGACCCCGGTCACGTGAAACGGTTCGCCCGAGTGGCTCGCCGCGGCCAGCGCCAGCAGCTCCCCGCGCAGCCCCAGCCCGTGCCGGACCATCGCGACGGCCTGCAGCGGCTTCATCGCCGACCTCGGGGAGACGAGCCGCTCCGCGTCCCCGCGGAGCAGCGCCACCGTTCCGGCGGCGTCAAACCCGATCATCCGGGCGTGGTGGACGGACTCCACGAACCCCGACCGAATCACTTCGACGATCATCTGTCCCTCTTCTCGCGCGGGAGCGTCCGGTCCCGGATCGGCTCCCCGAGGATGATAGGCGAAAGTGCTTGTTCGCCCCCGTTTCGGGCGTCGCGTCACGGTAGCCCACCGGCACCTGGGAGAATCCCTCCCCATGCGCGCAGTCGTTCAACGAGTCAGCTCGGCCTCGGTCTCGGTCGGCGGGACCGTCGTCGGATCCGTCGACGGCCCCGGCCTCCTCGTCCTGGTCGGGGTCACCCACACCGACGGCCTGGGCGAAGCCCGGCGCCTCGCGGCCAAACTCTGGGGGCTGCGCGTCCTCGCCGGGGAGAAGTCCTGCGCCGACCTCGGCGCGCCCCTCCTGGTGATCAGTCAGTTCACGCTGTACGGCGACACGCGCAAAGGCCGCCGCCCCACCTGGCAGGCCGCCGCCCCCGGGGAGCAGGCCGAACCGCTCGTCGATGCGGTCGTCAAAGAGCTCACCGCCCTCGGCGCCCGGGTGGAAACCGGGGTCTTCGGCGCCGACATGGCGGTCTCCCTCGTCAACGACGGCCCCATCACCCTGGTCGTCGACGTCTGACCCATCACCCCGGGCACACCCGACTCGGTACGGGCTGCGCCGGACCCGGTCGTCAAGTCGCCGTGCGGCAGCACAGCCGGGCCGCCTGCGTCACGGCCGCGATGTCTTTCGGCTTGGTAGAGGTGATAAGCAGCACCACCCTGCCGTCGCCCTCGTCTTGATCGAAGATGTTCGGCGCGGTGAGCACGCACAATCCGGCCCCGACGCATCACGGGCGACCTGCGGAGACGACCGTACGGCCCGGTCGGCTGCCCCGGGCCGCCTGAGGCCGTACCCGGCGAAGTCCACCCGCCACTCCCGGGCCGGGAGCCCGTCAGCGGATGCTGCGGCGAAGAGCCGGGTCGATCTGGACATTGCGTCCCGCGTCCGGCGGGACGATGACCTCCTGGTTCGCGGGCACGCCCCCCGCCATCAGGGTCGCGTCCACCGGGACGGTCCGCTTCACCAAGGCAAGCGCGATCGGCCCCAGCTCGTGGTGCCGGGCCGCCGAGCCGACGAACCCCACCTGGACGCCGTCCGACTCGACCGGTGCGCCGTGCTCGGGCAGGGTGTCGACGCTGCCGTCCAGGTGGAGGAAGACCAGGCGGCGCGGCGGATGACCGAGGTTGTGGACGCGGGCCACCGTCTCCTGGCCCCGGTAGCAGCCCTTGGAGAGGTGGACGGCACGGCCGATCCAGCCGAGTTCGTGCGGGATCGCCTTGTGGTCGGTCTCCCGGCCGAGCCGAGGCTGATGCGCCTCGATCCGCAGCGCCTCGTAGGCCCACAGACCGGCCCAGCGCAACCGGCCCGCCAGTTCGGGCAGCTCCGCCCGGGGAACCAGCGTGTCGGCCCCGATCGCGATCCCCTCGGGGGCGCCCGGGATCGGTGCCAAGGTCGCGGGCGACCCGCTCACCAGCGCGTACTCGGCGGTGAGGTCGGCCACCTCGACCCGGAGCATGAACCGCATGGAGTCCAGGTAGGCGACGAGGGCCTCGGTCGTACCGGGCTCGACGTGGATCCAGAGTGCCTCACCGTCGTCCACCAGGGTGAGGTGATGCTCGACCCGGCCCTGCAGGTCGAGGATGAGCGTCTCGGCGCGCTCGCCGGGCGAGAGCCGGTCCACCTTCTGCGAACTCAGGCTGTTGAGCCAGCTCAGCCTGTCCGCGCCGGAGATCCGCACCACGCCGTGATCACTGCGATCCACCCACGCCTCACCGCGGACGAGGGCGCGTTGCTCGCCGTACGGATCGCCGTAGTGTGCGGCGACGTGATCGTTCGGCGACTCCGCGCGCACCGCGCCCGGAAGGGTGAGCAGAGGGCTGTCTGGGCTGTCCACCCCTTCAGCCTATCCCGGGGTCTGACACGCCCGGCAGCGGCCGAAGACCGTGAGATGCCGGACGTCGGTTTCGAACCCCAGGTCGGCCCGGAGCCGATCGACCAGACTCGCCACCGACTCGGGCTGGACCTCGGTGACCTCGCCGCAGCCCCGGCAGACCAGATGGCTGTGGTCCGCTTCGGTCGCCAGATGGTAGGTGGGGGCACCGTGCCCGAGGTGGGTGTGCGTGACCATCCCGACCTTCTCGAGGAGTTCGAGGGTCCGGTAGACGGTGGAGATGTTCACCCCGCGGGCGGTCTGCTGAACGCGGGAGCAGATCTCCTCGGGGGTGCCGTGCACCAGCTCGGCGACCGCCTCCAGCACAAGCTGGCGCTGGGGGGTGACGCGGTAGCCGCGCGCCCGCAGCTCCTCATGCCACGACTCGTGGGCAGTCTCGGCCATGCCAAGAGTCTATGGCGACGGGCGGAGAACGGGTGCCCGGGAAATCACTTGCCGGGCGAAACGCCGCCGCATAGGTTTTAGGTACGCCGAAAGGAGGTGGTCCGAAAACATGGTTGACAGTTATTGGACTTGCGAGGTGGCGGTCCGCTAGGACGCGCTGACTCTGGACCCACAGACGTCAAGGCGACGTCCGGCGAATCCAAGACGCCACCGGCCCCTGGGCTGCCGGAAGGTGAGTGCACGCACCTTTGGTCCGACCGGCCCTCCCGTACGGGAGGAGCACGCCCAGGGGTCTCCTATCGCCTGCGATGGGAACCCGAGGCGGTTTCGCCGGCCCTCACGCCGAGCTCAGTGCTCTGCGGCGGCCCGCGGGGTGACGCCGAGGGCGGCGCAGGCCTGCCGGTACATCCGGACGACCTCCAGGCGCACCTGGCGGCGCTCGGTCACCGGCTCACTCCACGGCACGCGCAAGGTCACCGTGCCCTCCGGAACCGCGGCGGCGAACTCGATGCCGGCCGCGTCCACCCCCGTCGTCTCCGCGCTCGTCGCGTCGGGCCGCCCGCCCAGGGATCGGCAGATCAGCAGCGCGTCGTCACGGTGGTCGTCGTTCATGTGCCGTCTGACGGCGTCGACCACGTCGGGGGTGAACAGCGTCTCCATACCGCTCAGTCTCCCACCCGCTTCAGATGCGCGGAGATGTGGGACTGGAGGGGCTTCCCGGCCGCGGCCATGTCGTACGCGTACATGAGGTCACCCTTGACCAGGCCGTACAGCCGGTGCCCGGCGCTGTACTCCTTGGCCGACGCCGACCGCGCGACGACGTCCGTACGGAGCTCGATCTTGTGGAAGACCACCTCGCCCAGATAGATCTCGACGATCCCGGTGGGGTGGGCCAGGCACACCTCGACCTGGCGGTCGGGTCGCGGGCGCCAGAAACCCGACTCGGTGGCGAGCGGGCGCACCCGGTCTCCCGCTTCGTTGAGGAGCCAGGTCCGGCTCAGGTAGCTGAGAAACGGTTTCCCGTTGTGGCCGAAAACGATCTCTTGGCCGAAGTTGAAGCTCTCGATCGTGGGGTACCCCCCGACCCCCGCGCCTTCCCAGCGGCCGAGGAGGAAGGCGAGGTGTTCGAGGTCGGGATGGGGCTCGGGTTCGTGCATGGCACGTGAGCCTAGAGGGATCCGGCACCCGGCGCGCGGTATGACCCCGTTCCCCGGGGCCGATCGCGTCGTCACCGATCCAGCTAGTCCCAACAAAGGCGACATTTCAAGAAATGGTCGCTTAGCTGAGATGATGGCCCCGACAGACCTCAAGGGACATACGTCCCCTCATCCACAGCCGTTAGGGTGCCCATATGGCACGATCACTGGTAATCAAGGTGACCGCGGGGGCCGACGACCCGGAGCGGTGCAATCAGGCGTTCACGGTGGCGGCGGCCGCCCTGGCGAGCGGCGTCCCGGTATCCCTCTGGCTCAGCGGGGAGTCCTCGTGGTTCGCGCTGCCCGGGCGGGCCAAGGAGCTCGCCCTCCCGCACGCGGTGCCCCTCGCCGACCTGCTCGACGCGGTCCTGGCGGCCGGCCAGGTGACCCTGTGCACCCAATGCGCCGCCAGGCGGGAGATCGGCCCCGAGGACGTGATCGCCGGGGTGCGCATCGCGGGCGCCCCGACCTTCGTCGAGGAGTGCATCGCCGAGGGTGCCCAGGCGCTGGTCTACTGACGGCCGAGGACGGTGCCGAGGCGCTCGTCGCGCAGGCGCTCGTGCCAGGTGTCGTCGATCGGCGGCAGGGTTTCGACACCCATGGCCCAGCTCAGGAGCAGGTCCGCGAGGCCGGGGTTACGGGCGAGGGCCGGCCCGTGCAGGTAGGTACCGAGGACGCGCCCGCTGTAACACCCCTCGGTGCCGTCCCCGTTGCCCGTCCCCACGACCGTCCGGGAGAGCGGCCGGACCGAGGGACCGAGGTCGGTCACGCCCATATGGTTCTCAAAACCGGTCAAGGTCGGCACGCCGAGTTCGGGGTCGACCTCGGCGACGATCTCGCCGACCGCCCGGCGCTCACCGCGGCGGCTGCCGATGTCGATGAGCCCGACCCCCTCCACCGGCTGGCCCTCCTCGCCGCCGAAGACCGTGCCGATGAGCTGGTACCCGGCGCAGACGGCGAACACCGAGGCGCCGCGCTCGACCGCCCGGCCCAGGCCGCCGTCCCGCCGGAGCCGCGCCGCGGCCAGGATCTGCGGCCGGTCCTCGCCCCCGCCGAGCAGGTAGACGTCCCCCTGCTCCGGGATGGGGTCGGCGGATCGGACGTAGACGGTCTCGACCGGGATGTTCCGGCGGCGGGCCCGCTGTTCGAGGACGAGCACGTTGCCCTGATCCCCATACGTGCTCAACAGGTCCGGATAGATCCAGATCAGTCGTAACTTGTCAGACTGCACGGCCGAACTCCGCTCGAATCTGCTGAAACGCGGTGTAGTTGGCGATCACATCGACCTTGCCCCCCACGGGCAGCGTGGCCGCGGCGTCGTCGACGTCCCGGGCGAGCTCGAACGGCACGCCCGCGATGTCGAGCCGGAGGGCCAGGTCCAGACGGCGCTCCCCGGTGACCCGGACCGGACGCCCCCGGAGCACCCGATAGTCGACGTCCCACAGCCAGGAGGTGTCCCGCCCGTCCGGGCCCTGCGCGTTGACCGCGAGGATCACCGGGACCGGCGGCGGATCGAGGACGCCGAACGCCTCCAGCCAGCCCGCCGGGTTCTTGGCGAGCAGCAGCCGGATCTCCCGGTTGTCCCGTTCGACGCTGGTGTAGCGCCCGGCCACCGAGCGCACGTCCCGCAGCCGCCCGAGCACCCTGGCCGGGGGCAGCCCGAACGCCTCCGCCGTCGCCAGCGCGATCGCGCCGTTGGCCTGGTTGGCCCGGCCGGGCAGCCGGAGCTCCAGCGCCCAGCGCGCCCCCCGCGGGTCGACGACCAGATCGTGGTCCTCCATCAGGACCCAGGTCGGCTCGGGGCGCCGGAAGGTGCACTCCCGGCAGGCCCAGTCGGCGTCGTCGTCCCTGCGGTCCAGCGGTCCGCCGCAGACCGGGCAGCACCAGGAGTCGTCCCGCCACCGCTGCCCGGCCGCCACCCAGGTCACGCTGGAGGCGGTGGACGCGGCCCAGGTCACCAGCGGGTCGTCGGCGTTCGCGATCACATGGGTGCGCACCTCGGCGAAGGCGTTGCGCCACTTCTGGGCGAGCAGCCAGATCTCGGCCGCCCGGTCCATCTGGTCCCGGCTCAGGTTGAGCAGGCAGACGACGCTCGCCCCCGTGGTGTTCAGCACCTCGGGGAGGTACTTCTCGTCGACCTCCAGCACCGCGTACGGCGCCTCGGCGTCCTCGGCCAGGGCGGAGACGTGACCCGCCGGCATGTTGGCCCCGAAGGCGTTGGTGGCGACGCCGCCCAGCTCGGCCAGGGCCGAGGTGATGAGACGGGTCGTGGTGGTCTTGCCGTTCGTCGCGCTGACCAACACCAGCTTGCGGTCCGCCGCCAGCTGGCGGAGGAGGTCGGGTTCGAAAACCAGGCCGATACGTCCCCCGATAACGGAGCCGTCACCGCGCCCTGTGGCCCGTGACAGAGCCGCTGCGGTACGGCCGAGGGCAGCCGCGAGCTGAGCCCGCAACGGAAGCTGAGTCATGTCGCGATCCTAGCCGCCTCTCTGCGTCCCGCGTCGCGCCGGACGCCGACCGCCGCCACATGATCGTTGTGGTTTGCGCCCCCCAGAGGGCACACACACCGCAACGATCACGCGTGGCCGGACCCAAGCCACAGGCCCCGGACGATCGTCGTGATCTGCGACCCCGGAGGGTGCGCACAGCACAAGGATCACAGGAGCACGGGCGCCGACCACCGTTGAGAGGCCCGGCCTTACCCGTCGGAGAAGGAGAGCTCGGTGGCGTCGCCGGAGTCCTCGAAGGGGAGCACGAACCGGTGCGGCCACGACAGCACGGTCTCCAGCCAGGCCGCGCCCATGGTCTGCGCCACGTGGCGGACCCGGTCCCGGGGCTCCACCCCGATCGCCACCGCGGCGACGTCGGCCTGGATGCTCTCGTGTTCGTCGTCCCCGAGGATCGCCCGCCAGGCGAGGGCGCGATTCCGGTCGACCTCCATGGAGAGCGGGTGGTGCCGGAGCGCCTTGGCCCGATGCCCGAGCAGCTCGGCCCGGGGCTGCGGCCGGGAGGACGCCGATCCGTCGGAGCGCCGCCCGTTCCCCTCCCCGGTGTACGGCCGGCCCGCCGGGTCCAGGCCGAACAGCGGGTACTCCATCGGCGGCGCCGGGCTGCGCAGGTCGGGCGCCGGATGGCCGTACGGGAAGAGCCGGTCGACCTCGTGCAGCCAGCGGATCTGCGGGATGACCCACGCCGCCCCCTGCCGCTCGCCCGCGGGGCGCCGGTCGGTCCCGTCGTCCCCCGTGAGCAGCAGCGTGGCGGTCCGGCAGACCTGCTCGGTGAGCAGCCCGGGGTCGAAGCAGGTCCGCAGGGACCAGGCGCGGCGCGCGACCGCCCGTTCGATCACGGTGGCGAGCAGGCACTCCCGCCGGCGGTCGGGCAGCTCCGCCCAGATGTCGGCGAGGACCCGGGGGACCCCGGGCAGCGGGCGGTTGGCGCAGAACGCCAGGACGACCGCGTCGGTCCAGACGCGGAGCCAGGCCCACTCCGGGGCGCTCGCCAGCAGATCGGCCTCCCGGAGCTCGTACAGCGAGCAGGCCCGGCCGTCCCGGCACTGCTGCCCGCAGGCGGCGCTCCGCCGGCCGCAGATCGGCGGCACCGGCCCCGGCAGGTTCCGCTCCCGGCCCTCCCCCAACGGGACCCGGACCCGGAGCGGACGGTCCATCCCGTCGGCGAACACCGCGGCGACCCCCGGCTCCAGGGAGACCACCTGGCGGGACTGTCCCTCGCCGAGGTTCATCGCCGCGCCGACCAGCTCCCGGTCGTCGGCCGCGGGCAGCCGGTGGACCACCTTGAGCGCGGTGTTCTTCACCACGTCCGGCACGAGTTTGGTGGGGATCTGCTCGGCGACGACGATGCCCTCGCCGTACGCCCTGATCTCGGCGAGCAGCCCGGCGAAGAGCTCCACGGCGTGCGAGGAGGCCCGCTGAGACCCTCGCTGGCGGAGCAGCCGGTGCGCCTCCTCGATCACGATGACGTGACGCAGCCCGCCGGCCCGCTCCTGCCGGGCCCGCATCCGCAGGTGCTCCACGATACGGATGATCAAGGTCCCCATGAGGAACGCCTTGTCCTCGTCGTTGGCGACGTCCTCGATCGCCAGCACCACGTTGCGCTGGAGGAGCCCGCCGATGTCGGCCGGGTGACCACCCTCGAAGAACCGGCCCGCCGAGCCGACGCGCAGCGATCTCAGCCGGAGCGAGATGAACCCTTCGACGTCGGCTTGGACCTCCTTGCCGTACCCGATCTCCTGGATGACCTCCAGCGCCTGCGTCTGCAGCTGCTCCAGGGTGGGCACGGCGGGCTGGACGGCCGCGCCCGGGATCCCCCCTCCGGTCACCACGTCCCAGCCGTTGGCCTCGTAGACGCGCTGCAGCGCCAGCGACATGATCTGCGGGAACGGCTCCTCGGCGTCGAAGGCCGCCTGGAAGAGCGCCCGGACCATGTCGATGTGTGCCTGTACGGGGTAGCCCGGCTCCGGCGCGAGCGGGTTGACGCTGAGCGGCACGGCGTCCGGCGCCGAGGGGTTGATCACCGTCACCGTGGCGACCGAGTCGAGCCGCCCCGCCATCGCGGCGTACTCGGATTTGGCCGGCTCGATGGCGAGCCAGGGGATACCGGCCCGGGTGAGCTGTTCCAGCAGATGCCGTACGGTCTGCGACTTACCGCTGCCGGTCGCCCCGGTGACGAAGGCGTGCCGGTTGAGGGTGGAGAGCGGGACCCCGAACACCCCGACCGCCCGGTCCTGCCCGTCGAGGATCTCCCCCAGGTCGATCAGGCGGTCCTCCGGGTCGCGCCCCTCCGACTCGCTCGTCACGTCGAAGAAGCCGCTGTCCAGCACCCGGAGCCCGGGAACCTCGCGCCTGGGCAGCCCGGCGAGGGCGACCAGGGCGCCCGCGGTCGCCGCGAACGGCGACACCGCCTCGTCGGCCGGGTCCCGGACGCCCACGTGCAGCGCCTCGGCGAAGGTGTAGACCGGCTCGGCCAGCTGGGTGCGGGACGGGCCGGAGAGCGCGCTGCGCAGCCGGTACGGGTGATGGCTCATCTCCACCGAACCCACCAGGACCGGGGCGATCTGCCGGAGTTCGTCGGGGTTGGCGGCGCCCGCGAGCACCCGGACGTGCCAGAGCCCCGCCTCCCGGAACGCGTCCAGCTCCTGCATCCGCCGCTCCGCCCGCTCCGTGTCGAAGCGGTAGCGCTCCGACGCCTCGGCGAACTGCCGGGAGACGTTGAGCTGGGTGCGGAGATGACTCACCTCGCTGTCCAGCAGATCGGTCGGCTCGGCCACCACCACCCAGCCGAACGGCCTGCTCATCAAGGTGGTGAGCGTCGACTCGAACAGCGTGGGGCGCTTGACCTCGTCGCCCTCGGGCTCCCTGCGGCTCTGCAGCGGCGGCGCCTGACGGCCCGGACAGGGGGTCCACACCAGGTCGGCGAGGTCGTCGAGCCAGTCGTCGCCGATGAGGATGCCCCGCGCCCCACCGGGGAAGAGCAGCGGCCGGCTCGTCCCCCGGACCCCTTCGGAGTTCGGCCCCGGGTCCGGCTCGGCGTTGACCATCCGGGCCCGCCGCGGCGGCCGGGGCGGGGTGAGCGGGCCCGCGTTCGTGATCAGCTCCAGGGGAGCACCGGCCCCGCGTGAGAGCCAGCCGATGACGAACGGGCGGCTCCGCTGGGCCGCGGACAGGACGGCGGGCAGCACCGTGACGAAGTCCCACTCCGCGGAGGCGCTCCGGGAGGGGGCCGTGATGGCCTGGATGCGATACCACGGTCCGCACAAGGGGTTCGGCATACGAGAAGCTGAAGACACGGTTGTCTGCATATCAAGTCGCAAAGCCTTATGCCACAAGGGTTTGCGATGCGCTTACCGCACAAGTACCGACGATCAAGGACGTCTGGGGTATGCGTCAGCGGCCCCGGCGCCAGTCCAGTCGGCGCGGCGGCGGCCCGAGGTTGGGCGGCGGGCGCTCATCCGGGTCCTCCGGCACCTCCGGGATCTCCGTGAGGCCGGGGTCGCCGGCCTCGTCTCGGGCGTGCCTGCGCCGGGGTCCGTCCTTCGGCTCGGTCCCGGGCCGCGGGCCGGGCAGCGCGGCCCTCCTGGTCTCCTCGAACTCGCTCAGCGTGGTCCCGGGGAAGGTCAGGATCGCGGGGTTGGAGTCGGCGAGGAGCACCCGGCGCCCGGTGGCGGTGGCGTGCGTGACGATCACCGAGGTGGTGGGCAGCTGCTGGAGCTCGTGCGGCTCGACGATGAACTCCCGGCTCCGCTGCATCGTCTGGGAGAGCTCCTCGGCGCCCTGCCGGCCCCACCCCGAGGAGGTGATGTCCTCGGGCAGGGTGTCCCGTCCGTTGCCGAGCCGCCCGAGCCCGAGCCAGGGGCCGTCCCCGCCGGTGGTACGGGCTTCGCCGGAGACCGTGGAGACGTACGGCTCGGCCACGTGGTCGCCGACCGGACAGGCCTCGGTGAGCTGTGCGATCTCCAGCCGGTGCTCGGTGCCGATGTGCTCGGCCGCGACCCTGGCGTCGTCGGCGTTGCCGAGCCGCATGAAGGCCACGGCCGCGTGGCCCCGCCCGAGCCGTTCCCGGACCGCCGGGGTGAACGAGCGGTAGGTCAGGACCAGGCCGGAACCCGAGGACTCGCAGGCGTCCATCAGCCGGTCCAGGACGTCGCCGCGGAGCTTGTCCGCCCCCGCGACGATGATCGTGTGCTGCCACGGGCGGTCCACCGGAGGCGACTGGCGGAGAATGTGGGTGAGGGCCGTCGCCACATAGGTGCCGAGCACCCGGTTGCCGAAGATCCCCGACTGCCGGTCGGTGGAGACCACCCGGAGCCGCGCCGGGGGCAGGCGGACCGCCTGGGCGCCGAGCGTCTCCAGCTTGCGGAGCTGGGCCTCCATCGCCCACGCCCGTTCGATCACCACCCGGTCGACGGCGCCCCGCCCGAACAGGGTGCCGATCCGCTCCAGCTGCGCGACGGTGAGCAGGCCGCTGCGCAGGTCGTCCCGCGGGTCGCCGACCTGGGCGAGCGCCCGGAGCGCGGCGGTGACCTGGTTGATCGTGGCGTGCTCGCCGAGGACCTCCAGGACCCGCTCCAGGATCGCGTTGTCGAACGAGAGGTCCCTGGTCGCGTCCTCGCTCACACTCACCACCTGGGCGAGGACGTCGGCGAAGGCCGCGGGCTCCAGGGTCGCGCCGAGGTCGAGCCGGGGCAGGTCGACGGGGAGCACCCAGACGAGCGGCTCGTCCCCGCCCCGCCGGGCCAGCTCGATGAGGTCGCCCGCGACGGACCCCTCGGAGAGGTCCAGGACGGTGAGGTGCCCGCCGGAGTAGAGCCGGGTCGCGCCGAGCAGGGTGACCAGCGCCGACCACCCGTTGAGCGTGCCGCCCACCACGTCGACCCGGTCGATCTCGTCGGGTACGGCGACCGCGTACCAGCTGTGCTGGGTGTCGAAGGCGTCCCGGCGGACCTCCCACTCGCGATACCGCCGCGCGTGTTCCTCCTGGGCGACGTGGAGCTCCCGGTCGCGGTCCCGGCGGCGCCGTTCGAGCTTGGCCTCCTCGTCGGCGATCTGCGACCGCACCGCGCGCTCCCCCTGCCCCACCATGAAGGTCAGGATGCCCCCGACCCCCAGGGTCGCCAGCAACCCGAGCAGGGCGAACGGCCAGAACAGCATGTCGGTGAGGAAGAGCACGACGAAGAGCAGGCCCAGCGCCGCCATGAGGCCCCGGAACATCTTGACCGGCCGGTTGAGCAGATCCTCGGCTCGGCGTTCCCGCGGCCCCCACCGGCTCGGCGCCTCAGGGGTCCGGCCGGGCGTGGGACGTCGTGGGGGCGGGCCCGGGTCCGCGTACAGCAGCGAATACTGCCAGCCCAGGTAGATCCGGTCGGCCTGGAGCCGGCTATGCTGCGCGCGGTCTTCGGGTTGCACCTCGGCCACCTCGAGACCTCCGTACAGACTTCAGCCTTGCCCTCGGGACAGCGTATGAGTTGGAACGCTCAATCGGGCAGGGTTCTGGCAAAGAGGACGCACCACGCTCGCTCCCGCTCCTTAGGTCGACCGCGTTTCCGCTACCAATAGGGATGGATACCTCTACCAAGGGGATGAATACCACGAGTCAGGCGTTGAGCGCCCGTTAGCATGCCATGCCATGACGTCATCCCCCAGCACCGGCGCACGCTCACGGAGAGGGGTACGGCGGCGCCGACGCCGGAGGGTCTTCCTCCCCGTGGTCCTCGCCGCCGCGGCGATCACGCTTGGCGCCGTCGTCGTGTCCGGGGGGTTCGAACGGTCCGAGCCGCGCCCACCGCTCCAGCTGAAACGCGGGGCGATCGTCGACCAGGGGCGATTCAGGACCGAGTTCGTCGCCGCGACCGTAGGTCAGGGTCAACCCGGCATCTCCGATCCCCTCCGTCGAGTGCTGACGGTTCACCTGAAGGTCACCAATCTCTCCGACCGCACGGTGCCGGTACAGACATTGAACGACGTTCTCAAGGCCGGCGCCATGGCCCAGACCCCGCGTGTCGCCGTACGCGGCAGGAACGGGCTCTCCACCCAGCTGCACCCGAACCTGATGGCGCGGGTGGTCCTCGCCTACGAGCTGCGTTCCGGCGCCACCCCGCCCACCCGGCTGCGGGTGGACGTGGGAACCTACGAAGACCGCGGCCGGAGCGTGGACGCCGCGCGGCGCTGGCGTCCGGCGAGGAAAGTGATCGCGCAGGTCCTGCTCACCCCGAGGGCGACATGAAGCGGCTCCTGGGCCTGGTGATCGGGTTGGCGTTGATCGGGGGAGCCGTGTTCGCGCAGACGCACGCGCTGAGCCCCGCCGAGCGGACCGCGCCCCTCGGCGTCACCGGCGGCTTCCGCGAAGTGATCCGGACCGAAAACTTCGCGGTACGGCTGGAACGCCTGGAGAGCGCCGGATCCGTCACCTACCGAAACCTCGACGGCCGGTCCGTCACCGTGGAGACCGAGCACCTCTTCCTGATCGCGATGGTGGGGGCCACCTCCCTCAAGCGCGTCACCACGCTGCGTACCGCCTATCTGCGCACCGCGTCGGGCCTGCGCTACGACCACACCGACAAGGTCTCCCCGGCCAGAACGCTCAGCGCCAAGTCGCTCCAGCCCAGCTGGTGGCGGTCGGGGTTCTACGTCTTCGAGGTGCCCGCCTCGGCGCTCCGCGGCGCGAAGATCATCGTGATGGAGGCGGCGGTCAACCCGCTCGGTGAGCGGCTCCTGCCCCAGGCCGAGCTCGACCTCGGCCTGGACGAGGCCGGGGCTACCCGGATGGCGGCCGAAGCCCGGGAGAACACCGTGGTGATCGGATGATCCGCCCGCGCCCGAAACCCCGCGCCTCCGCCTGGTTCACCCCGCCCCGGCCACGACACGCCGCCCACCCGGAGACCGAACGGACCCCGCGACCGGATCAGCGGGTGTGGCCGCCCCCCGAGGACCCGCAGACCCAGCCCCTGGCCGCGGTCCCCGTCGACGGACCCGTACCCCTCGCCGCGCCCGTCGCCCTCCTTCCGCCGCCCGCCACCACGCCGCCACTCCACCGGGAGCACACGCCGCCCCCGGTGTACACCACACCCCCGGCTCGGACCGCGTCCCGGGCGCGGGCCAAGACTCAGGTGCGGGTCGCACGCCCCCCGCGCCCGCAACCCGGTGCGCGTCGCCTCAGGCGCGCCGCGCGTCGCGGCGGCAGACCACTCCGGTTCGGCCTCCAGCTGCTCGCCGTGGCGGCGCTCATCGCCGGAGGCGTCGGGTTCAACTGGTGGACGACGCTCACCTCCTACCGGGCGGCGCTCCCGGCCGAGGCCCTGCACACCGTGGCCACGGGCGGCCAAGGTCTCCTCGACGGCGCCCGGTGGCGCGCCTCGGTCGGCCCGCTGCCCAACCCCCCGGCCAGCCCACCCGGCCCCGCGCGGACCTGGCTGCTGATAAAGCTGGACGTGGTCCCCCTCGACCGGAGCGGGGTCACCGCCGCGACGATGCCCAGGGATCTGGAGGTGCGGGACTCCACCGGGAAGGCGTGGACCGCCGAGATCGTCCGACGGCCGCTCGCCCTGCGCACCGGCCGGGCCGGGCGGTTCGAGCTCGTCTCCGCCGTCCCCGCCAAAGTCGCCCGCGACGTGGAGCTCGTCATCCGGTCACGGGCCTACCCGCACGACCCGACGGGGCTCCGCTTCGCCCGCTGACCTCCCCCGGGGGACATGCCGCCATACGGCCGACTCGCAGACGGCGCCGAGCAGACCCAGCGTCAGCACGGTCACGATCAGATCCTTGGCGAAGGAGAGCGGGATGTCGATCACGTTCCAGAACAGCTGGGGATGCTCGTTCCCGATGAGATGCATCACCCCGCGCTCGGCGTAATCCGCGCCGACCTTGACCGCCACGTAGCACAGGACGAACAACCCGAGCAGGGCGACGCCGATCCGCGGAAGCAGCCGGAGACCGGCGAGGACACCCGCGCCGCGGGAGGCCGCCCCGGCGCCGTGCCGGCCCCGGGACCCGTGCCTGCGCCCCGAGCCGGGCGGAGCCCCGTACACCAGGATCGCGGTGGTCAGCCAGATCAGCGGCAGCAGCAGCCCGTCCCGGACGTAAGGCGGGACCTGCGCCCACGGGTTCCGCGGCGCGTCCAGCCCGAGCAGGCCGAGGATCTCCCCCGCGCCGGCCACCACGACCCGGTCGCCGAGCCACGTCAACGGGCCGGCGAGCAGATGACCGAGGGCGATCAGCCCGAAGACGGTGATCGTCAGTTTGCAGAAGACCGCGCCGGTGGCGGCGACCCGGTTGCCGCGCAGCCGATACCACTGGGTGAGGACGATGCAGAGGGCGACCGCCGAGGACACGACGGCGACGGCGAACCACAGGCTCAGCCCGGCGAGGCCCGTGAACACACCGGCCTCCTCCTGCCGGGCATGGTAGGCCCGGGCGTCGGCCGCCGGGAGCCCCCACACCAGGGCGATGACCGTGAACGGGACGACCGCCCGGTCCAGGCTCTGCGGGTAATCCCCGTTCACCGGCAGGTGCATGCTCCGCAACATGCCGACCGTGACCATGAGACAGGCCATGGCGAGCAGGCAGAACAGCAAGGTCAGCGCGACCAGCCGGAGCCTGGCCGCGGGGACGGCCTCCAACCGGGCCCCGCCCATGGCCAGCCAGGTACGGCCGACGTACCCGGCGCTGAACCAGATGGTCAGCGGGAGGACGAAACGACCCGAGAGGAGCAGGGCGCGGAGAGGTACCGACCACGGCGACGATCCGGACACCGGCCGCATGCTATCGGTCCCCTCCGCCTCTGATCGTCGATCTTGACTAGGGCCTGAACACGCCAAGAGGCCGGCGCCCCGACCGGGGACGACCGACCTCTCCGCGCCTGCGCGTCCGGGAGCACTCCGCGCCAGAACGCTCCCACACGCTTAGCTCATCGATCCGGACGGCGCCGGATCACACCTCGATCTCGACCTGCGAGACCTCGCCCAGCCTGGCCTCGACCACGACGTCCGCGGTACGGCCACCGGCGGCGATGATCCGGACGACCCACGACCCGGGCGCCGCGAAGAAGCGGAACACGCCCTCGTCGGAGACGACGACCTCGCCGGTGAACTCACCGGTGGAGTCGAGGAGACGGGCGTAGGCCGTCCCACCGCTCCCCGTCACCCGTCCCTGGATGACGGACTGCGACGACAGATCCACTCCGATCGGGAGGGTCACACTCTGCTCCGGTGCTCCGCATCCTACAGCCGTACTCATCGCGCCTCTCCCAGCTCGATCGGCACGCCCACCAGCGAACCGTATTCCGTCCATGATCCGTCGTAGTTCTTCACGTTCGGCAGGTCGAGCAGCTCGTGCAGCACGAACCAGCTGTGGGCCGAACGCTCGCCGATGCGGCAGTAGGCGATGGTGTCCTTGCTGAAATCGACGCCCTCACCCGCGTAGAGGTCGCGGAGCTCGTCGTCGGCGCGGAACGTGCCGTCGTCGTTGGCCGCCTTGGACCAGGGGATGCTGCGGGCCGTGGGGATGTGGCCACCGCGCTGCGCCTGCTCCTGGGGCAGGTGGGCGGGGGCGAGCAGCTTGCCGGTGAACTCGTCGGGGGACCGGACGTCCACCAGGTTCTGCTTGCCGATGGCCGCGATCACCTCGTCGCGGAAGGCGCGGAGCGAGAGGTCCTGGTCCTGGGCGACGTACTGGGTCGCGGGACGCTCGGGAACGTCCTTCACGAGCTCGCGGGAGTCCAGTTCCCACTTCTTGCGGCCACCGTCGAGCAGACGGACGTTCTGGTGGCCGTAAAGCTTGAAGTACCAGTACGCGTAGGCCGCGAACCAGTTGTTGTTGCCCCCGTACAGCACGACGAGGTCGTCGTTGCCGATCCCCCGAGCGGAGAGCAGGGCCTCGAAGCCGGTCTTGTCCACGAAGTCGCGGCGGACCGGGTCCTGCAGGTCCTTCCTCCAGTCGACCTTGACGGCGCCACGAATGTGACCCTTGTCATAGGCGCTTGTGTCCTCGTCGACCTCGACAAGCACAATGCCAGAGTCGTCCAAGTGGGCCTCGACCCAGTCGGCGTCCACCAGTACGGCGGAACGGCTCATGGGAAACCTCCGTTTTACGCGGTTTTGCCAGCAGGCAGGAATCGTCTAATGATCAAATATGTCTCGCAGCCTAGGCAGAAGCCGAAAGCCGCGTTGAGGAAGGCGGCCAGCAACGCCACGGAGGTGGCGACGACGGCCAGTGATGTGATCTCTGTGAAGTACCCGAGAATCCCGGCGACCGCGAAGAGCAGCCCTACGCCCTGAGCGAATCGTGGGGGCGCCTCCGCCTCCATCTCACTCGGTGGCGTCAAACGGGGTCGCAGGAATTTCCTGAAGAGAAAGCCATACGGCGAAGCGCGCATTCCGAAGACCACCGCAATCGCGAACACCGCGGCTTGGGCCACCAGCAACCAGCCGGATCCGGTGACGAGAACAACCGCGAGAACCGCGGTCGTCACGGCCGCTGTGAATCGCATTGCACGGGGGTCGACTTGCATCGCACGCTCCTAGAGAGGGACGCAGTGCTTTCCGGACCGGGTTTAGATCACCCTCAGGCCGTGCGACAGAGCATGCCGGCGACGCGGCAGAAATCAACCGCGCGCCTCTTGGTGAGAAGCTCTGTCATGGGATGCATGGCCATGACATTACCCGCCGACTGAGCATCTGTCACATCCCAACCGCATCACGAGACGATCGCCGCGCCGAGCGCCGCGATAACATCCGCCTTCCTCGGCTGGCCCGAGGCTCTGCGGACAACCCGGCCCCCCGCGTCCAGGATGAAAACCGTCGGAGTGCGCAGCACGTTGAACCGCCGGACCAGGTCGAGGTGCGACTCCGCGTCGATCTCCACATGTGTCACACCCGCCACAGAATCGGCAACATCCTTCAGAATTCTCCGCGTAGCCCGACAAGGCTGACAAAAAGCACTAGAAAACTGGATAAGGGTGGCTCGCTCCCCAAGTACCACTCCGTCGTCTGCGGTGAAGCACTCCGCGTCGATCACTTTCAGCCTTCCGTCACGGCGCAGCCGGACAATACCAATCAATGATCCGAGCACCACCGTGATTGCCAACGCCACCCATCCGGACATGCCACCATTGTCAACCCCCGGAGCCGCCGCCGCCATTCCAGCGTGACCCCACCGGAATCCAGAGGATTCTGGTCCCCTTCGTGGAGAGCACCTCGAAAGCGGCGAGCTGATCACCGGCGAACCCGGTCCGGCCGACGAACGTTCCGTTCTCCCGATAGTCGCCCTTGCCGAACCGCCAGCTCGCCGCCCGCTCCCGGCCGCCGTCCTTGCTGATGGCGATCAGGCTGCACCGGGTGCCCACCGGGACCCCGGTGAGCCGGATCTCGACCGCGGTCCCGCCCGGGGTGGGACTGATACGCAGCCGGGCCGAGACGTTGGTCGCCTGGTCTCGGGCGTCGATCGTCACCGAGGGTTCCGGGGTGCGGGTGGGCACGGGCGTCCGCACGCTCGGGGACACGGCGGGAACGGCCCGGATCGTCTCCCGGTGTTCGCCCGAGATCGCCCAGACCGCGCCGAGCGACGCCGCCACGACCGTGGCCGCCGCCACCGCGACCAGGGAACGAAACCGACGGCGGCCCCGCTCCCGGGAGGCCAGGCCGACGACGCGCTCCAGCAGCTCCGGCGGCGGGCTCACCGCCTGCTCCAGCTCTCGCTCGGTGACCATGCCCAAGAAGGCGGGGAGCGCCGCCAGCTCGGCCAATTCCGCCCGACATGACTCACAAATCCGGGTATGCGCCTCGACGATCGCGCGGTCGCCCGCCCCGACGGCGTCCAGCACATAGCCGCCGAGCAGCAGCCTCACATCGTCACAGGCTTTTCTCACGGCGCGAGCCCCCGCTCCTCCAGCGCCAGTTTCAACGCCCGGAGCGCGTAGTAGGTCCGGGATTTCACCGTCCCCGCAGGGATGCCCAGCTCCGCCGCCGCCTCGGCGACCGAGCGCCCCCGGTAGTAGACCTCCACGAGTACCGCGCGGTGCTCCCGCCGGAGCGCGCCGAGCGCGTCGGCGACCGCCCACGAATCCAGCGCCCTGTTCAGATCGTCCTCCGGTGCGGGGAGTACGGCGAGCGCGTCGTCCCCGGTCTCCGGAGGACGCGCCTGGCGGGCCCGATGCAGGTCGAGGACGATGTTACGGGCCACGGTGAAGAGCCACGGGCGGATCGGACGGCCGGAGAGCGCCCGGGGGTTGCGCCACGCGCGCAGCAGCGTCTCCTGCACCACGTCCTCGGCCCGCTGACGGTCCCCCGTCAGACGCAGGACGTATCCGAACAGCGGCCCGGCATGATCATCGAAGAGCGCCCGCATCAGACTCTCGTCGGCGGTTCCGGCCTGACCCACATCGTAAACACGTGCGGGCGGGCCCGGCGGTTCACCGATCGGCCCGGTTATCCGCGGAGCGGAAGATTCGTCGCCTCGCCCTTGATCTCCAAGCCCTTGGCCGTGCTCCGCACCTCGGTCAGCTTCAACCCCAGGGGGAGGTTGCGCACCGGGATCGTGAAGGCGAGGCGCCGATCCACCCCCGGAACCGGGATCCCGTTCGCGAACTGCACGTTGACCGGGGTGACCCGGATCCCGCCCGCGACCACGTCGAGTTTGAGGGCCGCCTTGACCTGGACGGGGCGCCCGACGACCGTGACCTGCCCGGCGGCCGTCAGCTCCCCGTCGGAGCTCTCCAGCGTGACCCCCCGGGGCGCCCTCGCCGCGAGCACGTCCTTGGAGACGAGCACGGTCCCCGTCGCCCGCTCCGCCCGGACGTCGACCTCGGCCGCGTTCGTGATCAGACGGAACAGCGGGGCGGTGACGCCGTACAGCTTCCCCTCGACCCGTTGCAGCCGCATGCCGTCCCGGGCCACCGGCCCGATGGTCACGGTGATCTCGTCGTAGCGGCCGGCCACCGCCTGGGTGATGAAGGGGATGCCCTCGATCACGACCTCGGGCTGCTCGCTCAGATTGAACCTCGCGGCGATCTCACGGGAGATGTCCTTCTCGATGGCGTCCACCAAGAGCCGGTCGACCACGGCCAGCACACCCACGAAGAGGATGAAGACAACGATCAGCTTACGCATCTGTCTCCCTCGGGCGAGAAGATCATTCGATCCGACATTACCCGTGCTACCCGCCCGCGAAGGGGGGCAGAACCTCAACTGTCGCCCCGTCTTTCACCATGATGTCCGCAGGTGCCCGCAGACCCACCGGATCGCCGTCGATCAGGATCGAGCTGCGGCGGAGCACCCTGGAGAACTCCGGCGAATCGGCGTGTCGCCGTACCGCCTCCGCCAGCACCTCGGCAAGGGTGTCCGCGGCGAACGGCTCCTCCGCCACACCCGCCGCGTCCTTGGCCGCGGCCCAGTAGCGGATCGTCCCTCGTCGCATGAACCCTCCCACCATGTGGACGTCACGTGGCTGCGTCAGCCCTCTCGGATATCCTGACCTACTGAGGGACCTGGGCAAAGCCGCCCCCGGGTCCTTGTTGCGTTTGTACGGCGTTGTGCGCACGCGACACCAGGTCCGCACGCTCAGGCTGAGGAGGCGCTGTGAGCAACCTGTTGTTGCTGACCAACGCGCTGGAGCCGTCGGCACAGGTGCTGCCGGCGCTGGGGCTCCTGCTGCACTCCGTCCGCGTCGCCCCCGCGGAGGCCTCCGCCCTGATCGACGTCGAACCCGCCGACGCCGTCATCGTCGACGCCCGCCGCGAACTCGCCCAGGCGCGCAGCCTGTGCCGCCTCCTGCGCACCACCGGGATGACCTGCCCCCTCCTGGTGGTCGTCACCGAGGGCGGTCTGGCCGCCCTCACCGCCGAATGGGGCGTCAACGACGTGCTGCTCGACACTGCGGGCCCCGCCGAGGTCGAGGCGCGGCTCCGCCTGGCGATCGGACGGCTCGCCCAGCTCACCGCCGAAGCGGGCCCCGACGAGATCCGCAGCGGCGACCTCACCATCGACGAGGCCACCTACAGCGCCCGGGTGCGGGGCCGCATCCTCGACCTCACCTTCAAGGAGTTCGAGCTCCTCAAGTACCTCGCCCAGCACCCCGGCCGGGTCTACACCCGCGCCCAGCTGCTGCAGGAGGTCTGGGGCTACGACTACTTCGGCGGCACCCGGACCGTCGACGTGCACGTACGGCGGCTGCGGGCCAAGCTGGGCGCCGAGTACGAATCCCTGATCGGCACGGTCCGCAACGTCGGCTACCGCTTCGTCCCCGACCGCGGCGGCGAGCACCCCGAACCGGCCGTCGACACCCACGCCTGACCACGGCATGCGCCGGCCGCACGGGTAAGACGGTCACCCGTCCGCGGGCCGGGGCGAGAACGGCGCCGACCGGACGGCTCTCAAGGCGAGCCTTCCCCCCAGGACGCTCTGACCAGGTCCCGCTCCACCTCCCTGACATAGAGGGCGGCGGCCAGCCAGGTGCGCGCGTACTCCCCCCGATCGCCGCCGGTCGAACGCCCGAACACGTCGCGGGTCCGCCGGGCGGCCTCGGCGGTGAGGGCCCGGCCGAGCTCGGCGCCGGTGGCGAACCCGGCCCGGCGCAGCGGCGCGTCGTGGGAGCGTGCGTCCACTCCCCGCCCGGCTTCGGCGACACCCCGGCGGCCTGCGGAGACCCCCAGCTCCACGAGGCGCCTCACCCGCCACAGGGGTGCTTCGGCAAGCGGGTCCGGACCGGTTTCCACCGCTTGCGGCACCCCGTGGGTCCCCGGCGGCAGGTGCGCCATCTGGATCAGGTCGTAGCCGAGGTCGGCGTGCCCCTTCCAGTCGGCGGGCAGGGTGAGCGTGTTCTCCGCGCCGGGGACCGGGGCGACGGCGAGCGGCAGCAGGGTGGCGGAGCGGGCCGGGTCGAGCGTGCCGAGAACGCGGATCCGGGTTCCGGCGGCTCCGGCCAGCATCCGCAGGTTTCCCTGGTGGGCGAGGGCGGGGTTGGGGTTGGCGGCCACGAGGTGAACGATCGGGCCGTCGGGTTCTCCGGTGCCGCCGAGGAGACGCGTGACGAGCCGGTCGCCCTCGGCGCCGAGGATCTCCACGTCGCAGCCGAGGAGTCCCGGGCCTTCGTCGTCGAGGATTTCGGCGGCGGCCCGGGCCGGCGGTTTGGCGAAGAGCCCGGCCGCCGCCCCTTCCGTCCACGGGAGGCAGGCCAGCGGGGTGGCCCGCACGCCCTGCCCGGCGCCGAGCCTGCCGTCGGCGGAGACGGTGGCTCCGGCGATGAGGAGCCCTCCTCGGCTGAGCTCGGCGTGGCTGATCACGGCGCTGCCCAGGGCCACCGTGGAGGTACGGGCGCCGCGGGCCCGGGAAGCCATGCCGGGCCGCACGTCGGCGATCGTGTACCGGCGCCCGTCCTCGGCGATGAGGTGGGTGACGACTCCCCCGTAGCCGGACGCGGTGGCCACGGGCTCCGAGCACAGCCCGTGGACGCGCAGGCCGCCGTCGCTCTCCCGGTAGGGGCGGCGGACCGTGCCCACCAGGTCGGGCCGGTTCTCCCCGGCGGCGAGGCGGTGGGTGAGCAGGAGCAGATCGCAGAGAGTGGTGGTGAGGTCGGCGAGACGGTGCCCGGTGCGGCGGTCCCGCATGTTGCGGATGCCGGTGACCAGGGTGAGGGTGAGGGCTTCGGCCCGGGGCAATCCGGCGCGCCGGGCGCCGTGTGCGGCGCGGAGCAGTTCCGCCTGGAGGACGGCTCCGGCCCCGGGGAGTCCCGCGTCGGGCAGGGCGGAGGCGACCTCCCAGAGCGCCGCCGCGGCCTCCCGCTGCTTGGCGGTGAGCTCCGGGGTCTTCTCCGCGTCATCGGCGGAGGTTTCCTCCGCCGATGACGGCGCGGCCGTCTGCTGCGCGAGGTCGGGAGCCACGTCCGTGCGGATGTCGTCGGCGATGGGGCAGGCGCTGAGGACGGCCGCCCGGTGCAGGCAGCGGGGGGCCAGCAGGCATGAGCAGGTGGCCTGTTCACCCGTGGTGATCGCGGCGCCGCCGGCGGGGTCGAGGGTGACGACGGCGTCCTCTCCCCAGCCGATGTGGACGGTGCCGCCGTCCTGCCGCCGGGGCAGGGCGGCGACCTGCTCGACCGCGCCGTCGAGTTTCTTCTTCAGCCGCCCGGTGAGGCTCTCGACCGCGTCTGCGACCACCTGCGGGGCGGCGGGGATCAGTGGGGTCACGCGCGTTCTCCACGGAGACGGTCGCCCACCCAGCGGGCGAGGGCGAGGGGGCTGAGCGCGGCCACCGGCATGCCCGCGGCGGCGAGCCTGCGGGCGGTCGGCACCGAGTAGCGGGGGGCTCCCCGGTCGTCCAGGGCGGCGCATCCGAGCAGGTGCACCCCTGACTGGGCCAGGGCCCGCACCTCGCCCAGCATGCCTTCAGGGGGTGCCCCTTCCTCGAAGTCGCTGACCACGGCGACGAGGGTCCGGCTGGGCACGGTGACCAGTGAGCGGGCGTGGGCGAGCCCTGCGGCGATGTGGGTGCCGCCGCCCACCTTCACATCGAGCAGGAGGGAGAGCGGATCTTTGACGTGGTCGGTGAAATCGATGACCTGAGTGGAGAACGCCAGGAAATGCGTGGAGAGGGTGGGCACTCCGGCGAGGATCGACGCGGTGAGCGCCGACCAGATGACCGAGGCCTCCATGGAGCCGGAGACGTCGACCACGAGGATCATCCGCCAGTCGGCCTGCTGCCGGGCGCGCGTCTTGAACACCGGCCGCTCGGGCACGACGACCGTCCGCCCGTCGGCCGTACGGCGGGCGTGGGCGAGGTTGGCGCGGAGCGTGCGCGGCAGGTCCAGCGGCCCGCCGGAGCGGCGGGTCGGGCGGGGGGTGGCGAGGCCGCTCAGCGCGGGCCGCAGCGTGGTCGCCAGCTCCCGGGCCAGTTCCTCGACGATACGGCGGACGAGTGGCCGCAACGCGGCGAGCCGCTGCTCGGGTAGCCCGCCGGCCAGGGTGAGGACCGCCGTCAGCAGCTCGACCGAAGGCCGCGCCGCAGCCGGGTCGAGCTCGGCCAGGACGTCCAGACGGCCCGCGGCGGCCGCGTCGGCCAGGACCTCCTCCCTGACGTCGGCGCCGAACAGGGCCTGCAGTTCCTCCGACCAGTCGCGGGCGGACGGAAACGACGCCTCCGTCCCCGCACCCAGATCCTGGGAGCCTTCGCCGCTCCCCGCCCCGTACAGTTCGTCGAGGGCTCGCCCGTACCCGCGGCAGGACGCGGGCAGGCCGCCCCGTTCCCGCCCCAGTAGCAACCGCCACCGATCGACGGCGGCGATGCGGCGCGGTACGGCCGGCGCCCTCGTCGGCGCCGGGGAAGGCGTCGGCTCCGCCGCCTCCGCCACCGGGAGCGGCAGATTCAGGGCCGCCAGAACGGCCCGCCCCGCCGCATCGGCCCCATGCCACGTCGCCAGCATGCCGGGCGACGCGGTGAGGGTGAGATCGGGGCGGGTGCCGAGCCGGTCCTGCACCTCGGCGAGGACGCGGTCGCGGGCGGCGGGCCCGAGGATGTCGAAGCCGCCCCGGAGCGCGGGCAGCCGGGCCAGGAAACCCTCGTCGGACAGGTTCTCCACCCGCTCCATCAGAGGCCGCAGCGCCGACGGGGCGGCATGGAGCAAGGGCCCGGCGGCGGCGAGGAGACCGGTGAGCCGTCCGGTGAGAGCCCGGCGGGTCTCGGGCCGGGTGGCGACGTCGACCCAGCCAGCGACCCGTCCCCCCATGACGGCCGAGTCGTCGAGGCCCAGCATGACCCGGGCCGCGGTCGCGGCCCCCTGCATCAGCGGCGAGCCGGTGCGGCACAGTTCCGCGAGGCTTTCGTCGAGTCGCAGGCCGAGCCGGTCCTCCGCGGCCCGCCCGGCGAGACCGGCCAGCGCCACGGCGTCCTCGGGGCGGTCACTGCCCGCCAGCCCGGGGATGCCCGCCACGGCGGTCTCGACGAGCAGGTCGCCGAGTGCCCGGACCCGGCGGCCGACGCGCTCGTCGGCGGTGAGCCCGGGGATGTGGCCGCGTCCGACCGCTTCCAGCAGGTCGAGGGCGACGACGAGTTCGGCGAGGGTGGCCGCGGAGGGCAGCAGGGTCTCGGCTTCCGCGACGAGGTCGGCGAGCAGCCCGGGCAGGTCGCAACGGGCGGCGGCCTCCAACTGCCGGAGCAGCAGCCCGCAGGTGACGCCGTCCGCCCCTTCCCTGCGGTACGCCGCCCGCAACGCGCCTTCGGCGGCCTGCGCCGCGGTGACGCCGCGGACCCCCGCCAGGTCGAGGCGGGCCGGGACGGCGACGGTCCAGGCCAGCCGCCATTTGGTGGTGAGGGCGGTGCCGTCGCCGGTACCGGCCACCTCCAGCTGCTCCCCGTATCCGGCGGAGCATGCGGCGAGCCGGTGCAGCAGCAGTTCTCTGCGTGTGTCCAGGGCGGATCCCAGCGGATTGAGCCTGACCTCTTTGGGACCGGGCTCGTCGGGGCGGGGCAGCCGGAGGGCCTCCAGGTCGGCTTCGACCGCGGGCCCGAGGCCGGATCGAGGGGTTCCGGGGGCGGTACGGCCGCGCTCGGTGCCGACGAGGACGCCTTCCATCGCGCGGGCGAGGGCCCGGCCGCGACCGAGCCGCTCCCCCTGGCCCAGCACCGTGGTGATCGCCTCGACGATCTCCCCGCGGCCCGGGGCGGGCAGGCCGCGGAGCCGGGCCAGATCGCCGGCGACGCGCAAGGCTTCCGCGGCCTCGCCGGTGCCGGCGGTGTGCCCGGCGTCCCGCAGGGCTCGGCAGACGGCGGTGACAACGTGGGCCGCCGCCTCCTCGATCTTGGCCGGGTCGCCGCCCGCGGCGTACACCTGCTGCTGCCACCTCGGGTCGCGGATGCCCGCCGGATAGCCGGAGCGGGAGTCGAGCAGGTCGAAGGAGTACGCCACCAGGGACGTCACCACCTCCCCGCGCGCCTCAGGCGGTACCTCATCACCTGGGAAAGCGGTCAGGGCGGGTGCGTGGAAGGCCCCGATGACAGCGGTGACGCGGGAGCCGTCGGCCGCCGCCTCGGCGACCACCTTCCGCATGTACGCCTCGCGGACGAGATCACGCGTCGGTACGCCGCCCGCGGCCTCCGCATCGCGGCGTAACGCCCATCCGACACCGAGTCCGGCACGGCGTACGGCTTCGGGGGCGCATCCCGGTGCGAGGACCTCCACCGCGCGGTCCCACATGTCGTCGCCGTCGCGACCGGTGCTCCTGGCCGCGAGGGCCGCGGCGAAGGTGATCTGCGGCCCCTGCACCGCCTGGTCCGCGGCGCCGTCCGCCGTGGCGGTGAGGGGCAGGTCGCAGCAGCGGACCCGCACCCCGTGGGCGTAGGCCCAGCGAACGGCGGCGAGCTCGGGGGAGAAATCGGCGAAGGGGTAGAACGCGAGGCCGCCGTCGGGATAGGCCCCCGCCAACGCGACGGGGGCGCGGGTGCCCGGGTCGGCGAGATGGGGCAGCCACCGGTCGAAGTCGGCGGGGAGCTCGACGCAGATCACATCGGGGGCCGCCTCCGCCAGCATGGCCGGCATGACCGAGGCCAGGGCGGGGCTGTGGTGGCGTACCCCGATGAGGTGGGGTTTGGTCCCGGCGGCCAGTCCTTCCAGCTCGGCGGCGGGATCCAGGCGAAGAGTCGTCACTGAAGGTGCTTCCTCGCGTCCCAGAGACGGCGCCACAGGGCGGCGCCGTCCTCGGCCCGGCGGCGGACCGGTCCGTCCCAGTAGCCGAGGAGGCGGCCGTGGTCGGCCGGGTCGTCCTTGCGGACCACGCCGAGCAGGTGGCCGGGAAGCAGGTCGAGCGGGTCCCCGGCGGGCAGATAGGCGGCGGCGACACCGATCGAGGCGGCGACCTGGACGGCTTCGGCGGTGGACATGACGGTGCCGGGCCGTTCGACGTCCCAGCCTTCGCCGGAGCGGCCGGTACGCAGGTCGCGGAAGACGGTGACGAGCGCGTCCAGCACGGCGTCGTCGACGGAGAACGCCGCTCCCGCCCGTTCCACGACGGCCGTGGCCTGGCCGCGGATGAGCGCGGTTTCGGCGTCGGCGTCGGCGATGGGGTCGACGGTCTCGAAGTTGAAGCGGCGCTTCAGCGCGGCCGACATCTCCGACACGCCGCGGTCGCGGAGGTTGGCGGTGGCGATGACGGTGAAGCCGGGCGCCGCCGAGACGGTGGCGTGATCGGTGCCGGAAAGCTCGGGCACGCTGAGCCGCCGATCCGACAGGATCGACACGAGCGCGTCCTGCACCTCCGGCAGGCACCGGGTGATCTCCTCGATCCGGGCGATCCGGCCGGTCCGCATCGCGGTCAGCACCGGCGAGGCGACCAGGGCGTCGGAGCTGGGGCCGTGGGCCAGCAGCATGGCGTAGTTCCAGCCGTAGCGGAAGGCGTCCTCGGTGGTCCCTGCGGTGCCCTGCACGGTGAGGGCGCCGGTGCCGCTGACCGCGGCCGACAATAGCTCCGACAGCATCGACTTGGCCGTGCCGGGCTCGCCGGTGAGCAGCAGGCCCCGCTCCCCGGCCAGGGTGACGACGCACCGCTCGACGAGGGAACGCTCACCGACGAACTTGACGGGGATGACGCGGGACGGCACCCCGGGGGCGCCGACGCTCTCCCCGCCGCTGCCGCAGATGAAGGTGACCACGGCGCGTGGGGTGAGCGCCCAGCCGGGCGGGCGGGGGCCGCCGTCTGCGGCGGCGAGAAAGGCCAGCTCGTCGGCGTGGCGCTCCTCGGCGGGAACGATCTGGCGGGCGGTCGGTGCCCGCTCTTCGGCAATCGCTGTCATCGATGTCCTTCTGGATGTGAAGTGGGGCGGGGCCGCCGCGGTGGGCGACCCCGCATGGCATGGCCAGGTCAGCGGCGGCGGTTCGGCCGGGTGTCGAGGGTCCCGAAGCGGGGGGTGTCCCCGTCCTGGACCCGCTGCCACGCCTTCCGGTACAGGTCGGCCATCGGCTCGGTGGGCACGGTGGTCCCCAGATGCGCGCGTTCCCCGCCGACCGACGCGAACAGCGGGGTCTTCCACTGCTCCATGCCGACCGCGTCGTTCCACGCGCCCGGGAGGAACATGGAGCGGCCCGCCCCTCGCCGGGTGCCGTCCACGATCAGGTCGCCGCCCGCCAATTCGGCTTGGGCGGCCTTCAACCGGGCGGGCTTCCACCCGGTCCAGCGCCGGGTGTTCCGGTCAGCCGGGTCGGGCATGGCCAGCAGCATCAGGTAGAGGGTGGCGGCGTCCTCACTCACGCCGTACGTCTTGGCCGCTTCCACGACGACGTCGGGAACGGAGCGGGAAGGGTCCTGCGGCCACCACACACCCGCTTCGTCCCGCTGTCCCGCCGCGGGGTCGCCCGGGTTCTCCAGCAGGGAGGCGAAGGCGTCGTCGTGGGCGAGCCGCACGGCGTCCAGCACCACCGGGAAGGGATGTGACTCCTGGAGCATGGACAGGAGCAACCGCACGTGCGGATCGTCGAGTCCTTCTTCGGTGAAGCGGGCGTAATCGAGTGCCGGGAGCGGCATCAGGTCGGCCAAGGCGAGGATGACGGGGCCGTAGCGCTCGTAGAGCGGCGTCGTCTCACAGGGGGTGCCTGCGACCTCACGAAAACGCTCGAGATCGACATAGTTGTCCAGCGAGAGGAGGATCCCGGGGGCCGACAGCCTCGCCCGCACCGCGGCGAGGCCCGCGGGCAGCCGGTCCCGCAGCGGGTCGCCCACCGGAAGCCGGTGAGCGAGCCAGGCGAGCATCGGCACGGCATGGCTCAGCGTCGCGGGGGTGAACCCGTCGTCGCCGTCGGACCTGGCGCGATCCCCTTCGATCCTCCACTGCAGATCGCGGGTCAGCCCACGCGAACGCTCCGGCTCCAGAACGTCCCGCAGAAGCGGCCGGCTCAGGGACTTGGGGACTGCGTACAGCAGCTCTTCCGGTACGGGCAGCCGCCTGCCGAACTTTCCGTTCCAGATCTCCGCCGCCTCGGCCACCCGCGGCCCGGCGGTCCGGAGCTCGGCCGGGTCCTCCGGCACCAGGGCGGAGAGGACCTGGGCGAGGAACCTCTCCTCGCAACGCCCCAGTTCCCCCTCGGCGAAGCGGGCGTCGGCCGCCTTCACCCCGAGAACGGCCCGCGCCTCGGCGGTGAGCCCGTCGGGGGCACCGGCGATGATCAGCTTTGCGACGGTCTGGGTGACCCCGGTAAGACGGGCGAACTCCTCGGCTGCCTCGGGCCGCCACGGGATGGGGCCGTCCGCCCGTACCCGTACGAACGCAGCGAGCACCTCCGCGCCAAGCCCGGGGAAGGCGGGCCGGTCGTCCCTGACGACGAACGGGGCGGGCGGCTCGGCCCCGCCCTCCGGGTCGTGGACCAGGACCGTGAAAACATCGGCGCCGCGATCTCTCCCATGCTCCAGCAGCGCGAACAGCGCCGGTCCGCCGGACGGGATCAGCCCGGGCCGCCACCGGAAATCCTGACCCGCCTCGGCGGCCTGCGCGGTGAGGCCGAGAGTGAGCAGCCGCCACCGCCCCTCCACACCGCCGAGCCCCGCCAAGGCCGAAATGAGGGCTTCGGCGGCCTCGGAGTGCTCGGCGGCGACGGCCGGGGAAACCGCCCGGTAGACGACGGCCGGGAGCACCTCCAGGGCACGCCACCACCGAAACCCCGTCCGCGGCAGTTCAGGGGCGGGGGCCGCGGAGAACGGAAACACCTGTTCACCCCACGGCCAATCGGTCGCGCCTCCCTCCCGGGCGGCATCCGCCAGCGCGGCGATCTGCGTCAGCCCGTACGCCTCCGGTTTGGCGTAGTACCCGTTCACGTCGACCAGCCCGGCGAGGGCGGCGGCGATCGCGTCGTCGCCGGGGCCGGCGACCAACCGCGGTGCGTTCCCCGGTGTGAGCGACGCTTCGATCCTCTTGACGACCTCGGCCCGGTTCCGGACCTGCTCGGCGGCGAGGCGCACCACCGCCGCGATACCGGCAAGCAACTTGGCCGAGGTCACTTCAGGCAGTACGGAGGCGACCCACGCCACGTCGTCGGGCCCGCTCCGAACGACGGGCACCGCGGCCAGCAGCCCGCGTGCCGTCTCGGCGTCGACGCGGCGCAGTGCCGCCGACCCCTGCGGGTCGCACGGCCGCAGGTGGTGCCAGTAGCGGGGCGGCGGCAGCAGGCGGGTGGCGTCCGCGTAGAGGCCGGGAACACCGTCCCGCTTGAACGTCGCCGTGCACACCCCTTCCTCGTCGAGGAGTGACAGGTGCCAGGTCCCTCTCGACATCAGAACCCGCGGCCGGTCCGATCCGGGGAACATCACCAGCCTCAGGATCCGCTCGTCGCTCCCGGGAACGGCGACGGTCCGCCCCGCCGCGTCCTGTGCCTTCAGCGTGCCGTCCGCGAGCCGGGCGACGTGCAGCGCGTAAACCCCGCCGGTGGGCCGGCCCACCGGGGAATCGGCGAAATCGGGGGAGTCGGCCGACATGGGCACCGTGAAGCCCGACACACGCTGTGCGCCCTCCGGCGCGGCGGCGTCGGCGTCGGCCAGGAAAGCCGGCAGGCTCGCCCGGCCGACGTTCCCGGTCGCCGGGTCGTACTCGTGCAGGGTCCAATCGGGGCGTTCGCCCTGCCAGATCCAGAAGGAAACCCCGTCGCCCATCAGGTGCAGGCCCGAGCCCGCCGAGGCGTCGCCGGCCCGCAGAATTCCGGCCGTGGTCACCCGCCCGCCGCCGGGAGCGGGATAGGCCGGCGGCAGGTTGTCCCGGAACCAGTACATACTGACGGCGGTCTGCGGCTTCACCCCCTTGGTGTCGAGGTTGAGCACCCTGCCCGGGTCTTCATGCCAGTAGCCCTTGATCCGTTCGTCGCCCTCGTCCTCCCAGAAGACGAGCAGCTGCCCGTCCACGAGGTGGAAGCCCGGTTCGCCCCTACGGCTTATGCCGGTGACACGCAGCTGGTGGGTGAGCAGAGGACCGTCGCGGCCGAGCACCCGGACCTCACGTCCACCGGCCACGATCGGGCCCGGCCACGCGTCGGCGACGAGCAGGGCCGCCGGGTTGTCGGCGGGGACCAGGTCGGCCAACGCCTCCTCCCACGCGGGCCAGGTGAACTCGTCCATGAGCCCGGTGCGCAGGGTGCGGGCCAGCGCCTGCGCGACATCGGCGTCGAGCACCCTCCGCACCTCGGCCTCGGCCAGGCCGAGCGCCGCACCGGGGATCCACGACAGCTCCTCCAGCTGCTCGGGCAGCGAGGGCAGGCCCCCCTCCGTGGCGGCATCCGCGACTTCGCGAACCCAGGAGGCCACCAGCGTGGCGCCTCCGGGACTGCCGGCGAGCAACCGCAGGTGGTTCTCCATTCTGGCGTCGTACTGCAGACTGCTCAGCGCCTGATGAAAACCCTTGATGAAACGGGGGTCGGCCGCCAGCAGGGTCAGATCCCGGCGCCCCTCCGATGTCGCCCACGGTTCGATGGCCGCCTGATAGCCGTGGTCCGACACGACGACCGGTATCTCCAACTCCAGCATCAGGTCAAGCAGATCGATGTCGCCCGGCGCTTGGATACCTCCACCGCGCAGTTCGGCGCGGAGCACATCGGCGGCCCGCCGCACCAGGTCGGACAGGAGCGGAAGAGCGCTCACGTGACGCCGGCCGCGCATGCGGAAGGCGAGGAACCGGTTCAGCCAGCCGGCCGTCCCGTCCTTCGGCCGGCCCGGAGCCTCGGCATCCACGAGCGCGGCGGTCGCACCGCCCTGTTCGAGCATGTCCAGCCAGATGCCGACAAGCTCATCGTCGGACTCAGCCGGCATGATCCCCAGCAGATGGATCCGCACCGCCTCGTCCTTGCGGGCAAGCGCGATGATCTCCTTCTGCTGCGACCTCCACCAACCGGCGGACGCCCGCAGTGTCCCCGGCTGGAAGAGGAGCACACGCAGGAACTCCTCCTCTGCCGCGACCCCGGCCGGACCGGCCGCGACCGCTATCCGCCGAAGCTCCTTGGAGATCTGCGGGGACGGCGGCAGACCACCCGCCGTCCGCTGCGTACAGAGATCGGCGAAGCGCCGCAACGCCTCCTCGGATGGGACCCTCGCCGTCAACTCCTTGGCATAGTCGGCCAGGACCTTGACCGGCAGCGCACCCGCCAGGGCGAACTCCAGGAAGACCGAGTCGAGGCGCTCCTCGTCGACGGGCAGACCGTGTTCCCTCTCCGCGCGGCGGGCCAGCCCGAACAACTGCGCGGCATAGCGCGCGTTCTCCGCCGAGAGGAAAACCCGCCCGGCCTGCTCGTAGAAGGTGGGCAGGAAATGCGGAACCGATGCGGCGAGACGTTTCGCGATCGCCAGGTAGGAATCCAGTGCCGCCTTCGGCTTCGTCCGAGCCTGCCGCGCCGCCCGGTCCAGCTCGGGCACGACGGCCAGCGCGCCGTTGCCGTCCTGCGGATGGTGGACGAGGATCCACTCGGGGAACCCCAGCGCCTTGCGGTGCCCGAACCCGACCGCGACCGGCTCCGCGGCGGCCTCGAAACCCAGGAACGCGGTGGCCGCGTCCTCGGCGGGGCCCAGTTCCGCCGCGGCCAGCCTGACCACCACGCGGTCGTCGAGTCCCGCATGGCGATAGGAGCGCGCCGTCATCGGCACCGCGTCGGCCGCCCGCGCCTCCGCCTCGGCCCCCGGCGGAAGAATGCCACCGGCCTTCACCACAGATCCGCTCATGCCCGGCTCTCCTCTTCCTCGACCCTGCGCCCCGCGTACAGCCATGCCGCCATGCGCATTCCCTCCGACCAGGCGACGGGGCCGACGTCGGCCAAATCCAGCCGCCTGCCGTCCGGACCGTGCCAGGCGAGCGCACCCGTCTCCGCCTCGTCGTCGTAGTAGTACGGCTCGCCGATCCACACGGCGGCCTCCACCACGTGCTCCCCGTCCCGGACGCGGCAGGTGGCGTACCCTCCGCTCACCCGGTAACCGCTGTTCACCGCACGTGCCGCCAGGCCGAACCTGGAGGAGTACGTGCCACCGATGAACGTCTCCACCTGGTGCTTTCCGGCGAGCGGCTCGCCGGGTTTACGCCAGGTGGCGCGGTGGATCTGCTCGACCTTCTGGGTCACGTTCAGCTCGGCGGCGAATTCCCGCAGGTCCTCCAGGTCCTCCAGCAGGACCGGGTGGGGAATCGTGACGGTCGCGGGCGCGATTCGGACGGTCTCCCCGTCCAGGTTCACGAGCTGAAGTTCACCGGCGCCGGTGACGCCGCGCAGCAGCCCGACGTCATCGGGGCCGGCGCCGACCACCACCGTGTCCCGCAGGGCGAGCCGCCAGGCCTCGTCCGGCCACACCGAGGTGAGGACCTCGACCGGAATCGGTAGTGAGGAGACCATCCAGGCGTCGACCTGGGCCACGCAGTCCTGCGCGTGGCGATCCAGCCATTCGGCGAGGCGGCGGAGTCGATCCACTTCGGCATGGTCACGGAGCGCCTTCGGCATGCTTTTCAGCAATTTCCCCGCTGAACGGCCGCCGGTGGGGCGCGCCGCCACCTTGCCGTCGATCAGAGCGATCTCATAACCGTCGCCCGCTGCCAGCCATCCCAACGTTGCTCAGCCCTTCATGTCGTGAGGATCCACTCCGCCCACGGCATCCGCCGGTGGAGTGATGCGGGGAACCGTAGCGCCGTCTTCCGACAAAACCCATATGCGGACGAACCATCGGCGATCGCCCAACTGTTTCGCCAGAATCCGGGCGCCATCGCGCCCCGCTGACACCTGCGGGAACGTCACGCCGGGCTCCGGAGCCCAGCCACCTGGCCAAGGCGCCGGCGACCCGCGAGCCCGCCGGAGGCCGTACCGGACCCGCCCGCTCTCCAGAAGACCGATCCGGTACGGGCTTCGCCGGAACGCTCGACGGCCGAAAACCCGAACACCTCCCTCCCCGGACATCGGTGGACGTACGGGCTTCGCCTGGCCCCCGGCAGGCGAGCTCAGCTCATCCGCATCCCCGCGAGCCCGCCGGAGGCCGTACCGGACCTGCCTTAACTCCGGCCCGCCCTCCACGCAACCCATCCGGTACGGGCTTCGCCGGAACGCTCGACGGCCGAAGTCACGAGCACGCCGTCCTTACCGGACATACGGGCTTCGCCTGGCCGTCGGCAGCCTAATCCGTATCCCCGCGAGCCACCGCAGGCCGTACCGGACCGGGGTGAGACGCCAAAAGGGGCGAACCTGGTGTGGTTCGCCCCTCCGGGAAGTGCGTCGTCAGCCCGCCACGGTGATGCGGTCGGTCGCGGGCGGGGAGATCGGGGAGTTCGCGGTGAGGTACGCGGCGAGGGCGTCGATGTCCAGCGGGCCGTTCCACAGGTCGGTGCCCTGGGTGAACACGCTGAACGCGTCTCCGCCGCCGAGGAGGAAGTTGTTGGCGGCCACCCGGTAGGAGGTGGTGTCGGCGACCGGCACCCCGTCGATCTTGATGTCGGAGACCCGGGAGCCGACCGGCTGGGAACGGTTGATCGTGTAGCGGAGGGAGGACGACGGCGACAGGATGCGCTCCAGGATCGTCCCGGTGGGCTGCGGCTGGAACTGCTGTTCGAGCAGTGCGTCGAGCTGGGCACCGGTCATGGTGACCACGCCCATGAGGTTGTTGAACGGCTGGACGGTGAACGCCTCGCCGTACGTCACGACCCCGTCGCCCTCGCTTCCGCTCTGCGCGTGGTTCAGGTCGGACCGTACCCCGCCGGGGTTCATCAGCGCGATGACCGCGTTGCCGCCGGTCCTGGTCGAGGCGAGCTGGGCGTCCGCGATCAGGTTGCCGAGCGCCGACTCGCCGGAGGGCGCCTGGCTGCGGCGGATGTCCGCGGTGATGTTACCGATCGGACGGTTGGCCACCGGGGCCACCCGGTCCTTCCAGGTCTGCACAAACGCCGAAATTTCGGCATCTGGGGTGATGGTTCGGGTCACCACGTGGTTGTCGGCGCGGACCGAGGATCGGACCACGTCCCGGGTCCGCTTGTCGACCAGCAGATCCACCTGGGTGATGACCCGGCCGAACGAGGAGCCCTGGCTGTAGATCCGGTCGTTGCCCTTGGGGTCCTTGACCGTGCAGATGTAGGCCTGGTGGGAGTGGCCCTCAAGCACGAGGTCGATCTCGGCGTCGGACTGGGTGGCGATCCGGTAGCCGGCGCTCGGCTGGGCCGAGCAGGCGTCCGGGCTCTGTCCCGCGTGGACCTGGTCACCCTCGTGCACGAGGACGACCTGGGCCTTCACCCCGAGCAGACGCAGCACCTTGGAGGCCTTGTTGACCGCCTCCACCTCGTCGATGAACTTGATGTCCTTGATGCCGTCGGAGGTGACGATCGTCGGGGTGGTCTTGGTGACCGCGCCGATGAACGCGACGTTGACGCCGTTGACCTTGCGGACCGTGAACGGGGGGATCGCCGGGAGGTTGTACTTCTTCAGCAGCACGTTCGCGCCGACGTAGTCGAACCCGGCCCCCTTCCAGGGCCCGGCGGGCGAACAGCCGTCGACCGGGTGGCAGCCGCCCTTCATGATGCGGAGCAGCTCCCGGTAGCCCTCGTCGAACTCGTGGTTGCCGACCGCGGACGCGGTGACGCCGATCTTGTCGAGGAACTCGACGCTCGGTTCGTCGTGGTAGGCGGCCGAGATCAGCGGCGTTCCGCCGATCATGTCCCCCTGCGCCACGGTGAGGGTGTTCTCGTCGCGCAGCGCCTTCAGGTGTGCGGCGATGTAGGCCGCGCCACCTGCCTCGACGGTCGCGCCGGCCTCGTTCACGATGCGGCCGGATGATCCGGTGGGCGGTTCCAGGTTGCCGTGGAAGTCGTTGAGTGCGAGCAGCCGTACCGGCACCGTCTGGGGTGTCGAGTGACCGCTTGTCGCGGCGTCGGGGCCCGCCGCGGTGGCGGGGACGGTCGCGAGCGCGAGCCCAGAGGCGGCCAACGCGGTGGCGAGGACCACCCGAGTGAGGGATCGAGACGTCATGACCTACGACCCTAGACGGCAGGTTCAGGTGTGAAATGTCATATAGACAACGATTAATTGGTGATGGAACTGGCGTTCTTTGCCTAAGTTGCCCCCTTGTCATGATCGAGAACCCTGGGAGACTTAACTAGTCCTGTGCGAACAGTGACCAGAGAACGCCTGAACCCGGCCGAGACCGCCGAAGTCCTCGCCCTCGTCGACGCGGCGACCGCCGCCGACGGGGTCCGGCCCCTCAACGAACACGTCATGCTCCACCTGAGGTACGGCGGCGACCCCCAGGCGTACGCCGTACTCGCCGTCGACGAGGAGACCGGCGCCGTCGTGGGGTACGCCCACGTCGACCCCACCGACCCGGTGGAGGGTCCCAGCGGCGAACTGGTCGTCCATCCGGCCCACCGGAGGAAGGGGTACGGCCGCGGGCTCGCCGGGGCCGTCCTGGAGCTCACCGGGGGACGACTCCGGCTCTGGGCCCACGGCCGGCACGACGGCGCGGAACGCCTCGCCGCCGGACTGGGCTTCGCCAAGATCCGGACCCTGCACCAGATGCGGCGCTCGCTCTTCGCCGACCTGCCCGAGCCGGTGTTCCCGGACGGGGTACGGCTGCGTGTCTTCCGGCCCGGGGCCGACGAGGAGCCCTGGCTCCGGCTCAACGCCAAGGCCTTCGCCACCCACCCCGAGCAGGGCGCCTGGACCTCGGCCGACCTGGGGAGACGGGAGGGGGAGCCCTGGTTCGACCCGGCCGGGTTCTTCCTCGCCGAGCGGGACGGACGACTCGTCGGCTTCCACTGGACCAAGATCCACGGGGCGGAGGGCGAGCATGGGCACGAGCCGATCGGCGAGGTCTACGTCGTCGGCGTGGACCCGGACGAGCAAGGCGGCGGGCTCGGTCGCGCCCTCACCCTCGCCGGCCTGGCCCACCTGCGTTCCCGCGGGCTCGGGCAGGTGCTGCTCTACGTCGACGAGGAGAACGGGGCGGCCGTCCGGCTCTACGAGTCGCTGGGGTTCGCCGTGTGGGACACCGACGTCATGTACCGCCGTTAGACGTCACGAGGTCGCGGATCCGCCCGGCTTGCGCTTGGCGTAGACATCGACGTATTCCTGGCCGGAGATTTTCTGCAGGGCGTTCATCACCTCATCGGTGAGCCGCCGTTCCGTCGCCGGATCCCCGGCCTGCCCCCGGTGGGCGGAGAAGTCCAAAGGCTCCCCGATCCGCACCCGGGCGCGCCTGATCTTCGGCAGGATTCTGCCGGGCGGCTGGATCTCATGCGTGTTCAACATCGCCACGGGAATCACCGGGGCACCCGTCCGCAGCGCGAGCCGGACCACCCCGGTCTTCCCCCGGTGCAGACGCCCGTCCGGTGACCGGGTGCCCTCCGGGTAGAGGCAGAACAACCGGCCTTTCTCGATTACCCGCCCGGCGATGTCCAGCGAGGTCGTCGCCGCTTTTCCGCCGGAACGGTCCACCGGGATCGCGCCCGCCTCCCCCACGACCCTGCCGAAAAGAAAACCCAGCACGCCCTTTCCGGTGAAGTACTCAAGCTTGGCGAGATAATAGATCCGCCGCTTGACGACAAGCGAGAGGAATACCGGGTCGTAGACGGAAAGGTGGTTTCCGGCGAGGATGGCCGGACCCTCCTCGGGGATATGGTGCAGGCCTTCCGCCTTCGGCCGGAAGACAAGCCGGGCGACGGGCCCGATGAAAACATATTTGAGCAACCAATAGACCATTGGATTTCCCCTCGGATCACGCCCGGTTCATCCTATGACCTACTCCTGCGAACCCGGCGTCACCGCGACGTTCATCCGGCCGGGACACCGCCTGTTCTCCGTACGGCCGTGGAGCCTGTTCACCGTACGGCCGTGGAGCGCTCGAGCTCGACGCGGTGCCGCGGCGCCGCATGGGCGTCCTACGGCCCTGGGCGGCCGGGGCTTGGCCCCGTACGGCTGGGATGCCAAAGGGGCCGCGATCGGCGCCGTAGCGGCCGTACAGAAGGGAAATGTAGTGACTTGGGAGCACCGCGCCTGGTGGACCTCCCGTGCAGAGACGATCCACCAGGGGTTCGATGGTTACTCGAGGATCCAGCTGAGGATGTAGTAGGTGACGGCGGCCACCAGCGCCGCGGCGGGGATGGTGAAGATCCAGGCTGTCACGATGTTGCCGGCCACGCCCCAGCGAACGGCGGAGAGGCGCTTGGTGGCGCCGACGCCCATGATCGCGCTGGTGATCGTGTGAGTGGTGGAGATGGGAGCGCCGAGGCCGATCGCGGCCCCGTACAGAACGGTGGAAGCCGCCGTTTCCGCCGCGAATCCCTGAGGTGGGTCCAGGTGGATGATCCTGCGCCCGAGTGTTCGCATGATGCGCCAGCCTCCGGCGTACGTCCCCAAGGAGATCGCACCGGCGGCGGCGAGGATGACCCACTGCGGAATGGGATCATCTGCTTTTACATACCCCGTGGTGAAAAGTGCGAGAAAGATAACCCCCATGGTCTTCTGGGCGTCCTGGAGGCCGTGGCCCAGCGCCATCGCGGCCGCTGATGCGGTCTGCGCGTAGCGGAAGCCGCGGTTGGCCTTACCGGGATTGGCCCGACGGAAGATCCAGTAAATAGCCACCATGATGGCTCCGGCCAGGAGGAACCCGACGAGCGGCGAGAGGATCATCGGGATGACGACCTTCTCGAAGACGCCGACCCACTTGACCGCGTCGACCCCCGCCGAGGCGATGGCCGCGCCGACCAGTCCCCCGATCAAGGCGTGGGAGCTGGACGAGGGGAGCCCGTAGTACCAAGTGATCATGTTCCAGGTGATCGCGCCGACCAGACCCGCGGAAACCACGATGAGACCGTGGACGCCCGCCGGAGTGTCGATGATGCCCTTCCCCACCGTCTGCGCCACCTGGGTGCCCAGATGGGCGCCGAGGAAGTTCATCACCGCCGCCATCAGCAGCGCGATCTGAGGGGTAAGGGCACGCGTCGACACCGAGGTCGCGATCGCGTTCGCCGCGTCGTGAAAGCCGTTGGTGTAGTCAAAGATCAGCGCCACGACGACGACGCCGATCAAGATGGCAAGCTCCAAGTTAGCTTTCCTTGACCGCTATCGACTCGATGGTGTTCGCCACGTGCTCAAAGGCGTCCGCGGCGTGCTCCAGCGCGTCGATGACCTCTTTCATCTTGAGCACCATGAGCGCGTCGTACTCTCCGCTGAAGAGCCGTGCGAGCAGCCGCCGGTAGACCTGGTCGGCTTGGTTCTCCAGACGGTTGATCTCGACCCAGTACTCCTTGAGATTCTTCATGGACCGCAGACGGGGCATGGCCGCCGCGGTCAGTTCGGCGGCACGCTCAAGGACCTCCACCTGACGCACCACTTCCTTGGGAAGCTGGTCGACCTGGTAGAGCACGATCAGGTCGGCCGCCTCCTCCATGAAGTCCATGACGTCATCGAGGTTGGAGGCCAGTCGGTAGATATCCTCACGGTCAAACGGCGTGACGAAGCTCTCATTGAGACGATGCATGATCGCATGGGTGCGTTCATCGCCGGCGTGTTCGCAGGCGCGCATCTTCTCCGCCAGGCCTTCGCGGTCCGCACCGTCGCTGATGATCTCCACCAGCAGCCGAGCGGCGGTCACGAGGTTGTTGCCGGTCTCGGCGAACAACTCGTAGTAGCTGTCCTCACGTGGGGTGAGACGCAGACGCACGTCGATCTCCAGATGTGCGGGGACTGTCCGCAGAGGATGCTACGGGTAACCAGCAGAAATGCGAACTTCGGTACCTACACCCCTGCGTGTCGCCTACTGCTCACCACACGCATGCCCCGTTTTTCCACGGAGATACCTGAGAGTCGGCTGACTTGCCGAGGACTTAACATGATCTTGACAAACTCAACACGCGAGTCCAGAGCCGCCGGGGTGTTCCGGAGCCTCGTCGCTGGCCGGGCGACCGCCGGCGGTTCTCCCACCTTGACTGCCCGCAGCCAAGGGACCGGCAGTCATTTGATGTGATATATGCGCCATGTGGCATATATCACGTTCTTAGGTGATCACCCGTCGAGCCCGTCACGGCCATTCGCCGACCACAATTTCACTGAATGAGATGGATTCGTGACATCAACGGGTCTGATAGTTCGGAAAGATCAATATGTATGAAGCGTTGGATTACGATCACGGCGGCGGCCGTGCTGGTCCCCCTCGGCGGCACCGCCTACGCGGCGCCGCCCGCACCGAAACCCGCGGCCTCGGTCACCGCGACCCCCGCCCCGGTGGCGGCGCTTGACGCGCAGTTCGCCAAGAGCGCCGGAGTACGATTCAGCGAGACCGTGACCTCGGGCTTCGCCACGAAGCGGGGCCTCAAGTCGCAGGCGGTCTACAAAGCGAGCGGCGTGGTCGGGCTGACCAAGACGGGGGTCTCCGCCTCCGACTCGACCCTGGCGTTCGACATTCCGGGGAGTGGCAAGACCACCTTCCGGACCATCCTGGTCGACGGCACCGCGTACCTGCGGGGCAGCCTCTTCGCCGAACTGCTCCCCACGAATGTGGAATGGGTGAGCACGCCCGTCGAGGGACTCTCGGTAAACCTCTGGAGCAACAGCGCGGTTGACCTTCTCGCTCCGGGGACGCTCAAGAGCCTGCTCGCCAAGGCCAAGTTCGACAAGAAGACGAGCAGCTACAGCGGCACCATCCCGCTCGGCAAGGCCCTGTCTCCGCAGGCCAACCTCCCCCTCACCAAATCGGTCCTCTCCACGACGAAAATCGACTGGAAGCTCTGGGTTGGGAAGGACCACCTGCCCAAGCGTCTGAAGACCTCGATGACGCTGATCGTCGATAAGAAGCTCGGCAACCTGGTGAACACCAGCGACATCCACTTCCGGGGCTGGGGCACCCCGGTCAGCATCACCGCTCCCCCCGCGCACCTGGTCTCCTCCATCGACGACCTGGCGGAGCTCCCGCTTCCCCCAGGCCCGCTCGACAGGCTCTGACGTACCGCTCCGCCTGCCGTTGTGCAGCGTCGACGGCAGGCGGTTCCCGGTCGGCGAGCCCGCGGGTCCCCTGCGATACCGCGGAGTACATACCGGTCGACACTCCACCAGATCGGTGAGATATATGCCTTGTATGACACGTATAAGGCTTAGGCCGACTATCGGCTTCATTGTGATTTTCTTCCTGAATGACATGAATCCGTAATGTCAAGAGGTCCGCCTGCCAGGCAAGATCAAGATATGAAGCATTGGATTGCGATCATGGCGGCGGCTGTGCTGATGCCCCTCGGCAATGCCGCCTACGCATCGCCCCCCACCGGCCCACCTGGCCCGGAGCCGGCAGTCACCGCGCCCTCGATCGCCCCCCTCATCGCGCTCCAGGAGCGATTTGCCCAAGGCGCCGGGGTCCGGTTCCGCGAAACCGTGACAACCACCGCGAAACCCAAGCGTGGTGCCGCATCGGCCTCGACCTTGAAGATGAGTGGCGTGGTCAATCTCGGCAGGACCGGGGTCTCCTCCGCCGACGTGACCCTGGCGTCCTACTTCACCAAGAACGACGCGGTGACGATCCGGACCGTCCTGGTCGGCGGCACCGCGTACTTCGGGGGCAGCGCACTCAACGAGCTCTACATCGGGGACGCGGAATGGATAAGCCTTCCCACCAGGCTCATCCCACCCGATTACTGGTCCCAGGGCCCGGTTGTCCTCTTCAGGCCGGAAATGCTGAAAACCCTGCTCGCGAAAGCCAAGTTCGACAAGGAGTCGAACAGTTTCTCCGGCACCATCGCACTCGGAACCGTGCTGGCACCGGGATCCGCGATCAAGGTCAAGCCTCGAGACTTGAAGGCCAAGGTCAACTGGAAACTCTGGCTTGGGAAGGACAACCTGCCCAAGCGCCTGACAACCTCGACGACCCTGATCGACGGTACCGGCCGCCTGATCACCCATGGCGACACCCGGTTCCAAAGCTGGGGCACCTCGATCGACATCACCAAGCCGCCGGCCCACCTGGTTGTCCCCGGAAACGAAAGGGAGGGTCTTCCCCGACTGTCCATCCCCTTCAGCCGGCCCTGACATACCACTTCCCGCTTCGCCTGCCGTTCGCGGTCGTTTCCGACGGCAGGCGGTGTCAGGTCTTGGTCCGATGAAAGTTCAGGGAGGACTGCGACGGTGTCGGCCCTCGATGCGGAATCGTACGGATGTGCCACCGGAGGCAGTGGGGATTTCCGATCTTCCAGTGATCAGGGATATACCTTATGCCATGCCCTGATTACTCCGTGTCGAGCTTGTATTTCTATGCTCAATCTCCTGGTTGCACAGAACGAGATCTTTTTATGTCCTCGTTGGTAACATTGGGCAAGCAGCATGATGATTCATGAGGCGTTGGATCATGTTCACGGCAGTAGCCGTGCTGGTGCCGATTGCGGGCACCGCTCACGCATCTTCGGGCCCATCTAACCCGATCCCCACCCCCGGCGCGGTCATCGCAGCGCTCAACGCGGAATTCGCCAAGGGAGCCGGGGTACGGTTCAACGAGACAGAAACGTATGCGACGGTCTTTATGGAGAAAACCCTTAGTGCATCGATACATGAATCGAGCGGCGTAATCAAGCTGTCCAGGACAGGGATTTCTTCCTTCGACAAGACCCAGATTTCCGACAGGATAGAGAGAAGACCCACCCGGACCATCGTGGTCGACGGCACCGTCTATGTTCGAGACAGCGGCCTTAACTCCCTTATCCGCCCAGATGTCGAATGGGTGAGCAGCCCGGTGGAGGAGAGTGCGAAGGATTCCTGGTCCGCCATCCATTTTGACATCCTTGCCCCAGGAACGCTCAAAAACCTCCTCGCCAAGGCGACGTTCGACAGGAAGACGAACAGCTACCGCGGTACCAAGCGTTCCCCGGAAATCTCAACGGATCAGATTAACTGGACTCTCTGGCTTGGAAAGGACAACCTGCCCAAGCGCTTCCATACCTCGTATGGCCCGGTCTCGAAATTCCAGATTGTTGTCACCAATGACATCCGCTTCCGAAACTGGGGCACTCCGGCCGACATCACCGCTCCTCCGGCCCACCTCGTCACTCCCAGCGACGAACTCGGTGGGAGCCTGTCTCAATCCATCCAGGAGACCGTGAACAGGCTACGCGCCGGCTGACCGCTTCGACGGCGGGCCGGTTCAGATCTTGGTCCGATGAAAGTTCAGGTAGGACCGGGACGGAGTCGGCCCACGCTGGTCCTGGTAGTGCGAACCGTACGCCGCGGAGCCGTACGGATGCTCCACCGGTGAACTCAGCCGGAAGAGGCAGAGCTGCCCGATCTTCATGCCCGACCAGAGCTTGATCGGCAGGGTGGCGACGTTGGACAACTCCAGCGTTACGTGTCCCGAAAAACCGGGATCTATCCACCCAGCGGTCGAGTGGGTGAGCAGCCCCAGCCGGCCCAGCGAACTCTTCCCCTCCAACCGCCCCGCGACATCGTCCGGCAGCGTCACCAGCTCATAGGTGCTCGCCAGCACGAACTCCCCCGGATGCAGGATGAACGGTTCATCGTCCATCGACTCCACCAGCCGAGTCAGATCGGGCTGCTCGATCGCAGGGTCGATATGCGGGTACCGATGGTTCTCGAATACCCGGAAGTAACGGTCAAGACGGACGTCGACGCTGGACGGCTGGATCATGCCGAGATCCAACGGATCCAGCTTGACCCTCCCCGCCTCCAGCTCGGCACGGATATCACGGTCGGAGAGCAGCACGCTCAGCAACCTACCAACGCCAGACGGGTGCCCTCAGCACATCTCATGGGGCGCACACATCCGCAGAGTCCGCTAGAGTGTTACCCGCAGCCGTTTCCTTCAGTACGGCGCACGCGGGTGTAGTTCAGTGGCAGAACATCAGCTTCCCAAGCTGACAGTGCGGGTTCGATTCCCGTCACCCGCTCCACCCACAAAGGCCCAGGTCAGGGGTTGAGTCCCGACCCGGGCCTTGATCTTTTTACCGGACTAGATGATCTTCCGTGCGATTAGCGTGCGATTAGCCCGCCGGAACAAGCAGACCGGCCGCACCGTCCTCATCATCATCGTCCGCCTGGTGATCGTTAAGTCTGTCGTTGATCGCGTTCGTGATTGTGGAGTCCGCCCCGCGTACGGCATGCAGATAGATCATCGCCGCCCGTACGTTGTCGTGCCCCATCCGAGCCATCAGGTCCTTCAGCCCGACCTTGCTCTCCGCCGCAAGCATGTTGCCCGTGTGCCGAAGGTCATGAAAGTGCAGACCCTCCAGGCCCATCGCCCGGACGATGTGCATCCAGCCGGACAGCTTGTTGAAGCCGCTACGTCGCATCGGACCGCCCTTGACGCCCGGGAAGACAAGAGCGTCCGGATCCGCCTTGACGTAGATACTCATATGTTCTCTGAGCGCCGGAATGATCGCTTGCGGGATACCGACGACCCGCCGCCCTGCCTCGGACTTAGGAGGACCGAGCACCATCTGTCCGGTAGACCGCTCGGTGAACGCCACCCGGATTCGAACCGTGCATGCGTCCAAGTCAATGTCGCTACGTGTCAGTGCAGTGATTTCGCCCCACCGCAGGCTTGCGAAGGTCGCGAGCAGGATCAGCGCCCGGAAACGGCGATCATGCGTGAAATCCGCGCTCCCTGTATCGATCAGTTTCCAGCGTGCCTGTTCAGCATCAGCCTTCGTCGCAAAGATCTCAGGATGAGTCCTCATCTGGCCATACCGCTGGAAACGGACCCGAAATCCGTCGCCTCCCTTCTCGCCCCTGATACTGCCGACAGGACGCCGCCCCACGCATTCGGCCAGCTCGAAAACCTGAGCAACCGAGAGAACCGGACGTTCCGCCGCCCGTTCATCGCCGGCGCCCCGTAACCGGCACGGATTGCGGGTCAGGATTCTGTCGTCATCCGTCGCCGTCATCAGCACAGCCCGCAGCAGCCGATATGCCTTCGCCGCCATGCTTACCGACACTCCCCTGTCGAGGAGATCGGACCGCCATTGCCGGATCATTGAAGTCGACAGCTTGCCGAGCGCGACAGGCCCGAGGTACGGCGCGATGTGCTTGCGGAGCAGCCATGTGTAGAGGTCAACGGTTCGTGGTCGAAGACCTGGACGTTGAGCAATCCACGTCTCCGCGTAGGTCCCGAGTTTGATCTTCCCGCGCTCAGGATCAGTCCACTCCCCCGTGATGATTCGTGCCTCGATCAGCGACAGCGCGCGTTCAGCATCGCCCTGGTGTTCGTATGTCTCCGGCGCGTTGTAACGCTGACCGTTCGGACCGATGTAACTGGCCTGGTAGCGGCCGGAAGGTAGCTTGCGGATGCTGCCGAAGCGTCGGTGCCCTTTCCTATTGGCCATCAGGCTGCCTTCCTCATCACGTTGTCATAGGTAAGGGGCTCGACGCTGTGTTCCGTGATGTAGGCGTCCAGCACCGAGGTACGAATACGGACGTGCCGTCCGACCTTGACGAACTCAATCCGTCGCTGTTGAATCAGCCGCCGAGGAAACCGAGTCGACGTGTTGAGCCGTTGCGCTACCTGATCGACTGTCAGAAGTGGATCATCTGATGAGTCGGCCGGAAGATCCCTCACGGTCATGCCGCCTCCATTCGAGCCCCGGAAACATCGCTTGGGGGTTGGCCATCTGCTCTTGCTTGTGCGGCCTGGAGTTGAGCGCGCCATCGTTGTCGATCCGCCAGAGCGCGCAGCAGTCGAGCCGCCAACGGGGAGGCTTTCGGGCTTCCCGGTTCGACCGGCCGCCACAGGAACCGGTCCGGGTCGTGGTCCGGTGCGGCGGCAAGGCCGAGCTGTTCCAGGACCCAGGCGCGACGGTCGGCCTTGTGCTCTGCCAACGTCTTGCCGGACCACTTACGGGACACCAGCACCCGCCGCCCTGCATAGCCCAGGTGCGCGGGCTTGTGCGCCTTACCGCGGCACCGGCCCGGAGCCATCCCCGGCTTAGGGTCTTTGGGCTGCACCCCGTAGCGCAGCCAGTTGGGGCAGGAGGGCGAGCACGGCTCATACCGCAGCACGTCCATGAGCCGTTCCACGTGACGCCGTTGAGCGTCGGTGCCCGGTTCGTGGCAATCGGCCACCGACTTGGTCAGGTACTTGGACAGGTAGGAGAGACACCGGCCCGCATTCGGTGACCCGGCAAGCACCCCTTTGACGTCGACCTGAGGCCCGAGCTTGACGACGTGGAACGGTACCGCATCAGGGTCGTCGTCGAGGTCGTCAAGAGCCTCATCCCAGGTGGGCAGGACCTCACCGGTGTCCGGGTCGAGGTAGCCGGCACCGTCCGCCCAGACCGGCAGGCGATCCCCCGCGAAGCGGACCACGTCCGCAGATGGCCACCACACCTGGTGGTAGGTCGCCGCAGCCACCGCCTTCACGTCGGCCCGGGGCATGGTCCCCCGCATCGCCAGGTGCAGGTGGGGAGCAAGCCGCCGTTGCGGTTCGACAGTGGCGAAGTACTGGACGTCGAAACCGGCGACCCGCCGCAGGTTCTGCACGAACCGGTCGATCAACTTGGGGAAGTGGATCGCGTCCCTTGCCGCTCTCACATAGTCGTAGGTGTCCGGGTCGACCGGTGTCCCGTCCGATCGGACCTTGCCGTAGGTGTCGCAGGTGAGGGTGATGAACAGGCTCGGCCGGTACCCGCGCCCGTCCGCACCGGTGTAGGTCCGGCCGACCGTGCGGGGTTCGACCCGCCGCCGAGGCAGATCGGGGGCATCCTGGCGACGCCGGGTCGACCGAGCCCTCCGAGCCGGAGCCTCCAGGGCCAGCCGTCCCCGTACCCCAGCGGCGTTGAGGTCGCCGTCCAGCAGCTCGACGACCTCTTGGTAGGTCGCCGTGTCGCCGCCGTCCTGGTGTGCACGGTCGAGGAGCTGTTGCGCGTCGGCACGCTCCGTTGCCAGGAACACTTGACGGTCGGTGGGGACGTCGCGGTCTGCGACCGGTTCGGCCTCCAGGTGCCAGCCTTCCCGGCACTGTGCCCGCCGCAGGGTCGCGGCCCGTCTGGCGCAGGGTTCGCAGACGCTTGCCAGCCTGGCGCCGCAGGGGATCAGCACCCGTTCGGTCCGGCCGCCGTGAAGGTCGAGGCGTTCGAACTCCAGCGGACGGGTGCACACCCCGTTCTGTTTGGCGGCTTCCACGACGACGTCCAGGGCCACCGGCATCGCCGCCCGCACCGCCCGGGGAAGCCGCTGAGCCGACGCGCCCGCTGTGGTGATCGGTCCAAGGGTCGCCGAGGCCGGGTTAGAGATCGTCATCAGGCATCCCCCGAGTCCCGTACTCGGCCTCCATCTGCCGGATATCGGCATCGGTGACGTAGGCCGCGCGTGCCCGCACCGGTTCGGGATCGGTTTCCAGCCGCAGGTACCCGACACCCGCCCCGATCTGCGGCCGAGGTGAGATCCGGTCAGCCAGCGCCCCCCGATCCCGCGCCCCGTCCCCCAAGACCATGTCGACCTGTTCCGACTCGTCCAACCGCAATGCGATCTTGTCCGGGAACAGGTTCCGGATGCTGATCACGTCTTTACGCGGGTCCTGAAGAGCCGCCATCACCCCCACCCCGACCGCACGGCCCTGCGTGGTCAACGTCGCCAGAGCCGCGTTCACCCGCGCCTTGAGACCCTTGTCCTGCTGGTAGGCGGTCAGGAACGCCACCTCATCCACGATCACCAGCAGAAACGGCGACTCCGGCGAAGGCGTGTGATCACGCACCTTTCCCGCCATCTCCGCCGCCCGCTTCTGCATCACCTCCACCGCGTCTTCCAGCAGCTCGGCGCAGTCGTCAGGCGAGGAGGCGTACCGATGAAACAAGCCCATTCCGTAGGACAGCTCCATCAGCTTGGGATCCAGCGCCCACACCTGCACCAAGCCGTCCCGGATCGCAGGCAGCATCCCCCGCACCGTCGACCACAGCCACGACCCCTTGCCCGCGCCCGTGGCACCGACGATCAGCACATGGGTTCCGTGGACCTTCAGCTTCAGCGTCTGGCCGTCGTCACGCCGCCCCACCGGCACCGCCTCCAAATCAACCGAGTCCGGGATGGGGAGCGCGGGAACCACCGGCGCCAGCAGATCGGTATGCGGCAGCGTCAGCAGCGCCGTACCCGGCTTGAGGGAACGGACCCGGCAGTACCGGGCGCCGAACCCGTGCGCCAGATGCTCGCTGCGGTTCTCCCAGTCCGACAGCGGCTGTCCGTGCAGCATCTTGACCATCACCACGTCGGCCACTGGGGTACAGCGCACCTTGACCAGGGTCGGGAGGTACTCGCGTCCGCCGACACGGGCGGCAAGCCCCGAGACGACCATGACCGGTTGCCAGTGACGGCGATAGACCCACAGCCACCGCCAGAACCCCAGCAAGCGCCACCCGATCCACCGATCGAACCGGACACGGTCCAGGCGCCGCCACACCAGCAGCCCGGCAACCACTGTGACCACCACGAGCAGGGACACCAGCCAGCCCGTGTACCAGACCAGCACGGCCAGCACGACGGCCAGCCCCCACACGATCGGGTGAGCCAGCATCGAGCCGACCAGGCCCGAGCAGGCCCGCCACAGCAGGGACAGCACCGTCAGCCAGCGGGGGGTCTTGACCACGGTCGGCTGAAACACGACCGACGTCGGAGTGGTCGACACCAGATCCTTGGTGTAGTCCCCGGGAAGCTTGCGCAGCATAAACTGAACACCTCTTTCAAAGATCGGGATGTCTTGGGAGAGAGAAGTGATCGGGGGCCAGGGGAAGTTGGCGCTTCCCGTGGCCCCACCCGAGATCAGGCCGCGTCCGGCTCCACCGCGACAGGCGCCCCGGATCCCTGCTCTGCGTACAGCCGCTCACAGTCGGCCAGGTACCGAGCAGCCGCGTTGTAGATCTCCCGCGCCAGGGTCACGTCTCGCGCGCTGACCGGCCCGCCGCCGGCCGAGGAGACCGAGACCGCCGCCTCATCGCTGCGCAAGCTCAGGTACGGCCGCCGGTCCTCGATCACCCATGCGTTGGCCACCAGATCCGGGGTGTAGAAGCTCACTTCGAGATGCATTTCTTTCTTCTTGAGGGAGGCCGTCACGTAGGTGTAGGGATCGCGCCCGCTCACGCCGCCACGTCCTTACCGGCCGAACCCTTCACCGGCGCCGACGCCGGAGCCGAGGCGGTACGGGGAGCGCGCATCTCCCGCGCCCGGATCGACCAGGCCAGCCGCCCCGAGCTCTGGTTCACGTACGCAGTCACCGTCATCTCGGCGAACTCCACCGGCGTGAACGGCAGCCCCGGCAGCGAAGCCGGGGGGACCGGCTGAACCGCAGAGACGATCTTGACCGATACCGTCTTGGCACCGGCCTTAACCGCCGGGTCGGCATCCATCACCGGAACCTGCCACACCGGCTCACCGGTCACCTTGTCCTTCGCGAACACCGTCCGCCCGTTCTTACTGGCATCGAAGTCCTTGACCTGCTCCACCTCCCCCACGAGGTAGCAGCCGTATGGGAACACCATCTCGAAACTCACCGGAATCGGACCCTGAAGAGCCATACGCCATCTACCCCTAACCTGCCAGGAATCATCTTGTTCAGAACCTGACCTATCAGGCTCTGCCATGAAAGTACCCAAGAGAACCTGTCCTGTCAAGTTTGGCTAGAAGTCCTACTTGTTAGGATCTACTGCGTGAGGGGATATACGTTCCTCAGTTCATGCCGATCACCAGGAAGTACGGCGTCAACCAACTGCCATGCCTTCCCCTGCGCATCGTGACCTGTGACAACGACATTCAGCACCGGGGCACCCGGATCGATCCCCAATGACGACGCTTCATCGAGCACGGCCGATCGTGACAACGTCCGCTCGACGGCGTAGTCAAGCCGGAGCCGCTTCCGGCCGTACAGGTGCCGCCGTATCCCCTCGTCCAACGGTTCAGGGGATGCAAGCTTGGTCCCCGTCACCAACTCCAGGGGGAACCAGGCTGAAACCAGCTCCACCGGTCCGTCTTCGTCACGGATCAGGTATTGCCGCAGAAAGACCTTGGTTCCCGGAGGGAGTTCGAGCAAGACGGCGACTCGCGTAGGAGCGACGACAAGGCCCGCCTGGAGAAGATCAGCGGAGGAATCGACTTCGGAAACGTCGAGAAGTCGGCGCCCAGGATTGGCAGACTGAGCGGCCAGCACAGGCGCCTTGCCCCGGACGAACGATCCGCGCCCGGTCTGCGTCTCTATCAAGCCTTCCTGACGAAGCAGCCGCAGGGCCTCGATCACAGTGGGCCGGGACACGTCGAACTCGGCCACAAGCCGATGCTGGGAAGGCAGTATCCCGCCGGCGGGATAGGTTCCGTCCTGGATACGGGAACGCAGGACATGCAAGACTCTCTCGTACTTCAAGGTGTCCACGTCTCGCGTTGCCATGACAACCATCCAACCTGCGTCCATATGACCTGACAAGCCCGAGGGTAACATCAGGCGACTTCCGGAGCCCGCCTACCCTCGCTCTGCCATGACGGATGGTGTGCCGGGATGCACCGCCGGAGTTTTAGGCGCGACGGCGGGGGAGCATCCTAAATCGGACTCTCCGATCCCCGCACCAGGACTTCACCTCGCCGCCGCGCCCGCCTAGTCCCTCACCTGGAGGCGTTCCGGTTGATGTATCTGGCTATCTCGGCCGCAGCCCCGGTGACGTCGCCGAGAGGGTGGCGTTTCTCCCCGCTCTGCCATGAAAAGCTCGCACCGCCGTACCCGACGAAGACCAGCAGCGGGAGCGCGGGGAAGGGACCATGCACCAAGAGTGCGTCCAGATCCGGCCGGAGTTCGGCGTGTACCCGCTCGTGACCGACAAGACGCGCCCGAAGCTGGTCCAGGGGGATTGCCGCGGGAGCAACCCCACCGGTTCCGGGAAACACCCAGCTCACTTGATCACCCCTTTCTCTCCTGCGCAGTCGAAGCAGTCGACCCGTGCCGCCGGTTCAGGCCGCCCGTCAAGGACCCGCTTGCCGTGAGTTCCGCCGACATGGGCATAGCGCCACCCGCGACCCCGGCATCCGGGGCAGGGTCGTGTGTCGGTGTTCTCATTACGGGCTGAGTCCACTGCACCCTCTACGCGATAGACGGAACCTCGATCTGTGGTGACACTAGAACCCGTCGGCGATGCCACCCCGGAAAAGAATTCCGGGGTTCCCCCACAAAACAAGCGAGGCTTTCCACCATGCGGGGAATGACGGATCACCTCACCATCGGCGAACGGATCGCCTGGTACCGGCAGCGCCGGGGGATTTCACAGGAGGTACTCGCCGGGCTTGTCGGCCGTACCGCCGACTGGTTGAGCAAGGTGGAGAACAACCGGATAGACCTCGATCGCCTCTCGGTGATCAAGTCGTTGGCCACGACGCTCGACGTCTCCCTTGCCGATCTTCTGGCCGAGCCGGGGTTGCTGGAGTGGACCGCGGACAGCGGCCGGCAGACCGTCCCCGCGCTACGCGCCGCCATCACCGACTATCGCCAGCTCGCACCCCTGGCGGCTGTGATCGACACCGGGGAGCCGCCGGACCTGCACGAGATCCGACGCGAGATCGCCGATCTGTGGCACGCATACCAGGCCTCCAGATACGGGCTTGTCGTACGCCGTCTGCCCCCGGTACTCGCCGAGGCACAGGCCGCCGTGCACGCGTGTAGCGGTGACACGCGGCTCAAAGCCTTGAGCCTGCTCGGCCAGGCCTACCATTCGGCCGCGACCATCCTGGTCAAGATCGGTGAAAGTGATCTTGCGTGGGTTGCCGCCGAACGCGGGCTGCACGCCGCACGGGAATCCGGCGATCAGATCGTCACCGCTTCCCTGCTCCGATCGGTCACCCACGCCTTGCTGGCAAACGGCCGCTACGAAGCCGCCACCCAGCTCACCGCCGACGCCGCCGCTCTCCTGGACGGTGATCTCGGCCAGGCCTCACCGGCGTTGCTCTCGGTCCACGGAACCCTGTTCCTCGCCGGATCGATGGCAGCCGCCAGAGCCGAAGACCGGGCGATAACCCGGGACTTCCTCGCCCAAGCCGACGAGTCGGCGCGACGTCTCGGCCATGACGCCAACCACGCCTTCACCGCGTTCGGGCCGACCAACGTCGCCATCCACCGGGTCGCCACGGCCATCGAACTGGGAGACGTCCAAATCGCTCTGGACATCGGCCCCGGGCTCGACACCACGGGATTGCCGATCGAACGGCGTGCCCGGCACGGTATCGCGGTCGCCCAGGCCTACAGTCTGCGCAACCGGGTGGACGAAGCCCTTGACGCGCTCCTTGAAGCCGAGCACATCGCACCCGAGCAGATACGGCACCACTACATCAGCCGCCAGCTCGTCACCACCTGGATCCGCAGGCAGAAAGGCCGCCCCAGCCACCGCATGGCCGATCTCGGCCGCCGGCTCCGCATCATCTGAGCCAAGCCCCTCTCCGCCGGGGGATTCCCCTAGAGTCGAGATCATGAGCGACGCGCAGACCCCGCCCATGGCCCACGCCAGAGCCGCAGCCGGAGCGCTCTTCTTCGACGACCGCGGCCGTGTCCTCCTGCTCCAGCCCGCCTACAAGGAACACCTGGACATCCCAGGTGGGTATGTGGAGCCGGGGGAGACACCGTTTCAAGCCTGCGTACGCGAGGTTCACGAGGAACTCGGCATCCAGCCGCCCATCGGAGACCTGCTGGTGGTCGACTGGGCACCCCATCCCGCCGAAGGGGACAAGGTCCTGTTCGTGTTCGACGGCGGGACACTCACCCCCGCCGTCGTCGACCGCATCACCCTTGAGGCCGAACTCACCGGATTCGGCTTCCACCCCGTCGAGGAACTCGCCCAGCTACTCATTGAACGCCTCGCCCACCGGGTCACTGCCGCCGTCACCGCCCGCAGACTGGGCCGCACCCTCTACCTGGAACACGGCGAGCAACTGCCGGAATGATCTCCGCGTCCGAAGCCTTCGCTGTCCGGGTCATCGACGCCATGCGTGACGATCAGATGACCGCCGTCCGCCACCACGACGGTTTCCGTCTGCTCTAAGCCGGAAGTCCCGTGACCTGCATCGCGGCAGACTGCCGAATTGTTCTTGTAGGGATCAAGGGCGACGCTCCGCGCCGCCTCGCGGCCCTGCGCCCGCTCGGCGGCCGGGCATGCGGCCTGGGGGCCGGTCCCAGCCGCCAGCGTCTCAGGTCGCGAAAGATATGAGCGTCCACCCAAGCATTATGGTTTGTTGCTGATCTGCACACTACATATTAGCGATGTCTGTAATCACTCTTATTCTTTGGGGTTGAGATGGAGAATTTATATACACCCGAGAATCCGCAAGCAACCACAATATCCGGATCAAAAATTGCCGCCCCCCATATGCTAGGTATGAGACGCACTACTGTAATGCATCTGTTTGCGTCATCAGCTTTCCATAAACGCACTGTCCCGTCGTCAGAGGCGCTGGCCAGCCAGGAGCTATCGGCAGCAATCGCCACTCCGCGCACCCAGTTGGTGTGGCCTTCCAGAACCGCACGTTGGGTGCCGTCGGCATTCCACAACCGTACTGTTTCGTCAGCAGAGGCACTGGCCAGCCAGGAGCCATCGGCAGCAATCGCCACCGCATGCACCCCATTGGTGTGGCCTTCCAGAACCGCACGTTGGGTGCCGTCGGCATTCCACAACCGTACTGTTTCGTCAGCAGAGGCGCTGGCCAGCCAGGAGCCATCGGCAGCAATCGCCACCGCATGCACCCAGTTGGTGTGGCCTTCCAGAACCGCACGTTGGGTGCCGTCGGCATTCCACAACCGTACTGTCCCATCATGGGAACCACTTGCCAGCCACGAACCATCCGCAGCAATCGCCACCGAATTCACTGCGTCAGCTTGCCTATCCAAGACTAAATACTGACCGTCATTCGTAGAAATCATCTCCTCATTCGCCGGTCCAGTGTGGCCTTCCAGAACCGCACGTTGGGTACCGTCGGCATTCCACAACCGTACTGTCCCATCATGGGAACCACTTGCCAGCCACGAGCCGTCGGCAGCAATCGCCACCGAATTCACTGCGTCAGCTTGCCTATCCAAGACTAAATACTGACCGTCATTCGTAGAAATCATCTCCTCATTCGCCGGTCCAGTGTGGCCTTCCAGAACCGCACGTTGGGTACCGTCGGCATTCCACAACCGTACTGTCCCATCATGGGAACCACTTGCCAGCCACGAGCCGTCGGCAGCAATCGCCACCGAATTCACCCAACTGGTGTGGCCCTTTAGAACCGCACGTTGGGTACCGTCGGCATTCCACAACCGTACTGTCCCATCATGGGAACCACTTGCCAGCCACGAGCCGTCGGCAGCAATCGCCACCGAATTCACCCAATCAGTGTGGCCCTCCGCGGCCGCAGGTACATGGCTATTGGCCTCCCACAACCGAACCGTCTCATCGGCGGAGCCGCTTGCTAGCCACGCCCCATCCACAGAAATCGCCACCGCAACTATCGGTCCGGTATGGCCTTCCAGAACCGCACGTTGGGTACCGTCGGCATTCCACAACCGAATCGTATGGTCATATGAGCCGCTGGCCAGCCAGGAACCGTCGGCAGCAATCGCCACCGCATGCACCTCGTTGGTGTGGCCTTCCAGAACCGCACGTTGGGTACCGTCGGCATTCCACAACCGTACTGTCCCATCATGGGAACCACTTGCCAGCCACGAGCCGTCGGCAGCAATCGCCACCGAATTCACCTCGTTCGTGTGGCCTTCCAGAACCGCACGTTGGGTACCGTCGGCATTCCACAACCGAATCGTATGGTCATATGAGCCGCTGGCCAGCCAGGAACCGTCGGCAGCAATCGCCACCGCATGCACCTCGTTGGTGTGGCCTTCCAGAACCGCACGTTGGGTACCGTCGGCATTCCACAACCGTACTGTCCCATCATGGGAACCACTTGCCAGCCACGAGCCGTCGGCAGCAATCGCCACCGAATTCACCCAACTGGTGTGGCCCTTTAGAACCGCACGTTGGGTGCCGTCGGCATTCCACAACCGTACGGTTCTGTCACCAGAGGCGCTGGCCAGCCAGGAACCGTCGGCAGCAATCGCCACCTCAGTTACTAAGCTGGTGTGCCCCTCTAAGACTGTGCGTAAACTGCCATCGACATTCCACAATCGCACTACCCGGTCGTCGCCAGCGCTGGCCAGCCACTTCCCGTCCACGGCAATCTTCACTGTAGCTACCGTGTCGAAATGACCATTCAAAGTTCGAATTACGGCAGAGTTCCTACTTTCTGGAAGCGGCCAAGCTGGCAGCAGAAACGGCCCATACTTCTCGCGCAATTCGGATATCTGCTTCTGAAAATTCGGCAGGACAATCAAATGGGTTAATCGATTCCCTTCGGAAAGTTCGCCAGATTCCAGGTCGCTCAGTAGATGGCCTACCTGTGCGACCAGTCGACGAGTCTTAACCGCTCCGGGATCCTGTGAGAAAGTAAGATCAGCTTCTAAAGCGAGGGCTCCTGATTTAGCCAGCCTAGCGAGTACCCAGCGCACATCGGTGATTAGCACATTCAATGCCGCTTCAAGGCCCCCTTCGGCCAAATGATAGACAAGTTGATCCCATAGGAAATGTCCATCCGGTAGCCGCCACCAATCGCCGATTCTTCCTTCGTCAGCGGCCACTAGCTCAGCTGCTTTGTTGATCAACGCCCGGTTGGCCTGAGTCATCTGCTCTGGCCCCAGACCGTCCTTAGAACGGATAAAGTCCCGCACCACGTCATGCAATGCCACCACTCGCTGTCGGCCTTCCTCCCACCGCAACGACACCAGTGATAGCCCCGCCAGCTCCTCACACAACCGCTGGGACTGTTCCGAGGTTAGGCTCGCCGTCCCTTGCCACAACAGCGCCACCACATCGAGCGGGACATCGACGTCTTCAGCGAAGATCCCCAACTCCAGGAATCGCTCCCGTTTCTCCGTGTGCAATGCCTCCAAGCTGTAGTCGATGGTCGCCTTGACCGTGGTCTCCCGCTGCCCGCTGTCGGTGATGTCCAGCGCTGTCGGCCCCGCCTGGCGCAATCGAGCAATAGCCTGTTTGGAGGCAGCGTTCACCTGCGCGCCCTGGTTAACGTCCTCGACCAGCCGAGCATTGGCTAACGCCAGCAGCAGCGGCCATCCTCCCGTCACTTCCAACAGCTGCCGCCGTAGGTCCGTCTGGATGACCGGCAGGTTGCGGCCCAGCAGTCGAGCCGCCACCGTAGGCGTCATCGCGTCTACGTTAACTTTGGTCGCCCCATCGGGAAGTGTTCGCGGCCGACGGGTTGTCACTAACAGTCGTGATTGTTGCGACACCGCTAAAAACGGCTCTAGCTGGACACCGGTCCAGACATCGTCAACGACTAGTAGCATCCGGCCTCGCTCGGCCATCAGCTCGGCCAGATGATGCGACAACTGCTTCAGATCTGTCATCTGCGGTACCTCGGCCGACAGCGTTTCGCAGATGCCACGGATCACGTCCGCGTTTTCAGTATCGGTGCGGTCCTGACCGATCGTGGCCCACACGATTCCGCCGGAGAAAAACCGGCGCACTCGGCGATCGTGACAAGCCGCCACCGCTAGCGACGTCTTGCCAAACCCGCCAGCCCCCCACAGTGCGGTTGTGACTCCCACAGTTCTGCTGCCCGGGCCTGTTAAAGCTCGCACCACCGCATCTAGCTCATTACGGGGAACCCATCCCTTTGGCATGGGTTGCACTTGGAACAGTTTTCCTCGCATGCGTCGTTCGGCGATCCGGCGTGCCAACCACGTCAAGTACACCGCTATCGCAGTCACCGCGACTAGACCGGTGATCCACACCATCTGGTGATCGGTGACCGTCGAAGGAAAATAGTCACTGACCACATTAATTGGCAAACCGACTGCGATGGTGAGCACGACCAGCACCCCGGCGGTTGCATGCGCGGCACGCTTACGACGAGTCATATCCCCACCTCGACAATGGCGGCCTCCGACCGACCAACATCCCGATTATCGAGTCTCAACGTACCCAGTGGCCCGACCTTGCGCAGGGCATAGCCAGACAGGCACCGTAAATCGATATCGGCCGTCAACCTTGGTCCAGGCCGTCACCCCGCCAACGGCAAGGCGGAGATCCTTCGATCAGGACAGGGGGCAGCAGACCAGTACTGCCCCGACGATCGCCTCAGGATGGTCGATCACCGTCGGTAGTCGGGGGCAATCGACGGTCCGGGACTTCGTTCCTCAGCCCCAGCTCACCGAGCAGCGTGTGACCTCGACGTCTCGGCCACAATGGTGGCCAAGACATAGAAGCCGTTCAGAGCGATCTGCGTTATCACGTCAAGCTGTACTCGCCCCTCCGCCAAGGTGACCATGGGCCTCGAAGTACCGGTAACTGAGATCCTGCAACCAGACTTGTTCGAGACTGGCCCCGATCTCCGCCTCCGAGCGTCTGCGGATGGGTACGCAGGTGGCCACGATCAGGCTGTTCGTGTCACTGGTATGGCGGACCTTTACTTCCCTGACCACAGGTGAGAGCCACAGATAGGCATCAAGATCCATCGACATACCGTCGAGGTAGCCTCCACTGCTGGGGAACGCCTCACTCATCAGACGCTGCTTCGCCGCCCGGAACTCGGAAGACTCCATCGGTACAACCTGTCACCTCCGCGCCCAAACATGATCACCCGATGACAAGGCTCCAGTCCTTGGTTGCAGTTCTAGTTGCAATCCAGCACCGTCTGGTCCCGTTCCATCTGGACCGCCGCGCCCTGTTGGCCCAGGTGGAACTGATCTGGACGGGTGAGGAGTTCAGAGCTGCTAATGCGGTTTGGGCGCCGTTCCCACGTGCGACCGTGCCCAGGCCGTACGACATGACCGACACCGGTCAGAAGCGGATGCGTCTCCTGCGACTCGGCCCCGACATTGCTGGCAAACTCGATCGACCCGTGTGGCGCGGCGAAGAAGGGCATGCCTCCGGCGGGGGCGCTCAGACTCCGGGATGATCGCCAACCCGGGTGCGTGGCCGCTGGCTGGTCAGTGGCTGAGGTGGGCCTGATCGTCCCGCCCGCCATCGACCCGGACAAGCCCAGCAGACCAGGGCCACGGGGCCAAGGTCGTTCGTCCGGCAGGGCGCTCCACCTTGACCCCGTGGCCCTGGCCCGCTCGCCCTTCAGGCGGGTCGACGGCAGACGGGATGATCAGACAGGGAAACGTGCGGGCAGGAGCCCGGACCAGGACAGGGACACATGATCGCCATGCGATTAGCGTGCGATTAGACAGGAGAACGAAGGGGCAACCACGGTCACCCACGACCGCGCCCAGCCGCAGATCAGCACCCCTACGAGGCATGATCGTTGCAATTCCCAAGCTGACAGTGCGGGTTCGATTCCCGTCACCCGCTCGCGGTAGGCCCTGCTCGGCGACCTTCGGTCACCTTCGCAGGGTCTTTGTATTTATCTGGGGGACGACCCCCAGACCCCCGCAGGCGAGAGGGACTCCGTTCCCTCGCGCTCCCCTGGGGGACTCACTCCGTGCTTTGGTCAGGGTCGCTCCAGGAATGGTTCCTGTCCACGCCGTGCCCGTCACGTGCCCGTACGGATGATCTTGGTCGTTTTCGCGATCTCGGCGAATTTGCCGATCGATGGTCCGGGACTTTGTTCCTTAGCCCCGGCGCACCGGATACCTCATCCTCTGGCGGTACAGGCTCTCGTATCGATGATCAGAAATTGTCGTACTCGCCTGCTTCACTCCACTTCGAGACATACCGATCGATCCACGCGCATCAAACCGAGAAGAGGCTGAGATCGCTGGGAGAACTCATCACCTACCTGTTGGAGGAGGCCCATGACGACCGCTGGATGGTCGTCGACGGTGCGGTCATCAACTACCAGGAGACGGCCCCGTGGGAGCAGGAATGGATGGGGCGGCAAGAGGACTGGATCGAGATCGGCCCCAACGCCCTGGTCTGCATTACTCCCCAGGACATCACACCACATGTCCGGCTTGAACTTTGGAGTGGTCAACCTCCCGCACCTGAGTCGGCTTGGGATCACTCATGGACCGGCGAGATCTTCTTTCGGTCGGGAAAGATCCAGCTCAGGGAGTTCTACAACACGGAGTGGGGTGTGCACGAGGTTCTTGACCTGGGTCACCGGGATGCCACCTGGCTCATTCGGGCACAGCACAAGACATTGGAGAATGATCGGGAGAGCGACTTTCCTCGTGACATCTACCGAGCCGAGATCTACAAGTTCCAGTTCTGGCGGCCGACCCTTCAGCAGGGGAGCTGACCGGCAGTCGTAAGTCATAGGAGAGGCAGGGTCGGTCTACCACGGAGCACTCCGAGTCCGGATGTCGTGCCCGTTGCGTGCCCGGCAGCAGAGGGAACAAGGGGACTCACGGGGAATCATAGTCACTCTCCCCGCTCCCCCGCAGGTCAGCGTTTCGCCAGGTCAGTGTCCAGGCGCGTTGGAGACTCCCCAAGCTGACAGTGCGGGTTCGATTCCCGTCACCCGCTCGCGGTTAGCCTTGCTCGGTGACCTCCGGCCACCTTCGCAGGGCTTTTGCGTTTATCTGAGGGACGACCCCCAGACCCCCGCAGGCGAGAGGGGACTCCGTCCCCCTCGCGCTCCCCCTTGCCCGGGTCGGGGTCGGGAACGATCAATCCTAGATTGGTTCTTTGTCCTTCGTGCCCGTTGCATGCCCGTGCGGTTGATCGTCAGGGTCGGTCAGCCGGCGGCCGATGGGCCGCCTGGGGAGATCAGTCCGGTTTCGTAGGCCAGCACGACGGCCTGGACACGGTCGCGGAGGCCGAGTTTGGACAGGATGCGGGCGATGTGGGTTTTCACCGTCGCCGCGCTGAGAGTCAGCCGATCGGCCAGTTCGGCGTTGCTGAGGCCGGTGGCGAGCAGGCGTAGCACCTCCAGTTCTCGAGGCGTCAACTCGGACAGATCGCGGTGGAGGTCGGCCTTCACCTCGTCACGGGGCGCGAAACGCTCGATTAGGCGGCGGGTGATGGTCGGCGCGAGCAAGGCGTCGCCGGTGCGCACCAGACGTACCGCGGCCACCAGGTGCTCGGGGCTGACGTCTTTGAGCAGGAAGCCGCTGGCGCCGGCGGTGAGAGCGGCGTAGACGTAGTGGTCGAGATCGTAAGTGGTCAGGATTACGACGCGGGTCTCGTTCACCTCACCACGCATGATCTGACGGGTGGCTTCGATGCCGTCCATCCGCGGCATCCGGATGTCCATGAGCACGACGTCCGGCCGGGTGCTCCGCACGGCGGCGACCGCTTCGGCTCCGTCGGCCGCCTCCGCCGTCACCTTGATGCCGTCGGCGGCGAGGATCATCCGAAACCCGGTGCGGACCAGCGTCTGGTCGTCGGCGATGACCACGCGCAGCGGCCCGCTCATACGGCGGTCCATGGAATGCGGGCCGTGACCCGATATCCGCCTCCGGTGCCGGCCCCGGCGACCAGGGTTCCGCCGTAGACGGCCAGCCGTTCACGCAGCCCGATCAGCCCGCGGCCGTTGCCGGCCCGCGGCTGGGGGCCCGGAACGCCACCGGTATCGGTGACCTCGATCTCCAGCCAGTCGCCGCTGTGGCCGATCGCGACGGACGCCGCCGCTCCGGCCGCGTGCTTCATCGTGTTGGTCAGAGCCTCCTGCACGACGCGGTAGACGGTGAGGCCGACCCCGTCGGGCAGGGAGTCCGGCGGGGAGAGTGCGACGTCCACCGACATCCCCGTGGCGCGTACCCGCTCGATGAGGCCGCCGAGTTGGTCGAGTCCGGGTTGCGGTTCAAGCCCGTCGTCCCGGCTGTCCGTGCGCCCGCCTTCCGCCCCGGCGAGCAGGCCCATGACGTTGCGCAGTTCGGCCATGGCGGCTCGACCGCTGCTTTCGATGGCGAGCAGCGCCTGTTTGGACAGTTCCGGCTCGGCGTCCATCACTTTGCGCGCCGCGCCCGCCTGGATCACCATCACGCTCACATTGTGGGTCACCACATCGTGGAGTTCGGCGGCGATCCGGGAACGTTCGGCCTCGACCGCCTTCCGCATGGCGTCCTCCTGGGCCTGCCGGAGCTCGGTGAGCCGATCCCGGCTCCGGCGCAAGAACCGGATGACGCTCGCGCAGACCCCGGCGCTCAGCAGGACGACGTAGGGCCCCAGCCAACCGGGGAGACCGGGGAGGCCGGCCACGACGTCTCGGTCCACGACGCCGGCGAGCACGGCCGCGAGCAGGAGGCCGGCCACTGCGGGCACTCGGTTGCGGCTGTGGGCGACGGCACTGTAGCCGGCGATCGCGCAGGTCAGCACGGTGATCCACGTCTCGCCGCCGTTCGTGGCCAGCACTGCGAACACCACCGCCCAGAAGGTGGCGAGCGGATATCTGCGCCGGGCCGCCAGCGGTAAGGCGGTCAGCGCCACCAGGAGCGCGGGCGGCCCGTACTCATTGGAGGCGGCACCGGTCGGCGGGTGGATCTGCGCCGGGGCAGGCGACCGGACGTCGATGCTCGTGTGCGGTAGCGCCGGAGGAGACGGAACTGCTGGAGGAGAGGGCACCGCCGGAGGAGACGGAACTGCTGGAGGAGAGGGCACCGCCGGAGGAGACGGAACCACCGGAGCAGGCCTTAGTTGCAACGACTCGATCAGAGGGTGCGACTGCACGTCGACGCGATAGGCCGGGCCCGGGAGGCCCTCCGCCGCCATCAGTGCGGCAACGGTCAAGATGATCGCGAGCAGCGCGTCGGCGGCGAGAGCCCGGTAAGACGGACGGGCGATTCGCGGTTCCGGCCGCAATATGTCCCGCACGTATTGTCGCCAAAGCCGTCGTTCGTCTGCTGCCACCAGCACATTGTCACGTTCGCATGACCTACCGCACATCGTCGTCAGTGACCACGGCGGTGGCCGTTGGGAGTACATCGCAGGGATGAGGCCGCGGGCGGGTCGTTCTGCGGAAGCCTCCAATACAGGTACAACGGCCGACGCGCGTGGATATCGACCGCCTCTAGCCTCGTCCCTGCCATCAGGCCGACGCGGGACTTCCCCGTCAAAGCGGCTGTCTCAATCGGAAGGACGGACACGTTCATGGGTCATGTGACAGGGCCGGTGGATACGGGCATGCGGTACGGCGGCGCGGGCGCGCCGTCGTACACCGCCGGGAGAGAGGCGTCCGCCGCAGGGCGAAGCACCTCCCGGGGCAGAAGGAGCCGGATCCTGCGCAGCAGTGTGGTCGCCGCAGGGTTGCTTGCCTTCATGGCCACCACATCGACCGCGTCCGCGCAGTCCGCGCCTGCCTCGTCCGAGCCGGCATTGGGCAGCACGCTCTACCTGCCCAAGCCGACGGGTTCGCATCCGGTCGGCACCACGTCCCTGTACCTGAAGGACACCTCCCGTTCCGACCCCTGGGTCCCTTCGGTGAAAGCCCGGGAGCTCATGGTTTCCCTGTGGTACCCGGCCAAGTCGCCGGGCCGCAAGCGGGCCCCGTACATGACTCCCAAGGAGTCCGAACTCCTTCTGAAAAGCGGAGGAATCACCAGCGTGCCGCCCGACGCGCTGAGCAAGACGCGGACCAACGCCTTCACCGACGCCGGCCCGGCAGGCCGCAAGCGCGGTCTCCCCCTCATCGTGCTCTCCCCCGGCCACAGCAAGCCCCGGACCGAACTCACGGCGCTGGGCGAGGATCTGGCGAGCCGCGGCTACGTGGTGGCCACGATCGACCACACCTACGAGAACGTCGCCACGACCTTCCCCGACGGACGGGTCACCACCTGCGTCACGTGCGAGATCGACAAGACCCCGGCGTGGTGGGAGAAACTGGCGCAAGGCCGGGCGTCCGACGTCTCCTTCGTGCTCGACCAGTTGATCGGGTCGAACACGAAATGGAAGGGAGCCCGGCTGATCGACCCGTCGCGTATCGCGATGGCCGGTCACTCCGTCGGAGGGGCGAGCGCCATCGCGACCATGCTCAAAGACTCCCGGGTACGTGCCGGCGTCAACATGGACGGCACCACGGAGGTCCGGATCCCGGACGGCGGACTGTCGCGGCCGTTCCTGTTCCTGGGCAAGCCCGCCACTTACACCCCGGGTCAGGGAGAGGCGGCCGCCACCTGGGAACGTGACTGGAAGCAGCTGAACGGCTGGAAGCGCTGGCTCCTGGTGACCGGGGCCGAGCATACGTCCTTCACCGACTTCGGCGTGCTGCTCGACCAGGTCGGTATCGACGTCGGCGCCGACATCTCCGGTATCCGCGCCGTGGACATCACCCGCGGGTACGTCGCGGCCTTCTTCGACCTGCACCTGCGTAGGCGGCCCCAACCCCTGCTGGACAAGCCTTCGACCCGCTACCCCGAGGTCAAGCACTGCTCGGTCGAGACGAGAACCTGCCAGTAGGACGCTGTCTGTCGCGTACCCATGCGGTTGATCTTGATTCTCTCTTACGGGCTCAGCCGGCTCCCGTACAGCGGCATGCGGCCTGGGTGATGTGGGTTCCGACTGGATCTGTACGGGCCTGCTCTTGGTCGATCCGCAGGTCGGTCGGGCGGGGAAAAAGCGGCAACTCCAAGATCGCCACCCAGCGTGATCTGCAATACCTGGTCAGTGCTGTGCCCGTACCGCCCACGGCCGGAGCTTCTCGGGGTTGCGTACGGCCCAGATGTGCTTGATCCTGTCGCCTGCGACGTCGAAGGCCATCACCGTCACGGTGACGCCTTCGTGCTGAACCACCAGGCCGGGCCGGCCGTTGACCGTACGTTCCTGCTCGTCACGTGACGAGCAGGGCAACGCACCCATCTTCCTACCTGTCACGACCTCTATCGGATTTCAGCGTTACGAGCGGGATCTGGCCGGGGGCGACGGCGAGGCATCCGCAGATGCGGCCGAGGAGATCCGGGCGGGCATCGCGTCGGCAGGCGATGCAGACCGCCGACGCGCGGCGACGACCACTGCGGCGGCCGCCACGAGTGTGAACACCGCTACCCCCGCGAAGGCGATCAGTGTCTGCCCATCGAGACGGGTCACCGGTATGCCGCGCTTCGCCTGCCAGGTGAGCACTGCGAACACACCGGTGTAGCCGAGGCCGGCGACGCCGACCAGCCGGGCCCGGACCCGCTCGTCTCGGAGCCAGCCATGACTGGCCGCGAGTACACCCAGAATCGCGGTGATGAGCAGCAGCACCTGGATGGCGTGCAAGCCGACGAAGTGCGGTACGCGAAGGTCGCCGCCGGTCGTACTCCAGTTGGTGAGGAACATTCCGTTGCCGTCGGGGTCGCCGATGCCGTGGCCGCCCAGCATGGACACCTGGTTGCCGTTGGCGTCGGTCACCGTGCGGGGTGCTCGGCCTGCGGAGTTGCTGAGCCAGAGGGCCACGACCATGCTGGCGACGGCAAGCCCGAGCCCGGCGCGCAGGGCACGGGTCATGGCACGGTCACCGGTGCGTTGGATCAGAACCAGGACCGCGATGATCAAAGTGATCAGCAGGAGCGGCATGACGCCGATGGAGAACACCGTCCGCACAGTCTGAGCGACAGGCTCGGCGTTGGTGTTGAAATGGCTGAAGGTGCCGTGCGCGGCGGCATACACAACGGCACCGACGTCCAGCAGACCGGCGACCGCGAAAACGGTGCCGAGCCACCAGCCGAATCGTCTGCCCTTGCTCAGCCGGCTAAGCAGCCACGCCAGCGTCAGGCCGTACACCCCCATGGCGAAGCCGAACTTCATCGGCTTCACCCAGACCGATTCGCCCATGAGCAGGCGATCGTCGACGAGCAGACCGACCGCGGAGACCAACGTCACGGCGAACAAGAGCGTGGCGTTCGCCACCAGCGGGCGGTGCCAGCCGCGCATCGCGCTCAGACATGTTGCAAGGATGGTCAACGGGCACTCCAGACGAGGATCAGGGGGTCGTAGTCATCTGGACGAGCCCACCTTGGCCAATGCCGATTGGTCCACCAACCTAGGCAAATGCGCATTCCATCGCCATCCGGTACGTCCCTGGACACGACCGGGGGTTAACCCCGGCAGTCAAGCCGGGGTTGACCCTGACGCGACCCCGCAGGCGAGAGGGAACTCCGGCCCCGCCGGTCCCGTACCGAACCGAGCAGGTCGAGACAGATACGGCCGGCGACCTTCGTCACCCAGGCGCCGGGGGATTACGCCTTGCGGATCGAACGGGTGAGCTCCGTGGGCGACGTGATCCTCCGAGCATTGGTCCTGACGGGTGACAGGCATTCGCGGAGCGTCCGGTGCGGCACCGGTACCACGTGCTTGTCAAGACGCTAAGAACATCGCGGAAAAGCTCCTGTTATGGCCTCCTTGTGGACCCTTGTCGCGCTCTCCCGGCGGCGTTTGGATCAAGGAGTGATCTGCTGTGGAGCGTTACAAACAGCGGGTTTCGAAGGTGTCACCTGTATCGCGCTCTGTCCTGCTCGGCCCGGGCCTCTCGTAGTGAGCAGTTCATCGGCCTGCGCCGTCCTCCAAGAGAAGGAGTCGTGACCCATGACCATGCTGACCTACACCCTCATCACCGACCCTGCGCCCCTGGAGGCGTCGGCACCCGGGCGGTCCCCGTCCACGGCAACGGTCTACTTGGTCGCCACCAACACCGGACAGCAGACTGCATACTGGTCCTCGATCAAAGTGGAGGTGCCCGTCGGCAGCGGCGCCGGCGACCTCACCTCGGACTTCAATAAGATCAATCCCACGGGCGAGTACGGCACGCGGTCGGGCACCCGGTCGCCGGTGAACGTCCGGCCGGGACCGCAGGGCTCCAACCTCTTCGAGGCCACCGCCTCCGGCGGCAGAGCCGCTTTCGCCCCCGGCGATCACCTGGTGCTGACGCTGGGGAACGTCGTCGTCGCCCCCGCCACCGGACTGGCCGTACTGAAGGTGACCGAGAAGACCAGCAGGACCAAGACGGGGCAGCTGAGCAACAGCTTCGCGGCGGTGGCGCTGGTGAAGACCGCTCCGAAGGAGATCCCGGCACCGCGAAACTTCCGCCCGAACGACACCATGGTGAACGCCGGGACGAACATCGTGCTGAGCTGGGAGGGATCCGACGACTTCGACTACACGATCCTGTCCCCGGCCGGGCAGGCGGTCGTCACCCGGGGCGCGTACTCCTGGTCACCGGCCGACGCCCCGGTGCGGGCCACCACCTACATTCTCGTCGCCACCTCCCGTACCACTCCACTGCAGCAGCACTTCCTCACCACAACCGTTCAGGTGCGCAATCCCGTCCTGAACCTGGACACGCTCACCGTCAGCACCGGAATCTTCACGCCATGGGTCCAGGGAACGGCGAGCGTGGCCGGCGGGCGTATCACCTTCACCGGTGAAGGGGTGGCGGTCTCCAACGGCGCCGGCGGGCAGGGGACCATGACGGCCGACAGGGCCGACGTCAACGGCGTGAACACCAGATGGGTGCAGGGCAGAAGCACCGACGACGGATGGATCAGCTTCCCTCACTTTGGCATTCAAGTATCCCGAGGCGGTACGAACATCGCCCAGCAAGGCGTCGTGTACACCGAGAACGTCTACGCGACGGACAGGGACGACAGCGGGTGCATAAACCTCCACAGTCAAGGGATAACCGTGTACTCGCCCAGTGGGCGGAACAGGATCGGGAGCGTGACGGCCCATATCGACGCGCAATGAACAAGTTGTGAAGCGCGGGCCCGGCGTTCGGGCCCGCGCGTCCGTACTCCCGGTGTTCCCGCCTGCTGTCCCTGATCGGCGCGCATGAGGGCGGGGAGGCGTGCGTGTGCGAGCCGACCCCGCAGTTCGACCTGTCCGCGCCGACCATCTCCCATCACCTCAAAGTGCTGCGAGAGGCCGGGCTGATCGGCTCCGAACGACGCGGGACCTGGGTGTACCACTGGGTGATCCCCTGCACGCCGGAGCGGTTGGGAAAGCTGTTCAAACCCGGATCGATCAGCCGGTGAGTTCCCTGGCCCGCCGCGCGCCGGCCGAGTTCATCGGCACCGGCGCGCCGGTCAGCGTGGTGATCGGATCGGGATCGCCGCCGCCCGGCTGTCTCCGAATGATGTCGGCCTGCAACTCGCCGCGAATGCCGCCGCCATGATGGCCTGCACTCGGGAGGCGAGCAGGGCGTGATCATAGGGTCAACTGGCCCCACGCCCATCTGTCGACCGGGCATGCGGCGGGGTCAGCTCCAGGTCGCGCGCTTGAGCACATCCGACAGCCCCGGGGTGTTCCAGACGTCCACCACCAGGATCTTCGATGTGGGCAGGAACCACTCTCGCTGGGTGAAGCTCGCCGTCCGCCGACCACTGTTGTTCGTCACGCACTGGTTGGGCCAGGTGGCGTACTTCGCTTTGTGGCCGTGTCCGACCTGGCGCAGACCTGTCGAGGTGGCCTTCCCTTCGCCGGGGTACCAGCCGGCCTTGGCGTTGAACGGGCAGGAAACCACGCCGCTGAAGGGATGGAACTGCTCCTTGCCCGTGTAGGTGATGGAACCGCCCCCGACCGGAACGTTGGTGATCGCCTTCGGGCCGAACACCCAGAATCCCTGACAGTTCGGGGCGAATGGCTTCGGATTCCTGCACTTTCCGGTCGCCACTACGACGCGGTCCCCGTCACGGTGCGCATTCCAGCCGACGGGAAGCTTCAGGTTCATACCCCGGAAGGACAAGACCTCGGCCTGAGAAGCCGACAGACCCGGAGAAGCCTCTGCCACTGAAAGTCCCGACGTGGCCGAGGCTGCAGGAAGAGCCACGAGTACGACGACTGCAGCCGGGACGATGAGGAGAGAAGATCGCTTTCTCATGGCGAGAACCTAGTCGTCCCCACTTGTTGATCTCTGGGATCTCGCTTGGAGCGCACGTGACCACCCTTCCCGACTCGCTGTCCAGAGAACCACCGGCGCTGCTGCTGTGCAGCACGTGTGCGATTGGCCGAGGCACGAAACGCATGTAGCGGCGGACTTCGGTCTATTGATCGATCTACTCGACCGGCCCGGCGCCGGCAGGTGAGTAACCTGCCGGCGCCGGAGCTGATATCGAGAGGCGTGCTCGGGCGGCACCCTGGGCTGCAGTTGCCTCGTCGGCCGTTCCGATCGCCGCCGGTGAGCCCGAGGACCTCTGGCTCTACGTCTGCTCGGGTTTCCCTTCGTCGTCGCTGAAGGTGTGCTCGACTGCCTCCACCCCTTCCTCGATCTGCTTGTCGTACTTGTGCGCCGTACGGTCTTCGACGAACTCCTCGGCGTCCTTCAGGACTTCGTCAGCCTCGGTGGTGTGCTCCTTGGCTACGTTCTCGGCCTTCTTCAGCCAGTCTTCGACTCCCATGAACCGTCTCCTCGTTGCTAGACGTGGTCGATGTCGTGATCTGTCCAGGCGGCGTGACCGAAAGGGGCCGCCTCCATCTCCGCCCCGGTCCGCGGAAGCGGCAGAGCTATGACGGAGGTCCTGTCGGAGAACATCCGGGAGACGCCGAGATCACTGCTGGACGGCCCACGCGCCGGTTCTGTCCACGCGATAGTTGCCGCCTCCCTGCGCGACGGCGGACCCGGCGTTGGCGTAGTGCGCCGCGCAGTACTCCTGGAATCGCTGGAGGTCTCTCGACGACAGCGACTGAGCGGTGAAGCAGCCGACGATGCGGGTACCCACGGCGTTGGGCACCCCGGCGAACAGCGAGGGCAGATTGATGGCCTGGAATCCGCCGGACCCGTGGTAGCCGCGGACGTTCTGGTATTGACCGGCGCCGTTCGGATTCCAGAGCACGATCACGGAAACACAGTCACCCATAGGACCGGTTACGACCGTGTTGTCCGCTGCGGGCAGATCCTGGGCGGCTGCGGGTGTTGACTGCTGGGTAAGCTGCATTGCTCTCTCCCTTCTGTGCCACTTTCTGCGTCGTGCCGTATCGCGATGAGCCCCCTTACCTGCGGATCGGAGTGATGTGTACCGTTCCGGTGAGCGGTCCCCGGGTCACGGCTGCAGTGGGATGACCGCGGCTGGGCGTGCCTGTGCCACCTTGGCCGCCAGGGCGGCGCTGAAGTCGGCGGTGAGCACCGTCCGGTTCATCGCGGCGGTACCGCTGAACTCGGTCAGCGTGCCGGGCTCCGTCACCGGGGACCACGGATATCCCGTGGCCTGCTTCACCGGCGTGAGTTCGCTGTAGTCGTACACAAGCGTGGGAACGTCGTTGACCGCTACGGCGACGATCAGCAGGCACGCCTGGGTCTGCGCCTGATTCGCCGCGGTCACCCATGCCTGGCGGACCGCCGGACCCGCCTGTTCCAGGCCGGAGACCTCGGTCACCAGCCGACTGACGAGATCGTCGGACAGGTGCTCGGTCATCCCTTGCGCGATGATCGTCAGGGGCGCCGGCCCCACGCCTTTGCCGCTCTTGGGGCCCCTGGAGCCCTTGGCGCAGTCCAGTTGCGTGCTGCGTTTGGCGATGCCGGTGCTGGTCCAGCCGACGTTGCCGAGTACCCGCTGAAACGCATTGGCATAGCTGCCGCCGTCGGCCGCCGCGGCTTGCGCCGCGACGAGCCTGGCCAGCAGTACCGAGTTGACGACGTCCTGGTCCTGCTGCGGCGTCAGCGCGCCGTCGACCAGCAGGAAGGCGCCGTCCACGAGCAGCGCGGTCGTGGTGTCCATCGGCTTGCCTAGAGAGAAGGAAGGTTGTCGATGTAGCTGCTCGCATGGCTGCTCATCTTCTGCAGCACACTGTTCCGGACCCCTTTGTAGACCGAGTCGTTGAGGACCAGTGTGGTCTGGCCGTCCTGGATGTTCACCGACGACGCCGAGTAGGACATCCAGAGGAACTTGGTCGCGGTCTGGCTGCCGGCGAAGTGGAAGGCGGACAACTTGACGGCGACGTTGTTGTTGGTCTCGTTGGCCAGACCGATCGAGAAGCTCCCGTTGTTGTCGGACGTGGACTGGCTGTTGTACAGCTGCCACGGCGCTCCGTTGGCGTCGGCCGAGGCCTTCAGCGATGTCAGGGCCGCCTTGACGAGCTCCAGCTCGGGCGCGGTGACCAACGCGGCCATGATCTCAAGCACGACCTGGTCGATCTTGACGGTGGCGGTTTGGGTGGAGTAGTTCGCGAAGTTGATCGACTGACCTGTATAGCCGATGTTGGTCAGCACGGTGACGACCTTGCGGTAATAGCCGAGTGGGTCGGCCTCCGGATTGGCCCCCTGCGCGACGGCTGAGAGCTGCGCCAGGCCGAATGAGTTCAGCAGGTCGTCCTTGTGCTGGGGGGAGACGTCGGCGGTGAACGCCACCATCGAATTGCCGACGACCGAGGCGCTCTCGCCGGTGGTCTGCGGTGCCGTTTCCGTGGCCGCCGCTGCGGCCTGAAGCTTCGGCGGCATCGGCGGCAGCTTCAGTGCGTCGACGAACGTGGACGGGTCGGAAGTGGACTGGGTGCTCATCGTTCCCCCTGCGGATCTGAGTGGACTGATCACCGCCAGTGAACTCGGCCACCCGTTTCCGTACCGCCGACGAACCCTGTCGTCCGCGGCACGCGGAAGCGTGCGGGCATGACAGTCACGTAGCCGGGGTGTGACGCATCGGCACCGACGTGGGACAGCCGCGCAACGATGCCGCCTCCACCACACGCGCAGAGGGCGCCTCGCCGCCCGGAGACCGGGCATTCGCGGCCAGTCGGCGCGACAGGACGGTCTCGGATAGGGCACCGACACGTCACCTGCGGCTGGCATTGACGTATCGAACCGCCACTCGTAAGCCCCTATCGCACTTCGGACGCGGCACATAAACGTGGCCGCGACTTCTGCCCGCCGTTCCACATAGGCCTGGATACGCTCAAGCGGGAAGGAGCCGTGAGAAGGAGGCGAGAGTGGCTGAGACAGTCCACGAACTTCGACTCATGGGGCCGTTCCGGCTGCTCCGCGGGGGCTCTGCGCTGCAACTGTCCTATGGGGTGGCCAGACTGGTCGCGGCACTGGCGATCACGGGGGCGATGTCCCGCTCGCAGGCGGCCGGGCTGCTCTGGCCCGACCGGACCGAGCAACAGGCATTGTCCAACCTCCGCACAACCCTGTCCAGATTGTCCAGGAAAACGCGTGATGTCGTGGAGTGCGACGGTGACGTCCTCAGCCTTTCCGAAGGCACGGGGGTGGACGTCGAGATGCTGACGCGCTGGATCAACGACACCATCTACGGCTTGGGCTCCTCCGCCGGGGAGCTGACCGGCCCGCCCGCCGACGTCGACCGCCCGCTGCTGGCCGGCTGGTCCGATGACTGGGTCGTCGACAGCCGTGAGCGACTGCGCATGCTCACCGCCCAGGCGCTGCAGAGCGCCGCCGCCCGGTTGCTCTCCCTTGGCCGACCGGCCGAGGCTCTGCCGTACGGCCTGGCCGCGGTGCAGACCGAGCCGTGGTCGGAGAGCGCGAACCGCATTCTCCTGGAGATCCACGCCCGCCGCGGCGACCCCGGCAGCGCGCTGCGCCAGTATGAAAAGTTCAGCCGAATTCTGCTCCGGGAGCTCGGAGTACCTCCGGCACCGGACATCGTCGCGGCGATCCAGCAGCTGTACCCCTTCGGCACCGGCCGAGTGAAAGCGGTTTGAGGGCCGTCAGGTGTTAAGCCCTTCCTGCTGCAGCGAGGCCATCCGTGACTCAGGCCGTACCCGTACAGCCGGTGCTTCTCGAATCAGAACTGACGCACCTGCGGGTGGCCGAAGCGAACTGCGTACAGTGAGCACAGCGTTTCCATCTACCATCAGAATGGTACAATATCTGGTACCAGATTAGGTGGAGGTCTCCGATGTCGATCACCGCAAGCGAAGCCCGGCGCCGACTCTTCCCTCTCATCGACGAGGTGAACGAAGACAGCATGGCCGTGGAGATCGTCGCCAAGCACAATCGCGCCTACCTCGTGCCCGCCGCCGAGTACGAAGCGCTGAAGGAGACGGCGCACCTCCTGCGCTCACCGGCCAACATGCGCAGGCTCATCGCCTCCTACCAGCACGCCCTCGAAGGCCGTCACGAAATCCGCGAGCTCATTGACGTCGACGACCAAGCATGAAGCTCTCCTTCACTCCCGAAGCCTGGGAGGACTACACCTCCTGGCTCTCCACCGACCGACAGGTCCTGAAACGGATCAATCGGCTCATCGAAGACGCCCTGCGCGATCCGTATGCAGGCATCGGCAAACCCGAGCCGCTCAAACACGCCCTCCAGGGAGCCTGGTCCCGAAGGATCACCGAAGAACACCGGCTTGTCTACCTCCCACGTGACGACGAGCTGATCATTCTTCAGGCCCGTTATCACTACTGAGTGCAGCACCGACGGACGTTTCACGCTTCTCGGACCGAAACTCCTGGCAGGCGCAGGAAGTCCGCCATGCAAGGGGCCTGCCAGGGCCTTCGTGGCGGAGTACCCGCTCTGCCGATCAAGCCTGGTTGTATCTCCGATCTTGATTGACCGGAAAGGCCATCTACATCGCGTAGATTCACTCATCCATCCGTTCGTGAGAGTGGCCGATGGCTCCGGGAGAGAGCGAAATGTATGTTCTCAAACAGACTGTCCAGAGTGTCGGCAACGTAGAGTAGTACCTTTCCTACGTAAACGATTAAGTGAATCAATTCACCACGAAATCCGTAGATTAGTATTTACACTTCGCTTTATGGATCGCGGTGGCGATAGCGAGGGGCGGCGCTCTCTAGACGGGACCCCCTCCCGCGAGCCCAGCCTTCACCAACTGCGGCTATTCTTGGTGCTGGCCGAAGAACTCCATTTCGGCCGCGCGGCCCAGCGGCTGTTCCTGACACAGCCGGCGCTAAGCCAACAGATCCAGACGCTGGAGGACCGACTGGATGTCAACCTGGTGCAGCGTTCCTCCCGTCGCGTGGATCTCACAGCCGCCGGCCGGGCTCTGGTATCCGAAGCGCGTGACGTCGTGGCGGCTATGGACCGCTTTCGAGGGATCGCCGCCACCCATGCTCGGCAAGTGCGAGGCTGCCTGAGGATCGGAGCCATCGGCGGCGAAGCCTTCATGCCCTACGTGACCGCCATCCTCGCCGAACTCTCCGCCCAGCACCCCGATATCACCGTGGAGATCCGCTCCATAAACTTCGTCGAGCAAACCTACGTCCTGCACCGCAGAGAGGTCGACGCCGCGTTCCTCCGGCCGCCTCTCCCGCCCGGCCTGCGAAGCCTGCACCTGGCGACGGGGCCCCGCGTCGCCTGTCTGCCCGCCGACGACCCACTGGTCGCTCAGGCGCCGCTGACCTTGGCCCAGTTGTCCGACCGCGTGGTGGTCGATGTCCCGATCCCGGAGCTGCGGGAGTGGTGGGACTACTGGACGGTCAACCCCCGCCCCGACGGCAGGCCCGTACGCTACGGCCCCGCGGCCGGGGACATGGAGGCGCTCCTGTCGGCTGTCGCCCGTGGCCAGGCCATCGCCTTCCTGCCCGCCGAAGCTCGCCACGACTACACCCGCCGTGGCGTCGCGTACGTCGATGTTACGGACCTACCCCTCTCCACGTCGTCCCTGGCCTGGCTCACCGACCAGGACCATCCCCCTGTTGCCGCTCTGCTTCAAGCGGCACGCGCCGTACTACAGCGCAACTGAAAGAACTCGCAGTGAAACATATGACCAAGAGGGCGCCTGACGAAAAGATGTCGGGCGCCGCCCTGGGTCGTCTTGGATGATCTGCAGGCAGAGCTACCTGCCCCATATGTTCAATGAAGTTGAGGGTGCGACTTTCTATGCCTCGGTGGTGCTTGAGCTTGCCCGACCACCAAAGGTCGTGGCCGTATGAAGTTGATCTTTCGACAGGACCGTCTTCTCCCAACTCTCGTGCCGCCAATTACATCAATAACCAATAGTCAATCGATCCCGACATCTTACTTATAGCCGAAGCCCTGGCACCTTGTGGCTAGGGTGTGAGATTGTTCCGACAGGGGATCCGGCGGCGTTTTGATGGGATTAGGTCACGGAAAGATGAGCCTGCTCAGAAGACTCGCCAATTCCACTATCACGTCTCCCACCACACTTGCGTATCGGAGGACGGGAAACGAATAAAAGCGAGAAAGGTCCGCAAAAGAGTATGAGAACGAACCTCTATGGGAGACCGATGAACACCGTAAGAAGGCTCTGCGCGACAGGCCTCGCGACCGCGAGCGCCGCAGTACTCCTGGTTGCGGGCCCAGCGACCCCAGCCTTCGCGGCTGCTGCCGAGTGCACCGTTCCCTTCGGCTGGACCACCTGCTCCACAGGAACTATCCCGCCCAACCCGAGAGACCACTACGTGAAGGTCAATACCTGGGAATCACCGTGGCCGTTCAATAACCCCATCTGCGGTGAAGGCGAGATCAGGTGGAAGGTCGTGGACAAGCAAAATGGTCATGTCGTCGGTCGCGGATCCGGCAAGGTAAGCGCGCTGATTATCCCTGGACTGTATTCGCCCGTGGGCTACTACGGCCGGCTCGACAACTGCCCGCGAATGACCATCCATATCCAAAGCTAATCAAATCCCTGCCGCCGAGCTCCCTAAACGACCGGACTTGGCGCGGTAAGGATCAGCTTCGCAAGCCACCCGTACCTCGGGTGCAAACGAATCGTGACGCCTTTTCTCTTTCAGGCTCCGGGAATGGCGCACTAAGTACAAGCCTGTAATCGTGGGGAATGTAGCTCGACACTCGTTTGCATGACGTTTCCCCTTGCTGCCGCAGGCGGCGATAGGGCGTTCATTGAGCTTCTGGCTCACGTGCGTTGGATCGTCGGCGGAACAGGAACCAGCAAGAGCACATTGACTGAGGCTCTGGCCCGCCGACACAACGTCCTGATCTACAATGGTGACCGAGCGGAACACGGTTGGGTGACTCGAAGCACGCAGCGGGAGCACCCGCATCCGCGCCTCTTCGGCGCTGCGCCCGAACAGATCCGGGCGGGCCGATCGGCTAGGGAGATATTCCAGTCGATGGCCGACCCGCACGGAGAGACGATCGGCTTCCTCATCGTGGATTTACTTGCCCTCCCCTGCGACCGGATGGTCCTGGTCGACTACTTCGGCGTCCTGCCCCGGGGTCTCGGGCCGCCGGTCGCCGGTGCTCATCAAGCGGTGTTCCCGCTGCCTCCCACTGAGTTCCGTCACCGGCTTGAGTACCGGCCCGACGGAACCACCACTCAATCGTTCAGGAGGATTGTCCGATGAACGCAGGCAGCATGAGGATGCACGACGATCTTGCCCATCCGGCTTCCCGATGTCCGGCACATGGGCGGATGACGAGCGCCACTGTCAGCAGGGCCGGGCTACCGCATTCGCCCCGACCCGGCCGGTACGTCCTTACGGGTGCTCCAGGTGCGGGCAAGACCACGATCGTCGACGAACTGAGAGAGCGCGGGCACACGGTGATCGACGAAGCGGCCACCGACGTCATCTCCGAGCGACAGGCGAAAGGCCATGACGAGCCGTGGAAAGACATCGATTTTCTCAACGTGATCGTTGACGTGCAGAGGCAGCGGCAGGAGGCGGCGAGAGCGGCGATCCAGATCTACGATCGCTCTCCGATCTGCACCCTGGCCCTGGCCCACTATCTGCGACATCCGATCTCTCCGACGCTCGCGGCAGAGGTCGAACGCATTGTGAGCGAGAACATCTACGATCGGCGGGTCTTCCTGGTGCGCCCGATCGGTTTCGTGGCGGCGACCGCGGCGCGCAGGATCTCCTTCAAGGATTCGCTGGACTTCGCCCGCGTGCACGAACAGGTCTACCGTGCGCACGGTTATGAGCTGATCGACATCCCGCCTGGCGACGTCGAGCATCGCACGACAACGATCGAGAACCACATCCGTTCCTGGTCCACCGAGCAGCCGGTCTCCTGAAACCACCGACCTGACCTTCTCGAACCTGGTCCGTACGCTCCCGTCAGGTAGTCGATTCGAGGAAGCCCCCAAGCCAAATCCCCGTCACCCGCGCACAGCGTGAAGGCCCGCAAACACAGCTGCCGGTCCAGGACCAGGCGCTGTACCCTTCCGGGCATGAGCTTTCGCGGCACGCCCCGGCCGCGTCCACGCTGGTATCACGCGCGGACCGAGCTGGACGACTTCGCGATCGTCAGCTACCGGGTGCCCGCCGACGCGCTCGCCCGGCACCTTCCCACCGGATTCACCCCAACGGAATTGGCCTTCGACGACGGCCGCGGCGCCCTTGTCTCCGCCGTCGCGTTCCGGGACCGGGACTTTCACTTCCGGTTCTTCCCACCGGCGGCCATCACCTGTGGACAGATCAACTACCGCGCCTACGTCACCGCGAACGGCGAGCCGGGTGTGTGGTTTTTCGGCACCAGCCTGGACCACCCCGTGGTCGCGATCCCCCAGCATGTATGGGGCATGCCCTGGAAGCGCGAGCGCATTCGCATCGAGGCCGAGTGGAACCGCGCCCCGGCGCGCTGGCGACTGAACGCCGGGGACACCGCCTGCGAGGCGGCCGAACTCCCCGAGCCACCCGAACGGCTGGACGGGTTCACCGGCGAATCGCACTGGATGGAACTGCTCACCCATCCCACTCAAGGCTGGTACCGGCGCCGAAACCAGCGGGTGGGCACCTACAGCATTTGGCATCCGCCGATGCGCCCGCGATACTTCGCGGCCGTCTCCGCAAGGTTTCCGGTCTTCGAACGCCTCGGCTTGATCACCTCGGAGACGCCACCGCACTCGGTCCTGATCCAGCCTCGGCTCCACTTCGACATCCACACCCCGCCCCGGCGCTTCCACCCGTCCGCTTGAGGCATGGGCGAGCATGGCAGGCGCCGTATGGGTCCTCATCCTCGTTGATCCTGCACGGAACTGTGACAATCGGACGATTATGTGGAGCAACGGGTGCAAGCCGCTCATCCGGACCATGACGGTCGTACAGGAAGATGAGCATGTGACTTCCACCCCCGCCGCTGACGAACCGGCGAGCACGCGAGACCGGGAAGCCGTCGAACACCTCCTCGGCCGTCCGCTGAATCGGTCATGGCCGACGAATGCCCTGGCCCCGGGAAGCCGGGTCATGGTGCTGCGAGACCCGATCCTGGACGGGCCGTGGCAGAGCGAGTTTCTGGGGACGATCGACGCCATGGGCGCGCCTGAGCCCGTTCAACATCCTCACGCGTCCCCTGGGGAATTGTCACTGGGTCACCTTCGACGCTCCTCAGTACGAAACCAACGGGTGCGGGCCTTACCGCAAGGCCCAGATCTGGAGCCGATATCTTCGAGCCGAAGCGGATCCCGGAACAGAGGCATAGCCAAGCATGCTCCGCCGTGTCGTCGACGACATATGAGAACCGACCCCCTGACGACATCGGAACCGCGTTCCGCCCCATTGACGGCGGCGAACGCATCCTCGTCGACGTCGCCGACAAGACATCCGCACCAGGGCCTGGTTGTAAAAGTGTGCGGAGTTGCTGGAAAGTCGGGTGAAACGGGAGACGGGCTCGGGACCATTGCCGCATGAGGGAGCGGGAACTGGCCAAGGGGGTACTTGTCGGGCTTGTGGTCGGTATCGTGCAGGCTGTCGTATGGGCGAGGACCGATCAATGGGACGAGCATGCGGGCGGGCGCGGGCCCTATTCGTTGGTGCCGGCGGTGGTCCTGACCGGCCCGGCCATGGTGGCCCTGGCCGGATTCCGCCGCTGGCCCCTCGTCGCGCTCGTCGGCGGGATCGCCACGCTCGCCCTGGGCCAGGCCCTGTGGAGAATCGTGCCCGATCCCACCGTCTACGGCTTGCACCGCTCCGTGCTCGGCTGGGTGCACCTGTCGGCGGCGGTGGCCGGGTTCGCCGTCGCCGCTTGGGCACTGGCCGCCACGAGACGGTGGTGGTCCAGGCTCGTGGCGCTCGTCGTGCTCATCGCCGTCTGGGCGCTGGCGATTCCCTTGGAGAAGGCCGTCTTGCGCCGGCACCTGGCACGCGGCATCGAACTGTCCGGACTGCCCCTGGTCGCGCCGGATATCCCGGGGTACAAGCTCGCCTCGGCCCATGTGCCGGGATTGCGTCACGTGGACGAGCCGACGATCTCGCTGTACTACCTGCCCCCCGGTGCGGAGAAGGTGGGCTGGAGCCATCTGGGCATCTCGGTGGGCATGATCCGGGGCTCGGTCGCATCCGCCGCGCGGGCGTGCAAGATGACGCACGAGCGGAAACTCAGGGGTGAGCCCTGCCGTGCAGCCTCACGGGATCGATGGGTCCGCCACACATTGGACGGCGACGGGTCGCAGCGGTGGATCGTCGTATTCGTACGCAGGAACGGTGCCTTGCTGACGCTCCGAAGCGGTGGCGCCGATGAGACCACCCTTCTGGCAGCCGCGGAGACGATCCGGCCGATCTCCGCAGAGACTCTCGTGGAGCTGGCCATCGCGGCGGGGCGAAGGTTGTAGCGACCCACGCATACACCGGGCCACCCCAACACCTGACAAGCCGGTTCCAAGTACCGGCCCTTGGTGTCCCGGCCGACCATCGAAAGGGAGCAAGGGGCCTGCCATCGATCCGGTATCGAGGCGCAGGTCTCTCCGGGCGCGCAGAACCCCCGATCCGCCGGACGCCGGAAGAGGAAGATTGATCCCGTGGCGGTTACCACGAATGCGGTACGGGCCTGAGGCCGTACACCGACTCCGTTCTCGGGGAGAACGGCATCGGGGCAGGAAGACGGAGGGGACGGGGTTTGACCCGCCCCCTCCGTTCGCGGCTGTCAGAAGCCCGCGGTGATTCTGGTGAACTCCCATTCGGCCTGCGGGACGCCGCCGCCGTTGACCCGGTCACGGTTGGTCGACCAGAAGGCGAGCCTGGTCAGGCCCCTGGCCTTGGCCCAGTCACGGATCTGGGTCCAGGTGGCCGGGGTGGTGGGCTCTCCCTGGTCGGACAGGCCGTTCATGCCGGAGATGCCCATGTGCGCGTAGGCCTGGGCGTCGGTCCAGCCGTACACGCTCTTCAGGGTGTTCTTCAGCCCCTCGGAGGCGTTGACCGTGTCCTGGTACATGTTGGTGCCGCCGAAGTTGAACGGCATGATCGTGAAGTTGTCGATCGGGACGGCCAGCGCCCTGGCCTGGGTGACCAGCCGGACGCCCGAGGCGCTCAGGCCCGTCTTGAACGTCGGGATGGTGACGACGATCTTCACGCTCGGGTTGTTCTGCCGGACGATCTTCAAAGCGTTGAGGATCCGGTCCTGGACGGTGAAGTTCTCCAGCTCGTCCCAGTTCTCGATGTCGAAGTCGACCACGGCCGGGCCGTGCGCGTTGATCACCTGCTGGACCGCCTGGGCGAAGGCCTGCGGGGTGGTGCAGGCCGTACCGAGCTTGTTGCCGCTCCAGCCGCCGAAGGAGATCTCGACGCTGCCGCCCTTGGACTTGATCGTGTTGATCGCCGAGGCGTCGGTGCCGCCGCCCAGCGGACGCTGGCCGTCCCAGGCCGGGGTGCAGCCGCCCTGGGCCAGGATGAAGGCCATCGTGAACGACCTGATGCCGGTCGCGTCCATCACCGTGCCCGGGTTGGGCGGGTTGCCCCAGCCCATGTACAGGTACGGGGCGCCGGGCAGCTTGGTCGGGTTGGGACAGTTGCCGCCGGTGGTGGCGCTCACGTCACGGCCCGCCGACTCACCGGAGGCGTTGTAGGCCTTGATCGTGTAGTTGTGCGTCTCGCAGGCGCCGAGGCCGGAGATCACGGCACTGGTCCCGGTGACCTGCGCGCGCTGCGCGGTGCCCTCGTAGACGCGGTAGCCGGTCACGGTGCCGCTGGACGGGCCCCAGGTCAGGCTGATGCTGCTGGTGGTCGTGGTCGCCGAGGCCGTACCGGGCTGGCCGGGCACACCGGAGCCTCCCAGCGTGGTCCCGGAGGCCGAGGCGCTGGCGGCCGAACGGTTGCCGGCGGCGTCGCGGGCGCGCACGGTGTAGGTGTAGGTGGTCAAGGGTGCCAGGCCCGTGTCGGTGTAGGTGGTGCCGGTGGCGGTGGTCACCAGGGTCGTGCCGCGGTACACCTCGTAGCCGGTCACACCGACGTTGTCGGTGGAGGGGTTCCAGGCCAGCGAGATGCTGCTGGAGGTGGTACCGGTGGTGCGCAGGTTGGTCGGGACCGTGGGTGCCACGTTGTCACCGGGCCCGGCGACCCGCCACAGGGCCGGGACCCGGTCGGGCTCCCAGCCGGGCAGGGAGGTGTGGCTCTGCAGGCACTGGTAATCGACGCCGTTGTGGGTGACCACGGTGCCCGCGGTGTAGGCGGTGTAGGGGGCCCAGGCCGGCGCGAGCGCTTGGACGCTCGCTTGCGGCGCACCGGCGTAGACCGGCGCCGGGGCGCCCATGCCCGTCGCGAGGACGGCGATCAGCGCGAGGATGAGGACACGAAATCTCACGTCACACTTCCGGGGGGTGGGGGGTTGGGGGGTCGTGCACGCCTGCGGCCGCCCTACACGGACGGAATCGGCCGCAGCCAGTGGTGCGTATATCCGCCGGGCCCGATCGTGCCGACATCAGGTCGGCACCGCTTGGCCGGCATATGGACGGATAAGGCCGCCGACGCGTTCAGGGGCGGCCTCGCCGAATGCGAAGAAACAGGCACTTTTATCATTAGGAAACTTTACTAATAGTTGATTGTAGCCCTGACAATAGGGGCCTGCAAGAGCCTGAACCGACCCCTCCCACACCGACAGTTCACCCGAATCCTTCAGCAAACCCCCAGGTCACCAAGCCGGATCGCACCGTACAATCGCTTTCGTCCCGGGCGACGGGATGCGGTACGGGCCCAAGGCCGTACGCCGATCCGGTCTCCGCGAGCACCTTCGGGACCCCGGTCCTTAAGAAGGATCCGTGTGGTTCCCGCCTGGTGACCCGCGCCGGTGCATCAGGGAAGTCGCGGCTTCACCGCGAGGAAGAACGGCTCCTGGTGGAGCCTGTCGTGGTACGGCCGTGGCGCCGGATAGCTTGATCGCCGGCCGCCGCACCGGCCGGCGATCAAGTCGGAGACGGGTGAGATCAGCCGGCGAACGACACGGTGGAGTACCGGTACCGCGCCTTGCCGTTCTCGTCCCCGTGGTGTGAGTGGTCGGCCATGACCTGGTCGCGTCCGCGCTCCCGAGATCGTGGTGAAACGAATCTCAACGCGATTGCCTCCTACGACACGGCTCGCTTCCTGTCACCAAGCATCGCGGCGGACCTTTGCGTTCGACTTGTGATCGACTTGTGGCGACAGGATCGTCACCGGAAGGGCCACCCCTGCCCCTCGCGGGATGCCAGCCCCCGCCGTACCAAAGCTCATCCGCCGACCTGCGACGTGCTCAACCTGGTGTCCAGGTGGCCGTTCACATGACGAGCTGGCGGGTGATCGACGGGTCGGTGATCGTCGTGTCGGCGACGAGCAGGAACGCCTTGGACAGGATGATCGACAGTATGCCGCCGTCCTCCTCGAAGGGCAGGAAGACCGACGTGGCGTCGCGATCGTTGCCGGGCACGATGCACAGGTAGGCGTCGTTGGGCTCCATCAGGATGTTCCCGGAGCCCAGATGGATCCGGTAGGTCCGCAGGTTCCCGCGTACGCGCAGGAACCGGTCGGTCAGCTCCACCCGATCGGCGATCTTCAACCGGGGCAGGAGCCTGACCAGCACGTCGTGCCGCATCCGGGCGGTCTCGGACAGCTCGCCGAACCCGTAGGAGTGCCAGTAGTCTTCGTGCCCGCCGACGGCCTGCGCGTCGAGGCCGACCGAGGCGACGCCGACGGCCAGGTCGGCGTCGCGCAGCACCTCCGACAGCACCAGCGGCGGCACCTCCGTCAGGGGCACGCCCTCCAGGGCGATCCGGTTGCCCGCCATGTCGTGGCCGGAGACCTCCTGCGGCCCGTTCCGGTAGAAGGTGATCTGTTCACCGGCGCAGAGCGAGGCGGTGTCCCAGCCGTCGGCCTCCGGGTCCGAAGCGACATGCATCCCCCATCGTGCCCGCCAGCCGGACAGCTCCCTGAGCGCCTCCCCTCGATCTCCGCCGCACTCGTAGTCCCAGTGGCCGATCGCCAGACCCGTCCAGCCGCGCTGGTTCAGTAGTGTCTTGGCCTGTCCGTAGCGCATCACATGCCCGGTGAACCGGCTGGAGAAAGTGCGGGTCCGCTCCTCGGCGGGGGTCAGCAGGTAGACCTCGCGGAAGACCTGCTTGTACGGCTGGCGTACGCCGTGTTCCAGCAGATGGTCGCGCCAGTCCCGCACCTCGTCCGCGCTCGCGTGGATCGGGTGCCAGAACCCGACCCGGGCGTCAGGGTCAGGCCGGGTGCGCTGGCCCTGCGGGTCGGCGAGCTCCCAGCCCGACTCGGTCCTGAACGGCAGCCCGGCCGGGCCCGGCGAAACCTGCCAGACCAGGGCACGGGCGTACAGGCCGGTGACCGGGTGGTCGAGGAAGTACTCGGTCACCTCCTGCCAGCTCCAGGTGCGCTCTTTGATCAACGCCTGCTCCAGCCGGAACCGCTCGGCCGCGAGTGTCTGTCTGAGCTCCTTCAGCGTGATCTTGAGCTCGGCCAGCGCCGGGTCCTTGCGGATCGCCTGTGGAGCCGACTTGACGGCCTTGCCCGACGTGTTGAGAAACCGCAGTGCAGGACCGTCGGCGCTCAGCCGTACCCGATAATCGCCGATCTTCTCCTCACGCACCCCGTCGGGGCCCAAACCGAAAGCCGGCACAGTCCGGTCCAGCAGCTGATCGCGGGTCAGCCCGGCCTCGGTGGCCACCGCGTCCAACGTGCGTGCCACGTTGGCCAGCACGGACCTCGCGCGGACCTTTGCCTGGACCCGGGCCAGCGGCACGATCGCCTCCAGCCCGCCACGGCGGGCCAGGACTCCGACGGCGGCATTGGTGACCGTCTCGCTGCGGCACGTCGAGCCCATCCCATTGCTTCCCGTGCCGCAGGTCAACGCGACATCGCCGAGGAGCGAGGGCACCCACCGATCTTCGATCACCTCACACGTCCAGATCATGCCGCGTACCGGAATGATGGTGCGCGCGTGTAGGAAGACGGTTTCCGTCCACTCGTGACCGTGGTTGTCGCGCCGGCTGATCTTCCGCTCCCGGTAGGCCTTCAGCCGGGTGAGGATCTCCCGGACCAGAGCAACCACGTCAGGCGTGAGCAGCGTGCCGGCGGTCCGGAGCCATTTTCCGCTCGGCTTGGTGGACCGGGCGGTGTTCCAGTGACGCAGCAACGGCAGAACCTCGGGTGCGGCCAGGCGCGGGCCGTACTCCTCGGCCAGCATCCGCGCGAAGGGGTCGCACTCCCAGATCACGCTCCGCACCGCACCGGCCGGGCCGTGCTCGGCCGGTTCCGTGAACAGCTCGTCCAGCTGCCCGGCCAGCGCCTCCCGCACCTGGCCGGCCCGCGCATCCCACGCCGGCATCCGGAAGTGGGGATTCAGCGGCTTCTCCTTCAGCCATTCGAGGACCTCGCGGCGCTCCTGGAAGCCCAAGCGGCGCGCCGCCGCGAGCGGGAGCCGGAAGACCTCCTCATAGCGGGTGTGGCCGCATAGGACCAGTGCCTGCGCCCGCCACACGAGATCACTCACGTCCTCGCGTGCCCAGTCGATGTCGAGTTCGGCCACCGAGCGGATCAGTCGCAGGATTCGCTCATCGTGCTCATGCCCGCCTTCCTTCCCCAGGCTCAGCTTCAGCTGCGCCCAGTGCCCGTACAACCGCCAGTCGGTGTCCGGCCCGGGTGGCAGCCCTCGTTCGAAGAGCACGTCAAGGCGGCGGTACGCCTCCCTGTCATCTCCCTGGTGCAGCAGGTGAGCGTAGGCGCTGCCTTCCTCGTCGATCTCTTTCATGTCAGCCGCCGACCAGCGGGACGAGCTTGATGAACGACACGACAGGGTCGGCGGTCAGATCGATCGTCTCGGACAGATCCTCGATCTGGCGCTCGCCCACGAGCAGCATAAACCCGTTGCGCCGGAAGGCCCGCTCGGCGGCGTCCGTCTGTTTCTCCCAGTCGATGCGCCGCCGGTCGCCAATCCGGTAGCCGTTCAACTCCACCTCGGCGTCCACGGGACGGACCAGGCCGGTGAACCGGGCCGTGGGATCGGCGTTGTAGCGGGCCACCTCCTCGCGGACGCGCAGCCGTACCAGCTCCCGTGCCGAAATACTCTCCGGCAGATCGGGCACGGTGAACTCCTCGATCGGCTTCCCCACCGCCGTCTCGTCCCTGAAGGTGACCGTTGCCATCACGCGGCTCCGCAATCATCGGGAATGTGTGAAGATCATCGATATCAGGGGGAACCGACAAACAGCCGACCGGTAACACCAGGTTCAGCCCAGCTGGGGAGAGAGCATGGCCGAAGCACCGCAGATGACGCTGACGGCGACGGTGCTCAGCGCACCCGACGCCTGTGAGCTGGCGGCTTTCTACCAGCGGCTGCTCGGCTGGGCGAGAAGGATGGACGAACCCGACTGGGTGGCGCTCCGCGCGCCCGGCGGAGGAGCCGGGCTGTCGTTTCAGACCGACCCGGCCTACGTCAGGCCGACCTGGCCCGCCGGCCCCGGGGACCAGCAGATGATGATGCACCTGGACATCGAGGTGGGCGACCTCGACACCGCCGGAGCCCACGCGCTCGCGGCTGGGGCGACGCTCGCCGAGTACCAGCCCCAAGACGACGTACGGGTCTACCTCGACCCCGCCGGACACCCGTTCTGCCTGTGGACGCCGTAGCCGCTTAGGCCCAGGTCCGGAAGTTGGAGCCGGACCCGGGCCTTGTTCCCAGGACGGATGTCACGTGCGCCGACAGGCGCACGCCGTAAAGGACGTCACGCCACCAGGTACTGCTCGTCCAGTTCGGTGAGCTGGACGGTGCACAGGCCGCCGCGCTCGGTCTTCACGTCGGTCACCTTGAGCTGGGTGCCGGGGGCGAGGATGAACTCCTCCTCGCCGGTGAAGGCGGAGAAGCTCCGGATGCCCACGGCCCGCTTGGGCAGCACCTCGAAGAGCGTCCGCTTGCCGCGGCTGCCGAGGAACGCCTTGGCCACGCCGAGCTCCGACGTACACGAGGACACGCCCCACCAGGTCACGGTACGGCCGAGGGGGTACTGCGCCCGCATGTCCAGCGGCACCCCGCGCCACAGCGGCTCCGTGCGGACCGGCAGCCGCGACACGGCCGAGAACAGGAGTCGCAAATAGGCGAAGTAGGGGACGATCTTGGTGCGGTCCGGGTCGCGGAGGGTGGCGTTGATCTGCCGATAGAACGCCGACTCACAGGTGTAGAGGTAGAGAGCCGCGACCTCGTCGGCGGACAGGTTGCCCGCCTGCTTGTTGCCGAACACGTGGGACTTCTCCACGTACCAGTCGAGGCCCGACAGCAGCTTGGCCACCGGGGCGACGGCCTCGCGGAAGTCCATGAACGGGGTGTCGAACACGCCGCTGATCGCGGGAAGGACCAGCCCCTCGTCCTTGACGCTGGCAAGTCGTTCGAGGTAGAGCTGGTGCAACTCCATCGTCGAGGCGATGAACGCCCGCATCCGCTCGGCCGTGCCCGAGTCCGCCCCGTCGGCTTGCGCCGCGAGCTCGTCCCACCCCTTGCTCGGCAGCCAGTCGATCTCGTCGGCTCCCAGCGCGTTGAGCGCCATGTTCACGTCGGCGAAGTGGTTCCCGTCGCAGAAGATGTCGCCCTGCGCCGCCGGGTTGGGGTGGTCGATGTGCCGGACCTCCACGTCGGGGTACTTCTTCTGAAGCCGGAGCACCAGCGACTTCAGGCTCCGGGCGTGTGCCCCCCACCAGGCGAAGACCACACCCCGGTCTTCCACGTCGGCGTTCTGCTTGGCACTCAGGATCTCCTCGATGAGCGCCTCGACGACCGGCCGCCAGAACGCGGTGTGCCGGTCGGTGGCCATCGCCCCGTCGCCACTGGCGGTGAGCGCCGCGTTGAGCAGCAGCACACCCTGGGTGAGCATCGCCTGGAACCACTCCGGCGGCTGTACGGTTTCGTGCTCTTTCAGCAGTTTGCGGATGTCGGCGATCGGGGTCTTCTTGGGGATGCCGTGCTTCCACATCGCCGCCGCCTTGATGATGCAGCGGATGGAGACGACCCGGCCGAACTGGCTGTCCTTCCAGTCGTGGAAGGTGTTGTCGAACATGGCGATGCCGGTGGCGCTCTCGGCCCTGGGGTAGGGGTTCTGGCCGAAAACGACCACTTTCCACTTGTGCGGCGGGTTGGGCTTGAGCGCCTGGAAGGTGAGTTCCCGGACGGGTACGACCTGCGGGCTGCGGCCCGGGCCGATGAAGGTGGCCGCGTCCGGCTGCGCCTCGATGACCGGCTTCAGCAGCGGCAGCCACGGCTCCCCGCCGCCCTTGAACAGTTCGGCCAAGGCCAGCGGGTCGTTCGGGTCGGGCGGGGTGGGGGTGCTGGTGTCGCTCATCGGGGGCTCCCGGGTGGGGGTACTCCGTGCCGGCGACGGCACGGGTGATCAGGGGCGGGAATATGCCGCACGAATGCGACGCCGGACGTGGCCGGCGGCAAAGGTGGGCTCTCCTTCCGCAGGCATCGGCTACTTCAAGATCTGATCCGCGGAAGACTCACGGCAGGCTAGCCCTGGGTTGGTATGTGCGCAACCGCCAAGATCGCCGATAGATCTCACGCCAAGATCTGTTTGTCGGCGCCGTCCGCTACCTTCGGGACTGTCGAAAACGCCCTTCCCCTCGACTGGAGTGAGCCATGGCCATCAAGCGTGTGAAGCCGCTGCGCAAGGTAGTACTGGTGGACGTCAACGCGCGGGTGGTGCAGGCCTGGCGGGCGGCGTTCGCCGACACCCCCGAGATTGAGATCCTCAAGGGGTCGATCCTCGACCAGCACGTCGACGCCTGGGTCAGCCCGACCAACTCCGGTGGAGACATGAACGGCGGCGTCGACGCGGTCGTCAAGCGCCATTTGGGAGCCGGAATCCAGCTGCGCGTCAAGCAGGCGATCGGCGCTCGGTTCGGGGGATCGATGCCGGTGGGAAGTGCCGTGTGCGTGCCGTCCGGGGCGACCAACCCGAAGTTCCTGATCTCGACCCCGACCATGGTGGAGTCGGCGGAGAACGTGAGCCAAACGCTGAACGTGGCTCTGGCGTGCGCCGCCGCTTTCCAGGCCATCCACATGCAGAACGCGCTGGAGGCGGACAGCATCGGGTCGGTGGCGCTGGTCGGCATGGGCGCGGCGACGGGCAGAGTACCGGCACGCGTGTGCGCGAACCTGATGTGGACCGGCTACACCCTCTTCAACGACTACTACTTCGAGGACTACGACGACCTGCGGCAGACGCTCCGCGAGCAGCTGGGCGACATCGAGAGCCGCCCCGAGGAGGAGCGGGTCCGGATCAAGCCGCCCACCTCTCCGCGCTCCCGCAGCTGACGAGGCGTCACACCGTACGGCCGTACACACACCTACACCACGGCATAACCGGAAGGTACGGCCGCAGGCGGCCACTCGCGGCCTGGACGGATCAGGCCGCTCTCGTAGGCGAGGCTGACGAGCTGGACCTGGTTCGTCTCTGCTCACAAGGGTGAGCCTTCTTCCCAGGGTCTTCGGCGCCCCTAGGATTGCGCCCAGCCGGGCGAGGACAATGCACCCGCCGCCCCTGTTTCCCTGCTGTTACGGCAAGAGGGCCACCTACTCTGGTTCTTGCCCGAGGTGATGGCCAGCTTTGCGGGCAAGCTCGGGGGCAGGGACTCCGTTGGCCCGGAGGGGCCGCGCGTATGCGGGCTTTGGAGGAAATACGCGCGGACGCCTCGGGGCGCGGCCGGTCAGCTCGCGTGCAGCGCCAGGGTTGGGGAGAGGCGGGAAGCGCGGACCGCGGGATAGAGGCCGGCCACCGTGCCGATGACGAGCGTGGCGGCCAAGCCCCCGCCGACCGCCCACAGCGGGATCACCCAGGGGATGCCGCTGCTCGCCGCGTAGACGCCGGTGGCGACGGCGCCCAGGACGATGCCGGCGGCGCCGCCGAGCCCGGACAGCAGCAGCGACTCGGTGATGAACTGGATCCTTATCTGGCCACGGGTGGCGCCGATCGAGCGCCTGAGCCCGATCTCGTAACGACGCTCGAGAACCGAGATGATCATGGTGTTGGCGACACCCACGCCGCCCACCAGAAGAGCCACTCCCCCAAGACCGAGCAGCAGGTTGCTGAAGGCCCCCTCCACGGCGGCCTTGGCCTGGAGCCCGGACGAGGGGTCGCTGACGTTGACGTTGCGCGGGGTCTGCGGGTCGACCGAGCGCGGAATCAGGGCGTGGACGGCGTCGACCCGCGCGTCGGCGGAGCGCTCGTAGACGGTCGTGGGGCGGCCGTCGAAGCCGAGCTGGGAGCGGGCCACGTCCCAGCCGACCAGCGCGGAGCGGGCGATGTCGGGGGCCAGCGGCAACGGGCCGATGATGCCGAGCACGGTGAAGTACTGCCCATTGATGTAGACCTGCTGGCCCGCCGCGGTGATGCCTAGACGCTTGGCGGCCACATCGCCCAGGACGACGGACGGGTACTTGCCGGTGGCGCCGTTCAGCCAGGTGCCGCTCATCATGCGGGCCCGCAGGGTGGTGAGGAGGTCCTCGCTCGCGGCCTGGACGGCGATGCCGCCGGTGATGTCGTCGGAGATCTTGTCCGAACGCCGTACCGAAAAGGGGAGCAGGCCGGTGGCGCCGACGTGTTCCACGCCGTCGATCCGCGCCACCCGGCCCGCCGCGTCCTTGGCCAGCGGCACCTTCTTCCCCGTCAGGAGGTCCTCGCCCGCGGTGATGACGAGCATGTTGGTACCCAGCCTGTCGAGTTCCTGAAGGAGCTGCTCTTTGCTGGACGCGGAGATGCCCACCACCGCGATCATCGTGGCGATGCCGATCGCGATGCCCAGGGCGGACAGCACCACTCGCATCGGGCGGTTTCGCATCCCGGCCGAGCCGGTGTGCAGCACGTCCCGGGGAGTCAGCCGGGCCGGCTTCAGGGCCGGCCGCCGCCCGCTCACCGGGCGTCCCCCATCGAGAGGGAAGCCGCCACGGGGTTGCCGACGTCCTCGACGACCAGGCCGTCGCGGATCCTGACCTGGCGGGGCAGCATCTCGGAGATCTCCGTGTCGTGGGTGATGACGGCGATGGTGGCGCCCTCTTTGTTGAGTTCATGGAGCAGCTCCATCACGGCCTCGCCGGACGCCGAGTCGAGCGCACCCGTCGGCTCGTCCGCGAGCAGCAGATCGGGCTCGCCGACAACCGCCCTCGCGATGGCGACCCGCTGTTTCTGCCCGCCGGACAGCTCGTGCGGCCGGTGCTTCAACCGCTCGCCGAGCCCCACCCGTTCGAGTGCGTCACCCGCCCTCCTGCGGCGTTCGGCGCGCGGCAGCCCGGAGTACAGCAGCCCCTCGGCCACGTTGTCCTGGGCACTCATGCCGGGCACCAGGTGGAACGCCTGGAAGACGAACCCGATGTGCTGGGCCCGCAGCGCGGAGAGCTTGCGGTCGCCGAGCGCAGCAGCGTCGTACCCCGCGATCCGCACGGACCCCGCCGTCGGCAGGTCGAGGGTGCCGACGATGTGGAGCAGCGTGGACTTGCCCGACCCCGAAGGCCCGACGATCGCGAGGAGTTCACCCCGCTCGACGGTCAGGTCCACCCCGCGCAGCGCGGCGACGCCGCCGGGGTACTCCTTGGTGACACCGGCGAGTTCGACCACCGGCGGCGCGATTCGGATGACGGTGCTCATACCGACGGCACCCCGACCCGCATGCCGCCCCGCAGCCCGTCGCCGGAGATCTCCACCCGGCCCTGCGCGAACATGCCGAGCTTCACCTTCACCTCGCGGGCCTTGCCGTTCTCGACGACCTGCACCCCGAACGAACCGTCGTCCAGCGCGAGCAGCGCCCCGACCGGCACACTCAGTACGTTCTTGCGGGTCTCACCCTTGAGCCGCACCGTGGCGGGCGACTTGTCGAAGCCCTTGACCTTGCCGGGGTCATCGAACGTGACCACGACGGCGATCCGGGGAGTCCTGTCGTTGGGGTCGCTACCGGCCTTCGCGGTGGACCCGACCGAGGAGACGGTGCCGCCGGTCGCGGTTCCGTCCGGCAGCTGCACCCGCACTTTCACGCCGACCTTGGCCAGCACCGCCTGCGCCACCTTCACCTGCAACCGTACGACCCGGGCCGAGCCGGTGGTGGTGAGCAACCGCTGCCCGGGCGCGGTCCGGTCGCCGACGGCCGCGTCCGCGCTCTGCACCCGCACCGCACCGGGCGCGAACGCGATCTGGTCGGGACCGGTCTCGCCGGTCGCCTTCAGCCCGTGCGCCCGCTGCCACCGCTTGACCGCGTCGGCCGTGCCGGGCGTGAACTTGTTGTCGGCGACGAGGCCGCCGCCGTACCCGAGCGCCCGCAGGTTCCGCTTCAGCTGCCGGACGTCGTTGCCCGAGTTCCCGTTTCTGAGCGACCGGTACATGGGCTCGGTTCCATACATCAGCCGTACGCTCCTGCCGTCGACGGCGTAGAGCCGGCCGTTTCGCCTGATCTTGGCACCGGCGACACTGATCCAGGTCACCGTGCCCGCCGCACCCGAGTTGACCTTGCTCTGCTTGTTGTAGCCGAGGGTGCCGTCCACGCTGGCGCTGCTGACCAGATCGCCGTCAACGATCGGCGCGGTGGCCGATGGCAGCCCGGTCTGCCGCTGCCCGGAGTCCATGGCGTCCGACCGGTCGGCCAGGCTCGTGACGGCGAAGCCGCCACCCGCCACGGCCGCGACCGCCGCCACGGTGACGGCTATGGTGCGGCCCCTCATGCGGCGCACTCGTTCAGCGCCTTCATGAACTTCTCCGGGTCGGCCCCCTGCGGGATCATGAACTGGCCGGTCATCCCCGCCGGTCCCGGCTCGGGGTCGGGCATGTCGAAGCCCTTCGCGCGCACACACTCCGCGATCTTGACCTGCTGGTCCAGCGACTGCTGGCCGCTTGGGTCGCTCTGACCCCCGCTGCCTGCGCCGCTGCACTCATTGAGCGCCTTCTGCCACTTTTCCGGAGAGGCGTCTGCGGGCGGCATGAGCAGTTCGGCGTTCGGATTCGTGCCCGGCTTCGGGTCGGGCACGTCCATACCCTTGCTTCGCAGGCAGGAACGCCGTGCCTGCGCCTTGTCGACAGCCGCACTGTCGATGGCCTCACTGTCGCCCGCTCCGTTACCGTCCGTCGTGACCGTCCCCTTCGCCCCTCCGTCCGATCCAGACGATTGGGCGCAGCCGGTGATGAACATGGCCAGGGCGGCGAGACCGGACGCCAGGATCAGGGGGAGCCTGTGGTTCCTCATTGTGTTTCTCCTCACGGACAGGGGTGCACGACGGCGGGCGCAGTGTCGGCACCGCGTGATCGCAGCTGGTGAGAGAGTCGCAGAGGGGGCTGTTTCGTTTCTCTTACAGCCGGTCCGAGCCCTGGTGCGGGCCGCTGTCGGCCCAGGCGCGCATGCCTGCGTAACAACGGCGAAATGTCCGCTTCAGGTAGACATATGACATGCGCGTACTGGTGGTGGAAGACGAGGAGTTCCTGGCCACGATGATCGCCATGGGTCTGCGCCGTGACGCGATCACAGTGGACATCGCCCTCGACGGCCTCAGTGGGCTGCGCAAGGCGCAGCTCGGTGATTACGACGTTCTCGTGCTCGACCGCGATCTACCGGGCCTGCACGGCGACGAAGTCCTCCGCCGACTGGTAGCCGACGGCCTGCTCACCCGCGTCCTGATGCTCACCGCCGCCACCACCGTCCCCGACCGGGTCGCGGGCCTGGGCCTCGGTGCCGACGACTACCTCACCAAGCCGTTCGCGTACGACGAGCTCCTGGCCAGGGTCCTCGCGCTCGGCCGGCGTGCCAGACCGGCGCTCCCCCCGGTCATCGAGCGGGCCGGAATCGTCCTCGACACCGCACGCCGCCAAGCCGAACGGCACGGCCGCAGGCTCACGCTCACCCGCAAGGAGTTCGCCGTCCTGGAGACCCTGATGCGGGCCGACGGCGCGGTGGTCAGCGGCGAGGACCTCATCGAGCAGGTGTGGGAGGAGTACGCGGGTTACAACACCAATCCGGTACGGGTCGCACTCAGCCGGTTGCGGGCCAAACTCGGCGACCCGCCGGTCGTGGAGACCGTCTCCGGCGCCGGCTACCGCATCGCCGCCACCCCGGCCGAGCCGGAGGACGGCGAGCGACCCCCGGCCGATCCGGAGGCAGGCGAATGATCCGCCGGCTGCGCCCCGCCACCGAGCGTGCCCGCCTCACCGTCCTGTACGGCAGCCTGCTGCTCGGCGCGGCGTTCGTGCTCGTCGCGGTCATCTACTCCTTCGTCCAGGACGGGCTCGACAACCGCATCGGCAGCGCCTTCTCGGGCGTGCACTCGGACATCCGGTTCGTCCCGCTCACGACCGAACCCCGCCCCGGCAACCTGATCCCCTTGGACCAGGCCGGAAAGTACGCCCAGACCATGATGGTCTGGGCCGCCGCAGACGCCACGCTCAGCCGCCTGCTCACCGTCTCCGGCATCGCACTCGCCGTCTTCGCCGCATTCTCAGTGCTGCTGGCCTGGTGGATGGCGGGCCGCGTGCTGCGCCCGGTCGGCGTGATCACCGCCACCGCCAGAAAGCTCTCCGGCGAGAACCTCCACCAGCGCATCGGCCTGAAGAGCCCGCCCGGCGAGCTGAAGGAACTGGCCGACACCTTCGACCAGATGCTGGACCGGATCGAGCAACTGGTCACCGCCCAGCGAAGGTTCGCCGCCAACGCCGCACACGAACTGCGGACCCCGCTCGCCGTCCAGCGGGCGGCGGCCGACATCGGCCTGCTCGACCCGGACCCCGAACAGGTGCGGTGGATCCGCGGCAAGCTCATCGAGGTCGCCGACCACAGCCGGCACCTCATCGAGTCGCTGCTGCTGCTCGCCGCCACCGACGAGGGACTGGAGCGACCCGAACCGGTCGCGCTGGACCGGACCGCGACGAACGTGGCCGCCGAACTTGCCGACGAGGCGAAAGAACGCGGCGTCTCGGTCGAGATCACGGCCGCGCCGACGACCGTCGAGGGCGACCCGGTGCTGCTCGCCCACCTCGTCCGCAACCTGCTCGGCAACGCCCTGCACTACAACGAGCGGGGCGGCACCGTACGGATGACCCTCACCGCCCCGGACCGTATGCTCACCATCGTCAACACCGGGTCGCCCGTGCCCGCCGACCAGGCCCCACTGCTCTTCGAGCCGTTCCGCCGCCTCCATGAACGCCGGCACACGGCGGGCGAGGGCTCCGGGCTCGGCCTGTCCATCGTCGCCTCCATCGCCCGAGCCCACGGCGCCGCCGTCACCGCCGAGGCCAACCCCGGGGGCGGCCTCACCGTGCGCGTTCGCTTTCCCTGACGAGCATCGCCCTAACCGGCCCGGTGCGGCCGATGTGCTCCGGTCAGGCCTGGGCGAGCTGGAGGAAGTGGATAGGTGTGTTGGCGTGGCAGCCGATGCGTTCGTACACGGGCTGCCCGGCCTGCGTGGCGTGCAGGACCAGACGCCGGTGCCCGGACCGCTTGGCGCCTTCGTGAATCGCCTTGCGGGTGACGGCTTCGCCGTACCCTCTGCGCATTTCCTCGGGCAGGGTGGCGACGAGTGCCAGGAAGATCGAATCAGGGCCGGCGATGGTGGCCGCGCAGGTCACCGGCCGCCCGTCGCGATATCCGAGGTAGGCGTGGATATCGCTGCGCCAGAGTCCGGAGCCGGCCAGGGCGTCCCTGCCCGCCTCGGGCGGCATGCCGTAGGCACGCGCGTTGATGTCGCCGTAGACCGTGAGCTGCTCGTCGGTCTCCACACGCCGGAACTCCAGTTCCGGATGAAACGGCTCGGGGATGGACAAGTCGCCGGCCATACCGCGGCCTGAGAACGCCAGTTCCAGCCCGGCCGTGGCGGCATGACGGAACAGGCCCTCTCTCGCCTGGGGGCTCAGCAGCTCCTCGAAGATCCATAGGTATCCGGGCCGCGACTTGGACCTCATGAAGGACGCGGCCCGCCGGAGCTGGTCGCCGAGGGCTTCCGACGCGATGTCCGCACCGGTCAGGGTCACGGTGTTCCAGAACCCGAAGGCGCTGTCGGCCCACATGCGGCTGACACCGTCGTCCATGCTGACCTCCCCGCCTCGGTCTTGCACCAGAGCGGTCCAGACGGTGATGAGTTGATCCTTGGACTCCAGAGCATCTGCGCGGGATGACACAGCGACGGTCCCTTCTCGAGGCGATCTACGGCCATCGGGCCCGGCCCATCGAGGTCGGGAACCGGAACCACCGATCCCGACCGTGGGTCGGCAGACGGATGGTACGGCCAACGGTGATCACTCGCGGCCTGTACGGACCAAACCGGTCTCGTAGGCGTGGATGACGAGCTGGACGCGGTCGCGAACGTTCAGTTTGGCAAGCGATCGGGTGATGTGGGTCTTGGCGGTGAGCGGGCTGATCACCAGCCGTTCGGCGATCTGCTCGTTGGACGGCCCCCGCGCGACCAGCCCGACCACCTCGCGCTCGCGGTCGGTCAGCACCTCCAGGGCGTGATCCCCGGCGATCGGCCCGGAGCTCTTGCCAAACGGTGCAGAGCTGCTCCCCACGGTGTACTTTCATCCGCCCAGAGGTCAGGCGTCCGTCCCGGGTGGGGCCGACCCCGTCGGCTCGGGCGGCCCAGGGCCGTACACCAACCGGCCGCTCCCCCTCGTGACCCGCCTCCGAAGCCGCTCCCCAAGTCCGGATGATCAGTGGCGATCACGTGGCCTTCGGCGTACCCGTCATCGTGCGTGGCCGCCGCCTGACTCGATCTCCGTCCGTACGGCGGTGCGATCCACGCCCAGGTGATCGAGCAGGTCCGCCACCGGGTCCGGTCGCCGCTGGGCGAGCAGCGCCAGCAGGACCTGAACGGGCGCCTGGGTGTCTCTGTCCTTCCGTTTGGTGACCTTGATCGCCTGAGTGATGGCGGCCCGGGCGCTGGTGGTGAGCGTGGTGGCCGACACCGCGGGGTGCTTGCGCGGTCTGGCCTGCGGTACCGCGCCGACGTTCAACCCGAGCGCGCGCAGTGCCGCCTTGTCCAGCTCGGCAAGGGCGGTCTGCGCGGCGGCCAAGTCCACGCCGAGCGCGCGGGCACCGGTGGAATCGGGGTTGCGCAGCAGCCCGAGCAGGAGATGCTCGGTCCCGATACGGCGGTCGCCGCGCTGCCTGGCCTCCTCGGCGGCCGCCTTGATCGCTACCGCGAACGGGCTCTTTTCCGCACCGAACATGGCGCTCCTCACTTCCCATACTTGGCGTGCACGGACTGCCGTGACACACCGAGCGCGTCACCGATCTGTTCCCAGGTCCACCCCTGCTCTCTGGCCAGCGTGACCGAGACGGCCTCCACCTGCTCGGCCAGCCGGTGCAGTGCCCCTACGGCACGAAGCCCCAGAGCGGGGTCATTGGATCTGATGCGTTCGGACAGTTCTTCCAGCTCCACAGTGTCAGGCTAGATTGACAGCGCTTCGTTTGTCAATCTAGCCTGACAACCATGGAAGAGATCGTGATCATTGGAGCGGGGCCCGTCGGTCTCATGCTGGCCTGCGAACTGAGCCTGACCGGCGCCCGTCCGATCGTGCTGGACAAGAGAACCGAACCCGGCGAACTGCCCAGAGCCAACGGGCTGGGCGGCCACATCGTCGAGCTGCTGGAGTACCGCGGGCTGCTCGACCGCTTGAGCGCGGGCAGTCCGTTCTGCGGTACCCCGCCGGGATTCCCCTTCGGCCCGGTCCCGCTGCGCTTCGCCGGAGTGGACGACATCGAACTCCGCATGCTGCTGATCCAGCAGCCCCGGCTGGAACGGCTGCTGGGCGAGCGCGCCGCCGAGCTCGGCGTGGAGATCCGGTGGGGCCATGAGCTGACTTCACTCACCCAGGACGAGACCCGAGTGCTCCTTGAGGGGGCGGATTTCCGGCTCGGCGCCCGCTACGCGGTGGGCTGCGACGGCGGTCACAGCCTGGTCCGGGAACTGGCCGGCATCGGCTTCCCCGGCACGACCGACAAGGAGATGATGTGGCTGGGCCACTTCACCACCGCCCGGACGACCGGGGTCTTCGACCATCCCGACATGGCCGGGCTGCAACCGGGCTGGAACCACACCCGCACCGGGCGCCTGCTCCTGACCTCGCTCCAACCGGGTGTCCAGGTCGTCGGGGTACGCGAAGAGAGAACCCCTCCCGCAGAGCCGGTCACGCTCGCCGACTTCCAGACGGCCGTCCGCCGGGTACTCGGCCGGGACCTGCCGCTGGGTGAGCCGATCTGGCTGTCGAGCACGGTGACCCAAGCCCGGCTGGCCGAACGGTACCGTGCGGGCCGGGTGTTCCTGGCCGGCGACGCCGCCCACCTGTTCCCGGCAGGCGGCTCGGCGCTCAACGTCGGCATGACGGACGCGATCAACCTCGGCTGGAAACTGTCCGCGTGCCTCGGCGGCCGAGGAAGCGAGAGCCTACTGGACAGCTACGAGGAGGAACGGCGGCCCCTGGCCGAACGCACCCTCATGCAGACCCGCGCCCAAGCGTTGCTCGACCGTCTATCCGGCGAGGACGGCGAGGCCCTGCGCACGCTCCTCGCCGAGATCTTCGCCTACGAGCAGCCGCTCCGCCACCTCGCCGAGCTGCTACGCAGCCCCGGCCGGTACGGCGAAGCGGACCATCCCCTGGTCGGCCGCCTGGTCCCTAACCTCACGCTGACCACGGAGAACGGCGAGCAGCGCGTGGCCGAGCTCATGCACCGGGCCCGCCCCGTACTCCTCGATCTCGGGGGCGGCGCCGTACTCGACGACGACGCCGGCGACTGGATCGACCTCGTCAGAGCGGAGTGTGACAACCCGCCTGCCGACACCCTGCTGATCCGCCCGGACGGCTATGTGGCCTGGGCCGGCGCCGAGGGCCTATCGGCAGCAGTCAACGCATGGTTCACGCCCCCGGCCCGCCGATGACCGGCTGAAGAGATCAGGTGTCGGCGTACGGCCTGGGGCATCCCGGTCGCCTGCCGCACCAGCCGTACACCTGACCCCGCCCGGTCGGCAGTGGCGCACCGACCGGCCCGGAACAGCGAGGTCACACCGCGCCGGAACGGGCGGAGCCGGGATCTCGCCCGTCCCGCAGGAACGCTCCCGCACGTACCGCGGCCACAGCGGCCTCGGCGGCCCGATCCGCGGCGGCCTTGTCGAGGAGTCCGCCATCGGCCAGCAGGCGATAGTAGAGAGGGGCGGAGACGGCACGGATCACCTCGTGCGGGTCGGTGCCCGCCGGTGCCTCGCCCCGATCGACGGCCTGCCGCACGCACGGCGCCCACTCCCGGATCCGGATCGCGTAGAAGCGGCGGAGGGCCTCGGCCGTCTTCGCGTCACAGGTGGCGGCTGCGATCAACGCTTTGAACAGCGCCCCCTGCCGCGGGTCGGCCAAGGTCCGCTGCACGAGCCGGGCATTGGCCTTGAGGTCGCCGAGGAGCGAGCCCGTCTCGGTGCGGGGCAGCGACTGCTCGGCCATGTCCGTCAGCAGGTCGGCCACAAGCCCGGTCACCGTACCCCACCGCCGGTAGACGGTCGTCTTCCCCACGTCGGCGCGGCGGGCGACGTCGGCAAGGTCCAGCTGGGCGAAGCCGGCCTCCGCCAAAGCGTCCCCAGCCGCCTGGAGTACGGCTGCCCGCACCCGTGCCGTACGACCTCCAGGGCGGATGGTCCCGGGACTCAGCTCCATAATGGGACTCCTGTTCCGTTAACCTGCCTGCATCCATTATGCTCATCCATGTTAATGAAACTCTAGAACCGTTAACCCGCCCCGCGGGTGAAGGGGGATCCACCATGGAATACCGGCGATTGGGCGCTTCCGGACTCATGGTTCCCGCGCTGAGCTTTGGCGCCGGCACCTTCGGCGGCCAAGGACCGCTCTTTGGCGCCTGGGGAAACACCCAAGCACGGGAAGCGCGCCACCTCGTGGACATCTGCCTCGACGCCGGGGTCACGATGTTCGACACGGCCGACGTCTACTCCAACGGCGCTTCCGAAGAGGTACTGGGCTCAGCGATCAAGGGCCGCCGGCGCCCGCAATGAGGAGCAACTCCGCCAGAACCTCGGCGCCGTCGGCTGGACCCTCACCTCTGAGCAGATGGCGAAACTCGATACGGCAAGCAGAAAGACGGCCCCCTACCCGTACTTCCCCTACCAGCGTCAAGAGGGCTTTGCCCGGCTCAACCCACCGATCGGCGAACTCTCAGCACCCCCTGCCGCATAGATCTCACCGAAGGAACCGGATTGACCTGCGGGGATGGGTAGAAGCAGGGTAACCAGGTCCATATGGTCACCATCGGGGGTTGCGTGATCACGAGACGGAATCTTCTGAAGGCCAGTGCGGGCGGGGTGCTGCTCCTTGGCGGCGCCGCGGCATCGCGGTCTGGAGAAGTGCCCGGCGGCATGCTGAATCCGGCGTCCATCGACAAATACGTCACACCGCTGGCGGTTCCACCGGTGATGCCCGCCTCCTCCTCGGCGGGCGAAGCGGTGGACCGCTACGTCGTCGGCATCCGGCGGTTCCGGCAGCAGATCCTGCCGCCCGGCAACCCGCCGACCACGGTCTGGGGCTACGGATCCAAGGGGATCTTCGGGACGCCCGGCCCCACCCTGGAGGCGAGATTCGGCCGCCCCGTCCAGGTCACCTGGGTAAACGAACTCCTCGACAAGAACGGTGACGCCCTGCCCCACCTGCTTCCCGTGGATCCGACGCTGCACTGGGCCAACCCCGGCGGGGGACGCGCCAAACGGGACTCACGCCCCTCGTTCCCCACCACCCCGGGCAGCTATCGCGGGCCGGTCCCGATCGTCACCCACCTGCACGGCGGGCGGAGCGCGGAGCACAGCGACGGCTTCCCCGAGGCCTGGTACCTGCCTGCCGCGCGCGACATCCCTGTGGGCTATGCGACAAAAGGGTCGAAATACTCAGATTTCGCGGAGATGTTCACAACCCAGTACGGCGTCTCCTGGAGGCTGGGCGCCGCGGTGTTCCGCTACGAGAACAACCAGCGCGCCACCACCATGTGGTACCACGATCACACCCTGGGGATCACCAGGCTCAACGTGTATGCGGGGCTGGCCGGCTTCTACCTGCTGCGCGGCGGCGCCGACGACCTCCCTGCCGGCGTGTTGCCCGGGCCGACACCGGCGTTCGGCGACCCGCAAGGCACGAAATACTACGAAATACCCGTCGTCATCCAGGATCGGTCGTTCGCCGCGGACGGCTCGCTCGCCTACCCGGACAGCCGCATGGCCTTCGACCGCTTCGCCGGGCCGTACATCCCACGCAGCGACGTGCCGCCCATCTGGAACCCCGAGTTCTTCGGCACCGCCATGATGGTGAACGGCCGCACCTGGCCGGTCCTCACCGTGGAACCCCGCCGCTTCCGGCTACGGTTCCTCAACGGCTGCAACTCCCGCTTCCTCACACTCAAGCTGGTGACGAACCCGCACGGGAAACGCCCGGTGCCCGCGGCGCTGCCGTTCTGGCAGATCGGCTCGGACGGCGGCTTCCTGACGGCCCCGGTGGAGCTCGACACCCTCCTGCTGGCGCCGGCCGAGCGAGCCGATGTGATCGTCGACTTCACCGGCGTACGGGAAGGCACCCCGCTCTACCTGATCAACGAGGCTCCCGACGGGGCGTTCAGCTCCACCGCCGGGTACGCCGACCCCGCCACCACAGGCCAGGTCATGAAGTTCACCGTGGGCCGACTGACCGGACAGGACACGACCGTTCCCCCCGACCGGCTCGACCTGCCGCCTGTACGGCCGATAGGCACACCCACCCGAACACGGAAACTCGCGCTGATCGAGCGCATGTCGTCGGCCATTCCCGGCGGTGGATCCTCCGCGCTGTTCCTCGGTACGGCCGAGGGGGCCGTCAAAGCGCAGATGTGGTCCGACCCGGTGACCGAGAACCCCCGGGTGGGCGCGGTGGAGACCTGGGAGTTCCACAACTTCACCACGGACGCGCATCCGATCCACGTCCACGAGGTGGAGTTCAGAGTCGCCGACCGCCAGCCGTTCGGCGGAGCCCCACGTCCCCCGGAACGCTGGGAGACCGGGTCGAAGGACACCGTCATCGCCTATCCCAACGAGACCACGCGAATCGTCGCCCTATTCGACCGGCCAGGCCTGTTCGTCTGGCACTGCCACCTACTGGAACACGAGGACAACGAGATGATGCGCCCGTACCGCATCAGCCCCTGACCCCGGCAGATCACCCTGTACGGCGAATACGCGGAAAATCGCTCGGGGCGGGATCCCAACCCGCCGCCGGTGACACCGTGGAGGGATCCACGGACAGCGGCCCGTTCGCTTCATAAGTCCCCATTGCCACGCGCCAGAATTGAGCTTAGGGCAGGATGATCTAGAAACAGCAGAGCAGCGTGGGAGGACATCTGGTTGTTTTCACGTGCGCGGACTGTGGTGCAGAGTTGACGGCGCCGCTGTCGCAGATTGCGCTCCCCGCCCACACCTATCAGTCCGTCTTCCATGAGTTGCTCCCCGTGCTCATGGAGTCCGGGACTTACGCGCTGAACCCATGGCCCTCCGGGCCGCCGTTCCGGTCATGGGAGGAAGTCGGGGAAGAGGAAGCAGCCTCCCGCGGTGTGTATGCGCCGGTGCACTCCCTGTCATATGGACCGACGGGAACCGTCAGCGTAGCTCCGGGCGATATCCGCGGCACCGTTTGGATTCCCGACCAATGCGACGGCTATTGCATAGGCCTCGACGGCCGGGACGGCCCGAACCTGGCATGTGCACAGTGCGGGCGCGCTGTGGCCACTCGAGTGGACGACTGCGCGCTTTGGCAGGTGGTGTGGCTGGAGCCGCAGGCCGTACGCCCAATTGTCGTCGACGCGCCCCGTCCGGTACTCGGCTGGGAGGAACTACAGAAGGTGCTGCCGGAAAGACCACCACTCGAATCCCAAGGGTGGTGGAGCCCGGTCTGGGAAGCGGCAACTGCAGTGGCCCTGGCCCATCTGTTGGCGGTGTCGGAGGGAGTGCGGGTGACCGTCCCCGATGGACTCCTGGCCGACGTGTTCCGCCGAGCGCTCGACACCCTGCTTCCTCCGGAACCGCCGGCGAAGAGTCTGGCTCTCGCTGGACCGGGCTTATCTTCCACAGTGGCAGACATCGAACTGGTCCCGCTTCACCCGCAGACCGGTGAGATATGGGCATCCGACGCGGAGGCAGTGGTGCCGCTAGCCGCCGATGTGTGGATGTACTTGGCCTTCAACGACAGTCGGCGGCTTCTACCCGCCATGCGAAGGCTGCCCGAGGGCGTCTACCGCGATGACCCTCTACCCCTGCTGCCGAGCAGGCTGTTCCATCATGACCGGTACGTGTTCCTCGGCACGCTGGAACGGCTGCCGGAAGTACGTCAGCCGTGGCTACGTGCCATTTACGATGATTTACGGGATCGCCGAACCTATGACCTGTTCTGGTGATGCCTCACCGGCAGGCACCATCCCGTGCACAGGTCGAAGCACAGTTCCACGGCATCCTCAGGGGCACGTGTCCCCGCGATGAAGCCGACCGTCAACCGCTCCGTTGACACCGACCCGGCTCCGCCAACTCACGACCTACGTCGCTCGCTGCTCCAGCCCCATCGGCTTCGGCCACACATCGCCTCAGGCCTTGGCCGAACCCGGCAGAAAATGTCGGTACCGCCGTCTAAGCTCACCCGCGAAGCAGGAACTGCGGCCCGCCCGTCGATTCATCCGGAGCCAGACGGCAGGTGACGGCTCGGGATCTGAGCAGCGGAAGAAGGCAAGATGGCCACTTTCGTCTTGATTCACGGTGCCGGCGATGTCGGCTGGTACTGGCATCTGGTGGAGGCCGAACTGCATGCACGAGGCCACGACACCGTCTCGCCAGACCTTCCCTGCGACGACGACTCGGCCGGCCTGCCCGAGTACACGGACACCGTGACCAAGGCGATCGTCGACCGGACCGATCTGATCGTCGTCGGGCATTCGCTCGGCGGTTTCACGGCCCCGCTCGTCTGCGACCGGGTGGCGGTGCGACTGCTCGTCCTGGTCGCGCCCATGATCCCCGCACCGGGAGAGGCGCCCGCCGACTACTCGGCCCATACGGGATACGACCAGGAGGTGCAGGACGGCTACGACGATGACATCGCCCTCTTCTACCAGGATGTCCCGCCGGATCTGGCCGCCGAGGCGCTGAAGCGGGCGCCCGCCCAGTCTGGGGCCCGGATGAGGGAACCATCGCCGCTCAAGGCCTGGCCCGACGTCCCCACGCGGGTCTTGATCTGCCGTGACGACCGTATGTTCCCCGTCGGCTTCCTCCGCCGCGTCGCCCGGGAGCGCCTGGGCATCACCCCCGACGAGATCGACGGTGGGCACGCCCCCGCGCTAAGCCGCCCACACGAGCTGGTGGACCGCCTGGAGGCGTACGCCGCCGAGCAAGGACTACTCGGCGCCCACTAACATCGCGGTCCCCCTCCCAGGATTCCTGCGGTCATTGGCGAGCTAGCCGGCTCCAGAAGGCCAAGTGGTGGGGTGCCATCCCCTGATGGACGCCAGACTCTGGTACGGGCCAGAAAAGGCGCAAGCCCTGAAGCTGCCCGGACCTGCGGGTACCTACCGCTTGAGGCAGTGCGTTCCGAAAGGGTGCGCAGCGACTGACCCAATGCAGGCCACTCATCAGAACAGGTCGGTTGCCGGCCAGTCGGTGATGCGTCCGGTGACCGTTCGCCTGAGCTGGTCGATGTCGGTACGCATCCCGTCGAGGTTGCCGTCGTTGCGTGAGTTAACCAGCACGGCCCACCGGATCTGACCCGAAGTACGGACGAATATCGCCGTCGTGCCGGGCAGGTCGCCGTCGTGCCAGCGGTTCCCGCTGGAGTGGGTGCTTCACCCTTTGGCATATGCGTACCACCCACCCAGCGATCAAGACCCAGGCAATCCTTCTGCAGGTCAGAGCGATCCCCACCATCGTTCGGCAAGCATCACCGCATAACTGCGGCATAGTAGGACATGTGTGTCATTCAAAGCCTTCGGACCACCACGAAACTCGTGCCAACGCATCTCTCAAGTCTGAGCACATCTGCTACATCGCAGCTTCGGCCGGGGGCCGCATCAGCCCGGCATGGTGCAGCTTGACGTTTGAAGATAAGCTTCGGAAGATTTCACCGGATATCACCGAGAAACAGATCACCACCCCCGAGCTGCTTCTCTACGAAGACCACAAGCTGGAGATCTACTTCGTTCCTTTCGACTGGGTGAATGTCAGCGCTCGAGTGATGCTTGTCGGCCTCACGCCGGGCCGCCATCAGATGCATCTAGCCCTCAAGACTACTGCCCGCGCACTACAGAGCGGCAAAACCCTCAATGAGGCGCTCAAGGAAGCAGACGAAGTAGGAAGTTTCGCCGGTTCGATGCGCACCAACATGATCTCCATGCTGGACGGGATCGGACTTGACGGGGTGCTTGGACTCAACAGCACAGCACAGCTATTCGACGACCGGACCGATCTTCTCGCAAGCACGTCGGCCATTTGCCACGCGGTCTTCATCAAAGGCGCAAACTACTCCGGTTCTCCGCAAGTCGATCGGCATCCTGTGCTCGAAGCATTCGCCCGTCAGGTCCTCAACAAGAACTTGGAGATGGTTCCCGACGCTCTGGTGATCCCGTTGGGCAAGGGCGCGCGCGAGGCTGTGGAGCTCACGACTGTCTTACCTGACCGGATTCTGTACGGTTTTCCGCATCCTTCCGGTGCTAACGGGCATAGGGCGCGCCAGTACAATGCGATGCGCGATCAGATGACTCAACGAGTCCGTACATGGGCGCGAACTTTCTGATCAAGCATTGGATTCACCACCTGTCTGGTCGAGTTGAGTAGATTCGACGAGTTCGGGTTCGTACTAGCCGAACCGGGGCTTCTTCTCCAGGTGATTCGCGAACACGGGGAATGGTGCAGCACCACGGTCCAGGTGCTGACGGATCCACAATATCGGCCGGACCCCGATCCGATCACCTCAGGTCCAGGCAGTCGGGCCGACGGGCCGGTTCATCCATGTCCCCGCCGGAGGACCGTACACCCCCGAAAACCGGCAGGGCCCGCGCGACGGGCTTGGAGGTGATCGGCCTGATGGTCGGCCCGGTTGTGATTACTCTCGCCTGGCAGGATGCGTCGGCCGGATCTACTACACCAAGGTCACCGCCCGGAGTGACGGCTTCACCTTCCCGCTGCGCTGGCGGGAGTCCTATCTGTGGCAGGTCCGACCGGGTGTGGCGGGACCCACCCGGTGTTCCGTCGCCGTCCATGTGCCGGACTCTCCACACGCGGGAGGTCCTGCCGTCTACCGGCTGTTCGAGACGGACAACGCCGTCGGGGACAGCATCGTCGACCTGGTCATCGATCAGTTCACTCACCGCGGTTCATGGGTGACCCACACGGTCGCGGTGGCCGACGCGACCGACCTGACCGTCCGGCTCGTCGACACCGGTCCCGGCTCGCACACCGTCACCGTGGACGCCGTATCCATCGCGTGCTGACAGCGTCACCACTGTGGTTAACGACCGAAGCCTGACCAATATGGACTCACCATAAAGCGGTTTTCATTGCAATATTTCGGATATTCCAAGTGCACCAGAAATTCTGGGGATATCCAGCGACAATGTCGTGGTGGCCGTAGAAGCAGCTGTCCTGGGGTTGGGTAAGGCGGTGGGAGAGCAGGCTCTGCGCACCTGGCTCACCTCCCGATCGAGTGCCGAGAACCGTAACAGGGATCTCGTCGATCTGATGCGCTCCCGCTTCCCCGACCAGTTGGTACGCCGCAAGGCTCAACGCCAGATCGAGGACATCGCGGATGCGGTTACCGCGCGCGTGCTGAAGGTCTGCGCGCATGAGTTCCCCGGTCTCGGCGACAACGATCGTCAGGCTGTGGTTGCCGAGGTGACCGAAACCCTCCAGCAAGCGGACCTCTCCGACCACGCCCTACTCGCCGCCGACGCCGATCATGTACGGCTCGCGCAGGCCGTTCGCGAGAGTCTGCCCATCCCCAAAGACCTCGGTGAGGCGGCATCCCGGCTCTACGAGGTGGTCCTGGACGAATGCTGTGACTGCCTGGTCCGAATCGTTCGCCAGCTACCCGAGTTTCAGCCGCGCGCGGCAGCGGAAATGCTCGCGCGGCTGTCCGGCGTGGGGGAACAGATCGCCGCGGTACTCGAACGACTGCCGGTCCGGACACTTGACGCTCCCGACGGTACGGACCACGACGCCGAATTCCGCCGCCGCTACCTCGAACACGTCTCACAAACCCTGGACACCCTTGAATTGCTGGGCATCCGGGTTGAGCGGTTTCTGCCACGCACCTCCCTGAGCGTGGCTTACATAAGCCTGACCGTCTCGGCCATGCGCAGCAGGGTGAACCCCGGGTCCTGGCACGAGGCAGCAAACGAGCCAGCGACCATGCGAGTGGAGAGCGCCCTCGGGCAAGGACGCAGAATGCTGCTCCGGGGAGAAGCCGGGGGTGGCAAGAGCACGCTGCTGCGCTGGCTGTCGATCACAGCCGCCCGGGGCGGGTTCGCCGGGGAGCTGGCCGAATGGAATGGCTGCGTACCCTACCTGATCAAGCTCCGCAGCTACGCCGACCGCGAGCTGCCCAGGCCCGAGCAGTTCCTCGATCTCACGGCCGGGGCGCTGGCCGGGCTCATGCCGGCCGGCTGGACACACCGGCAACTGGCGTCGGGGCGTGCCTTGCTGCTGATCGACGGTGTGGACGAGCTCACCGGCAACCAGCGTAAGGCGATCCGCCCATGGCTGCACGGACTGCTGACCCAGTTCCCCGGCATCCGGGTGGTGATCACGAGTCGCCCGTCAGCCGCCGCCTCGGCGTGGCTGGACGAGGAGGGGTTCTCACCCGCGTTCATGGAGCGGATGACTCCTTCGGATACCCGGGCGCTGATCGAGCATTGGCATGAAGCGATCAGAACCAGATCAGATCTGCCGTGTTCGGCCGAACAGCTACCCGTCGTCCAAGCCAGGCTTCTCTCACACCTCGACAACGCCCCCCACCTTCGGGCGCTGGGGGCGACACCACTGCTCGCCTCCATGTTGTGCGCGCTCAACCTCGACCGCTCGTCGCAGCTGCCACCCGACCGAATGAGTCTGTACGCGGCGGCGTTGGAGATGCTACTGGAACGGCGCGATGCGGAACGGACCATTCCCAGCTATGGGGACGTACACCTGGACCGTGCCCAGAAGATCCAGGTTCTGCAGGAGCTGGCCTGGCAGCTCTCCGTGACCAACCGGGTTGAGCTCGCCAAGTCGGCGGCGCTGGCCCGGGTGGAAAAGGTCGTGGCAGCCATGCCGCGCGTCCAGGCCACCGGTGCCCAGGTCCTGGATTACCTGATCGACCGCAGCGGAGTGATCCGAGAGCCGGTGGACGGACGTATCGACTTCGTCCACCGGACCGTACAGGAGTACCTGACCGCGCGGGCCGCGGCCGAGGACGGCGACATCGAGCCATTGGTGCTTTACGCTAACCGCGATCAGTGGCGCGAGGTCGTGGTGATGGCGGCTGGGCACGCAAACGGGCCAATTAGGGAAGCGCTTCTCAGCGGCCTGCTCTCCCGTATAGCGAATGAGCCTAGACAAGCCAGACGACTTAAGGTGCTGGTTTGCGCATGTCTGGAGACTCTGCCGTCAGTGCCCGACCGATTGCGCGGAAGAGTGGACGAGTGCTTGCAAGCCCTAATTCCGCCACGTGACACGGCTTCAGCACGGTCGCTGGCGCTCGCTGGCCAGGTGGTGCTTGACCGGTTACCCAGAGATCTCAGTCGGCTCTCATCGGCCTCCGCCCGTGCCTCGGTCAGAACAGCCTGGTTGATCAATGGACCCCATGCCCTCGATCTGCTGGCTCGCTACGCTTCCGATGGAAGGCCGGAAGTCGAAGATGAGTTGATCACGGGCTGGCGATACTTCGATCCCGAGCTCTATGCCAAGCGCGTGCTCTCTTCCATCAAGGCACAATCCAATTCCCTGCCGATTCATACCACCAGACAGCTTGAGGCGCTTCCTTATATCGCCCCACAGAACGCGATAAGCATTTATCTACCCCACACAGAAGACCTGACCCCATTATTATCCCATCAAGAGTCACTTAAAGTCCTCTTCATACTCCCTGCCTCCAAGGAGGCCCTGCAGATTGTCCGCCACCTGAGCAATCTGACTAGCATAAGCACAGGAGGCATGGATGAGATCGGATTTCTTTCAAAGCTCGACCAACTGATGAACGTACACCTTTATCAGGCACACAAATTGACCGACCTGACCCCACTAAACAGCTTAGAAAATCTAAAACATCTCACTATCGTGAATGCCGGCCTGCTGACCGATTGGGAAATGCTGCCGGCACTCAACCGCTTGGTTTCGTTTAGTCTCTCACGCGTGCCACTGGCAATAGACTCTCTCCACGAGTTAACCCAGAGAATCCCCCTGCTCAAAGCCTTGCATCTACGGCACTACGAGCATCTGTCCAATCTGGCCGTACTCTCTAAACTAAATCTACTACAACTCGATCTCTGGGGTACGAAAAGTCTCCACGACATCTCCCCCATTTCGGGATGCACCACACTCACCTCACTGGATCTCGGCGGAACGCGTGTGGGGAACCTTAGCCCCCTCACCGCCCTTAAGAAGTTGAGAGCCGTTGGCCTCAGCAACTGCCGCGAGATTCGAGATCTCTCACCATTGGCCGATCTGAGCAACCTACGCCAACTATGGATAAACAACTCTACACCGAATCTCGACCTTGCCCCACTGGCCAAGAATGAAAACTTGAGAGTCTATATCAAATCCGGCCAGGAAGTGCGAAATAGCCACTTACTTAACAAGCGGCCCAAGAAACTGATTCACTGAGCAGTGATCAGAATATTTGGAAATCCACCGCGAATCCAGGAGAATTCCTGGGCTCAAGATCCAAAGTAGCCGCTCCACGATTATCCAGCGAACGCAAAGCCATCTTCACCCATTCAAGAAGTCGATCAGGGCGGGGGCCAGGGTTTCGTTGGGGACGCCGTGCCATTCGCCTTTTAGGGTCAGGTGGCGGCCTTGGGGCAGGGCGGCGGCTGCTTGCGCGGCCCAGGTGCGGAGGCGGTCGTCGCTGGATTCGCTGTTGACGACCAGGGCGGGGACGGTGACGGACTCCAGGACTGAGCGGGTGACGGCGGGGGTGATCCGGCAATCGTAGGCGAGGGTGTGGGCGATGCCTTCCAGCAGCGGAAAGTAGGGGGCCTCCCGCATTCCCTCGATCATCTCGGCGGGGACGCCGATGCAGGTGTTGAAGTGGACGACCGCGTCGGCCCGGCGACCGGCGGCGATCAGTTCGTCGATCTCGGCGGCGAGGTCGTCCTCCTGCGGCGGCTGGTCGAGGACGATCGGTGGTTCGAGGAGGGTGAGTCTCTCGATCGGCAGTCCGGCCGCCGCTCCGAGCAGGGCCAGGGAAGCGCCTGAGGAGAAGCCGTGCACGAACGCCGACCCGCCGTTCGCCTCGATCAACGCCCCGAGGTCCTCCACTTCCCGTTCCACCGCGTACGGCAGGGTGTCGCCGCTCTCGCCGCGACCCCGCCGATCGTAGGTGACCACCGTGAAACCGTCGGCGAGGTACCCGGCGAGCACGGCCATCGGCCCGAACCCGCGGAACCCGGATGCCGCGTCGACCAGGATGAGCGTCGGTCCCGCCCCGACCCGCTCGAATCCGATCCTCGTCCCGTCACGTGACGTCACCGTCGCCATGGCAACCCTCCGTCCGCCGACCACCGACGTTACCCGGCACCACCGACAATCCCGCGACACCGGCCGGCTCACACGGTGATGACGACTTTGCCGGCGGCGTGGCCTCGTTCCTGGTAGGCGAGGGCCGATGGGATCTCGTGGAAGGGGTGGCAGCTGTCGATGACCGGGCGGACTCGGCCCTCCTCGATGAGCCCGGTAAGGGTCAGCAGGTTGTTCCGGGTTTCGGTGGAGCGGATCACGTTCGTTATGGCGGTCCGCTGGGATACGAAGGGATCGGTGGCGAGCGCGCTGACATAGTGGCCGATCGGGCTGAACCACCGCCCACCTGGCCCGCCGACTATGACATACGCGCCGCCGCGGACCAGTGTCCGCCGACAGGCCGAGACGGGACGGCCGCCGGCGGTGTCCACGAGCAGGTCGAAGCGCCGGCCGCCGCGGGTGAAGTCCTCCTTGGTGCGGTCGATGACCTCGTCGGCGCCCAGTGAGCGGACCAGGCCGGTGTTGCGGGGGCCGCACACGGCCGTCACCTCGGCACCGAACGCCTTGGCGAGTTGTACGGCGAACGTGCCCACGCCCCCTGACGCGCCGTTGACCAGGACCCGCTGCCCGGCTTCGATCCGGCCGTCGTCGCGGAGCGCCAGCAGGGCGGTGAGGGCGGCCAGCGGAACAGCCGCCGCCTGTTCGAACGACAGGCCGGCCGGCTTGGGCGCCAGATCGCTCACGGCGACGCACGCGTACTCGGCGAATCCCCCCTGCTTCGGCATCCCGTACACCTCGTCGCCAGGCCGCAGCCCCTCCACACCCGGTCCCACCGCCTCGACCTGCCCGGCCACGTCGGCACCCAGGATGGTGATCTTCGGTCGGCGCCGGCCCGGCCCGTCGCCCATCAGCCGGGCGACGTACGGCTCGCCCCGCATCATGTGCCAGTCGTAGGGCTGGACGGAGGTGGCCCGCACCTTGACCAGTACCTCACCGGCTCCGGGCGTCGGGATTTCGATATCCTCCAGGGCGAGTGTCTCCGGCGTGCCGAACGAGCGCAGAACGAACGCTTTCATCGCAGTCTCCTCATCCGCTGTGGCTTCGGGACCGTCAGTGTCGCCCCGGTCGCCAAGGCGGCGGAACGGCCGAAAGTACGACGGCCAAGCCCGCCGATCGGCGGATACCGGTCCGGCCGTCACGCCGATGAGCCGGCGTCTTCCCGCAGTCACCATCGGGCCATGACTCATATGACGACCAGGCGTCCGGCGGGCCGGCTCGTGCCCGCCGGGCTGATCCTGCTGGGCGCGGCTCCCCTGGCCGCCGGAGCGGCCGCCCTCTCCGTGTCCGCCGCGGACACGGGGTCGGCGCCTCCGCTGCCGGTGCTGCTGCACGCCCTCGCGGCCGCGCCGTACACGCTGCTGGGAGGCTTGCAGTTCGCGCCGGGGCTGCGCGCCCGCAGACCCGGATGGCACCGTGCGGCGGGGCGGCTGCTCGTGGTGTGCGGGCTGGCCGTGGCGCTCACCGGACTCTGGCTGGCCGTCGCGCACGCGCGGGAGGACGGGCCGCTGCTCACCGGGTTCCGGCTGGCGGCCGGTTCGCTGATGGCCGGCTCGATCGTGCTGGCGTACGCCGCGATCCGGCGCCGGGACGTCGCCCGGCACCGCGCCTGGATGGCTCGCGGGTTCGCGCTCGGCCTCGGCGCCGGCACCCAGCTGATCCTGTTGGCGTCGGCGAGCGCGATCGCCGGCCCTCCCGACCCGTTCCCCACAACGCTGTTGACGGGATCCGCCTGGGTGATCAACCTGGCCGTGGCCGAATGGGGGGTACGGCGTCAGCGCCTGACGCGGCCGGTCTCGTAGGCCCACATGGCGATCTCCACCCGGTTCCGCACACCCAGTTTGGCGATGAGACTCGCGATGTGGCTCTTCACCGTGCTGGGCGAGATGTGCAGCTCTTCGGCGATCTCGGTGTTGGTCAGGCCGCGCGCCACGGTGACCAGCACCTCCTCCTCGCGCTCGGTGAGCGGGTCGATCGGCTGCGAGGGAGGTACGGAGCGACCGCTGCCGGCGAAGGCGCGCAGCAGCCGGGCGGTGACGCTCGGCGCGATGAGGGCATCTCCCGTGGCGGCCGCGCGAACCGCCTGGGTGAGCATGTCGGTGCCGGCGTCCTTGAGCAGGAACCCCCGGGCCCCGGCCCGCAGCGCGGCGTAGACGTACTCGTCGAGGTCGAACGTGGTGATGACGACCACGGCGACGGGGTCGGGAACGCCGGGGCCGGCCAGGATGCGGGTGGCTTCGATGCCGTCGAGGCGCGGCATGCGAATGTCGAACAGGCACACCTCGGGGCGTAGCCGGCGGGCCAGCTCGACGGCCCGCCACCCGTCGGCGGCCTCGCCGACCACCTCGATACCGGGCTGGGCGTCGAGGATCATCCGCAGTCCGGTGCGGGCGATCTCCTGGTCGTCGGCGACGACGACCCTGATGCTCATGACGCCGCCCGCGGCAGCTCGGCGGTGACGGTCCAGCCGCCGCCGGGGTCGGGACCGGCTTGGCAGGTGCCGCCCAGCAGGCCCGCCCGTTCGGCCATTCCGACGATGCCGAACCCGGAGGACGGGGTACGGGGGACGTGCTCGCCGTCGTCGCTCACCCGCAGGCGGACCGCCGTAACGTCGGCCTCGGCTCGCACCTCGATGCGGGTGGCGTTGCGGGCGTGCCGCCGGGCGTTGGTGACGGATTCCTGGGCGATGCGGTAAATCGCGGCCTCCACCGACGCGGGCAGCCCGTCGAGGTCACCGGTGACCTCCACGTCGACCGCCGGACCGGAATTGTGATGATCGGCTAGTTCCCACAGGTCGGCGAGGGGTCTACCGGGCGTCAGCTCGGCCGGTCCGTCGTGGCGCAGCAGGTGCACCATGGCGCGCATCTCGGCGAGCGCTCGCGACGCCTCGGCCTCGATCACCCGCAGCGCCTCGTCTGCGGCCCCGGGCGTCTGCGACATGGCCAGGCCGGCCTGTGCCCGGATCGCCATGGCCGAGACGTGGTGGGCCACCGTGTCGTGCAGGTCGCGGGCCAATTGTTCGCGTTCGAGCAGCTTGACCTGGTCGAGCTCGCGCAGTCGCGCCCGGGCTCGGTAGCGGAACGCCGCACCCAGCGCAATGGCCACGGACATCACGACGAACGCGGCCACCACGTCGGCCGGCGCGATCCGATCGAGCCCGAGCGAGAGCAGGACCGAGCCGACCATGACGGCCAGACCGATCGCCGTCTCACGCCCGGATCCCCATCTGAACAGCGCGTACACCATGATGAGCAGGAACGCCATGGTCCACGTCTCGATCTGCTCGCCGACCGTGAACACAGAGACGACGGCCGTGACGGCGAACGGCACCACCACCGCGAGCAGCGGGCGGGTCCGGCGCCACAGCAGCGTGGGCACCAGCGCGATCGTGATCGCCACCGAGAGGGCCGGCCAGCGCAGGTCGGGCCGGAGCAACCCTTCAAGCAGCGCGGCCGGGACAAGCACGGCCACGAGCGCCCAGTCGCGCCACACCCGCTTCGGCGGGTTGGGGGGAGCGGGCTCGTACCACACGGAGCGGGCAAGACCGTGCACTCGCCCATCGTACGCCCACCCGCCCCTCCGTACGATCTCGACCGCATCTGCCCAAATCTGTGCAAGGTCAGGGTCCCACGGTGGCATTCGGCGCCATGTGGCCGCCGATTCCGCCGAGGATGCCCCGTCTTCCGAGCGAGTCGGCGTAGCTCGCGCGGTCCACGGCGTGACCGACAACGATGCGGTACGGGCTGAAGCCGGCGCAGCCCGTACCGGATCTATGGGGGTGAGACCGCCTAACGGGTGGGTGCGGGGATTCGGGTGGCAATGGAGTCGAGGAGGAGTTCGAGGCCGAAGCCCCCGTCGGCAACGGCCGGGTCACCCACCCAGCGGTTCGTAGGCGTCTCCCCACTCATTGAGCACCGATGGAGGTAGTTCTGGCCCGGCTCCTGGAAACCGTGAGTCTCCCCGGCTACATCCTTCGTGATTACCGCGCGGGACCGTACGTCAGTCGTCGCAGCAGGTTCTCGGCCGGTCCTCTCCGTCCGCGGGGAGCCAGGCGGGCGGCGAGGATCACGGTGGCCAGCCAGGTGAGCACGGCGATGCCGGAGGCGGCCGCGTCGCCGACCCGGGTGCTGAGACCGCCCGCGTACGGGGCGAAGACCGCGACGAACACGACCGACTGCAGCAGGTAGCAGGTGAGCGACCACTGGCCGCACGCGACGAGGGCCGAGACCACCCGTCCCGGGGTCCGGCGCTGAATGCGGTCCGCGAGAAGCCCGATCAGCGCCGCGTAGCCGAGGCCTCCGGCGATGCCGGTGAGGCTGTGCACCGCGTACGCGGCCACCGAGACGGTGGCGGACGGTACCCAGAGCCGGGTGTCGACGAGGGTCAGCGGGAACCCGCCGACGATGGCGATGCCCAGGCCGATCGCCGCCACCCTGGACAGCAACGCGCGGTGCGAACCGGGTTCGTCCAGCAGACGGCGGCGAGCGGCCCAGATGCCGAAGAGGAAGGCGGAGACGACGCTCACGGTGAAGAAGGTGGGCGTCAACGCGGACCAGCCGATCAGCCGCGTGACGGCGGCCTCGATCGGGTCGGCGATCGCGGCGGGCGTGTCGCCCTTCTCGGCGGACACGGTGAACATCCCGAACACGGCGAGGACGACGACGTGCAGGACAAGACCGACCCCGGCCGCCCAGAGGAGCGCCCGGTCACGGCGCCAGACGAATCCGGCGAGCACCAGCCCGACGAGTCCGTACGCGCCGAGGATGTCGCCGAAGAACAGCAAGGTGGCGTGGCAGAACCCGAAGACCAGGAGCCAAAGGCTCCGGGCCCGCAGCACCCGGCGTATCTGGGCCCGGCTTCGGCCCGCGGCGGCTTGGCGGCTCGCGAGCTGGACCAGCCCGTACCCGAACAGCGCGGCGAACATGGGGAGCGCCCGGCCGTCCACCAGCAGGATCTGGACACCGGCCACCAGCCGGTCGAGCGGGCTGCCGTCCAGGGCGTACCCGCGGAAGCCCGCCTGGTGGCCGGACAGGTACATGTGCGCGTGGGCCAGCGCGATGAGCAGCAGCATCAGGCCTCGGGCCAGATCAGGGGCCAGGGATCGCTGCGCAAGCGGTACGGCCCGCCGAAGCGTGGCCGATGGGGCGACGGACATGGGTATCCCCCGGAAAATAAGGTACACGACTGTAGCTTGCAGGATTTAGGCTAAGCTACAGCCGTGTACCTAAGCAAGGGGATGGCAATTGAGTGATCCGGGTGGCCGAACCCGGCGGCGCGGCGAGGAACTGCTGAACGCGATCTACACCGCGGTGCTCGAAGAAGTGGCCGAGTACGGCGTCGGCCGGCTGACCATGGACGGGATCGGCAAACGCGCCGGAGCCGCCCGGACCACGCTGTACCGCCGCTGGTCCGATCCGGTGGACGTGCTCATGGACGCGCTTTACCACCTGCACCCGGTCGAAGAACCGACCCTGGGAGCCGACGACCTGCGCGGCGACCTGATCCGATCACTTCAGCTCATGGCCACCTGGGCGGTCAGCCCGGCGGGCCGTGCGGTCTCGGCCATCCTCACCGACCCGCAGCGCACCCCGCAGATATCCCAGGAGCTGTTCGAGAAGGTCTTCTCCCATCGGGGCGGCACCTTCACCAGCACGGTGCTACGGCACTACGCCGACCACGGCCGATTCCCCGCCCACCTGCTCACCCCGATCGTGGCCGACATCGGCGAAGCCCTGGTCATCAAGCGACTGCTCGACACCGGAACGCCCCCCGGCGACGACGACCTGGCCGCCATCGTCGACCAGGCCATCCTCCCCGCCATCGGCCTGAAGCCCGGCTGCTAGTCCCCGCTCAGAACCGGCTCTCGGAGACGACCCCGAGACGCAGATGAGGGACACGTCGACGACGTGCCCCTCATCCAGAGGTGTGAGCCGAACCCTGCGTCAAAGGCCTGCGTGCGTTTGCCTAGGGTCGACGCCGGCAAATTCGGTCCGAAGGCTACTTTGCGGTCGGCGGAGAACTACGAGGGTAGTCGTAGACGGCCAGAGTCACCGTTCCCGAGCGCTTCCGGTAATCAGGGATATCGGTCACCAGCCGAATCTTGATGGTCACGGTCTTCTTGTTGCCCAGCTGGTCCTTGTACAGTACAAATCCCCCTCCTAGCCTCGCACGGGAATACGAGCACCAGCTAAAGAGATTGATCAGACGACCGTTCACCCGGAGCTCATCTTTGATTCGGTGGGCGATGCTGCCTTGGCAGTTGACATCGACAAGAATCGACTGATTTGGTTTCGGAACCGTGAGCGTCACTTCACGGCTGTCCGGCCAAGTGATGCTCTTCTTCGCGATCAAGGTTGAACTGGCCTGACCAGGGTACTTGCGGACAGCGGGCGGCTCAACCGCTTTGGGCGCGGCTTTCAACGTGGCCGGAGGCGTCCACTCGTACACGCCGAATCGCCATTGTTTCAGCTGATCCCGGTCGGCTTCCCCTTTGAGCATGAGAGCGTCGATTTTGAGTGACACCTTCTGCGCCTCTGCTGGGATCCACCCCACGTCGACCGCTCGCTTGGTCTCGCATCCGGTGTACAGCAAAGGCCTGGGCACCCTGAACCGTGTGGAGCCATCCACCTGTGCCGAGACCGTCACCGCCGGCCCCGCGTTGCTCGACGGGCAGTCCAGCAGCACGGCCAGCGGCTTGCCCCGCACCTCCACATCGACCTCCGTCGATGTCTCGCTCGGGCCGTCAAGCGTTGCCGTGGCCACCCTTCGGTAAACCGTGCCGTCCTCCTCCGTGTACTGATCCGGGAACCCGTCGTCGACGGCGGCCGATGTACCGGAGAGGGAGACGCCCGACGTACTCAGGTGGATCTTGTCGGAACCCGCCAGGGTTCCCGACGCCGCCACGGCGACGGCGGTGACCCCGGCCACGGCGACGGCTGCGCCGAAAGCGCTGAACCTGCGCCGCCGTACCGCACCCTCCTTGACACACAGCGCCGCCCACGAAATCGGGCGGTCGAGCGCGGGACGGCTGCCTGCCTCCAGGAGACCACGCAGATCACGGAGATCTCGTTGATCATTGGGCATGTCTACCCCCTTCTCACCAATGTGGATGTGACCGACTCGTCGACCCGCAACCTGGCCAGCGCCCTGCTGGTCTGGCTCTTGACCGTCCCGACGCCGCAGCCAAGCGTGTCCGCCGCCTGCGCCTCGGTCATGTCCTCGAAGAACCGCAGGACCGCCACGGCCCGCTGCCGGGCCGGCAGCCGGCCCAGCGCCCGCCAGACGAGCTCGCGCTCATCCGCCTGCCCCATGTCATCGACCGGCTGCGGGCGATCCGGCGGCGCCCCCGTCGTGATCTCCGCCTTGCGCCACCGCCTTCGCCACCACGACACATGCACATTGACCATGATCTTGCGCACGTACGCCTCGCGCTCGTCGCCGATGCGCGGCCAGGCCAGCCAGGCTTTCATCAGCGCCGTCTGCACGAGATCCTCGGCCGCCGGCCAGTCCATCGTGAGCAGGTACGCGGTACGGAGCAACCGATGCCATGCCGTGGCGACGAAGGAGTCGTACTCCGACCGATCCGCCATTCACGGTCCTCCCTCGGGTTGACTGTCGCCCCTACTACGCCGACAGCACCGAAGAAGGTTGCCTAAGGCCGCGATCCCGGCCTTTCAAGTTGCAGCCGTACCGCCATGATGCCCGCAGCTGTCCGGTACGGCCTACGGCCGCGCGATCAGTGCGCCCAGTGGAACCAGAGGTCGAGAACGGACTGGTGGGGACGCCGGGGACCGACCACGCCGCCCGCTACTTCGTACCGGGTGGGCTGTGGGAGCGCTCGGGACCTATGAGCTCGACGTCGACCCTGATCGGCAACGGGCCTGGGTCGGACGCTTGTACAGGTTCGCCGACGACTGCTCGGACGGCGGTGACGTCACCCGGTGACCTGGTAGGTGTGTACCTCGGCGTCGCGGATCTGCGCCGCCTGCTCAGGCTCCGGACCTGTGCCGCGGAAACGCTCCACGTCCTCCGCCGACCGCCAGCACTCGTACACGTTGATTCGGCCTGCCTCGATCAGGTCGGCCGAGAGGGCGAAATCGAGACAGCCGGGCGCGGTTCGCGCCTGCTCGACCACCCGGCGGCACCCGGCCAGGTAGGCGTCACGATCGTCGACGTACAGCTTTCCGGAAACAATGATCATGCTGATTCCTCACTCAGGCGGAGTCTCGGTCATCTGTTCCGACCTTGGCCCCGGTGAAAAGTCATCGCCGTCCAGCCACCCGTTTGGTCAGACCTTCTCGGGAGATCAGCCGCCGACGGCACCCACTAAGCGGACAAGGGGCACGTCACTGACGTGCCCCTTGTCCAGAGGTGCCGAAACCCTGCGCAAAAAGCCCTGGGGGCGTTTGCCTGAGGTCGGCACCGGTGAAGTTCGGTCCGGCGGCTATCTCTCGAACCTCGCATCCTCATTCATCTCGAAGAGGGCCAGGGTAATCGTCCCCGGGCGCCGCAGATACTCGGGGACACCGGGCGCCAGCCGGATCTGGAAGGTCACCGTCTTCTCGCTGCTCGGCACCTTTTCCGGGATCGTTCCCCCGATGCTAGTAGGGAACCCGTCGCGGCAGTTGCCGAGGTCATAGAGAGGACGTCTGTTCACCCTGCTCTCGACGGTAAGCCGGTTGACGATGTCACCTCGGCAGTTGACCACGACGAGTATTCGCTTGCCCGTGTTCGGAACAGTGATCGTCACTTCACGGCTACTCGGCCACGTGACGCTCTTCTTCCCGATCAAGGTCATTTCCGTCTCGCCCCGTTTGTTCTTGCGGACAGCGGGTGGCTCGAGTACTGGAGGCGGGGCTTTCATCGTTGCCGGCGGTGTCCACTCGTATACGCCGAATCGCCATCGTTCCACCTTCGCGTGTTGCCCACTATCCCTCTGCAGGGTGGCGCCGAAGCTGAGCGACACCCTGCGCACTCCGGCCGGGATCGGCCCCACGTCGACCGCTCTTTCGGTATCGCATCCGAGTGCCACATCGGGTGAACGTGAGAGCGGCTTGGAGGCACCTTCCGCCCTTGCCTCGATTCGCACCAGATTGGAGTGATGGTCCCGCGGACAGTCCGACAGGATGGCCAGCGGCTTGCCACTCACCGCCACATGGACCTTCACCGACTTCTCGCGCGGGCCGTCGAGCGTCGCGGTGGCCACCCTTCGGTAAACCGTCCCGTCCTCCTCCGTGTACTCAGCCGGAAGGCCGTCGGCGACAGTCGCCGTGCCGGAGAGGGAGGCGTCCGACGTACCGAGACGGGCCTTGTCGGAACCCGCCAGGGTTCCCGATGCCGCCACCGCCACGGCGGTGACACCGGCCACGGCGACGGCTGCGCCGAAGGCGGTGAATCGGCGGCGCCGTACGGCACTCTCCTTGACGCACAGCGCCGCCCACGGAATCGGGCGATCAAGCGCGGGACGGCTGCGTGCCTCCAGGAGTTCACGCAGATCTCGCTGACCGATGGGCATGCCTACCCCCTTCTCACCAGTGTGGATGTGACCGACTCGTCGACCCGCAACCTGGCCAGCGCCCTGCTGGTCTGGCTCTTGACGGTCCCGATGCCGCAGCCAAGCGTGTCCGCCGTCTGCGCCTCGGTCATGTCTTCGAAGAACCGCAGGACCACCACGGCCCGCTGCCGGGCGGGCAGCCGGCCCAGCGCCCGCCAGACGAGCTCGCGCTCATCCGCCTGCTCCATGTGATCGGACGACTGCGGGCGATCCGGTGGCGCCCCCGTCGTGATCTCCGCCTTGCGCCACCGCCGTCGCCACCACGACACATGCACATTGACGATGATCTTGCGCACGTACGCCTCGGGCTGGTCGCCGATGCGCGGCCAGACCTGCCAGGCCTTCATCAGCGCCGTCTGAACAAGATCCTCGGCCGCCGGCCAGTCCATCGTGAGCAGGTAGGCGGTACGGAGCAACCGATGCCATGCCGTGGCGACGAAGGAGTCGTACTCCGATCGATCCGCCATTCGCGGTCCTCCTTCGGGTTGACTGTCGCCCCTACTACGCCGACAGCCCCGAAGAAGGTTGCCCCCACCCCGGCGCAGGTCTGCCGCCGTGGGCTTGTGAGGTCTTGTACGGGCTGCGCCCGCGAAGCCGTACCGAACGCGGGGCCGCCGACAGGTCACGCGACTTGCCGGGATGCACGCATCAATCTCGCGCGAACTTCTCCTGACTCGACGGTATCGGGAATGTCAGACTTAGAGAACGAACCGGTGGCTGATCGGTGGGGAGCCATGGCAGGGGACGGCGAGGATCACCGGCTGGGTGACGACGATCCCCGGCAGGTAGGCGACTACACCCTGGTCCGCCGGCTGGGCGAGGGCGGCATGGGCGCCGTCTACCTTGCCCGTGATCCGGATGGTCGTGAGGTCGCCGTCAAACTGCTGCACCGGAAACTCGCCGCCGACACCGACTTCCGCCGGCGCTTCGCCCGTGAGGTCGCCGCGGCGCGCCGGGTGGCCCGCTTCTGCACCGCCGCAGTCCTGGCGGCCGATGTGACGGGGGACATCGTCTACCTGGTCACCGAGTATGTTCCCGGTCCGACCCTCCGAGAGGTCGTCGACGGTCAGGGTCCGCTCTCCGGAGCCAACCTGGAGGCCGTCGCAGTCAGTGTGGCCGTCGCGCTGCGGGCGATCCACGGCGCCGGCGTGATCCACCGCGACCTCAAACCCGGAAATGTCCTGATGTCGCCGGTGGGACCGAAGGTGATCGACTTCGGCATCGCCCAACTGGCCGAACCCGATGCCCACCTAAGCAGCATCATCCTCGGGACGCCCGCCTTCATGGCACCCGAACAGGCCAAGGGCGAGCTGCTGACCCCGGCCTCCGACGTGTTCTCCTGGGGATCCCTGGTCGCCTATGCCGCCACCGGACGCCCTCCGTTCGGCGAGGACTCCATCCCCGCGATCCTGTACCGGCTCGCCCACGACGAGCCCGCCATTTCCGGGGTCGAACCCGCCCTGCGCAAGCTCGTCGCCCTGGCCCTGAACAAGGATCCGGCAAGTCGGCCCAGTGCTCAGGAGCTGCTCGACGCCCTCACCGGGCAGCCTGTCCAGCCGCGCGCCGAGCAGCCGGGGACGGTCCAGCGTCTCCCGGCCTCCCGCACCGGCACGACCCGCCGGGTCCGGCTGCTCGGCGGCCTCGCCGCGGCAGCCGTACTCGCCGTCACAGGCACTATGCTCGCCGTCCAAGTCCCGCAGTCAGGACCAAGCACATCGCCGACACCGAGCGCCATATCCGAAAGCACCGGCGGAAACTCCTCGCAAACCACGATCGCCGACACCGCCGATACCGGCAATCCGCTGCACGACACCGCGGTACGGCTCTATACAAGCCCGAACGGAGACGCCGCGCGCCAGGCAGAGGCCTGGCAGCGTGCCGGGCGGTCGGGCGACGCCGCACTCATGCGGGCCCTAGCCGAGGTCCCGCTGGCGCTCTGGCTGGAGCGCTCGACCGCGGCGCAGGTGGGCCGCCAGGTCGCGGCCATCGTGCGCGCGGCGGAGCGGCGGAACGCCGTACCGATCCTGGTCACCGATCGTATCCCGCTGCGGAGCTGCGCCGAGGGCGGCGCCGCGGACTCGGCCGAGTACCGTGTCTGGATCGACGCCGTCGCCAAAGCCATCGGCGACCGCAGGGCCGTCGTCATCCTGGAGCCCAACAGCCTGGCCCTGCCTCCGCGTTCGGAGAACTGCCCCCTGGGCGACGCGGATGCGGAGGCGGCGAGGTACCGAGAACTGAACGGCGCCGTCGAGCGGCTCGGAAAGCTGCCGCACACCTCGGTCTACCTGGACGGAAGCATGGACGGCTGGCCCACTCGCGAGCTCATGGCGGCTCGGCTGATCAGGGCGGGGGTTAGCAAGGCCGACGGCTTCGCCCTCAACGTGTACAACCACCAGCCGACCACCCTGCTCCTGGCATACGGCGTGAAACTCTCCAAATGCCTCCATGCCATGGCGTCGAACGGGGGTCGCGGCTGCACGGACCTCGAGATCGCCGCTGTTCCCGACGCCGCTCCCGGACTGTCCCGTTTCGTGATCGACACCGCCAGAAACGGCAAGGGGGAGTGGACGCCGCCGTCAGGCAGGTATCAGGACCCTGAAGTGTGGTGCAACCCGCCAGGACGAGGTGTCGGGCTCCGCCCCACCACCCGCACCCCGCACGGGCTGGCCGACGCCTACCTGTGGATCCGCCCGCCCGGCCTGTCCAGCGGTCGCTGCCCACGCGGCACCGGCCGTGAGCGGGACCCGCTCTACGGCGTGATCGCCCCCCACGCCGGTAACTGGTGGGCCCGGCTGGCCCTGCAACGGGCCAAGGACGCCGTGCCGCCGCTGCGCTAGTCTCCGCCCCGGGTTCCGGTACGGCGCATGCGGCGCGAGTCCGCCAAACCTTGCGCCAATCGGCCGAGTCGTGGCGGGCCTTCCGGCATCGTCCGTGAGATCTTCGGGGGCGAACAGCGGAGAGAGGAGGATGCCATGCCCCGGCGAGTCCAAGTCGAGGGGGATCTGTACCACGGCCGCGTGCCGGAGGGTGCGATCTATGTGGGCCGCGCCGCCCCAGGGCTGAAGGCGAGCCCGTTCCACAATGTGTTCCGCCCCGGCAAGGAGGCCAAGGACCGCGCGGAAGCCGTGGAGATGTACCGGCAATACCTCGCAAACGACCCCGAACTCGTCGCCCGTGCCCGTACCGAACTCGCCGGACACGATCTCGCCTGCTGGTGTTCCCTTGATCATCCGTGCCATGGAGACGTCCTGCTCGCCGTAGCCGCCGGCGAGGACCCCTGAACCGAAGCGGATACGGCTGCCGCCCCTCCAATACACCGATCGCAGCCGGGCTGGTCAGGCATCCGCCCGGTACGCACGTAGAAAGATACGTATACCGCCTTCGACCAGCCGGGCTATCTCCGCGTCGCCGAGGGGTACGGCTCCGTACCAGGTGCGGTGGTTCACCCGGCCGGTGACCAGCAAGCCCAGAAACTCGGCGGCCTCCATCGGATCCGGGGTGTCGAGCAGCCCCTGCTTGTCCAGCTCGGCCAGCCGGTCGGCGAGTGCGTGCTGAACGGAGTGGTTCTCCGGGGTCGGCTCCAGCAGCGCTGGGAAGTGCGACGCTTCCGCGATCATTAGGCGCATGACGGCTGCCCGCTCCGCCGATCGCGCGATCTCGGTGGCGAACTCCCGGCCGAAGGCGGTCAGTGCGGCTTCGATGTCGTCGACATGGCCGAGTGTGCGTTCCAGCAGCCGCTGAAACGCCGCCGTCTGTGCACTTTGAGTGTCTTTCAGGGTTGAGAGGAACAACTGTTCCTTGTCTCCGTAGTAGTCGTAAATCGTGCGCTTGGAGACTCCGGCGCTTGCGGCGATCGCGTCGACGCTCGTGCGCGCGTATCCCTCCCGTAGGAAGACCTGGAGTGCGGCGCCGACGATTGCGGCCCGCTTGGCCGGTGACCCCTGACGGAGCGGGGGCGAGCTGTCCATCATGAACTTACTGTACCGTGCAGTGTAGTCAACTACACTGCACGGTGTAGTTTATGTCCATGAGTGAAGCCTCCACCCGGCTCGATAGGGCCATACTGCAGCTCAGCGCCGTTGTCGTCCTCGGCTCCATCACCGCCATGCTGGATATGACGATGGTCACGGTCGCGCTGGCGGATCTGACCCGTGCCTTCGGCGTCTCCGTCACCACGGTTCAGTGGGTCAACACCGCATACCTGCTGTCCATCGCAATGGTTCTCCCGCTGACCGGCCGGCTGGCCGAGCGATTCGGCAGCCGGGCGATGTGGCTGTTCGCGATCACCGTGTTCCTGGCCGGCTCAGCGCTCTGCGGAACCGCTTGGTCGTCGGAGAGCCTGGTCGTGTTCCGTGTCGTACAGGGGATCGGCGGCGGCATGATCGTGCCGCTGAGCATGATGATCCTCATGCAGGCCGCCGGGCCGGAGCGCCGGGGTCGGGTGATGGCCGTCGCCACCGTGCCCGCACAGGTCGCCCCCATCGTGGGGCCCCTGCTCGGGGGCTTGATCGTCGAGAGTGTCGGCTGGCAATGGATCTTCTACGTCAACGTGCCCATCTGCCTCGCTGCGCTCCTGCTCTCCCGTCGCGGTATTCCCGACGACGGCCGACGGGAGCGGCGCCGCCTGGATCTGCCGGGGCTCGCGCTGCTCTCCCCCGCCATCGCGCTGATCGTCTACAGCCTGTCCCTGACCGGTACGGCCGACGGCTGGACCCTCCCGCTGGTCGCCGGCGCGACACTGTTGGCGGCCTCGGTCCTGTACGCGCTTCGCGCCCCCACCCCTCTGCTCGACCTGCGGCTGTTCACGTACCGCGGATTGGCGACCGCCTCGGTGCTCAGCTTCCTGTCCCGGTTGTCGATCTTCGGGGCGTTGATCCTCATGCCCCTGTACCACCAGGAGGTCCGCGGCCACAGCGCCCTCGCCGCCGGGCTGCTCCTGGCCCCCCAAGGTCTCGGCACCATGCTCGCCCTGCCCTTCATCGGAAAACTCACCGACCGCATCGGCGCCCGGCCGGTCGTGCTGTCCGGAATCGCCGTCACCGCCCTTGGCATCTTCGCCTTCACCCAGGTGACGGCGAACACCCCCGACCTGATCCTGGCCGTCTCGCTCCTCATCTGGGGCATCGGAATCGCCGCCGTCGCCGTCCCGGTGTCCACCGCCGCCTACCACGGCCTGCCCCCTGCTCTGATCCCCGGTGCGACCAGCGCCGTCACGGTCGTCCAGACGGTCGGCGCCTCGGTCGGCGCAGCCGTACTGACCGCGATCCTGCTGGAGCAGACCACCCGGTACCCCGGCCTGCCGGCCGCCGCCTACGCGGACACGTTCCAGTGGATCCTCGGCTTCACCGTCCTCACGCTGATTCCCGCGCTCCTCCTCCCGGCACGGCGCCCCCTGTCGGCCTGACGTCACCGCTGATCGGGGCCGACCCTCACCGAGCGGAAGCGTCGGAGGAGGTACCAGAGCAGCCACGCTTGGAACAGCCCCGCGAGGGTCAGCAGCGCCATGAGGAGAAGCGGATCGGCGACGTCGATGAGCAGTAGATCCCAGAGCCATGCGATGAGCCACCCCAAAGGCACGGTCACCGCGATGAGAGCGACACCGGACAGCAGAATCGGATCCTGCACGGTGAGCAGGATCACCGCCGAATAGAGACCAAGCGCCAGCACCACCACGCCATAGCCACCTGCGACAAGCGCCGCGAACCGTCCGCGCCGATCAGTGCGAGTCCTGTTACGCATCGGTGCTGCCCCCTTGGCATCCAATGTGACATCCGAAAACTCATTCGCATGATCAGTCTGCCCAATGGAACCAGACGTCGTAAACAAGGTACGGCGGATCCCCGAGAACGCCGTCGACCCTAAGATCCGGCAAAGCCCGTCGACGCAGCAGCTCAGGATCGGCGCATGTGATCCCGTGGCGCTCCAATACCCTGGTGACCTGCTCACAACCCCGATCCCAGCCCCGCAGCGGCATCCGGGCCGCACGCTCGGCCGTCGGCATGGAGCGCATTCCACCGCTGGAATCATCCGTGCGCTCACCGGTCATCACGCAAGCGACGGGGGCGAGGCGGCACAGCAGGAGTGTGATCCCTTGAACCTCGATCCCCCCGCCCGGTCCGACCCGGCGGGCGGTGCCGTCGCGCCGGGTCAAAAGCACATCGACGTAGGACGCATAGCCGGAGCCGTAATTATCGAATTCGGCGTGGTGAACGAGGAGCTCAGGACCTCGATGCAAATCGGCGACCACCCTGCGGAGATAGCCTTCGACCAATTCGGACCCCGCCTCCCAGGGCCCACCCTCCACCGGCGCCGCTTTCCCACTAGCTGCACGGGCCTGGTACTCGGGATCAAGCAGTAGATCTTCCTGCCGAGGAGACACCGCACGACCGTTATCCACTGAGAACAACCTCCAACCGTCAACCGAATGAATGTCGCCCGAGTCCACGCCCATCGCGCACGGTCTTTCGCAGGCGGAGCCCGTATCGGATGGGGGTTAGGTCAGGGTGGAGTCGAGGAGGATGGTGGTGCCGATGAGGATGAAGACGGCGGGTACCAGCCAGTGGCCGTACCGTTCCACGGCTTTGATGATCTTGCGGTGGGAGCCCAGCCAGGAGCCGGCCAGGCACCAGGCGGCGACCAAAAGGGCGAACACCGCGACGGTGATCAGGCTGTCGGTCAGGCCGATGGTACGGAACATCGGGGTGTAGACGGAGATGTTGTCCGCGCCGTTCGCGATCGTGACCCCGGCCACGGAAAGCAGCCCGGTGGCCACGACGGCGGACGGTTCGTCGCCGTCCGCCCGGGCGCGGCTCGCCCCGACGAGACCGCGGACGCCGAGGGCGATCGGGATGAGGCCGAGCAGTCCCACCCATCGGTCGGGCACGATCGTCAAGCCGAGTGCCGCGATGGCCGAGATCGCGATCAAAGCGCCGATGCCGGTGTACTGACCGGCCCAGATCTGCCAGGGGCGCGGTCGACCACCGGCGCGTGCCGCGAGGAACAGGACCGTCAGCACGATGAGGTCGTCCACGTTGGTCCCGGCGAAGACACCGGCCGCGGCCAGGACGGTGCCGGCGAACTCTGTCACGATCGATCAGGGTATGGCGTGAACAGCGAAGTGCCCACCCAGAGACCTCACGCCCGCAGGGTCGCCCGATAGCGGGACGGGGATGTCCCGTACCGGGCGGTGAACGCCTGACGGAGCGTCTCGGCGGACCCGAAGCCGCAGCGGGCGGCCACGCTCGCCAGGGGTGACGAGGTGCCGGTCAGAAGACGGGCCGCCGCTTCGGTACGGGCGTTCCGTACGAAACGTCCCGGGGTTTCCCCCAGGTGTTCGACGAACAGGCGGGTCAGGTGCCGTTCGCTCACTCCCGCGCCCGCTGCCAGGGTTGCGGTGCCCAGGTCCCCGTCCAGGTGGGCGGCGATGTGGTCGACGGTCCGTCTGACCAGGCTGTTCGTGGTGGCCGAGGCGGTGGTGAACATGCTCATCTGGGCTTGGTTGCCGGGCCGGTGCAGGTAGGTGACCAGGCCACGGGCGACCGCTCGGGCCAGCTCGGCGCCGTGGTCCTCCTCGATGAAGGAGAGGGTGAGGTCCAGGGCGCTGGTGACCCCGGCCGCGGTGGTGACGCTTCCGTCGCGGATGTAGATCGGCGTGGGGTCCACCTCGATTTGGGGGTAGGCCCCGGCGAGTTCCGCCGCGTACCACCAGTGTGTGGTGACACGCTTGCCGTCGAGCAGACCGGCGGCGGCCAGCACGGTCGCCCCGGTGCACACCGAGGCCGTCCGGCGGCTCTCCCTGGCGAGGCGGCGGACGTGCGCGACGATCCGCGGGTTCTCCGCCGCGGCCTTGTGCCCGGACCCGCCGGAGACGACCAGGGTGTCGAGTGGCCCGCGGAGTCGTTCCAGGGAGTGCCCGCTCCGCAGGGCCAGACCTGAGGAGCAGGTGATGGTACGGCCGCCGGGCGTGGCCACGCCTACGGCGTACGCCGGGCGGGCGCCGAGTCCGTTGGCCACGGTCAGGCTGGTCGTCACGCAGGCGATGTCCAGCAGCTCGGCCGCCTGGTACCCCACGACGACCACGCGTCGAGCTTCCACGAGCCCCACCCTACGTCGGAGTGACTTGGATCCCAAGATTTCGGACTATGTCGGCATTCTTGAGTGCCTTAGCCAAGCCTGGGAGCCGATGGTGAGAGCATGACGAAGAAGACGATCGCTTTCGTGCTCTACCCCGGTATCACCCCGCTCGATCTGGTGGGGCCGTTGCAGGTGATGTCGACGCTGCCCGAGATCGACCCGTCGTTCGAGGTGGTCGTGGTCGGCGCGGAGCTGACCCCCGTAGGCACCGACACCCCGGTGAAGCTGGCACCCAGCCACCTGTTCGACGAGGTCACCGATCCCTACGTGGTGATCGTGCCCGGCGGGACCACGCCCACCATCGCCGCCCTCGCCGACGAGTCGCTGCTGACCTGGATCCGGGAGGCGGCGCGGACGGCCGAGGTCGTCGCCTCCGTGTGCACCGGCTCCCTGCTGCTGGGCGCCGCCGGTCTGCTCGACGGCCGCAAGGCCACCACCCATTGGGGCATGCGCGACCTGCTGCCCAAGTTCGGCGCCACCCCGGTCACCGAACGCTGGGTGGAGGACGGGCCGACGCTCACCGCCGCCGGGGTGTCCGCCGGGATCGACATGGCCCTTCACCTGGTGGAACGCCTTGCAGGAGAGCAGACCGCCCGCGACATTCAGCTTTTCATCGAGTACGACCCGGAGCCACCTCTGGGCGGCATCGACTGGTCCCGGGTAGACCTGGAGTCCTTCAAACCCCTCATGCAGGCCCTAGTGGAATCGGCCCTGGCCGACCACCCGGAGATCCTGGCCCGCCTGACGGCTTGAGCCCCCAAGGCCGTACCCGCACACGACCTTGGGAGCGCCGCCGCGACTCAGTGGGCGTGCGCGAAGCGGGGCAGGTGGGAGGTGTTCGCGTTGAGGATCTCGTCGAGGAGCGGGACGGCGGTGTCCCACCCGTGCACGAGCGGGTTGGCCATCAGGGCGGCCAAGGCGTCGCCGCGCTCGCCGCTGAGCGCCGCCCGGATGGCGAGTTCCTCGTACGCCTTGGCCTGCTGAACGACACCGCGCAGACCGGGGGCGAGGGGTGCCGTCGGGAGGGCCAGCGCGCCGGCCTTGGTGATCCGCGCGGGCACCTCCACCACCGCGTGGGCGGGCAGGTCGGGGAGCGCGCCGTTGTTGCGGACGTTGACGACCTGGATGTCGCCGCGGCCGTCGTACAGGGACGCGACGAGCTGTGCGGCGGCTTCGCTGTAGAAGGCGCCGCCCCGGTTGGCGAGGAGTGTCGGTTTCTGGGTCATGCCGGGGTCGCGGTACATCTCCAGCAGGCGGCGCTCGATGTCGCTGACCTCCTGGGCCCGGTTGTTCGCACCGCCGCGCTGTTCGGCGAGGACGGTGGAGAACATGTAGTAGTACCGCAGGTACCCGGACGGGATGGCGCCGACGGCCCGGATCAGCTCCGCCGGGATGTCGATCTCGGCGGAGATGGTCTCGGCCCGGTTGGCGAGCAGCTCGGGCAGCCGGTCGACGCCGTCCACCCGGACCGCCCGTTCCCAGGTCAGGTGGTTCAGCCCGACGTGTTCGAGCTCCACGCGCTCCGGGTCGACCCCGAAGTACTCGGCGAACTGCCGCTGGTAGGCGATGGCGACGTTGCACAGCCCGATCGCCCGGTGGCCGGCGTCGAGCAGCGCCTGGGTGACGATGCCGACCGGGTTGGTGAAGTCGACGAGCCAGTGGCCGGGCGCGGCGAGGCGGTCGGCGCGTTCGGCGATGTCGAGGACGACGGGCACGGTCCGCAGGGCTTTGGCCAGGCCACCGGCTCCGGTGGTCTCCTGCCCGATGGTGCCCCATTTGGGGGGGATCGTCTCGTCGAGGTGCCGGGCCGCCTGTCCGCCGACCCGCAGCTGCACCAGGACGAAGTCGGCACCGTCGAGGGCGGCGTCCAGGTTGCCGGTGAGGGTGAGCCGCCCCCGCCATTCGAGCCGGTCGAGCATGCGCCGGGCCAGCCCGCCGATGATCTCAAGCCGTACGGGGTCGGTGTCGTGCAGGACGAGCTCGCCGACCGGCAGGCGGTCCCCGCGGGTGGCGAACCCTTCGATCAGTTCCGGGGTGTACGTGCTGCCGCCGCCGATGACAACGATCTTGACGGTCAACGTTCCTCCAGTCTTGCCGTGGCCTGGCCGGGACAGGGGTCCCGGCCACGCGTTGTTCGTCGGGGTCAGTCGCCGATCGGGATCGCCGACCAGTCGAAGCAGATCGCGCCGACCGGGGCCGACCCGTCGCGGAGGCGTTGATACGTGCCCTCCGCGTCCAGGGGCGACGCACGCCCGGCGATCATGTCGGCGGTGTTGAAGGCGCCGGAGGCCAGGCGCCGGAAGTACAACCCGGTCACCGCGTCGCGGTTGAGCGGACCGGCGGCCGGGTCGTCGGAGACGAGGGCGGCGTGTGCCCCGAGGATCGTCAGCGAGTTGCTCACCACGCCTGCCCCGAGCGTCTGCCGGGACGGGGTGGGGGTGTCGCCGAGCAGCACGATCCGGCCGAGGGGCCGCGCCAGCCGTACCGCCTGGGAGAGCACCGCGTTGCTGCCGGTGACCTCGAAGACGACGTCGATGAGGCGGCCCCCGGTGAGCTCGCCGACGGCCTCCAGAGCGTCGGCTGCGGTCATGGCCAACGTGTCCGTGGCGCCGTGGGCCGACGCCATGTCGAGCCGCCGGGCGTCGACGTCGATCGCCACGACGCGGGACGCCCCGTGGGCGACGGCGTACTGGACGACGAGCTGCCCGACCGGGCCGAGCCCCAGGACCGCGACGGTCTCCCCCATGGTGATCGCGGCTCGGGCGGCTCCGGCGGCGGCGGTGACCACCAGCGGCACCCACACCGCCTCCTCGTCGGAGACCTCGTCGGGGATGCGGCGTACCTCACCCGCCGGAAGCGTGACGAGTTCCTGGTGCGGCGCGTAGCTCTGGATCCGATCGCCGGGCCGCAACCCCGTGACGCCCCGGCCGACCTGTTCCACGACTCCGGCCATGCTGTATCCGGGACGGAACGGGTACTGCACCCATTCCTCCCAGTTGGAGCCCGGGTCGAACTCGCCGCGCAGGCAGGCCAGCTCCGTCCCGGGGCTGATCAGCGAGAGCGTCGAGCGGCAGAGGACCTCCCCCTCGCCGGGCGGCGCGACGTCCTCCCGCGCCACGTGCACGGTGTGCGGGGCGGGGAACTCGACATACCAGGACTTCATTGACCCCTCCCGAAGTGGACGGTCTCGCCGCTCGCCGAACTCGCGTAGGCGGCTTCGATGATCTCCATTGAGGTGATGCCGTCCGCCGAGTCCGGGGCCGGTTCGTCCTGACCGGCGACGGTTTCCAGGAATGCGCGCATCTGCTCGTCGTACCGGTGCTGAAGCGCCGGTTCGGTGAGCTCGGCCGGGAACGCCGCCACCCGCTCGGGCTCGGCCTCGGGCCGTACCAGCATGCCGGGGAAGGTCTGCGCGTAGGCGTCGGTGCCGCTGACGCGGATGCTGCCCGTCGGCCCGGGCGCATGCGGGTGCCACCAGCCGGCCTCCACCCCGGAGGTCACCCCGTTGTCCCAGACGATCATGAGGATCGCCGTGTCGTCCACGGGCAGATCGCGGTAGTGGGTGCCGCAGCGCGCCGTGACGCTGACCGGCTGCGGGTCGCCGAGCAGGAAGCGGCTGAGGTCGATGGCGTGCACGGCGAGATCCATCATCGCCCCGCCGCCGGCCAGCGCGGGGTCGGCGAACCAGCCCTCCGGCCCGAACCCGGCGTGGATCGCATGCGCCGTGGTGTGCACCGGCCGGCCGAGTGTCCCGTCCCGCACGAGGTCGCGTATCCAGCGGACCTGCGGGTCGAAGCGGAGGCAGTGGGCGAGCATGACCTTGGCGTCCGGGCGCTCCGCGGCGGCGATCGCCCGGGATTCGGCCACCGTCATGGCCATCGGCTTCTCCAGCAGCACCGGCAGACCCGCCTCCAGGGCCCGCACCGTCTGCTCGGCGTGCAGCGCGTTCGGGGTGGCGACGATCAGGGCGTCCACCTCGCCGTCCGCGATGAGGTGGTCGAGGTCGAGGTATCGGCGGCGGAAGCCGTACCGCTCCCCCAGCGCGTCCAGGGATTGCGCGCGGTGGTTGACGGCGGCGACCAGCTCGCCACCGGCGGTGGCGACCGCCCGGGCGTGGTAGTCGGCGATGTATCCGGTTCCGGCGATGGCGAGGCGCGGGCGGGTCACGCGAGCTCGTCCATCCGGACGAAGCGGGCACCGGCCGCGCGCAGGCCGTCGATGACCTGTGGCAACGCCCGCCGGGTCGCGTTGGTCCAGGGGTGGAAGAGCACGACCGCGCCGTCGCCGTGCGCCGTCGCCTCTTCGACGACGGTACGGGCGACCGCCGGGCCGGTGGATTTCACCTGCCAGTCGAGGGAGTCCACGTGCCAGCTCCACTCCCGGTAGCCGAGCCTGTCCAGACCGGCCAGGACGTCCGGGTCGTCGGTGCCGTCGCCGAAGGGGCAGCGGAACCAGGGCCGGGGGTCGTGCCCGACGATGCGGCGGATGGCCTGCTCCGCGGCGCGTACGTCACGGGCCAGGCCTTCGGGGGAGAGCCAGGTCATCCGGGCGTGGTGGTGGGAGTGGTTGCCGATGAGGTGGCCGTCGGCGGCCAAACGCTTGGCGAGCACCGGGTGTGCCTGCGCCCAGCGGCCCTGGACGAAGTGGGTCGCCGTCACGTCGCGCTCGGCGAGCGTGTCGAGGACGGCCTCGGTCCCGTCCGGGTGGTTGGGGCGATCCGCGTGCTCCACGTCGAAGGTCAGCGCGACCCGCCAGGGTGACGGTCGGGCCGTTGTGGGCTCGGGAGACTCGGGGGGCTCGGGGGACTCCGCCACGTCTGCGGTACCTCCGTTTTCGAAGAAGTCGTCCTTGACAGGGGTGATGGCCGGGACGAATATTGCTAACAACATTATCATCAAGCAACCGCTTGGCAAGAGGGTTGCGTCCTCTGGCCCCCGGAAGGAACCACGCCCGACATGGCCCGTTATCGACTTGAGGCCGGTCCCACCCCCCTGCACCACCAGGTCTACCTCGACCTCAGCACCGCGCTCGACGAGGGGGAATGGCAGGCCGGCGACCGACTGCCACCCGAGCGGGAACTGGCGCGCCGGTACGGGTGCAGCCTCATCCCCGTACGGCGGGCGCTGGACGAGCTGGCCCGGGAGGGCCGCCTCGAACGCACCCGGGGACGCGGCACATTCGTCCTGCACCCCCGCCTCGAGGTCGACCTCGGCCGGAGCGAGAGCTTCGCCGACCTCATGCACATGCACGGCATGGACCCGGCCACCGCTCTGGTGGAGTCCCGGACGGAACCGGCGGGCGAGGTGGTGGGCGCCGCGCTCGGCCTCACCCTGGAGGCGCCGACCATCTACCTGGAACGACTCCGCATCGCCAACGGAGAGCCGTTGATCCTGGAACAGGTCTACCTGCCGGGTGAGCGGTTCGCCGGCCTGCTCGAACTCGACCTGGAACGCAATTCCCTGTACGCGCTGCTCGCCGAACGATACGGGACCCAGATCGTCCGCTCCCGCGAGGTCATCGAACCCGTGACGCTCCGATCCCACGAAGCGCGCCTGCTCAACCAGCCCTCCTCCCGTCCGGCGCTCCTGGTGGAGGGGGTCGCGTTCGACTCCGACGACCAGCCGGTCGAGTTGACCCGGAGCTACGTCCGGGGCGACCGAGCCCGGCTGTCCTTTGAAAGAAACATCCTTCGCCCCTGACCCCCCGGTGACACCCACCCCTGAAGGAGTCCCATGAACAGGATCCGATCGCGGCTCCTCCCCGCCCTGGCCGCGACCGTACTCGCCCTCACCGCCTGCTCATCCGACCCGGGCACGGGCACGGGTGCGGGCAAGAGCGCCGACTCGAACACCGCCCCGGTGGAGATCCGCTGGTTCTGCTGCCTCGGCACCGGCGAGCAAGCCGAACAGGTGAAAGCGCAGCAGAAGGTCGTCAACGACTTCAACGCGAGCCAGCGCAAAATCAAGGTGAGTCTGGAGGTCGTCAGCTACAACAACGCCCGAGACACCCTGTCCACCCAGATCGCCTCCGGGAACGGCCCCGACATCGCCGGCCCGGTCGGCATCGGCGGGGCCGCCGCCTTCCACGGCCAGTGGCTCGACCTCGGACCCCTCATCAAGGAGAGCGGTTTCGACCTCAGTCCGTTCGCCGCCGGGTCGGTGGACCTGTACAAGATCGGTGAGGTGCAGGAGGGCATCCCGTTCGCGATCTACCCCTCGATGATGTTCTACAAGGCCGACATGTTCGAGGAGGCGGGACTCAACGAGCCGCCGCACAAGTACGGCGAGAAATACAAGTGGCCGGACGGCCGCGAGTCGGAGTGGAACTACGAAACCCTCAAGGAGCTGGCGCTCAAACTCACCGTCGACAAGAACGGCAAGGACGCCACCGAAGCCGGTTTCGACCCAAAGAACATCGTGCAGTACGGCTTCGAGCCGTCCCGCGACGACCTGCGCTACCAGGGTGCCGCGTTCGGCGCGGGAACGCTGGACTCGGGTGACGGCAAGACCGTGAAGATCCCGGACTCGTACGCCGATGCCTGGCGCTACTTCTACGACGGCATGTGGAAGGACAAGTTCATCATGACCGGGCCGGTCTTCGAGACCGACCAGTTCAACGGCGAAGGCGCCGCCTTCTTCTCCGGGCATGTCGCGATGAGTGCGAACTTCCTCTGGACGACGTACGGCGTCGCGGGGGCGGGCAAGGACTGGAACCTCGCCGCGATGCCCTCGCACAAGGGGAAGACCACCTCACCCACGAGCGCGGACACCTTCCGGATCCTGGCCAAGAGCAAGCACCCCAAAGAGGCGTTCGAGTTCCTGAGCTACCTGGTGGGCAAGGCCTCGAAAGAGCTGCTCACCGCGTACGGGGCGATGCCCGCCCGCACCGCCGACCAGGACGCCTTCTTCACCACACTGGCCACCCAGTTCACCAACACCGTCGACTGGCAGGTGACGAAGGACAGCGTACAGTTCGCTGACAATCCGCACTCCGAGTCGCATACCACCAAGTACAACCAGACGATCACCATTCTGGGGACATACCGGAGCCGATGGATGACCCAGCCTGGGCTGAACATGGACGACGAGCTCGCCAAGCTGCAGAAAGAGATCCAGACCGTCTGGAACGGCTAGCCCCGACTCCCCCTGAAGGTCGTCTCCTCCCGAAAGGCTTCCCGATGACCGCCATCCGCACCCGCAGGCGGATCCCGATGACACTGATGGCCCGTCGGGAAGCCCGGCACGGATACCTGTTCATTCTCCCCTGGATCATCGGCTTCCTCGCCTTCACCGCGATCCCGATGGCCGCCACCTTCGTCTTCACGTTTCTCAACATCTCGCTGAACCAGCAGGAGCCGATCGCCTTCGTCGGCCTCGACAACTACCGGCGGCTCCTCGGCGACGAGCAGGCGTGGTCCTCCCTCGGAGTGACCTTCCGCTTCGCACTGCTCTGGCTGCCGGTCGTGATCGTCGTCCCGTTCCTGCTCGCGCTGGCCGTCAACAGCAAGAGCATCCGCGGCAGCTCCCTGATGCGGGTCCTGCTGTTCATGCCGTACGTCGTGCCGTTCGTGGCCAGCGCGCTGATCTGGCAGAACATGCTCGTCGACAACGGCTGGGTGAACCGCGCGCTCGGCTGGATCGGCATCTCCCCGCCGAGCTGGCTGAACGACCCCACCTGGGTCATCCCCGGCCTGGTGATGATGGGGTTCTGGGGATTGGGCGCCGGAATCATCATCAACCTGGCCGGGTTGCGCGGGATCCCCACCGAGCTGTACGACGCGGCCCGCCTGGACGGGGCGGGCTGGTGGCGGCAGCTCCGCCACGTGACCATCCCGATGATGTCGCCGGTGCTCTTCTACACGATGATCCTCGCCGTGGTGGAGGTCATGCAGTACTTCCTCGTCCCCCTGGTGCTCTTCAACGGCACCGGTGACCCGGCCGGCGCGACCCGGTTCTTCAATCTCTACCTGTACCAGACCTTCTTCACCTACCAGGAGATGTCCTATGGCTCGACGCTCGCCTGGCTGCTCTTCGTCATCACCCTCGTCGTGACCCTCCTGCTGTTCCGGGTGTCGCGGCACTGGGTCCACTACGCGGGCGAAAGGTGATCCGGTGACCTCACAGAGCCTGCGGGCCCGCCGCGTCATGGAACGGGCGGACGTGGCCCGGAAGATCCGGGTCGCCTTGATGACGATCGCGATGTTCGCCGTCGTGGCGGCGATCCTGTCGCCGCTGGCGCAGATGGCCCTGTCGTCGGTGAAGAGCAAGGAGCAGATCTCTCAGGCGTACTCCCCGGTCCTGCCGTCCGACCCCAGGACCTATGCCCACGACGGCGAGACCTACGACGTCTACCGGGTCCCGATCGACGGCGAGGAGCGCGAACTGGCCCTGGTGAAGAAGGGCCGTACCGAGAGCGAGTTCATCGACCCCGACAACCCCGGACGTGGACCGATCACCTGGCAGGGCTCCTGGCGGAACCTCGAACCGAGCTGGACGCTCGCCCCCAAGTGGTCCAACTACGCGGAGGTGTGGGGGCTGATCGACTACCCGAGGCTGCTGTTCAACACCGTCGCCCTGGCGGTGATCAGCACGATCGGCACCGTGATCTCGTGCACCCTGGTCGCGTACGGCTTCGCACGGTTCCGGTTCCCCGGCCGGGGGCCGCTGTTCACCCTGCTCATCGCCACCGTCTTCCTGCCCACCGCGGTCACGCTCATCCCGACGTACACCGTGTACGCGCAGATCGGCTGGGTGGGCACCTGGCTTCCGCTGCTCGTCCCGACGTTCTTCGGCAACGCCTACAACGTCTTCCTGCTCCGCCAGTACTTCATGACCATCCCGCGGGCGATGGACGAAGCGGCCTCGATCGACGGGGCGGGACCGCTGCGCACCCTGGTCTCGGTGATCGTGCCGCAGGCCTGGCCGGCGATCACCGCGGTCACCCTGTTCAACTTCGTCTACACCTGGAACGACTACTTCACCCCGCTGATCTACCTGTCCGGCCAGCCGGACCTGCAGCCGCTCCAGGTGGGGCTGGCCGCCTTCAACGGCCTGTTCTACACCAACCCCGCCTACATCCAGGCCGGCACGATGATGACGATCGCGGTTCCCGTGGTCCTGTTCGTCTTCTTCCAGCGCACCTTCGTCCGCGGCATCATGGCCACCGGAGTCGAGAAGTGACCACACCCGCCCTTCACCCCACCGCACCGGCCGTGCTCGCGGTCGACGGCGGTAACTCCAAGGCCGACGTCTGCCTCATCGCCGCGGACGGCCGGCTCCTCTCCTCCGTCCGCGGCCCGACCGTCTCCCATCAGGCCGTCGGAATGGAGGAGGGGATGCGCAGGTTGGACGAGCTCCTCCGGCAGGTGGCCCGGGAGGCCGGGCAGGACGCCGAGCGCGGCCCGGTGGCGCCGATCGGCGTGTACGCACTGGCCGGGGCCGACTACCCCGACGACGTCCGCCGGCTCGAAGCGGCCATCGGCGGGCTCGGCGCGACCGAGCGGACGGTGGTCGTCAACGACTGCCTGGCCGCCCTGCGCGCCGGCGCCCCGCGGGGCTGGGGCATCGCCCTCATCTGCGGCGAGGGGGTCAACGCCGTCGGCGTCGCCCCGGACGGGCGGAGCTCCGGATTCCCCGCGCTGGGGGAGATCTCCGGTGATTGGGGCGGCGGCTACGGCATCGGCATGACCGGTCATATCGCGGCCGTCCGCGCCGAGGACGGCCGGGGCGCCCCGACGACCCTGGAGACTTTGGTCCCCCGGCACTTCGGCTGCCCGTCGCCCGCCGCCCTCGTCGCGGAGCTCTACGCGGACCGGATCTCGGCCGACCGGCTCGGCGAGCTCGCGCCGATCGTGTTCGAGGCGGCGTACGGCGGCGACGACGTGGCACATGCGATCGTCGCCAGGCTCGCAGACGAGCTCACCGCGATGGCCGGCGCCCTCGCCCGCAGGCTCGACCTGGTGGATCTCGAGGTGGACGTCGTGCTCAGCGGCGGCGTCTTCCGCACCGGCTACACCCCGCTGTTCGATCTGCTCCAGGCCGGAGTCCATCGGACCGTCCCCGCCGCCCGGATCGCCCGGCTGACCGTCCCGCCCGTCCTCGGCGCCGGCCTGCTTGGCCTGGACCGCCTCGGGATCACGGCCTCGATCACCGGGACGACGGAGATCCCCTCGGCTGCCTCGTTCGCCGGTACGGGGACGTGACCTGCCAGAACGTTGCCTGACCACCGCCACGTGCGGTCTAGACCCCCGGCGGCGCAACCCCATGCCCGCGCCGTCGGGAACCCGTGATCGGCGCGGGCCGGGACTTGACGGCCCGCGCCGGTCCGGCCACGTCTCCGACCCCGCCGATCCGACCCCGGTTCCGGCCGAGAATCCCCAGGCCGGACGCCCTACCGGTCGTAGTCGACGGTGAGGGTGTCGGAGAGAGGGATGGACTGGCAGGTGAGGACGTACCCGGCGTCGATCTCGGCGCGGTCGAGGGCGAAGTTGCGGCGCATGTGCACCTCGCCGTCTGTGACCAGGGCCCGGCAGGTCCCGCAGACGCCGCCCTTGCAGGCGAAGGGCAGGTCGGGCCGGACCCGCTGGGCGCCCTCCAGCACGGTGCGGTCCCTGGGAAGGGCGCACGTGGTGGTACGGCCGTCGAGCACCACGACGGCCTGGACGACCGACCCGGCGGGTGCCTCGTCGGCGTGCCGGATCGGCTCGGGCGGCACGTCGTCGGCGTAGAAGAGCTCCTGGTGGATCCGCTCCTCCGGCACGCCGAGTCCTTCCAGCACGTCCCGGGCGTCCCGCACCATCCCGTACGGCCCGCAGAGCCACCAGTGGTCGACGGCGCCCGCGGGAAGGAGGGCGTCGACGAGCAGGGTCAGCCGCTCGGCGTCGAGACGGCCGGAGAGCACCTCGGCCTCCCGGGATTCCCGGGAGAGGACGTGGGCCAGCTGCAGCCGTCCCGGGTGGCGGTCCTTCAGGTCGGCGAGTTCGTCGGCGAACATGACGGTGTCCGTACGGCGGTTGCCGTAGAGCAGGGTCACCGTGGACTCGGTGTCCGCGGCGAGGACCGAGGCGGCGATGGAGAGCATCGGGGTGATGCCGGAGCCCGCGGCGAGCAGCACGTGGTGCCCGGGTGTGTCCAGCGTGGGGGTGAACCGCCCGGTGGGCGGCAGCACCTGGAGCACGTCGCCCGGCCGTACCTCGTGGACCAGCCAGTCGGAGAAGAGGCCGCCGGGGACCGCGCGCACGCCGATCCGGGGTGGGGCGCCGGCCGGGGCGCAGATCGAGTAGGACCGCCGCTCGTCCCGCCCGTCCACCTCGCGGCGGAGGGTGAGCGACTGACCGGGGGCGAAGGCGTACGCTTCGGCGAGTCCGGCGGGGACGTCGAAGGTGACGGCCACCGCGTCGTCGCAGAGCCGTTCGACGGCGGCCACCCGAAGCGGGTGGAAGACCGGACGTGAACGCACGCCCATCAGATCTCCTTCAGGTGTTCGAAGGGTTCCAGGCAGCTCCGGCAGCGCCGGAGGGCCTTGCACGAGGTGGCACCGAACCGGGACGTCTCCGTCGTGTCGGCGGAGCCGCAGCGGGGGCACGGCACCGCGGCTCTCCGGGTGAGGGTGAGCGCCACCGGGACGGGCCCGGGGGCCCGGCCGGGTGGGGCGATACCGTGTTCGGCGAGTTTGCGCCGACCGGCCGGGGTGATCCAGTCGGTGGTCCACGGCGGGTTGAGCACGGTCCGCAGGCGGACGTCGGCGAACCCCGCCGCCTGGAGCCTGGCCGTCACCGCGGCCCGCATCTCCGCCATCGCGGGGCAGCCGGAGTAGGTCGGGGTGAGGCTCACCGTGACCGCGCCGTCGGGGTCCACCGCCACGTCGCGGAGCACGCCGAGGTCGGCGAGGGTCAGCATGGGGAGTTCGGGGTCGACGACCTCCGCCGCGACCTCGCGGGCGCGGAGCAGCCCCGGGGCGGTCACCATGTCGCCTCCGGGTGGGCCCGGGCCACGCTCTGCAGCTCGGCCAGGAGCGGCGCGAGGTGCTCGGTGTGCTCGCCGTCCCGCCCCGACCCGGGCACCGGGGTCGCCTCGGGCACGGTCAGGCCGGTCTCGGCGGCGACGGAGGCGAGCACCGCGGCCACGTCCTGCGCGGTGGCCCCCGGCTCGACGCCGAACCCGGCCTCCGCGGCGGACAGCTCGGCCAGCCAGGGGGCGATCTCGGCGAAGGCCCGTACCATCCTGGCCCTGGACTCCTCGGTCCCGTCGCCGAGCCGCAGCGCCCACTGGGCGGCGTACTCGCGGTGGTAGGCGAGCTCCTTCACGGCCTTGGCGGCGACGGCGGCCAGAACGGGGTCGGCGGCCGAGGTGAGCCGGGCGAACAGCGCCAGCCGCCAGCTGGACAGGACCAGCAGCCGGGTGATCGAGAACGCGAAGTCGCCGTTCGGCAGCTCGGCGAGGCGGACGTTGCGGAAGTCCGCCGGGTCGCGGAAGTAGGCGAGGGCGTCCTCGTCCCGGCCGGCCCCCTCCGCCTGTCCCGCGCGGGACAGCAACAGCCTGGCCTGGCCGAGCAGGTCGAGGCCGATGTTGGCGAGGGCGACCTCCTCCTCCAGCTCGGGGGCGCGGGTGCACCATTCGGCCAGCCGCTGCGAGCTGATCAGCGCGTCGTCGCCGAGGGCCAGGCAGTAGGCCGCGAGGGCGTCCCGGTCGACGCCGTCCGGGACGGTGGTGTCCACGCCGTGCAGCGGGTCCTCGAAACCCGTGCCGAACGCCCACCGGGCGTCGCCGCCGGCGTCGCCCTCGGTGAGGGAGAGATATACGTGATCGTCGTTCATGGAGGCCTCAGATGTGCGGCACGTCGTCGGGGATCTGGTAAAAGGTCGGGTGCCGGTAGACCTTGTCACCGCTGGGCGCGAAGTACGGATCCTTCTCGTCCGGGGTGGAGGCGGCGATGGCGTCCGACCGCACCGCCCAGATGCTCACGCCTTCGTTGCGCCGGGTGTAGAGGTCCCGGGCGTGCATGAGCGCCATCTGCTCGTCGGGCGCCCGGAGCGACCCCACGTGCACGTGGTTGAGTCCCCGCCTACCGCGGATGAAGATCTCAAACAGCGGCCAGTCCTTGCTCACGCCGCCCGTCCTTCCCGGCCCTTTGCCGCTCGTTTGGCCGCGTAGGCGGTGGCCGCCTCGCGCACCCAGGCTCCGTCCTCGTGCGCGGTCCGCCGCCGCTCCATCCGCTCGGCGTTGCACGGGCCGTCGCCGCGGATGACCCGCTTGAGCTCGTCCCAGTCGGGGGTGCCGAAGTCGTGGTGGCCGCGCTCGGCGTTCCAGCGCAGCTCGGGGTCGGGCAGGGTCACGCCGAGCTTCTCGGCCTGCGGGACCGTCATGTCGACGAACCGCTGCCGCAGTTCGTCGTTGGTGTGCCGCTTGATCTTCCAGGCCATGGACCTGGCCGAGTTGGGCGAGTCACCGTCCGGCGGGCCGAACATCATCAGCGACGGCCACCACCAGCGGTCCACCGCGTCCTGCACCATGGCCCGCTGCCCCTCGGTGCCGCGCATCATGGTCATCAGCAGCTCGTAGCCCTGGCGCTGGTGGAAGGACTCCTCCTTGCAGACCCTGACCATGGCCCGCGCGTACGGCCCGTAGGAGCTGCGGCAGAGCGGCACCTGGTTGCAGATCGCCGCCCCGTCCACCAGCCAGCCGATCACGCCCACGTCGGCGAAGCTCAGCGTGGGGTAGTTGAAGATGGAGGAGTACTTCTGCCGCCCGCTGATCAGCCGTTCGGTGAGGTCGTCGCGGTCGGCGCCGAGCGTCTCGGCCGCCGAGTACAGGTAGAGCCCGTGGCCGGCCTCGTCCTGCACCTTGGCGAACAGGATCGCCTTGCGGCGGAGCGAAGGGGCGCGGGTGATCCACTCCCCCTCCGGCTGCATGCCGATGATCTCCGAGTGGGCGTGCTGGGCGACCTGCCGGATCAAGGTGTCCCGGTAGCCGTCGGGCATCCAGTCGCGGGGCTCGATCCGCTGATCGCGGCGGATCGTCTCCTCGAAGTGTCCCTGGAGGCCGTCGGCGGCGTGCTCAGTCATCACTCCCCCATTTTCTTACCGACCATTCGTTCAGTAATTCAGTTTTGCGCACTTTGTCCCCTCTGACAAGGGGGTGGGTCACGACCATGCGTAGAAACCCTGTCCGGATTTGCGGCCCAGCTCGCCCCGGGCCACCTTCTCGCGCAGCAGCCGGGGCGGCTCGAAGCGGTCGCCCAGAGTGCTGTGCAGGTACTCGGCGATCGCCAGGCGGACGTCCAAGCCCACCAGGTCGGTCAGCTTGAGCGGGCCCATCGGGTGGCGATACCCGAGCCGCATCGCGTCGTCGATCGCCTCCGGCTCGGCGACCCCCTCCTCGACCATCCGGATCGCCTCCAGGCCGAGCAGCACCCCCAACCGGCTGCTGGCGAACCCCGGCGAATCCCGGACGACCACGTCCTTCTTGCCCAGCAGGCGGGTCCAATCCCGCGCCAGGCCCAGGGTCTCCTCGGCAGTCTCCGGGGCCACGACCAGCTCGACCAGCTCGGACGCCGGCACCGGGTTGAAGAAATGCATCCCGAGGAATCGACCCGGACGCTCCAGTACGGCGGCGAGCGCGGTGACCGAGAGCGAGCTGGTGTTGGTGGCCAGGACGGTGTCCGCGCCCACCGCGGCCTCGGCCGCGGTGAGCATCCGGGTCTTCAGCGCGGCGTCCTCGGGCACCGCCTCCACGACCAGGTCGGCCGACTGAGGCAGTGACTCCACCCCGCAGGCCGTACGGACCCGCTCCAGGACCGGCTCGACCCCCTCGGCGAGGGCACCGCGCTCCGCCGCGCGCCGCAGGCCGAGCGCGACCCGGTCCCGTGCCGCCGCGGCGGCCTTCTCGTCGCTCTCGATCACCGTCACCTCGGCACCGGCGACCGCGAACACCTGGGCGATACCCGCGCCCATCCGCCCGCCGCCGATCACACCGACGCTTTTCGGCACACCCGTCATCGGGGCGCTCACACCCTTTCCACGATCATCGCGACACCCTGGCCGACGCCGACGCAGAGGGTGGCCAGGCCGTGCCGGGCGCCCTCCCGCTCCAACCTGCCCAGCAGGGTGAGCAGGATGCGGGCGCCGGAGCAGCCGAGGGGATGCCCCAGCGCGATGGCGCCTCCGTCGGCGTTGACCAGGGCGTCGTCCAGCTTGAGACGCCGGATGACCGCGAGGGCCTGTACGGCGAACGCCTCGTTCAGCTCCACGGCGCCCAGATCGTCCACGCTCAGGCCCGCCCGGGCCAGCGCCTTCTCGGCGGCGGGGACCGGCCCGAGACCCATGATGTGCGGCTCCACCCCGGCCGAGGCCGAGGTGACGATCCTGGCCCGGGGCGTGAGCCCGTACCGGCGTACGGCGTCCTCGCTCGCCAGCACCAGGGCGGCGGCACCGTCGGAGAGCGGGGAGGAGGAGCCCGCGGTGACCACGCCGCCGGACCGGAAGATGGTCCGCAGCCGCCCGAGTCTCTCCAGGCTCGTGTCGGCCCGGGGGCCTTCGTCGCGGGTTACCTCGCCGTCGCGCACCGGGACCGGCACGATCTCGGCGGTGAACCGTCCGGCCTCCTGAGCCGCGAGGGCCCGCCGATGGCTGCGGAGGGCGAAGGCGTCTGACTCGTCCCGGGTGATGCCGTCGAGCGCGGCCACCTCCTCGGCGGTCTCCCCCATGGACAGGGTGGCCTTCCCGCCGTCGACGTCGGCGAAGCGCGGGTTGGTGAACCGCCAGCCGAGCGAAGTGTCGGCGATCTCGCCGGGTTTGGCCCACGGCGTCCCCGGCTTGGCCATCACCCAGGGCGCGCGGGTCATGGACTCCACCCCGCCCGCCACGGCGAGCTCCGCCTCACCGGAGCGGATCGCCTGGGCGGCGGAGGCCACCGCGGTGAGCCCGGAGGCGCACAGCCGGTTCACCGTGTAGCCGGGCACGGTGTGCGGCAGGCCCGCGAGCAGCACCGCCATCCGCGCCACGTCCCGGTTGTCCTCGCCCGCCTGGTTGGCCGCACCGAGCACGACCTCGTCGATCGCCTCCGCGGGCACGCCCGCGCGCCGTACCGACTCCCCCACCACCAGGGCGGCCAGATCGTCGGGGCGTACGGCGGCCAGCGCGCCGCCGTACCGGCCCACCGGCGTCCGCGCCCCGTCGACCAGGAACACCTCAGACATCGACGCCCCCCGCGACGACAACCGGGCGGCGGGACTGCAGGGTGGTGAACCGGCCGGTCACGAAGGCCGGGTCCGACAGGGTGGCCCCGGCGGCCGGGTTGGCCACGCTGCCGTGGAAGTCGCTGAAGGCCGCGGACTGGTTGACGAAGATCCCGCCGGTGAGGTTCTCCGACAGGTGGACGCCGGCGTCCAGTGCGGCCTCCTCGGCCGCCGCCAGCACGTCCTCGCTGGTCGAGTGGACCGCGGCGGTCAGCGCGCCGTGCCGCCGGACCGTCTCGCGGAAGATGTTCAGGCTCTCCTCGGTGGAAGCCGTGTCGATCACGAAGGTGACGGGGCCGAACCACTCGGAGGTGTACACCTCGGTGTCGTCGGCGCCGAGCCGGGCCAGCAGCGGGGTGCGGACGGTCGCGCCCGGGTGGTCCGGGTGGTCGACCGCGGCGGACGGACGCACCGTACGGCCCGCGGCCCCGGCCTCGTCCAGACGCCGCAGCACCCCGTCGTTGACGATGGCGCCGAGCACCCCGGCGGCGCGCTGCGGGTCGCCGAGCAGCTTGTCCAGAGCGGTGCCGAGGTCGGCGGCGAACTCGTCGGGGGTCTTGACCCCCTGGTCCGTGGCGAAGCCGTCCCGGGGAACCAGCAGGTTCTGCGGGGTCGTGCACATCTGGCCGCTGTACAGGGCCAGGGAGAAGGCGAGGTTGCCGAGGAGCCCCCGGTAGTCGTCGGTCGAGTCCAGGACGACCGTGTTGAGCCCGGCTTTCTCCGTGTACACAACGGCCTGACGTGCGTGCTCCTCCAGCCAGTCCCCGAAGGCGGTCGACCCGGTGAAGTCCACGATGCGCACGTCCGGGTGGGTGGCCAGGGTCGCGGCGGTCCGCTCGTCTTGGCCCTCGGCGGCCAGCAGCACCAGGTTGGGGTCGAACCCGGCCTCGGCGAGCACCTCGCGGGCGATCCGCACGGTGACCGCGAGCGGCAGGACCGCGCGGGGGTGCGGCTTGACGATCACGGGGTTGCCGGTGACCAGGCTGGCGAAGAGACCCGGGTAGCCGTTCCAGGTCGGGAAGGTGTTGCAGGCGATCAGCAGGGACACCCCGCGCCCGACCGCGGTGAACCGCTTGTCCAGCTCCAGCGGGCCGCCCTTGCGCTGCGGCTTGCTCCACCGCACCGAGCCGGCGTGGTACTTCTGCTCGGCCCAGGCGTAGGCGACGGCCTCGAGGCCGCGGTCCTGGGCGTGGGTGCCGCCCGCCTGGAAGGCCATCACGAAAGCCTGGCCGGTGGTGTGCTGAACGGCCTGCGCGATCTCGAAGCCGGCGGCGTTGATCCGGGAGAGGATCTCTGCGGCGACGCCCGCCCGCGTGTCGGGCCCCGCGTTCCGCCAGGCGGGAGTGGCCGCCTTGGCCGCGGCCACCGCCTCGTCGGGGGTGACCCGCGGGTAGGTGACGCCCAGCTCGAAGCCGTACGGGGAGGATTCCGTCGCCGGCACCCAGCCGTCACCGGGATGTCCCTCCAGCGTGAAGGGGTTGCCGAGCTGAGCCTTGAACGCCTGCTCGCCCCGCTCCGGCGCGTCCTCGCCGTACACCGACTTGCTCGGCGACTCCGGATAGGGCGACCAGTGATCGCGACTGCGGGTCGCTTCGACTGCTCTGTCCAGCAGCTCCTGATGGCGAGTGAAGAAGTCGGTCCGTTGCGACATGTGGCTGCACCTCTTGACAGAAGGTTCTGAGTCCTGGATTACTGGATTCCCCAACAAACCTAACCGAATGGTCGGTCAGTTAACAAGGATGGCGAAGGTTTCATGACGACTACCCAGGGCCCGGCCCAGCGGATGTTCGCCATGGACGTGGCGTCCCAGGCTCTGGGGATCGAGCTGCTCGAAGCCGGCGAGGGCACGGCGCTGCTCCAGATGACGGTGACCTCGACGATGGTGAACGGCCACGGCATCGCCCACGGGGGATACATCTTCCTGCTGGCGGATACCGCGTTCGCCTGCGCGTGCAACAGCCACGGACCGGTGACCGTCGCGGCGGGCGCCGACATCGCCTTCATCACGCCTGTCCGCAAGGGGGACGTCCTGCTGGCCGAAGCGCGGGAGCTTACCCGCTTCGGCCGGAGCGGCCTCTACGACGTGACGGTCAGGCGCGGCGACGAACCGGTGGCGCACTTCCGCGGGCGTAGCCGTACCCTCAACAGCGTGGAGAGGAAATCCCCATGAACCCCCTTGACCCGGGCGAGCGGATGACCCGCGAGGAGCTCCGCGACCATCAGCTGCGCAAACTCCGGGACACGCTCCGGCACGCCTACGACAACGTCGAGCTCTACCGGCGCAAATTCGACGAGGCCGGGGTAGGGCCCGAGGACTGCCGGACGCTCGGCGACCTGGCCCGGTTCCCCTTCACCACCAAAGCGGACCTGCGGGACACCTACCCGTTCGGGATGTTCGCCGTCCCGATGGAGCGGGTCCGGCGGCTGCACGCCTCCAGCGGGACCACCGGCAAACCGATCGTCGTCGGCTACACCGAGGGCGACCTGGCGATGTGGTCCGACGTCATGGCCAGGTCCATCCGGGCCGCCGGAGGCCGTCCGGGGCATAAGATCCACGTCTCCTACGGCTACGGGCTGTTCACCGGCGGACTCGGCGCCCACTACGGGGCCGAACGCCTCGGCTGCACGGTGATCCCCGCCTCGGGGGGCATGACGGCCCGCCAGGTCCAGCTCATCCAGGACTTCAAGCCCGAGATCATCATGGTCACCCCCTCCTACATGCTCGCCCTCATCGACGAGTTCGAGCGGCAAGGCGTCGACCCGGCGACCTCCTCCTTGAAGATCGGCATCTTCGGGGCGGAGCCGTGGACCGAGGAGATGCGCCGCGAGATCGAGGAACGGGCCGGCCTGCACGCCGTCGACATCTACGGCCTCTCCGAAGTGATCGGGCCGGGCGTCGCCCAGGAATGCGTGGAGACCAAGGACGGCCTCCACATCTGGGAGGACCACTTCTACCCCGAGGTCGTCGACCCGTTCACCGATGAGACACTGGCCGACGGGGACAAGGGCGAACTGGTGTTCACCTCGCTCACCAAGGAAGCCCTCCCGATCATCCGGTACCGCACCCGGGACCTGACCCGCCTGCTCCCCGGCACCGCCCGGCCCGGATTCCGGCGGATGGAGAAGGTCACCGGACGCTCCGACGACATGATCATCCTCCGTGGGGTGAACGTCTTCCCCAGCCAGATCGAGGAGATCGTGCTGCGCACCCCCGGCGTGTCACCGCACTTCCAGCTGGAACTGGCCCGCCGAGGCCGGATGGACCACATGGTCGTACGGGCCGAAGCCCGGCCGGACAGCGACCCCGTGCAGCGGTCCGCCGCCGCGGCGTCCATCGCCAAGGAGGTCAAAGACGGCATCGGGGTGAGCGTGGAGGTCACCATCGTCGACGTCGACACCCTCGAACGGTCCGTGGGCAAACTCCGCCGTGTCCACGACCTCCGCGGGCAGTGATCGGCATGTTTGCCACAATGCCCGCATGAGTTCCATGTCCTCTTCAGGTACCGGCGCCCGTCGCGGCCGGCCGGGCTACGACCGCGACTCCCTGCTGGAGGTGGCGGTCGGCGTCTTCAACGAACGCGGCTACGACGGCACCGGCATGGAGGAGCTGGCCCGGCGGCTCGGCATCAGCAAATCCGCCATCTACCACCACGTGTCCGGCAAGGACGAACTGCTGGAACTCGCCGTCAACCGGGCCCTGGACGCGCTGTTCGCCGTACTCGACGAAGAGCGTGAACGGCAGGCCGACGCCACCGCCCGACTGGAGCAGACGGTACGGCGCAGCGTCGAAGTCCTGGCGGGCGAACTCCCCTACGTCACCCTGCTGCTCCGGGTCCGCGGCAACAGCGCCGTGGAACAGCGGGCCCTGGCCCGGCGGCGCCAATTCGACCACCGCGTCGCCAAACTGGTGGCCGAAGCCGCGGCCGAAGGAGGCGTCCGCGCCGACATCGACCCCGGGCTGATCAGCAGGCTCCTCTTCGGCACCGTCAACTCCCTCGTCGAGTGGTACCAGCCGACCGGCGCCCTGCCCGTCCCCACTGTCGCCGACGCCCTCGCCACCCTGCTCTTCGACGGGCTCCGCAGCCGTTCTCGATGAGGAGAACGCTCCGTACGGCCCCTCGGCAACCCAAGGCCGCTCCCCGATAAGCCGAATATCAAGCCTTATGTGCCGCTGGGACCGACGTCCGGGCCTACACTGCGGATCATGAAGCCCAACGGCACCGACCGCCGAGGCCGCGCGGGGCTTGTCATGATCGGCGTCGTCTGGCTGGCGGGCTCACTCGTTCTCCTGATGCTGACCTTGGAGTTCGGCTTCGCCTTGGCGGGTGCCGAGGCGAAAAACCTCCAGCTCGCCAGAGCGCTCGGGACCGGCGCCCTGATACTGGGTCTCGGCGGGCCGGTGATCGGCCTGCTCGCCGCCCTACTGTGGCGCAACAAGCGCGGCGTCGTCGTCTACGGCCTACTCATGGCCGCCGTCGCGGTACTGGCCCTCATGACCATGCTGTAGAGCCGCACCGGCTGGGTCCACGTTGAGGACCCGCCCGTATGCATACCGCCACCGGGCAAGGCCGGTAGTCGCCAACGGCTGATCCGGCTAAGCCCTTACGATCGCGACGGCGGACCTCGCGTGATGCAGGACGCCGCGGCTGACCGAGCCGAGGATCGCGGAGGCGAATCCGCCGCGGCCGTGGGAGCCGACGACGAGCAGATCGGCGGTCCCGGAGGCTTCGGTGAGCGCCTCGACCGGATGGGCGCAGGGCGCCTGCACCGTCACGGTCACCTCCGGGTATTTCACCTCCCAGAGCGCCAGCTTGGCTGTGGCGATGTTGTGCTCCGCAATGCGGAGATCCTCCATGTCGTAGTCATAGGGGACCTGGGGGGCCATCCCCGGGGCGAACACCTGGACAGGCAAGTGCCAGGCATGGATCGCCCGGAGCCCGGCGCCGCGCAGCCTGGCCTGCTCGAACGCGTAGGCGAGGGCCGGTTCGCAGGCGTCGGAGTCGTCGACACCCACCACGATCTCGCCGTACACGTGTTCCGGCGTCTCCCGGACCACCACCACCGGCGCGGGCACGTGCCCGACCACGTGCAGGCTCACCGAACCGAGGACGGCCCCGGCGAAACCGCCCAGCCCCCGGCTGCCGACGACGAGCTCGGCCGCCTCCTCCGCCTGGTCGCGGAGGACGTCGGCCGCTCCGCCTTCCACCAGGGACCGCGTCACCTCGATCCCCGGCTGCCTGGTCTTGGCGGTCGTCTCCGCGTCGGCGAGGACCTCGTCCGCGGTCCTGGTCACCTTGTCCGCCCAGCGGGGCCCGGGGAACTTGGGGGCGTCGTGCGGGCTGCGGTACACGGCGGTGACGATCCGCAGCGGCAGCCCGGCGCGAGCCGCGTCGTCGGCGGCCCATTCGATCGCCGCGGTGGCGGCCTCCGACCCGTCCGCCCCGACGATGACCGGCTTCGACATGCTTCCTCCAGCGATTGTCCTTCCTGTCGCCTATCCAATCCGCGGCGTGATATCCGCCGACAGGGCCGGAGGTCCCGGAAAGCTTGTGGCGGAGCAGGGACTTTCGTCTCTACCCGGCGGGGGTCTTCGGGGACGGAGCACGGCACACGAATTCCGGGACGATCGTCATGCGGGCGCGGCGACGCCGTGATCACCGAATGACTCATCAGGCGCCTCAACGGTGTCGTTGCACCTGCTTTATACGGACGCTATACATAGCTGCTCCTTAATATCCCTATGGCATCGTTGATCCTCAGGGAGTCGACCTCGATGTACAACAACTCGCCCCGGCTGCGGCGTCGTCGCCTTGTTTCCGGGTTTGCGGCAATTACGACACTCGCCGCCTATTCCCTTCTGTCCATGACCTCTCCTGCTTCTGCGGACATCAACGGCGACGGCAAGGCAGACCTGCTCGCCATCCGCAAATCCGACGGCAACCTGGCACGCTTCAACGGAACCGGCACCGGCGGATTCACCTACGCAGGCAACATCGGCAGCGGCTGGGAAAACTACGACCAGCTCGCCGCCAGCCCCGACCTGAACGGCGACGGCAAGGCAGACCTGCTCGCCATCCGCAAATCCGACGGCAATCTCGCACGCTTCAACGGAACCGGCACCGGCGGATTCACCTACGCAGGCAACATCGGCAGCGGCTGGGAAAACTACAACAACCTCACCGCGACCGGCGACCTCAACGGCGACGGCAAGGCAGACCTGCTCGCCATCCGCAAATCCGACGGCAATCTCGCACGCTTCAACGGAACCGGCACCGGCGGATTCACCTACGCAGGCAACATCGGCAGCGGCTGGGAAAACTACAACAACCTCACCGCGACCGGCGACCTCAACGGCGACGGCAAAGCAGACCTAGTCGCCATCCGCAAATCCGACGGCAATCTCGCACGCTTCAACGGAACCGGCACCGGCGGATTCACCTACGCAGGCAACATCGGCAGCGGCTGGGAAAACTACGACCAGCTCGCCGCCGGCTCAGACCTCAACGGCGACGGTAAACGCGATCTGCTCGCCATCCGCAAATCCGACGGCAACCTCGCACGCTTCAACGGAACCGGCACCGGCGGATTCACCTACGCAGGCAACATCGGCAGCGGCTGGGAAAACTACGACAACCTGGTGCTCACCCCGTCGGCGTCGGGGGGATCAACGCCTCCCGGAAACCCGCCCGGCACTCCGCCTACCGACCCTCGGCACAACATGGTCCTCACGTTGACCTCGGTGGCGAACGGACGATTCGTCACAGCCGAGCTCCCCTATCCCGGAGCCGACAAGGGGATGCTCCGTACCCGCTCCGATGTGGTGGGTGAGTGGCAGATCTTCCGGCTGATCAGCGCCGGGGACGGGACGTACGGCATCCGATCCGAGGCCAACGGGCTCTACGTCTCCGCCGAAATGGACTACGCCGGAGCGGACCACGGCATGCTCCGGGCCCGCCACACGGCCATCGAGTCGTGGGAGCGGTTCTCCGTGGAAGTCCACTCCGACGGGAGCTGGTCGCTGCGGTCCGCGGCCAACGGGCGCTACGTCTCCACCGAACTCGACTACACCGGCGACGACAAGGGCATGCTCCGGGCTCGGGCCACCGGGATCGGCACGTGGGAGAAATTCCGGGTGAACCAGCGGCACCGGGACGACTCCCTCGACAAGCCAATCTATTTGGTGCACGGTTACGACCCCGACGGCCTCGAACCCACCCATGACTGCCGGTCCTACTGGAACACCACCATCAACGACTACCGCTACGGCGACGCCCCCAATGCGACCGGCCCCATTCACACCATCGGCTACTACGGGGCCAACACCTCCTGCGACATCATGATCGAGAGAGGTGGCCGGGGCACCGGCCTTCAGCACCTCGGGAACAAGCTCGCCTGGGAGATCTACAACCGCTACTCCAGCCGTGGCATCTCCGTCGACGTCGTCGCCCACTCCATGGGCGGGCTCATCCTGCGGGCGGCGCTCACCGGCGCCCAGCAGAAACTCGGGAACTGGCCCCCGTACCTCTACATCGAGGACGCGATCACCCTGAGCACCCCGCACGGCGGCAGTGACTGGGCCCTGGCCTGCACCACGGCGCAGTGCCGGGACATGACCCCGGGTTCCGCGTTCCTGGTGTGGCTGGACGACAACCCGCAGGGGGATCAGCGCACGGACTGGACGCTGATGAGCGCGGACGACGACGACAGCGTCAAAGCGATCAGCGGAGTGAACATGCCTGCGCCGCACAAGATCCGATACCCGAAGCCCCAGCCCCCCGGCACTCCGGGGATCGAGCACAACGCGTTCATGACTCTGCTCAACGGACACAGCTACAGGTACAAAGTTTGCGAATACACCCCTGCTTGTGCTGATCTGAGTCAGTGGACGCCCCCGGTCTCGGTGATCACGAGCACTATGGGATCACCGGTCTATCTGTCGCGCAAGGCGGCGTTCCACCACTCAACCGACTGACAGGAACGCACGCCCGGTTCACGGCTGACCCATGAGGGCCTGCGCCCCATGGGTCAGCTCTCCGCCGCGGCCCCATCCCCCATGCGGCGTAGGCGTCTCGGTGACGGGCGACGAGCACGAACGCCGCTGACCGGAGCCGGTTTCACCGTGGAATGCGCTGAGGCGGGGAAGGCTGGGGTGGTGCGGGGTCGTTGAAGACGACCTGGGGGGAGTTCTGGGACGACTGGTTGAGCGCCCAGAGACCCACGGCGTCGGCGAGGGCGAAGACGAGGGTCACCACGACGGCGAGGATGATCCGGCGCTTGCGTTCGCGCCGCCGCCATTCCCGCTGGACGCGGCGGTAGGCGTCGGGATGGGCCCGGACTCCGCTGGCGAGCTGCTCCAGGGCTTCCCGAAGCTGATCTTCGGTGCTGGCCGGGCCGGTCATCGCCGCTCCTGCAGGATCTTGGTGAGGGTCGCCATGCCCCGGCTGGTGTGCGCCTTGACCGCACCGCAGGAGATCCCCATCGCCGTGGCGATATCGCTCTCCCGGAGGCCGAGCCAGTAGCGCAGGACGAGCGCCTCCCGCTGGCGGACCGAGAGCTGCTGGAGGGCGTCGATGAGCGCTTTCTGATCGTCGCGGAGCAGGGCGACGCTTTCGGCCGAGTGTTCCAGGTCGTTTGACTGATCCGCGTGTTTGCGGACCACTTGGAGGTGGCGCAGGCGCATCCGCGTGAGGTTGCAGACCACCGAGCGCAGGTACGGCAGCGCGGCGTCCGCCGTACGCAACCGGTTCCATCTCCGATGCAGCTGGCAGAAGGCCTCGGCGACGATGTCCTCGGCGTCGTCGGCGCCGAGGAGTACGGCGAGCCGGAGGAGGCTCGTGTAGTGCGTGGCGAAAAGCTGGGTGAGTACGGCTTCGCGGCCCGTGACCGGCTGGTCGGCCTCGACCGGCTCGCCGATGTCCGGGGCGGCGAAAGGCGGCTGCTTGACCGGCCGGCCCGTCTCGACCGGCCCACCGACATCCGGCACGGGGTAAAGCGCGTGTGGCCGGACGTCCGGCTGGATGGCCATCACACCACCGTCCCCGCTTCTGGGGGCACCGGGGTCGGCCGCTCCGGATGTCGCACCGATAAACGATCACATATCGGAGTGAGTCCGATGACGACCACCAAATTCAGGACAAGGGCGAGGACCGCCGGATAGAGCTGGAAGCCTTCACCGCCCAGACCGACCGGGACCAGGGACGAGAAACCGCTGTAAACCACCGCGAGGGTGCCGGCGACCATGCCGACCGCCCAGCCTGCCAGCAGGGCCTGCGGATGGAGACGTCTGGTGAACGCGCCGATGGCGACGGCGGGAAAGGTCTGCAAAATCCACACTCCGCCGAGTAACTGCAGGTTGATGGCGTCCTGGTCGCGAAGACCGAAGACGAAGACCACCGCGCCGAGCTTGGCGGTGAGCGAGACCATCTGCGCGATCCGGGTCTGGTGCTTCGGGGTGGCCGTCGGGTGGAAGCACTCGACGTAGATGTTGCGGACGAACAGAGTCGCCACCGCGACCGACATGACCGCGGCCGGGACCAGCGCGCCCACCGTGAGCGCGCCGAAGACCGCCCCGGACAGGGCCGCGGGCATCAATTCCTTGATCAACAGGGGTACGGCGGCTTCGCCGTTGCCCGGCGGCGCCTGCACGCCGACGGCCAGGGCGGCCACCCCGAGCGTGGCGAACAACGCGAGCACCCCCGTCCAGGAGGGCAGGATCACGGTGGCCCGGCGCAGGGTGTCCGCGCTGGAGGCGGCGAAGGTGACGGTCAGGATGTGCGGGTAGAGCAGGAGCGCCATGGCCGATCCGAGGGCCAGGGTGGCGTAGACGAGGAACTGACTGGAGTCGAGGGTGAGCGAGGCCTGCGCCGAGGTCATCCCGGCGAGAGCCTGCTCGGCGCGGGCGAACATCGGCCCGGGGCCCCCGAGCCGGTCCAGGACCAGGAGGGTGACGGCGAGGATCGAACCGAAGATCGCCGCACCCTTCATCAGCGAGATGACCGCGGGCGCGCGCAGGCCGTGCCGGTAGGTGGCCACCGCGAGCACCGCGAACACGGCGACCAGGGTGAGGTCGCCGAGGATCCCGCGCGGGTAGAGCCCGCCGGCCGTGAGCACGGAGCGGATGCCGATCAGCTGGAGCGCGATGTAGGGCATGGTGGCCAGCACCCCGGTGATCGCGATGACCAGGGCGAGGGCCGGCGAGCCGTACCGGCCGCGCACGAAGTCGGCCACGGTGATGTAGCCGTGCCGCCTGGCCATGGACCAGAGCCGTGGAAGCAGGACGAACGCGAGCGGATAGACGATCACGGTGTACGGCACGGCGAAGAAGCCGAGCGCGCCGACGCCGTACACGAATCCGGGGACGGCGGCGAAGGTGTAGGCGGTGTAGATGGAGCCGCCGAGCAGGAACCAGGTCACCGTGGTCCCGAACCGGCGGTCCGCCAAGGCCCAGCTCTCCAAGGTGGGCAGGGCCGCGGGGGCGCGGAACCGGCGTGCGGCGATCGCGAGCAGTGAGGTGCCTCCCAGCACGGCCAAGAAGGTCGTCGCACTGATCGGTTCAAGCATCGGCCACCGCCCAAAGCACCGCGTATTACCCCTACGTTGCCCCGCCCGTGTGTTTGGTTGACAGGAAACTCCCCGGAAATCTGCTGTAAACCAGATCGCCCGTACCCGCAACCCTTGAGCGAGACCGGGAAACCTTGGAGGCCACGATGGCGAAGCCCGTACGGCGCATCATCGCCGACGTCTGTCTGCTGGTGCCGGTGTTGGCGCTGATCTGGGTTCCGTGGTTTCCCGTCGACGCCCCTCAGCTGGGCGGAATGCGGTTTTTCTTTTGGTATCAGCTCGCCTGGATACCCGGGAGTGTGGTGTTCATGGCCATCGCCTACGTGTTACGGCGTGACCGAGATCGCCCGTAAAACGCCCTAAATCTGGATTCTTGCAATCCCGCTCTGCTTTGCCATGCCCTGATCCGAGGAGATCTTGCCATGCTCCAAAAAAGTCCTAAATCTCTTAAATCCATACTCATCTGGACAGGAGTGGCTCTGGTAGGCGCGATCGCCTGGGGAGTGATCGCCCTGTCCCGCGGCGAGAAGATCTCCGCGATCTGGCTGGTGGCCGCGGCCCTCGGCTCGTACGCGATCGCATACCGGTTCTACTCGCGGTTCATCGTCAAGCGGGTCCTGGGGGCCGACGACACCCGGGCGACCCCGGCCGAACGGCTGGACAACGGGGTCGACTTCCACCCGACCGACCGCCGGGTGGTGCTCGGGCACCACTTCGCCGCCATCGCCGGGGCCGGGCCGCTGGTGGGGCCGGTCCTCGCCGCCCAGATGGGCTACCTGCCGGGGACCATCTGGATCATCGTCGGAGTGATCTTCGCGGGTGCGGTCCAGGACATGGTCACCCTGTTCTTCTCCATGCGCAGGAACGGCAAGAGCCTGGGCCAGATGGTCCGGGACGAGATCGGCCCGGTCGGCGGCGCCGCCGCGCTCATCGCGGTCTTCGCCATCATGATCATCCTGCTCGCGGTGCTCGCCCTGGTCGTGGTGAACGCCCTCGCCCAATCCCCCTGGGGTACCTTCTCCATCGCGATGACCATCCCCATCGCCCTGTTCATGGGCCTCTACCTGCGGATCCTACGACCAGGGCGGGTGATCGAGACATCCGTGATCGGCGTCGTCCTCCTCTTCCTGGCCATCGTGGGCGGCGGCTGGGTGCAGAACTCCTCCTGGGCGGAGGCGTTCACGCTCAGCCCGCAGACCCTGGTGATCTGCCTGGTGATCTACGGCTTCTTCGCCTCGGTCCTGCCGGTCTGGATGCTGCTGGCACCCCGTGACTACCTCTCCACGTTCATGAAGATCGGCGTGATCGGCCTGCTCGCGATCGGCGTGATCATCGTGGCACCCCAGCTGCAGAACGAGGCCGTCACCGACTTCGCCCTCACCGGCCTCGGGCCGGTCTTCTCCGGCTCCCTGTTCCCGTTCGTCTTCATCACCATCGCCTGCGGTGCGCTCTCCGGCTTCCACTCCCTCATCGCCTCCGGCACCACCCCCAAAATGATCCAGAAGGAGTCGCAGATCCGCCTGGTCGGGTACGGCGCGATGCTGATGGAATCGTTCGTCGCCATCATGGCTCTGATCGCCGCCTCGATCCTCGACCCCGGCCTCTACTACGCGATGAACATCCCCGTCGGCGTCCTCGGCACCACCGCGGAGAGCGCCTCCGCGGCGGTCGCGGGCTTCGGCTTCACCATCACCCCCGACGCGCTGCGGGAGGCCGCCGCCGCGGTCGAGGAAGGCAGCATCATCGCGCGTACGGGCGGAGCCCCGACACTGGCCGTCGGAATCGCCGACATCCTCTCCGCCGTCTTCGGCGGCGCCGCGTTCAAGGCCTTCTGGTACCACTTCGCGATCATGTTCGAGGCGCTGTTCATCCTCACCACCGTGGACGCCGGCACCCGGGTCGGCCGGTTCATGCTGCAGGACACCCTCGGCAACGTCTGGAAGCCGATCGGCCGGGTCAGCTGGAAGCCGGGCCTGTGGGGCACGAGCGCGGTGGTGGTACTCGCCTGGGGCTACTTCCTCTACACCGGTGTCACCAACCCGCTCGGCGGAATCAACCAGCTGTTCCCGCTGTTCGGCATCGCCAACCAGCTGCTGGCCGCGATCGCCCTCACCCTCGCCACCACGCTGCTCATCAAGGCGGGCAAACTCAAGTGGGCGTGGGTGACCGGTATCCCACTCGCCTGGGACGTGGCGGTCACCCTCACCGCGAGCTGGCAGAAGGTCTTCCACTCCGACCCGAGGATCGGCTTCTTCGCCCAGCGTGAGCGGTACGCCGACGCGCTCGCCGAAGGAAAGGTGCTCGCCCCGGCCAAGAGTCTGGACGACATGCACGCGGTCGTGGTCAACTCCACCGTCGACGGGGTGCTGGCGGCGCTGTTCGCGCTGCTGGTCGTCGTCGTCATCGCCAACGCCGCGCTCGTCTGCTTCCGGGCGATACGGGCTCGCGCCCCGCTCCCGCTGACCGAGGCGCCCTACGTCGAATCCCGGATCGTCGCCCCCGCGGGCCTGTTCCCCACGGCGGACGAGCGGCGGGAACTCGCCCACGCGGGCGTGGGCCGTACCGAGGACGAAACGCCGTGAGCCTGCGGGACATGGTGCGGTTCACCCGCTGGTACCTGCGCGAACTCACCGGTGTGAACGAGTACGACCGATACCTCGACCGGCACCGCGCCGATCCGCACGGGCCGCTGCTGTCCCGGCGGGAGTACGAGCGGCTGCGCATCGACCGGCAGGACGCCGACCCCGGCAGCCGGTGCTGCTGACGGAACCGCCGACCCCCCACACCCCCGTCCGCCCGCGGCAGGCGGACGGGGGCCATCCCGAAGGAGGCGACGTGGCCGTCCCCCCGCCGTCCCCGGCTCGACCGGGCAGGCCGAAACCACCCGGCCTCTGGGCGAAGGTGAGCCTGGTCACCATCTGGCTCCCCTTCCCCGCGCTGCTCTGGGTCGGCGGCTACGCGGAGTCGGATCCGCGGCTGCTCGGCCTTCCCGCGTTCTACTGGTACCAGCTCGCCTGGGTGGTCATCTCCTCCGGCCTGACGTGGTGCGCCTACCTCCACACGACCCGCCACAAGGGCTGAGGAACCCGATGAACTGGCAGAACGTCGACACAACCGCCCTGGCCATCCTCGCCCTCGCCTTCGTGCTCGTGACCGTCCTGGGCTTCACCGCGGTCCAGGGGCGGCGAGGGCGGCACATCAGCGGCCCGGCGAACGCGCTGGACGAGTGGGGGCTGGGTGACCGGGGCTTCGGCACCGTCTCCGCGTGGTTCCTGCTCGGCGGGACCATCTACACCGCGTACACCTTCATCGCGATACCGGCCGCGATGTACACCTCGGGGGCGGTGGGCGGCTTCTTCGCGGTCCCCTACACGATCATCGTCTATCCGCTGTTCTTCGTCCTCATGCCGCGCCTGTGGTCGGTGTCCCGGCGACACGGCTACGTGACCACGGCCGACTTCGTGCACGGCCGCTACCGGAGCAGAGGGCTGACCCTGGCCGTGGCCGTGACCGGCCTCCTCGCCACCCTGCCGTACATCGCCCTGCAGCTCGTGGGGGTCCAAGCCGTGTTCGAGGTCCTCGGGCTCGGCAGCACCGACCCGCTCATCAACGATCTCCCGCTCGCCGTCGCCTTCACAGTCCTGACCGTCTTCACCTACGTCAACGGGCTCAAGGCCCCGGCGCTCATCGCCGTCCTCAAAGGCGTCCTGCTCTTCCTGGCGGTGCTGGCGATTGTGATCATCGTGCTCACCTGGCCGGGCGGGCTGAGCACGATCTCCCACGCCGCCGAGCAGAAGATGACCACGCCCGACCCGCGGACCGGGCAGCCCGGCGGTGTCTTCATCCCCGGGCCCGCCGGCTACTGGCCGTACGCCACCCTGGCCCTGGGGTCGGCGATGGCGCTGCTCGTCTATCCGCACACCGTCACCGCCGTGCTCGCCGCCAAAAGCCGGAACACGGTACGGCGGAACGCCGGCCTGCTCCCCGCCTTCACCCTGGTGCTCGGGCTCTTCGCGCTCCTCGGCTTCCTCGCGATCGCCACCGATGTACGGCCGATCGGCGTGGACGGCCGGCCGAACCCGCAGCTCGTCGTCCCCCAGCTGTTCGCGGACCTGTTCCCGAGCTGGTTCACCGGCATCGCGATGGCCACGATCGTGATCAGCGCCATCGTCCCCGCCGCGGTGATGTCCATCGCGGCCGCCAACCTCGTCAGCCGGAACGTCTATCGCGACCTCGTCAACCCGCAGGCCGGCCCGCGCAAGGAGCTGTCCGTCTCCAAGTGGGCGTCCATCCTGGTGAAGTTCGGCGCGCTGGCCTTCGTCCTCTTCCTGGACAAGCGGTTCGCCCTGGACTTCCAGCTCCTCGGCGGGATCTGGATCCTGCAGACGTTTCCCGCCATCGTGTTCGGGCTGTACACCCGCTGGTTCCGGCCCGGCGCACTCCTGGCCGGGTGGGTCACCGGGATGGCGTACGGCACGTTCACCGCGTACGGGATCGTCAACCCCGGGACCGGCAGGAACTTCGGCGGAGCGCTCGCGGAGATCCCGCTCCTCGGCGACGGCCGGCTGGGCTACGTCGCCCTGACCGCGTGCGCGTTGAACATCGCCGTCGGCGTCGCCGTGACCGTGGTGCTTCGCGCGACCGGCCGGGGCGCCGACCCCGACCAGACCTCCCCCGAGGACTACCTCGCAGACGTCCACACCGCCGGGCCGAACGTTCGCCCACCCTTGTCCGCCGACCTTCACCATGAAGTCGGATACCCGGTCAAGCACCTGCATACCCCGGGCTGACCTGCAACGAAGGCGGCTCGCGCACCAAAATATACGGACCTTATACAGGCTGCCTGCTTAATAGGTGGCGTCAGAGCTCATTTGAAGGGGGTCTGCCTGGTGCTTAACGCCCTAGTGCCAGGCATCCCGGTCCAGGCGGGGCGGTACGGCTCGATCATCGGGGGATCGTGATCGAGAGGCCACCACGCGGGAACGACACCGGCCGCGACGGTGCCGCCTCGCCTTGGACCCCCCTTCGACCGTTCGGCAGCGCGGAACCACCCGGTAACAGCAGAACGCGTGTCGTCCATACGGAGGCTATGCACGGCTGTCCCTTAATGGCCCCGACGGGATCGTCCACCTCAAGGAGTCACCTCGATGCACAGCGCCCCCCGGCTGCTCATCGCCTCAATGGCTCTCACCGCCTGCCTGCTCGCGACCTGCCTGGTCACGGCCAACGGCCCGGCCACCGCGGCCTCGACCTCGCCGACCCCGTACGACACCATGGTGTTCACGTTGAGCTCGGCGGCGAACGGGCGGTTCATCACGGCCGAGCTCCCGTACCCCGGCATGGACAGGGGCATGCTCCGCTCCCGCTCCGACGTGGTGGGTGAGTGGCAGATCTTCCGGCTGATCAACGCCGGCGGCGGTGCCTTCGGGATCCGGTCCGAGGCCAACGGCCTCTACGTCTCCGCCGAACTCGACTACGCCGGGGACGACCACGGCATGCTCCGGGCCCGCCACACGGCCATCGAATCGTGGGAGCGGTTCCTCGTGGAGGTGCACTCCGACGGAACCTGGTCGCTGCGGTCCGAGGCCAACGGCCGATACGTCTCGGCGGAGGTCTCCTACGCCGGAGCCGACCACGGCATGCTCAGAGCCCGGGCCACCGGGATCGGCTCCTGGGAGAGGTTCCGGGCGAACCAGCGGCACCGGGACGACTCCCTCGACAAGCCGATCTACTTCGTGCACGGCTACGACCCCTCCGGCACCAGCCCCGCCCACAACTGCCAGTCCTACTGGGGAACCGCGCTCGACGACTATCGCAACGGCGACTCCCCCAAGGCCACCGGCACGTTCCACACCGTCGGCTACTACGCGGGCGACTCCGCCTGCGACATCATGATCGAACACGGCAACCGGAACACCGGACTCCGGCATCTCGGGAACAGGCTGGCCTGGGAGATCTACAATCGCTACTCCAGCCGGGGGATCTCCGTGGACGTCGTCGGCCACTCCATGGGCGGGCTCATCCTGCGGGCGGCGCTCACCGGCTCCCAGCAGAAGCTCTCGGGCTGGCCCCCGTACCTCTACATCGAAGACGCGATCACCATGGCCACCCCGCACGGCGGCAGCAACCTGGCTCGGGCGTGCGGCCCCCTCTGGGCCCAGTGCCGGGACATGACCCCGGACTCCGCGTTCCTGGTATGGCTGGACGACGACCCGCAGGGGGATCAGCGCACGGACTGGACGCTGATGAGCGCGGACGACGACGAGTCCATCAGCGCGATCAGCGGGGTGAACATGACGGCGCCACACAAGATCCGATATCCGAAGCCCCAGCCGTCCGGCACCCCGGGTATCGAGCACAACGCCTTCCTCACCCTGCTCAACGGGTACCTCTACCGGTACAAGACCTGCCACCGAAACCCCGCCTGCGGCGACCTGACCCAGTGGGACCCCCCGGTCTCGGTGGTCACGAGCCACGCGGGTTCGCCGATCCACCTGTCACGTCTGGCGGCGTTCCACCACTCGGCCACATGAAGGGTCCAGGCGAAGCGGTGAGGCCCGGTTCACGGCCGATCGGTGAGAGCCCGCGCCTTCTCGCGGCAGGTCTCCGCCGCAGCCTCATCCCCCCGTGCGGCGTAGGCTTCGGCGAGCACCAGGAGGGTCTGGGCGTGGAACTCCGACCATCCCCGGGTACGCCAGAACGCCACCGACTCCTCCAGGCGCCCGATCGCCGAATCGACCGCACCGGCCGCCAAATCGAGCGCTCCCAGGATGAAAAGCGAATCGGCCAGGTGATGGGTCAGGGTGTACTCCCTGCTCATCGACTCGGCCGCCTCCGCCACCCGCCTGGCCCGGATATCCCCCTGCCGCGCGTAGAGCTTGGCCAGGGAGACGAGCGTCCAGGTCTCGGACGAGGGGTCGGGGGATCTGTGGCAGATCTCCATGGACCGGCTCAGGCAGGCGTGACCGTCCTCGAACCGCCGGGCCTCGGTGTAGGCGAGCCCGAGGAACTGCAGCGCGGTCGCCTCGAATCGCTGGTTGCCCATCTCCTCCGCGAGGCGGAGGGCGTTGAGCAGATGCTTGATCGCCTTGTCGACCTCCGACTTCCCGTAGGCCACCGCCAGCGCGAGGTGTGCCCGCGCCTCCCCGCCCAGGTGACGGCTCTCCTCCGCCAGGCGCAACGCCGTACGGGCCTCCGCCAGACCCTCGCCGGCCAACCCGGTCGCCACCAGCCCCCAGGCCCGCATGGCGTGCGCGTCGGACAGCCCCCGCGGCTCGTCGATCTCGCGGAACATGTCCGCGAGCTGCTCGGCGTTGGTATTGAGCGCGACCATGGCGGGACCCTCGTGCCGTGCGCCCGTCCAGGTGGTGATGTCGAGCAGTCCGCGGAGCATGACCGCTTCACCCAGTCTGTTGCCGTTCTTCCGGCACAACTCCAGCGCCATCCCGTTGACGCTCCAGCAGTCGTCGTAGAACCCCCGGACGTCGAAATAGCGCTCCATCGAGCCCGCCAGATCCCAGGCGTACTCGTCGAGCGAGCGCGCGCACGCCTGCCGTACGGCCGCGAGCAGCGCCGGCCTCTCATCCTCGAACCAGGCCATCGCGTCCCCGAGATACTCCTCGACGACGTGCTGCGGCAGGTCCCACCTGGCGGCCGACCCATGGATGATCGCGTAGCAGGGGCCGGGGACGTCCTCCATCGCCCGTTCGGCCAGGCCGAGCCAGGCGCCGAGAGCCCGGGCCACCGCCTCGGGGTCGTCGGAGACGCCTTCGCGGGCGAACAGCCGTACGAGATCGTGAAACCGGTATCGGGGATTCCCCATGGCGTCGACGCCGAACGCGCTCAGGAGTTGCGCCTCCACCAGCTCGTCGAGGAGCGCCTCGCCCTCTTCGAAAGAACACGCCAGCAACGCGGACGCGACCCACGCGGCGAAGTCCGGCGCGTCGAGCAGACCGAGCAGCCGAAAAAGGCGGCGCGCCCGCTCCGACAGCCCGACGTAGCTGAGGGAGATGCTCGCCCGTACCGCCTGATCGCCGGCCACGAGCTGGTCGAGCCGGCTGTGCTCGTCCCGAAGCCGCCGGACGAGCCAGTCCAGGGTCCGCAGCGGCCGGGCGACGAGCCGAGCCCCGGCGATACGCACGGCAAGCGGCATATGTCCGCACAGTTCGGCGATCTCGGCGAGAGCCGAGGATTCCTCCTCCACCCGTTTTCGCCCGACCACTCGGGTGAAAAGCGCCATGGCGTCAGCGGATGGAAGCACATCGAGTTCGACCAGGCACGCCCCCTCCAGGCCGGAGAGCCTGGCCCTGCTGGTGACCAGAACCACACAACTCGGGCTACCCGGCAGCAGCCAGCGGACCTGCTGCTCGCTGGTGGCGTTGTCGAGGAGAATCAGCACCTTGCGCCGGGACAGGTGGCTGCGGAACAGTGCGGCCCGCGCCGACAAGTCCTCCGGCACACTCCACCCGGCCACCCCGAGCGCGGCCAGAAAACCGCTCAGCACCGAAGCGGGCGAGGCGTTGTGCAGGTCCGCGTAGAGCTGACCGTCCGGGAAGGAACCGAGCAGCCGGTGAGCCACATGGACCGCGAGCGCCGACTTGCCGACACCGCCCATGCCTGAGATCACCATCACCGGTGCCTGCCCGTCGGCGGAGACGTAACCCGTCAACTCCGCGACCTGCGCGTCCCTGCCGGTGAAGTCGGCGATGTTGAGCGGCAGCTGTGCGGGCGCCCGATCCTCCCCACGCAGAATCGTCAGGTGCAGCTCCTGCAGCTCAGCCCCCGGCTCGACCCCCAGCTCGTCGGCGAACAGACTCCGGGTGCCCGCGTAAAGGGTGAGCGCCTCGGCCCGCCGACCGCTCTGGGCGAGGGTGAACATCAGCTGTCCACGCGGACGCTCCCGCAGCGGATGCGCCGCGATGTGCCCGACAAGCTCCGGGATGAGCTCGGCGTTCCGCCCCAACGCGATGTCGGCGTCGATCCGGTTCTCCAGAGCCACCAGCCGCAGCTCCTCAAGCCGTTGCGCTTCATCGGTGGTTTCCAGCTCAGCGTAGGCCGGGCCACGCCACAGCCTCAGCGCCCGATCCAGCAAGTCGGCGGCGAGCCGCCGCTCGCCGCGGCGAAGCGCCTCGGCCCCCTGCTCAGCGAGCTCCTGGAAAACGTGGGCGTCCAGTTCCTCCGGCTCAACCGTGAGCACGTAGGCGCCATGCCGGTGCACGAGCCGATCCGAGCCGAGCATGCGGCGCAGCTGGCTCGCGTAGAGCCGGAGATTGTCGACGGCGCTCCGCGGGGGCGACTCGCCCCAGAGCGCCTCGGTGAGCATGTCGGAGGTGACCGGCCGGTTCGCATTGCACAACAGCACGGCCAGCATCGCTCGCTGCTTCGGACCTCGCAACGGGAGCGCGACCCCGTCGACGCTGACCTCTACCTGTCCTAGTACCGCGAAGTGCATGACGGCCCCCTTACGAAGAGCCTCATCAATACCACCAAACAACCCAAAAGCCGTCCATAGGTAACATAGGCTCCCATAAGGGACAAGAATTCAATTAGTGCATTGATTTGATATTTGAGGGAGGGAATATCATCTCCGGGATAAGCTTCGTGGACATGTCCGTAGGCCCCGACTCGGCATGTTAAGTCGGGATACTACACGGCATCGGCTGAATTGATCAGTATGAGAGATGGGTGGTTTGTCGTATCACTCGACCACTGAGGCGTCGGCCGCCAAGCCCGTACGACTGCCACAAGCCCGGATGGAAGCCCCGACCCGTGTACACAGACTCCGAGCAGGCGTCCTGCGCTACGCGCCCCGCCTGGTCGCGATCGTGTCGATGGTCTCGGCCAACCTGAAATCCAGCTCGGTCAAGACGTTACCCGCATCATGGGTGGTCAGCCGGAAAGTGATGTCCCGCCAGCGAATATCGATATCCGGGTGGTGCTTGGCCTTCTCCGCCGCCACCGCCACCTCGTCCACAATCGCGATACCTTCGAGGAAGGTCGGCGCCTTGACCGTCCGGCTGATCTCATTCCCGATCCGGCTCCACTCCGGGATGTCCGCGAGACGCTCGTTGATGTCACTCTCAGCCAATCGCTCGACCATGGCGAGCCTCCCCGGTTCAGCTAACAGACGACCAAAACGCGAGTACATCACAGTGCTCGCCCCCATCGTTCCCCCTCCCCCGCCCGAAATCACCGACCGCCACCGGCTAGCCTCATACGATCGGGCCGGCTGAGAGGAGCCCCATGATCCACGTACCCTTCGCCCTGCTCCTCCTCGTTGTTCTGGTCGGCGCCGTCTCCCTTCTCATCGCGATGATCACCGTCTTAGTCCGCGATCACCGACGCCAGCCCCGGCTCACACGCCGGGAAACACCCCCATCGTGAACCCTCGCCTATCGCCGCCATAGCCACCCGGCAAGCAGCAGAACTTGCCGCAGTGGCGTAGGGATGACCTAGCGGAGCCGGCCATCGCTGTGAGTGGTAAGCAGACCTTGTAGCGCACCCACCGGGGGACCATCCCCACGTGCGTGGGGAGCAGAAGGCCCTGGACGAGCTGGAGGATCCCGAGGAGGGACCATCCCCGCGTGCGCGGGGAGCAGGCCACGGTGAGTGACCCGGGTCCGAGTGTTTTGGGACCATCCCCGCGTGCGCGGGGAGCAGAGCGGGTGCGTCGGCCGGGACCGACCAGGAGAGGGACCATCCCCGCGTGCGCGGGGAGCAGACTGAATGACCTGGGCGTTTACCGCGGGTGGGAGCGGTTTCTCCTTACTTTCGAAGATTTGGACATTTCCGACATAGCCAGGATCGGTCCGTTCTTTCCGGCGAATTCAAGTGTGCTCGGACAAATGTAGCCCGCCACGCGAACGGGGCGGGTACCCGTAAACAGCGCCCGGCGGGAGCCAGCCGGCTTGCCGGCCCGGGGTGGACGGAATCCGCCGACACCCGCGCCGATCCGGTCGCCAACTGCGGAAACCTGTTCTCCGGCCCTGCGACGGTGGTGCCGACCGCGCGGTCCGGTTCCAGGTACGCCGGTGAGGCCATGCGGGGTGGGGACGTCGGTGCCAAGAGAGGCGGGCTTTGCCCGGGGCAGGTGTCCGGCAGACTGGCCCCTCGGTTGGCGCCGGTTGCTGCGTCCCGACTTCCGGCTCGGGGAACCGTGACGGCTGCGAACCCGCCGGGTGGCCTGGGCGCCGGTCGTATCCGGGTGGAGTAATGCCTGCCCTTTTGCGGCTGCACGGCTGAGGGATGAGCGGGTACGGCCCCGGCCGCCCCGGCACGGACCGGTGTGAGCAGGTGGCCTGGCGAGCGTACCGTCGCCCCGGTCCAGGATGGTTTGCCGGTGGTTTCCTCGTTTGCCTGGGTGGGTCCGGCAGCTGCGTAGCGGTCGATCCGGCATCGGGAGCCCGGTCCGGCCGAGGCGGCTGCGGGTTCACAGTGAGGGCCGGTTCTCCTCCAGGCGAACCCTTCGGAAACTGTCGGTGGCCGATGCGACACTGTCCGTATGGAATCGGAGACGGTGAGCGTGGACCCGGCCACGGCCACGCCACAGCAGGTGCTGGAGGCGACACTCCGGCTGGCCGCCGCGTGCGCCCGGCTTCCCGTCCCCGGCTCGGGTGCGGCCTGCATGGAGCGGGCGGCGCTGCTGGGGGACGTGGCCGACGCGGTGGAGGTGGCGCTGGCCCCGCTGGTGGAGCGCATCGACTCCTGCGGGCAGGCCAAGGCACACGGCTTCGCCGGGACGGGGGCGTGGCTGGCCACCGGGCTTGGGACCCGTACGGCGGTGGCCGCCGACCGGCTGGCCCTGGCCCGGACCCTGCGCCGGCTGCCGGAGGTGGCCGAGCGGTTTGAGGGGCATCGGCTTCCTGCGGGGTACGCGGCGGCGATCTGCCGTGCGGTCAGGCACCTGGACGACGCGGACACCGCGGCGGCGGAGGGGATCCTGCTGAGACTGGCCGAGGCCGGGGGGACGGTGGAGCAGGTCCGCAAGGCGGGGGAGCGCATCGTCGAGACTGTGCGGGGCGACTCCCCCGACGGCGACACCCGCAGGGGGTACGCCGATTCCTGGCTTGAGGTGAACGACTCCCCGGACGGCGGGGCGTGGGTGAACGGGTGGCTGGACCCCGAGCTGAAGCAGCTTCTGCAGTCCAAGCTGGACCCGCTGACCTCCCGGACGGCCTCCGCCGGTGCGGGGACGCGGGGCAGGCGCAACGCCGCCGCCCTGCGCACCTTCTTGACCCGGGACGGGCGGGGCCAGGAAGCCGTCGTCGTGATCACGTTGGCGGGCACCGGGGCCGGGGTCGAATCCGGTGGTGTCGCGCCGCCTTCGGACGGCCCGGCACCGCCGGGTGGGGCGGGGAGGTCGTGCGACGGTGCCGCGTCCTCGTCTGGCACGGCCGCCGCAGGTGCGGGCGAAAGCCCGCAGGGAGCCGTGACCGGTTCCCTGTCCGGTGACGTGGTTCCCCTTGCCCGGCGGTCCGGCCGCGCCCCCGTGTTCGCCCCCGGTTCCCCGGAGGCGGCTGGGCGGGGCACCGCGGCCGGGACCGGGGAGGCGGCCGGAACCGGGCCGTCGCCGGGATGTGCCCCGCGTTCCAAGGCGGCGCGGCCTCTCACCGGTGAGAGCGGAAAGGCCGACGGGCCAGCCCGGGAAGATGGCGGCGGGCCCGCCCGGGAACCCGGATCGGAAGCCGACACCGGGAACGCCGCCGATCCCCGGACCCCGCCCGGCCTCCGGGTCGCCCCCGGCGCCGGTGCTGGTGCGGTCACCGGTCCCGCTGGCACGGGCCGATGGGAGATCGTCGACGCCCGCCTGGCAGACGGCACGCCGCTCAGCGCGGCCCAGGCCAGGCGGATCGCCCTCAACCACGGGGTTTCGGTGCTGCTGCTCGCCGGTGACGGCAGGCCGCTCTACCTGGGACACAGAATCCGGTTCGCCTCCGATGCCCAGCGCAGGGTGCTGGCGGTCCGCTACGCCTCCTGCGCGGTGGACGAGTGCGACGTCCCGTCCCGGGCGTGCGAGGTGGACCACGTCGAGGGGTGGGAGTTCGGCGGCCCGACCGACATCACCAATCTGGCCTGCGTGTGCGGGTTCCACAACCGGCACAAGGCCGACCATCCCGGTGCCTATGAGATCGTCCGCAAGGCGGACGGGACGGTGGTGTACCGGATCCTCCGGCCACCCTGGATGCGAAAACACGCCGCCTGAACCGGCCCCGGCGACCGGCCCCATCCGACGGGATCGCGGCCGGCGAGACCTATGGGCCCGTACGTGGGTACACGGCGGCGTACCCTCACTCGGGCCCCGTTCTCCACGTCTGTGAGGGTGGAACGGTGAGGGTGGAACGGCTTCGTGGAGGACCAACGGTCCTGAACAAGCTTGCCCTTCACGCCCCCTGTGGGATGAGCCGGACTGGCTGATGTCCTGGGGACTGCCAAGACCTGATCCGCATGTGGGATCGAGCCGCTATCCCTCACCTACGAAGTGAACTGTCAGGAGACCTCCCTACCCTGAGCCGGTGAGCATGAATGGGAACTATCTACGGGTAACGACCGCCCAACTGGCTCAGGCGATCGGGGACCCGGAATGGGCCGTGGGTTTCGCCGAGGCGGTCATGGATGCGGAGGACGACGTACAGCGACGACCGTTCGATGCCCGTTATCTCACGACCCACAAAGCGTGGCATGCGATCGGCTTCCTCCTTGAGCAGGTCGGCTTTCCGGTGGACATCGTCTATGGGGAGCAGACCTTCACCGATGAGGACTGGGGGTATGAACCACCGAAGTATTTGGACGCTGAGCAGGTTCAGCTCGCTGCCGATGCGCTAGCCAAGATCTCCTTCAACGATCTTGTTGAAGATACCGATCCGGCTGACCTGACCCGAGCTGAGATCTACCCGCAGATGTGGGACGAGCCCGATGCGCTCGTATGGGTACAAAGCTGGTTTCAGCCGATTGTGCCCTTTTTCAAGGCTGCCGCTCGATACGGCGAGGCCATAATCGTGTGGATCGATTGAAACGGCGCCTTTCAGAAACCCCGATCACCACCCCAAGAGACTCCGATCGGCACAGATCACTGTGTACCCAGCATGGGATCACCCAGCCGACCACTCCCCGGTACGGGCGAAGCACTCGAGCTCGGCCTCGTAGGGTGCGGGATCAAGACCACGCGCGCGAACCCACTCCGCACTCAGATGCGTCAACCGGTAGAACTCGGCACCGTCCCCGATGAGCGCGACGACACTGCCCTGTCCCCCGGCGGCGCGCATTCGCGACACCAGATGGCATAAACCCCACAGATTAGTGCCGGTCGACGGTCCAGCCTCTATGCCGACCGTACTGCGCAGCCACCGCATCGCCGCGATCGAAGCGGCGTCCGGTACGGGAATCACCAGATCGATCACCGTCGGCAGAAAGCCGGGCTCGATGCGCGGTCGGCCGATGCCCGGGATACGCGACGGCATCCCCGTGGTGTAGTCGTCGCATCCGCTGGCCCACGCCGGGAAGTAGGCGGAGTTCTCCGGGTCCACCACGGCCAGCCGGGTCAGGTGGCCGTGTCGCCGCAGGTGACGCCCGATCGCCGCCGATGTGGCACCGGTTCCCGCACCGGTCGTGATCCACTCCGGGACAGGATTCGGCTCGCCTTCCAGCTGACCGAAGATCTCGTCGGCGATCGTCGGGCCGTCCCAACCGGCTACCGCCCGTTCAGCGTCGGTGAAGTGGTCCAGAAAGTAGCCGCCGTAGCGCGCGGCCAAAGCACGGGTCTCCTCCTGAATCGCCGCGGGTGGCTGCTCTGCCACCTGCCACTGCCCACCCTCGCGCTCGATTCGGTCCAGGACTTCCGCCGGAGTCTTCGCCGGCACGACCGCGGTGAACGGCACGTCCAGCAGCTTGGCGAACAGGGCTCCGGCGACCGCGACCGCCCCGCCTGTAGCCGCGAAAACGGGCGTGCCTGCTCTGATCGCCCCGTCGGCGACCGCCTGACAGAACATGGCACGAACCAGGCGGTATTTCATGCTGCCCGTGGGGAGCGTCGATTCGTCCTTGAGGTAGATCTCGATGCCTTCAAGCGCAGGCATGCGAAGCGGCCGAAGCGGTGTGGGCGTGAGACCTGGCCCGTCTGCCCGTACGCGCCTGATCGCGTCAGCCGCCCATACGTGGGGATGAACCGCACTCATGTGCCGGACAGTACTGGGAACGCAGCCGCGTCCGGTGTCGACCAAAGCGCCTACCAGGGAAACACAAGTTCACGTGCTGTACGGCACTCACCCGGCCGACTCCGGAGCCTCTTGTTCCGAGCCCGCTCGGAGCAGGCCAGGTCATATGTCGCCGGTGCCGACCCATCGCGGGACACCTCTTAAGAAAACGTCCCCGGAAGACGTCCTCCGGAAAACCGGAGAACGCGAACGCCTGTCTGCCCGGACGGTCCAGGTGCCTTCAGGTCAGCAGGACCGCCACCGGGTCGACGGGAAGAGCGGCTGCCGCAGGCCGTACCCGGCGATGGGTCACCAGGCGACCGGGAGCTCGACCAGGCCGCCGGTCAAGGTGTCGTGCCTCATCCGGAGGTCTTCGATCGGCACCGCCAGGCGCAGGGTGGGGAATCGCGGGATGAGCTGCGAGAACACTTCCTGGAGTTCGATTCTGGCCAGCGGCGCGCCGATGCAGTAGTGCGGGCCGTGGCCGAAGGTCAGATGGGCGGCGCCGTACCGGTGGATGTCGAACAGAGTCGGGTCGGTGAACTCCGCCGGGTCGTGGTTCGCGCCGCTGGTGTCCAGGATGACCAGTTCGCCGGAACGGATGAGCACATCGCCGACTTCGACGTCGGCATGGGCGTAGCGCGGGATGCCACCGCCGTTTCCGCTCTTGGTGGGCGACCTGAGCATCTCCTCGATCATTGCGCCGATCATGGAGGGATCGTCCAGCACGGCCTGACGCTGAATCGGGTTGGTCAGCAGCAGAAGGGTCCCCAGCCCGATCTGCACCACCGTGGTCTCATGTCCTGCGAACAGGACCCCCATGGACATCATGGCGATCTCATCGTCCGCCATCTCTCCGGCGAGACACATCCGGGAGATGACGTCGTCTCCAGGTTCCGCGCGTTTACGGACAACCAGCTGCGAACCGTACGCGTACAGCTCGTTGAGCCCCCAGGAGGAGCGCTCCCTGTCGGTGACGTCTCCTGCGGCCTCCGACCAGGTACGGAATTCGGCTCGATCCTCATAGGGAACGCCGAGCAGCTCGCAGATCACCAGAATGGGCAGCGGTAGCGCGATCGCTTGGTGCAGGTCGGCGGGCGATCCGTTCTTGGCGAGCTCGTCCAGGAGTTCGGTGGTGAGCGTCGCGACGCGCGACCGTAGCCTGCGCATCCGCCCTGGTGAGAAGTGGGGCTGGAGCAGCGAGCGCATCCGGGCGTGATCGGCTTTCTCGGTCTCGTGGTTCCCCATGGGGCCGCCGAACAGCAGTGACTCACCCATCCGTGCCGCTTTGTCCGGCTCGGGGTGGGAGCGGCCGAACCGGTCGTCGGCGAGCAGGGACCGGACCTCCTGATAGCCGGTGACCAGCCATGCCTCATGACCGACTGAAGTGCGGACCCGGTGCACCGGTCCCTGCTCCCGGAGGGTCCGCAGCCTCGGCGGAAGTTCAAGGGGGTGCGCTTGCTCGAAAGGCAGCTGAATAGGTAGTGACATACCCATCTACTCCCGACATTCCCCGTTTATATACTTGGCAGTTAACAAAGCTACATGTACATCTTTAAGTAAACAAGAGGCGTGACTAAGCGTGATGAGCACCACCGGGCAGGCACCGATCCGCCGTCTGCCGCGAGCCGAACGACGTGAGCAGATCCTGGACGCGGCCACCCAAGCCTTCGCCCGGACCGGATACAGCGCCACCAGCCTGGACGACATCGCCACCGAGGCGGCGATCACCCGCGTCCTGCTGTACCGGCACTTCGACTCCAAGGCCGATCTTTACCGGGCCGTCCTCGACCGTGCCTGTCTCCGCGTCCTGGAGGAGGTGCGAGGCGAGGAGTACGACGAGGGTTCCCTTGTCGCGCTGCTTGACGCGGCCGCCACTGACCCGGGCGGGTTCCGGCTCCTGTTCCGGCACGCCGCCCGCGAACCCGAGTTCCGCGAGTTCACCGACAACATCACCAGGCTCTCCACCGAACTCACCCGGCGGAGCCTCGCCCGGCGCGTCCCCGCCGGTCCCTGGCTGGACTGGGCGTCGGCCGTCATCCCCGCGTTCACCATCGAAGCCGTCATCGCCTGGCTCGACGCCGGTCAACCCGACCTGCCGACGGCGGCCGACCGCATCAACCTCGCCATCCAAGGCGTCATCCAAGCCGCCCAAACCTGACGTCTGCCGACGGCCGAAGAAGGTGGCAGGAGAAAGCGGTACGGCCTGTGGGGTTCAAGCGAGCACCATCCGCGGCGGGCAGCGGCCGTTGGCACGGGCCTGGGTTCAAGGCCAGGCTTACGGAGACCAGATGCAATGCCGGGTACGGGAATCGTACGGTCAACGTAGAAACCGCTTTCCGGCGCTCGCGCCTTCTTCGGGCCGCCCTCAGCCTCTCGACCACGGACACCTGGCCGAGCACGTCCTGGTGTATCGGTGAAAGGGTCGACCGTTACCTAGGATCTTTGCGTCGGTATCCGATGAAGAGGTGTCTCAGATCCACGAAGAGTACCCACAGCCACTTTCGTCCCCAGGAGTAGCCGCATGACCTCTGCCGGAAAGGTGCTCTATCTCGTCGTTTGCGGGGCCGGGCCCGCCGGCGAGATCGGGACGCTAGTCGGACTTGCCCGGCAGCACGGCTGGATTCCCCAGGTGGTCGCGACTCCGGCTGCACTCGCTTTCATCGACGTGCCCGAGTTGGAGCGGCTCACCGGGCGTCCGATCCGGAGCCGATACCGCTCCCCCGATGAGCCGAAACCGCCCCGGGCGGACGCCGTCATCGTCGCCCCCGCGACCTTCAACACGATCAACAAGTTCGCGCAGGGCATCGCGGACACCTACGCCCTCGGGGTGCTCGCCGAAGCAGTCGGCCTGGGCATCCCCGTCGTGGTACTCCCGTTCGTGAACAGCGCGCTCGCGGGACGGCTCCCCTTCCGGCAGAGTGTGGACCGGCTACGCGAGGAGGGCGTGTCCATCCTGCTCGGACCGGGCGCGTTCGAGCCGCACCCGCCAAACGGCGAGGCCGCCCCTCCGCCCTGGCACCTCACGCTCACGGAGCTCGCCCGCCTTTCGGCAAAGCCCCATAAATGATCAGTTCTGTACGGCTACGCACCTGCCTAGGGTGACGTTCCTGGTCTGCCAGACAATCGTCATACCGGCTTAAGCCGACGAAGACTATCCGGCCCGATCAGTCCCAGCCGGTCCGTTCACGCAGCCAGTCCAGCGCGATAAGGCCCTGAGCCCGCTGGAACGACCGCACGGTGGGCAGCCCAGGCGGATCGGGGAGGCGACTCTGCCACACCAGAAAGCCGGCGAAAGCCGCGACCACCCGGGTGATGGCCGGGTCGGGATCGGCGATCAGCTCCCTGGGAGGCGGACCGCCCTGCATCGCGATCGATGGTGCCATGGCCAGCCGATCGAACCAGGGCGCACCCACGCACGGATAAGCCCAGTCGACGAAGTAGACGCGATCGGGGGTCAGCAGGATGTTGTCGGCACGCAGGTCACCGTGGACCAGCGAGTCGCCCGCCGCAGCCGCCGCCCAGCCGGTTTCCAGCTCGACCAGCCCGTCCAAATGCCGGGACGCCCATGGATCAAGGCCGGAGACGTCCGAGTCGATCAGACTGCGCCAACCGCGGAACGCCGAGTCGAACTCCTCGGCGATCATCGGAAACGCGCACCCCGACGAAGCCGACATCACCGGCATGCGCTCCGACTCGGCGAACACCCGGTCGAGTTCGTCGCGGCGCCACGGGTTCATCGGATGACGCCCGTCGATGTCCTCGAATATCAGGGTGACCCAGTCGTCAAGCTCGAAGGTGTCCAAAAGCCTGGGTGCGGGCGCCGCCTCCGGCAAGGCGGCCGTGGCCCTGGCCTCGGCCCGGTAGAGACGGACCGCCACGTCGTTCTGTGCCGGACTGACCGCTTTGACGAACGCACGTCGCCCGGTGTCCACCCGAAGCCGTACGGCCGCACCCGGCGAGAAGCCCCCGTGCTGAGTGGCCGCCTCGATCACCTTGCCGCCGAGGAACCTCTCGACTCCGCTGCGAACAGGCGGATGCACGTCATCCCACGAGATCCGGACACCGGACGCAGGCGGATGCCGGCTCTCGGTTTCGACGGACACAGCACATGACGCTATCGCCGGGCCCTCCTGCCGGCGCAATCGATTTTCGCCCCAAGCCCGTCGGCATAGCGATCCCGATCCATCGCGAAATCGCCATGAAACACTTCCCCGCTCCAAAACGCGACCACCGGGTCCCGAACGGGGGTGAAGTCGTGGATGAGGACAATCGTGTGCGCACCCGATCCTGCTTCAGGATCCCGGCATAGGCCTACGACAGAACCCGCGAATCGAAGATCGTCTCTGCCTCATCTCGATTCATGGCTCCCGGTAGCCGCCGATCACACAAGACGACACAACCGCCGGGCTGTACCGCCCCGCCGGAGACCGCCGATGTGCCGGGGAAGCGCCTGTCAGCCGGCCGTGCTTCGATGTTCGGCCAGCTCCAGCTCGATGAACGCGGAGATCATGGAACGCCAGACGGCCTCGGCGACCTCCGGGGCCAACCCTACGGCCTCCGCCTTCGACCTGGCTCCGGCCACGACCCGCTCCACCCGCTCCGGATCCCGTACGCCCTGTTCGTCGCGCTTGAATCCCGCGGCGGCCCGGACCAGATCCTGGCGGCGGGCGAGAAACCCGATCAACTCGGCGTCGATCGCGTCGATGCGATCACGGACCTCGGCGAGGGACGCGGGCGTCCTCGTCACCGGAAAGACCTTCTCCAGCTCCTCAAACTGCAGGTCGGGCCGCGTCGGAACGCCGAACCTCTCCTCGCCGTACGGAAACGGGGTCAGTTCTCCATTGCGGCGGTAGCCGCGGCGCTCGTACCAATCACCGAGATCCTCACGCTGCACGAGGGTCTTCAGCACCATCCGGCGGCACCCCCACTCCACCGTGATCCGCTCGGCCTCCCGCAGGACACGGGTACCCACCTGGGCGCCCTGCGCCGCCGGGCTGATGGCGAACATCCCGAAATAGGCGTCATCCGCGTTGACCCGCTCCAGCTCGAAGCAGCCGATCAGCTCTCCGGCCCGCTCCGCGACCTGGACCATGGTGTACGGCTTCGCCATGACCTCCGCCAAGCCCTCGGGGTCGCAACGTGGTCCCGCCAGGAGATCCGACTCGGTGGTCCACCCCTGTCGTCCGCCGTCACCCCGATACGCGAAGTTCACCAGGTCGACCAGCGCCGGCACATCAGCCGAGGTCGCCGGGCGGAACAGCAGTTCGGGGCCGGAGGTCTGAGCGTGGTCGTCCACCGTCCGCTGCGTCATACCGTCCATACCGCGCATCCACCCCGTCCGAGTCGCCGCACCGGTTCATCAGTTTGCCGATCAGTCACGCAGAGTACCAAGCGCACGAGAACTATCGGGGCATTCCCTCGTATCAGCCGTCAAGCCGACAAGTCACTGCCCATCCACAATGAGGTATTAGACCGTATCTACCAGCGATATCCCGTAAGAGCGGATATTTCGGCATATTGAGAACGGCGGCCGCAGGCCGCGGCGATGCTCACGCGCCACTGTTCATTCGTCACCTACGGCGATCCCTCGCCTGATTCGCGGGCGACCCGGACGCGGTGGCGGCGATATCGGCTCCAGGCGAGCACCGCGGCGATCACGATGATCAGCAGGACGATGCCGCCGACCCGCCCCACCTGCCGCTCGACATACTGCGCGGACGCCCCGGCGAACACCCCGATACCGACATACAGGCTTCCCCACATCAGCCCCCCGAGTAGAGATACAGGGAGAAATCGGAGATATCGCACTCGCGAGGCGCCCACCGCCACCGGAGTCACGGTGCGGACCACCGGAATCAGCCGGGTGACCAGCAGAGCCGCGGGGCCGTACCGTTCCAGCAAGCCCAGCACGCGATCCCAGTGACTCCTGCCGATCCAGCCGACCAGGCGGGTCTCCCGCACCCGCCCGCCGTACCTGCGCCCCAGCCAGTAGTCCACATGATCCCCGCCGGACACCGCGACCGCGACGACGGCGAGCATGATCGCAAACCGCAGCGGATCGGTCGCCGTGGTCGCGAGGATCACCACCGCCGTCCCGTTCGGGAGCAGCACGTTCAACCCGACAATCGAGCCGGCGAACGCGATCAGTCCTATGCCCAGCAGGATCAGCGCATAGGGAAAGCCCAGCAGTGCCTCGACCATGGCAACCATTCGCGTTCCCCCAATGGGCGACCCGGCTACTTGGCGGCCCGGCGGTTCCGCCAGGACTGCGTCCGGAGAAGATCACCGCGCTCCAGGAGGTAGACGAGCCGTGACGCCGCCGCCCGGACCGCGTCGCCGTACCGGTGCCGCTTCTGCGGGGCCACGCTCGTCCAGCGGGTGAGCAGCTCCGCCATCTCCTCCGCCGCCTCTCTGATCACCATATGCCGGGCACTGAGTGTGTAGAGATCGCCGTGGACTTCCGATACGAGTTCCTCGTCGACCCATCGGGTGAGCGGTCTGATCTTCTGCAGGATCTGCGCTTCGATCCCGTTCACCGGACGGCCGTCGACCTTGGGGGAGAGCACCATGGCCCGGATCCGGGCCAGGGCCAGACTCCGCTCGGTCGCGGGCGTGGCCGGATGCTCGGCGAGATCAAGGAGACGCCGGAGCGTCTCCTGCGTCTTGTCATCGAGCATGCCAACCTCATCCGTCGCACCGATCCCCGGCCGACAGCCTACGTCCCCGCTCGACGTTCCCCGCCGGGTACGGGCTCCTCAGTGCCGCCTGGTGCGAAGAAGGTTGCCGTCCGCATCGAAGTGCCGCCATTCGCCGGTCTTCTTACCCGTGACGTACTCCCCGACGTCGAGCAGTTGTCCGTTGGGGTGGTGGCGACGCCACAGTCCGACCTGCTCGCCGTCGTCGAAGTCACCGGCCTGCAGCGGGTTGCCGTTCTCGCGGTGCCACACCCAGCTTCCGTCGAGTTTGCCGTGGGAGTACTTCCCCGCGGCCTTCAGCCGCCCGTTGCGGTAGTAGTACTTCCACTCGCCTGACTTCTCGCCGTCCAGGTAGTGGCCGACCCCGGACAGCTTCCCGTCCTTGAAGCGCTCTTCCACCAGCCCGGACACGGGGGCCTCTCCGTCCGGCTTCTCGGTCGCCATTGTCCCGCTCCCCCTGACTAGGTCCGTGGCCCGAGGTACAGCGCCCGTCGGCCCTCTCCGAACCCGAGAATATCAGGGATCGCTTATATAAGTAACATCTAACCCTCATGTCCGGTGGCCTCCATCGGATCCACCGGACATCCGGCTCTCGTCACCGGCTGCCGCCGTGGACGCCGCAGGTCACTGGAACTTCTCGAACTGCCCGATACCCCCGGAGCGCGCCCGCAGTATCGCGTGCGAGGTACCGCTGTACCAGAACTCATTCGCAACATATGTGTCATTGAGGTACGACCTAATGGCCACACACCCGGTCCCACAGCTGTGGAGCGCGAACTTCTCCGCCGCTCCGACCGCCGACGAGCGGGCCCGCAACATCGAGGTGTAGATCCGGGGGTAGGTCGGCTCCACGGCCACGTACATGCCGTTCGCCTGAGACTGGATGGTGGTGTACAGCCCCTGGCAGACGGTGTAGAGGTCCTGGTTGCCGACGGCGGAGGCGACGGCATGCAGCATCGCGTGGAAGTAACCGGCGCCCCCGACATCCGTCCTGACGTAGTAGCCGCTGCCCAGCGACTTGATGGTGACGTTCGAGGTGCAGGGCGACGGGGGCAGCGGGCCGGAGTTGACAAGCTGGGAGATGGGAATCGTCTGTACGGTCGCCGACGTCGCGGCCGCGGCCGATGTCCCGAGACCGAGCGCCACCGACATCACCACCGCCACCTGGAAGAGCTTTCGCATGCCGCGCGACAAACCGACGTGCTTCATGTTGTGCTCCTTTCGGGTACCTGAAGAAGGCCTCCACAACGGACTCCTGCGCCGTCATGGTTCACAGCCCAGCGATTACCTCGACGCGGTTATGCGATCCGGCGGCCGAGCTGCCGACCACGGCGGAATCCGAAGACTTCACCGGTCATTGAAATCGCTCCCATGCACCGACCGTGGACGCGCGGGCGCGCAGCATCCCATGCAGCCCACCGCCGTTCCCCAGCTCCGCGGAGACATACAGCCCATTGGCACTGGATCGAATCGCCACGCACCCGGTTCCGCAGCTCTCCAGCGAGAACCGCTCCCATGCACCGAGCTCGGACGCGCGGGCGCGCAACATCCCGTTCAATCCACCGCCGTTCCCCAGCTCCGCCGAAACGTACGCCCCATTGGCCTGGGAATAGAGAAAGGAGTTCGCCCCGTCGATGCAGACGGTGTAGAGCTCCCACTCTCCGATAGCCGTGGCGCGAGCCCGCAACATCGCGTGAAGTTCGCCGCCGTTCCCCAGCTCCGCCGAAACCAACCGGCCGTTGGCCTGGGAGGTGAAAGTGACATTCTGCATACAGGCCGACTGCCGGACTCCGGAGGCGAGAATCTGGGAGATGGAGATTCCCGCCGGCACGGACGACGTCGCGGCCTGCGCGGGTACGCCGAACGCAAGCACGGCCACCGCCGCCACTGCTCCCTGAAAAACTCGACGTACCTCACGCCGAAGCCGTGCGTGCTTCAACCTTCACTCCTGGTGTCTGCTATCCAAAGGAAGACTTGTAACGGCACCACGCCGTCACGGTTCACAACCCGGCGATTACCGTGTCGCCGTTGTCCGACCCCGATCGGACCCACCCGACGACGAATCGAAGCCGGGGACGCCGCATGTCACTGGAACTGTTCCCAAGCGCCGATACCCCCGGCGCGAGCCCGGAGCATCGCGTGCCATCCGTGGGCGTTTCCGAGCTCTGCCGCGACGTAGAGACCGTTTGCAAGTGACTTGAGTGCCACGCACCCGGTCCCACAGCTCTCGAACCGGAACTGCTCCCACGGTCCGACCGCGGACGAACGGGCCCGCAGTGTCCCGTTGAACGCGTTGGGAAACCCCAGCTCCGCGGCGACGTACAGGCCGTTGGCCTGGGACTGAATGGTGGTGTAGGACCCGACGCAGACGGTGTAGAGCTCCCAGCCTCCGACGGCGGTGGCCCGGGCGGCCAGCATCCCGTACCACGCGCCGGAGTTCCCCAGCTCCGCCGTGACGTACTTCCCGTTGGCGAGCGACTTGATGGAGACATTCGACGTGCAGGACGACGCCGACTGGACTCCTGAACCGACCAGCTGGGAGATCGGGATCACCTGCGAAGCTCCCGAAGCCCCGGCGGGTGCCGGCATACCGAGCACCAGCGCAGCCGAAACCGCCGCCACCGCTCCGTGGAATAGGCGACGTGCCCTACTCGGAAGGTGTACGCGCTTCACCTTCACTCCTCTCGGTCGGAATTTCCGAAAACGACTCCGGGCCGGTATGGATCGCAAGTAGGCGTCTCCGGTGGCACCGCTTTTCGTTTGCAGATATGGACTGCTCAACCTGCCGCGAACAGCCAAACCTCTCCCGGTGCACGGACTGCGGAAATCTCTTGCGTCAATCTCAGTCCTTGCCGGAGAGTTGGCGCCGCATTAACTAGAGAGACAATCCCTCCTGTCGCCAATTTTGTCAATAGTCCGATTGCGGAAAGCCCGCCGGGATCCGGCACGCCATGTCGATCAACCGATTCAATCTCATCTTCAAAATTCTGCGACAGCCTGGCGTACGAATAGACCTTGAGCTGCAAGAATCTATGGAGAATTCAAAAAGATGAGCCCGATGAGATTGCGGCAACAAACAGTGGGGCAAATTAATGGAGTTCCCGAAAGAATTCCCGGGCGACTTAATTCGCCGACGTACGCTAATCCGCCTGGAATCCGGAGCCGTGCCGGTAAACCCAGCCGACAGGATGCCTGCGCCTGACCTGGGCCCAGGTCTTCGGATCGCATTCACGCGCGGCGAGCCTTCTGAAGGCCGTTGCCGGCAGATGATAGGACCGGGAAACATCGACCCAGCTCGTACCGCCATGGGAACGGCTGTTCCAGCCGGTCGAGGATATGGGGATGAGCTTGTGGCTGTGCGCGGAATTCTGATTGCGACTTGTGATTTTGAGGACCTCGGCGCTCCGCGCGTGGGTCCGCAGCACCAGGCACGGCCGATCTTTGGCTCCGCCGCCTTCCTCAAACGGGACTTCGGCGAACCAGATCTGACCGGGCGCGGGGCGACCCCGCCAATCGGACGGGGGCTGTGCGTGAAGACGAGGGCGGAATCCGGCCGACACACGCCGGAGAAAGAAGACCAGAATTCCCAGGGCGGTCAGCGCGATCGCAGCCACCAGCAGCGGGAGAACCCCGGCCTCCATCGACAGGCACCTCACCTTCAGGTCCGGGGACCCGCGAACCGCGGGCCCCTAGGACATGAGACTCCCGAGCTTTCGGAGGCCGGTCAAACAGCCAGGTCTTCGATCCGGGGAGAGGCCCGGATCTGAGACGGTACGGCGTGCGGCGCCCGGACCTGGGCGCCGCACCCGTTTCAGCGTTTCGGGTCGAGGCCGGCCTTGCGGAACGCCTCGGCGAACGCGCCGCCGGGGGATCCGCCGCGGTCCTGCTGCTTGGGCTGGAATCCGCGCCGCTGGTTGTCCCGGCGTCCACCGCCGGACCCTCGCTGCTGTTCGGTTCGGCCTGAGGTGGCCTGGTCTTCCAGTCGCAGGGTGAGCGAGATGCGCTTGCGTGGAATGTCCACCTCCAGCACCTTCACCCGGACGATGTCACCCGACTTCACCACGTCGCGCGGGTCTTTCACGAAATTGTGGGACATCGCGGAGACGTGGACGAGTCCGTCCTGGTGCACCCCGATGTCGACGAAGGCGCCGAAGGCCGCGACGTTGGTGACGACGCCTTCAAGGATCATGCCGGGCTTCAGGTCGGCGATCTTCTCCACGCCCTCCTTGAAGGTGGCGGTCTTGAACGCCGGACGCGGGTCCCGTCCCGGCTTCTCCAGCTCCTTGAGGATGTCGGTGACGGTGGGCAGACCGAAGGTGTCGTCCGTGAAGTCGCCCGGCCTGATCGCGCGCAGCGCCGTACCGTTGCCGATCAAGGTGCCGATCTCGTGGCCGGTGGTCTGCAGGATCCGACGGACAACCGGGTACGCCTCGGGGTGCACGCTGGAGGAGTCGAGGGGGTCGTCCCCCGCGGGGATGCGGAGGAAGCCGGCGCACTGCTCGAACGCCTTGGGGCCGAGCCGGGCCACGTCCTTGAGCGCCTTGCGGGAGCGGAACGGGCCGTTGGTCTCACGGTGGGCCACGATGTTGTCGGCGAGGGTCGAGCCGATGCCCGAGACCCGGGTGAGCAGCGGCGCCGAGGCGGTGTTGACGTCGACCCCGACCGCGTTCACACAGTCCTCGACCACGGCGTCGAGGGAGCGGGAGAGCTTCACCTCGGAGAGGTCGTGCTGGTACTGCCCGACGCCGATCGACTTGGGATCGATCTTGACCAGCTCGGCGAGCGGGTCCTGGAGCCGGCGGGCGATGGACACGGCGCCGCGCAGCGAGACGTCGAGGCCGGGCAGCTCCTGCGAGGCGTACGCGGAGGCCGAGTAGACGGAGGCACCGGCCTCGGAAACGACGATCTTGGTGAGCTTGAGCTCGGGACGGAGCTTGATCAGATCGGCGGCGAGCTTGTCGGTCTCCCGCGAGGCCGTACCGTTGCCGATCGCGATCAGCTCGACCCGGTGGAGCTCGGCCAGCCTGCCGAGGACCGCGAGGGACTCGTCCCACCGGCGCCGCGGCTCGTGCGGGTAGATCGTCTCGGTAGCCACGACCTTGCCCGTCGTATCGGTCACCGCGACTTTCACCCCGGTTCGCAGCCCCGGGTCGAGACCCATCGTGGGCCGGGCTCCGGCGGGGGCGGCGAGCAGGAGGTCGCGCAGGTTGGTGGCGAAGACCCGCACCGCCTCCTCCTCCGCGGCCTGCCACAGGCGCATCCGCAGGTCGATGCCGAGGTGGACCAGGACGCGGGTACGCCAGGCCCAGCGGACCGTGTCCGTCAGCCAGCGGTCGGCCGGTCGGCCACGGTCGGAGATCGAGAAGCGGCGGGCGATCCGGAGCTCGTAGTCGCTCGGGCCGTCCGGCGTCTCGTCCGAGGGCTCCAGGACGAGGCTGAGGGCCTCCTCCTTCTCGCCGCGGAACATCGCCAGAATCCGATGCGAGGGGAGCTTGCCGAACGGCTCGCTGAAGTCGAAGTAGTCGGCGAACTTCGCCCCGGCCTCCTCCTTGCCCTCACGGACCTTGGACACCAGGCGCCCGCGGGACCACATCTGCTCGCGCAGCGCCCCGATGAGGTCGGCGTCCTCGGCGAACCGCTCGACCAGGATCGCCCGGGCGCCGTCCAGCGCCGCACCGGCGTCGGCCACCCCCTTGTCGGGGTCCACGAAGGCCGCGGCCGCCGCGAGCGGGTCGACCGAGGGGTCGGCGAGGAGCCCGTCGGCGAGCGGCTCCAGCCCCGCCTCCCGGGCGATCTGTGCCTTGGTACGCCGTTTGGGCTTGTACGGCAGGTAGATGTCCTCCAGCCGAGCCTTCGAATCGGCTTCCATGATCCGGGCCTCAAGCGCGTCGTCGAGCTTGCCCTGGGATCGGATCGACTCCAGGATCGCCGCCCGGCGCTCCTCCAGCTCGCGCAGATAACGTAGCCGTTCCTCAAGCGTACGCAGCTGCGCGTCGTCGAGGGTCCCTGTCACTTCCTTCCGATAACGGGCGATAAATGGCACGGTGGCCCCGCCGTCGAGCAGTTCGACCGCGGCGTCCACCTGGTGCTCGCGCACGCCAAGCTCGTCGGCGATCCGCCGATGAATAGACATCGTCACAGTTCTGGTCCGTCTTCTCCCTGCGAGTGGGGGGATCGATTCTCCCGGAGCCCGCCACCCATTGTCCCCCCGACCACCGACAAGACCGCCCCTTGGGCTTCAGGACCGCCGCCGGGAAACACCGGCCCACGGTGAAACACCGGCGAGGTAACGTGAATGCGGCCACGTGGCCGACCGGGCTGTTGATCGGCTGCTGCGACGCGCACCGGGGGCGCCCAGGTCCCCAGCCAGGCCGAATTCAGGGGTGATGATGGCCGAAAGTGCCGTGTGGGGGTGCGTGGCAGGTCTCTAAGCTGGTCACTTCGACTGTGCAGGACGTAGCGACGGATATACCAGGGGTTGACGGATGAGGACGATGGAACCGCGGCGCGCGGCACTGGTCACCGCGGCCACGGTGGGCGTGATCACGCTTGGCGGGGTGGCCGTGGCGGCCCCCGCGTCGGCCACCGGGCTTTCGCCGGAGCCAGGCCCGGTGGAGAACGTTCCGGGCTTCAGCGTCGACTGGTATCTCGACGTGGTCACTTTCGCCTCGCTCACCCCGAAGTGGTTGCAGTCGTTCACCGCGTTCTTCACCAGCGGGGCGGTGGTGCTGCTTGCCGTGATCATGATCGTGGGGTGGTGGCTGGCCCGGCGCAAGGACGCGCACCAGGTGGCGCTCTCCCTGCTCGCACCGGTGGGGGCGGGCGCCGCGTACCTGGTGAGTGAGACGATCAAGACCTTCCTCGCGACGAACCGGCCGTGCCGGACGTTTCGCAGCATCGTCACCGTGGCCGAGTGTCCTCCGATGGAGGACTGGACGTTCCCCAGCAATCACGCGACCGTCGCGGGCGCCGCAGCCATGGGGATCTTCTTCTTCTGGCGGGCGATGAGCGTTCCCGCCTTCTTCATCGCGGTCTCGACCGCTTTCTCCCGTGTCTTCATCGGGGTGCACTACCCCCACGACGTCATCGTCGGCTTCCTGATCGGCTGCGTGGTCGTGTCGGCCGTCATCCTGATGTTCGAGGTACGGGCCACCCGGCTCGTGGAACGGCTGCGGCCCGTCCCGCTGCTCGCCCCGCTGCTCTCCGCGGGCGGCGGTGGCGGGAAACGCCGGAGAGGAGGGTCGTTGGAACCCTCGGCCCAGTCGCAGAACACGGATCGGCCGCCGCGGGAGTGGCGCTGACCGGCGGGCTCAGACTCCCCCGCGGGCGCCGTACACCTGCCCGGTCAGCGTGGTGAGCCTGCGAACGGCACCGCTCCAGGAGCCGCCGGCCGGATGAAGGCTGAGCACGACGACGATCCACCGGTCGCCCTTGCCCACCAGGCCGGTGGTGTGCAGGACCGGTCGGCCGAGGCCGAGGTCGGGCGCCGCGGCGGCCGTGACCGTGGAGACCGGGGAAGCACCGAAGGTGAAAGCGGTCTTGGTGGCGGTACGGCTCTGCGGGCAACGCACCGGAGGTACGGACCCGAAGCCCGACCAGCCCTGCTTGATCGCCCAAGGCCGGGGCAACGCACCGGGAATGCCGAAGTACTGGTCGAAGTGGTCGAGACCGCAGCGGGTGGCCTTGCGCAGATGGCCGAGGATGATCTCGCGGTTCCGCGGGTGGGTCCGCTCCATCAGGTACCGGTAGGTCGTCACGACGTCCGCCGCGCTGATCGCGGTGTATCCCCAGAACCCCGGCTTGGCGGCGGGTGGGGGCTGGGTGTCCTTCAGGCCCAGTTTGGCCCGCATCCGCTGGACGATCGCCCGTTTCCCGCCCTTGGTCCAGAGAGCGGTCGCCGCGCCGTCGCCGCTGGACCGGAGCATCGCCTTGAGCAGCGCGTGGTCGGCGGCGGACACCGTGGCGTCCGGCCGGATGCGGTCCAGCCGGTCCAGGGCGATGAGGAGTTTGACCACCGAGGCCGAGCGGAACGTCGCGCGGGCGTCGTGCTGGACCGCGACCCGCCCCGTCGACCGATCAAAGACGACATATCCAGCTTTGACACCGGGAGGAATCACCGGTTTCGCCGCGGCGGCCGCTGGGTTCGCCACAACGCCTCCGGTGGCGAGCACCGCCACAAGGGTGATCTTCAATGCGTATGACATCACCCGACAATCCCTACCAGATCTCGCGAACGAGGACCGGTGCGTCACCCGAGTCGCTGGTAGCCGTACGGATGACACACCGGGATTTCCGGTGCGGTGCCCGATAAAATGCCATACATCACATACCCGGACAAGCAGGTAAATGTAGCCATTTGATCACTCCAAGGGATAATTGCTGCTAAAAGCCTCACTAGGATGTGAAAGGTGCTGAGCAGCCACCGACTGCGTGTCCTCCTGGAGGTCTTCCGCACCGGAAGTATCGCCGGGGCGGCGCGCAACCTGCAGCTCTCACCGTCCGCCGTCTCCCACCAGCTCGCCAAGCTGGAGGACGAGGCCGGAGTCGGACTGGTGGAACGGGGCGCGCAGAGCCTCCGGCTGACCGCCGCCGGGCGGCGCCTGGCGGTCCGCGCCCAGGAGGTCCTCGACATCATCGAGTCGGCGGAGAAAGACCTCCTCACCCAGGCCCGCGCCGACGCGGGACAGCTGCGCATCGGGTTCTTCGCCTCGGCCGGCTACCGGCTGATCCCCCTCGCCCTCTCCCGCTTCGCCGCCCGGCACCCCGGCATCCAGCTCGACCTCGCCGAGGGACAACCCCACGAGCTCATGCCCGATCTGGAACGCGGCGACCTGGACGTTCTCGTGGTTTTCGAGCACGCGCTCGACCCGTGGCGACCACCGGAGGGCGTGGAGGTGGCCTACATGTTCGATGAGCCGCAGCTCCTGGTGGTGCCCGCCGGGCACGCGGCGGGGCTCCGCGCCCGGGTCCGGCTGGCCGACCTCGCCGCCGAGCCGTGGATCACGACGTTCGGCACCAGCACCCCGACCTCGATTCTGGAACGCGCGAGCGCCCTGGAGGGGTTCACCCCGTTGATCCGCTGCCGCAGCGACCACTACGAGGTGACCCTGGGCCTGGTTCGGGCGGGGCTGGGCGTCGCGCTCGTCCCGAGCCTCGGCGTCCACGGCGCCACCGGGATCCAGGTCTGCCGACTCGACGCGCCCAAGCTGTTCCGCCGGATCGGCGTCGCCCTGCGGCCGACCAACCCCAATCCGGCGTTGCGCCCGTTCGTCGCCTACATGCGCAACGCCTCCGCCCAGATCAAGCACTCGCTCAGCCCCCACCTGCGCTGACCCGCGGCCGGGCGCCGACCCGGGACCGTCGGATACGGCACCCGCGGCCCCGCGTCGAACGGCGAACGGCCCGCAAAAGCCGGCCCAGCCCGTAACGATCAGAAGGTGTGCCCCACGTTCTCGGCGATCGCCAGACCGGCCTGCCGTACCGCGGCGACCAGCCCGTACTCACTCCCCGGCTCCCCGTGGGCGAGTACGGCGTAGCCCACCTGCCCGGCGGGCCCGGCCATGACCCCCACATCGGCACGGGTCCCGGTGTCGGTCCCGGTCTTGTTCGCGACCCACACGGTCCCCGGCGGAACCGGCGAGGGGCGGACCTTCGCCTCCTGGTCGTGCGGGAGCAGCGCGGGGACGAGGCCGTGGTCGGTGTTGGCCCCCATCCAGCCCAGCAGCATCCGCGCCCACGGGTCCTCGCCGCCGACGATGACCGCGAGGCGGGCGAGTTCCCCCGCCGTGCCCAGGGCGAACGTCACCGCGTCCCCCGGACCCCGGTGGTCCCGGATCCGGTCGAGCAGCCGGGTCCGGGAGAGCCCGAGGGCCGCCGCCCCGGCGTTCACCTGGTTGAGCCCGACGTGCCGGAGCAGCGCGTTGGTGGCGGTGTTGTCGCTGACGGCGGCGGTGAGCAGCGCGAGGTCCCCGATGGACCAGCGTCGCGCGGAGAGCGCCGTCAGCAGGCCGGAGCCGCCGCAGTAGTCCTCGTCCCGGAGGACGACCTCCTCCTCGGGATCCAGGATGCCCGCGTCGATCTCCATCGCGGTCTCGGCGAGCAGCAGGAGTTTGCCGACGCTGGCGAGCGGGAGCTCCAGGTCGTCGTTGACCCCGCGGCGGCCGTGGACCGCGACGGCGAGCGTGCCCGGGCAGTTCTCCGCGACCTGTGCCAGATCGATCACGTGCTCAGCACCTTTCCCGGGTGTCGTCCGGTGTCGGCGCCGTCGGCGACCACGATCTCACCGGCGACGACGACGGTTCTCACCCCGCCGGGGGGCAGCAGCGGATCGGTGTAGGTGGCGCCGTCGGCGACGAGGCCGGGGTCGAAGACGACGAGGTCGGCGTGGGCGCCGTCCCGGATCACACCCCGCCCGGCGAGACCGAAGCGTTCCGCCGCCATCCCGGTCATCTTGTGGACCGCGCTCTCGATCGTCAGCAGCCCGAGGTCCCGGACGTATCGCCCGAGCACCCGGGCGAAGGTTCCGGCCCAGCGCGGATGCGGATGACCTGGTTTGGGAACGCCGTCCGAGCCGATCATCGAGAAGGATCCGGTCAGGACCCGCTGGACGTCGTCCTCCCGCATCGAATGACTGATGATCGTGACCTCGCCCCGCTCCGCGATCAGCAGCTCGGCCGCCACGTCGAGCGGGTCGGATCCGCGCTCGACGGCGATCTCGGCGACGGTACGGCCTTCGGCGGCGCGATGCCGGGGCGCGCAGGCGACGGAGATCCGGTCCCAGCCGCCGTTCCCCACGGTGTTCTCCCAGCCCGCGACGCCCTCGCGGATCGCCTGGCGCATCCGCTCCCGCTGCTCCGGGCTGCGCAGCCGGGTGATCAGCGCGTCGATTCCCCCGTCGTTCGCCCACGGCGGGAGCATCGCCGACAGCGAGGTGCTGGCCGCGGTGTAGGGGTAGACGTCGCAGGTGACGTCCATCCCGGCGGCCCGCAGCCCGGCGAGCCTCGGCATCGTGCGGGCGGTACGGCCCCAGGCGTGCTTGCCGGCGGTCTTATGGTGGGAGACGTGCAGCGCCGCGCCGCTGAGGCGGGCGATCGCGATCGCCTCCTCCAGTGCCTCCTCGACGCGGGACATCTCATCGCGCAGATGCGTGACGTACGGCTTCGCGTGCCGGGCCGCCACCGTGGCGAGGGCGACGACCTCGCTCGTGTCGGCGTAGGTGCCGGGGGTGTAGATGAGCCCGGTGGAGAGCCCGGCCGCCCCGGCGGTGAGTGCCCGGTCGAGCAGGTCGCACATGAGGGCGAGCTCGTCGGGGCTACCCGGCCGGTCGGCGTACCCGATCACCCCGGCGCGCAGGGTTCCGTGCCCGACCAGGGAGACGAGGTGGTTGGCCCGGGGTACGGCGCGCTGCGCCCGTACAAAATCCTCAAAACTCTGAAATATCCCGATCTGTTCGCCGAATTGGGCCTCGCTCTGCCGGCGCATCGGAGCCATCCGCTCCGGCAGCGCGGGAAACAGGCTGATCCCGCAGTTTCCGCAGATCTCGACGGTCACGCCCTGCCGTACCGAAGCCCGCGACAGCTCGTGGCCGGCCGCACCCAGCAGGGTGACCGCGTCGGAGTGGGTGTGCACGTCGATGAAGCCGGGGGCCACGATCGCCCCGGTGGCGTCCACGGTCCGCTCGACCTCGACGACGGGTGAGTCGCCGGGAAGGAGGACGATCCGTCCGTCCACCACCCCGACGTCGGCGCGGCGGAGCGGCCCGCCCGTCCCGTCCGCCACCGTCCCGCCGCGCACCAGCAGGTCCAGGCGCATCAGACCACCTGACCGAGGAAGGCCCGGGTGCGCTCGTGCCGGGGGTTGCCGAGGACCTCCCGGGGCGGCCCCTGTTCGACGATCACGCCGCCGTCGATGAAGACCAGGTGATCGGCGACCTCCCGGGCGAAGCCCATCTCGTGCGTGACGACCATCATGGTCATCCCGTCCGCGGCGAGGTCGCGCATGACCGTGAGCACCTCTTGGACCAGCTCCGGGTCGAGCGCGCTGGTCGGCTCGTCGAACAGCATGAGCTTGGGGCTCATGGCGAGACTGCGCGCGATCGCGACCCGCTGCTGCTGGCCGCCGGAGAGCTGGGCCGGGTAGTAGTCGGCCCGGTCGGCGAGGCCGACCCGGTCGAGGAGCCGGCGGGCCAGCCGTTCGGCGTCCACCCGGTTGACCCGCTGGACGGTGACCGGCCCCTCCATCACGTTCTCCAGCGCGGTGCGGTGCGGGAAGAGGTGGAAGCGCTGGAACACCATCCCGATGCTCTCCCGCTGCTTGCACAACTCGGCCGGTTTGAGCAGGCACAGGCCACGGCGCCGGGAACCGCGCCCGTCGAGCTCCCGGTAGCCGATGAGCTCCCCGTCGACCCAGATCCGGCCCGCGGTGATCGTCTCCAGCCGGTTGACGCAGCGAAGCAGGGTCGACTTGCCGGACCCGGAGGGGCCGACCACGCAGACCACCCCGCGCTCGGGGACGTCCAGGCTGATGCCCCGGAGCACCTCGTGCGAGCCGAAACTCTTGCGGACCTGCGAGATCCGCACCATCGCCTCGGTCATGCGGTGCTCCTGAAGCCGAAGGGGTTGAGGTTCTTGCGTACCCGCCGGGTGAGCCCGTCGTAGCCGCGGTTGAACCGCCGCTCGATGAAGTGCTGGCCGACGCTGGCGATCGTGGTGAGCACGAGGTACCAGATCGAGGCCACGATGAGCAGGGCGATGACCTCGAAGTTCTCCAGGTAGATCCGCTGGGCCACGGTGAGCAGTTCGGCACCGGCGATCACCGAGACCATGGAGGTCGTCTTCAGCATCGAGATGAACTGGTTGCCGGTCGGCGGGATGATCACGCGCATCGCCTGCGGCAGCACGACGCGGCGCAGCACCTGGGTGTGGCTCATGCCGAGCGCCTCGGCCGCCTCCCGCTGGCCGGGGTCCACGGCCCGGATGCCGGCCCGGACGATCTCCGCCATGTAGGCGCCCTCGTTGATCGCCAGCCCGAGGAGCGCGGCGGTGAACGGGGTGATCAGCTCGTTGGCCTGGAACTCGATCAGTTTGGGCCCGTCGAACGGGATCCCGAAGCTGATCTCGGGAAAGACCAGGCCGATGTTGAACCAGAAGATCAGCTGGACCAGCAGCGGGGTGCCGCGGAAGAACCAGGTGTACAGGGCCGCGGCCCCCCGGAGCACCGGGCTGTCGGAGAGCTGGAACACCGCGGTGAGGACGCCGAGCGCCAGGCCGATGGCCATGGAGAGCACGGTGAGCTGGATCGTCACCCAGAGCCCGCCGAGGATCCGGTCGTCGGTCAGGTAGCCGCCGATGACGTCCCAGTGCAGGTTCTCGTTGACGATGATCGTGTAGGCGAGCCAGACCAGGGCGAGGACCGCCGCCCCGGCCGCCACCCAGCGGCCGGGACGGGGCGGGCGCACCGCGCGGATGGTCTCCGCGTCCGGCGTCTTGGTCACCATGCCTTGGTGTTCACCGTGATCGCGGGGACCGCGTTGGCGCCGACGCCGTAGCTTTCGAGGATCTTGGTGTACTCCCCGCTCGCCAGCAGCTCCTGCATCGCCTTGGCGACCGCGTCCCGCAGGCCGGTGTTGCGCTTGTCGATGGCGATGCCCCACGGCCCGGCGTCGTACTGCTCGGGCAGGACCTCGTACTTGCCGCTCTGCTTGGCGTACATCGCCGCCACCGGCGAGTCCACGATCGTGGCCACGGTCCGGCCGGACTCCACGCTGAGCAGGCCGGTCGGCGCGTCCTCGCTCTGCAGGATCTCCATCTTCTCGGCGCACTTCTCGTTGGCGCGCTGGCCGATGGCAAGGTTGGAGCTGCCCTTGGCCAGGACGACCTTCTTGCCGCAGAGGTCGGTGATGGTCTTGATGCCCTCGGGGTTGCCCTTCTTCACCATGATCGCGCCACCGGCGTTGAAGTAGTCGACGAATTCGACGGCGGCCCGGCGCTGCTCGGTGTCGCTGAGCGAGGAGAGCACGATGTCCCAGCGTCCGCCCTGCAGCCCGGGGATGAGCCCGTCGAAGGCGGCGTTGGTGATGGTGAACTTGAGCCCGAGCTTGTCGGCGATGGCCTTGCCGAGGTCGGGGTCGACGCCGGTCAGCTCGCGGGTGCCCTCCTTGTACATCTCCATGGGCGGGTACCCCTCGGAGGTGGCCACGCGGAGCTCACCGGACTGGCGGATCTTGTCGGGCACCAGGTCGCGAGCGGTCTTCGCCGCCGCGGCGGGGGTGTCGCCCGTCTTCGTCTCGCTGGACGACGAACGTCCGCACCCGCTGACGACCACGGACAGGGCGAGTGCCGCGCCAATCGCGGTGACCAGGTTCTTTCGCATGGATTCTCCCACTTTCGCGGCATATTTCGCGACAATGGGCCATATGGTGACAACGCTCGGTCACCCGCCCAACCGTCGTGACCGCTTGTGAGCCTCAGCGAGCAAGTTTTCGATGCTCGCCCGGCCCGGCCCGGCGCAGCCCGTACCGTCACCCCATGACCCAGGTCCTTGAGCACGCATGGCCGTACACGGCGGAGCGCGTGGACGGCGAACTCCGCATCGGCGGGATCGGCGTGCGGGCGCTCGCGGCCGAGTACGGGACGCCCGCCTACCTCCTCGACGAGGCCGATTTCCGCGCCCGCTGCCGGGAGTGGCTCGACGCGCTCCCGGACGGGGACGTGCACTACGGCGGCAAGGCGTTCGTCTGTCCCGAGCTGGTGCGCTGGCTCGTCGAGCTCGGCCTCCGCCTGGACGTGTGCACCGGCGGGGAGCTCGCCGTGGGCCTGGCGGGCGGGATGCCCCCCGAGCGGATCACCTTCCACGGGAACAACAAGTCGCCGGCCGAGCTGCGCCGGGCGGTCGAGACGGGGGTCGGCTGCGTGGTGGCCGACTCGTTCACCGAGATCGACCGGCTGGCCGCGCTCGCCGCCGGGCTCGGCGTCCGGCAGCGCGTGATGGTCAGGGTCACGCCCGGGGTGGACGCCGCCACCCACGCCTCGATCGCCACCGGCGGGGAGGACTCCAAGTTCGGCTTCTCGCTCAGCGCGGGCCTGGCCCTCCGGGCCGCGGGCCGGGTGCTGGCCGAACCGGCGCTGGAGCTCGTCGGCCTGCACTCCCACATCGGCTCCCAGATCCTGGACACGACCTCGTTCGCCGCGGCGGCCCGGCGGATGGCGGGTCTGCTGGCCGAGGTGGAGCGGGAGTACGGCGTGCGCCTGCCCACCCTCGACCTCGGGGGCGGGCTCGGCATCGCCTACCGGCCGGAGGACCCGCGCCCGCCGAGTCCGGCCGAGCTGGTGGCGGCGCTGCGGGAGGCGCTGCCGGGCGACGTCCGGCTCGCGGTCGAGCCCGGCCGGTCGATCGCCGGTCCGTCCACGGTCGCGCTGTACGAGGTCGGCACGGTCAAAGGCCGATATGTCAGTGTCGACGGAGGTATGAGCGACAATCCCCGCCCGGCGATGTACGGCGCCCCGTACACGGCGGTGCTCGCCTCGCGGGAGTCCGACGCCGCCGAGTCCGTCGTGACCGTGGTGGGCAAGCACTGCGAGAGCGGTGACGTCCTGGTGCGCAACATCCCGCTCCCCGGCGACCTGCGTCCCGGCGACCTGCTCGCCGTCCCCGCGTCGGGGGCGTACCAGCGCTCCATGGCGAGCAACTACAACCATGTCGCCCGCCCGCCGGTGATCGCCGTGCGGGACGGCGCCGCCCGGGTGGTCGTCCGCCGGGAGACCGAGGAGGACCTGCTCCGCCTGTACCCATGAACGCCCTAATGGGGGGATGATGCGTCTATGAGCAGGAAAGCCCCTAAGGACGACTTCTCCGATGAAGGTCTCCGCGTCACACCACCCAAACGGCAAGCCGCCGGAGTCCCCGCCGTGCTGGTGTCGCTGCGCCACGCCCAGGCGCAGATGGGGGTACGGCGCAGCGTGCGCACCCTGCTGAAGGTGAACCAGAAGGACGGCTTCGACTGCCCCGGGTGCGCCTGGCCGGAGGGCGAGCACCGCGCCACGGCGGAGTTCTGCGAGAACGGCGCCAAAGCCGTCGCCGAGGAGGCCACCCTGCGCCGGGTCGGGCCGGAGTTCTTCGCCGAGCACCCGGTCGCCGAGCTCGCCGAGCGGACCGACCACTGGCTGGGGCAGCAGGGACGGCTGACCGAGCCGATGTACCTCGCCCCCGGCGCCACCCACTACACCCCGATCGGCTGGGACGCCGCGTTCGACCTGGTCGCCGAGGAGCTCGCGGCGATCGAGCCCGACGAGGCCGCGTTCTACACCTCGGGGCGCACCGGCAACGAGGCCGCCTTCCTCTACCAGCTCCTCGTCCGCATGTACGGCACCAACAACCTGCCGGACTGCTCGAACATGTGCCACGAGTCCAGCGGATCCGCGCTCACCGAGACACTCGGCGTGGGCAAGGGCAGCGTGTCCCTGGAGGATTTGGAGCGGGCCGACCTCGTCTTCGTGGTGGGGCAGAACCCCGGCACCAACCATCCCCGGATGCTCACCTGCCTGGAGCGGGCCAAGCGCGGCGGAACGAAGATCATCAGCGTGAACCCGCTGCCGGAGGCCGGGCTGATCCGGTTCAAGAACCCGCAGCGGCCCTCCGGGGTGCTCGGGAAGGGCACCGGGCTCTCCGACCTGTTCCTGCAGATCCGGCTGAACGGGGACCTCGCGCTCTTCCGCGCCCTCAACCGGCTCCTGCTGGAGCGCGACGCCGTCGACGCCGGATTCGTCGCGGAGCACACCCACGGCTTCGACGCGTTCGCCGCCGACGTGACCACCACGGGCTGGGACACCGTGCTCGAAGCCACCGGGCTGAGCCGGGCCGAGATCGAACAGACGCTGGAGCTGGTCCTGGCCGCCGACCGGATCGTGGTCTGCTGGGCGATGGGCCTGACCCAGCACCGCAACTCGGTGCCCACCATCCGGGAGATCGTCAACTTCCTCCTGCTCCGCGGGAACGTCGGCAAGCCGGGCGCCGGGGTGTGCCCGGTCCGTGGGCACAGCAACGTGCAGGGCGACCGGACCATGGGCATCAACGAGAAGCCCCCGCGCCCCTTCCTGGACGCGCTCGGCGCCGAGTTCGGCTTCACCCCGCCCCCGCACCACGGCTACGACGTGGTGGAGAGCATCCGGGCGATGCGCGACGGCAAGGTCAAGGTCTTCTTCGCGGTCGGCGGCAACTTCATCCGCGCCACCCCCGACAGCGAGGTCACCGAGGCGGCGATGCGCCGGTGCCGGCTCACCGTGCACGTCTCCACCAAGCTCAACCGCTCGCACGCGGTCACCGGGGAGCGGGCGCTGATCCTGCCGTGCCTCGGCCGTACCGAAACCGACCATCAGGCGGGCGGCCCCCAGTTCGTCACGGTCGAGGACTCCATGAGCGCGGTGCACGCCTCCTCGGGCACGCTGGAACCGGCCTCACCGCACCTGCTCAGCGAGGTCGCGATCGTCTGCCGCCTCGCCGAGCGGGTGGTCGGCGACTCGGTGCCCTGGCGGGAATTCGAGGGGGACTACGACCTGATCCGGGAGCGGATCGCCCGGGTCGTGCCCGGCTTCACGGACTTCAACGCGCGGGTACGGCGTCCCGGCGGGTTCGTGCTGCCGCACGGGCCGCGCGACAGCCGTACCTTCCCCACCGCCACCGGCAAGGCCAACTTCACGGTCAACGAACTCACCGTCCTGCGCGTCCCCGAGGGCAGGCTGCTGCTGCAGACCGTCCGGTCGCACGACCAGTACAACACCACGATCTACGGCTTGGACGACCGGTACCGGGGTATCCGGCAGGGACGCCGGGTGGTCTTCGTCAACCCCGCCGACCTGGTGGAGCTGGGACTCGCCGACGGGCAGCGGGTGGATCTGATCGGTGAACACGCGGACGACGCCCCGCGGCGGGCCCCCGATTTCCGGATCGTCGCCTACCCGACGGCCAAGGGGTGCGCCGCCGCCTACTTCCCCGAGACCAACGTCCTGGTCCCGCTGGACAGCACGGCCGAGGTCAGTAACACGCCGACCTCGAAATCTGTAGTGGTACGGCTGGTGCCGGCGCACGGAATCGAACAGGAAGCCGAATAGCGGGCCAGCCAGTATAAATTATTCACGAGGATTTATGTACATTCGTACATATAAATCGAACAATTGATTTTCCATCCTCCGCTAATCTGTGAAGAGATGTTTCCTCGGCGGGGGAATGACGTACGTTACCGGGTAAGCGATGATTCACCGTTTCTCGGGGTGGGGGGACGATGGCGGATCCAGAGGCGGTTCAGGCCGCGGTCGCGGTGATCCAGCAGCTCGTCGACGAGATCAACGTGGCGGTGCACCGGGTCGAGGCGTGGCTCGGCACGCAGACCTGGGTCGGCTCACCGACCCGGCAGTGGGAAGAGGAGTTCGCCGAGCGACGCGCGGCGCTCGCCGGTTTCCTCGACGGCCCGGTGTCCGCGGAGGTCGACGAGGTGCTGCTCCGAGCGAGCCACATCCATCGCAAGGAGTGACCACGATGACCTTTATCGGCGTGGATCCCCACAATGTCCGGCATCTGGCGATCGAACTCGCCCAGCTCTCCGAGGTTCTTGACCGATGCCTTCCCCGGATAGAAAACCTTATTAACGGACACGGCGGACATATCAGCTTAAGCGCGATTAATTTGGTACACGGGGAAATCGAGAAGTCCGCAGGGGAAATGGCGGCGCGGGCCACGCTCGCGGAACGGCTGGCCGGCGATCCCTCGCTCCGGCAGCCCGGCCCGATGGTGCGGATCCCCTTCGACGTCGCGGAGGTGTCACGCACCACCGCCGAACTCGACGCCCGGGAGCACCCGGCACCCGATCCGGAGCCGCTCGCCCCCGACGCCCCCGGCCGCAGGGCAGATCGCACATCCACCCACACAAGCCTGTGCGAATCGCCCATATCTGGATGACCTTCCGCTGGTCTACCGTGCGGGCATCCGGCACGGCACGTGGAGGACCCGATGCCTCACCCCACGACCAGCGGCACCCCGATCGGCCACGACGACTACGCGCTGGAGCGCGTCCCCGCCGGTGCCCGCTACTCCTGGATGACCGTCGCCGTCCAGCGGTTCGGACAGCTCTCGGCCCTCTCCCAGTTCCTGCTCGGCGCGACCCTCGGCCTCGGCATGACCTTCTGGGACGCCGTCCTCGCCATCACCCTCGGCGCGATCATCCTTGAGGTGGTCGCGATCTTCGTCGGCATCGCCGGGATGCGGGAGGGGATGTCCACCTCGGTGCTCGCCCGGTGGACCGGTTTCGGCCGGATGGGGTCGGGCCTGATCGGCCTGGTGCTCGCCATCGCCCTCATCGGCTGGTTCGGGGTGCAGAACGCGGTCTTCGCCGACGGCCTGAAATCCCTGCTCGGCGGTCCGCCGGTCTGGGTGTGGGCGATCGTGGCCGGGCTGGCCGTGATCGTCATCGTGGTGTACGGCTTCGCGTCCATGGCGTGGACCGCCTACATCACCGTCCCCGCGTTCCTGGCCCTCGCGGGCTGGTCGATCTCCGTGGAGCTCTCCCGGCACCCCCTCGGCGACCTGGTCGCCTCCGACCCGGCCGGGGTGATTCTGACCATCCCGGCGGCCACCACGCTCGTCGCGGGGGGCTTCATCGTCGGGGCGGTCATCACGCCCGACATGACCAGGTTCAACCGGAGCGTCGGCGACGTGGTCAAGCAGACCCTGGTCGGCATCACCCTCGGCGAGTACGTCATCGCCCTGATCGGGGTGCTCCTCGCCCACGCGCTCCGGACCGGCGATGTGACCCAGATCGTCAGCACCACCAGCGGCGCGATCGGCACCCTCATCCTGATCGCCTCCACGTTGAAGGTGAACGACTGGAACCTCTACTCCTCCTCGCTCGGCATCGTCACGATGATCGACTCGGTGCTGGGCGTCCGGGTCAACCGGGTGCTGGTCACCGTCGTCTTCGGGGCCGTCGGCACGGTCCTGTCCGCGGTGGGGATCCTCAGCCGCTTCATCGACTTCCTGGTCCTGCTGAGCGTCGCGGTGACCCCGGTCGCCGCCATCATGGTGGCCGAGTACTTCGTGGTGCGACGGTGGCGGCCGATCCTCGCCGCCTCCCGGGAGTCGGGGCGCCTCCCCGAGCACGCCCCCACCTGGGTGCCGGCCACCCTGGCGGTCTGGCTCGCCGCGTTCCTCATCGGCTACTACGTGGAGTGGGGCATCCCCGCCCTCAACGCCCTGGTCTTCGCCTTCGTCGCCTACGCCGCACTGGGCCGCCTCGGACTGATCCGGGGCATCGGCGAACCCCGCGTCCTGGCGGTGTCCGCCGCGTGAGCGCCCGCCTCCCCCGGCCGATCCGGTACGGCGCACGCGGCCCGGGCGCCGCAGGCCGTACCGGGCGATCTGCCGGGAACCCCAAGAGCCCGGCCGGGTACGGCCCCCGCGGCACCCACCCCGCCGCGAACCGTACCCGGCCGACCCCCGGAGCCGGCGGGAACCCGGCCGCAGGCCGTACCGGAGAACGATTGGAAGGGGTCGACCGGAGAGAGGAGGCGCCGTGACGCGCATCGAGCGGACGCTGCGCATCGGGATCGACGTCGGCGGCACCAACACCGACGCCGTGCTGATGGACGGGACCGCGGTCCTGGCCGAGGTGAAGACGTCCACCACGGACGACGTCACCTCCGGGATCGTGGCCGCGCTGCGCGGCCTGGCGAGCGCGCGGGAGTTCGCCCCGGGGCAGATCCAAGCGGTCATGATCGGAACCACGCACTTCACCAACGCGATCGTGGAGGCGAGCCGGCTGACCGAGACCGCGGTGATCCGGCTGGCGCTCCCGGCGACCCGGGCGCTCCCGCCGATGGTCGACTGGCCGGACCGGCTCCGCCTGGCGATCGGCGACCACGGCTACCTCTGCCACGGTGGACACGAGTTCGACGGCCGGGTGATCGCGCCGATCGATCCGGAGGAGATCAAGAAGGTCGCGGCCGACCTGCACGCCAAGGGGGTCCGATCCGTCGCGATCTCCTCGGTGTTCTCCCCGGTAAGCGCGGAGTTCGAGCAGCTCGCAGCGGACGTGCTCCGCGCCGAGCTGCCCGAGGTGCACATCAGCCTCTCGCACGAGATCGGCCGGATCGGCCTGCTGGAGCGGGAGAACGCCACGATCATCAACGCCTGCCTGCGGGACCTGGCCGACGGGATCGTGGACGCCTTCGGCACGGCGCTCCAGACGGTGGGGATCGACGCACCCCTGTTCCTCTCCCAGAACGACGGCACGCTGATGGACGTCGAGTACACCCGGCGCTATCCGGTGGCGACGTTCGCCTCGGGCCCCACCAACTCGATGCGCGGCGCCGCCTTCCTGTCCGGCCTCGCCGACTGCGCGGTGGTGGACATCGGCGGCACGACCACGGACGTGGGCGTGCTGGCACGCGGCTTCCCCCGGGAGTCGGCGACCGAGGTCGACCTCGGCGGGGTCCGCAGCAACTTCCGGATGCCGGACGTGCTCTCGGTGGGCATCGGCGGCGGGAGCAGGGTCCGGGGGACGGCCGTGGGGCCGGACAGCGTGGGGTACGAGCTGACGCGGCGCGCGCTGGTCTTCGGGGGAGACACGCTGACCGCGACGGACCTGGCGGTGGCCGGCGGGCTCGCCGAGATCGGGGACCCGGGTCTGGTGGCGCACCTGGATCGGAGCGCGGTCCGGGCGACCCTGGCGCGGATCGCCCGGGACGTGGCCGAGATCGTGGACCGGATGCGGACCTCGGCGGCTCCGCTGCCGGTGGTGGTCGTCGGCGGCGGGTCGATCCTGCTCCCCGACGAGCTGCCCGGCTTCCCCGACGTCCGCCGGCCCGACCACTTCGCGGTGGCGAACGCCATCGGGGCGGCCATCGCGCAGGTCGGCGGGGAAGTGGACCGGATCTTCGCGATCGGCGTGCTGACCCGGGAGGAAGTCCTGGAGCACGCCAAGGCGGAGGCGCTGGACAAGGCCGTCGCCGCGGGCGCGCGGCCGGAGAGCGCGCAGATCGTGGAGGTGGACGAGGTGCCGATCGCCTACCTGCCCGGCAACGCGGTCCGCATCAGGGTCAAGGCCGTCGGGGAGCTTGAGGTGGCACGCGCGTGATTCAGCCGAATTCCTCCGGCGGGCCGGCCGGCCCCGCCGGACGCCGGGTCTCATGGAGCGTCTCGGGCGCACGGTCGGTGAGATCCGGGGAACCCGGAGCCCCGTGGCCGCGACCGGGGCCTCCGTCCCCCGTCGCCGCCGCGGGGCACCGGTCCGCGGAAGATCGCGACGGGGAGGGACTGCGATGGAGCTGACGCTGGAAGGCCTGCGGGACACCGCCCGCGGAGCCGCGGTTCTGGGTACGGGCGGTGGCGGCGACCCGTACATCGGCAGGCTCCTGGTGGAGCAGGAGCTGAAGGCGGGTCACCGCGTCGAGATCATCGGGGTGGACGAGCTGCCCGACGAGGCCCTGGTGCTGCCGTCGGCGATGATGGGCGCCCCCACGGTCTTCGTGGAGAAGCTGCCGAGCGGGGAGGGCGGCCGCGCCGCGCTGACCGCACTGGAGCGGCGGCTCGGCCGGCGGGCCTCGGCGACGATGCCGATCGAGTGCGGCGGGATCAACTCGATGATGCCGCTGCTGCTCGGGGCGCAGCTCGGCCTGCCGATCGTGGACGCCGACGGGATGGGGCGGGCCTTCCCCGAGCTGCAGATGGAGACGTTCAACGTGTACGGGGTACCGGGGACGCCGATGTCCATCGCCGGGGACCACGGGGACACCGCGATCATCGAGACCGACGACAACGTCCGGATGGAGTGGCTGGCCCGCGGCCTGACGATCCGGATGGGCGGCGCCGCCTACATCTGCGACTATCCGATGGACGCGGCGACGGTACGGCGTACCGCGATCCCGGGCACGCTCAGCCTCTGCCGGACGATCGGCCGTGCGCTCCGCGAGGCGCGGGAGCGGCACGAGGACCCGTTCGCCGCGCTGACCGCGACCCTCGCCGACACCATCTACACCTATGGGGCGGTGCTGTTCCGCGGCAAGGTGGTGGACGTTGAGCGACGGACGATCGAGGGTTTCGCCCGCGGCCAGGTGACCTTGGAGGGGTTCGACGGGGGCGGCACGCTGGTGATCACGTTCCAGAACGAGCATCTCGTCGCCCGGCTGGACGGACAGGTCCGCGCGATCGTGCCGGACCTCATCTGCACCCTGGACTCCGAGACCGCCGAGCCCGTCACCACCGAGTCGCTCCGCTACGGCCAGCGCATCACCGTGTACACGATCTCCACTCCGCCGATCATGCGCTCCCCGGCGGCGCTGGCGGTCTTCGGCCCGTCCGCCTTCGGGCTCACCGACCCCTACGTCCCCGTGGAGACCCTCGGGTAACCGGGTGGGCCGATCCGCCGGGCGGCTCTAGGCTGAACCCCGTGGAGATCGCCTCAGCCGACCTGGCGGATCTGGCGGCCGGAGCCACCCTGCTCGGCTCGGGTGGCGGAGGCGACACCGTCTCCGCCGCGATCCTGGTCCGCCGGGTTCTGGAGCGGTACGGGCCGGTCCGGCTGGTCGCCCCGTCCGAGCTGGACCCGGACGACTGGGTGATCACGGTGGCCGCCATCGGGGCGATCACCGTGATGCTGGAGCGGCTCCCCGGCGGCGACGAGTTCGTCACGGCGGTGCGGACCCTGGAGCGGTGGCTGGGGGTACGGGCGTCCGCCGTCCAAGGCATGGAGGCGGCCGGTTTCAACGCGTTGATCCCGGTCGCGGTGGCGGCCTGGCTCGACCTCCCGCTGGTCGACGCCGACGGGATGGGCCGCGCGTTCCCCCGGCTCGACCAGACCGTGTTCACCCTGTCCGAGGTGCCTGCGGCGCCCGCCGTCCTGGTCGACCCCTCGGGCGACACGGTGATCATCGGCTCGGGTGACAACGCCGCGGTGGAGCGGCTGGCCCGGGCCGCCCTGCCCGCGCTCGGCGCCTGGGCGGCCAGCGCCCTCTACCCGATGCGGGCCGGGCAGGTCGAGCGGGCCGCCCTGACCGGCTCGTTCAGCCGGGCCATCCGCCTGGGCCGGATGCTGCGCACGGCGCAGCGGACCCGGGCCAGGGCGGGGCTGTCCGCCGAGGGCGGTGAGATCCTTTTCTCCGGTGCCGTCCTTCAAGTGCGGCAGCGCACGCCGTACGGGCTCGGCGTCGCCACCCTGGAGCACACCCGCGACCGGGAGCGGACGCTGCGCATCGAATTGGCCGACGAGTTCCTGCTCGCCCTGGACGACGGGTCGATCGTCGGCTGTGTCCCCGATCTGATCAGTCTGGTCGACACCCGCAGCTGGCAGCCGGTCTCCGCCGACCGGCTGACCCCCGGCCGGCACGTGGACGTCCTCCGGCTCCCGGCGCCCGCGCGCTGGCACGAACCGGCGGGGCGGGCGCTGGCGGGCCCGGCCGCGTTCGGCCTCTACCTCCCGGAGGGGATGTGAGCACGACCGTCACCGTCCGCGACCTGCTCGCCGACGACTCCCTGCGGGCCGGGGAGCTGCTCGGCGGGGCCTCCGGGCTGGATTCGGCCGTACGCGAGGTGATCCTTGTCACCGGCGGGCGGGAGCTGGACAGCGCGCCTCCGGGCGCGGCCGCGGTGCTCGACCTGACCGGCGCCGGGGGGCTCACCCATACCGAGCACCTGGTGGAGCTGGTGTGCCGCCGACTCCGGGGACGCTCGGGCCGGCTCCTCGTGGTCGCCGGGGGACGGGCGCACGCCGCCATGTCGACCGGCCGGCTCGCCGACCGGCTCGGGCTTCCGGTGCTGACCGTGGCGGAGGGCTTGAGCCCGCCCGTCCTCGCCTGCCGGCTGCTCGCCCTGGTACGCCGACCGGAGATCACGCTGGCCCGTACGCTCAACCTGGCGACCCGCAGGCTGCACGCCGCCGCCGGAGACCTGACCCGGATCCTCGCCGCCGTGGACGTGAGCCTGCGCGGCCGTACCGCCCTGGTGACCTCGGGCGGATCGGCGATCGCGGGCCCCGCCCCCGAGTGCGGGCATCTGCTCGCGGAGGCGTCGGCCGAGTTCGCCGAGCGCGCCGGCTCGCTGAACGTGGCGGCCTGCCCGGCCGGTGACCTCTGGGTGGTCTGCGAGGCGGCCGCGGGCGGGCCGCTCTGGCGGGACGCCGCCTTGGCCGTACTCCGTCCGGCGAGCGCGTACGTGACCGCGTGGCTGGCCGGCGAACGGCTCGCGGCGGAACGGGACGCGCGGCGCCGGAGCCAGGTCCTCGCCGAGCTCCTCCATGTGGAGGGCGAGGTCCCGATTTACCTCAACGAGCAGGCGGCCAAGCTCGGCTGGCGGCTGGAGGGCTGGCACAGCGGGATCCACATCGCGGTCGTCGGGGAGGCCGGGCATCCGCCGACGGTGACCGAGCGGCTCACCGGCGAGCTCGCCGCGCACGGGGTGGCCGGACCGGTGGCCGAGCTGGCCGGAGGCTGGTCGACCTGGGTGACCAGCCCCTCGCCGGCCTGGGGCCGGGAGCTGCCCGCGGCGGTCCGGTCGGCGCTCGCCTCCTTCCGTCGAGGGGGAAACCGGCCGGTGCTGGTCGCCGGGATCGGACAGCCCGCGCAGGGGCCCCGGGGGATCTCCTCGACGCTCGCCGAGGCGAGGCAGGCGGCGGTGGTGTCGGCGTCGTCGGGCGAGCCCGGGACGGTGAAGCATGTGGACGAGCTCGGCGCGAAACGGCTGCTGCTCGGGTGGTACGGCTCCGCGGCCTTCCGGGACTACGCCCGGCAAATCCTCGATCCGCTGCTGGGGGAGCCCGGACTGCTGCGCACGATCGAGGTCTATCTGGACTGCGGGTGCTCCCCCTCGGAGGCGGCGCAGCGGCTCGGCCTGCACCGGAACACGGTGAGCCAGCGGGTCAGGCGGGCCGAGTCGCTGCTCGGCACGGCGCTCGCCACCCCGGACGACAGACTCGCGCTGCAGCTGGCCTGCCGGGCGATCAGGGTGGGCTAGGGCTGGGGCACCACGTCGAAGGCGTCGCGGATGGCCAGGCGCAGGTCTGCGGCGCCGGGCACCTCCCGTCCCTCCTCGATGAGCTCCCGGGCGATGGAGGTGGTGTCGGTCGCGGGCATGCCGCAGGCGACCGCCCAGTCCCAGGGGGTGAGGTCGCCGTCGTGGTTGATGGCGAACCCGTGGCTGGTGACGCCCCGGCTTGCCCGCATCCCGATCGAGGCGATCTTCCGGCCGGTACGCCGGGTCCACACCCCGGTGAGCAGTTGCTCCCCGGGGGGAGTCTCCCGGCGTTCGGCCGCCACGCCGAGCTTGTCGCACGCCAGGACGAGGCGGTTCTCGACCTCGCGGACGTAGTCGACGACGCCCTCGTCCCGGCGGAGCTTGACGATGAGGTAGCCGACGAGCTGGCCGGGGCCGTGGTAGGTGAGCTGCCCGCCCCTGCCGGTGGCGATGACCGGGATCCCGTGTTCGGGTGCGGGCAGGTGCTGCCCGAGGGTCCGGGCCCCGGCGGTGAAGACCGGGTGGTGGCTGAGCAGCCAGAGGGTGTCGGGGATCGCGTCCTCTTGCCGGCGCTTCACCAGCTCGGCCATGCGCGCCATGGCCTGCTCGTACTCCACCAGGTCGTCGTCGAGCAGAGAAAGCCGCCGCTCCCGCATGCCGGGCTCCTTCCCCGTTGACAGGTTCCACCCAGAGCTTACGACGGACAAAACAGTCAAATGTCTCTTAGGTCTTCTTGCTCTTCCGCTTAGGCGCGATACTCGCCCCACCGAAGAGGGCGAACCCCTTGATCACCAAAACCGGGGCGCCGAGCGGCGGATCGTCGTCCTGCTGGGCGTCGATCCCGCCGAAGATCCCGATCGCCTCGTTCCGGACCTCGACCCCCTCGGGAAGCGTGATGTTGATCCCGCCGAAGACCGCGGTCATCTTGATCTCGACGACCGGTGCGTCGAACACGGCCGAGGTCATGTCCAGATCCACCCCGCCGAAGACCGTGACGACCTTGCTCCGGCGCCGCACCCGCCAGCGGCCCGTACGCCGCGTCCCGCCGAACACCGCGATCATCGTGTCGGTCCCGTCGGCGGAGCCGTCGGGGTCCACCGCCGGAGCGACCGGGGTCTTCCGCTCCCCGGCGACCTGCGGCAGGTCCCGGGTGATCGGCTCAAGCTCGCCGATGGTCTTCGCCAGGTAGACGGCGTCCAGACGCTCGGAGTGCTCGTAGACGGTGAGCCGTCCCATGGCGAGCGCCTCACCGAGTATCTGAATCGTGCGATCCCGATCGGCGTCGGAGGCCCGCATTTCCAGCCACGCCTCACGGCGTTGCGGCGAATTCTCCATATCTGCACGATAGCGGGGTACATCCAATTCTGCGGTATCCGTTAGCTATCGAAAAACCAGGGCAGACGAGACCCATGGCTACACTGCTTTGGATCATCGCCGTCATCCTCGTCATCTCCGGGATCTACTCGATCCTGGCCAAGCGGGAGTTCCTCTGGGGCATCGTCCTCATCGTCCTCGGCTTCCTGGTCGGTCCCGGGGGCATCAGCATCTTCGACGTCTAGTCCGTACCGTCCACCGGGCGCGTCGTTCCCATGAAATCCCAGGTCAAAGGGGTAGACATGAGGCATGGTGGTCAACAGTGCGGCGCATCGAGCCCTTGATGGGCACCGGTTCGACGTGCGGGGCCCCCTCGATCTGGGGTCGCCCGCCACGTCCGTCGTACAGGTCTCCCTCGGCGACCGGCTCCACGAGTTCACCTCGGGGGATCTGGCGTTCGGCCGGGCCTGGGCCCGGGACATGGGGGTCCTCGCCTTCAGCGAGGGCTTCACCACCCAGGGCGGACGGCTGCGCATCGGATACACCCAGGTCGGCGACCGCGGCCTGAGCGAACGGATCCTCGCCGCGGTCTGGGAAGGCAAGCGCCACAGCCTGGGCACCCACCTCTACCACGCCGGGACGGCCGACGCCGTCCGGCTCTTCTCCTGCCTCACCATCAGAGAGCACGAGGACGGCCTCTCCATCCTGCCCAGAACGGGCACCTTCGCCGAGTCGGCCGAGCTGCTCAAGGAGGTGCCCGAGATCGGCCTCCTGGAGATCGCCACCCTCAACGGGCGGACGGCCAAGCGGCTCCCCACCTGGAAGGGCACGGCGACCCGGGCCTTCGAGCTCTTCCAGGACACCCTCACCAGCGGTGACCCCTACTTCGTCCTGGTCAACGAGACCACCTGCGTCACGGTCCTGCCGCACGCCCACGCCGTGCCCCGGATGCGGCAGCTGGCGGACCGCCTCACCGTGACGGCGGGGTTCTAGTGCTCGCCGCCGCGGTCTGCGTGGTCTGCCTGGGGTCGGCCCTCGGCCACCTGCGTCGACCGGCCGCCCTGACCGCCGCCATCCGGGCGCACGCCGTGATCCCCGCCGCCCTGGCCGTCCCCGCCGCCGTCGCGACGATGCTCGCCGAAGCCGCGATCGGCCTCGGCGGGGTGCACGCGCTGCTCTCCGGCTCCCTGTGGCTCCACCCGATCACGGTGGCCGCCGCCGCGCTGATGGCGGCGTTCACCCTCTACACCCTGCTCACGTTGCGTACGGGCGGCGCCGTCCCCTGCGGCTGCTCCGCCGACCGGCACCCGGTGAGCCGCTGGACCGCGTGGCGCGCCGGCGCCTTGGCGGTGCTCGCCCTCTCCGGCCCGCTCCTGCCCGCGCGGACGGCCTCCGAGCTCGCGATCACCCTGATCGCCGGGCTGGCCTTCGCGACCCTGTTGTGGCATCTGCCCTCGGCCATGGAGGTCCGTGCACCGTGAGCTTCACGACAACCGCCGTCCTGCTGACCTGGGTGGCCATCCTCCTCCTCGGCCTGGTGGTGTCCGGGCTGATCCGCCAGGTGCACGCCTTGACGGGCGCGCCGAGCGCGCTGGGGCCGGCCCCGGGCACCGCGTTCCCGGGGTTCACCGGCCCGGCGCTCCTGCTCTTCCTGGATGAGGGATGCCCGGTCTGCTCCGAAGTCCTCGCCGAATCCGCAAAAGTACGGGCATTGCCGGTCCGGGCCCTGTTCGCCCACGAGGATCCCGGCCTGTTCGACCGGCACTCGATCCCGGTCGCGCCCTTCGGCGTCGTCCTCGACGCGGCGGGACGGGTCCGCGCCGCCGGACCGCTCGGGTCCGCGGACGCCGTACACGAACTCGTCGGCAAGGCCTTGGAGCCGGTGCCGTGACGGGGATCATGCCGCTGCGGGGAGCCTGGCCGGAGGGGGCCGTCAAGGCGCACCGGAGGGTCCGGTTCCCCGCCCCGGTGAGCCGGCGTTCGATCTTCCGGGTGGCGCTGGCCGGAGCCACCAGCCTCGGGCTGGTCGCGTTGACGGTCTTCCCCGCGGCCAGGACCGCCTTCGCCGCGGGGTACCGGATCCTGCCCTACCCGTGCCCCTCGTACGCGACGGACCACAACTGCAGCCCCGGATGCGGGCCGAGCCGGGTCTGCCTGGACTGCTGCGACATCGACGGCTGGCATCGCCGGCGGGGCGACTTCCGGCTGCGGCCGAACCAGTGCGCCTCCGGGGTCTACGACGGCTGGCTCTGGGCCTACTCGGGGCCCTGCGGGCGATGCCGCGGCGGGGTCACCTACCGGTGCCACGACGGGTACCGGCGGGTCGGCCACTGGTGGTCCCGGACGATCTGCCGGGCGACCGTCCGCTGCAGGAGGCCGGTATTTTAGCCACCCGGCTGCGGAGCCTCTTCTCCTTCGCCCCCCTGGCGCTGCTGGGGGGTGTCGCCCTGGCCGCCTCGGCCCAAAAAAGCCCGCTCCTGTGCTGGGCGGTGCTGGCGGCCCTCGCAGGCTACGCCCTATCCGGCTCGGTTTGAACGCTTAACAGCAACTACGTGTTGTTCTCGTCAGGTTGGCGGGGTTCGGTGCTCGCCCTCTTCAGCGGAGGGCTCCTGGTCGGCGGTGCCGTGAGCGGTACGGCCCTGTGGGCGCTGTCCGGGCTCACCGAACCGCTCCCCGGCCCCTGGCGGGCCTGGCCGCCCGTGCTCGCCGCCGCCCTCGGCGTCCTCCGCGAAGCGGGGGTTCTCCGGATCGCCCTGCCCCAGAACGCCCGGCAGATCCCGCAGGCGGTGCTGCAGCGGGACGTGCGGCGCGGGGCGCTCCGGTTCGGCTTCGAGCTGGGCACCGGAGTCCGCACCTACGTCTCCTCCACCGCGCCCTACGTGCTCGCCGCCGGGCTGCTCTTCGCCCGGCCGGACCTGCCCGCGGCCCTGCTCATCGGGGCCTGCTTCGGCGCCGGACGGGCGCTGACCGCGCTGCTCGGCTCACTGCGCGGCCCGGTCGACCGGCTCCGGGCGATCACCGTCGCGATCACGGTCGTCACGCTCGTCTCGCTCACGCTTCTCCTGCTCGGCTGAGCCGAACTCGATCCGGCGCAGGTTCCTGATCGCGGGTACCGAAAGCAGCAGCATCGGTACGGCAAGGGCGACCCCCGCCCCGACCAGGAGCAACTCCTCCACACCCGCGACCAGCGCAACCGGTCCGGCCAGCACCTGGCCGAGGGGAATCGCCGCGTTGGAGCCGGTCACCTCGTAGGCGTGCACCCGGTTCAGCACCGGTGCGGGGATCTGGGTCTGCACGCTGGTCGCCCACATCACGCCCCAGAACGCCGCGCCGATCCCCGCGGCGAAGAAGGACGCCGCCAACGCGGGCGCCGGGAACCCCAGCGCGGGACCGAGCGGGTAGAGGGCGAAGGCGAACATGGCGACCGCCCCGGCGGCCAGCGGCCGCGACGGCCGAAGCCGCATGGCGAGCAGCCCGCCGACCAGGCTTCCCGCGCCGAACGCGCCCATCACCAGACCGTAGACGGACTCGCCGAGCCGGGGCACCGTGATCGCGGAGATGAGTGGCAGGCTCGGCCCGAAGACGATCAGGCCGTGCACCGTCCAGATCACGATGACCCCCCAGAGCCACGTCCGCGAGGAGAACTCCTGCCACCCCTCGGCGAGGTCGCGCAGCATCGAGGTGCGGACGAGGGGTGCCGAAGGCGGCCTCACCCGCAGGGCCAGCAGCAGGAGCGCGCTGAGCAGGAAGGTGACCGAGGTGATCCCGATCACCCACCCGGCCCCGCCGAACAGGACCACCAGGACGCCGGCGAGGGCCGGACCGGTCATGTGGGAGAGCGCGTCGGACATCCGGAGCACCCCGTTGGCGCCCTGGACGTCCCGGGCGACCTGGGGAATGAGGCTGGCGGTGCCCGGCTGGAACATGGCGGAGGCGACCCCGCTGACGATCTCAAGGCAGATGATCTGCCAGAGCACGGGCTTGCCGGAGATGAAGGCGAAGGCCATGATCCCATGGGTGACCACGCGGACCAGGTCGGCGAGGACCATCATCCTGCGCGGGCTGAACCGGTCGGCGAGCACCCCGCCGAAGAGCATGAACAGGATCGACGCCGCCATCCATGCGCCGAGCGCGGCCCCGACGCCGCCGGCGCCGTACCCCGCGCCCAGCAGGCCGATCGAGATCACGACCGGCATCATCGAGTCGCCGGCCAGAGCGACGGTCCGGGCGCCGAAGTACAGAGAGAAGTTCCGCGACCACAGCGCGGGCGTCGCCGTGGTCACACCGGCCGCCGTCTCCACGAACCCCCCGAAACCCGCTCCCCCAGCGAGCACGGCGAGACAGCGCCATGTCGCGAATTACGGATAAACCATAAATAAACCTAACAGAACCCGACAAGTCGATATCTCCCGGCCTCCCTGGAAAAGCGCAATGATCCAGAGGTGGCAGACATACCGCGCATACTTGGGCGACTGCTCCCCACGTTCCGGAGGGACTCCCCCGGCGACTCCCTCAGCCCGGCCGAACGCAAGGTCTGGGACGCCTACCCGACCGGAGCCTGGGTCGAACTCGACGGCGAACCCGTCCGCGCCGAACTGATCGCCTCGCTCCTGCTGGGGGTCCGGGACGCCGCGCCCGGCCAGGTGCCCGCCGTACGGCTGCGCGGCGCCCGCGTCACCGGAACCCTGACCATCCTGGGAGGATCCATCGGCTGCGAACTCAGTCTGGATCGCTGCGAACTGGAGGGACGACCGGACTTCACCGAGTCCACAACGAAGACCATCCGGATTGTGAACTCCCGCATGCCCGGCTTCTGCGGGGGCGGCGTCCGGATGGACGGACATCTCAGCCTCTCCGGTTCGGAGATCTCCGGTGAGGTACGGCTGCCGCGAGCCCAGATCAACGGCGGCCTGCGCATGCTCGGCACCACGGTGCGCAACCTCGGCGAATGGGCGATCTTCTCCGGCTCACTCGTCGTGGAGGCAGGGGCCTTCCTTGATAATGCCGACATATCTGGCGGAGTCCGGCTGGTGGGCGCGCGGATGAACGGAGGCCTGTTCCTCCGGGGCACCACCCTGCGCAACCCCGGCGGCGACGCCCTCCTCGCGGACAACCTGATCGTCGAGGACGTGATGGAGTGCACCGAGGGGTTCACCGCCGAAGGCGCGATCGGGCTCCGCGGCGCCCGGGTGAACGGGACTCTCTCCTTCCGGGACGGTGAGCTCCAGGGCGACCTGAGGTGCGCCTTCCTGGAGGCCAGGGAGCTTGTCCTGCACTTTGCCACGCCGATCGAGGGCACGGTCAACCTCGTCTACTCCAAGATCGGGATCATCTTCGACGACCCCGCCGTCTGGCCCGAACGACTCCGCCTCAACGGGGCCGTCTACGAGGCGTTGCGCGGAAACGGGATCGAGGACCGCGTCCGCTGGGTGGCCCGCGACCCCCAAGGGTTTCGGCCGCAGCCCTACGAGCAACTCGCCGCCTGGTACATCAGGGACGGCAACGAGGAGCTGGCCCGCCGGACCCAGCTGGCCAAGCTGCGGGCCAGGCGGGCGACGCTGCGCCCGGGCGGCCGGTTCTGGGGCCGGGTCCTCGACGTGACGGTCGGGTACGGCTACCGCCCGTGGCTCGCCTGCGTGTGGTTCGCGCTGCTGCTCACCGCCGGCACCGTCACGTTCACCCTCGTCGAGCCCCGGCCCATCAAGCCCGCCGAGTCCCCGCGGTTCAACGCCTTCGCCTACACCCTGGACCTGCTCATCCCGATCAACGCGTTCGGGCAGCGCGGCGCCTTCGACCCGGTGGGCTGGACGCCCTGGCTCGCCTACGCCTTGATCGCGTCAGGCTGGATCCTGGCCACCGCCCTGATCACCGGGGCGGCCCGGGTGCTCCGGCGCGGCTGACCCGGCTACTTCTTCAGGCCGGGCTGGCCGAACGTCTTGGGGATGTCCAGCACCCCCCAGCGGGCAAACGGCCACATCCGGACGAAGGCCCGGCCGATCACCGCGTCCTCGGGGATCGTCCCGGCCCCCGGGTCGCCCACCTCCTGGTGGTAGCGCGCGTCCTGGGAGAGGTCCCGGTGGTCGCCCATCACCCAGAGCCGCCCCTCGGGCACCTTCACCTCGAAGAACTTCTCCGACGGCACGTTCCCCGGGAAGAGGTACTCCCCCTCGTCGAGGGGTACACCGTTGACCGTGATGCGATTCTGCGCGTCACAGCACTTGACGACGTCCCCGCCGACCCCGATGACCCGCTTGATGTAGTCCTTCTCCCCCGGCACCAGCCCGAACAGCACGCCGACCCAGTTCAGGGCGGCCGAAACGGGATTGCCCGAGTCGACCGAGGCCACGTCCGGATTCCGATCCCACGAACCCTCACCGGAGAACACCACGATGTCCCCCCGCTCGATGTCCCGGGTCAGGTACACCAGCTTGTTGACCAGGACCCGGTCCTGCTCAAGCAGGGTGTTCTCCATCGACGGCGAGGGAATCCAGAACGCCTGGATCACGAAAGTCTTGATCAACAAGGCGAGGCCGAGCGAAACGGGCACGAGAATCAGGAGCTCCCTGAGGAAAGATCCCTTCTTCTCCTTTTTTCGCTTCTTCTTCCCCTTTTCCTCGTCGACCTCTTGCTCATTCCTGTCGTCGATGGCTTCACGCATGTCGTCGGCCTGCCTACCTTCCGCGGTCACAACCACCTCAACGTTCGAGACCGGCGGATAGCTCCGCGGCGTCCCCATTCTCACGATGCCCAACAGGACCGGCAACCGCGAGCGCCGCAACAGCATAAATCCACCGAGTACCCAACTTTTCCTGCCAGGACAGCGTCCTACGGTGCAGGTAACCGGTAACAATCATCCCCGCTCCCACCCCATCCCCCTCGGAGGCGCCCATGAACCGCCGCTCACCGTCACGCCGTGATCCGATGACGTTTCGTGGTCTCCGTACCGTGACGGCGGTCATCATCGCACTGGTCACGCTGCTCGCCTCCGGGTGCCAGTCCGACTCCGGCCCGGACCCCGCCCCGACGGCGGCGCCGCAGCCCGCCAAGCCGGACACCCGGATCGCGGTGGTCCCGGCGGACGGCACCGCGGCGGCCCGGCCCGACCGCGGGGTGACGGTGAGCGCGACCGGAGGCACCCTCGTCGACGTCACGGTGAGCACCGGCGGGAAGGCGGTCGAGGGAAGCTACAGCGCGGACCGCACCACATGGCGGTCCACCTGGACGCTCGCCCCCGGCGCCCAGTACACGGTATCGGCCCGGGCGACGAACACCGCGGGAACCCCCGTCACCGTGACCAGCGCATTCCGTACCCAGCAACCGAGCCAGACCATCGCGGCCTCGCTCGACTGGGTGCTCGCCGCCAACGAGGGCAAGACGTACGGCGTCGGCCTGCCGATCGTCCTGCACTTCTCCCGCGAGGTCTACAACCAGGCCGAGGTGGAGCGGGCCCTTGAGGTGATCGCCGAGAAGCCGGTCGAGGGCTCGTGGTACTGGATGGATCGCAGGCGGGTCGTGTACCGGACCAAGCGGTACTGGCCCGCCCACCAGACCGTCAGGCTGATCGCCCACATGACCGGGGTCCGAGCCGCCAAAGAGGTCTACGGGACCGAGGACCTGACCTGGACCTTCAAGATCGGCGCAGATCAGCGGAGCGTCGCGGACGCCCGTACCCACACCATGGTCGTCCGGCGGGACGGCCGGAAGGTCCGCACCATGAAGGTGAGCCTGGGCAACGGCACCACCCGCGAGTACACCACCGCCGCCGGCGTCCACCTCACCATGGAGAAGGGCAACCCCACCCGGATGCGGGCCCCCGGCCGTAAAAAGGGCGACAACGGGTGGTACGACAGGCAGGTGGGCTGGGCGGTGCGGATCTCCAGCCGCGGCGAGTACGTGCACGCCGCCCCCTGGTCGATCCGGTCCCAGGGCCGGGCCAACGTCAGCCACGGCTGCGTCAACGCCCACCCGACGGACGCCAAATGGTTCTACGAGATGTCCCAGCCCGGCGACATCGTCGACGTCAAGGGCACCGACCGCCCCCTGGCGCAGGAGTGGGAGAACGGCTGGATGTACTGGGAGAAACCATGGAGCGAGTGGCTGAAAGGAAGCGCGCTGAATGCCTGACCGACGCGACGACCTGACCATCCGGAACGGCGACGGCGGGGACGCCGACCTGGTCCTGGCCATGTTCGACCGTGCCGTGGCCTGGCTGGTCTCCCGGGGACAGACCGGGCAATGGGGTGAGGTCCCGTTCTCGCGGCGCCCCGAGCGGGTCGCCGCCGCCCACCGGTGGGCCGAAAGCGGCGGACTCCGCATCGCCGAGGTCGCCGGGGTTCCCGCGGGCGCGATGGTCGTGGGGCCCCCGGTGCCGTACGCGCCCCCGGCGGCCGAGCCGGAACTCTACGTCCAGGCGCTCGTCACCGACCGGCGCCGGGCCGGGCTGGGGGTGGGTCGGGCGCTCCTGGATCGGGCCAGGCGGGAGGCCGAGGACCTCGGGGTACGCCTGCTCCGGGTGGACTGCTGGGCCGGGGCGCAGGAGAGACTCGTCGGGTACTACGAAAGCGCCGGCTTCGTCCGCGAAGCGCCGTTCGCCGTGGACAACTGGCATGGGATGGTGCTCGCCCAGCGCTGGTGAGCCCGATCAGATCGCGTGGTGCCGCTGGAGATAGGCGAAGGACGCCCAGCCGGGAAGGACCGGAAACCAGAAGGTGAGCAGCCGGAAGAGGAGCACGGCCGAGGTGGCGGTCGGCCCGGGCAGCCCGGCCAGGGTGAGTCCGAGGACCAGGGCCCCCTCGACCGCGCCGAGTCCGCCGGGGGTGGGCGCCGCCGAGCCGATCGCGTTGCCGGCGAGGAAGACGACGGCCACCGAGGCGAAGCTCATCGACCCCCCGAAAGCCCGGATGGACGCGTCCAGGCACACCACGAAGGCGATGGTGAGCAGCAGCGTCCCGCCGAACCCCTCAAGGATCTTCCGCGGTGACTGCAGGACGTCCAGGAGCCGCGGGATGACCCCGGCGAAGAGCGCGCGGCCCTTGGCGGCGGTGAAACGGCGCAGCCGGGGGATGGCGAGCCCCACCACGACCAGGATCGCCACGGCAAGGATCCCGATGATCACCCCGCGGGAGGGGGCGAGGGAGGGCGTGCTCTCCTGCCCCGTGATGTAGGCGAAGGTGAACAGCAGCGCGATGTGGAAGACGAGACCGGTCAGCTGGGAGGCGCCGACGCTGGCGACCGCCTGGCCCGAGGGCACCCCCATCCGGGTGAGGAAGCGCGTGTTGATCGCGACCCCGCTCACCGCCGCGGGCGCGACGAGCTTGACGAAGGACCCGGCGAGCTGGGCGAGGACGGTCTTGAACAGGGGCAGCCGCTCCGGGACGAATCCGCGGAGCATGAACGCGGCGGCGAGGTAGCTCACCGCGGCGGCGACCGCGGCGACCAGCCCCCAGCCCCACTGGGCGGTGGTGACGGTCGCGCGGAGGTCGACCTGGCTGAGCTGGGAGAGCAGGAAGTACGCGCCGAGGGCCAGCGCGATGATGCTCACCACGGTACGCGGCCGGAACCGTTCGAGTTTGACCGGTTCGACGGCGACCTGGGGGACGAGCGCCAGCACCTGCTCGCGGATCCGCGACAGCAGGTCCTTCTCCTTGCGCAGCGCCGATCTGGTGCTCCGGACCAGCACCACGGACTGCAGGAGCGGAACCGCCCCCGCGAGGGTGTCCGCGCCGAGCACGTCGGCGGCGAGCCGTACCGACCGCTCGGGCCCGACCCGCATCGCGAGGAAGGTGAGCAGCTGGGCCACGTCCATCCGGAGCACGATGTCGCCGGCGGCGATCTCGCCGGAGCGGACGTCGAGCAGGCGCACCTGCCCGGTGTCGTCGACCAGGATGCTGTCGCCCACCAGCCGCCGGTGGGCGAGCCGCGCCGCATGCAGGACCCGCACCTCGTGCCAGATCTGGCGGAGCAGTTCGTCGGTGAGGCGCTCGTCGGGGAGGTTGTCGAGGATCTCCCCGTCCACGTGCTCGTAGGCGAGCATGGCGGTGTCCGCGCCCAGATCGCTCGTCGCCACCAGCCGCTTGGTGTGCGCCCCCGCGGCCGCGGCGGCGTAGGCCATGAGCGCCTCCCGCTCCAGCTCCCGCCGGAGCGGGCGGACGGGGCGGCGCCGGGCCGCCGAGTTGAGCCTGATCCACCGCCAGATCCGGTAGAGCATCCCCGCGACCTGCTGGTCCCGGTCGAGCACGGTCACGTCGAGCTGCCGGCCGTCGGCGATCCGTACGGCGTAGCGGCGGCTGCCTTCGGCGTCGTCCTCGATCCGCCGGGCGCTCACCGGGGGCAGGGCGAGCCGCCGCAGCGCCGCGACCACCGCGCCCCCCGGCGGCCGGGTGTTCGGGCTGCCGACCAGGTACAGGGTCGTGTATCCGACCGCGCGGGCGATCAGGAAGGTGACGATGAGGGCGAGGGGGGTGGTCCGGCCCGCGGCGAGGATCGCGACCATGTCCAGGGCGATCGCCGTCCACATCACGGCCTGCCAGCGCGGCCAGCGGCCGACGCGTACGGTGGTGACGTAGGCGATCACCGAAGCGATCATGGTGTGTACCGGCTCGGTCAGCTGACCCCCGCCCTGCGGCTCCCGGGTCAGCGCGTTCACCAGGGGCACCTCGGGGTTGAGGGAAAGCAGCCACCAGTCGATGACCAGGGACACCAGCAAGGCGAGGGTGGCGGCGATCAGGCCGCCGACCACCCGCAGGCCGTCCCGGCGCAGCACCCGGTCGACGGCGAACGCCACCGGGACCATCAGGACCACGATGCCGCCGAGGAAACCGCCCAGCGACACCAGCACGCTCGGAGCCTGACGGGTGCCCTCGGCGACGTCGCTCTCCAGGCCGCTGAACGTCCCCGGCGCCACCACGGGCAGGAAGAGGGCGATCGCCAGCGCCACCACGGTGATGAGGAACCGCAGCGCGTCGGACGGTCGCCGGATACGCCGGGGCAGGACGGGTTCGACGACGACGACCGTCCCCTGTTCGGGAACGCCGGAGGTCACCGTTTCCTCACGTGTCCGTATCTCCCTCACCGCCAGTGCGCTCTTGGGTGTCACCCCCCGTCTAGTCCTTCCCCGGGCACCAGGTGTCACCACGGCACCCCGCCTTCGCCATCCTTCCTCCCACAACACCCGTCCCACCGAGACGCCTCCGGCAGGTGCTCCCCATCCTGCGTCAAATTCCCGGTGAATGGGGACACGACATCCACCCCAATACGTTGTGTAAGTTGATCTTTTTGCGCCGGTACCCCGTTGGTGGGGATCTCACCCACCTTGTCGAGAGAAATCGCGAACTTCCCTGGGGTATAACGCCAAAACCCGGTGACGGACACGCCGAAACCCCGCATCGCACCGAATCGTGAGCGGGGTCTCGGCGATCTCGGGAGCGGCTTTCACTCCTCGGGCTCCGGCTCCTCCCGCTTGGTCACCTCCCGGCCGACCTGCCGCAGCGCCAGTCGCAGTGCGAATTCGATCTGTGCGTTGACGCTACGCAGGTCGTCGGCGGCCCACTTCGCCACGGCGTCGTATATCGCCTGGTCGAGGCGGAGAAGCAGCTTCTTACGCTCAGGCATAGAGGCTGCCGGTGTTCACCACCGGCTGCACGGCTCGGTCACCGCAGAGCACGACCAGCAGGTTGGAGACCATGGCGGCCTTCCGCTCCTCATCCAGTTCGACCACACCCTCATCCCTGAGTCGGCCCAGCGCCAGCTGGACCATCCCGACCGCGCCTTCCACGATTCTCGACCGTGCCGCGACCACCGCGGTCGCCTGCTGGCGGACGAGCATCGCCTGGGCGATCTCCGGAGCGTACGCGAGATGGGTGATCCTGGTCTCCAGGACCTCGACGCCGGCCAGGCTGATCCGCTCGCGAAGCTCGGCGGTGAGCTCCTCGGCGACGTGGGCGCCGTCCCGCAGGCTGGCCCGCTCCTCCTCGTGGGCGTCGTAGGGGTAGCTGGTGGCCAGGTGCCGCACCGCGGCCTCGGACTGGATCGCGACGTACTCCTCGTAGTTGTCGACGCCGAAGGAGGCCTGCGCGGTGTCCACCACCCGGTAGACGACGACGGCGGCGATGTCCACGGGGTTGCCGTCCGCGTCGTTCACCTTGAGCTTGGCGGTCTCGAAGTTCCGCACCCGCAGGCTCACCTTCTGCCGGGCCGAGAAGGGCACGACCCAGTAGAAGCCCGCGTCGCTCACGGTCCCGACGTAGCGCCCGAAGAACTGCACCACGCTTGCCTCGTTGGGATTGACCACGATGAAGCCGCTGGCCACGACGGCGATGATCACGACGACCACCCCGCCCGCCACCGCGAGCGCCTCCGGCCCGAACGGAAAGGCAACGCCCCACGCCGCGCCGGCGACCACCAGCAACAACGCCACGAACACGAAACCGGGCAACCGGAACGCGCGGGTCTCCATGAGTTCTCCTAGCTATCGAAGTGATATCACCAAGATAGCCCCTGGCAAGGGTCATGGGAAGGGGCGCCGAAGGTGGTGTAGGTCACCTACACCCCCGAAAACCCACAACACCCAACCAACAACAGCTTGTTGCCATATCATCACTCTCAGCCACCAAAGGGTCGACGTTTGGGTGATATCTACCAACTATTTCCCAATTCGGACTTATGCAGTGAGCCGGGGGACAAACCACCGGAACATGATTCGCAAATCCCTGTTTTTAACGGAATATGCTCAAGGTCTTCCTCATCAAGACTGTTCCGGTTACGTTCCACCCAGCACGAATACTGCGGATACATGTGGGATTCGGACCTGTTAGAGGAGTGTAAATGCGCCTGCCCAAAAAGGGCTTGTTCGCCACCGCCACCGCGGTCACCGCCCTCATGCTCAGTGTGGGATCGGCCGTCCCCGCAAACGCGGCCCCCGATCCTCGCTCCTTCAGCCAGGGCATCAAAGCATCACAGGTCAAGCGCCACCTCCAGGCGTTCCAGGCCATCGCCGACGCCAACGGGGGCACCCGTGCCTCAGGCACCCCCGGCTACGACGCATCCGTTGACTATGTGGCCGGAAAACTCCGTGCGGCCGGGTACAACGTGACCCTCCAGCCGTTTGAATTCAACTTCTACCGCGAGTTGGCCACCCCGACATTCCAGCGGCTCACCCCCACCGCCCGGACTTACACACACACCGGCGGGAACCCCGCCGGGGATTTCACCACCCTGGACTATTCGGGCTCGGGCAATGTGACCGGAACCGTCCAGGCGGTCGACGTCATCCTCCCGCCGCCGCCCACCCCGGGCTCCACGAGCGGCTGTGAGGCGAGTGACTTCGCCGGGTTCACCCCGGGCAACGTCGCCCTGATCCAGCGGGGTACCTGCACCTTCGAGGCGAAGGCGCAGAACGCCGTCGCCGCGGGCGCCAGCGCCGTGATCATCTTCAACGAGGGGCAGCCGGGCCGTACGGCCGCCTTCGGCGGCAACGGCGGATCGCCGCACCCGGTCCCGGTGATCGGCGCCAGCTTCGCCGTCGGCAACGAGCTCGCCGGCCTCGCCGGCGCCACGATCCGGCTCCAGACGACGACCGAGAGCGAGCCGCGGATCACGAACAACGTCATCGCCGAGAGCAGGTACGGGCGCGCCGACAAGGTCGTCATGGCCGGCGCCCACCTCGACAGCGTGATCGCCGGGCCCGGCATCAACGACAACGGCTCGGGGAGCGCGGCCCTGCTGGAGGTCGCCCTGAAGCTGGGCGGCCGGCTCCCGACCCTGAACCGGATGCGGTTCGCCTGGTGGGGTGCCGAAGAGGTCGGGCTGGTCGGCTCCGAGCACTACGTCGGCGCGCTCTCCCCCGCCGAACAGGCCAAGATCGCGCTCTACCTCAACTACGACATGGTCGGCTCGACCAACTACATCTTCGGCATCTACGACGGTGACAACTCCGACAACGTCGGCTCCCCGGCCGGTCCGCCCGGATCCGACCAGATCGAGAAGGTCTACGAGAAGTACTTCGACACGATCCGCCAGCCCCGGATCGGCACCGACTTCACCGGGCGCTCGGACTACGGCCCGTTCATCGCCGTCGGCATCCCGTCAGGCGGCCTGTTCACCGGTGCCGACGGCGCCAAGACCGCGGCCGAGGTGGCCCTGTTCGGCGGGACCGTGGGCGACGCCTACGACCTCTGCTACCACCAGGCCTGCGACACCATCGCCAACATCAGCGACAAGGCGCTCGCCGTGAACACCGGTGCGATCGCCACCGCGGCCGTGGTGTTCGCCTACACCTACAACCTCCCCGGCCAGGGCGCGGCCCGCCCGGCGGCCGGCCTCCGCTCGGCCGAGGCCGGTCACGACGACCACGGCGGCCTGACCTCGTAACCCCGGATCGCCACGACGGCCGCCCGCAGCCGGCGGGCGGCCGTTCCCGTCCGTCCCGATCAGGGACAACACCCCAGCACAGGTGGTTACCGGATAAATCGGGCATGAGCTACCGTCACTGGCATGAGCTCGGAGTTGAAGGTCCTCGGCGCCTGCCCGCTCGACTGCCCGGACGGCTGCGCCTGGGTCGTCACCGTCCAGGACGGGCGCGCGGTACGGCTCCGCGGCAACCCCGAGCATCCGTACACCCGGGGCGCGCTCTGCGTGAAGGTCAACCGCTATCTCGAACACACCCAGGCGCCGGATCGGATTCTCCATCCGCTGCGCCGGACCGGGCCCAAGGGTTCGGGCACGTTCGAACGGATCAGCTGGGACGAGGCGCTCGACGAGATCGCCGAGCGGCTGACCGGCGTGATCGAGGAGTTCGGCGGCGAGGCCGTCTGGCCGTACTCCGGCACGGGAACCCTCGGCTACCTGCAGGGCCTGGAGGGTATGGCCGGGCGCCGCCTGTGGAACGTGCTCGGCGCCTCCCACCACGACGCCGACATCTGCTCCCAGGCGGGCAACGAGGGGCTCCGCCGAGTCCAGGGCTCACCCGGTGGCATGGATCCCGAACTCTTCGCCGAATCCAAGCTCATCCTGCTCTGGGGGACGAACACCCTGACGACCGGCCACCACCTGTGGAAGTTCATCCAGGACGGCCGGCACGCCGGAGCCCACGTGGTGGCGATCGACCCGATCCGCACCCGCACCGCCGACCAGGCCGACGAGCACCTGGCGCCGCTCCCCGGCACCGACGCCGCGCTCGCCCTGGGCCTGCTGCACGTGGTCGTGTCCGAAGGGGCCGAGGACCGGGAGTTCATCCAGGCGCACACCCACGGCTGGACGGAGTTCCGAAAGCGGATCATGGAGTTCCCGCCCGCTCGCGTCGCCGGGATCACCGATCTCCCGGTGGACCGGATCGTCGGCCTCGGGCTCCGGCTCGCCCGTACCAGGCCCACCGCGATCCGGGCCACGATGGGCCTGCAGCGGCACGCGGGCGGGGGCGCCGCGCTGCGGACGATCGCCGCCATCGCGGGGGTCACCGGGGACTGGCGGTACCCGGGCGGGGGCGTCGTCTACTCGACCAGCGGGCACAGCCCCCTCGACCGGACGGCGCTGTACCGGGACGATCTGCTGGAAAAGCCGGTCCGGACCCTGCGGATGACCCGGCTCGGCGAGGGGCTGCTGGACCTGGACGACCCGCCCGTCAAGGTGCTCTGGGTCACCGCCGCCAATCCGATGGGCAGCACCTCCCACCAAAACAAGATCCGTCGAGGGCTGCTCCGCGAGGACCTCTTCACCGTGGTGGTGGAGCAGTTCCCGACGGACACCGTCGACTACGCCGACATCGTCCTGCCCGCCACGACGCAGATCGAGCACCGGGACCTGCACGACGGGTACGGACACCTCTACCTGACCTGGAACGAACCGGCGGTCGCGCCGCCCGGCGAGTGCCTCCCCACCGCCGAGACCTTCCGCAGGCTCGCCCGCCGGCTGGGGCTCACCGAGCCGGCGCTCTTCGACGACGACCTCACCCTCGCCGAGCAGGCCCTCGGCTCCGGCCACCCCGCGCTGGAGGGGATCACCCTCGATCGGCTCCGCAAAGAGGGCTGGGTGCGCATGGCGCTGCCCCGGCCCTTCCTCCCGTACGCCGAAGGGTTCCCGACCGCCTCGGGCCGGATGGAGTTCGTCACCGGCGACGGCCCGGACCGGATGCCGGACTTCGTCCCCCCGGCGGACCCGCCGGACTACCCGCTGACGCTGATCTCCGCCGCCTCGCACACCTTCCTCAACACCACGTTCGGCAACAACCCCGAGCTGCGCCGCCGGGCCAAGGGGCCGTACGTCATGGTCCACCCGGACGACGCCTCCGCCCGGGGTCTCACCCCCGGGCAGCGGGTGCGGGTGTTCAACGACCGAGGATCGTTCGAGGCCGAGGTGGAGATCAGTGATCGGGTACGGCCCGGGGTGGCGGCCTCCCCCAAGGGCCACTGGCCCAAGTTCAGCCCCGGCGGCACGAACGTCAACGCCACCGTCGACGAACGGACCGCCGATCTGGGCGGTGCCGTCTACCACGACAACCGCGTGGAGATCGCCCCACTCTGACCGAGCCCGGCAACCGATGATCGAGTACGGCCGTACGGCGGCCACCGGAACCTGCTGCACGTCGGATGGGTGCTAGTCGAGGGCGAGCTTGAACCCCTCATGGGAGGCGGTGAAGCCGAGTGAGGTGTAGAAGCGCAAGGCCGCACCCCGGGTCTTGTCACTGGTCAACTGGACCAACCGGCAACCACGAGCGCGGGCCCGCCCCACCGCCCAGTCGATCATGGCGCGGCCGTGGCCCTGGCCGCGCAGGATGGAGTCGATCCTGACCGCCTCGATCAGCAGCCGCTCGGATCCCCTCCGGGAGAGCCCGGGGATGTAGGTGAGCTGCATCGTCCCGACGACGGCGCCGCCGACCTCGGCCACGATGAGCTCGTTGCGGGGGTCGGCGGCGATCGCGTCGAAGGCGTCCAGGTAGACGCCGAGATCGGCCTCCGTCTCCCGTTCCGCGCCCAGCCGGTCGGCGACGAGCAGGGCGACGATCCTGGGAACGTCCTCACGTTTGGCCTCGCGGAACACCACAGACATGGGGGAACCATATCGGGGGTCGATCAGGGACTTCCCCTATGTGCTCACGCCGCCGCGCGAGGCAGCATGAAGTCATGACAGAACTATCGAGAAGCGATGAAATGTCACTGGCCGGGGCCGCGCTGCGTGGCGCGCCGTGGAAGCTCGCCGCGTTCACCGGTGGCGGTGTGGCCGCGGTGAACATGCTGATCGGGCTGGTCTTCTCCGGCGCCGATCCGGGGGGCGCGCTCAGCCTCGGCGCCGGTCTCTTCTTCATCGTGGCGGCGGCGGGTGCGCTGTTCAACCCGGGCGCGTCCGGGATCGACCGCGTCACCAGGAACGCCCGGGCCTGGTCGCTCAAACATCCGTGGCGGTTCGCGCTCCTGCCGGCCGCGGCGACGGCGGCCGTGACCTACCCCATCCAGCTGATCCTGGACGGCGAAGGCATCTTCGGCAGCCTGTTCGACGCGCTGTGGGGCGGTGCGCTCGTCTACCTCGTCGTCGGTCTCCTCGGCGTCGCCGTGAAGGGACGCGCCCGGAACTCGTGAGGACCTGTGGCGGCCCGGCGCGTGATCCGGGCGCCGTCGTCCTCCCGGAGAAGGGCGGCGCCCGGCTCACGCGCCGTCGCGCTCGGCCTGGCTCCGGCAGACGCAGAACTCGTTGCCTTCCGGGTCGAGCAGGGTGACCCAGCCGGTGCCGTCCGCCCTCCGGTGGTCCTGGAGTTGAGTGGCGCCCAAGGCGAGCAGGTGCTCGACCGCTTCGTCCCGAGTTCTGCCGTCCGTCGGCATCACGTCGAGGTGGAAGCGGTTCTTGGCCGTCTTTCCTTCGGGCACCCGGATGAACAGCACCTGCGGCCCGCCGGGCGGGATGAGCCGGATCTCGTCGTCGCCGGGCTCGGATTCCGGATCAAGCGTCCAGTCGGTGGCCGCCTGCCAGAAGGCCGCCAGTCGGTACGGCTGCGCGCAGTCGAAGGTGACCGCATGAATCCCCATCATGGCCCACAGCCAACATCGACACCACCAATCACGTCAAGCAGGTTTCGCGACGACCGTGCCCGGGCTCAGTGCGCCGCCCCCGCGAGGTTCAGACCGATCACCCCGAAGACGATCAGCGCCAGCGAGATCAGCTTGAGCGCCGAGGCGTTGTCGCCCATGACCAGGATCCCCACGACGGCGGTGCCCGCCGCGCCGATCCCGGTCCACACCGCGTAGGCCGTACCGACCTCCAGCTGCTTCAACGCCACGCTCAGCAGTCCGAAGCTGAGCGCGGCGAAGACGAAGAACCCGACGGAGGGCAGCAGCTTGGAGAAGCCGTCGCTGAGTTTCAGCGACATCGCCATGGCGATCTCGAAGAGTCCGGCGATGATAAGAAGCACCCAGGCCATGACCGCCCCGTTCGCGTCTGAACGCGGGTGACTTTCACCCACGTGTCCCGAGCGTCGTCTTTCCTTCCGGGTACGGCGCTCACTCCTCGTCCGGGGCACCGATCGGGTACCTGCTCTAGCTATAGCACATCCCACCAGAGCGTCACCCAGCGCGCCCGCGGTGCGGGCCAGATCCCGAGCTCCCGTGCGACCCGCGCCACCTCGGGCGCGCGATCGGCGGGCAGGCACAGCCGGACGCAGACGCGGTCGGCCAGTTCCTCCAGCGAGTGATAGTGGTCGTCGGAGGCGGCCGAGACGGCCGATCGGACCCGGTATCCCAGGGATCGAGCGATTTCCGCCACGTCCTCGGCGGTCGGGCTGTCGGGCCGGTCCAGCCCGTGGAAGTGCTCCCAGAGCGGGTTGAGCCAGGTCATCGGATGGCGTTCGCTCAGTTCCAGCACGACCCGCCGCCGGGCGTGCCCGGTGAGTGCGGTGAGAAATCCCACCAGATCGGGCACGTTGTAGACGACGTGCGAGCACACCGCCACATCGGCCGCCGGGGTGCGGTCGGCCACCTCGGGCCAGCTTCCCTCGACCGCGACCAGTCCGACGCCCGGGGGCACCCTCGCGGCGAGTTCCCCGAGCATGACGGCCGAGACGTCGACCGCGACGATCTCCGCGGCCTCCTTCGCCAGCGGCAGGCAGGCGGCGCCCGTACCGGCCCCGACGTCGAGCACGCTCCCGCCTGGGGGCAGCGCCTCGCGGGCCCGTTCGTAGAGCGGCCCGGACGGCGCCTCGACCAAGCCCTCGGTACGGCGGATGAAGTTGTCCGGCCGGTGTCCCCAGGGCGATCGGGGGGCGGCGTCGACGATCGCCTGGGGGATCCCCCAGCCCGCCAGTTCGGCCTGCCAACGAGCGCCCAACCGACCAGAAGGTCCATCAATCTCCATGGAAACAGCCTAAAAGCCCATAGCCCATCAGAGGTGGCAAGAAGGGTTACCGGCGAGTAGCATAGGAGTTAGGTTACTCGTCAGTACGAACGGCAGACCGGGCCAAGGAGCACCCTGATGGGCCACTACAAAAGCAACGTGCGCGACCTCGAATTCAACCTTTTCGAGGTCTTCGGCCGACGCGACGTCCTCGGCAGCGGACCGTTCGCCGATCTCGACGAGGAAAGCGTCCGGGGCATCATCGACGAAGTGAACCGGCTCGCCACCGGGGTACTCGCCGATTCGTTCGAAGAAGGCGACAGGCACCCTCCGGTCTTCGACCCGGCGACCGCCTCGGTCATCATGCCTGACGGGTTCAAACGGTCCTTCGCCGCGTTCGTCGACGCCGGATGGGCCAACGTCGACCTCCCCGAAGAGCTCGGCGGCCCCGGATTCCCCCGCAGCGTGGCCTGGGCGCTCGCCGAACTCGTGCTCGGCGCCAACCCGGCGGTCTGGATGTACTCCTGCGGCCCCGCGTTCTCCCTGGTCCTCCACAAGATCGGCACCCCGGACCAGAAGCGGTTCGCCGAACTCGCGATCGAACGGGAGTGGGGCGCCACCATGGTGCTGACCGAGCCCGACGCCGGATCCGACGTCGGCGCGGGCCTGGCCACGGCCGTACCGCAGCCTGACGGAACCTGGCACATCGAAGGCGTGAAGCGATTCATCACCAGCGCCGAGCACGACATGGCGGAGAACATCTTCCACCTCGTCCTCGCCCGCCCCGAGGGGCACGGCCCGGGGACCAAGGGCCTGTCGATGTTCCTCGTCCCCAAATACCTCGTCGACCTGGAGACGGGCGAAACCACCGGGCGCAACGGCGTCTACGTGACCGGCGTCGAGAAGAAGATGGGCCTGAAGGTCTCCACCACCTGCGAACTCACCTTCGGCAACAAGCACCCCGCCGTCGGCACGCTCATCGGCGACGTGCACGAGGGCATCAAGCAGATGTTCATGATCATCGAGCACGCCCGGATGATGGTCGGGACCAAGGCGATCGCCACCCTGTCCACCGGCTACCTCAACGCGCTGGAGTTCGCCAAGACCCGGGTGCAGGGGGCCGACCTCACCCAGATGACCGACAAGACCGCCCCGCGGGTGACGATCACCCACCACCCCGACGTACGGCGCGAGCTGATGCTGCAGAAGTCCTACGCCGAAGGCATGCGGGCGCTCGTCCTGTTCACCGCGACCTTCCAGGACGCGGTCCAGCTGGCCGCCGCGGAGGGCCGCGTCGACCGCGAAGCCGAGCTCATCAACGACCTGCTGCTCCCGATCGTCAAGGGGGTCGGCTCGGAGCGCTCCTACGAACTGCTCTCCCGCTCCCTGCAGACCCTCGGCGGATCCGGCTACCTGCAGGACTACCCCATCGAGCAGTACATCCGGGACGCAAAGATCGACTCGCTCTACGAGGGCACCACCGCCATCCAGGGCCTGGACCTGTTCTTCCGGAAGATCCTGCGGGACAACGGGGCCGCGTTCGGCTCCCTCCACCGCCGGATCGTCGAGTTCGCCGACTCCGAGGCCGGGAACGGCCGGCTCAAGCAGGAGCGCGCCCTCCTCGCCGAGGCCGCCGGACACCTGAAGGCGATGATCGACACCCTGACCACCTGGTCGTTCGGCTCGCTGGAGGCACCGAAGGAGATCTACCGGGTCGGCCTCAACAGCACCCGGCTGCTGCTCGCGCTCGGCGACCTGATCATCGCCTGGCTCCTGCTCCGCCAGGCCGAGATCGCCCTGACCGCCCTCGGCGGTGAGGTCTCCGCCGCCGACCGCGCCTTCTACACCGGCAAGGTCGGGGCGGCGTCGTTCTTCGCCACCACCGTGCTCCCCCGTATCGCGGCTGAACGCCGGATCCTGGAGAACACCCGGCTGGATCTCATGGACCTTCCAGAAGAAGCGTTCTGAATCCACCTGAGCGATGCCCGCCCCAATTCTCCCGGGGCGGGCATTCGCCTGCCCCTCACCTGGTACGGGCTCCGCGTTCAGGCGGGTATGGACTCCACAGCTCATCCGGCACCGCCGTACCCCGCCTGTGCGGCGGAGTCCGCTAACGGACTTCCCCGGTGCCGTGCCGGTGCTCGGCTGCGCGGATCATGTCTTCGCTGAGGTGCCGGAGGAGCCGACCCATGTCCCGGAGCCGGGCTCCGGCGGGGGTGGCGGGGCCGAGGGCTTCGGCGCCGCCGTGGGCGACGTCGGCGAGCATGGCGTTCTTCCGGGCGCTGGCCAGCCAGGACTGGTACCAGATATCTCCGTCGATGACATACCGGTCGCGCCGCCGCCGGGGATCGCGCTCGCGCCGGATCAGGTTCTGCTGTTCGAGCTGGCCGACGGCCTTGGAGACGGACGCCGGGCTGACCTGGAGGCGGCGGACGAGTTCGGCGGCGGTGAGGCTGCCGTCGTCGGTCAGGTACAGGCAGGCGAGCACCCGGCCGGTCGTACGCGGCAAGCCGGTGTCGACGAGCATGGCGGTGAAGCGCTCCTCCAGCCTGCGGATCGTCTCCGGGTCCCGGCCGTGCTCGGCGGTGACCGCGGGCGCCGGACGGGGTGTGGCCGCCTTGCCCCGGCGGGCTCGGAGCACGGTCGCCTGGTGGGCCCGGCCGGCGTGGTAGCCCCCCGCCCCGCCGTTGCGGATCACCTCGCGGGTGATTGTGGAGATCGGCCGGTCCAGGCGCCTGGCGATCTCGGTGTAGGTGAGGCCATCGGCCAGCCCCCCGGCGATGTCCTCGCGTTCCCGCTGAGTCAGCCTGCCACCCGGCATCGGTGATCTGCCTCCCGCCTTTCCCGTCGGATCACCAGTATTGCGTTCGCTGACATCTCATTGCAAGTCCATTTTGCATTTGCCTACATCATCATTGCAATAACCTTTATAAACACGACGATCTATGTTGACGAATAACTGAAAGCAAAGTAGCTTTTGCGATCGAGCGAACACGTAATATCTCGTCTACCAGAGGATTCGGCGTGATCAAATCCCTTCTCCTCGCCACGGTGCTGGCGACGGACCCCACCCACGTCCAGGCCGCACTCGATCAGGCCCTGACCCGGTACGGCGCCCCCGGGATCGCCGCCGAGGTGCGCGACGGGCGCGAGCGATGGTTCGGCTCGGCGGGATTCTCCGACACCGAGACGGGTCGCGAGAGGCGGGCCGACGAGCGCTTCAGGATCGGCAGCGCCACCAAGTCGTTCACGGCCACCGTGGTCCTGCAACTGGCCGGCGAGGGCAAGCTGAGCCTGGACGACCGGGTGGAGCGCTGGCTCCCCGGGCTCGTGCGGGGCAACGGCCACGACGGCACCCAGATCACCGTCCGGCAGCTGCTCAACCACACCAGCGGGATCTTCAACTACGTCAACGACCCGGAGCTTTTCGCCAAGGCGCAGGGTACGGCCTGGCTGGAGCACCGCTACGACACCTACACCCCGAAGCAACTCGTGCGGATCGCGATGCGCAACCCGCGTCACCTCCCGCCGGGTACGGGCTTCGCCTACTCCAACACCAACTACATCCTGGCCGCGATGATCGTCGAGAAGGCGACGGGCCGTGGCTTCGGCACGGAGGTCACCCGGCGAATCATCCGGCCGCTGAAGCTCACCGGGACCTACCTGCCCGGAACCGAGGCGAAGATCCGGGGACCGCACCCCGTGCACTACTCCACGCTCTTCTCCCAAGAGCCCGATCCCACGATCCACGACGCGACCGCCATGAACCAATCCGCGACCTGGTCCGCGGGCGGCATGGTCTCGACCCTCGGCGACCTCAACCGATTCATGGGCGCGCTGCTGGGCGGACGGCTGCTCCCCGCCGCACAGCAGAAGGAGATGTTCACCACCGTCGAAACCACGGGCGGGCCCCCGTGGATCCCCGACACCCGCTACGGCCTGGGGGTCTTCACCCAGAAGCTCCCGTGCGGCGTCTGGGTCTGGGGCAACGGCGGGGCCACCTACGGCTCGTGGACCTACGCCATGGGCGCGCGAGACGGCAAGCACCTGCTCGCCACCGAGGTCAACGGCGACTGGAGCGGCCTCGGCGTCTTCACCGACGTCCTCTCCGCCGAGTTCTGCCCGCGCACATCCCGATAGGCCCACCCCTCATCTGATACGAGCCATCCGGCGTTATCCGGTGCCGTCGTCCTCCGACTTTCCCGTCACCACGCGAAGATGCGGCAGGACTTCGCCCTGGAGCCGGCCGGACGGGCTCGGATCATCGACCCGTCCACGTCCACCCGGTCACATGCCGGTGAGCTGGACCCCGCCATGTGGGTACGGGATCAACGCGTGGCGTGCCGCACCGCGCGGACAGCGAACGTGAGCGCCGGTAGAGCGAGCGCAAGTCCGGCTGTGAGCAGCGGCGACTGCCCCGCCGGGAGGCCGTTCCGAAGGACGACGCCCATGTAGTCCACGAAGGCCACCCGGTTGAGCGCGGCGTAGACGGCTCGGAACATGCGGTGGGTACGGCTGAGCGTGCCGAGCACGAGCGCGAACGACGGGATGAACAGCGCGCCGCCCGCCCAGGCCGCCATGCCGGGGACGTCGGCCGAGACGGCCATCCGTACCAGAGGCCCCACTCCGGACAGCGCCGTGACGGCGACACCGGTCGCCCATTCGGCGCCCACCGCCTGGAACGTCCGAGGGTATGAGCCGAGCAAGGTCTCCAGGCCGTTCTGGATACTCCAGCAGCATCGTGCGATGCCCCCGTCTCACCGCCGGCGGCTCTGGGATTGGCGGGATCTCGTCGTGTCGCCCACAGCGTAGGCGATGTTGATGGCCGAGATGGCGATCCAGACCACGGTCAGCCCGAGTACCCCGGCCGGCCGCTCCCCGGCTCCGACGGCGATCGCGCTGATCGGGGTCCCCAGGATCAGGGACCAGATCGCCAGCGACCTGGGCGACCCGGCCAGCCTCCGCTTGGACCGAGCGGGCGGTTGATCGGCCTGTATGGACGCCAGCCGCGCGTCGATCTCCCGGCCAACCCGGTCGAGAAACGAGTCGATCACCGCATCCCGGTAGGCGGGACCGAGATCACGGTAGGTTTCCGCGGCTGCGCGGATCTGCTCACGAGAAAGCGAACCGGTCACGTCAGCGCTTCCGAATCTGCCGTAATCGTGAAATTGCGGTGATGTCGACTCCATATCGAGTGAGGTCCCCCCACTAATCGTGCAGACTGCGGGATCGGCCGCCGGACTGCCGGGGCATGCGCCGCGCGACGGCCTGGGACCGTCCGCGGTTCCGCGTCGCTCGTCGGCACGGCGGCCGCGGCATTAGGAAATCACGCCGCATATGTTCCGGCACTACAGGCAGGCACCGGAATTGAGGTATGCCTAGCCCTACGCCCCGCCCGGGCAAGTTTTGCAACTCGGCGACAAGAGCCCGTCTCGTCGCCACCCGACCGGGAAAATCGGGTTAGGGTGATTTACGTGCGCACAGGAAAGCCGCAGGCACTGCTGGAGGCGGTGACCTGGCGCAGGCTGCTGATCAGCAGGTGGCCGTGGCGGGCGGCGGGCTATTTGATCACGACGATACCGGTGGCGATGCTCCCTGCCGCCGTGCTGGCGGTCCCCTGGATGGTGCTGGCGATACGGCTGGCGGCCGGCGACCACCGGCTCGACGCGATCGTGCTGCTGATCCTCCTCGGGGGCTTGTTGATCGTCACGCTCGGACCGTTGATCGCAACGCCGGTGGCCGCGCTGGAGCGCAGGCGGCTGCGTATGGTGGACGACCGCCCGATCGGTGCCCGCAGCCACAGCGTGCCGTCCGGCGGACCGGTGCGGCGGCTGCGGGCTCACTACGCCTCACCGGCGACGTGGCGCGAGGTCGGCTACGCCTGCCTGCTGGCCACCGTGGCACCCGTCCTGTCCGTCACCGCGCTGGGCGCCGTGCTGGTGGCCGGGACCTTTGTCGCCAGTCCGCTGCTGATCCTGGCGCAACGGCCGGGCGGTGGCTCCGTGGCCCTGGCGTTCGGCGAGGCCGCGACCGTGGAGCAGACTCTGCCGTACGTCGTGATCGGAGTCCTGCTGCTCGCTCTGGTTCCGTACATGCATACGCTGCTGGCGGGCGGGCATGCCACGGTGGCGCGAACGCTCCTGTGCGAGACAGGTGACCGGTTGCGCGCGAAGCTGGTCGAGGTGTCACGTTCCCGCGCCCGCCTGGCGGACGCCTTCGAGGCCGAGCGCCGGCGGATCGAACGCGACCTGCACGACGGCGCCCAGCAGCGGCTGGTCAGTCTCACCCTGCAGATCGGGCTGGCCCGGCTCGACCTGCCGCCCGGCTCGCCCGCGGCTGAGACGATCACCGCTGCGCATGACCAGGCCAAGCGGTTGATGGCCGAGCTACGCGAGCTTGTTCACGGGATCCAGCCGCAGATCCTGACCGACCTCGGGCTCCCCGCCGCACTGGGCGAGCTCGCCGACCGGTCCCCCATCCCGGTGACCGTCCGGGCGAGCCTGCCGGGCAGACCACCCGCCCAGATCGAGAACACGGCCTACTTCGTGGTGGCCGAGGCCCTCACCAACATCGCCAAGCACAGCGGCGCGACCGGCGCGACCGTGACCGTGGGCCATCGCCGCGGTGTGCTCGGCGTCGAAATCCGCGACGACGGCCGCGGCGGGGCCGACCCGGACCGCGGCACCGGATTGACCGGCCTGGCCGATCGGGTCGCCGTGATCGACGGCCGGATGTCGTTGTGCAGCCCGGCCGGCGGACCGACACTCCTGCACGTGGAGATTCCATGCCCTCAGAAACAGCTGTCATCCGGGTAGTCCTGGCCGAGGACGGGGTCCTGCTGCGGGAGGGGCTCGCCGGCCTGTTTGAAAGGTTCGGGTTCGAGACGGTCGGGGCGGTGGGTGACGCCGCGGCGCTCAAGGCCGCGGTCGCCGAGCACTCACCCGATCTGGTGGTCACCGACATCAGGATGCCCCCGGGGTTCACCGACGAGGGGCTGCGAGCCGCCGTGGAGCTCCGGCACGCACACCCCGGGCTGGCTGTGGTCGTGCTCAGCCAGTACGTTCGGTACAGCTACATCTCCGACCTACTGGACTCCGGGGACGGCCGGGGCCTGGGCTACCTGCTCAAGGACCGGGTGGTCGACGTCGAGGAGTTCGTGGCCGCGTTGCGCCGGGTTGCCGCCGGCGAGACCGTCGTCGATCCCCAGGTGATCAGCCAGTGGGTGCGTCACCGCAGCAGCCCTCTCGCCTCCTTGTCCGCGCGCGAACGTGCGGTCCTCGCCCTCATCGCCGAGGGCCACTCCAACGCCGAGATCGCCCGGCGGCTGGTCGTCTCCGAGGCGGGCGTCGGCAAACACATCGGCAACATCTTCGACAAGCTCGGCCTGCCACAGACCGACAACACCAACCGGCGCGTACTGGCCGTGCTCGCCTACTTCAAAGCGACAACGGATGGTGAAGCGCCGGGCACCGGCATATGAAATGTTGCCCGATGTCGGCTTCTTGTCTGGCTGAGCACGTTTTGCAGGCCGACCCATCGAATTCATCACTGTGCTTCGGGCTGGAAGAACTTGATAATCCGGTCGAATCCCGTTGTGCCGATCGACGTAAATGAGCACGGCGATTAACTGGAGCCGTTGGCAGTAGACCTAAGACCGAAGGGCGCTGTGAACGTCAGGGAGTTAGTACGCACACACCGTGTCAAGGCGGCCCCGGCGACTCGCCGGAATGCGAAACAGAGCGATTGCCGCGAATTCTGAAGTGCAAGCGGCAATCGGGGTATGCCTAGACCTACCTGTATTCCGATAGCTGGGCATAGTGATGATGTGCCGGCTCCGTGATTGCCTTGAAGGAAGCAAAGTCCCCGGGCAGGCGGGCCGACACGTTTACGCGGAACTCCGTGGGTGCCCCCCGCCCGTCGCACCGCTTATGCCCGCCACCCCGCCCGGTGGATCATCGTGAGCCAAGGAGAGCGACTCATGGACATCCGCCGAGCATTCGCCTACACCACGGCGGCGACCGTGACCCTGATAGCCCTGAGCGCCTGCGCCGGCAAGGGCTCCGGCGACACCGCCTCCGAGGAGAAGTCCTTCAACCTCCGCGGGAATCGACTGGTCATAGACGCCCGCTCGGTCGAACTCAAGGTCTTGCCGGGCGACGGCTCCGGCATCCATGTCCAGCGGTGGCTCAGCGGGACGGCGGCCGAACCGGGCAACTCGTCGTGGACGCTCGACGGTGACACGCTGAAGCTCAGCGTGAACTGCTCCGGGCTGGTCCTCGACTGCGGTGGCAGACATCAGGTGAGTGTGCCGGGCGATCTGTCGTTGGTCGTGCGTTCCGGGGACGGCGAGTATCACCTCTCCGGCCTCTCGGGCTCCGTCGTCGTCGAAGGCGGCAGCGGACCCGTCCGCGCCGACGCGATGACCGGGGATCTCAGCATCACCACTCAGGAGGGCGAGATCACGGTTTCGAACGTCCGATCCCGCACCCTGCGGGCGTCGTCGGACCTCGGAAACGTGGATGTCGACTTCACGGCGGCGCCGCAACTCGTCGACATCACGTCCAACGCCGGGGACATCACGGTCAAGGTTCCGACCACCGGACAGCGGTACCAGGTCTCGATCGACAGCGGCACGGGCCAAGGCGGGTCGCGGGTGCCCCACGACAGTCGGAGCCGCAACGTGGTGAAACTGCACTCCGCCGAGGGTGACGCGACCTTGTTCCCCTGTTGACCACAGCGATATCGAGGAAGAAGGTGAGGTCGCCTCGCCCTCCTCTCACACCATCGGCCATGCGGGTCCCTACGCCCTGGGGTCGCGTGACGGAAAGCACCATCGAGGTCAACGGCGACTGGAGCGGCCTGTGTGTCTTCACCGACGTCCGCTCCGCCGAGTTCTGCCCACGCGCATCCCGGCTCCCCCGCATCGCGGCCGAACGCCGGATCGTGGAGAACACCGGACTGGACCTCATGCAGGTCGCGTGTTCGAGTGGTCAGACCAGGCGGGGTGGAGGATGGGGAGTGGAGCGTTCGGTCTCCGCGGCGGGAGGTGTCGAGCGCAGCAGACGCAGGACCGCCGCGCAGGCGAGGTAGGTGATCAGCGCGGCCCACGGCATCCCCGAAGCGGTTGGAGCGGTGCTCGGCCACAGGCTGTTGGAGAGCAGGGCGAAGGCGACTCCTGCGAATCCCGCGATGGTCAGCGGTAGCCGGACAGCCTGACAGGACACCATGCGGGCCAGGCCGGCCGGTGTGGGGAGCGAGCGGCGGCGGGACCGCTCTGCACCGCGCACCTCGACCGGGCCGAAGATCGCGATGAGCAGCGCCAGGACGGCGCTGAGCATGACCAGCAACGGGATCCGCCAGGCCAGCCACGCGGCCGATCCGGCCTCGGGGGTCGGGAGCAGGCCCGCCACGTGCAGCGCGGCGACAAGCAGGATCACGGCGGAGATGTGCCAGAGAAAGATCGTCATAATCACCGAGTTGACGGCGACCACTGCCTTCCACCGGCTGGTGCGCCGCAACCATCGCTCGGTCCGATCCCGCAACAGCAGCGCCACGCCGAGCTGGGCGGTGGCGACCGCGAGCAGAGCCAGACTCGGTGGGGACATGTTGTGCAGTCGCTCGCCGGGCACATTGATCATGCTGATCGGATAGGGGCCGACGAGGGTAAGGAGGAGCAGCACGCCGATCCCGGCGAGCAGCAGCGGTACGGCGACACGAGGGCGGGCCGGCAGCAGCCCGTCCCGCCAGACGAAACCCATCTGGTGGATGGCCAGCCAGCCGAACAGGAAGTTGCCGTTACCCCAGAAGTCATGGCCGAGGAGGCGTGCCACATCGCCCGCGGCGACGAGCCCCACCAGCACCGGCGGGACGGCGAGTCCGTACCGGCGGTGGAGGGCGTACATAGGCGGGGTCAGCGCGACCACGATCAGGTAGACCACGAGGAACCACAACGGGATCGAGGCGAGCCAGACGATCATGCGGACCCTGGCGGGATCGGCGTCGAAGAGGCGAGCCACCAACGCGCCGCCTCCCATCACCAGCACCAGGGCCGTGGTCGGCGGGACCAGCCGACCGCTCCGCGCGATAAGCCACTCGGTGGCCTTCCCTCCACGGCGTCGTTCCGCGGCCAGGGAGACGGCGTTGGCGTATCCGCCGACGAAGAAGAACACGGGCATCACCTGGACCAACCAGGTGAGCGGCTGCGCCCACGGCAGGTCCGGCAGCGCCGAACGGCCGATCAACTCGCCGTTCTCGTCGTAGCCGATCACCGTCACCAGCCAGTGCCCGAGGACCACCGCGACGATCGACACGGCTCGCAGCAGGTCGATGAACCGTTCCCTCGATGGCGGCGTCTGCTCCGCGAGCCGCCGGATCTCTCGAAACGTCCTGCCCATGTCCTGGATGTTCCCCAGCAGACGTAGAGGTCACCGGCGGATGAAAGCCCTGCGACGTTGGGCGCGGTGTCGGAGCTGATGGAGCAGCGCGGGTGGGGCCGGCTTGGCGTGAGCTCATTCCAGACCTACTGGCCGGATGCTCCCCGTGCCTGCAACTCGTCGCCGCACACAGCTCAAGCAGGCCGCAAAGGGCGGTTCAGGTCCATACCGCTGGGCTCCTGCGTAGGCGGGCGAGGTGCCCGCGGTGGCAGGAGGCGTGATCACCGTTCGGACCAAGCCGGGTCTCGGAACGCCGAGAGCAGGTCCTAAAGCTCGTACTGGACCGCCGCCCGGGACGCCAGGATCGGCTTGATGTGGTCACGGATGACCGCTTGATGCGCGGGGTGGTCCCGGTAGACCAGAAAGGACTCGACGTCGTCGAAGTCGGCGACGAGGGCGAACTGCTGGTTTCCGGGGCTGATCCCGAGGTCGTCGCCGAGCCGGTAGTCCCGGATCTGCTCGATGATCCCCGGGAGCTTGGACAACTCCGCGGCGACCGTCTTCCGCTGCTCGTTAGTGGCCTCATCGGCCCAGGTGAACAACACCACGTGCCGGATCATCGCATCTCCCTCGCTCATGAGCCGCTGCCCCGGCGATGGTATCCCGGGCCGGGCTACGGGGCGGGCGGGGTGTCGGCGATCCGGTCGAAGGCGAGTCCGCTCGATCCTTCCCCACGGCCGGTGGTGCGGTGGGCGCTCAGCCACACCACGGGCCGGCCGTCCTGCCCCCGCGTGCGGTTGAAGGCGAGGACGACCCTGGTCCCGGCCCTCGGCACCTCCTCCTCGTGGACGAAGTAGGCGTGCTGCGGAGTGACGTCGAGCCCGTCCCGGAGCAGGCTGGTCCGCGGCCGTACCTTCTCGGGCGGGACGGGTCCGCCGGGCAGAACACGGGGCAGCGCGGCCCGCTGGAGTTGGATCTCCCGGTTGTCCCCGGGCAGGTGAACCGGGATGAACGGGATCCAGTTCTCCGGCACCGTGTTCATCGCCTCATACGCGATCACCGCCGCGGGCTCGGGCGGGGTGACCGGGGGCAGCAGCCGACGCCGGTGGGCGAGGGTCTCCGCCGCGGTCTCGGCGCCCCGGCGCCCCTCCCCAAGCACGATCGGGACGGTCCGCTCGACCCCCCAGACCATGTTGGCGTTCTCGTCGCGGATGAGCACCACCTCTTCCAGCGGCGGTCCCTCGGCCGTCTTGGGCACGCTCGCGGGGAGGAAGACACCGGTGTCCGCGGTCACCGGGGCGGTGCCGGCGATCGTCAGGTTGAACATCGACCAGCGCTGCCAGTCGTCGTCCGCCCCGGACCCGGCCGGGGTGATCCAGAAACGCTGCCCGAACACGTCGGTCACCGCGAGCCCCTTCAGCGCCGCGAGCGTCCCCGCCGGCAGGTCGCAGGGGAGCAGGAACCAGTCGTTGCTGAACACCAGGGCGAACTCGCAGAACAGCAGCCGGGCCAGGTCGGTGGTGTCGGGCGTGATCGCGCCGAAGTTGGTCCGCCCGTCCTCGAACGCCCAGAACCTGGGGTGCGGCATGCCGGAGTACCCCACCGGTCCGGGCAGGACCGTCCGGGTCACCGAGGCGCGCACCGACGGGTCGGCCGCGCCGAGCGGCGGCGCGTCCGTGTCGATGGAGAACGCGTGCCAGTCGAGCCGGCCCCCGGGGTATTCCTCCGCGGTGAGCACCCGCTCCCCGTCGGCGGTCGGCGCACCGAGGGCGAACCTGTGTTCAAGCCGCTGCGGATCCCAGGCGGCCGGGCCGCCGGGCTGCGTGATCAGACCTTCGAACCAGGCGACGAAGAGCGGCGCCGCCTCGTCCAGCTCGTCCTTGTGCCCGTGCGGGACGTGCATGCCGTCGTACGGGCGTCCGCCCGCTTTGAGGTGCCGGTAGAGCAGGTAACCGTCCATCGCCCGCCCGGCCACCGCGGCCACTCCGGCCCAGGTCTGCGGGTCGGAGACGATCGCGGTGTCGGCCGCGGCCGCCGGGTCGGGCGGCTTGATCGCATAGTGCTCCGTGAACTCGTCCCGGAGCGATCGATGGATCATCTTCAGCCAGCGGCGGCCGAGGATCAGCCGAAGGTCGAGGCTCACCGGGTCGGCGCCGACGGTGAACGGCACCGGCCGCCGCTCCACGACCGCCTCCAGCGGATCGCCGGGGAGGTCCGCCGGAGGCGCGTCTCCGGCCCGGAAGCGGGTCGGCCGGGTGGTGTTGAGGTGGTACTGGGCGGTGACCGGCGATCCCGCGTCCTCGCCGCGGAACTCGCCGAACTGCCACTGCCTGGTGAGCTGCCACAACGCGTCCCGGACCTCGGCCCGCAACGCCCGCCCGAACTCGGTGGTCCTCGGCCGCCCCTCCACCCGGTTCCACACGGTGACGGTCGGGAAGGTCCGCTCGGCCATCGCCGCCCGGATGTCGGTGATACGAATCGGCTCACTCATCGTCGCCTCCGGTCAAGCCTCCACGAACCCTGAACACATCCGGTACGGGCGGAGCCGGCTCCATCCCATGCCCCCTCCCATCGCGTCTTCGTCGGCACAGGGCCGTCGTGGACGGCTCACCCATCGTCGTCCTCGGCGAGGTTGTTCCGGACCAGGTCGGTGGAGATCGTGATGGGCTGCCTGGTGGCGGTCAGCACGGTGGCGGGGAGCAGCTGCCCGTACGCCGAGTCGTCCAGCTGAGTGGGCTCCACGGCCCGTGCTTTGGCCAGGTCGAGGGTCTCCCCGAGCGCGGCCACCAAGTCCTCCCACGCCCATTTCCCGGTCCGGCGAGGTGGGACGACCAGCAAGAACGCCTGCGGCGGTTCCGATCCCGGCCGGTCGTAGTGGAACGCGATCCCGGTCGTCTCCTCGGCCGCCGGGATCACCTCGGTCCACTCGTCGAGCAGCACCCCGCACACCGGATGACCGCTGCTGATCTGCTCGGTGTAGTGCGCGGTGTACAGCAACCGGTCGTCGTCGACGGTGTGCCCTTCGGGCAGTTCCAGACCAAGCCAGGGGTAGTCCCGGGTGAAGGGGAACTGTACGGGGGTGAGCTCGGGCTCGTCCCGGCCGAACGCGGCGGCGAGCAGGGTGATCCGCTCCCAGAGCCGCGCCTTGTCCCGTACCCTCGCCACTCCGTGCAGCCAGTCGTCCACGGGGAAGTCCCGGCTCAGATGCCGGGTGGGCCGCCCGGACTCGGTCTCCTGAAGCGCCTTGCGCCACTCCGTGATCACCGGGCCCGGTGGACTGCAGGAGGGGAAGACCAGGGCGTCCGCGCCGAGCATGGCCTTGAGCGCCTCGGTGGCGGCGGCCACCCGCTCCGGCCCGGTGCCGGCCGCGTCGTAAGCGGTGATCGCCGCGTCGGCGGCGGCGAGCCTGGTGAGGATCTCGGCGTGTACGGCTCGCGCCCGGCCGAGCAGATCCGCGCAGAAGGCGATCACCCTGTCCTCGTGCGGGGCGAGGTCCAGCCCGACGGCGTCGAACGCGCCTATGGGCAGGAGTTCGCGTACATCCGCCAGGAGCCCGCTGATCGTGGTGCGGGAGCTTGAGGCGATGTCCCGCAGCCGGTCCAGCCGGTTGTCGAAGGCGTTGCGCCGGTTTCGCACGATGGTGCGCAACTGGGACGGGCTGTTCGGGCGCGGGCTGGTGGGGGTCGTGGTCAGGAGGCGTTCGGCCTGCTGGAGGAGGCGGAAGCGTTCGGCCGCCGGGGTGGCGGACGGCAGGTCGTCGTAGACCTCCAGGATCGCTTCGGCGGCGGCGAGCGAGGCGGCCATCCGGTCCGCGGCCTCGTCCACGGCGGCGAGCACGTCAAGGTATCCGGTCCGCCGCCACGCGGTCAGCTCCCCCCAGCCGCTGCGGACCAGGCCGAAGTTTCCACAGGTGGTGAGGAGTTTGGCCAGCCGGGTCAGAAAGACGTCCACCCCGGCCAGCAGCTGGGCGCGGCGGCCGGCCGGGTCGGCGACGAGGGGCGCGAGGTCGGCGATGTAATCGGCGAGCTCGTCCCGGAGGTCGCGGAGCTCCCTGCGGACCTCGACCGGCCGATCCCGGTCGAGGCTCACCGCGTCGTCGAGCCCGGGCTGGACGAGTTCGCCGCTCGCGGGACGGGACAGGTCGCTCGGCCGCAGGGCCCTGGAGGTGGAGAGCAGGGTGCGCGCCGCCGCGATCAGCGGCGAGAGCTCGAAGAACGTGATCCTGCCGTCGACCCGGCGGGTGTGCTCGATGGCGAGTACGGCGTCCGGCCGGGGATTTCGCCGGGTGACCACCTCGCCGACGATCCGGTCGTCGAGGTCGGTCATCGCCGTCTCGTCGGTCGGCCGGACCAGCGCGAGCAGATCGACGGAGCCCAGGTCGAGGTCGTCCTGGGTGACGGTCTCGCTCCGCGGCGCCCCGCTGACCGGGTCGGTCCAGGTGACCCGGACGGCGACGTCGTGGTCGGAGGGGAGCAGATCGTCCAGCCAGTCGTCGACGGCCGGTTCGCCTTTCCCCCGCGGGGAGCGGAACCCGTGGCCCGGGTCGGCGTCGTGCCTGAGGTGGAGGCTGAGCCGGTGGGTGAGGGACACCCCGCTCCGTGGGGTCTCCACCACCGCGGGGTCGGGCGGGAACCCCGCCTTGGCGTAGGCGTCCAGGGTGGCGGCGGCCCGTTCGGAGTTGCCGAGCGCCGCCTGGTGGACGCTCTCGGCGAGGGCGAGGTCGGCGAGGGCGTCCTCGATGTCGAGGAGCCGTGCCACCTCCGCGTTGATCGCGAGCTTCTGGGTGCCGTCCGCGGGGGGCAGCCCCGACCGGCCGAACGGATACTCGGTCTCTCCCGACCTGGTCACCTCTTGAACCAGGGCGAGCCCGTCCACGACGTTGCGGGCCTCGATCGACTCGATCGGGGTGCCCGGCGGGGGCGGCTGGGTGCCCAGCTTCCCCGACACCAGGGGGAACTCACGCCGCAGCGCGGAGATGAACACGTCCACCTCGGCGAGGTCGTGCCGGTCGTGCAGGCCCCGCTCGAACTGGTACCCGAGGAGCGCGCCGAGCGGCTGCCCGCCGCGGATTCCCTCCAGGAAGGAGAGCGCGATCCGGACCCGTTCGGAGCTGAGGTTGACCGAGAGCGTGCCCGGGTTGGCCGAGGAGGCGTCGGCGAGGTATCCGGCACGCAGGATCGCCGCGGTGGCCGCGTGGTTGAGCGAGAGCGCGTGGATGTGCCCGCCGCCCGCCGGGTCGTGCACGAGCGGGCCGGCGCCGGGCGGGGTGAAGATCTGGGCGAGTTCACCGGTGAGGGTGACCGGGGTCGGCTGGACGGTACGCGGCCGGACGTCCTCCAGCCAGCCGTACATGCCGAGGTACAGCCCGCGGACCGGTGCGGCCTGCCCGGTGTACCGGAGTTCGGCCAGCCGTTCGTTCGCCAGTCCGAGCCGCCAGGCGTCGAGCCGGTAGGCGCAGCAGTCCAGGTGCTCGACGAGGACCCGCTCCAGCCTGGCGGTGGGGACGTCGCGCAGCAGCTCGATCGCGGTGAGCTGGTCGGCGAGCCCGCGGGTGGCCGGGTGCGTCCCGAGGACGCCGGGGATGAAGTCGGCCACGATCCGGTCGGGGGCGCCGGTCACGGCCGGGTCGGGCGAGTAGAGCCGGCGGTACCCGCTCTCGCTGATCTCGGTGCGCTCGCTCACGTGGATGAAGAGCGGATCGGCGTAGCTGAGCGCCAGCTCGGCCGGGGTAAGCCCACCGGCCGCCGCGGCGAGCAGCCGGGCGGTGTCCGCCCAGCCGAGGAGTACGGCGTGTCGCAGCAGCAGGTAGAGCAGGGCCGCAGGGGGCCGGTCGTCGGCGAAACCGGTCTCGTTGCGCACGGTGTCCAGCGCGGTCCGCCCGTACTCGGCGAGCCAGGCGAGATAGTTCTTCCCGTCTGCGGTGTACGCCCGGATCGGGGTGCTCTCCGAGAGCGGCAGGTCGTCCACGAGCGGCCCATGCAGCGGATACTGCACCCCGGTGAAGAGTCTCCGGCTGAGCGCGGGGTCGGGTCCGGCCGCGGGATAGCCGAGCCGGGTGAGCACAGAACGGATCTTGGCCGGCATCTCCAACCGGGTGAGCGCGGTGAGGACCCGGCCTCCGCTCCCGTTGAGGTTGTACCGGTTGAAAAGGTCCTCGACGCTCTGCGCGTACCGGTGGTGGAATTCCGCCGAGGTCGGGTGGAGACCGAGGATGCCGAGGAGCAGCCGGTGTCCGTCCCCCTCCGCGCCCAGGTGCGGGACGTCCTCGGCGAGCTCGGCCCAGTCGGCCGCCGCCGCGGCCAGCAGGGTCTGCAACCCCCGCCGATGGGTCGCCGTCTCCGGGTAGACGAGCCGGGAGAACGCGGTAGTCGGGAGGATCCCGTACGGCTGACGCCCGATCCGCACCGCCGGTACCGGGCCGCGTCCGCTCACCTGGCCGGTGAAGAACTCCCTGGTCTTCTCGACCGTCTCCGGGGAGAGCGCCGGATGCGCCGGCGTCTTGAGATGGTTGCCCCAGGTGGCCGGCCACAACGCGACGGCGGCGGCCCTCGCCTCCCGTTGGTCGGTGCCGTCCGCGCCGGGGACGTCGTCGAGCACGGCGGGATCGATGCCGAGGAGTTCGGCGAACCGCTGCCCGTCGGTCGTCGCGGTCCAGTCGCCGACGGCCCCCGCGGAGTCCGCGGGGGCGAGCCGACGGAGGAAGAGCGCCTCGCTCTCCTGACCGGGATCGGTCCCCGCCGAAGCCTGCTCGGTGTTGTTGGTGGGGGTGCCCTGCGGGATCAGACTCAGCCCGGCGGGGCTGCGCAGCAGGTGGGAAAGGTGCGTCTCCAGCTCGGCCTTGGCTTCCTGCGGATCCGATTTGAGGCGGAGTCCGAGGACGAGCAGCCGGTCCAGACCGCCGCGGATCTGCTCGGTGAGCGGGACCCGAAAGCCCATGCCGACCTCGACCGCGCGGGTGAAGTCGGTCAGCCAGCGCAGATCCTGGGGGATGTGCAGTCCGCCGTCGACCGGGCGGAGCTGGTCGGCGGCGGACGGGTCCGGGCTGACCACGAGGTTGTCCGGGACGGCCGCGCCCACCTGGGAGACGACCTGTGCGCCGCCGGCGAATCCGACGACGACGAACCGGTCCGGCAGCAGCTTCGCCCTGGCCGCCCGGGTCCAGGAGGCGGGTGCGGGCTCGACCTCGCCGGGCGGGGTGGTTTCGGGGTCGGCGAGGTCGCGGGTGCCCTGTTCGGCGAGGAGCCAGGCGGCCCGGCCGGGGCCGATCCGGTCGGTCAGGTCGCGCCAGGCGGCGAGCCGGGTGATCGGGTCGGCCCGATGGCAGACGCGCCGATAGCGGTTGACGGCGCCGAGCTCGGACTCCGACGGCCGGGGTTCGTGGGCGTCGACGGCCCAGTCGTCGGGGAAGATCCGGATGAGCAGTTCGGTCGCGGTGAAGCGGGTCTCCACCCGGACCGGGCCGAGCAGCACCGGGAAGGCGTCGCTCATCTGCTCCGCCTCCTGCCTGGGGTCGGCCAGGGCGGTGAAGGCGGTGAGCGCGTCGGACTCCTCGGCCGTGAGCCGGGCGGAACGCTCCGCCGTGGCCCGGGCGTCGTCCTGTGCCCGGCGCAGCTCGACGTCGAGGTCGCCCTCGAAGTCACGGGCACCGTCCCCTTCGGCGAACCGCATGTACCTGTCCCGCACCGCGGTGACCCGGGCGACACGCTCGGCGGCCAGCGCCGCCTCCTCCTTGGCCCGGGCCGCGACGTCCACAGCCCGGCGGACCGCCGTACGCCTCTCCTCAAACTCACCCATGACTGAGCATCTCCCTGGCGTGGACGGCGACGACTGAGGAAACCCGGTTCCCGGCACGCTGTATCCATGAGCGTCGAGCCCGCGTGTCCACGGACCCGGCACCGCCTCCGGCGGCCGGAACCGGTTCCGCTTGCGGACCGTGGTGAGCGGGGGTCGACGAAGGCGACCAGCGGTGAGTCGTCGAACCCGACGACCGAGACATCCCCGGGCACGGCCAGGCCGCAATCCCGAACCGCGGCGATCCGACCACGGCCCGCTCACCGGGCAACCCCGGCCACCGCGTGGAGGTGCGCCGAGTCGTCCGTACCGCGGCTGTTCCGGTCCCGGCATACGCGGGTTTTCGCCGGGGGTGACCGGGTGTGGAGCGAGGTGCCTGGCAGCGGAAGCCGGTTTCCCGGCGAGCCGCCGTACACCGCTCCCCGAACTCACTCATGGCTGAGCATCTCCCTGGCGTGGACGGCGATGAGCACGGGCGCCTGGTAGAGGATGTAGGCGACGTCGGAGGCGCTGATGTCCTTGTGCCAGGTGAGCTTCCTGTCCTCGTCGTACTGTTCTTTCTTGATATGGCCGACCCCCGGGTCGGTGAGGGTGCGGGGGGTGGTGCCCGGGTCGAGTGTGATGTGACTCGCCCCGGCGGGCAGCACGTCCGGCCAGGCCAGGTCGTTCCACACCTGGAGTGGGCCGGAGCTCGCCGCGTCGAGGCCGAAGCGGGGTTCGCCGGGCCGCTCCTTGATCACGAAGAACCAGCCGGGGTCGTCGGCCGGGTTCTGGCCGGTGCCGCCGCGGGCCTCCTCCTCGGTGAGGTCGAAGCCGAGGAAGGTGATGTCGGGGTCGGCCTTGGCCTCGTACAGCGGCATCAGCACCTTGGTCGGCGGCGGATCGGCCTCCTCAGCGGGGGTGAGCGGCGCCAGGAACCGGGGTTTGGTCGGATCGATCACGTTTCCGGTCATCCGCCAGGCGGCGCGATGCGCGTAGATCACCGCGGTGGGATACCGCTTCAGCAGCTCGCCCCGGATGACCAGCACCAGCTCGTCCTCGGGGGCTCCCCCGGCCTCGCGGTGGTCGTGGTCGCCGAGCGCCGAGTCGGGTTCCCAGCGGTCCAGCGGCGGGATGTCGCGGAGCCGCTCCCGGCGCAGCGCGGGATGCTCCCCCGGCCTCGGCAGCACCGTGCTCACATCCCAGAACTGCCGGAACGGCGTGCCGCGCTGGTCGGTCGGGTACTCCCGCCAGAGCAGTTCCCGCGCCATCTCGTGGTTGAGGCCGACCAGGTAGGACTCGATGAACCGCTGGTTGGTCTCGACCAGGGTGATGCTGTTCTGCGGGACGAGGTTGATGTTCGGCAGGAAGAACTCGGCGGACAGGTCGAGCAGCGGCCGGTACATCGGCACGTCGAACACCGGGTAGGCCATCACCTCGGTGAGCGGCTCGGACCCGCCCGCGAGCAGCCCGAGCCCCGGGGACGGCCGGAACCGGGAGGGGAGGAAGATGCCGCCGGCCACCCGGCGGGGGATGGTCAGATCCGGGTCGAGCCCGGTGTCGGTCAGCTCGCCGAGTTCGGTGAGGTTGAGCGCGGTACGGGCGGGGACCGCCCCCGCCTCGGCCGCCTCCCGCAGGCCGCGGTAGATCTCGCGAAGCCCGTTCTTGAACCGGATCGCCTCGGGGCTGTCGTGGGCGCCGGCGGTCGGGGTCACCCCTTCGCCCGGGAGGGAGACGACGAAGTCCGGGCTCTTCGGCAGCAGGTCCACCGGATCCGTGGGGGTGTCCGCGGTGGAGGACGGCCCGGCGAACCGCCGGACCAGCCGCTGCAGGCGCGGCGGGGGCGGTGGGGGCGGGTTGAGCTCCCGGTCCAGCCGCTCCACGGTGACCACGCCGGGTGGGGCCGTCTTGGGCGGGGCGGCCTGGACCTGTCCGGCGTTCATCTTGCTCAGCAGCAGCTCCGGGGGTTCCTCGCCGAACGGGAGGCCGCGGATGAGCCGGGATCCGGGACGAGTGGTACGGCGCATCGCGGCGGAGAGCGGGGCGCCGGCCACGGTGCTCTCGGCCACCCGGGACGACACGGTGAGCTCGCTGTCGTTCAGCCGGGAGTGGGCGAGGGCGGTGACGGCGAGGGCCCGGCCGGGGGCGACCTCGGCGAGCGGCCTCAGGTGCGCCGAGTGCAGGACGAAGGCCACCTCGCGGGAGAGCTGGGCGGCCCGGATCCGCCGGTTCGCCTCCAGTACCTCGCCGAGCTGGGCCCAGGCGGCGGCCATGAACTCCTCCTGCCGCGCCTGGACCACCTTGGTGCCGAGCCCGGCGGCGACCCGGAAGCGCGGGTCGAGGTTGAGTTCGTGGACCCAGTTGTCGTCGTTCTCCACGGGGGCGCCCTGCCGGTCGAGCAGGAGCCGCGAGGTGAGCGCGTGCCAGCGGCCGTACAGCGGCGGGGTGATCAGCGGATCGGGGTCCCCGCCGGGCGGCACGTCCGCGCCCGGCTCCGCGGCGACGAGCGCGTGGAAACCCTGGTTGGCGGTGAGAGCCGTCTCCGTCGCGTAGTCGTCGGCGAGGTTGATCAACGCGGCGAGCGCCCGCTGGAACGGGTGGGGATAGGGCTGGTCCCAATTCTCGTACTTCTGCGCCTCGGCGAGTTCCTCCGGGCTGAGCGCGGTGTCGGGGACCTTGAGCGCGCCGCCGAGCCGGAGCACTCCGCCCAGCTCGTGGTCGTCGATCGCGGGCAGATTGGCCCCGGGCCGAAGTACGTCGATGTCCCGGTTGCCCACCCGGGCGCCCAGGGTCCGCGGCTTGAGCAGCCGTACCAGCGACTCGAAGTCGCCCGCGCCCCCGGTCCGGAACCGCCAGCGGTGGTAGTGGCAGAGCCGGAGCGACTCCGGCCGGTTCTGGTAGGGAACCCAGCTCCCGTGCAGCGCGCCGGGTGAGCGGGCCGGGTCGAGTCCGAGCCCGGCGAGCCGCCCGGTTTCGAACGCGGGCACAAGGAACGCGTGGTAGACGGTGTCGGATTCGAGGCGGCGCGGGCAGACGATCCGGGACGAGGCGAGGTCGGGGTTCTCGGTGAGCACCGCCTGGAGCCTGGTGAGCGCGGCGGCGACGTCCGGAGCCTCGGTGTCACCGCCGGTGACGGACCGGTTGACGTGGACGTGGGCCCAGGCCCCGAGCTGATCGGCCGGGGGAAGCAGGGCCAGGTCGGTGAGGGTGACGAAAGGAAGCGGGCGATCCGGCGCGGAGCCGTCGGTGAACTCGTCCTCGCGGAGGACGATCAAGGCCAGCCAGGGGCGGAGCCGCTTGGTGGTCGCATCGGGCGGGGCCGGGCTGTACCGCCACGGGAAGTCCTCGTCGTAGAACTCGATGTGCGCGAGGTAGTCGGGCTCGAAGTCGGTGATCTGATGCCGGGGCTCGATACGGACGACCGCCCTGGGGTCGACGCCCACGACGTCGCCGGGGCCGTAGAGCTGGACCGTCTGCGTCACATCGCGGGTGAGCGGGGCACCGCCGGAGACAGGGGTGCCGGTGAGCCGGAGTGTGACGGACACCCCGGCTCTGGCCGAGGTGCCGGGGTCGGCGGTGATCCGGGTGGCGATGCCACGTCGAAGCCAGGGCAGAAACGAGTAGGCGCTCATTCCGGACTCACCACGACTCTCTGTTCCACGCTGGGGATGACGTGCAGGGTTCCGGCGAGCCGCGGGTTGGCGGCGACGCGGGCGGCGAGGTCGTCGCGGGCGGCCGTCTCGCTGCCGAACGACTCGCCCAGGGCGATGTTGTCGCGGACGGAGGCGACCGAGAACCGTTCTCCGGACATCCGGATCGTGTCCTGGAACGGCTGACGCCGGTCGGCCTGGCTCTTGGCGAGTACCGAGCGGCTGACGCTGTTGCCGTTCAGCAGGTGGGTGAACAACCCCGCCGGATAGTTGACGAACCGCTCGGGCGCCGGGCTCGGCACGGTGTCGACGATGATCTGCTCGTAGCGGGCGCTGCGCCGCAGGGCCCGGCTGGAGGCGATCGCACCGCCGTCCGCCGCCAGCTCCACACCCCCGTGCTGGGGCTCGTACGGCCGCCGGGAGAGCTTGGCCGCGTCGTCCATCTCCTGGAACTGGGCGAGCGCGAACTGCTCGTCCACGTCCGCCCGTTTGATCAGCCCGCTGCCGGCGACCGTCACGCTCACCTGGCCCACGTCCCGCGGACGCTGTGAGCCGATCTTGTCCAGCCGCAGGTCGAGCGGGACCGCGCGCTGCCGGACGAAGAGGGTTCCCAGGGGGTGCAGGATCAGGTCGTCCTCGCTGTCGGGGAGCTGCCGCAGGCTGACCAGCGCGCCCGCGCCGCCGGGGGTGAAGGTCCGCCAGCCTTCGAGTTTGGCGAACTCCGCGGCGAGGATGGGCAGCACGTCCACCGCGGGCAGGGCGGTGTCGCGCTCCTCTCCCCAGGTGATGTCGAAGTCGGCGGAGACGTCGAAGAAGAAGAACGAGATGGAACCCCTGCCGCGGGCCCGCCACGGGGTGGGCCCCTCCAGGCTGAAGGCGAGCCTGATGCTGAAGACGCCGACGCCGAACACGCGCAGGGAGACCGAGGCGGAGATCTGGATGAGGAAGGAGAACGGGGAGAACCGGAACAGCGCGTCGAACGCGATGTGGCCCTTGAGGCTGATCGCGCTGAATCCGAAGTACATCTCGGCCCGTGCGCCGAACTGCGCGGTGTTGCTGGTCACCGCGAAGTAGCCGGAGACGGTGATCCGGCCGATGCCGCTGTTGAGCAGGTCGAAGGAGACTCTGCGCGGGGCCGGGAAGGGCAGCGGCGGCGGGGTGTACGACGGGTGGAAGCCGCCTACGGTGAGCACCAGGTTGGGGTTGTCGCCCCAGGCGATGAGGATCCCCATCTCCCCGTCGATCGTGATGGTCAGCACCCGGGACTCAAACAGCGAGGCGAAGAACCAGAGCCGCTGCTTGTCGGGCTCGACGGCGCCGAGGAAGTTCACCTGGAGGACGATGATCGGGGCTTCCTCCACCGGGAGCGCGACCTTGAGCACGCCCACGATCGCGATGCTGCCGGGGATCTCGATGATCACGCCGACCGAGACGCTGATCAGCGTGGGGGTACCCCAGCCGATCTTGAGCATCGGGCCGATCAGGAACCGGCCCTCCTGCGGGGGGAAGAAGGCGCGCAGGTCGCTGAGGATGCGGGGCGCGTTGGCCACGACGTCGGTGGGGAACATGACCGACTCGATCGCCCCGCTGCGCACCCCCTCGGCCAGCGCGTCCAGCCGCATGGTCCGGTTGAGCCCGACGAGCCCGCCCACCGCGAGCAGGCGGAAGCCGTACCCGAGCTGCAGCCCGCCCCCGGCGAACTCGGCGGTCAGCACGAGGAGCAGGGAGAACCCCTTGGAGCCGTCCGGCATCCGGGTGGTGATCAATCCGAGCGCCTTGATCGCCAAGAAGCCGGCGAGCTCCAGTTCGAGCGTCCCCGAGTACTCCCCCCGCTCCGGATCGATGTTCAGGTAACCGCCGCCGGTGAGTATCCCGACGTCGATGGAGAGACCCACCCCGTTCGGCGGCTTGAACGCGAAGCCCAGGTCGGCGGGGCCGAGGTTGCCGCCCCCTTCGGGAAACCCGAGCTCCACCAGGACGCCGAGCCGGTCGACACTGCCCTTGATCGGCCCGAGGGAGATCGACAGACCGGCCGACAACTCCAGCGGCACCGTACGCCCCGCGATCTTGGCCAGCAGGTGGATCGCCTGAACCTCGACCGGGCCGAGCTCGATGTGGACCGGGAGGGAGACCTCCAGCGCGCCGCTGCCGTCGAACCGCAGGCCGGTGACGGGGTCGAAGGCGAAGCCCACGTCGAACGCGGACTCGATCCGGGCGCCCCCGAGCACGGTGGCGATGAACCCGTCTCCGGAGCCCACGTCGATGACGAGCCGCCCCCCGGTGACCTCGCCCTTGAGCGCCGGCCCGCCGACGGCCCGGCCGGTGGCCGTGTCGAACCCGAGGGCGACCCCGGCGTCCAGGCTGAACGCGCCGAACTCCAGACGACTCCCGCCGGCCTGGCCGAGCACCAGGAACGGGCTGTCCGGCGCCGCCCGGAGCCCGACGGTGAAGGTCGCGTCGAGCCGCCCGGAGGGCGGGGTCAGCTCGATGTGGAAGGGCGGCCGGATGGAGCCCTGGGTGGCCGCGGCGAGGGCGCCGTGTACGGCGATCCGCGCGGTCCAGGTCGGCGGTGAGACCGGGAACTCGAACTCGGTGTCGAGCGAGCCGGGAAGCACCACCTCCACCGCGAGCCCGGTGCCGTCCGGGGTGGGGGTGAGGTCGAGGGCGAACATCTGCAGCCTGGGCGGGGTGCCCGGCCCGGGTGGGATGAGCAGCACCGGCAGCCCAAGCCGGCCGAGCGCCCCTTCCAGCACGGTGAGGAAGCGGAGCGCGTCGAAGCCCGCCGTACCCCAGCCGTACAGTTCCCGTAGATGCCCGGCCGGGTCGGTGATCGCCGGGAGGAGCCGGTCCAGGTGGACGGCGAGCCGCTCATGCGGCGGGCGGCTCGGGGAGGTGCCCGGCTGGAAGGTCCGTTCCAGCACGCCGAAGACCGCCAGCACCGCCGCTGCGGCGGAGGAGAGCTCCAGCAGGTCGGCGACGAGCAGGTCCGTCAGTTTGCCGGGCAGCCCGTCGACCAGCTCGGCGATCTGCGCAGGGGTGATCCCGGGCAGGGTGGGTCCCCGGCTCTGGATCGCCCCGGCCAGCTCGGGGAAGGCGGCGCCGACCCGCCCGCACTGGGTGAGCAGGGCGAGTCCGGCCGCGGCCATGGCCGCGGCGTCCCCACCCTCGATCGCGTCGCCCAGCCGGACGATCAAAGTGTCCAGCTCGGCGGTGACCGTGATGATCGTGGTCCGGGCGGCCCTGATGGCCGGTTCGGTGAGGAACTCGTCGGGGAAGCGGACACCCAGCTCCTCAAAGGTATCCAGGGCTTTCTCGTCGCTGAGCCGTCCGGCGATCCGGCGCAGCACATGGGCGAACTCCAGGGCGAGCCGCTCCAGGGAACCGGCTTGCTCGGCCACGGCATCTCCTCACACGGTGTCGGGGGTCACCCGGCTTCGAGCGCCGAAATGATCTGTGGATAGGTGCGGCCGGGCAGATCGGGCAGGAGTGCCCGTGCTCTGGCCAGGTCGGCCGCGAGCCGGGTCCCGGCGAACCTGGTGAACACCTCCTGCAGCCGGTCCAGGCACTCGGCCAGCGGCTGTCCGTTCAGCGTGTGCGGAAGCGCCAGATCGGGATACGAGATCATCCGGGTGGCCAGCTGGAAGAGGGCCGCGCCACCGCCGCGGTGCCAGGCGATGGTGACCCGCCGGTTGCGGTTGACCAGCCGGAGCAGCTCCTCCTGGTGCTCCAGCCAGAAGGTGATGAAGAACCGCCCGGTCGCCGAGCGGTCCAGATCGCCCTGGAGGGAGGAGAACCCCGGCGGGGCCGGACCGGTGAACCAGGGCTGGGCGGCCGGGGCGTAGACCGGGCCGACGGCCGCCGCCCCGGTGAGCGCCGCCACGGCCTCGGGCGGTACGGCGACCAGGGCGGCTCCCGGCACGGTCTGGACCTGGCCGGGGGCGGTGGCGGTGGCGACGTCCACGGGCAGGTGTTCGATCGCGCCGAATCTAGCGAGCACCCCGGCGATCGGATGGGCGAGGCCGAGTCCGAGGGTGGTCCGGGCGTAGACCAGCCCCACCACCTTGTCGTCGTCGTTGACGAGCGCGGAGCCGGAGTCCCCTTCGTAGGCGAAGAAGACGATCGTTCCCGGCGCGGGGGCCGGGACCGGCGGATTGGGGGTGATCATCAGTACGTTGTCGGCGGTGGTGGTCGAGGCCCGCAGTGAGCTGATCTTCCCTCCGGTCAGCTTGGTGCGGGCTCCGCGCTTGCGGACCGGATAGGTGCCCGGCTGCGCGTCGGCGGGTGTGATCGTGTACTTGCCCTTGATCACACCGATCTCGGTGATCTCCGCGAGCCACTCCGTGCCCGGGGCCAGCTGGACCAGGGCCTCGTCCCGGTCCCCCGTCATCCCGCCGCCCGCGTACCGGCCGATGATGTCGCTGCAGCACTTGGTGCAGCTGTCGCTCCCGACCGGCTGTCCCACCTTGGTGACGCCGACGGCCGGTGCGGGAACGTCGGGTGCCGCGATCACGTGGTAGTTGGTCAGCGCGTAGTGCTTGGCGGTGTCGGCGGTGTGCCGGAGCACACAGCCGAGGGTGCCGACGTATCCGCTGGACTCCACCGCCAGCTGCGACCCGCCGATCAGCGGCCGGAAACGTGTGTCGTCGTACTCCAGCAGCTCAGGATGGATCACACCCGTCGGGGCGGCGAGCAGCACGATGTCCCCGGATTCGATCACATCGGTGGGCACGCCCTCGATCCGTTCGGGGATGAGCTCACCGGCCGACACCAGGGCGGCCGGAAGCTTCTCCCGGACGTACACCTTGATCACAAGCTCGCCGGTGGGCTCCCCGCCCACCTCCTTGCTGCCGAGCCCGACGGCGACCACCCCGGGAAGGGCGAGGAGCGCAGGGGTGGCCCGCCTCTTGATCGCGTCGATGTCTTCGTCGCTTGGCACGTCGGCCTCCTGATCAGCTTGCGCCGAGCGCGTCGATGATCTGTGGATAGGTGCGCCCGGACGGGTCGGGCAGAAGCCTGCGGGCCTGATCCAGGTCCCTCCGGAGCGCGGGACTGGCGAACCGGGCGAACACCTGATGCAGCCGGTCCAGCCGCTCGGGCAGCGGTTCGCCGTCCAGGGTGTGCGGGAGCGCGAGCTCGGGCCGGCTCAGCATCCGGATCAACATCTGGAACAGCGCCGGGCCGCCACCCCGGTGCCAGGCGACGGTGACCCGGCGGTTGCGGTTCACCAGGTCGAGCAGCTCACGCTGGTGACTCAGCCAGAGCCTGATCAGGTGCCGCCCGGCGGTGGAGCGATCCAGGTCCCGCTGGAGCCCGGCGAAGAGCGCGGGCGGCGGGGGGTCAACACCCGGCGGCCATCGGGCGGCGGCGGGCGCCTGCGCTGTTTCGGCGGGCGCCGACACGGCTTCGGCGGCCCGGTGGCCGGCGAGGGCCTGAGCCAGCTCGGCGGGCACCGCCACCGCGGCGGCGCCGGGCACGGTGTTGACGATTCCGGGAACGGCGGCGGTGGCCACCTCCACGGGGATGCCCTCCACCGCCTGGAACCGGCTGATCACCACGTCGATGGCGACCGCCGTCGCGTTGCCCCGCCCCGGCTGCCCCGGCCTCAGCACCGCGGAGAAGACCAGCCCGACCACCTCGGCCGCGGCGTTCACCAGGGCGCTGCCCGAGTCGCCGTGCTGAGCAAAGAAGATCTGCGTCCCGCCCGGAACGCCGTCGTTGGGGTGGGGCTTGACCAGGATCGTGTTGGTGACGCTGACCCCGGCCACATTGGTGGTGGCGTTGATCGCCTGGACGGTCCCCCCGGTGAGCCGGGAGCGGATACCGCGCTTGCGCACCGGGTAGGTCTGGGTCGCCGCCTCCGCCTGGGTGATCTTGTGTATCCCGCGGACCGCGCCGATGTCCAGGATGTCCGCCTGCCACTCGGTGCCCGGGTTCAGCTGGATCAGCGCCGCGTCACGCGTGGTGTCGAGCGCACCCCCGGCGTACCTGCCCACGATCGAGGAGCAGCACTTGGTGACGGAGTCCTGATTGGTGGGCTGGCCGACCTTGGTCGCCCCGACCACGGACCTGGCGCCGCCGTCGCCGTCCCCGATGATGTGCCAGTTGGTCAGCGCGTACACCTTGCTCGGATCGGTGCGGTGCTTCAGCAGACAGGCAAGCGTGCCGTCGCCCACCCAGGTCAGATCGGCCATGACCGCGCAGCCCCCGAGCAGGGGACGCCGGCGGGCCGTGTCGGTGTCCATGTCGGGCACCTCCGGCTTGCCGGGAGGCGGCGGCGGGTTGCCGAGCAGGTCCTGCTCCCCCATCTCGACCAGGTCCGTGCCGACGCCCTCGAACGACGCCGGGATCAGCTCCCCGGCGGCGAGCTCGGCGGCAGGGCGCTTTCGCTGCACGAAGACTTTGATGACCAGCTCACCGGTGGGCCGTCCGGCGCGCTCCCGGCCGCCTATGCCGACGGCGGTCACCCCGGGGAGGGCGAGAAACCGCGAGGCCGCGCGGTCCTTGATCTCGATTAGTCGGGCATCGTCGGGCATTGCGCGGCCCCCTACTCGCCGTCAAAGCCACCACCGGTCCAGCCGGTCGATCACGGCGTTGCGGCGCCGCCCCGTCTCGCTCAAGCTTCTCCGATTAGACATCGCCGTCCGGCGTCTGTCAGCAGGTTGTCACCAGGTTTTCGCGGAGCGTGCTGAGCATCCATCCGGACAAAACCGGATGAATAACGTAGAAACGGGCCGGGAGAAGATCTCTCCCGGCCCGTTCCACCGGCGTTCGGCGCCCACGTCACGCGGGCGGCGTCAGCCCCGCACGAGCATTCGGCCCCGCACAGGCGTTCAGCCCCACACCAGCATGCGGAGCGGGTCCTCCAGCATCGCCCCCACGTCCCGCAGGACGTACGAGCCCAGCTGCCCGTCCACGACCCGGTGGTCGAAGGAGAGGGCGAGGGTGCACACCTGGCGGGGTTTGATCTCGTCGTCCACCACCCACGGCAGTTTCCTGATCTGGCCGACGGCCAGGATCGCCGCCTCCCCCGGGTTGATGATCGGGGTCCCGGCGTCCACCCCGAACACCCCGACGTTGGTGATCGTGATCGTGCCGCCGGACATCTCGGCGGGCTGGGTACGGCCGGCGCGCGCGGTCTCGGTGAGCAGGTTGAGGGCGCGGGCCAGCTCGGGGAGGGAGAGGGTGTGCGCGTCCTTGATGTTGGGCACCACCAGGCCCCGGTCCACGGCGGCGGCGATGCCGAGGTTCACGTAGTGCTTGACCACGATGTCGTCCCCGTCCCAGGACGAGTTGACCATCGGGTACCGCTTTACCGCGACCAGCAGGGCGTTCGCCACCAGGAGCAACGGCGAGACCTTGACGTCCTCGAACTCGGCGAGGCCGCGCAGTCGCCGTACCGCCTCCATGGTCTCGGTGACGTCGACCTGCAGGAACTCGGTGACGTGCGGGGCGGTGAACGCCGAGGCCACCATGGCCGCCGCGGTGTGCCTGCGCACGCCCTTGATCGGGATGCGCTCCTCCCGGCCGGCACCCGGCCGGAAGGCGGGCACGGCGGCCGGACCCACCGCCCCGCGGACGTCGTCCCGGGTGATGCTGCCCTGCGGCCCGGTGCCGACGACCGCCCGGAGATCGACGCCGAGGTCCTTGGCGAGCTTGCGGACCGGCGGCTTGGCGAGTACGGCCGCCTGGACGGCGGTGGGTTCCGGCCGTGCCACCGCGGACGGCGGCGTGACGGCCACGGGCTCCATCGGCCGTACCGGCTCGGCCGGCGCCCCCGGGGCCGGTTTGCGGGGACGCCTGGTGGTGGCTCCGGCCTTCACGCCGTAACCGACGAGGACCGGCTGCCGCTCCTCCTTGGCGGGGGGCGTCCGGTCCCGGGGAGCGGGGACCGTGTCCGCGGCGGGCGGCGGGGCGGACTCGCCCCCCGAGACGTCCACGGCGATGATCGGCGTGCCCACGTCGACCGTCTGCCCCTCGGCGACGTGCAGCGCGGTCACCACACCCTCGTACGGGCTGGGCAGCTCGACGATCGCCTTCGCCGTCTCGATCTCGACGATCGTCTGGTTGATCTCGACCGTGTCACCCGTGCGCACATGCCATTTGACGATCTCGGCCTCGGTCAGGCCCTCGCCTACGTCGGGGAGCTTGAACTCCTTGATCATCGGCTCACCACCCGAAGCTTCGGTCGACGGCGTCCAGCACCCTGTCCAGGTCGGGCAGGTAGTGCTCCTCCAGCCGCGAAGGCGGGTAGGGGGTGGAGAAACCGCACGCCCGCAGCACCGGGGCCTCCAGGGAGTAGAAGCAGTGCTCGGTGATGCGGGCCGCGAGCTCGGCACCGAATCCGCTGTAGGTGGGGGCCTCGTGCGCGACGACGCACCGGCCGGTCTTGCGCACCGACCGGAAGACGGTCTCGGTGTCCAGCGGGTTGAGGGAGCGGAGGTCGACCACCTCCAGGGACCTGCCCTCGCCTTCGGCCGCGGCGGCCGCGTCCAGCACGGTCTTGACCATCGGACCGTAGGCGAGCACGGTCACGTCGGTCCCCTCGCGGACCACCTTGGCCCGGTCGACCGGCCACGCCTCGCGCAGGTCCATGCCGAGGTCGATCTCGGCCTTCTCCCAGTACCGGCGCTTGGGCTCGAAGAAGATCACCGGATCGTCGAGCCGGATGGCCTGCTGGATCATGGTGTAGGCGTCGAGTGGGTTGGCACAGGCCATCACCCGCAGCCCGGCGGTGTGGGTGAAGTACGACTCGGGGGACTCGCTGTGGTGCTCGACCGCGCCGATGCCGCCCCCGCAGGGGACGCGGACCACGACCGGGAGCCGGAGCGCGCCGAGCGAGCGCATGGGCATCTTGGCGAGCTGGGTGATGATCTGATTCGCGGCCGGGAAGACGAAGCCGTCGAACTGGATCTCGCAGACCGGGCGGTAGCCGCGGATGGCCATGCCGATCGCGGTGCCGATGATGCCGGACTCCGCCAGCGGGGTGTCGATCACCCGGTCCTCGCCGAAGTCCTTCTGCAGCCCGTCGGTGACCCGGAAGACCCCGCCGAGCTTGCCCACGTCCTCGCCCATGATGAGGACCTTGGGATCCTCCTCCATGGCCCGGCGCAGCCCCTCGTTGATCGACCTCGCCATGGTCAGCGTCGCGGTCTTCATCGACCCTCCCCCTCGAACGAGGAGAGGTAGGCGGCGTACTGCGCCCGCTCCTCGTCGATCAGCGCGTGCGGCTCCGCGTAGACGTGGTCGAAGATCGCCAGCGGATTCGGGTCCGGCATCTCCAGGCAGCGCCTCCGCACGTCCCTGCCGAGCGCCTTGGCCTCCTCGTCCACGGCGTCGAAGAAGTCCTGGCCGGCGATCTGGTTCTTGAAGAGGTACGCCTTGACCCGCTCGATCGGGTCCTTGAGCTTCCACGCCTCCAGCTCGCTGGCGAGCCGGTACCGGGTCGGGTCGTCGGAGGTGGTGTGCGCCCCCATCCGGTAGGTGAACGCCTCGATCAGGGTCGGCCCCTGCCCGGACCGCGCGTCCTCCAGCGCCTTCCTGGTCACGGCCAGGCAGGCGAAGACGTCGTTCCCGTCCACCCGCAGGCCGGGGAAGCCGAAGCCCGAGGCCCGCCGGTAGAGCGGGATCCTGGTCTGCCGCTCCAGCGGCTCGGAGATCGCCCACTGGTTGTTCTGGCAGAAGAAGACGATCGGCGCGTTGTTCACCGAGGCCCAGATGAAGGACTCGTTCACGTCGCCCTGCGAGGTGGCCCCGTCCCCGAAGTACGCGATCACGGCGGCGTCCGCCCCGTCCCGCTGCACCCCCATCGCGTAACCGGTGGCGTGCAGGGTCTGACTGCCGATGACGATCGTGTACAGGTGGAAGTTGTGCTCGGTGGGGTCCCAGCCGCCGTGGTTGACGCCGCGGAAGAGTCCCAGCAGCTTGACGGGGTCGACGTTCCGGCACCAGGCCACACCGTGCTCCCGGTAGGTGGGGAAGGCCATGTCCCGGTCGGTCAGCGCCCGTCCGGAGCCGATCTGGGCCGCCTCCTGCCCCAACAGCGAGGCCCAGATGCCGAGTTCGCCCTGCCGTTGCAGCGCGACGGCCTCCAAATCCACCCGGCGGACCAGGACAAGGTCCCGATAGAGACCTCTGACCTCGTCGTCGGTGAGTTCTATGTGGTAGTCGGGATGGTCCAGCCGCTCCCCCTCTGGGGTGAGCAGTTGGACAAGCTCAGGGGGTGCGTCAGCACCACGAGAGGCGTCGATGGTCACGTGCCGCTCCTGTGCGTCGGGGCCGTCGCTAACGGGGTCTCCGTCGGTTCCGGCCGACTTCCACGCCGACCCCGCTCTGGGTGGAGCGACGGCGGCGTCTGCCGTCATGTTGGCAGAAATCAGCTCTATATGGGTATGCCCGATTTGCAGCGGCATGGTACGGACCTTCGGTCGAGTTCCCGCCCGGCGGCTTCGGACCGGACCCGTACGGGGCCCCCGCCCCCGCCGAGTCGATCACCGTCGTCATCCTCTTCAACTTCCCGTTCACCCCGGCCGCACACCAGGTTGCGTCCGCAATCGCCGTTGGTCGCTGTCTCACCCTTCCAGTCTCCCGCGCCGGGCGACCCGGGCGAATCCGGGCCGGACGTGCCCCCGGCCGGACGAACCCGCGTGTGGTGCCGGGTCGGCGGCGCGAGGCCGATACGCTTACCTGCCGAACCCGTCTCGCCGTACCTGGAGGAACCCGTGGCGCGCGTCATCGTCGACGTCATGCTCAAGCCGGAGATCCTGGACCCGCAGGGCCAGGCGATCGCCAGGGCGCTGCCCCGGCTCGGATTCGACGGCGTCACCGGCGTCCGGCAGGGCAAGCGTTTCGAGGTCGAGCTGGAGGGCCCCGCCGACGAGGCCGCGCTCGCCGAGGTCCGCAAGATCGCCGAGACCCTGCTTGCGAACCCGGTCATCGAGGACTTCACCCTCCACGTGGAGTAAGCCGCCCGGGCCGCGTTCCCCGCCGCCACGGGCGGGGAAACCGCACTATGATTTTGCTCACTCTTCGGGCCGATGCCCGGCCGAAGGCCGTCGACGCATTCCCCGGCCTTCTCTCGCGGAAATCGCTGTGACCTGCGCCGATCTTAATACCGTGCGCCGTCTTCAGCCCGCCAGAAAATGTCCACAATGTAACGTTGAGCAAACATCATTACCACAACTTGCATAACAGTAAATAACAACCGCGTGATTTAGCGGTTAGGCCGATTCTTACGGGGAAACCTTCCATACGTGACCGTTCTACGCCGGGAGGGGCCGGTGGATATTGAGTTCTCGTTGGCGCTGCCACGGGAGGCAATCGGAATTCCGGTGGTGCGCAGGGTTCTGGGGGACGCCCTGCGGTCACTGGGCGTGACCGAGGGATGCGTGTCCGATATCCTCCTCGCCGCGTCCGAAGCCTGCGCCAACGTCGTCCGGCACGGGGGTCCGACGCTGCGTTACCAGGTCATCGCCAACGTCGGCATGGGGCGCTGCGTCCTGGCCGTCGCCGACCACGGGCAGGGCCTGCCCGAAATCCCCGACCACTACCCGCCGCCCGAGGCCGAGAACGGCCGGGGCATTCAGATCATGAAGGCCGTCGTGGACGAGGTGACCTTCGACTCCACCCCCGGGGTCGGCACCACCGTCTGGCTGAAGAAACAACTCGACTGGCAGGACGACGCCCCGCTGCCGCTGCTGGAGCGCGAGCTCGCCGGCGCCTCCCGCTGACCCGGCGACCCGACCCGGCGACCCGATCCGGCGCCTGAATCGCCCTGGTCCGCACCGTGCGCACACCGGTTCCGCGGCCCCGGACCCCCGCACCACCCGCCACCCGATAACCTGGGACGACCCGCCGCAGACTCCCGCTCCGCACGTGAGACGGGGCGCGGCGCAGGCGCGTGGAGGGACACACATGAGTTCTGCCCGGGTGGGCGTCATCACCTTTCCCGGCTCCCTTGACGATCGAGACGCCGCACGGGCCGTGGGGCTCGCCGGGGCGGTTCCCGTGCCGCTCTGGCACGACGACCACGATCTCAAGGCCGTCGACGCGGTAGTCCTGCCGGGAGGCTTCTCCTACGGCGACTACCTCCGCGGCGGCGCCATCGCCCGGTTCGCCCCGGTGATGACGGAGTTGATCCCCGCGGCCCGGGCCGGGCTTCCCGTGCTCGGCATCTGCAACGGCTTTCAAATTCTGTGCGAAGCCCACCTGCTGCCCGGCGCCCTGCCGCGAAACGGCACCCTGCACTTCGTCTGCCGGGACCAGCGCATGCGAATTGAGAACAACTCCACGGCGTGGACGAGCGATTACGCCAAAGACCAGGAAGTCGTCATCCCCATCAAGCACGGGGAGGGTCGCTACGTGGCGGACGCGGCGACGCTGGACGCCTTGGAACGCGGTGGACTCGTGGTCGCCCGATACCTCGGCGAGAATCCGAACGGCGCGATGAACGACATCGCCGGAATCTCCAACGAAGCCGGGAACATCGTCGGTTTGATGCCCCATCCGGAACACGCGGTCGAGGAACTGATCGGCGCTCCCGGTACGGACGGACTCGGTTTCTTCACCTCGATTCTGAAAAAACTCGTCAACGCATGAACGCCCGCCCGGGAAGGACAGAAGGAACGCGATCGTGAGCACGGACTCCGTCAAGCGCGCCGAACAGACCCCTGACGAGCCTCAGCCGTACGCCGAGCTCGGTATGAAGCAGGACGAGTACCTGCGCGTCCGCGAGATCCTGGGGCGCCGCCCGACCAGCAGCGAGCTCGCCATCTACAGCGTGATGTGGAGCGAGCACTGCTCGTACAAGTCCTCCAAGGTCCACCTGAGGCAGTTCGCGGCGAAGGCCCCCGCCTCCGACGCGCTCCTGGTCGGCATGGGGGAGAACGCCGGCGTGGTCGAGGTGGGCGACGGGTGGGCGGTCACCTTCAAGATCGAATCCCACAACCACCCCTCCTACGTGGAGCCGCACCAGGGTGCGGCCACCGGCGTCGGCGGGATCGTGCGCGACATCATGTCGATGGGCGCCCGGCCGGTCGCCGTCATGGACACCCTGCGGTTCGGCCCGGCGGATGCGCCCGACACCCGGCGGGTGCTCCCCGGCGTGGTGGGCGGGATCGGTTTCTACGGCAACTGCCTGGGCCTGCCCAACATCGGCGGCGAGGTCGTCTTCGACGACTGCTACATCGGAAACCCCCTGGTCAACGCCCTCTGCGTCGGGGTCCTGCGCAAGGACCAGATCAAGCTCGCCACCGCCCCCGGGCCGGGCAACCAGGTGATCCTGTTCGGCGCCAGGACCGGCCCCGACGGCATCGGCGGGGCCTCGGTGCTCGCCTCGGCGACCTTCGACGAGGAGTCGGCGGCCAAGCGCCCCAGCGTCCAGGTCGGCGACCCCTTCATGGAGAAGCTGCTGATCGAGTGCTGCCTGGAGCTGTTCGCCGCCGACGTGGTCGTCGGCATCCAGGACCTGGGCGCGGCCGGCGTCTCCTGCGCCACCACGGAGCTGGCCGCCAAGGGCACCGGCGGGATGACGGTACGGCTGGACGCGGTCCCGCTCCGGGACGAGACGCTGCGTCCCGAGGAAATCCTCATGAGCGAGTCCCAGGAGCGCATGATGGCGGTGGTCACCCCGGCCAACGTCGCGGCGTTCATGGAGATCTGCCGGAAGTGGGACGTCCCGGCGACCGTGATCGGCGAGGTCACCGACGTCACGCCCGAGGAGGCCGCCCGGGGTGGGCGCCTGATCATGACCTGGCACGGCGAGACCATCGTGGACCTGCCGCCGCGCACCGCCGCCGACGAGGGCCCGGTCTACGACCGCCCGTTCAGCGAGCCGCTCACCCAGGCCGCGCTCAACGAGGACGCCCCGGACCGGCTGGCCCGGCCGACGGACCTGCGCGCCGCCCTGCTGCAGCTGCTGGGGGCGCCGAACATCGCCTCCAAGGAATGGGTGACCTCCCAGTACGACAGGTATGTCCGGGGCAACACCGTGCTCGCCACCCCTGCGGATTCCGGCATGATCCGCATTGCGGACGTGGTCCCGGGGCTCCCGGGAGACGGGCCGGGCCCGGACGGGGTGACGACCCGCGGCATCGCGCTGGCCACCGACGGGAACGGCAGGTACGCCCGGCTCGACCCGTACGCCGGGGCGCAGCTCGCCCTGGCCGAGGCCTACCGCAACGTCGCGACGGGCGGCGCCCGGCCGCTCGCGGTCACCAACTGCCTCAACTTCGGCTCCCCCGAGGACCCCGAGGTCATGTGGCAGTTCGCCGAAGCGGTCCGCGGCCTGGCCGACGCGTGCAAGACGCTCGGGGTCCCGGTCACCGGCGGGAACGTGAGCTTCTACAACCAGACCGGCTCGACCGCGATCAACCCGACCCCGGTGGTGGGGGTGCTCGGCGTGATCGACGACGTGTCGCATCGGGTCCGGCCGGGGTTCACCGAGCCGGGGGCCCGGGTGGTCCTGCTCGGGGAGACCGACGCGGAGTTCGGCGGCTCGGAGTGGGCGCACGTCGCGCACGGGCACCTCGGCGGCCTCCCGCCGGCGGTGCGCCTGGAGTCCGAGCGCCTGCTCGCCGAGGTCTTGGTGGAGGCCGCCGCCTCCGGCCTGCTCAGCGGGTCGCACGACCTCTCCGACGGGGGACTCGGGGTCGCCCTCGCCGAAGCGTGCCTGATCGGCGGGTACGGCTGCCGCGTGATCCTGCCGGGGACGGCGGACGCGTTCACCGAGTTGTTCAGCGAGTCCACCGCCAGAGCCCTGGTTGCGGTGCGCCCTGGCTCCTGGGACCGTTTCGCCGAGCTCTGCGCCAAGCGCGGTGTTCCGGCCTGCGCGCTGGGCGAGACGGGTGGCGAGAGCCTGGTGGTGGAGGAGGTGCTGGAGATCCCGCTGACGGAGCTCCGTACCACCTACGAAGGAACCCTTCCGGCAATCTTCGCCTAAAGGACAGGAATTGCCATAAAGGACAGGCGTGTGGTCGGCGCCTGTCCTTTATGGTATTCAGGCAGTGAGCCTGATCAAATTTCCAGCAATAAACAGATTTATCCAGCTAATTTAATCGCGCGACGATTTCCTCGATAAACGAGACGAGATCCCGAGGGGAGTCGATCGTGAAGTCGGCCGCCTCCGCAACCGCCGCACCGGTCTCCTCGTTCGCCACCGCCACCCGGACCCCGATGAATTCCGGATTCTCCGCCTCCATCTCCATCAGGGTCCGGAAAGCGAGAATATCGGCGACGTCGTCCCCGAAAAACCACGCCGCGGCGAGACCGGAGACCTCCTCCCGGAGAACGGTCCCCTTATGCCGGTCGACCGGCGGCTTGAGCTCGACCACCATCCGCCCGGTCTGGCTGCCGAGCCCCAGGCTCGACGCCTTCTGCCGCGCCCAGCGCTCCACCGTCCCCCGCAGCTCGGGGGCGGTGCGATAGTGCAGCGCCACCGAGAGTCGCTTGTCCTCCACCTTGACCGTGTCGGGGAGCTCGGCCAGCGCGTCCCGGACGAGCTCCTCCATCGCCGGGATCCAGGAGACCGCCTCGGCGTTCATGGTGATCTCGCCGCCGACCACGGCGTGTTCCAGGCCGTACAGGCCGTACAGCGCCAGCCCCGGCACCTCGCCGACCCTGGTGAGCAGGAACTCCACCTGCCGGGCGGAGACGATGCCCACCCGCGGGCTGCGTTCGGCCAGCTGCGCCAGCGCGTTCAGGACACCCGGGACCGGCTGCGAGGTGGCCGGATCGTTCTGGATCGGGGAGAGCACCCCGTCGAAGTCGAAGAAGAAGCCACTCTCGGCCCCCCGCGAGGCGGCGATCCGAAGGGCCTCCTCGCGGCTCAGCCGGGCTCGCCCCGGACGCCGCGGTTCCACAGGACTCATGTCGGCACCGTACCCCGAGGCGTGCCGCCCACCGCTTCTGGGGCTCCTGCCCGTTCCTTGCCGTACATCCCGGGTCGTCGAAGGCGAAAGAACCGGCAGCCACAGCCCGTACGCCGCCCCGTGATCGTTGCGCTCTACGCACCCTCCAGGGCGCAGACACCACAACGATCACCAGACACCGACCACAGCCATAGGCGCAACCCGTACATCCCCAGATGATCGTTGTGGTGTGGACCCCCAACAGGGTGCGGACAGCGCAACGATCACTCGGTATCGGGCTGGGGACTCCGCTCCTAGCAGAACGGACCCTTCCACTGGGACATGCACAACACAGGTCGGAACGGACACCCGGCAGGGCGATAATCGCTGGTCTGGGCACCCGTGGAACGCGATACTCGAAGGGAACCTCTGCGCCACAAGCCGAAACCCGGAGGTCAGTGTGGCCAACCCGGACATCGCCGATGCGGGAGGGAACACCAGACCCATCCGAAGGCCGGAGCCCGACGACCTCCACGTGGCGGGGACGGCCCCGCGTGAGCCGTACCCGCCCTCGACGACGACCCCGATCCGGGCGATCGTCTGGCTCCTGCACCTGTCGCTGCCGCTGCTCGGACTCTGGCTGCTGATCTCCCGGCCGGAGCTGGACGCCCGGTGGCTGCACCCGCCGAGCCACTTCTGGTTGATCAACGCGGTCGCCCTGCTCAACGTCGTGCTCGGCTACGCCGTCGGCGAGGCGGCCCGGCGGCGCCGGGACGCCCGTCTCTTCCTGGTCTCCCTCACCTTCCTGGTCAGCTCCGGCTTCTTCCTGCTGCACGGGCTGGCCACCCCGGGCATCCTTATCTCCACCCCCAACCTGGGGTTCGACCTCGCCCAGCCGGTCGGGCTCGCCGTGGCCGCAGTCCTCGCCGTCGCCTCCTCGCTCCGCCTGGGCCGGGTGGACTTCGCCAAACTCGTCTGGATCCGCCGGACCTGCGGCCTCCTCCTGGTCGGCTGGGGGATCGCCGCCCTCCCCGGGATCTCCCCGCTGGGCACCGCCGGAGACGCCCCGCTCACCTGGCTCGGCCTGCTCACCGTGCCGCTCTACGCCGTGGCCGCCTTCCGGCTCCTGCTGGTGCACCGGCGACGCCCCGCGGCGATGCTGATCAGCCTGATCACCGCCTATGCCCTCCTCGCCGAAACCATGATCGCCGGGGTTCTCGCCCGGAACTGGCATCTGTCCTGGTGGGAATGGCACCTGCTGCTGCTGTTCGCCTTCGGTTTCGTGGGGTACAGCGCCTTCATCCAGTTCCGCCGGGAGGGCTCGGGAGCCGGGATCTTCGACGCGGTGACCCTGTCCGCCACCCACCGCCGGATCCGGCAGGAGTACGCCGCCGCGCTGGAGGAGGTCGTGGACCACCTGCGGCGCCGCCCGGAACCGGGGCCGCCCGTCGCCCCCCGGCTGGCCGGTCGCTTCGGCCTCACCGAAGGCCAGGCCGCGGTCCTCGACCGCGCCGGCGAGGCCCTCGCCGCCGAACGCGAGCTCTCCGAGCGCCTCTCCGCGCTGGTCGAGGTCGGCTGGCGGGCCAGGGTCGGGCTCAGCCCCGAGGAGTTCCTCGCCGAGGCGGTGACCAGGACACGGCAGGCGTACGGGGACGTCCGGGTCTCTCTGGTGCACCAGGGGAGGGTGAAGACGACGAACGGGACGTACGGCCTGAGCGAGCTCTCCGGTGTCCAGGTGCGCGGCGGCGTCGAACTCCACCCCCTCACCGTCAAAGGCGAGCCGGCCGGGGTCCTCGAAGTCCCGGTGGGCGGCACCCGGCAGGACCAGGCCCTCGCCGTGCTGCTCGCCGGGCAGCTCTCCATCGCCTTGGAGAACGCCCGGCTCTACCAGGAGCTCACCACGCTCTTCCGCCGGTACATGTCCCCCGACGTGGCCGCCGCCCTCCTCGCCGACCCCGAACAGGCGGCGCTCGGCGGCGGGCTGGTGGAGGTGACGGCGCTCTTCGCCGACCTGCGCGGCTTCACCACCTTCTCCGAACGGGTCTCCCCCGCCGAGATCGTGGAGATGCTCAACCGCTACCACACCGCCGCCGTCCCCTGCATCCTCGGCAACGGCGGAACGATCGTGCAGTTCGTCGGGGACGCCCTCCTCGCCCTCTTCAACGCCCCGGCCAGACAGCACGGGCACGCGCTGCGGGCCGCCCGCGCCGGTCTGGCGATGCAGCGGGCCACCGCGGAGATCGCCGCCGAGCGGCCCGACTACCCCCGCTTCCGCATCGGCGTCAACACCGGCCCCGCCCTCGTCGGCAACATCGGCAGCCCCGAGCTCCGCGGTTTCAACGCCATGGGTGACGCGGTCAACGTGGCGGCGCGCCTGCAGGCCTTGGCCGAGCCGGGCACCGTCGTCATCGGCGCGTCCACCTACGCGGGACTGGGCGCGGCATCGGTCACCCCACTGGGACGGCTCACCCTGAAAGGCAAGGAACATCCGGTCCACGCCTACGTCCTGGAGGCACTGCCATGACCGTTCCCGAACCGGAGGGCTTCCTCGCCCAGCTCACCCCCGACGAGCTCGCCGACCTGCACCGGCTTGGACGTCGGCGGCGCTGGGAGCGCGGCGAGACCCTCATCCGGGAGGGCGACGCCGCGGATTCGGTGCTGATCCTCACGGAAGGCCGGGTGAAGGTCTGCTCCCTCACCGAGAGCGGCGTCGAGGTGATCCTGGCGATCCGCGGACCGGGCTCGCTGCTCGGCGAGTTCTCCGCGATCGACGGTGAGCCGAGGTCGGCGGACGTCGCCGCGCTGGAGCCCGCCTCCGGCCTCGTCGTTCCCGTCGCCGCCTTCGCCGGCTACCTGCAGAACCGCGGCCGGGTCACCCTGCTGCTCCTGCGGCTCGTGGTGGCCCGGATGCGCGACGCCGACCGCAAGAGGATCGAGTTCGGCGCCACCGACGCGACCGGCCGGGTCGCCACCCGATTGGTGGAGCTGGCGGAACGGTTCGGCGAACGCGTGCCCGCCGGATTGCGGATCTCCTTGCCGATCTCCCAGGACGAGCTGGCGGGCTGGGTCGGCGCCTCCCGGGAAGCGGTGAGCAAGGCGCTCCGATCCCTTCGCGACCGCGGCCTGATCGAAACCGGCCGCAGACGCGTGATCATCCGCGACCTGGACAGGTTGCGTTCCCGCGCCCGCTGAACCGTGCGCGCATCCGCGATCAGAGCTTGGGGATGGTGTTCACGATGTGCCGGGCGATGGCCATGCTGGAGGTGGCGCCGGGTGAGGGGGCGTTGCGGATCAGCGTGATCTTCCCGTGTACGTCGATGGCGAAGTCGTCGAGGAGACGTCCACCGCGGTCGACGGCCTGTGCCCGTACCCCGCCGGTGGTCCGGACCAGGTCGGCGGATTGGAGCGCGGGGACGTAGCGGCGGGCGGCGGCCAGGAAGGCGCGCTTCATCAGCGACCCGTACACCTCGTGGATCCCGGTCTTCCAGTGCTGTCGCGCCAGGCGCCAGGTACCGGGGAAACCGAGGATCTCCCGGAGGTCACCGGGCCGGATGACCCCCCAGCGGTACCCCTCCCGGGCGAGCGCCATCACCGCGTTGGGCCCCACGAGGACCTCGTCGTCGATCCTGCGGGTGAGGTGAACGCCGAGGAACGGGTACCTCGGGTCGGGGACCGGGTAGATCAGGCCCTTGACGTAGTCCTTCGCGAACTCGGTCAGCCGGTAGTACTCCCCGCGGAACGGGATGATCCTCAGCTCTCCCTGACGTCCGGTGAGCCGGGCCACCTCGTCGCTGCCGAGCCCGGCGCAGGAGATCACCCCGTCGAAGGCGAACCGGCGCGTCCCGGCGATCAACTCGGCGCCGGAGACGGTCTCCCGCATCGCCCGTACCGGATGGCCCAGCAGCACCCGGCCGCCCCCGGCCACCACCTCCTCGGCGAAGCTCCGGGCGACGGCGGCGAAGTCGGTGATCGCGGTGTGGGGCGAGTGGACGGCCGCCACCCCGATCGCGTGCGGCTCGACGTCCCGCAGGCTGACCGCGTCGAGTTCGACGATGCCGGGGACGCCGTTGGCGCGGGCCCGCTCGGCGATGCGGCGCAGCCCGCCGCGCTCGGCGGAGCGCGAGGCGATCACCAGCTTGCCCACCTCGTCGTACGGCAGCGCGTGCTCGGCGCAGTATTCGCGCAGCATCCCGACGCCCTCGCGGCACAGCCGGGCCTTGAGGGAGCCGGGCTCGTAGTAGATGCCCGCGTGCACGACCCCGCTGTTGTGGCCGGTCTGGTGGGCGGCGATGTCGCCTTCCTTCTCCAGCACGGTCACCTCGGCGCCGTGGACCAGGGTGAGCTCCCTGGCGACCGCCAGGCCCAGGATGCCCGCCCCGATGACCCCGATCCGGCGCGTGGTCATGCCGGTCCGGCTTTCCCGGTACGGCGCCGCGACGGACCTCGCCCCGAGGGGGGACCCGATGGCCCGGCGAACCCGCAGCCTCGGGTCACGAATTCACGCATTCCACGAAATTAGCGCCCTCCGCAACCGCTGACAAAGCGAGCCCGCCAACTAACTCCTTTCCGCTGCCTTACGTTCGGCGCCTCCCCCCGCAACCGCCGGGCACGACCTAAGCGGTCAGGGATCGATCACCCACTCACCTGTCTGAGAGGCGAAACCACCGTTCAGCTCGAACTGGAACTTCGTTGGCTTCGCGTTCTCCGGAAACTCAAAGACGATCAGACCCCGTCTACTGTCACCCGGGCTGACCGTGATCGACGGCAAGGACTGTCCCTCGGTGACATCGGCATAGGTCGGCTGGTACTGCTGACCACGCTCATCAATCAGATCGGCCCCCAAACGGGGCAAGTCCGACAAGACAACCTGGCTGATGTTGTGCAGAACCAACTCCACCGCGACAAGCCGAAAGCCGGCCTTTGCCGCCATGAACTGGTTGTCGGTGGTGGCGCGCTGGATCACGCGTGTAAGAGTCACCGAAACCCGGAGATTCGGGTCACGACCTCTGAGGGTGAGAGCGGCACCGACTCTGGCGGGCTGAGGCTGCCGAGGCTGGGTTGACGGCCGGGTCGAAGGCTGCGGGGAAGGCTGGGCTGCCGGCGGCGGAGGCGGGTTCACGGTGGTGGCGGTGGAAAGAACCGGAACCGGAGCTGCGGGTACGGGATCGGAAGTCGAAACGACCGGAGCCGGAGCGACCGGCGCAGGATCGGAGGTCGATACGACCGGAGCCGGAGGGATGGGCGCAGGAAGCGCGGGGGCGGCCGGCGCCGCCAGATCCGGACTCGTCACCACCTCCTGATCACCGAAGCCCACCGCGGTGAAAAACGCCGCGCAGCTCATCAGCAGACCCAGCGGGAGTGCCACGGCAAGCAGCCAGAACGCGGTCCCCGGCACATATCGAGGCGGTGGCGGTGGTGGCGGCTGATAGCCATATGGGCCCGGATACTGGTCCGGGTACTGCTGAGGATGTGAATAGCCGTACCCAGCCGGATACTGCGGCTGCTGGTACGGGTCGTGCCCGTCGTACGGAGGCTGGCCCACTGGCTCTCTCGTCTCTGACTGACCGAACATGACGTCCCCGACGATGCACTGACGCCCCGCGTGATCTTCTGGTTGACCGATCGGACGTCACATTTCACCCGTGTGGACAACCTGGGTTGAGCCCAAGAACATCCGGCTGATTCCAGAGGGAAGGGATCGTCGGTGCCTCCTCCGTCGACTGACGGAACGAGCCGGCGGGCTGAGAGGATCAAGTGTGGACACGCTGCTCGGGATCGACATCGGGACCTCCGGGGCGAAGGGGGTTCTCACCACGGTCGACGGCGACATCCTCGCCCTCGTCCGGCACCCGCACGGGGTCAGCCGGCCGCAGCCGGGCTGGGCCGAGCAGGACGCCGAGGCGGTCTGGTGGGACGGCTTCCGCGCCGTCGCCGCCGAGCTGCTGCGCGAGGTGCCGGGGAGCCGGGTGGTCTCGGTCGCGGTGAGCGGGCTCGGACCGTGCGTACTCCCGGTCACCGCGGACGGGGTGCCGCTCCGGCCCGCGATCCTCTACGGCGTCGACACCCGGGCGGGCCGGGAGATCGCCGAGATCGTCCGGCGGTACGGGTCCGACGAGATCCTGCGCCGCTGCGGCTCGCCGCTGACCTCGCAGGCCGCGGGCCCCAAGCTCGCCTGGGTGCGGGGACACGAGCCGGAGGTGTGGCACCGGACGCGGCGGTTTCTGATGGCGGGATCGTTTCTCGTGCACAGGCTGACCGGTGAGTATGTACTCGACCACCATTCGGCCAGCCAGTGCACCCCGCTCTACGACACCCTGGACCACAGCTGGATCTCCGCGTGGGCCGAGGAGATCGCGCCGGGGATCGAGCTTCCCCGCCTCCTCTGGCCCACCGAGATAGCCGGATTTATCACGACTCGTGCGGCTGCGGAGACCGGGCTGCCCGCAGGAACGCCGGTGACCCCGGGGACCATCGACGCCTGGGCGGAGTCGGTGAGCGTGGGCGTCCGGGAACCCGGCGACGTCATGGTCATGTACGCCTCGACGATGTTCCTGCTGCAGATGCTGAGCCGCCGCCGTACCTCCCCGCACCTGTGGGGCACCGTCGGCGTCGAACCCGGCACCTACAACTTCGGCGCCGGCATGGCCACCTCGGGCGCGATCACCGACTGGCTGAGCGAACTCACCGGGACCGGCCACGCCACGCTGATCGAGGAGGCCCGGGGCGTCCCCCGTGGCGCGGAAGGCCTGCTGATGCTTCCGTACTTCGCCGGGGAACGCACCCCGCTCTTCGACCCCGACGCCCGCGGCACCCTGATCGGCCTCACCCTCCGGCACGGCCGCGCCCACCTGTACCGGGCCACCCTGGAGGCGACCGGGTACGGCCTCCGCCACAACCTGGAGACGATGCGGGCGGCCGGGGAGCGCGAACGCAGGCTCGTCGCCGTCGGCGGCGGCACCCGGGGCGGGCTCTGGCCGCAGATCGTCTCCGACGTCGCCGGGCTCCCCCAGCTGCTCCCCCGGCACACGATCGGAGCGGCGTACGGCGACGCGCTGCTCGCCGCCCGGGCCGTCGGCATCGCCTCCCCCGAGACCGTCTGGAACACCTACGAGGAGCAGATCACCCCGGACCCGGACGCCGCCGAACTCCACGAGGAGAACTACCGCCTCTACCGCCGCCTCCACGAAGCCACCGCCGACATAGCCCACACCCTCGCCCGCCGCCCCTGCTGAAACCGGCCGACCACACCCGACGGGCAAAGGCCCCGCGCAGCCCTCTCCCGCCACCCGGTGATCGTTGCGCCGTCCGCACCCCACCCGGGACGTACAGCGCAACGATCACCCCGGCCCCGAAGGGGCGGCAGAGGCCGGGCCTCGGGCACACCGCCGGGATCGACCCGGCACAGCCGTACCCCGCTCACGTGATCGTTGCGCCGTCCGCACCCCACCGAAGACGCACACCGCAACGATCATCCGGAGCGGGCCGGACTTCAAGGGCAGTCGAGAAGTCCGGTACCTGATGAAGCCGCGTACGCCGTTCACGTGATCCTTGCCATGTGTGCACCCCCGGAGGTGCGGACGGCACAACGATCACCCGGCGCCGGGCAAGTGGGGCTGCGCCGGGCCGATCCCGGCGGTCCGCGGTACCTAAAGATCATCTGGCTCGGCGGGCGAGGAGGCCGATCACGCCGATCGAGAAGGCGGCGACCAAGACCCAGAGCACCACGGGTACGGCGGAGAGGCCGCCGGTCGACGCCGCGGGCCCGGACGCCTCACCCGAGGAGCTCCGCCGAGTGGCGTCGGCCCTGCGGGACGGGGTGTCGGACGGCGTGACCGAGGACTCACGCGATCCGGCGAGGGGCTTCGGCAGCGCCTCGGCCGGGAGCGGAACCCGCCAGAGCGGGCTGTTCACGCCCTCGGATCCGACCAGTAGCGCACGCCCGTCGGCCGAGTAGGCGATCGACTCCGACTGTTTGAGACTCGGCATCGACACCTTGGCGACCTGCTTGTCCGGGGCGCTGTAGACCGACGCGGAGAAGTAGGTCCGGATGACGAAGGTCCGCCCGTCGCGGGCGTAGGCGGCGTCCGTGGCCATGAGCGGCGCCGAGCCGACCCGGCGCAGCACGTTCACCCGGTCGGTGCGGAGCTGGGACGGGGCGGCGTAGACGCCGCCGTTCCACTCCTTGCTCACCACGTAGAGGCGACCTGTGACCGGATGGACCATGATCCCCTCGGCGTCGCGCGGCCCGTCCTGGAAACGGAAGCGGAAACGGACCGCCCGGACGACCCCGCCGCGCAGCGCGGCCGGCTCCTCCACCCGGTAGACGGAGATGTTCTGCCAGGTCTTCAGGTTGTCGCCGATGTCGCCGAACCAGAGGTACGACCGTCCTGTCCGCGGATCCTTGGAAGCCGCCATCGCCTCCCAGTCACGTGCCGTCGCCCCGGCCACGGTGTAGCTCGCCCGGGTCCGCCCGTCGGGCCCGACCGCGAAGAACCGCGCCGACGCCGAGCTGTCGTTGTGGGTGTAGACGATGCCCGGGTGGCGGTTCGAGACGGCGAGGCCGCTCGATTCGGTGATCCGTGGATCCTTGAAGGTGAACAGGAGCCGGTCCCGTTCGGCGCGTGGCTTGTCGGCCAGCGCGACCCCCGGCGATCCGGCGACACCGAGCCCGATGACACCGAGCAGGACCAGAGCCGGCCCCACGACCCCCGATCGGTATCTCATGCGAACATCATGCCCTCATGTCCCAGCGGGTACGCCGACGACGCCCGCGGGCAGGCGTCCGGCACGCTCCGGTCAGCCGGAGACGAGGGTGCCGAACACCACGATGAGTACGAGCAACGCCAGCACGGTGGGGAGGAGCCAGCGACGGGGGCGATCCACAACACGAGCCTATCCGCTGTGGACGACTCACTTGTGTCGTGTACGCAGGTGGCATCAGTCACGCGGACCGACCAGGACCTTCTCCTCATCCCGCCCGTCGGCCTGGGCGCGCCGGCGCCGGATGTACCGCACCACCTCGACCACCGCGGTGATCGACAGGGCGATGCCGAGCCCGAGCAGCAGACCCTTGATCGGGTCGTGCTCGAAGGCCGCGCCGCCCACGTAGCCGATCAGGCCCGAGTAGACCGCCCAGGAGGCGCAGGCGAGGGCGTCGAAAAGGGCGAACCGGTGCCGCGGATAGGCGACCGCGCCCATGGTGAGGGTGCAGGCGGTCCGGCCGCCCGGAATGTAGCGCGCCACGACCAGCACCAGCCCACCACGCTCGGCGAGCGCCTGCTCCGCCCAGGCGAACACCTTCCCGGTGCGTTTCCCGTTGCGGAGCCGGTTGTTGGAGGTACGGCCGAGCGTGTAGGAGATGTGGTCGCCGGCGAAGGCGCCGAGCGCGGCCACCACGATGACGAGCGCCAGGTTCGGCGACCCGGTGGAGGCGGCGAACACCCCGGCGGTGATGACTGACGTCTCCGCGGGCACCACGGGGAAGAACCCGTCGAGCACCGACACCAGGAAGATCCCCAGGTAGATCCAGGGTGAGGACATCACATCCTGAAGGATGTCCAGAATGGCCTGCGTCACGGATGCCCCCCAGAATGCGGGGAACCACGTTTCCCCATGTCGGTGACCGCCGATCCGCCGGTGTCGTGTTCACCGGCGGATCGGCGCGTCATCCCCTGGGGTCTCCCAGGGCTTACCGTGCAGAGCTTAGGAATCGGGACACGGGCGCCACATCGTCCCATCGTCCAGACCAGGCTCATACTTTTGTCGCACCCAGTCCGATACCTGAGAGCCAGGGAAATGGCCGACGGTCCCAGGACGTCCGCGGCGCATCTCGGCGAAGCCCCTGGTCACCGCATGGACCGTCCGCCGCGGATGGAGCGTCCGGCTCCCCTTTCGGAGGGAGCCGCCCCGGGCCGTACCGATCGGCGATCATCGCGGGGCGCGCACGGCTCGGGGCCGTAGGCCGTACCGGAACGGGAAGGCCCTCGGGGGCCGATTCGACGGTGCGCACCGGCCGGTCGGGCAACGGCCCTGAGCCGTGCGCTGCGGAACCGGTGGGGTGGATGTCCGAAAGGTCACTCCCGGCGTGATTCGTCGCGCCGGGCATGTCGGCGGGCTCATGCCCCAATTCGGGCACTTGCGGGGGTTTAAATGCCTATTGAGGTGACTAATTATTCGATGAGCATTTGGGGGTAGGAGGTGCCAGATTTGCCTTGCCCGCCTATCTCTAACTTTGTCGCCCTCTCATTGGATTTACGTCTTTACAGTGGGCAACTGACGCGTTACAAAATAAGCGCAGGGATGAACTGGTTGATAAGACCGCTGACCAACTGTTCCGCATGCCGGCCGACGCCGGCCTTCGCTGAGCCCGCCCCCCTTGCGGGACTTCGACGCTGCGGCCGGGAGAGGTCGGCCCGATGCGCGTCGCCGCGATGTCACAGCGGCGAACCGACTGCCCGTGAGCGCCGCCGACCGGGGCGAATTATGCGTACTGTCCCCGATGTCGTGCTGCGCGTGCTCGATGTACGTGAGATCCACCGTCGCGGAGTGGATTAATCCTGCCCCGCGGCGGAATTCGGTCACCTACGGAACACCGGACGAAAGGGCATAACCGTTGAGCGCTGTCTACACCGATAAAAACTCCCAGCGCCTCACCGCCAGCTTTGGCTCCCATCTTTGGCATGAGGCCGACAGAATCTGGAACCTATGGGCCAATCCGCGCAAGCTTGAGCGCTGGTGGGTGCCGAACAACGGGGTGGTCGTGGAACGCCACGACCTCACCCCCGGCGGCAACGTCGCCTACACCGTGCACACTCCGGACGGGAAAGTGCGACGAGGCGCGTGGCGGGTCGTCTCGGCCGTCCACCAGAAGTCGCTCGTCTACATCGACGGCCACGCCAACGCGGAGGGCACGCTGGACACCAGCCTCCCGACCGTCACGTACTACCTGGACCTCGTGGTCATCTCCACCTCGGCCTCGTACCCCCAGAGCAGAGTGACCGTGCATGCGGTCTTCGACTCCGCGGCGCAGATGCAGAAGGCCCTGGACACGAACTACTACGAGAACCTGAGAAAGCTCGGCGAGCAGATGGTCAGTGTCCTCGTCTACGGCTGAGCCGCGTGCCTGTCGTCATCACCTCCCACGCGTGCCCCTCGCGACAGGAGTCCGGCCCACATAAGCCCAGTCTGACGAAAGGACCCCACCGATGAGCCTGACAAGCACCCAGGTCGACCCCGCTCGCCTCCTCCTCACCCTGACCGTCGACCTCAACGCCACCCCCGAGCAGGCCTGGCAGCTATGGGCGGACCCACGCAAACTGGCACGTTGGTTGATTCCGGCGCCCTTCACGGGAAGCGTGCAGCGGCATGAGTTGACCACCGCCGGCGACATCGTTTACTCCATGACCGCCCCGGGCGGGCAGTCCGGGCTCGCGCTGCTGCGTGTCATCCACGCCACCGCCCCCACGTCCCTCTCCTACATCGACGGCCTGGCCAACGCGGACGGCTCGCGGCTCGACGGCTTTCCGACCGCCACCATCGCCGTGCAGCTCACCGCGCGTGGTGGCGGCACCCGCATGGAGGTGCGCTCGATCTTCTACAACCGGCAGCACATGGACGATTTCATCAACGTCTACGGAACAGTCCACGCCTGGGAAATGGTGCTCAAAGGGATGGACGCGGCGCTGATCGCCTGACCCCCGCACCTCGCGTCCCATCCGGTGCCGCGGCGCATCTTCCACGTCGATGCGGAGAGGATCGCCGACCGATCCCAGCCACCCGGCCCCGGGGCAACCGCACGACGGTCGTGGCGACGGCCGTCGGGGCGGCCTGCCCCGGGTCCGCGCACGGCCTAGGTCAACGACAACGAAACCGTCGACGACATGGGGAGCCGCCGCGACGCTTTGCGGGGATCAAGCCCGTCGGCGACAGCAAGCCGCACCGGTGGCGCGGTGCGTCCGGTACGACCCAAGGTCCGCTCCGGCGCACGGGAGCCGATACCGCGGAACCAGCGGTCCCAGGGTGTCTAGGGCGTATCACGGCGAAACCGTCGGTCACCGGACCGAGTCGGCTCCCCTCAGGGGGAACCGCCCAGGAGTCACGCGGTGCGCGGGGCGGGCTCCTGCCCGGGGAGGCGCGCTGAACGCTTGGAGATCATCCGGGTGAGCAGCAGGGCGATGCCGACGCCGAGGAGGGAGGCGGCGCCGCCGAGGATCACACCGGCGCGGGCGCCGAACAGCTCGGACACCCAGCCGACGAGTGGGGAGCCGAGCGGGGTGCCGCCGGTGAAGACCAGGACGTACAGCCCCATCACCCGGCCGCGCATCTCCGGCGCGCTGCCCAGCTGGACGATGGCGTTGGCCGCGGTGTTGACCGTGAGCAGCGCCATACCGGTGGGGATCAGCAACAGCAGGAAGGACCAGAAGGTGGGCGCGAAACCGGTGACGATCTCCAGGACGCCGAACGCGGTCGCGGCCACGATGAGCATCCGCGGACTGGGCCGTACCCGGCGAGCGGCGAGCAGCGACCCGGCGAGCGCGCCGACCGCGAAGGCGCTGGAGGCGATCCCGAAGGTGTCGGCGCCGGAGCCGAAGACCTCCTTGGCCATCAGCGCCGTGGTCATCGAGAAGTTCATCCCGAAGGTCGCGACGAAGGCGACGAGCAGGATCGGCATGAGCAAGTCCGGCCGGTCCCGCACGTAGCGCAGGCCCGCGCGCAGCTGCCCCTTGGACCGCGGGACCGGATCCGGGGTGCGCAGCTCGGCGGGGCGGATCAGCCAGAGGCTGAGCAGCACCGCGGCGAACGACCCGGCGTTGAGGAGGAAGACCGGTCCCGTCCCGCCCAGCCAGTAGATCAGCATCCCGGCGAGCGCGGGGCCCACGACCCGGGCCAGGTTGAAGATCGAGCTGTTGAGGGCGATGGCGTTGGGGAGGTCCCGCCTGCCGACCATCTCCACCACGAAGGTCTGCCGGGCGGGGATGTCGACGACGGAGGCGAGCCCGAGCGCGAGGGCGAGCACGCACACGTGCCACACCTGTGCCACACCGGTGAGGGTGAGCACCGCGAGGATCAGGGCGAGGGTGCCCATCACCGACTGGGTGATGAACATCAGCCGCCGTTTGGGGTACCGGTCGGCAAGCACGCCGCCCCAGAGGCCGAAGAGCAGCATCGGGGTGAACTGGAGCGCGGTGGTGAGACCGAGCGCCACACCGCTGCCGCCGCTGAGTTCCAGGACGAGCCAGTCCTGGCCGACCCGCTGCATCCAGGTTCCGGCGTTGGAGACGACCTGACCGGAGGCGAAGAGCCGGTAGTTCCGGTTCCGCAGCGACCGGAAGATCCCTACATTTTGCTGAGCCGCTCCAGGATCGGCGCCGCCTGCCGGAGAATCGCCCGCTCCTCGCGGGTCAGCTCCTTCAGGCGTTGCGCCAGCCACGCCTCCCGGCCCCGCCGCTCCGCCTTCAGCAGCTCCTTGCCCTGATCGGTCAGCGTGAGGCTCACCTGCCGCCGGTCCCGGGGGTGCGGGCCGCGCTGGAGCAGGCCGAGCTCCTCGAGTGCCACGATCACGCGGGTCATCGAGGGCGGTTGCACCTTCTCCTGTTCGGCCAGTTCTCCAGGGGTGATACCGGAGTGACGGTCGACGGTGGCGAGGGTCGCGAGCTGGGTGGGGGTGAGCGCTCCGACCGCGGTCTGTTTCCGCAACCGGCGGGTTAGCCGGGCTAGGGACATGCGCAGGGCGGAGGCCAGTTCGGCGTCGGAGCGGGGGTTCGTGGGCATCGTTTGCATGACTCATTACCTAGGCTAACTATCTGCTGGCGGGGGTCTATTCCCGTTCTCGATGAAAATCAAACGACAAAGGCCCGGGCGGGGTGCCCGGGCCTTTGCCGACCGCCTAGAGACCCAGCAGCCCCTTGAACGGTTCGAGGGTGAAATAGATCACGAACAACGCCGCGACCAGCCACAACAGCGGATGGACGGTACGGGCTTTGCCGCGCAGCGCCTTGATCACCACATAGGAGACGAAGCCCGCGCCGATTCCCGCGGTGATCGAGTAGGTGAAGGGCATGAGCACGATCGTGAGGAACGCCGGGATCGCCGCCTCGTAGTCGGAGAAGTCGATCTCACGGATCTGGCTCATCATCAGGAAGCCCACGACCACCAGAGCGGGCGCCGCGGCCTCCGAGGGCACCATTTCGGTGAGCGGCGCGAAGAACATCGCGAGGAGGAAGAGCACACCGGTGACCACGCTGGCCAGACCGGTCCGAGCGCCCTCTCCGACGCCTGAGGCGGACTCGACGTAGGTCGTGTTCGAGGAGACCGACCCGGCGCCGCCCGCCGCGGCCGCGACCGAGTCCACGAGCAGGATCTCCCGCGTCCGGTCCATCGTGCCGTCCTTCTTCACCAGGCCGGCCTGCGAGCCCACCCCCACGATGGTGCCCATCGTGTCGAAGAAGTCGGCGAGCATCAGGGTGAACACCAGGAGCAGGGCGGCGACCACGCCGACCTTGCCCGCGTCGAAGGCCCCGAACAGACTGAACTGTCCCAGCAGCGAGAGGTCGGGCGAGTCGATCACGCTCTCCGGAAGCTTGGGCGCGTTCAGCCCCCAGCTGTCCGGGTTCTTGCCGTCCGGGGTCTTCACCCCCAGCTTGGCGATCGCTTCGACGACCACCGCGAGGATCGTGGTGCCGACGATGCCGATCAGGATGCCGCCCTTGACCTTGCGGGCGATCATGAAGACCGTGGCGAGCAGGCCGAGGACGAAGACGAGGGTGGGCCAGCCGGTGAGCGACCCGTTGCCGAGCTCACCCAGCTTGAGCGGCGGACCGGCGGCGCTCGGCCGGACGAACCCGGCCTGGACGAAGCCGATCAACGTGATGAACAACCCGATCCCCACGCTGATCGCCGTCTTCAGCTGAGGCGGGATCGCGTTGAAGACGGCGACCCGGAATCCGGTGATCACCAGGATTCCGATGACGATGCCCTCAAGGACGACCAGGCCCATCGCGTCTTCCCAGGACATCTGGCTCGCGATGCCGAAGGCGACGAAGGCGTTGAGACCGAGTCCGGCGGCCATGCCGAAGGGGACTCGTCCCACCAAACCCATGGCGATCGTCATGACTCCCGCGACGAACGCGGTGGCCGCCGCCACCAGCGGCAGGTTCGGTACGGCGCCGTCGCCGAGGTACTGCCCGGTCTTGTCGGCGACCGTGCCGATGATGATGGGGTTGAGGACGACGATGTAGGCCATCGTGAAGAACGTGGCGATTCCGCCCCGTACCTCTTGGGCCACTGTCGATCTCCGCTGGGAGATCATGAAGAACCGGTCTAGGCCGGAGCGTGGAGGGGTCTTGGTGTCACTCACCAGCACAGATTCCAAGAGAAGTTTGGCGAAGGAAAGAAGTCGTTATGAACCCGACATCCAGTTGACTGTCAGATTTTACACGATATGTCCGGATTGTTGGGTTTGGGGGGCAAGTCCGATGAGACCCCTTGGTCGGCACACGGCCCCGGCTTGCCGTCACTACGCTGAGAAGCGTGAAACAGCCACGTCTACCCGATCCACCGCCACTGAAGACCAACGACGTGCGCGCGATCACCGTGGGGATCGCCCTCTGGTCGGTCGCCCTCCTCGTCCTCCTCGCCGCGGACCTCGACCACACCCACCGCTGGTGGATCTGGACCTGCGCCACCGGCATCGCCCTCGGCTTCTTCGGACTCCTGTACGTCAGACGCCGCGATCGGAAAACCCCGAAAGCCTAGAGTGAACGCCCCCGGCGAGGCTGAGCCCTGCGAGCCCGCCCCGCCGGAGCCGCGGCGTCAGTGGTCCAGGTCGGCCTCGGCCAGCAGCGCGGAGGCACCGGCCGGGTCGCGCAGGAGCGCCGCGACGGGCAGGCGCATGTTCCAGCGCCCGCACGCCCAGGCCAGCCCCCTGGCCAAACCCTCGTCCCCGCAGGCGTGCACCACACCCTCCGCGAACCGCCACGGCACGGACACGTCGTCCACGAGCAGGGGCGAGTGCTCGACGTACTCCGCGGGAGCCTCGGGCAGCAGGAGCCGTACGACCTCCGGGACGGGCCGGGTGACACCGGAGGAGGAGATCTCCGCGGCCACCGCCTCCCCGGCGAGCGGGAGGTCCAGCATCTCCGACAGGGTCTCCGCGTGGTCGAACGAGGCGAGCACCAGTCCGTAGGCGTCGAGCAGCGGGAGCAGGTCGGGCGCCTCCACCACCACCGCGTCGGTGGCCGGGGCGACGATCACCTGGCCGTCGTGGACGCAGCGGACCAGAGTGGGCGGGGAGATCCGGGCCGGGTCGATCGCGGCCAGCGCCGTCCAGATCGCCCGGAGCTGATCCCGGGTCACGACCAGGGAGTCGTCGCCGAGGCGGTCCAGCAGTTCGGCCGGGCCGTCCACCTCGGCCAGCAGGTCGGCGAGGGAGGTGCGCACCCCGATCAGGCCGGCGAACCACTCCGGTATCCCCGTCGCCTCGCCGTACAGTCCCGCGAGGAGCGGGTCACCGGACGGCAGGCGGAGGGAGTCGGGGCGTCGGCCGTCCAGCACCGGGTGGTTGCGGAGCCACCACGCGGTGTAGGAGGGCACGTCGGGCTGGACCGGGGTGAGCGCGGCCCGCAGCGGCGGCTTGGCGAGGAGCTCCAGCGCGGCCGGCCAGTCCGCCACGTACTCCAGGTCGCGGACGGCGAGAAAGTCACGGCAGAGCGGCGGGTCGTCCTCCTTGAGGGTGATGGTCTCCAGCCACTCCTCTTCCAGGTCGAGATCGTGGTCGCAGTCGTGCGGATCGAGCAGGACGTCCTCGTCGCGGACGACCGCGAAGCCGTCGAGCACCCCGACCGCGACGAGCGCGTCCACGCCGTACCGCTCGACGTAGGAGGCGTCGACGAGCCCGAACGGGGCGTCCCGGTCGAGCAGCCCGTCGAGTTCGCCGCCGGGCAGCAGCAGCTCGCCGGCGGCCGTGGGCTCCCCGTCGGCGTCGGGCAGGGCCAGGTCGGCCAGCCAGGGCTCCTCGCCGGGGCGGAGCCCGGCCGCGGCCACCAGGGGAAGCACCGCCTCGGCGACCGGGTCCCCGGAGTCCAGGGAGCCCTCCACCTGGGCCCGGGTGATCGGGTTGACGAGGACGGTCCTCGGCGTGGCCTGGGCCGCGCCCAGCCGTTCCAGCAGCGGATGCGCCGCCTCGGGGTCGACGATGCGCAGGCCGAGCGGGGCCAGGGCCTCCGGGTCCACCCCGCCGGACTCGGCGGAGAGGATGAGGGCACCGCGCGGCCCGCGGACGACCCGGCCGTCGGTGAGCGGCACGGGTACCGCGGCGACCGCCTCGGGGTCCGCGCCCGCGAGGGCGTCGTACAGGGACCGCCACCACGACGCGGGCCGCCGCAGTCCGGCGATCAGGTCGATGACCTCGGAGAGTTCGGTACGGCTGACGCCGAGCCGGCCGAGTGCCGGGTCGCGGAACGGCCAGCCCCACGGCAGCAGCCCGGGGACGACCTCGCGGACGAGGCCGATCAGCTCGGGCGTGCCGTCCACCACGACCGCGTCGCGCCCGGCGAGGTCGCCGGGGAGCAGCCGGGCCTGCGGCAGCCTGGTGAGGATCTCCCGGCGGAGCGCCGCGTCGATCTCACCGGCGCCCAGGTGTCCCGGGACCAGCTTCAGCAGCCGGGGGGTGGACGGGAGCGCGGTCAGCGCGTCGACGTAGAGCACCGCCGCCTGTTCGATCAGGAAGTCGGTGAGCGGGCCCGGGGCGACCTGCCGGCGGTCGGGGGCGAGCGGCAGCGAGGCGATCAGCAACGCCGGGAGGCCGAGGGGCTCGCCGCTCGGGGTCGGGGCGTGCACGACGGGCGGCACGGCGGACGGCAGGGCCGTCGGGTCGCCGGCCTCGTCCACCGGGATCGCCCAGCGGATCTGCCAGCTCCGCCGCGCCCGCTCCTCGGTGGGGCGGTCGGCGAGCAGGTCCGCGGAGATCTCCCCCGAGGCCGTGAAGATCTGCCAGCGCCCGCGCTCGACGACGCGGCGCTCGCCGTCCACCTCGATCTCGACGTGCGCCAGGTCGGGGAGGGCGAGCAGCAGGCCGGGGCCGACCTCGGCGAGCATGCCGCGTACCGCGGCCTCGGCGGCCTCGTCCCGCAGCGGAAGCCGGACGATCGTGTCGAACCCCTCGGGGACCGCGACGGAGGCGGGGAACGGCAGCCGCAGGAGCGGGATGTGGCCCTCCCTGCGGGCCAGCTCCACGGCGAGTTCCGGCCGGGCCGCGACCAGTTCGGCCGCCTCGCTCCGGGACCAGCGAACCCCGTCGGCGGAGGCGATGGACGGTTCGTCGCTCACCGCGACCACGGCGGCGAATCCGACGCCGAATCGACCGACCGACGCCTCGTCCCGCTTGTCGGAGGCCCTCAGGGTGGAGAGCGCCTCGACTCCGGCCGCGTCCAGCTTGGCCCCGGTGTTGACGGCTTCAAGCACGCCGCCCGTGAGGGTGAATCTGATGTGGCCGGGCACACCGGCCCGGCGGGCCGCATCCGCGGCGTTCTGCGCGAGCTCGACGACGAGGCGGTGGCGGTAGCCACCCAGCGCGTAGTCCTCCTCGGCGTTCGCGTCCTCCCGGAAACGGGCGGGAGAGGCCGCCCACGAGGTGAGCACCCGCTCCCGAAGGTTAGAAGTGGCAAAAGGGTCAGGAATGTCCAAGAGGCTCAAATCCAGCGCCATCGACCGAACCGCCGGCGTCCTGGCTGACCAGGTCGTAGCCGAGGTCGTGGTCATCGAGAATGGGGGTCGTGTGTTCCGGGGTCGGCATGATCACCACCGCCTCGGAGTGCGCGCCGCAGCCGTGGTCGGCCGAGACCACCCGGCCGTCGTCCGGGGCGTACTCGTTGGCGCACACGCCGAAACCCAGCCGCAGGGATCCGGCGAGGGGCCAGTAGAAGCCGCAGGTCGAGCACTGCGCCGGAGCCGTCCGCGCGATCGGGGTGTGCGGGCCCGCCTCCCCGGCGTGCCAGCGCCGCACCGCGCGATCCCGGCCGATGGCCGAGAGCACCCGGGCCCGGCCGAGGCCGTACTCGAAGAACATCTGCTGATCGCCGTCTTCGGCGGTGTCGGTGAACCCCGGCGCCAGCCGATCGTCGTCGGCCGAGGTGGGCAGGAGATCGCCGACGCCCAGGTCGCCGGGGAGCAGCCGCTCGCTCCACGGCACCCACGCCGGAGCCAGCAGCGACCCGCCGCCCGGAAGGAGCACGCTCTCGCTCACCGTCACGTTCTTCGCCCGGGCGGCGCGGGTCACGGTGACGGCCCACCGCCAGCCCCGGTACGCGCGATCGGTACAGGCGAAGTAGTGGGTGACCACGCGATCGCCCTCACCGTCCAGGCCCAGGTGTTCCCCGACCTCGTTCGGCCAGGCCAGTTCCTCGGCCGAGGCGCGCGCGAGGTCGACGGCGGACGCGCACGCCTGATCGATGGGGATTGTGCGGGTACGAGTGCGGCTCACCTGTTAATTCTCACCTATCCCAACCGCTGCGCGCACCCAAGGCGCAAACTGTTCGGCCCTGGAGGTAAGACTAGGAGGCATGAGTGCGTGGGATCGGGTGAGAGCGGGGGCCGTCTCCACGATCCAAATCATAACAAGAATTGGCAGATCCACTGCTAACGCCAGCCGCTCCGCGGGGAAGACGACCGTCGGCGCCACCGTCAAGGTGGGACGGGCCACGCGGCGAGTCACCCATGCCGGCGGCGCGGGCCGCACCGGGCTGGGGCGGCTGATCGAGCTGACCGCGGTGCACAGCGCGGGTGACGCCCTGGTCACCCTGGCACTCGCGGGAACGCTCCTGTTCGGGCTGCCCGTGGACGAGGCCAGGGGGCAGGTGGCGCTCTACCTGCTGATCACCATGGCGCCGTTCGCGTTCGTCGCACCGTTCGTCGGTCCGGCGCTCGACCGGCTCAGGTCCGGTCGCCGGTTCGTCATGGCGGGCACCCTGATCGCCCGGGGTCTGCTCTGCTGGGGGATGGCCGCCGCCGTCCAGCACAACGACGTGGTGGCGCTGTTCCCCGCGGCGTTCGCCGTACTCGTCCTGTCCAAGGCGTTCAACGTCTCCCGGGCCGCGATCATGCCGAGCGTGCTGCCCGCCGAGATCCCGCTGGTCACCGCCAACTCCCGGGTGGGACTGGCGGCCCTGGTCGCCGCGGGGGTCGCGGCGCCGCTCTCCATCGGGCTCTCGGCCCTGATCGGGCCGGACTGGGTGCTGCGGATCGCGATGGCGGTCTTCATCGCCGCGGGCGTGTTCGCGGTACGGCTGCCGCGCCATGTGGACGCCCCCGACGCCGAGCCCCCGGCCCCGGACGGACGCGGGCGGTGGCGGACGATGCTCAACCTCGGGCCGGTCGTCGGCGAAGCCATGCGGGCCAACGCCGCACTCCGCGTCTTTTCCGGATTTTTGCTGCTATTCATGCTCTTTCTTGTTCAGGAGGGTCACCTCCCGGGGCTGGATCCCAAGATCACGCTGGCCCTGCTCGCCGCGGCGGCGGGACTCGGCGCCGTCTTCGGCACCGCGGTCGGCTCCTGGTTCCGCTCCCACGCCCCCCATGTGATCGTGCTGACCACGCTGGGCGCCGCGACCGTCGTCGCGACCGTCACCGGGCTCACGTTCGGCCTGGTGGCCGCGCTCATCGTCGCCCTCGCCGGAGCCGTCGCCCAGTCGCTGGCCAAGGTCGCGCTCGACGCGATCGTGCAACGAGAGATCATGGAAGAGGTCCGCTCGTCGACCTTCGGGGTCTCCGAGGCGCTGCTCCAGATCGCCTGGGTGTTCGGCGGGCTGCTCGGGCTCGGGCTCTCCCTCCTGCCCGACGGGACCCCCGGGCTGCTGACCATGGCCGTGGGGCTCGGCGGGACCCTGGTCCTGCTGCTCGTCCGGCGCGTGCGCCGTACCCGGGCCGGCGAACGCGAGCCGCGCCGCGGCCAGGCCGTGGCCGTACCCGACGTGGTGCCCGAGCCGCCGCAGGCCGTACCGGAACGGGAGAAGCCGACGGGACGGGAGCCTCGGCGGCACCCGGTGTCACCGGACGCGGTCACCGAACCCGGTCCGGTCGCCCCGGACCCCTCCCGTGACGGGCACACCCGGCCGCTCCCCAATCCCACCTGGGCGGGGAACGAGTGATCGGCGGACCGGCTCAGGCGTCGAGGTCGTCGGCGACGGCGCGAAGCACCGCGGCGACCTTCTTGGCGTCCTTGGGATCGGGGTGTTTGCCCCGCTGGTAGGCGTTGGAGATGCCGTCCAGGAGTTTGATCAGATCTTCGACGATGACGACCATCTCGTCGGTGCTCTTCCGCTTGACCTTGGCCTTGGGCGCCTTGGCCAGCGTCGGGGGTTGCTCCAGGACGCGCAGCGAGAGGGCCTGCTGCCCACGGCGCCCCTCGGCCACGCCGAACTCAACCCGCTGCCCGGGTTTGAGGGACTCCACGCCGCTCGGCAGTGCGGAGGAATGCACGAAGACCTCACCGCCGTCATCGCGGGTGAGGAAGCCGAAACCCTTGTCGGCGTCATACCACTTGACCTTGCCACTCGGCACAGGGGTGACCTCGTTCAGACCGTCGTGAATGTTGGAAGCAAGGTTAATTCCCCACAGAGTGTCCAGCGACCACAGCTCAGCACCAAAAGTACCCGTAATAGCAAGGGGAATACAGTTTACGTCCTGATGTGGCTGTCCGGCGCCTACCCGACCACCTATTCCTCACCACCACAAGTGGGACACCCTCCTGATTAGAGTACGAACATATGACCAAATCGTCGCCTGAGCGGATCCTCACGGAGGCGCTCCGGCTCTTTGCCGAGCGGGGCTACTGGGTGACTTCGGTGGCCGACATCGAAGCCGCCTCCGGCCTTTCCCCGGGCGCGGGCGGGCTCTATCGCCACTTTCGTTCGAAATACGAAGTGCTCGTCGCGGTGATAGACGCCCATACGGCCCATGCAGAAGGCCTGCACGCCGTCTGCGCGGCAAGGGGTGAATCGGACGGCACCCTGGAGTCCCGGCTCCGCCGTATCTGCGAGGACGGCCTCGCCGCGATGGTGCGGCACCGCAAGATCAACCAAGTCCTCTTCCGCGATCTCGGCCGGTTCCCCGAGCTGGTCGAGATCATCAGGGAGGGCATGCTCCAGCCGATGTACGATGCGATGGCGGCCTGGTTCAAGGCCCAGCCGGAGTACTCCGAGGTCGAGGCGGACTGGCAGGCGATCAGCGCGGTGCTCGGCGGGTCGGTGGTGCACTACTGGATGTTCCAGGAGACGGTGACCGAACCCCCCGGCCGGGTGGAGGCCGAGCGCTTCGTCGCCGCCTGGGTGAGCCTGGCCCTGGGACTGCTCGGCCAGGCGCGCGCCGCCGGGGTGGAGACCGCCGTCGAGGTAGGGACCGTAGGTGAATAAGTCATCATGGGCGACAGTGGCGTGTGATAAGCCCGCTTAGGCTTGCGGAGATGGAAACGGACTTCGCCACCTGGTTGCGAGGACGCACCGACGACGACCTGTGCGCCCTCGTCGCCGCACGTCCGGAACTCATCACTCCGGTCCCCACCCATCTGAACGCCCTCGCCGCCCGCGCCGCCTCCCGGTCCGCCCTCGACCGCGCCCTGGACCGGCTGGACGCGTTCTCCATCGCCGTGCTCGAAGCCCTGCTCGTCCTGCCCTCCCCGCTCTCCCGTACCGACCTGGCCGCCTCGCTGCGCACCGGCGGCGAACCCGTCGGCGACGCCCTCGACGCCGCCCTGGGACGGCTCGGGACCTGGGCCCTGGTCTACAGCGAGGACGACGCCCTCCGCCCCGCCCCCGGGCTCCACCAGGCGCTCCCCCGCCCGGCCGGGCTCGGCCCGCCGGCCGAGGAGGCGTTCGCCCACTATCCGCGGGAGCGGCGGGAGACGATCCTCGCCGACGTCGGCCACGACGACCTCGTCGGCATGCTGCAGGACCCGCTCGGCGTCGCCCGCCTGGTGGCCGACGTCGGCCCCGCCGCCCGCGAGGCGCTGGACAACCTGGCCTGGGGTCCGCCGCTCGGCACGATCCGCAACGCCATGCGCCCGGTCCGGATCGCCACCGCCTCCTCCCCGATCGAGGCGCTCCTCGCCCGCGGGCTGATCGCCGCCGTCGACGACGACACCGTGGTGCTCCCCCGCGAGGTCGGGCTCTGGCTCCGCGGCGGCCGGATCCACCGGACGCTCCCCGCCCGGCCTCCGGCCGTGGACGGCCGCCGGCGCGAGGCGGAGCTGATCGACCGGACCGCGGCGGGACAGGCGTTCACCGCCGTCCGCGCGGTCGAAGAGCTCTGCGAGCTCTGGGGAGCCGACCCGCCCGGCGTGCTCAGAACCGGGGGGCTCGGCGTCCGCGACCTGCGCAGGACCGCGGTCCTCCTGGACGTGCCCGACTGGGCCGCCGGCCTGTGGATCGAGCTCGCCTACGCCGCCGGGCTGATCGCCGCGAGCGGAACCGTCGACGGGGAGTGGCTGCCCACCCCCGGCTACGACTCCTGGTCCGTCCGGACCGTCGCGGAGCGCTGGGCCGTCCTCGCCGCCACCTGGCTGACGACCGAACGGGTCCCCGCGCTGATCGGGGAGCGGGACGACCGCGACCGGCCCGTGTACGCCCTCCACCCCGCGCTTCAGCGGACGGTCGCCCCGGCCACCAGGGCCGTCGCCCTCCGCGCGCTCGCCGCCGCGGATCACGGGGTCGTCCCCACCGCCGAGTCGCTCCACGAGCGCATCTCCTGGGAGCATCCCCGCCATCGGGACCCCCGCCGCGACCAGATGATCGAGTTCACCCTGCGCGAAGCCGAGCAGCTGGGGGTGACCGGGCTGGGCGGGCTCTCCGGGCACGGCCGTGCCCTGCTCGCCGAATCGGACGCGGCCGCCGTCCTCGCCCCCCTCCTCCCCGAGCCCGTCGAGCACGTGCTCCTCCAGGCCGACCTCACCGCGGTCGCCCCCGGTCCGCTCACCACCGAGCTGGGGCGGGCGCTCGCCCTCGCCGCCGACGTCGAGTCGACCGGCGGCGCCACCGTCTACCGGTTCGGGGAGGAGTCCGTACGGCGTGCGCTGGACGCCGGGCAGAGCGCCTCCGACCTGCTGAGCATGCTGGAGAAGCACTCGAGCACCCCCGTGCCGCAGCCGCTTCGCTACCTGGTCGAGGACGTCTCCCGCAGACACGGGCAGGTCCGGGTGGGCGGCGCCTCCGCCTACATCCGCTGCGACGACCCGGTCATCCTGGACCAGCTGATCGCGGACCGCAGGTCGCCGGTGCTCCGGCTCCGCCGCCTGGCGCCCACCGTGATCGCCTCCCGGTCCTCCCGCGACGTCCTGGTGGACGCCCTGCGCTCCATGGGCTACGCCCCGGTCGCCGAATCCCTCGACGGGGACCTGCTCGTCAGCCGGCTGGAGTCCCGCCGCGGCGAGCCCGTCCCCCCGCCCGGGGCGACCCGACCGGCCCCGCCCGGTCCCGAACTCGTCGCGGCGGCCGTACGGGCCCTGCGGGCCGGGGACGAGGCCGAGCACGCGATACGCCGCCCCATCCCCGCGCCGACGGGAGGGCTCCCCCGCTCCGCCGCGGCCGAGGCGCTCGCGGCCCTTCAGGCGGCGATTTCGTCGGGACTACGCGTGTGGATAGGCTACTTGGATGCCCAAGGGCAGGCCACGAGCCGGATCCTGGAGCCTGCCAGGCTTGAGGGCGGCTTCCTGACCGCCTACGATGCCACCCGCGCCGCCGTACACCGCTTCGCCCTCCACCGGATCACCGGGGTGGCCGAGGTGGACGAGGGAGAACCACGTGACTGACGGGCCGCTGATCGTCCAATCGGACAAGACACTGCTCCTTGAGGTCGACCACCCGGACGCGGACGCGTGCCGCAAGGCGATCGCGCCCTTCGCCGAGCTGGAGCGCGCGCCCGAGCACGTGCACACCTACCGGGTGACCCCGCTCGCGCTCTGGAACGCGCGTGCCGCCGGACACGACGCCGAGCAGGTCGTCGACGCGCTTCTGACGTTCAGCCGCTACCCGGTACCGCACGCGCTCCTGGTCGACGTCGCCGACAACATGGCCAGATACGGTCGGCTCCGGCTGGAGAAGCACCCCGTGCACGGGCTCGTGCTGACCTCGACCGACCGCGCGGTGCTGGAGGAGGTGCTGCGGGCCAAGAAGATCCAGCCCATGCTCGGACGGCGGATCGACGACGACTCGGTGGTCGTGCACGCCGCCGAGCGCGGCCCGCTCAAGCAGGCGCTGCTCAAGCTGGGCTGGCCCGCCGAAGACCTCGCCGGGTACGTGGACGGCGAGGCCCACGCGATCTCCCTCTCCTTCGACGACTGGGAGCTGCGGCCCTACCAGCGGGACGCCGCCAGCGCGTTCTGGCACGGCGGCTCCGGGGTGGTCGTGCTCCCCTGCGGGGCCGGCAAGACGATCGTGGGGGCGGCGGCCATGGCGCACGCCTCGGCGACCACGCTCATCCTCGTCACCAACACCGTCTCCGCGCACCAGTGGAAGACCGAGCTGCTCAAGCGGACCTCCCTCACCGAGAGCGAGATCGGCGAGTACACCGGGACGAAGAAGGAGATCAAGCCGGTCACCATCGCCACCTATCAGGTGATGACGACCAAGCGGCAGGGCCAGTATCGCCACTTGGAGCTGTTCGACGCGCGGGACTGGGGGCTGGTGCTCTACGACGAGGTGCACCTGCTCCCCGCGCCGATCTTCCGGATGACCGCGAACCTCCAGGCCCGCCGCCGGCTCGGGCTGACCGCGACCCTGGTCCGGGAGGACGGCCGCGAAGGCGACGTCTTCTCCCTCATCGGGCCGAAACGGTTTGACGTGCCGTGGAAGGAGATGGAGAACCAGGGCTGGATCGCCCCGGCCGACTGCGTCGAGGTGCGGGTCACCCTCGGCGACGACGAGCGGCTGGCCTACGCGATGGCCGAAACCGAGGAGCGCTACCGGTTCTGCGCGACCACCCCGTCCAAGACCCGGGTGGCCGAGGCGCTGGTACGGCGGCACGCGGGCGAGCAGGTGCTGGTGATCGGGCAGTACATCGACCAGCTCGACGAGATCGGCGCCCAGCTGGACGCCCCGGTGGTCAAAGGGGAGACCCGGGTGCGCGAACGTGAGGCGCTCTTCGACCGATTCCGCTCCGGCGAGATCGGCGTCCTCGTCGTCTCCAAGGTCGCGAACTTCTCCATCGACCTCCCCGAGGCCGCCGTCGCCATTCAGGTGTCGGGCACGTTCGGCTCACGCCAGGAGGAGGCCCAGCGGCTGGGCCGGGTGCTCCGGCCCAAATCCGACGGACGAGGTGCCCGTTTCTACGCCGTGGTGGCCCGGGACACGGTCGACCAGGAGTTCGCCGCGCATCGGCAGCGGTTCCTGGCCGAGCAGGGGTATGCCTACAAGATCATCGACGCTGACGCGGTGTTGGACTCCTGACTCGTCTCCTCCCGACGACGGTGCCGGAGAACCGGGTCGGATCTCACCGGACCGGTGCCGCGAATCCCGAAAGATCGGCGCGGATTAGGTCCAGGAGATGCCTGCGGCGCGATCTGAATAGTGCATCACTACACCCACCCCCTCGGTTGCTGATGTACCCCTAAGATCGTGATTTTTCACGAGGTATGCAGAATTTGAAGTCTTTTTCTGCATCGTTCGCTTCCTGAGTGTCCGGGACGCCCCCCGTACACGCGAGAAGGCGCGAGCGGCAGCCGTACACGACCGTCCGCACGCGAGTAGGCTTGGCGGTTTCGCTGTCTTAGATCAGGAGTCACTGTCGCATGTCCTCGCAACGTCTCGCCCCTGACATATCCGGAAATTCTAGAGAATCTTCTCCTCTGACGGATACCGATCCCACTGAGCGATACAACTCCGACATCCTCCAGGCGGAACAGCGGCATCTCACCGCCTCGCGGGCCGCCCTGCGCACGATGCGGGAGCACGCCCAAGCCCTGTCCGCCGACGCCGCCGCCGACTGGGTCACCCGGCAGGTCCTCCAATCACTGCTCGACCAGCGGGTCGCGGCTCTCGCCGACCACCCCGACACACCCCTGTTCTTCGGCCGCCTCGACCACGCCGGCGACCCGGCCGACCTTCCCAAGACCGTCCACGTCGGGCGGCGGCACGTCCACGATCACGACAGCAGGCCGCTGGTGATCGACTGGCGCGCCCCGATCTCCCAGGGCTTCTACCGGGCGAGCCCGGCCGATCCGATGGGGCTGGAACGCCGCCGCCGATTCGGCTACCGGGGCGGCGAACTCACCTCCTTCGAGGACGAACCACTCGACCGAGGCGGCTCCCTCGGGCCGTCGAAGATCCTCACCGAGGAGGTCGAGCGCCCGCGCACCGGCCCCATGCGCGACATCGTCGCGACCATCCAGCCCGACCAGGACGAGATCGTCCGCGCCGACCTCGCCCAGACCGTCTGCGTCCAAGGCGCGCCGGGCACCGGCAAGACCGCGGTCGGGCTGCACCGCGCCGCGTACCTGCTCTTCACCCACCGCGAGCGGCTGAGCCGCTCCGGCGTGCTCGTGGTCGGCCCCAACCAGGCCTTCCTCTCGTACATCTCCTCGGTCCTGCCCGCACTCGGCGAGATCCGCGTGGACCAGACCACCCTTGACGGCCTGCTCGGCGCGCACACCACCGCCGAGGAACCCGCCGTCGCGGCGCTCAAAGGCGACGCCCGCATGGCCGAGGTGCTCCGCACGGCGCTCTGGCTGCACCTGGCCAAACCCGAGGAAGGACTGACGATCGTCAAGGGCGCCGCCCGCTACCGGGTCGCCGACCACGAGGTACGGGAGATCGTCACCTCGCTCCGCGGCACGACCCGGTACAACCCGGGCCGGACCAGCCTCGCCCAGCGGCTCGCGCACGCCGTACTCGTCCGGATGGAACAGCGCGGCGAAGCCCCCGACGACCGGGTTCAGGACGCCGTGGCCAGGTCCAAGCCGGTGAAGGCGCTCATCGACCGGGTCTGGCCCAAACTCACCCCGGGACAGGTGCTCTTCCGCGTGCTCGGCGACCGGGAGTTCCTCGCCCGGGCCGCCAAGGGCGTCTTGGACGCGGAGGAACAGAACACCCTGGTCTGGCCGGAACGGAAGCCCGGCGTGCCGCGGTACCGCTCCTTTCGCGCCGCCCGGTGGAGTGCGGCCGACGCCGCGCTCCTGGACGAACTCGCCGGCCTGATGGACCGGCCCGCCTCCCTCGGTCACCTCATCGTGGACGAGGCGCAGGACCTCTCCGCGATGCAGCTCAGGGCACTAGGGCGGCGCTGCGCGAACGGGTCGGCGACCGTTCTCGGCGACCTCGCCCAGGGCACCACCCCCTGGTCGGCGCGGTCCTGGACCGACGTGCTGCGGCACCTGGGCCGGGACGGCGCGGTCACCGAGCTCGTCCTCGGTTTCCGGGTGCCGCGCGAGGTGCTCGATTTCGCCACCCGGCTTCTTCCCGCCATCGCCCCGACCCTGGCCCCGCCCCGATCCCTGCGGCCCGGGGCGGGTTCGCTGCGGGTACGGCGGACGCCCGTCCTCGTCGAGGAGGTGCTCGCGGCGGTACGGGACCGGATCCGCCTGCCCGGGTCCGTCGGGCTGATCGCCGCCGACCCCGCGATCCCGGAGCTGTCCGCGGCGCTGACCGACGCCGGGCTGGAGCATCTTGTGATCGACGCCGACGGCGGGGACCACCGCCTGGCGCTCGTGCCGGCGACCCTGGCCAAGGGCCTGGAGTACGACCATGTGGTCGTGGCCGAGCCCGCCCGGATCGTCGACGCGGAGCGTGCGCTCACCGGGGAGGGGACCGAGACCGCGCGGGCCGGGCTCGCCCGCCTGTACGTCGTCCTCACCCGGGCGGTGACCTCGCTCACCGTCGTGCACGCCGAGGAACTCCCCGCTCGGCTCCGCTGAAAGATCAAAAGGGTGGCTCCGGGTTCGGAGCCACCCTCTTAAAAGGTGTTGCGAGTCGGACGACCGGACTTAGAAGTCCATGTCTCCGCCGCCACCGGGCATCGCGGGAGCCTTCTCCTTCTCCGGCTTCTCGGCGATGACGGCCTCGGTGGTGAGGAACAGCGCCGCGATGGACGCCGCGTTCTGCAGAGCGGAACGCGTCACCTTGGCCGGGTCGATGATGCCCGCGTCGAACATGTTGACGTACTCACCGGACGCCGCGTTGAGGCCCTTGCCGGCCTCCAGGTTGCGGACGCGCTCGACCACGACGCCACCCTCAAGGCCCGCGTTCACCGCGATCTGCTTGAGCGGCTCCTCCAGCGCCTTCTTCACGATGGCGGCACCGGTGGCCTCGTCGCCGGCGAGCTCCAGCTTGTCGAACGCCTTCACGCCGGCCTGGATCAGGGCCACGCCACCGCCGGGGACGATGCCCTCCTCGACGGCCGCCTTCGCGTTGCGGACGGCGTCCTCGATGCGGTGCTTGCGCTCCTTGAGCTCGACCTCGGTGGCCGCGCCCGCCTTGATGACGGCCACGCCGCCGGCGAGCTTGGCGAGGCGCTCCTGCAGCTTCTCGCGGTCGTAGTCGGAGTCGGTGTTGTCGATCTCGGCGCGGATCTGGTTCACCCGGCCGGCGATCTGCTCGGCGTCGCCGGCACCGTCCACGATGGTGGTCTCGTCCTTGGTGACGATCACCTGACGCGCACGGCCGAGCTGGTCGAGGGTGGTGCTCTCCAGCTTGAGGCCGACCTCCTCGCTGATGACCTGGCCGCCGGTGAGGGTGGCGATGTCACCCAGCATGGCCTTGCGGCGGTCGCCGAAGCCCGGAGCCTTGACCGCGACGGAGCGGAAGAGGCCACGGATCTTGTTGACGACCAGGGTGGCCAGGGCCTCGCCCTCCACGTCCTCGGCGATGAGGACGAGCGGCTTGCCGGACTGCACGACCTTGTCGAGCAGCGGCAGCAGGTCCTTGTTGGCCGAGATCTTGGAGTTGACGATCAGGAGGTACGGGTCCTCGAGGACCGTCTCCATCCGCTCCGGGTCGGTGACGAAGTAGTGGGAGATGTATCCCTTGTCGAAGCGCATGCCCTCGGTGAGCTCAAGCTCCAGCCCGAAGGTGTTGCTCTCCTCGACGGTGATGACGCCTTCCTTGCCGACCTTGTCCATCGCCTCGGCGATCATCTCGCCGATCTGCGTGTCGCCGGCGGAGATGGAGGCGGTGGAGGCGATCTGCTCCTTCGTCTCCACGTCCTTGGCGATCTTGCTGAGCTCCTCGCTGACCCGCTCGACGGCGGCCTCGATGCCCTTCTTCAGGGACATCGGGTTGGCGCCGGCGGCGACGTTGCGGAGACCCTCACGCACAAGAGCCTGGGCGAGCACGGTGGCCGTGGTCGTACCGTCACCCGCGACGTCGTCGGTCTTCTTGGCGACTTCCTTGACCAGCTCGGCGCCGATCTTCTCCCACGGGTCCTCGAGCTCAATCTCCTTGGCGATCGAGACACCGTCGTTGGTGATCGTGGGGGCGCCCCACTTCTTCTCCAGCACGACGTTCCGGCCCTTGGGACCCAAGGTCACCTTTACGGCGTCGGCGAGCTGGTTCATACCGCGCTCGAGACCGCGCCGCGCTTCCTCGTTGAACGCGATCATCTTGGCTGCCATACGGACAGACCTCCCAGTTACAGGGTGGCTTGCGTTGGACCGAGTCGACGCCCGCGACGGCATGTGGGTCCTGCGGTCGCGCCGGCACCATACGCCGAAGCTCCGCCAAGGCCCCATCGCCCCGATCCACGTTTGTCACTCTCACCAGGAGAGTGCCAACGAACTGTTTAGCACTCTACCCTGTCGAGTGCAAGCACGACGCCTCCTGAACGGCCCATATTCCCTTTATGTACAGGTACCGGACACGAGGAACCCGGCCCCGAGACATCGGGACCGGGTTCCTCTCGCTCGTCGGGATCGACCTCAGACGGTGCGCACCGCTTCCGCCTGCGGTCCCTTCTGACCCTGCGTGATCTCGAACTCGACTCGTTGACCCTGTTCCAGCGATCGGTAGCCGTCCGCCAGGATCGCGGAGTAGTGGACGAACACGTCTTTACCACCGTCGACCGCGATAAAGCCATAGCCCTTGTCCGCGTTGAACCACTTGACGGTGCCCTGCGCCACTTTTCGAACTCCTCTTACTGGGCTCCGAACCCCGCCCATGCCCTCGCGGGACCCGTGGCCGTCGCGCCGGAGACATGCACGGACAATTCAGTGCGCGGGCTCAGCGACGGCGACCGTCATTGACCATACCCGTGGCACACCATGGGGCAACAGAGTGATTTACAAAACTCCTACTTGATCTGGTTGAGAAACAGCAGGGGGGCAATATTCCGCGCGAGTGATGTTTGCCGATGCGTACTTGCCCCCGGCATTCCCGAGCCTTACTCATAAATGCCCGCAAGCTGCGGGAACAACAACGGAATCTACCGGCAATAGCCCTGCATTGTGTGCCCGTGGCCGAGATCCGCCTCCATGACGACAGTCTGCCCCCGGCGCCGGACGGGGACAACCCGCTTCGCCACCCGCTCTCCACCTCCCGCCGGGCCCAGGTCCGAGCCGACACGGAATGTGCCCGGGAAACGACAACGGGCCACCCGAACAATCGTCGGGTGGCCCGTATGGCGATGTGCGAGTTCGGCGCTCAGCCGCCGGCGACGGCCGGGATCACCGATACCTGTGACCCGTCGGGAGTGGCGGTCTCGAGCCCGTCGCTGAAACGGACGTCTTCATCGCCCACGTATACGTTGACGAATCGCCGGATCGCGCCCTTGTCATCGAGGATCCTCGCCCCAATGCCGGGATAATCGGCTTCGAGCTTCTGGAGTACCTCACGGAGGGTCGCCCCTTCGGAGCTGACTTCAGCCGCACCAGCGGTATAAGTCCGCAAAATCGTGGGGATTCTGACAGAAACACTCATTTTAATAACCTTTCGAAAATCACTCTTTAGCGCGCGGGATCAGGCGCCGGCGACCGCCCCGCGAAAGGCTTCGAGCGACGGCCGGATCACAGCGGCGGGACGCGCCCAGGAGGTGACCGCGTCGAGGGTCTTCAGACCGTCACCGGTGTTCAGGACCACGGTGTCGGCGTCGGGGTCGAGGCGGCCGGACTCCAGCAGCTTGCGGAGCACGCCCACGGTCACCCCGCCCGCGGTCTCCGCGAAGATGCCCTCGGTCCGGGCGAGCAGCCTGATGGAGTCGACGACCACGGAGTCGTCGACGTCCTCCACCGCGCCCCCGGTGCGGCGGGCGATGTCGAGCACGTACGGCCCGTCCGCCGGGTTGCCGATCGCCAGCGACTTGGCGATCGTGTCGGGCTTGACCGGGCGGACCACGTCGTGACCGGCCTTGTAGGCGGCCGAGACCGGAGAGCATCCGGTCGCCTGCGCCCCGAAGATCTTGTACGGCTTCGCCGGGACCAGCCCCAGCTTGATCAGCTCACGCAGCCCCTTGTCGATCTTGGTGAGCTGGGAGCCCGAGGCCACCGGGACGACGAGCTGATCGGGGATCCGCCAGCCGAGCTGCTCGGCGATCTCGTAGGCGAGGGTCTTGGAACCCTCCGCGTAATAGGGCCGCAGGTTCACGTTGACGAAACCCCAGCCCTCGCCGGCCTCGTCTCCGATGAGCTCGGAGCAGAACCGGTTCACATCGTCGTAGGTTCCCTCGATCCCGACCAGGCGGCCGCCGTACGCCGCCGCCGTGACCACCTTGGCCTCTTCGAGGTCGGCCGGGATGAAGACGCAGGCGTCGAGCCCGGCCCGCGCCGCGGCGGCCGTGACGGCGCCGGCGAGGTTGCCCGTGGAGGAGCAGGAGAGCGTGTGGAAGCCGAAGTTCCGCGCGGCCTCGACCGCGATCGCGACCACGCGGTCCTTGAACGAGTGGGTCGGGTTCCCCGAGTCGTCCTTCACGTACAGCTCGCGCATGCCGAGCTCACGGCCGAGGTTGCGGGCCCGGACCAGCTTGGTCCAGCCGGGCGCGAGGTTGACCTTGTCCAGGACGTCGTCGGGGACGGGGAGGAGCCCGCGGTACCGCCAGATGTTCGGCGGACCCGCCTCGATCTGCTCCCGCGTCACCGGGCTCACCGGCGGAGCGTCCGCGGAGTCGTCCCACTGATATTTCACTTCGAGGGGACCGAAGCACTCGATACAGGCGAAGCTCGGCCCGAGGTCGTAGGTCTGCCCGCATTCCCGACAGGAGAGGTCGACGGCGGGACCGAAGGTCTTGGTGCGGTTTTCTACCCTGGCGACAGCCATGAAGCGAGGCCTTTCCCCCATCTTCGCCCGCGACCACCTTGGCCACAGGCCGGAATTGGCACCTGTCCCGGGCGGACCTCGCTTGTGCGAGCGCGCGCCGGAAGGGTTGCCGGGGCTTCGCAGGGCCGGTCCCTCCACCCCTCTGGATGAGCACATATGAAGTTGTCACCGTACGGATGCCGTACAAGTCCCTAGAACTGTACCTCTCATCCTCGGAGTCACGCTTACCCCGTCTCGCTCTTTAAGACGACCCGTCTTAAAGCGGCGTGCCGTAGGCCTCCCCCAAGGCGTTCTGGATGAACTTGCGGGCGAGGTGGATCCGCGACTTCACGGTGCCGAGCGGCACCCCCAGGTGCTCCGCCACCTCGTTGTACTCAAGCTGCCCGATGTCCCGGAGGATCAGGGCCTGGGCCAGCTCCGGTTTGTCCGCCTCCAGCGCCTCGATCGCGTCCAGCAGATCGAGGCGCGACCCGGCGATCACGCTCACCCGGCGGGGGTCGGGCCGGTTCTCCGGCAGCTCCTCCGCCTGCTCGGAATGTCTGCGCTTGAGGCCGCGGTAGGTCGAGCGCGCGCAGTTCGCGGTCACGATGTGCAGCCAGGTGCTGAAGCGGGCCCGCCCCTCGAACCGGCCGATGTTCCTGGCGACCGCGAAAAGGGTGTCCTGGGCGGCTTCCTCCGCGTCCATGCGGTACGGCAGCAGGCGTGCGCAGTGCCGGATGACACCGGGTTCGATCCGGCGCAGCAGCTCGCCGAGGGCTCGCTGATCACCCTGGGCGGCCTCCCGCGCCAGGTTCTCGACCTCGTTGTCGTATAGCATCCCGCATCCCACCGGCCGTCCGACTAGGACATCATACGGGGGTGACCACCCCTAGGACGATTGGCCGATATCGGGTAGATCGCCGGTTAGGAACCGGCGGTTTCGCCTCAGTGTGGCTTGGATACGACGAAGTTCTCCAATCCCCGGTCGCAATCAAGGTCCTCGCCGACAACTGGTCCCACGAGCTGAACGTGCGCGAGCGGTTCATCGAAGAGGCCCGGATCCTCCGGCGTGCCGACTCCGGAAGACTCGTCCGGGTCTACGACATCGGTGAACTCCCCGACGGCCGCCCCTACTTCGTCATGACGTACGCGGATCGCGGCACGCTGCAGGAGCGGATTCCCCCCACCGGTCTGCCGCTGGCCTCGGCGCTCCAGTTGAGCGAGCTCATCGGCCGGGCCGCCTCGGTCCTGCACGGACTCGACATCGTCCACCGGGACATCAAGCCGTCGAACGTCCTGTTCGCCTCCACCCCCGAGGGCGGGGAACGGATACTCCTCGCCGACCTGGGCATCGCCAAGGCCATGGCCGGGGCCTCGGGGTTCACCGTCGCCGCGGGCACCGCAGGATACATGGCCCCGGAGCAGGGCGTGCCCTATGGGGGAATCGACCCCCGTGCCGACATCCACGCGCTCGGCGCCGTCACCTATCACCTGGTCACCGGACGGGTTCCCGCCCCCCACGGCCAGCGGCCCACCCCCGGCCAGCTCCAGCCGGGGGTCCCGGAGCCGGTGAGCTCGGCGATCATGCGGGCCCTCGCCCCCGACCGTGACTCCCGCTGGGCGAGCGCGGCGGACTTCGCCGACGAGCTGGCGCGGCTCCAATCCGGGCTGACCCCGCCGTTCGACCGGCCGGCACCCGCCCACCCGGCGAAGCCGGCCGCCGAACCGCCCGCCACCGCCGATCCGCATCCGTCCGCCCCGCCCGGGCGGACGGCCACCGTACGGAAGACAACCCGGGGGCGGAGCAGGCGCGGATTCGTCCTCGCCGCCCTGGCGATCCCGGCCGCCCTCGCATTCACGTTCGTCATGATCAACAGCTTCCTGCTCCCCGGCCAGAGACCCGATGTCACGGTCTCCGATACGACCGGGCGGCTGCGGGCCACGGTCCCCACCTCGTGGGCGGCGGAGATCAAGAACACCGGATGGCGGCCCGCCGAGAGCGGCTTGAACGACAAGGCGTCCAAGCGGCCGGCCTTCCTGGTCGGCACCGCGATCGGCGACCTCCCCGACACCGGGCCGGACGAGCCCTTCGTTTTCGTGGGTGCGACGTCCGACACGAAACTGCCGCCGCGTAACATCGAGCACGCCGGTTGCGAGCGGGAGGAAAGTAAGTACAAGGCCCTGTCGTGGAATGTCGTCGAAATACGTTTCACCTGCGCCGACAGGGTGTTCAGCGAGGCGGGGCTCCGTAAAGAGGGAGCCAATGTCTACGTTCAGATCAAGGCACCATTGAATGCGACAGACCAGATCAAGGAAATCTTGAGCAGTATCGAGTTCGATCCTTAATAAAGATCTCTTGATGAATGGAGCGAGTCCATGAGTGCCATCCTGGTCGCCGCGAATCGCGGACCGGTCTCCTTCTCCCTGGCGGAAGACGGCTCGCTGAACATGCGTCGAGGCGGCGGTGGAATGGTCTCCGGGCTCGCCTCCGTGGCGAAGGACACGGACGTACTCTGGGTCTGCGCCGCCCTCTCCGACGGGGACAGGAGCGCGGTACGGCGTTCGCTCAACGGCCGGTTGGACACGGCCGGCTATGAAACCGGCCCGGTTCTGATGCTGGACATCCCCCCGGTGACATTTCATCGGGCTTACAATGCGATCGCGAACTCCACGCTGTGGTTCGTCAATCACCTTCTCTACGACACCCCGAATTCCCCGCACTTCGACAGCCAATTCCGGCGCGACTGGGCATCCTACGAGGAATACAATTCGGCTTTCGCCTCGGCACTCGCGGCCAATGCCGACCCGGGCGCCAGGGTGATGATTCAGGATTATCACCTGACCTTGGCGCCGGTCCTTTTGCGCGAGATTCGGCCCGATCTGCGGATCGCGCACTTCTCCCACACCCCCTGGGCCCCGCCGGAGTACTTCGCGCTGCTCCCCGCCGACGTCGGCAGGGCCGTCCTCACCGGTGTGCTGGGCGCGGATCACGCGGGCTTCCTCACCCGGCGCTGGGCCGACGCCTTCATGAGCTGCTGTGAGGTCCTGCTGGGAGCCGAGGTCGACCGCGAACGCCGTACCGTCACCTGGGAGGGAAGGACCACCGACATCGGCGTCCACGCGCTCGGGGTCGACGGCCCCGCCCTGATCGAACGCGCGCGGGAGGCCGACGTCGAGGCCCGGGTGGAATCCCTCCGCGACCAGGTGGGCGACCGCAGCCTGATCGTCCGGGTCGACCGCACCGAGCTGTCCAAGAACATCGTGCGCGGCCTCGCCGCCTACCGCGAGTTCCTGGCGACCCACCCGGAGTGGCACGGCAGGGTCGTCCACCTCGCGCTCGCCTACCCCTCCCGCCACGACCTACCGGAGTACCGGGAGTACATGGCCTCGGTCCAGCGTCTCGCCAAGGAGATCGAGGACGAGTTCGCCACCGAGGACTGGAACCCGTTGATCCTCAACGTCTTCGACGACTACCCCCGATCCCTCGCCGCCTGCCGCCTCGCCGACGTCCTGCTGGTCAACCCGATCCGGGACGGGATGAACCTCGTGGCCAAGGAAGGGCCGATCCTCTCCGACCGGGGATGCGCCCTGGTCCTCTCCCACGAGGCGGGCGCCTCGGCCGAGCTCGGCGCGGACGCGCTGCTGGTCAACCCCTACGACGTCTCGGAGACGGCGGCCGCACTGCACGCCGGGCTGACGATGCCGGAGCCGGAGCGGATCGAGCGGTGCCGCCGGCTGGCCGCCGCCGGTGCCGCCATGTCGCCGCAGCGGTGGTTCGCGGACCAACTCGCCGCGCTGGGGTGACCGAATCCCTTCCCAGTCATTTTTCGAGTACGTCATGATTCAGTGGTGGATTCCCCCGAAAGTCCTGACCGCGTCGGGCGCTACACCGTCTCCCGCCCGCTGGGATCCGGGGGATTCGCCACCGTCTGGCTTGGCTACGACGACGCCCTCGAATCGGCTGTCGCGATCAAGATCCTCGCCGAGGAGTGGGTCGACGACGTCGACATCCGGGATCGTTTCCTCCGCGAGGCCCGATTCCTGCGACGGGCGGAGTCGACCCGGCTGGTCCAGGTCTACGACATCGGGGAGACGTCGGGACGACCGTACTTCGTCATGACCTATGCGGATCGGGGGACCCTGAAGGACCGGATGGCCGACGGGCCCCACCCCCCGCAGGAGGCCCTGCGGCTCGGCATCGAGATCGCCCGGGCCGCCGAGGTCCTCCACGATCTCGGGGTCGTCCACCGGGACATCAAGCCCTCCAACATCCTGTTCTCCTCGGTGCCCCAGGGCGAACGTCTCATGCTCGCCGACCTCGGCATCGCCAAAGCCACCACCGACGTCTCCGGGCACACGATCTCGGCCGGAACCCCGCGGTACATGGCCCCCGAGCAAGGCCGGCCCAGCGCGAACCTGGACGGCCGCGCCGACGTACACGGAGTGGGCGCCGTCGTCTACCAGCTGCTGACCGGAACGGCGCCCCTCAGCGCCGCCGTACGGCGCCCTCCCGGCGCGATCGTTCCCGGGCTCCCCGAAGGCGTGGACGAGGCCGTCATGCGGGCGCTGGAACCCGAGCCGCAGGATCGATGGCCCTCGGCCGGGGCCTTCGCGGACGCGCTGGCCGAGATCGTCGACGCCACGGTCGCCACCGGCCTCCCCGCCCCGCCTGGTACCCCCGCCGACGTCGGGGAGACCCGGCAGCGCTCGGCGGCCTACACGCTTCCGCACCCGCAGGACCGTCCCCGGCTCTCGGGGAAACGGCGGCGGCTCGTCACCGGGCTCGTGGGCGCCGTCGCGGCGGCCGCCCTCACCGCCGCCGCGTTCTTCATCCTCGACCCGGCGGCGCCCGGCTTCGAGACCGTGATGAGCGACGACGGCCTGCTGAGGGTCGAGGTCCCCGCCGAATGGGCCGGTCAGCGCAGTGGCGCCGGCTGGAACCCCGGCTCCATCGGGCTTACGGACGGCACGGGCAGACCCGCCGTGGCCGTGTCACCGGCACTCGGCTCCCTCGACGACCCGGCGGGCACCCTCCCCGCTCTCCACGCCGGAGTCTCCCGTGACGTCGGGGGGACCGCGCCCTTCAACCGCCAGGACTACCGGGCCTGCCGGGCCGAGCCGGTACGGGAACACCGCAGGCAGGACTTCGCCGGGGTCGTCGCACGCTTCGGCTGCCCGGGGAACGTGCTGATCAGCGAGGTGGTGTGGCGGGACTCAAGCCGGGGTCTGGCCGTGTACGTGTGGATCAGGCAACCTCGGGGGGCCGACCTCACGACGCGCATCCTGGATTCGATCGTCGTGGTACAGGCCTAGAGTGATCTCCTCCAGGTCGAGGATGATCGCGTTCGCGCAGTCCTCGCAGACGTAAACCGGCCGGCCGTCCGGAAGGAAGCCGACTTCGACCCTCGGCCGAGGCCATCGCTTGCGGCACACCGCGCATGCCCGGCCCGCGCGCTGGGCCCGCGACAAGCCTTCTGGATCGAAGGTCAGCACCGCTCCTCCGGAGGGTCAGGCCGTCTCGCCTTGACGCGACACGATCCTCACCACAGTGCGTGAGCGATCAACGCGGGTCAGGGCAGGACGCAGAGGTCAGAGATTCGCTCTCTCCTCACCTATGCGACTCTCCGCTATATACCCAGGCTGGCGGAATCATGTCACCCTGCCGTGGAACTCTTCGGAGACCTGCCGTGTCTCGCGCCGCCGACGACCCCGCTCGGGTCAGGTCTGGATCCCGAACCGGCGGGCGGCCCGCTGCCGCTGCCGAGCCGCGCGTGTCCTGCGCAGCCTCTTGACCAGCATCGGGTCGTACTCAAGTGCGTCCTGGCGCTCGATCAACTCCCCCAGCAGCTGGTAGTAGCGAGTCGCCGAGATGTCGAACGACTCACGAATCGCCTGCTCTTTCGCGCCCGCGTACTGCCACCACTGCCCCTCGAAGGCGAGCAGTTCCCGCTCACGCTCCGACAATCCACCGAACTCGGGGGAGTCCTCCTGATCAGAAAGATCATCCGAGGGAGGCTCCGCCAGGGGGGCATTCTTCAGGCCGGCACTGTCACCACGTACCGATGCAGTGTCCACGCTCTCCTCCTCATATAGCGGCCTGTCGGTCAAGTCGCACCGGTCGGCCCGACGCAATGGTAGTCGCCAATAAGGGGGTGTTCACGGCGGTTCGTGTGATCGCATGACCGGTCTTCCGGATGCGGCGCGCCGCGATCCGGCGATCACGGCGTCTCCCGGAGCCCGGTCCGGATCCCCGGAGGCCATGTCATCACCGGACGTAACGACCCGTTTACTGAAACGTCTTAGCCGGACTGCGGACAAGTGCCACAATGACCGTTGGCACCCCCCGAGCCGGCTGAGGAGGTCGGTGTCGTGACCCTGACGACGGCGCTGACCCGTCTGCCGGTGCTCTCAATCGTGATCTGCCTCAGCGCGCTGATGGTCGGCACGGCGCCGACCGGCCCGGCCATCCGGGAGCGATGGCGCTCCTGGCCGGTGGACCGGATCTTCCCCGAGGCCATCCCCGGGGTAACCCGATCGGGTGCGACCGCCACCTACCTGCGCGCGGGGATCGCCGCCGAGGCGCCCTGCCGGACGGCGCTCCAGCCGCCGGTGGCCAGGCTCCTCGGCCGGCTCGGCTGCGTGAGCGTGCTCCGTGCCACCTACGCCGACAGCACCCAGACCTACGTCGTCACCACCGGCATCGTCGTACTCGCCGAAGGCACGAACGTCCCCCTGCCGCGCCGGCAGCGTCCCGGCGACCGGCCGTCGACCGTACGGCCGGTGGCCTTCCGCGGCGGCCCCGCCGACGAGTTCACCGAGAAGCACTACGTCACCGGCGGAGTCGCCGGAGGAAGCCAGCGGTACCTCGTGCTCACCGCGGCGGGCTACGCCGACAGCCGGCTCTACTCCCCCGCGGACCGGGCCGACCTGCGACTGTCCGACGTGGCCGACACACTCGCCACAGCGCTCTACCGGCGGATCACCGCACCATGCTGACCCGAGCCGTCGCGGGCATCGCGCTGACCGCCGTGGCGCTCCTGGCGCCCGCGTGCGCGGCCGCGGCCGACGACGTGGCGAGCGCGGTCCGCCTCCGGCAGTGGCCCCTCGCCGAACTCCGCGTCCCGGCCGCGTGGAAACACGCCCGAGGGGAGAACGTGGTGGTCGCCGTCCTCGACACCGGGGTGGACGAACGCCACCCCGACCTGCTCGGCGCGGTCATCCCCGGACCCGACCTGGTGGGCGGCGCGCGGCGCGCCGGACGGTACTGGGGCCATCACGGCACGGCGATGGCGAGCCTGATCGCCGGCCGCGGCCACGGACCCGGCCGGGCCCGCGGCGTCATCGGCATCGCGCCCGCCGCCAAGATCCTCTCCATTCGGGTGACCCTGGAGAACGGCGACCCGCTCCGGCAGACCAAGCAGGCCCGCCGGCAGAGCGAGAACGCGGTGGCCGCCGGGATACGCTACGCGGCCGATCAAGGCGCGGACGTCATCAGCATGTCCCTCGGAGGCGGCCGCGGCGTCTACGACGGCAGCGCCGACGAGGAGGAGGCCGTCCAGTACGCCCTCGCCAAAGGCGCGGTCCTCGTCGCCTCATCCGGAAACGACGGTGCCGACGCCAACAGAAAGAACTTCCCCGCGGCCTATCCCGGGGTCATCGCCGTCGGAGCGGTCGACCGGAACCTGCGCCGGGCGCCGTTCTCCAACCGTCAGGGCTACCTCTCCGTGGTCGCCCCCGGCACCCAGATCGTCAGCGCCGACGGCGCCGACTCCTACGTCGTCGGCGACGGCACGAGCGCGGCCGCGGCCCACGTCGCCGGGGTCGCGGCCCTGATCCGCGGACGCTTTCCCGAACTGACCCCCCTGGAGGTCCGGCGGGCCATCGAGCGCAGCACCGTCAGGCGCCCCAAGGGAGGACACGACGCGGAGTACGGCCATGGCCTGGTCAACGCCGAACGGGCGGTCGACACGGCCGGGCTGATGGCCGAACGAAGTGCAACGGGCTGGGACGACTCGGGCACCACGGTGATCACCGCGTCCGAACACACCGAGTACTTCGGCGGAGGCCCCACCCGGAGCGCTCCGATCTCCCGCCGCGTCCTCGGCCTCACCCTGGTCCTGCTCGCGGCCCTGCTCGCCGCCGGCGCCGTCCTGACCGAACGCCACTACGCCCACCGTCGCTGACCGGAGGCGACCGAGGTCGCGGGGCCGCCCGGGACGATCGTCACCGTCGTGCGGGAGCCCGCGGACGGGGGTCGCCGTTCGGCCGTCTTCCGGGTCCCGAGCAGGCCCCGGCACCCGGGATGGGTTCCGAATCCCTGATCCCGCTCAACCCTCCGATCGCCGACACGGGGCTCCGAGGCACCCTGTAGCGGTCGGCGTCAAGGATTCCGGGAAGCTCCTACCGATGGACCCGGCTCCAGGGGAACGCATACGAAAGCCCCGCGCGAGGCGGGGCTTTCGCAGGTCTTTGTCAGGCTACGTGGACCACGTCGTGGACCTCGGCGAAGTGACAGGCACTGGGATGCCCGCTTCCTTCACGCACCTGGAGCAGCGGCTCCTCGACGGAGCAGATCTCCTGGGCCTTCCAGCACCGGGTCCGGAATCGGCACCCCGACGGCGGGTTGGCCGGTGACGGCACGTCGCCGGTGAGGATGATGCGCTCCCGGTTCTCCCGCCCGCGGGGGTCGGGTACCGGGACCGCCGACAGCAGCGCCTGGGTGTAGGGGTGCGTCGGATGGTCGTAGATCTCGGCGTCGGCCCCCAGCTCCACGATCTTTCCGAGGTACATGACCGCCACCCGGTCGGAGATGTGACGGACCACGGAAAGGTCGTGGGCGATGAAGATGTAGGCCAGGTTGAACTCCTTCTGCAGCCGGTCCAGCAGGTTCATCACCTGTGCCTGAATGGAGACGTCCAACGCCGAGACCGGCTCGTCGCACACGATGATCTCCGGCTGGAGGGCGAGCCCCCGGGCGATGCCGATCCGCTGCCGCTGACCGCCGGAGAACTGGTGGGGGTACCGGTTGATGTGCTCGGGGTCGAGCCCGACCACTTCCAGCAGTTCCTGTACCCGCCGCCGCCGATCGCCCTTGGGCGCCACCTCGGAATGGATCTCGAAGGGCTCCCCGACGATGTCGCCGACCGTCATCCGGGGGTCCAAGGACGTGTAGGGGTCCTGGAACACCATCTGGATGTTGCGTCGCATCCGCTTCAACGCCGCACCCCGGGCGGACGCGATGTCCTCCCCGTGGACGCGTACCGAGCCCGAGGTCGGACGCTCCAACGCCATCAGCAGTTTGGCCAGGGTGGACTTACCGCAGCCGGATTCGCCCACCACACCCAGCGTCTCGCCGCGGCGCAGGTCGAAATCGACCCCGTCCACCGCTTTGATCGCCCCGATGCTCCGCTTGAGAACGATCCCCTGGGTCAGCGGGAAGTGCTTGACCAGGTCGCGCACTTCAAGAATCACATCATCCTGCGACGCCATCGAGGACCTCCCTGGAGTAGTGACAAGCGCTCCGCCGTGGCCCCTCCACCGTCAGAAGAGCCGGCACATCGGTTGTGCAGTTGTCCCGCTTGAAGACGCAGCGTGGGTGAAACGCGCAGCCCGACGGCATGTGGAGGAGATTCGGGGGGATTCCCTTGATCGCGAAGAGGTCCTGGCCCTTCTGATCCACCCGGGGGATCGAGTCCAGCAGACCCTTGGTGTAGGGATGTGCGGGCTTGGCGTAGAGGTCGAACACCGATGCCTGTTCGACGATCCGCCCGCCGTACATCACAGCGATCTTGTGTGCCACGTCCGCCACGACCCCGAGGTCGTGCGTGATCAGGATGAGCGCCATGTTGCTCTCCCGCTGCAGCTCCGCGAGCAGGTCCATGATCTGGGCCTGCACGGTCACGTCGAGCGCCGTGGTGGGCTCGTCCGCGATCAGCACCTCGGGATCCAGCGCGATCGCCATCGCGATCATGATGCGCTGCCGCATACCGCCCGAGAACTGGTGCGGGAAGTCCCTGAGCCGCTGTTTGGCGGCCGGGATCCGGACCCGGTCCATCAGCTCCACGGCCTTGGCGTAGGCCTGCTTCTTGGAGAGCCCGCGGTGCACGCGGAACATCTCCCCGATCTGCCAGCCCACCGGGAAAAGCGGGTTCAACGCCGACAGGGCGTCCTGGAAGATCATCGAAATGCCCTCGCCGCGGATCTTGCGGCGTTCGGCCTCCGGCATCGTCAGGAGGTCGACCCCGCGGAACCGGATCCGCCCGCCCCGCACCACGCCCGGAGGCATGTCCAGGATGCCCATGATGGTCTGGGCGGTCACGCTCTTGCCCGAGCCCGACTCCCCCAGCACCGCGAGGGTCTCGCCGGCGTCGACACTGTAGGTGACGCCGTTCACCGCCTTCGCGACACCCGCCTGGGTCCGGAACTCCACCTGGAGGTCTTCCACTTCAAGGAGCGATCCGGAGTATGGCCGATCGCCGGAGGAGACCGGCTCGGTGACTGCTTTCGTCATGGGTACCCCTACCGCAACTTGGGATCGAGAGCCGACCGGACGGCGTCCCCCAGCATGACGAACGCCAGCACGCAGACGCTGAGGAAGATCGACGGGAAGAGCATGGCGTGCAGGGCCGTACGGAGATAGTCCGTGTGGTCGGCGATGGCGATACCCCAGGAGATGACCGGTGCCCGCAGCCCCACGCCGAGGAAGGAGAGCGTCGCCTCCGCACTGATGTAGCTGCCCATGCTGATCGTGGCCACCACGATGATCGGCGCCAGCGAGTTCGGGAGCAGGTGCCGGAAGATGATGCGCCCGGGACTGGCCCCAAGGGCACGCGCCGCCAGCACGTAGTCCGCATGCTTGACGCTGAGCAGCGAGGATCTGGCTATTCGGGCGACGATCGGCCAGCTCAGCACGGAAAGCACGATGATGACCACCGCCGTGATCAAGACGGCTCCCGGGTTCTCCTGGGCGGGCGCGACGGTCGAGAGGATGAGGATGGCGCCGAGCAGGTAGGGCACTCCGATGAAGATCTCTCCGATCCGGGAGGTGAGCGAATCCACCCAGCCCCCGGCGAACCCGCCGATAACCCCCATGATCACACCGACGAGTACCGCCAGCACCGTGGTGAGCACCCCTACGACCACCGAGGCGCGGGCTCCGTAGATGGTCCTCGCGTAGACGTCGCGCCCCTGCAGGTCGTAGCCGAACCAGGCCGCCGCGCTCGGCGGCTCCAGGCTTCTCCTCAGCTCCGCGAAGGCGGGGTCCTTCCCGGTGAAGAGCTGCGGGAAGATCGCCATGACGATGAACACGGCGAGCAGGGCGAGCGAGATCCAGAAGAGCGGCTGCTTGCGCAGCTCCGCCCACGCGTCCTGCCACAGGCTCCGCGGCTTGCCGCTCCCCGGCGCCGTGGTCTCCTGGACCTCGCCGCCCGCCGCCACGCCGGCCGTCTGGATGGTTACCGGGTCACTCATAGCGGATCCTCGGGTCGAGCACGCCGTACAGAAGATCGACGAGCAGGTTGGCCAGGAGATACACCACGACGAGCAGTGTCGCGACCGGAACCACCACCGTGTAGTCCCGTCGGCCGATGCTCCCGAAGAGGAGGCCGCCGATACCGGTGATGTTGAAGATGCCCTCGGTCACGATCGCCCCGCCCATCAGCGCACCGATCTCGGTGCCGAGGAAGGTGACGACGGGGATCGCGGAGTTGCGCAACAGGTGGATGCCCACCACCCTGCGGCGCGGCAATCCCTTGGCCACCGCCGTCCGCACGTAGTCGGCCCGGAAGTTCTCCACGATGCTGGTCCGGGTGAGCCGGGTGGTGAACGCCATGTTCAGGCTGGCGAGCACGATGGCCGGCACGATCAGCTCGCTCCAGGGCGCCCCCGCGGACACCGTGGGGTTGATGATCCCGAGCTGGATGCCGAGGATCCACTGGAGCGTGAAGCCCGTGACGAAAACCGGTAGCGAAAGCAGGAACAAAGTGAATATTGTGATTGAACTGTCGAAGAAGCCACCTTTCTTAAGCCCACTGATCACTCCCAGACCGATGCCCACGACGGCCTCAATGGCGACGGCCAGCAGTGCGAGCTTGATGGTCGTGGGGTAAGCGAGCTTGATCAGGTCGATGACCGGGACCTGGTTGAAGTTCACCCCGAGGTTGCCCTGAAGGACATTGGTCAAGTACTTCAGGTACTGGAGCCAGAACGGGTCGTTGAGCCCGAACTGCTCGGTCATGGCCGCGACAAACGCCTCGGGGCACGGACGATCCCCGCATCGGTTGGCGAAGGGGTTGCCGCCCGGCAATTGCCAAACCATGAAGTTGATGAGAAACGTGGTGCCTAATAGCACCGGTATGAGTTGCAGTAGGCGCCTAATCGTGTAGCGACCCATTTGCACCCTCCAGTCTGACGACGAGACGTCGTACGAGAAGACTCCACGTCAATAGCGGCGGGATCGCCGCCACGAATATCGAGGAGCCTCTCGATTCCGGGAGCTGACATCACCGTAGACGAGAAGTCGTACGGTGTCTGTGGTTACTGGCAGCCAAAAGGCGGTAAACAAGCAGGCGGCGAGGCCGGTCCCTTTCCGGGGACCAGCCTCGCTCCTTATTCAGCCTGTTTGGCCAGGAAAACCCCCGGAAGGGTTACTTGATCTCGATGGAGGTGGGGTCGAGCTCACCGAACGGCGTGACCTTGACGTTCTTCACGTGGGTCGAGTAACCCGCCTGGAGACCGTAGTACCAGAGCGGAATCGCCGGAAGGTCCTCGGCCAGCAGCGCCTCGGCCTCCTGGTAGAGCGTGGTGGCCGCGGTCGGGTCGGTGGTCTGGTCGGCCTGGTCGAGCTTGGCGTCGAACTCCTTGTTGCTGTACTCACCGTCGTTGGAGGAGGCGCCGGTCTCGTAGAGCGGGGTCAGGAAGTTCTCCAGGTGCGGGTAGTCCATCTGCCAGCCGGTGCGGAACATACCCTTGATCTTGCGGCTGGTGACGGCGTCACGGAGCTCGTCGAAGGTCGGCATGGGCCGGGCGACACACCACTTGACTTCGAGCGCCTGGTTGATGCTGTTGCAGGCGGCCTCGGTCCACTCCTTGTGCGCCGAGTCGCCGTTGTACCAGAGCGGGTACTCCGCCGGCGGGTTGTAGCCGGCCGCCTTGGACTTGGCCAGGTGCTCCTTGGCCTTGGCCGGGTCGAAGGTGCAGAAGCCGGCGCAGGCGCCCGCCTTGTATCCGTTCACCAGCGGGATGGACCAGCCGTCGACCGGCACGCGGCCCTTGTTGAAGATCTTGTCGGTGATCGTCACCCGGTCGATCGACAGCGAGATCGCCTTGCGGAAGTCCGCGTTACCGCCGAACTCCTTGTTGTACAGCGGGAACGTGAGCGTCTGGATGACGCCCTGCTCGCCCGAGATCGCGCGGTCGCCGAGGTCGGTCTTCCACTTGTCGCCCGTAAGCGCGGACGGCGGGACGACCTCCAGGAAGTCCAGGTTGTTGGAGATCAGGTCGGCGTAGGCCGCGTTGTCGTCCTGGTACATCTTGTAGACGATCTTCTTGACCTTGCTCTTGCGCTCACCGGGGTAGTCGGCGTTCGTGGCGACCGTGATCTGGACGTTGTTCTGCCAGCTCTCGAACTTGAACGGGCCGTTCCCGACCGGCTTCTTGCCGAACTCGGCCGGGGTGCTGCTGAAGAACGCGTCGGGCAGCGGCGAGAAGGTGGTGTATCCGACCTTGAACGGCCAGATCGCCTGCGGCGCCTTGAGCTCGACGGTGAAGGTGTAGTCGTCGACGACCTTCAGACCCTCCAGCTTGTCGGTCGCGGGCGTCGGAGCCTTCTTCGGGCCCTCCTCGCCGTCGGGGTCGGTCGTGCTCACCTTGTCGTAGCCCTTGACGTCGGCGAACCAGTAGGAACCGAGCTGGGCGTTGGGGGAGTACGCGGTGAAGTTCCAGGCGTCGACGAAGTTCTTCGCCTTCACCTCGGTGCCGTCGTGGAACTTCCAGCCCTGCTTGATCTTGATGGTGAAGGTCTTGTTGTCCGTCGTCTGAATGGACTCGGCCATCGCGTCTTCGGGCTGCGCGGTGTCGGGGTTGTACTCCCGCAGACCGGTGAACAGCGCGTCGGCGACCTTGCCACCACAGGTCTCGTTGATGTTTCCGGGCACAATCGGGTTCTGCGGCTCACAGCCGCGAATGAAGACCGTGCCGTCCGCACGCGCGCCGGTACCGGCCGCTGGGCCTTCTGTTTTGGTCGCCCCGACATCGCCCCCACCACAGGCGGCGGCGACCATTGACAGAAGCGCCGCGCCGGCGACAAGTTGTACGCCTTTACGTACACGCATCCGGGTTTTTCCTCCCTCTCAGGTGAGCGTTGGCGTTCTGCCGTACATCGCCCGATACCTGAACCGCCGAGACCTCCGATCGGCCGGTCTCGAAAGTTCGCATAAGCGGTCGAACCAGCTGACGCCTGCCAGTCGACCGCGACTATCCCCCACTACGTCTCACACCAACGTCTCCGGCGCATTGCAGTTCGGTCACACACCTGCGGGCCCGACGTCATAGGCATGACGGCCATTCCCCCGATTTGTCTTATCAAGGCATAAACAACCAGATAAGCCGTATGTCCAATATTGCAGACTGTGCAACACTTGCTACCCCCTGAGTATTATGTGTGCGGGCGGTGACCTGCTGTGATGACGATCCAGCCCACTAAAGATCCACTTTCGCGCGTCGACACGCCTGGAAATGGGATACCGTTGACCTGAGGACTCCACGGAGGTCGCCGTCGCGCGCCCCACCTGGAGTTCCAGCCGACGACCACCACCTTCCGCGGCATCTCATGCGCCGACATCCAATAGAGTCCATGCCATGAGCCAGTCGGATACCGCGGTGGCGGGCGGCTCCACTCCGCTACCGGAGGGGTCGCTGGCCCAACTCGCCGAGCACCACGGACTGAAACGCGCGATCGCGCGACCTGCCATCGGTCCCTACCTGCATCAACTGTGGGAGCGCCGGCACTTCATTCGGACCTACGCCACGTCGCGAAACATCTCCAAGTACAGCGACTCGATGCTCGGCCAGTTGTGGCAGGTACTCACCCCCCTCCTCAACGCCGCGATCTACTTTGTGATGTTCGGCATCATCCTCGGCACCCAGGGTGACGTGGACAACTTCGCAGCCTTTCTGATCACCGGGATGTTCGTCTTCACCTACACCCAGCGATCCGTCATGGGTGGCTCACGGGCGATCGCGAGCAACCTGTCATTGATCAGGGCGCTGCACTTCCCGCGGGCCGCGCTGCCGCTCGCGTACACGCTGCAGGAGTTCCAGCAGCTGATCGTCTCGATGGCGGTGCTCATGGTGATCATCCCGATCACCGGGGAAACGCCCACGTTCTACTGGCTGCTCGTTCCGGTGGCGCTGGCCCTGCAGACCCTCTTCAACATGGGCGCGGGGCTCGCCATGGCGAGGGTCGGCGCGACGCTGCGCGACGTCAGCCAGCTGCTCCCGTTCATCATGCGTACCTGGCTGTACGCCTCGGGGGTCTTCTTCAGCATCCCGTCCCGGCTCAAACAGGCCCACGCGCCGGAGTGGGTCTCCTGGATCCTGGAGTTCAACCCGGCGACGGTCTTCATCGACTTAATGAGAGGTCTGCTGATCACCAGCTACCGGGTGCCAAAACCCGGATATGGTCCGCCACCGGACATGACACGCATTTGGTTGTTCGCGCTTTTCTGGGCAGTCTTCGCGCTTGTTGTAGGTTTCTGGTACTTCTGGCGGGCCGAAGAGAGGTACGGCCGTGGCTGAGCTGACCAAGGTGGCCCCCATGACCGAAACTCCGCAGGACGCGAACGCGGCCAACCGTGCGCCCACCGTGATCGTCGACGATCTCCACATCGTCTACCGCGTCTACGGTGCGGCGACCGAGCGGGAGAAGGGCAACGCGGCGAGCGCGTTCATGCGCATCCTCAAGCGTCAGGGCCGGCCCCAGATGCGCGAGGTCCACGCCATCAAGGGCATCTCGTTCGTGGCCTACCACGGTGACGCCATCGGCATCGTGGGACGCAACGGATCCGGCAAGTCGACCCTGCTCCGGGCGATCGCCGGCCTCCTCCCCCCGCACGAGGGAGCGGTCTACACCGACGGTCAGCCCTCGCTGCTCGGGGTCAACGCGGCGTTGATGAGCGACCTGACCGGCCAGCGCAACGTGATTCTCGGCTGCTACGCGATGGGCATGACACCCGCCCAGGTCAAGAGCAAGTACGACGAGATCGTGAAGTTCTCCGGCGTCGGGGACTTCATCGAGCTGCCCATGCGGACCTATTCCTCGGGTATGGGCGCCCGCCTGCGCTTCGCCATCGCCTCGGCCAAAAGTCACGACGTTCTGCTGATCGACGAAGCTTTGGCCACCGGTGACCGGCAATTCAAGAAGAAGAGCCAGGAACGCATCAAGCAAATGCGCAAGGAAGCCGGTACGGTCTTTCTGGTCGCCCACAACCTGGACGTCATCGAGGAGACCTGCAACCGGGTGATCTGGCTGGACAGCGGCAAGATCTTGATGGACGGCGACCCCAAGGCCGTGCTCGAGGCCTACAACAAGGCTTGATGTCTTTCTTCTCGGATTTCTCGGACAAACGGAGGTTCCATGCGTCCCCCGATCCCCTATGAATATCTGCCTCCGGTTCCCTCGCTCACCGTTGAAAGCGACGACATCGCCGACGGGGAGCGACTCGGGTCACGGCATCTTTTCAACGGGTGGGGCATGCCGGGCGAGAACCTGTCCCCGCATCTACGCTGGTCTGGGTTCCCCGCGGAGACCAAGAGCTTCGCGGTGACCTGCTTCGACCCCGACGCCCCCACGGGCAGCGGATTCTGGCACTGGCTGCTGTTCGACCTGCCCGCCGACGTCACCGAGCTCCCCACCGGCGCGGGGGGCGGGGTCGGCCTGCCCGCGGGCGCGGCCCACGCCCGGAACGACTTCGGCACCATGGAGTACGGCGGTGCCGCACCCCCGCCGGGGCCGCCGCACCGCTACGTGTTCGCCGTACACGCGCTCGGATGCGACAAACTCGGTCTGGACTCGGACACCTCTGCGGCCGTGGTGGGCTTCACCATCACAGCCAACACCCTCGCCCGGGGCTACCTCGTCCCGGTCTGGGGGCACTGAGCCGTCACCGGAAGGGGCTCGGACCGCGAAATCCCACGTCGGGGTGCCGGTCCGGGCCTCTTCTTCGTTGATCGGCCCCGAGGGATCCAAACCCTTCCGTTATCGTCGCGTAACAGATCTAGACAATCTCGGCACGCTACGTAACCTCAAGGTGTGATCTCTTCTCTAGACAACTTCCTGCAAAAATCATCGAGGTGCAACAAACCCACAACATTTAACTTCACAATGCGTCTTAACATATTTTCATGGAATCTGTCATGACCAGTTCCATGAACCGGCGAAGGTTCCTCCGAGCGGCGGGACTCGCCGGCGGTGGCCTCGCCCTTGGTTCCTGCGGCGCCGTCGGCCTGGCCGACTCGGGCCCGCAGCTCGTCTTCACCGAACCGCGGACCAAGCTCTCCGGCTCCCTCACCATCCTCATGTGGTCCCACCTGATCAACCGGCACAACGAGTGGTTCGCGAGGTTCGCTCAGGACTGGGGTCGGCGGGTCGGCGTCACCGTCCGGGTGGAGCAGGTCTCCGCGGACGAGCTGCCGGGAAGGATCGCCGCTCAGCTGCAGGCCGGCCGGGGCCACGACCTCATCCAGGGCATCGGCCCGCTCTCCCAGTACGAACCCGTCGTGCACGACCTCAAGGACGTCGTCCAGGAGGCGAACCGGCGATGGGGAGCCCAGCGGGAGCTGTGCCGCAAGTCCGGCTTCAACCCGCGCAGCGGAAGACACTACGCGTTCTGTCCCGGCTGGTCACCCGATCCGGGAAACCACCGCTCCTCCCATTGGTCCGCAGTCGGCCTGACCGGAGGTCCGACCACCTGGGACGAGCTCCTCGAAGGCGGGGCCAGGATCAAGCAGAGCGCGGGCGTCCGCCTCGGACTGGGCCTCGCGCCCGAGATCGACTCCGGCATGGCGGCCCGGGCGCTGCTCTGGTCGTACGGCGCCGCCGAGCAGGACGAGGAGGAACGGGTGACCCTCTACGGCGACGCGGCCGTGGACGCGGTCGAGTTCATGGCCACCCTGTATCGCCGGACCATGACCGACGAGGTCTTCACCTGGAACGCGACCTCCAACAACCGCGGTCTGACCGGCGGGGACCTCTCCTACATCATGAACTCGATCACCGCCTGGCGTACCGCGCAGAGCGTCAATCCCGAGGTGGCGAAGGACGTCTTCTTCCTCCCCGCTCTGCGTGGACCGCAAAAGGCGTTCGCCGCACCGCACCTGGTCTACAGCTGGATCGTTCCCAAGTACTCTCAGGCCGTGGACACGGCCAAGGAGTTCCTGCTGCACCACACCGCCAACTCCCCGGCGGCCGTCTACAACTCCGAGCTCTGCGACCTGCCCGCCTGGCCGTCGCTGGTTCCCCGGCTCGCGGAATGGCTGGACCGGGATCCGTTCGGCGCCAAACCGGCGGGCAAACTCGCCCTGCTGAAGAGCGCCTCCGACTGGACCGTCAACCTCGGCCATCCCGGGCCCGCGAACCCGGCGATCGGCGAGGTCTTCAGCCTTCACCTGCTCCCGAAGATGATGGCCCGGGTGGCCCGGGGCCAGGAGACAGCCAAGGTGGCCGTCCTGGACACCGACCGGCAGATGAGAAAGATCTTTGAGAGCTGGCGCAGCCGGGGCCTGGTCGGCGGTTGACACGCCCGGCGACCGGCTGTTATCGCAAACCGCACCCGAGAAGGCCCGGCATACCCTATGCTTCGAACATAAGTTCGATGGAGATGCTCTTCCAGAGGTGTGCGATGCTCGAGCTATCCGACGCGATCGATCGCCTGGCTGCCGAGGACCCGTCCATACTTCCCCACCATGTCCTCATCGAACAGCTTATCGAGCTGCACTGGCAGATGGCGCGACTTCAAGCTCAGATCGCCAGAAGGACCTGTGTACGGCAGCCCTGACGACAGGTGGTCGGTGCCCTGGCAAGGCACCGACCACCGGAACATCGGGCGTACCGCCGTACCGGCTACTCGCCGGCCGTCACGGCGCCCTCCGCCGGACCCGAAACCTGGTCGGCGGCGGACACGCCCGCATCCTGAGCCGGGGCGAGCGACTCAGCGGAAGGAGGTACGACCTTCGGTTCGGTCACCGTCAGCGGTGCCTTGGGCAGCTCCGGCTGCGGCACGACCGGCGGGACCTGGACGATCTTGCTGTCGGCCGGGGCGGTGGGCCGGGGCCCGCCCTCGACCATCGGGACGGCGGTACGGGCGAGGCCGCCGAGAACGCCGGTGAGGTCACCGGCGGGCAGGCCGCCCGTCACCGTGGCGAGACTGGCCACATTGCCCGTCGGCAACGACCCCGTGACCGCACCGGCGGCTCCGGTCACGCCGCCAAGCTGACCGGTGAGACCGCCGAGCTTGCCGGTCAGGTCACCCGTGGGCAGGTTGTCCGCTGTGATCCCGTCCAGCAGGCCGTTGAGAAGTTTCCTGATCTCCCTGATCAGCGCGTCGAGCGAACCGTCGTCCCCGCCGGCCACCCGCAACCCCGAAACAGGCAGGCCACCCGTGAGACCACCCAGGCCCCCCGTGACCCCGCCGAGCTGGCCGGTCAGGTCACCCGTGGGCAGGTTGTCCGCTGTGATCCCGTCCAGGAGACCGTTGAGAAGTTTCCTGATCTCCCTGATCAGCGCGTCGAGCGAACCGTCGTCCCCGCCGGCCACCCGCAACCCCGAAACAGGCAGGCCACCCGTGACACCACCCAGACCACCTGTGACACCGCCCAGGCCGCCGGTGACCCCGCCGAGACCACCGGTCAGGTCGCCGCCCGGAACCGATCCCGGTACCCCACCGAGAGTGCCGGTGACGCCGGAGAGCGGTGATCCGGCGCCCCCGAGGAGCTGACTGACCGGATCGCCGGCACCCCCACCCAGCAGACCGCCGAGCAGGCTGCGGATCGGGTCGTCGCCGTTGTTCGTCGCGAGTGCCTGGCTCACCGTGGCGATACGGGCGTCGGCATGGGACGCCGGGGCGGTCGCGGCCCCGGCCGGTACGGCGATGGCAACCGAGGCGCTGAAGGTCGCCACGGCAATCGCCGATTGAACAACTCGATTCATGATTGCCTTCCTGGTCCGCTCGGCCGCTGTTCGCCTTTTGGCAAAGTCGGCGTGAATCGCGGATCTAAGAGCCCCGTGTGCCGGCGAGCACCGCTCAGGAAATCCAATACGGCGCGCCGCCGAACTCAGCTACGTCAACGTTTGTATCACCATCGACGGCCCGATCAAGGGAGGGAAGGCATTCCCTGAAGGACATGTGAATCCCTTTACCATCCGGGAATTCAGCCAGTCCTGCATAACCCACATAGGGTGCATTACCTACGAAACCCCGGGAGATCACGACCCAGCTGATTGCTGGGGTTCGTCCTGGTCTTACACAGATAGGCCTGCGTAGTCACCACAACGATCTCTCCCGGCGGCTCCGAGGATCCAGCGATTCCCGCAGGGTCGGGAATCGAGATTTTTGGCTCCGAAGGCGCTCGCTTTACCGGGTGCACACAGCCGTGGCCAAGCGAACGCCTCAGGCAAGAACGCGAATGTCAGGAACTCTCGTGCGGAAATCGATCCGCGAACGCCGGACGCAGGTCGGAGAGCCATGTGGCCGCAGGGTCGTACTCCGCGAAGAATGGCCTGCCGACCAATGCGGGATCACGGGCCTGGATGAAGTGGAGAACGAAGACCTTCCGGCCCGCGATCTCCGCGACGCCGTCCACGCAGACCTTGCCCGGAGTGGCCGACATGGACGGTCCGCGCACGGTGCGGCAGAGCCCGGAAACGGAGGCGAGCGCCTCCCGGTAGATCTCGTACGCCCGGGCGAGCGGAACCGCGAAGTAGTCCTGTGGTCCGGTGTCCCGTTCGACGAACATGTAGTACGGCACCATGCCCATCGCATGCTGCCGCCGCCACATCGTCGCCCAGGTCTGGGCGTCGTCGTTGATGGAGCGGATCAGCGGGGCCTGGGTGCGGATGACCGCGCCCGAGTCGAGGATGCGCCGGACCGCCGTCTCCACCAGGTCCGGCTCCATCTCCCGAGGGTGGGTGAAGTGCGCCTGGAAGGCGAGGTTCTTGCCGGCCGCCACGACCCGCTCGAAGAGCCGCAACGTGTCGTCCGCGTCGGAGTCCGTGACGAAACGCTGCGGCCAGTAGGACAGCGACTTGGTCCCGATCCGGATCGACTCCAGCTGCTCGACTTCGATCAACGGCTCGACGTACCGGGCGAGCACCGACTCCGTCATGATCATCGCGTCTCCCCCGGTGATGAGGACGCTGGTGATCTCCGGGTGCGCGCGCAGGTACGCGACGAAGCGCTCGACGTCGTCCGAGGCCATCTTCAGATCGGGCTCGCCGACGAACTGGGCCCACCGGAAACAGTAGGTGCAGTACGCGTGGCAGGTCTGTCCCTGCTTGGGGAAGAAGAGGGCGGTCTCCGGGTACTTGTGCTGTACCCCGGGCAGCGGCTCGTCGGCGAGCTTTGGGACGTTGAGCTGAAGCTGCCCCGCCGGGTGCGGGTTGAGCTTGGCGCGCACCCGGTGGGCGGCCGATTCGACCTCGGCCCGCGACGCCTGGTTCCGGAGCAGGCCGGCGATGTGGGCGACGTCGTCGGCGGGGAGCATGTCCTGCTGGGGGAAGACCAGCCGGTAGATCGGATCGTCGGGAACGGCCGTCCAGTCGATGAGCCGCTCGATCACATAGGCGTTGGTACGGAAGGGTAACACCGTCGCCACCGCGCGTAACGCCAGCCGGGCCTCAAGGTCGAAGCCCGCGCGAACCAGGAGTTCGTCGAGATGCTTCGAGGTGTAGGCACGGAATCGGGGGGTAGTCGGGGTTTCCCGCTGCGCGGCGTCGAAGAGCAAGGTCACCAGCGTCTCCTCAGTGGCCTGAAGGGGTTACGGCCAGCCACAGCCACAATTAGTGATGATCCTGTTATGTATTGGTCGTAAACCGAGTGAGGCTTTAGCGCGTCCTATTCCTTTCTACACTACGAAGCACAGTGAGCATGAGTGGTTTCGCATGCTTTGTCCGAATCTTCCTGACTAGGGTCATCATGGATCGCGACATACCTTGGCCGTAGGGCGTACGACGCGTCCCGCACGACCGGGCTCCGGCGATCGGCACACCGGTGACGGCAGGTCAAGCACCCGCACTACTGTTGAACCGGACGTTCAGGGGGATACGGGATGGATGGCAGGTCACCGGGGGTGGTCCCGTACGCGGTGCCGACACTGGCCGTGCTCGCCGCCATCGCCTACAGCTCCTGGGTGGCCGAGGAGGCGCTGAACGCCCGGCTGAATTCGGCGCGCTCCTATGTGAGCGAACTCTTCGCGAACGACCAACCGTACTCCTCCTTCTTCGCCACGGCCGACCTGCTCGCCGGCACCCTCGCCGCCGTCGTGGCCGTCATGGCGCTCCGCCGGCTCCGCCGCAGGCCCGCCGCCACCGCGGGGTGGGCCGGACTCACGCTGTTCGGGACGATGACCGCGGTCGACGCCACGTTCGCCTCGATGGACTGCGCCGTGAGCCTGAGCACCCACTGCGCGCTGCTCGAACGGGCCGGCCGGCTGTCGCTCGGCCACCAGGCCCACGCGGTGACGAGCAGCCTGGCGACCGCCGGGGGGCTCGTCTGCATGTTCGCCCTCACCCTGGCCGCCATCAGGTACGGGTGGTGGCCGGTCGTCCGGCGTTTCGGGCCCGCCCTGTGCCTGATCCAGGCGGCGGTGTCGGCGATCGTCTTCGTATTGATCTTCACCGGTGGCTGGATCGGCGCCTTCCAGCGGGTTCAGGTGGGAATCTTCGCTTTCTGGCTGCTTCTCATCGCGATCGCGCTGCGCGCCGACCGGCGTAAGCCGTACCCTCAGGAACTTGTCGGAGATGTGACGCTCGACGTACGACGGGAGGGCGCGGGCACGCCTCCGGTGATTCTGACCAGCGGGGTCGCCGGTGTCTGCGCGGATTGGCGGGGGGTCGCCGATCTCCTGACCGCCGAACACAAGGTGATCATGTTCGATCGCCCGGGAATCGGCGGAAGCGATCTGCCGGCCGAGCCGCCGAGCCTGCGGTCCGAGACCGAGCGGCTCGCGGCGCTGGCCCGTACGGCAGGCGCGCCGGTGATCGTCGTGGCCCACTCCATGGGAGCCTTCCCAGCCGAAGCGTTTACCCGGATATTTCCGGATCTAGTGAGAGGTCTTGTTCTGGTCGACCCCAGCTGCGAATCCACACCGCCCCCGGTGCACCCGCTGGTCGCGGGGTTCACCCGCGCACTCACCGGGGCGCTCGCCGTGACCGGGCTGCCGCAGCTCCTGGCGCCGCCGGTGCGGCGCCTGATCACGACGACCCCGATCGCGGAGGTCGAACGCGCGTACGGCTCACGTGCGGCCGTCAACTCCATTGGCCGAGAATTCGCTGCATACGCGCAGATGGCACAAGACCTGCATGAACTCCGGAAAAATCATGAGATGCCGTCGGTCGAGCTGACCGTGATCACAGCGGGCTCAAAGATCTCGTGGCGACGCTGCCACGCCGAACTGGCCAAGCTGGTCCCGGCGGGCCGGCAGCGGATCGTGGCCGAGGCCGGTCACATGGTCCACGTCGAGCGCCCCGACCTCGTCGCCGCCGCGGTGAGGGAGATGGCCGGATCATGAGAAAGGCGGCGGCGATCCTGGCTCTGCTCGCGTCGGCCACCGGGTGCGCGGACCCGTCGCGGCTCGCCTCGGAGGTTTCCTTCCGCACCGCCGTCACCGACGGCGTCGTCGAGGAGCTGCGGGCGCTCGGGCACACGCCGGACGGTCTCACCTGCCGGCTCGACGCCGCGAGCACCGAGGCGACCGTCCACGTCACGTGCGCGGACCGGCGCGGCCGGGTCGAAGTCCGGGGAACGGCCACCCGGGCGGACACCCGCGACCCCCGCCAGGAGTTCGTCGTCCGCCTCGACGGGAAGACCGTCATCAGCAAGAACTGTCTGGGCCACGGCTGCCCGACCGTCATTCCCGCGTCCCCGTCGAGGTGAACCGTTGCCTGAGCCCACGTCACGACGGCTGCCCATCGCCGTGGACGCCATGGGTGGGGACCACGCCCCCGACGAGGTCGTGGCCGGCGCCGTCTCGGCCGTACGCGACCACGGTCTCTCCGTGGTGCTCGTCGGGACGCCGAATCGGATCCACCCGCTGCTGGCCCGGCACGACGCCACCGGGGAGATCCCGATCGTCCGCTCCGAGGAGGTGCTCGCGATGGACGAGGGCGCCCTGGCCAGCCTGCGCCGGCCCCGGTCGAGCATCGCGGTCGCCTGCCATCTGGTACGCCGGGGCGACGCCGGGGCGGTGGTCTCCGCCGGTTCCACCGGCGGGGTGGTGGCGACCGGGCGGCTGCGCCTGCGCGGCCTGCACGGGGTGCTCAGACCGGCGATCGCCGTCGTGCTCCCGACCCGGCCTGGGCGTACCGTCCTGCTGGACGCCGGGGCGAACGCGGACGCCAAACCGGAGATGCTCGTGCAGTTCGCCCATCTCGGGGTGGCCTACGCCCAGGCCGCGTTCGCGGTGGAACGGCCCCGGGTGGGGCTGCTCACCATCGGGGAGGAGGCGGTGAAGGGGAACAAGCTGGTACGGCGGGCGCACGAGCTGCTGGCCGCCGCCCCGATCGACTTCACCGGCAACGTGGAGGGCGACGACGTGCTCTCCGGCAAGGTCGACGTGATCGTGACCGACGGCTTCACCGGCAACGTGGTCCTGAAGACGATCGAGGGCGCCGTCCGCTACGCCCTCGCCGAGCTCCGGGAGTCGATCGACGAGAGCGCCCTGGCCCGGTTCGGCGCGGCGCTGCAGCGCAGACGGCTGAGGGAGCTCTATCAGCGGATGGACCCGGAGACGCACGGCGGCGCCGTACTGCTCGGGCTGAACGGCACCGTGGTGATCGCGCACGGCCGCTCCCGGGCCAAGGGGATCGCCTCCGCCTGCCTGCTCGCCCAGGCCCTCGTCGACGAGCGGATCCTGGAGCGGATCACGGCCACCCCTCGGGCTCATCACCGCCTCTGGTAGCGCGGCGTCGCGCGCTCATCACGTAAATGATCGGTTACTGCATGATCACCATAGGATGTGCCGGTACGCTTGGCTTATGTTCGATCCGCAGCTTGTGCTCGCCGAGCGTGTCCAGCAGGCGCTGGGCTCCGCGTTCGGATCCGAGTACGCCGACGCAGACCCGCTGATCCGGCCGTCGCAGTTCGCCGACTACCAGTCGAACGTGGCGCTGAGCCTGGCCAAGCGGGTGCGACGAAGCCCGCGGGACGTGGCGCAGGCGCTGGTGGACGCGATCAAGGCCGAGGACGTCTGCGCGAGCATCGAGATCAGCGGACCGGGGTTCGTCAATCTCACGCTGCGCGACGACTGGATCGCCGCGCACGCGCTGCGGCAGCTGACCGACCCCGAGCTGGGGATCGAGCCGAACACCCCGGCCGAGACCGTGGTCGTCGACTACTCCGCGCCCAACGCGGCCAAGGAGATGCACGTCGGCCACCTGCGCACCACGATCGTCGGCGACTGCCTGGCCCGGGTGCACGAACGCCTGGGCGACCGGGTGATCAGGCAGAACCACATCGGGGACTGGGGCACCCAGTTCGGCATGCTCATCGAGCACCTCCTCGACCTCGGCGAGAAGAGCACGCTCGCCCGCCTGGCCGCGGGTGAGGGCAACGCCTTCTACCAGGAGGCCCGGGCCAAGTTCGACGCCGACCCGGTCTTCGCCGAGCGCTCCCGCCGCCGGGTTCCGCTGCTCCAGGGCGGGGATCCGGAGAGCCTGCGGCTCTGGCAGAAGTTCATCGACGAGACCGTCAAGTACTTCAACCGGGTCTACGGGCAGCTCGGCGTCACCCTCACCGACGCCGACCTCGCCGGCGAGAGCATGTACAACGCGATGCTGGACGAGACCTGCGCCGAGCTGGAACGCCTCGGGGTGGCGACGATGAGCGAGGGCGCCCTCTGCGTCTTCCCGCCGGGCTTCACCGGCCGGGACGACCAGCCGCTGCCCCTGATCATCCGCAAGAGCGACGGCGGGTACGGCTACGCGACGACGGACATGACGGCCGTGCGTTACCGGGTCCGCGACCTCAAGGCCGACCGAATGCTCTACGTGGTCGGGGCCGACCAGGCACTCCACTTCCAGATGATTTTCGCTGCGGCGAGGCAGGCCGGTTGGCTCACCGACGCGGCCTCCGCCGAACACATCAAGATCGGCATGGTGCTCGGCGCGGACGGGCGCAAGTTCCGCACCCGCTCCGGTGAGAGCGTGCAGCTGAGCGCGCTGCTGGACGAGGCGGTCGAACGCGCCTCGGCGGTCATCGCCGATCGGGACTTCGGCGAAGCCGACCGGGAGAAGATCGCGCGGACCGTCGGCATGGGCGCCGTCAAGTACGCCGACCTCTCGGTCAGCCACGACAGCGAGTACGTCTTCGACTTCGACCGGATGCTCGCGCTCACCGGCGACACCGGCCCGTACCTGCAGTACGCCACAACCCGGATCAGGTCCATCTTCCGCAAGGGCGGGCTCGACCCCGAGCAGGCGCGCGGGACCATTGAGATCGGCGACCCGACCGAGCGGGCGCTCGCGCTCCAGCTGCTCGGCTTCGGCGCGACCGTACGGCAGGTGGGCGAGACCTCCGAACCGCACCGGCTCTGCGCCTACCTGTACGAGACGGCCAGCGCGTACACCGCCTTCTACGAGAAATGTCAGGTCCTGAACACACCGGAGCCGGTGCTCTCCTCCCGCCTGGCGCTCACGGCGCTCACGCTCGGCGTCCTGGAGACCGGCCTCGGGCTGCTCGGGGTACCGATCCCGGAACGCATGTAGAACCACCGTTCACTCCCACACCGACACGTGTGGGAGTGAACGCGCGTCATTTCGGAAGTGGAGCGGTTAAGCCTGGATAGGCTAAGCGCAGCCTTTGGAAGGAGCGGCCCGATCCGCGCATGAAACTGACCACTTCAGACGACATCGCGGAGTTACGCCTCCGCGTCTCGGCCGTACTCGCCTCGCTCATCGCGAATCCGAGCAGTGCCCAGCCCGTCGATCTGCCGGACATCCCGGGCCACTGGCTCGGGCCTGCGGTGGAGGCGGTCGTCTCGGTGGTCCGCGGTGAGGACCCGGCTGCGCCCCTGGCCGTAGCCGGTCGCCGGGACGAGCGCAGAACCGCTCTCTTCCTCTGCCTGGTGCTCGCGGCCTGCGGCAAAGGGGACCGGGTACACGCCTCCTGGCTCGGTACGGCCTTCGGCGGGCTCCCCGCCGACCCGGCGGTCACCCGTGAGCAGCGCGCCATCTGGATCAGCGCGGCCCAGGGCGCCTACGGTCCCGCCGGGCAGATCTTCGTGCTTCGCCGGCTCGGGGCGGTCTCCCCGTCCGACTCCGAGCCGTGGCTGGACGCCCTGATCCCGCCGGTGGAAACCGTCCCGCTGCCCCCGGCGCTGACCGACGTCCCCGCCCTCGCCGAACCGGGCACCGCCGCGAAACGCCTCGCCGCGCTGCGGAAGAGATGCGAAGAGATCACCGATGTGGGGGGCGAGCCTCCGGGCCGCCCCGGAGCCGACCCGCTGCAGGCGTTGATCGACGACGAACCCGAAATCTCGGTGGGGACGCTGCACACCCTGCTCGCCGACGACCTCAGGCCGGGCGCCGATCCCCGGCTCGCCGTGGTGGCGCTGCACGTCGCCGCGCCCGCGCTGCGCAGCGGGGCCGAGCGTCTCGCCCAGATCGCGGGTGCGCCGCCGCCTGAGGAGATCGCCGTCCGAGTCGACGGACACCGGATCGGTCTGCGTCAGGACGGCCCGGTCGCCGGCACCCTGGCGGAGGCGGAGCGCAGGATCCTCCTCGACGTACCCCGGTCCGCGGTGGTGGGGGCCCGCCGCCTCGACTGGATCTACATCACGCTCGGGCTGATCTGCGCCTTGATCGCGCTCCCGTTCCAGGAGTGGCTGCTCGTCGGCGGCGGGCTCGCGTTGGCCGCGGTGAGCTCGTTCTTCCTCTGGCACCACGGTGTCCGGCACCGGGAGGCGACCGAGCGGGCCGCTCGGCGAGTCCTGCGCCTGGGCAAGCGGGCGACCGAGGCCGCCGAGCACTTCCGTGCCCATCTCGTGGAGTCCGGACTCCATCGCGGGCAGGCCGAGGAAGACCTCGCGGCGATCAAGCTCCTCCTCAAGCGGGGGCCCCGAGCCGTCTGAACCCGTGATCGTTGTGGTGTGCGCGCCTTTCCGGGTGCGCACAGCACAACGATCACCGGCGACAGGCCGTACGGAACCGTCAGGAAGCCCGCTCGGCGGCGATGGATTCCAGGCTCCATCGCGGGCAGGCCGAGGAAGACCTCGCGGCGATCAAGCTCCTCCTCAAGCGGGGGCCCCGAGCCGTCTGAACCCGTGATCGTTGTGGTGTGCGCGCCTTTCCGGGTGCGCATAGCACAACGATCACCGGCGACAGGCCGTACGGAACCGTCAGGAAGCCCGCTCGGCGGCGATGCGTTCCCGGGTCAGCGGGACCACCTCCTCGGCGAAGCGTCGGAGCTGGACGTCCGGGTCGCCCTCCCCCCAGAACACGAAGGTGTCCATGCCGTACCCGACCGCCAGGTCGGTCAGCTCGTCGGCCCACTGATCCGCGGGTCCGTGCAGGAAGCCCTCGCTCGCCCCGTCGGTGACGGTGCCGTTGACGTTGTAGATCCTCCGGATGTCGGCCGGGGAGCGACCGGCCGCCTCCGCCGCCTCGTCGATGGCCGCGTGAAACACGGGCAGCCGGTCGGGGGTCGCCCACGACGACGAGGGAACCCAGCCGTCGGCGAGGGCGCCGGTGACCTTGAGCATCCGCGGACCCACGGCTCCGAGCCAGATCCCGATGGGATGGGCGGGTTCGGGCCCGCCTTGCGCTCCGGCCAGCCGGTAGTGGTCGCCGTCGAACTTGAGGTTGCGTTCGCCGCTCCAGATCAGGCGGATGACGGCGATGGCCTCCTCCAGCGCCGACACCGCCTCGCCCGGTGCGCGCCGTGGTCCGCCGTACGCCTCGATCGCATCCCAGAACGCCCCGGCGCCGAGTCCCAGCTCCACCCGGCCCCCGCTGAGCAGGTCCAGGGTCGCCGCGGACTTGGCGAGGACGGCCGGGCTGCGCAGCGGCAGGTTCGCCACGTCGGGGAAGACCCGGATCCGCTCCGTGGTCGCGGCGATCATACTGAGCAGCGTCCAGGTGTCGATATGGCGCCGCTGGTAGGGGTGGTCTTGAACGCCGATCAGGTCAAGGCCGAGACGGTCTGCCGTCCGGGCCGTGTCGAGCAGCGGATCCGCCGCGTTCGGGACGAGGAAATATCCGAATTCAACCGGACGACCAGAGTCATTCATACCCGAGGCAACATTCCCCATAGCAACCTTCTTCCCGATCGAAGTGTTCGGCGGTCACTCACGTCGTGGTCGGCCACGCCGACCGCGCGGGCCCGGACGGCCCGGCGCGATCATCCGGCAGAACCCCACAGCGGGTTATACCCCGACCCGATTCCCGGCGCCAGGGGTAGCCGCGGACCCAGCCGTCCCAGCCCGATCCGCGGCCACCTCGTGCCGGGTCAGACGCCGATCGGGTGCCAGACGGTCTTGGTCTCCAGGAACGCGGTCATCCGGCCGACGCCCGGATCGGCCGACCAGTCGTCCTGTCCCGGCCGCAGCACCCGCTTGAGGTTCCCGGCCGCGGCGACCTCGCACTCGGCGGCGAGCCGCTCGTCGGCGCCGGTGAGGTCGATCCCGTTCACATCCATGTGCGAGGCGAGCCAGGGCGCCAGCTCGGCCAGGTGGCCGGTGAGGATGTTCACCACCCCGCCGGGCAGGTCGGAGACCGCGAGCACCTCGGCGAGCGTGATCGCCGCCAGGGGAGCCCGCTCGCAGACGACCACGCAGGTGTTGCCGGTCACCACGACCGGGGCGACGGTCGAAATCAGGCCGAGCAGTGAGGTGGGGCCGAGCACGGCGACCACACCGGCCGGTTCGGGCTGGGAGAAGTTGAAGTACGGGCCCGCGATCGGATTGGCCGAACCGTGCACCGCGGCGATCTTGTCGGACCAGCCCGCGTACCAGACGAGCCGGTCGATCGCGGCGTCCACCTCGTCGCTCGCCCGCTTCGCCGCGTCCTTGCCGTCTTTGCCGCGAGTCCGCCGTACCGTCCCTTCGAACTCGTCGGCGAACTCGGACCGGCGGCCCTCCAGCATCTCGGCGATCCGATACAGGATCTGGCCCCGGTTGTACGGCGTGGCGCCGGACCAGCGGCCGAACGCCTTACGGGCCGCGACCACCGCGTCCCGGGCGTCCTTGCGGGAGGCCCTGGCGGCGTTGGCGATGAAGTCGCCCTTCGCGGAGGTCACGACATAGGACCTTCCACTCTCGGAACGGGGGAAAGCCCCGCCGATGAACAGTTTGTATGTCTTGCGCACCGCCAGACGCTCACTCATCGCCCGTACCCTTCCGAATAATCACAATCTGCGACATGCGTCGTATGCGGCAGCGGGCCACCCCCGGCAATCGGGTACGGGCTACGCGGATCGGGCGCTTTTCCGGAACCCAGCAGTTCGCCCAGGAAATGCTCCGGCGCCCACACCGGCGGTCAGACCTCAAGATAGGCCTCCAAGCCGTGCCGGCCGCCCTCCCGGCCGTACCCGGACTCCTTGTATCCGCCGAACGGCGAGGCCGGATCGAACCGGTTGAAGGTGTTCGCCCAGACGACCCCGGCGCGGAGCCTGGCCGCCATCCAGAGGATGCGAGACCCCTTCTCCGTCCAAACCCCGGCGGAAAGCCCGTACGGCGTGTTGTTCGCCTTCTCCACCGCCTCCGCGGGGGTCCGGAAGGTGAGCACGGAGAGCACCGGGCCGAAGATCTCCTCTCGGGCGATCCGATGCGACTGCGAAACCCCGGTGAAAAGCGTGGGCGGGAACCAGAAACCCCGGTCCGGCAGGACGCAGGGCGGAGACCACCGGGCCGCGCCCTCGGCCTCGCCCTCGGCGGAGAGCGACCTGATCTTCTCCAGCTGAGCCGACGAGTTGATCGCCCCGATGTCGGTGTTCTTGTCCAGCGGGTCGCCCAGGCGCAGCGTGCCCAACCGGCGCTTCAGCGCCGCCAGCAGCTCCGCCTCGACCGACTCCTGCACCAGCAGCCGGGAACCCGCGCAGCACACGTGGCCCTGGTTGAAGAAGATCCCGTTGACGATGCCTTCCACGGCCTGGTCGATCGGGGCGTCCTCGAAGACGATGTTGGCGGCCTTCCCGCCCAGCTCCAGGGTGAGGCGCTTGCGGGTGCCGGCGACACCGCGGGCGATCAGGCGGCCCACCTCGGTGGAGCCGGTGAAGGCGACCTTGTCGACCCCGGGATGGGTCACCAGCGCCTGGCCCGTCCCCCCGGCGCCCGTCACGATGTTGACCACGCCGGGCGGCAGATCGGCCTGCCGGCAGATCTCGGCGAAGAGCAGCGCCGTCAGCGGGGTCGTCTCCGCGGGCTTGAGCACGACCGTGTTGCCGCAGGCGAGCGCCGGTGCGATCTTCCACGCCAGCATGAGCAGCGGAAAGTTCCACGGGATGACCTGGGCGGCGACCCCGAGCGGCCGCGGCTCCGGGCCGAACCCGGCGTAACCCAGCTTGTCGGCCCAGCCCGCGTAGTAGAAGAAGTGCGCCGCGACGAGCGGGAGATCGATGTCGCGGGACTCGCGGATCGGTTTGCCGTTGTCGATCGACTCCAGCACGGCGAGCTCGCGGGCCCGCTCCTGGATGACGCGGGCGATACGGAAGAGGTACTTCGCCCGTTCGCTCCCCGGCATCCGCGACCAGACCGAGTCGTAGGCCTTCCGCGCCGCGTCCACCGCCCGGTCCACGTCGGGCTGACCGGCGTAGGCGATCTCGGCGAGGACCTCCTCGGTGGCCGGGTTGATTGACTTGCCCCGTTCGTCACCGAGCGAATCCACCCACTCGCCGCCGATGAAGAGCCCGTAGGAGGATCTGATGTCGACGAGGTCGCGGGACTCCGGCGCCGGAGCGTACTCAAACAAGGCGTCTGTCATCGCACGCTCCTAGTCGAGGGTGAAATAGTCGGGCCCGGCGTAATGACCGGTGGCCATCTTCTGCCGCTGCATCAGCAGGTCGTTGAGGAGGCTGGACGCGCCCAGCCGGTAGAGCCCGGGGTCGAGCCAGTCCGGACCGGCCGTCTCGTTGACCAGGACCAGGTATTTGATCGCGTCCTTCGCGGTGCGGATCCCGCCCGCGGACTTGACCCCGACCTTGCGGCCCGTCGCCGCGGCGAAGTCCCGTACCGCCTCCAGCATGATCAACGTCACCGGGAGGGTCGACGCGGGCGAGACCTTGCCCGTGGAGGTCTTGATGAAGTCGGCCCCCGCCAGCATCGAGAGCCAGGAGGCCCGCCGTACGTTGTCGTAGGTCGCGAGCTCCCCGGTCTCCAAGATGACCTTCAGATGCGCGTCGCCGCAGGCGGCCTTCACCGCGACGATCTCGTCGTGGACCTTGCCGTACCGGCCGGACAGGAAGGCTCCGCGATCGATCACCATGTCGATCTCGTCCGCGCCTTCGGCGACCGCGTGGACGGTGTCGGCCACCTTGACGTCGAGCGTGGCACGCCCGCTGGGGAAGGCGGTCGCCACCGAGGCGACCTTCACCCCGCTCCCCCGCAGCGCCGTGACCGCCTCCGCCACCAGATCGGGATAGACGCAGACCGCCGCCACCCGGGGGACGTCCGGCTGGGCGACGTCCGGGTGGCGGGCCTTGACGCAGAGCGCCCGGACCTTGCCCGGGGTGTCGGCACCCTCCAGCGTGGTCAAGTCGACCATGGAGACGGCGAGGTCGATCGCCTGGCGCTTCGCCGTGGTCTTGATGGATCGGGTCGCGAGCATGGCGGCACGCTGGTCGGCGCCGACCTGGTCGACTCCGGGCAGTCCGTGCAGGAAAGCGCGCAACGCGGCCTCCGATGAGGCGACGTCCACGAGCGAAGTGGTCGTTGACACCCTCACAGCATCGCCGACCAGGAGTGCTCTTACCAAACCAGCACCGGCCGAGCCGACCCCCGCCGTTTCGTCAACTAACGCCAACTCAGGGCGTGCGGTAGCCGAAGATCAGACCCTGATACGCCCCGGCGCCGGGCGGGACGGTCTCGGCGACCGCCCACATCCGCTTGGTGCCCGGGACGTTCGCGATCCCTTTGAGCTCGATCTCCGGCTCCCCCGGCCGCATGGGCATCCCGTGCCGGGTCCACCGCCCCTTGGCGTGATGGAGGAGGAACGCGGAGCGGCCGGCCGGCTGCGCGGTGATCCAGATCCCGCCGGAGCCGTCCGGGGCCACCTTGCGCAGCTCCACCGGACCGGCGCCGGTCTCCACGAGCCGCCAGGACTTCCCGTCCCAGTGCAGCACGATCGCCCGATGGGACTTCCACTCGTCGCAGCAGACGTTCTCGGTGACCGCGCCGACGGCCCACACGTCGTCCTCGGCCAGCGCCACGACGTCGTTCACCTCGGCCACCACCCGCCGGTTCCCGGCGGATTCCGCGAGCGGTACGGCGGGCGACGGCACCCGCGTCCACGTCTTCCCGTTCCAGTGCCACATGGTCGGCTGCGTCGACCTCTGGTCGCCCGAGCCGTGGTAGCCCGGTCCGCTCACGGCCCAGAGGTCGTCGCCCGCCGTCCCGGCGAACAGGTTTACCGGGGCGGGCGCGGCCACGGTCCGCCAGCGGCGCCCGTCCCAGTGCCGGAGCGCCTTGGTGGTGGTCAGCCAGACGTCGCGGGTGCCGAGTACGGCGGCGTCGACCACGTACTCCTCCCGGTCCGGCTTGTAGTCGTGCGCCGTCCACCGATCGCGGTGCCACCGCCAGGCACCCGCGGAGGAGAATCCCCAGAGGTCGCCGCCCGGTGTGTAGCGGAGGAGGTCGGGTGCGACCACCTGGCCGGGCGGGAGCGGACCGGGGCGCCACGCCGTACCGTCCCGGCGCAGCGGCCGGCCGTTGGCGGTGGTGATCCACGCGTTGTGCCGGCCCCCGGCGACGACGTCGATCATCTCTCCGCCGCCTTCGATCGGTTCCCGGTGGACGAGGTGCCACCCCGGTGGGCTCACCGGTGCCGTCACCGAGGTGACCGAGCCCGCTCGCGTGTCGGCGGGTGACCGGTCGGCGGTACGGACCTCACCGCATCCGGTGATTACGGCGGCCACTGCAAGGAGGGCGAAGCCCCGGAGCCGCGACATACCTAGCCCCCTCTTATCCCTGCTTAGACGCGGTATTAGCCCAACCTACCCGCACAGATAAGGCATCTGCCCGATGTGTGATCGATGTCCTTAGAACGAAGCTTTAGGTAGTCAAGAACACCTGAAGGGGACCGAAAATGACACCGGAAATGCACTACCGGATCCAACAGGACCGACTGAGCAGCCTGATCCGTGAGGCCGAGGAGTACCGCCTGGCCCGCGACTCCGTGAACCAGGACGCCAAGAAGCCGCACAGCCGGCTGTGGAGCACCCTCCGTCGTACACATCTCGCCTAAATCCATCCTCGCCAACCTTTTACTCCGCGGAGAAATAGGGGCGAGAACCGGGGGAAAGGCGTGACATGCTGGACGACATGATGGGACGTATGGTGAGCCCCGTCTTCGTCGGACGGGAGACGGAGCTCACCGCACTTGCGGACGCCGGCCACCAAGCATTCGAACAGAAGACCGCCGCGACCGTTCTCATCGGGGGTGAGGCGGGAGCCGGTAAGACCCGGTTGATCACAAGATTCGCCGAACAGGCGGGGGCGTCCGGCGCCCGAGTCCTCATCGGCGGCTGTGTGGAGCTGTCCACCGAAGGCCTGGCCTACGCCCCCTTCACCGCCGCGCTCCGCCAGCTGGTCCGGGAGACCGGAGCCGCCGAGGTGGCCGCGCTCCTTCCCGAGGGCGCCGACCGCGACCTGGCCCGGCTCCTCCCCGAGTTCGGGAAGCCCGCCCAGGACAGCGACCCCGACGCCGTGCGTTCCCGGCTCTTCGAGCACCTGCTGATGCTGCTGGAACGCCTCGCCGAGCAGCGGCCGCTCCTGCTCGTCCTGGAGGACGCGCACTGGGCCGACCGGTCCAGCCGGGACCTCATCGCCTTCCTCGCCCGCAACCTCGGCTCGACCCGGACCTTGATCGCGGTGACCTTCCGCTCCGACGAGCTGCACCGCACCCACCCTCTGCGGCCCGTCCTCGCCGAGCTCGCCCGCCTCGGCTCCGTACGCCGCCTGGACCTGCCGCGGCTCACCCAGAGCGAGGTCGGCGCTCAGATCGCCGGCATCCTCGGTCACCCGCCCGAGTCCCGCCTGACCGAAACGATCTACGGCCGGAGCGAGGGCATCCCCCTCTTCGTCGAGGCCCTGGTGGAAGACGGCGGTGACCACACCCTGCCGGCCTCCCTCCACGACCTCATCATCGACTCGATGGAGAAGTTCCCCGACGAGACCCAGCGGGTGCTCCGGGTCGTCTCCACCGCGAGCGGACGGCTCAGCCACGCCCTGCTCGCCGCCGTGACCGGCCTCGCCGACGGCGACCTCGAAGAGGCGCTCCGCCCCGCGGTCACCGCCAACGTCCTGGTCGTCGACGCCGACGGGTACGCGTTCCGCCACGCCCTGATGCGGGAGGCGCTCCACGGCGACCTCCTCCCCGGGGAGCACGTCCGGATCCACAGCCGGTTCGCCGAGGAGATCGAGAAAGACCGCTCCCTCGTCCAGGTCGGCCGGGCGGCCATCGACATCGCCCACCACTGGCACGCCGCGCACGACTGCCCCCGTGCCCTCACCGCCGCCTGGCAAGCCGCCGGGAAAGCCGCCAAAGCGCTCGCCCACACCGAGCAGATGAAACTGCTCCAACGGGTGCTTGAACTCTGGGAAAGGGTGCCCGACGCCGCCGAACGCACCGGCGTCGGGCATACGAGGGTCCTGGAGATGGCCTCCGTCGCCGCGCACACGAGCGGCGAAGTGGACCGCGGGCTGGCCTTCATCAAAGGCGCGCTCGGTGAGCTGGACGAGACCGTCGAACCCGAGCGGGTCGCCCTCCTGCTGGTACGCCGGGCCAACCTAAAAAGCCACCGGGGGAAAAAGGCCGAAGAGCTCGCCGACCTGCGCCGGGCGGAACAGCTCGTCCCTCATCCGGGGGAGACCCGGGCCGTCGTCCTCAGTCATCTCACCGCGTTCCTCATCATTCGGGGTGACATCGAGGAAGGGCAGGCGCTCAACGAGGAGGCGTTGGCAATCGCCCGGGAGCTTGGCGACGTCGAACTGGAGAACGACCTGCTGAGCAATCGGGCGCTTGTGCTGACGGTCCAAGGCGACCACGAGGCGTCGCTCGCGGTGACCCTGCAGTCCCAGGTCACCGCCGAACGCGTCGGCTCAGGCCGGATGATCCTTCGGGCGATCGGAAACTCCGCCGACTCGCTGATCCAGCTGGGCCGGGCCAAAGAGGCGATAAAGATCGCCGAAGAGGGCATGTCCCTGGCGAAGAAATACGGGCGGCACCGCGTCCACGGGACCTTCATCGCCGCCAACCACGCCGAAGCACTGGAGGCGCTGGGCCTCTGGGACGAGGCCGTCGCGGTCATCGAGGCGGCGCTGGATTCCGCCCCGGTACGGCAACATCGCGGCTACCTGCTGGAGATCCGAGGGGACATCGCGGTTAGCCGGGGAGACATCGAGACGGCGGAACGAATAGTCGCCGACGGGTTGATCTCCCCAGACACCCATTCCCCCTCCAACCGGCATCAGGCGAGGCTGCTCATCGCCCTCCACGTGATCCGGCGTGAGTACACCGAGGCACTCGACGTCGCGGAGCGGATTCTCACCCACGGGGGCGGTCTCCGCGCGATCAGACTGGGCTGGCGGCTCCTCATTCAGATCAAGGCCGCCTGTGACCTGGCGGGCCCCCAGACGGACCAGGCGCGTGCCGTACGACGCCAAGCCGACGAGGTCGCCGCGCTGACCCCTGCCAAGGGACCGGTCGACCAGGCCTACAACCTGGTGTACCGAGAGAGGTTCGACCAGGCGGCCGCGGCCTGGGCGAAGATCAACCGTCCGTTCGACCAGGCCCAGGCACTCGTCCAAGCCGCAGCTCAGGCCGCGAGCGCGGGAGCCCGCGACGGGCTCGACGTGCGGTTGCGCACCGCGCACGAGATCGCGAGCAGGCTCGGTGCCCGCCCGCTGGCGCAGGAGGCCGCCGAGCTGGCCCGCCGCGTCGGCGTCTCGCTCAACGGCGCCGCACAGCCGGTCGAGCGATACCCGCTGACCCCCAGGGAACTGGAAGTCCTCCGGCTGGTCGCCGAAGGCCGGAGCAACAAGGAGATCGCGGGCGAGCTGTTCATCTCCGCCAAGACCGCGAGCGTGCACGTCTCCAACATCCTCGCCAAGCTCAACGTCTCCACCCGCGGCGAAGCCGCGGCCGCCGCCCACCGTATCGGCCTCCCCAGCCTCCCGTAGCGCCGGGTACGGGCTGCGCCTGATCTCGCGCCGACTCCGGCGCAACCCGCCTTACGACATTTCGCGCGCAAGACCTGAACCTTGTATCGGGATTCGGGCGGCCACGGCCCCACGCGCTCGGGATGATCGTTGCGGTGCCCACCCGCCACGAGGTCCGCACCGATGACCTGATACCGGGCGTCCGGGCAAAACGATCACTGAGGGGGCGCGCCCGGTAAGACCCCGGAAGTACACCGCCCATACCTCACGCCGGATGATCCATGTGATACGTGACCCCCGGAAGGTGCACACAACACAGCGATCACCTGGCAACGGGTGGCCGGGCCGGCGCCGAAAGCCCTCTCGGCCGGACGGGCGCAGCCCGTACCGCACGCTCTAGAGCACGCCCTGGAGGATGAGGATCACACCGAAGATCACGAAACTGGCCGCGGCGCCGTACTTGACGATCCGCTCCGGCAGGCGCTTGCCCAGCTGACGTCCGACGACGATCGCGAGCGCGTCCGCGGCGACCATGCCCACCGTGGACCCCAGCCAGGTGCCGAACCACTCCTCCTTGGTCGCCAAGGTGACCGTGGCCAGCATGGTCTTGTCGCCGAGTTCGGCGAGGAAGAACGCGACCGTCACCGCGACCAGGGCCGAACCGGTGGCCCGCGCCGCCTTGCTCTGCTCGTCGCTGTCGAGCGTGTCACCGCGCAACGTCCAGGCGGCGAAGCCGAGAAACGCCAGGCCGGCGAGGATCGAGACCGGCTCGGCGGGGATCGCCGCACCGAGCAGCCCGCCGGCGAGCACACTGAACGCGTGGACCACCAAGGTGGCGATGGTGATTCCGGCGAGGACCGTGACGGTCCGGAATCGGGTGGCGAAGGTGAGAGCCATCAGCTGGCTCTTGTCGCCCAGCTCGGCCACGAAGATGACGCCGAGACTGAGGAGGAAGGCTTCCACGTGGGTGCACCAGCTCTTTCGTCCAAGCTGACGGACCTGGAGCGACGTCCTTGCCGGACTCAACGCTTCGGCCCGGCAGCATATGTCAATGCCTACCAGGCCGAAGGTCTCGTCCGCCCGTGTGACACGGGCCCGCGTGACCGGGCGCGAAACGCGCCAGCATGTCGATCACACGATTGGGACTACTCCCCCTCGGGTGACTTCACTCTACCCTGCCGATTCGGAGCCGGACATCCACCGGCCATGCCGATGGGGTATGGACGCCCCGGTTGCTTTTGCCCCGATCACAGTTCCATGCCGATGAGCACCGGCTCGTTGATCAGGCGGACCCCGAACTTCTCCGCCACCCCGTCGCGGACCTCACGCGCCAGCTCCAGCAGCTCAGCCGCCGTCGCCTCACCGTGGGGATTGGTCAGCGCCAGGGGATGTTTGCCGGAGATGCGGGCCCGCCCACGGCTGTACCCCTTGGGGTAGCCCGCCTGCTCGATCAACCAGGCGGCGGGCACCTTGACGCCTTCCCCGGCGGGCCAGCGGGGGAAGCCCGGGGCTCGCAGCTCCAGCTCGGCGGCCTGGGGCGGGGTGAGGACGGGGTTGGTGAAGAACGAGCCGACGCTCCGGGTGTCGGGGTCGGTTTCGTCCAGGACCATCCCTTTGCCCCGACGGAGGGAGAGTACGGCGGAGCGCGCGGCGCCGAGCGGCACCCGGTCGTCGGCCGCTACCCCGAGCAGGGTGGCCAGCTCCTGGTAGCGGAGGGGACCCGACTCCGCGGAACGGGTCAAGGAGTAGCCCACCGCCAACACGACATATCGGTCTTTATCCGCTTTAAAGATGCTGTGGCGGTAGGAGAATCCGCACTCCGTCCCGGACATGATGATGATCTCCCCGGAACGCCGGTCGAACACCCGGACGGAGGCGACCGTCTGGGCGATCTCCTGCCCGTACGCGCCGACGTTCTGCACCGGGGTCGCGCCGACCAGACCGGGGATACCGGAAAGGCACTCCAGACCGGAGAGCCCCTCTTCGACGCAGCGGGACACCAGCGCGTCCCAATCCTCCCCCGCCTGGGCGGTGACGAGCACCCGATCGCCGTCCCGGCCGAACTCGACCCCACGGCTCGCGACCCGGACCACGGTGCCGGGGAACCCCGCGTCGGAGACGACGACGTTGCTCCCGCCGCCGAGCACGAGCACCGGCTCGCCCTCCCGGTCGGCGTGGGCGACCGCCGCGACGAGCTCGGCCTCCGCGGCGACCTCGACGAACCGACCGGCCGGACCGCCAAGCCGCAGCGTGGTGTACGGCGCCAGCCGTACGCCCTCAGAACCGACAACCATCTCGCTCCCCCGAGCCGCCGTGCGGCGGCTACGCCAGCCTGACCGTGGCGCGGGCCCGGGAAAGCACCCGGGACTCCCCCGCCGTCGCCGTCAGAGCGACGACCACCTGGTTGTCGTCGAGTTTGGACTCGACCTTGCCGCTCACCGTGATCACAGCGCCCTTGTCGTCGTCGGGGACGACCACCATCGAGGAGAAGCGCACGCCGTACGAGACGACGGCGCCGGGGTCACCGGCCCAGTCGGTGACGAAACGGCCGGCCTGCGCCATGGTGAACATGCCGTGCGCGATCACGTCGGGAAGACCCACCGACTTGGCGACGCGCTCGTTCCAGTGGATGACGTTGAAATCCCCGGAGGCGCCGGCGTACCTCACCAGGTCGACCCGGCGGACCGGGTACTCGACCGGGGGGATCTCCTGGCCGACCTGGACCTCGTCGTACTTGATCGTTGCCGCCATCTCAGGCTCCCCCGCGCTCGACGAGCGTGTTGTACGACGTGCAGACGTGTTCGCCGTCCAGGGCCTTGACCTCGGTCTCGACGGTGAGCAGCTCGTTCTTGCCGAGGCTGCGGATCCCGGTGATGGTCGTGACGAAGGTGAGGACGTCACCGGCGTAGATCGGGCGGTTGTACTCGAACCGCTGCTCGCCGTGGACCACCATGGCGTAGTTCAGCCCGAGCTCGGGGTTCGCCAGGAAGTCGGATCCGCCCACCATGCCGAAGACGATGGGAAACGTGGGAGGCGCGACGACATCGGGGTGGCCGGCGGCCTCGGCGGCCTTCCGGTCGACATAGATCGGGTTGGGGTCGCCGATCGCGGTGGCGAACTCCCTGATCTTGACCCGGCTGACCTCGTAGGGGTCGGACGGGGGAGACGACCGCCCCACGAACTCACGGTTGAGTGCCATCGATGCCCGTGCTCCTTTGCGAATCACAGAGGTGACGAGCCGACGGTAACAGAACGGGAAGTGGCCGACGCTCATCACCTCGGCGACGCGGACCCCAGGCCGCAGCTCGCCGAACGGCTTCCCCGCAGCGGGGAGCGCGTGCGGCGAGCTCGTGCTCGCTTAGCGGGTCTCGCGGTGCGCCCGGTGCGTCCGGCAGTTCGGGCAGTACTTCTTCAGCTCAAGCCGGTCCGGGTCGTTGCGCCGGTTCTTCCGCGTGATGTAGTTGCGGTGCTTGCACTCCTGGCAGGCCAGCGTGATCTTCGGCCTAACGTCGGTGGCAGCCACGTGGGAGTGCCTTTCTACGTTTGGGACAGTGGACAAACCCAGACCGGTCACCCAGATGATCTGGGCGACCCGGTTAGGGCGGTAGCGGAGGCCGGACTTGAACCGGCGACACAGCGATTATGAGCCGCTTGCTCTGCCTGACTGAGCTACTCCGCCATGCACGGCCATAAACAACCGGCCACGCAAGGATACCGGACCCGGGGAGGTGCCACGCACCAGGTTTTCCCGGACCGGTCACGCCACAAGTATGCCCAACGGGCAACCTCTAACAACCAACGAATCCCGGTCACAAGGTGTGAACCGGGATCTATGGGCGAGCCCCCTTACGGAATCGAACCGTAGACCTTCTCCTTACCATGGAGACGCTCTGCCGACTGAGCTAAGGGGGCGGGCTTCATCAGCGCGCACCGCGAGCATACACGGATCTGACGCTCTTGACGAAATCAATCGTACCCCGCCCCCCGATCCCCGCCGAGCCGGAACATCGCCGCAGGTCATCGCCGAATACGGCCCACTCCGGTCCGGCAAAACGCATCCGCCGGCCCGTACCCCCGCCGGCGGTGGCGGTGATCGGCGCGAGGTTCGGGGTGATCGTTGCGGTGTGTGCACCCCGGCGGGTGCGGACAGCGCAACGATCACCCGATGCCGGGGCACAGGGCCGGGCCGATCCCGGCGACCACCCCCGACCCGGGGCGCGGTGACCGACACGGGATACAGATGATCGTTGCGGTGTGTGCACCCCGGCGGGTGCGGACAGCGCAACGATCACCCGATGCCGGGGCACAGGGCCGGGCCGATCCCGGCGATCACCCGAAAGCCGGGCTTACGGGCCGACCTTGCGATCACCACAGACCAGCCGAAGGGACGGGCTCAGCCCGTACGACACACTGCACTTCGTCCAGGTGGGTGGGACCCTCGCCGAACGGATGACCCGACAAGTCGGAAATCACTGGAGTTCGTCGGCCGACACGGCGGACGCGGAGAGATCCAAAGTCGCCAGGGCTCCGCCGTCCTCGGCGTTCGAAAGGGACAGGGTCGCGCCGAGCACCCGGGCCTGACCCAGCGCGATCGTGAGGCCGAGACCGGTGCCACTGCCCCGCTCGCGGGCACCCGTACGGAACCGCTGCGGGCCGTCGGCCAGCAGCTCCGGGGAGAAGCCCCGGCCGTGGTCCCGGACCGTGACCCGCGCCCCCTCCACCACCACCTCGACCGGCTCGGCTCCGTGGCGTCGCGCGTTGGCGAGGAGATTGCCCAGGACGCGCTCGACCCTGCGCCGATCGGTGGCCACCACCGCATCCTCGATCACCCTGACCTCGCCGGGACCGTCACCGGCCACGCGCCGGGCCAGCACCCCGAGCCGGAACTCGGAGACGTCCGCGGATTCGGTCGCGGTGTCCAGCCGGGCCACCTCGATCACGTCCTCCACCAGGCGCCGCAGCACCGCGACCCGGTCCCGGACCAGCTCCGACGGCCTGCCCGGGGGCAGCAGCTCCGCCGCCGTCACCAGACCGGTCACCGGGGTACGCAGCTCGTGGGCGATGTCCGCGGTCACCCTGCGCTCGGCCTCCAGCCGCGCCTGCAGGGAGTCGGCCATCCGGTCCAGGGCACGGCCCAGCAGGGCGACCTCGTCACGTCCGGAACGACCCACCCGGGCCGCGAGGTCACCGGCCGCCACGCGGGTCGCCGTACCCGCCGCCCGCCGGATCCTGCGACTGAGGCCGGTCGCGATCGCGAACCCGGCCAGCGACGCGAGCGCCGCCGCGACGACGCCGGACCAGATCAGCGCCTGGTCGAGATCGGCGAGCGCCGCCCGCTCCGGCGCGTACGGGCGGGAGAGCGCCACCACCCGGTCCCCGACCTTGGTCGCCGCCCAGAGTGTGGACCCGTCCAGATAGGTCAGCCTGCTGCCTCCCTTGACCACCTCGGCCCGCAGCGGTGCCGGCAGTCCGGCGTCGGACAGCTCCGTGGCCTGGCCCTGCAGATCGGCGTGAACCGTCTCGACCAACCGCCGGTCCAGGGCGGCCCTGGCCTCGTGCAGCTGCGCCCCGGCCACCCGGGTGTGGACGAGCAGGCCGAGCACGGTCACCCCGAGCAGTGCAAGGCCGACCATGGAGAGCGCGATCCGCGCCCGCAACCCCACGGATCTCACCGCCTCAGCTTGTAGCCGAAGCCGCGGACGGTCTTGATCCGTTCCTTCCCGACCTTGGCGCGGAGCCGCTGCACGTGGACGTCCACCACCCGGGTGTCCCCGTCGAACGCGTAGTCCCACACCCGGTGCAGCAGGCTCTCCCGGGTCAGGACGATCCCCGGCGCCGAGGCGAACTCCAGAAGCAGTTTCAGCTCGGTGGGGGTGAGCGCGAGCGTGGCGCCCGCGAGCCGTACCTCCATCGCGCCGGTGTCCACCCTCAGGTCCCCGAAGGCGAGTACGGAGTGCTCGTCGGCCGGTACGGGCGTGGCCCGGCGGACGACCGCGCGGATGCGCGCGAGGAGGACCGAGGTGTCGAAGGGCTTGGTGACGTAGTCGTCGGCGCCCGCCTCCAGCCCGTTGACCACGTCGATCGGGTCGGAGCGGGCGGAGATCAGGAGAATCGGGAGCTGGCTCTCCTCGCGAAGCCTCCGGGTCAGGCTGACCCCATCCAGATGGGGAAGCATCACATCGAGGACCGCCACATCCGGTCTTTCCTCGCGAAAAGCCTCGAGCCCATCGAGGCCGTCGGCTGCGGTCCGCACCCGCAGGCCGTACCGCTCCAAGGCCATCTGGGTCGCCTCACGGATCACCGGGTCGTCCTCGACCAGGAGTATGCGGGTCATCAGCTCTCCGGAACGAAAAGCGCAGAGTTCTGCAGATCGGGGTCGGCGTCTTTGGGAAGGCTCGGTGCGTCAAGCGTGAATCGGCTGTAGTACCCGACCCGCTCACGCCAGGTGATCTGGCTCAACGTGATCGTGGCCGGAATACCGCGTTCCTGACAGCCTGGAATGCACCAGCTCCCACTGATTTGTCCTACCCCTACTGCCGTCTCCCCTCCCCACGAGTTCCACCGCAATTTGCCGATCGAGGTGAATTCGGTGAGCGCGAAACCCTTGGGCCGCTGCAGCGGATGACCCAGATAGGCGTTGACGTAGACCGGGCCGATCTGCTTCGGCGGACTGGGGGCGGGGCCCTCGACCCGAATCCCGCTCGCATCACCGCATCCGGCCAGCAGCAATCCGGCGAGCGCGATCACAGCACGCTTCACGACCCTCCTCGTCACGCTTTGTCACCTCATACAACCATCCGGCCATGAGTGGTCCGGTCAGCGTGGCCCCAGCCCCCACGTGGGGCCACGCCGACCTCATCACGGTGTCTGCAGCGGCCCTTCGAGATCGTTGGTGGTGACGCCGGCCGGGAGCCGGGTGTCGATCTTGTACCGGCTGTAGTAGAAGCGGCCTTTCACCGAAACCGGCTGCGACAGGGTCACCGTGGCCGAATACGGGTCGTCCAAGCAGCCGGGCAGACACCAGACGCCACTCACCAGGCCCTTCGCCACCGCCCGATCCGAACCCCACTCGCTCCAGACCACATCGTTGAGCGTCGTGAACTCGGAGACGACCAAGCCCTTCGGCTGCGTATGCGTCGCCCCCCGCTCGTTCTTCCAGAAGTTGAAGACATAGACCTGGCCGGCCCGCATCGCCTGAAGGGCCGGAGTCCGGGCCGGCTCCGCGGCGGGCGTCTCGTTCCGGGGCGTCGCCGACGTCGCCTCAACCTGGCAGCCCGTGGCGCTGAAAACGGCGAGCGCGAGAACGCCGATCACTGTGTGCTTCTTCATTGTTCCTCCCCGTGTTTGCTCCACGAGGAAAACTAAACCGCCTTCCCCTCGATGGTCCGGCGGCTTTGTAACAGCCGCCCATCGAGGTCAGCGCGGTTTGAACATGTTTAGGAGGAGAACTCCCGCAGGCGGGACTCCCGCCGCGCCCGCCACTCGCTCAGCGAGACGACCTCACAGAGGTCTGCCAGATCGACGAAGGTGCGGATCTGGTCCACATTCGTACAGTCGGCCAGGACCCTGCCGTACCGGAGCACCCGGAGCGCGGCACGGCCCGCCACCGGTTTGATCTCTATACCGTCCGGCCCAACCCACATGGTGTGCCAGGCTAACCGTTGATCGGATTTTTCCTGGTTAGGCACGCCGAGTGTCGCTATTTCACCTCATCGGTTGGTTTGCCGTCTTCCTGTCGGGCCGCCCGGCTCGATATCGAGATCTCGTAGTCCTGCCCCGCCATCTGGAAGCCGGCCACCATCGACCCGTCCGGACGCCGCTCGATGACATACGTCTCAGCCTGCTGCCCGAGGACCCCGAACGCCAGCGCGTCCATGATCTCTTCAATGATCGCTTCCCGCGCCCGCTCCGGATCAGTACCCACAGCCCCGATGCTGGCACATCTGCCCCCCACCCCGGGCTCCGCCTCAACCACCCGGCATGGCGATCCGCGCACCGGCCCGGGCACAGAAGATCACCTATCGGGAACCGTCTCCTGCCCAAGAGCCGACCACCGGGTACGGCATCGTCGCCGTCGACACCGGAACGATCTCCGGCGATGACGGCACGGCCCGCAGAGGACCCGATCGATTAGCCGTCCCGATTCGATCGGCGGCCCTGACCTGGATAAAGAGTCCTGTACGGGCACAGCCGGGATTACCTCTCACCTGGCGTCAGCCCAGCCGACCCATGGCTTGCGAGCCCAGCCGGAGACATCCCCAGCGGACACCGTTGACGCCTCGAACATAACCGTAATCAAGTCGATCTAATTCTTTTTCGTCGATTCACTGAGAATGACGTCATGTCGGATGGTTCGTCGTTCATCCCTGGCTGGGAAATCGGAAAACTGTCACAAACAGAACGCCGAGTGTGCGAGGCGTTCCCCCGGGGCGAAGTGGTCGATCTGCGGACCGGGGATCCGGAACAGGACGATCCGCAACGAGGTGGCGATTGGAGAGCCAAACGACGAGTCAGAGCCGAGGTCATCATGGCTCTCCTGCTATCCGATGTACAGCCGACTCCCGGACGAGTGGCTGGGCTACATCTGGTAGGCGCCGGGGTGACCGACGAACTCAATCTCGCCCAAGCAACCGTGAAATATCCCTGCTGGCTGGTCAATTGCTGGTTTGAGCATCCGATAGTCCTGGATTGGTCAGCCACTCGCACAGTGAACCTCCGCGAAAGCACTTTTCCCGGACTTGAAGCAAACGACGCGAGGATCGAAGGTCATCTCGGGCTGCACGGCTGCCGGGCACAAAACATCGACCTAGCCCGTGCCCGCATCACCGGCCAACTCGGCCTCAGCAGCGCCCACCTGACCAACCCCGGCGGGTCGGCCCTCAACGCCGACGGACTCACCGTCGAAGGCGACATGTACTGTCAAGAGGGGTTCAGAGCGGAAGGCGAAATCGGTCTCCTGGGCGCCCGCATCACCGGCCAACTCGACCTCAGCAGCGCCCACCTGACCAACCCCGGCGGGTCGGCCCTCAACGCCGACGGACTCACCGTCGAAGGCGACATGTACTGCCGGGAAGGGTTCAAGGCCGCAGGTGAAATCCGTCTGCCGGGCGCCCGCATCACCAGCCAACTCGACCTCAGCAGCGCCCACCTGACCAACCCCGGCGGGTCGGCCCTCAACGCCGACGGACTCACCGTCGAAGGCGACATGTACTGTCAAGAGGGGTTCAGAGCGGAAGGCGAAATCGGTCTCCTGGGCGCCCGCATCACCGGCCAACTCGGCTTCAGCAGCGCGCACCTGACCAACCCCGGCGGATCCGCTCTGCGCTGTGGTGAGGCTGAAGCCGGATCGTTGTGGCTGACAGAGGGCTTTGCCACCAAGGGGAGCGTCGACCTCAACAGCATGCGGGTCGGGACCCTGTTCGACAGCCCCGCTTCCTGGCCGACCGAGCTCTATTTGAATGAACTCGTGTATGACGATCTTGAACCGGATCTGCCTGCCAAGAAGCGGTTGCGGTGGTTGCGGCGGGGTGGGGATGAGTACCTGGCGCAGCCGTACGAGCAGTTGGCGGCCTACTACCGGCGGCAGGGGCATGACGAGGAGGCTCGGCGGGTGCTGCTTGCGAAGCAGCGGCATCATCGTCGGTCGCGGCCGCTGTATGCACGATTCTGGGGGTATGCGCTCGACGGGCTGGTCGGGTACGGATACCGGCCTGGGCGGGGCGCATTGTGGATGCTGGCACTGTGGCTGCTGGGCAGCGTGTACTTCGCGATGAACCGGCCGATGCCGATCAAGGCGGGCGAGCACCCGCACTACCAGCCGGTCCTGTACGCGGCCGATGTGCTGTTGCCGATCATCAATCTCGGGCAGGAGAGCGCCTTCAAGCATCAGGGCCTGGCGCAGTGGGTGGCCGCGACCATGATCGTGCTGGGGTGGCTGTTCGCCACCGCGGTGATCGCCAGCATCACCCGGGTGCTCACCCGAAGCTGATCACGGATTGGCCGATAGGGAAGGCCGCGGTAGCCGTACCGGAGCATGGAATCGGCCCTTGACCGCATCGTCGCCGGTCAAGGGCCGATTGGGCGAAAGGTCGTAGGTGCCCGGTCTGCTAGCGCGCCTTCCGATCCCTCTTGGGCCTTGAAGGATCCGATCCCTCGTGGGCTGTGGAGACGGAGTAGGCGCCTGTTACCGGCTCGCGGCCTTGAAGTAGGCGTCGGTGCCGGACTGGCCGAAAGCCTTCCAGCCTGCGGCGCTGAGGGTGTACGGCATGTTGCCGCGGTCGAAGTAGAGGACGGCCCTGATCTTGGGCAGCCGCTTGAGGTCGGCGGCCATGTTCTTCAGATACGTCTCCTGGCAGGCGGCGCCGAAGCCGTACTCCATGATCCCGTACTTGTTGTTGCTTCCCCCGGGAAGGAGCCCGTTCTCCAGCTTGGCGTAGAAGGTGTTGAAGGTCCCGAAGGCGGAGCCCTTCCGGCAGCTGTTGTCGTACGGGTCCCAGGAGATCCAGTCGACGTACGCGTCACCCGGGTAGGACTCGGTGTAAATCTTGTTGTCCCGCGCGAATCCACCGACGACGAGGTTCCACGTGACGTTCGTCACGCCTTCCCGGGCGAAAAGGCGGTGGATGTGCTGCCACATCGCCTTGTAGCCGGCGAGCCATTCCCGGCGCTGCGCGGTGTCGCCCATCCACTCGGTCTGGCTGTCGATCTCGCCGGAGATGTCGAGCATGACCCGGCCGGGGAAGGACTTGACCTTCTGGGCGGCGGCCTTCAGCAGGGGGTCTAGGCCACCGGAGGCCACATCCTTGGGATGCCACCACTTGCCCTGGAAGTCGGTGGGGACGTTCGAGCCGGTGAACGACACGGGGGCCGGCAGGCGGACGCCGTTGAAGGTGGTGGGGCATTCGCCGTAGCAGGCGTTCTCCATCGCCATGAACAGGGTGCGTTCGCGGGCGAGTTCGATGTCGCGGGGCTTCAACCAGTTGAGCGTCTGCTTGGGTGAAGTCCCGGTGACCTGCGAGAAGCTGTAGTAGCGACGGAACGCGTCGAACTTGCGGGAGACCGTCCACTGCTCCCGGTCGCCGGTGTTCTTGATCGCGGTGCCTTCGTATTTGCCGATGTCGGCGTTGCCCGACCGGTAGAGGCCCCACATCACCGCATCGCCGCCTCCACCGCCGTCGTCCCCGCCCCCGCAGGTCGGAGAGGTCTGATAGGTGATCTTCAGCTGTGGACGCCGGTCGGCCTGGGCGGCCTCGCCGGAGGCGAACTCGATCTCCTCCGCGGTTCCTTGGTGCACGATCGCGAAAGACACCTCGCCGTCGCCCTGCACGACCGCGGCGACGTCGAAGGTCACCGGCGTTCCGGCCGCGAGCCCGGTGGCGGTGCCGATCTCCTGGCCGAGCTTGGGCCGGCTCGCCGCCGGGTTCCAGGTTGTGCTCTCCGTCCAGGTTCCGCCAACCTTGTGGACCGAGGTGGTCCCGGCGAGCGTCTGCGCCGGAGCCTTCGACTTCAGCAGCCTTCCCGGCCAGAGCCGCAGCTTGGCGGCGACTTCGCAGCCGTCGCCTTTCGGCCAGCCGGACACGTTGAACTTCACCAAGCCCAGGCGGTTCTCCGGCGACGGTCCGGACTTGATCACCTGGTCGGCGCCTTTGCCCTTGGCCGGGTCGTACGAGGAAACATAGGTATCCTGCGTCACTTCCGCCTTGACGACAGCCTCGGCCTGCTGAGCCCTGGCCTCACCGTCTGCGACCGGGAGCACCACCACACCGGCGAGTGCGATTACAGCGGTACCCGCGATCAGATGAGTTCTTCGGGCCCTTATGGCACCTGTCATCCTCACTCCACGATTTTGAGCCGACTTCGAGTGGTGCCAAGCATGACCCACCAGGGAGCCGCACACTTACCAAGCGGTGAAATATCCGGTTGATAATCACGTTGGGATATAAATCATCTCGCTAGGTGGTTCTTCACATCATATATTCTAGTTTTGAGCAGCCCAGGCCCCGAAGTGCCACCCCGGGAACGGTCCCGCGACCGGATCCGCTACTAGAGAATCGGACTTGTAAGGATCTTCACCACCCGGGCATGGCCTAGCCGACTGGTGTTCTCAGGGAAAACTCATTGGTAGCGCGACGAACGCCGGAAAGGGTCGACGGGTCGCGCCGAGCGTCGCCGCCCACGCACCCTGGCTCGACCCCAAAGGTCGATGGTGATGTCTCCGGCCTGATTCCTAAGCACGCCGATCGCCACACGGACGCCGGCTGCCTGACCGTGGAGGGGGACGTCACCCCTGTGCTCCATAGATCGCTCGTTCGGTTGGAGCTCAAACTCCTAGTATAAGAATTCAAAGCCAGCGGCCTCTCCCGAAATAGGATAAGGGTATTCGCTGCAAGGGATTTTGCTCGCAGTCAGCACCTGGACACCGCTACATAGGGAGGACGCTCATGCGCGCATCGAGTATCACAATCCATACAGGTAGAAAGCTTGCAGCCCTGACCTCGGCGGTTTTCATGGCAATCGGAGGAATGGTGCTCACCACACCTGCCCCTGCTGCCGCGCAGGCAATACAGAACGATTGCAGGGTTTGGTCAGACCCGCGAGGAACGCAAGGCGGCAAGGCATGGGCTTCATGTCGCACTAGGTACGCCCGAGCAGGTGCCTACTGCGAGGAAAACAGCGGCAGTGGGTACTGGGCGCGGGGGTCGTGGGCAGCCCCCGGACAAGAGTCGCTGGCGCGGTGCCACGAGCACGCATGGCTGGTCTTGAAGATGGGCGATTTTCTGTGATCCAGTAAGGAGCCAGTAGCCTCGACATTTTTGTCGGACCGGCTAATAGTGATAACTGTCGATGAGGCGGCAGGGGAAGGCTGGGTTGGCAGCCGGGGAGACACTCCATCATGTGACGCGTGGCGGCTTCGGTTCCCCCGCTGACCGGCGACAGAGCACGCGCCTGGCTTTGGGCCGTACCGGACTCGGAAGACGGACCGCCGATCACCGATCCAGTACGGAGAGATGGCCCAGCGACTCAGGCAAGGCGACGAACCGGTTGTAGCCCACGGTGAGAGCGGTGTCGATGAGGCTCCCCAACGAGTCCGGAAGAGCGGTCAGCCGGTTGTGGTCCAGATGGAGCCAGTCGAGGGCGGTGAGGTTTCCCAAGGACTCAGGCAGAGCGGTCAGCCCGTTGTGATCCAGGTCGAGTCTCCTGAGCTGGGTGAGCGTTCCCAGGGACTCGGGCAAGGCCGCCAGCTCGTTGTGGCTCAGGTCGAGTCGGTTGAGCTCGGTGAGGTTCCCCAACGACTCAGGCAGGCGGGTCAGCCGGTTGTGGTCCAGATGGAGTCGGTAGAGCTTGGTGAGGTTCCCCAACGACTCGGGCAAGGCGACCAACCGGTTCTCCCGCAGGTCGAGCCAGTCGAGTTCGGTGAGGTTTCCCAGCCACTCCGGCATGGCGACCAGCCGGTTACCCCGCAAATCGAGCGCGGTGAGGGCGGTGAGATTCCCCAGCGCCTCCGGTAGATCGATTAACTCGTTGTTCCTCAAGTAGAGCCCGGTAAGCGCGGTGAGGTTCCCCAAGAAGCCGGGCACAGCGACCAGCTGATTGGCCTGCAGGCCGAGCAGCTTGAGGTTGGAAAGGTTCCCCAGCCACTCCGGCACAGCGGCCAGCCGATTGTGGCTCAGGTAGAGCGAGGTGAGACCGGTGAGGTCCCCCGGCGACTCCGGCAGGTCGACCAACTCGTTGTGGCCCAAGTGAAGCCAGGTGAGCCCACCTAGCCATTCGGGCACGGTGACCAGTTGATTGGCCTGCAAGTTGAGCACGGTGAGGTTGACGAGGTTTCGCAGCCCCTCCGGTACGGCGGCCAGCCGGTTGAAGTCCAGGTGGAGCTCGGTGAGCTTGGTCAGGTTGCCCAGCCACGAGGGCACATCGACCAGCTGATTGTGTCCCAGGTTGAGCGCGGTCAGGTGAGTGAGGTCGACGAGCGCCTCGGGGACCGCCGCCAAGCCGAGCCGGGACAGGTCGAGTGTCGTCGAACCGTCGCGCAGGCACGCGTTGGCCCTCTCGTTGGCGATCGTCTGGCCGCTCCCGGACTCCATCAAGATCTTTCTCCTCGTCGTCCCCATCCGGCGGGTCCGCCCGCATCGCATCGCGCCGGGCGTGCTCCGGAACGAGGCTAAGGACCGGCACTGGGGAACAGCTTGCCGACCACTGGAAGCATGCGATCGGCACGGCAAGGCAGGCTCAAGCCACCTTTCGAGGGGATGGCCACCGGCCAAAGACCCGATTGCGTGCGTGAACCCGCGGCCCTGCCCGTGTTTCCTCGGTTCCCGCCCCCGGGGTCTCCTTACGCCAAAGGCGGGAACCGAGAACGAGGCTACGAGCCCTCACTGGCGATCGACTTGCGAATCATTGTCACGGGGGACGCAAGTCCCGTACGCGATCACGCAGGGCGGGGCGTCGACCGTCCGCGTCGTACCCCGCCCGGGCCTCCTCGACCTTGCCCAGGTTGGCTCCCGCCACCCGGTGATCTCGGTGGCCCACCGCCGTCTGGGAGGTCGATTAGGGCACGGCGCCTTGCCGTCGAGGTTCCGTAGAGCGCAAGCTCCTGCCAATTGTTGGCCGGGCGAGCCGTGTCACCCCGGTCCAGACGATCTCGTCGGGCGAGACTCCGTGCGGCGCCGCGGACGGCGCCTGTTTCCACCCGACGAGAGGAACTCCTTCATGAGACGCATCCTTCGGATGTGTTATCCGGTCACCGTTCTTGCGACGGTGGCCCTGCCGCTGACCCTGTCCGATGTGGCGCTGGCCGGCGCCACGCTCCCGGCGGATGCGGCACGTGTGGTCGCGCAGGCCGCGCCGAACCCGGCCGACTGTCCGGATCGGGTGGCGTTGATCAACGGCGGTTTCGAGGCACCTGTCGTCACCGGTGTGCCGTGGGCCTCGTTCCCGGATGCCTCACAGGGCGGCCCGAACTCGGTGCCGGGCTGGCGGACGACCTCCACCGATCATCTGATCGAGCTCTGGAGCAGGCGGATGGGCGTCCCGCCCATCGAGGGCGACCAGTTCGCCGAGCTGAACGCCACCCAGGTCGCCACCCTCTACCAGGATCGCTCCACCACGCCGGGGCAGAAACTGTATTGGCGGCTGTCCCACCGCGGCCGCCTCGGCACCGACAGGATGGCCCTCGACATCGGGGCTCCGGGAAGCCCCGTGCAGCAGGCCGTCATGTCCGACGGCAACACAAGGTGGGGCACCTACTCGGGCACCTACACCGTGCCCGCCGGGCAGACGACGACCCGATTCGCCTTCCGCTCCATCTCCGCGGCGGGCGGGAATGCCGCCATCGGCAACTTCCTCGACGACGTCTTCTTCGGCACCGCGCCCTGTGTCATCGTGACCAAGACCGCGAGTCCGCAGGGGCCGGTGAACGTCGGAGATGTGATCACCTACCGGCTCACCGCCGTCAACGACGGCGGAGACACGGCGGGGAACGTCCGGCTGACCGACGCCGTCCCGGCGGGGACCACGTTCGTGCCCGGCTCGCTCCAGGTCGTCAACGGCCCGAACGCCGGCGCCAAGACCGACCAGAGCGGTGACGACCAGGCCTGGTTCGACCCCGCCACCGGGAAGGTCGGCTTCACCCTCGGTAACGGGGCCACCGCCACGGCCGGAGGCGAACTGCCCAACAGCGACGTCCTCCCCGGGGGCTCCACCGTGCAGTTCCAGGTCAAGGTCGGCCGGGCCGCCGCAGGCCGTACCGTCACCAACCAAGGGACCGTCGACTACGAGAACCGGCTCGGCCCCGAGCCCGAGCCGCTGACCTCCACCAGCGACGAGGCCGTCACCGAGGTGAACCCGGCCGTGGACCTGAGCGTGGTCAAGTCCGCGGAGCAGACCCGGGTCACCGTCGGCGGCCTGGTCACCTACCACGTGGCCGTCCGCAACGGCGGACCGAACGACGCGACCGGAGTCGTCGTCGAGGACGCCCTGCCCGCCGGACTCACCCTCCTGTCGGCGACGCCCTCCACCGGCTCCTACGCCGGCGGAACCTGGACGGTGGGCAACCTCGCCGCCGGAGCCACGGCAACGCTGACGATCAGGGCCAAGGCCACCGCGGTCGCCGAAACCGTCAACACCGCGACCGCCGACGGCAACGAGCTCGACCTCGACCCGTCCAACAACGGCGACAGCGTCAAGGTCTGCGTCGACCCCGCCCCTGCCTGCCCGTACTGCGCACCAGTGAAGGCACAGAAGAACTGACCTGTTGAGATCGGCTGCCCCGCCGTGAGCCGCTCACGGCGGGACGGCCGTCCAACGGAGCCGCGACGCGCCGAGCGAGCTTTGTACGGCCGATGGGGTGAGTCGACAACTCCAGAAGGGCGTCGTGGGCCAGCCGAGCTTACGCTCACAAGCGTCACGGTACGGGCCCAGCGGGCTTATCGATCACGACCTTCCGGCATCCTCTACTTGTCGACGTGCTTGGGCAGATAGGCAGCCGCCTTCTTGAGCTGGGCGGACGTGCCGCCTGCGGTGCCTTTGGTCGCCCTCATGGGCGCCCGGCGAAGCGGGGTTGGTGCGTGACTCGGCCATGTTCTCGGTGGTCGCAGCCGAATGGCCCGCCGTCAAGTCAGCCCTCCAAGCCCGCCTCGCCGGAACCAACCGCCCTGCGTAGGACGCCCTCTACTCGTTGACGCGGACGAGGGTCTTGTCGTCCGGCGTCCCTCTCCACGGAACATCTCGGTCACCCGCTCCTTGTCGCTCAGCGGCATGAGCGACAAGGAGCGGGGCTGCAAAGGCGCCCAGGGCACCGAAGATGTTGCCGGGCACGGTGGAGGGAGGCGGCGTCAAGGGCAGCCGTTGATCCATACCCCTGTGACGGGGGGACTGAGGGGGACTGTGACCTCAGAGTACTGTCCGTTGTACACGCAGGGACCCCACGTTTCGTACGAGCCACCCGAGGGATAGGGGTACGTCAACCTGACCACGACTCGGTATCGGCTGGCAGCGTTGGTGCAGTGGCCCCAGTAGATCTGGGTCCCGGGATACTGCCCGGCTGTACAGCCGGGGGAGGTGGTGGCCTGGGCGGGAGAAGACGCCCCGAAGAGCGCGGCGGTAGCGACGAGGGTTGCGGCGGAAAGGACTGCCGCGTGCTTTCTCATGTGCATCTGTGCTCGCCTCCAGCAGATTGGGCGTGCTACGGAATTCCCCCGAGGATGGTGCACACTATTAAGAAAGTTTCCTAAAAAAATAGTAAACGCGCCTTCAGCGCTGTCAAGGCCGATTTCCCACACGACCGGCGAGCCCTCGTCGATCGAAGACCATCCCACACGAATCCTCGGCTGCGGTCGGTGAATCACCGCGCCCGGCACGTGTGTGAGCACATAACTCGATGCCAGAGCCGACCCGCAGCAGGCTGCGGAGTGGGCGGGACACTGCTTTGCCGTCCTACTCCCCTTGCATGCCAAGGTCGTCACTGACCGTGACGATATCAACCGGCGGCGCATCGCCGATTTCCTCCAGGGCGCCACCTGGACGCCGACACAAATACGACACAACCAACCGTAGACAGCCGGTTACGGCTGGCGATAGTCGGCCACACAGCAAAGAGCCCCTGCCAGCGTTTCCACTGGTCAGGGGCTCCAACTTGCCTGGTGGCAGGTGCAAGGTTCGAACTTGCGTAGGCTGAGCCGACGGTTTTACAGACCGCTCCCTTTGGCCACTCGGGCAACCTGCCGTGCTGTCCGCTTTCGCGGTGGCAGGTAGAAGGATAGCGGACTTCCGGACCTTGCGTGAACTCAGTTTGGCCGTAGCCCGCTCTGCTCGGTCTCCAGGGTCTTGTCCCAGGTCAGGTGCCTGACGGACCGGTGGCGGGGTCGGCCTTTGGCCGATGGGTTGCTGATACGCGGGGCCTTTGACTCCCGCTAAAGTCGGTGCGAAGGCCAGAGGAACAGGTGACGCAGGATGCCGCCTGCCCCGTGGGCAGGCGCCTTAGCAGTTCAGAGGGGTTTGTACTTTGGCGGACTCATCTTTTGACATCGTTTCGAAGATCGATCGGCAGGAGGTCGACAACGCCCTGAACCAGACGGTCAAGGAGATCGGCCACCGGTTCGACTTCAAAGGCACCGGGGCCTCCATCGCGTGGTCGGGCAAGGACATCGAGGTCAAGGCGAACTCCGAGGAGCGCGCCAAGGCGGTCCTGGACGTCCTCCAAGAGAAGATCATTAAGCGGAACCTATCGCTGAAGATCTTGGATGCGGGGGAACCGAAGCTCTCCGGCAAGGAGTACCGGCTGACGATCGGCCTCAAGGAGGGCATCGACCAGGAGAACGCCAAGAAGATCGCGAAGATCATCCGGGACGAGGGAGCCAAGGGGATCAAGGCCCAGATTCAGGGCGAGGAGCTGCGGGTGAGCTCCAAGAAGAAGGACGACCTGCAGGATGTGATCACCCTGCTCAAGGGCAAGGACCTCGACGTCGCCCTGCAGTTTGTCAACTACCGGTGACGAGGGGCGTCCCGAGGCTCCGACCATGACCTGTGCCGCAGGCGAGCCAGGTCCGTCCCGAGCCTCGGGCCCCTCCCCCCACCTGACCCGCGAGCACCTCGTCGACCGGGCGAGCCTGAACCGAACTACCTGACCGACGCCGTCCGGCTACCGCAGGTACGCAATCAAGCATGGGCAAGCCCGACTCCCACCCCATAACCGATATTTCAGATATTCCGGAACATGCGCCCCACCAGCCCCACCCGAAACAGCCGAAACCCCAGGCCAGGTGCGCAGGCACCACGTCTGGTGACGTTGAGGCAACCACCCATCCGCACCGGCGAATAATGCATAGACGCCTCAAAGTGGACAGGGTTAGCGTTACCAACATGAGACTCAAGCACTTGGCACTCGCCGTACGTGACCGGCGGCGTTCACGCCGGTTCTATGAGACCTATTTCGGATTCGGTGACGGTCCGGCCACCGAGTACGACGACGGCACAGTGATCATTCGTGATGCCGACGGGTTCGATCTTGCCATCAATGAGCACCACGGACCTGCCCCCATGTCGGGATTTGCCCATTTTGGCTTTACGTGTGCGGATGCCTCCGAGGTGAACGCCCTGTTCCAACGGGTCACCGGCGACGGCGTCATGGTGATAGAGCACTGCGACGAGCCAGGATTCGCCAGCTTCAAATGCCTTGATCCCGATGGATATGTGGTGGAAGCGTATTGGGAAGACTACTCAAATACCCCTGATCATTAAGAAGGGGAACGTATGGGAAAAACCTACCCCGCACTCGACGAGCGGCTGCGCGAGTTCATCCGCGAGCAGCCGATGTACTTCGTGGCGACCGCCCCCACCGATGGCGGCCACGTCAACGTCTCGCCCAAGGGCTACGCGGACACCTTCCGGGTCATCGACGACCGCACGATCGCCTACCTCGATCTTGATGGCAGCGGCGTCGAGACCATCGCCCACCTCCGCCAGAACGGCCGCATCACGGTCATGTTCTGTGCCTTCTCCGGACCGCCGAAGATCCTAAGACTGTACGGCCGAGGGCGCACGGTCACCCCCACGTGCGAGGGGTGGACCGACCTGCTCGGGCTCTTCGGCCCGCACCCCGGGGTCCGATCGATCATCGTGGTCGACGTCCACCTCATCACGGACTCCTGCGGGTTCTCCGTGCCGCTCATGACCTATGAAAGCGATCGCGATCTGCTCGACCGCTGGTCGGAGCGGAAGGAGACGCAGGAGAAGCGGGCATATCGCGCCAAGAACAACCGGGAGAGCATCGACGGCATCCCCGCGCTCTCCGCCGCGGAAACCGATCCGGTGAACCAGCGCTCGTGATTCAGCGCCGGTAACCGGCCATCCGCTCCAACCGCGAGACCCGCTCGGCCGTCGCCGGATGGGTGGAGAAGAGGCGGGCGATCCCGTGCCCGTGGAAGGGGTTGGCGATCATGAGGTGACTCGCGGACGCGAGCCGGGCGTTGCCCGAGGGAAACGGCCGGGCCCGAGCACCCATTTCGATCTTGCGTAGCGCGGAGGCCAGCGCCAGCGGATCCCCGGTGAGCCGGGCGCCCGACTCGTCGGCCTGAAACTCCCGGGAGCGCGAGATCGCCATCTGGATCATGCCGGCGGCCACCGGCCCGAGGATCATCAGCAGGAGGGCGCCGAGGAACCCGGGGCCCTCCTCGTCGTCGGAGCCGCCGAAGAACACCGCGACATAGCTCGACCACGTGATCATGGTGGCGAGGGCGCCGGCGACCGAGGAGAGGAGGATGTCACGGTTGTAGACGTGAGCGAGCTCGTGTCCGACGACGCCGCGCAGCTCACGTTCGTCGAGCAGGGTCACCAGGCCCACCGTCACACAGATCGCGGCTTTTCTCGGGCTACGCCCGGTGGCGAAGGCGTTCGGCTGCATCGTGGGCGACACATAGAGTCGCGGCATGGGCTGCCGTGCCGAAACGGAGAGCTCGCGGACGATGCGGTAGAGCACGGGCTGCTCCACCTCGCTGACCGGCCGGGCACGCATCGCGGTCAGCGCGATCCGGTCGGCGAAGAAATAGGCGACGGCGTTCATCGCCAAGGCGAGGACGAGCGCGATCTGCAGCCCGAACCCGCCGCCGAGCCAGGCACCCACCGCGATGACCAGCGCGGACATCACCCCCAGAAGAATCGCTGTCCGCAACCCGCTGTGGTGGTGCATCGCCTCCTCCTCTCCGAACTCAGGATCGATCCGGTGGTCGATCGGAGGCGTCCCGACGGGCCGCTCGCAGAGACTCTGCTTAGGCACAACGTATGAGCCCAGGTCGGACGTTCCCGAAACGGTTGGTTGAGGCGGTTGTAGATCGCGCCACGGGGAGTTCCCGCAACGCAGATCACTTGGTCGACGACTCGCACCGACGGTGGGGCCGGGGCGTTCGGGGGAGAAGGCCCTCTGGTGGCGCGAGGCGGTGGACGTACACCCGGATCATGCCGACTACCAGCGCGGAACCGACCGCCGTATACCGGTACCGGTCGGCGCGGACGCACCGGCCGGGACGGCACCGAGGGCTGCCGACGCGCATCGACGGAACATCGATCTCGCGGACCGGTTCGACACCCGCGATCTCGATCGCCGGAGAGCGCGAACTTTTGCCGTCGCAGGCGCATCCAACCGACCATGAGAAGAACTCAGGAAGCACTCGCTCTAGCAGTGCTGTCCCTCGTTTCGGCCGGGACGCTGATTGTCTCGCCCGCCCACGCGGCCGCGACCAAACCCGCGGGCTGCCCTACCCCCACCAAGGCAGAGGTCAAGCGGTCCCATGACGGCACGGTCGACCGGCCGCCGAGGGGTGCCACCGCCATCGCCGGAGTCCGCGTCAACCACATTCCAAAGGGTTTCTCCCACGGATCGACCCTCATCAACAAAGGCGACGGCATCAGCGACTACAGCTATGTCTGGAACAACGACCGTAAGGATGCGGATCCAAAGAACAGAAATCTGTGGGTGCGAGTGGTCTGCTGGAAAGACGCCGACAAGCTCTCACGGCTGAAGGACGCCCCGATCATCCTTGGCACGTTCACCCATACGAAGACCGCGAAGATCGGCGGTCGCAAGGTGCTCACCAAGGAAGGTGACGGCGCGCTCGGCCGCGGACGGTACGTCGGCTGGGTCGCGCGAAAGGGAGTCGTGATCACCGTGATGGCCAGCCCGTCGCTCGTTCCCGAACTCGACAAGATCGTCAAGGGAATCCGGCTGCTCTGAGCCGGCCAATGTGCCCGGCACCATTCCGGGGCGCTTGACAGAGCCGGGCTGTGCCAGGTGACAACGCACCTGTCACGCCGCGGCGGCCAGGCACACCGACCGGCCGCAGGCTACGCCTACCCAGCCGATGGGCCGCCGATGGGGAATGTCGCGAGCCGGTCGGACTCCCGGCCGAGATGATGCTCCATCCTGAACCGCTCAAACCACTCCGCTTCAGTTCAGGACGGACAACGCGAGCTGGGGGGCGAAGGAGAAGACCCCGGTGATCACAACGGCGACGGCGACGGCCACGCCGACTGGTGCGGAGACCAGTCTGGTACGGCTGACGCCGGGTTCCGCAGGTGCGAACAGCCTGGCCGCCCAGGCCATGTAGTAGTAGAGACCGATCACCGTGTTCACGGCCATGACCACGGCGAGCCAGCCGAGATCGCCCACCACGACCTCTCGGAAGACGACGACCTTGGCGAACAGGCCCGCCAGCCCCGGCGGCAGCCCGGCCAGGCACACCAGGAAAAACGCCATGGCCAGGGCTGCCACCGGGTTGGTGCCGTACAGCCCGCGGTAGTCGTCGAGGTGGTCGCGGGGCCGGGCTCGGGCCACCAGCGTCACAATCGAGAAAGCCCCGATGTTCATAGCCGCATATATCAGGATGTAGGCGGTGGAGGCGGCGACCACCGTCGACAGTTCACGCTCCCCGGCGACCCCGAGCGGGGCGAGGATGTAGCCCGACTGCGCCACCGACGACCACGCGAGCAGCCGTACGGCGTGCCGCTGCCGGAGCGCCAGCAGGTTCCCGACGGTCATGGTGAGCGCGGCGAGCACCGCCACCAGAGGAGCCCAGAGGTGGGCGAGCCCGGCGAACGCCTTGGTCAGCACGAGGAAGACCGCGGCGAACCCCGCGGCCTTGGAGATGACCGAGAGCAGCGCCGCCACCGGGATCGGCGCGCCCTGGTAGACATCCGGCGCCCAGAAGTGGAAGGGAACCACCGCGATCTTGAAGATGAAGCCGGCGAGGACCATCACCAGGCCGAGGTCGACCACGCCGAGGATCCGCTCGGCGATGGCCGCGGCCTCCGGGGAACCGCCCGCGAAGACGACCACGTTCCGGTCGGTGGGCAGTGCCGCGGCGATCCAGTCCAGGTGCACCCCGCCGGTGACCCCGTAGATCAGCGAGATGCCGAAGAGGGTGATCGCGGTGGAGACCACCGAGACGAGGAAGAGCTTGAGCGCGGCCTCCCCCGCCTTCCCGTCGTGGCGTTTCAGCGCGGTGAGGGCGAAGACCGGCAGCGACAGCAGTTCCAGCGCCACCACGAGCGTGATCAGGTCGCGGGAGGCGGGGAGTGTGACGGCTCCGGTGAGCGCGCAGAGCAGCAGGAAGTACCACTCCCCCTGCGGAACCCCGCGTTCCCCCATGGAAAGGAGGATGACCACGACCGCCGCGGCGAGCACCACCCCGGCGAACACCAGGGAGAGGTTGTCGGCCACGTAGGAGCAGGACGCCAACCCCTCGACGCGAAGCCCTTCGGGGACGCAGAAGGTGCTCCGGTCCTCGCCCAAGGCGAGCAGCACGACGGCGACCAGGGCTGCGATCACTCCCGCGAGCGCCGGCACCGAGACCGCGGTACGGCGGGAAATCCCGGCGGACTTCGGCAGCAGCAGATCCACCAGCAGCACGAGCCCGGCGGTGATCGCGAGAATCAGCGGAGGCGCGATCGCCGCGTAGTCGATGGACTGGATCACGGCGCCCCCAGGAAGGTGCGGACGACGGGGTCGGTGACGGTGAGGAGTGCGGACGGCCAGAGCCCGAAGACCAGGGTGAGGGCGACCAGCGGGGTCCAGGCGAGCCACTCGTGCCGGGCCACGTCGCCGAACGGGCCCTGGGCGGCGGTGGACGCCCGGCCGTGGGTCACCCGGGAAAGCATGACCAGGAAGTAGGCGGCCGTCAGGAACGTCCCGATCCCCCCGATCGCCATGAAGACCAGGAAGAGCGGCCGGGAGAGCCCCTCGGCCGGGTCGAACGCGCCCTGGAGGGCGAGCATCTCCCCCCAGAACCCGGCGAGCCCGGGCAGGCCGAGTGAGGCGACGCAGGCGAAGGTGAGCACCGACCCCAGGTGGGGAGCCCGGGCGAGCATGCCGCCGCCGAGCGCGGTGATGTCGGAGGTGCCGTACCGATCCTTGATCCCGCCCACCACGAAGAAGAGGAGTCCGGTGATGAGCCCGTGGGCGATGTTCCCGAACAGGGCGGCGTTGATGCCGACGGGGGTCAGGGAGGCGAGACCGAGGAGGACGAACCCCATGTGGCCCACCGAGGAGAACGCGATCATCCGTTTGAGGTCGCGCTGGGCCAGACAGGCGAGGGCACCGTAGACGATGCCCACCACGGCGAGGGCGCCGAGCCAGGGCGCCACGGCGGCGGCGCCGTCGGGCAGGATCGGGATGGCGATCCGGGCGAAGCCGTACGTGCCCATCTTGAGGAGCACCCCGGCGAGCAGCACCGAGCCCACGGTGGGTGCCTCGGTGTGCGCGTCGGGCAGCCAGGTGTGCAGCGGCCACATGGGGACTTTGACGGCGAGTCCCAGCCCGACCGCGACGAACGCCAGGATCTGGACAACCGGCGACATCCCCGCACCGCCTGCGGAGGCCAGGGCGACGATGTCCAAGGATCCGGTGAACGACCAGATCACCAGGAGGCCGAGGAGGAGCACCGCGGAGCCGAGGAGCGTGTAGAGGATGAACTTCGTCGCGGCCCGCCGGCGCCCGGGGCCGCCCCAGCGCGCGATCACGAAGTACATCGGGATCAGCACGACTTCGAAGAACACGAAGAACAGCAGCAGATCGAGCGCGAGGAACGTGCCGATCATCCCGACTTCCAGGAGGAGGATCAGCGCGGCGAACGCCCGCGGCGACCCCTGCTTCCCGGCGAGGGGCACGATGAAACAGAGGAAGGTCAGCAGGCTGGTCAGCACGATCAGCGGCAGCGAGATCCCGTCCACCCCGAGGTGGAACCGGAGGTCGAGCCCCGGCACCCAGGCCAGGTCGACCTGGAACTGGGCCCGAGCCGCGGCGCCGTAGTCGAACACCGCGGCGAGGATCAGCGCGAGCGCGAGCGTCACCCCGGAGAAGACGAGCCCGGCGAGGCGGGCGAACCGCGTCGTCTGCCGCGGGGTCAGGAACACCGCACCGGCCAAGGGTACGGCGAGCAGCGCGATCGGCAACCAGGTCATCCCGCCACCACCTTCGTCACAGCGGCCGGAACCCCGCCGAGTGAGCGGGGGGCGCAGCCCGTACCGGACGATTTGCCGGTACGGCGGGAGCACGCGAACTCCCGCACCGCGGCCCCCGGCCCGTCAAGCCTGAGGCAGGGGGCAACCGGGCGGGTGAGTGAGCAGGCGGACCCGATGAACCACCCGAGCCGACCGGGGCCGCAGTCGGCTGAAGCGGCGGGGGGAACACCGGCTTCACCCGCACCGCACGGAACGGCTTCGGCGCCTCCACCGGTACGGCGCGGGCGCGCGAACCCCCGCACCGCGGCGCCCCACCCGCCGGGCCCGAGTCGTGGGGTGACGTGATGGGCGGCGAAGCCCGTGTCGAATGGGTGGTTCATCCGAGCATCACCACACCGACGACGATCAGGAGGACTCCGGCGAAGACCCCGGTGACGTAGGTCTGCACGTTGCCGCGCTGGAGGAGCCTGAGGAGGCCGGCGAGGGAGACGGCGGCCCGGCCGCTCCCGCGAACCGCCCCGTCCACCACCGTGTGGTCGGCGGCGACGGTGAGCCGGGCGGCGGCGAGCACGGGGCGGACGAAGAGCGCCGCGTACAGTTCGTCCACGTAGAAGGCGCGTTCGCAGGCGGGGCGGAGCGGCCCGAGCAGCCGGGCCGGGTCGAGCGCCCGGTCGCCGCGCCAGACCAGGTAGATCACCCCGAGGCCGAGGCCGGCCGCGGCGACGCCGAGCACCGAGGAGAGGAGTTCGGGGCGGAGCTCCGGGACGGCCAGGCCCGCGAAGCCGAGCAGGAGCGCGGGGACGGCCAGGACGACGATCGGCCACCGCATGGTGGGGGGCGCCTCGTGGACCGCGTGTTCGGTACGGCGTTCGCCGAAGAAGGTCCTGAGCCAGGCCCGGCCGGCGTACGCGGCGGTGAGTGCGGCGGTGGTCAGGAGGGCGGCGAAGACGAGCCAGGCGATCGCCGGGGCGACGGGGGCGCCGCCGTCGCCGAGCGCGGTGTGCTCGGCGGTGGCCAGGATCGCGTCCTTGCTGAAGAACCCGCTGGCGATCGGGAGTCCGGCGAGCGCCATGAAGCCGATGGTCATCGCCGGGAAGGTGACCGTCAGCGCACGGGCGAGTCCCCCCATGTCGGACATGAGGTTGGAGCCGACGGTGTGGATGACCGCCCCGGCGCAGAGGAAGAGCAGCGCCTTGAACGCGCCGTGCGAGATCAGGTGGAACACGGCGGGCCGGATCGAGTCCGCCACCGCCAGCCCCGCCGCCATCACCGCGAGCTGGCTGACCGTGGAGTAGGCGAGAACCCGTTTCAGATCGTCGGCGGCGAGGGCGGCCAGCGCGGCGCCGAGCATGCCGAGCACGGCCATGACCGCGAGGGTGCCCAAGACGATCGGCGCGGCCAGGAACACCGGGTGCAGCCGGGCCACGATGAAGACGCCCGCGGCGACCATGGTGGCGGCGTGGATGAGGGCGCTGATCGGGGTGGGGCCGGCCATCGCGTCGGGGAGCCAGGTGTGCAGCGGGACCTGGGCGCTCTTGCCCGCGACCCCGGCGAGCAGCAGCAGGGCGCCGACGGTGAGGGTGACCGCGGACATCTGCGGCACCTGGGCGAGGATGTCGGCGATGCGGAACGAGTCCGCCGCGAACCCCAGGACGAAGATTCCGAACAGGAAGCCGACGTCGCCGAGGCGGGTGACCAGGAACGCCTTGACGGCGGCCCGGGAGTTGGCCCGGTCCTCCCACCAGTGGCCGACCAGGGCGTACGAGCAGAAGCCCATGATCTCCCAGCCCACGTAGAGGACCAGGAGGTCGGCCGCGTACACCACGAGCAGCATCGCGCTGGTGAACAGGCTGATGAACGCGGCGTAGGAGGAGTAGCGGGGGTCGCCCTTGAGGTAGCCGATCGAGTAGATCTGCACGGCGAGCGCGACGACGGTGACCAGGACCCCGATCAGGGCGGAGAGCGGGCCGACCTCCAGGCCGACCTCGATGGGGATCCCGCCGGTCCGGATGAGGGTGAGGGTTCCCGCGCCGGACGCGCCGACGGCGGCGACCCAGATCGCCAAGGCACAGGCGATCGCGGTGGGGATCACGGCCACCGGGATCGGGGAGATCTTCCTGCCGAGGAGCAGGCCGGTGAGGGCGGCGAGGAACGGCAGGCCGACGATCGCCGCCGGCGCCGCGGTCATGACCGGGTCTCCTCAAGCTCCTGCGCGGCGTCCGGTTCGGGCTCCTCGCCGGGGCCGGGGGGCTCGGCGAGGTCCTGAAGCCGGTCGATCTCGACGCTGCGCCGGTTCCGGAACACCGCGAGGACGATCGCGAGCCCGACGCCGAGTTCGGCGGCGGCGATCACGATGATGAAGAGGGTGAACACCTGTCCCGAGTGGAGCCGGTCGGCGAACCACACGTCGAAGGCGACCAGGTTGAGGTTGACGGCGTTGAGCATCAGCTCAACCGACATCAGCACCAATATGGCGTTACGTCGGGCGAGTACGCCGTAGATCCCGATGGAGAACAGCAGCGCGGAGACCACCAGCGGGTAGACGATGTGCACTCAGTCCCTCCCCCGGATGTCGGTGCGGGACAGCACGATCGCGCCGATCAGCGCCGCCAGCAGCAGCACCGAGAGCGCCTCGAACGGCAGGACCCAGGTCCGGAAGATGCTGGAGCCGATGGTCTTGGCCGCTCCGTCGACCTCCGTGAGCGGCGCGTACGCCGTACGGAATCCGTCGATCACCACGGTCACCAGGAGCACCGCGGTGGCCAGGGCCACCACGGCGGCGAGCACCCGGTTCCCCGAGTCCAGATCGGGCGAGCGGCCGATCGGCGCCCGGGTGAGCATGATGCCGAAGAGCAGCAGCACCACCACCGCGCCCACGTAGATCAGCACCTGCACCCAGGCCACGAACTCGGCCGTGAGCACCAGATAGCAGCCCGCCAGGGCGCCGAAGGTCACCACCAGCCAGAGCGCGGCGTGCACGAGCTGGCGGGTGGTGACGACCAGGAGCGCCGAGCCGACCGCGACCGCGCCGAGCAGGAGGAAGACGATCTCCTGTCCGGTGGGGGTGAGGTAGGAGGGCACGGCGTCCAGGTTCATGTCACGTTCTCCGGTGGCTCACCCCGGGTGGGCCGGGGGCCGCTGCCGTTGCCCTCCGGATCCGGATCCGGATCCGGTCGTTTCGGCAGGCTGCCCGGCGGTTTGATGGCGCGTACGGCGGCAGCCCGCGGCTCCCGTACCGGACGCTCCCTGGCCGGTGCCGCCGCCGGTGCTCCCGCGTCGCGGGCGGGCCGGGGTGGCCGGGCCGCGACCTGGAGCTCCTTGGCCGGCTCCGCCTTCTCATCGTGGGCCGGGGGCGGCGGGACACTCTCCAGCCAGCCGCCGAGCCGGTCCTTCTCGTGGAGCAGGTCGCGGATGTCGTATTCGGAGTAGGCGAACTCGGGGGACCAGAAGAGCGCGTCGAAGGGACACACCTCGATACAGATCCCGCAGTACATGCAGAGGGAGAAGTCGATGGCGAAACGGTCGAGGACGTTGCGGGTCCTGGCCCGGCCCCCTTCCGGGGAGGGCAGGGTCTCCTTGTGCGAGTCGATGTAGATGCACCAGTCGGGGCATTCACGCGCGCACAGCATGCAGGAGGTGCAGTTCTCCTCCACCAGCGCGATGACGCCCCGGCTCCGCGCCGGTAGCTCCGGTTGGACTTCCGGGTACTGCCGAGTCACCGACCGCCTGGTCAAGTGCTTCAGCGTAACGGCCAGTCCCTTGGCGAGTCCCGATCCAGGTATGCGCGCCACGGTTCAACATCATGACGTACGGTTGGCGATCGGGGAATAACCCGCACGCGGGATCACGCGCGCTATCGCGCCGAAGTTCGTATTCTTCATTCCATGCCCCCTATGAGCGAATCGGACGAAGAGCCCGGCGCCATGGACGAACGCGACCGGTACGACGAGGACTCTGCGTACGATCAGCGACGCCACGGCCACGGCATGCCCGGCCAAGGACCGGCCGGGCGGGCGGGGGCGGGACCGGCCAGGGACAGCCGGCCCGGCCAGCGTCCGTACGCGCCGGGACCGGACCACCGCACCACCGGCTTCCCCCACGACCCGGGCACCCGGGCGTTCGGCCTGGACGGGGCGGGTGGGCCGAGGCCTGTACCTTACCAGGACCCTCAGCAACGACACCCCAAAGGACCTGCGGGAACACCGCACCGCGGCCCCTATCAGGGCCCGCCGCAGCGGCCGTTCACCGGTCATCCCGGCCAGCGGGGTCCGCAGCAGTATCCGCCGAACCTGCCGTACGTCCCGCCGCCGGACGACGAGTGGGGCAAGAAGGCGCTCAGCCTCCTCTGGTCGTTCTCCCCGCTGATGACCTGTGGTTTCGGTACCCCGTTCACCTTCCTGTTCGCGGCGATCAAGAACAAATCGTGGCTCAACGCGGCCGTGACCCTCGGCTACAGCCTGATCATGGTGATCTGGTTCGCGATCGCCGACAGCCGGTACGACGAAGTCGCCCCCGTTCTCAGTTTGGCGATCGTGGCTTTGGGGACCACGCACGCCCTGGGGGTCCGCCGCGAGGTGTTCGGGATCAAGAAGCCGAAGAAGGGTCACTCGCCGAACGAGCGGGCGCTGGCGCTGGCGCAGTACCGGCGGGAGCTCCGGGCCGAGGCGCGGCGGCTGGTCGCCGAGGACGGCGCGCTCGCCCGGGAGTTGCGGATCGGCCGCCCCGATCTGCCGCGCAGCTACGACGACGGCGGGCTGATCGACATCAACCACGCCTCCGCCGAAGCGCTCACCAGCCTGCCCAGCATCACCCCGGAGATCGCCGAGAAGATCGTGTCGCTCCGGGAGTCGGTGGGCCCGTTCATCTCCGCGGACGAGCTCTCCGTCACCGCCGCCCTCCCGCCCAACCTCACGGCCGAGCTGGAGGAGTACACGATCTACCTGCCCTGACCGGCTACAGGAAGGCGACCTTCACCACGCCGGTCAGCGCCAGCTGGAGCAGGGCCAGCGGCACCAGCCATGCCCAGGCGAGCCGCTGGAGCTGGTCCTCGCGGAGCCGTGGATACGACACCCGCACCCAGATCACGATAAATGCCAAAATAAAGATCTTCACTAGGGTCCAGACCACCCCGGGGAGCAGCGGCCCGTGCCAGCCGCCCAGGAACAGCACCGTGGTCAGGGCGGAGAGAACGACGATCCCGGCGTACTCCGAGAGCATGAACAGGGCGAACCTGATCCCGGTGTACTCGGTGAACGGCCCCATGATGAGCTCGGACTCGGCGATCGGCATGTCGAAGGGCGGCCGGCGCAGCTCGGCCAGGCCCGCGATGAAGAAGACGACCATGCCGATGGCCTGCCAGGGCAGCCACCACCACTGCCAGGCCGAGACGATCCCCGGCAGGGAGAGCGTCCCCGCGGCCATCGCCACGCTGGAGGCCGCCAGGACCAGCGGCAGCTCGTAGGAGGTGAGCTGGGCCGCGGCCCGCATCCCGCCGAGCACCGAGTACTTGTTGCCCGACGACCAGCCGGCCATCACCGCGCCGAGCACCCCGACGCCCATCACCGCCAGGACGAAGAAGAGCCCGGCGTCCAGGTCCCGGCCGACCAGCCCGGGACCGACCGGGATCACCACCAGGACGACCAGGTACGGCACGAGGGCGACGGCGGGGGCGAGGGTGAAGACCCGCCGGTCCGCGGCGGCCGGGACCACGTCCTCCTTCTGCATGAACTTCACGCCGTCGGCGATCAGCTGGGCCCAGCCGTGGAAGCGGCCCGCGTACATCGGGCCCAGTCTGGCCTGCATGTGCGCCATGACCTTGTGCTCGGTCTGCCCGACGATCAGCGGCAGGAGGAGGAACGCGCCGACGATCAGTGCTATCCGGAGAACGAGGTCAAGAGTCATCGCCCCTCCTGGGCCGTGCCGCTCGCTCCGTGGGTTCGGCGGGAGTGCTCCGGCCCCAGTCGGCGGGCACCCCGGGTGGCGTCATCCTGCGTCGGCTCGGGGCGCCGTGCCCGGACTCGCCCGGTTCTTTCGCCCCCGGCCAGGCCTTGGCGACCCGGGCGGCGAGGACGAAGTCCTTGCGGAGCGGGTGACCCTCGAACCCGTCGGGGAGCAGGAGCGGCGCCAGGTCCGGATGGCCTTCGAAGATCACGCCGAACATCTCGTGGGTCTCCCGCTCGTGCCAGTTCGCGCCCCGATAGATCTCGGTGACCGAGTCGAGCCGGGGGTCGGCCTTGGGCACCCTGGTCCGGAGCAGGAGGTGCTCGTGGGCCGTCGGGTCGTACACGTGCGCGACCACGCCGAAGTCGTCGTCCTCGTCGACCCCGGTGAGCCAGTCGAAGAAGGCGAAGCCGAGCTCCCTGGCCAGGCCCACGGCCTCGGCCCAGCGCTCGGGCCCGACGTCGGCGCAGACCTGGCCGAGCGACTCGGTGATCGTGACGTCGTCGCCGAAGCGTTCGGTGAGGGCGTCTCTCATACCGGTGCCTCCGGAGGGTTCAGCGGTGGCCGGAGCAGGGTCTCCCCCGACGGGGAGTGGCTGCGGGCCCAGGTGTAGCGCTCGGGCAGCGACTCCGCGGCGATCTTCTCCTGGAGCCGGATGATCCCGTTCAGCAGTGCCTCGGGGCGAGGCGGGCAGCCGGGGACGTAGACGTCGACGGGGACGATCTGGTCGACGCCCTTGGTGACGCAGTAGGAGTCCCAGTAGGGCCCGCCGGAGTTGGAGCAGGCGCCGAAGGAGATGACGTACTTGGGTTCGGGCATCTGCTCGTACAGGCGCCGTACGGCGGGCGCCATCTTGTCGGAGACCGTGCCGGAGACGACCATGAGGTCGGCCTGCCGAGGCCCGTTGGCGAAGGGGATGACCCCGAATCTGATGAAGTCGTGCCTGCTCATCGAGGTCGCGATGAACTCGATCGCGCAGCACGCGAGGCCGAAGTTGAACACCCAGAGCGAATAGCGTCTGCCCCAGTTGAGGATGAAGCGCATGGGTTTGGGGGCCACCCGGGAGAGTGGGCCCATGCTGGGCATCGGGAGATCGGTCGGCGCCATACCCGCATTCTCGCTCTTCCTAGGCATGCAATCCATCCCACCCCTGACCTGGGCCTTAGGTCCAGGACAGCACTCCCTTGCGCCAGGCGTACAGAATGCCCAGGGCGATGAAGCCGAGGAAGACGAACATCTCCACCAGGGTCGTGAGCCCGAACCCGGGGTCGGCGAAGACCGTCGCCCAGGGGAAGAGGAAGACCGCGTCCACCGCGAACACCACGTAGAGGTAGGTGAAGACGTAGTACCGGACCTGCGTCTGGGCCCAGCCCTCGCCCACCGGGTCGACGCCGCACTCGTAGGTGAGCAGCTTCTCGGCGCTCGGGCGGATCGGGCTCAGCAGCCGGTTGATCGTCAGCGCGCCCACGTAGATCACCACGCCGATGACGATCAAGACGGCGACAACTGCGTAAGAACCGAAATATCCGTCCATGGGCGCCTCCATGTCGTCCCGTCCCGAGGGTAACCCAGCACCCCGAAGTGGGATATCCACCATCCACCACAGAATACAGAGAGTAATCGATCTTAAACCTAGAGAATTCAAAAAATTAGATCTTAGACTCCCAAGGAACCGTAAATAACCATAAATAGGGACATCCCACGTCTAACCTTCACGCATGCCCCGATTCCGCGTCCTCGCCGGCGTGCTCTCCGCATTCCTCGCCTCCGGTTGCGGAAGCGCGGCGTCCTCGGATTCCGGGCAGGCGGGGACCTCGGTGCCGCCCGAGCCCACGATGATCAACACCGTCGACCCGGCCGCGGTCGACGACCTGGCCGTCCGCACGGTCGACGACCGGTCCTCCACCCGGCGGGTCCACGCCGCCTACCCCGCCTTCGGCGACGACCCCGAGCTCACCCGCGAACTCACCCGGCGGGTCCACGATCACGTGGGGAGGTTCCGTACGGGCGATCGCACCACCCCCGCCGAGCTCCTCGTCGCCTGGAAACTGACCGCGTACTCCGAGCGGACCATCGGGGTCCGGCTGCGCACCCGCGAGGTGCGGGAAGAGGGACGTCGTTCCGCCGCCAGAACCGTCTGGTACGACCGGGCGGCCGACCGGACCATCGGCACCGGCGAACTCCTGGCCGGGCCCGACGGGCTCGACCGTCTCACCGAGCTGGTGGAACGGGCGCTGCGCGAGAAGCTCCCGAGCCGGCAGCGGGACCTCGCGCTGCGCGGGCTCGGGCCGGATTCACCGGCGATGGACTCCCTCGCGTTCAGCCGTCAGGGTAACGTGATCGTGGAGTTCGACAACGACCCATCGGTATCCGGGACGGAGAGAAGACTCATGGTGGCCGTGCCGCGGGAAGACGCCGATCCGCTGCTGTCCCCGCTCGGCCGGAGCGCCCGCGACGCCGCCGCGGGTTCCCCGCCGCAGGTCGTGCCGAACCCCGCCGATCGAACCGGGGACACCGACTGCGCGGGAGCGCGGTGTGTGGCGCTCACCTTCGACGACGGGCCCGGACCCCATACCGAGCGGCTGCTCGACACGCTCGCCGAGTGGAACGCCCGGGCCACCTTCTTCGTGCTCGGCAAGAACGCCGAGAAGCGCCCCGAGGTGATCCGCCGGATGCTGGACGAGGGTCATGCGGTGGCCAACCACACCTGGTCCCATCCCAGGCTGACCGAGATCTCCGACGAGCAGGCCGACCGGGAGCTGGCGCGGACCGAGGACGCGCTCGCCCGGGTGACGGGCCACGGCTCGACGATGCTGCGCCCGCCGTACGGCGCCTACGACGACCGGGTCGCCGGGGCCGCGGCGCGCCTCGGGCTCTCGCTCGTGCTGTGGGACGTGGACACGCGGGATTGGGAGAATCCGAGCCCCGGCCCGATCGCCCGCAAGGCGGTGACGCACGCGCAGCCCGGCTCGATCGTCTTGATGCACGACATCCACCGCACCACGGTCGACGCCGTCCCGCACATCCTGCGGCTCCTCACCCGGCAGGACTATCGTCTCGTGACCGTGCCCGAGTTGTACGGCTCCCGCGATCTTCTCCCAGGTCAGACATATCGCTCAAATGTCCCGCCCGCACCGCGTGATCGCAACATCCCCGTCGACGAGTGATCATCAGGCACGACATATAGTGAACCCGTGACCAGAATCGTCCTGTTTTCTCGGCTGCATGTTGACCTATGTCGACAAGCAGCGATGCTGTGTCGCTGACTCCACACCTATGACCGTCGTTGTCATCGGTGTGCCCCGGAGTCCCGAATGGGCCTTACGCCCATAAACCGTCGCCGCCCAAAGGATCTTGGGTAGCTCGCGAGATAGAACGAAGTCAAGTGACTCATTCAATGGCGGTACGCGACAACCCGCGTGGCCCTCAGGGATCTACCATGAGAATCAGGAAGAGCGACCGCGCCTTCCACACTGGGCACGACAACGGGCGCCCTGGCGCGTCGAGGAGGACTGTTCTGTGACGAAACAGGTCCAGCAACTCGATCGCGTGATCATTCGGTTCGCCGGTGACTCCGGCGACGGCATGCAGCTGACCGGTGATCGCTTCACCGCGGAGACCGCGGAGTTCGGCAACGACCTCTCAACCCTCCCCAACTTCCCCGCCGAGATCCGGGCCCCCGCCGGAACCCTCCCCGGGGTGTCGAGTTTTCAGCTCCACTTCGCCGACCACGACATCCTGACGCCGGGTGACGCGCCGAACGTCCTCGTCGCGATGAACCCCGCGGCCCTCAAGGCCAACCTCGCCGACGTGCCGCGCGGAGCGGACATCATCGCGAACACCGACGAGTTCACCAAGCGGAACCTCACCAAGGTCGGGTACTCCGGCAATCCGCTGGAGGACGGCTCGCTCGGCGAGTGGCGGGTGCACGCCGTCCCGCTCACCACCATGACGGTCAAGGCGCTCGAAGGCTTCGACATCTCCAAGAAGGACGCCGAACGCGCCAAGAACATGTTCGCCCTCGGCCTGCTGAGCTGGCTCTACCACCGGCCGACCGAGGCGACGCTGAAATTCCTGGAAGCCAAGTTCGCCAAGAAGCCCGACATCGCCAAGGCGAACATCGCGGCGTTCAACGCGGGCTGGAATTTCGGCGAGACCACCGAGTCGTTCTCGGTCTCCTATGAGATCAAGCCTGCCCGGCTCGCTCCCGGGACTTACCGGAACATTTCCGGGAACATGGCGCTTGCATATGGGCTAATCGCCGCGGCGGAACTCGCGGAGTTGCCGCTTTTCCTGGGTTCCTACCCGATCACCCCGGCTTCCGACATTCTCCATGAATTGTCGAAGCACAAGCGTTTCGGCATCCGCACCTTCCAAGCGGAGGACGAGATCGCCGGAGTGGGCGCCGCCCTGGGCGCGGCCTTCGGCGGGGCCCTCGGCGTCACCACCACCAGCGGTCCCGGGGTCGCCCTCAAGGCCGAGACCGTGGGGCTCGCGGTCACCACCGAGCTCCCCCTGATCGTGGTGGACGTCCAGCGCGCCGGCCCTTCCACCGGCATGCCCACCAAGACCGAGCAGACCGACCTGCTCATGGCGATGTACGGCCGGAACGGCGAATCGCCCGTCCCCGTCGTGGCGCCGATGAGCCCGTCCGACTGCTTCCACGCCGCCATCGAGGCCGCCCGGATCGCGGTCAAGTACCGCACCCCGGTCATGCTTCTCTCCGACGGCTACCTCGCCAACGGCTCCGAGCCGTGGCGGCTGCCCGAGGTGGCGGAGCTGCCCGACCTGCGGGTCGCCTTCGCCACGGAGGCGAACGGGGAAGACGGGACGTTCCTGCCGTTCAAGCGGGACGTCGAGACGCTCGCCCGGCCGTGGGCCGTACCCGGCACCAAGGGTCTGGAGCACCGGATCGGCGGCATCGAGAAGGCCGACGGCACCGGCAACATCTCCTACGACCCGAACAACCACGACCTGATGGTCCGCCTCCGGCAGGCCAAGATCGACGGGATCGCCCAGGACATCCCGCCCCTGGAGGTCGACGACGAGGGCGGGGACGCCCGGGTGCTCGTGCTGGGCTGGGGGTCGACCTATGGGCCGATCGCCGCGGCGGTACGGCGGGTGCGCAAGGCGGGCGGCAAGGTCGCCCAGGCCCACCTGCGCCACCTCAACCCGCTTCCGGCCAACACCGGAGAGGTGCTCCGCTCCTACGACAAGGTGCTCCTCCCCGAGATCAACCTCGGGCAGCTGGCGCTCCTGCTCCGGGCGCGCTTCCTGGTCGATGTGATCAGCTACAACCGGGTCCGCGGTCTGCCGTTCAAGGCCGAGGAGCTCGCGGGGGTCATCCAGGATGTGATCTCCAGTGAGTGAGAGCGTGGCCGGGTCGGAATCGAGGAGAGCCGAAGCGAGGAGCTCAGTGAGTGAGATCGTCAGCGAGGGACGCGGGCTGAGCCTGGTCCCCAGGGCCGAGGGCAAGCAGACCCTCAAGGACTTCAAGTCCGATCAAGAGGTGCGCTGGTGCCCGGGGTGCGGCGACTACGCCATCCTCGCCGCCGTGCAGGGCTTCCTCCCCGAGCTCGGGCTCAAGCGGGAGAACATCGTGTTCGTCTCGGGGATCGGATGTTCCTCCCGGTTCCCGTACTACCTGAACACCTACGGGTTCCACTCGATCCACGGCCGGGCCCCGGCGATCGCCACCGGGCTGGCGGCGTCCCGTCCGGACCTGTCGGTCTGGGTGGTCACCGGTGACGGCGACGCGCTGTCCATCGGCGGTAACCATCTGATCCACGCGCTGCGCCGCAACGTCAACCTCAACATCCTGCTGTTCAACAACCGGATCTACGGGCTGACCAAGGGGCAGTACTCCCCGACGAGCGAGGTCGGGAAGATCACCAAGTCCACTCCGATGGGCTCGCTGGACCGGCCGTTCAACCCGATCTCACTGGCGATCGGGGCGGAGGCGACCTTCGTGGCGCGCACCCTCGACTCCGACCGCAAGCATCTGCAGGGGGTGCTGCGCGAGGCGGTGGCCCACCAGGGCACCTCGCTGGTGGAGATCTACCAGAACTGCAACATCTTCAACGACAACGCCTTCGAGCCGCTCAAGGATCCGGGGATCCGCGACGACATCACCGTCAAGCTGGAGCACGGGAAGCCCATCGTGTTCGGCGCGAACGGGGAGAAGGCGGTACGGCTGACGCGGACCGGCGGGGTGGAGGTCGTGCCGACGGATTCCGTTCCGGCGGAGGAGATCCTGGTGCACGATACGCACGCGACCGACCCCTCGCTCGCGTTCGCGCTCTCCCGGCTCGACGAGCCGGCGTTCGAGCACGTGCCGATCGGGATCTTCCGCCACATCCAGCGGTCCTCCTACGACGAGCTGATGTCGGATCAGCTCGACAACGCGATCGCCAAGAACGGCCGGGGGACGCTGCACGATCTGCTGAACTCGGGGGACACCTGGCGGATCAACTGACCGTCTTCACGTCGCGGGGTGTGAGGTCTTCGGATCTCACACCCCGAGCGCGTTCAGGCTCCGACCTGGTTCAGCATCCGAAGATCCGTACAGAACTCGCGGTACCCACCGGAGTGGAACACCAGCGGTTCCCCTCCGGACCGCTGGTACTCCTCGATGCGCCCGACGAAGATGAGATGGTCGCCCCCGTCGTAGACGGTCACCGTCTGGCAGGCGAAGTGCGCCAGGGTCCCGGTGAGCGCCGGCAGGCCGGTCTCGGTGGGGCGGGTCTCCACCCCGGCGAACTTGTCCGGCATCGGGGTGGCGAAGCGCCGGGACAGGTGCTCCTGATCCGCGGCCAGGACGTTGATCACGAATTGTCCCGCCCCGAGAAACGTGATCGCGCTGGGGGAACGGCCGGACAGACACCACAGGACCAGCGGCGGATCGAGCGAGACCGAGGCGAACGAGTTCACGGTGACCCCGGCCCGGTCTCCGGCGGGTGTGACGGTGGTGACCACCGCCACACCGGTCGCGTACTGCCCCAGGGCTTCACGCAGGGCTTTCACTGCCATCTCCTCAGGCGCCGGCCCGGGCCAGGTAGGCGTGTGCCTTGGCCGGGTCCATGAACCAGTGGTCGAAGTCGGCCGGGTCGTCGAACCCGTTGACGAAGCGGTGGGCGACCTCGGGGATGGCGCCGGCCGCGCCCATGATCTCCAGGACGTGCGGCGGCGGAGGCGCGAGCAGGGCGTTCGTCCAGGCGGTGGCGTGCCGGGCGGTCGCCCAGTAGGTCTCGAACGTCTGCTCCATCCAGGCGGCGTCGAACGGCCCGTCGCCGCGCGCCAGAATCGAGGCCAGGTAGGAGGCGGCGCATTTGGCCGCGTTGTTGGAGCCCTGCCCGGTGATCGGGTCGTTCAGCACGACCACGTCGGCGACCCCGAGGACCGCCGCTCCGGAGGGCAGCGTCGCGACGGGCCTGCGCACGACCGGGGCGAACCTTCCCGCCAGCGTCCCGAGGTCGTCGGTGAGCTCCACCCCGGCGCACCGCTCGGCCTCCCACGGCAGGAAGGTCTTCAGGATGCGCAGGCTGGTGGCCAGGTGCTCGGCCGGGGTGCGGGCATCCGCCCAGCAGTCCATCGGACCTCCGGGGACCCCCTCGAACACCATGATCTCGCAGGGCCCGGTGACGGTCAGCGCGGGGAAGACGAAGTACTCCCCGATCCCGGGGATCAGGTTGAAGCAGACCGCGGAGTGCTCGGGTCGCGGCGTCAGCCCGTTCACATAGGTCAGGGCGAGCGCCCGCTGCGGGGCGGTGTACGGCGAGCGCACGGCGTCCCGCTCGAACAGCGAGGCGATCTCCCCCTTGCCCGCGGCGACCAGCACCAGGTCGTACCGGGTGGCGTACTCCTCCAGGTCGGCGGCCGTGGCGTCGTGGATAACGATCTTCCCGCCGAGCCGCTCCACCTCGTCCATCCAGGCGGGCATCTTCACGCGCTGGTCGACCGAGCGGGCGGGCGTGTCGAGCCTGGCCGCCCAGTCGATGACCTTGCCGCCGTCGGGACCGGGCACCGCGAGCTGAATCCCCTCGATCGGCGGGCAGTCGTCCGCCCACCGGTCGAGGCCGAGCTCCCGCTCGTGGGCGAGAGCCTTGCCGAACATGGCCTGGCTCGACATGACCCGGCCGTCGCGGAGCTGCTCCGGGGTCCGGTTGGAGACGACGGTGACGTCGTAGCCGTTCTGGAGCAGGCCGAGCGCGAGGTGCAGGCCCGCCTGCCCCGCGCCGACGATCAGGATGCTGCGCATGGGGTGACTTCCCTTCGCTGGGTGTGGACTGGGGTTTCTCGGCGCCTGTGGAAAACGGTATGCCGCCGTACCCCAGGCGGACTATCCACTCAGCGCGAATCCCATCCGTCTGGCGCGGGATTTCCCGGGACGGCTCAACGCCCCCGGCGCAGCGTCTCGGAGGGCGCCTGCCCGTACCTCGCCCGGTAGGCGGCGGCGAACCGGCCCTGGTGGAGGAAGCCCCACCGGGCGGCCACCGTGGTCACCGTGCAGCGCGCGGGGTCCCCGGCCACCAGCTCCTCGTGCACCCGGGTCAGGCGCACGTTCCTCAGGTGCGCCATCGGGGTCATCCCCAGGTGGACGCGGAAGCCCTCCTGCAGCGAGCGGCCGCTGATCGCGACGGCTCGGGCGACCTCGTCGGTGGTCAGCGGCAGATGGGCGTGCCCCTCGATGAACTCCACGGCACGCCGTACCACCTTGGGTATCGCGGGTGGCCGAGGGGCGGTCAACCGGCCGGAGTAGTTGGACGGCTGCATGGTGAGCAGGGAGGAGAGCATGGCCTTCTCCAGGTGGGCTACGGCCAGCGGCTGCGCGGCGAGCCCGTCGTCGTACTCCGCCTCGGCCGCGATCAGGTCGGCCATGCCCCGCCAGGCGCGGGCCCAGCCCGCGGTCATGTCCATCCCCAGGTCGAAGACGATCGGCCGGTCGAGCGGTTCGCCGAGCATCTGCTCCAGCGCCCGTTCGACCGCCTCGCGTTCGAATTTGACGATCAGCTGGGGGCAGTCGGCCGCCCAGCGCATGTCCAGATAGCGCGACGGGGACGGAAGTGAGGCCAGGGACGGGGTCGACACGATCTCCTGGTCGCCGCAGCGGATCAGGCTCCGGCCGGCGAGGGGGATCTGCACCAGATAGAAGGTCTCCAGCGGTCCCGGCTCGATGTGGACGTCCGCCGCGTAGTCCAGGTAGCTCAGCCGGACGTCACCGAGCTGGGCGGAGTTGAACCGGGCGGCCAACGTCGAGATGTCACCGGTCAGATCCAGGCGATGGGGACAGAAGACCCGGGCGACCTGTTCCCGGACCTCGTCGAGGTCCACGCTCTCGAAGAGCCGCCGGCCGCGCAGCACCTCCCGCCGCGTCTCAGCCGCGGTCGTCATCGCACGCCCACCTCACCCGTGCCGATCGCCGACGGTTCCGGTCGGGGTGTCCGCACCGTCCTTGACCAGGTGGCCCCGGTACGCCGCCGGGTCCGTGGCGGGCGATCCACCCGGGACCTCCAGCCGGTTCACCACGTTGATCACTTATCAGGGTGACCGAAAAGGGGATGGTTATCAACCCATCCCGAATATCGGGTAATGGCCGAATTCCGCCCCATGTCACGAAATAACTTAAAGCCCTATAGATAGGATTAATCAGGATTTATTATGCATTTTGGGATGACGGAAACCGGGATACCGATCGTCAGGTCAAGGTCGGTACCGCGCCGCCCTCGGCCCAGTCGACCGTGACCCCGGGCAGGCTCCCGGCCCACCGGCCGGTGATCTCGCCGAGGCGCGCGGCCGTCGGGGGCGTGCGGCCCAGGCCGACGGCGTAGCACACCGATCCGGGGCCGGTCGCGAACGGGCGCGGCCAGGCGTGCGCGTCCGGCACTCCGGTCTCCTCCAAGGCGGCGAGCAACTCCAGCATCCGCCCCCTGACCCGGCCGAGCGTCAGGTCCGATTCCTCGGTACGGCCGGCGCTCACGGTGACCACCGCCCAGGCCGCGTGCCGGCGGTGGAGGGGCGGCGGTGCGGACACCTCGGCGGAACCGCCGTTCTCCGTGAGCTCCCACGCCCGGTAGAGCTCCTGGGTGAGCAGGTCCACGCCGCCGGGGGTGACCTGGACGGCGCAGTTGCGCACGGGATCACTCGGCGTCATCACCGTGATCGGGGCCCGTTCCCGCGGGGCGGGGGCGAGGGTGATGGGATCTCGCCAGTCCCAGGCGGCCCACGTGCCGAAGAAGAGGCCCGGCAGGTCGTCGGCGGGGAGGCCGACACTCCGGCGCACGGTGTGCGCGGCCATGACGGCCCAGGCCAGGCCGGGGAGCCCGCCGAACGGGGCCGAGTCCAGGCCGCGGGCCCGCGCCCACGCCTTCACCTGCCCGGCGAGGCGGGCGAAGCGGGCATGGTCGGGACCGACGGCGGTGCGGATCGCGTCCGCGTCACCGACCGCGCTCATGGCGATCGCCGCCACCCGGCCCAGCTCGGCGCGACGGATCAGCGCCTGTTCCGGAGGGAGCGATCCGGTGGCGACCAGGGTCAGGTCCACGTCCAGCTCGGCCAGGCGGAATCGCAGCCCCGGCACCCGGGCGCCGACGACCTGGCGCAGCCTTGCGGCCTCGGGCAGCGCCGCCCGCACCCGGGCTTCGACTTCGGCCATGCCCGTTTCGCCGGGCAGCGCCGCCACCAGGTCCAGGTCCGCGTCCGGGAGTGCGCAGCCCATGCGCCGGGATCCGGCGACGTGCACGACTCCCGGCTTCAGCGCCTCCTGCACCCGCCGGATCACCCGCTCGGCCAGGGTCTCCCGGCCGGACCGCGAATCCCCGGCCGCGGTCTCGGGAAGCCAGCGGATCCCGCCGGTGCCCAAGGTGATCAGCGCACGTGGGCGCATGGGCTCGTCCGCGCGGCGGGACAGCAGCACCAGCTCGCCGACCTGCGTCGTCACCGGATCCAGGCGGATGGCGGCGAGACCTTCCGGATCGTCGGTACGGCCAAGGGTCAGGTGCGGGGTGAAACCCTCCGGTCGTCCCTCGCACCCGGGGAAGCGCCGTTCAAGTGCGTGGCGCAGCCGCGCCCAAGGCGCCGGGGCGCCTGCGGCCGGGTCGAGCCAGACGGTCGAGTCATGACGATGGCGGAAGGCATGTATCCCCTCCAGCCTGGCGGTGAAGGGTTCGACCTCGGCGGCCGCCGCGGCCAGCGACGGCGCCGCCGCCTCGAACATCGATTCCGGGACGAAGCCGAAGAGCAGGTTGACGTGCGGCGGCCATCGGTCGAGCTGGGGATCGTGCTTGCGGCGGACGTCCTGGATCGGCGCCCACAGTTCCCGCGGCGGCACCCACGCCACCGCCGTACGCGCCGTGGCCGGGACGTCGAGCACCCCGCCGGCCTCGTCGGCGGCGACGTTCAGCACCGCTCCCACCCCGTAGTGGTCGGAGATGTACAGCCCCGCGGAGGCAGGCGTGGCGCCGTACAGAGTCGCCGAGCTCGCCCGGGGTCGTCCGCGGAGCAGGACCCGGTCCAGGCGTGCGGCCCGGCCCGACCGTGAGGAGATCGCGGCCAGCGGGTTGGCCTGCGGGTCGTAGGTGGGGGTTCCGTCTGTGCCGTGCACCTCCGTCCAGGCATCCCGGAGGCCGAGCGTCGTGGCGGGGAAGTCGGTGCCGTCGTTGAAGTCGCCCAGCAGGACGAGGTCCCCCTCCACACCCGTCAGTCCCTCGGCGATGCGGGCCAGCTCGCTCCGCCGCTTGGCCGCGCCGTCGGCGGAGTGGTCGCTGGTCAAGTGGGTGACGGCGACGACTAGGGGGCCGGTGCCGGTGTCCACGGTGATGGCGGCCACCGCCTTGTACGGGCTCAGCTTGTGTCTGGCCGCCTCGCGTACGGGCAGCCGGCTCAGCAGCAGGAGGCCAGCGGTGTCGACATCCGGACCGGACGGGTCGGTGCCGAGGGTGTAGCCGTCGCGCACCCAGGGTGCGGCCATCAGCATCGACAGCAGCGCGGGCTCGACCTCCTGGAGCGCGATGACGTCCGCGTCGGCGTCCGCCAAGGCCGCGAGGAGCAGCGGGCGGCGCCGCGCGGTGTCGATGCGGTCGCCGTCGTAGCGGTCCCACAACGTGTTCCAGGTCAGCACGCGCACGGCCGCCGCGGGCGGCCTTCGCGCGGAGCCGGGACGGACCTGTCCGGTGACGGGACGCCAACTGCCGGTCTGGTCCACGGCGTGCGGGGTCCTGGCCGTGAAGAACGGGGGGCGCAGGCGGTGCGCGTCCCGTGCCCGGCCGGCCTCGCAGTCGTCGAGGCGGTCCAGGCCCGTGACGCGGTCCCAGACCAGCTCGCCGTCCGCTTCGATGAACAGCACCCGGTGCCAGGGGATGTCGCCTCCGGGGGTGAAGGCGGGCAGCGACACCCGCTTGGGTACGGCGTTCCGCTGGCCGACCCCAAGGACGAAACGCGCCGGGTCGAACCTCGGGTCCCAGCGGACCCGGTGGTAGATCTCCTCGCTGGTGCGCATCACGCCCCCTCTTCCGAAAGCGCCCCGCACACGTCCTCGACGGTTCCCGACCTCCCGATGTACCAGGTGCGATGCGCTTGGCCGGGATAGGGCGGGACGAACCTGCGCGACTGCGCGGCGAGCACGTGCGACGGCACGGCATGCTCGCGGCGGGCGTTGCGCCGATGCAGTTCCGCCTCCTCCACCAGCACGACCGCATGCGTGGTCAGCGCGTCGCGACGGCGCGCCACGGCGTGCACCAGGGAACGCTGCCGCCGGTTGAGCGAGGTGGCGTCCCACACCACGGTGCCACCCGCCGCCAGCGCGGCGTCGAGCCGGGAAAGGCCTTCGGCGAGCACCTCCTGGTTGGCTCGCTGGTCCGCCCGTGAACCACGGGCCTCGCGCAGGTCGTCCAGCGATATGGACGCGTCGATGCCCGGCAGGCCCGCCGCGAACGTGCTCTTCCCGCTTCCCGGCAGCCCGACCAGGTGCACCAGCCGGGGGAACCGTCCGGATCGCCACCGCCAGGTCGCCGCCACCGCCGCCTCCGCCGTGGCGACGCGCCCGCCGGCCCAGGCGTCGCACGCCTCCGCCCAGCACCGGTCGGCCGCCTCCGCGTCCAGGCCGGCCAGGGCCTCGCGCAGCCCCGCCCGCAGGTGTGCCGGCGGTTCGCGCTCGAGAAGCCCGGCGTCCTCGGCGTGCAGGGCCGACCATGCGACCTGGTCGCGAGCGTGGCCGCCGTTCCCAGCGGGTACGGCCGCCGCGACGGCGTGCAGCACGCCCAGGTCCGCGGCGAACGCCATCCGCGCCAGCCCGGCGCGCCGCTCCTCGTCCGGGTACGACCGGAGCAGCGCCGCGTGCAGGCCGACCAGGTCCGCGACCCGCCGCGCCGGCCGCATGCCCAGCGGTTCGGCCAGACGGGCCGCCAGCCAGGACCGCGGCAGGGAATGCAGCGCGGTGGCCAGGACGCCCTCCAGCCGGGCCTCGCCGAACCGCCCGATCGCATCGAGCGCGGCCGCCACCTCGACCACGGCCGCGGTGGCTCCCGCCAGGCCGTCCTGGGTGAGGAGCCCGCTCGAATGAACGGGGTCCTCGCTCCGGTTCGAGGCGGCGACGCCCACCGCGTCCAACAGGGCGGGCACGCCGGGGTCGGCGCCCGAGCGCACCGACCACAGCGCGGCGGCCGGGGCCAGCCCGTTGGGGACGACGGCGGCGTGCATCCAGTGCGTGCCGGTTCGGACGTGCTGCGGCCGGACCCATTTGGCCACCCGCCCCGCGAACTCCTCCCGCGCGAACCCCGCGGCGGCCCGTACCACGTAGCCTTCGTGGCGCTCGGTGTCCAGCCGCAACGCCCGCAGCGCCCGCTCGTCGAAGACGCCGCGCCACAGCACCGGCGGCACCGGAACCCCCAGCTCCCGCAGGAAGGAGACCGTGCGGTCCCAGTCGAGACAGCGGTCGCCGTCCCAGACCGAGAACCCGTAGAACCAGCTCGCGAGCCCCGGGTAGGCGATGGAGTGCCGCGCGTAGACGTTCTCCCCGCACACCCGCCACCCCGGGGGGATCCTCCCGCCTATCCGCCCCAAAAGGCCCTTGACCCACGCCCGGGAGGGATGATGGGCCGAGTCCCGCGAGCGTGCGTGCATCCCGTCGGGGTACAGCGTGGTGTTCTCCCCGTCGAGCTTCTCGGTGACCACGACCTCGCGCCCCCGAAGCCCGGACAGGTCGCCCGTGCGCACGTCGTCCGAGGTCGCGCCGGGCGACCAGGGCAGGTGCGGGGTCCGCGGGTACTGCACGCGCATGATCCCCTCCACCTGGCGGATCTTCAATGCGCCTCACTGTACAAGTGGGGTGAAAAGCGGATCCATCCAATAAATTCGCACCGTTTGTTGATCATTTGCGACGGCCGACGGCGTTCTCCGCAGAGGGACGGCGCGTCGAAGGTCGCGCTGGGGATGGAGACCGCACACCCCGCCGTCGTTATAGGACTCCTCCTCCAATAACCTCATATATCGGGACAAAGCTCCGTGAATCGTCCCGTTGATCGATCGGTGGGGAGAAGACAGGCGATGGGGGCGGGCGAGAACTCCGTGGAGCTCCGCGACTACCTGGGGATGATCTCGCGGCACCGCGCCTACCTCATTCTGGGCCCGCTGCTCGGGTTGCTCGCCTCGGCCGTCGCGCTCAACCTCGTGCCGCCCGCCTACACCGCCGCCGCCGAGGTCATGGCCCGCAATGTGACCACCCAGCCCTTCGACCCGAGCGGCCCCGGCATCGACCGCACCCTGTCCATGCCGACCGAGCGCCAGGTCGCGATGTCGCAGGACGTCGCGCGGGAGGCCGCCAAAGAGCTCGGACCCGCCTTCTCCGCACGCGGCCTGCGGGAGAACCTCAGCGTGCGGGTGCCCGAATCCACCCGGGTGCTCCGCTTCGAGTTCACCGCCGAAGACCCCGCCGCCGCGGCCGCGGGAGCCAACGCGTTCGCGCAGGCCTACCTGAAGATCCGCGAGCAGACCGTGGTCAGCGACGCCGAAGCCGTCCAGAAGGCGATCACCACCCGGCTGACCGAGCTCGGCACCCGGCTGCGCACGCTCGCCCGGGAGATCGCCGGCAAATCGCCGGAAACCACGACCGCGCTCCGCTCCGAACGGGACCAGCTCAACGCTCAAGCCGGTGAACTGCGCAAACGAGCCGACGCACTCGCCGTCGTGGATACCCGGCCCGGATATCTCACCCAGGCGGCGCAGTCTCCCGAGTACCGTTCCGCCCCCTCGCGCAAGAACTTCCTGGCCGTGGGCGGGGCCGCCGGGCTGCTGCTCGGTCTGATGCTGGCGTTCGCCGTACAGATCCTCGACCGCCGGGTCAGGACCGCCCGCGAACTCGCCGCGGTCCTGGACGCACCCGCACTGGGATCGGTACGGCCCGCGGCCCGCGGTCTCGGGGTGCGCGTGTCCGGACAGCCCGGCCCGGTGGACGAGAAGAGCCTCCGGCTCGCCGCCCGGCTGATCAACCACGGCTTCACCGGCCCCACCCGAACGCTCGCCGTCGTCTCCCCGACACCCCAGGTCGACCTGCCGGGTCTCGCCCTGTCCCTGGGATCGGCGCTCGCCTCGCTCAGCCGGAACGTCCTCGTCCTCGACCCGGCCTCGGACGCGACCCCGCTCCGCTTCCCGGGGGAGCACGCGTCGGCCGTACCGGACGGCTCCGCCGAGCCGGGTACGGCCGACGGCGTGCTCCTCCTGCTCCCGGCCCGTCCCACCGCCGTCGACCTGCTCAAGTACGCGCGCTCGGCGGAGGGTGCGATCGTGGTGGCCGATCCCCGTCGGACCCGCTTCGCCGACGTCGAGGAACTCCGGGAGCTCCTCGCCGAGTTCGGCCTGGACCCCGTCGGCGGCTTGATCCTCAAGCCCGCCGCCCGGAGCGACCGGAAAGCCGACCGCGGGTCCGTACCGGCGAATCCGGTCGAGGAACCGGCTACGGGATAGGGCACACCGTGTCGTACCCCAACCTTGGGAGACCGGGTTGTTCAGCGGAGGCGCAGGTCGTGGGCTCCGACCGGCGAATCCGTATCAAGGCGGACGTCATTTCGCAAGGCAACCTGGGCGGCAAGGCGCCCTGCGCTGCGAACTTCCGGGGCGGCGTACCCGGACATGACGGTCCACCTTAGGCGGAACCGGAGGATTCCTGCGTGACGTCCGTGGCGCATGCCGCCGTCGTGATCGGAACCGCGAGGATCGCAGGCAGCAGGGCATTTCGGCGGGTGCCGACGCGATCTCTCGGTCAGCGGCGACGGCGGTACCAGAAGACCAGGTAACCGATCCCGGCGAGGGCGGCGACGGCGGTAAAGGCGAGGATCCGCAGATCCGCGGCGGTTTCCGAGCCGTCCACCGCCGAGGACGCCGTGGAGCGCGGGCCCGTCTCCTCCGCCGCGGGCGAGGCGGTCGCCTTGCCCGGCGTGGAGACCAGCGGGACCCGCCAGACGGGCTGCTTGGCGCCCTCGGAGCTGATCAGAAGGGCGCGGCCGTCGGCGGAGAAGGCCACCCCCTCCCCCTGGCGCTGGTCGGGGAGCGGGATCTCGGTGGGCGCGTTCTCGAACGCCTTCGCGACGTCGCCCTTGACGACCTTCCACAGGTAGGCGGTCTGCTCGTTTCTGATCACGAGCCGGTCGCCGGACAGGGAGAACGCCGCACCGGTGGCGCGGAAGACCGGGATCTCGGGGACGACCGCGGTGAGTGTGCCGACCTGGTTCGGGGAGAACGCGGGGGCCGCCCAGAGGGTCGTCTTCTGCTCGGCCTTCTCCGTCTTGTTGACCAGGAAGACCTTTCCGGTGCCGGGCTGGACGAGCATGGCCTCGACGTTGTGGGTGACCTCGTCCGGGTACTTCAGCCGCTGAACGGCGACCCCGGTCGCGGCGACCGTCCCGGTCCGGGCCGGGTCGGGCTCGTCGAAACGGATCACCCGGAACTCGCGGCGGGACGGCAGGCCCTGACGGCTTCTGACGTTGTGGGCGTCCCCGGTGTCGGCGAGGTAGATCCTGCGCCGCCCGTCCCGGTCCTTCACGGCCGCGATGTCCTCCCAGTCCTCGTTGCTTCCGGCCGGGAGGTTGATCGTGACGGCGGCCTTGCCGGTGCCGTCGAGGCCCCAGACCTGGTCGAGCCCGCTGCCCGCGTCCCCCAGAGTGAAGATCCGGGATCCGGCGACGGTCAGCCCGCTGGACTGACCGATCCGCGTGTCGGCCGTCGTGAACATGATCGACGGAGGATCCAGGGGGGCCGTGACGACGGGCACCGCCACCAGCAAAAGCCCGCCAACTCTTCGCAAGACACCCCACATAGCGCAATAGCCTACACATAGGTATAAATGCGGCAAATGCCAAGTAAACTCCACTTCGGCAGGTCGAAGCCGGGTTGGTGGATCAAGGAGCGGGTCGTGCAGAGCGTCAGCGTCGTCATCGCCACCCGTGACCGGCTCCCCCTCCTGCGCCGCGCGGCCCGGGCCGTCCTCGGGCAGGACCACCCGGGACACGTCCAGCTCGTCGTCGTCTTCGACCAATCGGAGCCGGAGGAGCTCGGCCTCACCGGCTGCGGACACGACGGGGCCGCGCACTGCCGTACCGGCTGCCGATCCGTGACGATCGTGCGCAACGGCAACACCCCCGGGCTGGCCGGGGCCAGAAACGCCGGAATCGCCGCGGCGACCGGGGACTATGTGGCGTTCTGCGATGACGACGACGAGTGGCGGGCGGACAAACTCCGGCTCCAGCTCGCCGGCTCACCGGCCGCCGTCGCCTCCGGGATCGAGATCGTCTCCGGCGGCCAGGTCACCCGCAGGCTCGTGCCGTACGCGGCGGTGACCCACCGCCACCTGCTGCGGGACCGGGTGATGGAACTGCACCCCTCCACGCTCGTGGTGCGCAGGGACCTGCTCGACCGGTCCGGGCCGGTGGACGAGGCACTGCCGGGGAGCTATGCCGAGGATTACGACCTCCTGCTGAGGATCGCCCGGATCACCCCTGTTGTGTGCGTCCCCGAGGCGCTGGTCAAGGTGTACTGGGGTGGTTCGTTCTTCGCCGACCGGTTCGCCGTGATCGCCGACGCCCTCGCGTACCTCATCGGCAAGCACCCCGAGTTCGCCTCGGAGCCCGCCGGGCTCGCCCGGCTCCAGGGGCAGGTCGCGTTCTACCGCGCCGCGAGCGGCGACCACCGGGCCGCCCGGCGCTGGGCCCTGCGGGCGCTGCGCGGCAACCGGTGGGAACCGCGGGCCTACCTCGCCCTCGCCGTCGGGCTGCGGCTGATCAGCGCACGCCGTACCCTCCGGCTGCTCAACGCCCGCGGGCGCGGAGTCTGAGGAATGCGGTCCCGGGACCTGCCGCTCTGGCCGCTTTATGCGCTTTTCGCGGGATTTCCCCTCTGGTGGGTGCTCGGCCTCGGGGCGTTCTCCCCCCTGCTGTGCAGCCTGCCGATGGCCGCCGCGCTGGTGATCCGCGGTCGCATCCGCGCGCCCCGGGGCTTCGGCCTCTGGCTGCTCTTCCTGGTCATGATGCTGATCGCCGCGACCCAGCTGGACACCGCCGGACGCCTGGCCGGATTCGCCTTCCGGTCCGCGACCTACCTCGGGGCCACGGTCGTCTTCCTCTACGTCTACAACTGCTCCCGGGACCGGCTGCCGATCAGGCGGGTGGCCGGACTCGCCGTGATCCTCTGGGTCTGGGTGGTGCTGGGCGGATATCTCGGCTACCTCGTTCCGTACGGCGAGCTCTCCACTCCGCTGGAGCGGGTCCTGCCCGAGTCGCTGCTCTCCAACGAGTACGTCCGGCAACTCGTGCATCCCACGTTCGCCGAGATCCAGGCCCCCTGGGGATCGCCCCAGGTCTTCGAACGCCCGAGCGCGCCTTTCCCCTACACCAACGCCTGGGGCAGCCACTACGCGCTGCTGATGCCGTTCGTCTTCATGATCCTTTTCTCCGAGGGCTCGCGTCGCTTGAAGATCGGGATCGGCTTACTGGCGGTCGCCTCCCTGGTCCCCGCCTTCGCCACCCTCAACCGCGGCATGATCCTCGCGCTCTCCGCCGGGCTGGTCTACGCCGCGCTCCGCTTCGCCGCCCGAGGCCGTAAAGGGCTGCTCGCCGGACTGGCCGGTGCGCTGATCGTCGCCGCGGTCGCCGCGTCCACCACCGGGGTGCTGGACACCATCGGCACCAGAACCGACTACAGCACCACGAACGTGGGCAGGCAGACCGTCTACCTGGAGGCGTTCCGCGGCGCCCTGGAGTCCCCGGTACTCGGCCACGGCGCCCCCCGGCCCTCGGAAACCCTGGGCATCTCGGTCGGCACCCAGGGCCACTTCTGGAACCTGATGTTCTCGTACGGGTTCCCGGCGTTGATCCTGTTCTGTCTCGCACTCTGGGGGCTCGCCTGGCGAACCCGCAGACCCCGCTCCGACGCGCTCCTCTGGCCGCACGTCGCCCTGGTGATGGCCTCCTTCATGATCTTCTATTACGGCTTCGACGGCGGACTGCAGCTCGTCATCCTGCTCACCGGCGCCGCCGCCGCACTCCGGGAGCCACTCGCATGACCGCCGCGCTCAAGGAGTTCGCCCGCGGCGGGATGATCGGGCTCGCCGGGTCGATCGTCGCCGCCGTCGCCGGCTTCGCCCTCACCGTCACCGTCGCCCGAGTCCTCGGCCCGGCCGGCGCCGGCGTCTTCTTCGTCGTCGTCGCCCTCATCGCGATCCTCACCGAAGTCACCGAACTCGGCGCCGACACCGGCCTGGTCCGACTGACCGCCCGGTTCCGCGCGCTCAACCGGGTGGCCGACCTGCGGCGGGTGTTCGCCGTGGCGTTCATCCCGGTCGGGGTGATCAGCTTCCTTGTGGCGGCGCTGCTGTACGGCTTCGCGCCGTGGGTCGCCGGCGTCTTCGCGGGCGGTCAGGCGGACGCCGTGCTCCTGCTGCACATCGCCGCGCCCTTCCTCGCCGTCGCCGCCGCGCGCAACCTCGCCCTCGCCGGCACCCGTGGCCTGGGCAGCGTCACCGCGTACACGCTGATCGGCAACGTCGCCATGCCCGCGCTCCGCCCGCTGCTGGTCCTGGCCGTGTTCGCCCTCGGCTACGGCGCGGGCGCGGTCATGCTCGCCTGGTCGATCCCCGGAGTCCTCGCCTTCCTCGCCGCCGCCTTCGTCCTCCGCCGACTCCTCCTCCGCCGGGAACACGCCGACCCCACGGCGCCACCGCGAACCGGCCCAACCCCGGAAGATTCGGGTACGGCCTCAGGCGGCGAACCCGCCACAGGTCGTACACCGTCCACAGGCTGGGGAAAAACGCCACAGCTCGGCCTCGCCTCCAATCACACACGGCCCGCCACAGGCCATACCGACCCTGGAGTTGTGCCCTGCGAGCCGCGCAACAGCTCAACCCCGGGAGACTCGGGTACGGCTTCAGGCGGCGAGCCGCCCACAGGCCGTACGGCATCCACAGGCTGGGGAAAAGCGCCCGCAGGCCGTACCACGCCTGCCGTGAATCCGCCGTCTCACGCTTCGCCGAGTGCGACAGAACCCGAAAGATCCGGTACGGCCACCGGAGGCCGTACCTCGTGGGGGGCGACGGCGCGGGAGTTCTGGGGGTTCGCGGGGCCGCGCGGGGTGGCCTCGGTGCTGGAGATCGCGATCGTCCAGGTGGGTGTGCTCCTCGCAGGGGCCATGCTGACCAGCCACGACGCGGGGATCTACGCGACCGCGAGCCGGTTCGTGACCACCGGGACGCTGGTGCTCGCCGCGACCCGGATCGCGATCGCGCCGCAGATCTCGGCCATGCTCGCCCGGGGGGAGCGCGCCGAGGCACAAAGGCTCAACGCCGTCGCCACCGGCTGGGTGGTCGCCGCCTCCTGGCCGCTCTACCTGAGCCTCGCGGTGTTCGGGCCGTTCGTGTTGACGCTCTTCGGCGAGGATTTCACCGGCGGTGCCGTCCCGCTGGCGATCCTCGCCCTCGGCATGCTGGGCGTCCTGGCCGCCGGAAACGTCCAGACGGTCCTGCTCATGGGCGGTAAGAGCTCGTGGAGCTTACTGAACAAGGTCGTCGCCCTCACCGTCTGCGTCGCCGCGCATCTGATCCTGCTCCCCGCGTACGGGCTGATCGGCGCGGCCGTCGCCTGGGCGATCACCATGCTGGTCGACACCGCGCTCGCCGCCGTACAGGTCCGCATGCTGCTCGGACTCCGGCTCGGCCTGCGCGGGCCCGCGGTCGCCGCGCTCTGGGCGCTGCTCTGGTTCGGCGGCGCCGGGCTCGTCGTGCGGTCCGTCCTCGGGGCGAACGCCGGGAGTTTCGCCCTCTATCTGCTTGTCGCGTGCGCCGGGTACGGCTTCGCGCTCTGGCGCCTGCGCGCCCGCCTCCACCTCGACGTCCTGCTGAGGAGCCACCGGTGAACACCCTCAACCGTTACAAGGATCACGCCCCACGCTGGGCGAAAGACCTGGCCAACGCCGCGACCCGCGCCTACGGCATCCGCACCGCCGCACGCCGGCACCTCCCCGACTTCCTGGTCATCGGCACCAAACGCGGGGGCAGCACCTCAATGTGGAACTACCTCACCCAGCACCCGCTGGTGATGCCGATGTTCCCGGCGTCCCGTGGCCTCAAGAGCCCCTGGTACTTCTCCGTCAACCTCGCCAAAGGCGACAACTGGTACCGCTCGCACTTCGCCACCGAACGGGAGATCGAAGCGGTGGCCGCACGCCACGGCCACCGGCCGCTTACCGGCGAGGCGTGCCCGTACTACCTGTACGACCCGCGGATCCCCGCCCTGGTCCGGGAACGGATGCCCGCCGTGAAACTGGTCGTGCTCCTGCGCGACCCGGTGAAACGGGCCTACTCCCACTACTGGGAAGCCGTCGGCAAAGGGGTCGAGCCCCTGACCTTCGAGGAGGCGCTCGCCGAAGAGTTCGACCGGCTACGCGGCGAACCCGAGCGGATGGCACTCGACCCGCACTACCACAGCCTGCCCCACGACTACCTGAGCTACCGCGACCGCGGCATCTACCGGCCGCAGCTGGAGCAGTGGTTCGCGCTCTTCCCCCGCGACCGGTTCCTCATCATGTCCGCCGAATCCCTGTACGCCGACGAACAGGCCGGCTTCGACCGGGTGACCGACTTCCTCGGCCTCCCCCGCCACCGCCTGACCACCGTCGAACGGCACAACCGTCTCCCCGCCCCGCCCATGGCCGAAGCCACCCGGGTACGCCTCACCGACTTCTACCGCTCCCACAACCGCGAGCTCTACACCCTCCTCGGCGAAGACTTCGGCTGGCCCGCCTGACCGGTCCGGACGTGGCGCGATCGGCCGTACGGCGATCGGGTTCCCTGCCGGAAGCGGAGACCGAGCTCCGGCAACCGGGTGCCGATCAATACTCATCTCCGAGATCACCTCAGGCGGTAACGGCGCTTGTGGCCTGAATGTCGACAAGGAGTCTTGATCGCAATCTTCATTCGGTTCAGGACGAGTGGAGTCACTTACCCGGCTCCGACCTGTGGCTCACCTAAGATCCTCCAGCATGTCGGGATGCGCTATGTTTGGGCTCTTATTGGCAATAAGTGCCTTTTAGTGCGTCATGGGTGGTTTGGGAGTGGGCATGGGGGTCTGGGGGCGAAGGCTGGCGGTTGTGGTGGCCGGGGTTACCGCGGTGGGGGCGGTTACCCTTCCCGTCGGTGCAACGCCACAGCCCCCGACGGCACCTGCCCTGGGGAGTGTGCAGGAGCGGGCGGCGGCGTCGTGTTGGGCGATCAAGAAGGCTGAGCCGGGCAGCCAGGACGGTCTCTACTGGCTGCAGACGCCCGCGCTGATCGCGCCGCAGCGGTTCTACTGCGACATGACCACCGACGGCGGTGGATGGGTGCTGGTCGGACGGGGCCGGGAGGGCTGGAAGTTCCACCACGGCGGGCAGGGCACCCCGGGCGAGATCCTGAACAATCCCGCAGGGACCGGGGCGTTCAAGCCGGCCGCGCTTCCCGGTGACACGGTCAACGGACTGCTGAACGGTGAACGGGTCGACGCCCTCGCCGACGGGATCCGGATCCGCCGGGCGCGGAACGCCACCGGAACCGCCTGGCAGGAGGTGCGCTGGAAGCCGTCCCGGCTGAAAGACTGGTCGTGGACGTTCGACGCCGGGCATCCGCTTTCCTCGGTCGCCTTCGACGGATCCCGCGCCTCCGGAACGACCAGGGACGCCGGCTCCAACAGCGGCGAGCGGCGCCTCACCACCTACGGCTGGGACCGGCACGGGTGGCAGAAGGGATTCGCCTACGGCTCAGCCGTCCGGGACGGGAGCAACTCGGCGACGAGCTACCTCTGGGAGCTGGCGAACGAGAACTCGGCGATCCCGTTCACCCAGGTCTTCATCCGCCCGACGATCACCTCGGCCGATTTCCCCAAGATCCCGGCCGATGGGCTGCCCGCCTCGACGGCCAAACCCTTGGTGGCCAATCGCACCACGGCGACCCCGTGGGGGGTGACCGGCGTGGTGGGCGGCGGCACGGGTGAGCAGAACATCGAGGTCCAGTCGCTGGCGGTCCACGGCGACACGATCTACGTCGGCGGGAAGTTCGAGTACGTCCAGCGGGGCGCCGACGGGCCGCGCACGCGGCAGCCGTACCTCGCCGCCTTTGATGTGAACACCGGTGAGTGGCGGGAAGGGTTCCGGCCCGAGCTGAACGGCCAGGTCTGGGACATTCAGGTGGCAGGTGACCGGATTGTCGCGGGCGGCGAGTTCACCGGCGGGCTGGTCGCGCTGAATCCGGAGACCGGTGCGGTCGCGCCGGGCTGGAAGGCCACGGTTAGCCACACCGGCAACCCGGCCTTGGTACGCACCTTGGACCGGGAAGGCGACTGGATCTACGTCGGCGGGCAGTTCAACCGGATCGGCGGGGGCTCCCCCGAGACCGGGCCGATCACCTTGAGCCGGGCGGCCCGCGTCCGGGTTTCCGACGGCAAGCCCGACGGGACGTGGAAACCGAGCTTCGACGGCGTCCCGATCGAGCTGGACGCCACCCCGGACCGGGTCTACTTCGGCGGACATTTCAGTACGGCCGTGGGGGCGCCGGCCCGGAAGGTCGCAGTCATCGGCACGACCTCCCCGCCCACCCGGATCCCCGGGCTCAAGGACCAGGAGTGGGTGCCGAGCACCTCGACCACCCAGAAGCAGTACCGGCAGATCATCCGGGAGTTCGGCGACCGGGTGTGGATGGGCGGCTCCCAGCACGACTTCCAGATGTACACCAAGGACGGCTTTGAGCGGGTCCGCGGGAACATCACGGTGCAAGGTGGCGACTTCCAGAGCGCGGTCGAGCTGAACGGGATCGTCTACGCCTCCTGCCACTGCGGCGACTTCGTCTACAACGACGCGTCGAACTATCCCAACCCCACCGGATGGTCCAACGCCCATCAGATTGTTTTCATCGGCGCATGGGACGCCGAGACCGGCGAATACCTGCCGAACTTCGCGCCGGTCCTCGGTTCACGAGCCGGCAACGGCCCGTGGGAGCTGGTCACCGACGACAACGGCTGCCTGTGGTTCGGCGGGGACATGAACCGCGGGGCGGGCGGCTCCTGGCTGGGCGGCTTCGGCAGGCTCTGCGGGACCGACTCGACCGCACCGGGCAAACCGGGCGACCTGCGGCTGAGCGGCACCGCCCTGACCTGGTCCCCGGCCACGGACAACAGCGGCCCGGTCCGCTACGAGGTGCTGAAGGACGACCGGGTGATCGCCACGGTCACCGGGACCTCCTACACCGTCGAGGCCGGGGCGACCGGCCGGTACCTGGTGCGCGCGATCGACGGCTCAGGCAACCGGTCGGCTACCGTCGCCGCGGCGGCCGTACCCGTCCGGGATTCGTTTGTGGTCAAGTCCACGACCTGGCGGTACGCCCACGATGGGGTGGATCTGGGTACGGCGTGGCGCGCACCGGGGTTCGACGACTCCGCCTGGTCGTCCGGGCCGGGTGAACTGGGGTTCGGCGACGGCGACGAGGCCACGGTGATCCTGGCCGGGCCGACGCCGCGGCCGATGACCGCCTACTTCCGGGCCGAGTTCGAAGTGGCCGACCCGCCCGCGTACCGGGAACTCCTCGTCGAGCTGGTCAGGGACGACGGAGCCGTCGTCTACCTCAACGGGGTCGAAGTGGGCCGGAGCAACCTGCCCGAAGGGGAGATCGCGTACGGCGTCCCGGCGCTCACCGGCCTGCAGGACCGGGCCGACGAACGCACCCTCATCGCCTTCCAGGCACCGCCGGACCTGCTGGTCGCCGGACGGAACACGATCGCCGTCCAAGTCCACCAGGCCAACGCCTGGAGCGCCGACCTCAGCTTCAGCCTCACCCTCACCGGCACCCGCTAACCCGTCACGCGCCGCCCTGAGATCGTCATCCAATCCCAGGTTGCCGAAGTCGTGAAGAAGAACGTCCTCGGCAACCCACCGGCGTAGGCTTTCTCAGCGGGCGATGAACCTGCCGTCGATCGCGAGGGCCGCGCCGGTGACGAACGACGCCTTATCGCTGTGAAGGAACGCCACAAAGGGAGCGATCTCCTCGGGCCGGGCAATGCGGTTCACCGTGTGCAGCGAGGCGACGAACCGTTCGGCTTGCTCGCTGGTGACGAAAGACTGTTTCCACACGTTTCTGGTTGCGCATGGCGATCCCTCGACGACTGAGCGCATCCGCGAGACACTCAGCAAGAAAAGCGCACCCGCCGTGCAGGGAGGGAGCACATGGCCGCCATCAGGCTGCTCCAAGCCGAGATCACGGGGAAATGCCAGGCCAGGTGCGTGCATTGTTTCAACGACAGTGGCCCAAAGGGCTCGAACGGCACCATGACCGCAGACGATTGGCGACGGGTCTTCCGGCAGGCTGCAGACGTCGGAACCGAGGTGATCCAGATAGTCGGCGGCGAGCCGATGCTACATCCGGCTCTACCCGACCTCATCGCCCACGCTCTGAACCTCGGAGTCCGTGTCGAGGTCTATTCGAACTTGGTCTACGTGCCCTCACGTGTGTGGGACCTGCTCACTCATCCGCGAATGAGTGTGGCGACCAGCTGGTACAGCGCTGACCCTGCCGAGCACAACCGAATCACCGGACGTCCCACGCATGCACGGATCAAAGCCAACATTCTCGCGTTGGTAGCGCGGTCGGTGCCGCTGCGCGTCGGCGTGATCGACATCGATCCCCGGCAGAACGCCTCCCAGGCTCTGGAGGAGCTGCGGCGGCTCGGGGTCACCGATTGCGGTATCGATCGCGTTCGGCATCTGGGACGGGCGACCACGACGACTTCGCCGGACACCTCCCAGCTGTGCGGGCACTGCGGGCAGGGCATCGTCACCGTGCTGCCGTCCGGGGACGTGGTCCCGTGCCCGATGGGCCGCTGGCTGGTAGCCGGATCGGTGCACAGCAACAGCCTGGCAGACTTGATCGACCCGGTCACCGCACTGGCCCGGCACGAGATCCCGGCCGCGACCGGAGTAACGTGCAGGCCGCCGTGCGAACCGCAGTGCCACCCGGGACAAGATCAGTGCGCGCCGGAGAAGGATGGCTGTGTGCCGACAAAGAACTGCAACCCGGCTCAACCATGCAAGCCCCGAAACCCTTGCCGACCGGACGTGACATGCCGCCCCACGCCATGACCGTTCGCCACGTCGCACAGGCACGACGGCTGGCCAAAGCCGTCGCCCGGCGCGCCAAGCCGGATGTGCGTGAGCTGATCCGCCCCTGGCTGGCCGCTCTGACCGACGTGCCGCGCGAACTGTTCGTGCCCGATGTCGCCTGGGCTGACCCCAGGGATGGGCCGGGCCGCCGGATCGACCGGCTGACCGATCTGGACGGCTGGCTGCACGCCGTCTACAACGACGGCTCGATCATCACCCAACGCGATGACGGGGCCACCGACCCGGGGGACCCGGCTGGACGGCCGTCGTGCTCGCTGTCGGCGCCGTCGATCAGCCTGCAGTTCCTGGCCCGGCTCGGCTTGCGCGGACACGAGAAGGTGCTGGAGATCGGCACGGGGACCGGCTGGACCACCGCGGCGCTGTGCTGGTGGCTGGGGGAGGACGCCCGTGTGATCAGCGTCGAGGTCGATGGAGCGCTCGCCCGGCAGGCCGCCAAGAGCCTGGCCGCCATCGGCTGCCATCCGACGGTGCTGACCGCCGACGGTGCGATCGGTTACCCCGGTGCCGCTCCGTACGACAGGGTGCATGTCACCTGCGGGGTGCGCACGGTGTCGTACGCCTGGATCGAGCAGACCCGGCCCGGCGGGATCGTCGTGCTGCCGTGGATGCCCTCGCCGGGCCGTTGGGGGGAGCAGCTTGTGCTGCGCGTGCTGGACGACGGGAGCGCCGTGGGCCGCTTCACCGGCGACTGCGGTTACATGATGCTGCGCGCTCAACGGGTGGGCGACTGGCCCGCCTACGGCGAGCCGATGGAGGAGTCGGTCACCCGGCTGGACCCCCGCACCGTCGACGACGCGCTGGCCGAAGGCCTGATGCCGGCGTTGGCCGTCCACACGCCGCATCTGGTGGTCACGACCACCGGCTGGGACCGCTACGACGGCGAAGACGCGTGGGTGATGCGGCTCCGCGAGGCAGGTGGCAGTGGCTGGGCATTGTGCGCGGCCATTCCCGGCAACGGCGACTACCCGGTGTTGCAGGGCGGGGGTGTACGCCTGTGGGACCAACTCCAGGCCACCTACATGGACTGGGCCCGCCGAGGCTGCCCGTCCCGCTCCCGCTACGGCATGACAGTGACGCCGGACGGCAAACAGCACGTGTGGCTGAATATCGACGAGGGGCGCTTACCTTGATCTGGTGCGCGAGTTCATCTCTTGGGCGATCAACAACCTGAGGAGTGCTTCGGTCTCAGAACAGATGCTCTGCTGAGGCGCCCGTTCGCAGAAGGATTACCAGGCTGGCGAGCTGCGACAGTCAGCCGACCCGGATGTTTCACCGCGATGAGTCCGGTACTACTGGCGCCGGGCGGAACACGATCGCGATGCGAGTACTCATCCAGCCGGCGCGTGAAGTGGCCTCGGCTTCGTCTTTGTACCGAATGGCTGCCGCTGAAGATCGAGTCGGCTCCGTACCCGACATGAGTACGGAGGCGGCGTTCGCCGTCATCTGAGCCGGGAGCGCCGGCCTCGGGTTGAGCGGCCTTCGGTGAGCCGGGATCTGGTTCGGCTGGATTTGTCGCGGAGTAGGGAGTCGACCAGGCCGGCGAAGCGGGCGACCGCTTCGCCGGTTTCGTCGGTGCCGGGTTCGACGGTGTAGCCGGCCGGGTTGGTGAGCGCCCCGTCGAGGTGCGCGAAGAGTGTCCCGCCTGTCTCGGCGAGGGCGATGCGGTCGCGTTCGGCGAGGTGCCGGGCGAATCGGAGCTGGTGGTCGTCGACGACTTCGCCCAGTTCGGGGATGCGCGGGACCACAATGGGCAGGCGGCCGGCGGCCCGGCTCTCCGCGATGGAGCCCGGCCCGCCCTGGGTCACCACGACCGTGGCGAGGGAGAACATCTCCCGCATCCGATCGTGTGGCAGGAACTCGTGGCATTCGGCGCCGGCGACGGGCCGGGACGCGCCGTGCTGGATGACGCACCGCACCCCGGCGAGCCCCGGGTCGTCGAGCCACACCTCCATCCAGTCCATGAGCCGGTCGAACCGGTGGTGGTCGGTGCCGACGGTCACGAAGACGAGGACTCCCCGGTACCGGGGCAGGGAGGTCACAGGAGCTCCCCGACGACGACCCCGCGGGGGTACTGGCGCTGCTGTTCGGGCCATTGGAGCAGGAAGAGGCCGGTGATCGGGTAGCAGAGCCGCCCGGTGAGGGTGCCGGTGTCGATCCGGTCGTACACCTCCAGATACACGGTGGGGATCCGGAAGAGCTTGGCCAGGACGAAGAAGGGGAACGCGACCCCGGCCCCGGTGCTGACGATCACGTCGGGCCGTTCCCGGCGGAGCAGGCGGAGGGCGAGCCGGAAGTTCCGCAGCATGTTGGGGATGTTCCGGGTGGTCGGGTGGTGGGCCCAGCGGACGTCTTCCTCGGCGAGGAGGGAACGGGCGTCCGCCTTGTCGAAGGTCACCCAGACCCGTTCGTGCCGTCGCCACCAGTCGCTCAGCCGGTAGAGCTGGGTGAGGTGGCCGCCGGTCGAGCAGACCAGCAGCGCTCTGTGCCTAGACACCGTCGTCCCCCTTGGGCAGCACGTCGAACATCGCGGGATACAGGTCGGTGTTCCAGCCGCCCCCGCCCCGTTGCAGGCGGTGGGTGCGCAGGAAGATCTCCAAGAGGTAGGCCTGGGCGAGCAGGCCGGGTGGGGCGTCGACGCGCGAGGTGCGCGCGGTGTCGTGGACCGCGGCGACGGCTTCGGCGAGCGGTCTGCGCCGGAGCACCAGGGCCACTTGGAAGTGCCAGTGGAGCAGGTCGAATCCGATGGGGACCCCGGTCGCGCTGTGCTCCCAGTCCCAGATGTGGAGTGTCCCGTCGTGCCGGCCGAGGTTCCAGGGCACCAGGTCGCCGTGCCAGCGCCCGAACCGGAGCCGCGTGCCGCCGTACTCGCCCTCCAGCCGTACGGCAAGCGTGGCCAGTGCCCTTCTGAGGCGGGGCTCGTCGTCGATTTCGGAGATCTCCCGGCGGACGGCCTGCCAGTACGGCGATGCGGCCAGCTCGGTTTCCCGGACGCCGGATCCCGCCGCGATCGCGGCGAGCACGTCCGGTCCAGGTGGTTCGTCGGGGTTGCGGTGCGCCCGGATCCGCGGTGGCAGGGGCTCGGTCACCGTGATCTGCCGGTCCCGCCGGCTCCCGCCGTACAGCAGCCGGGGCGCGGTGACGCCGCGGACGGCGGTGAGCGCCTCGGCCTCCATCGCGACGAGCCTGCGGGTCGCGGCGTTCCAGCCGATCTTGGCGTAGCCGGCGGGTGTGCCGTCGGGCTGGAAGAGCTGGAGGGTGGGCTTGCCGTTGGGGTCGACGGGGCGGACTCCGATGCCCGCCGCGAGCCCGGGGCGGCCCAGGACGCGGCCGAGGTGGGCGACGATCAGATGGTCGGCGGGGTCGGCGTCTTCGGCGAGGCAGACCGTGAGCTCGTCCCGGAGCGCGATCGGGGCGAGGCCGACGCGGAAGGCGGCGCCGAGCAGCGCGCGGGCCAGGCCGAGCGCGCCGGGGCGGAGTCCGTTGTAGCGGCTGAGCGAGGCGTGCGCGGCGGCGCGGGTGGCGAGCGGGACGAGGAAGCGGGCCCGGGCCGCGTTCGGGACGATCGAATAGCGTTCGGCGACCCGGTATCCCTGGGGTGTCTCTCCCGCGGTGACCCGTACCGCCTCGCCTGGCTGCCAAACCTGGTCGATCAGGCGAAGCAGCGCCTCACTCGCGCCCGCCGGGCCCTGCCTCGTTGCCACCCAATGTCCATCTTTCAGAAGCTTTGTTACGAGACATCAATATATGTCCGTTTTATGACTTCTTGTGATGGAAGATCGGGTTCTACTGGGTGCGGAGCCGCGCGTAATAGGCCAGGCAGTCCTCGTAGCCCGGAAGGAGACCTTTCTCACGTGCCTGGGCCAGCGTGGGCGCGGCGGCGTCCTTGGGCGACAGGATCGGCTCGACGTCGGCCGGCCACTCGATGCCGATCTCCGGATCCAGGGGGTGGACCTCGCGCTCCCGGCCGGGGGCGTACGGCTCCGAGCAGAGGTAGACCACGCTCGCCTGCTCGCTGAGCGCCATGAACGCGTGGCCGAGCCCCTCGGCGAGGTAGAGACCGGCCCGGGCGACGTCGTCCAGCCGGACCGCCTGCCACTTCCCGAACGTGGGCGAACCCACCCGGATGTCCACGATGACATCCATGATCGCTCCGCTCACGCAGACGACGTACTTCGCCTGCCCCGGGGGGACGTCGGCAAAGTGGACTCCCCGCAGCACGCCTTTGGCGGAGGTCGACCAGTTGGCTTGGGCCAGGCCGAACCGATGCCCCAGCGCCTCGGCGAAACCGTCCCCGCGGAACCACTCCGCGAAGGCTCCCCGCTGATCACCGTGGATCTTGGGGGTGTGGAGGAAAGCACCGTCGATGTCTAGTGGCTGCATCCGCCATAGCGTGCCATGTCCTCATCCGTCGCACCACGACCCGTCGTACCGCCCCTGCGGTAGGTGACCTGTTCGACCCGGACTCCCTCACGGACCGAGCGACCGCAACCCCCACCTGTTGCCACATGATCATTGCGATACGTATCCCCCGCAGGGTGCGCACAGCGCAACGATCACCCGGCATCGGGTACGGGCTGCGCCAGGCCAACGGCTTCCCCACAAGCCCAGACAGCCACCGCCCCAGGGGTTGATCATCGCGATATGCATCCCCCGCAGGGTGCGCACAGCACAACGATCACGCGGTAGCCGGTACGGGCTCGCGGCCGCAGGCCGTACCGGGACTTCGATGTCCCCCACCGGCTCGGTCCCCGAGTGTCGATCGACTGGCTGCGGCTGGAACCCAGAGAATCCGACAACGTAGCGACAGGGACAGAACCGCCCCTCATTTCCCCTATAGACCTGTAAACCGTGATCTACTGTCCCGCGTCTACAGACGGAATGAGCAAGGGGCGGGCTTCCGGATGGGATTCAGGCGGGGAAAAGACTCTCCCGGCCGTTTCGGCATGCACGGGCATCCCCCGGAAGGTCAGACAGAGAGGAAGCGCATGGTCGCGGGTCAGAGAGACGCTGCCGCTGGCACACCCCAGGGAGGCACGTCATGATCGGACTCGCGGTCATCGGCGCGGGCTACTGGGGTCCCAACCTGGTCCGTAACGCACAGGCCACCCCGGCGATCCGGCTGGAGTACCTCTGCGATCTCGACTTGGACCGGGCCAAGGCGACGCTCGGACGGTACTCCACGGTCAAGGCGACCTCCTCCTACGAACAGGTGCTCGACGATCCGGCCGTGCACGCGGTGGCCGTCGCCACGCCCGCCGGTACCCACTTCGACCTCGCCCGGGCCGCGATCGAGGCCGGCAAGCATGTGCTGGTGGAGAAGCCGCTCACCCCCTCCTACGAGGAAGGGGTCAAGCTCGTCGAGATGGCCGAGCGCGCCGGTGTGGTGCTCATGTGCGACCACACCTTCTGCTACACCCCCGCGGTCCAGCGCATCCGGGAACTGGTCCGAAGCGGGGAGATCGGCGACATCCGGTTCGTGGACTCCGTCCGGATCAACCTCGGGCTGGTCCAGCCGGACGTGAACGTGCTCTGGGACCTCGCGCCGCACGACGCGTCCATCCTCGACTTCATCCTGCCCGACGACGTCACCCCGGTGGCGGTCTCGGCCCACGGCTCCGACCCGATCGACGCCGGTCGGGCCTGCGTCGCCTACCTCACGGTCTGGCTGTCCAACGGGACCCTCGCCCACATCCACGTCAACTGGCTGAGCCCCACGAAGATCCGCACCACGGTGATCGGCGGCTCCCGGCGGACGATCGTCTGGGACGACGTCAACCCCTCCCAGCGGCTCGCCGTGTACGACCGGGGGGTCGACCGCGCGGAGACGCTCGACGAGCGGAGGCAGACGCTGATCTCCTACCGGCTCGGCGACGTCCTGGTCCCGGCGCTGCCCGAGCGTGAGGCGCTCAGGACCATGATGGCCGAGTTCGCCTCGGCCATCGCCGAGCAGCGCCCGCCCCTGACCGACGGCCGTTCCGGCCTGCGGGTCCTCGCCCTGTTGGAAGCCGCCGTGGCCAGCATGGAGCTGGGCGGCGCACGAGTGGAGATCAAGAAAACTGATGACACTGCACGGTAGCCGCGCGCTCGTCACCGGAGGCGCGGGGACGATCGGCTCCACGATCGTGGATCAGCTGGTGGAGGCCGGCGCCGCCGAGATCGTGGTACTCGACAACTTCGTCCGCGGCCGCCGGGCCAACCTCGCAAAAGCCGAAGAAGGCGGAAATGTCACCATCGTTGATGGTGACATTAGGGATGCCGCGCTGGTCAGGAGGCTGACCGAGGGGATCGACGTCGTCTTCCACCAGGCGGCCATCCGGATCACCCAGTGCGCCGAAGAACCCCGGCTCGCCCTGGAAGTCCTGGTCGACGGCACCTACAACGTCGTGGAAGCCGCGGCCGACGCCGGGGTGAAGAAGGTAGTCGCGGCCTCCTCCGCCTCGGTCTACGGCCTGGCCACCGAGTTCCCGACCACCGAGACGCAGCACCCCTACGACAACGACACCCTGTACGGCGCCGCCAAGACCTTCAACGAGGGACTGCTCCGCAGCTTCACGGCGATGCGCGGCCTGGACTACGTGGCGCTGCGGTACTTCAACGTGTACGGCCCCCGGATGGACATCCACGGGCTCTACACCGAGGTGCTGATCCGGTGGATGGAGCGGATCGAGAACGGGCAGCCCCCGCTCATCCTCGGCGACGGCCTGCAGACCATGGACTTCGTCTACACCGTGGACATCGCCCGCGCCAACCTGCTCGCCGCGCAGAGCGAGGCCACCGACCAGGCCTTCAACATCGCCTCCAGCGTGGAGACCAGCCTGCGCGGCCTCGCCGAGCAGCTGCTCCACGTCATGGGCCGCGACGACCTGGGCCTGGAGTTCGGCCCGCCGCGTGCCGTCAACGGGGTCACCCGGCGGCTCGCCGACGTCTCCAAGGCCGCGGAAGTCCTGGGATGGAAGGCCGAGATCGGCCTGGAGGAGGGGCTGCGGCTCCTCGTCGACTGGTGGCGGGCCGAGCGGGCCGCGAACGGAGCGGCGTGGTGATCCCCGTCATGAAGCCGTGGCTCGGTGCGGAGGAGGCCGAGGCCGCCGCGGCGGCGGTCGCCTCCGGCTGGGTCGCGCAGGGTCCCCGGGTCGCCGAGTTCGAGCGGGCGTTCGCCGAGTTCATCGGTGTCCCGCACGCCATCGCCGTCTCCTCCTGCACCACCGCGCTGCACCTGTGCCTGATCGGCGCGGGGGTCGGCCCCGGTGACGAGGTGATCGTCCCCTCGCTGTCGTTCATCGCCACCGCCAACGTGGTCCACCACGCCGGGGCGACCCCGGTCTGCGCCGACGTCGACGCGGTCACGCTCAACCTCACCCCCGAGTCGGTGCGGGCCGTGACGACCGAGCGGACCAAGGCGGTGATCGTGGTGGACCAGGGCGGCATCCCGGCCGACCTGGACGCCTTCGCCTCCCTCGGCCTAGCCGTCGTCGAGGACGCCGCGTGCGGCGCCGGCTCGACCTACCGGGGCCGTCCGGTCGGCGCCGGAGCCGCGCTCGCCGCCTACTCCTTCCACCCGCGCAAGCTGCTCACCACGGGTGAGGGCGGGATGGTCACCGTCCAGGACGAACAGACCGCGGTACGGCTGCGCCGCCTCCGCGAGCACGCGATGAGCGTGAGCGCGGCGGATCGGCACTCCAGCTCCCAGCCCGTGCTGGAGGAGTACCTGGAGGTCGCCTACAACTACCGGATGACCGACATCCAGGCGGCGATCGGCCTGATCCAGCTCCGCAAGCTCCCGGAGATGGTCGCGCGCCGCCGTGAGCTGGCGGCCCGCTACCAGGACGCGTTCTCCGGACTGGCCGGGGTGACCACGGCGGCCGACCCCGCCTACGGGACGACGAACTTCCAGTCCTTCTGGGTGTCCTGGCCCGACCTCGACCAGGAGCACGTCCTGAAGCTCCTGGCCGGCCACGGTGTCTCGGCCCGGCGGGGGATCATGGCGTCGCATCTGGAGCCGGCCTACCGGGGCCGCTCCTTCGCGCCGCTCCCGGTCACCGAGCGGCTCACCCGGCATTCGGTGATCCTGCCGCTCTTCCATCAGATGACCACGGCGGAGCAGGACACGGTCATCGCGGCGGTGAGGGACGCCCACGGTGACTGAGCTGGTGATCGTCGGCGCGGGGGGTTTCTCCCGCGAGACGGCGCAGAACCTCCCGCCCGGGATTGAGCTGCTGGGCTTCGTCGACGACGATCCGGCCAGGCACGGCACCCGCATCGACGGCGTGCCCGTACTCGGCGGCACCGAAGTGATCGCCGAGCTGGATCCCGAGGTGCGCCTGGTCGTCTGCACCGGCCGTCCGTCCGACAACACGAGCCGGCCGAAGATCGTGGCGAGGCTCGGCCTGCCGCCGGAGCGGTATCGGACGCTGTGTCACCCGACGGCGCTGGTCGCCCCCTCCTGCACGGTCGGACCCGGCTCTGTGCTCCTGCCGTACACGGTGCTGACCGCCTCGGTCCGGGTGGGCGCGCATGTGGCGGTCATGCCGCACGTGGTGCTCACCCACGACGACGTGATCGAGGACTACGTCACCATCGCCGCCGGAGCGCGGCTGGCGGGGGGCGTACACGTCGGCGAGGCCGCCTACATCGGCTCCGGGGCCCTCATCCGGGAGGGGCTCACGGTGGGGGCGCACGCCGTCGTCGGCATGGGTGCGGTCGTCACCCGTCATGTGCCACCAGGCGAGGTTTGGGCCGGCAATCCGGCCCGCCGTTTCGAAAGGACACCGCGTTGACCACCGTCCCGCTCATGGATCTCGCGACGCCGCACCGCGAGATCGCCGAGGAGATCCGTGCGGGCTTCGAGCGGGTGATGTCCGCCACCGCCTTCGTCAAGGGGCCCGAGGTCGCCGCGTTCGAGCGGGAGTACGCCGAGTTCCAGCGGGTTTCGCACTGCGTCGGCGTCGCCAACGGCACCGACGCGATCGAGCTCGCGCTGCGCGCGGTCGGGGTGGGGCCGGACGTCCCGGTGGTGCTGCCCGCCAACACCTTCGTGGCGACCGCCGGCGCGGTGCTGCGCTGCGGGGCCCGGCCGATCCTCTGCGACGTCGACCCGCAGTACCTCCTGATGGACCCGGCCGCCCTCTTCGACGTGCTCACCGAGGACACCGCGGCGATCGTCCCGGTCCACCTGTACGGCCAGATGGCGCCGATGAGCGAGATCATGGGCCTGGCCGGGCGCATCCCCGTGATCGAGGACGCGGCCCAGTCCCAGGGGGCCGCGCAGGGCGGACGGACGATCTTCGGCTCGCTCGCCGCCACCAGCTTCTACCCGGGCAAGAACCTGGGGGCGTACGGCGACGCGGGCGCGGTGACCACCGACGACGACGAGCTCCAGCGGCAGGTACGGCTGATCGCCGACCATGGGAGCGAGAAGAAGTACGAACACCTCGTCCCCGGGGTGAACTCCCGGCTCGACGCGCTCCAGGCAGTGGTCCTGCGGGCCAAGCTCGCCCGGCTGGCCGCGGGCAACGAGGCACGGCGGGCGGCCGCGGCACGCTACGCCGAGCTCCTCGGCGACCTGGACGAGGTGCAGCTCCCCGCCACGGCACCGGACAACACCCACGTCTGGCACCTGTACGTCATCCGGGTCGCCGAGCGCGCCCGCGTCATGGCGAGCCTGGCCGAGCAGGGCATCCAGACGGGGATCCACTACCCCAAGCCCGTGCACCTGCACCCGGCCTACCGCTCGCTGGGATACGCGCCAGGCGATTTCCCGGTCAGCGAGGCGGCCGCAGAGGAGATCGTCTCCCTCCCCATGTTCCCCCACATCACCGAGGAGCAGCAGGCGCTGGTCGCCGACGCCCTCCGGAAGGCCCTGCGATGAAATCGCTCCGCAACCGCTTCGTCGACGCCCCCGACTCCGTCGGCGCCCGGGCTCGCCAGCGCCGCTGGAACACCTTCATGTCGATATTTCCTGATCTGACCGACATGACGGTCATCGACTTGGGCGGGACCGCCGAGTACTGGAAGCGGGCCCCGATCCGCCCCAAGCACGTGCACATCGTCAACCTCGACCCGGTCCCCGACGACCTGCCGGACTGGGCCAGGGGTGACACCGCGGACGCCTGCGAGCTGCCCGAGTCGATCCTGTCCGGCTCCTACGACCTGGTCATCTCCAACTCGGTGATCGAGCACGTGGGCGGGCACGTCCGGCGGCTGCAGTTCGCGGACGCCGTACACCGCCTCGCCGACCGGCACTGGATCCAGTGCCCGTACCGCTACTTCCCGGTGGAGCCGCACGTGCTCTTCCCCGGCTTCCAGTTCCTGCCGGTGGCCGCGCGGGCCAGGATCGTGAAGAAGTGGCCGCTCGTGCACACCAACCCCGCCGACCGGGCGGGCGCGCTGCGGGACGCGATGGGGGTCGAACTGCTCTCCCTCACCGAGATGCGGTACTACTTCCCGGACTCCAAGCTCCATTTCGACCGGATGGCCGGCCTGGTGAAGTCCGTCATCGCGGTGAAGAACCGGTGACCACCCGGGTCGAGGTCCTCGGCACCCCGGTGGACACGGTCACCATGGGGGAGGCGGTCTGGCGCTGCGTCGACGCCGCGGAACGCGGTGAGTCGCTCACGGTCGGCGCGGTCAACGCCGCGAAGATCGTCAAGATGCGGCGGGACCTGCCGCTGCGCGAGGCCGTGGTCGGCTGCGGCCTGATCGTGGCGGACGGCCAGGCCGTCGTCTGGGCCGGGCGGATGCTCGGCCTGCGTTTCCCGCACCGGGTCACCGGCATCGACCTGCTCGTCGAGCTGCTGGGGACCGCCGCCGAGCGCGGGCTCCGAGTGTACTTCCTCGGTGCCAAGCAGGAGACCCTGGACATCATGATCGCCCAGCTCAGGGAGCGGCATCCGACCCTTCAGATCGCGGGGAGCAGGAACGGCTACTTCACCGACGAGCAGGCCCCCCAGGTGGCGGACGAGATCAGGCGGACCCGGCCCGACCTGCTCTTCCTCGGGATGCCCTCCCCCAAGAAGGAGCGCTTCTGCGCGGACTACGGCCCCCGTACCGGGGCCCGGGTGATCCACGGGGTGGGCGGCTCCTTCGACGTCCTCGCCGGGGACGTCCGCCGGGCACCCGGCTGGTCCCAGCGGTTCGGGCTCGAATGGTTCTACCGGATGATTCAAGAGCCGGTCCGCCTCGGCCCCCGTTATCTCACCACCAATGCGGCGTTCCTCTGGATGCTCGCGGTCGCGCTTTTGCGCCGCCTGTTCACCCCACGGCGCGGGCGCCCTAGTTCCCAGCACCATTGAGCGGAAGGCACGGATCTTAAGGACACCTTTTCTCAACGAATTGACAGTTTTCACGGAATGTTGCCGAGGACTTCGGCCACATGTCGTTTCCTAATGTCCGCCGAAGAATCCCCGGCCTCAACCGCGTAAATCCAGGCGTGCCGGAACGCGTAGGAAAAGCGTAGTCTGACGGCGGGTTTTGCAATGCGGCGAGGGTTAGGGGATAGGGATGCGCGTCTTTCTGGCCATCGCCTCCAAACAAGGCGGGAAGAGCATCTCCGAAATCGCGTCGGCGGCGGCCGAGGCCGGGATCCGGACGGCCTTCCCCGTCCCCGCCCAGACCGTGACCCACGAGGCCTGGCGCTCGGCCCGTTCCGACGTCGCCCTGCTGGCCTGGTCGAACGAGCCGGGCCAGCCGAGCCTGCTCGCACCCGGGCGGGACCGGGTGACCGCGGTCAACGGGTACCTCGCCGACCCGGTCGACCTGCGGATGCTGCCCACCATGGACGTCGGCCGGACCGACCTGAGCCAGGTGGGCGGATGCTTCGCGGTCTTCCAGGCCGGCGAGTCCGGGGTGAGCGCGGTCACCGGCGCCACCCGGGCCTGCCCCGTCTTCCACGCCGAGACACGCCACCTCCACGTGATCGGCACCCGGGCCCTCCTGGTGCACCTGGTGGCCCGGGCCGCCGAAAGCGGTTCCACCTTCGCCGCACCGCAGTGGGACGTGCTCGCGCTCCAATCCATGATCCGGCAGGGGTACTTCGTCTCGGACGAGACCCCGTTCCGCGGGGTACGGGCCGTGCCGCCCGGCGGAGGCGTCCACATCGAGAACGGCCGGCGGACCCTGCTCTCCCCCGGCCTGCCCACCGCCGAGCCGGTGGGCGCGCGGCAGCGCCGTACCCAGGTCGCCGAACTCGCCGCCGCGCTGATCGACTCGGTCGCACCGCTCCGCAGCGCCGGAGCCCCGGTGCGCCTGGCCCTCACCGGCGGCCGGGACAGCCGGTTGATCGCGGCGCTGCTGCACGCGGCGAAGGTGCCGTTCCAGGCCACCACCTACGGCCTGGAGGACAGTCCCGACGTCGCGATCGCCCGGCTCGTCGCCACCAGGCTCGGGATCGAGCACCAGGTGGTGGCGCCCACCCAGGCCGAGCACGAGCGGGAGATCGTCGTCGCGCACCCGCTCGACCGGACTTTGGACGTGCTCCGGGTCTGCGAGGGGATGTCCTCGGCCTACGAGAGCATCGTGGGCTACGAGCCGTACAGCGGCAAACCCACCACATCCGGCCAGAGCGGGGAGATCCTGCGCGGCGGCTTCCTCTGCGGGATGTCGTCGATCGCCCCGCCCGCACTGGAGCGCAAGGTCCACGACCTCTTCCTGAACGACGCCGAGCTCTTCACCCAGGAGGCCAACGAGCACGCCGCGGCGCTCGCCGACCCCTGGCTGACCCGGGTACGGGCGAACGGCCCCGAAGTCCTCGACCACATGTACCTGGCCTTCCGGGTCGGCCGATGGCACGCCGGGGCGCGGGCCGGCGCGCTCCGCCGGGGCACCCCCGTCCAGCCGTTCCTGGACAACCGGGTCGCCCGCCTCGCCCTCGCCCTGGACCCGGTGTGGCGCCGGTCCGAAGCCGTGGTCCACGCCCTGATCGAGGGGTTCACGCCGGGGCTCACCGAGATCCCGCTGGAGGGCCGGGCGTGGCGGTTCCTCGGGGAGAGCCCGGACGACTCCTGGTCCAAGGTCCGGCGCCGGATCCGGCGGCACATGGGGAACGGCTCCGCGCCGCCCGCCCCGCCGCCCCGACCGGCGCCGCCGCGCAAGTCCTGGAACTGGCGGGCGCACGGCGATCTCAGCAGGATCCTGCTCCGGGGCGTCGCCCGGTCCGAGGCGCTGAGCACGATCGTCGACCTGGACCGGGTCCACGCCGTGTTCGGGGACGCCGCGATCGGCCGGCCGGGCCTGGCGTGGAACCTCTACACCGTCGCCGCGCTGCTCACCGAGGGTCTGGACCCCCCGGTTCTGCCGCCGCAGGAGCGGCTGCGGATCCCGATCCCGGACTGAGCCCTACGGCTCCGGTACGGGCTCGCCGGTGTCCTCCCAGACGTTGCCCCGCCACTCGTTGCCCTTGCCCTTGGCATCCCAGCGCGAGGTGTGTCCCCAGCCGCCGCCCTTGGGGTAGATCCGGCGGCTGAACGTGTTGTTGATGATCTTCACGTTGTAGGAGACACCGTACTTGCCGCCCCCGCCGTAGAGGGCGTAGGAGCCGCCGCCGAGCAGGTTGTTCTCCATGATCGTGTTGTGGGTGACGCCGTCGAACTGGAAGAGGGCGATCGCCGCGGTCTGGTTGAGGCTGTTCAGCACGGTGTTGTGTCGGATGATCAACTGCCTCCCCTGCGGCTGGCCGCCGCGCGCCCAGATCAGGTCGGTGTGATCCCCCTCGAAGAAGACCGGATCGTGGAAGTAGTTGTCCTCGATCACACCCTCCTGGGTGTTCACCGCGGCCTGCATGGTGTGGATGTCGGTCCGCCGGACGGTCATCATGCCGCCCTTGTTCATGATCCCGACGGAGAGCCGCCGCTTGCCGGTCCCGGAGATCTCGGTGTCCTCCACCGTGAGTCCCTCGAAGCCCTCCCGCTGGATGACCGCCCAGTAGTCGCCGGGATTGAGGATCTTGGTTCTGCGGATCGTCACGTTGTTCGCGGCCACCACGATGTCGCCGTAGAGGAAGGCACCGTCGATCACCGTGCCGTCCTTGTCGATCACCATGGACTTGATCCGCTTGAGCTGGACGCCCTTGGGGACCCCGGTGTTGCGGGAGTTCGGCCACTTGTCCGGGAGCTTTCCGCCCGCCTCCTTACGCGGCTTGATGCTGGGGACGGGGGGAAACTCATCCGCTTCGGGCGGCGGCTCGGACTGGCAGCCCGTGAGCGCGACGAGAAGAACGGCGGCCAGGAGCAGCCGCGGTCGCCTGGTCACCGCTTGGGCCACCCCATCCGGTGGGGATCCCCGGGGGTCTGCGGCATGGGTGACTCCTTAGGTGGTTCTGACCAAGCGCGTGAACATCGAGCGGGTCCCGAACCGCTCCGCGATCATGACGCCGGTGACCAGGGCGATGAAGCCGATCGCCGAGATCGCGAAAATCGTACGCGACTTGCGACTGCTGATCGGGGTCGCCGACAGGGTGCCTTCGGCGAGCCGGGTGGTGATGAAGGTGCCCTTCCTCGTCAGCGCCGCCCGCTGCCGGGCCTGAAGGTCGTTCCGGAGCGCGGACACCGCCGCGTCCCTGGTCCGGTCCGCGACCGCGGGGTCCCGGTCGTACACCCTGATCGTGATGTACGGCTTGTTGTAGTACGGAACCTCTTCATTCCCCAGATTGGCGATCTTGGCGGTGAAGTCCACCGTGCCGCCGAGCTTGCGGACCTCGGCCAGCCCCTGCGGACCGGTCAGGTAGAGGTGCGACACATAGGTGACGAAGATGAGCTCGACGGAGAACCTCTCATAGGCGTCGACGGTCTCCTTGCTCGTCGGCTTTCTGAACTGAACCTCGGCGATGCTCTGATAGAGCGGCGGCGCCGTCAGCACGAAATAGCCGACAATCCCGGTCAACACCAAGATCGCCGAGCTTACCAGTCGATGACGCCAGAGGAGAATCACGATGTCACGGATGGTCATCGCTCTTTATCCTCCTCAAATGGTCGATGCAGCTTACTCTTCGCGTGGTTCGGAAGCTCGATGTCACCTATGCTAGGGGTTATTCGTCGAGGACCTATCTTGTGCAATGACGGGGTATTACCTCCGCCCCGCGTTTAGTGCCGCAAGCGGGCAGAAGGGGAACAATGGATCTGCTCGGAACGTTGCAGGCACTACGCCGGTGGTGGTGGGTCGCCTTGCTGCTGTTCTCCCTCAGCGTGTCCGGAGTCGGAGCCGCCTACGCCCTGCTGCCCTGGAGCTACGAATCCAAGGCCAACGTACTCTTTCTGCCGTCCATCAAGCAGGCCGAGGAGGCGGGAGGGAACGCCTACCTGGTATTCAGCGACTCGCTGAGAGTCTCCGCCGAGGTCACCGGACGCAACCTGTCCAGTGAGGCCACCGTCGAAGCCTTCGCCAACAAGGGGTTCGACGCCGAATACGAGATCAACCTGGCCACCGACTCCAACGGCCCCGTCCTGGACGTCGTCGTCACCGGGGACAACCCCGAAGTCACCTCGGCCACCCTCAAGGCGCTCCTGGACGAGGTCGGGCCGCGGCTCAACAGCCTGCAGACCGTGCAGGGCAAATCACCCTCCAGCGAATCGCTCATCCGGACCCGGGTCATCGCCCAGACGGTGGAACCCCAGCGGGTCACCCAGGACAAGCTGCGCCTCCTCATCGTCATCGGGGTCGCCGGACTCCTCGTCACCATCGGCATCCCGGTCATGATCGAGGCGATGGCGGAGCGGCGCCGTATCGCCGAGAGCAGGCGCGCCCGGGTGGGCGTGCCCAGGAACAGCCGGCACCTGACGAACCAGGACCCGGCCCGGCCCGCGTCCGCCGTACGCGCCCCCACCGCTCCGGGATCCACGGCCGGGGTCGACCTGAGCGAGCCGTCGGCGGTCCGCCGTACCCAGGACATGCAGGTCATGCGACGCACGCCCGTCGAGCCCGCCACGCCCGAAGCCACCGGTGCCACCCCCGATCTGTGGACCAGCGCCGGAGACGCCGACACCATGAACATGCCGAGAATCGTGGTCGACCCGGAGCACAGCAGCCGGGTCAAGGTCGGCAACGGGTCCGTGAACACGGGTAAGCGCCGCCGCGAGATCCCGGCCAAGCCCGAGAACGAGCCGAACGCCTACAAGTTCGACGACGAGCGCCGCTAGCCGCCGTGCACCCAGCCCCACAGCCGATGACCCGCACCACCTCGGTGGTGGTGCTGACCATCTACATGGCGGTCCTGCTCCTGGTGCCGTCCAGGTTCGTCTTCGCCCCGCTCGGGGCCGCCGGCACCCCCGCCGGCATGCTCGCGTGCGTCCTGCTGCTCTGGTACATCATGGCGTGGCTGAGCCCCCGCTCGGCCGCCGTGGTCCGGGAACGGCAGCCGATGCGGCTCGCCATGGGGCTCTTCCTCGCCGCCGCGCTGGCCAGCTACGCCGCCGCGGTGGCCCGCCCCCTGGAGACCATCGAGCTCAACGCGGTCGACCGCGGCATGATCACGGTCCTCGGCTGGACCGGGGTGGTGCTGCTCGCCGCGGACAGCATCGACCGGATGGAGAACCTGGAGCGGATCCGGCGGCGGCTGGTCGCCTTCGGCACCTTCCTGGCCATCATCGGCATCCTGCAGTACCTGTTCGGGCTGGACATCTCCCAATACATCAGGATCCCCGGGCTCGCCCAGCAAGGCGACTACGCCTCGCTGCTCAGCCGGGACAACCTGCGCAGACCGGCCGGAACCTCACTCCACCCGCTCGAATTCGGCATGGTGCTCGGCATGCTGATCCCGCTCGCCATCCACGGGGCCAGATACGCGCCCGACGGCAAACGCGGCCGAAGATGGCTGCAAGTCGGCCTGATCACGATGGCGATGTTCATGACCGTGTCCCGCTCCGCCTTCATGGCCCTCGGCATCGCCCTCGTCATCATCCTGCCGCTCTGGACCAAGCAGGAACGCCGCAAGGCCTACCTCGTCGGCTTCCTCTTCCTCGCGGCCGTCCAAGGCCTCGCCCCCGGCCTCGTCGGCACCCTGCGACGACTGGTCTCCAACATCGGCACCGACGGCAGCACCCGATTCCGCCTGCAGGACTACGACGCGGTCTTCTACTACTTCCCGCAGCACCCGTGGTTCGGCCGCGGCTTCGCCACCTGGCTCCCCAAGCAGTACCGCATCCTGGACAACCAGTACCTCGTCTCACTCCTCGACATCGGGCTGCTCGGGGTGGTGGCCCTCATCTCCCTGTTCGTCCACTCCTGGGTGATGGCCCGCTCAGTCCGCAAACGCTGCGAAGACCCGGCCGTCCAGCACCTGGCCCAATGCTTCGCCGCGATCATCGCGATGGCCGCGTTCACCTTCGGCACCTACGACACGTTCGCCTTCCCGATGGCCTCCGGCATGACCTTCCTCATGTTCGGCCTCTGCGGCGCCCTCTGGCGCCTCATCCGCGTCCCCGCCATCGCCCGCCAACGAGCCCGAGAACTGGTCCTAGCCAGTTAACGGCCGCCGGGCCTCACCACGGGATCTTGAGTTACAGGTACGGCCTGAGGCCGCCAGCCGTTAGCCGGAAGGCGCCTACGGGGTTCCCGGGGGCTCGTAGGCGCGGTCCGGGTGACAACAACGCACGTGGGGACCGTGTTAAGCGAGGTCGCCGTCAAGAGCCAGTATTTTCTGGCCGAGCCTCCGCTCGGCCGGCTCGAAACGCCGGTGACCCGCGTCTTCCCTCCTAGTCGTCGCCGCCGACGCGACGACGCCGTCGTCAGTCCAGATCGCGGGGGCGTTTCGAGCGCGCATGTGGCTGACCCGTAAGAGAGGGCCGGGCAAGACCACAGCCAGCAAGCCGAGGTCTCCTACACGGTTCCCGGGTGCTGGTTGTAAGTGTGGCTGGATGCTAGGTGCCCAAGGCGCTACATCCGCACTTCTCGCGCCGCGCTCTTGGCGGCGCGAGAATGCGCGCGGCGGTTCGCGCCGGACGCTCTATGTCCGGTGCGAACCGACCGCGGTCGATGTCAGAAAACACAGGCTTGTAAGAGTGCCTTCTCTTAAGGCGGTCCGCACGTCCGTGGTTGCAACCGGGGGCCACAACCGCCCGCCCGGTCAGGTAGGCAGGGTCAGGGTGACAACAACGCACGTGGGGACCGTGTTAGGCGAGGTCGCCGTCAAGAGCCTGTATTTTTTGGCCGAGCCTCCGCTCGGCCGGCTCGTGCCCGACCCGTAAGAGAGGGCGGGGCGGGGCTCTAGCCGGTAAGCCCGGGTTGCCCTGACCGCACTTAGGGGGTGGGAACTTCCCGGGGCTCGGCCGGCTCGGCTCCCACAGTCTTGAGTTCGCGGATGGTTGCTTTGACCCGGCGGGCTTGTACGGCGAGGGCGGCCAGCAGGACTACCCCGACGACGGCCAAGGCCGCAATGTCGAGGGGGATCCAGGCTTGGGCGAGGTAGCCGACGGCGCCGACGGGGACGGCGGCCAGGGCGGGGCTCGCGATCTGCCGGGCGAGGCCGCCGATGGGGATGCCGCAGCGGCGCAGTTCCCACAGGTACCAGGGGAGGACGACGAGAAGGGCTACAGCCAGCTGGGCGGCCGCCGCTCCGGCGATTCCGGCGAGGGTCGCGCCGGCGTACACGGCGGGGAGCAGGGCGATGAGCCAGACGACTTGGACGGCGAACACGATCCGGGTGCTGCCGAGGACGACGAAGTAGTCGTAGACCAGCTGGAACATGACCCGGACGGCGGCGAACAGCCCGAGCCAGACGAGGGCGTCGGCGGCGGGCGCCCAGGCGGCTCCGTAGAGGAACCGGACGAGGGGTTCGGCGGCCCCGGTAAGGACGAGGCAGATGGGGAGGGTCACCGCGGCGAGGAGTCCGGTCGAGGCGGTGAAGGACCGCCGCATGGCGGGGGGGTCGTGCTGGAGCCGGGCGAACGCGGCGGGCGCCACCTGCCGTACGGGCTGGGAGAGGATGTTCACCGGCCAGCTGGAGAGGTTGAAGGCGTACAGGTAGAAGCCGAGGGCGACACTGCCGAGGGCGCCGCCGACGATGAGCTGGTCGAGGTAGGTGACGGCGAACACCACGATGCTGGATCCGGCGAGCGGCAGCCCGAAGCCGAGGAGCCGCCGGGCGACGGCGCGGTCGAAGCCGAACCGCAGCCCGCGCGGGACGAAGGCGACGAACAGGACGCCGGACGCGAACGCTCCGGCCAGCCGCCCGATGGCCAGGCTCATCGCACCCATCCCGGCGAGCGCGAGCACGATGGAGAGCACCGACCCGGTCCAGGTGCCCACCTGGTCGACGACCATCCGGCGCCCGGCTTGGAATTCCCGCTGCATCAACGCGGCAGGCGTGGCCAGCAGCCCGCTGATCAAAATGTTGACGGCGAGCAGCCGAATGACCTCGGTGGCCTGCGGGGCGCCCATGGCCGCGGTGTACACCGGCGCCCCGGCCAGGACGAGAAGAAACAGCACCGTGCCGGTGACCACCGAGATGGTGGTCACCGTGGGCGCTATCTCCCGGGGGTCGCCGGGCCAGCGGACGATCGCCAGGCTCACCCCGAGTTCGCTGAAGCTGAGGACCGCGAAGAGCGCCAGCAGGGCTACCGCGAAGGTGCCGAACTCCTGGGGTCCGAGGATGCGGGCGAGGACGATCCCGATGGCGAACGTCCCCAGGCGGGAGGCGATCGTGTTGATCAGGCTCCAGCTGAGCGCCCGCCCGGCCCGCGCGGCGACCGAGTCCGGTGCCGTCATCGGGAGAGGACCCGGCGGACCAGCGGCCGGAGCCGGGTGCGCAGGACGTTTCCGGCGAGGTCGGCGGCGGTGCGGTGCAGGGCGGTGCGGACCGCGGCCCGGACGCGGAAGGCGGTGCCGTGCCGCTTCGCCAGCGCCTCGCCGTACAGTCGCTCCAAGGTGTCGGTCGCGACGTCAAGGCTGTACCGCTCCAGGACGACCCGCCGGGAGAGGGCGCCGAGGCGGGTCCGGCGGTCGGAGTCACCGGCGAGTTCGGCCAGCTGGGCGGCGATCGGGTCGGGGTGTCCGTCGCCCACGCCGAAGAACCCGGCTTCGAAGAAGTGGGCGCAGCTGCTCTCGTCGAACGGCCGGGAGAACCCTTTCACCCCGAGGACGACGAGGGGTTTGCCGAACGCCATCGCGCGGAGCGCCGATCCGCCCATCCCGAGGGCGATGTCGGCGGCGGCGTAGGCGGGCCGCGGGTCGGCGAGGGCTCCGGTCATGGTGATCGCCTCCCGCCCGAGCGCGGTGTTGACCTCGGCGGCCCGGCGCGCCAGCGAGTCGACGGAGGGGCCGGTGCCGACGACCACGAACCGGAGCCGGGGGTCGCCGAGCTCCTTGATCGCGCCCATCGCGCCGGCGATGCCTTCCTCTTTCATGTCGGGTTCCAGGCGGGAGACGACCACGACGGCGAGTTCGTCGTCGGCTATCCCGTACGCGCGGCGGAAGGCGAGCCCGTCGACGGCGACGGGGTCGTCGGAGTCGGTGTCGACCGGTGGCTCGATGAGGACGGCGCGCTGGCCGACGGCGCGGGCGCCGTGCACCAGGTCCCGGGTCCCGGCCACGAGGGTGGCGTGCCCGGGCAGCCAGGTGGGCACGGCCATGGCGTAGACGGTCCCGGCGAGCTCGGCGCCGAGCCGCAGGTGGGGGCCGTAGAAGGCGTCCAGGATGAGGGGGTACTCGTAGGCGTGGACGAGGTCGATGCGGGCGGTCCGCGCGAGTTCGGTCATCGCCGCGGCCACGGAGGGGCGGTAGAGCGCTCCCCGTGCGGGCCGTTCCCGGGGGTGCCGGGCGAGGGTCAGGGGGAGGCCGCGGGCCCGTACCAGATCCGCCACGGGACCGGGGGTGTCGGTGTGGGTGGCGAACACCTCCACGTGGTGTCCGCGGTCTCGGATCTTGGTGGCGAGGTCGAGCGCGTTGAGCTGACTGCCTCCGAGCTCCAGGTGGTGGAGCCCGACGAGCACACGCATCAGGGTGTCCTTCCGAGCCCGGGGGTGATGTCCAGGGAACCGTAGAAGTTCAGCAGTTCCGCACGCTGCCGGGAGACCGGGTAGGTGCGGCGGATGTGTTCGGCGGCGTCCCGACCGGCTTTCCTGATCGAATCGGGCTCCTTCTCATATTGTTCCAGGACACTCGCCGCAGCTGTGGCGAAAGCCAGCACATCCCCGTCCTCCACCGCTACGGAGAACTCGGCCAGGAAGAACTCCTTCCCGGCGAACCCGGTGAATCCGACGACGCAGCACCCGGAGACCATCGCCTCGGCGGGGGGCAGGCCGAAGCCTTCCTGCTTGCCGAAGGCGAAAAAGATCGGACTGGACCGCAGGATCCGGGCGGTCTCGCTCTCGGAGGAGCCGGCGATCGGCACGAGTTCCCAGCCTTCGAGGCTGCCGTGCGCGCGGAGCAGCCCCAGGACCTGCGCGGCGTCATCGGGCCGCTTGCGCGGCATGTACGCGATCCGCTTGGGGGGCGGCTGCCCGCTCGGGTGGAAGACCTCGGTGTCGATGCCGTTCACCACCACGGTCACCGGCAGCTCGGGGAAGGCGAACCTCAGGTACTTCGCGCTGTCCTCGGAGACGGTGAGCACCGCCTCCAGGTTCGGCAGGCCGCGGTACGGCGGCGCGGCCCCCTCGTCGAGTCCGTCGAAGGTGAGGTAGGCGTTCTGGTTGAACACCACCATCCGCGGGGCCTGCGGCAAAAGGCCGAGCGACGGCCCGTAGATCTCGGGGACCACGAGCACGTCGCTCTCGGAGAGGGTGACCGAGGGGGCGCCGACCACCCGGGTGGAGTGGTCGAACCATCGGCAGCTGAAGCCTGTCCGGTGATGCAGCACCGCCGCGTCGACCCCCGCCTCGTTGAGGAGGTCGACGTGGCGGTAGATCATCCGGATTCCGCCGCTCGGCACCGGATAGTCGGGACAGAGGTAGTAGACGGTGGTACCGCCACCCCGCCCCGTCTTGAGGGCGGGGGGGCGGCGGTAACGCCGGGCACGCAGATCGAGTGCCCGGCGAACCAGTTTGTTGATCATGGGGCGGTATCGCTGAACACGACGTCGACCCAGTAGTTGGCGTTGCTGGCGTTGGTCGGGAAGGCGTTCGCCCCGTAGCGGTAGACGCTGTTGGGGCCGTCCTCACCGGAGGCCAGCGCGCGCAGCGGCGGCGAGTCCACCCCGCCGTTGTTGAACACGTTCGGCGTGTGGCTGTACTTCCCGACCGGCGCCCGGTAGGAGGCGACGTAGGTGGTCCCGGCGGTGACCTGGACCGGTGTCGTGAAGTTCACCTGCTGCCAGCCGGCGGTGGACTCGTTGGCGAACGTCGCCTCGGCGAGCTTGGTGCCGTCCGCCGCCCACAGGGTGCCGACGTGGGTGCCGGTGTTCTGCGGTCCCTTGTAGAACCGGATCCCGGTGATCCAGCCGTTCTGCGTCGACCGGAACTTCACGCCCAGGACGACGCCTGCGGGGTCGGAGTCGGTCCGTACGGCGGGACGCGCGGTGTCCGGCCAGATCGAGCACGGACAGCCGGCCACCGGGTCCTTCGCGGTCTTGAAGGACCAGCCGATCGGGCTCATCACGTTCCCGCTCGGGTCGGCGGCACCCGAGACGTTCGCCGTGTACGTGGTGTTCGCGGCGAGCGTCGCGTCCGGGTTGAACGTCGCCGTCCGGGTGGCCGCGTCGTAGGAGACCGCGCCCGCCACGGCGCCGCCGGGACCGGTCAGCGTGAACTGCAGGGTGGCCGGTGCGATCGCCTCGTTGAACACGGCGGTGACGTTCGCGGCGGCCGGCACGCTGGTCTCGCCGTCGAGCGCGTCGGTCTCGTTCAGTTCGGGTGCCACCGCGTCGCCGGGGGAGGTCACCACGAAGATCGGATCGACCCAGTAGTTCCCGCCCTGGTAGGAGGAGGTGGGGATCCGCCACGGACCGTAGGAGAACACACCGGCCGAGGCCGGTGCGCTCACCGGGGAGTTGGTGGCCGCGGTGGTGAAGTACGACCCGGTGCTGGAGTAGCGGCCGTTCGGCGCGTGGTAGGAGGCGACGTAGGTCGTCCCCGGCACGACCGCGATCGGCGCCGAGAAGGCGAGCGTCTGCCAGCCGTTCGCCGTCTCGTTCTTGAACTTGCCCTTGGTGAGCAGGGTCCCGTTCGCCGTCCACAGCCCGCCGTAGTGCACCCCGGTGTTCTGCGGTCCCTTGTAGAACCGGACTCCGGTGATGTAGCCCGCCGTGTCCACGGTGAACTTCGTCCCCAGGTTCACCTCGGCGTTGTCCGCCGTGGTCACCGTGGCGGGCGCCGCCGCGCTGGAGAACAGCGTGCACGGGCAGAGCGCGGTTCCGGAGGTCGTGAACGACCAGGACTTGTCGAGCATGGCGTTGCTCGCGGCGTCCACGGCCCCGATGACCTTGATCGTGTGCCGGGTGGCCGCCGCGAGCGGGGCCGCCGGTGTGAACGTCAGGACCTGGCCGTTCATCGCGGCGGTCCCGGCGATCGGGCTGCCGCCCTGCGGGGTGACGGTGATCGTCGCCCCGGTCACCGGCTCGTCGAAGGTGGCGCGGACGACGGTCCCGGTCGCCACGTTCGTCTCCCCGGACTGACCCCAGACCGGGATCCGCGGGTATGCGCTCTCCACCTGCGGCAAGGTGGTGTCCGCCGCGTAGTCGTAGACCACGTCGACGAAGTAGTTGGTGTTGGCGCTGGTGGTGGGGTACGAGCTGGCGCCGTACTTGTAGACGCCGTTGCCGCCTTCACCGACGTGGGCCATGGCCCGCAGCGGTGTGTTGGTCACCCCGTTGGACATGGTGTTGTACGCGGCCGAGTACCAGCCGACGGTCGTGTGGTACGAGGCGGTGTAGATCAGGTTCGCCTGCACCGGCACCGGGTTGGCGAACAGGACCTCCTGCCAGCCGGTGCTGGATTCGCCGGTGAACGTCGCCTGCGCGAGCTCCACGCCCGCGGACGACCAGAGCTTCCCGACGTGCGTGCCGGTGTTGTTGACCCCCTTATAGAAGCGGATGCCGTTGATGAAGCCATCCCGGGTCGCCTTGAACCGGACGCCGAGCTCGACGCCGCCTTGCTGCCGGGCCGTCGCGTCGTTGACCTGGACGGAGGCCGCGGGCGGGACGACGGAGTCGTTCCAGATGCCGCACGGGCAGACGGTGGGCGCCGGGGTCGGCTTGACCGTCTTGAAGGAGTACTCGTAGGGCGTCGTCATCGCGTTGTTCGACGCGTCCCTGGCACCGCCCACCGTGACCGTGTAGGTGGTGGTGTTCGCGAACTGGGCGGCCGGGGTGAAGGTGAGGATCCGGCTCGTCTGGTCGAGCGCGGCCGTGCCCGCCACCGTGTTGTTCGCGGCGTCCTTCACCGTGACCGTGGCCGAACCCGCGGCGATCGGCTCGTCGAAGGTGACCGCGGGCAGCGCGTTCAGCGCCACGCTCGACGCGTTCGGGTACGGCGAAGCCGCGGTGACCGCGGGTGCCCGTACGTCCGGCGGCTCGACGGTGTGGAAGACCGGGTCGACCCAGTAGTTGGTTCCCTGGTAGGTCTGCTGCGGGAACCCGGCGCTGCCGCTCCGGAAGACGCCGTTGCCCGAGGCCTCGCCCATGCTGGGTGCGATCAGGGGCGGGCTCAGGATCGGGGCCTGCCGCAGCATGTCGGGCGTGTTGGCGTACCACCCGCTCTCGTTGAAGACGCTCACCACGTAGGTGGTGCCGGCGGTGATCGGAACCGCGGTGGGGAACGTGAGGGTCTGCCAGCCGGAGGCCGTCTCGTTCTCAAACGTGCCGGTGGCCAGGAGCGCGCCCTGCGCGGTCCACAGGGTCCCGGTGTGCCGGCCGGTGTTGCTCGGGCCCTTGTAGAACTGAACCCCGCCGATCCAGCCGTTGACCTGGGACTGGAACTTCACGCCCACCTCGATGGGCGAGTTGTTGTTCACGTGGTTCTTGGGGGTGGCCGAGTCGCCGAAGAGGCCGCAGGGGCAGGCCACGTTGACGGCGCGTCCGGCTCCGGGAACCTCCAGGTTGCCGGTGTCGTCCACCGCCCTGGTCTTGATCGTGACCGGGCCGTTGCCCACCACGGACCAGGTGTAGGACCAGTTCTCCCGGCCCTGAGCGATCCGCCAGGTGGTACCGCCGTCGGTGGACACCTCCACCGCGGCGACCCGCCCGGCCGGGCTGGTGCCGCCGGTGTCGGCGGCGGTCCCGGTGATGGTCGCCTGGGTCCCGCTGTCCAGGGTCGCGCCCGGAGCCGGGGAGGTGATCGTCGAGGTGGGCTTGACCGTGTCGTCGGAGGCGGTGGCGGGGACGAGGTCCCAGCCCGCGCCGGTCTGCAGGGTTCCCGGCTGCACGTTCATGTCGGCGAAGAGGTTGACTGTGGCCTGCCGCATCCGGCGGTCGACGGGCGGCTTCACCGCGGGGCGGTTGTTGTAGTTCCGTCCCCAGTCGTGGTTCTCGTCCAGGCCCCAGGACCACTGGACGGTACCCGCGCCGAAGACCAGGGCGCCGCTGGCCGCGCGGTAGGTGGTCAGGTGGTGGGTGGCCTCGGCGGCGGCGACCCGGAACCCGTAGTCCTGGATGACCTCGGGCGCCTGGTGGGTGGTGGTGGAGAGCCGGAAGGAACCGGCCGGGCGGAACCCGTTGTCGGGGTCCTCGTCCCACTCGTAGCCGAGCGTGCCGTCGGGCAGGGTCGCCTTCTGCCCGGCGGGCAGGGTGGCGATGTCGGTGTTGCGCCAGAACCGCATCTTGCCGTCGGCGGCGGGCACCTCGATGTCGGCGTTGCAGCAGTTCACGGTCCACAGCTGGCCGGTGAGCGAGTTCTCCGGCCGCCCGCCGTCGTGCGGGGGGCTGAAGCGCGGGTCACGCCAGGTGCCGGTCCACTCGTTGTGCGGGTCGATCTTGGCTGCGGCCCGGGTCTCCCGGTAGGTGACCAGGGTCCGGTGCGGGGTGTTCGTGCCGTCGTCGCTCGGCTCCCAGCGGGTCTTCCAGAAGACCTCGTTGCCGCTGAAGAAGGCGAGGTTCACCCCGGCGTCCCTGGCCGCCTCGACGTAGGCGCGCTGGTTCTTGGACCAGTACTCGTCGTGGCCTACCGAGAGGAACACCTTGTGGTTCAGGAGCAGGTTGCCGCGGATGTCGGTGTCGATGCCGGAGGTGTAGCTGATGTCGTACCCGTTCGCCTCCAGGAAGCGGATCATCGGATACTCGTTCGCGAAGAGGAAGTCACGTCCCCACGGGGTGCCGGTCCGGGTGGCGAAGGGCCGGTTGTAGCTCACCTTCACCGCGCGGTCGGGCGCCGCCTGGCTCGTCCCCTTGTAGAGGCTGTTGCCCCCCCAGTCGTTGTACGCCTGCCAGGTGGTGTCGGAGGTCTGGAAGAGCAGGTCGGAGGTGCTCGCGTCGTCCCGGACGATGAAGACGACGTGTGCCTCGTCGTCCCCTTCGGGGTTGGCCGCGTCCTGCCGTACCAGACGTACGACGTAGACGCCGGAGACCGCGTCGGCGGGGACGGCCCAGCTCGCCGAGACCCCCCAGTTACCGCAGTCGATCAGCCCGGTCGCGGGTCGCTCCAGGCACGCGGGCTGGTTCTGGGGCAGCGTCGCGGACGGCGTCACCGTCGCCTGCTTGCGCGCCCCGAGCCCCCCGTAGTACCCGATCCGGTAGATGTCGAGCCGGTAGTCGGTCGACGGCGTCCGGACCTTGAACTCAACGGTCTCCCCGACGTTCACGCTCATCCGGGTCGCGAAACCCTCGATGGTGTCGCCCCGGTTTTTGTCGATCTCCCATTCGGAAGGCGGGGAACCCGGTTTGGAGTTCTCACAGACGACCTTGTTGCCGCCTGGATCGCACGGCGCGAGCCGTGCCTGTGCCTGTGGTGCTTGAACCGCTGGAGCCGTCGTCCGGACCTCCGCCGTCGAGGGCGAGGGAACCGTGACAGTCGCGCCGGCGAGCACCAGCGTGAAGACGGCGGCCAGCACACGTGGCGACCTCATGAAAAAACCCACCCACCCACATGCATCGACACCGGGGTCGGCCCGCGTCACGCCCCGACATCAAGACAAGATTGATAAATACCTATACCTGACGCTAGTGATCCAGCGCAGGTTTACCTATGACCAGGTAATTACTGAAATCTCACTAATCCCGGTAGTTCACTGTGAGCACACCTTCGGACTCGGTGTGGAGCTCCCCGGTCTTCGGGCACCGCCAGACCCCCGCCGACGTCTCCTCCAGCGGGACCCCCGCCCGGCCCACCCAGCCGATCCGCCGCGCCGGAACCCCCGCCACCAGCGCGAAGTCCGGTACGTCCCTGGTCACCACCGCCCCCGCGGCCACCAGCGCGTACCTGCCGACCGTCCGTCCCGCGACCACCACGGAGCGGGCCCCGAGGGAGGCGCCCCGCCGGACCACGACCCCGTCCGCCGACCAGTCGCCCGGACGTTTGAGACTCCCGTCCACATCGGCCGAACGCGGGTAGAGGTCGTTGGTGAGCACCACCGCGGGGCCGATGAACACCTCGTCCTCCAGCACCGCGGGCTCGTACACGAGCCCGTAGTTCTGGATCTTGACGTTGTCGCCGATCCGCACCCCCGGCCCCACATAGGCGCCACGCCCGACGATGCATCCCGAGCCGAGCGTCGCGTCCTCGCGGATCTGGGCCAGATGCCAGATCACGGTCCCTTCGCCGATCTTCGCCGTGGGGTCCACGTCGGCGCCGGGGAGGACTCGTGGCTCGCTCATGGATTGCCGCCTTTCGCAGCTTTCGCCGGGGTTTTTGTACGGTCAGAGTGACCATACTGCCCCGGAGGGCGACGCCGTTCCGGGAGCCCGACATACCGGGCACCCGAAACGGCGGGATGCTCAGATGTCACTCAATCGGCGGCCATTGGCCCCGCGGGGGCTGTTCCACCCACGCGACGTCCACGTAGTAGCTCGCGGTGCTGCCGCGGGTCGGGAACTGGTTGGCCCCGTACGCGTAGACGCTGTTGGGGCCCTCCTCACCTGAGCGCAGTGCGTAGAGCGGAGGGGAGCTCACTCCGGAGGAGGCGAACACATTCGGGGTGTAGCTGTACTTGCCGAAGGGCGCATGGTACGAGACGACGTAGGTCGTGCCGACGTTCAGCCGAACGGCCCTCGGCAGATGCGCATACTGCCAGCCTGCCGTGGTCTCATTGTTGATCTCGACCTCGGCCAGTTTCGTACCGTCCGCTTTCCACAGGGTGGTGACATGGGGGCCGTGGTTCCCCGGCCCCTTGTGGAAGCGGATAGCCGACGCGTATCCGCTCACCGTCACCCGGAACTTCACCCCCAGGACGACCCCGGAATGATCGGCCGCGGTCCTGACCGCAGGCCGGACGTTGTCCGGCCAGATCGTCGCGATGCCACCAAGCCTGTTGCCGACGGTCTCAAACGCCCAGCGAACCGGCTGCATTGCGTTTCCCGCCGCGTCCTTGGCTCCCGATAGCTCGACCTCGTAGTACTTCTGGTAAGCGAGTGCAGCCGACGGGGTGAAAACCGCTTTCCTGGACGCCGCGTCATAGCCGACCGTGCCGGAGACCGAAGCGGCTTGGGACTGATGCGGCGTATCCGGATGTCCGGAGTAGGGACCGGTCACCGTGAACGCGATGCTCGCCGGGTCGACGTCCTCGGTGAACGTAGCAGTGATCGGTGCGTCGAGGGGCACGCTGGATTCACCGTCCAACGCGTCGGTGACGAGCAAATCGGGCGGTGAGGTGTCGGCTGGAACCGTGGTGACGAAGATCGGATCCACCCAGTAGTTGCCCCCGCCGTAGCTGTAGACCGGCGCTCCCCAGGGCCCGTAGGCGTAGACGCCGGCCGAGGCCGGGGTCGCGAGCGGCGCGTTGGCGGCCGGGCCGGTGAAGTAGGACCCGTTGCTCGCGTACCGGCCGTTCGGGGCGTGGTAGGAGGCGATGTACGTCGTTCCGGGCGCCACCGGGACCGGGGTGCCGAAGGTCAGCGTCTGCCAGCCACCGGCCGTCTCGTTCTGGAAGACGCCCTTGCTCAGCGGGGTCCCGTCGGCCTTCCACAGCCCGCCGGTGTGCGTACCGGTGTTCTGCGCGCTCTTGTAGAACCGGACGCCGCTCACGTATCCCGGCGTGGCCACGGTGAACTTCACGCCCAGGTTGACCGCGGCCGAGTCCGCCGTGGCGGGTGTGGCCGGGAGTGCTCCGCTGGAGAACAGGGTGCACGGGCAGGCTCCGACTCCCGCGGTGGTGAACGACCAGGTCTTGGCCGTCATCACATTGCCCGCCGCGTCCTGCGCGGCGCTCACCTCGATCGTGTACTCGGTGGCCGCGGCCAGCGGTGCCGACGGGGTGAAGACGAGGTTCTTGCCGGTGCCGTCCAGGACGGCGTTCCCGGCGACCTGTCCGGCCGGTCCGGTGACCGCGACCAGCGGTCCGCTGACCGCCTCGTCGAAGTCCACCCGGACCTTGGCCGACACCGGCACGCTGGTCTCCCCGGAACCCGTGTCCGGGATCGCCGGGCTCGCCGAGGAGATCCGCGGAGCCCGTACGTCCGGCGCGTACTGGTAGATCACGTCCACGGAGTAGTGGTTGTTCACGCTGAGGGTGGGGAACCCGCGGCCGCCGTACTTGTAGACGCCGTTGCGCCGGTCTCCGCCCTCCCAGTGATAGGCCGGGGCGTGGAGCGGCGGCCGCTGCCGTCCGGCCCACATCGAGGCGTAGTTGATCGAGTGGTATCCGACGTCGGTGTGGTAGGAGGCGACGTAGGTGGTCTCCGGCACGACCTGGACGGGTGTCGCGAACCGCACCTCCTGCCAGCCGGTCGACGACTCGTCGGTGAAGGTGGCCCGGGCGAGTTCGTCCCCGGTGTCCGTCCAGAGTGTCCCGACATGGGAGCCGGTGTTCCGTGGCCCCTTGTGAAAGCGCAGCCCGGTGATCGAGCCGGGCTCGTCCACCCGGAACCGGATGCCCAGCTCCAGCCCGCCGGGGACGGCTTCGGCCTCGACGTGCTGCGGGACCGTCGCGTCGTCCCACAGGCCGCAGGGGCACACCCCGGGCGGCGGCACCGGCTTGACCGTGGTGAACGTGGTGACGTGGGGGGTGGTCATGGCGTTTCCGGTGGCGTCGGCCGCCGCGGTGACGGTGACCGTGTAGATCGTCGTGTTCGCCAACGTGCCCGACGGGGTGAAGGTGAGCGTCGTGCCCGCCGGGTCGAGCGCCGCACTCCCGGCGACGGTGTTTCCGGCCGCATCGGTCACCGTCATGGTCGCCGTGTTCGGGACGACCGCTTCGTCGAACTCCACCCGCGGTGCGGCGGAGCGGGCGACGCTGGAGGCGTCGTCGATGGGGAACGCTGCGATGACCCGCGGCGGTGTCGTGTCGGACCCTGAGGGGGATCCGGCTTCTGCGGTCAGGGGGATCAGGAACAGGACACCCGCCATGGTCAGCGACGAAGCCACGGCCGTCACTCTCGGCGATCTCATAGGCAACCCACCCGGCAGTGAGCGCGGGCCCCGTGCCGGGCGCCCACGCGGCGAACAGAAGGGATCGATAGCTGACGCCGTCGACTCAATGCCGGTTTACTGAATAAATGACCAGACATCAATATTAATGTAAATAAAAAAATAAGTGACAAACTATAAATGCATATAGCACTTGAAAGCTAGAAATAAGGCCAACCCGGAACCCGAACCCACCCTGTACCGGTTCAACGGAACAACTGGCGCCCACCCCTAGAAGGTGGTCATACTGCCTGGTTGTGGCGGAAACCAGCATCATCATCCCAGCGCACAATGAGGAACGAGTCATCGGACGCCTCCTCACCCGGCTCGCGGCCTCGGCGGGGCCCGGGGAGTTCGAGGTCATCGTGGTGACCAACGGCTGCACCGATCGGACCGCCGAGATCGCCGAGGCGCACGGCGCCCGCGTCGTGGACAGCCCGATCCCGTCCAAGTGGCAGGCGCTGCGCCTCGGCGACACGGTGGCCACCGGCTTCCCCCGGCTCTACGTGGACGCCGACATCGAGATCGGTACGGACGACGTCCGCGCCCTCTGCCGCGCCCTCACCGCACCCGGGATCCTGGCCGCGGCACCCGAGCGCCACCTGCCCATGACCGGGCGCCCCTGGATGGTCCGCTGGTACTACGACGTCTGGACCCGGCTCCCCGACGTGCGCGCGGCCCTGTGGGGGCGCGGCGTGGTCGCCCTCACCGAGGAGGGGAACGCGCGCCTCGCCACCCTGCCCCAGGTCATCGGGGACGACCTGGTGATCGCGCTCGCTTTCGGGCCCGGGGAGAGTGAGATCGTCTCCGCGGCGAAGGTGACGATCCACCCGCCGCGTACCGCCGCCGACCTCATGCGCCGCAGGATCCGTACGGCCACCGGCGGCTCCCAGATCGACCGCGGCGACCAGGGCGCCACCGTCAACCGCCCCAAAACCGGGATGGGCCAGCTCCTGCGGATGGCCAAGGCCGAGCCCCGGCTCGCCCCCCGGGTCGCGCTCTTCCTCGGTCTGGCCTTGGTCGCCAAGGTGGCGGCCCGCCGCGCCGTCCGCAAGGGCGACTACACCACCTGGCTCCGGGACGAGAGCAGCCGCGCCTGACCCGGCCGAAGTCGCCGGGCCGCATCCCCGCCGGCCCTTCGCGGGGCCGGACCCTCAGCGAGCCGGGTATGACCGGCCGTACCCCGAGGGCTCACCAGGGAGCATGCCCGGCGCCTGATCCAGCCCCCGCGCTCGTTCCACAACCGCCGCCCGCGCGGGCCCTGTATCCGCCGGGGAAGCGTGTCCCCGCGCCTGATCAAGCCCCGCCGGGCCGTACCCCCCGCCCGTCGTCCCAGCCGTGGTGCCAGGTGGACCTGGACTTCCACAGGGAGATCCAGTCCTCGCCCTTGGCGGTCGGGCGGCCCTGGCGGTCGATCCCCGGCGGGGTGATCCGCTTGCTCGCCTGGGCGCGCAGCCACACCCCGGCGAGCACCAGCCGGATGCCGAGGTGCCGGAAGCCGAAGGGCAGATGCCGCCGGACCAGGGTGGCCTTCCCGGTGAAGAGCATGGTCAGCTTGCCGAGGCTGCTTGAGGACATGCCGGACGGATGCCGGTAGACCGCACGCGCGGTGACCACGGGCCGGTAGCCGTGCCGGGCGGCCTTGATGCAGAGATCCGCGTCCTCGCCGTACATGAAGATCGCTTTGTCGAATCCGCCGAGCCGCTCCCAGGCCGAGCGGGAGATCAGCATCATCGCGCCGGTCACGATCGGCACCTGCCGTACCTCCCCGGGGTCGCCGCTCCAGGGCCGGGGCGTCTCCCGGTCGAAGATCGCACTGCCGGGGAAGACGGTGTTGAGGCCGAGGCCGAAGCAGAGCACCGACCAGAGGCTCGGCTTGCCCCACCAGGATCGCGGGTCGGTCCGGCCCTCGTCGGTGACCATCCGGCCGCCCACGATCCCCGCCCGCGGATGCCGGGCCGCGCACTCCAGCAGCGCCTCCAGCGCGTCCGGCTCGACCTCGGCGTCGGGGTTCACGAACAGCAGCCGGTCCCCCTTGGCCATGTCGGCGCCCGCGTGGCATCCTCCGGCGAAGCCGTCGTTGACGTCTCTGGCCAGCACCCGCGCCATCGGCGCCACGCGGCGGACCACCTCGACGGTGTCGTCCCCCGAGGCGTTGTCCACGACGATCAGCTCGGCGTCGAGGTCCTTCATCGCCATGGTCAACGCGGCGAGACACCGTCCGACGTAGGCCGCGCTCCGATAGGTCAGCACGATCACGGAGAGCACGCTCATCCACTCCTGGGTATCGGGGGTACGGGGGAGAAGGCGTCCCTGGCGATCAGCCTCGGCTCCCCCGAACCGTCGGCCGGGACCGCCCAGACGTCCGTGCTGTCGCCACGGAGCCGGGCGTACATCACGGTCTGCCCGTCCAGCCAGGCCGCCTGGTCGTCCACGTTCTCCCGCTCGGCGAGCGGCGTCTCCCGCCCCGAGGCCAGGTCGCGGACGTAGAGCCGCCACGGGCGGGTGGCCTCCCCGGTGCGCTTCTTGTAGACCAGCCGCGTCCCGTCCGGGGACAGGGACGGGCATTCGACGTCCTTGGCGATCACCTCGGCCCGGCGGGCCGAGACCCTCCCCCGGACCAGGAAGAGCTCCCCGCCGGTGGAGACCGTCGCGTAGTAGGTGTCCTCGTCGCCGGTGAAGGTGACACCCCAGTAGTTGAGATCCACCGCCTGGAGCCGCTTCCCGTCCCGGAACAGCTGGAACTCCTCCATGTTGCGCACGACCTTGCCGGTCTTGGCGTCCAGGATCCCGGTCCTCGTGGACAGGCCCGACGCCAGGTAGGAGTCTCCGGAGACGAAGACGGTCCACGCGATCATGCGGCCGGAGCGCGAAATCCTGGCGCGGCTCGGCACGCCCTGCAGCTCCACGCTGCGCAGCTCGCGCAGGTCCGGGCCGAGCACCTTGGCGAAGTAGCGGGTCCGCGCGCCGCGCTCGGCGGTGAGGCAGACCGCGGTGCCCTCGACGGCGTAGAACCGGACACAGCGCAGGTCGGATACGGTACGGCTGCCGCCCGCCACCTCGGCGACCCGGCCGCTGCCCGCTCCCCCGCCCGCGGTGACCATCAGCATCGCCCCCTCGGCGGCGCCGACCGTCACCGGGCCGTAGCTCACCCCCGGGCTCGGGGCGGCGGTGACCGCGGTCGTGGTCCGCTCCCGCGCGTACAGCACATAGGCCCCGGCGGCCACGGTGAGGACGACCGCGAACGCCGCGGCGACGATCAAGCGGGTTCGGTTGTTCACGAGGCACCTCGCAGCAGCGGACGGGCGACCAGGACCGCGGCGGCGAGCGCCGCGACCGCCGACCACACTGCCAGATCGGGGCCGAGCCAGGTCCAGACGGCGCCGAAGAGCCAGGCCGCGGCCATCGCGGCGAGCGCCTGCCCGGTCTGCAGCAAGGCGAGTCCGCTCGCCCGCAGGTTCTCCGGGAGCAGCGGCCCGGCGAGCGCCATGAGCACCCCGTCGGTGGCCGCGTAGGCGACACCGCGCAGGACGAGCACCCCGACGAGCACCACGGGGCCGGGCAGTCCGGGGGCGGTGAGCAGCAGATAGCAGCCGATCACCGCCAGGTACCCGCCGACGAGGACCCGCGAGCGGCCGACCCGGTCGGCGAGCCAGCCGAGCGGGGCCGCGAGCACCAGGAAGGAGGCGGCGACCCCGACGGGCAGCAGCGGGAACCAGCCGGCGTCGAAGTCGAGTCTCGCCTGGAGCAGCAGGAAGAGGAAGGAGTCGCTGATCGTGGCGAGGGAGAGCGGGACGGCCGCCGCGCAGACCCGCCGGAAGGCGGGGAGCCGGAGCAGCCCGGTGACCGGGATGCGCGGGACGGCGCTCGGCCGGACGTGGGCGGGCGGCTTCTCCCGGACGAAGAGCACCAGGACCGCCAGGCCCAGCAGCGCGACGCAGAAGCTGACCACGAACACCGCGTCGAAGGCGTCCCCGGTCAGTCCGAGCACCGCGAACGCGACGAACGGCCCGGCGAGCGCCCCGACGGTGTCCATCGCCCGATGGATCCCGAACGCACTCCCCTGCGTCTCGGGGGAGGAGGAAAGCGAGATCAGGGCGTCCCGCGGCGCCGTACGCAGTCCTTTGCCGATCCGGTCCACGGCGAGGGCCACCCCGAGCAGCGGGACCGACCGGCCCGCGGCGATCAGGCCGAGTTTGGCCACGGCGGAGAGGGCGTACCCGGATCCGGCGACCAGCCGCAGCCGCCGCCAGCGGTCGGCGAAGTAGCCGCCGGCCAGCCTGACCAGGGCGGTCACCCCCTGGTACAGCCCGTCGAGCAGCCCGAACTGAAGCGGGTTGAGCCCCAGCCCGATCACGAGGTAGACGGGCAGGATCGCCGTCACCATCTCGGATGAGATGTCGGTGATCAGGCTGACGGTGCCCAGCGCGAGCACGTTCCCCGAGACGAGCCGGAGGGCCATCCGGCGCGGCACGCCTGAGGCCGCGTCGGAACTCCGGCTGGAGGAGACGTACATCGGATCAGGCCGCCATCGCCGGCCAGGCGCCCTCCAGAGCGGCCCGCCAATCCCTGATCGGCGCCAGCCCCGCCTTGGCCCACGCGTCGTGGCCGAGCACGCTGTAGGCGGGGCGCGGGGCGGGCCGGGCGTACACCGCGGCCGAGACCGGCCGGACCCGGGCGGGGTCCAGGCCGAGCAGGGTGAAGATCTCCCGCGCCAGCCCGTACCAGGTGGTCTCGCCCGAGCTGGTCCCGTGGTAGATCCCGGCCGGGGCGTCGGCCAGCGTCAGCCGTACCAGCGCGTCGGCGAGGTCCGCGGACCAGGTGGGCTGGCCGAGCTGGTCGTCGACCACGTCGACGGTGTCCCGCTCCCCGGCCAACCTGATCATCGTCTTGACGAAGTTGTGGCCGCGGGCGCCGTACAGCCAAGCGGTCCGGACCACGTACCCGAGGTCGGGGAGGGTCTCAAGGACCGCGCGCTCCCCGGCGAGTTTGGTACGGCCGTAGGCGTTGACCGGGACCGTCGTCGGCGCGTCCTCCGGGTACGGGCTGCTCCCGGCCCCGTCGAAGACGTAGTCGGTGGAGATCTGGACGAGCTTCGCGCCCACCTCGCCGCACGCGGCCGCCAGCGGCAGCACCGCCGTGCCGTTCACCGCCAGCGCGTCCCCCTCCCGCTCCTCGGCGAGGTCCACGGCGGTCCAGGCCGCGCAGTTCACCACCACGTCCGGGCGGTGTGCGCGCACGGCCCGGCGTACCGCGTCCGGGTCGAGCAGGTCGAGTTCGGCGCGGCCGAGGCCCACGACCTCGCCTTCGCTCGCCGCCCGGGCGAGCAGGTCGGTGCCGAGCATCCCCCGGGCACCGGTGAGGAGCCATTTCACCGCCCGGCCGCCTTGAGCGGCTGCCACCACTGCGGGTTGTCCTGGTACCAGCGCACGGTGTCGGCGAGCCCCTGCTCGAATTCGACGGTCGGCGTGTAGCCGATTGCCCGGAGTTTGTCGTCGTTGAGGGAGTAGCGCCGGTCGTGCCCCTTGCGGTCGGGGACCCGCTCCACCTCGTTCCAGTCGACCTTGAGCGCGTCGAGCAGCCGCCGGGTCAGCTCCAGATTGGTGATCTCCGCGGTTCCGGCGATGTGGTAGACCTCGCCCGGCCGGCCGCGTTCGGCCACCAGCTCGATCCCCCGGCAGTGGTCGGCGACGTGGATCCAGTCCCGGACGTTCCCGCCGTCCCCGTAGAGCGGGACCTTCCTCCCCTCGATGATGTTGGTGGTGAAGAGGGGGATGACCTTCTCGGGGAACTGGTTGGGCCCGTAGTTGTTGCCGCAGCGGGTGATCGAGACGGGCAGGCCGTGGGTACGGGCGTAGGCGAGCGCGATCATGTCGCCGCCGGCCTTCGCCGCCGAGTACGGGGAGTTCGGCGAGAGCGAGGCCCCCTCACTCCAGGAGCCCAGCTCGATACTGCCGTACACCTCGTCGGTGGACACCTGCACGATCCGGGGGGTTTTCGCCGCCATACAGGCGTCCATCAGGATCTGCACCCCGACCACGTTCGTGGTGACGAAGTCGCCCGCGCCGACGATGGAGCGGTCGACGTGCGACTCCGCGGCGAAGTTGACCACCAGGTCGTGCCCGGGGACGACCTCGCCGACCAGCGCCGCGTCGCAGATGTCGCCATGCACGAAACGGTGCGCGACACCCTCCAGGTTCGCGAGGTTGCCCGCGTAGGTGAGCTTGTCGAGCACCGTCACGTCCGCGCCGGAGGCGGCCAGGCGACGGGCATAGTGCGAGCCGATGAAACCGGCGCCGCCGGTTACCAGAACCTTCATTGACTGATCTGTACCTTGCTGTGGTCGCCCAGAATCAGACGATGGGCCTTGGGGACATGGGGTGCCGGGGTGACCTCCACCTCGCGCCCGATGAGCGAGGCCTCGATCCGCCGTACCCCCCGGATGGACGCGCCACGGAGCACGATGGAGTACTCGATCTCACTGTCGATCACCTGGCAGTCGCCGGCCACCGCGGTGTACGGGCCGATGTAGGAGTCGCGGACCTGCGACCCCGCGCCCACGATCACCGGTCCGATGATCCGCGACCCGGTCACCTCGACGCCCGGCTCGATCACCACCCGGCCGATCAGCTCGGACGTCTCGTCGACCGTGCCGAGGACGGAGGGCTCAACCGACTCCAGCACGAGGCGGTTGACCTCCAGCATGTCGGTGACGTTCCCGGTGTCCTTCCAGTACCCGTCGATGAGGGAGGACTCCACCCGGTGCCCGTGGTCGAGCAGCCACTGAATCGCGTCGGTGATCTCCAGCTCGTTCCGCCAGGACGGCTTGAGCCGCGTCACCGCCTCGTGCACGGCAGGCGAGAACAGGTAGACGCCGACAAGGGCGAGGTCGCTCTTGGGGTTCTCCGGCTTCTCCTCCAGGCCGACGACCCGGCCTTCGACGTCGAGCTCGGCGATCCCGAACGCGCTCGGGTCGCTCACCTTGGTGAGCATGATCTGGGCGGCGGGGCGGTCCGACCGGAACCGGGTGACCAGCTCGGTGATCCCGCCGATGATGAAGTTGTCCCCCAGGTACATGACGAAGTCGTCGTCGCCGAGGTACTCCCGCGAGATCAGTACGGCGTGCGCCAGGCCCTTCGGCGCCTCCTGGTGGATGTAGGTGACCTCCAGCCCGAAGGCGGATCCGTCCCCCACCACCTCCTTGATCTCCGCGGCGGTCTCCCCCACCACGATGCCGACCTCCCGGACGCCGGCTTCGGCGATCGCCTCGAGGCCGTAGAAGAGCACGGGTTTGTTGGCCACGGGGACCAGCTGTTTCGCGGAGGTGTGCGTGATCGGACGGAGCCGGGTACCGGAACCGCCGGCCAGGACGAGTGCCTTCACTCAGTAAGCCCCTCTGCCGTAGAACACGGCCTGCCAGGTCTTCCACAAGATCTGTAGGTCGAGCGAGAGGGACCAGTTTTCTACGTAGCGAAGGTCAAGTCGAACCGATTCCTCCCAGCTGAGGTCGGAACGTCCGCTCACCTGCCAGAGGCCGGTGAGACCCGGCTTGACGACCAGCCTGCGCCGCACGTCGTGACCGTACCGCGCGACCTCCTCCGGAAGCGGAGGCCGCGGGCCCACCAAGGACATCTCCCCCTTCAGCACGTTAATCAACTGGGGGAGCTCGTCGACCGACCAACGCCTGAGCCAGGACCCGATGGAGGTGATCCGCGGGTCCTTCTTGATCTTGAAGAGGGCACCGTCGCTCTCGTTCAGCTCAAGCAGCTTCACCTTCTGCTGCTCGGCGTCGACGACCATGGTGCGGAACTTGTACACGTCGAAGATGGCGCCGTCCTTGCCCACCCGGGTCTGCCGGAAGAACGCCGGACCCGGACTGCCGGCCCGGATCATCGTCGAGATGATCGCGAACACCGGGGAGAGCAGGATCAGGGCGAACGCCGCGACGAGCCGGTCGTACACGCCCTTGATCACCTGACGGGCGCCTTCCAGCTCGGGGTGCTCGACGTGGAGCAGCGGCAGACCCGCGATCGGCCGGATCGAGGTACGGGGCCCGGCCACCTCCATCAGCGCCGGCGCCACGATCAGGTCGGTGTCGCTCTTCTCCAGCTCCCACGCCAGGCGCCGCAGCGCCGTACCGTCCATCTCGGGGCAGGCCAGCACGGCGACCACCTCCGCGTCGACCTGGTCGACCACGAAGGGCACATCGCTGAAGTCGCCGAGGACCGGGATCCCGAGCACCTCGGAGGTGGCGCCCGCGGCCGATGCGTCCGGGATGCAGACCGCCACTACGTCCAAGCCGTGGTGACGCTCCCGGTTGAAGGTGCCGACCAGGTCCGCCACGGCCGAGGCGTGGCCGACCACCACCACGTTGCGCAGGTCGTGCCCGGCGATCCGGCGCCGGTGCAGCCGCTTGCGCAGCAGGAAGCGGCAGACGAGGGAGAGTGCGGTGGCCAGCGGTATCGCCATGATGACGTAGCCGCGGGCGATGTCGGTCTTGGTGGCGTACGCCACGATCGCGACCGCCGCCGTGAGGATGAAACCGGCGTTGGCCACCCGCCGGTACTCGTCCGAGCCGATGCCGATGAACCGCTGGTCGTACGTCCCCATCACCACGAGCGCGAGGCTCCAGAGGAACGGCAACGCGATGCTCGTCACCACGTACGGGATGACGGAGGGCTGATTGACTCCGTCGAATCTGATGAACAAGGCCGTGATGCCCGCGACCAGACCGCAGGCAAAGTCGGTCGCACTGCTGGCGAGCACATACTTGCTCGTTCCAACGGTCGACACCCGGTTATAACGCCCTAATGCAGGGGACAACCCCACAACTTCGGACCCATGCACGCGAGACCCACCCTTCCCACGCGTGACGCCCAACAGTTAACCGACTCCCCACCGCCTCCAGTGGTTGACACGAGGCGACCAATTTCTTCTGGGATGGTACATCCTGTTACGACCCGAAACAGAGAGAGACGATGTCCACATGAGGACTGTCCTGATTTCGGCAACCCTCTTGACCGTTCCAGAGTTCTGCCCTACGCCTCAGTCGAAGTCCCGGCCCATCCGCGGCGAGGGCGGCTCCGGGCTCCGCCAGACGACGGTCTGGATGTCGTCGGCGTCCGCGACCACCGCGGCCAGCCGATCCGGATCGAACTCCGGGAGATAGCGCAACCGGGTGAAGAACGACGCATCCGTCGCCGACTGCGGCACCACGCAGACCTGCCCGTCTCGGTCGAGCAGCACCACCAGGACATCCGGCCCGGAGTCCTCGGCGGCCTGCACCCGGACCTCGACGACGTCCTCCCACGCCAAAGCGTCCACGCTGCCGTCGGCATAATGCCGGGCGACGCCCTCTTCAGTCACATATACATAGGTATCCGGCACTGGGTCGCCGTGCATGGCCGCGATTGTGACGACACTCCCCGGTTCAGTGCAACCCTCCCCTATGTCGATCTTCGTACGGCGAGCAGCGCCAGACTCACGCCGAGCAACGCCATCCCGGCCCAGGAGACCGCGCCGAGCCGCTCACCCAGCACCGCCACCCCGAGCACGGCCGCGACCCCCGGCTCGGCCAGGGTGAGCGTGGACGCGGTGGCCACCGGGGTGGAACGCAGTCCCCGGCCGTACAGGAAACAGGCGAGCGCCGTCGTGGCGCAGCCCAGGTAGCCGGCGACCGCCAGCCCGCTCGGCTCGCCGAGCCAGCTCAGATCGCTGAGCGCCAGCACCGGGAGCATCACCACCCCGGCGCCGCCGAACATCACCCCCATCATCGTGCTCGACGGGACACCCTTGGCGATCATGTGGGCGGCCACCACCGCGTAGAACGCGTAGACCAAGCCGGCGAGCAGCGCGATCAGCACCCCCGCCGGATCCACCTCCCCCACCGCGCCGCCGAGGGTCAGCACCACACAGCCGAGTACGGCGGCCGACGTCGCCGCCAGCCACCGGCCGCTCGGCCGCCGCCGGTCGGCGAACCAGGTGATGAGACCGGTGAAAACCGGTCCGCTGCCCAGCGCCACCACGGTGCCGACCGCCACCCCGGTCCGGCTCACCGACCAGAAGAAGCAGGCCTGGTAGGCCGCCGCCGCGATCGCCGTACTGATCATCGGCAACGGCGCGGCCCGAGTCGCGGCGATCGTGCCGCCGGCCAGAAACGCCAGCAGCAGCCCGCCGATGACCAGCCGGGCCGCGGCGATCGACAACGGAGTCGCGGAATCCGGGGCGAAAGCCCCGACCGTACCCGCCGTACCCCACAGCGCCGCAGCCCCGATGATGAACATCGGCTGAGCGCCGGGACGGGCCGGGGCCGGGGAGGAAACTTCTTGCACTGTCTACTCTTATCGGGTCTTTTGTCGGGTCGGACGGCTGACGCGGTCAGCGGATGAAATCGGACTCCAGCAGCCCCATCAGGATCGAGTCGTACCATCGTCCGTCGCGCCGGAAGGCCTCCCGAGCCCGGCCTTCCTCGACGAAACCGACCTTCTCGTAGACGCGGCGGGCTGCGGCGTTTCCTGCGGCCACCCAGAGCGTGATCCGGTGCAGGCGCATCTTGTCGAAGCCGTATCGGCAGATCACCCGCATCGCGTCCGTCGCGTAGCCGCGCCCCCAGACGTCGCGCTCGCCGAGATAGATGTCGAGTTCGGCGTTGCCCGTCTCCGGCTCGGCGTCGCGCAGCCGGACGAAACCGATCAGCCGCTCTTCCTCGCGGGGCTCGATCCCGAAGCTCACGTTCGCGTAGGAGTTCGGGTCTTGCCTCTCAAAACGGGCGACCGCTTCCGCGAAGGGTTCGGGGTGACCGTCGTCCAGCCAGCGCATCACCTCGGGATCGTTGTCCCAGCGCCACCGGGTCGCATAGTCCGCCGGACCCAGCGTCCGGAGTCGTACCAGGTCACCGGTTAGCACAGCTCCACCGTCCATCCCTTTGCCGCCAGATCCTGGTAAGTCGTATCAGACGGCCTGAAACCACTCAACGGAATATCTCCTGCCGTGAACCAATCCCGGGCGCAGCGGTAATTACCCGGTGTCCGACATCCCCGCCAAACGCTTCGGAAGGCACCGCATGAAGGAGCGAACAACCTATGCCCACGATCGTTGAAGACACCGACACGGACCTGATCCGGCGGTCGTGGCAGGAGCCTGAGACCTTCGCGGAGATCTTCGACCGGCACGCACCGCAGCTCCACCGGTACGCGGCCCGCCGACTCGGCCCCGACTCAGCCGAAGACGTGGTGTCCGAGACATTCCTCTCGGCGTTCCAGCACCGACACAAATACCACCTCGACCACACCGACGCCCGGCCCTGGCTGTACGGCATCGCCTCCAACGTGATCGGCAAACGCCGCCGCCGCGAGATCGCCCGCTACCGCGCGTACGTGCGCAGCGGCGTCCACCCCGCCGAGATCACCGGCGGCCTGGTCGAGGACAACCTCACCACCCTGGCCGTGAACAAGCCACTCGTCACCGCGCTCGCCGGCCTCAAACAGGGCGACCGGGACGTGCTGCTGCTCGTGGCCTGGGCCGAACTCACCTACGAAGAGGTCGCGGGGGCTCTGGGCATCCCGCTCGGCACCGTGCGATCCCGGCTCAACCGGGCCCGGACCAAAGTCCGGCGCTCACTGGGCCTCGACGCCCTCAAGGAGAACGACGATGAATGACATGACCGAGCTGAAGACGCTTTGGTCGGATATCCCGGAAGCGTCCGCCAAGGAGCTTTCCGGCTCCCGGGCCCTGCTGCTCCGGCAGACACACGCGTCGAAGCGGCGGACCTCCCCTCTGCGCCGGTACGGCCTGCGGCTGGGCCTGGCCGGCGGCCTCGCCGCGGCGATGGTCGGCGGAGTCATCGTCGTCCAGGTCGGGATGGGAGGATCGGCCGATCAGGGGGGCATCGGCGGCATCCTCGCCGCTCCGCCTGCCAACGCCCAGCAGATCCTGAAGATGGCCGCGCAGACCGCGCTGAACGACACGCTCAACCCCCGTCCGGACCAGTACCTCCACACCGAGCTCCGCACCACCTCCTACTGGCAGTCGCCGAAGGGCGGCAAGCAGGTGGACGCCACGGAGGAACGCTGGACCCCGGTGACCGGAAGAAAGCCGTCCCTGGTCCGCGAGACAACCCCCAAGATCGAGCTACCGGGGCTGGCCGTCCCCGCCGAGCGCGGCGGAACCCACGACACGCTGCACATTCCCACCTGCACCAAGCCCGTAGACGACAGCGCCCAAGCCGGGAAGCTCGCGGACTGGCCGACCGAATTGAACGCACTGCGAGCCAAGGTCCAGGCGGAGGGGGCGAAGTACACCGCGATACCCAAGAGACTCCGGTACTGGGGTGCCATCCAGACGCTCGTCAACCAAGCCGTACTCAACCCCAAGCTGACCGCCGCCCTCCTCCAGCTCGCCCAAGAGATCGACGGCATCGAGGTCGACGCGAACGCCACAGACGCCGCCGGGCGGCCGGGCTTCGCCCTCGGCATGGTCGACGACAGGGGCGTCAAATCCCAGCTCGTCTTCGACAAGCAGACCTACCGCTACCTCGGAGAGCAGTATGTACACGGGAAGGACGTGCAGCACAGCCAACGGAAGCCTGACGGCAAAGAGCAGACCTTCACCGTCCCCAAGGGCGCCAAGAACGGCTCCGCCGTCATCAAGGTCAGCCTCGCCGACTCCCTGCCCAAGGTCGCCGAGAACGCCTCGAAGATCAAGCTCCCCTGCTGACACCCTGATCTCGACCTGAGTCCCGCACCCTCCTCAGGCCGAGACCTCCCAGAGGCGGTCACCTTCCCCATCAGGTGACCGCCTCTCCTGCTTCTCTTCTTTCTTCCACGGCCCCGTGTGAACCGGCGAATCCACCATGGATCACGCGGCAGATCCACCACGACCATTGCGGCAGATTCACCATGTACCCCTCGGCAGATCCACCACGAGACACCGCCTTACCGCAGCTCAGGCCCATATTTCGTTGGTTCTGAAGCAGCCTCCGGATTCGTCGTACTCAGTGGTGGACTTCACAGCGTGGAAAAGTGCTGCAGCATCGTCACGTAGCGCTTCAGGACGCACTTCGCGGGCGGGCTACTCACCGCTGCTCGCTCACCGATACTCGCGATGTGCGGGGCAACGCCGACTTTGACAGCCAGACCGTCATTGGGACCGAATTCAGATCGCGAGGCTTCCACGACATGAATATGCCACTCACAGAGTTCAGCCGATTCATGTCAAGCAACGTCAGTATCCTTACCTAAAGGGGTGCTTGTGATCTTTCCGATAGGTCACGACAACGAGCGACGTCGTCTCGTGGGGTGAGAAGACGCCGGCCGCCCGTGCGCCCGTATGACTCGGGGGAACGTTGAGAATCCGGGCGCCTCGCGCTTCCACGCTGATCGTGCTGATGCCGGCCGCGGTGGCCCTGGCCCTCGGCCTGTGGCGGATAGACGCCGTGTCCTACTGGGCCGACGAAGGGGTGTCCGTCTCGATCGCCGGCCGCCCCTGGTCGGACCTGCCGACGATCCTGCAGCACATGGATCTGGCGCACGCCTTCTACTACGTCCTGCTGAAATGCGTCATCTGGCTCGGCGGCACCGGCGAGATCGTCACCCGGCTGCCCTCGGTGATCGCCACCGCGGCGACCGCCGGAATCCTGGCCGCCCTCGGCCGCAGAATCGACTCCACCACCACAGGCCTGTGCGCCGGCCTCATCTACGCCCTGCTCCCCATGGTCAGCCGCTACGCCCAGGAGGCCCGCCAGTACGCCCTGGTCACCGCCTTGGTCATCGGTGCCACCTACCTGCTCGTGGTCACCGTCGAGCAGGATCCGAAGCGGGTACGGCCATGGGCGGGTTACGCGCTCATGCTGGGAGTGGCGTCCTGGTTGCACCTCTACGCCCTGTTCATCCTGCCCGCCCATGCGGCCGTCCTGCTCCGGCGGCGCCAGGAGGGAGTCTGGTCCCGCTGGTTCCTCGCGGCCGGCACCGCCTGTGCGCTCGCAGCCCCGCTCGCCCTGGCCGCCCGGAGTCAGGTCGGCTTGATCTCCTGGCTTCCCCGGCCCGACCTCGGCACGATCCGGCACCTGCGCTGGCTGGTCTTCGGCGGAAACCCCGTGGTGATCTGGACGGTCCTGGCACTCGCCGTCATCGGACTGTGCGTGCCGCTCACCCCGACGGTCCGCACCGTCGCCCTTCCCTGGCTGGTGCTCCCGATCGGCCTGATGGTCGCCATCTCCCTCACCGTGCAGCCGATCTTCTACCCGCGCTACGTCCTGTACTGCGTGGGCGCGCTGGCGCTCGCCGCCGGAGCCGGAGTCACCCGTACCGTCACCTGGGTCACCCGCCGCGCACCGGCCTACCTGGTGCCGGTGGTCCTGCTCGCACTGATCGCCGGATTCGTGGGCCCCGCCCACGCCGTCATCAGAGAACCCGGCACCAGACCCGACGATCTACGCGCCCTCGCCCACGCCCTCCGCGACCACGCCCGCCCCGGCGACGCCGTCCTCTACGTGCCCGCCGGCAACTGGATGTCGGTCCTGCCCTACCCCGACTCCGTCGCGGGGCTCGACACCCGCACCCTCCACGCCGACACCTTCTTCGGCGAACTCCCCCCCGACCGCCTCCGCCAGGCGCTCACCGGCCTCACCCGCATCTGGCTGGTGCAGAACAAGAAGAGCTACGGCAACGCCCTCGAACTCCACAACGACCCCCGCTTCCGCCAAACCGCCCACTGGTCCTTCGGCACCCGCCAACTCTCCCGCTACGACCGCCTCCCCACCCCCCAACGCTGAAACCCGTGTCGGCCGAGCGGACGTTCTCCGAACATCGCGGACTGCTGCACGCGGTGGCGTACCGGGTGCTGGGCAGTGTCACCGAAGCCGAGGACGTGGTGCAGGACGCCTGGCTGCGCTGGAGCCGCGTCGACGTGGCGACGGTCGTGGACGCGGAAGGCTACCTGGTCCGGGTGGCCACCCGGCTGGCGATCGACCGGCTTCGCAGCGCGCAGGTACGGCGAGAGCACTACGTCGGCCCGTGGCTGCCGGAGCCGCTGCTCACCGGCCCGGATGTCGCCGAGAGCGCGGTGCTCGCCGATTCGGTGTCGACCGCGATGCTGTTCGTGCTGGAGACGCTGTCACCCATGGAACGCGCGGTGTTCGTGCTGAGTGAGGCCTTCGGCTACAGCCATCTGGAGACAGCGCGCCTGCTCGGGCGCAACCACGCCTCGGTACGGCAGGTCGCGCACCGCGCCAAGAAGGCGGTCGAGGCCCGCCGTCGCCGCTACGACACCGATGAGGCGACCAAACGGCAGGTCACCGAACGGTTCCTGGCCGCCTGTCTCGGCGGCGACCTGAAGTCCCTGATGGAGGTGTTGGCGCCGGACGTGACGATGGTGAGCGACGGCGGTGGTATCACCGGCGCGCCCCGCAAGCCGATTCACGGGTACGAGTACGTGGCCCGCGCGATCGTCATTCTCTCCAAGCGCAGACCCGACGGCTCACACGCGCAGGTACTCCAGGTCAACGGCGGCCCGGGGATCGTCGTCTACTCGGGACGCAGCCCGGTGCTGGCGATCACATTGCATCTGCTGGACGGAGCGATCGAGACGGTGCACGTGGTCAGCAACCCGGAGAAACTGACCGGCGTCGAGATGTGACCCATACCACAGGAGGATCCGTCACTCTTTGGAGCCCTGTCCCGTCCGTGAGGCGGACAACCTCACAGAGACAAGGAAATCTTCGTGTTCGCCGTCTATCTCGTGGTCACCGTCCTCGCTTCGGCCGCCAACGGCTGGGTCGCCTTCGCCAACTTGACCGGCCACCCGACCCCCAAGGCCCAGGCGAAGAAGATGCGCGTGCCTTGGTCCTGGCTCCCCTTCCTGGGTGCGCTGCTGGCGGCCGGCTCGCTGGGGCTGCTCGTCGGGCTTGTCGTCCCGTTGCTGGGCACGCTGGCCGCCGCCGGCCTGGTGCTGTACTTCCTTGGCGCGTTCGGTGCCCACCTACGAGCCCGTGACTACGATTTCCGCTTCTGGTCCGTGTTCTTCTCCCTGGCAGTGGCCACCTTGGCGGTGAACCTCACCTATCACGGCCTCTGGTGAGCCGGGGTAACGCACCATGATGAAGTCGAGTTTGAAACCCGGCTGCTTATCTGATGTCGTACAGCAGGGTGAAGAACCACTTGCCGTGGTCGGCACCGCCAGTCCGCTGCCAGCAGGGGTGCTGAGCGATGTACCACGGCGGATCGTGAATCCAAGCCCGATAGGATTCACAGGCTGCCTGCGTGGCGAATGGCCCTTCATACCTGGTTGCATAGATGGGACCGGATGCCGCATTGGCGACACCACCGGATACCGCGAGAAATCCGATCATGCTTGCCGCCAGTAGCGCCAGACGTACTCGCTGTCTATCCATTTCACCCGCCCTTCAGCTGGGAGGCTGGCTCAACCAGCAACTCGCAAGCCTAATACGCAAGACATTGACGAAACTCGATGTTCCGTAGCATCGCAGCCGACCTGATCGGCGAATTCTAATCGATGGAATATATGTTGACGAAGTACCAGCCACCTGTGTCCTGATAGCAGGAGCCGGTGGAACTTTCTGGCGGATAGTGCAGCCAGTACCTGTCCCAGTCACATGCCGCGAAGGTGCTGTATGGTCCCACAACCCTCGATCTGTAAGTCCAGGCGGCGTCCGCGTTCGCGATGCCGCTGCTTACCGTGAACATGCTGACCATAAGGGTTGCCAGTACCGCTAGACGCAATTTTCGTGCAGTCACTTGGTATTCCCTTCGGGGGAGTCTTTCCGTATTTCAGATGTTTAGTCAAGAATCAAGGCGCCCACATCGATGATGAGAACGCATGACACGCGCAGATTTGAAGCTCTCTACCAGGGCACGCCCTACGCTGCCGCGCGACGGGAATGTGGGATCGGTTTCTAGGATTCCGAATCGATGGAGTACACCAAGCGGAAGTACCAGTAACCATGGCGAGGGCCGCCAACACGCTGGAAGCAGGGATCCTCGGCGATGTACTTCGGCGGGTTGTGGATCCAGGCTCTAAAGGATTCACAGCCGGGTTGTGTGATGAATGGCCCCTCATCCCTGACGGCGTATCCTTGACTGGCTTCCGCATTGGCTATTCCACTGAATACCGTGAGCAAGCCGGCTATGAACGTCGCCAGCACCGTGAGACGCACTCGCCGCGTAGTCACTTCATGCTCCCTTCAGCAGGAAACCCTCCTTAACACCACCTGTTTCCCGCTTCCCAACTATGAACTTGACTGGTTATGTACGCCATTCTGACAGGGGTGGATCACAAATCAAGAGCTCGGCAAGGGTTGTACTTCACAGTTTTGATGAGTTGCCGTCGAACAGTCGCGATGAGGTGACATACGACTGAGGCGTGAGCCATGCGCCCGAACGAACCGAGAGCGACCCAACGGTCCAGGTCATCGACGACTCCATAGAAGCTCGGTGAGCCAGGCAGGGGCGAACAGGTGACGTGAGGGCCGCCGCTGATCCGTGATAGCGGCGGGACCGTTGAGACATGGCGTCATCCGCCTACTGGAACCTCGGCCTACGAGTTCGCCGACCGACTCCGGTACGGCCTGTGCCTGCCCCAGCCACTCAAGCCCCCGAACAGTCCGGCCTTCTCGGTCGGCGACTTCGCCGGCTTGCCCCGTACCACTCCTGAAGTGAACACGTCGAAACGAGCGGCGACGAGGTCGGCCAACGACGCCTCCGTCCCTCGCTCCGCCGTACGCACCGCCATCGGAACCCCTGACCAGGGCAAACCCCAAGCCCATGCCCGGCCGACCAGCCCACATCGCAATAAACTTGGACAAGTCGTTATTTTGCATGGTTCGTGTTTAGGCGGGTAGGTTGGGGCAATGACCGGACCCCAGGCTCCGACCACCGCCGACGACCTGCGCAGTGTGGGACTGCGGGTGACGGCTGCCCGCGTCGCGCTGCTCGAGACCGTCCGCAACGGTGACCACCTCGGCGTCGAGGCGATCGCCTCGGGAGTACGCGATCGCGTAGGTCATATCTCGCTTCAAGCCGTATATGAGGCCCTGCACGCGCTTACCGCGGTGGGGCTCATCCGTCGCATCGAGCCTCCCGGCAGCCCGGCCCTGTTCGAAGGCCGCGTCGGGGACAACCATCACCATCTCGTCTGCCGATCGTGCGGTGTCGTCACCGATGTCGACTGTGCGGTCGGCGAGGCGCCCTGTCTGACCGCGTCCGACGACCGGGGCTTCTCGATCGATGAGGCCGAGGTCATCTATTGGGGCTTATGCCCCAATTGTTCCACCACTCGGAAGGATTCCCATGTCTGAGAAACATGATCCAATAGTCGAAGGTGCGAAGACCGAGGGCGGCGGCTGCCCGGTCGCGCACGGACGGGCCCCGCACCCGACTCAGGGTGGCGGAAACCGCCAGTGGTGGCCTGAGCGGCTCAACCTGAAGATTCTTGCCAAGAACCCCGCCGTGGCCAACCCCCTCGGTGAGGAGTTCGACTACGCCGAGGCGTTCAAGACCCTCGACCTCGCCGCCGTGAAGCGGGACATCGCGGAGGTGCTGACGACCTCGCAGGACTGGTGGCCCGCCGACTTCGGCCACTACGGCCCGTTCATGATCCGGATGGCCTGGCACAGCGCGGGCACGTACCGGATCAGCGACGGCCGCGGCGGTGGCGGGGCCGGTCAGCAGCGCTTCGCGCCGCTCAACAGCTGGCCGGACAACGGAAACCTCGACAAAGCCCGCCGCCTGCTCTGGCCGGTCAAGAAGAAGTACGGCCAGAAGCTCTCCTGGGCCGACCTCATGATCCTCACCGGCAACGTCGCCCTGGAGTCGATGGGCTTTGAGACCTTCGGCTTCGCCGGCGGTCGCGCGGACGTCTGGGAGCCCGACGAGGACGTCTACTGGGGTCCAGAAAGCACCTGGCTCGGCGACGAGCGCTACACCGGTGACCGGGAGCTGGAGAGCCCGCTCGGTGCGGTACAGATGGGGCTCATCTACGTCAACCCGGAGGGCCCGAACGGCAACCCGGACCCGCTCGCCGCGGCCCGCGACATCCGTGAGACGTTCCGCCGGATGGCGATGAACGACGAGGAGACGGCCGCCCTGATCGTGGGTGGTCACACCTTCGGCAAGACCCACGGCGCCGGCCCCGCGGACCACGTCGGCGCCGAGCCCGAGGGCTCTCCGATCGAGCAGCAGGGCCTTGGCTGGAAGAGCACCTTCGGTACCGGCAAGGGTGGCGACACGATCACCAGCGGTCTTGAGGGGATCTGGACGAACACCCCGATCACCTGGGACAACAGCTTCCTGGAGATCCTGTACGGCTACGAGTGGGAGCTGTTCAAGAGCCCCGCGGGCGCGAACCAGTGGCGGCCGAAGGACGGCGCCGGCACGGGCACCGTACCCGACGCCCACGACTCGGCGAAGAGCCACGCCCCGACGATGCTCACGACCGACCTCTCGCTCCGCGTGGACCCGGTCTACGAGCAGATCACCCGGCGCTGGCTCGACCACCCCGAGGAGCTCGCGGACGCCTTCGCCCGGGCTTGGTTCAAGCTGACCCACCGCGACATGGGCCCGATCGCCCGGTACCTTGGCCCTGAGGTCCCGGCCGAAACGCTCCTGTGGCAGGACCCCATCCCCGCGGTGACGCACGAGCTCGTCGACGCCGAGGACGTCAAGGCGCTGAAGAGCAAGGTTCTCGCTTCCGGCCTGTCGGTGTCCCAGCTGGTGTCCGCCGCGTGGGCGTCGGCCTCATCCTTCCGCGGCAGCGACAAGCGGGGCGGCGCCAACGGCGCGCGTATCCGCCTGGAGCCGCAGAGCGGGTGGGAGGTCAACGACCCCGACCAGCTTGCGACGGTGCTGCGCACCCTGCGGGGGATCCAGGAGGCCTTCAACGCCGCCCAGACGGACGGCAAGCAGGTCTCCCTCGCCGACCTGATCGTGCTCGCCGGAGGTGCGGGCGTCGAGCAGGCCGCCAAGAACGCCGGCTTCGACGTGGAGGTCCCCTTCACGCCCGGCCGCGCCGACGCGTCGCAGGAGCAGACCGACGTCGAGTCGTTCGCGGCGCTCGAACCGGTCGCCGACGGCTTCCGCAACTACCTCGGGAAGGGCGTCCGGCTGCCGGCCGAGTACCTCTTGATCGACCGGGCGAACCTGCTGACCCTTAGCGCGCCCGAGCTGACGGTCCTCGTCGGTGGCCTCCGCGTCCTCGGCGCGAACCACCAGCAGTCGCCGATCGGCGTCTTCACCGCCACCCCGGGGTCGCTGACCAACGACTTCTACGTCAACCTGCTCGACCTGGGCACGACGTGGACGGCGACGTCGGCGGACGCGAATACCTTCGAGGGACGCGACGACGCCACCGGCGAGGTCAAGTGGACCGGCAGCCGGGCCGACCTCGTCTTCGGATCGAACTCCGAGCTGCGCGCGCTCGCCGAGGTCTACGCGAGCGACGACGCCAAGCAGAAGTTCGTCACCGACTTCGTCGCGGCCTGGACCAAGGTCATGAACCTCGACCGGTTCGACCTCAGCCGATAGCCCTGGCCCGATAGTGAACGTCCGGGTCGACCCCACATGGGCCGACCCGGACGTTCACCGTCTACAGGTCCCGACGTGGCCGACATCCCGCGTGACGATACCCAGCCGCCGTGTCCGCCCCAAGTGACACTTCGCTTCAGACATCACCTGCCGGTCGTACGGCCTCAGGTCGATTCCGCTCTTGAGTCGTAGTGAAGGAACCTCGGGTTCGAGTTTGCGAAAGCGGTTTGGAGAGGGATCCCGCAGGCTTGGGCACCAGCGTGATGATCACCTTCGAATCGCCGTTCTCACCGTCTACTCTGTGTCCTTCGGGTGTCGCGGCGATGCATGGACAACCCATACGGTGCGGGTGATGTCGTCAATGGCGTAGCGGACACGTCCACCGCTGGTGACCTCGAACTCCCATTGCTCAAGGTCCTTTCCGTTGTGGCGATGAACGGCAAGATCTCCGCGGAGGCGATGTTGACGGTCGTGGCTTGCCGCGTGAGCGGGGATCAGCACGCAGTATGGCGCGTATTGGCCAGGGCATGCCGGCATAACTCTTCCCAGCCCCTGACCGCGTCGCTGGTGCCAAACCGAACGTCCCACTCGCTATCCAGCGGTGGCACTGTAACCCGATTTCCACGCTTCGGGCTCATACCGAGACCTCTACCGGGCCGAAGTCACCACTCGTCGGTTTGCGGGCCTCAGCGTACTGTGCGGGATCGGCCTTGATCCGTGCAGTTGCCCGCCAGCCTGCAATGACCTCTTGGCTGGTGGCATCGACGTCCAACTCTGCGGCGTCGGAGAGCGCCTCGACCAGCTCGAGCGTGAAAGCACGTAGCTCGGCCGGAGAAAGGTGGCGCACCCAGGGGAAAACCTCCGGCATGGCTATGACCAGGGCATGCGCGGTCGGATCATGTTTGATCAAGGCGAGGAACAGGCGGGACGCCGTCGCCAAAGTTCGGTCGCGCTCCTCCTCGCGATCTGCCGCAGTCAGGTAGAAGTCCGGGGCATCGCGATGCGTAACGCGTACTCGCCCCAGACGCGCTGCTCGTTCGGCGACAGCTCGGGGATTCCTGGACAAATCAGAGAAGGTGACAGCGTCCGCATGGCTAATGCTCACTCCACCAGCATAAGTCAGAATACGTTCTGAGCAGAAGATGTCGACGCGCCGTCCTGCCAAGTCGTCAGCTCACCGTGAGGCTGCGCTACAGGATCCCCTTCGGCTGCTTGGGCAAGAACGAAGGTAAGCGGACTCACTTGATCGGCATTGTGCTCAGCAACGGTTACTACTCCTGGCAGGTTCGCTGCTGGGTGACAGTCTCGTGTACGTCTGTCAGGAAACGCTCGATGGTCGCCTGGTCCGCGGCGTCGAACCGTCCCATGACGGCGACGACCTCGTGGATGAGCGGGCCGAAGAAGCTCCATCCGAGGGTGACGGCGCTCTCATCCACGTTAAGCAGCACGCGTCGGCGGTCTCGGCTGTCGCGTTCCCGGCGTACATGACCGAGTTTCTCCAGACGGTCGACCAGCGCCGTGGTGCCGGCGGAGTTGAGACCGAGGCGCGCTCCCAACGTTCCCGGGGTGGCGGGCTCGCCCGTACGAGCGGCGTCCAGGAGGCAGATGAGCGCGCGCACGTCGGTCGGGTGGAGAGCGTGCCGGGCGGCGAACCTCGCCCCAAGCTGGTCGAGTTCCACGGTGATGGCGCGCAGCAGATGCACCACCCGCATTCCGGCGTCCTGGTCGTGCACGTCGTCGGCCACCTTCCGCATCCTCACTGCCGCACCTATTATGACAATATCTTGCTCATCGAGATTCTCGCTGGGCGAGCCAATTGTCGAGGTGAGGCATGTCCGACAACGGCCATGGCGCGAGCACGGCCTTTCTCGCCGCCTATGACGCGGTGCTGGAGCGCTGGCCGGTCCAGGTCGAGCCGATCGACCTGCCGTCGGCGTACGGCGTGACGCGGGTGAACGCGTGCGGGCCCGTGGACGGCCCGCCGCTGATCCTGTTGAACGGCGGTGGCACCACCGCGACGATCTGGTTCGCCAACGTCGGCGAGCTCGCGCGCCGGCATCGGGTGTACGCCGTGGACCGCATCGGCGAGCCGGGGCGGAGCATCCGGGGTGAGCGTCCTCCTCGTACGGTCCCCGACCTGCTCGGCTGGCTGGACGGGGTGCTCGACGGGCTCGGGATCGAGAGCACCGCCATATGCGGGCACTCCTACGGCGGGTGGCTCTCCCTGACCTACGGCCTCCACGCACCGGGGCGGGTCAGGCAACTCGTTCTCCTCGACCCGTCGCACTGTTTCGGCGGCTTCCGGGTGAACTACCTGGCACACGCGCTACCGGCCCTCATCAAGCCGACCGCCTCTCGCTCGCGGGCCTTCCTGGCCTGGGAGACCGGCGGCCTGGAATTCGACCCCACCTGGCTACGGCTGTACGACCTGACTGTGCGGTTTCCCGACGTGAAGTATGTGATCGGGAAGCGGCCAAAGCCGGACCAGCTGCGCGCATTCACGACACCGACCCTGGTGCTCCTCGCCGGGCGCGGCAGGACCCACGCCCATCACCGTGTCGCATCCGCCGTCCGGCGCCTCCTGCCACACGCGGAGACCGCGGTGCTGCCCCTCTCCCACCACGCGATGCCATGGCACGAGGCCGCCGATCTCAACACCCGCATCGTCGGCTTTCTCACCAGGACGGGGATGTGAGAGGCTTCCACGCCGAGAGCCGATGACACGAAGCCGCCGCTTCCGGAGGGACGGCTGTCAGCGAGTCGGCGGCTGGGAAACGCCGGTGATCTCGCCGTCCCGGCCGACGCTGATCCGCATCGGTTCGCCGGCGGCCTCCGTACGACGCCCGGTGGGCGCCAACTCGTGCTCTGCGAAGTCCTCGACAAGCTCTCGGCCGACCGGAAGCACCAGGTACTCCCATACATCGGGCGACGGGGGCGAGAAGCCGACCACGGTCGCCTCCACTCCGACCAGTTTTCCATCCCGAGCCGTCTGACAGTCTCGAATGATAACCAGGTCATCCGCGTTGAATCGCGGCGGGAACGGCGCCTCCAGCGCGTCGAGCGAGGCCCAGCGCAGAGCGGGATGCAGGAAATCCTCTTCCGCCCGGTTCCAGACACGGCCGTCGTCGCCCGTGCCCGTCCAGCCGCTCCCCTTACTCAGATCGTCGAAGCACTCGGCGGTACCGCCTCTCGGAATCAACTCCGCGTTGAACTCAAGATGCTCCGGTATCTTCCAGTAGGGGCCGTCCTCTGTGACCGTCACCTCGCCATATTCACCAAGCACGCGCACCAGCTCGGCAGCGATGGCACCGCTGTTCTCGGGTGGGGCCTCCGCCATCAGCCGGAGATGGATTCGACGGTACGCAGGAAGCATGATCGTAACGATATGCGCTCTTCCCGGTCCCTACCGGACATGGACGGCTCCAATCGGACACGCGACGCCGAGGCCGCAGTAGCCGTTGGGGATCTAAAACATGTACTGATTGATTCCATGGAACGCCAGTTCATCAGCCATCTCGCTCATCGAGACCATCCCATCGCCGCACCCGTCTCCGGCGCACAGGTCACCCGGCTGCTGCGCCGGGCCCGGCTACCGGAAGGGGCGAGAATCCTGGATCTGGGCTGCGGCGAGGCATCCTGGACGCTGCGTGCGCTCGCGCTGTACGAGGACGCGACCGCCGACGGCGTCGACATCTCCGCCGACGCGCTCAACACGGCCGAGGGGCACGCGGAGATCCAGGGCGTCTGGGAGCGCATTCGGCTGCACAAGAGGTCGGCCGAGGATTTCCCGGTGGCCGAGCGATACGACCTGGTGGTCTGCGTCGGGGCGACGCACGCGTTCGGCGGTCTGCGCCCCACCGTCGAACGCGTACGGCGCTACCTGCGGCCGAATGGGCTGGCGCTCATCGGCGAGGGTTTCTGGGAGCGGGAGCCGACGCCGGAGGCGCTCACCCGGCTGGGCACCGAGCCCTCGGAGTACCTCGATCTGGCGGGTACCGTCGCCGTCGCCGAGTCCGCCGGCTTCGACACGGTCTATGCGTACACCAGTGACCTATCCGAATGGGACGACTACGAATGGTCCTGGACGGGGACCCTGCTGCGCTGGGCCAACGAGAACCCCGGCCCGGACGCCGAAACAGCCCGCGCGGCCGCCTTGGAGCACCGCGCCATGTGGCTGCACGGCTACCGGGGAATCCTGGGCTTCGTCACCCTCCTCCTCCAACGGAGAGGCTGACCAGTGCCGCTGCCATATTCCGAGTGCAGGCGCAGTGACCCCCTAACCGGGCTTCGACACAGCCGGATGTGGATCAGGCTTCGCCGGTGGTGAGGCCGACGGGGCAGCTCACGCCCGTACCGCCGATGCCGCAGTAGCCGTTGGGCACTTTGTGCAGATATTGCTGGTGATAGTCCTCAGCTGCATAGAATTCACCCGCTTTGGCGATCTCTGTGGTGATGTCGCCGTAGCCGGCGTCGTTGAGGACCTTCTGGTAGGAGTCCCTTGACGCGAGGGCCTGCTCCTGCTGTTCCGGGGAGTGGGTGTAGATCGCGGAACGGTACTGGGTGCCGACGTCGTTGCCCTGGCGCATGCCCTGGGTGGGGTCGTGTGCCTCCCAGAAGACGCGGAGCAGCTCGCCGTACGAAACCTGCGCGGGGTCGTAGACGACCCGGACGACCTCGGTGTGGCCCGTCCGCCCGCTGCACACTTCTTCATATGAGGGGTTAGGGGTGTATCCACCGGCATATCCGACGAGGGTGGAGACCACGCCCTTGGTCCGCCAGAAGATGCGCTCAGCCCCCCAGAAACAGCCGAGCCCGAAGTCGGCTATCTCTGTCCCGTCCGGGTACGGTGGGGCAAGAGGGGCGTCCAGGACGGCGTGCCGTGCGGGCACGGGGATGCTCTCATCCCGTCCGGGGAGTGCCTCCTCCGCAGAGATCATTCGGGTCTTGTCACGTCCAAACAGCCAGCCCATGGTGCCACCTCCACGCCCCACTGTGGCAGACGCCCCAGCGTAGGGCGACAACCCCGCCGGACTGTTTAGTATTCCTTAATAAATCTCAAGACTAGATCTAATTTGTCGTGAAACATGCTGAAGACGCAGAATCATCCTATGAAAGTGAACGATGCGTGAGTCCCAGCGGGGGGTGCTGTACGGCGCCGCCGCATACGGCATGTGGGGGCTCTTCCCGCTCTACTGGCCGCTTCTAAAGCCCTCCGGCGCCGTGGAGATCCTGGCCCATCGGATCGCCTGGTCCCTCCTGGTGGTCATCGCCATTCTGGCCCTACGCCGACACTGGTCCTGGGTGCGCGAACTCCTCAGCCGACCGCGCACCATCGGCCTGCTCGCACTGGCCGCCCTCATCATCTCCGTCAACTGGGGCGTCTACATCTACGGTGTCAACACCGACAGAGTCGTGGAAAGCTCCCTCGGGTACTTCATCAACCCGCTGGTCAGCATCCTCTTCGGTGTGGTGGTCTTCCGTGAGCGGCTGCGTCCGTGGCAGTGGGCGGCGGTCGGCCTCGGTGCCGTCGCCGTACTGGTGCTGACGGTGGACTACGGCAGACCGCCATGGATCGCCCTGATCCTCGCGGCGACCTTCGGCACCTACGGCTTGGTCAAGAAGGTGGCCCAAGTCGGCGCCGCCGAAAGCCTCGCGGTCGAGACGCTCTTCCTGGTCATCCCCGCGCTCGGATACATCGCCTTCCTCTACGGCCAGGGCGCGTCGACCTTCGGAGACCACGGGGCCGCTCACACGACTCTGATCGTGGCATCCGGGATCGTCACGGCCATCCCGCTCATCCTGTTCACCTCGGCGGCCCTCCGTGTGCCGCTCACCACGATCGGCCTGCTTCAGTACATCGCGCCCGTCCTGCAGTTCCTCGCCGGGGTGTTCATCGCCCGCGAGGCGATGCCGCCGAGCCGCTGGATCGGTTTCGCCATCGTCTGGGTCGCACTCATGATCTTCACCTGGGACGGTCTCCGCGAAACCGCCAAAGCCAAGGCCAGGACCCTCGAAAGCACTCCTCCGCTCCCCGAACCCGAGCGGGTCTGACCCGGCATCCCGTACGGCGGCACGCGGCCCACTCCACCCCCGGTCCCGTACGGCGACAGCCTGGTCACTGTGGTCGGTGTCCACGCCGAACCAGGCTCCCACCCGCCCGGCAACCCAGACCAGGTGATCGTTGCGCTATCCGCACCCCCAAGGGGGCACACACCACAACGATCATGCGAACAACGCACGGCCACAGACACGCGGGCCCCGGGACTCCACCAACACCAAGCCGGCGCAGCCCGTTCACCAGGTGATCGTTGCGCTGACTGCACCCCATGGGGTGCGCACACCACAACGATCATCTGTGGGTTCGGCGCATGGTGTGACCGGTTCAACTGCGGGGTGTGATCTGACCCTCGCGGAAGGCCGGAGGCGGGTCTGTACACGTCCCTGATCGGGCGTCGGCCCAACGGCCGGAAAACGACTGCATCCCGTACGGCGACAGCGTGGTCGCCGGACGGGACGGTCAAGGATGGAACGGTCAGCCGGTACGGCTGACCACGTAGCCGCAGAGAGCTTCGAAGGCTGCCTTGGCGGGGATGTCCGGCAGGCCGGAGATGTCGGCCTGGGCGCGGTCGGCCCAGGACTGCAGCTCGGCCCGGGCACGGTCCATCGCCGGGTTGGCCCTGAGCAGGGCGAGCGCCTCGGCGTGCAGGCCGTCGTCGGTGAGGTCTCCGCTGAGCAGGTCCCTGAGCTTGTCGTCACCGGGGTCGGTGGAGGCGAGCACATGCAGGACCGGAAGGGTACGGATGCCCTCCTTCAGGTCGGTACCAGGGGTTTTCCCGGATTCGACCGAGGAGGAGGCGATGTCGAGGATGTCGTCGGAGAGCTGCCATGCCACCCCGATCGCCTCGCAGGCCCGGGTGATCCTGTTCACCACGTCGGCGGGGGCGCCGGAGAGCATGGCCCCGAACTGCCCGGAGGTGGCGATGAGGGATCCGGTCTTGTCGGCGAGCACCTGGAGGTAGTGCTCGATCGGATCGTCCCCGTCCGCCGGTCCGATGGTCTCCTTGATCTGGCCGCGGACCAGCCGGGAGAAGGTCTCCGACTGGATCTGAATGGCTTCCTCGCCGAGGTCGGCGAGGACCCGGGAAGCCCGGGCGAACAGGTAGTCGCCGACGAGGATGGCCAGGGTGTTGCTCCACCTGGCGTTGACGGAGGGCGTGCCCCGCCGGACGAGTGCCCCGTCCATCACGTCGTCGTGGTAGAGGGTGGCGAGGTGGGTCAGCTCGACCACCACGGCCCCCGGCACCACACCGGGGGCGTCGGCGGCGCCGAACTGGGCCGCGAGCAGCACCAGCGTGGCCCGGAACCGCTTGCCTCCCGGCATGAGGTGCTGGGACGCCTCCGTGATGAAGGCGTCCTCACTCACGACCGCTTCACGGAGTCGGGATTCGACCGCCTCCAACCCGGTGGACAGGGCGGTGGCCACCTGTTCGTCGACGAACGGGAGGTCCACAACCGGCGGGGAACCCATCAGACTCCTTTAGTAAACGAACAGCGAGCGGGCGGCGGCCCCGGCGAGGTCCAGCATCGGCTGGGGCAGCACCCCGAGGACCACGGTGACCGTGGCGGCGAGGGCCACGACCAGCGCGGTGCCCACCGTGGGCGCCGCGATGACCGGCCCGTCGGCCGCCGGCTCGCTGAAGAACATCAACACGATGACACGAGCGTAGAAGAACGCCGCGATCGCCGACGTCACGACACCCACGATCACCAGAGGAGTCGCCCCTCCGGCAACAGCCGCCTGGAAAACAGCATATTTCCCGAGAAATCCGGAAGTAAGCGGGATTCCGGCGAATGCCAGAAGGAAGAACGCGAACACCCCGGCCAGAATCGGCGACCTCTTGCCGAGCCCCGCCCAGCGGGACAGGTGCCCGGCTTCGCCACCGGTGTCCCTGACCATTGTGACGACCGCGAACGCGCCGACCGTGGTGACACCGTACGCCGCCAGGTAGAACAGGATCGAGGAGAGCGCGACCCGGTTCTGCTCCGGACCCCCGGTGGCCACGAACGCGGTGAGCAGGAAACCCGCGTGCGCGATCGAGGAGTAGGCGAGCATCCGCTTGATGTCGGTCTGGGTGATAGCCAGGATGACGCCGATCACCATGGTGAGGATGGCGACCCCCCACAGGATCGGGCTCCAGTCCCAGTCCAGGTTGCCGAGGGCGACCCAGAAGACCCGCAGGAGCGCGCCGAACGCCGCGACCAGCGTGCCCGAGGCCATCAGCGCGGTCACCGGGGTGGGCGCGCCCTGGTAGACGTCGGGCTTCCACGCCTGGAACGGCGCCGCACCGATCTTGAAGAGCATGCCGACCCCGAGCAGGGCCGTACCCAGGACGAGCAGCGGGTCCATTCCGCTGACGGTGCCGAGAGCGGCGCTGATCTTCGCCAGGTCGAGCGAGCCCGCGTAGCCGTACAGCATCGCGATGCCGTACAGGAGGAATCCCGAGGAGAACGCGCCGAGCAGGAAGTACTTCACCGCGGCCTCCTGCGAGAGCAGGCGGCGACGGCGGGCGAGCCCGCACAGCAGGTACAGCGGGAGCGACATGACCTCCAGGGCCACGAAGAGCATGAGGAGGTCGTTGGAGGCGGGGAAGATCAGCATGCCGCCGATGGCGAAGAGCGCGAGGGGGTAGACCTCGGTCTGCGCCTGTCCCTCCAGGACGGCCTCCTGCTCCTCGGCGCTGCCCGGCACCGCGGCCGCCTGGGCGACGAACTGCCCCTCGTCGTTCATCAGCAGCACGCTGATGAAGGCGAGGACCAGGATCGTCCCCCAGAGGAAGAGCGTGGTGCCGTCGATGGCGAGCGCCCCCATGACCGCCACGGTCCTGGTCTTGTCCACCGCGAGCAGCACGGTGAGGACGAACGCGCCGGCGATGGCGAGCAGGGTCAGCGGGATGTGGAACGCCGAGCGCAGGTGACGCGGGGCGAACGCCTCGACCAGCACGCCGATGATGGCCGCGCCGAACACCAGCAGAAGCGGCGCGATCTCCAGGTACTCAATCGTGGGCGCCGAGATCACTGGCCTGCCCCCTTCTTGTCGGCGCTGGCCGGTACGGCCGGCTGCGGCTCGGTCACCGAGACGCTCTGCAGCGTGTGGTGGACCGCCGGGTTGATCACGTCGAGCACCGGCTTGGGATAGAAGCCCAGCACGATGATCACCGCGATGACCGGGGCGAGCACCCACTTCTCCCGGCCGTTGAGGTCGGGCATGTTCCGCACCGACTCGGCGGTGGGCCCGTTCATCATCCGCTGGTACATCCAGAGGATGTAGATCGCCGCCAGGACCATGCCGAGCGCCGCGATCACCGCCGGGACGATGTAGCGCTCATAGGTCCCGATGAGCACGAGGAACTCCGAGACGAAGGTCGACAGGCCGGGCAGCGCCAGACCGGACAGACCCGCGATCAGGAAGGCGCCCGCGAGCACCGGAGCGATCTTCTGCACGCCGCCGAAGTCGTCGATGCGCTGCGATCCCCGCCGGTAGATGAGGAACCCGGCGATGAGGAAGAGCGCCGCGGTGGAGAACCCGTGGTTGACCATGTAGAGGGTCGCCCCCGCGCCCGCGTCCCGGGTCATCGCGAACACCCCGAGGGTGATGAACCCGAAGTGCGAGATCGAGGTGTAGGCGATGAGCCGCTTGATGTCGCTCTGGCCGATCGCGACGATCGCCCCGTAGATGATCCCGATCACCGCGAGGGTGATCACGAGCGGGGCGAAGTACTTCGACGCGTCCGGGAAGAGCTCCAGGCAGAACCGGAGCATTCCGTAGGTCCCGACCTTGTCCAGCACACCCACGAGCAGGACGGCGGCGCCGGTGGGCGCCTGGGCCGCGGCGTCGGGCAGCCAGGTGTGGAACGGCCACAGCGGGGCCTTCACCGCGAACGCGATGAAGAATCCGAGGAACAGCCACTTCTGGACGTTCGGGTCCTGGATCGCCCCGATGAGCTCGGGGAACATGAAGGTGTTCTTGTCGGCGACCACATAGAGCGCGATGACGGCCACCAGCATGAGCAGGCCGCCGAAGAGCGAGTACAGCAGGAACTTGACCGCCGCGTAGGACCGCTGCGGACCGCCGTACGACCCGATCATGAAGTACATCGGGATGAGCATCGCTTCGAAGAACACATAGAAGAGGAAGACGTCGGTGGCCGCGAAGACACCGATCATCATCGCCTCGAGGACGAGCAGCAGGGCGAAGTAGGTCTTGGCGGACCGCTTCGGCTTCGGCGCCGCCGCACCGGACTCCGGCACCGTCCCGGCCTGGTCGGCCTCCCGCCACGAGGCGAGCACGACGATCGGCACGAGGATGGCGGAGAGCACGATGAGGACGAGCGCGATCCCGTCGACCGCGACGCCGAAGCTCACCCCGAAGCTGGGGATCCAGCTGTACTTCTCGGCGAACTGGAACCGGTCGCCCGACGGGTTGAACTGAACCGCCATGGCGACGGTCAGCGCCAAGACGATCAGCGACACCAGCAGGGTGAGCTGCTTGGCGAGCTGTTCACGCCCCTTGGGGATCAGCGCCACGCCGACGGCGCCCAGTACCGGCACGCCCATCAGGATCGAGAGCCAAGGCATCACAGGGTCCCTACCAGGAGCAGGGCGCCGGTCACGAGGACCGCACCGACGAACACAAACATTGCGTACGAGCGGGCGAAGCCGGTCTGTACCCGCCGGAGCCGGCCCGACGTTCCGCCGATCGTCGCCGCGAGGCCGTTGACCAAGCCGTCCACCCCTCGGTTGTCAAACCAGACCGAGACCCGGGTGAGCCATTGGCCGGGCCGCATGAACAGCGCCTCGTTCAGCGCGTCGCCGAACAGGTCCCGCCGGGCGGCGACGGTGGCGAACGAGCCACGCGGTGCCACCACGGGGACCGGGCGCTTGCCGTACATCGTCCAGGCGATCCCGATACCGGCCAGGACCAGCACGAACGTGATGATCCCCGGCGGAGCGAGCGGCTGGAAACCGTGGTACTCCGGACCGGGCGCGCCGATGACCGGGGCGAGGAAGGTCATGAACCGGTCGCCCAGCACGAGGAAGGCACCGCCGAACACCGAACCGATCGCGAGCAGGATCATCGGCCCGGTCATGTTGGCGGGGGACTCGTGCGGGTGGGTGTCCGGCTCCCAGCGCTTCTCCCCGAAGAAGGTCATGAAGACCATTCGGGACATGTAGAAAGCGGTGAGCGCCGCGCCCAGGATCGCCGCGGCACCGAGGATCCAGTGCTTCTGCACGGCGGCCTCGATGATCGAGTCCTTGGTGAACCAGCCCGCGAAGGGCGGGATCCCGATGATCGCCAGGTAGCCGAGCATGAACGTGCCGAACGTAATCGGCATGATCTTGCGCAGCCCGCCGTACCTGCGCATGTCGACCTCGTCGTTCATGGCGTGCATGACCGAGCCGGCGCCGAGGAACAGGCCGGCCTTGAAGAAGCCGTGCGTCAGCAGGTGGGCGATGGCGGCGACGTAGCCGACCGCCCCGCCGAGCCCCGCCGCCAGGAACATGTACCCGATCTGCGACATCGTGGACCCGGCGAGGCCCTTCTTGATGTCGTCCTTGGCACAACCGATGATCGCACCGAACAGGAGCGTCGCCGCTCCGACGATCGTCACGACGAGCTGGGCGGTCGGCGCGGCCTCGAAGATCGGGCTGGACCGGGTGATCAGGTAGACGCCCGCGGTGACCATGGTCGCCGCGTGGATGAGGGCCGAGACCGGGGTCGGGCCCTCCATCGCGTCCAAGAGCCAGGCCTGCAGCGGGAGCTGGGCGGACTTGCCGACCGCGCCGAGCAGGAGCAGGAGGCCGACCGCGGTCATCACGCCGGCGGAGGCTCCGCCCACGTTCTCGAAGATCGGCTTGAAGCCCACGGTGCCGAAGGTGGCGAAGAGCGTGAAGATGCCGATCGCCAGGCCGACGTCGCCGACCCGGTTGATGATGAACGCCTTCTTGGCCGCGACGGCCGCCGACGGCTTGAACTGCCAGAACCCGATCAGCAGGTAGGAGGCGAGACCGACGCCTTCCCAGCCGATGTAGAGGCCCACGTAGTTGTCGGCCAGCACCAGCAGGAGCATCGCGGCGACGAACAGGTTGAGGTAGCTGAAGAACCGCCGGCGATCGGAATCGTGCGACATGTAGCCGATCGAGTAGATGTGGATGAGCGTGCCCACACCGGTGATCAGCAGCGCGAAGGAGATCGAGAGCGGGTCGATCAGCAGACCCATCTTGACGTCCAGCGAACCCGCGGGGATGAAGTCGAACAGGGCGATGTCCAGCCGGCGCTGGGCCGGGTCCCGGCCGAGCAGCGCGACGAACGTCAGGACCGCGACCACGAACGAGGCGAGCGACATCGCGACGCCGAGGAGATGACCCCAGCGGTCGGTACGGCGTCCGCCCAGTAGCAGGATGGCCGCACCGGCGAGCGGCAGAGCGATCATCAGCCAGGAGACGCCGATCACGCCACCGCCGGAGTACTGGGTGATCTCAGCAGGCGACACTTGTGGCCCCTCAGTACTTCAGCAGGTTGGCATCGTCAACAGACGCCGACCTGCGGGTTCGGAAGATGGTCACGATGATGGCGAGACCCACGACGACCTCGGCCGCCGCGACGACCATCACGAAGAACGCCATCAGCTGCCCGTCGAGGTTCCCGTGCATCCTGGAGAACGCGACGAACGCGAGGTTGCAGGAGTTGAGCATGAGCTCGACGGACATGAACACCACGATGGCGTTGCGGCGCACCAGCACGCCGATCCCGCCGATGGTGAACAGCAGGGCGGAGAGCACCAGGTAGTGCGTGGTCACTTCTCCTCCTTCTCCCCGCCGGGCGTCTCCGCCTCAGCCTCGCGGGTAAGACTCATGGACTCCTCCTCGGCGTCCCGCTCGCGGGCGGCCGCCACATAGGACTTGACCATCTCGGGGTCGGTGGGGCGGACGACCGCCCCCGACTCGTGCCGGGCGATGACCGGACTGACCGAGAGGGGCGAGACCGATCCGTCCGGCAGCAGCGCGGGCATGTCGATCGCGTTGTGCCGGGCGTAGGTGCCGGGGCCGGGCAGGCCCGCCGGGTTGTCCGTGAGGAACCGGTCGCGCGAGAGGTCCTTCTGGGTCGGCTTCGCCCGCAGCCGCTCCCGGTGCGCGAGCACCATCGCGGCGAGCGCCGCGGTGATGAGCAGCGCCGAGGCGACTTCGAACGCGAAGACGTACCGGGTGAAGATGAGCTCCGCGACCGCGGGGACGTTACCGGCCTTGGTCACCTCGGCCAGGCCCTTCGGCGCGCCGAGGGCGACGTTGCCGATCGCGAGCCCGAGCAGCGCCGCGAAGCCGAGACCGGCGATCGCCGCGTAGAACCGCTGACCCTTGATCGTCTCGACGAGTGAGTCCGAGGAGTCCACGCCCACGAGCATGAGCACGAACAGGAACAGCATCAGCACCGCGCCGGTGTAGACGATCACCTGGACCACGGCGAGGAACGGGGCGTCCTGTACGGCGTAGAGCACCGCGAGCGACAGCATGACCACGGCCAGCATGAGGGCCGAGTACACCGCCCGGCGGCTGAAGACCATTCCGAGCGCCGCGGTCACGGACACCACCGCGAGCACCCAAAACGTGATGGCTTCACCCATCTTTACGTCCCAACCGGTAGTAGTCCTCTTCGGTGTCGCCCAGACGCATGGGGTGAGGCGGCGCCTCCATCCCCGGGCTGAGCGGCGCGAGCAGCATCTCCTTGGTGTAGATCAGCGATTCGCGGCTGCTGTCCGCGAGCTCGTACTCGTTGGTCATCGTGAGCGCCCGGGTCGGGCACGCCTCGATGCAGAGTCCGCAGAGGATGCAGCGGAGATAGTTGATCTGGTACGTCCGGCCGTACCGCTCACCGGGCGAGTAGCGCTCGGTCTCGGTGTTGTCGGCGCCTTCCACGAAGATGGCGTCCGCCGGGCAGGCCCAGGCGCAGAGCTCGCAGCCCACGCACTTCTCCAGGCCGTCCGGCCAGCGGTTGAGCTGGTGCCGGCCGTGGAACCGGGGCGCGGTGGGCCGCTTCTCCTCGGGATACTGAACGGTCGCCACCTTCTTGAACATCGTGGAGAAGGTGACCCCGAACCCCTTGACGGGGTTCAGCCAGTCGGTCAGTCCCTTGGCGGGCTCAGACTTTGGCTTCACTCGTGACCTCCTTGGAGTCGGCCCGGGTCACGGCCGGCCGCGAGCTGACGCCGTGGTAGTGGGGCAGGTCAAGCGGCGGTACGGGGAAGCCACCGGCGGTGGGCTCGTTGCGCAGCCGCGCGAACTCCTCCCGTACTTGGGCCTGCTGGTCCTTCTTCTTCCGCTCGCGCGAGGTGTCGAACGCGTAGTACAGGACGCCGATCACCACGACGATCACCCCGAGCATCGCCATCACCAGGGTCCTGTCGCCGCCCTCCAGGCGGAGCGCCCGCACGGTGGCGACGAGGACGATCCAGGCGAGGCTGATCGGGATGAGGAGCTTCCACCCGAGTGCCATGAGCTGGTCGTACCGGACCCGGGGCAGCGACGCCCGCACCCAGACGAAGAAGCAGAAGGCGATCACGAGTTTGCCGAAGAACCAGAGCATCGGCCACCAGCCGGTGTTGGCCCCGTCCCAGAGGGAGATCGGCCACGGCGCCTGCCAGCCGCCGAAGAACATGGTGATGGCGAGCGCCGAGACGGTGAACATGTTGACGTACTCGGCGAGCATGAACATCGCGAACTTCAGCGACGAGGAGTACTCGGTGTGGAATCCGCCGACGAGTTCGCCTTCGCCTTCCGGCAGGTCGAACGGGACCCGGTTCGTCTCACCCAGCATGGTGACGACGTAGATGAGGAAGGACGGGAAGAGCATGACCACGTACCACGAGGGCAGCGGGATGCTCAGTCCGCCGATCTCCCAGGTTCCCCCGGCCGCCTGCGCGTTCACGATCTCCGAGGTGGAGAGGGTGCCGGCGAAGAGGAAGACCGCCACCAGGGAGAGCGCCATGGCGATCTCGTAGGAGATCACCTGGGCGCTCGACCGCAGACCGCCGAGGAGCGCGTACGGCGAACGCGAACCCCAGCCGGCGAGCACGATGCCGTAGACGCCCATGGACGCCATCGCCAGGACGAAGAGCACCGCGACCGGCAGGTCGGTGAGCTGGAGCGGGGTCTGCACCCCGAACATCGACACCATCGGCCCGAACGGCACGATCGAGAACGCGAGGAACGCGGGGACCGCGATGATGACCGGCGCCAGGAAGAAGACGACCCTGTCCACCGTGCGTGGCATCAGGTCTTCCTTCAACCCCATCTTGAGGCCGTCGGCCACCGACTGCAGCAGGCCGAACTTACCCGCCCGATTGGGGCCGTACCGGTTCTGCATGCGGGAGATGAGCTTGCGTTCGGTCCAGACGCCGAACAGCACTCCGAGCATCAAGAACACGAAGATGAACACGGCCTTGATCAGGCTGATCCACCAGGGATCCTTGCCGAAGTCGGCCAGGCTGGGCCCGATCGGCCCTGCCAGCATTGTGGTCATCGGTAGCTCACCATTCCTCGCTCGCCACGCGTGCGGTGCTCATCCGTCGCTCTCATTCCGCGCTCCTGATCGCCACCACGGCGCCCGCGTCGACACCGAGATCACGATGTACGGCGCAGCCCGGCGAATTCTCCGGCAGCCACACGACGCGGTCGGGCAGGTCGCCCACCCTGACGGGGAGGGTCGCCGACCCCCGATGCGTCGACACGGTGAGCTTGCTCCCGTCCACGACGCCGAGCTCCGCGGCCGTGGCCGGCGAGATCAGCGCCTCGGCCGCCTTGGCCGTACCGGCGAGGAAGGGCTCCCCGTCCTGGAGACGACCGTCGTCAAGGAGCAGCCGCCACGTGGTGAGGATAGCCTCACCCTGCTCCGGAGCGGCCGGGGCCCCGCCGGAGATCGAGGGTGCCATGAGGCGGTATCCGCGCCACGCACCCAGGGTACCCAGCTCCCGCCGGGCCGCGGCCGGGTCGGGGAGCGCCAGGTGCACGTCCATCCGGTCGGCGACGGCGCCGATCACCCGCAGGTCGCTCATGACGCCCGGGACGGGGAGCGCGGCCTCGAACACCCGTCCGCGGCCCTCCCAGTTGACGAACGTGCCGGACTTCTCGGCGACCGTCGCGACCGGCAGGACCACGTCGGCCCGGTCGGTGACCGCGCTCGCCCGGATCTCCAGCGAGACGATGAACGGGGTCTTCTCCAGCGCGGCCAGCGCGGCCGCCGGATCGGACAGGTCGTAGGGGTCGATCCCGCCGATGAGCAGGGCGTCCAGCTCGCCGTCGAGTGCTCCCCGCAGGATGCCGGCGAAGTCCCGGCCGGGCTCGGCGGGGAGGGAGCCGACGTTCCAGAGCTTGGCGACCTCGCCACGGGCCGTCTCGTCGACGACCGGGCGGCCGATCGGCAGCAGGTTCGGCAGCGCGCCGGCCTCGACTGCGCCGCGTTCACCGGCCCGCCGGGGCACCCAGGCTAGCCGCGAACCGCTGGTGGCGCTCAGCCGTACCAGCGCCGACAGCGCGCCGGGCATGGCGGCGAGCCGCTCTCCGGCGAGGATGATCGAACCTTCGGGGAGCGGGTTGTCACCGGTGATCAGCTCGCCGATGGCCGAGGCCTCGCTGCCGGGCAGGGCCCGCAGCAGAGTCCCGTCCAGCTTGCCGAGCCCCTGGGTGGCGTACGGCGCCAGCGCGAAGACCCGCAGGCCGCGCTTGCGTACCGCCTTGCGCAGCCGCAGGAAGACGATCGGGGACTCCTCTTCGGGCTCGAACCCGGCGAGGAGTACGGCGGGCGCCTGCTCCAGATCGCCGTAGGAGACCTCGATCCCGCGCCCGGCGACCGCGTGCGCGAGGAACTGGGCCTCTTCCGCCGAGTGCGGACGGGAGCGGAAGTCGATGTCGTTGGTGTTCAGGGCCAGCCTGGCGAACTTGGCGTAGGCGTAGGCCTCCTCGACCGTCACCCTGCCGCCGACCAGCACACCGGCCCGGCCCGCCGCCGCGGCGAGCCCCTTGGCCGCCACCTCCAGCGCCTCAGGCCAGGAGGCGGGCACGAGTTTGCCCTCCTCGTCCCGGATGAGCGGGGTGCGCAGCCGGTCGGGCTGGGTGGCGTAGGCGAACGCCCAGCGGCCCTTGTCGCAGTTCCACTCCTCGTTGACCTGCGGGTCGTCCCCGGCCAGGCGCCGGGTGACCTTGCCGCGCCGGTGGTCGGTGCGCAGCGCGCAGCCGCTCGCGCAGTGCTCGCACGCGGTGGTGGTGGAGACCAGGTCGAACGGCCGCGCCTGGAAGCGGTAGGCCGCGCCGGTCAGCGCGCCGACCGGGCAGATCTGGATGGTGTTGCCGGAGAAGTAGGACTGGAACGGCTCGCCGTCCGCGACACCGACCTGCTCCTTGGCCCCCCGCTCGAAGAACTCGATGAGCGGGTCGCCCGGGATCTGGTCCTGGAAGCGGATGCACCGGGCGCACTGGATGCAGCGCTCCCGGTCGAGCAGCACCTGCGTGGAGAGCGGGATCGGTTTGGGGAAGGTCCGCTTGGTCTCCTCGAACCGGGACTCGCCGCGCCCGTTGGACATCGCCTGGTTCTGCAGGGGGCATTCGCCGCCCTTGTCGCAGACCGGGCAGTCCAGCGGGTGGTTCATCAGGAGCATCTCCATGACCCCGTGCTGCGCCTTGTCCGCGACCTCGGACGTCAGCTGGGTCTTGACCACCATGCCCTCGGTGCAGGTGATGGTGCAGGAGGCCTGCGGCTTGGGCATGCCGTCGATGTGCACCAGGCACTGCCGGCAGGCGCCGACCGGGTCCAGCAGCGGGTGGTCGCAGAACCGGGGGATCTGGATGCCCAGCTGCTCGGCCGCGCGGATCACCAAGGTCCCCTTGGGCACCGAGATCTGGAATCCGTCGATGGTGACGGTCACCAGCTCGACCGGGACCCGAGCCTGCTCAGTACTTTGCACGGTCATTTGCCGGCCCCCCAGAGGGTCGAGGCGGCTGGGTCGAACGGACAGTGGCCCAGCTCGAAGTGCTTGAGGTATTCGTCGCGGAAGTACTTCACCGACGAGTGGATCGGGCTCGCCGCTCCGTCGCCGAGTGCGCAGAAGGAGCGGCCCAGGATGTTGTCGGCGAGGTCGGTGATCGTGGAGATGTCCTCCTCGGTCCCCTGGCCCTTCTCCAGCCGGCGCAGGATCTGCTTGAGCCAGTAGGTGCCCTCACGGCACGGCGTGCACTTCCCGCACGACTCGTGCGCGTAGAACTCGGTCCAGCGGAGCACGGCGCGCAGCACGCAGGTGGTCTCGTCGAAGATCTGCAGGGCCCGGGTGCCGAGCATGGACCCGGCCGCCCCGACGGACTCGAAGTCCAGCGGGACGTCGAGGTGTTCCTCGGTGAAGATCGGGGTGGACGAGCCGCCGGGGGTCCAGAACTTCAGCCGCTTCCCGCCGCGCATCCCGCCGGCCATGTCCAGCAGCTCGCGGAGGGTGATCCCGAGCGGCGCCTCGAACTGGCCGGGGTTGGTGACGTGCCCCGAGAGGGAGAAGATCCCGAAGCCCTTGGACTTCTCGGTCCCCATCCCGGCGAACCAGCCCGCGCCGTTCGCCACGATGCTGGGAACGCTGGCGATGGACTCGACGTTGTTGATGACAGTGGGGCAGGCGTAAAGGCCTGCGACGGCGGGGAAGGGGGGCTTGAGCCGAGGTTGGCCGCGATATCCCTCAAGCGAGTCGAGCAGAGCCGTCTCTTCACCGCAGATGTAGGCGCCGGCGCCGGAGTGCACGACCAGTTCCAGGTCGAAGCCCGTGCCGAAGATGTTCGACCCGAGGTATCCGGCCTCGTACGCCTCGCGGACCGCGGCCTGCAACCGCCGGATGACGTGCAGCACCTCGCCGCGCACGTAGATGAAGGCGTGGTTGGCCCGGATCGCGTAGGCCGTGATGAGGACGCCCTCGATGAGCACGTGCGGGTTGGCCATCATGAGCGGGATGTCTTTGCAGGTTCCCGGCTCGGACTCGTCGGCGTTGACGACGAGGTAGTGCGCCTTGCCGTCCCCTTGCGGGATGAATCCCCACTTGAGGCCGGTGGGGAAGCCGGCGCCGCCCCGTCCGCGCAGGCCCGAGTCCTTCACCGTCTGGATGAGCCGGTCGGGATCGGTGCCGAGGGCGGTCCGCGCGGCCGAGTAGTCTCCGTACCCGCTCAGGGTGAAGGCGTCGGGACGGTCCCAGTTCTCGGTGAGAACCGGCGTCAGCTGCGTCATGATTCGAACTCCCCTTCACGATCGGGGGACGGCGCGGTCCAGCCGTGCTCCCGGGCGAGCTTCAGCCCCTCCAGGGAGGGCCCGGCCGCGGTGGGGCCTTCGCCGGCCAGGCCGTCGGGGAATCCCGCCAGGACGCGCGAGGCCTGCTTGAAGGTGCACAGCTTGTCCGGCCCGCGCGGGGGGACGACCTCCTTGCCGGCCCGCAGGTCGTCCACGAGCTGCTTGGACGACTCCGGCGTCATGTTGTCGAAGAACTCCCAGTTGACCATCATCACCGGGGCGAAGTCGCAGGCGGCGTTGCACTCCAGCCGCTCCAGCGAGACCTTGCCGTCGGGGGTCGTCCCCTCGTGACCGACACCGGTGTGCTCGGTGAGCTCTTCCCAGATCTGGTCGCCGCCCATGACCGCGCACAGGGTGTTGATGCAGACGCCCACGTGGTACTCGCCCGCGGGAGCGCGCTTGTACATCGTGTAAAAGGTCGACACCGCCACGACCTGGGCTTTGGTGATTCCGAGCATCTCGGCGCAGAACTGCTGGCCGGCGTCGGAGACGTAGCCCTCCTCGGACTGGACGAGGTGGAGCAGCGGGAGCAGCGCCGAGCGCGGCTTGGGATACCGCGAGATGATCTCTTTGGCGTCGCTCTCCAGACGCTCGTAGAGCACTCGTACGGCGGACTCTCGGGATTCCGGGGTCACCGGTCCACACCTCCCATGACGGGATCGATAGAGGCGACGGCCGAGACGACGTCGGCGATCATGCCGCCTTCGCAGGTCGCGGGGACCGCCTGCAGGTTGGTGAACGACGGGTCGCGGAAGTGCACCCGGTACGGGCGGGTGCCGCCGTCGCTGACCACGTGCGCGCCGAGCTCGCCCCGCGGCGACTCGACCGCGGAGTAGGCCTGGCCCGGGGGTACCCGGAAGCCCTCCGTCACCAGCTTGAAGTGGTGGATGAGCGCCTCCATCGAGGTGCCCATGATGTGCGCGATGTGGTCCGGGGAGTTGCCGAGCCCGTCGTGCCCGAGGGAGAGCTGCGACGGCCAGCCGATCTTCTTGTCCTGGATCATTACGGGCTTGCCCTTGAGCTCGGATCCGGCGATCCGGTCCAGGCACTGCTCGATGATCTTCAGCGACTCGTCCATCTCCGCCATGCGCACGATGTATCGCCCGTACACATCGCAGGTGGTCTCGACCGGAACGTCGAACTCGTACTTCTCGTAACCGCTGTACGGCTGCGACTTGCGCAGGTCCCAGCGCAGGCCCGCCGCCCGAAGCATGGGGCCGGTGATCCCGAGCGCCATGCAGCCGGTCAGGTCGAGGTAGGCCACGTCCTTGGTCCGGCGCAGGTAGACGGGGTTCTCGTCGAGAAGCTTGCGCATCTCCTTGAGCCGCTTCGGCATGGCCTTGAGCAGCTCGCCGACCTTGTCGACGGTACCCACGGGCAGGTCCTGGGCGACGCCGCCAGGCCGGACGTAGGCCATGTTCATCCGCAGGCCGGTGATGTACTCGAACAGGTCGAGCACCATCTCCCGCTCCCGGAAACCGAAGAGCATCGGGGTGGTCGCACCCAGCTCCATGCCGTACGTGGCGATGGCCACCAGGTGGGAGGAGATCCGGTTGAGCTCCATCATCATCACCCGGATGGCCTGGGCGCGCTCGGGGATGCGGTCGGCGATCCCCAGCAGCTTCTCCACGGCGAAGCAGTACGCGGCCTCGTTGAAGAGCGGCGCCAGGTAGTCCATGCGGGTGACGAAGGTCGTCCCCTGGGTCCAGGTCCGGTACTCCATGTTCTTCTCGATACCGGTGTGCAGGTATCCGATCACGGTCCGGGCCTCGACCACGGTCTCGCCGTCGAGGGTGAGCACCAGGCGGAGCACCCCGTGCGTGGACGGGTGCTGCGGGCCCATGTTGATCACAAGGTGCTCGTGCTGGGCCGCCGCGTCGACGACCTCGTCCCAGTCGTTGCCGGTGACGGTGAAGACCTTGCCCTCGGTCGCCTCACCCGGAGTCGCGTAGACGTCCTCTTGCGCGGTGGGGCTCATGCGTACGACCTCCTCTCGTCCGGCGCGGGGATCTCGGCGCCGCGGTATTCGACGGGGATGCCGCCGAGCGGGTAGTCCTTGCGCTGCGGATGTCCCACCCAGTCGTCCGGCATCTCGATCCGCGTCAGCGCGGGATGCCCGTCGAAGACGATTCCGAAGAAGTCGTAGGTCTCGCGCTCGTGCCAGTTGTGCGTCGGGTAGACCGACACCGTGGAGGGGATGTGCGGGTCGGAGTCGGGACAGCTCACCTCAAGCCGGATCCGCCGGTTGTGGGTGATCGAGCAGAGGTGGTAGACGGCGCGCAGCTCCCGTCCGGTGTCGTTGGGGTAGTGCACACCCGAGACACCGAGGGAGAGTTCGAAGCGAAGTGCGGCGTTGTCCCGCAGATGGGCCGCGACCTGCGCCAGCCGCTCCCGCTTGATGTGGAAGGTGAGCTCGCCCCGGTCCACCACGACCCGCTCGATCGCGTCGGCCAGCTCGTCGCCGAGCGAGCGCTCCAGCTCGTCGGCGACCTCGTCGAACTCCCCGGGGGTGCCGCCGCCGTCGGGGCCGCCGTACGGCCGGGGGCTGGAGAGCCCCTGCCCGCGCCGTACGACCAGACCGCCGTAGCCGGATGTGTCACCCGAGCCCGACGTCCCGAACATGCCCTGCCGGTGAACGGGATCCTCAGCGTGCTCTGTCACTTCGCAGTCCCCTGATCGACCAACGGCAGGGCACGCAACGCGGCGAGCTCCAGCTCATCGATCTGCTTCTGGCGGTGAACGCCGAACTTGGTGTTCTGGATCTTGTCGTGCAGCTTCACGATCGCGTCGATCAGCATCTCGGGTCGCGGGGGGCAGCCCGGGAGGTAGATGTCGACCGGAACCACGTGGTCGACGCCCTGGACGATCGCGTAGTTGTTGAACATGCCGCCGCTGGAGGCGCAGACGCCCATGGCGATGACCCACTTGGGGTTGGCCATCTGGTCGTAGATCTGCCGCAGTACCGGGGCCATCTTCTGGCTGAGCCGACCGGCCACGATCATGAGGTCGGCCTGTCGCGGCGATGCGGAGGCCCGCTCCATCCCGAACCGGGCGAGGTCGTGCTTGGGGGAACCCGTCGCCATGAGCTCGATGGCGCAGCAGGCCAGGCCGAAGGTCGCGGGCCAGACGGAGTTCTTCCGCGCCCAGCCGGCCACCTGCTCGACTGTGGTCAGGATCACCCCGCCGGGGATTTTCTCTTCAAGACCCATCTCGTCACCTCCTCGTCCGGGTGGGGGTTGCGGACCCGGCCGCCCGTGCCGGCGACGGCGGGCCCGATGTGAACGACGCTGTGGTGAACACCGCTAGTCCCAGTCCAGACCGCGCCTGCGCCACACGTAGGCGTAGGCGACCAGAACGGTCACGATGAACAGCACCATCTCGACCAACCCGAAGAGCCCCAACTGGTCGAAGGCGACCGCCCAGGGGTACAGGAAGATGATTTCGATGTCGAAGACGATGAAGAGCATCGCCGTGATCATGTACTTGAGCGGGAATCGCCCACCGCCGACAGGCTGCGGAGTGGGCTCGATGCCGCACTCGTAGGCGTCAAGCTTCGCCCGGTTCCATCGTGCGGGACCGGTGAAGGGGGCGATCCCCACGGAGAAGATCGCGAACCCCGCCGCGAGAACGGCGAGAATGAGGATGGGCACATACAGCTCCATCGCTTACGCGTCCCCCCTTGTCTTGGAGTTTCGTTCGTAGAGTCTAGGCACGGCGATCATCGGGGTCCTCATGGGTTAAGCCGCGGGGGTCATCTTCGACAGCGCGTTGATGATCCTGTCTGAGGCGTCGCCTCGCCGATCGGTGAGATTAGCAAGCAACTTAAGGACGAACCGCATCAAGGTCGGGTGCGGAACCCCGTGCCGCGTCGCGAACTTCATCAACTCTGGGTTTCCGATGGCCTTCACGAAAATCCGACCTAGAGTGTAATAGCCCCCGTAAGTGTCCTTGACGACCCGCGGATAGGTCAGCAGCGCACGCTCACGCTGAGCCGGTGTCCGCCGGGCCAGCGCCTGCGCGACGATCTGCGCCGCGAGACAGCCGGACTCCATGGCGTACGCGATGCCCTCGCCGTTGAACGGGTTGATCATCCCGCCCGCGTCTCCCACGAGCAACAACCCACGCGTGTAGTGCGGCTGGCGGTTGAAGGCCATCGGCAGCGCCGCGCCCCTGATGGGCCCGGTCATGTTCTCCTCGACGTAACCCCACTCGGCCGGCATGTTCTTCGTCCATCGGCGGAGCAGATCTCGATAGTCAATGTTCTGGAAGGCCGCACTCGTGTTGAGCAGCCCAAGCCCAACATTACTCGTGCCGTCGCCCACCCCGAAAACCCAGCCGTAGCCGGGGAGCAGCCGCTCGTCGTCCCAGAGCTCCAGCCACGACTCCAGATAGTCGTCCTCGTGCCGCGGGCTCGTGTAATAGGTGCGGACCGCCACACCCATCGGCCGGTCGTCCCGCTTGTTGAGACCCATCGAGATCGACAGGCGGCTGGAGTTGCCGTCCGCGGCGATCACCAGCTTGGCCCGGAACGTCGTGGGTTCCCCGTCCCGCTTGGCGGTGACCCCGACGATGTGACCGCTCCGCTCGTCCAGGATCGGACCGGTGACGTTGACGCCCTGCAGCATCCGCGCGCCGCCGCGTACGGCGTTGTTCGCCAGGATCTCGTCGAAGTCGTATCTGGTGCGGACCAGCCCGTACTCGGGGTAGTCGGCCAGCTCCGGCCAGGGGAGCTCGATCTTCATCCCGCCGCCGATGACCCGCAGCCCGCGGTTCTTGATCCAACCGGGCGCGTCGACGTCGATACCCATGGCGATCAGCTGTTTCACCGCGCGAGGGGTGAGACCGTCCCCGCAGACCTTCTCGCGGGGGAAGCGCGTCTTCTCCAAGAGGAGAACGTCCAGACCCGCCTGCGCCAGATAAAAAGCGGTCGTCGAACCGGCGGGCCCGGCTCCGACGACGATGACATCGGCTTCCGACTCGCCGCGCGGTGACTGAACTGCGGGGGCTGGCTCGCTCACGGGCTGTCCTGTCCTACCGGGGTGGCTACTGGATTATGGTGGTGTGCCTTACTGGGCGTGGCCCCACAAACAGCCCCCCGGGAGGTACGGCTTGTGCCGTGACCGCCCCTTTGCCCGTTTGTGAAGGCCTTCACAAGCATGTCAAACAGAAGTTTAGTGCTTCCGGAAAACCGATTGGACGTCGCCCCGTCGGTCACCGCCCACGCCTACCCGATCCGCCGCTGACCTCACACTTCTTTTCTCCATCGGCCTTCGGGCGGCGCGCCTGCGCGGCTCGTGACGATCTTCGGACCGGCCGCGCGGCGCGAGCCGCGGCAGCCGTACCGGAAACGTCACGACCCCCGATCCTGCCGCGTTCTCGCCCATCCGGAAATAGTCGGATTTAACGATCTAGCGCCAAGTCGCCGCACCGACGACCACAGGACTGTACGGCGACACGCCGCCCGACCGACGGCGGCGCCCCTGCCCATCCGTGCGCCGGGTCAGCTCTTGGGCTTTCGCTTCCGGCCCTGGGGTGGGTCCTGCTTCTCCACAAAGGTCGAGGCGGGAGGCGAAGCCGACTTCTTGGCGGCGGCCCGTACCTCGAAGACATCCATGCCTACGGGGAATCGGGACCTTCTCCGGTACGGGAGAACCGGGGACTCGACCTGGGCCGGAGAATCGGTCCGGTAGCTCTTGCGCTTACGTCGCCGCTTTTCGCTCTTGTGCTGGTCAGGCCTCTTCTTCTTCAGGGTCAGGCGCAGGGATCCGAGCCCCACGCCGCCGCATGATGCCTTGATCTAGGATCTCCACGGCGATCCATACCGCGTAGCAGATCAGCGTGACTGTTTGCATGTCCTCATCCGCCTGGCTGCCCCGCTCCCGGGGGCCGAGCACGCCGAGCGGATCGACCGTGACGAGCAGGTCCGCCGGGAGCCGATAGTCCTCATAGGACTCCAGCCTCCCGGTCAGCGGACGGCCGTCCGGCCGGGCGAGCCGGTACTTGTAAACGGTGTCGCCTACGGGGTCGACGGTCTTCTCCTGGCTCAGCACCGTCGCGGTGACGCGCTCCCCGAACAACCGCAGGTACCAATCACCAAGCGCGATGAAACCACCCAGCGCCACCATGAGGCCCAGAAAGAACGTGACGCCGTACCACTCCGTCCGATCGCCGCTCCCAACCAGCACACACCAAATGGCAAAGAGAAGCAGCCCGAGAATCCACATCAGCAGCGGTTGCCATCCGGCGTCGAGTCCGGCTGCCATCCCGAAGACGAACCAGCAGGCAAAGAAGACGAGATGAAGGAAAGGGATCCGCACGACGGCGCGGCTCCAGCCCCTTCTGGCCAGCGCGACGACCCGAGAACTCAACACAGCCCCCAAATAATGCTGCTCATCCGCTAAGCGAGACATGTTGTTGACCCTGGACGCCGTACGGCGACACGCGGCCTCTTCGGGCGTTTCGTGCACCTCACCCGAGGAGCCCGGAAGCCGCCGGGCCGTTCACGCGTCCAGCCGAGGACCTCGAGCCGCTCCTCTCCACAAGGTCGCTCCGCCGGGACGTTCTCGGGCTTTGAGCTCCCCGCGAACCCCAGCCGCGATCCCCACGTTCTAGGCAGGTGGTACTCGGCGAACCTCCCATGACTCCATGGTGATCTCTCCTTGCTCCGGCCGTGCGGAAACCGGTCGGCCGATTCTCCGCAACACCGGCGAAAGCCGATCGGACGTCACCCCGTCGGTCACCGTCCGCCCTTCCCCCTATTCGGAGAACCTGCCGGGGTCCGGACGGTACGGCGGGTCGCGGCGCCTTCGGAAACCGAACCCGAACGGAGCCGCGGAGCCGTACCGGCTACGTCACGACCGCTGAGCCCGACGTGTGACCATCCAGACGGAAAGAGACCATCCGCTGCACCGGGATCACGATCCGGAAGACCGGCACGTACTCCCCTCAGCGCGGACGTTTGCCCTTCTGGCTCTTGAGCCGAGCCGGCTTCTTCCGGCGGGCGGCGGCGGATGGGGCCGGTGCGGGCTTCTCCGCGGCAGGCGATACGAAGACGTCGCGGGGCCGAGGCCACCGCCGGACCGGCGGACCCAGGGCACGGCGCCGGGTCTCCCCCTTGAGCCCGGCGACGATCGCCAGCGCAGCCATCACCGCGAACCCGACCAACGCCACCTCGACCTCAACCCCGCTCGCCCAGCCGCCCCGCGGCCGGGGGCTGAGCACACCGAGCGGATCGACCGTGACAAGCACGTCCGCCGGGAGCCGGTACTCCTCATAGGACTCCAGCCTCCCTGCCAGCGGACGGCCGTCCGGCCGGGCGAGCCGGTAGTTGTAAACGGTGGCGCCGTCGGAGTCGACGGTCTTCTCCTGGCTGAGCACCGTCGCGGTGACGCGCTCCCCGAACAACCGCAGGTACCAGTCGCCCGGCACGGTGAAGCCGGTCGCGAACAGCACGACGCACACCGCGATCGAAACCCACATGTGCCAGTACATCCGCTCGCTGATCGCGACCAGCGCCGCCGGGACGAGGAAGAGCGCGATCGCGAACGGCACCACGATCAGCCACTGCCACCCGGTGTTCAACCCCGCGGCGATCCCGATGCCGAGCCAGCAGACGAACAGGGCGAGAAGATAGAGGAGGATCCGTACGGCGACACGACCCCAGCCTGTCTTGAACAGCGCGGCCGGCGGAGAACTCATCACGACCGCCAATGATGACGCTTCCCCCGCAAGAGGGAAATAGCCGGATTTCTATCTCAATTAGACTATTCCTACAGGAATTATCGAGAACATTAGGCATGGCAGACCCGGTCGCCGCAGAAGTCCGAGTCCAGCGCCGCCGGACACCGGACTTTCCCCGTTCACGAAGACTCGGGGGACTTGTCCCGGGCCGCCGTGGAATCGATCCGAGGACGTTTGCGCTTACGTCGCCGTTTCACGCTCTTGTGCCGTTCAGGACTCCTCGTTGGCGTGGGGGCGGGAGAGGGGGCAGCAGCCACCCTGCGCCGCTCGCGTTCTTCGGCGACTCCGTCTGCGATCTCCAACACCACCCACCCCGCCAAGCCGGCCAGCGCCACAATGGACTCGAACTCACTCGACCAGCCGGCCCGCGGCCGGGGGCTGAGCACACCGAGCGGATCGACGGTGACGAGCAGCTCGTCCTGGACTTGGTGCTTCTCATCCAGCTCCAGCAACCCGCTCAGCGGCCGGCCGTCCGGCCCGGCAAGCCGGTAGTCGTAGCCGTCGGTGCGGGGATTCGACTCCCTCGCCACCACCGTCGCGGTGAGACGCTCACCGAAGGCCCGCAGGTACCAGTCCCCGGGCACGGTGCTGACAAGCACGGCCAGGAGGAGGAACAAGGCATACGAGCACCATATGTACCAGCTCGTCCGATCGACGATCGTGAACGGCGCGATCATGACGACGAGGGCAAGCACCCCGACGAGTGACCAGACGATCAGCCACTGCCATCCCGTGTTGATTCCGGCCACCATCCCGACCGCGAACCAGCACACGAAGACGGCCAGAAGCCAGAGGAGGATCTGCACGACAACGCGGCCCCAGCCCGTTCTGAGCAGCACGGCAACCCGAGAACTCAACATAGTCCCCAAGGATGCCGCCCACCTCCCATTGGGGACATAACATGATCCTTACGACCACTCATCCCTATACCGGTCAGGTTCCCTCTTCCGGATCGGGAGTGGTGGCAGGCACTGCGGAGGTCTGCGCCCTACGCCGGCCGAATCCGCGTCACTCCCGGACGTAAGCCCAGAATTCCCGGTTGCGAGGCCGCCGTCCCGGCCACGGCCGTAAGGTGCGGCGCCTGAACTCACCGCGGACTCCCGCCGTGATCACCACGATCACCAGGCCGCCGAAGATGAGGAGGGTCACCGGGCCGTCCTCCGGTACGGCCCAGCCACCCCGATGCCGGGGGTTGATCACGCCGAGCGGATCCGCCAGAACCAGCACATGTTCCGCGACCGGATACCTCTCATTTGACTCCAGCCGCCCGTTCACAGCTCGTCCGTCAATGCGCTTGAGCCGGTAGTCGTAGACGGTGACACCGTCGTCCACCCGCTCCCGCTCGCTCGCCACCACCGCGGTGACCCGCTCCCCAAACGCCCGCAGATACCAGTCCCCGGGCAAGGTGCGTACAGCTTCGGTCAGCAACAAGCACAGCATCAAGGTGAGGAGCGCCTCCCCACCCATCCACTCCCTGAGCAAGGTCACCGCCAGAGGCAGGGCGATGAGCATCGCCATGCCGGGGAGAACGATCAGCACCCTCCACCCCGTGTCCAGCGAGTGGCCTATCCCGATCATGAACCAGGAACCGAACAGGAGGAGAAGACAGACCACGATCCGAAGCACGGTATGGGTCCAGCCCGGCTTCAGCCACGCGGCACGCGGCCGCAGGCGCCGTGGTCCCGGGATACCGCCCGATCCCACCGGATGGCTTCCGCCGGCGAGAACCGGACCGAAGGAGCCCTGCTCCTCCCCTGCGCCGATCCGAGCCCTCCGCCTACGGCGACGCCGCCTTCTCGGCTTGTTCGCCTCGGCTATGCGATCCCGTCCCGCGATAGAACGATCAAGCCGGACCCAAACCTTGCCGAGTGCCCACCGCGACCCGAGCTCCGACCCGGAAAAGACGATGGTGGTACTCAACGAACACCCCATTTCTCCATGATGATTCGCACCTCGCTCGACCGCACGGTCGGCTCCGGGCTCGGGTGGGTCTTGGCAGTCCTAGAAGTAGGACGGGATCTCCTCCCATACGTCGCCGGGCCGGGGCCACCGCCTGAGCGGTGCTCGCATGGTCCGCCGCCTGCGTTCCCCGAGGACCGAGCCGACGGCCGCCAGGACCGCCAAACCGCCGAAGCCCGCCAGGGTCAGCGCCGTCTCCTCCTCGTCCGCCCAGCCACCCCGATGTCTGGGGCCTCGCCGAACGGACGACCCGTCGAACCACGAACAGCGCCGCGAGGAATGTGAAGATCCGGAGCACGATGGAACGCCGCGAACCACCCATGTCTCCATCGTGACCGCTCCCTGGGCCGACCGTGGAGAATCAGGCCCACTGGATACCTATCTACAAGGCCCACTGAAATCGGCTCGCTTTGGCGGCACGTTCACGGGTTCTCCTGCGGCTGGACGCCCCGGCTCCGCCTTCGCCCATCGCGATGCGGAGGGTGCCGTGGTCACGATTGGGATTCCGGGGCACGGCGGCGGTCGCGCTCGCCGCGTGCCACTGCCGCGGCCCCCACGACGACGAGTCCCGCGAAGCAGATCGGAGTCAGGACGATATCCCAAGTCTCGGCCCAACCGCCCCGATGCCGAGGATTGAACACCCCCAGCGGATCCGCCAGGACGAGCACCGACTCCCCGACCGGATAGGCCTCCCACGACTCCAGCCGTCCGTTCAGCGGCCTGCCGTCCGGCCGGGCGAGCCGGTGATCGTGGAAGACGGCGTTGCCGTCGACCCGCTCCCGCTCACTTGTCACCACAGCGGTGACCCGCTCCCCGAACAGCTGCAGATACCAGTCACCCGGAACGGTCTGCGTCCAGTAGAAGAGCAGGAGAATCAGCACGAAGCCAACCGATGTGGGCCAGCCCATCCTCCCGTTCTTGCCGCTGAACACGTACAGCATGATCGGTGCGATGAGGAGAATCAGCCCGAAAAACCCCATGACCAGCACTTTCCAGCCGGTGTCCAGCATGTCGGCCAGGCCGAGCGCGAACCAGCTGAGAAAGGCGACGGCGAGGAAGGCGGGCACCCGCACGGCGAGGCGGCCCCGGCCCTTCCCCAAGCCCGGTCGTGTCACGGTGGAACGCGGTGAACCCCCCATGGGTCCATGATGATCGTTCCCTGCGCCGATCGCGCAGAATCCGATTCGCCGGATTCCTTAGGATTACGCGGGCTTGGTCGCGCGGTGGACGGCGACGATGCCGAGGGAGAGGTTGCGCCAGGCCACCTTGCTCCAGCCCGTAGCCTGGATGAGGCGGGCCAGGGCCGGCTGGTCGTGCCAGTCCCTGATCGACTCGGCGAGGTACTCGTAGGAGTCGGGGTTGGAGCTGACCATCCGGCCGACCATCGGAAGCAGGCGCATGAGGTATTGGCTGTAGACCAGGTCGAAGGACTTGACGGTCGGCCGGGAGAACTCGCAGATCACCAGCCGTGCCGACGGTTTGGCGACCCGAAGCATCTCTTTCAGCGCCTGGCCGGTGTCGGCCATGTTGCGGAGCGCGAAGGAGATCGTCACCGCGTCGAAGGTCTCGTCCCGGAACGGGAGCCGGAGCGCGTCGCCGGCGATGAAGGTCACCCCGCGGACCCCGCCGCCGTACAGCCCGGAGCTTCCGCGCCTGGCCACCCCGGTGCCGAGCATGCCCAGGGAGAAGTCGCAGGCGATGCCGCGTGCCCCGAGCGCGGTGAAGGCGTCGGTCGAGGTCCCGGTGCCGGCACCGAGGTCGAGGACGAGCTCGCCGGGGCCCGCGTCCACGGCCTGGGCGACGATCTTGCGCCAGAGCCGGTCCTGGCCGAGCGAGAGCACATCGTTGACCAGGTCGTAGCGTCCGGCCGTGCGGTCGAACATCGCGGCGACCTCGTGTGGCTTCTTCTCCAGCGATGCGCGCATCATGCGGAACAGCCTAATCGGTCGCCCGGCACGGCCCGGAACCGCACGGAAAGTTACCACTCGAACACGCCGGGCGTGATAGGTCTTGAGGAATGCTGCACCCACGGCTCCCCCTGGTCGCCGCGTCGGCCGTGCTGATCGCTCTGGCCTGGGCGTCGGCCGTCCCGGCGCCCGCCGCGGGCGGGACGGTCCCGCACCGCCGGGTCGTCTCGGCCGACCCCGCCGACCACACCCCGCATGTGCTGGACGGCATCGTGAACGCGTTCGCGATCGTGGGCGACCGGGTGGTGGTGGGCGGGAGCTTCACCGAGGTCCAGGAGGCGAGCACGCGGCAGGGGGAGGGCGAGCGGTTCGATCGGCGGAACGTCTTCGCCTTCGACCTGGCCACCGGACGGGTGGACCGGGGGTTCGCCCCCGATCTCGACGGCACCGTGTGGGCGCTGGCGCCCGGGGACGGCGGCACCGTCTACGCGGGCGGCTCCTTCGGCTGGGTGGACGCCGAACCCCGCCCGGGGCTGACCCGGCTCCGGCTCGCCGACGGCGCCCCGGTGCCGGGGTTCGCCGTCGCCGGGGTCTCGGGGGGCTCGGTCTTCGCCCTCGCCCGCCGCGGATCCCACCTGTACGTGGGGGGTGACTTCACGGCGGTGGGCGGCTCCCGTACGGCGCTCGCGCGACTCGACGCGGCGAACGGCGGGGTCGACCCGTCGTTCAAGGTCACGCCTTCGCATCCGCGGGAGGGGGCGACCAAGGTCTACGCGCTCGCGGTGAACCGGCAAGGCGATCGGCTCGCGGTGGACGGCTCGTTCACCCGCTTGAACGGACTCTCCCGGCCCCAGCTGGGGTTGGTGGACATCGGCGGGGCGACCGCGCGAGTGGCGAAGTGGCGGACCAATGCCTACGCGGCGGAATGCCGTCCGGTCTTTCCCTCATATGTGCGCGGCTTGGATTTCTCACCAGATGGAAAGTATTTCGTTGTCGTCACAACGGGTGGGATAGGTGGGGCGACGAAATTATGTGACACGGCAGCGCGGTGGGAAACCTACAAGGAGTCCGCCAATCTCTCACCAACCTGGGTTAATTACACGGGGGGCGATTCGCTGTATAGCGTCGCCGTCACCGGAAGCGCGGTCTACGTGGGCGGTCACCAGCGCTGGCTGAACAACCCCAAAGGGGCCAACTCCGCAGGTCCGGGCGCTGTCGCCCGTACCGGTATCGGCGCCATCCACCCGGTCACCGGGAAGGCGCTCCCCTGGAATCCCACCCGGGAGCGCGGCATCGGCGTGAAGGCATTCCTGGCCTACCCGGGCGGTCTGCTGGTCGGCAGCGACACCGTGACCCTGGGCCGGGAGTACCACGCGCGGGTGGGCTTGTTCCCCCTCCCCAGCGGTGGCTAAACCGTGGCGAAGCTCACCCGGAGGTTTTGGATCCGTCTCCGGGTTCGGCGGGGGTCACCCGCTCCTTGGCCGTCCGGTGGCCCGGTTTGGTGATGCGGAGGGCGACCCGGTCACGCTGACCGGAGAGCAGCACATAGCTGGCGAGCCCGCTCACGAAGATGGCGAGGACCAGCAACAACAGGTCGCGCGCACCGATCAGGTACAGCACGCCCAGGCTGACCGCGAACAGGGCCAGCCGCGACAGGGAGTAGACGACTATCGGATGCACGGTTCGAGCCTACGCGCATTCGACACCACCCTGGACAGATCCCTGACAGGTAATTGGTCCGTCGCCCTTCGCGCAGGGCGCCGTCACTGCTAGTGTGCCCAACACGTGTTTTCGTAAAGAAACGCCCACGAGAGCCCCAAAGAGGCTCTATCATATAACAATCGGGCAGTTAGCCGATAACATCCCGTGATCTTTAGTGAAAACCACGGATAAATCAGGCTTCGCTCGGCACACTGGTTGCCTGTCCGCCCGCACCAGGACGCGGGACGCGAGGGGGAGTAGATTGTGGAGAGTAGCAGCGAGCGTCTGCTAACACCTGGAGAGGTAGCCGCCCTCTTCAGGGTCGACCCAAAAACGGTCACTAGGTGGGCCGCCGCAGGACGGATCAGTAGCATCCGCACCCCCGGCGGTCATCGGCGCTTCCGTGAATCGGAAGTACACGCCCTACTGCGAGGCGAGGAGATCATCGCAGAACGGGTGAATGGCGACTCGCCGCGCATTTAACGGGTCGGGGTTGTAACGCCCAGCTCACGGTGGCGCCGGCCGTGAGCACCGGGCTTTTTCCACAACCGCTTTCGCGAACGCCGGGTCAGCGGTCGGGCTCCGCCTCCTGCTCCGCCTTGTAGGCGAGGAACTGCCGCTCCAGCTCGTCGTTCTCCTCCCGCCAGCGATGCCGGTGTCCGGCCAGCTCCTCCTCTGTGATCGACTCGGCGAGGAGCCGTTCGTACTCCGGATCGTCCGGGCCCACTTCGACGTACGCGTCACCCACGAGCCGCCCGTCCTCGGTGTTCAGGCTCTGCGGCACCTGCAGTATGCCGTCCTGCCGCCGGATGACGTACATGAAAGTTCGCGCCCTCCCGCTTAGATCCCGTAGCGCCGGTTGAAGAACAGCATCACGTCAAGAGCCGTGCGGGTGTCGCCGCCGAGCATATCCACCAGTGCCGGGCGTTGCCGGGACGCGATCGCGGCGAAGGCGTCCGCGAAGAACTCCTTCTTCCCGAGCCCCGCCCCCTGGCGGTGAAATCCGCTGAACAGGTGTGGCAGGCAGCGCTGGTACAGCGCGGTGAACTCCGGGGAGTCCGACTGCCAGTCTCCGGGGGGCGCGTCGATGTCGTCCAGCGCGTGCCCCACCTCGTGCATCATCACGTCCGGGGTGGGCGACGGCCGATCCCCGACCACGATCTTGCGATCCCCGTACGCACCGGCGCAGACGTCCCAGGTGGCCCGGCCCGACGGCAGCGGGGCACCGCGCAGATACCCCATGCTGTCCAGGTCGGGCACACCGCCGGGGCCGATGTAGATGCCGTCGAGCCCCTCGGCGAGCCTCTTCTTGATCTGCTCGGGGAGCGCGGCCAGGCTCTCCACCGCGCGCACCGCCTCGGGTGGCGGGATGTGGTCCCACTGCCGGTGGATGACCCGCTCCAGGTCGCCGCAGTGGCGCCGGCCGTCGCCCAGGTACGGGGTGCCCGGTGGATTGGGGCGGACCCGGGGCTGCTCGTCGTCGAGTTCGAAGTCGCGCCAGGTGTACTGCGGCCGATCCGGCGGCGTCTGACGCCTGTCCCAGGAGCCCGGCTGCTCCATCGGCCGGTCCGCGGAGCCGCCGCGGTACGGCGAGGAGTACGGCATCTGCCACCAGCGGGGCGCCCGTGTGGGCGACCTGCCTTGATCGACACGGTCAGAGGCCGACTTGACCCGCCGGTGACGACCCCGCCGCTGCGGATCGTCCGAAGCGGAGAAGCGGTCGCCTGAATACCGCATGCCACCTCCCATGCGGCCGTGGCGCAGGAACGGTCCTCCATACCGTACGCCTCCCCGGATTCCCCCGTCACCTCCGCGCGGCCATCGGGTTCCCTCCATACGCGTGCGACCCTGAGATGGCTTACGCTGCCGACATGCCCACGATGCTGGTCGGACTCGCCATCCTCGCGCTCTGGCTCTACTGTCTCTTCGACGTGATCACCACCCCCGACGAGGAGACCCGCAACCTCCCCAAACTCCTCTGGGTCCTGGTCATCGTGCTGGTACCGCTCGCGGGCAGCCTGCTATGGCTTCTGCTGGGGCGTGCAAGCCGCGTGCGCACCGACCCGTCAGTAGAACCCCGGAACACCGTGTTCCCGCCTGAGCGGGCCCCTCGCGAGGCTCCACGGGGCCCCGACGACGACCCCGACTTCCTCCGGGACCTGGATCGGCGCCTCAAGGGCGAAACCGACTGATCGGGCACCGTCGGCCGAGGCGAGCAGGGTGAACGCCGGGCGGAGGCCACCCGGGGATCATCGCCGTGGCCGGAGCACACCCGCGCGCCGACCTCGGGCAGTCGGCACGCGACGTGCCGGCCCGCCTGCCGCGCAGCGGACACCCGCGGCTGCTTGAACGCGCCGACCCAGGCCAAATGAGCGGTTCCTCCGGCGCGGAGTAGGCCGGGGCCGGTCCGTGGTTCGAAGCGAACACCACGTCCGTTGCCCGGCCCCGTGCGGTCGGGCGGGTCACCGACGGCGTACGGCGACCCGCGGCCAGACCTAGAAGCCGGCGTAGGAGTGCAGGCCGGAGATGAACAGGTTCACCCCGAAGAGGTTGAACAGCAGGCAGGCGAACCCCACCAGCTGAATGAGCATCGCCCGCTTGCCGCCCCACCCGCCGGTCGCCCTGGCGTGCAGATAGGCCGCGTAGACGATCCAGGTGATGAAGGACCAGGTCTCCTTGGGGTCCCAGCCCCAGTAGCGCCCCCACGCGCGGTCGGCCCACAGCGCGCCCGCGATGACGGCGAAGGTCCACACCGGGAAGGCGAAGACGATCGTCCGCTGCACCACCCGGTCCAGGTCTTCCCGTGAGGGGAGCCTGCTGAGCAGGCCCTTCTCGTCCTGCCGGCCGCGGATCAGGTACAGGATCCCGGCGACCCCGCCCACCATGAAGACGCCGCTGGCGATGATCGCGGCGCTGACGTGGATCGCGATCCAGTAGGAGTTCAGCGCGGGTACGACGGGACCGGCCTGCACGTAGAGGTAGCGGACCGCGATGCCGAGCCCGAGCACGACCGGCACCATCACGAAGACGCCGAGGTAACGGACCCGGTGACGCAGGAGCATCACCAGGAACCCGGTGACCGCGGTCAGGCAGACCGCGAGCACGAACTCGTACATGTTCCCCCAGGGCCACCGGCCGGTGGCCAGCCCCAGGGTGACGACGGAGCCCAGGTTGGCGGCCCAGCCGGCGACGGTGAGCCAGACGGCGGCCTTGCCGACCAGCGCGAGGCGGTCCGACGCGCGAGCGGGCCCGGCCGGTTCCTCCGGCGCCTCGGGCGGCGCCGTGTCGCCGCCGACGGTGGCGAGCGCCGGGGTTTTCGCCTTCTGCGCGGTACGGCGGGCGCGGGCGCCGGCGAGCTCGATCGCGTAGGCGAACATCGCCACGACGTACAGCAGGACGGTGAAGAGGATGAGCTGGTCGCTCAGCGCGGCCAGGCCGGTGTCCGCCTGTGCGGGAGGCATACTGATCACTCCTTGACGGGCTGCACGACGCCGCGCAGCGATGTGACGATGTCGCCGAACTCGCCGGCGAAACCGTCGGCCGAGCCTTCGGTCTTGAGCAACCCGCCGACCTCGAGGTTGCCGTCGGACAGCCGTACCCACACCCTGCGGCGCCGTACGGTCAGCGAGAGCACCAGGGAGAGCACCGCGACGCTGGAGGCGATCAGCGCGGGGAGACGGCCCGGGTCATAGGCGATCTGCAGGCTGATCCACTCGCGGACCCCGGTAAAGGTGATCGAGCCGCGTCCTTCGGGGAGGGTAAGGGTCTCACCGACGTTCAGCGGTTTCTCGGTCTTGGCGGCGAGGGTCATCTCGTCGGTGTCGAGCTGGTAGACCGACTGCGGTCCCTTCCGCAGCCCCAGGTCGCCGTGGTAGGCGAACAGGTTCACGGTCGGGTTGATCATGCCGGGGAACGCCGAGCCGAAGCCTTCCCCCACCGGGACCGTCGTCGGGAGGAAGAGCCCGAGCGCCCCCAGCTGGGCCGGCTTGGCGTCCGGGACCTTCAGCACCCCTTCGGAGGTGAAGGTGGCCTGCTCGGCGGGGAGGAAGGGCACGGGCCCGTCGAAGGCGACCTTGCCTTCGCCGTCCACGACCCGGAAGGTCGGCGCGTAGCCGTGGCCGAGGAGGTAGACCTGCGCCCCGCCGGTCTCCAGCGGCTCGTTGACCCGCAGGTCGAAGGTCCGTTCCGGCGCGCCCGGCCGGTCCTGGACCCGCAGTCTGGCCACGAAGTCCAGCGCCTGTCCCCGCCGGTCGCCCTGGAGCACGTACGTGGCGTTGAAGTCGTCGAGCTGGAAGGAGAACGGGTGGAGGGACTCCTCCGTCGCCAGGCTCCCCGGCGTGTACTTGTCGTAGACGGCGACCGTGTTGGCGAAACCCTCATCTTCGGTGACGATCACGTTGGCGCGGTAGCCGTACAGCGCCCCGGCTCCGATGGCGAACAGGAGGCCGAGCAGGGCGAAGTGGAAGAACAGGTTGCCGGTCTCCCGCAGGTACCCCTTCTCCGCGGCGACCCAGCCGGGACCGGCGACGACCCGGTAGCGGCGCTTGCGCAGGAGCGTCTGCGCCGCGGCGAGCGCCTGCTCCCCCTCGACGTCGGTCCGGTAGGAGCCGTGGTGGGGCAGCCGGTTCAGGTTGCGCGGCGCGGCCGGGGGCTTGCGGCGGATCTCCGCCAGGTGCTTGCGGAGCCTCGGCAGCACGCAGCCGGTGAGCGAGGTGAACAGAAGCAGGTAGATCGCCGCGAACCAGGGGGCGGCGAAGACGTCGAAGAGCCAGAGCCGGTCGAAGACCTCGGCGAGGGTGGGGTTCTCCTTGTAGAACGCGACGACGTCCTCGGGCACGATCCCCCGCTGGGGCAGCAGCGAGCCCGGGATCGAGGCGAGGGCCATCAGGAAGAGCAGGATGAGCGCCGTCCGCATCGAGGTGAGCAGACGCCACGCCCATCTGGCCCAGCCGACGATCCCCATCAGAGCACCGGCTCGAACGAGCCGACCCAGGTCTGCAGGCTCACCACGAAGTCGGTCCACAGCCCGGTGACGAGCAGCAGCCCGACCACGACGAGCATGCCCCCGCCGACTCTCATGATCGTGCGTGAGTGCTTCCTGAGGGCGGGGATCGCCTTCAGCGCCTTGGCGTACATCAGGCCCGCGAGCACGAACGGCAGGCCGAGCCCGAGTGCGTAGGCGAGGGAGAGTACGGCGCCGCGGCCCGCGCTCCCCTGGTCCAGGGAGAGGGCGAGCACCACGGCGAGGGTCGGGCCGATGCAGGGGGTCCAGCCGAGCCCGAAGACCACCCCGAGCAGCGGGGCGCCCGCCAGCCCGGCCGCGGGCACGCGGTTGATCCGCATGTCGCGCTGGAGTCCGGGGATGAACCCGAGGAAGGCGAGGCCGAGCAGGATGGTGAGTCCGCCGAGAATCTTGGTGATCAGCTCCTGCTCCATGAGGAGCGCGGCACCGAGACCCCCGAAGAGCGCCCCTGCCGACACGAACACCGCGGCGAAGCCGGCCACGAAGAGCAGACTGCCTGCGATCATCCGTCTGCGTCGCTCGTCGGCCCCGGTCATCCCGGTGACGTAGGAGAGGTAGCCGGGGACGAGGGGCAGGACGCAGGGGGAGAGGAAGGAGACGATGCCGGCGAGGACCGCGATGGGCAGGGCGAGCAGCAGGGAGCCCGATTCGACGAGCGAGGTCATCGTTCGGCCGCCAGCTCGTCGACGACGGCCTTCAACCGGCTGTAGGCGGCCTCCCCGGTGATCCGGACCGCGATCTTCCCCTGCCGATCGATGATCAGGGTCGACGGGATGGCGTTGGGTGACACCAACCCCTGGAACGCGAGCGCGACCCGGCCCGGCTGATCGAACAGACTCGGGTACTCGATCTTGTAGGTCCGTTCGAACGCCTTGGCGCTCTCCTTCTGATCCTTGAAGTCCACGCCGACGAACTCCACGCCGCGGGCCTTGGTCTCGTCGTAGACCTGCTTGAGCGCGGGGGCCTCGGAGCGGCAGGGCGCGCACCAGGACGCCCAGAAGTTCATCACGACCACCTTGCCGCGGAGGTCGCTCAGCTTGAAGGGCTTGTCGGCGAGCGTGGTGCCCTCGACGGCCGGGGCCGGCTTGCGCTCGGTGAACTTCTGGACCTGGCCGGTTCCGCCGATGAACCTGGTGTCGTCGGTCCCCGGGCCGGTCTGCGTCCCGGAGTTTCCCGCGCAGCCGCCGAGCAGCAGCACGGCCGCCGCGGCCACGGCGGCGCCCATGCGAATTCGACCACGGCGATCAATGGGCATGAGGGAGGGTCTCCAACTACAGGCGGTAGAGCATCACTCTATCGGCGAGGACGGGCGCCTCTGGCATTGGGGCGCTTCACCAGTTCCGCCGCGGGCTCGGAGTAGCCGACGCTGATCAGCCGGTCGCCGTCGAAGGTGAGGGTGGTCAGGCTCGCCAGCATGCACTGCCGCCGCCGCGGGTCGTGCCAGAGCCTGCGGCCCTCGGTGGCCATCCGGATGATCCAGATGGGGAGCTGGTGGCTGACCAGGAGCGCCTCGTGCCCCCGGGCGGACTCCCTGGCCTCGTCGATCACGGCCTTCATCCGCTGCACCACGTCGATGTACCGCTCACCCCACGACGGGCGGAACGGGTTCCACAGGTACCTCCAGTGGCGCGGGCTGCGCAGCGAGCCGTCCCCGACCCCGACGGTGAGCCCTTCGAAGACGTTCTCCGACTCGATCAGCCGGGCGTCGGTGCGGACCTCCAGGCTGAGCGCCTCGGCGATCGGCTTGACGGTGTCCTGCGCGCGCTCCAGCGGTGAGCTGTAGAGGGCGACGATGTCCCGGTGGGCGACGGCTTTCGCCACGATTTCGGCCATCCGCCGACCGTTCTCGGAGAGATGGTAGCCAGGCAGCCGCCCGTACAGGATGCCGTTGGGGTTCTCGACCTCACCATGCCGCAGCAGGTGAACGACTGTGGTGATGCTCAACCTAGCTCCTCGCCGAGTGTTCCGTCAGCGGTTCAGCCTACCGGCCGACCGGGGCGCCGCCCTCTCCCCACCTGCCCGCTTACGTCCCGTAAGCCGGCCGGGACGGGTCTTGCCGCACCGCGTGCCGCAGGGCGTCGACGGCGGCGCGGACCGCCGGGCGCCTGGCGGTCTCGGTCCGCCACAGCGCGTAGATGCGCCGGGTGAGCTGAGGTGCCGCCGCGACCATGCGCACCCCGGCGGGCACCTCGCACCGGCCCAGACGCGGGACGACCGCGCAGCCCTGCCCGGCGGCGACGAGGGCGAACTGGGTCGCGTACTCGTCCGCCATGCAGCGGATGTCGGGTTCGACCCCGGCCGAGCGGAGGGTGAACATCAGCCAGCCGTGGCAGACCGTGCCGGGCGAGGAGCTGATCCAGCGCTCCCCCGCCAGGTCGGAGAACTGCACCGTGTCGCGGTCGGCGAGCGGGTGCCCGGCGGGGAGCGCGACGTCCGCCTGGTCGTCGGTGAGGATGGACTTGGACAGCCCGGAGGGTACGGCCATGGGCTGGTTGAACCAGTCCTGCACCACGACGAGGTCGATCTCCCCGCGGCTCACCGCGTTGGTCAGCCGCTCCGGCTCACGCTCGTACATGACCAGTTCGAGCTCGGGGTGGCGTTCGCGGAGCAACCGGATGGCCTCCGGCATCAACCCCCTGGCGGCGGTGGGGAACGCGCCGACCGAGAGCCGGCCGACCACCGCGCCGCGCAGCGCCTCGAAGTCCGCCTCGGCGGTCTCGACCATGGCCAGGATGCGGTCGGCGTGGTCGGCCAGCAGGCCGGCCGCGTCGGTGAGCCTGATTCCGCGCCCGTTGCGTTCGATCAGGACGGCCCCGGTCTCCCGTTCCAGCTTCGCCAGCTGCTGGGAGATCGCGGACGGGGTGACCATCATCGCGTCGGCGGCGGCGCCGACGGAGCCGTAGGTCGCCACGGCGTGGAGCGCCTTCAACCTCTGCAAGTCGAGCATGTAGTAACTCTAAATTCAATCGCGCGAAAAAGCACGAAGTCACTGAACGGCGACCGCGGCCGCCGCCTTCGCGGCGACGGGCAGCGCCTGGGCGATCCGTTCGACCGCCTCGTCGTCGTGCGCGGCCGAGAGGAACCACGCCTCGTACGCCGAAGGCGGCAGGTAGACGCCCTGGTCGAGCATGGTGTGGAAGAACGCCGAGTAGACCGCGGTGTTCTGCCGCCGCGCCCCCGCGAAGTCGGTCACCGCGTCCGGGCCGAAGAAGATCGAGAACAGGTTCCCGGCCCGCTGCAGCTGATGCGGCACCCCCTCCGCGGCGAGGGCCTCCGAAGCCAGTCGCCCGACCGTCTCGGCCACCTGGTCGAGCCGCGCGTAGACCTCCGGACCGCAGGCGCGCAGAGTCGCCAGCCCCGCGGCGACCGCGAGCGGGTTCCCCGACAGGGTGCCCGCCTGGTAGACGGGCCCCTCCGGGGCGAGCAGGCGCATCACCTCGGCCTTCCCGCCGAAGGCGGCCGCGGGCAGGCCCCCGCCCATCACCTTGCCGAAGGTCATCAGGTCGGCGTCGACCGGGTCCAGGCCGTACCATCCCGAGGCCGAGACGCGGAATCCGGTGAGCACCTCATCGATGATCAACAGTGCGCCGTGCTCGGTGCAGAACCCGCGCAGGGCCGCGTTGAAACCCGGGGCGGGCGGGACGACCCCCATGTTCGCCGGGCACGCCTCGGTGATCACGCAGGCGATCTCCGCGCCGTACCGGGCGAACGCCTCCGACACCGCCTCCGGCGCGTTGTACGGGAGCACGATCGTGTCCGCCGCCGACGCCCCGGTCACCCCCGGGGTGTCCGGCAGCCCGAAGGTCACCAGGCCCGATCCGGCGGAGGCGAGCAGCGCGTCCACATGCCCGTGGTAGCAGCCCGCGAACTTCACCACCTTGGACCGCCCGGTGAAACCACGCGCCAGCCGTACCGCCGACATCGTCGCCTCGGTACCCGAGGAGACCAGCCGGACCCGTTCGACGGGGGCGACCCGCGCGACGATCTCCTCGGCGAGCTCGACCTCCCCCGGCGTGGCGGTGCCGAACGAGGTGCCGCGCCGGGCGGCCTCCTGCAGCGCGTCCAGCACCTGCGGGTGGGTGTGGCCCAGGATCATCGGCCCCCACGAGCAGACGAGGTCGACGTAGCGATTGCCGTCCGCGTCGGTCAGATACGGGCCCTGGCCCGACACCATGAACCGCGGGACTCCCCCCACGGCTCCGAAAGCGCGTACCGGGGAGTTCACCCCGCCGGGCACGACCTGGCAGGCCCGGTCAAACAACGTCTGGGAGCGTTCGGTATCCACCCGCCCAGTCTGTCAGGCGGTGGTCGCGGGCCCGTCGAAGACCCGACCGACTCGGCGTCGCCCTCGGCTTGGGACCCTTCGACCGCACCGGTACGGCCGTCCGGCCCGGCTCACCGGATCCGGCCGGGAACCTCCGACCCGGACGGGTACGGCGTCACGCGGTCGGGGCGGGTTTGAGGAAGGCCTCGTCGGCGTAGCACCAGCCCCAGTCCTCGCCGGGCTCGAAGGATCTGATGATCGGGTGACCCTCGGCGTGGTAGTGCGCGGTGGCGTGCCGGTTCGGCGAGGAGTCGCAGCAGCCCACGTGGCCGCAGGTGAGACAGAGCCGCAGGTGAACCCAGGCCGAATCCGAGAGAAGGCACTCCTCGCACCCGGTCGGCGTCCGGGGTGACACGACCTTGACGTCGCCGAGGTGCGAACAGGTGCTCATGGTCTCGTCCCCTCTCCAGCGGATTTCCGCCGTCGATTTCACCGTATCGCCCGTTCGGCGTCGTGCTTACCCCTGGCAGGCGTCGGCGAGCCAGTCGATGACGCGGAGCGGATCCGGGAGGGCCGTGCCGTCGGGGGGGCGGACCCAGGTGACGTATCCGCCCGCGGCGAGGGTGGAAGGCGGCGCGAGCACGTAGCTGTCGCGGCAGTGCCAGCGCAGCCCGGGGGTCTCGTCGATCGTCCCGGGGTCGCAGTCCAGGTGGCAGGACCACCACTCGTCCTCGTCCTCCGGAGCGCCCCGGGTGCTCACGAAAAAAAGAACTCGGTCGGTTCCGTATGCGGCTACGGGACCGACCGAGGTTGTGCCTGAGGCCTCCATCCGGGCGAGCGCGGTCATTCCCGCGGGCGCCGGTACGTCGAAGACGTCGAAGACGCGCCCCGTGGGCAGGATGACGTTCGCCTCCGGCGTGCGCTCCCAGAGTGGGGTGAGGCGGTCCGGGTCGACGGTGGCCTGACTCTGCCAGGCCGGCGAGAGCGGATGGGCGCCGGGGTCGGGACAGCCGATCCGGTCACAGGAACAGGCCCGGGTGCCTTCCCGCAGCGGATGGGCCCCGGGACAGCTCGCCCAGCCGAGCCGGGCGTACGCGAGCACCGAAGCGATCTTCTCGGGTGTTCCGGGCGACTTGGCCCGCCGCTTCGATCGCCGTGCCAACGGCACCCCCACCATGGTCGCCTCCCCCACCGGTATTCACGTCGATGCCTTGCCCTGATAATGCACCTTCTAGATCTCAGACGTGACACGACCCCGGAAAACACCCCGAAAACCGCTTCACCTGAGGTGCCGGGCGACCTCGACGGCCCAGTAAGTCAAGATCAGATCGGCGCCGGCCCGGCGGATCGACAGCAGGGACTCCATGACGGCCCGGTCCCGGTCCAGCCACCCGTTCGCCGCCGCGGCCTCGATCATCGAGTACTCGCCGCTCACCTGGTAGGCGGCGACGGGCACCTCCACCAGGTCCCGCACCTGCCGGATCACGTCCAGGGAGGACATGGCCGGTTTGACCATGACCGCGTCGGCGCCCTCCGCCAGGTCCAGCCGGACCTCCCGGAGCGACTCGCCCAGCGGCCCGGCCGGATCCTGCTGGTAGGCCTTCCGGTCGCCGAACTGCGGCGCGCACTCGGCCGCGTCCCGGAACGGGCCGTAGAAGCTCGACGCGTACTTGGCGGAGTAGGCGAGGATGCCGACCTCGGGGAAACCCGCCCCGTCCAGGGCGGCCCGGATCGCGGCGACCTGCCCGTCCATCATGCCGCTGGGCGCCACCAGGTGGGCCCCCGCCGCGGCCTGCGCCACCGCGATCGAGGCGTAGCGCTCCAGCGTGGCGTCGTTGTCGACCTCGCCGCCCTCGGTGATCAGCCCGCAGTGGCCGTGGTCGGCGGTCTCGTCCAGGCACAGGTCGGTCATGAGCACCGTGGCGTCGCCCACGTCCGCCACGAGGTCGGCGATCGCCCGCTGCACGATCCCGCCCGGGTCGTCGCCGGCGGAGCCGCGGGCGTCCTTCTCCGCGGGGATGCCGAAGAGGATGAGCCCGCCGACGCCCGCCTCCACCGCCTCGTGGGCGGCTTTGCGGAGCGAGTCCCGGCTGTGCTGCACCACACCCGGCATGGAGACGACCGGCTGCGGCTCGGAGATCCCCTCCTTGACGAACATCGGCAGGACGAGCTGCGCCGGGTGCAGCCGGACGCCGGCCATCAGCCGCCGCATCGCCGGGGTACGGCGAAGCCTGCGCGGACGCGAAACCGGAAACCCTGCGTTCATTGTCTCAAACCCCCATCGGCGCCTACTTGGCCTTGCGGCGGGCGCCCCTCCGGGTCTGGCTGGGCCTGCGAACCGTCTCTCCGGCCTCCGCCGCCGCGCGCCGCTGCTTGGCACCGTACTCCGCCAGCGCCACCGCGAGGGCCGAAGCCGAAGGTTTGTCCGCCATGACGTCCACCCGGAGGCCGAATTCCTCGGCGGTCTTGGCCGTCTGCGGGCCGATCGCGGCGATGACCGTGACGGCGTGCGGCTTGCCGGCGATCCCGACCAGGTTCCGTACCGTCGAGGAGGAGGTGAACAGGACGGCGTCGAACCCGCCGCCCTTGATCGCCTCCCGGATCGGCGCGGGTGGCGGCGCCGCCCGTACCGTCCGATAGGCGGTCACGTCATCGCATTCCCAGCCCAGCTCGGTCAGCCCGGCCACCAGCGTCTCGGTGGCGATGTCCGCCCGCGGCAGCAGCACCCGGTTGATCGGGTCCAGCATGGAGTCGTACGGCGGCCAGTCCGCGAGCAGCCCCTCCGAGGACTGCTGCCCGCTCGGCACCAGGTCCGGCTTGACGCCGAACTCCACCAGCGCCTTGGTGGTCTGCTCGCCCACCGTGGCGACCTTCAGCCCGGCGAACGCCCGGGCGTCCAGCCCGTACTCGTCGAACTTCTCCTTGACCGCGCGGACCGCGTTGGCCGAGGTGAACGCGACCCACTCGTAGCGTCCGGTGACCAGGCCCTTGATCGCCCGATCCATCTGCTGGGGCGTGCGCGGCGGCTCCACCGAGATCGTGGGCACCTCCTCGGGCACCGCCCCGTACGACCTGAGCTGGTCGGAGAGCCTGCCCGACTGGTCCTTGGTGCGGGGCACCAGCACCCGCCAGCCGAAGAGCGGGCGCGTCTCGAACCAGGACATCCGCTCCCGTGCCGAGACCGCGTCCCCGACGATGATCAGGCCCGGCTCCTCGACCCCGGAGTGCTTCAGGTCCGCGGCCAGCCTGCCCAGGGAGGAGACCACGGTGAGCTGCTCGGTCGTCGTCCCTGAACAGGTCACGGCGACCGGCGTGGAGTCCGGCTTGCCTCCGGCCACCAGCGCCTTGGCGATGGAGACGGCCTCCTCGACCCCGTGGTAGATCACCAGCGTGCCCTGACACGTGGCGTGCACCCGCCAGTCCTCCACCTGTGCCGCGTCCACGACCCGGAGCTCGGGTACGGCCACGGCGGGCGGGATGCCGGCGTAGACCGGCACGGCGGTCGCGGGCGGGATGCCGGGCACGATCTCGAAGAGGACGTCGGCCTTGGCGCACACGTCGATCTCATGGGTGATGTCGGTGAAGAGCAGCGGGTCCCCCGGGCAGAGCCGGACGACCGCCGAGCCCGCCTGGGCCGCCGCGACCGCCCGGGTCACGGCGTCCCGGTGCTCGGCCGTGTCGACGATCTCGACGTCGGGGCCGCAGTGCCGGAGCAGCCGCCCGGAGGCCTCGCGGTCGAGCACGACGAGGTCGGCCCTCGCCAGCAGGTCGGCGCCACGCAGGGTGAGCAGGTTCTCATCGCCCGGCCCGGTCCCGACGAACGAGACGCCGCCGGCGTGTCCAAAGGTGGTCTGAATCATGGGGCTCAATGGGCCTGCTCCCCCATCAACGTGTCGGCCCCTTCGGCGAGCATGGCGGCGGCGAGGCCGCGGCCAAGCTCCATGCTGTCCGAAGCGGGTCCGGCGGTGGACTTGCGTACCCACCGGGCGCCGTCAAGCGAGACGACGACGGCGGTGAGGTTGAGGGTGCGCTCCGCCACGAAGGCGTACGCGCCGACGGGCGCCGAGCACCCGGCTTCCAGCGTGGCGAGCACCGCGCGCTCCGCTCCGGCGGACGCGCGGGTGTCCGGATCGTCCAGTACGGCGAGCAGCTCCCGGAGGTCCCCGCGGTCGTCGCGGCACTCCACGGCGAGCGCCCCCTGGCCGGGGGCGGGAAGCACGGAGCCGACGTCCAGGATCTCGGAGATCTCGTCTTCCCTGCGGATCCGGGCGAGGCCGGCGGCGGCGAGCACCACGGCGTCGAGATCACCCGAGGAGACCTTCCCGATCCGGCTGTCGGCGTTGCCGCGGATCGGGACGTACTCCAGATCGGGACGGAGCATGCGGAGCTGGGCGATCCTGCGGAGGGACCCGGTGCCCACCCGCGCGCCCGGCGGCAGGTCGGCCAGTTTCGCCGTCCCCACCAGCGCGTCCCGGGGATCGTCCCGCTGGGTGACCGCGGCGAGCGTCAGCCCCTCGGCGGGGGCCGTCGGCAGATCCTTGAGCGAGTGGACCGCGAAGTCGATCTCGCCGTCGAGCAGCTTGTCGCGGAGCGCGCTGACGAACACCCCGGTGCCGCCCAGCTGGCTGAGCTGGGCCTGGGTCACGTCCCCGAACGTGGTGACGCCGACCAGTTCCACCTCGCGGCCGGTCAGCCGGGTCAACCGGTCGGCCACCAGCTGCGACTGGGTGGTCGCCATCAGGCTGCGCCGGGTACCGAGTCTCAGTTTCACGGCTCCACCTCCATGTCCACCTTGCTCACAGCTTCGGGCGCCTTCGGGTCGAGATTGAAGAGTTCACGGAGCGCCTCGGCATAATGATCACCCGCCGAGGACTCCGCGAGCTGCTTGACACGCACAGTCGGCTCGTGCAGAAGCTTGTCCACCACACGGCGGACGGTCTGCTCGACCTCGCTCCTGGTCTGATCGCCGAGCGTCGGCAGCCGACCGGCCAGCCGCTCCAGCTCCGCCGCGACCACGTCGGCGGCCTTGCTGCGGAGCGCGACCACCGTCGGGGTGACCCGGGCGACGCGAGCCGCGCTCAGCGAACCCGCGACCTCTTCCGCGACGATACGCCGGACGGCGGCGATAGCGGTATTCCGGCTGCCGTCGTCGCCCGCCGCGGTGAGCGCCGCGCCGCCGTTCTGAATCGTCTCCAGGTCGACCAGGGTGACGCCCGGGAGCGTCCGGACCCCGGGGTCCACGTCGTGGGGGAGCGCCAGATCGAGCAGGAAGAGCGGTTTGGCGCGGGTCAGGGCCGCCACGGTCTCCGCCGTGACGACCAGGCCAGCCGCACCCGTACACGACACCACCAGGTCGACGTGGGCGAGCTCGTCCTCCAGCCGGGCCAGTTCGATCGCGCGCCCGCCGACGGCCTCGGCCAGCCGAACCGCGCGCTCGTAGGTGCGGTTGGCCACCGCGATGTCGGTCACCCCGGCGCGGACCAGCGTCGTCGCCGCCAGGGCGCTCATCGAGCCGGCGCCCACCACCAGGGCGCGCACCCCCGTGATCGGGCCGAGCACCCGCTCGGCGAGGGAGAGCCCCACGCCGACCAGGGACGCGCCGACCCGGTCGATGTCGGTCTCCGCGTGCGCCCGCTTGCCCACCCGCAGGGCGTGCTGGACCAGGTCGTTCAGGGAGCGGCCGAGGGTGCCCTGCTCCTGGGCGAGCCGCAGCGACTGCCGTACCTGCCCCAGGATCTGGCCCTCGCCCAGGACCATCGAGTCCAGACCGGCGGCGACCGAGAACAGATGCTGGACGGCCTGATCCTCGTAGTGCACGTACAGGTGCCGGGTGAGCTGGTCGAGCGGCAGGCCCGAATAGGCCGCGAGCAGCCGCGAGATCCCGGAGAGCGCCCCGTGGAACCGGTCCACCTCGGCGTAGATCTCCACCCGGTTGCAGGTGGAGACCACCATCGCCTCGGCGACGTGCGTCTCCTCGTGCACCTCGTGCAGAAGCTTGATCAAGTCGTCGCCGGTGACCGCCACGCGTTCCAGCAGCGCCACCGGGGCGCTGCGGTGGCTGATACCCACGACAAGAACGCTCATGTGCGTCCTCCGCGTGGCGGCGCGGAGGCGCCCTGGTTGCGCTCGCTCATGCCTACCGTCCCAGGCCATTGGTCAGCCGCGGCCGCGGCGGTCTCATCGACGCCTCCTGTTACCTTACGTTGTTCGTGGAACGCAAGGATTTGCAGCTCAATCGATAGGTCGACCTTACGGACGTCGACGCCGTCGGGCACGGTGAGCACCACGGGGGCGAAGTTCAAAATACTGGTGATGCCGGCCGCCGTGACGCGGTTGCAGACCTCCTGGGCGGCCGCGGCCGGGGTGGCGATCACCACGATCGACACCGCCCGCTCCCTGATCACGCTCTCCAGGCTGTCGATGTGCTCCACCACCAGCCCGGCGATGCCGGTGCCGACCACCTCGGCGTCCGCGTCCAGCAGCGAGGCGACCCGGAAGCCGCGGGAGACGAAGCCGCCGTAGTTGGCGAGCGCGCGGCCGAGGTTGCCGACCCCCACGATGGCCACGGCCCAGTCCTGGGTGAGCCCGAGCTCCCGGGAGATCTGATAGATCAGGTAGTCGACGTCGTAGCCGACGCCGCGGGTGCCGTAGGAGCCCAGATGGGAGAGGTCCTTGCGGAGTTTGGCCGAGTTGACCCCGGCCCCCACCGCGAGATCCTCCGAACTCACCGTGGCGATGCCGCGTTCTGCCAAGCCGTTGAGCGCCCGCAGGTAGAGCGGCAACCGGGCCACCGTCGCCTCGGGTATGCCACGCTCGCGAGCTTGATTGTTACGGCGGGTCACGGGACCGAGGCTCCAGGGGGACAGGCGGCCGGACGGCCCAGCCGCGATGCTGAGAGGACGCGGCCTTTAGGTTAGTACCTTTGTGAACCAATGCACAAAGTCACCCGCGGGGGATGTGACGCATCAGACAGACCCCCGGTCCGTCAAGACCCCGCCGAGTAGGTGGCTAGGCTGCGGCTATGGCACCGCGAGACCACCACATAACCCTCCTCGGCAAGCCCGGCTGCCACCTCTGCGACGAGGCCCGCGCGGTGATCGCCAGAGTCGCCGCCGAGCTGGGCGTCCCCTGGGACGAGCGGGACGTCACCGCCTCGGAGGAGGACATGCGGCTCTACGCCGAGTCGATCCCGGTCACCTTCGTGGACGGGGTCCAGCACGACTTCTGGCGGGTCGACGAAGCCCGGCTCCGGGCCGCGCTCAGCCGCTAGGGGATCTTGTAAACGGTCGGCGGCGGGACCACCTTGGCCGCGTTCAACGTCAGCTCGATGACGTTCGTGGCCAGGACGTAGGAGGAGCGTTCGGCCAGGAACCGCTGGATGTGCGGCCGCTGCCGATGCTCGTTGAAGGCCGTCTCGTCGCGGTACAGCTCGTAGACGATCCGCTGCAGCGGCGCGGTGCGCACCCCGTGGCAGGTGTAGATGAGGGTGTCCGGCTCCTGGTCCCGGACCGCCTCCACGGTCTCCTCCGCCAGCCGGTCGAACGCGTCACCGGCCCCGTCCATCAGGGTGACCACGGTGAGCAACCCGTACAGATGGGGTGAGGGACGGGACGGCGCCTGCGGCTCCGGCGCGTAGACCAGCTGATCCGGAGCGGCGGCCCGGTACTCCGCGACGAGGTCGCCGAGGCCCGAACCCCGGGCCGGCAGGGGTTCCATGGGCGGTGCCGGTACGGGCTCCGCCTGCTCGGGCTTGGCCCGCCTCCCCCGGGGAGCCGGCGGTTCCTCCCACCGGAGCTCCTCCTCGTCGTCCTCCTCGTCCTCGTCGTCGTACGGGGCGAGCGGGCGGTTCACCGCGTACCAGAGCGCGGCGGCCGTGATCGCGAACAGGAGGACGAGAAAGATCTCGGGTACGGCGAAACGCACCACGCCGATGAGGGCGAGCCCGGCGGGGGCGACCACCAGGGCGGCGTGCAGGTTGTCGTAGTCGTAGTCGTCCCCCTGCCGCCAGCGCAGCACCGCGACCACCACGCAGCCGAGCAGGGTCAGCGCGCTCGCGATGTGCGCGACGTTGAGCAGCGCCCCGGGGATCCAGTCCCAGTGCCTGCCGGGGGGCGGGGTGCTCGTGGTGAAGCCGCCCTCGTCCACCACCCGGTCCAGCGTGAGGATCACGACGGCGACGAACGAGTAGGAGACGGCGATCAGTCGCGCGGCGAAGCGGGCCGGCGGGCGCTCGGCGAGCACCTCCAGCAGGCCGACGGCGAGCCAGATGGGGGCGACGATCGCGCCGAAGATCTGGAACACGCGGAAGGTGACCGGTCCGAACCCGGTGAAGTGCCCGAGGGCGATCGCGGCCGACGCCAGGAGGAGCGCCGCCAGGCAGACGACCCAGGCGACGAGCCAGCCCTGACGTTCGTCTCGGAGACGACCAATGATCGGCCCTGCCGCCACAGCGGCGAGAAGGGCCCCGGCGATGGCGAGGACAGCGACGACGACAACCATGATGAGCCAATGCTGCCGGACATTACCTGTTGACCGGTAGCCGCCGTGGGAGTCGACACCGGAGCCGAAGCGCGGAGCCCCCTTCGGCGGATCTTCACGGTGAAAGCACTTAAGGGACGAGCACGGACCGTCCGGACCTGCAAAAACGCCGTTCCCCGCAAATCTCGCAAAATTTTTGGCTATCGTTCTTTCTCAAGCGGATTGTGGAAATACAGGATGCTTCCTAGAGTGATCGAGCACGCCGACCCTTCCCCCAGGGATACCGGATGCCAAATACGGGGCCGTTTGCCGGATTCTCCCCATCCGTGCACGCGGCAGATATTACGCTGCCTGCACGAATAGGCGATCGTCGCATAGACGATGCATACGCCGATCCTGACTTAGCCGAGCTTAGAACGCTTGTTCTGCGTGCGAAGACCGGCGACAGTGAGGCGTTTGGCGTTCTTTATGACCGATACCTTGACTTGGTCTATCGCTACATTTACTTTCGCGTGGGAACCCATGCGCTCGCGGAGGATCTTACCAGCGAGACGTTTCTCCGTGCGCTGCGCCGCATCACGGACTTCACGTGGCAGGGCAAGGATTTCGCCGCCTGGCTCGTCACGATCGCCCGCAACCTCGTCACCGACCACTACAAGTCCGGCCGATACCGGCTGGAGATCTGCACCGCCGAGGTGTTCGATGTGCCTCTCGACGACCAGCACATCCCCGAGAACGCCGTGGTCGATAGGATCGTCTACACCAAGGTGCTCCAAGCGGTCCAAGCCCTCGGAAGCGAGCAGCAGGAGTGCGTCATGCTGCGCTTCATACACGGTCTATCACTTGCGGAGACAGCGTTGATCATGGGGAAGAACAGCGGGGCCATCAAAGCCCTCCAGTACCGCGCCGTCCGTGCCCTCTCCCGCGCCCTCCCCGTAGATCTTCGATAGGAACGCTCCGGTAAGAAGCACACCCGTATCCTGCCCCGCCGCCCAGTCGTTTGGGCAGTGAGGAGCGGCCAAGAGGGAGTTGTCGATGGTGTCGTGGCGACGTCGAGCACGACGCTCCGACATGGTGTTTCACGCGCTCGGCACCGCGACGCGCTACTCGGGCGGGGGGCCTCGCCCCGAGTTCCGGGAAAGACTCAGGAGCGATCTGCTGGCCGCCGATCGGAGCGGGCCCGAACCCTCCCCGGTGGAGCCGCCGCGCAAGCCGTACCGGCGGCTCTCCGTCCTCCGTCCCGTCGGGATCTTCGCCAGCACGCTGGTGCTACTCCTCACGATGTCGCTCGTGACCGCGCAGTCCATCCCCGGTGAACCGCTGTACGGCCTCAAGCGGGCCGCGGAGCGGACCATGGTGGACCTCAGCACCACCGACGGCGAACGCGCCTACCGCGAACTGAGATCCGCCAAAGCGCGGGCGGTCGAGGTGCGCGACCTGGTCATGACCCGGATGGAGGGACGCGACCAGCTCATCGTCGTCGCCTTCCGGGAGATGGACCTGGAGACCCGTACCGCTGCGGCGATCCTGCGCCAGGCCCATCTGGAGCAGCACGACCCGGTCGCCATCGAGGCGCTGAGCACGTTCGCCGTCGAACAGGAGGCCCTGCTCCTCCCCCTGCTTCCCGACCTCCCCGAGGACGCCCGGGAGCCGGCCAACCAGTACCTGCGGCTCATCGGCGGGATGACGCCGCCGAACCCGGTCGAGCCCCCGCCGCCGGCGAAGGCGTCGGCGCGCTCCGGCACCGGATCGGCCTCGGTCCCCGCCGCACCCCAGACCAGCCCCAAAGCCGGGAGGAACCGCTGGCAGCGGGATGGTTCCGAGTTCTCCCGCCACGACTTCATCCCGGGCTGGAGCGCTCCGCGCGGCGCGGACCGGCTCGGTAGTCCGTGACACATCGCGACGAGCTCTGAAAGCACCCAAACGGGCCGCTAAGCTGCTGTGGATGAGGCGCCTTTTACGACGGCGGCAGGATGCGGCCAAGATCGCCGGTGAGGTGGCCGCCGCGGCTGCGATCGCGGCGCCGACCGCCAAGCCGGACTCGACGGCGGCGGCCTTCTTCGACGTCGACAACACGATGATGCGCGGAGCCTCCATCTACCACTTCGCCCGGGGGCTCGCCGCACGCGGCCTGTTCACCCCCCGGGACCTGCTGTGGTTCGCGGTCGGCCAGGCGGTGTTCCGAGTCCGGGGCAACGAGAACCCCGACCACATCAAGCAGGCGAGGGAGACCGCCCTGGCGTTCGTCGCCGGGCAGAAGGCCTCCGACATCGTCTCGCTCGGCGAGGAGATCTACGACGAGGCGATGGCCGACCGGATCTGGGCGGGCACCCGGGCGCTGGCCCAGGCCCATCTCGACGCCGGCCAGCGGGTATGGCTGGTCACCGCCACCCCGGTGGAGCTCGCCCGGGTCATCGCGCAGCGCCTCGGCCTGACCGGTGCCCTCGGCACCGTGGCCGAGACCGTCGACGGCTACTACACCGGCCGGCTCATCGGGGACCTGCTCCACGGACCGGCCAAGGCCGAGGCGATCCGCGCCCTCGCCCGACACGAGGGGCTGGACCTGGCCCGCTGCTCGGCGTACGGCGACTCGGCCAACGACCTGCCCATGCTGTCGGTGGTGGGGCACCCGCACGCGATCAACCCCGACACCGAGCTCAGGGAGCACGCCAGGGAGCACGGCTGGGAGATCCGAGACTTCCGTACCGGCAGGAAGGCCACCAAGATCGGGCTGCCCATCGCCGCGACGGCCGGGGCGGTGGCCGGCGGGGTCGCCGCCGCGATCGCCCTGCGCCGCCACTACCGCCGCTCCGGCCCCGTCTGACCCCGCACGGCTCAGGCGAGGGGCGGGAAGGCGGGGCCCCGGCGGGGCAGGAGTTCCTCAAGGAGCTGCTGGACGCTCTCCCGCACCTGATCGGTGAGGTTGAAGACCGCCATCGGATCGTCGGCCACCGCCGGGGAGAGCTCGTCGGTGCGGATCGGCGTCCCGAATCCGATCAGCCACTTGGAGGGCAGCGGGATCAGGCCTAACACCCCGAACCATGGAAAAAGCGGAGTTATCGGTATATACGGCACGCCCAGCAGCCGGGCCAGCGCCGGGAAGTCCCCGATTTTGGGGTAGATCTCCTCGGCACCCACGATGGCGCAGGGGACGATCGGAACCCCGGCCCGGATCGCCGATGCGACGAACCCGCCGCGGCCGAAACGCTGAAGGTGGTAGCGCTCGGAGAACGGCTTGCCGATGCCCTTGAATCCCTCGGGGAAGACCCCGACCAGCTCACCGCCGCGCAGCAGCCGATCGGCGTCCTCGGGACAGGCCAGCGTATGCCCTGATTTGCGGGCAAGATGGCCGATGACGGGCAGCTTGTAGACGAGGTCCGCGCCGAGCGCCCGCATCGGGCGCCGGGCCGGGTGATCGTCGTGCAGGGCGACCTGGAGCATGAGCCCGTCGAGCGGGAGGGTCCCGGAGTGGTTGGCGACCACGAGGGCCCCACCGGTGTCGGGGACGTTGGAGATGTCCACGGTCTCGACCCGGAACCAGTGCCGGTAGAGCGGCCTGAGGAGCTCCAGGAGCACCTTGTCGTTGAGCTCGGCGTCGAAGCCGAACTCGTCGACCTCGTACTCGCCCGCGAGCCTGCGGTGGATGAAGTCCAGGATCCCGGCGATCCGGCTGTCCGGGTCGCCTCGCCCGGGCGGGTCCTCGTCAGGTTCCATGGGGAGCGGAAGCACTCTGGCTGGTATCGCGGTCATGTCGGGGTTTCACACTATCTCGCCGTGATCAGGTCGGCGAAGCCGTCGACGAGCCGCAGCGGCAGGTTGCCGGCGGCCTGACGGCTGCGGAGGAAGTCCTCGAACGCGGCGGCGGTGTCGTAGCCGGGCCGCCTGCCCAGCTCCGCCGCGAGCCGGCCGCCGTCCACGGCCCGGCCGTGACTCAGCAGGCGCAGCTGCTCCGGGGAGAACTCGACGAGCCCGGCGCGCCGGGCCACCGCGCTCAGGATCCGGAAGCCGGGCGAGGGTACGGGCACGCTCACGCCCCCGGCCCGGCGTACGCACTGGGAAAGCAGCATGACGCCGTCACCGGTCACGTTGAAGGTACCCGGATGGTCTTCCGACGCCATCCGCCGCAGGACCTCCACCGCGTCGTCCTCGTGGATGAACTGCAGGCGCGGGTCGAACCCGAACACCGTGGGCACGACCGGCTGCCGCAGGTACCGCGTGATGGGGGAGTCCACTCCGGGACCCATCAGGTTCACAAAGCGCAGCAGCGACACCGTCACATCGGGACGGCGACGCGCGAAACCGCGAACATACCCCTCGACCTCGGTGGCGTCCTTGCCGTACCCCGAGTGCGGCGCCTCCACCGGTTCCACGTCCTCGGTGAACACCGCGGGGTCCGTGGGCGAGGAGCCGTAGACCGCCGAGGTTGAGCGGACCACCACCCTGCGCACCGCGGCCGACCGCTGACACGCGGCGAGCAGCTGCATGGTCCCGATGACGTTGTGCTCTTTCATGGGGACCCGGCCACCACCCCGGACGGGAGCGCTGACCAGGCTCATGTGCACCACGACGTCGATGTCGGCGGCCTCGATCACCTCTGCGATGTCCGGGCTGCGGAGATCAACCCGGACGAACTCGGTACGGCCGAGCGGAACACCCTCCCCCGTGAGAAGGGAGAGGGGAGGCGTGGTGTCCACACCGATGACCCTGCTGATCTTCGGGTCGGCCGCGAGAGCACCCGCCACCCTCGCCCCTATATAGCGGGAAACCCCTGTGACAAGAACGGTATGGGTCATGGCGCCTCGCAGGAAGCCTCGCGCCTACTTCTTGTTACGGCGCTGGATCCGGGTCTTCTTCAACAGCTTGCGGTGCTTCTTCTTGGCCATGCGCTTGCGGCGCTTCTTGATCACAGAGCCCACGGGACCCCCAACGAGACGGGATTGCTGACTCGATGTGCGAGCGCACACCGACGCAACAGCCTACCGGCGATCCATGGTCGATCGGCCGGTAGGGGTATCACGTCTCTGCCACAAGAAGCGCAGCGTGTGTACCCATAACCTCACCGCGACGAGGCCACACCCGCCTTTACCGGGTGCCGACCGGTGCGCGATGAACCCGAGGCGGGCCGAACCCGGCTCAGCCCGCCTCTATGTACGCATCGCGTAGGTAGTCGTGGACTGCCTGCTCAGGGACGCGGAACGAGCGTCCCACTCGGATCGCCGGCAGCTCGCCCGAGTGAACGAGCCGGTAGACCGTCATCTTGGATACCCGCATGACGGTGGCGACTTCGGCAACGGTCAGAAACTTCACCTCGCTGAGAGGTCTTTCACTTGCACCCATCGGACGCCTCTTCCGCACGTGTAACCGTGTTATCCCCACAGGTGACATCGCTCACGCACGTGTACTGCTGTCAGCGTAAATCTCAACTCGGGCTACGCAAACCCCTTATTGCAGCATTCTTCGGCGATCGTCGCCAGCGGAATCGCCAAAAACACTGGCCACACCGGCATCGAGTCGTGCTCGGTGCGGCCGACACCCGGCGATGTGACTGCAGGTGACCCCGGCCTGACGATTGTTTCGTTATCAAATTGTAGTAATCAGAGCGGGGTCAGGGGAGGGGATCGAGTCCGTGCGAAGGGAAGACGGCCTTGCGGGTCGCCACGATCGCCCGGTCGACGGGGTCGGCCGGGTCGTAACCGTCCGCGAAGTCGGGGTACTCCGGCTCCCGGCCGTCGGTCATCGTCAGCGGCGGCAGGTCCCGGACCCGCGCCCGCGCGTACTCCCGCCAGCTCTCCGGGGTCGGGGTGGCCGGGTCCAGCGGATGCCCGGAAACCTCGGCGATCAAGTGCGTCCAGGCGCGCGGCACCACCTGGACCAGCTCGTACCCGCCACCACCGGTCGCGATCCAGCGGCCCCCGGTGAGCTCGTGCGCAAGTCTGTGGATCTTGGCGTACGCCGTCCGCTGGCCGTCCAGGCTGAGCATGAGATGGGCGAGCGGGTCCAAGGCGTGGCTGTCGCAACCGTGCTGGGAGACCAGGATCGTCGGCTGAAACTCCCGGAGCAGCGGCGGGACGACCGCGTCGAATGCGCGGAGCCAGCCGGCGTCGCCCGTACCCGCGGGCAGTGCGACGTTCACCGAGGTGCAGTCGGCTCCGGTCTCGCTCGGGTCACCCGTACCGGGAAAAAGGGTCCGGGGACTCTCGTGCAGGCTGACGGTGAGGACCCGGGGATCGTGGTAGAAGACCGTCTGGACACCGTCGCCGTGATGGACGTCCACGTCGACGTAGGCGACCCGGTCGGCCCCGTTCGCCAGGAGCCAGGCGATGGCGACCGCAGGGTCGTTGTAGACGCAGAACCCGCTCGCGTGCCCGGGCATCGCGTGGTGCAGCCCGCCCGCGATGTTGACGGCGTGATCCGTCTCGCCGCTCCACACGGCCCGGGTGGCGGCCAAAGTCGCCCCCGTCACCAGCGCGGAAGCCTCGTGGACGCCCGTGAACGCGGGATTGTCGGGGACGCCCAGCCCACGGGAGACGTCCGGCTCACCGCGTTCGGAGACCCGGCGGACCGCCTGGATGTAGTCCCGCTCGTGGACGAGCGCCAGCTCGTCGTCGGTGGCGGGCACACATCCCGACATCTCCACCCGGTCCAGAACGCCCAGTTCCCGGGCGAGGGCCATCGTCAGGTCCACCCGGATCGGAGCCAGGGGATGACCAGGCCCGAAGTCGTACGACGTCAGCGCGTCATCCCAAATCACCCGTGGCAACCGGCTCATACCGAGCACGCTACCGGATCTCCCGCCGGCCTCCGGCGGTACTCGTCAGGTCACCCCGAGGCCAGCTGGCGGCCCCGGTCCCGCGCGGCCTCGATGGCGGCGAGGAAGGCCGCGCGCACCCGATGGCGCTCCAGCTCCGCGATGGCCGCGATCGTGGTGCCGCCCGGTGAGGTGACCGCCTCACGGAGGATGACCGGGTGCTCGCCCGAGTCCCTCAGCATGATCGCGGCGCCCACGATGGACTGGGTCACCATGTCCAGCGCCGCCGACCGGGGCATCCCGAGGAGGATGCCCGCGTCGACCATCGCCTCGACCAGGTAGAAGAAGTAGGCGGGACCGCTTCCCGACAGCGCCGTCGCCGCGTCCTGCTGGGACTCGGGGATCCGCAGCACCTTGCCCACCGGCGTGAGCAGCTCCTCGGTGAGCCGCAGGTGCTCCTCCCCCGCGTGCGCCCCGGCCGAGATCACGCTCATCGCCTCGTCCACCAGCACCGGCGTGTTGGACATGACCCGGACCACGGGAACCGCGTCCCCGAGCCGGGCCTCCACGAACGCGGTAGTGATACCGGCCGCCGCCGAGATCACCAGCCGGCCCGCGGGGATGCCCGGCGCGATCTCCTCCAGCAGGGCGGCCATGTCCTGCGGCTTGACGGCGAGGATGAGCGTGTCGGCGATCTTGGCTGCCTCGGCGTTGGAGACGACCTCGACCCCGTATCGGTCCCTGAGCGCCGCCGCCCGCTCCGGGCGGCGCGCGGTGGCGATGATCTCGTCCGGTCGGCGACCGGACCTGATCAAGCCGGACAGCAGGGCCTCGCCCATCTTTCCCGTGCCGAGAATTGCGATCACTGGATCCTCCGATACGCCCAAACCTGCCCTCAGACTACTGGTGACGGCCGGCTAGCCCGCCGTGACGAGGGAGCGCAGGTGGGGACGGAGGTTCGCCGGACGCTCCGCCAGCCTGCGCAACAGGTACCCGTACCAGTCCTCGCCGTACGGGACGTAGACGCGGACCCGCGCGCCCAGGTCGACCAGGCGGCTCTGCTCCCCCGGGCGCACGCCGTACAGCATCTGGTACTCGAAGCTGTTCTCGTCCCGCTCGTTGAGCACGGCGAGCGCGGAGGCGATCTCGATCATCCGTGGGTCGTGCGTGGCGAGCATCGGGTACCCGTCCCCCGCCATCAGGACCCGCATGCAGCGTACATAGGAGGTGTCGGCCTCCCGGCCGCGGGCGTAGGCGACCGAGGTGGGCGCCCCGTAGGCACCCTTGACCAGGCGTACCCGCACCTTGCCGACCGCCAGGTCACGGCACTGCTCCTCGGCCCGGCGCAGCCGGGCCTGGACGGCCACCCCCGTGGCGGGGAACCCGGCGCGCAGCTCGGCGACGACGGACAGGGTCGAGTCGACCGTCCCGTGCTCCTCCATGTCGACGGTGACCGTGGCGCCGACGGAGTTCGCGGCCTCGCAGATCCTGGTCGCGTGCTCCAGCGCCATCAGCTCCGCGTCCCGTTCCGGACGCACCCCGTCCCACCCGATCCGCTGCCCCAGCGCGCTCAGCTTGACCGAGACGTCCGCGCCGCGGGCCAGGCCCGCCTCGTCCAGCCGGACCAGCAGATCCTGGTAGCAGGCGACCGTCCGCAGGGCCTCGGACGGCTGCCTGACGTCCTCGCCCAGATAGTCGAGGGTGATGAGCAGACCGGCGGCCCGCAGCCGCCGCGCCGCGCCAACGGCGTCCTCGACGTGCTCACCGGCGACATACCGCCCGATGACGCCGCGCACCCCCGGCGCGGTGCGCAGCGTCCGCGCCATCCAGGTGCACCTGGACAATTCCTGCAGCATCCGGCGCAACATCTGTGGCCCCCTCCGTCGCCGACGACGCCGGGGGGATAGCTCCCAGGGTAAACGCCCTGGTCAGAGCCGTAAGCTCAGGGTGCCGCCGGGGGCTCGGGACGGAGATGGTGCGCGACCGCCGGGATCAGCTGCTCGGCCAGCTCGTCCAGGTCGGCCGAGGCGAGCGGTTCGAGCCGCAGGACGTACCTCGCCGCGAGGGCGCCGAACAGCTGGGCGAACGCCAGTTCCATCCGGAGGAGCGGGATCTGCAGCGCCTCCGCCAGCCTGGCCAGAACCGCCTGGACGAGGAACGGCCGCACCATCGCCAGAGCCTGCTCATTGGTGATCGCGGACCGGATCAACGCCAGCATCGGCTCCCGGGCCTCCTCGGTCGCGGTGATGCTCAGAATGGTTCTGACCAGCCGCTCCGCCGCCTGCTCGCGGGGCCCGCCCGCGACGAAGGGGATGACCACCGCGGGATCCAGCGGCAGCTTCATCGCCTCGACGAAAATGCTCTCCTTGCTGTCGAAGTAGTGGTGGACCAGCGCCGGATCGACCTGGGCCTCCCGGGCGATGCCTCGGATCGACGCGCCGTCGAACCCCTTCTCGGCGAACATCCGCCGCGCCGCGGCCAGGATCTCCGTCCGGGTCTCGGAAACCCCCGGCCTGCGCCCGGGGCGCCGTGCAGCCGTCACGGGCGCCGCCCGAAGGCCAGGTAGACCCGCAGCGGCTCGACGACGACACCGTCGGCGAACACCTTGGCGAGTTCCTGCCGTTCCTGCGTGAGCAGCGCGTTCGCCACCGGCGGCGCCAGCGAGGCCACGTAGGAGTGCGACTTCAAGTCCTGGATGTACTGCTCCAGGTAGACCCGGCGCAGCCAGGGCACCCACCCCTCGGTCACCGTGTAGCCCAGCTCCCGCATCCGGCCGGCGACCGGCGGCGGGGACCAGCCGGGGAGCGCGGGCCCCCGGTAGCCGGGGCAGACCTCGGCGAGCCGGACGTGCAGCGCGGCGAGCCAGTCCGCCGCCGCGGCGTCCGCAGCGTTCCACCACGCCGCGACCAGCCCGGAGACCCGCAGGGCCCGGGCTGCCTCGACGAGCGAGCCGCGGGGATCGAGCCAGTGCCAGGACTGGGCGTAGCAGACCACGTCGGCGACCCCGCTCCGCACCGGCAGCACGTTCCCGTCGCCGAGTACGGCCCGCGCCCGCGCACCCGCCGTACGGGCCCTCAGGCGCTCCAGCATGCGCCAGCCGCGGTCCACGGCGATCACGCGTGCCCCCCGGTTGAGCAGCCCGCGGGTGGCCAAGCCGGTGCCCGCGCCCACATCCACCACCGTGGTGCCCTGCAGCGAGCGTCCGAGCGCCCCCTCCAGCGCGTCGTAGACCTCTTCCGGATAGGTGGGGCGGCCTGTGTCGTAGGCGTCCGCCACCTGGTCGAAGAGCGTATAGCTCATGAGCCGGCTACGGAGGAGGAGGCGAGGTGCAGCCGGGCGAAGGCCAGCGCCTCCGCCAGGTCGTCGATGCGCTCCGTACGGCTGCTCGCCTTCCGCGTGTTGATCTCCAGCACGATCAGCCCCCGGTAGCCCGTCCGCGCCAGCCGCTCCAGCAGCGGCGCGCACGGCTGATTGCCCCTCCCCGGCACCAGGTGCTCGTCCTTGTTGGTGACGCCCAGTCCGTCGGCGAGGTGCACATGGGCGAGCCTGTCCCCCAGCCTGGTCGCCATCTCCATCGCGTCGGAGCCGGACAGCGCCGTGTGCGAGAGGTCGAGGGTGACATCCGGGTAGTCCTGCCCCACCGGATCCCAGTGCGGCGCGTACGGCACCATCTCCGTGCCCCGCGCCCGGATGGGGAACATGTTCTCCACCGCGAACGTGATGTCGGTCTCCTCGCGCATCCGCGCGAGGCCTTTCTCGAAGTCTCGTGCGTACTCCCGCTGCCAGCGAAACGGCGGGTGGACCACGACCGTGCGCGCGCCGAGCCGGGTGGCGGCCCGCTGCGCCTTCTGGAGTTTGCCCCACGGATCCCTGCCCCACACCCGCTGGGTCACCAGCAGACAGGGCGCGTGAATCGCGAGAATCGGGAGCTTGTAGTGGTCGGACAGCCGCTCCAGGACGTCGATGTCCTGGCTGACGGGATCTGCCCCGACCATGATCTCTACACCGTCGTATCCCAGCCTGGACGCCAGTTCGAATGCGTCCGGTGTGCGTTCCGGGTATACGGACGCGGTGGAGAGCGCGATCTTCGCATTGGGAACACGGATGACATCGCTCACGCTTGCCAGCCTATGCGTCGCATCGCCTTGACGACGAGCGACCGCCCGTGTAAGTGCGTTTCGCCGTCGGCGGGCCTCTAATGTGAGACGGTGCCCGAAGTAGCCGCCGGGGCGATTCCCAGCCCAAACATCTGGAACACGCCCCACATCTACGAGATCGAGAACCGCGCCGTCGACCCCGACGCCCGAATCTACGACGCCATGGCCGCGATCCGGCCCACGGAGGGCGCGACCGTCCTCGACATCGGCTGCGGCACCGGCTACCACCTGCCGTTCTATTCCCGTACGGCGACACGCGTGATCGGCGTGGAGCCGCACGCCGGACTCGCCTCCCTCGCCGAACGGCGCTGCGCCGGACTCCCCAACGTCGCGATACGCGTGGGCACCGCCCAGTCCGTCCCCGTACCCGACGGCTCCGTCGACGTGGCCTGCGCCCGATGGGCCTACTTCTTCGGCCCCGGCTGCGAACCCGGCCTCGCCGAGCTCGACCGGGTGGTCCGCCGCGGCGGAGCCGCCTTCGTCCTCGACGTCGACGCCACCCGCGGCCCGTACGGGCGCTGGTTCCGCCGCTGGCTCACCAGCTACGACCCGGAACGGGTGGCACGGTTCTGGACACGGAAAGGCTGGAGCCGGACCGAACTGACCATCCGCTGGGCCTTCCCCACCCGCAAAGACCTGGAAGCCGTCCTCCGCATCGAATTCCCCGCCAAAATCGCCGAAGGCTTCCTCGCCGAGGTGAACGGCACCGAGTTTGACTACGCCGCGAACCTCTGGTGGCGCAGGTTTTAGGTAGACCCCTGGGTCCTATGGTCTCCATAGGCATGGTGTGGGTGACAACAACGGACATGGGGACCGTGTTAAGCGAGGTCGCCGTCAAGAACCAGTATTTTTGGGCCGAGCTCCGCTCGGCCGGCTCGAAACGCCGGTAACCCGCGTCTTCCCTCCTAGTCGTCGCCGCCGGCGCGACGACGCCGTCGTCAGTCCAGACGCGGGGGCGTTTCGAGCGCGCACGTGCCCGACCCGTAAGAGAGAGTCACGCTAGGCCATAGCCGGTAAGACCCGAGATTTCCTACAGGGGTTCCGCATGCTGGTTGTAAGTATGGCTGGACGCTAGGCGCCCAAGGCGCTACATCCGCACTTCTCGCGCCGCGTACTTTGCGGCGCGAGAATGCGCGCGAAGGTCCGTGCCGCGCGGTCTTTGCGCGGCACGGACCGTCGCGGTCAATGTTGAAAACACTGGCTTGTGAGAGAGGTTTCCCTTAAGACGGTGGGCACGTCCGTGGTCGCAACCGGGGCCACAACCTACCTGCCTGGCCCGGTAAGCACGGTCGAAGGAAAACCCGAAGGTGCGGACCGCGTTAAGTGCGGGCGGGTTTACAAGAACAGTGCCGTCGACATGAGCGCGCGGCGGTTCGCGCCGGACGCCCTTCGTCCGACGCGAACCGCCGCGGTCGGTGTTGAAAAATCTGTCGGCCTCAGGCCGTACGCTGCGGGGCATGGCGAAGGCGAGCACGTCGTTTCGGTGCGCGGAGTGTGGGTGGCAGACCACCAAATGGGTGGGTCGCTGCGGGGAATGCCAGTCCTGGAGCACGATGGAGGAGGTGGGTGCCCCCAGCGCGGTCACGCGCGCCGTGAGCGCCGGCCGGGTCACCGCTCCGGCACTGCCCATCGGCGAGGTGCCGGTGGACGAGGCGACCGCGTTGCCGACCGGCATGGACGAGCTGGACCGGGTGCTGGGCGGGGGCCTGGTCCCGGGTGCGGTGCTGCTGCTCGCGGGCGAGCCGGGGGTCGGCAAGTCGACGCTGCTGCTGGAGATGGCGGCGCTCCGCGCCGACCGCGCCAAGGTGCTCTATGTGACCGGTGAGGAGTCCGCCGCCCAGGTCCGGCTCCGGGCCGACCGGGTCGGGGCGCTCGCCCCGCACCTCTACCTCGCCGCCGAGACCGAGTTGGGCGCGCTCGTCGCGCATGTGGAGGCGGTCCGGCCCGAGCTGCTCATCGTGGACTCGGTGCAGACCATCGCGTCGACCGGGGTGACGGGGACGCCCGGCGGCATGACCCAGGTCCGCGACGTGGCGAGCAACCTGATCAAGGTGGCCAAGGATCGGAACCTCGCGACCGTCCTCGTCGGCCACGTCACCAAGGACGGCTCCATCGCCGGGCCCCGCGCGCTGGAACACCTGGTCGACGTGGTTCTCTACTTCGAAGGTGAACGCCACTCCCGGCTCCGCATGATCCGTGCGGTGAAGAACCGGTACGGGCCCACCGACGAGATCGGCTGTTTCGACCTGTCCGACTCGGGGCTCGCCGGGCTGCCGGACCCCAGCGGCCTGTTTCTCACCCACCGGGTCGAACCGGCCGCGGGGACCTGCGTCACGGTGACGCTGGAGGGCCGGCGTCCGCTCGTCGCCGAGGTGCAGGCGCTGGTCGTCCCCACCCACCCCGAGGCCAATCCCCGCCGTACCACCGCGGGGCTGGAGAACGCCCGGATGACCCTGGTGCTCGCGGCCTTGCAGCGGCACGGCAAGGTGCGGCTGAACCAGCACGACGTCTACGCGGGCACGGTCGGCGGGGTCCGGCTGACCGAACCCTCGGTGGATCTCGCGGTCGCCCTCGCGGTGGCCGGTTCGTCGAGCGGCATGCCGCTGCCTTCGGGTTTCATCGCGCTCGGCGAGGTGGGGCTGGCCGGCGAGATCCGCAGGGTGCAGGGGGTACGGCGCAGGCTGGGTGAGGCGGCTCGGCTTGGTTTCCGGCACGCGGTGGTGCCGACCGACTCGATCACCGCGGACTCGCTCGCCCCGAACTCAGGAGTCCCCGAGGGGATGACGGTCACCGAGACGAGCGACCTGGCCTCGGCGATCCGCGCCGCGTTCGGGTAAGGCAACTCCTCTCCCCACTCAGGCGTCACATAGACAAACAGGCTCAGGAGGCTCGCTGGGGAGGGCCTCGCTAAACTGGGCGACCGTCAGCGACCAGCGGGGGTCATGTGTCAGCAGTGGACAGAGGTCTTGGCGAACGTCTGAGAACCACCCTCGCGGCCGTCGCGCCCGGGACCGCGCTCCGTGACGGGCTGGAGCGGATTCTGCGTGGGCACACCGGTGGGCTGATCGTGCTCGGCCATGAGGCCGCGGTGGAGGAGTTGTGCACCGGCGGCTTCGAACTCGATGTCGAGTTCTCCGCCACGAGACTCCGTGAGCTGGCCAAGATGGACGGTGCGATCGTCCTCGACGGCGGTTACACCCGGATCGTCCGGGCCGCCGTCCACCTCGTCCCCGACCCGGCCATCCCCACCGACGAGTCGGGCACCCGCCACCGTACGGCGCAGCGGGTCTCGAAGCAGACGAGCCGCCCGGTCATCTCGATCAGCCAGTCGATGCGGATCATCGCCCTCTACCTGGACGGTGTCCGTTATGTCCTGGAGGACTCGGCGGCGATCCTCTCCCGCGCCAACCAAGCCCTCGCCACCCTAGAACGCTACAAACTCCGCCTGGACGAGGTGTCGGGCACGCTGTCCGCGCTGGAGATCGAGGACCTGGTCACCGTGCGGGACGTCTGCGCGGTAGCCCAGCGGCTGGAGATGGTACGGCGCATCGCACGGGAGATCGAAGGGTACGTGGTCGAGCTCGGCACCGACGGCCGGCTGCTCTCCCTCCAGCTGGAGGAGCTCGTCTCCGGGGTCGAGACGGACCGGGAGCTGATCATCCGGGACTACGCCCCGGAGCCCCGTCTCCCCGGCCGGCTGCGGCAGGTGCAGGACGCCCTGGTCGGGCTGGACCGGCTCTCCCCCACCGAGCTGCTCGACCTGACCATGGTCGCCGAGGTCCTCGGCCGGACCGGGACCGACGCACTGGACCGGCCGGTCAGCCCGCGCGGGTATCGCCTGCTCGCGAAGGTGCCCCGGCTGCCCAGCAGCGTGGTCGATCGGCTCGTCGACCACTTCGGCGGTCTGCAGAAGCTGCTCGCCGCGAACGTGACCGACCTGCAGGGGGTCGGCGGCGTCGGGGAGTCCCGCGCGCACAGCGTCCGGGAGGGGCTCTCCCGGCTCGCGGAGTCCTCGATCTTGGAACGCTACGTCTAGCCTGCCGGCTTCACCGCAGCAGGAACACCGACTTGCCCGTCCGGTGCTGCCCGGCCCGGACGACCGCGACATAGGTCCCGGGGAGGGCCTCGGCCCGTTCCCTACGGCAGTCCTGCGCCGAACGGCGTCTGTCCCAGTCGACGACCCGGACGTAGGGGACGCCCCTGGCGAACTTCCGCAGGCTCGCACCCTCGCCGCTCACGCAGTCGGCCGACGACCAGATCCGGTCCCGCCCGGAGGTGATGAGCAGCTCCACGGCCCGCGGGCCCACATCCATCGAGCACGCCTGCTCGCCGGTGTTCACCACGGTGAGGATGAAGCGGGGCAGCATCCCGTCGGGATAGGTGGTGCCCGATCCGATCAGGCTCACCACGACGTTCTTCGGGTCGCAGACGTCACCCGGCGCCTTTGCCGCGGGCGAGGGGGCAGCCGTCGGCTTCGCCACCGTCGTCACGGTCACCGTGGGCACTGGGGTCGGCGCGGCCGCCACCGCCGCAGGGTCCAGCGCCACCGGCGTGGGCAGGGCCGACGAGCCGGCCGACGACGGGCTCCGCTCCTCGGACGACCCCGAGCAGGCCCAGGCGATCACGGCCACCACGACGAGCACGACGATGAGGGCGACCGCGCGCCGACGCCAGTAGGTCTCCGGCCCTTCGACCTCCACCCCACTACGGAACGTGTCGGGATCCATACGCACAGTATGGGGATCCGAAGCCGTTATCGGCGGCCGACCCGCCGTAGGCGCCGTCGAACTGCGACCGGGTCCGCCGCGGCCTAAGCTCACACGGGTGGACCCCCAAACCCTTCTCGACTGGTACTCCGCGAACGCCCGGGATCTGCCGTGGCGCCGTCCCGACGCCTCCCCTTGGGCGATCCTCGTCAGCGAGATCATGCTCCAGCAGACCCCCGTCGCCCGGGTTCTCCCCGTCTACCAGGACTGGCTGACCAGGTGGCCCACGCCCGCCGCGCTCGCCGCCGAGCCGCCCGGCGAGGCCGTACGCCACTGGGGCCGGCTCGGCTACCCCCGGCGGGCGCTCAACCTGCACGCCGGCGCCGGGCAGATCGTCGAGCGCTACGGGGGACGGGTCCCGGACACCTACCAGGAGCTTCGCACCCTCCCGGGGATCGGGGACTACACCGCCGCGGCCGTCGCCGGTTTCGCGTACGGCCGACGCCACCCCATCCTCGACACCAACGTCCGGCGGGTTCTCGCCCGAGCCGTCACCGGGGTCGAGTACCCGGCCGTCGCCACCTCCGCCGCCGAGCGGAGGCTCGCCGAGTCGCTGCTTCCTGTGGCGGACGCACCGCGCTGGAGTGTCGCCGTCATGGAGCTGGGCGCGTTGATCTGTACGGCTCGCGCGCCGCGATGCGACGGCTGCCCCATCGCCTCCTCCTGCACCTGGCGCCTCGCCGGGCACCCGCCGCACCAAGGTCCGGCCCGGCGCGGCCAGACGTATGCAGGAACCGACCGCCAGTGCCGGGGCCGCCTGCTGGACGTACTCCGTACGGCCTCGGGCCCGGTCCCCAAGGCCGCCCTCGACGCCGTCTGGGACGACCCGCTGCAGCGAGAACGGGCCCTGGACGGCCTGGTCGCCGACGGCCTGGTCGAACCCCTGGACGAGGACGTCTACCGCCTTCCGGGCGTCGCGGAGGCCGGGAAGTAGAGCAGCAGGTAAGGGGCTCAGGGAATATCGGGGTGATCTAGGCGGCGGCCACGTTGGTGAGGCCTAGCTGGGTAAGGCGGCGGCGGGTGCCGTCCAGCTCGGTGACCAGGCCGGTGACCAGGCCGGTGACGGTACGCGGGCGGCGCGCCGCGGGCAGGTCGAGCTCCAGGTGGTGGGTGACCGGGACCTCCCCGCCGAAGAGGGTGGCGAGGGTGGTGTCGCGTTCGCACTGCTCGTCCTGGAGCGCCACCTTGATGACAGGGAGGCCGGCGGAGGCGAGCGGGCGGAGGCTCTCCCGGCCGGCACCGGCCATGTGGCGGGTGTCCAGGCAGATGCCGAGATGCGCGGGGTCGAATCCGGCGAGCTGCTTGGCGGCCTGGTCGGTCGTCTCGATCACGCAGCCCGGCTGCGGTTCGAACCCGACGCTGATCGTCCGGCCGCTAATGGTGGCGAGGCTGCGGAGCTCCTTGGCGAGCCGCTCCAGCCGGCGGGCGGCGATGTCGGCCAGCGCGGGTGGCCAGTCGCCTCGCCTGGCGAGCGGAAGCGTGGTGATCGTCCCTTGCGCGACGTCCTCGGGCAGCAGGAAGGAGAGGATCCGGGCGAGGTTGAGGGTGTAGCGGTACCGCTCCGGCTTGGCCCAGTCCAGGTCCCGCGCCCCGGGCTGACGGCTCCCGCAGCGAAGGCCGTCCAGGGTGACGACCTCGAGTCCCCGTTCGGCGAGAATCCGGCTGAGCCGGACGAGTTCGATGCGATCCATGATGAGGTGCTCGGCGACGGCGGGCGGTATCCACAGTCCGAGCCCGAGCCTCCGCACCCCGAGCTTCCTCCGTACCGGAACCGCGTAGCGGGTCAGGTGCGCGATCAGATTCTCCAGGTCGTCGGCCGGATGGACCCCCGCGTTGTAGACGAGATGAACCAGCGTGCCGTCGTGATGACGCAAGCGCATTCGGGGCCTCCTACGGCTTTGTACAAAACCCGTTGACCCGCGTCCACGACCCCCGGTCCCGGACCGGGAATCCTCACACATGTGGCGGGGTCCCCATGCAGCTGTCGGACGCCCGGTCTGCCCTCACCGCCGGTCACTCTCAGCGGCGGCTTCCGAGGGCGACGGCGTCGATGAGGCTCCAGAATGCCGGAGTGCCACTCCGTCAGACGTCCTCCGTAGAGCTGACTTCGTTCTACGCTCTACGACGGATATTACTCTACATCCCGTAGTACTACTCTTCGTCAAGTCACATGGGGATTGATATCGGGCAGCAATACAATCGCGCCCCAGGATCCTCGCACGGGAGACGGCGCCGGACGGGGTGATCGACGATATCGCCCCGGGCACAGACCGCTGACAAAACGGAACGCGCGGGATGCGATCATCCCGCGCGTTCCGCCAAACCGCTGCGAAGGCTCAGTCCTTGTGGTTCACCGGCTCACCCTCGACCCTGGGCGGGCTGTCGGGTATGGCCTGCGGCTTGGGAACGCCGTTGAACGTGAACTTCGCCTCCTCGCCTTCGCCTTCGACACCGACGATGACGATCTGACCGGGACGGAGCTCCCCGTAAAGGATCTTCTCCGACAGCAGGTCCTCGACCTCGCGCTGGATGGTCCGGCGCAGCGGCCGGGCCCCGAGCACCGGGTCGTAGCCGCGGGAGGCGAGCAGCGCCTTGGCCTCGGGCTTGAGCTCCAGGCCCATGTCCCGATCCTTGAGCCGATCGTCCACCTTGGCGATCATCAGATCGACGATCTCGACGATCTGCTCCTCGGTGAGCTGGTGGAAGACCACGATGTCGTCGACACGGTTGAGGAACTCCGGCCGGAAGTGCTGCTTCAGCTCTTCGTGGACCTTGTTCTTCATCCGGTCGTAGTTGCTCTCCACATCGTGGGACTTCGCGAACCCGACCCCCTGACCCTTGGAGATGTCCCGGGTGCCGAGGTTGGTCGTCATGATGATGACGGTGTTCTTGAAGTCCACCACCCGACCCTGGGCGTCGGTGAGCCGACCGTCCTCCAGGATCTGCAGCAGCGAGTTGAAGATGTCCGGGTGGGCCTTCTCGATCTCGTCGAAGAGGACCACGGAGAACGGCTTGCGCCGCACCTTCTCGGTGAGCTGGCCGCCCTCCTCATACCCGACGTAGCCGGGCGGGGAACCGAACAGCCGTGAGACGGTGTGCTTCTCCATGAACTCGGACATGTCCAGCTGAATCAGCGTGTCCTCGTCGCCGAAGAGGAACTCGGCCAGGGCCTTGGAGAGCTCGGTCTTACCGACACCGGACGGGCCGGCGAAGATGAACGAACCACCGGGCCGCCTGGGGTCCTTCAGACCGGCGCGGGTACGCCGGATCGAGCGGGAGAGCCCCTTGATGGCGTCGTTCTGGCCGATGACCCGCTTGTGCAGCTCATCTTCCATCCGCAGCAGTCGCTGCGACTCCTCCTCGGTGAGCTTGAAGACCGGGATGCCGGTGGCGGTGGCCAGAACCTCGGCGATGAGGTCCTCGGTCACCTCCGCCACGACGTCCATGTCGCCGGCCTTCCACTCCTTCTCCCGCTGCGCCTTCTTGGCCAGAAGCTGCTTCTCCTGGTCGCGGAGGCCCGCGGCGAGCTCGAAGTTCTGGGCGTCGATCGCGGATTCCTTCTCCCTGCGGACATTCGCGATCTTCTCGTCGTACTCCCGCAGGTCCGGCGGCGCGGTCATCCGGCGGATGCGCATCCGCGAACCGGCCTCGTCGATGAGGTCGATCGCCTTGTCCGGCAGGAAGCGGTCGCTGATGTACCGATCCGCCAGCTGGGCGGCGGCGACCAGCGCCCCGTCGGTGATGGACACCCGGTGGTGCGCCTCGTAGCGGTCGCGCAGACCCTTGAGGATCTCGATCGTGTGCGACAGCGACGGCTCCGCCACCTGGATCGGCTGGAAGCGCCGCTCCAGGGCCGCATCCTTCTCCAGGTGCTTGCGGTACTCGTCCAGGGTGGTCGCGCCGATCGTCTGCAACTCGCCTCTGGCCAGCATCGGCTTGAGGATCGAGGCGGCGTCGATCGCGCCCTCGGCGGCGCCGGCGCCGACGAGCGTGTGCAGCTCGTCGATGAACAGGATGATGTCGCCTCGGGTGCGGATCTCCTTGAGGACCTTCTTCAACCGCTCTTCGAAGTCGCCTCGGTAGCGGGAGCCCGCCACCAGGGCCCCGAGGTCGAGCGTGTAGAGATGCTTGTCCTTGAGGGTCTCGGGCACCTCGCCCTTGACGATCTTCTGGGAGAGGCCCTCGACGACGGCCGTCTTGCCGACGCCGGGCTCGCCCACGAGTACGGGGTTGTTCTTGGTCCTTCGCGACAGGACCTGCATGACCCGCTCGATCTCTTTCTCACGGCCGATGACCGGGTCGAGCTTGCCCTCACGGGCGGCCTGAGTGAGATTTCGGCCGAACTGGTCGAGCACGAGAGACGTGGAGGGCGCAGACTCCTGAGGGCCCCCCGCCGCGGCGGGTTCCTTGCCCTGGTAGCCGTGGAGCAGCTGGATGACCTGCTGCCGCACCCGGTTCAAATCGGCGCCAAGCTTTACCAAAACCTGGGCCGCGACGCCCTCGCCCTCTCTGATCAGCCCGAGCAGGATGTGCTCGGTGCCGATGTAGTTGTGGCCGAGCTGGAGTGCCTCACGCAAGGAGAGCTCAAGGACCTTCTTGGCCCGCGGGGTGAACGGGATGTGCCCCGACGGCGCGGACTGCCCTTGACCAATGATCTCCTCGACCTGCTGGCGCACGCCTTCGAGGCTGATGCCGAGACTCTCGAGAGCCTTGGCAGCAACGCCTTCACCCTCATGGATCAGACCCAGGAGGATGTGCTCGGTGCCAATGTAGTTGTGGTTGAGCATCCGGGCCTCTTCTTGAGCCAGGACGACAACCCGCCGCGCACGGTCGGTGAACCTCTCGAACATCTCGTCGCTCCTCACAGAGCGGTCAGGCAGGTCCGGAAGGTCCGGTCCTGTCGTTCCGCATGGTAGCCCGGCATTCAAGGGCCTCATGCTTTACGACATCTTGTCTAGCCGACGCCGACTCGCTCCATGCATGAGACGTTCCCAGAGTGCAGGGCGTTCACCCACCATCCAACTACTGTTGGGGGGATAGGTGTTCCCGCTACGCCGCAAGCGAACGCGGATCTCCGCCGAAACGGGCCGTCCCAGACGCCAAATGATCTTGCAGAAGACTCCCACGCACGCCTGCGGGGAACTCCTGTAAGATCATTTGACAAGCGGGAAGCGGAACTCCCCTCAACACGCGTTTAGTTGTACGGCGCCCGGGCGAGGCGCCGGAATTGTCAGTGCGCGGCGTTGTAAAGGTCAACGATCCGCTGGGCAATACGGCCGCGCTCGCTGACCTGCTGCCCCTGCTCCTTCGCCCATTCCCGGATCTTCGCAGTCTCATCACGAGACATGCCACGCGACGGCTTCAGCGCCCGGCGGGTGCCACCCCCGACTTTGCGACCCTTTTCGATGAAGGGCGTGAGGGCGTTGCGCAACTTCGACGCATTGCCCTCGTTGAGGTCGATCTCATAGGTGACTCCGTCGAGAGCGAAGTAAACCGTCTCGGCCCCCGAGGTTTGGTCGAGGTCATCGACAACGACCGTCTTCTTCGCCATGTGAACAGACCCTTCGAACCAGCAATGATTGATTTGACGTCCAAAAGATATACCCGCGGACCCGCAATGACAATTCGACGGGCGAAACCGTTTCCCAGCAACGTGTTTTGAAGGGAATCAGTCGGCGGACTTGCCGCCCACCGGGACGTCCTCGTCCTTGTCATTGTCTCGGGCGACCGCCTCCGAACGCACGAGCTTGACGACACCGTAGATGAACGCCCCGCCAACAAGCAGAGGAGGCGCGAGTGCTGCCAATACTTCCATCAAACGCCCTCCTGTCGGCGGCGGATGCCATTCACGTCACCTGCGACAATTGTCACATAGGGCCCATGCCGTCTCCCATGGGGCCCTCCCCGGTTCCCGGGCCCGAAATCCAGGGCCGACTCCCCGACCCTAGCGCCTGATCAGCGCAAGCGTGCACGTGAGATGGTACAAACCGGGAAGGATCTTCTGCCAAGCGGCCTTACCCGATCCCCTCGCGACGAATTCCGACGCCAACACTGGCATGGTTTTTCCGTCCATGCTTAGGGTTTGCCGGATCAGGCGAACATCACTTCGCCTTCTGACGAGGGAGGCGACTTCCGGATGAGTGATCCGGTCATCTTGACAGATGACCGGGCCCACCCGATCCTCTTCCCAGGATCGGCCGATCCACACCGGAACTCTCAGAACCATAGATGCCGTCGAGGTTTCCAGCGATGCGGTCGCGACTAGCGCGGAGCCTTACGAATCCCGGCTGACTCTCCCTGGACCGATCCCAGCTTCGCCTTGTCAGAAGAAGGTGTGGGAAAACCGGCCGTGCGAACACCACGGGACAAACAATGATCCACCTCAGAAGGGACCCGTCCAGCATTCAGGACACCCGTTCTCAAGGTAGTTCCGGGATCCCTCTCGGTACACGACACCCGATGGCACGGTCCGACCACCCACTCTACGACCGCGCGTTCCGCACAGGAGCTCCCAGGGTGGAAAAGACTCTTAGCCTGCCCTGTGTATGTGTACAAATGCTGAGGCGGGGATCCCCCATCGGGATCCCCGCCTCCGGTTATATTTTTCCTTACTGGACCTTCACCACCACTGTGCCCGCGTACTTGTCGTGCAGACAGCGCTGAAGCGGCTTGTCCACGAAGAGCCAGACCCCGTTGACGGCCATGCCGACGGCGGTGAGCAACGAACCGACGATGGGAATCCAATAGCCGGCATAAGGCGATATGAAGGCACCTGCCCGCTTCATCGCCGTGGTCTGGTCCAGGCCACCCGGGTGCAGGTGCCCGCCGATGTTCACCACCTTGATGCCCATGACAATCTTGCCGAGGGTCTGCCCGCGGAGTTTGAGCATCAAGAACTCGTAGCCGAAGTAGAGCGCGATGACCAGAAGCGTGATCACAATGCCCGCGAGCAGGGCGCCGCTGGCCGGGATGAGAGCCCCCGTGCGAGTGTCGAAGGAAGCCGCGGTCACCAGGAAGACCGAGATCACCGCTGTGATCAATGAGGTGACCACCCCGAGGATGAGTCCGTCGATGATCCGGGCGACCAGGCGCTGCCACCACTCGGCGAGCGGTGCCGGGGCCCCCGGGGGTATCGTCGCGGCCGCATATCCGTAACCCGGCTGCGCGTAGCCCTGTCCGTACTGGGCCGCCGGCTGCGCGCCGTACCCCTGCTGCCCGTACTCGCCCGACGAGTAGCCGCTCTGCGCCGGCTGGCCGTAGGACTGCTGCTGCTGGCCGTATCCGGCCTGACCGTAGGAGTCGGTCCCGGAGCCGTACGCCGCCTGCTGCGGCTGCCCGTAACCGGGCTGGCCGTAGGAGTCGGTACCCGCCGACTGGCCGTAACCCTGCTGCCCGGCCTGGCCGTAGGACTGCTGACCTGACTGGCCGTAGGCGGGCTGGCCGGACTGGCCGTACCCGGCCTGCTGGCCGTAGGACTGCTGAGGCGGCGAACCGTACCCGCCCTGCTGGCCGTAGGACTGCTGACCGTAGGACTGCCCGCCGTACCCCTGGCCGCCCTGTCCCGCCTGCCCGTACCCGGCCTGCTGGCCGTAGCCCTGCTGACCGTAGGAGTCGGTACCGCCCGACTGGCCGTAGGCGGGCTGGCCGGACTGGCCGTACCCGGCCTGCTGGCCGTAGGACTGCTGAGGCGGCGAACCGTACCCGCCCTGCTGACCGTACGCCTGGGTCTGGTCGTAGGACTGCTGAGGCTGGGAGCCGTAGCCCTGGCCCCCCTGGCCGTACCCACCCTGCTGGCCGTGCCCCTGAGCGAATTCGCCGGGCCGGATCGCGCGAGTCTCGCCGAAGTCCATCCCGCCGGAGTCGGTCCCGCCCGCAGGCGTCTCAGCGCGTTGCTGACCGTATCCCGACGCCCCATAGGGTGAATTCCGATCACCCTCGGACTCGTGCGACGGATACGGTGGCTGTCCGGTGCTCACCGTTTTACCTCGATTCGGATCCACTTGATGCTGTCAACGTAGCGATCCCACGCCGCCTACGTCACGTATCCCAACCGCCCAGGCTCAGGAGCGCGCGTTCAAGTGCAACAGCATGCGCGTGTTTCCCAAGGTGTTGGGTTTCACCCGCTCCAGATCCAGGAACTCGGCCACGCCCTCGTCGTACGACCTGAGTAACTCCGCGTACACCTCGGACGACACCGGGGCGCCCTGAATCGGAACGAACCCATGACGGGCGAAGAACTCCACCTCGAAGGTGAGCACGAACACTCGGTCCAGTTCAAGGGTTTGTGCCGTATCGAGCAGCGCCGTGACGATCCTGTGGCCTATCCCCATCCCACGACAGGACGGGTCCACGGCGACCGTGCGTATCTCCGCGAGATCTTCCCACATCACGTGCAGCGCGCCGCAGCCGACCACAACCCCGTCGAAGACGCGTTCGGCGACCCAGAACTCCTGCACGTCCTCATAAAGGGCGACCATGGTCTTCTCAAGCATGCGCGGCCCGGGACCCGAGTGCATTTCGACGAGCTTGCCGATCGCGCGGATGTCGGGTGTCCGGGCACGCCGGACCCTGACCTCCTGCCCTACCTCCACGGCCACACCCACCTGCTCCATGAAGCGCCAGGGTAGTGGCACCGCAGGCGCTCGTTCACCTCTGAAAGCGCAATATCGGTCAGCCGCTATCCGGGGACTCACTCCTGATTGATAACGATCCGCACTGTTCTCGGCGCGCTGGGTAATGGTGTCGGCGAACAGGGCTCTTCTGGGGTTTTTGCCTGGGGAAAAGGTCCGTCGTTGTCACGTTGTCGCTGAACAGGGCCGGTTTAACCAAGATCCAATGTAATCTGACCGTGATTGAGAAGTTGTGAATCCTCTACCAATTTTTGGTTTTCGGTTGAGCGTCAACAAGAACGTGCACTAGTGTCCAGCCCAAATGTCGGCCCCCGCGGCACCTCCGGCGGTGGGCTGAACCGCTGTATCCTCTCGCGTTCCGCGTTCGGAGTGTGTGGGGAGCCGGGACCCACCGCGGGCGCCCGGGGACCTCCCCGCGCGCCGTACTCAGGCGGGATGAACCCGAACGGCAGGGCCCCTCCCGGCCCGAGCCCGTCGGTGAATCCGGTAAGCGGCCGACGAGAGGAGCCGTTTGGACAGGTACGCGGGCGCCCACGCTCGGGAACGCCACCCCAAAGGTGTTTCGGTACTGACCACGATGCTGGCCGCGGCGATCGCCGTCCTGACCGTGCTGGCCCCCGCCGGATCCGTGACCGCCGACCCGGAGCCGACCGGCGAGCGGCTCAAGGAGCGGGTGGAGCAGCTGCACCTGGAGATCGGGCAACTCACCGAGGAGTACAACGGGCTGCGGGTCCGGCTTCAGCAGGCCAGGAAGACCGCCGGCGCCGCCCGGGGAAACCTCGCCAGAAGCGAGGAGCGACTCGAAGAACGCCGGCAGAAGGCCGCACTCCTCGCCGGCGGCTCCTACATGACGGGCTCCTTGGACTCCGCGCTGCTGCTGGCGTTCTCCACGAACCCGGACGGGTACCTCGACCGGGCGACCATGCTCCACGAGCTTCAGCTGAGCCATGGTGAGGAGCTCACCGAGCTCGTGAACGCGATGGAGGCCGCCAAGCGGGCGAGCACCCTCGCGGAGGCCCGGGAGGCGGAGGTCGGATCCCTGGTCGACGAGGTCGAGGCCCGCCGGGCCAAGATCACCGCACTGGTGGCGAAGGCGGAGACCCGTCTCTTCCGGGAGGCCGCGGAGGAGGCGGACAGCTCGCGTGGCCGCCGGACCAGGGTCGACGTGCCGATCATCGGCTCGGGCCGGGCCGCGCAAGCCGCGAAGTGGGCGCTCACCCAGCAGCTCAAGCCCTACGTCTGGGGCGCCGAGGGGCCGAACTCCTACGACTGCTCCGGCCTGGTGATGGCCGCGTTCCAGACCGTCGGCATCAACCTGCCGCACTACACCGGCAACCAGTGGACCTCCGGCACCCACATCTCCAAAGAAGAGCTTAAGCCGGGCGATCTGGTCTTCTTCTACAAGGACCTGCACCACGTCGGGATCTACGTCGGCGGCGGCCTCATGGTGCACGCCCCGCAGTCGGGCGACGTCGTCCACGTCACCCCGATCGACAGACGCCCCTTCGCCGGCGCCGTTCGCATCGCCGACTGAAGATCCGGCGGATCTCTAGATAAGGCTTCGGCGGGCCGCCCAGACCACGGCCTCGATGGCGGTCGCCACGCCCAGCCGGTTGCAGATTCCGCGCAGCCGCCGGCGTACCGTACGCGAGCTCACCTCCAGCCGGCGCCCCACGGTCTCCACGGTCACCCCTCGGGCGAGTTCCCCCAGAAGAAGCAGATCCTCCGCGGAGAGCCGGTCGTCCGCGGAGGCGGGGGCGGGGGCGTCGGCCGCCGGAGGTATGAGGGAGACGCCCGAATGCACGGCGACGGTATTCAGCGCACCGGATCCCGGTGGCGGCGGAACCACCTCAGCACGTGCCATCGAAGTGTCCTTCCCCTCGCGGATCCCACGGCCGGGACTCGGGAGAGAGGAGATCGTGAAACGTTCGGGCTACCCGTGAGGAACGGTAAAGCGGGTTATCAAATGTCGTCAAGACGGGATCGTTCCATCGGGCTCACCGCGTTAGCGCCGGCGGAACCGGCCACCTGCGCCGCGAAGGCCCGTACCCACGCCGCCGAGGTGGAGGGCGAGCAGGAGAAGGCCCAGGGTGACCAGGGTCAAGGTGCTGAAGGCCGACCCGAGTTCGGCGTCGAGCAGGTCGAGCAGAAGGGCGAGACCGAACACCGCCGCGGCGACAAAGGCGAGCATGGATTTCCTCCGGGTCGAGCCGACTGGACGGCCCCGAGCCGGTCAGGGAGGCGCCCGCCGACCGGCTCGTGGTGGATGTCCTGCTCTCCCCGGAGGCCGGGTTTAAACGGCCCCTCGCGGACGACGGGTCAGCCGGTCGGCTTCACCAGCGGGAAGAGGATCGTCTCCCGGATGTTCCGCCCGGTGAACGCCATGATCATCCGATCGATCCCCACGCCCACGCCTCCGGTCGGCGGCATCGCGTACTCCAGCGCCTGCAGGAAGTCCTCGTCCAGCTGCATCGCCTCGAGGTCGCCCCCCGCGGCGAGGACGGACTGCTCGGTCAGGCGCCTGCGCTGCTCGATCGGGTCGACCAGCTCGGAGTAGGCGGTGCCGAGCTCCGCCCCGAAACCGATCAGGTCCCACTTCTCCGTCACCCGCGGGTCGTCGCGGTGCTGGCGGGTGAGCGGGGAGGTCTCCAGCGGGTAGTCCATGACGAACGTCGGCTGGACCAGCGTGTGCTCGACCAGGGCCTCGAAGATCTCCTGGACGAGCTTGCCCTGGCCCCACTTGGGATCCCAGTGGATCTCCCGCTGGTCGGCGTACTTGCGGACCTGGTCGAGCGGCGTCCCGGGGTCGACCTCCTCGCCGAGGGCCCCGGAGACCGCGTCGTACAGGGTGATCCTCGGCCACTGCTCGACGCCCAGGTCGATCTCCTGCCCGCGGTGGACCACGACGGTCGTGCCGAGCGCCGCGACCACGGCCTTCTGGAACATCCGCTGGGTCAGGTCGGCCATCGTGTGGTAGTCCGCGTAGGTCTGGTACGCCTCAAGCATGGTGAACTCGGGGTTGTGGGTCGAGTCGGCCCCCTCGTTACGGAAGTTCCGGTTGACCTCGAACACCTTCTCGATACCCCCGACGACGAGTCGCTTGAGGTAGAGCTCGATGGCGATCCGGAGGTACAGCTCCATGTTGTAGGCGTTGATGTGCGTCTTGAACGGCCTCGCGGCGGCACCGCCGTGGATGGGCTGGAGCATGGGGGTCTCGACCTCGAGGTAGCCCTCGTCATGCCAGAAGTCGCGCACCGCCCGGACGGTGTCGCTGCGCAGCCTGGCCATTTTCCGGGCCTCGTCGTTGACGATCAGGTCGACGTAGCGCAGCCGTACCCGCGCTTCGGGGTCGGTGAGACCGGCGTGCTTCTCCGGGAGGGGACGCAGGCACTTGGAGGTGATCGCCCAGCTGTCCGCCATGATCGACAGCTCGCCTCTGCGGGAGGTGATCACCTCACCCTCGACGCCGATGTGGTCCCCCAGGTCGACGTCGCGCTTCCAGGAGGCGAGCGACTCCTCCCCGACCTTGTCCAGGGAGATCATGATTTGCAGGTCGCCGGAGCCGTCCCGGACGGTGGCGAAGCACAGCTTGCCGCCGACGCGGGAGAGCATGACCCTGCCGACGACGCCGACCCGGTCGCCGGTGGACGTGCCGGGCTCCAGATCCTGGTATTTCTCCCGGACCTCCGAGACGGTCGCCGTACGCGGGAACCCCACGGGATAGGGGTCCACACCCTCCGAGCGGAGGCGCTCCAGCTTCTCCCGGCGCACGCGCATCTGCTCGGGAAGATCGACATCTCCGGTCACGTCTTCGGTCATAGCAGCAAAGGTTACCGAGACCTTCAACCCGGTTGATGCACGAGGCGGTCTCTGGCTGCTTATACCACAAATCCAGTAAGGCTGTTGTAAGCCAACCCCGGTGACCTGCGAGTCAGGGAGCCTTCAGGGTGCCTGCAAGGCCCGGTGCGTTGACTGTGCCCACAAGCCCGGGGCCGTCCGACAGGCGAACCGGGGGGGACTTGCGAAACCGCAGGAGATCACAATGACCCGCACCACCCGCGCACTGCTCGGAATCGCCGCCACGACCGCCACCGCCGCCGCCCTCCTGGTCGGCGTCCCCGCCACCGCCAACGCGGCGACCACCACCGGGCCGGCCTTCACCGCCACCACCGACCACTGGGGTCCGTACTACTCCACCAACTACAAGGCCTACGCGAAGGGCACCGTCGACGCGGTCTTCGACGAGGAAGAGGACTTCCGCGCCAACGTGCACATCACCGGCAAGGTGGTCGACCGCGACCCCCGCACCAAGCGCCAGGGCGGCAAGTGCGCCCTCGTCCGCTTCCAGGTGCACAAGGTCTACGACGAGCACGACTCCGCGTGGGTTCCGTCCCGCACCTACCGTCAGTGCGGCTACCCCAAGGCGCGTCACTTCGCGTTCGGGGTGAGCAACGTGGACGCCGTCCGCGTTCAGGTCTGCCAGGTCAAGCCGTACACCAACCACCTCAAGAACTGCTCCGGCTGGAAGTACATCTGGGACATCCACTGATAGACGGCCAGAGTCCCCGCCACCGCTGAGGTGGCGGGGGCTTTACGTGTTCCGCTGGTAGATAAGCCGCAGGCCGATCAGGGTGAGCCACGGCTCGTGGATGTCGATCGAGCGGGCCTCCTTGACCACGAGCGCGGCGGCCCCGCCGGTGGCGACCACCGTGACGTCGTCGGGGTTCTCCGCCAGCTCGGCCGCCATCCGCTCCACGATCCCGTCCACCTGGCCGGCGAAGCCGTAGATGATGCCGGACTGAAGCGCCTCGACGGTGTTCTTGGCGATGACCGCCCGTGGCCGTACCAGCTCCACCTTGTGCAGCTGGGCGCCGGCCGAGGCGAGGGCGTCCACCGAGATGTCGATGCCGGGGGCGATCGCGCCCCCGACGTACTCACCCCGCGCGGACACCGCGTCGAAGGTGGTGGCGGTGCCGAAGTCGACGATCACGCAGGGGCCGCCGTAGAGCTGGATCGCGGCGAGGGCGTTGACGATCCGGTCGCTTCCGACCTCCTTGGGGTTGTCCATGCGGACCGGCACCCCGGTCCGCACCCCGGGCTCGACGATGACGGCGGTCACGTCGCCGTAGTAGCGGCGGCACATCTCCCGCATCTCGTTGAGCACCGAGGGCACGGTGGAGCAGAGCGCGATGCCGCTGACGTCCACGTCTTTGAGCAACGGGCTCTGCGCCAGCAGCCCTTGGAGAACCACGGCGATCTCGTCGGCCGTGCGACGGGGGTCGGTGGCGACCCTCCAGTGTTCGACGACTTCGTCATCATCGAACAGCCCGAGGACCGTGTGGGTGTTCCCAACATCGATCGTCAGCAGCATCAAGCCCCCGTTCGAAGATCCAACGCAATGTCCAATGCGGGCGCCGAATGGGTCAGCGCCCCAACCGCAAGATAATCCACGCCTGTTTCAGCCACATCACGTGCTTCATCGAGGGTGAGTCCGCCGCTCGCCTCCAGACGGGCCCGACCGGCGACGACCTCGACGGCGGCACGCATCCGGTCGACGTCGAAGTTGTCGAGGAGGATCTCCTGCGCGCCGAGTTCGAGGAGCGGCGGGATCTGGTCCAGGTGGTCCACCTCCACCTCGATCGGCAGATCCGGGTACGCCTCGCGGACCCGCCGGAACGCGGCGGCCACGCCCCCCGCGGCGACCACGTGGTTGTCCTTGATCAACGCCGCGTCGGCGAGCCCCATCCGGTGGTTGACGCCGCCGCCGCAGCGGACCGCGTACTTCTCCATGGCCCGCAGTCCGGGCAGGGTCTTCCTGGTGTCGCGGATCCGCGCGCCCGTACCGGCCACCGAATCAACCCAGCGGCGCGTCAACGTCGCGATTCCCGACAGATGGGTCAGAAGGTTCAGAGCCGTACGTTCGGCCGTGAGAAGGCCACGTGTGGGCCCTGACACGGTCATCAGGACGTCCCCCCGGCGGACCCGTTCCCCGTCCTTGACCTGACGGCTCACCCTGGCGTCGGCGACGAGGGCGAACACGGCCTCGGCGATCGGCAGCCCGGCGACGACCCCGTCCGCCCGGGCCACCACGTCCGCCTCGGCGATCTCATCCGCCCGGATCGTCGCCTCGGAGGTCACGTCGAGCCCGTCCTCGCGCAGCGCGGCCTCGATCACCGCCCGCACCCGGTGCGGATCCAGCCCGGCCGCCATGAGCTCGGCCGCCACCGGAGTGGGCAGCCCGCCGTCATGACGTGTGTACTCCATCTCGACTCCACCGCTCAGGGTCACATCCAAATGACCAAGCCACTCCGCATCATTGCGCTCGGGGAAGTCCTCCCGCCAGTGTGAGCCGCGTGTTTCTTCGCGCGCCCCGGCCGCCGCCACCAGAACCGAGGCGACGGTCAGCAGATTGGTCGTCTCCCACGCCTCGGTGCACGGCTCCACCTCCACCGGGGTCCACCGCGCCTCGATCAGCGCACGCCGGACTTCCTGAAGGCCGGTACGGCTGCGCAGCACACCCGCGCCGCGGCTCATGAACGCCTGAATCCTCGCCCGGATCCGCGGATCGGCCAGCCCGGCCTGCTCCGGCCCGGGGACCGGATCACCCGGCTTCAGCCGTACCGTCGCCAGGTCTTCGGCGATCCGCTCGGCGAAGACGAGCCCCTCCAGCAGCGAGTTGGAGGCGAGCCGGTTGGCGCCGTGCACGCCGGTGCAGGCGACTTCACCGCAGGCGTAAAGACCGGGAACGCTGGTCCGCCCGGCGAGGTCCACCCGGACCCCGCCGCTGGCGTAGTGCGCGGCCGGGGCGACCGGGATCGGCTCCGTCACCGGGTCGATCCCGTGCGATCGGCACACCGCCAGGATCGTCGGGAACCGCGCCGCCCACTTCTCCGCGCCGAAGTGCCTGGCGTCCAGGTAGACGTGGTCGACGCCGGTCGCCGCCATCCGGCGGGTGATCGCCTTGGCCACCACATCGCGCGGGGCCAGGTCGGCCAGTTCGTGTTCCCCCCGCATGAAGCGGTCCCCGGTGTGGTCCACCAGGAAGGCGCCCTCGCCGCGGACCGCCTCGGAGACGAGCGGCTGCTGGCCTTCCGCGTCACCGCCGAGCCAGAGCACGGTCGGGTGGAACTGGACGAACTCCAGATCGCGGACGACCGCGCCGGCCCGGAGCGCGAGGGCGACCCCGTCCCCGGTGGACACCAGGGGATTGGTGGTGCTCGCGTAGATCTGTCCCATGCCACCGCTGGCGAGGACCACGGCCTTGGCCCGTACCGCGCCGACGCCGTCCCGCGCGCCCTCCCCCATGACGTGCAGGGTGACCCCGCACGCCTGGCCCTGCCCGTCCTTGAGCAGATCCAGGGCGAGCGCGTGTTCGATCACCTCGATCCTGGGGTGCGCGACCACCGCGGCGGTCAGCGCCCGCTGGATCTCCATCCCCGTCGCGTCACCGCCCGCGTGCACGATCCGGTTGCGCCGGTGACCCCCCTCCCGGGTGAGCGCCAGCGAGCCGTCCGCCGACCGGTCGAAGCCGGCGCCGCCCGCGATGAGCCAGCGCAGCGCCGCGGGCCCCTCGGTCACCAGGACCTCCACGGCGCGCGCGTCGCAGAGCCCGACCCCGGCGAGCATCGTGTCGAGCTTGTGCTCCTCGGGGGAGTCCTCGGGGTCGAGTACGGCGGCGATGCCGCCCTGCGCCCAGCGGGTCGACCCCGCGGCCAGGACGTCCTTGGTGACGACCAGCACCCTGGCGACCGGTTGCCGCTCGACGTACCGCAGGGCCGCGGTGAGGCCGGCGATCCCGGAGCCCACCACGACGACGTCGACCTCCACGGTCCAGCCGGGCGGCGGTGCGATCAGACGTCGGGGTATCGGCTGCGGGCTCATGGGGGCGCCCTCCCATCGCGTTCTTTCGTCAACTTGACGATAAGGATAGCCCCCGGGAAACCCTCGGCCCGCCCGGGGGGCGGCTCAGCGCCCGGCCACCAGGTCCCCGCGAACCGCGGCCGTGCCGGGTACGGGCTGCGCCGGATCCTCGCCGAGGTGAACGACCGTGTTGGTCCGGTCCACATGGACGATCTTCGGCTGGAAGGAGCGCGCCTCCGCGTCGGTCATCACCCCGTAGCTGATGACGATCACCAGGTCGCCGGTGTGGACCAGCCGCGCCGCGGCGCCGTTGACGCCCATCACACCCGTACCCCGGGGGCCGGGGATGACATAGGTCTCCAGACGCGCCCCGTTGTCGATGTCGACCAGGTGGATCTGCTCGCCCGGGAGCAGGTCCGCGGCGTCCATCAGATCCTCGTCTATGGTCAGGGATCCCACGTAGTGCAGGTCCGCCTGGGTGATCACGGCCCGGTGAATCTTGGACTTGAGCATGGTGCGAAACACGCGAATACACCTCTCGACTAGGTCGCGCCGTCCCGTGACGTGCACGCCTGAGGCCACCACATTACCCACGCCGCCGACGAGCCGCCGAAGCCGCCGCCCGAACCCGATCTTTGAGCAGGTCGGCGCCTCGTCGACCCCGGTTCACGGTGCCGGTACGGCCTGCGGCCGCCGTACCGAATCGGGGAGAGCTCAGGCCGGGGGACCGCCGGGGAGGACGACGGCGGAGTTGTCGATGAGACGGGTGCTCCCCACCCGCGCGGCCACGGCGAGAATCGCCTCCCCGGCGAAACCGGGCGGCACCGGGGCGAAGGTCGCCGGATCCACCAGGGCGAGGTAGTCGACCTCAAGCGGTGGCTCCGCCTTGGCCGCCTGGTCGAGGACCGCGCCCGCCTGGGCGAGTACGGCCTGCGGCCCCAGCTCGGCGTGCCCATGCCCGGCGGTCAGGGCCCGGGAGAGCGCGAGAGCCGTCACCCTGTCCTCGGCGGACAGGTAGCGGTTCCGGCTGGACATGGCGAGCCCGTCGGGGTCCCGCACGGTCGGGGCGCCGACGATCGTGACGGGTACGTCGAGGTCGGCCACCATGCGCTTGATCACGGCCAGCTGCTGCGCGTCCTTCCGCCCGAACACCGCGACGTTCGGCTGGACCAGGTTGAACAGCTTGAGGACGACCGTGAGCACGCCGTCGAAGTGGCCCGGCCGGAACGCCCCCTCAAGCAGGGTGCCCATCGTCCCCGAGGAGACCGAGACCTGACGCCCCTCCGGATACATCTCCGCGGCCGACGGGGTGAAGACCAGTGCGGCGCCCGCCTCCTCGCAGACCGCCAGGTCCCGCTCCAAAGTCCGCGGATAGCGGGAAAAATCCTCGTTTGGTGAGAACTGCAGGGGGTTGACGAAAATGCTCACCGCGACGTGGTCCGCGTGCCCACGGGCGAGGGAGATCAACGATCGGTGCCCCTCGTGGAGGGCGCCCATCGTCGGCACCAAGGCGAGCGTCCCCCCGGAGAACTTGGCCCGCGCCTCCGCAAGCTCGGCCCGGCCGTCGGCGACGATCACACCCATGGCTTTCCTCCCAGCGCGTCCAGCAGCCGCTCGGCGTTCTCCGCCCTCAACAACCCCGCGGCCAGCGCCCGGTCGGCGGTGAGCCGCGCCATCGCCACGTAGGCGTTCGCCACCTCGGGGGAGACCTCGGTGAGCGCCTCCACGTGCCGTCGTACCGTTCCCGCGTCCCCGCGCACCACCGGACCGGTCAGCCCGGCGATTCCGAGCCGGAGCCCGTTGTCGAGCGCCGCGCCGAGCAGCGGGCCGAGCATCCGGCCGGTGTGCTCCACCCCGATCCCGGCGAGCAGCTCGGCCGACTCCGCCACCAGGGTGACGAGGTGGTTGGCCGCGTTGGCCAGCGCGGCGTGATAGAGCACCCGGGATTCCTCGGGGATCCAGACCGGCTCGCCCCCCATCTCGATGACGAGCGCCTCGACGACCGGTCTGAGCCGCTCCGGGGCGGTCACCCCGAACGAGCAGCCGCTCAGCCGGTTCACGTCGTCGTCCCGGCCGGTGAAGGTCATCACCGGGTGCATCGCCAGCGGGAGCGCCCCGGCGCCGAGCGCGGGCTCGAACGGGCCCAGGCCGTACGCGCCGCTGGTGTGCACCAGGAGTTTGCCGCGAAGCGGGGCACCGGTGGAGACCAGCCCCGCGATCAGGCCGGGGAGCGCGTCGTCGGGGACGGTGAGCAGGACCAGCTCGGCGGCGTCGACCACCTCGGACGGGGTGACCAGCGGCAGGCCCAGGCGCCGGGCGGCCCTGTCCCGCGAGTCGTCGGAGACGCCGCTCGCCGCGACGAGCCGGTGACCGGCGAGGGCGAGTGCGGCGCCGAGCGCGCAGCCGACCCGCCCCGCACCCACGATGCCGACGGTGAGACGGCTGGATCCACGATCAACGTTTGCGGCGGTGTTCACGGCGGCTCTCACAGCTGGGTCGTCCATCGCGTCCCAGGGTATCCAGCGTGATCGCACGCGTCCCCGCGACTACCCGATACCCACGTTTTGCCTGCTCAGCAGCATAGCGATATGTCCGAAGGGTATGGATATTTCATAGATGGAAGTGGTTGGGGGTGATTTGCCCACAAACACAAAACCTTCTCACCCAAACAGCAAGGAATGCGGCGGGCTCGGATCAGCCGAGACCCGCAGAGGGAGTGGAACCAGCGCAGGCGCCGAGCCGATCGACGGACCCGGCGCCTGCTCGTGAGCGTCCACGGCGCCCTCATCACCGGGATGCTCAAGGGAGGAAAGCCTCAGCGCGTGGTGGCCCCGCCCGCGCAGCCGGCGATGCCGATGCCGAGCACGGGGACGGCGTTCCCGCAGACGTTGATCGGGATCTCGAGCGGGGCGATGACCTGGTTCCCGGAGAGCACTCCGTGTCCCCCGTCGGTGTGATGCGCGTGCGCCGGTCCGGCGATCAGCAGCAACCCGGCGACGGCGAACGCGGCTCCGATTGTCTTCAGCACGGAACGTGCTCCTTTTCTGTACTCACGGTCAGACGAGATCGTGCTCCAACACGGCGGCCGGAATCGGACGATCCACCCGGGAAAGGACCAGCCGCAGCCGCCGACAGAGAGGAACGCTAGCGCAAATCGGCGACCTAGAGTAGTCAAAGAATCACTACTGGTACACACATCGGCATTGGCGACCGTCGCCACCTGGGATATTTACACATATGTCGATATATTGACGCACCTCTTGATCTGACGTTAGCGTGCATTATTTGACGCTTCTGTTGAGATTTCAGGTGGTGGCTCCTATGCCCGTTGACCTCGGCCTCCATGCCCCGCACCCCCGTCCCTCCCACCGTCCCCGACTCCGCGGCATCCTCGGCGTGGCCGTCACGCTGGCGCTCACCGCGACCGCCTGCGGCACGGGCGGTTCCGCCGGGAAGACGAGCGGGCCCGGCGACGCCGGGGTCGTCGCGCGGCTCAACTCCGACTGGGACTCGCTCGACCCGGCCAAAACCCGGACGACCAACGGCTACCAGCTCGTCACCGCGCTCTACGACCGGCTGGTGGCCGTGGACGGCGACAAGGTCGTCCCCTACCTCGCCGAATCCTGGAAGCAGACCCCCGACACCGTCACGCTCACCCTGCGTACCGGGGTGACCTGCGCGAACGGGACGGCGCTGACCCCCTCGAACGTGGCGGAGTCGCTGCGGCGGCTCGGTGCGAAGGAGACCGCGGCGCCGTACGCCAACCTGGTCTTCGGCAACGCCGGATACACCGTGGACGCCGACGACGCGGCGCGCACGGTGACCGTGAAGACGAACAAGCCCTACAGCGACCTGCTGATCGGTCTCGCCCAGCCGATGGCCTCGATCGTCTGCCCCGAGGGCCTCGCCGACCCCGAAAAACTCGCCGCCACCCCGGCCGGCAGCGGCCCGTACACGCTCGGCGCGACGACCAGGGGCGCGAGCTACACCCTCAAAGCCCGCCAGGGGTACGCCTGGGGACCGGCCGGAGCCTCCGGCAAGTACCCCGCCGAGCTCACCTTCCGGGTGGTGCAGAACGACGGCACCGCCGCCAACCTCCTCGCCGCCGGGGACCTGGATCTGGCCTGGGTCGCCGGTCCGGACCTGCCGCGGGTCCAGGCCGACAAGTCTCTGACCCCGGTCACCCAGGCCATCTACGGGTCCTTCTTCCTGGCGTTCAACCAGGCCAAGGGGCGGCCGGGCGCCGACCCCGGCCTGCGCAAGGCCCTCGCCGGAGCGGTCGGGGCGGCCGACTTCAACCAGGCCGCGTTCTTCGGCGCGGGCGATGTGGCGGCGAGCCCGGTCAGCCCGGAGGTGCCCTGCTACACGAAGGTGCGGGAGCCGGTGACGACCGCCGACCCCGCCGGGGTCACCCGCGCGCTCGGGGAGGCGGGCTGGAACACGGAGAACGGCAAACCGGCCAAGGACGGCAAGCCCCTCACCCTCAAGGTCCTCGGTTCCACCGATTACGCGGCGGGCTTCGAGTACGTGCTGGAGGCGCTGCGCAAGACCGGCGCCACGGTGGACCTCCGGCTGGTCGAGCTGAACGCGTTCGCCGAAACCCTTTTCAAGGGCGGCGACTGGGACGTCACGGTCTACCCGTTCACCCCGCTCGCGCCGAGCCTGGGCGCGCTCGGGCTGTTCGTGACCGGTGACGCCCCGCCGAAGGGCGCCAACTTCGCCGGGATCGCCAACCCCGCCTTCGAGGCCGCGGTGGCCAAGGCGCAGGCCTCCCTGGGCGAGGAGCGATGCGCGCACTGGGCCACCGCGCAGCGGGCCGTTGTCGAAACCGCCGACGTCACCCCGCTGGTCCACCTCAAGCCGCACTGGTTCGCCCGGTCCGGCGTCACCGCGGGCCTGGCCGGCGGCGGCACCATGGCCGACGTCCACCGGCTCGTCCGTTCCTAACCGATGGCCCCGATGAACGCCCTCGGCGAAACGGCCCCGGCGAACGTGCCGCGCCCATGACCGCCCTGTCCTGGATCGCGCGCAGGCTCGCCGTGACGGCGGGTGTACTCGCCGGACTGCTCGTCGCGTCCTTCCTCCTGCTGCACCTGGTCCCCGGCGACCCCGCGGTCCGGGTCGCCGGGCTGAACGCCACCCCCGAACAGGTGGCCGCCGTACGGCACGAGCTCGGCCTCGACCAGCCCGTCCACCGGCAGTTTCTGGCGTACGCGGGCCAGGTGGCCCGGCTGGACTTCGGCGATTCCTTCCAGACCGGGGAGCCCGTCACCGAGGTGATCGGCTCCCGGCTCGGGGTCACGCTGCAGCTCGCGCTGGCCGGGATCGCGGTGACCATGTTCACCGGTGTGGCACTCGGTGTGCTGATGGGCGTGCTCACCCGCGACGGCAGGAGACGCGGCACCGAGGCCGCGTTCGCCATGGGTACCTCCCTGGTCGGCGCGATCCCGGAGTACGTCGTCGGCGCCCTGCTGGCGCTGGTGTTCGCCGTGGGCCTCGGCTGGCTGCCCGTCGCGGGACTCGCCGACCCGGCCGGGCTGGTGCTGCCCACGCTCGCGGTGAGCCTCGCGCCGATCGCGGTCCTCTCCCGGATCGTCCGGGTGGAGACGCTGACCGTGCTCGCCACGGAATACGTGCGGGCCGCCAGGGCCAAACGGCTGAGCACCCTGCGGGTGTACGGCGTGCACGTCCTGCCGAACGCCCTGACGGCGGCGCTGACCGTGGGCGGCCTGGTGTTCGCCGGGCTGCTCGGCGGGGCGGTGGTGGTGGAGAACGTCTTCGCGCTGCCCGGGCTGGGCTCCCAGCTCGTCCAGTCGGTGAGCGCCCGCGACTATCCGGTGGTGCAGGCGGCGATCCTGCTGCTCGGCGTCTCGATCGTGACGGTCAACACCTGCGTGGAGGGCGTGCTCAAGCTGCTCGACCCGGCCGCGAGGACGGTGGCCGCGTGAGCGCCCGGCGGGCCTTCCGGTCCTCCCCGGTGGCTTTGACCGCGCTCGGGACGCTGGGCGTGCTCGTCGTGCTGGCCGTGGTCGCCCCGATGCTGTGGGGCCCGGCGGCGGTGGCGGTGGACCCCGCGAACGCCGTACGGGGACCCGGCTCGGCGCATCCGCTCGGCACCGACCGCCTGGGGCGGGACGTGCTCGCCAGAACCCTCGTCGCCACCCGGACCTCCCTGCTGCTCGGGCTGGTCGCGGCCCTGACGGCTACCGTTCTCGGCCTGACGGCCGGGGGGCTGGTCGCCGTGGCGGGGCCGAGGGCGCGGGCGGCCGGGCTGCGCGTCCTGGACGCCGTGCTCGCCTTCCCGGCGATCCTCACGGCGATCCTGGCGACACTGGTGCTTCCGTCGGCCACCGTGAGCGCGGCGCTGGCCGTGGGCATCGCCGGGGCGCCCGGCGTCATGCGGATCACGGTGACCCTGGCGGCCTCCGTGCTCGCCCGGGACTATGTGGCCGCGGCGAGGGGGCTCGGCGTCGGCAGGACCCGGGTGCTCCTCCGCCACGTCCTGCCGGGCATCGCCGACAGCCTCGCGGTGAGCCTGTCGGTCGTGGCCGGGGTGAGCCTGGTGGTGGTGTCGTCGCTGAGCTTCCTCGGGGTGGGCGTCCAGCCACCCGGCTTCGACTGGGGCGGCATGCTCTCCCAGGGGCTGCGCGACCTCTACGTCACCCCGTGGGCCGCGATCGCCCCGGCCGTCATGATCGCCTTGGCCGGGCTGGCGTTCGGCCTGTTCGGCGAGGCGCTCGCCCGGGCCGCCAATCCGTCGGTGTGGACCGCGGGCCGGACCCGCCGTCCAGGCCGCACGCGCCCCGCCGCCCAGGCCGACCCGTCCGCCCTCCTCGACGTCCGCGGCCTGACCGTCACGGCCGACGGCACGCCGGACTCACCGGAGATCGTGTCGGAGGTGGACCTGCGGGTCGGGCGAGGCGAGATCGTCGGCCTGGTCGGGGAGTCGGGCTCCGGCAAGTCGCTGACGATGCTCGCCCTCGCCCGCCTGCTCCCCCACCCGGTGACCGCCGACGCGAACATGCTCGTCCTCGACGGCTGCGACCTGCGCGAGCCGCCGTCCAAGCGGCTCGACGGCGTCCTCGGCACCCGGCTCGCCCTGGTGTTCCAGAACCCCGCGGCCTCCCTCAACCCGGCACTGCGGCTCGGTGTGCAGCTCACCGAAGGCCCCCGCAGGCACCGCGGCCTCAGCCGGGCGCAGGCCACCCGGCTCGCCCTCGCCGGTCTGCGCGATGTGCGCATCCCCGAACCGGAGCGGCGGCTGCGCCAGTACCCGCACCAGCTCTCCGGCGGCCAGCGGCAGCGGGTGACGATCGCCATGGGCCTGGCGGCCGGGCCGGATCTGCTGCTCGCCGACGAACCGACGACCGCGCTGGACAACACCCTGCGCAGCGGCGTGCTCCGGCTCCTGCACGAGGTGAACGCCCGCCACGGCACCGCGATCGTGCTGGTCTCGCACGACCTGGCGGTGGTGGGCGGGCTCTGCGACCGGATCGCCGTCATGTACGCGGGCCGGATCGTGGAGGAGGGGCCGACCGCCGCGGTGATGACGGACCCGCGGCACCCGTACACCCAGGCCCTGATCGGCAGCTCCCTCACCATGACCACCCCGCTGGACGCCCCGGTCCCCGCCCTCGACGGCCGTCCCCCCAGGCCCGGCGAGATCACCGCGGGGTGCGCGTTCGCCCTGCGCTGTTCCCAGGCGCAAGAACAGTGCCGTTCGGTACGGCCGACACGGCGCGACCTCGGCGACGGCCGCGTCGTCGCCTGCTGGGTGGCCGAGAGGAGTTCCGCATGAGCAGACCGGAAGTATGCGACATGTCCATCTATCAGGGTCAGCGCAAGCCCACAGCCATTCATGATCGTTGCACTGTGCGCACCCCGGAAGGGGCACACCGCACAACGATCAGGGGGACACGGGATTTCGAGGGGTCCGCGTGAGCGGGCTTGAGCTGCGTGGGGTGTCGGTGCGGTACGGGCGGGGCCGGAACGCCTCGGTCGCGGTGCGCGGGGTGGACCTGGAGGTGCCGGAAGGCGGGTCGGTCGGGGTGGTGGGCGAGTCGGGCTCCGGCAAGTCCACCCTGGCCCGCGCCATCACCGGGATGGTCCCGCTGTCGGCGGGCGAGATCCGCAGGGACGGGGTGCCGCTCCGGGCCGCCGGGCGGCGGTCGAAGCCGATCCCCGACATCCAGATGGTGTTCCAGGACCCCTACGGCTCGCTCAACCCGCGGATGACCATCGCCGCCACACTCGCCGAAGCGGCCGGGCGGGCGGGCGAGACCGGCCGGAGCGCGGGCGCCGACTCCCTGGACCTCGTCGGGCTCCCGCCCGGCCTGCTCGGCGCCTACCCGCATCAGCTCTCGGGCGGCCAGCGGCAGCGGGTGGCGATCGCCCGGGCGCTGGCGGCCAAGCCGAGGACGCTCGTGCTCGACGAGGTCACCTCGGCCCTGGACGTCTCGGTCCAGGCGCTCATCCTCAACCTGCTCCGCGCACTGCGGTCGGAGCTGAACACGGCCTTCCTGGTCATCGCGCACGACCTGCCGATCGTCCGCTACCTGTGCGACTCGGTGGTGGTGATGTATCAGGGCGAGTGCGTCGAGCAAGGTCCCTGCGAGTCGGTGTTCGCCTCCCCCGGCCACCCCCACACCCGGGCGCTGCTCGACGCGGTGGACCCCGCGCCCCGTGCCGTACGGAACGAGTCCCGGGAGCCGGGGTGATCATGGCGGCCCGCACCGCCCGGCCCGCGGGCCGGCGCCTGGCGCCGTACCAGGCCGTACAGAACTGACTATTCAGGAGGAAGCATGACGGAGGCGGTCATCGTCTCGGCGGCGCGTTCGCCGATCGGGCGTGCGGTCAAAGGGTGCCTGCGGGAGATGCGGGCCGACGAGCTCACCGCCGCGGTGGTGTCGGCGGCCCTGGCGAAGGTGCCGCAGCTGGATCCGGCCGAGCTGGACGATCTGGTGCTCGGCTGCGGCAGCCCCGGCGGTGAGCAGGGGTGGAACCTGGCCAGGATGGTCGCGGTGCTGATGGGCCTGGACGGCCTGCCGGGCACCACGGTGACCCGGCACTGCGCGTCCAGCCTGCAGGCCCTGCGGATGGCGGCGCACGCGATCCGGGCGGGCGAGGGGGACGCCTTCGTGGCGGCGGGTGTGGAGACGGCGAGCCGCTACGTGCACGGCAGTGCGGAGGCTTCGGGGGAGCCGAACCCGCGCTATCGGGCGGCGGCGGACCGTACCGCGCGGCATCGGGCGGAAGGCGGGTTCGGCTGGGGCGATCCGCGCCTGCTCGGGGAGCTGCCGGACGCCTATCTGGCGATGATGCAGACGGCCGAGTACGTGGCCGGGCTCCGGGGGGTGTCCAGGGAGGCGATGGACGCCTTCGCGCTGCGGTCGCAGACCCGGGCGGCGGAGGCCGAGGGGTTCTGGAGCTCGGAGATCACCCCGATCCGGCTGCCCGACGGCACCTTGGCCACCCGTGACGACGGCCCGCGCCGGGGGGTCACCCCGGAGGCGCTGGCCGCGCTGAAGCCGGTGCTTCATCCGGGCGGCCGGGTCACCGCGGGCAACGCCTGCCCGGTGAACGACGGCGCGGCGGCCCTGGTGGTGATGTCCGATCGCCGCGCGGCCGAGCTGGGCATCCCGCCGCTCGGCCGGGTCGTCTCCACCGGTCTGTCCGCGCTCAGCCCGGAGATCATGGGCCTCGGACCGGTGGAGGCGTCCCGGCGGGCGCTGGCCCGGGCCGGGATGTCCATCGGGGATGTGGATCTCGTGGAGCTGAACGAGGCGTTCGCGGCGCAGGTGATCCCGTGTGCCGAGGACCTGAGGGTGGAGGAGGGGCGGTTGAACGTGTACGGCGGTGCGATCGCGATGGGTCACCCGCCGGGGATGACGGGCGCGCGTATGGTGGGGACGGTCCTGCACGCGCTCCGCGAGACCGACGGCACCGTCGGGCTGGTCACCATGTGCGTGGGCGGCGGCCAGGGCATGGCGATGGTGGTCGAACGGTTCTAGCCGACCGGATGTTGCTGCTGCCGTAAACTATTGGACCTATCCGTAAAGGCGCGTCGGAAGGCACCCCTGTTGACCAAACCCAGCTCGCGCAAGGAGCTCATGAGCAACACCGTGCTGGAGAAGGCGGCCGTGCTCTTCGCCGAGCGGGGATTCGCCGGCACCAGCCTGCGGGACGTCGCCGAGGCCATGGGCATGACCAGGCCGGCCCTCTACTACTACTTCGACAGCAAGGAGACCCTGCTCAGAGAGCTGGTGCGTGGGATCACCGGGGTCGGCTCGCAGGAACTGCGCAAGCTCCGGGAGCGCACCGACCTCACCTCGGCCGAGAAGCTGCACACGGTGGTGACCGCCACCGCCGCCCGGGTCGCCGAGAGCCCGGTGCGCTTCCGCCTCCTGGAGCGGAGCGAGGCCGACCTGCCCCCGGCGATCCTGGAGGAGCACAACGCCAGCAAGGGCCGCATCCTGGACGAGCTCCGCGGCATCATCGCCGACGGCGTTCGCTCCGGGGAGTTCCGCCCGGTCAACGAGCGGGTCGTGGCGTTCTCCATCATCGGCATGATCAACTGGATCGCCTGGTGGTACAACCCGGAGGGCCCAAACACCCCCGAGGAGATCGCCGAGGAGATGTATTCCCTGGTCTCCCGCGGTCTGCTCCGCGCCGAGGACCGTACCCCCGCCAAGGGCATCGCGGGCGCGGTCGCCCTGCTCCGTGAGGATCTCACCCATCTGGAACGCCTCATCGCCGCCGGCGACTGACCCGTTCCGGCCCTTTTCAGCAGTGCCATCACCATCCGGTGGTGGCACTACCCATTTGTCAGCTTTTATGCGCATATGAGAGACCTGTCTACCATTGACTTTGACGCATGCTTCGAATAGTTTTCGTTGACGTCAGAATGTGATGGCGGCCACCCGGCCAGGAAGGCAGGCGGGCGTGACATACGTGATCGGCCTGGACGTCGGGGGGACCTTCACCGACGCGGTCGCGGCGGACCCCTCCGGCGCGCTGTACACCGCGAAGACCCCGTCGACACCGCCCGACTTCGCACGCGGCTTTGAGAACGCCCTGGATCTGCTGGCCGAACAGGCCGGCCTGAGCACCGAGGAGCTGCTCGCCCGGACCAGCCATGTGGCGCACGGCACCACCGCCGCGCTCAACGCGCTGGTCACCGGGAACGTGGCGACCGTCGGCTTCCTCACCACGAGGGGGCACGGCGACGCGATCACCATCATGAACGTCGAAGGCCGCTACCTCGGGCTCTCCCCGCACGAGGCACAGGACACCCTGCGCACCCGCAAGCCGGAGCCGCTCGTGCCCCGATCGCTGCGCCGGGAGGTCACCGAGCGGATCGACCGCGACGGCAAGGTCGTGGTGACGCTGGACGAGCAGGAGGTCCGCACCCACCTGCGCGAGCTCGTCGCCCTGGGGGTGGACGCCCTCGCGGTCAGCCTACTGTGGTCGTTCCGGAACCAGGCCCACGAACTGCGGATCCGCGAGCTCGCCGCCGAGGAGGCGCCCGGGCTCTACGTCACCCTCTCCAGCGAGCTCACCCCGCGTATCCGCGAGTTCGCCCGAGCGGCCACCACGATCATGAACGCGCAGGTCGGCCCGACGCTCCGGGCCTACCTCGACCCGCTGGAGGCCAGGCTCCGCGCCAGAAAACTCGCCGGGCCGCTGCTGGTCATGCAGGGCTCGGGCGGCACGGTCTCGGCCCGCCGGGCACCCGAGGTGGCGATCACCACGGTCGGCTCGGTGCTCACCGGCGGGGTGGTCGGCGCGGCCAGGCTCGCCGAGCAGCTCGGTCACCCCAACGTGGTCTCCACCGACGTGGGCGGCACCACCTTCCTGGTGGGCCTGATCGTGGACGGCCGGCCGATCTCCACCTCCGGGACGGTGCTGGGTCAGCATCCGCTGAACACGCCCGCGCTGCGGGTGCACGCGATCGGCTCCGGAGGCGGCGCCATCGCCTCGGTGGACCGGGGCGGGAACCTGCGGGTCGGGCCGGAGAGCGCCGGGGCCAGCCCGGGACCCGCCTGCTACGGCCTGGGCGGCACGATGCCCACGGTCACCGACGCCGACCTGGTGACAGGCATCCTCAACCCGGACTTCTTCCTCGGCGGCAGACAGCCCCTCTCCCGGGACCTGGCGGAGAAGGCGCTGCTTGAGCACGTCGGCCGCCCGCTCGGCCTGGCCGTGCGGGACGCCGCCGCCGCGGTCTTCGCCGTACAGAACGGGCAGACCGGCGATCTGGCCCGCAAGGTCGTGGTGGAGGCCGGGCACGACCCGCGGGACTTCGTCGTGTATGCCTTCGGCGGTGCCGGGCCCATGCACAGCTTCGCCTACGCCGCCGAACTCGGCGCGCGGGAGCTGGTCGTCCCGCTCGGGCCGACCGCCGGGGTGTTCTCCGCGTACGGCCTGGCGGCGAGCGCCGTCACCGTCTCAGCCGAACTGAGCGACCCGGCCCCGCTGCCGCTCGACCCCGCACGGGTCCAGGCCAACTTCGACGCCCTCGCCGACCGGGTCCGTACCGCACTCGCCGACCAGGAGATCGACTTCGCCTCGGTGAGCCTCCGCCGCGAGGTGGACGCCCGGTACGGCCCGCAGATCTCCGAGGTCACCACCCCGGTGGCCGACGGCGACTTCGACGAGGCTGCGGTCGCAGGCATCGGCGACGCGTTCGAGGCCCAGTACGCCCGGCAATTCGGCCCGGGGACCGGCTACCGGGAGGCGGGGATCCAGGTGATCACCTACCGGGTGCACGGGGTCGGCACGCTCCCGGTCGACCCGGACCTGCCGGTGCTGCCCAAACCGGCCGGCCGGGTGGAGGACGCGCGCAAAGGAAGCCGCCCGGTCTTCCTGGACCTGCGGTACGGCTGGGCCGACACCGCCGTCTACGACTACCGGGCGCTCGGCCCGGGCCACGTCATCACCGGTCCGGCGATCGTCGAGGTGCCGACCACCACGGTGGTCGTCCCGTCCGGCGCCGAGGGCACGATCGACCGCTTCGGCAACCTCGCCATCCGGCTCGCCTGAACACTAGGAGGGATCACGTGCCCGCCGCATTCTCCGACCGGTTCGCCGGCCGCCCGATGCCGCTCGACGAGCTGCGCCGCGCCATCTCGCCCAAGCTCCGGCTGCACACCGTGACGCAGGAGGCGATCGACGGGATCGACCCGCTCACCTACGAGGTGATCCGGCACCGCATCTGGTCGATCACCGACGAGATGGGCGACACGCTCAAGCGCATGTCCGGCTCCACCTCGGTCACCGAGGTGAACGACTTCGACTTCACCATCGGCGACGAGTTCGGGCAGGAGGTCCAGGTCGGACTGTTCAACACCGGACTGGTCGCCTCGATGGACCTCGCCGTCTACTGGACTCTGATCAACCGCAGCGCCAGCCCGGGGATCGACGAGGGCGACATGTTCCTCTGCAACGACCCCTGGGTAGGCGGCGGCCTACACCAGAACGACGTGGCGGTGCTCGCCCCGATATTCCACGACGGGCTGCTCTTCGGCTGGGCCACCGCGATCTGCCACGTCGCCGACCTGGGCGGCAGCGCACCCGGCTCGTTCTCGCCGACCGCGACGGACGTCTTCTCCGAGGCCGTGCCGACCCCGCCCATCAAGATCGTGCGGGGCGGCGAGCTCCAGGACGACGTGGTCGACGCCTACCTGCGCCGCTCGCGGGTCCCGGAGATGGTGGGGCTCGACCTGCGGGCCAAGATCGGCGCCAACCGGCTCGCCGTGGACCGCATCGCCACCCTGATCGGCAAGTACGGCCCCGACCTGGTCAAGGCCGTGATGAAGCGCATGATGGACGACGCCGAACGGCGGCTGCGGGCCAAGCTGGCCGCGCTGCCCGACGGCACCTGGCACGCGATCGGCTACCAGGAGCAGTCCCGGCTGGGCGACCGCGGCCTGCACAAGATCGAGCTGCGGATGACCAAGATCGGTGACCATCTCACCTTCGACTTCACCGGGACCGACCCGCAGCAAGGCATGATCAACTGCCCGTACTCGGGCATGCGGGCCGGGGTGATGTTCGCCCTGCTCCCGGTGCTCGCCGGGGACATCCCCTGGGCCGCGGGCGGACTGATGCGCTGCTTCGACCTGATCAGCGAGGAAGGCACCATCAACAACGCCTCCTTCCCCGCCGCCGTCGCCAAAGCCCCGGTCGGCCCCGCCTGGGCCACCGCCAACCTCGTCGCCGAATGCCTCGGCAAGATGCTCGACACCACCGTGGAGTCCCGGCCCCGGGTCCAGTCGGTCTGCGCCGGCACCTACGACGGCTGCATCTTCACCGGGGTCGACGACCACGGCCGGCCGTTCCTCGGCGGGCTCGCCGACACGATGGCCTCCGGGTACGGCGCTCAAGCCGAATCCGACGGCGTCGACACCGCCGGGCTCTTCGTCATCCCGATGGGCCGCGCGCCCGACGTGGAGATGACCGAGCTCACCCAGCCGCTGCTCTACCTGTGGCGCAGGGAGGAGACCGACACCGGCGGCGCCGGACGGCAGCGCGGCGGTCTCAGCGGCTCCGCCTGCGTCATCCCGTACGGCGTCCGCTCCATGACCGCGATGTTCACCGGATCCGGCAAAGCCGCCTCGATGAGCCCGGGGCTCGCGGGCGGCTACCCCGGCGGCACCCAGCTCGACCTGGTGGTCCACGACACCGGAGCCCGCGCCGCCCTCGCAGCCGGACGGATCCCCGGGAGCGTCGACGAGCTCGGGGACAGCCGATGCGTCGTCCAGTCCCACGACGAGCTGCCCGTCCACCCCGACAGCGCCATGGTGCTGCGCTGGACGGCCGGCGGCGGCTACGGCGACCCGGTCCTGCGGGACCCGCACGCCGTCGCCCGGGACGTCGCCGACGCCAAGGTGTCCGGCGAGGCCGCGCTCACCCTGTACGGCGTGGTGCTCCTTACAGACGGCTCCGCCGACCTGACGGCCACGGAGAAGGAGCGCGAGCTCCTCCGCGCCCGCCGCCGCGAGCTGGCCGTCTCCCCGCCCGCCTCCCCGCCGGTGCGTGTCGTCCCCGGGGAACGCCGTCTGCTCGACGACAACCTCCGGCTCGCGCCCACCCCGGACGGCGGGCAGGCGGTGGTCTGCGCCCACTGCGACCAAGCGCTCGGCTTGTGGGGCGAGAACTACCTGGCCAGGCTGCCGCGCCGTACCGGACCTCCGGCCGAGGCCGGGCCCACCGCCTGGCCCGACCCGGGCGTCTACGTGGACGCCGCCATCGAGTTCCGCCAGTTCTACTGCCCCTGCTGCTACACCGCCCTGCTCACCCAGGTCGTCCCCGCCGACCAGCCCGTCCTCCTCGACCGTGCACCCGTGTAGACCAGGGGTTTTCGCCCCGGAGGTTCCATGACCGACGTCATCCCCTACCCCGGCGACCTGGCCCGCGCCTACCGCGAGGCCGGTCTCTGGCAGCCGTACACCATCGACGGTGAGCTGCGCCGCTCCGCCGAGACCTGGCCGGACGTCACCGCCGTGATCACCGCGACCGAACGGATCACCTACCGCGAGCTGGATCTGCGGGCCGACCGGTTCGCGGTGGCCCTGCGCCGCCTCGGGCTCCGGCCCGGCGACCCGGTGGTCTTCCAGCTCGCCAACGAGGTCCACACCGTCGTCGCGCCTACTACGGGGTGCTCCGCGCCGGACTCATCCCGATCTGCTCCCTGGCCCAGCATCGGGCCCGGGAGATCGGCTACCTCATCCGGCACACCGGCGCCCGCGCCCACCTGGTCGAGGCCGCCTTCCGCGACTACGACCTGCCGGGCTTCGCCGCCGGGCTCGCCGCCGAGCACGAGAGCATCGCCGCGGTCGTGGTCTTCGGCGACCCGGCCAAGGCGCGGGAAGGGCAGCACTCCTACGAGGAGCTGCTCGCCTCGGTCGACCCCGGGGACGCGGCGGAGCAGACCCGCTCCTGGCCGTCCGACCCGGAGTCGGTGGGCGTGTTCCAGCTGTCCGGCGGCACCACCGGGGACCCCAAGGTGATCCCCCGGCTGCACTGCGAGTACGCCTACAACGCCCGGGCGTGGGCGCAGTCCTGGGGCTGGGGCCCGGGGACCGTGGTGCTGCACGCCACCCCGATGATGCACAACGCGGGCATCGTGGTCTCCGTGCAGTCCGCCCACCTGACCGGGGCGACCGTGGTCCTGGTGCCGCGGATCGACGTGACGCTCTTCGCCGAGGCGATCGCCGCCGAGCGGGTCACCGACACCATGATGGGCATCGGCCTGATGACCCGGATCGTCGAGCATCCCGACGCGGACCGCTTCGACTTCTCCTCGCTCCGCCGGGTCTTCTTCGCCCCGTCCGTGGCCTCGGCCGGCGACCAGGCCGAGCGGCTGTTCGGCTGCACGGTGGTGCCGCTCTTCGGCGCGGGTGAGGGGATCTTCCTCACCGCCCCCGACGACGCCCCCGAGCAGGCCCGCAAGTCCACTTGCGGCGCCCCGCTCTCCCCGCTCGACGAGATCCGGGTGCTCGTCCCCGGGACCGAGGACGAGGTGTCGGTGGGCGAGATCGGTGAGCTGGCCGCCCGAGGGCCGTACACGATCCACGGGTACTTCCGCGCGCCCGACCGCAACCGGGACGCCTTCACCTCCGACGGCTTCTACCGCACCGGCGACCTGACCCGCGCCCACGTGATCGAGGGGGTCGTCTACTACTCCCACGAGGGCCGGATCACCGACAACATCAGCCGGGGCGGGGAGAAGATCCACGCCGATGAGCTGGAGGCCCTGCTGGTCCGGCATCCGGCGATCGCCGAGGTGTCGGTGGTGGGCATGCCCGACCGGCTGCTCGGGGAGCGGGTGTGTGCGTTCGTACGGCCGTCCGGCGACCACACGCCGACCGTCGCCGAACTTGGCGAGTTCCTGCTCGCGGAGGGGCTGGCCAAGTTCAAGCTCCCCGAACGGGTCGAGATCGTGGACGACCTGCCGCGGACCAAGGTCGGCAAGGTCTCCAAGCGCGATCTGCGGACCCTGATCGCCGAGACGCTGGAGAAGGAAGCCGTGGATGGCTGAGGCGGTGGGGTTCGGCACCCGGATCACGCTGATCGCCCGCTCCTCGCCCGACCGGCCCGCGCTCACCTTCGCACCCGTGGCGGGTCCTGAGTCCGTCTACACCTGGGCCGAACTGGACGCCGAGTCCAACCGCGCGGCCCGGCTGCTCGCCTCCCACGGCGCCGGGCCGGGCACCACGGTGGTGGTGGCGCTGCGCAACGGGCCCGCGCACTTCCTCGTCTCGATCGGCGCCTGGAAGGCCGGCGCGATGGTGCTGCCGCTCAAGCCCTCGCTCACGCCCCGGGAGCAGGCGGCCTTCCTCGACCTGGTCCGGCCGGTGATCGTGGCGGCCGACGAGTGGGAGGGTGCGCCGGGCACGGTCTTCCTGGGTACCCCGCAGCTCACCGCGACCGGGCACCTGGACGCCGGGGGGCTCCCCCCGATCGTGCCCCATCCCGGCAAGGCGGTAGCCTCCGGCGGCTCGACCGGGCGCCCCAAGGTCATCGTGGACCCGCGGCCGTGGACACACCGGCCGGGCGAGGTCGTCGGGGTCGGCTCGCCGCTCGGCTTCCGCCACGGCCAGACCCAGCTGGTAGCCGGGGCGCTCTCCCACAACGCGCCCTTCTGCTGGGCCCACTTCGGCCTGTGCGAAGAGCACCACCTGGTGCTCACCGACCGGTTCGACCCGGCGCACAGCCTCCGCCTGATCGAGCGGCACCGGGTGGGGTTCCTGTTCATGGCACCGGTCATGATGCAGCGGGTCATGAAGCTGCCCGGTGTCGAGCACGCCGACCTATCCAGTGTGGAGACCCTCTTTCACACGGCGGCGCCCTGCCCGCCCTGGTTGAAGCGGGCCTGGATCGAGCGGCTCGGCCCCGACCGGGTCATCGAGCGTTTCGGTGCCTCCGAGGCGGTCGGCAACACCCGCATCACCGGCGGCGAGTGGCTGACCCGTCCGGGCAGCGTGGGCCGCGGGGAGAACACCCGTATCCGCATTCTGGACGACCGCGGCGCCGACGTCCCGGTCGGCGAGGTCGGCGAGATCTTCATGCGGGCGCTGCACACGGACGAGCCGACATACGAATACCTCGGCGCCGAACCGGCCACAACCACCCCCGACGGATACACCAGCGTCGGCGACATGGGGTGGCTGGACGCGGATGGCTACCTCTATCTCGCGGACCGGCGGCCCGACATGATCAACATTGGCGGGGTCAACGTCTACCCCGCCGAAGTCGAGGCCGTGCTCTCCGAGCATCCCGCCGTGGGCGACGTCGCCGTGGTGGGCCTGCCGGACGAGGAGTACGGGCAGCGGGTGCACGCCGTGGTCAAACTCGCCGCCAGCGTCGAGGCCGGCGCGGCCGAGCTGATCGCGTTCTGCCGGGAGCGGCTCTCCGCGGAGAAGGTGCCCCGGGGCGTGGAGTTCCGCGACCGGCTGCCGCGCGACGAGGCGGGCAAGCTGCGGCGACGTGGGCTTGTCCCGGTCGCGCACGCCGAAGGCGCCGAGTCCTCCGTACCGCCTGATCTTGTCGAAGGTCCCCTTAAGGAGAACCGATGAAACCGCAGACCATCGTCGTGGTCGGCGGCGGGGTGATGGGCGCGCAGATCGCCCAGGTCTTCGCCGCCCACGGGCATACCGTGCGCATCCACGACCTCACCTGGGAGCGGCTGACCGCCGCCCGCGACCGCATCGTGGACGGCCGGTTCGGGCTGCGCTCGGCGGTGGCCCGGGGCAAACTGACCGAACCGGAGTCCCTGGCCGCGCAGGAGCGGATCAGCTACGTCGTCGACCTGGCCGAGGCGTGCGAGGGTGCCGACCTGGTGCAGGAGGCCGTACCGGAGGACATGGGACTGAAGGTCCGGGTCTTCCGCGAGCTGGACCGGCTCAGCCCGGCGGGGGCCGTCCTGGTGTCCAACACCGCCGGCCTCTCCGTGGCCGCGCTCGCCTACGCCACCGACCGGCCGGGCCGGGTGTTCGGCTGGCACTGGTTCCAGCCGTGCGCGGTGATGCGCTGCGCCGAGCTGGTCGTGCACGACTCCGTGGACCCCGACGCGCTGAAGCTGGTGACCGAGGTCGCCGAGGGGTGTGGCCGCCGGGTCGTGGCGGTGAACGACCAGCCGCTGGCCTGGGGCTTCGTCGCCAACCGGATCAACGCGACGGTACGGCGCGAGGCGGAGGCGATCGTCTCCGAGGGGGTCGCCACCCGGGCCCAGGTGGACCAGATCATGCGGGACGCGCTCCGCTGGCCGATGGGCCCGTTCGAGATGTCCGGCACCGACTCGCTGGGCTGATCCCACCGCTTTCCGGCCGGGGCTCCGCATGCCCAGAGATTTGACACTTATGTAGAATAGTTAACGAGAAAGATAGGAGGTGGTGAAGTGACGTTGCGACTCCGCGGTGTGGATCACGCCGCCTACGTGACCACCAAGCCCATCGAGACCATCCGCTTCTACCGCGACGTCGTCGGGCTGCGCACCCCGCACGCCATCACGGCCAAAGGCTGGGGCGGCAAGCCGCACCCCGACTTCGTGCACTTCTTCTTCGACATCGGCTCGGGCGACCGGCTCGCCTTCTTCTACTACTTCGGGGTGCCCGAGGGCCCGGACGCCGAGCGGCCGAACTACCACCTCGCGCTGCACGTGGAGACCGAGGAGGACCTGCTCGCCTGGCGCCGGCGCTTCGAGGAGCACGGGGTCCGGGTCATCGCCCAGATCATCCACGAGACCATCGAGTCGATCTACGTCCGCGACCCCAACGGAATGATCTTCGAGATCACCCGACCGCTCCGCGACCTCACCGAACGCGATCAGCGCGACGCCGAACTCTCCCTGGAAGCCCTGGTGGACTCGCTCACCGCGGACACCGGCGCGACCCTGGAGGACTTCTGGCGGCGCAAGGCCGAACTCGTGGCCAAAGAGCTCGACAACGAAGCCACCCCGGAAGAGACCGGGCAGGAGGACGACTGAGATGACCGCGATCTATGTGCTCGACGTCCCCGAGTTCTCCCCCCTGGCCGGCGCAGCCGTAGCCGACGAGCTGGAGCTCACCCGCCGCGCGGGCTACATCCGGCTGACCGCCCCGGGTCCGATCACGGTACGGCGGGCCGACGCCGCCATGGTCGACGCCGTCTGGTTCAGCGCGCTCGGCGGAGGCTACACCGGCCGGCTGGAGCGCTTCGACGACGAACAGATCCGGGTCGTCCCGGACGGGGAGTGAGCCAGGTGACCAGCGTCCGCCGGCCCCCCGCGCTCAGCGGCGACTGGTATCCCGAGCAGCCGCCCGCCGGGACCGACATCTCCTCCCACCTCCTGCTCACCGCCGACGGCTCGGCCACCCGGGGCTGGCTGTACGCGCCGCCGAAAGCCCGCGCCGCCGTCACCGTCATGCACCCCCGCGCCGACGCCGCCCGGCACCACCTCATCCCGCACCTGCTGCGGGCCGGGTTCGCGGTCTGGGCGCAGACAGGCCGGGGCGCGGGCACCGACCTGCAGCTGATCCACGAGACCGCGCTGCTGGACGTCGCCGCCGGGATGCGCTTCCTGCGCGACCGCGGGTACGGGCGGATCGCCGCGCTCGGCAACTCCGGCGGGGCGAGCCTGTACACGTACTACGTCCAGCAGGCGCTGCGCGACCCGGCCAAACGGATCACGGTCACCCCCGGCGGGCGGCCCAGCGGACTCGACACCGCCGAACTGCCCGCCCCCGACGCGGTCGCCTACCTCGCACCCCACCCCGGCCAGGGCGCACTCCTGCTCGGCTGCATCGACCCGTCGGTGACCGACGAGGACGACCCGCTCTCGGCCGACCCCGCGCTCGACCCGTTCAACCCCGCCAACGGCTTCGCCCCGGCGCCGGAGAGCTCCGCCTACGACCCGGCGTTCCTCGCCCGCTACCGGCAGGCCCAGCGGGACCGGGTGGCCCGGATCGACGCCCATGCCCGCGCGCTCATCCAGACCCGGCTCGCCGCACGAGCCCGGCACAAGAGCACCGGGGACGTCGCCGACCTGCGGCTCGCCACCCACATGCCGGTCGTCACCGTGCACCGCACCGACGCCGACCCGCGTACCGTCGACCTCTCCCTGGACCCCTCCGACCGGCGGTACGGCTCGGTGTTCGGCCCCCGGCCCGACATCGTCAACTACGGCCTCTCCGGCTTCGGCCGCCGCACCACCCCCGAGGCGTGGCTGTCCACCTGGTCCGGGCTGAGCAGCAACGCCGAGATGGCCAGGACCGCGCCGGAGATGAAGCTGCCGACGATCGTGGTCGAGTACACCGGCGACAACTGCGTTTTTCCCACCCAGGTCGCCGCGATCACCGACTCCCTCGGCGCCGCGGACAAGAGCCATGTGCGCATCCGGGGCGACCATTTCGGCGGCCCCCTCCCCGGCGACGGACCCGAGGTCCCGGCGCAGGCCAAAACCGTTGTCACCGACTGGCTGCGCGACCGGCTCGGCTGACCCCAAGCAGGACAGGAAAGGAACCCCCGTGCCCCCACTCGCCGGTCGCGTCGCGATCGTCACCGGAGCCGGCCGCGGCCTCGGCCGGGCCCACGCGCTGCTGCTCGCCGAACTCGGCGCGGCCGTCGTCGTCAACGACCTCGGCGGCGACGTGCACGGCTCAGGCCGCGACACCGCCCCCGCCCACCAGGTCGTCGAGGAGATCCGGGCCGCGGGCGGGCAGGCCGTCGCGGACGGGCACGACGTCGCCGACTGGGCCGGGGCGGCCGCCCTGATCGACCTCGCCGTCGGCGCCTTCGGCGACCTGCACGTCCTGGTCAACAACGCGGGCATCCTGCGTGACCGCACCCTGGCCAGGATGAGCGAGGCCGAATGGGACGCGGTCCTGCGGGTCCACCTCAAAGGCCACGCCGCGCCCACCGCGCACGCCCTCGCCTACTGGCGGAAGCGGGCGGCGGACGGTCCGATCGTCGACTCCTCCGTCGTGCACACCACCTCGGTGGCCGCCTTCGCCGGGAACGTCGGGCAGGCCAACTACGGCTCGGCCAAGATGGCGATGCTCGCGCTCTCCCGCTGCGTCAGCCTGGAAGCCGGGCGATACGGCGTACGCTCCAACGCGGTCTCCCCCGGCGCCCGCACCCGTATCACCTCAGGTCTTGCCGTCCCCGAGGTGGCGGACGGCGAATTCGACGCCGCCGACCCAGGCAACGTCTCCCCCCTGATCGCCTGGCTGGCCCGGGCCGACTGCCCCGCCGACGGCCAGGTCTTCCACGCCTCCGGCGAGGAGATCCTCGTCGTGGACATGCCCCGGGTCGCCGCCCGGCTCCGCACCGACGGCCGATGGACCCAGGACGCGCTGGACCGGACCCTTCCCGACCGGCTCACCGTCCCGCCCGGCCTGACCGACTTCTTCGGCGAGGCGGCCTCATGAGCGCCCGCCCGCGCCGTACCCGCCCCTACTCGGACCGTACGGCCGAAAGCCCACACACCACAGCGGCGTCCGTGCCCGTCCCCGGCGACGACCACGCCTCCGGCCGTACCCCGAACCCAGGGGTCCGTACGGCCGGAGGCCCGCACGCCGAATCCCGGGCCACAACCACGGTCCTCCCGCCCTTGGCCGTACCCGCAGCCCGTTCCGTGAGCGGCCACCCCTCCGGCCGTGCCCGCTCCCGCGACACCTGTACGGCCCACGGCCGCCACCTCCGGGCCCAGACCACGGTGACGGACCCTGCCCATTCCCGGCGACCCGTTCCCGGCCGTACCCCGTATCGCGAAGTCCGTACGGCCGAAGGCCCGCACGCCGAACCCCTGGCCACCCCGCCCTCGGCCGTACCCAGACTCACGGCCTGCTCCGCAAGCGACCGCGCCGACGACCGTACCGACCTCCGGAAGGAGACCCGATGAGGACGCTCTACTCGGGGGCGGAGGTCTTCGACGGGACCGGACGGCCGCCTGAGCGGGCCGACGTGGTGGTGGAAGGTGACCGGATCGTCCAGGTCGGTTCCGGACTCGACGGCGACGTTCACGTCGACCTGTCCGGGATGACGCTGCTGCCGGGCTTCATCGACTGCCACGTCCACGTCACCGTCGACGGCATCGACACCCTGGAAAGGATCTCGGCGCCGTACTCGCTCCGGTACTTCCGGACCGCCCGGAACCTGGGCGCCCTGCTGGACACCGGGCTGACCACGGTCAGGGACGCGGGCGGGGCCGACCTCGGGGTGAAGGCCGCCGTGGACACCGGGGTGACCCGCGGCCCGAGGCTGCGGATCTCCATCACGATCCTCAGCCAGACCGGCGGGCACTCCGACCCCTGGCTGCCCTCCGGCGGCTGCACCTCGCTCCTGCCGACCGGCCCCGGCCACCCGGAACCGGTGGTGGACGGGCCCGACGAGATGCGCCGGCGGGTCCGCGAGCTGGTGCGGGCGGGGGCCGACTGGATCAAGGTGGCCGCCTCCGGCGGGGTGATGTCCCCGCTCACCGATCCGCGCCGGGCCCAGTTCACCCCGGCCGAGCTGGAGACGGCCGTCGCCGAGGCCGCCGCCGCGGGGATCGGGGTGATGGCGCACGCCCAGGCCGGCCAGGGCATCCGCAACGCGATCCTGGCCGGGGCGCGGTCGATCGAACACGGCATCTACCTGGACGACGAGCTGATCGACCTCATGCTGGACCGCGGCACCGTGCTCGTGCCCACCCTGATCGCGCCCCGCAGCGTGCTCGACGCCGCCGCGGCCGGGGTGGCGTTCAGCGAGGAGTCCCGGCGCAAGGTGGCCGAGATCGTCGAAGCCCACCGGGACTCCTTCAGCCGCGCGGTCGCCGCCGGGGTTCAGGTCGCCATGGGGACGGACGCCATCGGCTATCCGCACGGCCGCAACCTGGAGGAACTCGAACTCATGCGCGCCGGGGGCATGACCGCCCACCAGGCGCTGCACGCCGCCACCGGCGCCGCCGCGAAACTGCTCGGCCTCGACGGCGACCTGGGTGTCGTCGCGCCCGGCCGCCGCGCCGACCTGGTCGCCCTCACCGGCGACCTCACCGATCTGACCGGCCTGCGGGACCGGGTCGCCCTTGTGGTCAAGGACGGCCTCCCGGTGGCGGGCCCGCTCACCCTGGAGAACCGGAGGAACCCATGACCCGTACCGGAGGCGGACGCGAGGTGCACATCGCCGGCGTCGCCGAGACCGCGCTCGGGGAGGTGCACGACCAGACGGAGCTGTCCATGTTCGCCCTGGCCGCCCGGGAGGCCCTCGCCGAGGCCGGGATGACGCTCCGCGACGTGGACGGCCTCTTCGTGAACTACATGGGTGAGGAGGGGACCGTCCAGGTCGGCGAGTACCTGGGCGTCACCGCGCCCCGCTACCTGGACTCCACCGACATCGGCGGCGCGGCCTTCGAGGCGTTCGTGCACCACGCCATGCTCGCCGTCGCCGAGGGCCGCTGCGAGGTGGCGCTCATCGGCTACGCCTCCCGCCAGCGGACCCGCCGGGCCCGCAACATCGGCGGCGGGGCGGTGGACCTGGACAGCCTCGCCGCCCAGTTCCAGACGCCGTACGGCCTGCCGGCCCCGATCGGCCACTACGCGATGATGGCCGCCCGACACATGCACGAGTACGGCACCACGCCCGAGCAGCTCGCCGAGATCGCGGTGGCCGCGCGGGCCTGGGCGCGGCTCAACCCCAAGGCGTGGTCCCGTGACCCGCTCACCGTCGACCAGGCGCTGAGCAGCCGTATGATCTCCACCCCGCTCCGGCGCAGCGACTGCTGCCTGGTCACCGACGGGGGCGCCGCCGTCGTGGTGACCAGCGCCGACCGGGCCCGGGATGCGCGCAAGCCCTCGGTGCGGGTCCTCGGCGCAGGAGAAAGCCAGAGCCACTGGCACATCGCCAGCATGCCCGACATGACGGTCACGGCAGGCGCGGTCTCCGCCCGGGAGGCCTTCGGCATGGCCGGGATCACCGCGTCCGACGTGGACGTGCTCCAGCCGTACGACTCCTTCACCGTCACCGTCCTGCTCGCCCTGGAGGACCTCGGCTTCTGCGCCAAGGGCGAAGCCGGTGCGTTCGTCTCCGGCGGCCGGCTCGCCCCGGGCGGCGCGCTGCCCGCCATGACCTCCGGCGGCGGCCTGTCCTACAACCATCCCGGGGCGCTCGGCGCGCTGCTGCTGGTGGAGGCGGTACGGCAGCTGCGCGGTGAAGCCGGCGACCGCCAGGTGGCCGACGCCGAGATCGCCGTCGCGCACGGGGTCGGCGGCTACAACTCGACCGCCTCCACGGTGGTCCTGGCCCGATGAGGAGCGATGAGATGACCCAGACGTACGGCGACGCCGTCACCGCCCCCTTCTGGGCGGGCGCCAGTGAAGGGCGGCTGCTGCTCCAGCGCTGCGACTCCTGCGGCGCCCACCGGTTCTACCCCAGGCCGTTCTGCCTGAGCTGCGACGACGATCGGAGCACCTGGACCGCCGTGAGCGGTGCGGGGGTCGTCTACTCCAAGACCGAGGTCCAGGTGAAAGTCCTGCCTGGCCTCGCCCCGCCGTACACCGTCGCCGTCGTGGAGCTGGCCGAAGGCCCCCGGATGACCGCCCTCATCGTCGGAGCCGACGGTGAACCCGGCCCCGGCTGCGAGATCGGCGACGCCGTCGACGTGGCCTGGCGCCCCCGCGAGGACGCCCCGCCGCTCCCCGTCTTCAGGAGGCGGCCGTGACCGTCCTCCCCTCCCCTAAGAGCGTCCTGCTTCCGGTGGACGGCGGTTCGCCTTGCGGCGAGTCGCCTGCCTCTGCCCTGCTCCGCCGGGATCCGATTCCTCCCCCGCCTGAAGGCGGGGGTTTCCTCGGAGGTATCCGATGACGCACGTCCGCCTGTTTGAGCCGGGCGACGCCACACAGGTGGCTGTGACCATGGCACGGGCCTTCGCCGAGTATCCGTACACCGTCTGGACCGTCCAAGCCGAGAACCGCCATGAGCGGCTGCGCGGGCTCTACACGCTCTTCGTGGCCGAGTTCGCCGCGAGCTTCGACGGGGTCTGGGTCACCGACGACTGCGCCGCCGTCGCCTCCTGGCTGCCGCCCGGCGTCATCGGCCCCGACGAGTCCTTCCTCGCCCGGCACGGGGCGACGTTCACCGAGTTGATCGGCGACCGGCTCCCCGCCCACCTCGCCGCATCCGAGGTCATCGATCCGCATCGGCCCGCCGAACCCCACTGGTACCTCGCCTCCATGGGCACCCACCCCGACTGGTGGAACCGCGGGCTCGGTACCCGGGTCCTGCGGCCCGTGCTCGACCGCTGCGACGCGGAGGGACTCCCCGCCTTCACCGAGACCTCCACGGAGGACAACGTGCGCTTCTACCGGCGCAACGGATTCGACGTCGTCGCCGAGGCCGACCTGCCCGATGGCGGACCCCACCTGTGGTTCCTCCACCGCAACCCCGGAGCGGGCCGATGACCGCATATCGGGTGGGCCTCGTCGTGCCCAGCTCCAACACCACCATGGAGACCGAGATCCCCGAGCTGCTCAGGCGGCGGCGGGAGCTGTACCCCGGCGAGGTCTTCACCACGCACGGCAGCCGGATGCGGATGAAGCACGTCACGCCCGACGAGCTCCGCCGGATGGACGCCGAGAGCGACCGGTGTGTCGCCGAACTCGCCGACGCCCGCTGCGACGTCCACGCCTACGCCTGCCTGGTGGCGATCATGGCTCAGGGGCCCGGCTACCACGAGGTATCCGAGAAGCGGCTCGCCGAGGTCGCCGCCTCCGCGGGCGGGCCCGCGCCCGTCGTCTCCAGCGCGGGCGCCCTCCTCGCCGGGCTCGACGTGCTCGGCGCGCGGACCGTCGCCATGGTCACGCCGTACCTGCCGGAGCTGACCGGGCTGGTCCGCGCCTACATCGAAGGCCACGGCGTCACCGTGCACGACGCCCTCAGCCTCGGCGTCGCCGACAACCTCGCCGTCGGCTGCCTCGACCCGGCCGGCCTGCTCGACCATTACCGTCGGCTCGACCTCACCGGCTGCGACGCGCTCATCCTGTCCGCCTGCGTGCAGATGCCCTCCCTGGCGGTCGTCCAGCAAGTGGAGGACGAGATCGGACTGCCCGTGCTCACCGCGGCGACCGCCACCGTGCACACCGTGCTGACCGCCCTCGGCCTGGACCCGGTCGTCCCCGGCGCCGGAGCCCTCCTCGCCGGACCCCGATGACCCATCGAACGCCGCCGTACGGTCGTACCACCCCGGAACCACGGTGTACGGCCGCATCGGCGCCCCCTTCAGCACGTCCCGGGGTTCGGAAACGCCGCTCTCCGGCCCTGTGTACGGCCGACGGCGGCATAAACCACCCGCTCCCCGGGCTCCGGCGGACGTCGCCATCAGGCCGTACCGCCATGGGTACGGCCGCATCGGCGGCTCCCGCACCGATGGGTAGCCTGCCACTCACTCCGCGCGCTTCCAGGACCGTGCCCGGCGAGGCCCCGTATCCATGACCAGGCCCAGCCGCACACCCCATTGCAGCGGATACCGCCGTTCGGCCGTACCGGCTGCTCCCGCACGGCCGAACGGGTTCGGCTCAGCTCCCGTGACCAGGACGGTGATTCCATGACAGACCACGCGGACGTCTCCGGGTCGGCGGACCCAGCCACTCCAGGTGCGGATTTCGGCCATGGAGATCGCGGCCGGACGGCCATACCGGCTGCTCCCGATCAGCCGGGGTCCGGCGGGGTGGCGCGGGTGGCCGCCGTGCTCGCCGGGGTCCTGCCGGACGACGCGATCCTGACCGACCCCGAGCGGCTCCGCACCTACGACTGCGATGGGCTCAGCCACATCCGGGTGACCCCGGGACTCGTGGTGCTGCCCGAGACCACCGAGCAGGTGAGTGTGGTCGTCCGGGCCTGCGTGGCGGCCGACGTCCCGTTCGTCGCCCGCGGTGCGGGCACCGGGCTGTCCGGCGGAGCCCTCCCGGTCGCCGACGGCGTGGTGATCGCGCTCACCCGGATGCGCCGGATCCTGCATGTCGACCCGGTGAACAAGATCGCCGTGGTCCAGCCGGGAGTGGTCAACGCCGACGTCACCGCCGCCGTGGCCGGGCACGGCCTCTACTTCGCCCCCGACCCCTCCAGCCAGATCGTCTGCACCGTGGGCGGCAACGTGGCGGAGAACTCCGGCGGGGCGCACTGCCTCAAACACGGCTTCACCGTGAACCACGTCCTCGCCGCCACCGTGGTCCTGCCCACCGGAGAGATCGTCGAACTCGGCGGAGAGGCACCCGACCCGCTCGGCTACGACCTGCTCGGGGCGTTCATCGGCTCGGAGGGCACCCTCGGCATCGCCACCGAGATCACGTTGCGGCTCACCCGCCGGGCCCAAGTCGTGGAGACCCTGCTCGCGGGCTTCCCCGACATCGGCTCGGCCGCGGCCACCGTCTCGGCCGTGATCGCCGCAGGCATCGTCCCGGCCGCCGCCGAACTCATGGACGCCCTCGCCGTCGAGGCCGCCGAAGCCGCCGTCGGATGCGGATACCCCGCAGAGGCGGGAGCCGTGCTCCTCGTCGAGCTCGACGGCACCCGCGCCGAGGTCACCCACGCCCTCGCCCGCGTGGAGGAGTTCTGCCTACGGCACCACGGCTTCGGCTTGCGCCGGGCCAAGGACGAGCAGGACCGGGCCGCGCTGTGGCGGGGGCGCAAATCCGCGTTCGCGGCGGTGGGCCGGATCAGCCCCGACTACTACGTCCAGGACGGGGTGGTGCCCCGTACCGTGCTCCCCGAGGCGCTCGCCCGGATCGAGGTCCTCGCGCGGGAGGCCGGGCTCCGGGTCGCCAACGTCTTCCACGCCGGAGACGGCAACCTGCACCCTCTGGTGCTGTTCGACGGCGCGATCCCCGGCGCCGGAGAGACGGCGGAACGTCTCGCCGGCCGGATTCTCACCACCTGTCTGGACCTCGGCGGCTCCATCACCGGCGAGCACGGCGTAGGCATCGAGAAGCGTGCCTATCTCGCGCATCAGTTCACCCGCGACGACCTCGACGTCATGCAGCTGCTCCGTTGTGCCTTCGACCCGGCCGGTCTCGCCAACCCGGGGAAACTCTTCCCCACCCCCCGGCTCTGCGGCGAACGCCCTGGCCGCCGAAACGGCGTCCACCCTCTCCAAGCAGCCGGGCTGGCCGAGCTCTTCTAAGAGTCTCCTACCAACGGATTAGGCCGAGCAGGACCTCACCGGACTCCACGGCCTTGGCCAGATCGACGTCGACCGATCCGGTGACCTTGCCCGCGGCGTCGACCACATGGACGCTCTTGACGGTCACCACCAGCATCCCGCCCTTCGCCGTGCAGGCCCGAACGTACCGGGCCGCGACCCGGTCACTCGGCGCCCGCCGACCGGCGGATGCGGCCCCCCGATCGGCCGGTCAACCACCACCGGTCGACGGGTGCCGGGACACGCGCGCCCGCGGAAGGCTTGCGCCATGTCCGCAGACCTCCGGGAAGCGCCCGCCTCCGGCCAGACCCGCATCCCCTCACTCGACGTCCTGCGCGGAATCGCCATCCTCGGCACCCTCGCTTCCAACATCTCGTTGTTCGGCATGTCCACCGGGATCATCGGGACGGTCATTCAGGGTCAGGCCGTGCCGGGGGACGAGGCGCTCCTGCTCGCCCTCGACGTGCGCAGCGTGATGACAACCCTGGTCAACGGGGTCTTCCTCGCCCTGCTGACCATCATGTTCGGGGTGGGGGTGGAGATCCAGCGGCAGTCGGCGGTACGGCGGGGCCTGGCCTGGCCCGGGCGGTACATCCGCCGCGCCGCCCTGCTCTTCGTGGAAGGCGCGGTGCACTTCGTCCTGGTCTTCGCCTACGACGTGCTCATGTTCTACGCGATCGTCTCACTGATCGTCGCGTTCACGCTGCGACACCGTGCATGGGTGATCAGGGCCGTGATGATCGGTGCGGCCATCGCCCACGTCGCCGTCACCTACTTCAACGCGGGCCCCCTGTTCGCGGTGACAAGCACCTCCCAAGCGTCCACGGAGGGTTCCGTGGATTTCCTGCCCTCGCAGGCTTCCGGGTACCTGCCCACGGGGGCTTCCCCGGGGTACCTGGACCAGGTCCTGCACCGCATCGACCCGGCCAACCTCCCGCTCAACCGGATGGAGTTCGTCTACATCCTGTTTCTCGGCATCGCGCTCTTCCTCGCCGGGGCCATGCTGGTCCGGGCCAATGTCCTGGTCGACACCGAGCGGGGCAGGCGGATCCGGTTCCGGCTCATGGTGGTCGGCTTCGGGGTGGGCGTGCCGCTGCGCCTGCTCGCCGACTACACCGCCATCCCCCATCTGCCGGACTCCCGCTACCTGGTGGCGCCTTTCCTCGCCTTCGGCCTCCTGGCCGCGGTGGCCGGATTCTGCCTGCGGCGCCCGGTGAACGGCCCGGTGCGGCGCGGGCTGACCGCGGTGGGCAGAACCGCGCTCTCCTGCTACGTCGGGCAGAACGTCCTGGCGAGTGTGGCCCTGGAGCGGTGGGGGCTCGATCTGCGGCCGTGGCTGGAGCCGCTGGGGCAATGGGCCGACCCGCTGGCCTGGGCCGTACTCAGCGCATTGCTCGTCGCCCTCGCCCTGCTGTGGCTGCGGTGGTTCGAACGGGGACCGCTGGAACTCGTGATGCACCGGCTCCTCGCCGGCCGAACCAAAACCGTTCAGCCGGTTGAACTTGTAGCGTCGGACGGTGATCCGAGTACTGGTGGTCGACGATGAGGCCCTCATCCGTTCGGGGTTCCGCTACATTCTCAACACCGCCGACGACATCGACGTGGTCGGGGCGGTGACCGGAACGGCGGCGCTGGACGCGGTGAACGATCACGAGCCGGACGTGGTGCTCCTGGACATCCGGATGCCCGACGTGGACGGTCTCACGATCCTCAAGCGGATCCGTCTGCTTCCCCGCCCTCCGGTGGTGGCGATCCTGACGACCTTCGACGCCGACGAGTACGTGATGACCGCGCTGCGTTCGGGCGCCTCGGGCTTCCTGCTGAAGGACACCGACCCCGAGCAGCTCCCGCACGTGGTGCGGACCCTGGCGGGAGGAGGGGTCGTGCTCTCCCCCGGGGTGACCTGTGCCGTGGTCGGCGACCACCCGGCCGGAAGCGGTGCCGACCGGGCGGACGACGCGGTCTCCCGGCTCACCGAACGCGAGCGGGACGTGCTGGTCCTGCTCGCGGACGGGCTGTCCAACCCCGACATCGGCGCGCGCATGCACCTTGGTGTGGGTACGGTCAAAGACCACGTCAGCGCGATCCTCACCAAGCTTGAGGTGGGCAGCCGGGTGCAGGCCGCCCTCATCGCCGAGCGCGCCGGGCTGCTGCGGAACCGGCGATGAGCCCCCGCCGTCTCCCCGCCCCACTGGTCGACGGGCTCTTGATCGCTGTGAGCGCCGCAGACCTGCTGGCCGGCGTACGGGGGCCGCGGGAGATGGCACTGGGTGCCCTCGCCTGTCTCGCGCTCACCGTCCGGCGGCGGTGGCCGCTGCCGGTCTTCCTCCTCTGCCTCCCCTCACTGCTGTCGAGCGCCCCGATCGCCGCACAGGTCGCCCTCTTCACCATCGCCGCAATCGTCCGCAACCGGCTGGTCGTCTACGCCTGCGGCCTGATGTTCACCGCGGTCTTCCTCGCTCCGTGGCCCGAGGGCCTCCTGGTCGGAAACGCCCCGGGCGAAACCCTGATGTTCACCGCGGTCTTTCTCGCTCCGTGGCCCCAGGGCCTCCTGGTCGGAAACGCCCTGGGCGAAGTCCTCATCCACTTGATCTCCGCCGCGTCGCTCGCCGCCGCGCCCATCCTCATCGGCCGGCTCACCCAGGTGCGCGGGGACCTGTCCCTGCGGCTCGCCGAACTCTCCGCGGCACGCGAGCACGAGCGGTTCCTCACCGCCCAGACGGTGCTGGTCCGCGAACGGACCCGGCTCGCCCGGGAGATGCACGACGTCGTCGCCCACCAGGTGAGCCTGATCGCCGTACGCGCCGGGGTGCTTCAGGTGGCCACGGCCGACCCCGAGGTCAGGGAGGCCGCGGTGACCATCCGCGGGCTCAGTGTGGACACCCTCGACGAGCTCCGGCACATGGTCACCGTGTTGCGCACGGCGACGGGACAGCCGGCCGAGCTCACCCCGCAGCCGGGCCTGGCCGACCTGGACCGGCTGGTCAAGGCGTGCGGCATCGAGGTCGCCCTGGAGGTCGATCTCCCCGGGGAGCAGCCGCGTCCTCCCGTCCAGCGGGCGATCTACCGGGTCGTCCAGGAGTCGCTGACCAACGTCCGCAAACACGCCGACGGCGCGTCCGCGGCCGTCCGGATCCGCCGGGAAGGCGATGGCATCCGCACCACGGTGACGAACGGCCCGCCGACCAGGGCCACGCTTCCGCTGCCCAGCGCCCGGCACGGCCTGATCGGGCTCCGGGAACGGGCCGAGCTCCTCGGCGGGAGCATCGAGTACGGTCCCCTCCCGGACGGGGGCTATCGGCTACTGCTCCGTCTGCCCGCCGAGAAGGGCCCCTCGGCGTCCGGCTGATCCGCCAGGCCGAGCGCGAGAACCTCCATGACGTGCATGACCGGGATATCCGATCCGGACCGGCGGAGGGCCTGGCGGATCTGCATGGCGCAGCCGGGGTTGGCGGTGGCCAGCACGTCCGCCCCGGTGGCGCGAACCTGCTCCGCCTTGCGATCCCCCAGGCGGGCCGCGGTGTCCGGCTGGAGCAGGTTGTAGATCCCGGCGGAGCCGCAACACACCCCGGGCTCGGCGACTTCACGCAGCTCAAGACCGGGTACGGCGTTCAGCAGGGTCCTGGGCTGGCCCACGATCCCCTGCCCGTTTCTGAGGTGGCAGGCATCCTGGTAGGCGACGTTCAGCTCGACGGGGCGTTTCGCCGCGCCGGGCCCGAGCTCGGCCAGCCACTCGGTGGCGTCCCGTACCTTCGCCGCGAATCGGGTGGCCCGATCGGCCCACTCGGGGTCGTCGGCGAGCAGGTGCCCGTAGTCCTTGACCGTCGCGCCGCAGCCCGCGGCGTTGACCACGACGATGTCGGCCCCGGAATCCTCGAACGCCTCGATCAGCCCGCGGGCGAACCGCCTGGCCTCCTCGGTGCGTCCGGCGTGGGCGCTGAGCGCACCGCAGCAGCCCTGGGCGCGGGGCACCCGCACCTCACATCCCTCGGCCGCAAGCACCTGGGCGGTGGCCCGGTTCACCTCGGGGAAGAAGACCCGCTGGACGCAGCCGGTGACCAGGCCGACCACGGCTCGCCGGGGCCCGGTCGGCGGGGTGAGCGCGGGCAGGGAGCCGCTCCTCAGATTCCGCACCTCGGGAGCGAGCGCCGCCATGTCGCGCAGGACGCCCGGGAGCAGCCGGGAGACCAACCTGGCCAGGAAGCGCTGGTAAACCCAGAGCGCCGGGCGGATCAGTCTCAGCCGGGCCGGGTGAGGAAAGAGCGCGAAGACGAATCCACGCAGAATGCGCTCCCGTCGACTCCGCGAATGACCTTCCTCGACCTGTTCCCGGGCGTGCTCGATCAGCCTGTCGTAGCGGACCCCCGACGGGCAGGCCGGCATGCAGGCGAGACAGCCCAGGCAGTTGTCCAGGTGGGCGGCCTGCACCGGGGTCACCGTACCCGCGTCGGCGATCTGCCCGATCAGCTGGATCCGTCCCCTCGGCGAATCCGGCTCGGCCGCGTCGAGCAGGTATGTCGGGCAGGCGGACAGGCAGAACCCGCAGTGCACGCAGTCGGCGAGCAGGCCTCGCAGGTCGTCGCCGGGGTCCGGCCGATCGGTCATAGGCCCTCCAGGAATCGATGCCGGTTGAGCCGGCGCCGGGGGTCGAACTGATTCTTGACGGCGCGCATGAGGTCGACGGCCTGCGGCGGCGGTCCCCACAGGTCGGCGTCGGGCACGGTCGTCCCGGGCCCGGTCCGCACCACCACGTTTCCCCGGTGTGTCCGGGCGGCCTCCCTGGCCCGGTCGAGGGCCCGCCTCCAGCCGGCGGGCGGTGCGTCCGGGGGCAACGAGAGGGTCGCGACGCCGACGCCGACCGACGCCTCGATCCACCCCGGCATGCCTTCGCGGGCGCATTCCGCCGTGACCGCGTGCACCAGTGCGGGCAGGCGCGAGGGCGGCGCGGTGAGCCGCAGCCTGACGGGGCCTTCGCCTGCGGTACGGCCTGACGGCGCCGCATCGGCCGTAACCGGCGCCGGGTGACCGCCCGCTGCCGCCGTACCGAACAATCCATCCGAGACAACACCGACTTCGGGTTCCGTACGGCCTGACGGCGCCGCATCGGCCGTACCGGGCTCTGCGCCGTGGACCCGGGCGGCCGGGCCAAGCAGGCGGACGGCGTCGCGGAGGACCGCTTCCACGGCGTCCGGCTCACCCTCGAACAGCAGCTTCAGCTCGCCTGGGCCGGGTCCGGTGTGACCGTGCCACTGGGCGGCGGCGGGTTCCAGCGCGGCCTCGTCCACCGCTTGGGCGAAGGCGGAACCGGCCGTGAGGTCGCAGGGGACGGACATCCACCGGGCCGCGGGCGGCAGCGGGGCCGTGCGGAAGGTGAGCTCGGCGAGGATCCCCAGCGTGCCAAGGCTTCCGGTGTAGAGCTTGCCCAGGTCGTATCCGGCGACGTTCTTGACGACGTTCCCGCCGGCGTGGGCGATCCGGCCGTCGGCGAGGACGACGGTCACCCCGAGCAGCTGATCGCGCACCGTGCCGTGGCGGAGCCGGAGCGGCCCGGAGGCGTCCGACGCGACGAGGCCGCCGAGGGTGCCCCGTTCGTCCTCGGGGTCCAGCGCGAGCCGCTGCCCGTGGTCGGCGAGGATCCGGCGGAGCCTGGCGAAGGGCATCCCGGCCTGGGCCTTCACCACGAGTTCCCCCGGATCGTAGGAGAGCAGGGCGTCCAGGCGCCCGGTCGCCACCACCAGATCGGCGTCGAGCCACGGCTCGGCTCCCGAGATCGAGGTGCCGGCGCCGACGACGGCCACGGTGGCGTCGTGTCCGGCGGCCAGCCGGAGCAGGCGGGCGAGCGCGGGCACCGTCGCGGGGTGCGCGCGGGGCGGCGCCCCCTCGGCGAGGACGGTGTCGGGAACGTCGTACAGGCCGTGGATCTCCACGTCAGGACGGGTTCCGGGAGCCGGCGGGGACGACGGGCCAGCATTCGGTGAGGTCGGCCTGCCCGGCCACGACCGCGGTGCGCAGCTGCTCGGTGCGGGCCGATCCGTCGCCGACGAGGACGGCCAGGCCGGTTTCCGCGCGCACCTCCTCGGCCAGCGCGTAGAGCGCCAGGTCGGGTGCCCGCCCGCCCTCGTGGACCAGGCGGACGACGTCGGCCCCCGCGTCGCGCAGCATGCGTCCCCCGGTCAGGGCCGACGCCGGGTCGGCGATCAGCGTCGCGGCGCGCAGCGGTGCGCCGACCGAGCCGACGGCCGACGCCAGGTCGGCGAGCGCGCCGCCGGCGAACTCCAGGTAGCCGAATCCGGCCTCGGCGGCCGCCTTGGCCTGGACGGGATCCGGGGTGAGGCGGACCCCGGGGACGGCGTGGCTGTGGGCGGCGATGAAGTCGGCGAGGCCGGCGAGCTCCGTCCAGTCCGGCGGGTCGGCCGGGACGGCGGTCAGGTCGGCGACGACCAGCCCGGCCCCGGCGAGTGCGAGCCCGCCGAAGAGCGCCAGGTCGCGTTCCCTGCGCGCCTCGACGTCTGAGTGGCTGGGCGGCCGGGTGACGACGACCCTGGTCGGCAGCGCGGTTCCGGCGACGCGCACCGGGGTGCAGATCGGATCGGCCCCGGCGTCCAGGGTGAGCCGGCTCTGGGCGGCGGTGGCGTCGGCGAACCAGTTCTCGATCTCACGGGCCAGGCGTGGGTCGGCGGCGCGGAGCCGGTCGTAGGAGAGCGCCCCGGTGCGGGTGAGCCATTGGAAGGCGATCTGGCTGGGGTCGCGGTCCATCCGGCGGTCGAAGGTCTCCCACCAGATCTGGCTGGCCATCGCCCTGGACTGCAGGTGTTCCACGGCAGGTCGCCGTTCGGCCTCGTAGCGGTCGAACGCCACCGCCGGCTCGGGGTGCTCGGCGAGGCAGCGGGCGAGGCTGACCGCGTCCTCCATGGCGAGTGTGGTGCCGGATCCGATGGAGAAGTGCGCGGTGTGGGCGGCGTCGCCGACGAGGACGGTGTTGCCGCTGCTCCACGTGGCGCAGCGGACGTTTCGGAAGTTGGCCCACCTGGACCTGTTGCCGAGGAGCGGGCGCCCGTCGAGGTCCGCGGCGAACAGCCGTTCCAGGTACTCCTTGCTGCGCAGGTCGGTGCCGTCGGGGCTGAGCGGCGCGCCCGGCCGGTCGAGCCCGGCCCGACGCCAGGTGCGTTCGTCGGTCTCGACCAGGAAGGTGGCCATCCCCGGTGCGTACGGGTAGGCGTGGGCCGCCCAGGAGCCGTTCTCGTCGGAGACGAAGCTGAACGTCATGCCGGGGAGGTCGAGCTCGGCGCCGAGCCAGATGTACTTGGCCCGGCCGAGCCCCTCTTCCACACCGAGCTCGCGGCTGAGCGCCGCCCGGGTGGCGCTGTTGGCCCCGTCGGCGGCGACGACGACGTCGGCGGCGGGGACGGCTCCCGGCTCCACGGCCGTACCGTGGCGCAGGACGGCCCCCGCCTCCAGGGCCTGCTCGCGGAGGATGTTCAGGAGTGCGGCGCGGGCGATGGCGGTGCCCCCTCGCGGGCCCCAGCGCAGGGCGGTTCCCCGGTGGCGCAGGTGGATCCCGTCGCCGACCACCCCGGCCTCGGTGATGCGTCGCCGGGTGTCCGGATCGAGCCGGGCCAGCGACTCCAGGGTCTTGTCGGCGAGGCCGATCCCGAATCCGAAGGTCGCGCCGGGGGCGTCGCGCTCGTAGACGGTGACCTGCCACGAGGGGTCGGCCCGGCGCAGCAGCCTGGCCAGAAAGAGACCGGCCGGGCCGCCGCCCAGGCAGACCAGGGTGCGGTCGCCCATGACCCTCCTTAGAGATGTGTCGAATATTCTACATAAGCGTAAACGAATCTGCCGGAGGGGACAACCTCCCGTGCGGAGGTCCGTGATCAAGTGAGTCGCGGAACCCCGCTCGCCCGCGCCGGTTCCCCGGTACCGTCGAGGGCGTGTGGCTGACCTGGCGCGAGGCGATGCAGAGTGCGTTGTACGGCCAAGGCGGGTTCTACCTGCGCGAACGCCCCGATCAGCACTTCCGCACCTCGGTGCACGCCTCCACCGCCTTCGCCGGCGCGCTGGTCCGGGTGCTCACCGAGGTGGACGCGATGCTCGGCCGCCCCGACCCTTTCGACCTGATCGACGTGGGCGCGGGCGGCGGGGAGTTGCTGACCGGGCTCGTCCGGGGCGCTCCCCCCGAGATGCGCGCCCGGCTCCGCCCCCGCGGCGTCGAGGTCGCGGGGCGACCGGAGGGCCTGCCGGAGACGATCGAGTGGGCGACCGGGCCGCCGGAATCCGTCACCGGGCTCGTCGTGGCCAACGAGTGGCTGGACAACGTCCCGGTGGATGTGGTGGAGCAGACCCGGCGGGGTCCCCGGCTCGTGCTCGTCGACCCGGCGAACGGCGCGGAACGGCTCGGCCCCGCTCCCGAGGGGGCCGACCTGGATTGGCTGGAGCGCTGGTGGCCGATGGCGGCGCTGGGGGAACGCGCCGAGATCGGGCGGCCCCGCGACGAGGCCTGGGGCGCTTTGATCGGGACGATCCGGGACGGGGTGGCGATCACCGCCGACTACGCCCATCGGCTCGGAGGGCGCCCGCCGGGGGGAACCCTCGCCTCCTACCGGGACGGTGCTCTGGTCCGCGCCGTCCCCGACGGCTCGTGCGACATCACCGCGCACGTGGCGTTGGACGCGTGCGCCGCGGCGGGGGAGGCGGCCGGGGCGACCGCCACCGTGCTGACCACGCAACGGGAGGCGCTTCGCGTGCTCGGCGTCACCGGGGAGCGGCCCTCGATCGAGCTGGCCCGCACCGATCCGCGCCGGTATCTGGCCGAGCTGGTCCGGGCGGGCGAGGAGGCCGAGCTCATCGACCCGTACGGGCTGGGCGGCTTCGGCTGGCTGAGACAGGATCGTATTTCATATTTGACTTATATAAGCCATGACTGAGATAGTGGGGATATGCACGCGTTCGATGTCCTCGGCGACCCGGTACGCCGCCGGATCCTGGAGCTTCTCGCCGACGGGGAGCTGGCGGCCGGAGAGATCAGCACCATCGTCCAGCGGGAGTTCGGGATCTCCCAGCCCGGGGTGTCGCAACACCTGCGCGTGCTGCGCGACAACGGCTTCGCGACGGTCCGGGCCGAAGGCACCCGGCGGCTCTACGCCGTCGATCCCACACCCCTTCAGGAGGTCGACATGTGGCTTGAGCCCTATCGCCGGTTCTGGACGCCGCACCTGGACGCCCTCGCCACCGAACTCGCCCGGGGCAGGCGCGAACGCCGTACCGCGGCGGCGGACCAGGAGGACCAGGCCGACGCCGCGGACGGATAGCGGCCTCAGAACGACCTGAGGGCGTCGATCAGCCGGTCGATGTGCTCCTCGGTGGTACCGACGCCGATCGAGGCGCGTACGGCCCTCGCGGTCGAGTCGACGCACCCGCCACCGGAGCCCTCCAGCAGGTGGTTCACCAGCGGATGGGCACAGAACTGCCCGTCCCGGACCCCGATCCCGTACTCGGTGGAGAGCCTCTCCGCCACGTCCCGCGCGCTCACGCCGTCCACGACGAACGACACGATGCCGAGCCTGGGATGATCCGGCCCCCACAGGGAGAGTTCACGGACACCGGGCAGGGTGGCCAGCCCGGCGCGGAGCCGGGTGAGCAGCCGCTCCTCCTGCTCGATCAGCGAACTCCAGCCGACCCCGGCGAGGGCGTCGCACGCCGCGGCGAGGGCGATCACCCCGAGCACGTTGGGGGTGCCGGCCTCATGGCGCTGCTCGGGGTCGGCGGACCACCGGGTCCCCTCGTCGTCGACCGCCTGGGACGCGCCGCCCCCGGCGAGGTACGGCCGGGCCTGGCTCAGCCAGTCGGGCCGACCGATCAGCGCGCCCGATCCGAACGGCGCGTAGAGCTTGTGCCCGGAGAAGGCGACGTAGTCCAGGTCGAGCGCCGTGAGGTTGAGCGGCCGGTGCGGCACGTGCTGGGCGGCGTCCACGAAGATCCGCGCGCCGTGCTCGTGGGCGATGTGGGCGAGCGAGGCGATCGGCCAGAGTTCGCCGGTCACGTTGGACGCGGCGGTGACGCAGAGCAGTTTGGGGCCCTCGACCGCGGCGAGGGCCTCGGCCACGGCCCGGATCGCCGCGCCCGGGGAGGCCGGGGCGGGCAGCCGTACCGCCCGCTCCCACGGCAGCAGGGTGGCGTGGTGCTCGGTCTCGAAGACCACGACGGTGGTGTCCTCGGGCAGGCAGTGGGCGAGCAGGTTCGTGGCGTCGGTGGTGTTGCGGGTGAAGACCACGGCGTCGTCCTGGCGCGCCCCGACGAAGGAGCGGACGACGTGCCGGGCGTGCTCGTAGCGCGCGGTGGTGAGCTGGGAGGTGTAGCCGGCGCCCCGGTGCACGCTGCTGTAGGTGGGCAGGGCCTCCTCCAGTGCGAACCGCACGGCCTCCAGACAGGGCGCGCTGGCGGCGTAGTCGAGGTTGGCGTACGGCACGAGGGCGCCGCCCCCGACGGGTACGGCGGTGTTCGCGCCGACGACGGTGAGGTCGGGGGCTTCGACGAGGACGGACACGGGCATGCTCCTAAGGTCGTCGGACCCCGACGCACCGTGTTCGCAGGAGCCCGCGCTTGCCCGCCACGGGTTCGTGACCGGCCTGGTCCTCACCCGGGGCACCCCGCCGCGGACGCGAGGGTTGCCGGCCAGCTAGCCGGGGCTTGACGCTGGCACTCATGACCTGATCAGGATTATAACGCGCTGACTTGTTTGTCCGGCAAGTCCATATCCTGGGGACATGAGGTTCGATCCGTGGTCGCCGGAGTTCGTCGCACACCCCTATGGGGTATATGCCGAACTGCGCGAGCAGTCTCCCGTCAGCTACTACCAGCCCACCGACCAGTGGCTTGTCGCACGATATTCCGATGTCAACGCCTTGCTCCGGGACCGGCGCCTGGGCCGTTCCTACCTCCACCTCGCCACCCACGAGCAGATGGGCCGGGAACCCGAACCCGGCTTCCAAGAGCCCTTCTGGCGGGTGATCCGGGCCGGGATGCTCGACGTCGAACCCCCCGTGCACACCCGGCTGCGCCGTCTGGTCTCCAAGGCGTTCACCCCGCGCATGGTGGAGAACCTCCGGCCCCGGGTACGCGAGATCGTGAAAGGGCTCGTCGGCGACTTCGTCGCCAAAGGCGGCGGCGACCTCATCTCCGAGGTCGCCGAACCGCTCCCGGTGACGGTGATCGCCGAGATGCTCGGGATTCCCCAGGCCGACCGGCACCTGCTCCGGCCGTGGTCCGCCGACATCTGCGGCATGTACGAGCCGAACCCGTCCGTGCAGGCGCAGCGCACGGCCGTACGGGCCTGCGAGGAGTTCGGCGACTACCTGCGGGAACTCGCCGCGGCCAGGCGGGACCGCCCCGGAGACGACCTGATCAGCGCGCTCGCCGCGGTCGTCGACGAAGGGGACCGGCTCACCGGGGACGAGCTCGTCGGCACCTGCGTCCTGCTGCTCAACGCCGGGCACGAGGCGACGGTCAACGTGACCGGCAACGGCTGGTGGTCCCTCTTCCGCAACCCCGCCGAACTCGCCAGGCTCCGCGCCGACCACTCGCTCATCCCCTCCGCCGTGGAGGAGATGATGCGCTGGGACACCCCCCTGCAGATGTTCGAGCGATGGGTGCTCGAAGACATCACGGTCTGCGGTGTCGACATCCCCAAAGGCTCGGAGGTCGCGCTGCTGTTCGGCTCGGCCAACCGCGACCCCGCCGTCTTCACCGACCCGGACGCCTTCGACGTCGGCCGGGCCGACAACCCGCACATCTCCTTCGGGGCGGGGATCCACTTCTGCCTGGGCGCCCCGCTCGCCCGGGTCGAGCTGGTCGAGTCCTTCGGCGCCCTGCTGCGGGCCGCCCCGGCGATGGACCTGATCGAGGAGCCGCGATGGAACCCCGGATATGTGATCAGGGGGCTGGAGTCGCTGAAGGTCCGGGTCTGAGCCTCCAAGATCATGCTGGCTGTCTCGCGGATGCGGTGGCAGCATGGCGAATGTGACAGAGAACCGGGAACAGGTCGTCGGCATCGGCGCGGGGGCCAAGGAGCTCGCCACCGAGGACATGGTCCTCAACATCGGCCCACAGCACCCGTCCACCCACGGGGTGCTGCGGCTCCGGCTCACCCTGGACGGGGAGCGGATCTCCCAGGCCGAGCCGATCGTCGGTTACATGCACCGCGGCGCGGAGAAGCTCTTCGAGGTCCGCGACTACCGGCAGATCATCGTCCTGGCCAACAGGCATGACTGGCTCTCGGCGTTCGCCAACGAGCTCGGCGTCGTCCTCGCGGTCGAACGCATGCTCGGGATGGAGGTCCCGATCCGGGCGGTCTGGACGCGGACCCTCCTCGCCGAGCTCAACCGGATCCTCAACCACCTGATGTTCCTCGGCTCCTACCCGCTGGAGGTCGGGGCGATCACGCCGATCTTCTACGCCTTCCGGGAGCGCGAGACCCTCCAGGCCGTCATGGAGGAGATCTCCGGCGGCCGGATGCACTACATGTTCAACCGCGTGGGCGGCCTCAAGGAGGAGCTTCCGCAGGGCTGGCTCGACCGGGTCGCGGACGCCGTCCACCAGGTACGGACCCGGCTGCCCAACCTGGAGAACCTCATCCACGGAAACGAGATCTTCCGGGCGCGGACCCGGGGGGTCGGGATCCTCACCCCTGAGGCGATCATGCAGTACGGCGTCAGCGGCCCCATCGCCCGCGCCTCCGGGGTCGACTTCGACCTGCGCAGGGACGAGCCGTACCTGGCCTACGGCGAACTGCCGGTGAAGGTCGTCACCCGCCAGGAGGGCGACTGCCTGGCCCGATTCGAATGCCTCCTGGACCAGGTCAAAGTCTCCCTCGACCTCGCGGACCTGTGCGTCGACCGAATGCGCGGGCTCCCCCAGGGGCCGGTCAACCAGCGCCTTCCCAAGGTGCTCAAGGTGCCCGAGGGGCACACCTACGCGTGGACCGAGAACCCACTCGGGATCAACGGCTACTACCTGGTGTCCCGCGGGGAGAAGACCCCCTGGCGGCTCAAGCTGCGCAGCGCCTCCTACAACAACATCCAGGCGCTCAAGGAGATGCTCCCCGGCCAGCTCGTGGCCGACATGATCGCGATTCTCGGTTCGATGTTCTTCGTGGTCGGCGACATCGACAAGTGATCAGGCCTTCGGCTCCTCATCCGGGGGCCTCGGCACCCGGCAGGCGTACTCAAGGAAGAGCGCCGAGCCGACCAGGGCGATCGCCGCGACCAGCGTCCCGACGGCGATGAACAGGTCCCGCCGGGGCGTGGGCTGGTCGAACAGCGGGATCAGGTGGAGGACGAAACCGGCGAAGAACCCGGCCAGCGCCGAACCCATGTAGGCCGACGCCTTCGCCAGCGCCACCAGGCGGGCCACCGCCAGCGGCTCCGCCGGCTTGTAGCCGGGCCGGCGGCGGATCCGGGACCGCGTCATCACCCCGGTGTAGCTCTCGCCGAGCGCCAGGACGAGCAAGGTGGGAATCGCCGTCCAGGGCAGGGTCGGCAGCACGGAATAGAAATTCTGAAGCAGCAGCCAGACGATCGCGGCACAGCCGAGAACGAGCACGACGAGCACGCCGGGGCGAGTCGACTTCATTGATTCCTCTCAGCTCGGTCGGCCGTCTCCAGCCGGCGGGTGATCCGGGTCCGGCCTCCACCGGACGGCGTGCGGATCAGTCGGGCGGCTGAAGCAGCAGATCCAGCTGCCGGACTCCACTCTGATCCAATCTAGCCAGCAGATCCGCGATCGGGCCGTGGCCGGGGAGCACCGCCGCGGGCTCCACGTCGTACCACGGGGTCAGCACGAACGCGCGCTCATGCGCCCGCGGATGCGGCAGGGTGAGCTCCTCGTCGTGCGAGATGACGTCGTCGAAGACGATGATGTCCACGTCCAGCGTGCGTGGCCCCCAGCGCTCGCCCCTGACCCGGGCGAACGCCGCCTCGGCGCCCTGCGCCCGTTCCAGCAACGTCATCGCCGCAAGGACCGTCTCGGCCACCACGACGGCGTTGAGATAGGGACGCTGACCGTCCGGCCCGCCCACCGGAGCGGTCTCGTACACAGGGGAGACGGCGACGAAATCCAGGCCCGGCGCGTCGAACAAGACGTCCACGGCCCCCTGGAGGGTTTCGAAGCTGTCCCCGACATTGCTTCCCAGCGCGAGGACGGCGTGAGTCACGGCTTCCTCCTCACGATCGTCACCGCCACGTCGTCGAACGAGTGCGGAATCGGTGCGGCGGGCTTGTGGACGGTTATCTCCACCTCCTCCACCAAGGGATGGTCCAGGCAGATCTCGGCGAGTCGCCAGGCCAGAGTCTCGATGAGGTTCACCGGCTCGCCCGCGACGCAGGCGACGAGCCTACCGGCGAGTTCGCCGTAGTCCACAGTCTTGTTCAGATCGTCCCCGGCCGCGGCGGGTCCGGTGTCCAAGGAGAGCACGGCGTCCACGACGAACTCCTGGCCGAGCTCTCGCTCCGCGGGCAGGCAGCCATGCCGCCCCCGTGATCGAAGACCCTTCAAGGTCACCCGATCAAGACTCCTCATCCTCGTCCACCTCCCCCTGCAACACCGGTGAACCATGGTGCAACCACAGCCGCCAGCCGTCGGGCGTCCGGGTGAAGGTGTTGGTGGACACCACCCGTCCCCCCGCGGCGAAGCTGGACTCCCCGGCCTCCCCCGCGGTCAAAATGTTCTCGGCACAGGTCAGCACGGCCACATCGCCGAAGACGCGAACCTGCACATCGGTGAGAACAAACTGGATGTACGGAGTATTCGCCATGATCAACGCCCAGGACCGCAGAACCTCGCTCCGGCCCCGGAGCAGCGGCCAGCCCGGGTGCACGCAACCGATCTCATAGCCGTTCTCGTCCGTGCCCCAGACGGCGGACATCCGATCCAGGTCGGCGTGTTCGAACGCCGCGTAGAACTCCTGGTTAACCGACTCGACCGCCGCGACATCCGCTGCTGCTTCAGCACTCATTCGTGTTATCTCCTGGCCGCGTGACGGCTCCTCACCCGCGATCGTACCCACCCCTCGCCGAACTCCAGGCGGCGGCGACTCGAACGGCATCGGCGTTCGGCCGGACCTTGTGCACCCGTACACACCATGCTCCGGCGGCCGCCGCCAACGCGGTCACCGCCTGTGTGGCGTCGTCACATCCGCCGAACGACCTCGGAGTACCGTCAGGTGCGGCGAGCAATCTGGTCAAGAACCTTTTACGAGACGCCCCAATGATCAATGGATATCCCAGCTCGCGCAGCGAGCCCAAATGCGTGAGCAGCGCCCAGTTGTGCGGCGGGTGCTTGGAGAAACCCAGGCCGGGATCGAGCACCACGCACTCCGGCGGGACACCCTCGGCCAGCACCGAATCGACCCGCTTGGCCAGCTCGTCCCGGACCTCCGTCACGACGTCGGCGTAGACCGCCCGGGTGTCCATGGTGTGGCTGTGCCCCCGCCAGTGCATGACGACGTACGGCACCCGCGCCGCCGCCACCACCCGGGGCATCACCGGGTCGGCGAGCCCGCCGCTCACGTCGTTGACGAGCCGGGCACCCGCCTCGATCGCCGACTCGGCGACCTCGGCCCGCATCGTGTCCACACTGACCGGGACGCCCTCCTGCGCGAGCGCTTTGATCACCGGCTCGACGCGCCGCCGCTCCTCCTCAAGCGAGACCCGCTGAGCCCCCGGCCGGGTCGACTCACCGCCCACGTCGATGATGTCGGCGCCCTCCTCGACCAAGCGGAGACCGTGGTCGATCGCCACCTCGGGATCAAACCAGTTCCCTCCATCGGAAAAGGAATCGGGGGTGACGTTGACCACACCCATAACCAGGCACCTGTCACGGCCCTGTATGCCAGGGACAGAGGTGGTTGTGCTCATATGGTCAGCCTATTCCTCAGACTTCCCCACGGCCGCTTAGGCCCCGGAATGCCCCCTCCCACTCCCAACCCCGGCAGCCAACAGCGCCCCCCTCCGGGTGATCGTTGCGCTGTCCGCACCCCACACGGCGCGCATACCGCAACGATCACCCCCGACCCTGTGCGGATAGGCAGGCCGGCACGCCTCGCAGCGGATCCGAGCGCCCCACCACCTGGCCCGGCGCAGCCCGTACACCCCCTCCAGGTGATCATTGCGCTGTCCGCACCCCACACGGCGCGCATACCGCAACGATCACCCCCGACCCTGTACGGACAGGCAGGCCGGCACGCCTCGCAGCGGATCCGAGCGCCCCACCACCTGGCCCGGCGCAGCCCGTACACCCCCTCCAGGTGATCATTGCGCTGTCCGCACCCCACACGGCACACACACAACAACGATCACCGCGACAACCCACGGACGGGAGCGGGCAGTCGGCGTGAGCGACGCCGGCCGGGCCCGATGGGGCAAGCCCCGGACAAGCCGAAAGCCCCGGTCGCCACCATCGGTGGGCGACCGGGGCTTTGTCAGATATCTGTGGGTCAGGAACGGCCGAGGATCAACGCCATCGCCTCGGAGCGGGTCCGGTCCGAGGTCCGGAAGTCACCGCGGACGGCCGACGTGATGGTCTTCGCGCCCGGCTTGCGCACACCCCGCATCGTCATGCAGAGGTGCTCGGCCTCGACCACGACGATGACCCCGCGCGGCTCCAGGATCTTGACCATGGCGTCGGCGATCTGCGACGTCATCCGTTCCTGCACCTGGGGCCGCCGGGCGTAGACGTCCACCAGCCGGGCGAGCTTGGACAGGCCGGTGATCTGCCCTTTGTCGTTGGGGATGTAACCCACGTGGGCCACCCCGTGGAAGGGCACCAGGTGGTGTTCACAGGTGCTGAAGAGCTCGATGTCCTTGACCAGCACCATCTCATCGTGGTCCGCGTCGAAGATCGTCGTCAGCGCCTCTTCGGGCTTCTGATTGAGGCCGGCGAACTGCTCCGCGTACGCGCGGGCCACTCGTGCGGGGGTGTCGCGGAGGCCGTCGCGATCCGGATCCTCACCGATCGCGAGCAAGATCTCGCGAACGGCCTTCTCGATCCGGACCGCGTCGACACCCAGAGGTTTGATCGACAACTCAGGTGCCCGGCTCACGCTCGTTGAGCCACTTGCCCGGCTCCGGAGTGGTCACACCCGCGGGGAGCGCCGGGCCCGACCCGTTGCCGTTACCCAGCTGCTGCTCCTTCGGGGTCAGCACCGGGGGACGGTCCGAGGGAAGCCGCTTGCCGTAGCCCGCGTAGGAGGGGCGGTGCTCCTTGGGAACCACCGACCGGAAGATCTCGAGCACCATCTCACGGGAGAGGGTCTCCTTCTCCATCAGGTGCAGCACCAGGTCGTCGAGGACGTCGCGGTACTGGACGAGGATCTCCCACGCCTGGTCGTGCGCCGCCTCGATCAGGCGCCGCACCTCCTCGTCGATCGTGGAGGCGATCTTCTCGGAGTAGTCGCGCTCGTGGCCCATGTCCCGGCCGAGGAAAACCTCACCGGTCCCGGTGCCGAACTTGCGCGCCCCGAGCTGCTCGCTCATGCCGTACTCGGTCACCATGCGCCGGGCGATCGCGGTGGCCTTCTCGATGTCGTTGGCCGCGCCGGTGGTGGGCTCGTGGAAGACGAGCTCCTCCGCCGTACGCCCGCCGAGCAGCATCGCGAGCTGGTCGAGCATCTCCGAACGGGTGGCCAGGAACTTGTCCTCCATCGGCAGGGTCATCGTGTAACCGAGGGCCCGGCCGCGCGAGAGGATGGTGATCTTGTGCACCGGGTCGGAGTTCGGCAGCGCGTGCGCCACCAGGGCGTGCCCGCCCTCGTGGTACGCGATGATCTTCTTCTCCTGGTCGGACATGACCCGGCTCTTGCGCTCGGGGCCGGCCATGACCCGGTCGATCGACTCCTCCAGCGTCGCCATCGAGATCAGCTTCTCGTCCTGGCGCGCAGTGAGCAGCGCACCCTCGTTGATCACGTTGGCAAGGTCCGCGCCGGTGAACCCGGGGGTGCGCCGGGCGATGACGTCGAGGTCGACGTCGGCCGCGAACGGCTTGCCCCGGCCGTGCACCCGCAGGATGCCCTTACGGCCCTCCAGGTCCGGCCGGTCGATGACGACCTGGCGGTCGAACCGCCCGGGCCGCAGCAGCGCGGGGTCGAGGATGTCGGGCCGGTTGGTGGCCGCGATCAGGATGACCCCGCCCTTGACGTCGAAGCCGTCCATCTCGACGAGCAGCTGGTTCAGCGTCTGCTCCCGCTCGTCGTGCCCGCCGCCCAGGCCCGCGCCACGGTGGCGGCCCACGGCGTCGATCTCGTCGATGAAGATGATGGCCGGGGCGTTCGCCTTGGCCTGCTCGAACAGGTCGCGCACCCGGGAGGCGCCGACACCGACGAACATCTCCACGAAGTCCGAACCGGAGATGGAGTAGAACGGCACCCCGGCCTCACCGGCGACCGCACGGGCCAGCAAGGTCTTACCCGTACCGGGCGGGCCGTAGAGCAGCACACCCTTGGGGATCTTGGCGCCGATGGCCTGGAATTTCGAGGGGGCCTGCAGGAACTCCTTGATCTCCTGAAGCTCCTCGATCGCCTCGTCGGCCCCGGCGACGTCGGCGAACGTCGTCTTCGGGGTGTCCTTGGTGATGAGCTTGGCCTTGGACTTGCCAAAGCTCATGACCCGGGAGCCGCCGCCCTGCATCTGGTTCATGATGAACAGGAAGATGAGGATGAGGATGATGATCGGAAGCAAGGTGAAGAGCAGGCTGAGCAGGAAGTTCTCACGAGGGACGTCCACGGTGTAGCCCTTCGGGGGCTTCACCTTGTCCATCTCGTGCGCCAGCTCAAGGCCCTGGCCGCTCACCCAGTAAGCGTAGTAACGCTTGTTGTCCTTGGTTGTGATCTCAACCCGCTGATCCTTGTCAATGATCTTCGCGGCTGAGACCTGGCCGTTGCGAATCTGATCGGCGACGAAGGACGTGTCCTTCTTCTCGAAGCCGCCGTCCCCGCTGAACATCGTGGTGGCGAGAACGAACAGCACGACGATGCCCAGGATCCACAGCAGTGGCCCACGTGTAAAGCGCTTGAGATCCATCCGTTGCGGAACCCCGGCGGGCCCGTCCCTTCCTGATCAGCATTCGATACCCTGGGTTACACCCAGGGTCCGCGGCACCGGTCGCCGCACCCGCGGCTCTCCCGGAATCGTCTGCGACGCCCCGGAACCCCCACGGGTACACCACCCACCGAACAGCATGACCAGCCCGCTCGGCGCGGCGCGTTATCTAACCAACGTACGTCGGCCGCCATCGTGTTCCCCGCCGCCCAAGATTAATCACTTACCTCCGTAGACGTGGGGTGCGAGAGTCCCGATGAACGGCAGGTTCCGGTAGCGCTCGGCGTAGTCAAGACCGTATCCGATCACGAACTCATTCGGGATGTCGAAACCCACGTACTTCACGTCGATCGGCGTCTTGAGCGCGTCGGGTTTGCGGAGCATCGCGAAGATCTCCACCGAGGCCGGGCCGCGCGATTTCAGGTTGCGGATGAGCCAGGAGAGCGTGAGCCCCGAGTCGACGATGTCCTCCACGACCAGGACGTGCCGGCCGGCGATGTCGGTGTCGAGGTCCTTCAGGGTGCGCACGACGCCGGAGGACTTGGTGCCGGCCCCGTAGGAGGAGACCGCCATCCAGTCCATCTGCACCGGGCAGTGCAGCGCCCGCGCCAGGTCGGCCATGACCATGACCGCGCCCTTGAGCACCCCGACGAGCAGGAGGTCCTTGCCGGCGTAGTCCTCGTCGATCCGCCCGGCGATGTCCTTGATCTTCGAGCGCAGCTCTTCCTCGGAGACGAGGATCCGCTCCAGGTCCTTGCCCATATCCCCTGCGTCCACCCGCGTTGCCTCCGCCGAAGTCCCGATACCAAAGAAAAGCCTGCCATATCGACGGCTCACGCCGACGCCGCCGGGCAGCTCGACCCTCTTCTGTCCCCGCCAATGGGTGATCAGCCGATCCAGCTCCCGGATGTGGACCGCGGCGAGCGTCCCGGACGGGGATCCGGCGGCCGTCGCCGCCGTCTTGAGCACCCGCCGCCGCACCGCCGTCGGCAGCGTGGCGAGCATACCCACCGCCAGCCCCCCGTCCGCGCACCGCGCCCGCGCGTAGGCCCGCCCGGCCCACTCGTCGAGGGCGTCGGCGTCGTCTCCGCAGAGCGCGGCGGTACGGGCGAGCGCCTCGGTGATCCCGGGGCCGAGGGACTCCTCCAGTACGGGCAGCGCCCGCGCCCGCACCCGTACCCGGGCGTAGGCGGGGTCGCTGTTGTGCGGATCGTCCCAGGGCACCAGGCCGAGGGCGGCGCAGACCTCCTGGGCCCGGACCCGGGAGAGATCGAGGAACGGCCGACGGTAGCGGCCTGTGACAAATCTCATGCCGGCCAGCGACCGGGTCCCGCTCCCCCTGGCGAGACCCAGCAGCACGGTCTCGGCTTGATCGTCACGTGTGTGGCCCAGGAGTACGGCTGCCGCCCCGAGCCGCTCCGCGGCCGTACCCAAGGCCTCATATCGGGCTTCTCGCGCCGCGGCCTCCGGCCCGCCCCGGGTGCCCACCGTGACGTTCAGGACTTCCGCGGGGTCGAGACCGAGCTCCCGCGCCAGCCGTACCACCTCCGCGGCCCGCTCCGCCGAGCCCGCCTGGAGGCCGTGGTCCACCGTGAGCAGTCCCGCGCGCAGGCCGAGCCGGGGCGCCGCGAACGCGGTCGCGGCGGCGAGGGCCAGTGAGTCGGCCCCGCCGCTGCACGCGACGAGCACCAGGTCGCCCGGGGCGAGGTCCGCGAGCGCGAGCCGTACCGCACGCCGCGCGTCGGCCACCGCCGGATGTGGACCCATGCTTCAAAATCTACGGCGAGGTGTCCGCCGAACCGGAATCCGACGACTCCGATCCACCGTCCGACGGCTCCGACGCGCCGTCGGACAGTGCGCCGTTGCTCAGCACCCGGTTGATCCACAGGCGCGGCTGAGCGATCTCGGCGTGGGTGGGCAGGGTCTCCGGGGATGTCCAGACCCGGTTGAACCCCTCGATCCCCACCTGTTCCACCACGGAAGTGACGAAGGCGGACCCCTCCGCGTACTGCTTCATCTTCATTTCGAGCCCGAGAAGCCGGCGAATCGTGCGATCCATCCGGGACGCACCCTCCCGGCGCTTCTGGAACCGGGCGCGGATCTCCTCGACCGTCGGCACCACGGAGGGGCCGACGGCGTCCATCACATAGTCGCCGTGCCCTTCGACCAGGGTCATCACCGCCGTCAGGCGATCAAGGATCTCCCGCTGCTCCGGCGACTGGATCACATCGATCAGATTGGCGTCGCCCTGGCCGCGCACGGCGTCGGCGAGGACGTCGGCCGCCGAACGGAGCCGTTCGAGCAAGGTCGACAGGTCGATGTCCGAGGCGAGCAGGAACTCGGTCATCTGCGCCCGGACATACTCCCGCAACCACGGCACCGCCGTGAACTGCACCCGGTGCGTCTCCTCGTGGAGGCAGACCCAGAGCCGGAAGTCCCGGGGGTTCACCCCCAGCTCCCGCTCGGCGTTGACGATGTTCGGCGCGACCAGGGTGAGCCGGCCCGCCGGGGTCTGCCCGGACGGATCCGGCGGCAGGAAGAGCTCATACTGCCCGAGCACGCGTGAGGCGAGGAAGGCGAGCACCGCCCCGACCTCGACACCGGTGATCCGCGACCCCACCGCTCCCACGATCGCGGGGGTGGCCCGCTTGGAGGCGAGCCGGTCGGTGATCGGCTCCAGGACGACCCGGAACCCGTCGACGTTCGCCCTGATCCAGCCGATCCGGTCCACGACCGTGGCCGGATGCGGGGGGCTGTCGCCGTCGAGCTTGGTGAACTCCTTGACGTGCACTTCGGCCTCGCGGGAGAGCTTGCGTAGCTCAAGGACCGCCGCTCGGGCCTCGGCGCGGGACACTTGGGGCCCCGGGCGAACCAGCCGGACTCCCGTCGCGACGGCCACATCCCAATCGATTACTTGCATCCCGTCGCCTTCGGTTCGTCGGTGGGCGAGTATTCGCTACTGCGCATCCTCACGTCCCCACCGTACGCGTTGTCACACCTCCACGCGCGCAGGCGTTACGAACAGCCACAGGTCGCGACAATGGATGCAAGACGATCCAGGGCCACCTGGGCCCGGGGCACCCCGGGCACGCGATCGGCGAGGAAGGCGAAGGCCAGCATCCGGCCGTCGGCGGTCCGGGTGACACCGGCGAGGGTGCTGACGCCGTTGAGCGTCCCGGTCTTGGCGCGGACCGCCCCGGCGCCCACCCGGTTGGGGCCCGCGCCGTACCGGTCCGCCAGGGTCCCGGTGAAGCCGGCCACGGGCAGACCGCTGATCGCCCCGCGCAGATAGGTGTGCTCGGGGCCCGCGGCCACGGCGAGCATCTTGGCCAGGGCCATGGGGGTGAGCCGGTTCTTGACGGACAGTCCGCTCCCGTCGTACACCTCGACGCCCGTGGCCACCTCCAGTCCGGACAGGACGGCTTTCACCGCCTGCGCCCCGCCGTCGAACGAGGCTGGCTTTCCCTCATTTATCGCGATATGTCGGGCAAGGGCCTCGGCCAGGTCGTTGTCGCTCAACGTCAGCATCCGCTCCACCAGCGCATAGACCGGCGGCGAGTCGACCCTGGCCAGCTCGGCCGCCTTCGGCGCGGCCTTGACCCGCTGCCCCCGGACGACCGAGATCCCCTCCTTGGTGAGCAGGCTCGCGAAGGCCGAGGTGGCCAGGGCGGGCGGATCGGTGGAACGGGCGTGGCCGTTCGGATGGAGCCGTCCGCCGTCGATCTCCAGGGCCGTGATCGGTGCCACACTCCCCTCCGGGACGTATCCCGGCTTCCAGCTCGCCGCCGTACGGGAGCCGAGGAACAGGCTGTCGTCGTAGCCGAGTCTGACCTTGGTGATCTTTTGCGCCTTCAGCGCCTGCGCGGTGCGCTGGGCCAGCGCGCTCAGCAGGGCGGGTTTGGGATAGACGTCGTAGGCCCGCGGGCCGGCCAGCGTCGGGTCGCCGCCGCCCACCAGGATGACCGAGTCCTTGGTCTGGCCCCGGACGACCCTGGTGGAGAGCCTGGCGTCGGGGCCCAGCGAGGCGAGGGCCGCCACCGCGGTGACGACCTTGGTGGTGGAGGCCGGGGTCAGGGGTGAACCGTGATTGCGGGCGAAGAGCGTGGTGCCGTCGGCCGCGTCGACCACCACCGCCGCGACGTTGCTCCCCAGGGCGGGATCGCGCAGCGCGGCCTCAAGCCGTCGGCCGAGCGTTGCCGAAACCGGGAGCTTTCCGGCACCTCCCATCGGAAACACCGGACCGGCCGTCACAATGGGAGGAGGGGGGCGCAATGTCTGGGTGGGTACCTTCGCAGCAGGCCGGACCTGCACAAACAGCGCGGCGAGGATCACATATGCTTGGAGTAGCGCAAGAGTGATCAACGCTACCAAGCGCTCACGCCGCACCACGTCGTCGACCTCTTCCCGACATACGTCATCCTGGGTATACGCCTACGAGACATTAGTGGCTCGGTCCACGGGACCGGGCATGAGCGGAGGAACTGCGGTGGAGTTCGACGTTGTCATCGAGATTCCGAAGGGTGAGCGTAACAAGTACGAGATGGATCACGAGACCGGCCGTATCTGGTTGGACCGGCTCCTGTTCACATCCACGCAGTATCCCGCCGATTACGGCTTTGTCGAGGGCACCCTCGGCGAGGACGGGGATCCCCTCGACGCCATGGTGCTGCTTCAGGCGCCGACCTTCCCCGGCTGCCACATCAAATGCCGCGCCGTCGGCATGTTCCGGATGACCGACGAGAAGGGCGGTGACGACAAGCTGCTCTGCGTCCCGGCGACGGATCCCCGGATGGAGCACATTCGCGACATTCACCACGTCGCCGAGTTCGACCGGCTGGAGATCCAGCACTTCTTCGAGGTCTACAAGGACCTGGAGCCCGGCAAGTCGGTCGAGGGCGCCACCTGGGTGGGCCGGACCGAGGCCGAGGCGGAGATAGAGGCCTCCTACAAGCGGGCCGAGGGCACCCGGTACGCGGCGCACTGAGCCGCCCGGGGATCCATCCTGATCGGCACGGTGCCCCGCCCGGCGTCCCCGTGGACGGTGCATCGTGCCGAGCCCCCGCCGGTCACACCCCGGGGCGGACGGCTCCGACCAAGTCCTTGCGAAACGCGGACGCGATCCGGACGACGTCGCCGGTCTGCGGCGCGTGCACCATCAGCCCGCGTCCGATGTAGATCCCGACGTGGTGCAGCGTGCCCAGATAGCTGGTGAGCCGACCGAAGATCACGAGGTCGCCGCGCCGAAGCTGATCGAGCGGGACCTTGCGGTTCTGCGACCACTGGTAGCCGACCCAGTGCGGCATCTTCACCCCGACCCGCTCCCACGAGCGCATCGTCAGGCCCGAGCAGTCGAAACTCGACGGCCCCTCACCGCCCCAGACGTACGGCTTGCCGAGCTGGGTCAGCGCCCAGTTGGCCGCGATGTCCCCCGCGCGGGAGGACGCCCCCCGGCTCATCGCGCCCCACATGACCCCGCTCTGCGACCGCAGCTCCCTGGCCGCCTTGGCCGCCAAGGCCCTCGCCCGCGCCCGGGCCAACGCGGCCGCGCGGGCGGCGGCCAGCCGTTCGGCGCGGGACCGCGCCGCGTCGAGCTCCCGCTCAAGCTGAGCCTTCTCCCGCTGAATCCGGGCCGTCTCCCGCTGCTGATGCTCGACCATGGCCTGAGCCGCGCTCTTGCTGTACTCGGCGCGCTCCGTCGCCAGCGTCTGGGTGCTCAACGCGTTCTCGGCCCGCTGCCCGAGGATGCGGGCGACCTCCTGGGTGTCCTCGACCCGCTGGATCACCTGGGACTGCCGGCCGGCCAGGTATTGAAGCATCGTCGCCCGGGCGAGAAACGCCTCAGGCCCGTCGTCTCCGTCGCCGAGAGCCGATATGGGGGTGTAGAAGGGGCCGTTCGCGTAGGTCTCGGCGGCGAGTGCGCCCGCCCGATCCCTGGCGGAGGTCATCTCGTCCTCTGCCGCGGCCAGCCCTGCCGCGGCGGTCCGGTACTCGTCTTCGGCTGAGTCCAGCTTGACCATCTCGCCGTTGTAGGCCTCGACCAGCGTCTCCGCCCGTGTCGTCAGCTGCTCCAGCCGAAGATCGGCGGCGGCGAGACGGGACTTGATGCGGGCGACGGCCTTGGCCCGTTTTCGTACCTGCTCCTTGCTCTCCTTCACCTCTTTGGCCGACGGCGCCGGCTTCGCCACCGCGACGGCGGGAGCGATGGCCGTGAGGCCAAGCAGCGCCGCGGCTCCAACCATCGTGCTTCTCCGCAGTGTTTCCAACGGTTGCACGAATCCCCCTCGAAACGTAACCGACGTGTAACCATGCGTAGTATCTGGTCACACAAAACCCTCTGTTCCCCCTGACAACGCACTGCACACATTTTGATTACGATCTGTAATCTCAACGGTTTGACCTGCGAAATCAAGCACCTGTCGCGGAAGGAGGGCTCTTGACGGCAAAGGTGGGACGCGTGGCCGGCGAGTCGGTCGGCGACGGGGTGGGCCGCGGCGAAGACGTCGGCGGATCGGAGTCGCCCGGCGACGGGCTGGGCAGCGGCGACGCCGGCGGAGCGGAGTCGGGCGGCGGGGAGGATCCGGGCTTCCCGCCGCCGTGCTGATGATCGCGTGGCGGCGGTCCGGGACGGCCCGGCGGCCGACCGGGGCCCGAGTCGGCCGGCTGGGTTCCGGGGCCGGTCACCGAGGGTGGCCGGGGTCGCGCGGGTTCGGCGGGCGCGGGGAACCGGGGGAACTCCGTCCCGAGGGTCGGACCGGTTCCGATGGGCACCCCTGCGGCCGGATCGGCGGCGCCCTCGTCGAACACCACCGGATCCGCCGCTCCACCCGGCCGCGAAGGGGTACCGGCCGAGGTGCCGGCGGCCGGCGAACCCGAGGCGCCGGATCCGAGGGCCACCCCGCCCGCATCCTGGCCGAGGTGCCGAAAGACCAGCACCATCAGCAGGGCGACGACCGCCGCGGCGAGGACGCTGCCGACCGCCCGAGGCCAGCGGGAAACCGCGGCGACCGGAAACCCGCCGCTGTCGAAGGGGCCGGATCGCCCGGCGACTTCGGACCGGTACGGCGCAAGCCCGGGGTCGGTGAAACCGTCGAGGATCCGCATGCGCAGATCGGCGGAGATCCGCTCCTCGGGCAGTGTCGCGAACACCTTCGCGACCGACACCGAGCCGGACTTGCGCCGCCCGCACGCGTCACACCCGTGCACCCGCCGGGCGAGCTGCGCCCGGTCCCGGACGAGCCCCGCGACGACCCGCTCGCACGGCGCGCAGCCGGCGGCGCCCCGCCGGACGAGCAGCTCCGCCGCCACCGAATCGCGGAGCCGCGCCTTGGCCGTACTCCACCGGTACCGGGCCTGACGCGGGCCCAGGCCGAGCACCCGGCCCAGATCGGCCAGGGCGACGCCACGCCTGGTGACCAGGTCCAGCACCTCGCGGTCGGCGAGCGGCAGACTGAGTACGGCGTTCCGCGCGATCTGTGGTGGACCGCCCGTGGAGAACGGCGCGGGACGCGGCGGTTCACCGCCGTGACGGGCGCATTCGGCCCGCGCCAGCGCGTGGATCCACGCCCGGAGCAGCCGAGGCTCGGCGAGCAGGTGGATCTTCGATTCGGCGACGATCAAGGTATCGCGCAGCGCCGTCCGGGCCGCGTCGACGTCTCCGAGGATGAAGCGGCAGTAGCCGTAGACGCCCTCTGCGTAGGAGTGGTACAGCACGGCGAGGGCGCCCGGGTCACGAGCCCTGAGGGCCTCGACCAGAACGCGGTCATTCATATCGTCGAAAGTAAAGGGTTTCCCATTCGGGCAGCTACCGATTCACCATAAAGAAGCACCCATGACATGTGCTCCCCACTTTTTTACTCGGCCCGCCATAGGAGTAGAAAACCATCAAAGCTCGGGCATACTACGTAACGGACTGATCAAGCCCTTCCGACCGGAGATCAATATACGGCTCCGGTATCTCCGGCTACAAAGAACCCTCGAATATCCTCAAACAGAACAGATCGCCCGACGAATCCGAATCGCTATTTCCCGAAAAATCATCTTATACGGGCTAAGCATGCTGGATTTCGTGGCCGCCGGGTCGTCGGTCAGTCCTTGTCGAGGCGGACAAGCCCGGCTCGGGCGCACCCCGCCGTGAGTCCGTCCAGGCCGAAGGCGTCGACGGGACCGAGCGAGCCGACCCCCTGAACCCCTCTGTTCGCCGCGGTGATCGCCGCCCAGGCGAGCATCCTGCCGGTGAAGTCGTACGGGTCGCCGCCCGTGAGCTCGACCCTGGTGAGCTGCTTGCCGGAGGAGTCGAACGCCTCCGCGACGACCTGTGTGGTGATCGGGGACGGCTCGGCCGAGGGCGGTGCGCCCTTCAAGGCACGCGCAGCCGCCTTCTCCGTCACCCACTTCGCCCCGGGAAGGGCGGCGATGACCGGGGTCGCCTTGGCGACGACCCCGGCAACCCGGGTGAGCGGGCCGAGCCAGCCGAGGTAGACGCCGACCTCCTGCAGGCCCGGATAGCGGCGGGGCAGCGTGAAGTGCTCCGAGGCGCCGATGGAGAGTCCGTGGCGACGTTTTCCGTCGATCGAGAACGCCCGGGTGCGGCCGTGCTCCCGGGTGATACGGCCACCCCGGTAGCCGAACATCGGCTCCAGAATCATGCCGACGGCTGAGGCCTTCGTTCCGGCGCTGGTCCGGCCCGCCACGTTGCCCCGGATGAAGTACCCGATGTCCACCCGTTCCGCGGACGGCCCCGCCTCCTCCAGCGCCATACAGGCGGCGAGGTTCCCCGGCACGTAGTCGTAGCCGAACGCAGTGATCAACGCGGTGCCCGAGGATGCGGCCCGGGGCCCGTACCGCTGAAAGATCCGCCGGATGAATGTGGGTTCCCCGGTCGAATCCAGATAGATCGCCTTGGATTCGATCGCGGCCTCGACGGCGGGCTCCCCCCATCGGGTGAACGGCCCCACGGTCGAGACGATCACATCGCCCTCCGAGAGCAGGCGACGTACGGTCGCGGGCCGCCGTACGTCGGCCACCGCGGTATCGGGGTTCCCCGGCAGCGAGGCGGCCAGCGCTTCGAGTCTGCCCAGGTCACGACCTGCGAGTATGGGGTGCGCCTCAAGTTCGACCAGCGCCTCGGCGGTCAGCCGGCCGGTGTACCCGGTGGCACCGAAGAGAACAATCCGGGGAGATGACGTCGAAGCCACGTAGCTACCGTAACTCTCGGCAAACGCACCCCAGGGAGCGGGGGCGATCAAAGTCATCTCGGAGTGGTCGGAGCGGATGCCGGGGCGGGTGCCGCGGCCGACTCACGGGCTCGGTCGTTGACGAACGGCTTCGTCTTCGGCTTCGTGAGATGTGCCGGAAGCAGACCGGCGAGCACGAGCTCCTCGTACGCCGACCGGGTCGACCCCCAGGTCCGTGCCGTCACGTCGGTCTTGCGCACCGCGCCCGCAGCCGGCGAGTCCACAGTGATCACGAAGGTACGGCGACCGCCGGGACCGACCCGGTCGACATAGGTGGTGCCCCCTCCCAGCAATTTCCCGGCGGAATCCCGCAGGAGGGAGGTCACCGCCAATCCCGATACCGCGAGACTGTACGGGTTCCCCACCTGCCCGATGACCTGATATCCCTGCGTGCCGAGCTTCTGCGTGAACACATTGGATATCGGAAACGGCTTGAACGCGGAGGTGATACGAGCCGCCTCACGCCAGTTGGACGGCTTGAACTCAATCTTCACGTCGGTCGGCTGCCGCTCGGCGCGGGCCTCACCGCTGAAAGCCATCTTCCCTGCGGGAGGAACCGCGTCGAGCGGCTGGTCGAAACGCATGACCTCCTTGCCGGCGGAGTCACGTGCGACGACCGATGCGACGGTGTTCTCCCCAAAATGCCACTGGTTGGGATTGCGTAATAATCCCGCCCAGTGAACGACATATCCACCCGCCGCCTTGACGATCGAAGAGGCCTGGTCGACCACGGCCAGCGGCTGCATGACCGGTTTCTTCACAGCCTCTTCGCTACTACAGCCCACGAGCAGGAACGATGCGGTCGTGGCCCCCACCACAAAAAGTCTCACTCCGCGTTCATAACTCGGAAAGACAATTCTCTGAAAGACAACACGTGCGACCATTGCCAAAAGTTGACACGGCGCGACACCGTCCGGTCACCATGGCCTAATTCAGCGGTTCGGCGAGCGTGGCACTCCACTCGTGACGTTTTCCCGGCGGGCGCGGTGGCGGCTCGTCACGGAAACCTCATCCCAGACGGGCTCCGTGGACTCGTGGACACGCCCGTCTCCGCCGAAAACGAGATAGCGATCGAAGTCCGCGGCGAACCAGCGATCGTGTGTCACCGCCAAGACCGTGCCGTCGAAACTGTCCAGCCCCTCCTGCAGCGCCTCGGCACTGGCCAGGTCGAGGTTGTCCGTCGGCTCGTCGAGGAGAAGCAGCGTGTAACCGGACAGTTCGAGCAGGAGGATCTGGAGCCGGGCCTGCTGCCCTCCGGAAAGGGTCTCGAACCGCTGGTCGGCGGCGGGGGTGAGCTCGTACCTGGCCAGCGCCTTCATCGCCTCGTTCTTCAGCCGGGCGTGCTCGGTCATCACGATCTCGCACGGGGTACGCCCCTGGAGCTCGGGGTGCGCGTGCGTCTGGACGAAGTGGCCGGGCACCACCCGAGCGCCCAGCTTGGCCACCCCGGTGTGCGCGATCGGTTCGCCGGCGAGCAGACGGAGAAAGTGTGACTTACCCGATCCGTTCGCGCCGAGTACCGCGACGCGTTCGCCGTACCAGATCTCCAGGTCGAACGGCTTCATCAACCCGGTGATCTCCAGACCCGCGCAGACCACCGCGCGTTTGCCGGTCCGCCCGCCCCGCAGTCGCATCTGCAGGTTCTGATCCTTGGGCGCCACCTCGGGCGGGCCCGCCTCCTCGAAACGGCGGAGCCTGGTCTGCGCCGCCTTGTACGCCGGAGCCATGCCGTCGTTGTACCTGGCCTTGTTGCGCAGCATGTTCACCAGCTGCTTCAACTTGACGTGTTCCTCGTCCCAGCGGCGCCGCAGCTCGTCGAGTCGCTCGTTCCGATCGCGACGGGCCTGGGCGTAACCGGCGAACCCTCCCCCGTGAATCCAGATATTTCCGGATTCGACGGTCACGATTCTGTCCGCGGCGTTGGCCAGCAGCTGCCGGTCGTGCGAGACGAGCAGAACCGTCTTCGGCGTCTCCCGCAGCGCCCCCTCCAGCCAGATCTTGCCCGGCACGTCGAGGAAGTTGTCGGGCTCGTCGAGAAGCAGCACCTCGTCGGGTCCCCGAAGCAGCGCCTCCAGCACCAGGCGCTTCTGTTCACCACCGGAGAGGGTGCCCACTTCCCGATATTTCAGCTCGTCGTAGGACATCCCCAACGCGGCGATGGCACACGCGTCCCAAAGGACCTCGATGTCGTATCCGCCCGCGTCCGAATAGTCGGTGATCGCCTGGGCGTAGCGCAGCTGCGTCTTCTCGTCGTCCCGTTCCATCATTGCGAGCTCCGCCCGCTCCAGCCGCTGCGCCGCCTCCCGGACCGCCGCCGGGGCCACCGCCAGAAGCAGCTCCTGCACGGTACGGCCGTCGCCAGCGGACGGACGCCGCCCGTCCTCCCCTTCAGGGGTCTTCCCGCCCAGGAACTGCCGCATCACCCCGAGCCCGCCGGAGCTGACCACAGAACCGCTCACCGGTGCGACGTCCCCCGCGATCAGCTTCAGCAGCGTGGTCTTGCCCGCCCCGTTCGGCCCGATCAGCGCGGCCTTCACCCCGTCCCCGATTCGGAAGGAGACATCGTTCAGCAACGTCCGCCCATCCGGCAGCACATACACCAGATGGCCGATCTCCACGTGTCCCATGACTGTCTTGCCCCTTCCCGGTCTTTGGGCAGGCTACCTGCCGTTTTCCCGCCTCAGCATCTCCTTTTCGCCGCACTCGCCGTACCGGACGGCCGTGAATGGACGGACTCGCGTCGCCCGCGTGGAGTTGCGGCAATCTGCGAAACACCAAATATCGCCCCTCATCGGCAAGAACACCGGGGGTTCCTTGGGTCTCTTGACATTTCGGGTGCCGTCCGAGCAACCCTGTGCGGCAAAGGCGCGTCTCTGGGCTATGGGTAAAGGACGGACACTCATCACGGTTGCCACCGCGGGGCTCCTGCTCGCCTCGTGCGGTGGATCACCTGCCCGGCAAAGCTCGGACGGGGTGTTGCGCGCCGAAGGGGTCAGCCGTGAGATCCCCAAGGACGCCCCCGTCGAGGAGACGGTCGCCGGACTCGCCAAGTTCGCCGGGGAGCTGCATCGGGTGAGCACCGATCCGAACAAGAACGCGGTCACATCGCCCTTGAGCATCGTCTCCGCCTTCGCCATGGCCCGAGCGGGCGCCCTCGGCGACACCGGGACCCAGATGGACCGGGTCTTCGGGTTCCCTGCCGAAGGCGTCCATGAGGCGATCAACGATCTGACCCGTCAGATCGTCACCGGGGAGAAGGTTCCGCCCGCGCCGGCGAACGCCGGGCCCCGGACCGAGGGTCCCCCGGCCGCCCCGGTGGTGACGGTGGCGAACGGGCTGTTCACCCAGCGGGGCACCGCGATCGGGGAGGAGTTTCTCGGCACACTCGCCCGGCAGTACGGCGCCGGGGTGCGGACCGTGGACTTCACCTCCCCCGACGCAATCAAGATCATGGATGCCTGGGTGCGTGAGCAGACCGCGGACCGGATCAAGAAGCTCTTCGATCAGCTGGATCCGTCGACCAAGGTGGTCCTGGCCAATGCCGTGTACCTCAAGGCCGACTGGAAGACGCCGTTCGCGAAGCACCCCGTCAAACCCGGCACCTTCACCAGGGCCGACGGCACGACCGTGCAGGCCCCGATGATGAACGAGCAAGGCCCCATGCGTCACGCGGCGGTCGACGGCTGGGACGTCGTCGAACTCCCCTACGCCGGGGACGAGCTCGCCATGTGGGTGATGGTGCCCAAGACCGCGGGGCCGGCGGGACCGCAGCCGACCTCTTCCCTGCTGTCGAAGGCGGCCACCGAGCTGCGGACCGCGCCGGTCGACTTCTCCATGCCGAAATGGGACATCAAAACCGAGCTCAATCTGATCGGCTCCCTGCGGAAGCTTGGACTGACCACCCCGTTCACCCCCGGGGCGGACTTCTCCGGTATCACCCAGGGCGTCTGGATCGGGCAGGCCACCCACCTGGCCAACATCACGGTCGACGAGTGGGGCACCGAGGCGGCGGCGGTCACCGGACTCGCGTTCCCCACCTCGGCGACCGTTCCCCCGAACATCACGGTACGGGCCGATCGGCCGTTCGCCTTCGCGGTGATGCATCTGCCGACGCGGGCTCCGCTGTTCATCGGGCACGTCGCCGACCCCACCAAGTAGACGGCCACGGAGAGTGCGGCGGGCTCGGCGCGACCCGCCGCACTCGGCCGTACCGAACGGTCAGATCTTCTGCCAGCGCTCACGCCCCAGGTCGTAGACGTAGCGGGGTCCGCCTGCGGCCCCGACCGTGCGGAACGGGGCGCCTTGATCGTCGATACGGGCCCAGCCGGTCTCCCCGCCGCTCGACCAGTGCAGGTCGAGCGTCCAGCGGCAGTCGCAGCGCTCGGCCGACGTATTGATCGCGAAGACCTCCGGATCCTTCGATGAGATCCGATACGGGAAGTTCACCGGAGGAAGTTCCTTGAGCTCGTCGAGGCCACCCGGGCCCGGCTCAAGGCCGCCTTGGGCGACCAGCACCGGAACCCGCTGGTCAAGATCACTGGAGAAACTCCGCGGGGTGATGCCGCCTCCGCAGCCGCCACCCACCGTGAACACCTGGGCGGGTACCGGAGCCGACACGACATTGATCTTCATATCCAGGAGGACCACGGCTTCCTCGCCGCTGCCCTGCAGCGTGATCGTCACCGGGGAGCCGCTGCCGGGAGCCGCCTCCACGCGTTTGGCCCAGGCGGCGAGCTCCGCGAGGTTGTCCGGCGGAGACGCCTCCCGCTCCGTTTTCCCGACCACGGTGTGCGGCAGGCAGTGATCGGCGGGGCGCGTACTCACCGTCCAGGTGAACGGCCTGTCCGGCTTGCGAGATTCTTCCAAGACGAGATTGGTGACATAGGTCGCGGCTACCACCAGAATCGCGGTGACAACGGTGCCCACCATGACGCGTATCGATTTCGACGCCCGGCTGAGTCGAGCGCGTATTCCCGTGGCCTCAGGCGGATGAACCCGTTTTCTCCGCCGAAACGCCAGATTGGACATCACAAACTCCCTGGTGGCCGCGAGGTTTCCACCTTACTCGTCGAGTGCCCGCACCCTGGCGATTTGGCGAATCAACGACGCGGCCAGAAAACCCGGAAGTCAGCAAATTTCCCGATTTACATCAACTTGATTACACACCAGCATTTCCATAATGAAAAATCCCGAAAGATCAATCATGCGTTCCGGAAACCACATCAGGGATCGGTGAGTGCGGCGACCAGCAGGGTGTTGGCGAGCACGCCAGAGGAGACTCCGGCGATGTCACACCATTCGTCCGGGGTACCCCGGCCGTCCCCGCGCCTGGTCCCCTCCATCGCAATCCCGGGCACCCCGCATTCCAGGGCGGCGTTGACGTTGGACGACGTCCACGGTCTGAGCACGACCGGGTGGCCGGTGGCCGCCACTGCGGCGCCCGCCGCCCGTACCAGCGCATGTCCTGCGCCACCGGGCAGTTCGACGGCCGGCCCGGCGGTGACCGTGGCCACGTGGGCGGTGATCCCCGCCGCGGCGGCGACCTCGTCGGCCACCCGCCCCACGGTGATCCGCATGTCCTCCAGCCACCCCTGACTCGTGCCGCGCAGATCCACCACGAGCCGCCCGGAGGCCGGGGAGTGGTTGTCCACGTCGCCGGCGTCCACCCCGTTCACCCGGAGCACCCGCCAGGCCCCCGAGTCGTCGTTGGCGGGGGCCAGCTCCTCCAAACGGAGTACGGTACGGGCGAGTGCACCGGGGATCTCCGAGACGCCGCCGCGCAGCGTGTGCCGGGAGACCCCCTCGAAACGGACCTCCAGCCGGTAGCGGCCGATCGCGTTGTAGCTGATCGTGCCGATGCCTCCCATGACGTCGACGAGCAGGTCGATCCGGCCCCGCTCGTCCCGGAGCAGGCGCCGGACCCCGGTGAGCCCGGTCTCCTCACCGGAGACGAAGACCGCCAGCAGGTCGCCCCCGCCCCGCAGGCCGAAGTTCTCCAGGTGGCGCAGGACGGCCAGGACGGTCGCGTCGCTCGACGTCGTGTTCACGCACGGGCCGACCAGCCGGTTTCCGCCGCGCACCACCGGCGTGTTCCGGCGGAGCGCCGCTGCCGAGTTGAGATCGTCGAGCGTCGCCAGCAGCGCGACCCGGGGGCCGTCCCCACGCCCCTTGCGCAGCGCGTACACGTTCGGCTGATCGTCGGCCCGGACCTCGTCCAGGCCGCTCTGCCCGCGCAACAGGTCGAGGATCACCGCCACCCGGGCGGCCTCGGCGCCACGTGGCGCGGGATGCTCGGTCACCGCCAGCCACTCGGCGACCATACGCTCCTCATCGGCACGGACCGCGTCCGCCAGGGTTGCCACCGGAAGTCTGTCCATCATGGCGGGCGAGCGTAGCGGCACCCATCGGGCGGACCGCTGGAATCCATCGGCGTTCCTTCCGGAACGACCTCATCCGGGCTCCCTCCCGCGGGACCGCAATCCGGGGTCTTCCCGTCCGTGCCGCGGTAGCCGTACCGGATGCTCAGGACGCGCCGGTGCGGCCGTACCGGACGCTTGAGACGGCCGCCTCCCGCCAACCGCGCTGTTCGTTCGGTTTTCCCGATCGATGGCATCGGAACAGCCGGTTGGACACTCCGAACAGCCCGTTTCTACATTCTGGACATCCCCAAGGAGGCATCGCGGCCATGTTCGATAATTTCCGTGGATCGCAGCAACGGACGGTCGCCCTAGCCGCCGTTGTCGCACTCACCCTCTCCGTGACCGGCTGTACCACCAACGCCAACTCGGGTAACACCAGCCCGAGCAGCGCGGACACCGGAAAAAGTGGCGGATCGACCGGCACTTTGATCGTCAACAACGTCTTCAACAACGACGGGCTCGATCCGGCGCACGAGACCGCCGTCACCGCGAACATGGTTTTCCACTCGGTCTACGACACCCTGCTCACCCTGGAGCCTGGCTCGACCACGCCGAAACCCGCGCTGGCGAGCGCCTACACCGCGTCCCCGGACGGCAAAACGTTCACGTTCACCCTGCGCACCGACGTGAAATTCGCCGACGGCACACCCCTGACCGTGGACGACGTCGCCTTCAGCTTCAATCGGATGATCAATGTCAAGGGCGCGGGCGCCGCAGTCCTCGACGGTGTCACCGTCACGACCGAGGGCCCAGACAAGGTGATCCTCACCAGCGCCGTGCCCAAACCGGCGCTCCCGCGGATCGTGGCCATGGCGGCTCTCGGCATCGTCTCCGCCAAAGCGGTCAAAGCGCAGGGAGGCAGCGACCAGGCCGGGGCCGACCAGAGCGACAAGGCGCAGGCCTGGCTGAACGTCAACTCGGCCGGCAGCGGCCCGTACAAGCTCAAGACGGTGACCCCCAAGCAGCAGTACGTCCTTGAGGCCAACCCCCACTACTGGGGGACCAAACCCACCTTCCAGCAGGTCATCGTCAAGAACGCCGCGGCTCCGGCGCAGCTGCTCTCCGTGCAGCGCGGTGAATCCGAGATCGCCTACGACATCGCGGCCAACCAGGTGGGCCAGCTGGCCGGGAACAGTGCGGTCCAGGTGGTCCGGGCACCGTCCACCAACATCTTCTTCTTCATGGCCAACCTCGACCCGGCGAAGTCACCGGTGACCGCCAACCCGAAGATCCGCGAGGCCATCCGGTACGGACTCGACTACGAGGGTCTGCGCAAACTCGGTGGCGACGGCGCGATCCAGCTGGCCGGCCTGGTGCCCAAGGGGATGCTCGGCGCCCTGCCCGAGAGCGAGCGCGTTCAGCGGGACGTCGCCCGTGCCAAGGCCCTGGTCGCCGAATCCGGGCTGAAGAACCCCACCTTCACCCTGAACTACGTGGCGAACTTCTCCATCTTCGGCGTCTCGGTGGAATTGGTCGCCCAAAAGATCCAGGCATCGCTCGCCGAGGTGGGCATCACCGCGACCCCGCAGGGGCTCCCGCTCCAGCAGCACATCCAGCGTTTCCGCGAGGGCAAGCAGCAGGCCTCGGCCAACCTGTACGCCGTCGACTACCCGGACCCGGCGAACTACCTGCCGCACTGGCCCGGCGGAGCCACGGCCACCCGGCTCGGCATCGACAAGGCCAAGCACCCGGAGCTGGTGGCGCTGCACGAGAAGGCCGCCACCACCGTGGGCGACGACGCCCGCGCCGCCGCCTACCAGGAGCTGCAGCGGAAGATGAACGACCTCGGAGCCTACATTCCGGAGTTCCAGGCGGAGTCGATCCTGGTCGGCACCGCCAACCTCACCGGTCTGGTGAGCAACGGGATGTGGGGCGTCGACCTCGCCAAGGTCGGGCGCAAGTAGCCGCCGCCGGGCGCGTGCGGCACCCCACGCGCCCGGCGGCCTGGCCCGTCAACCACGAAGGAGGTCCGGTTGAAGCCCGGCATCCGTTTCGTCGCACGCCGGCTGGCCGCGCTCGTCCTGCTGCTACTCGGTATCACGTTCGTCACGTTCGTCCTGACCGCGCTGGTACCGGGGGATCCGGCGCGGGCCGCCCTCGGCCCGATCCAAGGCGAAAACGAGGAAGCGGTCCGCGCCTGGAACGAGCGCAACGGCCTGGACAAGCCGCTGCCCTACCGCTACCTCATCTACCTGGGCAACCTCATCCAGGGCGATCTCGGCAACTCCCAGGCGAGCAACACCCCGGTCCTGGAGGAGCTGGCGACCTACATCCCCGCGACGGTGGAGCTCGCGGTCTCCTCCATACTCGTGGCGGGTCTCGCGGGCGTGACCCTCGGGGTGTTCGCGGCCCTGCACCGGGACCGTCTCGCCGACCAGGTGCTCCGGGTGGTGTCGCTGGGCGGGATGTCGATGCCCGCGTTCTGGCTGGCCCTCATCAGCCTTTACCTGGGTTTCTTCCTGATCGGGTGGTTCCCCGGCGGGGGGCGGCTCGACCCTGCGCTGAACCCGCCGAGCCAGGTCACCGGGTTGTACACGGTCGACGCGCTCCTCTCCGCCGACTGGGCCGCGCTCGGCAGCGCGCTCGCGCATCTGGCGCTGCCCACGCTGGTGCTCGCCGCACACACGGTCGGATACATCGCCCGATACACCCGGACCGCAGTACTTGAGGTGATCCACAATGACTACATAAGGGCCGCGTACGCCAAAGGGCTGCACGCCCGTACCGTAGTCGTCGGGTACGTCCTGCGGGCCGCGCTGCCGAGCATGCTCCAGATCCTCGGCTTCGCCTTCGCCGGCGTGCTGACCGGCGCGGTCCTGGTCGAAAAGATCTTCACCTGGCCGGGGATCGGCGGCTACGCCTACACCAGCGCCATCACGCTGGACCTGCCCTCCATCGCGGGAGTGGGATTGTTCATCGCGATCGTGTACGTCGTCGTCAACTTCGTCGTGGACGTGCTGTACGGGGTCGTCGACCCGAGGATCAGGATCGCATGAACATCCTGTCCCGGCGGGTTCTGCCCCGTAGCAAGCCGCTCACCGTGATCGCCGTGACGGTCATCGCGATCTGGCTCCTCGTCGCGCTGCTCGCCCCCGTCCTCGCCCCCGGCGACCCACTGTCGCAGGACGGCACACCGTTCACCGCCCCCTCCGGCGCACACTGGTTCGGCACCGACGAACTCGGCCGCGACGTACTCAGCCGGGTGATCTACGGGGCGCGGCTCTCGCTCCCCCTCGCGCTGCTGCTCGTCGTGCTCTCCGCCCTGATCGGCGGGACACTCGGAGCACTCGCCGGTTTCCTCCGAGGCCCGGTGGACGGCGTGCTCATGCGCATCTGCGACCTGCTCTTCGCCTTCCCCGGCATCGTGCTCGCCATGGTCGTGGCGGCCACCCTCGGACCGGGCATCACCAACGCGGTCCTCGCCCTCGTCCTCATCTCCTGGCCGTGGTACGCCCGGATCGTCCGCGGCCTCGTCGTCTCCCTCGGGGAAGCCGAGTACGTCACCGCCCGGCGGCTCCTCGGCGCGTCCACCTGGCGGGCCCTCCTCGACGACGTGCTGCCCAACATCGTGGGGCCGATCCTCGTCCTGGCCACCCTGGACCTCGGCGGCGCCGTACTCCTGCTCTCCGGGCTCTCCTTCCTCGGCCTCGGAGCCCAGGCCCCCGTCGCGGAGTGGGGGTCGATGGTGTCCCACGGCACCGAGTACTTCCAGCATTGGTGGCTCGGCCTCTTCCCCGGGCTCGCCATCTTCACCGTGGTGCTCGCGTTCAACTTCGTCGGCGACGCGCTCCGGGACGTCTTCGACCCGCACACCGGGAGGGCGCATGGCTGAGCCGCTGCTGTCGGTCGAAGGCCTGACCGTCCGGCTGCCCGGACCGAACGGGCCCGTCACCGTGGTGGACGGGGTGGACTTCACCGTCGACGCGGGCGAGATCTTCGGTGTGGCCGGGGAGAGCGGCAGCGGCAAGACGATGACCTTCCTCAGCCTGCTGCGGCTGCTCCCGGCCGGCGCGACCGTGCACGGGGAGGCCCGTTTCTCCGGGCAGAACCTCCTCACCGCGCCCGCCGGGGAGCTCCGCCGGATCCGGGGCAGGCAGATCGCCATGGTCTTCCAGGATCCGATGACCTCGCTCCACCCGATGCTCTCGATCGGGCGGCAACTGACGGACCACCTCCGTACCCACCTGGGGGTGAACCGCCGGAGCGCCCGGGCGCGGGCCGCCGAACTGCTCGACGAAGTCCGCATCCCCGACCCGTCCGGGGCGTTGCGGGCGTACCCGCACCAGTTCTCCGGCGGGATGCGCCAGCGGATCGCGATCGCCGTGGCGCTGGCCTGCCGCCCGCGGCTCATCGTCGCCGACGAGCCCACGACCGCGCTGGACGTCACCGTGCAGGCCGGAGTCCTGCACCTGCTCGACCGGCTCCGCCGGGACCACGGGGTCGCCGTCGCCCTGATCACCCACGACCTCGGGGTGATGTCCGCCCTCGCCGATCGGGTGAGCGTGTTCTACGCCGGCCGGATCGTCGAGTCCGGCACCCGCGCCGACGTGCTGCGCGACCCCGGACACCCGTACACCGACGCGTTGATCGGGGCACTCAGCCACACGGGCGCACTCCGGCCGCTGCCCGGCAGCGCGCCCGGCGCCGCCGAGCGGCCCGGCGGGTGCGCGTTCCACCCACGTTGCCGGTACGCGACCGAGCGATGCGCCGCAGACGACCAGACGCTGGTCCCGATCTCCCCCGGTCACCTGCTCGCCTGCGCCGAGAATCCGCTGACCCGACCACGAAAGGCGGTCGCGCCGTGAGCGTCCTGTCCATCGCGGACCTCCATGTCGACTACCGCCGCCGCGGACGGCCGACGGTACAGGCCGTCGCCGGAGTGAGCCTTTCGGTGGAAAAGGGCCAGATCCTGGGCCTGGTCGGCGAGAGCGGCTGCGGCAAATCCACCCTCGCCCGGGCGGCGGTCGGCCTGGTGGCACCCAGCGCCGGTACGGTCGAATTCGACGGCTCACCCACGACCCGGCTCAGCCGTGGCACCCGGCCCGCCCACCTGCTCGGGCTGCAGATGGTGTTCCAGAACCCGTACGCGTCCCTCAATCCCCGGCGCCGGGTCGGCGCCCAGATCGCCGACGGGGTGGGCGCCCGGAGCCGGACCAAGGTCCGGGCCGACGACCCCCGGGTCGCCGCGGTGCTGGAACTCGTGGGGTTGCCGACGAGCGCGGCCGGCCGCTACCCGCACGAGTTCAGCGGCGGGCAGCGTCAGCGCCTGGCCATCGCCCGGGTCCTGGCCGCAGAACCGTCCGCCGTCGTCCTCGACGAGCCGCTCTCCTCCCTGGACGCCTCGGCGCAGGCCCAGATCGCCTCGCTGCTGGTCGAGCTGAAGGACAAACTCTCCCTCGCCATCCTGCTCATCTCCCACGACCTGTCCGTCGTCCGGCAGGTGGCCGACGTGCTCGCGGTGATGTACCTGGGCAGAGTGGTGGAGGTCGGCCCGACCGAACAGATCTGGTCGGATCCCCGGCACCCGTACACCCAGGCGCTGATCGGAGCGGTACCCCAGCCCGACGGCCTCGGCACGCTGCCGACGGCGTTGCCGGGTGAGGTCCCCGACCCGGCGAGGCCGCCGTCCGGCTGCCGGTTCCACCCGCGCTGCCCCGAGGCGATCGCCCGCTGCTCCGTCGAACAGCCGGACCTGACGGTGCTCGTTCCGTCTGGTCGGAAGCTTGGCACATCGATTGACACGCCGATTGGTACGGCGCGCAGCGCGGCGTGCTGGCTACGGATCGATACGGAGGCCCGGTGACCTCACCCACCGTCTGCGTCACCGTCGACTTCGACGGGCACGCGATCTGGCTCCAGTGGGATCCGACCCTCTCACCGGCCAAAATGGGGCGAGCCGACTTCGCCGGCACCGTGGGCCTGCCACGGATGCTCGACCTGTTCGCCGCCGAAGACGTCCCGGCGACGATCTACGTGCCGGGACACACGGTCGAGGTCTTCCCCGAGGTCTGCCGCCGCGCGCTCGCCGAAGGCCACGAGATCGGGCACCACGGATATCTCCACAAGGACCACACGTCACTCGACATCGAGGCGGAACGCCGGGAGTTCGTCCGCGGTCTGGACGCCTACGATCGCATCCTCGGCCTCCGCCCCCGCGGGTTCCGGGCACCCGGCGGCGACCTCTCCGCCAACTCCATCCCGCTCGCCCTGGAACACGGGCTCTCCTACGACGCCTCCGGGACGGCCCACGACTACCTCCCCTACTACGCCCGGGTCGGCGACGCCTGGATCCCCGACGGCCCGCTCGCCCTCGGCGATCTCGTGGACGTCGTGGAGATCCCGCTCCTCGGCTCGATGATCGACGTCCCGCAGATGGAGTTCCTCGTCCGGCCGCCCATGCCGGGGCTGCACGCCTACGACAAGATCCTCAAGATGTGGTGCGACGAACTCGACTGGATGTGCGAATTCCAGCCCGACGGCGTGCTGAGCCTGGTCCTGCACCCCACCACCATCCCCCGCGGTGCCCGCCTGCGCGTCCTCCGCGACTTCCTCCGCCACGCCAAGGCCAAAGGCGCCCGATTCCTCCGCCACGGCGAGGTCGCCGACACCTTCCGCGCCACCCACCCCCTCAGCTGACATCACCCCCTGACTTCCGTACGGCGCCGCGGCTCCGTCCGCAGGCCTACCGACGCCCTCAAGCGGTAGGTCCTAGCCGTCCAGCTTGGGAGGTTTCTGCGGACCGGTGCCCAGGCTCGCGTCGATACAAAGCTCTCTCCGCCTCAATGGGCGGCCGGATCAGGTCGTCAACCGTTCGATGCGAAGTCCGGCTCACCAGGCAAGGACCAGAGTCGGATTCCTTAGGACGACGAAGCCGCTCGAAGCATTTCATCTCGCAGAATGCGATGAATCTCACTCGCCTCGGCGTTGTAACTCGTCTGACGCCGGAGTTCCTTCCGGATCGCGTCGACGACCGTCTCCGATAGAAGCACCTGGGCCAGCGACTTTGGCGACGTCGCGGCCCGAGCCTTCCAGAGATCATCGATCAAGCGACGCTTGAACGCTTCCTTCGTCAAGTAGAAGAGCGCGTCCACCTTCGCGGCCGCACCCGAGTCATCGAGAAGATCTACTTCGAGGGTCAGGTCGATGGTCACCGGCAGACCGGGAGTCATGTGGTAGGCCTGCCATACCTGTCCGTTCGACAGGACCATCCACTCAACGCCCTCGTTCACGGCATACATCTGCACCTGGCGCAGATGTTTGGCGTTGAGCTTCTGACTGCAGCGCTTGACTTCGATGAAGGCGACCAGCTGCTTGTCGATCCGAATCCCGTAGTCGGCGAACTCTCCCTTGACCTGGTACTCCGTTGTGAGATCTTCGTACTTGTCGTACCCGAGTCCTTCGCACAGGAAGTCGGTGATAAGAAGCCGGGTATCGCCTTCGTTCGCGTCGCGAGCCACCAGTTCGGCAAGCGGTTTGGCGAAGCGACGCACCGCTGCCCGAACTCGGGTCCGCGCGTCACTCTCCCACTTTGGGGACGTCTTCACCATAGTGGGCTTCTTAGCCGGCGTGGCAGCAGCCTTGTTGTCAAGAACTTCCGATGCTGCCTGCTCACTCATGGTTTCCCCTTGTGATTCCGGTAGGGACTAGCTCTAACACATGAGGCACATTAAGCATCGGAGAAGATCAACATAATTCCCGACTTAAGATCGATACAAAAATGACTCTCATTGCACACGACAGATCATCACTAGCTTCACATTTCCAACAAATAATCCAAACAACCACCAAACCCCCTTCTAGACCCCAGAACGCTCCCCTTCGTGGCCCTGAGCCTCGGCCTCACAGTCCTGACGATCTTCGGCCTCTGACCGTCACCCGATGTCGTGAGGACCGGCCACAGTCAGGCGCTGAGGATGGAGTTCCTTTTGGCCACAGGTTTCTCCGCCGGTCATGCGGAGCATCTGCGAGACGTCTAGATATGCCTAGTCAGGCTGGTCTGCACAACTCCCGGTACGCTTCGCGCAATTCAATTGCTTTGGGCACTCGACGTGCCTCTACTGCGGCGATCACCTCTGCCGCTCGCCAATAGTGCGATGGCACAAGGAGACCGCTCGCAATCGCGGTGAACGTGACGTGCCCGGCCTCATCTGGCTGGTCAGCTGCCAAGAGGGCGAGAGCCAGATCGAGCCTCGCGGAGGCGGCCCTGCGTAGTCGCGGCGGCCCGTCGGTCGACGACTCCAGCCGAGTGAGAACCCCACGTGCGAATGGTTCTGCGGCTGGGTCTCCTAACCAGGCCAGAGTCGTGGCGGTGTAGGCGTCCGCCTTGGTGGGATCGTACCGATAGTGATGTTCGGGCCGGTCAGGCGTCGGCAACGGTGCGACCAGCCGCGCCACTCGGTCGAGGACATCGTGCGTCTCCCGGGTCACGCCGAGCCGCGCCCATACGCGCCCCTCCTGCGCGGTGGCCTGAATGTGTGCCGAGCTTCCCCTTGGAGCTATTCGTTGTGCCGCCTGAGCCAAGTTCAGAGCCTGACGGTAGTCGCCTCCGGTGAGAACCTGCCACGCCTCGGTCTCAAGACACCATGCCGCGATCTCCGGATGGTTGGCGTGCTTGGCCAGCTGGGCGGCAGTGCGCAGGCGGGCAGCAGCCGCAGATGGCTGATGGAGATCAATGTGGGATGTTGCGGCCAACAGCGACAGCCAGCTGCCGGCCACAAGGAGACGTCGATGCTCAGCCAGCGTCTTCCTCCTGTCGACCAGTCGCATGACGTACGTGATGTGCTGCCGTACTCGCATGAGCAGCTCAGCAGGCGGCGTGCCGGAGTAGGCCACGGCGAGATCATCCACCGCGGCCTCCAGCCGTTCCATCGTCTCGCTGCCGACATCGCTCGCGGCGACGCGACGAGCCAGCTCTAAGGCTTCGATCTCATCGTCGTCAGAGCCTGGCTCGCCGTGCTCCTCGTGCTCATCGAATAGCTCTGCTTCCGATAAACCGAACGCTCGGGCAAACAGTCGGGGATATGGCTCCTTCGGCCGATGCTTTCCTGCCTCCCAGGAGCGAATCATGCGGACGAGCGATTCGAGTGTCGGCAGGTGCGCCCGGGTATGGCCGTCGGCAACGTCCGTAAGGCGCCGGGCCATCTTCCCCAAGGACCAATCGCGTACCTGCCGTGCGGCACGTAACCGGTCGGCCCACGTGGGCAGATCGCTCATTCCTTGCTCACCTCATGGGGCGGACATAGGGGATATCCGCCGCATCCAAGTTATCCCCTGCCGCAATGTGATCACCCAGGGTTGCATTGAATGCGCCCCGAGAAATGGCGGACCCGCCGCAGTGGTAACACACCAAGCGAAGCCCTTGATCAAGAATCGAGGACCTGACCTGTGACCAACCCCAGTGCCCCGGTTCCGGAGCCCGTGACGGCGAGCGGCTGCGGTTGCTTCGCCGACACGCCCCCAAGTCGACGGGCTGCAAGCAACATCAACCCGACCACAACTACCGAGCTGATGGCGGACGCCTGGCCGGCTGTGGACGGCGACGAGGAGCAGCTCGCCAAGCCCACGCCGCACACCGTTCGGAGGACCTGCCTGCCCTCCGAAATCGAGGCCTGCACCGCTCTCACCGAAGGAGGCAGGCGGTGAACCGCACACCACGCCCCCGGGGCCGCCACCGTGACCAGGCCGCCACGCCGACAGAGTTCCGCCGCCACTTCTGGGACAGGCAGGCTCGCAGCGCAGCCCATCACCTGGACCAGCGGTGGCACGGCTGGACCGTCATGTACGGCACCGGCTCGCGCCTCTTCTACGCGTTCGCCGCCTGGCCCTTCCCCAAGCCGCTCATCCTTTCCACCGCCACAGCGGCTGAACTGGAGAAGCTGATGTGCGAGGCCGAGATGGCGGTGATCCTCCGCCGGGAGGCTGCAACCACCGGCTGGGCCGGACAACAGGTCGCCTCATGAGCAAAACAGGAGCCTGCTTACTGGGACACCTGCCAATGAACACCCAGCTGACCCGCCACCTTCCATCCCTGTTTGCCCTGAGCTGTCCTGCTGGTCGTTTGATCGGAGTGACCGGCAGCGCGCGCCTCTCCAAAGGAAACAGCGGAGGCCGTCCCATTCGCCCGCCCGCCGCGCTGTACCCACTGCGGCGAGCAGATTCAACCCGTCAAGGAACACGTTGACTCCCACTCCATTACCGTTTCGCCCACGCGACCCACCAAGCCAAGCATGGAGATCCGTACCTATGAGCTGGATGCTCGACCACCCCGCATGGGACACCAACGGCACCGTGCCGATCCGCGCGATGCGCAGCACATCTGGTACGTGGCTGATCGAGGCGAGAAGCGACTACATCCCGACGCTGGTCGACGGCACTGGCGAAGCGCCGTATGTGGACATCTATGATCCCGGCCTGCTGGACGAGACGCTCATTCCCATCGGCCTGGCTCAAGCACTCCAAACGCTCGGTCCTGTACGGCGCATACGCAACGCCGACCTATGGGAAGCTCTGGTCACTGCGATCATCCGACAAGTCATCCGCGCAGGCCAGGCCCACGTCATGCACACGACATTCCGGGCGGCAGTAGGTCGCCAGGTGGGGCCCACCGCACTGGTCCCCACTCCGGAGCAGGTTCTCGCGCTGCCCGTAGAGGCCTTCACCGCCATGGGAATGGCGTTCAAACGCGGTCCCCTGCAAGCTGCCGCCGCCGCATTTCTGCGCCATCACACCGTGTGGGCAAACCTACCGCCCGATGCACTACTCAAAGCTCTTCAGACAGTTCCACGTATCGGCCCATGGACCGCTGGAGCGACCGTCGCCGACCATACGGGGGACTTCTCCCTCTACCCCTATGCCGATCTGGCCGTACGTACCTGGGCACGCCGCATCGCCCCGGCCTCCGACTGGCCCGAGGACGAGCCCGGCTTCGCAACCGCCTGGCGACGCATGGCCGGACCGCACCTGTCCTTGCTGACTGTGCTCACCCTTGCTTGGGGAGATCAACATGTCCGTCACCCCGCCCCCACTCGTACAGGGGAACCACCCCGCTGACTTATTGGACCTGCTGCTCGTCAACGCCCCGCTGCGCGACTACGCGGAACGGCCTCGCGTCAACGACTACACCTTGCCTGTGCTCGGCATGGCCTACATCGCAACCCACGCCGCAACCCGTGGCTGGAACGTCGCCGTCCTGGACGCCGAAGCACATGGCCTTCCCGTCGCCGACACGATCGCCACCATCAACCAACTCGCACCGCGATGGGCCGGGTTCAATCTACTCGCCCCCACCTATGAGATCAGCGCTTCAATCGCCGCCAGCCTCGATCCGAGTATCCGCATCATGGTCGGCGGCCACCACGCAAAGGCCGTGCCTCAACGGATCCTCACCGACCCGCGCATGGCCCGCTGCGACGCGTTGATCCTGGGCGAGGCTGAGACCCGCGTCGTCGAACTCCTCACCGACTACCGCAACCGGGCCGACCTACCCGGCATCATGTGGCTCGACCCCGTTCTCGGCGCTCCCGTTACAGGCGGCCAGCCTGGCACCGGTCACCACCTCGCACCGGATATCAATACGTTGCCCTTCGTCGATCGCGCCTACCTGGCGCAGGATCCATACCTCGCCGGTGACGGCCGGATCGAGGCGAACATGGTCGGAGCCCGGGGCTGCCCGTACGACTGTTCCTTCTGCGGTGCCGCGGTGTCAGCCAACCCGGACGTGACGATCCGGGTCCGTGACCCGCATCACATCCTCACTGAGATGCACCAGCTACGCGATCAGGGCAAGGTGACCGCATTCCGGTTCGTCGACGACCTGTTCCTCGGCGCCCGCCGGGTGATCGACCAGATGACGGCGGCATTTGCGTCCGACCATGTCGGCGACTGGGCCGTATGGGATGCCACCGGCCGCATCAACGTCTTGAACCGGCTCCCCGACACGGCACTCGATCGGCTCGCCGCGTGCGGGCTACGCGAGGTCGCGCTCGGTATCGAATCCGGCTCCGAACGCATGCTCACCTACATCGACAAGCGCATCACCCCGGAGATGGTGACCAGCGTTGTACAGCGGCTCACCTCCAGAGGGATCAAGGTGAAGGGATATTTCATCCTCGGCTTCCCCACCGAGACCCTGCCTGAGCTGGCAAAGACCGTAAGCCTGATCCACCAACTGTGGGACCTCACCGACACCATGCCGGGAACGTTCCGGGCATCGGTGTTCCAGTTCCGTCCCTACCCTGGCACCCCCGAGTGGAGCCGCCTCATGGCGACCGGCCGATACACCGCCGACCAGCTTCTTGACTATGCCCCAGTCGAGCTCGGCTCAAGTGATGAAGCGCTCCGCGGACGGGATGAGTTCAACTTCTCCTCCGGTATTCAGTTCGGGGATACCTCTGAAGAAGAGATCCACCGGCACCTCGCCAAGCTCGCCCGCGAACAGTACTCCCGCACCCGAAGGAGTCGCTGATGACCGGCCTGTTCGTCACACTTGACGGCCCAGGCGGTGCCGGGAAGTCGACTCTCGTTTGCCTGGTCACCGAACTTCTCACCGAATCCGGTCACCCAGTGCTCACCACCCGGCAACCTTCCGACGGGCCGCTTGGAGTGATCGCCCGCCACCAATCTGCGACCTTCACCGGCATGTCGCTGGCCTGCCTGGTCGCCGCAGACCGCTACCACCACCTGGCCACCGAGATCCAGCCCGCCCTCGACGCAGGGCAGCTCGTGCTGTGTGACCGGTACGTTCTCTCCTCGTATGTGCTCCAGTACCTCGACGGTGTGCCCCTGGAGTACATACGCCGGTTGAACGCACCAGCTCTGCGGCCCGCACTCGCGATCATCGCCAGTGCCGCGCCGGACGTCCTGGAACAGCGCCTAGCCAGCCGCGGTGCCCACTCGCGGTTTGAACATCCCGGGTCCAGCGACGCGGAAAACCGCCTGTATGCGACGTTGATCGAGGAATTCGCTGAAGACGGCTTCCTGCCATACCAGGTGGATACCGGTGAGGAATCGCCGCAAGTCGCTGCGCGCGCCATCGCCGACCATGTCCGTGCGCTATGGTCACGCCGGTAACGCCAGCACCACAATCGGGAAGCGGGATGAAGCAGCGCTACCAGGTCACCATCGACGTTCATGTGATCCTAGAACGCGACCGCGAGATCTTGCTGTGCCTGCGCCAGGGCACCGGCTACGCCGACGGCCTGTACTGCCTGCCGTCCGGTCACCTGGAAGCAGGCGAGACCGTCATCGAATGCGCCATCCGGGAAGCACGGGAAGAAGTCGGCGTCACGATCGACACGGCCGACCTGCGGCCGGCCACCGTCGTCCACCACCTGTCGCCAGAAGGACGGCCACGCATGGGCATGTTCTTCGCCTCATCACAGTGGACCGGCGACGTGGTAAACGCCGAACCGGGTAAATGCGGGAAGCTCACCTGGGCGCCGCCAGACATGCTGCCACACAACACGGTGCCGTATACGGCTGCAGGTGTTGGGTTCTACCGGAACGGCTGCAGCATCGGGATACACGGCTGGCCTGAGCCGTAACCAGTTTCCCGGAGGACAACGAGTTCCTCGTCCGTATCGGACGGCGGAGTCATATATGACAGCAGACTGCGACGAACGGTCGTACGGAAATTGCTGCGCGGGATGCCAGCCATGCTCGGGCTCCCCCGTGCCTGCCGTCCCGGCGTCTTGCCCGCGAGGACACGGATCACCAGAGCGTGGGCGTATTGCAGAATGGTCAGATTGTAGGTCGGCGCGGGACGCCCGGGCGCCCGGTAAAGCAGGCGCCGTACGGCTCCAGTCCGAGCAGGTCGATGATCTCCCGTCCCTCAGTGAAGGTGAACAGTGGGTGCAGCAGGGCTGCCGCGTCTTCGATGGTCAACCCGTCTACGAATCCATCATGAACCATTCACCGACGTTCCCACGGCACCGTTCTTTGACCCCGATAGGTCGCCATTTGATCACCCATGTCACAAGGTAATCACGGTAGCGAATTGAGGCTCTTATCCCAATGATGATGAGCCTATGCGTGCCCCCTCCCCGACGACTGCTGTCCTCATAGCGGCCGCTCTTGCACTGGTCGGCAACCTCGCGACCAACACGGTGAAGATTGACTGGCCAGGATGGCCGGCGACGGTGTGGGGCGTGTTCGCGAGCCTGATGGCGGCAGCGGTATGGATCGAGTACGCCCGCCGCAAGCCCACCTCGCCTATAGAGGTAAACGATGAGCTCCGTGCGGCGGAAGAGGTGCTGGCTGGCTTGGTCGCGGACCAGTGGCGGACCGAGGCGATCCTTCGCTCCCTGGACGACCCCGACCCGATCCCGGTGCGGTGGAGACCGGCCCGCGAGCTGATGGATCACCCGGACAACCTCTCCGGGGTCTCGCTCCAGATGACGGCTTCCAGCGACGACATCGCTTCTCTTATAGCCGCCTTTCGCGCCATGAAGCGTCGCCGCCTCGTCATCCTCGGCGGTCCCGGATCGGGCAAGACCACACTCGCGGTCCAAATGGTGCGCGAACTGCTCGCTACCCGCGCCGAGCACCCGAGCGAGCCGGTGCCGGTGCTAATGCCGGTGGCCGACTGGAACACCGACGATCACCCCCGGTTGCATGATTGGGTGGCTGCCCGACTGACCCAGGACTACCCTGCGGTGCGCGCCCGCGTTTTCGGGACGGAAGTCCCTCAACATCTAGCCGCCAGCGGACGGATACTGCCGGTGCTGGATGGTCTCGACGAACTTCCCATCCCCGCGCAGGCACGAGTCATCGCAGCACTCAGGAAGTGCCTGGACCGTGAAGACCAGCTGATCCTTACCAGCCGCACCGACGAGTACGCCCGCGCCGTCGCGCAGGCCCGCGCGGTGCTGACCTCCGCCCTGGTGATCAAACCCCGGCCCCTGAGCAGGAAAGCCGTGGCCCGCTACCTGCATCGGTGCCTGCCGCCCAAGCCCGGAACCGAATGGGAACAGATCCTCACCGGCCTGCGCGCTGTCGCCGCTCCCCAAGGGGCTCTCGTCGTCCTGGCCGACGTCTGCAAGGAACCGCTGGGAATTTGGCTGGTGCGTACCGTGTACGTGAGCACCGGTACAGATCCAGCCGAGCTATTGGACGGCGATCTCTTCCCGGACACGGCGGCACTGCGCGCTCATCTGTTCGACCGGCTCATCCCCGCCCTGATCGAGGCCCGCCCGCCCAGCGACAATCCCGCCGATCTCTTCCGGCCCCGACGCAGCTACGACCCCGTCCAAGTACGGCGCTGGCTTGGCTACCTGGCCCGCACCATGACCCGTCCGCCGACCGGGGGCGAGCCAACCCGTGACTTCGCCTGGTGGCGGCTGGCCCGCGCCACCCAAGCCTTCACCATCCCGACCAGGCTCGCAGTCGGGCTCGTGATCGGGCTCATGGCTGGGTTCCCAAGCGGGCTCGCAGCCGGGCTCATAGGCAACTTCACGGACGACCTCACGATCGGGCTCACGATCGGACCTCTAATCGGGCTCATGATCGGGTTCACGAGCGGGCGCATGTCGATTTTTCCTGGCCCTTGCGGGAACCAGCCTTCACCAATCTCCGCCTAGGCAGCCGAGGCTTTCCGCTGGCCCGACGACTGATGGCCGGGCTCCCGTTCGGGCTCGCGGCCGGGCTCCTGGCCTGGCTCCCGATCGGGTTCTACGAATGGCTCACGGGCGCGATCCAGTTTTCTCTCTGGGACGGGATCACGATCTGGCTCACAATCGGGCTCACGTTCGGGCTCACGAGGGGGCTCATGAACTGGGTCGCGGTTCCAGCCGGAGCAGAGCAAGCTGCGGCGCCGATGACCAGCTGGCGAGCCGACCGCACGGTGCATCTTGTGCGGACCACCGTGTTCGGGCTCACGTTTGGGCTCGCGGTCTGGCTCGCATTCGAGCTCGGGTTCACGCTCGGGTTCGAGCTCGCGATCTGGCTGGCGGTCTGGTTCGCGTTCGGCTTCACGGTCGGGCTCACGATGGGGAAGCACCAAGCATGGTTGGCTTACCTTGTCGCCACCTATCGGCTGGCCCTCACGAAGCGACTGCCCCGCGCGTTGATGCCGTTCCTGGATGACGCGCATCGGCTGGGGCTGCTGCGCGCGGTCGGCCCGATCTACCAGTTTCGACACGCCGAACTCCAGGACCATCTCGCCAACGCCTACGAGCGTGACCGCCCGAAGAAGAAGACGTCCCTGCCCGCAAAGTGAGGTGTACGGCGACCGGCGCCGTGGTCTACGCCTGGATCCCCGACGGCCCGCTCGCCCTCGGCGATCTCGTGGACGTCGTGGAGATCCCGCTCCTCGGCTCGATGATCGACGTCCCGCAGATGGAGTTCCTCGTCCGGCCGCCCATGCCGGGGCTGCACGCCTACGACAAGATCCTCAAGATGTGGTGCGACGAACTCGACTGGATGTGCGAATTCCAGCCCGACGGCGTGCTGAGCCTGGTCCTGCACCCCACCACCATCCCCCGCGGTGCCCGCCTGCGCGTCCTCCGCGACTTCCTCCGCCACGCCAAGGCCAGAGGCGCCCGATTCCTCCGCCACGGCGAGGTCGCCGACACCTTCCGCGCCACCCACCCCCTCCCCTGACGATCCCGGTACGGCGCCGCGACTCCGGCCTTCAGGTTGTACAACGATCTCAAGGTCCAGGCGGTCCCCGCATCGTTCTGAGGGACGTCCGTCTTCAGAGTCCCAGTCAACTCCAAGAGAGTTCCAAGTGGAGCACGATGAAATCTCTGTCATGACGAACACGAAGAAAAGCGCCTTCGCGCGTGCCGGCCGCCGCATCGCCGCGGTCACGGTCATCGCCGCGGCGGCCCTGTCCATCATGGGCACCGCTGCCCAGGCCCAGCCGAGGGACGGCGGCTGGTACCGCTGCTACATCGAGGCCGGCAGTCACACCGGCTGGTACTGGTGCAAGGACGTTTAAACAACGTCATATCCCCGTTCGGCCCTAGGGCCTGATATGAAGTGCTGCCGCTCAAGCTTTCGTTCTAAGAGGCAGCGTATGGCGACATGCACGACCTTCAGGATCATGAGATCTCTCGCGGCCGCGGGATTCCTGGGAAGGTCGTGCCTGTTCGCTTTCCCACTCACCTGACACCGAACCCGCCGGCCACCACATGGCCGAGCCGTCCGATCCGGTGGCCGAGGTGGCAGCTAAGCGAACGGACTACGCACTGTAGGACAAAGCAGTGAGCCCAGGGGCGTTGGGCGCGCACACCGGGCGCCGGAACCTGTAGACTGCGTGCAGCCAACGTATGTTGGCACGCCGCCTTAGCTCAGTCGGCCAGAGCGACGCACTCGTAATGCGTAGGTCAAGGGTTCGATTCCCTTAGGCGGCTCAGCGAGCAGTTCTGCTTGACCAGGGCGTTCTCCACCAGGGGAGCGCCCTTTGATCATTTCCAGTTGCAATTCCCGTTGCAGTGCAACCATGCGTCCACGTGCACCGGGATGGGCTGGTACCGCGAGCCGGGCCGGTACGTGCTGGAAGACCTTGAGGGAACCGTCTGATGGCCGATGGCAGCCGGGCGAGCGGCGTTGAGGTGCGGCTTGACGAGCTGCTCGCCGAGCGGGGCCTCACGCTCACGGAGTTGTCGCTCCGGGTCCGGCTGACCCTGGCGAATCTGTCCATTCTGAAGAACGGGCGGGCCAGGGCGATCAGATTCAGCACGTTGTCGCGGTTGTGCGAGGAGCTGGACTGGCAGCCGGGGGATCTGCTGCGTTACAGCAAAGCGGCGGAGGAGTGACGAAGTGCCATAGGTGAGGCACGATCCGGAGACAACGGCGAATCTACCTTCGAGTCGGTGAGGCGGTTACGGCCGCGCGGGAGTGTTGCTCCGTCGGGCCACCCAGGGCCCCGGTCGAACGGAGACTCCCATGCAGCCGTCGCACGACCATGACTCCGAAGCCCCCTTGAAGGAACGCCTTGACCACGCCCTGGCGACGTTCGGCGGACCCGAACTGTGGGATGTCCGGTATGAGGGCTTCTGGTGCTACGCCACGCCGCCCGGACACCAGCGGCGGGAGCAAGGGTGGAAGATCCATCTGTCCGCCACCCCACTCGGTGCGGCGGACGTGCTGGAGAAGGCCGCCGAAGTGCTGGTCAGGAAGCGGTGCGCGTTCAAGTACGCCCGCGGCCTGAAGGAGCTGGAGGAACTCGTGTCGGCGCGGGCCGACCGGGGGTCCGGCGGGAAGTTCATCACGGTCTATCCCGATTCGGATGAGCAGTTCCGGGCGCTCGTCGAGGAGCTCGACGCGGCCACGCGCGGGTTTCCCGGGCCGGGGATCCTGTCCGACCGGCGGCTGCGGCCGGACAGTCTGGTTCATTATCGGTACGGCGGATTCACGCCTCGCCAGGTGCTCAACACTGAGGGCAGTTACGAATACGTCCTGATCGAGCCGGACGGCTCGTACCAGAGGGACAAGCGGCAGGCATGGTTCAGCGCGCCGCCCTGGGCTCCCGCGCCGCTGCCCGACACACCCGCCGCCAAGCCGGACTCGGCCCGAGGGCGTACGGTCCTGCTGGCCGACCGGTTCGCCGTGGATGAGGCCATCCGGCATTCGTTCCGGGGCGGCGTCTACCGGGCGCTGGACCAGCATACGGGCGAGAAGGTGGTGATCAAGCAGGCGCGGCCGTACGTGGGGGCGGATCTGACCGGGCGGGACGCCCGGGACTGGATGCGGCACGAGTCGGACATGCTCACCCTGTTCGAGCCGACGGGCATCACGCCCCGGCCGGTGTCGCTTTTCGAGTACCAGGGGGACCTCTTCCTCGCGGAGGAGGAGCTCCAGGGCAAGTCGCTGCGGCACTGGTGTGAGGAGCGGGTCAAGAACGAGCCCACGCGTGCCATCAGGGTGGAGGACGCGCTGGCCATGGCGCGGCAGCTGGTCGAGCTTGTGACGATCATCCACGGCAAGGGCTTCGTGCTGCGCGACTTCAACCCGGGCAACGTGGTCGTCGAGGGGGACACGCCCCGGCTGATCGACCTGGAGTTCCTGGCCCGGCCGGGTGAGCACGTGCGCAACATCGCGACCTTCGGCTACACCGCGCCCGAGCAGCTCGCCGCCGAACGGTACGGCCCGGCCCCCGAGCAGGCCGCCGACCTCTACAGCCTGGGCGCGACCCTGCTCTACCTGGTGTCCGGCATCGACCCGGTAGGGCCCGACGATGAGGAGCTGGCCCGGCCGATCAGTATGCGGGTCGCGGGCTTCGTCAAGGCGTCCGCGGCGACGGGGGCGGCGGCCCGGCGGCTCGCGCCGCTGATCATCGCGCTCACCGATGACGACCCCGCCGAACGCTGGTCGCTCGGGAAGGCGGCCGAGTTCCTCGCCGCGTCCCCCGAGGACATGTACGAGGTCACCGAGGCCGACGGCCGGCTCAGCCCCGATGAGCAGCGGCGGCTGCTGACCGACGGGCTGGCGTACACGATCGCGACGATGAAGCTCGACGAGCCGCACCTCTGGCCGCCCATCATGGCTGAAGGGCTGACCTCCGACCCTTGCAACGTGCAGTGCGGCGCCGGCGGCGTGATCGCGGTGCTGGCCCGCTCGCTGACCGCCATCCCCGAAGGCGAACGACCCGGCGGTTTACATGACGGCCTGGTCAGGGCCGCCGACTGGCTGGACCGCAACCTGCCCAAGGAGCCCCGCATCCTGCCCGGCCTGTTCTTCGGCCGGTCCGGCACCGCCTGGGCGCTGCACGAGACGGCCCTGCTCCTCGGTGACGAGGACTTGGCCGCCCGGGCGGCGGGGTACGCGCGGCGGGTGCCGATCCGCTGGCCCAACCCCGACATCACCCACGGCACCGCCGGAGCGGGCACGGCCATGCTCTACTTCCACGGCGCGACCGGCGACGAACGGTTCGCCGAGCGGGTGCACGGCTGCGCCGACGAGCTCATCGCCCGAGTGGAACGCCGGACCGGTGAGGTGCGCTGGCCGGTGTCAACCGAGACGCGCTCAGAGATGGCCGGCCTCAGCCATCACGGCTTCGCCCACGGTGTCGCCGGGGTCGGCAACTTCCTGCTGACCGCCGGGCTCGCCCTGGAGCGGGAGGATTACGTCGACCTCGCCCTTACCGGCGCGGAAAGTCTGGTCAAGGCCGTTATCCGGCAGGGTGACGCGGCCCGCTGGCCGACCGGCGAGGAAGGGGCGGAGGACATGGGCCTCACCTGGTGGTGCAGCGGCTCGGCCGGGGTCGGCACGTTCCTCATCCGGGCCTGGCTGCACACCGGCGACGCGCGTTACCGCGAGTTGTGCGAGGCGGCGGCGGTGGCCGTACGGACGGAGAAGTGGCTTTACTCCCCCACGGCCTGCCACGGCGCGGCCGGGGGCGGGGAGTTCCTGCTCGATCTGACCGCCGCGACCGGCGATGACCGCTACCGCGCCTGGGCCGAGGAGCTGGCGCTCTGTGTGCACACGCGCAACACCTTCCGCGACGGTCTCATGGTCGTGCCCGGCGACTCGATGGGCAACATCGAGATGGGCTACAACTCGGGCCTGGCCGGGGTTCTCGGTTTCCTCCTGAGGCTGCGGCACGGCGGGCGGCGGTTGTGGATGGCCGATGGGCTCGAACTGCCGAAGGCCGGGGCGTGAGCGCGCCGTCCGTGGCCCCCTCGGTCGAGCGTATCAACTTCGCCTTCTCGTGGGATGGCCGCCACGCGGCCAGCCTGGCCGCCGACGAACGCCTCGAGCTCATGATCCACATGTGGACCTGCGAGGACGGGTTCACCGAGCTCCGCGAACTGCCGGTTCCCCCAGGCGAGGGCACGCCCACCTCGTTGCTGCCGCTCGACGACGGACGGATACTGCTCTGCCGTACGGCTCCCGGGCCGGTCCACCACTTCTCCCTCATGGGAGAGGACCTGGGTTCGATCCGGTGCGACAAACTGCGCATCCGCCCGAGTGGCGACCCCGCTGTCCTGGCGGTCATCGCCACCCGTACCGGGGAGAGCCAGGGAGCCGTCTGGAGGATCACCGACCGAGTGGAACACGTCTGTGACCTTCCTGGACTCCAGCTCGTCGGCGGCGGCCCCCTCGACCATGAGGGGCGTCGATACGGGCTCAACCGGCAGGGTGCGGTCAAGAGCCCGGTAGCGGTCACCGTCGCCGACGGCACCGTGACTCCGTTGTTCGACGAGCGCACCGAGGACGAGGTGCTCCAGGTGACCTGTCGGCGAACCGGCCGGGTACTGGTCGCGACGGCCGAGGAGGGCACCTTCCATTTGCGAGTCGACGATCACGTGCCTCCGGCGCTGAACGCGATCGACGGCGCGGTCTACCCGCTCTGCTTCGACGACTCGGGTGAACGTCTGTTACTCCAGGTCAGCAAGGGTGTCGACCAGCGGATCGTGGTCCACGACCTACGAACCGGAACGACGAAGCAGGTTGCGCTGCCACTCGGCGGGCTCTGCGGGCCGGTGGCGTTCACCGGAACCGGGCTCGTGCTGGCGTACTCGACGCCGGACCGGCCGGGCGAGCTGCGTACCGTGCCGCTCGGCGGCACTCTCCCCCCGGCCGGACCGGAACCAGAGGTGCCCGCCGTCCTGGAGCAGTTCCCCGGGCCTGCCGGGCCCATCGAGGCGATCGTGTACGGCAGGCACGGCTGGCGCACCGCCGATCGGGTCCTGATCGCCCTCCACGGCGGGCCCGAACACCACTGGAGCCCCCGTTTCGACCCCCTGTTCGCCCGGCTGGCCCGTGACGGCGTCACCGTCGTGGCCCCCAACCAGCGCGGCAGCACCCGGTACGGCGCCGCTCACCAGTCCGCCATCCACGGCGCGTGGGGCGGCCCCGACCTGGCCGACATCCACCACCTGGCCCGCATCGTCAAGCGCCCCGGCGGCGAGCTGGCCCTGTACGGCGTCAGCTACGGCGCCTACCTGGCCCTGCTGGCGGCGGCGGTGCATCCGGACCTGTGGAGCGCCTGCGCCGTGGTCGCCCCCTTCCTGTCCGGCCCGAAGCTCTACGCCGAAGCCGGCGACGGCGTGCGCCGGCTGCTCGAGCGGCTCGACGGACTGACCGAGATCGACGACGAGATCGGCCCCCGCGACCTGACCGTCCTGGGCCCCCGGATCACCGCGCGCCTGATGGTCATCCATGGCACCGACGACCCCGTCGTGCCGGTCAGCCAGTCCCGAGCCCTGGTCGGCGCTCTGAGGGAAGTCGACTTCCGGGAGATTCCCGGCGCGGGCCACAACCCGCTGTTCGACGTCGACGGAACTCCGCTGCCCGACCTCATTCCGCGTTTCCTGTTCCCCCGTTGATCCCGCTCGGGAAAGGAGGTGAACCCCCCATGTCCGTCGACGTGAACGCTCTCCAGGAGCTGGCCCCGTCCGACCCCGTTCCTTTGCAGGCGCGCGGTTACGCGGCCTGCTGCACGACCCCGTGGATCGACATCTGTGCCAGCTGGGCTACGTGTTTCGGCTGCACCGTCTCGCGCTAGCCGTACCGATCGGAACCGCAGGGAGGTGGAAATTGGACATCGAGATCGGCGCTCTTCAGGAGCTGCCGGAGACTGAACGACTCTCCGGAGTACAGGTCGCCGGATGTTGCGCGGTGTGGTCGATCCTCACCTGTGACACCTGCACGTTCTTGTGTACCCGTACCCGCGCCAACTGACCCGATCGCCCATCACTTCTCCTGAGAGGGGGTGAACTGGATGAACATCGACGTCGCCGCGTTGCAGGAACTTGCCCAGACCGAGTCTGACGGCATGCCATTGGCCTTCTGCTGCTGGTACACCTGCTTGACCAACCCGCTGGCCAGCCTAGTGATCTGGACGTGCCGCACCTGCACCAACACCTACTAACCGAGAAGTGGGGGGCGAACCATGGCGCCCCCCACGATCGGCGCCCTTGATCGGCCCGCCCGAGGAGGCTCACACCGTGGCTGTCAGCACCGGCGCGTTGCCACGCGCCACCGCCAACCGCGAGGCGGCAGGGCCGCTCGCCGTTCTCATTCGGTACGCCCGGCCACACCGGGGCGTGCTCTTCTTCGTTCTGGCGCTCAGCCTGCTGGCGAGCGCGGCCGGTCTGATGTTGCCGCTGGCGACGCAGAGCGTGCTCACCTCGGTCGGCGCCGACTCCGGCGTTGTCGCTGACGTCGCCCGGCTCGCCGGGCTTCTTCTGCTGGCCACCATGCTGAACGGCGTCAACTCCTGGTTGCAGCAGCGCACCTCGGAACGCATCGTGCGGCAGGTGCGCGCGGAGTCGGTGTACCGGCTGGTGCGGTTGCGCGTCGGCGAGTTCGACCGGCGCTCGGTCGGCGACCTGACCGCCCGGGTGACCTCCGACAGCGTGCTGATCCAGAACGCCACCACCGACGGCATCATTCAGGTCATCAACGGGGCGGTCACCCTCGTGGGGGCGGTCGTGCTGATGGCCACCCTGCACGCCGGGCTGCTGGGGGCAACGCTAGCCGTACTGCTCGGCGTCGCGGCCGTCGTGACGATCGTGCTGCCGCGCATCCGCGTCGCGGTGACCCGTGCGCAGTCGGCCGTGGGAGCGATCGGCGCGGCGCTGGATCGCACGCTCAACGCCGCCCGCACGGTCAAGGCCAATGGAGCCGAGGGCCGGGAGACCGAGCTGTCGAACGCGGCGGTCGAGGAGGCGTACGAGGCAGGCATGGTCGGCGCGCGCTACCAGGCCGTCGTCGCGATGGTCTCGGGCGCGGCCGTGCAGTTCGCCTTCCTGGTCGTGCTCGGTTTCGGCGGGGTGCTGGTCACCTCGGGGCAACTGCCCACACCCGCTCTGATCGCGTTTCTGCTCTACCTGTTCTACCTGTCCGCGCCGATCAGCTCGCTGATCAACGGCGCGGCCACACTCCAGCAGGGCATGGGTGCCGCCACCCGCCTTGAGGAGATCACCCACATGCCCATTGAGGACGATGTCGACCTCCCGGTCGGCGCGGAGTCCGCCGGCGCGTCGCCGGAGGTGCCCGAGGTTGAGGTACGGGAGGTGCGCTTCGCGTACCCGGATCGTGCCCCGGCCCTCGACGGAGTCAGTTTCGTCGCACCCGGCGGCGGACAGACCGCGCTGGTCGGCCTGTCCGGCGCGGGCAAGACGACGTTGTTGTCGCTGATCCAGCGTTTCTACGAGCCGGACTCCGGCTCGGTGTTCATCGGCGGGCGGGACATCGCCACGCTGCCGCGCGCCGAGGTGCGCCGCAGGATCGCTTACGTGGAACAGGACACCCCCGTACTGGCCGGAACCCTCCGCGAGAACCTCCTGTACGCCGCCCCGCAGGCCACCGAACACGATATCGCCGACGTGCTGGCCGCCACCTGCCTGCGTGACTTCGTCGACAGCCTCGACAAGGGCCTGGACACGGCCGTCGGCCCCCGCGGCCTGACCTTGTCCGGCGGTGAGCGCCAACGCCTGGCTGTGGCCCGCGCCCTGCTGCGCCACCCGCAGGTGCTGCTGCTGGACGAGGTGACCGCGCAACTCGACGCCCGCAACGAGAGCGCGCTGCGGGAGACCGTCAGCCGGGTCGCCCGGCGCTGCACCGTGATTCTGATCGCGCACCGGCTGTCCACCGTCACCGACGCGGACCGCATCGTGGTGCTGGAGCACGGCCGGGTCCGGGCCACCGGCACCCATTCCGAACTGGTCGCCGGTGACCCTCTCTACCGGGAGCTGGCCACCACCCAGCTACTGGCCGGTTGACATCCCGACCATTCGCCGTACCTCGCTGCAGTGGCGGCCCTCGATGATCGCCTGGTGCACCTCGGCCAGCAGCGCCGGGGGCTCCATGCCGACCTCGTCCAGCAGCAATCGCCGGGCCTGGTGGAAGACCTCGGCGGCCTCGGCCGGGCGGCCGACCTCCATCTGCGCCGCCATCAACTGCACCCAGAACCGGCAGCGCAGCGGGTGGGTCACGGTGAACATGCGCAGCATGGGCAACGCCACAGCCGCCCGGCCGGTCGCCAGGTACGCGTCCATCAGCGATTCCTCGGCCAGCGAGCGCAACTCCTCCAGCCGCACCGCCTCGGCTTCCAGTTCGCTGATGTCGCGGACGTCCTCGAGCGCGAGCGGGCCCCGCCACAATGACAGCGCCTCCTCGAAGATATCGCCCGCTGAATCGGCTTCGCCATTGGCGAGATGTGCTCTGCCACGGGAAACCAATTTCTCGAAGACCGCCGCGTCGAGAGCGGAATAATAATGCCGGAGCCGGTACCCGTTCGGCTCCATCATGACCATTGTGCGACCCTTGTCGCCAATTATTCTGCGCAACTTCATAATATGCCCGCGCAACATCTGCGCGGCTGATAACGGTGGTTCGTCGCCCCAGATCCGGCCGATGATGCGCTCGCTCGGTACGGACTGCTCCCGGGCCGCGAGTAGCAGCGCAAGCAATTGCCTGGTCCGGTGGGGAATGTTTCCGTACCAGCCGTTCGGAAGGCCACCGATCTCCACGGCGCCAAGGATGCGGAAGTGCAGTGAGATGCCGTTCATCAAGCCCATGAGCGCCCCCATGCTGTCAGCAAGGCAGCCGGAATCGCGCAGCCCCGTTACGTTGCGTGTCTCCCATTGAATTCCGAACACCATCATGCTATCCGGGTCCGACAAAAGTCAACAACTGCGGCAAAACGTCCCGACTGTCGACATTTCCATTTGAGCATGAACAGTCAAAACGCCTGGAAATCGCCATGATCGTTGTCACGAAGACCCGAGACCATGCTTCTCCTCCATTTATGTATCATTTGTATATTTGCATATCAGGCGAAAGCCGTCTGGTGCCATCGACGACACCGGGCGGCCCTCGGGGGCAATTACCTCGTGGGATCCAGGAGCAGCGTGACCGGCTCGCCCAGGTCCGGCTCCTTCACTACGGACGCCGCCCTGCGGGGGAGGCTTCAAGCCACCTCATGCTGCGCCGGCTGAAGACCGTCGTGGTGAGCAATAGATCGGTACCAGGCCTTACCCGGGCCAACCCCGGCCGGAGGGCAACCCCGCCCTCTTCGGTGACCCGGTAGTGATTGCGTGCGTTCGTCAATCCGTGATCTTTGGGCACCGGGTGCCCTCCGGGGGAACCTCCAGCGAGATCAGATAGCGGTCGATCGAGGCGTCCACGCAGCGGGAACCGGTCCGGTAGGCGGTGTGGCCGTCGCCGTCGAAGGCGAGAAGCTTGCCGGAGGCGAGCTGGGAGGCCATCGCCTGGGCCCAGCGGAACGGGGTGGCGGGGTCGCGCTCCGTCCCGACCACCAGGATGGGCGCCGCCCCCTTGGCGGTCAGCGGCTTGTGCTCGGCCGCCTCGACGGGCCAGTACGCGCACGGCAGCGACCCCCACATCACGTACTCACCGAACCTGGGAGCCTGGCGGGCCGCCTTCACGGCCGCGCCCGCGAACACGTCCCGGGTCCGGGGGTAGCGTTTGTCGACGCAGTTGACGGCCATGTTGGCCTCGGTCTGGTTTGAATAGCTTCCGTCCTTGCGCCGGTCGATCAGGAGGTCGGCCAACCGGAGCAGGCCGGTGCCGTCGCCTTCGAAGGCCTGCCTGATCGCTTCCCGCAGCGCGGGCCAGGAATTCTTGTCGTAGAGCGGCGTCACGATGCCGAGCAGTGCCCACGACTCACCGATCGCGCGCCCGTCGTCGAGCTTGTTGCCGAGCGGCTTGGCGTCGGCTTGGCGGAGCAGCTCGTGGAGTTCGTCGAGCGCCGGGGCGGCCGTACGGTTCCGGAACGGGCAGGCGCCGTCCTCGAAACAGTCCGCCAGGAAGGCCTGGAGGGCGACCTCGAACCCCTCTGCCTGGGTGGAGTTGACCTCCAGCGGGGCGAGCGCGGGGTCCACCGCCCCGTCGAGAACGAGCGCGCGCACATTCGACGGGAACAGCTCCGCATAGGTCGCGCCCAAGTGCGTCCCGTACGACTTGCCGAGGTAGGTGAGCTTGGGGTCGCCGACGACCGCCCGGATCACATCCATGTCCCGGGCGGCGTTCACGGTGCCCACGTGGGGCAGGAGCTTGGCCGACTTCGCGGCGCACCCGGCGGCGAAGGCCTTGGCCCCCCGCTCCAGCGCCGAAACCTCGTGCGCCTCCTCGGGGGTGCCGTCCAGCCCGACGTAGGAGTCGATCTCCCCGGGGGTGAGGCACCGGACCGGGGTGGACTCCCCGACCCCACGCGGGTCGAACCCCACGACGTCGAAGCGTTCGCGGACCTCCGGGCTGACCACGGTGGCCGCGGCACGCGCGTACTGAATGCCCGATCCACCCGGACCGCCGGGATTGAGAAGCAACGAGCCGATACGCCGGTCACTGTGGGTCCGCAGCCGGATCAGCGAGAGGTGAATGCGCTCTCCCTCCGGCTTCGCGTAGTCCAGCGGCACTTGGATCTTGGCGCATTCGAAGCCGTCGTCACAGTCGACCCAGGCCGGCTCCTGAGCGTAGTACGGCGCCAGCGCGGGCACCGGAGGCTTCGCCGGCGACCTGACCGGCTCGACCGGGCTGGTGCAGCCCACGGAGAGCACCACCGCGAGCAGCAGGAGAAGACGTAGCGGTCCGTTGGCGCGCATCAGGCCTCGGTACCGCCGGAGTACACGGCGTCGTGCTGTCTGCGCGGCGAGCAGACGGACGCCGAGGGACACGCGCAGCGGCGGCCACCGTCGTCAAGCCGGACCGTCACCGTGTCCGAGGGAACATTGCGCCCCACAACCGTCCCCTCGCCCTCCGGAGTGCCGACCCGTTCGCCCACCTTCGGCATCTCCTCGTGGGCCTTCATGTAGAGCGGATGCTCGTACTTCAGGCAGCACATGAGTCTCCCGCACGCCCCGGCGATCCGCAGCGGATTGACGGGGAGGTCCTGATCTTTGGCCATCCGGACCGAGACCGGCTCGAACTCCTTCAGGAAGGTCGCGCAACAAAGATCACGGCCACACGGGCCGATACCCCCCTGGAGCCGTGCCTCGTCCCGCGGGCCGATCTGCCGAAGCTCGACCCTGGCCCGGAGGTTGCGGGCCAGGTCCCGTACCAGGGCTCGGAAGTCCACCCGGCTCGGCGCCGAGAAGTAGACGGTGAAGACGTTGTCCTTGTCGAGATAGTCGACCGCGATGACCTTCATCGGCAGCTCGTGCCTGCGGATCAGCCGCTTGGAGACGCTGCGGACCTCGGCTCGGCGCCGTCGGTTGATCTCGTCGCGCGCGAGGTGCTCGTCGCCCGCGATCCCGGCGCAGACCGGGAGGTCGCCCACCTCTTCGGAGACCCACTGCGGCGCCCAGACGCATTCGGCGACCTCGGGGCCGCTGTCGGTTGGCACGAGGACCTTGTCCCCCACCTTGGGACTGTGCGCACCCGGATCCAGGTAATAAAGCCGTCCATAGCGAGTGAAACTCACGGCCATGATCATGCCCATGGGTGCCGGCTCCCGTCCTCACGCCTGCGGCTCCGCTCAGCCTACGCGCGAAACCACCCTGCGGGCAGCGTTCACCGCCACGGTGTGGTGGGACCGGGCCCCCATCCGGTCCCACCACACCGAAGGTGCCGTTACCAGGCGATCCCGGTCGCGGTCGACTCGGTCAACGGGTGGAAAACCCCACCTTCGACGTAGCCGAACTCGTGGTTGCGCCGCACCAGAAGGCGCTGCCCGGTGGCGTCGGCGTCGACCAGATCCCAACCCCCGGAGCCACCGGCGGGCGCCTGGTACACGACGCGCCGCGGTTCACCCGTCTGCGCCGAGTACTCGATGAGACCCGACGGGGTCGTCGACGAATCGGCTGCTTTGGGCTGCTGAGGGGCGGGTTGGGAGAGGGTGTTGGCAGTAGGGGCCGCGCCGACCGCGGCGACGAAGCTCCGGCCGTCCGGAGTGATCCGGATCCCGGTGACCTCACCGGAGATCTTCTGGAACGAGGTGGGCAGCTTCACCAGGCGCCCCTTCGAAAGATCATTGTTCTTCGTCGAGCTGTCGATGACCCAGACCTGCGGGGCGAACAGACTCGTCTGCCCCGCCGCGACCGACCCGGAGTCACCGCCCGTGTCCGCGCCCTGACCGGGGAGGTCCGTCACCACCGCGACGGACTCCCGCTCGGCCATCGGCACGCTGCGGAAGGCGATCCAGCGCGCGTCCGAGCTCATCGAGACGTCGTACACGTCGCCGAAGGTCGGGCTCGCCCAGGTGCGCAGGCTCTTGGTGGCCACATCCGCCAAGACGAGCCGGGTTTCCTGCTTGCTCGGTTGGCAGCTCTGCAGTCCGTAGGCGAGCTTGCCTCCGTCCCCGCTCACCGCCAGGCTCGTCACCGCCGTGCCCTTGGGCAGCGTGAGATCCAGGCGGGAGAAGGATCCCACGCCGCCCTCCTGGGTGACCTCGAGGCGGTACAGCCCTGATTCACAGGTGGGGGTGGAGGTGACGGCGTAGAACGTGCGATTGTCCGACGCCCCCTGAACCTGGGTGAACCGCTCGTCCGCCGCGGGGTTGGGCACGCTTCCGGTGGCGTCGCCCTTGTCGGCCGTCCTGATACCCAGCCCCTTGTCCAGGGTCTCGACGAAGAACCTGGGGCCGGCCGTGTCGGGCATGGCCCCGAAGACCGGCTGCTGGCTGCTGAGGGCTTCCTGAACCGAGTTCTCCGGCACGGTGACGTTAGTCGCCACCACGATGCTCGCCACGGCCGCCGCCGAAACCACGACGGCGATCGGCATGACGAGCATTCTGCGAGGGCGGCGCTTCACCACCAACTTCAGGGGCGGCACGTCCCGGGGTTGCAGTGTCTCGCCCACGGCGTTGGCCGCATCGCGTAGACGATCGATCATGTCGCTCATCGCTCCCCCTCCAAGAGACGGCCGAGCGCAGCAAGGGCCCGGGATGTCGTCGATTTCACTGTGCCGCGGCTCACGGCCATCACCTTCGCTGTCTCCTCCTCCGACAGCTCGGCGTAGTAACGCAGGACCAGGGCTTCGCGTTGCCGCCGGGGCAGCCGATGGAGGGCCTTCATCACCGAACGCCGCTCGTCTCCGAGGATCGCCTCCGACTCGGCCGACCAGACCGGCGGTTCGTAGGCACCGGCGTACATCCAGGGCAGCCGACGCCTCCGGAGGACCGTCCGAGCGCCGTTCATCACCGCGCTTCGCAGATACACGACCGCTTTGTCGGGATCGCGGAGCGCGCTGTATCGCCTGTGCAGACCGAGAAACGCCTCTTGGACGACATCCTCCGCCGTCTCCTTGTCTCCCACCATGACCAACGCCAGACGCATCAACCCCAGCGCGTGCTCGGCGTACAAGCGCGCGACCGGGGTATCCGCCTCCGGGGGTTTATCAACATCCATAGTGGGAGTTTCGGCCTGCATACCCAAGAGACGCAGGCATTACGGCAAAGTTGCCTGCCGCGGTGAACGAAGCGACAAAGTCATCGCCTCCACCGCCATCTGCGGATTGACGTTTCGCCCGAGCCGTTCCCGGCACAGCACGATCGCATCGATGCGGCACAGCGTCTCCTCCGGGGTCGACGTCGCCGCGAGGGCTTCGAGGTCACCGCGGCGATCCCCGGTGGCCAGCTCCACCGGCGCGCCGAACTGCACGGCGAGCACGTCACGGTAGAAGGCGACCAGATCGAGCAGCGCCGAGTCGAGCGAGTCGCGCTTGATCCTGGTGGCCCGGGACTTCTGCCGGTCCTCAAGCTCCTTCATCGCCCCCGCACCGCCGCGGACGAGCCCCCGGCCGAGCCCCTTGCCCGACGAACCCTCCCCGTACACCTGCCGCAGCGAGGCGGCCTCCGCCTCGTCCAGCGTCGCCGTCGCCGACGCCGCCTCGGCCTCGGCGGTCTTCACCAGCCGCTCCGCCGCGACTATGCAGTCGGCGACGCCCGCCAGGGATCGCGGCAGGGAGAGTACGGCCTCGCGGCGCAGCCGTACGTCGTCGTCGAGCGCGAGCCTGCGGGCCCGTTCGATGTGTCCCTGCGCGGCACGCGCGGCGAACAGCGCCGTCTCCGGCGCCACACCGTCCCGAAGCACCAGCGTCTCGGCGACCGCGTCCGCGGACGGAACCCGGAGCGTCACCACCCGGCACCGCGACCGAATAGTGATCATCATGTCGTCGGGAGACGGGGCGCAGAGCAGCCACACGGTCCTTGGCGGAGGTTCCTCGATCGCTTTGAGCAGCGCGTTCGCCGCCTGCTCGGTGGCCCGGTCGGCGTCTTCGAACAGGACGACCCGCCACCGGCCGGTTGTGGCGGTACCGGCCGCACGCAAGATCAGATCGCGGGTCTGCTTGACGCCGTAGGAGAGCCCTTGCGGCTGGACGATCTCCAGGTCGGGATGGGACCCGATGTGGACCTGATGGCAGGAATCGCAGTGGCCGCAGCCGCCGTACTCGCACAGCAGCGCGGCGGCGAAGGCCCGTGCCGCCGTCGAGTTCCCCGTCCCCGGGGGTCCGGTGAAGAGCCAGGCGTGCGTCATCCCGCTCCCCGGCCCGCCCGCGAGGACGTCGGATGCGGCCTCGACGGCACCCCTGAGCAGCCCGACGACACGGTCCTGCCCGATCAGATCATCGAAGACGCTCACCGTCTCACCCTAAGCTCTCGGGAAAACGCCGCATCCCTCAGTCGCGGATGGCGGGCATGGTGCTGGTGACGTCCTCGGACTCCGAAGGCACCGGATCGGGCAGGATCTCGCGGACCCGATCCTGGATCCGCCGGGAGATCTCCTCGGCCGCCAAGGTGCCGTCCACCACGAGATACCGGTCGGGGTCGGCCGCGGCCAGCGCGCGGAACTCGGCGCGCACCCGCTCGTGGAAGTCCAGCGGCTCGGACTCGATCCGATCGGCCGGGGAGGCGAACCTCGCCAAACCCACCGAAGGCGGTACGTCGATGAGAATCGTGAGATCGGGTACGAGCCCCCCGGTCGCCCACAGGTTCACCTTGGCGACCTCGCGGATGTCCATGGCGCGGCCCGCTCCCTGATAGGCGAGCGAGGAATCGACGAACCTGTCCGTGATCACCATCCCGCCGCGCTGAAGTGCGGGAACGATGACCTTCTCCACGTGCTCCGCCCGGTCGGCGGCGTACAGCATGGTCTCGGCACGCGCGGAGAGCCCCTGATGGGTCGCGTCGAGCAGGATCGCGCGCAGACGCATGCCGACCTTGGTCGCGCCCGGCTCCCGGGTCTGCGTGACGTCGAAGCCTTGATCGCGAAGCCAGATCGCGAGCAGCCTGGACTGGGTCGTCTTGCCCGACCCCTCACCGCCCTCGAAGGCGATGAACAAGCCCCGGCCGACATCCTGACCTGGGACTTCGTACGGCACGCCGCGCACCGCCGCCAAGACGTCCGACACCAGGGGCACACCCCTGCGGTCGTCCATCTGCCGGAGGGCCAGGATGCCCACCCCGGCGGCGAGGACCGCGGCGACGAGCATCACCAGGTTCGTGCCGTCGAAGTGGTACAGCGTCTCCCGGCCGAGCCTGAGGTTGTGCTGCCCCACGAGCGCGGCGAGGATCGGCGACACCGAGACGACCAGCAGGAGGGTGACCCGGACCATCGACTGGAGGAAGGCGAAGGTACGGCCGCGCAGCTCGTCCCTGACCTCCAAACCGATCATGGTGTAGCCGGTGATCCAGGCGGTCCCCGCGCAGATGCCGAGCACGACCGTGAGCATGACCACGACGGGCAGATTGGGAATCAGCGCGATCAGCGCGAGCGTCATCCCCGCGACGATGATCGACAGGCCGAAGAGGCGGCGCCGGGAGAGCTCGCGCAGCATCCGCGGCCCGAAGAACATCCCGACGGCCATCCCCAGGAAGACCGCGCCGAACAGGACACCGATCGCCGCGTCGCCCCCGCCGAGCGCACCCACCCAGAGGGTGGCGACGCCGATCACCGCGCCACCGGCGGCGAACGCCCCGAGCATGCCGATGATCAATCCGCGGACCACCGGGGTCCGGCCGACGAACCGCCAGCCCTCGAAGATCTGCTTGAGCACCGAGGGGGTGGAGATGTCGCCCTGCCTGCCGCCCGGGATCCCCTTGATCGTGGAGATGACGATCGCTGAGGCGAGGAACGCGAGTGCGTTGATGTAGAGCGCGAGGTACGCCCGGTTGTCCGAGAGGAACGGCAGGGCCGAGGCGAGAAGCCCGGAGACGAGGGCGAGGATCGCGAACAGTCCACCGGCCACCGGCGCGGAGCCGTACGTGACCAGGAGCCCGTACTGGTTGGCCTCCTCCAGCCGCTCCTTGGGGACCAGGTTCGGGACGGTGGCCTCTTTGGCCGGCACCCAGAACAGGTTCACGCACTCGACGAGGAAGGTGGCGACCAGCAGCCACTGCAGACTGCCCGGGGTCGGCCCCAGAATCGAACCCACGATCGGAATCGACAGGATCAGTGAGAATCGGAGGAGATCTCCGACGACCATCGTCTTACGGCGGTCGAACCGGTCGGCCACCGCGCCGGCGAGCGGGCCGAGGAGGATCGCGGGCAGCATCTTGACCGCGAGCACACCGCCGACCGCCAGACCTTGAACCGCGTAGCTGCTCTGCGCCGTGATTCCGATCGCCAAGGCCTGCAGCGCGAGGAAGTTGAGCCAGTCCCCGAGACTGCACAGCGACATCGCAATCCACAGTCGGCGAAACGACGTGAATGTCAAGACATGGGGCGGCTTTCGACGTGCGGCTGCCCGACCCGGTGTGGTCATACTGTCAGCGTATCCAGGGGGTTGGTGGGGTTACGATGCGCGATCAAGCGGGGTTCACCCGCCCGGTCGCGCATCGAGGGTATTACGACAAAGCTCTCGGCGCCTCAATTCCATCCTGAAAAAACGTGGTCGTCAGCTCTTTGCCGCGGTCCGTTTCTTTGCCGTCGCTTTACCGGTCGTCGCTTTCTTGGCCGCGGACTTCTTCGGTGTCGCCGGTCCACGGGCCCGCCGCTCGGCGAGCAGCTCGGCCGCCCGCTCGATCGTGATCTCATCGACCACGTCGCCCTTGCGGAGCGAGGCGTTGGTCTCACCATCGGTGACATAAGGGCCGAATCTGCCCTCTTTCACCACCACGGGCTGCTTGGAGTTGGGGTCGTCCCCCAGCTCACGCAGGGGTGGCGCGGCCGCGGCCCGGCCACGCCCCCGGGTCTTGGGCTGGGCGAACAGCTCCTTGGCCCGCTCGACCGTGACCGTGAAGAGCTCTTCCTCCGAGGCGAGCGAGCGAGATTCCTTCCCCTTGGTCACATAAGGACCATAAGGACCGTTCTGTGCGGTCACCGGCTCGCCGTCCAGCTCACCCAGGAGACGGGGAAGCGAGAGCACCTTGAGCGCGTCCTCCAGCGTGACCGTCTCCAGCGACATGGTCTTGAGCAGCGACGCGGTCCGCGGCTTGGGCGCGCCCCGCTTGGCCGAGACCTCCTCCGGCAGGATCTCCGTGACGTACGGGCCGAACCGGCCGGACTTGGCGACGATCTCATGGCCGGTCGCGGGATCCACACCGAGCACGTTGTCGCCGCTCGGCCTGGACATCAACTCCTCGGCCTTCTCCGCGGTCAGCTCGTCCGGGGCCATGTCCTCGGGGATGTTGACCCGCTGCTCCGCGTCACCCCGCTGGATGTACGGCCCGTAACGGCCCACCCGCGCCACGATGTCGGAGTCCCGGATCGGGACGGAGCTCACCTCGCGGGCGTCGATCTCCCCGAGGTTGGTCACCAGCTCCTTCAGCCCCTCCTCACCGTTCTCGCCGTAGTAGAAGCGGCGCAGCCACGGGACACGCTCGGCCTCACCACGGGCGATCGAGTCGAGGCACTCCTCCATCCGTGCGGTGAACTCGTAGTCGACCAGATGCCCGAAATGCCGTTCGAGCAGATTCACCACCGCGAAGGCGAGGAAGGTGGGCACCAGGGCGGTGCCCTTCTTGAAGACGTAGTCCCGGGCGAGAATCGTGCCGATGATGCTGGAGTAGGTCGACGGACGGCCGATCTCCCGATCCTCAAGCTCCTTGATCAACGACGCCTCGGTGTAGCGCGCCGGGGCCCGGGTGGCGTGGGCTTCCACGCTCAGCTCCTGCGCGTTCAGCGCCTCGCCCTCGGTGAGCGGGGGCAGCCTGCGCTCCTGGTCGTCCCGATCCGTGGACGGGTCGTCCGCGCCCTCCACGTAGGCCTTGAGGAACCCGTAGAACTTGATCACGCGTCCGGACGCGCTGAACTCGGCCTGCTCACCCTCGCTCGACGTCCCGGCCACCTTCACCGAGACGGACTCACCGACCGCGTCGGTCATCTGTGAGGCGACCGTACGCTGCCAGATCAGCTCATACAGCCGGAACTTGTCCCCGGACAGGCCCGCCTCGCCCGGGGTCCGGAAGGACTCACCGGCGGGACGGATCGCCTCGTGCGCCTCCTGGGCGTTCTTCACCTTGCCGGCGTAGATCCGCGGCTTGGCCGGGACGTAGTCGGCGCCGTACAGCTTCCTCGCCTGGCTGCGTGCGGCGGAGATCGCCGTTTCGGACAGCGTCACGCTGTCCGTACGCATGTAGGTGATATATCCCTCTTCGTACAGGCCTTGAGCGACCTGCATCGTGTACTTCGAGGAGAAGCCGAGCTTGCGGCTCGCCTCCTGCTGAAGGGTGGTCGTGCGGAACGGCGCGTACGGGCTGCGCTTGTACGGCTTGCGCTCGACACTCGAGACGACGAACGAGGCACCGCTCAACCGCCCGGCCAGCGCGCCCGCCGCAGCCTCGTCCAGATGCAGGACACCGGTCCCCTTGAGCGTCCCGGAACTCGTGAAATCCCTGCCCTGCGCGATCCGCCTGCCGTCCAGGCCCGTCAGCGTGGCGGCGAAGGTCCGCAGATCCGCATCCGGACCGACGTCAATCGTCTCGAACTGCGCCTGCAGATCCCAGTACGAGGCGGACGTGAACGCCATACGCTCGCGTTCGCGCTCCACCACCAGCCGGGTCGCCACCGACTGAACCCGCCCCGCCGAGAGGCGCGACCTGACTTTCCGCCACAGGACCGGGCTGACCTCATATCCGTAGAGCCGGTCCAGGATACGACGCGTCTCCTGGGCGTCCACCAGCCGCAGATTCAGATCCCGCGGGTTCTCCACCGCGTGCCGGATCGCCTCCGGCGTGATCTCGTGGAAGACCATGCGGCGGACCGGCACCTTGGGCTTGAGCTCCTCGCGCAGATGCCAGGCGATCGCCTCGCCCTCACGGTCCTCGTCCGTGGCCAGATAGAGCTCGTCGGCTTCTTTAAGAAGGTCCTTGAGTTTCTTGACCTGGGCTTTCTTTCCGGTGTTGACTACATAGAGCGGCTCGAACTCGTGGTCCACATTCACGCCCAGCCGGGCCCACGGTTGCTCCTTGAACTTGGCCGGAATGTCATCGGCCTTCTCCGGTAGGTCGCGGATATGGCCGATGCTCGACTCCACGACGAAGCCGCGACCGAGGTATCCCGCGATCGTCTTCGCTTTCGCCGGCGACTCGACGATCACCAAGCGGGTCCCTCCGGCGTTGCCGTTTTTAGCTGGCACGCTGCTTCCTACCTCGCTGCTCTCTGTCAATACCCTGAGCCGGACCTACCATGGCCCACTCCTGGTGGAGCGGTTCCCCATCCCTTGCCCCACTGTCCCCGGGGACTTCCCTTCCTTACCCGATCCGGCGCCCTCGCTATCAGGCTCTTCCGGGTAGAGCCCCCAGGACGCAGAATAGAAGACCTGCGGGGGTAAGACTCCCCTCCACACCCCCAGGAGATTATGCCCAGTGCTTGAGTACTCGTACTTGGTACTCCGCCTACCGCGTGAGATGTCCAGAGACGCCGCGCGGCAGATACTGACCGAGCATGCCGAGTACGGCGACTGGGAGCTCGACCGCCTGCGACTGTATCCGGACGGCAGCCGCCGGGTGTGGCTACGCCGCAAAGTCATCCGCGCCGTCCGAACTCTCTGATCTCCTTCTTGATCTCCTCTATCAGCTGCCTCTCCTCTATCACAGCCGACTCCCTGCGGCGGGCCTTCGCCACGCCGTAGGCGATCTGAGCCTGCTGTAGCTGCCGCTGCAGCCGCGCCGCCCGGCGACCACCCCGGATCGCCGCACGCCGTACCGCGCGACGCCGGCTTCCGTTGGTCGCCAGTTCCGCCACCTCCGCCTCACTGATCAAAGCATTCCCGATGTCATCACGTACCACCTCGGCGAACCAGCCGTACTCCAGCTTCACCGCACGACGATAGATCGCCACACCGACCGACAACGTAACCAGGCCGTTGAAAATAACCTGCGCGATGGTGAGAAGCCCGCTCTCCTGCCCGAACAGCATGGGAAAGAGCGGAGAGTTGTTCAGGAAGTGCAGGAACCAGGCGACCAGGAAAAGGCAGGTCGCGACGGTCACCCGCTTCCACCGGGACAGTTCGCGGCGGGTGACGAAGCAGGCGACCCCCGCGCCGGCGATCGCCGTCCAGGCCGCGTGCGTCCAGAGCCCGTTGACCAGACCGCGCAGGACGAAGTTGATCACGACCGCGCTCACCCACGACTCACCGGTCTGCGCCGCGGCCGCCAGCCCGTACAGCATGTCCTCGACGAACTGGAACCCCAGACCGACCAATGCGCCGTACACGAAACCATCCAGAACCCGGTCAAACTGATTCCGGTTGATCAGCACGATCACGATGACCCCCATCATCTTGAGGGTCTCCTCGGTCGTCGGGCCGGCGACGGCCGGACCCCATGCCGACGCGAAGGTCGGATCGACCTTCGCCAGGAACGACAAAGACGCGGTGTTGGCGGTCAGCGCCAGGCCCGTCGCGACCAGACCGCCCCAGACGAAAGCGGCGGCGGCCAGTGAGAGCGGCTCGCATTCGAACAGGTCGAGCCGGTGGATGAACCACAGCGCCGGGGCGAGCCAGAGCGTGTAAAGCGCGATCTCCAGCAGAAACGCGCCGGTCGGGGCCTCCGACGCCCGGCGGGCCAGCGAACCCCCGATCGACGAGCCGCCGAGAGCGAGGACGATGAGGTACAGCCAGAACGCATGGCGCCGTGGACGGAGAAACCCTCCCGCACGCGGCGCGTCCATCACAGAGGCCACTTCACCCCACCCTTCTGGAGGGGATCTCACGCAAGCCTCTGGAGGGGATGTCACGCAAGCCGTACCGCACGCATCCGGCCGAGGCGGCGGTCACTTCGCCGCCGTCCGCACCGAGAAGGTCATCTGATCGGCTTGCTCCAGCAGCCGCGAACACGCCGGCCTGGGCGGCACGGTCAAGACGGTGACCAGGGCTCTGTTCCCGGTGAACACCACCGACAGCCGCCCGGAAACACTCACCCCGACGATCATCCCGCTCAAGCCCGCCAATCCCCCGGACGTGACGAAAGAGCGCGGGTCGCCGGAAACCACACCCGGAGTGGTGGCCTCGAACCGGCGGACGGCCTCACGATATGCCTCGACGACGGACCTCACTCCGCGCAAGCCGTAGATCCGATAGGTGGCCGCCCCGTCGATGAGCACGCTCTGCCGCCCGGAGTAGGAGCGGCTGAGATCGACCTGCCATTCGGGGTTCGGGGTGAACTTGAATCCGCTGACCGTGAACACCGCGCCGACACTGATCTTGGCCCGGCCGTCCACCAGGGCGTCCAGGGTCGTGGGAATGAGCACGACCCCCGCCATCACCCCCGCCACCGCCAGCGTCGCTGGAAGACCGTCCCGGTCTAGACCCAGTCCGCGACGGCTCCTTCGCCATGCAGACATACATCCCCCCGTTGTGTGCCCAGCGGTGGGTGCATAGCGATGCCGATAAAGCGTGGAAGACCTGGTAGCCCCCCATCACCGGGTGTGCTACGAACATCCCCTGATATCCGGAAATCAAAAAGGCTTTGCTCGCCTCGGGCCGCGCCCCCGAAACGAGCAAAGCGTCTTTGCGATCCCCTGCCGCAGGTGCCTGGAGCCAGGGCTGTTGTGGTCGGCGGCTGTGCCGGGTGAGCCCTGCCCGCGTCGGAGTCCCCCTCTTGGCCCTCGACACGGACAGGTACCTCACATCACTTCAGCGGGTGCCGGTCTCACCGACGGCCGAAGCGGAACCGGCGAGAGCCGTTGATCAGGCTGGCGGTGAGCGCCAGCGCCGAGCCCAGCGCCAGGGCGATGAGCGAACCGAGCCCCATCCCCGCGGCCCCGGCCGGCTGCTCGGCGCTCATCAGCCCCAGGTTGCCGACGGGAAGCGTGGTCGCCGCGTTCCGCACCGCGCCGGAGACCGGGAGGGAGCCGGCGGCCTGCTGAACCGGAGCCAGGGCGGGCAGCCCGCCGCCCCGCCTGGGCGTGGGCCTGAGCTCCTGTGCACCCTGTCGGGCGGACTGAGTACCAGGGGCCTCCTGGGCACCGGACATTCCGGGGACCACCGGCAGCTCCGGCAGGCCGAGCATGCCGCCGGCCCCGCCGATCACCGGGACCTCGGGGAGCGCCCCCGCACGCATCGGCTGGGATGCCACCCCCTTCAGCGTGGCCAGGCCGCCGGTGGCGGGAACCAGGGGAAGCGCCGGAAGGACGCCGGTCGAGGGGTTGCCGGTGCGGTGGAACTCCTTCGCCCAGCGAGCGGCCTGCGCAAGCGGGGTGTCGGGCTTGCCGACGAGTGCGCCGCCGAGGCATCCCGCCCCCGCGTCGCCGAGTGCGCCCACCGCGTTGCCACACGCGTTGACCGGCGCCGTGATCGGCGCGATCACCTGGTTACCGGCGGCCACACCGGACTGTCCGGAGGTGGTGTTCCATCCGCCACCGGGGCCGGTCGTCACCTTCGAGCCGCCCTTGCAGTGGGCGTCGGCCAAGCCCAGCGCCGCCACCGCGTTGCCGCACGCGTTGACCGGCGCGGTGATCGGCGCGATCACCTGGTTACCGGAGATCACCCCAGACTTGCCGGTCGTGGTGTTTCCGCCGGCCCCTCCGCCGCCGTTCTTGACCTCGGCGCCGCCCTTGCACTCGGCGAACGCCTCCCCAAGGAGAGCGGCCGCGTTGCCGCAGATGTTCGCGGGTGCGGTCACGGGGGCGACCACCTGGTTACCGGAGATCGCGCCGTAGCGTCCGGTGGTGGTGTTGCCGCCGGCGCCCGCGCCGGGACCGTTCTCGGCCGTGGCGCCACCCGGGCAGGTGATCGGGCCTGGAGCGTTCCCGACGCCGTTTCCGCACACATTGATCGGAAGGCCGACCGGTGCGACGACCTGGTTGCCGCCTGCGGCGGCCGAGCGACCCTCGGTGGCGTTTCCGCCCGCCCCGGGACCGGGCACGGCGGCGCGAGCCGGGGTGCGCTGGTAGGTCGGGGTACCCCCCGTGTTCTTCACGGTCGCCCCGCCCCTGCAGCCGGAGAACGCCTCTCCGGCCACGGCCGCGGTGTTACCGCAGATGCCGAGAGGCGCGCTGATCGGGGCCACCACCTGGTTACCGCCGGCCACCCCGGACCGGCCCGTCGTCTCGTTCCCGCCGGGGCCGCCGCCGGTGTTCCTGACCTCGGAACCGCCCCGGCAGTGCGAGGACGACTCACCAAAGATCGCGATGGCGTTGCCACAGGCGTTGACGGGTGCGCTGATCGGGGCGAGAATCTGGTTGCCCGCGAGGATTCCGCTCTCGCCGGTGGTGAAGTTGCCTCCGGCCCCGCCACCGCCTCCACTCCGCACCGACGAGCCGCCCTTGCATCCGGCGCTCGACTCACCGAAGATCGCGATGGCGTTGCCACAGGCGTTGACGGGCAAGCTGATCGGGGCGTTCACCTGGTTGCCGCCGAGCACGCTGTTCCTCCCGGAGGTCTCCCCGGGAATGCCGCCGCCTCCGCTGTTGCGGACGGTGGCGCCACCAGTGGAGGAGGCGGCCGAGTCCCCGGCCACTCCGATGGCGTTCCCGCTGAGGTCGAGGGGGATGGAGATGGGGAGGTTGAGCTGGTTGCCACCGCCGATGGAGTTGTTGCCGGAGGTGTCGGCGTAGGCCGGAGCGGCGCCGAGGGCCACAACGCTCGCAGCGAGCAGAGCCGCAGGGGCACCAGTGCCCTTTGCCCACGTTCGCATGGTTGATGCTCCTTGTAATTTGGGGGAAGAAGAACCTGACTTTTCGTGCCTTGTCGTCAGGCTGAGCCCGCGTGTGGCACACGAGGTTCAGCCCGAGTGGGCACCCGCGATCCGCCGGGATGGGTCGGCCCGGTGTCTCGGGAATATGAAGTGACGCTTGACCCGCACGGAGATGCCGTGTGAAGGCGTGCTCCGCCCCGACCCGTGCCACATGGACGGGTCGCTAGGTACGCAAGGTCAGTCGGGGGAGAAGGACGGCTCGTCCGCAGCCGTGCGGACGACCGGGGGGATGTGCCATGCCACCGGGGTGAGCACGACCAATGACGGCACGGTGCGACCCGACCGTGCGGAATCACCCATCGCCGGACCGAAATGGCCGGAACCACCACCTGTTTGCGGCAAGGCTCCGCCTACGTCGGTGGTGTGATTGGTCGGTGGAGACTCGGGAAAGCCAGGGGTCCGCTGACTCGTGATGCCGTCGACACCACGACCGGCCATGGCTTCGGCCGCGGAGGACACCACACCGTCGATCGGCGATGACAAGGTCTTCGCCTCGGTGACGGCCGAATGCTCGGGATCGGAAGTCGTCTCCCGCCCCTCGCAACGTGCCCCGGGAATCTCACAGGACCGGTCAACGACTCTGTTGACCTCGGTGATCGCTGTCGCGGGCGACTGGACCTGCTCAGCATGCGCTGTGGAACCGCTGAGGAGCCAGCCGGCGGCGATCAGGCCACCCATCACGAGGAGACGGCGCGCAAGCCGTACAGCGCGAGAAGGCGTCGTCGCCTGCCTCCGCTGTCCTGGCTCCGGTGCCACATGCACTCCCCGATGCGATCCGCGGGCCACGCCTTCAATCAGTCTTGAAGACGTAGCCCCTGAACGGAAAGTTACAGTAGCAGCACGGGCTGTTAAGGCAATGAAATTCCCCGGAAAAACTCAGGCGAGATCCAGGAACCGGTCAAGAACCCTTGTACCGAATTGAAGGGATTCGACGGGAATACGCTCATCAATTCCATGGAACATTCCCGAAAAATCCAGATCCGCCGGTAGCTTAAGCGGCGCGAATCCGAATCCCCTGATGCCGAGGGCGTTGAACGACTTGAGGTCCGTCCCCCCGGAGAGGCAGTACGGCACCGCACGCCCGTCCGGGTCCTCCTCCAGCAGGGCTGTGGTCATGGCCTGGACGATCGGGCCGTCGAAGTCCGTTTCGAGCGCGATGTCGTGAACCACGAACTCACGGGTGACATTGGGCCCGAGCAACTCGTCGAGCTGCTTGAAGAACTCATCCTCGTAGCCGGGAAGGTAGCGCCCGTCGACATGTCCGGTCGCGGTCTGCGGAACGACGTTTACCTTATATCCGCTCTCCAACATGGTGGGGTTAGTGGTATTTCTCAATGTTGCCCCGATTAGTCGAGCCATCGGGCCGAGTTTGGCCACCGTCGCCTCAAGGTCATCGGGATCGAGCTCGACACCGAGAGCCGCACTCACCTCGTCCAGGAAGGTCCGAACCGTCTTGGTCATCCGGATCGGCCACTCGTACCGGCCGATCCTGGCCATCGCCGCCGCGAGCTCTGTCACCGCGTTCTCATTGTTGATCATCGATCCGTGCCCGGCCCGGCCGGTCGCGGTCAGCTTGAGCCAGGCGATGCCCTTCTCCGCCGTCTCGATCAGATACAGGCGACGCCGCTCGTCCAGACTCACGCTGAAGCCGCCGACCTCGCCGATCGCCTCCGTACAGCCGTCGAAGTGCTCCCGGTGGTTCTCCACCAGCCAACGGGCACCCAGGCCGCCGCCGGCCTCCTCATCGGCCGTGAACATCAACACCACGTCCCGGCTCGGACGACGGCCGCTCCTCAGCCGATCCCGCATCACCGCGAGAATCATCGCGTCCATGTTCTTCATGTCGACCGCGCCCCGGCCCCAGACGCACCCGTCCTCGACCTCACCCGAGAACGGATGGACCCGCCAGTCACCAGGCTCCGCCGGCACCACGTCCAGGTGCCCGTGCAGCAAAAGCGCGTCCCGGCCCGGATCGGTCCCCTCGATCCTGGCCACCACACTCGCCCGCTTGTGACGACTCTCCAGAATCCGCGACTCGACCCCGACCTCGGCCAGCTTCGCGGCGACGTACTCCGCCGCCACCCGCTCCCCCGGCCCGCTGTCGTCCCCGGGGTTGGAGGTATCGATACGGATGAGATCCCGGCACAGCTCGACGACCTCGTTCTCACCACTCACAGCGTCCACCTCTGTACTTCGCATCCGGAAACCCGTCGTAGCCGGCGTCCTCATCTTGCCGAAGGAATCGTGGATGCCGCACCCCGGAACGTTTGCTAGTCTAAGTTCGCCGACGCGGGCAAGCCCCACGTGCCAGGCACCACTGTCCGGGTGGCGGAATAGGTAGACGCGCTAGCTTGAGGTGCTAGTGCCCCGTGAGGGGTATGGGGGTTCAAGTCCCCCCTCGGACACGTTCGTTTCGCCGATGGAGTGCTGGTCTAGCTGAGAGCTGACCAGCACTTTTCGTTTGCCCGGATGGTAGATCAACCGCAGCTTGAGCGCCGTGTAGATCTCCGCCTTGCGCTCCGCCGAGACATCCCCCAGCACCCGGACCATCCCACCCAGGGTGAACATCATCCGGGCCAGGTCATCGCGGTCCGCGCCGAGGGTGCTATGCCCGCTTCCAGAACCACTTCTGCCAGGGCGTCTCAAGATCGCGAGTGTATTGGACAAGAGGTTGGCCGTCCTCGTCGCTACGCCAACGGAATTGCAGGTAGGGGTTGGGGTGACGCATTCGTGTTCCGATCCTGAACCCCCTGTTCACGCCCCCACTTGTGGTGTACATCTTCTCGTTCTCGTATCCGCCACAGTCCCACTGGATGATGAAGGCGCCGTCGTGGCTGGAGTTATCGGCAACGTTGAGGCACTTGCCGTAGTTGGTCATGATCCGCTCGGCGTCCCCGGATTCGCGGAAGCGCTGGCTGGCCCGTGAGGGGTCGCAGGGTGCTTGGACGATGCGGGCGCCGGAGGCGGCGCTGTCGCCTTCAACGGTCATGCACTTGTGAGAGCCCTCTGACTTGATCCGGACCCACGTGTCGATCGGGGGATAGCCGGTGTTGTAGCGGTCGTCGGCCGCTGTGGAGGGCGGGGCGGCGACGGTGAGGGCGGATAGCAGGACGGTGAGGGCGGCGCTGGTGACCCCCAGCCGCCCGGATGGCGATGCACGCATGATCCAGGTGGTCCTTTCGATCTCGAAGTAACGCTACCCGATCATGCACTCAACGAGTTCACTTCGATACCCGCCGTAATCGATTGAGTGATGTCACCAATCGCTCGGTCCACACAGGCAGAAAACCGGCGTCGACGCGACCATGGCAAAGCCGCGCCCGAGAACGGCGCAGCCGCAGGTGCGACCACCGCCCCACGGTGCCTGGCCGCAGCCCCGACCGGTCGCGGCCGGGCACCAGCGGGAGCACCCGACCGCCCCACGCAGGACCACCCACGATAACGGCCATCACCCGAGACGGCGGCCATCCCAACCCAATCACCGCCGCCACAGGCCGGGCACGAAACGCTGCGGACCATGCCTGGCCCGACGCTCCTAGTGCTGGGCGACCGCGTCGGCACCGCCGCCTTCTACCGGATCAACGACGCCTGCGTGGACTGTTTCCCAGCGCCGCCGACCTGGTCATGGGCCGCCCCGCGCCCCCGCCTGCCCGCCAGCTAGCCCTCCGGCCGCTGGAGCCCGCTCACTATGGCAGTCCGATGGAGCGAGAACGTCCGCAAAGCCCTTGTCTCGGCGTCAGCCGTCACGATTGACCTGCGCGTACAGGCTTAGCGGACGTTGTCGTTCCGCTGTACTTCGACCCCCGATTCGTCGAGGATTACTTCTTTGGCGGCTTGGGCGATGGCTGCCTGTGTTGGTGTGGGGAGGCCGAGGCGGTTCCAGGCGAAGATGATGTGGTGGGCGATGACCGCGCGCAGGCCCCGGGTCAGGGTGCCGTCGTAGTTGAGTTCCTCCAGGGTGGCACCGGCCTGCTCGAAGGCGGTGAACCGGTCGGCGGCGTAGGTCAGGGATCCGCTCGCGCGGAGGGGGCTGGTATTAGCGGTGAGCAGCCTGCGGGTGACGGTTTTGAAGGAGGCCCATCGGGTGGGGCTGGGGAGGTCGGCCGGTGGCCGGAGGTCGGCGATACGGGCCCAGATGTCGCCTTGTTCGAACCAGTCGAGTCCGGCGGCCCGCATCATCGCGGTGCACAGCAGGATGGTGAGTTCCCGCCGGTCGCTGCGGTCGTGGGTGGGGTCGAGGATGTGGTGACTGTCGGCGTGGAACAGGGCGTGGGCCGCGTGCATGCCTGCAATGCCGCCGAAGGCGTGCGTTTCGGGCTCGTACACGCTGGTGGTCGCCGACCATGGGCCCGGCGCGGCGAGCGCGGCCCAGACGGTGTCGGCTGCTGTATCGCTGGTGGCCTGGTACCGGATTCTCCATTGTTGTTTGCGGGCGAACCACCAGGAGGTGACGGCTCCGCCTGTCTCGGCGTCGCGCAGGGCGGGGGCGATGCGGGTGGCCGCGAGATGTTCGGCGTCGTCGGGGTCGGTGAAGGTGAGGTTGGCCTGGTGCCAGTCTCCGTCAAGTCGCATGGGGGTAGGTCCCTTCGCTGTCAGCGCAGGAGCATGGCGGTGTCCCAGGTCGTCGTGGGTGGCTTGCAGGCGGAGAGGGCGTGCAGGGCGAGGGCGTGCCCGGCGCTGCCGGTGAGGAACCCGGTCGGCTCGGCTGGGTGGGCGCGTTGGCGCAGGAGCAGGTTCGCGGTGTCGGGAAGTGGTGTGGGGGTGTCGGCGGCGATGCTGGCGACGGTCATGTGGAGGCCGGCGGCGCCGTGGCAGAGACCGCGGTCGATGATCAGCCCGATCTGGCGGGGGTCGGTGAGGCAGCCGATCACGGCGGATTCGGCGAGCACGGCTCGGGCGAGGTCGCCGGTGGCCAGGGCGGCGAGTTGCATCGCCCTGCTGATGCCGGGCGTGCCATAGCACCAGGACGGCCGGGGCGGCCGGTGTTGTGTCGGCTGGCCACGTCTGATGTCGTCGAGCGACACTGTTTCGGGCCACCAAGGGTGTCCGTGGTGGTCTTGCTGCCAGGTGTCGAGCCAGGCGCAGATCGTCTCGATTGCCTCGCACTGGCCGGGAACGGTCAGGCCGTCACGCAGGGCGAGGCTCAGCAGTGCCAGGACTCCGGTGATGCCGTGGGCGATCCCGTGGTTGGCGTGGCCACCGGGCGGATGGCCCTCGGCGCGTCCGGGTGTCGCTTCAGTCCACCAGCCGGGCAGGCCGTTCACGGGCTGGGTGAGGAGCACGAGGTAAGTGAGGACGTCTTCGATGAGGTCACCGGTGGGATCATGGCGGCGCAGGTGTGCTCCCAGACCGGTGAGTCCGCTGATCAGGTCGTATTCGCCGACGTCGGGGCGCTGGCCTGAGCTGAGGCGGTGGCGGGCTTGGTGGAGTTTGCGGCGGGTGATGGTCTGTACGGCGCTGTCGCAGGTGGCGCGGGCGGCCGCGTATCCGGGATGGGCGCTGGTGGGGTGGAGCGCGAATGCTATCGCGGCCACGCCGTGGTAGAGGCCGCTGCCGGTGCGGATGGCGAGTCCGTTGCCGACTGCGGCGGTCAGCCAGTGGTGGGCAGGTGCCCAGCCGCCGTCGGCGAGGGCCCGTTCGATGTGCAGGAGCGCGACACCGGCAGCTCCGTCGCCGGTCAGGGACGGGGTGTACACGCCGGTGGGAGGAGGCGCGTGCAACTGCTGCGCTATGTGGTCGGCGGCGCGGCGCGCCGGTTCGTGGAACCGCACGGTCTGCTCTTTTCCTGGTGGCGTGATTGCTGGGCGAGGGCCCGGGCCAGGCGCAGGCACATCCGTTCGGAGTCGGGGTCGAGGCCGATCATCCGGGCGTGGTGGAGGTGGAGCAGGTCGGTCACAGCGGCGTCGAGGTCGCAGTCGTCCAGGTGGGAGCGGTAGGCGATGAGCGTACGGCGGCGACGGGCGGCCAGGCCCGCCAGGTCGGCTGGCGGGCGGTGGTGGAGGTGGTGTGCTTGGGCGAGGACGGATCGGTCCAGTGCGGGGCCGCCGCCGTGCTCGATGTGGTCGATCAGCCAACGGGTGCCGTCGGTTCCCAGGAGACCGGTCGCGAGGCCGAGGTGTCCTGCGGCTATCGCGGCTGCCGGGTCGATGCCTGCGCCCAGGAGGGCGAGGGTGTAGGCGGAGTCGGCGGCGAAGACGGTCTCGGCGGCGTGTAGTGCGGCGCTGTGCCCGAATCTGCCGGTCTCGGGCTGGTAGGCGGCCAGGGCGAGGTCGCCTAGGACGCCGGTCTCGCGCAACGCGGCGGCCCATGCGGCGAGGGCTGCTGCGGCGGGCCCGTACCGGTCGGGGTGGTGCAGGCGCAGCCGGAGCCGCAGGTGGGGCTGCGGCCGGCGGTCGCGGATGAACCACCAGTCGTCGGCGGGCCCGTCACTCCAGCCGGACAGCAGCCGGGGCAGGTGGACGGTGAGAAGATCGTTGTGGCGGCCTGGGTGGGCGAACAGCTGCGCGTACAGCCAGCTGGACGCGCCGGGCAGATGAGATGGCGTCGCGGCGGTGAGGTGTCGCCGGATCCGCCTGGTCGGCGGCTGCGGGGCGGCCGTGCGGGCTAGCGGCATGACGATCTCGTGGGGACGGCCGTCGATCCAGCCGAAGTCCTGGCCGGCCTCGGTCAGGGTGAGCGGGGACGCCTTGCGGAGCTGCCCGCGCAGGATCGCCAGGTGCGCCGACTCGGTGAGGTCCAGGCCGAACACGACATCGCCGACACCGGCCATGACGTGATCGGGCATGCGTCGAACCGCCCGCAGGGCGGTAAAGGCCGCGCGCCATTCGGGCGCCGACGTGCGGGGCGGGGGTAGCTGGTCGGCGGTGAGGGTCCATCGGGCCGGGCTGAGGATGATGCGGCCGTGGCGGAGGCGGGGCAGGAAGGCGAACCCGTCGGCGGCTTGGCCCCAGGAGAACGGGCGGCACGGCCGGCAAGCGCCGGTGCTGATCTCGCATAGCAGCCGCGCCATCGGCTGAGTGCCGTACTGCAGGTCTACGGCGTGCGGCAGCACCGGTTCGACGATCTGCCCGGTCCTAGTCGACACCAGGTAGAACCGGCCGGCGTCTGCCGTCACCGCCAGTTCGTCGAGGTCGAATGCCGCCTCGCCTGCGGACCGGTGCTCGCCGAGCGAAAGGATCGGCAGCAGCTCGGGAACGCGCGCCAGGTGGCCGTTGCGCGCGACCAGCGGTGGGCACGACAGCTGGAGTGCGACGGCGCCCGCGGTACTGACCGGCAGGTCCCGGTAGGCCTTGGTGAAGAGGGCTCTTTCGCCCTCGTCCAGGAGGTGCAGGAACCGGCCGGCCGTTGTTCCGGCGTGGCGTGAGGCGCCCGCCACCCAGAGTGTGAAGTCGCCGGAATCGAGGGCGGCCGGAGCAGCGGCGTCCAGCAGGAACCGAAGCTCGGTGTGCGGGACCGGTACGGCAGGCGGGTCGGATGCCAGCCGCTCCAGGAGACTCTCCTGCAAGGTCACCTCATGGCGACCCTCCAGCGCGGCCTCCTGTGCGAGGCGGGCGAGCACGAGGTCGCGGTCGCACCACCGGGCCGGCGGGTGCGTCGCCGAGCCGCGGTAGCCAGCCGGGTAGCCGATCCCGCGATCGGTGTCGGCCACCTCCCGGACCGGCACGACGGCGCCGATCCCGTACCGGTGAACGAACGCGGCGTGATACGCCCGCCAGACCGGACGGTCGGGACCGAGGGCAGCCAGCAGCAACGCGGCCTGTTCAGCGGCGCTGACCACGGCAGGCGGAAGCGCAACCGCGCAGTCCAGCCGCAGGTCCACGGCCCGCCTCGGCGCAGATGCCGGCGCTTGGGCGGCGGTCGCAGATCCGGTGGTCGCCGACCCCGAAATCGCGGAGGTCAGGTACGGCGCCGGGTCGGTGACCGTCATCGGCGGGCGGAGTCCGCTGAGGAGCACCCCCAGCGCCACCAGCTCGGTCAGCATGGCCTCTATGGTGTCGACCGAGGCCGTCGGGTGCTGCCGACTCATCCTGTCCAGCAGCGCCGCGAAGACGATCGGAGCCTGCGTTGCTTCAAGCGCCCGCTCCAGGGGTGGCGACAGGGTGACCGCGACGTCGGCGAAGCCGCCTTCCGCGAGAGGCCGACACGGCACGACCCACTCGGTGCCGCGCCGGAAACCCAGGTTGTTCGCCTGGACCGGCAGGCGGCGCAGCACCTGTGGCTGTGCTTCCAGGCCGCTGGCGAGATCGGCGAGCCAGGCGGCGTCGGCGCGTTCGACACCGGTGTGCCGCCCGCCCCAGCGGACGGATGCGTGATCGGCAAGACCGGCTGGGGCGATCCCGGCGAACCCTCCGAACGGCGTTGCCCTGCTCGTCCAGCGCAGCAGGTAACGCATCAGCGCCTCGACGGCGCGGCGGGCCTGCCGGGGCCGCAGCGGGCCGGTGCCGTCGTGCAGGCCGGTGAGGGCGTGGGCCAGGTCGGGGCTGGCCACCGCGATGGCTTGGGCGACACCCTCCAGGCACCACACCTGGTCTAGCCAGGCCAGCAGGCTGGTGGGCTCGTCGGCGTCAAGGTCGGGCCAGGGCGGAAGACGCAAGGCGGCGGGGTAGGCCGCGGCGCGCAGGAGCACTGCGTCCACTGCGGCGAACGCTGGTCGGTCCATGCTGCTCCCGTCTGTGGGCGGTCGTCCCCGGCATCTGCCGGGAACGACCGCCTGACCGTCGGCACCTTCAGCAGGGGTAGACGCTCATGGTGGTCGTGCAGCCGTCGCTGGTGCAGTCGGCGCTGGGGACGGTCGCCAGTTCGGGCGCGTTGTCCACGAGACGGACGTTGAGGGTGAAGTCCTCGGAGCCTTCGGGGTCTTCGATGTCGTTCATCGACGGTCCTTCCGGTTGTCGGGGGTGAGTGCTACCCGGCGATGTCCGCCGGGAAGTCGATGACGAGGCGGCTGTGCCATTTGTCCAGCCGGAACCCCTCCGCCAGCTCGCCGTCGGGGGTCGCGGCCGGGTAGACACGCAGGCGAGGCTTGGGCCGGCCCGCACGGTCCCAGGCGCCGATCTGTTCCGCGAGGAATGCGGCGGCGGCCGCGGCGTCGGGGCCGTGGGCGTAGGTCACGAACTCGTGCAAGCCGTCGGCTGCGAGCCGCGGCGTGCCCCTGTAGGCCAGTGTCGCCGCGTCGGCGCGGGCGGGGCTTCCCCACCTCCAGGTCAGGCGCACGATGTCGGTGTCGATAGCCTCTTGGTCGGCGATGACCTGGCAGAACCCGGGCACGGTCGCGGCCAGCCACATGTCCTGGCCGGAGGTGGACTCTCCCGAGCTGAAGGTGATACCCGACCGCGCGCCGACGCGTGGCAGATCCAGGACTCCCGTCAGATCCCGCATCTTGTCGGCTTGGCCGGCGTGGGCGTCCTCGCCCAGCCACAGGCTCACCGACGGGTCATCGCGCAGCGGGATACTCAGGCCCTGCCGGGCGCCCGCGCCCCGCAGGGGCACGAACCCGCAGGTGAAGTGGTCGCCGGAGACCAGCGTTCCGCCTTCGCGCCCAAGCAGCCAGGAGCGGGTCAGGCCCAGGGTGCGGAGCGGGACGACCAGGCGTCCACCGGCGGCGAGCTGGGACCACCACGCCGGTGAGATGTCGGGAACGCCGACCGTCACGATGATGGCGTCGAAGGTGCGGCCCGGTTCGAGCTCGAATTCGGCGTCGGCGCAGACGACCTCGACATCGGTGTATCCGGCCTCGTCCAGGCAGGCGCGGGCGCGCTGGGTGACGGCAGGGTCGATGTCGACGGTGGTCACCGAGCCGCGCGGCCCGACCAGCTCGGCGATGAGGGCGGCGTTGTAGCCGCCGCTGCCGATTTCCAGGACGTGCTCGCCGGGCCTCAGGGCAGCCTGGCAGAGCATCGCGGCCTGCAGCCACGCCGCCGACACCGAGCTGAGGTTCAATCCGTCCTCGCCGCGCACGGTGACGATCGCGCCGTCTCCGTAGGCTTCCTCCAGCGGGGCGTCGCCGGTGAACAGATGCCGGGGTACGGTCCGCAGCGCACGCGCCACCTCTTCCGGCAGCCTCAGGCCGAGGGTCTGCCGGTTCGCGGCGATCCGGTCGACCATCGCCTCCCGCAACTCCTGAGCGGTGGTGGTGTTCAGCATCAGGTCCCTCTCCTGTTCAGCGCCTGCTGCGCTTCCGGCGAACGTCGGTCACATTGTGTTCGACGCCGGCTGCGCGTGCTTGATGAACCAGCCGGCCAGGAACCGGGTCGGCAGCTCCGAGGTCGGCTCGACAGGCAGGATCTCGTGCGGGTTGCGGTGGTCGAGCCCGGTGTCCACGAACGCTTTGAAGGGGGCGAGCGTGCCAAAACCGGTCACGAAGCCGGGGCCTTCCAGATCGGAGGCGGTCAGGACGACCTCTACCTCGTAGCTGTGGCCGTACTGGCGCGAGCACCGATGCCCCGGCCGGTAGGCCCGCGAGCCGGTGACCCCCTTCGAAGCGAAAGGCCTTGCCGATGCCTGGTGGCAGTGTGACGGGGCCGATGTCCATGGGTGTCCTCACCGGCCCCGGGATGCCGCAGTCATCGATGGCGCGGTGCCCGGGACGTACAGCCCGGGAAACCAAGCCCGAGCAGCGGAAACCACCGAATTCCTCACTAAAGATCCCCTCCTAGAAATGAAGCTCGTTCACAACTTTCCGCGCCAAGGCGTACGTGGCACGGACGGCAGGGCTTTTGCACCGCATGCCAGGCGAGCATACGTCCTTGACGTCAAGGATGCAAGGATGTGGATAGGTCCACCCTGCTGCCGTACTGCTCTACGGATAAGGTGGCAAGGTCACCGTGCTGTACCACCAGATAGGAGCGGCATTCGTGAGACCCGACACCCGCGACCTGTCCGAACAGATCGCCGCCGATGTGCGCGCCCTGATCATGGCTGGCTTGCTTGCACCTGGGGCCGAATTGCCTTCGGTGCCGAAGGCAGCCGCCCAGCGAGGCGTATCTACCACTGCTATTCAGAACGCTTGGAAGATCCTCAAGGCAGAGGGTTACTTGGTGAGCCGAACAGGCAAGGGCGTCTATGTGCGGGAACGGGACACCTTTGTCGTTGACGCTGCCGCCTACTACGATCCCGCCGCACGCTCGGTTAAGTACCGAATGCTGGACGTTCGCGAGGTTGAGCCGCCCGCCGATGTGGCCGTGGCACTAGGTGAGGATCGAGCCGTCCTACGGCATCGCATGACCGTACGGCTTCCAGACGATGTGCCTGTTGAGCTGTCCTGGTCCTACTATCCGCTGAGCCTTGTCGCTGGAACACCTCTCACTCAGCGGGGGAAGATCCCGGGAGGCGCTCCCAAGGTGCTTGCCGAACTGGGGCATCCCGAGCGTGCATTCACTGACCGGCTGTCCACCCGCCCTCCGACCAAAGAGGAGTCTGAAGGGCTGAACATGCCAAATGGAGTGCCGGTGTTGCGCCAGTTCCGGACCGTTTTCTCAGATCACGACCGGCCGATCGAGGTCTCAATCATCGTCAAGCCTGGCCACCTCTATGAACTCACATATCACCAGGCAGTTGGGGTTACGGACGGGAGCAGCTAGCGGTAGGTACGCTTTCGCCACCCAACGCCACCGTTACCTGGACGCCAGCCGAGTTCTGAACGTGGATTGGGCGACGCGGACCATGCTGATGGTCAAGTGCGAATGCCAGGAAGAATAGGTCGACGAGTCGTTGTGAGCTACTCGATGCGGGCCAGCTCAACGTAGAAGCCCCAGCTAGACGGGGCTTTCGAGCACGGGAAAGATCGCCTGCTCGGTTCGTTTACGCCGCTGGTGTCCTTCTCCGCCGTGCCTCGGACCAGCCCAGGACATCGGCCGGCCACTTCTCCTCCCATGAACCGTCGGCCGAGTACCGGACGAACAACCGCCAGCTCGTCGCCACCAGGTCCTCAGCCCACAGCCGACCCATCACATTGTTCTTCAGGTACAGGCTCTCGGTGAACCGCTCGATCAGATCAAGCACCGGCGCGTCGTGATCGCCGAAGAACATCAACAGATACTTGCCCAACCCGGCGACGTCCGAGCATTTCGGCTTGTCCTGGCGTAGCACGCGCAGGTGGTAGACAAGTTTGGGGAGGACATAGTCGTCGCAGTACTGCCTGTCGCGTTTGCCCTTGCCTGCCAGGAGTTCCCACCACTCCTGGTTCTCAGGTCGGGGGATGATGTCGAGGAGGTCGGCGAGGTGGCGGAGGTCGGGGTCGGCGGAGATGCTCGTCGAAGTGTCCACCAGCCCATCGTGAAGCCGTGCTCGCGGGGGTCAATCGGGTATGCGGTGTCGGTTGCGCCTCTTGGCCTCGGGCACAGCAGCCTTCACACTGGATGAGCTCACCACCACGCTCCGGAGGCGCCGATGCGGGTCCTCACCCTGACCGGCGCCCTACTCCTGCTCACCCCGCAACCGTCAGGGTGCGCCGGCCCGCCTCAGCCGTCCGGGGTGGGCTTCAACTGCGAGACGCACTTCGACTTCGGATCGCAAGCCCGGCCCGGAAACGGGCGCATCGTCGGGGCGGCTTTCACCATCTGCGTCACACCACCTCAGCGGCATGTCCTGACCGTCTCGCTGGAGCGCCGCGACACCAACGCCAAGTGGCTGATCCGGGCGAAGGAGACCAGCTCGACGATCCCGGGAGTGAACTTCAAGGTGCGTAAGCAGGTCACTGTGGGTACGGCATGCTCGCCCGGCCATTGGCGGGTACGGGCACGCACAGTCGGACGCTACAAGGGGAAGCCGTACACGGCGGAGAACGCGTCGATCGAGAGGACGGTGTCGCGTCGTGATTGCGAACGTCGCCTACCGTGAGAGCCTTAGTCGGCTCCGGTGGCGGGTGGCAGCCGGATGGCGGGTTGCGTGGTACCGCGGCTTCTTCGAGCCGCCGGTCGATCGTCCTACGCGCTGGCAGCGCCTGATGCAGGCGGGCGGGCCGCGGTTCGCCGACGGCCGCAACGCCTGGGCTCGTCACGCCGAGCGGATGACGCGGGTGGGGTTCTTCGTGGTGACGCTGCCGCTCGTTGTGATCGGCGAGGTGCGGCGTCTCGTCGCGGCTGGTCCCGGCGAGCAGATCGAGCAGACGAGCAGCTAAGAGGACTCACCCGTTGGAGCCGGGGCACTCGTGCATGCGGCGTGGACGGCTACGGCGGCGCCAGTTGTCCACCCACTCGGCTTACGGTCTGTGGGGGCGACGCCAATGGCGACGAGAGCCACCTGCCCACCCAGCTGAATGCGTCGGTGGCGTCCAGGGCCTCGATCAGGATGGTTGGGCCAGCGAGGAAGTCGGTCATCTGGTTGACCCGCTGCGGGCCGATCGGCGAATCGTCTGCCAGGCCTCAGATACGGCAGCCGCCCGCACCAACAGCGTGACGCCGCGGTCGGCGAAGGTGGTCGCGTAGATGCTCATGTCCGCCATTTCGGCCAGGGCCGCACCGTCGAGGACGAACCCGCTGAGCGTGTCCGGCGTCTGCCTCACGAGGCTTTCCGCTCCTGGTTGAGGTAGCGGTCAATGAGTTCGTCCGCCCAGACCTGGGCGTCGGGTGGGCTCGCCGACCCGGTCACGTCACTGCTTGAGCCAGTTCTCCCGGGTCATCCGGTCTTCGACGGCCTCGGTGACATAGATACTGAGGCGATCTCACTGGCATCGAGCTTGGCCTTGAACAGCTGCTCCTTGGGTTTGGACACCGTGACCTTAACCGTCTCTGCCATACCAGGAGGGTAGCCCGCCCGTACCAGAGCGAACAGATAGTGTGCATATTTGCTCTGGCTCGGCCACTGACCGTCGAGGCAGATTGACCTCAAACCTCAACGGCCAGCGACCACATGACGGTGGCTTCGCCAAGCCGAATCGTCAGGCACCCCAAGATGTCCGCAGAAGAGGGACCACCATGATACGAGGTTCGTTTACTATTTAGGCTTCACCAAGCACTGCCATGGCCTATCCATCGAGCACAGGCTCGACTCCATCAGCAGGCTGGAGTTTCAGGGACTTCACTAGATTTAAAGAGTGACATCATGGACAGCTATTGGGAAGCCGTTGCGGCGATTGTTCCCGTAATTGCTCTCGCCCTGGTCGTTGAGTTGCGGGCAATTCGCAATAGGTGGCAGAGTCATACACTTCCCCCTTGGACCCAATTGATTCAAACCCTACCATTCACAGCATATGTCATCTGTGGCATTGTCACAGAATACACGGCCCTTTACCAACTTCGAAGCAACCCCCCAACAAAAAATGGTAGTTCACTTGCCGAAATGACCATCGGAGGCGGCCTCACATTACTTGTCCTCGAGCCAGCAATTTTTGGACTGCTCAACATCCCCGGCTCTTGGCTTGCCATCCAATATCTAAGATCACCTCGATTAGTGATCCAAAGATGGCGCATCAGAAGGGATATTGAAGAAGAATTCGAGAGCCTACTCAGAGTCCGATTGGAAATTCAAAGCCTTGGCCTCGAACTTGCCCTACAGGGGCTACGAATCGAACATATTAAGCTATTAGACCCCAAATATAGCAAGCTTTCCAGATATATCGCCACCCACAATCAGGCGCTACAGAATTTGAACTACGCAACCACTAGAACAAACGATAGGGTAGAAGCATTGGGGGCCCTTCGGCAACGCTTGGAAGAAATGAAATCAACACTCAGAAAGATGAGTGCAATTCCACCCGCTCCTACTCAGAAACCCGTTCACCTGGCCAATAGGAATCGGCGGTGCAACGGCGGGCCACATAGAGTGCGTAGATCCGGAACATCTGCGAGACCCTAAGAGAGTCAGATGACATGCAGAAGACGAATTTCCGATCTACCTGTAGAATCATTCCGCCCACAATCGCAGCCCCATGAGGGACCCTAACGTTCTCCAAAAGGGACCCACCGCCACCCGATCAGATACTGTGCCAAACCGAACAATAGGCATTCAGAACCTCGGGTGGAACCCGATAGCCCCATCCTGAAATAGCTCCTTACCTCGCCGGAAATAGATCTACCCATTATTAATAGGAGCTCCATATCCAATGCCGAAACGAGCAACGACGTACTGAAATGGTTCGTTAGCGCGCCACGGCTACCGCCTTGCCGGAACGGTCAATCCCCGTGATCCGACAGAGAGACGCATCCCACTAGCTTGGGCTATATTTCTGGGGGTCAAGGGGTCGCAGGTTCAAATCCTGGGACGGTGTGGCAAGGCCCGATGAAGGGGAAAAACCCCTAGCTCATCGGGCCGTCACTCATTCCCCGGATTCTTCGATCGCTCAATCTACAGTGATCGTTCCTGGGGACCGCATGGGGACCACGCAGGGCGGCGACGCCTCATCGCTACGTCCTCGTTTCGAGGCGGGTACGCCGCCGGCCGCCGCTGAACTCCAGAGCGCACAGCTCCGCGAGCGCGGCCAGAGCGAGTCGCGCGAGCGCGTGAACCTGCCCCGTCATGGCGGCGATCTCGATGATGCGGCAGGTCAGCTGCCGCACCACGTAGGCCAGCCCCTCCATGTGGTGCTGGTGCCGGTAGTCGACGAGCAGCTCCGGTCCCCACCTGCCCAGCCCGGCGTCCTGTGCGTATTCGGCCAGCACCATGCCCAGCCGGTACATGGCCTCCTGGTCGCAAGTGGCCCAGATCGCCGCCCGCAGCGCCTCCTGGAACCGGTCGGCCGTCTCCACCAGCGCGTTCACATCGCCGGGCCAGCCGCGCTCGGCCGCGGCCCGCACGGTGTCCATGTGCCGGACCCGGGACCGGACGATCCCCCGGGGAGAGGGCCCCGTCCGCCTCATGTGCTCCGGGACCGGGGGCGCCTTGAGCGGCACCATCCGCTCAGCACCGGAGTGGAAATCCCCCGCGAAGTCGCCGACGACCCCGATCCGCTGTCCGTCTTCCGCTTCAGCGCGATGTTCGGAGAAAGTGTCAGCGCACTGGTGAACAAGGCCTTGACCGAATTCGAGGTATCGGCGACCGAGTCGGCAACCCCAACCCCGGGCGCAGCCGAGCTCATCCGCCAGCTCAAGGAATCAGGCAGATCACTCGCCGTCGTAAGCAACAATTCCGAACAAGCCGTGAAAGCATACCTTCAAGCAAACGAGCTAACGCCATACTTCGACTACGTAGCCGGACGAGTCAGCTCCGACCCCGACCTGATGAAACCGAATCCCCACCTCGTCCACCGGGCAATGACCGCCCTACAAGCCGACGCGGCAAGCACAGCCTTGATCGGAGACTCCGAATCCGACATGACCGTCTCCAAGACAGCAGGCATCCTCGCCCTGGGCTACGCAAACCGCCCCGAGAAGCTCACCCGCCTACACGCCGCTGGCGCAAGCTACATCGTGAAACCATGTCGGAGCTGGCAATCTGACAATGCCGTCGCGGGATATGGATGGCACAATGCGCTTCCGTAGCGCGTGATTACCTCATGGCTAAGAGCGTGCATTTTTCCAACGCCACCCGAATTTGGGGCCCTTTCCTCGCTCAAAGAATCCAGACTCGGCGTAATTGGCTATCACGAATTTCTGTGAGTCGCCCGAGTTGTCATGGGTTGAGCCTTCTGGTAGTTCATTGACCTTTGAAATTGACTTCGTAATGTGTCGCCCATTGGCATCGTGTTGTGAGTAGGACTCGCGAGATGGTCTACTGCTTAGCCACGGCCAATCGTCATCACGTTTTCGAGGGTTTGATGAGAGGGTTTCGGTCAGGCCGAGCTCTACGCGCATTGCGTTGCGCAACACTTCAAGTAGATCCTGGGCTTGGAACCAGCCAGGATAGTAGTCGATAAAGGCTCCTCGAAGCTCAATGACTGTTGTAATCTCTAGGAGTGCTCCTGATATGCGATCAGCAAGGTCTGCAACGGGTGGCGTGGCCATGAGTTGAACCTCGAGGAGTATTGGCTGTAGTTCATCATCCCAACGGCGAAAATAGCCTAATAGGCCGTCCGAGATGCACTCCTCTTGTTCGTCTTCGACTATCTCGAGCCCGTCGTACGACAAGAACACCCCGATACTATCAATCTCGCGATGCATAGCTTGGGTGAGTGTCAGATATCGGGCGTATATTTGGCGCCGGTCGCTTAACCAGCGCCGCTCATCGTCGGCCGCCAACTTACGTCGTTCGTTGCGCCGAGCCATCCAACCAGTGAGTAGGGCACCTCCGAGGCCACCGCCCAAAGCGAAGGATCCCGCTAAGATTGGCACAAATAGATCAGTTGGCATAGGCCGATTATAGGGTGATATGCATGTGTTAGTCATGAGAAGAGGCTACTGGGAGTGCTCAATCCTGGATCTATGAGCAGGCCTCTTGTATAGGTGTCCGGGAACCTCCCCTTTCGTTACCGTTCGTCGGAGCCATAACAATCAGGATCGGTGCTTCTTCATCGCAACTCAATCCTACTTTGGGGGTACCTTGCTGGTCAGCATTAGGGTGTTAGTGGGATCGACTCCCTGACATGCTCCCTTGCCAACCACCTGTGAGGTGGGGTATTGATTCGACTGGTGGTCGATCAGTATCGGTTGAGGTTCACTGGAGCTTTTGCACACACCATGGCTGCACCCGGCGTGGTCTGCGAGTCAGCCTCGAAGTCTGAGCGGCCTGAAGGTAGCTGCTGCGGGCATTGTTTCTGGGACACGAGGTGGCCGGGATAGGAGAAGGCCAAGGTGAGAACGTGATTTTGGATGGGTCTCCGGAGCCGAGTGTGCTGGAGGCCGGGACCGGGGAACGGTACCGCTCGTACTCTATCCGGTCCAGGTCACGTCGTACACGACGATCAGGCGGGCGGGCTTGTTGATGTAGAAGGTGACCAGGCCGCGTTCCCCGAACACCACCTGCCGGTCGTCGGGTTCCTCCGAACGCAGGGGCATGCTCTGGTAGGGGTCGGCCTTCACCTGGACCAGCGCGGCCACCAGCACGCGGAACGCCCAGTCGGGCATGCCCGGTATCTGGCCGGCGGCCACCAGGTCGAACTCCAGCCGGTAGCTCAACTCCCCTGCCCGGCGTGGTCGGCCCATCCCGGTATGGCCTGTTCCGCGGGAACCCGTTCTCCCCGGTCGGCCCGCGCGGCCCGGGCACGTGCGGTGAAGTCCGGCTGCGCGTAGGCGACCGCACGCATGTGCCAAAGCCTGAGCACGTCCTGGAGCTGCCGGTACCGCCATGTCTCATGCGCGGCGGCCAGAGCGGCCCGGTAGTCCACCAGGAACCGGTCACGCTCGCCGGGGGGCAGGTCACGAAGGATGGTGTCGGGATCCAGCGGGTCGTGTGACTCCAATGATTGAGCGCTCACGATGCCTCCCTGTTCCTGTCGGTGTAATGCAGGGTACGTCCGACCGAACGGTGCACGACAGACACCCACAAAGAAGTTGAGTTCATGCGGCAGTCTGAGCATCTGTAACGCCTCCGATCACGGTGGCAGATCCAGCCACGACGCCTCGGACGCGGCCAGGTGATGGGCTAAGGGTTCAGGTCCCCCCTCGGACACAAACGAATACCCCATATGGTCCTGGTCGCTCACTGAGGTGACCAGGACTTTTCTCTTTCCCGGGTGGAAGACGAGACGCAAACCCAGAGCGGCGTAGATCTTCGCCTTCCGGACCTGATCGGCACGGCCCAGCAGTTCCACTGTGTCCCCCAGCTCTGTGAGCATCTCAGCCAGGGCCCCGCAATCGAGACGGCGCGAACGAGAGATCGGGATCCAGGTGAGTCAGTCGCGCCACCCACCCGCGACAGCGGGTTCACATCCGTCGGAAATCATGCGTACTCACGTACGGTCTCCCGCTGGTCGCCTGGTGGTCTTGGCTGCGCTGGGGTCAGGGCATACCGGCGTTCTGGGCGCCAGGCGGCCACAGGACTGTCATGGCGCCGTAGGCCAGCACGTGTCGAACTTGCCTGTCGTGCGAAGATCGGGGTCGTGGAGATCATCAGGAGCGGGCAGTTCACACCCGCGGCGGACGGGTCCGCTGACTTCGTGGAGCACCTGAGCGTGCCTGCGCTCAGCTTTGGTACGTACTCCATCCCCGCAGGTGCGACAGACGAACAGTCACCGCACAACGAGGATGAGATCTACGTGGTGACGCAAGGACGCGGCTCCTTCACCTCCGGCGGCCAGACCGTCGAGGTCGGCCCGGGGACGGCCCTCTTCATCCCGGCCCGCGAAGAGCATCGATTTCACGACATCACAAAAGACCTGGTCACCCTGGTCTTCTTCGGCCCCGCGTACTCCGGGGTCCCGCAGCCTTAGCGTCGAGCCGCCGCGAGGCGATCGCAAACGTGGGTGCGCGACGACTTCCACATCGTCCTCGGTCTCACATTGTGAGAAGTCCTCCATCCCTGCTCCTGGCCGCCGAACCGCTGACGCAACTCCTCGCCACCAGGAGCACGATCCCGTCTCAAGGTCAGCGGACCGGCAGGGCGTCCGCGCAGAACAGCGGGCCGTGGCCGCCGGCGAAGGCCCCTTGATCCCGGCGATCCAGGCGTCCCGCTGGAGTAGGCGGCACCAGCGCACGCCGCCGTCGAGAACCGGGCACCCTCGGGCCAGATGATTCTGGAGCCCCTGGCATGGCGCGATCCGTGGGATGCGCGTCGTTGACGCCATCAGGGCGAGCCGCACAGGGTGGAGAGGTGAAGCGACGGGTGGTGTTCGTGGTCTACGAGGAGTTCCAGGTGCTGGACCTCGTCGGACCCTACGGAGTGTTCCAGCGGGCAGGCGGCTACACCTGCGAGGTCGTCGCGCCCGTGCCCGGCCTGGTCCGGTCGGCTACGGGGTTGCCGATCCACGTCGAGCTAGGGCTGGACACACCACCGGAGGGCATCGACACGCTGGTGGTCACCGGCGGCGCGGGCGTGTACGCCTCCAGGCACGACACCCGGCTGACCGGCTGGGTGCGTGCCGCGTCGGCCGGAGCCAGGCGGGTGACCTCGGTGTGCAGCGGTGCCTTTCTGCTGGCCGCGGCCGGATTGCTGGATGAGCGTCGGGTCACCACCCATTGGGCGCGTGCCGAGCGGCTGGCGCGCGAGTATCCGCGGGTCACCGTGGACGCCGACCCCATCTTCATTGAGTGCGTTCCGCGGCGTCGCGCGCCAGTTCCACGGCCCCCACGACCCCGGACAGATCCCCGAGAGACGGTGTGACGACCTGGTCGGTCAGGGCGGGCTCTTCCGGATAGCCCGCGGCGAGGTCGCGTACACGGTTCCGTATCTCATCGATGAGCGCGGGACGCTTGGATACGCCCCCGCCCACGATGACGCGCTGGGGGGACAGCGTGTACACCAGGTTGAGCACAGCCAGCGCGAGATAGTCGGCTTCGAGCTCCCAGGCCGCGGGATCGTCCAGCTGCTCAGCCGGACGCCCCCATCGCCGCCGCATCGCCTCGCCGGAGGCGAGCCCTTCCAGGCTATCTCCGTGATAGGGACAACTACCCGTGAAGGGATCGCGATCAGTGTCGTGGGGGATGCGGATATGTCCGTACTCAGGATGTATGAGGCCATGCAGCGGACGGTCGTGCACGATGGCGCCCATGCCGATGCCGGTACCCACCGTCATGTACGCGACCGTGTCCATCCCCCGGCCCGCGCCATGCCGCCACTCATCACCGAGCGCGGCCGCGTTCACATCCGTGTCCAGCCCAGCCGGCGCGCCCGGCGCCTCGCACAGCGGCGAAAGAACAGCGCGGGGATGCACGTCGAATATACGTGATCTATACGCCATCTTCGTAGGCTGAGCCTTTGTCAGTTCGTCTATCACGAAATGGAGAGGTCAGACGTGCGAGTCACCAATATGACCTGCAGGATCCTGGTCACCATCGTCGCACTGATTGCGGCCACGGTGACGACCCTGGCGGTCTCCACGTCCACACAGGTGGGCGGAACCCTGGCGATGCCCTTCGAGCACGGAGGCTGATCTCCGGACGATAGTCCGCCAGCAGTAGACGGCGCACCGTGACCGGGCACGAGCACGCCGGTCACGACGCTCCGGTCCCCGCTCGGTTTCGTACGCCGAAGCGCCGAGGGCGGCACGCGCGACGGCCGCAGCACCGGAAAGCAAACCCGAGACTTCCCCCTGGTTGGTGGACACGCTGATACTGGATCTTGCTTGATCCGGAGGAAGCGAGAAGACCGCCGATGGCGTTGAAGGACTACTCGGAGGAGTTCAGGGCCGATGCCGTGGCCTTGTACGAGTCCACCCCCGGCGCGACGTACAAAGGCATCGCCGCCGATCTGGGCGTGAGCCGGGGCAGCCTGCGCGAGTGGGTGCTGCGGGCGCGCCCGCCGAGGTGAAGAGCCAGCCAGGCCGACGACCGGCTCGGATATCCCACAGCGACGGCCACCCGCCGAGGCAAGCGACGACGCCGCGGAGCGGATCGCCCAACTGAAAGCCCGCGTGCGTGAACTGGAAGCCGGCGAGAAGAAGCTCACCACCGAACGCGACATCCTTCGCAAGGCGGCCAAATATTTCGCCGGGGAGACGCACCGGTGAACCGCTTCCAGTTCGTTGACGACCATCGGGACACCTTCGAGGTGAAGCGGTTATGCCAGGTGATCGGCCTCAACCGGGTCGGCTGCCACAAGTGGCGTGCCGGTGCTGGAACCCGGGCCGCGTGCACCGTGGACAAGATCACAAAAGATGATCCCAGATAACCCGAACCAGCCACTGCAACTCTCAACCCGTCCACCCCAGGACGATGCGCTCTGCGCTGGAAGTGAATCGAGTTCTTGAGCCCTACAGGATGTCCACCCCCAGCTCCAGGAGCAGCGTTGCAGCGGTATGCCGGGCGTCGTGCACCCGGGCGTCCTTCTCCACCTCGGCCAGTTCGAGAATCGTCGGCACCGGCCCGGAGCCATACCCGGTGCGGTTCAGTCCCTCCAAACCGGGCCGACTCCAGATGGGGGGCAGCTGTCCGGGGTTGTCATCGGAGGCGTTGGGCGGCGTCGGTCAGTTCCGTCGCGGTGGCGGGGGCGGCGAAGCTCAGCCGGAGGAAGGCGCCGGGGGGTTCGGCGGGAAAGTACCGGTCGCCGGAGTTGACCAGGACGCCGCGGGTTCGGGCGGTCTCCGCCGCGGCGGTGGCCTGCCGGCCGGCCGGTAGTCGGACCCAGAGGTGGAATCCGGCGTGGGGCAGGTGGGTGGGTGTCCAGTCGGGCAGATGGTGGGACAGGGCGCCGACCAAGGTGGCGCAGCGTTCGCGCAGAATGCCCCGCAGGGTCTGCAGGTGGCGGTCCCAGGCGGGGGCGCTGAGGAGTTCGATCGCCGCTTCCTGCAGGGGCCGGGCGGTGAAGAAGTCGTCGACGTAGCGCATGCCGAGCAGGCGCCGCGAGACCGGGCCGCGCGCGATGACGGCACCGATGCGCAGACTGGGGGAGACGGGTTTGGTCAGGGAGGTCAGGTAGACGACCGTGCCGTCGGGGTCGTCGTCGATCAGCGGCGGTGGGAGGGGACGTCCGTGGCTGAGGTGTCTGGCGAAGTCGTCTTCGATGAGGAAGGCGCCCGCCTGGCGTGCGATCTGGAGGATCTGGTGGCGCCGTGGGGTGGCCAGTGCCGTCCCGGAGGGGTTGTGCAGGGTGGGCTGGCAGTACAGCAGGCGGGCGCCGGTCATGTCGAAGGCGTCGGCCAGCAGGTCGGGGCGGATACCGTCGCCGTCCATGGGGACGGGGATCGGGCGTAGTCCCGCCGCTCTGGCGGCGGCCAGGGCGCCCGGATAGGTGGGTGACTCCATCAGCACGGGGCCGTCCGGTGCCGCCAGCGCGCGAAAGAGCATCGACAGTGCTCCTTGCCCGCCTCCGGTGATCAGCACGTCGTCTGCGTTCACGCTGCTGCCCGCGGTCTTGGCGAACAGGGCGCGCAGGGGTTGCAGGCCGGCGGTCGGGGCGCGATGCCAGGCGTCGGGGCGGCGCGCCGCCCGGGCCAGGGCGGCGCCCAGCGCCCGTGTGGGTTGCAGCGTCTCGTGAAGGTAGCCGCCGGACATGGCGATGCCGTCCCGGGGTGTGGGATGAGCTGCCTCGACCGCGTTTCCGGGGTCGTACTCGCGGCCGGCCAGGGTGATCTCCTGCCACGAGGTGTCACCCGTCGGCGCGTCCGCGGAGGACCGGCGGGGCGCGACGAACGTGCCCGATCCCGGCCGGGTGACCACGGCGCCTTCGGCGACCAGCAGGGCGATCGCACGCGAGACGGTGGCGGGCCCGACGCGGAAACGCTCGATGAGGTCCCTGCTGCTCGGCAGCCGTTCACCCGGTTTCATCCGGTCCAGTTCAGGCCGGAGGCTCGCGACCAAAGCATCAGAAGTGCTACTGTCCGACATGAGAGACAATGGTAGCGCTTCTGACTGGAGTGCGGAATCGCTTCTGATGCTGCGAGCCGACACACCCGGCTGCGAGCAGGTCACCCACTTCAACAACGCGGGCTGCGGCCTGCTGGCCACCCCCGTCCTGGCCGCGATGGTCGAGCACCTGCAGATGGAAACCCGCATCGGCGGTTACGAAGCGGCGGCCGCCCGTACCGGACAGGTCAAGGGCTTCTACGCCGAGATCGCCGCCCTCATCAACACCCGGCCAGAGAACATCGCCTTCGCCGCCAGCGCCACCCACGCCTACTCCACCGCCCTGTCCTCGATCCCGTTCGAGGCCGGGGATGTCATCGTGACCACGCGTAACGACTTCATCTCCAACCAGATCGCCTTCCTCTCCCTGGCCAGGCGATTCGGTGTGCGGGTCGTGCACGCGCCCGACCTGCCCGAAGGCGGGGTGGACGTGGCCGCGATGGCGACGCTCCTGCGCCGGCACAGGCCCAAGCTCGTCGCGGTCACCCACATCCCCACCAACTCCGGCCTCATCCAGCCGGTCGCCGCCGTCGGCCGCCACTGCCGTGAGCTGGACCTGCTGTACCTGGTGGACGCCTGCCAATCCGTCGGTCAACTCCCGATCGACGTCGCCGAGATCGGCTGCGACCTGCTCACCGCCACCTGCCGCAAGTTCTTGCGCGGGCCGCGAGGGTCGGGCTTTCTGTATGTCTCCGACCGGGTACTGGCCGCCGGCTATGAGCCGCTGTTCATCGACATGCACGGCTCGCGCTGGACCTCCCCCGGCCGTTACGAACCCGTCGCGACCGCGGCCCGGTTCGAGGAGTGGGAGTTCCCCTACGCCACCGTCCTCGGGTGCGCGGCCGCCGTCGCCTACGCCCGCCAAGTCGGCATCGACGCCATCGCCCGCCGAAGCACAGCCCTGGCCGCACGGCTGCGCGAACGCCTCGCGGCGGTCCCCGGGGTACGCGTGCTCGACCACGGAGAGAACCTGGGCGCACTGGTCACCTTCCAGATCCACGGTTGGCAACCACAGCCGTTCAAGACCGCCATGGACGCCCGCGGCATCAACTCAGCGCTCAGCTTCCGCGAGTTCGCCCAGTTCGACTTCGGCGACAAGGAGGTCGACTGGTGCCTACGCCTGTCACCGCACTACTACAACACCACCGAGGAGATCACCTTCGTGGCCGGCACCGTCGCCGAGCTCGCCCGCTGATGCACACCGGCCTGCGGCACCCCTCAGGCGATGATGGGCCGGATGACGGCGGTCTTCCGTACGCTCCTGTTCGGCGGCGGAGCCCTGGGCGGACTGGCGGCGGGCCTGCTGGCAGGCTGGCTGGGCGCGCACGGCGCGCTGACCGCGGCCGCGGCCGGATCAGCCGTCGTGGTGGGCGCGCTGTTCGTCTCCCCGGTCGTCAAAGTCAGGTCTCTGCCCGCCATACCGGCGCCGCCATGACCCTTCTCGCCTCCCGCGCGCTCCTAGTAACCGCTCGCGCCACCGTGCTGGGATACAGGCAGGCGCCGGGGGTGTTCATCGTTGGTCTGCTGACCTTGGGACGGGATCGTGCTCCTGGTGGCCAGGTGGTGCCTCAGCGGTTCGGCGGCCAGGAGACGGCCACGGCCCGTGCTCTGCTTGGACACCCTGCCTGTGGTAGCGAATACGTCACCCTCTGTTATGTCCTGATCTGTGGGCTGTTGGTCCTTGTGGACATCGCCGGAAAACGCAAGACTGGCGAGGTGAGAGAGGTGGTCGTGGCCGTCTATGACGGAGTGGTGCTGCTGGACGTGGCCGGTCCGGTGCAGGTTCTGCACCTGTCCGGCGGCTACCGGATCCGGCTCGCCTCGATCGACGGACGCTCGGTGCGTACGGATGTCGGTGTGCCGTTGGGGGTCGATCTGGCTCTGGGCGAGCTGGTGGGATCGGTCGGTACCTTGCTGGTGCCGGGTTACGCCCCCAACGTCAAGCACCCAGCAGAGCCGCTCCTGAAGCTGCTTCCCGATCTCGCCCGGCGCGCGAGCCGGGTGGCCTCGGTGTGCACAGGAGCGTTGCTGCTGGCCGAAGCCGGGCTGCTGGACGGGCGGCGGGCCACGACGCACTGGGCCGCCTGCGCCGACCTGGCGTCGCGGTTTCCGCTGGTCACCGTGGAACCGGATGCCATCTACGTACGGGACGGGCCCATGGTCACCTCGGCCGGTGTCACCGCCGGGATCGATCTGGCGCTCGCCCTCGTCGAGGAGGACCACGGCCCGGACATCGCACGGGCGGTGGCCAAGCGCATAGTGGTGTTCCTGCAACGCCCGGGCGGCCAGTCGCAGTTCAGCGTTCGCGAAGCCGTCGCCACGCCCCGCCGGCCCGGGTTGCGTCAGCTCCTGGACACGATCGCGGCCGAACCGGCGGCCAATCACACCCTCGCCGCGATGGCGGACAGGGTCGCGGTGAGCGAACGTCATCTGACCCGGTTGTTCCGCCGCGAGGTCGGCCTGACCCCCGGCCAGTACGTCGAACGGATCCGGGTCGAGGCGGCGCAGACTCTCCTGGAAACCAGCGCGGCCGGGGTGGACTCGGTCGCCCACAGATGCGGCTTCGGATCCAGTGAGACGATGCGCCGGGCGTTCCTGCAGGTCCTGGGCACGACACCGACCGCCTACCGCCAGCGCTTCCGCACTTCCCGTGCCAACCCCGATGCGATCGCCTCAAAGGAAACCCAATGAGCTCGTCCCTGCCCCGCCGAACTCTGCTGGGAGCCGGCCTCGCCGGTGTGGCCGCTTTCGCGGCCGACACCCGCGCCGCCTCCGCCCAGACGGCCGAGCCTGCCGAGTCGGCCGACCTGTCCTTCCCCAGCACGCCGACCGCCCGGGCGGCCCACCGGCTGATCACCGACGCCCAAGAGCCGTACCTGCGCAATCACAGCCTGCGCAGCTTCCTGTTCGCCCGCGCCGCCGCCGCGCGGGCCGGCCGCCGACCGGGCCGCGACTACGACGCCGAGGTCATGTTCCTCATCTGCGCGCTACACGACATGGGACTGACCGCCCGTGCCGACACCGGCCAGCGGTTCGAACTCGAAGGCGCCGACTTCGCCGCCGCCTTCCTGGAGGAGCGCGGCATCACCGACCGCCGCGTCGACACCGTCTGGGACGGCATCGCCCTGCACACCTCCTACGGCCTGCACCGATCGCCGGTGTTCATCCGCCGCCGCCCACCCGAGATCACGATCGCCCAGGACGGCATCGGCATCGACGTGGCCGGTGGCCCCGACGCGCTCCCCGTCGGCTACGCCGACCGCGTACATGCGCTCTACCCCCGCCACGGCGGCGCACGCGCCATGACCGACGCCATCGTCGCCCAAGGCCTCGCCGATCCGCGCAAGGCGCCGCCCATGACCCTGCCCGGCGAGGTCCTGCACCAGCGGCATCCCGATGCCCCCTACACCACCTGGGACAACATCCTCGATGCGAGCGGCTGGGACGACTGACGGGGGCGATCGAGCGCATTGAACCGCGCCGTCGTCCGAACCCATGAACAAACGTAGCCAAGACAGCGCCGGATGGCGCCCAACGAAAGGAAAACCCTGATGACCCTGATCGACCGATACATCGCGGCATGGAACGAAACCGACGACGAAGCCCGCGCCAAGGCCGTGGCCGAACTATGGACCGAGGACGCCACCTACACCGACCCCATGGCGGACGTGGCAGGCCATGAGGGCATCGCCGCGGTCATCGCCGGAGCGCAGGACCTGTTCCCCGGATGCGTGTTCACCGCCGGGGAGGTGTTCGACACCCACCACAACCTGGCCCGCTTCACCTGGCACCTGGCGCCGACGGACGCGGCCGAGCCGATGGTCGTCGGCTTCGACGTGGTGGAACTGGCCGAGGACGGCAGGATCCGCAAGGTCCTCGGTTTCCTTGACAAGGTGCCCTCCTGACCCACGAAGGGACGCGAGACCTCAGGCACTGAGGTCTTCGGCTGAGCGCGTCCAGCCATGTCGGGCGGGCGCGGCTTGATGCGGACCCACGAAGGTAGCCCCGCACGCCCGGCATGGCACCCTATCGATTGAGGACGCTTGCCGGAGGCGCCACTCAACCAGCACGAAGATCATCGAAGTTCCCCGCACCGTCTCACGCTGAGGGCGGTGCTGGAGCGCCGGTAGCAGGCGAACGATCAGCGTGAGGCACCCGGGCCATACCGGCCGTTGCCGCCCTGCCGTACTCATGCGGCCCCAAAACACCCGCCGACGCCGAACGCGAGCACCATCACCATGTCGAAGACGCAAGAAGGGCCGCGCGATCCTGCTCACCCCGCTGCCCGGCGCCGCTTCCAGGCGCGGCAGACGGTCCAGGCGATCGCCGGTTCCCGGCTGTGTGGCGGGGGAACGACCGCAGTGAACCACTCCTGCGGGCAGCCCGTCGGGCGCGTGTAAGAGTACTTCGCTGACATGGCCGGGGACTGGATCTTGCGGGTCGCGCGAGCGACGGTCTTCGCCGTGGCGTGCGTCGTGCTCGCCTGCCTCGCGCACCTCGTCGGCGGCGGTATGGTCCACGTCGACGCGCTGGTGACCGGGCTCGCCCTGACGCTGCCCGCCGCGCTTGCCCTGGCCTGGCGTGAACGCTCCCTCCCGCCGATCCTCTTCGTCCTGACGCTGGTCCAGGCGGGACTGCACACGCTGTTCGGCGCGATGTGCCCGGTGGAGGCCGTCCCGGCGCCCGAGCATCCGGCGCACGGTGCGCCCGGCGCGGGCATGCTCGTGGCACACGCGTGGGCGGTCGTGCTGACGGCGCTGTGGCTGGCGCGGGGCGAACGCGCCCTGTGGACGCTGTTGCGCCTGCTCCTGGCCCGCGGGCTGCGGCTGCTGTGGCTGGTGTCCGGCGGGTTCGTCGAGCACCGCCCGCCTTCCCGGCCGGTACGGGCGCGCGCCTGCGCGAGTCCGTCCTTCGCTCCGCTCCGTCATGCGGTGGTCCGGCGTGGCCCTCCCCCCGGGATCGTGGCGGTCGACGACCGGGCTTGGTGACACCGGGCCGGTCGCGGCCGCATGCCGTACCGACCGGTTCACCACAATCCTGGAGCAATCCACGTGTCTCGTCTTTCGCATGCCCTGATCCTTCTGACCTCCGCCCTGATGACAGGATGCGCCGTCACGCCGTCGACCCCGCCGCCGCCCGCCGCGGCGGGCTTCCCGGTCCAGGTGCCCGACTGCACCGGCAAGGTCACCCCCTTCGACAAGCCCGCTCGGAAGATCGTCACCAGCAACGCCTCCGGCCTGGAGATCCTCCTGTGGCTCGGCGCGCGGGACCAGGTCATCGGCACCGGCTTCCCGCCGGGCAAGGGCGACCTGCCGCCCGAAATCGCCGCGGCCGCCGCCAAGGTCCCCTCGCTCGGCGGCGACGCCACCGGAGGGTCGATGCGCGGCATCAGCCGCGAGCAGTTGCTCGGCTCCGGCGCCGACACCTACGTCGAGGCGTGGGGCGCGCTGGCCGGGATGGACGACGTCGCCACCCCGGAGCAACTGGCGCAGGTCGGCATCAGGAAGTTCCTGCTGCGCTCCACCGCCTGCGCCCCGGTGATGAACGGCCCGCAGACCGACCTGTCGGTCCTGCAGGCCGACATCGCCCGGCTCGGCGCCGTCACCGGCCGGGTGAAGGAGGCCGAACGGGTCCTCGCCGGCATGAACGCCACCTTGACCGAGGTGGAACGGGCGGTCGCGGGCGCCAAGCGGCCTACCGTGTTCTTCTTCGACTACGACGCCGGCACCGACGCGCCCTTCACCCCCTGCAACCGCCAGGTCGCCAACGCCGTCTACACGCTGGCCGGCGCCCGCAATGTCTTCGACGACTGTGCCGACGACTTCAAGAAGGTCGGCTGGGAGGAGATCGTCGAGCGCGATCCCGACTGGATCCAGCTCGGCGTCCGCAGCCGTGGCGACACCGCCGCCGACGAGCGCGCCTTCGACGAGGCCGCGGCCTTCCTGTCCACCTTCGCCGCCACTCGCGACCTCAGGGCGGTCAAGGCGGGCAGGTTCCTGCGCATCCGCTCCGAGGTGACCACCATCGGCGGCGTACGCAGCGCCGACACCGTGCGGACCATCGCCGCCACGATCCACCCCGGCCGGATCAAGGCGGCCGGGTGAGCACCGTCGCGCCCGCGTCGCGCGAGCTCAAGATCCCGACATCAGCGCGCCCGTACAGCGTCACGGCGGTCCCTCTCGCGCCGACGGTGACCCTCGCCGTCTCACTCGACCCCCTGGACATCCCCGCGGGCACCGTGCGGACCATCGCCGCCACGATCCACCCCGGCCGGATCAAGGCGGCCGGGTGAGCACCGTCGCGCCCGCGTCGCGCGAGCTCAAGATCCCGACATCAGCGCGCCCGTACGGCGTCACGGCGGTCCTGCTGATCGCGCTCGTTCTGGCGGTGACCCTCGCCGTCTCACTCGGCCCCCTGGACATCCCCGCGGGCACCGTGTGGACCATCGTGGCGCACAAGATCACCGGCCTCGGCGACGCCTCCGGCTGGACGGTCAGCGAGGAGGTCGTCGTCTGGCAGGTCCGCCTGCCCCGGGCGTTGCTCGCCGTCGTCGTGGGCGCGGGTCTGGGCATCGTCGGCGCCGTCGTCCAGGCGCTGGTCCGCAACCCCCTCGCCGACCCCTACCTGCTCGGCATCTCTTCGGGCGCCTCGCTGGGCGCCGTCACCGTCATCGTGTACGGCGGCGCCGGAGCGCTGGCCGGTGTCGGCCTGCCGACGGCGTCGTTCGCCGGCGCACTGCTCGCCTTCGGACTGGTCTGGCTGATCGCCCGCAGAGGCGGCGGCTACGCGCCGATGCGGCTGGTCCTCGGCGGCGTCGCCGTCGGCCAGCTCCTGGCCGGTCTGACGAGCTTCGTCATCCTGCGCGCCGACGACGAGCAGCAGACCAAGGGCATCCTGTTCTGGATGCTCGGCAGCCTCGGCGGCACCGAATGGCGGCTGCTGCCGCTGCCCGTGATCGGCGTCACCCTCGGCCTGCTGGCCCTGCTGGCCAGGTCACGGCCGCTCAACGCGCTGCTGATGGGCGACGAGACCGCCGCGGGATTGGGCGTCGACGTGGCGCGGCTGCGGCGGGAGCTGTTCGTGGTCACCAGCGCCCTCACCGCGCTCATGGTGTCGGTCTCCGGCGCGATCGGCTTCGTGGGCCTGATGGTCCCGCACGTCGTCCGGCTCCTGGCGGGCACCGAGCACCGCAAACTGCTGCCGCTGTCCGCGCTGACCGGCGCCGTGCTCCTGGTGGCCGTCGACGTGGTCGCCCGTACCGCCCTCGAACCGGAGGAGATCCCCATCGGTATCGTGACCGCGCTCATCGGTGCGCCCCTGTTCCTGTACCTGCTGGACCGGCGGCTGGAGCGGCGATGAACGTGACCGTCGACGCGGTGTCGGTGCACCTGGCGGGCAACCGGGTCGTCGCAGGCGTCGACCTCCTGGTCGCCGACGGTGAGATCGCCGGACTGGTCGGCCCGAACGGGAGTGGCAAGTCCACCTTGCTGCGCACCCTCTACCGGCACCTGCGACCCTCCTCCGGGCGGGTCCTGCTGGCCGGAGAGGACCTCTGGCGGCGGCCACCCGCCGCGAGCGCCCGCCTCGTCGCCGCCCTGCCGCAGGAGCGGGCCACCGACTTCGAACTCACCGTGACCGAGGTCGTGGCCATGGGACGCACACCGCACAAGGGCGCCTTTTCCCGCGACAACGCCCATGACAAGGCGCTCGTCCAAGGCGCTTTGCGCCAGGTCGGCATGGACGGGCTGGCCCACCGGCCCTTCACCGGGCTGTCGGGCGGGGAGCGCCAGCGTGTGCTCCTGGCCCGGGCGCTGGCGCAGGAGCCCCGGGTGCTGGTCCTGGACGAGCCCACCAACCACCTGGACATCCGTCACCAGGTCGAATTGCTGGCCCAACTGCGCGGGCAGCGGACGACCACGCTGGCCGCCCTGCACGACCTCAACGCCGCGGCCGCGGTCTGCGACCGTGTCCATGTGCTGTCGTCGGGCCGGATCGTCGCCTCCGGGGCGCCGGCCGAGGTGCTGACGCCGTCGCTGATCGCCGAGGTGTTCGGCGTCAGGGCCGACGTGGTGACCCATCCGCTGACGGGAGGGGTGCTGATCGCCTTCGACCACGTCACTCCCCTTAGCTGAGCGGCGCGTAATTCGTCTGGCCTCGTCGGGTGACGGGGCCAGACGGACCACGCGCCTGTGTGATGACCCGACCAGCTCGAACAGGGCAAACCCAAGGCGTCGCCCTGCTGCGGCACACCTACATGGAAGACCGGATCCGCAAGCGCACCGAGCAAGCCGACCGGTACCCCGCCTTCCAGGCCGCGGCCCGGGACGGGATCTCGGCAGCCGCGGCGCGGAGTAAGCCCACCTCTCAGGAGGTGAGGGAGCGGACAGGCAGGCGGGAGCGGAGCTGGATCGCCTGAAGGTCGCCCAGGTCTTCCAGGATCGCCACGGCCTCGCGCCAGGTTCGGGTGGCTTCGGCGGTCAGGCCGAGTGCACGCTGGACTTCGCCGAGGCGGCCGAGGGTCGCGGCCTCGTTGGTGCGGTCGCCGAGGGAGCGGTACAGGCTCAGCGCGTTGTCGTAGGCGGTGAGGGCCGCTTCCGGCTGGTCCAGGTGGTGGTGGGCGTAGCCGAGGCTGTCCCAGGTTACGGCCTCTCCGGCTCGGTCTCCGGTGCGGCTGTGCAGGTCCAGGGCCTGCCGGCAGTGGGCGAAACCGGCGTGGTGGTCGCCGGACAGCGCGTGGAGCCAGCCCAGGGCGTTCAAGGCGTGCGCCTGGCCGGGCAGCAGGTCGAGGGCGCGGTAGCGGTCCAGCGCGGCCTGCGCGTGGGCGATGGCTTCGCCGTACCTGCCCTGGCTCTCCAGGACGCCGGAGAGGGTTCCGTGGGTGTGTGCCTGGTTGGGCTGGTCGCCCAGGGCTTCGTAGAGGTTGAGCGCGTAGCCCAGGTGGGCGTGGGCCAGGTCGGGACGGCCGAGCCTGGCATGGGCCCAGCCGAGGTTGCGGCGGGTGTGCGCCTGGCCGACGCGGTCTCCGGACACCAGGGTGGCGGCCAGGGCGGCTCGTTGCAGGTGGGTCTGCTCCTGCCAGCGGCCTCGCCGGTCCAGGAAGTCGTGGACGGCCCACGCCAGATGCCAGGTGACGAAACTTCGGGACATGAGAAGGTGGTGTTCGGTCTGGAACCAGGCCACCGCCTTGTCCGCGTCGGAGAACCTCTCCGCGGTGACCCCGGTCAGGGGGGCGGTGGTCAGGACCGGGGTTCGGTGGGGGCTCAAGGCTAGGGCCGCGGCCTGTGCGGAGTGCGCGTAGTGGTCGCGCAGGCGGGCCGGCGCCTCCTGGCGTTCGCGGTCGGTGGCCAGCGCGGCGGCGTACGCGCGCAGCAGATCGTGCATGGTCGTACGGCCGGGGGACGGTTCGGTGACCAGGTTCGCGCGGGCCAGCTCGTCCAGGAGGCGCCTGGCCGTCGGACGGGGGACTCCTGCGAGGCTGGCTGCGGCAGGCAGCCCCAGGTCGAAGGCCGGGCAGGTGGCCAGAAGGCGAAGCAGGCGTACGGCGGGTGCGGAGACGGTCCGCAGCGACCATGAGAACACCGCGCGCAGCCGGAGCGCCGACTCGCCGCCGTCGAGCGCGTCCAGGGGATGCGTCTCCCGGAGTTCGGCGGCGATGGCCGCAAGCGGCGAAAGCGCTGCGGCACCGGCCGGCGTGACACCGGGCCGGGCGGCGAGCGAAGTGGCCGGGATGGGGTCCGGAGGGGTGGTGGCCAGAGGGAAGCCGGGGTGGGTGGCGGCTCGGGCGGCTGCAATGGCGAGGGCCAGCGGAAGGCCGTCACAGGCGGCCACGATCTCGGCGACCGCCGCGGGGGCCGCCGCGATCTGCTCGGCTCCCAGGCGGCGGGCCAGCAGGTCACGGGACTGTGCGGGGGTGAGCAGGTCCAGGGGGAGCGCGCGGGCCCCCTCTCCCGCCACCAGCCCGGGGAGCCGGTCACGGCTGGTGACGATCACCGCGCACTCCGGCGCGCCGGGCAGCATCGGGCGTACCTGCTCGGCGTTGCGCGCGTTGTCGAGGACGAGAAGCATCCGCCGCCCCGCCAGCAGCCCGCGGTAGAGGCTGACCAGGGCGTCCAGGTCGCTCGGCACCCGCTTGCCGGGCACCCCCAGCGCGTGCAGGAACCGCCGCAGCGCCTGGGCGGGACGCAGGGCCGTTCCGGCGGGGTCGTAGCCGCGCAGGTCGACGTGGAGCTGCCCGTCGGGAAAGCGTCCACGTGCGCGGTGTGCCCATTGCAGGGCCAGCGCGCTCTTGCCGACACCGGGGGCGCCCGACACGACGACTATGGCGGACTCGGCCACGATCGCGTCGATCCTGGCGAGTTCGCGTTCCCGGCCGGTGAAGGCGCGTACCTGCTGGGGTAGCAGGGCCGCGGGCAGGGAGGCCGATTCCGCTTCGGCGCGCAGCAGGCGTTCGTGCAGGTCGCGCAGGACGGGTGTGGGGTCGAGTCCCAGCTCCTCGGCCAGCCGTCCGCGCAGGGCGCGGTAGGCCTCCAGCGCCTCGCCGAGCCTGCCCGACTCGGCCAGCGCCCGCATGAGCAGCCCTATCGGGGTCTGGCGTAAAGGGTGCCGCTCGGCCAGGGCCATCGCCTCGGCGATCACCTCGCGATGCCGTCCGAGCGCCAGCGCCAGGGCCAGGTAGTCCTCCAAGGCCAGCAGGCGTCGTTCGCGCCACGCGGACACCTGGCCGTCGACGAAGACGCCGAGCCCTTCCAGCGGCTCGCCTCGCCACAATCCGAGTGCGCGCCGCAGTTCGCCCGCGGCCTCGGCGGGCCGCTCCCCGGCGTGCCGCCGCGCGGCGGCGACGAGGTCGTCGAAGAAGCGCAGGTCGAACCCGTCCGGCTCGGGCCGCAACCGGTATCCGCCGCCCCACGTGGTGAGGACGCCCGGCGCCGCCCCGGCTTCGAGGAGGGTACGGCGCAGCCGCGTGACCAGGTCCTGGACCTGCCTCCTGGCGGTGGCCGGCGGTTCGTCCCAGACGGCGTCGACCAGCCGGTCGAAGGTGACGGCCTGACCGGCGTTCAGCAGGAGCAGGGCCAGGGCTCGTTCCTGCCGCCTGCCGTTGAGCCGCAGGGGCCGGCCGTTCACGCGCACTTCCAGAGGGCCCAGCACCCCAAACCAGGTTCCGTCCATATGAGTGCAGCGTAAGGCCGTGGAGCGGCCCGAATCGCGACGAGGACGATACGAGGACGCGGGGCTCTACCTTGACTCCGGCCGAAGAGGCGATCTTGCCCGAGGTCGGCCAGAAGCGGAGTTCTCCCTCATGTCATTTTCCCGCAGGACAACGGTGATGGGATTGACCCTCGCGTTGGCGATGACGGGTCTGTCCCCCATAGCCGCAGCCGACCCGAGCCCGAGCCCGGCGCCCACGGTCGAGGCCGCCGAGTCCGCGGCGGTGGACGAGGCCCGCCGTACCGGACGCCGGACGGAGGTCCTGGAGTCCAGAACCGAGACCACGGAGGTGTTCGCCGAGCCGGACGGCTCGATGACGCGCTCGGAGTACGTGCGCCCGGTCCGGGCCAAGATCAACGGCCGGTGGACGGCGGTCGACGACGACCTGCGCCGCAACGCCGACGGCACCTACTCGCCGGCCGCGTCCACCTTCCCGATGACGTTCTCCGGCGGCGGCTCGGGCACACCGCTGGCCACGATGGCCAAGGGCGGCTCGAGCATGTCGCTGATGTGGCCGGGCGCGTTGCCCGAACCCTCGATATCCGGTGACACGGCCACCTACGCCGAGGTGCTGCCGGACGTGGATCTGCTGATCATCGCCAACCCGGACGGCTTCGTCCATCACCTGGTGGTCAAGAACCGTGCGGCGGCGGCCAATCCGGCCCTGCGCACGCTGCGCTTCGGCCTCCGGGAACGCGGCGTGAACGTGAGCGAGACCCCTGTTGGCGGGCTCAGGGCGACCGCGCCCGGCGGTCAGGAGGTCTTCACCGCGCCCGAGCCCACGATGTGGGACTCCTCGCACCGGAGCAAGAAGATCCTGCGCGAGGCGCCGATGGCCGCCGAGGTGAGCGGCGACCGGCTGGAGATCGTCCCGGACGCCACCCTGCTGGACGACCCGGCCACGGTCTACCCGGTCACGATCGACCCGTCCTGGCACGGCGGCTACAAGAACCACTGGGCCACCGCGGCCAAGCGGGCCGGGCATCCGAGCGTGGCCGGGACCGCCTTCTACGACGGCGGCAACCGGCTGGGCGCCGAGTGGCCTCCTGAGGCCCGGGTCGGTTACGAGCGCGAGACCGGAATAACCGCCCGCAGCTTCTTCGAGATGAACATGCACGGCCTCGGCGGCGCTCAGGTGGAGCGCGCGGTCTTCCGGATCCGCAACGTGCACTCCTGGTCCGGCGAAGCCCGGCAGCTCGACGTCGGCCTGACCGACGCGATCGGCCCCGGCACCACCTGGAACAACCAGCCCACCTGGCACAGGACGGTTGCCAGTGCCTCCTTCGCCCACGGTTGGGGAGCCAATCCCGCGGCCAACGTCGAATTCGACGTCACCAGCGTGGCCCAGCAGGCGGTCAACGGCCATTGGCCGCACGCCACCATCGGGCTCAAGGCCGCCAACGAATCCGACACCAAGGGCTGGAAGAAGTTCCTGGTCGACGTCGGCGGCGACTGGTGGAACTACGTGCCGGTCCTGAGCGTCAGCTACAACCGCGCGCCGAAGATGACCTCGTCGGTCGCCTACCAGGGCCCGTGGAGCGGCAACGGCTCCGACCGGCCGATCCCGTGCGGCCCCGCCTGGATCACCGTGGGCGGCACCGGCGTCACGTTGACCGCCTCCGCCCACGACCCGGACGGCGACAACGTCGGCATCCGGTTCATAATGTCCCTGCACGACGGCCCCCTGGTCCTGGACGCCACCCACTGGATCGGCAGCGGAGGCACCGCCCACCTCACCCTGCGACCGGACCAGTTGCAGGACAACGGGCACTACTGGTGGCGGGCCTCGGCGACCGACGGCCGGGCCGAGGACTGGTCGCTGCCTGCCTGCCCGATCAAGGTGGACAAATCAGCGCCACCGCCGGTGAACGTGACCGGCCCCGACGACCAGGCGCTGGGCGTGGCCACCGCTCGCCGGCCGTTCACCGTGCGCCTGTCCAACGGCGACTGGAATCTGACCGGCTTCTGCTACGCGGTCGAGGAGAACGTCGACCTGTCCGGCGGCACCTGCAAGGCGGGCACCTGGGTGCCGGTCAATCCCGGCGTACGCAGCGCCGACGTGCCGATCGCCTTCCTCACCAGGCCGGTCAGCCGGTTGAAGGTAGCCGCCGTCGACGAGGCGGGCAACGTCTCCCCCACCGCCGAGATCCTGGTCAAGGTCGCCGACCCCGCCTGGGTCGCCGACCGGCCCGGCGCCGTCGGCACCAAGGACCGGCCCGGCGACCTCACCGGCGATGGTCTGCCCGATCTGCTCACCGTCAACGCCGGCGGCCATCTGCGGCTCTACCGGGGCCGTCCCAACAGCGGACAATTCGACGAGTACGCGGACGTGACGGCCGCCTCCCCCGACTGGAGCCGGGGCACGCTGCTGGCCCACCGCGGCGACTTCACCAGCCCGGCCGGACCGAAGAAGGACGGCTACGAGGACGTCTTCGCCAGGCACACCTCCGGCAAGCTGATCCTCCACCCCGGCGACGGCACCGGACGGCCGGCGAGCTCCGGCCGCATCGACTACGGCCACCCGGAAGGCCGCGACTGGAGCCGGGTCACCCAGCTCGTCGCGCCGGGCCCGTTTGACCTCGATCCCGGCAACGACCTGCTGGTCGTCGAGAACGGCAGGCTCTGGCTCTACACCGGTACGGTCAACGGCCCGCTCATGACCGGTGACCTCGGCAAGCTCGCGGCCCCGGTGGAGGTCACCGTCCCCGGAATCACGGACTTCTCCGCCTACGACGTCCTCGTCCCGGTCGAGAGCAAGGATCTGATCCTGCGCAAGCGCGACACCGGCCAGGTAAGCAGGGCAAGGGGCGACGTCGGCTCCGGCTACACCGCACCCGCGCCGATCGGCGGCGAGCTGTGGCCCGCCTCCGGCTTCCCGGTCCTGGCGATGCCCGGCGACCTGCAGGGCAAGGTCGTGGACGGCGCCTTCACCGGCGACGGCGGCTCCGATTTCTACGTGGTCCGCGCCGACACGCCGGGCCTGTACCTCTATCCCCTCTCCGGTACGGGCCGCGGCCCGGCCGTCCAGGTCGGCGGCTCCGGCTGGCACACCTGGGTCCACGCGATCTTCTGACAGGAGCCAACTGATGCGACCCATCGCCGCGGTCGTGGTCACGTCGCTGGTAGCGGGGCTGCTGCCCGCGCTACCGGCGTCGGCCGCGCCCGACGCGTTCACGCTGCCCAAAATCCAGAAGGAACACTCGATACCCGGCCGGGTGGTCACGCCCGACGCGCCCACCGCCGCCGCCGAATCCGACCGGCTCCGGTGGAAGGGCGCGCCGGCCGCCACCTTCGCCCAGCCCCGCACCTCCGCCGGGACGGTGGTCGAAACCGGCCGCCGGGGTGGGGACGGACCCGTGTTCGCCCTGCGGCCCACGGGCAAGGGCCCACTCACCGTCGACCTGGACACCGGCGCCTGGGCAGGAGCCCGAGGCGGCGACTGGGCTTCCCGGCTGACCCTGGTCAGCCTGCCGGAATGCGCGCTCACCACGCCTGACGCGCCGCACTGCCGTACCGGCACGCCCTTGAAGACGACGCGATCGGCGGGCACGCTCAGCACGCGGGTCGCGGACGCGACGGTGATCGGCGTCCAGGCCGGGCCCTCGGGCGCGGCCGGCACCTACACGGCCACCAGCCTGTCGCCGACCGGATCCTGGTCGGCGGGCGGCAACTCCGGCGCCTTCACCTACAGCTACCCGATCCAGGCGCCGCAGGTGCCCGGGTCGCTGGAGCCGGTGGTGACGCTCGGCTACAACTCCGCCGTCGTCGACGGCCGTACCGCCTCGTCCAACAACCAGCCGAGCTGGATCGGCGAAGGCTGGGACTACCACCCCGGCTTCGTCGAGCGCAGCTACGAGAACTGCCCCGGCAGTGGCGAGATGTGCTGGAAGTCCGACAACGCGACCGTGTCGCTGGGCGGCCCGTCCGTCGCGCTCGTCCGCGACGACGCCACCGGCGGCTGGCGGATGGCCGACGACGACGGCTCACGCGTGCAGCAGGTCGACGGTGCCTGGGTCATCACCAAGCCCAACGGCACGCAGTACTGGTTCGGGCGCGACCGGCTGCCCGGCTGGGCCTCGGGCAAGCCGCAGACCCAGTCGGTGCTGAGCGTTCCGATCAAGGGCAAGGGCGTCCTGCCCTGGCGCTGGCAGCTCGACTACGTCGTCGACCCGCACGGCAACGTCATGACCTTCTACTACGACAGGGAACGCAACTCCTACGCCGGCAGCGGTTACGACCGCGCCGGAGTGCTGCGCAGAATCGAGTACGGCCTGCGCGAGGCCTACGGCACGCCTTCGGCCGCGATCGACTTCAAAACCGAGGAACGCTGCCTGACGGGCTGTGGGACCTTCGACGCGGCGAACGCGGGCAACTGGCCCGACGTCCCCTTCGACCTGAACTGCTCGGCCACCCCCTGCAAGCAGACCGGCCCCTCCTTCTGGACGCGCAAGCGGCTGACCGGCATCACCACCTACCTGGGTGGTCGCCAGGTCGACTCGTGGACGCTGTCCCACGACTTCCCCGACACCGGCGACAGCACCTCGCGCGCCCTGTGGCTCACCCAGATCCAGCGCGCCGGGACGGCACGGCCGACGACCTTCCACGGCACCCGCATGGAGAACCGGGTCGACGGGATCGAAGGGCTGGCGCCGCTGGTGAAGTACCGCGTCATCCGGATCGCCTCGGCGACCGGCGCCGACACCCTGGTCACCTACTCGGCCAAGGAGTGCGTGGCGGGACAGACGCCCGACCCGGCCGCAGGCGGCAAGCTCTGCTATCCGGTGTACTGGACGCCGCCGGGCGAGAGCACGCCGCGCAAGGACTGGTTCCACAAGTACGCCGTGCGGATGGTCGTCGAGGACGACAAGGTGGCCGGCTCGGGTTCGGAGTCGATCGAGACCCGCTACGACTACCTGCAGCCGGGCTGGGCCAAGGACGAGAGCGAGTTCACCAAGGCCGAGCACCGTACCCACAGCGTCTTCCGCGGTTTCGCCCGCGTGACCGTCAAGACCGGCGCCACGCGGCGCACCCAGGCCCAGACGCTCTATCTCCGCGGTCTGGGCGGCACGGTCACCGACTCGGAGGGCAGGTCCTTCACCGACGACCCGGCGCTGGCCGGAAGCGCGCTGGAGACCCTCACCTACACCGGCGAGGACGGCGCACTCGCCGCCGCCACCGTCAGCGAGCCCTGGTTGTCACCGGTCACCGCGACCCGGGCCCGCGCCGGAACGACGCCGCTCACCGCGCGGATCAGCACCGTCGACGTCGTCCGTACGCGCACGCTCCAGAACGGGACCTGGCGGCGCACCGTCTCCGACCGCGAGTTCGACGACCTCGGCCAGGTCACCTCCCTCAGCGACGAGGGGGACACCGCCGTGACCGGCGACGAGACCTGTGTCACCACCACCTACACCGCCCGTGACACCGCCAACTGGCTCGTGGGGTACGTGGCGGGCAACCGTACCGAAGCCGGCACGTGCGCCGCCCGCGGCGCCGTACTGGCCGAGACCAGGACCCGGTACGACGGGCAGCCCTACAAGGCGGCGCCCAAGCCCGGCGCGGCCTTCGCCACGCACGTGGACACCCTCGACCACGGCGACGTCTTCGTGACGGCGACCACCGGTTACGACGTCTACGGCCGGACCGTCAGCTCCGCCGACGAGCTGGGCCGGACCGTCACGACCGCCTACACGCCCGCCACCGGCGTGCCCGCCTCGGTCACCGTCACCGACGCCAAAGGCTTCGCCACGACCACCACGCTGGAACCCGTGCGCGGCCTGCCGGTCGCGGTGACCGACCCCAACGGGCGTACCACCCATTCCGCCCACGACGCCCTCGGCCGCCTGGCCAAGGTCTGGCGGCCCGGCCGCGCCACCGTCGACCCGCCCTCCATGACCTTCGACTACGCGGTCACCGGCACCAAGCCGACCGTCGTCACCACCCGCACCCTGCGGGAGAACGGCTCCTACGCCACCACCCTGACCTTCCTGGACGGCCTGCTGCGCGAACGGCAGACCCAGCGGGAGTCGGCCGACGGAACGGGCCGGGTGATCACCGACACCCACCTCGACTCCCACGGCAGGCCCTGGAAGGTCAACGCCCCCTACTGGAACAGCGCCGCGATCGCGCCCGAGCTGTGGGGAACCGCGGACAACCTCATCCCCGCCCAGACCGTCAACGAATACGACGGTCGCGGCAGAATCACCGGCGAGAGCCTGCTCTCGCTCAACGCCCTGAAGTGGCGCACGGCCACCGGCTATGACGGCGACAACGTCTCCGTCATCCCGCCGGACGGCGCCTCGGCCAGCACCCGGATCAAGGACGCGCAGGGCCGTACGGTCGAGCTCCGCCAGTACAAGAACCGCTCGCTCGACGGCCCCTACGACTCCACCTGGTACACCCACGACGCGATGGGACGGCGCACGAAGGTCGTCGACCCGGCGGGCAACACCTGGACCTGGGCCTACGACTTGCGCGGCCGCAAGGTACACGCGAGCGACCCGGACACGGGCACCTCCACCTACCGCTACGACGCCGCCGGCCAGATGGTCGCCTCGACCGACGCCCGCGGCGTCGAGCTGGCGATCGACTACGACCCGCTCGGCCGCAAGAGCGCGCTCAAGCACAACGCCGTCGTCCTGTCCACCTGGGCCTACGACACCGCTCCCGGTGGCAAGGGCCTGCCCGCGGGCTCCACCCGCTTCGACGGCGGCCGCGCCTACTCCACCGCCGTGCTCGGCTACGACACCGGCGGCAGGCCGACCGGCACCTCGGTGACGATCCCGGCCGCCGAAGGAGCGCCGGCCCGCACGTACACCGTCCGGCAGACCTACACCGCGCGCGTGGGCCTGCCCAGGACGACCACCTACGAGGCGGTCGCCGACCTGCCCGCGGAGAACGTGGTCGCCGGCTACAACGAGCGTGACCAGCACGTCTCCACCACCGCCGGCGAGAGCGTCTACCTGGGCGGGGTCGCGTACTCGCCGTTCGGGGAGAAACTCCAGACGGTCTACGGCGACTACGGCCTGCGGGCCGCGCAGACCTTCGCCTTCGACGTCCCGACCCGCCGCCTCACCCAGGTGATCAACACCAGGGACCGCAATGACTCCACCTGGGTGGACGACCTGACCTACACCTACAACCCGGCCGGCGACCTCACGAGCGTCGTCAACGCGCGCGACGACGGGCGCGTCACCGACACCCAGTGCTACGCCTACGACCACCGGCGCAGGCTCACCTCCGCCCGCGCCACCGGCGGCGACTGCACCGCGGGCACCGGAGGCCCCGCCCCCTACCAGATCGCCTACACCTACGACGTGGCCGGCAACCGCACCTCCGAGACCTCCGGCGGGTCCACCAGGACCTACACCTACGCCGGCGGCCACACCGTGCGGACCGCGGGCACCGACACCTTCGAATACGACGTGGCGGGCAACACCAAGCGCCGGGTCACCGCTCTCGGTGACCAGGCACTCACCTGGAACGCCGAAGGCAAGCTCGCCACCTCCGTCATCGGCGGCCGGACGACCTCGTTCCTCTACGGCGTCGACGGCGAGCGTCTGCTGCGCCGCGAGCCGGACGGCACCACCACGCTCTACCTCGGCGCCCAGGAGCTGACCCTGTCCGGCGGCGTGGTGACCGCCCGCCGCACCTACCTCGACGGAGTCGTCCGCCACTCCGCGACACGGGTGGAGTACCTCCTGAAGGACCACCACGGCACCGCGGAGCTCTCCCTCGACGCCGGCACCCTGGCCGCCGTGCGCCGCTCCACCACGCCCTTCGGCACGGTACGCGGCCCGGCGCCCGCCACCTGGTCCTCGCAGAAGGGGTTCGTCGGCGGAACCATCGACGCCTCGACCGGCCTCACCCACATCGGCGCCCGGGCCTACGACGCGGCCAACGGGCGGTTCATCTCAGCCGATCCGATCATGGATCTGACCGATCCCCAGCAGATTAACGGCTATGCCTACGCCAGCAACAACCCGACGACCTGGTCCGACCCGACCGGCCTGCGCGTGTGCGACGGCCGGGAGTGCGCCGACTACGGCATCCGCCCCGACGGCAGGCCACTGCCGCAACCACCCGTGCGGTCCGACGACGACATTCCCCCGCCGCCGAAGGGCGCCTGGAAGCCCCCGCCGTGGGGGCGCCCCGGCTGCGAGAACTCCAGGTGCTTCAAGGACGTGGCCGACCCCGTTCACTCCAAGGCCCAGTCCGAGCCGATCTCCCCGATCATGCAGGAGCTCATCGCTCGCCAGGCCTGCCCCAACTGGTGGGCGTGGTGCCGGTGGAGCGGTCAGTATTTCACCGAGAGGCACAAGCGCATGCAGGCCCTGCACGCGGGTGAGGGCGGGATCGAGCTGTGCCCGAAGGAGGTCACCGCGTGCGCCGGGGTTCCCAACCCCGGCAACACGATGCTCATCCGCCTGTACATGACGCACTCCTCCGACAGGGACGGCTGGCAGAAGGCCGCCGAGACAGTGGCGATCCTCGGCTCCACTCCCATCCCCATGTCCCGCACACCGAGAGGACGAAATCAGCAGATGCCACGTGGCCTGGCGAGCCTCGGCCAGGAAGGCCTGCGGATGGGGAGCGGCCTCATCGCCCACGGCATCGTCGACGGCAACGACAAGAAAATGCCGTCCTCCTACTACTTCCCGTCCCTCCTCTACACGCAGGCCAAGGACATGGGCGGCAGCCTTGCGAACCTGGGATCACCAATCGCCGGCGGATTCTTCAACATCGCGGTGGCGAAGTTCGAGAGCATGATGAACGGATAACCACAGGGCGGGCGGCGGCTTCGGCCGCCGCCCGCCCCGTCCCGGCCACCATCAGCCCCCGGCGATCTAGAACGAGCCGCTGAGACCACCGTCGTCCGTGGCAGGCATCGCATGCGCGGATCCCGGGAAGATCACGACAAGTTCCAAACCGCCTCCCGGGTTGGGGCTCGCCCGCACGTCGGCCCCGTGAGCCTTTGCGATCGACGCGACGATCGACAACCCGAGCCCGGCGCCCTGTCCACGGGTCGTTTGCAGCCGCCGGAAGGGTTGGAAGAGTTCACCGAAACGTTCCTGGGGCACGTGCGGGCCGGTGTTGCGAACCATCAGAACTCCATGGGAAAGGGCTACCTCGACGGTTCCACCGGGATGGTTGTAGCGAACCGCGTTGTCGACGAGGTTGGTGACGAGCCGGTTCAGCAGGACAGGGTCCCCGTCGACGACGAACGGCTCCGCCCGCCCCGTCACGGTGACGCCGTCCGAACCTCTTTCCGCCAGGACGAGCCGTACCACCTGGTCCAAGGCCACCGGACTCCTGCTGTCCAGACCGTGCTCCGCCTGGGCCAGGACCAGCAAGGCGCCGATGAGGCTCTCCGCGCGGTGGTTGTGGAGCAGGAGCGTGTCGCGGATCTCGCCGACGTCCTCGGGAAGCCCGATCTCGATCGCCGCCCGTTGGACGGCCAGCGGGGTCCGCAACTCGTGGGATGCGTTGGCGATGAACCGCCGCTGCCCCTCGACGGAGCGTTCGAGCCGGTCGAGCATCGCGTCGAAGGTGTCGGCCAGTTCCTTCAGCTCGTCCCTCGGCCCGGCAAGCGCGATCCGTTCGTGCAGGGTTGACAGGGACAGCCGCTGCGCGGTGGCGGTGATCCGGTGGATGGGCCGCAGGATCCGCCCGGCGACCAGCCATCCGACGACCAGCGAGACCAGCGCCAGGATCCCGACCGTCACCGCGGTCACCTCCCACTGGTAGCCGATCACATCGTTCACCAGCTCGGGCAGCCGCGGCGGCGGCCGGTCGACCGGCCCCCCCAGCGTCGGCGCCGTCGGCGCCGACGGCGCCACCACTCCCCCGGACAGCCGGGCGATCCGCGCTTCCAGGGTCCGGCGCAGCAGGAGGTTGACCGTGACCAGCAACACGACCGAGGTCACCAGGAACAGTCCGGAGTAGATCAGCGTGAGCCGTACCCGAATCGTCGTCACAGCAGGTATCCAGCACCGGGAACCGTCTGAACGCACGGCGGGTCGCCCAGCTTGGCCCGCAGGCGGCTGACCACGACCCGCACCACCGTGGTGAACGGATCGGCGTTCTCGTCCCATGCGTCTTCGAGCAGCCGTTCGGAGCTCACGACCGCGCCGTCCGCCCTCATCAGCACCTCAAGGACGGCGAACTCCTTGAGCGACAGGTGCAGGTGCCGCCCGTCCCGCGAGGCCTGCAGCCGGTGGGTGTCGAGCACGATTCCGTGCCGCGTCAGCACCGGCGGCACCGGCGACCGGCTGCGCCGCCCCAGCGCCTGCACCCGTGCGACCAGCTCGGCGTAGTCGAACGGTTTGGGCAGGTAGTCGTCGGCCCCCATCCCGAGACCCGCGACGCGCTCCGGCACCGACGCCGCCGCCGTCATCATCAGGATCCGGGTACGGCTCCCGCGCGCCACCAGTTCACGGCAGACGAGGTCGCCGTGCATCTCGGGCAGGTCCCGATCCAGCACGAGTACGTCGTAGTCGTGCACCGCCAGCCTCTCCACCGCGGCGGCCCCGTCGTACACCACGTCGACGGCCATGGCATGGCGGCGCAACCCCACCGCAACGAGATCGGCCAGGTCGCGTTCGTCTTCTGCCACCAGAACCCGCATGCCGATGTTTGTACCCGAACTGGGGTGACAGTGGCGTTAACGGATCCGCTCACGACCGTGCAACCCGGGTCAGGCCACGCTGGCGGCCGTGATCAAATCCCTCTGCGCCGCCGTCCTGGTGACGGCCTGCTCCATGTCCGCGCTTGCATCGGCCCCGATTCACCAGCTGAAGCCGGCGTCCCCCTCGGCCACCGCCCCAGGCGGGGGCTGCACCGCCATCACGGCGCCGCCGCCGGCATCGGCACCGCCGACATCGGTGAACACGCTCCGCCAGGCCTACTTCTGCGTACTGAACAACTATTACAGCGGCCCGGTCATGGATTCGAAGGCGCTGCTGCGGAGCGCCTTCGCCGCCTACACCCAGAACCTGATGCGCCGCGGCGCCGACCAGGCCGACCTTCAGCTGCCCGCACTGACCGGGAACCGCGACACCGACTGGGCCGCCTTCGCGAAAGTCCTCGGCGCCGGTGACCCCGCCGCCCTGCGCGCCGCGATCACCGGCATGGTCGCCGGACTGCACGACAACCACGCCCGCTGGATCAAGCCGACCCCGCCGTCGGAGGGCGGGCCGGTCGGAACGGGCATCGTGGGCCTGTCGGCCCAGCAGGGATCGCAGCTCGACCCCGCGGCCCGGCCGCCGCTGTTCATCACCCGCGTCCTGCCCGGCAGCCCCGCCGCCAAGGCCGACATCAAAGCCGGTGACATCGTCGTCAAGGTCAACGGCGTGCCGACGTTCATCGGGGACACCGTGAATCAGGGCCTTCTCGATGTCTTCGCCTCCAGCACGTTGCGGCTCACGCTCAAGCGCTCCACAACGGGACGAACCCGCACCGTCGAGCTCAAAGAGGGTCCTCTCACGCGGCAGCCTCCGGCGGTGACGTCCAAGAAACTTGCCGACGGCGTCACGTACGTCCAACTGCCCGGATTCCACGGAGGCGCCGCCGACCAGGTCATCGCCAAGCTGCAGGACAAGCCGAAGGCGGTGGTCCTCGACCTGCGCGGCAACGGCGGCGGGTCGCCACGCGAGGTGACGCGGCTGCTCGGCGCGTTCGCGCACGACAAGATCACCAGCTACTTCTGCCCGCTCAAGGGCGACTGCGTCCCCAACCGGACCGATGACGGCGTCCCGCTGCTCGGCTCGCGCCTGATCGTCCTCACCGACCGCGCATGTGCCTCGGCCTGCGAGGACTTCAGCGCGGCGGTCAAGGACAACGGCCTGGGCACCCTGATCGGAACCCGCACCGCCGGGGGCGTCTCCGGCCCCAGCGAGGGATACCTCCTCGACGACGGCAGCGTCCTGCTCCTGCCCAGGGTCCGGCACCTCGGGCCCGCCCGCGAGATCATCGACACGATCGGCGTGCCGGTCGACCACTACGCCCCCATGACCGCCCTCGACCTGGCCACCGGGCGCGACCCTGGCGTGGCCAAGGCGCTCACGCTTCTTTGACGTGCTCGCCGCAGGGGCCGGCTGCGTGTTGCCGCGGTGGGTCGGTCAAGACCCGACCTGACGGATCGCGGCCGGCCCGCTCATCATCGTCGGCACCCGGCGCCGGGAGTCGCCGCGTGACAACCGGAGCGCCGCCGTGGCCGAGCCGGGTCGCTCGGCCACAGCGCTGTAGTCGGAGGAAATCGTGCTCCGGCTCGAAACATGTGAGAAGAACCGGACCCGGTGAAGGAGTGGATCATGGGAAATGCCGCCGCCACGCCCGTACTGAGCGCCCGCGGGTTGCGAAAGGAGTACGGCAAGGGGGAAGGGCTGGTACGCGCCGTCGGCGGGGTCGATCTCGACGTCGGCGCGGGAGAGACGGTAGCGATCATGGGGCCGAGCGGCTGCGGTAAGTCCACGCTGCTGCACCTGCTCGGCGGGCTGGACCGGCCCTCGGGCGGCGAGGTGCTGCTGAACGGCCGGCGCATCGACAACACCAGTGAGAATGCCCTGGCCCGGATGCGGCGGACCGACGTCAGCTACGTCTTCCAGTCCTTCCACCTGATGGAAGAGCTCACCGCCGTCGAAAACGTCGAGCTGTCGGCGCTGCTCGCCGGACGCTCACCGCAGGCCGCCCGGCGACGTGCGGAGGAGCTGCTGGATCGGCTCGGGCTCGTCGGCCGGTCGCGCTTCCTACCCTCCGCGCTCTCCGGCGGCCAGCGGCAGCGGGTCGCGGTCGCCCGGGCGCTGAGCAACGAGCCGCTGGTCGTCCTCGCCGACGAACCGACCGGAAACCTGGACAGCGCGGCCACCCTGGACGTCCTCCACCTCTTCAAGGACCTGCACGAGTCCGGGCAGACGCTGGTCATCGTCACCCACGACGCGCGGATCGCGGCCACCGCGGACCGAATGTTCTCGATGCGCGACGGCGTACTCGTGGACGAGACCCGACCGACCGGCGCCCCCGGGCGGCTCGGTGCGCTCATCGGGCTGGAGGACTGACCGCGATGGGCCGCATCCTCCTCGTGATCCGTCTCGCCCGGCGAGACCTCCTGCGGCGCCGCACCGAGGCCGCGCTTCTGCTGATCGCCATCCTGGCCGCCACCACGACGCTGACGCTCGGCCTCGTCCTGCGCGACGCGGCCGGCGACCCCTACGAGAGCACCCGGGCGGCGGCCAAGGGACCCGACGTGGTGGCCAACGTCCAGTCCGCCGGGCTCGACCGCCTCGAGAACCTGGTGACCGCGGCCGGCGTCACCGAGCACAGCGGGCCGTATCCGGTCGAGGCGGCGAAGTTGCAGACTTCCGGCACAACGTCCGACGTGCAGGTCGTGGGGCGCGACACCGCGTCCGTATCCGTCGATCAGCCCAAGGTGATCCGGGGAAGCTGGGTCGGCGACGGCGGGGTGGTGGTCGAAGCCGCCTTCGCCGACGCGATCGACGTGCACGTCGGTGACTCGGTCACCCTGGACGGCCGGTCGTTCAAGGTCGTCGGTGAGGCGGTCACCGCCGCCATGCCGCCTTATCCGGGGTCGTCCTGCCTCGTCGCCGCCGGTTGCGTGAACGGCGCGGTCGTCGACGACGGCAAAGCGCCGCCAGGCCTGCTGCACAACCCCGGGCTGGTCTGGCTCACCCAGGCCGATGTCCGAAGCCTCACCTCGGACCCGGCCTCCCTGTCCTACGTGCTGAACCTGAAGCTCGCCGACCCGGCCCAGACCCAGGTGTTCGTCGACGCCAACCAGGGCGACCGCGGCCGCCCCCTGCCCATGCAGAGCTGGCAGGACATCCTCAACGACGCCACCGAGCTGGCGCGAGACTCACAGATTCTGCTGCTGCTCGGCGCCTGGCTGCTCGGTCTGCTCGCCGTGGCCGGTCTCTCGGTACTGGTCGGCGGACGGATGGCCGATCAGACCAGGCGTGTCGGGTTGCTGAAGGCGGTCGGCGGCACACCGGGTCTGGTCGCCGCCGTGCTGCTCGCGGAGTATCTCCTGGTGGCCGTCGTCGCGGCGGCAGCCGGGCTGGTGATCGGAGCGCTGACCGCCCCGTTGCTCACCGAGTCGAGCGCGGGCCTCGTCGGCAGCGCGGGGGCGGCGTCGTTGACGTGGTCCACGGTCGGCCTGGTGACCGCGGTGGCCCTCGGGGTCGCGGTCGTGGCGACCGCCGTTCCGGCCGTACGCGGCGCCCGCTCCAGCACCGTCGGCGCGCTGGCCGACGCGGCCCGCCCGCCCCAGCGCACCGGTTGGCTGATCGCCGTCTCGGCGCACCTGCCGGTCCCGCTGCTTCTGGCCTTGCGAGTCGCCGCCCGCCGGCCGCGACGGGTCGCGCTGGGCGTGGCCGGCATCGCGGTCACGGTCAGCGGGATCTACGTCCTTCTGGTGCTCAACGCCTTCCTCGGCGATCAGCCGGGCACCGGCGTGTACACGGAAGCTCAGGTGGCGGTGCTGCGGCACGCGCTCCTCGTCTGGACGGTCGTCCTGCTCACCCTGGCGGCGGTCAACGCCGTCGTCATGACATGGACGACGGTGCTCGACAACCGCCATGCGACGGCGCTGGCACGCGCCCTCGGCGCAACCCCGTGGGAAACCACCGTCGCCTTGGCGGCCGCGCAGGTGCTGCCCGCGCTCCTCGGTGCCGTCCTGGGTGCCTTCCCGGGAGGCTTCCTGCTGTTCGCCACCATCAACACGATCACCGGCGGCGACGGTGGGAAGGCCACGCTTCCCGCGCCCTGGCAGCTGATCGCCCTGGTGTCGGCAACCGTGCTGGCGGTGACGGCGCTCACCGCCGTCCCCGCCCACCTCGGCGGCCGCCGCCCCGTGACCGCGGCACTTTGAGCCGGATCCAGCCGATGCAGTCGGTGCCCGTCGGCCGCCTTGGCGGGGTTCGGGTGCGGGCCGACATCAACCAGGCGGCAGCCGTACGGGCGCCTGCCAAGGAACCGGCTCTCCAACCGGACTTGGACCGACGCCGCCGACCCGGACCTTGGTTTCGCTCTCTCGCTCATCACCGGCTCGTGGGCCTCGTTGCCCGGGTCGATCGCTCCGCCGGTATCAGGCACCCAAGTCAGTTGGACCCGGCCGACCAGAAGATCTCTCCGGCTGAGAGGGTGGGGGTAGATACACCCCAGACGGCACGTAACCGTATTCCGGACGGATCACCGAGCTTCTTAGAGTCGGACCGTGAGCATCAAAAGGATCTTGTTTGCGGCAGCCGGTTTGGTGGCCGTGCTGCTGCCGGCCACCCCTGCCCTGGCTGTCGCGAAGGGCCCGGTGGTGCGTACCGATGCCGGGCTCGTCCGCGGCGCCGTCCTGGAGGACCGCCGCGTCTTTCACGGCATCCCGTACGCGGCTCCGCCCGTGGGTGAGCTGCGCTGGCGGTCCCCGCGGCCGCCCGTACCGTGGAAGGGCGTACGCGCGACCACCCGTCCGGGGCCCGCGTGCGCCCAGGCGCCGAACGACCTGGCCGGACTGCCGGGCAGCGAGGCCGAGGACTGCCTCTTCCTCAACGTCACCACCCCGCGCGCGCCCAGCGGGCCACGTCCCGTCATGGTCTACCTGCACGGCGGCGGCTTCGTCTCCGGCGCGGGACACGACTACGACGCCTCCCGGCTCGTCGCCGAGGGCGACGTCGTCGTGGTCACCGTCGGCTACCGGCTGGGCGTCTTCGGCTTCCTGGCCCACCCCGGCGAGCCGGGCGCGGGTGCCTTCGGCCTGGAGGATCAGCAGGCCGCCCTGGCGTGGGTACGGCGCAACGCCGCCGCGTTCGGCGGCGACCCGCGCAACGTGACCCTGTTCGGCGAGTCGGCCGGAGCCTTCAGCACCTGCGCCCATCTGACCTCGCCGGGCTCGGCCGGACTGTTCCATCGGGCCATCCTGCAGAGCGGCACCTGCGGCGCGAGCTGGGCCAAGAACAGCCTCGGCCCGGGTAGCCCGGCGCTGGCCCTGTGGGCGCCGCCGGAGGAGGCCGCCCAGCTCGCCGTGGCCTATGCCGCCCAGCTGGGCTGCGACACGATCGCCTGCCTGCGCGGGCTCACGACCGGCAAGCTCCTCGGCGGACAGCTCGCCCCGCTGATGTCCCGTCCGACCTATGGAAACCCGACGCTCCCCTCGCACCCCGCCACCGCCCTGGCCGAGGGACGCTTCCACCGCGTCCCGATCATGAACGGCCACACCCGTGACGAGCACCGCCTGCTGACCGCCTGGGGTTACTCGCCTCCCATCACGGCCGGGCAGTACCGCGACCTCGTGGCCGACGCCTTCGCCGCCGACGCACCGCGTGTGGCCGCCCGCTACCCCCTCAGCGAGTACGCCTCACCGTCCGAGGCCTGGTCCGCGATCATGACGGACGCCAACTGGGCCTGCCCCGCCCAGGCCGACGACCGCACCCTGGCCACCCGGACCACCGTCTACGCCTTCGACTTCGCCGACCGCACCGCCCCCTGGCAGGGCACGACGCCGCCGCCGTTCCCGCTCGGCGCCTACCACGGTTCGGAGCTCCCCTATCTGTTCCCCGATCCCGGCGTGCGTCTCACACCCCGGCAGGAACGCCTGTCGGAGGCCATGATCGGATACTGGACGCGTTTCGCCCGTACGGGCTCGCCCAACGGACCCGGGCTGCCCCGCTGGTCGCCCTACCCGGCGGGACAGTCGCTGGACGCCGACGGCCCAAGGCCCGCCGACCTGGGCGCCCGGCACGCCTGCGACCTGTGGAACGGCATCTCCTAGCCGAAGCCCCGAGCCGCGACCGCACGCCCGGTGCGGTCGCGGCCGTTGGCTGCATAGCCCATCGGGTCGGCCGGCATTGTGAGCGTCGGCCGCCACACCCTCCGTATTTCGCGGAACGTGTCAGACGCGGGTGGTCGCCGTCTCCCCCTGGGGGACAGACGCCCGGGCTTGCGCCGCATCAACAGCAGTGCGAGTACGGCGCCCGCCAGGGCGACCACGGCGACGATGCCTGGAGTCCGTCGGTGAGCTTCACGGGGTCGCCCGGTTCGCGTTGAAGATCATGAAGTCTGATCGGCGAGGCGGGACCACTCGTTCCGGTTTGCCCGCCTGTACGGCGGTGCCGCGCTAGAATCGCGTCCCATGCCTCCGGATAGTTTCTGGCGAATTATCAGGATTGGAGCAGTCGGTCTAGTTCTTGCGGCGGCGGTCGCGGGGCTGGTGCTCGGAGACGCCTGGCTCTGGGCGGCCGTCGAATGGTCTCCGTCGGCCTATGCGGATTTCTACGCGAGCGACGGGTTTGACACCCCGACGACTGTGGCGCTGCTCGTGGTCGCCCTGCTGAAAGCCGAGCTCCTGTGGCTGATCCTGCGTGCCCCCGCGCCGGGACCGCTGGACCCCCGGGAGAAGGCGCTGCGCCGGCTGCTGTATCTGGCGGTGGCGTACACCCTCGTGCTGTGGTACCCGATCGCGCTGCTCCCCTACGTGGTCGACGCGGCATTCCGGCTCGCGCTGTGGACCGCCATCTACATCCTCTACCTGCTCGTCATCCGCTGGCGGTCCCCCATGCTGCGTGCGACGGCCGGCGCGACGTTCGCGGTCGTGCTGGCCGGGACGGCAGGCGAATTGCTCGACGGACTCGACCTTCTAGAGCTTGGATCGGACGACATCGTCGGACTGGGCTTGGTGCTGGGCGGAGTGGCGGCGACCATCCTCACGGTCGTCGGGCAACAGCGCGACGGCCGGTGGAGCCGCGGCACGCTGGCCGCCGGATGGTTGTCGGTGGGCTTCTACGCGCTGGTGATCCCGCTTAACGTTCTCATCGAAAGCACCTCCAGCGACATTCCGGCGATGCCGGTCATGATAAACGCGGTAGGGCTCGTCAGCATTGTGTGGATCGCGGCGACCGCTCGTGAACTGCCTGCCGAGGGCAGCCCGGCGAACCTTCCGCCCGCGCGGCGCCGCGTGATCCGCGTCGCGGTGACGGCCGTGGCCGTACTGCCGGTCATCGCACTGATCCCCCCGGAGCAGACCCCGCGCCTCACCTACACCGGCTGGTCGACGGACTGCTATGACCGGCCCCGCTTCGGCGACCTGAAACCTGCGGAACGCGACGCCGCGTTCCTGTGCCGGGCGCGGAGCACACAGAGCGGAATCCCGCCCATGTTCCCGGACAGCCTGACGGATCAGGAGATCCTCGCGTACGGGCGGGCGCTGTGCCGTACAAGGGACCGCGACCAGCAGAAGGCGATTCTGACGCGGGCCGGGAGCGCGCGGCCCGCGTGGGGCGCGGACCTGTGGGACCTCGTCTACGTCTGCCCGGAGATCGTCGGCGCAACCCATCCCGAGTTGCTGCGGTCGACCAAGGAATCGGAGGCGGCGAACACCGCCTACATCGCCGAGGAGAACGCGAAGTGCCGCGACCCGTGGCCTCGGACGAAGGGTGTCGTCCAGGCCACGGCCAACTACTTCCTGTTCGTCGACGGCGATCCCGGCTATCTGGTCCACGACCCCGAAGACGAAGCGGCCGACGAAGCGGCGGAGCAGGCCATGGGCAAGCTCTACGACGACAGAACCCTCATCGAGGTGGGCGGCAGCGCGGTGCTCATCGGACACGTCGAAGACGTCGTTGATCTGTGCCTTACGGTGAAGGCCTTCCGCACCGCGCCACCACAGCGGACGGCCGGATGGGATCAGGTCGACGAGGTGCCGATCGTCAGCCGCAGCGGCCGTCTCACCGTGCCGGAGATGGGCGAGGGCGAAGTGGGCGCGGGTGCCCCGATGCCGAACCTGGCGATCGCGGGGAAAGGCCGCTACCGGCTCCGTGTCTACGTGCGGGTCGCCGATGCGGGGGAGGAGCACCTGGTCGTCGTGTTCCCGGGTGCGTCGAGGAAGAGGCTTCAGCTGAAGCCGTGAGCGGTGACGGGGCGTGCACTCCCCTCCGCCGTCCTTCTACGGGCGGCCGGAGACAGCCACCAGGACAGGGCTTGCTCGGTCAGATCGAGGGTCCGACCACTTCACTTCCCGGGTCCTTTACCGCGTTGGCCAGGGGGCGCACGCTGGATGGACTGAGAGCGATATGTCGGGTCAACGGCGAACAGGGCCACGGTGCCGCCGCCGTACACCCAGTGCGGTTGTGACCGTTGGCCGGGCTGCCTGACCCGACGGCTATGTATTCCGGGACAGGGCTGTGCCCTGTCCCGGAATGAGTCAGACGCGGGTGGCCGCCGTCTCCCCCTGGGGGACGGACGCCGGCTTGCGCCGCATCAACAGCAGTGCGAGTACGGCACCCGCCAGGGCGACCACGGCGGCACCCACGAACGACGCCTGGAATCCGTCGGTGAGCTTGACGGGGTCGCCCAGCTCGGCCGCCCCTTGAGACATGGCGATCGCCGTCATCACCGCCAGCCCGAGCGCCGAACCCACGTTGTAGGTGGTGTTGACGATGCCCGAGGCCAGGCCGGCGTCCTCCGGCCGTGCGCCGGACATGGCCGACATCATGGCGGGGATGTAGGCCAGCGACATACCCACCGCCGCCACGAGGCTGGCCGGAAGGACGTCCACCACGAAGGTGCCGGTCGGCCGGGCGAACGCCAGCCATCCGATGCCCGCGGCCAGCACCAGCAGGCCGAGCACGATGAGCGGCTTGGCGCCGAAGCGGCCGAGGAGGCGGGCGGTGATGCCGATCATGAAGATCATGACCGCGATCGTCATCGGCAGCAGCGCGGCACCGCTGGCGAAGGCGCCGTAGTCCAGAACCTGCTGCAGGTACAGGTTGAGGAAGTACCACATCGGAATCCACGCCGCGCCGAGCAGCGTCATCGCGAGGTTCGACGCGGCCAGGCCCGGGACGCGCCAGATCGACAGCGGCATGAGCGGCCGGCGTGCGCTGCGCTGGATCAGCAGGAACAGCACCAGCAGAGCCGCGCCGGCGAGGGCGGCGACCCAGTTCTCCGCGACGATGGCGTAGACCACCAGGGCGATGCCCGCCGTCACCGCGACGGCGCCGAGCACGTCCACCGAGCCGCGCCTCCCGGACGTGGCGGGCAGCAGGGCCGGTACCGCCAGCAGGGTGAGCAGGCCGATCGGGATGTACACGATGAACACCCAGGGCCAGCTCAGGTACTCGGTGATGACGCCGCCGAGGAACACTCCGGCGGTGCCGCCGGCGGGCGCGGCCGCGCCGTACAGGGCCATGGCTTTGCCCAGTTCACGCGGGTCGTGCGAGAACAGCATCATCAGCAGCGTCATGGCTGCCGGGGCGATCAGCGCGCCGCCGACGCCTTGGATGGCGCGGCCCAGAATCTCGACCCAGGCGGTTCCTGCGAACGCGGCCACGACCGAGCCCGCCACGAGGATCACCCACCCTGCGGCGAAGACCTTGCGTGCACCAAGCAGGTCGGACAGCCGCCCGCCGAGAAGCAGGAGCCCGGCGAAGGCGACCACGTAGGCGTTGAACACCCACTGCAGGTCACCGGCCGAGAAACCGAGGTCGCGCTGCATGTCGGGGAGCGCGACGCCGATGATGGAGGTGTCCATGATGACCATGAACTGCGCGGCGGCGAGCACGATGAGTGCCCACCATCGACGAGGGTTTACGGCGTTCATGCCGTCCTTCTTTCTCGCATCCCCCAGGCTGAGGCGGATGCGTTGTTGCGGTGGGTGAGAGATTCAGGTGGTGAGCGCGTCGAGGGAGGCGCGTGCTGCTATTCCGTTCCTGAGGCGCATCAGTTCTTTGGGGGCGTTGACGGCGACGGCGCCCACCAGCACGCCTTCTTTGAGGAAGGCCACGGTGAAGCGATCGTCGGCGGGTGAGCCGTCGACGACCCGCTCCTCGTCCGCCAGGTGCGGCAGGCCGGCGGTCTGGATCCGGGCGCCGTGCGCGGTGGTCGCGAACGACGGGATCCCGGCGTACGGCCGGGCCGCGTCCGGCCCGGCGAGGAGGTTGCGCGCGGCGACGGCGCCCTGTTCGTTGGCGTTGGACCAGTGCTCGACGCGTACGGGCGTTCCGCCGTACAGGTCATGCGGCCAGCGGGCGACGTCGCCCGCCGCCACGACGGTCGTCGTCCCCTCGGCGAACAGGGAGCTCGTACAGACGACTCCGTCGTCGAGCTTGAGCCCGCTGCCCTCCAGCCAGTCGGTGCCGGGCTCGACGCCCAGGGCCGCCACGACGAGGGTCGCCGGTAGGGTGCGCCCGTCGCTCAGCCGTACCGCGGTGACGCGATCGCCGCCGTCGAAGGAGACCACGCGCGTGCCGGGGACCAGTTCCACGCCGTGCCGCTCGTGGTGGCCCGCGAGCCAGCGCGAGACCTGCTCGCCGAGAGTGCCGGACATGGGGTACGGCCCTGGGTCCACCAGGGTCACGGCCAGCCCGAGGCGCCTCGCGGTGGAGGCGACTTCGCCGCCGATGAACCCGCCGCCGACCACGGTGACGCGGTCGTGTCCCGCACCGAGCGCGGCCCGCAGGGTCAGCGCGTCATCGACGGTGCGCAGGGTGTGCACGCCCGAGGGGTGATTCTTGAGCCGGCGCGGCCGGGCGCCGGTGGCCACGACGAGCCCGTCGTAGGGGATCACGGTGTCGTCGTCCAGGACGACGGACTGTTCCGCGAGGCGCAGGGCGACGGCCGTCCTGCCCCGGAGCCATCCGTCGTCGAGCTGCTCCGCGCCGGGCAGCGACACATCGTCGTCGCCGTTCAGCACGCTTTTGGACAGGGGCGGACGGTTGTAGGGCGAATGCGCCTCCGCACCGATCAGCGTGACGTCGCCTTCGAACCCTTCGGCCCGTAGCGCTTGCACCGCACGCAGCCCGGCCAGCGAAGCACCGACGACGACGATCCGGTTCAGGTCTCTCATGACCTGGGAAGATATACCCATGGGGGGTATAGTCGTCTACGTGATACATCTCACACATACCTATAGGGGGTATGTGTCTTGGCGGATGGGCGACTGGGGCGTAGGGTTTTCCGGCACACCCCATGGGGGTATATGGAGGACACATGGAAACCAGCACTTACATCGTCGTCGGCATGACGTGCGGCGGCTGCGTCGGCACGGTGCGGGCCAAGATCGGCAAGCTTTCCGGCGTGGCGGAGGTGAACATCGACCTGGCCAGCGGCAAGGTCGCCGTCACAGGCCCGGGTCCCATCGACGACGCGCTGATTCGGAGCGCCGTCGAGGACGCGGGCTACGGGCTAGTTGGCAGCTGAAGCCGGAAAGGCCGCCGCCGGCCGCCCCTCGCTCGCAGGGGCGGCCGGCGCGGCTCACGGGCCATATACCGGGTATAGGTATCTTCGGTTTACTCCGTATGAGGGCGGCAAACCGCTCGTGGTACGCGTACGCCTGCCTCCCTACTCCGCGGGCTCCAGCCCGATCAGGAGGTTGAAGGCACCGGTCAGCAGGTTCAGGGTGACCACCCCCACGACCTCCGCGATGATCCGGTCGCTCCAGCCGTGCGCGCGCAGTTCCGCGACGTCCTCGTCGGTGAGGGACGAAGGCTCCGCCAGGACGCGTACGGCCACGGAGATCAGCGCGGCCTCCCTGGCGTCCGTGGACGTCCCCTGCCTGGCCAGCGCGATGTCGTTCTCACTGAGCCCCGCCGCACGTGCCGCTTGCGTGTGTGCTTGGCGGCAGGTGCCGCAACCGATCCACTCCTGTACGGCGAGGGAGATCTTCTCGCTGAGCGCGCGTGGGATCTTCACACGTTTCATGGCGCGTGAGAAGTCCAGGTAGCCCTGGAGCAGCGCGGGGGAATGCGCCATGGTGGCGACCATTTCTCCCACGTTGCCCCGTCTGCTGATGATGTCGGTCAGCAGCGCTCCGGACTTCTCGGGGGCCTCGGCGGGGTCGAGCGGGGCAAGGCGTCGCATGTGTCCTCCTTGATGTTCCCATGTACTATACCCCCCTAAGGTATAGAGAAGAATAGCGTGGCCATCGGAGATCGACTGGGAGCGCCACTCATCCACCGGTCGACTTGTCCGGTGCCGTTTCATTTGGTGAGCTCAGCCAGGCGCTTGTGCAGTACGGCGAGGAAACCCTTGACGACGTTCCAGCCGATCCGGCAAGAAGGCGAAGAGCCTCTTGTTCCGCGGCTCTATCCGCAGGCCCGGCACGCCGTACACGGCGCTTCATGGCTTCGGGAGGAACTCGTCCGCCCACAGAGGAGGGCAAAAAAGAAAGCAAGGAGGTTGCCGCTCCTTGCCTCTTCTAACGTATAGCGCACCGGTGGGCTTGCGGCAAGACCCGGGTCGTGCCGCAGAATGACCGCCAAGGTCAGAACCTGCGGAAACGACAGATCCACCAAGTACGTGGGTTGTTGCCGACGCATGGGTGCGCGGCCGCCGGTGGACTCGGCTCCGGGGGCTCGGCGCGCAGGCGCGGATGTGCACGCCGCCGGACTGCGCGAAGCGGCCGACCCAAATTCCGACCCACGGTATTCCGGCGTATCGATCTTCTTGCCGTCGTCGCCGACCGATTCAGTCACCGACATGCGGCTTCTCGATTCCACCGCTGAGGCGGGCAGACGGCCAGGCGCCCGAATTGACCAGGGCGCGAACCAGGCGAACGATCTCGGTGGCCACCGCCTCGACCGGCGGCGGTGTCCGGGTGCCTCGCTGAAGTCCCAGGACCAGTGAGCGGGACGTGTCCGGGCCGGTCAGCGGAGCACCACTGAGAACACCTTGGGAGACCTCCCGCGCCACGCCGACGGCGGGAAGCACCGTCCAGCCGTGTCCGCCCAGGACAAGCATCTTCTGCAGGTACATCGAGTTTGCCTGGACGGCGATTCGCGGTTCGATCTCCAGCGACGAGCGAGCCTGGTCGATCAGGATCCGCAACCCGTGTCCGGGGGCCGGCAAGACCAAAGGCCGGGCAAGCAACTCTTCCCAGGCCATCGGCTCCTCGAATGTCAACCCCGCATGCGGCGGGGCCACCGCCCAGAGCCGTTCTTCCAGCAGGGGCACGACGGCCAGTGACGGCGTGTCGGCCAGGTTGTAGAGCAGCGACAGATCCACATCACCGGCATCGAGCCATTGCTGCAGGTGACCCGAGTACGCGGTCACGATCCGCAGCTCGATCCCCGGATGGCGCTCGGTGACATCACGGACGAGCGGTTCCACCAGGAGATCGATCACACTCTCCAGCACACCGACCGTGACGATCCCCGTGACGACCCGCGGCTCGGGCCGAATCTCCGCACGGGCCCGTTCGAGTTCGTGCAGCGCTCTCCGGGACCGCTCGATCAGCACCTCTCCGGCGGCCGTGGGGACCATGCCGTGACGGGTGCGCTCGAAGAGCCGCACCCCCATCTCCTCTTCGAGCAGCCGGATCTGCCGTGTGACTGCGGGCTGCACGAGGTGGAGCAGCCGAGCCGCCTTGGTGATGCTGCCCACCTCGGCAACGGTGATCAGCGCGGTCAATTGCTTCAGGTCCACGGCGAACCCTCCCTTTGGTATGGCCGATCCCAATAGGCCCATCAACAATTGTTAGTTCACCTGATGTGCTATCAGTCCGCATGATATTAGGAGCGTCGCACCGCCCGGCAGGGCCGCCACTGGAAGGACTTCCCATGCATGAACTCACCGCCGAGGAGGCCCAGATCGTCGATCTGGTGAAGGAGTGGGCCGAGCGCGAGGTGAAACCCGTGGTTCACGACCTCGAACATGCAAACACCTACCCGGAGAAGCTCATCGAGCAGATGAAAGAGATGGGAGTCTTCGGGCTGACCATCCCCGAGTCGTGGGGCGGGACGGGTGTGTCCGCACCGTGCTACGCCGCCGTCACCGAGGAACTCTCCCGCGGCTGGATGAGCCTCGCCGGCGCCATAGGGGGCCATACGGTCGTCGCCAAGCTGCTGCTGGCCTTCGGCAGCGACGAACAGAAGGACCACTACCTGCCGAGAATGGCGACCGGAGAAGTCCGTGCGACCATGGCGCTGACCGAACCCGGTGGCGGCTCGGACCTGCGGGCGATGTGTACCACCGCCCGCCGCGACGGTGACTCCTACGTGGTCAACGGCTCCAAGACCTGGATCACCAACGCTCGCCGGTCCCAGCTGGTCGCGTTGCTGTGCCGCACCGATCCCGACGCGCAGCCGACCCATCGCGGTATCAGCATCCTGCTCGTCGAGAAGGGCCCGGGCTTCGAGGTCTCCCGAGATCTCCCGAAGCTCGGCTACAAGGGAGTCGAAAGTTGCGAGCTGTCGTTCGACGATTTCCGGGTGCCGGCCACGACGCTGCTGGGCAAGGAGGAAGGCCGCGGTTTCGCACAGATGATGCGCGGCCTGGAGATCGGTCGCATCCAGGTCGCCGCCCGTGCGCTGGGCGTCGGTCGCGCGGCACTCGAAGACGCACTGCGCTACGCCCAGGAACGCGAGAGCTTCGGCAAGGAGATCTGGGAACACCAGTCGATCGGCAACTACCTCGCCGACATGGCCACCCACCTCACCGCGGCACGACAGCTCGTGATGTACGCCGCGCGCCGCTACGAATCGGGAGACCGCGCCGACATGGAGGCCGGCATGGCGAAGCTGTTCGCCTCAGAAACGGCGATGAAGATCGCGCTGGACGCCATCCGCATCCACGGCGGCTACGGCTACTCGACCGAGTTCGACGTCGAACGGTACTTCCGTGACGCCCCGCTGATGATCGTCGGTGAAGGGACCAACGAGATCCAGCGCAACGTCATCGTCCGGGAGCTTGTGAAACGCAACAGGATCGGCTCATGACCACCGTCGAACGGACCGAGCTCATTCTGCCGGGCCCAGCCGTCGCCCTGGGCAACCTGCTTGGCGTGGACCTACCGAACCTGGCGGAAGGCGCGCCTCTTCCGCTCTGCTGGCACTGGCTCTACCTGCTCGATCGACCTGCACAAAGCGACCTTGGGCCCGACGGCCATCCGGTGCGGAACACCGTTCCCCAGCCCATTCCAGGCAAGCGCCGAATGTGGGCCGGAGGCCGGATCCGCACACTCGGCCCACTCCGCTGCGGAGAGACCGCGACCCGCCGGACCACAGTCCTCAAAACCGAGCAGAAGGACGGACGCACCGGTCCGCTGACCTTTGTGGCCGTCCGCCACGAGGTCGAGCAAGTCGGCCGGATCGTCATCGAGGAACGTCAGGACCTCGTCTACCGTGACCCGGCCGGCGCTCTCGGCGACCCACCGCCCCAGACTCCGGTACCGCCCACCGCGGAGGAGTGGAACATCGAGGTCACACCCACGCTGCTGTTCCGCTTCTCCGCTCTCACCTACAACGCGCACCGGATCCACTACGATCTTGGCTACGCTCGCGACGTCGAGGGGTATCCCGGCCTTGTCACCCATGGCCCGCTGCAGGCCCTGGTGATGGCGGAGGCCGCACGAGGACACGGCCTCACAGCCGCCGGGACGACGTACGACTACCGCCTCGTCGCGCCGCTGTTCGAGTTCCAGGGACTCATCGTGCGGGCCGACGTGCACGGACGCCGGGCCGAGACGGCAGCACGCGACATCGGCGGTCGCCTGACGGCACGCGGATCCATCGTCGTGGAGTGACCGGCACTCCGCGTGCGTCCCTAGCCTGAGATGGTCAACGGAAGAGTTCGGGGGCCTGGAGCGCGGTATCCAGGTCCCGCAGGAAGGCAGCGGCGTGCGCGCCGTACACGATCCGGTGGTCACAGGTCAGTGTGGCCCGGGCCTGGACACCGACGGCGAGGGAACCGCCCGTCACCACAGGCACCTCACGCACAGCACCGACGGCGAGGATCGCGGCCTGACCGCCGTTGACGATCGCCGTGAAGTCGTCGACGCCGAACATACCGAGGTTCGACACGGTGAATGTGCCTCCCATCAGGTCGTCGACGGCCAGGCGCCCGACCCGCGCCAGGTGGCTGAGCCGCCGCGCCTGCCGGCCCGTCTCCCCCAGGGACAGCTTCTCAGCACCGCGGATGACCGGTGCCTGGAGCACGGCGTCGGTGGCGACGGCCACGCCGATGTTCACCTCGTCGGTGTAGACGATCTCCCCGTCCTCGAACCGGGCCGTCAGCAGTGGGTGGGCCGGGAGGGTGCGGGCAACGGCCGCCACCACGATGTCGTTGTACGACGGGACTTGGTCGCCGCGTGCCTGGAGGTCATGACGGAAATCGCGCGCGGGGCCGAAGTCGAGGCTGCGGGCGACCGTGAACTCAGGGGCGGTCCGCTTCGCCTCGCTCATGCGTTCCGCGATGAGTCGTTGGGGGCGCGTCAGCGCCACGCGCCGCACGCCCAACCGTCGTTCCGGAAGGATCTGCGCTCCAGCGGAGCGACCGCGGGACTCGTGCGCGGCGATCACGTCCGCGCGCAGGATCCGCCCATGCGGGCCGGAACCCCGAACATCGCCCAATGAGACATCCAGGCTCGCAGCGAGGCGGCGGGCCGTCGGAGAGGAGTGGGGCCGCTCCCGATTGGACGCGTGAGTGCCGCCCGCGCGACCAGGGGAGGCGAACTCGACGGTTTCAGCCGCCCCGGCATACTCGCCGCCGGACGCATCCGGCTGCGCCGCCGTCGGCTGGGACGGCGGCACGACGACCACGGATCCGGCGAACACCGGATCGATCGAGCCAATCGGTCCGCCAACCTCAATCGAGGCCCCCTCCGGCACTCCGTGGCGGAGCACGCCGGCGTGCTCCGACTCCACCTCGACGGTGGTCTTGTCGGTCTCGATCTCGACGAACTCCTGTCCGACCTCCACCTGGTGGCCGTCCGCGACGAGCCATTTCAGGACCACGCCCTCGTCCATGGCGTCGGACAGCCTCGGCATGACGATCTCTGGCATGACACCAGCCATTTCATATAGTGATAATCTACTTCTGAATATGAAGGATATCAACACCGCCTCGATCTGGAAAGACTCGGGCACGGCCAGGGTGACCAGGCACATCATCAGAGCGACGCCGCGGCGGGGCCGCTGACCGGGAGGCCCGCCACAACGACGTGAAGCGGTCCGGGCGACTCGACGACCAACCCCGTCGGGCTCGGCAACATCACCGGCGCCCATGGCGCCACCCAGGTCGACGCCGGGTGCCTTTCCAGCCGCGTGAGAGACGTCGCACCGCGCTACGCCTTATGGCCACAGACCCGGAATAATGGAGTAGAGTTTCATACTGTGAATACCGCCGACGACGTCCCAACGACGCCCAAGGGCGGGACGCGGATCCAGTCAGTCGCACGCGCCTCCCAGCTTCTCCTCCGCGTCGCGACTGCGGACGGCGGGATCAGCGCCAAGGAGCTCTCAGCCGACCTCGGCCTCGCCCTACCCACGACATACCACCTGATCAACACGCTCCTCGACCAGGGACTGCTGACCCGCAACGGTCAGCGCAAGTACGTGCTCGGCGACGCGATCGCAGTGCTGGCGCAGTCGTACCTACGCGGGAAGAACGTCTCCGAACGGCTCCTGACGGCCCTGCAGCGACTCTCCGAGCTCACCCACGAGACCGTCTACCTGGCCGACTGGGCCGACCGTGACATCCGGGTCCGCGCCTCGATGGAGGGCTCGCGCAAGGTCCGCGTGGGCGATGTCACGAGCGGCTCGTACGAGCACGCCCACGCGCGCGCCAACGGCAAGGTCCTGCTCGCGTGGGCTCCGCAGGCCGTCCGCGACGTGTATCTCGACAGCCACCCGACGCCCAAGCTGACCCCTAACACGATCACCGGTCGGCGCAAGCTCGACCAGGAGCTCGCCACCATCCGCGAACGCGGCTACGCCGTGGACCACGAGGAGTACGCAGAGGGGGTCAGCTGCCTGGCCGCCCCGTTCCTCGTCGGCGGAGAGATCGTGGCGGCCTTCGGGGTCTCCGTCCCCACGGAGCGCTTCCGGGCGAACGAGAAGGTCCTCCTCGCGACCCTGATCGACGTCGTCGGGTCGATCGGAACCTCGATCCAGGAGTAAAGGCCGGGTCGGCGGCGACCACGCAAGTACGAAGCGCTCGTTCCACCCCGTACCGGGGTCGGCGTCAGGGATTCCAGGAGGTTTTCGAACGCCCCCCTCGGCCGGCCCATGGGGCCCGTGCCACAAGCCCTGATCATGGACCTCCTGTGGTCCGCGACCTCAGGGTGGCTGAAACCCATCCCCAGCGGCAGACACCCACTCGCGTACCCCGTCCCCCTCCGGCTCCAGCCCTCGGTGTGCGGTCGCCGGAAGCCATCCTCACGTCCCGGGCGGGGCTGCCGGGCGTTGCCGATCCTCGTCCAGGATCTCCTCGCCGATGCCGAAGATTCGTCGGGCGTTGTCGGCGAACACAGCGGCACGCTCGTGCGCCGACAGGTCGGCACAGGCCCCGACATATGCGTCCACGACGTCGGCATAGGAGCTGTACAGGCGGTCGACCGGCCAGTTGGTCCCGAAAACTACCCGTTCGGTGCCGAACATCTCCAGGCAGGCGTGGATCCACGGACGCCACGATTCCGGCGTCCAGTCGTGGTCGGTCTGGCCCAGCCCGGAGATTTTCACCACCGCTCCCGGAGCGGCGGCCACCCTGGCCAGGGCCGCGCGCCACTCCCGCGCGTACTCCGCGTCACGGCGCATCGGCATCATCGTGTGGTCCACGCAGTAGACCAGATCGGGATGGCGCTTGAGGGCGGCCACCGTGGCCTCAAGACGATGCAGCGCGTCGGAGTCGCACAGGACCAGGCCGGCGCGCGCCAGCAGCTCCAGCCCGCGATCGCAGCGAGGGTCGCCGAGATACTCGGAGAGGCGCAGGTCGCGGATACCTCGGAACCCGGGGAACATCCCGTGCCCCTCCACGACGGCGCCGAGATCGTCGGACACCAGCCGGGCGTCGCCGACGAAGGCGTCGGGGATTCCGGTACGACGGCGGCACTCGTCGAGCCAGGCGCTCTCCCGGACCGGATCCTCCGTGCCGAGCGCCGCCTGGACATGCACCACCTGCGACGGCCTGGCCGAGCGGGTCTCCCGGAGGAAGTCCTCGGGAAGGTACTTCTCGGCCCGCACGGCGCCGTACTCCCCCAGTACCGCCGTCTCGGCCGGGTCACCGTCCGTCCGCAACCAGTCGTATCGCAGACCCTCGTGCCGCTGGTCCCAGAAGTGGACGTGGGTGTCCACGAAGTCGACGGCATCGCGGGGGCCGGTCACGAGCCGGCCCCCGGCATGGTGTTGAGCGCCGCACCGCCGTCGATGTCGATCGCGGTGCCGGTGATGAAGCCGGCCGCGTCCGACACGAGGAACATCACCGCCGCTGCGACGTCCTCGGGGGTGCCGGTCCGCGCGAGCGGGAAGAGCCGACGGATCTCATCGAGCACTTCCTCCTCGGTGCGAGCCGTACTGTCCCGCTTCCACGCGAGGACCTGACGCCCCATCCCCGTGTCGGGGGTGCTCACCGGACACAGGCAGTTCACGGTGACGTGCGGTGCGAGCTCACCGGCCAAGGACTGGGCGAGCCCGATCATCCCGGCCTTGGACGCGGAGTACGCGTGCAGCAGGGGGACGCCGGCCCGGCCCGCATCCGAGCTGATGGCGACGATCCGACCGCGCCGGGAGTCGACGAGCGCCGGAGCGGCGGCCTGGGCCACGAGGAACGCGCCCTTCAGGTTCACATCGAGAGTGAGGTCCCAGTCGGCCTCCGTGACCTCGCCGAGCCGCTTGATGTGGATGACCCCCGCACTGATGACCAGCGTGTCGAGACCGTGCAGGCTCTCCTCGACCGCGGCGACCGCCCCACGTACCTGCGCCGGGTCGCGCACGTCGGCGGCAGCGGTCACCAGCCCGCTCGACGCGGCCCGGTCGAGTGGCTCGCCAGGCAGGTCGAGCACGGCCACCCGGGCACCTCCGCCGGCCAGCCGACGCGCGACGGCCAGCCCGATGCCGGAGGCACCGCCCGTCACCAGGGCGCGCCGACCCTTGATCCCTTCCATGAACACTCCTCGTCGTCTCTCCATCCGGCGACGCCGCTCAGGTCAGCCGGAACCTCTCCAGCTCCGACTCACGGAGGGTGACACCCAGACCCGGGCTGTCACGCACCGTAAGATGACCGTCGGCGATCTGCCACGGGTTCTCCACCACGTCGTGCTGCATCGGTGACTCGTGCGGCTTGAAGTCCAACGTGTCGCCATGGTGGGAGACCGACAGCAGCGCGAGGCTGGCCGCGGTGTTGAGCGCTCCACTCCAGCTGTGCATGCTGTAGTCGACGCCTGCGATCTCGATCTCCGCGATGACCTTGCGCGCCCCGGTGAGCCCGAGGCATCGCCCGGGGTCGATCTGGATCACGTCGGCCGCACCCGCATGCAGCACGTGCCGATAGCTCTCGGGTGACCACTCATCCTCGCCGGTCCCGATCGGCGTCCGGGTCCGCTCGCGCAGGATGCGGTGCTGGTCGAGCTCCGCCGGATGCAGTGGCTGCTCGACCCATCGGAGGCCGAACTCCTCCCACTCGGTGAGCCGTCGTACCGCGGTCTTGAGGTTCCACACCCTCCGGGCCCCGGGGACGTCGACGACCAGGCCCAGATCGGGACCGATGAGTTCGCGCACCGCGCGGAGGTAGGCGAGGTCGCGAGCCGCGTCCTGACCGAACATGGCATCCGGGTCCATGCCCCAGCCGGCCTTCAGGATGGGGTAACCCGCGTCCTTCATGAACCGGAACTCCTCCAGCGTCCGGTCGAGGTCGCGCATATCGAAGATCACCGACCCCATGGCGGGGGATCGGGTCGCGCCCACGCCGCCGAGCAGTGCGGCGGTCGGCCGCCCCGCCAGCTGCCCGGCCAGGTCCCAGAGCGCCATGTCCAGCGCACTGATCGCGAATCCCGCGATGCCCTCCACGCCGTACCAATAGGCGTGCCGGCACATGCCGGCCCACAGCCGCTCGACATCACGGGCGTCCTCCCCGACCAAGGTCGGGCCGAGACCACGGTCGATCACGAGACCGGTCGCGAGCGCCGCCTCGGGGATCTGCGAGATGGCCTCGCCCCACCCGACGACGCCGCCACGGGTCTCGATCCTGGCCAGGGTGACGCAGCGGCGGGCGCCTCGGTAGTGCGGCTCCTTGTAGATCAGCGGCCACGAGCTCACCGACCTGATGAGATCAGTCATCGGCGGCCTCGATCGGGTGGCTCGCCAATGCCTGCACGTCGACGTCCAGCCAGGGGAAGAGCGGCAGGTCCGCGAGGAGCCGGTGCAGCTCGTCCGCGTCGTCGGCCCGCCAGACGCCGACGTTGGCCGTCCGTCCGGGCACACGCCAGATGCGCACGATCCGGCCGTCGGCCCGCATCCGCCGCCCGGCGACGAGTTCGGCGTCGATCAAGCGCTTCTTCTCCGCCTCCGGCATGTCGACCGGCAGGCGGACCTGGATTCTGACGAGGAACTCCATCAGTAGCGGTCCATGGCCAGCACAGCGGTGCAGATATCGTCCACACCTGGAATCCAAGCAGCCTCGAGAGCGCCCGCATAAGGCACCGGCGTGTCGGGCGCCGAAATCAGGACGGGTGCCAGGTCAAGCGACTCGAAGCACTCCGCCGCCATCCGGGCGACGAGCGTGGCGCCCCAGCTCCCCGCCGCAGAAGACTCCTGGACCACGACCAGGCGGTTCGTGCGGGTGACGCTCGCCGCGACCGACTCGTAGTCGAAGGGCAGGATCGTCCGGGGATCGATGACTTCGGCTGCGATGCCCTGCGCGGAGAGCTTGTCCGCCGCCTCCTCCGCGCGGCGTCGCATGGCTTGGCTCGCCACGATCGTGACATCGTCCCCGGAGCGCACCACGTGAGCACGGCCGAGAGGTATCGGCACCAGCTCCGGCGGAACGTCCGCCTTCACGTTGTACATCGCCTTGTGCTCGAAGAAGAGGACGGGATCGTCGTCGGCGATGGACGAGCGGAGCAGTCCGTACGCGTCCTCGACGCTGCCGGGAGCCACGATCTTGAGCCCCGGCACGTTGAGGAACCAGTTCTCGACCGACTGTGAGTGCTGTGAGCCGAAGCCCTGGCCCGCTCCGTTGGCCAAGCGGATGGTGACCGGCACCGAGACCTGGCCCGCGGTCATGTAGCGGTACTTGGCGAGCTGGTTGGCGATCTGGTCGAAGCAGACTCCGGCGAAGTCGGCGAACATCAGCTCGGCCACGGGCCGGGCCCCCTTCAGGGCAGCCCCGATCGCCGCGCCGATGATGGCCTGCTCGGAGATCGGGGTGTCCATCACCCGATCGGAACCGAAGGCGTCCATCAGCCCGTCCGTCACCTTGAACGCGCCTCCGGCGGCCGCGATGTCCTCCCCGAGCAGGAAAACCGTCGGGTCCGCCGCCAGCGCGTCTGCCTGCGCCTGCTTGATGGCTTCCCTATATGTCAAGACACTCATGCGTAGACATCCTCGTAAAGGGCCTCGAGGCGAGGCGGGGCTGCGGAGAGGGCCTCCTCGACGGCGTCCCGGACGGCGTCCCGCGCGGCAGCCGTGATCTCTTGCAGACGCTCGGGTGAGACCCCGCGGGTGGCCAGCAGGTTCTCCAAGCGGCGGATCGGGTCGACCTTGAGCCAGCGTTCGAGCTCACCGTCCGGGCGGTACTTCGCCGGGTCCGTGCGCGAGTGACCGCGATGACGGTAGGTGACCGCCTCGATCAGCGTCGGCCCCTCACCGGCTCGAGCCCGTTCCACCGCCTGGCCGGTCGCCCGGCGCACGGCGATCACGTCGTTGCCGTCGATCCGGACACCCGGCATCCCATAGGAGCCGGCGCGATCGGCGAGGCGGTCCACGCGAGCGGTCGCCCGCCACGCGGTGTACTCGCCGTACAGGTTGTTCTCGCAGAAGAAGATCACCGGCAACGACCACACGGCGGCGAGATTCAGGGATTCGTGGAAGGCGCCGATGTTGGTGCTGCCGTCCCCGAAGAAGCACAGGGACACGGCGTCACTCCCCTGCTGCCTGGCGGCCAGCGCGAGCCCGTTGGCGATGGGCAGGTGCGCGCCGACGATCGCGAAGGACCCGTAGGCGCCGACGCCGGCATCGGTCAGGTGCATCGACCCGCCCTTGCCACCGCACAGGCCGGTCTCGCGGCCGACGATCTCCGCGAACGTGGCCGCCAGGGAAGCCCCCTTGGCCAGGACCGCTCCATGACCGCGATAGGTGCAGACCATCGAGTCGGTCGTTCGCAGCACCGAGCAGGCGCCGACGACAGCGGCCTCCTGCCCGGTGCACAGGTGGGTCGACCCGCGCACGAGATCCTTGGTGAAGGCGCGCTGGATCTCGTCCTCCAGTCCGCGGATCTCGAGCATTGCCCGCAGCATCTCGAGAAGCGCCGCCTCATCGAGCGACGGATCGTCGTCGATCTCCCAGCGTTCGGGGTAGTCCACCACTCGACCTCACTTCATATGGTGAAATAGATTATCGATAATAGCATTCTTAACCTGGACCCACCAGCGTCCACCAGGGCGCATACCTATCGGAGGACCGGATGCCGGACCTGACCTTGCCGCTCGACCATTCCCGGCCGTACGTCGTGACGGGGGCCGCCTCCGGGATCGGGGCTGCGGTGGTGGACCTGCTCAGCGAGCACGGCGCGACGACCGTGACCGTCGACCTGGCCGACCAGCCCCGCGCAACCGTGCACGTGTCCGGCGATGTGGCCGATCCCGGAACCTGGGAGGTCGTGGGACGGCACGTCGACGAAACGAGTACGGACGGCGCCGCCGCGCTGATCACGTGCGCCGGTGCGATCCACATAGGAGCGGTGACGACCGCCGACCCGGCCGAGTACGAACGACTCTTCCGGATCAACACCCTGGGCGTACTGCACGGCCTCCAGCGTCTGGTCCCGGCGATGGCGGCACGGGGAGACGGTGCGGTCGTGGCTGTGGCCAGCGTGGACTCGCTCTTCGCCGAAGACATGATGGGCGCCTACGCAACCTCGAAGGGGGCGCTGCTTCAGCTGATCAGATCGGCTGCGGTTGAGCACACGCGCCACGGGGTCCGGATCAACGCCGTATGCCCCGGCGCCGTCGACACCCCCTTGCTGCGGCATCACCTGAGCAGCACCGGCGACGAGACGGCCGCGCGTCGCCGCGTCGAGAACTCCACACCGGCCGGCCGCCTGCTGACCACGCTTGAGATGGCCAGGCTCCTGGTGTTCCTGTCCACCCCGTGGGCATCCTCGATGGCCGGCGCGGCCGTCGTGGCCGACGGCGGACTGACCGCGACGTACGACTTCCGCCTGGACGACTGACACCGGGTCGCGGGCGCACGACGGTGGATGTGGCCCCCGCCCTGTCGTCGTCCGTGACCTGCAGACCGGCTAGGCGCCGAACCCTGTCCGTCCGGCCCGCGTCCGGCCTGTCTCGCGACCACCTACTCGCGACACGATCTGACCGGCTGGACGCCCCTCAGCCCCGGCCCTGACATCTCCGCGTCGGCCGCCGCGGAGATGTCAGGTTCGTCTCATGCGGTACGGCCGTCATCGCCGAGCGTCGCGCGAAGCTCGAGGTACTCGAACGGCTCCTCGACGAGGATCTCACCGCGGTCTCCGACCCGGCGGACCGGGACCTTGAGACCCGTCCGTCCGTCGACCACCTCGACCACGCTCGTCGACGTGGCGGCGAAGGAGATCGTGACCGGATCGAGGACGCGTCGGGGATGGTTGAGCAGCACAATCCTGAGTCGTCGTCCATCTGGGCTGCGGAAGGCGGAGGCGCGGACCGTCGGGTCGGCGCGGACCACCAGTTCCCGGTCGTCGCCCAGCAGGTCCGACACAAGGGAGGTGAACACCCGTCCTGCCGCTTCGGACAGACCTGTCTCAATGGGAAGCGCGCTGTACACCGCCAGCCCCCGCCCGTACCGGTGCCGCACCAGAGCAGGCTCCCCCGTGTCGTGCCACGGCGGGAACGAGTGGATGGACGCCCAGTCCTCCGCCGAGAAGTGACCGGGCGCGGGACTGGCGTACGGAAGGGTCAGGTGAGCCAGTTCCTCGGCCTCCGCCGTGGCCTGGATGCGCATGAGACCGCCGGCGAGCGTCTGGTCGCCCGGGCGGTGACTGAGGTAACGCTGAGGCCGGCAGCAGCCGACGAGTTCGTCGGTGGACGGACGGAGGTAGGCGACCCTCGCGGGCACCTCCTCGACCAGGGATGCCCCGAAGACGTCGGCCAGCATGAAGTCGTCGTGCAAGGTCCCGTCGCTCTCCAGCAACGAGGTGTAGCCACTGGCGTACAAGCGACCGCCACCGGCGACGAAGGCGCGGAAGGCGTCCACCTCGCGGGCCGACATCCGATGCACGTTCGGCAGCACCACGACCTTGTACCGATCGAGCGAGTCCAGCTGACGGTGGGTCACCACGCCGAACTGGATCTGGGAACGCTGGAGCGCGTGAGCCGCTCCCCGGAGCGACGCGAGATGGGGATAGGTACGGTCGGCGGACGCGATGTCGCGCAGGAAGGTGCCCTGGGACGCGAAGCCGAACTTGGAGTCCGAGGAGAAGTAGAGTGCCACCTCCTCCACGGGCAGGTCCGGCTCGTGGTCGTCGAGGCCCTTGCGGGCGTCGAAAGCACGGCCCACATGCTCGAAGGCGTCGTCGTTGACGGTCCCCAGGGGATCCAGCGCCTCGATGAACAGTGAGGCGACACCTTCGGCCGCAGCGGACAGCACGTGCTCGCGGAGCTCCTCGTCCGACTTGAGCTCCACGTGCTCGGCGAAGGACTGGGGGGCGAACGTCATGTACTCGGCCGGCTGCCGTCGGCTCAAGGTGCGCATGAGCTTCATGACCAGCAACTGCTCGGTCTCGTCGCCGTACAGGTCCGCACCGAGGAAGTCCTGCGCGTCGGTGGTGTCGAAGGGCAGCGCCGTCCGCCAGTCATGGGGTGCCGGGGCGAAGTTGTGATAGACGGCGATCCCGGGGGTCGCCTGCTTGATGCGCTCGCTGATGAAGGTCTGGAACTCGACGATCCACTCCTCCCGGCGCCGCTGGAAGGTCGTCCACCCGCTGTCCGTCCAGTCGACGCGCTCGGGGATCTCCAGGCCGTCGGTCTCCTTCAGCCGCCGGCGGCAGTTCGCGCAGACGCAGACACCCGGCCAGAACGTCATGTCCACGAAGGCACAGTCGAAGGAGTACCGGGTGAACAGGTCGTCGATCTGCGCCGCCACGTAATCGCGGTAGTCGGCCGAGTTCGGGCAGCAGTGACCGTGCCGGTCGGCCACGGTCTCGGTCCTGCCCCACCCCTGGGCGGGAACGAAACGCCATTCCGGATGGTCGTGGAACGGCTTGTTGTCGTAGAGGGCGGCGAAGTACGCACACACCTCGAGCCCGGCCTTGCGCGCGGCCGAGGTCGTCTCGCCCACGATGTCGCGGTCGCCGATCCGGGGATGGATCGTGCCTCCGGGCATCGGCCAGAACAGCCAGCCGCTGAGGTTCTTGCACGGGAGCATCACGGCCTCGGCGCCCGCCCGTACGTAGAGGTCCGCCATGTGAGCCGGGTCCAGCTTCGAGAGGAAGCGCTCGTCCCATGCCGGGATCTCGAGATCGACGAGCATCCGGCGTGACGATCGCTGGTAGCCAGAGGTTCGCCCCTGGATCATCTTTGCCATAATATGAAACCTATATCATAATCTGAAATTATCAAGACCTGCGCATGGTGCCCATGGGTCCATCGACCGCACCGCGCTCGTCCGGCTTCCGGATGGCTTCGTGCGGGGAGGTCGGGACCGCTCATTCCGTGCGCGCCGGAGCCGGCTGAAGCTCTCGCGCAGGCCCCTGCGCGAATACGCAGCGGCAGGACCGCTTCTCACCCAACATCACCTCGGGCACCGGCTCATGGCAGGACGCCACCACCTGAGGGCACCGGCTACGGAAGGCGCACCCATCCAGCGCTTCGAACTGGGACGGCAGCTCACCGGTCAGCATGGGAGAGGCTCCACGGCGGTGGCGGCCAGGTTGGGAAGCCAGGAGCGCGCGGGTGTACGGGTGCCTGGGATCTCGGAAGACCTCCGCCGACGGTCCCGCCTCGACGATTTCCCCCAGGTACATGACGAGGACCCGGTCGGCGATGTTGGCCACGACCGGCAGCTGGTGCCCGATGAAGAGCACGGACAATGCCCGCCGCGCCGCGAGGTCGCGCAGCAGCGACAGCACCTGCGCCTGGATGGAGACATCGAGGGCACTCACCGGTTCGTCGGCGATGATGAGGTCCGGGTCGGTCGCCAGCGCCCTCGCGATCGCCACCCGCTGACGCTGACCACCGGAGAGGTCGCGGGGGCGTCGACGGGCGAACTCCTCCCGCAGCCCCACCTGCGCCAGCAGGTCCACCACGTAGGCGAACGCGTCCTCGCGTGACACCAATCCGTGGACGACGGCGGGCTCCGCCACCGTCTGGGCCACCGTCATCAACGGGTTCAGCGAGCCGAACGCATCCTGGAAGACCATCTGGAGCGCCGGCCGGCCGCGTGCTCTATCGGCTGTGGGCTTCCCTCGGAGACGCACTTCACCGGAGTCGACCGGGGTAAGGCCCATGATCGCCCTGGCAAGCGTGCTCTTGCCGCAGCCCGACTCACCGACGATCCCGACGCACTCTCCGGCCGCGACGTCGAAGGAAACCCCGTTGACCGCGTAAACCCGGGGACGAGCGCGGCCGAGGCCGCGCCCGCCGGGATAGGACTTCACCAGCTGGTGAACCTCAAGAAGGCTCTCAGTCACGGCTGGACCTTTCTTCCGGATGTAGGCAAGCGACCTGCCGGCCCGGTTCCAGCTCGGTCGGCGCCACCTGCGACGTACGGCAGGCGTCAGTCGCCGACGGGCACCGCGGCTGGAATGCGCACCCGGCGTTCGCACGGGTGGCGAGGGTCGGGGGTTGCCCGTCGATCGCCCGGAACCCGCGGCCGGTGCCGACGTCGTCCATCCGGGGCACGGCGCGCAACAGCCCCGCCGTGTAGGGATGGGCCGGGTCGGACAGGACGCGGTCAGCAGGCCCCGACTCGACGATCCGGCCGGCGTACATGACCATCACCCAGTCGGCGACCTGCGCGATGACACCGATGTCGTGGGAGACCATGACCATGCCGAGACGGCGCTCCGCCTGGGTGCGTTCGAGCAGGAGCAGGATCTGGTCCTGCACGGTGACGTCGAGGGCCGTGGTCGGCTCGTCCGCCAGCAGAACCCGTGGATCACGGGCCAGCGCGAGGGCGATCATGACGCGCTGCCTCATGCCGCCACTGAGCTGGTGGGGGAAGGCCGACATACGACGCGCGGGTTCGGAGAGCCCGACGTCGCCCAGGAGTTCGACGGCTCGAGCGCGCGCCTCTCCACGGGAGCACCTGCGCGTGAACCGGATCGTCTCGACGATCTGGTTCCCGATGGTGAACACCGGGTTGAGCGAGTTGAGGGGGTCTTGGAACACCATGGCGATCGCGGGATGGCCGGCCCCGGGGTCGATCGGCTTCCCCTCCATCCGGATCTCGCCCCCGCTCACGCGCGCGGCACCGGGCAGGATTCCTTGGATGGCACGCAGGGTGATGCTCTTGCCGGACCCGGACTCGCCCACGATCCCGATCGTCTGCCCCGGCCGAAGCGCCAGGGTCACGTCTTCCACGGCCGGGAACGTGTTCCCTTCCGACGTCCGGATGTCGACGGAGAGGCCGGAGACCTCGAGCAGCGGGCCGCTCATGTCAGGTCCCTGTTCACGCCCAGGATCTCGCCCAGGGAGTCCCCGGCCAGCATGAGGGCGTAGCCGACCACGAGGACGACGAGACCTGGGAGCGTGCTCATCCACCACGCGAGCCCGAGTTGCTCCTGGCCGTCGGCGATGATCGCGCCCCATTCCGGGGTGGGGGGCGGCACGCCCAGTCCCAGGAAGGAGAGCGAGGCGATGAGCAGGATCACGCCCATCACGTCCGAGAGCGCGTACACGGCCAGGGGCCGCAGCAGGTTCGGCAGGACGTGCCTGAACACGATGCGCGGGGTGGGCAGCGCCATGCTGCGGGCCGCGTCGACGTACGCCGCCTCGCGGATCGTCAGGATCTCCGACCGCACCAGTCGGGCGTAGAGTGCCCAGTTGAACATCATGAGTGCCACGACCAGCGACAGGATGCCCGGGCCCAGCACGGCCACGACCACCAGCACGAAGACGAGATACGGGAATCCGACCACGAAATCCACCAGCCGCATCAGGGCGCGCTCGACCCACCCACCTCGGTAGCCGGCGAGGAGCCCGATCAGGCCTCCCAGGACGATGGAGGCGGCCGTGACGGAGAGCGCGAGCCCGAGGTCGAGCCACGTCGCGTGGAGCGTCCGCGAGAGCAGGTCGCGACCGAGGTCGTCGGTGCCGAACGGATGCTGCAACGAGGGGGGTTGGAGCGTGTTTCGAAGGTCCTGGGCACCCGGATCGGGGAGGAAGAGCACGGCGGCCAGCGACGCGAGCAGGACGAACGACAGCAGGCTCACCGCGATCGTCAGGTTGCGCCACACCTTGCCGGTACGACGCGGCTTCCTGCCCCGCACAGACGGAAGCGCCTCAGCCACGGCCTTCATGCGCGCACCCGGGGATCCACCACGACATGCACGATGTCGGTGAGCAGGCTGCCGACCACCACAGCGGCGCCCATGACGAGCGTGACGGCCTGGATGACCGGGTAGTCGCGACCCCCCACCGCCTCGACCAGGAGTGACCCCAGCCCCGGGATAGCGAAGATCTTCTCCACCACCACGGACGAGGAGAGAGAGACGGCGAACAGGTAGCCCCACACGCTCAGGCTCGCCCCGAGCGAGGGACGCAGGGCGTGCTTGAACAGGATCCGGGGCCAGGGGAGCCGACGTGACCGCGCGGCCTCGACGTAATCCGACTGAAGCGTCTCGATGAGCTGTGAGCGGAGCAGGCGGAGCAGGACCGGAGTAAGCGCCAGCGCCATGGTCAGGGCGGGCAGCACGATGGACTGAACCTGCCCGCCGAAGGTGGAGCCGAAGCCGGAGGTCGGAAGCAGCCTCCACTCGATGCTCACCACCAGGATAAGGAGCAACGCCAACCAGAACGGCGGGGTGACGAAGGTGATCGTCAGCCCGGCCCGGATCAGCTGGTCGGCCCAGGTGCCCCGCTTGGCCGCTGCGAGAGCACCCAGACCGATCGAGAAAAGCGCGGAGAGCGAGAGCGCCGACCCGACCAGCAGGACGCTTGGCCATATACGCCTGGCGACGAGCTCACCGACGCTCTCCCCTGACTTGATCGAGGTGCCGAAATCGAGGTGGAGCGCGCCGCTCACGAACCTGAGGTACTGGTCCAGGAGCGGGGCTTCCAGCCCCAGCTCCTGTCGCCGCGTCGCGATGTCGGCATCCGTGGCCAGCGTTCCCATGGCTATCCGCACCGGGTCACCCGGCACCAGGTGGATCAACAGGAAGGCCAGTACGGACATCGCCAGGAGGACCGGAACGGCCTCGAGGAGGCGGGTCCCCACGTACTTCACCACGTCAGTCCTCCCCGCGCCTACTTCGTCTTCCACACCCGGTCGAGACGCCACCACCCGTTGAGCAAGTAGTTGAAGTCGCCGACCTTGGCGGACACCGCCGCACGGTTCGGGGTGTAGGCGATCGGGATCCTGGGCAACAGTTCCATCGAGCGGATGTGGATCTGCTTGAACAAGTCGGCCCGCTGCTGCTCGTCGACGGTCCTGACGGCCTTATGCGTGAGGTCTGCCAGCGTGTCGTCCTTGAAGAACGTGAAAAGGTTGTCGATCGCCGGTGAGTTGAAGTACAGGGTCGTGAACTGATCGTCGATCGGCACGTCACTGGTGGACTGCCCGGGTTGCTGGATCCTGATCTCGTAGTTGCCGCGAGTGAACTCGCTGAAAGTCGCACTGTCCTGGGGCTCGATCTTGACCGTGACGCCGATCTTCTTGAAGGATTCTTGGAGGATCTGGGCGGTCTGGCCCGACGCCTGGTCCTCCGCGGAGTACCGGATGACGGTCGAGAAGCCGTTCGGCGCCGAGGACTTGGCCAGCGCGGCCTTGGCCGCCTCGAGGTCGTAAGGCACCCGCTTCGCCGCGTCGGTCCAGTACTTCAGCTTGGGGAGGACCGTGTTCATGGCCGGCGCCTTGCCTTTGAACACGACACCGATGATCTCGTCCACCGGCGTGGCCAGCGCCAGCGCGCGGCGCACCTGAGGGTCGTTGAGCGGCGGCTTGGAGTTGTTCAGCGAGACGGTGAACATATCCGCACCGGGCCCCAGCAGGACGTCCACGTCGCCCGAGGAATCCAGGCTGTCGATCTGGGAGAACGGCACCGAGTCCGCGACGTCCGAGGTCCCGGAGCGCACGTTCAGGACGCGGGTGTTGTCGTCGGGCACCACGTTGAGCACGACCTTGTCGAGGTACGGCATGCCCGTACGCCAGTGCTTGTCGTTTCGCGTCAGCTCCACCCGCTGCTCGCGGGTCCAGGAGGACACCACGAAGGGCCCGCTTCCGACCGGGGCCTTGTTGTACGCTTCCTCACCCATGTCCTTGACCACTGCCTTGGGCATGATCGAGGCGCCCGGGAAGGCGAGGTTGTAGATCAGGCCGGGTGACGGGTGGCTGAGCTTCAGCACGACCGCCCGCTCCGATGGAGTTTCAATCGACTTGACCGCCGAGAAGAGATTCGCGAACAGCGAGTCACCGACAGACTCAAGGGAGAATTTCACGTCTGCCGCCGTCACCGGCGACCCGTTGGAGAACTGCGCTTCCCGCAGCTGGAAAGAGTAGGTAAGGCCGTCCTTCGAAACCTCCCAGGTCTCGGCGAGCCCGGGTTTCGGGTCGAGCGAGCCGGGCTCCAGGGTCACCAACTGGTCGAAGACCTGCATCATGATCTGGATCGTGTTGTTCGACGGCTGCTCGTTGAAGTACAGCGGACTGATTCCCTTGGCACCCGATAGGACATCGACCGTCAGCGTGCCCCCCTTGACGGGCTCACCCGCCCGCTTGAGTGTGGCTCCCCAGGCGCCTGAGTCGGTCTTCGTGGACGTGCTGTCGCCTCCACCTCCACCTCCGCCTCCCCCGCACGCGGGCAGGACCAATACGACCGCCGTCAGTGCTGCGCCCCACCACACGCGCTGAGCTTGCCGGCCCCGAGAGCCCTCTACTGCTGGGCGACTCCACATGCCGGACCTTCTTTCATACTATGAACCGGATTCGCAGAATATGGCACCACTGAAGTGACCGCAAGGGTGCCTGTCGCGTCGGCTGCCAGCGGGAGCAGGGTTTTCCGATCACAAGAACACCGGGAAAGGACCCGGATCCGCAGACGCACATTCAGCGACCCGGCCGGGAGGCGATCCGGAAATCGGCGGGCCGGCTGGCGGGTGCGACTGCGACGCGGTGGCCGAGGGCTTGAGGCCGCGGATATGGCGGCGTTTCTCGCGCTCGGGGTAGAGACGGCCGTCGGAGTCGACGGCGTCGGCGGTGGGATCGGAGAGCAGGTGCCGGACGATGGTCAGGATGGAGCGACCGACGGCGAGGGCTGCCTCATCCGGTGACCCTGGTGAGGATCTGCCGTGCTCGTTCAATGACGGCCTTGTCCACGAAGTGCCCGTCCGACGTGGTTCCCGCTCCCTGCCCCACGGCCTGGCTCAGGACCCGGCGAGCCCACTCGATCTGATCGGCGGCCGGCTCGAACGCGGACGCGACGGCTCCGATCTGCGCCGGGTGAATGCAGAGTTTGCCACCGAAGCCCAAGGCCCGAGCGCGGGCGGCGTCGCCGGCGGCCGCACGCGGGTCTCCTAGCGCCTGCGTCACTCCGTCGATAGGAGCGGGTTTGCCCGCCGCCCGCGACGCGACGACCAGCGTGCTCCGTGCCAGCAGGAGGGCACGGTCGGTCTCGGCGGCGTTGATGTCGAGAGCGAAGTCGATGGACCCGAAGGCGAGCCGCACGACCGGCGTCATCTCGGCCAGACGATGGGCGTCGCGCACCCCACGGGCGGTCTCAACCAGAGCGACGAGCGCGGCGGAGCCGCCGAACGCATCACTTATCCGGTCCAAGGCCGCGGGATCCTCGGCCTTGGGCACGACGAGGCCCGCGAGCCCGGTCAGACCCGATAGACAGGCGAGATCGTCGTCGTGCCAGGGGGTATCCGAACCGTTGATACGAACCCACGCGGCGCCTCCGCCCGCGAGCCACACGGCGGCCGACTCCCGGGCACGCTCCTTGTCCGCCGACGCGACCGCGTCCTCCAAGTCGACGATCACCTCATCGGCACCGCTCTGAGCGGCCTTGCAGAACCGCTCCGGACGATCTCCGGGAACGAACAGCCAGGTGACGGCGGTATCAGCACTCATGGCGCGACGGGGGACCGCTTGGCCGGCCGCCTGACGGCGACCGTGCGCTCAATCTCGTCTGCGACCTCTCCCATGGTCATTCGCGCCACAGGCTTGACCTCGCGGTCCACGAGGGTCCCGGCGAGAGCGACGCTCTCGGACTCCTCATCGCTTGGTTCGCTCATCCTGCTCCTCCAAGTCTGGTCGAAAGGAGCGGCATCGGTTGTCATCCTCCCTGTGCCGGCTTCCATCACCATCATGGGCACTGATGACACCGATCGTGAAATGCGAACTCGTGATGGGCCCATGCGATCGCACGATGCGCGGCCCGCCGACACCGCCGGATCACCTGAGGTCGGGCTGTGCAATCCACGCGAAACAGCGGCACTTCTCGGGCAGGGCGGAACCAACGGGGGGTATGGGCGCGTTACTCACGCAAGATCCCGCGGCTGGGGCTCAGCGGGAGGAAACGGGGGGAACGTGGGCCTGAAAGAGCGGCTCGTCATCATCGTCATGGCCCCGGTGATCGCCGCGGCCTATCTGCTCTTCTGCTGGGAGGTGGTCGCCTCCGCCCGCGCCGCCATGGGATTCGGCACTCCGGGAACCGTGGTCATCACCGAGTCATGTCGACGCTACTGCGACTGGAAGGCCGACTTCATCCCGCACGACGGCGGCTCCCCTCGCCGGGACGTCGATTTCTCCAAACCCCTGCCATCCGACGCCGGTCCGGGAGACCGTTTCCCCGCCCTGGACTCCGGCGGCCTGATGGCGGTGCACTCATCCGACGGGAGCTGGCGCCCCGGCTGGCCACTGGGCGGGGTTCTGTTCGGCTCCATGCTCCTCGCTCTCGCCGGCTATCGCTTCGTGAAATGGCGGAAAGGCGAGGAAGCGGACTTCTTCTCCTGACGGTCGTCGCCTCTCCGCGCGAGAGGCCTGCGGCGGGCCTCAGCACACCGTGACGGGGGCGTGCGGCCCTCGACCTGCTTCAGTCAGGCGTGCGCATCTGCCACGTCGACCCGGCATGTCACCGCCGAGAGCGGGTGGTGTTCGGAGACCTGTCCAGCCTTCCCTTCGTGAAAGGAGACCGTGGTGTGGGCACGCATGTCCACTGACGCCGTCGCGGTGAGAGAGCGGACGGATTGGTATCAGAACGTGGTGGCGCAGACCATCGCCCCCCACATCCTGAAGATCACGAACCCCGCCTCCTTCCGGGCCTCCGCGGAGGTCCTGCGCCTGGGACGGATCGAGTTATCCCAGCATGTGCAATCCGACCTCCTTTCCTGGCGCACCCCACGGCTGATCCAGCGCAGCGACCCGGAGAACTACCTCCTCGGCTTGATCACCCGTGGCCGGAAGGCGATCTCCCAACGGCGAAACGTCAGCGTCATAGGGGCTGGGGACGCGGTCCTGTTCGACACCTCCCACCCCTACACCGCCGGTTCCCCGATCCCCGGGGACGTCGGGGTGACGCTCGTGCACATCCCCCGCACGATGATCGCCCTTCCCCAGGACAGGCTCGATGCGTCGCTCGGCCGTCGATTCACCACCAGGCACGGCATCGGCGCCGTTCTCCGCCGCTTCCTCGTCTCCGTCTACGCCCACGGCACGGAATGCGCGCCGCCGGAACTGCCCGTACTGGAACGTACGACACTCGAGCTCGTCTCCGGGTTGCTGGCCCAGCAACTCGACGCCTGGCAACATCTTCCGGCCGAAACGCGCCGGCAAGTGCTGCTGCGCCACATCGACGCCTTCATCGACCACCACCTGTCCGACCTCGGGCTGACGCCGCAGGCCGTCGCCGCCGGCCACAACGTCTCTCTCCGCACCCTCTACTCCCTTTTCGAAGGCCGGGGAGAGACGGTGGCCGCCGCCATACGGCGACGCCGCCTGGAACGCTGCCACGCCGACTTGGCCGATCCCGCCAACTTCCGGCAGCCCGTTCACGAGATCGGCGCGCGCTGGGGTTTCCCCAACGCGTCCTCCTTCTCCCGCGCCTTCCGCCACGCCTACGGCATCAGCCCCAGCTCCTACCGCCAATCCCTGCCGGCACCGCCCGACTCGAACGCGGCACAATCCACAGCCAGATAGGGATTGACACGGTATGCGTGACTTCTGTGCAACCCGTGCACGTGACTTCCGGCCATCACCGCGCACCGACTATCCATGGACACGGGAGATGTGGCCCGCGAGTCGCCCCGCATCCTGGCTGCCGCGCCCGGGCAACTCCCCGTGATCAGGAGGGTTCATGCAACTGCCGTTCAAACAGCCCCATCCGCTGCGACCGGCCCCGGACCTGCGCGTGCTTCAGCAGCAGCGTCCGATCCACGCCGTCCGTACGGCGCTCGGCCACCCCGCCTGGCTGGTGACCGGCTACGAGGAAGTACGCGCCCTGCTGGACGACGAGCGGCTCGGCCGCTCCCACCCTGAGCCTGAGAAGGCCAGCAGGATGGGCGAGTCGGCGATCTTCGGCGGGCCGAACGGCGAGTTCGCCACCGAGCACGAAGACCAGCGCCGGGTACGGTCGATGTTGCAGCCGCACTTCACCCCGCGCCGCATGCGGGCGTTGCGCAGCCGTGTCGAGGAGCTGACCGCCGCTCTGCTGGACGACATGGAGAAGGCGGGACCTCCGGCGGATCTGCACGACGCGCTGGCGCTGCCGCTGCCGATCGCGGTGATCTGCGAGCTGCTCGGCGTGCCGTTCGCCGACCGGGCCCGGTTCCGGGCATGGACGCAGGCCGTCGGCGACGTGACCGACCGGGCACGTTCCGAGACCGCGCTGGGCGAGCTGTACGGCTACGGAAGGCAGCTCGTGGCACGCAAACGCGCCGACGGCCACATCGAGGGCGACCGCGAAGAGATGGACGTGATCAGCCGCCTGGCCACCACCGACGGCGTCAGCGACGACGAGGCCGCCCAATTCGGCATGCTCATGCTGTTCGCCGGGCATGAGACGACCGTCGTCGCCATCGGCCAGAGCGTGATGTGGCTGCTGGGCAACTTGGACCAATGGCAGGCCCTGGTGGACGACCCCGGCCTCGTCGGCAATGCGGTGGAGGAGGTCCTGCGTGCTCAGCAAGTGGGCGGCAGCGGCGGCAACATCCGCTACGCCCGAATGGACATCGAGGTCGCCGGTGTGCCGGTGCGGGCCGGAGATCTGCTGCTGCTGGACTCCGGCTCGGCCAACCACGACGCCACGGCCTTCACCGACCCCGACCGTCTCGACATCACCCGCAGCACGGCCGGGCACCTGGCTTTCGGGCACGGCCCCCGCTACTGCATCGGCGCCCCGCTGGCCCGCATCGAACTGCAGGTCGTCCTCACCCAGTTGACCGCCCGTTTCCCCACGTTGCGACTGAACGTGGACGTGGAGGAGCTGACCTTCAACGACGCGCTCACCGGCGGACCGGCCGCCCTGCCCGTGACCTGGTGACCATCACCCGGAGGCCGCTCTCGCCGAGCCGCCCCCAACGCAGTGGTCCCTTCACACAAGGGCCGAACCATGCTAGTTAGCATGCTAGTTGGCATGGTTCGAGTGGCCTGCTGAAACCGGCACAGGGTGAACCGGGATGGTGCCATGACGCTCGCCGGACTCCACCGGGCAGAAACGGTGCACGGCACGGACCACCCCGGGACATGGTTACTCGGCGAACGCGCCGGTGAACAGCCTCCAGCCTTCGGGCCAGTCGTCGAGGTCTGATTCGGCGTTGATGTGGCCTTTGCGGCCGATGTTCACCAGGTCGGCGCCGATGATCCCGGCTACCTTGACGGCGTGTTCCAGCGAGCCGTAGGGGTCGTCCTCACTGGCGACCACGACCGTCTTGAACGGCAGTCGCTGATGTTTCGGGGCGTCGAAACCCTGTGCGCCCGCGGGGAAGTCGGGACCGTGCGCATCCGGCACGGCGACCAGGAAGGCGCCGACCACGTCCTCGTCGCCGCGCTCGGCGGCCCACTCCGACACCAGTGCGCAGCCGAGGCTGTGCGCGATAAGGATCTTGGGGCCTTGGATCGCCGACAAGGCTTCCTCGAACTCGCGTACCCACACGTCGCGAACCGGGTTGTCCCAGGAGCTGTGTTCCACCCAGACACTTCCCGGCAACCGTGCGTGCCACATGGCCTGCCAGTGGTCCGGACCCGAGTTGTCGTATCCGGCGAGAAACACCAGGGAAGCGTTCGTGAATTCCATGCTTAGACCTCATACTCGACGCCGACGCCGTCAAAACGTAGACGATCCTGGATGATGACACGATTGTCGGCCTTGTCGTAGCCGGACAACAGCCCCGCCTCCATCAGCCGGATGACGATCTGTGAGCTCACCTCCTGCTTCCCTGAGTCGTTGAGCTGCTTGATCAGACTCTTGTAGCCCACCGTCTCCTTGGTGACAAGCTGAAAAATCTCGCGCTGCTCCTCCTCCACCGGGAACTTGATCATGTCGAGGCCGTCCTCGTTGGCCAGCACCTGCTTCCGCTCAAGGCGGAAACTCAGCGGCTCCACCTTGTAGTAGGGCTTGAGCAGAACTTCGTCACCGGTCCACTTCAGCCGCGTGATCCGGTTCAGCTGCTTGGTGAGATCGCTGATCCAGCGCACCCGGGCGACGTTGAGCTCCTTCTCGGAGAACTCGTCGCTCAGCTCCTTCCGCTGATGCCGGCCGATGGCGATCATCGTCGAGGCCCGGTCCCGGAAGTCGGCCACCGACGCCGTCGGGTTCTCGGGGTCGTCCTGGATCAGCCGGTCGAACCACTTGAGACGGTTCAGCCGAGCGTCGTCGGACTCGCTGATCCGGCGCTTGAGCCAGAACTCCGACTCCGGCTCGGTGAAGGAGGCGAAGGTGTAGAACGAGGCGAGGAACTCGTGGTACTGCTCGTAGGTCTCCCGGTAGCTGCGGTTGTACCAGGCGTGGACCTCGTCGCGCTCGTCCTCGTGCCGGGTGATCCGGTCGATCGCGGACGCCGCGGAGACCGCGGACTGAGTGGCCAGGTGCACGCCCTGGGAGAACAGCGGGTCGGTGAAGCAGGCGGCGTCACCGCACAGGAAGTAGCGGTCGCCGGAGAACCGCTCGGAGTCGTAGGACCAGTCGTGGACGATGCGCACCTCGTCGATCATCTCCGCGTCCCCGAGGATGGCGGTCGCCCGTACGGCCTTGGCCAGGGTCTCGCGGTAGAAGCGTTCCGGGCCCAGCTTCTTGACCTCGGCCGCCGCTGAGCGGTCCACCACCAGGCCGACGCTGTAGACGTCGCCCTTGAGCGGGATCATCCAGACCCAGCCGTGCTCGAAGGTGATCGAGAAGGTGGTGCCCTTGAGGTCGCCCTCGAACGGCTGCTTGCACCGGAAGTAGGACCACACCGCGAAGTTCTTGTAGAACTCGTCGTAGCGGCGGACCTTGAGCCGGCGCGCCAGCGGGCTGCCCGAGCCGCCCGCGTCGATGACGTAATCGCTCTCCACCACGCCGGACAGCACCTTCAGCGTGACGCGGTCCGGGTCGGACAGGTCCACATCGGTCACGGCGGCGTCTTCGAAGACGGGGATCCCGCGCTCGCGCACCTCGCCCAGCAGGAGCGCGTCGAACTCTTCACGCTTGACCTGGATGGCGTGGCCGAAGACCCACGGGGCCGTTTTGGGGGTGGCGAAGGAGAAGGTCCAGGGAGCCTGGTCCTGGCCCCACAGGAAGGTCGCCGAGGGCTTCTCCACGAAGCCCGCCGCGTCGATCTTCTCCTGGAGGCCGAGCCGGTTGAGAATGGACAGCGTTCCGGGCAGGAACGACTCGCCGACCCGGTACCGGGGGAAACGGCCCTTCTCGTAGACCACGACCTCGTGGCCGAGCTTGTGCAGGGTGAGGGCGGCCACACAGCCGGCCGGGCCGGCCCCGATCACGGTGACTTTCGCTCGCTTCATTGTCGCCTTCCTCAGGACGTCTTGATCGATTTGATCCGGCTGGGGGCCAGGTGGGTGTGGCCGCTCGGTACGTTCTCGAACAGGGTGAGGCCGGCCTGGAACCTGCCGCCGCCGCCCGTGTCCACTCCGGGGGCGACGGTGCAGCTCAGGCCGAAGAAGTTGTCGTCGCCGATCCGGACGTCGCTCCCGCAGTGGAAGTTCGGCGCGAAGAAGTTGTTCGAGCCGACGCGCGAGTGGTGCCCGACGGAGCAGTGGTAGTGGATGACGTTGAATCCGCCCAGGACGGCGTCCGTACCGATGTAGCAGTCCGGCCCGATGATGTTGCCGACGCCGAGGAGCTGCGCGGGGTCGACCCGGGCGGCCGGGTGCACGACGTTGATCGCGTCCAGCCCGTACTCGGCGAGGAGACCGTCGATGAGACGGCGCCGCTCGACCGGGTCGGTGAGGGCGAGCACGACGCGGGTGCCGGGCTCGGGCGGGGACTTCTCCAGCGCCTCGGCGGGCAGGTGCACCGCTTCCCCGGCCACGGCCAGGTGGCGTGCCACGCGGTGGTCGTCGTGTCCGGCCGCCACGAGGTCGTCGAGGTACCGGGTGACCTCGACCGCGAACGTCCCCGCTCCGATCACGACGAGACCGCCGTCCGTCATGGCAGCACCCGCTTCTTCTTGAACCGATCGGAGACGGTGACCGAGTCGATCAGGTTGACCTTGGTGGGGATCTTGAACGCGTCGACCTTGCCGGTCAGGTAGTCGACCACGTGCCTGCGCAGTTCCGCCCGGGTCATCTCGCCGTGCGGCCTGATGTCCGCGCACACCGTCTGGCCGGTGATGGCGTTGGGCTTGCCGTAGACCACGCAGTCGTCGACGAGGGGGCTGCCGAGCAGGATCGACTCCAGCTCCAGCGGCAGCACCTTCTCACCGCCGACGTTGATGACCTCCTTGGCGCGGCCTTTGACGGTGATGTAGCCGTCCGCGTTCTGTTCGACGAGGTCGCCGGTACGGAACCAGTCGTCCTCGGTGACCACGTCGTTCGGGTGGTTGAGGTAGCCGAGGAACTGGGTTCGGCTCTTGAGCTGGAGCTCGCCGTCGACGATGCGGTATCGCACGTTCGCGTCGTCGATCCGGAAGTACGTGCTGCGCGACGACTCGCTGACGGTCGTCGAGATCCCGGTCTCGCTGGTACCGAACGTCTGGAGCAGCCTGATCTTGGGGAAGGCTGCGTTGACCCGCGCCAGCAGTTCCTGGGGCATCGGCTCGGTGCCGTAGGTGATCAGGCGCAGGCTGCTCAGGTCGTACTCGCGGTGGTAGCCGCCGATGAGGATCAGGTTCAGGAACGTCGGGCTGGTGGGCAGCAGCCTGATCCCGTGCCGCTCGATGAGCGCGCAGATCTCCTCCGGGGTACGGCTCTGCGGCACGATCGCGGTCCCGCCCAACCGCAGGGCGCCGAGCAGCGAGTTGAGCCCGCCGATGTGGTCGAAGAGCAGGAACATCAGAATGTTGGCGGGCCGACCCGCCGCCCGCACCCGGGTGCCGAGTTTCTCCGCCACGATCGCGTCGAGGTTGTGCAGGATCGCCTTGGGTTCACCGGTGCTGCCGCTGCTGAGAAGGATCAGGCCGGACGCCCCGGCGGCGACGAGGCGGTCGTAGGTGCCGGCGGCGGGCGACGCCCCGGGGATCGCCTCGATCTCCACGCCCGCGCCCACCCGCATCAGGTGCTGCGGCGCGCAGGACCGGGTGACGGTGGCGAGCGACGCCTCGGTGAGGCTCACCACGGGCACCAGGACGTTCCGGTTGAGGTAGAGCGCGAGCAGAGCGGCTATCGAGGGGAAGGAGAAGTCGCCGTTGAGGATCACCACGTCGTGGGGGAGCACCCAGTGCTCCGCCATGGTCGTCCCCAGCCTGCGGATCTCGTCCGCCAGGTCCCGGTAGCTGTACGCCGCGACCGGGTCGACGACCGCGGTGCGGTCGCCGAGTTCGTCGAATCTCCCGAGAATCATGTCCCGCATTCAGTGAACACCCCCAAGAAAGAGCGTCTCCCCGGTGACGAACGAGGACTCCGGAGAGATCAGGAACTCGACCGGCCCGGTGATGTCGGCCATCGTGCACATGCGTTTCAGGGTCTGCCGCCCGATCAGGCCGTCGATCTTCTCCTTGGGCACGGTCCGGGTGAGGACGGTGTGCACCGGCGGGAGACCGATGCCGTTCACCCGGATGCCGAGGTCGGCGACCTCCTTGCTCATCACCCGGGTGAGCTGCTCGACTGCGCTCTTGCTGGCCGAGTAGACCAGGTGCCCTTCCAGCGCCCAGGGCACGGCGACCGTGGAGACGTTGAGGACGGCCGGGGAGCCGCCGCTCTTCTGGAGCAGTTTGACGCTCTCGCGGCAGCAGTTCAGCACGGCGAAGAAGTTGACGTCGAAGATCCTCCGGGCGACGTCTTCGGGCGTCATCATGAAATGGTTCATGTTCGCGACCCCGGCGTTGTTGACCACCGCGTCGAGGTACCCGTACTCGGCCCGGACGGCCCGGCACATCGCCTTGATCGCCTTGCTGTCGGTGAGGTCCGCCTCGTGGTGGCGGTAGCCGGGATGTTCGATGGTGGACGGCCTGCGGCTGCATCCCACCACCTGGTGGCCGCGGCCGAGAAAGTGCTCGGCCAGGGCCTTGCCGATGCCGGTCCGGGTGCCGGTGATCATGATGATCATGGTGCGGTGCGACCCACCCTGTGCATCGGCTCAGCCGCCCAGCAGCGCCGGTACGGCGTCCGCGCCCGGCACGTCGTCGACGTCGCCCTCGGCGAGCCGTACCTCCTCCTCGATGAAGCCGATCAGCCGCTTGACGCTGCTGAACGGGCTCACCCGGCGGGAGACGGCCTTCTCCGAGGTCAGCGAGATCTCCACGTCGAACTCGTCCTCCAGCACCTCCTCCACCCGCACCAGGAAGTTGACGAGGTGCATGGAGGTGAACACGCCCTCATCGCCGTAGAGCACCACGCCGGGCAGGTCGTCGGTCGGTATCTTCTCGGTCCTGCGCTCGTTGAGCTCCTCGACGACGCCTGTGATCAACGCGAGTAGTCGGTCCTGCATGGCAGCGGCCTTTCCTTGTGACGGTCGGACTTCCTGCGGCCGCAGGCGGCGCGCGATGCCGTGGCACGGCACCGCGGCACCGGGCACGGGACGTCCTGCCCGCACCCGGCGCGTCCCCGTCACGTCCTTGTGGAGGGTCCTGCCCGAGGCTGTTTGGGAAAGCGGTCGGCTCCGGCGCCGCCCGTGGCGGGGCGGCGAGGCCGCGGCTACACGGCGGCCGCCTCATCGGGCTCCGGCTCCGGCGCGTCGTGTCGCTCCGCACGGGCGAGCCGCGCCCCGACCAGCGTGGCGGCGGCCGAGGTGAGCAGGAACAGGGCGGCCAGGCCGATCATCCCCAGGGTGTTCCAGCTCAGGACCACGGCCAGGAGCGCCGGGCCGACGATGCCCACGGCCGCCCCGCCGAGACTGAACACCGAGAGGTACTCCGTGCGCAGGTCCGCGGGTGCGTGCCGGTAGGACAGCTCCCAGCCGCCGACCGCCTGGAGCAGCTCACCGCAGGTCAGCAGGACGACGGCGACGACCAGCACCCCGATCGTCAGCCAGGTCGAGGCGTACGACGAGGCGACCAGGGCCAGGCTGAACCCGGCCAGCGTGAATCCGGCGACGCGCAGCGCCCGGGTTCCGCTGCGGGAGTCGCCGACGCGCTTGGCGACGTGCACCTGAAGGACGATCGCCAGCACCGTGTTCACCGTGATCAGGACGCTGAGCAGGCCGGGCGGGGCGTCGGTCGACTCCACCAGCCAGAACGGCAGGCCGATGGCGAGCAGCACGGTGTGCAGGAACAGCACGCCGTTCACCGTGGTCAGCGCGAGGTAGCGGCGGTCGCGCAGGACCGGCAGCAGCCCCTTGTGCCAGCGGGCGGGCCGGTCCGCGGGGGCGGCCACCTCGACGCGGAGCAGGCCGAGGATCCCGGCGGACACGACGCAGCACAGGGCGCCGAGCAGCAGGATCGACCGGGACATCCCGATGCTGCCGAAGCTCAGGAGCGGTGCCGCGGCCAAGGCGCCCAGGCACATGCCGACGTTCGAGACGGAGCCGATGACCCCGAGCGACCGGGTCTGGTTGCGCTCCCCGACAACGGCGCTCACCACCAGCTGGACCATGGGCAGCACCGGTCCCTGCGAGATCATGAACAGGGAGGCGAAGAGGGTGAACGTCCAGACGTTGTCCGCGAAGGCCAGGGCGGCGAGCCAGGCCGCCCGCCAGACCTGCACCATGCGCAGCAGTTGCAGCGGCCCGAAGCGCCTGGCCAGCATGCTCACCGGCACCGTGGTGAGGAACCCGGCCAGCCCTGCGACGGTGAGACCGGTCCCGACCTGTGCGGCGTTGAGCCCGATGCCCTTGACGAAGAAGACGGTGCCGCCGGCCAGGAAGAGGCCACTGCCGGTGGCGTAGACCACGACGGCGGCCACGATGATCCGCCCGCTCCGGTTCGGCAGGGTGTAGCTGCTGAGCAGGCGCCGCAGCGCATCCCACTTGCCGGTCATCGGGCACCCCCCGTAATCGGCTCGATCTCCGAGCGCACCAGCGCGCACGCCCGGTCCAGCACCCGGCGGCAGTCGCCGGGGTTTTCCCCGGTGACGATCACGGCGGCCAGCCGCGGCACCACGCCTCGCGGTGGCAGCAGCAGCCGGTCCCCCGGCTCGGCGAGCCGGATGACCTCCACCACGCCGGGTACGGCCGCCGCGGCGGCCACGTCGAGCGCGCGGACCTCGCCGTCCTGAGGTGGGTAGAGGAACCTCACCTCCGCGTGGATGTCGCGGAGCTGTCTCAGCTCGGGCCGCAGGCCCAGCGCCAGGTCCATCGCGGCGGCGGTCAGGTCGACACCGGTCGCCAGCTTGCCGAGATAGGGGATGAAGTCGCCGCCGAGGCGCCCGTTGAGCTCGACCAGTCGCGGTCCGGCCGCGGTGAGCCGTACCTCCGCGTGGGTGACGCCGGTCTGCACGCCCAGCGCCCGGTGGGCCTCGATCACCAGGTCGACGAGGTCGTCCGCCCACGGCTCCTGCCGCCAAGGCGAGACGAGGTGCCCGACCTCCTCGAAGAAGGGGTCGAAGCCGAGCCGTTTGCGGGCTACGTTCACCGGTCGCACGTCCCCGTCGCCGACCACGGAGTCGACGCTGATCTCCGGCCCGGACAGGAACTCCTCCAGCAGCAGGCCGTCCAGGGGGTTCAGGCCCGGGTAGGCCGCCTCGGCCGCATGGTGGTAGAGGCCGCGCAGGTCGTCGGCGTCGTGCGCGATCACCACGCCGACGCTGCCCGCGAGCGACCGCGGTTTGACCACCACCGGGTAGCCGATGGCCTCCGCCGCGCGCAGCGCCTCCTCCTCGCCCCGCACATGGGCGAACCCGACCCCGGGGAGCCCGGCCTCGCGCAGCAGCCGGCGGGTCGCCAGCTTGTCGCGGCAGTTGCCCGCCGCGGCCGGGGACATGTGCGGCAGGCCCAGCCGCGCCGCCACGGCGGCGGTCTCCGCCAGCAGCACCTCGTGCCAGGTGAAGACCCCGGCCCGGCCCGGGGCGTCGCCGACGCACTCGGCCACCGCCCGGGTCAGCGCGTCCACCCCGGAGTCCGCCGCGCTGCGGTGCCCGGCGAGGTAACCCGACTGCCAGGTGGGCTCGGCGAGATCGACCAGGGCCACCTCGCACCGGGCCGCGGCGTCGGCGAGCGCGTACTCCCGGTAGGCCCGGCCGCCGCTGCCGACGAGCACGACCCGCTCGGGCGCGTCCGGATCGACCGGGGCGCAGCGGAAGTCGAACCCCTGGATCGTACGGCGGATCGCCGCCTCCACCTCGGCGGTGCTCCGGCCCCGGAACCGGAACCGGGCGCCGGAGTGCTCGTAGCCGGAAAGGTCGGCCAGCGTCTGGCCCACCACGGGCACCCGCTGCGCGTAGGGGCCGCCGCTTTCGCCGTACACCGGCGGGCCGGCCGTGTCACCGTCGTCCGTGCGCCACCCCGCCGCCACGACCCGGCACGGCCGGGCGGTCGCGGTCGGTATGAGCAGCCAGCCGCCGTGTTCCGCGCCGAGCCCGGTACGGCAGGCGTCGGGCAGGGGTTCGCCCATCTGGAGCGCGAAGGCGGCCGCCATCAGGTCGACGCCGTGCACCTCCTGCCACAGGAAGGGCACCTCCGCGCCGCCCGCGCGTGCTCCCACCTCCAGGACCTGCAGCTCCGGCTCCTCGGGCGTCCCCGACAGGAACAGCTCCAGGTGGAACACCCAAGGACCGGCGGACAGCGCGCGCACGACACCGGCGGTGAACCCGCCTATCGCCTGAGTCAGCCGCGGATCGTCCAGCTCCACCGAGCCGAGCGCCGTCCCCTCGGTGAACTCCAGGCAGGTGTTGAGGTAGCGCGACGCCCGCCAGGCGCCCAGGCCAGTCCCGGTGGCCACGCCGTCCACGTGCAGGATGTCATGCGGCAGGTACGGCTGCACCAGCATCGGCTTCTCACGCGGGAAGACGTACGCGTCCAGCTCCTCGGGCGAGCCGAGCCGGGTCACTCCGGCGCTCGCGGTGCCCCGCACCGGCTTGACCAGTACCGGCCAGCCGTGGACGGCGGCGAAGGCGGCGACCGCCGCATGGTCCGGCGCGGGTTCGGTGGCCGGTACGGGGACACCGGCCGCGGCCAGGCGCCGTGCCATGAGCAGCTTGTCGCGGAAGGGCGCGAGCTCGCTCAGGGTTTCGCCGGGAACGCCGAGTTCTCCGCGCAGTTCGGCCGCGAGGTCGAGGTCGACCTCGTGCAGCGCGACGATCCGGGCCGGCCAGCCGAACTCCTCCACCAGGGAGGCGACGGCGGCCCGTACCTCCTTGCCGTCCTCCGTGCTCCGCACGGTCCGCACCGCCGTGGCCTGCTCCGGCAGGGACCCGGCGGCGCGCTCGCTCGTCACATAGCTGACGCGGCACGCCTCGTGGTCGACGTAGGACGCGTAGTCCGCGTAACGGTCGCTCCATCGGTGGATGACGATGACATGGTCGGGCACTGCCCCTCCCCGCGGGTGGCTTGCGAACGACGATCTGGCTGTGGACGGCCGGGCCGCCTACGGGCTCACCCCGGGCCCCCGGCGGCGATCACGATGTCTCGCAGGAGCAGCAGCAGCCCGGTGACCTCGTCGAAACCGGTGCCGACCGAGTTTTCGCGCAGGGTGCAGGTGAGTGCCTTCCCGTCCTGCACCTGGAGGTAGAAGGGGGCCCCGATGTTGCGTCCCCCGGTGCCGGTCCGCAGCTGTCGATCGGCGGATGTGTGCTCCTGCTGGTACTCGCCGAGATAGTTGAAGAAGTAGCGGAAGTAACCGCTGACCGATCCGTCGAAGCAGCCGTTCACCGAGCCGCGGTAGCCGTACTCGCGACCCAGCTCAAGCACGTCGTCCACGTTGTAGGCGCCGTGCCGGTACGCGCGGAAGGAGTCCCAGTGGACCCGGCGGACCAGCGTGTCGAAGTCCTCCCCGGGCTCCGGCGCGACCACCAGCGGGACGACCTGGTTCTGGGCGGCGACCAGCGTCTCCCAGCGGGGGTCGGTGCGGTTGTTGGTGTAGACCGCCACCAGCAGCCGGTCCCGGCCGGTGCGGCGGTGGACGGCCAGGCAGAAGGCGGCGAGCACCACCGACGGCGGCGAGACCTCCAGCCGGTCCGCGATCCGGTTGGCGGCCTCGGCCGCCTCCTCGGAACCGAGCTGCGCCCAGCGGGTGGACAGGGCCGCGGCGCCCTCTGGCCCGTCCAGCCCCGGCTCCCGTTCCATCGCGGGGGCGGCCTGAAAGATCTCCCCCCAGAACTTCCGCGCCGACTTGCGCCGGTTCTGCCGGGCCGCCGACCACTGTTCGGCGGCGAGCTCGCGGCAGGTGGGCGCGGGCTCGGGGAGTCGCATGCCGTCCACGAGTACGCGGAACTCCCGATGCAGCTGGTTGATGGCCCACGCGTCGACGGCGATGTGGTGGAAGCAGATGACGAGGCGGACGGGCGCCCCCTGGGAGGTGATCACGCAGGCGCGCCAGGGCCGGTCTTTGACCAGGTCGAATGGGTCGGCCGCGGTCCGCTCCGCCGCTTCCTCCGCCGTCCGGGCGGGGTCGTCGCCCCCCTCGACCGGCTCCAGGCAGACCGAGGCGGGCTGCCAGATCGCCTGGACCAGACCGCCCGCGCCGTCGGGCTCGTAACGGGTGCGCAGCGACTCGTGACGTTCCTCGAGCGCCTCAAGCGCCTGCTCGACCGAGGGGAGGCTCGCGCCGTCCGGAAGCGCCCATATCTGGGGCAGGTTGCAGACCTCCGGGGGAAGTCGCTGGATCGACCGCCATAGGGAAAGCTGACCGAACGTCAATGGGGCGTGAATGACCGACAGTTGCTCCAAGGCCTGGAACCTCACCGAAATAAAACTGGTTTTGCCGGGGTATGCAGGTGGCAGACCGGCCCGCCTGAATCCCTCGGCGACCTCGGCGAGGGCATCGTGCGTCAAAGCACGAGAAGAACAAAAGAGGAAAATCGCCACTGAATCACAAGTGCCCAACGCCTGGCTTCCGTCGAGCCAAAGGGCACCTGTGGATCAAGGTCGACCGGGATCACCAGTCCATTGACCACAGACGATGACGATAGCGCAGGGCTTCCATATGGGACAGAATCCTCTCAACATTTGAGACGGACATATTGTCAGCTGCGACTTCGACAATCCTTTACCTTGGGCCTCTCCTGCAAGGATCGGATCGCACACAACTCTTTCGATCCGATTTTAGAAATAATCCCCTATCAAGAATCGATCTTTCGAATTTAACCGGCCGACTATTCCACCGGCTGTGTTGTCGCAACCCACCGGGATTGGACATGGCGAATACCGCGGAAATTGTCACGGCCTGCATGCGGTACGCCACGGAAGCGGGTGAGCCTTCGTCAGGGGCATCGGTGTCGATCGACGACCTGAGGTGTGTACGGCCGTCGGCCGGGCCCGCCTTCGGAAGCGTCAGCGGACGGCGTTGAGCTTCGCCAGGGCCGCGCGCGCCCGAGGCGCGTGGATCGGGGAGAAGTGAGGGTTGAGCCGCAGCGCCCGGCCCAGGTGGATCTGGGCCTGGTCAAAGCGGCCGAGGCTGCGTTCGATCTCCGCCCGATGGTAGACGAACAGGGCCGTTCCGGTGCCGGCGTGGGACGCGTACCGCAGAGCCCGGGTGTCTCGGCCCGCCTTGTGCAGAGCCCAGCCGAGTGCGTCGGCGACCGTCGCCGCGGGCCGCCGCCGCCATTCGGCCAGCAGGTACCGTACGGCCAGACCGGGGTCACCGTGGTCGGCGTGGTACCGCCCCGCGGTGAGGGCGTCGGCGGTGTTCAGCCGCAGGTGCGCGGCGAGTACCGCGAATTGCCGCCGTGCGTCGGCGTGGCGTCCCAGCGCCGTGTACAACTCTCCGAGTTCCAGGAGAGCGGTGGGCTCGGGATGTCGAATCACCGCGGTCCGGTAGCTGTTCAGCGCCTGTTCGGTACGGCCGAGTGCGGCCTCGGCCCGACCCGCGCCGACCAGCGCGGCGGTCATCCCCGGATCGGCCGACAGCGCCCGGCGGTAGGCCGCGAGCGCCTCACGGGGCCGTCCCCTCGACCAGGCGAGTTCTCCCAGGCGGTGTTCGCAGGACGCCGTCTCCTCCGGTGCCGACGCCATGGCCAGCGCCTTCGACAGCACCCGGGCGGCCCGGCCCGGAGCACCCCGATAGGTGAGCAGGTTGGCGGCCCGGACGAAGGAGGCCACCCCTGGGCGCAGGTCGAGCATGCGCTGGGTGGCGGTCGTCGCCTCCCCGACCGCGCCGAGGTTGAGATGGGCGTCGGCGAGCACCCCGTAGGCCGCCGCGCTCGCCGGATCCAGGGCCAGGGCCTGGCGGGCGCTCCGTCGGGCCTGCCGGAAGTCGTGCCGTGCGATGGCCAGGTTCCCCTGAGTGATCAACGCCTCGACGTTGCCGGCCGGCTGCAGCCGCAGGGAGTGTTCGACGGCCCGTCGCGCCCGGGCATGGTAGGCGGGGTCGGCGCCCGACCGGGCCTGCCGTAGGTAGCCGTCGGCGAGCGCGGCCCACCACCGTGCGTCGTCCGGGTGCGTGCGCAGGTACGCCTGCACCGCGGCGACGAACGCCTCGGGCGTCCCGTCCTGGGCGGGCGGTGGAGCGGAGACGTGGCCGTCCGCCGCCGAGATCGTGAGCGGAGCGCCCGGGCCGGTAAGCCCGAGCACGCCCGCGATCGCGGCAGCCGTACCGAGCAGCCGTACCGGTCGCTTCGTCATGGTCTGCCGGGCCGTCTCCTCGGCTAGCGGCGGCCCAGGCCGCCCGCGGCGGCGGCCACGTCGCTGATCGCCTTGGCGAGGAGGTTCACGCCCAGGAGCCCTACGGAGAACCCCGAAGGAATCGCCCGGGACGGCGCGCCCCTCCAGACGATGTCGAGCGTGGCCCAGGGCGTGCCGCCGGTGAAGTCGGTGCCCAGTGCCGTGTTGAGGTCCCGTGCCCAGGCGTTGGTCACGGTGAACTCGACGCGTCTCGGGCCGATACCGCCGTTGTGCGGGACGAACTGGCCGGTGGTGAGGGCTTGCGGAACGCTGAAGGTGGCCAAGACGAGTTCTCCGCCGGCCCGCGGCATGCCGTTGATCTTCGGGGTGGCCAGGACCGTACTGTTGCCGACCGCCGCGAACACGATCCAGAAGTCGTCGATCTCGTAAGTCGTACCGGTGGCGGGGTTGGTCCACGCTATTCCGCCCGGGTAGCAGACCCGGCCGCTGGGGATTTCGATGTTGTCGTACCGCTCCCCGATGGGCATCGTGGCCGCGGTCCCGTTGTTGATGACCTGGACGGGGGCGATCCCCTTGAGGTGGCCACCCTGCTTGGCCACTCCGGAGAGGAACTCCCTGGAGAAGGTCAGCGTCGCCTCGCCCTCCTTGGAGAGGTAGCTCCCGATCTGGCCTGGGGCAAGGCATCCCTTGCCGGCCTGGTGCGGCCGAGCGGCGGCGTGGACGGGATCAGCGGTGACGACCGCGGCGACGCAAGCCGTGCCGACGACGGCGGCGAGAAACGCGCGCTTGGAACGCATGACGGGTCTCCTTGAGCGATGTGAGTGAGGTCCTAGGTGGGAGAGACAGAACACCTGCGAAGCGCCGTACGACCCTGGGGGCTACAGCGGCGTCGCCAGATAGGGGAAGGTCGAGGTGACCGGCTTGGTCGGACGGCCACCCTGGACGCCGGCGCCGACGCCCGGCAGCCCGGGCCCGGTCAGGGCGCCCTCCAGAATGCCCAGGACGATCGGGCTGACGTCGTCGTCGAGCCGCCGTCCGTTGGGGAAGCCCTGCCGGTCCCCGGCCAGGTATCCCAGCCGGGCGGGCCGAGCCGACACCGGTGTGCCCATGTTGAGGCGCAACTCCTCGGCCGCGACCGGCTGCGCGGGGCCGGCGTCCCTGTTGAGCGCGTGGGAGTTGAGGCCGGTGATTCCGCGCAGCCAGACCTCTTCCAGGTCCCTGCGCGGTTCGGCCGGAGCCCGCACCCCGGTGAACGGCTCGATCGCCTTGGGCCTCGCCGGGTGGAGCACCGCCTCGTACAGCTCCGGCGTGGACCGGTCGGTCACCGGCGCCGAGGCGTTGTACCGGTCGTTCGCCCCGCACGGAAGCGCCACCGGGCAGCGGACGAACACCTCGTTGAACGTGGCGTTGCCCACCCGCGACACCTGGACGTACCTGGTCGACCCACCGGCCACGTTCACGCTGCGGCGAGCGGCGGTGGCCCACACCCCCACCACCGGATTGCGCCCGGAGTCACCGCGCAGCGCCAGCTCGGACTTGGGCACCTGCAGGACCATGGTCGACACGTTCAGCGGAGTGCCGACGTTGATCGGTGGAACCGGGACCCCGAACCTGATCAGGGCGGTCGCCTTCAGATTGGTGTAGAAGGGGTCGGCGGCCTGCCCCGCGTAGGTCTGGCCGCCGCCGGGCAGCCGCCGGATCGCCTCGCGGCGGAGCTTGTCGTAGTCGGGCATCAGCGGCGGGCCGAGGTGTGAGGGTGCGGCGATCGCGTCCCGTACCAGCGTCTCCGGCGGGCTCCCCGGCCGGAGCCGCTCCAGGGTGTAGTGCTGACGGAACCGCAGGTGCGGGCTGGTCAACGAGGTCACCGGGCCCGTCACGAAGGGCAGCAGCCCACGCCTGTCCTCGTCGCGAAAGGTCCACCGATAGACGAGATCCGGTGTTCCGTCGCCGGTGTTGTCGACGTTGACGTCGTAGTGCGTGTCGACCGCGAAACGGTACGGAATCGGTGAGCGGGGAAGCTCGAACGGCTGGTAGTTGACGATCACCGTGATCGTCTCGGGCGCGTCCGGGCTGGTGAAGGCGTACAGGTCCGTCGCGTCCACCTGCGGGTCGGTCACCATCAGCGGCGCGTCCCAATGACTTGAGGCCGTCGAACCGCCCATGAGCGGACCCGCGAGGAACCCCCCGGCGACCGCCAGCCCGGCCACGACGGCCGTCCCCACCACCCGGCCGTTCCGGCCGAACCCGCCACCGATCACCACAGCCCCCCGGATACGCTCGGATCACAACCCGCAGTACCGTGATCGTGGTTTCCCCGCGGTGCCCGATGCGTCTCCCGAGCGGCTCACCGGCAATGACTTCGCCGTCTTTTAAGGGCTTGTTGACCTTCTTGGCCTCCCGGACGGGCGAGCCCGCCACACCGCGTCAGCTGGGGCGGCGTGAACGGGTGGCCGCCGCCAAGGGCCTGAAGTGGCCGGCGAACCAGTCACGGGCGAGGGCGGCGACCTGCTCCAGGGCTCCCGGCTCGGCGAAGAGGTGGGTGGCGCCGGGAACGATCTCAAGCCCGCTCTCGCAGCGCAGGTGTTTCCGAGCGGCCCGGTTCAGCTCAAGAACCAGCTCGTCGCGCCCGCCCACGATCAACAGCGTAGGGGCGCGGACGGCGTCGAGTCGCGGCTCGGCCAGGTCGGGGCGACCGCCTCGTGATACGACGGCGGCGATGTCGTCACCCAGGTCCGCCGCCGCGCACAGGGCCGCCGCGGCTCCGGTGCTGGCGCCGAAGTAGCCGAGCGGAAGTCCCGCCGTCTCGGGTACCCGGTTCAGCCACCCGGTCGCCTCGACCGTCCTGCGGGAGAGCAGCCCGATGTCGAACACGTTGCGCCGGTCCAGCTCCTCCTCCGGTGTGAGCAGGTCGAACAGGAGGGTGGCGAGCCCGGCGCGGTTGAGCCGGCCGGCCACGTGGCGGTTGCGCGGGCTGTGCCGGCCGCTGCCGCTTCCGTGGACGAACACCACGATCCCGGTGGCGTCCTCAGGCAGGGCGAGTTGCCCGGGTAGCTGTACACCGCCGACGTCGACCTCCACCTCCCGGAGGTGATGGCCTGTCTCGTTCTTGTGCGCGAACGCCGCGGCGCGTCGCAGCAGGTCGACCACTTCGGCGTCGCCGGTCTGCGCGAAGTCGCGGTACCAGGCGCCGATCGCGTGGAAGAAGGGGGGAGTCTGCAGGCAGACGACCTCGTCCGCGACGTCCGCCATGGTGGCGGCCGTACTCGGCGGTCCGACGGGGACGGCCAGGACGACCCGTGCGGCGCCTCGGGAACGGGCCACCTGACAGGCGGCGCGCGCGGTACCCCCGGTGGCGATTCCGTCGTCCACCACGATCACCGTCCGTCCGGCCAGGTCCAGTGGCGGGCGGTCACCGCGGAATCGGCGGGCACGACGCTGCAGCTCGGGTCGCTCCCGGTCCTCGACCGCGGCCATCTGCTGCTGAGTCACGCCCGCCAGCCGCACGATGTCTTGGTTGAGGACGCGTACCCCGCCCTCCCCGATCGCCCCGAATCCGAGTTCGGGCTGGTACGGCACGCCGAGCTTGCGGACCAGGATCACATCGAGGGGCGCGCCCAAGGTTCGGGCCACTTCGAAGGCCACCGGTACCCCGCCCCGGGGCAGCCCTACGACGACGAGGTTCGCGGCGCCGGCTTGACTCCTCAGCCGCTCGGCCAGTTGTGCCCCGGCGTCCTGACGATTGGCGAACATCTCCGTCACGTCCCCCCGGCACGCCCTCGCTCACAGCGAGTGGGAGCTCTCCCCTATCAATGCTTCTCCTGCCAGGACCTTTCCGGTAGGGGCGAAAGTCAGTTTTGGCCCATATGCCGGGAAAGTTATGGCGATGAACCGCCCCGACCTTCGATCAAGATCCCGCCCCCGTCGCGATGTCCGGGCCCGACTCCCGGCTCATCGCACCGGGGGCGGAACGAAACGAGGCTAGGGACCGGCACTGGGGAACGACTTACCACTCACTAGGACGACCCCAGCCGTGTCCACCGTGGCGAAGGCGATCGACCGCCCTGATCACGCATTGAGGTGCCTCAACGACTCGGGCACCGCCTCCAGGCCGAGCCTGGACAGGTCGAGCGTGGTCGACCCCTCACGCAGGCACTCCTCGATCCGCGCCTGGCGATCGCCTCGCCACCCCCGGACTCCGTCGGATCCCGCCCCTCACGTTGCCCCGGCCTGTCTGGGCCCGCCCCCCGCACCAGGGGCGGGACCCGCAAGGAATCTAGGGATCGGCACTGGTGAACGACTTGCCGATGACCGGAACGCCCTTGGACTTGTCCGCCATGGCGAAGGCGAAGCTCATGGGCGCATCGGAGCGGCGCCGTGGTGCCGCCGACTCCACTCGATCGGCGGCGGTGGCGCCGCCAAGGGGCTGTTCAGGCCTTGGAAGATCGGCAAATCTGATCTTCCAGACCGGACACGTTGAACTGCCCCAGCGACTCGGGCAGGACGGTCAGCCGGTTGTGATCGAGGCAGAGCTCGACGAGACCGGTGAGGTTCGTCACCGACTCGGGCAAGGAGACCAGCCGGTTGTGCTCAAGATAGAGCCTGACCAGGGCGGTCAGCTTCCCCACCGACCCGGGCAGCGACTCCAGCCGGTTGTTGCCCAGGTAGAGCAGGGTGAGCTTGGTGAGGTTCCCCACCGACTCGGGCAAGTCGACCAGCTGGTTGTGGTTCACGTAGAGCGAGGTGAGGTGGGTGAGCTTTCCCACCGACTCGGGCAGGGCGGTCAGCCGGTTGTCCCGCAGGTCGACCTCGGTGAGGTTGACGAGCTGCCCCAGCCAGTCCGGCAGCGTGGTCAGCCGATTGCTGCCCAGGTCGAGTTTGCCGAGGGAGGTGAGGTTCTTCATGGACTCCGGCAAGGCGGTCAGCTTGTTGTGACTCAGATAGAGCCTGACCAAGGCGGTGAGGTTTCCCACCGACTCGGGGAGCACGTCCAACCGGTTGTAGTCCAGGTAGAGCCAATCGAGGTTGGTGAGGCTTCCGATGGAGTCGGGGAGCACATCCAGCTGATTGTGGTTCAGGAAAAGCCACGTGAGTTCGGCGAGCTTCCCCACCGACTCGGGCAAGGCGGTCAGCTTGTTGTGACTCAGGTAGAGCAGGGTGAGCTTGGTGAGGTTCCCCACCGACTCCGGCAAGGCCACCAGCTGGTTGCGGCTCAGGTCGAGTTCGGTGAGCTTGGTGAGGGCGGTCAGGTTTTCCAATGACTCGGGCAGGATGGCCAGCTTGTTGTGACCCAGGTAGAAGCCGGTGAGGTTGGTGAGGTTCCCCACCGACTCGGGCAAAGCGATCAACCGGTTGTAACCCAGGTTGAGCGTGGTCAGGTTGGTGAGGTTTCCCACCAGCTTGGGCAAAGACACCAGCTGGTTGCGGCGCAAGTCGAGCCAGGCGAGGGCGGCGAGCTCCCCGAATGACGCGGGTAAGGCGGTCAGCCGGTTGCGGTTCAGGTCGAGCCCGGTGAGCTTGGTGAGGTTCCCCACCGACTCAGGCAGGCCCGCCAACCTGTTGTCAGGCGCGTAGAGCTTGACGAGGTCGGTGAGGTTCCCCACCGCCTCCGGCAGGGCGGTCAGCCGGTTGTGACCAAGGTTGAGCGTGGTCAGCTGGGTGAGAGCACCGAGCGACTCGGGCACCGCCTCCAGGCCGAGCCTGGACAGGTCGAGTGTGGTCGACCCCTCGCGCAGGCACTCCTCGATCCGCGCCTCGGCGATCGCCTGGCCGCCCCCGGACTGCATGAGATCTCACTCCTTGTCGTCGCCCGCCAACCCGCCCCGCACCGGGACCCCGGATGAGGGTAAGGACCGGTACTGGGGAACGACTTGCCGATCACTGGCACGGTCTCGCGGCGAGGGCGGCGTGAGTCGTCCGGCCGCCCCGGCTACCGGCGACGGCCGCTTACCGCCTCGGCCGAGGTCGGCGACCCGAGACTCGATGGCCCGGACGGTTTCATACGGATCGTCGAGATTCCGAATCACCTCAGGCACACATGAACACTGTTTGATTCCTCTAGGCGCACTGCAAACAACCTGAGAGCATCTGTCGCGCTGAATAAACAACACGCTTCAAATTTGACGGGCGCGACATCCCATCCCATCAGACAGCTATTTGAATCGGCTCACCGTCAGTCACCGACCGAGAACCCCGGGGCCCGGAACACGGTCACACCCGGAACACAAACGCGCAGACCAGCGACATTCCCGCAGAGAATCTAGTCTAATTTAGATTTAGGAAATAGACATTCTACACCCCTCCCGAAAGATATAAATCCACACCCAAGCTGCATTGACGGCAAAATGGCCAACCCCTAGCATGAAGGCCGCAGATTGATCGAAGGATCTCGGGGGTCCATATTGATTGATATGTCTGCGGGCCTGCCCGCCGTTCTCTCCCATCACGCGGCAGCACACCCAAAGCAAATTGCCTATCGTTTTCTTGAGACCGGAGACCTTTCCGGTCCTATTCATGAGCTGACTTTCAGCGACCTGCAAGAGCGGGTACGGGCCATCGCGTCCACCCTGCTGCGGGAGCCTCACGGGGCTCGGGTCATCCTGCTCCATCCGCCCGGACTGGAATTCATCGCCGCTTTCCTCGCCTGCATGCAGGCCGGGGTGATCGCGGTACCGGTGAGCTCCGCGGCACGACTGCCCGGGATCATCGCCGACTGCGGCGCGGGTCTGGTGCTGGGCGCGGAGGGCATGAAGCCCCCCGAATCCGCCGGGGTCGACTGGATCGCCACCGACGCGTTGACCGGGGGCGTCCCGGACGTGCGCGTAGCCGGCGACGTGGCGTTCCTGCAGTACACCTCGGGCTCGACCGGGAGTCCCAAGGGGGTGATGGTCACCCACGCCGGCCTCATGCACAACATCGGCAGTCAGCAGGCGGCCTGGGACCAGAGCCGGCACTCGCAGTTCGTGTCCTGGCTACCGCACTTCCACGACATGGGCCTCATCGGGGGCCTGCTGTACCCGCTGATCCTGGGCGCGACGACCACGCTGTTCTCGCCCTTGGCGTTCGTGCAGCGACCGCTCCGCTGGCTTGAGGCGATCTCGCGCTATCGCGGCACGTTCAGTCTCGCGCCCAACTTCGCCTACGACCTCTGTGCGCGCAAGAGCTCCGACGCCGAGGCTGCGGGGCTGGACCTGTCGTCGTGGGAGATCGCGGGCAACGGCGCCGAGCCCGTACGCGCGGCGACACTCGACCGGTTCACCGAGCGGTTCGCCACCGCCGGGTTCCGGCGCGAGGCGTTCTCACCGTGCTACGGACTCGCGGAGGGGACGCTGTTCGTCACCTCCGTCCCCAAGGGGGAGCCGCCGAACGGACTGTCGTGCGGCCGGCCGGACCCCGACACCGAGATCGCCGTCGTCGACCCGGACAGCCGCCGGCGCAGCGAGCTCGGCGAGATCTGGGTCAAGAGCCAGAGCAACGCCGTCGGCTATTGGAACCGGGAGGCGGAAACCCGGGAGACGTTTCAGGCCCGGCTGCACGACGGTGACGGCCCCTACCTGCGCACCGGCGACCTCGGCTTCTTCCGGGACGGCGGGCTGCACATCGCCGGGCGGATCAAGGATCTGATCGTCGTCGCCGGAGCCAACCACTATCCGCAGGACGTCGAAGTCACGGTGGAAGGCGCCCACCCTTCGGTGCGCGCCGGCTGTACGGCCGCGTTCGCCGTGGACGACGGGGTGGCGGAGCGGCTGGTCGTCGTCGCCGAGCTGAACGACGCCTTCACCGGTGACGCCTCCACCGTGGTCGCCGCGCTGCGACGGGCGATCGCCGAGGAGCACGGACTGGACGCGCACGCGGTGTCGCTGGTCCGGGCGCGCACGATCCCCAAGACCAGCAGCGGGAAGATCCGTCGAGGTGAGTGCCGCACGCGGTTCCTCGGCGACGGGCTGACGGTCCGGCACGCGTGGCGGGCGACCCAGGGCACCCGTACCCGCAAGCAGATCGAGTCCTGGCTGATCGCGCAGGTCGCGCTGCTGGCGGATCTCGATCCCCGGGAGATCTCGATCGACCGGTCGTTCGAGAGCTACGGCCTGGTGTCGCAGGACACCGTCGCGCTGTCCGGAGATCTGGGGACCTGGCTGGGCCGCGAGGTGCCGCCCACCGCGCTGTACGAACATCCGACCGTCGGGCTGCTCGCCCGGAGCCTCAGCGCACCGAAGCACCCGACGTCCGCCAAGGCCGCCGCCCCCTCGGCCGAGCCCGTCGCGATCGTCGGGATCGGGTGCCGGTACCCCGGCGCCGACGGCCCGACCGGCTACTGGTCGCTGCTGGCGGGCGGGACCGACGCGATCCGGGACGTGCCGGAGAGCCGCTGGGACGCCACGCCGTACTTCCAGGCAGGCGAGCCCATGCCGGGCAAAATGTACACGCGACGAGGTGGCTTTTTGGGTGATGTGTCGGGTTTCGACCCGGCCTTCTTCGGGATCTCGTACGGCGAGGCGCGGTTCATGGACCCGCAGCAACGGCTGCTGCTGGAGATCGCCTGGGAGGCGTTCGAGGACGCGGGGATCATCCCGGGGCAGCTCGCCGGATCGTCGACCGGGGTCTTCGTCGGCATCACGACGAGCGACTACGCCCAGCTGCAGCTGCTGGCGGGGCTGAACACCGGGCCGTACTCCGGCACCGGAAACGTGTTCTGCATGGCGTCGAACCGCATCTCCTACACGTTCGACCTGCGCGGACCCAGCATCTCCCTCGACACGGCCTGCTCCTCGTCACTGGTCGCCGTCCACCAGGCCTGCATGAGTCTGCGTACGGGCGAAGCCGAGCTCGCCCTGGCCGGCGGCGTCAACCTGATGCTCTCCCCGCAGACCACGATCGCGCTCTGTCAAGGCGGCGCGCTGTCCCCGGACGGGCGGTGCCACACCTTCGACGACCGTGCCAACGGGTACGTCCGGGGCGAGGGTGTGGGCCTGGTGGTGCTCAAACCGCTCCGGCGGGCGATCGACGACGGTGACCGGATCTACGCCGTCATCCGCGGCAGCGCGGTGAACCAGGACGGCGCCTCGAACGGGCTGACCGCGCCCAACCCCGAAGCGCACGCCCGGGTGATCAACCAGGCCTTCGCCAACGCCGGCCTGTCGCCGCAGGACCTGCGGTACGTCGAAGCGCACGGTACGGGCACCGCCCTGGGCGATCCCATCGAAGCCCGCGCGCTCGGGGCCGTGCTGGCGGGCGGGCATTGCGCCGTGGGCTCGGTCAAGACCAACATCGGGCACCTGGAACCGGCCGCGGGTGTGGCCGGGCTGACGAAGGTGGCGCTCGCCCTCCACCACGAGCGGATCCCCCCGAACCTGAACTTCGACACCCCCAACCGGCACATCGACTTGGACGCGCTCGGCCTGCGGGTGCCGACCGAGCTCGGCCCCTGGCCGGCTGGCTCGAAGATCGCCGGGGTGAACAGCTTCGGCGTCGGCGGGACCAACGCGCACGTGGTCCTCCAGGAGGCCCCGGTACGGCGCGCGGCTCCGACGGACGACGGGCGGCCGCACCTGTTCACGCTGTCCGCGCGTACCCCGGCCGCGCTGGCCGCGCTCGCCGAACGCGTCGTGGCCTTCCTGCCGGAGAGCTCGGCGTCCCTCGCGCACCTCTGCCACACGGCGGCGCTTCGCCGTACCCGGCACGAACACCGGCTCGCGGTGACCGCGCGATCCACCGCGGAGCTGGCGGAGCGGCTGGCGCACCACCGGACCTGGGTCACGGGGCGGGCGGCCGAGGAGCCGCGTCTGGTCTTCGTGTTTCCCGGTCAAGGATCCCAGTACGTGGGCATGGCCCGTGAACTGCTCTCCTTCGAACCGGCGTTCCGCTCGATGTTCGAACGCTGCGAGCGCGCGATGCGTCCCTACCTCGACTGGTCACTGCAGGATCAGCTGAACGCGGATGAGGAGGCCTCCCAGCTCCATCGCGACGAAGTCGTACAGTCCCTGCTTTTCGCCATTCAGGTGTCGCTGGCCGCGATGTGGCGTTCCTGGGGTGTGGAACCCGATGCCGTCGTGGGGCACAGCATGGGCGAGGTGGCCGCCGCGCACATCGCGGGCGCGATCACCCTCGACCAGGCCGCCCGGCTCAGCTGCCTGCGGGCGCGCGAGCTGGCGGTGCTGCACGGACAGGGCGCGATGGCCGTGGTCGCGCTGTCCCTGGACGCCGTGACAGCCGAGCTCACCGCCTACGACGGGCGACTGCACGTGGCCGCCGCCAACGGCCCGTCCCTGTCGGTGGTCTCCGGCGACGCCGACGCGCTCCAGCACCTCCTGGACGAACTGGGACGACGCGACGTCTTCTGCCGTATGGTCCGGGCGAGCGGGGCGGGTCACTCCCCGGTGGTCGACCCGGCCGCGCGTGCGGTCGCCGCCGAGTTCGCCGACCTGCGGCCGAGCGCCACCGCGGTGCCGCTGTACTCCACGGTCACCGGCGGCCCGGTGCGCGGGGAGGAACTCGACGGCGGCTACTGGGGGCGCAACCTCCGGCGGACCGTTCTCTTCCACCCGGCGATCGAGCGACTCGCCGAGGACGGGTACCGGCTCTTCCTGGAGATCAGCCCGAACCCCGTCCTCACCGTCCCCGTTCAGGACGCTCTCGGCGATCGCGGCCACGCCTTCGGCACGCTGGCACGCAAGCGCGACGATCGTGAGGCGCTGCTGGAGGCCGTCGGCACCCTGCACGTGTACGGCGGGCGGCCCGATCTGCGGCGGCTCTTCACCGCCGAGCCGCCGGTCACGTCGTTGCCGTCGGGCCCCTGGCAGCGCGAACACTGCTGGGCCCTGGACTCCCCCGGCGCGCCCATTCCCGCACGGCGCGCGGCGGCGGCCCCCCTGTCGACGGAGGACGCCGTGGCCGCGGCCTTCGCCGGTGTGCTCCGCGTGCCCGGCGTGAACCCCGGTGACAACTTCTTCGAGCTCGGCGGCACCTCCTTGATGGCCGCCCAGATGCTCTACGAGTTGCGGTCGAACCTGGCTCGCGAGATCCCGCTCCGGCTTTTGTTCGAGAACCCGACCATCAAGGGGTTCACCCAGGCGCTGCTCGACTCCACCCCGTCCCGCGGGGCAGAGACGATGGAGCTCGTCCGGGCCGAATCGGCCGACCATCCGCTCACGATGAATCAGCGGCGGGTGCTGGACGAGGGGCGCGACCTGATCGTCGCCCAGCACCTGCTGCTGGAGGGGCCGCTCGACGTGCCCGCTCTCGACCACGCGGTGCGACGCCTGTTCGAGGTGCACGAAGGACTGCGGACGGTCTTCGTGGACCTGGACGAGCCCCGGCAGATCCTGGCCGACCGTCCGGCGGCCGTACTCACCTTGAGTGATCTTGATCTACCGGCCTGGCTGAAGGAGGTCGAGGACGGCTTCAAGCCGTTCGAGGGGCCCTTGTACCGATTCGGCCTCGTCAAGCTCGCCGAGGACAGGCACGTCCTCAGTGTCGTCCTCGACCACCTGATCACCGACGGCTGGTCCCAGGGTGTGCTCTTCCAAGATCTCGTGCAGGCGTACGACGCACGGCTGGCCGGGCGGCCGGACGGCCTCGAACCCGGGACGCTACGCCTGGTCGACTACGCCCACTGGGAGCGGGCGCGCTACTCGGGGCCGCACCTCGACGAGCGGATGCGGTACTGGCGGCGCAAACTCCGCCGGACGCAGGCACCCGACCTCCGATTCGTCCGGACCGGGGCCGCCGCCGGCGAGGCGTCGGTCGTCACGACCGCGGTGGAGAAAGCCGTCTGCGCGGACCTGGCCGAGGTGACCCGCACCACCGCGACGACGATGCCGATCGTCGTCCTGGCCGCGTTCCTGCTCACCCTCCGGCACCACTCCGGCCAGGATCGACTCGCGGTACCCATCAGCGCGTCGGCACGCGAACGGCCCGACCTCGAAAGGATGCTGGGCTTTCTGTCGAAGTCGCGGCTGGTGGCCGCGGATTTCTCCGGCGAGCCCACCCGGCGCGAATGCCTGGTCCGAGTCCGCGACGCCGTCCTCGAAGCGGCCGAGGAACAGGGCCTGTCCATCACCCAGCATTACCACCTGGAGGGTGTGCCACCCGCGGACATCCCCTTCCGCGTCTCCATGAACTATCTGCCGGCCGTCGACCTGCCCACCCGTCTGGGCGCGGCGAAAATCACCCCGCTGCCCCGTCACGGGGGTTACCCGCTCTCACGTGACCTTCTCCTCGTGGTGCAGGAAACGGACGGAGGCCTCCGCCTCTCGTTCGGATACGCGGCCGGCGCCATCGCCACCGACGACATGGAGCGATTCGCGGCCGACATGTCCGCCGTGCTGCACGCCTTTGTGAACGACCTTGACGGCACTGTCTAGGAGCGGATTTTGAACAAGGTCCAGGCTTGGATCCTGCCCGTCGGCCCGGAAAAGCAGCCGCCCCCCGGCGAGCTCCAGCTCGGCACCGTTTCCCTGCCGGAGCCCGAGCCGACGGAGGCGCTGGTCGAGCCGCTGCTCGTCGGCTGGGAGGGCAACTGCTACCACGCGGTGCAACGCCGGCCACTCGACGTCTGCCGGGCGCGGGGCGAATCACAGATCGTCGTCGGCAACAGCGGTGTGGTCCGCGTGCTGCGCCCACCGCGCTCCGGCAACGTCGACAACCTGCGCGAAGGCGATGTCTGCATGGTTCAGGCGAACTGCAAACCCGACCGTTTCGGCTACGGCATGAACGGCGGGGCCTTCGGCTACGACGCCCCCGGAACCGTGGGGCTCCTCGCCAAACGCACCAACATCCACGGAACCTGCCTGGTCCCGCTGCCGCCGGAAACCCGCCATTCCCCGGAGCAGTGGGCGGCCTTCTCCATTCGCTACGTCACCGCCTACGCCAACTGGCGTGTCGCGTACGGCACCTGGCGGCTCCAGGTCACCGAGGAGGACCAAGCCTCGCCCTACGTCTGGGGGTGGGGCGGGGGCACCACATTCGCCCAGCTGACCCTGGCCCGGCACCACGGTGCCGAAGCCGCCATCATCACCTCCCGGGAAAGCCGTATGGTCCTGGCCAAATCCCATGGGCTTGTCGCGGTGGACCGGAGGGAATTCCCCGACATCGCATTCGACGAGCAACACGCGAAGGAACCCGGTTACGTGGAACGCTATCGGGAATCCGAGCGGACATTCCTGCGGCTGGTCCGGGAGACAACGGACGGGATGGGGGTGTCGATCTTCGTGGACTATCTGGGTGCCACCACGCTGCGGGCGACGCTCAAGTCCCTCGCCCGGGAAGGCGTCGTCACCACGGCCGGCTGGCGGGAAGGGTTGCGTACCACCTTCGTCCGCGCCATCGAATGCATCGAACGGCACCAGCACATCCACACCCACTACGCACGGCGCAGCGAAGTCCTGGAGGCGGTGGACTTCGCGGAACGGCGGGATTGGGCCCCACCCCTCGAAGCGATCGGCGAGCCCTGGACCTATGAGTCCGTGCCGAATCTCGTCCGCACCTACGCGGTCGGCGACCTCGACACCTATTTCCCGCTGATCCGCGTCAACGACTGACCGATGGTCAGGCCCGCCGGCCGCCGAACCATGCCCGACGGCCGGATGCGGTGGTCGTCGTCGCCGTGTTCCGCTCGGCGGCGACGACCTTCAACGGAACGGCCTGGGCCGACGGACACCGCGGAACTCCCAGTCGCCGCCGAAGGCGGTGGACAGGACCTCTTCCGACTCGGTGGGCTGGGCGCCGACGTCCTCCCTGATCGGAACCGGGCCGGACACGATGGGGTTGACGAGGGTGCCGAGGCCTTCGACCTCGACTTCGACCAGGTCACCGGGCTGGACCGGCCGGGAGCCGGCGGGGGTGCCGGAAAGCACCACGTCTCCCGGGTGAAGGGTGATCGTGCGGGCGATGTCGGCGACGAGGTAGTGCATGTCCCACTCCATCTCGTCGGTCGTGCCGTCCTGAACGACAGTACCGTTGACTCGAGTCCGTATGCGTTTACCGCGGAAGTCCCAGCCGGTGACGAGGCCCGGCCCGAGGGGGCAGAGCGTGTCGGAGCCTTTCACCCGGAGCATCGATCCTGCGTCGGTGTCGCGGAAGTCGTGCAGGCCGAAGTCGTTGCCGACGGTGTAGCCGGCGATGTGGTCGCCTGCCTCGTGCGGCGAGACGTTGCGGGTGGTCCGGCCGACGACGATCGCGATCTCGCCCTCGTAGTTGAGGTACTTGCAGCGCTCCGGCCGTACGACCGCGCCTTTGTGGGCGTTGAGCGCGGACACCGGCTTGTGGAAGTACGTGGGGGCGGGAGGCAGGGAGGTCATGAACTCCTCCACCCGGCTGCGATGGTTCAGATGCACTGCGATGATCTTGGTTGGCACGGTCGGCGGGAGGTGGACCGCGGTGTCGGCGGCGACGACCCGGCCGTCCGCGCCGACCAGTTCGTCACCTTCGCGGCGGACCCGAACCTCGGCGCCGTCCAGCAGGATCCTTCGGTACTCAGCCATCGGCGGGTCCCCTCAGCCGGAACGGGTACGGATAGGGGTCGCCGGATCCGTCCGTGGGGTGCGGCGGCGCGAAGCCACCGCTCGGCCGGTCGAACCAGATGTGGACCTGCCCGGTCCCGACGGCGTTCTCGTAGTCGCCGAACCGCTGCCCGGGGGCACGGAAATCCTGCTCGCCCAGCGCGCCGGCGAGCATCAGATAGTGCCCGAACCGGGCCTCCGGCTTATACCTGGAGAAGTCGTCCATCGTGTCGAGCACCCGGGCGTGGTCACCGCCGAGCATCCACGCGATGCGTTCCTCGTCGGCGGCACGCGCCTGCGGGGTCCGGATGTGCGCGGGGTCGCTGGACTCGTGGGCGCGCAGCTCGCGCAACGGCCAGAACGTGTGCGAAAGCGCTCCGGAGGCGATGAGCAGCACCCTGCGGTCACTCGCGGCGACGGCGTCGCCCACCGCGCGGCCCAGCCGGAGGTTGTCCTCGGTCTCCGCGGTCTGGCACACACCGATGGAAATCCATCGTTTGCCCGGCACTCCGAGATACGTCCACAGGTTGACGGTGGGATAGAAGACGGGCAGGTGACAATCGTCGATCGCGGTGATCCAGGTGCGATGTTTCTCCTGGTAGGAGGCGATCAGATGGGCCAGCTCGGGGTCCCCGGGATAGTCGTAGGGGATGCGCCGCATGCCGCGCGGCAGCTCCTCGGAGGTGAAGAGGCCGGACCGGCGGTCCTGCGCCGAGACCACGAACTCCACGGTGGTCGCCCAGTGGGAGTCGAACACGACGACCGTGTCGTACTCGACGGTCTCGAAGATCTCCTCGCGGAGCCGGTGCAGGCCGGGGACCAGACTGATCTCCTTGCCGTCGTTCAACTCTCTGCGCGTCTCCGGCGGCAGCATGATCGTCGGCGCGTGTGCGAGCAGGCCGGCGCCGACGATCTCACCCATTCCAGCCCCCTGGCGCGAACACCGTGTTCTTGACGTCGCAGTAGAAGTCGAAGCTCCAGTCGCCGCCCTCACGGCCGATCCCGGACTGGCGCGCACCGCCGAACGGAGCACGGAGGTCGCGGACGAAGAAGCAGTTGACCCAGACGGTCCCGGCGACCAGCCGCCCGGCGACCCGTTTCGCCCGCTCCGGCGAGCCGGTCACCAGTGTGGCGGCGAGCCCGAACCGGGTGGAGTTGGCCAGCTCGACGGCCTGGTCCTCCCCGCGGAAGGTCTGCAGGGTCAGGACCGGCCCGAAGACCTCCTCGTTGACGATCTCACTGTCGGCGGCGACTCCCGTGAACAGGGTCGGGCGGTAATGGAGGCCGCCGCCCGGCTCACCGCCGATCAGGGCGGTGGCTCCCGCCTGTTTGGCCCGCTGGACGAAACCATCGATACGGGCGAGATGCTCGCGGTGGATCTGCGGCCCCACATCGGTGGCCGCGTCGCGCGGGTCACCCTGACGGAGTTTGGCCACCTCGTCGACCAGGCGCTCGGTGAACTCGGCCGCGATCGACTCCTCCACCAGCAGGCGGACTCCGGCCAGGCAGACCTGCCCGGCGTTGTCGTACTGCCGCACCGCGAGGTCGAGGGCGAGTTCGGTGTCGGCGTCGGCGAAAACGATCAGCGGGGACTTGCCGCCCAGCTCCAGGGAGAGCGGGGTCAGGTTCCCGGCCGCCGCTTGAGCGATCCGCCGGGCGGTCGGCACCGAACCGGTGAAGCCGATCCTGTGCACGCCCGGGTGGGCGACGAGCGCGGCGCCGGCCTCCTCGCCGTACCCTTGGACGACGTTGAACACCCCGTCGGGCAGCCCGGCCTCGACGGTGATGCCGGCGAGCAGCGAGGCGGTCAGCGGAGACCACTCGGCCGGTTTGAGCACCACGGTGTTTCCGGCCGCGAGTGCGGGGGCGATCTTCCAGGTGGCCAGCATCAGCGGGGCGTTCCAGGGGGTGATGAGCGCGCAGACACCGGCGGGGTCCCAGGAGACGTGGTTGCGGTGGCCGCGTGTCTCGAAGTCGTCCCGACCGAGGTTGAGCAGCCAGTCGGCGAAGAACCGGAAGTTGTGCGCGACCCGCGGCATCACACCGTGCAGGTGGGAGCGGAGGAGGGCGCCGTTGTCGACGGTCTCCACGATCGCGAGCCGGTCGAGTCGCTTCTCCACCTGATCGGCGATCGCGTGGAGGATGCGCGCCCGTTCGTCGCGGTGTGTCCGGGCCCAGGCGGGAAAGGCTTTCGTCGCGGCTTGTACCGCCGCGTCGGCTTCGTGCGCACCACCTCGGGCGATCTGCGCGATGACTTGTTCGTCGATGGGGGATACGTCGTCGAATGTGCGGGGGGAGGGAGAGCGCTCGCCTCCGATCCAATGATCGCCGTCCACGTGGACTCCGGCGACAGTGACCATCGACTCCTCCAAGTCGTTTGTATCCAAACAACTTAGGCGGCTCGTCGACGACCGGTCAATACCGCGTCCCGTCCGGGCGAGGCCACATTGGCACCCGCAGGCCGTCCCAGCACAAATCCCCGGGCCGCTCACCTAACCCGACCCCGGTCATTGCATCCGGTACGGCCCGCGGCCGGCTCACTCCGCCGCCCTCGACCGGTCAATACCGCCGTCTCGGCCGGGCGAGGCCACGTTGACGCCCGCAGGCCGTCCCAGCACAAATCCCCGGGCCGCTCACCTAACCCGACCCCGGTCATTGCATCCGGTACGGCCCGCGGCCGGCTCACTCCGCCGCCCTTGCAGGAGGAGCCTTATCCAGTCCTCGTACGGCGAAAGCCGTGCGGCACGCCGTACCCCCTCCTGGTCAGGTGGCGCGGCGGCGGCCACTCCGGCGCGGGGGGAACGGGGTCCGTCCGCGAAGCGTCTCCCGCCGTTCCTCGCCGTGGTCCTCCAGGTTTGTGATGATCTGACGGAGGGTCTGGGCCAACTGGAGCGTGCCTTCACTCCCGAGCGGGTCGACCACGAAGGCTTCCTCCTGATTGAACGCGGGAAACAGGCTCTCCATCAGCGCCACACCCTCCGGGGTAAGCCGCAGGAGGGCGAGCCGTCCGTCGTCGGGGTGCTGGCGGCGCGTCAGAAGACCGCGCGACTCCACCGTCTTGACGATGCCGGTGAGCGTGCTCTTGGAGAGCCCCGCCTCGGCGGCGACGTGCCGGGTCTCCATCTCCTCCCAGATCCACACCACCCAGAGCACGACGAACGCGCTCCAGGTCAGATCGGCGGCGCGCAGCGCCGAGTTCTCCAGATGCTGCCGTACGGCGGCCGCGGCCCGGTGGAGGTTGGAGACGGCGGCGAGCGCCTCCATCTGGACGGGGATCGGGCCGAGCTGGCGTTTGACCGCCTCTTCCGTCTCCGACAACGAGTGGTACGAAGGCACCCCGGCCCCCCTTTCGACGCTGCGTTCCCTCATTTGTACACGAACGAGCTTGGGCTGCACGGTGTATCGTATGGGTCCAAATGAAATTCGCCCGTGGGAGGACCGGTGTCCACAGTGCGCGGCTTCTTCGTCCCGAAGACGGCCACCGGCCGTTCCTCGCTGATCCCCGCCCCGCCCTGGTACTACTCCGGCGACCTCCTCACCGTGGAGTACCGCACCGATCCCGCCCGCGTGGCCGAGCTGCTGCCCGAGCCGCTACGGCTCGCCGACGAGGATCCGGGCGCGGTGGCCGTGATCTGGGCCGACTGGCAATCGTGCTCCACAGGCGGGGAGGAGCTGCTCGACCCGGTGCGCTCCCAGTACAAGGAGTGCTTCGTCGTGGTCCGCTGCTCCTATCAGGGGCGGACCTTCTCCCGTTGCGTATACATCTGGGTGGACAAGGACTTCGCGATCGCCCGAGGCATCCACCAGGGCTACCCGAAGAAACTCGGCTCGATCCACCTGACCCGGCCGCACCCGTACGGGCAGGCGGCACCGCGCATCGGCGAAGGCGGGCTCTTCGGCGCCACCCTCGCCGCCGCCGACCGGCGCCTCGCCCAAGCCGCGGTACGGCTGCGCGAGCCGAGCGCGAACAACGGATTCGTCAACGGGCACCCGATGCTCCACCACCGCTGGCTCCCATCGATCGAGACAGACGGAGAACTCGCCCTGGACGAACTGATCGTCACATCCGGAGCCTCCTTCGAAGGCGGGCAGCCGTGGGCCGGCGACGCCGAACTCACCCTGTTCGACGCGCCCACCGAAGAACTGGCGGCACTCACCGTAGACGAGATCATCGGCGGCTACTTCCGGCAAGTCGGGGTGAGCTGGAACGGGGGCAGCCTCCTGGAATCGGGGACATCCGGCGCTCAGGGCACTGGGCCTTAGGGACTTCAACTGACTGAGCAGCACTGTATGAGACGTTGCCGTCGGCACCGACACAGCCGGCACGAGGCCGCGGATGCCGCAAGATACGTCCCGGCCAAGGCGGAGACGGACCGGCTGCCGGGAGGACGACACTCCGGGATCCTTACACGAAGACCCCGGCAATGAAAGGATACGGCTTATCCTTTCATCAACAGGGGGAGCGTGAAAGGATAATCGCCGTGGCCGGATACACCGAAGCCCTCTGGCCTGCGGCTTGGGACGCCCCAAGCAAGCGTGATCGAAGGGGCGGGACGTACCGCCCGTACCTCCCCGATCACCTGACCGGCAGCACAATCGGCGTATCGCCGGAGGCGGCTCAGGAAGCCTCCCGGGTCGAGAGTCTGGTGCAACAGCTGGTCACCCACCCGGCGAGCCACGGTGTGGACGGGCTGGCCAGATTCCTACTCCGCTCCGAGGCGATCGCCTCCTCCCGGATCGAGGGCCTGCAGGCCTCCCCCCAGCAAGTGGCCCTGGCTGAACTTTCCGACCAGGACGTCGGGGTGTCCAAGGGATTCACCGCCACCGCGCGTTTGGTGGCCAACAACGTCACCGCCCTTCGGCAGGCTGTCACCGACCTGGTCACCACCGATACCGTGTCCGTCGACGACATCGTCGGCCTCCACCGCATACTGCTCCCCGACGACAGGCATCACGGCCTGCGACAAGTCCAGAACTGGATCGGGGGCAGCCATCGGCACCCCTTGGACGCCGAGTTCGTTCCGCCTCCCCCCGAGCATGTCCCCGCCTTGATGGCGGATCTGGTGTCCTACATCAACGCCGGCCAGCATTCGCCGCTGATCCAGGCTGCCTTGGTGCACGCCCAGTTCGAGACAATCCATCCGTTCACCGACGGCAACGGACGGGTCGGCAGGGCGCTCATCCATACGGTCCTGACCCGGCGAGGCCTGACTCGCAACGCGGTCCTGCCAATCAGCCTGGTCCTACTCACCCAATCCAACGCCTACGTTGCCGGGCTCACCGCGTACCGGCATACCGAGGACACGTCCTCACCGGAAGCGACCGACGCCCGGAGCAGCTGGCTTGAGGTGTTCCTCTCCGCGACAAGCACAGCGGTCGAACAGGCGCAGATATTCGCCGACGAACTCACCGAGCTCCATACGGAGTGGCTGGGACGTCATCGGCGATTCAGAGAGTCTCAAGGGCTGCGGGCCAGTCCGCGAGCGGACTCTGCTGTGGCCCGCCTCCTCGATCTGCTCCCGGCGGTCCCGGTGGTAACCGCCCGTACCGTCCAACGGCTGCTCTCGGTCACCCACCCGGCCGCCCGCCAAGCGCTGGAGGAACTCGCCGGAGCCGACATCCTCCATCCGAAACAAGTGGAAAGAAACACCGTCGGGTACCTCGCCCGGGAGGTGTTCGCTCTGCTCACGCTGACTGAACGTCGCCTGGCCAGTACGCGGTGGGACACCCGTGACGCACCACCCCGACGACCGGTACCCGCCCGCCCCCAGCACTGAAGCCGCTCGAGCCGCAAGTACTCACGGCACAGGCAGGCCGTGTTGATCGGCGACGCTGGAGTCGTCCCACGCCCACCCGCCTGGTTCCCGCCCCCTCCCGCGTCGGGGGCGAGAACCCTGGACGAAACTAGAGCCCGGCACTGGAGATCGACTTGCGGTCATTGGGACGACGCCGACCGCGCGAGCGCCGAGCCAGGCGTTCCGGTCATGGGTTGCGCGCCGAGCCGCCGCCCACCCCTGGGGTCCGCACCGGGCATCGCACGCTGCCGCCTAGATCGATTACCCGACATGACCGCTGTCTCCACCACTGGAGATACGTCCCGGCCAAAGCGGAGACGGACTCAGCTGCGGGGAGGACGACACTCCGGGATCCTTACACGAAGACCCCGGCAATGAAAGGATACGGCTTATCCTTTCATCAGCAGGGGGAGCGTGAAAGGATAATCGCCGTGGCCGGATACACCGAAGCCCTCTGGCCTGCGGCTTGGGACGCCCCGAGCAAGCGCGCCGCCCGCATGGCCTGAACGACGGTCAGCTATGCCGTGGCGCTTGGCTTAGCCGCCGACACCGTCGCCAGAATGGTTACCGAAGCCACCTCTGAGAATTGTCCCCCTGCGGTTTATTTCGTCACCTTCGCTGGTGACCACGAACGCGTCGCGTGGACGTATGGTTGTGCCCTTGGACACCCGCCCATTGCCTCTTTTGCCGCCGTAGTACCAGATATAGGCGCTGTGCTTTCCCGCCCCGTCGCAGCGTTCGTCGGCTACCACCTGATAGGTGCCGTTGCCTTCACTTGAGCGTCGTACGCAGCGTGCGACCACCTCGTCCTCTACGTAGTCGTCTTCCTCTACGTAGTCGCCTCCCCCTACATGGTCGCCTTCCTCTACGTAGTCGCCTTCCTCCGATTCCAGCCAGTCCTCGGCATACGGACTGTTCAAGCCGGCCGGAGGTTCAGGATGCCGGTCCGTGGCACAGCCGCTGAGCACTATGGCCGACAAGGCGGTGATCGCGCCGAGCGTGACCGTACGCGAGGAAAGCCGTCGGCTCACCGTCCCCACACCTGCCCGCTCCATGATCTTCGGAGATCACTGAATTGCGGCATCGGACCCCTTCTCTCCCCCGCTGCTCCCCAAACCTGACACTGTCCCTAAATAAACGGAAATATTCTGACTGTAGTTCCCCAGAAACATCACGAAATCTCTTCACAAATTATCCTTTATATAGACCAATAGCATATAAAATAACAAAGAGTCTGATTCCACCAGGGTGTAAGCAGGTACCGGTGAAGAGTGATGCCGAGGATAGGGACGCCGTTCTGCGGCACCGGCCACGACGATCGGATCACCGAGCGGGAGTTGTGCAAGAGCCGCCCTTCCCAGACCGGTCTGATCGGGGTACGGCTCCGCCGAGTCACTCGTCTCCCGGAGTGAGATCGTCGTGGGATGGCCGTCCCCCGCAGCGGCCGGTGACACCATGGGGGTATGCGATTGGTGTCGTTGCTGCCGTCCGCCACGGAGATCGTCTATGCCTTGGGGCTCGGCGACGACCTGGTCGGGGTGACCTTCGAGTGTGACGAACCGCCTGCGGCCCGCGTCGAGAAGACCGTGGTGGTCGGGGGCCGGGATACCCGGGGCATGACACCCGGCGAGATCGACGCCTATGTGAAGGAGCAGCTCGCGGCCGGTGGCGATCTGTACACCCTGCGGGAGGACGCGCTGGCGGGGCTGGCGCCGGATCTGATTTTGACGCAGGACCTGTGCCGGGTGTGCGCCCTGCCTTCCGGGCACGTCACCGAGGCGTTGCATCACCTCGGGTGTCAGGCGGAGGTGCTGACCCTCGATCCGCATTCACTCGACGAGGTTCTCGGCACGATCCTCACCGTGGGCGCGCATACCGGTGTACGGGACCGGGCCGAGCGCCTGGTGGCGGACCTGCGGGCGCGGCTGAGCCGGGTGTCGGACACCGTGTCCGGTCGGCCCCGTCGAAGGGTCGCGGTCGTGGAGTGGGTCGATCCGCCGTTCACCGCGGGGCATTGGGTGCCCGACCTGGTCGACGTGGCCGGCGGGGAAGCGGTCGCGGCGAACCCCGGTGCCCGATCGGTGGAGACGACATGGCGGGCGCTGGCCGACGCCGCCCCGGACGTCGTCCTTGTCACGCCGTGCGGTTTCCACCTCGACGGTGCGTCCGAGCAGGCCCGGGCCGTCGCCCCGAGATTCCCGGGGATCCCGGTGTGGGCGCTGGACGCGGACGCCATCGTGGTGCGTCCGGGCCCACGCCTGGTCGAAGGCGTGGAGGCGATCGCCGGCATCCTCCACCCTGATCTCGTCGGCGAACCTGATCCGAAGGCCGCCACCCGCGTAGCCTGAACCGGTCCCCCCGGGCGAACCGGTTGGTGGAGTGAGTCCCGTACGCAAGCGGTGATCGCGAAGCTCCGCGAACACCGCCAAGCCAACGGCTATACGACGAGGCGACCGCGTTCAGCCATCTGATCAGCTAAGACGTTCGTTGACACAGGTCAGCCCAGCTGGCCAGGCCGTTTCCGGTCAAGATATATACCGCAAATATACCTGGCCTTATGAGTATGCCTGTCAACTCGAAAGACAGCCGGAGACTTACCGAAGGGCGTGGATTGCGCCTGGACGGTGAAGAGTTTCTCCGACTGCCCGACAAATGGGGGGAGCGCAGATGCGCAAGGGTACGACCAAGCTCAGAATCTCGGCTTTGACCGCAGCTCTCACAGTGGGTATTTCAACCTTTGCACTGCCGACGGCACCGGCATCAGCGAGACCACACGACTGCCAAATCCGCGTGTTCATCGAACAATGGTCGAGCGGTCTCGTCGGTAAGGCCAGGGTGGACTGCGCGAATCGCGAAGACTACCGTGTTGAAGTCATTATCCGGCGGAAGGACGGGTGGACGCATACACGGGTCGCCTTTGCCGGAATTGACTATATCGAACAAGGCACGCGGTGGGTACAAACCTCAGAGCCATGTTCTGATGTGGAGACCACCAAGCAGTATTCTGTCAAGGGAATTCTGTACGACGGGCGTTTCGGCCCGCCAATTGACGTCAAGGAAGTCGAGACCGGTCTCATCCAGGGTCACTGCTGAGCCCAGAGAGGGCCAGACGAGAACCTCCTCCCACTGACCGATCCCCCGGTTCGATGATCGTGATAAGCGCTTGGCGGCTCCCCATCCCGGCATGGGATGGGGAGCCGGTTCGTCAGGGCTTGGCGACGACGGTGAAGTTCTCTCCGCCGTCGACGGACTCGTAGACGGTTCCCTCCATGGTGGCGGCGAGGAATCGGTCTGCGTTGACGGCGGTGAAGGCCACCGCCTGCATGGGCAGCCGACCGGCGGTCTGCCAGGTCTTGCCAGTGTCGGCGCTGAGGTGGATCTGACCGTCGGGGGCGATTCCGGCCAGGCGGCCTGCGTCCGGCACGTCGATGAAGGAGAGCAGCGGTGCGCCCTTCAGCGGGGTGAACGTCTTGGCGCCGTCTGTACTGATCTTCACACCCTCAGGGGTGGTCGCGTACACCGTGTCGGGGGCCGCCGCCCCCGCGCCGAGGTCCAGCAGGTCGAGCCGGGCTTCCGCCTTGAGGTCCTTCCCGCCGTCCGGGCCACGCCAGATCTGCCCGGTCTGGGTGTCGTATCCGTAGACGGTGGTACCCGCGACCATCAGGGCGTGGAAGTCCGCCTTCCCGGCAAGGGCCACCTGCTCCCAGGTCTTCCCGCCGTCGACGGTACGGATCAGCCCGAGATGGGGTGCCTCCCCCTTGGCGATGTCGCCGGAGGAGGGGTGGCCGCTGGCGTAGAACGTGCCGGGCCCGGCGACGGTGAAGCCCATGTGGTCGGCGATGCGGTCTCCGACCCGGACAAGCTTGCCGGCTTCGACGGTGAAGAGTCCGTAGTGTCCGGCGACGAAGGTTTTGCCGGTGGCGGGGTCGACCCCCAGGCCGTGGATGTGGCCGACTCCGGCGTCGGCGGGCGCCCCGGACGGATGTTCGGTGCCGTGTTCCCCGCCCGCCGCGGTCTGGGCGGTGCCGCAGGCGGCGAGTGCCCCGGTCAGCAGGAGGGCGAGCCCGATCTTTTTGATCATCATGGCGATCCCCTTCAGACCCGGTACCCGAGCAGGGACATCATCCCAGCCTCGGCGTGGTAGATGTTGTGGCAATGGATCATCCAGATGCCTGGATTATCCGCATCAAAGTCGACATTCACTGTCATGCCGGGCAGGACGATCGCGGTGTCCTTCCGAACGCCTGTACCGGCGAGCGCGAACGTGTGACCGTGCAGATGCATCGGATGCCACATCAGACTCTGGTTGACGAACGAGAGACGGACCCGCTCCCCGGAGCGGATCGGCTCAATGACCTTGGGGTCGTACTTCTTCCTGTTGATGGTCCAGTCGTACTTGGCCATGCTCCCCATGAGCCGCAGCGTGATCGTGCGGTCGGGGTTCTTGGCCGCCAGCCGTACGGCTGCCGCGGGCACAAGCCGGTCGTACCCCACCAGACGCCCCTCCAGTTGCGCGGGCCGGTCCTCGGCTCCCGGCGCCCTGGCGGAGGGGGCGGTCCGGACCACCGCCCTGGCCAGAGCCCGTTTGCCCTCGGCCAACGCGACCAGCGGGAACGCGCCGTCCTTAAGCGTGACGAGCACGTCGTACCGCTCGCCCATCCCCAAAAGCAGCGCGTCGGTCTCCACCGGTTCGACCGGGAAGCCGTCGGTATGGGTGACGGTCATCGTGTGATCGCCCAGCGCCACCCGGAAGGCCGTGTCACCCCCGGCGTTGATCAACCTGATCCGTACCTTGTCACCGGGTTTGGCGGTGAACGTCTCCGGCGAAGCCGGCACCCGCCCGTTGAGCAGGAAGTGCGGATAGTAGACGTCCCCGGCGTCCCCGCCGAGCAGGTCGCTCTCCGCGTTCATCATCATGTACGGCCATTTGGCGGAGGCGCTCGGCCGCGGCGTGGGCATGGCGTGGCCGCCGTGGCCACCGCCGCCGTCCATCATGCCCGCCATGGAGGTGAGCTCGGCCAGTACGTCGTCCGGGGTGCCGCTCACCCCGTCCATCCAGTCGTCCAGCACGACGATCCACTCGTGGTCGTATGTGAGCGGTTCGGCCGGATCCTCCACGATCAGCGGTGCGTAGAGACCGCGATCCAGCTGAGGCCCGTGGTGGGGATGGAACCAGTACGTCCCCGGGTGAGGGGCGGTGAACTCGTAGACCCGCTCACTTCCGGCGGCGATGACCGGCTGGGTGACGCCCGGGACACCGTCGGCGTCGTTGCGCAACGCCAGACCGTGCCAGTGCACGGTGGTGGGCTGGGGCAAGGTGTTGACGAGCTTCGCCCGGACCACCTCGCCGGCTTTGACCCGGATCGGCTCGCCCGGCAGGCGGTCGCCGTACAGCCAGGTGGAGACGGTGGGCCCGCCGAGATCGGCGTGACCGGGTCGAGCGGTCAGGGTGAAGTCCCGTATCGTGCCGGGCGTGCGGGCGGCCTCGGCCGCACGCACCTGGTCACCGGCAGGCTGGACAAAGGTGATGTTCTCGTTTTTCGCGCATGCGGAAAGCAGGGCTCCTCCGGCGGCGAGCAGGCCGGTGCGCAGGAAGAGCCGTCGATCGAAGGCAGTCATCAGACACTCACGGTTCGAGGGCGAATAGCAACATCCGTAGCCGGAGGCCGCTATATGCGCAGAACCGCGATGCGTTGCAGGGACAAGCCGAATAGCCATGGCGAACCCCGTACCGCCGGCGTCCGAGACCGCTGATTCGACTCGATCAGCCATCCCCGGGACGACCGCCCGGGACCCAGCACCAGCAGGACGAGAGCGATCAAGGTGGCGGCGACCGTGGCCAGGCAGAGCACGAAAGGCTCCGCCCCGGCTTCGGCCGGTGCGCCGGCCACCGCCATGTGCTCGACGTGGTGCGGTACGGCATCCGTCTGGGCGCAGACCGCCGACATCGTGGCGTGACCGCACAGGTGCGCGGAGGCGTAGCTGAGGCCGACGCCGAAAAGCACGCAGGCCAGCAGGACGAGCCGTGGCAGAATCGCCGTGACCCCGCTCCCTCTCGCTCCGCGCACCGACGCACACTCCCGCCGCCTGGACTGTCATCAGGCTACCGGCGGTCCGTCCTGGTCCCGACGGCGAGGCGGTTCAGCCGAGAAGCGGGGCGAGCGTTCGCGCCGCGACATGCAGACCCTCCTCCACCCGGTCGTCGGATCCGCTCAGCTGCGGATCCTCGTGCTCCACGGAGACGACGCCGTCGAAGCCGTTCTCCCGCAGGGTGTCGACGAGAGTCGGCCAGTCGATCTGCCCCAGGCCCGGGATCCGGTAGCGCCACCACCCTGCATCCCATTTGTCGGCCTTGTTGAGAGCCGTGCCGTAGACACTGAATCGAGTGCGCAGCTCCGGGAAGACCTCCACGTCCTTGGCCTGGACGTGGGCGATGCGATCCCGATGGCGTCGTACGGCCGCCACGGGGTCGATCCCCAGCCACACCAGGTGTGACGGGTCGAAGTTGAGATAGAGACCTTGGGCGGCGAGCCACTCCCACAGTTCCGGGGAGTAGGCGAGATTCCCCGGGTAGCCGTCCGGATGCCAGCCGCCCATCGGGCAGTTCTCGATCACGACTTTGACCCCGGCCCGCCCGGCGTGGTCGACGATCGGGCGGAAGACCTCGGCTGCGGCGGCGAGGTTCTCCACGACCGATCGGCCGGGATCACGGCCGACGAAGGTGCCCACGGTCGGGCAGTTCAGCAGCGCCGCGGCGTCCACGACCCGCCGGAGATGGGCGTTGATCGCGGTACGCCGTTCCGGATCCGGATGCAGGTTGTTCTCGTAGTAGGCGAGGGAGGAGAGCACCAGCCCATGCCGGTCGAACAGGTCGCGAACCTTCTCGGCGCCGCCGGGGTCGAGGGTCGCGACGTCGATGTGCCCGGCGGTGTGCGGTCGTTCGGTGTCCGCGGGCCAGGCCGCGACCTCCAAGGCCGTGTACCCGTGGGTGGAGGCCCACTCCGCATGCTCCCGAAGGGATCGGTGGGTCAAGCAGGCGGTGAGGAATCCAAGACGCATGTGCCACCTCTTTCGATCCAGAGTGTGGAGACTTACGTCGATAATCGGCATTCTTTTAACTATCTGCAACATAAGTGCCATACCCGATCGGTATCCGACCGGGCCTTGCGAAAACCCTCTTCATCCAGGTGGATATTGGAACGCTCCAAAACCCTCGATGACTACCACTCGCGAAATATTAGGATTCACGGTGTGTCTGAGGTCCAAGTCGTCCATACCGCCGAACTGCCCACCACCACCCTCGAAGCCGCCCGCGCCCTGCTCGACGAAGCCTTCGACGGTGACTTCTCCGACGAGGACTGGGACCACTCCTTAGGCGGTATGCATGCCCTCATCTGGGAAGGCGCCGAGCTGATCGGACACGCGTCGTCAATCCAGCGGCGGATGATCCACAACGGCCGGGCACTGCGCACCGGGTATGTGGAAGGCGTCGCGGTACGGGCGGATCGCCGCGGGCGCGGGCACGGCGCGGCCTTGATGGGCGCGGTGGAACGGGTGGTGCAGGGAGCGTACGACCTTGGCGCGCTCAGCGCCGCCGAAGCGGCGGCGGCCTTCTACGCCGCCCGGGGCTGGCAGTCCTGGCAAGGCCCATCCTTCGCCTTGACCCCGGCCGGGGTGCTGCGCACCGCGGAGGAGGACGACTCGATCTTCGTCCTCCCGCTCGCGATTCCGCTGGATCTGTCCGGCGAGCTCACCTGCGACTGGCGCGACGGCGACCTGTGGTGAGCCCGCCGGCCTGATGGCCGATGTTCCCGCTAGCCCGCCTTGGCGTACTCAGCGGCGCCTCCGGCGAAGTCGAACATGACGACCTGCTCGTCGCCGACGACCCAGGCGTCGTGCCCGGGGGGTGCGACGAAGATGTCACCCGGCCCCACCTCGGCCTCGGTGCCGTCGCCCATCAGGAAGCGCAGTCGGCCTCGGGTGACGTATCCGTTGTGGTGGATCTCGCACATCTCGGTGCCGACGATCGGTCGCACGGAATCCGACCAGCGCCATCCGGGTTCGAAGGTGGCGACACCGAAATCCAGACCGCGCAAGTGGTAGACCTCGACGTGTCCCTTCGGAAAGTCCCGGCGCTCATCGGGCTTGTCGATGTTCATGATCTCGATCATGACAGCCCCCCGTCCTTGACCTCCTTACTTCCATCCTCCGCGGCACCGGAAGGGGTGTCAAAGCCGCGACCTGCAAGGACTCAGAATCCGACACACGTGACCCAGAACGTCCCTTTCCATAGAATCCGTCAAAGTTCATCAGGGAAAGGGAATCTATGGCAATCAATCGACAGGTTCGCCCGGTTTTCCCGCCCGAGCTGCGCCTAACCGGAGCCGGACTCGTACTCCGCGAATGGACCGATGCGGACCTTCCGGAGATGGTCGCGCTCTTCGACGAACCCGAAATCGCCCGCTGGACACCGCTCAGGTCGCCGTTCGACCTGGGCGCAGCCGAGGAGTACCTCGTCAAGGCGCGCCGGAGTCGCGTCCTGGACCTGCGGATTCAGCTCGCCATCACCACCGACGGGGGCCGGCCCAAAGGTGAGGTGCTGCTCATCGCGCAAGCTCCCGGGGATGCGCTGTGCAGCATCGGCTACACCATCGGCGCCATACACCGGGGGCAGCGCCTGGCCGCCCGGGCCGTACGGGTCCTGACGGACTACGCCCATCTGACCTTGAACCTGCCCCGGGTGACGCTGGAGATCGAGGCGGAGAACACGGCGAGCAACGCGGTGGCCCGGGCCGCCGGGTACCACCTCACGGATCACCCGCCTATTCCGGGCCTGGCAAAGGGACGCCCCTACACACTTCACACCTGGGCTCACGATCATCCCCGACCCTGACCAACCCTTTTATCCACAGGCTGTGGATAAGGAGAAACACATCACTCCCTGTCCGTTTCATTGCGGAGGGGTGGGTACGTCTGCTTCGCAGAGCCGACGCGGCGGCCGTACCGGAACCGACGGAGCCCTGCGGATCGATCACGGACACCATCATGCGGGGGCACCGATGACCAGCGAGGAACGGACGGCGAAGGATCGTCGCCTGGACGACTACCGGGTCGACCCGCAGGACACCGTGCTCACCACCGATCAAGGTATCCGGATCGACGACACGGACAACTCGCTCAGCGCCGGGGAACGCGGGCCGACGCTGATGGAGGACTTCCACTTCCGGGAGAAGCTCACCCACTTCGACCACGAGCGGATCCCCGAGCGGGTCGTGCACGCCCGGGGCGCCGGGGCTTACGGCTACTACCAGGCCTACGACAACTCCCTCGCCGATACGACGACCGCCGGATTCCTCATCGATCCCGGGATCAAAACCCCGGTCTTCGTCCGCTTCTCCACCGTGGCCGGATCACGCGGATCGGCGGACACGGTGCGGGACGTCCGCGGATTCGCGGTCAAGTTCTACACCGAGCAGGGAAACCACGACCTGGTGGGAAACAACTTCCCGGTCTTCTTCATCCAGGACGGCATCAAGTTTCCCGACTTCGTGCACGCGGTGAAACCGGAGCCGGACAACGAGATCCCCCAGGCGTCCTCCGCCCACGACACATTGTGGGATTTCGTGCAGCTCCAGCCGGAGACCACCCACATGATGATGTGGCTGATGTCGGACCGGGCGATCCCGCGCAGCTATCGCATGATGCAGGGATTCGGCGTGCACACCTTCCGCCTGGTGAACGCCGAAGGCCGGGGCACCTTTGTGAAGTTTCACTGGAAGCCCAAGCTCGGGACTCATTCCCTGGTCTGGGACGAGGCCCAGAAGATCGCCGGCCGGGATCCGGATTTCAACCGGCGCGACCTGTGGGAGGCGATCGAGGCGGGCGACTTCCCCGAGTGGGAGCTCGGCCTGCAGCTCGTCCCCGAGTCGGACGAGTTCGCCTTCGATTTCGACCTGCTCGACGCCACGAAGATCATTCCGGAGGAGATCGTCCCGGTTCGCCCGGTGGGCCGCCTGATTCTCAACCGCAACCCCGACAACTTCTTCGCCGAGACCGAGCAGGTCGCCTTCCATCTCGGCAACGTGGTACCGGGTATCGACTTCACCAACGACCCGCTGCTGCAGGCCCGGCTGTTCTCCTACCTCGACACCCAGCTGATCAGGCTCGGCGGGCCCAACTTCCCGCAGATCCCGGTCAACCGGCCGATCGCCGAGGTGCGCAACAACCAGCGGGACGGCTATCACCAGATGACCATCCACCGCGGCCAGGCGAGCTACCATCCCAACTCGCTCGGCGGCGGCTTCCCCGCACTCGCCGATCGGGACAGGTACGTCCACCATCAGGAGCGCGTCGACGGCGACAAGATCCGCAAGCGGAGTGAGAGCTTCGGCGACCACTACCGTCAGGCCACCCTGTTCTGGAACAGCATGAGCGAATGGGAGCGGAAGCACATCGTCGCCGCGTTCCGCTTCGAACTCGGGAAAGTCCGGCACAACCACATTCGCGAGGGTGTGGTGCGGAACCTCAACAACGTGGACCACGAACTCGCGGTGCTGATCGCCTCCGGAATCGGGGTGGCGCCGCCCGAGGCGCCGAGCGTCCCCAACCACGGGCAGAGCTCTCCGGCGCTCAGCCAAGCGGGCAGTGCCAAGGACAGCGTTCTGACCAGAAGGATCGCCCTGCTCGCCGCGGACGGGGTCGACGCCGACGCGATCACCAGGCTGTACGGCGAGCTCGTCGGCGCCGGGGCGACCCTGGATGTGCTCTCCACGCAGGGCGGCACCGTGCGGGGCGGCGACGGCGAGCACATCCCCGTGACCCATCCCCTGCCCACCACGTCGTCCGTGGTCTACGACGCCGTCCTGGTGCCGGGCGGCGAAGGCGGCGTACAGCTCCTCGCCGAAGACGGTGCGGCCATGCATTTCATGGCGGAGGCGTACAAACACGGCAAGGCACTCGGGGTACTCGGCTCAGCCATGGCACTCTTGGACATCGCCAGGATCGGCTCCGCGTCCGACTACCCGGGCGACGGGGGCGTCTCGGTGGAGCAGGGCGTGGTCCTCGGGGACACCGTCTCCGACGACTTCGTCCAGGAGTTCATCGCCGCCGTCACCGCCCACCGCCACCCGGAACGGGTCATCCGCCATATCCCCGCTTGATCGGAGCCGGTACGGCCTGAGCCGCCCCCGCCGTACCGGACTGTGGAAAGCGGCGATCGGCACCCGCTCGGCCGCTCCTCCGTTCACGATCACGAACCACTGGATCGGCAACAGCCCTTCACCACCCCGCATGCGGGTCACTTTTCCAAGCCCTCTTTTCGGCCACGGACCCACGCCCGTACCGGAGGAGGAAGATTCAGGCGAGGGGGTCGGTAACCCCGCCTGGGCAGCTGGTGCCTTCGATGTCCCAGTTGGCCCGGCGGGCACCGGCCAGGTAAGCGCTCCGGAAGAACTCCAGCACCGTGGCGCGGGGGTCGTCGCCGATGCGGGCGTCGGCGTAGCGCAGGATCGCCAGGTGACTGCCTCGGGAGACGGTCCATTTGGCCTGTTCCGGGCGGAGCGGCTCGTCGACGAGCCCTTGCGGCTCGGGCGCGGTGTAGGAGTAGAACGCGGGTTCGGGCATGTTGTCGTCGCCGAACCAGAAGCCGACGCTGATCACCTCCTCCGAGTACGCCTCCCTGGTCACCGGATCCACCTGGGCGTTCGTCGGGACCTTCCGCCCGGAGAACCGGGTGACGGCGACGTCGAAGGTGTGCCAGAAGTGGTGCACCGGGCTGGTTTTGCCGGAGTAGTCGGCGGCGTAGGCCTCCAGCACCTGCGCGACCTGGGAGAGGATCCGCCAGTACCGGTTGGCCATGGTGTGGTCGTACGGCGCCGGCGCGGTGTCCTCGGCGAACGGGGTGGTGTCCCCCACCAAGTCGAAGGGCTCGGCATTGATCTCGACGTGGATGCCGAGACGGTCCAGCGCGGCGAGGATCTCGTGGTGGAAGGAGGCCGCGGAGTTTCCGGCGAGTGGGAACGAAACGCTCCGGCCGTTGAGGGTGTCGATGACGAGCCGATGCCGGACGAAGTCGAAGTCGACGGCGAACACCGGGTTCTCGTCGAGCCCGCCCATGGGGCGGGTCGTGATGCCCCGGCCGGTGACGTGGTAGGCGACGTTCCACCAGTGGTTACGGCGGACGCTCGCCGCCAAACGTATCTTCCCGACGATCTGCGCGAACTTATGGAGTGTGAGCTTTGTGTCCGCCCACTCCGACAACGGCATAGCCGGAAAAAGCTCCATCGGATCCACCTATCTCCGCGAAAGTACGGATGTCTCGACCCCTGCCCGCGAGCGCGGCGTGGGTAACATCGCTACCCACTCTCCGGGCGAACCCCGAGATCCCAGGACACGCTTGGCCAACTCATTGACGATCTTTTAGTGACCGCGGTCTGGCATGTCTCCACCCCCATGCGTTATCAGTGAATAGTGTGGCATTTCGGAGGGCATCGAGGGCCTGCGCCACGATTCCAGGAGCTGGAGTCCGAGCTTGAGCAGGCCGAAGAGAGGTTGACCGCATCGCAGACCGCGATGGACGAGCTCGAACGCTACCGCGACGAACTCAAGATCCTCGCTGATCTGCTCCAGGCCGAAGCGACGGAGGCCCGCGCCGACGCGCTGAAGGCTTATCACGTGTGGTGGGACTCGCGGGAACAGCGCGATCAGAGTATCCGGCTGGTCCGCCGCCTGCGGAAGAAGACCCGGGGGCTCGACGGCGGTCGCGCCACCGCACTCCGATATCCGTAGTGAGACGCCCGCTTATCCAGACAAGATCAGGACTGGGCACGGGGCCGATCTGAGGATCTTCGACGAGACGTCTCCGATGAAGACCTTGCGGATCGGCCCGCGCCCGCTTGACGCGCAGACGAGCAACTCACCGGGAAGCCAGTCGACCGAACCGAGGGCCCTGCCCACATCGGAGCCGTGCGCCACTTCACACTCGGTCTGCTCCGAAGGGACGACCGCCCGTAGGTCGGAATCGCATCTGGCGTGCCACTCGGACATCAGTTGCGTGCGCCCGCGCCACGAGGCTCGTTCCCGGACGAGCAGGGTGAGCAGGCGAAGCCGCAGGCCGTACCGCTCGGCCGCGGCGCCGGCGAGGACGACCGCCGCATCCGATCGCGCGTCGCGCCGGTAGGCCACGGTCAGCCGCTCCAGTGATTCAGGCGCGGTACCGGCATAGCCCCGCGGGGCCAGGGCGACCGGGACGGGGGAGGCGTGCAGCAGCTGGTCGGCGGTGCTGCCCACCGAGATCCGGCGCCGCCGCCCGCGAGGTGCCGAACCGATCACCACCAGGTCGGCGCCGATCCGGCCGGCGAGCTCCACCAGCCCGCGCCCGCTGCCCCGATGCGCACCCAGCGCCTTGGCCACCGGGTGGGGGAGCCCGGCCGTACTCAGCAGTCCCGCCGCCTCGTCCACGCTCCGCTGTGCGTTCTCCCGCAGGTAGAGCTGCCATTCGGCGTCCACCCGCCCCTTGCTCGGCGTCGGCCACTGTGCCGAGTGGACGCTTGCCACGGTCACCTCGGCGCCGACGGTACGGGCCATTACGGCCGCCAGGGCGAGCGCGTCATGCCCCCTGGCGTCCGGCTCGTAGCCGACGAGGATGCGCTGAATCTTCATGGCGTCCCTCCACGCTGCGCGAGCCGGGAACGGCGGAAGCCGTACAGGAAGTAGGCGATGAGCCCGATGATCGTCCAGATGGTGAAGGTGAGCCAGGTCGCCCCGTCCAGCTTGACCATCAGATACCCGCAGAAGCCCACGCCGAGGACCGGAGTGATCGGATAGAGGGGTGTCCGGAAACTGCGCGGCAGGCCGGGCTGTCCGAACCGGAGAACGATCACCCCGATGTTGACGATCGCGAAGGCGAACAGGGTGCCGATGCTCGTCGCGTCGGCGAGCCGGCCGAGTGGCACCAGCCCCGCGAGCAGGGCGACGAAGAGGGACACGATCACGGTGTTGGCCACCGGGACCTGCCGGCGCGGGTTCACCTTCTGGAAGATCCGCGGGATCAGCCCGTCCCTGGACATGGCGAAGAGGATCCGGGTCTGGCCGTAGAGGACGACGAGCACGACACTCGCGATCGAGACGACCGCGCCGACGGAGAGGATGATCCCCGGCCAGGTCGCGTCGGTGGCCGACTGCAACACCACCGCCAGGGTGGCCTTGGAGCCGCCGATCTCCATCCACGGCACCGCGCCGACCGCGGCGAGGGCCACCCCGACGTAGATCAATGTGACGATGCCGAGGGAGAGGAGGATGGCGAGCGGCAGGTCGCGTTTGGGGTTCTTGGCCTCCTCGCCCGCGGTGGACGCGGCGTCGAAGCCGATGTAGGAGAAGAAGACCTTGGCGCCCGCGGCGCTGATACCGGCGAGTCCGAGCGGGGCGAAGGGGGCGAGGTTCCCCGAGTCGAAGGCGGTGAACGCCAGGACGCAGAAGAAAACCAGCACGGCCACCTTGACGAACACCATGACGACGTTGGCCGTGGCGCTCTCGGAGGCGCCGCGCAGCAGCAGTCCGGCCGCGAGGAAGACCACCGCCATCGCGGTGAGGTTGATCACTCCGCCCTCGCCGGGCGGGCCGGAGACGGCTTCGGGGATGGTCCATCCGACGGTGCTGCCGAGGAACTGGTTGAGATACTGCCCCCAGCCGACCGCGACCGCGGAGACCGATACCGCGTACTCCAGGAGCAGACACCAGCCGCACACCCAGGCGACGAGTTCGCCCAGGGTGGCGTAGGCGTAGGAGTAGGACGAGCCGGAGACGGGGATCGTCCCGGCGAGTTCGGCGTAGGAGAGTGCGGAGAACAGCGCGGTCAGCGCGGCGAGGACGAAGGAGACGACGATCGCGGGGCCGGCCAGGGGGGTCGCCTCGCCGAGGACGACGAAGATTCCGGTGCCGAGGGTGGCGCCGACGCTGAACAGGGTGAGCTGAACCAGGCCCATCGAGCGGCGGAGCTCGCCGCCCTCACCGTGCCCGCCTTCGGCGACGATCTGTGCTGTGGGTTTGGTACGGAAAAGCCTTTTGGTGAATGGGGCCGTCTCCACGTCTTCCCCTTCCCCCTTTTTTGGATGGCGGCAACACGTACCGGTGAACGACCGTTTTCACGGTGGGGTCATAAACCGTTGGCTTTACCATCCAGGATTGTTCTCGCCTCGTCGAGCCCCGATAAATCAGCTCGAAACGGCTAATTAGGCGGCCCGGGGTGTTTAACTCCCTTGGGGAGGATCGGTGTCAGCTTGGATCCCGGTTCGTCGCGGGCGCGCCGTACCCGCCTCTTGCCACTTTGATCCAGACATACACCGGAATCCCGAGCAGCAGCATGAGCGTGCCGCGGAAGACGGCGTCCCCGCCCGCGCCGACCACCATCCAGTAGGAGAAGACCATGGCGACGGCGGCGATCGTCATCTCCCAGGCGAACCCCCGCAGCGCGATCTCCCGCCGGCCCGTCGCCAGCCAGAAGATCCGCGCCCCCGTGGAGAAGAGGTACGGGATCACCGTGGTGAAGGTCGCCAGCAGCAGAATCGTGTCGAAGGCGTTCGTGGCGCCGTACGCCAGCACCAGCGTGAGCGAGGTCAGGACGCTCGCCACGATGACTCCCACGTAAGGGACGTTCCTCGGGTTCATCCGGGTGAACACCCGGGGGAAGAGGCCGTCCCTGGCGGCGGCCATCGGCATCTCGGCGACGAGCATGGTCCAGCCGTTGAGCGCGCCGATCCCGGAGACGACGGCGCAGGCGGCGATGACGCCACCCCAGATCCCGACGCCGAACATGTTCTCGACGGCATCGGTGAACGGCGTCTTCGAATTGATCAACTCCTCGTGCGGGACGGTGCCGAAGATCGCGATCGTGCTGAGGAGGTAGAGGACGGCGCAGGCGAGGCAGCCGTAGAACCCGGCCCTGCCGATGTCGCGCCGCGGATCCGCCACCTTCTCGGCGGCGACGGTGGCGCTCTCCAACCCGGAGTAGGCGAAGAGGACCAGCGCCGCCGCGGCCGAGACCGCCACCAGCACCGACTGCCCGGTGGCGTTGAAGGGCCCGAAATTGCCCATCCGTATCGAGAACAACCCGACGACCGTGACAAAGAGCAAGGGAGCGAACTTCAGGACCACGGTGACGACTTGAAAGCGCCCCATGTTCTTCACACCGGTCAGATTGATGAGCGCGACGAGCCAGATGCCGATCAGCCCGATGACGATCTGCCCGGTGGTCCCGGTCCACGACAGCCCGAACAGGCTCCGGCCCTCAAGGAAGTAGACGACGTAGCCGGTCCAGGCGTAGGCGATTCCCGCGTTCCCCGCCCACGAGGTGATCCAGAACGACCAGGCGGTGAGAAACCCCGGAAACTCCCCGAAAGCCTCCCTGGCGTACACATAAGGTCCGCCGGCCCGCGGGATGCGGCGCCCCAACGTGCCGAAGACCAGCGCGAGCGTGAGCGCCCCGATCGTCACCAGGCCGAACGCCACGATGCCGACGATTCCGAACTCGGCAAGCGCGGCGGGCAGCAGGAAGATGCCCGTGCCGACGATGTTGCCGGCCACGAGCGCGGTCGCCGCGGGAAGCCCGAGCCGTCCGCCCGGCGGATCGGGGGCGTCTTCCGGCCCGGCTTCATCGCGCGCCGGATCGCCCCGTGACTCCCCCATCGCGCCTCCCGTATCGCCCCCGCGATCGGCGACATCTGGGAACTCCCCGCGTCCGCGCAGGTGAAACCCTCGGTGGGCCGCATCGGGCGCCCGCCGAGCCCGGGCAAGCGCCGACGATTGCCACTCACCACGCTCCTACCGGCAAGATGGAGAGGTGAACCTCACCGATCGACTCCCCGACCTTGACGATGTCACCCCCGACACCGTGTTCGAAGCGTTCGCCACCTGGGTGGGAGAAAGAGGCATCACGCTCTACCCCGCGCAGGAAGAGGCGCTCATCGAGGTGGTGACGGGCAGCAACGTCATCCTCAACACCCCGACCGGTTCGGGGAAGAGCCTGGTGGCCACGGGCGCCCACTTCACGGCGCTGGCGCGGGACGACCGCAGCTTCTACACCGCGCCCATCAAGGCCCTGGTCTCGGAGAAGTTCTTCGACCTGTGCGCGATCTTCGGTACCGAGAACGTCGGCATGATGACGGGGGACGCCAGCGTCAACGCGGACGCCCCGATCATCTGCTGCACGGCGGAGGTGCTGGCCAACATCGCCCTGCGGGACGGCGCCCGGGCGGACGTGCAGATGGTCATCATGGATGAGTTCCACTTCTACGCGGAACCGGATCGAGGCTGGGCGTGGCAGATCCCGCTCCTGGAGTTGCCCCAGGCCCAGTTCCTCCTGATGTCGGCGACGCTGGGTGACGTGGCGCGGTTCGAAAGCGACCTCACCCGCCGGACCGGGCGGGCGACGACGGTGGTCTCCTCGGCGACCCGGCCCGTACCGCTTATGTACTCCTACCGGCTCACCCCGCTGCACGAGACCATCGAGGAGCTGGTGGGCACGGGCCAGGCCCCCGTCTACGTGGTGCACTTCACCCAGGCGGCGGCGATCGAGCGCGCCCAATCGCTGATGAGCATCAACATGTGCACCCGGGCGGAGAAGGATGCGATCGCCCACTTGATCGGCAATTTCCGGTTCACCACCCGGTTCGGGCGCAACCTCTCGCGCTTCGTCCGCCACGGCATCGGGGTCCACCACGCCGGGATGCTGCCCAAGTACCGGCGGCTGGTGGAACGGCTCGCCCAGGCCGGACTGCTCAAGGTCATCTGCGGGACCGACACCCTGGGCGTCGGGGTCAACGTCCCGATCCGTACCGTCCTGTTCACCGCGCTGAGCAAGTACGACGGCACGCGGGTACGGCGCCTGCGGGCCCGGGAGTTCCACCAGATCGCGGGACGCGCGGGCCGCGCCGGGTTCGACACCATCGGCTACGTGGTGGCCCAGGCGCCCGAGCACGTGGTGGAGAACGAGAAGGCGCTCGCCAAGGCGGGCGACGACCCGAAGAAGCGTCGCAAGGTCGTCCGCAAGAAGGCCCCCGAAGGCTTCGTGTCCTGGGACGAAGAGGCCTTCCAGCGGCTCATCGGCGCCGAGCCCGAGCCGCTGCGCTCCCGGTTCCAGGTGAGCCACGCGATGCTGCTCAGCGTCATCGGCCGCCCGGGCAACGCCTTCCAGGCGATGAAGAAGCTCCTCACCGACAACCACGAGGAGCCCGCCGCCCGGCGGCGCCACATCCGGCAGGCGATCGCGATCTACCGCTCGCTGCTCGCCGGGGAGATCGTGGAGACGTTGGCGGAGCCCGACGAGGAGGGCAGGCACGTCCGGATCACCGTGGACCTGCAGGCCGACTTCGCCTTGAACCAGCCGCTCTCCACCTTCGCGCTGGCCGCCTTCGACCTCCTCGACCGGGAATCCCCGACCTACGCGCTCGACGTCCTCTCGGTCATCGAGGCGACCCTGGACGACCCCCGCCAGATCCTCGCCTCCCAGGTGAACAAGGCCAAGGGCGAGGCGGTGGCCCAGATGAAGGCCGACGGTGTCGAGTACGAGGAGCGAATGGAGCTCCTCAGCGAAATCACCTACCCCCAGCCGTTGGAGGAGCTGCTCTCGCATGCGTACGAGGTCTACGGCCGCAGCCACCCTTGGGTCGCCGACCACCCGCTCCGCCCGAAGTCGGTCGCCCGCGACCTCTACGAGATGGCGATGACCTTCACCGACTACATCGGGTACTACGAGCTGGCCAGGACGGAGGGCATGGTTCTGCGCTACCTGTCGAGTGCGTACAAGGCCCTCCAGCAGACGGTGCCGGAGGACGTCAAGACCGACGAGCTCAAGGACCTGATCGAATGGCTCGGCGAACTCGTCCGCCAGGTCGACTCCAGCCTCCTGGACGAGTGGGAGCAGCTGCAGAACCCCGCCGACGAGGCGAAGACGCCGCTGGACGAGAAGCCGACCCCCGTCACGGCGAACACCCGCGCTTTCCGGGTGCTCGTCCGCAACGCGATGTTTCGCAGGGTCGAGCTGGCGGCGCTCGGCCGGTACGCGGAGCTGGGCGAGATGGACGAGGAGAACGGGTGGGACGCCGACCGCTGGGCGGAGGCGCTGGAGGAGTACTTCGCCGAGCACGACGACATCGGCACCGGCCCGAACGCGCGCGGACCCAAGCTTCTTCTCATCACCGAGGAGTCCGGGCTGTGGCGGGTACGCCAGGTGTTCGACGATCCGGCCGGTGACCACGACTGGGGTGTCGACGCCGAGGTCGATCTGGCCGCCTCGGACGAGGCGGGCAAGGCCGTGGTGCACGTCACCGGGGTCAACCGGATGTGAGGCGTCTCAGGATCGCTCCCACACGTCCTCACGGGAGGCGGGCTCGGACTCCGACTCGCTCATCCGCTGAGCCTCGTTGTCCTCCTCCAGGATGCCGCCGACGGCGGGCCCGCGCATCCGTTCCGCTCGCGCGGGTCCCCATGGACCCAGCAGACGGCCGATCAGGGGCCCGAACCCCATGACGAACATCGCGACCGCCATGATGATCGGCCCTAGGATCACCCAGTACCCCACAGCGTTCATAAACCATACATACCCGATACGAGACTTTTAGAGTCTTATATACGGGTATTTATATGACAAAGGCATTTTGGGGGTTTAGCGGCCGGCTCAGCCGTCAAACCCAGGCCGCCGCGGGTGGGTGCGGTGCCTGCGGCCTCGGTCAATTCCGCTTGGGCTTGGTGAGCGGGGTGAAGAACCACGGCATCTTCGGCTCGACCGCCCAGCCGAAGGCGCGTTTGGCCGGGTTTGTACAGAAGCCGATGGAGATGGCGACCCCGAGCATCCACAATGAGGCCACTCCGAGTTCGGTATGCAGCCACCGAAGGTCATACCAGCCCAAATAGTCAAACGCCTTTACCACAAAACCATGCAAAAGATAGGCATAGAGGGTCGCCGAACCGAGCGAACTGAACCAGGTGAACCCGGTGGGGACGACCGCGAGGAACGCGAAAACCAGGATCATGGCGCACAGCAGCAGCCCCATCCGCATCAGTGTGCCGACCAGGTCGCTCACGCCGAGGAAGTCGTTGCTGTGCCGCCAGTAGACCCACACGATGTTCATCCGGCGGTGGACCAACGCGGCGACCACCAGGGCGCCGAGGAGCACCGCGATGCCGAGGTACCTCGCGATCGGCCGCTTCACCAGCTCCAGGTGCTCGGGTTTGAGGAAGAGGCCCAGGACGTAGAAGGGGAGCAGTCCGAACACCCGGTTGAGCTCCAGTTCCCGGGGCAGCTCACTCGTCCCGGAGAGCAGGGCGATCACCACGGCCACCGCGACGGGCCACTTGACCTGCTGCCACACCGGGGTGGAGAGCCGCCAGGCGAACAGCGCCATAAGGAACCAGGTCAGATAATACGGATCCAGCAGGCTCACCCGGAGCGAGCCGTTTCCCGCCAGCCAATTGAAAATCGAGTACGCGAGCTCGAATATCACGAAGGGCAGGAGCAGGTTTGTGATGAGCTTACGCGCCTTACCCGACGAAAACGTAAAGCTGCGCGACAAATACCCAGTTATCACGATGAAAACGGGCATGTGGAACATGTACACCCAGAGATAGACCGCCCGCGCGGCCTCCACATCCCGAAGATCCTCGATCAGGTGACCGGAGACCACCAAGATGATCGCGAGGAATTTGGCGTTGTCGAGAAACGGATCGCGCACCTTGGCGGGGCGCGCCGGCACAGCTGCGGCGGGTGGCTCGGCTGTCTGAGTCATGGAACCCGGGGAGTCTGGGGCAGGGACGGCCATCGAGAATACTCACCGGACCTTAGCGTTACCTGAACGGATTCCATCGGCACCGGGGCCGACGACACTCCGGCCGGCAGACTGGAAAGGGCCATGCTCCATGGGCACCTATTTGATCACGGGCGCGACCAGTGGGATCGGACAGGCGGTCGCGGACCGGCTGGCCGACCGGGGCGACCGGCTCATCCTCGCCGGCCGGTCACCGCAGCGGCTCGAGGCCGCCGTGGCGCGCCTGCCGGGAAGCGCGGCGCTCATCGTCGACCTGGAGCGTCCGGCGGCCATCGCCGACTCCGTCGGAGCGGACATCGGCCCGCTGGACGGTCTCGTCCACAGCGCGGCGATCGCGATCCTCGGCACCACGGAGCAGACCGACGCCGCGACCTGGGCGCGGACCATGGCGGTCAACGTCCAGGCGCCCGCCGAGCTGACCCGGCTCCTGCTCCCCTCGCTGCGGGCCGCCCGGGGAACCGTGGTCTTCGTCAACTCCACGGCGGGGATCAACGCGAACGCGGGCTGGGCGGCGTACGCGGCGAGCAAGTTCGCACTCCGCGCCCTGGCCGACGCGCTCCGCGCCGAGGAGCGTCCGTACGGCGTTCGCGTGACGACGGTGAGCCCGAGCCGGACCGCGACGCCCATGCAGCGCGAAGTCCGGCGGCAGGAGGGCGGCGACTACACGCCCGAGGTGTACATCGACCCGGACAGCGTCGCGGCGGCCGTGGTCACCGCGCTCACCGCGACCCCGGATGCCCAAATATCGGACATAACTATCCAGAGGGCTAGATAAACCAACACATCGTGACGGGTTTCCCGAGCGGCGGCGGCGACTCCAGCACCAAACGGCTATGGATCACGACGCTAGTGTCTGATAATTTCGACATTTTCGCGACAACACAGACTGCCTCTTGAGCGAGATACCACACTTAAGGGAGTGTCTCTCGGGCGCACAACCCCCCTTCGGTGTTACCCTCTCTGCGATCTCTGGAGGTGCATTTCATGACAATGGTATGCGAGCCTCCATAAAGTGCTCCGGGACGAGGTGGTATGGCTTCTGGCAACCGGCCGATCCGGTTCAAGATCTTTGCGCTGCTCCTGGTCCCCCTCGCCTCGCTCATCGCTCTCTGGGGATTTGCGGCCAGCGTCACGCTGGGCGACGGTCTAAAGCTGCTCAATATCAGCAGACTCGACGAGCACTTCACCGAGCCCTCGACCGCTCTGAGTATCGAGCTCCAGAATGAGCGCCTGCTGACGGCCTTTTTCCTCAGCACCCCGCTCCTCCCCGACAACGAGTTGAGCGCCCAGAAGACCAGGACCAACGCCGCGCTGGCCGACCTCCGCGGCAAGGCCACCTCCCCGGACGCCCGGGCCGCGACCACCAAGCAGCTCATTCCCTTCGTCGAGCAGATGTTCTCTCAGCTGGACAAGCTCAGCGAGCTTCGGAGCAGGGTGGAGACCCGGAGTGTGAATCGCCTCCAGGCCGTGCTCGAGTACAACAAGATGCTCGACACCATCTCCCTGATGTCCGACCAGATCATCCCGAACCTCGACATATCCCTGTATCAGCAGGCACACGCGCTGGCGAAGCTCAACCGCGCCCGGGACATCATGTCCAGAGAGCACGCCCTGATCTCCGGCGCCATCATCGAAGGCCGGCTCTCCCTGCCGGAGACCGCGGTGATCGACGGCTTCACGGCGACCCGGCGGTACATCTTCGATCAGGAGATCCCCGCCCTGGAGTCCGAACTCCGCAACCCCTACGACGAGCTGATCGAGTCCCCGATCTACCGGCAGTTCTCGCAGGTCGAGAACGCGATCGGGGAGCGCGGCTCCGCCGGGCTGCCCAGGGAGCTCGGCGCCTGGCGTCTCACCGCGGACGCGGTCCTGCAGTCGATCGACCGGATCCACGTCCCCTCGGCGAAGTACCTCGCCGACCGCTCCCTCACCATCGCGATCGACATCGGCATCCGCATCGCCATCGCCGGATTCCTCGGGCTCGTCGCGGTCATCACCTCGATCTTCCTCTCCGTGCGCTTCGGCCGGCGGATCATCCTGGAGCTCGCGAGCCTGCGGGACGCCGCGCTGGAGCTCGCGGTGGTCCGGCTGCCCCGGGTCGTCGACCGCCTCAAGACGGGCGAGGACGTCAACATCGGGGTCGAGGCGCCCCCGATCTCGCTGGGCAACACCGATGAGATCCGCGACGTGGGCCGGGCCTTCACCGCGGTGCAGCGGACGGCCATCGAGGCCGCGGTCGGGCAGGCCAAGCTGCACAAGGGCGTAAGCCAGGTCTTCCTCAACCTGGCCCGGCGCAACCAGTCGCTGCTGCACCGGCAGCTCACCCAGCTCGACGGCATGCAGCGCAAGGCCAACGAGCCCGAGGTGCTCGACGACCTGTTCCGGCTCGACCACCTCACCACCCGTATGCGCCGTCACGCGGAGGGCCTGATCATCTTGTCCGGCGCCACCCCGGGACGCGGCTGGCGCAAGCCCGTACCTCTGGTCGACGTGCTCAGAGGCGCGGTGGCCGAGGTCGAGGACTACACCCGCGTCACGGTCGCCGGGGTCCCGCGGGCGTCGCTGGTCGGTCCGTCCGTCGCGGACGTCATCCACCTCGTCGCCGAGCTCGTGGAGAACGCCACGATCTTCTCGCCACCCCATACCCAGGTCACCGTCCGCGGCGAGATGGTGGGGAACGGTTTCGCGGTCGAGATCGAGGACCGCGGGCTGGGGATGAGCCACGAGGAGTTCGTCGAGATCAACAACCGGCTGGCGAACCCACCGGAGTTCGATCTGGCCGACAGCGATCGGCTGGGCCTGTTCGTCGTCGGCCGTCTCGCCGAACGGCATGCGATCAGGGTCGTGCTCCGGCCGTCGCCGTACGGCGGGACGACCTCGATCGTGTTGATCCCGCACACGCTCATCGTCAACGAGGCGGAGCTGGATCAGGGGGCACCGGAGGAGAAGATGCCCGAGCTGGAGGCGACCCCACCCATTCTCGCCTCGACCCCGCGCCCGACCCGTACGGCGCGGTCCACGCGAGCCGTACAGCTGCCGTCCATTCAGTCCGCGCAGCCCGCCCCGAACGGGGCTCCCCCGGTTCTCGCCGTGTTCACCGAGGCTTCCGCCGAACCTCAGATCAGGGAGCCGGAGGTCAGAGAGTCGGAAGCCGGCGAAACCCCGGCACCGGCCCCGGCTCCGCCCCCCACCCATGCGGGATTGCCGCGGCGGGTCCGGCAGGCCAATCTCGCCCCCCAACTGCGCCAGGATGAACGCCGGAACGGCAACGCAGGGCCTGCCGTACCGACAGATAGCGAAATATCGGGAGAATCACTAGAAGTTACGCAACGCTCTCCTGAGGAAGCCAGCGCGATGCTGACCTCCTTCCAAAAGGGGTGGCAGCGCGGACGAATCGATGCGGAACGTGAAGGGGATGTCTAATGGCGCCGTCCACGGCGAGAGGCGAGCTGAATTGGTTGCTGGACGACCTGGTCAGCCGGGTGGCCGGTGTCCGCCACACAGTCGTCCTGTCAAACGACGGGCTCGCGGTAGGGGCCTCCCAGGGGTTGAGCCGGGAGGACACCGAGCATCTGTCGGCGGTGGCCGCCGGCTTCCAGAGCCTGGCCCGTGGGGCGGGACGTCACTTCGGCGGCGGCAACGTCCGGCAGACCATCATCGAGATGGAGTCGGCGTTCCTGTTCGTGACCAACGCGGGACAGGGCAGCTGCCTCGCGGTGCTCAGCGACACCGACGCCGACGCGGGGCACATCGCCTATGAAATGGCCCTGCTGGTCAAGCGGGTGGGCCCACATCTCTCGACAAATCCGAGAGTGACCCACCCGTGAGCGAGCGATGGCTCGACGACGACGCGGGGCCAGTCGTTCGTCCGTATGCCATGATTCGAGGTCGAACCCGACCAACGGGTGAGTTCCTCGACCTCATCGCTCTGGTGACGTCGGTCCCGGGTCGGCCCCCAGCTGAACTCGGGCCCGAGCATCTGGCGATACTTTCCCTGTGCACAAGGGCGACGTCGGTCGTCGACGTCGCCGCCGAGCTGGACCTCCCGCTCGGCGTCGTACGGGTTCTTCTGGGCGACCTTCTCGAGCAGCGGCTCGTGATGGTTCGGCCACCCGCTCGTGTCGCCGAGATGCCGAGCGAGCGCATCTTGAAAGAAGTGATCAATGGACTACGCGCGCTCTGAGCCGCCCATCGCCCTCAAGATCCTGGTGGCCGGGGGCTTCGGTGTGGGCAAGACCAGCATGGTCGGCTCGATCAGCGAGATCAGGCCGCTCCGCACCGAAGAGGTCCTCAGCGACGTCGGCGTGGGAGTCGACGACACCGACGGCATCGAGGAGAAGCGAACCACCACGGTCGCCATGGACTTCGGCCGGCTCACCCTCCGGGAGGGCCTGGCGGTCTACCTCTTCGGCACCCCGGGACAGCAGCGGTTCTGGTTCATGTGGGATGAGCTCTCCCTGGGCGCGCTCGGCGCCGTCGTCCTCGCCGACACCCGGCGGCTCACCGACTGCTTCCCCTCGGTCGACTACTTCGAGCGACAGGGGACGCCGTTCATCGTGGCCGTCAACTGTTTCGACAACGCGCAACGCTACGAGCCGGGGGACGTCAGGATCGCGCTCGACCTCGACGCCGACGTCCCCGTCATGCTGTGCGACGCGCGGAAGCGGGAATCCGTGAAGCACGTACTGATCACACTGGTCGAGCACTCGATGCGGACAATGGCGACTTCTGTACGGTAGAACCCATGTCACACCCCCTGACCCCGGAAGACCCCCGCCGACTGGACCGCTTCACCCTGGTGGCCAGGCTCGGTGAAGGTGGCCAGGGGGTTGTCTACCTCGGCCTGACCCCCGAAGGGGAGCAGGTCGCCGTCAAGGTGCTCCGGGCCGACGCGAGCGGGGACGCCCGGACCCGGCTCACCCGCGAGTTCTCCGCGATCACCGACGTGGCCTCGTTCTGTACGGCGCGCGTGCTCGCCGCCTCGGTCGAGGGGCGCCGCCCGTACATCGTCAGCGAGTTCGTCGACGGCCCCTCGCTCCAGGAGCGCGTCGGGGAGCGCGGCCCGTTGCGCGGCGGCGACCTGGAACGATTGATGGTCGGTACGGCCACGGCGCTGGCCGCCATCCACTCGGCGGGAGTGATCCACCGCGACTTCAAACCGGCGAACGTGCTGCTCGGTCCGGACGGACCCCGCGTCGTCGACTTCGGCATCGCCAGGATCGCCGAGAACCCCACCATCACCTCCGGCTTGATCGGCACCCCCGCCTATCTCGCCCCCGAACAGCTCAGCGGCGTACCGGTGACCCCCGCGGCGGACATCTTCGCCTGGGCGTCGACCATGGTCTTCGCGGCGACCGGCCAGGCGGCGTTCGGCTCGGACTCGGTCGCCGCGGTCCTGGGCAGAGTCCTCCACCACCATCCCGACCTGTCGTCGATCCCGGAGCGGTTGCGCGCGCCGCTCGCCGACTGCCTCGCCAAGGACCCGCTGGCACGTCCCGACGCGCAGCAGCTCCTGATCAGGCTGGTCGGTCCGGCGTCATCGAGTACCGCATCGCAGAGCCGGCCCTTTCCCACCCCTTCCCCGGGCGGCTACTCCGCGGCCCCCACCCAGCCGGGCCGGGTCGGCCGAGGTGGCCGCGGCCGGTTGATCGGCGTGATCGCCGGAGCGGCGGCCGTCCTCCTGGTCGGCGGCGTCGCCGTCTGGCAGCTCACCTCCCCGTCGGCGGATCCGGGGGGCGAGCGTGGCACCGACGCCGCGCCCGCCACCTCCTCGCGATCCTCGGACGAGCCGACCGGTGCGGAACCGGAGGAGTCCCCCTCCGAGTCCAAGGCCGCCGACAACGGGGGCACGGTGATACCCGCCGGCTTTCACGGCACCTGGCGGGGAAACATTAAGAACACCAAGACGGCCACAAATTACGACATCACCGTAATGCTGGCCCGAGGGGAAAGGAAAGGCCGGTGGGAGGAGCCGGCCAACTCCTGCTCCGGCGACCTCGCCGTCCGGTCTGTTTCCGGCTCCACGCTGACGGTACGGCTGGAGAACATCGACGGTGCCTGTGTCCCCGGCGACATCACCCTGACCAAGAACGGCAACGCCATCGACTATGAATGGAGTGACGACCTGGGAATCTTCACCTATGTCGGCGTTCTACAGAAATAGTCCGGGAACCCAGATAATCCACCATAAATTTACCCGGCGACAGGCCGCTGATTCCTTACCGGGCTTCGCTCACCCGACTTGACGACCACGCAGGCCGCGGCGACGTATCTCCGCTCCGACTTGCCGATCCGCACCGCGTACCAGTCGAACCTGCGCTGCTCACCCCCGTTGCAGCGGTACCCCCGACCCCGCTCCACGCTGCATTCGCCCTGGAAGCAGGCCGAACGCCCATTGGGGTAGACGGTGGCGACAAGCTGCTTCTTCGGTGACTTACCGGATCTCACATTATAGTGGCCATATGTCGGGTTAACGTATAAATACTGCTTCGAAGCTGGGGTCGACGGCTTGGGAAGCGTGGCTGCGGACACCGGCGAATGGGCCGTGGCCACCGATATGACGGCCCCGAGAAGAGCCGCTGACATTACGGTCGCGAATATCTTCATGGCCACAAGTTACCGCGCCCGGCTGTCAAAACCGCTAATTCCCCGTTCGGCGGCAGGTCGGCGTCACCGTACCGACACCAAACCACAAATGCGAAAAATTTCTTCAAATCTCCATAGGACATGATTGTTAACACTAGGTAAAAGTGCTGCTTGGAGTGATAGGCGATTGTCGGCGGGCTGGGTAAGACTGGCGATCAGACATTCCCCAGGTCATGGAGATTCATGATGTCCATCGCGGTGTCCGCCACCCTGGCGGCCAACGAGGCGATCGAACGACGGCGACGGGCCGGTCTGCCCGTCCTCCCCCTGGCTTTCGGCGAGGCCGGTCTTCCGGTGCACCCGGCCCTGCGCGAGCGTCTGGCCGCGGCGGCGGGGCGCAACTCCTACGGCCCGGTGGCCGGGATCACCGAACTCCGCCAGGCCGCCGCCGGCTACTGGCAACGCCGTAACCTCCCCACCGATCCGGATTCGACGATCTGCGGACCGGGGAGCAAGCCTTTGCTCTACGCCCTCGCCCTCGCCCTCGGCGGCGACCCGGTCCTCCCCCGGCCGAGCTGGGTCAGCTACGCGGCGCAGGCCCGGCTGGCCGGCACCAGGCCCGTCTTCGTGGACACCGTGCCGGGCCAGGGGGGCGTCCCCGACCCCGAGGCGCTGGTGTCCGCGGTCACCGAGGCGCGAAGGCATGGGCGCTCGGTGCGTTTCCTGGTGGCCACCCTGCCCGACAACCCCACCGGGACGGTGGCCCGCCCCGAGACGGTGGAACGGCTCTGCGCGGCGGCCGGGAAGCTGGATCTGCTCATCGTCGCCGATGAGATCTACCGCGATTTGATCTTCGATCCCGCCACGCCGTACCTGAGCCCCGCCGAGGTCGCCCCGGAACGGACGATCATCACCACCGCGTTGAGCAAGAACCTCGCCCTGGGTGGCTGGCGAATCGGGGTCGCCCGGCTCCCCGGCACCCCCTACGGCCGGGACCTGCGGGCCCACCTGGCCGGTGTGGCGAGCGAGATCTGGTCGAGCCCGGCCGGCCCCGTCCAGCAGGTCGCGGCCTACGCGTTCGGTGAGCCGGAGGAGCTGACGAACCGTGTCCGGGAGAGCCGACGGCTCCACGCGGCGGTCGCCCGGGGGGTGGCCGAGCGGTTCGCCAAGGCGGGCGTGTCCGTCACGATGCCCGAGGCCGGCTTCTACTCCTACCCCGACTTCGAGCCTTGGCGCGAGCTCCTCAGCCGGACGTACGGCATCGGAACCGGAGCCGGACTCCGGCGCTTCCTCATGGAGGTGTTCGGGGTGGGGGTGCTCGCGGGATCCGACTTCGGCGATCACGCCGAGGCGCTCCGCCTGCGGATCGCGACGAGCATGCTGTACGGCGAGAGCGAGCGGGACCGGCTGGACGCGCTCGCCGCCCCCGACCCACTCGACCTACCGTGGATCAAAGCCTCCCTGGACCGCCTGGACCAGGTCCTGGAGATGATCTATGAGGTACGGCCGGACCCCACCGCCGGCCGTACCTCATCGGGGACGTCGTCCCTCACTTGACCCCGGCGAGCACGGCGGCGGGAGCCGGGTCCTCCTCGGCCTCCTCCTCGCCGTGGGAGAGCCGGGGCAGCCAGTGGAGCACGCGGGGGAGGTACCAGTTCCGGTCGCCGAGCAGCTGCATGGCGGCGGGGAGCAGGACGGCCCGAATGATCGTGGCGTCGATCAGGATCGCGATCGCCAATCCCACCCCGACCTGGATGAAGGTCAGGAGGGAGAGGGTGGCGAAGACGCCGAAGACCGCCACCATGATCAATGCCGCGCTGGTCACCACGCCCGCCGTGGCCTTGATCCCGTAAGTGACGGCCTCCTCGGTCCGCATCCCCCGGTCGTAGGCCTCCCGGATTCGGCTGAGGATGAAGACGTGATAGTCCATCGACAGTCCGAACAGGATGACGAAGAGGAACAGGGGGAGCCAGTTCGTGATCACTCCGGTGGAGGTGAAGCCGAGCAGGCTCTCCCCCCACCCCCACTGGAAGATCGCCACCAACGCCCCGTAGGCCGCGGCCACCGAGAGGAGGTTGAGGACCACCGCCTTGATCGCGACGACCAGCGAGCGGAACGAGACCAGCAGCAGGATGAAGGCGAGCAGCAGCACGAAGGCGAAGACCCAGGGCCGGGTCCGGTTCAGCTGATCGTTGAAGTCCATGGAACTCGCGACGCTGCCGTAGACGTAGACCTCCACCCCCGGCAAGGTGGCCGGCACCACCGTCTGGCGCAGGGTCCGCACCGCCTGTTCGGAAACGGCGTCCCCAGGACCCGCGCCCTTCAGCCCGATCGACACGATCGCGACGGTCTTGCCGGGATTGACCCGGACACCGAACGGCTCGTTCGTCTGCCCGGTCGCAAGCGCCCGCTCCTTGAAACGCTCGATGGCCTGAACCACCTCGGGGGCGGTGACGTCGGCCGCCTTGACGACGACCCTGGCGGGCTCGTTGCCGCCCGGGAACGCCTTCTCGACCCGCTTGAACGTCTCCACGATCGGGAAGTCGCCCTGGAGGTCGTTGATCCCCTGCTCCCCGGTCTTGAGCTGCAGGGCGGGGGCCGCCATGGCGACGAGGAGGCCCCCGGCGACCAGGAGGGACACCAGCGGACGGCGGAGCACCGCACTCAGCACCGCACCCCACAGGCGTCCGCCCCCGACCCGGCCGCCGAGGACCCTCTTCCACGTGATCCGCCCCCCGCTGACCACACGGAACGTGCCGTGGACGACTCTGGACTCGATCCGGTCGCCGATCAGGGACAGGATCGCGGGAAGGACCGTGACGGAGCCGAGGACCGCGGTGAGCACCACCAGGATCGCGCCCTCGGCGAGCCCGATGAAGACACCGTTGCCGGTGAGGAACATCCCGGCCAGAGCGACGATCACCGTGATGCCGGAGATGACGACCGCCCGGCCGGAGGTGGCCGCGGCGATCCGCAGCGCCCGCTCCCGGCTCCGCCCCTTGGCCCGCTCCTCACGCTCCCTGCGGATGTAGAAGAGCGAGTAGTCGACGCCGACCGCGAGGCCGATGAGCAGCATCAGGTTGCTGGTCGTGTCGGCCGCCGGAACGGCCTGACTGGCCAGCGCGAGCAGCCCCAGCGAGGCCATGAAGGCGGTCAGCGCCAGCGCCACCGGGACGACGGCCGCGAGCAGCGCCCCGAAGGCGGCGAGCAGGATCCCGAGGGTGAGCGGGATCGAGATCAACTCGGCCTTCACGAAGTCGTCGGCGAGGGCCCCGTCGATCATCTTGGCGGAGCTGGCGTCCCCGGCCTGGGCCATCCGGAGCTCGGGAAACTCCCGCTGTACGGCCGCGACGGCGTCGACAACCCGCTGGACGTGCCGGTCGGCCTGGCCTCGTTCACCCTTCATGGTGAAGAGCAGCAGCGCGGTCTTCCGGTCCGCGGTGACCGGGGCCGCCGCCTCGGTGTCGTACGGCGTGCGCAGGTCCTGGGTCAGCCCGGTGGCCGTGATCTCGCTCGCCAGCCGGTCGACCGCGGCACGGTACCGCCGGTCGTCGACGGTGAGGCCGCTGTCCCCCGCCTCGATCAGCACCGTCTCCGCGGCGGGGTTGGGAAAGCCCGCGGTGTCGAGGATCTTGGAAGCCTTGCGGGAGTCCCCGTTCTGCAGCTGGTAGTTCTTGGTCTCGGCGATGCCGACGGCGTTGCCGACGAGGGTCGCGCCGACCGTGAACGCCACCCAGAGCAGGATCGCCGCCCACCGGTGGCGCGCGCTCCAGCCACCGATCGCCGCGGCCAGGTTCCGCTTCCCTACTCTGCGTTCCACAATTGGGCTCCTCGTCGGCACCGATACAGATGCCCGAAGGGTAGAAGCACAGCGCTTTCCCATCATCGGCCCTGAACGCCAATTAACCCGTCATACGGGTGGACTATCCGCCCCAAGCCCTAGCTCCGCAGACCTACATCGCCGAAAGCCGCGGAATCCCCATCCGGCGGTTGGGTTGAATGCCGAAACGCCGTGGGATAAGACCTGGAACGTCACAGCCCTGCCGTGACGAGATCACCGCTTCCTCCAACCCCATGGGCCTCGGTCCCGTCGCCGGCGGCCATCCGAATATCGGGGATACGGCCAGTGGGGACGGCCGACCGGGAAAGCGGCCGGCAGGCCGTTCCGCTCCCGCGCATGCCCCCGTTGAATGGCCGTCTCCGGCAAATATCGGGAGGGTTCGCCGTCTGGTACGGGTGACGCGGCGACAGCCGCCAGAACACCCCATGACAAACACCGGTAAAACGCCGGAGAAACGGCCTCGCCGACCTGCTGGGCCTTCCACCTGCACAATTACGGTCGGCTACCTAAGTTCACCTGGGCGTTTCCAAGTTGTTTCATCAGGCTATGTCGCGAAAACAGTCTTCAGCCTCCATCATGTGCCAATGCCCGTTTTCGTCACACTTTCCGGGCGCACTGTGCGCCTGGAACCACTCAGTCTCGCCGCGGTCGACGATCTCACCGCGGCGGCGGGTGAAGACCGATCCACGTATCGCTTCACCCGCGTCCCCGAGGGCCGGGAAGACATGGCCGCCTACATCTCAGAGGCGTTGGCTGAGCAGGCGGAAAGCCGTACCGTCCCCTTCGCGATCAGATGGATGAAGACCGACGCGATCGTCGGCACCACCCGTTTCCTGAACCTGTGCTACTGGCAGCGGCCCCAATCCTGTGACGCGCCGGCCCGGAACCCGGTCACGGACGTCCCCGACGTCGCGGACATCGGATACACCTGGCTCGCCCCCTCCGCCCAGCGCACCGGGGTCAACCTGGAGAGCAAGTTCCTCATGCTCCTGCACGCGTTCGAGACCTGGCAGGTCCACCGGATCACCATCAAGGCGGACGTACGCAACACCCGCTCCCGGAACGCCATCGAAGCCCTCGGCGCACGCCTGGAGGGCATCCGGAGAGCGGAGACCATGGGAGCCGACGACACGGTGCGAGATACGGCGTACTACTCAATCCTGAGTAGTGAATGGCCCGAGGTGCGCGCGCTGCTCAGCGCCCGCCTCGGGCTTGTGGAAGCCGCCTGACCCACCGCCGGCCCCGTGGCCCGCCCCGGCGTCCGGGCGGGCCACCCATTCGAGCGAACCGACGAGATCAGACCGGCCACGTGTGCACCGGCGTGTTGCCGTGCATGTGCTCGATGTAGCGGAGAGTCATCTGGCGGAGCGCCTCATACCGGTCACCGCCGATCGACCGAACGGTCTCGACCTGCCACGCCGCCCCCGTTCGCCCCGTCAGGCAGCGCTGCTCGATGATGCCGAGAAGCCGATCGCGCTGCGCCCCGTCCACCCCCCACAGGTCCAGCCCCTCGTGGGCGAGGGGAAGCAACCGGCGCAGGATGAGCTCGCAGGCCGACACCTCGCCCAGCCCGGGCCAGTAGAGCTTGGCCTCCAGCCCCCGCCGCCCCGCGTTACGCAGGTTCTCCGCCGCCGCGAGGAACGACATCTGACTCCACACCGGACGTTCGGTGTAGGCCAAGGCACGGATCAGGCCGTAGTAGAAGGCCGCGTTCGCGATGATGTCGACGACCGTGGGCCCCGCGGGAAGCACCCGGTTCTCCACCCGCAGATGCGGCTGACCGCCGGACGCCGAGTAGACCGGCCGGTTCCACCGGTAGATCGTGCCGTTGTGCAGCGACAGCTCGGCCAGGTCCGGGACGTCGCCGCGGGCGAGCACCTCATGCGGATCCTCGTCCTCGCAGAGCGGCAGCAGCGCCGGGAAGTAGCGGAAGTTCTCCTCGAACAGATCGAAGACCGAGGTGATCCACCGTTCGCCGAACCAGACCCGAGGCCGTACACCCTGGGTCTTCAACTCCTCGGGACGGGTGTCGGTGGCCTGCTCGAAGAGGTTGAGCCTGGTCTCCCGCCACAGCTCCTTGCCGAAGAGGTACGGCGAATTCGCGGCCACCGCCACCTGCGGACCCGCGATGACCTGGGCCGCGTTCCAGTGGTTGGCGAACGTGGCCGGGCTCACCTGAAGGTGGAGCTGGACGCTCGTGCACGCCGCCTCGGGGGTGATGCTGTCCGCGTAGGTGTTCAGCCGCTCCACTCCGGTGATCTTTAAATGGAGATCCTCCCCGCGCGCCGCGAAGATCTGTTCATTGAGGAGTTTGTATCTCGGGTTGGCCGACAGGGTCCCCTCGTTGACGTCGCTCTCGCGCAGCGTGGGCAGGATCCCCACGAGCATCATGTGGCTGCCCACCGTCTGGGCGCGCGCATCGGCGTGGTTCAGCCGTGCCCGGACGGTCTGCTCCAGCCGGAGGAACCCGTCCCCGGAGAGCCGCTGCGGCTCGATGTTGATCTCGACGTTGAACCGTCCGAGCTCGGTCGCCCAGTCGGGGGCGGCGATCGCCTCCAGGACCTGGGCGTTCTTCATCGTCGGCTCACCCGCGTCGTCGACGAGGTTGAGCTCGATCTCCAGCCCGGCGAGCGGGCGGTCGAAGTCGAACCGGGAGTCCCGGAGCATCAAGGCGAAGGCGTCCAGACAGCGACGCACCTTGTCGCGAAAACGCCGCCGGTCATCGTGGCTGAACACGATCGCCGGTACATCACGGCCCATGCACACCTCCGTGGGATAGAACGGGCTAGCACGCCATATTTCGAGCGTCGCACGCCGCATACCCGATGACCAGCTTGATCTACTCGATGATGAAGAACCCCTCCGCGACCAGCGACCGGATCACCTCGGGAGCGCGGGCCGTCAGCTCCCCCGGATCCTCCTCGGTGAGCTCCGCGATCGCCTCCAGCAACGGCCGCAGCGGAAGCGTCCCGTCACAGACCCCGGCGAGCGAGGCCTCGACCGTGCCCACCTGCACCGAGCGCATCAGGTGACGGGTCTGCCGGAGTGTGATCCGCTCCGGATCCTCGGCGCCCGGCTGCCCCGAGCGCTCCTCGACCACGCCTTCGGCCGTACGCGGACGGGCGGCGAGCAGCTCCTCGTCACCGATCCGATGCGCCGTCCCCATAGCCGTCAGCACGTCGTCGACGTACCCGCCGACCGGCAGTTCGACGCGTTGCCGGAGCTCCTCCACCCGGACCACCGGATCGAGCGAACCGGCCGCGTGCAACGTGATCCACCCGAATCCGACCCCGGTCACGTCCAGCTCGTCGAACCAGGCGAGCCATTCGTCGTACCGCCGCCGGTACTCCGGCGTCCCCTGATCGCAGGAATCCCGGAGCCAGAGCTCGACGTACTCGGCGGGATCCTGGACGTCGCGCTGGACGACCCAGCCGTCGCAGCCCCCCTCCGCGAGCCACCCGCCCACCCGATCCCGCCAGTCGGCGCCGCGCACATGGAGCCAGTTGGCGAGCAGGTGGCATCGGCCGCCGGGGTTGAGACGGTCCGGCGCACGCAGGACGATCTCGCGGCTCAGCCCGTCCCCCGGCAGGCCCGCCTCCCGGTAGGTCAACCGGGCCGACGGCGAGATCACGAACGGCGGATTGGTGACGATCAGATCGAAGCGGCGGTCCGCCACCGGCTCGAACAGTGAGCCCTGGAGCGCCTCGACCCCCTCGACCCCGGAGAGGGCCCAGCTCATCCGGGCCAGCTCCAGCGCCCTGGGGTTGACGTCCGAGGCGGTGACCGAACCGGCCCGCCCCGCCAGGTGCAGCACCTGAACGCCGCATCCGGTGCCCAGGTCGAACGCGGACTCCACCTTGTCCCGGGTGACCAGCTGGGCGAGGTTGGCCGAGGCCCCGCCCGCACCGACCACATGGTCGGGACGGAGCGGCGGATCGCCCGGCCGGACCTTGAGATCGGAGACGACGTAGCCCAGGTCGTCCCACGGCTGGATGTGTACGGCGGCGCGGACCCGTTCCCCGTCGCGATCGACCAGCCCGCAGGCCGCGAGCTCGTCGACGGGCAGCACCCGGCGGGCCCGGTCGGACGGCACGGGCACCTGAAGCCAGAAGAGCCTGATCAGGGTGGCCAGGGCGTCGCCGTCGCCCGTGGCGCGCAGCGCGGGCACGATCTCCTCGCGGGAGAGCGCCCGCGCGGCCGTGTCGCCCAGACGGCCGCGTACGCCGTCGATCGTGTAGTCCGCGCCGGCGAACACCTCGCGCAGCCGGACCGGAAGGTCGGAGTTCACCTTCCCAGTATCGACCGCTCACGGGTGACTTCTCTGTCGGACCCGGTGCGACCCGGCTGTCAACCCGTCGAGTCAGTGCCCGGAGCTGTGCTGCAAGCGACCCGCAACCGCCTTGAAAGCGTGCGTAAAGGTGCCAGTCATATTAAAGAGGTGCACAACGGAATCACGTAAAGGTCAGTCGACACTGAGCCGAAGCGAGGTGGCGAGGCGCAGGGTCGAACCAAGTGGTGGGGTGACCGATTCCGCTGGGCACACGTGATGAGGTGCCGCGCGCGCAACGCGACGTGGGCACGGCACCTCATCACGGCGCCTGATCGGCCACGTTCGCTGGGGTGGCGAACCGGGGGGTTTCGTGGTGGACGTGGCCCGGTCTAGGCGCTCTGATCTTGACGGAGACTGTGCCACGCGGCTTCGCTGAGCGCCGCGACATCCTCCTCGCTCGGCTCGCGAACCCCCGCGAACCACAGGCGGCAGGTCTCCTGCGCGGCGCCGAGCCAGAGGACGTAGCACATCAGCGTCCCGACCTGCCGGATGCTTCCCCGCTCGGTCTGCGGATCCCACCATGAGGCGACCTCGGTGAAAAACGCCTTCCGCAACGCCGCCACCTCGGGTCCGCCGGGTTCCGCGCGGCGGGGTGGCCGCTCGGTGAGCAGCAGCCGGGCCCGTTCGGGATGACGGCCACACCAGGCCATATGAAACGCGACGATCCCGGTGATACCGTCCCGGGCCTCGGTGTGCCGGAACAGCTCTTGGAGGAACGCCTCCTGGTATATGCGCTGCGTCTCGGCGTAGAGGACGCCGAATACATGATCTTTGCTGGCGAAATGGTGGTAGAAGCTGCCGACGCTGACGCCGCTCTCCTCCCGGAGGCTCGCCAGGGTCGTCGCGGAGACACCGTCCTGGCTGAAGCGGCGAAGTGCGCCCTCCAGAATTCGGAGTCTGCCGTCGCGGGGATTCTTCACGGCCGTCACAGCGACCAATCCTGCTTCAAGTGCACTTTTACCGCAAATTCTGGAAATATGCCGCATTTCAAAGTCTGGGGTAAATTTTGACTTAAGGGCTATTGCCGGATAGATCCTTTACGTCGGCGATCACGTGACCTCGGCCGCAGGAGGACTCCGACTCCTCCGCCGACGGCTCCATAAGCTCACAAAGACGGCGGATTAGCCCAAGAATCTCCTGGTCCGGAGGGAGCGACAGCGTGATGAGCCGATGGGAGCCGCTCTCCTCACCCTGGCGCCGGACTTCCTGGCGCCGGACGATCCCCAACTCCAGACAGACCTTGCTCCGGAATTCAGCCAACTCCCGGCCGAGGGCGTTCCGCTCCGCGATCAACGATCGCAGCTCACTGTCACTCATCTGCGAAAGCGTACAAGCAACCAGTCCCCGATTTCGGGGGATTCTCCGACGGGCACCCGTACGGCTTCCGCCGCTCTATCCGCCGCACGGCAAGGCAGGCCGACCCACAGTACGACACCTGCCCGCACCGGTCGGCTCAGCCGACACCTCGGCGGCCGCCTTGCGCCCGCACCGTGGCTCATCACCGGCCCAAGCCAACTTGCCCTCAACCGGCTGTCCGGTAACCGGTCCGCCCCCGGCGGACACCTCCCCCACCCGCGCAGGCGGCCGTCCGACCAGACCGCGTCGGCCGGGCGGACCACTGAATCCGCCCAGCCGTATCCGCCCGTCAGATGCGGCAGGGGCTCACCTTTCGGGTCGCGCACTTGGGGAGTTCATCGGTCCAGCCCACACGCTTCACCAGGAACCCGATGGAGCCGATCTCCTTCGGCTTCCCCTTCGTGGTTTCCACCCCTACGAACAGCGGGTGACCTGTGGCCCGATTGATCAGCATCCGGTAGACCAGCGTATGCTTCGCGGTCTCCCGCTTCCATTCGAAGGACAGGCCGACCCGTCCCATCGCATCCTTGACCTCGTCGGTCAACCGCATATTCGGCAGCGCGGCCAGCATGCGGAGCGCCGCCGCGCGGGTTCCGGGGGTGGCCGGGACTTCCCTCAGCAGATGCACCCCCGCCCACCACAGCAGCTCGTCGCTGGAGTACCACGGTGGGCTTGAACCGGCGGCCTGCTCCGCCCAGTGCGCCATGAAGTACGACTTCAACCGTGCCGGATCTTTTGGCAGCCCGCGCGCCTTCTCGAAACGCACCGTGGTCTCGCCGAACATCCTCCCGGCGTACCGGCTGCCGCTGTGTGGCGTTTCGTTCTTGAGGTTGTTCTCAGGGGCGCAACCGCCTGCCTCCCCCGTGTCCGTCGTTCCGCAGAGTTTGGGAGAGCCTGCCCGCTCCCAAGCCGCCTTGTCCCCATCGGTCAAGGGCCGAACCTCAGGCAGCCTACTCCCCTGAGTGACAACGCCGACGGACCCCCGCCAGTCGGTGTGGCCGCCCGAGTCCTCCTCGACCTGGTAGCGCTCCTGTTCATCTCCTAGCCACCCCCGGGAGAAGCTCTCATACTCCTCACGCCAGACCCTGCGCACCGTCTCCCGCCGGGAGGCCACACGACGTACCACCTCCTTCAGCACCTCGGCACCCGGCCTGGCCGGTGTGGCCGTCTCGCTCCCCCAAGACCAAGCCTCTCCCGGCTGACCGGCAACGGGTGCGCTCTGCCGCCCGGAAGCCGAATTCTCCACCAGCCCGGAGACGGCGACAACCGTCACCACGATCAACGCCACGGTCACGACTCCCGCGACCACGGCGCCTCCCCACTTCAAGGGAGCACGACGCCGTGTCCCCTTGGAGCGCAGTACCCGGGCCCTTACCCGGCGCACCTCACCGGGGTTGGGCGGGGGGACATCCGGCATCATCTCGTCGATCACTGTGAACTCGCTCATCAGATCTCCACCCCCAGAGCGTCGCGTAGTTTGGCCCTGGCCCGGCTGAGCCGGGAGGCCACGGTTCCGCCTGCGACCCCGAGTACCTCCGCGACCTGGAGGTAGCTGAGCCCGGCGTAGGCGATGAGCAGGACCACGTCGCGTTCCCCGCGCGACAGCCGTGCCAGCGCCCCTGCGAGCCGGCCGACTGTGATCCCCGCCGCCACCCGATCGACGACCCGCTGGTCGTGACCGCGCTCGACGTCGGGCTGCGCGGCCCGGGCGAGCGCCCGATAACGCCGTACCTCCGCCCGCCGATGGCGGCCGATCAGCTTGGTGGCGATGCCGTACAGCCAGGGCCGGACCTCTCCCCGGCCGGGGTCGAACCGGTGGCGCCGCCGGTAGGCGATGAGGAAGGTTTCCGCGGCGAGGTCCTCGGCGATGTCGAGGTCGAGCCGTCGCCCGATGTAGCGGCGGATCTCCGCGTAGTGCGAGTCGAAGACCGCGCCGAACCGCTCCGGATCGGTGAGTGCGGACTCGTCTGGAACAACAATCATGGGTACGGGTCTCCCTGCCGGAAGAACATGACACCCCTGATTGCCCGCTGCGGAGCTCTTCTTCCCTACTTCTTCGCGCGCTCTTGCCAGCTCGTCGAACGGGCCCGGAAGCGGACCGGGCGGGCTGCCCCGGGGCAGCCGATCCGGCGCAGGCACCGGTTGAAGGCGATCAGGGTCACCGCCGCCGCAGCGATCATGAGCACCCCGACGGCGGCGGTCCGGACCAGCAGGTACACCTCGATGGACTGGCTCAGCAGGAGCCAGAGGCTCACGACCGCGTTGCTCATCTGCACTGCGGCCCACAGCAGGGAGATTCTCGCGAAGTACCGCCGTACCTGCGGATGCTCCACCAAGTCCTGCGAAAGCGGGACAAGATCGCAGGCTAGGCGCCCGGCGAGCGGCCTTCCCAGTGGAACGGAGGCGAGGAAGGCCAGGCTGACCAGGATTGTGCCGAGCGCGGGCTGGAGGAAGAAGATCACAATGCTGCCGGTCAACAGGGCGGCGAGCATCCGGGCGAGCACCGCCACCACGGCGAGCACCATGGTGCCGGGCACGGTGCGCTCGCGCAGCATGTACCAGCCCACGCTCCCGGACACCCAGCCGAGCGAGGCGAGCATCCCGCCAACCGCCCCGAACGCAAAGAAGCCCGCATAGAAGGCAAGGACCGGCGCGATCATCCCCGCCACCACCCGGGGGCTCGCATGCCGAATGAGCGCACCGAGCCGCGGCATCGTGAACGTCGGAGGCTCGGTACGGACCAAGTCGGCTACGGGCATGGGGCACCCTGTTCCGGTAAGCCTAGTGTGGCGTTTGGGTAAGCACTGCTCGTCAGCGCGTGACGAGCTTCACCGACCGTACGGGAAACCGGGCGCGTTCGATACGCAATCGTGCATTCTTCTCGCGTCTTCCCCGATATCCCGCACGCTCAGAGCCGATCCCGGACATCAGGAGCGCGCCCAAGCCACACCGATGTCGTCCTGCCGTTGACCGCCTCGTCCAGCGACTCGCCACGAAGCCAGGCCCGGGAAGGCAGCGGATGCCCGAAGAGCCGAGCGGCGTTCCCGTAACTGATCCGGCCTACCTCGCCTCCGGGCAGCCTGCCCAGATCCCGGTTGACCACCCGCTGAATGTCCGGCCAGGTGGAATCCGCATGGGGATAGCCGCATTCAAGGAGGATGTTCTCCACACCGATCGCGCCGCGGAGGGCGTAGGCGGACTGGTCGTCCAGCGAGCTGAAGAAGAAGTTCCGGCGGAGGACCTCGCTCGGCTTCAGGTCACCCGTCCAGACGGCGGGCTCGTCCCCGGAGATCACCGGATGGTCCAGCACCCGGTCGGCTCGCTCGGCGAGCATCGGAACCCACCCGATGCCGCCCTCGACGATCAGGATCTTCAGATTGGGGAACCGGAGCGGGATGCCCGACCAGAGCCAGTCCACGCAGGCGAAGAGCGCCGTCGTCGGCAGCAGCGTGGTAATCGCCTCGAAAGGCGTGTCGGGCGACGGAACGGGCGCCCAGGACGCCGACCCGGTGTGGAGACAGACGACCGTCGACGTCTCCTCACAGGCGGCGAAGAACGGGTCCCAGTGGGACGTGTGGATCGACGGCAGCCTCAGGCGCGAGGGGAAGTCGGGGAACGAGACCGCCTTGAAGCCCCGCTCCGCGTTGTTCCGGATCTCAGCCGCGGCGATCACCGGATCGCCGAGCCACGGCAACTGCAGCGCGATCATCCGCTCCGGATAGGTCCCGGCCCAGACCTCGACGTGCCAGTCGTTCCACGCCCGGAGCACCGCCAGACCCAGTTCGCGGTCGCGGGTCCGGGAGAAAACCGTCCCGGCGTACCCCGCGAGGGTGGTCGGAAAGCACAGCGAGGCCCATACGCCGGCTCGGTCCATGTCCTCGATCCGGGCCTCGATGTCGTAACAGCCTGGCCGCATCTGCTCGAATCGAACGGGCTCCATACTCCGGTGTTCTTTGGCACGCCCCGCCGCCACATCCATCCCGATCATGGGATAGGTGGCGCCTTCGTAGAGCCAGACCTGATGACCCGCCTCGGTGTCTACGACCTTCGGAGCCGCGTCCATCATGTGCAGCGGCAGACGGCCGTCAAAGAGATCCTTGGGTTCGATCAAGTGATCGTCAGCGGAGATGAGGACATAGTCGCGCCGCCGGGGTTCGGGGTCCGGAAGCAGCGGAAAGTTCACGTCGGACACGTTATGCCGCAGGCGTGGCACCGAACAAGTTGACGCACTTGTCCGACGCCGCTTAACCCGTTTGATATGTGAAATCACGCCTTCTACACCCACCCGAAAAGGTGGGTTTGTCACTCTCGCCCGACTCGGCGCGCCGATGCCCCCGGCGACGCCGTACATCTGACGGCTCAGGCGGTTCGCCGGACTAAACGCGGTCGGGCTGTGGTTCGGCCGGAGCGGAAGACCGGGCGGCCGCGGCCCGTACATCCTTGATCTCCCTGCGGATCAGGAAGACCCAGCCGACCACGGCGACACCGATGAAGATCCACCATTGCACGGCGTAGGCGAGGTTGAGCCCTCCGCCGCCGCCGAGGTCCGGGGCCGGCAGCGGCTCCGGTGCGGGTACGGCCGCCGGCCGCACCCGCGTGAGCTCCAGGTATCCGCCGTACGCCGGCGCCTTGGCCAGCTTGGGCACGTCGATGAGGAGAACCTGACCGGCCGGAAGCCCGGTCCGGTCCGCGATCCCGGTGCTCTCCGGCGTCTCGGTGGCCCTCAGCCGTCCGGTCACCTGAATCTGCCCCGGAGGCGGCGGGGGCACCTCGGGCCTGGCGTCGGCGGTCTTCGCCGCGGGGACCCAGCCGCGATTGATCAGCACCGTCTCGCCCTCCGCGGTGATCAGCGGGGTCACCACGTAGAAGCCGAGTTTTGAGTTCTGGTATCGGTGCCGGATCAGCCATTCGCCCGCCGGATCGTATCGGCCGCTCACCTCGACGTGCCGGCGGACCAGCTCGGCCGGGACCGGGGCGCCCACCGCGACGACGGACTTCAGCGGTACGGGCGGGGTCGCGAGGTTCTGTTCGGTCAGGTGGGAGAGGTCCGACCGGTCCTCGAACCGGCCGAACTGCCACTGCCCGAGCAGCACGAAGCCGGGAATCACCAGCAGCACGACGAGGTGCAGTGCGAGCCATCGCGGGGCGAGCAGGAACCGATACACGGCTTCCAGACTAGGCAGTGACCCGGGCGGTCACGCCACCAGGCGCTCGGTCCCGGAGCCGAAGGCCGCCGCGCCCCGCGCCGTACCAGAAAACGGGCCCGGAGGCGATCGCCTCAGGCCCGTCACTGGAGTTGTCCGGGAATCGGACTCAGGTGGATCAGGTGGAGAAGAGCAGCCTGGCGAAGCTGCCGTGCTTCCGGTGGCCGTGGTACGGCTGGCCCCAGCCGGGCTGGCCGTAGCCGGGCGGAGGCGGAGCCTGGCCGTAGTGCTGCTGGGGAGCGGGCGGCGGCTGATGGACGTTGCTCTCCAGCCGGGTCAGGGTCTCCAGCTCGCCATAGTCCAAAAAGATACCGCGGCACATCTCGCACTGATCAATGTGTACACCATTGCGGTCATAAGTCCGCATGTTGCCGTGACACTTGGGGCACTGCATGGGCTCAACGCCTCCCGACTTACGAGGGAACCCCCCAGGGTCTTGATTCAGATACTAGCCACACGTTCTTCGTCAACGGAGGTGGTGGAGGCCGGAAATTCTCCGGCAGGCGTCGACGAAGAGCTCCTGGATCTCGTCGAGAGGTCTGTTATCCTCATGCGTTTTTGTGACGGCGAACGCCGCGAGCTGAACCGTCATCGCCTTGGCCGGGACGTCCAGCGCGGGCCAGGGGTCGCCGTCCGGGGGTATCGCGCAGCCCCCCGCCTCCCGGTAGGCGTCGAGGAATCGCGCCCAGACCTCCGGGGCGAGCAGTCCGGCGGCGTAGAAGGCGGCGGGTCTGGCCAGGTCCCATGCGGGGTCGCCCGTGCCCACGTCGTCGATGTCGATGAGGCGCCAGCCCGTACCGTCAAGGTGGACGAGCTGACCGAGGTGCCAGTCACCGTGCGCGAGCCGTCCCGCGACGGGGACCGGAGCCCGGTCTCTGGCCCAATCGGGCAGCCCGGCGTAGGCCGCGGTGATCTCCTTCTCGGCGACGGCCCCCGGGGGAAGCCCGGCCACGGCCTGGGCGACCCGCACCGGCCCGCCCGAAACCGGAAGGCGGCCCACGGCCGGGAGCGGGGCGGTGTGCAACCGGGCGAGGAGGCGGGCCGCGTGCTCCCAGGGGGCCACGTCCGGATCGTCGGGGGAGACCGGCCGCCCGGCCGGCCAGATCGAGATCCACCGGTCGCCCAGCCTGGTCAGCGCAAGCGGCTCGGCGAAGACGCCCCGCAGCGCCTCGTGCCGGACGATCGAGGCCTGTGCGGTCAGCACGTCGCCGTCGGTCTCGGCCCGATGCGCCTTGACCACCACTCTCCCGACGCGGATGACGACCGCGCCCGATCTGGTCGACAGGATCTCGGGGTCGCCGTCGGCGTCGGCGAAGCGGGTCATCGCGGTGACTAGCTCGGCGGTGGGGGTCACCCGAGGATTATATGGATGATCCTCGCGGAAATATTTGAAGTTTCAATAGAGTTGGACCGGGTAGCAACCACCGAGAAGGGGGAGATGAGATGCCCGCCATCACCGCGAACACCCTGACCCTGCCGCGCCTGTCCCGGTTGCCGCAGGCCGAGACCGCCTGGCGCCCCGTCACCCGGATCGTCACCGCCCAGCGCCACCTGGAGGGCGAGGGCTTCCAGGTCCGCCGCCCCTTCCCGGGGACGGACCTGTCGCTCGCCGACCCCTTCCTGCTCCTGGACCACATGGGGGCCGTGGAGTACGCGCCTGGCGAGGCCAAGGGCACGCCCTGGCACCCCCACCGCGGGTTCGAGACCGTGACGTACATCATCGACGGCGCCTTCGAGCATCAGGACACCACCGGAGGCGGCGGCCTCATCGGCGACGGGGCCACCCAGTGGATGACGGCAGGCGCCGGCATCCAGCACATCGAGCAGCCGCCCCCCGAGCTCGTCGCCAAGGGCGGCCTCTTCCACGGCGTGCAGCTCTGGGTCAACCTGCCCCGCAGCCAGAAGTGGGTGGAGCCCCGCTACCAGGACATCAAGGCACAGGACGTCTCCCTGGTGACGGACGCCGACGGCTCATCCCTGATCCGGATCATCGCCGGTGAGCTGGCCGGGCATCAGGGGCCGGGGATCACCTACACCCCGATCACCTACCTGCACGCCACCGTCGCGCCCTCGGCGCAGCTCACCATGCCGTGGCCGCGGGACTTCAACGCCATGGTCTACGTGCTCTCCGGCCGTGGATTCGCCGGACCCGACGGCCGCCCCCTCACCGAGGGACAGCTCGCCGTGTTCGGCGCCGGAGACGCGCTCACCCTGCGCGCGGCGGACACCCAGCCGTCCGCGTCCGCGAACGGCTGGGAGCTCCTGGTCCTCGGGGGCATGCCGATCCGGGAGCCGATCGCCCGTTACGGCCCGTTCGTCATGAACACCCGCCAGGAGATCATCCAGGCGTTCGAGGACTTCCAGGCCGGTCGGATGGGCGTGGTCCCCGCAACCCGGGTACCGCACCGCAGCCAGGCGGACGAGGTCGTCTGACCACTACCGGGGGTCGTCCGCAGTGCTCCGGCCTTCAGGCCGGGGGTGAAGCGGACTCTCCCGCGTGGCGGGACGGGGAGGGGCCGATTCGCCCCGGGGCGGATCGGCGTTCGGCAGGGTGACCGCGTCAGGTACCGCCGGGCGGGCGGGAAGGCTCGAAAGCCTGCGGAGACCCGGTGGGACCACCTCGGTGGCGCGGGTCGGTGAAACAGGAAGCCGCAGAAGTGCCGCACCTGCGGCACAGGCTGAATCCCCGGCCTTCAGGCCAGGGAGCGCGTCAAGCGTCCCCGTCCATGAGCCGGACCAGCGCCTCCGACGGCTCAAGCGCCTTCAGCACCGGGGTCAGCATGGCGGTGAGCCGACGGAGGTCCTGCCTGGACAGCAGATCGATGAAATGCCGGCGAACATCCTCGACATGGGTCCGCGCCGCCTTGTCGAGGATGTCCCGGCCCTGCCCGGTCAGCACGGCCCAGGTGCCCCGGCGGTCGTCCAGGCACGGCTCCCGCCGAATCATCCCGCGCTCCTCCATCCGCTTGACCTGATGGGAAAGGCGGCTCTGCGAGATGAGCGCCACCTCCGCCAGCTCGCTCATGCGGACCCGCGAGTCCGGTGCCGCCGCCAGGGCGACGAGCACGCCGTAGTCCTCAAGGGTCAGACCGTGCCCGCTCTTGAGGTGCACGCCGAGCGTCTTGCTCAGCAGATTGCCCGTGATGAGAAGGGAGAGCCAAGCCTGGCGCTCCTCGTCGTCGAGCCACCGGGTGCCGGTCAGGGGACGACCTCGCCGGCGATCCGCGACTTCTCCCAGCGGACGAATCTGTCGCTCTCCCCCAGCGCCGAGCCCAGCAGCCAGACCAGCACACCGACGTCGTCGACGACCCCGATCAACGGGAGCAGCTCCGGGAGGATGTCGATCGGCGACACGATGTAGACGACGCTCAGCGCCATCAGCCCCAGCTTGCCCTTGCCGAGCCCCCGGTAGTCCCCGCCCAGGGTCTGCCGGACCATCCGCGGCAGGGCGCGGATCCGAGCCGAAAGCGAGGCCGAACCCGGCCTCTTGGCGTCCCGGTAGAGACGCCAGGCGGCTCCGGCCGCGGCGGCCCGTCCTGTCTTACCCACGATCAACCTCCTTGCGGGACCTCTTACCGGACAAACGGCTGGGACCGCACGTCCGTTCCGGTCAGCCGGTGGATACCGTCCACGGGCTAGCCTCTTCTATCTGCGCGGCCACACGAACCAGTATGTCCTCCCTACCCGGAGCGGCGACGAGCTGGACACCCACCGGCACGCCGTCCGCCGTGCGACCCATCGGCAGGGAGATCGCCGGCTGCCCCGTCACGTTGAACGGCGCCGTGAACGCCATGGTCAGGTTGAGCCGTGACATCAGCACCCGGAAGTCCGGGTCGGTGAGCCAGCCGAGCCGGTACGGGGCCGTGCCCAGGGTCGGGGTGAGCAGCAGATCCCGGGAGTCCCACCACTGGATCACCCGTCCCCGGTACGCGTCCAGCCACCCCAGTCGGCCGACGTAGTCGACGGCCGTGCCCTTGCGCGCCGCGACGACCATCGCCTTGTTCATCGCCTCCAGCTCATCGAGATCGACGGCACCGCCGCGCAGCCGACCCAGCTGATCCACCCAGGCGGCGGTGTTGACGCTCACCACGGTGCCGAGGTGGTCGGGGAAGGACGGATCCGCGAGCGACGCAGGCGAGGACTCCGCCACCTCGTGCCCGAGCGACTCAAGGAGTGAGGCCGCGCGCCGTACGGCCGCCGCGCCGTCCGGGTATTCCGGAACGTCGTCCCTGAGGTGACCGGCGGTGAAACCGACGCGCAGCCGCCCCGGCGGCCGGCCCACCTCCTCGGCGAGCGGCCCCGGCAGCGGTGGAGCGGTGTACGGGTCGCCCGGCATCAGCCCGGACAGCAGGTCGAGGGTCGCCGCGGTGTCCCGAACGGTACGGGTGAGGACGCCCGATGCGCCAAGACCCGCCCAGGCCTCCCCGACACCCGGTCCCAAGCTGATCCGTCCGCGGCTCGGTTTGAGGCCGACGAGGCCGCACAGGCTCGCCGGGATGCGGATCGATCCGCCGCCGTCGTTCGCGGTGGCCATCGCCACCATCCCGGCCGCGACGGCCGCCGCCGACCCCCCACTCGACCCGCCCGGCGAGTAATCCCGGTGCCACGGGTTGCGGGTGGCGCCGTGCCGGGTCGGCTCCGTGGTCGACGAGGTCCCGAACTCCGGCACATTGGTCCGGCCGAGAATCACGAACCCGGCCCGCTTGAGCCGTGAGGTGGCGTACGCGTCCCAGGGGCAGACGAACCCCCGCAGGACCCGTGACCCCTCGGTGTACACATCGCCCTCACTCAACCAGCCCAGATCCTTGAGCAGGGTCGGCACCCCCGAGAACGGCCCATCTCCCGAGACCGCGGCGGCCTCCGCCAAAGCCCGGTCAAACCGCCGGTGGACCACCGCGTTGAACTCGGGGTCCAGTGCCTCGATTCGGGCGATCGACGCCTCGGTCAGCTCTCGGGGGGAGATCTTCCCGTCCCGGATCAGCTGTGCCTGGGCGGTCGCATCCAACTGAAGAACGTCATCCATGTGGTGATAATAGCCCATTTTAATTCTAGATTTTAATATTTCACCTTCTTTCAGACATGTGATACATATGTGTATATGTCACCATTTTGTGGCGACGCCCGGCAGGTGACAGGATTTAGGCAGACGGATTTCGCGCCCCTCTATTGATCACGGGCTGAGAATCGGTGGCATCATCTCCGCCGGAATGCGGGCGGCTTTCCCAACAATTACGGCTCGCTATGCAAAAATACTGGCGTGAGCTGGCGTGGTGGGAGGACCGGACGCAGCTGCCGAAGAGCTCTCGCTCTCGGTCTGTGTGTGTTGACGACCGGTGGATCGACAGCATTTGGAACAACAGCGGCATACGGCCTTGATGCCGATGTCCCTTCCCTATCCAGGGAATCACCCTCAATTCTCCACCAACGAACCGCCACCGAGGTCCCGGACTTCTTATGGAGTCCTCGGCCCATGACGTGGCCCGCCCATCCTCGGCAGTCAATCCGGGATCGGGAGGATTCCCCGCCTCTGGACAATCCCGACGGGATTTCACCGTCCGCCGTCCTGACCGTCCGGAAGTTCCTGCTGTGGATCCGGGTGGACTACGAGTTCGCCATCGTCGGCACGACAAGGCCGACGACAGCCGGATGGGGGCCGCCGCTCATCGTCCCGGCCTCCGCGGACAGTCCCGAACCCACGACCCCGGAGCCGACCTCCGAGGCCTCTGAGCACACGGAGCCCACGCTCCCCCGAGCCACCCCGGCCCCGGCGGAAGCGGTGTCGCCGACCCCGGCCGAAGCGACGTCGCCGACCGCCGTCCCGATCGCCCCGCCACCGGTCCCCATCGATCCGCCCATGCCCGTCGAGCGACCGCAGGAAGTCGAATCCCCCCGGAGCACCCCGGAACCCTTGAACAGCCCGAAACCGGCCCTCTCCCCCCGTCCGATCCCTCCTCGGCCCTCCGTAGCGGCGGAGCCGCCCCCGGCGGTGTCGGCGGGTGCGACCGCGGCGTCCGACCCCGACGGACTCCTCGGGATCGGGCTCCTGCCCCCGCTCCTGCCCATCCTGGTGCCGCCGTACTTCCCGATCGTCATCCCGCCGATCATCGACTACTACCCGCACCACCCCCATCACCCCCATCCCACACCGACGCCGACCCCCGAACCGACCCCGACGCCTGAGCCGACCCCCACGCCGACGCCTACTCCCGAGCCGACCCCCACGCCGACGCCGACACCTGAGCCGACCCCACCACCGCTCCCGGCGCCATTGCCCCCGCCGTCGCCGGAGCCGGAACCGACGCCAACACCGACGCCTACGCCTACGCCGACCGTCCCACCGCCCCAGCCCACCCCGGTTCGCCCGGTGCCTCCGCCGAGACCGGTGGCGGCTCCGATCGTGGCACCGCCGAGCAGGCCGGAGCCGACTCCACCGCGACCGTCGGCCACCGTGAAGCCCTCCCCGCCCCCCGTCGTCGTGCGGGCGAGGCGGGCACTCGACAAACCCGGTGTCGTCTCGCGCTTCGCCAAGAGATCCACCCAGACCGACAGATCCACCCTCATCGTGATCAGCACGGTGGTCCTGTCGTTCGTGGTCGGCGTTGGCTTCAACCAGAGCGGCTCCGGCAGTCGGGGACGCCGCTGACCGACCCCCGGCGACTCCGGCGGACAGCGGGTGTCCCGACCTTCCCGGGACACCCGCCCCGCCACGCCCACGGCCGGCGGTGCGGGCCCCATCCCGCCGACCGGTCCGGCTCGGCACCCCCCGCCAGGTCCAGTCGGACCTCACGCGTGCCCCGCCCTATCCCGCCGGTTGACCCGGCTCCACCGGACGATCCCCGCATGACCACGCCGGCGGAGCAGGTATCCCCTCGCCACGTCCCTCGTGACAGCTCGCAGCCACCCGGAAGACGACGAGTGCCCCGACCGTCACACGGCCGGGGCACTCCTCAACTCACTTCACTCGGAACCCGGATACTCCGTCACCCGCCGGCCATGGCGCGGACCAAGCTTGGCTCCGCGATCCGAACCGACGGCACGATGGGTGCCCGGTCACCGTCACACCCACATCGCCCTATGCGCCACTGAATCGTTGATCGATGGCGTTGAACTGTTCTCGGGCGAGTTCGAACGGCTCACTGTCCACCGCCGCCGCCCCGCTGAACGGATTGCTGACGACGGCGAGCACGACCAAGCCGACCAGAACGACGGCGACCCGGGTGGTGTCACCCACGACGGACGCCAGATTGGGCCGATAGCCCAGCAACCAGGGGAACGCGATCACCGCGATCCCCGAGATGACCATGCAGGTCATGAACACGTCGGGGATCGTGCCCCCGGTGTTGGAGGCTCGCAGCTGGCGTGCGTGGCTCACCTCACTCGCCCGGACCAAGGCGTCCTGGCGGAGCGATTCGTCCGCCTCATTGGCCGGCCGCAGCCGCAGCAGGTTGGCGCGGAAGCTCTCCAGGGTGTTCCCGGCCTCTTCGCTGACCTGCCCACCTTGCATGAGCGGCCAGTCCTGCTGGATGGACTGCGTCGTGTAGCTTCGGATCTCGTTCTTGATCTCCGCGTTGTTCTGGAGGGGCGCGACCGCCCAGTACAGCTCCACCAGACTCTCCGCCTCGGTGGCCACGTCCTGGCGGGCGGCTTCGATGCCGTCCCGGCCGAGGACCACGCCGTAGGCGAGGATCAGAAGGTAAACGGCGAGTGCGAGGTTGAGCGCGAAATCGAGGTTGCCCTCGCCCCGGCTTTCATCCACTCGGCCCCGTCTGCTTAGCACGACCAGAGCAATCAGCGTAAGACCGATCACGATCCCGCTGATCACAATCGCCCACGTCGTCATGATCCCTCGCAATCATGTAGGCATGCGTGTGCAGAGCGTATTCATCCAAGGGCTTAATTTGGTGGAGACTCACGCCGCCAACCAATTAGGTATGGAAATAGTTCTCCACGGCAACCACACAAACTGCACAAAATAGGAATTCTCCGGCAGCTGCGTCGGCATGCGCGGAGACTGCGGAGCCCTTATCCCGCCGGGGATACCGAACCGCGGGCGGCAAGCCGGGACCGTGGCCGGGGAGATCGCCCCACTTCCCTGAATATCCCCAGACAACGGCAAAGACTGGCATCCACAAGGATCAGGCGCCGAGAAATGTGGGATTGATCCTCTTGGCGGAGGGGCGCCCATTGTCGAGGGGTACGAAAATGTTGATCAACCCCGTGGCACGCCTGCGCGCCCGGCTGGCCGTGAGCAGCGGCCTGACCTTGCTGATTCCACTGATCACCATATCCGCGGCGAAGGCCGAACCCACCGCGACCACGCCGGAGGCGTCGATCAGCACGCCTTTCATAGGAAGTCAACATTCCATCGGGAAGATCCTTGACCTCCGTGGCGAAATTACATTCCAGACCGGATCGAGACCCGTTCAAAGATCGTCGGAAAAGGCCCGGTTCAGCCATTCCTCGGCGGCGCAAAAACTCCGGAACTCCGGGATTCGCTGGATGTCGAGCGGACGATGTAGTGATCATCGACGGCGGCGATGTACGTCTTTCCATGAGATTCGACACCGCACCCTGGCCGGCCTGATCCGATTGAAACGGCGGAGCGATTGTCCGGTTCTGGTCACCGGTGGCACCGAAGTCGGACACGCCCCAGGCCCATTCAGCCATATGAACGGATACAAGGTGGACATCTCCCTTAACCGCTGCGTCAATCGCTTCATTCGCAGCAGATTCCCCTTCATCGGGAGACGCGGCGACGGTGCGGCTCTCTACCATGACGCCAAATCATCGAGCGTCTATGCCAGAGAGCCGAACCATTGGGACATTCTGTTCCGCTGACCGCTAGGCGGTGAACTCCGCCGCCAGGAGTTCGGCGATCTCGGCCGTGTTCAGCGCCGCTCCCTTGCGCAGGTTGTCTCCGCAGATGAAGAGATCCAGCGTGTTCGGGAAGTCCAGCGCCTGACGGATCCGGCCGACATAGGTCGGGTCCGTGCCCACCACATCGGCCGGTGTGGGGAAGACACCGTTCGCGGGGTCGTCCAAGACCACCACGGTCGGGGCGGCGTCGAGCACGGTCCTGGCCGCGTCGACCGTGACCTCCCGCTCGAACGTCACGTGCACCGCCATGGAGTGCGTGGTGATCACCGGGACGCGCACACAGGTGGCGGAGACCCTGAGATCCGGGATACCGAGGATCTTCCGCGACTCGTTGCGTACCTTGAGCTCTTCGGACGTCCAGCCGTCGTCCTTGAGCGAACCCGCCCACGGGACGACGTTGAAGGCGATGGGGGCGGGGAAGGGTGAGGCGGCCGGGTCGGGCACGGCCTTGCGCACGTCTCCGGCCACGGTTCCGATGCTCCGGTCACCGGCGAGCGCCTCGATCTCGTCGTGGAGACGCTCCGGTCCGGCGACACCCGCGCCCGAGACCGCCTGGTAGGAGGAGACGACCAGCTCGCGCAGGCCGTACTCCCGATGCAGCGCGCCGAGGGCGGCCATCATCGACAGCGTGGTGCAGTTGGGGTTGGCGATGATGCCCTTGGGCCGGGTCCGTACCTGGTCGGGGTTGCACTCGGGAACGATCAGCGGAACCTCGGGGTCCATGCGGAAGGCCCCGGAGTTGTCCACCACGACCGCCCCCCGGGTGACCGCGATGGGGGCCCACTCGGCGGACACCTCGTCCGGCACGTCGAACATGGCGACGTCGACCCCGTCGAAGGCCTCCGGCGAGAGTGCGACGACCTCGACCTCCTGCCCCCTGACCACCAAGCGCTTGCCGGCGGACCGGGGCGAGGCGATGAGCCGGATCTCACCCCACACGTCGGGTCGCGACGAAAGGATCTCCAGCATGACCGTGCCCACGGCGCCGGTGGCGCCCACGACGGCGAGAGTCGGCTTGGTCATCGTCCACTACCTCCGTACACAACGGCTTCCACCTGGTCCGCGTCGAGCGCGAACGCCCGGTGGGCGGCGGTGACCGCCGCGTCGACCTCGTCCTGGCCCACGATCACCGAGATCCGGATCTCGGATGTGGAGATCATCTCAATGTTGACCCCCGCGTCGGCGAGCGCGCTGAAGAACGTCGCCGTGACTCCGGGGTGGGAGCGCATCCCCGCTCCGATCAGGGAGACCTTCCCGATCTGGTCGTCGAAGAGGAGCGACTCGAAGCCCACCCGCTCCTGAATCCTCTTCAGGGCGGTGAGCGCGGTGGGACCGTCGTTGGCCGGCAGGGTGAACGAGATGTCGGTACGACCGGTGGCCGCCGCCGACACGTTCTGAACGATCATGTCGATGTTGATCTCGGCGTCGGCAAGGGTTTTGAAGATCGTGGCAGCCTCGCCGACCTTGTCGGGAACCCCGACTACGGTGATCTTGGCCTCGCTCCGGTCGTGCGCGACGCCGGAGATGATCGGCTGCTCCATCTGGATTCCCTCACTGTCAGGGTCGGCGACGACCCAGGTGCCTTCCTTCTGGCTGAACGAACTTCTGACGTGGATCGGCAGGTTGAACCGCCGCGCGTACTCCACGCACCGCAAATGCAGGACCTTCGCGCCACACGCGGCCATCTCCATCATCTCCTCGTAGGAGATGCGGGGAATCTGGCGGGCGGCCGCGACGATCCGCGGGTCCGCGGTGAAGATCCCGTCGACGTCGGTGTAGATCTCGCAGACATCGGCCTCCAGGGCCGCGGCGAGCGCCACCGCCGTCGTGTCCGACCCGCCTCTGCCCAGCGTGGTGATGTCCTTGGAGTCCTGAGAGACGCCCTGGAACCCGGCCACGATGGCGATCGAGCCCGCCTCCACCGCGGAGCTGATCCGGCCGGGGGTCACATCGATGATCCGGGCCTTGCCGTGGGTCGAGTCGGTGATCACACCCGCCTGGGACCCGGTGAACGAACGAGCCTCGTACCCCAGGTTCGCGATCGCCATCGCCAGCAGCGCCATGGAGATGCGCTCCCCCGCCGTGAGGAGCATGTCCAGCTCCCGGGCGGGTGGCAACGGGGACACCTGCTTCGCCAGGTCGATGAGCTCGTCCGTCGTGTCACCCATCGCGGACACGATCACGACGACGTCGTTGCCCGCTTTTTTGGTCGCGACGATGCGCTGGGCAACACGTTTGATCGAAGTCGCATCGGCGACGGACGAACCACCGTACTTCTGGACGATGAAGGCCACTTGATGTCTCCCCAGTTCAGGCCTGCGGACGCCATAGTCTACTTAAGCGGAAACAGAGCTCAGCGACTCATTTAGACCACTATGTGAGACTCAGACCTGGGTTCGCTCCTCCACGACGTCCAGGCGGGCATGGGCGACCAGGGCCTGAAGCGATCGCATCGCCGCCCCGACGTGGTTCCCCCAGGTGTTGAAGTAGGAGTACTGCCACCACCACAACGCCTCCAGCGGCCGGCCCGCCTTGTAGTGGCGCAACCCGTGCACGAGGTCCGCCGCCACGGCGGTCAGGTCGTCCGAGAGCCGGTACGGGGTCACCAGGGTGTCCTTGTACGGGTCGAAGACCTCGGCGTAGTCGTCCACCGCGCCCAGCCTGGCGGCGAGGGTGGTGCGGATCCCGTCCAGGTCCGGGTCCTCGCTCATCTCCGGCTCCCAGTTCCCCTGGAGGATGATGTCCTCGCTGGCGCCCAGCTGCGCACCGGCCAGACTCACCTGGGCCACCTCCAGCAGCAGCAGCGGGAAGATCATGTCCCCGCCTTCGCCCCTGGCCAGCGCGGCGAGCCCGTCCAGATAGTTCTGGGTGTGAACGGCGACCCGGTCGGCGAGTGCGCTCCATTCACTGCTCTCCGCCGTCAGCGGAGATTCCTTGGGAACAACGTTGTCAGACATCCAGTAGCCTCCGTCCTTCGAAAGCGCGGCCCAATGTAACCTCGTCGGCGTACTCGAGGTCGCCCCCGACAGGCAGCCCACTGGCCAGTCTTGTCACCTTTAAACCCATGGGCTTGAGCAACCTGGCCAAGTAGGTCGCGGTCGCCTCGCCCTCAAGGTTGGGGTCGGTCGCGAGGATCACCTCGGTGACCTCGCCGTCCGCCAGTCGCTTCATCAGCTCCTTGATCCGGAGGTCGTCCGGGCCGACACCTTCGATCGGGCTGATCGCCCCACCGAGCACGTGGTAGCGACCACGGAACTCCCGGGTCTTCTCGATCGCGACGACGTCCTTGGACTCCTCCACCACGCAGATCACCTGAGGGTCCCGCCGAGCGTCCCGACAAATGCGACACTCTTCTTCTGCCGCGACATTTCCACATATGCGGCAGAAGTGGACCTTGTCCTTGATCTCCGTGAGGACCTGAGCGAGCCGCCGTACATCGGCCGGATCAGCGGAGAGAATGTGAAAGGCGATCCGCTGAGCGCTCTTGGGACCGACACCGGGCAGCAGGCCCAGCTCGTCGATCAAACTCTGGACGACCCCTTCGTACATGGCTAGAACCCGGGAGGCAGACCCGGGAGCCCGCCGGGCCCCCCACCGAAACCACCCAGTCCCTGCGCCAGCGGGCCGAGCTTCTGCTGTTGGAGATCACCCGCGGCGCGTACCGCGTCCCGGACCGCGGCGATCACCAGATCGGCGATCGTCTCGGCTGTCTCCTCGGGGTCCGACGCATCGATGACCTTGGGGTCGATACGCAGCTCCAGAAGCTCTCCCGACCCGTTGACGGTCGCCGTCACCAGACCACCACCCGCGGTACCCGCGACCTCGGCGTCGTTGAGCTCCTGCTGGGCACTCACAAGCTGCTGCTGCATGAGCTGCGCCTGCTCGAGTATCTGCTGGAGGTTGACGTCTCCTGGATTCACTGTCGTGCGCTCCTCATGCTTTCCCGGTCGCTCCCGATCCACATACTCTCAGGGGCCCGCACCGGCCCGTGACAGGGCACGACACCCGTGATGACCGGTCCGTTCACCACGTCGCGCACCTCCCCGGGCCGACTGCCGCTCCGTGTCACGAGACTACGGGTTTTACCGCTCCAGTGGCACCGCGCAGCCGACTCACCGTGTGTTGTTCCATACGGAGCCGCCGTCCGGGCGTCACCGGATGATCGATGCGCCGGTTCCCGCCCCATCGGGAGCGCATACCACAGCGATCAGCCGGCGCACGGCCCGCCCCGAGAGCACGGCACGGCCCGAAAACCGCCCAACCGGCGGCGGCCGACGGGCTACGCGTGATCGATCTCACCGATGACGCGACCCCCGAGCTCCCTCTCGACCAGGGCTATGCCCGTAACCCCGGTCACCTCCGCGTCGGAGTCGTTGAGGGGATCGACCTCGTCGACCTCGTCGAAATCATCGGCCGTACCGCCACCGCCGACCGCTCCCGGCGCGGACGGGCTCGGCGTCGGCCGCAGCGTGCTCGTGGGCGGTACGGACGACACCGTGGCCCGTACCGGGGTAGCGGCCTCCCTCACGGCAGGGCCGGAGGCCGACGTATCCGGTGCGGCCGAGGCGCGCTGGGGAGCCGGTGAGCCGGCGGTGTACGCCGAGGCCGTACCCGCCCGGCTCTGCGGGAAGGAGCCGGAGGACGGCGGTCCGTCGCCGCCGACGACCACCTCGACCCGCCACTTACCGCCGAGGACGTCCTGCAGCGCCGCGGCGAGCGGAGCCTCGCGGTTGCCGGCGAGGAAGCCCTTGACCGTGCCGGGCAGCTTGAAGCCGAGCGTGATGGTGTTTCCCTGCACGCCGAGCAGCCGCCCCTCGGCGTTGATCAAGCCCCAGGCGACCCGCTGCCGGCGTTTGACGGCCTCCAGGATCTGCGGCCACGCCTGCTGCACCGACCCCACCCCGGACCCCCCGGGAACCGACGCGGGCGGCGCCGAGGAGGTGGGCTCCGGCGCCGAGGGCCGGTCGCCGGAAGGTCGTACCGCGGTACGGGCCTCAGGCCACGACGGCGCAGCCGACGGGGCCGGAGCGGGCGGTTCGGAGTGCGGATGCGCCGGCGCGACCGGCTGGATGGCCTGCCGGGGTTCGGCCGGGCCGGCCGTCGTCGGCACCGATCCCCCCGAGGCCGGTACGGCGAAGCCGGAGACCCCGCGCTCAAGCCGGTCGAGCCGGGCCAGCAGCGCGGCCTCGTCCCGCGTCGCGGCGGGCAGAAGCAGACGCGCGCACATCAGTTCGAGCAGCAGCCGGGGCGACGTCGCCCCACGCATCTCGGTCAGACCGGCGTTGAAAACCTCGGCGGCCCGGGTCAGCTCGGCGACGCCCATCTTGGCGACCTGCGCCTGCATCCGCTCGAGCTCGTCGGTCGGCGCGTCGAGCAGGCCGTTGGAAGCCGCCTCCGGGACGTTCGCCAGGATCACCAGATCGCGGAAGCGTTCGAGCAGGTCTCCGGCGAACCGCCGGGGATCGTGCCCGCCCTCGACGACCCGCTCGACCGTCTTGAACACCAACCCGCCGTCGCCCGCCGAGAACGCGTCGACGACCTCGTCGAGCAGCCCGGCGTCGGTGTAGCCGAGCAGGGAGACCGCACGCGCGTAGGTGATCCCCGCCTCGTCCGAGCCGGCCAGCAGCTGGTCCAGGATCGACAGGGAGTCCCGGGCGGAGCCGGCGCCCGCCCGTACCACCAGCGGCAGCGCGGCGGGCTCGTACGGCACCGACTCCGAGCCCAGGATCTCCTCCAGCAGCTGGCGCAGCGTGCTTGGCGGCATCAGGCGGAAGGGATAGTGGTGGGTCCGGGACTTGATGGTCCCGATGACCTTCTCGGGCTCGGTCGTGGCGAAGATGAACTTCAGGTGCGGTGGCGGCTCTTCGACGAGTTTGAGCAGCGCGTTGAAACCCTCCCGGGTCACCATGTGCGCCTCGTCGATGATGTAAATCTTGAAACGGGCCGATACCGGCGAGAAGAAGGCACGCTCCCGCAGGTCACGGGCGTCGTCCACGCCACCGTGCGAGGCGGCGTCGATCTCGATGACGTCGAGGTGCCCCGGACCGGTGGCGCTCAGCGCCACACAGGAATCGCACACCCCGCACGGATCGGGGGTCGGGCCTTGCGCGCAGTTCAGCGAGCGGGCGAGGATCCGGGCGCTCGACGTCTTCCCGCACCCACGCGGGCCGCTGAAAAGGTAGGCGTGGTTGATGCGGCCGCTACGCAGGGCCTGCCGCAACGGATCCGTGACATGCTCTTGGCCCTTGACCTCGGCGAAGGTCCCGGGCCGGTACTTGCGATACAGCGCAAGGCTCATCGGGAACCCCGTCCGGCGGGTCGGCGATCAAACTGAAAGAGACCCCCCGCACACCCGCCAGAGCCCGCTTATCCTTGCTGCCTTCCGGCCCTGGGGAGGTTCACAGGATGACGCCATGCGAGGGGTCCGCTTCGCAGTCTATCCGTCTTCGAGGGTCGCGTGTCCCGCTTCGCTCAAGGTCGCTTCAACTCCGCGTCTGCCGTTGTGGAACACGCACCCGCAAATACCGGTAAGCTGTGCGACGGAGGATTCGCCTAGTTGGCCTAGGGCGCACGCTTGGAAAGCGTGTTGGGGGCAACCCCTCACGAGTTCGAATCTCGTATCCTCCGCGCTTGGTTGAGGCAGCACAAAGGCCCGGTCTTACTCCAGACCGGGCCTTTTGCTATCCGGGCCTGCGCGCCCCAGGGTCGTACGGCCGCCCACTGATCGTCACTGGCACCGTAAACCGCAACTGCCCGCCGTCGGCGCCTTTGGCCGCACCGATCCGTTCGCAGGTGGCGGGGTTCCACACCTCGACCTTGCCGTTGAAGGCGAGGGGCTGCAAAAGAGCCGTCGGCAGACCCGCTCTGCTTCGATACACACGCTGAGAAAGGTGCCCGATGACTCAAACCGTGATCGATTTGGACGACCGCCTGGTCGCCGAGGTTGCCGCGGTACTCGGCACCGGTACGAAGGAGGAGACGGTGAACGCCGCGCTCCGTGAAGTTCTGGAGAGCCGACGGCGAGCACTGGCTCTAGCGGCTTGCCGCACCTCCCGGTCAGCGTCCCCCGGCCGCCGAGGGGCGGCTGCGACTGATACCCGCCCAGGCGACGATCAGCGAGGCGAGGTAGCCCACGATGCCGATCAGGCCCGCCCAGGAGAACACGTTCAAGGCGGTGCCGTAGACCTTCTCCCCGCCTAGCAGGGGAACCCATCCTCCGGCGCTGTCGCCGACGTCAGGCAGCACCAGCCCGACCAGCAGAAGGAAGAACGCGGTCAGCCCCCAGCCCCAGGAGGCGAGCGGGGAGAGCGCGGCCTGCCTGGCGGCGACGAGAGCGGTGACGAGGTGCGTGAGGAGGATCACCGGGCCGATCACGGTGAGGATGAAGAACAACAGTAGCCAGCCCATGCCGGCCCCCCTCAGGATGAGGAACAACGCGATAGCGGCCGTCTGCAGCACAGCATTGAACTTTCCGCTCAAATACACCCCTTGAGGTGAGAAGCCCTGATTCTGTGGGAGCTTACGAGAACACCCTTAGGTACCATTCCGGCTGATTGCTGAGAAGCTCATCCGTGCACCCGGGCCGCTTACCTCGGCCCGGGCGGAGACGGTGAACGCCGCATTGACTCGCGATGCTTTGGTGGCAAGCGGGATGGGCGACACCTTCTCCGCAGGCAGCTCACGCGGCACCGTTCCAGACCGGTGCCCTAGACTCATATCCGTGATCTTTAAGATGGTCGGCGATACTCGCCCATATCCCGAACACGGCCTGGTTTCCAGAGACTGGGCCCAGATTCCGCCGCGGCAGATCCGCCTCGACACACTGATCACCACAAAGGCGGTGCTGGACCTTCACTCGCTTCTGTCCAAAGACTCCACCTTTTACGGGGATCTGTTTCCTCACGTCGTCCAATGGCGGGATGAGCTCTACCTTGAGGACGGGCTCCACCGCGCGTTGCGAGCCGCCCTCCACCAGCGATCCGTCCTTCACGCCCGCGTCCTGGAGCTCGGCGACAACCCCTGACCGCTTTCGGGGGCCGGTGCGATATGCCGGCTGAGGTAGCGGGGAATACTCCGACCGGGCGATGCACGGCGATCAACCGGCGCACAGGCTGAGACGACCTGCGACCGAGGATCGTGGTCAACCCAGGCGCCGGAACATCACAATCCCGGACCTTTACAGCAAAGCTGGACCTTTTACGACTATCTCCAGATTGCCGCGGATGGTGGCCATCGGCTTGCTGTCCGTGACGGTGACCGTCTCGGACTGAGCGACGGCTGCGGCCGAGAACGCTGCGGCGAGAAGTCCACCGGCCAGGGCGACCGCGGACACCACGCCGACGGCTCTGCGTGCTCGCATGACATTTCTCCTTGCACACATCACGACGGACCTTTTGTGATCACGTCTAGGTTGCCGCGGATGGTGGCCATCGGCTTGCTGTCCGTGACGGTGACCGTCTCGGACTGAGCGACGGCTGCGGCCGAGAACGCTGCGGCGAGAAGTCCACCGGCCAGGGCGACGGCGGACACCACGCCGGCGATTCCGCGTGCTCGCATGGCATTCCTCCTTGCAGTTCATTTCCCGGGGACTGGGAAGCCGTGCCGGCACGGTTTCTACCCCTGGGCGATTTCATGGAGGATTCTGTCCGCGTTGACTTGGGCCTGACTTGCATCCCGCAAGGATTGACATCCCGCCGCCAACGCCCAAACCCGAAGGGCCGTTGTCCTCCTCGACTACCTGGCAGCCGCGAGCTCCGGCCGACTGTGCACATCGATCCCGGCGCCGCGCGGATACGCCGAGACGCCCGCCTCGGGGTACGGCACCGTGTCGCCCGACAACACCTCGGCGGGCGCCCGTCTGAACCCACCGCACTTGCGCGGCTCGGGGTTCACCACTGAGGTAGCGGGGGATACTCCGGCCGGGCGATGCGCGGCCATCAACCGGCGGACAGGCTGAGACGACCTGCGACCGAGGGTCGTGATCAACCCAGGCGACAGCACATCACGATTTCTACTACAACGTCGGGCCTTTTGAGCCTACGTCCAGGCTGCCGCGGATCGTGGCCACCGGCTTGCTGTCCGTGACGGTGACCGTTTCGGACTGCGCGACGGTTACGGCCGAAAGCGCCGCGGTGAGAAGTCCACCGGCCAGGGCGACGGCGGACACCACGCCGACGATTCCGCGTGCTCGCATGACATTTCTCCTTGCAATTCGTTCCTCAGGGGAGCCGTGCCGCCACGATTTCCTCTCCTGGGCGATTTCGGAAAGGATTCTGTCCGCGCTGACTTGGGCGTGACTTGCATCCCGCCAGCTGACACGGCAACGCCCGCACCCTTGAGGGCAGCGGTGTTGTCCTCCTCGACTTACCTGGCAACGGCGAGTGCCGACCGGCCGTGCACATTCATTTGTGCGACTCGGCGCTCACCACCTCGCCACCCCGTACCGACCACACGCCGACTGAGGTAGCAAGGGATACTCCGGCCGGGCGATGTGCGGCGATCGATCGGCGGACAGGCTGAGACGACCCGCGACCGAGGGTTGTGATCAACTCAGGCGACAGCACATCACGATCTCGAGGTCGTCGTCACGACTCTGGAGATCCCCATGACCACGTCCACGGCACCGCGACCATTCGGCCTGCTCAGCGGTGCCTCCTACGCCGTGCTCTTCCTCGCCTCGATGTTCGTGCCCGGCCTGCTCGCCGCCTCCCCCGAGGCGCCCATCCCTTACTCGACCGACGCCGAAGTCGAGCGGTACCTCGCCGCCGGAGGAGTGCCCGGCGTCCTCACGCCGTTCTTCCACGTCCTCGCCGCGATCTCGCTCCTGGTTTTCGTCCCGTTGTTCACCGCGGCCGTACGGCGGCACGGGGAGAACCCCTGGACCGGAGTGATCCAGGGCGCCGGGACCGTGGGGGCCGCGTTCCTCCTGCTGTCCGCCGGCGCGCAGTGGGTGCTGTCCCGGCCGAGCACCGTGGCCGATCTCCGGGTCTTCCGGATGGTGATGGACCTGGGGTTCATCACCGGCGGACCCGCGCACGTCGCGACCCTCGGGATCTTCGTCGGTGTGGGGTCCTTCCTCGCGCTCAGGACCCGGATCCTGCCCGGCTGGCTGGGCTGGCTGGGAGTCGCGATCGGCGCTCTGTCCGTGCTCTCGGTGTTCTCCTGGCTCTTCTTCGGCGGAACCTTCTTCGTGCCCCTCGGCCGTTTCATCGGCTTCATCTGGTTCGTCGCGGTCGCCCTCCGGCTCGGCCTACGCCGCACGTGATGATTCTCCGCCCGGTTGATCCGCGTCGTCCGTAAGGCTGCTCCGCCTGTGCGGCGCTCAGCTGAGGATCCGTGCCGCCGTGCCCGCGGGCCAGGCCGATCGTCCGCGGCCACCTGCCGGATCCGGTCTTCCGCCGACTCGGTTCGCGGTGATTCGCGGGAGCACCTCCCGGAGAGGAGGTGCTCAGCGATCCACTCGTGCCGACCCTAGAACGGCTTCACAGTGGTGCAGTTCTGCCATGCAGAAATCTGTACGGCCGCGTTGCTGGTGTTGTTGAAGAAGTACGTCGCCTGCTGCATGTAGCCCGGGAATCCAGCGGGCGGCGTCCATACGCTGGTGAAGGGGCCCGTAGTGCCCCACTGCCCCGAACGCGGCACCATGTACGGGTGGGAGGCGGGGCACTTGAGGAACACGGAACCGCCCGTTCCCGCGGCCAGAAGCTTGCTGTCCGAGACGGTGACCGTTTCGGACTGCGCGGCGGCTGCGGCCGGAAGCGCTACGGTGAGAAGTCCACTGGCCAAGGCGACGGCGGACACCACGCCGACGACTCTGCGTGCTCGCATGACATTTCTCCTTGCAATGTGTTTCCCGGGGCGGAGAAGCCGTACCGGCACGGTTTCCTCCCCTGGGCGATTTCGGGAAGGATTCTGTCCGCGCTGACTTGGGCCTGACTTACATCCGCTGGGATTGACATCCCGCCACCGCGCCACCCCACACCGACAACACGCCGACTGAGGTAGCGGGGGATACTCCCGATTCCAGTGATCCACAAGAGGCCGCACGCACACTGCCGGGTATGGACTTCGCGACGTTCAAGCGACCCGCGGCACTGCTGGCCTTGCTGGCGGCCCTTGCCGTACCCGCCCTCGTCGGTGTCGGTGATGCCGCCGGGGGCGATCGGGTGAGCACCATCGGCTCCGAGTACGAGATCGACGATGTCCCCTACCCCGTACAGTCGGCCTGAGACGGTGCTCACGCATCCCAGGCGCCGGTCAGCCGAGCGGCTCGGACGGCATGGCGGTGAAGGTGGGATTGAACCCACGGATGGCTTGCACCATCACACGCTTTCGAGGCGTGCGTCCTCGGCCACTGGGCGACTTCACCGGCCAGCAGCCTAGAGGATCTTGTCCGCGTGGACTTGGGCCTGACTTGCATCCCGCCAGGATTGACATCCGCCGACTGACAGGGCGGCGCCCGCACCTCCAACGGCAGCGGCGTTGTCCCCCTCGACTACCTGGCAGCCCCGAGCTCCGGCCGACCGCGCACATCGATCCCAGCGCCGCGGAGGTACGCCGAGACGTTCCTCCTGCTGTCCGCGCCGCGCAATCACCGGACCGCCCCGCCCAGGGTGCGCTAGCCGTTGACCAGCCGGTACGGCTGGCGCGGGCGGCCGGCGTGGGGGGACTTGGCGGGGGGCAGAGCCCAGGCGAGGCCCTCCTCGACGAGGTTTTGCAGCACCCGTCTGGCGCTCCGCTGGGCGACGCCCAAAATCTCGGCGACGATCTCCGCGTCGACCACCATCGCCTCCGGGTCGTCCCCGAGGTGGCTGAGGAGGCGGTCGCGCACCTTGACCGCCTTGGACTCGACCTCGGGCTCGGCCTCGACCTTGCGGCGCTGCCGTAGCGGCAGGGACAGGGAGGTGCCGTCGTCGCCGACGAGGTAGGCGGCCGCGGCGTCCGAGCCGCGGGCACGCTCCAGGGCCGTCAGAGCGTTGGCCTCGGCGTCGCGCGCGGTGTGGCCGAGGCCGAGGCCGACGTCGACCGCGACCCCGACGTCGGCCCGCACCCGGTCCATGAAGGGGGCCACGCGGAATCCCTCCGTCGCCTGTTTCAGCGCCCCGACGGTGGTGGTCACGACGTAGGTGTTCTCCTCACGGGGGGTGACGGTCGCGCCCATGAGCCTGGCGTCGGTCAGCAGCGCGCGGTGGAGGGACAGCTTGAGCTCCTGCTGCCAATAGTTGCCCGGCCCCGAATGACTGGGCCTGGCGGAGGCGGCCAGCTCCACGAGCACGATCGCGATCTGCGACTCCTCCAGCCGGCTCCCGGTGCCGAGCAGTGCCGCGGTGTCGATGGCCTGCCGGAGCGTGTGCATGGTCGGCATGATGCGGAGCGCGGTGACGCCGTCCTCCACCAGCCGGGTTGCGACGGACCTGACGGTGGTGAGGGCCGCGGTGGTGGCGCCGCTCTTGTGCAGGCGCTCGTGGAAACCGACGAAGGCACGCACCGACTCCGGCCGGAGGTATTCGGACACATGCACGCCCGACATCGACACCCCGATCTCCTCGTACGCCTCGGCGACATCGTCGGGCGCGACGGAGTCCACGCTGACCCTGGCCGGATCGATGCCGTATCTCAGCACCCCGCGCAGCAGGGCTGCGTAGAGCCCGCCACTGCTGACCTGCACATGTGTCGCCGGCACGGGCAGGTCACCCGACTGCCTGGCGAGGTCGTGCTGCAGCGGTCCGGTGAAGAGCACGACGTCTATGCCGCCTATGATCTTGGAGAGTCTGTCGTGCGTCTCGTGCTCGCCCGCGTGCGGCGCCCCGACCAACCGGAAGGAAGCCGCCGACGGCAGGCTCGCGCCGATGTGCACGATCTGTTCGACGAGGTCATGTGGCCCGACCACTCCGATCGCAATCTTGGATCGCAGGCGCTCCACGTCACATCCCATTCCCGCCGAGCAGCCTGGTGATGGTCCCTCCCAGCACCGCCGCTCTCTCCACGTCCGTGAGTCCTGAGAACAGTATCCGCCCCAGCGACATCCTGAGGTCGATGAAGGGAAAGTCCGAACCGTATACCACCCGGTCGGCACCCACCTCCCGAACCATGCGCACGATGTCCGTCCCCGTGTTGTACGAACCGCACACCTCGAGGATCACGTTGTCGTGACGCTTGGCGACCTCGATCGCCGCCTCGATGCCAAGCGGCGTCACCCCGGAGTGCCCGGCCAGGATCGTCGCGCCCGGATGCCGCGCGGCGACCGTCTCGACGTGGAACAGGTCGTTGTACGGCGAGCCGCTGAACGTGTGCGTGAGCACCGGCCATCCGCGTTCCTCGGCGTGCTCCCACACCCCGGCGTAGCGCGATCCGACGAGCGGGTAGTCGTGCAGGTCGGGATGGAGCTTGATGCCGCCGAAGCGCGGGTCGTCCCCCCACCTCACCAGTTCGGCCGCCGGGTCCTGCCAGGGGTTGACCGTGAGATAGCCGGTGAAACGATCGGGCGCCTGGGCGACGATCGCCGCCGTGAGCGCGTTGCCCGCCGCGGCGTCGGCCTGGATGGAGAGGTGGCTGGAGAAGACCGCGTGCGCGACGCCGCATCGGTCCATCACCCGCAGCATCCCACCGGGATCCGGCTCCGGGATGAAGAACAGGCTGTACGGCCCGGCGTGCGCGTGCGCGTCGACAATGCGTATGGCCTGCTGGGGTCGCCGCTCCCACACAGCCGTCGCCAGAGAGTTCACGCCGCCTTGGCCTCCTGCTCGGTAAGCCGGCGCAGGTTGCCCGCGCCGATGGCCGCCACCTGCGCGTCGGAGAGCTCCGACCAGAGCAGCCTGGTCACCGCCTCGGCCTGGTCGCGATACGGTGCGCCCGTGCCGAACACGAGCCTCCGCTCGCCGAAGCGCTCCACGAGCCATTCCAGGCCCCGGTGCGATGACAGGTCCGCGAGCCCGATGTGCACGTTGGCCGTCCTGTCGAGCACGCCGGCGATCTGCCGCAGCATCCTGTATCCGACGCCGCCGACGACGATGTGCAGACGCGGATGCGCCTTCGCGATCGCCTCCGTCGTCGGCCAGCCGACCTGGCCGGCGTCCAGGAGCAGCGGAAGCCGTACCGACTCGACCGCGGCCAGCAGGGGCGCCATGTCGCGGCCGGCGAGATCGTATCCGTGGTCGCGCGGGTAGGCACGCACGGCCCGGACTCCGGCGGCGGCGGCGCCGTCGGCGAACGCGGCGGCGGGGCCCACCTCCCCGCAGGTGTCGGGCAGCAGCACCCAGCAGGGGCTCAGCCTCGGATGGCGTTCGACGAGACCGAGCAGGTCGCGGTTGCCGCGGGCCGGATCGTGCAGCCAGGACGTCACGTTGCCGACGAGCGCCGCGGTGATTCCCACGCGGTCCATGGCGGCCAGCAGTTCCGCGGCTGAGCCGCCTCCCACGTCACGGCGCGGGTGGCGGCCCAGCAGAGCGTCTGCGTCGATCAGGACCGGCCGGTCCTTGTTCATGCGTCGTCCCAGGGTTCGAAGTGGCTCCCCCGGCTCCAACCGGAGGAGGTGAAGGTGTCGGTGACGCCGTCGACGGTCACCGTGATCGTCGTCGAGTCGACGGTCACGGTGGCGTCGGGCGGATGTCGCCCTTCGGCGAACGGCAGGATCGCGACGGTGAATCGGCCGTCGCCTCGGCGCAGCCCCAGGGAGTGGATCTCCCCGTACTCCGCGGTACGGGTGCCGGGGTCGGGCACGCGTGCGGGGCCGCTGCCCAGCACCACCTCGTCAGGGGGTGCGGAGGGCAGAACATGGAGCCGGCCGCTCACGTAGCCGGCGCCGTGCTCGCGCCAGGGTTCGAGGCCGTGGAGCTGCCAGACCGCCTCGGTGCCGATCGTGTCGGTGACGAGCCAGTAGGACGGCTCGGTCTTGACGAAGACGATCCTGCGGTCGTGCCTCTGCCGGTAGCCGTGATGATGCCCGGCGAAGACGTCCACGTGATCGCCGGTGTGGAACAGGTCGAGTTCGGCCCGGCGGTCCTCGACGTAGTCCTGGCCGGGGACGAGGAGCGTGTTGTGCCCCCTGGTCGCCTGGTACCAGTCGTAGTAGGCGGGGTCGTCGTAGGAGGGCGGACCGCCCGCCTCCCAGGCCAGCGGTCTCCCCCACCCCGAGAGCACGAAGTCGAGCGCGGCGTGGTGGCTGTGCGGCTCCAACTCGTGTCCGACGTAGGGCCCGTAGTTGACGACCGTGTGCAGTTCGCCCGAGCGCATGATCGCGTATCCGCTGGCGTCCAGCAGCCGCGAGTCGGCGGGGGGTGTGACGGGCGGTCCGCCGGGAGGCAGGTCGTCCGGCCAGACCACACCGCTGTCCTGCAGGTGCGGCACCCAGCCCCCGGGGGTCGTGAGCGCCGCCAGCCACTCGTGCATGGTGTCGAACGTGGGGTGCCCGGCGATCGCCGGGTCGAGGGCGGCCACCCGCCGCAACGCCGTGAGGCACATGACGTGGTATCCGGGTGAGCGCTCATGGTGGCCCCCGTCCGCACGCACGTCGCGCTCAAGGTGCTCGAAGACACGGGCGCGCGCCACGGCTGCCCACGTCCCGGCCTCGGCGAGTTCGGGATAGAGGGTGGCGGTGTGCAGCAGTTCGCAGGCACAGACGAACTGCCAGTTGCCGTGCCGGAACCGGTCGTGCTCCTCGGCGGCCCACCGGGCGCCGCCGACGACGGTCTTCAGCATCCGCGCCCAGCACCCGTCGCTCAGGGCGGGCTCCTCGGCGAAAACGGTCAGCGCCGCGTTGACGTGCATCGAGCGGGCCCACACCCCGAGGGAGTACCAGACCACGTCGAGCCCGGGCCAGTCGCCCACGACCAGGTCCCGGGTGTCGTACCACCGGGTGAACAGCCGGTCCCACTCGGCGGCGTACACCGGGTCGCCCGTCTGAGCGTAGGTCGAGACCAGGGGCATCATCCAGCGTAGGTAGTGGAAGCCGTACAGGCGCGATCTGCCTCGGCTCCTGTCGAGGAAGTCGACGTCCCGGCCGACGAGTTCACGGGCCTCCGCCGTACGGTCCTCGGTGAGGTCCCAGGCGGGTGCGGGGCGCGGGCGACGGCGGAGTTCGGCGAGGCCGGACGCCCCGAAGGCGGCCAGCAGGTCGTCGTCGGCGATGTGCCGCATGCGGGTCTCGTGGACGTGCGGCGGCTTCTCCACGGAGGCCGGCGTGCCCGTGGTCATCGCACCCTCACCGGCAGCCCCGTCCTGGCGGACTCGTGCGCCGCGGCGAGCACCGCGGTCACATGGCGGGAGCTCTCCACGGAGATGAGCGGCTGCGTCCCGGTGCGCGCGCATTCCACGAAGTGGTGGATGGCGTCGCGGTACGCCCCGGCCGGGACCCCGTGGACGAGGCGCTGGAGCATGTTGCGGGGATAGGTGTAGGACTTGGCGGTGGCCAGCTGGATGTTCTCCTTCTGGCGGTCGAGTTGGATGACGCCGTCCTCACCGACGACCGTGACGTAGCTGTCGACCATGGTCGGGAAGGTGTTGGGATAGATCCAGGCCGACTCGAAGGTGGCGATCGCGCCGCGGCTGAAGCGGGCCTGGATCTGCATCGCGTCCGGGGTGTCGATGCCCAGGCCGCGCAGCTTGCCGTACCGCGCGCCGGCGTAGACCTCAACCACCTCGTCGTCGTACAACCACGCCATCAGGTCGATGTCGTGGCTCGACAGGAACCAGGCGCAGGTGGTGCGGTCGGCCCAGCGGATCATCTCGGTGGGGACGTGGATGGTGTCGTCCTTGCGGGCATAGCCGACGGCGGGCTCGCCGATGAGCGCCATCTGGTCCTTGGCCTGGGCGTAGGCGGGCACCCAGCGGTGGTTGAACAGGCACATGGCGACCACGCCTGCGTCTCGGATGGCGGCGACGGACCGGTCGGCGTCCTCCACAGTCGTGGTGAACGGCTTCTCGACGAGGATGTGCACCCCGCGTTCGGCCGCCGCCACCATCATGTCGGCGTGCAGGTGGTCAGGCGTGGTGATCGAGACGGCGTCGACGGTGCCCGAGTCGAGCATGTCCAGATAATCGGTGTAGACGGCCGCGTCGCCGAGCGGCGCGCGGGAGACGGCGGTCAGCTCGACCTCGGGGTGGGCGTTGAGGACCTCCGCGTGGCCGCGGCCCATGATGCCGACGCCGATGATCCCCATTCTGAGCTTAGGCAAGTGCGTCATTCCATTGCTTCTCTGCGGACTCCAGCGCCTCTTTGGCGCTCTTGCTGCCCTGGAGGAAGGCCCTCACCTCTTCCAGGAGGAGCTCGCCCAGTTCGGCGTCCTTGCCGGTGCCGAGCGGCTTGTACTCCAGTTTGGGCATGCCCTTCACGATCACCTTGCGGGCCGTGGCCATCGCGTCGTCGCCGCCGTCGGCGGTGAAGAACGGGTCCTTGGTGGAGGAGACGGTGGACGGGTAGATCGGCACTATCTTGCAGAAGGCGAGTTGATTGGCGCCGTTGGTGAAGAACTTGATGAACTCGGCCGCGGCCTTCTTCTGCTTCGACGCCTTGGGCACGACGAAGACCTGCTGGGCCAGGAGGAGATATCCGCCTGTGCTCATCCGCACCGGCTCGGTGACGGCGAGGTCCTTGTAGACGTCGGGGGCGTTCTTCTGCACGTTGAGCAGCTGGGAGGCGTTGGCCGTCGGCTGGAAGGCGAGCTGGCCGTTCTCCAGGGTCTGCGGCATGTTGCGGACGTCTTTGGAGATGGCACCCGGCGCGATGCCGCGGGCGTCGTAGCTCTTCTTGAACTTCGCCAGGACGGCTTCCGCCTCGGGAGTGTTGAAGGCGGCCTTCTTCTTGTCCGCGGACAGCAGTTCGACCCCGTGGTAGCGCAGCACGTTGACGTCCGGGATGGAATTCATGCCGCTGACCTTGGTCTCGCTGTAGACCTTGTCGGCCAGGGCGAGCGCCTGGTCGTAGTCCGTCGGCGGGGCCTTCTCGTCGAAGCCGGCCTTGCCGACCAGCGACTTGCGGTACATCGCGACCGGGGCGCCGCCGTTGTACCACGGGATGGCGTAGAGCTTGCCGTCGGCGCGCAGGGGTTCGACCAGGTTGGCATGGTAGTCGGCGAGGTCGGCTTGGCCGAAGTGGGAGTCGAGCGGTTCGAGTGAGGGGACGAAGCGGCCGAGTTCGATCGAGGTGATGTTGACCGCGTCGGGGACGTCGCCGCTGGCGACGGCGGCGAGCAGCTTGGTCGAGCTCTCCTGGCCGGGGACGTCCACCCAGTTGATGGTGACCTTGGGGTGCTTCTTCCGATACTCCGTGATCAACCCGGTGATGTAGTCGCTGTAGTTCTTCTTCAGGTTGATGGTCCAGAACTCGACCTCGCCCTCGAAGGGCTGGTCACCGGCCGGGGTCCCGGCGCTCTCCGTCGACGTACCGGCTACACAACCGGTGACCAGGAGAGACAGGGCGAGCGCGCCGGCTGCTAGAACGCTGCGGGGGGGAGCGGGCATGGCCACAACCTCCTAGAGAATATGGCCGTCCTTTATGGGCACTTTCGGCACAATGGCATGCGAACCAGTCTGCGTCAAGACTCCACGCCCATTGACCTCACCAGGCAGCGACTATACGCTTCGTCAAATTCCGGCCAGCCCTTATTTGTTCTTAGGACGGCTCTAAGGATGTGATGCCGATGGCCACCACCGGACTGCCTGGACAACGGTGGTACACCCCCTATCTGTTCTCTCTCCCGGCACTCGTCCTGTTCGGGGTGTTCTTCGCCTGGCCGGCCGTCACAGCCATCCAGCTCTCCTTCCTCAAGTACGACGTCGTCTCCCCTCCCGTGTTCGTGGGAATGGGCAACTTCACGAGGATGCTGGGCGACGAACGCTTCTGGACGTCGATGCTGAACTCGGCACTCTTCCTGGTGGGGATGTTTCCCCTCCTCGTGGTGGTGCCGCTGCTGCTGGCGGTACTCGTCAACCAGAAGCTCCCCGGCATCAGGACTTTCCGGATGCTCTACTACCTGCCCGTCGTGACGTCGATGGTCGCGGTGGGAGTGGCCTGGGAGTACGTCTTCCACCAGCAAGGCGTGCTCAACTGGATGCTGACCACGGTCGGCCTGCTCGACCAGCCGATCCAGTACCTCCTCGACTCGTTCTGGGCGCTACCCGCGCTGGTGCTCGTCGAGGGCTGGAAGAGCATGGGCTTCTACATGATGATCTACCTCGCCGGCCTGCAGACGATCCCGGCCGGGTTGTACGAAGCGGCGAAGGTGGACGGCGCCGGCCCCTGGGTCAGACTGCGGCACATCACGGTGCCGCTGATGATGCCCTACATCGCGGTCGCGATCACCGTGGAGATGCTCGACGCGATGCAGTCCTTCACCTCCATCTACGTCATGACGGGGGGCGGACCGCAGGACGCCACACTCACGCTGGGCTACTACATCTGGTCGTCCGCCTTCCAACGCTACGAGATGGGCTACGCCAGCGCCATGGGGCTCGTGCTGTGGGCGCTCATGATCGGCCTGGCCTTCCTCAACCACAGAATCAGCAAGGGGCGGGTGGTGGCGTAATGCTGCGCAGAGCCGGGATGTACATCCTGCTGACCGCCATCGCGCTGGCCTTCGTCGGCCCGTTCCTGATCTTGCTGTCGAGCGGGCTCAAACCTGCCGACCAGGCCGTGTTCTCCTTCCCTCCGGACATCATCCCCAGGCCACCGGTGCTGACCTGGGTCAAAGAGGCGTGGACGGCGATCCCGTTCCCGCGCTACCTGCTCAACTCGGTGATCTACGTCGGCCTCATGGTGCCGGCCTACGTCGTCGTCTCCGCGCTCTGCGCCTACCCCCTCGCACAGATGCGCTTCCGCGGCAGGAACGTGCTCTTCTTCGCGATCCTGTCAACGATGTTCCTGCCCGCCGAGGTCATGCTGATCCCCCGCTTCCTGGTGGTCTCGCAGCTCGGCCTGGCCGACACCTTCGCCGGGGTGATCCTCCCGGGTCTGCTGTCGGCGTTCGGGATCTTCCTACTCCGTCAGACGTTCGCCGCCATACCGCGCGAGGTCGTGGACGCCGCCCGCACCGACGGCTGCCACGAGCTGCGCATCTTCTGGCACGTCATGCTCCCCGCGGCCAGACCCACTCTGGCCATCCTCGGGATCTTCGGCTTCATCTCGGTGTGGAACAGCTTTCTGTGGCCGCTGGTGGTGCTGAAGGACTCAGCCAACTATCCGATCGCACTGGGCATCGCCTATCTCGCCGGCATCACCGGCACGGATGTCCGCTCCTTGGCGGCCGGCACGATCATCTCGATGATCCCGGTCGTCGTCGTCTTCATGCTCCTCCAACGACACGTTCTCGAAGGAATGCGCGGCGCGGTCAAGGGCTGACGCCGCCGGAGGTGATCGACCGATGTTGACACGCAGACAGTTCGGATGGGGAGCGCTCATGACGGGCGCCCTCGCCGCCGCTTCGACGGGTACGGCATACGCCGGCTCGGACCGCCTCGCCACGCGTACGGCTCGCGCCGCCGCCATGCGAAGCGCCTACGACTACACAACCCGAGAGACCTTCGACCACTTCGACAGGACCTTTCACGCGAGCGGCACCGTGGGGCAGCCGACCGACACCAACGAGCACGGCGCACTGGCTTGGGGGCAGTCCTACGTCCTGGCCGGGTTCATCCGAATGTATGAGGCGTACCAGGACACCCACTACCTCGACCGGCTCATCACCAACATCGACCTCGTGCTCGCCAACCGCGACTCGGTACGCGGCGTCACCGACTACCGGGGGCGGTCCTTACCCGGCTGGCGGGCCATGCACCCCTACACCGTGGGAATCGCCACGCTGAAGTCCGGCGACGGGCGGCCGGTGCTGGAGGTCCGCAGCGCGCAGACCTACGCCGACCTGGCCACGGCCACCGTGCGGGCGGGAAGCACCGAGGACCGGTTCACGCTGGAGGTCCGCAACAGCAGGAACGGCGCGACCGCCACGTTCACCGACCTGTCGGCGGACCCGGCCTCGCCGGACTTCGCCGTACGCCGGATCAACGACGCCTATCCCACGCCGACACTGGTGACGGCCAAGGCGGTGGGCGAGGCCGGGGATACGGCACTTCCCGCTCACGGTGCGACGCCGCTCGTGTCGCAACCGGTGGTCTTCACCGTGCACACCGGGATGATCACCTACCCGATGGCGTCGTTCGCGCGGCTGGTGCTGCGGAGCCGGCGCCTGCTGAAGGTGGCGAAGTACCGCCAGAAGGCGGTCGAGTACCTGGCCGCGGCCAAGGCGGCGGCAGCCGTACACGACGACGAGTGGCGGCAGACCGATGACGGCGGCGGCTACTTCGTCTGGAACAAGGGCACACCGCTCGGCTACGACGGCACCGAGCAGCCGACCAACCAGTCGCTCGCACTGGGCCAGACCTACGCCGAGATCGCCGCCGCCACGGGTGAGCGCCACTATGCCGACCGGGTACGGCGGATGGCACGCACCTTCGCCCGCGAGCTCACGGTGGACGCCGACGACGCCTACACCTGGGCGTACTGGCCGACGTTCGGCCACACCCATCGGGGTTTCAGCGCGAGCGACGGGATTTCCGAGTACACCCCGTCGGGTCGTGGCGCCAAGCAGATCGAGGATCTCAGCCACGGCGCGATCGACGTGGAGTTCGCCGCCCTCGCCCACCGGGGCGGACTCGGATTCCGCGGCCTGGACATGGGCAGGTTCGCGCGAAGCTACAGCAAGAACATGGCCACGACCGATCCAGCCGGTGTGCCGACGACATTCCTGCGCGTGGACGGAACAGGCGGGCTGGCCGCGGCGGGGCAGTACCTCCAGGCGCCGCGCTGGATGATGGCCGCGCCATGGGATCGCGACGTCTTCCAGCACGCCAAATCCATCTACGAGGCGAGGGCCGTGGAACCGCAGTACGGCTCGTACCTGCTGTGCGTGGCCTACCTCAACTGGTACCCGCGGCGGGGGGCGTGATGCTCGGAAGACTGATCGCCGCCGCGGCGCTGGTGCTGAGCGGCCTGCATGCGCCCGCCGCGGCGAACGCCGCCGTCAACGACACGCAGAGCGAGTGGCTCACGAAGTACAGCGCACTGGAGTCGCAGATCGGGCACACCGCCTATCAGAACCCCGACAGCGCCAATCTGGCCTGGAACGAGAGCTACATCCTGCGCAGCTACCTCGATGTGTACTCGGTCACGGGCAACACCGCGTGGCTGGACAAACTGGTCACACATACCGACCAGGTCATCGCGGATGCGGACGACCTAGACGGCGACGGCTATCTCGGGTGGTCCACGGCGCGCTACTCCCCCGTCGAACTGCTCAATCCCGGTTTCGAGACGGCGACGACCGGCGATGCGACGCTGCCGGCCAACTGGACCAGGTTCCAGGACACCGGAACCTACGTCTACCGGTCCACGGATGTGCCGCCCGATGTGACCGGCAGCAGATCGGTGCGCATCGTCGCCGGCGAGAACAAGTGGAAGAAGCTCCACCAGACAGTCGCGAGCACCTATGAGGGCGGCACCCGGCACAAGCTGCGCGGATGGGGCAAGCGCACCGACCAGAGCGTCGGCAGGATCGTGCTGCGGAACGGGACGGCGACCGTCTGCATGCTGGAGTACACGACCTCCACGTGGACCTACAAGGAGACCGTGTGCGAGATGCCGGCCGGGCAGACCTACTCGGTCTGGCTGGAGCACGCGGACTACACGAAGCCGGGGTCGGCGTACTTCGACGACGTCAAGCTGAGCGGAATGTTTCCCTACATCGTCCACGACGGCATGATCGGCCTCCCCATGGCGGAGTTCATCAGGCTGGTCCACCAGACGCCTGCTCTGGCGTCCTACGCGACCAAGGCGGCTTCGTACCGCACCTTCCTCGAAACCGAGATTGTGCCGAGGTGGCAGCTGAGCTCCTACATCGGCAACACCTGGCATCCCATCGGGGCGACTGAGGGCCTCTATCGGCAGTCACCCAACTTCGATGTGTTCAGCCACACCCGCCCCTCCGACGACCTGCCGTACAACATGCCGCTGGTGTTCGCCCACCTGCTCCGGGTGCTGCACTCCGTCAACTCCGACCCGGCCTACCTCGACCGGGCCACCCGGATAGCCCACTGGGCCAGGAACGACCTCACCGTCTCCGGCACCGCCTACGTGTGGAACTACGCCACCTACACCACCATGAAGGAAGACCTCTCCCACGCCAACATGGATCTGGAGGCGTTCCTGGAGTTCCACCGGCGGGGCAGCGTGTTCACCGCCGACGACATGACCAAGCTGAAGAACACGTTCACGACCAAGATGTGGAGCGGTACGGTGACCGCCCCCGAGTTCTCCCGCTACGTCGACGGCACCCCTCACCCAAGCATCCCGCACAACCAGGACCACATGGACTACTACCTGCACTCCTGGGTCGAGCTCGCCGCGTTCGACCCGCAGGTACGCACCTTGGTGGTCAACAAGTACGCGAACTTCACCCCGGAGAACTCCGGCCACCTCATCACCCTGTCCCGGCTCCTGAAGGGAGCCTGACCCGACCGGACGGCCGCCGGCCCGCGCGGGTCGGCGGCCGTTCCACGCCCCGATCACCTTGGCCGGAGCCTCGGCGATGTCGCGGGAGCGAGCGGGGTCGTCCATGGGCATCGACTGGCGCACCCAGACCACCGACCCGGCCGCCTCCTCGGGGGCGGGACACGGCTCGACCCGCGCACCCGCCTGGAGTGAGCGCGGACATCGTGCCCGGCGGCGGACAGCCTCCGTCGAGCGGCACGTCCTCGGCGGCCATGGCAGTGACAAGAACGGGGTGACACAGGGAGGGGTTCGTGTCGCTGATCAAGGACCTGACTGCTACGACTTCACGCGTCGCCCAGCCGAACGCGGGAGCCGTAAGCGAGCATCAAGCGGTCATTGTGGTCGTCGCCGACCGGCGTGTTGGCCGAGATGAAGACCGGCGCGTCCTCACCCGCCCTCGCATAGTGGCCGACGACCTCCGTCACCAGCAGTTGCGCGATGAGTGCCCCCGTCACGCTGGAGATCGCGCCGACCGCCCCCACGCCCGACGGCAACTCGACGACCGCGTCGCCGTACGGTGCTCCGTTGTCGATGACCACGTGCGCCAGGTCGATCAGCCGCTCACCGGGCACCCGGCTCGTGTGCGCCAGGGACGTGATCCCGACGACCTGATGCCCGCGGTCCACCGCCAGCCGCGCCATCTCCACGATCGCGGCGTTGCCCCCCGAATTCGAGATGACGACGAAAACGTCCTGGGGGCGGATGTCGGCCAGGTTCCAGATGCGCTCGGCCAGGCCTGGCACACGCTCGATCTTGGGGTCGAGGATGTCCTGCGGGGAGGCGTCACCGTAATACACAAGGTCTCGAATGCCGAGTTGGTTGGCCGGCACCAGGCCACCCGCGCGGCCCACCAGTTCCAGTGCGATCTCCCTGGAGTGTCCCGTGCCGAACGTCTGCAGCACCCCTCCCCTCCGCAGCGCGTCGAAGATCATCTCACCGGCACGCGCTATCGTGTGACGCTCCTCGGTGAGCACCCGCTCGATCGCGGTCCGGACGATCTCCGCGTAGGCCGTCTGGTCGATCATGTTTCCTCCAGCAGTTCTCGTGCGGTTGTCGCGAGCAGTTCGGCGCTCCCGGCCGCCACCCGGGCCGCGAGCACCTCGTACTCTCCGCGCAGGTACGCCTCACGCGTCGGGAGGTAGCCCGGGTAGCCGTTGGCGTACCCGAGGACGATCGCGGACCCCGACGCGGCCACGGCGGCGGGCTCGGTCGCAGGACCGGACGCGGGAAGGGTTTCGTGAGCCCTCTCACCACCGGGGGTGGCCGCCTCCCCGATGAGCTCCCGGACGGCCAGGAACGGCTCGCCGGGCAGCGCCACGAGCGTGAGCCCGCCCAGCCTGGCGACACCCACTTCCGCTGCGATGCCGGAAAGGGCGCGCCCCCCTTCGGGCACGGCTCCCAAGCCGGGCCGCAGGTCGGCAGTCGGGCCGGAGGCCGGCGGAGCGTCCGCCGACGGCGGCGACCCGGGGGCCCGGGTCGTCGCGACCCGGGCTCCCTCCAGGCGGCTTCGCGCCATGCGGATCGCCACGGGGTCTCCCGCCGCCAGCGACTCCTCGTAGGCCGCGCGCAGGTCGGCCAGCAGCGCGGCCGGGTCGCCCGGCCCGGCCGCGCGGGGGAGCACGCATTCCCGAGCCGCCCACGCCACCCTCCCCAGCCCTGCCTCGGGGGCGGGCCGGGAGGCATCCCCGTGCTCACACCCCACGGTGGGCCTGTCCACGTCTCCCGGCGAGCCCTCTCCGCATGCGCCCTCCGGAGCCGATGCCGACCCCGGCCCGCCGCTGTCCTCGGGAGTCTCCCGTACCGTCGCCCGCCGGTCGGCTCCGCCGAGGAGTCCGACGCAGCGGTCGGCCACGAGTTCCCCCAGACGTTCCAGTTCGGCGGCGTCCTGGCCGCGCCGCGTGTGCCGGGTGCTGATGTCTCCCGCGGCGCCGGTCGCCACCACCACCCAGACACCGAGCCGTTCCCGAAGCGCACGCCGTACCGCGCCGGGAAGGTCGGCGCTCACCCTGCGGTTGGCGGCCGGGAGCACAGTCGGATGCACAGGAAGCACCACCAGCACTCCGGTGAGCCGGCCGAGGCCGTCGCGCACCGCGGCCACGTCCAGCGGCACCACCGCCTCGGCGCCCGGCAGGCTGCGGTCCGCGCCGACGTCCCGCAGCCCGCCGCTCACACCGGCACTCCACGCGCTCCGCTCGGCGGCGACCGAGGCGGCCACGGCGTGCCTCACGGCCCCGACGACGTGAGCCGACCACGGCTGCGGCGTCGCCGAACCACCGGGCACACACCCGGTCTCCGGCCCGGCGTGCGTGTGCGTGGCGGCCAGCCACAGCCGCCCGGCCTCCGGCACGGCGGCTCGGGCGGCTGCGACCAGGTCCGTGTTCACACAGATGACGTCCGCCACCACGAGAGCGAACCGCCTGTGCCCGTCGAACCACGTGATCGCCGACACCTCCAGCGGATCCAGGGTGCCGGTCGACTTTCCCACCCGGTCGATGTAGCCGCCCATGGAGCTTCCGACCGGCACGTCCAACCGCGCCGCGCCATAGCCGATCCTCACCGTCGGTCCCCTGTCTCGATGCCCCGACGCCCACGCTGCCGTGCCGTACCCGTCTCTCACCGCTCGAACTTCCTGACCAGCGTCTGGTAGCGCCCGAGTCCCGCGGTCGCGGCGATGACGGCCGCACCGGTCAGCCCGTCTCCCGCGGGTGGGGCGATCCGGGCTTGCGGCAGCCTTGTACCCAACCGTCCTTCGAACGCCGCGCGCAGGATCGGGTCGCGCAGCAGGCGGCCTGTCCACGACACGGGCACCTGCGCGGTCCCCGAGAAGCAGCAGGCCGCGGCGGCGACGCTGTCGGCGAGTTCGTGTCCCGCCGCCTCCACGATGGCGAGGGCGGTCTCGTCGACCGCGGCCAGTTCGAGAACGTGTACGGCGAAGCCCGCGACGCGCGCCACCGCGTCGTCGGCGAGGTAGAGCCGCTCCGGCAGGCGGCCGAGGTCGCCGAGCACCTCGTGCGCCCGCGCGGTGAGCGGCCCCGGCGCCAGGCGCCCGTCGTACCCGCGGTAGGCGGCCTCCAGGCCTCGGCTGCCGATCCACAGGCCGCTTCCGGCGTCGCCCAGCAGGAATCCCCAGCCGTCCACCTGCCTGGTCGCGCCGCAGGCGCCCACCCCCAGCGCCACGGCTCCCGTGCCCGCGGCCAGCACCACACCAGGCCGCCCCTGGAATGCTCCCGCGTGCGCGGTCACGACGTCGCCCGTGACCAGGACGCGCCGCGCCGGGATGGCGTCGAGCAGCCGCCGGGCCAGTTCCTCGTGGGCGGCGACCGTCCCGAGCAGCGAGGTCAGCCCGAGACAGAGCGAGCCGAGCCGGGTTTTCGGCGGATCCAGACCCCGCCACGCCTCCAGAACGCGCGACGTGACCACGTCGACCGGCGATCCGGCCGCGTAGGACAGGCCGGCCACTTCATGGGTCCGAAGCAGCCGTCCCTCGCCGGCCAATCCGATGCGAAGTCCGGTCTGTCCACCGTCGACAGCGATGTCCACAGGAGGTCAACCCCGCTTTTCCCCGGAGCTTAGGGCTCCGGCCGATACGATTGCCGGTACTCGCTCGGCGAGCATCCGACATGCCGCTTGAACACCCCGCGAAACGCCTTGGCGCTGTGATAGCCGGATCGCACGGCCACCGTGTCCACGGGCAGCGTGGACGTGGTGAGCAGCGCCCGCGCGTGTCGCAGCCGCAGCGCCGTCAGTTGCCGCAGGAAGGTCGTCCGCCGCTCTTTCGCGAACAGGTGTGAGATGTAGTAGGGACTGGCCGACACCGCCTCGGCGACCGTCGACAGCCGCAGCCCCGGGTCGGCGTAATGCGCCGCCATGTAGCTTTCCGCCGTCGACAGGATGTTCCGATCCGTGCGTGACGCGCGCGGCACGATGCCCACCAAGGTCTCCTCCAGCCAGATCCGCAGGTAGGAGCGCTCGTGGATCGTGCTCACCGCCATCAGCTCGGAGACCGGCAGCCGCTCGCACGCGTCCACCCAGTCGGTCGAGCCGTCGGCCAGTCGCCGCCGGTTCGCGACGTCCACGATGAACAGCAGTTCGCCCACGAGCCACCGGTGCAGCGCGCGGGGGTCGAGGTCGCGCTCCTGCGCGCACCGGTCCACCCAGCTCGCCAGCAGGCCTGCGGCCGCGCGCCGGTCGCCGGTCTGTACGGCCCGCGCCAGTTCGGCCTCGATCCGCACCGGCGGACCGACCCGGTGGTCGTCCCACGCGGGCGCCGTGATCACGCGGTCGCCGCCCAGGAGAAGCTTGTAGGAGTTGGTGCGGCGGGCCTCGGCCTCGGACTCCGCCCTGGGTCCCGGCCGGCCGAGACTGACCGTGGCGGTGAGGTTCCCCGCTCGTCCGATACGCGCGCGCACCTCCTCGGCCAGTGCGGTCGCCCGGCGCGTGAGCCGGTCGGGGTCGGGTCCGGTGAGCACGACCAGCCACTCGTCGGCCGGCAGCCGGTCGCAGCCGGTCACCTCGCGGATCGCGTGCTCGGCCCGCTCCAGTTGCGCGGAGGCCCACTGCGGCCCGCGCGCCCTGGACTGGACCACGTAGTCGTCGATGTCGACAAGGGCACCCACGGCGTACTCCATGCGACCCAGGGTACGAACATATGCCGCCGATATCTATGGTTTAGGCGGTCCGAAATCTGACCTCATTGACGAGGGTTCCGACGCCGCCGACCGTGGCCCTCATGACATCGCCCTCGCGCAGCGGCGCGATCCCCGCGATCGTGCCGGTCGCGATCAGGTCACCGGGCATCAGTGTCATGCCGTCCGACAGGTCCGCGATCAACCGGGGGACGCCGAACACCATCTGCTTGGTGTTCGCGCGCTGCCGTACCTCCCCGTCGACCTCAAGCGTCAGGTCCAGCACCTGCGGATCGGGCACCTCGTCCACAGTCGCGAGGTACGGACCGACCGGAGCAAAGGTGTCGAACCCCTTGGACTGGTCCCATGGGACGTTCCTCGCGATGTTGGCCAGTTGCAAGTCCCTGGCCGTCATGTCGTTGAGCACCGTGTAGCCGGCCACCGCTTCGCGCCAGCGCTCGACCGGCAGGTCGCGGACGACCGAACCGATGACCACGGCCAGCTCCACCTCGTGCTCGAGGTGCGAGGTGCGGGCGGGGGCGAGGACCGGTCGGTTGTGCCCGACCAGCGCGGACGGCGGTTTGAAGAACAGCACCGGCTCGGGCGGCACCTCAAGCCCGCTCTCCTCGGCGTGCTCCACGTAATTGAGCGCCAGGCAGCACACCTTCGTACAGGTCGCGACCGGCGGCTCGAACAGCACAGCGCCCTCGGCCAGCAGCTCGTCCGCCGACTCCCAGCGCCGCTCCACCTCCTCCGAGAGCCGATCGAGTCCGTAGTGGCCCAGCACGGCCACCGGGTCGTCGCCGCCCTCGAGCCCGCGGAGGGGGAGCAACCCGCCGCCCGACCGCCAGGCCACCACTTCCACCGGCTCGGCGGCAGCCCGCCGTATACGCCCAAGAAACATGTGTCTCAGCTCACCAGCACGGCCGCGCCCTCACAAGGACCCATCCTTGCGATGGCGTCCGCCTCCTTGCGCAGTTGCTTGTCGGCCGGCCGCGAGCGGGACTTTGATGGGCCCCATGACCCGGACCTTGCACAAAAGCGGCCAGATGTACGCCGAGGCGCAGCGCTACCTGGCAGGCGGCGTCTCCAGCGATGCCCGTCGGATGCCCGGCGTGCCCCTGTATGTGGACCACGCCGAAGGTTCACGCCTCTGGGACGTCGACGGCAACGTCTACATCGACTACGTCCTCGGCCAAGGGCCCGCGCTCCTCGGCCACTGCCCGCGCGAGGTGGCCGAGGCGGTCGCGGCCCAGGCGGTGCGCGGCATGGCCTACTCGGCGCAGCACGCCGCCGAGGTCCGGGTCGCCGAACGGCTGTGCGCGATGGTGCCCTCCGCCGAACGGGTCAGGTTCAACACGGTGGGCTCCGAGGCTGTCCACGCCGCCCTGCGCCTGGCCCGCGGCTACACCGGGCGGAGCCGCGTTCTGAAGTTCGAAGGCCACTACCACGGCTGGCTCGACCCCGTCCTCTACAGCGTCCACCCGGCGCTCGACGCGGCGGGCCCGGCGCAGGCCCCCCGCCCGGTCCCGGGCACGGCGGGGCAGCAGCCGGGCCACGCCGACGACCTGATCGTCTGCCCGTGGAACGACCTCGCGGCACTGCGCCGGACGATGGAGGCGCACGCCGGACAGCTCGCAGCGGTGATCGCCGAACCCATCCTCTGCAACACCGGCGCCATCGCCCCGGAACCCGGCTATCTGGAAGAGGTTCAGCGCCTCTGCCGCGAACACGGCACACTGCTCGTCTTCGACGAGATCATCACCGGCTTCCGCCTGGCACCCGGCGGCGCTCAGGAGTTTCTCGGCATCACCCCCGACCTGTCGGTCTTCGGCAAGGCGATGGCGGGCGGGATGCAGGTCTCCGCCCTCGTGGGCAGGGCCGAGGTCATGGACCACATCTCCACGGGCCAGGTCGCCCACGCCGGCACCTTCAACTCCCACCCCGTCGGCATCGCGGCGGCCGAGGCGACCCTGCGCATCCTTGACCGGCGGCGCGAGGCGGTCTACGGCACCCTGTTCTCGACCGGGGCCGAACTCATGGAGGGGTTGCGCGCCGCAGCCGCCAAAGCCGGCGTTCCCCTGCTGGTGGACGGTCCCGGCCCGGTGTTCCAGACGTACTTCACGGATGCTTCCGCCGTACGAAATTATCGCGATTTCGCCGCGACGGACCGGGCCATGATGTCCCGCCTGCACGCGGCGCTGCTCGACCGGGGCGTCAACATGGTGCCCCGCGGGCTGTGGTTCATGTCGACCGAGCACTCCTCAGCCGACATCGACGCCACCGTCGACGCCTTCAGCTCCGCACTCAAGGTGATGTGAGCGCCCTTCCGGTCGTACGTCGCCCCGGCGGGCGCCGCCGATGGGTCCTGCGCGTCGCCCGAACCTCCCCTGGGCGCATCGTCGCGGTCACTCCTGCGTACAGGCGGTGTCCCCGGCCAGGTCGCCTTCGCCACCCCTCGTAGCGGACCTCGCACGCGTCGATCACGATAAATGTCGGGAAATCGCGCATAAAGCTCCTTCCCTTCGGAAGGTGGGCTCCACCGCCACCGGGTCTTCCGCCGTCCCCGCTGGCGCCCCAATCGACGCCCCAAAATCCTGAAACAAAAAATGCCGCCGACCTGTACACGCAGGTCAGCGGCATTTTTCAGCGGCGGTGAAGGTGGGATTTGAACCCACGGATGGCTTGCACCATCACACGCTTTCGAGGCGTGCGCCCTCGGCCACTAGGCGACTTCACCGTCCAGCAGCTTACCGGACGATGACCACTCCTCGCTCATCCGCGACGTTCTGCGAAGAAGATCCGTAATTGTTCGGCGCATTCTTCGGCCAGCACCCCGGAGACGACCTCCGGCCGGTGGTTGAGGCGCCGATCGCGGACCACGTCCCAGAGGGAACCGACGGCGCCGGCTTTCTCGTCGACGGCGCCGTACACGATACGTTCGACCCTGGCGAGCACCGCCGCCCCGGCGCACATGGTGCAGGGCTCCAGGGTCACCACCAGGGTGCACCCGGCGAGCCGCCAGGTCCCGAGGTGCTTGGCCGCGGCCCGCAGCGCTATCACCTCGGCGTGCGCGGTCGGGTCGCCGAGGAGCTCACGCTCGTTCGCGCCCACCCCGATCACGAAGCCGTCGGCGTCCAGGACGACCGCCCCCACGGGTACGTCACCGTGGTCGCCGGCTTTCGCCGCATGGGTGAGCGCAAGGCCCATCGCCCCAGTGAAGCTCATCAGCGCAGCCGATCGAGCTCTTCGGCGAACCCAAGGCGATCGGCGATCACCGAGAGGGTGTCGGCGGGGAGAATCCCCTCCTCCATGCTCAGCTCCACCAGCTCCTCCGCGGCCACGCCGTGATCACTGAGCAGGTCGACGTCCCCGGCCGGCTTCACGCCGAGATCGGGATCATCCGAGGGTACGGCTCCCGCGAGATCCATGATGAGTTCGTAGACCTCGTCGTGGAGTCCGGTCTGAACATCGGAGACGAACACGCGGGCCTGTTCCCCGTTTTCAAGCCTGATTATGGCGAACCATTCCTCCTCCACCTCCGCGCAGAGAAAGATCAGGCCACCCAGTCCCAACGCGTCCCGGACAGCCTCGTCGACGTCTTCCTCGGTTTCGGCGTCAGAAAGATCGACTTCTGCGCCGACCCATCCTCTGGGTGTTCGGGCAAAGGCGGCGGTAAAGGGTTTCTGTCGTGCTTCGCTGAAGTTTGACGGCATGGCCGGCTCCCGCGGTCACCCTATGACGGCATCCACAGCACGCTCGAACGGCTGAGCGAATCCCAGCCGAGTCGCGATACTGGCCAACACCTCGTCAGGGTAGAGGTCGAGATCTCCGGAGAGGGCCCCGAGCTCCATCTCGTCGAGCCCGAGGTCCGCGAAGATCGACAGATCCCCGACGGGGAGAACCTGATCCAGATCATCATCGTCGGGAACAGGGATATCAAGGTATTCCAAGACCTGGTGGGCGAGCGGCCAGTCATCGAGGACGGCGGTGAGATCGGAGAGGAAGACACTGGTCTTCTCCCCGAGCACCCGCAGTGCCACGAAGAAGTCGTCGCCGATCGCCACGAGTCCGATCGTCCCGCCGTCTCCCGGCATCTGCCTGAGGGCGTGGATCAGACCACGAAGATCGGTAGTGAGCGCCACCGGCAGCATTTCGGCTTCCCAGCGCTCGTCTTCCCGGTAGACCACCACAGCGAAGTCGTTCGCATCTAGATCCGTCATCGATTACCCGCCCGACCTATCTGCCTCAGTGGTCCTGCTCAAAGCTATCGTCCCAGAATCCGCCTCCCCTCGTAGGGCCGACCGGCCAAATTGTGATCAAATTCGGTCGGTTCACATCCTCACTTCGTTCCCAGACCTGATCGGCTTAATCTCAGGCCGCCGCCACCCGATAGCCTTAGTCTTCATGGAGACGTTGGTCGTCGATCACCCGCTCGTCGCTCACAAGCTGACCGCTCTTCGAGACGTACGTACGGACTCGCCGACGTTTAGACGTCTCGCCGATGAATTGGTGACCCTGCTCGCCTACGAGGCCACCCGCGACGTGCGGACCGTCCCGGTATCGGTGGAAACACCGCTGATGACGGCGCACGGGGTACGGCTGGCGCGGCCCGCCCCCCTCGTCGTGCCGATTCTCCGGGCCGGCCTCGGCATGCTGGACGGAATGACCAGGATCCTGCCCACGGCCGAGGTGGGCTTCCTCGGCATGATCCGCGACGAGGGCACGCTCAAGGCGCAGACCTACGCCACCCGCCTTCCCGAGGACCTGTCCGGCCGGCAGTGCTACGTCCTCGATCCGATGCTCGCCACCGGCGGGACCCTCGCGGCCGCGGTCGAGGTCCTTCTCGCCCGGGGCGCCGTGGACGTCACCGCCATCTGCCTCCTGGCCGCACCCGAGGGTGTCGACCGGATGCGCAGGACCTTCGACGGCACCGGAAAGCCGGTCCGGGTGGTCACGGCCGCGCTCGACGAAAGGCTCAACGAGCAGGGCTTCATCCTGCCCGGTCTCGGTGACGCGGGCGATCGGCTGTACGGCGTGGTTTGAGCCGCCAAAATACTTGATCGCATTTCTTCGAAGGCGATCGCTTGAAGCATCCGTCGTTACATACTGTGCTCGCACGGGTACGAGAAGTAACGATGACCCGTTTCAGGGAGCGAGATGAACCACACCTCAGATCACGATCAGGCGGAATACGCCCAGATAGTTGCCACACTGTGTGAAGAGTTCTCCGAGGTGCACCAGGCTGCAACGGTCTCGCGTTGTGTGGACGCGGCACATTACGGAGCTCTTGAAGTGACCGGAGAAGCACCGCCAGGACTGGTTGAGCGGATTGCCCGCAAGCACCTTCAAGTACTGGCGCTGGTAGCAGCGGAGCAGAAGTGACTCAGTTCACACTGCGTTCTCGCAGGTACGCAAAAAGCCCGACACGGGCGAGTTCGTAGATGCTTTACCCAGCGGGCCTCATGGGTACTCTAAGCAGTGGGTGCAGTGGGTGAATGTGTAGGGGAGACCGACATGCCGGTTAAGAAGATTCTTACCTATCTAGCCATCGCGTTTGTGGCTTTCTACTTGCTGAACAACCCTACAGGTGCAGCGGGTCTGGTAGAGAGCGCGGCAAGCGGGGTGGTCTCGGCCGCTGAGTCATTGTCGCGCTTCGTCACAGAACTAACGCCATGAGGTTGGTGACGCCCGGCGACTCGGCGCCGACGTCGGTAAACCGCTACCTGCTCCCCCACGAGCACCAGGTCATCACCGTCCGGCGCCATCCGGCGGTGCTCATGCGACCCGTCGCCGAGGTCTTCGGTGGGCTTATCCTCGCCGGCATCCTGAGCAACCGACTCGGCTCCGACAACAACACCGCGCTGGTCATCATCTGGTGGGCGTGGCTGGTGCTCCTCATCAGATTTGTCTGGAAGGTCGCCGAGTGGTCGGTGGACTACTTCGTGGTCACCTCCCAGCGGATGCTTCTCACGACAGGTCTGATCACCCGCAAGGTGGCCATGATGCCGCTCGGCAAGGTCACCGACATGAGCTTCCAGCGGTCGGTCCTCGGTCGAATGCTGGGCTACGGCGAGTTCGTCATGGAGTCCGCAGGCCAGGATCAGGCGCTGCGGACCGTGCCCTTCATTCCCTACCCGGAACAGCTATACCTCGAAGTCTGCGGCATGATCTTCCCAAGCAAGGACGATGGGGACGATTGACCGACATATCCACCTAAGAGAATCCTGAAGATTCTTCACGGTGGGTTACCTGTTGAGTTCACTTCATGTCATGATTGATACAACCATCAACCATTCCCCCTGCACTGAGAGATCATATGCCCAGTCTGGGTTCACTCGGCGACCGCGTTCGCAGTCTTCGCCTGAGTCGGCGGCTGTCTCAGGCTCAGCTCGCTGGGCCCGGCCTGTCCGACAGCTACATCTCTCTCATCGAGTCCGGCAAGCGCACCCCCACCACGGTGGTGGCCCGCTTACTCGCTGAGCGGCTCGGCTGCACCACGGAGTACCTTCTCCACGGTGTGGAGCCCCGGCAGCGGATCGATGCTGAGCTTGGCCTCCGACATGCCGAACTGGAACTCTTCAACGGCAATCCGGCCACCGCGGAAGAGCGCTTCGCCGAGATCGTCAAGACCTCGGCCGACGACAGCGCGGCCATCACCGCACTCGCCAAGCTTGGTCACGCGCGAGCCCTGGAACGCCGGGGGCGCATCGGCGAAGCCGTACAGGAGTACGAGCAGCTGCGGCGTGAGGCCGTCGACCATCCCGAGCGACTGGCCGAGCTTCCGATCGTCATCGCGCTGTGCAGATGCTACCGGCGCGCCGGGGATCTCATGCGGGCCAGGGAGCTGGGCACAGCCGCCCTCGCTCAGATGGAACGTCTGGAGCTCGTGTACGGGCAGGACGCCGTGGATCTCGGTGTCGCGCTGATCGCCGTCGCCTCCGATCTCGGTGAGCACTCGGTTCCGTTCGCCGAGCGGGTCCTGGCCGCCACACCGAACGTGCACGGGGTAGCGGTCGACGTAAAGATCGGCAGGCTGTGGAACGCGAGCCTGCAGGCCGCCGAGTCCGAGGATCCGGCGCTCGCCGTCCGCCTCGCGGACGAAGCCCTCTCCGCCGGCGCCTACAGCCGGGTGACCGAGGGACTGGCGCAGATCGCCCTCGGGCTGGGGGAACTCGCCCTGCGGGCGGAACCGGCGGTGGTCGACCGGGTTCCGGCGTTCATCAGAACCGCCCAGCGCGCGTTCACCAGGCCCGCCGACAAGGCTCGCTGCCTCATCGTCCTGGCCAGGGTCGAGGTCGCCCGAAGTGAATCCGCCCAGGCGGTTTCCCTCGCGAACGAGGCCATCGCGCTCCTCAACGGCTCGGAGCGGGTCGAGACCGTGTCCGCGCACATCGTTCTCGGGCTCGCCCACCTCGTGGGCGCCGGACCGGACAAGGCGGCGGCGCGGTCGGAGCTCACCTCAGCCGCCCAGCTGCTCAATCAGGTGCCCCCGAGCCGGGAAGCCGCCAAAGCCTGGCGCGAGCTCGGTGACCTGTTCGGCCAGACCGGGAACCACGAGGCGATGGTCGCCGCCTACCGCAGTGCGCTGCGTTCGATCGGCCTCCGCCCGTCCTCGCCTGAGATCAGTACCGCACCGACGCAAGCCGTGCCGACTGGTTGATCCATATCCGTCAGCTGCCGATCCCTGCCTCGATTTGTTTTCGGGGCAGGGGAATAATTACTCTCTACCTTTCATTGAATCATCCGATGATCGGTTTTCGGCAGGAGCATTGCAGTGACTCTGCGCACGGCACAGCGCGCCTCACTCGTTGACCAGGTGATCGACCAGCTGAAAGGCCAGATCACCGATGGCACGTGGCAGGTCGACCAACGGATTCCCACTGAGACGGCGCTGGCCGAACAGCTAAGCGTCGGGCGCAACACCGTCCGCGAAGCCGTACGCGCACTCACCCACGCCGGTTTACTTGAGTGCCGCCAAGGCGACGGAACCTACGTCCGCGCGACCAGCGAACTCTCCAGCGCGATGCTGCGCCGTCTGCGCAGCGCCGAGCTGCTGGAGATCATCGAGGTGCGGCGGGCGCTGGAGGTGGAGGCGGCCAAGCTCGCCGCGGCACGCCGTACCCCCTCCGACGTCATCGCCATCGAGGAGGCGTTGGCGCTCCGGGAGGAGACCTGGAGCCAAGGCGACTACCCGGCCTTCGTCGAAGCCGATCTGGATTTCCACATCGCCGTCGTCGAGGCCACCCACAACCGGGTGCTGATCGAGTTGTACACGGACTTCTCCGAGGCGCTCCGGATCAGCATCGCGGCGGCGGGGACGGGCACGGAGCAGCCCTACATCCCCCACGACGCCATCTTCACCGCGATCCGGGCCGGGGACGCGGCCGCCGCCGAGCGTGCCACGCACACCTGCATGGAACACATCCTCATCGCCACCACGTCAGGGGAGCCGCTGGGCGCCCGCTGAACCGGCACCCGATCAACCCTGCCGCAGCGGCATCACCAGATAGCGGTAGTCCAAGGTCTCGCCGGTGATGAGAACCGGCCGCGTCGGGGTCGTGCACTCCAGGCGAACAAGCTCCGACTGCACCCCGGCGAGACCGTCGAGGAACCACTGAGGCTGGAAGGCGAGGGTGATGTCGTCGCCCTCCAGACCGCATTTGAGAACCTCGACCCCCCGAGAGGCGTCCGCGGAGCCACCTCGCACCACGACCTCGCCGCCCGTGAACGAGAGCGTGATCGGGCTGTTGCGCTCGGCGACGATGGCGATTCTCTTCACCGCGTCGATCAGCGGAGCCACCTCGATCTCGGCCCGGGAGTTCCACTTCACCACCAGGCGTGACCGGTACTCGATGAACTGTTCGTCCATGAGCCGGGTCGTCATGCTGCGGCCGTCCGCCGAGAACCCGATCAGCGTCTCACTCAATCCCACCGAGACCTCTCCGGTCCGCAGGGACTTGGTCGCGTCCACCAGCACCTTCGCCGGGATCATCACCTCCGCGGTGAGCTCCGGCCGAGCCGGGGTCCACACCAGGTCTCGCCCGGCGATCCGGAACCGGTCCGTGCACGCCAGACTGACCAGCTCGTCCGCCACGTCCATCCGGACCGCGGTGAGCATCGGCAGGGTGTCGTCCTTGCTTGAGGCCACGGCGACCTGACTCACCGCGGTGGCCAGCGTCTCCCCCGAGACCGTGCCCACCGTGGGCGGCATCTCCGGGAGCGTCGGATAGTCCTCGACCGGCATCGTCACCAGCCCGAACTCCGAACCGCCGCAGGTGAGAATCGTCTCCGAACCGACGGTGGCGATCTCGATCCGCCCCGCGGGGAGACTCCGCACGATGTCGGCGAGGAGCCGCCCCGGCACGAGCACCCGGCCTGGCTCCAGCACCGTCACCTCGGCGGCGGCCTTGGCCGAGACCTCGTAGTCGAAGCAGGAGAGTTCCAGCCGCTCCCCGACGTCGATGAGCATTCCCGCGAGGACCGGCATGGCGGGACGGGCCGGCAGCGCGCGAACGGTCCAGGCGACGGCCTCCGCCATCGCGTCTCGGTCGATCAGGAATCTCATCGTGCCCCTCCCGCAGCTCTGTCGGCACGAACACGTTAGCGCGAGCGACGGACAGTTCGACGGCCACCGGCTGAACCCGGCCCGATGGACATGACGGCCGGGCGGGCCGTACCGGTTCGGAGTCCGGATGACGCCGCGCCGGCCGTACGGACGGGATCGTCTGGGTGCCCTCGGAGCTCCGCGTGCGCGGTCCGCAGGACGGCCACCGCCTTGTCCAGGAGCTCCGGGGAGGCGGTGAAGGGGAGGCGGAGGTGGCGGGAGAGCCCCCGGTCGGCGGAGAAGTACGGCCCGGTGGCGAGCGTGAGCCCGTGGGTTCCGGCCCGCCGGGCGAGGTTCTCGGCGAAGACGTGCCGCAGGCGTAGCCAGAGGGTGAGACCGCCCGGTGGAACCGTGTAGGTCCATGCGTCCGTTCCGGCGAGCAGGTCGGCGAGGCGGTCGCGCTGGGCGCGTAGCCGGGCTCGACGTTCATCGAGAATCCGCTCCAGATCGAGCAGGAGCTCATGGGCGATCAGCTGTTCGAGCGGCGGCGGGGAGAACTGCGCCTGGAGCGGGTTGAGCAGGAGTTCGCGGACCCACCCCGCGGACCCGGCCCGAATCCAGCCGACCCGGAGCCCGCTCCAGAGCACCTTGGCGGTCGAGCCGATGATCAGGGTCCCGGGACCGCCGAGGTGCGACGGGGGTGTGGGCGAAGGTCTCAGGTCCAGGTCACGCATGGTCTCGTCCGTCACGAGCATCACCGCTCCGGCCCGGGTGAGCGAGAGTAGCCGGGCACGGTCGCGTTCGCCCATGAGCGCCCCGGTCGGATTGTGAAAATCCGGGGTGAGATAGGCGAGACCGGTGTCCGGCGCGCGCATCGCCGCCGTCAGCCGGTCGACGTCCCAGCCGTCTCCCGTGACGGGGACTCCGACGAGCCGCGCTCTGCGCCGCCGGACAAGGGCGAGCGCCCCGTGGAACGTGGGGTTCTCCACGACGACCGACCGCCGCCGATCGTGGAACCGCTCCAGCACCAGGGCGAGGGCGCTCCGCGCCCCGGAAGTGATCAGAATCTGCTCCGGACGGGTGGGGAGACCTCGTGCCGTGTACCGCTCGGCGAGGAGTTCCCGCAGGACCGGCAGGCCCGACGTCGGCAGGCCGGAGTCGACGAGCAGCGGCGGCAGGCGTTCCGCGGCCCGCTCCAGTGCCCTGCGATAGGCGTGGTGCGGCGCCGAGCTCACCGACACGGTCATGTCCAGGAACCGCCCGTCACCCCACCGGTCCAGGGAGAGCGGAGTCGTGCGTTCGACGATGTGCTCCGGGAGCAGCACCACGCTCCCGCCCCCGTGCCGGGTCCGTAGCCACCCGTCCTCCCGCAGGAGGGCAAGGCCGGCGACGACCGTGCCCCGGCTCAGTTCGAGGGCGGCGGCGAGCGTCCGTTCCGCGGGCAGCGTGGTGCCGACCGGCAACCGGCCGTCCACCACCGCGTCGCGGATCGCCGCCGCCAGGGACCTGGCCAGACCACGATCGGCGTTGCGCCAGTCACCCAGGCTCGCCACGAAGGCTCGGAGGTCCGCCATTGGTCCAGTATCTCGAAATTGGATCAAGCACTTGGGCGGATCCCGTCCCTAAGGTGGCGACTGATCATGTGAGGAGGATCCATGTCGACATCCGTTCCCCGGTACCGGCCGGGCAAGTCGTGATCGGCCTCACGGCCGCCTCGGGCATCGCGGCGGTGGCACTGGGAATGGTGCTCACCCCGGGACCGAACATGATCTACCTCGTGTCGAGGTCGATCGCGCAGGGATCCCGGGCCGGACTGATCTCGCTCGCGGGGGTCGGGGCCGGGTTCCTGGTGTACATGACGGCTGCGGCGGCGGGGGTCTCCACCGTCCTCGCCCTGGTCCCCACCGCCTACGACGCGATGCGGATCGCGGGGTGCCTCTACCTGCTCTGGCTGGCCTGGCGTGCCGTCCGCCCCGGCGGCGAATCGGTCTTCTCCCCCAAGCCGCTCCCTCCCGACCCGCCACGCAGACTCTTCACGATGGGCCTGGTCACCAACCTCCTCAACCCCAAAAGCGCCATCCTCTACCTGTCGCTGCTTCCGCAGTTCATCGAGCCCGAACGGGGCCAGGTGGCTCTGCAGAGCCTCCTGCTGGGACTGATCCAAATCGTCGTCGCGCTCACCGGGAACGCCTTGTTCATCCTCACCGCGGGATCCCTCGCCTCCTTGCTGAACCGGCGACCGCGGTGGCTGCGAATCCAGCGCTACGCGATGGGTACCGTGCTGGCCGGCCTCGCCGTCCACCTCGCCGTCGTCCGCTGACCGCCGCGCCGCACACCGCAGGTCCCGCCCGCGATCGGGTACGGCGCAGGCGCCCGATCGGAGCCGGTACGGGCTCCCTCATCGCGGAGCGCGGCCAAGCCCGGGTCACCGGCGGGAACACGCCGTGCCGGCCGTACCGAATCCACGACCTGAGCCGGTACGGGATCCCGTACCGGCCGCGCGGATTCGCCACCGCCGAATCCGGGACCCGCCCGGTTTCGGCCGACGGGTGAACTCGGTCGGCCGGGGCATCCTGTCGGACCGCGGCGGTATCTTTCCGGCCGTACTCCACAAGGCTTCGAAGGAGCTTCATGCGGGAACCCTCCGTCCGGCTGACACCCGACGATCGTCCCTCCCCTCCCCGGACTTCGGCGGGAGCTCCCGGCTCAGCGGTAGTAGACCTCCACGGGGACGCGCGCCTCGTCGAACAGCGCCGGGCCCTCCTGCCGTACGGCGACTGCGGCCGGGGCCGGCTTGAGTCCGCCGAGCTGCTCGGCGGAGAGCGCGAACACGACACGGCCGAGACCGGACCGTTCGATCGCCCCCGCGCACATGCCGCAAGGCTGACAGCTCGTGTACATGGTCGTGCCCGCCGCCGTGGCCGGGTCGAGTTCCCGTGCCGCCCAGCGGGCCAGCTTCAGCTCGGGATGAGCGGTGATGTCGGCCTCGGTGACGGTGGTGTTCCGATCTTCGGCGATCACCGTGCCGTCCGGTCCCGCCAGCAGCGATCCGAACGGCGGATTCCCCGTCTCCAGGGCCTCGTGGGCGAGGTCGACAGCCCTGCGGAGCAGTCGCTCGTCATCCTGCGTCAACACTCATTCCCCTTGTCTCGAAACCGCGCTGGGACCGACCGGCGCCTTGATGGACCGGCGGCGCTCAGTGGGCCATGTCGACGAAGCGGCTGTAATGACCTTGGAAGGCGACCGTCACGGTCTGGGTGGGTCCGTTACGGTGCTTCGCCACGATGAGGTCGGCCTCACCGGCTCGGGGGGATTCACGCTCGTAGGCGTCCTCCCGATGCAGGAGGATGACCACGTCGGCGTCCTGCTCGATCGACCCGGACTCCCGCAGGTCCGACACCTGCGGACGTTTGTCCTGCCTCATCTCCGGGCCACGGTTGAGCTGGGAGATGGCGATGACGGGGACCTCAAGCTCCTTGGCGAGCAGCTTGAGCGCCCGGGAGATCTCGGAGACCTCCTGCTGACGGCTCTCCGTGCGCTTCGGCGAGCTCATGAGTTGCAGGTAGTCGACGATGACGAAGCGAAGATCGTGACGCTGTTTCAACCGCCGGCACTTGGCCCGGATCTCCATCATCGACATGTTCGGCGAGTCGTCGATGAACAGCGGTGCCTCCGCCACCTCGCTCATCCGGCGGGCCAGCCGGGTCCAATCCTCGTCGCTCATCGTGCCCGACCGCATCGAGTGCAGCGCCACCTGGGCCTCGGCCGAGAGCAACCGCATGGTGATCTCGTTCCGGCTCATCTCCAGGCTGAACACGACGGTGGTCATGTGGTGCTTGATCGCCGCCGATCTCGCGAAGTCCAGCCCGAGGGTCGAGTTGTGCGTGGGAATCCAGGCGCGGCTCGCCAGGTAGAGGTGGTCGGCGTTGTCCACCTCGACGCACCGCACCGGAACCGACTCGATCGGCCGGACGTCGGTGATGTAGCGCCGGAGCGTCGTGGGATGTTCGCGGGTGCACTGCCGGGCGATCTTTCCGGTGAGCCGGAAGACCTTGTCACCCGGCGTGAAGGTGACCGTGTGGCGGGTCCCGCCTCGCCGGACCGGTCGCGTCGTCATCGTCGCCCGGTATCCGAGGCTGAGAATCAGCTCCCGGGTCTCCTCGGCCAGCCGCCGGTGGGCGACGATGAAGTGGACGGTCCCGCCCGCGTTCACCCGCCCCCGGGTGTCCAGCAGTCCGGCCAGCAGGGCACGCCGCTGGGCGGCCGACCCCCGGAGGTAGCCGGCGGGGATGTGCCGCTCCGCCAGGACGTCCAGCGCCGCCAGCGTCGTCCGCAGGCCGGCGTCCTCGTGGCGGCACTCCTCCACACCGCAGTCGGGGCAGATGCGGTAACCGGTGGGGGTGCGCCCGACATGGCGGCCTTCGGCCGTGAGGTGGACGCCGAGCTCCGGATCCGAGGCGACGATCTCACCGTCGTCCCGGCCCGCTCCGAGCCATGCGCCGAGCAGGTAGGGCGGCAGCGGGAGGGTCCGCTCCGGAAGGTCGAGGGGGTTCGCCAAGGCGACGGAGTGGTTCGGCCGGCGATCGGCGGTGGCGCACCGCAGGGTGTCGGCGATCTCGGCGGTGGTCTTCACGGCCGGGAACGGGCTCTGCCGGCGACGTTCCATCGGCTTCCCGGCCGCCCGGCGTGCGGATCGGGTGTCGGTGAGCCACTGGTGCTCGGCGTCCGCGACCACCACGGTCCCGTCGCTGAACTCGACCTCGAAGCAGGGCCGCCCGGTCATGACCTCGGTTGCGGCGACCACGCGGGTCGGTCTTCCGTCCGCGCCGATCAGCTGGTCCCCGGTCCTGACCTCGCCCATGGTGGTCCAGCCGGTGGGGGTGGGGAGCGGGGTGTCCAGCGCGAGGGCCTTGCCGATCGCGGGGCGTGCGGCGACCACGATCATCTGTCCCGGATGGAGCCCGTTCATCAGGTTGTCGAGTTCCCTGAAGCCGGTGGGCACGCCGACCATCTGGCCGCTCCGGCTCCCGATCGCCTCGATCTCGTCGAGCGCGCCCGGCATGATCTCCGAAAGCGGCCGGTAGTCCTCGCTGGTCCGCCGCTCGGTCACCGCGTAGATCTCGGCTTGGGCCCGGTCGACGAGCTCGTCGACCTCTTCACCGCTCCCGCCGTATCCGAACCCGACGATCCTCGTGCCGGCCTCGATCAGGCGCCGCATGACCGCCTGCTCCCGAACGATCTTGGCGTAGTACCCGGCGTTGGCGGCGGTCGGCACCGCGGACAGGAGGGTGTGGAGGTACGGCGCGCCGCCGACTCTGGCGAGTTCGCCTCGTTTGCCCAGCTCATTGGCGACGGTGACGGGATCGGCCGGCTCCCCGCGGCCGTACAGGTCCAAGATCATGTCGAAGACCATCTGATGTGCGGGGCGGTAGAAGTCCTCGGACCTGATCACTTCGACCACGTCCGCGATGGCGTCCTTGGAGAGCAGCATGCCACCGAGGACGCACTGCTCGGCTTCCATGTTGTTGGGAGGCGTTCGCTCGAAGGCCGCCTCGAAGACGGGTGGTTCGGCGATACTCACGGTGCACCCCCCTCACTCGTGAACCCTGCGACCCCACGACACCCACATCTAGTCACCAGGACCGACAGTTTTCCGCCTTCACCCGCCATCGGCAACGCAGCCTGTTGATGAGCCTGTGGACAACCTGTGCAAAGCACCGATTCACATGTGGGCGACCCTGTGGACAACCTTGTGGATATCTTCCAGCTGCATCCTTGAAAACGCTCTGACCTGCGAAAATTTCATCCACTGTCTGTGGAGGAAAGAAAGTTGTAACGACACGCCGTCCACAGGATGAGAGCCGCTGACGCAGCTGATCAACAAGGGTCGACAGAGTCGAGAGGACCGATCGCCGGACCGTGATCGAACGGGGCGATCGGCCCGTACATCCTCGGTCCCCGCATCAATCTACGCGCGTCCTGACGTTGCGGAAGGCCCAGCTGCACCGCCACCCGCCGGCGCAGCTCGGGGAGCATCGCGTAGAGCTGCTCCCCCGGGCAGGAGGTGGGGTTGACGTCCCGGTGACCGATGATCGCGATGTAGGGGTCGAGCCGGTACTCATCGCAGAGCCAGGCCAGGAGGTCCACCAGAGACTTCACCATGCGAGCCGGCGGTTTGATCTTGGTGTAGATACCTTCGTTCTCGATACCTATCGCGCGCTTGTTCAGATCGGCGGCATGTGCCCCGAGGACATGGGCGCCTCTGCCGATCGCACGGAGCGTCTTATTCCGGCCCTCCATAATGTGGCCGCCCCGACTTATCGTGAAGTGCTCGCCAATGTCTTCCCATCGATGTTTAGACATATGATAATGCTGGATCGATCTAGACAGGCGAAACGCGGCTTCAACACTGAAATCTTCAACATTTTGCGTTGCGGTGTGATGAACGACGATCCGCTCCGGCCGCCGGTTCAGTACGATCGTCTGCCCCTTGGGGTGCCGGGCCCGCCACTCCTCACGTGAGTAAATCCGGGGTCGCACCCCCCGCCGAACCCGCCACCCATCCACCGTCGGCAGGAAAAACGCCGGTCCCAGCCCTCCGGCGAGGGCCACCCCGTTCAGCAATAGCATTCGGCGCTCGATGGACACGCGCAGTCTCCCGGTGTACGGGGATCCTCGGGGATCCCGGAACGTTCGGGAGGTTCGCTAGCTGGTCGGAGAGCCACATCCCCCGATTACGGAGTGCTCATACCTGTTCGCCCGGAACAAGAAAGAAATCAAGGTCATATAGCACTGTGTCCGAAGGAGGCTTGAAGAGATCTTTGCGTTAAGGCAGGCTGAGCGCCGAACATCTCCGCCGCATTTGCACGCATAAGCACGATTGGTTGTTCCGTGTCCACACAGCCCCAGCCACGCACTTTATCGGTGCTCCGGCGCCTGCCTCCCGATGAAGCGATGGGGCTGCGAACCGGCGCACGCCATCGGCTGAGCCAGATCTATCTCCGCAGCGATCTGATCATTCTGGGGCTCGGTGTCATGATCGGCGCAGGAATCTTCAACGTGGCGGGGAGACAGGCCCACGCCACGGCCGGGCCCGGGGTGATCCTGTCCTTCATGATCGCAGGCATCGCCGCGCTGCTCGCCGCGCTCTGCTTCGCCGAGCTCTCCTCGACCCTGCCGACCTCGGGAAGCGCCTACACGTTCACCTACGTCATCTTCGGCGAGGTCTGGGCCTGGATCATCGGGTGGGCGCTGGTCCTGGAGATGGAACTCGCCGCCGCGGTGGTCGCACGGGCCTGGTCGCTTTACGCCGCCGGGACCCTGAAGGGGCTGGGGATAACAATCCCCGAGCCCTTCGCCGGTATGGTCGGGCAGCCGGAGGGATTCGACCTTTTCGCCCTGTTCATCCTGGTCGTGCTCACCGCGACGGTGGCGCTGGGCGCTCGGATCGGACTCCGGGCCCTCTGGTTCATGGTGATCGCCAAACTGGTGGCGATCGGCCTGGTCATCGTGGTCGGCTTCAAACACTTCAACCCTGCGAACATCGCGGACCTGGTCGTACCCTCCCAGACCGGCACGGTGACACCCGACACCGTTCTCGGCGCGCTCACCGGTACCACGAGTTCCTTCGGCTGGTTCGGTATCTTCGCCGCGGCCCCCGCGATCACCTTCGCCTACCTCGGCTTCGACATCGTGGCCACCGCGTCGGAGGAGGCCGAGGACGCGCCGCGGAGCGTCCCCCAGGGCATGATCCGCAGCCTCGCCATCGCCACGGTCCTGTACATCGCCGTTGCGGTCGTCATGGTGGGCATGGTCCGATACGACAAGATCGACCCAAAGACACCGCTGCCCAGCGCGTTCCAGACCGCGGGAGAGGGCTTCATGCCCCATGTGATCGGGCTCGGCGCCGTCCTCGGGTTGACCACCGTCATCCTGGTGCTCCTCGTGGGCCAGACCCGCGTGATCTTCTCAATGGCCCGGGACGGACTGCTGCCCGGAGGCCTGGCCGAAATCAGCAAGGGATTCCGGACCCCCACCAAGGCGACCCTGTTCATCGGCGCCGTCGCCATCGTGATCTCTCAGGTGGTCCCGGTCCTCACCCTCGAACAGATGGTCGTCATCGGGACCCTCTTCGCGTTCCTCTTCGTCGCTGCGGGAACGATCGCCATGCGGTACACGATGCCTGATCTGCCGCGTGGTTTCCGCGTCCCCATGATGCCCGTCCTGCCGGTGCTCTCCATCGCCGCGACCCTCTGGCTCATGGTGAACCTCTCCATCCAGACCTGGATCTACTTCCTGATCTGGATGGCGGTCGGCCTCGCCATCTACCTGCTGTACGGCCGGAAGCACAGCATCCTCGCCCCGGAGGTGTACACCGGAAAACGCCGCGGCCGACACGCCCGGTGAGACGACGAAAGGTCCTCCCCGGCGAACGGGGAGGACCTTCAATCGCCATGGTCCCGGATCGGACGCAGGTCAGACGCCGATGACCTCGACGTCAACCTTCGCCCGCACCTCGGGGTGGAGCCGTACGGCGACCGCGTGCGAGCCGACACTCTTGATCGGGTTACCGATCTCGATCCGACGCCGGTCCAGCATGGGACCGCCCGCGGCCTTGACCGCCTCGACGATGTCGCCCGTGGTGATCGAACCGAACAGGCGGCCGCTCTCACCGGCGCGCGTCCGGAGCTTCACCTTGAGCGAGCCGAGGCGCCCGGCGACCTCCTTGGCGGTGCCGAGGTCGCGGATCTCCCGGGCGTCGCGCGCCTTCTTGATCGTGGAGATCTGGGTCTCGGCGCCCCGGGTCCACCGGATCGCGTATCCCCGGGGGATGAGGTAGTTGCGGCCGTAGCCGTCCTTCACCTCGACGACGTCGCCAGGAGCACCGAGACCGGTGACCTCATGCGTGAGAATGAGTTTCATATCTGTCGACCTCCTTACCGCGTCGTGCTCGTGTACGGCAGCAGGGCCATCTCACGGGCGTTCTTGATTGCGGTGGCCACGTCGCGCTGGTGCTGGGTGCAGTTACCGGTGACCCGGCGGGCACGGATCTTGCCGCGGTCGGAGATGAACTTCCGCAGCAGCCCCGTGTCCTTGTAGTCGACGTAGGAGATCTTGTCATGGCAGAACAGGCAAACCTTCTTCTTCGGTTTGCGTAGTGCCGGCTTGGCCATCATGGTGCTCCTCCAAGAGAGCCCCGCGTCAAGCGGGAATGGTCATTCGGTTGCTGATTGGGATTAGAAAGGCGGTTCGTCGCTGTCGAACCCACCGCCGGGGTTTCCGCCCCCACTGAAGTTGCCTCCACCTCCGCCGCCGGGCGGAGAAGGGGAGGCAGTCGCCCACGGGTCGTCAGCCGGACCAGCGCCGAAGCCACCGCCGCCGCCCTGACGGGCGGTGCGGTTGACCTTTGCGGTGGCGTTTCGGAGAGACGGGCCGACCTCGTCGACCTCGACCTCATAGGACGTGCGCTTCTCGCCTTCCTTGGACTCCCAGGTCCGCTGCCGGAGCCGGCCCTGGACGATGACCCGCATTCCGCGCTGGAGGCTCTCGGCGACGTTCTCCGCCGCCTGCCGCCAGACGTTGCAGGTCAGGAAGAGGCTTTCGCCGTCCTTCCACTCGTTCGTCTGTCGATCCATGAAACGAGGAGTGGAGGCGATGCGGAACTTGGCCACTGCCTGACCACTCGGGGTGAAGCGCAGCTCCGGATCCTCGACGAGGTTGCCGACGAGGGTGATTTGAGTGTCGCCTGCTGCCATCGTTCGTTGTCGCCTTCCTGTGCCGTCGGCACAGCCTCTTGCGGATGTGACGGGGCCAGACTACGGTCCGGCACCGACGTTTCGGGCCTGGTTACGGCCGCAGGGTCCGAAGACAAAGAACGACCTCTGAACCGGAGGCGATGCGCTCCCCGCCGTCGGCCGTACACCGGCCGCGGACCGCGGTGAAACGGTCAGTGGAGCTCGGGACGGAGGACCTTGGTCCGCATGATGCCCTCGTTCAGGTTGAGCTGACGGTCCAGCTCCTTGACGGTGGCGGGGGTTGCGGTGAGGTCGACGACGGCGTAGATCCCCTCGGACTTCTTCTCGATGTCGTAGGAGAGCCGACGACGGCCCCAGACATCCACCTTCTCCACCGTGCCGCCGTCATTGCGGACGACGGCGAGGAACTGCTCGAGCGACGGCTGAACGGCGCGCTCATCCATGCTTGGGTCGAGAATGACCATCATTTCGTAACGGCGCATGCGAGCTTCCAACCTCCTCTGGACTCTTGCGGTCACGACGCCTTGTCGTGACAGGAGGACGCTGCGTGTCCGCGGTGGATTCCGCAGGACCCTGCGCAGCCGAATCAGATTACCAGGCTCCGGCGACGGTTCCCGACCGAGCTGTGCGGGAATCCACATCGCGAGAGGAGGTGGCTGCCTTGCCACATCTGCTTCGCCCCGTCGAAGACCAGCCCTTCCAGTGGACCCTCAACACCGACGGGCGGCGACACCCGGTCGAGAACACCCTCGCGGTCAGCACGCTTCTGTGCGGAATCGTGGGATTCATCACCGGAATCATCTCCAGCGCCCACGTCATCGCGTCCTGGGTGGGGTTGATCGGCATGCTCGTCGGATTCTGGTCCCAGTATGTCTCGATCACCACCCCGCAGCGTTCCCTCAACATCATCGGCATCGTCGGCTCCTTCGTCGGGCTCGCCCTCGGCATCGCGGCCGGCGGCTTCATGCCCTGACCGAGCCGGAGGGCGCAAACCTCCGGCCGACGCCTTAAGCTCGCTCTCATGGTGCGGATCGGAGCTCACGTCGACCAGGACGACCCGCTGGCCCACGCGGCGGCCCGCGGAGCGGACGTCGTCCAGTTCTTCCTCGGCGACCCCCAAGGCTGGAAGGGTCCGGTGCTTCCGGAGGACGCCGAGGCCCTCAAGTCGGCCGACGTGGACGTCTACATCCACGCGCCGTACGTGCTCAACGTGGCCACGGCCAACAACCGGATCCGGATCCCCAGCCGCAAACTCCTGGCGAGTCAGCTGGAGGCCGCGGCGGGCCTGGGCGCCAAGGGTCTCGTCGTGCACGGAGGCCACCTGAACTCCGGGGACGACCCGCAGGTCGGCTTCGACAACTGGCGCAAGGTCTTCGAGCGCATGGAGTGCCCCATCCCCGTGCTCATCGAGAACACGGCGGGCGGCGGCAACGCGATGGCGCGCAGGCTCGACCGCATCGCCCGGCTCTGGGAGGCCCTCGACGGTTTCGACGTCGGCTTCTGCCTGGACACCTGCCATGCGCACGCGGGCGGTGAGGACCTCGTCGACATCGTGGACCGGATCAAGGCGATCACCGGGCGGATCGACCTCGTCCACTGCAACGACTCGCGGGACGCGTTCGACTCGGGAGCCGACCGGCACGCCAACCTCGGGGCCGGGCAGATCGACCCCGAACTGATCGTCGCCGTCTGCCGGTCCGCCGGGGCGCCGATCGTGCTGGAGACCCCGAGTGCGGGTCAGGCCGACGACATCGCCTTCCTCAGGGAGCAGCTGGGCGGCTGAGCCGGACCCACGTCGGTGGGCAGGTACGCCGACGAACCGCCCAGCAGCGGAGCGCTCAGATCGTAGGCGGAGACATCCCCGAGATCCGAGCGGGTGATCTTCGTCGACCGTACGACCTGCAGCCCTTCGAAGGCCAGGATGTGCAAGGTCCCCTCACCCGGGGCGCTCACGACCACCTCCGTACCCGGCACACCGTCGAAATCGGCGGTCGTCACCGCCATCCCGAAGAGGGAGCCGTACCCCGTCGGGGAGTGGTGGGCGAGCGCCCGCCGGGGATCCCCACCGGGGAGGATCCAGATCCTGCCGCGACCGTCGTCCTTGGCGAACGCCCCGGTCACGAGATCCTGCAGCCCGTCGCCGTCCAGGTCGGCCAGGGCGATCGCGCTCCCGAAGGCGTCCTTCACCTCGCCGACCCCGCCGACGTCGCCCTGTCCGATCACGGTGGCCCGGTCGGCGCTCAACCCGTCCCGGCCGCCGTTCAGCCGTACCAGGGCCCCCGCACCGTCCGGACCGCTCGCCGGGGTCTCCGCGTAGACCACCACATCGGCGTAGGCGTCCTCATCGAGGCGGCCCACCGCCACCGCGTCGCCCAAGGTGCCCTTGACCGCCAGCCGCCCGACGCCGACGACGGTCGTTCCCGCTCCGCTGAGGCCGGTCCGGCTTCCGGGAACGAGATAGACCGTCCCCGACGCCGCACGGGTGCCCTTCACCTTCTCGTGGTCCGCGGTGACGACGAGGTCGTCGATCCCGTCCCCGGTGACGTCCCCGGCCGCCAGGGCCGTACCGAAGAAGTCCGAGGCCTCGGGTTTCCCGGGAATCCCCGGGGTCGCTTCGCTGAGGACCCGGGCGGGTACGGGCCCGGCCTTGCCGCCGTGGAAGACCGTGACGGTGCCGGCTCCGGGATTGCCGTCGACGCCGTCGCCCGGTGCCCCCACCGCCAGGTCGTCGACGCCGTCGCCGTTGAAGTCGCCGACGGCGAGGTCGGCGCCGAACCAGTTGAACTCGCCGACCACCCCGGGGACCCGTTTCGTCACCTGGCTCAGCAGCCGGGCGGGCCCTTGAATCGGCAGGATCGTCACCACTCCGGCGTCGGCGTGCTTGTGCAGGTCCTCGCCGGGCGACCCGACGGCGACCTCGGTCCGCCCGTCGCCGTCGAAGTCTCCCGCCGCGACGGCCGTACCGAATCCGTCGCCGGACTCGCCTTTGCCGGGGACGCCCTGTGGGGCGTCCTGGCTGAAGAGCCGGAGTCGCCGGGTGTCGCCACCGGGGATCAACAGGACCGAGCCCCCCTGCTCGGGTGCCACCCGTGGACCCTGGCAGGCGCCCAGCCCGGCCACGAGGTCGTCCACGCCGTCTCCGGTGAGGTCGTAGGCCGAGGCCGTACCCGGGATGAGGGCGACACAGACCCCGGCCATCACAATACGCATCCAGATCATCATCAAGAGTGATGCTAGGCAGGGGTTTCCCGCCTCCCGCGCAGACACGCCGCCGCTATCCGGCCCAGGACCCGTTGAGGTAGGCGATCGCGTTGACCACCATCAGGGGCGCCGCCAGCACGCAATAGATCACGAAAAGTCGGGGTCTGCGCACTGCCAATCGTCCCAGCGCCAGCCAGAGCGGCCACCACAGCAACGTCGAACGCGGGATCGAGAGATAGTACGAGGAGAGGACGAGCGCCGCCACCTGCAGGCCGACGTAGACGAACTCGCTCCAGCGGCGGGCGATCAGCAGCCAGAGGGTGAACCCGACGCCGATCACCGCCGCCGCGATCTCCAGCCGGAACGGCCAGGAGAACTGGTTCCCGGCGAAGGCGGAGTCCCAGGTCGTCGCGAAGGACTCCCACGGCCAGACCAGGTTCCGCCCCCAGCCGGCCTCCTGGGCCCGTTTCCACTCCAGCCAGTCACCGGTACGGCCGAACTGGTACGCGGAGTATGCGACCAACGGGAGAAACGGCACGATGAGCAGCCCGCCGTGCCACCACCGCCGGACACCGGTCCCCCGTTTCCGCCACAAGCCGGTGAAGTACTCCACGATCAGGGCGATCGCCAGAAACAGCCCAGTGATCCGGACACAGGACGCGCCCGCCGCCAGCAGCGACGCCGCCCACCAGTTCCCCTTGCGCGCGGCCAGCCACGCCGGAATGGCGAAACCCAGGAAGAGCGCCTCGCTGTAACCGGCGAAAAGAAAGACCGCGGGCGGGGCGAGCAGCAGCCCGAGTACGGCGCGCCGCCCGGTCCCGGCGGGGCCTTCGTACTCGCCGAGCCGGGCGAGGGCGACCACGGCCACCGCGCCCGCGACCAGCGAGATCAGCAGTCCGGCCAGCACCCAGTTCGGCAGGGCCAGATGGACCAGCCGCAGCAGGAGCGGCATGCCGGGAAAGAACGCGGGAAGCCCGGGGTCGGGCTCCTGGGCGGGATCCCCGTCGTAGCCGTGGACCGCGATCTCGATGAGGAGCCTGGTGTCCCAGTGCTCCAGCCGCTGCAGCAACGCGACCGGCGGGCGACCGGCCGAGAGCACTCCGTACCCGACCGTGGCGATGACCACGATGCCGAGCCGGGTGGCCACCCACAGGAAAAGCGCGTCCCTGTCGGCCTTGCTCCCCAACCTCACGTGTTCTTTGGTACCAGGTCCGGCGTCTGAGACCTCGGTCTGACACGGAGCAGGAAGCGGTCCGGCGCCCCGGCGAAGACCCCACCCGAGGGATCGTCGACACCGTCTCTGCGGACGATGTCGGACGCGGGCCGGAGAATGTCCCACACCACCAGGGCCATGAGCAGCACGACCGCCAGCGCGCGCCCGCCCACCGCGGTGAAGTACAGGTCCTCGGAGATTCCCTGGACGGCGAGCGGACTGTCGGTCTGCTGAGCCAGCAGGTAACGCCAGATGGCGACGAAGTACCAGATCTCGGTCGCCATCCAGACGGCCAGCGCAGGCCAGCGAGGCCGGGCCAGCACGGCGAAGGGCACCAGCCAGAGCACATACTGCGGCGACCAGACCTTGTTGGTCAGCATGAACGCCGCGACCACCAGGAAGCACACCTGCATGAACCGGGGGCGCCGCGGAGCGGTAAGGACGAGTACGGCTATCGCCAGGCAGAGTACGGCAAGCGAGACGATCCCTATGGTGTCCAGCGATTCCGGGTCACCGAGCACCGGCCAGGCCTTGCGGGTGAAATAGAACCAGATCGAACCCCAGTCAACCCCACGCTCGGCGCTGAACTCGTAGAAGCGGGCCCAGCCCTTGAAGTCGGTAAGCATGATCGGCAGGTTGACAGCCAGCCAGGCCGCCGCCGCGGCCCCGGCGGTGACCCCGAGCGCGCGCCACTTCCCGGTCCGGATCGTCAAGACCAGAAGCGGTCCCAGCAGGACCACCGGGTAGAACTTGGTCGCGATCGCCAAGCCGAGAAGCACGCCGGCCACCACCTGCTGTCCCCGCGCCCAAGCCACCAGGCCCACCAGGACGATCGCGCCCACCAGCAGGTCCCAGTTGATGTAGGCGGTCAGCACCACGGCGGGCGAGATCGCGTACCAGACGGCGTCCCAGCGCCGGGCCGGCCCTGCGAGGAACGACATCGCCAATGTGCCGATGATCAGGCACACGGCCATGACGATCACGGTGACGTCGAAGAACAGGACGGCTCGGCCGGCCGGGTGGTCGGCCAGCGGACGGACGAGTTCGGCGACGAAATGCATGAACATGCCGATGCCGACGGGGTACTCCATCTCGTGTTCGAGATAGGGCACCTTTCCGTCGACCATGCCGCGCCCGAAGTACAGGGGATAAATGTCGGTGTAGCAGAGCCGGGCGAACTGCTGGTCACCATAGTTCCAGGCGCCGCCGAACCGACAGGGGACCTTCTGCCAGAAGGCCAGGATCCCGCCGATCGTCGCGAAGAGCACCAGCCCGAGCGAGGCGACGGGAATCCGGGACTTCAATGACTCAAGCATGGTCTCAGCCGGCCCGCCGGGCCTCCTGGCCCGACGGACGAGGTGTGGGGACCGGGATGACACGCTTGCCGCGCACCTCGTCGGCCGGGTTCTCCGGGTTCCCCGGGTTCCCGGGGTCACCTGGATTGCCCGGTTCGGGAAGGTCCGGGTTGGGGTTGCCGGGCTCGCCGGGGTTGTTCTGCCCGTCGCAGTCGTCCGGCCAGCTGCATTCGGTCGGCGGCGCCGTGGGGCCCCCGTCCGACGGCCAGGGCTGGTCAGGGGCGGGAACGGACGGCGTGGGGGTGGGCGGCGGCGGGGTCTCAAGGTCAAGCGGTTCGCCGGCGTTGGCGGGGGGCGGGAACTCCCCCGGCTCCTTGCCTTCCATCGCCACCGCCATGAAGTCATGCCAGACTCGGGTCGGTACCGTGCCACCCCCGATGTTGCCGGGGAGCAACACCTCCTTGACGGTGGTCTTGCCGTCTTTCCCCTTGACCTTTTGCTCCTTGTACATGCCGACCGCAGCAGAGAACTGTGGCGTGTATCCCACGAACCACGCCTCCTTGGACCCGTTGTTCGTTCCGGTCTTTCCCGCGGCCGGGTGATTGGGCAGGCGGGCCGCTGTGCCCGTACCGGTCTTCACCACCGTCTCTAGGGCGGCGGTGACGTCGGCGGCGGTCTCCGGCGAGATCACCTGCTGCGGTGTGGTGGATTCGGTGAGCTTGTTCCTGCCGAACTTGTCGACGACCCTGATGACCGCGTGCGGCTTGAAATACTTGCCTCCGTTGGCGAACACCGAGTACCCGGCCGCCTGCCGCACCGGGGTCACCAGCGCGGTGCCGATCATCATCGCGAAGCTGTGCCTCCTCTGGGCGTACTCCAACCGCATGTCGTTCAATCCTGCTGCGGCCGCCAAGGCACGAACCTTCTCGGTACCGAGCTTCTCCCCCATCTGGACGAAGGCGCTGTTCACCGACTGCTCCATCGCCTTGATCGCGTTGATGACCCCCCAGCTCTTCCCGCCGGCGTTGTTGATCGTCTCAGTGCCTGGGGCTTTGTAGGGAGAGTTCCCCTGCAGATTGCTTTTGAGGCTGTACCCCTCCTGAAGCCACGCGGCGAGGACGTACGGCTTGAACGCCGAGGCGGCCTGCTTCTCCGCGTCAAAGGCCCGGTTGTTGAAGTCCTTGAGGTAGTCCTTGCCGCTGTAGAAGGCGACGACTCTGCCGTTGGCGTGGTTTATCGCGGCGAGCCCGGCGTACACGCCCTTGCCGTACGGGGCGATGTTCTTCTCCACCGCCTCCTTGGCCGCATGCATTAGCTTCTTGTCGAAGCTGGTGTAGATCTTGTAGCCCTGGCTCTTGACCTCTTCCTCGCTGATACCCCGCGCCTTAAGCTCCTCCAGCACATGCTGGATCATGTAGCCGTTGTAGCCGCCGAGCAGGTCCTTGGTCTTCTTGGGCACCCGGACCTTGGGAAAGGCGACCTTGCCTTCCAGGTCCGCGTACTTGGGGTCGACCTCTTTCATTCGTCCGAGGGCGTACTCGAACCGGGCCTTGGTGGGTCCGAAGTCGCCCCTGCTCTCCGCCGCGTCGAACCCCGTGGGGTTCTGGATGCGCCCGGCGAGGTAGGCGCCCTGCGCCACCGTGAGTTTGGAGACGTCCGGCTGGTTGAAGAACTCCCTGGCGGCGGCGGCGATGCCGTAGGTGTTGCGCCCGAATGAGATCGTGTTCAGGTAGAGCTCAAGGATCTTGTCCTTGCTCTTCTCCTGGTCGAGTTTGATGGAGATGAAGATCTCTTTGATCTTGCGCTGGATGGTCTGTTGCTGGCTCAACCCGTCGTAGTAGTTCCGGGCGAGCTGCTGGGTGATCGTCGATCCGCCCTGGACCTGACCGCCGGTGGCCATGTTGTAGACCGCCCGGGACAGACCGCGGATGGAGATCCCCACGTCCTGGCGGAAGGTCGTGTTCTCAGCTCCGATCACCGCGTCCCTGACGTGTTCGGGGACCTGGCTGAGCTTGACCGGTTGCCGCTTCGTCCCCAATCGGGCGAGAACGGTCTTGTCCGCGTAGTAGATCACGCTCTCCTGCGCGACGGCCTGATCCTGGACCTGCTGGTCAGTGGGGAGATCGGTGTTTGAGTAAGCGATCCCGATCATCACCGTGACCGAGACGATCCCCAGGGTCCCGGTCGCGACCACGATCTTCCAGGAGGGGACGAACCTCCGCCATCCGACGCGTTTGGTCCGCTTGCCCTCGGGTTCCTCCCCGTCACCCCCGCCCGGCCCGACCGGACCCCGCGGCCCACCCGGTCGCGACGGCCCACCCGGACCGCCTCTGCCGCGTCGCCGCCCCCCCTGCCGTCCGCGCCCCGGCGGAGTTTCGTCGGCGGGGTAACCGACCTGAGTCGGGTGCTCCCCGGCACCCGGTCCCATCGGGCCCGGTACGGGCTGCGCCGGCGGGCCGTACGGGTCCGCGGGTCTGCTCCGCGGGCCGGTGGGACCGTCGTGGCCGGACCGGCTGGCTTGAGCGCGGGGTCGCCCCCCTCCGTCATCCCAGCCCGGGCCCGCGTTCGGCAGCCGATCGCGCCCGGCGTCGCCCGGGGGAGGTCCTGCGTCGTGTCGACGGCGCCGACCCGGCTGACTCGCACCGGGTCTGGAGTTGTCCTGACTGTAACTCACGCGTCCTCGTTCGGTCATAGGGCGTTCGGAGCAGGTCTACGACTGCCGGCAGGCGGGTGAGAGGAACCTCCCGCGGCCGAACGCGGGTGTCCCGCGACGATCACGCGGCTCGCCAGTCCCAGGGACGAACGAGACCGTAAGGAAGTTCCATCCACAACCATGGCAGACCTCGATGACGTAGACCCGGAATTCTCCATATTCCTGGGCTGTCACGGGGGACTCTGCCACGGGTTTTACGTGGCCTTCGCCACAACCTGACCCGCTGTACCGACGACAGGCGACCCTGGTCGCGTCACGCCGGAGGCCGGTCTCGGCCGGTTGACGGGGGTGCCCGGCCGTCTCGGGGCGGCACGACCGGGTGCGGGATGCGGCCGCGTCCGCGACACACCCCGCCGACCTGGCAAGGCGCCGTCCCACGCCCAGACACTTCGACCGCATGCGAGCAAGATTACGACGCTTTCCAAAGCCTCCCCAACTCCACACGCTTCTCACGACTTGCTCCATATGCCGAGTCGACGTATCTTGGCGATGTATCGAGTCGATACATCGAGAGGAGGGGTCAGCCGATGGGAAGCAGAGGCGGCGTGCTTGAGCTCGCCGTTTTGGGGTTGCTCCGGGAAACCCCTCTGCACGGCTATGAGCTACGCAAGCAACTGAACGCGTTGCTCGGCATGTTCCGCGCCTTCTCCTACGGCTCCCTCTATCCCTGTCTGCGTGAGCTGCTGAGCGCGGGGCTGATCATGGAGGAGGAGCCTTCGGCCGATGCGAACCCTCCGCTGACCGGCCGGCGGTCAAAGATCGTTTACAAGCTGACCGCGGACGGCAAGGAGCGCCTCCAGGAACTCCTCACCCAGTCGGGGCCCGCGTCCTGGGAGGACGAGAGCTTCGGCGTACGTTTCGCATTCTTCAGACATACCGAAGCCGAAGTCAGAATGCGCATCCTCGAGGGTCGTCGCAGCCGCCTCGAAGAGCGATTGGACAACGTGCGCACGGCACTCGCCCGTACCCGCGAACGCCTCGACAGTTACACCCTGGAGTTGCAAAGACACGGCTTGGAATCGGTGGAGCGTGAGGTCCGCTGGCTCAACGAGCTGATCGCGACGGAGCGAAGGGCGGACGTGGCGGGCGATCCGCGGCATCCCGCCCGCGGCGCGAACGACCGCCCCGCCACCACCACGAACACGGGGAGAAATGCCGATCGGGACACCGTCCGGCGCGAACCATATGAGAAGGATGAGTAAGGAGAAAATGCGATGGGTTCGGTGCGTGTAGCCATCGTCGGCGTCGGCAACTGCGCCGCATCGCTGGTTCAAGGCGTCCACTTCTACCGGGATGCCGACCCTGGCACCCGCGTACCCGGCCTGATGCACGTCAAGTTCGGCGACTACCACGTCGGGGACGTCGAGTTCGTCGCGGCGTTCGACGTCGACGCGAAGAAGGTCGGCCGCGATCTCTCCGAAGCGATCGTCGCCTCGGAGAACAACACCATCAAGATCTGCGACGTGCCCCCGCTCGGGGTCACCGTACGCCGGGGGCCGACATTCGACGGTCTCGGCGAGTACTACCGCGAGATCATCCACGAATCCGACGAGGAACCCGAGGATGTCGTGCGGATTCTCCGGGAATCCAAGGCCGACGTGCTGGTTTCCTACCTGCCGGTGGGTTCGGAGGAGGCGGACCGCTTCTACGCGCAGTGCGCGCTGGACGCCAAGGTCGCCTTCGTCAACGCCCTCCCGGTCTTCATCGCCTCCGACCCCGAGTGGGCCGCCAAGTTCGAGGCGGCGGGCGTGCCGATCGTGGGCGACGACATCAAGTCCCAGGTCGGAGCCACCATCACCCACCGGGTGATGGCCAAGCTGTTCGAGGACCGCGGGGTTGAGCTGCTCCGCACGTACCAGCTCAACTTCGGCGGGAACATGGACTTCATGAACATGCTGGAGCGTAAGCGCCTCCAGTCCAAGAAGATTTCCAAGACCCAGTCCGTCACCTCCCAGATCCCGCACGAGATGGGCAAGTCCGACGTCCACATCGGCCCGTCGGACCACGTGCCGTGGCTGGACGACCGCAAGTGGGCCTACGTCCGCCTGGAGGGGAAGTCGTTCGGCGACACCCCGCTCAACCTCGAGTACAAGCTTGAGGTCTGGGACTCGCCGAACTCCGCGGGCGTGATCATCGATGCCGTCCGCGCCGCGAAGATCGCCAAAGACCGGGGGATCGGCGGCCCGATCCTGTCCGCCTCGTCGTACTTCATGAAGTCGCCGCCGGTGCAGTACGCCGACGACGACGCGCACGAGGCGGTGGAGCGGTTCATCCGCGGCGAGGTCGATCGCTGATCGGCATCGGTCCCGACCGGAAAGAATCAAGAATCTTCTTCAAGATTCAATGTTTGATCACAGCTTATCCACAGCCTGTGGATAAGCTGTGATCATTCAATCCGGGATCGCGGCGGGCGGCAGCAGCGCGACATCGGCCGACGGCCATCGCAGCGGGTCGTCACCGATCGCGACGAGCTCCGGCACCTGCTCCCGGCACCAAGGGGAGATCTCGAGGTCGCCGCTGAGCACCCCTTCGGCGAACCCGGCCCACGACATCCAGCGCACGGCGCCGACCTCTTCGGGGTTGGCCTGCGGATCCGTCTCCACGATCGCCCGATAGACCGGGCAGACCTCGTACTCGACGATCCCGCTCGCCATCACCGCCCGATAGCGGAAGCGCGGCAACATCAAATCGATGCGCGACGCCGCCAAGCCCAGTTCGTGCCGGAGCCGGCGGGCCACCGCCCGGGCGATCGGCTCCGACGGCTGTGGATGGCCACAGCAGCTGTTGGTCCACACCCCGGGCCAGGTGAGCTTGTCGTCGGCCCGCCGTGTCAGCAGGACCCTGCCTTCGGCGTCGAAGACATAACACGAGAACGCCAGATGCAGAGGGGTGTCGCGACCGTGGACCTCGTCCTTCGGCGCGACTCCGATCGCCTGTCCGGCGTCGCCGACCAGGACAACGTGCTCGGAATCCAGTTGAGCGATCACACTTCGACTTTATGGGAGAAGGGGAGCCGGGGTAACCACCCACCCGCCCGGACGAGGGGAAAGGTCGTACACCGGGGCTAAAAGGCTTACAACAGAATGGTGCGCGGCACGTAGGCTGATCGGGTGTCATTCGCCGCCGACCTCCGCACCGTCCTGGCCGGGCGGGATTTCCGGCGTCTGTTCGCCACCCGGCTCGTCTCCCAGTTCGCGGACGGCGTCTTCCAGTTCGCCGTGGCGGGTTACGCGTTCTTCACCCCGGAAAAGCAGACCTCCGCGGCCGAGGCGGCCACGGCCTTCGCGGTCCTGCTCCTGCCGTACTCCCTGGTCGGCCCGTTCGCGGGTGTCTTCATCGACCGCTGGTCACGCCGGCAGATCCTGGTGGTCGCCCCGGTCATCCGCGGTGTGCTCCTGCTTCTCGCGGCGGGCCTGGTCTACTTCGACGCCCCGGAAGCCCTCTTCTACACGACCGCGCTCGGCGTGCTCGGGGTCAACCGCTTCTTCCTCGCCGCGCTCGGCGCCTCGCTCCCCCATGTCGTCCCGCGGGAACAGCTGGTGATGGCGAACGCGGTGGCGCCCACCTCGGGCACGGTCCTAACCTTCCTGGGGGCCGGTGCGGGATACCTGCTCCGCAGCGCCTTCGGCCCCGGTGACCTGGGCACCACAACCCTGCTGGCTTGCTCCGGAGTCCTCGTCGGCCTGAGTTCCCTGGTCGCGGTCCGGATGCGTCGCGATCTGCTCGGCCCCGATGTGGACCAGGGCCGGCCGCAGATGGCCGAGGCGCTGAAGACCGTCGTCACGGGCCTGATGGCCGGGGCCCGCCACGTCCTGCACCGGAGGCAGGCCGCCGCCGCGCTCGGCGCGTTCGCCGTCCACCGGTTCTTCTACGGCATGGCGTTCCTCATGACCGTCCTGCTGTTCCGCTTCTACTTCACCAACGACGCCGAAGCGGGCCTCGACAAGTTCACCCTGGTCATCGCCGTCTCCGGGCTCGGCTACTTCGCCGCCGCCCCGATCACCCCCTGGGTCGTCGACCGGATCCGGCCCCGTACCTTCATCGCCCTCCTGCTCGCCCTGGCCGGGGTGGTGACGGGTACGGCGGGCGTCTCCTTCAACGAGTACGCCGTCCTGGGACTGGCGTTCGTCCTGGGGGTGGCGGCACAGGGCATCAAGATCTGCGTGGACTCGATCGTGCAGCGCGAGGTGGACGACGTCTACCTCGGCCGGGTGTTCTCCATCTACGACATGATCTTCAACGCGACCTTCGTGGTCGCCGCGGTGGTCGCGGTGCCCCTGCTCCCCGCCGACGGGAAGTCCTACCTCGTCCTGGGGATCGTCGCCACGGGCTACCTGCTGGGCGCGGTGGGGTACTGGTTCGGGTCCTCAGACCGTACGCGCGGCGGCGACCACAGCCTCCGCGATACGGACGACGTCGTCCGTTGAGGTGATGAACGGCGGCATGGTGTAGATGAGGCGATTGAACGGCCTCAGCCAGACCCCGTGATCCACGGCCGCCTTCTGCGCCAGGCCCACATCCACCGGTGCCTGAGTCTCGACGACCCCGATGGCGCCGAGGACGCGGACGTCCGCGACGCCGGGCAGCTCCGCGGCCGGGGCGAGCCCGGAGCGCAGCGCGGCCTCGATCCCGGCCACCTCCCGGCGCCACGGGCGCTCCAGCAGCAGCCGGATCGAGGCCGAGGACACCGCGGCGGCGAGCGGGTTGGCCATGAAGGTCGGCCCGTGCATGAGACCGCCGCCGGCCGAGACGACCTCGGCCACCCGTTCGGTGCACAGGGCGGCGGCCATCGTGAGATATCCGCCCGTCATCGCCTTGCCGAGGCACATGATGTCCGGCTTGACCCGGGCGTGCTCACAGCCGAAGAGCTCACCGGTCCGCCCGAAACCGGTGGCGATCTCATCGGCGATCAGCAGGAGACCGTGCGCGTCCGCCAGTTCCCGGAGTGCGCTCAGATAGGCGGGCGAGTAGAAGTACATTCCGCCGGCCCCCTGGACCACGGGCTCGACGATGATCGCGGCAAGCTCGTCGGTGTGGGATTCGACGGTACGGGCGAGCTCGGCGAGATATCCGGGGTCGGGCTCCGCCCCGTACCCGGCCGGAGGTCTGGACGCGAAGACGTGCCGGGGAAGGGCTTCGGCGAAGAGGTGGTGCATGCCGTTCACCGGATCGCACACGGCCATGGCGCCGAAGGTGTCGCCGTGGTAGCCGCCCCGGACGGTGAGCAGACGCCGTCGCCGCGTCCGGCCCAGGGCCTGCTGGTACTGGAGGGCCATTTTGATCGCGACCTCGACGGAGACCGAGCCGGAGTCGCAGAGGAAGACCTTCGGCAGGCCGGTCAGCTCGGTCAGGAGCCCGGCGAGCTCCACCGCGGGGGCGTGGGTCAGCCCGCCGAACATCACATGGGACATCCGGCCGAGCTGGTCGTGGATCGCGGCGTCGAGCCGGGGGTGCCGGTAGCCGTGGATCGCGGCCCACCAGGACGACATCCCGTCGATCAGCTCCCGCCCGTCCGCGAGCGTCAGCCGTACCCCGGAGGCGGAGACCACCGGATAGGGCGGTACGGCCGACGGCGTGGTGGCGTAGGGATGCCAGAGGTGCTCCTGATCGAACGCGACAAGCTCGTCAGGCGTCACCGGCGACCCCTGTTTCGGCGGCCCATCGCAGCAGCTCCTCGGCCGCGGCTTCCTTACCTATCACGCCCTTGTCCATCCGGACCTCCAGCAGGTGCTTGTAGGCCTGGCCCACCGCGGGGCCGGGTGAGATGCCCAGAATCTGCTGGATCTCGTTTCCGTCGAGCTCCGGACGGATTTTGGCGATCTCCTCCGCCTCCGCGAGCCGCGCTATGCGCCGTTCCAGATCGTCATAGGTACGGGCTAGCGCGAGCGCCTTGCGCCTGTTCCGCGTCGTGCAGTCGGCCCGAGTGAGTTTGTGCAACCGTTCCAGCAAATGTCCGGCGTCACGGACATATCGCCGTACGGCGGAGTCCGTCCACTCCCCGGTGCCGTATCCGTGGAAACGCAGGTGCAGCTCGACCAGCTTGGCCACATCCGACACGACGTCCTTGGGGAACCGCAGCTCCATCAGCCGCTTCTTGGTCATCTGCGCGCCGACCACCTCGTGGTGGTGGAACGAGACCCTGCCCCCCGGCTCATGCCGACGGGTCTTGGGCTTGCCGATGTCGTGGAGGAGCGCCGCCCAGCGCAGAACCGGATCCGGCCCCGCGTCCCCCTCCAGATCGATCGCCTGATCGAGGACGGTCAGCGTGTGCTCGTAGACGTCCTTGTGCCGATGGTGCTCGTCGATCTCCAGCCGCAGCTTGGGCAGTTCCGGCAGCACATGGGCGGCGAGCCCGGTGTCGACCAGCAGCGCCAGCCCGAGGCGCGGATGCGGGCTGCGCAGAAGCTTGTCCAGTTCATCCCGGATCCGCTCCGCGGAGACGATCTCGATGCGGCCCGCCATCGCCGTCATCGCGGCGACGACCTCCCCGGCCACGGTGAAATCGAGCTGCGCGGCGAAACGCGCCGCGCGCAACATGCGCAGCGGATCGTCCCCGAAGGACTGCTCGGGCGTGCCGGGGGTCCGCAGGATCCGGCCGGTGAGATCGGGCAGCCCACCGTGCGGGTCGACGAACTCGTGCCCCGGCAGCCGGATCGCCATCGCGTTGACCGCGAAGTCCCGCCGGGCCAGATCCCCCGCGAGCGTGTCGCCGTACGACACCTCCGGTTTGCGGGAGGCGGGGTCGTACGTCTCGCTGCGGTAGGTGGTGATCTCCAGCTGCCAGTTCGACTTGCGGACGCCGATCGTGCCGAAGTTGATGCCGATCGTCCAGACCGCGTCGGCCCACTCCTTGACGATCTCCAGAACCCTCTCGGGCTTGGCGTCCGTGGTCAGGTCGAGATCGTTGCCTATCCGCCCCAGCAGCACGTCACGGACCGAACCCCCGACCAGGGCGAGCTCGTGGCCGTGCGCGACGAACAGGTCGCCAAGCTCGCCGATGACCGGAGCGATCCGCCGGAACAGCTCCGTCACCGCCGTGCGCTGGCTTTCGGTGAGATTTAAAGAGGCCAAGCTGGGTAGGTCCTTTGGTTACGGAAACAGATTATCCCGCTCCGCCGTGGGTGTGACCCTCAAGGCATACACCATCGGGTTACGGTCCAGGGTTCCACTTCGGGGGCGCCGCTTGAGCAGGGAGCAGGTCAGATGAAAGACGCCCTCGCGATCCACCGCTGGCTCCTCGCCCACCAGATTCACCATGAGATCGTACGGCTTCCGCGACCGTTGACATGCGCGGACGACCTCCCGGAGATCCTCGGTCTGCTGCCGAGACGCTGCGTCTCGGTCACCGTGTTCGACGACGGGAGGATTCTTACCGCAGTCCTGACCTTTGCGAAAGAGACCCCGAACACCGACGCCGTGGCGGCGGTGCTCGGCAGCCGCCATCTCCGTCCCGCCTCCCCTTTGCGGATCAACCTGGGCACGGAGTACGCGGCCGATCTGGTGAGCCCGGTCCTGCTGCCGCAGGCGATGAACCTCCTGGTGGATCAACGGCTGTTCGCGGCCGCCGCCGGAGCGGAGCACCCGGTCTACGCGGCGACGGGCGAACGCCGTACCGCACTCAAAATCATGGCGGCCGACCTGTTCGGTCTCATCGGCGCGAGGCCGGTGGATCTAGGGGGACGAGTCCGGATACCGGTACCGCGAACCCATGGCTCGATCACCCGGAGCAAGGTTTAGCGGCCACGCAGGCCCAAGGGGTCGCCTACGATTTGGGGCGTGCGCCCCCGACCGACGACAGGCACCAAGTGATCCGAAGGCTCGCGCCCATGCTCGCCGCGGCCGTCATCGGGCTCTCGCCGAGCGTCTCACCCGCGCTCGCGAGTCCGGTGACGGTGACGGCTGCCCGCCAGCAGGCCGAGGTGGTGATCGACAAGATCACTCCCTACTCCGTGCGGACCCGGGTCGCCCCGATCACCCTGTCCGGGACGGTCAAGACGGATCACACCTCGCTGCGGGTCCGGCTGAGGTGGTCGAATCAGCGCCTGGGCAACCGCGCCGAACTGGACATGTACGCCAAGGGGCTGCCCGGCGCACCCGTCGATAAGGCACACATCTCCTCCACGCTGCAGCTGCCCGTCCCCACCCCCGGTCAGGCGACCCCCTGGTCGATCTCGGTGACCCCGGTCCAGCTGGAGCTCACCTCGTTCGGCGTGTACCCGCTCAGCGTCGAGGTGCTCGACCCGGCCGGCACCACGCTCGCGGTTCAGCGGACCTTCCTGCCGTACTTCCCGTCCGGGCAGAGTGTGCAGAAGACCCGGATCTCCTGGCTGCTCCCGATCGTGGACCAGCCCCACCAGTCCACCGACGGCAAGTTCGTCGGGAACACCCTGCACAAGAGCATCGCCAAGGGCGGACGCCTGTCCAACCTTCTCCAGGCCGTTGAGAACGCGCGGAACCCCACGCCCCTCACCTGGCTGATCGATCCCGCGGTCCTGGACGACGTGTCCGCACTCGGCCGGGATCACGAGATCAAGTCGGAGCGGCGTGGCGCCGACCCCGCGGGTGCGACGTGGCTCGACCGGTTGCGTGGACTCGCCGCCGAGTCCACGGTCGCCGGAACCCCGTACGCGGACGCCGACGTCGCCGCGCTCGCCCGGCACGGGCTCGACGCCCAGACCAAGTCCGCGTTCGAAATCGGGGCGGAGACCGTGCGGAGGGTCCTCGGCAAGCCGGCCGCCAAGGAGATCGCCTGGCCGGTAGGCGGGTACGCCGACCACGACACCCTCGACAGCCTCGCCGCGCACGGCGTGCGGACCGTCGTCCTGAACGAGAACAGCCTTCCGGCCGCGCCCCGGCCCGCCTACACCCCCGAGGCCGCCACCACGGTCCCCACCGTCTACGGTCCGATGAAGGCGCTTCTCGCCGACTCCGCCCTCAGCCAGCTCGTCGCCGGCGACGTCCGGGCCCCCGGTGCCGCGGCGCTCACCCTGCAGCGCTTCCTCGCCGAGACCGCGATGATCACAGCGGAGATGCCCAATCTGGCCCGCGGGGTGGTCATCACCCCGCCTCGCCGCTGGAACCCCAACCCCCAGTTCCTCACCGCGCTGCTCGACGCCTCGGGGAGCGTCCCCTGGCTCCGGCAGGTGCCGCTGACCGCGCAGCGCCCGCTCCCCAAGGGCACGGCGACCCCTCGCGGGAGCCTCACCTACACGGCGCAGAACCAGGCGACCGAACTGAACCGCCCCTACATGCGGCAGGTGGCGCGGATGGCGCGCTCAGCCGACCTCACCGTGGCGGTCAACCCCGAGCAGCCACCGAGGTTCAAGGTCGCCGTGCTGCGGATGGCCTCGTCCGCGTGGCGGGGCCGCACCTCGGGCTCCGTCGGGAAGAACGCCGTCTGCCCGACGCGGACGGGAAGGGTCGTCGCGATCTGCAAGACCGTGGATCAGGCGATACAGGAACAGATCAAGAAGATCCGCATCACGAGTGACCGTCCGCCCACGCTGGCCGGCGCCAACGGCACCCTCCCGATCAGCATCTCCAACCTCCTGGACTACAAGGTCGTGCTCCGGCTGAAGGTCACCTCGTCCGACCCCGAACGGCTGAGGATCACGACGCCTCCGGCGGAGGCCGCGGGGACCGGTCCGCACGCGGTCTCGCCCTCGGGGGGTCCCGTCGACCTCACCGACGACGTCCAGATCGAGAAGCGGAACAGCCAGACCGTCCCGATTCAGCTGAACGCCCTCGCCGACGGCGACACCGACATCGTCCTCCAGCTGACCACCCTGGACGGGACGCCCTACGGCGAACCGGTCCGGGTGACGGTGAAGGCCACCGGCTACACCGCGATCGCCTTGGTCATCGCGAGCGGGGCGGTCGCGGTCATGCTCCTCTCGGTGGGGGCGCGCATTCTCCGACGCAGGCAGAAGGACGCTGAATGAGCACGCTGCTGCGGGCCGGCGCGATCATGGCCGTCGGCACGATGGCCTCCCGCGTCAGCGGTTTCGTCCGGACGATCGTGCTCGCGGCGGCGATCGGGGTGGGCGCGCTCAGCGACGCCTACACCACGGCCTACATAATCCCGTTCATCCTGTTCGACCTGCTGCTCAACGGGATCCTCAGCAGCGTCGTCGTGCCCATGGTCGTCCGGGCGCAAAAACGCGACCCGGACGGGGGACGCGCCTACGAACAGCGTCTGCTCACCCTCGTCACGCTGATCCTCATCACGGTCAGCGTCCTGGGGGTGCTCGCCGCTGGTCCTCTGATCGACCTGTACGGCCAGGCCTGGACGTCGCTGGAGCGTGACGTCGCCACGACGCTCGCCCGGTTCATCCTTCCTCAGATCGCCTTCTTCGGCGTCGGGGCACTCGCCGGGGCCTTCCTCAACACCCGTGAGCGGTTCGGCGCGCCGGTCTGGGCCCCGGTGCTCAACAACGTCGTCGTCATCGGTGTGGCGGTCACGTACCTGCTGGTGAGCGAGGGGGGCACCGACATCGCCGCCGTCACCCCGGGCGACCTGCGCCTGCTCGGCATCGGCACCACCGCCGGGATCGTCCTGCAGGCCGTCGCCCTGGTGATCTCCCTGCACCGGGTGGGCTTCCGGTTCCGGCCGCGCTTCGACTTCCACAACGCCCGTCTGGGGGAGATGGGGCGGACCGCCGTCTGGACCTTCGCCTACGTCGTCATCGTCCAAGCCGGTTTCATGGTCGTCGCGAACGTCGGCAACGCGGCCGGGGCCGCCGCGCGCAAGAGCGCCGTCGGCCACGAGGCCGGATTCTCCATCTACAACTATTCGTACCAGCTCTTCCAGTTCCCCTACGCCCTCATCGCCGTCTCTGTGATCACCGCGCTGCTCCCCCGGATGAGCGCCTTGGCCGCGGACGGCAGGCTCGACTCGGTCCGGGAGGAATTCTCCTCGGGGCTGCGCCTGGTCTGCGCGGCGATCGTGCCCGCCGGCATGCTGCTGCTCGTCCTCGGTGCCGCGATCACCGTCCCGCTGTACCACCGAGGCGGCACCTCGCTCAACGACGCGATCTACATGGGGAACGTGCTGCAGGTTTTCGGGCTCGCCCTGGTGCCGTTCTCGATCTTCCAGATGCTCCTGAGGATCTTCTACGCCCTCGGGGACACCCGTACCCCGGCACTGATCGCCGTCGCCAACGTCGCCGTCCTCGGCGGGCTCGGGTTGATCGCCTACGAGGTGCTCCCCCCGGGGATGGTCGTCATGGGCATCGCCCTGGCCTTCGCCCTCTCCTACGTCTGCGGTACGGGCTGCGCCTGGTTCCTCCTCTCCCGCAGGCTCGGCGGCCTCGACGGATGGCGGTTCACCTCGGTGCTGGCCAAGCAGCACGTGGCCGCGGTGCCGGCCGTCCTGATCGCGTTCATCGCCCTGTGGATCGCCGACGCGACGGTGGGACTCAACCTCGTCAGCTCGATCCTGGTGCTCGTAGTCGGCGGCGGGCTCGGCGGGCTGGCCTATCTTGGTACCGCCCATCGAATGCGCATCCCCGAGGTCAGTTCGATCGTTGGAATGGTGGCTGCGCGGCTGCGTCCTGGGGCATAGTCCAGGAGTGGGGCCACACGTCCCTCATAAGAGGGCGGCTACCCCGGCAGCGCACTACGATGGTGCACGGCACGCCAGTGAAACAGGGCAGGAGGGTCGTGGGCGGACCCAACCAGCATTGGGCGACACGAGCGGACCCCTGCGATAGACATGGGCCGGTGATCGTCGCATGACTCATCCTGGCGGGCGCGCGCTTGAGCGCGGCGAAGCGCCGTACCCCCGAATTCACGAGACAACCGAGCAGCAAGCCGAAGGGCGCGCATGAGTACGTCCACGGTGGAGCCGGGTGCCCGGCTGGCCGATCGGTTCCGGTTGGAGGACCGGGTCAGCGAGTCCGGTGGCTCGACCCTGTGGAAGGCCATCGACGAGGTACTGGCCCGCCCTGTCGCCGTCCGCACCTTCGCGGCCGGTTTTCCGAGAATCACCGAGGTGGTGACCGCCGCACGCGCCGCCAGCCGGCTCAGCGACCCCAGGCTCACCCAGGTCTTCGACGCCGCCGACGAAGACGACCACTCCTATGTGGTGAGCGAGTGGGTGACGGGTGAAACGCTCGTCGACCTGCTCGAAGGGGGTCCGCTCGAACCGGACCGCGCCGTGAATCTCATCGCCGAGGCCGCGGAGGCGCTGGGCGTCGCGCACGCGGCGGGGCTCACCCACCTCTGCATCACCCCGGCGTGCCTGGTCTGGAGCAGCGGAGGCTCGGTGAAACTCCTGGGCCTGGGGGTGGACGCCGCGCTTGGCGACGTGACCAGCGAGGACCCGGCCCGGGAAGACACCGAAGGGCTCGCGCGGCTGCTTTACGCGGCGCTGACCGGGCACTGGCCGGGTCACGACGAGACGGACCTTCCCCCGGCGCCCCTGGACGACGGAAAACCGTGTACCCCGCGCCAGGTCCTCGCCGGCGTGCCCAGCACCATCGACGCGATCACCTGCCGAGCCCTGCTTCAGGAGCCCCGCCGGGGCCAGCCTCCGCTGAGCACTCCCGGGGACCTGGCTCAGGCGCTGGGTGAACTGCCTCGGCGTCCGGCCATCCCGCAGACCGCGATGCTCCACCCACCGGCCGTCGACCCCTCGCTCAGCGGGCCGATGGACACCGTGGACGCGCTGCGACCGACACACCTGCCGCTCGCCCCACCGCCGCTGAGGCGCTCCCCGAACGGCGGGAGCTTCGTCGCACGCGCCCTGGTGACGCTGCTCGTGGTGCTCGTCATGATCGCGATCGGGGTGGGTGCCTGGACCCTCGGGCGCACGATCGGCGGAAAGCCCCCCGCCATCGTGCAGCCGACTCCGTCGGTGTCCACCACCGACAAGACGAGCAGCGCGACGACGATCAAGCTGGCGAGCGTCAAGGACTTCGACCCCCTCGGCGACAACGAAGAGAATCCCGAGTACCTCAAGAACGCCACCGACGGCAAGCCATCCACGGAGTGGCATACCGATACGTATGTCTCAGCCGAGCTGGGCCGTCTCAAGTCGGGTGTCGGGTTGTTGGTCGATCTCGGCCGGCAGGTCTCCCTCAGCAGCGTGACCGCCACGCTGGGCAAGGCGCCCGGCTCGTCGGTCGAACTGAAGGTGGGCAACTCCCCGGACCTGGACTCCATGTCCACCGTGGCCAAGGTGAGCGGGGCCTCCGGTGAGACGACGCTCACCCCGGAGAAGGCCACGACCGGCCGCTATCTCGTGCTGTGGTTCACCAAGGTCCCCTTTGAGAACCACAAGTACCGCGGCACCGTCTACGAGATCACCGTCAAGGGGGTCTAGCGAGATCGGGATTCTCCGGTTAACTGCTTCTCTTTGCCTCTTCATCCGGGTTGGGACACTGTTGGCCCCTGTTTCGTGGCACCATCTATCCCGTAGTAGTGATATTGCCCCCGGACTATAGAGAAGCTGGTGAACCCTCCAACGCACCCCCACCGCGGACCCCACGGGGACGGTCCGACGATTGGCGCGGCATCGGAGCCATCCGACGCCGAACTGCTGACGCGGCACATCGAGGGGGATCCCGCGGCGTTCAGCGAAATAGTACGTAGGCATCGAGACCGGATGTGGGCTGTCGCCCTCCGCACGCTCGGCGATGCGGATGAGGCTGCGGACGCCGTACAAGACGCGTTCGTATCGGCGTTTCGAAAAGCCGCGAGCTTCCGAGGGGAAGCGGCCGTCACCACATGGCTGCATCGCATCGTGGTCAACGCATGCCTTGACCGACTACGACGCAAGGCGCTCAGGCCCGTGGCCGACGACGAGCTGATCGAAGCGGCCGAGCGCAGTGCTCCCACACCGGATCAGACCGGGGAGCGTGAGATCGCCATGGAGGTCTCCACGGCTCTCAAACACCTCCCTCCCGACCAGCGAGCGGCACTCGTCCTGGTGGACATGATGGGGTACGCCGTCGAGGAGGCCGCCAGGGTTCTCCAGGTACCCGCCGGCACGGTGAAGAGCCGCTGCGCCCGAGGTCGCGCCAGGCTTGCTCCATTTCTCCAACATCTACGGAACCGACCGGAAGGAACTCGCGTCTCATCGGTGAAGGGAGCAGAATCTTCGTGACGCGTGACACGCACTTCGACTTGGACACCTTGGCCGATTTGGCCGAAGGTCTCCTCGACGATGCAACCGCGATGAGCGTACGAGACCACCTGGCGGTCTGTACGCCCTGCGGTGACTATATGGCCGACCTTGCCGCGATACGTGAGCTCCTCGCGGCCACTCCCGTCCCCGTGATGCCTTCATCGGTAGCCCTTCAGCTTGACTTCGCCATCGAGGCGGAGGTTCAGGCCAGAGCGGCGACACCGATCCTTACTGCGGTGGCGTCGGCGGGGGGAGAATTGGAGGACAACCACCCAGGACCAATCGGCGTGGTCGGAGACGACGGTTCGATCAAGCCTGCGCGTCGTACGGCGCGACGGCGGTGGAAGCGTTGGGCTCCGCTCGTGGCCGCAAGCGCGGCAGCCGTGGTTGTGGGTTCGGCGGTCGTCTCGAGTGGCCTGCTGGCCCCCGCGACCGTCGGCCAGGGACCCTCCACTCCGGCTCCGATAGCCGCCCCACCCGCTCCGGGCAAGTCCACGTACTCCTTGATCACGGGGATTGAGAACTTCACCCGCAAGGATCTGGCGAAGACTCCGCTGAGCGGTTGGTTCGGTGTCGATTCGGCAGCCAACCAGAAGGGGAACGCCGGGAAGCTTTTGGGCTCCTCGGAAGGGAACCGGCTGGATGGATGCGTGAAGCGCATCATCGACGGAACATCCCACGGTCGGGATCCGCATATCGTTTATCGTGCCAAGTACCAGGGCAGGCCGGCCACCGTCCTCGTCTTCCTCGGCGGACAAGCCGGTGAGGTCGCGGAGACGTGGGTCGTCGGCCTGAAGTGCTCGGCGACCGAGGGAGACATCATCGCCAAGGCGATCCCCGGTCGCTGGTAACGACCACTGACAACAGTCGACGGCCCGGACGGAAATTCCGTCCGGGTCGTTGCATGTACCGGGAATCTGCGCGGCCTAGGATCTGTTGTCGCCACTGGCACGCCCGGGAGGCGGCCCTCAGCCCCGACGAAAGGCAACCTCGTGAGTGACGTCCGGAATGTGATCATTATCGGGTCGGGCCCGGCCGGCTACACGGCAGCGATCTACGCGGCCCGGGCCGAACTCAGGCCGCTCGTCTTCGAGGGCTCCATCACGGCAGGTGGCGCCCTCATGAACACCACCGATGTGGAGAACTTCCCGGGCTTCCCCGACGGCATCATGGGTCCGGATCTCATGGACAACCTGCGCAAGCAGGCTGAGCGCTTTGGGGCGGAGCTCGTCGCCGACGACGTCACCGAGGTCGACCTGGAGGCCGACCCCAAGGTCGTCAAGACCGGTGATCAGGTGCATCTGGCCAAGTCCGTGATCATCGCCACCGGCTCCCGGTACCGCGAGCTGGGCCTGCCGAATGAGAAGCGGCTGTCCGGCCACGGCGTCTCCTGGTGCGCCACCTGTGACGGCTTCTTCTTCCGCGAGCAGGACATCGTCGTCGTCGGGGGCGGCGACACCGCGATGGAGGAGGCCATCTTCCTCACCCGCTTCGGCCGCTCGGTGACCGTGGTCCACCGCCGCAAGGAGCTCCGCGCCAGCAAGATCATGCAGGACCGGGCCTTCGCCAACGAGAAGATCCGCTTCATCTGGGACAGCGAGGTCGTGGACGTCCACGGCGAAGACCGGGTGACCGGGGTACGGCTGCGCAACGTCGTCACCGGCGAGGAGAGCGACCTCCCCGCCTCGGGCCTGTTCATCGCGATCGGGCACGACCCGCGGACCGAGCTCTTCACGAGGCAGCTGGATCTCGACTCGGAGGGGTACCTCCTCGTGGAGTCGCCCAGCACCCGGACCAAGCTGCCTGGCGTGTTCGCCTGTGGTGACGTCGTGGACCACACCTACCGCCAGGCGATCACCGCGGCGGGTACCGGCTGTGCGGCCTCGCTCGACGCCGAGCGCTGGCTGTCGGAGAACTCCTGAATCACCAAACACTCACGCAGGGGAGTCAACACGTGGGCGCTACCAAGACCGTGACCGACGCGACCTTCAGCAGCGAGGTCCTCAAGAGCGACAAGCCGGTGCTCGTCGACTTCTGGGCGGAGTGGTGCGGGCCGTGCCGGCAGATCGCGCCGATCCTTGAGGAGATCGCGAAGGAGCACGCGGACAAGCTGACCGTCGCCAAGATCAATATAGATGAGAACCCGGAGGTCCAGCGGGACTACGGAATCCTCAAGCTTCCCACCATGAACGTCTTCAAGGGCGGGGAGGTCGTCAAGCAGATCATCGGCGCCCACCCCAAGGCGAGGCTCCTCCGCGAGCTCGAGGACTACATCTCCTAGTCGATCAAAGCCCCTGGTGAGCATCTCCCAGGGGCTTTGACATGCCGCCAGATGCCCCGGAAAGGCCCTTAAACGGGGCGTAGAGCGCGTTCAGGACTCATTGAGCCCAGGAGCCGCTCCAAGGCCACCTCGACGTCCTCACGCCAGGAGATGGCGTTCTTCAGCTCCAGCCGGAGCCGTGGAAACCGCATGTGCGGCCGTACCGTCTTAAACCCCACCGCGAGGAGATACTCAGCAGGCATCACGCAAGACGGCTGCTCCCACTTCAGATCGCCGAACGCCTCGATCGCCCGGACGCCCCGTCGGGTCAGATCCTTCGCCACCGCCTGGACGAGCATGCGCCCCAGCCCTCCGCCCGAGAACTCCGGGATGATGTGGGCGGTCATCAGCAGCACCGCGTCGGCGCTCACCGGCGAGGTGGGGAACGCAACGGAACGCGGCACGTACATCGGCGGCGCGTACATCATGAAGCCGGCGGACACACCGTCCACATATGCGATCTTGCCGCAGCTTCCCCACTCGAGGAGGGTGGTGGAGACCCAGGCCTCCTTCTCCAGACCGGGATCGCCCGCCTTCACCGCCCGCTCCCCGCTCATGGGATCGAGCTCCCAGAACACGCAGTGACGACACCGGCGAGGGAGATCGTCCACATTGTCCAACGTGATGTTGGCGAGCCGACGAGACACTCTCCACCCCTACTCTGCCGAATTGATCAGCGGGTTTGAGAGCCGTGCGAAAGAAAACCACGCGAATGCGGCGTCTCCAGGTGGCATCGTAACCCAGCTAGGGCAGTGTGAGTTCGATGTGATGCTCTGCCGTACCCTGGTTTCTTGGCGACAACGGGAGGTGGGCCATGTCACATGGTCACACGGAGGCTCACGGGGAACACGTCCCCGGAGTCCCCGAAGAGTCTCGTCCGCCCCACGGATCGCGCATCGACGCCTACGTCGACCGCTATGCGATGCGCGCCCGCGGGATGATCGCTTCTGAAGTCCGAGCTCTTTTCGCCGTCGCGTCGCGACCCGAGGTGGTCTCGCTCGCCGGCGGCATGCCCTACGTCACAGCCCTCCCCCTCGACGTCGTCGGCGAACTTGTCGCCGATCTCGTCGCCAGACGCGGCCCGGTCGCCCTGCAGTACGGATCCGGCCAAGGTGACGCGCATCTGCGCGAGCAGATCTGCGAGGTGATGCGCCTGGAGGGGATCGACGCCCACGCCGACGACGTCGTGGTCACCGTCGGATCCCAGCAAGCGCTCGATCTCATCACCCGGATCTTCATCGACCCGGGTGACGTGGTCCTGGCCGAGGGGCCTTCCTACGTGGGCGCGCTCGGCACCTTCTCCGCCTATCAGGCCACCGTGGTTCACGTACCGATGGACGAGTATGGGCTGATCCCCGAGGCGCTCGCAGAGACGATCACCGGTCTCGCCGCGACCGGGAGACGGATCAAGTTCCTGTACACCATCCCCAACTACCAGAACCCCGCGGGCGTCACCCTGACCGCGGCGAGACGGGCCGAGATACTCCGCATCTGCCAGCGCGCGAACCTGCTGATCATCGAGGACAATCCGTACGGCCTGCTCGGCTTCGACGGGGATCCGCTGCCGGCGATCCGCGCCTCCGACGCCGACGGAGTCGTCTACCTCGGGTCGTTCTCCAAGACCCTCGCGCCCGGATTCCGGGTCGGCTGGGCACTGGCCCCGCACGCCGTACGGGAAAAACTCGTGCTCGCGATGGAATCGGCCGTACTCAGCCACTCGTCCTTCGCCCAGCTCGCCGTCGGACAGTACCTCGCCACCCAGCCGTGGCGCGAACAGATCAAAACCTTCCGCGAGCTGTACCGCGAGCGCCGAGACGCCCTGCTCACCTCACTTGAGGCACTCATGCCACCCGGGTGCACCTGGACGAGGCCCGGCGGCGGCTTCTTCGTCTGGATGACCCTGCCCGAAGGGCTGGACTCCAAGGCGATCCTGCCCCGTGCCGTCAACGCCCGGGTCGCCTTCGTGCCCGGGACGGGTTTCTACGCCGGCGACGAGGGCTCCCAGCACATGCGGCTCTCCTACTGCTATCCCGAGCCGAGTCGCATCCGGGAAGGGGTACGGCGACTCGCGGGGGTAATCAGGGAAGAACTGGAACTTCGCGATACCTTCGGCTCTGTCACCAACCGCGGCCGATCCGGCGTGGACACCCCAGGCCCCAACCTGGCGTGAGACCCGGCAGGTATCGTCCCACCCTGATATGGCGGAAGAAGGAAGGCCCGACTCGATGAGCGATCTCGGCCGTGTTCTCGTGCTGGCCGGTGGACTGTCCTACGAGCGGGAAGTGTCACTCCGGTCGGGGCGAAGGGTCAGCGAGGCACTGCGAAGCATCGACGTCGACGTCGAAACCCGCGACGCCGATGCGAGCCTGGTGCCGACGGTGCTCGCCGACCCACCCGACGCCGTCTTCGTCACCCTGCACGGAGGCAACGGAGAAGACGGGGCGATCCGCGAGATCCTCGAACTCCTGAACGTCCCCTATGTGGGTGCGGGACCCGACGCCTGCCGGATCGCCTACGACAAACCCACGGCCAAGGCGGCGATCCGCTCGGTCGGCCTGCCCACGCCCGACTCCGTCGCGCTCCCCAAGGAGACGTTCCACGATCTGGGTGCGGCGGCCGTACTCTCCCGGATCGTCGCGCGCCTCGGGCTGCCCCTCTTCGTCAAACCGTCACGCGGCGGCTCCGCCCTCGGCGCCTCGGTCGTCCACGCGGCGGAAGAGCTTCCCGCCGCCATGGTCGGCTGTTTCGCGTACGGCGACACCGCGCTGATCGAGCGGTACATCTCCGGGATCGAGATCGCGGTCTCCGTCATCGATCTCGGCGAGGGGCCGCGGGCCCTCCCGCCGGTCGAGATCACGCCCGACGGCGGCGTCTACGACTACGCGGCCAGGTACACCGCAGGCCGTACCGAATTCTTCGCCCCCGCCCGCCTGTCGGCGGAGGTGTCGGCCGCGTGCGCCGAGATGGCGGTCACCGCGCATCGCGCACTCGGACTGCGTGACCTGTCGCGCACCGACCTCATCGTCGACGCCTTCGGACAGCCGCACTTCCTGGAGGTGAACGTCGCTCCCGGCATGACCGAGGTCAGCACCTTCCCCATGGCCGTCGAAGCCGCGGGACACGACTTCGGAGCCGTGTGCCGCGGGCTGCTCGAAGTGGCACGAGCCCGCTAGCCACCCGATTCCGCCGGACTACTCTGTCCGCATGCCCAACGCCACAACCCCCGCGAACTTCGCCAGCGACAATCACGCCGGTGTCCACCCGGCCGTGATGGCCGCCATCGCCGAAGCCAACATCGGAGACGCGCCGGCCTACGGCGCCGACCGGTGGACCCGGCGGATGAACGACCTCTTCCGGCATGAATTCGGTGCCGAGAGCACCGCGTATGTGATGTTCAACGGAACAGGGGCCAACGTCGTCGGTCTCAGCCTGATGCTCCGACCCTACGAAGCCGTGCTCTGCCCGGCCACCGCCCATATCAACACCCATGAATGCGGAGCCGCCGAGCGCTTCCTCGGCGTGAAGCTGATCCCCATCCCCACCGAGGACGGCAAACTCACCGCGGACGACATCCTGCCCAGACTCTCCGTTCTCGGCTTCACCCAGGCCGCCCAGCCACACGTGGTCTCCATCTCCCAAGTCGCCGAGACCGGCACCTGCTACACACCCGCCGAGATCGCCGCCCTCGCGGACGCGGTCCACTCCCGAGGTCTCCTTCTCCACATGGACGGCGCCCGGCTCGCGAACGCCGCCGCCCACCTCGGTTGCTCCCTCCGGGAGATCACCACGGATTCCGGTGTCGACGTGCTGACCTTCGGCGCCACCAAGAACGGGGCACTGGGTGCGGAGGCTCTGGTGGTACTCAACCCCTCCCTCGACGGCTCGGCGCTGTTCCTCCGCAAGCAGGGCATGCAGCTCGCCTCGAAGATGAGGTTCGTCGCCGCGCAGTGGGTGGCGCTGCTGACCGAAGGTCTGTGGCACGCCAACGCCGCGCATGCCAACGCCATGGCTCGGAGGATCGTCGAGGGCGTCGCCGGACTCCCCGAGGTTTCGCTCCACTATCCCGTCGAATCGAACGCGGTCTTCCCCAGGCTCCCCGGCCACGCCATCGCAGAGCTCCAGCGGCGGCATCGGTTCCACGTCTGGGATGAGGCCAACGGGGTGGTCCGCTGGGTGACGTCGTTCGAGACCACCAAAGAGGAGGTCGACGCGCTCATCGCCGATACCCGGGAGGTCCTCAGTCTGGGGTAGGCGACCTCTCCCCTGTTTCACGTGAAACACCGGCACCGCACTTCAGACTTCGCGGAGGCCGGCGCCGACCGATCGGCCAATGGCGACCGGCCTCACTGGGGGCTGAACATTTCGGCCTTACCTGGATCGCTTCGACCGATGTCCGGGAGGAGGCCGCTCCGGGAACCACAGGCCACAGCTCCACAGCGGCCAGGTTTCACGTGAAACACCGCACGACTCACCAGGGCTCCTCCAAATCCGGACTTCCGGAGGAGAGGTCGACTGACCGCCTGCCTACCGGTGGGGGTCTGCCGATACCTGAGCAGCCACTCCAGGCCGGGGCAGCCAGACCGGGTTTCACGTGAAACACCGCATGATTCTCTGGGGGCTGAGCATTTCGGCCTTACCTGGATCGCTTCGACCGATGTCCGGGAGGAAGCCGCTCCGGGAACCACAGGCCACAGCTCCACAGCGGCCAGGTTTCACGTGAAACACCGCACGACTCACCGGGCCCTCCAAATCCGGACTTCCGGAGGAGAGGTCCCATCGATGAAGGGTCCAGCGCGCCAAGGGGCCGACACATTCGCCGCCGATACCGGGCAGGGCAGCCCGATCGGGTTTCACGTTCAGGCCTGCACCGTGAGGCGGATGCGGTCTACTCGGCGTGCATGCTCTCCACGGCGTCGGGCGCCATCGCCCCGATGATGCGCTCCAGATCGTCCATCGTCGCGAACTCAACCACGATCCGGCCCTTCTTCTTACCCAGGTCGACTCGCACCTTCGTCTCGAAGCGATCGGAAAGCTGATCGGCCAGACTCACCAGACCGGGGGATGCGGGCTGCCGGATCGGACGCGCCCGCACCTGTGGAGCCGCGGAGGCATCCCCCATCGCCACAATCTCTTCGACCGCGCGGACGGACAGCTGTTCCTCGACAATCCGCTGGGCGAGTCTGTCCTGCGCTGCGGGATCCTCCAGAGCGAGCAGGGCGCGGGCGTGGCCGGCGCTCAACACGCCCGCCGCCACCCGGAGTTGAACCTTGGGGGGGAGGTTGAGGAGCCGGAGGGTGTTGGTGATGTGAGAGCGCGACCGTCCGATCCGGCTACCGAGCTGTTCATGCGTCGCACCGAAGTCGTTGAGCAGCTGCTGGTAGGCGGCGGCCTCATCGAGGGGGTTGAGCTGCTGACGCTGGATGTTCTCGATGAGGGCGTCTCTCAGCAGATCGTTGTCATGGGTGATCCGCACGATCGCCGGAATCCGCTCCAGACCAGCGATCTTGGAGGCGCGCCACCGCCGCTCCCCCATGACGAGTTCGTAGCGGCCTTCCCCGACCGGCCGCACCACCACCGGTTGGAGGAGACCGACTTCACGGATCGAGGCGGCGAGCTCGTCCAATGCGTCGGCGTCGAAACCGGTCCGAGGCTGACACGGGTTGGGCTCGATCGTCGAGATCGGGATCTCCTCGAAATGAGCTCCCCCTACCGGCGCACCCGCCGGCACGACGGACACCGCCCCGTCGGCGACCGGTGGTGGCCCCATCGGAATGAGAGCGCCCAGGCCCTTGCCCAGTCCCCGCCGTTGCTGACTCACCGATTACTCCCGCACTCTCGAACACCACCGGTCAGGGCGAGCGTATCGTCACCTCACCCAAAATCCGGTCGAAGCCACTTATGCGGTTGTCTTCTGCGCCCCGCGGAAGGCCATCTCCCGTGCCGCGTCCTTGTAGGCGAGGGCACCGCTCGATCCCGGGTCGTATGTCATGACGGACTGACCGTAGCTCGGCGCCTCTGAGACACGGACGCTCCTCGGGATCACCGTGCGAAGTACGACGTCGCCGAAATGGGACCGCACCTCACCCGCGACTTGCGACGCGAGTCTCGTCCGTGCGTCGTACATCGTCAGCAGGATGGTGGTGACTTCAAGATTGGGGTTGAGGTGTGCCCGCACCAGATCGACGTTGCGGATGAGCTGGCCCAGCCCCTCCAGCGCGTAGTACTCACACTGGATCGGGATGAGCACCTCGTCGCCGGCGACGAGCGCGTTCACGGTCAGCAGTCCCAGCGACGGCGGACAGTCGATGAGGATGTAGTCGAGCTCCATCGCGTCGTAGGCCATGAGCGCCCGCTTCAACCGCGACTCACGGGCGACCAGCGAGACGAGCTCGATCTCCGCGCCTGCGAGGTCGATGGTCGCCGGGGCACAGTAGAGGCCCGGCATTTCCGGAACCTCCTTCACCACCTCGGCCAGCGGCATGTCCTCCACCAGCATCTGATAGACGGAGGGAATGTCACCCCGGTGTTCGACGGAGAGGGCGGTGGACGCGTTTCCCTGAGGGTCCAGGTCGACGACGAGCACCCGCAGGCCGTTCATCGCCAAGGAGGCAGCCAGGTTGACCGTCGTCGTGGTCTTACCCACTCCCCCCTTCTGGTTGGCCACCGTGAGCACTCGGCAGCGAGCCGGCTTCGGCCACCCGGCGTCGGTCTTGTGTCGCCGGCCTGCCTCAGCCTGGGGGGCGACGAAAGAGACCTCCGGTACACCAGGCGATCGCAGTGTTTCACGTGAAACAACTGAGCTGAGTGCTTCCCGCACCAGGGGTGCCTCCCCTTGTGGCGCGGTCACTCCCATCGCTTGGGTCGTGTTGTCTGCGCCGAACGGTGTCTGTACCGGATAAGTCGCACCGTTGGCCGTGTTGACGCGCTCAGAACTCATTGATTCTCCAGGCCACCCAAGTCCCGAGGGACGGTCGTCGAGCCTGCCGTCAGTCGCGGTCGGCCAGCCCAGACCTTCCGGCATGACCGTCACCTCTTCCGTTTGCGCTGCGGACTCCGCCGGCTCCCGGCTACCACACGAACGAGAGTGGCAGGCGGATCGACTTTACCGTGCCCAACCGTCACTAGCTCAGCCGTTTGCGCGTCGAGAGCCCGCAATTGGGGACGTGCCTGCTCAATCTCCTCCGCCGCCCGCTCCCCTTTCAGCGCCAGCAGCTCTCCCCCGGGCCTGAGCAGAGGCAGCGCCCACTTCGCGAGACGGTCGAGCGGTGCGACGGCGCGTGCCGTCGCGACGTCGAAGGCGCGTTCCCCCGCGAACTCCTCGGCGCGCCCACGCACGACTTCGACATTGCGCAGTCCCAACTCCTGCACGCATTCGGAGAGGAAGACGGTACGGCGGAGCAACGGCTCCAGCAGGGTGACCGAGACGTCCGGGCGAATGATGGCGATCACAATGCCGGGAAGCCCCGCCCCCGAGCCGATATCGACGATGCGAGCGTTTTCCGGAATCGCCTCGGCGACGACCGCACAGTTCAGCAGATGCCGGTCCCACACTCGGGCGACTTCCCGGGGGCCGACCAAACCACGGAGCACAGCGGGACCCGCCAACAGCCGAGCATAGGTCACCGCTCGCTCCCAGGCCGGCCCGGTGAACACGGTGTATGCCGCTTCTGGGGCGTCCGGCAGCTCAATAGTGTCCGACAATTTCTCACTCAACCCTTAAAGAGCCCCTGAAAACCCATTACGCCGCTCCAACCCCTGCAAGGGTAGCCGCTCCCCTGGTCCAGGTCGGCTTCGGTCATGACTGTGTCGTCGTACCGTCCCGCTGCCGGTCGCTTTTCATGGCATATGTCATGGTGCCCCCGGCCTTTCGCGGACCGAAGTCCCCGTACAAACCAAAAGCCGCCGTCTCCATGGAGACGGCGGCCTGGGACCACTACGGTCAGACAGGAAGAACCACGACGTACCGCTCGGGCTCCTCCCCCTCGGATTCGCTCTGGAGGCCCGCCGCGGCGACCGCGTCATGGACCACCTTGCGCTCGAAGGGCGTCATCGGCTGAAGCGGCTTCGGCTCTCCACTCCGGCGGACCTCCTCGGCCACCTCGGTGCCGAGCTTGGTCAGCTCGGCCCGGCGACGCTCCCGGTATCCGGCCACATCCAGCATGAGACGCGAGCGCTCGCCGGTCTGGCGGTGGACGGCGAGGCGGGTCAGCTCTTGCAGCGCCTCCAGAACCTCGCCGTGCGGCCCGACCAGATCCCCACCCTCGATCCCGACGACGGAGACCATCGCACGGTCGCCTTCGACGTCCATGTCGATGTCGCCGTCCAAGTCGGCGATGTCGAGCAGACCCTCCAGGTAGTCCGCCGCGATCTCACCTTCCTGTTCCAACGCGGCGACGTCGGGTACTACACGCTCCGCGACTTCGGGAGTCGCCATACTCGCCTGGGCTTCGGTCACTGCCGGGCTCTCCTTCGAAGGCATGAACAGACTTGAGCGAGGGTCAGCTCTTCTTGCTACCAGTGCGCTTGCTGCGTGTCTGGCGATTCGGCTGCTGCCTCACGATTTTAGGAGCGGGTGGCTCTTCGACGGGCTCAGGCTCCGCCTTGCCACCGCGCTTCAACTTGCCCATCAGACCCGTGGAGCCCTTGGCCTTGGCGGTGTCCTCCTCGGCGCCCGGCGCCGGATAACGGCTGTACACCCAGTGCTGCTGCACCAGGGTCCAGGTGTTGGTGGTCACCCAGTAAAGGATGAGGCCCAGCGGGAACTGGAGGCTGAAGAACGCGAAGAACGGCGAGATGTACATCAGGATCTTCTGCTGCTGCGCCATCGGGTTGTCCGGCATCTGCGCGATCGAGCGGGTCACGCTCTGCCGGACGGTGAGGAAGGTGGTCAGCGAGCTGAGCGCCACAAAGACGGCCAGCACGACCTTCGTCACGACGGGGTCGGCACCGAACTTCTCGATGTCGGCCGCACTGGTGAAGAAGGTGGCGGGCACCGGGGCGCCGAAGATGTGCGCGGCACGGGCGCTGTCCACGAACTCCTGGGTCATCCCGAACTTGGCCGGTCCCGCTGCCATCGCCTGGAGAACGGTGAACATCGAGATGAAGATCGGGAACTGGGCGAGCAGCGGAAGACATCCCCCGAGCGGGTTCGCACCGGCGCCCTGGTAGAGCTTCATGACCTCCTGGTTCATCCGCTGCTTGTCGTTCTTGTAACGCTTGCGCAGCTCCTGAACCTTGGGAGCGAGCTCCTGCATCTTCCGAGAGGAGTGGATCTGCTTCATGAACAGCGGGAAGATCAGGATCCGCATGATGACGGTAATCGTCACAATGGTCAGAGCCCAGTTCAGCCCACTGTCCGGCGCCAGGAAGGTGCTGTAGCCGGCGTGGATCTTCTGCAGCACCCAGGCCACAGACGTGTAGAGCCAATTGAGCCAGGAGATTTCCACCTAGCTAGTCTCCCCTCGGAACGTTGTCCCCGCGCGGGGGCACCGGGTCAAAACCTCCAGGATGGAACGGATGACACCGGCCGATCCTGCGGGCCGTCAGCCAGGTCCCCCGGAGCGCGCCGTGCACGGCTATCGCCTCAAAGCCGTAGGCGCTGCACGAAGGCTCGAACCGGCAGCGAGGCCCGAGCATCGGGCTGATGAAGCGGCGATAGAAACCGATCGCCGTCATCAGCATCCGAGCGACCGGCGAAACCTGGCGATCAGGAACGTCCGCGCGTGCGCGCGACGACCGATCGGCCGGTACGGCTGCCGCCGTGGCCGGGGCCATCTGTCTGTCGTGCACCGTCATGCGGGCTTCTCCTTAGCGGCCTGCCGCGCCATGCCGCTTGAGCAAACGTTGGAGTGCGATCTCAAGCTCGGCGGCCAGCTGCTCGCTCGAGGCATGAGCGGCTGGGGGGTTGGCGCGCACTACAAGCAGGCTACCTTGCGGTAGTGCGTCCAGACGCTCCCGGATGAGATGTCGCAATCGTCGTTTAACGCGACTACGCACAACAGCCCCGCCAACCGCACGACTCACAACAAAACCGACATGCGGCGGATCGCCCTCTTTACCGGAGTCCGCCAGGTGTACGACGAGCGTGGGGCGTCCAGCACGAGACCCACGCCGGACCGCCAGGCTGAACTCCTGACGCCGCCGCATACGAGACTCGGTCGGCAACACTCCGCTACCTGATCTCTTTGAGGTCAGGAAAGCGGGCGCCCGATCGGAACACCGCAGCCGGCGATCCGCAGGCGCCCGCGCCTGTTCACGGTCAGGCCGACAGTTCCTGACGGCCCTTGCGGCGACGAGCGGCGAGAATGGCACGGCCGGCCCGGGTGCGCATGCGCAGCCGGAAGCCGTGGGTCTTCGCGCGCCGACGGTTGTTCGGCTGGTAGGTACGCTTGCTCACTCGTGGGCTCCAGGTCCGAAAGCTGGTTATTCCATGTCACGTGCTTGCCGGGGAGAGGCCGGTGCCGTACGGCCACAGGGGCCGACCCAACGCACTCCAAAGGACCGTCGCGCGACAAGCCGACCGTCGTACGTTACGGGCAGGGAAGACCTCAGGTCAAACCGACTCGGTCTTGGCGCCCTCCGTTTCGCACGTGACCCCAACCATTATCCACAACCCCCGGCACGGGATCGCCACCCACTCCCCTAGGCTGTGGACAACGACGCGCCTGTGTACAGCCCGTCTTGAAGCGGGCTGTGGACACGGCTAGGGTCAACCCTCCAGACGCTCCCCTCAAACCCATGAACACCATTGGCAACGTCGATGAGCTAACTATTCACACCCTGTGGATAACCATGTGGACAACCTGAGGGTATTGATGTGGATAACCTTGCGAGGCGGATACCGTATGCGGTCCTGAGAAGCGGGACCCGCAGTCGAGCAGACGACGGCGTGTGGAAAACAAGCTGGATGTGCACAGCCAGCCGATGGTGAGGGGGAGCTGAGCGGTGGAGAACGAGGACCTTGCCTCGGTGTGGTTCCGCGCGATCGAGGGACTCGCCGACGGAACCGTCCCGCCTCAGCAACGCGCATGGCTGGGGATGATCCATCCTCTCGGCCTCCTCGGGGATACCGCACTCCTCGCCGCACCTAACGACTTCGCCAAGGATGTGGTGGAGAACCGGCTGCGCCCGGTGATCGTGCATGCGCTGTCGCGGGAGATCGGACGGCCCATCGGAGTCGCCGTCACCATAGACCCGCACGCGGCCGAACGCGCGGAGAAGCAGAAACAGCAGGCTGTGCGCACGTCGGAGTCCGGTGTCCCGATGCTCCCGCCGCCGGGACCCGCCTACCCGTCGCAGCCTGCGGACATCTCGCCCTACTCCTCTTATGGAGAGCCGCCGCCTTATCCGCAACCGCCTTCGGCACCGGGGTATCCCGCTCCCCCGGCCGCTCCGCCGCCGTATGTGCAGAGTTCCCAGCAGCAGGCTTACGGCTCGCCGGGCGGGCAGTCGTCCCCCTATCCCCCTCAGCCTCCGTACGACCCCCCTCAACCCCCGTACGGTGCACAATCCACAAGTTATCCACAGGCACAGCCGCAGTTGTCCCTAACGCCGGAGGAAGACGGGGACAGAGCGACGACGGAGTCCGCCCCACCGGCTCAGAACCCCCGTGGCGACAAGGAGTCCTTCGCTCCGGCCCCTCCTCCGCCGAGCCGAGGATGGGACTCCCGGGGGGGACGGCCCGCGGAGCCGGCCCGGCTCAATCCGAAGTACACCTTCGAGACCTTTGTCATCGGGTCGAGCAACCGATTCGCCCACGCGGCCGCGGTCGCGGTGGCCGAGGCCCCGGCCAAGGCGTACAACCCGCTCTTCATCTACGGCGACTCGGGGCTCGGCAAGACACACCTGCTCCACGCCATCGGCCACTACGCCCAGAGTCTGTACGACGGCGCACGCGTGCGGTACGTGAGCTCGGAGGAGTTCACCAACGACTTCATCAACTCGATCCGGGACGGCAAGGCCGACGGATTCCGGCGCCGCTACCGGGACGTCGACATCCTCCTGGTGGACGACATCCAGTTCCTGGAGAACAAGGAGCAGACGCAGGAGGAGTTCTTCCACACGTTCAACACCCTGCACAACGCGAACAAACAGATCGTGATCTCCAGTGACCGGGCACCCAAACAGCTGGTGACTCTGGAGGACCGCCTGCGCAACCGGTTCGAGTGGGGTCTGTTCACCGACGTTCTCCCCCCCGAGCTGGAGACGCGTATCGCGATCCTGCGGAAGAAGGCCATCCAGGAGGGTTCGGCGGCGCCCTCCAACGTGCTGGAGTTCATCGCCAGCAAGATCTCGACCAACATCCGGGAGCTCGAAGGCGCCTTGATCCGCGTCACCGCGTGGGCGAGCCTGCAACGTCAGCCGGTCGACCTTCCGCTCGCGGAGGCGGTGCTCAAGGACCTGATCGACGAGGACGGCAGCCCGGAGATCACCGTGGCGACCATCATGGCGCAGACCGCCGCGTACTTCGGGCTCTCGATCGACGACCTCTGCGGCGGCTCCCGGTCCCGTGGGCTGGTCACCGCCCGCCAGGTCGCGATGTACCTCTGCCGCGAGCTCACCGACATGTCCCTGCCCAAGATCGGCCAGCAGTTCGGCGGCCGGGACCACACGACGGTGATGCACGCCGACCGGAAGATCCGTCAGCTGCTCCCGGAGCGACGGTCGCTGTACAACCAGGTCACGGAGCTGACCAACCGCATCAAGCAGCAATCACGAAATGTCTGACTTATGGGAGGGGCATCACGACAATACACAGCCTGTGGATAACCCCTGTGGATCACTACGGAAAATCGGTAATGAGGCACCAAACCACGATTTATCCCCCCGTGGATAACCCGTGGATAAGTCGTGGATAACCAGCAGACAGCCGTGGACAACTGGGCGTCATCTGGGGACGGCCTGTGGGATAACCAATGTTCATCCCCAGGGCACGCTTCGTTACCCACCGTTTACCCACAGGGCCGGTGGATAAAACTTGCCGCGTGACCTGCGGTAACTACGGTTATCCCCATATCCACAGCCCCTACTACGGTGACTTACCTATCTCTCTATGAGGAATCAAAATCAAAAGTAGGCGTCAGCGCGCGAGGCGCGCGGCCTCGCTCAGCCCACAGCCAGGAGGCGTGTCCGCATGAAGTTCCGGGTCGACAGAGACGTGCTCGCGGAGGCGGTGGCGTGGACGGCACGGACGTTGCCGGCCCGGCCATCGGTGGCCGTACTCGCCGGCATGCGTCTTGAGGTCACCGACGACCAGCAACTCAGACTGTCCGGCTTCGACTACGAGGTGTCCGCCCAGGTGACCTTGGACATCCAGTCCGGTGAGCCCGGCGTCGTCCTGGTCTCCGGCAAGCTCCTCGCCGAGATCACGCGCTCGCTCCCCGCACAGCCGGTGAACCTGGTTGTGGAGGGATCCAAGGCCGTCGTCACCTGTGGCAGCGCTCGATTCACCTTGATGACCATGCCTGTGGAGGACTATCCCTCCCTCCCGGCGATGCCTCCCCCCGCCGGCGTCATCGGCAGCGATGTGTTCGGTGCCGCGGTCGCCCAGGTGGCCATCGCCGTGGGCCGCGACGAGACGCTCCCCATGCTCACCGGGGTCCGGATGGAGCTTGAGGGCGACAAGGTGACCCTCGCCTCCACCGACCGGTATCGACTCGCCGTACGGGAGCTCCGCTGGCAGCCGGAGCAGGCGGACATCTCGGCGATCGCCATGATCCCTGGCCGTACCCTCGCTGACACCGCGAAATCCCTGACCACCGGGGCCCAGATCTCCATAGCGCTCAGCGCGCCGAAGGAAACGGGCGAGGGGATGATCGGCTTCGAGAGCGGCGGGAGGCGTACCACCACCCGTCTGCTGCACCCGGAGTTCCCCAAGTACCGCTCGCTCCTCCCCAGCTCGTTCAGCGCCAAGGCCGACCTGACGACGAGTTCCTTCGTCGAAGCGGTGAAGCGGGTCGCCCTCGTCGCCGAGCGCAACACCCCGGTCCGCATGTCGTTCCGGGAGGGTGAGGTGGTCCTCGAAGCGGGGAGCGGCGACGAGGCGCAGGCCGTCGAGGTCCTCGAGGCCGACTTCCACGGCGATGAGATCGACATCGCCTTCAACCCGGGTTATCTCCTCGACGGGCTCGGCGCCATCGACTCCGACATCGCCCGGCTGGAGTTCACCACCTCGACCAAGCCGGCCATCCTCACCGGGGGAAAGCCTGTGGAAGACACGGGCGTCGCCGACTACCGATACCTGATCATGCCGATCCGGCTCTCCAGCTGAGGTGTGACAGGATCGAGCGAGCCGCATTCCGGGTGAGCAGCCAGAGGGGGAGTCAGCAATGCAGATCGGCATGGTCGGGCTGGGCCGCATGGGGGGCAACATGGCCGAGCGGCTCCGCCGAGGCGGACACGAGGTCGTGGGGTACGACCGGGATCCGTCGATCAGCGATGTCGGCACGCTGCGGGAACTTGTGGAACGACTCGACGCGCCGCGCACCGTCTGGGTGATGGTGCCGGCGGGCGACCCCACCCATGCGACCATCGATGAGCTGGGGTCGCTCCTCTCCTCCGGCGACACCGTCATCGACGGAGGGAATTCACACTATGTGGATGACCGTCGGCACGCCGACAAGCTCGGCACCCAAGGCATCGAGTTCATCGACGCCGGGGTCAGCGGGGGCGTCTGGGGGCTGGAGAACGGCTACGCGCTGATGGTCGGTGGCGCGGACGCCACGGTCGCCAGGGCGATGCCGATCTTCGAGACGCTCAAGCCGTCGGGGGAGGACGGTTTCGTGCACGCGGGGAGCGTGGGCGCCGGGCACTTCGCCAAGATGGTCCACAACGGCATCGAGTACGGCATGATGCAGTCCTTCGCCGAGGGGTTCGAGCTCCTCACGGCGTCCGACATCGTGACCGATGTCGCGGGGACCATCAAGAGCTGGCGTACCGGGACGGTCATCCGATCGTGGTTGCTGGATCTGATGGTCCGCGCGCTTGAGCGGGATCCCGAGCTGGACGATCTGCGCGGCCACGTCCAGGACTCCGGTGAAGGGCGCTGGACCGTGCAGGCGGCGATCGACCACGCGGTCCCCATGCCGGTGATCAGTGCGGCGCTGTTCGCCCGATTCGCCTCACGACAGGAAGACTCGCCGGCCATGCGGGTCGTGGCCGCGCTGCGGCATCAGTTCGGCGGGCACGAGGTCAGCAAGAAGTGAGTTCCGTCCGCCCGGGGATCGGGTGAGCGGGCCGATTTCTGGCGCGGCGGCCGTACAAGGGCCGTTAATCTCGAACCGTGCATGTCGCTCACCTCGCCCTGGCGGACTTCCGGTCCTACGACTCCGTGGAACTGGCCTTCGAACCCGGGGTGACGACGTTCGTCGGCGACAACGGGCAAGGCAAGACCAACCTGGTGGAGTCCCTCGGCTACCTGACGGCGCACGGCAGCCATCGGGTCGCGACCGACGCCCCGTTGGTACGGCACGGCGCGGCCCGGGCGATCATCCGCGCGGCCGTGGTCAGGGGTGACCGCAGAGCACTCGTCGAGCTGGAGATCAACCCGGGGCGGGCCAATCGGGCGCGGCTCAACCGCTCCCCCGTGCCCCGTCCCCGGGATGTGGTCGGTCTGCTGCGTACGGTGCTCTTCGCGCCGGAGGACCTGGCGCTGGTCAAGGGCGATCCCGGTGAGCGCCGGAGGTTCCTCGACGATCTTCTGGTGACCCGCGCGCCTCGGTTCGCCGGTGTCCGCGCCGACTACGAGCGGGTGCTGAAACAGCGAAACGCCTTGCTGAGGTCCGCGGCCCAGCTGGGCCGCGGACGAGGTGGGCCGCCGGCCACCCTGGACGTCTGGGACGCCCATCTCAGCCGCTGCGGCGCGGAGCTGCTCGCCGCCCGGCTGGAGCTGGTCGCGGCGCTGCGGCCGCTCGTGGCCAAGGCCTACGCGGCGCTCGCCCCCTCGTCCGGTTCGGCGGATTTCGACTACCGCGGCTCGATCGAGGAGACCTCGCCGGATCGCGCGATGCTGGAGGCCGCGCTCCTTGCGGGCCTGGAGAACGCCAGGCGCAATGAGCTGGAGCGGGGGATCACCCTCGTCGGGCCGCATCGGGACGAGCTCGCGCTCCGGTTGGGGGAGCTTCCCGCCCGTGGCTACGCCAGTCACGGTGAATCGTGGTCTTTCGCCCTCGCCCTCCGTCTGGCGGCGTACGATTTACTTCGCATCGACGGAGGGGATCCCGTCCTCATCCTCGATGACGTCTTCGCCGAACTCGACGCCGAACGCCGGGCACACCTCGCCGAACTCGTCGGCCCAGCCGAACAGGTGCTCATCACCGCGGCTGTTCCGGCGGACGTGCCGGGAAGCCTCGCGGGGGCGAGATTCGACGTTGGGGATGGGAGGGTGAACCGTGTCCGGTGAGCAGGTCGAGCGACCCGGCGGAGCCCGTACCACGCCCAGGTCGGAGCGCGGTGCGGCCCCGGCGGTCGGGACCGCGGCCAGGGGGGCCGCGCTGGCCAGGGAGAAGCTCGCTCAGGCGAAGGCGGACGCGCTGCGACGAGGGCAGCTCCCCCGCCGCGAGCCCCGTCGGCGCCCCGCGGCCGGCATCAGACGTGATTCGGGCGATCCCCAGCTGCTCGGCCGGGCCATCGCCGATCTGCTCGCCGATCGCGGTTGGGAGGAGCCGGCGGCCGTCGGCGGCGTGTTCGGCCGGTGGAAGGAGATCGTCGGTCCGGAACTGGCCGTTCACACGGTGCCGGAAAGCTTTTCGGACGGCGAAGTGCTGATAACCGCGGATTCGACCGCCTGGGCGACGCAGGTACGGCTGCTCGCCGCGAATCTGGTGCGGCGGTTGAACGAGGAGCTCGGCGAGGGGACGGTACGGCGGGTCAAGGTACGTGGACCGCAGTTCGGAGCCAAGTCGGCAGGTGGGCTCAGAGTGGGCGGAAGCCGCGGTCCGCGCGATACGTACGGCTAGAGCCGCGCTTTGAGCCATAGACCCCCATTCCCAGTGGGGGGATGCTTGCCTGGGAGGGTCGAAGGCGGACAAGGCGCCACAGCGGCTGTCAATGCCCCTTAGAGCCCCGTTGGCCGGTAGAATGAAACCGGATTCCGGACACGTCCGCTTGCGTGTCGCTCCGGCGTGCCAGGGGAACCTGAGATGCGCTGTTTGGAGTGGCGGGTGGGACGGCGTGGGCGCGCTCGCTCCGATTCGGGGGCGGCGGGTCGACGCTGTGGAGTGGCGGTGGCCAGTTCAAGGCAGGCACAGCACGACGGTGTCGGGCATCGCAGGGGTAGCGCAGCAAGCATGACGCAGCGCCTCCACCCGCGTGTCCGCGGCAGGAGGATTTCGCACTTGTCCTACGATGCAGGCTCAATCACTGTCCTAGAAGGCCTTGACGCAGTCCGAAAGCGTCCCGGCATGTACATCGGGTCCACCGGTGAGCGGGGACTCCACCATTTGGTCTACGAGGTCGTCGACAACTCCGTCGACGAGGCGCTGGCCGGGTACTGCGACACCATCAGTGTGACGTTGCTCTCAGACGGCGGCGTCCGTGTCGTGGACAACGGGCGTGGCATCCCGGTGGACATGCACCCGGTAGAGAAGCGTCCCGCGGTCGAGGTCGTCCTCACCGTGCTGCACGCGGGTGGCAAGTTCGACGGCAAGTCCTACGCGGTCTCCGGCGGTCTGCACGGCGTCGGCGTCTCGGTGGTCAACGCCCTCTCCAGGAAACTCGACGTCGAGATCCGCCTGCACGGGCACGTCTGGCGGCAGACCTATCTGGGCTCCAAGCCGGCGGCGCCGCTGTCCAAGGACGAACCGACCGACGAGACCGGGACGACGATCGTCTTCTGGCCCGATGAGGACATCTTCGAGACCACGGCCTGGAACTTCGAGACCCTCTCCCGGCGGTTCCAGGAGATGGCGTTCCTCAACCGCGGCCTGACCATCGAGCTCACCGATGAGCGGCCGGACCGGGTGGACGAGGGACCGGTGTCGGTCAGGTACCACTACGAGGGAGGGATCGCGGACTTCGTCCGTCACCTCAACTCGAAGAAGGAGGCCGCCCACCAGTCGGTCATCGAGTTCAGCGAAGAGAACGTCGGGATCTCCGTTGAGATCGCCATGCAGTGGAACCAGAGCTACTCAGAGTCGGTCTACACCTTCGCCAACACGATCAACACGGCTGAGGGTGGGACCCATGAGGAGGGCTTCCGCGCCGCGCTCACCTCGATCGTGAACCGGTACGCCTTCGAGCAGAAGCTGCTCAGGGACGGCAAGGACGACAAGCTCACCGGTGAGGACGTCCGCGAGGGCCTGACGGCGATCATCTCGATCAAGCTGGCCGATCCCCAGTTCGAAGGTCAGACCAAGACCAAGCTGGGCAACACCGAGGCCAAGTCGTTCGTGCAGAAGGCGTGCAACGACCATCTACGCGACTGGTTCGAGCGCAACCCCGGTGAGGCCAAGGAGGTCATCCAGAAGGCGACCCAGGCGGCCAGGGCGCGGATCGCGGCACGTCAGGCGCGTGACCTCACCCGGCGGAAGAGCCTGCTGGAGTCCGGGAGCGGTCTTCCCGGAAAGCTGGCGGACTGCCAGTGGACGGACCCCGAGAAGTGTGAGCTCTTCATCGTCGAGGGTGACTCGGCCGGCGGCTCGGCGAAGGGCGGCCGGGACTCCAAGTTCCAGGCGATCCTCCCGATCCGCGGCAAGATCCTGAACGTCGAGAAGGCGCGGATCGACAAGGTCCTCAAGAACAACGAGGTCCAGGCGCTGATCACCGCACTGGGGACGGGCGTCCACGCCGAGTTCGACCTGGCGAAGCTCCGCTACCACAAGCTGATTCTGATGGCCGACGCCGACGTCGACGGCCAGCACATCCGGACCTTGCTTCTCACTCTGCTGTTCCGGTTCATGCGGCCGCTGATCGAGGCCGGTCACGTGTACGTCGCGCAGCCCCCGCTCTACAAGATCAAGTGGGACAGGAAGGGCGAGGACGCGAGCTACGCCTATTCCGACCGGGAGCGGGACGCCATCATCGAGGCCGGGCTCGCCGCGGGACGCCGTGACCCGCGCCTCCACGACAACGTTCAGCGGTTCAAGGGACTGGGCGAGATGAACGCGGGCCAGCTCTGGGATACGACGATGAACCCGGACACGCGGGTCCTGCTCCAGGTGACCTTGGACGATGCCGCCCAAGCGGATGAGATGTTCAGCGTGCTCATGGGTGAGGACGTTGAGGCACGGCGTAACTTCATCACCAGAAACGCCCGGGATGTGCGATTCCTCGACGTCTAGTGGTCAGCCGCCGCGGTAGCCGTACGACTTATTAGGAAAGGGAACCTCAACCCGTGACGGAAGTGAACACGCCGCCCACCGATCGGATCGAGCCGGTCGACATCCAGGTCGAGATGCAGCGGAGCTACATCGACTACGCGATGTCCGTCATCGTCACCCGGGCACTGCCGGACGTCCGTGACGGACTCAAGCCGGTACATCGGCGAGTGCTCTACGCGATGTACGACGGCGGCTATCGGCCGGATCGGGGGTACTTCAAGTGCTCCCGCGTCGTCGGTGACGTCATGGGGTCCTTCCACCCCCACGGTGACGCCCCGATCTACGACGCGCTGGTCCGGCTGGCCCAGCCCTGGTCGTTGCGGTACCCGCTGGTGGACGGGCAGGGCAACTTCGGATCCCCGGGCAACGACACCGCGGCGGCGATGCGGTACACCGAGTCCAAGCTCGCGCCCATCGCCATGGAGATGCTCCGCGACATCGACAAGGACACCGTCGACTTCCAGCCGAACTACGACGGCCGGTCGCAGGAGCCGAAGGTTCTCCCCTCCCGGTTCCCGAACCTGCTGGTCAACGGATCGGCCGGCATCGCGGTGGGCATGGCGACCAACATCCCGCCGCACAACCTCCGCGAGGTCGCCGAGGGCGTCCAGTGGTGTCTGGACAACCCCGGCGTCTCCGACGACGAGCTCCTCGCCGCGCTGATGCTGCGGATCAAGGGCCCGGACTTCCCGACCTCGGCCCTGATCGTCGGCCGCAAGGGCATCGAGGAAGCGTACCGGACCGGCCGGGGCTCGATCACCATGCGCGCCGTCGTGGAGGTCGAGGAGGACGTCAAGGGACGCCAGTGCCTCGTCGTGACCGAGCTTCCCTATCAGGTCAACCCGGACAATCTCGCCCTGAAGATCGCCGAGCAGGTGAAGGAAGGCAAGATCTCCGGCATCGCCGACGTCCGGGACGAGACATCCGCGCGGACCGGCCAGCGCCTGGTGATCGTGCTCAAGCGCGACGCCGTCGCCAAGGTCGTGCTGAACAACCTCTACAAGCACACCCAGCTCCAGGACACCTTCGGCGCGAACATGCTGGCCCTTGTGGACGGTGTGCCCCGTACCCTGCGGCTCGATCAGTTCGTCCGCCACTATGTGACGCACCAGATCGAAGTGGTGGTACGGCGGACACGCTACCTGCTCAGGAAGGCCGAGGAGCGCGCCCACATCCTGCGCGCGCTGCTCAAGGCGCTGGATCGGCTGGACGACGTCATCGCGCTCATCAGGGCGTCCGAATCCGCCGCCGCCGCGCAGCGGGGCCTCATGGACCTGCTGGAGATCGATGAGATCCAGGCGCAGGCCATCCTGGACATGCAGCTGCGCAAGCTGGCCGCGCTCGAACGTCAGCAGATCGTCGACGAGCACGCCGCGCTGATGACCCAGATCGCGGATTACCAGGACATCCTGGCCTCCGAGACCCGGCAGCGGACCATCGTCTCCGAGGAGCTCGCCGAGATCGTCGCCAGGTACGGCGACGAGCGCAGGACCCAGATCATCGCCTACGACGGCGACATGTCGGTCGAGGACCTGATCGCCGAAGACGACGTCGTCGTGACCATCACCAGGGGCGGTTACGCCAAGCGCACCAAGACCGACCTCTACCGGGCGCAGCGACGCGGCGGTAAGGGCGTCCGCGGGGCGGCGCTCCGCCAGGACGACATCGTCGACCACTTCTTCGTGACCACGACCCACCACTGGCTGCTGTTCTTCACCGACCGCGGCCGGGTCTACCGGATCAAGGCCTACGAGCTGCCCGACACCGCCAGGGACGCACGTGGCCAGCATGTGGCCAACCTGCTCGCCCTCCAGGCCGACGAGCGGATCATGGAGGTGCTCGACCTCCGTGACTACGAGGCGGCGCCGTACCTCGTCCTGGCCACAAGGTCGGGGTTGGTCAAGAAGACCCGTCTTTCCGAGTACGACTCACCGCGTTCAGGTGGCCTCATCGCGATCAACCTGCGAGAGGATGACGAGGTGATCGCCGCCAGACTGATCTCGGAGAGCGACGACCTGCTCCTCGTCTCCCGGGGCGCCCAGGCCATCCGCTTCACCGCCTCCGACGAGGCGCTGAGGCCGATGGGCCGTGCGACCTCCGGCGTGAAGGGGATGAGCTTCCGCGACGGCGACGACCTGCTGTCCATGAACGTGATCCGTGAGGGAACGTTTGTCTTCACGGCCACCGACGGCGGATTCGCGAAGCGGACCGCGGTTGAGGAATATCGTGTACAGGGTCGGGGCGGTCTGGGTATCAAGGCGGCGAAGATAGTCGAAGGACGTGGTCATCTCGTCGGGGCACTCGTCGTGGACGAGACCGATGAGGTGATGGCCATCACCAGCGGGGGTGGTGTGATTCGAACTCGCGTCGCCGAGGTACGCGACACCGGTCGTGACACTATGGGCGTTCAGCTCATCAACCTGGGCAAGGGAGATTCCGTAGTCGGTGTCGCACGCAACGCGGAGTCCTTGGAGACCTCGCTTGAGGCCACGCCGGAGACGGATGAGAACGGGGGAGGAGAGTAAGCGGTGAGCACCCATGTCGCTTCCGGGTCCGGTACAAACAGAAACTCGAACAACCGTCCCGGAGCAACAGGTGGGGGTGCCGGGTACGAACCCCGCAGCTCCGACTCCGATACCGTGGAAAAGACTGTGAATTCAGTGAACAGTGGATCCCAGCCGGGCCCCAACGAATCGGGTAAGAAGCCCGCTGGTCGTAAAGACAACTCGGAGCCGTCCGCGGCGGAGACGACGGACCCCGGCCTCCGGCCGATCAGTCCGCTGGAGGCGAACTCTGCCGCGGCTCCGTCCTGGCCGCCCGCGCCGTGGGATCGGACCAAGGAGAACTCCGGCAACTCGAGTGTCACCACCGAACGGGGTCCCGGTGGAACACGGTTCACGGTCGGAGCCGCACCCACGGGTTCCCCGCCGCCGAAGGCGCCGCTGAAAGATCAGGCGCCGCCGACCAAGCCGGTGCCTCCGGCGAGCTCGGGAACCGGGAAAAGCGGATCGCCGACCACGGGGAAGAAATCCGCAAGAACGCCGCGTAAGGCCCACCTCGTCCTCCGGCGCGTCGAGCCGTGGTCGATGATGAAGTTCAGCTTCGTCCTCTCCCTCGTCTGCTTCGTCGTACTTTTCGTGGCCGTTGCCGTGCTGTACGGAATCCTCTCCGCAGCCGGCGTCTTCGACGCCATCGTCAACATGGTCAACCAAGTCCTCGTCGACGGGAACGCCGGCGGAGGGATCAACGCCGCCGAATGGTTCGACGCGGTACGGGTACTGGGCTACACCGCGCTCCTCGGTGCGCTCAACGTCATCCTGATCACGGCGCTCTCCACCCTTGGCGCCGTGATCTACAACGTCGCCTCCGACCTGGTCGGCGGCGTCGAAGTAACGTTCAGCGAAGCCGAATAGATAACAGGGTGCTCGTGGACGCCGAGGCAGGTAAGCTTGCGGTCGTCGCAGGGGCTCGATTTCACCTTCGAGCCCCAGATGCGATACCGTTTCGGCGTCCACAAACGCACGGGGCTATAGCTCAGTCGGTTAGAGCGCTTCCCTGATAAGGAAGAGGTCCCAGGTTCAAGTCCTGGTAGCCCCACGCGACGAGAGGCGAGGTATGCCTGCGGAGAACGCAGGCCTGCCTCGCCGCTTTATTTTTTCTGGGGGCCTCGCCCCCAGACCCCGAGCCGGAGGGCTTCGCCCCCGGACCCCCATCACCCCGGCTGGCCTTTCCACGGGCTGGCACGGAACGGCTGGGGTCTCCACGGTCGCGTGGAGAGGAAGCTTGTCCGGGGCTTAGCCCCCCAGACCCCAGCCGGAGGGCTTCGCCCCCGGACTCCCATCGCCGGGGCTGGCCTTTCCACGGGCTGGCGCGAAACAGCCGGGGTCTCAGCCGGGAGGCTTCGCCACTGAGATCCCCATTGCCGGAGGGTCCGCTGCCGGGCTGCACGTTGTACGGTGCTGGGGAGGAGGGCTGACGCTTAATGGCAGACGAGCAGATCACGACAATCGGCAGATGCCACATGTGCAAGCGAACCTTCGGCTTCACCCCTGCGACCGTCATGACAGTCGCGATAGACCCCGCATCCAATCTTCCGCTAGGCATGACGATTTCAGGTGTTTTCCGTGAGCCGACGCCGGAAGCCACCGTCAGGGCGGTGAAGCATCCCATCTGCTCCGACTGTGTGAACAGGGTGAAGCAGCTCAGCGAATTCATCAACCCGCCCGCACTGCAATTCGACACATGGCAGAGAGGCAACCCTTGATCCTGCCTCAGGATCCAACCTGAGATGATCACGGGTGTGGCCATACGACCCTGGGTTGCCGTGCTGTGTTGGATTGGGGCGATCTTGCTGTCGCTTCTTCCGCATTGGGGGTCGTTGCAGGTGGATTCGGAGATCCACGTCTGCGCCTACCTGGACACCGAGAACGGGTACACCGGTCGCGCCGTGCTCGGGCTGGGCTTCGGCGCCTTGGCCATGCTTCTCCCCCTTGTCCTGGTGGTTTCCGCGGTGGCTGCTTGGCGATCACCAGGCCGGAGAAGTCTCCTGACTCGGGTTGCAGCGGGTGGGGCGCTCCTGACGGCCGCCTACTACGCGCTCTCCACCGTCGCCTTCTTCTCCCCTGACTGCCCTTCGGGTTCGCAGGGGCTCTCGTTCGTGCTCCCGCTCTACGGCGCCGTCGCCGTACTCGTCCTGATCGCCGCTACCCACCGAACCGGTGTCGGCGCCGGGACACGCCCGTAAGTCCTTCCCGGATGGCGAAGGCGTGTCCTGGCAGGCCCACTCATGTTTCCAAAGATCGAAAGTGGTCGCTTCGCATCCACTTAAGGCTTAAGGGAGGTGGAGCAAGCGGCCTTCCATGCCGCCGGTTACGCCGATCACTTCGCCGGTCAGGTGGCCGGCGGTGACGGGAGACAGGAGCCAGGCGACGGCGTTCGCCACGTCCTGCGCTTTCGCGGGCTTGTTGAGGGCGACGGTGGACATCGCGCGGTTCAGGAGGGCCGGATCGGTTGCGGCCGGCTTTTCCGGCGGTGGCGTCCATCCCGGGGAGACCACGTTGATCCGGGCGTGTGGGGCGTCGCGCACCATCTCGTTCTTGAGGCTGAGGGCCAGCCCGTAGGCGACCGCGGCTTTGGCGGCGGCGTAGTCGGCGTGGCCGGCCTCACCGAACCGTCCTGCTGCGGAGGCGATGAGCACGATGGCGCCGTCGCCTGTGCGTCGCAGGTGCCGGAGGTACTCGCGGCAGGTCAGGAAGGTGATGGTGAGGTTGTCGCCGATGGTCGCGGTCCACCGGTCGAGGGGCATGTCGGCGACCGGTACGGGGGGTACGGGCCATCGGCCGGCGCCCGCGACCAAGCCGTCGAGCCGGTCGAACCGTTTCGTCGCCGCCGCGACCAGTGCGGCGACCTCCTTCTCGTCGCGGAGGTCCGCCGCGACCGGGTGGCCGCCGGTCTCCTCGGCCAGCGACTCCGCGGTGTCCCGGTCACCGCGGTAGTGGATGGCGACGTGGGCGCCTTCGGTGGCCAGGGTTCGGACGATCGCCTGCCCGATCTGTCCGGTCGCGCCGGTGACCAGGAAGGATTTGCCGGCCAGGCCGAGGTTCATCGGTCACCTCCGCGGTAGGGCGTGACGGTTGTCTGCGGCTGGGGAGTCGCGGCGAGCGCGCGGATCACGGTCGGCCGGTCGGGGCCCGCGCCGACGGTGCCGTGGGTCTGGACGGCGAGGCCGGCTGCGGCCGTGGCCATTCGGACCGCGTCGCGGAGCCCGTGGCCGGCGGCGATTTCGGCGGCGAGCGTGCCTGCGAAGGTGTCCCCGGCGCCGGTCGTGTCGACGACCCGCTCCACCGGTGCGGCCGGCTGCGTCCACACGACGTCCTCGGTGGTCGCGTACGCGGCTCCTCGGGCGCCGGCGGTGACGATCACGGTGGTGCCGTGGCGGTGTGCGAGCCGGGCGGCGAGGTACGGCGCTTCGGTGGGGTTCTCGTCCAGGAGTTGCCCCGCCTCGACGGTGTTCAGGATCAACAGGTCCACGGCGGACAGTGTGGACCGCCGGACGGTGACGATCGGAGCCAGGTTGAGGATCACCGGCACCGCGTGCGGTGTCGCCAGGGCCACGACCCGGTCTATCGAATCGCCGCCGAGTTCGCCCTGCATGAGCACGACCGGCCGGTGCGGGCGGGCGTGTTCCAGGAACCGGCTCACCCGGTCGGCTGCGAGGGCGGTGTCGAGGCGGCCGTTGGCGCCGGTCACGACGACGATGCTGTTCTCGCCGGTCCGGTCCACGGTGACGTACGCCCGTCCGGTTGGGCAGTCGGGTATTCGCTGGATCGCGGATGTGTCGAGCCCTTCGGCGGCGAGCTCGGTGATCGTCTGGTCCGCGGCGGGGTCGTCCCCGACCGCGCCGAGGAGGGTCGTGCTCGCGCCCATGCGCGCCGCCGCGACCGCTTGGTTCGCCCCTTTGCCGCCGAGGCCGTCGAAGGTGCCGAGGGCGAACACGGTCTGGCCGGGCACCGGAAGGGTGTCGACGGTGGTGACCAGGTCGCGGTTGATGGAGCCGACCACGAGTACTTGAGGTTTCATTCGCCGTCCTGATCGTCTCTCCGGCCTGCGGAAAGTTCCACAAGACCTCTAGCCCAAAATAGTACGTACCTTTATTATTCGTACATTAAGTGATGGGAGGGCGGATGGCTAGGACCGTAATCCGTGGCGGCGCCGTGCTGACGATGGGGCCGCCGGGCTTCCTCCGCGGCGACGTCGCGGTGGAAGGCAACCGCATCGCCGAGGTCGGGCGTGTCTCGCCCGGGAAAGCGGATGTGGAGATCGACGCCTCGGGCTGCTGGGTGCTGCCCGGTTTCGTGCAGACCCACGTCCACCTGTGCCAGACCCTGTTTCGCGGGCTGGCGGAGGACCTGGACGTCATGGAGTGGCTCGACCGGTGGATCTGGCCGTTGGAGCAGGCCCTGGACCGCGAGGCCACGGCCGCTTCCGCTCGGTGGGGGATCGCGCAGCTGCTCCTGTCGGGCACGACGGCGTTCAACGCGATGGAGACCGCGCGGCACACCGACGCGGTGTTCGAGGCGGCCGCGGACCTGGGCGCCCGGGCCGTCGTCGGCAAGGCGTTGATGGATCGGCGGGAACCCGGTACCGACCTGCTCGGCGAGACGACCGACGAAGCCTTGGCGGACCTCACCCGGCTGGTGGATCGCTGGCACGGCGCCGCGGACGGCCGGCTGCGGGCGTCGGTCGCCCCGCGCGCCCCGAGTTCGGCGACGGAACGGATGTGGCGCGACGGCCTGGAGCTGGCGCGGCGACGCCGGCTCGTCGTCCACACCCATGTGAACGAGAACCGGGGCCAGGCGGAGCTCGTCTCCGATTTCAACGGCGGACGCGACGTCGAGGTACTCGACGGGCTTGGCGCCCTGGGGCCCCGTACGGTGCTGGCGCACTGCGTGTGGCTCACCGACCAGGAGATGTCGTTGCTGGCGTGGTCCGGTACGAACGTCGCGCACTGCCCCACCGCCAACCTCAAGCTCGGCTCGGGTGTCGCGCCCGTACCGGAGCTGCTGGCCCGGGGTGTCAACGTGGGCATCGGCACCGACGGCGCCGCCTGCAACAACAGCCTGGACGCCCTGGACGAGATGCGGATGGCCGCCCTGGTGCACCGCCCTCGGTCGGGGGCCGGCGCGATGGGGGCACAGCGTGCTCTCACGCTCGGTACGGTAGCGGGCGCTCGGGCGCTGGGGCTGGACGCCGGAACGGTGGAGGTCGGCCGACTCGCCGACATCGTGGTCATGCGGACCCCGGAGGCGGGACACCTCCACGAGACGGCCGATCCCGCTACGCACGTCGTGTTCGCACCCGACCGCCGGGTGACGGCCGTACTCGTGGACGGGCGGGTCGTGGTCGAGGACGGCGAGCTGGTTCACGGGTGTCTGCGTGACATCGAACGGGACGCGTTCGCGGCCCGGCGGCGAGTGGTGGAGCGAATGAGGGAACGCCGTGCGGTACGCCAGGCTGGGTGAGCGCGGACCGGTCGTGTCGAGGTTCGGTCTCGGTACCATGGCGCTGGCCGGAGCGAGCCCCGAAGACGCCGACCGGATCGTCGGGGCGGCGCTGGACGCCGGGATCACCCTGCTCGACACCGCGGACGTGTACGGCGACGGGCGGGTCGAGGAGCTGCTCGGCCGGGTGCTGACCGCGGAGCGGCGCGAGAAGATCGTGCTGGCCACCAAGTTCGGCCTGCCGATGGGATCGGATCCCAAGGCCCGCGGGTGCTCGGCACGATGGATCCGCACGGCGGTGGAGGGCAGCCTGCGGCGGCTGCGGGTCGACCACATCGACCTGTATCAGGCACATCGGCCGGATCCCGAGACCCCGCTGGCGGAGACGCTTGAGGCGCTGCACGACCTGGTCACCGAGGGAAAGGTGCGGTTCACCGGTACCTCCGCGTATCCGGCCGAGCAGCTCGTGGAAGCACAGTGGCTCAGTCAACGGCATGCCTTGGCGGCGTGCTGCAGTGAGCAGCCCGCGTACTCGATGCTGGTCCGCTCCGCGGAACGGTCCGTGCTGCACACCTGCCGCCGATTCGGCGTCGGCGTGATCACCTGGAGCCCGCTCAACGGCGGGTGGCTGACCGGCAAGTACCGCCGGGGTCAGCCGCCTCCGCCGGATTCGCGCGCGGCGCGCGGCAACCCGTTCGTCGTCCCCACCGACACCGCCAAGCTCACCGCCGTCGAGTCGCTGGAGAAGATCGCGCAAGACGCGGGACTGCGGCTGGCCGACCTGGCCCTGGCCTGGTGCCTGGAACACCCGGCGGTGACCTCGGTTCTGCTCGGCCCCCGCACGCCGGGCCAGCTCGACGGGGTGACGGCGGCCCAGGCCGTCTCCCTTGACGAGGCGATGCTCGACGCGATCGACCAGGTGGTTCCCCCAGGCGTCGACCTGGATCCCCGCAACACCGGCTGGCACCCGGACGCGCTCACCACGCGGCACCGTCGCCGCCGGCCCGCCGACTATCCGACCAGCAACCCGTGAGACCGAAGGTAGTCCGCCAACGAAGGAGAGCGTCATGCTCGTCAGCCAAGTTCCGGCCTTCAAAGAATATTGGTATCCCGTCGCCTACTCCGCCGACGTGGTCCAGGTGCCGCGCCCGGCCCGCGTGCTCGGTGAGGACTACGTCATCTGGCGCGGCCGGGAGGGAGTCGTCGGCGCCGCCGTCGACGAGTGCCCGCACCGCGGTTCCCGGCTGTCGCAGGGCTGGATCGAGAACGGCGATCTGGTCTGCGGCTACCACGGCTGGGCGTTCGCTCCCTCGGGCGCCTGTACCCGTATCCCTCAGAACGACCCGGACGCCCCGATCCCGCCGCGGGCCCGGGCCCTGTCGGTGCTCGTCGAGGAGCGCTACGGCCTGGTCTGGATCTGTCCAGGTATGCCGCGGGAGAGCGTTCCCGAGCTGCCCGAGGCCGACGACCCGCAGTTCACGCTCATCCACGAGCTCATGGAGGTGTGGCGGGCGTCGGCCCCCAGAGTGATCGACAACGCGCTCGACGTCTCCCACCTGGCCTGGACGCACCGGAACACCATCGGCGACTCGTCCAACCCCCGCATGAACAACCTCAAGGTCGAGCGAGTCGGCCAGGTGCTGCGTTCGCGGGTCAGCTACATCTCGCGGCTCACCCCCGAGCAGCGGCGTAACACCGGACTCTCCGGGGACTTCACCACCCGGGTGACCAACTCCGAACTGGTCCAGCCGTTCGTGTTCCGCGACGTGATGGAGTACGAGAACGGGCTGCGCCACGTGCTGTTCAAGACGGCGACCCCGGTGGACGACACGCACACGCTGTTCTGCCAGTTCGTCGCCCGCAACGACAACCCGGACGAGGACAAGGTCGCAGGCATCGTCGCCCTCGACCGGAAGATCCAGAGTGAGGACAAGGAGCTCCTCGAACAGATCCGGCCGGAGTTCCCGCTGGAGATGCAGACCGAGATGCACACCCGCACCGACCGGATGACCGTGGAGTACCGCCGGATTCTCGCCGAACTCGCAAGCGAAAGCTCCCTGGTTCCACCCGACCGTACCTGGTCCCGGCCCTTCGTGGACGCGGCCCGTGCTTCCGTCAAGACCGCGACCAACCCGCGTGAGCAGGGGTGAAACCGATGACCTACCCGATCAGAAGGCGGTACCGCCGCAGGACGGCGATCCTGCTCTTCAGCTTGTTCACCCTGTCGGCCTGCGGCGGCGGAGAGTCCGGGAACGGTACTGCCGGCAACGGAGGGTCCACAGCCGGCGGCCCGCACCTGTGGTCCCTGGTGACCGACGCCAACGGGCTCGGCGACCAGGGATTCAACGACCTGGGCAAGCAGGGCGTCGAAGAATCCGCCGAGTCCTTGGGCGGCAAGGCGTCGGTGATCCAGTCCGGTTCGCAGAGCCAGTTCGTCCCCAACCTCCAGCAGGCCGTCGCCTCGGGCTCCACCACCGTGACGGCGGTGGGGTTCGCCCTGGCCGACGCCGTGACCCAGGTCGCCAAGGCGCATCCGAACAGCCGGTTCATCCTGGTCGACGCGGTCGCCGTGGACGCGGCCGGCAAGTCGCTGCCCAATGTGGCCGGAATCAGGTTCCGCGAGCATGAGGCGGCTTTCCTGGCGGGCATCATCGCCGGCAAGACCACGAAGACCAACAAGCTCGGCTTCGTCGGGGGTGTCGAACTGCCGTCCGTCGTCCGGTTCCTCACCGGTTTCCAGGCCGGCGTGAAGCAGGCCAACCCGAGTGCCTCCGTACGCACCGCCTACCTGGGCAACTTCAACGACTCCGCCAAGGGGAAGGGGCTGGCGACCGCGCACTTCGACGCCGGTGCCGACATCGTCTTCGAGGTCGCCGGCGGCGGCGGGCTCGGAGTCTACGACGCGGCGAAGACCCGTGGCCCGGGTGTCTGGGTGGTGGGTACGGACACCTGCAAGCAGCGGCTGGCACCGGACAACTACCTGACCGCGGCGACCAAGGACGTCCCCGGTGCGGTGCTCCGGCAGAACCAGGCCGCCGCCGACGGGAAGTTCACCGGCGGGGAGATCTCCCTCGGCCTGGCCGAGAAGGCGGTGGGCGTGTGTGAGGAGACTTTCGCCGGTCTGCCCGCCGAGGTGAAGGATCTGGTGGAGAAGGCGAAGGAGGCGGTCGGCAGCGGTAAGATCACGGTCCCGTCGACGCCGGACGAGCTCAGCCGCTTCACCCCGACGGCGCCGTAATGACGACCCGGCGACCGGTACCGGCCGGGGAGGACTCCCCTGCGGTGCGGCTCTGCGACATCACCAAGACGTACGACGCGTTCCGCGCGAACGACCACGTGACCCTCGACGTCGCCCGGGGCACGATCCACGGCCTGCTCGGTGAGAACGGCGCCGGTAAGTCGACGCTGATGAACATCCTCAACGGCAGTGTGCGACCGGACGGCGGGCGCATCGAGGTCGACGGGCGCCCGGTTCGGCTGCGTACCACGTCGGACGCCCGAGCGGCGGGCATCGGCATGGTGCACCAGCACTTCAGCCTGATCGACCGGCTGACGGTGGTGGAGAATCTGGCGCTCGTCGCCCGCCCGTCGTCGTGGCCGCGCCGCTGCGTCATGCCGGTGGACCTCGTCGGCATCGAGGAGCGGGCACGCCTGCTGGCCGACCGGCTGCGGTTCGCCGTGGACCCGCGGGCCCGCTGCGGGTCGCTCGGCGTCGGGGCGCGCCAGCGCGTGGAGATCATGAAGGCGCTCTGGCACCACGCCCAGGTCGTGATCATGGATGAGCCCACCGCGTCGTTGTCGCCCGTGGAGGCGCAGGAGCTGCTCAGCACGCTGCTCACCCTGCGGGAGCAGGGGGCGACGGTGATCCTGATCAGCCATAAGATGCCGGAGATCCTGGCGGTCTGCGATGAGGTGACGGTCCTGCGCGACGGCCGGGTCAGCAGGCGGCTGTCCATCGGCGCCGACGATCGTGACCCCGGCCCACGGCGGGACCGCCTGGAGGCCGACCTGGTCCAGGCGATGATCGGCCGGCCCCGCCCGGACCCGCCCGCCCGTGCCGCCGCGCCGGGGTCGCCCCGGCTCGTCCTGCACGGCGTCGGCGACGGCGCCCGGGTGGGGCCGGTCGACCTCTCCGTGCACGCCGGGGAGATCGTCGCGGTGGCCGGTGTGGAGGGCAACGGTCAGGCCGAGCTGATCGAGCTGATCGTCGGGGTCCGACGGCTCCGCACCGGCCGGGTCCTCCTCGGCTCGCGGGATGTGAGCTCGGACGGCCCGAGAACGCGGCTGGCATGCGGCCTCGGCCACATCGCCGAGGATCGCCACGCGGCGGCGATCGCCACCCGGATGAGCGTGACGGCGAACGCCGCGTTCGGCTTCGTCGGCGCCCGGATGGGCCGGCGGTGGTGGCTGCCCGCCCGCACCATGCGGGCACACGCCGGGTCCATCGTCGACCGGATGTCGGTACGGCTGCCGGGCCTCGGGGCCAACATCGAAGGTCTGTCCGGAGGCAACCAGCAGAAGCTGGTCGTCGGACGCGAGCTGGCACGCGACCCGAGCGTGCTGATCGCGGGCCAGCCGACCAGAGGTCTGGACATCGGCGCCGCCGGCGACGTGCATCGCGAGCTCGCGGCGCTGCGTGACGGCGGCGCCGGCGTCCTGCTGGTCAGCATGGACCTGACCGAGGTGCTCGCCGTGGCCGACCGCATCGTGGTCATGCGCTCGGGCCGGATCGTCGGCGACGTCCCCGCCGCCGACGCCGATGTGGACACGCTCGGCGGCTGGATGACCGGCGCCCAGCCGTCCGAGCAAAAGGGCGTCCAGCCGTCCGAGCAGAAACTGGTGGGCGCATGATCCGGCTACCCGCGATCAAGATCCAGCAAGGGTTGTCCAGCCGTCCGTTCCTGTCCGCCGGCTCCTTCCTGGGCACGCTGGCGCTGGCGCTGGCCGCGGCCGTCCCGCTCATCTATCTCGCCGGCACCGATCCGGTGACGGCCTACGGTGCCCTGCTGCGCGGGAGCGTCGGCGACCAGTACGCGCTCAGCGAGACGGTCGTACAGGCGACTCCGCTGCTCGTTGGCGGCCTCGCGGTGGCGCTGGCGTTCCACGCAGGGCTGTTCAACATCGGCGTGGAAGGCCAACTGGTCGTGGGCGGCCTCGCAGCCGCCGCGGTCGGGGTGAACCTGGACCTGCCCGCCGCCGTCCATCTGCCCGTGGCGGTGCTGACCGGCGCCGCCGCGGGCGCGGCGTGGGCCGCCATCCCCGCGGTCCTCAAAGCGTGGCGCGGTGTGCACGAGGTCGTCACGACGATCATGTTCAACTACCTGGCGTTCGGGCTTTCCCGCCACCTGGTGGCCCCGGGCGGAGGGCTCGCGTCCGCGACCCAGCCGTCGGCCTCCGACCCGGTTGCCGACGGCGCGCGGTTGCCGGCGCTGACCGAGACAACCCGTATCCACAGCGGTGTGCTGCTGGCGGTCGCCGCGGTGATCGCGGTCGGCTGGTTCCTCTACCGGACACCGGCCGGCTTCAAGCTGCGTATGGTCGGCGCCAATCCGACGACCGCGTCGTTTCACGGCGTCGGCGTACGCCGGGTGCAGATCGGGGCGCTGATGGGCTCGGGGGCGCTGGCCGGTCTCGCCGGAGCAAGCGAGATCCTGGGCCTGTACGGGCGATACCTGGATTCCTTCTCCCCCGGCTACGGCTTCCAGGCGATCGCCATCGCCCTGATGGGGATGCTCACCCCACTCGGGGTTCTCGCTGCGGCGGCGTTCTTCGGCATGCTGGCCGCGGGTTCGGTGGGGTTGCAGTCCGTCGGGATCAGCCGAGAGCTGATCAACGTTGTCTCCGGTCTGGTCGTCGGGTTCGTCGCGGCCCAACCGGCGCTCATCGGTGCGTACTTGCGCCGCCGCCGGAAGCGGCAGGCGAGCGGGCAGGGCGAGGACGCCTCGGCGGCACCGGCCGACGTCGATGCGAGGAGCGCACATGTCTGACGTGCTGAATCTGGCGTGGGTGGTCAGCGCGATCACGCTGGCCACCCCGCTGATCCTGGCGATGCTCGGCGGGCTGATCAGCGAACGCAGCGGCGTCATCAACATCGGGCTGGAAGGCCAGATGCTGGTCGGCGCGTTCACCGGGGTACTGGTCAGCTATCTGACCGGCAGCGCGGTGCTGGGCCTGGCGGCCGCGGTCGGCGCCGGTGTCCTCTGCGGGCTGGTGTTCGCCGCCTTGACCATCGGGATCCACGCGGACCAGATCGTCGCCGCCACCGCGGTCAACCTGGTCGGGGCGGGGCTGACCGCCGCGTTGGTGCCCATCGTCTGGGGGGTGGACGGCATCAGCCCGGAGGTGGCGCGGATACCGGCGGTGAGTGTGCCGGGATTGTCGTCCCTGCCCATCCTGGGGGACGTCTTCACCAAACTCACCGTGCTGGACTACGCGGCGTTCGGCCTGGCCGTCGCCGTCTGGTGGCTGCTGTTCCGCACGCACCTCGGCTTGCAGCTGCGCGCGTGCGGGGAGTCGCCCGAGGCGGCGGACACCGCCGGGGTGCCGGTACGGCGTCTGCGCGTGGTCGCGCAGCTGTGCGCCGGCGGGCTCGCCGCACTCGGCGGTGCCAGCCTGTCCCTGGCGACCATCGGCCTGTTCGTGGCGTCCATGAGTCAGGGCCGGGGCTTCCTCGCCCTCGCCGCGTTGCTGTTCGGCAAGTGGCGGGTATGGCCGGCGGTCGCGGTGTGCCTGCTGTTCAGCCTGGTGGACGCCCTCCAGCTCCGGCTGCAGATCATAGAGTCCGCGATCCCGCACGAGCTGCTGATCGCGCTGCCCTACCTGCTGGCGGTGCTCGCCCTGGCCACGTTCGTCGGCCGCGCCGCCGCCCCGGCGGCGATCGGCCGGCCGTTCACCCGGCGGTGAGCCGCCGCTCCGGCACCGGGGGAGGCAGGAGGTGCCCACGGTGCCGGGCCGCCGCCTTACGACGGCGTCGGGCTGCCGGTGATGTCGCGGCCCGCCAGCAGGCGCAGCCCGTCCATGAAACCGGGGATCGCCCGCGCCTCCGCGAAGTAGTCCACGTCGATCCGGCCCATGATCACCACGCAGCGGCGGGCGAGATCCCGCCCTTGCGCCGTGACCATCACCCGGACCGCCCGGGCGTCATCGGTGTCCCGGACCCGCTCGATGTGCCCGTCCCGCTCCAGCACCTTGAGCACCTGGGAGGTCATCACGGCCTCCAAACCGGCATGCTCGGCCACGTCGCGCTGCCGGGGAGCCTCGCCGGTGCGCCCGAGCCACCACGTGCTGCTCAGCACGAGGAACTGGACGTGGGTCAGCGACATGTCGGCGAGCGCGGCCGCCACGTGGCGCTGCCAGCGGAGTGTCGCGTGCCGCAGCAGGAAACCGGGGGTGTTGCCGGCCGAATGGTGGCGCAATGCCTCTTCGAGTGCGATTTCGTCAAGATTCCCAGTGGCATCGAAGGCATTCGGCGCGTCAGCTCGCGCCATTCCCGCACCTTATCCCTGCGGAAGATCTCATGGCGCCAGTCTAGTGGCCGCGCCGGCGCGGTCGACGTATCCGATCTCATCGAGGAACAGAGGTGACCCATGAAACTCATCGTCGACAGCGACGGCGGGATCGACGACGCCGTGGCGCTCTGGTGGCTGTGCGGCAGGTCCGATGTCGACGTCGTCGCCGTCACGGCCGTCGGCGGCAGTGTGCCCGTACACGATGCGGGGCGTAACCTTCGCGTCATCCTGGAGGCGGCCGGTCGCCCGGACATCCCGGTCCACGTCGGGCTCGACCCGACCGGCCCGGCGCCGCCGACCCGCAGGCCGGTTCTCATTCACGGTCACGACGGGCTCGGAGATCTCGGCCCCAGGGTTCCCGTGGAGCCGGCGCTGACCGCGCCGACCGGGCCGGAGGTGATCGCGCGCGAGGTCTCCGCCGGTACCTCGCTGCTCACGCTCGGCCCCCTGACCAATGTGGCGGCCGCCGTCCGTTCGTCCGCGGGGACCGCGAAAGCCCGGCTGACCCTGATGGGCGGCAGCGCCCGGGCCGGCGGCAACGCCCGCCCGGGCGCGGAGGCGAACATCGCCCACGACCCCTCGGCCGCGGCGGCGGTGCTCGCGGCCGATTGGGCCGCTCCCCCACTCATGATCGGACTGGATGTGACCCACACGGCGACCCTGACCGACGACGAGCTCGGCCTGCTGCGTCGCCGGCTCACTCCGGCCGCCGATTTCCTGGACGGCCCGCTGGCCGTGTACCGGCGCTTCGGCGCCGGTCTGTGCCCACCGGGGCAGACCCCCTGCCACGATCTCCTGGCGGCGATGGCCTGCGTGGATCCGACCCTGGTGACGGCCGAGGTTCTCCCGGTCGCCGTGGACACCGGGGGGAGCGCCGCGTGGGGTCAGACGGTTGTGGACATGCGGCCCCTGGCCCGGCGACGGTCCGGTGGGGCGACGCTTCCGGACGACGGCAACGCCGCGGCGGACGGCAGTCCGGTGGCCGTGGCACTCGACGCCGACGTCTCGAGGTTCCGCCGTCTGGTTCGCGAACTTTTCGCCGGGAGTCACCTCTTGCAAATTAGTTAAGGTACGAACTAATCTAATAATAAAGGTACGAACTAATATCGCGATGCGGACCGTGATCATGAGGTCCGCTGAACCCGCCGTTCGGGAAGGACTCTCCGTGACTCTGCCAACGATTGAAGAAGCCGCCCTGACGTCCAGGACCGCCCTGGTCATGGGCCATGGCGGAGGGAGCGACTGCCTGGTCGCGTCCCTGGTCGCCGACTGGCTGGGCCGACTCGGCGTCCAGCGCATCATCCTCGGCGGGGTCGCCTGCCAGTGGTGGCTTCCGGCGGACGCGGAGCCGAAAATCCGGCGGACGACCGTGGGCCCGGACTTCTACCAGCCCCTCGACCTGAAGCCGGCCCAGCCGCTCGGGGAGAACGCCGTGATCGTCCTTCCGGATACGCAGATCGACGGCCGTCAGCCGCATGAGGCGACCGCCGCCCGCCACTTCGGCGGGGAGGCGTTCGTCGTCTCCTTGCGCGGCGGCGGCCGGGGCGTCGCCGACGGGATGCGGCAGGTCATCGCGCACTACGGCGCGGACCTGCTGGTCAGCGTGGACGTCGGCTCCGACACGCTCTCCACCGGCAACGAGATCCGGCCCACGCAGACCTCACTGGCCGACCACCTCACCCTGGCCGGGTTACTCCAGCAGGAGTGCCGCAGCTACTTCGCCCTGGCCGGATACGGCGTGGACGGCGAGATGGAGATCGAAGAGCTGGACCGGAACCTGAGCACCGCGGTCAAGGCGGGCGCGCTGCGCGGCGTCGTGACCGCCAGCAACGCGGCCATCGAGCGGGTGGCCACCCTGCACGACGAGGCCTACGACCCGGTCGGCAGCCTCGTCATCAAGGCGGGACGCGGTGATTTCGGGCTCCACCGAACCCTCAAGAGCAACCCGTTCGGCGAGGTCGTCCGGGTCGGGCCGGCCGCCCTGCCGGTCTGGGTCTTCGACCCGCGGATCGTGGCCGACAGCGTCGCCGCGCACGCGAAAGACCTCGTGCCGACGACGACGGACGCGGAGGCCGAGCAGACCTACCGCTCACTCGGGCGCATACCCGAGATCAGCCTGCCCCGCTTCGTCGACTTCCAGCGCTGACCGCGGGAACCGCCATGGGCTCCGCGATTCCCGTGATCGTCGGCCGTCGTACGGCCGAGTGCGCCGACGTGGTCGTCCTCGACCTGGTGCGGGCCGACGGGCTGCCGCTGGATTCGTGGAGCCCCGGATCACACATCGACCTGCTCCTCGACATCGGTGCGGAGGCTCCGCTCCCCCGCCAGTACTCCCTGTGCGGCGACGTCGGCGACGGCACCCGCTGGCGAATCGCCGTACTGCGCGAGCAGTCCGGCCGCGGCGGCTCGGCGCACATCCACGACCACCTGCACGAAGGCGCCGCCACGGCCGTACGCGGCCCGCGCAACAACTTTCCGCTGGAGCCGGCGCCGGAGTACCTGTTCATCGCCGGCGGCATCGGGATCACGCCCCTGCTCCCCATGATCGCCGAAGCGGAGCGAACCGGTACGCCATGGCGGCTGTACTACGGGGGCCGGACACGGACCAGGATGGCGTTCGCCGAACCACTCGCGACGACGCACCCGGACCGCGTCACCCTGATCCCGCAGGACGAGCACGGACTGCCGGACATCGACGCGATCGTCCGTACGGCCGCGGCGACGACCGCCGTGTACTGCTGCGGTCCCGCCGGCCTGCTCGACGCCGTCGAATCGACCTGCCGGACGGCCGGCCGGCGGCCCCCGCACCTCGAACGGTTCGCGCCCAAGGCCCGCAAGAGCGACGAGACCGCGGACGGCGAGTTCGAGGTGGAACTGGTTCGCACCGGGGTCACCTGCACGATCCCACCCGGACGGAGCATTCTGCAGGTCGCCGAGGAAGCCGGTGCCGACGTGTTCGGCTCCTGCCTGGAAGGCATCTGCGGGACCTGCGAGACCACCGTCCTGGACGGCACACCCGACCACCGCGACTCGGTGCTGCCCGACGGAGCCGAAGGCACGATGATGATCTGCGTCTCCCGGGCGGCGTCCCGGCGCCTCGTGCTCGACCTCTGACCGCGACCGACAACCGCGTGACGTTTAGCGGCGCGGACCGTCCACGCGCGAGCACGGGCGGCCGCCGTACCCAACCCGACCCTGCCGAGCTGCGAAAGGACGCCCTGACATGCCGGTGCCCGCCGCCGACCCGCGCGCCCTGCCGGACCTCGCCGTCCGCACCCTCGGCGGCGGTGTCGTCTGGGCCAACGACGAACTGTTCGCCGGCCGGGAGAACCTGGTGAACCCGTGGCCGCCCTCGTTCACCCCGCGCACCTTCGGGGCCAAAGGCCAGGTCTACGACGGATGGGAGACCCGGCGGCGCCGCGAACCCGGGCACGACGCGGCCATCGTCCGCCTCGGAATCCCCGGCCTGGTGCACCTCGTCGTCGTCGACACCACCCATTTCACCGGGAACTCCCCCACCTCGGCGTCGATCGAGGCCCTGTGCCGGGACGGCCACCCGTCCGCCGACGACCTGCGGGCGGCCACCTGGACCCCGCTGGTCCCGCGATCACCGCTGCGCCCCGACGGCGCCAACGCGTTCCCGGTCGCCTCCGACCGGCGGTGGACCCACATCCGCCTGACCATCCACCCCGACGGCGGCGTGGCCCGGCTGCGGGTCCACGGCGAGGCGGTCGCCGATCCGCACCTGGTGGCGGCCCTCGGCACCGTGGACCTCGTCGGCGTCGGGGTCGGCGGGCGCGTCATCCGCTGCAGCAACCGGTTCTACGGGGAACCGCAGCGGCTCATCGAACCCGGGCCCGCCCGGTCCATGGGTGAAGGCTGGGAAACGGCCCGCCGCCGCGGGCCCGGCAACGACTGGGTGGAGCTGCGCCTCGCCGCACGGGGCACGGTCCGGGTCGCCGAACTCGACACCACCTGGTTTCTCGGCAACGCCCCCGCGTTCGCGGCGCTCTCCGCCTACGACGGACCGGGCGACCCGCCCGGCGACACGTCGTGGCGTCCCCTGCTCCCCCGCACTCCCCTGCAACCCGACACAAGGCACTTAATCGTGATCGACGCCGCAGACCCGGCCACGCACGTACGGCTCGACATCCACCCCGACGGCGGCATGGCCCGGCTCCGGCTCTGGGGCACCCCGACCGGCGACGGGCTCGCCGCCCTGCACTCGCGCTGGCAGGCGACCGCCCCATGAGCGACGACCTGATCACGCGTCTGGACCGGATGCCGATCGCCGACCTGCGTGCCGCCCTGCACACCGTCTGCAGTTCCCTCCGATGGGTCGAGGTGGTGTCCGCGGCCCGGCCGTACCGGCACACGCAAGCCCTTCTCGCCGCTGCGGACGCGGCATCGGCCCAGCTCACCGAGGCCGACGTCGACGAGGCCCTCGCCGGCCATCCCCGGATCGGGGAACGCGGCGCCGACCCCGTCGCGCACCGGGAACAGGCTCGCGTGTCGGGCGCCGAGACGCTCGCCGAGCTCGCCGCCGCCAACCGCGAGTACGAGGCCAGGTTCGGGCACATCTACCTGGTGTGCGCCGACGGCCGTACCGGAGGGGAACTGCTGGCCCTCCTGCGCGCCCGTCTCGGCAACGACGGCGCCGCCGAACGCCGGGTGGTACGCGACGAACTCGCCAAGATCAACCGACTGCGGCTGCGGCGGCTGGCGCAGGAGGACCCGTGACCACGACGGTGACCACCCACGTCCTCGACACCGCCCTCGGCCGACCGGCCGCGGACCTGCCCGTACGGCTCCAGCGCGCGGACGGGACCGTCCTGGCCGAGGCCCGTACCGATCACGACGGCCGGGCCAGCCTCGGCGCGGCCGGACCCGGTGAGCACCGGCTCGTCTTCGTCACCGGCGAATGGTTCGCCGCCGCCGGTCGCACCACCTTCTATCCCCAGGTCCCGGTGACCGTCACCCTCGGCGAGGGACACCACCACATACCCCTGCTCCTCTCGCCGTACTCCTATTCCACCTACCGAGGGAGCTGACGATGGGCATCGTGCTCGGCGGCAACCGGTACGGCAAAGCCGAAACCCACGTCGTCCGCGTCGTACGCGACACCCCGCGCCACCGGATCCGCGACCTTGTGGTCTCCACCTCGCTGCACGGCCGCTTCGACGAGGCGCACACCACCGGCGACCAGTCCGCCGTGCTCCCCACCGACACCCAGAAGAACACCGTGTTCGCCTACGCCAAGCAGGTCGGCGTCGCCTCCCCCGAAGCGTTCGCCGTCGCCCTGGCCCGGCATTTCATCGACGATGTGGCGACCGTGACCTCGGCCCGCGTCACCGTCGACGAACACACCTGGACCAGGGCGACCGTCGACGGCGATCCCCACGACCACACGTTCACCCAGACCGACCGCGCCGTCAGGACCGTCGCCGTCACCGCCGGGAACGGGCACACCCATGTGCTGTCCGGGCTCCGCGATCTCGTCCTGCTCAAGTCCACCGGGTCGGAGTTCCACGGATTCCTGGCCGACCGGTACACCACCCTCGCCCCCACCGTCGACCGCGTGCTGGCCACCTCCCTGGCGAGCCGCTGGCGGTGGTCGGCCGTGCCCGACGACCCGGACGCCGCCTACGACGAGATCCGGGCGATCCTGGTCGCCCGGTTCGCGAAGGTCCACAGTCTGGCGCTGCAGCAAACCCTGTGGCGTATGGGCAAGGCCGTCCTCGAAGCGCGCGACGACATCGCCGAGATCCGCCTGTCCGCGCCCAACAGACACCACATTCTCGCCGACCTCGCGCCTTTCGGGCTGCCGAACCCCGGGGAGGTCTTCTGGGCGCAGGACCGTCCCTTCGGCCTCATCGAAGTCACCGTGGCGAACGACAGACACCGGCCGGTACCCGAAGCCTGGCGCGACCTGCCCGGGTACATCTGACGTTCATCCGCCGGAAACCCGCTTGGGTCTAAGTTGACCAGGTGAGTCGGTGTTTGGGCAGACTGGAGGGACGTCGCGCCGGAGCGCACTCCGGCCTGCCCGCTGGAGGTACCCCGCCCTGACCCGGCAGCCGAGATCCCGGCCCCGCGGAAGAGTCTCCGCCGGGCTCCGGGCGCTGTGCGGGGACCTCTCCCCCACCGCGGGCCGGTCGCTGTTCTCCCTGCCCCCGGATCGGGTCTCCTCAGCCGGCTGGCTGGTTCAGGTGCTCGTCGTGCTGTACGCGACACTGCTCGGCGCGATCACATGGCATACCTTGATCGAGGACTACGGCGTCGGCAACGAGCACGCCGTGATGCTCGCCCTGGCCCTCTCCGCGGCTCTGGTCACCAGCCTGTACCTGCCTGTGTGCGCCTGGTGGATATCGCTGGCGGCAGCCGTACTGACCGCTGTCGCCGGTTCCGGGACGCATGGTGTGGTCTGGCCGGTGCCCCTGCTCGCAAGCCATGTGAGCGTCCTGGCCCTGGTCGGGCTCACGGTCCGGCACCGGGTGCTGCTGGAGATGTGGGCCATCACCCTGGTGACGGGGGTCCTGCTGTCCTTCACGTCGGCGGGGGACGGCAACCTGCTCGGGACCGTGGAGATGACGGTGCTCTCCGGGGCCGTACTGATCGCGGTCGGGGCGATCCGCGAGCGAAGCGAAGCGGTCGGCAGGATGAACCGGGCCGAACTGGTCCGCGGCGAGGAGCAGGCCCGCCGGGCCCTGCTGGAGGAACGGGCCCGGCTGGCCAGGGAGCTCCACGACGTGGTGGCCCACCACATGTCCGTGGTCGCCATTCAGGCGGAGGCGGCGCCCTACCGGGTCGCGGACCCCCCCGAGGAACTGGCCCGGAGCTTCGCCGTGATCCGGAGCCATGCGCTGGACGCGCTCACCGAGCTGCACCGGGTGCTGGGCCTGCTGCGGGAGGGCGGCCCGAACGGGGAACTGGACCCGCAGCCGACACTCGACCGGCTGGACGACCTCGTGGCGAAGGTACGGGAAGCGGGGCTGGACGTCAGCGTGGAGCGGAGCGGTGCCAAGGTCCCGGCTCCCCCCGGCCTGGAACTCTCCGCCTACCGCATCGTGCAGGAGGGACTGAGCAACGTCCTCCGGCACGCTCCCGGTGCGGAGGTCCTGGTTCGCGTCGTGTATCGAGCGGATTTCCTGGAGCTTGAGGTGGTCAACCGGCCGTCCGGGGGAGCCTCGGTCGTCCCCGCTTCACCCGGGCACGGGCTCCTTGGCATGCGGGAGCGCGCCGCCATGCTCGGGGGAGAACTGGAGGCCGGGTCCCGGCCCGACGGGGGCTTCGCGGTCACCGCACGACTGCCACTGGGTGAAAGGGGAACGGGTGACCGTTCGAGTACTGATCGCTGACGATCAGGCCATGGTGCGTGAGGGGCTCTCCGTACTGCTCAACGCTCAGCCCGACATCGAGGTGGTCGGCGAGGCGACGGACGGACGGGACGCCGTGGCCAAGGTCGACGAGCTCCGGCCCGACGTCGTCCTCATGGATGTGCGAATGCCGTTGCTGAACGGCTTGGCGGCCACCCGTAAGGTCGGGAGCCGCACCAAGGTGATAGTGCTGACCACTTTCGACCTGGACGAGTACGTCTTCGAGGCGTTGCGGGCCGGCGCCAGTGGATTCCTGTTGAAAAGCGCATCGGGGCGGGAGCTGAGCGATGCCGTTCGCGTGGTCGCGGGCGGCGACGCGCTGCTGGCGCCCTCGGTGACCCGGCGTCTTATCGACACCTTCTCCCGGCTCGGTCAGCCGCGGGCGAGCAGTCTGATCAAGGTTGACCAGCTGACCGAACGCGAGACCGAGATTCTCCTGCTCATCGCGAGCGGGATGTCGAACTCAGAGATCGCCGATCACCTCTCGATTGCCGATCAAACCGTGAAAACCCATGTGAGCAATATTCTCACCAAGCTTGGATTGCGTGATCGTACCCAAGCGGCGATATACGCCTTCGAGACGGGATTGGTGAAGCCCGGCGAGGAGCCGGCCGAAACGATCTGACTCATACTTCAGAGCCAGATCACATTATGGCGCTCAGGGGGCATGACGTTCACAGTCGCCGCTCGTAGATTCCCGTTAAGCCGGTGACATCGGTTTCGTCTCAGCGAAGGGGAGTCCGTGAACGTCGTGCGGGAGATTCCAGAAGTCATGCATCGCGCGCTCTTCAGAACACTGTCGTTGCTGACACCGCAAAAGCAGGGAGCGATTCTCCGCGGGTACTTCGACTGGTGGCATCGCAAGCCCGACCCCTGGGCTCTGGGAACCGACGGCTATGAGCTGCACAAGTACAAGACCACTCTCGGGCTGCTCCCCGCTCGCCCGTACAAGAGGATCTTGGAGGTGGGATGCAGTGAGGGCGTCTTCACCCGTGAACTGGCGGCGGTGTACCCCCAGGCTGAGATCACCGGGATCGACATCTCCCAGCGCGCCCTGGAACGCGCCCGGGCCCGGAACACCGCGGCCAAGGTCGAGTTCCTGCACGCCAACATCGTGACCCACCGGCCAGGCCGACACTTCGACCTGGTCTTCTGTGCGGAGACCCTCTACTACCTAGGCCGTCCCGACCGGCTCCGGCAGGCTTCCGCAGGGCTCGGCGAGTTGCTCGTCCCCGGCGGGCTCCTGGTCATGGTTCACCCGTGGCCGGAGGCCGCCCGGCTGCACCGCTACCTGGACGCCGACCCCGCGGTAGTGAAGATCGACGAGGTTGTGGACACCACCGCGCACCGCCCGTTCTCCGTCTCCCTCTACCAGGCCCATCAGTAGCTGAACCGTTCGGATACCCGATGCGTGGTAGGAGGCACAGGCTCGTACACCTTCGGGAGGTTCGATGTCCATTCGGCGACGGATGCCACTCGCTCTCACGCTGGCCGCGATGCTCACGATCTCCGGTACTCCGGCCCTGGCCGGAGCGGACACCACCCCACCCACGGTCCCCTCGCTGCTCTACGCGGACGGCTACCAGTGCTTGGAGGTGGCCGTGCTCTTCAACAGGTCCACCGACAACCAGGACCCGCAGTCGGCCCTGATCTACGAGGTGTTCGCCGACGGCGCGTTCATCGGCGAGATCTGGGACTGGGGTCGTACGCCGCTGCGTGGATTCGCCTACGCCCGGCACCCCGGAGTGAGTGTGATCACACTTCGCACCGTCGACACGTCCGGCAATCCCTCGGCCTTCGGCAACGCGATCCCGGTCACCACCTTCCCCTGCTGAGTACCGGCAAGCCGGTCCTTGGTGGTGGAATCGCGGCCTGAATAATTGATACGACAATCAGGTGTCGCGAGGGCAAGATGGTTCCCCTTGCAAGACGAACGGGGGAACGGTCGGTGCACAGCTACAGTCGAGATCTCGGCATGCTCAAGGACCGGCGTTTCACTCTTCTGCTCGCGACCCGGACGATCTCCATGCTGGGGAGCTCGTTCGCCCCGGTCGCCCTGGCGTTCAGCGTGCTGGCTCTTCCAGGTTCGAACGCCACGACGTTGTCGCTGGTCCTGACCGCCGAAGCGCTGCCCATGGTGGTGTTCATGCTGGTCGGCGGGGTTATCGCCGACAGATTCCCCCGGCACCGGGTGATCATGATCGGTGAGACGGTCAACGCGATGGCGTTCTTCGGCCTGTCCGTCATGATCATCAGCGGCTGGACCCCGCTGCCGGTTCTGATGGGCGCCGCGGCGTTGAGCGGGGTGGCCATCGCGATCCTCTTCCCCGCCTTGGCCGGGATCGTGCCGGAACTCGTGCCAGCCGATCGTCTCCAGACGGCCAACGCCCTGATCGGGTTGGGGACCAACAGCGCACGCGTGGCCGGGCTCGTCCTGAGCGGGGGCACCGTGGTGCTGATCGGCGGCGGGTGGGCGCTCGCCGTCAGCGGTGCCATGTTCGCCGGGGCGGCGTTGATGGTGAGCGCGTTGCGGCTGACCCCGGCGGAGCGCTCGGCGGAGGCACGGTACTCCGTCCTCGCCGACCTGCGCGCCGGATGGCGTGAGTTCATCTCCCGCCAATGGCTGTGGGTGGTGGTCGCCCAGTTCTCCGTGCTGATCATGGCCATGCAGGCCGCCCACGGGGTGCTCGGCCCGCTGATGGCCAAGGAGCATCTGGGCGGAGCACCGGCCTGGTCGGCGATCCTGGCGGGCGAAGCCGTCGGCATGATCTGCGGGGTGTTCATCGCGCTGCGGTTGCAGCCCAAGCGTCCGATCCTGGTTATCGCCATTCTGAGCGTGCCGACGGCACTGCCCTACGTGCTCCTGGGGTCGGGCGCACCCCTCTGGGCCATCATCGTCGGAGCGGCGCTGATGGGCGTCTGCTTCGACGTGATCGGGGTGCTCTGGAACACCACGATGCAGCGCGAGGTCCCCACGGAGTCGCTGTCCCGGGTGAGCTCCTACGACGCGCTCGGGTCGTTGATGTTCGGACCGATCGGACTGCTGATCGCGGGGCCGCTGTCGATCCTCATCGGCTTGAAGCCGGCGATACTGGCGTGCGCCGCGGTCGTGGTGCTCTCCTCACTCGCCGCGCTCCTCTCCCCCGGGGTACGGGGCCTTCGCGCTCCGGCTCCCGCGGCGGCGACGTGAGCTTCTAGCCCGTACGGGCCTCGGACGGCTTCCTGGAGTACAGCTCATCGAGCAGATCCTGAGTCGCCGAGGCCACAGCCTCGACGGCCCGTTCGAAGGCTTCGGCGTTGCGGGCGGAGGGCGACCGGTAGCCCGAGATCTTCCGGACGTACTGCAGGGCGGCAGCCCGTACGTCCTCCTCGGTCACATCGGCGGTGTACGGCTCGCGCAGGGTTTTGATACTTCGGCACATGGTTCGACCGTACGCCATGTCCCGGACGGCATGTGTTGATCTATCTTGGACCACGTGTCCTGAATAGCCGAGGGAGTTGTCAGCAGATGACCGATGTATCGCGAAGCACGCCGGTCACCCCGCTCTCCGATCAGGAGGAGACTCGGTTCACGGCGACGATGGCCGAGATGCTGAGCGGTGAGGTGGCGGCGAAGGGATCGGTGCGGGTGACCGCCAAGACCGACGACATGCGCCGTCTCTTCCAGGACGTGACGCGCAGAGTGGGGCTCATTCTGCAGCGGCCGGTGATCAGCTACTCGAACGGTCGCGAGATGGTGATCGCCCTCGACGCGGAAGACCGGTAGACGCCGAAGTTCACATACTGAGCGGAGCGGTCGGCGCCTCGCCTCACCAAGGCTGGACACACGCCACCCTGCTGTGAATACTCAGAGCGACGGTTTGACTACTCTCCGATTCGGGTCGTTCTCGCGGACGTGGCGGTCACGCGTTCCCCGGCCCGTTGCCGGCGCTTGGATGTGAGCTGAATCGGGGAGCCCCACAAGGAGGGCACATGCAATCACGGTGGCTTAGGACGCTCGCACTGACCGCGCTCATCGGCGGCACCGGGTTCGTCACGATGGGGGCGGCGGCTCCTCAGTCGCAGGTGGCACCCATCGCTGCTCCTCAGCAGGCTGCGAACTTCACCGACTACCAGCTCATCAAGCTTCCGAACGCCAATGTTCCCAACTTCCAGCGCCGTACGGTGTGGTGCCCGGCCGGTAAGCGGGCCATCGGGGGAGGTGCCGAGGCACAGGGCAACGAAGCGGTCCTGGTCGGCTCCTTCCCCACCGACGACGGCAGGGGCTGGATCGGCATCGGCCGCCAGCCTGGCTACCGCGATGTCGGGATCAGCGTCTTCGTCATCTGCGCCACGGTCAGCTGACCGGATCCGCCCGGGGTTCGGAATCAGACCCGCCTGGGGCCGTACAGGTCCCAGGCGGGTCTGATGTCGGATCGCATAACCCTGTATGACGGGAGGGGCGATCCCGGTAAGTCGCCGACTCGGAAGATCCTGTCCGCCTGGGCAGGATCTTCTGCGTGAAAGGGAGCTTTCGGCCCGGCAAGGAGTGGGTCTCCAGGACTGAGACCCATGTTGGGTGCGTTGTCCCTGTCAGTACGGCGAGCTGGTCTACCAATTGCCACGTATGTCTCCGACATGCATCAGGTAATCGGTCATTACTATTGGCAATATTCGGGCGGTTGGTGCTCCAGGTCCTCATTGTCGGCAAGAGCCCGTGTATCCGATGTATCTGACCAGGTCACCATGGCGCGTGGGGTGCGGGCATCACTGATCGGACATAGTCATAAATATGGCATCAATCGCATCCGCAGTGTGAATAGTAGAGGTCCGCTACCGTATGATTAGGATGGCCATTTCTTGGAGAAGCCTCATGGAACTTTTCAGCACAATAAGTATCGTATTTAATGGCATTATCGACTGATTTTAGGGCTGTGGGGTGGGGTTGGTATTGGTGGAACCGAGCGAACGAGATGAGCTCAGCGTCACCGATGGCGACCTAGGGACCTATCAGATCAGTGGGACGGTAGCCGGCCCGGCACTCCAAGCGGGGGCGGTCTACGGAGGAATTCGGCTCACCCTGGGCAGCACAGCGGTGACTCCGATTCCCGCCCAACTGGGACCGGCTCCCGCAGTCTTCACCAATCGCAAGAACGAGCTGACCGAGCTGACCCGATTCCTGGGTGAACAGGGAGGCCGGTCGACTCTCATCGTGCTCAGCGGTCTGGGCGGCGTGGGTAAGACTTCCCTGGCACTTCGCTGGTTGCACGACATCCGGGACGACTACCGGGACGGCCAGCTCTATGTCGACCTCCGTGGCTCCGCACCCTCGGCGGCAGAAGTGATCCATCCAGATGAGGTGCTGGAGCGACACCTGCGCGCGTTGGGCGTGGCACCGGACCGAATCCCGCGGACGCCGGACGAGCGGCTGACCATGTTCCGCTCCCTGACCACAGGCAAACGTTTGATCATTCTGATCGAGAACGCGATCTCCGCCGCCCAGGTCCGCGCGACCCTGCCCGGTCCAGGTCCGAACCTCGTGGTGGTGACCACCCGGGCACGGCTCTCCGGGCTCACCGTGGACGGGGCGAGATTCCTGGAGGTCGCCCCGTTCGAGGGCGCCGATGCGCTGGCGCTCCTCGATCGGATGCTGGACAGCGAACGGACGAGTCGTGAGCCCGAGGCCGCTCGTTCCCTGGTAAAACTGTGCGGCAATCTACCCATCGCGGTGTGCGCGGCCGCCGCTCGTCTGGCGCTGCGCCCCAATTGGCCGATCAAGCGGGCCGTCGGGGAGCTTCGTGACGCCACGAGACGGCTCGCGATGCTCAGCGTTGAGGGCGACATCTCATTGCAGGCGGTGTTCGACCTTTCGTACCACGGGTTGTCCGACGAGCAGGCGGCGTTCTACCGTCGGCTCGGGCTCCATCCGGGCCCCGACTTCGGGCTGGGAGCCGCCGCCGCCGTAGCGGGCGTCGACGAGGACGACGCGGCACAGATGCTCGATCATCTCAGTGGTGCCAGCCTGGTCCAGGAAAGTCCGAGCGAGGAGCGTTTCAGCTTCCACGATCTCCTTCGCCTGCACGCCGCCGACAAAGCCGAATCGGAGAGCTCCGACGAACGCCGCAAAGGAATCATCCGCCTCACCAGGTGGTACCTGCGCAGCGCAGCCGCAGCCGACTTGGTGGTGATACCCGGCCGATGGCACTTGGGGACCGTGTACGCGGAGCTCAAACGCGAGCGGTCGGCTTTCGGCACCGTGGCCGAAGCCCTCGACTGGCTGGAAGTCGAACTACCCAATTTGCTTGCGGTTCTGTATGAAGCAGAAGAAAACGGGCTCGACGAGTATGTCTGGCAGCTCTGTGAGTCACTCTGGGGCCTTTTCGTACACCGCAAGTACTACCGGCAATGGGTGAAGACCCATGAACTCGGTCTGGCTTCGGCGCGGCGGTGCCAGGACGAGCGTGCGGAGTCCCGCATGGCGGGAGCTCTCGCATCAGCCTTCCTCAATCTCCATCGCTTCTCCCGCGTCGTCGAGCTCTGCGAACCGATGGCGGAGCGAGAACGCGCCGGAGGCCGCCCACTCGGGGAGGCCCTAGCCCTGGAACGGCTCGGTACGGCGCACCTGGGCCTGGAACGGCCGGAGCAAGCGATCGACTACTTCCGGCGAGCACAGTCGATCTATAAGAGGATCTCGCAGCACCGTGGAGCCGCGATCGCCTCGATGAGCTTGGGCGACGCCTACCGGGCGGCCGGAGACTTCGAGGAGGCCGTACGTCACCTGCTGCCCGCGCGGGACTACTTCGCCGAAACCGGGGACGATTACAACCGTGCCGGAAGCCTGATCGCGCTAGCGCGTGCCCACCTGTCGGCCGGACGTCCCGAGGCTTCGGTCGGCTTCATCACCGAGGCGATGCGGATCACCACTCACATGGGTGCCGACCATAAGCACGCCGTTGCCCGCATGCTTATGGCCGATGCCGTCACCACCCTGGGCGACCACTCGGCCGCCAGGCCTCACCTCGAGAAGGCTCTGGAGATCTTCCTCACGCTCGACGCGCCTGAAGCGGAGACCGCTCGGAAACTACTGGCCACGTTGCCTCCACCGTGACCCGATTCGTCAGCTCTCCCCCGGCCACCGTCCAAGCGTGTACGGCGGAGGCCGCCCGGCCGGAGTCGGGTTCCCGGATGACCGTCACCCAACCGTCTCGGGTCCCCACAACACGGGTCCGGCGGCAGTCGACCGCGGCGACCAGGCATCCCGGATGCCGGAGAAACACCTCCGCGAGCAAGGTCCAGGCATTGACGCCGGGGGAGTGATCCCGTACCACGATCACATCCGCTAAGGGCAGCCACGCCTGGTCCTGAAGGTCGGTGCGGAGATGCTCGTCGATCAGGACCGACGCCATGCCCGGCGAGGAGACGACCGCACGGACCCAGACCGCCGTCATGCGATCACGTCCCGGAACGGGACCGGTCTGGGGACGACCCGGGTCTCGGCAGGGAGCGTGGGTTCGGCCAGCCCGATGAGTCGATACATCTCAGCCCGAATGATCTCGGCGGACTGCCCCGGTACGGAGGTAAGCCGTCCGCGCAGCAGCTCGGAGCCGTCGGGAGACCATTCCCTCATCGCCGAATCGAGCTGGGATGCCAGATCCCGGTCGAGACCCAGACGCGGAGCGAGCCCACCGAGGCACTCGAGCACCGACCCGGGTACGACCCTCTCGGCCGGGAACGAGGCCAAGAGGGTGGGAACGCCCAGTGCGGCCCCGTAGCAGGTCACCGACCCGTGGTCGCCGATGAGCGCGTCCGCGGCCACCAAGGCGGCTCGCCAGCCCTCCTCCGGGGGAAGCAGGAGGACACCGGCGCGTTCGCATTCGGCGTGCCAGGAACGCACCTGCCGCCGGCCGTGCCACGTCCAGAAGTTGGGGTGGATGACCCCCACGATCCGGTACGCCTCCCGGGGGAGCTCCGCGGCCAGGCGGGTGAGAAAGCCGGCGGGAAGGCTGCCGAGGGTCGACGTCATCCCCCAGGTGGAGGTGACGACCACGAGCCGATGTTCCGGGTCGACGCCCAGCGCCTGCCGATAGCGGGTGCGCTGCCCGATGCTGGCCGTGATCCGATCGAAGCAGGGGTCACCTGCGACGACGGCTGCCGGGAGTGCGTCCGGGCAGACTTGCGCCAATCCGGCACGGTGCTCCTCGTGGCCCAGCATGATCGCGGATGGAACCACTCGTCCGTGGCAGACGAGGGACTGCGTCACCGTGCTGTTGACGGAGAGGGCGGCGGAAAGCCCGGGGCCGTCCCAGCGATGCGCGAAGACGTTGGGTCCCGCCCCATGGGAGAGGGACATGATCGGGGCATGGAGCTGCTGCAGCAGCCCCTGTCCAGCGGTGACCGCCAGGTCGAACCGGCTCAGTATGGCCTGCTTCCAGGGAATGACGTGTGCTCCCAGGTCGTCCAGGAACCGGTCGGTTCCCCCCGTGAAGATCGAGTTCGGGGGCACGGTGTACGCCACGTGAATCCTGGGGTCGCCCTCGATGAGGGGCAGCACATCGAGCAACCGGGTGACCCCGGCCACGTGATGCGCAACGCCCAGCACCGTGCGCAGGCCCCGGCGTGTCCCGCCTTTGGCCGCGTCCAACGTAAAAGGACCTTGAACGTTCTGATCTCCGTACATCATGGTGATCCTCGCTTCACCGTCGTCGAACGACCCCTGATCGGGCCTGGTTCGAGCGTGGGGAAGCAGCCTGGATGGAACCCTTGCGGAGCGCTTGACGGAATGCTTGCAACTCTTCATCGGGCTCCGATACGGGCCCACACGCATCTCCGTAGCCAACAACCCAAGTTCCGGATCTTACCTCCATGATCGTCGCCCGCCTGGGCGGCTGACCGCTTAACCCATGGCACCCTGGCCGCGAGGGACCGCCTGAGTTTCCGGGTCAAAGCGGGCACATCCAGCAGGCCGGGTTCGGGACGTGACCCGGAATCGACGTTTCTCCGGTCCATCCACAAGGGCTTGTTGATGTCGAGCCTCTCTGGGCTGTCCCTCAGAGCCCGCTCCATGGAGATCAGGACGTGGGAATCGACTCGTCTCGTTTGAGCGACCTTATGAGTTTCAGATGCACATATCTCTAAGAATCGGGCACCCGATTGGGTGCCCGAAGAAGTTGGAGTACCAGCGATGTGATCAGTGGGTGAGCCTGGCCAGCTTGGTGTAAGCCTTGATCACGGTGATCGCAGCTCGAATCATGAATACCGAGCGGTCGTTGGCCGACGGCCTTGATGGGGTGTGCAAGCTGGTGTTACTGGTGCTATTGGTCAGGCGTGGCCTGTCCGCAGCTGCCTGAGCGTTGGCTGTGCCAGCGAAGGCGAGGAGGCAGACAGGTACCAGCAGCGCCGTTGCTGCTATACCTAGGGTTTTGTGCTTCATTGGGGCACTATATACCTACTGGTTCTGGTTTCTATGCGTATGGGTGATATGTAAACTTTTGTGATCTTCTGGTGAGTATGGCGAACGGAAGATTCCTGATTGGCCATTAGCTGGTTTGGCAATTTTCAATCGGGCTTCTTTGGTATGGGTTCTGGCGGGAATCCAGGGGGCGTGAGAGAGTCCGAAGGATGAGCTGAATAGGGTTAGGGCTCTGCAGAGGGGCAGAGATGAACTTCAGGTTTGTCTCGGGGGTTGGATTAGGTCTCTATGTCGCCGAGCGGAAGCACCACCTGGGAACGCCACGGGAGCAGTGTGTCCTCGCCATTCTGCTTCTGGCTCGCGGTCGCCCCGTTACCATAGATAAGATCATCGAACTTATTTGGGATAATCGCCCGCCTTTAAAGGCCCGGGAGACGCTCCACACCTATATATCGAGGCTTCGAAGCCGACTGGGTGCTGCCGTAGGGGAAAGAATACGTATCCCTCCATGTGACGGAGGCAGTTACGTCCTGGAGATCGATCAGGAAGCGGTCGACCTGTTTAGGTTTGAAAGCCTGAAGCAACAGGCGTATGCGGTGGCAGACACGGGGGACCTCAATCTAGCCGTTGAACGGCTCCGTCAAGCTGAAGAGCTCCTGAGTGGTAAGCCGCTCGCCGGGCTGCCTGGGACATGGGCGGCAGGCGTCGGCGAGCGATACCTGGCGGAGCTGCACGAGGTCCGACTGAAATACATCGAGTTCGAACTCGAATTGGGACGCCATGTCCAGGTGATGGGCGAGCTCGACGAGATGCACCGGCAGCAGCCGGCGGACGAAACCGTGGCGACCCACCTGATGACCGCGCTGTATCGGTGCGGTCGCCGTTCGGACGCGCTGGGGCTCTATCGTCGGGTGAGCCGCACGCTCCGGGTGAGCGAAGGGATTTCTCCGGGCCCGCTGATCAGCGAACTGTACGAGAGGATTCTGCGGCAGGACGCCGATTTGGCGGTAACACCCGCATATCGGGGGCAGGAAGGGACCTCGCAGCCTGATACCCAGATCAAGGACGTTCGGGAATTCACCGGGCGTGCGAACGAGGTGGATGTCATCGCAGGCCTCTCCGGAACGATGGATTCACCAGGTTCAACAGTGCTGATCCATGGAATGCCCGGTGTCGGAAAGACGGCTCTCGCCGTCCATGTCGCGCACCGACTCGCCATGCGATATCCGGATGCGAACCTGTATCTGGACATGCGTTCGCACGACCCGCAGGCTCCGCGGCTTGAGCCGGCGACGGCGCTGTCCATGTTGCTGGGAATGTTGAACGTGCGGTCGTCACGCATACCGGCGACCCTGGAGGGTCGATCGGCGCTGTGGAAGGCGGAGATTACCCACCGCCGGATGCTGGTGGTCCTGGATGACGTCGCGGACATGGAGCAGATACGACCGATTCTGACCCGTTCGACGGCGAGCCTGATTCTGATCACGAGCAGGGTCCGGTTGGACGCGGAGGCAACCGACGGCCTGACGTATCTCCCCCTCGACGGTCTTCCGACGGCGGACGCCGGTGACCTGTGCGCCCGTCTGACCGGCTGGCACCGCACGTCCAGAGCGGTCGGGCGTGTTGTCGAGGTCAGCTCGGGTCTGCCGCTGCTGATTCGACTGCTGGCACCGCATATCGGCTCTATCACCGAGTCGACCAGGCTCGGCGGCATAGGGGAGAACGAGCTGCCGGCTGAAGTGATGAAGGTGCTGTCGACCGCCGTCGAGTTCTCCTACCGGGATCTCACCGTGGTTCAGCAGCAAGTCGTTCGCCTCTTGAGTTTGTGCCCGGGCAGAGTCTTCTCGGTAAAGATGGCGTCGGTCCTCATCAATCGGGATATCGGTCCCACTCGGGACCTGCTCGTCACCATCGGTAAGCACCACTTGCTGCAGGAGATAGGACCTGAGAGTTATCGATTCCACGATGTGATCTACGAATATCTTCATAGGCGTGTACTACGCGAAGAATCGCTAAGCGTTCAAAGATCCTCCATGAGACGTCTTATAGACCACTACCTCCGTGTGGTGGACGGTGCCGACGGCGCTCTCTATCCGCAACGAGGTAGGCCGCCGGTCCACTCCGCCAAGCCGATCTCTTCGGAGGCCGCGAAGCGATGGCTGGATGAGGAGTGGAGAAACGTCCTGGAGATCGCGAGATATGCCGCGGACCACGAGAGGCATTCGGAGTGCGTCGAACTGGTTCACGCGATCGCGGAGTACCTGGACACCGAAGGGCACTGGGGAGACGCCGAGGCCGGGCATCGGCTGGCGGTGCGGTGTGCCGAGGAGCTCGGCGATCGTCGCGCCCAGGCCCAGGCCCTGGTGGATCTGGGATTCATCCGGTATCGGCTGGGGAACCACGACGCCGCACTTCGTGACAACCGTCATGCTCTCTCCATATACAGAGCGCTCAAGGATCGGGCAGGGGAAGCCTTGGTGCTGGATCGTGTGGGCATCGTGAAATGGGCCTCCGGTAATTTCCGCGAGGCCCTCGCGTACTACGAGGATGCCCTGGCGATTCACCGGGAGCTGAGTAACCGCTTGGGAGAGGCGGACACTTTAGGGCACAGCGCGCTCGCCTACTGGAATCTTGGCCTCTATCAGGAGTCTTGGCAGCTCATAGAGATGGTATTGGAGATTCACCGCGAGATCGGGAACATCCGTGGCTATGCCAAGGCGCTGAACAACGCCGGCGACATGCAGCGACATCGTGGCTATCATCGGCATGCGATGAGGCTCTACGAGGAGTCGCTGGAGATCTTTAAGAAGATCCCCGGTCGGCAGAATATCGCCATCATCAACAACAACGTGGGCAACATATGTCAGTACAAGGGCCGACATGAGGAGGCGCTCTCCGCGTATCGCATGGCAAGAGCTGAGTACGTGCATCTGGGTGATCGACGAAACCAGGCCGATGTGCTCCACAGTATCGGGACGACCTATCTCGACATGGGGTACAAGAGGGAGGCGCTCGTCCACTTCCAGCAGGCCTTGCGCCTGGCCGAGGAGATCGGTGATCGATACGAGAAGATCCTCGCGTTGATCGGCGTCGCCGATGTGGATCGGGCCCTCGGGCGGCTGGAGTCCGCGCTCGGCGGCTACGAGGAGGCATTGTCGCTGGCGCGTGGCATCGGCGGACGCTATGAGGAGGCACAGATTCACGAGCGAATGGCTGACGCGATCACTCAGCGCGAGGGGCGTGAGGCCGCCCGCATATCGCTTCGGCAGGCCCATGTGCTGTTCCGGGAGCTCGGTTTGAAGCGTGCGGAGGAGATCGACATCCGCTTGCAGAGCCTGGAGGACTCGATTCCCCAACGATTGCCTAATCTGGACAATCGGCACATTTCTTCTGATTTGTGACACTCTTCTCGACTGGGAGATAGGCTGCTCGCGCGTCACGGAACCAGGTTGACTCGTCGAGTTTTTCGATCAAGGAACCTACCCGCCCCTGCTCTGTCGGATGCCGATTTGTACTCGAATAACCAGTGCACGCAGGACTCATATTTTGATTGAATACAGGATGTTCAGTCGTCCGCTTTAGTGCTACGCCACATTGGCGGTCTCCGTCACGACGTGACCTGTAAAGTTTCTCACCTCTGAAACTTGGCGCCAATGATCATGATGTGCTGCTGTCTCCGCGTCGCTGTGGGGTGTAGGCATGGAGGATCCCGCGATTCAGTCGGTCGACGCGATGACTGACACCAGGTATGAGGCATTTCCCCACGCCCCCACGCCGCTGGTGGGGCGGCACGCCGCGTTGGACGTCTTCGGTCGCGCGCTGGAGACCACGGCGAGCGGCGCGTTCCGTTTCGTGACCTTGGTCGGCGACCCCGGGGCGGGCAAGACCCGGCTGCTGCAGGAGCTTGTCGCCGAGGCGAGTCGTCGGAGTGTCACCGCCCTGTGGGGCCGTGCCGCCGAGTTCGAGCAGATGATGCCGTTCAGCGCGGTGGTGGACGCGCTCGACGACCACCTGGAGGAGAGCTCCGCCGACCTGCTGGCGAGCATGGGGCAGGCGCAGCTCAGCCTGCTCGCCGAGGTCTTCCCCACGCTGGCACACGCCGCGCCGGGCACCGAGGCGCTTCCGGCCGGATTCGATCAGACCGGGCTTGTCCGCTACCGCTCGTATCGGGCGGTCCGGCAACTCCTCGATGGAATCTCCCACCCGTCCGGACTTGCGCTGATCTTGGATGACGTGCACTGGGCCGACGACACCTCACTTGAGTTTCTCGACTATCTGGTCCGGCACCCACCCCGCGCCCCGTTGCTGGTGGCCGTCGCCTACCGGCCGGCCCAGGCTCCACCCCGGCTGAGCGCCCTCGCGCACGCGGCGGGCAGCCACGCGTTCGAGATCGGGGTGGGACCGCTCACCCAGTCGGAGGTCGACGAGTTTCTCGGTCCCCAGGTGAGCCAGGCTCGGCGGAGGGAGCTGTACCAGGCGAGTCGCGGCAACCCCTTCTACCTTGAGGCGCTGGCCCGGATGAGTGAGCGCGGGGTCGACGAGCTGCCCTCCTCGGTGCGCGCCGCACTCCACGTCGAACTGGGGGATCTGTCGTCCGGCGCGCTTCTGGTGGCTCAGGCGGCCGCGGTCACCGCCGACGAGTTCGAGCCCGCGCTCGCCGCGGTGGCGGCCGAGGTGTCCGAGGAGTCCACGCTCAACGCGATCAACGAACTCGTCGCCCGCGACATCGTCCGCCCGTTCTCGCCGGCCGGGCGGTTCAGATTCCGGCACCCTCTGGTCCGGCAGGCGGCGTACGAGTCGGCCGCAGCGGGGTGGCGCCTGGCCGCCCATGCACGGACAGCGCGTCGGCTGGCCGTTCTCGGCGCGCCCGCCATAGCGCAGGCACACCACGTGGAGCGCTCGGGATCCTTTGGTGATCAGCGGGCGATCTCGACGCTGACCGAGGCGGCGCGAGCGGTGGCCACCCAGGCTCCGGCCACGGCGGCGCACTGGCTCAAGGTGGCGTTGCGCCTCATGCCGGACGACCTGGTCGGAAGGGAGACCCGGCTGGGGCTGCTCATGGAGCTCGCCAGAGCGCAGAGCGTGAGCGGTCGGCTCGCCGAGGGCAGGGACACGGCGCGCAAGCTGCTGCGCCTGCTGCCGTCCGAGGACTACGCCAGGCGGGCCAGGGTGGCGCGGCTCTGCGGGGTCATGGAGCGGCAACTCGGTCACCCGCATGAGGCGCGTGCCCTACTTCTCGACGAACTGCGCCAGATTCCGCATCCGCACGCGCCGGCGGCCATAGAGCTGCGCATGCGGCTGGTGGCCGAGAGTTTGATGCGCGTGGATTTCCGGGCCGCGCAGGCCGTACTCGACCTCATGCCGGACAAGGCCGACGACTGGGAGCCCGGACTGATCGTGGCGGTCGCCGCGGTACGGCCGATGCCCGCCTACGCGGCCGGCCGCATCGCGGACGCCGTACGGTATCTGGAGGCAGCCGATCGGCTGGTGGCGTCCGCACGTGACGAGCACCTCGCCGAGTGGCTCGACGCCGTGGTCTGGCTCTGTTACACCGAGATGATGATGGGGCGGTACGACGACGCGCTCCGCCACTTCGACCGGACCCTCAGCGTGGCCCGCCGTACGGGGCAGAGCTACATCCTGACCTATCTTCTCGCCGGGCAGGCTCTCACGTTCACTCGGCTAGGCCGTTTGTCGGACGCCTTGACCGCGGCCGAGGAGGCCGCGGAGGTGGCTCGGCTCCTCCGTTCCGGGGAGGCGCTGGTCTTCGCGATGGCGCAGCATTCGCTGGCGGCGGCGTGGGCGGGTGATCACGAGGCCGCGCTGGGGACGGGGGCGGAGGCGGTGCGGATGAGCGTCGGCGGGGGCGAGTGGTGGCAGGGGATGGCCCGATACGCACGGGGGACGGCTTTGATCAACTCGGGTCAGGTGGACGAGGGCGCGGAGGTGATCCTTGATCTTTGCGGCGATGCGTCCACGCCGTCCCTCGATCCGGGCACCCTGGTGGCCTGCTGTGAGGTGATGGCTTCCATCGAGGCGGCGCAGGGGAGAGCCGACGCGTCGGCGGGGTGGGCGGCTCGGGCGGAATCGGTCGCCCACCCGGACTTGGAGATCGACTCCGGGCTCGTGGCCCTGGCCCGGGCGCACGCGACCCGGGCGAGTGATCCGGTGGGAGCCGCAGGCCTCGCCGTCCGGGCCTCCGAGCTGTTCGTCGCGTACGGGCGGCGCGTCGACGCCGGTCGGGCCATGTTCACGGCGGGACTCGCCTATCGGGACGCCGGGGACTCCGGCCGGGCCCGGGAGAATCTGCGTTCGGCGACGGAGATGTTCGACCGCTGCGGGGCCCGGACACTCCATGCGCAGGCCGTACGGGAGCAGCGGCGTCTCGGTGTACGGGTGCACGTGCCGTCGGCGCGTGGCGACGGTCCGCACGGGCTTTCGCCCAGGGAGCTGGAGATAGCCAAGCTGGTGGCGGAGGGCAACACCAACCAGCAGATCGCTAAGAGGCTTTTTCTCAGCGTTCGAACCGTTGAGACGCATCTGTCCAGGGTTTTCATGAAGCTAGGGGTGACTTCGCGAGTCGGAGTCGCCACGGCGCTCAACCGGCAGCCGTAGGACCGTCGCGGGCATCCCAAGCGAACCCTCCCGGCCCAGCCGAAAGTACGGGTTTTCCACGATGCCGTACCTTCACCGCCGTTGGCATTCTTGGAGTTGACAGAGGACGGAAGGACGGCCAGATGGAACACCGCATTCCTCGGTACACGCACGATGGTGTCGCCGATGCCGAAGTGTCGGTGTACCCCTTCGCGACCGAAGACGAACTCGGGCTCACCTTGACCCGATTCCGGCGCGAAGACTCTGACGACGTCGTGCTACTGATTCACGGTCTGACCTCATCCAGCGACATGTTCATCATGCCGGAGCAGCGCAACCTGGTGAACCACCTGCTCGCAAGCGGTTTCACCGACGTCTGGGCGCTCGACTTCCGGATGAGCAGCCGGTTTCCGTACAACGTGGAGACCCGTCGTCACAATCTCGACGACATCGCCCTCTACGACATTCCGGCCGCGGTACGGGCACTCCGCCGTCACGTGGGGAGTCGACGGGTGCACGTGATCGCTCACTGTCTCGGCTCGGTGTCGTTCATGATGAGTCTGTTCGGCCAGACCGTCACCGGCATCACCAGTATGGTCGCCAACAGTGTCGGGCTCACTCCGAGAGTGCCCGCCTGGTCGCGGCTGAAGCTCAAGTTCGGCCCGACCCTTCTGGAGTACGGGCTTGGCCTGTCCTATCTCGATCCGCGTTTCGAAGCGGCACCACCACTCAGCCGACGCCGGCTGCTCGCACGGATGGTGTCACTGTTCCACCCTGAATGCCGGGCATCCGCCTGTCACATGCAGAGCTTCATGTGGGGCAGCGGAAAACCGGCCATGTACCGGCATGCCAACATCTTGCCGGAGACCCATATTCACGAGCGTCTCGCCGATCTCAATGGTGCCTCAGACGTGCACTATTACCGGCATGTTCACAAGATGGTCGAAGCCGGCAGGGCAGTGAAGTACGACTCGCGGGATCCGCGCCACCGCGATCTGCCCAACGATTATCTTGATGACGCGGCTCTCGTGACCACACCGATTCTCTTTGTCACGGGCGACCACAACGATGTCTTCGCGGACTCCAACGTGGTCTGCCATCGCATATTGTCCCAGGTCGTTCCCGGGATCCATGAGCTGCAGATCATCCCCGGGTACGGCCATATCGACCCCTTCATCGGGAAGAACGCCTACCTCGATGTGTTCCCCCAGATCGTCGACTTCCTGAAAAGACAGGCCGCGTGATGTCGTATCGCAAAACCGGCGGCACAGGCGAGCATGTGGACGTCGTGGTCGTCGGCTCGGGGTTCGGAGGTTCCGTCTCGGCGTACAGGCTGGCCGAGGCGGGACACTCCGTGGTCCTCCTCGAACGAGGCCGAGCCTACCCGCCCGGCACGTTCCCCCGGAGCCCGTCACAGATGGGACGGGCATTCTGGGACCCTGCCAAAGGGCTCTACGGGATGTTTGACGTATGGAGTTTCCGGGGTTGCGACTCGGTGGTCTCCAGCGGTCTCGGCGGCGGCTCGCTGATCTACGCCAACGTGCTGCTCAGAAAAGACGAGGAATGGTTCGTCAAGGCCGACCCGCTCCCCGGCGGGGGATACGAGTCGTGGCCGATGACCCGCGACGACCTCGAACCGCACTACGAAGCCGTCGAAGCGATGCTCGGCGCGATGCCGTTTCCGCTCGACCAGCCGATCTACGCCGACACCGCCAAGACCCGGGCGATGCAGGACGCGGCGGCCGAACTCGGTCTCGAATGGTCCCTGCCCCCGCTCGGAGTCAGCTTCGCCCCCGCCTACGGTGAGCGTCCCGGGCTCGCCCTGCCGATCGTCGACCGCGAGTACGGCAACCTGCACGGTATGCCCCGCAGGACGTGCCGGCTCTGCGGCGAATGCAACATCGGATGCAACGACGGCGCCAAGAACAGCCTCGATCACACCTACCTGGCCGCCGCGCGTCACCACGGGGCAGACCTGCGTACCTGGCATGAGGTCCTGGCGATCCGCCCGCGGGCGGGAGGCGGCTACGAGGTCGACTACGTCCGCCACGACCCGCAGACCGGCCCGCGCGACCTTCCGATCCACACGATCGGCTGCGACCGGCTGATCCTCGCCGCCGGCACCTACGGCACGTCCTACCTGCTGCTCCGGAGCCGGCTCAACTTCCCCGGGATGAGCAAAGCCCTCGGCACCCGGTTCTCGGGCAACGGCGACCTGCTCTCGTTCCTGCTGCGGGCCACCGACCGCAGCCGTACCCGACCGATCAACGCCAGCCAGGGCCCGGTGATCACGAGTGCCATACGCCTCGCGGACGGCTGGGACGGCTCCCCCTCGGCGAGCTGGGGACACCGCGGTGCGTACATCGAAGACGGGGGTTACCCGGGGTTCGTCGACTGGCTGGTCGAAGGCGCCGACGTGGGCAACGAGTTCAGCAGGGTGATGCGCTTCCTGATCGAACGGCTCCGCGCCTTCGTCACCCACGACACCAACCTCTCCGCGGAGATCTCGGACCTGCTGGGCGACGGGGAGTTCTCCGGGAGTTCGCTTCCGCTGCTGGGGATGGGGAGAGACGTTCCGGACGGGCGGCTACGGTTGCGCGACGGCAAGCTGGACGTCATCTGGAGCGGCGAATCGAGCGACGAGTACTTCGAAAGGCTTCGCGGGACCATGCGGCGGATCGCCGACGTACTCGGGGCCGAGTACGCGGACAGCCCCGTCTGGTTCGGCAGACGTGTCGTCACCGTACATCCACTCGGTGGCGCTCCGATGGGGGTGAGTCCTGATGAAGGGGTGTGCGATACCTACGGCGAGGTGTTCGGTTATCCGGGCCTTCACATCGCCGACGGGGCGGCGATTCCAGGTCCGGTGGGGGCCAACCCCGCACTCACGATCGCGGCGATGGCGGACCGCATGTGCACACGACTACTGGAGAGCACATCCATGAGCGTAGCGACCAGAGGTGGGAAAGTGCTCGACGAAATGGAGACCGCGGTGACATCGCTCTCGTTCACCGAGGCCATGCGCGGATACTTCACCGCCGGTACCGGTGATCCACTTGAGGGAGAGCTGATCGGAAGACTGCACGGCGAACAGTTCGGCTTTCAACTCACCATCACCGCCGATGACGTTGATCGGTTCTTGAGTTATCCCGAGCACCTGGCCCGGGCTGAGGGATGGATTGATGCCGCCATATGCGGGGGCCGGCGTCGCATAGAGCGGGGCTGGTTCAACCTGTTCACCCCAGGGAGCACACCGGACCGCCGTGAAATGCGTTACCGGTTGTACTTCTACGACGGAGAGAACCAGCCCCGCACCCTCAGCGGCTGGAAGGACATCCACGACGGGCCGCCGACCCGGCTGTGGCTCGACAGCTCGACACTGTACGCCCGGCTCCTCGACGGGCACCTCACCGAGAGCGACGAGGAGAAGGCCACCGTGCTCGGCGCGGGCACCCTGCGGATCAGACCCGCCGACCTCGTGCAGATCCTCACCACCTTCAGAGCGTCCGGCCCCGAAGCGGCGTTCTCGCTCGCCAGGTTCGGAAAGTTCTTCCTCGGCCAGCTCTGGGACGTGTACGGACCCCACCTGAAGTAGCCCATCCAGGACACGCGAAGGTGACCTCTTTCTATCGTTCCGGCGGCAAGGTTCAGGATTCTTGCTGCTAGAACGACCATTGCCGGATCAGTGTGGATCTCCGTTGACCCCCATTTGGCGATCCTGGCTTGGCATCTGAACCCGGCGGCGGCCCAATACCTTGCTAGGCTGCTAGTAATTGTTAGGGCCGGGCGATGTCTCACCCCGGGATGGTGAGACCGTTGAGAAGTGGGGTCACACCATGAAGAAGCTGCTCGTCTTGGTGATCATCGCCATCGGAGGGCTCCTCATCTGGCGCAAGGTGCAGGCGGACCGCGCCGAGCTGGATCTCTGGACCGAGGCCACCGGCAGCGACAACTGACCAGCCATCGGCGGCAGACATGCCGGTGACGGCGACGCGAAGGTCCGACGCTTTGACGGGGGTGTCTGCGTGATCGACATCCCCGTGCCCATCAAGCTGGCCTGCCTCGACCTGTCGGGAACCACCGCAGGTGACGCAGGAACGGTAGAACGGGCTTTCGCGGAGGCGATCGCGACACAGGGTGTAGTCCCCGGAACCAGTGCCTACGCACGGGCGATGGTCCACGTGCATCGGTTCCGGGGGTGCCCGTCCATCGACGTCTTCCGAGGGATCTTCCCCGACAACGAGGCAAGAGCTCAAGTCACCAACCTCGCCTTCGAGCGCTCCTACGAATCCGCACTCGACCGCCTGGGAATGACCCCCCTCCCCGGCGCCCTCGAGGCCCTCGAAAAGCTGCGCAGCTCAGGCGTGAAAACCTGCCTCGTCACCGGCTTCCGCCGCAAAACCTTCGAACGCATCCTCACCCTCCTCGGCTGGCACGGATGCATCGACCTCCACCTGTGCTCCGACGACGTCGAACGAGGACGTCCCTGGCCGGACACGATCCTGCGTGCCCTCACCCAACTCGAAATCGACGACGTGCGAAAAGTCGCCGTCATCGGCGACACCGAAGCCGACATCCTCTCCGGACGCCGAGCCGGAGCCGCGATCGTCGCCGGTGTACTCACCGGAGCACACAGCAAAGACAGACTCCAACAAGCCGGCGCCACACACATCGTCGACACAATCGCCGACTTTCCGGCATTGGTCCTCGACAAAGACCTCTCCACGCACCAGATACCGTCCGCCGCCCGGTAGGCTATGCAGAGCTTCACGGGGCCTTAGCTCAGCTGGAAGAGCACCTGCTTTGCAAGCAGGGGGTCAGGGGTTCGAGTCCCCTAGGCTCCACTCGGCGATAGGCGACCTATGTCCGCGGAGGGCGCGGACCTTGGTCGCCTCGTCATTTTTTTGCTCGGCTTCGCCTCGCGGGCGGGGGCTTCGCCACCCGCACCCCCCCTTTGCTCGGCTTCGCCATTGCGGGTGGGAGGTGGTTCGCCTGGGTGCGGCCGGGCTCACATTCGCCGGGGGATTCCTTGGAGTCGAGATCATGAGCGATGTGCAGACGTTGCCCATGGTCCATGCCAGAGCTGCAGCTGGAGCGCTCTTCTTCGACGACCGCGGCCATAGCCGGGTCGATCTTCCGACTCTCGAATTGGAGCTGTTAGCACCGTGGCCGACAACTGGTACACCGGCAACGCCACCGAGGACGCCGACCGCCACCGGGGCTGGCTCATGGGGCACTTCATCGACCCTGGGGCCGGAGGCGTGCGCTCGACGGGAGCCCTTGAAGTGAAGTGGGGCACACACCCGGCCGGCGAGCGTCGACCCGAGTGGAGTACCGACGAACAGCGGACCACCCTTCTCATGCTGATCCAAGGCCGCTTCCGCCTTGACCTCACCGTTGGCGAAGTGGTCCTGAAACGGCAGGGTGACTATGTCGTGTGGGGGCCGGGAATCGATCACTCCTGGGAGGCCGAAGAGGACTCCGTCCTATTGACCGTTCGGTGGCCGTCCCTCCCGTAAGCGTGGCAGGCATCTCGGGCTCCCCTAAAGTCGAGTCCGTGAGCAACGCGCACACCCCGCCCATGGCCCACGCCAGAGCAGCGGCCGGAGCGCTCTTCCTCGATGACCGCGGCCGGGTTCTCCTGCTTGAGCCCGCCTACAAGGAGCACCTGGACATACCCGGGGGCTACGTCGAACCGGGGGAGACCCCTTTTCAAGCCTGCGTGCGCGAGGTTCACGAGGAACTCGGCATTCGGCCGCCCGTCGGTGGCCTGCTCGTGGTCGACTGGGCGCCCCATCCTGCCGAAGGGGACAAAGTTCTGTTCGTGTTCGACGGCGGGACGTTGGCTCCTGCCACCGTCGACCGCATCACCCTTGAGGCCGAGCTCACCGGATTCGGCTTCCACCCCGTCGAGGAACTCCCTCACCTGCTCATCAAGCGACTTGCCCACAGGGTCACCGCCGCCGTCACGGCCCGCAGACTCGGCCGCACGCTCTACCTGGAGCACGGCGAGCAGTTGCCGACTGATCTCATGGGATGCCACAGGTAGCCCGGATGGATCACCACATCACGCACTCTGTGAGCGTGGCAGGCGTGGTCGTCGACGACGAGGGCAGGGCACTCCTGATCCAGCGACGTGACAACGGCCGTTGGGAGGCGCCCGGGGGAGTCCTCGAACGCGACGAGGACGTCATCACCGGCCTGGTCCGCGAAGTCAGGGAGGAGACCGGCCTTGAAGTCGAGCCTCTTGCCCTCACTGGGGTCTACAAGAACATGACCCGTGCGATCATCGCCCTGGTCTTCCGCTGCAAAGTGATCGGTGGCCGGCTCACCGAGACCGACGAGGCCCGTTCCTTCCGATGGGTCACCGCCGACGAGGTCCGCTCACTTGCATCCGAAGCCTTCGCCGTCCGGGTCATTGACGCCATTCGCGACGATCAGGTGCCCGCTGTCCGCCACCACGACGGAACCCGCCTGCTCTGAGCTGTGAAGCTCCGTGACCTGCATCGCGGGTGTCTAGTCCCATTTGATGTTTGACACTTCGGTCCCACCACATACATGACAGGCACCCTAGGAAACATGACCGGCCTTGCGGGGCCGGGCCGCCTTGACACTGCGAACAGGCTGAGTCGTGGTGCGGCGGACCACACGGACATCGTCGGGAAGCTCGATCGTCAGTGTCGTGTCACCGACATGCACCGTCACGATCGCACGGGCATGCACACGACCCAAAGCCACGGGGTGGGTAAGCCGGGGGTGCGGTACCGGGTCATCGTGGCCGGGTGGGTGGATCTCACCTGGCCTGTGGCCTCCCAGGCCTCCCAGTGATCGACAAGCTGTTCGTCAGTGGTGACCTCTAACCTCACTCTATTCCTCGGGTTCGAGGCGGTACGGCGGGAACGGATCCGGGCGCACGTGTGACATGGGGGAGCATCTTGGGCAGGGTTGGTTGCGATGAAGAAGTGGTCGGAGGCGGGATCAGCAGGTGCAGAGTGGCGGATCGACCGTTCGATGCGCAGCACCGGATTATGTACAGACGCGCCCGCCCCGACTATGAGAAGAACAACTCTTATAGGTACTGGCGCTTGACGCCCGATCCGATCCGAGGTGGTCGGCTCGCTTGTCCAGCCCGCGCCGTTGGGCTGGCCGATTCGGTGCTTGGCCTGCACGCATGACGATCACGAAGAGGACGGTTGGGGCTTGGGCCGTCTGTGTCGGCCTATTCCTGCCCGTTATCGCTTTCATGGTGACCTCGGGAACGTATCTGCCTTACCAGGATCCGACGCCGGAGATCTCGAAGAAGTACGCCGAGGAAGTCGCGTATGCAAACTTGGTGAATCTCGTCGCACTGAGCGTCGGTGCTCTGCTGGTTGGGGTGGGGGCTGCTCTCCTTGTGTACGCGCGGACAAAACGGCGGCCTGCAAACATTGACGAGTGAAGCTCCGGGCGATTCCGTCTAGGGGTTGTAGACAGGCGGATCGCCGACGTAATGGATGGAGTCGCCCGATCGACAAGATCGTTGGTTGCGTACACTGACGGGCATGGCCTGTCGCATCAGTGAGTTGGTTATCGACGCCGCCGATCCTGATCGGCTCGCCGCATTCTGGAGCGAGGTTCTCGGTTACGTCGAACTCGGCCGGGAGGACGACGGGAGCATCGAGATCGGGCCGGCCGACGTCGGCTTCGGCGGCCTGCAGCCCACCCTTGTTCTCAGCCCCAGTAGCGCCCCGCGAACCGGGAAGCTTCGACTGCACATCGACGTCAGCGCCACCGACCGCGACCAGGACGCCGAGCTGGAGCGGTTGCTCGCTGTCGGGGCCAAGCCCGTTGACGTCGGCCAGACCGGCACCGAGAGCTGGCACGTTCTGGCCGACCCGGAAGGCAACGAGTTCTGCCTCCTGCGCACCCGGCTTCAGCCCCTCTGATCACGTGTGTCTTGGCACCAAGCCGCTCGGCCGGTCGATTGAGGTCGGCTACCTGAGCTGACGCTTCGCCTGGGTGACCTTTGGCGTTCCGGTCGGTTAGGAGCGTGTTTCGGTGACGGCAGTCTCCTGGTTCGGACTCGCACCCCGGTTGTCAGGGAGTCCCTGACGCCCTAAGCTGTCAGGAAGTTCCTGACAGCTTAGGGCTTCTGACCCCTTAGGAGTGTGCTGTGATTTCGTCTGACACTCTGGCCGGACTTGCTCGGTGTTCCTTCTGCGGCAAGTCGGACACCGAGGTCGACAAGCTGGTCGCCGGCGCCGGCGTGTACATCTGCAATGAGTGTGTGGCTCTCTCCGCGATGGTCATCGAAGGAAGCCTCGACAGTCCCGTGGGGCCGCGGGTGCCTGTCTGGGCGTCGCTGGCGGACGAGGAGATGCTGAGCCACATTCCGCGCGTCGCCGAGCACATCGACCAGGCCGAGGCCGACCTGCGCTCATGGGTGCAGGAACTGCGCCGACGCGGCGTGACCTGGCGAAAGATCGGCGAAGCTCTCGGAATCACCCGCCAGTCCGCCTGGGAGCGGTTCTCCGGCGAAGAGTGACGCGAACCCGGCACCGAGGTCTGCTTGTCCAGAGAACGACTTCGACTGTCGGGTCATCCGCGAGTGATGATGAAGTCCATGTCGGTGTAGTCGAATGTGATGGCGAACGGCTTGAAGAACTCGTGGGTGAAGTTGGCGAGCAGGTCGAAGCCGAAGCGAGCGGACTGGCCGGGGCCGGGAAGGCCCGGGAAGACCGTTTCCCAGGCGTAGCCGCGCACGTTGCGCCCCACGGCCTTGCCGAGGCTGACCCGGTCGGGCGTGATCGGATAGTACTTTCTCCGGTTGTGCTCGACCGGGTTGGCGTAATCCACCTCGATCCCGGTCCGTTCGGCGATCTCCACCGTCGTGTCGAGGGCGTGGGCAATGCCGCCGGTGTCGACGGTGACGAGCCGTGGCCCGGAGTTGAGGAGACTGCCCACGGTGCAGGGGTAGTGGTCCCCGGCCAGCCACAGGGGGAGCTCGTCGACCCGGGAACGACGGGCCTGCGCCCGGAACTTCCGTCGCTGGGCCTCGGTCTTACGGCGGAGGATCAGCGCTTGGCCGGCATAGTCCATGGTGGTCAGGAAGTGGTAGAACACCGTCGTTCCGATCACGCCGGCGGGCTGGGAGCCGTCGGGAAGAGGCGGCCGCTGGGTGTCGATCCACTGGACGGGGAGGTTGCGGATTTCGATCTCCCCGACCCGGAACGAGTTCAGCACGCCCAGGTACATGGTGATCGGCGTGTTGTTGACGACCCCTCCCGAGACGGTGGCCAGCGCCTGCAGTCCCGCCTCTTCCGCCGCCTCCGGAGACAGGTCGAGGGTCGAATAGGTGTCGAGCAGGAATTTCTTGGTCGCTCCGCCGTTGAGGGACGCTTCGACGGAGGGTACGGGGTCGAGGGTGTGGAAAGGCAGATGTGCTTCGGCCGCCCCCTGTATCCGCCACGGTGTGCCGGCGAGATTGGCGAAGACGGTGGCGAAGGCCGCGTCGCGCTGGTCGCCGGTCTGACGCAGCAGTGGTACGGCGCGGGCGTGCTGATCTTGCCGTACGAAGCACTCGGCGAGCCGCTGCTTCGAGGCGATGTCGGCGGGAGCCAGGCTGATAGCCCGGGACAGGAAGTTCTCGGCCGCGTGGAACCGGTTGGACAGCAGGGCGATGTAGCCGAGCCGGGCGGCGGCGTGCGCGTTCTGCGGGTTCTTGCGGAGCAGGTGCCGGTAGCCGCGTTCGGCTTCGGCGAACTTGCCGTTCTTGAAAAGCTGGTCCGGATCCGGGGGAGAGGCGAAAGCCGCCGAACCCGAACCCATCAGCGGAAGCGCGGCGCCGGCGGCCGCGGTCAGGCCGACCCCGCGTAGGAACATGCGCCTGTCGAAGGTGTGAATATCGTCTCGGGAGGTCATGTCGGCTCCTGACGTGATTCTCGTTTGTCTTACGCCGCCGCGTTGATCAATGTGGGCGGAGGGCCAGTCAATCCACCGAGGTGTTCAACGGGCATAAGTGCACGACCTTCACATTCACGGCTATCCGCCGCTGGTCGGCTGTATCGCCATCGTTGGTGGGTGCGGACAGGTGGGATGGGAGTGGCAGGCGACGGGTTTTCGGGAGACCCGAATGGGAGTGTCCACCCGATATCGTCGATTGATGACTGACATGGTGATTGAGACCGAGCGGCTCGTTCTGCGGAGCTGGCGCGACGGCGACAGGGAGCCGTTCGCGGCGCTGAACGCCGACCCCGAGGTGATGGAGCACTTCCCCGCCATATTCTCGCGGGAGGAGAGCGATGCGATGGTCGATCGCATCAAGGCGGGGTTCGACATGCACGGCTTCGGGTTTTGGGCGGTGGAGGCGGCAGGGGCGTTCATCGGCTTCACCGGCCTTTCGGTGCCACGGTTCACCGCGCATTTCACGCCCTGTGTCGAGATCGGCTGGCGGCTCGCCCGCTCCGCATGGGGGTACGGCTACGCGAGTGAGGCGGCGGCAGCCGTACTGGACGACGCGTTCGGGAGGCTTGGGCTCAGCGAGGTGGTGTCGTTCACAGCGGTGACGAACGAGCGGTCACAGGCCGTCATGCAGCGAATCGGGATGGTGCGCGACACCGAGGGTGATTTCGACCATCCTGTGGTGCCCGAGGGTAGCCGGCTGCGCCGGCACGTCCTCTATCGAGTCACCAACCCGTCGTATGGGTCGGCCCGGTGAAGGCGGCCATCGGGCATTCGGGTCCGCTGGAAGGACCACATCGATCAGCGGTGGCTTGAAGAAGCTACCTGCGTAAAGTCGACCCGATTGGCCCCACGCGGTGATCTATGACCGCCCGTCGCCCGGCGGGTGGTCCACTCGCCCGGGGCTTTCACTGTTTGAAGGCACGCCTGAAGCTGCCGACCAGGGAAGCGAGGATCACCAGGTTGAAGGCGATGTTCACCGTCACGAACGCCCGGGCGAGTTGACCTTGGGCGTGTACGTCTCCGAAACCCACGGTGGCGATGGTGGCCATGGTGAAGTAGAGCGCGTCGGTCCGGGTGTTCAGCTGGGCGAACTGCTCCGGGCTGCTGGTGGCGATGACGTAATGGGACAGGGCGAAGAACGTGGTGGCTATGTAGAGGAGCAGAAGGAGATCACGGATTCGGGCGGGTTCCCCGCGCATCATCCTGAGTGTCCGTCGGGCGAAAACCAGGGTGAGCAGGGCGACCCCTGCGATGAACAGCAGAATCGACACCGTCAGTCGCACCGGATTCCTGCTGTCCCCGAGTGGTATCAGGTAGTACAAGAGGATAAGTCCGACGACCATGGCGACCTGGCCGACCCAGCCGTGGGATGCCCGCTCTCCTGCCACCTCCCCATCATTTGGCATCGGGTCGGCCCGCCTCCCGTGGACACGCCGTCGGCCTAGCGCCAGCCGTCCGGGTCGACTCCGCCCGGGATCGGGACCACAGGGTCGTACGGGGTACGCGAGAAGATGAAGGTCTGCAGGTCGAGGTGGGTTCCCTGCGGACCCCGTACCACCCGGAGGATCTCACCGGCGTGGTATCCGTCGAGCCCGAGCCAGGTGCCGTCTGGTTCGGGGCGGAAGCGGGACGCCCTCCCCCGCTCGCCGATCGGCGAAAGGTTGATCAGGCCGTCCGGCAGGATGCGGAGCACGTACGGCAGCGGCCCCCAGTACCACTGTCCGGTCAGTTCGAGGAGATCCGGATCGACGCTCTGCGGGGTCCATTCGGCGGGTATGCGCGGCTCGTGCTCGCTCATGATGTCGAGCAGGTCGGTGAGGAGGGTGAACCCGACGCCGAAGGTGGTGTTGGCGAGGAAGAACGCACCGGTGGCGTCGGCGGGGTCGACCCAGATCGTGGCGAGGAACCCGGGCATGGAGCCCGTATGACCGGCGAGCCTGCGCCCGCGGTGCCGCATGAGCTGGAATCCGAGTCCGTACCCGGACCGCCATTCGTCGCCGTCGTCGACCTTGGCGGGTTCCCGCATCTCGGCGACGGTGTCCTGGTGGAGGACGTCTCCGCTGTCGCCGCCGATGAAGAGCGTCCACCGGGCCAGGTCCGTCGCGGTCGACCAGAGCTGCCCGGCGGGAGCCATCGCCCCTCCGTCGTGGGCCGGCTCCGGCAGCAGGACATCCGCCCACGGGTGTACGGCCCAGCCTTCGGCGTGCGGCTCCTGCGGCATGAAGGTGGTGCGGTTCATCCCGAGCGGCTCGAGGATTTCCTTGTGTACGGCGGTCATCCAGTCACTCCCCCGATGCCGGGAGACCAGTTCGCCGAGCAGGCCGTATCCGACATTGGAGTAGTGGAACCGGCGTCCGGCGCGATGCCGTACCACCTCGGGTCCGAGGGTGAGCCGATCCGGCCCGGCGATCCGCTCCCACCATTCCCCGGGTGCTTCGGCGGTCAGGCCCCCGGTGTGGGAGAGCAGTTCGGCGATGGTTCGGTCACCTACGGGGGTGCCGGGGACGTGGGTGTCCAGCGTGTCGTTCAAACCGAGGCGGCCTTCGTCGCGGAGACGCATGACCATTACCGCGATAAAAGTTTTGGTGATTGAGCCGATGCGATATTGGGTGTCGGCGGTGGGGGAGGCTCCGCCGACTTCACCTCTCGCTCCCAGCCACACGGTTTGGCCGTCTCGGACGACGGATGCCACCACCGAGGGGAGGCGTTCCTGGGCTTGGTCGATGGCGAGTCGCCTTAGCAGAGCCTGTGCGGTGGTGGGCAGCATGAGAGGTTCTCCTCATCCGAGCGCTGGATGCACCCACCCTAATCGCGTGTGGGCTGATGAGAAGATGGCCCTCGACGGTGAACTCAGAGCCTGAATAATCGTGTGTGTCGAGGTAGACGGCTTGACCCTGCTTACTTGCGGTTCACTTTTGTGTGTTTTGGGTGTCGGCAAAGTATCTAAAATTCAATAGCCTTTAATTTACTTTCAGGCCCTGTGCCTTGGGATGAGGGCCCAAAAAGGTCCCGGGCGATCGGCATCCCCGGGACCTTGTCGCGAACCTCTCAGGCTACGGCCTGTGGTCGTCCAGTGGCTTTTCGATGCCGTGGCCGCGCTGGTGGGCCTTGGAGGCCACCTTGTCGGCGGTCTCGTGGACCTTTTCGCCGGCCTTCTCGGCTCGGCCGCCGGCCCACTTCGTGGTCTCACCCACCTGGGTCGCGGCCTCCTCGGCGTTGTTCTGGATCGCCTCCGTCCAGTGCTGGGTGGTGCCCCGCCGAATGAGCACCCCCGTGACGATGATGGCCGCACCGGCGACCAGGAGCATCATCGGCCAACGACTCCGGGGCTGCACCCGGTATGGATCGATTCGGTCGGCCGCTGAGGCGAGCATCGCGCTCAGTCTCGGCGCGAGACTCTCCTCGACTGAGTGGGCTGCACGGTCCAGCTGGGGTGCTGCCCAGCCACGTGCGTCCATGAAGCGGTGGGCGGCCATCTCGCGGGCGCTCATCGCCATGGGCGAAACCCGCTCGGCCGCCCATTGTGCCCGGGCTCTCGCCCGTCGTGGCCACGTCGCAGGGACAATCACCTCGACGCGGCGCCTTCTCTGTGTCAGGGACACAACAACCTCCCCCTGTCGCCGGGGCCCCTGAGGGCTCACCTTCCCGCTTACAAGCGGCTCAACCCTGACCGGCCGTGGGAGGATTACCGGACGACCCGCAGGTCGTACGCCACATCACCACAGACCAGCACTGTGCACTTCTAACCAGATGTGCGCAGGACAAACGAGGGGAAGCCAACCAGTGGCTGAGGAACTCACAGCGACGCTGCACACCAATCTCGGTGCGATAAAGGTCCAGCTCTTCCCGAACCACGCGCCGAAGACGGTGCGGAACTTCGTCGAACTGGCGGAGGGGTCGAGGGAGTGGACGCACCCGGAGACGGGGCAGCGGTCCACCGAGAAGCTCTACGACGGCACGATTTTCCACCGTGTCATCGACGGCTTCATGATCCAGGGTGGGGACCCGCTCGGTCAGGGTATCGGAGGCCCCGGCTACAAGTTCGACGACGAGATCCACCCCGACCTCTACTTCAATCGGCCTTACCTGCTGGCCATGGCCAACGCGGGTAAGCAGATGGGGCGCGGGACCAACGGCTCGCAGTTCTTCATCACCGTCGTGCCGACGCCGCACCTGAACGGCAGGCACACCATTTTCGGCGAGGTTCTCGAGGGCCAGGACGTCGTGGACGCCATCTCCAAGGTCGCCACGGGCCGCAACGACCGGCCGCAGTCCGACGTCGTCCTGGAGCGCGTCGTTATCGAGCGCAAGCAGGCCTGACCACGCATAGGGTGGTTGGGTATACGCACGGTCGAAAGGGCCCTCACGCGATGACAACTCAGCCACCCGAGGTGCCGTCGACCCCGCCCGAGTCCTTGGGCGGGGAACGGCCTTCCCCCCACGTCGTTCCGGTGTGCTACAGACATCCCGGCCGCGAGACCTACGTCCGGTGCCAACGGTGTGATCGTGCCATCTGCCCGGACTGCATGCGCGAGGCGGCCGTCGGCCACCAATGCGTGGAGTGCGTGCACCAGGGCAGCCGGACCGTGCGCCAGGCGCGTACGACCTTCGGGGGCAAGGTCACCAACCGCGTTTTCGTCACCTGGACCCTGCTCGCGGTGAACGTGTTCGCGTACGTCTTGGAGGCGGCGAACACGGTCCGGGTTCTGAACGAGTTCATGATGTCCGCCGGCCACGTGGCGGTCGGGCAGTGGTGGAGACTGATCACCGGCGCATTTCTGCATTCCCCGCCACCGTCGTTCTGGCACATCCTCTTCAACATGTGGGCGCTGTATGTAATCGGTCCCGAGCTTGAGCGGCGTCTGGGATCGGTCCGTTTCGCCGCGCTCTACATGATCTCCGCGCTCGGCGGCTCAGTCGCGATCTACCTTTTCGGGACGACTGCGGTCGGCGCCTCCGGAGCGATTTTCGGGCTCTTCGCGGCGCTGTTCGTGGTCGGACGGAAGCTGGGCTACGACATCCGCGGGGTGGCCGTGCTCATCGGCATCAACGTGGTGATCACTTTTATCGTTCCGGGGATCAGCTGGCAGGGCCACCTGGGCGGGTTGGTGACCGGCGCCCTGGTGGCCGCGATATTTGCCTACGCCCCTGCCAAAAACAGGAACGTCATTCAGTTCGCCGCCACGTTCGCCGTCTTTATCGTGCTCGTCTTGCTCGTGGTTGTTCTGCCCCCGTTCGCCTACAGCGCACTCTTCGGGTGAGTATCCACAGCCTGTGGATAACCTGTGGAGCGAGCTTGCCGGCAATTGGGACGGGCGGCGGATGAGCGAGATTATCGCCAACGTGTGGAGAGGACCACGCCGAAGACAATCAGACCAAAGCCGATCAGCAGGTTCCAGTTTTGAAGATCGGACATCACCGGCACGTTGGTTCCGGCAATGTAGTACACGGCGATCCACAGCACGCCGAGTATCCAGGCGACCACCATCGCCGGGGCGAGCCACCGTGGGCTGACCGCGACCTGCTGCGTCTTCGGCGGCGGAGTGTAGACCGCCTTCTTGCGAGTGTTTGGCTTGGGCACGACTGACAACTCCTGAGATCATCATGGGCATAGCACAAGCGCGTGCCTGCCGTCGTTAGCGTAGCCGCTGGCGGAAGAGCTTTGGGAGCAGGACGGCGAGCAAGAATCATCCAACCGGAGTGTACGGCGACGGCGCCACGTTTGAGCGATCGGTATCTGGATCGTGTCATGGTACGGAGAAAACCCATCCGATCGGCTTCGGTAGTTCAAAGAGGCGCCAAATTGTGGATTGACGGGTTCACCCCCGGCGTTTGCGCGCAGGTCTGCGGCCTACTGTGAACCCGGTGGACGGTCGGAGCCATCGGGGAGGGTCCGTTGAGGGTTGTTCTCCGGACGATCGGTGAGGTCAGCGTCACACTGGGAGCGATCCTCCTGCTGTTCTGCGTCTATCTGCTGTGGGGGACCGGCTCGTACACCGCACGTCAGCAGCAGGTGCTGCAGAGGATCCTCAGCGAGGAACCGCCGGTCGAGGTGGCGGGGAAACCCCGGGCGGGACTGGGACTGGGCAATGCGCTGGCGCTGCTGCGGATTCCGAGGCTGGGTGGGGACTATCGATACGCCCTCGTGGAGGGGGTGGGGTTCGAGGAGCTGCGCCGGGGACCCGGGCACTACCCGGGTACGGCGATGCCGGGGGAGATCGGTAACTTTGTTTTGTCAGGGCATCGGACCACGTACAGTGCTCCGTTCAACCGGATAGACGAGCTGGTGCGTGGTGATGAGATCATCGTTGAGACACGCAGGCGGACATACACCTACGAGGTGGATCGGGTCGTCGTGGTGGATCCCGCCGATCTCGGCGTCGTCGCACCGGTGCCGGGGCTGCCGGGCCGGGACCCGTCCACAGCCGTGATCACTTTGATCACCTGTCATCCGGAGTACTCGGCGGCGCAGCGCTTGATCGTCTTCGGGCGCCTGGTGAGAGGAGAGGAGCGGCAGGCCTGATGTACGGCTGGTTGTGGCGGCGCCTGCCCGGGACTCCGGCGATCAGGACCGCGACCTGCGTCCTCCTCGCCGCGCTGACGGTGGCGGGGCTGTGGTTCGTCGCCTTCCCCTGGCTGGAGACCTGGATCGCCATCGATCACGTGACGGTGCACGGATGAGCCCGCGTGTTCTGGTTGTGGACAACCATGACAGCTTTGTCCACAACATCGTCCAGTATCTGCGGGAGCTCGGCGCCGACTGCGCGGTGCACCCCCGGGACGAGGTTTCGCCGACGGACGCCGATCACTTCGACGGTGTTCTCCTCAGCCCGGGGCCGGGCCGGCCGGAGGACGCCGGGGTCAGCGTGCCCTTGGTGGGTTACGCCGTCGCCCGAGGCGTTCCCCTGCTCGGGGTCTGCCTGGGGCATCAGGCCATCGCGGTCGCGTTCGGGGGCACGGTGGCCCGGGCACCCGCCCTGCTGCACGGGTACACCAGTGAGATCCTCCACGACAACCAGGGGGTTTTCGCCGGCCTCCCCTCGCCGGTGACCATGACGCGGTATCACTCGCTCGCCGTCACCGAGGTCCCCGCCGAGCTGATCGTGAGCGCCCGTACGGCCGACGGTGTGGTCATGGGTCTGCGGCATCGAAGCGCGGCGGTGGAAGGGGTGCAGTTCCATCCGGAGTCGATCTTGTCGGAATCCGGTCATCTGCTGTTCGGGAACTGGCTTCGGCAGATCACGGCGTGACCGCGGTGCGGGTACGGCCGACGGTCTGGTCAGGGGCTTGCGGCATCGGCCCTGCCGTCTCCAGGAGCCCCCCGCCGGAAATTCACGGAACGGCTTCGGAAAATGATGTAACACGGCCCGTCGCTGCGACGACTAAACGATGAAGGTCTCCGCCGTTGCCCCCGAGCGGCGGAGACCTTCGCTGTGTTCCGGCTCAGAAATCGTCGTTTTCCCCTCCGTCACCCGGGTTCTCGGTCTGCTCCGGCGCGGTGGGCTCATCGGTGGGCCCAGGGCCGGGCGAGGGAGCCTCGGTGAAGGTAGGCGGTCCGCTGGAGACGGTGACGGTCACCACGGCACCGGGGAGCCGCTTCGTGCCGGCTTCGGGGAACTGCCGGAGGACCCGGCCGGCTTCCGTCTGGTCGCTCGGCTCCTCGACGAACTTGGGTTTGAATCCGGCGTCCCGGAGGGCCTGCGAGGCCTCTTCCATGGTCAACCCGGAGAGCTCGGGGACGGGGATCGCCGAGCGGGGGACGGAGAGCCGGACGGTGCCGCCCTTGTCGACCTGCTCACCGGCCTTCGGGTCGGTCTGGAAGACCCGGTTCTGGGGCTTGTTGGAGTCCTTCCGCACCACGGCGTCCTTCAGCCCGAGGGCCTCGAGCTCTGCCTTGGCTTCTTCCACCGTCTTACCGAGCAGATCGGGTACGGTCACCTTCTCCTTGCCCTTGGAGACATAGAGCTTGACCTTGGTTCCCTTGGGCACCATCTGGTCGGCCTCGGGGTCGGTCTTGAAGACGGTTCCCTTGTCGTACTCGTCGTTGAACTCCTGGATGACCTCGAAGCCCAGGCCGATGCCCTTCAGCTCGCTCTCGGCCGCGCCACGCTCCTGGGAGACCAGGGATGGGACCGAGACGTCGTTCTTCTCCTCCGTGTTCGCGCTCGGGCTCAGGATGGAGAGCCCGACGTAGATCGAAACGGCGATGACCACCAGCGGGATGAGGATCCACGCCGCTGTTTTGATCAATGTGGCGTTTCCGCCACCGCCACCCCGGCCGCGCCGGGAACGGTCGGCCCTTCCCCCGACGTCGCCCGTCTGGCCGTAGTCGTAGGCGGGCACCACCGCGGTGCGCTGGGTCTGCGGGCCGGAGTTCGGCATCGGCGCCTGCACCTGCGTCATCGCCAGCGCCATCGTCTGCGCGTCCACCGGCAGCCCCTGGAGGGCGCGCTGCAGGTCGTTGCGCATCTCCGACGCGCTCTGGTAGCGCTGTCCCGGATTCTTGGCCATCGCCTTGAGCACGATCGCGTCGGCCCACCGGGGGATCTCCCGGTCCACCTGTGACGGCGGAACGGGGTCTTCCCGGACGTGCTGATAGGCGATCGCGACCGGGGAGTCACCGGTGAAGGGAGGCTGGCCGGTGAGCAGCTCGTACAGGACACAGCCGGTGGAGTAGACGTCGCTTCGGGCATCGACGCGCTCTCCCCGAGCCTGCTCGGGGGACAGGTACTGGGCCGTGCCGATGACCTGGGCCGTCTGGGTCATCGTGGCCGCCGAGTCGGCGACCGCCCTGGCGATGCCGAAGTCCATGACCTTGACGTCGCCGTTCCTGGTCAACATCACGTTGGCCGGCTTGATGTCGCGGTGGACGATCCCGTTCTTGTGGCTGTAGTCGAGGGCGCGGAGGATGCCGTCGACGATCTCCACAGCCCGCTCGGGGAGGAGTCGGCGGTCGGCCCGGAGCAGGTCGCGTACCGTCCGGCCGTCGACGTACTCCATGACGATGTACGGCACCGGGGTGTCGTCCACCATGTCCTCGCCGGTGTCGTAGACGGCGACGACGGCCGGATGGTTCAAGGACGCCGCCGACTGGGCCTCGCGGCGGAACCGCGCCTGGAACGTGTGATCCCTCGCAAGGTCGGATCGCAGAGTCTTGATCGCCACGATCCGTTCGAGTCTCAGGTCACGTGCGCGATAGACCTCGGCCATGCCGCCGCGCCCGACGACACCGTCGAGTTCGTATCGACCGCCGAGAACCCGGGGCTGAGTCATGTCCTGCACTGTCCCTTGCCATTCATCTTCTGGGGCTCGCCCCACGTCACCGCTGTGTCCATCATCGCGCCCGTCCCACTTCTCCGCCGCCCGACTGCTGGGTGGTCGTCGAGGTCGGGGTGAGAGTGATCGAAGGAATGGGGGCCGCGGTCGGTGTCGGGGTCGGCTGCTGGGTGGGCGTGGGTTCCGGCGTGGTGCTGGGGCTCGTCGAAGGCTTCCCGGTCACGCTCGGGGTGGCCGAGGGCGACGGTGACGCCGTCCTGATCGATCGCGCGGGCACCATCGGCAGCGACGTCACCGTCACGTACGCGGTCTCGGCCGTCACCGGGGTGGGGGTGCGCGGGGTCCACGCGTCTTGCGTGGCGGGTTCCGAGGCAGGTCTGTCTTGGAGCGCGGTAAGCATAATCACTCCAAGGATGAAAACCGTCAGGCCAAGGGTGGTAACGAGCACCAGCGAACGTCGCCGCCTCGCCGGGCCGTCTTTGGCACGTGGAGCGACGCGAGCTGCGGCATCGGAGGTTGTCGGATCCGATACCACATTGAGGGTACTCAAACTCGCCGACGCCAGCGAGTTTCGCAGCACATAGGCTCGGTCGGCGAGCTCCTGGGCGCTGGAGGGCCGGTCTCCGGGGTCCTTGGCCAGGGTCGCCATGATCAGGTCGCAGACCGATCCGGGGATCTCCCGCGGGAGCGGGGCGGGAGGGTCGTTCAGGTGCTGGAGCGCGATGGCCACCTGGTTCTCCCCCAGGAACGGGGGACGGCCGCCGAGGCACTCGTAGGCGACGACACCCAGCGAGTAGATGTCGGTGAGCGCGGTGAGGTGCCGCCCGGACGCCTGCTCGGGGCTGACGTACTGAGCCGTGCCCAGCACGATCCCGCTCTTGGTCAACGGCGCGGCCTGGACCGCCCGGGCGATCCCGAAATCGGTGACCTTGATGACGCCGGTGCTGGTGACCATGAGGTTGCCGGGCTTGATGTCCCGGTGGATGACGCCCGACCGGTGGGCCGTGTGCAAGGCCCGCGCGGTCTGGACGACGATGTCGAGGGTGACCTCGGGGCTCAGCGGGGCGTTTCGCGCCAGAATCGCGGAGAGCGGCTCCCCGACGACCAGCTCCATGACGAGGTACGCCGTGTCGTCCTGCTCGCCGTAGTCGTAGACCTGGGCGATCCCCGGGTCGGCGAGGCCCGCGGTGATCCGTGCCTCACTGCGGAAGCGCTCCCGGAACCCCTCGTCCCCGAGGTACTGCCGGCCCAGCAGCTTGATGGCGACGAAACGTCCCAGCAGCTCGTCACCGGCCCGCCAGACCTCCCCCATACCGCCCGCGGCGATCCGCTCCAGCAGACGGTAGCGTCCGCCGAGGAGAGGTCTGCCCTCGTGACCGGTATCCCGGGTGGTCACTGCCGGAGCACCGCCCTCATCACATCCCGGGCGATCGGCGCGGCGGTCCCGCCGCCGGAGGCGTTGCCGCCCGCGCTGCCGGACTCGATGAACACGGCGACGGCGACCTCGGGGTTGTCGTAGGGCGCGAACGAGATGAACCAGGCGTGCGGATCCCGGCCCTCGGCGGTCTCCGCGGTCCCCGTCTTGCCGCCGACCCGGATGCCTTCGATCTGCGCCCGGGTGGCGGTGCCCCGGTCGACGACGCTGACCATCATGTCCTTGAGCTTGCGGGCCACGTCCTCGGAGACGGCCTCGCCCAGCGGCTGCGGATTCTCGGTGATGATCTTACTGTTGTCCGGGCCGGTGACCTGCTTGACGAGGTAGGGAGCCATGACCGTGCCGTCGTTGGCGATACCGGCGGCGATCATGGCCATCTGCAGCGGGCTCATCCGGTTGCTGCGCTGTCCGATCGAGGCCTGGGCAAGCGCGGCCAAGTCCTCTTCCTTGCCGAAGTCGCTGACCCCGCCGACCCGCATCGGGATGTTGAGTTCCTCGCCGACCCCGAACTTCTTGGCCTGTTCGTTCATGGCCTCGTAGCCCAGATCCATGCCGATTTGGCCGAAGGGGGTGTTGCAGGACCGCTCAAGGGCGAAGACCAGGGTCACCCGACCGGCGCCGCAGGCCGCCCCGCCGTAGTTGGGCAGTCCCACGTTGGTGTTGGGCAGGTTAAGGACCTGGGGGGCGGGGACCATCGTCTCCGGGCCGCGGGAGTCGTCATCCGAGAGGAAGGCGGCCGCGGTGACCACCTTGTAGGTCGAGCCGGGGGCGTAGGTGTCGTTGATCGCGCGGTTGACCAGGGGCTTGTTCTTGTTGGCGTCCAGCTTGTTGTAATTCTCGACGACCTTGGCCCGATCCGGGATGGAGAGCAGGTTGGGGTCGTAGCTGGGGACGGAGACCAAGGCCAGGATCGCGCCGGTCTTGGGGTTGATCGCCACCACGGCTCCGCGCTTACCGTCCCGGCGCAGCGCGTTGTACGCGGCCTCCTGCGCGGCGGGGTTGATGGTCAGCTCGACGTTGGCGCCCTTCAGCGGCTTGTTCGTGATCAGGTCGATGAACCGGCGGACCGCGAGCTTGGAGTCGGTGCCGTCCAGGAGGGAGCCGGTCGCCGCCTCGATCTCCGTGGCGTTCTCCGGCGCGAAGAAGCCGGTGACGTGGGCGTACACCTCACCTTTGGGGTACTCCCGGACGAAGCGCAGGTCGCTCTTGGTGTCCTTGGACCGGGCCAGCACAACGTCGCCCGCGGTGATCCAGCCCCGGTCGTTCTCGTACCGGGCGAAGAAGGCCCGCCGGTTGCGCGGGTCCTCGCGGAGTTCCTCCGCTTTGATCACCTGAACATAGTTCACGTTGATGAGCAGCAGGGCGAAGAGGACCATCACCCCGATCGCCACACGTTTGAGGGTGCCGTTCATCGCTGGAACACCTGGGTCAGTCCTTCGTTCTGGATCGCCTGCGGCGGCGGCTTACGGGCTGCGTCGGACATGCGGACGAGAAGCGCGATGAGCATCCAGTTCGAGAGCAGGGCCGAGCCGCCCGCCGACATGAACGGGGTTACCAGCCCGGTGAGCGGAATGAGGTTGGTGACCCCGCCGACGATGATGAAGACCTGCCAGGCGAGCAGGAACGCGAGCCCGCTCGAGAGAAGCTTGGTGAAGGGGTCTCGCGCGACGATGGCGATCCGGAACCCCCGCTGGACGATCAGTCCGTAGATCATCAGAATCGCCATCAGGCCGGTCAGGCCCAGTTCCTCGCCCACGGCGGGGATGATGAAGTCGGAGAAGGACAGCGGGATCAGGCTGGGTGAGCCGCTTCCCAGGCCGGTGCCCAGGATCCCGCCGGAACCCATGGCGAACAGGCCGCCCAGCAACTGTGCGCTGCCACCGAACTCCCGGTTGTAGTACTCGTCCTTCTCCGGGTTGAGCCAGACGTCGAAGCGGTCGCCGACGTGGTCGAAAATCTGCCCGGCGACGAACGCGCCACCGACGAAGAGCAGGATTCCGATCAGCACCCAGGAGGTTCGCTGGGTGGCGATGTACAGCATGACGACGAAGGTGCCGAAGAGCAGAAGCGAGGTGCCCAGGTCGCGTTCGAACACCAGGACGCCCAGGCTCACCACCCACGTGATCAGCACCGGGCCGAGGTCCCGCGCTCGGGGAAGGTCGATGAAGAGCAGCCGCCGTCCGGCCAGCGCGAGCACGTCCCGCTTGGCGACCAGGTATCCGGCGAAGAAGACCACCAGGGCGAGCTTGGCGAACTCACCGGGCTGAAGGGAGAAGCCGCCGAGGCTCACCCAGATCCTCGCCCCGTTGATGTTCTGCCCGAGGAGCGGCACCAGGGGGAGCATCAGGAGCACCAGACCGGCCGCGGCCGCCGTATAGGTGAATCTCTGCAGCAACCGGTGGTCTCGCAGCACCACGAGGGTGAGGGTGAAGAACACGATGCCCAGGCCGGTCCAGATGAGCTGGTTGAGGGCGGACGCCCGTTCCTCTCCGCCCAGCTCGATGCGGTAAATCATCACCAGGCCGATCCCGTTGAGCACCGTCACCAGCGGGAGCAGGAGCGGATCGGCCCACGGGGCGAACTTGGCCAGAACCAGGTAGGCCACGAGCATCAGCCCGCCGAGGCCGAGGCCGTACCCGAGCATGCCGGCGGGGAGCTGGCCGTCCTTGGCCAGGCCCACACTGGCATAGGCGGCCATGACGATCAGCACCGCGAACGTGAGCATCGCGAGCTGCGCCCCCCTGCGCTTGGCGGTCATGGGGACGGGCTCGGCTGTCACAGAACTCACGTAGGTGTTGATTTCGAGGTCGGGGACGTGGACGTCGCGGGGGTGGGGGCCACCTTGGCGTTCCCCAGCTCAGCGATTTTCTCCGGCGCCTGTTCGCGCCGGTCGAACTGGATCCGGCCGTTCTTGACCATCTCCTGCTGGGCCGGCGCGAGGGCCGCCAGCAGCAGCGGTTCGGACAGGTCCTCCCGGCTGTAGAGGTCGATACCGAGCACGTTACCGTTGATCCCGGTGCACAGCGCGACTTCGACCCCATCGGCGTCGGGGCAGAGGAAGTACTGGTCCTTGCCGTACTGCCATGCGACGAAGGCCGCGGCGCCGACGCCGGTCACCAGCAGAGCCAGAAAAGTCACCAGAATCGGCCATAAGCGCCGGCGGCGCGGTGGAGGGAGTCGGCCCTCGGGCGCCGCCGGAGGATCCTCTGGCTCGATTTCGTGGTTCTCTACTGTGTGAGCGGTCTGCCCGGGGAACGTGTCGGTGACCTTGGCCCGATTCCGGGAGTTGCCGGCCGCGCCGACGACCTTCACGTCGCCGAGGGGCACGGACTCCGCGGTGTCGGCCTCGATGACGTCGGCGACGACACAGGTGATGTTGTCGGGGCCGCCGCCTCGGTTCGCCAGATCGATGAGCTGCCGTACGACGGCTTCCAGGTCCGGGGTCGTGGTCAGCACGTGGTGGAGCGTCTCGGCGCTGACGACGCCGGAGAGTCCGTCCGAGCAGAGCAGGTACCGGTCGGCGAGCTGGGCTTCGCGGAGCGACAGGTCCGGGTCGACCTCTCCGCTACCGTCGAGTGCGCGCAGCAGAATCGACCGCTGTGGATGGGTCGCCGCCTCTTCCGCGGTGATCCGGCCGTCGTCCACCAGGGATTGCACGAGTGTGTGATCGTGCGTGATCTGGTAGAGCTCGCCGTTGCGCAAGAGGTAGGCCCGGGAGTCGCCGACGTGGACGAGGGCGACGCGGGTACCCGACCACAGCATGGCGGTGAGCGTCGTACCCATGCCCTTGAGGCTCGGATCGCGGCCGACCATCTCGTGGAGACGGCGGTTGGCGTCGCGCACCGAGGATTCGATGGCGGTGAGCAGATCGGGCGCGGGCGAATCCTCGTCCAGGGCGGCGATGGCCGCGATGGCGACGGAGCTGGCCACCTCACCGTGAGCGTGGCCTCCCATGCCGTCTGCGACGGCGAGCAGGCGCGAGCTGGCGTACGCCGAGTCCTCGTTTCCTTCGCGGAGGAGGCCGACGTCTGAGCGTGCCGCGTAGCGGAGTGCGATTGTCATTTGCGCAATTCGATGACGGTCTTGCCGATGCGGATCGGAACTCCGAGTGGCACCGGCGTCGGGCGGGTCACTTTAGTGCGGTCCAGATATGTGCCATTGGTAGAACCAAGATCTTCCACGATCCACTGACCGTCCTGGGGGAAGAGCCGTGCATGCCGGCTTGAAGCGTAGTCGTCAGTGAGCACCAAGGTGGCATCATTCGTCCGGCCGATGGTGATTGGCGCCTCAGCGAGATCGATGATGGTGCCACTCAGTGGACCGCCCGTGACTATGAGTTGTTTGGGCTCGCCCCGCTTGGGTTTCGCCTGCGGTTTCGCAGGTTTGGCCGGTTTACGCGCAGCAGCCGCGGGAGCCGTACGCGGGCCAAACAGGTCAGTCCTGATCACGCCGACCGCGGCGATGACGAAAAACCACAGCATCGCGAGGAAGGCGAGCCGTATTAGCAGCAGCGTGAACTCGGACATGAACCGTTTGTCTACCTCTAATCGCGCCGGAAAACCAGAGTTGTGCGACCAAGCGTTACCCGTGTGCCGTCGTTCAACGTCACCCGGCGCACCGCCTGCCCATTGACGAACGTCCCGTTTGTCGACCCGCGGTCGACCAGAACGACCTCGTGCCCTTCGACTTGCAGCTCCGCATGGTGCCGGGATACCCCCGGATCGACCAGGCGCAGGTCGCAGTCCGTGCCCCGGCCGAGGAGCGTCACCGGCGTGGTCAGCTCATAGGAGCGTTGCCCTGCCGGATCGTCGGCCGTCGAGACGAGCAGGCGCGGCCGGCCGGCGAACACCCCCGGTTGCGGAACCGGAAGATCGCTGACAGGCTGCCGGATCTCGTCCTGCTCCACGGTGGCACCGCGGATCACGCCGGACCGGATGCGGAACATCCCGGTCCCCAGATCCTCGGCCGTCTCGAAACGTACCCGGACCGGTCCCACGAAGGAGTAGCCCTGCTCCTTGGCGTACTCACGGGCGAGATTGCCGAGCTCGTGACTGAGGCTGTCCGCGTACACCGCGAGGCGTTCGCTGTCTGCGGGGGACAGTTCGACCACGAAGTCGTTGGGCACGAGCGTGCGCCCTTGGGCGACGATCGCGGCCCTCTCGTCCATCTCCCGCTGCACCGCGCTGGCGACTTCAACCGGCTGAAGCTCCGATTTGAAGGCCCGCGCGAAGGCACCCTCAACCAAGCCTTCGAGCCGTCGCTCGAAGCGCTGTAGGACACCCACCGGGTACCTCCTTTCCCATGTTCTGATGCGATCGTATCCGGGTTCAGGTGTGCCAGCGGATCCGTGCTAACCTTTGTGCGCACCCAAAGGGCGGGTGGCGGAATGGCAGACGCGCACGGTTCAGGTCCGTGTGTTCGAAAGGACGTGAGGGTTCAAGTCCCTCCTCGCCCACGTGAGGCTCACCATCCTCGTTCTCGATGAACAGTGGTAGCCCAAGATTGACGAAATCAGCCCCGGTCCTGCAAGTGCCGGGGCTGATCGTTTTAGTGATCATCGGGTGTCGAGTAGCTCGCCTACGAGATCACTTAGGCTTACCATGCCTTTGACCTGCTTGTTCTCGCCGAGAACCAGGCCGATATGGGATCGGGCCTCTTGAAGCGTGGAGACGGCTTCAGGAAGATTTACGCTGGCGGCCATCCGCGGGATAGGCCGAGCCAGATCACTTAGTGATTGTTCGGGATTTGTAAGAACTTCCCGGATATGCACCGCACCGATGACTCCGCCCGGTGACCCGTCGTTCACCAGGAGTCGCAGGTGCCCGCTGTGCAGCGCGGCCTCCCTGATCTGCGCGGTGGCGGCGGTGGACGGTACGGCGGTCGCCCGGTCGATCGGGACCATGAGCCGGTCTACCGTGAGCGACTGAACCCGCAGCGCCCGGGTGAGCAGGTCGTGCTCATCCCGGTCGAGCAGCCCCATCCGGCCGGACTCGCCGACCAGGAACGCGAGCTGAGGCGGTGTCTTCGTACTCGACATCTCCTCCCGGGTGTGCACGCCGAAGAGCCGGAGCAGCAGGTTCGAGAACCCGTTGAGCACCCGGATGATCGGACGGACCGCGACCGTGAAGGCGCGGAACGGGACCGCCAGACCGAGCGCCGCCTGCTCCGGATGGGTGAGCGCCCAGGACTTGGGTGCCATCTCCCCGACCACCATGTGCAGGAACGTCACCAGGGCCAGCGCGATGAGGAACGCGATGGGGTGCTGCGCCGCGGGCGGTAGGCCGATCGCCGACATGAGCGGTTCGAGCAGGTGTGCGATGGCGGGTTCGGCCACGATGCCCAGGCCCAGGGTGCACAGGGTGATGCCGAGCTGGGCGCCGGCGAGCATGAGCGAGAGCTCGCGTCCGCTCCGCACCGCGACCCGGGCTATCGCCCGTACCATCCTGCCTCCACCGCTCACGGCCTGTTCGAGGCGGTGACGGCGGGCGGCGACGAGCGCGAACTCCGCGGCCACGAAGAAGCCGTTCCCAAGGAGCAGGACGACGCTGAGGAGGATCGCCGCCGTGACGTTCATGAGCGGCTCTCCGCAGTCTGGGGTACGGCGTTTCGCAGCGTCAGCCGTACCGAGGAGGGGACTCTGCGGTGGACGGCGGTCACGACGAGCTCGGCCTCCCGGGGCTCCGGCCGGTTCATCAGGTCCAGATCCGGCGGGAGCGGGACCTGTACGGTGTCACCGGGTTCGGCCAGGCGGCCGAGGGCGGCCAGGACGAGTCCCGCGACCGTCTCGTAGCCCTCGCTCTCCGGAAGGCCTACCCCGGTCGCCCGCTCCGCCTCGTCGATCCGGAGCGTCCCGGGGACGATCCAGGAGCCGTCGAGACAGCGGAACGCCCCAGGGGGTTCCGGGTCGTTCTCGTCCACGAGTTCGCCGACGAGCTCTTCGGCCAGGTCTTCCAGGGTCACCACCCCGGCGAGGCCGCCGTACTCGTCGATCACACAGGCGAACTCCTCGTGGGTGCTGCGCATCTGGCTGAGGAGGGCGGGCAGCGGCAGGGCCGCGGGGACCATGAAGGCCGGCCGGACGATCTCGCGGATCGAGGTGCGGCCGGTGTCCGCGACGGTGAGGAGTTCACGGATTCCGGCGACGCCGACCACGTCGTCACTGCCCTCCCCGAGGACGGGGTAGCGCGAGTGCCCGGCGTCGCGGAGCGCGTCCACCAGGTCCGACACCGGCCGGTTCGCTTGAAGCGAAACCACCGCGGTGCGCCGGACCATCACGTCCTCCGCGGTCCGGTTACCGAAGTCGAGCGCCCGGTCCAGCAGCTCGGAGAGTCCGGCCGGCAGTTCGCCGGACCGCTTGGACTCCTCGATGATCCGGTCCAGTTCCTCGGGCGTCGCCCCCTGCTCGACCTCCTCGATCGGCTCCACCCCGAAAAGCCGGAGGAGCCTGGTGGCGGAGGAGTCGAAGAACCGGATGACGGGCCCGGCGACGGCGAGGTAGACGAGGGTCGACCGGGAGAGGAGCTTGGCCACCGCCTCCGGCCGGGCGATGCCCAGATTCTTGGGGGCGAGTTCTCCCAGAATCATCCCCACGATCGTGGCGACCGTGATACCTAATGCCAAGGCGGCGCCCGGCACCAGCGATTCGGGGAGCCCCGCCGCCGAGAGCCACGGGGCGATGACGTCCGCGAGTGCGGGCTGGGCGATGAACCCGACGAGCAGAGAGGTGACGGTGATCCCGAGCTGCGCTCCGGAGAGCATGAAGGAGAGTCTGGCGGTGACCTGGAGGGCTCTCTTCGCGGCGGCGTCGCCGGCGTTCTCCTGCTCGCGGAGCACTCCGCGGTCGGCCGCGACGAACGCGAACTCCTGTGCCACGAAGTAGCCGGTCCCGGCGATCAGCAACAGTACGGCGACAAGGCCGAGCGCGGTGGTCATCGCAGACCTGAATCAGGGCGACCCGTGCTGACGCACGGGCAGGTATTCCACGGGTCCGAACTGGACACGGTCTTCCTTTCCATTGACGTACTACCAACCGTAACGGTGTGGACGTCCGACGTGTTTCCGGCTTGCCGTGATTGCGGGCTGATGTCCAAGGAACACCAAGCGGTTACGGCCTTGGCGACGCAGACTGGGAATCAGGGAGTGGCCGAGCTCAAGCACTCGGTAAGGGACTTGCAAGCTCGATCCGCGAAGGTGGAGACGTAGAGGCGTCGGGACTGTGGGGGAAGCAGTGGGAGAGGTACCAGGGCGGCAGGGGCGGAGTGGCGGCGGACAGCCTCCGCATGAGCCACCCCGGGACGAGTCCACCCGGATTCTGCATCAGCCCGGCGGGTCGGAGCCTGCGTCCGCGCCGCCCGCCGCGGGCGTGTACGGCAAGTCGCGGGTCTACGGCAAGTCGCGTAAGTCCAGCCCGCCGAGCACCCCGCCGGGGCCGCCTCAGGCCGCCTACGGGGCGCCTGGCGGAGCTCCGTACGGCCCTGCGTCGGCGCCGCCGTCCGGACCGGGCGGCGGTGCGTTTGGAGCCGCGCCTTTCGGAGCAGGAAAACCGGATGCATCTGGATATGGCCCCCCGCCAGGCTCACCCCCGGTGATCCCTTCCGGCAGATCCGGTCCACGACGTCGTCCTTCCGCCCGAGTGATCGTACGGATTCTCCTCGCCCTGCTGGTGGCGATGCTCCTGCTCGTGGTCCTGCTGTACTTCCAGCTCAACGGGAGCATGGGGCGGATCGACGCGCTCGGCGACTACGAGGGCAGGCCCGCGGACACCCCGGGTGAGAACTGGCTTCTGGTCGGCTCCGACAGCCGTAAGGGCCTGTCCGCCGCGGAGCGGAAGAAGTTCGCGACCGGCCGCGCCGTCGGTCAGCGTACGGACACGATGATGCTGCTGCACATCCCGGCGGGGGACGGCAAGCCGACGCTGGTCAGCCTGCCCCGCGACTCCTATGTCCCGATCCCCGGCCAGGGCCGTAACAAGCTCAACGCGGCGTACAGCGGGGGCGGCGGCCCCAAACTGCTCGTGCGGACCGTGGAGAGCGTCACCGGCATCCGGATCGACCGCTACATGGAGATCGGTTTCGCCGGCTTCGTCGGCATCGTGGACTCGGTCGGCGGGGTCGAGCTCTGCGTGTCTCAGGCGATCAAGGATCCCAAGGCCGGCATCAACCTGAAGAAGGGGTGTCAGGAGCTGGACGGCGGCACCGCGCTCGGGTACGTGCGCACCAGGGCCACCGTCCGCGCCGACCTCGACCGGGTCAAGCGGCAGCGGCAGTTCTTCTCCGCGGTCATCCAGAAGGCCACCAGCCCCGGGGTGCTGTTCAACCCGTTCACCTCCATCCCGCTCGCCTTCAGTGCGGCCGAGTCGGTCTCGGTCGACGAGGGGGCCGGCATCACCGACCTCTCCGGGCTGGCGTTCGCGATGAAGGCGGGGCCGGTGACCACGACGGTGCCGGTGGCCTCGACCCCCACGCTTCCCGGGGTCGGATCGGTCGTCCAGTGGGACAGGGCGCGCGCGCTCCAGCTCTTCGGAGCGCTGGCCAAGGACCAGCCGGTGCCGCAGAGCGCGCTGGAGAAGTAGTCGGTAAGCACTATGTAATCGCAGGAAGAGCGAATCTTCCTCGGCGATGCTGTTGGCTGGAATTCGCTGGAGTACAAGGTCGTCTGGTGGTGACGGCCGTCGGCCGGAGGGTTGATCGATGAAGGTTAAGCAGCTGCTACGTAGTCCTGTCACCTGGGTGGTGCTCGTCGTGCTCGCGGGAGCGTTCGCCTACGCCATGTACCTGTTCCAGCCGTGGCGCATCTTCACCACGGTCACGGTGAACGAGGCCCTGCCCACGGCCACGGCCCCTCCGGAGCAGCGGCCGCCCCAGTCGGGTTCGACGGACGCGCCTTCGAAGCCGCCGGCCGCCGAGCCCGAGGTTCTGGCGACGGGTTCGTTCATCACCCACGAGCACGGCACGACGGGCCAGGTGCGGGTGCTCAAGCTGGCCGACGGGAGCCGCGTGCTGCGGATCGAGAACCTCGACACCTCGGACGGTCCCGATCTGAAGGTCTGGCTGAGCGACCAGCCGGTCAAGGAGGGACTGGCCGGCTGGAAGGTGTTCGACGACGGCAAGTATGTGGAGCTGGGCGACCTCAAGGGGAACAAGGGCAACGCCAATTACGCGATCCCGCCGGGCACCGACCTGGACTCGTTGAAGAGCGTCAGCATCTGGTGCAAGCGTTTCGCCGTATCCTTCGGCGCGGCGGCGCTGAAGTCGGCCTGAGTCCGCGAAGGCCTATGGTGCAGACCGGGCAGAATGGTCGATATGACACTTTCTGTCGAACTGCATGCCATTGGCCGTCCGCTGCTCGACGCACAGCTCGCCCATCCGGTCGTGGCCGGAATCCAGCGCGGAGATCTTGACGAGTCCGTCTTCCGGTCCTGGCTCGAACAGGACTACCTGTTCCTGGTGAACTACGTTCGGGTGTTCAGCCGCCTGGCCTGGCAGGCACCCGACAACCATCTCGAAGACCTCGTCGACCTGGCCCACTCGACCTGGCATGACGAACTCGACCTGCACCGAGCTCTCTCGGCCGAGTTCCACGCCGACCTGGGCGGGGCCGAAATGGGCCCCGCCTGTGCCGCCTACACCGCCTTCCTGCTCGACTCCGCCGCGTCCTATGGCGAGGGACTTGTGGCCCTTTATCCCTGTATGTGGGGCTATTCCACTTTGGGGCAGATCCTCGCGCGGAACCCGCCCGCGGAGCCCCGGTACCGCCGCTGGGTGGACACCTACGCCGACCCGGCGTTCGCCGCGTTGACCGAGCGCATCGCCTTCATGATCGACGAGGTCTCCCCGGACCGTGCGCGGGCGGTAGCGTTCTTCACGGAGGGCATGCGGCATGAGCTGGCGTTCTGGGACGTGCCGGGGTTGACCCCTCAGCCTGTCCAGCGATAGAGGTGCTCGGGCCGGCCGGGCGACCCGTAGCGTGGCTGCAGCCGGGCCTGGCCTGTCTCGCAGAGATACTCCAGGTACCGTCGGGCGCTCACCCGGGACAGCCCGGTCCGGAGCGCGGTGTCCGCCGCGGACAGATCGCACCCGGCTTCGCGGAGTGTGGTGGCGACGAGCTCGCAGGTGGTCGAGGAGAGCCCCTTGGGAAGTGTGGGCAGGCCCCGCACCCGCCCGAACAGCCGGTCCACGTCGTCCTGTCCCGCGGCGCGGTAGGACAGACCTTCGAGCCGCCGCCGGGCGTCGGCGTACTGCGCCAGCCGCTCGGTGAGCGACGCCGCGGTGAACGGCTTGATCAGGTAATGCACGGCCCCGCCCTGCATGGCCTTGCGTACCGTGGTCACATCGCACGCGGCCGTGATCACCAAGACGTCGACCGGGCTGGCCGTTGCGCGGAGTTCCCGGAGCACCTCCAGGCCGGAGCGATCGGGGAGGTAGATGTCGAGAAGGACGAGGTCGGGCTCGTCCCGCGCCACCGAGGCCAGCGCGGCGGCCGCGGTGTGGGCCACCCTGACCACCGTGAAGCCCGGCATCCGTCCCACATAGCCCGTGTGGATACGCGCCACCATGAAGTCATCGTCGACGATGAGTACTCGGATCATTGTGTTGCCAGAAATGCTGTGAACACCGCTCCCACCGGGCTTGGGGTGTCGTCGAAGACGCGCTCTCCGCCGGATCTGTCATTCTTCCACTGGGGATAACTGGTATGTCCCGTCACGCTGTCGACGCTGACCCAGCCGCCGCGGCGGATACAGGTCTGGCGGGTCAGCGCGAGTCCGAGCCCCCGTGGACCGGCGTAGGCCGCCTTTGTGGTGAAGCCCTCCTGGAACACCTCCGACACCAGTTCGGGAGCGACTCCAGGCCCCGAGTCGCGCACGCGGATGTGCAGTCCGTTCCGTGTCGTTCGCACGCCCACCTCCACTTCTCCCGCGGCGCCGTCCAAGGCGTCCAGGGCGTTGTCCACCAGGTTCCCGACGACCAGGACCGCGTCGCGGGGGTCCCCCATGAGTTCGGCCTCCACATTCGACTCGGGGCTGAGCACGAGCGTCACGCCGCGTTCCGCGGCTTCGGCGGACTTGGCGAGGAGGAATGCCGTGAGCATGGGGTCGGAGATGCGTTTACGGAGTTCGCCGGTGAATCGATGGTGGGTCTGGGTCGTCTGGGTGATGTAGCTCACCGCCTCGCCGTACTCTTCGAGTTCGAGGAGGCCGACGACCGTGTGCATGCGGTTGGCGAACTCGTGCGCCTGGGCCCGGAGCGCGTCGGTCGTGCTCGATGCGCGATCCAGGTCGCGCGTGAGCCGTACCAGCTCCGTGCGGTCACGCAGGGTCACCACGAAGCCTCTGCGCTGACCCCGGACCGAGACGGGCACGCGGTTGAGCACCAGTACCCGGTCTCGGTGGAGGACGATGAGGTCTTCACCGATGTCCACACCGCTGAGCACGTCCTTCAGCCGGTCGGACAGAGGGAGGGTGCCGAGTGGCGAGCCTACGCAGCCAGGTGAGAGTCCGAGGAGTTCGCACGCCGAGTCATTGATGAGTGTGACACGTCCGGGAATATCGAATGCGAGTATTCCCTCTTTTAACCCGTGAAGTACGGCTTCGCGCTGTTCAAATAGCGCGGCGATCTCCCGAGGCTCCAGCCCGAAGGTCTGACGGCGGAGTCGTCGGGCGAGCAGGGCCGCCGCGATGCCACCGGTGATCAGAATCGCGACCACCGTCCACATCAGCGGAGTCACCGTCTTGCCGAGCTGCTGGTCCACGGTGGTCTCCAGGATTCCGACCGAGACCAGACCGATGACCTGCCCGGAGAAATCGAAGACCGGGGCCTTTCCGCGGACCGAACGCCCGAGCGTCCCGGTTTCGGTGCCGGTCCACGGGTGTCCTTCGAGAACACGGGAGCCGTCCGTGGAGAGCCGCTCGCCGATTCGCAGCGGATTCGGATGGGCGTAGCGAATCTGATCGCGATTTGCGATCACCACATAATCGGCTTTTGTTGCGTGCTGCACGCTGAGCGCGATGGGCTGCAGGATCAGCTCCGGCGCATACGAGTTGAACCCCTTGCGGACCGAGCTGAGACCCGCCACGGATTGCGCGATCGCCAGCGCCCGTTGCTCGTACTGATCGTCTATCCGGGCCCGGGTGTGCTGGAGCCAGACCGTCGCGGTCGCGCCCACCGCGAGCAGGACGATCACCATCTGCAGGACGAACAGCTGGGAACCGAGGGAGGCCGTCCGAATGCGTTCCATCCAGCCCCCTAAGAGTGCGGCGCCCACATGTAAGCATTTTCAAGTAACAAGCGCGCAGCAGGTTATGACCAATACGACCAATACGACAGAAAGCACCGAATAGGTCGACATGCAGGTCTCCGGCGGTTCAGCATCCACACACAATCCGTCCCTGACCTGTGGGAGTACCCGATGCGTATTCGTCTTGTGGCCGGCCTCGCCGCGTTGGCCCTGGTCACACTCTCCGGATGTGGAAACTCTGGCGGAGCGGAGGGGGGACAGGCGGTCGCACTCAAGATCATGGCACCCGCCTCTCCCGGTGGGGGATGGGACACGACTTCCCGCACCGCGCAGCAGGCGTTTGAGTCGATCGGTCAGAAGTCCGAGGTTTTCAACGTGCCGGGAGCCGGCGGCACCATCGGCCTGGCGCAGCTCGCCAATGAAAAGGGCAACGGCAACATGCTCATGACCATGGGCTTGGTCATGGTCGGCGCGGTCGAGACGAACAAGTCGAAGATCACCCTGGAGAACGTCACGCCGATCGCCAAGCTCACCGAGGAATACGAGATCGTGGTCGTGCCCGCGCAGTCGCCGTACCAGACGCTCCAGGACCTGGTGACGGCCTGGAAGGCCGATCCGGCGAAGATCGCCATCGCCGGGGGTTCGGCCGGCGGGACGGACCACATCGTCGCCGGCCTGCTCGCCAAGGCCGCGGGCATCGACCCCAAGCAGGTCAACTACATCGCCCACTCAGGTGGTGGCGAGGCGCTCAACGCGCTGCTCGGCAACACGGTCGCGGTGGGCATCTCCGGCGTCAGCGAGTTCGCCGAGCACGTGAAGTCCGGCAAGCTGCGGGCGCTCGGCGTGACCTCGCCGAAGCCGGTGGACGGCCTCAACGCGCCGACGATCAAGGATGGCGGTCTCGACGTCGTCCTGGCGAACTGGCGCGGTTTCGTGGCCCCGCCTGAGCTCAGCGAGGACGCCAAGAAGTCGCTGACCGACCTGGTGCGGAAGATGCACGACTCGCAGGCGTGGAAGGACGCGGTCACCAAGAACGGCTGGATCGACACGTTCCAGACCGACCAGGCGTTCGTCGACTACCTGGCCTCCGAGCGGACCAGGATCAAGGGCATCATCGCCGAAATGGGTCTCGGCACGTGACCGAAGAACGGCAGGGGTTCCCCGTCGGCCAGGACGGGGAACCCCACGGCGATTCCCCTGCTCCCACCAGCTCGTTTTGGACGCGAAAATCCGAACTGGTGCTCGCGGGAGTGGTCCTTGCCCTCGGATTCGTCGTACTGATCGGCACCGCGGATGTGGCGACGGGTGCGGCCACATTCGGTCCGGGACCACGGTTCTTCCCGGTGCTCGTCGGCGGAGCGCTCCTGATCGTGGGGGTCTGCTACGTGATCGACGTCCTGCGCGGGGGACACGGCGACCCCGAGGAGAGCGAGGACGTGGACACCCGGGCACCCGCCGACTGGCGGGCGGTGGCCATGGTGACCCTGGTCTTCCTGGGCTTCGCGTCCCTGGTCGACCTTCTCGGCTGGGTGGTCGCCGGTGCGCTGCTCTTCTTCGGGCTGGCCTTCTCCCTCGGCGCCCGGAAGCCGCTGCGGACCGGGGCGATCGCCGTCGTGCTGTCCTTCGCCACCTATCTCCTGTTCGTCCGTGGACTTGGCGTGACACTGCCCGCGGGTCTTTTGGAAGGCGTCCTGTGACCTCGTTCGAGCTGCTCCTCGACGGCTTCGCGACCGCCCTGACACCGGTGAATCTGCTCTACGCGCTGCTCGGGGTGACCCTGGGCACCATTGTGGGGGTTCTGCCCGGTATCGGGCCCGCCATGACGGTCGCACTGCTCCTGCCGATCACCTTCAGCGTGCCGCCCGCGAGCGCGTTCATCATGTTCGCCGGGATCTACTACGGAGGGATGTACGGAGGTTCCACCACATCGATCCTGCTGAACACCCCCGGCGAGAGCTCCTCCATGATCACGGCGCTGGAGGGCAACAAGATGGCCAGGCGCGGCCGAGCCGCCCAGGCACTGGCCACCGCGGCGATCGGCTCGTTCATCGCCGGCACCATCGCCACCGGCCTGCTGGTGATGGCCGCGCCGCTGGTGGTGGAGTTCGCGATCTCGTTCAGCGCCGCCGACTACTTCGCGCTCGCCGTGCTCGCCTTCACCATGTGCTCCGCCGTCCTCTCCAAGTCGCTTGTCCGCGGCCTGGCCTCGCTCACCGTCGGCCTGGCGATCGGGTTGGTCGGCATCGATCAGCAGACCGGCCAGGACCGGCTCGTCTTCGGGGTACGCCAGCTCTTCGACGGCATCGACGTTGTGATCATCGCGGTGGGCCTGTTCGCCCTCGGCGAGGCGCTGTACGTGGCGTCCCGGCTCCGGCACGCCACCCCGGAGGTGATACCGGTCGGGCGTGCGTTCATGGGGAAGGCGGACTGGAAGCGCTCCTGGAAGCCTTGGCTGCGGGGCACCGCCCTGGGGTTCCCGATCGGAGCGCTCCCCGGCGGCGGCGCGGAGATCCCGACATTCCTCTCCTACGCCGTCGAGAAGAAACTGGTGAAGCAGAAGGGCGAGTTCGGGAAGGGCGCCATCGAAGGGGTCGCCGGGCCCGAGGCCGCCAACAACGCCTCGGCCGCGGGCACCCTGGTGCCGCTGCTCACCCTCGGGCTGCCCACCTCGGCGACGGCGGCGATCCTGCTCGCCGCCTTCCAGCAGTACGGCCTGCGGCCGGGCCCTCAGCTGTTCGACCACAACCCGGCGCTGGTCTGGGGCATGGTGGCGTCCCTGTTCATCGGGAACGCGATGCTGCTCGTGCTCAACCTCCCGCTCGCCCCGTTCTGGGCGAAGCTGCTCAGAATCCCCCGGCCCTATCTGTACGCGGGGATCGTGCTCTTCGCCGCGCTGGGTGTCTACGCGCTGAACAACTCGTGGGTGGATCTGATCGTCCTTTACCTTCTCGGGGTGCTCGGTTTCGCGTTCCGCAGATACGGCCTGCCGATCGCGCCCGCGGTGATCGGCGTCATCCTCGGGCCGATGGCGGAGATCCAACTCCGTCGCGCCGTGGCCATCGGGGCGGGGGACGTCTCCGTTCTGGTGTCCGGCCCCATCTCGGTGACCCTCCTGGCCATCGCCGCCCTGGCGCTGTTGGCTCCGCTGCTGCGCAAGCTCGTAAGCTGGCGTTATGCCGGAGCTACCCGAGGTTGAGTCACTCGCCGGGTTTCTGCGCGAGCGCGCCGTGGGCCGTACGGTCGCGGCGGTTGAGATCGTCGCCTTTCAGGCGCTCAAGACCGTCGACCCGCCGGTCGGCGCGCTCGGCGGGCTCACGGTGACCGGTGTCGCCCGGCACGGGAAGTTCCTCGACCTCGACGTCGACGGGCTGCACCTGGTCACCCACCTCTCCCGGGCCGGCTGGCTGCGGTGGCGCGACGATCTGACCGGTGTCCGGCCGGTCCGTCCGGGCAAGGGGCCGCTGGCGGCGCGGGTACGGCTGGCGCCGGGAGACGACGGATCCGCCCCCGGCTTCGAGCTCACCGAGGCGGGGACCAGGAAACGTCTGTCGATCTACGTGGTGCGGAATCCGGCGGACGTTCCCGGCATCGCGCGGCTCGGTCCCGACCCCCTCTCGGCGGAGTTCACCGTCGAGGTGCTGGCCGGGCTGCTCCGCGGCCGCCGTACCCAGATCAAGGGCCTGCTCCGCGACCAGAGCGTCGTCGCCGGCATCGGCAACGCCTACTCCGACGAGGTGCTGCACGCGGCGCGGATGTCGCCGTTCCGGGTCGCGGGTACCTTGACCGGCGAGGATGTGGCCGAGTTGTATTCGTCGATCGTGACCACGCTGCGCGAGGCATTGGAACGTTCCATCGGAATCGCCGCCAAGAACCTCAAGACGGAGAAGAGGTCGGGTCTTCGGGTACACGGCCGGGCCGGGGAGGCGTGTCCGGTCTGTGGAGACACGATCAAGGACGTGTCGTTCGCGGATTCGTCGCTGCAGTACTGCCCGACCTGTCAGACGGGCGGACGGACACTGGCGGACCGGCGCATGTCCCGCTTTCTCAAGTAGTCCTCAGATAGGTGATCAGCGTACGTTCAGGACGGGACCTACCTTTGCCCAGCGCTCGATTTCACAGCCGCCCAAGCGGTTGAAGCTGCCCTCGACCCATCTGCCCTTCCAGCGACCTTCGACCGTGGCGGTCTGCGGTCCCCCGTAGATCAAGGTGCAGGCCCGATTCTTGGCGACCGGCTCGTGCCAGTTCTTGAAGCGGTGGAGCGCGGCGCACGCCTTGGCGGCCCTGGGGTGATTTCCCCCGGCGGGGTCGCAGCGGAGCGTCCGGACGACCGTCTTGTGCCCGGGGTCCCTGAACTTGATCGTCAAGAGCGTGCCGGACGAGGCGGAGTCGCTCGCCGCGATCACGGGCGGGGCGCCGACTCCGACCATGACGAAAGAGAGTGTCAATGCGATTAGAGACCTCATGCGTATTTGACGTGAGCCTCGCGGGTCGGGTTCCGCCACAATGGAGGGTATGACCTATCAAGCAATGGATGCTGCGTCTGTGCCCGACGGCGCCTACCTTCTGGATGTGCGCGAACACGATGAGTGGCAGGCGGGCCATGCGCCCACCGCGGTGCACATCCCCTTGGGGGAACTGGGCGTCCGGCTCGACGAGGTGCCCAAGGATCGCGGGGTCTATCTCATCTGCCGGTCCGGGGTCCGCTCCGCGCACGCGGCCGCCCACATGGCGCAGGGCGGCTGGACCGCGATCAACGTCGAGGGGGGTATGCAGGCGTGGGCCGCGGCGGGTCGCCCGATGATCAGTGACACGCAATATCCGCCTTTTGTCGCATAGTCCAAGCAAGGTGCGGTGGACACCGAATGCGGTGGAAGCGTTGATGGCCGCAGGTGACCGGTTTGTCCCCACTGGAGCCGGGCCGACCAGCCCGCCACCAGGGGGACGTGACCTCGGCGGCGGGGCGCGGCCGACCGGTCACTGGGTGGCATAAAGCGACCAAATGGTGCATCATTGACGCCGCATGCCGGGGTGATCCCGCATGCTCACATCAATGCGCGGGAGCTCGGGGTAACCGGGCTGAGAGGGTAGCTGCCGCTGCCGACCGCAGGAACCTGTCCGGGTAATGCCGGCGTAGGGAGTAGCGCGATGGCGCCTGCCGTCAGTCCGTCCAAGCATGCCGAGGCCCCCCTCACCCTCACGCAGGAGACCCCCAGGACTCTGGGGTTTCTCGATCAGAGTGCCTTCTGGGCGAACCTGGGAGTGAGTCTTCTCGGGTTCTCCGGGGCGCTCGCCCTGCTCAACCCCCTCGGCGACGTTCCGCTCTCGTTCCTGGCGGCGCTCACCGCCGCCGTGGTGGGGAGCCTGGTGGGCACGGCCATGGTGGGCCTTGCCGCGGTACCGGGAGCACAGACCGGTGCCCCCGCGATGGTCCTGCTCCGTGGACTCTTCGGGGCGCGCCTGTCGTACCTGCCCACCGTTCTCAACATCGTCCAGCTGCTCGGCTGGGGCGCCTTCGAGCTCTGGGTGATCGCCCAGGGCGCCAAGGCGATCTTCGGAGACACGGTCCCGTACGCCGTGTGGGTCGTCCTGGGCGGAGTGATCACGACCGCCCTCACCATCCGGCCGCTGGGAGCCGTCCGGCTCCTCCGGCGCTACGTGACGATCGCGGTGATCGTCGCCATGGTCTGGTTCACCGTCGCGCTCTTCCGCGAAGGCCCGGCGGTCGAGGCCGGTTCGTGGACCGGGTTCCCGGCGGCCGTCGACTACGTGATCGCCCTCTCCGTCTCCTGGGTTCCCCTCGCCGCCGACTACGCGCGCCACTCACGTACACCCAGAGCCGCGTTCAACGGCGCCGTGGTCGGATACAGCATCGCCCAGGTCGCCTGCCTCGCCCTCGGCATCGCGGCGCTCGCCCTCGTCGGCGGGAACACCGAGAATGTCTGGGATCCCTTCGTGGCGGCGCCGCTGGGCGCGCTCTTCTTCGGCATTCTGGTGCTCCGGGAGACCGACCAGTCGTTCGCCAACGTCTACTCCACGGCCATGTCGGTGCACAACCTGCTGCCGAAGGTCGACCGCCGGATTCTCTCCGTCTCCATCGGAGCCTTGATCACCGGGCTCGCCCTGGTCGTGGACGTGACGAAGTACACCGTCTTCCTGGGGTTGATCGGCGCGGTCTTCGTCCCCATGTTCGCGGTTCTCGCCGTGGACTACTTCCTGCTCGGCGGACGGCGCTCCTGGGACACGGCGGCGGACGCGCCGTCCCGATGGCTCATGCTCCTGCCCTGGGCCCTGGGGTTCACGACCTACTGGCTGCTCGCCGCGCTCCCCGAGGTCGGGTGGTGGAAGTCCCTGTGGACCGGGGCGCGGGAGATGATCGGTTTCACACCGCAGCCGTGGATGAGCGCGGCGGTCGGGGCCTTCCTGGTGGCCGCGCTGATCACCCTGGTCGTCGGCCGGCTCGGCCGTACGGCGCGGGGGTGACTCACCGAATCGGGTAACCCCCCTCCAACCGAAGCAGGTGCTCCTTGGCGGCCGCACCGCCCGCGTAGCCGCCAAGGCCACCCCCGGTCTCGATGACCCGGTGGCAAGGAACTACGATGCAGACCGGGTTGGAGGCAAAGGCGTTGCTGACGGCACGTAACGCCTGTGGCCTTCCAATGCGTGCTGCTATTTCCTCATAAGTCGCTACTGAGCCGTACGGCACTGTGGCCAGTGCTTGCAGTACAGCGCGGCCGAACTGGGACGTCAGACGTGGATCCACAGGGAAAGAGAAGGTTTTCAGCCGACCGGCGAAGTAGGCATCCAGCTCTCGGCGCAGCGGATCGACACGACTGGGATCGGGACCGATGAACCGGCCTACCTCTCGGCTGATCCGTGCGAAAATCGTGTGCTCGTCCTCAAAACTGCACGCCACAACCCCACGGGACGTCACCGCCATCACCAGGCGCCCCACGGGGGTGTCGGTGGTGTCGAACGCGATGTCCGGCGGCGACTCGCCCTGGTATCCCGGCGCGGTCACGCGCAGAAGGGCTTCCAGGTCACCGGTGGACATGCGATACACCCTCTCATGGTTTCCCGGAAATACATCAAGATCGGCGGAGGAAAGGGGCACCATGGGCGGTGTGGACCGTCGGCGGGATGCCGGCCCTGCCGCAGGGGACGAAGGCATCGAGCGAGCCCTGGTGGAGAGTGCGGCCAACGCTCTCGTCGCCATGGATCGAGACCTGACGGTCCTCAGCTGGAACCCCGCGGCGGAGCGGCTGTTCGGCTGGACCGCCGAGGAGGTCCTGTCCAGGAGGGCGCCGATCATCCCGGGTGAGCTCATGGCCGAGCACAACGCCGTCCTGGAGCGGGTCCGGATCGGGGGCAGCGTCTCGCTGCGGACCAAGCGCTTCCACAAGGACGGGCGCCTGCTGGACGTCCGGGCCGACATCAGCGCGCTGCACGGGGCCAGAGGGGCCCTCCTCGGCTGGGTCGCCGCGTACCAGGTCGCAGAGACCGACGAAGCCGCCCGTGGCTACATGGCCGAGCGAATCCGCCTGGTCAAACGGCTCACCGACGTGGTGGGCGACATCAACGCCGAGCTTGAGCTGCCGGCCGTGCTCGACCGGATCGCGGCGAGCCTCACCGATCTGACCGGCGCCGACGCCGGTGGTTTCGTCATCATCGAAGGGGACAGGCTCCGGCTGGTCAGCGCGCATCAGATGCCCGAATCCCTGCGGGGGGCCACCGCGGATCTGCGGACGAGCCTGGTGGGCAAGCTGCTGAGCACGGGGAAGGCCGTCATGCTGGAGACCGGGGAGGACGGCCGGCTCGACGAGCTGATCTGGTCGCAGTTGCCCGGTCTGCACACGATCGCGCTGGGTATCGCGGCGGTGGGCGGACGCCCGTACGGCGCCCTGTACGCGCTCTTCTCCAAGCGGAGAGCGAGCCATGTGGAGCTTGAGCTGCTTGAACTGCTCGCCGGACACGCGGGTATCGCGGTCTCCAACGCGATGGCGTTCCAAGACGCCGTCCGCCAGCGCGCCCACGAGCGGGCGGTCTTCGACGCGAGCGCCGACGGCATCGCGGTGCTGGACGGGCGGGGCAAGGTCACCCAGTGGAACCCGGCGGCGCACAAACTCACCGATGTCGCGGCGTCGGATGTCATCGGCCGGCCGCCTCCCTTCCCGCTTCCGGCGCCCAAGGAGAAGCTCACCCACCATCTGGAGTCGGGGCTCTGGCTCGACGTGATGAGCGCGGAGATCGCGGAGACGGGTGAGATCGTGGTCGACTTCCGCGACGTCACCCGGGCCAAGGAGCTGGAGGAGGCCAAGGATCTCTTCCTGGCCACGACCAGCCACGAGCTGCGGACGCCCATCACGGTGGTGCGGGGCTTCGCGAGCACGCTGGCGCGGCGGTGGGACGAGCTCGCCGACGACGAGCGCCGTACGGCCGTACAGGCGATCGCGGACCGGGCCCAGTCGCTCGCCCAGCTGGTCGAGCATCTGCTGCTCGGGGCGCAGCTGGGCGCGAACGAGCTGCCGGTGACGATCGAGTCCTTCGACATGGCGCGGGTAATCAAGATCGTGACAATGGGCCTGCCCGCGCTGTCGGAGCGCCATACGATCGAGGTGGATATTCCGGATGATCTACCATTCGCCCTCGGTGATCCGCTGGCGACGGACACCATTCTGGGTCAGTTACTTGAAAACGCGTTCAAGTACTCGCCGCAGGGAGGGGTCATCAGGGTCCGGGCCTTGGCGGAGCGAGATCAAATAGTGGTCCTCGTCGAGGATGAGGGCATCGGGATCGCCCCGGGCGACTATGAGCGGATTTTTGAGCGTTTTGTACAAGGAGAAGCCGGTGACAGGCGGCGCTTTGGCGGCGTCGGGCTCGGACTTTACATTGTTCGAAGTTTGGCAAGGGCTCAAGGGGGTGACGTGATCGCCCGTGCCCGGGATAGTGGAGGGGCACGAATGAAATTCGTCCTTCCAAGATCGTGAATCGTGTAGACGAAGCCGGGTAACGAGGCGGTAACGACAGGGCAAGCTGTTGGCCAAGCTTCGTGGTCGGTAAGTACAGAGCGGTTTCCGTGTCTTTGCAACGGGGCATTTCGGTCGTACTGGGGCCTGGGTCCTCAGCAGAAACAGTGACAAGGTCCACAGGTTTCACAAACCTGCGGGGGAGGTGAGTGCGTCGAGCGTCGTATTGCTACCCCATGCGCCGTCCAGCGTCGCCGTCGCACGCCAACGCCTAAGTGCCGACCTGCACGCCTGGGGGGTCTTCGCCACAGCGGTGGACGACGCCGTGCTCGTGGTGAGCGAATTGTTGAGCAACGCGCTGAGGCACGCCCGCCCTCTCCCCTCCGGCCAGGTAAAAGTCGCCTGGCAGTGGGCCGACGGACGGGTCGAGGTCTCGGTGAGCGACGGCGGGGCGTCGACCGAGCCGAGGGCGGGACGACCGACACTGTCCTCGCTGGGCGGCCGGGGCCTCGGCATCGTCGAGCACCTCGCGGACCGATGGGGCGTCATGCACGACGGGGTGACCACCACGGTCTGGGCCGTCGTCAACGCTCCCTACCCGAGCCCTAACGGGGATATGGCACAGCCCGAAATCGGTGACCTGCGGGAGCGTGTGTCGTCCGAGGCGCATGTGCCGTACGGGATACCCGACTAGAGCGCCTCTCGATAGATCGGGCAGGACATGCACCGGGGTCCGCCCCGGCCGCTGCCCAGTTCGCTCCCCGCTATCCGGAGCACCTCGATCCCCGCGGCCTCAAGCCGGCTGTTCGTCTCGATGTTGCGTTCGTAGGCGATCGCGAGGCGAGGCGCCACCGCGAGCGTGTTGTTGCCGTCGTCCCACTGCTCCCGTTCGGCGGTGACCGGATCCAGCCCGGTGTCGATCACCTTCAACCGATCGATCCCCATGGCCTGCGCGGCGGCCTCCAGGAACGGCCGGGCCCGGGACACGCGTAGTTCGTCGTCGGGGCCGACGGTCACGGTGTAGGCGGTGAGTGAGTAGGCGACGGCCGGATACATCACCACGGTGTCCACGTCGACCATCGTGCACACGGTGTCCAGGTGCATCGTCGCCCGCTGCTGGGCGATCGGGATGGCGAGCACGGTCTGGACCGGGTGTCCGCTTCGCGGGGCGTCGAAGAGCCGGCGGGCCAGCCGCTCGACACCCGCGGGGGTGGTGCGCTCGCCGGTGCCGACCGCGGCGACACCCGGGGCGAGCAGGAGCACGTCGCCTCCCTCCACATGCTCCAGCGCGGGGTCGTAGAGCCGGTGGACACCCTGGAAGCGCGGATGGTGGGTGTAGATCAGCCGAGTGAGCTCGGCCTCCCGGACCCGGGCGGGCATCGCCAGGCTGGTCACCGCGACGTGATCACCGATCCAGACGCTGGAGTCCCGGGTGAACAGCAGGTTGGGCAGGGGATCGATCACGAAGTCGTGCCGGTTCATCAACTCGTAGACGAGTCCTCGGCCGATCTTCAGCTCCTCGTGGGCGAGACCGGCGACGAGCGCCTGGGTCAGGTCCTCTGGGGGCAGGTCGTTCAGGTAGGCCCGGGTGATCTGCCTGAGCCGGTCGCCGAGCCTGCGGTCGTCGACCACCTGATCGATGATCTCATTGCGCGCTTCGCCGAATTCGAGGGCCTCCTGGAGGAGCTCGGTCAGGTACAGAACCTCGACCCCGTGATCCCGGAGCACCGAGGCGAACGCGTCGTGCTCTTCCTGGGCCCGCCCCACCCAGGGGATGCCGTCGAAGAGGAGTTTGTCGTTGTTGCGGGGGGTGAGGCGTTTCAACTCGGCGCCGGGACGGTGCAGCAATACGGTGCGGAGACGGCCGACCTCGCTGTTCGCGCCGTGCTCCCATGCCGGATCGTCCTGGAGTGAGAGCTGATCGTCGGTCGCCTCGCGCACTGCTCCTCCTGAAGACTTCGACCACTGAGAGAAGTATGTCGAACTCATACCGTCACGATGGCAGGTGGGTCGCCTGTCGGTTGTGGACAGGTCGGGCCGTACTCCAGTTGATGCCCACGGCGGAGGTGGCAAATCTGGAGGGTTTTGCCGGTTTCCAGTCGATCCCGCGCAATGGGATCGGGCATCGCCCACGGGTACGGCTCACGCGGCTTCGGGCGGGCGGAGGGCACCCCGCGACGTCGGGGTGCGCGGTGACCGCGGGCTAGGCGGTCACCGCGACGATCGAGGCCGGGCCCGGAACGGAACGGAATCGGCCGGTGGAGCGCTCAAGGTCGGCGCCATGGTCAGGTCTTGGAGAACTTGCCCACCATTGTCACCACACCGACGACGACGAGAGCGATGAGGCCCACGATCAGCATGTACTTCAATATGCCGACGAGTGCGCTGACCAGGAGGAAGCCGACGTACGCCGCGAGGACGACTCCCAATATCGTCAAGATTGCTCGAATCATGGAATCCACGGTACGCGCGGAGTGCGGTCGGTGTGGCGCTCGCGGGGTCGGTAATCGGATACTTACCGGATGTTAGCTATTCGTGATGTTTCACGTGAATCATCGATTCGGCCTTACGGAGTGCTGACAGGATCCGCCGATCCGGCGACCCGGTCATATCGTGATGATGTGGTTGGCGTCGAAGGAGCGAAACTCAGTGAGCAGTAACCCCACCGCACGGATCCTCGTCGTCGATGACGACCCCACCGTCGCAGATGTCGTGGCCCGATATCTCGAACGCGACGGCCATCAGGTCGAGTGCGTCGGGGACGGGGCGGAGGCCCTCCATCGCGCCCTCGCGAACCCTCCCGATCTCCTCGTTCTCGACCTCATGCTCCCCGGCGTGGACGGCCTGCAGATCTGCCGGAAGCTCCGGGAGCGCTGGCCGGTTCCGGTGATCATGCTGACCGCGCTCGGCGATGAGATCGACCGGGTGGTCGGCCTGGAGACGGGCGCGGACGACTACGTGACCAAGCCGTTCAGCCCCCGTGAGCTCGCCCTGCGGGTGCAGTCGGTGCTGAGGAGGGCCCGGGGAGCCCTGGTGACCGCCGGCACCGGCGTGCTCCGCGACCGCAACCTCCTCGTCGACGTGGGCGCCCACGAGGTACGCCTGCGCGGGGAGGAGGTCGCCCTGACCGCACGCGAGTTCGACCTGCTGGCCTTTCTCATGCGCAACCCTCGCCAGGCGTTCAGCCGTACGGCGCTTCTCGAACAGGTGTGGGGGTGGTCGTTCGGCGACTCCTCCACGGTCACCGTGCACGTGCGGAGGCTCCGGGAGAAGATCGAGGACGACCCGACGGCGCCCAGGCGCATCGTCACCGTCTGGGGCGTCGGATACCGCTACGAACCAGGGGAGGAAGTCCCGTGATTCCGATCGCGGACCTGCTGGAGATCGCCGCGATCACCGGAGGGACCGGGCTCGTCATCGCGGCCGCCGGCCTGGCGCTCATGTGGGTGATCAGGGACCGGTCCGTGGGCGCGATGCTCGCCGTCGTCGCCGCGGTGACGGTGGCCGCCACACTCGGGGGTGTCGTCGCCACCACGTTCAAGATGTTGATCAACCCGCACGACCGGAGCGTCGTCCTGACGGTCGTGGCCGTGGGCGGAATGGTGGGGTTCGGCGTCGCGCTGCTGCTGGCCCGGCGGGTGGTGGCCGACAGCCGCCGCCTGCTCAAGGCCGTTCAGATCGTGCCCATGTTCGGGCAATTCACTCCTCCGGAGGGCCGCATGCCGACCGAGCTGGCCACGATCTCCAAGGCTCTGGAAGAGGCCCATGAGAGTCTCAGGGAGGCACGCGAGCGCGAGCGTGCCCTGGACGCCAGTCGGCGGGAGCTCGTCGCCTGGGTCAGTCACGACCTGCGGACCCCGCTCGCCGGGCTCCGGGCGATGGCCGAGGCCCTCGAAGACGGGATCATCGACGACCCGGCGACGGTCCAGCGGTATTACGGGCAGATCCGCCTGGAAGCCGGGCGGCTGACCCAGATGGTCGACGACCTGTTCGAGCTCTCCCGGATCAACGCCGGGGCGCTGAGCCTGTCCCGGCACCGCATCGGCCTCGACGACCTGGTCGCCGACACCCTGGCCGGGGTGGAGGCGCTGGCCCGGGCCAAGGGGGTACGGCTCCACGGCGCGTCCCAGGGCATGCTCCCGGTCGAGGTGGACTCGGGTGAGGTCGGCCGGGCGCTGCGCAACCTGGTCGTCAACGCGATCCGGCACACTCCCGCGGACGGCTCGGTCTCGGTGCAGGCCGGGGTGGTCGACGGGATGGCCTGCGTTTCGGTGTCCGACGCGTGCGGCGGGATCCCCGAGGACGATCTGCCGCGCGTCTTCGAGGTGGCCTTCCGGGGCTCGGCCGCCCGGACACCCGGACCGGACGGCGGGGCAGGGCTCGGCCTCGCCATCGCCCGGGGGATCGTCGAGGCGCACATGGGGGCGATCGGGGTCTGCAACACCGGGCCCGGATGCCGATTCATGATCCGCCTGCCGCTCTCCGTGTGAGCTAGCCGGCCAGGTCGTCGGGGGCGTCGAGCCAGCCCGTCGTCTCGCTCTCCTCCTGAGGCGAGACGAAGGTCTCGGCGATCGCGCGGAAGGTCGGGCACGGCCAGCGCCACATGCAGCTCCGGCAGCGCAGGATGGGGTGGGCCGTGTCGCCTGCGGTCCCCCCGGCGTCCCGCGGCTGGTGGAGGTCGAGGAGGCGGAGCCCCAGATCGGCGAAGCCCATGAGCTCCTCCCGCGCCCCCGCCAGAAATATCAGGTCTTCTCTGGCGAGCCTGGTGCGAATAGGGACGAAGCCATCACGGTTGATGAGGCCGTGGAGTGGACGCGTCGCCGCGCGCCACGAGGTGGATTTCTCGGTCTGGGTGAGGATCGCCTCCAGACGCTCACGTAATCTCGTGCGCTGCGGATCCTCGAATCGATCAACGTCCATCGTTCTCCCGCCCCTCCCCTGCGAAGCGATGGAACCGGGACCCCCGTCCGCGGCCGGGTGGTGTCGCACACGGTAAAGCTTTGCGCACTCCGGGTTCCGGCGTGGCTGAAACGGTGGACATGGTCGTCAAAGCAATCCGGGATTTCCAAGGAATGGGTTTGGATGGCCGGAGAACGTGACCGAGGGGGCGTGACGGCGATAATGTGCCCGCGTGGAGCTCAAGGTCTCGACGCGATCTCACGCGGGCAACGCCATCATCGCCGTCGCCGGGGAAATCGATCTGTACACCGCGCCGCGGCTACAGGCCGAGTTCGCCCGGCTCCTTGCCGATGATCCAGAACGGGTTGTCATAGATATGTCTGATGTGGAGTTCTGTGACTCCACCGGGATGAACGTGCTGCTGTCGGCGCTCAAGCGTCTCCGGGAACGCGGAGGGGCGCTGGAGGTGGCCGCGCCGCGTCCCGCGGTGCGCAAGATCCTGCAGGTGACCGGCCTGGATTCGGTGTTCACCGTGCACGACTCGATCCCCGCCGAGTTCGCCGAACCGGCCGGATAACCCGATGACCGAGGTCTGCGGGCTCACCCCGCCGGTTCGGCGGCCACCGGAACGGCCGGGCTAGCCCACAGGCCGTCCGGGCCGCACTACCATCGGTGGATATGGAGTCCGCAGGCGACACCGCCGTCATCATCCCGGCCAAGGACGAGGCGGCTCGCATCGCCGCCACAGTCAGGGCCGCCCGCACCCTGCCGGGTGTCGACCTCGTCGTGGTCGTCGACGACGGCTCGTCCGACGGCACCGGCGACGCGGCCCGGGCGGCCGGTGCGCGCGTGGTGCGGCACAGCAGAAACCAGGGCAAGGCCGCCGCCATGGAGACCGGCGCGGAGGCGGTGGGGCTCCTGGACGAGGGCCGTGAGCACCCTCGGCATCTCCTCTTTCTCGACGCCGATCTCACCGAGACCGCCAAGGACGCCGGTCCGCTGATCGAGCCCGTCCGCGCCGGGGACGCGGACATGTCCATCGCGGTCTTCCCCGCCAACCGCGTCAAGCTCGGGGGGCACGGCTTCGTCGTCAAGCTCGCGCGGGACGGCATCCATCGGATAACCGGTTTCACCGCCGCCCAGCCCCTCAACGGACAGCGCTGCCTCACCAGGCCCGCCTTCGAGGCGGCCCGCCCACTGGCCGCGGGGTTCGGGGTGGAGACGGGGCTCACCATCGACCTGCTCCGGGCCGGTTTCCGCGTCGTCGAGGTCGAGGTGCCGCTCGCGCATCGCGCCACCGGCAACGACCTCAAGGCCCAGATGCATCGGGCGAAGCAGTTCAAGGACGTGGCGAGAGCGCTCGCGGCCAGGGAGCCCGTCGTGCGCAGAGGGCTGGAAACCCTCCGTCCTCCCCGGTGATGTCCTGGCTCGCCCGCGGCGGCCTCGCCGTGAGTCTCGGCCTGACCGTGCTGATTCCGCTGCTCGGCCCGTCGGCGATGGTGCCACCGTTGCCCGGCCCGGCCGGGCAACCGCCGTACTCGCTCGGCCTGGCGCCCTCGGGGCACCTCGTCGTCGCCCTTGCCGCGGTGATCCTTGCGGCCGGGACCGCCGGACTCGGCGCAGGCCTTTCGGCGGTACGGCGCGGCTGGGCCCCGGATCCACGCCGCCTGCTGCTGCTCGGGGCGTCCGTGGCCGCCTTGCTCGCCTTCCTCCCCCCGATGGGCTCCTCGGACCACCTCAACTACGCCGCGTACGGCAGGCTGCTCGTGCTGGGCCACGACCCCTATGCGACGTCCCCGGCTCAGCTGCCGGGGGATCCGGTGGTCGGCGCGGTCGAGGAGTGGGGCACGGTCACGAGTGTGTACGGGCCGGTGGCGACCGGTCTCCACGGGCTCGCCGCGCTGGTCGGCTCAGACTCGGTCAGGCTCACGGTCTTCGTCCTCGCCGTCGTCAACGCCATCGCGTTCACCGGCACCGGGCTGCTGCTGCACCGGATGGCGGCGGGCGATCCGGACCGGCAGCGCAGGGCGGCGCTGCTGTGGACGCTCAACCCGCTGCTGATCTACCACCTCGTGGCCGGGATGCACGTGGACACCCTCGCGGTCGTGTTCGCGGTCGCCGCGCTGGCCCTGCTCGGCCGGAGTCTGATCGGCTCGGGCGTCATGATCGGGTTGGGGATGGCGGTGAAGCTTCCGGTGGGGCTGGTCTCCCTCGGACCTGCCTGGGAGCTACGGCGTGCGCCCCGCCGCCTGCTGACGGTCGCCGTGGCGGCGGCGGTGACCGTGGCCGGGTTGTACGCTCTGGCCGGCCCGTACGTGCTCGACCAGGTGGGGGCGGCGAGCAAGAGCGTCTCCAAGGCGACGCCGTGGCACCTGGTGGCCAACGATCCGCTGCTGGGCTGGGCGATGCCGAGGACCTGGGTGCAGATCGGCTCGTTCGCGCTCCTGGCCGTACTCGCGGCGCTGCTGCTGCGGGCGATGCCCGCCCCCTATCCGGACGGTGTGGCCGCGCGGGTGGCGGTGGCCCTGATCGTGGCCTGGCTGTTTGCGGCGCCCTACGCCTTGCCCTGGTACGACGGGCTGGCTCTGGCCCTGCTCGCCCTGGTGCCGTGGTCGGCGCTGGACGCCTTCGTCGTCGCCCGCCTGGCCGTGCTCTCCTTCGCCTATCTTCCGGCCCGGCAGGCGGATCAGCCGGCCGACCTGGCCTGGCTGGTGACGGTGGTCAGGTCCCAGGTGGTACCGCTGCTGCTGACGGCGCTGCTGATCGGCCTGATCCTGTGGGCGGTGCGAGCCGGAGCGCGCGCACGGAGGCCGTCAGCGCCAGCGGAACCGCGACGCTCAGCGCCATCGCCGGGATCGCCACACCCGAGTCGTTGACGGCGAATCCGACGAGTGCGCAGGTCAACGCGCTGAACAGCGCAGGCCGTAAGGCAGGTGTGAGCTCGTAGGCCAGGCCGAGGGCCGGGGCGCGCCACGAGGCGGGGCGCATCAGGACGAGGTAGAGGAAGACGAGGGCGGTGACGGCGAGGATGGTCAGCTCCCAGGTGCCCAGGGTGCGGAGCATCGCCAGTCCCTTGCGGGTGACGACCGACCAGGCGCCGCCGTCCAGGACCTGCTCGAAGAACACCCCGAGGTGGGTACGCCGGTCGGCGGGCCGGAGCCAGTCCAGCCAGGCGATCGCGCCGATGAGGGCGACTCCGGCGGCGCAGAAGGCGACCATGCGCGGCCAGGACGGCCTCAGCCCCAGCAGCATCAGGACGAACACCGCGAAACCCGGGACCCAGGCGATCGTGCCGCCGAAGTCGGCCCCCCACGAGGGCCATCCGGTGATCACAAGCCCTACGCCTCCGGTGACGCCGACCAGCGTGGCCGCGAGCCGTCGGCGGCCCCGGTCCAGCAGCGCCTGGACCGGCCAGGCGAGCATCAGGGTGCCTCCGGTCACGAAGGCGGCCCAGGCGATGTTGCTGAAGCCGTAGAACCGGCCCCCGGTGACCGGCTCGTAGCCGGCGACGGCGTTCACCTGGAGGTGGGAGCCGGTGAGCACGTCGAGGCCGAGGGCGAGGAAAGTCGTCGCCGCCACGACGGTGAGAGGGCCGAGGACGTGCCGGCGCCAGGGACCCGCGTAGGCGGCGGCGGTGATGGCCGCGGCCACGGCCACGATCGCCCCGACCAGCCCGAGCATGGGCCGCGGTCCGCTCCACCAGGGGATGAGCTGGGCGAGGAAGGTGGACACGGCGATCGCCCCGCTGGCCACGCCGACGACTCGGGTGGCGCCCAGGACCCGGTCGCGCGTTCCGTCGCCTCCCCAGCGCCTGCGCAGGGCGATCCCCGCCAGCAGGTAGATCAGCACCTGCAGCGCGACGAACGAGATGAAGAAGGGCTGGCGGACCTGTCGGGTGACCTGGCTGGCCAGGTCGGCTTGGGCGAGCCGGTCGACGGTGGCGGCCGTGGACTCCGCACCGCCGACGGCCTGCCACGGGCGCCCCACCACGCCCTTGGGGGCGGTCAGGCCGAGGGCGTGGAGCGCGGTGGCGGTGAGGTCCGGCAGGGTTACCAGGGCGTCCTGCCTGGTGGAGGCGGAGGACATGAATCCCGCCGGGTACGGCGGTCCGCCCGCGATCGCGACGTGCAGGTGGGCGAGGTCCCCGTCGTCGGCGATCCCGCCGAGCAGGGTCACGGTTCCGGGCGCCAGGAGCGGAAGGGCCGAACCCAGGCGCCGGTCGGCCTCGCGCGCGGCGACGGCGCGGTCCGCCCCGGCCGGGATCCGGGTGAGATCGTCGATCTCCACTGCCACCAGCGTGTGCTGGGAGAGTTCGGGGGACGGGCTTTCGAAGTAGGCGTCGACCGTGCCGCGGCGGTCGGCGACGCCGAGCGCGGCGCCGGGGCCGACCGCGGCGGTGGTGCCGCCGGCGTCCCGGACGGCCTGCCCGAGCAGTCCGATCCCCGCGTCGTATCCCGTGGTCAGGTTGTAGGCCGCCAGCGCGTCGAAACCGGGGACCGTCGTCCGCGCGGGGACCGGGGGCGGTGCGCACGCCGATGCGGGGGTGCCGGCCCGCTGGCCGGCGGAGAGGGTGAGCCAGCCCGCGGCGGGGCAGGTGACCCCGGTGCCGGGCGGGGGGATCGCCCGGGTGGACATCGAGGCCGCCGCGCTCGTGCCGACGAGCCGCCACAGGTTCGGGGTCCACGATGGCGAGACGTCGCTCCAGAGCAGGCCGGGGACGCCGATGATCGCCACCTTGCCGGTGGGCGCGTGGGAGCCGGTCGCCTGCGCCGTGCCGGGGATCAGGCTGAGGAGGACGCCGACCAAGGCCGCGGCGAGTATGCGATGTCGGCCGGTCACCGTGGTCCCTCCTTGACCCGCGCCGGGTGTGTCCCCGGCACCGGTAGCGTTGGCGGCGTGCGTTCGACGGAGAGGGCCTTCCTTGCGGTCCGGATGTGGGTCCCCGCCCTGCTGCTGGTCGTCGTCGCCCTGGCGCCGCTGGTCCACTACTGGCTGACCAACCCCGGAGATCAACGACTGGTCGATCTCGAGGTCTACCGGGCGGGCGGCGAGGCCGTGCTCTCCGGTAGAGCAGTCTACGACTTCATCACACCGGCGCCGCAGCTGTTGCCGTTCACCTATCCGCCGATCTCCGCGCTGCTCGCCGCCCCGCTCGCGTGGATGTCCTGGCCGACGGCGCAGTGGGTGTGGGTGGCGGGGATCTATCTGGCGCTGGCCGTCACGGTGTACTTCGCGTTCCGTCCGCTGCTGGACCGGGTGGGCCGGTGGGCGCCGCTGATGCTGGCGGCCGTGGTGGTGGTGACGGCCTATCTGATGCCGATGCGGGATCAGACCAGGTTCGGGCAGGTGGACATCCTGCTGGTGGCGCTCTGCCTGGCGGATTGCGCCATCCGCGAACGCCCTGGAGGACGGTCTCGGTGGCCGCGCGGGGTGCTCATCGGCCTCGCCACCGCGATCAAACTCACTCCCGGCGTTTTCCTGATCTATCTCTGGATGACGGGACGGCGCCGGGCGGCGATCGTCGCGACGTCCACCGCGGCGATCCTGACGATCATCCCCTTTCTCATCATTCCCGGGGATGCCGCGACCTTCTGGTTCGACGCCTTGCTCGACTCGGAGCGCCTCGGATCCAACAAAGCCACGACAAACCAGTCGATGCGCGGGATGCTGCTCCGCGTCTACCTGCCGGATCTGCTCACCACCGTCCTGTGGCTGACGCTCGTCGCCGTCGTGGCCTGGTACGGCTTCCGCGCCGCACGCCGGGTCGCGCTGATCGGGACCACCCCGGCCCCGGGCGGCCTGCTGTCCCCGGGGGCGCCGCCGAGCTGGGGCGAGGTCACCGGGGTGGCGCTCACCGGGCTCATGGCTCTGCTGCTCTCCCCGGTCTCCTGGATTCACCACTTCGCCTGGATCGTCGTCGTCCTCGGAGCGCTGGTCGGCAGCGGCCGGGACCGGGTCCGTCTTCTGGTCGCCGGGGGTGTCTGGCTCTATTACACGCTGACCATCCCCTGGTGGGGGGTGTCGCTTCGGGCAGCCGAGATCACGGCGCTGAGCCCGGTGGCCGGTCGTATCGTGCAGAACGCCTTCGGTTTGGGCGCGGTGGCGCTCGTCTGGGTCCTTGGATATTGGCTCCCTAAACGGTACTCAAGCAATCACTTGACGTAGTCGTTACTCTTTGTGGTGTGCTGCTCACATTCACGGCTGTCGCGGGGCTCGTCACCGGGGTCCTCGGCATCTGCCTGGGGGCCTACGCCTGCCGGCGGGCACGGGGTGTCGTCCGGGAGTGCCTGGACCTGATGGCACGCCAGGCGGCGTCGACCCGCGGAGCCGGAGTCGATCCACGGGCGATCCGGGACGTCGCCGTCTACCGGTACGACGCGCTGGAGGAGATGTCCGGGCGGCTCTCCTTCTCCGTGGCGCTGATCAACAGTCTGGGCGACGGGATCGCGCTCACCTCCATCAACGGTCGATCCGAGACCCGGACCTATGTGCGCCCGATCCGGGGAGGCCGGGGCGTCCAGCCGCTCTCCCCCGAGGAGGAGCAGGCGGTACGGGCCGCGCGGCTCGGGCTCGGGCCGGACGTCGAGCCGGGCAGGCCCGGGAGTCTGCGGACACGCGGCGAAGGGGCGCGCTGAGTCCTCGTGCGTTTGTGCGTGCCTCTAATCTGGATTCATGACCACTCTCGCCTACCTGGGACCCGAAGGGACGTTCACCGAAGCGGCCCTGCGGTCGTACGCGCCCGACGCACGCGGTCTCCCCTACCCGACCGTGGCCGCCGCGCTTGAGGCCGTACGCCAGGCCCACGTCTCGGGGGCCGTGGTCCCCGTGGAGAACTCCATCGAAGGGCCGGTCACGGTCACTCTGGACGAGCTCAGCGCGGGCGCCCCGCTGCTGATCACGGCCGAGGTGCTGGTTCCGGTGCGTTTCGCCCTGCTCGTCCGCCCCGGGACGACGCTGGAGTCGGTCAAGCGGATCCTCACCCACCCGGTGGCGCACGCGCAGTGCCGTACGTTCCTCGCCGCCCACCTGCCCCACGCGGAGGTCCTGCAGTCGGGGTCCACGGCCGGCGCGGCCATGACCGTCGCCGAGGTGGGCTCACCCTACGACGCGGCCATCGCCGCCCCGATCGCCGGTGAGCGGTACGGCCTGGAGGCGCTCGCCACCGACATCGGCGAGCGTTCCGACGCGGTCACCAGGTTCCTGGTGGTCCGTCCGCCAGGCCCGCTGTCCGCGGCCACCGGCGTGGACCGTACGTCGCTGGTGGCCTACATCCGAGACGACCACCCGGGTGCGCTCCAGGAGATCCTGGCGGAGTTCTCGGTCCGCGGCGTCAACCTCACCTGGATCCAGTCCCGCCCCACCGGGGACGGGATCGGCCGATACTGCTTCTCCATCGACTGCGAGGGGCACATCGCCGATTCCAGGGTCGCCGAGGCGCTGATGGGACTGCGCAGGGTATGCGGACACGTGCGGTTCCTGGGCAGCTACGCGCGGGCGGACGGTGTGGCGCCGGCGATCCGCAAGGGGACGGCGGAGGCCGACTTCACCGAGGCGGCCGGCTGGCTGAAGCGGATCCGAGCCGGCGGAGTCTGAGCAAACCGGCAATGGGATCGCAGGTCTTCGGCGCGCAACGGTAGCCTTCGTGCTGTGATTGACCTACGTGCCCTCCGAGAGGACCCCGACCGGCTGCGCGCCTCGCAGCGCGTCAGAGGCGAGGACGACTCCGTCGTCGACGCCCTGCTCGACCTGGACGAACGGCGCAGGGACGCGCTGAGCCGGTTCGAGTCGCTCCGTGCCGAGCAGAAGAGCATCGGCAAGTCGGTCTCGCGGGCCTCCGGCGAGGAGCGGAACGCGCTGCTGGAGCAGGCCAAGGATCTGGCCGGGCAGGTGAAGTCGGCCGAGGCCGAGTCCGAGCGGCTCGGCAGGGAACTCGACGACCTGCTCTCCACGGTGCCCAACCTCGTCGAGGACGGGGCCCCCGCGGGGGGCGAGGACGACTACGTCGTGCTGGAGCACGTGGGGATCCCCAGAGAGTTCGATTTCACCCCGCGTGATCATCTGGAGCTGGGCGAGCGGCTCGGCGCGATCGACACCGAGCGGGGGGCCAAGGTCTCCGGGGCGCGCTTCTTCTACCTCACCGGCGTCGGCGCGCGGCTCCAGCTCGGTCTGCTGAACATGGCGATGCAGCAGGCGATCGAGGCCGGGTTCATTCCGATGATCACTCCGGTGCTGGTGAAGCCGGAGGCCATGGCGGGCACCGGTTTCCTCGGCGCGCACGCTTCGGAGATCTACCACCTGCCGAACGACGACCTCTACCTGGTCGGCACGTCCGAGGTGCCGCTCGCGGCCTACCACGCGGACGAGATCCTGGACGCCAAGTCGCTGCCGAGGCGGTACGCCGGATGGTCGTCGTGTTTCCGGCGGGAGGCCGGCTCCTACGGCAAGGACACGCGGGGCATCATCCGGGTACACCAGTTCGACAAGGTGGAGATGTTCTCCTACTGCCGGCCGGAGGACGCGCATGAGGAGCATCTGCGTCTGCTGGCGTGGGAGAAGGAGATGCTCGCCAAGGTGGAGATCCCGTACCGGGTGATCGACGTCGCGGCGGGTGACCTGGGCTCCAGTGCGGCGCGTAAGTACGACTGCGAGGCGTGGATTCCCACCCAGGGGACCTACCGCGAGGTCACCTCGACCTCCAACTGCACCGAGTTCCAGGCGCGGCGCCTCGGGGTGCGCTCCCGGGAGGGCGACGCCAAGCCGGCCCATGTCGCCACGCTCAACGGGACACTGGCCACGACGCGGTGGATCGTCGCCATTCTGGAGAATCATCAGCAGGCCGATGGCTCGGTGGTGGTTCCGAAGGCATTGCGGCCTTATGTCGGCCTTGATGTGCTTGAGCCGATTCAGGGGCGGTAGTAGCGGAAAGACGGGTGCTCGTAGGGTTTGAGCACCCGTCCCTCAAATTGATATTGCTGTGATTTGGGGGTTTTTTACCCCCAAATCAGCGGATAACCGCGGTCGTCAGATAGCGCGGACCTGAGACGCCTGCGGGCCCTTCTGGCCCTGCGTGATCTCGAACTCCACCCGCTGGCCGTCCTCCAGGCTCCGATAACCGGAGCCGACGATCTCGGAGAAGTGAACGAACACGTCAGGCTCGTTCCCGTCGGGGGCGATGAAACCAAAGCCCTTCTCAGAATTGAACCACTTGACGGTGCCCATAGCCATTTACTGCTCTCCCTTAGGGAAGGATCTTGGGATCCGCACGTCACGAACCCCGGGTGTGTCGTACAGCTCCCGGGTGCTCAGACGCTCACGCTGGGTTTTCACATCGGGAAGAGCTAATACAACGTCACCACATCTAACACCATCGAGACAGCCCGTGTTCCCCATGTCCTCAACATTCCCCGGTGATCGGTGTCAACCGCCCACAGGGCACACTAGACAGTGTTATGCGTATCCCCCTCCTCGTCGCCACGGACCTTGACGGCACGGCATTGCGCGCCGACGGCACGGTGTCACCGCGCACGGCCGCGGCGTTTAGCCGCATCGAGGCCTCAGGCGCGCTGTTGATATTCGTCACCGGCCGCCCACCTCGGTGGATGGCCGATGTGGTGGCGGCTGTGGAACATCGGGGGCTCGCCGTTTGCGCCAACGGCGCCCTCGTCTACGACCTCCATACCGAGAAAATCGTCAAGTCCGTCTTGATCCGGCCCGAGATTCTGGACGCGGTGGTACGGCGGCTGCGCCGGGGCATGCCCGAGCTCGCCTTCTCGGTGGAATACGAGCGGGGTTTCGCGCACGGGCCGGGGTTCGACTTGGGCCCGTGGGACTCCCTCTCCGTCGCGGACGCCGGCCTGGACCTCGCCGAGCTGGTCGCCCGTCCCTGCGCCAAGTTGCTCGCCCAGCACCCCGGCATGGGGCCCGGCACCCTGCACGCCTTGGTGACCGAGCTGGTGGGCGACCTGGTGACCGCCACTTACTCGGGTAGCCGCGGTCTGGTCGAGATGAGCGCCCACGGTGTGACCAAAGCCACCGCGCTCGCGCAGCTCGCCGTGGAGCACGGGGTCGACGCCCGGGATGTGGTCGCCTTCGGCGACATGCCGAACGACCTGCCCATGCTGATGTGGGCGGGCACGTCCTACGCGGTGGCCAACGCGCATCCCGATGTCTTGGCCGTCGTCCACCATGTGACGGCGGCCAACAACGACGACGGAGTGGCGCAGGTCCTGGAGAAGCTTTACAGGTAAGGTCCCGAACCACCGCGGGGGTGGCCCGAGTCGTCCTGGAGGGAGAGCCCGCCGGGCAGGGCGCGGCGCATCTGCTCAAGCTGGGCCCGCGCCGCCATCTGCTGGGCGAAGAGCGTGGTCTGAATGCCGTGGAAGAGCCCTTCCAGCCAGCCGACCAGCTGTGCGTGGGCGACCCGGAGCTCCGCCTCGCTCGGCGGGCTGCCCTGGTCGTCGTCGGTGAACGGCAGGGAGAGCCGCTCCAGCTCGTCGACGAGTTCGGGGGCGAGTCCGTCCTCCAGCTCCTTGATGGAACTCTGGTGGATGTCCTTGAGCCGCTTGCGGCTCGCCTCGTCCAGGGGGGCGGCGCGGACCTCTTCGAGGAGCTGACGGATCATGCTGCCGATACGCATGACCTTGGCCGGCTGCTCCACCAGATCGGTGATCGGCCGTTCTTCCTGCTCGCCGTTCTCGTCCCGCACCGTCATGCCTTCGGGACCCACCACGACGACGTGGGGGATGCTCTGGTTCTCTGCGTTCATGGGCTGGTCCATGTGTCAAGTCTGGCCGATAACGGGCAGTGGGGCTTACACGATTAAAACGATCTTGCCGACCTGTTCGCCGGCCTCCAGCATCCGATGCGCCCGCGCGGCGTCCGCCATGGGGACCGCCGCGTGGACGACGGGCTGGACGGCTCCGGCCTCGATCAACGGCCAGACGTTCTCCCGGACACCCTTCACGATCACCCCCTTCTCCGGGACCGGCCGGGTCCGGAGGGTGGTGGCGTGAACGGCGGCGCGCTTGGACATCAACGAGCGTAGGTCGAGTTCGCCGACCGTGCCACCCTGGAGTCCGATCACCACGAGCCTGCCGCCGGAGGCGAGCGCGGTCACATTCCGCCCGAGGTACTTCGCGCCCATGATGTCGAGGATCACATCCGCCTGATCCCGGGCGATCTCGGCGAAGTCCTCCGTGCGGTAGTCGACGGTGACGTCGGCGCCGAGCTCGCGGCATCGGGCGAGTTTCCCCGGGGATCCGGCGGTGGTGATCACGCGTGCGTCGAAGGCCTTGGCCAGCTGGATCGCCATGGTGCCGATGCCGCTCGCACCGCCGTGCACGAGCAGGGTCTCGCCCCTGCGGAGCCTGGCCACCATGAACACGTTCGACCAGACGGTGCAGGTCACCTCGGGCAGTGCCGCCGCGTCGCGGAGCACGGTGCCGGTGGGCACGGGGAGCAGCTGCTCGGCCGGGACGGCCACCCGCTCGGCGTAACCGCCGCCCGCCAGCAGCGCGCACACCTCGTCGCCGATCCGCCACCCCTCGACCTGCTCGCCGATCTCACTGATCCGCCCTGAGCACTCCAATCCCGGATAGGGCGACTCGCCGAGCGGGGGATCGTAGAGCCCCCGCCGCTGCAGCAGGTCGGCCCGGTTCACCGCCGAGGCGACGACGTCGATCACGACCTCGCCGGGTCCGGGACGGGGGTCGGGAACCTCGCGCCACCGGAGTACCTCGGGGCCACCGGGTTCGGCAATCACGATCGCGTGCATGATGACCACGTTAATTGAGAACGGATGCGACCCGTGTGACTCATGCGCTAGATGAGTATGTCGAGGCAGGCTTATGTCAGGTGGACACCCCGATATGGGGAATAGTCTTGCCTGGTTGCTGCCCCAGCGCCCGGCCCGAGGGAGAATCGGTGGCCAGACACGATCGTGAGGACTCGCACTCGCTCGAAGAGCAGCTCGCCTGGCTCGACGCCATCAGCAAGGAGAGCCCGGGGGCACCCGGCGAAACTCCGGCGGCCACACCGTCCCCCTACCCCAAGGACCCGTGGCTGGCCGTACCCAAGGACCGGCGCCCGGTCCCGCCGCCGCTCTTCCGGGCGGTCGTCGACTCGGTGTACGGGCCTCGTGCCACCCCGGCGCCCGTTCACGACACCGATCCCCCGGCCGCCGCGCCCAAGGCGGAGCCCGAGGCCCCCGTGGCGCCGAGCGCGGCGCGGCCCGCACCGCCTCCCGAGCCGTCGCCGATCGCGGTGCCGGAGGTCGCCGAGCCGGTGGCGGTGGAGCCTCCCCCGGCTTCGCCGAGCCTTGGAACGGTACGGCCGGAGGAACCGCACCCGTCGGCCGCCCTCCACAAGGAGCCGGCACCCGTCGCGGAGGCGCCCGGCACGTCCGCCGAGGCGCCGTCGAGCCCGCCGGCCGCCGACCCGCCGGACGATCCGCCTCAGGCGGCGGAGCCCCCTCGCCGTACGGTCGCCTCCCCCCGGTTCGAGGCCATCGGCAACGAGTGGACCCAGGCGTTCGGCTCCCTGCGCGCGCAGCCGCAACCCCACCCCCTGCCGGTCCGGCCGGCACCGGAGCAGCCCGTCGCCGCATCCGCCGGTCCGGTCGAGGCGCCGGCGGCGCCACCCCGGCCGGAGCCCGTACCGCGTCCCGTCGCCGACGTCGCGCCCCAGGGCGCCGCCGGGGAGGCGGCCCGGTTCGAGCGGGCCGCCGACCACCCGAGGGGTTCGGCGCCGGAACCGATTCCGCCTGCGGAGGCGGTACGGCCTGCGGCGGAGCCCAGGGATCCGGTCGTCGAAGCGCCGCGGTACGCCTACAACCCGCTCCCCGCGCCGCCGGCGGAGTCACCGGTCCGTCCCGTGGCGGCCGAGCCGCCGGTCAGGCCGGTCACCCCGGCGGCCGAACCCGCGGTGGAGAGCGAGCCTCGGCGGCCGGTCTCCAGGAAACCCATGGCTCCCACGCCGGAGCTGGACGACCCCTTCCTGCCGCGTCGTGACCGCAGGGAGGGACCGTCCAGCGGATGGCGCAGGCTCATCTACCGGGCCTCGGTGGGGCTTATCCGGCCCGGGGAGTCGCCCGAGGAGCTGAGGCGGCGCGACCTGATGGCCCGGGCGCGCACCCCGGTGACGCGCGGCCATCACCGGGTGGCCGTGCTCAGCCTCAAAGGCGGGGTGGGCAAGACCACCACCACGGTCGGGCTCGGCGCGATGCTCGCCCAGGTCCGCGGCGACCGCGTGATCGCCGTCGACGCCAACCCCGACCGGGGCACCCTCTCGGACAAGCTGGAGCTGGAGACCGCGGCCACGGTGCGGGACCTGCTCAACGAACAAGGGCAGATCCAGCGGTACGCCGATGTGCGGGCCTTCACCTCACAGGCTCCGTCCCGGCTTGAGGTGCTCGCATCCGACCGGGATCCGGCGGTCTCCGAGGCGTTCAGCGCCGCGGACTACCGCTCGGTGGCCCGGCTGCTGGAGAACTTCTACTCCATTTGCATCACCGACTGCGGAACCGGCCTGCTGCACTCGGCGATGACCGGTGTCCTCGGGCTCGCCGACCAGATCGTCCTGGTCAGCTCCCCGTCCGTCGACGGCGCGCGGGCGGCCTCGGCCACGCTGGACTGGCTGGAGGCCCACCACCACGCGAATCTCGTCCGCTCGGCGACCGTGGTGCTCTCCATGGTCCGGCCGCGGTCCAAGTCGAGCGTCGACCTGGACCGTCTGGAGTCGCACTTCGCCGCACGCTGCCGGGCGGTCGTGCGGGTGCCGTACGACCCGCATCTGGAGGAGGGCGCCGAGATCGACCTCGAACGCCTGCAGCAGGCCACGCGGACCGCCTACCTCCGGCTGTCCGCGGCGGTCGGAGACGGGTTCTCCGAGGTGTGATCGGTGCGGCGGGTACGGCCGCCGGCCTGCGTCGGCCGTTCAGCAAAGGGATCTTCCGCCGGCTTCACCGGGGCGCCGCGGGATCGGTGTGCGGCGGAAGGCTCCTGAACCGTTTCGCAGCTCAGGGATGATGTCCGGTGGCGGAGGGTGTGGGATTCGAACCCACGGGACCATTGCTGGCCCGGGCGCTTTCAAGGCGCCTGCACTCGTCCACTATGCGAACCCTCCCAAACGCACCACCACCTTAGCGGGTCGCGGGGTTTACGGGTTCGGTGGTGCGTAAACTCCGGGCCGGGCCGCCGGGTCGGGGGAGGGGTCCGCGGTCGCGACCGGGTGGGCCGGGCTTCCGCCCAGATAGTTGCTGATGCTGCGGAGCATGGTGCCGAAGGCCCAGGTCTTCACCCGGTCGGGGACGAAGGCCAGCCGCTCGACCGAGCTGCCCTGCTGGGTGACCCCGACGTCGGCGAGCCGGGAGGCGAGGGCCGCCCGGCGCCAGCGCAGCGCCGCGTACTCCCTGAGGGCGGCCTGGGGATCACCCGATCGCGGCAGCAGGCTCGCGAGCACCCAGGCGTCTTCAAGCGCCTGGTTCGCCCCTTGGGCCAGGGACGGCGGCATCGTGTGGGCCGCGTCGCCCAGCAGGGTTCCCCGGCCGCGTCCCCACAGGTACGGCACCCGATGCCGGAAATGCGGATGGAAACCGACGTCCTCATCGTCGATCATGGCGAGGATCTCCGGGACGGGGGAGGCCCAGTGCCCGAATCTGCGCCGGAGTTCCCGCAGCGGCGAGCCCGACGGCGGCTGGGCCGACGGCCACCGGATGTCGAACCACCACTGGAGCAGGTTCTCACCGGCGGGCATCAGCCCGCAGGAGCCCTCCTCACCGACGATGGTGAGCCCGGTGTTCCCGAACGCGATGTCGACGGGGAGGGCCGTCACCCCCTGCCAGGTCGCCCGGCCGGTGAACTGGGGTGAGCCGGCATCGGTCATCGCCGGGCGGATGATCGAGTTCGGGCCGTCCGCCCCGATGAGCACGTCGCCGGCGGCCGTACCGCCGTCGGAGAGGGTGATCTCGATCGTCCCGCCGTGGTCGGTCAGGGAGACCACGCTCGCGCCGTACCGGAGAAGGCCCGCGGGGAGCGCGGAGGCGAGCCGGTTCACCAGCCGGTGAATCGGCACGGTGACACTCGGCGCCCCGAACCGTTTGGCGACCCGGGCCATGTCGATCCGGCCCAGGGGGCTGCCGTCGGACGTCCTGGATCCGAGGGCGTCGATCCGGCGGCCGATGCCGTGGAGGGGGACGCCGAGGGAGCCGAGGATCCCCGATCCGTTCATCCAGAGCGTGACCGCCGTGCCGCCGCCCGGCGGCGCGGCGGCCTGTTCGAACACCTCGACCTCGTGCCCGTGCGCGAGCAGCGCGTGCGCGACCGCGAGCCCGCCGATCCCAGCGCCGACGACCAGTACCTTCATCCCTACCAGCCTCGCAAGTTATGGACGGTGTGTCGTCGTCCGTTGGGAGGATCCTCCGGTCCCGTGACTCAAGCCTTCGGAGTAGGTGAGTACCCGGGAGACGGGTGGCCGGAGCCGCGTTGAGCTTCTGTTTCGTCGGCACATTCCACTGATGATGCTGATTCGGTCAAGACGGAGTGAAGTACCATGGGCGAATTATTATGATTTAGGGGTTTGATCTACGGGGGCGAAGTATGACCCGGGGTGGGGTGCTCGCGGGGGTGTTCGGCGTAGCCGTGCTTCTCCTTGCCGGGTGTCAGGAGACGTCGGGGCAGCGGGGGGCGGCGGGGCCCGCACCGACCCAGGTCCCGGCCGCGAAGGTCGAGATCACGCCGGTGGACGGGACGGCTGCGGCCAAGCCCGAACAGGGTGTGGTCGTTCGTGTGGTGGGCGGCGGTCTGGAGACCGTCGACGTCAGGGCGGCCGGCAAGAAGGTGCCGGGCGAGTTCAACGGAGACCGGACCGAATGGCGGGCCGACCGGAATCTGGTGCCCTCGGCGCGGTACACGGTGACCGCGACGGCGAAGAACGGCGCCGGTACGGTCACCACCGCGAAGAGCGGTTTCCGGGCGCTCAAACCGGCCTCCACGGTGAAGGTGGCGGACGTGACGCCGGGTATCCGGGGGGAGAAGGTCGGGGTCGGCATGCCGATCATGGTCCGGTTCTCGGCGCCGGTACGGGACCGGGCGGCGGTGGAGCGGGCGCTGCGGGTGGACGCGGAGAAGCCGGTCGAGGGGGCGTGGCGCTGGATCGACCCCAAGCTGGTGATCTATCGCACCAAGACCTACTGGCCGGCCCACCAGAAGGTGACGTTCCAGGCGAATCTCGCCGGGGTCAAGGCAGGCGCAAACACCTACGGCATTGAAGATTTCGAGCACAAGTTTGAGATCGGCGCCGCTCAGATCACCACGGTCAACACCCGGACCTTCCACATGACGGTGAAGCGCGACGGCAAGCAGCTCAAGCGCATCCCGATCAGCGCGGGCAAGGCCACCACCCGGGAGTACACCACGACCAGCGGTGTGCACCTGACGATGTCGAGGGAGAACCCGGTGGTGATGACCTCACCGGGTCGCAAGCCCGGCGATCCCGAGTACTACAAGCTGACCGTGAACCACGCCATCCGGATCTCCAACAGCGGGGAGTACGTGCACGCGCTCGGAAACACCTGGGCGCAGGGCCGCCGCAACGTCAGCCACGGCTGCATCAACGTCGCACCCGCCACCGCGGCCTGGTACTACAACATGACCCAGCGCGGTGACGTCGTGGTCATCACCGGGACCGACCGGGAGCTGGAGTGGGACAACGGCTGGGGTTACTGGCAGATCCCGTGGAAGAAGTGGGCGAACGCCGATTCATGACGGCGCGGGTAGCTGCTCCAGCAGCCACCGGGGGCCGACGACGGAGGCTCCGAGCGCCAGGCACCGGCTCCGCAGGGCCCGATCGGCCGTGACCACGAGGACCCTCTCCCAAGGAGCGGCGTAGCGGACGGCGTCCACGATCGCGTCGTCCCCGGAGCCGGGTGCCGCGACCACGTCGATCTCGCCGGTGGACCGCGCGGTCCGGGCGGCGCCCTCGACCACGACGGTGAACCGGGGGAACACGCGGGTCGGCTGGTTGTCCCCGGGCAGCGCGCGCACGCCGTAAGCCGCGAGAGCGCTCACCTCGGTGAGGAGCCGGGTCGCCGCCCCCGCCCGGTCCCGCCACCAGCCGTCGGCCCGGGAGCCGACGACGTTGGCGGCGTCGAGGACGATCCGCAGCGGACGGAGCACATGCATGATCGCGGGCCAGGTCTCCGCGAAGCCCGGATGGAGCGGCTGCGCCGCGACGTCGGCGACCGGAAGCCAGCGCAGCTCGATGCTCTCCCCGTTGGCGGGCCGGGCCTCGATCTTGACGGAGGCCGCGGCGATGACGGTCTCGAACGACCAGCCGCCGTGGTCGTCCAGGTAGACGCCCTGGACGCGGAGGTCGCCGCGGGCGATGGCCGCCTCCTCGGCGGCTTCGCGCAGGGCCGTCTCCACGGAGCTCTCATGGCTGTCCCGCGCGCCGCCGGGCAGGGCCCAGGTGCCCCCGTGATGGCTGTCGAACGAACGGTGCTGCATCAGCACATGGGTGGACCCGCCGGTGTCCCGGTGCACGACGAGCAGGCCGGACGCGCCGAAGATCCCCCAATGCCGATGACCACGGGCGCAGAGCGCCCATCCGTCACCGTCGCTAGCCGCCATCTGGCCTGCCCCGTCCCACCAGGCGGCGAGGCCGTCAGTCGCCTGATGATGAGAAGTGCTGATAATCCTTGATACCTGACCAGTATCCGCCCCAGCCCCAGCCGATCGATTCGAACGCCTTCACCACCCGGTCACCGGGATTGACCACTCCGGGCTTGTCCAGCGGACGGGTCGAGAACTGCCTGGCGTTGGCGTGGGCGACCCGCCCCCCGGAGTAGACGTACGGGTTCTCCTGCGGGTTGAGGTCGATCGCGGTGCCGAGCGAGTGGTTGGACCAGTTGCTGGACCCGGTCGCCTTGCGGCAGTTGAACGCCGAGGTGTTGTCGGCCTCGATGGAGTCGAAGTCGCTGCCGCGGTAGGTGTCCACCGGCTCCATGCGCTTGATCGGGAACCGCATGTCGTACAGCTTGTTGAACACCTTGATGACGTCCTGGGTGACCGCGGCGTTGACCACCAGGTGACCGGTGTGCGGCTGGCCGTCGAAACCCCAGTAGGTCATGGTGATCATGCGGAGCTGGGTGAACGGTACGGGGCACCCGGGGCGCCAGGAGTGCTTGACCTGCTCCCGCCTGATCGGGGTGACCTCGGCCTTGAACGCCTGCGGGGTCTGCGCCGTCGGGGTCGCGGTCGCCGGGGCCGACGGTGTGCCGGTCGTGGGGTCCATCATCGCCGGAGCGCTCACGGAGCCGCCTTTGCCGCAGGCGGTCAGGGCGAGCGCCAGCCCGGCGACGGCGAGTGCTTTACGGTGCTTGTGTACCATCACGATTCCCGATGCCTGGTCCTAAAAGCCCAGGTTACGGGGCTGATTCCCGGCAACCCGATCATTTGCCGGAGATCGCCGTGTCGACCTCCGAGCCTCTGGGGGATATGTCAGGAAATTGTGATGTCTGTCACAACTCCTGCTGGGCGCGGAGCGCGGCGTGGATCCAGCGGTGGGCGACGGTCTCCACCCGAGGCCATTCCCAGCCGTTGATCACCGAGATCAACTGCCAGTACCGCTCCCCGCGAGGGTCGTGCTCCTCGTACCCCCGGAGCATCGACGCGCGGAACGCGGCGTCGTCCCGGGCCCCCGTGCCCCGGGCCATGACGGCGGTGATCCGGCGCAGGATCGGCACCGCCTCCGGGGAGTCCGGGCGCACATCCGCGCGCAGGGCCGCGGCGGCCTCGTCGAGCACAGCCTGATGCGCCGCCGCCCAGGCCCGCATCTTCGATTCGGTCATGGTTTCCCAGAAGTCTGAGCCCACCGACTGCTGACTCTCCCGGAAGCCGGGGTCGGACAGGAGCGCGATGACTTCAAGCCACGCGTCGAGCTGTTCGACGGACGGCTCGTCGGGGAGCTCCGGGATCATCGCGTGCAGCCGGCAGCCCAGCCAATCCCGTTTCGCCTCGCTGTCCCCGACGACTTCCTCGACGAACTCGTCGACGAGAGCGGTGATATCGGCGCCGCCGAGCCGGCCGAAGGCGTTGAGGCGGTTGAGATCCTGATCGGTGGGCGCACCGTCCTTCAGCGCCGTACGCAACACCGCACGGGTCCGCTGGAGCGCCTTCAGCTGCGCCTCCACGGCGCGTAGCTGCAGGCGGAGGATCGATTCGAGGGAGTTCGGCGGCTCGCCCAGCCGGCGGATCGTGGTGAGGTCGACGCCGAGATCGCGCAGTGTCCGGACCAGCTCCAGCCGGGCCCGGCTGTCGTCCCCGTACAGGCGGTATCCGCCGTTCGACCGATCGGACTCGGGGAGCACCCCGATGTCGGAGTAGTAGCGGATGGTCTTCACCGGGAGTCCGGTCAGCTGGGCCAGCCGTCCTATCGAGTACAAATCCATTTGAGCCTCCAGTAACTGGAGACTTTAGTGTGCGAGCCATGGCGACCAAGAAGAAAATCACCCGGGTTGCGAAGATTCAGGCGCAGGCGGGCGCGGCCAGTCCCGCGACCGTCGGCAAGGATCTGGGCCCGCTCGGTGTCAACATCATTGAGTTCTGCAAGCAGTACAACGCGGCCACCCAGGATCTGCGTGGGCATGTCGTCCCCGCCGTCCTGACGGTTTACGAGGACCGCACCTTCGAGCTGGTCGTCAAGATGCCGACGACGGCATCCCTGCTCAGGCAGGTGGCCGCGATCGAGAAGGGATCCCCCCGGCCGGGTGCCCAGTCGGTCGCGGTGATCAGCCGGGAACAGCTGCGTGAGGTCGCCAGGCGGAAGCTGCCCGACCTCAACACCGCCGACCTGGACCAGGCGGAAAAGATCATCGCAGGGACCGCCCGCTCCATGGGCTTGACGGTCCGAGACTGAATACTTGTTCGAAGTGGTGGCGAGTTAAGTCACCAAAGTCGCCCGGAACGATGCCTCGTTGCGCTATGGTCGAACGGAAGTTCGATCGCACGAGGGGGCTTCCATGGTCATGCTCGAAGCTCGTCGTCATGCGCGTCATGCGACACGCCGTAGCACTTTCTACGGAAATCTAGGTCGGCCGCAATACCCGGCAATAAAGTCCGAGAACGTGGATCCCGTGCGCAATCCCTACGCCCCCGGTGCCGGTCAGCGCCCGCCCGAGCTCGCCGGTCGCGATCGCGAGCTACGGCAGTTCGAGATCGTGCTTGAGCGGGTGGCCCGAGGCCGCCCCGAGCGCAGCATGGTCCTGACCGGCTTGCGGGGCGTCGGCAAGACCGTCCTGCTCAACACCTTCAGGTCGATGGCGATGCAGCGACTCTGGGGCACCGGAAAGATCGAGGCTCGGCCTGAGCAGTCGATCCGGCGTCCGGTCGCCTCGGCGCTGCACATGGCCGTACGGGAGCTGGCGCCCCGCCACCGGGCCCCCGAGCGGATCGAGGGGTTCCTCGGCGTCCTCAAGGCGTTCGCCATGCGGGACCCGCAGGCGGCCAAGGGCACCTCTCATTGGTCCCCCGGTATCGACGTGCCGGCGAGCAGGGGACGGGCCGACTCCGGCGACCTGGAGATCGACCTCACCGAGCTCTTCGTGGACGCGGCCTCCGTCGCCACCGACCTCGGCGTGGGGATCGCCCTGTTCATCGATGAGATGCAGGACGTCCAGGCCGTGGACGTCTCGGCGCTTTGCGCCGCCTGCCACGAGCTCTCCCAGAGCGGGGGACCGCTGATCGTCGTCGGCGCCGGACTCCCGCACCTGCCCGGTGTGCTCTCGGCGAGCAAGAGCTATTCGGAGCGACTGTTCAGATACGCCCGGATCGACCGGCTGGACCGGGCCGCGGCGGACCTCGCCCTGATCGCGCCGGCGGCCAGGGAGGACGTCGAGTTCACGGAGGAGGCGCTGGACGCGCTGTACGAGGCGGCCGACGGCTACCCCTACTTCGTCCAGGCGTACGGCAAGGTCGCGTGGGACCTCGCGCCCGCCAGCCCGATCACCGCGGACGACGTCAAGGTGGCCGCCCCCGAGGCGGAAGGGGAGCTGGCGGTCGGCTTCTTCGGCAGCCGCTATGAACGGGCCACACCCGCGGAGCGGGAGTACATGCACGCCATGGCCTCGATCGGCGACGAGCCCGTACTCACCTCGGACGTCGCCGAGACGCTGAAGCGCAAGCCGTCCAGCCTCTCCCCGGCCCGGGACAGCTTGATCAAGAAAGGGCTGATCTACAGCGCCGAACGCGGGCTCATCGCCTTCACGGTGCCGCACTTCGGCAGGTTCCTCCGCGCTCAGCCGATCTGAGCGCGGGGCCGACCGGTCTCGCGAGATCTAACGCCTTCTAGTGTCCAGCGGATAGAGCAATAGATTCCTGCAGAGTGACCACGTTCCGGCTGTCCGAATCGATCACGGCGACCCGGATCGGGGGCCGGCGTCCGCTGAGGAACACGGCGAACACCACGTCGACCGGCCTGCCCTCGGCCTCGCCGGGAAAGACCATGAAGCGCCAGCAGAGTTCACGCCAGCTGTCGGTGTACCGGTCGGAGGTCAGCAGCGGCCGGTGCGTGCGCCAGGTCGCGCTGCTACGGAGCTTCTCCAGGCCCCGGCCATGGTCGACCGGCCGGAGCTCACAGGGAGCCTGATACCGGAGCCGGGCGACGGTCTCCTCAAGCTCGGGTGAGACCAGCAGGAGGGTCCCGACGACCACGGCCAGGCCGAGCACGTGGAGGAGGCCGAGTCCGCTGACCAGCTGCCAGCCGGACTGATGGACCCCGACGGTGCCAAGGGCCAGGAGCGTCAGCACGACCGTCCGGGATATCGCGCGCAGGCCCACGGGGGTGGAGCTGACCTCGCCGAAGCATCCGCAGCCGACGTCCGGGCGGCGTCTGCGCAGTTCCACCAGGACGAAGGTGGAGACCGCGAAGAACGCGGCGGTCAGCCACCTGACGAGGGAGTGCGTCCCGGCCATCAGCAGCGCCGCCAAGGTGAACTCGCCTAGCGCGCAGCTGACCATCGCGGGTGCACGCCAGGTCTCCCGGATCAGGATGGCCGGCCCAAGCCTGGTCAGGCCCCCAGGGGTGGCCTCCCGGCCAGAAGTGATCACCTTTGCCAGCCCGCCGAGGGTCAGCAGGAGCGCGAGAACCGGCAGCCCGGCCGCGCGTATCGCCTCCGACACCCGTGTCTCACCCCAATCCAATCCGTGCGTTGAAGCAGCCCGAGGTCAGGTCGCCGCCGAGCTCGACGAAGGTCGTCGGCGGAAGGTCCACGATCCGGCCGCGTGGGGAGGTGCCGCACTCGACACATCGATCGCAGAACTTTCCGGTGAGGCAGCCGCATTCGACGATGGGTACGGCTGCCGCCCGGCCGGTGCAGACGTTGCGGACGTAGAGGAGGCTCCCGATCGCGAGATAGGGCAGGCCGGCGCAGGAGACCCCTCCATCGGCGCAGCCGGTGTCGGCCTCCTCCAGCATCGGGTAGGCCGCGCCCCGGTTGCCGTTCTCGAAGTAGGCGTCGTACCAGGTCGCGGTCCCGGAGATCCGGGACGGCACGCTTCCGTAGACCCGGGAGGCCGGGGGGATCGCGGTCGCCTTGTACGGCGGCTGGGAGGTCGCGGGCGTGCGCGCGGACACCACGCCCTCCTCGCGGAGTCCGATCACGTCGAAGAGGTAGCCGGGCTCGAACTGCGGGTGGCGGACCTGGATTCGCCCGGAGGTCTGGTAGGGGATCGACACCGTCCGGCGCCCGCGGTGCGGGCCGCAGTCGACCTCGACCGTGCGGTCCTTCGGGCCGCCGTTGATGCTGAGAATGATGCCGTTGACCCTGGTGACGTCGGCCCAGATCCGATCGACGACGCGTCCGGCCCGCTGGGTGCGGAGGATCACCTGGGCGCCCACCGGGAGATCGTTGGGGGAGGTGGTGGATCCCCGCCAGGCGGTGGTCCACGGAGCCATGACGAGCCGCTTCTCCACGCCTTCTGGTGTCTCCAAAATAATGAGATGGGGGCTTATATCGAGAATTTCTCCGGTTATTGCACAGAGAGTCGTGTCATTGGCGGAATAGGTAGCACTGGGGCTACGGCCGAGTGCTGCGGCGGCCATGGCGCTACGGCGTTCGGCGGCCTGGTGCGACATTGCCTCTCCCGGTGGCGGCTGCGATGTTGAAGAGGAACCTGGGGTTGTCGGCGAGCATCGTCAACAGCGTCACACGGCACTCGGGGTTTGTTGCCCCTTTTGAGGGGATTATCGGAAACTCGCAGGTGACGGGTAGAAATATATATACCCAAGAAACAAGTTCGCATCAGCGATGAGTCATATTTCTAATCCCCGCTCACGTCTTCAGGCGGCAGGCGGCCGCCTTGGTGGATCTTTGCCGGCGACAGGGGAAAACCTGATTCCACGGTCAGTCGGAATCAGGCCGTAGGGTGCGATTCTGCTGACGACATGTACCTGAGTGACGGCCTCCCGTCATCGTGAGCGACGACGGGCATGAGGAGTTCCGCCAGTATGTCGTGGCGCGGGGACCGACCCTGCTGCGCGCGGCGTACACGCTCACGGGTAACCGAGCCGATGCCGAGGACCTCCTGCAGGCCGCGTTGACCAAGACCTATCTGGCCTGGGAGGGCATCCAGGAGCGTGCGGCCCTGGATGGCTATGTCCGCAGAGCCATGGTCAACATTCAGATCTCATGGTGGCGGCGTCGCCGGCTCCGGGAACACCTCTTCGACGAGGTGCCCGAACCGTCCGTCGCACCGGAGCCGGACGGGGATCTGCACGTACAGCTTCAGGAGGCGCTGGACCGCCTGCCTCCCCGGCAGCGCGCGGTGGTCGTTCTCCGGTACTACGAGGACCTGACCGAGCCGGAGATCGCCAAAATCCTCGAGATCAACGTGGGCACCGTCAAGAGCACCCTCTCCCGGGCCGTGGCCAAGCTCCGCGGTTTCCTGGCGGGGTGTGAGCCGTACGAGACGATCGTTCCCCGGCAACGTCAGCCGCAGGACGACACCTCGTTGAGCGGCGTCTAGGGCTCGGCGGTCCGCGCGGCGAGGTCGCTGCCGGCCGTCGCGCAGGGGCGGACGTGGTCCCGGATGACGCGGAGGGCGTCCAGCAGCGCCGTCAGCTGCTCGGGTGTGAGCAGGCCGGTGAGCCAGCGATCGAGGTCCAGCAGGTGCTGCGGTACGACCTCGGCGAGTCGTTTGGCACCGGCTTCGGTGAGCGCCGCGTACGAGGTCCGCCGGTCATGGGGGCAGGACTCCCGGATGACGAGCCCGCCACGTTCCAGACGGTCCACCACGCGGGTGATGCCGCTGGTCGAGAAGGCGGTCTGCGCGGCGAGGTCGCTCATGCGGAGTCGCCGTCCGGGGGTACGGGCGAGCCGGATCAAGGCGTCGAAGTCGACGGAGGACAGGCCGTGCTCGCTGAGGGCGGGTGCCGTCTTGGCCGCCAGTCCCTCGTGCGTCTCGACGATCAAGCCCATTGCGGTGAGGCGCGGGTCCTCGAAGAGCTCCATGCCGCCATCCTAGCGGAAAGTTGACACTGCAAATGGTCCTCGTGTAGATATCTGACATAGCAACTATTTGCATGGCAACCTCATTGAGGAGTTCCGCATATGGCTACCAGTCAGCTCGCGACCCGGGACTGGGAGGGCATCGCGCTCCCCACGCCCGGCACCTTCGACCTCGACGTCGTCCACACCACCATCGGATTCGTCGCCCGGCACATGATGGTGAGCAAGGTGCGCGGCCGGTTCGGTGAGTTCTCGGGCAGCGTCACCATCGCCGAGGACCCGCTGGAGTCGACCGCGGAGGCGGTCATCAAGACCGCGAGCGTCGACACCGGCGTCGCCGACCGGGACGCACACCTTCGGAGCGAGGACTTCTTCGCCGCGGAGAAGTTCCCTGAGATGATCTTCCGTACCACGCGGATCACCGGGCACTCGGGTGACCGGATCACCGCCCTCGGGGAGCTGACCATCCGCGACGTCACCAAGGAGATCGAGCTCAAGGTCGAGTACGAGGGCTTCCAGCGATCGCCGTGGGGGCAGGACGTCTTCGGCTTCGCGATCAGTGCCGAGCTGGACCGTGAGGCGTTCGGTCTCACCTGGAACCAGGCGCTGGAGGCCGGCGGTGTCATGGTCGGCAAGAAGATCAAGATCGAGATCGAAGGTGAGGCGATCCGCCGCTCCTGAGGTTGCCCACAGGCTGTGGACAACTTTTCCGGAGACCGGGAGGAAAGCGAGGCGGCATTCGCTTTGCCGCCTCGCTGCCTGGCCGGTAGTCTTTCCTGAGCCGGGAGGCTTCGCCTAGTCAGGTCTATGGCGCCGCACTGCTAATGCGGTTTGGGTTCACGCCCATCCGGGGTTCAAATCCCCGAGCCTCCGCTGATCAGAGGCCCTCACTCCACCACGGAGCGAGGGCCTTTCTGAGCTTGAGATGCCGTCACGGTTCCAGTCGCAATTGTCGGTTCAGCAGCCCCAGAGTGCCGAGGCCGGTTCCCAGCCCCGCGTCGCGCAGGAGATTGTGGCGTCAGTCGGTGTCATGGGAGACCAGCAGGCTCAGCACGTTCCCGCCCGGGCTGAGCGCGCCGATCGCGAGTTCCCGGTCCACCCAGTACGGTTCCCGCCGGGTGAGTTTGAAGGCCAGCCAAGTCCATCGGGCGGCGAGTTCGTTGACCCGGTGGACGGACGCGTCGGCGGGGGCACGCACGAGGCCCGCGATCGACTGCCACACCTTCATCCTGCCGTATCCGCCGCGCGAGCCATTCCCGAAGACGGAATTGCCGTAGGCCATGGTGAGCAGCTCCCCCACCACGCTGCCCAGGCTTGCCACCTGGCCGTTCAGCGCACCCGTGGCTCTGTGGGCATCCGGCAGGAACGCGTTCACCCACAACGACGCCACCTCCCCGGGATCGAAACGCCGGGGAAGTTCGATGATCTCCGCCCAGCTACTGCTCCAGTGCTGCACCGCGGAGGAGATGAGCTCCTTGTCGTGCTTTGTGCTCACGATCCTTGACTCGCATATCGGTACCTTCGCCAGCCAGGCGTCCCACAACGGGGTGGATTCCCGATATCCCCCCCACTCGCCTTTCTGGGCCTGGGGAAGCCACTCGATCTCCGGGTGCTCCGGAACGGAGAAGTCGCTGTAGCTTGCCCACGGGAAGTCGTAGAGGTATGTGTGGCGTTCTCCCCTGGATCGCTTGAGAGGCAGTCCCGCGAGGGGATGCCCCAGCTCCCGCAGGGCGCCTGCGCAACGCACCGCCGCGGGAACCCGGGTCAGATTGACGCGGCGCAACACCAGCTCCTGCATCAGGCAGGCGACCAGCTCCGCCCAGTTGTCCAGCCTGAGCGGGACGCGTTCCAGCAGTGGCAGCAATCGGCGAACCGGCCGCTTCTCGGCCAGCAGGGCGGCCAGGTCGCGGACATGCCGAGGGTTGGTGAGCGGCTTGCACACCAGGGAGGCCAGTCCCTCGACGTCGACCGGGACACTCCACAGGGCCGGATCGTCCGGACCCCTACTCAAGCTCACGACAGCCGTCCACGTGGTCTCTTTCTTCTTCATCCACACACCCGTATGGATAGCCGGACGGGCTTGCGTGCCGGTTGTGAGCCATTGGCGGATCCGGTGCTCTGGGATCGTGCACGTGGTCGCTTGGCAGGCACCACGATGGTGATCGTGGTCACCGGTGGCTGATCGAGGGCAGCCTGCCCTTGGCGGGCGCGTGGGTGTGCATCGAACCCTCCGACGAGATCAACCTCATGCGCGGCCCCTGGCGAGCACGCATCACCTGCTGACGGGTCAACAGGCTTGAGGGGCCGACGATGGCTTGGTTGATCAGTGTGGAGCCGTCGCTCTGGGCCATGGTAAGAACTCTCGGCATGGAGTTCTTCTGTTACCACCGCGATCGGCCTGACTCTGCGAAGCTGCGCGACGAGCTGCTGGAAGAACATTGGTCCTACATGGATCGGTACGCGGCGCAGCTGATCGCCCGTGGCCCGACCTTCGACGCCGGCGGAGACACGGCCACCGGCAGCGTGCACATCGTCGACCTGCCGGATCTCGCCACTGCGCGGGCGTTCGTCTTCGACGAGCCCAACTACCAGGCCGGTGTGTACCGGGACGTGGTGCTGCGCCGATGGCGCAACGTGCTGGGGCGCACCATGTGGGATTTCCCCGGTGGCCGAGACGGCGGCAACCGGTATCTGGTGCTGGGCCTCGGCTCCGGCCAGGCCGCCGATCTCGTCCCGCCATCCGACCGGGACGAGTTGATCGCGTATGGGCCACTGCTGTCCGACGACGGCACCACATGGCTGGGTACGGCGCTCCTGGTCCGGGCGCAGGACCCGGATGCGGCACGCGCCGTCCTGACCTTGGACAGGTATGCCGACATCGAGGTCCACGACTGGGAATTCGGTGGGCGGCGGTAATGAACGCTTGACGGTTCCGTCGTGATCATCCGTCTGAGGCCTGGCATCGCCGGTGCTCAAGAAGGATCGAAGCAGGCAGTCATGCGTTGATATGCGATCGGTGGGCTGCTCGGCATCGTCGAAGGATCACGCTGGGCCCGCGACGGTTTCGGAAATCCATTGCTTACTCTCGGTCTCGCTATTCGATCAAAATTATTCTTTGCGTGATAGCGATTTTGATGTGGTTTTCTACTGTGCTCCATTCTATTCCGGGAGTTTAGGCAGGAGGATCACCGATACGGTCGGATCTTCGGGATGCATGCCGCCGAGGGTTGGGGAGAATTGGCGATCACCGTCGAGGGTGTCATCCGTGTTTATCGATCCCAGGCCCGGGGACACTTGTCGCCATAATCGCTCATTCCGGGGCGAATCAACAGATCCGGGAGGCTAACATGAATGGATACCTGCCGTATCGGGAGACCACTCCGGCTGCCCGCACCGGCGGCGCACGCGGCTGGCAGGCGGACATTCTTCGCGGTCAGTCGTAGCTGAGCGAGCCGAGGTGCTGCGGTCTGTATCGACCGCAGTACCTCGGCCTATGACAGGCGGGAAATACATCCGGGGGGCGTTTGTGGCGCGATTGTCGTACCCTGCCGCTTGGCGCATCGATGGGGTGGAGGATCTGTTCGGATTCCCGGTTTCCGATCCCTATCGGTGGCTGGAGGACGGCGAGGACGCACGCGTGCGGGACTGGGCCGCGGCTCAGGATCGTCTTTTTCGTGCGTGTCGCGCCGGCTGGCGGGAGAAGCGATCGTGGGCGTCTTTGGTGGATCAGGTGTCCTCCTTCGGCGTGTCGGAGCCCCCAACGGTGCGTGGTTCGGTCATGTTCCTCGCCGAGCAACTCCGTGGGGACGAGCAGCGGCGCCTGATCGTCGTGGACGCCGAGGGGAACAGACGGGTGCTGATCGATCCGGCGGAGCTCGATCCGTCCGGCCACACCGGGCTGTACGCCTGGTGGCCGTCGCGCGAAGGTGATCGTGTGGCCGTCCAAACGGAGGTCGCCGAGCAACCCGGCAGCGACATCATCGTGCTGGACGTGCGAACCGGGGAGGTGGTGGACGGGCCGTTGCCGCGCGCCCGCAACACCTCCCTGGCCTGGCTACCGGGCGGGGACGCGTTCTACTACGTCAGCCGTGTTCCCGACGAGGAACTGGCCCACGGCGACATGCGTCTGCAGCGGCGGGTGAGACTGCATCGGATCGGTTCGTCCTGGCAGACCGACGTGGTGGTGTTCGGCGGTGAGGACGCCCCGGACCACTATTACGGGCTCACGGTCAGCGCCGACGGCCGTCATCTGGCGATCACCGCGATGGTCGGTCCCGCCGCGCAGAACGATGTGTACCTGGCCGAGCTCATCGATCCGGAGGCCCCGCATTTCGACAAGATCGTGGATGGGCACGCGATACGCGCCCGTGTTCTCCCACGCTTCCTCGCGGACAACGGTCTTCTGCTGGTCACCGACCACCAGGCCCCGTGCGGCCGCATCTGCACGGCGCACCGGCACGACACCGACCCGGCGGCCTGGCACACGCTGGTGGCCGAGGATCCGGAGGCACCCGTGGACGAGTGCCTGGTCTTGGACGACCCGGCTCTTCCCCGGCCGCTCCTGCTGGTGGCTCGGGCCCGCCACGGAACCTCCACCCTGACCCTGCACGATCTGGCCAGTGGCCGCCCGCTCACCGAGCTGCCCCTCCCCGGGGCGGGCGTCGTGTCCTCCCTGCGCACCACCGTCCCGTACGGGCGTCATGCCTGGTTCAGCTACTGCGACGCGACCACACCCCCCACCATCTACCGCTACGACGCCGCCGACGGGAGGACGGAACAGGAAACCGGTGCCACCACAGCCGGACACACTCCGGAGATCCGCAGCCGTAGCCTTCGCTATCGCGCCGGCGACGGCACCGAGATCACGCTGCTCCTGTTCATTCCGGCCGAGGAACATCAGGGCCCCCGTCCCACTCTTCTCTACGGCTACGGCAGTTTCGGCATGCCGATGCGCCCCTGGTTCTTCCCCATGGCGGCCGCATGGGTCGGCGTCGGCGGCACCTACGCGGTCGCCTGCGTCCGTGGAGGCGGTGAGGAGGGCCAACGCTGGCACGACGCCGGCCGCGGCCCAGGGAAGCACCGTGCGATCAGCGACTTCAACGACGCCGCGGCCTGGCTCATCGACACCGGCCGAACCACCCGTGACCAACTGGCGAGCTACGGCCAATCCGCCGGCGGGCTCCTGGTCACCGCCGCCGCCGTCCGGCGACCAGACCTGTACGCCGCGGTCATCGCCGAAGGACCGCTGTGCGACATGGTGCGCTACGAGAAATTCGGCCTGGGATGCACATGGACCGATGAATTCGGTAGTGCCTCCCAGGCCGAGCAACTCGAATGGTTACTTGGTTACTCCCCGTATCACAACATCACGCCCGGAGCCTCCTATCCCGCATTCCTCCTTACCGGGGCGGTAACCGACCTGCAGACCGGAGAAGCCCACGTCACCAAAATGTGCGCAGCCCTCCAGCACGCCACCGGCAGTGACCGGCCTATTCTCATGCGCCGAGAACCCGATACCGCCCACGCCGCCTCTCCCGCCAGCAAAGAACGCGCCCTATTCGCGGATATCCTGGCCTTCGCCGGAAAACACACCGGCCTGTCACCGGATAAGACAACCGTGCCTCTTCGAGAGGCCACCGGCACAGGACCACGCTGAGAACGGCTGGATCGGAAACGTCGTCTATTGAGCTGTCAAGCGATTGCGGCCGCATCCCCGGCGGAAACTTGGATACATGGCGATCGGCGTAAGTCAATCGTCGCCAAGGTTGTGATCATTCACTCGTGGAGCCCGGGTCGACGTCGTTGCGAAAGAGCGGGTCGGACTCCGGGATGACGTGCAGGACCACGGTGTCGGAGCTGTACGGCCTGGTCATCATGACGCGATGGCCGTCCTCGATCCGTTCTGGGCCCACAGGTGTGCCGACACCGGTTCCATCGGGATTGCCCTGCACCAAGACGTATTGAATCTTGAGTCCACGCCGCTCCAGTTCGGGCCTGACCTCCGCGACCGTCTTGCCACGCACCGGATACCCGTCCACGGTGGAGGTGTCGACGGTTTCGTTGACGGTGGACACCCTGGCATAGGGTTCCCCGGGCGCGGCCTCCCGGCCGATGCTCAGAGAGATCTTCCCGGTGTAGCCCTTGGAGAAGGTCACTTCTCCGCACCAGGCCGATCCGCAGGGGCCTTCAGGCCGGTACGACACCCCCGTACCCGGGGGCAGCTCGCCCACCAGGTCCGGGCCGAACATCTTGCCCACCAGCTGCGGCGGCACGGGAATCCTGTCCACGACGGCATCCAGTCCGACGGCCCGGAACGCTTCCACGAAGGTCGTCGTATCGGCGTTCGGGTCGTTGACGACGACGGTGAGGTGGTCGTCGGTCCGTTTCAGCGATACGGCCGCGTTGGCGTACTCGGTGACGGAACCGAACCGGGGCCACCCGAATCCGACGACCAGCGCAGTCGTCAGCGCGACGGCGAATGCGCCCAGTGTCAGGCGGCGCCGGACCACTGAACGCCGGCGCGGCACGGCGGCCGGTTCCCGTGCCTCCGACATGATCGATTCCATCAGCGCGCGCGCCCCGGCGCCCGAGACCTGTCCGGCCGGATCCCGGGCCACGTCCTCGTCCCGCACCCGTGCGAGGTCGGCGATGTTCACAGCGTGTTCCCTTCGACGGCGACGGAGCCCACATGGTTGATTCCGGCCTTGGCCAAGCCGCGTGCGAGGCGCCTGCGGGCGCGGTAAAGCCTGACGGCCGCGGTGTTGCGGGAGATGCCGAGAACGCGGGCGATTTCGCGTGTGCCCAAGTTCTCCCAGGCGACGAGGGTCAGCAGTTCCCTGTCGTCGTCCGACAGGCTCCGCAGAACCCTCCCGACCTGTGAGTAGTCCTCGACGGGTGGTTCGCCGAGGACGGGGGAGGCGGCCAGCTGCTCGCGTAACGCCGCCGTCCGCTGTTCGTGCCTGCGTTCACCGCGCCGATGATTGGCGAGCACCCGCCGGGCCACGCCGAACAGCCAGAGCCGGGCGTCGTCGCCCGCAGGTACTTCGTCGATCCGCCGCCAGGCGACCGTGAACGTCTCGGCGACGACATCGGTGGCGTCGTCGGGATCGGGGCAACGGCGCAGGGCGTACCCGAGGATGGCGCCGTAGGTGGATTCGTAGATCTCCACGAACCGGCGCTCGGGGTCCCTTCCCATCCGGTCTCCTCACGTGAGTGGTCAGTAACCACCCCATGTCCGGATATCTCTATCTATTACCGGCCAAGGACGTCCTACATCCACGGCGGCCCTCTTGATGAACCAACGGGGATCTTTCGTTCGTCATCTTCCTGGTGCCGAAGGGCGATCTCCCTATGGTGCGGACATCGCTTTCTTGTCGGAAGCGAGGGCACCTGGTCGCCATAGTGAGGAGAGAGCCAAGGTGGATAGCCCTGATCTGACCGGCGCCGAGTTCCGTAAGGCCAGCTCATGTGCGATGGCGATGTGTGTCAGGGTGGCCACCAACGTGACCGGAGTGGTCGCGGTTCGGGATGGCAAGAACCCTTCCGGTCCGGTTCTGACCTTTACCCCCAGCGAGTGGACCGCGTTCGTCACAGGTGTCCGCAACGGCGAATTCGAAGTATGAGCCGCGCGGCCGGGATCTGACGGCTGATCCCGGCGGTTGTCTGTCAGCGCAACCGGCGATGTGGCCCTGTTACGTCGGCCACATCGCCGGGCGAATTCACCGAACCGATCATGGTCGGGTGCCGCTTGAGCCGGAGCGACCGGCTGTGTAGCGGCTGTACCCCCAGACGAGCAGTACGGCTACCGCCGCGGAGATGATGTAATACCAGAAAGCGCTGCCGGTTCCCATGATGCTGCGCGTCACAAACCCCCCGATCAACGCGCCGATGACCCCGAGCAGCAGAGTCATCCACCAAGACATCGGGTTCTCTCCGGGGACGATCAGACGAGCGATGGCTCCGATGACGAGGCCGATGATAAGAAACCAGATGAGGCTGAGCATACGAACCAGCCTCCCCCCTGTCGTAGGACAACCCCCGCGGCGTATATGCCCGGTATCGTCCCAGCTCACACGGGGGGACAGACCGGTTCACGAAACCTGTTCGGCGCAACCCCAAAGTACCGCTACACTTGCTCATGCACCGGGCGGTCGTAGCTCAATGGATAGAGCATCTGACTACGGATCAGAAGGTTAGGGGTTCGAATCCTCTCGACCGCGCCACCCAAGAAGGCTCCTGAGTCGGCTTACGCCCTCAGGAGCCTTTCTCGTTGCAGCGCCCAACCGAGCGTCTCCGTGGGACCCCAACCTGTTCGACCCCGTGCCCAATGCAGTGGGGACTAAAGGGGACCGGGGAATTGCGGGAATCCGCTAGTCCATGCCGTCCATGCTGAACCAGTGGGATTCGTCCGACTCCGTAGGCACACCGGCTTCCGTGAACCAGCCCGCGACGCGGTCGCGGTTCTCCTTTATCGCGATGCCGTCCTCGAGGTCGCCCCGTTCGACGAGGAGGGCCATGCAGGCCGTGAGCCGGTCCTCCAGGTCCTCGGACGGCTCGGCGACGCGGCCGGTACGGGATTCGAAGAACCTGACCAGGGCGGGGAGCGAGCTGTACGGGGTGTGCACGACGTAGCGGTACTCGCCGCCGCCGTCGCCGGGCCGGGACATGTACTCGTATTCCTCCTCGAAGGAGATCCCGCGGCGCGCGTCGTCGGGGTTGACGTGCAGCCGGAGATCGAAGTAGCGGCCCGCTTCGCGGCGGTGGCTGGAGAGCAGCGTCTTCGATCGCGTGTTGTCACCGGTGGGGTTGGCGATCACAGGCTTGCCGTTTCCGTGTTCATCGGACGAAGCTAGCAAAGAGATCGGTACGGCCGGAGGCCTTGTGGCTGAGTGCCCTGAAGTCGCTCCTCACGAGAGGTGCCCGCCGTAGCGGACAGAGCTTGCAGTGCTCAACCGGACTCTTTCCGGCACCCGTAGGAGCCAAGGGGTTGTTTCAGATGAGAAAAGGCCCACCCCGGAGGAGCTGAGCCGGGGTGGGCCTTTCCGTTTCCAGGGTCGTGCGGCGCCGTCCCTACGTCCGCCGCCTATCCGATTCTTGATCGTTTCGGCGTGCCCCGGAACTCGGATGCGGTCTCAGTCGGCCAGGAAGGCGGCCAGCGCGGGAGCCAGGGCTTCGGCGCTCACGTTGTGCGTCTGGTCGGGCAGTTCACGCAGCTCGGCGTGGGGGATGCGGGAGGCCGCCGCACGGGCCGCGTTCGCGAGCCACGACTCGCTCGCTCCGCCGTACAGCACGAGGGTGGGCATGGCGATGGCGGACCAGCGGTCCTGCGGGAGGGGGTGGCCCGACATCGTGCCCGCCATGAAGCGGCCGTCGTAGGCGATGGTCGGGGCGACGGCCTGCAGCGCGGTCCAGATGGGGGCGCTTTTCATCCCGGTGACGAACTCCGCGGGCACGCCGGCCGCCGCGGTGAAGAACAGTTCCAGAACCTTGTCGCGACGTCCCTCGGCGGCGAACGCGTCCAGGCGCGCCACGTAGTCGTCGGGCAGGGGCGGACGGCCGTCGTCGACCACGAACGGAGGCTCGTACAGGGCCAGCCGGGTGATCGGCAGCTCGGCGGCGGCCGCATCCATGGCGAGTACCGCGCCTGAGGAGAAGCCGCAGACGTGGGCCGTCCCGCCCACCTCGGCGATGAGCGCCGCCAGGTCCTCGATTTCGCGGTCTGTGCTGTACGGGGCGGTGTCACCGCTGTCTCCGCGACCTCTGCGATCGTAGGTGTAGACCGTATGGGACGCGCCGAGCAGATCGCCGAGCAGGGGTCCGAGCGGATTGATCGCCCGATGTGAGGTGGCGCCGTCCACCAGGATGAGGGGCGTGCCGTCGCCGATGCTCTCGAAGGCGATGGGGGTGCCATCCTTGGACGTGATGGTGTTCATGGCTGTTCTTTCTGGGATGGGATGTCACTTACAGGCGTAGGTCAGCGCGATCACGCCGGAGTCGAAGGTGCGCTTCTCGACCGGCGTCAGCGTGATCTTTTCCGGTGTATCGGGGAACAGACGGGCACCCGACCCCAGCACGATGGGGAAGACCATGAGTCGCAGCTCGTCCACGAGGCCCCGCGTCAACAACTCCTGGACGAGTGAGCGACTGCCATGGACGAAGATGTGCCGGTGGCCGCCCTGGCGTTTGAGCGCCTCGACCTTGTCGGTCAGGTCGCCCTTGAGCAGGGAGGAGTTCCACGGCAGCGGCTTGTGCAACGTGCTGGACACCACATACTTGGGCAGCGCGTTCATCCGGCCGGCGAACTCGCCCGTCATGGTGGGCCAGGTGGCGGCGAACCCCTCGTAGGTGACCCGGCCGAGCAGCAGGGCCGAGGTCTCCAGCAACTCTTCGTACCGGTGTGCATCGTGTTCGGGGGAGTCATGCTCCAGCACCCAGCCGGCGTGCCGGAAACCTGCTTCGACGCCGGGAGCTTGCATCACCCCGTCGAGCGACACGAACTCTGACACGATCAGCTTCCGCACGGTGACCTCCTCGCCTTGTTTCCCCGTCGGCCGATTCGGTGTTTTCGGTCGGCCAGGTGACTGTGACTGGGAGGTTAGATGGGAACAAGTGTTCAGGTCTTGTACAGAAGCGACAGCGGTTCCGCCGCGTCCGGATCGCTTAGCTGCGTGGCGGTCCGCCCGACGTACCGGGTCAGCGAGCGTGCCAGGTGCGGTTGGTCAAAGTATCCGAGCCGATGGACCACGTCATGGCTCGGCACACCCTCCCGGATCAGGACCGCGGCCTGTCTGGCCCGATTGATCTGCCGGACGGCACCCCGGGTGAGCCCGGTCGCCGCCAGGAAGCGTCGTTGGAGCGTACGTTCGGACACGTCCGGCGACACGCCGGCGAGCACCGAGGCGACGATCGGATCGCGCACCAGGACACCCTCACGCACCATTCGCCGTACGAACGCCTCGGCGTTGTCGTAGTCGGGCAGGCGCCAGACGGAGCCCTTCAACCGGAACGATCTCTGTGTCGCATCCGGAATCTGCACGCCACCGTCGACGAGCCGATCGACCGGAAGATGCGGCATCGAAGTGCCGAGCGAGAAGCTGATCCCGAAAAATGTGGCCTCATCGGGGACGTGGGCGGCACTCGTCCCGGACTCCGGCCCTTTGACGGACACGTTGACCTGGCCGCGGTGCTCCCAGAAGACCAGGTCCCAATGCGCCGTCGCGATCGACGTCATCCGGTCGACGCCACGGCTCCTGCTCCGCCACACCCGTTCGATGTACGGCGAATCGGCTGATCGGCTCTCGACCTCCAAGCCCATCCGCGTCGTTCCCCTCACTCCGTCCGTGCCACTCAGCGGGTAGCAGTGCAAGTTCGCTTTTCTGAGCCTATGTCGAGACATCGCTGGCGACAGCTCAGGCAGGCCTTCACCGAATCGGTACGACCGGTCAGGTGTCGATGGCACCGGTGGGGGATGAGGCGAACACGCATGCGAAAGACATGATTCCGGATACTCTGCCGGACGTGCGGCGATTGATCACGTCTAGAGGGGTATGGGGTGCGCTTGCGGTTGCCGGTCTGGCAGTGATCGCCGTGTTGTTACTGCGTTCCCGCAGACGACCGGCGTTTCAGCGCCCTGTCCGGCAAAAGCAGACGGTTTCCGAAGAGGCGTCTCCTGTTCAGGTGGCGAGTGAACCGCGTTGGCGCCCGGTCCTGGGTGTTCCCACCGCAGCCGATCTCGAGCGATACGCCGTCAAGCCGTCCACCTTCCGCTCCGTCGTCGAGGGCTTCTTCGAATCGCGGGATGAAATCGCCCGGCGACGGTTGAGACGCTGGGGCATCGCCGGAATCGCGTTTCTCCTCCTGGTAGGAGGGGCGCAGATTCTCGAAACCGTAACGTTCGCCAAAGAGCCGGCGGTGGAGACCGTCGAGCGGTTCCCCAGTAGGCAACCAGCCGAGGGAATATGCGACGGGAACCCTTTGGGTGACTATGACTCCTGCTATTCGGACGAGCTCGTGGACATCGGCTCCTCGGACGACTATGGCTACTCGGACGACTACGGCTACTCGGAGCCCGTGTCCGACCTGCCGACGCCGTCCCCGGCGGACGAGCCGACTCCGGACACGCACTGCAGGCCCGGTACCGGTGCCCCGAAGGTGCGACCGCTCAATCCTCAGGTGACCAAAGCGGTGAATCGGCAGTGGCGCCGGATCGAGGCGTGGCTGAAGACCAACGCTCCCAAGACCTACCGAACGCTCGGCAAACCCGCGAAGGCCAAGACGATCGCGGTGGCGGAGACGCAGATGGGTCTGCGGTTCCCCGACGACCTGCGGGCCTCGCTGCTGAGGCACGACGGAGCCGTTTCCGCGAAGGACACCTGGAAGTTCGGCTTCCTGGGCAATGGGAGCATGAGGGTCCGGGAGATCCGTGACATCTGGCGCCTGATGTGCAAGATCAACGCTGAGGAGGATGGGGAATTCCCCGACCCGAGGACGGGATGGTGGAGCGGGCGAATGATCCCCTTCGGCGAGGACGGAGGGGGCGACCACCTCATCATCGACTCGGCGAAACGCGACGTCGGGAAAAGCAATCACGAGGGCACGATGAGCTTCACCCCCGGAGGGATCCGGCTTCGCTCGTACTACGCCCTGCTGAAAGCCACCGCGGACGCGATGGAGACCGGCGGGTCCATCGGCTACTGGAAGCCCGTAGCGGCCGACGGGCGACTGGACTGGGAGAGTCGCTGAACCGTCCCGGGGAGGGTGGACACAGCGCAGGTCGATCTGTCACCATCCAGGCATGATCTTAAGGAGGCTTGACGCCATCGAAGTTCGGTGAGCGCGCACATCCAGCGGGAAGCCGCTGAAATCCGTGAAGAATGGCTGGGCCGGTTGCTGTCGACCTCGCCCGCCGACCGTCCGGCCGCAGAGGCCGCAATCTCCGGGCTGTATCGCCTGATCGGGCTCCCCCCACCGCGTTTCCACTGGGCTGCGTCGCCGGTCACGGCACTGATGACCGTCCCGCCGGGGGTACGGCTCCGCCCGTACGAAACCGTCGATCGCATGTTCGAATGGCAGCTGCCGCCGCGGTTGTCGAGCCTGATGCGAGTGCTTTGCCTGGACCTGGACCACCAGGTGAGGTGGTTTCGGCGTTCGATGGGCGAGTGGATTCGCCGGGAAGTCCGCACCTCGCTGGAGCGATCCGCCCACTCGCTCAGCATGCCGCTCCGGGCGGTGCACGACTGGTCGAGTCGGACAGACCTCTGGTATGCCACCCAGGGTGTCGCCTGGGTCGCCCACTACGACACCCTCCGCCGGGCCGCAGGTGTGGTCTTCACCCCGGAACACACCTGGCAGCTTGATCTGTGGGTCACTTTGTCCAGGTCATGCGGTTGGTGGTGGCCCCGAAGGGATCTGTGTGTCGTCGCCGAACGACCTGTGGCGATCCACACGGAGGTGAGCGGTGACAACGGTGAAGTGCGGCTGCACCGTGGGGACGGTCCCGCATTGCGGTACGCGGACGGCTGGGAGGTGCATGCCTGGCACGGGACGCAGGTGCCCTCCTGGGTGATCACGGATCCGAGCGTCGATCGGATCATGAGAGAGGCCAACATCGAGGTCAGACGGTGTGCCATCGAGCGCATCGGCTGGGATTCCTATATCGAGGAGGCCGGGTTGCGGCTGGTCGCCTCCGTGGCGGACCCCGGTAATCCCGGCTCCGAATTGCACCTTTACCACTTTCGCCCGGAGACCAAGGTGCTCTTGGTGGTCAACGGTTCCGTCGAACGCGACGGACGGCGGCGTCGGTACGGGCTGACCGTGCCGGGCTATCTGGACGACCCGATGGAAGCCGCCGCCTGGACCTACGGGCTCCCCGCCGAGCAGTACTCCCTTCTGGCCCGACGAACCTGAGGTGATCTTCATGACTGTGACTCTCGCCATGCTGGCCCAGCAGACCGGGCTCGCCGTACTCGACCATCTTGAGCATTCGGCGCGCATCCCCGTCGTCGACGGACTCCAAGCCCAGGGCGACCTCCTCGTCATCCCGCTCTCCATGATCGCCTCGGCGGTGGCACCCGGGCCGAACGCCCGTTGGACGGAGGTCGGCCCGGAGGGGATCGAACTGCTTCGCGGTGCCGCCGGGGGAAACCCGCATACCCTTGTCGCCGACCCCGGCACCTGCCGGTGGACGGCCGGCGTGTCGGACTCCGCCCTGCTGGCCATCGGCCTTTTCGAGGCTTCGGCCGTCGTCTACCTGCTTCATCCCGAGCATGGGGCCACGGGCTGCCCGCCCGGCACCTATGTCGTACGGCGCCAGCGCGAGCACGAAGGCCGCCGCGCCCGCCTGGTCGCCGACTGATCCGACCGGCCTTGGCGGGTGAGTGAACCGGATTCGAGCGGGGTACGGGCTGCGCACCGATCTCGACTGCCGACGGCTCGGAGGCCCATCCCGATCCCGGTATGGGCCTCTCGCCGGAGCTCGCGACGGCGTGGGAGGTCGTCAGTTCCTGTTCTTCTCGAAATACCTACCAAACTGGGCGTTACTCGAAAAAGTTAGACGTGTACAGACACGTCATGGGAATCGATCCGGAAGACCTCCTCGGTGAGCGGGCCAAGCGGCTGGAGAGCGAGCTGAGTGATCGCAGGTATCAGGAGGAGCTGCGGCGGATCCATCGGCTTGGGCTCCCGCCGGCGGATTCCATTCAGGACAAGGAGCTCGCCTCCACGTTCCAGCGGGGCGAGCTGCCGCACTTCTCCGGGATCAACACCTTCCTCAAGGCCCCGTACCTGGAGGACGTCACCAAGGTGGGCGAGCACGAGGTCGCGGTGGTGGGGGCGCCCCTGGACACCGGGACGACCTACCGGCCGGGGCCCAGGTTCGGACCGCAGGGGATGCGGCTCATCTCCTCCTTGTACACGCCCTACTACTTCGAGATGGGGGTGGACCTCCGGGAACAGCTCGACATCGTGGATGTGGGGGACATCTTCATCACCCCGGCCAATCTGGAGAAGGCATTCGATCAGATCACCAAAGGCGTCGAACACCTGGTGTCGAACGGGGTCTTCCCCGTCATCCTCGGGGGCGACCATTCGATCGGGTTTCCGACGTCGCGGGGGGTGATGAACGCCTTCGGGAAGAAGATCGGCGTCATTCACTTCGACCGGCACCTCGACACGCAGAAGCGTGACCTGGACGAGCGCATGCACACCACCCCCTGGTACTGGGCGGCGCACGAGCTCCACTTCGACATGGGCAACCTCGTCCAGATCGGCATCGGCGGCTGGCAGGTGCCTCGGCCCGGGGTGAAACACGCCCGCGAGGGCGGCTCCTTGGTGATCACGGTGGAGGACGTCGAACGGATGGGCCTCGACGCGGTGGCGGATCTCGCGTTGGAGGTCGCCTGGAGCAATGGGGCGGAAGGCGTCTTCCTCTCGTTCGACATCGATGCGGTGGACCCGGGATTCGCGCCGGGTACAGGCTGGCCGGAGCCCGGCGGGCTGTACCCCAGAGAGGTGCTCAAACTGGTCCGGAGGTTCGCCGCGGAGGGTCTGCTCGGCATGGAGGTGGTGGAGGTCTCGCCGCCGTACGACAGCTCGGACGTCACCTCGCTACTCGGCGTCCGGCTGATCTGCGAGGTTCTGGCCTCCTCGGTCGCCGCCGGCAAACTGGGCCGCAACCGTCGGGGTGACCCGCAGACCCAGCGCGCCCGCGAGATCGACGAGCGGCGGCCTGCCGACTAGCCGCAGCGGGACCGTCGTCGGCTGGAACATCGGGAATCGGTGGACCGGCTCAGAGGATGATGAAGGTTTCGCTTGGAGTTGGACCAGGGCCAAAAGGATTCTCTTCCGTTTCACTTGGAGTTGGACCAGGGCCAAAAGGATTCTCTTCCGTTTCGCTTGGAGTTGGCGAAGGCGTTGGGGAATAAGTCGGAGGATCACAGGGCGGGATCCGGGGGGCAGGGATTGGCAGGCTCACACGGAAGCGGGGAATATGCCCGTGCCTGGTATCTCCCCAGGAGATCCGAACCCACTGATCGCTGGTGAATCTTTCCACCTCATGGGTGGTGCTTGCTCCTGTTATATGGCAGAGAACTCCTACGGAACTTCCATTAAGAAGTTTGATTAGGTCGCCATTGGGATGCCTCAGGAGGAAGGAGGTTATCTGCTGGGGGTATTCGAAGACGGCGATGGATTTATGAATATATTCCGCACTTATACGGGCGGCAATACCGGGAAGTACCGAGGCCACGGATTGTGAAGGCGCAGGGGATGGCTGAGGCTGGAAGGGGGTAAGCGAGGGGCGTGGTGTCACCGTTTCCGAGGCAGTCGGTCCCGGAGGCTGCTTCTTGCAGTTCTCACCGGAGCAGGTCACATTGATGATCACCACGATTAGCCCGATGAGGGCCGCGGCCACGGTTCCGATCGCTCCGATGGTCTGCCCCGTGACCGTCGTCCGATGGTATTGCTCCGCGGATATATGACCCGCTGGGAGGTACCCGGCGTGGGCGATGGGGGTGGTCATGGGTGAGTGGGTGGGGCCGGGTGCCGGGGGCGGGGTCACCGGATTGTCCGACCTGTTCTTCCGCACCGTATCGATCGCTTTGCGGGCTATGTAGATCACAGCGCCGGCCACGGCGGCGCCGATGCCGAGGTCCCAGCCCCGTCTGCTGTCCATGTCCTCCCCATGTGGTGCTATCCGTGGATCACTTTTCCGCCCGCGCTTCGTCGTCGCACCACCTGACTAGCAGCACACACCTCCGATAACCCCATTAAATTACGTAATTTCGAAAGTTCTGATATGTCCAGGGATATGTAAGGTCTGGTATTGATCAATGAGCGGCGGGCGCGCTGCGTTGCGATGCGATCGTGGGGATGAGATTGGGAGCATGGGGCTCATACGATGGCGGATCTTCCCCGGAACAACGGGGTGGAGAGCGTCTTCCCCTCCTTCGATACCGACGCTATGGGGCCATGGGGCAGGCTTGGTCCCGGTAGGACTGTGCGCGAACCGGTCTGACCGGCGGGGTGGGGTGCGCCGATTCGGACCAGGGTTGGGGGTCGGGTGGTCAGCGCCGGATTGCCGCGATCACCACGACGATGATGACGATGATCACGACGGGGACTCCCATCGCGAAGAGTACGATCGCCAGTTCGGCCAGTCCCTTCATGCTTTGCCTCCTTTGGTTGCCTTGATCGGGAGATTCGTCGCCTGGATCAGGAGACTCTCTGCCGGTGGAGGAGGCACGCCATGGCGATGGTCAAGGCGATGCCGGCCGGGAAGTGACCGGTAAGGGCGGCGCCGACCGATATCTGCACGGCTACTCCTCGGCCGTTGTTGCTGTCGGAGTATCTGAATAACAGCGCCGTTCCTAATCAACCCCATCAAAAGATGGAGTCTCTCCAAAACTCCTCGTCTAGCAGACGAGTGCCCGTTTGGGAGCCCGGAGATCCGAGAGCACCCATGCCTGAAGATTTCTGGCACGGGCGCTCTTGAACTTGCATAGGTTCGATGAAGGGCGCCCGTCGTGGCCGGACTTCCGAGGTGATGTCTGTGAAACTCGCACTGCTCTCCGGCGAGTACTCCGTCTGCGGGCTGCCCGCAGGCTCCGCCGTACTCGTCCCGCCGGGCCCTGCCGAGCTGTACGGGGTGATCGTCACAGTGGACGAGGTCTCGGTTGTGTGCGCCGCGGGCGAGGAGCCCGAAGGAGCCAAGGTGGAGAGCGGCTGGAGCGCACTGAGGGTGGTGGGGCAGCTGGACTTCTCGCTCGTCGGCATCCTGTCCGCATTGACGGCGCCGCTGGCGGAGGCGGGGGTCTCGGTGTTCGCGCTGTCCACGTTCGACACCGACTACCTGCTGGTCCGGACGGCCGACCTACCGCGGGCCGTGGAGGCGCTGCGGGCTCGGGGATACACGATCTGACCGTGCGGGTGAGCGCCTGGGCCACCCCTCGCGGCGATGCGGCCGAACTCGACGGATACGCTCGATGGCGATGTATCGACTTCTTTTCACGCACGTGCTCAGGCGGGTTCCCGCGGAGACGGTGCACCACGCGACGTTTGTCCTGCTTCGTATCGTCGGGGCGGTCCCCGGCCTGCGGTGGCTGATCCATCGTCTGCTGGCGCCGCGGAGCCCCGCCTTGCAGGTGCGCGCGTTCGGGCTGACCTTCCCCGGCCCGCTCGGCCTGGCGGCCGGGTTCGACAAGGACGCCATGGCCTGCGACGCGCTGGCGGCGTTCGGGTTCGGCCATGTCGAGGTCGGTACGGTGACGTCCCGCGCTCAGCCGGGTAACCCCAAGCCTCGCCTGTTCCGGCTGGTCGAGGACCAGGCGGTGCTGAATCGGATGGGGTTCCCCAGCCAGGGGGCGGCCAAGGCCGGGGTACGGCTGCGCGCCCGGAACCGCGCGCACGGGCTGATCGGGGTCAACATCGGCAAGACCAAGATCGTGCCTGAAGACGAGGCGGTGGCCGACTACGTGCTGAGCACGAAGCTGGTCGCCAGGTTCGCCGACTACCTTGTGGTCAACGTGAGCTCGCCCAACACCCCGGGCCTGCGTGACCTGCAGTCGGTGGCCAAGCTCAGGCCGCTGCTGAGCGCGGTGAAGGAGACGACCGACCGACCGCTCCTGGTGAAGATCGCACCCGATCTGGCGGACGAGGACGTCGACGCGGTCGCGGACCTCGCCCTGGAGCTCGGACTCGACGGCGTCATCGCCACCAACACCACGATCTCCCGGGCGAACCTCAAGTCCTCCACGGAGGAGGTGGAGCGGCTCGGCGCGGGAGGGCTCTCCGGGGCGCCGCTCAAACAGCGGTCGCTTGACGTGCTGCGACGACTCCGGGGCCGGGTCGGCGACCGGCTGGTTCTGGTCTCAGTCGGGGGGGTTGAGACGGCCGACGACGTCTGGGATCGCCTGAAGGCCGGCGCGACCCTGGTCCAGGCCTACTCGGGAATGATCTACGGAGGGCCGCTCTGGCCGCATCGGATCCATCGGGATCTTGAGCGCAGGCTCCGGTCCGAAGGGCTGAAGAGCCTTCAGGACCTGATCGGACAGGATTCCTGATCAGGTCGCACGGCAACCTATAGGGCGCGGCGTCCGCCGAACGAGCATGCGGAGCCCGTACCGGATCCGCATGTCGACCGGCTGGGAGTCGATCGTTCGCGGCCTCCTCGAAGCCTCGCGACGGACTCACGTGCCAAGGCCCGCGAGAAGTGCGGGCTGTCGTGAGAGCGCCGACAGGCGCTTGTCGGCGGATTTTTTCCGGCCGAGTGTTCGCCACCGAGGTGGTCCGGCCCTGGGGCGGTGTTCACCCAGGCCATGGGTGATACGGGTACTTGTTCGCACAATCTGGAGTCATCCGTCACCGGTGAAAATCGGGTGACAGTTCACCCCACTTGCGGGAATGTTGGGGGCGGGCGATGAGTTTTGTCGGTGGTGCCGGTCAAACTCTGCATGACCACAACTTCCTGCAAGACCCAAGGCTGGGACACCAGCGATGACGACGCCATGTCCGACAACCCCTGATTGAGGTACCGTGCCCAGCCAACAACTCGACCATCTCGACGCGTCTGACAAGGCCACGACCACCGTTTCAGGGCGTACCCCGGCCGTGGTCCGGCTCCTGGTGCTCGCCACCTTCGTGGTCATCCTCAACGAGACGATCCTGATCAACGCGATCCCGCCGCTGATGACCGCGCTGGACATCACCGAGCAGACCGCGCAATGGCTTTCGACCGCCTTCCTGCTGACCATGGCCGCCGTCATCCCGATCACCGGGTGGTTCCTGCAGCGGGTGTCCACGCGCAGCGCGTACACCACCGCCATGGGCTTGTTCCTGCTCGGCACGGCGTTGGCCGCCGTGGCGCCCTCGTTCGAGGTGCTGCTGGGCGCCCGTGTCGTCCAGGCGTCCGGGACGGCGGTGATGATGCCGCTGCTGATGACCACCCTGATGCAGGTGGTGCCCGAGTCGGACCGGGGCCGGGTGATGGGGAACGTCACCCTGGCCATCTCGGTGGCGCCCGCCATGGGCCCGGCGGTCTCGGGGGCGATCCTCCACTTCGGGTCCTGGCGGCTGCTGTTCGTCGTGGTGTTCCCCATCGCCGCGCTGATCGCATGGCAGGGCCTGAAGCATCTCAAGAACGTCGGGGAGTCCAAGTTCAGCACCATCGACTGGTTGAGCGTGGTGACCGCGGCCGCCGGTTTCGCCGGCCTGGTGTACGGGCTCAGCCGGTTCGAGGGTGGGGACGTCCGCGTCGCCGCCGCGATCGTGGCGACGGGCCTGCTCACCATCGCCGTCTTCGTCCTCCGCCAGCTGTCGTTGCAGAAGCGCGGCGTGCCGCTGCTGGACCTGCGCACCCTGCGCCATCGCACCTACACGGTCGCGCTGATCATGATGGCCACGGCTTTCATGTCGATGTTCGGTTCGATGGTCCTGCTGCCGCTGTACCTGCAGAACGTTCGCGGCCTCAGCGTCTTGGAGACCGGACTCCTGGTGATGCCGGGCGGCCTCGCCATGGGGCTGCTCGGGCCGACCGTCGGCCGCCTGTTCGACCGGTTCGGCGGCCGGGTGCTGGTCATCCCCGGCGCGATCGGGATCACGCTCGCGCTCGCCGGCTTCACCCAGATCACGATGACCATGCCGTACTGGCAGATCCTCGGGCTGCACGTGCTGCTGATGCTGAGCCTGGCCGCGTCCTTCACCCCGGTGTTCACGCTCGGGCTCGGGGCGGTTCCCCCGCCGCTCTACTCCCACGCCAGCTCGATCCTGGGCACGCTGCAGCAGGTCTTCGGGGCCATCGGCACCGCGCTCGTGATCACGGTGATGAGCGCGCGAGCGGAGACCCTCAAGGTCTCGGGAGCCACGGAAGCGCTCGCCAACCTCGGCGGCATGCGGCTGGCGTTCATCATCGGCGCGGGGCTGTCCCTAATCGTGATCGTCACCGCTCTGCTGCTCCCGGCCCGGGCCGAGAGCACCGGCGAGTTCACGGGGGCCGGCCACTGAATCCGGTGTGATGAACGCGGCGGCGATCCGCCCGGCGAGCCGTTCGAGGAGCGGCCCGGCCTCGGCCATGCACCGCCGTAGGTCGGGCTCGACCTCGGTCAGCGCGTACGCGGCCTCGATGCCGGCCGCCCGCAGCTCCTCGTCGTCCACCGAGCGTCGGCCGCAGACCGCCACGACCGGCACACCGTGCCTGGCCGCGGCGGCTGCGACGCCCACGGGGGCCTTGCCACGCAGCGTCTGCTCGTCGATCGAGCCCTCGCCGGTGATCACCAGGCGGGCGCCCTGCACGTGCCGGTCGAAGTCCACCAGGTCCAGCAGGTAGCCGATACCCGGCCGGATCGTCGCCGCCAGGAAGGTCAGCGCGCCGAATCCCACGCCGCCGGCGGCTCCCGTGCCCGGCCGTCCGGCCGGATCCGTCGCACTCGCGACGCCGCCGCGCTCGGCGGTGTCGTCCACCAGCCCAGGGGTGCGCGCGGCGACGGCCGCCAGCCGGGCCAGGCCGGCCTCCAGCACGGCCACGTCGCCGGGGGTCGCGCCCTTCTGCGGGCCGTACACGGCCGCAGCGCCGTCCGGCCCGAGCAGCGGGTTGTCCACGTCGCTCGCCACGACGACTTCGAAGCCGCGGAGCCGGCCGGAGACGTCGATCGCGTGCAGGTCGCGCAGCGCGGCTCCCCCCGGCGGCAGGTCGTTCCCGGCCGCGTCCAGCATCCGCACGCCGAGCGCCCGGACCAGGCCGGCGCCTCCGTCGGTGCAGGCGCTGCCGCCGAGGCCGAGCACGATCCGCGTCGCACCGTGCCGTACGGCGTGGGCGACGAGCTCGCCGGTGCCGCGGCTCGTGGCGGTCAGCGGCTCGGGGGCGGCCCCCTCCGGCAGCCGCCGCAGGCCCGACGCCTCGGCCAGTTCGATCACCGCGACCCGGCCGTCCGGCTCGTCGCGTACGGCGTAGGCCGCACGGACCCGCTCGCCGACCGGCCCGGTCACCTCCGTCTCGACGCGGGTGAACCCGCTCGCGACCACGGCGTCGACGGTGCCGTCGCCGCCGTCGGCGACCGGGAGCCGGACGACGGGCACGCGCCCCGAAACGGCGGTACGCAGCCCGGCGGCCACGTGGGCGGCCACCTCGGGGGAGGTCAGTGACCCGCGGAACTTGTCCGGCGCGACGATGACCTGCCCTGCCGTAATCCCTGTCATGTCAGGTCCCTCCCGCTGATCGTCACCCGAAGGGCGTTTCCAAAACGGCCCACCCGTATGGGCGGGCGAGAAGGCGAACCCCTTGGTTTCAGCTGCCGTCGTGCAGATCGGGTCGGCCTTTCGGCTGCGCACCCGGTCGGCGGGATGCACACCGATGCGTCGTTGAAGGCCATGATCGACCAGTGGCCGGCCATCGGCATATCCGGCCGCGGCCCGTGTCCGGAACCGGAGGCAGACTGCCGGCGATCCGCACCGGTGATGTCGGGCATAACCTGAAACGGGACTCCAGTTGATCTTCCTGCTCGGTCGCAAGACGATCTATGAGAGTCCCGTTGCCTGCCGTCAGGTCGTGACGAACAGCCGATCGGTTCACACGCACCGCGTGGTCACCTTGGATCGGCTGCCGGTCGTCTCAAACGACGCGCACCTGGTTGGCGACGCTGCCGATGCCCTCCACGTGCACCGTCACCGTGTCGCCGTCCTGGATCAGGAGCGGGGGTTTGCGGGCGAAGCCCACACCCGGCGGAGTGCCCGTCAGGATCAGGTCCCCCGGTTCGAGCGTCATGTAGCGGGAAACGTAGGAGATGATCTCCGCCACGGAGAAGATCATCTCGGCCGTCGAACAGTCCTGCACGACCTGGTCGTTCAGCCGGGTGGTGATGCGCAGTGCCTGAGGGTCTTCGACATCTTCGGCGAGCACCACGATCGGCGAGGCCGGGCAGAAACCGTCGGCGGACTTGCCACGGAGCCATTGACCGTCGGAGAACTGGGCGTCCCGCGCCGACAGGTCGTTCGCCGCGACGTAGCCGAGGACATGGTCGAGCGCCTCGTCCGGGGGGACGTTGCTCGCCCGGCTCCCGATCACGACGGCCAACTCCCCCTCATAGTCGAGCCGGCCGGAGATGTCGCTCGGTACCTCGACGACGGCGCCGTCGGCGCGCAGCGTGTTGGGGAACTTCGCGAACAGGAGCGGCTTGGCGGGGGCCTGCACCCCCGACTCGTCCGCGTGGTCGAGGTAGTTGAGACCGACGCACAGGATCTTCGAAGGGTTCGCGACCGGCGCGAGCAGTTCGAGGTCGTCGACCGGAACCTGCACGTCGTCACCGTCCGCGCGCCATGCACCGGTGTGCAGCGCCTCCCGCAGGACGTCGGCGGCGGGGTGCTCGGACTCGGTCGCGAGCACCGTCGCCTTGCCGTCCGAGATCCGGACGAGCACGACCTGGCCGCCCAGACGAGCGCGCGCCAGACCTCGGATCGAGGCCGCCGTCACCGGCTCACCCCGGCGATCCGCCGAGCCTCCTCGACGTTCGCGATCGGGCGGCCGATCTGCTGGGCCATCTTGACGACGACCTCCACCAACTCGGCGTTGCTGCGCGAGGCCTCACCGCCGGGCAGGTAGGGGTTGTCCTCCCAGCCGACACGGACGTGGCCGCCCAGCGCGATGGCGAGCGGCAGCAGCTTCCACTGCGCGACCGGGTCCATCACACTGACGTTCCAGTTCGTGTTCGGCGGGAGGTGGTTGACCATGTACATGAGCGCGTCCGGGGTCGGCGGCGTCCATGCGCCACCCGCCCAGCCGAAGAACAGGGTGGCCCACGCCTTCTCCTTCAGCAGGCCCTGCCGCCGGACGTACTCAAGGTTCCAGAACGCTCCGGTGTAGAAGCACTCGATCTCCGGCTTCACCCCGTGCGCCTCCGCCGCGGTGACGAACTCCACGAGCTCGTCCCGCGGGTGCAGGGAGTACATCTCGTTGGCGGGGTAGGCCGGGTCGGGCTGGAAGTACTCGTCGTGCACGTTGAAGGCGTAGGACATCATGTCGGGCCTGAGCGACATCAGCTCGACCTTCTCCGGAAGCCGGGCGCTGGCGATGCCGAACTGCATGATCGGATCGGTGCCCACGGTCCGGATCTTCTCGGTGAGATCCCTCCAGCCGTCGAAGTCGATCTTCGACAGCTTCTTGCCGTCGGCCTGGATGGCGTCCTCCAGGTAGTGAACACCGTGGTGGTGGACCAGCGTCGCACCCGCGTTCACCGAGTCGATGTACTCCTGGGCGACCTTGTCGGTGTCCTCGATGGCCGGCATGCCCTTGTAGCCGGGATAGGACATCGTGCTGTCGGCCGTCACGGTGATGATCAGGGGATCCATGGGGTCTCCTTGTTGGTTTCTCTGCACATTGGGAGGTGGTTCGGGGGTGATGCGGGCAGCCTCGGATCGCGCCACGCCCTGGACGGGCGGGCGCGGCTCGGGTCGGACCGCTTAGAGCGTGACGGGCGAGCCCGTGGCCACCGACTCGTAGGCGAGCTCGATGATGCGCACCGCGTACGCGCCGTCCTCGGGCGCGACGGCGGTCGGCTCGTCCTTCGCGATCGAACGGGCGAAGCTCTCGATCCCGGCTGAGATCGAGTTGTACTTCCAGGTACGCGGCTCGTAGGCCGTACCGGGCAACGGCGAGCCGGCATGGTCGCGCTTGCCCCGGAAAATCATGGCCGGCGGGTTCTGGTGCTGGTCGACGACGATGAGCCCTTCGGTCCCGTGCACCTCGAGGCGCTCGTTCCACGGCCCACCGGAGGTGAAGGTGGACTCGACGGAGAAGAGCGCGCCCGAACGCATTCGGCCGCATACGATCGACCAGTCCTCGACCTGGCTGGCGTCGACGAGTCGCTCGGAAAGCGCCCTGAGCGAGGCGACTTCACCGAACATCCACTTCAGCAGGTAGAAGGAGTGCGCACCGGCGTCGATGATGGTGCCGCCGCCCGAGCCGTCCTGGCGTCCCTTCCACAGTTTCGGGTTGCCGAGCCGTTCGAACTCATTGCCGCTGATGAGGGTACGGACGAGTGTCACGTCCCCGATCTCGCCGCCGGTGATGGCGTCCAGGGCCGCCTGGTAGGCGGGGATGAACCGCGTGTTCTCGTTGACGGTGAACTTGAGACCCTTGTCGGCCGCGAGGGTGACGAGTTCGCGCGCGTGCGCGGCGTCGACGGTCATGGGCTTCTCGATCAGAACGTGCTTGCCCGCTTCCAGGAACTCGCGCGCGACCTTGTAGTGCACGTTGTGGGGAAGCACGAGGTCGACGGCCTGGACTCGATCGTCCTCCAGGAGCCGGCGGTAGTCGGTGCCGGCCTCCGCACCGAGGGACTCCGCCGTCCGTACGGCGACGGCCTCGTCCAGGTCGCAGACGACCACGGCCTCCAGGCCGTCCGCCCGCCGGTAGGCGAGGTGGTGGGCGAGCTGGTAGATCTCGCCGAGGCCGACGACGCCGAAGCGTACCGGTCCGGTCACTGGTCAGCACCCCCTTCGAGGCGTTCGCGAACGATGCGCCGGTTGTGGGTGAGCGATGCCATCACCCGTGATTCGTGCCGGAAGACGGCCACCGACACGACGCCGTCGAACCCGACCTCACGGAGGGCGTCGAACACCTCGTCCCAGTCGATGTCGCCCTGTCCGATGTCGAGGTGCTGGTGGTTGCGCACCCCGGGACTTCCGGGATTGAGGAAGGTACGGCCGGGCAGCAGGGTGTCCGCCAGGTGGACGTGGTCCATGGTGTCGCCCGCGTAGGTGATGATGTCGCGGTTGACGTTCTTGAAGTGACCACGCTCGTCTTCCACACCGGTGAGGTAGAACGTGTGCGGCACGCAGTGCAGGTAGGTGACGTGGTCGCTCTGCAGTCCCCGGATGAAGTCGACGGCTCCGATGCCGGATTCCACCCAGTCGCCCGGATGTGGTTCGAGCGCGAGCGTGATGCCCTCGGACTCCGCCAGCGGCAGCACCTCCGCCAGGGAGCGGCGCATCGCGGCCTCGCCGGCCTGCGGGGTGGACGGATGTCCGGTGAACTCGGAGTTGATGCGGTCGCAGCCCAGGTCGACGGCGAGCTGGATGGTCTGCTTCCAGTAGCCGACCGCGGCCTGCCGGATGTCCTCCTCCGAGCTTCCCCAGGCCTGCTCGATGAAGATGGACGCGATCTCGACGCCGTGGGTCTTCGACGCCTCCGCGATCTCGGCGATCTTCGCCTTCGACGCCCGTCTGCCGCCGTAGCTCGGCATCACGTCGGGCCGTGGCGAGAGCTCCAGATAGTCGAAGCCCGCCTCCCGCACAGTCGAGAACACTGTGTCGATTGGCTGTGGACGCAGCATCCACGTATCGGTTGCGATCTTCATCTCAGTTCCTCACTGATCGTTGTGCCTGTCTGCGAAGGCTTCTTCGTCTGTTGCCCACCGGCCCCGGGCCGGCGCAGCGCCTCGTGCGTGATGAGGACCCGGCCGTGTGCTTGACCGCTTCGCAGGCGAGCAAGTGCTTCGTTGACGCGATCGAGCGGGTACTCCTCGTCCAGCGGAGGAGTGATGACGCCCTCGGCGAGCAGCCGCAGCGCGTCGTGCTGATCGCTCCGATCGCCGTTGCGCGAACCGACGATCTCCAGCTCGCGCTGGGCGATGGTCGTCGAGCTGATGCCGGGGAAGTCGGGTTCCTCGCCGACCACGACGATCCGACCACGACGGCGCACATACCGGGCGGCGTCGGCCATCGACGTCGACGATCCGACCAGGTCGATCACCAGGTCCACGCCGTCGGCGGCGTCGGCGGCACCGGCTCGGGACTCGGCCCAGGCATGAAGAACCGGCACGCGGTCCGCCGCGGACGCCGACACGGTGTGGTCGGCCCCGTTGCGGATCGCGAGCGCCAGGTTCTCCTCGCGCACGTCGACGGCCGCGGCCGACACATCGGCGTCGACCAGGAGCTGGAGGAGGATCTGCCCGATACCGCCCGCGCCGATCACGACCGCGGTCCGTACCGGTGTCACCGTGCCGCGACGGAAGGCGTGCACGGCCGTGACGACCGCGCAGCTCGAAAGCCCCGCGACCCTGGGATCGAGTCCAGCGGGAACCTTCAGGAGGTTCCGGGCAGGTGCGGCGAAGTACTCCGCGAAGCCCCCCGGCAGCGTCACACCCAGGATCCCGCGCAGGTGCAGCGCCTGCGCGTCGGCGCCGGCCCGGGTGAAGCGGCAGTCCCTGTCCGCGACGAACAGATGGGGCACGACCACCTCGCCGACGTCTACCTCCGACACCGCCGAGCCGCGTTCGACCACGATGCCCGCGGGTTCGTGGCCCATGATGTGCGGCAGTTCGGGCACATAGGCCAAGCCGTCTTGGATGTGCAGGTCGGTACGGCAGACGCCGCTGGACAGCGTCCGTACCAGAACCTCATCGGGCCCGATCGAAGGGACGGGTACCTCGCGGATCTCCAGCGGCCGATCGATCCCGGTCAGGAGCGCGGCGCGCATGGTGGCACTCACCGCCACCGCTCCGCCCACCCTTCGAAGAAGCGGGTCGCCGCTTCGGCGGTCGACTCGTAGTACCCGTAGCACCCCTCGGTGGTCACCAGGGTCGGCAGACGAAGCCCGGCGATACGGCGGCCGAGGACGCCGAAGTGCTCCACCTCCAGGCGGAGCAGACCGAACCCCTGCTCCCGATGGGCGTCGTAGCCCAAGGCGAGGACGAGATACCTGGGTTCGAAGCGGCCGATCGCCTCCAGCGCCGTCTCAAGCGCGGGCGCGTAGACGTCGAACCCCGAGCCGGTGGGCAGCGGGAGGTTGAGGTTGGTGTGGGGCGCGCCCGAGCCTCCGGTCTCCTCCGCGAATCCGGCGACGTGCGGCCAGCCCTCGGCGTGGATCGAGACCGTCAGAACCGACGGGTCGTCGTAGAACACCGCCTGGGTGCCGTTCCCGTGGTCCTGGTCGATGTCGAGTACGGCGACCCGGCCGCTGCGGGAAAGCTCGCGCGCCGCGATGGCGGCGTTCGCGAACAGGCAGAGACCGCCGCCCACGGTGGGCAGGGCGTGGTGACCCGGAGGCCGGGACGGCACGAGTATCAACGCCGGATCCGCGGTTCGCGCGGCGACCGTGTCCGCGAGCCATCCGGCCCCCTGCCGGCACGCGGCCGCACTTCGCAGCGCTCCCTCGCACACCGCGGGTGTGGCCCGCGTGACCTCGTCGAAGAAGTACTGCGTGTGCCGCCCCTCGAAGGTGCGCGGCTCGGACACCCGGAGCTCGGGAAGCGCGACGACGTTCAGGGGGAACTTCGTGGCGCCCTCCGGTCGCCGGCTGCCGTCCCTGACGAAGTCGACGTACTCGCGGCTGTGCACGCTCAGCGCCGCCGTCTCGTCGTCCTCCTCCGGCACGAGCCGCTTCGCGGTCGGGAACGTTCCACGGTAGGCCGCCAACGTCGCCGTGACCGATGTCGGGTAGACGAGGTCGGGAAACTCCTGGTGTTCGACATAGGGGTCGGTCATCTCGGCGATGACCGCGGTCACGTCTACGGTGTTCATGAGGACCCCAATCGGCTCAGCGCCACCTTCACGGCGCGCACGAGCCAAGCGATGACGAACCGGAGGAGTACGGCGGCCGCCCCCGCTCCAAGCAGGACGACGGCGACCACGGCTGTCCTCGGGCTCACTTCGAGTTTGATGTCTTGGAACATCCGCAGCGGCAGCGTCACCGCCGTCGGCCCCGACATGAAGGTGGCGACGACGACGTCGTCGAACGCGGCGAGGAAGGAGAACACGAAACCGCTGATCAGTGCCGGGCGCAGCGCGGGCAGCAGGACGTGCCGGAGCACCGAGAGGGAACCCGCGCCGAGGCTCCGCGCGGCGTTCTCCAGGCGATGGTCGAGGTTGCGCAGCGCCGCCGCCGTGATGGAGACCGAGAAGGGCAGTCCCAGGACCACATACGGCAGGATCAGGCCCAGATTCGTGCCGACAAGGCCGTGCGGCGCCACGAGGACGAAGAATCCGAGACTGTAGATCATCGGGGGGACGATCAGCGGCATCGCGACCAGGATCGCGATCGGCAGCCGCGGGCGCTGCGGGCCCCGTACCAGACCGAAGGCCCCGAAGCCGCCGATGACGACGCTGATCACAGCGGCGGTGGAGGCGATACCCAGGCTGAGGAACGTGGAGCCGAGCCACGCCTCGTCGGCGAAGTAGTCGGCGAACCACCGGGTGGAGTACTCCTCCGGCGGGAACGTCAGGTACGTCGCGTCGCTGAAGGACCAGATGGCCACGACGATCAATGGCGTGACGAGCAGTGCCGCGCCCAGGATCCAGCCGCACAGCAGGATGGGCAGGCGCAGCCGCCCGACGAGGTCGAGACCGGTGTCGAGCATCCGCGCGCGCAGGGCACGCAGCTTCTCCCGCCGTTCGTCCGGGTCCGCGCCACCGCAACGAGGACGACGGCCGGGCCGTTCGGCCGCCGCCGTCGACTCGGTGCCCCCGACGGAGAGTGAAGGCGCGAGATAGCGGAAGAGGACGACGAACAGCAGCAGGACGATCAGCAGGAGCAGTACGGCCTGCGTCGCGGCCCCGGCCGGATCGACGAGGTTGGAGAACTGCACGAGGATGGACTGCGCGATGAGGGCGTCGCCGGGCCCGCCGAGCAGCGCGGGCGTCACGTAGAAGCCGAGCGTGCTGATGAAGACCAGCGCGGCGGACGCCAGGACCGCCGACGAGGTGGCCGGCCGGTACACGTGCCAGTGCGCGACGGCGGGTGAGGCCCCCAGGCTCTGCGCGGCGCGCACCGGGGCGCGGTCGATGTCGCTTATCACGCTGTAGATCGGCAACAGCGCCAGCGGCAGCAGGATCTGCACGGTCCCGATCAGCATCCCGATCTGGTTGAACACCAGCTCGGGGGGATTCTCGACACCGACCAGCGCGAGCGTCCGGGCGACGAGCCCGCCCGGCGCGAGGATCGCGATCCAGGCGTAGGAGCGGATCAGGATGCTCGTGAAGTACGGCACGAGCACCACAACCATCAGCACGCCGCGCAGCCGCTTGGGCATCCGGGTGAGCGCGTAGGCCATGCAGTACCCGAGCGCGACACAGATCGCGGTCGAGAGCGCGGCGATGACCAGGGTACGGCGCATCGCCCGCCAGAAGACCGGCGAGGTCACCTGCTCGCGGTAGTTCTCCAGCGAGAATCCCTGCCCGCTGCGGAAGCTGTCGGCCAGCAGCGAGAACAGCGGGACGACGAACAGCAGAATCAGGACTGCGAGGAGCGGCACGAGCGTGAGCCACCGGCGGTCCGGCCGACGCCGCAGGCGGGCGGCCAGACCACCGGTGAACCGCTCCGCGGAGCTGTCGACCGACATGGATCTCCTAGATCGAGGTCGTCTTGAGCGCAGACACGTCGTGGACTACTTCGAGACCCACGCTTGCCAGCGCTCGATGGCGACTTCCTCGTTGCTCTTGTCCGTCCCCGGGGCCTTCGCCGTCCACCAGGCGTAGTCCTGGGTCACGGCGTTCGCCACGTTCCCCGGCGAGGTCGGCAGCAGGGCGGCACGCTCGGGGGAGAGCAGGTCGAACGCCGCGGAGTTTGCCGGCGAGTAGGGGATCGCGTTCGCGAAGTCCGCCTGGGGCTGCGCCTCCATCATGAAGGCCATGAGCTTCTGCGCGTTCGCGGCGTTCTTGGCGCCCTTGAGGATGGTCCAGTTGTCGTACTGCAGGATCGACTGGTTCCACGTGCTGGCCACCGGCACGCCCTTTTCCTGGGCGCCGGCGACGCGGCCGTTCCATGCGCTGGTGACCGCCACCTGACCACCGGTGAGCAGCTGGATGGGCTCGGCGCCGGTCTCCCAGAACTTCACCAGGTTCGGCTTGAGCCGGTCCAGGCTCTTGAACACCCGGTCGTAGTCGATCGGATAGAGGTCCTTCGGTGCCACGCCGTCGGCCATCGCGGCGATCTCGAACGTCGCACCGCCGGCACCCCATGCGCCCGGGGCGAGGGTCCGCTTCCCGGGGAACTTGCCGACGTCCCAGAAGTCCGCCCACGAGGTCAGTGCCTTGTCGCCGAGCTTGGCGGTACTCCAGGACGGGACGATGGAGATGTAGAAGGCCGGCACCGCGTCGTCGGAGGCCTTCACCGGGGAGATCTTGTCCCGGACGCCTTCCTTCCACAGCGTGTAGTCGATCGGCTCGATCGCCGCGTTGTCACGGAACCGCTGAAGCCCCGCGGCGTTGATGTTCAGGATGTCGTAGGCCGGGGCGCCGGCCTTGACGCCCGAGAGCACGACGGCGGCGTCGAACTCACCGGAGGCGAGCACGACATCGATTCCCGTCTGCTTCTCAAACGGGTCGAAGAACGCCTTCTTCATCGCCTTGCCCAGGTCGCCGCCGGGATCGGGGACGATGACCTGGCCGGCGGCGGAAGGGGAAGCGCTTCCTGCCGAGGTGTCGCCGCCTCCACAGGCGGCGGTCGCGAGCAGCGTGCTGACCGCCACCACCGCTCCCAGCGCGGTCTTCCGAGAAAACTTCATCAGCCGAACCTTTCTGTCGTGCAGATCTGACGCGGATCGGAGCCCTGGTCGGCAGCCAGGGCCGGGGTATCGCCGGTTACGACGATGGGGAGGAACCCCGATCCGCGACGTGGTAGCCCCGTGCCGCCCGGGCGTCCCAATGAACGGCGACCTGGTCGCCCACAGCCCATCGGGTCTCTCGGAGGTTCTTGAGTGAGAGGCGCGCGGTCAGGTTCCCGATCGCCGTCTCGACGACGTGCAACGCCGTCGCGCCCTCGTACAGCACTTCACACACCGTGCCCACCACGGCGGGCCCGTCGGCGCCTTCCACCGGCAGCAGCGAGACCTGCTCCGGGCGCACACCCACCTGAACCCGGCAGTCGGGCTTGAGCGAGTCCGCGTTCTCCGTTTCCCGGCGGAGATCCGGCCGGTCGCCGTCGAGAACGACGCGAACCCGGCCGTCGGCGTCGCGAACGGTGCGGCCGTGGAAGAAGTTGGTCTCCCCGACGAAGTCGGCCACGAAGGCGCTCGCGGGTCGCTCGTACAAGTCGTCAGGCGTCCCGAGCTGCTCGACGGCGCCGTCGTTCATCACCGCGATGCGGTCGGCCATCGTGAGCGCCTCACCCTGGTCGTGGGTCACGTAGATGACGGTTGCGCCGAGGTTCCGCTGGAGGCGTTTGATCTCGACGCGCATGTGCTCGCGCAGGCGCTTGTCGAGCGCGCCAAGCGGCTCGTCCATGAGGAGCAGCGGGGGCCGGAACACGATGGCGCGGGCGAGTGCGACCCGCTGCTGCTGCCCACCGGACAGCTGGTCGGGGAACCGGGCCGCGAACCCTTCGAGCTTGACCAGCTCAAGAGCGTGCTGAATGTGGCTGCGCTGTTCGCGCGGCGACATCCGCCGCATGCGCAGCGGGAACCCCACGTTCTGGGCGACGGTCATGTGCTTGAACAGCGCGTAGTGCTGAAACACGACGCCGATCCCGCGCTTGTGCGGCGCCAGCCGCGCGACGTCGCGACCGTCGATCCGGATCGCACCGCTCGTCGGCGTCTCGAAGCCGGTGAGCATGTTGAGCAGCGTCGTCTTGCCCGCACCGGAAGGACCCAGGATCGCCAGGAACTCACCGCGACGGATGCTCAGCGAGACACCACGCACCGCCTGGAACGTTCCGTAGCTCTTCGACAGGCCGTCCAACTCAACCTCACCGCCCGTCGCGACTTGGTCGACGACCTGGACGCCCTCCGACACCTCGGACATCCTCAACTCCTCGGTATAGTTGCAATCAGTGCAACGCGTATGGCTGATGAAAATAGGCAGCCCGGAGAAGGTGTGTCAAGGGGGTCACCGGCGATGAAGTGCTACAAGATCCCCTGTAGTGCCCCCGCATGCATGAATCTGAAGGCTTCCACATCCAGAGTGAGGAGTGTTATGTTGCTGCGAGCGCAACACATCTCAGTGCGTGGCACACCCCACGACATGGTGAGAAGATTCCGAGAACACCACAGTCCAGGATCTTGGTAAGGAGAGAATCATCTCTATGCCAGACAAGCGATCACGGGACAGCAGCGACCTCGGGAGCATGTCGCACATCCGGCGCGGCCTCATGGTTCTCGAGCAGCTGGCCACCAAGTCCGCGACGGCGGCCGAGGTGGGCCGGTTGGTCAACGTGAACCGCAGCAGCGCCCTCCGGATCCTCGGCGACCTCGTGGACGCCGGCTATGTCGCCCGCGACGACGCCACCAAGGAGTTCACCATCCGCCCGGAGCGTTTCTACGGGCTGATCGTCAACCACCCCGCCCACGAGCAGCTGATAGAGAAGGTCGGACCGCTGCTCAAACGGCTGACCGGCGAGACCGGTGAAGCGTCGCTCCTGGCCGCCCCCGCCAGCGGCAACATGGTCTACGTCCAGTACCAGCCCTCATCCGAGGTGCTCACACTTCGCGAGCGGCTCGGCACCGTGCGGCCCATCCACTGCTCCGCCGTGGGCAGGGCCTACCTGTCGACACTTGACGGCGACGACCTCGACGAGGTCCTCGGCACCCTGAGCTACTCAGGTGGCACCGAGCGTGCCCCCAAGGGGCCACTGGAGCTGCGTCAACGGGTCGAGGAATCCCGCGGCGTCGGCTTCGCCCTCGATATCGACGAGACCCTCGTCGGCGCGTCCTGCGTCGCGGCGCCCCTGAATCACAACGGCAGGTGCATCGGTTCCGTCGCCCTGTCCGGACCGACCTCGCGCATGCCGCAGAGCCGTCTCGTCGAACTCGGGGTCATCCTGGTCCGCGAACTCGCGCACACGATCTGATTCGATCCTCGCGAGGTGGTGCGTCGTTTCCCGCCCAGGTGGAACGCCTACGTCGTCACGGCGCACCACAGCACGTGAGTGCCTCCCTCCTGAGAGGGAGGCGGAAGATGGCCCGCGTCGGCGATTCGGGAACCGGGCGAACTCTCCAGGATCGGTGACATCGCATCTCGCGAGATCCACCTCCTGGAGACATCCGACATGAAGCATGGCCCGTACCGGATCGCGGTCGGCCGGGTTCAGCGCCGGTCGGCGCTGAGGCGCTTGAGGGACTCGCGGGCCTCCGCCGCCCGCGGGAAATACGGGTTGATCGTGATCGACGTGGTGAGGCTCCGGACGGCGTCTCGCTTCCGGTCGAGCGCTCGCTCGATCTCGCCGCGGTGGTAGGCGTACTCGGCGTTGTGTTCGCCGAGCCGGGCCGCGTACCGGGCATGCCGCATGGCTTCGGCCGAATGCCCCGCCCGATGCAGCGCCCAGCCGAGTGCGTCCGCCACATCCACGGTGGGCCGCCGCTTCCACTCCGCGCGCGCCAGCCGTACGGCGACCGCCGGATCGCCGTGATCGGCTTCGTACCGGGCGATTCCGAGGTCGTCGCGGACCCCCGCGTCGGTGAAGAGGCGGGCCGTCGCCTTCAGCAGCGCGAACTGGCGATCGGCGTCGGCGGGCCGCCCCAGCGACCGGTAGATCTCGCCCAGTTCGAGGAGGAACCGAGGGTGTGGGGTACGGGCGACGGCAGCCTCATAATCCTTGATCGCATCGTCGGTCTGTTTGAGGGCGAACCGCGCCTTGCCTCTCCCGGCGAGCGCGGGAGCGTAGTCGGACAGGATGGTCAGAGCCAGGTCGTACGAGGTGAGGGCGTCCTGCGGGCGTCCGGTCTTCCAGGCGAGCTCGCCGGAGAAGTAGGCGACCGAGGCCACATCGGAGGGGATCACCGCGGCGTCCTCGGCGAGCCGGAGTGCCTCCTTGGCGCGGGTGGTCTCGCCTTTCAGCTCGAACAGGTGGGCCGCCCGGGTGTACGAGGCGACGGACGGGCTGAGATCCAGCAAACGCTGCAGTGCCCGCTCCGCCGACTTGTACGCGCCGAGGTTGAGATAGGCGTCGGTGAGCACGCTGTACGCGGGTCCGTGGCGTTCGCTGATCTTCTGCGCTTTGAGACCCCAATCGCGGGCCCCGGCGAAGTCGTGCCGGGCCGCGGCGAGCGAGCCCATGCCGACGAGCGCGGCGATGTTCTCTTCCGGTTGCTCCCGCAGCGAGCGCCGCAGGGCGCCGTCGGCTTTGGGGTAGTACGCGGGGTCCGCGGTGATACGTGCTTGCTCGATGTAGGCGCTGCCGAGCCGCGCCCAGGTCTCGGCGTCCTGGGGCACGTTCTTCAACCGGGCCTGTGCCGCGGTGATGAGATTGGGGAGGTCCTTGGCGCTCAGCCGCCCGCCCGGACGGGGATCGATGTAGTCCACGGCTTGCTGTGTGGGAGCCGGCGCGTCGGAACCGATCTCCGCCATGTCGGCGAGGAGACCGGGACCGATCAGGGCCGCGGCCCCGGCACCCGCTGCCACCACGCAGAGGATGATCTGTTGACGTCGCATGGCTTCGCTCCTGTCGGTGGGCGGTGGTGGGTGCCGGAGGGCACCCACCCGCGGTCGGTTTCCATCGGCTGCTATCGGCGGAGGTCAGGCGTCGCCACGTAGGGGAAGTCGGGCCGGAGCCGCTTGGCCGGGCCCTGCAGCGGGCTGAACGTGGTGAGCAGAAGCCGTCGCCGGAGCGGTTCGCCCAGGGCCACCCGGAGGTAGGCGGTGGTGACGTCGTCGCCGAGCCTGCGCCCGTTGGGCCAGCCTTGAAGGTCGCCTTCGATGAGCCCGTACTTGTTCGGGTTGGCGGTCACCGGGGTGGTCATGTTGAGCCGGGTCATCTCGGCCGGGACGACCTTGCTCCGGTTCACGTCCCTGTTGAGCAGGTGCGAGTTGAGGTCGATCTTGATGGGACCGGTCTCCTTGGCGATTCCGGTGAGGAAGATCTGCTCGTGGTCCAGCCGCGGGCCGAACGAGGGGAAGGTGAGCGTGCCCGGTGCCGCCAGCTTGGCGACGTACGGGTGCCGGACCGCGTCGCGAAGCCCGCGCCAGGCGTGGTCGTCGGCGGGAGACGAGGCGTGGTAGAGATCCCGCAGGTGAGGCGGGTTGACGCTGTCCCCGAACATGGACAGCCCCTGCCGGGACACCTGGCGGTACTCGTCGGATCCCCCGGTGAGGTTGAGGGACTTCCTTGAGCTGGTCGCCCAGATGCCGACAACGGGGTTGCGATGGACATCCCCGTTCAGCGCGAGCTCCGACTTGGGGATCTGAATCGCGATGCTGTGGACGTTGAACGGCAGCAGAATGTCGACCGGGGGCGCGACGGGGTTTCCGGTCCTGAGCAGAGAGAAGATCCGGAAGTCGAAATAGAACGGGTCTTTCACCGGTCCGGAGAATGTCACGCCACCGCCGGGAATGGGCACGATCGCCTGATCGAACTTGCTTGTGTAGTCCAAGCCGAGCGGCCACGGCGCGACCGGGGCGTTGTCGAGGAGGGTCCTCGGCGGCTCGCCGGGACGGATCAGCTCCAGCTTGTAGGTCTGCGGAATCAGGGCCCTGGCCGCCTGCCGGGGGACGAGCTTGGTGTAGTCGCTTGGGTCGTAGTTCTCACCCTGCTGGGGGATGGCGGGATAACGGGAGCTCGGCGGCGCCTTGGCATCTCCGCTGCCGTCGCCGTTGCGGTACCACCAGCGGTAGGTGAGGTCGGGGGCGCCGTCTCCGGTGTTGTCGAAGTGCAGGTCGTAGAAGCCCTGGGTGGCGAAGCGGTACCAGGGGAGCGGGACCACCGGGAGCTCGAACGGGATGTAGTTCCAGATGACGGTGACCGTGTCCGGCCGGTCCGGGCTGGTGAACGCGTAGAGGTCGGTGACGTCCATCTGCGGGTCGAGGATCTGACCGGGCGAGTCGACGTGGTTGGAGGCGTGGCCGGGCACCGCCCCGGGGCCTGCGGCGAGCAGGCCGGCCGAGAGCGTCGCGCCTGCCGTGCAGAGGGCGAGTGCGGCCCGGCGGTATCGGTTCGCGGTGGCTTTTCGAGATAACTGCATCATGTTCCCCATCCCCCGGTTGGGAATTCGGTCCGATGCCTTACCGCCGTACCGCGGACATGGGCATCAAGTGAGAATTGGCAGCGATTTTTGATTTATGTCCGAATTCTCGTTCTGAGTATGTGGTGGCAAAACGCGAGGCGCGAAGATCAGTGTAACTCTCTGTGATTGAGAAGCCGTGTTTGAGCGCGGTGCGTCACGTTCCTCCGATGTCGCGTTCTCTTCAGCCGGACGCGGGGGCGGATAACTGATTTCGATCGGCGGATCGCGCCACGCCTTGGCGGTGGGGCCGCCGTCGTTGCCGGGCTGAGTTCGATGGCTTCGGCCGGGGGCGGGGAGCTGTTCTCCGGGGCGCCGCCTTTGGGCCGTAGCCGGGCCTGTCGTGATCGCCGTCTTCGGATCGACAAGGCGCCGGCCGACGCTCCCCGACCCGGGCTCGTGGCAGCGACACACCGAGATTTGGGCGGTTACGGCTGTCCGAAAAGAGCCGGGTGGATTCCGAAAGTCCACTCGGGTGCAGGCCGTGGTCACTCTGGTCAATCGGTGCTTCTCAGCCTTGTCTGAGGTGAGCAGGAGTTCGATTTACCCATGAAGAGCAGGACATATACGCGATTTATACGGGCTTCCCCTAGTCAGGCCTCGCATCATCGTTTTTGCGAGCGCTCAAGGGAGACAAAAGGTGGCTCGTCGATTGGCAGCGGTTTTGGTCGTGGTGTTGGCGGGGGGTGGGACGTTCGGCGGTTTGACCGGGGGGCAAGTGGCGGCGCAGGCGCGGGAAAGAACAGAGGTGCTTTCGGCGCGGGGCGAGACCACGGAGATCTTCGCCAATCCCGATGGATCGTTTACCCGATATGAGCATCTTCGCCCCATTTGGGCGAAATCAGAGAAGGGTGACTGGGTACGTCCCGACGCCACCCTTCGCGAACGTCCTGACGGGACCGTTGCGCCGGTGGCGGCGACGTTCCCGATGGAGTTCAGCGGTGGGGGGACCACGCCTCTGGCCAAGGCGGGCCGGGATGGCACCCAGCTGAGCCTCGGCTGGCCGGGCCAGCTGCCCAAACCTGTGCTCAAGGGCGGCGTTGCGGTCTACCCCGAGGTGCTCAAGGGCGTCGACCTGGAGGTGAAGGCCGAACTCGACGCGTTCAGCTATGCCCTGGTGGTGAAAGACCGCGAGTCAGCCAAGAATCCGGCGCTGCGCAAGCTGTCGCTGACGACCAAGACCAAGGGACTGTCACTGGGAGTCGACGCCAAGACCGGAGCGATCGGCGCCAGGGACGCAAGCGGCAGGCTTGTCCTGGGCGGTGCGACTCCCATCATGGGGGACGCCGACACCGAGAAGCCCGTCAAGGCCGAGATCCGCGCCGGGGCGCTGGACCTGGTGCCGGACCCCGTGCTGCTCGACGACCCCGGTGCCAGGTTCCCCATCAGGATCGACGCGTCGTTCGCCGGGCGCCGCAACCACTGGACGGTGGTCCGCACCACCTTCCCGAATACCTCGTACTACGACCGGCTGACACTCAACGAGCCCGAAGACGCGACCCAGGGCGTGCTGCGCGTCGGGAAATCCGGTAGCCAAATCGCACGCTCGTTCGTCGAGTTCAACATCGCGGCCGTAGCCGGGACCGTTGTCAGCAAGGCCACGTTCAGCGTGTGGCACTCCTGGACGGGCAAGGACTGCGGCAACGGCAACAACGTCGCCGGCTCGGTTGCGGCGTGGCACACCGGCGGCATCAACGGCTCCACCACGTGGGACGCTCAGCCAGGCTGGATTCAGTCGTACGGCGACGACGACAAGATCGTGCGCCGCCATACCGGTGGCTCCGGTAGCAAGTGTCCGGCAGGTGCTCAGGAGTACACCGTCACCACCCCCGTGACGGCTGCCGCCGCGAACGGAGCGCCGAACCTGACGCTGGGGCTGCAGGCTGTCAATGAGGGCGACGTGTGGTCCTGGAAGCGCTACAAGGTCGTCGGCGACTCGTACAACGCCCACAATCCGTTTCTGGCCATCGATTACAACTCCTACCCCACGGCGCCCGACCAGCTCACCGTCTCGGGTCGGCCGTGCGTGACGGGAGCCTCCCGGCCGTGGCTGGACACCCGTACACCCGTGCTGAAGGCCCGGCTGACGGATCCGGAACCCGAGACCGACATGAAGGCCACCTTCGAGTGGGCGCGCGTCAACGCCGACGGCAGCTACAGCCCCGTCGTGGGCTCGGCGACCACCCCCGGCAACACCTCCAGCGGCACCACAACCCAGATCGCCACCCCGGCGCTCGACGAGGGCGGCCTGTACGCGTTCCGCGCCCTGGCCAACGACGGGAGTCTCAACAGCAAGGCCCACAGCGCCTGGTGCGAGTTCGGGGTGGACACCGTCGGCTTGGACACGGCGCCGGAGGTGGCCTCGGCCGACTACCCGGCCGACGACGCCTACCACGGCGCACCCGGCCAGACCGGCACGTTCACCTTCAGCGGCGGCGGTGCCGACGCCACCGGCTTCAAGTACGGCTGGGCCGATCCGCCCACCACCCACGTCGCGGGAGCGCCGTCGACTCTGCAGATCACGCCCCCGCCGCCGAGCGCGACCGACCCGACCCGGCCCGGCCAGCTCACCCTGTACGTCCGTGCCGTCGACCGGGCCGGGCATGAGAGCCCGATCAAGCGGCACACCATTCTGATCGGTTCGGCCGGTGGGCCGGTCGGCGACTGGGCGCTGGACGGCCCGGGCACCGAGCAGACCGACTCCGCACCCGCCAAGCGCACCGCCAGGCTGAGCGGCGGCACGCCCGGCGCCGACGGGCGCCTGGTCGGCGTGACCGCGGTGTCGTTCGACGGTGTGGACGACTACGCGGCGACCACCGGGCCCGTGGTGGACACCTCCAAGAGCTTCACCGTGTCGGCGTGGGTCAAGCTCGCGGACAAGACCGCGTGGCGCACCGTCGTGTCTCAGGCCGGCGAGACCTACTCGACGTTCCGGCTGGAGTACAACTCGACGGCCGACCGTTGGCAGATGGCCGCCTTGTCGAACAACGAGGGCGGCGCGGCCGTCTCCACCGCGGCTCCCGTGGCCGGTGTGTGGACCCACCTGGCCGGCGTGTACGACGCCGGGGCCAGGACCGTCACCCTGTACGTCAACGGCGTCGCCCAGCAGACGGTGGCGCGACCACCTGCGCCGTGGACCAGCGTCGGCGCCCTGTCCTTCGGGCGCAGCCTGTGGGCGGGCGCTTTCAAGAACTACTTCTCGGGTTCTCTGTCCGGCGTGAAGGTGTGGAACCGCGTTCTGGCGTCCGCTGAGATCACCGGCCAGGCCACCACCCGGGTCGGCCTGTGGACCCTGGACGGCCACGGCGGCGACGACTCCGGCTACGGCCGGGACGCCCAGCCCACCGGGGCCTCCTGGACCGCCGACCGCGGCGGCAACGCCGATGCGGCGGCCGGCCTGAACGGCTCCGCCAAGCTCGCCACCTCGGGCCCGGTGCTGCACACCGACCAGCCGTTCACCGTCGCGGCCTGGGTGCGAATCACCGACCTGTCCAGGTATGAGAGGACCGCCGTCGCCCAGGAGGGCACAAACGTCGCCAGCTTCTACCTCGGCCTGCGGCAGGACCTGAACAGGCCGCAGTGGTCGATGCAGCTGCGCCCCGGCGACACCGACGCGTGCTGCCCGTGGGCGGCCGTCGGCGGAACCGTGAAGCTCAACCAGTGGCAGCACCTGGCCGGTGTGTACGACAGGGGCGCGGCCAAGGTGCGCCTGTACGTCGACGGCGTCAAGGTCGCCGAGGTCGCGTCCGGAGCCGCGTGGCGGGCCACGGGCCCGTTGTCCATCGGCTTCGGAAAGTGGATGTGGGCGGGTGACTTCTTCATGGGTGACCTGGACGACGTGCACGCGTACGCCGGCGTTCTCCCCGACTCGCGGATAGCGGCGCTGGCCGCGGCCGCTCCCGGAGGCCAGAAGTGAGAAAGATTCTGTCCGCACTCATCGGGGTGGCTCTGCTGCCCGTCGTGTCCGGACCCGCCGCCGCGGCGGTGCCCGAGCGGATGCAGGCCCAGCACGACGAGTCCGTCCCGGGCTCCTCCCTGCCGTTGACAAAGGTCCCCGAGCCGAGGACCGGCAAGGCGTATGCGGGCGACAAGCCCGTGTGGCCCAAGGCCGGGCTCACCGTGACCACGAACCTGGAGGCCGGGCGTTCCTCGGCCGCCGCGGGGATGCCGGTGGCGATCCGGTCGGCCACCGCAGGCCAGGTCAAGCTGGAGGTGCTCGACTCGCCCGGCCTGAAGCTGCGAGTCACCTCCGACACCTCGGCGACCGGGAAGTCGGCCGTGCCGACGGCGACGGTGAGCGTCGACTACTCGGGGTTCCGCGACGCGTACGGCGCCGACTGGGCCTCGCGCCTGGTGCTGGCCAAGGCGCCTGAGTGCGAGGGGTGCGCGCCCGTACCCCTCACCTCCAAAAACGAATCGAACACCGTGTCGGCGCAGGTCGAGCTGCCGGCGACGCTGATGGTGCAGGCGGCGCCCGCCGGACCCTCCGGCGACTACAGCGCCACCTCGCTGCAGCCGTCGGCCACCTGGTCGGCGGGCGGCTCGACGGGCGACTTCTCCTGGAACTATCCGTTCCGGATGCCTCCGGCGGTCGGTGGGCCCGTGCCCACTCTGCAGCTGGCCTACTCCTCCTCGTCGGTCGACGGGCGGATGGCCGCCTCCAACAACCAGCCGTCGTGGGTCGGTGAGGGTTTCGATCTGTCCAACGGGTTTATCGAGCGCCGCTACAAGCCGTGCGCGGAGGACACCCAGAGCGGCAACAACTCGACCCGCAAGACCGGCGACCAGTGCTGGGCGACCGACAACGCGACCCTGTCGCTCGACGGGCGTGGCGGCGACCTGGTGTACGAGAACGGCAAGGGCTGGAAGCTCCGTAACGACGACGCCTCCCGGATCGAGCGCAGGACGGGTGCCGCCAACGGGGACAACGACGGCGAGCACTGGGTGGTGACCACCTCAAACGGCGTCCAGTACTGGTTCGGCAAGAGCGGCGCCACCCAGAGCGTCCTCACGTCGCCCGTATTCGGCAACCACGCCGGCGAGCCGTGCCACAAGGCCGCTTTCGCCGACTCCCATTGCACCCAGGCGTACCGGTGGAACCTCGACTACGTCGTCGACCCGTCGGGTAACACGATGACGTACCGATACCAGCGGGAGAAGAACAAGTACGCCCGCAACATCACCACCACCGACCTGGCCGAGTACGACCGGGGCGGCTACCTGACGCAGATCGACTACGGCACCCGCGACGGCTCGTCCACCGTGCCGGCCCGGGTGCTGTTCGAGACCGCCGACCGCTGCCTGGCCAACTGCACCACCAAGGACGCCACCACCTGGCCGGACACGCCGTACGACCAGGAGTGCACCAGCTCGCCGTGTCAGACGACCTCGCCCACGTTCTGGACGACCAAGCGCCTGGCCAAGGTCGTCACCCAGGTGTGGGACGCCACGGCCGGCCGGCACGTCGACGTCGAGTCGTGGACGTTCACCCACTCCTTCCCCGACCCGGGCGACGGCACCCGGCCCGGGCTGTGGCTGAGCAAGATCTCGCATGCCGGGCGCGACGGCGTCAGAGTCCCGGATGTGATGTTCGAGGGCGTGCAGATGCCCAACCGCGTCGACACCGTCGATCACTCGCCCGCGATGAACTGGTGGCGCATCGCCGGCATCACCACCGAGACCGGCGGCAAGATCGGTGTCTCCTACTCGCCGCCCGACTGCGTCGCCGGGTCGCGGATGCCGTCGGCGCCGGAGACGAACACACTGCGCTGCTACCCGGTCAAGTGGACCCCGCCGGGTACGGGGGCCGACCCGCTCACCGACTACTTCCACAAGTACGTCGTGACCGCCGTCACCGAGAACGATCAGACCACCGACGCGCCCCGCGCCATCACCAAGTACACCTACGTCGGCAGCCCCGGCTGGCACTACACCGACGACGACGGCATGGTGAAGGCCGAGAACAAGACGTGGTCGGTGTGGCGCGGCTACGGCACCGTCCGCACCGTCAAGGGTGATCCCGGTGAGGAGCAGACCACCGAGGCGACGTTCTTCCGCGGCATGCACGGTGACAAGCTGCCCTCCGGCACCCGCGTCGCCACGCTGCCCGCCACCGGGGGCGCGCCCGCCGTCAACGACGAGGACGCCTACGCCGGCATGACCCGGCAGACCGTGACCTACAACGGGACGGCGGTCGTCGGGACGCAGACCTTCGAGCCGTGGCAGTCGGCTCCGACCGCGTCGCGCACGCTGGGCGGCGTCACCGTCTCGGCCCGCTACACCGGTACCGCGGTCACCCGCAGCAGCACCGCCCTGGACGGTGGCCGACCGGCACGCACCACGACGACACGTACCACCTTCGACGCGTACGGCATGGCCGTACAGGTCGAGGAGTCCGGCGACGACGCGATCCCCGGGGACGAGAAGTGCGTGAAGACGACGTACGAGCCGCGTGACACCACCAAGTGGCTGGTGGCCTTGACCCGGCGGGTCGAGACCTACGCCGTGCCGTGCGGGACCGCCCCGGCGGAAGCCGAGGACGTCGTCGGTGACGTGCTCAACACCTACGACGCCCAGGGCAGGGTCACCAAGGTCGAGACGCTCTTGACCTGGTCGCCCAAGACGTACTCGACGACCGCGCGTTCGGCGTACGACACTCAGGGCCGCATCGTCGAGGCGTGGGACGCCAAGGGCGGGCGCAGCACCACCGCGTACACGCCCGCGGCCGGAGGCCCGCTCATCAAGACGGTGCTGACGAACGTCAAGGGCTGGACCACCACGACCGAGCAAGACCCGGCGTGGGGGGCGGGTACCAAGATCACCGATCAGAACGGCCGGGTCACCGTTCTGGCCTATGACGGCCTGGGCCGCCTCAGCAAGGTGTGGGGCCCCGGCCGGTCGACCTCGTCGACCCCGACGGCGCAGTTCGGTTACCTGATTCGCAGCGACGGTCCGGTGATGCTGACAACGTCGCGGCTGAACGCCAACGGTGGACTCACCACCGTTCACACGCTGTACGACGGACTGCTGCGCGTTCGCCAGACGCAGGCTCCCGAGGCCGGCGATCAGGGCGGCCGCGTCGTGAGCGACACCTTCCACGACACGGCGGGCCGTATCTGGAAGACCAACGACGCGTACGTCGCCGACGGCGCACCCGACAACCTGGTGTACAAGCCGAAGGACGGGGGCGACAACGTCATCCCGTCGCAGACCCGCAAGACCTTCGACGGCATGGGGCGGGAGACCGCCTCGATCTTCTACTCCAAGGGCGTGGAGAAGTGGCGGACCACCACCGCGCACTTCGGCGACCGCACCGAGAGGACCCCGCCGGGCGGCGGCACCCCGTCGACGACGTTCACCGACGCGGTCGGCCGTACCACGCTCATGCGCCTGGCCGACGACGACACCAGGTACGAGTACACCAAGCGCGGTGCACTCAAGAAGATCACCGACCCGGCCGGCAGCGTCTGGGAGTACGAGTACGACCTGCGCGGCAACAAGACGGTCGACAAGGACCCCGACAAGGGCACCACGATCAGCGGCTACAACGAGTACGGCGAGCTGACCACGCTCAAGGACGCCTTGGGTACCACCTTGACGTTCACCTACGACGAACTGGGTCGTAAGACGACTGTCGCCGAGGGGGCGGTCAAGCGCGCGGAGTGGGTCTACGACACGGTGGTGGCCGGTCAGCTCACCAAGTCGGTCCGATACCACGGCGGCAACGCGTACACGCAGGAGACCACCGGGTACACCGTCGACTACAAGCCGCAGACGCAGGTGTTCACGATCCCGGCGTCGGAGGGCGCCCTGGCGGGCACCTACACCTACAACAACACCTACACGGTCAACGGACTGTCGGCTTCGGTCCGGATGCCGGACGTCGACGGCTCCGGTGGCGGCCTGTCCGCCGAGACGCTCACCACCCGGTACACCGACCTCGACAAGCCGGCCACGCTGTCGGGCTACGTGGACCTGACCGCCTACACCCGGTTCGGTGAACTGGCCGTGGTCGGCCGCCGCAACGGCACCGGCAAGGTCATGGACACCGGCTACTTCTACCAGGAGGGCACCCGCCGCCTGGAACGCCTGCTCACCACCCGCGAGGTGGCGCCGGCGGCCGTCCAGGCCGTGGACTACGGTTTCGACGACGCCGGCAACCTCACCCGGGCGGCCTCGCCGGATGACACGCAGTGCTTCCGCTACGACGCGCAACGGCGGCTGACCCAGGCGTGGACGCCCGGCAACGGCGACTGCGCGCCGGATCCGACGGCGGCGACGCTCGGCGGAGTGGCCAAGTACTGGCTGAGCTGGCGGTTCGACAAGATCGGCAACCGGCTGGAGCAGGTCTCCCACACCACGGGCGGCGCCGTCTCCACGACGTACGGCTACTCGGCGTCGCAGCCGCACGCGCTCACCAGCACCACCACCGGCGGGACGAGGGCGGTCTACGAGTACGACGCGACGGGAAACACCGTCAAGCGCCCGTCGGCGAAGGGCACCCAGACGCTCACCTGGGACAGTGAGGGCCACCTGGCCACAGCGGCCGACACCTCGGGGAGCACGTCCTTCCTGTACGACGCCGACGGCGAGCGCCTGATTCGCCGCGACCCGGCCGGGGCCACGCTCTACCTGCCAGGCCAGGAGCTGCGGATCACCGGCGCCACCAAGGCCACGACTCGCTACTACTCCCATGCGGGCGTCACCGTCGCCGTCCGCACCGCGGCCGGGCTTACCTGGCTGGCCTCGGACCACCACGGCACCTCCTCGGTGTCGGTCCGCGCCACCGACCAAGCGCTCGCCGTCCGCCGTGAGGCCCCGTACGGCACCCCGCGTGGTGGCAGCGGGGCCTGGCCGTCGGGCATGGAAAAGGGCTTCGTCGGCGGCGTCAACGACAACACGGGGCTGGTCCATCTGGGCGCCCGCGAGTACGACGCCGCCCTGGGGCGGTTCATCAGCGTCGACCCGGTCATCGACTACACGGACCCACAGCAGATGCAGGGGTACGGGTACGCCGGGGCCAACCCGATGACGATGTCGGATGCCGACGGACGGTTCGGCAAATGGCCGAAGTGGGTCTCGGATACGGGCAGTGCGCTGAAGAAGACAGTCGACCGCCACGTGGAGGTGGCCAAGACGGCGACCTCCATGGTGAAGTCGTCGGCGGTCGCGGCGTACAACAATGCCAAGTCCGGAGTGGTGAATGCCGGCAAGTGGGCGTACAACAACGCGGGCGACATCTCAACCGTGCTGGGTACGGTGTCGGCGGTTCTTGCCGTCCTGCCACCGCCCTGCCAGGCGGCTGCGGTTGGGGTGGGTGCTGCCGCCTGGGCCTTCGGCGTCATGGACGCGCACAAGCAGTGCTTCGTAGACAAGAATGCGATCGACTGCTCGGTAGCCGCTACAGGCCTGATTCCGGGCGGGGCGGCTTTGAGGACAGGCGCTAAGGTCGTCAAGGCACGCAAGGTGCTGGATGCTGCGGACAAGGAGTTGAAGGACGCGGCTGACATGTCCGATCTCCTGTGGGGTCAGTCGCTGCCCGGCAAGACCAACCCCAACTTGCCGACCGCGCTGGATGAACGCAAGAAAGCCCTGGAAAGGTTTCTCGCGGCCCAAGACGGCCGAGCGAATGCCAAAGATATATTTGACAGGGCGGATCGCGCGCATAATGGGGTGAACTCGTGGCAGGCCGTCAATGCGATGTATGCCTACTACAACCAGATGTACACGAATTGTAAATGGGTTGGCCTTTGCCCGGATACTCAGCAGACGTTCTACACGCAGGTGAGAAACACCGCCACCAAGGCCACCAAGCCGACCAGCGACCAAGGCATCAGGTACCAGGGGCGGTGGATGCCCTTCTGATCCGTCACGGGCGTCCCAAATTGTCGATCTAAACCGCTAACCCGGGATCTATGACCCGGGAACGTCTCTGAGTCGCCCGTCCGGTCGGCGCACGATCTTCGGATCGCGTTCGGTCGGCCGCGGCGACTCAGAGCACGTTGCGGCCCGACCCGCCGGGGATGATCGGGGAATGCCGCGGTGGTCACGAGCACGACACAGCTCGAACCTGGATCGACATCGTCGTTGATCATCCCCGCCTCGCGTGAAGCCTCGTGAGCGACTCGCATGCCGCGGTCCGCCTGGGTGAAGTACGGATCCATCGAGAGAGCTGCGGTGAGGCTCTTGACTGCGGCCTTCCTTCGGCCGAGGGCACACTCGTGGATCCGGCCGGTGCGCCAACGTGGTTGGAGGCGTGGCCATTTCGAGTGGTTTTTGTGATAAATGAAGCGCACTGCCCATGATCTGGGAATATCGCCGGTAAATGGATGCTTGGTGATTTGCTCCAGATAAAGAGGGTCCGCCGGTGAATCGCAATCTATGTCCGAATTCATAGCCGGCGTGTTCGGTGGCCGATGCGAGGCGCGGTGATCAGTGTAACTCCCTGTGATTGAATAGCGGTGTTTGAATATCCGGCGTCACGATCCCCCGGTGTCGCGTTTCTCGCCGAAAAGGAGCACGGGGGATATGCCTGATTTCGATCGCCGGGCTGCGCTGCGTCTTGGCATCGGTGCCGCCGCCGTCGCCGGGTTGGGGTCGGCGGCTCTTGCGGCCCGCCAGGCCGAGGCCGCCGCGGAGGGTCTGCCGCAGGACGGGCTCGCCGACGTGGACGAGGTCGACTACGTGGTGATCGGATCGGGCCCCGGCGGGACCCCGGTCGCCGTCACCCTCGCCAAGGCCGGGTTCACCGTCGCCGTCCTGGAGGCCGGCCCGCCGGCGGGCAACAAGACCTGGTACGAGACGCCGGCGATGCACAACAAGGCGGCCGGGGTGGACAAGGCCGTGCGCTGGGACTTCTGGGTGCAGCACTTCACCGACCCGGTCTTCGGCCGGACCTCCAGCCAGTGGACCCGGGACCTGGGGATTCTCTATCCACGTGCCTCCACGCTCGGCGGATGCACCGCACATCACGCGCAGATCACCATGTATCCCGAGCACTCCGACTGGGCTGGCATCCAGCGGCTCACCGGCGACGACTCCTGGTCCCCCGAGGCGATGTGGGCGAACTGGGAACGGGTCCAGACCTGGCAGCCGATCGAGTTCCCGCTGCTGGACGCCGCCGCGCTCGACCCCCAGCTGAACCTGATCCTCTCCGCGGCCAAGGCCGAGGCGGCGGCGTTGCCCGGCGGCGACGTCGTGGACGACCGGTTCGGCGTGAACAGCAGGGCGAACGTGGACCGCAGCGCGCAGGGCTTCTTCTATCCGCCCCAGGCCCATCGCAGCGGAAAGCGCTATGGACCCCGGGAAGTGCTGCTCGCCGCACAGGCGGCCGACCCGCGACGGCTCCTCATCGGCACCGACTGCCTCGCCGAGCGCATCGTGCTCGGCCCCGGCCCCGACGGGCGGAGAAGGGCGGTGGCCGTCGAATTCCTCAAGGGCCGTGCGTTGTACGGCGCCTCGCCGCTCAGCGTCCCCACCTCTGCGGCGGAGCGCGCATCCATGCGGCGGACCATACGGGTGCGCAGAGAGGTCATCGTGTCGGGCGGGACCTACAACAGCCCGCAATTGCTCATGCTCTCCGGGATCGGTCCGCGAGCGCATCTGGAACGCCATGGGATTCCGGTTCAGATTGATCTACCCGGCGTGGGAACCAATCTGCAGGACCGTTATGAGAACAGTGTGGTGACCGACCACCCGGCGTTCCTGCTCACCCTGCCGTGCACCTTCGACACCGGAATATTCGACCCCTGTATGGGCGCGTCCCAAGGGGCGTTCTCGGTGGGCTTGGGCGGCCTTGCGCCGTACTCGTTCAACGGGGTTGTCGGGGGTATCAAGCGCCGGCACGGAGACGACCGGCGGGGGCAGCTCTACATTTTCGGCGCCCCGTCCGACTTTCGCGGCTACAAGCCCAGGTTCGGGGAGGACGGGTACACCCACACCAAATTCAGCTGGTTGATTCTCAAGGGCTACGCGGGGGCGCGGACGGGTACCGTACGGCTTCGCTCGGCCGACCCCACGGCTCCGCCGCTCATCAATTTCCGCAAGTTCGACGACGGGGCCGGCGGCGCCGGGGACGTCGAGGCGATCGTCGACGGGGTGGAGCAGGTCCGCCGGATCAACCGGCAGGCCGGAGTGGGGAGAGAGATCTGGCCCGGACCGGCGATGACCGACCGCGCCGAGCTCGCCCGGTGGGTGCGCCGGGAGGCGTGGGGGCATCACGCCTCGTGCACCAACCCGATCGGGCACCCTTCGGACCCGAACGCCGTCCTCGACAGCCGGTTCCGGGTACGGGGAACCGCCAATCTGCGCGTGGTGGACGCCTCGGCCTTCCCCAGGATTCCCGGACTGTTCCTCTGGGCTCCGACGGCGATCATCGGGGAGAAGGCCGGCCAGGACATCCTCCGCGATTCCGAAAACCGGGTCTAATACGCGTGCGGGATAATTCCCCGTAATTCGCTCCCTGAACGGTGGCCGACGTACTCCGGAAATAGGGTTGTCCGCGCTGGGCGACCCGAATCCGGTTTCGCGGGCAATCCAATAGGGGGATTTCATGCGTGCTCTTGGCTATTTCGCTGCCATATTGTGTGCGGGCCTGGTCGGCGGGTGCGGTGGTGAGGCGCCGAGCCCCGCCGCCGATCGGGCCGCGGACACCCCCGCCCCGTCCGGCGTCGCCTCGGCCACCCCGATCCCCGGCGGCCGGCCGTACACGGCTCAGGACTTACGCGGCGCGCTCCTCGGCGAGGTGCCGGGGCTGCGCCGGGCGTACGGGCCGGAGGCCGGACTGTACGGCGCGCTGCGCGCGACCCGCCTCGGCAACGAGGCGATGGCCAAGGCGGAGTTGAACAAGCCGCAGTGCCGCAAGATCGGGCAGATCGACCCCACCTCCGTACACGTACGGAACTCTCCGGCGGCAGTGATCGTTTTCGGCAAGGAAGGGTTTTCGCTGACCGAGGCGTTGATCGCCCTGGCGCCGGAGGAGGCGGTCAAGCCGTTTGAGGTCAAGGCTCCACGGGAGTGCTCCGCGTATCGGGCGAGGGTCGGAAAGGCGAACTTTTCCTATCTGACCCGTGAAATGGCGCTGGAAAAGCTGGGCGATGGATTCCAGGGCTATCTCACCCGGGCCACCGGCGAGGGGTACGACCTGCAGATCGGGACGGCGACGGTCCGGCACCGTAATGTCATTGTGAGCCTGCTTGTCGTGGGAAAGGAGGTCGGGGAGAAGACCGTCCGCAAGTATGCGGAGGAGGCCTATCACAAGGTAAGCCGTACCCTTAGATAGCCAAATCGCCCCATAGGGCGGCAATCTCCTTAGCTATCCCACGCTGAGCGGTATGCATTCCCCGGTTTAACCAGGTGTCTTCCCACTGGCGTGCTTTCGGGTTATCTGGTCTCTGACTCCCCGTGTTGAACTACCGGTTCTCCTTGCCCGCCGTGTCGTCAGGTCGGCACCGGATATGAAGCGACCCCGCCCCTTCCCGGGCGGGGGCCATCGATGTCAGTCGCGTTTCCCGGTGCCGCCACACCACCGGCACGTTCCCCACCACTCCTTGACGACGGTGGCGGTCTCGCCGTCCTTGTTCTCGCGGACCCGCTCCCGCTGCTTGATCCTGCCCGCGCCCTTGCACTGTCGGCACTCCGGCCGCCCCTCGGTCATAGCCCACCCCAGACGTCGACCTGGCTCGGTTTTCCGGAATCGGTGACGGGAGCGGAGAACTGCGGGCGTCCGACGACTACGGCCTGGGAGACGCAGTAGGGGCACACGCGGTGCGTGGGGTGGCCGTCCGGCGGGTCGGTGACGGTGTAGCCCTGCGAGGCGCGGCGTGAGGCTTGCCGGTCCCATTCGTCGAGCTGGGCTTTTCCACCGGGTGGCGAAACGGCGATGTGGACGACTTTCCCTGCGATCTCCGGCATGCCCCTCCTCGGACCGCCCCGGCTACGGGGGATTCCACGTCTTCTTCCTGCCCTGGCTCTTCGGGCCCGGCCGCCGCGCATGCGGCGGCCACATCCTCGGGCTCACCCTGACCATAGCCTCCAAAAGCGTTATCGCCTGGGGATGGGATCAAATGCGCATTGAGCTGGTGTGCACCCACCGATCAGATGGGGCAACTCACGCTTTTACCGGTTAGGTGGCCTACATTGTGTTGATCTCAGGCGTACAATATTCAGCTATACGGGGATAACGTGAGCCAGTCACCCCTGGATCGGCTCATCGCGGGATCTTTGGGATGTCCGTCTCACCTGGCATCGGAGGAAAGCACCTCCAGGTGGGGTTCGCGGACGCTCCCGGTGAACTGGGGAAGTGAGAGGACACAGGTGGTCGGCAGGCAGGGCAGGGTTACCGGCAGGATCGGTCCAGGTCTTGTCGGGGAGGTGATGATCCCGATCCGCGGGGGTGTGGAGGCCTTCTACGCCCATCCGAGTGTTCCCACCGAGGAGATCCCGGTCGGGTCCATCATCGTCGTGGTCGAGTACTTCGCGCCCCGCACTGTCTATGTCGCACTGGCGGTCGTCTAGTCGCGTTCTGGCTTCCACAGCTTGCTCAGCAAACCGCCTAGACAACTGCAGAGGGCTCTATGGGCATAACCCTGATTATCGGCCTCGTGGTCGCGGCCATCGTGCTGATCATCCTGTTCAGGATGATCTGGCGGATCGCGGAGCCGAACGAAGCTTTGATCATTTCCGGCCTCGGCGCCCGCGGCGGCAACAGGGCCGACGGCGTAGACAGCCTCGGATTCAAGATCGTCACTGGTAAGGGCACCGGTGTCCTGCCCGGGTTCCAGACCGCCAGGCGGCTCCGGCTGGACAGCAGAGCGGCCAACCTCCAGGTGTCCTGTGTGACCAACCAGGGCATCCCGGTCAACGTCCGCGGAGTGGTGATCTACAAAGTCGGGGACGACCTCGTCTCCATCGCCAACGCCGCACGCCGCTTCCTGGATCAGCAGGACTCCATGGACGGCGCGATCCACGAACTGTTCACCGGCCACCTCCGCTCGATCATCGGCAACCTCACCGTCGAAGACCTCATCCTCAACCGGGAACGGCTCACCAGCGAAGTCCGCGGCAGCGCCGCCGACGAGATGAGCAAACTCGGGCTCATCGTCGACTCCCTGCAGATCCAGGAGATCGACGACACCACCGGATACATCACCAACATGGGCAAGCCGCACGCCGCCCGGGTCGCGGCCACCGCCCGAATCGCCGAAGCCCAGCGAGACCAGGAGGCCACCGAAGCCGAGCAGGTCGCCGCGGCGCTGAAGGCGGCGGCCGTACGGGAAAGCCAGATCCAGCAGGCCGGCTTCCAGGCCGACATCGACCGCGCCTCGGCCAAGTCCAAGCAGGCCGGTCCGCTCTCCCAGGCGACCGCCCGCCAGGAGGTCGTGGTCCAGGAGACCAAGGCCGCCGAACTCGAAGCGGACCTCGCGGAGAAGCAGCTCCAGTCCCAGGTGCGCAAGCCGGCGGACGCCCGAGCCTACGAGACGGTCACCCTCTCCCAAGCCGAGCGGGACGCCCGAATCGCCCAAGCCGAAGCCGAAGCCAGGGAGACCGAACTGCGAGCCGTGGCCCAGGCGTCACAGGTACGGCAGGCGGCCCTCGCCGACGCCGAAGCCACCAAGGTCCGCGGCGACGCCGTGGCCTCGGCCACCCGGGCCAAAGGCCTGGCGGACGCCGAAGCGGCCAAAGCCCGCGGTCTCGCCGAAGCCGACGCGGCCAAGGCCAAAGGCCTCGCCGAAGCCGAGGCGATCCAGGCGAGAGCGGACGCCCTCGCCCACAACCAGGAAGCGGTCATCGCCCAGCAGCTCGCCGAGAACTGGCCGCAGATCGTCGAAGCCGGTGCGAAGGCGTTCGGAAACGTCGACCACATGGTCGTCCTGAACGGCGCCCAGGGCATCGAGGAAATGCTGGCCAAAGCCCTCACCCTCGGCGGCACCGGCCTGGGCCTCGCCCGCTCCATACTCTCCGGCGCCAACGGCACCAACGGCTCCACCCCCGACGCCCTCAAGAAAATAGAAGACCTCAAAGCCTGACCTGTACGGCGCATCGCCGGAAAACCCACTTACCTAATCGGCCCGGCTCACTTAGAGCCGGGCCACTTAGTTAATACGGTCGGGGTGACTACAACGCGCCCTAGATCATTACGTGGTTTTCCGGGCGGCCGATGAAGGAGAAGCGGCCGTTGCGGGTGAGTTTGTGTTCGTCGGCCTGCCAGGTGTGGGCGGCTCGGTCGGCGGCGCGCATGTAGACGAAGTTGAAGCGGTCGGTGGAGTAGATGCGGACGCCGTCGGCCTTGAGTCGGCGGACCAGACGGGTGTCTTCGCCCTTGGTGACGTCTTCGAAGGGTGTGGCGAGGAAGAGGTCGCGCTTGGCGAGGAAGGTTCCGCCGTTGAGCAGGTGGGTGTAGCGGTGTTCGAAGTCGGGGAAGCGGAGTACGGTCGCGCCGTTCCCTTCGAAGTAGGTGTAGTGCGCGCCTTTTCCGACCATTTCAGCGTCGCTGTACTGGAAGGCGAAGATCATATCGGAGAGGTAGTGCTCGCCGTAGAGGTTGTCGTCGTCCCACTTGGTGACCAGGTCGCCGTCGGTCCGGGAGATGCCGAGGTTGAGGCAGGCGCCGAGGGAGAGGGTCTTGTCCGCGGGGAGCACGACGACGTTCTCGACTCCGGCGGCCCGTGCCTTGTCGGCCACGGTTTCGGGGGCGAGGTCGAGCCCGTGCAGGACGATGACGAGCTGGGGCTGGAGGCGCTGCCGGGCGACCTGGGAGATGGCGTGCTCGATGTGGGTTTCCCGGTTGGTCGGCAGGACCGCGGAGACGCTGCGGGTACGCGGTTCGACAAACCGGCCGAGGGTGGTGAGCACCTGGTCGACCCGGTGGGAGAACGTGTGCTTGGTGAAGACCTCGCGGAGCGCCAGCTGGCCTTGGCGGGCCCGTAGCTCGGGGCTGTTGATCAGGTAGAGGGCGTGGTTGTACGCCTCTTCGGGGTCCCTGGCGATGGGGATGAGGTCGCCGAAGGTCTGTTCGATCGCCTTGGAGTGGCCGGAGAGCACGGTGGTGGAGCAGGCGGAGAGCTCGAACACCCGGCGGGCGCACATGGTCGGCGAGTCGATGACCGAGTTGACGTTGAGGAAGACCTTGTACATCTTGTAGGCCGCGAGCATCTGCTCGTACGGCAGTTCGCCGACGATGTGCGGGCGGTACTGCTCGGGGTAGGCGTACTGTTCCCCCGCTTTGTCGTTGCGGGCGAAGATGTGCAGGCCGAGTTCCCGGATCGGCTCCAGGATGGTGTCCATCTGCTCGCGCCGCTCGGGGTGCTTGTCGCGGAAGTACATCCCGGCGAAGACGACGTCGTGGATCCGGCCTTCGCCGATGGAGACGGGGTTGTGCACCCGGGGCTGTGCCGCGAACTGCAGCACGTCCACCCGATCATGTCCCAATATTTCCTTGTACTTCGGGACGCAGTCGCCGTCGCAGGTGAACACGAAGTCGAACAGCTTCGCGGTGTCGATGAACTTGTCGAAGTTCGGCGGGTCCTCCTTGTTCCAGAAGACCGTCGGGATCAGCCGCTCCTTGCAGTAGGCGATCAGATCGCGCAGCTCCTGCTTGGGGGCGTTCGTCCCGGTCATCTGGTACTGCCAGCGCCCGTCGTTCCCCCACCACGCGGACTCGACGAACAGGATCTCCGGCTGCTCCCGTTCGAGCACTTCACGCCAGTCCTTGACCCCGAACTCGATCTGCTCCCACTCGTAGCGGAACGCCATTTTGGAGAAGGCGTCCAGGATCACCGCGACCCGCAGGCCCGGCCGGACGATCGGGCCGGCCGGCCATTCGACCTCCGGGATGATCACCGTGGGGGCGACCGCCCGCCGGGCCGCCGCGGCGGCGCTCTTGGTCTGCGGGCGGGCGGGGGCGGGCTTGCGCTTCAGCGCTCCGGCGAGGGTACGCGGCAGCCGTACCAGGCCTTTCGGGCGTTTGGCGGTCCCGGCGGCCTCGGCGAGCCGGAACATGCGCCTGGCTTTGGTCGACTCAAGCTGCCAGGTCACATAGTCGGCGCGGGCGGTCTCCTGGGCGAGCTGCTTGGTCAGCTCCTTGATCTGAGCCTCGTACCGTTCGACGCGCTTGCTCTCCTGAGACATCTGGTTCGCCTCGGAGAGCCACTGCTCGTTGGGGTCCGCCATGGTGCCTCAGCTTTCGTTGTTACTCAGCCAGTTGACAATGACCCGGGCGATCCGCGGCCCGGATTTGCCGTCCCAGAGGGGCGGGAGCTCGCCGCTCGGCGAGCCGAGGTCGGAGCCGGAGAGCGCCTTGGCGGCGGCAGCGGGCAGGGTGGCCGGGGTGACGAGCCGGTTGGTGCCGTGGGTGATCGTCACCGGCCGTTCGGTGTTGGGCCGGACGGTGAGGCAGGGGACGTCGAGCATCGTCGTCTCCTCCTGGACCCCGCCGGAGTCGGTGACGACGAGCGCCGCGCCCCGGACCAGGGAGAGGAAGTCGACGTAGCCGAGCGGGTCGACGATGTCGAGGTCGGCGGAGGGCACGAGCCCCGCTGCGGCGAGCCGGCCGCGCCCGCGCGGGTGGAGGGGGACGACGAGGGGGATGAGCCGGCTGACCTCGAGCACGGCGTCGACGAGTTCCCGTGCGGTTTCGGGGTCGTCGACGTTGCCGGGGCGGTGCAGGGTGGCGACGGCGTACTTGGCCGGGGTCCCGAGTCTGGCTTGGATCGGCGCCGGGTCGAGGCGGGGCAGGGCGGCGAAGAGGCTGTCGATCATCGGGTTGCCGACGAGGTACACCTTGGCCGGGTCGGCGCCTTCGGCGGCGAGGTGCGAGAGGGCGTCGGGGCTGGTGGCGAAGAGCAGGTCGGAGAGGGCGTCCACGACGACCCGGTTGACCTCTTCGGGCATGGTCCGGTCGAAGGAGCGCAGCCCGGCTTCGACGTGCGCGGTGGGGATGTGCAGTTTGGCGCAGACGAGGATCGCGGCGAGGGTGGAGTTGACGTCTCCGTAGACGACGACGAGCCTCGGGCGCAGCTTCTCGACGACCTCTTCGAGTCCGGTGAGGAGGGCCGCCGTCTGCCGGGCGTGGCTGCCGGAGCCCACGCCGAGGTTGGCGACCGGCTCGGGGAGCCCGAGGTCGGCGAAGAAGACGTCCGACATGAGGGTGTCGTAGTGCTGTCCCGTGTGGATGATCCCTTGACGGACCCCCGCGTCGGCCAGCGCGCGCACCACCGGTGCGGCCTTGACGAAGTTGGGTCGTGCTCCGAGCACGTGCAGGACGAGTCCCGTGTCGTGGCTTGCCGGGACGTTGCTGGCTCCGTCCATGGTTCTAGGACCAGGCCTTTCACACGTAGGAGAGACAAACGGGTCCTATGGTACGGTCAGCCCGTGGTCTCTGACGCCAGCCGACCACGGTCCCAGTCGGCTCGCGCCGGTCTGAGTGGATTCCTCCGGGGTTGGCTCCAACATCCAGTCATTGTGTCGAAAGTTATCCTCGCGCGCCTGCGAGCCGACCCGATTCGGGTCGCCGAAGTCGCCGTGGAACGACTTCCGGCCCGTCCCCGGGCCCTGGCCAACGCGGTGGCCGCGCGTCCCGCCGTACGCAAACTCGCCCGCCGGGTCGAGGGGCCGCTCCCCAAGGCGCGGGCGACCTTCCAGGCGGGGCACTACAGCGAGGCGATCGAGCAGCTGAAGCCGTACGCCCGCAACTCCTTCGTCCGGCGCCGGATGGCGCAGTACGCGGGCGAGCTGGCCAGCCTGTCGGCGCAGCCGATCCCGCCCGGCCCCTCCGTCGAGGTCGTCCCGGTGCCCGGCCGGGTGCTGCACTGCGTCACCAACGCGCTGCCGTACACCCAGGCCGGATACACGGTACGGACGCATCGCATCGTCACCGCGCAGCAAGCCGCCGGTCTGGACCCGCACGTGGTGACGAGCTGGGGCTGGCCGATGCTCCAGGGGCTCTCGGCGGACGCCCCCGCCTCCGAGGAGATCGACGGCATCCCGTACCACCGGCTGCTCCCCTCGGGGCAGGTGCCGGAGGAGAGCCGGGGGCGCATGATCCGCGGCGCGGAGGAGGTCACCCGGCTGGCGCAGCGGATCCGTCCCTCGGTGCTGCACGCCGCGACCGACCACCGCAACGGCTCGGTGGCGCTCGCCGTCCGGGAGCGGACCGGCATCCCCTTCGTCTACGAGGTGCGCGGTTTCCTGGAGCAGACCTGGCTGTCCCGGTTCGGTGACGCGGCGGCGGACACCGAGCGGTACATCCTGCAGCGTGAGCGCGAGGCGCAGGTCATGCGGTCGGCGGACGCCGTGGTCACGCTGGCGGAGACGATGCGGGAGGAGATCGTCTCCCGTGGGGTGCCCCGCGAGCGGATCTTCCTCGCCCCCAACGCGGTCGACTCGGCGCTGCTGTCCGCCGCACCCGACGGGGCCGGATTCCGGGAGCGGTACGGCCTGCGGCCGGACGAGGTTGTCGTCGGCTCGGTGTCGTCGATCGTGGCCTATGAGGGGTTCTCGGTCCTGCTTGAGGCGGTGGCGCTGCTGCGGGATCAAGGTACGCCGGTCCGTCTTCTCCTGGTCGGCGACGGGGTGGAGCGCCCCGCGCTGGTCCGGCGGGTCCGTGAGCTGGGACTCGGGGATCTGGCGATCCTGCCCGGCCGGGTCTCCCCGGAGGAGGCCCTGCAGGCGCAGGCCGCGCTGGACGTCTTCGTCACGCCCCGCCTGGATCTGCGGGTCTGCCGGTTGGTCACCCCGTTGAAGCCGGTCGAGGCGATGGCGCTGGGACGGCCGGTGGTGATGAGCGATCTGCCCGCGCTGGCCGAGCTGATCGGTGGTTCGGGGGCTGGGCTGCTGGTGGCGCCGGGGGATCCGGCGGCGCTGGCGAAGGGGATCGCCGAGCTCCGGGACGATCCGGACCGGCGGCGGGCGATGGGCGAGGCGGGCCGGGAAGAGGTGTCCGTGCGCCGTACCTGGGACCGTTTGGCCGAGACGTACAGGGATGTCTATTCATCTGTTATTAACCTGTGACTACCCCTGGTTAGTGGGTGGTCTAGTTAGTTCGGATGGGATAAATCGCAATAGGCGTGGCTAGTGGCGACTTGAGATAGCCTTTGCGACCATGAAGTGTTCTTTCCGTCTCACCCAGTCTGTCTCGTGACAGGGTCGATCATGGTGCCGCAGGGCGGGCCGGAAGAAGAGGTGACCGTGCCGGACCATCAGGGTGAGGCGACGGACGCCGGTGGAACCAGACGTTACGACCTCGCGGTCATCGGACTTGGTTACGTCGGAATGCCGTTGGCCAAGGAGGCCTGCGCGTCGGGCCTGCGCGTCGTCGGCGTCGACGTCGACCCAGCGAAGATCGAATCTCTCAACGCAGGACGCTCGTACATCGACGACCTGACCGATGCCGACCTCGACGCGATGCTCGGCAGCGGCTTCACCGCCACCGCCGACGACTCCGTGATCGCGCGGTCCGAGGCCGTCGTCATCTGCGTGCCCACCCCCCTGGACGAAGACCACCGGCCGGACCTGTCCGCCGTCCGCGGGGCGTCCGCCGCGGTGGCCCGCAACCTGACGTCGGGCTCCCTCGTGGTGCTGGAGTCCACCACCTGGCCGGGTACCACCGACGAGGTCGTACGCCCGATTCTGGAGCAGTCCGGGCTCAAGGCCGGCGCCGACTTCCACCTGGCCTTCTCCCCCGAACGGATCGACCCGGGTAACCCCAAGTTCGGGCTGAGCAACACCCCCAAGGTCGTCGGCGGCTACACCGACACCTGCCGCGACCGCGCCTCCGCCTTCTACGCTCGCTTCGTCGAGCGGGTGGTGCCGGTGAGCGGCACCCGCGAGGCCGAGATGGCCAAGCTGCTGGAGAACACCTACCGGCACGTCAACATCGCCCTCGTCAACGAGATGGCGATCTTCTGTGACGAGCTGGGCATCGACCTGTGGGAAGCGATCGAGGCGGCGGCGACCAAGCCGTTCGGCTTCCAGAAGTTCCTGCCGGGGCCGGGCGTGGGTGGCCACTGCATCCCGGTCGACCCCTCCTACCTCTCTTATACGGTGCGCAAGCTCGGCTACCCGTTCCGGTTCGTGGAGCTTGCGCAAGAGATCAACGAGCGGATGCCGTCGTACGTGGTCAACCGCGTGCAGCGCCTGCTCAACCGCGAGCGCAAGGCGGTCAACGGCTCGCGCGTCCTGCTCCTCGGCGTGACCTACAAGCCCGACATCGCCGACGAGCGCGAGACCCCGGCCGTCCCGGTCGCGCGGGTGCTGCGCGAGCTCGGCGCCGAGCTGGTGTTCGCCGACCCCTACGTCTCGTCGTGGGCGGTCGACGGAGTTCCCGTACCCCGCGAGGAGGATCTGGCCGTCGCCGTGGAGTCGGCGGACGTCACCGTACTGCTCCAGCAGCACGCCGCCTTCGACCTGTCCGTGGTCGAGGATCGGGCGCGGCTGGTGCTCGACACCCGTGGCGTGCTCGCTGAGGCCGTACACATCGAACGGCTCTAGGAGTCCCTTCGTGCGCGTGCTCGTCATGACGGTGGTCCATCACCCGGAGGACGCACGGATCCTGCATCGGCAGATCCGTGCGATCGTCGATGCCGGTCATGAGGTCACGTACGCTGCGCCGTACACCGCGCGGGGGGTGGTTCCGCGCTCGTGGGTCACCGGCGTGGACCTGCCGCGGGCGGCGGAACGCAAGCGTCTGACCGCCATCAGGGCCGCCCGGCGGCTCTTCAAACGGATGCGGGACGAGGTCGACATCGTCCTCATCCACGATCCGGAGCTGCTGCTCGCCGTCGTCGGGGTGAAGAACCGGCCACCGGTGGTGTGGGACGTCCACGAGGACACCCCGGCCACGCTGTCGCTCAAGCCCTGGCTGCCGTCGATCTTCCGGCCGCCCGTCCGTTATTTCGCCAGGTCGCTGGAGGCCGCGGCGGAGCGGCGGCTGCACCTCATCCTGGCCGAGACGGCGTACGCGAGCCGGTTCCGCAAGCCGCATCCGGTGATCCCGAACGAGACCTGGGTGCCCGACCACGTCTCCCCGCCCGGGGACGACCGGGTCGTCTACCTGGGCTGGCTCTCCCACGCGCGGGGCGTGCACGAGGCGGTCGAGGTGGCCCGCCTGCTGCAGCCGCATCGGATCGCGGTCGAGCTGATCGGGTACGCCGACCCGCAGACCCGGCCGCTGCTCAAGGACGCGGTCGCCGCCGGCCTGCTGGAGTGGCGGGACTTCATGCCGAACGACGAGGCGCTGAAGCGGCTGGACGGCGCGCTCGCCGGCCTGTCGCTCCTGCACGACGAGCCGAACTACCGGCACTCGATGCCGACCAAGATCGTGGAGTACATGGCGCACGGGATCCCCGTCATCACGACGCCTTCCCCGCGCGCCGTCGAGCTGGTCGAACGGTACGGCAGCGGCGTGGTCGTGCCGTGGCGGGATCCGGGGGCGGTGGCGCAAGCCGTACTCCGCCTGCACGAGGACACCGGGGAGCGGCGGGCTCAGGGGCAGCGGGGCTACGACGCGGCGCGGGCATACCACCACTGGCCGAACTCGGCCCGTCGATTCGTCAGGGAGCTGGAATCGTGGGTGGCGAAGCCTGGGGTCTGATCTTTAGCCGCGTTCGCGGCGATTGGCCGGTAGGGTCCACCTTGTGCGTGGACTGAGACCGACTTTAATCGCGCTTATATTGGCCTCGGTCATCATCACGGCGGTGGCCGTGATCACTCTCGTCGTCGACGACGGCGTCCCCGCGGCCGACCGGACCCCGAGGCCCACGGCCGCCCCCGTGGCGACCCCGAGTCCCACCGCCTTCACCGACCCCTGCGGGACCTTCGACACCGCGGTGGTGAACCCGTATCCGGTGACCGGGTACTGGCTGATCCCCTCCAAGGACCCGTGCACCTGGCGGAAGCAGCTGGAGCAGATCCACCGGGTCGGCGGGGACACCGTGATCCGGCTCGGCATCTCGATGTCGCCGCGGTTCGTCGACAACGACGGCCGGATCCGGGATGACGCCGGTGAGAACGTGGACGACCGCTACGCCACCTGTGTGGAGGACGGCAAACCCTGTGTGGCGGCCGCGGAGGATCAGCTGCGGGCGGCCCACCGCGACAACCGGATCACCCAGACCTACGTCTACCGGACGGACGAGGCTTTCGGCGAGACCATCCTGCGGTGCCCGCCGTACGACAAGGTGGTCAAAGCCGGGAAATACATCTTCCACCGGCTGCTCGTCCCCGAGGACGGATCCGACGACTCCTCATGCAACGGGTACGAGCGCGGCAAGCGGTACCACCTCATCCTGATCAGAGGGGTGGAGCGGGACAGCCTGACCGAACTGCTCGACCTGGCGGACCGCTTCCGGATGCAGATCTTCCCGGCGCTGCCTGTGCCGCCCCGCGACCCGGCTCAGCAGGTCCGTGCCGACCCCCGGCACATCCCCGCCCTAACCACGCTGACCCGGCGGATCATGCACGACTACCAGCAGCGTTTTTCCGGGCGGAACTCCCTCGGCGGCTTCTACCAGTCATTCGAGGTCCAGCTGCGCGCCTGGAAGGACCCGGCGAGCAACCGCACCCTCGAGGTCTACCGGGAGCAGCACGAGATCGTCCGCCAGGAGATGCCGGACAAGAAAATCCTGATCAGCCCCTATCTGGATTCCCGCAAACGGGTTGCCTTCGGCGCTCCGCCGGAGGAGGCGCGGGCCGGGTTCAAGGCCATCGCCGAAACCGGGGTGCACATCATCGCCCCCCAGGACGGCAGGGGCACCGGCAAGGGCGCCCTGTTCTGGCCGAACGAGGGCGGCCGGGCCGTCGACCAGCGGCTCCGGCCGGTGGTGGGGGAGAGCACCAACAGCACCGCGTACCACGCCTCCACCCGGGAGCACTTCGCCCAGATGGCCGAGGCCCGGGACGAGCTCGCGGCGGCCGGCAAGAAGGTGGAACTCTGGGCGAACGTGGAGGCGTTCGAGCCGTCCGGGGTCGAAAGGTGCAGCAAGACCGGGACGCGGGGCCGTACCGACAAAGCACGCCTGGATCAGGCCGTGATGTTCGTCGGCCCTCATGCCAGCAAGATCATCTCCTACATGTGGAGCGACTTCTTCACCTGCCGGGGCAGCCACGAGGCGACCCTGGCGCAGGAGGTCGCCGCCGACTGGGACCAGCCGATCGTCCTGCAGGCCGTGCGGCGGAGCCGGGACATCCAGGACGGGGTGCTGATCCAGGGGTACGGGCTCACCAACGCCACGGTGACGATCACCTGGCCGGGGCAGCCGGCGCCGAAGGTCGTCGACGTGGGCGGGCAGGGATGGCACGATCGGACCCAGGTCCCGGGTCTGCCGGCCAGGGTCGAGTCGATCTGGGTCCCGTTGAACTGGGCGGAGATCCCGGTCGGAGAGTGGATGGCGATCTCGGTGGTCAACGGTTCGCAGAAGAAGAGCGCCAACCCCTACCAGCTCGTGGTCCCACCACGGTGACCGCGATCTGCGACCTGGCGGTTCGCCGGGAAGGCGTCCGGGCGGGGCTCGGGGAGTGTAGCGTGCGGACCATGGTTCCGCGGATTCCGGTCAGCGTCGATCTCGTCGTCCTCACCGTCCGCGAGCAGCAGCTCAGCGCACTGGTCTGGAAGCGGGACCGGTCGCCGTACGCCGGCTGCTGGGCGCTGTCCGGCGGCTTCATCCACCTGGACGAGGATCTGCCCGCCGCCGCGGCGCGGGTCCTCGCCGAACGCGCCGGACTCGCCGACGCGCCCGTCCACCTGGAGCAGCTGCAGACGTACGGATACCCGGATCGGGACCCGCGCCAGCGGGTGGTCAGCGTCGCCTACCTGGGACTCGCCCCGGACCTGCCCGCGTCCACCGAGGCGCACATGAGCTGGCAGGCGGTCGCCACCCTGACGGAGATGGCCTTCGACCATCGGCGGATCATGCTGGACGGGATCGAGCGCGCCCGGGCCAAACTGGAGTACACCTCGCTCGGCGCCGCGTTCTGCCCGTCCTCGTTCACGGTCGCGGAGCTGCGGCGGGTCTACGAGATCGTCTGGGGTCGCTCGCTGGACCCGCGGAACTTTCACCGCAAAGTCACCAAGGCATCCGGCTTCCTCGTTCCCACCGGCGCGACGACGATCAAGGACGGCGGCCGGCCCGCGCAGCTCTACCGCCGGGGCGACGCCGAGCTCCTCCATCCCCCGATGCTCCGCCCCGGAGCCCCCGGTCGCATCCCCGAGGTGCACTGACGCCGGTACGGCGGCTCCGCGGCCTCGCCCGTACCGGCGGGCCGGGTGGGGACGGCTCGTGCGGATGTCCCGGTACGGCGCCTTGCGGCCCGAGGCCGTCAGAAGCGGCGTGCTCCCACGGTGTGGTAGCGGGCGGCTCGCTTCGGCGCCTTGGGGATGACCAGCCACATGATCAGGTAGATGACGAACTGGGGGCCGGGGATGATGCAGGAGAGCAGGGCGAGCAGTCGTACCGTCGTCGGACGCATGCGATAGCGTTCCGCTACTCCGCCACACACCCCGGCGATGATCCGGTGCTTTCTCGATCGATGCATGGACAACCTCCTCTCCCCCCAAGCTATGTGGTGGATTAGCCCGATTTTTCAGTCTTTTGGGTGTTTCGCCTCCTCCTGGAGGAGTACGGGGGGAACGCCGGTTAAAGTGAATGGGCGGTGCCACCGGTAAGGCACAGAATCAGTGGAGGACAGCGGGAAATGACACCTCGGTTCCGCGAAACTTTGGACGCTCTTCCGGCCTACAAGCCCGGCAAGACGGCGACGTCGCCGGAAGGCAGGTCGTTCAAACTTTCGTCCAACGAGTCGCCGTACGACCCGTTGCCCGGCGTCGTCGACGCGGTGGCCGCGGCGGCGCGGGAGATGAACCGCTACCCGGACGCGGGAGCGGTACGGCTCACCGAGGCGATCGCGGAGCGCTACGCCGTACCGGCCTCGCATGTGGCGCTGGGGCCCGGCTCGGTGACGGTCGCCCAGGAGCTCTTCACGACCGTGGCGGAGCCGGGCGCCGAGGTGATCTACGCGTGGCGCTCGTTCGAGGCGTATCCGCTGCTCTGCGCGCTCGCCGGGACGACGGCGGTCCAGGTGCCGCTGCGGGACGAGGCACACGACCTGGACGCGATGGCCGACGCGATCACCGACCGCACCAGGATGATCTTCGTCTGCAACCCCAACAACCCGACCGGCGTGGCGATCCGCCGTCAGGAGCTGGAGGCGTTCCTCGACCGCGTGCCGGAGAACGTGCTCGTCGTCCTGGACGAGGCCTACCGCGAGTACGTCCGCGACGCCGAGGTCCCCGACGGGCTCACCCTCTACCCCTCCCGCCCCAACGTCGCGGTGCTCCGCACCTTCTCCAAGGCGTACGGCCTGGCGGGGCTGCGCGTCGGCTACCTGATCGGGCACGAGCCCGTGGCGACCGCGGTCCGCAAGACGACGGTGCCCTTCGCGATCAACCGCCTCGCCCAGGCGGCGGCCGTGGCGTCGCTGGCCGCCGAGGCCGAGCTGTACGAGCGCGTCGAGACCGTCGTCAAGGAGCGCGACCGGGTCCGGCAGACCCTGCTCGCCCAAGGATGGACCGTGCCGCCCACCGAGGGGAACTTCGTCTGGATCCGGCTGGGCGCCGACTCGGCGGCCTTCGCCGCGAGCTGCGCCGAGTCCGGGGTCGCGGTCCGGCCGTTCGACGGCGAGGGGGTCAGGATCTCCATCGGGGACGCCGAGTCCAACGACGTCTTCCTCGCGGCGGCCCAGGACTTCCCCTTTCGCCGCTGAGGTCAGCCGGAGTCCACGTCGGCCCCCGCCAGGGCCGGCGTGACCCGCCCTCCGTTCGGTTGGCGCAGCCGTTCGGTGGAGACCACCAGGCCCACCCCGAGCAGGATCACGACCCCGGCGCCGAGGATGACCGGGGTCACCGGTTCGCTCAGGATGAGGACGCCGAGGAGTACGGCGACCGCCGGGTTGACGTAGGCGTAGGTGGAGACGAGGGAGATCGGCGCGTTCTCCAGCAGCCACACATAGGACGTGAAGGCGATGAGCGAGCCGAAGACCACCAGGTAGGCGAGCCCCAGCCAGGACGCGGTGGAGAACTCGGCGAGGTTCAGCCGTTCGCCGAAGATCAGGCCGCCCACCGCCAGCCCGAGGCCGCCGGCGAGCATCTCGTAGGTGGAGGCGGCGAACGGATCCCGCGGCATCGGGACGCGGCCGGAGAAGAACGAGCCGATCGCCCAGGAGAACGAGGCGAACAGCACGACGGTGACGCCGAACGTGGAGGTGGCGGCGGTGTCGCCGTCGCCGAAGGTGAGGAGGGCGACTCCGCCGAATCCCACGAGCACGCCGGTGAGGGTGAGCAGGTGCGGCCGGTCCCGGGCGATCACCCGGAAGACGACGAGCCAGAGCGGCATGGAGGCGACCAGGAGCGCGGCCAGGCCGGAGGAGATGTACTGTTCCGCGACGGACACCAGGCCGTTGCCGGTGGTCAGCAGGAGCAGCCCGATGAGCGCGGCCCCGCCGAGTTCCCTGGGGGTGACCCTCAGGATGGAGCCCCGTCCGCGCAGGAACAGGATGAGCGCCAGCACGGCGGCCGCGCTCAGGAAGCGCAGGGCGCCGCTGAGCAGCGGTGGCATGGTCTGGATGACGATCGCGATGGCGAGATAGGTCGAGCCCCAAATCACGTAGACGATCGCGAGTAAGCCCCACGTCACAAGCGGACGCGGGGCCGATCTGATGTCAGCTGCATTTGAGGCCATGACTCATGACAATTCATGGCCGTTTTTCCATATTCCCAAAGCCGACTATCAGTTCTGAAACCCGCCAGTGCCGTTCTCCGTGGCTTTTAACCTCCTAAGGGGCACGTGGCCCAAGCTTCTCCACGATAAGCCGGTAGAGCTGCCGTGGACGCCCCGGTTGGGGGGTCCTGTTGGGCGGCAACGGCCAGGCGAGCCCCTCGTCGACGAGTGTGCGGAGCAGGCGCCTGGCCGTACGGGCGGTGACCCCGAGCATGCGGCCCGCCGCCTCGGCGTCGACCACGGTGTCGCCGCCTTCCAGCTTCGCGGCGAGCCGGCCGAGCACCTCGACACCCTTGGGCTTGACGGGTCCGGCTGGCTGCGGGGGCATTCGCGGGGCGGGCACCAGCGGCCGCCCCTCCCGGTCGACGGCGAAACCCTGGACCTGCTTGCTGGCCTGCGTACGGGCCAGCGCGGCCCGGGCGTGCGCCTCCGCCTCATGGGTGGTCCGGCCCATACCGATCCCGACTTCGATGGCGAGACCGAGCTCCTCCCGGATCCTGGAGGCGAAGGGCGGTACCCGGAAACCGTCCGTGGCGGCCGAGATCGACCCCCTGGTCGACGCCACCAGATAGCTGTGGTCGTCGATGGGCCACACCGAGGCGTTCATCCGGTGGGCCTCCTGTACCAGGAGCCGCTGCAGCGCCAGCCGCAGCTCGTCCCGCCAGTAGCGCGGCGCGGACCGCCGTACCGGCTCCCGCAGGGTGGGAACCTCGATGAGCACCACGGCGAGCTGGGACTCCTCCAGCCGGTGATGGGCGCCGAGCAGCGCGGCACCGTGGAGCGCGGTCCGGACCGAGGCGGTGGTGGGCCTGATCCGGATCGCGGGCACGCCCGCGGCGGTGAGTCGTTCGGCGACACCGGGGAGGCAGGTGAGAGCGCCGGTGGTCACACCGCGCCGCAGGAGTCGCTCGTGGTAGGCGGCGACGGTGCCGGTGGAGCCGGACTCGTCACGGCTGTGTACATCCTGTATCGGTAACCCTAGATCTTCGTAGGCCTCCTCAATCTCTGCGCGATTGACGACGTCGACGCTGACGCGTGTCACGTCGATCCGATCGTCCTGAGCGGTCCGTACCAGCGCCGCGTGAAGCGCCGCTCCACCAAGCGGTACGTAGGTGGCCGGGACCGTCAACACACCTGATCGTCGAGCGAAGTCATACGGGAGTGGGCTCGCGAACAGGCAGACGTCCACACCCGAACCGAGGCGGACGACTTTGTCGGCCGCCTCCTGTTCGTCGCGATACGCTGCCGCCACCAGCCTGCAGGGTACGGGGGTTGCCCCGTGGCCCATCAGCATGACTCGCTCGACCAGGTCATGTGGCCCGACGACCCCGATGGTCAAATCGGGTGTCACCGTGCCAGGACGAGATCCGCGGGGATTGGCCCCGCTCGCTTCTTCGACCCGCTCGACCAAAGTTTGACTCATTCCGACATCCGGCTGTCGCTTCCGTCAATGGTGCCGGTCATTCCGGGCGGCCCAAGACCGCCCATTCAGATCCGGTAATGCACGCTTGCGTGGCTGGGGCAAAATGACCCTCGCCTTAATGCCCTCGTTGGAACGATCGCTCGAACCGGCCCTAATGTCACGCCCGGATTTGGCACACCAGCCTTGACGAGTGGTCAAACAAAGCAGCGGAACGGCTCCGAAATGAGCCGTTCCGCATGGTCAGAAGGGGTTTTGGAGGCTATTTCATGATCGTCTCGGCTTGTAAAAACTCTTGCTCGACTTCGGCGCCGAGGAGCGCCATCCGCTCCGCGAGATTGGCGTGCCCGCGGTCGATGAGATAGCCGGAAGAGATCGTGGTCTCCCCCTCGGCGCCGAGCCCGGCGAGGACGAGGGCGATGCCGGAGCGCAGATCGTGGGCGGTCACCTCGGCGGCCACCAGGGTGCTCGTGCCGTGGACCACCGCGCGGCTCCCGTCCACCTCGACGTTGGCCCCCATCTTGTTGAGCTCTCCCGCGAGCGCGAACCGCCCGTCGAAGATCGCCTCGTGGATGTAGCTGGTCCCGTCGGCCAGGCAGGCGACGGTCATGATGGGGGATTGAAGGTCGGTCGCAAAACCGGGATACGGTCCCGTGATCACGTTGATCGGACGGAGCGGACGGTCCCGGCGTACGGTCAGCACGGCGCCGTGCGCGGCGAACTCCACGCCCATCTGCTCCAGCTTCCACCGGACCACGCCGAGGTGCTCCAGCGAGGCGCCGACCAGACTGATCTCGCTCCCGGTGATCGCGGCGGCCATCGCGAACACCCCCGCGTCCAACCGGTCCGGCATGATCGTGTGCTCGACCGCGGTGAGTTCGTCGACCCCGTCCACGGTGATGAAGCCGGTGCCGCCGCCGCGGATCCGGGCGCCCATCCGGGTGAGGAACTCGATGACGTCGAGGACCTCGGGCTCCAGCGCGGCGTTGTCGATCACGGTGGTGCCGCGGGCGAGCGTCGCGGCCATGATCAGGTTCTCGGTGCCGGTGTGCGACGGGGTGTCGAGGTAGAGGTGCGCCCCGGTGAGGCTGTGCGCCTTGAGGTGGATGACGCTGTCGGACTCCTCCACGATCGCGCCCAGCCTGGCGTAGCCGCGATAGTGGAAGTCCAGGTTGCGGCTGCCCAGGTTGCAGCCGCCGATTCCCTCGATCACGGCTTCGCCGAGCCGGTGCAGGAGCGCGGGGACGAAGAGAACCGATCCCCGGAACTTGCGGGCGATCTCCGCGGGGAGCACCGGGCTGGACACCGTGGAGGCGTCGATGACCAGAGTCCGTTCGGACTCATGGAATTCGACGTGCGCCCCGACCGCCCTGGCCAGCTCGACGGCTCGCCGTACATCTTCGATGATCGGTACGTTGCGCAGCACCGTACGGCCTTTCGCGGCCAGCAGCGCCGCCCCGATCATCGGCAGGACCGCGTTTTTCGCGCCCTGGATGAATGCGGTTCCGCGCAGTGTGTTGCCCCCGCGCACGCGGTAGCGAACCTCGGGGCCCATGCCCATACGCCATGGCTCCTTGTATCTCAGGTGCTGGATTCACTTGGCTGCGGTGAAGAAACACATGCCCGGTTCATCCGGAATATGCGTACGGCTCAGGCCCTGAGAGGGAGGATTCAGGGAGAGGCGGCACCGCAAACCATCGCCCACCTTAGCCCTAATCTCGCCGCCGGCCCGCCGAATCAGTCCCAGCGGTGGCCGGTGACCTTTTCGTAGGCTTCCACATAGGTCTGCCGGGTACGGGCGACCACCTCGTCGGGGAGCCTGGGCGGAGCCTGCCCGGAGTTCCGGTCCCAGCCCGACTCCGGCGAGGTCAGCCAATCCCGGACGTACTGCTTGTCGAAGGAGGGCTGCGACCGGCCGGGCTCCCACTCCGACGCCGGCCAGAACCGGGAGGAGTCCGGGGTGAGCACCTCGTCCCCCAGGGTGAGCACGGCCTCCTCGTCCCAGCCAAGCTCGATCTTGGTGTCGGCGACGATGACGCCGTGCTCCGCCGCGATCTCGGCGCCCCGCCGGTAGACCTCCACCGTGACGTGGCGCAGCGCCTCCGCGACGTCGACGCCGAGCATCGCCACCACCTGATCGAAGGTCATCGGCTGGTCGTGCGAGCCCACCGGGGCCTTGGTCGTGGGCGTGAAGATCGGCTCGGGCAACTTGGAGCCGTCCTGCAGGCCCGGCGGCAGCCGTACCCCGCACACCGACCCGGTGGCCTGGTACTCCGCCAGCCCGGAGCCGGTCAGATACCCCCGGGCGATGCACTCCACCGGAACCATCCGCAGCGGACGGCAGAGCACGGCCCGCCCGGCGAACTCCGGCGGCACGTCCGCCGACACCACGTGGTTCGGGACGATCGGCGTCAGCTGCCCGAACCACCACAGCGAGAGCTGGGTGAGGATCGCCCCCTTGTCGGGGATCTCGGGCGAAAGGACGTGGTCGAACGCCGAGATCCGGTCGGAGGCCACCATGAGCAGCAGACCGTCCGCGGTCTCGTACAGATCCCGGATCTTCCCCGAGTGAACGTGCTTCAACTGTTCCACGTGAGCCAAGTCTGCCAGCTCCCCTCTCGCTCCGTGTCCGGCGACATCGCCCGGCCGCAGGTTTGCGGCCTGGTCAGGTGAGCCGGGCGAGGCGCTCGAAGACGCCGTCGAGCCGTGCCGTGAAGCGTTCGGGACGGCAGACCTCGTCCAGCCGCGCTTCGTCGATCTTCAGGTTGTTCTCGGCCGCGTGCCTGCGGAGCGCGTCGCGGAACTCGGTGCCGGTCGCGCCGGAGGAGCGGCCGAGCACGGTCCAGGTCTCCATGGCGGCCTCCTGGACGAGCTTGTAGGCGTCCTCGCGGGACATCCCCCCCTCGACCAGTTCCAGCAGGACCGTCGAGGTGTAGATCAGCCCGCCGGAGGACTCCAGGTTGGCCTTCATCCGCTCCGGGAAGACCACCAGCCCGTCCACGAGGCGCTTGGTGATGTGCAGGGTGTAGTCGGTGCCGATCGCGGCGTCGGGGAGGGCGATGCGCTCGGTCGAGGAGTGGGAGATGTCCCGCTCGTGCCAGAGCGGGATGCCCTCCATCACCGGCACCATCTGCGCCCGGATGATCCGGGCCATGCCCGAGATCCGCTCCGAGATGATCGGGTTCTTCTTGTGCGGCATCGCCGACGAGCCCTTCTGCCCCTTGCCGAACGCCTCGGAGAGCTCACGGACCTCGGTGCGCTGGCCGTGCCGTACCTCGATCGCGATGGCGTCGCAGACGGTCGCGATGACCGCCAGGGCGTTGACCCACTCGCTGATCCCGTCCCTGATCACGACCTGGGTGGCGACGTCGGCGGGCTTGAGGTTCAGCTTCTCCGCGACGTAGCGCTCGATCGCCGGGTCGATGTTGCTGTAGGTGCCCACCGCACCGGAGATCTTGGCGATCCCCACCGCCTCGCGGGCGCGCCGGAGCCGGTCCCGGGAGCGGGCCATGGCGAACGCGAAGTCCGCCACCCGGTGCCCCCAGGTGTCCGGTTCGCCGTGGATGCCGTGGGTGCGGCCCACCCGCAGGGTCGCCCGATGCTCCAGCGCGTGGTCGCGCAGCGAGGCGACGAGGGCGTCCGCCTTGGCGAGCAGGATGTCGGTCGCCTCGGTCAGCTGGACCGCCAGGGCCGTGTCGAGCAGGTCGGAGGAGGTCATGCCGAAGTGCACGTAGGCCGCGGCGTCCCGGGGCGTGGTGTTGTCCGCCCAGGCGCTGAGGAAGGCGATCACGTCGTGCTGGGTGACGGCCTCGATCTCGGCGACCGCCTCCGGGGTGGGCGGCGGCGCCAGCCGTACCGGCTCCACCGCGGACTCCGGCACGGTTCCGGCTGCGGCATGGGCTTCCAGCACAAGGGTCTCCACCTCGCACCACAGCTCGTACTTGTGGGCTTCGGAGAAGACGCGGCCGATTTCCGGCAGGGTGTATCGCTCGATCACCCGTCGATTCTCCCATCACCGGGTCGGCGACGTTGACCCAGGTGTGAGGGGTGAAGCCGCCTTGAGCAGGGTCTGTGCCTTCTCGTCGACGAATCGGGTGACGATCTGCTGCGCGTATCCGAAGACGAGGGCCCAGACCAGGATCGCCGCCTGCGAGGAGACGCCGCCGAGGCCGGGGATGAAACCGGAGGAGAGCAGCAGCACGCCGATGATCGCGGTGGCCACGCCCATCGGCGCCTTGAGCAGGCTCTGCGGGATGGCGAGCGAGTACCGCGTGCTGAGCTCCCGCTGGGTGGAGAGGCCGACGGCGGTGGCGAGCGCCGCGCCGACCAGCCCGATCAGGCCGACCAGGGCGACGTCCCCTCCGCTGGGCGCGTTCTTCCCGGTGGGGCACATGACCGCCGACGTCCGGTCGCCGCCGGCGCCGCACATGGGGATCGCCTGCGGGGCGAACGCCCCGACCAGCAGCAGCCCGCCCACGATCAGCGAGACGACGAGGAAGCCGCCGAGCAGGAGGTTGCGGAATCCGCGCACCCGGCCGGTCTCCAGCGACGCCCCCACGTAGGCGGCGCGGAGGGTGTGTTCGAGGAGGGTCCGGTCCTGTTCGCCGACGTCTCCGGCGGCGACCCGGGCGCTGAGCCGGACCAGCCGCTGATCGTCGGCGCCGAGGTAGGCCCGGGCGGTCGCCAGCACCTCGTGGGCCCGTCCGGGCAGCTCGTCCACGGGGAGCAGGGAGATCAGCAGGACCTGCGCGCAGTAGACGTTGAACCACGCGCCTTCCATGCACTGCCCGGTCAGCCAGCGGCGCAGGCCGTGCGGGCTCCGCGCGTAGTCCCGCGCGGTGTCCAGATGGGCGATGAGGGCCTGATAGATCTCGGCGAGGGTTTCATAGCCGTCATCGCCTTTTCGGCGGTTCAGGGCGCGTTTGGCGTCCGCCTGGGTCTCCTGGGCCCGGGCTTCCACGTACACCCGCCAGGCGCCCGGCCGCCGGGTTCTCGCCGGGGTCTGCGGGATGGGCTGCGGTTCGGCAAGGCTCATACCCGGTTATCGCTCAGCGTGTCACAAGGATTACGCCGACGTCCCGCACCCTCCAGGTCCGCTCGACGGTGAACCCGGAGTCGATCAGCGCCTTCACTTTGGGGACGGCCGGGCCGGTGAGCCCGTGCCGGGAGACGACGTCGGCGGTCCCCGGGCGGATCCACCTGCCCTCGTCCGGCCGGATCAGCCAGACCCGCCGCCGCCCCTCCAGCGGGGCGAGCACGTCCTTGGCCTCCCAGGCGTCGAAGGTCCCGGTCCGCGCGGCCGGTGTCCTGAGGTAGACGTCGTCGGCCCCCGCGCGGCCGACCCCGTCCCGGGCCCACGGCATCGCGTAGACGATCACGTCCCCGGGGCGCAGGTTGGATCGGATGATCTGCGCGGCCCCGGCGAAGTCCTGGCCGTGTCCGTCGGGTGCGCGCAGCGCCAGCTGCTGGCGGACGGGGAGCAAGGTGAGGAGGGCGAGTACGGCGATCGCGGCCGCCGGCCGTACCCGCGCCAGGACCGCCCCGGTCAGCAGGGCGAAGGCCGGTGCCGCGAAGAGGATGTAGCGGGAGTTGTACACCGGGGAGAGCGCGTAGGAGGCGGCGTAGAGGGCGAGGGTGGGCAGGACCCCCCAGACGACCAGCCCGGCGGCGAACGGGCGGTGCCCCGGTTCCCGGGCCAGGACCGCGGCCCCGGCGAGCCCCGCCGCGGTGATCAGCCAGCCCAGGATCACGGCGAGGTGGTACCCCGGTTCCGGATCCGGCAGCCACGCGCTGCTCGTGCTCCGCACGAAGGCGAGGTTCTCCCAGCCGGGCCGTTCCAGCCAGGAGACCTGGCCCTGCTGGCGGAACGAGAGCACCGCCGTCAGCAGGGTGGTGATCGAGCCGAGGAGCAGGTACGGGACGAGCCGGCGAAGCCCGCCGCGCAGCGCCGTCACGACCAGGTGGGCGGGGAGGACCAGGACCGCGAAGAGGTGGGTGAGCGGGAGCAGGGCCACGCTCAGCGCGTACGTCCCGCGACCCCGGCCGTCAAGCGCCCGGTGGAGCGCCCAGAAGGAGAACACCGCCGCGGCGACGGCGAACGCGTAGGACCGGGCCTCCTGGCCGTACCGGGATATCGACGGCAGGATCATCAGCACGATCCCGGCGCAGATCCCCGCCCGGGGCGACCACAGCCGGCGGCCGAGGTCGGTGGTGAGGCCGACCGCCGCCGCCATGGCGATCGCCGAGGGGAGACGGAGCCACCAGTCGGCGACGCCGGGCAGCGTCCAGACCTTCATGAACAGGTAGTACGGGAGGAAGACCGCGTCCCGGTGGGAGAGGAGTTCCCACATCGCCGGGAGTGTGCGGGACACCCCGCTTCTGGTGGCGAGTTCGTCGCTCCACAGCGACGGGGTCCACGAGCCGGCGAAGAAGAGGACGAACGCCAGAACGCCGATCATCGCCGGGGCGCGCGCGGTCAGGCGGCGCCGCAGGTCGGCTCGACGGCTGGGTGCCCCCTCCACGTCGACCTCCCGCGCTCGGCCCGGTACGGTCCGGGGTGCTCGGCCTGCGGCCGGCGACCCCGGTCAGGCTGATCGCGACCTTACCCCGGTTCAGGAAATTTCCGGCTTATTCGGTCAACCAGCCCCGGCTCTTCAGCGGGACCGTCGGGTGAACCCCAGCCCTTCCATCATGATCGTTGCGCTGTGCGTGCCCCGGGAGGGCCGTACACCGCAACGATCATGCCGGGGTGCCGGTTGGGGTGGTCGTTCTTCGCCCGGGGTGGCTCCGAGGTCTGGTTGGTCGTTGCGCTGTGCGCGCCTCGGGAGGGCTGTACACCGCAACGATCATCGGCCCGGTGTTGAGCAGCGCCGACGGAACCGTGGGCTCAAGTGCGGGGGACGCCCGCACGGACAGTCAGGAAATTTCCTGATCAATCGCCTTTCATGGCGGCGATGTCGCCGCGGTGATGGGCGCCGCGGATCCGGATCTCGCCGACCGCCCGGTAGGCGACGGCCCGCGCCGTGGGCACGTCCTTCCCGGTGCCGATCACGTTCAGCACCCGCCCGCCCGCGGTGCAGAGTTCCCCGGCCTCGCCGACGGCCGTACCGGCGTGCAGGACGTAGGCGCCGGGGATCGCCCCGGCCTCGGCGATCCCGTCGATCGCGTCGCCCTTCACCGGGCTGTCGGGGTAGTTCTCCGCGGCCAGCACAACCGTGACGGCGGCTCCGTCATGCCAGGTCAGGGGCGGGTGAGCGTCGAGCGTGCCGGTCGCGCAGGCGTGCAGCAGCCCGGCGGCCGGGGTGGCCAGCCGGTCCAGCACCACCTGGGTCTCGGGGTCGCCGAACCGGGCGTTGAACTCGATCACCTTGGGGCCGTCCGAGGTGAGGGCCAGCCCGACGTAGAGCACCCCCGTGTACGGCGTGCCGCGTGCGGCGAGCTCGTTGACCGTCGGTTGGACGATCTCGGTCATCACCTGCTTGACGAGGCCTTCGGGTGCCCAAGGCAGCGGAGTGTACGCACCCATTCCGCCGGTGTTGGGGCCTTCGTCGCCGTCGTAGGCCCGCTTGAAGTCCTGGGCCGGCTGCAGGGCGACCGCGGTCGAACCGTCGCAGAGGGCGAAGAGCGACACCTCGGGGCCGTCCAGAAACTCCTCGATCACCACCCGCTCGCAGGAGGCGGCGTGCGCCGCGGCGGCGGCCCGGTCCGTCGTCACCAAGACGCCCTTGCCCGCGGCCAGTCCGTCGTCCTTCACCACGTACGGCGGGGCGAAGGCGCTGAGCGCCGGCTCGGCCTCCGCGGCGGTGGTGCAGGTGTAGGAGCGTGCCGTGGGGACCCCGGCGGCGATCATGATGTCTTTGGCGAAGGACTTGGAGCCTTCGATCGCCGCCGCCTCGGCGGACGGCCCGAAACAGGCGATCCCCGTCTGCCGGACCGCGTCGGCGACCCCGGCCACCAGCGGTGCCTCGGGGCCGATCACCACCAGGTCGGCTTGGATCCGCAGGGCGAGCGCCGAGACCGCGTCGGGGTCGACCGGGTCGACCGGGTGGAGGACGGCCAGTGCGGCGATGCCGGGGTTGCCGGGGCCGCAGTGGAGTTCGGAGACCTGGGGGTCGAGGGAGAGCGCACGGCACAGGGCGTGCTCACGGCCGCCGGACCCAATCACGAGAACGCGCACTTGACTGAGCTTATCGGTCACCCAGCATGATCATGTATTCGAGACCGGCTATGCTCCGGGTAGGATTTCGTGCTAAATTAACGAGGCTTTTGGTCTCTGCCTGTAAGGGGGTGGTCTGGATGAAATCTGGTGATCCTTGCAGTACGTGCCGGCGCACGTACGTGCGCACTCCGACCACCTCGAATCGGCGTCCGACCGCACCCCGCACCCACCTGTCCTGACCCGGGTCCTTCCACCCCGGCACCGGTGCGCGGCCGTGCTTCGCGTCGGGCGGGAAGGGACCTCCAATGCGCTCCGGACTCACCCTTTTCAAGCCCCTCATGCGGTCCGCTCGTCCGGACCTGCCCGGGCATGACATCGTCTTGCGTGACGACCGGTCGGCGCTGATCGACTGCGCCGCCTACCTCGACGGGGTCCGCGTGGACACCCCGAGCGTGGCCAAAGCCGTCGCCCTGGTCCGCGAGAACACCTCGGCGACGCAGGCGTTCGTCTGGGTCGGGCTCTACGAGCCGGACTCGGCGGAGCTGGAGAGCCTGTCCGGTGTGTTCGGCCTCCACCACCTCGCCGTGGAAGACGCGATCAACGCCCACCAGCGGCCCAAGCTGGAGCGTTACGACGACATGCTGTTCGCGGTGCTCAAGACCGTGGGCTACGTCCAGGGTGAGACCGGCGGGGACTGCGTCGAGACGGGCGAGATCATGGTGTTCCTCGGCGCGGATTTCGTGGTGACGGTGCGGCACGGCGACCACTGCGAGCTCGCCCGGGTCCGCAGGCGGCTGGAGCAGAACCCGGACCTGCTGCGGATGGGCCCGGCGGCCGTCGTCCACGCGGTCGCCGACCGGGTGGTGGACGACTATCTGTCGGTCTCCGACGAGATGCAGTCCGAACTGGAGGACCTGGAGGCGATCGTCTTCGCCGAGTCCCGCAGCAGCGACATCAGCCGGATCTACCAGCTGAAGCGCGAGCTCATCGAGATGAAGCGGGCGGTGACCCCGCTCGCCGGGCCGCTCCGCCAGCTCACCACCCGCCGGCTCGTCCCCACCGAGATGCGGGAGTACTTCCGGGACGTGGAAGACCACCTGGTCCGGGTCCGCGAGCAGGTCGAGTCCTCCAACGAGCTCTGCAACTCCGTCCTGCAGGCGACGCTGGCGCAGTCCAACGCCATCGCCAACCAGGACATGCGCAAGATCTCCTCGTGGGTCGCCATCCTGGCCGTACCCACGATGATCGCCGGGGTCTACGGCATGAACTTCGACTTCATGCCGGAGACCAAGTGGACCTTCGGCTACCCGCTGATCGTCGGCCTGATGGTCACGATCTGCGCCCTGCTCTACCGCGGCTTCCGGCGTAACGGCTGGCTATGACCGGCGTCCGCCGCCCACCTGGAGCCTGATCGGGGCCGGCACCGGGAGACCCCGTTCGGTGAGCACCTCGTGCATCCGATCCGGATAGTCGGTCACCAGGGCGCGGACCCCCAGGTCGATGAGGCGTTTCGCGTCGCCGGGGTCGTTGACCGTCCAGGCCACCACGGGCAGGGCCTGCCCGTCCGCGGACGCGGCCAGCTCCTCGGTGATCAGGCTGTGGTCGACGGAGAGGACGTTCGCCCCGATGGACCGCGCGGCCAGGGCGACATTCCCATTGAAACGGTCGGGGTCCAGCCCGGCGAGCCATCGGGTGCCCGGGGCGAGGGTGCGGGCCTCCACGTTGGCGTACCGGGGTACGGCCGGTGCGATCCGGGAGGCCGCCAGCAGGATCCGCCAGTCGAAACTGAGCAACGCGACGTTCTTCATCCGGCGGTGCTTGGTCAGCTCCGCCGTCACCAGCTCGGTGATCTCCCACGGATCGGCGGTGAGCTCGGGCCGGGTCGGGTCGGACTTGATCTCCACGTTGAGCTGGAGCCGGTCGGCTCCATAGGCGGCCACCAGGCCGAGCGCGGCGCCCAGCGTCGGCATTCGGGTCCCCGGCACCGGGATCTGGGTGGCGGCGAAGACGTCGTCCTCACCCCGCGGCAGCCGTACCCCGCACTCCAGGGTTCTGAGCTGAGCCAGGGTGAGCTCGGCGATCGGGCGTCCCACGAAGGGGAAGAACGGGTCGCCGGGTACGGCGGGCGCTGTGTCGGCGCTGGTGACGGCGGAGACCGTCAGATCATGGGTGAGCACGATCTGACGGTCGGCGGTCATGGCGACGTCGAATTCCAGGGCGTCGACGCCGATCTCCATCGCGTGCGCGAGGCCGGGCAGGGTGTTCTCCGGTCGCAGGCCCCGCGCGCCGCGGTGACCATGAAGTTCTACGGGGTGCGGCACGCCCTGGACACTATCGTGCGGTCCCCGGCGCGCTGAGATCGCCTCGCCCTATCGGGATCAGATCAGCGGACGCAGGGAGAGCGTCTGATGCCGGCCCGGGCCGACACCGATCGCCGAGATGGGGGCCCCGACCATTTTCTCCAGGGCCCGCACGTAGGCCTGCGCGTTCGCCGGGAGGTCCTCGAACGTCGTGGCGCCGGTGATGTCCTGCTGCCAGCCGGGGAACTCCTCGTAGATCGGCGTGGCGTGGTGGAACTCGGTCTGCGTCATCGGGATCTCGTCCACCCGGACGCCGTCGATCTCGTAGCCGACGCAGACCGGGATGGTCTCCAGGCCGGACAGGACGTCCAGCTTGGTCAGGAAGAAGTCGGTGACCCCGTTCACCCGGGTGGCGTAGCGGCCGATCACCGCGTCGAACCAGCCGCAGCGCCGGTTGCGCCCGGTGGTCACCCCGTACTCGTGGCCGGTGGTGCGGAGCCAGTCACCCATCTCGTCTTCGAGTTCGGTGGGGAAGGGACCCGAGCCCACCCGGGTCGTGTACGCCTTCAGGATCCCGATCACCTTGGTGATCCGGGTGGGGCCGACCCCCGATCCGGCGCAGGCCCCGCCGGAGGTGGGGGCGCTGGAGGTCACGAACGGGTAGGTGCCGTGGTCGACGTCGAGCAGCGTGCCCTGGGCACCTTCAAGCAGCACGACCTTGTCCTGGTCGAGCGCTTTGTTGATGACCAGCGAGGTGTCCGCGACGTACGGGCGGAGCCGCTCCGCGTAGGCCAGGTACTCCTCGACGACCTGCTCCTGGGGGATGCCCCGCCGGTTGTAGACCTTGGTGAGCACCTGGTTCTTCTCGTTGAGGGCGCCCTCGACCTTCTTCTGCAGAATGCCGGGGTCGAAGAGGTCCTGGACCCGGATCCCCATTCTGGCGATCTTGTCGCCGTAGGCCGGCCCGATGCCGCGGCCGGTCGTGCCGATCCGCGCCTTGCCCAGGTAGCGCTCGGTCACCCGGTCGAGCGCCTTGTGGTGCGGCATGATCAGGTGCGCGTTCGCGGAGATGAGCAGCTTCTCGCAGCTCACACCGCGCGCCTGCAGTCCTTCGATCTCCCCGATGAGGGCACCGGGGTCGATCACCACGCCGTTGCCGATGATCGGGACGACCTTCTCCGACAGAACGCCTGACGGCAGCAGGTGCAGTGCGTAGGATTGGTCGCCGATGACGACGGTGTGTCCTGCGTTGTTGCCACCTTGGTAGCGAACGACGTAGTCCACCTTGTCGCCCAGAAGGTCAGTGGCCTTGCCCTTGCCTTCATCGCCCCACTGGGCGCCTACGAGCACGACTGCTGGCATGACTGATCTCCTCGCGCTGTGCTTCCTTGAGCATGGCGAAGCCCCTGGCGCAAGTGCGACAGGGGCTCTTGCGTAGAGAGAGTACCCGAGGCCGGCGCGGTCGCGAGAGCCGGGTACTGCTCAGCGGCTGTTCAGGACCCCTGCGGCGGTCGGGCTGCTGTCGGCGAGGAACTGGGCGCAGCGCTCGGCCTCGTCCTTCTCCCCGATCGCCTGGGCCGCGCGGGCCAGGGCGTGCAGGCAGCGAAGGAACCCCCGGTTCGGCTCGTGTTCCCACGGGATCGGGCCGTGTCCCTTCCACCCGGCGCGGCGGAGCTGGTCCAAGCCGCGGTGGTACCCGGTTCGCGCGCACGCGTAGGACTGTACGGCGTGTCCGGCGACGAAGGTCCGGTCGGCGAGTTCGGCCCAGGCGGCGGGGTAGGCCGGGAATCGGGCCGCGACGTCGGAGGGATCGATCCCCGACTCGAGTGCTTCGCGCGCCTCGGGGAGATCGGGCAGGTGGGTGGGGGGCGGTCCGCCCAGGAGGTTCTGATGCACGCTCATGCCCCCATCTTGCCTAATGGCCGGACCGCCCCCTAACCCGACATTCACCACACCTTTTGGAGAATCACGATCAACCCGGTTTTACACGGATAAATCGCACCAAATTGCTGGTGGGCGTGGTGAACGTCGAGGTGGCAGGACGTTACTTCAGCTTGGTGCCGGCCGACTTGAGGTCCTGGCAGGCCTGGAGAATACGCGCGGCCATGGACGTCTCGGCGGACTTGCCGTAGGAACGCGGGTCGTACTGCTTCTTGTTGCCGACCTCGCCGTCGACCTTGAGGACCCCGTCGTAGTTCTTCAACATGTGGTCAACGATCGGGCGGGTGAACGCATACTGCGTGTCGGTGTCGATGTTCATCTTGACCACGCCGTACGAGATCGCCTCGTGGATCTCCGAGAGGAGTGACCCCGACCCGCCGTGGAAGACCAGGTCGAACGGCCTGTCGACACCGCGGGCCGAACCCACCGCGTCCTGGATCTCCTTGAGCACCGAGGGGCGCAGCTTCACGTGGCCCGGCTTGTAGACGCCGTGCACGTTGCCGAAGGTGGCCGCCAGCATGTAACGCCCGCGCTCACCGATCCCCACCGCGTCCACCGTCGCCAGCGCGTCCTCCGGCGTGGTGTACAGCTTCTCGTTGATCTCGCCGACGACGCCGTCCTCCTCGCCGCCGACGACGCCGATCTCCATCTCCATGATGATGCGGGCCTTGACGCACTCCTCGAGCAGCTCCGCGGCGATCGAGAGGTTCTCCTCAAGGGGCACGGCCGAACCGTCCCACATGTGCGACTGGAACAGCGGGTCCTGCCCCGCGGCCACCCGCTCCTGCGAGATCTTGATCAACGGGCGCATGAAGCCGTCCAGCTTGTCCTTGGGACAGTGGTCGGTGTGGAGGGCGACGGTGACCGGGTACTTCGCGGCCACCACCCGGGCGTACTCCGCCAACGCGGTGGCACCGACGACCATGTCCTTGACGGTGGTGCCCGACAGGAATTCCGCACCACCGGTCGAGACCTGGATGATTCCGTCACTCTCCGCCTCGGCGAAGCCGCGCAGGGCCGCGTTGAGGGTCTGTGACGAGGTCACGTTGATCGCCGGATAGGCGAACCCACCTGCCTTCGCCCGGTTGAGCATCTCGGCGTAGACCTCTGGGGTCGCAATAGGCATGACTGCTCCCTTAATGAACGAATGGCGGGGCCCGGTGGCCACGTCGGGGTCGGAACCCCATCACGCAAGTATCGCGAAGCGATCACAGTTGAGGAAACCCGAGCCCCGACAAGGGTAGGCTGCCTCTCTGATGGACGTCCTGCAGAATCTCATCGACCCGGCCTGGTGGATCAGCCTCTTCGGAGCCTTCGCCACCCTCGGCGTAATCGCGATCATTTTCGCCGAGACAGGGCTGCTCGTCGGGTTCTTTCTCCCCGGCGACTCACTGCTGGTCGCGGCCGGCATCTTCAGCGTGAGCTCGGCCGCCGCCGGACTCGGCATCCCGCCGCTCTCGCTGCCGACCCTGCTGATCGCCGCACCGCTCGCCGCGATCGCCGGAGCTCAGCTCGGCCACCATCTCGGCTGGAAGTACGGCCGCAAGATGTTCGACAAGCCTGACTCCCGCCTTTTCAAGAAGGAGTACGTCGACAAGGCCGAGTACTACTTTGAGAAGTTCGGTCCGGCCAAGGCGGTGGTGCTCGCCCGCTTCGTGCCGATCGTCCGGACGTTCCTCAACCCGGTCGCCGGGATGCTGGCGATGGATCGCCGGCGGTTCTTCCTCTGGAACGTCGTCGGCGGGATCCTCTGGATCGAGTCACTTCTGCTTTTCGGCCGGTTCGTCGGCTCGGCAGTCCCCAACGTCGACAGATACATCATCCCCGGCGTCATCGTCATCGTGCTCTTGTCGATCATCCCGATCATTCGCGAGGTCCTCAAGAATCGCAAGGAGAACAAGCGCGGCCGGCGTTCGTCAAGAGGGCGTCACGCGGCGAAAGCGCGGGGCAATTAAGCGATCGGTCCGTCGTGACCGCTTGACTCAGCCCGCTACTCTCCCACTGTGGGACGCCACCGGTCAGACCCAATGGGGATCGCCCGCCTCGCCATAATCGGCGCGGCGGTCGTGTTGCTACTCGCCCTTGTCGGCGTCGGGGTGTTCGCGCTGCTCTCCTCGCTCGACTCGGAGGGTTCGGAGTCCGCCCCCACCCCGACCACATCGCAGGCCGTGCCCCCGTCGCCGAACCAGGTCGTCTCGGCGACGGGGGCGCGCACCCTGCTCATCAAGTGCGTCGCGGCGCAGTGCCCGGTGTTCGTCCGCGTCCCCGGTGGGGACGTCCTCATGTCGGGTGATCTGGTCGAGGGGCAGGAGATCGCCTACGACCAGCCCAAACTCGCCGTCGTGTTCGAAGACGGCGGCACGGTCGAGGTCTACGTCAACGGGAAGAAGCGCGCCCGAGGGAAACCCGGAGAGCGCCTGTCGTTCACCGCGGAACGTTCCTAAAGCCCGAGGTCCGCGAGGGTGAAGGCGCTCCGGTAGGGCACATCCCCGGCGCCGAGCCGTTCCCCGGCGCCGCGGTCCACGATCGTGGCGAGCCCCACCACGTCGGCCCCCGCCTCGCGCAGCGCCTGAACCGCGGTGAGCACAGAGTCGCCGGTCGTGGAGGTGTCCTCGACCGCGAGCACCCGGCGACCGGCCACGTCGGGGCCTTCGATCCTGCGCTGCAGGCCGTGCGCCTTGCCCTCCTTGCGGACCACGAAGGAGTCGAGCTTGCGACCCTGTGCCGCGGCCGCGTGCATCATGGCCGTGGCGACCGGGTCCGCGCCGAGGGTGAGGCCGCCCACCGCGTCGAAGTCCCAGTCCCGCGTGAGGTCCAGCATCACCCGTCCGACCAGCGGGGCGGCGGCACCGTCCAAGGTCACCCGGCGCAGGTCCACATAGAAGTCGGCCTCCCGTCCGGATGAGAGCACCACCCGGCCGTGCACGACGCCCTTGCTCTTGATCTCATCCAGCAGCCTGTCCTGATCGCTCATGGGGACAAACCTATCCCCGCCGTCACCCCCGGCGACGAACCGCCTGCGGCCGGGCCCGCCCCGTGGTTCGACCGGTGCCACGTCCCGGCGCCCAGCCATACGCAAAGAGGCCGCTTGGGTTTAGTCACGACGCGACCTGCGGAATGATTCGCCCCGCCACTTCCCGTAGCCGTGAGGTAACAATGAGTGTGGAACCCCCCGATTTCCCCTTGGCCTCCATGAGTGATCCCCAGCTGATCGCGATGCTCCGCACGGGGGACGTGTCCGCGTACGGAGCGCTCTACCGACGACACGGGGCGGCGGCCCGGTCGCTCGCCCGGCAGCTGGTGCGGGACGAGGCCGAGGCCGAGGACGTGGTCGCGGAGACCTTCACCAAGATCCTCGACCTGATCGGCCGGGGCGGCGGCCCGGACGCGGCGTTCCGCCCGTACCTGCTGACGGCGATCCGCCATACGGTCTACGACCGCTTCCGGGTCGAGAGCCGGCATATCGCCATGGAGCAGACGGCGTTGCCGGATCCGGGCGTCCCCTTCGTCGACCCCGCGCTCCACGGTCTCGAGCGGACGATGGTGGCCAAGGCCTTTCAGTCCCTGCCCGATCGATGGCGCCTGGTGCTGTGGCACACCGAGGTCGAAGGGGCCAAGCCCGCCGAGGTCGCGCCGCTGCTCGGCCTCTCCGCGGGGGGTGTCGCCGCCCTCGCCTACCGGGCCAGGGAGGGGCTGCGGCGGGCGTACCTGCAGATGCACCTGTCGGCCGAGCCCGCCCGGCTGTGCCGCCCCGTGCTGGACAAGATGGGCGCCTACGTCCGGGGCGGGCTGGCCAAACGGGAGAGCGCCACGGTCGACGGGCATCTGGAGGGGTGCCCGGAGTGCAGAGGGGTCTTCCACGAGCTGGCGGAGATCAACGAGGGGCTCCGGGTCGTCGTGGGTCCCCTCATCGCGGGACCGATGGTCGCCGGATATCTGGCCGGGCTGCCCCACGGCGGTGGCACGGCCGTGGGCGGCGGCCTTCCGGCGGGCGAAGGCGGCCTGCTCCACCTGTGGCGACGCACTCCCGGGCCGCGCCGCGCGCTCGCCGCGGGAACGGCGGTCGCCCTCCTCGCCGCGTCCGCCCTCGTCGTCGTGCTCACCTCCCGCAGGGAACCGGCCAAGGCCGTACCGCCGGGAGCGGCCCCGGCGGCGGCGCCTCCCCCCGCTTCCGGCGTCAAGCCCGCCGCGCCGTCGTCGGCCGTACCACGCCCCACCCCGTCCCGGCCGAAGCGATCGCCCAGGTCGAGGCCGACCCGCCCGCCGGCGTCGCCGAGGTTGACGGCGAGCATCGAGCCGCTCGGCGCGCTCGTCCGCGACCGGCCGGGCATGATCGCGCTGAGGCTCCGCAACGTGGGACGGGTGCGGTCCGGGGACCTCGTCGCGGACGTCCGGCTGCCGCGAGGGGTGACGCTCACCCCGGCCGTGGGCAGGGGACAGGCCCGGCTTCAGTTCGGCACCGTCGACGGATGGTCGTGCCGGGCCGCCCCGCGAGGTGCCCGATGCTCCCGCCGTCCGCTGCGCGCGGGCGCCGGGACCGCGGTCTTCCTCCGCGTCGACGTGGCCCGGAACGCCGAGGCCGCGGGCAGGCCGTGGGTCCGCATCGGCGGTGCCGGGGCACAGGCCTTCGCCGGAGCCGTCCGGGGGGTCCGGTCCGGCGGTGCGACCGCGCGCTTCGCCGCGGACGGGCGGGTGACGACGACGGCCGTCGGAAACGCCCTGATGAGCTGCGGTACGGCTGCCGCCGGCTGCTCCCGCGCACGTCTGCGTCTGGGCGTTCGCCGGGACAACGACCAGTGGGTGATGCACCCCATCGACCTCGACCGGGATCCCGCCACCCGGAGTTCGAGCTCGGCGAGGCTCGCGCTCACCGGTCAGGTCGTCTGGGCGGGCCTCTACTGGTCGGCCGGGGGCGACGTCCGGGTGGCGCGGGTGAAGGTACGCCCACCCGGCTCCCGGCGGTACACCGTGGTGCGGGCCGCGGAGGTGAAGCGGCTGAAGCTGCCGGCGGGGGACGGCTATCAGGCCTTCGCGGACGTGACCGAACTCGTCCGGGGCGGTGGCCGGGGACGGTGGTGGGTCGCGGACGCGCACTCGGTCTCGGGGGTCTCCCGCTACGCGGGCTGGAGCCTGGTCGCGGTCGTCGCCGACAAGCGGGCTCCCTACAGCCAGGCGATCGTGCTCGACACCGCCGAGATCGTGCACACCGATCGGCGCCCGGTGGAGATCCCCCTCGACGGGCTGCTCGCGGCCGCGCTCCCGGCGCGGATGAGCGTCGTGGCTTGGGAGGGGGACGCCGGGCTGGCCGGGGAGCGGATCGTCCTGGGCGGCAAGGGGCTTGCACCTGAGGGGGGAGACCGACGCGGCGACAACCCGTTCGACAGCTCGGCGGAGGGCGCGCTCGGCCCCGGGATGACGTTCGGGGTGGATGTGGAGACCTACCGCGGGGAGCTCGGGGAACGGCCGGTGCTCCGCCTCACCACCAAGCGGGACGTCTACGTCCTGGGGGTGGTCGCCCTCAGCGTACCTGCACGATCTTGAGGGGGAATGCTCGGTTCTCCGGGGATGATCTCAGAAGGGTCGATGGGGTAAGGGCGATGGTACGGTAGCCACATGATCCCCTTAGCACCGGCGAAGGCCTAATCGCCGGATTCACCTCCGGCGATCTTAGAGTTCATTACGCTGGGAGACGGCCTGACGTCGGCGATCGCCGGGGCACGTCATTTCAGTCGGAGTGATACGGTCTTCCGCCCCAGGGGTGTGCACCGGTAAGGTCCGGCCTCGAGGGAAGGGCGGTGTATCGCGTGGATCGCTGTGCGCTGTTCGTGGACGCCGGCTACCTACTGGCGGACGGCGCAATGGCGGTGCATGGAACCCGCCATCGTGAGGCCGTCTCGTGGGACTTTCCGGGCGTCCTCCAGCTCTTAACCGGCCTGGGTCGTGAACGTACCGGCCTGCCCGTCCTGCGCTGCTACTGGTACGAGGCGACCGTCGAAGGCCGCCGCACCTCGGAACACGACGCGCTCAGCGACATACCCGGACTCAAGCTGCGCCTCACCCGAATCCGGCCGGGTCGCCGCGAAGGGGTCGACGCGCAGGTCCATCGGGATCTGATGACGCTCGCCCGCAACAACGCGATCTGCGACGCGATCGTGGTCAGCGGGGACGAAGACCTGGCCCAGGTGGTCTGCGACGCGCAGGACCTGGGGATCCGGGTGACCGTCGTGCACATCTCGGCCGAGGGAAACTGGGCGGTCTCCCGGACGCTGCGTCAGGAGTGCGACGACCTGATCGAGGTCGACTCCGGCCACCTGCGGTCCTACGTCAACCTGGTCACCGGGATGGACTCCACCGTGCTCGGCGGGCATCAGCAGCTGCCCGCGAGCGCTCAGCCGCTCGGCAACGGTCAACCGCACGCCGGTGCCCAGCCACTCGGAAACGGGCCGCCGCTCGGCAACGGGCAGAGCGGGACCACCTCCTCCTCGTCCTCCTCCTCCGCCATCGCGCATGTGCCCAACCGCGCGCAGCCCGCCGCGCTCCCGCCGTACACCGGATACACCTCGACCCCGAGCCGGCAGACCAACCCCCCGCCCGCGCATGCCTCGCCGAGCCCACCGGTGACGCCCGCCACGCCCAGTCCGTCGGCCTACCCGGCCGCCACCCCCAGCCCGCCGGCTTACCCCGCCGCCACGCCGAGCGGTGGTCCCTCGCCCTACTCGGCCCCCACGCCTTCCTCCTATTCGGCTCCCGCTCAGCCGCTTCAGGCGCCCACCCCGCTGTCCGGGTCCGGTCAGTCCACCACGCCGGCGGAGTCCGGCCCGCCGGTGAGCGGCAGCCGGCACGGGTCGTCCGGGTCCGGCAGCGCCGCGGCCTTCAGCGGGACCTCATCGGGCGGCGCGGGCTACGGGACGGGCTCCCCCTACGCCGGCCCCCAGCCCGCACCGGTGCCGATCCCGGCCGCTTCGTCCGGCCAGGGGACGACGACGCTCGCGGACGCGGTGAAGTCGGCGCACAAGGAGGGCTACGACTTCGGGGACTCGGTCGCCAGGGACGCCCCGGCGCTCTGGCTGGAGGCGGTGCTCGCCCGTAAGCCCAGGATGCCCTCCGATCTGGAGGCCAGACTCCTGCAGGGGTCGGCGCTGCCCATCGACTTCCTCCTGCACGACGAGGTCAGGCACGCGCTCCGCCGGGGTTTCTGGGACGCGCTGGAGCGTGCCCGCCGTTAGCGGGGTGGTTCCACGTGCAGGGCGTCGAAGCCGGCGCGCAGCCGGGCCACCCGGGCGCAGAGATCGGCGACCGGAAGGCTGAGTGCCCGGTCGTGGCCGTTGAGCGTCAGGTCCCGGACCCGTGACACCTCCTTCTCGACCGCGGTCAGCCGGTCCGACAGCTCCACCAGAACGGTGGTCATGGAGACCTCCTCGGCGGCCTCCCCGGTCAGCTCCGTCGTCACCCGGTCGCGGAGCATCTCCGCCTGCACCGTGAGCTTGCGGGTCTTCTCGTAGAGGTCGATGAAGACGGCGACCTTGGCCCGGAGCACCCACGGGTCGAAGGGTTTGGTGAGGTAGTCGACCGCGCCGGCCGCGTATCCCCGGAAGGCGTAGTCGGGCTCTCCATCCGAGACGGTGAGAAAGATGATCGGAATGTCCCTGGTCCGTTCCCGCCGCTTGATGTGCGCGGCCGTCTCGAAGCCATCCATCCCGGGCATTCGCACATCCAGCAGGATGAGGGCGAACTCGGTGTTCAGCAGTGCTTTGAGCGCCTCCTCACCGGAGTGCGCGCGGATGAGGAAGACGTCGAGGGAGCTGAGGATGGCCTCCAGGGCGATCAGGTTCTCCTCCCGATCGTCCACGATCAGGACTCTGGCGCGGTCGGGCACCGATCACTTCCCTTCATGTCGGGGAGCCGAGCCGTCTTCGACTTCGACGGCAACTTTGCTCCGCAGCAGCCAGCCGCGCAACCGTTCGAGAAGCATGTCCACGTCCACCGGCTTGGGCACGTAATCCGAAGCCCCGGATGCGATGCTCTTCTCCCGGTCGCCCCGCATGACCTTTGCGGTCAGCGCGATGATCGGTAGATCGGCGAACTGCGGCATCCGCCGGATGGCCGAGGTCGTGGCCCAACCGTCCATCTCCGGCATCATGATGTCCATAAGCACCAGAGTCACATCCTCATTGCGCTCCAGCTGCTCGATGCCCTCCCGGCCGTTCTCGGCGTAGACGACGACCGACCCGTACCGCTCCAGCACGCTGGTGAGGGCGAACACGTTGCGGATGTCGTCGTCGACGATGAGGATCTTGGCGCCGGAGAGCGGGTCCTCCCCGTGCCAGGTGCGTTCCTCGTCGTCCGCCAGCCGGAGCGCCGGGAAGTCCACCGGGCTCGGGCTGTCGGGTGCGACCTCGTGGCTGATCTCCGCCGTCCGGGTCATGCGGGGGGTCGTCTCGTGCCCGGGGACCACGACGCCGCCTTCCCGCGAGGCGAGCGGCCCCGTGTAGGCGACGGGCAGGTACAGGGTGAAGGTGCTGCCCACCCCGGGTTCGCTCAGGACGTGGATCTCGCCGCCGAGGAGTCTGGCGATCTCCCGGCAGATGGAGAGCCCGAGGCCGGTGCCCCCGTACTTGCGGCTCGTCGTCCCGTCGGCCTGGCGGAACGCCTCGAAGATGACGTGCAGCTTGTCGTTCGCGATACCGATGCCGGTGTCCTGGATGGAGAAGGCGACGACGTCCTCGGCGTGCCGGAGGGTCTCGTCGGAGAAGCCGACCTCCGGCCCCGGCCTGCCGATCGTCAGTTTCACCTCGCCCTGCGGGGTGAACTTGACCGCGTTGGAGAGCAGGTTCCGCAGCACCTGCTGGAGACGCTGCTCGTCGGTCCGCAGCTCCCGGGGGACGTCTCCGGACGTCTCAACCGCGAAGGCGAGGCCCTTGTCCGCGGCGAGCGGCGAGAACGTGGTCTCCAGATAGTCGACGATCTTCGGGAGGGAGATCCGCTGGGGATGGATGTCCATTCGGCCCGCCTCGACCTTGGACAGGTCCAGGATGTCGTTGATGAGCTGGAGGAGGGCGGAACCGGCGCCGTGGATGGTGCTGGCGAACTCCACCTGCTGCGGGGTGAGGTTGCCGTCGGCGTTCTCGGAGAGGAGCTTGGCGAGCACCAGCAGGCTGTTCAGCGGGGTGCGCAGCTCGTGGGACATGTTCGCCAGGAACTCGGACTTGTACCGGGAGGAGACGGCGAGCTGCTCCGCCCGCTCCTCCAGGGTCCGCCGCGCCTGCTCGATCTGGAAGTTCTGGATCTCGATGGCGCGGTTCTGCTTGGCGAGCAGGGCGGCCTTGTCCTCCAGCTCCGCGTTGGAACGCCGGAGCTCCTCCTGCTGGCGCTGGAGCTCGTCCGAACGCTCCTGGAGCTCGGTGGCGAGGCGCTGGGACTCGGTCAGCAGGGCCTCGGTCCGGGAGTTGGCGATGATGGTGTTCAACGTCACGCCGATGTTCTCGACGAGCTGCTCCAGGAAGGCCAGGTGGACCTCGCTGAACCGGTTGAACGAGGCGAGTTCGAGGACGCCGAGCACCTGGTTCTCGAAGAGGATGGGCAGGATGACGATCTGAGCCGGGGGTGACTTGCTGAGCCCGGTGTCGATCGTCAGGTAGTCGGCCGGGACGTCCTCAAGCTGGATCCGCGTCCGCTCGACCGCGGCCTGACCGACCAGGCCCTCCCCGATCGCGAACTGCTGCGGGGCGCCCCGCCGCAGGCCGTACCCGGCGATGAGCGTGAGCTCGCGGGAGTTCGGCGCGACCAGGTAGCAGGCGCCGTACCGGGCCGACACCAGCGGCGTCAGCTCGCTCATGATCAACCGGACCACCTCCATGAGATCGCGGTGGCCCTGCATGAGCCGGGCGATCCTGGCCAGGTTGGTCTTGAGCCAGTCCTGTTCCTGGTTGGCGGTGGTGGTCTCCCGCAGGTTGGAGACCATCGTGTTGATGTTGTTCTTGAGCTCGGCCACCTCGCCCTGGGCGTCGACCGTGATCGATCGGGTCAGGTCGCCCCGGGCCACGGCGCTGGTCACCTCGGCGATCGCGCGGACCTGGGTGGTCAGATTGCCGGCGAGCTCGTTGACGCTTTCGGTGAGCCGCTTCCAGGTCCCCTCGACCCCCTCCACGCGGGCCTGGCCGCCGAGCTGGCCCTGCGATCCCACCTCGCGGGCGACCCGGGTCACCTCCGAGGCGAACGAGGACAGCTGGTCCACCATCGTGTTAATCGTGGTCTTCAGGGCGAGGATCTCGCCCCGGGCGTCCACGTCGATCTTCTTGGAGAGGTCGCCCCCTGCGACGGCCGTGGTGACCAGGGCGATGTTCCGCACCTGGCTGGTCAGGTTGTCGGCCATCAGGTTGACGTTGTCGGTGAGGTCCTTCCAGACCCCGCTGGCGCCGCGGACCCTGGCCTGGCCGCCCAGCTGGCCTTCGGTGCCGACTTCGCGGGCGACGCGGGTGACCTCGTCGGCGAAGGCGGAGAGCTGGTCCACCATCGTGTTGATGGTGTCCTTGAGTTCGAGGATCTCGCCCTGGGCGTCGACGGTGATCTTCTTGGACAGGTTGCCCTGCGCCACGGCGGTGGCGACCGCGGCGATGCTCCGCACCTGTCCGGTGAGGTTGTTCGCCATGTAGTTGACGTTGTCGGTGAGGTCGAGCCAGACCCCGCTCACCCCGCGGACCTGGGCCTGCCCGCCGAGGCGGCCTTCGGTGCCGACTTCGCGGGCGACGCGGGTGACCTCGTCGGCGAAGGCGGAGAGCTGGTCCACCATCGTGTTGATGGTGTCCTTGAGTTCGAGGATCTCGCCCTGGGCGTCGACGGTGATCTTCTTCGACAGGTCGCCGCCGGCCACCGCCTTGGTGACCTGGGCGATGTTGCGGACCTGGCTGGTCAGGTTGCCCGCCATCGAGTTGACGTTCTCGGTGAGGTCCTTCCAGGTGCCGGAGACCCCTCTGACCTCCGCCCGGCCGCCGAGGCGGCCTTCGGTGCCGACTTCGCGGGCGACGCGGGTGACCTCGTCGGCGAAGGCGGAGAGCTGGTCCACCATCGTGTTGATGGTGATCTTGAGTTCGAGGATCTCGCCCTGGGCGTCGACCTCGATTTTCCTGGAGAGGTCGCCCTGCGCGACCGAGGTGGCCACCGCGGCGATGTTGCGGACCTGGCCGGTGAGGTTGCCCGCCATGACGTTCACCGAGTCGGTGAGGTCCTTCCAGACCCCGCTGACGCCGCGGAGCCGGGCCTGGCCGCCCAGCTGACCTTCGGTGCCGACTTCGCGGGCGACGCGGGTGACCTCGTCGGCGAAGGCGGAGAGCTGGTCCACCATCGTGTTCACGGTGATCTTGAGCTCCAGCATCTCGCCCACCGCGTCGACGGCCACCTTGCGGGTGAGATCGCCGCGGGCGACCGCCGTGGTGACGAGCGCGATGTCCCGGACCTGGGCCGAGACCCGGCTCGACATGGTGTTCACCGAGTCGGTCAGATCGCGCCAGCTGCCCGACATGCCCTGGCTGTTGGCCCGGCCGCCCAGCCGTCCCTCGGTGCCGACCTCCCGGGCCACCCGGGTGACCTCGGAGGTGAACTGGGAGAGCTGGTCGACCATGCCGTTGACCGCCCGGCCGAGCCTGCGTACGTCGCCTCGGGCCACGCCGTCCAGGTCGATCCGCTGGGACAGGTCGCCCTTGGAGACCGCGTCGATCACGTCGGCGGCCGCGCTGACCGGCTGGACCAGGGCGTCGATCAGAGAGTTGATCGCGTCGAGGCTCTCGCCCCACGCGCCCGTGCCCGGGCTGGTGGCGAGCCGCTCGCTGAAACGGCCTTCGGTCGCGACCTCCCGCCGTACCCGGGAGAGCTCGTCGGCCAGGTGCTCCCGGCGATCGGCGATCTGGTTGAGCAACGTTGTGATCTCGCCGAGAATGCCCGGAGCGGTGGTGGGTACCCGTGGCTGAAACTCACCGTCGCGCCAGGAGATCAGCGTTTGCAGAAGCGGTCTGAGCTCCGACTCCGGGTAGCAGGATTCGTCGGCTGTCGTATGCTCAGACGCCTTTGCCATGGTCATGAGAGCTCTCCAATCGCGAGACCTCCGGCGGGCTCAGTCTTTCACGGGGATTGGCCGGGGGCTTGCGGACTAGAAGACGTACGCAAGACGTATCTGTGGTAGTTAGGGGAGAAGTGTTCAGATCATCGCATCCCGTTGTCGCGGCTACCCTGGCGTCGGATGAGACCGCGATCGAAGCCGCACGCCAGATTGTGCGAGAGGCGTTCAGTACGGCCGTCTTCGACTCTGTGATCGAAGAATTGCTCGGATTCATTACCCGGCGGACGGATCATCCTATCGAGATAGCCTGCCGCTACGTCGGTGACGGCGCACAATTCGAGGCGAGGTTCCGAGCCGAGGGCCGACCGGTTTTCCCGGATTTCTCCGCTTCGGACTCCTGGGGGATCACCGTCGAAGGCCTGGTGCAGACACTGTGGGTGCATCTCATCCTCCCCGACGGACTGGCACCGCAGAGCCGTCCCGAGGGCGCGGAGACCCCCGGGGCCGGCTGGCTCGGATTTCTCGCCGACGCGAGTGATCTGCTCGCCGGAACCCTCAACCCGGCGATGGTGCCCGCGCTCATCGCCCAGATCGTGGTGCCGCGCCTGGCCACATGGTGCGCCGTCTACCTGGTCGACGCCGCGGGTGAGATGCGGCCGGAGTACGTCTGGCACACCGACGAGACAAAGATCGACTCACTCCGCGAGGACCTCGCGCAGGTCACGGCGACCACGGTCGTCCCGGACCGGTCCGCTCCGGTGGAGCTCCTGGAGCTGGCGGGCTCACGCGCTTTGATATTCCCGCTGGTCGCCAGGGGCCGGGCGCTGGGGGCGATGTGCCTGGGGCGGTTGACCGGGCTGACCGACGAAGCCGTCCACCTCGCCGAGGACCTGAGCCACCGGGCGGCCCTCGCCATGGACAACGCCAGGCTCTACGCGGAGCAGGCGGCGGCCAACCAGGCCCTGCAGCGCAGTCTCCTCCCTCCGGACATCCCCGAGGTCCCCGGCGTGGACTGCGCCGTGGTGTACGAGCCCGCCGGCGAGACCAACGAGGTCGGCGGCGACTTCTACGATCTCTTCCCCGCCGGGGACGGACGGTGGCGGTTCGCGATCGGCGACGTCTGCGGCACCGGACCGGAGGCCGCCGCGGTGACCGGCCTGGCCAGGCACACCCTGCGCCTGCTGACCCGGGAGGGGTACGACGTCGCCGACATCGTCGCCCGCCTGAACACGGCGATCCTGGAGGAGGGCGAGCGGGCGAGGTTCATGACCCTCCTGCACGGCGAGATGATCGCGGGACCGGAGGGGGTACGGCTCCGCCTGGTCTCCGCGGGCCACCCCGAGGCGCTCCGGCTCCGGGCCGGCGGCGCCGTGGCGGGTGTGGTGACCGCGCAGCCGCTACTCGGGGTCTTCGAGGAAGCCGAGTACCACACGGACGTGGTCGACCTTGAGCGCGGGGACGTGCTCCTCGCTGTCACCGACGGGGTCACCGAGCGGCGGTCGGGGGCACGCCTCCTCGACGACGACTCCGGCCTGGCCAAGCGGCTCGCCGAGTGCGTCGGCCTGTCGGCCGGCGCGGTCGCCGAGCGGATCCGCCGGGCCGTGGCGGAGTTCGCCCCGGAGCCGAGCGCCGACGACCTCGCCATCCTGGTGCTCCGCGCGCCCCACGCCTGAGGGGTACGGGCTCCGCGTGCCACCGGAGCCGCCTGACGGCCGTACGGGCCGCAAGGCTTTGCCCGGGCACCCGATTGCGCCTGAGCCCGTCGTGGCGGCCGTACGGCCGATGTGCGGGGACGTTCCGGCCGAGCCTGGGCACCCTTCGTCCCGACGGCGGCAAGCCCGGTCGTTCCGCGCCCGGCTCAGGCGAGGCCCAGGTGCTTTCTGGCGAACGCGAGCTGGGTGGACATCTGCCGGATTCGCTCCTCCATCAGCAGTGCGCCGTGGCCCGCCTCGTAGCGGTAGACCTCGTGCTCACGGCCGAACGCGGCGAGCTGTGCCACATAGTTGTCGACCTGGCGGATCGGGTAGCGCGGATCGTTCTCCCCCGCGAGTACCAAGATCGGTGAGGTCACCTGGGCGACGTAGTTGATGGGCGAGGACTCCTTGTACCGGGAGGGCACCTCCGCCGGGGATCCGCCGAACAGCGACCTGGTGAAGGACTGGGCGCCGCGCATCGCGTCCTCGTAGGCGGCCACCGAGTCGGCGACGGGGTTGGCGGCGATCCCGAGGGCCCAGTCGTCGGGCTGGGTGCCGAGGCCGAGCAGGGTGAGGTAACCGCCCCAGGTGGCACCGGCCAGCACCAGCCGGGTCGGGTCGACCAGCCCCTGCTTCACCGCCCAGGTCCGTACCGCGCCGATGTCCTCCAGCTCGGTCAGGCCGATCCGATCGTTCACCGAGTCCCGCCACGCGGTGCCGTACCCGGTCGAGCCCCGGTAGTTCACCCTGATCACCACGAACCCGTGGTCCACCCACGCGGCCACCTCGGGGAGGAACGAGTCGTCGTCGTGCCAGGTCGGCCCACCGTGGACCAGGAACACCGCGGGGTACGGGGCGAGCCCGGTGTCGGGCCGGGAGACCAGCGCGTGGATCCGGCCGCCGGGTCCCTCCACGTCGGCGTCCTCCGCGGGCACCGAGGGCGGGGCGGCCGGACCGGGCGGGTGCATGACGACCTGGCCGCCGGTGGAGCGGACGAGCAGCGGGCTGGACGCGCTCGACCAGCAGTACTCCACGACGCCGTCGGGCCGGGTGGCCGCCTCGCTGATCACGCCGCGCGTGGTCGGCAGCGGGAAGAGCTGACCGCTGGCCAGGTCGTAGCGGTAGAGCTCGTTGCGCCCGCGATGCCGGTGGACGATCAGCAGCGACCGGCAGTCCTCGTACCAGTCGGCGATGATCTCACCGGGGAGCCGGAGCCAGACCTCGCGCTGGTCGCCGGTCTTGACGTCCCAGACGAGCGGCTCGGGCCGGCCGCGTCGTTCGTGGATCGCCAGCAGGCGGGTGTCGCCGGGCGCGGGCGCGAAGCGCACGCCGTACAGGCCCTTGCCGGGTCCGTCGCACAGCTCGGTGACGACGGCTCCGCTCTGCCTGAGGATCTTGAGGCCGGGATGCCGGGGATCGCCGTGCTCGCTGTGGTTGATCGCGATGTGGCCGCCGTCCATGGAGATCCCGACGACCTGGGCGTAGTCGGCGTGCTCGTAGATGGTCCTGGGTTCCTGGCCGGGTGCGACGAGGACGGCTCGGGAGCCGGTCATCGAGTGCTCACCGACGACGGCCGTCCCCGACGGGCCGAGGGCGAGCCCGGCGTACTGCGCCGGTTGCAGACCCGGGGTGGCGGGCTCGTCGGGGCCGCCGAGGAAGGGCTGGCGCATCCAGACGCCGAACTCGCCGCCGGAGGTGTCGGCGAACCACCAGATCCACTGACCGGATGGGTCGATCTTGGCGAGGTTGGTGCCGTTCGGCCGTACCGTCACCTGACGGGTCGTCCCCGCGGAACGATCCCAGGCGTAGATTTCCCAGGTGCCGGTGGCGCTGCTGCGGTAGACCGAGCGAGCGGGGATGTGCTTTGCCCACACGGGCAGTGTCACTCGCGGCGCGCGGAACCTGGATTGCCAGCGTTCCTCGGGCTTCACGTTGGCCCTCTCCTTCCCCCACCCTCGGTTCGAGCTGTCACGGGGAGGCCCCGTAGCCGTTGTGTCTCAGTGCCGCTGCCGAACCGGGCAGTGGAGCGGCCGTCTCACCGTCCCCCGCACCGTCCGGCATCGCATCATCATGATCCTCGGGGTTGCTGGTTAGGGTCCGACAATGTCGTGATATGTGGCACTTCATCTAGGGAGACGGGTGGATGTATCGGTAGCCGGGGTCAACATGAGCCGATCAGTTGATGCAGATCGTCATCCAATGAGGGGCATCGGTCAAGAGGATGCTTGCTCAAAGCGGTTTGAGCAACGAAAAACGAATGAAGAATGGCCTCGGCGTCACAACTTCCGACTGGACTCGATGCGCAGAGTGCGGATTCCCTCAAGCCTTTTCCGGCATGGCCGCGCTGGGCGAGGCCATGCCGGAAAGGATATACCTGATTACTTGGCATATCCCGCGAAAACGTAGACCTCGTCGGCCACCGATGCGGCCGCCTGGAGGTCCGCCGCGACACCCCGCTCGAACTTGGCCGGGTCGATCTGGAGCGCGGTCCGGCGCAGCTGCTTTCTCGCCCGCAGCGCCTTGGTCACCTCGTTCTCGGTGAGCCCGTCCCCGAACACCTGGGCGTCCGAGCCCTGCCGGGAAGCCGACACCAGGACGGTCTGCGCGCCGCTCTGCAGCGGAAGGTCGAGCCGGAACCTCGCCTCGGCCTCCGCCCGCGTGGTGTCCCAGCCCTCCGACCCGTCCTGGGTCAGACCGGCGTCGCGCGCACCCACGTGCACCCGAGCGTCCCAGCCCCTGCTCTTCACGGTCACCCACTGGTTGAACTGGGCCTGCGTCGCCGAGAGCCCGAAGGCCCCGTACTCGCCGGCGAACGGGACGCTGTTGAGCGTGACCGCGTCCACGGCGCCGGTGAGGAGGTAGCGCTCCGCGTTCTCCGCGGTGAGGAGGGGGTACTTCGCCCGCAGCGCGTCCAGGCAGGCCTGCACCGCGCCGCAACCGAGCTCGGGCACGACCGCGTCCACGGCGAGACGCTTGCCGGGCGCCGCCGTACGGAGCGCGGCCGAGGTGTCGGCCACGAACCGCTGGACCTCGTCCGGGCTCTTGAACTCGGGACGGTTCCCCAGGTCGTAGGAGAACTTGATCCCGGCCACCCCCGGCCGGTTGGCGTGACCGGCGAGGCGGGTGACGGCCGCACGGAACCGTTCGGGCCCGGCCAGCCAGTCGTCGGCCAGTTCGTCCTCGACCCAGACCCGCAGGCCGAGCGCGGCGGCCTGGTCGACGGTCTGGTCGACCGTGGCCCCGTTCGCGGTCTGCTGTGCCTGGTCGTTCTCGGGATGGTCACCGGGATCGGGGTCCACGCTGCCGGGGGCACCCGTCGGGGTCGACTCCGGCCGGGGCGGCCCACAGGTGTCGTCGGCCGCGCACATCTCGTCCAGGGGCCAGGGCTTGGCCGAGTCCACCCGGCCCGGGGTCATCCAGTACTTCGCGATATCCAGTGCTTCCTGGTCGCTTCCGACGAGATAGCGGCACACCACGTGGTCGGGCGTGCCCTCGGGAAACAGTCCGCTGCAGTCGCCGCCGCGCCGCTGGCCCGGGTCGTCCAGGGCCAGCGCGGCGGTGGGTGTCAAGCTTACGGCGACGAGAGCGGCAGCCAGTCCGACAGTGGTCATCCATCTCGGTTTACGTGGTCGCACGTCCTGGTCTCCCTCGTGGGGCGCCGACAAATCACTCAATACGGATGATCGGCACTATCTCACGGATGAGGTTCGTGCGCAGCACGGGCAGCGAGACTTGTTGTCTGACGGCTGTTACTCACTTTTCGTCGACGGGGAGCCGATACCTCAGGACGAAACGGTCACTGGGGAGCAGGATGTCGGCCGTCTCGACCGGTCGATTGCCGGAGAAATGCGTGCGCTCGATGACGAGCAGCTGGCTTCCCGTCCGCAGTTCCATCTCCTCGACTTCGCTGTTCGAAGGCGCCCGCACATGCACCTCCTCCACGACCGAGTCGATGCGCACGTCGTCGGCCGACATCCGGGCGATCACCCCGTGCCCCGCGGATTCGTGGTTCTCGGGGGTGACGATCCCGGGCTCGTAGGAGTACGTGAGCGCCAGGCACTCCGCATTGACGATCATGGCGTATCGGGTGCGGGTGACCTGATCCCCGGGGCGGATCAACAGCCGCTGGGCGATTTCGGGGGAGGCCGTGCCGATGGACGTCTTCCACTCCGGCTTCACCCCCAGCGCCTCGACCTCGGCGGCGAAGTGGGAGCGCTCGTGCGAGTAGAGGTTGCGGTTCAGCCGCGTCAGGTCAGGCTGCTTCCGGACATAGTGCCCGGAGCCCACCCGGCCTTCGATGAGACCCTCCGAGGTCAGGAGTCGCAGCGCGTTGCGCGCCGCGGTCTGGCCCACGTTGTAGTGCTGCGTGATTTGCACGCGTGAGGGGACCGGCGAGCCCGGTGGCAGGGTGCCGTCCAGGATCTGGCGTCGGAGATCTGCTGCTACGCGCAGGTAAACAGGGTCAGGGCTCGGCATCGATCACTCTCAGTCGTGGATCTGCGGCCAATTGTTGCGGATCCATGGACAAGTTGGAACTCCAGCCCTAACCTGGTGCTCCAACTTTACTTCTTGTGATCGGTCTGTGGCTGGAGGTGGCGGTGGACGCGTGGACTGTAGTGCTTCCTGCTTCCACAGGCATGGTGCCAGTTGCGAGGGCCTTCGCGCGGCAGTTTCTCCTAGACCACCCCTTCGTGGCGGATACCGAGCTCGTGCTCTCCGAGCTCGTGACCAACGCCGTCGTCCACGGTTCGGGAGTCGATGTCGCGATCAGCCTTGTGCACAAAGGTGACTCCATCCGCGTGGAGGTGAGCGATCACGGTTCGGACTCCTCTCCGATCCGCCGTGATCCGTCCCCCGACGCGGACGGAGGCAGAGGGCTGCTGCTGGTGGACTCCATCGCGAGTCGCTGGGGCCACGAAGGGGTTCCCGGCCTTTACACCATGACCTGGGCGGAGATCTCTACTGAGGAAACCCATGAGTGATCAGGACGACGCACTGACGCGATATCGCCGGTTCCTTGAGCGGGTGCCGACCGCCTACACGCGGCGGGGCGCCGATCTCGAATCGCTGCGGGTTCTCGTCGCGAGGTATCCCGAGGAGGCGAAGGAACTGCTGGAGCGGCTGGGCTACCTCGCCGGCGGCGACCGGCGGTCCGAGGCGGCCGAGACCCGTTCCGGCGACCCACCGGACGAAGGGCCGCCGTGATCGGAGCTCCATGCCTCGGACCGCCTCCGTGCCACGTCAATCGATGCGGTGCAACCGCCGGAAGAGCGTGATCCACCGTCCCGGCGGCGCAAACCCCACCACCGTTCTCCGGTCGAGCTCCGCGGCGTCGAACGCGTCGCGGAGCCGCGGGGCCGAATGGTGGCGGCGCAACGACGCGTGCAGCGAACCCCCCACCCCGGTGAAGCCGAGGGAGACGAGGTCGCGGAAGTCGGGGAGCGAACCCTGCGGCAGCAACGCCTGGGCGCGCCTGGTCAGGCGGAGGATCCCGCAGTCCACCGCAGGCATCGGACGAAAGCTCCGGCGGGGGATTCGGCCGTGCAGCCGCCATTCGAACAGCGGCCAGGTCTCCACGGTGAGCCGGGTCCACCGTCCGTAGTCACCGGTGCGCTTACGGGCGTACTCCAGCTGGGTCACCATGGTGGCCGAGGTGAGCCGGTCCGCCCCCAGGCACCAGTCGACGATGCGCGCGGTGACGGCGAAGGGGATGTTGCCCACCACGGCGAACTCCTCCTCCGGAGGTTCGGCGCGGAGGAAGTCGCCGTGCACCACCTGGACTCTCGGTATGTCCGGCAGGCTTCCGGCCAGCCGTTCGTCGATCTCGAACGCGACCACCTTGCGGCACGATCGTGCCAGCTCACGGGTGAGGGCGCCCCGCCCGGCGCCGACCTCCACGATGAGGTCGTCCGGGCGGGGCCGGGCGGCTTGCAGGACTGAAGCGATCGCGGTGCGATCGGTGAGGAAGTTCTGGGAGAGCTCCCGCCGACGGGACTTCGCCCCCCGCTGATTCTGCACATAGGCCCGCTTTTGGGGGCCGGTGTGATCCCAATGTTTTCTGGCGATCGGCACAGCCGGTGTCCTCTCCTGCCGACGCGGGGTCGGCGGTGGGACAGGCGACGCGGTGACGTGGCGGCCTGTCCGAGGTGATGTGGACTACTCGGAGGCCCTGGGCACACGAAAGACGCGTTTAGATCACGGAAGCGATCCGTGAGACGCCGGTACGCGAGAAGGCGCTATGCCGTGAACGGGTGCGCGGGGGCGTCGGTGGCGTCCTGGTAGGCCAGGGCACTGAGCCGGAGGCGCAGCCTTGCGATCATCGCGTGGGCCCAGGGGGACGCCCCGCCAATGATCGCTGCCGTACTTGCACCCATGGGACCACCGTAGAGGACGCACCCCGATCGGCCAACCGGGTTTCCCGGTCGACGCACCGGCCGCCCTAGACTGATGCCCATCGTGACCGTCGCGAGCGACCTGCGAGCGTGACATGACCGGCAGCACCGTCGACCTCAACGCCGACCTCGGCGAAAGCTTCGGTCGATGGCGTCTCGGCGACGACGACGCGATGCTCGCCTACGTCAGCAGCGCCAATGTGGCCTGCGGGTTCCACGCCGGGGATCCGACGGTGCTCCGGCGGACCTGTGCACGCGCGGTCGCCCGCGGGGTAGCCATCGGCGCCCAGGTCGGTTACCGGGATCTCGCGGGCTTCGGGCGCAGGTTCGTCGACGTCGCCCCCGACGATCTCATCAATGACGTGATCTATCAGATGGGTGCGCTCGACGCCTTCGCCGCGATCGCCGGGGGACGGGTCGCCTACCTCAAGCCGCACGGCGCGCTGTACAACGCGGTGGTGCACCATGAGGCGCAGGCCCGGGCCCTCGCGCACGCCGTACACCTCTATTCGCCCGGCATGCCGGTTCTCGGCCTGCCCGGTTCCGCATGGCTGCGGGAGGCGGACCGGGCCGGCTTGCGGCCCGTCCCCGAAGCGTTCGCGGATCGCGCCTACACCGCCGAAGGCACCCTGGTACCGCGTACCGAGCCGGGGGCGGTCCTGCACGACCCCGCTCTCATCGCCGAACGGTGCCTGCGGCTGGTCGCCGACGGTCAGGTGATCGCCGTGGACGGCACTCCGCTCACGGTGCACGCCGAGTCGGTCTGCCTGCACGGCGACACCCCCGACGCGGTGGAGATGGCGAGGGCCGTACGGCTGACGCTGACCGAGGCGGGGGTGGCGGTCGCCCCGTTCGCCGGGGCACGGGCATGAGGCTGCTGCGCTGCGGCGACGCCGGGCTCCTGGTCGAGCTCGGCGGCCTTGCGGAGGTACACGCCCTCTACGGCGAGATCACGCGTAACCCGCCGCACGGGGTGAGCGACGTCGTTCCCGCGATGCGGACCATCCTGCTCCGCGTCGAACCGGACGCCTCCCTCGACGCGGTGGCGCGAGCCGTACGGGCCTTGGAGGCCGCGCATCCGGAGCCGGCCCAAGGCGATCTCGTGGAGATCCCGGTGGTCTACGACGGAGCAGACCTCGTCGAGGTGGGTGAGCTCACCGGGCTGGGCGCCCGTGGCGTGGTCGAGGCGCACGGAGCGACTGAGTGGCGGGTGGCGTTCTGCGGCTTCGCCCCGGGTTTCGGGTACCTCGTGGGCGGCGATCCACGGCTGCAGGTGCCGCGCAGACCGGAGAGCCGGGTCAGCGTGCCCGCCGGGGCCGTGGCGTTGGCGGGGGAGTTCACCGGCGTCTACCCGCGGGCCTCCCCGGGCGGCTGGCAGCTCATCGGACACACCGAGCAGGTCGTCTGGGATCCGGCGCGCAACCCGCCGGCGCTCCTGCTCCCCGGTGTCCGGGTGCGATTCACGGAGGTCGCGTGAAGGGGCTGGAGGTGCTGTCGCCCGGTCCGCTCACGACGATTCAGGATCTTGGGCGACCCGGGCTGGGCGCGCTCGGCGTCGGGGTCTCGGGCGCGGCCGATCGGGCGTCCTTCCGGCTCGCCAACAGGCTCGTGGCCAACCCCGAGGGCGCGGCCGGGCTGGAGATCACCCTGGGCGGTCTGGTCGTCCGGGCGCGGGGCCCGCTCACCGTCGCCGTGACCGGGGCCGCCTGCCCCGGCACGGCCGTGAACTCGGTGGTCCGGCTCCCCGACGGGGCGGTCCTGCGGCTCGGCGAACCCGGCTCCGGGCTCCGCACCTACCTCGCGGTGCGCGGCGGGATCGACGTGCCGTCCGTACTCGGCTCGCGGTCCACGGACATGCTGTCGGGCATCGGTCCCGATCCCGTCCGCGCGGGTGCGTTCCTGCCGGTCGGACCGCCGCCGCGATCGTGGCCCCAGGTCGACGCCGCTCCTCGGCAGGACATACCCACCACGATCGTTCTTCGGGTGGTTCCCGGTCCCCGGGACGACTGGTTCACCCCGGACGGTGTCGCCGTGCTGTGCGAACGGCCCTACACGGTGAGCGCGGACAGCAACCGCGTGGGTCTGCGACTCCGCGGCGCCGCACTCACCCGGTCACGCGCCGGTGAGCTCCCCACCGAGGGGATGGTCCCCGGGGCGCTCCAGGTGCCGCCGTCGGGTCAGCCGACCCTGCTCCTCGTCGACCACCCGGTTACGGGCGGCTATCCGGTGATCGGCGTGGTGGTGACCGAGGACGTCGATCTGGCCGCTCAAGTCCGGCCCGGGGCGCTCATCTCGTTTCAACTCCGATGACTGTCCAGCCGAGACACGGTGGAGGCGCTATAAGAGTCGAGTACAGCTAAGCGATCTTAAGGTGTCCGATGAAACGTCTTACTGTTCTGTTTGCGGCCTTCGCCGCGGTCGTTCTTCATGCGACGACCGCTCAAGCCGCACCCCAGCCGCTCTCCGGAAGCGCCGTTTACTACAAACTCGGCTCCGGCGGCAAGATCGAGGTGTGGAACTACGCCTCGGGCGGCGGAGGTGGCTGGCACAAGATGGCCGTCACCGCGGGGAGCGGGCAGTTCTCGGCGTCCCCGGACGGCACCAAGGTCGCCTGGATCGACGACAAGGGCAGACTGCACGTCTTCGGCTCCGCCGGAGACAAGGTGGTGGCGCGTAACGCCCTCTACTCCGGACCCTGTTCGACACCGACGTGGTCCGCGGACTCGCAGCGGGTCGCGTACACCCTCCCCTCGACCACGGAGAGCGCTCCGGTCGCGGTGGTGGGGGCCGACGGCCGGGGCGCGCGCAGAGTCGGGACGACGCTGGGTGTCTGCCACCTGACCTGGTCGGCGAACGGACGCCATATCGCCGGATACGCAGGGAACACCGACGGCGTCCACATCCTCGATGTGACGACCGGACGGTCCCGGCGGGCACCCGGGATCAAGAACGCGAACCATGTGCAGAGCCTCTCGCCCGACGGCCGCAACGTCGTCGTCAACCGGCTCGCTCCGAACGCCGAGGGGGGCGACGGGTCCTGGCCGTTCGTCTACCGGCCCACGGTCGTCGACACGCTCACCGGTGCCGAGGTCTCGATTCCGGTCCGCGGCGCGCTCATCGGGGCGCTCTACCTGCCCGACGGCCGGCTCGTCGTCCGGGTGAAGGGCAATTCGCGGCACATCCTCGTGGTCCTGTCACCGCAGGGCAAGGAGCTCCAGCGGCTCACCGAGCCGACCCTGGCCAGAAGGATGGCGCTGCTCGGCATTCCCGGATAGCGGTCGACCACGGCCGTGGGCATGCGGTTACTGAGGCTGCATGTCCGCGGCCACCGCCGCGGGAAAGCCCGGCCAGATGTAGACGCAGTCCGGCTCGCTCTCCTGGTTCTCACTGCCGTCGGTGAAGTTGGTCACCGAGAAACCGTGCCGCACGTAGAAACGCCGGGCGCCGGTGTTGCGCTGAAAGATGTAGAGCCGAAGGCCCTCCGGGTGGGAGTTCTTGGCGGTGTTCAGCAGGTGCGTGCCGATGCCTTGCCGCTGCGCCTTCGGCTTGATGTAGAGGTGTCCCAGCCAGTTGTCGTGGAGTGCGGCGAATCCCAGGATCGGTCCATTCTCCGCCGACTCGGCGACCCATACCTCGTGGCAGGTGAGCATGGTGTGCTCGATCCAGTGGCGGATCTCCGCGTCGGTGTGGAGCCGCGGCAGATAGCGCATTCGCGCCCGTGCGGAGAGGAAGGTGTCCGCGATCTCGGAGGCGTCGGACTCGCGTGCTCGTCGGATGGTGATCTTCATGCGGTGGGGGTTCCGTTCTCCGTGGCGAAGTCCGTTCTCCGCTCATCAAGGACCGGATACACACGTCACCTCAGGGGGTTCGCCGATCAAGGCCTGCGCTCCAGTCAAAGTGGTCAGCGTAGGGCGTTTAGGTGGTCATGCCATGTGTGAGGTTAAGTTCATCATGCAAGGACTAACCTGACGCAACTCCATATTTCACCAGATGAGATGACGTTTTGTCCCACCGGTCCCCCAATAATGTCGCGTCTCTGACAATCCGTCAGGAAGATTGTGGTAATCGGGGGTGTGTGATCTCCGCCAGGGCTGCCCGAACCCGGCGGGCAGCCGCGACAGGGCCCGTCAGTCACGACGTTCCCGCGTTTCGTGACGCCGCCCTCCACCAGGGCAGATGAGGACCCAATGCAGGAACGGCCTGAATCGCCCCGGTGAATGCCGGGACCTCGGGGTCGGTGCGGCCCGGATCGGTGGGGGCGATGTTGAGGAAGACGATACCGCCGGAGTATCGGCCGTGGTCTTCTCCAGCCGTATCGGCGGAGCCAGGGAGCCGCTCACGGACGCCTCACCCGATCGAGCGATGGCATCGGGGCCAACCCAGGGGACGTGGCCGCGTCGCAGGGTTTAGCGTGCGGCCTCGTGCGCATCGACGAGCTGCTTGGGCGCGGTCAGGCACCACGCCTCGGTGACCAGCTCGAACAGTTCGTCCGCCTCGATCCCGGAAAGGTGCACCACCACCCAGCCGAACCTGCCTGCGGTGAACTGGATCTCAAAGACCTCCGGGCGCTCGGCGACCAGCGCGAGCTGCTCCTCGATCGTCGATTTCAGCCCTACGGTCTCCGTCTTCTCCCACAGGTAGCCGAAGCCCTTGCCATGCACTCTCAGCGACACCCAGTCGCCTCCGTCGCTCTGTTCGACCTCCGGCAGCTCTTTCAACATCTTCAGGAACTCATCGACGCTCACACCCATGGTTTCAGCTATATCAGAGCGCTCCGACACTTTCTCAAGGGGCTGAGCTGGGCCGGAAATCCTGGCGAGGGGTTCGGACATGTACTGACCGAACACCCGACACCCCCAGGGAGCCTCAATGAGGATGCCGTGTGGATGACCTAGCCCGATCCCATTTCGAGGCTGCGTACCACAGCACCTACGAACAGATCCTCGGATACGCCATGCGTCGGTGTGCCTCGCCGGAGGACGCCGCCGACATCGTCGCCGAGACCTACTTGATCACTTGGCGCCGGATCGGCGAGATACCGTCCGGGGACCAGGCCCGGCTCTGGCTGTACGGCGTCGCCCGCCGGGTCATCGCCAACCACCGCCGCGGCGAGCTCCGCCGGCGGACCCGCCACGCCGAACTGCTGGCCGAGGCGGAGCGGCTGTACGCCGAGATCCCGCCCGAGGCCGATCCCGCCGTACAAGCGGTCGGCGAGGCGTTCGGCCGCCTCAACCCGGACGATCGGGAACTCCTCTCCCTCGCGGTGTGGGAAGGCCTCGACCCAGGGGAGATCTCCAAGGTTCTCGGCTGCTCGCGCAACGCCGTACGCATCCGCCTGTATCGGGCACGCAAGCGATTGGCCCGGCTGCTCAAGGAGACCGGGCCCGAACTCGGCGTCGTCCGGACGCCGCTTATGAAGGAGGAGCCGGTATGAAGCCCGACGATCAGCTCATCGCCCGGCTGGCGCGGATTGGGGACGGCGATCTGACAGGTCAGGCGTCCGGCACCGGGGCACGGACGCTGCTGGAGGAGATCGTGTCCACGCCGGCGGTCCAGGAGCGGCGCCGGTCGTCACTGGTTGGCTTGACCCTGCGGCGTGCCCTGGTCGGCGCGGTCGCGGTGACGGCACTGGCCGGTGCCTTCCTTGTCGGGCCCACCCTCTTCAAAGCCACCGGCGAGGTGTACGCGGGACAGTCGGTGATCGTGGACCGAGATGGCGACGACTACCTCTTCTACATCACTGACTCCGCACCCAAACCCGAAGACCTCAACAAGGCGTTCGAAAGGCTGGGGTTGAACGCGGTGGTGGACCTCAAGCCGATCTCCCCGCAAAGCCGGGGCTCATTCATCGGCCTCGACACCGAAGGCAAAGGCGACCATGTTGCCGCGCAGGGGGCTGATGACTGCCAGGGTCGGGTCCTGACCTGCGTGAGCATGTTCCGCATCCCGATGGAGCCGAAGGGGCGCATCCGGCTCAGCCTGGGCCGCGCGGCCAAGCCCGGGGAGAAGTACGCTTTCCCGGCCGATGCGACCTGGCCCGGCGAGCCGCTGGCCGGGGTGAACCTCAAGAACCAGAGCGTGACCCAAGCCGAGCAGGTGATACGGGGCCATAGTCTCGGCGTGGCCTACGCACTGGTATGGCCGGTCAAAGCCGAGGGCGGTGAGGGCCACAACCTCGAGGAGAACGTGCATGCCAGCCGGATAGATCCGGGTTGGCGGATACTTGAGGCGACGACCTACAACGACGGCGTCATCGTCCTGCACGTACTCCCCAGCCCGCAGACCACGCCCCCGCCGGGCTTCCACAACGACCAGCCCTGATCCCCTCGTCCGGCTGACGCACAAGTATGACGAAGGCGACCTGACCCGCACTCTCCGCGGATATAGATCGCCTTCGCATTCGTCGGGGTGGCGGGATCTGAACTTACGACCTCTTCGTCCCGAATGAGGTATGGAGACCTACCCGGCCTGCGCGGATTGGCTAATGCGCAGTTCAGAGTATTGGTCTGCGTTGGTCTAGGCGGTGTCGGATCGGGGCGGCTGTCTTCTCCGCGGGTTCTCCCGCGCTGGACGGACCATAGGGCTCACGCCCCGGGTCGGCGCGATGAGCTCCCAAACGGAGTCAACGCCGCAGGCCGGCGAGGTTCCGAAGACCTTGTTCTTGGAAGCCCCTGGGCCGCGAACTTCCAAGAATAAGGGCCGGCCGTGATGTAGGACCAGTTCACTCCGACAGATCGGATTCAGGATTATAAATCAAACCTGCTCAGGTCTGCGGTTCCCGTATCCGCTTTATAAGACAACAGGTAGTGCTTACCGTACAGTTCGAACGGAGTGAGCGTTGTCCACCCCGTTGTCCAGTTCTCCCGCCACACACTGGTGTACGAGCCGTCCTTGTTGAATTTGTCAAGAGCCGCTTCGCCCGACCCGTTCTTGTACGACAGCAGGTAATACTCACCGTAGGCCTTGAACGGGACGAGCGTTGTCCACCCCGTCGTCCAGCTGTGCTGCCACACACTGGTGTACGAGCCGTCTTTGTTGAATTTGTCAAGAGTTGCGTTTCCGGACCCGTTCTTGTACGACAGCAGGTAATACTCGCCGTACAACTCGAACGGGGTGAGTGTTGTCCACCCTGTTGTCCAGTTGTGCTGCCACACGCTGTTGTACGAGCCGTCGTTGTGGAACTTACTTAGGTCTGCGTTTCCGGACCCGTTCTTGTACGACAGCAGGTAATACTCGCCGTACAACTCGAACGGGGTGAGTGTTGTCCACCCTGTTGTCCAGTTGTGCTGCCACACGCTGTTGTACGAGCCGTCGTTGTGGAACTTACTTAGGTCTGCGTTTCCGGACCCGTTCTTGTACGACAGCAGGTAATACTCGCCGTACAACTCGAACGGGGTGAGCGTTGTCCACCCCGTTGTCCACTGTTCTCTCCATACTCGAGTTAAGCGCACAATCGGAGTTTTGCTTGGGATCGGACACATGTCAACCGGCGTCGATGATCGGAATGATCCGCCTCACCGGGACCGAGTGGATCTGATCTGTACGATTCCCGGGTAAGTGAATTGCCGATACCGCTGATTTTTAGAAGGCAGGCCGGCGTTGACAGCATTGAGTGACTGTGGCGTTCGCTACCTGGCTGGACCGGTGTCCACGACAACGGGCGTGCGGACTCACGCGGTCGAACCTGTGGCGTCGCGAGCGAGTCGCGGCACGGTCTTCGGCTACAGAGGCTGAGCCGCTTCGTTGACTTTGCGGACCCGGATGTCGTGTGCCTGGATATGTGTGCCGTCTGGGGTGGTGTAGCGGAGCCTGGGGACCGGTTGGTCGGTTGCCACGTCCACCAGGACCGAGTGCTGTTCCCCGGGCGTGAAGGTGTGATCCTGCCCCCATTGGCGCAGGCTGACGATGAGGTCGAAAAGGTCCTTGCCCTTGTCGGTCAGGACGTAGTCCTGGTAGCTGCCGCCGCCGGATGCGGGCTCGACACGCAGGACACCGACGTCGACCAGGTGACGCAGTCGTGTGGCGAGGATGTTTTTGGCGATGCCGAGACTGCGTTGGAACTGGCTGAAGCGTCGGACGCCGTCGAAGGCATCCCGGATGATCAGCAGGGACCACCGGTCGCCCACGATGTCGACGGTGCGAGCAACCGGACACGTTGAGTCGGTTGGCCGTGCGTTCATGACGACCTCCCTTCAGTGATGCGCCGCAGCACATCAACTGGTTGCAAAATAAAACCACCCTCAGCTATGGTGGTTGCATTCTACTACCACTTGGCTCGGGCTCGCAGTGCGACCCCAGATCGAATCATGGGGAGGGGGTGGGTCATGGGCTGGCTGGGCGCCGACCGCGGCCGTACGGCGATAGGGACTGCGGATACGGGAGCCACGCGTATCGGCACCGGACTCACCGTGCTACTGGCGGTGGCGTGCGCTGTGTCGGTGGCCAACGTGTACTACGCGCAGCCGCTGCTCGGTCGAATGGGCGTCGATCTGAACCTGCGCGCCGAGCACCTGGGGCTGGTGACCACGGTGACCCAGCTCGGCTACCTGATCGGGCTGGTCGCGATCGTACCGATCGGGGATCTGGTCGATCGCCGGCTTCTGATCGTCGCGCAGGCCCTGGTGGCCGCCGCCGCACTGGTGGCGGTCGGACTGTCCGGCGACACGGCCGTCTTCTTCGTCGCCATCGCGGTCATGGGCCTGGTCTCGGCGGTCGTGCAGGTCATCGTCGCGTATGCCGCGGTGTTGAGCGACCCGGGCCGGCGCGGTCGCGTGGTCGGCGTGGTGACCGGCGGCGTCGTCATCGGAATCCTGCTGGCCCGCACAGTGTCCGGGCTGATCGCCGACCTGTGGGGATGGCGATGGGTCTACTTCGTCTCGGCTGTGCTGATGCTCACGTTGGCCGTGACCCTGGGTCGGCTGCTACCGCCGGACCGCATCCCCAAGGTGCGGGCCTCCTATGCCCGGCTGATCTCCTCCGTGGTCATCCTGACGGCGCGGGATCGAGTGTTCCGGGTGCGCAGCCTGATCGGACTGCTGATGTTCGGCGGGTTCGGGGCGGTCTGGGGGTCGATGGCGCTGCCCCTCGCAGCCGCCCCGTGGCACCTGTCAAGCGGCTGGATCGGCCTGTTCGGCGCCATCGGCGCGGTCGGCGTGGTCGGCGCCGCCCGGGCCGGACGACTGGCCGACCGCGGCCTGGCCCAGTGGGTCACCGGCACCGCGTTGGTCCTGTTCAGCCTGTCGTGGGCGGCAATCGGGGCGGCTCCGTACTCCCTGATCCTGCTCGCCGTCGGCATCGTCGTGCTCGACCTGGCCGGGCAGGCCCTGCACGTCACCAACCAGCATTTGATCGTCCAGACCGATCCCGCCGCCGCCGGCCAGATGATCGGTGGCTACATGGCCTACTACTCGATCGGTACCGGTGGCGGCGCGATCGCCGCGACCAGCCTCTACGGCCTCGCCGGCTGGAATGCCGTCAGCGCCTTCGGGGCAGGCCTCTCAATGCTCGCCCTGCTCATATGGGCCATCGACCGACTGGCACGACGTCGTTCTCCGGACCCGGCGTCGAACCACCCGCCGCGTACGAGTCCACCGGCGGAGCGACAAGCGATCCCATGACACCCGCCCATGCGGATGGCGGGTCCGTCCGGTTCATGATCAACCGGCATCTCGCCATCGGCCGGAAAAGGAGTATCCATGACCACGCACCACCGCAAGACCACCATCGACGGCCTGGAGATCTTTTACCGGGAGGCCGGGGATCCCGGAAATCCGACGTTCCTCCTCCTGCACGGCTTCCCCGCTTCGTCGTTCATGTTCCGCCGGCTCATCTACCTGCTCGCCGGCCGGTTCCATGTGATCGCCCCTGACTACCCCGGATTCGGGCACAGCGCCGCCCCGCCTCCATCGCGGTTCGACTACACCTTCGACCGTCTCACCGACATCGTGGAACACCTCACCGAACACCTTGGATTGACCCGGTATGGGCTGTACATGCAGGACTTCGGTGGTCCCGTCGGCTTCCGACTGGCCACCCGCCACCCCGATCGCGTCGCGTTCCTGGTCATCCAGAACGCCAACGCCTACGAACAGGGGCTGCCCGACGGCTTCTGGGCGCCCCTGCGCGCCTTTTGGGCCGACCCCAGCACCACCAACCGCGAAGCCATCCGCTCCGCGGGGATCTCCGACGCGGCGCTGGAGTGGAACTACACCCACGGAGTCAACGACCCGTCCCGCATCGACCCGGACAACTGGGTGCTGCAAAGCGCGTTGCTGAATCGTCCGGGCAACAAGGACGCCATGCTCGACCTGCTCTACGACTACCGCACCAACCCCGGCCTCTATCCGCGCTGGCACGAGTACTTCCGCACCCACCAGCCACCGGCCTTGATCACCTGGGGCGCCAACGACGAGATCTTCCCCGAAGCGGGGGCGCACCCCTACCGCGACGACCTTCCTCACGCCGAGATCGTCATCCTGGACACCGGCCACTTCGCGCTCGAAGACCACGCCGAGATCATCGCGAAACACATCACACGCTTCACCGCGCAACTGTGAGCGACAACCTGCGGGCGCCGGAAACGCTGTAACCGGCTTCAAGCCGCGATATCACCCGGCCCACCCGGCCAGTGGTGACCTCCCAAAGCAGCCGGACGTTGCCGGTCCAGGCCGTCGAACGGGGCGCATGACTTCGGCCGCAGCGCCGCGGCGCAGACATCTTTCGTTGGACGGGCATCCAATGGGTCGAACCGAGATGTCTGGTCGGATGCCGGCTCCCGCGAGGCGCAGCCAAGCGCCCCGGCCAAGCAGATCCTGGTCCGGTCGGGGGTTGTCGTGGGTCCCGTGAGGCGCAGCCAAGCGCCCGATGACGTCAAGCAGACCCTGGCCCGGACGGGGTGGATGGGGGTGCGGGTGGCGAAGCCCCCGCTCCGCGAGGCGGAGCCGAGCAAAAACAACGAAGGCGACCAGGCCCACGCCTTCCATGGACACCGGTTCGTGTGATGGCTCCCGCGAGGCGCAGCCAAGCGCCCCGGCCAAGCGGATCCTGGTCCGGTCGGGGGTTGTCGTGGGTCCCGTGAGGCGCAGCCAAGCGCCCGATGACGTCAAGCAGACCCTGGCCCGGACGGGGTGGATGGGGGTGCGGGTGGCGAAGCCCCCGCTCCGCGAGGCGGAGCCGAGCAAAAACAACGAAGGCGACCAGGCCCACGCTCTCCGTGGACACAGGTCGCCTTCGCGTTCGTCGGGGTGGCGGGATTTGAACCCACGACCTCTTCGTCCCGAAGCAATCCAACCGTGATCACAACCAGCCGGTCTATGCCTGATGACCTCACCGAACAGCCCACCGAAGTCCGTAGGCGTCCACTGACGTCCATGGCGGTTGTAACGCAGCTGGTCACTCACCCCCCGCTCCCTACACCTCAGTGATCAGCCGAGATGACGCTCCGAGAGCGCCTCACGTTGCTATCCCTCAGAGGGTTGATGAGGCCCGTACATGACCAGCTGGGAGAATGGGCACACCCATCCGTTGCTATCCCTCAGAGGGTTGATGAGGCCCGCGATACAGAACGTCGTCCAGTTTAAGGCGTGGCTGTTGCTATCCCTCAGAGGGTTGATGAGGCCCTGGACTCCCCCGATCGGGTGCTCGGCGCGTTCTGGGTTGCTATCCCTCAGAGGGTTGATGAGGCCCCCATGATTATGTCGCAGGTCAATGGCTCGTTCCGTAACAGGATCCGGCGTGGGATTGCAGTGAACCTCCGGTAGCGCATAGACCCCGGGAGGTCCGCTGCAAACTCGGCTCCATGATGGCACGAACCCGCTGCGCCGGCATCGGCAGAGACGCATCGGACAGCGCCGCGTGCGACGCGTAACGCTCATTTCAGCTGCTGCGGTAAGGGACTGGTGAGGATGTCTCGTGAATCGTGGCGCGGACAGACCCGGTGAGGGAAACTCGCTGTCATGGCCAACTTGACCATGACGACACAGCGGTGGAACGAACTGACGGCGCTCCTGGAGGACGAACAGCGGCTCAAGGCCGAGTATCCCAAGGTGGCCGACTATCTGGACATGGCGACCGGCCTGCCGGGAACTGGTGATGATCAAGCCGACGCGGCCTTTGACCTCAGGTTCGTGCACTTCGTGACCGGTGGGCTCACTGCGAGCGCGAACCCGTACTGGGACATCGTTGAGCCGTTCGTGTTCGAGCACGAGGGCCGGCGTGTGGTGAACGGCGGTCAGGCCAAGGGGAGCGCGCGACTCGCGTACGCACAAATGATCCTGCAAGCGACCTACGCCTACGCGATTCCTTCCCCGGAGACCATCGCATGGATGTCTGATTTCTGCGCTGACCTCCCGATCGTGGAACTAGGGGCTGGTCGGGGATATTGGGCCGCGCAGTTGGCGCATTCGGGGCTCACAGTGGACGCGTACGACCTGGAACCACCAGACAGGACCAAGAACGTCTCATTCCTCGAAGCTGCCGGACAGGCGGACGTGTGGCACCCGGTGTACGGCCTGGAGGAGTTCACAGCAGGCACCAACCACGTGCTGTTCCTCTGCTGGCCGCCTGGTTGGGGCGATGAGATGTCGTCCGAGGCGCTGGCATCCTTCGAGAAAGCCGGTGGCGAACGCCTGATCTACATCGGGGAGCCCAAGGGTGGCAAGACCGGCAATGAAGCCTTCTTCGATACCCTGTCGGCCCGCTGGAGACTGGACTCCGTAGACCCGCACTTCGTTTCGTGGTGGAGAGAGTCAGACATCGCGCAGGGCTGGGTGCGGAACTGAGGGAACAGCAAGAGGGGGCGCCGAACGATTCGGCGCCCCCTCTTGCTGTTCGGCTACCTGAGGGACATGCGGAACACGAACGCGTCGTAGCGGTCCCTCGGATACGACACGTCGGAAATCATGATGACCCGGCCATCATCAGCGAGAAACCGCTGATTGACGGTCTTGACGAGATCACCGGGCGTGGTGCGCAGCCAATCGGCATGCAACGCTGCCGGGAGTTGGTCAGCAATGGTCTCTTCCAGGAAGGCCGCTTCCGACACGCCGACAATGCCCACCGGCTGGTAGGTGTCGGAGATCGAGATAGGCCGAACCCCTTCGGTCGCACGGGTGATGACGTGGGTGATCAGCTCACCCTCTGAGAGCCCGAGAACTTCTGCGAGTTCCCCAATGGCGGGAATCTCCCGCGTCTCCCGCTCGACCTGAATTCCTCGATCGGTTTCGTTCTCGAACGAGCGCTCGGCAGACTCCATCTGCCGCTCTGGCGAGACGCGCACGAGGTTGGGCCGGTCGGCGACGAACACGCCGCGCCGCCGTACGGATCGAACGAGCCCCTGGCTCTGAAGCAGCTCAAGGGCCTTCCTGACGACGATCTCTGAGACTTCGTTCTCTTGAGCGATTTCCTTGTAGCTCGGTAGCTGGACACGAGGCGGTAGTTCTCCGCTGCGGATACGCCGGGCGTAGTCACCCGCGATGCGGACGTAGGCCGGTTCTGGCACTGGTTACTCATCCCCTTCGGCGGTTCTTCGGTGTCGTGCTCAACGTATACGCAACATCGTATCCCAAGGGCTTGTGCGTATACGTAGCTACGTATACGCTAGCCCCTGTGACTCGCTCCACGCGGAGAGGTCACCCGGAAACGCACGGAAGACCCGATTGCATCGCTTCGAAGGGAGGTGCTTGCGATGCACGATCACCGACCGACCCGCCGCGTCTGGCCGACGCTGCTGCTTATCGCCTTCGTGGCGTTCGTACTCCTACGCCCGGAGAACGCCGCGACGTTCGTGAACCACACCGGCCACGCGCTGACCACATTCATCAACAACCTGTAGCAACCCGGATCGGCATCCACGCCAAAGGGCGACCCCCCATCCACCAAGACACAGGGCCGCCCACTCCACGAAAGGAGCACATCCATCATGACGCACCCGTTCCCCGCCGCCAAGGCCACCGGCTGTCCGCCGGCATGCCGGGGCGGACAGATCTGGAACCCCGGCAGCGGCCCGTACCCCTGCCCTTTCTGCCAGCCCGACGCCAAACCGAACGGTGGCAAGCGATGATCCTCTACTCCTCCCGGCCGCTCACCCCGTCCGACGCCTGGAGTGTTCTGGCCAAGTCCGGTGAGTGCCGGTACGACCGTGACCTGCACGCCGGGCCGGACCACTCGGAGTCCAAGCCGGAGCGTGACGCGCGTGTCCAGGTCGCCCGCGAGGTGTGCGACCTCTGCCCGGTCCGGGCGCTGTGCCTGGACTACGCCATGGCCGTACGCCCGGCGGACGGCGTGTGGGCCGGTTTCACGGCCGACGAGATCGGGGGCTTCCCCGGTGGCCTTTCCGAGGCCGCGTGATGACCGCCACGGAGTTCCTTGTCGTCTTGACGGTGACGAAGGCGTCCAACCGGGACATGGCCATGAGCACGATCTGGCGAACCGTCACCGTCACCCCCGGCACCACCCGCGAATCCCTGTTGCGGTGGGCTATCAACCAGCTCCCGGACCAGGTGCGCGGCGGCGTGGTTACGTTCTTCTCCGTCGAACCCAACACCCTGCCGGGGGTGACCCCGTGACGCTGCACATCTCCGACACGGTCATGGTGTGCGAGCACACCGGCCGCCGGGCCGAACGCGGCGCGGACGGCACCTGGTCGGTCACCGGGTTCGGCCGGCGCTTCGACCGCAACCAGGCCGTCACCGCGTTGACCCTGGCCCAGGCGCTCGCCGCCGACCCCGGCGACCCGATCCGGGCGCACATCGCCGACTGGCGGGCCGAACTCGCCCTGCCTCCCGGCGGGGTGAGGGCATGAGCCGCCCGGCGGCGAACCGGCCGACGGTGGGGGTCCGGATCGTGCGCGTCTCGACCGGTGCCGTGGTCGCCTTGCTCGCCGTGGTGGCCGCGATCGTGTCCTACCGGCACATCCTCACAGTGGTCACCGCACACGGCGAATCAGGGCTGACCGCGTACTTGGTGCCGCTGTGCATCGACGGTCTCTTGGTCGCCGCCTCGTTGACGCTGCTGGATTCGGCCCGCCGGGGTTTGGCCCGGCATTGGCTGTCCTGGGTCGCGCTGGGGGTGGGCATCGCGCTCACCCTGGGGGCGAACGTGCTGTACGGGTGGCGGTACGGGATCGTCGGTGCGATCACTGCGGCGTTGCCCGCCGTCACGCTCACGATCGCGTTCGAGCTGCTGATGGGGTTGATCCACCGGTCCGCCGCGCTCACCCGTACGGACGCCGTCCGCACGGGCGGGTCGACGTCCGTACGACCCGTACGGCTCACACGGGCAATCCCTGTCCGCCCCGTACGGCGCGCGGCCCTGCCCGACACCGCACGGCCGGTCGAGCGGGTGCCTGCAATCGCGGGTGCGAAGCCTGTACGTGCCGGTGCGGGGGCGGCGGACGCCGTACGGGAGTCACCCGTACAGCCCGATCTCGACGGGGCGGCCCCCGTACGCGACCGTGAGTCGGTCGTCGCCGAACTGGCCGCCGAGATCGCCGCGGCCCGTGCGCGCGGTGCGGGGTGGACGCCGGACTACCCGGTGCTGATGGAGCGCACCGGATACGGGCGCAGCTGGTGCGAGAAGGCGGTCCGGCAGGCTCGTGATCTCACCCGTGAAACCGGGGTCGAGCCCGAACCCGGTGTGTCCTGGTGCACCCTCCCCGAGACGCCCGGCCTGGAGATCCCGGTCTTCGATGAGGTGATGTCGTGAGCACGAAGACCCCGGACACCGGCACCGGTGCCGATGCGGATGTGGACGCCGTCCGCGAGACTCCGCCGTCTGTGCCGGTGGTGGACGAGCAGGTGACCACGGCGATGCCGATCCCGGCGACCCGATCCGAGGAGCGGGAGGACCGGGCGGACGAGCAGGCCCCGGCCCGTTTCGGTGGGCTTCCCGCCGGGGGTCTGGCTCTGGCGGCCGTCTCCGCGGTGACGGTGGCCGGTGCGGGCCTGTTCCAGCTCACCGGATGGTGGGGACTGGCCGGCGCCGGTGCGGTCGCCGGTGCCGGTGCCGCCGCCCGGTTCGGCCGCGGCCGACGGCGCGCCGACGAGGGGAACCGCTCCGGCCGGTCGGCGGAGCGGCCGTACGGGTCGGCCCGCACAAGCCGCACGGGCCGTACGGGTTCGGGGTTCGCCGTGCCCGGTGCCTCCCGTACCGGCGGCACGCACCGCCGGGGCGGAGCAGGCCGACCCGGCGTCTCCGGTCCCGCACCGGCGGGTCAGCCCCGTACGGGTCGGCCCGGCCCGTCCGCCCGTACGGACGGCTCGACCCCGGGCGGCCGTGGCCGTACCGCTCGTACGGGCAAGCCCCGTACGGTGCCCCGGGCCGTTGAGCGGGCGGTCGAGGGTGCCCGGCGGATCGTACGCGGCACCGGTGGGACCGCGGCCCGGCGAGCTCGCCGGATCAAGGAACGGACCGCAGACCGCACCGGCGGTACGACCCGCCGAACGGGCCGGAAAGACCGTACGGACGACACCGGAGGTGACCGGGTGCGAAGCAGGACAGCTCGCGTTCGACGGGCCGTGTCGACCCGGGCCCGCCGGGCCGGTGCGTGGGTCGACCGCAGGACCGGCCGCCGCCTCACCCGCGTATGGCGGTCCGGCCGCCGGATCGCCGGCCCTTTGGCCCGCCTGATCGCCTGGATCCTGCGGTGGTGGCGGGACCGCCGGGCCCGCACCGCGGAGCAGGCACCCGCACCCGAACGGCCGGACCGGGCCGGTGAACGGAGGAAGCCGCCCGAGAACCCCAAGGAAACCCCGAAGACCGGCCCCGTCCCGGCGGGGAACCAGCCCCGGCCCGGCCCCCACGGCGAGCCGAACCCCCGGCCCGGGGCCGACAACACCACCACACCCAACCCCAACCCTACGCACCGAAGGAGAACACCGATGTCCGGATTCCCGCTGGCGGTCGCGTCCGCCGAGATGAACGCCGCCGTGTCCGCCTACGCCCCGGCCGACATGTTCGCCGTCGCCCGCGAACTCGACCAGCTCCCCGAGATCCCGGTGAACGTCGCCATGGCGCTGCGCACCTACGCCGCCCGGTTGCAGGGCTCCTACCCGATCAACCCGGCCGTGGTCGAAGCCCTGTTCGAGCTGTACAAGCTGCACACGGCGCTGGTGCAGGCCGCCCAGGAGATCGGGCCGTTGTTCCGGCGGCTCCACGAGGACGACCTGCGCCGGGACGAGGCGCCCCGCACCGGCGAACCGCTCTGGAACGTCTGACCACACCCCCCGTCCCCCCGGTCCCTTGAATCTGTGAAGGAAGGAGAGCACGGTGTCCAACTCAAAGGCCACGGCGCAACGCCTGGATTGGTCGATCACCCCGCGGGGCCCGGTGTCGGCGACGGCCCAGGCCGCGCTCGGACTGGCCGCCCTGGCGTCGGTGGGCGACATCGCCGGGGTGGCCCCGTGGTGGGCCGCGGCGGCGAGCGTCGCCGGGGTGGCCGGCACTGTGCTCACCGGGACCGGCCGCGGCCCGGCCGCGCTGGTCTACCGGGCCGGATGCTGGGCCGGAGCAGGGGGGTGGCTCACCTACACCCTCGCGTCGGGCTTGCTGTGGAGCGTCGACACCTTCGCCGCCCTGGGGGTCGGTGCCGTGGCCGCCGGGGTGCTGTCCCCGCTGGGACGCACCCGCCGTGCGGCCGTGCGGACCGCCCCGGGGTCGAGCCTGGTTCTGCGCCGCGACTCCCGCCTCGCCGTCGAGTGGGAGAGCCGGATCGCCCGGGTGTGCCGGTTGCGGGTGACCGTCGAAGGGGTCCGCCGGTGGGAGTCCGGCGCCGGGTACACCCTGGCCGTGGTCCTGCCCGTCGGCGGGGCCACCCGAAAGCACCTGGAGACCGCGGCGGACGCGCTCGCCGCCGACGCGCGGCTTCCCGACGGGTGCGGGGTGGAGGTCGCCGCCGGGGGTCACCGCGGGTCGGCCGTCCTGCACGTGTCGACCCTCAACCGGCTGCATGAGAACATCCCGCACCCGGGCGATTACCGGCCGCGCAGCATCCTGGACCCGGTGGAACTGGGCGAGCACCGGGACTCCTCGATCGCCGACGCGCCGCTGCGGGAGCTGTCCGGCCTGGTCACCGGGCAGCGAGGGAGCGGCAAGACCAACGTGTTGCACGTGCTCACCTGCGAGATCGCCCGGTGCCGGGACGCGGTCGTATGGCACGTCGACCTCAACGGCGGCGGGCTGAGCCAGCCGTGGCTGCACCCGTGGCTGGAAGGGGACAGCCCGCGGCCCGTGATCGACTGGTCCGCCTCCACCCCCGGCGACGCTCTGGCGATGGTGGAGGCCGCGCTCGCGGTCGCCAAAGACCGCAAGAGGTCCTATCGGCGGCTCAAGGTCGAGACCAACAGCGCCCTGCTCCCGGTGTCGGCGGGCCTGCCCGAGATCGTGCTGATCGTCGACGAAGGAGGCGAGGCGCTGTCGCCCGCGCAGCGTGACCCGGTGCTGCGGGCGCTGCGCGACGGCATCGAGGAGTTGCAGCGGATCGGCCGGAACGAGGCGGTCAACGTGATCGTGTCCAGCCTGAGAGCCACGCAGGACATGATCGCGCCCAACGTGCTCAAGCAGTCGGGGTTGCGCATCGGGATGTATGTGCGGGACGACACCGAGCTGTCGTACCTGTACGGGTGGAACAAGGGGCTCAGCGTGGAGGACCTGCCCGGCCCCGGGTGCGGGTACCTCCAGGCCGACCAGGGAAACCCGCGGCCGTGGCGGGCCTACCTGATGACCCCGTCTCAGATCGTCGAGGCCGCGCTCACCCTCGCCCGCACCCGGCCCGAACTGGATGAGGCGAGCCAGCGTGTGGCCGGTCCGGCCTACGCGCTGCGGTACCGCCGGATGCAGGCCGCGTTCACCGACACCGGCCTGGACACCGAAGACACCCGAACCGGCCGCGAACTCGCCGTGCCCCGGCCGACACCCGCACCCGCACGGAGACTCACACTCGTGCCCGGTGGCGCCGACTCATGGCCCGACCTGGTCCCGGCCCGGCCCGCCGTCGGCTCCGCCGACCAGTGGCCCGACCTGATGCCCCATCAGACTCCATCAGACCCCCGGCAGACCGATCCGGGCCGACGGATCCCCGAACTTCTCCGCCGGTGCCTGGCCGCCTTCAACGACGCGGGAGACGATCGGATGCACTCGGAGAGCCTGGCCGCCGCACTCGGCATCACGGCGACCACCGACCTGGCCGCGCTCCTGCGACCGCTGGAGGTCTTCCCGCTGGCACGCGCGTTCAGCCGCGGGGGGCAGGAACGCCGCGGATACGCCCGCGAAGACCTGATCACCGCTACCGAACGTATTCGAAACGGGGAGCTGCACGTGCCCCCGGAGGTGGCCGCGTGGCCTGCCGCGTGACCCGGACACCCCGGACACCCACTTTGGACACCCCCTGTCCGGGGGGACACCCCCGGACACCCACCCCGGACACCAACTGACCAGCTGAAACAAGGCTGCCCGTACGGGGTGTCCGGGTCTGGGACACCCCCCTTGCTGACCTCTGCCAGGCTCCGACCCCCCACCCCGGACAGGGGGGACACCCCGGACACCCCACCCCGGCCATGCCGACCCGCGGCCATCCCATCGCACCTAAACGCGATCACCGACAGTAATCAAGGAAGTGGACCATGACGATAGAGCTCACTCCACTTGATCAACCGACCCGTTCCGATCTGACCGTCTTCAGCTACGGCGGAGGGTGGCAGTCAACCGCCGCGCTGGTTCTGGCCGCTCGTGGTGACCTGCCTTACCGCACGTTCCTGTTCGCCAACGTCGGCGCCGACTCCGAGCACCCGGCGACGCTTGCCTACATCAGTGAGCACGCGGCCCCCTTCGCCGAACGGCACGGAATCGCGCTGCACCTTTTGGATCGACTCCGGCGCGATGGCAGCGTGGAAACCCTCTACGGACGGCTCACCAAGCCCGGATCCCGCTCACTGCCGATCCCGGTCCGGATGAGCAACGGCGCCCCGGGCACCCGGAGCTGTACAGCCGACTTCAAGATCCGCGTGATCGGGCGGTGGCTCAAAGCCCACGGCGCATCGGGAGAGCACCCGGCGACGGTGGGCATCGGAATCTCCCTGGATGAGATCCACCGGGCGAACGCCCGCCGGTGCGAACCCTACGAACAGATCGTCTACCCGCTGCTTGATCTGCGGATTCGCCGGGCCGACTGCCCGTCGATCATCCGGTCCGCCGGACTCCCTGTCCCGCCTAAGTCCTCGTGCTGGTTCTGCCCGTTCCACCGGCTCAGCGCCTGGGCCGACATGCGCCGCGAACAGCCCGAACTCTTCGCCAAGTCGTGTGCGCTGGAAACCCTGCTCAACGGGCGCCGGACCGAGCTGGGCAAGGACCCGGTGTGGCTCACCCGGTATGCGGCCCCGCTGGATGAGGTCGTTCCGGCCGATGACGTCCTGCCGCTCGACCTGGGCGACGGCGGATGCGATTCCGGATGGTGCTTCACATGACCGGGCGAACCTACCTCGAACGCGGCGAACCCGTCGTAGTGCTCATCGCCTGGGGACCCGGCGGAGGTCCCCGCAACGTCCTCATCCAGCGCGCCGACGGGACCCGGGTTGTCCGGCCGTTCCGCGGCCTGCGCCGGGTCCCTGACACCACCGGATCGGAGACCCCGTGAACACCAACCCTCTCCTGGCCGCCGCGCTGGCACTCATCGCCCGTGGCCGACGTGTCTTTCCGTGCCAGCCGGGGGGCAAGCGGCCGTTGGGTCGGCTGGTCCCGAACGGTTTCCACGGGGCGAGCGCAGATTCTGAGTTGGTCGCATGGTGGTGGCGGCAGGTGCCGCACGCCAACGTCGCCGTCCCCACCGGCCTGGGCACCGTCGATGTGCTGGATGTCGACGTCAAGGAGACCGGAAGCGGGTACCCGGCATTCAACCGGCTCAAGCAGGCGGGATTGCTGCCCGCACCGCTCGCGGTGATCTCCACCCCGTCGGGCGGGCTGCACTGCTACTACCCCGGGACCGGCCAGTCGTGCGGGTCGCTGCCTGCCTGCCACCTGGACTTCAAAGCCGCCGGCGGCTACGTCCTGGTACCGCCGAGCACGGTCGGCGGCAGGCGGTACACGGTGCTCTCCAGGCCCGGCCTCACGCAGAACCAACTCAACTGGGGTGAAGTCCGCCGCTTTCTCGATCCGCCCCGGCCCCGCACCGTACGCCCTGCAAGCCCGCCGCAGAGCAGCGGAACCGGTATTCCCGGGCTCGCCGCATGGCTCGCCACCCAGACCAAAGGCAACCGGAACCGCGGCCTGTTCTGGGCGTGCTGCCGCGCCGTGGAGAACGGCGCCGACGAAGCCGACCTTGACCAGCTGGTCACCGTGATCGTCGCCCAGGGCCTCGACGAGCGTGAGGCCCGCCGTACAGCCGCCGACGCGTTCCGCCTTTCCGGCCGACGCTGACCATATCCGGGAGACACCATGACCGACCTGAACCAGCCCGAACCCGATGGTGCCATGCTGCTTGACCAGCTGCTCGACGCGTTGAACCGGTTCGTCATCCTGCCATCGCAGGAAGCCACCTGGTCCGTCGCACTGTGGATCGCCGCCACCCACGCTCAACCGGCGTGGGCGCATGCGCCGCGCCTGGTCATCAAGGCGCCGGAGAAGCGGTGCGGCAAGTCACGCCTGCTGGACGTGGTGGAGGCGACGTGCCACGCGCCGGTGATCACGGTGAACGCCTCACCGGCCGCGGTCTACCGCTCCGTCACCGGGGACCCGCCGACGCTCCTGGTGGACGAAGCAGACACGATCTTCGGGGCCAAAGACGGCAACGAGGACCTTCGCGGGTTGCTCAACGCCGGACACCAGCGGAACCGGCCCGCGCTCAGATACGACGCCAACAGCGGCACCGTGGAGTCCATCCCCACCTTCGCCATGGCCGCGCTGGCGGGAATCGGCTCCATGCCCGACACCATCGAAGACCGCGCCGTGGTCGTCCGGATGCGCCGGCGGCTGCCCGGGGAATCGGTGGCACCGTTCCGCAACCGTCGCGACCGCAAGCCGCTGCGTCGTCTGGCCGCCGCGTTGAACGAGTGGCTCCGCGCCAACCTCGCCGACCTCGAAGCCGCCGAACCCCCGATGCCGGTGGAGGACCGGGCCGCCGACACCTGGGAACCCCTGGTCGCCGTGGCCGACCTCGCCGGGGGTCACTGGCCCGACCGGGCCCGTGCGGCCGTGGTCGCGCTGACCGAGGCCGCCCAGGACAACGGGGCGCCGTCGACCCGAATCCGGCTGCTCACCGACTGCCGGACCGCGTTCGGACGCGATACGGCCTTACCGACCGGGGTTCTCCTGGACCGCCTGAAAAGCGACCCGGAAGCCCCGTGGATCGACCACGGGCCGACGGGGCTCACCGCGATGAAACTCGCCGTCCTGCTGCGCGAGTACGACATCAAGTCCGGCAACGTGCGGTTCCCCGACGGCAGCCAGTCCAAGGGGTACCAGCGCGCTGATTTCGCCGACGCGTGGGCCCGTTACTGCCCCGAAGACGAGCGCCCGGCCGACGTCGAAGCCGCGGTGTTGCCCTTCGACCCCCGGGGTGGCCGTCCCAGCCGTCCCAGCCGTCCCGTCGCAGGTCAACCCTGGGACGGCTCAGATCGTGGGACGGCTCAAGCCGTCCCACCCCCAACCCGTGGGACGGCTTGAGCCGTCCCAGAATCCAAGCCGTCCCAGCCTGACCAGCACAAATGAGCCTGGGACGGCTGGGACGGCTACCCCCCTCGGAATGTGCCACCCACGCAACCACAGAGGAGATCGCCATCATGCCCACCACGATCGAGAGTGACCGGCTCTATCGCGTGCCGGAAGCCGTACTTCTTCTAGGTCTGAGCCGTAGCAAGGTCTACGAACTTCTCAAGTCCCGACGTCTGGAGTCGGTCAAAGAGGGGGGATCTCGACGCATCCCCGCATCCTCCATCGCGGCCTACGTGGCCCTGCTTCGCAGCGAATCAGGAAGCACTAGAGCCAACGCCGCCTAGATCTTGTCCCCACGTCGGATCGCAGGGATGACGGCTGAACAGACCGTCATCCCCGATCACTAAGGAGCACTCGCTATGACCAAACGACGTAGCCGTGGCGACGGTGGCCTTCACTGGGACGAAAAGCGTCAACGGTGGATTGCCACGGCGAGTCTCGGCTACACGCCGGACGGAAAGCGGATCACCAAACGGGGCAGTGGCACAACCAAGACCGAAGCGAAGAACAAGCTCAAGGAAGTGCTTCGCGACTACGAGGATGGGTTGGCCATCGCTTCCTCGGACTACACGGTTGGACATGCCGTCAACGACTGGTTGGCCTACGGGCTCAACGGCCGGGACGAAGGCACGGTGACCACCTGCACGATCCTGTGCAAGACCCACGTCATCCCTGCGTTGGGCGCCCGGAAGCTTCGGGACCTCAGCGCCGAAGACGTGGACAAATGGCTTGCCGGCAAGGGGAAGACGCTCAGTACCCGGACGTTGCAGGCGCTCCATTCCTGCCTGAACCGTTCGGTCAAGCGGGCAATGGCACGCGACAAGGTGAAGCGGAACGTCGTTGCGCTCTGCTCAGTCCCCAAGGGACAAGAGGGCCGCCCGTCGAAGGCGCTCACGTTTACCCAGGCGGAATCGGTGCTTGGAGCCGCCGAGAGTTCCCGGATGCACGCCTACGTCGTGGTCTCACTTCTCACCGGGGCACGTACCGAGGAACTACGGGCGTTGACGTGGGATCACGTCGACCTGACGGGAGATCCGAACGCCACCCCGCCGATTCCACCGCACGTAGCCGTATGGCGCTCTGTGCGGGCCGGGGGAGACACCAAGACTCGGAAGTCACGGCGGACCCTGGCACTACCCAAGCGCTGTGTGGACGCCCTGCTTCACCAAAGGATGCAGCAGAGCAGGGAGCGGGAAGCGGCGGGGGAACGTTGGAAGGAACACGGCCTGGTGTTCGTTACGAAGGTGGGTACGCCGCTCGATCCCTCGTGCGTTCGCCGCGACTTCCGTAAGGCCATCGCGGGGGCAGAGACTGCCGGCATCGACCCGAAGAACTGGACACCCCGAGAGTTGCGGCACAGCTTCGTCTCGCTGCTCTCGGACAACGGTCTTTCCTTGGAGGAGATCTCGCGCTTGGTTGGCCACAGTAGTACGGCGGTGACTGAGGCGGTCTACCGGAAGCAGATCCGGCCGGTGCTTCAAGGCGGAGCCGTGGCCATGGACCGCATCTTCAAGGCCGACCCGGAACCGTAGTCACGCAGTTGGACACTCACCGAACGCATAAGGCCACTTCCGAAATCGGAAGTGGCCTACTAGCTGGCACTATCTGTCGGGGTGGCGGGATTTGAACCCACGACCTCTTCGTCCCGAACGAAGCGCGCTGCCAAGCTGCGCTACACCCCGGCGCACAGTGCGTTTCTCACCGTGCAACGAGAAGTCTAGCGGACTCTTCAGGCTCCTGTTGCACGGTTATCTGTGGGAATCCATCGCGTAGGCCGTCACTCCCCGTTCTATCGGCGGGGGAGGAGGGTGAGGAGGGAGGCTTCGGGGGCGCAGGCGAATCGGACGGGTGCGTAGGGGGAGGTGCCGAGTCCGGCGGAGACGTGGAGCCAGGAGGAGGCGTGCCGGTGGAGGCCTTTGACCCGTGCGCGGTCGATTCCGCAGTTGGTGACGAGGGCGCCGTAGAACGGGATGCAGAGTTGTCCGCCGTGGGTGTGGCCGGCGAGCAGGAGGTCGTATCCGTCGGCGGCGAACAGGTCCATGTTCCGCGGCTCCGGCGAGTGCATGACGCCGAGCCGGAGGTCGGCCGAGTCGTCTGCGGGGCCGGCGATCATCGAGTATCGGTCCCGGTGGAAGTGGGAGTCGTGGATGCCGCCGACGTAGACGTCGTGGGTGTCGGTTTTGATTCTGCCGGTGGCGTTGTTGAGGTCGAGCCAGCCTCCGGCGACCATGCCTTCACCGAGTTCCTGCCAGGGCAGGTCGGGGATTTTCCGGTTGTGGTCTCCGCTGGAGGTGCGCCACAGGTAGCGTGCGGGGTTCTTGGGCTTGGGGGTGTAGAAGTCGTTGGATCCGTAGACGAAGACTCCGGGCCGGGTCATGAGGGGTTCGAGCGCGTGCAGGAGTGCGGGCACGGCGTCGGGGTGGGCGATGGAGTCTCCGGTGTTGACCACAAGGTCGGGTTCGAGGTCGCCCAGGGATCGCACCCAGTCGATCAGTAGGCGGCGCGAGGGGGTGAGGTGCAGGTCGGAGATGTGCAGGATGCGGAGCGGACGTTGCCCTGGGGGTAGGACGGGGACGTCGAAACGCCGCAGGCGGAACCAGTTTCGTTCGATCAGGGAGGCGTAGCCGAGACCGGCTACGCCGAGGGTCAGCAGGGACAGGGGTATCGCGGTTCGCTTCCTCACCCGTCCATGTTGCCAGATCACAAATAAGGTGAAGTGCTGCAATCTTGAGCGAGAGGATGTGGGTTATGAGCACGTTGAAGGAGAGGCTGAGAGCGGATCTCACGGATGCGATGAAGAGCCGCGACGATGTTCGAACACGCACGTTGCGTATGACGCTTTCCGCGATCACGAACGAGGAGGTGTCGGGTAAGGAGGCTCGTGAGCTGACCGACGCCGATGTTCTCAAGGTGTTGAAGCGGGAGGCGAAGAAGCGTCGCGAGGCCGCTGAGGCGTTCGGGGGAGCCGGGCGGACCGCGCAGGCGGAGGCGGAGCTGGAGGAGCAGGCGATTCTGGAGGGGTACCTGCCCGCTCAGCTTTCCGACGAGGAGCTGGTGGCGCTGGTGGACGCCGCGATCGCGGAGAGCGGCGCGGAGGGTCCCAAGGCGATGGGCCAGGTGATGAAGGTGCTGACGCCTCGGGTGGCCGATCGTGCCGAGGGGGGCAGGGTTGCGGCGGCCGTACGGCAGCGGCTTTCCGGCTGAGCTCAGGTTGTGATCACGCACATTCGATGTGCGTGATCACAACCTGATGGGTCAGAGACCGGGGACGATCGGTGGATCGCCGGTTTCCTCGTCGTTGAGGGGCTGCGGCTCGAGTGGTTCGTCGTCCTCGTCCGGCTCCTCGTCACGGTCGCGCTCGTCGCCGGGGGTCACGCCTCCGCCGAAGCGTTCGAAGTTGGGGGACTCGAACACCTCTGGATCGGTTCCGGCGAGGGCCGCCTTCATCGCGGCCACCCAGATGCGTCCGGTGATGGTGGCTCCGTAGACGTTGGAGTAGTAGCGTCCGTTGATGGTGATGTTCCGAAGCGGGTACTTTGCGGAGCCTCGGGGGTCGCCGATGCTCACCGCAGAGGCGAGGGTCGGGGTGTAGCCGGCGAACCACGCGGTCATGCTTCCGTCGGTCGTTCCGGTCTTGCCTGCGGCGTCCCTGCCGATTCCCCCGACTTCGGCCATTGTGCCGTTGGTGAAGACCCCGGACATGATGTAGCTGATCGCGTCGGCGATCTCCGGGTCGATGGCGTCCCGGCACTTCGGCTTGAACCTGGTGATCTTGTTGTCGCGATCCTTGATCTCGGTGATCGCCATCGGTGTGCAGTAGGTGCCGCGGGCGCCGAGGGTCGCGTACGCGTTCGCCACCGTGATGGGGTCCATCTCGTTGGTGCCGAGGGTGAAGGTCTCGTTCTCGACGAGCGCGTTGCCGTCCGCCCGCTTGATGCCGAAGTCCTTGGCCGTCTTGACCACGTCGCAGAGCCCGACCTGCTGCGTGAGCATCATGAAGAACACGTTGACTGACTTCAGGGTTCCCGACTGCAGGTTGTAGGAGCCGCCTCCGCCACCCTCACCGGCGGAGTTGTACACCGTGTGGTTGGGATCCCCGACCCGTTCGCCCTTGCAGTTCCTGAAATCGCCGTAGCTCGTCGCGCGGTAGCCGCCGGGGGTACGTATCCCCTGCCTGATGCGCCAGCCCTTCTTCAGCGCGGTGGCGAGCGTGAACATCTTGAAGGTCGAGCCCGCTTGGAAGCCGGTTCCACCCTCGTGCGCCGCGTCGGCCACCACGTTGTAGCTGATCTCGTTCTTCTTCTTGTCGAGGCCGAACTCGCGGCTGGCGGCCATCGCCCGGATCTCCCCCGAACCAGGGACGATCATCGCTTGGGAGGCCACGGGCTTGTCCTTCCGGCTGACGTACTGCCGGATGGCCCTTTCCGCGGCGGCCTGCATCTTGGGGTCGAGGGTGGTCTTGATGGTGAGCCCGCCGCGCAGGAGCTTGCGCCGGCGTTCCTTGGCGTCCTTGCCGAATGCCGGGTTGTTGAGGATCTCGTTCTTCACGTAGAGGCAGAAGTACGGGTACTGGCTCTCCTCGCAGCTGCCCGGTACGGCCCGCATCTTGAGGTTGAGTTTGGTGGCCTTGGCCTTCTCGGCTTCGGCCACCGTGATGTCACCCACCTCGGCCATCCGGTTGAGCACGGTGTTGCGGCGCTCCAAGAGATTCTGCTGCGCCTTCTTGCCGCGGGACGGGTCGGTGTCGAACGGGAGCTGCACCGCCCCCGCCAGGGTCGCGGCCTGGGGGAGTGTGAGATCGATGGCGTTCCGGCCGAAGAATCGTTTGGCCGCCGCCTGGATGCCGTAGGAGCCCGCACCGAAGTAGGCGATGTTGAGATAGCGCTCCAGGATCTGGTTCTTGGTGTATTTCTCCTCAAGAGCCAGGGCGTATCTCACCTCGGTGAGCTTGCGGCCCACGGTCGTCCTTCTGGCGTTGATCTTCTCCTTCGGGGTCTCGGCGTTCTCGACGTGGACTTGTTTGACGTACTGCTGGGTGATCGACGACCCACCCTGTGTCACGCCGCCGGACGTGACGTTCTTGACCAAGGCACGAATGGTGCCCTTCGCATCGATTCCACCGTGTGCATAGAATCGTGAGTCTTCGACGGCGATGATGGCCTTCTGCATGATCGGCGCCACGCGCGACAGGGCGACCGACTCGCGGTTCTCGTAGTAGAACTGCGCGATCTTCGTGCCCTTGGAGTCGAGCAGCGTGGTCAGCTGGGCCAGTGGCTCCTCTTCGAGATCCGAGGGGAGCGCCTGGAACCAGTCGATCGAGTTCTTGGCCGATATGCCGCCTCCGCCGATGGCAGGCAGGGCGACCGCAGCCACCAGAACCCCGGCAAGCGCGCCGGCTCCGATGAGTCGGCCGATGCTTACGAGAGCAGATGTCTGTTCTTTGCCTTGTGCTTGCACGGGTCTAAGACTACGTCGGACCGGTGACCCATTCGGTGGGGAATCCCCACCGAATGCTTGACGATCAACGGGTCAACACGTGCGCGTCGGTGATCGTGGTCCACAGGTAACTAGTCCTTCCTGGCCAAAGACCATCCCGGAAATGGGCCTAACGGGGGCTGTCGGCCTGCACGTCCCCTTGCATACGTTCTTGCATGCGGCAACTAATTAGGAGGCCTGACGCCCGCGCCCGTCGGCCGAGGAGACGACTGACCACCTAAGGGGAGTGGGGTCGAATGTGGATCACGGATTGGACCTCCCGCGCCGCCTGTCGAAGTGCGGATCCTGACGCATTGTTTGTGCAGGGCGCCGCGCAGAACCGGGCGAAGCTGATCTGCCGCGGGTGCCCGGTCCGTACCGAGTGCCTCGCCGATGCGCTGGACAATCGCATCGAGTTTGGGGTCTGGGGCGGGATGACCGAGCGGGAACGACGCGCGCTGCTGCGGCGCCGGCCGGAGGTGACCTCGTGGAGGGAGCTTCTTGAGTCGGCGAAGGAGGAGTACGAACGAGCCCATGAGCTGATCGCGGGCTGACGTCCTCAAGCTTTGCCGTGATCTTGCAGGGCGAGCCTGTACGTCGCAGGGCGAGCCTGTGCAATGCAGAGCGAACTCTGTGAGATCACGGCAGAGGTGGGGTCGGGCCTGTCCTAGCACCCGGCCGGATGCGGATTCCGCTGAGTCCGGCCGCTTAAGCCGAAGCCTCCGTACGTTCCGGCCGACCGGTACCGAGCTGTTCTCCGATCGTCCGGAGTCCGTCCAGGTCGTGGACGTCCTCGGCCATGGCCGAGACCTCGGTCACGGGAACCGAGGGGTGCGTCGAGGTGAAGTGTTCCTGTTCCCGGCGCTCGCGGGCGGCGAGTTGCATTCTGTCCGAGTGCAGCCGGAGTACGGCCGCAGTGAGCGGGTGCTCGCCACGGGCTTCCAGTTCTTCGGCCGCGGCCGCGCTTCGGGCTGCGGAGAGTGTCGTGATCTGTGAACGGTGCACCCGGTTGACCACCAGGCCGACCAGCGGCATCCGCTCCTCGGCAAGGCGTTCCACGAAGTAGGACGCCTCCCGGATGGCGTCGCGCTCCGGGATGGCGACGACGAGGAAGGCCGTCCCGGACGCCTGGAGTAGCTGATAGGTCTGTTCGGCGCGCTGCCGGAATCCGCCGAAGACGGCGTCCAGCGCGGAGACGAACGTCTGGATGTCCTTGAGCACGCTGGCGCCGAGCACCTTGGTCAATGCGCCCGCGACCATGCCGAATCCGGCGTTGAGCAGCTTGAACGCGCTTCTGCCGCCGGCTTTGGCCGGGGCCGTCAGGATCCGGATCAGCCGCCCGTCCAGGAATCGCCCAAGCCGTTCGGGGGCGTCGAGGAAGTCGAGGGCGGATCGGGACGGGGGGGTGTCGACGATGATGAGATCCCACTCGCCGGAGTGCCTGAGCTGACCGAGCTTCTCCATGGCCATGTATTCCTGCGTGCCGGAGAAGCTGGACGATAAAGACTGATAAAACGGATTAGTCAAGATCTGCTGAGCGCGTTCGGGGTCCGCGTGCGCTTCGATGATCTCATCGAAGGTCCGCTTCATATCCAGCATCATCGCGTGCAGTTCCCCGCTGCCCCGGGTGCCCTTGACCCGGCGAGGGGTGTTGTCGAGTTCGGTCAACCCCATCGATTGCGCGAGTCGCTTGGCCGGATCGACGGTGAGCACCACGACCGATCGCCCGCGTTCGGCGGCACGCAGCCCAAGCGCCGCCGCAGTCGTGGTCTTGCCGACCCCGCCCGAGCCGCAGCAGACGATGATTCTGGTGGCGGGGTCGTCGATCAGCGCGTCGACGTCGAGCGGAGGGGGATTCCTCATGCTGCTCCTTGGGCTCGCAGACATTCCGCCAACTCGTAGAGTCCGGCCAAGTCGACTCCGTCGGCGAGGAGTGGAAGCTCATAGCGCGGGACCTTGGTCCGGGCGAGCGCACGTCGTTCGCGGTGCTCAAGATGACTCCGCCGCGCATGCTCGGTCACCTCGGCGGCGAGGGCGGACGCGATGGTCTCCGCCTGGGATTCGCCTTCGGCCAAGCCGGCCGCCTTGAGCCCGAGAACGAGGTCGTTCGGGTCGAGCCGACCTTTGGCGGCCGTGTCGAGCGCGGCTTTGGGCACCACCTGGGGCCGCACCATGTTAATGAAGATCCCGCCATGGGGCAGACCCTGGGCCTGCAGCTCGGCGAGCCCGTCGATGGTCTCCTGGACCGGCATCTCCTCAAGAAGTGTGATGAAATGCACAGCCGTCTCCGGGGATGCGAGGACACCGCGGACGAGATCGGCATGGTGCTTGATCGGTCCGACCCGGGCGAGCCCGGCGACCTCCTGGGTCACGTTGAGGAACCTGCTGATACGGCCGGTCGGCGGGGCGTCGAGCACCACCGCGTCGTAGATTCGTCTCCCGTTCGCGTCTTTGCGCCGTACCGCTTCGCTGGTCTTTCCGGTGACCAGGACGTCACGGAGTCCCGGCGCGATCGTGGTCGCGAAGTCGACCACTCCGATCTTGGTCAGGGCCCGGCCGGCGCGGCGCATGCCGTAGAACATCTCAAGGTAGTCGAGCATGGCTTCTTCGGGGTCGATCGCCAGCGCGTAGACGTCTCCGTTCGGCTTCCCCTCGTCGCCGAGCGCTATGGCGATCTTGCGTTCGCCGTACGGCAGCGGCGGCCGGTCGAAGAGCTGGGCGATTCCCTGACGTCCCTCCACCTCGACGAGGAGGACCTTACGACCGCCCGAGGCGAGGGCCAATGCCAGTGCCGCGGCCACCGTCGTCTTGCCGGTGCCGCCCTTGCCTGTGACGACGTGTAGTCGGACGCCGTCCCAGTCCGTATCGCGAGCGCTCACGGTTCGAAGGCTACCTTCCGGTTACCTGACGCGAGCCCGGGGATGCCTCGTCGGTTCGCTCCCCCGGGTCGGAGGCCGGCCGGGGTACCCGTTGTGAGGGACCCTGCCCTCGTGGCCGGGTTGCGCGGTTTAGAGTGCCACCATGAAGCGGTACGAATATGTGACGGTGCCACTACTCGTCCATGCGACGAAGCAGATCCTGGACAACTGGGGGCAGGACGGCTGGGAGCTGGTTCAGGTCGTGCCCGGCCCGAATCCCGAGCAGCTTGTCGCCTATCTGAAGCGGGAGAAGGAATGAGCGACACATCTCCCGAGAAGCGCGTGGCCGAGCTGGGCCTGACCCTGCCTGAGGTGGCCGCCCCGCTCGCGGCCTACGTCCCCGCGGTGCGGACCGGGTCGTATGTCTACACCTCCGGCCAGCTTCCCACGGTCGACGGGAAGTTGCTCGCCGCCGGCAAGGTGGGGGCGGAGGTCGACGTCGAGCAGGCGAAGGAACTCGCCCGGACCTGTGCATTGAACGCGCTGGCGGCGGTGAAGTCGGTGATCGGCGATCTTTCGTCGGTCGTGCGCGTGGTGAAGGTGGTCGGCTTCGTGGCGAGCGCTCCGGACTTCACCGGTCAGCCGCAGGTCGTCAACGGGGCGAGCGAGCTGCTGGGAGCCGTCTTCGGCGACGTGGGCAAGCACGCGCGGAGCGCGGTCGGCGTCGCCTCGCTCCCGATCGACGCTCCGGTCGAGATCGAGGTCATCGTCGAGGTGGCCGACGCGTCGTAGTGGAACTCTCCGGCGATCACCCCACCTACCGTCAGGACGGTAGGTGGGGTGATTGTGGAGGTACGGCCGGAAGGCGGCTACGGCCTGGGGCGCCCGCCGCGCGTGGCGTGCCGTAGGACACCATGGTCGAGCGATGCCCGGAACCAGCGGAGGTGGCCATGTCCAGCGTTGTCCTGCCCAAGGAGCTCGAAGGTCGAGCGCGGGACCTGCTGGCCGGCCGGTTGGTGCCCGCCCCGGCGCGGGACGCGGCCACGGTCGTCTTGATCCGGGACGCATCCGAGGGCGGGATCGAGGTTTACCTGCTCCGTCGCAAGCCCACGATGGCCTTCGCCGCGGGGGCGTACGTTTTCCCCGGCGGGTCGGTCGATCCCCGGGACGCCGACCACGGCCTGGCCTGGGCCGGGCCCGACCCGGCGGAGTGGGCGCGGGTCTTTCTGGCGGAGGAGTCGACGGCGCGCGGCCTGGTCTGCGCGGCCGTCCGGGAGACCTTCGAGGAGTCGGGTGTCCTGCTCGCCGGTTCGGCGGAGGCGGAGGTCGTCGGTGACACCACGGGGGAGGACTGGGAACGGGACCGCGAGGCGTTGATCGATCGATCGTTGGCCTTCAGCGATCTCCTGGAGCGGCGTGGGCTGGTGCTGCGCTCCGATCTCATGCGGCCGTGGGCACACTGGATCACCCCCGAGATCGAGTCGAAGCGCTTCGACACGCGGTTCTTCGTCGCCGCCCTCCCACCCGGGCAGCGGACTCGGTACGTCAGTGGGGAAGCCGATCGTGTCACCTGGTTGAGCCCGACGGCCGCCGTAGAAAGTGCGAAAAATGGTGAAATGTTCCTCATGGTGCCTACTTTCACCACGCTGATTGAGCTCTCGGCCTATCAGAGCGTCGAAGCGGTCCTCGCGCAGCAGCGGCACATGGTCCCGCTCATGCCGACGGTCGAGGAGGTCGCGGGAGAGCTCCGCTTCGTCCTTCCGGAAAACACCTATGCGCTGCACGGCAGGGTGTTGTGAAGCCGGCTGAGGGCCTGGACGGCTCCGGTACGCCGCATGCGACCTGCGTGCTGGCCCCGAATCCCTCGCCGCTGACCCTGGACGGGACGAACAGCTGGATTCTCGCCGAACCCGGTGCGCAGGCCGTACTGGTCGTCGATCCGGGTCCGGATCACGAAGGCCATCTTCAGCGGATCATGGACCGGGTCGGGGAGCGACGGGTCGAGGCGATCCTGCTGACCCACGGGCACAGTGACCACTCGGGCGGGGCGAGGCGGTTCGCCGAGCTGGCCGATGCCCCCGTACGCGCGCTGGATCCACGCCACCGTCACGGCGGGGAGGGGCTCGCCGACGGCGATGTCGTCGCCGTCGGCGACTTCGAGGTGCGGGTCATCGGCACACCCGGGCACACATTCGATTCACTGTGCCTGTGGTTGCCCGCCGACGCGTCCCTGCTCACCGGAGACACGATCCTTGGGCGCGGGACCACGTTCATCGCTCCCGAGGGCAATCTGACGGACTACCTGGTCTCGCTGGATCTGCTGCGGGGGGTGGCCCAGGAGGTCGGGGCCCTGCTGCCCGGTCACGGTCCGATGCTCCACGAGCCGGTGGAGGTGATCGAGGGCTATCGTCGGCATCGGAGGGAACGCCTCGACCAGGTGAGAGAAGCGGTGGCCCAGGGGGCCACGACCCCGGCGGAGATCGTCGCCGTCGTCTACGCCGAGGTCGACCGGGCCCTGTGGCCCGCGGCGGAGATGTCGGTCCAGGCGCAGCTGGACTACCTGGACCGGTTGTAGAGGCGGTCCACGTCCAGGATGACCACGGCCTTGGCCTCGATACGGAGCCAGCCTCGCTGGGCGAAGTCGGCCAAGGCCTTGTTCACCGTCTCGCGGGACGCGCCCACCAGCTGGGCGAGCTCCTCCTGAGTCAAGTCGTGGTGGACGCGCGTGCCGTCGTCGACCCGTGTTCCGAAGCGGTTCGCCAGGTCGAGGAGAGCCTTGGCGACACGGCCGGGTACGTCGGTGAAGACAAGGTCCGCCATCACGTCGTTGGCGCGGCGCAGCCGCTGGGCCAGCGCCCGAAGCAGATGCAGCGCGACCTCGGGGCGCCCGCTGAGCCAGGGACGCAGGTCGTCGTGGCCAAGGCCGGCCAGGGTCACATCGGTGAGCGCGATCGCGCTGGCCGTACGCGGCCGAGGGTCGAAGAGGGACAGCTCTCCGAACATCTCACCGGGGCCGAGCACACTGAGCAGGTTCTCGCGGCCGTCCGACGCGGTGCGGATGAGCTTGATTTTACCGTCAAGCACCACGTAAAGCCGGTCGCCGCTCTCGTTCTCGTGAAAGAGTGTTCTGCCCTTGTTGAGTTGAAGCACGGTGACACCGGCTCGCAGGGCCGCCGCGCTCTCCCTGTCGAGGGCCGCGAACAGAGGGGCCTTACTCAACACATCGTCGCTGTCCACCGCTGCCTCCTCGCACACTTACGTCACCAGTGTGACGCACCCCACCTTAGAGGTCACACATAGGCTGTCCCAGTGACCCGCAAAGCCCATGAGGAATCGCATCTCGCCTTGGTGCGTCGAGCCCGCCGAATGAATCGCATCCTGGCTGAGACCTACCCTGACGCCCACTGCGAGCTGGATTTCGCCAACCCCTTGGAGTTGCTGGTCGCCACAATCCTCTCCGCGCAGTGTACGGACAAAAGGGTCAACATGGTTACTCCGGCACTCTTTGCGAAATATCGGACAGCTGAGGAGTTTGCCGCGGCGGACCGGACCGAGCTGGAGGAGATGATCCGGTCCACCGGCTTCTTCCGGGCGAAGGCGAACAGCATCCTGGGCATGGCCCAGCGGATCTGCGACCACTACGGTGGAGAGGTACCGCACACGCTCAAGGAGCTGGTGACCCTCCCAGGGGTGGGCAGGAAGACGGCGAACGTCGTTCTCGGCAACGCCTTCGGTGTTCCCGGTATCACGGTGGACACGCACTTTGGGCGCCTGACCAGGCGATTTGGCTGGACCAAAGAGCTGGATCCCGTCAAAGTCGAACACGCTATCGCCAAACTCATTCCGAAAGCGGAGTGGACCATGCTGTCCCATCGGCTCATCTGGCACGGTCGGCGGATCTGCCAGGCTCGACGACCGGCGTGCGGGGTATGCCCGCTGGCCGCGCTCTGCCCCGCCTACGGGGAAGGGCCGACCGACGAGGCGACCGCCATCAAGCTGGTCAAGAGCGGACCGTTCTCATGAGCGGCGTCCCCTCCTGGCTCACTGAGCTGGCCACCCATGCCGTACGGCAGCCCGTCCCCGCGGTCGCGCGATTGCCGGAAGGGGGCGGCGGGCGGCGGGCGGCGATCCTCATCCTGATGGGTGAAGGGCTGGACGGCCCCGATGTGCTGCTCATTCAGCGGAGCTCGGCGATGCGGAAGCACGCCGGGCAGCCGGCGTTCCCCGGCGGGGCGGTCGACCCCACCGACGACGGTCCCGTGGGCGCCGCGCTCCGGGAGGCGATGGAGGAGACCGGCCTCGATCCCGAGGGCGTGACGGTCGTCGAGACCCTCCCCGAGCTCTACCTCACCCGGAGCGACTATCGGGTCACCCCCGTGCTCGGCTGGTGGCGTGATCCCTGTGAGGTGTACGCGGCCAACCCCGCCGAGGTCGAATCCGTGGAGCGGATCGGCGTCGCCGAGCTGGTGGATCCCGCCAACAGGCTGACCCTGAGGGTGACCAACCGGTACTCGGGACCGGCTTTCCGGGTCCGTGGACTTCTGGTCTGGGGATTCACCGCGGGGATCCTCGATCGGCTGCTCGCGGCGGGCGGCTGGGAACGGCCGTGGGATCGGTCCCGGGTGGAGGACCTGCCGCGCGATCTTTTGGAGATCGCCTCGCGAAGCTAGGGCGATCCACCCCGATCATGTCGAATCGATGTCACAATCTCTTCCCTAAGGTTCCGGTAAGAGAAGGTACGCACGCTACGCGTCGCTGCCGGATACGGTGAATGCGTGTACCTTGATCTGATCCTCCTCGCCCTTGTGGTGTTGTTCGCCATTTCCGGGTACCGGCAGGGATTCATCATCGGGGTGCTGAGTCTTGTCGGGTTCGTCGGCGGTGGGCTCCTCGGGGTGACGATCGCGCCGCCGATCGCGGGGCTTCTCGTCACCGGTGAGACCGAGCAGGCGTTGGTGGCGATCGTCGTGGTGTTCCTCACCGCGACCATCGGGCAGTTCGCCTCATCGACGATCGGCGCCGTGGTCCGAAGCCATGTGACCTGGGACTCGGCTCGGGCGATCGACGCCATCGGCGGGACTCTGGCGAGTACGTTGTCGGTCCTGCTCATCGCCTGGCTGATGGCGAGCGCCCTGGTGCTCGCCCCCATCCAGATGATCCGGCAGCAGGTGACGAGCTCCCAGATGATCAAGGCGATCAACTCGGTCATGCCCCAAGGGATCAAAGACCTCCCCGCCGCCTTCAAGCAGTTCGTTGACAATTCCGCGTTTCCGCAGGTCTTCGACGCGTTGGGCGGCGGCCCCTTTGTGGAGGTTCCGGAGCCGGACCAGAGTGTGGTCCGAAGCCCTGAACTGCAGCGTGCCAGACGCGGCATCGTCAAGGTCGAGGGGACCGCCCCCGACTGCGGTAAGCGGATCGAAGGCACCGGCTTCGTCTACGCGCCCCAGCGCGTCATGACCAACGCACACGTCGTCGCGGGGGTGAAGGAGGAGCTCCAGGTGTCCAGCGGTGGGGTGAACAGCCGGACCTTCCCCGCCAAAGTCGTCCTGTTCAACCCTGAGCGGGACATCGCCATCCTGTGGGTTCCGGGGCTTCCGCTGCCCGCACTTCAGTTCGACGGAAGCGCCGAAAGCCGGGACACCGCCATCGTCGCAGGCTTCCCCCGCGGCCAGGGATGGAAGGTCGAAGCCGCCCGCATCCGGGCCAAGCACACGGCGATCGGCCCGAACATCTACCAACGCGGCAAGAACAACCGTGAGGTCTACGCCATTCGCGGGCTGGTCCAGCCGGGGAACTCGGGCGGACCCCTCCTCTCACCCACCGGCAAGGTGTACGGCGTGGTCTTCGCGGCAGCCAAAGATCACCCTGAGACGGGCTACGCACTCACCGCCGCCGAGGTCCAGCCGGACGCTCAGGCCGGGAGCAACGCCACCCGGGCCGTCTCAACAAAGACGTGCGACTAGTTCGATTCGCAGGTCGGCGGGGATCTCCCCACCCTCAAGCCGGTCGATGAGCTCCCGCGCACGCCGTACCAGCCTCGGCACGTCGACACCGTACGGCTCACGCGAGGACTCCACCCGCAGCGAACCCCGTCGCAGCAGCGCGGCGGCGCCTTTGAGGTTCCCCCGCTGAATGTGGGTGAGCCCCACCGCGAGCTGCGCCAGACCCTGCCAAAGCTCTCGTTCGGCGTCGGGAGCGCACTTCCATCTCGCCTCGAGGACCTCGTGGGCGTGGAACGGTCGTCCGGCGTCGATCAGCCGCTGCGCCTCGGCCAGAGCCTCCTCGGGTCCGGGGGTGTAGTCGTCGGGCGTCGTCGGCACACCGGCGGAGCCCCGGGGCAACGGCCGCCCGAAGGCGTCCCGCGGCCTGGCGCTACGGGCTCGCCCCGAGGCGTCGCGATCCCTCATCGATCGGGCTCGGGGTCGGCGAGCCAGCCGAGAAGCTCGGCGTCGAAGAGCGCGGGCCGTTCCTCATGCGGATAATGTCCGGTGCCTTCGAGGAGTCGCCAGCGGTACGGTGCCGCGACGTACCGGCCCGAGCCCTGAGCGGTCCGGGGAAGCATGCAGGAGTCCCGGGCCCCGTGCAGCTGCAGGGTCGGCACCTGCACCTCGGCCCGCATCCGCCTGGCATAGCGCATCCCGTCGGGCCGGAGCGACGAGCGGGCGAACCAGCGGTGGTACTCCAGCGAGCAGTGGGCGACATTGGAGATCTGAAACGCGTCCCGGTAGCGCCTGGCGGTTTCCGCGTCCGGCCAGTCGGAGCCGGACCACTCCCGCATCAGCTGCTCCACCCGGGCCGCGTCCTCGGCGACAAGACGCCGCTCCGGCAGGATGGGGAGCTGGAATCCCAGCGCGTGGACGCTGTGGCGCAGCTGCCCGAAAGGGTCGGTGAGCAAAGACGCACGCAGCCGGAGCGGATGAGGAGCGGATACGGCGACCAGCCGCTGAACCACCTTGGGGTCGAACGCCGCCATCGTCCAGGCGAGCAGGCCACCCCAGTCGTGGCCCACCACGATCGCACCCGACTCGCCGAGCGCGCGGATGAGCCCGGCGGCGTCACCCGCGAGTGTGATGAGGTCGTAGCCGCGGGGCGGTTTGTCGCTGGCGCCGTACCCGCGCAGGTCGACGGCGACGGCACGATAGCCCGCCGCGGGCAGCGAGACCAGCTGATGTCGCCACGCCCACCAGAATTCCGGGAATCCGTGCAGGAAGAGTACGAGCGGACCCTCGCCGGCCTCCACGACGTGGAAACGGGTTCCTCCCGCGTGGACGGTGCGGTGCGTCCACGGACCGTCGAGCTGGACGACGGACTCATCCCTTGGCGGCATCGGCGTCTCCGGGATGGGCCAGGTGCTTCAGGGTGCGGGTGGTTCGCTTCATCCCGGCGAGACCCTTCAGTCGGCGGACCCCAAGAAGTGCGAGCAGCCCGGCGATGAGGAGGTAGAGCAAGGTCACGGCCAGAAACGCCGCCCACTGCCACATGCCGAGCGCCACCAGGCCGAATGCGAGCGCGAACGAACCGAGAATGAGGCACAGGTGCGCGGTGAAGGCCGCCCCCGCGAACAGTCCGGCGGCGGTTCCGACGCGTTTGACGTCGAATTTCAGTTCCGCTTTGGCCAACTCGATCTCGGATCGCACCAGTGTTGAGATGCTCTTGCTCGCGTCAGCCACGAGCTCGCCCAACGAGGCTTCCTGCTCAAGCCTGGTCTCCGGCATGTCGATCTCTCCAATCCGGGTTCTCTCACCCACCATTCTGCTCCCCTATCCGCTTGCGTACCCGAATACGGAGGAGTGCCGCTGCGAACACCGACGCGATGAGGCTCCCGGCGAGGACGGCGGTTGTGACGAGTTCGGCCTGCGGGGTGCCGCCGAAAGCCTTCTCGCCGATCAGCAGCGAGACCGTGAAACCGATTCCCGCCAGGACGGAGACCGCGGCGATGTCGTGCCAGTTGAGCTCATCGCTGAGCTTGGCGAAGCCAAGTTTGACGGAGAGCCACGCTCCGGTGAACACGCCGAGGAACTTCCCGATGACGAGACCGACGACCACGGCGAGGGCGACTCGATCGGTGAACACGTCCTTCAGCGAATCGCCGCTCAGCGAGACGCCCGCGGCGAAGAAGGCGAAGACGGGCACCGCGAAGCCGGCGGAGATCGGCCGTACGGCGTGGTCCCAGCGCTCACACGGTGAGAACTCCTCTCCCGGGTCCGTCTTGGTCCGAGTGAGCAGTCCGCACATGACTCCGGCGACCGTTGCGTGGACCCCACTCTGGTGGATGAGGACCCAGGCGGCTACCCCTAAAACAATATAGATAAAGACTGATTTTACCCGCTTGTGCTGCAAATATCCGAATAGGGCAAGTATTAGGGCTGCGGCGAGCAGGGGCAGGAAACTCAGTGATTTCGTGTAGAAAATAGCGATCACTGCTATCGCGCCCAAATCATCGACCACGGCGAGGGTCAGGAGAAACGCGCGCAACGCGACCGGCAGGGCGGACGCCGTCACGGCGAGCACGGCGAGGGCGAAGGCGATGTCCGTCGCCATCGGGATCGCCCATCCCGGTTCCGCGCCGGGGACGTTCCAGCTCACCGCCACATACAACAATGCCGGTACCACCATGCCGGCCACTGCGGCGACGATGGGGAGGATCGCGTCGCGCAGGTTGGAGAGCTCGCCGTTGACGAACTCCTCTTTGACCTCCAGGCCCGCCACGAAGAAGAAGATCGCCAAGAGGCCGTCCGAGGCCCAGGCGAGCAGGGTCAGGTCGAGGTGGAGGGCGCTGGGGCCGACGGTGACCTGCCGGAGCTCCGTATAGGACGCCGCCCACGGTGAGTTGGCCCAGATGAGCGCGATCGCGGTGGCCGCCAGCATGATCACGCCACCGATGGTCTCGGCACGGAGCTCTTCGGCGAGTTGGCGCGCATATCGAACAGTCGGTCGGATGGGCCAGATCGCAGCAGCTCGGCGCATGGACTTCCTCCGGTAGCGCGGGCGGGACGGTCCCCCCGGTTCGGCCGACCAGACTTCCCGGCACACCTCCCGGTTAGATTACCGGAATCCGTTTCGTCACCTTCTGTTGGGTCTTTCGGATAATTTCCCGACAGGAACGAAGAGGGGGCCGCGAGCACGCGGTCCCCTCTTCACGATATCGGCGTCAGTCCTCGCTCTTGGCCGTCGGCAACTGCGCGGCGATAAGCTGCATGACCGAGCTGTCGGTCAATGTGCTGACATCGCCGAGCGATCGGTTGTCCGCGATATCACGGAGCAGCCGGCGCATGATCTTCCCGGAGCGCGTCTTCGGCAGCTCCGCGACGACGTGGATCTGCCGGGGCTTGGCGATCGGGCCGAGTGTCTTGGCCACGTGATCGCGGAGCTCCTTGACCAGTTCGTCGCCGCCCTCCACGTCTCCGCGCAGGATCGTGAACGCGACGATGGCCTGACCCGTGACCGGATCGAGCGCGCCGACCACGGCCGCCTCGGCGACCTTGGGGTGGGAGACCAGCGCGGATTCCACCTCGGTCGTCGAGATGTTGTGGCCCGAGACGAGCATGACGTCGTCGACCCGGCCGAGCAGCCACAGGTCGCCGTCCTCATCGCGCTTGGCCCCGTCGCCGGGGAAGTACATCCCCTCGAAACGGGACCAGTAGGTGTCCTTGTAGCGCTCGTCGTCGCCCCAGATCGTGCGGAGCATCGACGGCCACGGCTCCCGGATGACGAGAAACCCGCCCCCGCCGTTCGGCACGGAGACCGCCTGATCGTCCACCACGTCGGCGGTGATCCCCGGGAGCGGGCGCATCGCGGCACCGGGCTTGCCTTCGGCGACCCCGGGCAGCGGGCTGATCATGATGGAGCCGGTCTCGGTCTGCCACCAGGTGTCCACGACCGGGCAGCGATCGCCGCCGATGTGCTCGCGGTACCAGACATAGGCCTCGGGGTTGATCGGCTCGCCGACGCTTCCCAGGATCCGCAGCGACGAGAGGTCGAACTGCGCGGGGATGTCCTGGCCCCACTTCATGAAGGTCCGGATCGCCGTGGGCGCGGTGTAGAAGATCGTTACACCGTACTTCTGGATGACCTCCCACCAGCGCCCGCGGTGGGGGCTGTCGGGGGTCCCTTCGTACATGACCGAGGTCGCGCCGTTGGCCAGCGGCCCGTACACGATGTAGGAGTGCCCGGTGACCCAGCCGATGTCGGCGGAGCACCAGTAGACGTCGGTGTCCGGCTTGAGGTCGAAGACGGCGTTGTGCGTCCACGCCACCTGGGTGAGGTATCCGCCCGTGGTGTGCAGGATGCCCTTGGGCTTGGCCGTGGTACCGGAGGTGTAGAGGATGAAGAGCGGGTCCTCGGCGTCGTGCGGCTCGGGCTTGTGCACCTCGCTCTGCCGGTCCACGATCTCGTGCCACCATACGTCCCGGTCGTGGGTGTCCACCTCCTGGCCGGTACGGCGGACCACGAGCACCTTCTCGATGCTCGGGCAGTCGACGACCGCCTCGTCGACGGTGGGTTTGAGGGCGTTCGGCGCGCCCCGCCGATAGCCGCCGTCGGCGGTGATGACCAGCTTCGCCGTACCGTCGTTGATCCGGCCGCGGAGCGCGTCGGCGGAGAAACCGCCGAAGACGACTGAGTGAATCGCCCCGATACGTGCGCAGGCGAGCATGGCGATGGGCAGCTCGGGGATCATCGGCATGTAGATGGCGACGCGATCGCCCTTGCCGACGCCGAGCTCGGTGAGGGCATTCGCCGCCTTGGAGACCTCGGTCAGCAGGTCACCGTAGGTGATCTCGCGGGTGTCCCCGGGCTCGCCCTCCCAGTAGTAGGCGATCTTGTCACCGCGTCCGGCCTCGACATGGCGGTCCACACAGTTGTAGGCCACGTTCAGCTTGCCGCCGATGAACCACTTCGCGAAGGGGGGATTCCACTCCAGTGTGGTGTCCCAGCGCTGCGTCCAGTCCAGCCGATCCGCCGCACGTTCCCAGAACCCGAGGCGGTCGGTGGCTGCTTCGTCATACGCGTCGGCCTTCACGTTGGCGTCCGCGGCGAGTTCCGCCGGGGGTGGGAATCGCCGGGTCTCGTGAAGCAAGTTCGACAGCGTCTCCTGAGGACTATCCGAGGCCACTACGTAACTCCTTCTGACTGGCAAGGTTGGCTCCAACTTCACCAGGCATCATGCCCTGGGGACAAGTGCCCGAGATAGGCGGTGTGCCCGCTGTCTCGACTGGCGAGAAAACCGACGAAACGGACCGGTCGGCGGGGGCGGCCCGGTGTCGGCGCTAGAGTGCGATGACGTGAACGATGAGCGCGATATCCAGGTGGCCGACGGGCCACGGGGAGACAACGACCCACTCGCGAGAGTGGCCGAACTGCCCGGTGTCCGGGAGTCGGTCGAGGAGGCACGCGCCGCGGTCGACAGGATGTACCGTCATCGTATCCTGCGGCGTCGAGGTCCCGAGGTCTCCGCCGAGTCCGCGCTGCGCGGGGCCCGTGCGTCGGCGGCGCTTGAGGGCGCCGAGTTCCCCTTGGAACAGGTGCGTTCCGGGAGCGTCGGCGATCCGATCGTGCAGGGCGCGCTCCGGGCCTCCGCGGAGGTGGGGCGGGCCGGCTCGACCTGGCGTACGGCTCCGCGCCAGGTCCTGGCCCGGCTGCACAGTCTCGCGGCGGCCGGTTCGGCGCCCGACGATTGCCTCGGCCGTCCGCGGAGTACGGCCTCGGTCGCGGATCCTTGGGGCGTCGGTCCCGCGCCGTCTCCCCCGGAGGTGTCGGTACGGCTGGACGCCCTCGCCGATCTGCTCTCCGGGTCCACGAAGACCCCGGCGTTGCTCCTGGCCGCCGTGGTCCACGCCGAGCTCGTGGTGCTCCGGCCGTTTGGTACGGCTGACGCGATGGTGGCCCGGGCCGCGGAGCGACTCACGCTGGTGGAGCGTGGGCTCGACCCCAAATCACTTGTTGCGGTCGAAGTCGGACATTTAGCACTTAGGGCGACTTATTCTGACGCGCTCGTCGGCTATCTCAGTGGGACGGCGTCGGGGCTTTCACTCTGGGTGCGTCACTGTGCCGATGCTGTGATTGTTGGGGCCCGAGAGACGCTCGCGATCTGTGAGGCGCTCCAGCGTGGCTAATTCGTTATGAAAGCCGGTAAACCAAAAAGGAGCGGCGTCCCTGGACTGGGACGCCGCTGCCCGTACGTCGGGCCGGGTTACCAAGCGTGCACCTAAATCCGTCGGATCGGGTCAAGCCCGTCTCGACGCGCCTCCCGCGGCTGGTCGCACGTGGGTGCCCGGCTGCCGTACACGGACACATGGTCCGTGTCACCTTTCTACGATGAATTCGCCCAGTTGGGAAGCCCTAAAGTAAAGAGCTTTGCCAAGAGGTGAGTTGAAGATGAACCGAGCCGCTCGGGCGGGGCGACGCTCGGGGAATCGGCGCGGCCCTCGATCAGTCAAGGGCACTTGACTCGTTCTTGATCACGCAGCGTGATCGATAGCGATTCGGTGTGAGTGTGCGCTCAGCCCACTTTCTCGGGCCTTGGAGCGTTCTTGGGTAAGCCATGCAGGTCAGTAAGGTGAAAAAAACTAGCGAAAAACGCAGATTGCAGCTCGACGAAACTCACATCGATCGGGCAGCATACGGGGGTATCTCCGTACACTGAAGTAAGTAGTCAGGGAAGTTAGTTGGCAAGTCCCTTGCCATGCCCTGGTGTACTGATGAAAGCTTTCTTCTGAAACGGGACCGGCTCTACCCCCCCGGAGCCGGACCGGTCGGCGACCCCCGCTCTCCCCCCCGGCGGGGGTCGCCCCTATATCCAAGGAAGATCTGTCGAGGCGTCGGTCAAATCACCTCCGGCGGCGGTGTCCCGTCGGACGATGGCGGAACCGGACGGGGAGCACTTGAGCGCGATACGAACCGGTCCGTTCCGGCCTGGTCCGACAGCGTCGTACGCCGCCGATGGGAATGGGCCGACCAACGCGCAACGGCTCTGCTTGTGTCGTCGAGGCGGCAACCGCGCCTACTCAAATCCCACCATGGGCCCGAGGTCCATTCTCTGAGACGGCCGGGGAAGTTGGCGGGATCTTGTCGTGTCGGGCTTGTGGGTCAGGTTCGGATGGGATTGGGGACTACGGGAAGGCTGCGGCGGGGGAGACCCGCACAGGTGTGGAGACTCCCGGAAGGACCGGCAAGGGTGTGGTCCTCGGTCGGTGCGGCCTCCAGTCGCGTTTGATCCGCTCTGTGCAAGAAAGGCGTCGCTGGGTGGTGGGATAGTCACCGCAGGTGGGCTTTCCGGTAGTGATGGGAAATCGATGATGCTTGGTCCCGGTATCGGGCAAGATCTCCCCATGCGACTGACTCGCAACCGCTCCGCACTGCTCTTCATCGGGGCCGTCGGACTCGGCTCGCTCCTGACGCTCGTCGAGGCAAGCATTCCCGGCCTGTCCTACTGGGTCTTGGCGTTGGCGGTGTACTGGCTGGCGCTCGTCATCGCCTGGGCATGGACGTTCCGCCCTGATTCGGGGCGGCGGACGCCGGCGCGCTGGATGTTCGTCCCGCTCGCATTGGTGCTGGGTACCGGGCTGCTGGTCACGGTCGATGCGCCACTCCATGCGCGCTTCGCCCTGTCGGAGCCGAGCCTGGAGCGCTATGCCCGGTCGGTACGCAGCGACTACGTCAGCGAGCGGTGGTGGGGCCTGTATCGGGTGGACCACGTGGAGAAGATCCCCGAAGGAGCGAGGTTCATGGTCACCTCGCTCACGATGGACTGGAAAAGCTATGGCTTCGCCTACAGCCCGGATCGGGCACCGGACCCGGAAGGGGGAAGCTATGAACACTTCAAGGGCCCGTGGTACATCTGGACCGACGGACCCTGAGCCCCGGGACGCATGACCTCCCGGTTCCACGTCAGTACATATCGCCGGAAAACGAAAGCGGCGGAGAGACCGACATGGTCTTGGACGCCATCAAAAATGCGCTCAAGAGAGTGGGCCCGGCTACCCGCTCGACTTCACCAACAAGGTTCTGGACTTCGATGCTGACCCGCTTAGCGACAAGGGGCTGACCAAGCTCCTGGACCACATCGACGGCCGAAACCACTGAAAGGGCACAAGCCGATGACCCCCGACAGCCGAGGCAACCGCCGACGACCGCCCCCGCCCCAACGAACGACCCGCAGCCTCGAAGTACCACGCGGTGTTCTGGCTCGGGCGGGTGGCCCGCAACCCCCGCAGTAACTGTCGGCGGTGCCCAATACACCTCGTTCGGCCCTGGGAGTGTGGATCGGCGTAGGGATGGTGCCCCTTGGGCTCCGTGGCGTGAGTAGAAGGGAGCTGCACGTGCCGCACAGGCGCCACCGTGAGGTCGTCGACATAGCCGCAGGTCAAAAATGGTGTCGCAATTTCTGGGTCATCAGCCGGCGAAAATCGGCGAGGGTCTGGCCCGGGTCCTCCACCCCTATAGCGACACCGTTACGTCATAGTGCGCCTGGTGTCCGTTGTGCAGGCCAGCGCCCCGGATTTGAACCCGCGTCCCTAGACTCCCAGTCTGGTGCGCTGCCAAGCCGCGGCCGTCGACCTCATGCCGCCAGCTCTGGGTCGTCGACTAGCTAGGCCAGGGCCCGGCCCCCTGGTTTCTCAGGCCTTGGATGCAGTCGAGCGCCAAGGGGCCGGGGACAGTAGCCGCGTCGGACCCGGTCACATCGCAGCATCGAACCCCTACCACGGGCTGGACCTGCGCCGCTGCTTCGCGTGCATGACTCGGGCCTGGGCGGTGCCGAGGCGCCGACACGCCTCGTTTCGGCGGCGGAGCTGTTCGGCCATGTGCGGCGCACCGAGCCGGTCCCACGCCGCCAGCCACTTCGCCATGTTCGGCTCCGGCACGCCGCATATGTCGACGATGACCTCCACTGTCTCGCGGTGCAGACTGCGCCTCCCGCCCAGCTGGGCTCCCACGGTGGACGGTCGCAGGCTCCCGCCACGCTTGTTATCCTCATCGACCAGAGCGCGCTGCGAAAGGCTCTTGCTGGCCAACAGACCACGCAGTCCCCGCAGCAGGTCGGGGTAGTCCTGGAAGTTTGGCGGGGCGCCGTTGCTCTCCTGGATGCGCTGCGCGCCCACGGCGTTGGCTGCAGCGTGCCATCGGCGCACGGCTTCCACCACATCGCAGTCTAGTTTCTGCGCCATGGTGATCACCACGGCGAACGGAGGCAGGAAGCGCTTCGACAGCACCCGCGATACCCTGCTCTGTGGGAGGTTAGCCATCTTCCCCAGCACCTCCTGCGTCCAGCCCTGCTGCTCCCACCGCTTCCTCAGCGGTGTGATCAGTGCGGCCACCCTCTCCTTGGCCTCGCTGTCCCTGTCGACGTCGATCATGATCCACTTCATCGGCGGCTGACTTTCCTGATTCGCTGCGGGTCCGGATGACCTGCGGTGATGGCAGGAGCATGTGGTCGTCGGCCTGCGATGTCCAGCCGTAGATGATCCGCTATGCACCGCTGACTACGAACAACTGTTTCGCTCGACTCGCGGTCGGGTGTCGGCGCAGCTCGGCACCGGGGTACCGGCGGCTCACCGCCCTCTTCATGATCGTTTATACTTCTCCCATTTCTGGAGCCCCCCGCGACCGACCTTCTCTCCGCCCCTATCGTCTCGGCCGCCGCCTTCGCCGTGACCGCCGACGCCGATTGGTCTACTCGGCCGCCGATTTCGTCGTGAGCGAGGTCACGAGGAAGGCCATAGTGGCGGGCATACCCGCGTCGACCCGGCGCGCGTACACCGCCGACTGGACTGCTTTCGAGGGTTGGTGCGTCGAGCACGACCGCGTCCTGCTCCCGGCGACGCCCGAGACCATTGCTGGGTACGTCGCGCACCTGACGAACACCCCCTCGGGGACGGGTCGTCCACTGTCCCCGTCCAGCATCGAGCGGGCCTTGGCCGCCATCCGCACGGTCCACCGCACGGCCAACGCGACACCGCCGGAGACCAAGGCCGCCCGGAAGGTGCTTGACGGTACCAGGAGCGCCTGGCCCTGGCCATGGACCCGGCCACCGTTACCCGCAAGGCTGACCCCGTCGTGCCGGACGCCCTGCGTGCGATGCTGGGCACGCTCGACCGCTCGACTTTCGCGGGAAGAGGGACGCCGCCGCCCTGCTGCTTGGCTACTCCTGCGAGGCACGTGTCTCGGAGCTGATGGCCTTGGACATCGCCGACGTCCGCGAGACGCTGGAGGGCCTCCGGTGACCATCTACCGGCGCAAGATCAAGAAGTTCACCGACGTTGCCGTGCCGTACGTTCATTGCCGACCTCGGCCGCCTCCCAGACGCCCGGATGCTGGACCAGATCCTTAGAGAGTCGGAGCACATCCCCCAGGGGTCCGGCGGTCCTATCGCATGACGTCAGCAGGGATGGGCGCCCGGAGTGGCACCCATCGACTGCTGATCATGTTTGGCCGACCGAGGCATGCGGCCACGATCTATTGGTCCAGGAGTTCCAGCACGAGCTCGTCCACCTCATCCGACTCAGGGCCTGCCGCTAGGGCCTTCCGGACAGTACGACGAAGTCCCACGAAGTTGGCGCTCTCGTCGAGTTCCAGGTCAGCCACCAATTCGGCCTGACAGGCTCCGAGTTCGGCAAGACGTGCGTGGACCTGGTTCGATGATTCGTAGAACGGAATTGGCAGCTTCCACACGTGTTTGTCGATGTGCCGCTCGTCCTTCCCATACGACATGAGGGGTCGTACCAGCTGGGTGAGTGCGGGCGAATTGAGGATGGCGCAGAGAAAGTAGCCTTCTGCTCGGCTGGCAACAGCTCCCCAGTACAGAGCCTTGTCGCATAGCACTGAAGGATCATCGACCAGTGCGGCGGAAACGTGCATTCCAGAGGCTCCATAAACCACCCTCAAGGATGATGTTGGAATCTGTGTGGTCAACTTCTTCCGGAAGTCGAGCTGCTCGGTGAGAGTGAGGCGCTCGCTGGACCGATGATCCTTCCAGATCTTCTCGGCTTTCCGCCACCAATCGGCAAGCGCGGGGTACATGTCGATCCGGGGGTTATCACCGTCGAGGACTTGATCTCCAGTGAGCGGCAACACCGCCTTTCTCGGCGGGAGTACCCGGAAGGGCAGGACGCTCTCCCCCAGCAGGACCGGCCAGACGAACTCGCTTTCCACGACCCGTTCGAATGCGGGCAGGTATTTCCACGGCTCCTTCTCAGTGCTGCTGCGCTCCGAGATCACAGTCGCATGGCCTGCAGGCAGTCCCAGCGGCCCAGAGGACTGCTCGGTCACCATGAAGATAACGCGAGGCACGATCGTTGCCCCTTGGAGGAACCGCTGCTCGTACGGGGACTCCAGGAGGTCGTTGGTATATCGGGCAAGAGTGGCTGGCTGCAGGGTCAGGGCCGAAGTCACCGTGTCCCATGTGTCGCTGCCCTTGGGGAGCCTTCCGGTCCATCGGATGGTCGCCACTGGTAGGGGCGTTGCACCGGTTTCCGGTCCGGTTCGATGCCCGAACACCACGCACCCACCGCGCGGGAAGAAGTGTGGACGCAGCCGGCGCAGGTCCCATGAACCGGTGAATTCGACCGTGGTCACCTCGGCCGGATCCGCGTACCGGCCGGACCGGAAGCCTGCGTAGTAGCCACGGTCAAGTGCGGCGTTCGGCAGAACGAAGGCGAATTTTCCGCCAGCGCTCAAGAACAGTTGTACGGCACGTGCCACGAACAGGCCGGACAGGTCCTGGTGAGTGGCAACTTCCCCGCCCTGCCATAGGCCCCGAGCCTGGCAGAACTCGCGGAACCTCTCCTGCATCGCCTTCGTCATCCGGCGGTAGGCCAACCAGGGCGGGTTCCCCACCATCACATCCACTCGGTTCTGCGGCCTGCTGAGCCACATCGGGCGAGCCAGGTTGCGGACGTAATAGCTCCAGATGTGATTCCTGCCGATGTCGTGGAGGTAGCACAGGTGGTGGAAGCTGTCCTTGATCGCGTCTCGGTACTCGGGTTCGATCGCCATCCGGTTGAAGAGCGCGGTCAGTGACGGAACCGTCCCTACCGCCCTCGGCGAACCTGCCAGCGCCGCCAATTCCAAGATCAGGGTGTCAAAGCGGACGGCATCGTCGAGCAGACCTTCCGGGAAGGTCAACTCGTTGCCGAAAAGCTGGTCGCCAGTGGTCGAAATGACCAGGTTCCCACCCGTGAACAGGTCGACATTCTCCTGCCTCCACTGCACGCTATCGCCCAAGTAGACGGGGACGTGAATACCGCGGCGGCTACCAGTTAATCGCTGGGGTCCGATGGCGAGCACGTAGGTGACCCTGGCGAGGGCAACAGCGACGGGGTGGAGGTCGAGCCCGTACACGTGGCCTGTCAGGCCTTCGAGTGCGTCTGCGAGCGGTATACCCTGCTGCTCCGCAGCGGTCAGGTAACGTCGGACGGCGTGGAACAAGAATGTTCCAGAGCCGCACGAGGGGTCTAGAACCCGCTGGTTGAGCGGGTCGGTGACCGTGTCGGAGACGATGCGCTCGGCAAGCCAGTCGGGGGTGTAGTACTCGCCGAGGCTGACCCTGGTGTCCGTCCCGATGATCGACTCGTACAGGACCTTGAGCACGTCGTGGTTCACCTGCCGCCAGTCGAATCGGGCGAGTCGGCGGGCAAGGCTGCGGACGAACGAGTCGCCGCCGGGAATTTCCAACACCCAGTCGAAGAAGTCCTGATCCACGACACCCGAGATACGGGCACGTTTGAAATGCTCCCCGCTCAGCAGACTGGCAGGCTGGAGACCGAGGACGTCAAAGCCCAGCACCAGGTGGGCGATGATCTCGGCGCTGTTGACCAAGAGTGTGTGCTCAAGGAACAGTTCGGTGTCGTCGGTGAATTGTGTCCCCAGAGCGCTCCGGAGGAGCTGCGACCAGAGCTGGCGCTTGAGCTGGACGGTCGGGAGCTGGCCGTGCTCCTCGTACAGGAGGTGCAGACTGGCGAAGTCCAGCATGTGGGAGGCGCTGTCGGCGCCAAGGCGATCCCGAATTTCGGATGGCGTCGGCGGCACGTTCTGCCGCGTCGCGAGAACACCCTCCAGCCAAGTCAGCAGAGCGCCCAGGTCCGGACGTCCCGTCTTCAGGACATGCCGTGTCACTTCCTTCAGGGCACCGTTGCGAAGCTGGTACGCGCGCCACTCCGCGCCGTCGGTCAGAACGCCGACGTACTGCTGCCCGGTCTCCTGCATCCGCAAGGCGACATAGTCGCCGAGCTGGACCTCGGCAGCTTGAATTACTGCCGCACTCGCGAGGCTCTTTTTGACCTCCATGACCGTATATCCGACCTCGATGTCGATCCTGCGCCGTTCACCCACCTGTTTTTCGAGGTGGACTTCCAGATCGTGCGCAGCAAGGTCCAAACCGCCGGTCAGGAGGATCTGCCGCACGTCGGACTGAATGGTCGCCTCGCTGCGTACACGATTGCGGTCGGCGAGACGCCGTATCAGGACTTGGAGGTCTTCGCGCTCAACGTCAGCAAACACCCATGAGGGCTATCATGTGATGATAAAGCGGACCATACGTTCCGCCGCTCCGAAATGATCTCGATGCCCATCGGTTACACGTGCTAGCACGAAATAGTGCATGTGTTCGAACTGAATTGAGGGCGGTGTGACCGCGCCCTCGGCGGGGCGATGAATCGCGAAGGCTAGTGCCGGGGGCGATATATCATCCTACGGCCGCTGTATGTAATTGGCCGACGATGCCGTGAGTGCGGGACGGCTGTACGTCTGGGTATCGGGCAGTATTTACTAAGTTGCCCGATTAGCTTCGAGCTGTTTCGCGGAAATTGTGCTGCGGGGGTGGGATGCGGAATGACGTCCTAGCTGGGCGGTCGTGTCGACGACACATGAAAACTGGCTCTGGCACCAATTTCGTGATCCTCCGGCGGGCGACTGAGCGTCCTGCTGATCATGATCCGTGACCGTCTCGGAGTTGCTCACGGTTCTCTTTCCTCACCTTGGCTGCCTGCATATCGACCAGGTACAGCGTTCGGGGGGTCGGTACGGATCCGGGCTAGAACACATAAGTCACAAGCGGCATGTCCACAGTGCGAGGTCGTATCCCGCCAAGTACACAGCAACCGTGAGCGACGGCTGTGCGACACGGCGGTCAGCGGTCAGGAGTCCGTGGTCCACCTACGAGTGCTGCGGCTTCTGTGCGGGAACAGCGACTGCGGCAAGAAGACCTTCGCCGAACAGGTTCCCGGGCTGACCGTCCGCCACGGGCGCCACAGCCTCCCATTGCGCCGGCTCCTGCAGACAATCGGCTTGGCCCTCGGCGGCCGGGCCGGTGCCCGTCTCACGCACCATCTGGCAGCCGCGGTGAACCGGATGACGCTGATCAGGCTGATCCGATCCCTTCCCGATCCCGAACCGAACACGGGCTCCACGTTCTCGGGGTGGACGACTTTGCCCTGCGCCGTGGCCACACCCACGGCACGATCCTGATCGACATCACCACCAGCCAGCCGGTCGACATGCTGCCCGAGCGATCAGCGGAGGTGTTGGCCGCCTGGCTGAAGAGGCATCCCAGGGTGGAGATCGTCTGCCGGGACCGGGCCGACTGTTACGCCGACGGCGCCACCCGCGGCGCCAGAGGCGATTCAAGTCGCCGAGCGCTGGCACATGTGGCGCAACCTCGGCAATGCTGTCGAGCGCACCGTTACCAAGCACCGCGCCCACCTACGCGACCTCACACCTGCCACCCGGCCGCTCGACGCTCCCACATCGGCAGCGGCCACTACGCAGTATCCGGGCGAGCCTGATCAGGCCGAGCGGCGGTCCGGCCGTCTTGCCGAGCGGACTCGCCGGCGGTACGCCCTCGTGCACTGGTTGATCGCTCAAGGCCGCGACCTGCGCACGATCGCCCCGGGAGCTCAACGTGGCCCGCAATTCGGTGCGGCGCTTCGCCCGAGCGAGCAGTGCGGAGGAGCTACCGGTGAATAACGACACCGGCAAACGCCCGGCGATGGTGGGGGAGTTCGCCTGCTACCTGAGGCAACGCTGGGAGCAGGGTTGCACCGACGCCGAGCGGCTCTACCAGGAGATCAAAGCCATGGGCTATGGCGGCAAAGGCACCTCGGTGCGCGAGTATCCGAGGCCCTGGAGGTCTCGGACCGACATCGTCCTGCCGTCGGCGCCGCCGCCCACCGTCCGCAAGGCGACCGGATGGTTCCTGCGCGGCCCCGACACCCTCCAAGCCGACGAGCAGCAGCACCTGCGTGCACTGATCGCAGCATGCCTGGCCCTTGCCGCTCTTCGCGATCATGTTCGCGCCTTCGCCCAGATGATGCTGCGGCTCGGTGGCGACGGCCTTGAGCAGTGATGAAAGCCGTCCAATCCTCCGACCTGTCGGAACTGTACTCCTTTATCACCGGGTTGCGCCGCGGCTTCGACGCCGCTAAAGCCGTCCTGACCCTGCCCCACAGTTCTGGAAAGGTCGAAGGCCACATCAACCGCGTCAAGGTGCTCAAGCGGCAGATGTACGGACGGGCCAACCCCGACCTCCTGCGCAAACGCGTCCTCCTCGCCGACTGACGAGGGTCAACCTCACGGAATTCATGCCAGAGCTAAATTTCGAAGGTCGTTGACAGCCCCGGCCTGCGCTGCGGAAGAGACCTGCCATTGGATGTTCGGTCCACTTGCTGGCGACGGTGATGTCGGCTCCTTCAAATCCCGCTATTCCCGGAAATGGTCCTGACGGTTGTGGGCGGGTCATCCACAGGTGTGGGTCCAAGGCGCTTCGATATCCACAGAACCCGATTCGGTTCGACGCGGACGTCGGGGGCCGTCGGAGAGTGGCGGCATGAACCGTCCCTTGATCATTACTGACGATCAAGATCTTCTTGACGATCTGCTGCGGCTCGCGGCGGCCGCCGGAGTGGAGGTCGACGTGGCCTACACGGCCGGGCACGCCCGGCCGCATTGGTCGGCCGCCCCGTTGGTCGTGATCGGAGCGGACCTCGCCGACGAGCTGGCCGCCATCGGGCTTCCGCAGCGCACCGGAGTGCTGCTCGTCGTCGCCGGAGCGCAGAGCGACGACATCTGGCGCAGGTGCGTGAGCGTGGGCGCGCAGACCGTGCTGACGCTTCCTGAGTCCGAGCGGGTCTTGATCGACGAGTTCGCCGAGACCATCGAGCCCGTCGGGCGGGGAGCCGCGGTCGTCTGCGTGATCGGGGGCAGAGGCGGTGCCGGGGCGTCCGTCCTCGCCACGGGCCTGGCGCTCACCGCGGCACGCGGCGGCCTTTCCACGCTGCTCGTCGACGCCGACCCGCTGGGGGGTGGCATAGACCTCGTACTCGGCGAAGAACAGGCGGCGGGAGCCCGATGGCCCGACTTTGTGGCGAGAGAAGGCAGAGTGAGTGCGCTCGCCCTTCGCGACGCGCTTCCGGCCCTTGGTGAGCTGGCCGTGCTCTCCTGGCACCGAGGGGAGGTGGTCTCCGCACCTCCGGAGGCCATGCGGGCGGTGCTCGCAGCCGGGGTACGGGGGTGCGAGCTGGTCGTCGTGGATGTGCCTCGCCACCTCGACCCCGGAGCCCATGAGGCTCTCCAGCGGGCGAACCAGACGCTGCTCGTCGTTCCCGCACAAATCCGGGCCGTCGCGGCGGCGAGCCAGGTTTTCGCCCGGATCAGAGAGCACACCGGGGACGTGCGGCTGGTCGTCCGCGGGGACGGCCTGGAGCCGGAGATGATCGCTCGTTCGCTCGGGCTGCCACTCGCCGGGACCTTCACGGATGAACGCGGCCTCCGTGACGCCCTCGAGCACGGCGATCTTCCGACACGGGGGAGCCGGGGTCCGCTGGCGTCGTTCAGCGACCGGTTCCTCCGTTCACTTCTGCAGGCGGGAGGTCCAGCGTGAACCGGGATCTGGTCGACGCGGTTCGAGTACGGCTGGCGCGCACGGGTGCCGAGCCCACCGCAGGGGAGATCGCCACAGCCCTCCGGGCCGAACAGGCCGTGCTCGGCGACGCGGAGATCCTCACGGTGACCAGGGCGCTTCGGGCCGACCTCGCCGGGGTGGGCCCGCTGGAGGCGTTGCTGGCCGATCCCTCTGTCACCGATGTCCTGGTCAACGGGCCGGGAGAGGTGTGGGTCGACGATGGAGCCGGTCTGCGGAGGACCGATGTGCGGTTCCGCGACGAATCAGCCGTCCGGCGCCTCGCCCAACGCCTGGCCGCGTCCGCCGGACGTCGACTCGACGACGCCTGTCCCTATGTGGACGCCAGACTCGCCGGGGGAGTGCGTCTCCACGCGGTGATTCCTCCGATCACGCCGGAGGGTACGTGCGTGTCCCTGCGGTTGCCTCCTCGGCGGACCTTCACCCTGGAGGATCTGGCCGTTCCCCCGGTGGGCGCGCGGATGCTCAGGGCCATGCTCCACGGACGTCTGGCCTTTCTCGTCACCGGTGGTACGGGCACGGGGAAGACCACCCTGCTGAGCAGTCTCCTGTCCCTGGTCAGCCCGGCGGAACGACTCGTCCTGGTCGAGGACTCCGCCGAGCTCAGACCCGATCACCCCCATGTCGTCCGTCTTGGCAGCCGACCACCCAACGTGGAGGGCGCCGGCGGGATCGGCCTGCGTGAGCTGGTCCGTCAAGCACTGCGGATGCGTCCGGACCGGCTCGTCGTCGGGGAGGTGCGGGGCGAGGAGGTCGTGGTCCTGCTGAGCGCCATGAACACCGGTCACGAAGGTGGTTGCGGGACCCTCCACGCCAATGCGGCCTCCGATGTTCCCGCCCGGTTGGAAGCGCTCGGCTGCGCGGCCGGGCTCACCCGGGAGGCTCTGCACAGCCAGCTGGCGGCCGCGCTGGACGTCGTGATCCATCTCGTCCGCGCCCCCGGTGGTGGAGCCAGGCGACTGTCGGAGATCTCTCTGCTGGTCAGGGGATCCGACGGTCTGGTGGCGGTGGCCCCGGCGCTCACCTTTCACCCAGACGGTCGCATCGACAGGGGCGCCGGGTTCGACCGGCTCCAAGCACGGGTGGGTGGGTGATGGCGTCGCTCGCCATCGTCCTTGCCGCGGGTACGGGATGGTTCATGGTTTCCGGGGCCGTGAAGGAGGCACGGCTGAGGAGAATTCTTGGCGGTACCAGACGTCACCTCGCGCTCCGGATCCTTGCCGGCGCGCTCACCCGGACATGGACCCGGTGGCGGCGGAGCCGTCACCTCCGGACACGCATTCGATTGGCGACGGTCGAGCTCTTCGAAGGACTCGCGGCCGAGCTCCATGCGGGACGCGCGCCGGAAGACGCACTGGTCCGGGCGATCAAATCCCTGGAACCGGACTGCTCCAGGCTGTTCGACTCCGTCGTAGCCGTCGCGGGAGAAGGGGGAGACATCCCCGACGCGTTGCGCGCCGCCCTACCCGGTCTGGACGGGGTGCGTGAACTCGCCGCGTGCTGGCAGGTGAGCATCGTGGCCGGTGGGACGCTCGCGCCGCTGGTCGAGAACGTGGCGAGGACACTCCGTGACTCGGAGGCCCACCGGCAGCAGATCACCGCCGAACTTGCCGGAGCACGGGCGACCGCGCGACTGCTCGCGATACTCCCGATCATCGGCATGTCGCTCGGTGTCGCGATGGGGATGGAACCGTTCTCATACCTTTTCGGCACCTTGCCAGGGCTGATCTGCCTGGTGATCGGGATCGGACTGAACCTGGTCGGACTGGCATGGGTACGGCGTTTGGTAAAGGCCGCCGTCGGTCCTTGACCGCTGAACGCCGACGTCGCAGCCATGTCCGTCGTCGGCTAGTTTCCACCCGTCGCATATAGATCGTCGGGACCGGAGGGCATGGCGGTGAGCCGAAGGGGTGCACTCCGGCCTGCTCAACCCCGGCGGGCACGCTCGGGACACCGGGTCCGGCGACGGTCCGCTTCGGTTGCGGGGTCGGCGTTCCGCCGGTCTCGGTCCACCCGAGTTCGGGAGACGACGGTGGATCGAAGGTTGGCGAGGCCACATCCGAGAAGTCCGGATTCCCGCCAATCGCGTGCCTGGAAATGGGGGAGAGGGTCGTGGAGATCGTTGCGATGGTCCTGGCGGTGCTCGCCGTTTACTCGATGCCGTCCCGGCGTACGGCCGCCGCTCGTCTGGGTTCACTCCGGCCGGTCGTGGAGACTCGACGTCCCCCGGTGAGCCACCGCCTCCCTCCTTACATGATCGCCGCATCGGCCGGCCTGCTGTTCGCCCTGATCGTGGGTGGGGCCCCGGGAATCGTCGGCGCGGCCCCGGCGGCCGCTTTCGTGTTGGCCGTCCTCCGGCGTAGGGAGCCTCCGCATGTGCTGCGGCGGCGGGCCCGCATCGTTGCCGACCTTCCGTTCTGTGTTGACTTGATCGTTGCTTGTCTCCGGTCGGGCAGTCCGTTGAGCGGCGCCGTCTCCTTGGCGGCCCGGGCGGTCGGCGGGCCGCTCGGGGAGCGGTTGGCCTGGCTGGGCGAACAGCTCAGGCTGGGGGCGGAGCCGGAGGTGGCGTGGTCGAAGCTGGGAGAGGAGGAACCCGCGCTCGCTTTGTTGACCCGGGCCATGGTGCGGGCCACCGTCTCAGGTGCGCCGTCCGCCGAGATGCTGGAACGCCTGGCGGCAGATTGCCGACGGTCGGCGAGGGCGGGTGCGTCAGCCGCCGCGAGACGGGTCGGAAGCCAGGTTGCGGCTCCCTTGGGTCTTTGCTTTCTCCCGGCGTTTGTCTTGCTGGGAATCGTGCCGATCGTTGCCACTCTCGCCACGGAAGTATGGCCGGGATAGAGCCTAGGCCGTAGGTCACTGTCCACAGCTTGTTGTTCCCCCGCCGGGTTATCCACAGAACTGAGTTCGGTCCGGCGCGCGTGCGAACTTCCAGGGGATGCTCACGGAGTCGGCGTCAACCACGTTGACAGGCCCTATGTCAGGAGGTGGGCAGATGAGGATCTGGCCGATTCGCGGGAATCACACCTTGCGGTGGTGGTTGCGGGAGCTCGTTCATGGAGGGACGCCCCTGCCGGGTCGTCTCCGTCGAGGCCGCGACGGCATCGCCGTGTGGTTGAGGAGACGGCGGCGGGCGTGGAGCGGGCGGGGAACCAGGGACTTGGGGATGTCCACAGCTGAGTACGCGGTCGGGACCATAGCGGCGTGCGGGTTCGCCGTAGTGCTGTACAAGCTGGTCACCAGTGACCAGGTTCGCTCGGCGCTCTCCGCCCTCATCGATCGCGCACTGAGCGGGGTGGGGTGAACGTGTCTTCCATGGTGATCTGGCTCCCACCCGAACTTCTTCTGCGGATGTGGCACCTGCGCAGGGAAAAGTGGGACACGCCCCGGCATCGGCGGTCACGACGGCGGAGATCGAGATCGGATCGGGTGAGGCGGGACCGGGAGAGGGGATTCGCGACGGCGGAGACGGCTGCGGCGCTGCCGGTCCTGGTCTTTGTCGTCGGGGCCGCGCTGTGGGCGGTCCGGGCGATGGCGATCCACCTGGAGTGTGTGGACGCTGCATGGGAAGCGGCTCGGGCCGCGTCCCGAGGCGAGCCGCTCGCCGCCGTGCAGACGAGGGTTCTTCAGGGAGCGCCTGACAATGCGCAGATCAAGCTGACCCGGGGTATCGACGTGACCAGGGTCGAGGTGAGCGCAGCCGTTGGACCGGCTTGGGCACCCGGCTTTTCCTCGCTCACCGTGAGCGCGGGTGCCGTGGTCGCGACAGAACCCGGGGTGGTCGCCCGGCACCGGGTACCGGACGCGGGGGATGTCTCGGCGAGTTCCCCGGTCGGCCACTCGGCCGAAGCTCCCGCAGGCCTCGACGATCCCGGTTCCGGCATGGAACCCGCGACGCGGCCTGCGGATATGGCGGTCACCGAGGTTGCCGTATGGGAAGTCAGGGCTGGAGAGACGCCGAATCGGCCGGGAACATTCGGCTGGGAGGTGACGGAGTCGTGAAGGATCGAGAACGCGAGCGCGGTTCCGGAACCCTATGGATGCTGGTGGCGGTGGGGGTTGTCTGGACGATGACCACAGGGGTCGTCCTGATAGGCGTGGCGAGGTCTGCGCGCCACAAGGCTCAGACGGCTGCCGATCTGAGCGCGCTCGCCGCCGCTCAGTCGGTCATCGACCCTGAACGGGCATGCGCGGTCGCGACTGAGATCGCCATGGCCAACGGTGCCCGGTTGAATCACTGCCGAATTGAGGGAGAGGTCGTCGAGGTCGGAGTGACGGCTGCCGTGCGGTGGAGATTCCTCAACCGCTCCGTGGCCGCCAGGGCGCGAGCCGGCCCCGTCCCATCGGGATCGATCTCTCCGGTTCGAGAGACTAGGCGCCGATCGGATAGAGGACCGCCTGACCTGAGGACGTGTGTGGGGTTGCACGTCCCGTGGGCTCACCAGGGTATGGGAAGCGAACCTCGGGCGATGCCAGTGATCCACAAGTCGGTCTGCCTAGTGTGGCTGTCGGCCACCGAGTCAGGCGTCGTCGGCCGACTCGATCGTCCGGGACCGGGGCAACCGAGCCGGGGTTACACCGGTGGTCTCGAGAAGAGGAGTCACGATGGGAGACCGGCTTCCAAGGGCCGTTGTACTGAGGGTCAACAAGTGCCTGCGAAACGAATCGGATGTGCTCGATCTGAGCGACATACCCCTGGAAGTGTTGCCCGGGCAACACCGTGAACTGACCCACCTGCGCGAGTTCCGCCTGAATCTCATCAAGATTCCCGAGCGGCTGGGCGATCTTACCGCCCTCACCCATCTCCGCCTGGGTGGTGAGCTGACCGAAGTCCCCGGCTCGTTGAGGGATCTCACTTCCCTCGTCTCACTCGACCTGTGCGGCAACCGGTTGACCGAGATCCCCGAGTGGCTGGGAGAGCTCACCACGCTCAAACACCTGTACCTGCAAGGGAATCAGCTAGCCGGTCTCCCCGACTCTCTGGGCAACCTCACCGCGCTATCCGATCTCATCTTGAGCAAGAACCAGTTGACCAAGGTTCCCGACTCGCTTGGCAACCTTACCGCGCTCAACCGCCTCTTCCTGGGAATCAATCAGCTCACCGGCCTCCCCGACTCGCTGGGTAACCTGACCGCGCTCTCCTCGCTTGTCCTGGAAGTCAACCGGCTGACCGAGGTCCCCGACTCGCTGGGTGATCTCACTGCACTCAGACACCTCTCCCTGAGATACAACCGGTTGACCAGCCTTCCTGAGTCGTTGGGCAACCTCGCGGCCCTCACCCACCTCCGCCTGGAAGGCAACCACCTGACCAGCCTCCCGAGTTCGCTGGTCAACCTCACCGCACTTACGACGCTCAGCTTGGAGCCCCACCTGCTGCCTGGTCTGCCCAAAACGCTGCGCCGTCGCGTCAAGACCACGGGATAGCACCGCTCCCGGTTCGACCAAGATCCTCGATCGGCCCACCCCGACAGTCTCACGATCACTCTTCACACGCGCGTTTCACCAAGGAGCCGCTTGCCGGTCCGAAACGCAGGTCAGGTCGGATCCCGGTGGAACCTGATACGCAGTTGTGTCCACGGCGTAGAGCATGGATTCATCGGCCGAGAATGGTTCTCGGCTTTTCACGGAGAAAAGGAAGCCGGATTCTTGGACCGAGTTGAGATAGGGTGAATCGCTCCCTATTTATCATTCTTATCTCTCGAGTGGAGAATACCGCAACCGGCCGAATTCTCTCGGTTGATCAACACCATGGCGGTTATCCGCTGGCCCGATCCGTGGCCTATGTTGCTTGACAATTGCATAGGGATCCTGTTTCCGATGCTTGTGAAGATCCGCTTGTTCGTGGTTGTCTGTGCCCGGAGCTCCGTTCAACGGCGGTGTGCGAGCCGGGCCGACAGGGGGGATGGCCGAAAAGCCCGGATGTCGGCCAACTGATCGCTTCAAGCGGTTGGGCGGTCATCGGATCGATCGACACGTGTACCGGGAGCACCTGGCACGCTGAGTGGGTCGTTGGGGGCGCAGGCGTGAGGGTGATTGTGTAGAGACGGTGCGTGAGTGGGTACGGGGAGTGCCATCTGGGCGGTGCTCCGGTGGGGAGAGCACCGCCCAGGTTCCGGGGACGAACCGTCGGCCGCATAGGTGTCGAATCGGTGAACCTGAGTCCGGGGAGAGCTACCTGACGGTTCCGTGGCCGAAAGTCAGGTTCAGGTCTGATCCGAGGCCTCCATCCATCTGGTGAGTGCGCCTATGCGTGGGAGGCATCTGTGCGCAGATCGAGGGCTAGTGGTTCGGACGGAGAAGCGCGAGCGGACGATTTGGATCGGTTGGACCGGCCCCGTGGAATCGGGCTTGAAGCGGTTCCGTAGAACGGATCATCGGATCGGGTAGATCACAGATGTGGCTCTTTCCGGCCTGACGACGGGGTCGGCGTGATGTGATCGGCTCAGCGTGATCGGTTTACGGCCGCGCGTGCCCCGGCCACCAGGCGATCCGTCATCGAGGTCGCCGAGGGGGAGCGAGCGGGCACGGTTTCGGTCGGAGTGGCCGTCTGGTTGTCCTCAAGCTTGCGCTCGAGATCCTTCTTCTCCTTTTCCAGCTTGGCGACCTGGCGGCGTGACTCACTTCGTGAATCGAAGAGAGCCCGTCGCCGTACCGCCGCGCGACGTGCTCCCGCGAAGATCAGTACGAGCCCGAGGATGACTGTGACGCCGCAGGCGGTGCCGAGAAGGAATATGTTCTGGGGGGACAGCGCATATGTCCGGTCGAAGACGCTGATCGTGGTGATGCCGGTTTCGATGGGGACGATCAGATAGGCGGCCGCCGCTCCGGCAAGCATCAGGAGAATGCCGAGCGCTCTCATGGGATCTCACCTCCGGTAGGTCTACGCGGATGCGCCTTCCCTTACCGGAGCCACTTAGTCATCTGTTCTTCGCATGGACTCCGTGGGGATTCATGGGAGCTGAGTGGCTGATTTATTGAGTTGTCCTGTTTTGTTTCCGCTGTCGCTCTTCGGATTCAGGATGGGCTGTCGCCGGGCTTACCCGGGATGAGCGTCGTGTTCCAAGTGCGGTCCTGTCAGCGAGACTCCACGGCGGCCGAGCCGCACGGCTTTGCTTCCCCGGTCGGCTCGGGGCCGGCATCCGCATGCCCAAGGGGTGGTTGGAGACTCCCCGCCTGATCCGTTGAGCGGCTCGCCGGTGTCCGCCCGGATGGATGATCGGATGTCGGGTCGGTGGGGTCGGCGGCACCCACCCGACACAGGGCTTGATCATCCGCTGTTTCGGATTGCCGGAGCAGGGCGGCCAGAAGGAGAAGCGACCCTGCCTTGTCCAGTGGTTCGTTGCCGTTTCCGCATTTGGGCGACTGGATACAGGACGGGCAGCCGCGGTCGCACTCGCAGGAGTCGATGGCCTCGTATGTCGCCCGTAACCAGTCGATCGCCCGCTCGTACCCCCGCTCGGCGAAGCCGGCTCCACCGTCGTGCCCGTCGTAGACGAACACGGTCAGCAGCCCGGTGTCGGGATGGAGTTCCGTCGACACTCCACCGATATCCCATCGGTCGCAGGTGGCGAAGAGCGGGAGGAGCCCGATCGCGGCGTGCTCCGCCGCGTGCGCGGCACCGCCGAGATCGACCCCGGCGACGGCGAGGGCCGCGATCACGTGGGCGGGGAGAGTCCACCAGACCGCACGGGTACGCAGGGTGCGGGGCGGGAGATCGAGGGGGGTCTCACCCATGATCTCGCCGCTCTGAATCCTGCGGGCCAGGAACGAGACGACCTGGCGAGTGACCTCGACCGTTCCCAGCTGAAGACCCCATGAGGTGGATCGAAGCGTGTCGATCACCCTGATCTCGGTGGTGTCTCTGGCGAAGGTGGTGTAGTCGGGCTCGCCCGCTTCGACGAGCGCCACGCCGCCTTCGAGATCAAGCAGGGAGACGACGTAGGTCTTCCCCTGGTGCAGGTAGACCGCACCCGTGTGCACGGTGGTATGCGCGGAGGGCTCGTCCACGGTGCCGAGCAGCCGTCCGGTGGACGCCTCCACCACGTGCACCGGAGGACCGCCCGTTCCCCTGATGTCGGCGAGGTCGACGGCGCGTTCCCGTCGGGTCCAGAACCAGCCGGTCGGACGGCGCCGGAGCATCCCTCGGTCGACCAGGTCGTCGAGCACCTTGGCGGCCATGGGGCCGAACAGTGTCACGTCCTCGGCGCTGAGCGGGAGTTCGGCCGCGGCGGCGCACAGATGAGGGGCGAGCACATAAGGGTTGTCCGGGTCCAGAACGGTCGCCTCGACCGGTCGGCCGAACAGAGCCTCGGGGTGGTGGACGAGGTAGGTGTCTAGGGGGTCGTCCCTGGCGACCATCACGGCGAGGGCCTCTCGCCGTCCGCGTCCCGCCCGCCCCGCCTGCTGCCACAACGACGCCCGCGTCCCCGGCCAGCCCGCGATGAGCACGGCGTCCAAACCCGAGATGTCGACACCGAGTTCCAAGGCGTTCGTGGTCGCCAGTGCGGTGATCTCTCCCGCCCGCAGCGCCTTCTCCAGGGCTCGCCGCTCCTCGACGAGGAACCCGGCCCGGTAGGCGGCCACCTTCTCGGAGAGCTCGGGGGAGATCTCCATGAGGGCACGCTTGGCGGCGAGGGACACCGACTCGGCGCCGCGCCTGGACCGGACGAACGCCAGAGTGCGCACATTCTCGATCACGAGATCGGTGAGGAGGTCCGCCGTCTCCGCCGTCGCCGTACGGCGGACCGGGGCGCCCTTCTCGCCCCGTAGATCGGTCAGCGGGGGCTCCCATAGGGCGAAGGTACAACCGCCCCTCGGAGAGCCGTCCTGGGTCACCTCAGCGGTCGGGAGACCGGTAAGGCGCGCCGCCGACTCCCCGGGTTCGGAAACCGTGGCGGAGGCGAGGATGAAAGTCGGTTCGGCACCGTGCCTGGCGCAGACCCTTCGAAGGCGTCGCAGAATCTGTGCGACGTGAGAACCGAACACCCCGCGGTAGCCGTGACTCTCGTCGACGATGACGTAACGGAGCCGGCGGAGGAAGGTCGCCCATCGTGAATGGCCTGGAATCAAGCCACGATGCAGCATGTCTGGGTTTGTCAGAACATAGTTCGCGTACTGTCGGATCCAGGCACGTTCTTCATATGCGGTGTCACCGTCGAAGGCGGCAGGACGGACTTGATCGAGTTTGAGACGGCGGACGGCTCGAAGTTGATCGGCGGCGAGCGCTTTGGTCGGCGTCACGTAGAGAACGGTGTGGCCCTCCAAGATCGCACTGAGGGCGGGAACCAGGTAGGCGAGGGATTTTCCGGACGCCGTGGGAGTGGCAATGATCACGTTTTGGCCACGGTAAGCGTGCTCGGCGACTCTGGATTGATGCTCCCAGAGTGCTTCGACGCCCCTTTTGGACAAGTGCTCGACGAGCTCCTGGGGAACCCATCCAGGCCAGGGAGAAAGCACGGCCTGACGTGCTGAAACGTGCTCCACGTGGGTGACTCGGTCACGGCGTGTGGAGGTCGTGAGCAGACGCTCCAGCAGAGCGTCGGCGCGTCCAGGGGAAGAGGTCGGCGGAGTCATCGGTTTCTAGTTTGGCATCTTGGGGCAGAGTCGCCCGGAGTCGTGATTTCGTATAGACACGAGGTCGGAGCGTGGTTGAATGCCGCGCGGCGAAACTATGGTGCCCAGCCGTTGGGGTGGGCGAGGATCGCAACAGCAGACATGGCGCTGGAGGATCTGTGGATCTGAAGTTGGATCACCGCACCGAGGATCGGCTCACCATTGTTGAGGTTGAGGGTGAGATCGATGTCTATACCGCGCCGAGGTTGCGTGAGCTCCTGATTGACCTGGTCAACAAGGGTAACTTCCACCTGCTCGTGAACATGGAGAAGGTGGAGTTCCTCGACTCCACAGGGCTCGGGGTGCTCGTTGGCGGGCTCAAGCGCGTACGGGCCCACGACGGCTCCCTGGAGTTGGTCTGCACCCAGGAGCGAATCTTGAAGATCTTCCGGATCACCGGGCTCACCAAGGTCTTCGGGATCTACGCCTCGGTCGACGAGGCCAAGGAAGCCCACGGCAAGGACAAGTAGCGTCCTCGCCATGGCCACCGTCGAGCTTACGTTCAGCGCGCTGCCGGCACATGTCCGTACCGCACGGCTGATCGCCACGGCGATCGCCCGTCGTACGGGAGTGCCTGAGGCGGTCCTGGACGAGGTGCGGCTCGCAGTCGGAGAGGCTTGTTCCAGGGCGGTGGAGGCGCACCGTCGTCACTGCCCTGGACAGCCGATCCGGATCGAGTTGCGCGATGACTCGGGGCGATTCGAAGTGACGGTCACCGACGCGGCACCGAGTGATGATCTTTCGGTCGGCATGCCCGCGGATCCGTTTGTGAACCCCCCGCACATGTTCTCCCGGGACGGGCAGTCATCTCTTGGCGTCTTTCCCGACTCGCTGACTGCGGGATTCGGTATAGCGGTGATAGTCGGTCTGGCCGATGACGTTGAGGTACTGCCCAGCGCGGAAGGCCTGCGAATCCGGATGAGCTGGCCCGCAGCCGGCAATGGTGTGGCACTGAACTGATTCGCGATCTTCTTGCGCTGCACGGGGTCAGGCGGGCGCTCCGTCATGCCCTGGCTCGCTTGGCTCCATGGTCGTCTGTCGCCGTTCCCGCGGCGGTCGGCCATGGGGTCGTGCCATCAGTTGGCGATACTTAATATCCGAAGCCCGGGATATCGAGGGCCATATCCATATACGGATGTCCGAAATTTGGGAATATAGCTAAGGCAATATAGGGATAGAGCGATTCATTTCTGTTACGGCTCTCCCGGTGCCCCGACATCCCAACCTGGTAAAGAACGCGTCAAGGGCAGCAAAAGTTCAACGCCTCTCGGTGTACTTCTCTAAATGGCGAACTGAAGAGGCTTCATATCCGGCTCTTCGCTGCGTAGAATCCCCGGCACCGGCCAAGGTTTGGTCTCGTGGGCTCACAGGTAGCCTGCGGGAAGTCTGCGGACGCAACCGGAAGCGGCATTGCCAACTGCCCCGGACGCGCTTAACCATCGCCGATTGAATTCCTTGCGCCGTCCGGGCAACGACCTACTCGTGTTGCCGAGGAGGACGGAAATGTCAAGCCTCTATCTTGCCGCTGACGGAAGTTCAGCGGTAACCCTCGCCGGTGTTGACCTGACTCTGGTCGTGGTCGTCGCCGCTGTGGCTCTACTGGCTCTCGCCGTGGCCGGTGGACTCGTCAAAGAGGTGCTCGCGGCTGATCAGGGCACCGAGCGGATGCAGAACATCGCCAGAGCCGTTCAGGAAGGCGCAGGAGCCTACCTGAAGCGGCAGTTCCGCACACTAGCGATTTTCGTGGTTTTGATCCCATTCCTGTTGCTGCTCCTTCCAGCGGAATCCGCCGGGGTCCGTATTGGCCGATCACTGTTCTTCGTGATTGGTGCAGGTTTTTCGGCGCTGACCGGATTCATGGGAATGTGGCTTGCCGTTCGTGGAAACGTGCGTGTGGCCGCGGCGGCGCGTGACGCCGGGGAAAAGGTGGCGATGCGCATCGCCTTCCGCACCGGCGGCGTCGCGGGCATGTTCACGGTCGGCCTGGGCCTGCTCGGCGCCGCGATCGTGGTCCTGGTGTACCGCAGTGAAGCACCCACCGTGCTGGAAGGCTTTGGGTTCGGCGCAGCCCTTCTCGCGATGTTCATGCGAGTGGGCGGCGGCATCTTCACCAAGGCCGCGGATGTGGGCGCCGACCTCGTCGGCAAGGTTGAGCAGGGGATCCCGGAGGACGACCCGCGCAACGCCGCGACGATCGCCGACAACGTGGGTGACAACGTCGGTGACTGCGCGGGGATGGCGGCCGACCTGTTCGAGTCCTACGCCGTCATGCTTGTCGCGTCCCTGATCCTCGGCAAGGTGGCCTTCGGAACCGAGGGGCTGGTCTTCCCGCTCATCGTTCCGATGATCGGAGTGCTCACCGCCATCATCGGGATCTTCACCGTCTCCCCGCGCGCCGGGGATCGGAACGGGATGGCCGCCATCAACCGGGGATTCTTCATCTCGGCGTTGATCTCGGCTGTGCTCGTCGCGGTGGCCGCCTTCGCCTACCTGCCCGACACCTTCGCCGAGCTCTCGGGCGGCGTACAGAACCTCGACGCCAACCCGCGGTACATCGCCATCGGCGCGGTGCTGATCGGCTTGGTTCTCGCCAGCGCGATTCAGCTGCTCACCGGGTACTTCACCGAGACCAACCGCAAGCCGGTCAGGGACATCGGTGAGAGTTCGCTCACCGGGGCCGCGACCGTCATCCTCTCCGGAATCAGCGTCGGGCTGGAGTCGGCCGTCTACTCGGCCCTCGTCATCGGCGGTGCGGTGTACGGAGCGGCGCTGCTCGGCTTCGGCAACGTGGTCGTGGCGCTGTTCGCGGTCGCCCTCGCCGGTACGGGACTGTTGACCACGGTCGGCGTCATCGTGTCGATGGACACCTTCGGTCCGGTGTCGGACAACGCGCAGGGCATCGCCGAGATGTCCGGCGACGTCAAGGGTGAGGGCGCCAAGGTGCTGACGAGCCTGGACGCGGTCGGCAACACCACCAAGGCCATCACGAAGGGCATCGCGATCGCGACGGCGGTGCTGGCGGCCACCGCGCTGTTCGGGGCCTTCCGAACCTCGGTCGAAGGGGCCTTGGGTTCGGCGGCGAGCTCGTTCAGCCTCTCGATCGACGCACCGGCCGTCCTGGTCGGGCTGATCGTCGGGGCCGCGGTGGTCTTCCTCTTCGCCGGTCTGGCCATCCTGGCCGTGGGCCGTGCGGCGGGACGGGTGGTCTACGAGGTTCGGGAGCAGTTCCGCACCAAGCCCGGGATCATGGACGGCTCCGAGCTGCCCGACTACAGCAGAGTGGTCGACATCTGTACCCGGGATTCGCTCCGGGAACTGGCCACCCCGGGTCTGCTTGCGGTGCTCACCCCCATCGCGGTCGGATTCGCCATGGGGTATGCGCCTCTCGGCGCTTTCCTCGGCGGCGCGATCGCCTGCGGCACACTCATGGCGGTGTTCCTGGCCAACTCCGGTGGATCCTGGGACAACGCCAAGAAGCTGGTGGAGGACGGCCACCACGGTGGGAAGGGCTCTCCCGCGCACGAGGCGACCATCATCGGCGACACGGTCGGAGACCCGTTCAAGGACACCGCCGGTCCCGCGATCAACCCGTTGATCAAGGTGATGAACCTGGTGGCGTTGCTGATCGCTCCCGCGGTCGTCACCTACTCGAGCAACACGCCGCTGCGGATCGGTATCGCCGTCGCCGCGGTGGGTGTGATCGTTGCGGCTGTGGTGATCTCCAAGCGGAGGTCGACTTCGATCACCCCTAGCAATGAGGACAGGTCGCCGGAGCCCGCCAACGCGGCCTAGCTTCCGGTCCTGCATAGCCTCTGAGCACACGCCGAGCCGAGGGCAGAGGAACGGGCGGCGGCACTCACCAAAGAGTGCCGCCGCCCGTCTCAGTTGACCTGAGCAGCCGCGGACCACCGTTTCCTTGCCGGGCGGCAACGATGCCTCCCGCCGGTGCTCCTGGCATGACCGATGTTCCTGCTTACCGCCACGTCACCGGGGTCGTCGCCGACCGGGCCTCGGGGGCGATCCGCCGGCGACGGAGGAGCCGGCCTCGAAATGGGCCGGAAGGGTCGGCCCCACGCTCACCGATAGAGATTTGACCATCGCCGAGGTGGCGGCTGAGGTCGGCACCGGACTGAGTGACATGCGCTTTGAGATCGCACCGCCGGGCGAGGTGTCCGTGATCGCGGTGGGGCGGAGCACCGTGACCTCGGTCGGTGCTGAGTGCCCGGGATCGGTCGTGGTACCTGCGGTCCGGTGCCGTCGCCACGGCGGGTGCGGGTTGGGGGCCGGATGGGCCGGGTGGAAGACTGGCCGTATGCAGCAGGGGCAGCCTTCCGAGGGTAAGACGTTCGGGATCATGCCGGGCAGGCCGGTGATCCTGGCCGGTATCCCGGTGCCCACGATCCGGGTGAGCCGGAGATGAGGCGACAATTGATCGTCTTGCGGCATGCGAAGGCGGCCGGCCTGGTGGGGGTGGCCGACCATGAGCGTCCGCTGGCGGAGCGGGGTGAGCATGAGGCCGCCGATGTCGGGCGCTGGTTGAGCGAACAGCGTCTCATCCCCGATCTGGTGCTTTGTTCGACGGCGCTGCGGACCCGGCAGACCGCCGAGTTCGCCGCGGCGGGTGTGCCGATCTCCTATGAGCGGCGAATCTACGACAACGATGTGGATGAGTTGTTCGACCTCGTCGCCGAGACCGCGGACGGCGTGCGTACGCTGCTGATCGTCGGACACAGCCCTTCGGTCCACGGATTCGTGCAGCAGCTGACGGGCGCCACCGTCGACGAGTTCCCCACCGCGGCGGCCGCCGTCGTCGCCGTGGACGGGCCTTGGGCCGAGCTGTCGCCCGGGGGCGGGTCTCTCGCCGCTTGGCGTCAGCCCTAGCCTCCTCGATCCGGGACGCACGGTTCAGCGAGTTGATCGTCGATTGGGCCGTGGAAAGCGGTACCTACGGCGCTTGCCCTGGTTTCGCGGGCGGATCTGACGTTCCCACCGATCGGCTTGGGGCCGTGCCGCATAGCGTCCGGGACGACCCGGTTCGGGGGAGGAGCCGGTACGGCAGGATGCGGGCTTGGGGCCTGGGTGTGGCCTGCGGACGGCGGGGAAGTCTTGGACCATCGGGGGACTGCGGAACGCCGTACGACGGCGGGTACGGAGGGTACACGAGGGGGCGATCGGCCGTCTCGCGCTGGGCTTCGGGCTCACCGCGGCCACCGCGATCTCCTTGCCGCTGCTCGTCAGCGTGGTCGTCGGCCGCCCCGGCTGGGGAGGTCTGGTTGCGCTCGGCGCCTACATGGTGGCCACAACAGCGATCAAGGATCCGGCCGGCGGGAGGTTCCCCACGTTCTTCGTGGCGACGCTGGCGGCCACGGGCGGGGTCGCCCTCGGCGTGCTGATCGCGGGCCGGCCGTGGTTGCTGGCCGGTGGCGGTGCCGCCGTCGCCGCTCTCGGCGGCCTGGTTCCGGCGGTGGGGCCGACGGGTGCGCTCGCGCTTGTGCTCACCGCGTCGCGGCCCCATTACCCCGAGTTCGCCGTGCCGATTCTGCTTACCTTCGGTGGTGGCCTGCTCGTCGGCGCCCTACTCTCCCTGCCGTGGCGGTGGCGGCACACCCGGCCGCTGCGTACCGCGGTCGTCGCGGCGGCGAACGACATCGCCGCGCTGCTTGAGGTGGCCACGGATCCGCTTTCCGAGGACGCGGCTTGGGAGGGGCGACGCCGGGCTGCGGGGAAGTCGCTGCGGCAGGCCCGTACAGCGTGTGCGCGGCATCATCTGCGGCGCCAGGGGAGGGAGGCCGCGCGGCTTGTGGTGGTGCTCCGGCGAATCCTCTACGAGACCGTGGCGCTCCGCGGTCTCTGTTCCGTCTTGCGCCGTCAATCACCGGATGCTCTGACGGACTCGGATTCATCCGCCACGGTGGCACCGCTCGTGGCCGCGTTGCGGGTCGTCTTCGACGGAGGCCTGGATGTCGTCGGGGTGGCGCCCGGGACGTCTCTCGCGGACCGGATCGGCGTACTCCGCGCCGACCTGCCGCACGATCGGCGGAGTCTGCTTGAGCTGCTCCAGTTGCGTCAGATCCAGCGGTGTCTCGATCGGATCGGCGAGTCCGTCGGAGTCGCCGCCGAACTCTCCGTCGGGGGACTGTACGGCGGTCCGGCCGGTCCGCGGATCCCGCCACACATCTCGCCGGTGGTGTCCGCTCGTCCCCAATTCACCTCCCAGGCCGCACGGCATGCGGTACGGCTCGCCGTCGGGGTGGGCGCCGCTTTGGTGATCATCGCGATCTGGCGGCCGCCGTTTGGGTACTGGCTGGCGTTGACGGTCCTGCTCAGTCTTCAGGCGACGTACGGCGGCACCCTCTCCCGGGTGGTCGCGCGGACCTGCGGCGGTGTCGTCGGTGCTCTTCTGGCCGCCGGCGTCCTCGTCGTCGCCCCCGGGAATCTGGCGCTGACCGCGGTGGTCGCCCTGGTCGCGGTACTCGCCTTCACCCTGTCGGCCGTGCACTATGTGTACTGGTCCGCGCTGGTCACCACACTGGTCATGCTGTTGGTTGACTTCAGAATCCCGTTCGGCCCGGAGGCCGCAGGCTCTCGTATCCTCATGACGCTGCTCGGGGGACTGCTGACGTTGACGATCGCCCGGATGCTGTGGCCCCGCGGTGAAGCGGCGAGGTTGCCCGCCCGGGTCAACCGGCTCCTCCACGCCCACGCGGCCGAGTGCCGTACGGTCGCCTCCTTCGACCGGGGTGAGGGCTCGCGTTCCCGAGTGGAGAAGGCCGTACTTCAGACGGGAAGCGCCGAGGAGGACTTGGCCGCCTCCGTCAACAGCGCGGCGGGTGAGCCGGGGGTCGCCGTACCCGATTCGCTCCGCGAGGTCGCCCGGGCCTCGGGAAGGGTTCGCGACGACGTCATGATGATGGTGACCGTGATGGGTCCGACGGACATCGCTCCGGTTCAGGCGGTCCTCGGCGCGCTCGCGGATCGTTTCGAACACTGTGTGGAGGCGGTCGAGTCCCGGCGGGCGTATCAGTCCGAGGGAGAGGTGGATCGGCGGTTGGCGGAGCTATCCACCTGGGTGAGCGACCTGACCGAGAGCCGGATCAAGCGGGCCGCCGAGGAGGCCCCCGAGGAACGGCGGGCGCTGCTGCACGCGGTGGTGGCCGAACACGCGCTCCGGGAGCTGAACGCCGATTCGGCGCGGCTGTGTGCGGTGGCGTCGGCGGCTTTCGCCGTCGAGGAGCCCGACGACCTCGCCCGGCAGCCGGCGGGTTCCGGCGAAACGGGCCGGTCGTGAGTTGTACACGGTTCGGCCCAGCGATGCATGGGGGTGTCGGTGGGTTTCACCGTTGGGAACTTTGCAGTGTTCTTCCAGGAGCGGGCGGTTTAGGGGTTAGGGCCCGCAGCCCGGCCGTGAACCGGATCGACGGCCCCCGGGCCGCCACAGGTACCGCCGGGCTTGACACGGGCTCCGGGAGCCGGACCACCGATCGGTGAAAGGCATGGCTTGGTCCGGACGTCGGGGCCGCAGGGCTTGGCCAAGGCAAAACGATCGGTGTCCCGGCTGGCCTCCCGGTCGGGTGGCCACGTGGGAGTCGTCGCGGTGCTCGATGGTCGAGGAAGGCCGCCCGACGTCGGCCGACTAGGTGTACGCGTCTTCGGCGTCCGCGGCGTCGATTTCCTCTCGGGAGAGGCCGAGCAGGTGCAGGATCGCGTCCAGGTAGGGGACGTTCACCGCGGTGTCCGCGGCCTGCCGTACGACCGGCTTGGCGTTGAAGGCGATGCCCAGCCCCGCGGCGGCGATCATGTCGAGGTCGTTGGCGCCGTCTCCGATGGCGACGGTCTGGCTGATCGGGATGCCCGCTTCGGCGGCGAAGCGCTCCAACGCGCGGGCCTTTCCGGGACGGTCGACGATCGGCCCCACGACCCGGCCGGTCAGCACGCCGTCGACGATCTCCAGGGTGTTGGCGGCCGAGTAGTCGATTCCCAGGTCCTCGACGAGGGCGTCGGTGATCTGGGTGAAGCCTCCGCTGACGATGGCGAAGCGGTAGTCGAGGCGCTTGAGGGTACGGACGAGGGTCCGGGCGCCGGGGGAGAGCACGACCTCGTCCCGGACCTTCCCGATGACGGAATCCGGCAGTCCGGCCAGGAGGGCGACGCGTTGCCGCAGGGAGGCCTCGAAGTCCAGTTCCCCGCGCATCGCCGCCGAGGTGACCTCTTCCACTTCGGCGAGGCAGCCGGCGTGTGCGGCGAGGAGTTCGATCACCTCGCCTTGGATGAGGGTCGAGTCGACGTCCATGACGATGAGCCGCTTGGCTCGGCGGTGCAGTCCTGAGCGCTGTACGGCGACGTCGACCTGTTGTGCGGCGGCTTCGAACGCGAGCTCGGTGCGGAGCCGGTCGGGGTCGGCGCCGGAGATGTCCATCTCGATGCAGGTGACGGGTGACCGGGCCAGCCGGAGGATGCGGTCGATGTTCGCACCGTTCGCCGCGATCTTGCCGGCGATTCCCGCCATGGCCGCGGGCAGGAGCGGCGCGCCGAGGACGGTCACGTGCAACCGGCCGCGGCGTCGCTTGTCGGAGTCGCCGGTGCCCGTGGCGAGTTCCACCTCCATGCCGAGGTCTGCGGCGATGTCCTCGACCTTGGACCAGAGTGCCCCGATGTCGGTCTGAGGGTCGTAGGCGATGAGGACGCCGAGGGTCATCCGGCCGCGGATGACGACCTGCTCCACGTCGGCCACGACGGCCGGGAAAGCGGAGAGTGCGGTGAACAGCCGGGAGGTGACCCCTGGGCGGTCACGGCCGGTCAGCGTGATGAGGAGAGTGCGCTGGTTCATTTCGGTCAACGTTACTTGGCTGCCCGCCCCGCACTGAGCGCAGCCCGTCTTTCGGACGGGCGGTGTGCCGGGATCCACTCGGGTGAGGTTCGGAGCACGGGATGCATCGAAGTCCTTCGGAGTGCACAGGCTTTTTGGCTGACTTGGACAGCATATTGCCTGTTAGAGAGCTCATACGTATGACTTTTGTCGCTATAGGATCTAAAGATGGGCAAGGCGATAGTTGTTCAAGATCTCAAGAAGAGATACGGGGACGTCCAGGCGGTGGACGGTGTCTCGTTTGAGGTGGAGTCGGGGGAGTTCTTCGGCATCCTCGGCCCCAACGGAGCGGGCAAGACCACGACGCTGGAGATCTTGGAGGGTCTGCGGCAGGCCGACTCGGGCAGCGCCGAGATCTTCGGTCTCTCCCCGTGGCCGCGAAACCCCAGGCTTCTCCCGCGCATCGGGGTCCAGCTGCAGGCCTCGGCGTTCTTCGAACGCCTCACCGCGCGGGAGCAGATCCGGACCTTCGCTTCCCTGTACGGCGTGTCGCCGGCCAAGGCCGACGAGATGCTTGAGGTCGTCGGCCTCGCGGACAAGGCGAACACCCCGGCGGAGAAGCTCTCCGGTGGCCAGGCCCAGCGGCTCTCGATCGCCATCGCCCTCGCGCACGGGCCGGAGCTGGTGTTCTTGGACGAGCCCACCGCCGCCCTCGACCCGCAGGCCCGGCGCAACCTCTGGGATCTCCTCCGCGAAATCAACGCCGCGGGCCGTACGGTCGTCCTCACCACCCACTACATGGATGAGGCCGAGTCGCTCTGTGATCGGGTGGCGGTCATGGACCACGGGAAGATCTTGAAGCTCGGCTCCCCCGCCGTCCTCGTCCGCGGCCTGGACAGCCCCACCCACATCAGCGTGGAGCTCGGCGTGATCAGTCTCGCCGCGGCGAAGGAGCTGGCCGGCCCGGGGGACGAGGTCGCCGAGGACGGGATCTCGCTCACCATCGCCACCAGGAAACCGGCGGTGATCCTCTCCGAACTCGCCGAACGCGGAGCCCTCGCGGGGCTGCAAGTCCGCGGCGCGACCCTTGAAGACGTCTTCCTCGACCTGACCGGACGGGAGTACCGGGCGTGACCTCCTTGTCCAGCCTCTCCCGGGCGATGCTGCTCGGTTTCCTGCGCGACAAGACCGCGCTGTTCTTCACCGTGCTGTTCCCCCTCATGTTCCTGATGATCTTCGGAGTGATCTTTCAGGGGTCGAGCGCGCCCAAGACCGAGATACTCCAGGTCGGTGCGGTCGAGATCCTCGACAGCCTCCCCGCAGAGGCGAAGGGGATCATCCAGGTGACCAAGTCCACCGACCTGAACAAGGGGTTGGAGGACGTGCGCAAGGGCGATGTCGACGCACTCATCCGGCAGGAGAACAACCAGATCGTCCTGCACTACTCCCAGGCGGATCAGGTCCGCGCGGGAACGGTGCGCAGCATCGTCGACTCGTTCGTGCAGCGGGCGAATCTCGCCGGGCAGCCGGGGCGGTTCCAGCTCAGGCCGGAGCAGGTCGAGGACAAGTCGCTCAAGGCCATCCAGTTCTTCACACCCGGAATCCTGGGCTGGGCGATCGCGACCGGCGCCACCTTCGGCGCCGCGATGACCCTCGTCTCCTGGCGCCAGAAGAAGATCTTGCGCAGACTCAGGCTCTCCCCGGTGCGTACGACGACCATCGTCTCCGCCCGGGTCGGGGTGAGCATCGGGGTGGCGCTCCTGCAGACCGCGCTCTTCCTGGGGGTCGCGACGCTGCCCTTCTTCGGGCTGCAGCTCGCGTCGTCCTGGTGGGCCTCGATCTTTCTGATCATCGCGGGTACCTTGGCGTTCCTCGCGGTGGGCCTGGTCGCCGGGGCCGTCTCCAAGACGCCGGAAGGGGCGAGCGGGATCGCGAACCTGCTCGTCCTGCCCATGGCCTTCCTCGGCGGGACGTTCTTCCCGCTCGACGACGCACCGGGATGGATGCAGGCGGTCGCGAACTTCCTCCCGCTCAGCCATCTGACCGAAGGCATGCAGGACGTGATGGTCCGGGGTCTCGGGGTGACGAGCATCCTGCCCGAGCTCGGGATTCTGCTGGGCTTCTCCGTGGTCGTCTCCCTGCTCGCAGTCAAGCTGTTCACCTGGGACGACGTCTGACAGCACTGAGGCTCGCCCCGCGTCGGCGCGGCGAGCCTCAGAGTCGGTCTCCGGTTAGCGGACGACCTTGGTCTTCACGGTCTTGAGGAAGTACCACGAGTTGACGCCGGCGCCCTCGAGGTTCCGGACTTCGTCGTCGTTCTCGATGTCCACACCCTCGGGGATATCCCAGCTGTCGACGCCGAGCTTGGCGGTGACCGTACCCTTGGTGCTCTTCTTCAGCCGCACCGTGAGCTTCATCGTGTCCGACTCGCCCTTCTGCAGGACGTCCGGCGTCCAGCACCAGTACCCGTCGTCGAAGACGTCGCACTCGGCTTCGCCGCTCTCGTGTGTGAGCGTCACCGATCCGGTGGTGCCTTTGGGGAGCGTTCCGCCGAAGTAGTAGTAGTCGGCCTCGTAGGGGCCGAGGTTCGTGGCCTTGATGGTGTAGGTGATCTTGCCACCGCGCTTGACCGTCTTGGGAGCAGTCACCTTGACGGAAAAGACCGAGCCCGGTTCGTCCGCGGCCTGAACACTCGCCACTTGGGCGGTCGAGGCGGCGGGGGCGGCCTCCGCAGGCATGATCATGGACATGGCCACGAGGGGGGTGGCGAGCGCAAGTGCGGCGATCTTGCTGATCGGCCGACGCATGGGCGACTCCGTTGCTGCAATTGACAAAGGGATTCAAGGGGGTTGAATCGGCGGTCACGCCTGATCGCATCCCCTAGCGGTAGGAGATTCCTACCATCCTCGTCCGTAAGGGCGTCGGCACTCGGTAGTGATTGATGGAATCTGTGTCATATCTGTGATGCGTGCACCATCGAGAAAGAAAATATCGCTGTGGGTCACCGGTGATGACCCACAGCGATATTCGCATTGGTCGGATAACTCAGTCAGGACACTTACCGCCGCGGGAAGATCTTGGTCTTCACGGTGCCGAACCTGATGTCACCAAGCAGGCTCTCCGGGTCGAGGAACTCCTGCTCGAAGTCGGAGAACGTGACGCCCTCGGGGATGATGCCGGAGACCGCGCCCAGCTCTGCGGAGAAGATCCCCTTGGTGGACTTCTTCAGCCAGACCTTGAGGGTGACGGTGATGGACTTGCCCTTGGGGAGGACCTCTACGCCCTCCGCCGGGGGAACGAGAAAGCACGTCACCGAGCCGGCGCTGTAGTCACAGGCGCCAAGGCCTGTGGGAATGCCGTATACGCGCGCCTTGGAGTACTTGCCCTTCGGCAGCGCGGCTGCGAGCAATGCGAAATCCGAGCCGTACGGCCCGAGGTTGGTGGTCTTAATCTTGTAGGTGATCACACCGCCCTGAATGACATACCTGTTGTAGGTCACGTTGACCTTGAGCCGGGCGCTGGGGGAGGTGGTCTTGGTGACGCTCGGCGTGACCGTCGGTGATGCGTTCACGACGGAAGGTGCGAGCAGGAGCGAGCCCGCGAGGGGCACTGCAAGGGCGAAAGCGGCGATCTTGTTGATCGACCGATGCATGGGCATCTCCAGCGAAGAGTGATGGATTCCACCCGTAGAGGCCTGGATTCGGCCACTCACTCGGGGGTACTGGGGTAATTAATACCATTTTTCGCAGCCCTGTGCTTGTAGATATCGTATCAATGGCGATAAATGATGGAAATCTGGAGGCCAGACGCCACGCCGGGGTGGGAGGCAGGCCCAGGGCATCCGGACCTGGGCCCGGGGCGGGTGTACCGATGGGCTCACGGTGGGTGCTGATTGGTCGGATCTCTTCCGTGCGCATCGCCAGACGGATCCGGTCACATGACAGAAAGGTGTGAAGACGGCCGGGCGCCGGGTGGTACAACCGTTTCGCCGACTGGTATATGTTGGTGGTTCCTCTGACGGGCACGCTTTATATTGGCGACTGATTCTTGGGTGGCGGCGTGTTTCTGTGGAAATTGAGATGAATGTTCCGTGGCCTATCAAAAGCCAAGGCTGATTTTTGTCGAATGGAATTTTCCATAATTTCAATATTGTGATATGGGATCATATTCGGTGTTGTGTGATTGTGTGCCTAGAATTGATGGAAACCGGGGTGCGCTCGACGAGCGCCGCCTTCGTCGCCTGATGTCGCCACCGTGGGGTGCGCCGCGTTGGCAATGGGTGTTCATCTGGGATCCCCGTCGTGTCGGTCGTGTCGCAACTGAGCGATCCGGGTTTGGGGCGATCGCTAAGGCGCGAGTGGGTCCGGATTCAAATCGCAGGCGGGCTGTCTTTGCCGCGAAGTAGTCCCCGATGGCTTCCCGGACGGGGAGGAATGTCCAATTTGAGAATCTCGGGCGCTTGTCCAATCCGGGCAATCAATCCATTTATCCATGGGTGGTAGATGATTTATCGACACTGTCAGTAATTCATGTCAAATATCCTATAAACATCCGACGTTATGATCATTCGCGTCACACGGAAACCCCGCCTGTCCGAGGCGGTACCGGAGCGGGGCGGTACGGTCCGCAGCGTATTCCCGCCGTGAGTACAGAGAACTGCAAGTGGAACTTCAGTCAAACGCAAGTGGGGCATGACATCGTCAATGCAGCGAGCGGTGCGCGGGTTAAGCCAACCGGACCTGTGCGCCGCTCGCTGATCTCAGGGAACCGGTTCCAGCACCGAGTTGACCGCGGCGACATGCGCACGCCGTACCGCCCGATCCAAACCGCGAAGAGCCTCGTCGCGAACGGCGATCTGCCGCGAGGTCAGCCCGTGGTCCTGAGTGGCCAGCTTGAGCACCGACGCCAGGCGTTCGGCGAGCGCCGCCACCCGATGCGCCCTCGGCGGATAGCCGGGAGGGAGGGTGGAACCCTGTCGCCGGAGGGCCTGGGTCACCTCCTCCCGCCAGCCGGGGGCGGTGTCCGTCCGGAGCAGGGAGTCCGTCGTCTCGCGCATGGCCAGGGTGAGCGCGTACTCCGCCTCCGCGAGGGAGGGGACGTCGGGCGGGGTGGTGCTCGCCTCGAAAACCGTCCAGCTCACACCGACGTACGACGACCCGCGTCGGTCCTCCGCCGGCACCAGGCCGAGACATCGGTTGGGGAAGACCGCGGTGGCGGCTTGGCCCGCGTCGACCGCGGCCACGGTGAAGGGGGGCGGTCCGGTGAGGCCGAGCGGGTCGCCGGCCACCGGGAGCGACAGGCGGAGCGCCGTCATCCCCGACACCCGGAAGTCCGCGAGGGCTCGGCGAAGAGGGACGTTTTCTGCGGTGACGTGAGAGCCGGCGAGCGCTTCGATCTCGTCGACGGCCGTATCCAGCCCGACATGGCCGGAGAGCCAGGCGTTTCCCCATGAGACGAGGGTGGAGGATGTTCCCATGTGCACCGCTCCACGATAAGAGCTGATGTGGGTGGGGCGTATCCCCACGCGCTCGGCTCGTATGCGATCGTGCCTTAGGTTGACTTGGAAGGGCTCACAGAGAAGAGGTTCCGATGGGCGGCGAGGTGCTGCGACTCGACGATGTCGCGGTCCACCGAGACGGCGCGGCTCTGCTGCGGGGTATCGGGTGGACCGTCCATGAGGACGAGCGCTGGGTCGTCATCGGCCCCAACGGCGCGGGTAAGACGACACTGCTTCAGGTGGCCGGCGCGCTCATGTTTCCGACCGGGGGGACGACGGAGATTCTCGGTGAGCGTCTGGGTGAGGTGGACGTCTTCGAACTGCGTCCGCGGATCGGGATCAGCAGCGCCGCGTTGGCCGAACGGGTCCCGCCGGACGAGAAGGTCATCGATCTCGTGCTCACCGCCTCCTATGCGATCTTCGGGAGGTGGCGGGAGGAGTACGACTCGTCCGACGTCACCCGCGCGGTGGAGCTCCTCGATCAACTCGGCTGCGCCCATCTGATCAGACGGCGGTTCGGCACGCTGTCCGAAGGCGAACGCAAGCGGGTGCAGATCGCCCGGGCGCTCATGCCCGACCCTGAGCTGCTTCTCCTCGACGAGCCCGCCGCGGGGCTGGATCTCGGCGGCCGGGAGGACCTGCTCCAGCGGCTGACCGCGCTTGCAAGCGACCCCAAGGCGCCCACGATGGTACTGGTCACCCATCATGTGGAGGAGGTGCCGAGCGGCTTCACCCACGCGCTGCTGCTCCGGCGCGGGTCGGTGATGGCGGCGGGACCGGTGGAGCAGGTGCTGACCCCCGACCATCTGTCCAGGACCTTCGGCCTTCCGCTCACGATCGAGCGTGGGCCCGGTGGCCGTTGGTACGCGCGGGCGGAGTACATTCCCTAGAGGTGGATCAAGGCCGAGTACGGGGGCACCGGTGGGACCGCTGGAAGCACTCGCCGTTCTCGCGGCAGGTGTCGCGGCGGGCGGTATCAACACCGTCGTCGGGTCCGGGTCGCTCATCACCTTCCCCACGCTTCTCGCGGTGGGTGTCCCCCCGGTGGTGGCCAATGTGTCGAACACGGTGGGACTCGTTCCCGGCGCGCTGACCGGGACGCTGGGATACCGTGCGGAGCTGCGCGGTCAGCGGGCCCGGCTGGTCCGGCTGGGCGTCGCGTCGGCCGTGGGCGCACTGGTGGGAGGGCTGCTCCTGCTGCTCCTGCCCCCGGAGGCGTTCCGGTTCATCGTCATCGTCCTGATCGTGGTGGCGATCGTGCTTGTGATCGTTCAGCCGCGGTTGAACGCCTGGATGGCGTCGAGGCGGGAGTCGTCGCGTCGCCACGGCGGACCGTGGCTGTGGCTGGGTGTCCTCGGGTCCGGGATTTACGGCGGTTACTTCGGAGCGGCTCAGGGCGTGATGCTCATCGGGCTGCTCGGTGTGTTCCTCGACGACGATCTGCAACGGATCAACGCCGCCAAGAACGTCCTCGCCGGTCTGGTCAACGCGGTCGCGGCCGCGCTTTTCATTCTCCTCGCCGAGGTCGACTGGCGTGCCGCTCTCCTGATCGCGGTGGGTGCGGCGGCCGGCGGCGCGCTCGGGGCCCGCCTCGGCCGCCGGCTTTCGCCGACCGCGCTCCGTACGGTGATCGTATGTGTCGGGCTTTTCGCGATCGTCCAGCTCGCGATGGGTTAGCCGAACCGGCCACGGTCCGCATGACATATCCGGTACGGCGTGCGCCGACCGTCGTCCGTACCGCGTGATCCGGAACGGCCTGCGGTGGGTCGGCGAAGGTCCGTACGATGTGGCCGGTACGGCCTGCGGCGGATCAGTCGACGTCGGACGGCTCCGGGCGCACCTGGACGAGTCCGTCGTCGAGGATCCGGGTTTGGAAGGCCGGCTGCCGGGCGGTGGCGGGGCCGTGGACGACGGCTCCGTCGGTGATCCGGAACGTGCTGCCGTGCCAGGGGCAGATGATGCACTGGTCCCCGGCCTCGACGGCGATCCGGCCTTGGTGCAGCGGTCCGGCGAGGTGGGAGCATTGGTCGGCGAGGACCCACACCTCGTCGTCACGCCGTAAGACGAACAGGGCGATGTAGCCGAGTCTGCGCACCACCGGCCTGCCGTTGGGCAGGTCGGCGAGCTGGCACAGGTCGTGCCAGCCGAGAGGGACCAGGTGGGCGACGGATTCGGCGTGGTTGGCCCCGGCCGCCTGCCGGAAGGCCATGTGGCCGCCCAGGTATCCGCCAAGTCCGGCGACCGCGAGGCCGAGGAAGGCCAGGGTTCTGCCTCCCCGCTCGCGCCCGGTCAGCCGCAGGTACAGCGAGCCGCTGTAGAGCCCGAGGGCGGTGAGGTTGGCGGCCGCGTGGACGAACCCCACCCGCTGCTGTTCCCGGTGGAGTACGGACCAGTCGGTTATTCCCGCGGCCGCGGTGGGAAGCGCGTTCGCGATCCCCGTGGTGATCAGGGCTCGGGCGGCTCTGGGGTCGGCGTCGGTGAGGTCGAGCACGGCGGTGGAGAACCAGCAGCCGAGGCTGATCATCGCCAGGGGCGGGTGGATCGGGTGCCCGGCGAAGACGCCGTGCAGTGTGTCGCGCAGTCGGCCGGTCGGCAGGCGTTCCCGGACGATCCCGGCGATTCTGAGGATCGGTCTGTCCAGGGCCGGCGCGTGCTCCAGGTGGTCTACGAGATCCACCGAGGGCCTGAGCCGCCAGGGCTTGCGGGCTTTTCGGGTCTCTATGGCGTCGTCCACGGGCCAACCTCCTCACCCTCGGTCTACCCGGTGGCCGTCGAGGGACAACGCACCTTTTGGGAGAGATTGTGGTGAGTAGAGGGACTACAGGGGACTTAGGGGATCTCGTCAGGGGGCGAGATGTCCCCTGGCCACGGCCGTGTCCACCAGTTCGGCCGCATAGTCCCCCAAGGTCGGCGAACCCTCTCGGATGAGCTCAACCTTTTCCATCACTTGACCGGCCGTCACCTTGTACAAGGCCCAGGTCCCGCCCTCGGTGTGGAAGTTGGCGAGCATCGGGGCGAGCCGGTCCAGCGCCCTGGCGAAGCGTGCCTCAGGGGTCGCGCGCTCCTCGAACTCCTCCCACAGCCCGCGCAGCTCCACCTCCTGGTCCTTGGGGAGCAGGCCGAAGATCCGGTCCGCGGCGGCCCGCTCACGGGCCGTCTGGTCCGCGACGGCGGTCGAGTCGTAGACGAAGGTGTCCCCGGCGTCGATCTCCACCAGATCGTGGACGAGCAGCATCAGACCGACTCGCCGCAGATCCGTTCCCGGGGGTGCGTACTCTCCGAACACCAGCGCCATCATGGCCAGATGCCAGGAATGTTCGGCATCGTTTTCTCTGCGTGAGCCGTCGACAAGGGTGTTTCTACGGATGATCCGCTTAAGCTTGTCGATCTCCAGGGTGAACGCCAGCTGGGCGATGAAACGGTCCTGATCGGGCACGGTGGTCACCGCGTAAGCGTAGCCCCCCGTGATCACTGATCGTGCGCCGTCCCGGACGTCACCGGCGCGGGCGAGACACGGCGGACGCCGGTACCCCGTCATCGGTGGACGTCATCCCAGGCCCTTGGCCGTGCCCGGCAGTCGGCGACCCCCGTGCGCCGGGCGCAGCGCGGGCCTTTCAGCGGTGTCCCCACCCGGGCACGGGCGCCGATCACGCCCGCCTGGCCTGGCGCGATTTCAGAAAGTAGTTGAGCATAAGGATTTTGTGGGGATCGACAGGGAGCGCACCGTCTCGTGTACCGTGCCCTGGCGGGGGTCGGCGTGGCATGCTCAGAGCGCGATGAAACTGAATCCCTTGGGCGTACGCGCCGCTGCGATCACTCTGTCCGCCGCTCTGCTGACCGTCGGCTGCACACCGGCCGAATCCTCCGCGCCCGATCCGGAACCTACGGAGGCGGGGCCTCCGGCGTCCAAGCCGGCCGCGCCGGAGCGCCGTCCGTTCACCATCGCCTTCGGGGGCGATGTGCACTTTGAGGGTGTCCTGCGGACCAGGCTCAACGCCAACCCCAAGACCGCGCTCGGGCCCATCGCGGCCACATTGAGCAAAGCCGACCTGGCGATGGTCAACCTGGAGACCGCGATCACCACCGGCGGGACCCCGGCGCCGGGCAAACAGTACACCTTCCGCGCCCCGGCGACCGCGCTCACCGCGTTGAAGGCGGCCGGGGTGGACGTCGCGTCGATGGCAAACAACCACGGGATGGACTACATGGAGAGCGGTCTGCGCGACTCGCTCGCCGCGATCAAAAGGTCCAAGTTCCCGATCGTCGGCATCGGCCGGAACGCGCAGCAGGCGTACGCCCCCTGGCGGACGACGGTGAAGGGCAACAGGGTGGCGATCATCGGGGCCACCCAGGTGCTCGACTCGGAGTTCATTCAGGCCTGGACGGCGACCGAGACCAAGCCCGGCCTGGCTTCGGCCAAGGAGGAGGGGGCGCTGATCCAGGCGGTCCGGCAGGCGCGGAAGAACTCCGACACGGTCATCGTGCATCTGCACTGGGGGGCCGAGCTGGTCGCCTGCCCGACGCAGGTGCAGCGGGACCTCGCGCAGAAGCTGATCGCCGCGGGCGCCGACGTCATCGTGGGCGGGCACGCCCACATCCTGCTCGGCAGCGGGTACCTCAAGGGGCGTTACGTCAACTACGGTCTGGGGAATTTCGTCTTCTACAACTGGGGGCCGGAGACCGGTAAGTCAGGTGTGCTCACCTTGACGATCAACGGTCGCAAGGTCCTCAAGGACCAGTGGACACCGGCCAGGATCAACGGCGGTGTTCCCATTCCGCTGACCGGATCGGCCAAGCAGCAGGCCCTCGCCGGCTGGAACGCTCTTCGTCGCTGTGCGAATCTCGACGCCAGACCAGACGCCAGACCATAGGGGGCGCTATGCGGTGGAGGGTTGGACTGATGGCCCGTCGTCGCATCAGCGAGATCATCCAGCTGGGGGAGAGCGTCGTCGCGCCTTCACGGTCGGTGCGCCGGGCCGAGATGATCGCCGAGTGCCGGCCGTACCAGGACCATCTCGTCCTGGTGACCGGGGCGGGGAGCGGGATCGGGAGGGCCACCGCCCGGGCCTTCGCCGCGCACGGAGCCGAGGTGATCTGCTCCGACATCGACGGGGCGGCGGCCCGGCGTACCGCAGATGAGATCGTCGGTGGCGGCCGGAGGGCCTGCTCCTACGCGATCGACGTCTCGGACGCCGAGGCCATGACCGATTTCGCGAAGTCCGTCCGGGAGGACCGGGGGGTGCCGGACATCGTGGTGAACAACGCCGGAATCGTGGTCTCCGGGCCGTTTTTCGATCACTCGCTGGAGAGCTGGCGGCGTGTTCTCGACGTCAACCTCTGGGGGGTGATCCACGGATGCCGCCTGTTCGGACGGCAGATGGTGGATCGCGGCGCGGGCGGGCACATCGTGAACGTGGCATCCCTGGCGGCTTTCGTGCCCTCCCGTTCGCTGCCCGCGTACTCGACGGCGAAGGCCGCGGTGAAGATGCTGGGCGACTGCCTCCGCGCCGAACTCGCCGGACAGGGCATCGGGGTCAGTACGATCTGCCCGGGTTTCGTGGCGACCGGCCTCGTCCGGAACGGGGTCTTCGTCGGAGGAGATCAGGCGCTCGCCGAGCGGATGCTGGCCAGGAGGGGGTATCCGCCGGAGCGGGTGGCCGCGCACATCCTCCGTGCCGTCCACCGGAACCAGGCCGTGGTTCCGGTCACCCCGGAGGGGACGCTCGGCTACCTCATGTCCAGGATCTTCCCGGGGGCGACGCGTGGGCTCGCCAGGATGACCGGGGCGGAGGATCTCAACCGATACTTCCAGTCTCCTTAGCCATCACGCATCGGTCCTGGGAAAACGTGCTGGTACCGAGGGGTGTTTTGGTACCGTCGTGGCTGTTCGGTGTCGGGGGACCAGATCTCTGCGGTCCGTCTGGGCTCGGCGGGACGCCGGGTCGCGGGCCGGTGTGAACTCCTGTCTCGCCTTCACCGGAACGGTCGTTGCGGTGATGGACGAGGATCCCTGTCATCAGGGGCGGATCCTCGGCCTCGTCACGGCGAGGAGGTCAAGGACAGGGCATGAACCCGGTCGAAAACTCGACTGAGCGGGGCAAAATGGAAGACGTGTCCACAACTGTCTCCACCCCCAACGATCTCGGAGAATCAACTCCGTTACGGCGTCGGCCCGCTCAGCGAAGAAGCGCGCGGCGTGTCGAGCGGATGCTGGACGCGTGTGCCGAACTCATGGACGAGGTCGGCTACGACGTGCTGTCCACGACGAGGATCGCCGAACGCGCGGGGGTGGCCATCGGGTCGGTCTACCAGTTCTTCCCCGACAAGCGGGCGATCGCTCGCGCGCTGACCCAGCGGCATGTGGAGATGTTCGTGACCCGGGTCGGCAGACGCTTCATCACTGAGGAGTACCGGGGCTGGTGGGACGCGGTCGACGCGGTCATCGACGAGTACGTCGCCATGCATAGGAGCGTTCCCGGTTTCCGGTCCCTGCACTTCGGCGACGTCGTGGACCTGCACATGCTGGACGCGGTCTCCGACAACAACACGGTGATCGCCGGACGGCTGCGCGGGCTGCTCCTGGAGGAGTTCGGCCTCGCCGACAGCGATGAGCTGGATCTGGCCCTCCTGGTCGCGGTGGAGGCGGGAGACGCCGTACTCAAGCTGGCGTTCCGCCGCGATCCGCAAGGGGCGCCGGAGATCGTCGAGGAGGCCAAGGAACTCGTCCGCGGATATCTCTCCCGGCGACTCAGGCGCCGCTGAGTTCACCGCCCGCGTCGCAGGCTCACCTGGCGGGGGAGCTGCAGCGTCTGGGGTACGGGCTTCGCCAGGTCCAGCAGGATGATCTGCCCGACCCGCCCCCGGTTGTGGACGGGGTGTCTCCGTACGGCCCGCGGTTTCGCCCGCACGTCTTTTCGGAGCCGCGGATGAACGTGGCTGAGTTTGCGGGTTTTCGTTGATCTGTGTTGCTCGTCGGCCCGGTGGGGGATCGCGGGGCACGGAGAAAGATTGACCCAGGAGTGCGGCGCCCTCGCTTGGAGGGCGACGACCTCCAGTCTCGCCTGCTCGATCGCGTCGAGTCGTGCCGCTGTGTAACCCATGGTTCCGGGGATGACGGTGCAGAGCACAGCGGTCACGGCGAGAGCGAATGTCGTCTGACGCGATAGACCCATCGACGCTCCCCCTCGTGGTCACGGGAGGTGCCAGAGCGGCGCGTGTCGGCGCACACCGAGCCGACCGGATGCCGAACAGCTCGCCCCCGTCGGCTGGTCCAGATCATCTTTGAGCAATATGCCCAGTTCGTGAGGGGTCTACACGTAGGGTTAGTTTTCAGGTGCAGACTGCGATGGCTCTTCCCTGCCGGACTCCACGTCTGAGAGCGGCAAGATGGGTAGCCTCGGATTGTGGCACATGTGACACATGAGGACCTTGATCAGCTCCTCGAAAAGGCACTGCTTTTGGATGATCACGGCGCGCTGGCCAAGCAGCTCGTCGGTCTTGCCGAAGCATATGAATCCGGCGATATCTCGCGAGCGGCGATCTTCGTCCTCGCGGCGGAGGAGTGGCGTCAGGCAGGTCAGCCGGCTCGTGCACTCGAACTTTTCCAGCGGGCGCTGGAGGACGGCGGCGAAGCGGGCACCGACCCTCGGGCGGGTATCGCGGACACCCTCTTCGAGCTCGACCGGCCCGACGAAGCCCGGGAGGTCATCTCCGAGATCGCGGCCGGAGAACGGCGGGATCCGAGCACGATGCTCTATGTCGCCGAGACCCTGATGGCCTACGGCGACCTGGAGGCCGCGCACTCGTGGGCGACCGAGGGCGTCTGGCTCTGCGGAGGTGACGAGGACATGCGTGAGGCGCTGCTCCGGACCCGCTATCGCATTCGAGTCGATCTCGGTTTGCCGGAGGACGACCTCGACGCGCTTCTCGACACCGAGCCGTCGAAGCTCTCCAACCGGGGTGGAGGCGCCCTTGGCTGAAGATCCGTGAGGATACCCTGAGGCATGTGAGTCCACAGCGGAGAGGTCGGAAAACGGGTAAGTCACGGCGTGGCAGGCAGGATGTTCGCCGCCGGTCCACAGCCGAGGACGCCTTCGGACTCGTGCTCCGAGGCGCTCGCGACCTGTTGTCCGTACCCGATCCCGTCGAAGCCGAGCTGACCGCCTCTCTGCTCATCAGCCCCTGGTGGATGAGCAGGGAACGCGCGGAGAGCATGGAGGACGCCCTGGCGGACGGCGTCGTCGGGTACGCCGTGCGACAGCGCAGCCGGGAGGCCCTCGCCCTGCTGCGGGCCGTGTCCAAGCTTGGACCGCGGTCCGTACGGGCCAAAGCCGGTGCCGCCGCCGACGGGCTCTCGCGATCGGGGGTCGCGGAGCCGCCGTGGCGGCTGGCGGAACTCCGGCCACGGGAATGCTGGGTCCTCCTCGACACCTTCGGTGACGAGGAGGCGATCGTGGTCGACTTCGGGGACCACACCGTGGTCGTCCTGGCCGATCACAATCGGTTGGGTGCCGCCGTCGACGCCATGGTGGGGGAGAAGTCACGTGCGGCGGTCGCCCTGCTCGCCACGCGGATGACGGGTACCGCCGTCTCCCCGGAGGAGGCGGGGGTACGGCTGACGCGGGCGCTCTCCCGATCCAGACTGCTCGCCGTCGAGCTGCTGAGCGAAGATCTCTGTGAAGCCTGGGCCTTTCTGCTGCGCAGAGCCGAGGCGTTGCCCGGGGGAACCGAGTCCGAGGCGGGCCCCGCGGACGGGGAGGCGCCGGTCCGGGAGTTTCTCGGCTCAGCGCACGCCACCGGACTGCCCGGCGAAGCGGAGAGCCTCGCCCGTCTCATCGTCGGCCACGATCCCGGGCAGCCGGATCGGGTGAGCCCGGCGAAGGTCACCGGTTTTCTCCGTGACTGGCTTCCCGGTCATGCGGTGCTGACCGCCGCCCAGGAACAGGCGTTGCGCGAGGTACTGGAGGCGTGGACGCGGTTCGCGGGCGAACGGCGGGGGTTGCCGGCGTCGGCCGTACGACAGGTGGAGACCGCGATCCTGGAATGGACCGGCGAGCTCGACGAGCTGAACGCGCGCTATGCGGCCGGCGACCACGAGACCCTGGCCCGGCGACGATTCGCCGTCCCCTACACACTGCTCGGCGAAGACGCCTACGCCACGCTCGATCTGGCCGAGGGCCGGGACCGGCGGCTGCTCATCGAGATGGAGCATCCCCTGCAACGGGACGTCCTGCACGACCCGCAGGTCCAGGAGATCGGCGGCGTCAACCCGCGGCTGCACATCGTGGCCCATGCGACGGTCGCCGACCAGCTTTGGAACGACGATCCGCCGGTGGTCTGGCAGACCGCGAAACGGCTGATGAGCCAGGGGTATGACCGCAGGCAGGCCCTGGCGATGATCGCCGACGCACTGGTCGAGGACCTCCGGCACACCATCGCCGACGACCGCCCGCCGACCTCCGACGGCTACATTGAGCGCCTCAACGCCCTGCCGAATCAGGCATGATCTTCAGCGCCAGACGCCACACCGCGGTGTTGGAAACGACAGCGAGCCCTTGACCTGGTAGGAGGGCAAGGGCTCGGTCGGTGGAGTCAGGCTGCGACGTGTCCGATCGGGGTGACGGTGAGCGAGTCGCCGGCTTCGTCGAGGTCGACGAGGATCTCGTCGCCGTCGTGGATGTGGCCGGACAGCAGCTCCTTGGCGAGCCGGTCACCGATGGCCGACTGCACCAGGCGCCGGAGCGGGCGTGCCCCGTACACCGGGTCGTAGCCGGTGAGGGCGAGCCATTCCCGGGCCCCCGGGGTGACGGTGAGGGTGAGCCGCCGGTCGGCGAGGCGCTGCGCGAGGCGGTTCACCTGGAGGTCGACGATCTGCGCGAGCTCTTCGCTGCCGAGCGCGTCGAAGAGGATGACGTCGTCGAGGCGGTTGAGGAACTCGGGCTTGAACGAGCTGCGCACGGCCTTCATGACGGCTTCCCGCTTGGCGCCGTTCTCCATGGTCGGGTCCACCAGGTACTGCGACCCGATGTTCGAGGTCAGGATGAGGATGACGTTGCGGAAGTCGACGGTGCGACCCTGCCCGTCGGTGAGCCGACCGTCGTCGAGCACCTGGAGCAGGATGTCGAAGACCTCGGGGTGGGCCTTCTCGACCTCGTCGAGGAGCACGACGGTGTACGGCCTGCGGCGGACGGCCTCGGTGAGCTGGCCGCCCTCCTCGTAGCCGATGTACCCGGGCGGGGCGCCGACCAGCCGGGCGACGGAGTGCTTCTCGGAGTACTCGCTCATGTCGATCCGGGTCATCGCCCGTTCGTCGTCGAAGAGGAAGTCGGCGAGCGCTTTGGCGAGCTCGGTCTTGCCGACGCCGGTGGGGCCGAGGAACAGGAACGAGCCGGTCGGGCGGTCCGGGTCGGACACCCCGGCGCGCGCACGCCGTACGGCGTCGGAGACCGCTTGGACGGCGGGACGCTGGCCGATGAGGCGTTTGCCCAGCTCATCCTCCATCCGGAGCAGCTTGGAGGTCTCTCCTTCGAGGAGCCGTCCGGCGGGGATGCCCGTCCACGAGGAGATCACTTCGGCGATGTCGTCCGGGCCGACCTCCTCTTTGACCATGGTGCCCTCCTCGGGCATGGTCGTCTCGGACGCCTCGGCGAGCTCGCGTTCCAGCTTGGGCACCTCGGCGTACATCAGCCGGGAGGCGTTTTCGAAGTCGCCGTCGCGCTGGGCGCGCTCGGCGGCGCTCCGTGTCTCGTCGAGCTGTTTCTTCAGGTCGCCGACCTTGTTGAGGCCGGACTTCTCCCGCTCCCAGCGGCCGACGAGCCCGTTCAGCTCCTCCTGCCGGTTGGCGAGGTCTTCCCGGAGTTTGGCGAGCCGCTGCTTGGACGCCTCGTCGCTCTCCCGCTGGAGGGCGAGTTCCTCCATTTTCATCCGGTCGACGGCCCGCTGGAGCTCGTCGATCGCCACCGGCCGGGAGTCGATCTCCATTCGGAGCCGGCTCGCCGCCTCGTCGACGAGGTCGATCGCCTTGTCGGGGAGGAATCGGGAGGTGATGTAGCGGTCGGACAGGGTGGCGGCGGCGACCAGCGCCGAGTCGTTGATCTGCACCTGGTGGTGGGCCTCGTAGCGGCCCTTGAGCCCACGCAGGATCGCGATGGTGTCCTCCACCGACGGCTCGCCGACGAAGACCTGCTGGAAGCGGCGTTCCAGGGCGGCGTCCTTCTCGATCCGTTCGCGGTACTCGTCCAGCGTGGTCGCGCCGATCATGCGGAGTTCACCGCGGGCGAGCATGGGCTTGAGCATGTTCCCGGCGTCCATGGCGCCTTCGGCGGCACCCGCGCCCACCATGGTGTGCAGCTCGTCGATGAACGTGATGACCTGGCCGTTGCTCTCCTTGATCTCGTGGAGTACGGCCTTGAGGCGCTCTTCGAACTCACCGCGGTACTTGGCCCCGGCGACCATGGCGCTGAGGTCGAGGGAGATCAAGCGCTTGTTCCGCAGCGACTCCGGCACGTCCCCGGCGACGATCCGCTGGGCCAGCCCCTCCACGACCGCGGTCTTGCCGACCCCGGGTTCCCCGATGAGGACCGGGTTGTTCTTGGTCCGCCGGGACAGGACCTGGACCACCCGCCGGATCTCGGAGTCACGGCCGATCACCGGGTCGAGTTTGCCGTTGCGCGCGCTCGCGGTGAGATCGATCCCGTACTTCTCCAGCGCCTGGTAGGTGTCCTCGGGGTTCTCGCTGGTCACACGGGCGTGTCCCCGTACCTTCTCAAAAGCGTCGAGCAGCGCCTGGGGCGAGGCCCCGTTCTCCTTGAGGAGGGTCGCCATGGGTCCGCCGTCGGCGGCGAGGCCTACGAGGAGGTGCTCGGTGGAGACGTACTCGTCCTCCAGCTGCTTGGCCCTGGCCGCCGCGGTGTGCAGCACGGTGAGCAGCTGCCGGGAGCTGGCGGGCGCGCTCACGGTGGCGCCCTGGGCCTTGGGCAGCGCGGCCAGCGCCTCCTCGGTCTTGGCCCGGACATGTTTGGCGTCCGCGCCGACCGCTTCTAGCAGGGGTACGGCGGTGCCGCCGGTCTGGCCGAGCAGCGCGCTCAGCAGGTGCGCGGGCGCGACCTCGGGATTGCCGTCGGCCGCGGCACGCCGTACCGCTGCGGAGAGCGCCTCCTGGCTCTTCTGCGTCAACTTGTAGTCCATGCCCGCAAACCCTCCCCGTGATCTTGCATCACCCGGTGACGACGTGTTGTGCCCATGCCTTCGAAGACCTGCGCATGGGCGTGGGTGATAAAACCCGTCAAGCTGCAGGTGAGCGGTATGACCTCAGCAATATTTCTAGGCCGGGGGCAATTCATATCTGATCAATGCGCGGAGCATGGTCAGCTCTCCGCGGATCTGCGCCACCTCACTGCGGAGCCGGATGACCTCGTTCTCCAGCTCCAGGATTCGCTTGATCCCGGCGAGGTTGATCCCGTCCTGCTGGGACAGGCGCTGGACCTCACGCAGGAGAATGATGTCCCGCGTGGAGTACAGCCGTCCCCGGCCGGCCGCGCGCCCGGGCGAGACCAGGCCGAGCCGGTCGTACTGCCGGAGCGTCTGCGGATGCAGCCCGGAGAGCTGTGCGGCGACCGAGATCACATAGACCGGGGTGTCGTCCGCGAGGTCGAAGAAGTTGGCGTCCACCTGTATTCGCCTCCTTATTCGCCCTTCGCCTGCTCCAGCAGGCCTTCCCGGGGGTCGTGCTCAGCCGTCGACTCGCGGAAGCGCTCCAGCGCGTCGCGCGCGGTGCTGTTGATGTTCTGCGGCACCGTCACCTCGACGGTGACCAGGAGGTCGCCCTTGGTGCCGTCCTTGCGGGTGACCCCGCGGCCCCGGACCCGGAAGGTCCGGCTGTTCGGGGTGCCCGGCGGAATCCGGACGGTGACCGGGTTGCCGTGCAGCGTCGGAACCTTGATCTCCGCGCCGAGCGTCGCCTCGGGGAAGGTGACCGGCACGGTGAGCGTGAGGTTGTCGCCGGTACGGCCGAAGAGCCGGTGTGGCTTGACGTGCACCACGACGTAGAGATCCCCGGCGGGCCCGCCGTTCTCACCCGGGGCGCCCTTGCCCTTGAGGCGGATCCGCTGACCGTCCGCCACCCCGGCGGGGATACGCGCCTGGATGCTCCGGGTACTCTTCGCCCGTCCGCTCCCCTCGCAGACGAGGCAGGGGTCGTCGATGAGCAGACCCCGGCCCCGGCAGTCCCGGCACGGCTCGGAGAGCGAGAACCCCCCCAGGTTCTTGCTGGCGTGGCCGGTCCCCTCACAGGTCGGGCAGACCCGGGGTGTCGTCCCCGCCTTCGCGCCGGTGCCGCTGCACGCCTGGCACGCGGCCGAGCTGGTGAGCCTGAGCGAGACGGTCGATCCCTCGACCGCCTCGACGAAGTTCAGCGTCACCTCGGACTCCACGTCGGCGCCGCGCCGAGGCCGCGTCGTCGTGGTCGTCCGGCCGCCCGCACCCCGGTTGAAGAGCCCGCCGAAGATGTCCCCGATACGCTCCCCGGCCCCGGTGCCCGTCCCGGCGCCGTGCCCGCCGAACAGGTCGCCGAAGTCGAAGGGGAAGCCGCCGCGGGGGGCGCCGCCCCCCGCGTAGCCGCCCAGGCCCGAGCCGAAGAGCGACCGGGCCTCGTCGTACTCCTTGCGCTTGGTCGCGTCGGAGAGCACGTCGTAGGCCTCGGAGACCTCCTTGAATTTCTCCTCGGTCTCCTTGGTGCCCTTGTTGGTATCGGGGTGGTACTTACGCGCCAGCCCGCGATAGGCCTTCTTGATCTCCTCTTGGGTGGCGTTCTTTGGCACACCAAGGACGCCGTAGTAATCCTTCTCCAGGTAGTCCTTGGTGCTCATGGGCGTCCTTCATCTGGTTGCTGCTAGTTGTCAGTCTGATCGACGTCGCCGTCCTGCGCAGGCTCGGCGACGGCGACCCGAGCGGGCCGGAGCACCCGCTCGCCCACCCGGTAGCCCGCGAGGAACACCTCGATGCACGTCGGCTCGGTCACCTCCGCCGAGTAGCTGTGCATCAGGGCCTCGTGGATCGTCGGGTCGAAGGGTTCGCCCTTGGTTCCGAAGCTCTCCAGGCCCAGTTTGCCGAGCGTCGCCTCCAGGGACTCGCCCACTTTGGCGAATCCGCCGGTGAGCTCGCCGTGCTCGCGGGCCCGGCCGATGTCGTCGAGCACGGGCAGCAGCTCGCTGAGCACGTTCGACAGCGCCTGCTCCCGTACCGCGACCCGGTCGCGTTCCACCCGCTTGCGGTAGTTGGCGTACTCCGCCTGGAGTCGCTGGAGATCCCTGGTCCGCTCGGCCAGCCGGCTGTCGAGCGCGGCGGCGTCCGCGTCGGCGACCGGAGCCGCGGCGGCCGGTGCCTCGGCGGGCGCCTTCGCCTCCGCGCGGACCTCATGGGTCTCGGGATCGATCTTCCGATTGTTACGGATCACCGGTCCCTCCTGTTCAGGTCGATCCGACTTGGTGCCACTCACGCTGCGCCGCCCTCGCGCTTCGGCTTGTCCTCGTCGACGATCTCGGCTTCCACGACGTCCTCGTCGCCGGCACCCGGCCCGGCCTCGCCGCCCGCCTGGGCGCCGTCGGCTCCGGACTGCTGTGCCTGAGCATAGATCGCGGAGCCCATCTTCTGGCTGACCTGCGCGAGCTTCTCGGCGTTCGTGCGGATCGCGGCCGAGTCCGTGCCCTCGAGGGACTTCTTCAGCTCGGCGAGCGCCTCGTTGACCTCGGTCTTGATCTCGCCCGGGACCTTCTCGTCGTTCTCCCGGAGGAACTTCTCGGTCTGGTAGGCGAGGGAGTCGGCGTTGTTGCGGATCTCCGCTTCCTCGCGGCGCTTCTTGTCCTCCTCCGCGTAGGACTCGGCCTCCCGCATCATGCGCGCGATGTCGTCCTTGGGCAGCGCCGAGCCACCCGTGATCGTCATCGTCTGCTCCTTGCCGGTGCCCAGGTCCTTGGCGCTGACGTTGACGATGCCGTTGGCGTCGATGTCGAAGGTGACCTCGATCTGCGGCACGCCGCGCGGCGCCGGCGCGATCCCGGTCAGCTCGAAGGTGGCGAGCTTCTTGTTGTAAGCGGCGATCTCGCGCTCGCCCTGGTAGACCTGGATCTGCACGGAGGGCTGGTTGTCCTCGGCGGTGGTGAACACCTCCGACCGCTTGGTCGGGATCGTGGTGTTCCGCTCGATAATCTTGGTGAAGATGCCGCCCTTGGTCTCGATGCCCAGGGAGAGCGGCGTGACGTCCAGCAGCAGGACGTCCTTGACCTCACCCTTGAGCACACCGGCCTGGAGCGCGGCGCCGATCGCGACGACCTCGTCCGGGTTGACGCCCTTGTTGGGCTCCTTGCCGCCGGTCAGGTCCTTCACCAGGTCGACCACGGCGGGCATCCGGGTGGAGCCGCCGACCAGCACCACGTGGGCGATGTCGCCGACCTTGATCCCGGCATCCTTGATCACCTGGTTGAACGGGCCCTTGCACCGCTCAAGCAGGTCGGTGGTGATGCGCTGGAACTCGGCGCGGGTCAGCTTCTCCTCAAGGTGCAGCGGGCCTTCGGCGGAGGCGGTGATGTACGGGAGGTTGATCGAGGTCTCGGACTGGCTGGACAGCTCGATCTTGGCCTTCTCCGCGGCTTCGCGCAGCCGCTGCATCGCCATCTTGTCCTTGGACAGGTCGACACCGTGCGCGTTCTTGAACCGGGCGACGAGCTCGTCCACGACGCGCTGGTCCCAGTCGTCACCGCCGAGGTGGTTGTCGCCGCTGGTGGCCTTCACCTCGACGAAGCCGTGCCCGTCCTCGTGGCCCACGTCCAGCAGGGAGACGTCGAAGGTGCCGCCGCCCAGGTCGAAGACGAGGATGGTCTGGTCCTGCTCCTTGTCGAGCCCGTAGGCGAGCGCGGCGGCGGTCGGCTCGTTGATGATCCGCAGGACGTTCAGTCCCGCGATCGTGCCGGCCTCCTTGGTGGCCTGGCGCTGGGAGTCGTTGAAGTACGCCGGGACGGTGATGACCGCGTCGGTGATCTTCTCGCCGAGGTAGGCCTCGGCGTCCTGCTTGAGCTTCTGCAGGACGAACGCGCTGATCTGCTGCGGCGTGAACTTCTTGCCGTCGATTTCAATGGACCAGTCGGTGCCCATCTCGCGCTTGACCGAGCGGATGGTGCGGTCGACGTTGGTCACCGCCTGCCGCTTGGCCACCTCGCCGACGAGGACCTCACCGTTCTTGGCGAAGGCGACCACGGACGGCGTGGTCCGCGAGCCCTGCGCGTTCGCGATGACGGTGGGCTCACCGCCCTCGAGGATCGAGACGACGGAGTTGGTCGTCCCAAGGTCGATACCTACCGCACGTGCCATGAGTACGTCCTTGTAGTCAAAGTTGAGTTGGTCCGACGCAAGTTTGCTCGACGAACCATGGTTTGTCAAACAGCTTGAGCGTAGTCGACTCAATGCCGGGGCGCGCAAAATGGGCGGCCAAAGGGGTGAAGATTACTCTCCGGTGCCGTCGATGACCGTGCGGTTGCCGAGTGGGGCGTCCAACCGGATCGTCGTGGTCTTCGCCACGGCGATGTCGATGCAGGCGACGTTCTGCACCCGGGAGTCCTGACCCTCCCAGACCGTGACCTCGACGGTCCGGTCGTCCTCCACCACGTTCACCCGGTCAAGGGTGTAGCAAGGTTCGACACCGGAGGTCCAGGTCACCCGCAAGGTCCGTCCGTCACCCACCGGGACGGCACTCGTCCACCGGACGGGCTGGGGGGTGGTCGTGCCGCCACGGGGCTCGACCGGCGAAGCGGCGGGGGGCGCGACGGCGGACGTCGGCGCGGGGGCGCTCGTCGGCCGGTCGGGCTCGGAGCTGCTCGTCGCGGCGTCGGACCCGCCGCACGCGGCGGCGAGCGCCATAAAGGCGACCATCGTGCCTATCCTCAAACACCGCACCTAAGTGCCTCCCCTCACATGCTTCGACGCTTCGCCGTACCGCGGTGGTTCCCTCGGCGTGAAGGCGATGCCGGACTTCGGCTGAGTACAGGGTGACCGCTGTCCCCGCCCGAAGGGATACCCATCGATGACCGCTCCACCGGAGGTCGCCGATCCGGCCCGCTGGGTCGACGACGCCGCGCTGATCGAGCAGTCCCGAGCCGACCCCGATCGGTTCGCGTCGATCTACGATCGCCACTTTCACGCTATTTATCGCTACATAGCTGGACGACTGGGTGCCCAGGCCGCCGACGACCTCTCGGCGGAGACCTTCGTCACCGCGTTCGGGAAGCGGGAGAGGTTCGACCCCGCGCGTGGCGCCGTACGGCCGTGGCTGTTCGGCATCGCCACCAACCTGGTCGCACAGCACCGCAGGGACGAGATCCGGCGGTACCGCGCCATGGAGCGCGTCCCGGCCGAACACGTCCACCACGATCACGACGACGCGATCGACGCCCGCGTCGCCGCGGCGGGACGCCAGGGGGAGCTCGCCAGGGAACTGGCCCGGCTCTCCCGGGGGGATCGGGACGTGCTCCTGCTGGTCGCACTCGGCGACCTCAGCTACGAGGAGGTCGCCCAGGCCATGGGCATCCCCTTCGGCACCGTGGGCTCGCGCCTCAATCGGGTCAGGAAGAAGCTTCGCCTCGCGCTCGGAGGATCATGATGAACGATGAAATGTCCGCGGTGCGGAAGCTCCTCGCCGAAGAGCCCCCGTCCGACCGCGTCGTCGCCGCGGGCCGCGCGCGACTGCTCCACGCGCAGGACGGCAGAACCCGGCGCAGCCGTACGGCACTGCGCTCCGCGCGGTGGACCACCCTCGGGGTGGGACTCCTCGGTGCGGCGGCGGCCGTGACGATGGTCATGGTCAACGGCACCGCACCGGTCACGTCCGTCGGTGGGACGGACAGGCCTGTCGTCACCCAGCCGGTTCCGGCCAGGCTGTCGGCGAAGGACATCCTGCTCGCAGCCGCCACCAAGGTGGAGAAGAGCCAGGCGGACGGCACATACTGGCTGCTCAAGGTACGTACGGACTCACAGCGGGGCCTAGCGGAGGGCTATTGGATCGAGCAGTCCTACAGTAACGAGAACTGGATCGCACGGTCGACTTCGAAGTCGTCCTGGGGCATCACACAGAACTTGGGCGTCCGTCCCGCCACCCCGGCCGACGAGGAGGCGTGGCGGAAGGCCGGATCCCCGGACAGCTGGAAGATCGTCCACAAGATCCCGGCGGAGAAGGCGAAGATAGTGGGGAAGAAGACGTCGGAGGAGATCGTCAATTCCGCGGCGGGGAAACCGGAGGCGTGGAGGCTGGACGACGGTGGTCGCTTCGGGTGGCTCGTGAACGGACCGGTGACGGAGCAGGAGATTCGGCGGCTGCCCGATGATCCGGAGAAACTGCGAGCATACATCCAGGAGAAACTGGACAAGTTCGCCCGGAGCACCGGCTCTACCACGAACGTCGATTCGCCCCACCTCGAAATGTACTCCGAGCTGGGAAGGGTGATCACGGGTCTGCCGGTGACACCCGAGGTCCGGGCCGCTGCGTATCGCGCGATGGCCTCCCTGCCGGGCGTATCCGAGCGGGGAGAGGCCACCGACTCCCTCGGCCGGACCGGGCAGTTGATCGTGTTCCCGGCGCCGTTCCCCACCGGGGAGTACGAGCACCGGCTCCTCATCGACCGGGAGACCGGTGTGGCGCTCTGGTCGGAAACCGTCGTGGTCCGGCCCGACACCCAGGCACGTGAACCGCAACGCGCCGGGCAGACCCTGCACAGCACGCTGATCGAGAAGGTCGGCTGGACCGACGACGAGCCGGAGATCCCGGCCGACCAGCGCGGACCCGAGGACGCCAAGGGCTGATCGTCGCCTGAGCACGCCGCCCGAGTCGGCGGTGGAAGGGTGCGGCCGGGCGCCGCGCCGGCACCGGACGCCCCGAAGCGCTCCGCGCGGGCGAACCGGTGTGGCAGCAGCGACGCCCCCATCGTCCGCAGCGCCGTACGGCACACCCTCACGGCGCCCGGCCACCCTCGGCATTCCGCGAACAGGGGCATGAACGTGCCGATCACCATCGGTGATCGGCACGTTCGTCGTGGACGGGGGTGGCTGCGACGTTTCGTAGCTACCGCTCGGTAGGATCGAGAGCAGGGACAGGGGTACCTCGTCGATCGTGGAACGCCGCCGGGTCGTACCCTGGCATCCACCGCCGTACTTGGGAGGATCCATGCTCGTTGTCGCGATCATCGGGCTGGTCATGACCGCCGTCACACTGGTGCTCGCGACCCGCCGCGTGCTCTGGCTGAAGCGGCTTGCCACGGTAGGGCAGCCCGCCCCGGAGCGGGTGGAGTACGCGAAGGCGAACGTCGGCACCGAGATCAAGACGCAGCTCGTCGAGGTTCTGGGGCAGCGGAAGCTGTTGAAGTGGACGCCGTCGGGGGTCGCCCACGCCTTTGTCATGTGGGCCTTCATCATTCTCGCCACGGTCTATCTCGAGGCCTATGGCGTGCTGATTCAGGGGATGTTCACCGGCGAGGCGTACTTCCATATCCCGATCGTGGGGACCTGGCCGATCCTCGGGTTCCTTCAGGACTTTATCGCGGTCGCCTGTGTTCTCGGCCTCGTGGCTTTCGCCGTCATCCGGATTAGGAACTCGCCGAAGTCCCAGGGCCGTGATTCCCGCTTCTCCGGATCGCATCTGGGCGGCGCGTGGCTCGTGCTGTTCATGATCTTCAATGTGATCTGGACGATGTTCCTGTTTCGGGGTGCGGCTCTTAACAGCGGGAACTTTCCCTATCAATCCGGAGCTTTCGCCTCTGAGGTCACGGCGAAACTGCTGAAGCCGCTCGGGGTGCCCGCCAACGAACTGCTGGAGAAGATCGGCCTTCTTCTCCACATCGGCGTGATGCTCGTGTTCCTCATCATCGTGGTGCACTCCAAGCACATGCACATCTTCACCGCTCCGATCAACGTCCTCTTCTCCCGTCGGCCGGACGGGCTGGGAGCCGTACCGGAGATGCGCAGCGGCGGCAAGGTGCTCGACTTCGAGGAGGCCGACCCGGACGTCGACCTCTTCGGCCGGGGCAAGATCGAGGACTTCACCTGGAAGGGGTTCCTCGACTTCTACACCTGTACCGAATGCGGCCGATGCCAGTCCCAGTGCCCGGCCTGGAACACCGAGAAGCCGCTCTCGCCGAAGATGCTCGTACTCGACCTCAGGGATCACGCCTTCGCCAAGGCGCCGTACCTGCTCGCGAGTGAGGAGGAGCGGGCGAATCTGCCGGAGGCGGTGCTCAAGGAGGCGGAGAGGCCGCTCGTCGGCGAGGACGGGGTCATCCACCCGGACGTGCTCTGGTCCTGCACCAACTGCGGTGCCTGCGTCGAGCAGTGCCCGGTGGACATCGAGCACATCGATCACATCCTGGACATGCGGCGCTACCAGGTCATGATCGAGTCGAGCTTCCCCTCCGAGGCCGGCGTGATGCTGAAGAACCTGGAGAACAAGGGCAACCCCTGGGGGATGTCCGAGATGAAGCGCGCCGAGTGGATCGAGGAGCTCGACTTCGAGGTGCCGATCGTCGACGAGAAGATGCCGGCGGACATGGAGTACCTCTTCTGGGTCGGCTGCGCGGGTGCCCTGGAGGACCGGGCGAAGAAGACCACCAAGGCGATCGCGGAGCTGCTGCACATCGCCGGGGTGAGCTTCGGGGTGCTCGGCCCGATGGAGGCGTGTACGGGTGACCCGGCGCGGCGCCTCGGCATGGAGTTCCTCTTCAACATGCTCGCGCAGCAGAACATCGAGACCTTGAACGAAGCCGGGGTCAAGAAGATCGTCGCCAGCTGCCCGCACTGCTTCAACACCCTCGCGAACGAGTATCCCCAGCTCGGCGGGACCTACGAGGTCGTCCATCACACGCAGCTGCTGGCCAAATTGGTCGACGAAGGCAGGCTCACCCCGATCACCCCGATCGAGGAGAAGATCACCTATCACGACCCCTGCTTCCTCGGCCGGCACAACAAGGTCTACGCCCAGCCGCGGGACATCATGGCCAAGGTGCCCGGAGTGCAGACCCAGGAGATGCACCGGTGCAAGGACCGGGGATTCTGCTGCGGGGCCGGCGGCGCCAGGATGTGGATGGAGGAGCGGATCGGCAAGCGCATCAACACCGAGCGGATCGAGGAGGCGCTGGAGACCGATCCCGACACCGTTTCCACGGCGTGCCCCTTCTGTCTGGTCATGCTGGGTGACGCGATCAGCGAGAAGAAGAACTCCGGCGCGGCCAAGGAATCCCTTGAGGTGGTGGATGTCGCCCAGTTGCTCATCAAGTCGGTAAAGGGCGAGGCCGCCACGCCTTAACATCAGTGATCGCGGCTTAAGTCCCTCATGGGAACGCCATGGGGGACTTAACCCTGATCGACACGGTAAGTCCTCTCTACATAACGGCTAAATCACGGTAATCTTTTCGTCACGCGGCTCATTCAAGGGGGAGGGAGCTTGCCAGTGAGTCCAATCGTCACCGAGGCCGAGGTCGGACCCACTGATGTGCTCGCCATCCGGTTCGCCACCGCGGACCCCCTAGCAGGCGACCATGAGCTGGTGCTCCGGCACCGGAAGGCCGGACACGAGCGGCGGGTCCGGGCACAGATCCCGGAGACCGCGGTCCCGCTGACGTCGCTGGAGCTGACCCCGGGCCTGTGGGACGCCTATCTGAGCGGAGCCGCCGGGGAGATCCGCCTGATCAGCACCGATCCGGGTTTCTCCCTCGACCGGCTGGACTCGTACGCGCTGAGCAGCCGGACCCTCGGATTCCACGCCTACCGCACGATGGACGGCTACCTCGCGCTCAAGGTCCGCAAGCTGCTGGCCATGGCGGAGGTTCGCGCCGTCTGGCTGCGGGAACGCCGGTTCGAGGTCACCGGGCTCCTCGCCTACACCGGCCTTTCCGACGACGGGGTACGGCGAAACGCACGGTTGATCATGCAGCAGCGGGGAAGTGTCTCCTCGGTGGAGGTGGGTGCGACCGTCGAGGGGGTGCGTTTTCACGCGGCCATGTCGCTCTTCGGGCTGCTGAACCCCGGAAGCTGGGAGCCGTCGCTGGAGGTGGACGGGCTCGGCACCCCACTGAGACTGAGCGCCCGGATAGACGACGTGCTGAGCAAGCGCCGACGGCTGCAGTACCCCGCGGCGACGGTGGACGGGATGCGGATCCAGCCGTACTACGACACCCGCGATGACCTTTACGTCGGGGTGGAGGCGTGAAGATCTCACTGCTTCTCCCGACCGCCTACGGGCTGGGGGGAGGCGTCAGATCGGCGTTCAATCTCGCGGCTCGGCTGGCGGACGCCCACGAGGTCGAGATCGTCAGCGTCGAGCGGCACCGGGAGGTCCCGTTCCTTCCGCTGGATCCCCGGGTCCGGCTCCGCTCCCTGGTGGACACCCGCCCCGAGTCTGGGACGGCCGGTCCCATGTCGGTGGCCTTCGCCAGGCTCCCCCGGTTGATGCGGACCGATCTCGCCCTGTGGCGGTATCTTCGGACACCCCGGACGGACGTGCTCATCACGGGGCGCCCGTCGCTCAGCATCCTCGCGGCCAGGCATGCGCCACGACGGGTGATCAGGATCGCGCGGGAGCACACGCCTCCCGTCCCCGAGCGGGCCGGCGTGATCAAACGCCTCTACGCCGGGCTGGACGCGGTGGTCGCCGTCTCCGAGGTGGATCGAGGGGAGTATGCGAGCCTTTTGGCGGGCACCGGTGTCCGGATCCGCGCGATCGGCAATTCGCTCGCCCCAGGGAACCGGCCGCGCTCCCGGATGGACAACCGGATCGTCGCGGCGGCCGGTCGCTTTGTTCCGTCAAAGTCATACGACCGGCTAATTCATTCTTTTGCCATAGTCGTCGATAAACGCCCGGATTGGCGATTACGGTTATACGGCAGCGGCCCGGAGGAGAAGAGGCTGAGAAGCCTTGTCTACGACCGGGAACTACACAACAACGTCTATTTCATGGGCACCACCGCGGATATCGAAGGCGAATTCGCGAAGGCGTCGGTCGTCGCGGTCACCTCCCGCCGGGAGAGCGGGGCCATGTCGATAATCGAGGCTTTGGGGTGTGGGGTACCGGTGGTGAGCTTCGCCGGTTTGCGGGGTGTGGAGGAGATCGTGGAGTCCGAGTGGAATGGAATTTTGGTTCCCGAGGGGGAGGATGACGGGCAGGCTTTCGCGAACGCCCTGCTCGGGTTGATCGACGACGACGAGCAGCGGAAGAAGATGGGGGTATACGCGTTGGAGACGTCTGTTCGTTATGGTTCGCAGGTGATCGGCGCGTTCTGGGAGGAACTCATCGGCGAGTTGGGCGCCGGGCGGAGATCTTGACCTAGGTGATTTCCAGGGCTACCGGGTATCGAGGTGATTTGACGGTGTCCGGGCCGCTCAGGAGCTTCCGGCATACCCTCAGAGGGTATACTGTGGAGATATGAGAGGCTACACGGGAGACAAGCAGGAATACCTCACCCGGCTGCGGCGGATCGAGGGTCAGGTGCGCGGCCTGCAGCGGATGGTCGACGAGGACGTCTACTGCATCGACATCCTCACCCAGGTGTCGGCGGTGACCCGGGCGCTCCAGTCCGTCGCCCTGGGTCTTCTTGAGGATCACATCGGGCACTGCGTGACCGAGGCGGTGGGGACCGGTGGTCCCGAGGCGGAGGAGAAGGTCAAAGAGGCTTCGGCCGCCATCGCCCGCTTGGTTCGGTCCTAAGCGGTACGGTCAAGCATGATTTCCCGCGTAGTGGGGAACCACGCGGGATGGTAAATCATGGCTCTCGTGGGCTAGCCGATATCGCCCAACGAACTAGTCACGGCGGTCGCTAGAGACGCGCCGAGGTCTTCAAACCCAGCGCTTGATCAAGCTCTTCCAAGGTCAACTGTCGTGCGTTCACGGCGTTGACGGCGCTTAGGACCTCGGCATAGAGCACGATCTCATCCCATGCGACACGGTCGTGGACCCGAGAATCAAGATCATCGTGTCTCACCGCGTCGTCCTCTCCTTCCGCAGCCCACACCCACTTTTGAGGTTACGGTGTTAAGACAATGAGGAACATGGCCCGTCGGGACCATTCCGGTCCGCATCGCCCCCCTGATGGGCCATTTCCCGGATTTTGAGATCACAATTCAATGAAATCCGAAGTGGGCGGCTGGATCAGGCGCTATGCGTGTGCCCTTGTGAAATAGCGGCAAAGCCGTCTCAAGGTTATCCCGGCTCGGGTGGTGATCCAACGTAGCCGTGCATGGCCCAAATAGCCTAGCGGTGCCGGGGAAAAGCAGGGCACGCCCGCTTCTCCGCTCTTACCGGGACGGAGGGAGCGGGTCATCACGGTGATGGATGAGTTGCCGAACAAGAGCCGCCGATGTGGTGAAGCCCTGCTCGGGGACCGGGATCCCGGTAAGCCGGCACCACGCCAGGCTCGCCGCGTAACTCGCCCCGAGAACGGTGGCGGTGGCCTCTCTGCCCGGTGGCGACACGTGCGCGGGCAACGTGCCGTCCTGCGGCCAGCACCCGCGGAGCGGGTGCCCCGGCTGTTCGACGACCGCGCTCAGCGCGGCGCCCAGCTCCGGCTCCAGCCAGGTGGCGACGGGCGCGGCGAGGTCGGGCTTCACGGCGCAGATGTCGGCGCCGATCAGCGATATGGCCGCCAGCCGCGCCTCCAGGTAGCCGGCCACCCGCGGATCGGCGTAGGAGAGCGCCTGGGCGAGGTCGTACACCGAGTGGCGCAGATGCTCGCCGGGGGAGGTCTCCATACTCGTGGCGGGTGCCAGGTGCGGCGGGCACCGGGAGAGCCAGCCCCGCACCAGCGCCGGTTCCCCCTGCTCCGCCAGGTCGGCGTCGAGGTCCGGACGGGCGAGCGCCGGTCGCGCCATGGACAGGAGCGCCTCGGCCCGGGGGGAGAAACGCGGGTCCTCGCAGAGCACGGAGGCGGTCCGGACCATCGTCGTGAGCAGGAGGTGCGCGGCGTCCGCGTCGCCCGCGCGGAGCCGTCCGCCGTACAGTCCGGTGAGGGCGGTGAGCGGGATGGGCGGGAGGCGCCGGACCCATTCGTCCCCGGGCAGGGGGCGGGCGAGGAACTCGCCGAACATGGTGAGGAGGCGCTCGTTCCCGTCGAAGATGGGGGCGTAGGAGCACCACATGATCGTCCCCCAGACGGCCGCCACCGGGCTCGGCACGTCGTCGGCGAACATCGGCCAGCCGACCGGGAATCGGGCGCACTCGGTACGGCGGAGGTCGGTCAGCACGGCCCGGACGCCGTCGACGACCGGTGCGGGCACGTCGGGCCCGACGAACGCCTGGAACGAGCCCCGGCGGAAGGCGAAGTCAGGACCGGCGGGGACCAGGGCCGCGGGGACGGCCGGCGCGCTGCCGTACCGTCCGACCGCTCTGGCGGCGGTGCGGATCATCGGGGTCATCGGGGGAGGGCACAGATGCCAGCCCCCGTCCGCCGGGTGCCGGCGATACCAGCGGGCCAGGGTTCCGAAGAACCAGAAGGCGCCGTCGGGGAGGCAGAGCATATGGGGGGCGAGGGCGCGGGTCCGTACGGCCTGCGGGGTGTTCGTCCACTGGGGTGAGCGCACCGCCGCGAAGGTATGCCGCTCGACCGCGCTGAACGGATCCGTAACCCACGCCACACCGACATCGTAGATCCTGAATCTCAGCCCGCCGGTCGGGCCCCGCGATGCCGCTCCGCCTTGGCGATGTAGTTCTCGGGGGTGCGGGCGAAGGACTGCCGGTCGGCGTCGGTGAGCTCGCGGATCACCTTGCCCGGTACGCCCGCGACGAGGACGCCCGCGGGTATCTTCGCCCCCGGGGTGACGACGGCGCCGGCCGCGACGAGGGAGCCGGCCCCCACCCGGGCGCCGCCGAGCACGATGGCGCCGATCCCGATCAGGGCCCCGGTCTCGACGTGGGCACCGTGGACCATGGCCTTGTGGCCGAGGCTGACCCGGTCCTCCAGGATCGCGGGTTCGCGCGGGTCGGCGTGGAGGCAGCACAGATCCTGGATGTTGCACTCGGCCCCGACGACGATCTCCTCGTCGTCGCCGCGGAGGACAGAGCCGTACCAGACGTTGCTGGCCCGGCCCAGCCGTACCCGGCCGACGACGACGGCTCCCGGGGCGACCCACGCCTCGGGGTGGATCTCGGGCTCATCCTGACCGAGGGCGGCGATGTAGTTCATGGTCAGCATGGTGGCATACCGCTCCGGCGGCGGGTTTGGCACCCTTGCCGATAGCGGTACAGTCCTAAGCAATATGGGCAGCGGTGGTCCGGGAGGCTTTGGAGCTTGGCCAACAGTTGTGGCATTGTTCACTACTTGCCGCATCTTCGTCAGGCAGCCGGGTAGGGAACCTCGGATTGACACTCGTGTCGAGCCGGATTCACAGGGTGTGCCCGATTTTTCCGCTAGCACTCTGGCATTCCGGTTGCGGACGCGGGTGTATGCCTAGAAGAGTCGACCCCGACGTGTCCTTCCCCGCTCACACACAACCCCCAGGCAGTGCCCATGACGAACCAGCACGAGACGCTTTCTGACATGATGCGTGAAGACTCCTTCGAGGTCGTCATGCGTGGTTACAGCCGGCGTCAGGTAGACGACTACCTCATCCGTACCCGTAACCAGACTCGGGACCTCGAAGAGCGGCTCGCCCGCACGATCGAGCAGTCCGAGCAGAGCAGAATCGAACTGGCCGAGGCCAGGCGGCGCCTCTCCGAGGCTCCGCAGGACTACGACGAGCTGGGCCAGCGACTCAGCCAGATCCTCAAGCTCGGCGAGGAGGAGGCCGCGGCCAAACGGCAGACCGCCGACAACGAGGTGGCCGAACTCCGCAAGGAGGCCGCAGCCGAGGTCGACCAGCTGGTGAACTCCGCCCGCGAGCAGGCCGAGAAGATCATGAGCGCGGCGCAGCAGGAGGCCGAGCGCCGGGTGGCGGAGGCGACCGCCTCGGCCGAGCGCCTCCTCTCCCAGGCCGGTGCGGACGCGGAGGAGACACTGGCCACCGCGCGCGCCGAGGCCGAGGACACGGTGAACAACGCGCGGGCCGAGGCCGATCGGATGGTCACCAACGCCCGCCACGAGTCGGAGCGCCTGGTGACGACCGCGCGTTCGGAGTCGGACGCCATGATGACCGCCGCCGAGCGGCGCTCCACCGCGCTCGACGAGCACACGGGCCGCCGGGTCAACGCGCTCACCCGGACCCACGGGGAGGCGGTGCGCCGGCTGTCGGAGATCAGCTCCGTTCTCGTGGAACTGATGAGCCAGGACGCGAGCGCCGGCCCGCTGATCGTCGAGGAGCCCGACCCCATTCAGGTCGAGGCGGTCGCCGAAGAGCGCATGATCATGGACGATTCCGACGCGGACGAGACCCCCGACGACGTCGTGGCCCACGGGATCGTGCACGAGGACCACGACGAGCAGGGTTCGCCGCAGATCGCGATGGTCGACGAGGACACCCGTCGGCCGCATGAGAGCCGGGAGGAGGACGGGCTCCACGGCGGGCCGATGCAGGCGCACCGTGAGCTGTCGCCGGGATCCACCCGTCCCTGACGCCGGGGCCGAACCTCAAGGGTGCGATGGGCAAAGGGAGAGTCCGCGGCGGGTGACCGCGGGCTCTTCGCATCGGCCGGACAACCGGGTACCTTCCTCCTAGAACGCGATGCGGCCCTCTGGTGACGCCCGTTCTTGCAGGCCGGGTCCGGCCCTTGCGCTACTCAACCGGCGCTGGTAAGGGGAAGGGATGGTCGAGATGCACGGACTCCACACTCAGCGCGGCCGGCAGTCACCGCCGCCGGAAGGCGTCCGACGGTGAGGTTGCCGGCGGATTTTCTCAACGGATCCTTCCGCCACGGTCATCCGTGGGACCTGTACGCCGCCCTCCGCTGTGAGGAGCCGTTCGCCGAATGGCCCGAGCCCCGCTTCACCATCGTGAGCCGTTACGCCGACGTCAACACCATCGCCATGGACCCGGTCACGTTCTGCTCCGGCCTCGGCAGCACGCTGCCGGATCTCACCGGCGTGCTGCCCAAGCGGCCGACGATCACCCGTTCCGACCCGCCCGCGCACACCCGGCACCGCGAGCTCGTGGCCCGGGTCTTCCGCCCGTCCGTGATCCACCGGCTTGAGGAGGCGGTACGGCGGCGCGTGCGCGACGTGCTCGCCACCCTGGACCTCGGGAAGCCGGTGGACGTCGTCGACGCCTTGGTCGGGCCGCTGCCGATCCAGGTGATCTGCGAGTTTCTCGGCCTGCCCGGCGCGGACTGGCAGCGCTGTCTGCACTGGGCGCAGGCGTTCGTCCCCGGGGCGTCGCTGCTGTCCGAAGCGGAGCAGGAGGAGATGCGGACCGAGGCGGAGACGGCGCTGCTGTCGACGGTGGTGACCCGGCGCGCGGAGCCGGGGGAGGACATCATCTCCCGGCTGACGTCGATGGAGGCGGACGGAGACCGTCTCAACGACGTCGAGCTTCGGACGTTCATCATCCAGCTGCTCGTCGCGGGCGGGGAGACCACCCGGCACGCGATCTCCGGTGGGCTGGTCGCCTTCGCCCGGAACCCGCATCAGTGGCAGCGGATCCGGCAGAACCCCTTGCTGGTCTCCACGGCGGTCGAGGAGATCCTCCGCTGGACCAGCCCCGTGGTGTCGTCGGTGCGCACGGCCGTGCACAACACCTGTGTCGGCCCGCACCGCGTGGTGGAGGGCGAACGCCTCCTGCTCCTGTACGGCTGCGCGAACCGGGACATCGTCAGGTTCGGCCCATCGGCGGACGTCTTCGACGTCGGGCGGCCGGACCGGGGGAATCTCGCCTTCGGGTTCGGCCCGCACCTGTGCCTCGGCGCGTCGCTGGCCCGGTTGGAGATCAGGGTGCTTCTGGAGGAGCTTCTCGGGTGGTGTTCGGGGATCGAGCTGGACGGCGAGGTCGTCTGGAACGGCTCTCCTGTGGTGACCGGCCCCCGATCGGCCACCCTCGTCTTCACCGAGTAGGTTCTTCGTCCACCGCCTCGTCCTCGTCGCCGGTCGGGGGGAGCGTCGAAGCCGAACGCTCCCGTTGTACGGCGAGGCGCTCGGCGAGCCCGTCGGAATCGTCGGCGTCGATGGTCATGGCGCATCCGGCCTCCCGTTCGGCCGGTGTCAGCGGACGATGCCTCGTGGCCCACCAGCGGCCGGCATCACTCCGCCAGATGGTCCAGTCGGGATAGTCGTGGGCGATTTCAGTGAGGCGCTGGTCAGCGGACATTTCTCATCTTTCCCCATCCGAGGCATCTCTAGAGAGGATTCACCCTCCACTTGACCGCAGCTCGCCGACCAAAACAACGATCCCAGTGGACAGAGATCTGTAATCCGGCCGCATCAGGCGTCGAAGTCGTACTGCAGGACGTATGAGGCCGCGTCCATCGTCATGACGTTGAACTCGACCGCCCGGTCGCCCGCCGCGTACGCCGTACGGCACACCACGATCACCGGGGTCCCGGCCGGGAGGGAGAGGAGCGCGGCCTCGTCGGGGAGGGGCATCCGGGCCCGGACCTCCTCCTTGAACCGGACGGGTGCCACCCCCAGCTCACCGAGCCGGGCGTAGACCCCGCCGGGTCCGGTGTCCGGTTCGACCACGCGGGTGCCGTCCACCAGGCCGGCGGGGAAGTAGGTCGCGGCCAGCTGCACGGGGCGGCCGTCCACCGAGTAGCGGCGCCGCCGTACCCACACCTCGTCGGTGAGCAGGACGACCTCCGTCTCCTTGTCGGCCCGGATCCGCTCGACGCGCAGGACGTCCACGCTGTACGGGCGCTGGCGGACGTCGGCCTCCCACACGGCCTTGCCTTCGCCCCAGTGCGTCCGGGAGAGCCGGCGGGTGCCGTACCGGTGAATCGGGCGGAACGTTCGCACGTAGACGCCCGATCCTCGCCGGGGGACGGCAAGCCCTTCGTTGATCAGTACGGCCAAGGCCTGCCGTGCCGTCGCGCGGGCGACGCCGTACTCGTGCATGAGGTGGTTTTCGCCGGGTAGCCGGTCACCGTCCCGGTATTCGTCGTTGAGGATCGCGGTCCGTAGTTGATTTGCGATACGGCGATAGATGGGGGTCTCGTGAGGTACCGGGGGTTCCACCACTGCATATCACCCTCTGCCACACGGAGGTTCGGCGTCTTCTCCAGAGAACTTGTTCGCCTTGTCCACGATCGCACAGGGATTTGCGTAGGTCGCGTGCTTCTTTCGAGTGGATCGTGCCTATCTGGGCGTCTCCCATGATTGTTTTTGCCACGGAGGTCGGCTCCGTACACCCATTTGTGTGACTGACTATGCGTTTGGGGCGAAGAACTTCGCCAGGGACTTCGGATCCGGCGAGTCGGCGAGCAAGGCGAGCGCCTCGGGGACACGCCCCGGCGCGATCCGCAGCGGGGTACTGAAGAGCCGCGGCTCCGCTCCGGTCGCCAGAAGACGGCCGAGCAGGACGTCGCCGCGCGACACCCAGCCGGCGAGCGCCCCGTCGTTCACCGGTATCGGGTCGGTACCGTCCGGGACCGGTCGGATCTGCGCGGAATGCCCGTGGATGACGTGAACCACCTCGTAAAGGGCGAGGGGTGTCTGGCACCAGCGGCCGATCAAGGAGTGCTCGTCGAGGCGGAGCCACTCACCCCGCTCGCCGAGGAACTCCGCGGCTGTCCCCGCCTCGAACAGGGCGAGATCGACGCACGCGGACGCCGTACCGCCACCCGCGAGTTCGATGAGCGCGCCCAGCCGCTCGCGCCGGGTGGGCCGGCTCGCGTAGGCGACGAGCAGCGCGTGGAGCAGCGGAGCCCGACGGGGCAGCGCCCGTTCGCGTGGGGACAGGCAGCATTTCTTGTACTTCTGCCCGGAGCCGCAGGGACAGGGCTGGTTCCGGCCGGTCGTCGACACCGTGTGCGGCAGGAGCCCCTGCAACGCCGGGCGCAGGCCTTGCTCCGGCGTCAGACCGGCCCGCTGCAGCAGCGCGTCGGCCCGGACGGTCTCACCGCGGGTCGCGGCGAACTCGGCGGCGTCCAGGAGCGCGGGCACCAGCCCGGGCGCCAGGTCCAGCGACTCCTCGGTCAGCCGGAGGGCGTCGAGCGGCCGGGACCCGCCCAGCGCGGAGCGGGCGCCGAGGAAGACGGCGAGCCCCTGCTGGTCGCGGTCGGCGGCCGCGGCGAGCAGTGCTTTGAGCGTCTGTTCGGTCAGGGGCGCTGTCTCCACCTCGTCGGCGACCCGGTTCAGCACGGTGAGCGATTCCGGCAGGAGGCGGAGGGGGAGCGCGGGCTCGATGTTGGTCAGCAGCGCCCCACGGATCAGGGCGAACTTCACGATCTCCCCATTGGCGAGTCCGGCTGTCTCGGCGGGGCTTCGCGGCGCGCCGGGAAGGTGGACGTAGCCCGCGGAGAGCTCGAACTGTCCGGGCAGGAGCATCGAGGTCAGGGGTGGGAGCGGTTCGTCGAAGAGCCCGGGGTACTCCACCGCCAGGTCGGTGAGGACGTCCACGATGAGGGCTCCCGATCCGGTCCACGGATCTTCCGCGTAGCGGTGCAGCGCTTCCACCGCGGCCTCGCTGAACCGCTGGCCGACCGTGATGACCCGCGCGTCGAAGACGTCGGGGCGGGACCCGAGCTCGATCTCCAGCGCGCCGCCGCGCAGCCGGAACTCCAGGAGGTCGTCCGCCTCGAAGCCGGCCAGCCACCCCGAGGGACCGTGGAGCGCCGTCCCCCCGTCGAGAAGATCGCTGAACCGCCGGCACCGCACCCACCCCCCTTCGCGCAGAGGCAGGCCGTCGTCGGCGAGACGTGCCCACAGCGCGAGGTCGTCGTCTCCGGCCAGCACCCCCGTGGCCCGCTCGGTTTCGGTGAGCACATGCGTGAACACCGAGCCGTCGACGGTGGCGAGCAGATCCGCCCCCATCAATCCTCCCCTTCGCGCTCTCATTTCGGTCGTGGGCGGCGACCCGTGATCCGCACCGTTCGGGCCGGACCGGATCCACGCCGGGTGCCGCCCGCCGCCTTCCGTCTCCCGGCGGGGAGCCGGGGAGCCGATCCCGGAACGGTGTCCTGGGACGGTCTCCCGAGTGCGTGAACGGTCCGTGGATCGTCTGGGGGGCGGGTCGCGAGGATCCGTCGAGAACCATTACGGGTCATCACCGGAGTCCAGGGTGACATCTGGCCGGGGATTCGGGGTTTCTTCGGGGAAAATACCGGTCTGAAATACAGTGCGGGAGGTGTCCGGCTTATCCGGATTCAGTGGGACGACTCATCAGGCGGGGTACGCATGGGTCTCCGTCGCCTTCACCGAGACCCAGACCTGCTGGCCCGGGGTGAGCCCGAGCTCGGCCACCGCGACCGGGGTCACGTCCGCACCCACCCGGACCGGACCGTCCAGACTCACCCGGACCTGGTCGCCGTGCCGTTCGATATGGCTGATCCGGCCCTGCCAGAGGTTGCGCGGCGTCCCCTCCGGACGTTCCCGGTAAAGGGCGACGGCCGACGGGGGAAAGGCCACGAAGACCGGGCCCCGGTGGTGCTCGGTCACCCGGAGCACGATCCCGGACGGATCGAGCGTGACGGCCTGCCCGTCCGCGCTCCCCTGGTAGAGGTTGAGACCGACCAGCCTGGCGACGTAGTCCGTACGGGGATTCCCGGCCACCTCCGCCGGCGAACCCTGCTGCACGATGCCGCCGCCCTCGATGACCACCAGGCGGTCGGCGAGGACCATCGCCTCCAGCGGGTCGTGCGTGACCAGCACACACGTGCCCGCGAAACCGGCGAGACGGTGGCGGAGCTGAGCGCGGATCTCGACCCGGGTGTGCGCGTCCAGCGCGGAGAGCGGCTCGTCCAGCAGGAGCAGCCGGGGGTTCACCGCCAAGGCGCGGGCGAGCGCCACACGCTGGGCCTGGCCCCCGGACAGGGAGCGCGGCTTGGCGTGGGCGTACTCGGCGAGACCCATCTGCGCAAGCCAGCCCATGGCCGTACGGCGTGCCTGTTCCTTCCCCAGACCCTGGCATCGCGGGCCGAAAGCCACATTGTCCAAGGCGGACAGATGCGGAAAAAGCAGGTAATCCTGGAAGACCATCCCGATTGGCCGACGTTCTGGGCCTTTGTCGTGCAGGCTCTCACCGTCCAGGTCGATCCGGCCACGGGAGAGCGGCGTGAGACCGGCCAGGGCCCGCAGCGCCGTGGTCTTGCCGGCGCCGTTGGGGCCGAGCAGGGCGACGACCTCCCCCTGATCGACCTTGAGTTCGATGTCGAGCAGGAACCGGGGGCGTTCCACCACAAGATGGGCCTGAAGTGTCATGGGGAGTTCACCCACCGATCGCGCAGGCTCGCCAAGACGACCACCGAGACGACCAGGAGCACCAGGCTCAGCACGATCGCCGCCTCCGGGTCGCTCTCCAGCGCCAGATAGACCGCGAGCGGCATCGTCTGGGTCTGGCCGGGAAAGTTGCCGGCAAAGGTGATGGTCGCCCCGAATTCGCCCAGGGCCCTCGCCCAGCAGAGTACGGCGCCCGCGGTGATCCCCGGCGCCACCAAGGGGAGCGTGACCCGGCGGAAGACGGTCCACCGGGAGGCGCCGAGCGTCGCGGCCGCCTCCTCGTACCGCAGGTCCGCGGCGCGCAGCGCCCCCTCGACACTGATCACCAGGAACGGCATCGCGACGAAGGCCTCGGCCACCACCACCCCGGCCGTGGTGAACGGCAAGCTGAAGCCGAAGACCTGGTCGAGCCACTGCCCGACCAGGCCACGGCGGCCCAGGACGAGCAGGAGCGCGACCCCGCCCACGACAGGCGGGAGGACCAGCGGGACCGTCACCAGGGCGCGGACCAGCCGCCTGCCCGGGAAGGCGACCCGGGCCAGCAGCCAGGCGAGCGGAACGCCGAAGACGAGGCATGCCGCGGTGGCACAGGTCGCCGTGATCAGGGACAGTCTGAGCGCCTCAAGGACACCGGGCGCGGCCAGACGCTCCCCGAGCGTGGACCAGGGGGTGCGGACGAGCAGTCCCACCATGGGAAGTGCCAGGAAGACCAGCCCGATGAGCGCGGGCAGCACCAGGATCCACGGGATCCGCCCGGTGACCGGGTTGACGCTGCTCCGCCGAGGTGTCGCCATAGGTCAGGGAAGGTCGAAACCGACCCGGGTCAGGATGCTCCGCCCCTGCTCGGAGCGGACGAGGGCGACGAACTGCTTGGCGAGTTCCGGCTGCGGAGCCTTCGGGAGCACCGCGATGGGATAGTCGTTGATCGCCTGCGCCGACTCGGGGAACTCGATCCCGTCGACCTTGCCCGCCGCCGACTTCACGTCCGTACGGTAGACGAGGGCCGCGTCGACCTCACCGAGCTCCACCTTGGTCAGGGTGGCCTTGACGTCCTGCTCCAGGGTGACCGGCTTGACGGTGATACCGGCGGCCTTGAGCGCCTTCACCGCGGCCGCGCCACAGGGGACCTGCTCGGCGCAGAGCGCCACCTTCACCGAGGGGTCGGTGAGGTCCTTCAGCGATGTGATCTTGGCGGGGTTCCCCTTGGGGACCGCGATGATGAGGCTGTTCTTGACGAACACCTCAGGCGAGACATTCGGCACCTGGCCCATCGTGGCCGGGCTGGCCGCGGCGAAGACGTCCGCGGGAGCCCCCTGGACGATCTGCTGGGCGAGGGCCGAGCTGGCGGCGAAGTTGAACCGCACCGTGGTGCCGGCGTGCTCCTTCTCGAAGAGCTTGCCGATCTCGGTGAACGACTCGGTGAGCGAGGCGGCGGCGAACACCACGAGTTCCTTGTCGCCGCCTCCGCCTGAGCCGGCGTCGGAAGAGGAGCCACATCCGGCGAGGGCCACGGTGAGGACGAGGGCTGCCGCCGCTCCGATAAGACGTTTGATCAACGGGACTCCTTGCCTGGGGGGATCTCCACGACGACGTTGGTGGACTTGATCACTGCGAACGCCACGACCCCGACCTCAAGGCCGAGCTCGTCGGCGGCCTGCCGGCTCATCAGCGAGACCACGCGGAACGGGCCGGCGGCGATCTCCACTTGGGCCATCACCGTGTCCCGCACCACCTCGGTCACGATTCCGCGCAGGCGGTTGCGTGCCGAGGAGTGCCCCGAGCCGCTCTCCGCCCCGACCTGGGCCCGGGCGAACGCGGCGAGATCGGTGCCCGCCACGATCCGATGCCCGTGCTCGTCCCGGGTGGCGGGAAGACGTCCGGCGTCCACCCACCGGCGAATGGTGTCCGGGCTGACCCCGAGCAGCTCGGCCGCATCGCCGATCCGAAACATCGTCACGTATGGGAGCTTACTCACGCAGAATCAAGTTTCAATGGTGACCTAGGTTGGTAAATGCCCATATGTTTGGCTGATTGCCCTGGCATCTGTGATGAATGATCGACGCAGGCTCCTCCAGGGTCGACAGTTGATCGATGGCTACCGCTGACGCCTCACATAAGGGGATAAGTCGCGATCCTTGACAGCGCCGTGCGGCAAAGTGAGCGGACGTGCGTCACGAAGAGCCAGTAGCCTCCTTCCGTGGCACGTGACGAACGCGGAGTGACTCCGCAGAGCGAGGATTTCTCAGCCTGGTACAACGAGCTGGTCGTCAAGGCCAAGCTGGTGGATCGAGGCCCGGCCAAGGGCACGATGGTGATCCGACCGTATGGCTACGCGCTCTGGGAGCTGCTGCAGGCGGACCTCGACGCCAAGATCAAGGCGACGGGTCACCAGAACGCCTACTTCCCGATGCTGATCCCCGAGGGCTACCTGCGCCGGGAGGCCGAACACGTCGAGGGCTTCTCACCCGAGCTCGCGGTCGTCACCCACGCGGGCGGCAAGCAGCTGGATGAGCCTCTCGTCGTCCGGCCGACCTCGGAGACGATCATCGGCGAGATGATGGCCAAGTGGATCTCCTCGCACCGAGACCTCCCTCTCCTGCTCAACCAGTGGGCCAATGTGGTGCGCTGGGAGCTGCGGCCCCGCATGTTCCTGCGGACGACGGAGTTCCTGTGGCAGGAGGGCCACACCGCGCACGCCGACGAGGCCGACGCGATGGCCGAGACGATGCTCGCCCTGACGATGTATCAGGAAGTCGCCCGCGACCTCGCCGCGATCCCCGTCGTTCCAGGTGAGAAGACCCCGGGAGAGCGTTTCGCGGGGGCGAAGAAGACCTTCACGATCGAAGGCATGATGCGTGACGGGCGGGCGCTGCAGGCGGGCACATCCCACTACATGGGCACCAATTTCGCCCGCGCCTTCGAGATCGCCTACACCGGCGCGGACGGCAAAGCGGAGCTGTGTCACACCACCTCCTGGGGCATGTCCACCCGCATGATCGGCGGCGTCATCATGACGCACGGCGACGACAAAGGTCTCGTGCTGCCCCCGCGCCTGGCGCCGTACCAGGTGGTGATCGTCCCGATCGGGCGGGGCGAGACGGCGGCGGAGGCCGCCCGGGATCTTGCCGTACGGCTGCGCGGCGCCGGTCTGCGGGTCCACGTCGACGATCGGCCCCAGCTCTCGCCCGGGTTCCGGTTCAACGAGTGGGAGATGTGCGGCGTGCCGGTCCGATTGGAGCTCGGGCCGCGCGACCTGGAGGCGGGCACCGCGGTGATGGCCCGGCGCCTCGGCGAGGGCAAGGAGAGCATCCCGCTGGAGAACGCGCCGCAGATCGTCGCCGGTGTGCTGGAGGATTTCCAGGCGTTCCTGTTGCGGCGGGCCACCGAGTTCCGCGACCGTCGTACGGTCACGGTGCACTCGTGGGGCGAGTTCGCCGAGGCGGTCGCGACCGGATGGGCTCGAGCCTTCCACTGCGGCCAACCGTCCTGTGAGGACGAGATCAAGGCCGATACCGCGGCAACCCCGCGCTGCGTGCCGCTGGACGCCGAGGCGGGGTCCGGCCGGTGCGTCCGATGCGACACCCCATCCGAGTACGGCAAGCGCGTGATCTTCGGACGGGCCTACTGACCCGCTCGCCTGAGCCGGGTGTTCTCAAGGTCGGAATACGTGCCCAAGCCGGCTGTTGGTAGCCGGAGGCCTTGCCGCCTCGCCATGTCCAGGAAGGCGGTCCAGATCGACAGGGCCGGTCCGAAGCCGTGGAATGAGGTCAGGGCGAGTGCCTCGTCCAAGGGGGCCTCGTTCGTGAAGACGGCGGAGGAGGACTCCGCGGTCGGCCATTGGCGCGGGTTGGCCGAGCGTTCACAATCGAAGGCATGAGCGATGCGCCTCGCTACATCGGTACCCGGGCTCCCCGCCGGGAGGACGGCCGGCTCCTGACCGGGGAGGCGAACTACGTTCACAACGTCAGACCGCCCGGTACGGTGTACGCGGCGATGGTCCGGAGCCCGATCGCGCACGGCAGTCTGACCGGCTGCGACACCACGGCCGCCCGGAAGGCACCCGGGGTGCTCGACGTGATCGTCGCCGCGGACACCCAGGGGATACGGCTGCCGTGCACCACCCTCGCCCCCGGCCAGCCGGAGGTCTCCTATCCGGTGCTGGACGAGCGGATCAGGTACGCCGGGCAGCCCCTGGCCGTCGTGGTCGCCCGATCCCCGGAGGAGGCACAGGACGCGGCTCAGCTCCTCGGCTTCGACTTCGAGGAACTGCCCGCGGTGGTCGGGGTGGAGAACGCGATCGCCGAGGGGGCGCCGCTGCTCTACCCGGAGTGGGGGACCAATCTCGTCACCGACTTCGGGATCGGCGACTCGGACGCGGACTGCCGGGCCGCGGCGGACGGGTCGGCGCACATCGTGGAAATGACCTTCCGATTGGGCCGGGTGGGTCCCGCACCGATCGAGCCGAGGGGGATCGTGGCCTCCTGGGAGCAGGGTTCCCTATCCGTCTGGGCCTCCACGCAGTCCCCCCATGTCGTACGGGACGAGGCCGCCGACGCGCTCGGCCTCGGCTACGACCAGGTCCGGGTGTACGGGTGCGACGTCGGGGGAGGCTTCGGCGGGAAGGAACACCTCTATCCCGACGAACTGCTGGTCTGCCTCGCGAGCAAGCGGCTGAAGCGGCCGGTGAAATGGACGGAGTCGCGGAGCGAGCACTTCACCGCGATGCTGCCCGCTCGGGACGCCGTACACCGGGCGTTCCTCGCCCTCGATTCCACAGGCAGCTTTATCTCGATTTATGCCGATATTTTGGGCGATCTTGGGGGGCATCCCTCGAATGTGGGGATCTCACCGTTTGCGGTGAGTGCGGTAAGCCTTCCGGGCCTCTACCGTTTCCCGTACGCCGGGGCGCGGATCCGGGCGGCGGTGACCACGACCACGCCCACCGGCTCGTACCGCGGGTTCGGCCAGCCCGAGGCCACCTGGGTGCGGGAACGACTTGTCGACGAGGCGGCGCGGCGCCTCGGCCTCGACCCGGTCGAACTCCGGCTGCGGAACCTCGTTCGCTCTGACGAGATGCCCCATCGCACCCGCGTCCACCAGAACTACGACTCCGGCGACTACCCCTCCGCGTTTCGCCTGCTGCGCGAAATGACCACGGGCTGGTCCGGCCACTCGGCCGACGGGCGGCGCCGGGGCATCGGCTACGCCTCCCACGTGGAGATCACCGGCCTGGGCCCGTCCGCGGAGCTGAGGTACGCAGGCATTCAGGCCGGCGGCTTCGAGACCGCGATCGTGCGGATGGAGCCGGACGCCTCGGTCGTCGTCGCCGCCGGGGTCGTCGGCATGGGCCAGGGTATCGAGACCACCCTCGCCCAGCTCGCCGCCGATCAGGTGGGCGTACGGCTGGAGCGGGTACGCGTCCTCCTCGGCGACACCGCGATCTCGCCGTACTCGCCCGTCGGCTCCATCGCCAGCCGCTCCCTCGTCGTCGGCGGGGGAGCGCTGATCCAGGCGTCCGAACGGCTCCGGGAGAAGCTGATCGCCGTCGCCGCGCATCAGCTGGAGGTCTCACCCGACGACCTGGAGCTCGTGGCGGACGCCGTACAAGTCAAAGGGGATCCCGGCGCACGCCGTACCTTCCCTGAGATCGCGAAGTCGGCGTGGCGCGGCTGGGACCTCCCCGAAGACATGCCGCCCGGGCTGGAGGAACGGGTCGCCTACGATCCCACCCAGTACACGTATTCGTACGGCGTGCACGCGGCAGCGGTCGCCGTCGACGTCGAGACCGGCGCCGTCGAGGTGGAGGGGTATTGGCTGGTCTACGACGCGGGGGTCGTGGTCAACCCGGCGATCGTGGAAGGCCAGCTGCGCGGCGGCATCGCCCAGGGGATCGGCATGGCGCTGACCGAAGAGATCGTCTACTCCGCCGACGGACAGCCGATAGGCACCGGTTTCTCGGATTATCTTCCGCCGACCGCGCGGGAGACACCGGATGTCGACCTCAGCCTGCTGTGTACGCCTTCCCCCATCACGCCGGGCGGGATGAAAGGCGTGGGGGAGGGCGGAACGGTCGGGCCTCCCGCCGCGATCGGCAACGCGATCGCGGCAGCCGTACCCGAGATCGCCGAACTGATCACCCGGACTCCGATGACCCCCGCCGCCGTCTGGTCGGCCCTCCGGGAAATTGATTTGCGATCACAGTGATGTCCATGTTTGAGTGCTTTGGAACACTAGTCATGGGAGGGGGGATGTTGATGCCCGCGGGCACCGAGGCCGCTGTCGCGTGTCCTCGAACGGATCAGCACCCCGCCGGTACCCGCCGAGGGTGATCTTTCGCATGCTGATCTGACCTTCGTGTGCGCCCGACAGCACAGGTGACCACGCACATCAACCGTCACCCCGAAGGTAGGTCCTCCGTGTCGCGCAACCGCACCCGGAACCGGACAAGCTCATTCCGCTGTCTCAACTGCCGCCTCGACGTCTCCATGGACGCCCCCGGCACAGCACACCGCAACCACTGCCCCACCTGCCTGTGGAGCAGACACCTCGACAACACCCCCGGCGACCGCGCCGCCGACTGCGACGCGTCGATGGCACCCATCGCCATCCAGGTACGCCCCAACGGCGAATGGGCGATCGTCCACCGCTGCAACGCCTGCGGCACCCTCGACGCCAACCGCATCGCCGGCGACGACAACCCGCTCAGCCTGATGCGGCTCGCCGTCGCCCCACTGGCCCAGCCGCCGTTCCCCATGGACTGGCTGGCCCGGCTGTAACCCGTGGCCTCGGGAACCTTTCCCGAGGCCACACCGTCCATACAGATACGTGCGAAGGCACAACGACCAGGGTCCGCTAGAGTTACCTGGGCGGATCACAACCAGGTCCGCCCACGGCAGGCGCACCGGCCCCTACCCTCACCCGATAGCCAGTCGCGGCGAAGGAGTCAGGCTCGGTATCCTGCGTCGTGCGGGGTGTTAGCTCAATTGGCAGAGCTGCGGACTTTTAATCCGTAGGTTCTGGGTTCGAGTCCCAGGCGCCCCACCTCATTGAACTGGGCAGACTCCCCGTCTTCATGATCGGGAAATCTGCCCAGTTGCATTCTCCGTTGCAGTTCGCCTGTCAGCCGTCCAGCAGCGCTCGCCCCATCCGTGCCGCCGCCTCAACGGCAAGCGTCTCAGTGACATGGGTGTAGCGCTTGGTCGTGGTCAACTGGGAGTGCCCAAGGATTGCCTGAATCACCCGGATGTCCACCCCCAGCTCCAGGAGCAGCGTTGCAGCGGTATGCCGCGCGTCGTGTACCCGGGCATCCTTCTCCACCTCGGCCAGTTCGAGAATCGTCTTCCACTCGTCCCAATCGTCGCCGGGATCGATGGGGTTGCCGTACGCGGTGCACCAGACCAGATCCCAGTCATTCCACTTCTCCCCAGCCGCCTCACGTTCGAGCCGCTGTGCTTCCTTGTGGAGTTTCAGGAGCCCCACCAAGGGTGGTGGTAGGGCGATGGTGCGTCTTGCCTTCCCCTTCGGCCTGACGAACGTCCACCCTCCGACACGACCCGGACATGCCTTCGCGTGCTTGGCGCAGTCAGACGGGCAGATGACCGGACACTTTCCCTGGTGTTGGGTGCAGTTCTTGCGGCATGCGACGAGGCAGTGATGCCGCCGACCGGATGTGCGCTTGGCTTTGGGGCATTCCTTCGGGCAGGGGTAGCGGTGCAGCCGAGCCCCGCAGGCGTGGGGGTCTGCGCAGCCGTGCCGGTACCGGAGACGCTTCAGTTGCCAGAAGACCCGGACCGTTCCCTTGACCAGGTCCACGTACTTCCACCGCAGCCCGAGCGACTCGGCTTGCCGGAGCCCCAGGGCGAGCGCCACGGACCAACGCGTGCCGTTCCGGCGTTCCTTGACCAGATCGAGGATGTCTTGGGCTTCATCCCGCGATAGCGGCTCAATCTCCGACTCTTCACCGGGGGGAGCGTCGATCATCCCGCAGACGTTGCGCGCGATCAGCTCACGCCGTACAGCGATCTTGAGAGCGCGTGACAGGATCCGATGGATTTGCAAGATCGTATTCAGGGCAAGGCCCTCTTTGGCCAAACCGGCGTAGAAGGGGTCCAGATGTTCGGGTCGAAGCCGATCGAGCCGATGAGCCCCAAGCCGTGGGATGATCCACCGCTCGACCTTGGGCCGGTAGGTGCTGTCAAGCGTCAGCTGACTCACACGTAGTGGCGCGATCTCATCCAGGTACGTTCGCATCCACTCCCGGACGGTCGGCACCTTGCCCGGCTTGGTGGTCTTCCCCGAATCCCGCTCCTTCTCCAGCTCTCGAACCTTCGCGGTGACTTCGGTTTCTGTCTTGCCCTCACGATGCCGACGATCAGGTGTGCCGTCGTCCTTGAGCCCCATCGTGACCCAGCCGTGCCACTTACCGTCACTGCCGAGGTAGATCGAGGATCGATTATTGGGCTTCCTGCCTGCCATCAGGCCGCCTCATCCCGGATCAGTCCCGCCTTGGTCTCCAGGGCACGGGCGAACTCGCGCAGCGCCCACCCCGGAACGAGACGGTAGCCGTCTTCCTTGACCGACTTGAGTTCGCCGGTCTTGATCAACCGGAAGACCGCCGTACGGCTGACACCGAGCATGAGCGCGGCATCCTTGGGCCGGTAGAACAGTTGCTCCATGTCAGGCCGCCTCTCGTGTTGCCGGGATGTCGGTTGGTGGTTGACCGTCCTGTACGGCCTGGAGTTGAGCGCGCCATCGTTGCCGATCAGCGATCGCGCGCAGCAGCCGAGCAGCCAACGGGGAGGCTTTCGGGCTTCCCGGGTCGATCGGCCGCCACAGGTACCGGTCCGGGTCGTGGTCCGAGTCGACGGCAACGCCGAGTTGTTCCAGCACCCAGGCGCGACGGTCCGCCCGATGCTCTGCCAGGGTCTTGCCGGACCATTTGCGGGACACCAGCACCCGCCGCCCCGCGTAGCCCAGGTGCGCGGGCTTGTGCGCCTTACCGCGGCACCGGCCCGGAGCCATGCCCGGCTTGGCATCTTTGGGCTGCACCCCGTAGCGCAGCCAGTTGGGGCACGAGGGCGAGCACGGCTCATACCGCAGCACGTCCATGAGCCGTTCCACGTGCCGCCGTTGAGCGTCGGTGTCCGGTTCGTGGCAGTCGGCCACCGACTTGGTCAGGTACTTGGACAGGTAGGAGAGACACCGGCCCGCATCCGGCGATCCGGCAAGCACCCCTTTGACGTCGACCTGCGGCCCGAGCCTGACGACGTGGAACGGTACGGCGTCCGGGTCGTCGTCGAGGTCGTCAAGGGCCTCATCCCAGGTGGGCAGGACCTCACCGGTGTCGGGGTCGAGGTAGCCGGCGCCTTCCGCCCAGACCGGCAGGTGATCCCCCGCGAAGCGGACCACGTCGGCAGAGGGCCACCAGACTTGGTGGTAGGTCGCCGCGGCCACCGCCTTCACGTCGGCCCGGGGCATGGTCCCCCGCATCGCGAGATGCAGGTGAGGAGCCAGCCGCCGTTGCGGCTCCACCGCGGCGAAGTATTGGACGTCGAAACCGGCGACCCGACGCAGGTTCTGCACGAACCGGTCCACGACCCGGGGGAAGTGGATCGCGTCCCTCGCAGCCCGCCGGTAGTCGTAGGTGTCCTGGTTGACCGGTGTCCCGTCGGCCTTCACCTTGCCGTAGGTGTCGCAGGTGAGGGTGACGAACAGGCTTGGCCGGTAGCCCCGCCCGTCCGCACCGGTGTAGGTCCGGCCGACCGTGCGGGGTTCGACCCGCCGCCGAGGCAGGTCGGGGGCATCCTGGCGACGCCTGGTCGACCGGGCCCGCCGAGCCGGAGTCTCCAGGGCGAGCCGTCCCCGTACCCCAGCGGCGTTGAGGTCGCCGTCCAGCAGCTCGACGACCTCTTGATAGGTCGCCGTGTCGCCGCCGTCCTGGTGTGCACGATCGAGGAGCCGTTGCGCGTCGGCTCGCTCTGTCGCGAGGAACATTTGATGGTCGTTGGGGACGTCGCGGTCCGCGACCGGTTCGACGGCCAGGTGCCAGCCTTCCCGGCACTGTGCCCGCCTCAGGGTCGCGGCCTGTCTGGCGCAGGGTTCGCAGACGCTTGCCAGCCGTGCGCCGCAGGGGATCAGCACCCGTTCGGTACGGCCGCCGTGAAGGTCGAGGCGTTCGAACTCCAGTGGACGGGTGCACACCCCGTTCTGTTTGGCGGCTTCCACGACGACGTCCAGGGCCACCGGCATCGCGGCCCGCACCGCACGGGGGACCCGCCGAATCTGCGCCGATGTCGGCTCGGTCGCGGTCATCAGGCCGTCTCACCCGGAATCCCGTACTCGGCCTCCATCTGCCGGATGTCGGCATCGGTGACGTAGGCCGCGCGTGCCCGCACCGGTTCGGGATCGGTTTCCAGCCGCAGGTACCCGACACCGGCCCCGATCTGCGGCCGAGGGGAAATCTGGTCGGCCAGCGCGCCACGGTCCCGCGCCCCGTCACCGAGCACCATGTCGACCTGTTCCGACTCGTCCAGCCGGAGCGCGATCTTGTCGGGGAACAGATTCCTAATGCTGATCACATCCTTGCGCGGGTCCTGAAGAGCCGCCATGACCCCGACCCCGACCGCCCGACCCTGTGTGGTCAGCGTCGCGAGCGTCGCGTTCACCCGCGCTTTGAGACCCTTGTCCTGCTGGTAGGCGGTCAGGAACGCGACCTCATCGACGATCACCAGCAGGAACGGCGACTCGGGTGTGGGGGTGTGGTCGCGCACCTTGCCGGCCATCCGTTCCGCCCGCGCCTGCATCACCTCCACCGCGTTTTCGAGCAGCTCCGCGCAGTCCTCAGGGGAGGAGGCGTAGCGGTGGAACAGGCGCCGCCCGTAGGACAGCTCCATCAGCTTGGGGTCGAGCGCCCACACCTGCACAAGGTCGTCCCGGATCGCGGGAAGCATCCCCCGGATGGTTGACCACAGCCACGACCCCTTGCCCGCGCCCGTGGCGCCGACGATCAGGACGTGGGTTCCGTGGACCTTCAGTTTCAGCGTCTGCCCGTCGTCGCACCGCCCGACCGCAACGGCCTTGAGGTTCACCTGTTCGGGGATCGGGAGCGCAGGGACGACCGAGGCCAGAAGATCGGTGTGCGGCAGGGTCAGCACCGCCGTACCCGGCTTGACCGAACGCACCCGGCAGTATTTGGCGCTGAAGCCGTGCGCCAGGTGCTCGGAGCGTTCGGCCCAGGCCGACAGGGGTTGGCCGTGGAGCATCTTGACCATCACCACGTCGGCCACCGGGGTACAGCGGACCTTGACCAGGGTCGGGAGGTATTCGCGTCCGCCGATACGGGCGGCCAGTCCGGACACGACCATGACGGGTTGCCAGTGACGGCGGTAGACCCACAGCCACCGCCAGAACCCCAGCAGGCGCCAGCCGATCCACCGATCGAACCGGCCACGGTCCAGGCGCCGCCACACCAGGAGCCCGGCAACCACCGCGACCACCAGGAGCAGGGAGGCCAGCCAGCCGGTGTACCAGACCAGCACGGCCAGGGCGACGGCCAGCCCCCACACGATCGGGTGAGCCAGCATCGAGCCGACCAGACCCGAGCAGGCCCGCCACACCAGGGACAGCACGGTCAGCCAGCGGGGGGTCTTGACCACGGTCGGCTGAAACACCACCGATGTCGGCGTGGTCGACACCAGATCCTTGGTGTAGTCCCCGGGAAGTTTGCGCAGCATAAACTGAACACCTCTTTCAAAGATCGGGATGTCTTGGGAGAGAAGTGATCGGGGGCCGCGGGAAGTTGGCGCTTCCAGCGGCCCCGCCCGAGGTCAGGCCGCGTCCGGCTCCAGCGCGGTCAGCGCGTCCGTCTGCTGTGCGGCGTGGAGCCGTTCGCAGTCGGCCAGGTAACGGGCAGCCGCGTTGAAGATCTTCCGCGCCAGGGCCACGTCCTGTTCGGTGACTGGCTGCCCGCATCCCGTCGTGGTGATCGACACCAGGGCTTCCTCGCTGGACAGGTCCAGGCACGGCCGCCGGTTGCCGACCACGAAGGCGTGGACGTCCAGCTTGGCCGTGTGAAAGCTCACGTCCAGGCGCGTACGGCCGTTCCCGATCGTTGCCGTCACATAGGTGTAGGGGTCGTGGCCGCTCACGCCGCCGCCTCCTTGGAAACCGGCCGATCAGCGGGTGTGGCCGGGCGGCCTCCATGTCGTAGCGGACGTCCGAGCCGTGCAGCATCTCGGCGATGCCGCGCAGCAGGTGGTCTTCTCCGAGCAGGTGGCCGAACAGCTCCCGCAGGGCGGTGACCTCGGGGCCGGGCGCCATCAGGGCTGACTGCGCCTGAGTGTGCATGAGCACCCTCGCGCCGACTGGATGCCGTTCGGCAGGGCTGCGCCGTGCACTGACGGCGTGGTTCGGCGCACCGGCGGGCGATGGACAGGAGGGATGAATCGGTTCGACATCCAGCACCAGATAATGTCACTCTGCTCGGGGCTGACGTAATTGAGCGGTGCCGTGCAAGGGCCGACCACGCCGACTGGTTCGGGAAACGATCGTTCCTTACGCGGGAAGCGATCTTCCGGCGGGCCCATTCCGGGCAGGCTGCACACTCTTGTGAACACCCCACCCAGGGCCGTTCATGAGACGGCTGGACTGAAGTTTGACGGGATCCCGTCTGATCATCGCGATCGGGCGGGATCTTGTCGTTTCGGGGGTTTCCGAATCTGGTTCGTCCTGGTTTTAGGACCGCGGAGCAGGTGTCTGGGAAGGCCCGAGTGGTGTCAGGCCGCTGGTGGAGGTCCGAGTTCCCGTTGCTGTGCATGGCGACGCCGACTCTGGGCTGGGTGCTGCGACAAGGTGATCTGAATTGCGGGTTATGGGGGTGGTGGCCTGCTTCACCTGCTGCATTGATTTGACCCCTCGCTGTAGTGGCGATGGCATCGCAAGGCCCCAAGATCGCAGGATCTCTAACGAAACCACAATCGGCAGTACTGCATCAAACCGTCATGCAGCGCTGCTCCCAGCCAGTACTCACCACCTCTCGGGCAGGCGTCCACGACGTCCGCTTGTAAGCCTTTGGTCGCTTCCTACCAAGTATGGGCGTAGATCGACGAAGGGAGCATGGCCGGTGCGTCGTAAACAGGCGGAGTTCGCCACAGACTCTGTGGCGTTCGAGGCCTTCTACCGGCGGCACGTGGAAGGGATCACGCGATTCCTCGCCCGCCGGGTCGATGACCCCCATATGGTCGCCGACCTGGTGGCGGATGTGTTTCTGGCGGTGATGGAGTCCGCTCATACTTACCGGCCGGGACGGGGCAGCGAGGTCGCCTGGCTGTACGGAGTAGCACGCAACACGCTCTCAGCTGAGCGGCGCAGGTCGTTGAGGGAGTCCCAGCTGACCGACCGCGTGAGCAGGCGACGGCCGCTGGACAGCGATGACATCGCCCGGCTGGAGGAGCGCATCGACGCGGAGCAGCCTGCCCGGCGGGCCTTCCAGGCCATGGCCCGGCTGCCCGAGGGGGAACGCGCCGTGCTGGAGTTGGTCGTCCTCGATCAGCTGACGGTCACCGAAGCCGCGAACTCCCTCGGCATCCGGTCGGGGACCGCCATGGTACGGCTGCACCGCGCCCGCCGAACGCTCAAAGAACTGCCCTTCGTCATGGAAGGAACCGGTAAATGAGTTTCGAGGAGCAGGTGCTGATGGATCTGAAAGTCGAATTCGCCGCGCGGGCCGAACGCCGCCGCCGTACTGTTCGCCGCGTGTTCGTGGGAGCGGCGGTGGCCGGGCTCGCCGCTGCGGCGGCCATCGTGGTACCACTGCTGACGGGCATGCAGAGCCCGGCGTACGCGGTGACCAAGGACACCGACGGCACGATCAGCGTGCAGATCAAGGAGTTCAAGGGCGCAGACAAGCTGGAGTTGGACCTCGCCAAGATGGGTGTCCCCGCCGACATCACGTATCTCAAGCCTGGAAAAGGCTGCCAGAAGGACCGGGGCCAGCTTGTTGGGGGCGAGTGGCCGACGACGCCCCAGGAGTGGATGAACTCCGTCCACGAGAAGGTGGCCGAGGTGACCGACGAAAACAATGTCGCTATCCATCCCCAGTACATCAGCAACGGCCAGACCCTGCTCATGGAGATCTCCGAATCCGGCCCCGCCCCCGAGGGACCACGGGCCAGGTTGGTGTTCCGCCGCCTGCTGATCACCGGCAAAGTAATGCCCTGCACCGTCGTCGACGCGCACTATCAGCTGCGCGGAGGTCCCGCGCCTTCGACGTCCGTGGGACGCTGATCTCGGCTGAGCACGGCAGCCGCCGCGGGCTTACTTAGCGGCGGCGACAGTGGCCCGGCCTGCGAGAGCAGGCCGGGCGCGCTGTCCGTGGCCGTGTAAAAGTAGCCGCAGGTGGCCAGGTTGAGGTCACCACTGGTGGCCAGTTTTCAGTCCCCACGCCTGTTCGCGCGCGTTCGCGTGTCGTGGGGAGGGGCGTGCCCCTGAACGGTGATCGTGACGGTGTCTAGCCCCCGTTTTCCGCGCATCGATGATCGTCAGCGAAGCTGCCGAGGGTCGGTGTCGAGGAGGTCGAGCAAGCGGAGTTGGAGGGCTGTCGGTTGCGGGATGATCGGCGGGTCCTGGCCGTTGCCGGGAATGATCTTCATGGTGGCGAGTGCGTCGAGGATGAGCTTGCCGGTGGGGATGGCCGCTCGTTCGGCATACAGGCCCTCGACTCTGGTCTGGGCTTATCCGGCTAGGGCGTGCCTGACCTGGCGTTCGATCAGGCAGAAGATGAGCAGGGCCAGGCAGATGACGGTGACCAGGGCGGCGATGCGCCGGTTGTTCTTGAGGTAGAGGGCCGCCACGGCCAGGGGGCCTTTGAAGGCGGAGTAGCGGCGTTCGACCGCTTCCTGTCCTTTGTAGAGGGTCAGGACGGCGGCGGCGTCGGCCTGGTCGGGGGGCAGGTTGGTGAGCAGGGCGTACCAGCCGTCGGTGGCGGTTTCGGCGTCCATCGCCTCCTGGTCGAAGCTCCAGGCCAGGGTGGATTTGCCGGTGCCGGGATCCACGCTGGTCTCGGTCTGGAGATAGGCGGCGACCCTGCGGGTCTTGCCGATGACCGCGATCCGGGCTTCGACCGCGGCGGGGGTCGGGTAGTGCCGCGAGCCCAGGCCGCATTCCAGCCGTTGCAGGTCGTCTGCGGCCTTGCCGAGTTTCAAGGCCCGGGCGGTGGCCGCGGCGCCGGCGCAGGCCGAGGAGTGCACGAACACCCTGCGTAAGCGCAGCACCGGGTCGCGTTTGCGCGGGCCGGCAAGCGTCATGGCGTCTTTAAGGACATGCCAGGTCCCGCGCTGGTCGGCGGGTTTGGCCCGGTCACGCTGAGCGGTGTGGTCGACCCTGGTCGCGCCGTCCAGGGACAGGCCGGCAAGTTCGCTCACCGCCACGTAGGTCTTGGACGCCGGGGCGATGAAGTCCACCCCGTCGCCGTCCATCGCGGCCAGATTGCCGTAGGAGATCAGTTTGGAATCCCCGATGATCAGCATGCGGCGCCGGTCTGCCAGTTCCTGCAGCGCCCTCATCACGGGGACGACCTGGCCGACCTCGCCCGCTCCGCCGTCGAAGGCCCGGTGGAAGACCGGGATCCCGCCATCTCCGCTGACCGCGATTCCGGCCTGGATCTGCTTCAGGTCGGGGCGGCGATCCTTGGGATGGCCGAACCTCACGGCCGGGAACCCGTCCTGGTTGTCGGGGTAGGCGCCGTGCATCGAGATCGAGGTCATGTCCCAGTGCAGCCGGGTCACATCGATCCCGAACTCCTGGATCGCGGTGAGGCCGATCGAACCGGTGATCCGGTCCAGGTGCGGGGCGATCGCGTCCGGCGCCCGTCCGATCCGGTCGTCGTTGAGCAGGTCGGCCTCCACCCCGAGCGTCTCGGCCACCGCCCATTCCCGCGCCCATTCCCGCACATGCACCAGCGGAGCCGGAGAGGTCAGCCGGTTGGCCACCAGCGTCTCGATCACCTGCCCGTGCGAGAGTCCGGCCAGGTCACGCACTGGACAGGCATCATCGACCACATCACGGATCTTCAACCGGGAGCAGAAGCCGGCCACCACCGGCAACGCCCCCAGCAGTTTCTCGACCGATGGGACACCGAACTGCGCGGGTTGTCTCACACGCAAGCAGGCTGCCGACTGCCGAGCCCGCTACCAACTCGACACACCGAAGAATCCCAAAGATCCTCATATGCGGAAAACGGTATATACCTCGAGCTTCGCATGCTCGAGGATCGCGGAGTCAGTCATCGTCGGATTCGTTACACTGCTCCTGCCAAACCTCATCCATGCCAGTGCTTGGTGAGCGCGGTGCAGATTAATGAAGAGATCAGCTCTCTGGCATCGTGATACAGGCAAAATAAGGTCCAATTGTAGGTGAAGGCAAAGATAGTTGTGACGCCCGTATGTTGGGCGTCCACAGGGCGTACTGCGTCCCTTGTGCAGTACAACTTGTCGACGTTGCACTTCGAGACTGACGCCGGGAACGGGTTACGCGAGCCTGGCTTCAGCATGGAGCGGCACCTGGACCCGCAGATCACCATCGGCCTGCTGACCCGATGCCAGCGGGTTCCCGCTGATGGTGGAGGCGTTTCTTTGGGATAGAACCCAAGGTCGAGAATAGGTAATCGTGTTTCAGTAAAGCCGGACGGGGTGCCTGATGGTTGCTCGGTGGTTGCTCATGGGCATGCGATACGCGACAACATCGCACATCCTGATCGGGCATTTTGACGGCGGCAAATCTGTATGGAATGATAGATAGCCTGCGACACTAAGTGGCACTAAGAAATTCGTCTTTTAATCCGTAGGTTCTGGGTTCGAGTCCCAGGCGCCCCACCACTCTGACCTGCTGATACGTCGTGTATCGGAAAGTATCTTGCTGATCGTGAGACATGTGTGGGTCACATCTGGGTCATTCGGTCAGGCGGCTGCCTTCCGGGCTTTCCGGGCGGTCTTGCGGGCTCTGGCCAGGACCAACCGCGCGATGGCCTGCGCGGACTGGTGATACACCTCCGGCAGCACCGTGGTGTGGATGTCGGAGGTCACCACGATGCTTCCGTGCCCGAGCGTGCCCTGGACCACGCGCAGATCCGAACCGGTGGCCAGGGCGAGGGTCGCGGTACCGTGTCGCAGATCGTGTAACCGGATCGGCGGGAGCCCACTGGCGTGCACCAACCTATGGAACCGGACGGTGAGAAAGTCCGGCCGCAGCGGTGACCCGTCGGCTCGCGCGAAGATCGGCCCCGATTCCTGCCAGGCGTTGCCCAGCCGCTTCCGCTCGGCCCGCTCATGGCCACGCAGCAGCCGGACGGTCTCGCCGTCCAGCGCGATGACCCGCCGGCCCTGCAACGCCAGCCGGTCATCCAGCCGTTTCCGGCCCGGGTGGTGTCGGCGCCGCTCCACCTTCGGCAGCAGCGGCTCGATCCGCTCCCATAGGCTGTCCGGCACGATCCACGGCAGTTGCTCGCCCTTCTTCACGCGGAGGTCAACGACCAGCAGTGCCATGGGATTTGGCTCTAGATCATTTTGTTAGGACCTCCAACAAGCCACAACGCCATGAACAGCGATCATGTCCGCAAGAACGGGAATGTCAAACCCCAGGTCAGCCCGACGACCGAGTTTCGGGCACCCACAGGCGTGCGCAGGAGTTACGCAGCGTGGGTGTCGGTGCCGCGCAAGATGTACAGGTCGTCGCCGAAGACGGCCGAGATCTGGAGATGGCCGCCGAGCGCTTGAACGTAGCGGGCGATGGCCTCGACGGTGGAGACCTCTCCGCGTTCGATCTGGGAGACGCGGCTCTTGGTGACGCCCATCCTCTCGGCCACCTCAAGTTGGGTCAGGTCCAGGGCGGTACGGCGTTCGGCGAGGCGGTGGCCGTCGATGTAGGCCTGGTTGCGCTTGCGGGCTTCGGCGACCGCCTGCTCGCCCCCGGCGTCGGCGACGATGCCGGGGCGTATATCGCTCCACTTGGGAAAGTTCGTCATCGCTGGCCCTCCTCTTCTTCCCGTTCTTTCACATACTGCGCGTACAGCTCTTCGGCTTGTGGGATCGCCCGCCGGTACCAGCCAGACCAGTCTCCCGATTTGTCTCCGCCGACCAGCAGGATCGCTGAACGCCAGGGATCGAACACGAAGATGACCCGAATCTCCGAGCGTCCCGCCGAGCCCGGCCGCAGCTCTTTGAGGTTGTGGACCTGCGAGCCTTCCAGCCGGTCGACCAGGGGCCTCCCCAGCCCGGGACCTCCCTCGGCCAGTCGGTCGATGGCGTCGACCACTTGAGCCTTGGACTTCTCGTCCAAGGCGTTGACCCAGGCTAGGAACTCGTTGGTGACGCGGATCTCCCACTCTTCCACACCGAGAGTGTAGCAAATCCTCTACCGGGAGGGTTGGGGATGGCGCAGGTGCCCATTAGGCGATGTCTGACAAATGATCACGGTGGGTGCGGTTAGATGATCACTCGTGGTACGACGAGGTGAGCTGACCGACAAGGCCTGGCAGCGAA
>NZ_BLRH01000061.1 GCF_025996515.1 Rhizohabitans arisaemae
GCCTCTCGCCCTACATGCTTACCCCGGGACAACCACCGCCCGGGATGGGCTACCCTCCTGCGTCACCCCATCGCTTACCTACTACCGGATCAGGCCGGGCACAACGAAAACCGGCACCCACCCGAAGGTGGACACCGACCCCACTGACACCCTTAGTATCACCGGCCTCGATATTGGCGCGCGCCCGCGGGTACGGGAATATCAACCCGTTATCCATCGACTACGCCTGTCGGCCTCGCCTT
>NZ_BLRH01000062.1 GCF_025996515.1 Rhizohabitans arisaemae
AGCCGTCGTTGTGGAACTTACTTAGGTCTGCGTTTCCGGACCCGTTCTTGTACGACAGCAGGTAATACTCGCCGTACAACTCGAACGGGGTGAGTGTTGTCCACCCTGTTGTCCAGTTGTGCTGCCACACGCTGTTGTACGAGCCGTCGTTGTGGAACTTACTTAGGTCTGCGTTTCCGGACCCGTTCTTGTACGACAGCAGGTAATACTCGCCGTACAACTCGAACGGGGTGAG
>NZ_BLRH01000063.1 GCF_025996515.1 Rhizohabitans arisaemae
CGTTCTCGAAGCTGAGGGGGTAGAAGTACGACCCGGCCTTGGGGTCGGCGTCGAGCTCGGCCACGCTCGGGCTGACGGTCATGCCCAGCTGGACCAGGAGCGCCACCCGCGGGTCGTCGGCGCGGAACACGTTGAGCTGGTCGGCCTGGTTCGTCGCCGCGTACACGAAGGACTTGCCCTTGAGCGCCGGGTTCGCGGCGGCCAGCGAGGCGATGTGGGCGTCGGTCTTGGCGCGCAGCTGCTCCGCCTGGGCCGA
>NZ_BLRH01000064.1 GCF_025996515.1 Rhizohabitans arisaemae
GTCGTTTCGTGCTGGATCGCGTTGATTTTCTGGCTCCCGGGGCCGCCCCCGAAATAGCCCGCGGTGTCGATCACCGCACCGCCGGGGGTCGCGGCCTGCGCGTGCGCCGCGAACTCCCCGGCCTTCCGCAGCGCGCCCTCGGGGTTCACCACCCCGAAGCCGACGTCGACGTTGTAACCGCCCTTGGGACGGCGCCTGGTCGAGCCGGCGATCGCCTGGGCGACCACGGACGG